>OZ241334.1:0-4458447 GCA_965200035.1 Chitinophagaceae bacterium | reverse complement strand
GATGGATACAGACCAGGCTTTTAGAAAGGAGTTGCTGAATTTGTTCGCTTACATAAATAGTAAGATAGCCTGCAACTCACTTAACTTTTTATCATCTCTACAAGTTTTTAAAGTGATCCCAGAAAAAGACATTGCTATAGATGAGCGACCTACCCCAATTTATCAGAAGTAGAAGAGGTCAAAAAGAAATGTACTAAGATTAAAACTGAATTATAGTGTCAGATGATTAAACTGCCATAAACATCTTAATAAGAAAAGGCCACCTATTTTTACAGGTGGCCTTGTTCTTTGCTGCTGCTGTTGCAGACTTAAGGATTAGTGACGGACTTCGATCTTCGAATAGCTGCTGATGTGCGTGCCGGTGATACGGACCAGGTACATGCCATTAGCCAAATCGCTGACCGGCAGCTGAAGGCTGGTCGTTCCTTGCTGAACAGCATAATCCCTGAAGGATTTAACTGCGGTTCTGCCCATAATATCAAACACCTCAACAGTCACCACATCTTTAGCCGTGCTCGTAATGCTCAGGTTCAGCACATCCTGTGCAGGATTCGGTGTAACGGTGACAGCAGCATTGCCGGCAACCGCTATGGAGCCAATGCCCGTGGCAGTCTTCTTGCCATCCCCGCCATCACTGCCGCCATCTTCCTCATCGGTGATGCTGACGATATAGCTGCAGTGGCTGCTGTGGTCCTGATCGTCCTGCAGGCTGGTCTGGCTGATGTCGAATACGTACGTATCCCGGATGCCTGTCGGTGCGGTCAGGGAGAAATCAGCCTGCATGCTCATCACCTCACTGGCCCCGATCATCACATTGTTGAACGTCGCATTGGCGATATCAGTCACACGGAAGGTATGGGACTGCGGATCTATGAGTCTCAGGCCGACGGTGCTGCCACCGCCGATCCGCCAGGAGTCATAAAAATTCTGGGACACCTGAAGGGTCACATCGCCCAGATTGCTGAACGGGGTTCCGCTACCGCCGCTGCCCGGCACATTCCGTATGCTGATATTGAACGCTGTAGCTTCGCTGAGGTTATTGCTTACCAGCACGCCGCCGCCGCCGTGTATCACCCTGAGGAAGTTACCGGGAAGGTTTACCAGCGTCGTATTGCGGGTAACGATATTGTTGTTATTGCGCACATTCGCGCTGATAGAGCCATTGGTTTCATTATACATCGGGTCCGCCGCATCCACGATCCTCCCGAGGAAACAGATCATCGGGTTCAGGCCCAGGGTAATGCCGGTGCAGGAATAGATGGCCGGATCTACCGGCTGCCATTTGGATTCCAGAATCTGACTCTGACCGGGTGCCAGGGCGCCTATATTAAATCCCAGTCCCGACGCATAGGTGGTGGTGCCGTAAGGGGTGGTCAGCTCGCCGCCGCCATTGGGCTGTCCGGCGCACAAAGGGGTGCCGGTCCAGGCATTGGGCCATGCCTCTCCCGTGGCGCCGAGGGTCCAGTACATTTTGGCGTGGCTCGGTGCGGAGGTGACGCAGCCCGCGTTGGTGATGCGCAGCTTCATAACATTGCCGATGCCGGTATAGCCGGGGTTCTGGTGTACGAGCGGCGGACTGGTTGAGTCGCGCACGTTCCAGATATCATCGCTGGCCCAGATGTTGGAAGAAAGACCGTTGGGCTCGGTGCCGATATCGCTGGGGTCATCTTTGGAAATCAGGTCGGCCCTGTACTCCGCTGTCACATAATTCTCATTATCTACCTGGTCTACGAGAGTATGTACATTGGGATCTGCAGGAGATTTAATGATGCTGTTATAGGTGTAGCTGGTAAACGTGGTCGTCAATGTTGATGGGTTCAGCTCTACCAGTTTCAAATCGCTGCCGGATGTGCCGAGGGTATAATATTTACCATCGATGGCTTTCTCGATATGCGCATTACGACAGCTTCCCGTGTTAGAAAGGTAGCTCACAGAACTGGTGGAAAGGGTCAGCAGACCAATGCCTGAAGTGCTGGAAAACAGGATATGGTCATTATCTACGAACTCAATCCCGTGTACCTTGCCAACGCCGGAATAGCTCTGCTGAGACACGTAATTGCCATTGGCATCCATAGTGATCACTCCTATTTTTTCTTCGCTGGTGCTCGCATAACCACCGGTCGCATATTTATAGCCACTGCCGGATTCATACAATTCTCCTTCTTCTCCACGATATATATTGGATGAACTGCTGGTAACCATTGAAACAAAAGAAATTTTGTCATTATCAATGAGATATTTGCCCAGCCCATTCGTGCCGGAGATAAACAGGTACCGGTTTTTGTTTGGCAATTGCTTTGAAATAGCAAGATTACACCAGCCAGAACCGGATACCTGCGTCAGGTCCAGATACCGCTGAACGTTATCATCATACCAAAAATTGCCACTTCCCTGCCAATGCTGTTTTGTGTAGCGCACGTAGGCAGTTGTACCTACCGCCTTGCAGGTGGCGTATATCACGTAGTAATCATTGCAGGTGTTCGGAACTTTGATGATATTTGATTCGCGGGTATACAGACTGTTCAGGGGCGAACCAAAACCAACGTTCGGATTTTCATAGGTCCATGTACCGAAGGTATACTCTCTGAGGTCGCCATTGGCGTCGTAGCTACCATTGGAGCCATAATAATCGCCAGTGTTCGGTGCAACGTAGATCGTCATGGTTTGAGAATGCGTTGCCCAATCGAATAAAACAGGCGGGTTGCACCATTTTGGCATCTGTGCCTGGACAGAAGATGCGGCGCTGAGCGCCAGTGCCATGAAAAAGAGAGCTCTCTTCATTTGAATGCTGAATTTTTTTATTGCTCCTACTCTGGTAACAGTTTTCGGAATCCCTGTATGCATATCTAACTGTGAGAATCTTTTTGCTGGCAGTCATCTTCCTTTTATCCCTTACTACCAGCCCCATTTTACCAGCTCATCAGGAGAGCATTTTCTTTCAAAGAACTATGCGGGTACATAGCTTGCTGTATTCAACTAACTCCCTCTATACTTTCGCACTAATTGCAATGCTTACTCCAATCTCAAGCGCATTTATCACAGGTTGGCTTCACTTAATTTCTGAGCCGGTTTTATTTATCTTGGGTTAGCTATTGCTGAATAGAATGTACGGGTCTCATCGCATCGTTTGAAGCCCGAATAGTAAATTGATCCGGATTTCATTAAGGTTTGCCAATGATTATCCGATGTCTTAGATTGATAACTGGCATTCTTGGCAAATTAGTGATGGCACCTTTCAGTATCAAGGTGAAAACCCCGCAATTTGTATGTGAAAACCACGGTATTTTATGGCGTCTATATGACGCCTGCTTGTTGGCTGTGCGCAAGATCCTTAAAGCACGTCCGGAATGCTTTTCAAATTACCGATCTTTCAGATTTGCCCGCAAGCGGTGCAAGCGTGTCCTGAGACAAAATAGATATGTGCATACAATTCGGACAATATTTTACAATGCTTATATTTTTTAAAATTTCGATCAGTGGTTCGGAATCAATCCAACAGGTTCACCTGATATAAAAGCCACTGATTATCGGTGGTTTTTGTTTTTGCCTGCGATTTCCTGGGTTTGAAATCTGTTTCTATTTTCGTGAAATAGTTACCTAGTGTATCATTGCATAAAAGAACACGTTGACGTAGTGGAGATAAGCCTGCCCTTACTTACAAAGAAAAATGAAAGACAAACGAATGGCTAACTAAAAACAAAGCGAAATTTGAAGAAGTAAAGAAGCGATCCCAATTCGATATTCATATGAACGTACAGGAGCAAATCAAAGAGTACATCGCCAGTCAACCTGAGCCAAAGCGCAGCGATATGCAAGCGTTGCACCAGATCATTCTGCAGGCAATGCCGGCATGTAAATTATGGTTCCTGGATGGTAGGGACAGTGAAAATAAAATCGTTTCTAATCCTAACATCGGCTATGGATCTCACACCATGAACTATGCTGATGGAACGACCAAAGCGTTTTATCAAATTGGTATGAGCGCTAATAAAACCGGAATCTCTGTTTACATTCTCGGCATAAAGGATAAGACCTACTTAGCCCAAACGTATGGAGAAGAACTAGGCAAGGCGAGTGTGACTGGGTATTGCATTAAGTTCAAAACGCTAAAAGATATAAATGCTGCTATCCTCGAAGCGGCAATAAGATATGGGGTTGAGGTTACGAATGAAAGATGAACTGATGAAAATAATGTGGCTTCCAATGTAATGTGGGCAGTTTTCTATTCAGTCTTCTGATAATTACGGATAGCCGCGTCGATTGCTGCAACGTCGATCTTTTTCATTTTCATCATGGCCTCAAATGCCCGCTTGGCTGCAGCCTGATCTTTACCCGTTGTTGCTTCCATTAATACTTTGGGTGTAATCTGCCAGGATATTCCCCATTTATCTCTACACCATCCGCACTGACTCTCTTCACCACCATTACCGACAATCGCATTCCAATACCGATCAGTCTCGGCCTGATCTTCCGTGATCACCTGGAATGAAAAAGCCTCACTGTGCTTAAAAGCAGAGCCTCCGTTAAGACCCAGACAAGGAATACCGAGTACATTGAATTCAACAGTGAGTATCTGACCTTTCTTGCCGTCCGGGTAATCAGCAGGCGAAGGGTTTACTGCCGTCACGCTACTATTGGGGAAAGTATCAGCATAGAAATTAGCTGCTTCTTCTGCTGTGCCGTTATACCACAGGCAAATGATGTTTTTAGCCATTATTTGTGTCATTTAGAATGTTATCAGGTTTGCTTATTCATTCCGGCAATAAAAGAGTGCCAGGGAAGATGTTGATAAAAAGTATCAGAATAATCTTCTTAGTCTTAAAAGCCAGCAAAGGGTTTTTCACAATGCAGATGACTGTTATATTTAGTAATTGTTTTTGTACGAATAATCAGAATTCCCTGATTCATAGTAGCTATATCGGCGATACGCTTTATGCTGCAGCATCATAAAGGCAGCAAACAGGAAAAACAGGGGGTAACCCCTATAGGATGCGGTACATGATCAGGTGAATTTTGCACTTTCTTATTCCCATCATTCTTGCCGGGTTATCATCCCACGGCATTCCGCATTATACGCATGGGTAAAACAGCCGATCAATGAAAACCAGCCAACTTACACTTCAACCGCAACAAACTAAATGGCCTGTGCAAAGCCTGATAAATTTGCTGATTGCAGCCTGCCTGTTTTTGATCAGTACCAATGCGGGCGCGGCGCGCCGCTATGTGGATAGCGCTAATGTCTCAGGCACTTACACAGGTGTCAGCTGGGCTGCGGCTTATAATAGACTGGAGGATGGCATAGGAAACGCTTCCGCCGGAGACACAGTATGGGTGGCAAAAGGAACGTACAAACCCGGTATCTACAGCACTTATAGCATGAAGAATGGGGTGGCCATCTACGGTGGTTTCGCAAATACAGATACAGGCATCAGCCAGCGCAACTGGAAAACACGGATTACCATTCTGAAAGGAAATGGAGCCGGGGTAATAGCTAATCTTTACAGTGCAGGTGCACCATTGCTCAATACAGCCGTTTTAGACGGCTTTACCATCACCGGCGGCAGCAACATCAACGGCGGCGCAGGTATCAATAACAATTATGCATCACCGGTACTTCGGAACCTGATCATCAGCGATAATATTGCCAGCGGTGGCGGCTATATTGCCGGTGGCGGTATGTCTAATAATTATGGTGCGCCAATCGTCACTAATGTGACCTTCCTAAGAAATAAAGCGATTTCTTCAGGGTTTCAGGGTCGGGGTGGTGCTGTGTTTAATATGAACAGCAGCCCTGTTTTTACCAATATCGTTCTTGCAGATAACCGGGCAGAGTCATCCAGTGGCAGCAACTGCTTTTCTTTGGGTGGCGGAATGTATAATATCAGTTCGTCCGTGACAGTCAATAATGCAGTGTTCAGTAAAAACGTCTGCTACTCTACTTCTACGGCGAGCAATACGCTGGGTGGCGGCCTTTACAGTACGGCTAACACTATAACCACTCCATTGCTGCTGACCAATGTGGTGTTCATAGGTGACTCAGCCATTTATGGAGGCGCTATGCTCACCAACAATAATTATAGTGTGATTACCAATTGCACTTTTGCCAGTAACAAAGGCGCCTTTCAGGGCTTCTACGCACAGGAGTCGGGCATTAAAGTCACCAATTGCGCATTCTATAACCACAATTATGGCGACATCCTTTTGGCCGGCGTTGCCAAGTCTACTGAAATCAATTATTGCTTCAGTGGTAGTTCTTTCGGTACCGCACCTTATACCGGCACTGGCAACATTGCGTCGTCCGGTGCAAATCCCTTTTTTGACATCAATAATCCTGCAGGGCCTGATGGCATCTGGATGACGGCAGATGATGGTCTGCGCCTTTATTACAATGCACCGGCAGCACCCATTGATCAGGGACAAACAATCAACGCCTCTGCCTTCCCGGCTGCGATAGTGCTGGCCGCTGCAAGTGATATAATCGGCACACCAAGACCAATAGGAAGTGGGTATGATATAGGTGCTTATGAAGGCGGCGTACAGGGGCCAACTATTTATGTAGACAGTGCCCGGGTTACCGGCATTCACAATGGACTGAGCTGGGCTACAGCGTTCAATAAGCTGGAAGATGCACTGGATACAGCAGTCTCTAACAGCGGGAATCCTATCTGGGTGGCCAAAGGCACTTATCAACCGCCGGCAGGTCAGGCTTACGGGATGAATATAAATAACAAAATCTACGGCGGATTCACCAATACAGACACCAGCATGCAGCAGCGCAACTGGGCAGTCAACAAAACAGTATTGAAAGGAAATGGCAGCCGGGTGATCTACAATAATTACTATGGCAGCGGAAAGTATATAAATGCGAATGTAGTGCTGGATGGATTTACCATCACGGGCGGCATTGGCGGCGATGGTGGCGGCATGTACCTTACCGGCTCATGGCCCACACTGCGCAATCTTATTTTCAGCAATAATGTAGCTAACGGCTCTGGTGGCGGGCTATGCGTGGGCAGCGGTAACGATTCTTACCCTACACACATGGCCCTTTACAATGTGAGCTTCCTGAATAATACAGCTTCTGTAAATGGCGGTGGCATGGCAACTCTTGCGCCACTGACATTTGATCTGGATCATGTGTTGTTTAAAAATAACCGGGCAGCCCAGGGCGGCGGCGGCCTGGCGCAGACAACCTCAAACCTTGTGGCCAACAATGTAGTGTTCGAAAATGATACGGCAACGAACGGCGGCGCTTATTACAACTACTATCAGTGCTCTTCAAAATTTACCAATACGGTATTCCGGGCCAACAGGGCCAGCGGTGCGGCTGCAACTATCTACAGCAACCAGTATGGAGATGCCACGATGACCAACACGACCTTCAGCAATAATACCAGCGCCGATAACCTGCTCTTCGTGAACGTATATTTCCCGCAACGGACTTCGTACATCAAGGCGACGAACACGGTATTTTGGGGAAATGCGGCGATATCCGGCGCTGGTACAGATTCTCTCACTTACTGCTTGCTGCAGGCTGCGAAGCCCGGGGTTGGTAATGAAGTAGCTCTATTGTCTCCTTTCGTAAATGACACTTTGCCTGCAGGGGCTGACGGTATCTGGATGAACGCAGATGATGGTTTGCAGTTGAAATACGGCATACTTCCTTCATCAATAAACAGTGGTAAAACAATTATTGCAGCAGATAATCCGTCGCCGGTTAATGGTGTGTCTGCAGGAATTGCGGCTGCGGCAACCAAAGATATCACCGGCCTGTCGCGGCCTTCCGGTAATGCTTATGACAAGGGGGCTTACGAGTTCAAGTATCCCACTTTTACACGTTACTATGTGGACAGCGCCAATGTAAACGGCCTTCACGACGGAATGAGCTGGGGCACTGCATTCAATAATATGGAAGCCGCATTAAAAGATCCTTCCCTCGTTGCAGGCGATACGGTGTGGGTTGCTAAAGGTACCTACCAGCCTGCTGCCGGCAATTCTTTCAAAATGGTCAAAGGCGTAGTTATGTATGGAGGGCTGCGCAATACAGATACAGGGCTTATCCGGCGCAATTACTCCACTAACCCCTCAATATTGAAAGGCAACGGGAATGTGGTTATCAATAACACATTTGCATCAACAGCACCCATGACCGGCACGGCGATCCTGGATGGTTTCACTATACGCGATGGCGATGGATCTGATTCATATTTAGGCGGCGGCATTTATCTGGAATATGCATCACCAACCCTCAGGAACCTGCTTATCACCCATAACTCTGCTGCAAACGGATATGGCGGGGGCATCAGCACATACTACTCCAACTCAATCATTAATCATGTGACTGTTGACAGCAACAGCGCGGATTATGGCGGCGGCGGTATAGCTAATTATTTCAGCGCACTGGTCGTCAGCAATTCGGTGATCAGCGGGAATGTCTCTTTGTTTGCCGGCGGCGGCGGGGTTGATAATTATGCTTCTCCCATAATGCTCAGCAATGTGGCATTCTTCCGCAATACAACAGCCGGCGATGGCGGGGGGATGTACAATGCCGGTGATAATACGCCACCCGTACTGAAAAATGTTATTTTTTACGGCAACACAGCGGTCAATGGAGGCGGTCTCGCCGGTGATGGATCATCGATGAAGGTGGTAAATACTACTTTCTGCAACAATACGGCTACGACAAATGGCGGCGGCGCATATTTCGTAAACGGAGTTTCGGCCAATAGTCCACAGTTCACCAACAGCACTTTTTGGGGAAATGTAAATGGCAATGGTCCGACTGGCAATCCGGATATAAAAGCAGATTTGGTGAAGATAAATTATTGCTTTACCCAAAAAGATTACAGCGCAGGGCAAACAGGCAATATACTCGGAAGCGCATCTCCTTTTGTAAATGATACTTTGCCCACGGGCTACGATGGTGTGTGGTTTACAGCCGATGACGGGCTGCAGCTCCAATTCTGCACGCCGGCGCTGAATGCAGGTATTAATGATTCAACAGCATCTATCCTTACCGATGTTCTTGGCCGTCCCCGGATAAAAAATACAGTAGTGGATATGGGTGCTTACGAAAAGCAAAGCAATACAACTGCCGGGCTCTATTCAGGAAATGTAAGCCTGAGCACCAGCAGCGCCAATAACCATCCCTTCCCTGCTATATGTGATGATAACGGATGGACTTACTATGCAGTGGCTTCCCAACCAGATAGTCTTGCTTTTGCTATTAACTGGGGTACAAATAATAATGCTGCCAAAGCAGCTGCGCGGATTTTTGTAAATCTTGAGAACGACAATATTAATCAGGCTAATGCATCCGGCGGCAACTTTGTAATGCGGCGCTACTGGAATGTGGACCTCAATGGCACAACCCTCGCCAGCCCTGTGCAGGTGCGCTTTTACTATAATCCTGCAGATACTGTTGCGCTGCATGCAAGCGCTGTTGCAGCTAGTCTTGGCAGCAGAGCCGGCAATATTCAATGGTTCAAAACTACCGGCACGCTATTCACTCCCGCGCAGGTTACTGCCGGCAATATCAATGGCGGCAACCGGATAAACCTCAGCTTCACTTATGGTGCAGACAATAATGTGCCTTATGCTCAGTTCAGCGCTGTTACGTCTTTCAGCGGAGGTACCGCTGCACTCATCATTCCATCATCCACCCCGCTGCCGGTAAAATTGCTCTCCTTTACTGCCCGGAAATATAATGGCGAACAGTCTGTGCTCACCAAATGGCAGGTAACTGCGGAAGACCTGGATCATTATGCAGTGCAACGCAGCACAGACGCTATCAACTTTAAAGAGATAGGCAGGGTAGGGCCATCCGGCAAAGAGGTCTATTCGTTGGTTGATGATTTATCAGATATTCCCGTAAGCCAGAGAACCACGCTCTACTACCGGTTGCTGCTGATGGATGCAAGTGGTGCTTACACTTACAGCAATACAGAGAAAGTAAGCTTCGGCAATGCAGCGGGTAAAGCAACCGCCTCGCCGAATCCTGCCAGAAACACCTTGATAGTAAGTAATACAAGCGAGGCGCTGGATGGTCGCGAAGTTGTTATTACAGATGCAAAAGGGATAATGGTGCAGAGATTCATCCTGACAGGCCGGATAAGCCTTGATGTAAGCAGATGGCAACCGGGCATTTACTTCCTGAAAACCGCTGATGGCCAGGTATTGAAAATAGTGAGAGAATAAATGAGTTTTTAAGCTCACCAAAGCCATTTCTTCGGCTTAAATTTCTCTTGCTTTTCATAAATCAGCTCTAAAGTGTCCTGCATTTTAATACCCTTAATCGTGAGATATTTTCCCTGTAATTTATATATGCCTCTTAGGGCTGTAATCGTATCAACAATGGTCGGGCCATCGCCAATGCCGCTTTTGTTTATATAAAGTCCCAGGGAATCATTGCGCGTACCAATCTTTAAAACAAAAGCTTCCGTCTCGTTATCGAATCTCCTTAAAATATTCCACCTAGCTTGCTTCTCGATGTATAGGTCTCTGTAATAGTTACTATCGTTAAGAGGCTTGAATTCCAAGCCGTTTTTCTTCATCTCTTTCAATGAATATACACCAACCAATCCCTGGTACATGCGCTGATATTGTGATCTGAAAATGACCGGCCTTACTTTCACGAATACAAGCATAACTGCCAGCGAAATACCCATGATTTTGAGTATTCTGATGATGGTTTTTGCTTTGCCGGTAAGAACATCAACTGAACTGAAACTCAGCGATCTGAAAAACAGGACTATTTTTTCCCGCTGACTGTATAGGATGTAGAGATTACAGGCAAGTAAAATGGTAGCTGCAGGGAATGTAACGCCACCGATCTTGAAGAAAAAATTGAGCAGGAAAACCTGTGAAGTAACAGGCAAAAGAATAAGTGCTGCAACATAATAAGTCTGCTTACGAAAGAGCAATATTCCGGGCACAAATTCCATCAATCCGGTGAATAATTCCTGCCAGTGGTTTTTACCATAAAAAAACCAGGCTAACTGAAATTCCGAAACATCTGCAAGCTTGGAGTCCAGCGCGAAAAGCTGGTAGTCGAAAAAATTGCCCAGTAGCTTATCTATCCCGTATAAAGCCATCAATATAGCTAAAACATATCGCTGTGTGCCGATATTGAGATAGTCGATTACGAGCGGTTTATGTTCTCTTCTATACTTGATGAGGGTAAAAAGACACAGGCAGACCGAGCACAAAAAAGCAATTCCGATTGAGGAAATTATAGCTGTTTCACTGTTCAGTCCAAAGAGGCCGAAAGATAGGTAGATGAATATTAATGTCAGGGCAAACAGGCTAATAACAGCTCCTGCATTTTGTTCTGTTTTGTTTAATGTCCCCGGTTTTTGAAAGTCCTCCATTGAGTAGCAGTGTTATTGGATAGCTCCCGCAAAAATCGCTACGAATAGTTGGATGGAATTGTACTTTTTGGACAAATTCACTAATCAACTTTAAAGATGACTTTATCGTTCCCAAAGGAAATAACGTCTCTGAAAAAGCGGGAGGGATTTTCGCCCGTCAGCTTCCTGAACTGTTTTATAAAATAGGGTTGATCGGTGTAACCATGATCATAGCAGATATCAACCAGACGGGAACTGGTACCCTGATTTATTTTTGCAGTTATCGAAGTGCGGAACTTTACCAGGTTGCGGTAGTGTGCGAGACTGCAACCGACATTTTCCGAAAAATGACGGTACAACTGTTTGTAATGAATACCGACGAGGCTGGCTATTTCCAGCATTTTATAATCTGTAGCCGTGTCGTTGAGCAATCCGAGCGCCTTGAATAATATAGTTTCCTTTGGCACAGGTTTATACCGCTTTTTTAAGAAGTCCTCAATATACTGTAACTGTATTTTGGTATCGTTGGTTTCAAAAACATCATTGAATAAGCCCGGTAAAAACGCGCGCCATGTTTCTACCTGCGACAGCTTTCCGCTTCTCAGACTTGTTTGAGAAAAACTGACAAATCCCAAAGGCTTAAAATTGATCGCAATCTCATCAACCAGCTGTAAATACTGCAAATGAGTGCCACCCGATAGCTGATTACAGGCGATGGCCAGGTAATTGGGCTCAATCGAATTTTGTATTAAGATGCAATCTTTATCTGACGAGATGCTTGTATTGCGGAATAAAGCGACAGGGGTATTCACAGACGGATAAGCAGTAAATTCAAGCTTGCCCGTACCTTTTCTAAAGATGTATACGCTATCCACAAATTGTTTCAACAGCGTATCCTGCGGCTCTAACACTTCTATCATAGGATTTGCATCATTACTGGATCGTTGTAAGCGTTGTTGCAACATTGAAGCCATAGCAGGTCTTGGGGAATCGTTTTCTATAAATACGTTTTTAAACGTAATAAAGATAGCGAACTGCAAATGCCTTATGGAGCGAATATTATCAGGTCATTAAACCTTGATGTGGTGTTTTTTCACCTCAATAACAGAGATTTTACCCATTGATTGAACGTATGGCACTTGCTATTTTGTGCACAGAAGTTATTGAGCTAACATGTCTATAATAAAGTGCTGCAGTAAATTAATTATCGGACCTGGCTTAATGTTTAATTTTCAAACATATCTGATTTATCCGAGAAATTTTTTTTGCTGAGGAAATTCAGGTCATCATGTTGAAATTGACTCATAGCAATTTCTTGAGCCAGATAATAAACTGATTGGCCTGTTAAACTATGATGACCGATCGTATTTGTCAAACGCCTTGCGCCTCAATAATGATTTCCCAACGACTAACGAAGTGGCTGTTCTTCTCCATTTTCCTGTATTGTAATACTCCGGTACATGCCCAAAGGCAGGGACAGGAAAGAACGGATTCTCTGCGATCTGCACTGCGGAGCGCAAAAAGCACGGAAAGAATAGAGGTCCTGAACGCACTTGCTTTTGATCAACGTCGTAATCGTCCGGATTCTGCGATTATACTTGCTAATGAGGCATTGCATTTAGCTGAAGATCTGGACTATAATATGGGGAAGGCTGACGCATACCTGACCATAGGAGCCGCTTTCGAAAATGAAGCTAAATATGATCAGGCCCTTCAAAATACCCGGCAGGCAATCGAATGGTACGACAAGGCAAAGGGCAATTCTGACCATAAGAGAGAAGCCATTAGAGGCGAAATAAGAGCCCATACTGCTATGGGAATCATTTCTAGCGATCTCGGCAAACCGAACGATGCGCTGGAAAATTACAGTCTTGCTTTAAAAAGCGCTGAGGGAATAAAGGACGATTATAATATTGCGAGTATCTGTAACAATATCGGGAATCTCTACAATGCAAAAGGCGAATATGCGCAGGCTATCGATTTTCAAACACGCAGCTTGGAGTTACGGCGCAAACTGGGCGACAAAAGTGGATTAGGCGATTCCTATCAGAATATTGGTATCATTTGCAAGGCCCAGGGGAAATATCAGGAAGCATTGGATTTTTTCGAGAAAGGAATGAACCTCCGCAAGGAGTTGGACGATAAGAAGGGGATGGGAGACATTTGGAACAATATGGGCAACACCTATAATGCCATGGGCAATTATGAGCAAGCCATAATATGCCTCGGCAAAGGCCTTGAACTGAGGCAGCTGATTAAAGATAAAAAGGGAATAGCAGGGTCGTACAACAACATAGGACTCATTTATTACAACCACGGCAATCATCCTGTTGCTTTGGAAAACTTTCTGGCAGCTTTAAAAATTCACGAGGAGATTGGCAACAAAAACGGGGTGGGTGACGAATCCATAAACATTGGGAATGTTTATTATTCGCAGCACAACTATCCGGAGGCATTAAAGAGATATGCTGCAGCGTTGAAAGTTCGGGAAGAAACTGGAAATAAGCAGGGGATAAGCATGGCGCAAAACAATTTAGGAGCCGTGTATTTTGATATGAATAATTACCCTGAAGCACTATTGCATTTATACAAAGCGCTGGATGTAGAAAGTACGATAGGCGACAAAGCAGGGGCAAATGTTTCCTATAGCAGTATTGGCGTGATATACGGGCGTCAAAAAAAATACCCGGAAGCACTGGACAATTTGGGAAAGGCCTTGAAGATTGCTGAAGAGATAGGCGATAAATATGGAATTTCAGATGCCAGCATTAGTTTGGCGCGCATTTACATGGAGCAGGGCAAAGAGCAGATTGCTGCTGCAAATGTGTTAAAAGGCCTGCAGATAGCAAAAGATTTAGGCAGCCACGAATTGCTTAAAAACGGGTACGAAGTACAGGCAGCGATAGATAGCCTGCAGGGAAGCTACAAAGATGCCTATCTGCATTATCGCTTGGCTGTCGAAAACAATGACAGCTTATCCAATCGGGAGAATGACAAAAAAATAATACTGTTACAAGCCCGGTTTGATGCAGGTAAAAAACAGGATTCATTACAAGCCCTCCATGTACAGGAAATGGCTGTAGCAAGAATAATAAACAAAGGACGAATGATATTTGGGCTGACAGTTGCAATGCTCATCATTCTTTTTATTGTTGTGATTTTTCTTTTTAATCGCAAGAAAGACAGGGACAGACATAAGATCCATACACTTCGTGATCACAATGAAAAAATGGAGCTCCGGCAGGAAAAAATGGAGCTTCAGCAGGAAGCTTTGAAGGCGCAGCTGGATTCTCATTTTGTTACAGATACCATTGCCTATATCGACAATTTTATTGAACAAGGTAATAATACGGCTGCCAGTAAATATGCAAACAGGCTCAGTCAACTGATTAGGATTGCATTGTCAAACTCGTTTGAAAAAAGAAAGGCGCGTATTGTGGATGAAGTTGATTTCGTGAGGAATTATGTGGAGCTGATGCTATTAAAATATCCTGACAATTATATCACTTACAACATAAGCGTTGCCGGAGCTATTGACGCAAAAAACACACTGATGCCACCAATGGTGCTGCAGGTTGTTGTCGAAAATGCGATCAGACACGGACTTTCAGAAATGGGTGGCTTTTTCAG
Source organism: Chitinophagaceae bacterium (assembly GCA_965200035.1). Lineage (GTDB taxonomy): Bacteria > Bacteroidota > Bacteroidia > Chitinophagales > Chitinophagaceae > UBA1952. Next base: position 4,443,469 of record OZ241334.1, on the reverse strand, counting down.
TGTACAAATCACAAAGCAGGATGATCTCATTTCATGTATTATAACAGACAACGGCATTGGCCGGGCGGCAGCCATCGCAAAGGCTATTGCAAACAGGAAATCTTATGGTACAAACCTTGTCGGAAAGCTGATTGAAATTTGGAATGCTGAATACGGCGCTGCAACGGTCCATACAGAAGATCTGAAAAATAAGGACGGAATACCTTCCGGCACAAAAGTCAGATTTTTACTCCCCGCAATTATAGTCAGCGCACCCCAAAATAAAACAGATGTTTAAAGCCATCATAGTAGAAGACCAGAAGATCTATAGCGACAAATTGAAAAGGTTGCTAAGAGATTTCGATAACACGATCGACATTGTTGCTGTAACAACCAATATTGCGGACAGTGTTATTGCTATAAAGACCCATCGACCTGAACTGCTTTTTCTGGATATACAGCTACAGGACAATGATACCGGAGGTTTTGAGATTCTGAGTCTTATTGATGACCTCTCTTTTTATGTCGTTTTTACAACAGCGCACATTAACGAAAATATAGAACAGATAAGAGAGTTTGGCTTGCATTACATGCCCAAACCCTATGTTATGGAAGAGTTGAAAGATGCTGTAAAAAAATTTTCAGAGAAGAAGAATGGCAATACCGACCAACATAGGATTCAATCTTTGTTGAATAGTTTATCGCTCGATAGCATTGATGAGCCTATTGTCTGGCTAAGGGATAATGCGAAAAAAGTTCCGCTGAAAGTGAAGCAGATCCTTTATTGTGAAACCGTCAAAGGTAAAGGCGAGAAGACAAAGTTCACTTACATTGACCACGAGGTCGGAGGTGTACAGGAGACTATTACCAATGGATTGATTGGTGAATGGGAGGATCAACTGACCCGCTATCAGTTTTGTAGAATTCACAAATCCTTTCTGATAAATTATAAGCAGATCGCCACTTATACGCCGGGCGAAGACCTGTTGACCCTGAAATATCTTAAAGACAAAACATTTCCTGTTTCCCGGGATGGAAAGGCAAAACTGGATGAATTAATGAGGTTCTGAAAATGTCATTGCTTTTTTTGTGTGTTTAACGGTCCGAAAAGCTATTTCACCGGTGTGATAAAAGTGATGCACCCACTCATGATATTTTTGATTTTATTAAAATCAGTTTATCATGATTCCAAACTACTTAAAATTTAGAAGCATCGTTGCTTCCGCATTTGTTTTCGTTTCCTGTACCGCAACCGCCCAGACAGCCTATTATCAGTTGTGCGATAAAATTGCTGTTTCGAATACGCCCAATACAGGTTTCGGGAACAGTACATCATTATCCACAGACGGCAACACACTTGTGGTGGGCGCTCCCGGCGATGCCGGGAATACAGGCGCGGCATTCGTCTACACCAGAAATGGATGTTTCTGGACCAACCCGGTAAAGCTCACCGGTACAGGAAATATCGGGGCCGCCTATCAGGGCCAGTCGGTGGCGGTTTCTGCCGATGGTAATACAATCACGATGGGTGGCCCGGGAGATAATGGAAATGTGGGTGCGGTTTGGATTTTCGCAAAAAGTGGGAGCGTCTGGAATCAGCAGGCCAAACTAGTGGGCAATGGTATGACCGGAACACCGTTGCAAGGTTATTCAGTAGGGCTTTCTGGCGATGGAAATACAGTTGTGATCGGCGGTCCTACGGATAATGCCTTAATCGGGGCTATCTGGGTATTTAGCCGCTCTGGGAGCACGTGGTCGCAAATGGGTACTAAGATCATAGGCTCGGGGTATTCGTTTTCAGATGTTGAACAAGGGATTTCGGTGGGCATTTCTGCTGATGGTAGCACCATTGCGCTTGGCGGTCCTCAAGACGCAGCAGGTACCGGCGCCGTTTGGTTCTTTATCCGTTCAGGTTCGTCCTGGACGCAACAGGGTGCACTTGCGGGCACTGGCCCCTATCCTAAGCTGGGCAGCAGTATATCTCTCTCTGCTGATGGAAATACAGTCGCGGTCGGTGCCGCCGGTGCAGGTAACGGGACGGGCGGCAGCGGTCAGGGGCATGTCGAAATCTTTGTTAGAACCGGAAGCACCTGGGCGCGGCAGGGCAGCTATCTGCTAGGCACCAATGCGATTGGCTACGCACAGCAGGGAGGATCTGTTGGCCTTTCTTCAGATGGTAATACTTTGGTCTTTGGTGGCGGAGCAAATGTCTATAGAACGCTTCCTGCCAACCTTAGCGCAGGGCAATTCTGGGTTTTCACACGTTCGGGCAATACCTGGACACAGGCGGGGCAAAAATACATCGGCACAGGTGGTGCGGGGAATTCTCAACAGGGAAGCAGCGTATCCATATCCGGTGATGGGAAGACCATTGTCGATGGTGGGTTCGCCGACAATGATTCTGCAGGCGCAGTTTGGACATACGCAACGACGCAATGTACCGGTATCTGCCCATCATTGGCAGTGCATACATTCGCAGGAGAGGCTGGCCTTAAAGTATTTCCCAATCCATCTACCGGGATATTAACCATAAAAGTGCCTGGCACTTTGTCTGCAAAAATCTATGTCTCCATCTCCAATGTAATGGGGCAGATAGTGAAGCAACAAATGATACCTGCCAACGTAGAAAGCAGAATAGCGCTGAATGTTCCCGACGGGGTTTATTATTTGCACGCCATGGATGACGCAGGTGTAAAGCAAACAATCAAAATACAAATCACCCACTAATTACAGAAACCATGCACAAGCTTAAGGCTGCTATGCTGACAGCGCTTTCAATTTCTGTTGTGGGCATTTTGCCGGCAGGAGCAAAGCCTAAATCTGCCGGAAAGTTCAAACCTGCTTTTGATAAAGGAACAAAATCCATCAGCGCATTTCTTGGCATCGGCGTTAACTATGACGATTATCATGACTACGCCTACCCTGGTTACAAAGGGTATAGCAGATCTTTTACTCCATCCATCGGCGTCACGTATGACCAGGGAATATGGGGCAATGCAGGGCCCGGAACGATTGGCATCGGCGGCGTAATCGCCTATAAGCATTCCACACTATCCAGTCTCGGTAACAAAGATTTTGCTTCTTCTTTCGTACTTGGCGTTCGCGGCACCTACCATCTGACATTGCTGTCAAATAAAGTGCCCAGGCTTGACCCCTATGGCGGCATTACCCTTGGCTTCCGCTTCACACATTACCGTACGAATTACGATAACACAAGTGGACATGAAGCGGTACCTATTGCCGGCCTCTTTGCGGGTGCGAGCTACGCTGTAGCCCCAAACTTTGGTGCCTTTGGAGAGCTCGGCTATGATATCTCCATTTTTAGGGCAGGCATCACCATTCATTTATAAATAATCACGCAAACTAAAAATTACAATAACTATTCAACAATCAATCTACAATGAAAAGAAAACTTGCTTTACCAACCTTAGTGCTCGCGCTAATGCTTCAGAGCGCTTGTTCTAAAAAAGACAATTCAGGTACTGTCGACTACGCTCCACAGTTTGTGGGAACCTACAATATGAGTTCAAACTGCTGGGTCGGTACAAATGCAGTGAACATCGTTGCGAATGGTACCTCTGCCATCATCCTGCCGCTTGTGCTTAGCAGCGGAACTTCATGTCAGCAATATGTAACTATTCCGGTCAATGTTGCTGGCAATAAAATTACCCAGACGACAGTTACCGTGATTGATGCCTGCAACAATGCTTATAGTGAAACGGTTTCCGGAACGCTGAATGGCAACACGCTATCACTTACTTATGTCACCACAAATTCTCTTGGTTCCCTTACCTGTACATTTTCCGGTTCAAAGTAATATTTGCACGGTTAACGATGGTTGATCATCCGGTATTCCAGCTCAATTTAATTGTCCGCACAGATCAAAATCAACCTGATATTAATTGGATGCAAGCTGACACATAACTGCCAATGATAACTTTTATGTAGAGTATGGTCCAATAAAAATTCTGTGTTTTTCACGGATTTTTTATTGGATCATTCTTTATTCTAGATTTCTATTCACTTTAGAGCGTATCTATGTTTTAAAGCTGCAAACGATTAAAAAGAAGAGAAAGACCTTTTAAGAGCCTGTGGCCTCAGCGATAGAGAAATAAGAAAAATCACCAGGGCACTCTGATATAAATGAGACGTGATGTAAGCGCTTTTGGCTACATTAAAAGCTAATACGGCTACTTCTGTTGCGGCTTTACGGCGGACTTTTGCTTTATCTAAAAAAGCAAAAAGAAATGAACATCGTTGTAACAGGCTCTTTGGGCCACATCAGCAAGCCACTGACGCAAACGCTGATAGCACAGGGGCATTCGGTAACCGTAGTCAGCAGCAATCCGGCGAAGCAGAAAGACATTGAAGCGCTGGGAGCTAAGGCTGCTACCGGCAATCTGGAGGATACTGCATTTCTGGTCAGGACTTTTACCGGCGCAGATGCGGTATATCTTATGGAGCCACCGGTCAATTTCTTTGATCCTGAAGTGGATTACATTGATTACTACACTAAGCTGGGGCATAGCTATGCTGAAGCGGTACAGAAGGCAGGCGTAAAGAAAGTGGTGCATCTGAGCAGCATTGGTGCGCATACAGATCAGGGAAATGGTATGCTCGCATTTCATTACCACCTGGAGAAGATCATGAACGGGCTACCGGCCAATGTTGCAATTACTTTTATGCGCCCCGTCGGCTTCTATTACAATCTGCTGGCTTTCATTCATGGCATAAAATCGCAGGGAGCGATCATTACCAACTATGGTGATCTGGAAGAGCCCTGGGTTTCTCCTCTGGATATCGCAGATGCGGTGGCTGAAGAATTGATGCAGCATTCAGCAGGCAGGAGGGTCCGCTATGTGGCCAGCGAGGAGCTGAGCTGCGACAATGTGGCCAATACTTTGGGCACGGCGATTGGTATGCCCGACCTGAAGTGGATGGTCATTACAGATGAGCAATTGCTGAGCAGCCTTTTAGCCGCAGGCATGAATGCGAAGATTGCGCAAGGGTATGTGGAGATGAATGCCGGCAGGCGCAGTGGGGTGCTGTATGAAGATTATTACCGCAACAGGCCTGCATTGGGCAAAGTAAAGATGGCGGACTTTGCAAAAGAATTTGCCGCTGCATATAATCAGCAACCAGTATCTTGAACAGGTGAAAAACAACATAACACAGCGGATCAGAACGATCAGTGAATTTCACCAGCTCAGGGGTTTGCCTAGGCCGGAACATCCGCTGATCAGTGTGGTGGATTATGGTGCTATCAGTCATTCTGCAGAGTACAATTCGATCACTTCGATATTTGATTTTTACTCTGTTTCTATCAAGCGTGGCATTAATACGCGTATGAAGTACGGGCAGCAGGAATATGATTTTGACGAAGGAGTGATGTATTTCATGGCGCCCGGGCAGGTGCTGCGGGTAGAAGTAGACAGTGAGGCGTCAACAGCTCATTCAGGGTGGATCTTGCTGATCCACCCTGATTTTCTGTGGCATACACCGCTGGCCAGGCAGATAAAGCACTATGAATTTTTTGATTATTCGGTGAATGAGGCGCTGTTTCTTTCCGATAAGGAAGAGACGACGATTACCCACATTATCCGGAACATTCAGCAGGAATACCATTCCAATATTGATAAATTCAGCCAGAGCATTATTATCTCACAGATTGAGACGCTGCTGAATTATTCAGAGCGGTTTTACCAGCGGCAGTTCATCACGCGAAAGATCAGTAATCACCAGATACTTGACCGGCTGGAGGCTTTGCTCGACAACTATTTTTCCGGCGCTGACCTTATGGCTAAGGGGCTTCCTACGGTTCAGTATATTGCCGATGCGCTGAATGTATCTCCGGGCTACCTGAGCGGGCTGCTCAGGGTGCTGACCGGGCAGAGCGCGCAGCAGCACCTGCACCATAAGCTGATCGAAAAGGCAAAGGAAAAGCTTTCTACTACGGACCTTTCGGTAAGTGAAATTGCTTATGAACTGGGATTTGAGCATCCACAGTCGTTCAGTAAGCTGTTTAAGCAGAAGACTAAGCTTACGCCGCTTGAGTTCAAGAACTCTTTCAATTGAATATCTGCTTTGGCGTTTGCCATATCTGTTTTAGAAAATGCTATTCCGGGCCTGCAAGGTCCTGGTGCATCCTTTCCGCCTAACAGTGGCGCTCTGCCGGACGTTATTGGTATCTTACCCGGTGCTGGTGGTGTGCTATTGCATGACAGTGGTGCCCTGCCGGATGTTATTGGTGTGCTACCGGGTGGCAGTGGTGTGCTACCGGATGCCATTGGTGTGCTACCGGATGGCTGTTGCTAATATCAATCAATCGATTAATGCTTTCCGCTTTTTGCGGGCACGCCATATCAGGTGGGTAATCATAACTGCCCAAAAGCTTAATAAGCATATCATTACAATGGATATGAATTCTCCATTGCTTTCATCCGGATGGACGATCAGCTTTAAAAAAGCGGTCAGGCGCGCGTCTTTATTTTCATCATAGTCAATAGTGAGGTACAGATCTGCGGCAACTGCCGCATGAATGATGGCGCTGAAGAAGAGGAATATATTAAAAGCGGTTTTGCCTCTGGGCTGGAGCAGCAGCAGTATCAGAGCAATTACACTGGTGATAACGCCCAGCGCGATCACTCCCACAGCGACTACAACGCCCAATCCCGGCCCGCAGGGCTCACTGGCTGTAGCCAGTTCAGGAAGCACGAGTAAAAGGATGGTTATGAGGCAGGCAATCCTGAATTTAATAAAGGGCATTAGCGCGTCAGTTTGTACAGATCCTGATACTGGATGTAGGCGGTTCTGCTGATGGTATAGACCGTTTCATTGTTGGGCAGTGCTATGAATCCCTCGCTGGTATTGCCGGCAATAGGGAATACGATGTTGTAAGCTCTGCCATCGCTGAGCTGTATGCCGTATTTTCTGGTCGAGTTTTCGATCTTGATGGAATTCTGGGTGTAATCGAATTTTGCAACCTTGCCGTTCATGTCTTTAATGGAAAAGCTCTTGGGGTCAAAGGTCAGCTCGAATTTATTGCCTGTATTGTCTGTGGCTTTCCAGTTGCCACGGTACATGTCTGAGCCGCTGCATCCGAAGAGGGAGCAGGCAATGAGCATTAAAAAGGCGAGTGCATAGTTTTTCATGGATCAAAAATAGGCGATGGGTCAGATTTAGCAATTTAGTGGTAATTAATCAGGACGATGCACTCGTATGTGGTCGCTGTGGGATGCTTCCTTGCGTCAGCATGACTGACGTATGAGCCTGTCTTACGTACCATCTTCCCCCCCCTTTAATGGATTCCGGCAAGGGACCGCGCGCCGCGCAGAGGGGATGTAATGGACCTATCACCTGTTGCCGCAAGCCTGAAGCACTATGAAGTCAGCCCAATGGCATCAATTTCCTAACCTTACTTTTAGGACGGCACTACATGGCGAAGGCAAAGAAAACAAAGAACGATCATCTGCAACCTGCGGACGGCTATACGGTTGTTCACAACTGGCTGAATGGTAAAGGCCTGCGCGCTTTCCCCTTTCAGATAGAAACCTGGGAGCAGCATGTGGCCGGCAAGAGCGGACTGGTGAATGCACCCACGGGCTTCGGGAAGACGTTCGCTGTATTCCTTGCAGTAATCGTGGACTGGATCAATCAGCACCCGGACGATTACTTGAAGCTGAAGAACAATGGGCTGCAACTGCTCTGGATCACTCCGCTGCGGGCGCTTGCCAAGGACATCAGTCGTGCCATGACGATTGCGCTGGAAGAGCTGGGCATTCCCTGGCGGGTAGGGGTCCGCAATGGAGATACAGCTCTGGCCGACCGGCAAAAACAGCAGCGCCATGCCCCGGAAATTCTGCTCATCACTCCGGAAAGCCTGCATTTGCTCATTGCTTCCAAAAATCATCGTACTCTTTTTGAAACCCTAACCTGCGTTGCTATTGATGAATGGCATGAATTGCTGGGAACCAAGCGGGGCGTGCAGGTAGAGCTTGGAGTCGCACATCTGAAGAAAATGCAAAATGCAGATCAAATGCAAAATGCAAAATGCAGAATGCAAAAGGGTGATGATGCGCTGCCTGTAGCGGAGGAAATAGAAACACCCGATCAGGCATTTTCAAAACCTCAACCCACTCTCAAATCTTCAAGTCAAACAACATCTTCAAATCAATTAAGAATCTGGGCTATCTCGGCTACGATTGGTAATCTGGAGGAAGCTGCTCAGGTGGCGCTTGGTGATTGGGAGAAGCCGGTGATTGTGCGGGCTAAGCTGGAGAAGAAGATTGCGATCAATACGATTCTGCCGGATACGGTGGAGCGCTTTCCGTGGGCAGGGCATCTGGGGGTTCGTATGATTCATCATGTGCTGCCGGTGATTTATAACAGCCGTACTACGCTGCTTTTTACGAATGTGCGCTCTGCGGCGGAGCATTGGTATCAGTCGCTGCTGGCGGCTGCTCCCGATCTGGCGGGGGTGATGGCGCTGCATCACAGCGCTATTGATGGCGAGCTGCGTGCATGGGTGGAAGAGCAGCTGCATGAAGGCACGCTGAAAGTGGTGGTTTGTACCGCCAGCCTTGATCTTGGGGTCGATTTTCGTCCGGTGGATACGGTGATACAGGTGGGCAGCCCGAAAGGCGTAGCGCGCTTTTTGCAGCGGGCAGGGCGCAGCGGTCACCAGCCTGATGCGGTGAGCAATATTTATTTCGTGCCTACGCACTCGCTGGAGATCATTGAGGCGGTGGCGCTGCAGCAGGCGTATGAGCAGCAGATCATCGAGAGCCGCAATCCGGTGATGATGGCCTGGGATGTGCTGATACAGTATATGGTGACGTGCGCGGTGGGCGATGGCTTTGAAAGCATTGCGCTCTATGAAGAGGTGCTGAGCACGCACAGCTTTGCCGATGTGACCTGGGATGAGTGGGAATGGCTGCTCAACTTCATTACGCGCGGGGGTAATTCGCTGACCGGCTATGAAGAATATCATAAAGTAGTGCAGGGCGAGGATGGCATTTACCGGGTGCCAAACAAGCGGATAGCGATGCGGCACCGCATGAATATGGGTACGATCGTGGGTGATGCCCTGATGCGCGTGAAGTTTCTGGGAGGCGGCTTTGTGGGCACGATCGAGGAGAATTTTATTTCGCGGCTGAAACCGGGCGATGCCTTTATCCTTGCCGGCCGGCGGCTGGAGCTGGTAGGTGTGAAGGATATGGATGCGATGGTGCGGAAGTCGAACGCGAAGAATGCGATTGTGCCCTCCTGGAATGGCGGGCGGCTGCCGCTCTCGGCCAATATGGGCGCTATTCTCCGGCATACTTATAATCAGGCTGCTTTTACGGATAATGATAACCCGCTGATCCGCTTTCTGGAGCCTTTGCTGACTATGCAACGGCGCACTTCCGCTATTCCGGGTGAGGATGAACTGCTGATTGAGCTGATTACTACGCGGGATGGCTATCATCTGTTTGTCTATCCGTTTGAAGGGCGGCTGGTGCATCAGGCGATGGCGGGAATGCTGGCTTACCGCATTTCCAAGATTCTGCCGATTACGTTTTCTATTGCGATGAATGATTATGGCTTTGAGCTGCTCAGCGATCAGCCGATACCGGTCAATGAAGAGAATGTACGTGAGCTGTTCAGCCCAAGAGAATGGTATCTCGACTTGCAGCGAAGCGTGAACGCTACAGAGATGGGCAAGCGGAAGTTCCGGGACATTGCGGTGATTGCGGGGCTGATCTTCCAGGGCTATCCCGGAGCAGGCAAGAAACAGCGGCACTTGCAGAACTCCTCTTCGCTGATCTATGAAGTGCTGCGCGATCAGGAGCCGAATCATTTGCTGTTGCAACAGGCGTATAATGATGTATTTACTTACGAGATTGAAGCGGAAAGACTTTATCATGCGCTGGAGCGTATTTATGCAGGCCGCTTTATTGTTGAGCGTCCCAAGCAGTTGACGCCTTTCTGCTTTCCTATTAAGGTGGACAGCCTGCGCGAGCAGCTTACCAGCGAAAAGCTGGAAGACCGGATCAAGAAGATGCAGTCGCAACTGGATAACAGCTGATCTTATTTTAACACCACTTAATCATATTGACCGGCGGCGGCGCTTTACCTGACCGCTGCCAAAGCTTAAATTTGTAAGATGAACAACTGCATCAGGCTGGCCGTCTTATTATTCCTCCTTTCTTTTTCTTCGGCTTCAGCGCAGGATATTATTTACTCAGCTTATCAGAAATATGATCTGCATCAGGGTGACTTCAGCGTAGTGGGCAAGACGGGCGGGAAGGTCTATACGTACCGCTCTACGAATGAGGGGTTTTTCCTGGATGCCTGGGATGACAGTATGCAGCGTACCGCTACGGTGATCCTGGACTTTTTTCCGGCCAAGATTTATGAGACTAAATTCATTGCTTACCCTGATAAGATTGTGGTGCTTTACCAGAGCTTAGAGCGGGGCAAGGTGGTGCAACATGCGGCTAAGCTGGATGCTATGGGCAGGCTGGTAGGTGAGCCTTTGCGGCTTGATTCTGCGAAGACGGGCTTTTTCGGGGCCAACAAGGATTACTTCTCTTCCGCGGTTTCTGATGACAAGCATTATCTCGCCATCTATGCAGCGGATGCCAAAGGCGATAATCTAAACCTGAGCGCTACTGTATTGGATGATAATCTGCAGGTGATCAACCGTTTTGCCCGCGTATATACGAATGATGAGAAGGTAGATGCCGGCGATGCGATGCTGGACAATAAAGGCACTTTTTACATTCCTGTCTATACGAAGGCGGGCGGCGAGGGCTATTTCTCTGCCATGAAGCTGCTTTCCCTGAAGCCGGGCGATACGCGGATCAATATTGCCAGACTGCCGCTGGGCGAAAAGTTTGCCGCAAGCCCTTATCTGCGGATCGATAATAGTAAATCGGTCATTTATCTCGGCGGTTTCTACAGCGAAAAGAAGAATGGCAATTATGATGGGGTGCTATATGCTACTTATGATATAGCGGGCAATGCATTTGGCGGTCAGCGGATGCCGGCATTCTCCGAAGAGCTGAAAAATATGACCGGCGCGCGGAGCAAGAAACGTGCATTCAATGATTTTCAGACCCGCCAGCTGATTGTGAAAAATGACGGCGGCTTTGTGATGGTTTCCGAAAGCTATAGCCTGACTACACGCAGCACGGGATCGCCCTACGGTTATGGCTCCGGATATTACCCGATGGCGTACGGCCCGTTTATGGGCGGTGGCCGCACGATACGCGAATACCATTATGATGACATTCTGGTGCTTTCCTATAATGGCGATGGAACCAATGAATGGAATTCTTTTGTGCGGAAAGAACAATACTCTCAGGAAGATGGCGGTATGTTCTCTTCCTATGCTTTGCTGAATACCGGTGGCTCACTCGGCTTTCTGTTCAATACACTGACCGGCCGGCGGTCGATCATTCAACTGGCTACGGTAAATGGCGAAGGCCATGCCGATGCCAGATCGCTGGCGATGAATACCTCTGATGACCCCGACTGGCTGCCGCGTGCGGGCAAGCAGGTAGCGGCCCGCGAACTGGTGGTTCCCTGCCTGCGCAAGCGCCAGATTTGCTTTGTAAAAGTATTATTCTGATAAAATCCCGTATTACCTTCGGCGCGTGCTGCAGATATTCCGCAACAATAGCCCTTATACGGTTATCATTCTGTTCATCTTTACGCTGCTTGTAAAGCTGCCGGCATTGCTGCATCCTGCCTTACCGGAACTCCTGCCGGAAGGTCCGGTGTATAACAGCATTGTAAGAGCATTAAGCACGGTACTGGGGCAAAGCGGTTTTGCCTGGACATTACTGACGGTTGTATTGCTATTTGGTCAGGCTATTTACCTGACGGGAATCACTACCCGCCGCAGGCTCTTTCATAAGACTTACTATACGCCTGCTTTCACTTACATCATTATTACCTCGCTGATACCGGCATTTAACTTTTTCGGGCCGCCTTTGCTGGTCAACTGGCTGTTGCTGCTGGTGGTTGATATGTTTTTGCGGCTGGGTCAGGCGCTGCATCCCCAAAAGCTGATCTTTAATATCGGTTTCCTGATCTGTGCCGCTGCGCTGCTGCAGTTTTCTGCCGCCGGCTATGCTCTTTTGTTTTTTGTGGTCTTGATTATTCTGCGGCCAATTAATCCGGCGGAGTGGGTGGTGGCTGTGCTTGGCCTGCTGACGCCTGTTTACTTCTTTGCCGGTACATTATTTCTCTTTGATAAGCTGGTACAGATCAGGCACTGGCCGAATATTGGTATTTCCTTGCCCCGGCAATTGCCGCATCCTGTTTTTTTTATTGGTACTACTATCAGCTTATTGATTCTGCTTTCTTCCGGATTGTATGTGCTGAATGACACGCGGAATAAAATGGCCATATCTGTTCGCCGGGGATGGAGCGCGGTGATTTCTTGGTTTATCATATCCATCATCGTTTGCATTTTTACGCCGGCCAATATAGATGCGGCGTGGCTTTGCGCTGTTCCATCACTGGCATTGATCTCTTCATTGCCGCTAAATCTTGAAAAGAATAAGCTATTTAGTAATTTTATCTTTTATTTCCTGATAGCACTCGTGCTGTTTTGTCAATTTACCATTCATAAATAACCAATTACCTGTTCATGAAGTTTGGAGTTATTGTTTTTCCGGGATCCAATTGCGACAGAGATATGCAGCATGCCCTGCAGGATGATCTGAAGCAGGAAGTAGTTATGCTCTGGCACAAAGACCGCGACCTCAGCATGTTCGATACAGACGATTGCATTGTATTGCCCGGAGGATTTTCCTATGGAGATTATCTGCGCTGCGGGGCGCTCGCCCGCTTTTCCCCGATGATGGAGCAGGTCATCGAATTTGCCAATCGTGGCGGTAAGGTTTTGGGTGTGTGCAATGGTTTCCAGATACTTTGCGAGAGCGGCTTGCTGCCGGGTGTCTTGCTGCAGAACGATCATCAGAAGTTTGTCTGTAAAAACGTGCATATCAAAAGTGAAGACACCCGCAATATTATCGGTGATAATGTAGGCAGCAAGATTCTGAAAGTACCGGTAGCGCACGGCGAAGGACGCTATCATGCGGACGCAGAAACCATGGCGATGCTCAAGGCCAATAACCAGATCGTATTCCGCTATTGCAATGAAAAGGGCGAGGTGCATCTGCATTCCAATCCGAACGGAGCAACGGATAATATTGCCGGCATCTGCAACAAAGAGCGGAACGTATATGGCATGATGCCGCACCCGGAGCGTGCTACGAGCGATGCATTGAACAACATTGACGGCCGGTTGATTCTCAAGGCCTTCACCCACATGAATTAGACAAAACCTGTAAGGTATGAACGTTGCTAAAACAACTATGATTGCTGTAATGCTGCTGACCGGAGCCAGTCATGCGATGGGGCAGATCATTAAAGATCCGACCAAGTGGACGTATGAGGCGAAGCGGAAATTCGGCAATCATTTTGAGCTGTTTTTTCATGTGCAGCTTGCAGACAAATGGCATATCTATGCGCTGAATCCCGGCACGGCCGAGGGGTTGATTCCGCCATCATTCACCTTTACGCCTGATAAAGACGTGAAGATGGTAGGAAAGATGAAAGAGCAGCGCAAGCCTGTTACCGAAAAGGATGAAGTGCTGGGTGGTACGGTCAGCTATTTTAAGACGGAGGCTACCTTTGTGCAGGAAGTAGAAGTGCCGTGGGGAAAAACAGTAAGCATAAAGGGTAAGCATGAATATCAGGTATGTAACGACCGTACCTGCCTGCCGCCCAAGACAAAAGATTTTTCATTTTCAGTAAAGCCATAACGGTTTTAAAACTTTCTGTTTAGCCAATGAGCCAGATGCGCGCTTTCTTCCTGTTTGCAGCGTTGTTGATGTTTCCGTTCCTTTCCGGCGCGCAAATCACGCAAGACCCTACTACATGGACGACTACCATTAAAAAAGTAAATGGTAATCAGTATGAGCTGAAGCTCAGCATGAAGCTGGCCGCAGGCTGGCATATCTGGTCGCTCAAGCCTGGTGGTGATGGCCTGCAGACCGCTCCTGAGATCAGGGTAGATAACAATAGTGCGGTAAAGCCGGCTGGCGCCGTAAAGGAATCCGGCAAAAAGATCACCGGCCCGATGGATGGGGTGGATGGCATTGTCAACTATTATGAAAACGGCGTCACGTACACCCAATCTTTAAAGGTCGCATCCAACACCAAAGTGACTGGTATCTATATGTATCAGGTATGCGATGACAAGATGTGCCTGCCGCCTAAGACAAAAAAGTTTTCAGTAGAGGTAACTGATGCTGCTCCTGCTGCCGGTAATGATACAGCTACTACTGCGCAACAATCCGTAGCCGCTGCGGATACCATGCACCATGATACAGCGGTAGCAGCAGCAGTTTCCAAGCCGGCAACGGCTACCGAGCCTGCCTCTGCAAGCATTGTGCATTCGGGAGGCGCTGTTATAGAAAAGAGTAATGAAAAAGCACCGGAATCCAATCTGTGGCTCTTCCTGACAGGTATCGTGAATGGTCTGCTGTCCGTGATTACGCCCTGTGTATTCGCTATGTTGCCTATGACTGTCAGCTTCTTCCTAAAGCGCAGCAAAGACCGCAAGACCGGCGTTAAGCTGGCTATTCAGTATTCCCTATCCATTGTATTCATCTTCACCGCGCTTGGCGCGCTGCTGGCGGTCTTCTTCAATAAAGATGCTATTCACGCATTCTCTACCAACTGGATCGTCAACCTGTTTTTCGCAGCAATCTTTATCCTGTTCGGCATCTCTTTCTTTGGGGCGTTCGAAATCAGCCTGCCTTCTTCCTGGGCCACCAAGATGGACAGCAAGGCCAATACCAAGAGCTTTAGCGGCATTTTCTTCATGGCGCTTACGCTGGTGATCGTGTCTTTCTCCTGTACCGTTCCATTCATAAGCACAATGGTCACACTAATGGATAAAGGCAGCAAAGTAGGTCCGCTGATCGGCTTCCTGGGTTATGGTCTTGGTCTGGCGCTGCCATTTACGCTGTTTGCAATTTTTCCGGCAATGCTCAATGAGCTGGGCAAGCAGGGCGGCTGGCTCAATGTGGTAAAAGTGACCTTCGGCTTCATTGAGCTGGCGCTGGCAATGAAATTCCTGTCCAACGCAGACATTCAAAAGGGCTGGAGACTGCTTGACCGCGAAATATTCCTGGCGATCTGGATCGGATTGTCATTCCTGCTTGGAGCATATCTGCTGGGCGCATTCCGCTTCTCGCATGATAGTGAAATGCCTAAAAACGACTGGGGATTGCCTTACCTGAAAGTGCCGCGCTTCCTCTTTGCTACTGCTGCGCTCATCTTTGGCCTATATCTGTTGCCGGGCATGTGGGGCGCTCCGCTCAACGGGATGGGAGCTTTCGTTCCGCCGATTGGCACGCAGGATTTTGTACTGAGTGAAGCCGTTCCGGGCGGGGGTGGTGCAGAAGCTGCAACGAGTGATAATGGCGCCATGCAACCCGTAAAATATGTGGACCGTATGCGCCTCAACGAGCCACCTGTGGTACGCAAATATCACATGACGGTTTACTTCGATTACAAGGAAGCACTTGCTGCATCCAAAGCGCTGAAAAAGCCGGTTATGCTGGACTTCACCGGCATCAACTGTGCCAATTGCCGCAAGATGGAAACCGGCGTATGGGCCAATCCGGAAGTGATGAAGCGATTGAAAGATGACTTTATCCTTGCATCTCTGTATTGTGATGCGAATGGGGTAGATCTGGCGCCGGAAGATCGCTTCAAAGCGGCCAGCATGGATGGTGCGGAAGTGACCAAGCTCGGCGAAGCCAATCAGGATATTGAGATCACGAAATATGGCACCAACTCGCTGCCTACATACTTTTTTGTAGATGAGCAGGAGCAGCGGCTACATGAAAATGCGGTATTCTACCCAACCAGCGCGGAAGATTTTATTAAAATACTGGATGATGTAAAAGCCCGTTACAAAACGGCACATCCCTAACTATTAGAAGGAACGCGCTACCGAGACTCATTCTTCAAGGCAACAATACACAGGACGCGTCTCGGTAGCGCGTTCCTGCATCACGGGCATTTTTAGGATAAATACCTAACACCAATGGTCAGAACAGTTCAGATAGCGTTGCTTCCCTCAGAAGCAGCCGATGAGGCATTAGTACAGAAAGCGCTTGCCGAGGAATGCGGCACTATGCCAAAGCAGGTCACCGGCTACCAGATCCTCAAGCGGTCTATAGATGCGCGCTCCCGTAAAAATGTGCAGATCATTATCCAGGCGAAAGTATCTGTTGGTGAGCTGCACGTATCGTCCATTCCTTTTGACCCTGAATTAAAAGACGTACATACAGCGCCCACTGCGCTCATCATTGGCGCTGGTCCGGCCGGACTTTTTGCAGCGCTTAAGCTTATATCAGCAGGCATCAAGCCCATTATTTTAGAGCGCGGAAAGGATGTGCGCAGCCGGCGCAGGGATCTTGCGGCCATGAATAAGGAAGGCATTGTCAATCCGGAATCGAACTATTGTTTCGGGGAAGGGGGAGCGGGCACTTATTCGGATGGCAAGCTCTATACACGATCTACGAAGCGCGGGAATGTGCAGCGCATCCTGCAGCTGTTTCAACACTTCGGTGCAGAAGAAAACATTGGGTATGATGCACATCCGCACATAGGTACCAATAAGCTGCCACAGATCATCACCGCTATGCGGGAAGAGATTGTTCAGTGCGGCGGCGAAGTTCTTTTCAGCAAAAAGCTGACTAATATTTGTATTGAAAACGAGGTAGTAACAGGCGCGGATACAGAAGATGGCGATCACTTTTCCGCCGGCTCAATCATCCTGGCTACCGGCCATTCTGCGCGTGATATTTTTGAGCTGCTGCACCGCCAAAATATCCTGATTGAAAGCAAGCCGTTCGCATTGGGCGTGCGCATTGAGCATCCGCAATCACTGATCGATACTATCCAGTACCATTGCACTACGCGGGGCGAATATCTGCCGCCTGCCAGCTATTCGCTGGTAGCGCAGGAGTATGGCCGGGGCGTATTTTCCTTCTGTATGTGTCCCGGTGGCATTATTGCTCCTGCAGCCACTGCTCCTGGTGAACTAGTGGTCAATGGCTGGTCGCCTTCGAAGCGCAATAATCCTTATGCCAACTCCGGTACCGTAGTAGCGGTCGATGAAAAAGACTTTGCCAGGTACGGCTTCAGCGGTCCGATGGCAGCGATGCACTATCAACGTATGGTCGAGCAGAAATCCTTTGAGGCCGGGGGCGGCAAGCTAGTGGCGCCGGCACAGCGCATGGTCGATTTTGCCCATGGCAAGCTGTCGTCAACACTGCCCGATTGCTCTTACCTGCCGGGCATTCACAGTGCGAGTCTTGGCAATGTGCTTCCTGCCGAAGTTCACAAAGCATTGCAGCAGGCCGTCATTTATTTTGGTAAAAAGATGAAAGGCTATTTCACCAATGAGGCGGTGCTCGTAGCCACAGAATCGCGGACCTCATCTCCCGTAAGAATACCCCGAAACAGGGATACCTTGCAGCATCCGCAGGTCAAAGGATTATTCCCGTGCGGGGAAGGCGCTGGCTATGCGGGAGGCATTGTAAGTGCGGCAATAGATGGTGAGCGTTGTGCGGAAGCTGTGGCAGAAATGATGATGCTGAAATAAAAACAGGTCGTCTTTAATACGCGCTTTCCTAAGTCCGATTTCCCTAAATTTACTACTGTATCATTTTTAAAAGAAATCGAGCCATGCAAGCAGCCTACATTATTGCCGGGTACCGCACCGCCGTTGCCAAATCAAAGCGCGGCGGTTTTCGCTTTTATCGCCCGGATGATCTGGCGGTAGATGTGATCAAAGGACTAATGGCGTCTGTGCCTGCGCTTGATCCGAAGCTGATCGATGATGTAATTGTGGGCAATGCGGTGCCGGAGGCCGAGCAGGGACTACAGGTAGGCCGTATTATTGCTAACAGGGCTATTGGTGAATGGGCGCCGGGCGTTACCGTAAACAGGTATTGTGCATCAGGACTGGAAACGATCGCGATGGCTACTACCCGCATACAGTGTGGGATGGCGGAGTGTATTATAGCAGGTGGCACGGAAAGCATGAGCTTGGTGCCAACTGCTGGCTGGCGCACGGTCCCGAATTATCAGTATACAAAAGACAATGGTGATTATTACCTGAGCATGGGCCTTACGGCTGAGGAAGTAGCGAAAGATTTCAAGGTAAGCCGTGAAGACCAGGATGCTTTTGCCTTTGCCTCGCATCAGAAAGCCATTACTGCTATTAAAGAAGGTCATTTTAAGAAAGGCATTCTTCCCATTACCGTCAAGGAGATCGCGATCAACGAAAAAGGAAAACGTATAGAGAAAGAAAGCATTGTAGATACCGATGAAGGTCCGCGCGCAGATACGAGTATGCCGGTTTTGGCAAAGCTGCCAACGGTATTCGCACAAAGCGGCACGGTAACAGCCGGCAATTCATCCCAGACATCAGATGGAGCTGCTTTTGTAATTGTGATGAGCGAACGGTTGATGAACAACCTCGGACTAAAGCCATGGGGCAGGCTCGTGAACTATGCCAATGCTGGTGTTGACCCGCGTATCATGGGCATTGGTCCGGTAGCTGCTGTGCCGAAAGTATTGAAGCAGGCGGGCATGAGCCTGGATCAGATTGATCTGATAGAGCTGAATGAAGCTTTCGCTTCCCAATCTATTGCCGTGATCCGTGAGCTGGGCCTTGATCCTGAAAAAGTAAATATCAATGGCGGGGCTATCGCACTCGGGCATCCGCTTGGCTGCAGCGGCGCAAAGCTGACCATTCAATTGCTGAACGATATGGAGCGCCTGAATAAGAAATATGGAATGGTAACTGCCTGCGTAGGCGGTGGTCAGGGTATTGCCGGCATCATTGAGAAGCTCTAAGCTACGCTAGCCATATAAGTTAAGGTTTAGTGTCTCACTCTGATCGGGGGATGAACATGAATTATCCGGATGCTATCTTTGCGCAATAGGAATTCTATCATTGTTTACACGTATTATCCATATTGTCTGTTCGCTGTGGCTGGCTGTGCTGCTGCTCTTCGGCACCACGCCAAAGGAAGCCGTGCATCTTTTCGCAAAGCATACAGATACTGTACACGTAAAGCATAAAGCCGGTAACTATCTGGAGAAAGAGCACCATCACTGTAGCTTTCTTGAGCTGATGCTTTCTCCTTTTGCCAATGATGCATTGGTGCTTGCCTATAATTATCATGAGCCCGGTTTCTTTACATGGCACAACACAGCGGTGGAAGACCGCCTTTGCGATAACCCCCTCCATACCGCACTCCGCGGACCGCCTGCCCTGGCGTAATACACGATTGCCCGGCTGGCAATTTTTCTTTCTTATCGGCGCTATGTCCAACTGTACTATAAATAAGTGCACGTATGTCATGGCTGCCATTTCATGATCATTTAATTTTTGCAAGCGATGAATCATCGTTTTGCCGCAGCCTGTCTGTTTCTGATTGCATTATCAGGAATGGCCAGCGCTCAGACGGCGTGTAACCTGCGCATCACTATGCAGGTAAGGGAAACGCATACAGGTCTTCCGGTGAACCCTGCTGTGCTGTACCTGAATAATGGCAGCCGTGGCTACGAGGCCGATGAAGCAGGTATTATCCGGGCCGATAGCCTGTGCAGCGGTATTTATACCTGGTTTGTTCAGGCCGATGGCCACACCTCTGATACTGGTACCATAGCTCTTTCAAAGAAGGATACAGCCATCAGAGTGGTGGTTGCCCACGATGCACAATCGCTGCAACAGGTAACTGTACATGATGAACGGGTAAAAACCATCCTTCAGACCAGGGAGACGCTTACCAAAAGCCAGATTGATGCCAGTGCAGGAAAGACGCTCGGCCAGATGCTGACATTGATCAACGGAGTGAATACATTCGCTAATGGTGGCACAATTGCCAAGCCCGTCATTCATGGTCTGCGCAGCAATCGTATTCTTACGCTCAACAATGGCATCCGGCAGGAAGATCAGCAGTGGGGCGATGAGCATGCGCCGAATATCGATCCTTTTCTGGCCAATAATATCACGGTCATCAAAGGCGCCGCCGGGGTCCGCTATGGTACAGATGCGATTGGCGGGGTGATTTTGGTGGAGCCGGCAACGTTGCGCAGCAGGCCCGGATGGGATGGTGAGGTCAATCTTGCTGCATTCAGCAATAACCGGATGGGTGTAGCCGAAGGAATGGTGGAACATGCGTTTGCTAAAATTCCCGGCTTATCGGTAAGACTTCAGGGCACAGTAAAGCGGGGCGGCAATTATCGGATTCCCGGCTATTGGGCGGCCAATACGGGGGTGGCGGAAACTAATTATTCCGCAACGGCAGGTTATAAACGCGCACATCAGCAGGCAGAGATTTTCTACAGTCATTTCGATACGGAGCTTGGATTGTACAGGGGCTCGCACACCGGCAGCAAGGAAGATTTGCTCAATGCCATCAACAGCGATACTCCGCGTGTGTCATCCGGATTTACATATTATATATCCCGTCCCAGACAGCATGTGATCCATGATCTGCTCAAGATAAAAGCCGGAACAGATACCCGTATTGGCAAGCTGGGTCTTACTTATGCCTATCAGCACAATTTCCGGCAGGAATATGATGTGGTGCGGGTAGAAACGGGAAAAGCACAGCTCAATCTGACGCTGAACACGCATACACTCAACCTGAATCTGGATCATAAGCCGGTCGGGAATTTCAGCGGGCAGGCGGGTATCGATGGCATTTATCAGGATAACTTTTTTCAGGATGGCGACCGGCTCTTTATTCCCGGCTACACTTCTGTAGGCGGCGGTGCATATGCCATTGAGCGCTGGAAAAAGAACGAGTGGACTGTAGAAGGCGGGCTGCGTTTTGATGACCGCTATTATGATGTCATCAATCATGAAGGCAACGACCAGCATGTGGTGCATTATACCTACAGCTACAATAGTCTTTCGGGCACATTAGGCGTTAATCGCATGGTGGCGCCGGGCCTGGAGCTGAGCGCTACGGCTTCTTCCGCATGGCGCGCGCCGCAAGCCAGTGAGCTGTTCAGCGCAGGGTTGCATCAGGGCGCAGCGCGTATAGAATTGGGAGATAAAGACCTGAATCCGGAACGGGCGTATGGCGTAAATATTGAAGGTAAATGGACCAGGAATAAATTCAACGCAGAGCTGGGGGTTTATTCGCAATACATCAAAGACTACATCTATCTGAAGCCTGGCCCCGACCTGCTGACTATTCAGGGCTATTTCAAAACGTTCAACTATACCCAGACCAATGTATGGCTCAATGGTGTAGATTTTACTGCAGGATATGATTGGACCAAAGGGTTGCATACCACACTGAAAGGCTCTTTCCTGCTGGCGCGCGACGTTACGGCTAATGATTGGCTGATCCTGATGCCTCCGGACCGCTTGTCTTTAGGCACAAGGTATTCGCATGATATTGGCCGTCTGAAAAATTGCTATGCCGAGGTCAACGGGCGCTATGTGTTTCAGCAAAAGCGCATTCCGGCCAATTTTGATTCGCTGGATTATCCAAGGCCGCCTTCTGCTTACTTTCTGCTGGATGCTTCTGTAGGAGCTACCATGATGATGGGCAAACAGCCAGTCATTGCCAGTCTTGGCGTTGAGAATGCACTCAACACACGCTACCGCGAATATCTGGATGCCTTCCGTTATTTCATTGACCAGCCGGGTACTAATGTGGTATTGAGATTGCACATACCGATCAATGCTAATTGATCTGGGTAGCATCCCCCCGGCCCCCTTCAAAGGGGGAGATGTTGCGTATGAGCCTGTACTATATAAATAAGGAGAGACAGTGTAAAACAAAAAATCAATAACAAAGCACAGTACGTACGAACCACCTTCCCCCTTTGAAGGGATTCCCGCAAGGGACTGCGCATAGCGCAGATGGGATGTTATCAGGGGGATGTTTCATCAACAAACAATCATTCAAAAAACAAACAAACATGAACAAGTCAATCATCAGAATAGCAGCAGCAACACTATTAGCCACCACCATTTTTTCTTCCTGCAAAAAGCACGATGATGCAACCCCTGTAGAGCAGGAGCTGATCACCACCATCAAGCTGACCCTCACCAATGCCAGTAATGCCAGCGATATACATACGTACACTTACAAAGTAGAAAATGGCTTCAACAACAGCACGCCCGGCACAGTGATTGCAGATACGCTACAGCTAACGGCTAATACCGCCTACAATACTTCTGTACAGGTATTGAATGAAAAAGCCAGTCCGGTAGAAAATACAACGGATGAGATTCTGGAAGAGCAGACCATGCATTTATTCCTGTACAATTCTGTACCTCCAGCAGGTGCGGGTTCCGTAGCATTCAGCAATGGCAATAAGGATACCAATGGCAATCCATTCAACCTCACCGGAACGCTGACGGGCGGTACAGCAGGCAATGGCACTTTGAAGCTCTACCTTATGCACGAGCCAACCAATAAAAACGGAACAACGCCGGACGAATCAGGTGGCGAAACCGATGTGGCATCCACTTTCCCGGTGCATATTCAGTAATATAAAACAAATAGGGTACAAGGGAGTGAGGCCATCCTCGCTCCCTTATTCATTGGCGCAAATCTGCCGAAACTGAATTCATCCGTCCTGCAGGCTGCAAATCGGCTCTCATAAATCGAAAATCAGGTATTACTTTGCAGCCACTAACAAATACACTGAATAGATCCATGCAGAAGGATACCGCCATCTTTGGCCTGATACATGAAGAAATGGAGCGCCAGCGCCGCGGCCTCGAGCTTATTGCATCTGAAAACTTTACCTCTATGCAGGTCATGCAGGCTATGGGCAATGTAATGACCAATAAATATGCGGAAGGCTATCCGGGCAAGCGCTATTACGGTGGCTGCGAAGTGGTGGATAAAAGTGAGCAGCTCGCTATAGACCGGGCGAAGGAAATATTCAATGTGGCTTATGCCAATGTGCAGCCACACAGCGGCGCACAGGCCAATGCAGCGGTAATGCTGGCCTGCCTGCAGACCGGCGATACTATTCTGGGCCTCGACCTGAGCATGGGCGGTCACCTGACGCACGGCTCGCCGGTCAACTTCTCGGGCAAGCTGTACAATCCTGTTTTTTATGGCGTGAAGAAAGAAGATGGCAGGGTAGATTATGATATGCTGGAAAAGCAGGCTATGGAGAACAAGCCAAAACTTATTATCTGCGGAGCCAGCGCTTACAGCCGCGACTGGGATTATGCACGCATCCGCGCAGCGGCCGATAAGATCGGCGCACTTGTGCTTTGCGATATGGCGCATCCGGCAGGGCTGATAGCCAAAGGTTTGCTTAGCAGTCCGTTTGAGCATTGCCATATTGTAACCAGCACTACCCACAAAACATTGCGCGGTCCGCGCGGCGGCATCATCCTCATGAAAGAGGATTTTGAAAATCCATGGGGACTTAAAGGACCGAAAGGCGAGATCCGGATGATGAGCCAGTTGCTTGATCTGGCGGTTTTTCCTGGTACGCAGGGCGGTCCGCTGGAGCATGTGATCGCTGCGAAAGCGGTGGCTTTCTATGAAATCCTGCAGGATGAATTTCTGACTTACGGTAAGCAGGTCATTGCCAACGGAAAGGCCATGACCGAGGCTTTTCTGGCAAAAGGCTATGATATTGTTTCCGGTGGTACCGACAATCATTTGCTGCTGATCGATCTGCGCAATAAAGGCATTTCAGGAAAGAAGGCAGAAAATACATTGGTAAAGGCGGACATTACTCTGAATAAAAACATGGTTCCGTTTGATGACAAGTCGCCATTCATTACATCCGGCATTCGCGTAGGCGTGCCTGCGGTGACTACTCGTGGTCTGAAAGAAGCGCATATGTCGCAGATCGTGAACTGGCTGGATGCAGTGTTGATGGCGCCGGATAGCGAGGAAACGATTGCCAGGGTACGCGGTGAGGTGAATGAGTTTATGGGAGCATTCCCGCTTTATCCGGAATGGTAATGCATTGCTTAAAAGAATTAATCTTGGAAAATGGCAGGCTTCGGCTTGCCATTTTTGTTATTGCTCAAAAGGTTAAAACGGAGTTGTCGTTTTAAAACAAATGGACAAATACTGTCTGAAACCTTTCAAAGGAGTTATTTTTGCTACAGTACAGGATATAGATTATGAAAAAAGGATTTTACGCGGCAGTCAGCTTTCTGGTCATGCTGCTTTTACTTTCAGATACTTCTTATGCTCAGCGCAGAAAGAAAAAAGATCATCCCAAAACCATTTATGAGATCGATACTTTAACCAATCCGATTCCGCTGCAGCGCC
This sequence comes from Chitinophagaceae bacterium, assembly GCA_965200035.1. Classification (GTDB taxonomy): domain Bacteria; phylum Bacteroidota; class Bacteroidia; order Chitinophagales; family Chitinophagaceae; genus UBA1952. The sequence goes on along the minus strand of OZ241334.1, from coordinate 4,419,119 downwards.
AGAAATTTCACGGCGATATTGCCAAAGCGCTCAGAGGCGCGGATGCTACAGATGGTGCGGTGGACAAAGTGATCTACATGGGCGATGATTCGCTGGCAACGAGAATTATCACGCAGGCCATTCTCCACGATGCTGCCCACCTCGATACGATGATCGAGAACCTGCCCTTTACGGATAAGCAGACCGAGCAGCAAAACAAGCTGCGCTACCTGCGCGCCGTCATCAATATGCTGAACCGCTTCAACCGCGATACCAAGGTGGACCCGTTCTTTTACCGCAAGCTGGTGATCAACGAACGCGAGCTCATCATTGCCCGTCATGAAAATAAGCTGGTTGATTATGTAAAGTCCAATGCCAATATTTATACGCTCAACAATGCAGAGCTGCTGGAGGGTAATCAGGAAGCCAAGGCAATTGTATATCAGGAAATGGGCCGTGAAGAGCCGCAGATGATGATCCGCAGGCTCAGCGAGTATGCCAATGAGCCGTATGCCGATGATATCATCGCCGGCGCCGCCAAAGTAGTGCCCGGAGAGGTTTATAATTATGCAGCATCTACCAACTACACGCTGAGCGGTGCGGTGCGCCGTACGAAAGATCCCCTGGTGCAGACGATTGTGCGCATCGTTAATGAAAGCAAGGCACCGTTAAAAGCGATGTCTTTTCTGAATGATATTTACAAGCAAAAGCTAACGATCGCTGAGGTGGACAAGATCACGGGCAATGAAGACTTATTTTATAAAAATCTGGTACGCCTGAAGCTGGAGCAGCAGGAGCTGGGCGCCGCCACCTCTACCGATGAGCTGGCTTATCGTGGCCTGAAGTATGTGCGCAAGATGAATGACCTGCACGAAAGTCCGGATGCAATGCGCTTCAAATGTATCGATGGCATGACACCGGAAGAGCTGTATTTTCTAATGGTGTATGGTGTGGATGAAATTTATACCAGCTCATTTATCGGCACGTTTAACCGCATGATGGAGCGGCTGAAGCCAGCCAAGGGCGATGAGCTGCTGGACCGCGTCCATTACGCACACTTCCGTACTTTTATCCGTATGACTGCGGGTTACAGCAAGCTGGGAGAATTTCTTGCGACCATAGATGCAGAAAAGAAAAATCAACTGATGAAGGACTTCATCGCAGGTCTTGAAAAAGGTAAAGAAAATGAGCTTGAAGATGCCGTAGATGTGGCAGATGCGTTTGGCAGTGTTTCGGATTCCACACTGGCGGATTTCCTGCAGGCCGAAGTGAAATCCAACTACGAGCGCGTGAGCGCTGAAAAGAATAAAAAAGGATTGATCGTGTACGGTCTGCTGACTACGCTCTTTAATGGTATGCGCACCGGCAAGATTGAAGGAGAAACCATCGGCCTGCCTCCGGTATCTATTGTGCCGTTCAAAGCATTGCAGGGCGATACCAATGTGGTTTTTGAGCAGTTTTATTTTTATGGAGATGAAGATGGCAAAATGTCTTACAACAGCTTTCTGACCAATTTCAAGGACGGCAAATGGAAAATCGATAACAGCAATAAAAGCTATACTGTCATTACTTCCACGGCTGGTCAGCCGGTAGTGGTCTATGCCAATCTGCCGATAGAAGGCGAGGGGAAGGATGAGGAAGCCCAGGCAGAGCTGAACAAATATCTGGCGACCAACAATATTCGTCCTACCGTGATCGTACACCGCGGCCACAGCTACCACCTGTCATCTACCATTGAGCACCTTACGCGCAACAGCCGCATCGTCATGTTGGGCTCCTGCGGTGGTTATCACAACCTCGGCACAGTGCTGGATGCTTCCCCGGACGCGCAGATCATCTCTACCAAGCAGGTAGGCTCTATGTCGGTAAATGAGCCTATCGTAAAGGCGATCAATGACCAGATACTGGCCGGACAGGATATAGACTGGATCGTGACGTGGCGTAATCTGGAAAACAAATTTGCTGTGACGAAAGGACAGCCGCAGATCATGTTTAAAGAGTACGTTCCACCGCACCGCAACCTGGGCGCGCTATTCATCAAAGCCTACCGCCGCATCTCCAATACAGAAGAAGTGATGTAATAAAAGGACATCTAGAAACGCTTCCCGTAACGTGTTCCTGAGAAACAAATATCAATCAAAAAATGAGCCGCATATCCCTGAAAGACATCAGCACCCGTGCTCCGAAAGGCATGGATAAGGAAGCAACGAAAGCAAAGCTGGAAGACATCCTCAAAGAGCTGGATGATCTGCAAAACCTGCTTTATGCAGAAGGCAAGCATTCCGTGCTGATTATTATCCAGGGCATGGACGCCAGCGGCAAAGACGGGCTTACGCGCGATGTATTCGGGAAGATGAACCCGCAGGGAGTAACCGTCAAATCATACAAAGTGCCTACGGCGGAAGAAGCAGCGCACGATTTTCTGTGGCGCATTCATGAGCATGCACCGGCCAAAGGCATGATCCAGATTTTCAACCGCTCGCAGTACGAAGATGTGCTGGTGACGCGCGTGCACGGCTGGGTAGATGATGATATGGTGAGGAAGCGGATGAAGGCCATCAGTCAGTTTGAAAAGCTGATTACCGAGCATAACAACACGCACATCATCAAATGCTACCTGCACATCTCGCCCGAAGAACAGCAGGAGCGGCTCAGTGAGCGCCTCAGCAATCCGAAGAAGATGTGGAAGTACAACGCCAATGATCTGCAGGAAGCCAAGATGTGGGGCAAATACCGCAAGTATTATGAAGAGGTGCTGGCCAGGTGCAATGACATTCCCTGGCACATCATTCCCGCCGATCAGAATTGGTACAAATCCTATACGGTAGCAATTCTGCTGCGCGATCTGCTGAAAAGCCTGGACATGAGGTATCCCGGACTGAAGCAGGGATAACGGTTATAGAGCTGTCTTCTTTTGCTCACGCACCTGCAGCATCCAGAAACCCAATCCAGAAAGCCCGCTGATACTGCCTATGATCCACCAAAGCGTAGTGAACCCGAAGTGATCTGCCAGCCATGAGCCTGTTCCGGGACCAAGCACCTGTGCCATAGCCCACGATACGGTGTAAAGCCCTGCATATTGTCCGCGGTTGTTGCTGTTGGTGCGCGATACCCAAAAGGTATTCATAAACGGCATTGAGAGCATCTCACCAACAGTGATCAGCAAAGTGTTTAATAAAGCAAGCAGAAAAGCACCCGGCAGCCAGTTGAGCACAAGAAACGAAAGAGCTACCAGCACAACACCCCATTTCACATATTGCAATGGAGTTCTTTTCCCTTCAAGCCTGTAGATCAATACCATTTCAAAGGTCCCGATCATCAGGCCGTTCAAAGCCATCGTCAGCCCGATCAATTTTTCCGAGAGATGCAATACCCGTGCATAATAGACCGGCAGCGTGCTGAAACACTGGAAGAAGACGTAGGCATATAATATCACCAGCACAGAAAAGGCTAAGTAATGTTTATCCCTGTATGCTTCCCATCTGGATGATGGAAGTAGCGGCTGTTCTTTTTTCGGAGCAGTAGATTCCTTTGCCGGTGATAAGAAAATGCGCAGCAATATCGCTGCTGAGATATTGGTCACCCCATCGATCACAAATAACAGATGGTAGTTGTAAGCTGCTACCAGTCCGCCGAGCGTGCCGCCCAGAGCCCATCCCAGATTAATGGCCAGGCGGTTCAGCGAATAGGAGCGCGTCAGGTTTTCCGGCTTGCTGTAATGTGCAATCGCCAGCGAATTAGCCGGACGGAACGATTCATTGACGAGGCTGAGCAGAAAAGTGAATATACAGATCGTAGGAAAGCTGCGCATCTGCCCAAGCAGCAGAAACAAGGTGCCACCGCCAATGAGCGTCATCAGCTGTACCCGATAAAAGCCAAACAGGCTGCAAAGCCTGCCACCGAGGAAGCCGCCGCATATCGCTCCCATACCGAATATGGCCATAATGAGCCCGGCCTGAGCCAGACTATAGTGCAGGTTTTTGGTCAGGTAAAGGGTCATGAAGGGTACGACCATCGTGCCGCAGCGGTTGACCAGCATCACCGCAGAAAGCCACCAGCTATCCGGCGAAAGGCCGGTGTAGGAAGCACGATATATTGCTGCGATCTTTTTCATGTGCAATGCATGTTACTGTTTTTTATAGATTTATTCTTCCGGCGTGTGGAAACCCGTTTTTTCTGTGTCTCCCAACCATGCAATTCCGTTATCCTATGAAATTTATCCCTTCCCTTTTTCTGCTTACTGCTCTATCAGCCTGCCGGCAGAATTATTCGGAAGCGCAACGCCGTCCTGTCGTAGTTTCAGAGCCCATACTCAATAAGCAGGGTAGTGATCTTGCTGCAAGATTCAATCCGCCGGAAGGCTACCGCAGGTATGGCTTCAGCAGCAATGCTTACGGCTATTTTCTTCGTCACATTCCCTTAAAGCCACATGGCGCCGTGGTGCATTATTTCGATGGCCGCGAAAAATCCAATCCACATATTTACGCTGCCGTTCTGCCACTCGATGTTGGCAATAAAGACCTGCAGCAATGCGCCGATGCGGTGATGCGGCTACGGGCGGAATATTTTTATAAACAAAAGCGGTTCAGCGAAATTGAATTCACGCTTACCAAAGGTTTCCGGGCAGACTTTGATCACTGGCAACAGGGTTACAGACCGGATATCAATGAGTCTAAGATAAGCTGGATAAAAACTGCTGCGCCGGCTAATGATTACCAGACATACCGCGCTTATCTTGATTTCGTTTATGCCTACGCTGGTACTTTATCTCTTTCGCGCACCCTGAAGTCAGTTCCTTTTCAGGAGATGCAGGTAGGCGATGTGCTGATTATCGGCGGCTCTCCCGGCCATGCCGTGACTGTCATGGATATGGCACAGACGGCAGATGGAAAAAAGATTTACCTGCTCAGCCAGAGCTATATGCCCGCGCAGGACATACAGATTCTTGAGAATCCCGATAATCCATCGATCAGTCCGTGGTATGAGCTAAAAGCCGGTTATTACACCATCCATACGCCGCAATGGGACTTTACCACCGATCAGCTCAAACGCTTTCCATAAAAAAATCCCCTGCTGTTGTGTAGCAGAGGATTTTTTGTTTCGGTTCAGGTCGCTATCGCGTCCCGATCCTACCAAACGCTTGCACGAATGCTGTCAGCGCGGTACATTTTATCCCCTGATTTAATGTCGAATGCTTTGTAGAACTCAGGCATATTGCTTACCGGTCCGTTGCAGCGCAGCTCATTCGGAGAGTGCGGGTCAGTTACAATACGTGAAGCCAGCTCTTCCGGACGCGTATTAGCACGCCATACCTGTGCCCAGCTCAGGAAGAAGCGCTGATCCGGTGTAAAGCCGTCAATCTTCTTATCGCCCTTGCCTTGCGCTGTTTTCTTGAATGCTTCGTACGCAATGTTGATGCCGCCGAGGTCAGCAAGATTCTCGCCCTGCGTAAGCTCACCATTTACATGCACGGTATCCAGCACGGTGTAGTTGTTGAACTGATTGATGACCACAGCCGCTTTAGCTAAAAAGTTCTTCGCATCTTCCGGAGTCCACCAGTCATGCAGGTTACCGTCCGCATCATACTGACGGCCCTGATCATCAAAACCGTGAGTCATTTCGTGGCCGATTACCGCGCCGATGCCGCCATAGTTTACCGCATCATCCGCGTCATCAGAGAAGAAAGGATACTGCAGGATGCCCGCAGGGAACACGATCTCATTGAAAGCAGGATTGTAGTAAGCGTTCACCGTCGGAGGAGTCATGCCCCATTCGGTACGGTCTACCGGCTTGCCCAGCTTGCCCAGCATATAATTGTATTCAAAGGCAGAAGCGTTCATAATGTTCTTTGCATAGTTGTCCTTAACAATGGTCATAGAGCTGTAGTCCTTCCACTTGTCAGGATAGCCGATCTTCTTCATGAAAGTGTTCAGCTTGGCGATCGCTTTCTGCTTGGTAGCTTCGCTCATCCAGGTCAGGCGCTTGATGCGGTCGGCATAAGTCTGCTGCAGGTTATTCACCAGATCAAGCATACGCTTCTTTGCATCCGGCTTAAAGTTCTTGTCCACATACATTTGGCCGAGCAGCTCGCCTACAGAGCCATCTACCACATTTAATACACGCTGCCAGCGGGGCTTTTGCTGCTGTTGTCCGCGCAGGGTCTTGCCAAAAAAGTCAAAATGTGCATTATCGAAAGCAGCGCTCAGATAAGGGCTCATATCCATGGCCATTTGCAACTGCAGATACTTTTTCCATACCGGGATCGGAGTCGCTTTCAGTTGCCTGGCTATTTCTGCAAAATACTTTGGCATGCCTACGATCACGCTGTCCTGTCCGGTTACCTTCAGGCCGGTCAGCATCGTTTTCCAATCCATGCCCGGAGTCTGCATCGTGATTCCGTCAACATTGAATTTATTGTACAGCTTATACGGATCGCGCATCTCTACACGCGTCATAGAAGCGCCTGCGAGTGCTGTTTCGAGCTTGAATTCATCTACCGCATCTTTCTTAGCCGTTGCCACATCTTCACCCATCAGCTTGAACAGACTCACCAGATATTGCTGGTAAGCCTCGCGGATCTTAGCAGTACGGGCATCTGTCTTGAAATAATAATCACGATCAGGCATACCCAGACCACCCTGATAAAACTGGCAGATTTCTCTGCTTACCTGCTTATCATCCGGAGAAATGCTGAAGCCGAACAGAGCATCCACACCTTTGGTATGCTCAAGCGCTACTTCATTCAGAATGCCATTGGCATCTGTGATCGCATTGATGCGCGCAAAATCTTCATTCAGCGGAGCAATGCCAGCCTTGTCAGTAGCAGCAGAATCCATACCGCTTCTGTAGAGGTCACCAACCTTTTGCTCCTTGCTGCCATCCGATGCATTTTTCTTGGCAGCATCATCCAGCAATTCGTGCAGCGCTTTATAGTTGTTTTCCTGCAGCTCATTGAAAGAGCCCCAGCGCGTCTGATCGCCGGGAATCGGATTTTTCTTCAGCCAGCCATTGTTGGCATACATGTAAAAGTTTTCGCCCGGACGGATGCTGGAATCAATGTTAGCCGGATCAAGCAGCTTGCGGGCCGCCTTGCCACCGGTATTGCCTTCCGTGCCATTGTTACCGCACGAAGCAAGCGCCATCAGCGCAGCGCCTGCCAGTAAAGAGTGTTGAAGCTTCATTAATGAATTTTAAAAGAAGCGGCAAATGTACAAATAACGCATGCTAAATCATTATCAAAACCAAACCCGGCACAGGGGATATTTTTGGGGGATTTTTTGCATCATAAATACGGTACAGCTCTATCAAACCAATTACAGACTCAGCTTTCCGCATCCGGCTGAAAATCATAACAGTAAAAAGTGCGCCGGCCAATAGCCAGCGCACTTTTTAATTATTTTAAAAACGCATTAATTACTTACGCGCAGGTCCGCCTTCCGGATTATTCTGCTCATTCTTTTCACCATCATGAACCTCTTTGGTGTTGTGGCTCATATCGTTGTCGCGCTGCTCCAGATCGCCACGGCTATCCAGATTGTCGCGTACTTCAGGGCTGGGCTTATTGCCTTGCGCCTTGTGATTTCCCTGTTGGTTCTGGTTGCCGCTGTTATTTGGTAAGGTTGCCATAATGATTCCGTTTTTTCAGAAAAGGCTTAAAAGTCATACCAGCAGGTGCTGTAAAGGGTTCATCTATACATTTATTTATAAAACACGCTGGTAGGCAAAGACAAGAGGACGTAAATTTGCGGCTGAAAAGCACTGGCTATTTTCTGTTTAAAGTAGTCAGAGAAGATTTTACTTTTTAATTCTTACTTAAAAATGAATACTGCTTATATCATCGACGCTGTTCGTACACCCATCGGGAAGTATGGAGGCGCATTGGCTACCGTTCGCCCGGACGATCTGCTGGCGCATGTGATCAGGGAATTGCTGGCGCGCAACCCTTCGGTAGATGTCCATGCTATTGAAGATGTGATCGCCGGCGCTGCCAACCAGGCGGGCGAAGATAACCGAAACGTAGCGCGCATGGCTGCGCTGCTGGCCGGACTGCCGGATACGGTTGCAGGCAATACAGTAAACCGCCTTTGTGCATCGGGTTTACAGGCCATCATGGATGCCTCACGCGCAATTATGTGCAATGAGGGTGAAATCTACATTGCCGCTGGAGTAGAAAGCATGACCCGCGCACCACTTGTCCTGGGAAAATCGGAAGGCGCTTATGGCCGTGCGCAGGAAATGCACGATACTACCATGGGCTGGCGCTTCACCAATAAGAAGCTCAAAGAGATGAACCATACCAGCACCATGGGCGAGACGGCGGAAAACGTAGCAGCTAGATACAATATTTCCCGTGAAGATCAGGACCAGTTTGCATACAGCAGCCAGGAAAAGTACGCAGCAGCAGCAGCAGCAGGCAAGTTTATGGATGAAATAGTCCCTGTTACTGTAGATCTTGGTAAAGGCAAGACAAATGTATTCTCCGTAGATGAGCATCCGAGGCAATCAACTATTGAAAAACTTGGTGAGCTGAAGCCGGCATTTAAGAAAGAGGGCAGCGTGACTGCCGGCAACAGCAGCGGCATAAACGATGGTGCGGCAGCGGTGCTGCTGGCCTCAGAAGAAGCAGTAAAGAAGTACAACCTGAAGCCGATTGCCAAAGTGATTGGAATGGCCGTGGCGGGTGTTGATTCTGCCATTATGGGCATTGGTCCGATTCCTGCAACCCGAAAGGCGTTGAAGCGTGCAGGCATTGAAGTAAAAGACCTGGATCTGGTAGAGCTGAATGAAGCTTTTGCTGCCCAAAGCATTCCCTGTATGCGTGAGCTTGGGCTCGATGAAAGTAAGGTAAATGTAAACGGTGGCGCTATTGCTATCGGTCATCCGCTGGGCTGCAGTGGTGCGCGTATTTCTGCAACGCTATTGCATGAACTGAAGCGCCGCGGCGGAAAATACGGCCTTGCCACGATGTGCATCGGCGTAGGGCAGGGCGCTGCGGTAGTATATGAAATGCTGTAATTGAGGTCACTTTTTTCAACGCTGGCAGGGTTTTGAACCTTGTCAGCGTTTTTTTTAATGGACAAGCAGCCGTTGCGTTTCTGCCAGCAATAACGCTTTATCTATCGGCACTACACCTACTTCTTCACATACAAGTCCGCCGGCAATATTGGATATCTGCGCCATCAGCGAAGCATCCTTCGTTAGCGCATAGACCATTGAAGCGGTAGCAATCACTGTATCGCCGGCACCGCTTACGTCAGCGATATTCCGGATGTGTGATGGATAGATGTGCGCTTCAACGCCATCATTAGTGAACACGCCTTTTTCAGACAGGGTGATGAAGGTGATATTGTGCTTCAGCGCGCCTTCCAGATGCAGGTGCACCTCATTCAGTGCGGCTTCATCCACCGGATTTACCGGCAGGTGCAGTCCTTCCCGCACTTCTTTCAGGTTAGGCTTGAAGATGGTGACATTCTTATAAGCCAGAAAATTTTTCTTCTTGGGATCTACCGCCGTGATGATGCCTATTTCATTGCAATGTTCTGTGATCCGGTTGATTACATTTTCTTTCAGCACGCCCTTGTTATAATCTTCAAAAATGAGGACATGCGGCTTTTCCCGCTGCAGAAAACGTAGCACCAGGTCTATGAATGGATGCTCTTCCTCTATGTGCAGGTCTTCGCTGCTTTCATCATCCAGCCGCATCATCTGCTGATTGCGGCTCAGCACGCGTGTTTTGGTAGTGGTGCTGCGGTGCATGCTGTGCATGATAAGGTCTGCGCTCATGCCTGCCTGCTGTACCAGTTGCAGTAATACCGCGCCTTCCCGGTCATCGCCAACTACAGATGCCAATGTAACCTTTGCGCCGAGCGCTTTACAGTTAAGCGCCACATTTGCCGCGCCTCCCAGCCTGCTTTCACGCTTCTGTAGCGCAACCACAGGCACTGGCGCTTCGGGAGAGATGCGCTCTACCTCGCCCCACCAGTAATTGTCGAGCATTACATCGCCCACAACCACTACGTGCAGGCCATTCATTTCTTCAAAAAGTGAGCTCAGATCAGGCTGATTCTTCATCTGCTACAAGGCGCGATTCAAAAATTTTATAAACAGGTACTCCAAGAATGATGATAAATATTCCAGGCCAGGTGGTGGAGAATTTCTCTTTCAGGAGCACAACACAGATAAAAGCCGCAATGGCAATGTACAGCACTGGAATGGCAGGGTAGCCGAAAGCCTTGTACGGACGGGGCATATCCGGTTTTTTCTTGCGCAGCACAAAGATGCCGCCAATGGTAAGGATATAGAAGATAAGTACTGTGATAACAATGTAATCCAGCAGCTTGCCATACGTGCCGCTCAGACAGAGCACACAGGCCCAGACGCACTGCATCCAGAGCGCTTTTGAAGGAACACCTTTGCTGTTCAGCTTCTTGGCGGCGGGCAGGAATACACCATCCTTCGCCATCGTATTGTACACGCGGGCGCCGGAAAGAATGAGGCCGTTATTGCAGCCAAACGTGGAGATCATCACCAGCACAGCGATTACAGAAGTGCCCACAGGTCCGAATATTTTCAGCGCAGCGGCCAAAGCTACGCGCTCATCAGGAGCAGATGCTATCTCAGAAATGCTGAGCACATTGGTGTACATCAGGTTCATAGATACATACAGCAGTGTTACCACCATTGTTCCTATCGCCAGACTCAGCCCTACATTACGCTCCGGGCGTTTCAGTTCGCCGGCTATAAAAGTTACATTATTCCATGCATCTGAGCTGAATATAGCGCCCACCATCGCAACGGCAACAGCCATGACCAGGAAAGGGCCGTTAAGGCTTTGATGACTGATGGCACCGGTGAGACTATCAATAGAAATGCTTTTGGCATTCCACGCATCCGACCAGTTGTGCTGCCATATACTGCTGTCTTTGAATGAGAAAAAGCCAAAAATAATCAATCCCGCAATGGCGGCAATTTTGGCAAACGTGAAGATGGCCTGAATCCATTTACCGCCTTCAACGCCTTTCGTGTTCACATAGGTAAGCCCGGAAATCACCGCGATACCCACAAGCTGCGCCGAAGAAAGCGTGAAGAAACCCAGCTTAAACAAAATATACTTTTCACTCAATACCGGTACGAGATAGCCGAGAAACTTAGAAAAGCCTACGCCTACGGCCGCAATGGTGCCCGTCTGGATGACTGCAAAGAACGCCCATCCAAAGAGAAATGCCCACAGCTTGCCATAAGCCTCACGCAGATATACATACTGGCCACCCGCTTTGGGATACATAGCGCTCAACTCGCCATAGCTCAGTGCGGCCGCCATCGTCAGAAAGCCGGAGATCAGCCATACCACAATCAGCCAGCCGGCGCTGCCGACATTGCGGGCTATATCCGTGCTGACGATAAAGATGCCCGACCCGATCATTGAGCCGATCACAAGCAGCGCGCCATCCAGCAGGCCAAGCGAACGGTGGAATTGTGGTTTGTTTTCCAATAGAATTGAGGGATTGATGGGGCGAAAGAAACACTTATTTGGCAGCCGTACCAGCCTTCTCGTTCATTCCTTTCAGCACATCCTGCGTTACGTTCAGCCCTTTATCTCCATACATGATTACCGGATTGGAGCGGGAATAAGAAAGAATAAAATCGTAGTGCTTTTCTTTATTATAATCGGTCAGAAAACTATCGAGCTGATCGTGCAGGTTGTTGTTAAAAGCTTCCTGGTCTTTCATAAATTGCTCTTCCATGCTCTGCTTGCGGGTTTCAAGGCTTTGCTGCATTTGCGCAAGGCGCTTCTGAGCTGCCTGCAGCTCCGCCTCGCTCATCGTTTGTGCTTTGCGCTGTACATCCACATAGTCACTCTGCATTTGCTGGGCAGAGCGCTGCAGTTCAGCTTCCATGCCGGCCTGGCGCTTCTTGAATTCTTCCTTCTTTGTCTTCAGCAGGATGTAATTTGCTTCAAACGTATCGATATTGATGAACGCAATTCTCGAATTGTTATTTACGGGCGATGCGGATCCACTACGAGTTTCAGAAGTAGTAACAGAGGCCTTTTTGCCGCTGAAGTTAAGCCCGAAGAGCACCAGAACTCCTATAAAGGCAAGAGCGCTCAAAACTGTTGAAAGATTTTTCATAAAGGGAAATACAAAAGATTGTGTCTGATTAATGGATGGCGCAAAAATAATAGGTTAAGCGGAAGATAGTATCTTATAAGAATGATAATCTTAAATCAGCATTGCTGCATGAATCACTGAATTGTAGAGAAACAATCTCAAAGCATCATCTACCGCAGCAAGTCGTGAGACTTATTTATAGTAAAGGGGAGATATTTTGTTTAGAAAATCTAAGAAAAATATTTGTTATTAGAGGGGTTGTTTATTATCTTTGCGGCCCGTTATCCCGAAGGGGTTGAGGTAGTGGTGAAGTTCATGGAATGGTGAGGGTTTTGTTTGGAGGGTTTTGTGGTTCTGATTTGTTTTTTTTCTGGTTTTTGGAAAAATAGTTGGTTCAGGATTTGGAATTGTTGGAACAGAATGTTTATCTTTGCACCCCGGTTTGGGGGGATGGCTGAGAGGCGGTCTTTTCGGGGATGTAAGTTCTTTGTTATCAGGGTGTTGGTGTGCTGATTGGGTGGTTGTTTTGGCTACGGATGGTGAAAAAGAAATTCTGATAAAAGTTTGGTGGAAAGTGGATGCTGATTATCTTTGCACCCCGGTTTGAAAGAAGGGTGAATCTGGTAACAGAAAGATAAGAAAGCGGTGCCCGGGAAGAAGTAAAAAGTGAGTATAGAAACAAGCGTATTTATAAGGGGCTTCATTTATATGGAAGCGTACTTGAAAGATAAGTAAGGCGGGGGGATTTAAGGTTCCCCGGAAAGCCGTTAAGTTCTTTGAAAGGTATGGAAGCAGAATAACGGAAATGCTGACGTAATGTTGGGATGGAAGTTATCTTATACAGAAGGTAAGGCTCTGGTGTTATTATATGGCATCGGAGAACTTAAAGGAAGAGGCATCAGGGATTCAGCGATGAAGAAAGATGTCTTGAGACTTCGAAGTAGCATTCTAATAAACAATACAACAAATAAGCTAGAACGAACTGTTTTTAATTTCGAGAGAAAAATAAAATAGTCAGTTTTAAACTTCTTACATTTTTTACAATGGAGAGTTTGATCCTGGCTCAGGATGAACGCTAGCGGCAGGCTTAACACATGCAAGTCGAGGGGCAGCGGGGTAGCAATACCGCCGGCGACCGGCAAACGGGTGCGGAACACGTACAGAATCTGCCTTTATCTGGGGGATAGCCTTTGGAAACGAAGATTAATACCCCATAATATCGTAGTGTGGCATCACACATCGATTAAAGAATTTCGGATAAAGATGACTGTGCGTCCTATTAGCTAGTTGGTAAGGTAATGGCTTACCAAGGCGACGATAGGTAGCTGGTGTGAGAGCACGACCAGCCACACGGGCACTGAGACACGGGCCCGACTCCTACGGGAGGCAGCAGTGAGGAATATTGGTCAATGGGCGCAAGCCTGAACCAGCCATGCCGCGTGAAGGATGAAGGCGTTCTGCGTCGTAAACTTCTTTTATCTGGGAAGAAACCTGCGATTTCTATTGCAGCCGACGGTACCAGAGGAATAAGCACCGGCTAACTCCGTGCCAGCAGCCGCGGTAATACGGAGGGTGCGAGCGTTATCCGGATTTACTGGGTTTAAAGGGTGTGTAGGCGGGCTATTAAGTCAGCGGTGAAATCTTCGGGCTCAACCCGGAAACTGCCATTGATACTATTAGTCTTGAATACTGTGGAGGTATGCGGAATGTGTCATGTAGCGGTGAAATGCTTAGAGATGACACAGAACACCGATTGCGAAGGCAGCGTACTACACAGTTATTGACGCTGAGGCACGAAAGCGTGGGGATCAAACAGGATTAGATACCCTGGTAGTCCACGCCCTAAACGATGATTACTCGACATTGGCGATATGACTGATCAGTGTCTGAGCGAAAGCATTAAGTAATCCACCTGGGAAGTACGTCCGCAAGGATGAAACTCAAAGGAATTGACGGGGGTCCGCACAAGCGGTGGAGTATGTGGTTTAATTCGATGATACGCGAGGAACCTTACCTGGGCTAGAATGTTGGTGGACCGGTAGTGAAAGCTACTTTCCCGCAAGGGTCGCCAGTAAGGTGCTGCATGGCCGTCGTCAGCTCGTGCCGTGAGGTGTTGGGTTAAGTCCCGCAACGAGCGCAACCCCTATCTTCAGTTGCCAGCACGTAATGGTGGGAACTCTGGAGAAACTGCCGTCGTAAGACGCGAGGAAGGAGGGGATGATGTCAGGTCATCATGGCCTTTATGCCCAGGGCTACACACGTACTACAATGGGGGAGACAAAGGGCTGCTACCTGGCGACAGGATGCTAATCTCAAAAACTCCCTCTCAGTTCAGATTGGAGTCTGCAACTCGACTCCATGAAGCTGGAATCGCTAGTAATCGTAGATCAGCAATGCTACGGTGAATACGTTCCCGGACCTTGTACACACCGCCCGTCAAGCCATGGAAGCCGGGGAGACCTGAAGTCGGTAACCGCAAGGAGCCGCCTAGGGTAGAATCGGTAACTGGGGCTAAGTCGTAACAAGGTAGCCGTACCGGAAGGTGCGGCTGGAATACCTCCTTTTTAGAGTAGAAGCTAATACTTCTGGGCCCTTTGAGGTCAGGAAGTCTCTTCATTTTCTTTGTGTGACATGAGTGATTGGACCGGGAGCAATCCTGATACAATCCTGGTCACTCTTTCTGTATAAGTATCTGCTTTCAGCCACCTTTCAAAATTATTTTGAAAGAGTACCATCCAGATCCGTAGCTCAGCCTGGTTAGAGCACTACACTGATAATGTAGGGGTCTCCAGTTCAAATCTGGACGGGTCTACCACTTTGAGTGATCAGTTGCGTAAATTAAGTTCTTTATTTAATAGTTGAAAGTATCTGATGGGTTCATCAATTGGGGGATTAGCTCAGCTGATAGAGCACCTGCCTTGCACGCAGGGGGTCAACGGTTTGAATCCGTTATCCTCCACTTTATCAAGCTGGTAGTTTTTATAGTCAGCAGCCGTCAGTCAGTGCTGCTTACGGAATAGCGGATACGAAGTAAACAGGAAGATGTAGCAGGTTAAAGGCCTGGCAGAATGGTTCGGGTCCGTTCATCATCACGGTTCTTTAACAGGTAAGAGGATTATTGTGGCATTAGTTACATGGTATCACCTTACGGCATTAAAGGAAAGTTCTTTGACATATTGGGAAGCGATTTTTAGTTACTGAAGTAATTTAGTGATTAGGAAAGCAAGTGATTTATAGAAAGCAAAATACCAAGAGTAGAGTAATAATCCTTTAAGGGATTTGTGATTTCAGATTGTAAGATTTGAGATTGCCTGTTCCTGACTTTAAAATTTTTAAAGCGAAATAAGGGCGTATGGCGGATGCCTTGGCACTAAGCGGCGATGAAGGACGTGGTAAGCTGCGATAAGCTTCGGGTAGGTGCATACAACCGTTCATCCGAAGATTTCCGAATGGGACAACCTGATACTTTGAAGAAGTATCATCCAGCAATGGAAGCCAACCTCGTGAACTGAAACATCTAAGTAGCGAGAGGAAAAGAAAATAACAAATGATTCCCCAAGTAGTGGCGAGCGAACAGGGAAGAGCCTAAACCAGAAGTGCGTGCACTTTTGGGGTTGTAGGACTACTTTTAGAAAGACATATCAAGACGAACCTTTTGGAAAGAAGGGCGATAGAGGGTGACAGCCCCGTAGTCAGAAATTATGTTGGACGTGTAGTATCCTGAGTAGGGCGGGACCAGAGAAATCCTGTCTGAATCTGCCGGTACCATCCGGTAAGGCTAAATACGACTTAGTGACCGATAGTGAACCAGTACCGTAAGGGAAAGGTGAAAAGCACTTCGAATAGAAGAGTGAAATAGTACCTGAAACCGTACGCCTACAAGCGGTCGGAGGGAGCAATCCTGACGGCGTGCCTTTTGCATAATGAACCTACGAGTTGCTCCTCACTGGCGAGGTTAAGTTTATCTTCAACGGAGCCGTAGCGAAAGCGAGTCCAAATAGGGCGATCAATAGTCAGTGGGGGCAGACGCGAAACTTTGTGATCTATCCATGGGCAGGTTGAAGGTGTGGTAACACACACTGGAGGACCGAACCCATTAGCGTTGAAAAGCTATGGGATGACCTGTGGATAGGGGTGAAAGGCCAATCAAACTGAGAGATAGCTCGTTCTCCCCGAAATGTATTTAGGTACAGCGTCACATTTTAGAAGTTTATGAGAGGTAGAGCTACTGATTGGGCTAGGGGGCTTCACCGCCTACCAAACCCTGACAAACTCCGAATGCTCATAAATATCTGTGGCAGTGAGGCTGTGGGCGCTAAGGTCCATGGCCGAGAGGGAAATAACCCAGACTACCAATTAAGGCCCCTAAATCTATGTTAAGTTGATCAAACGAAGTTCGGATCCTATGACAGCCAGGATGTTGGCTTGGAAGCAGCCATTCATTTAAAGAGTGCGTAACAGCTCACTGGTCGAGGGTCCGGGCACGGAAAATAATCGGGCATCAAACATAGTGCCGAAATTGTAGATTAGAATCTTCGGATTCAATGGTAGGGGAGCATTCTGACCAGCGCTGAAGGTGTGTCGTGAGGCATGCTGGAGCGGTTAGAAAAGAAAATGTAGGTATAAGTAACGATAAAGGGGGTGAAAAACCCCCTCGCCGAAAGACTAAGGGTTCCTGATCAATGTTAATCAGATCAGGGTTAGTCGGGTCCTTAGGCAAAGCCGAAAGGCGTAGTTGATGGCAAGTTGGTTAATATTCCAACACGCACTTTAAATTCGATGGAGTGACAGGGAAGTGAAAGGTCCGCGATCTTACGGAATAGATCGTTAAAGGGTGTAGTTATAGAGATGGTAGGCAAATCCGCCGACTCTGATGAACCTGATAGTACTCAAAGGCTTCGGCCGGCGAGATAGTGACCCTAATCATGCCCGCGAGAAAAACTTCTAAGGTTCGTTTAAAGTGCCCCGTACCGTAAACCGACACAGGTAGTCGAGATGAGTATTCTAAGGCGCTCGGGTGAGCCGCGGAGAAGGAACTAGGCAAATTAACGCTGTAACTTCGGGATAAGGCGTACCACAGTGATGTGGTCTCAGTAAAATGGTACAACCAACTGTTTAGCAAAAACACAGGGCCCTGCAAAATCGAAAGATGACGTATAGAGCCTGATACCTGCCCGGTGCTGGAAGGTTAAGGAAGCTTGTTCGGGGTAACCCAAAGCTTGTGACCGAAGCCCCAGTAAACGGCGGCCGTAACTATAACGGTCCTAAGGTAGCGAAATTCCTTGTCGGGTAAGTTCCGACCTGCACGAATGGTCTAATGAGTTGTACACTGTCTCCTCCGCGAGCCCGGTGAAATTGTAGTATCGGTGAAGATGCCGGTTACCCGCCACGGGACGAAAAGACCCCGTGAACCTTCACTACAACTTTACATTGATCTTGAGTAAACAATGTGTAGCATAGCTGGGAGGCTGTGAAGCGGGTGCGCCAGCACTCGTGGAGCCACCGTTGAAATACCAGCCTTTGTTTACTTAGGGTCTAATCCGCAGCAATGCGGTGACATTGTATGGTGGGTAGTTTGACTGGGGTGGTCGCCTCCTAAAGAGTAACGGAGGCTCGCAAAGGTACCCTCAGTACGGTTGGTAATCGTACGCAGAGCGCATTAGTATAAGGGTGCTTGACTGTGAGGCTGACCAGCCGAGCAGGTGCGAAAGCAGGCTAAAGTGATCCGGCGGTTCCGCATGGAAGGGCCGTCGCTCAAAGGATAAAAGGTACTCCGGGGATAACAGGCTGATCTCCCCCAAGAGCTCATATCGACGGGGAGGTTTGGCACCTCGATGTCGGTTCGTCACATCCTGGGGCTGGAGAAGGTCCCAAGGGTTGGGCTGTTCGCCCATTAAAGTGGCACGTGAACTGGGTTCAGAACGTCGCAAGACAGTTCGGTCTCTATCTGTGGTGGGCGCAAGTAAATTGAAGGGGATGTGACCTTAGTACGAGAGGACCGGGTCGCGTGTACCGCTGGTGTATCTGTTGTGCCGCCAGGTGCAGTGCAGAGTAGCTATGTACAGAAAGAATAAGCGCTGAAAGCATCTAAGCGCGAAGTCAACCTCAAGATGAGTTTACTTTTAAGTGCCGTCAAAGACTATGACGTTGATAGGCTACAGGTGTACAGGTGGTAACATCAAAGCCGAGTAGTACTAATTGCACGTAAGCTTTAACTTCTTTTATTACCACGAAATGGTATCATTGCTCTTATTCTGAATCACTTGTCCGCTTACCCAATATGTTATCTTATTCAACCGGGTGATTTATCCGTGTGAATCCTGCTGAGTGCTCTGTGTAACCCGCAGAGATAAGCTCAACACCTCACCGGAATCACAAATCCCATCAAGACCTTATGGTGGTCTTGCCGGGGGTGTCTCCACCTCTTCCCTTTCCGAACAGAGAAGTTAAGCCCCCCATGGCCAATGGTACTGCACAACAATGCGGGAGAGTAGGTAGCCGCCATATCCATTTAAAAGCCTTTCAGCCATCAACAACTGAAAGGCTTTTTTATCACCCTAACCAACACTCACCCACATACAACATCCAAGCTCTGAAATAAATTACTGACAGGCAAGCCTATATTACCTGATAATCATATCTACCATATAACAAAAGGTGAGACTATTGTCTCACCTTTACTTTTTAGGGGAATAGGGACTGTATTGTATTACTTATGAAATGTATAGTACACGCCGATGTTAAACCTGTTGCCTAAAGAACTGGCATCAAGGCCAAAATTAGTTTCACATACTTTGGCATCAGAGCCGTCCATCGTTTTGACACTCTTATCAAAACCAAGAGTGCCTAAAGAGCCTACGACTGTTACACGATCGCTTAGGCCGTAGGCGAATCCCGCATTCAGATTAGCACCAAAACTGATGATCTTATACTTTGTATCAGCTGTACCCACCGTATTGGTTTGGCTTCCGGGAAGCACATATATATTCACGCCCACAAATGGGCGAAAATTGCCTTTGCCAAAGAAGTAGCGACTGTAAATCGTTGCACCAGTTTGATTGGTTTTGACAATATTTATTGGAGTAGTGCGTGCATCGGTCTTCATGCCATTGAGCGTAATACCCGCGCCAAGCTGAATGTGGTTAGTCAGAAACGTACCTATTTCTGGCGACAATGACCAGCTGGTTTGCCTTGCGCCATCTACTGTTTCGCCATTGCCCATTTTCATTGAATTTGTAGTGCTGTTGAAGCCAACATTACCACCTACATACCATGATGCTTCTTGTGCATTTGCGCCGACGGCCATTAAGCCAACCGCCAATGTAAGAACTTGCTTTTTCATTTTTAACCTAAATTAGAATTTGTCTCTTAAAAGCAAAGACCGTGCCAGATAATCTTATAAAATTTACATTGGCAAAATTTTATGAAACAGAACATCTGCTCACATTCCCGACAATCATAAAAGAAAATATTTTTTAGTTCATCTTATTATTCCGTATCTTCGCCGCCCAAAATTCCATATAAAAGGAGGACCAGACACTTGGAAGAACAACAAACTATCCAACAAACACAATCCGCGCATGACGACTTCGATTGGAGCGTAGACAAGCGCAATGTGGCTTCTTACAACAAAGAAGAACGCAAGCAACAAGAGTCTCAGTACGATGAGACTTTTAAGCAGATCGGTGACTCCGAACTGATGACCGGTACCGTAGTTGGTCTTACAAAGACTGATGCGATTATCAACATTGGTGCCAAGAGCGATGGTCTGATCTCCCTCAACGAATTCCGCGATATGCCGGATGTGCAGATCGGAGATGAGATCGAAGTAATGGTTGTAGAAAAGGAAGACCGCAATGGTCACCTGCACCTGAGCCGCAAGATGGCCCGCGCAGCACGCAGCTGGCAGCAGATTGTGGACTTCTACAAGACCGGCGAAATCGTTACCGGTACCATCACATCCAAGACCAAGGGTGGCCTTATCGTGGATGTACGTGGTTTGGAAACGTTCCTGCCAGGTTCTCAGATTGACGTGAAGCCTGTGACCGACTACGATCAGTATGTTGGTAAGACGATGGATTTCAAGGTTGTTAAGATCAACGAAACTATCCGCAACGCAGTTGTTTCTCACAAGGCGCTTATCGAAAGCGACATGGAAGCGCAACGCAGTGTGATCATTGGTCAGCTCGAAAAGGGTCAGGTACTGGAAGGTACTGTGAAGAATGTAACCGATTTCGGTGCGTTTATCGATCTGGGCGGTGTAGATGGTCTCCTTTATATTACAGATATCAGCTGGGGCCGCGTAACACATCCAAGCGAAGTGTTGAGCAATGGTCAGAAACTGAATGTGGTTGTGCTTGATTTCGACGACGAGAAAAAGCGCATTTCCCTCGGTCTGAAGCAACTGACTCCTCATCCATGGGATACGCTGCCTGAGGACATTCACGAAGGCGGTTCTGTAAAGGGTAAGGTTGTAAACATTGAAGATTACGGTGCATTCCTCGAAATTATGCCGGGTGTAGAAGGCCTTGTGCACGTTTCAGAAATTACCTGGTCTTCTCAACCGATCAATGCGAAGGAATTCTTCAAGCAGGGCGAAGAGTATGAAGCACGCATCGTAACGCTCGACAAGGATGAGCGCAAGATGAGTCTTTCTATCAAGCAGCTGACTGAAGATCCATGGGAGAATATTGAAGAGCGCTTCCCAATTGACAGCCGTCACAAGGGCATCGTTAAGAACATCACTCCTTATGGCGTATTCGTTGAGCTTACTACTGGCATCGGCGGTATGATCCACATCTCTGATCTGAGCTGGATCAAGCGCTTCAACCACCCAAGTGAGTTCACGAAGGTTGGTGACGAGATCGAAACAGTGATCCTCGGCATCGACAAGGATAACCGCAAGCTTTCCCTCGGCCACAAGCAAGTGGAAGATGATCCATGGAATACGTTTGAAACTGTATTCCCGATCGGTTCTACGCACGAAGGCGTTGTTACCCGCAAGGATGACAAGGGCGCTACGGTACAACTGCAGTATGGTCTGGAAGCATTTGCACCTGCACGTCACCTCCGTAAGGAAGATGGCAGCAATGTAGCTGTTGAAGAGAACCTGCCGTTCATGATCATTGAATTTGATCGTAACGACAAGCGCATCATGGTTTCTCATACCAAGGTTTGGGAGCAGAACATGGCTGAAGAAAAGGAAACAGTAAAGAAGGCTGCCAAGGCAGATGCTGACACTACCAAGAAGGCAGTTAAGAACATCCAGAGCAAGGTTGAAAAGCCAACACTCGGTGATCTTGGCGCTCTTGCAGCACTGAAGGATAAGCTGAAGCAAGCTGAAGACGAGAACGGTAAGTAATTACGTTTCGAGTTTTTATAAGATTGAAAGGTGATCAGCAATGATCACCTTTTTTTATGCTTAATCAAACACTTTGTTTAACGGATTTGATTGCCGATATCGCTTTCGCCTTTATTTTGTTCATTGCGCATATATTCCCAAAACTTTTCACTGAATCGGAATATAAAATCGGCTCCATTTTCTTTAGCTGAATCTGTACACCGGTATAATCTTCCGAGCCTTCGGGTACTTTCCGGAAAAGTCTTCGTGCTTCCTTGTATTTTGACTTTTGGTAGAAAGCAGCCATCCCCATTTTATAGTATTCAGACGGCACCATGAGATCTACCAGCACGTAAGCAATAAGCCCTGCAGATGCTAAGATGGCAGATAAGATTAAGTTTCGTTTGCTCATAAGGGGCATTTATATATACTCTTCTAAATTAAATCTCAATAAAAATCCCACAACGTTAATATCGTTGCGGGATTTTGTGTTTCTGGTAAAAATTTAAAGCCAGCGAACCGGGTTACGCTTTCCCTGAAAAATATAGTTTTTCATATTCAGCCAGAATGCAAGGATCATGTAAATGATTATCGGCGACCCCATTGTGAGGAACGAAATGTAGATGAACCACAGTCTGATTCTGGAAGTCGCTACACCAATCTTTTCACCGATAGCTTCACAAACCCCAAAGGCCTGCCATTCAATAAAGGATTTGATCCTGATAATTCGCTGGTGCATCTGACTCACAAAATTCAATAATTCACTTCAAAAATCATTCCTAAAAATTACGATCCGTTAGTTAGCACCGCTGATACCCGGATAAATAGCGCTGGTGCCTTTGGTATCTACCACAGGCGATGTCTCAATAAGGCCGTTTACATTGTACTTCCATATAGTAGAGCCCGTAGCGGTATCTGCAGCATACAGGAACTTGTCATAGCCGGCAAAATAAACTTTGTTCTGATAAACAACAGGCGATGACTTGATCAGCGCAGTTGTAGAAAACTTCCATTTAATGCTGCCTTCAATAATGTTGATCGCGTAAAAATTATAATCATAGCCGCCTACGTACACTACCTGATTCACAGCCACTGGTGATGAAACGATCCGATCGCTCGTCTGAACAGTCCATTTTGGCAGGCCGGACGCTGTATCGATGCAGTAAAACTTATTGTCGTAACTACCGAACAGCACATTTTCGCCATAAGCAAGTGGTGAGCTTTGTATCTGATTGCCGGTAGGGAATGCCCAGCGTTGCGTACCATTCTCCTTATTCAGCGAATACATCACGCCATTATTATCGCCGATATAGACAAACTTACTGAACGCAGACGGCGAAGAGGTAAATGGAGAACTGCCGGTAAATTTCCAGATCAGGCTGCCACTGCTTTTATCCAATGCGTATACATTACCATCGTTGCTGCCAAAAATGAGCTTGCCATCAGAAATGGTGGGAGAAGACATGATATCGCCCCGTGTGCCGAATTTCCATTTGAGGGTATTATTCGTCACATCATAAGCGCGCATCGTATCATCGGCACAGCCCTCATAGATCATATTGCCTTCCCCGATCGGAGAGGATGTAAGCTGACCGGGAAAATTGATCTGGCTTTCGCTTACCCCGCGGTCCGCATCTACTTTATATAAGATGCCATTCTGCGTAGCGACGTACAGTTTATTGGAAAGCAAAAATGGGGTAGCATGCACATTCGCGCCTGCATAGAACTCCCACTTTTTAATGCCGGTCTGCGGGTTAAGCGCATAAACAAAACCGTTCTGGCTGCTGATAAAAACAGATGGCGAAGTTTCCAGCGGCAGCGGAGAATCGTCACTGTATTTTTTACCGCAGGAGGCTACGGAAGCAAGCGCAAGGCCCGCTGCAAGATATTTGGTAAGGCGTTGAAGCATGTTGTGTCTAAAAGGCATCTTCCTTGCAAAATACTCTTTTGTTTCGGGATGTAAAAGACGGGCTAAAAAAAATCCGGTCTTAATAAAAAATAAGACCGGATTAGAAACAGATTGGTTGGTATTATGCCTGCTCCTGCTGCAGCTGTGCAGTTTCGCGGCGGCCTTTATAACGCTTGATCTGGTTGACGAGGCTGTCAAAAGCGAGATCGAAAGATTCTTCAAAAGTTTTACTTTGATGCTTCACGAAGAAAGAGTGCTTGGGTACATTCACTTTTATTTCGGCAATCTTATCTTTTATCTGATGGGCTACATTATCCAGTACCAGATAGACTTCGGCATCCACTATCCGGTCATGAAACGTTTTCAGCTTTTCCATTTTCTGATTCACGCGGTCTAGTAGCTGGGTATCTGCATCAAAGTGCACGGATTGAATCTGTACGTTCATAAAGAAACATTTTGGGTGAAAAAATAAAAAGTAGGCGTGCTACATAAACAGTTTGTTTTGGTTTTTACTACTGAAAAGTTACTACCCTTTGCGGGAAATCCAAACGGTTTTTTCTTAAAAAAAACCATAAATCACCCTTTAATGATCCTTCTTATGCTGCTCGCGCGGATGGGCCAGCTTGTGAATTGCTTTCAGGCGGGTAATGCTATTGTGCGTGTAAACCTGCGTTGCCGCCAAGCTGCTGTGCCCCAGCAGATCTTTGATCGCCTGTATGTTAGCGCCATTATTTAAGAGATGCGTAGCAAAAGTATGTCGCATCACATGTGGGCTCCGCTTTTTCAGCGACGATACTTTGGACAGATAATTTTGTACAACGAGATACACATACTTCGCATAAACAGGCTTTCCGTTTTCCAGAACCAGCAGATGAGCATTGTCGGCATTGTCTACATCCTTTTTAGCTGCTAAGTAATCGCGCAACGTATCCAGCAACGCTTCGCTGACGGGAATGAGCCGCTCCTTATTGCCCTTGCCCAATACGCGCAGTTGTCTCAGGCTCCATTCAACATCAATTTCCTTCAGATCAATCAGCTCCTGCCGGCGCATACCAGTATTGTAGAGCAGCTCACAGATCAGCCGGTCTGTAAAGCCTCGGAAACCTTCGCCAAAGCTTTGTTCTTCCAATAGATCCTTGGTCTCTTCTTCTTTCAGATAAATGGGCAGGCGCTCGGGCGTTTTCAAAGCGTGTATCCGGCTCGCCGGATTTTTACTGATAATTTCTTGCCGCAATAAGTATTTAAAGAAAGAATTCAACGCAGATATTTTCCGGTTGAGGGTAGTGGAGCTTAGCTTTTGATCATCCTTTAGGTATGCCAGCCAACTTGTAATCTGGTAATGATTCAGCTCTTCAATATTCGCCATCAGCGGATATTCCTGCTCCATATAATCATGGAAGCCGTTGAGATCATTGGTGTACGAAGTAAGGGTGTGTTTTGAATAGCGCTTTTCGAAGCGGAGCCATTGAAAAAAGCCGGGCAGGTAAGGTAGGAGCATAAAAAAACCGCTGTATAAAGATAAACTTTATACAGCGGGCAAAAAAAATTATAAAGCCCGGAAGCAGAAGATCTTAATCTTCGAACTTTCCGTCGGCCATTTGTTGCTTGTAAACTGCCTTCAGCACTTCTGTGCGGCGCTGAACAGACGGCTTTACAAAAGCCGTGCGGCGGCGAAGCTGAAGCAGTGTGCGGCTCTTCTCGTACTTCTTTTTGTACTTCTTAAGCGCCTTGTCTATGTTTTCGCAATCTTTAGCATCAATGATAAGCATAACGTATAATACCCCCTTTTGTCAGATTTGGGACAGCGAAAGTAGGTAATATTTATTTTTCTGCAAAATTTTTGAGGAGCTTTCTGCGTTTAAAGATAAATTTGACTACCGGGATGATTATGAGACAGCACAGGACTAACAAAGCCATTATTTTTTCAGGACTTATAATCCTGCTTTTTGCGGCTTGCAAGAAATATTCAGACACGCCCGGCCTCCATACCGATCCGCGTTTCGAGCGCAAATACTGCAATGTGCCGGATGCGGTGAACTATAACTGGAACTTTCCCGGCACACCCGACAGCTCGGATGCTGTCTGCTACTATCCGTCAGATATTTTCAAAGGCAACCTGCTCTATACCGATTCTATTTATGATGGCAACAGCAAGTTTGTGCGCGAAGAGGTAAAAACGCTCCATGCGGTAGCCAGTACACATACACAGCTCATCATAAACGGCTTTTGCCCATCGTCAGCCATTACCTTTCTGGCCAACCGCACCATGCACGCCGATGCAGACTCCAACACACTCTACGGACAGTTGCTTTGCCGCAATCTGGACACCCTTTCCGGCTACATCTACAAAGACTCGGGTGACTCGCTGCGCATCCTGTTTGCGCTTCGGGTAGGCAGCGATACCGGTGTTTATTTTCACAGAGGATCGGCGGTAAAGCAATAGCTTTGCGGGCATGTTTACCGGTATCATCGGCCATCTTGCTACCATTACCCATATAGCGGAGAGCGGCACCAACAGGGACTTCTGGCTCAGCAGCCCCATCACTTCAGAGTTAAAGATCGATCAGTCTGTAGCGCACAACGGCGTATGCCTGACGGTGGTGGACATCAATAAAGAAACCTATCGCGTGACCGCCGTTGACGAGACGTTACAGAAAACGACCTCAGGTTTCTGGAAGATCGGTGATACCATTAATCTGGAGCGCTCGTTGCGCGTGGGCGACCGGCTGGATGGTCATTTTGTACAGGGGCATGTAGATGCGGTAGCCACTTGTATTGAAAAGCAAACGCTGGAAGGAAGCTGGCTGTTCCGCTTCCGCTTTCCCGCACAGTTTGCGCCACTGGTAATTGAGAAAGGCTCTATCTGCCTGAATGGTGTGAGCCTGACCGTATTCAATGTAGGCACTGATGAATGCACGGTGACCATTATCCCTTACACTTATGAGCATACCAACTTTTATAAGCTGGAGGCCGGGCACGAAGTGAACGTAGAGTTTGATGTAATGGGCAAATACCTGCAGCGCAAAGCGCAGCTCGATGCCTCATAATAGCAGCGGCTCGTTTATTTTAAGCAGTCAGATACCGGATATTACGTAGTGGTTTAATGCTAAACCACAGTACCTTCACGTCCGCAATTATTTATGAGACAGCTTAATCTTGAACCCTCTTATGATGTGGTCATTATCGGCGCAGGCGTGGCCGGTCTTACATCGGCCGCACTATTAGTAGAGGCCGGCCTGAGCGTATGCGTGCTGGAGCGCGCCGCCAATGGCGGGGGCTATCTGGCAGGCTTCCGCAGGAAAGATTTCCGGTTCGATACGGCGATACACTGGCTCAACCAATATACCCCTGGCGGTATGGTCTGCAGCATCTTCGACATCATTGGTAAAGATTACCCTACGGCTGTACCACAAAAGCGCATCCGCCGCTACCTGGGCGATGGCTTCGATTATCTGCTCACCAATAATCCCGACGATCTCAAACAGGAATGGCAGAAAGAATTTCCGGAAGATAAAGAGGGTATTGAGCGTTTCTTTAAAGCCGCTAAGCGGTTAGGAAAATCATTCAAGGAATTCGGCCACATCTTCCGCTCCGAGGAGACGATGAGCTTTCCCGAGCGCATGAAGAATAAGCGGAATCTCCTGCGCTTTGCCATGCCGTTCATCCCGCACATCCGCTTCTCAGGTACAGAAGGGCTGAAGCGCGGACTGAGCAAATATTTTAAATCAGAAAAGCTGCACCGCGTATTTGGCGCCGATAGCGAGCTGCTATCCTGCCTGGTGCCTATTGGCTGGGCCTATTATGGCGATTACCAGAGCCCGCCGCATGGGGGCGGACAGCGCATTCCCGAATGGCTGACGCATGTGGTAGAATCATTTGGCTACACTATCAACTATAAATGCGATGTGCAGGAAATATTGGTGGAAAACGGCATCAGCAAAGGAGTACGCTTCGAGCACCGGGGTAAGGAATACACCGTAGCCAGCAAATATGTGATTGCGGCCTGCGATGTGGAGACGCTCTACGAGAAAATGCTTCCGCAGGACCTGGTACCGGATAAGCTGAAAAGTAAGATGAAGGATGCAGAACTCTACACCTCATCCGTGACCATATCTGTAGCGCTTGATTGCCCTACGGAAGAGCTGGGCTTCAATGAAGAGCTGGTACACATCAATGCAACGGCGGCCATGACTCATAAAGAAGTGCTGGGCGACCCGATGCAATCGGAGATCAGCATTTTGGCGCCTTCTTACCGCGATCCATCGCTGGCGCCGAAAGGGCAGGGCACGCTTACGCTTTTTATGCCGGCGCTCATGGATTATGAAGGCAACTGGATGACGGAAACGGGCGAGAACGGCAAGGTGATCCGGGGTGAGAAGTACAAAGAGCTGAAGCAGCAGATTGCCGATAAGATCATAGACCGGGTAGAGGCGAGGATAGCGCCGGGGCTGCGCTCACACATTCTCTTTTACGATGTGGCCACACCCATCACCCACTGGCGCTATACCGGCAATCGCGGCGGCACCATGATGGGGCAGAAGCCCGGACGTGCCAATATGCAGAACAAGGTGGCGCAATACCACACACCGGTGAAAAACCTGCTGCTCGGCGGGCATTGGGCGGAGCTTGGCGGCGGCGTGCCTATAGCGGTAAAAGCGGCGGCCAATGCATCCCTGCTGGTGCTGAAAAGCGAAAAGCCGGATACGTACAAGGTGCTGCGCGATTATATGGATAACAAGCTACCCATCGAAGCGCTGCACCAGACCGGCAAGTTTGCCACCTATAACAACGACTGGATACCAGAACCCACACCGGCAGAAAAGAAGGAAATGCGGATGCGCGGCGAAGCGGTAGCAGATATGCCGGAAGAGGAATAATTCAAGCTGCATACTATAGATTTCTTGCACGGAAATTTTTCTCTCTGCGAAGCAGAAATGTTAAGTTGTTATATAAGATGGACTTGGCAGGGGTAAGGAAGACTTACAAGGTTGCCATTTGAAGCTTCAGGCATTGTATGTGAAACTTCAAGAGCCACTCTTGAAGATTCCTGAAACATTCCCGAAGCTTTAAAGGCCGTATTTGAAGTTTCAAGAGCCGCTCTTGAAGCTCCCTCAACGGCTCTGCAAGCTTCCTCAATAGTTCAGGGAGCTCCTTCAATAATTGAGGGATGGGGGAGAAACTATCTGTTTCAGGATAAAGGATGTGCGATTTGCTGGAGCAGAAGAATAAGGCATAAAAGAAACAGCAGAAATGACAAGTCGCTGCAAACTATGTGCTGTAACTTATGTGCTTTGTTGTGCTTTTAGTGCACTCATTCTTCTAACATTCCAGTTGGATGATTGTGCTTGTTTGATATCTCTATAGCATTCTTCGCCGAAGCAGAAAAGGGAGATCAGGATCATGATGATTGAGAACAGCCACATGCCCAGAAACAGGCCGATGCCCAGGTGCAGCAGAAATACTGCGATGAGGGCTATTACCCGGGCTTTGGGTATCCACACCAGCGCCGCGTAGCTTATCTCTGCGAACACCGTCATCCAGCACAGGAGGAAGGGAATAAAATTGTAATGGCTGATCCACGAAAAGTCGTAATGCCGGAAGCTTGGCAGCATAAGCGCCCGCCACATGGCTTCACCGGTACGCCATTGCCGGCTCGATACTTTTTCGATGCCGCTGGAGAAATACATAATGCACATCTGCAGCTGGAAAACCCGTTTGGCAATGCCGCCGGCCACGGAAAATTCCTGCTTTTTTACCAACTTCAGCAGCACATCTACAGACAGCGCTTTGTTGCAGGGCATAAAAAGGAGGTAGAACAGCGATATCTGAGTGAATACATCCACGCCGTACATAAATGCGCCGCCGGTGTTCATCCACGTAAGGTGGCCAAGCCAGCACAGGATGGCCATGATTCTGGTAAGGAAGCCCAGCACAAGGCAGAGCAGGCAAAAGAGATATCCGATGAAAAGGATGTAGAACCCTTGCTCAGCGCTGATCTTAAAAGTCTGCACCAGAAAGTTATCGATATCGCCCAGGTGCGGCAGGTACGGACCGATGGCCGCCTTGGATACTACCCACTGGATGATGCCGTACTGACCGTAATAATCGTTCAATACAGGTATGAGCACGATGATCTTGACGATGCAGAAAATACCCAGGGCAATTCTGAAGTAGGCCAGCAGCCGTGTGCGGGCGGGAGTCTCAAGAAACTGGAATAGCTTATTCAATATCGTTCCTTTAAAAAGGTTCTAGATGGGTTGCATAGAAGAGGGAATGCGCAATCTTTTTGCCGCCATTGTTTGCCCTCATGGTTGGGATCACATTCCAATCCACATGAATATCCACGGCGGCAACGGCCGGATTATCGTTGAAGATTTTCAGGGCTATGCAGCGGGAAAACAGGCTCATCTGCACAGTATCATAATTCTCGCCGAAGTGCCCCATGAACGAATACAGCCTTACATGCGTTTCAAAATTGGGATCGTAGAGCCGGTAGATCGCTTTGCGGCGGTTCTGATCCACTGTGGTAATATTCAGGGAAAGATCGCTGTACACCTCGGGCGCGAAGAAGCCGAAGCAGCGGTTGGTATTGGTGTAGGCGCTGTACAGATTGTTGAGCGGGGTAAAGAAGCGGTTGTGAATCTTATCATGCAAATGGCTGACCGTGATCACCACAATGCAGAGGTGCAGCACCACGATCACTCTTCTCAGCGATTTGAAAAAAACAGACATAATGGTAGCTGAAAAAATGTAGGGACTACCTGCAGCGAAGCGGGTAGTCCCTGAAGGAAAAAAGGATTACTGATAGCGTGCCAGAATGTTGTACAGCTGATTCAGATCATTTGCTGCTTCATTGGCATTTTTAAAGATATTGTTGATATTCACCGTGCCTGCATTCTTGAAAATATTGTTGGTGTTTACCGTGCCTGCGTTTTTGAAGATATTATTGGTATTTACGGTACCGGCTGTCTTAAAGATATTGTTGGTGTTTACCGTTCCTGCGTTCTTAAAGATGTTGTTGGTATTTACGGTACCGGCTGTCTTAAAGATATTATTGGTATTTACCGTTCCTGCGCGGGTATTGCCATTGGCCAGTCTGGTATCCATCTGTTTGATAGATGCGAGGCTTGCTCTGCCGGCCGACATGCTTTTCACCGAACCGGATTTCTTATCCACATAGTTGGTCGCAAAGTGATACGATTCCGGATCGTAGGTGCTGAGGATTTTTTTAACCTGCTGGGCATCGCTTTCCGACAGTGGCTTTTTGAGGGTCAGGTTCACCTGTGCATGGCCGTTTATGGCGGCAAAACACATAGCGCAGAATGCTAATTGGATGACTTTTTTCATTCTTTAGAAAGTTTGGTGTGAAATTTTCATAAAGGTTGAAAAACATTTTTAAAAAACAAATTATTTTTAGGAAAATTCTTAAGCTGTTTAATTTATGAGGTATTTGATTGTAAATGTGAATGATGCAATATATTTTAACTAAAAAACAATATTTTATTCTTAATAACGCAGATCGTTTAGACGATTGGTTATCTTGTATTTATGTCTATATGAAGCGGAATAACGAATTCGGCATTCATTGGAAAAAATACCTGGATATTTGGAAAAATTCCACTTCAGTGATGCCAGGAGAGCCATAAATGCTAATCGCAGGCTACACGAACAAAGTTCCTGCTCATGAAAACTCCATAAGAAATCAGGAAAAGTAATTTCAGGCAACAGGTGTATTTTTCCTGCGGCTGAGCCACCAGCCTAAAAGCCCGAAAGACAAGGCGAGAATGAGAAAGGACAAACCCTTGTTGAGCGACTCCCAGAAATACTCGAAATACCGGGTGTACAGGTTCAGCAGCAGGAACAGGATACCATAATCGCGTGCCGGCCGGTTATCGGTACGGATGCCCCAGAGCAATACGCTACCGGTAATGATAGCCGAGACAATCGCATAGCCCAGCACCTTCGTTTGCCGCACGGCCTGCCATTCATCGAGGTGGCCGTAGTTGCCGAATACAGATAAGCCCCACACGCCGGTCAGAAGAATCAACAACCCTGCATGCAGCGTGATGATGTGCATGGATGCGAGGCGCTTTATTGATTTTTGCAGATAGGCTATTCCAAGCATCGCCGCGCCGAACACCGCATAGCGCACGGGATAATTCATTCCCAGAAACAGATTATCGTGGCTGAGCGAGGAGCTGAATGCGCCATACCAGCCCATAGCCGCCAGGATAAATCCGATCCACAATACGGTACTGCGAAAGCTGTAGCTCAGCGCAAAAAAGAGCAGCGCAGCAAAGCCGAGGAAGATGCTGTAAGCTTCGCCATTGCCAAAATCCTTGCACAGGTAAACCAGCGAAATCATAGCGGTGAGCGCGCCGGGTATCAGGTAGATCTCAAAAGTGGTATGGGATACTTTGGGCTGTCGCTTGTAGGCCTGCCAGAAGCACAGGCCGGCCAGCAAAGCCGCGCCAATGGCAATGGTGATATTTTGCAGGAGGAAAAAACGCTGTAATTTCTCCAGCAGCTTTTCATCCAGAAAGAGCGCGCCAAAAGCCAGCAATGCACAGGATACAGCGATGATGAAAAAGTAATTGGCCAGCTGCTGCCGCTCGGATTTATGGATCACCACGGTAGCCTTCAGCCGTTGCGTCTGCTCTTCGGTGAGCAGCCCGCTTTCCTGCCACTCATCCAGCGCATTCAGCAATACTTCCTGTTCTCCCTTATCATTGACCATATATTTTTCCTGCGCAGTTAAATCGTTCCACAAATACTTCTAGAACCTGAAATTATAAGTGATGCTTGGCAAGATAGGGAAAATGGAAACCTGCTTCACCGATACATTCGCACCCTGTGTGCTTGATGGTGAGCCATCCACATTTACATACAGGAAGTAAGGATTCTGACGGCTGTATACATTGTAGATCGAGAACGCCCAGCTTCCCTGCCAGCGGCGCGGCCGTTTGGGCCTGGGCTTATACACCGCAGCGATGTCCAGCCGGTGGTACGGGAAAATGCGGTAGCCATTCAGCTCACCATATTGCTGCACCAGTTGCCCGTCAATGAAATAATAATTGGTAGGAAGGGTAATAGCATTGCCCGACCCGAAGACAAAAACTGCGGAGAATGTCCACTTCTTGCTGTACTCATAAGAACCTACAATGGACAGATCGTGTCGCCGGTCGTACTTGGCGGGAAAGCGGTTGCCATTATTCAGGTGATCGAAATAGCGGTAGGTCCAGGCCAGCGTGTAGCCGATCCAGCCGGTAAATTTTCCCTTCGTCTTGTTGATGAAAAACTCAGCGCCATAGGCTTTGCCGCTGCCAAACGTGAAGTCCAGCTCCGCATCGCGCAGCGAGGTAGGCGTATAGCCTTCGCGGTATTCCACCTGATTTTTCAGGTCTTTGTAATAGACCTCTACAGACGTTTCCAGCATATCGTCCATCCAGTTGCGGAAGTAGCCTACGCTGTACTGCCAGCAGTTCTGCGGCTTCACCAGATACGTGCTCGGCACCCAGATATCGGTAGGGAGCGTGCTGCCATTGTTGCTCACCAGATGGATGTATTGGTAGCTCTTGACAATGCTGGCCTTGATGGAGGAGCTCTTGCTCAGCGCAAAGCGCATATTGAGCCTCGGCTCAAAGCCGCCATAGCCCTGCACCAGCTTGCCGCCGGTATACATAAGGCTGTCCGTCTTCTGCTCATTGGCGCCGAATGTGTAGCGCGTATAGGGGCCAACCTGCCCGAACCAGCTATACCTGAGCCCTGCATTTACCTTCAGCCAGGGTGTAGGGTCAAACTCATCGAGCACATAAGCGCTTACTTCATGGGCATATTTGATGAGCGCATTATCCGGCTCAAATACCGTGCTGTCTGAGTGGCCGGAAATCTGATTGGGGGTAAACGTATGCCAGGTATAAGCCACGCCTGCTTTGATATGGTGATTGCTGGTGGTAAAATAATCCAGATCGGTCTTCGCATTCAGGTCGCGGATGCCGGATGAGAGCTTGATGGCAAAATTGTTCTGCTCGCCTTCAAACGAGAATTTATAATCATTGTAAACGAGCGTCGTATTCAGGAAGAGCCGGTCTGTGAACAGGTGGTTATACCGTAAGGTAGCAGTGCTATTGCCCCAGGGAATTTTAGCTTTAAAAGATTGGTTGCTGCTGTTGAACGTAAATTTATCCCGCCCGAAATAGCCGCTTAAATAAACGCGGTCCTTATCGCTGAACTTATAGTTGGCTTTCAGGTTGGCATCATAAAAGTAATAGCCGGAGCCGCTGAATGAGCCGCCGTTGGCCAGTGGCTTCAGCAGCACATCTATATAAGTACGGCGGCCGGATAGCATGAATGAGCCTTTCTCTTTTTTGATCGGTCCCTCCAGCGTAAGGCGCGAGGCTATAAGGCCAATGCCGCCATCCGCATGGTATTCTTTCATATTGCCCTCTTTCATGGATACATCCACCACCGAAGACAGGCGACCGCCGTAGTTGGCTGGCATACTGCCTTTAATGAGGGTTACATTTTTCAGCGCATCAGAATTGAATACCGAGAAAAAGCCAAAGAGATGGCCCGTGTTATAGACCACCGCATCATCCAGCAAGATCAGGTTCTGGTCCGGGCCGCCGCCGCGAACGTAGAAGCCGCTGTTGCCCTCGCCCGCGCTCTGCACACCCGGCATGAGCTGTAATGTTTTCAGAATGTCCGTCTCCCCAAAGATCACCGGAAGCTGCTTGATCTTGTCGATGCTCAGCGAAATAGTGCCCATTTCCGTGCCCTTCACATTATCTGCCCTGCGGGTGGATTTTACCTCTATTTCCTGCAACGCGCTCTGGCTGTTGAGGTCTGCATTAAAAGTCTTGCTTTCATTCAGGTCGAGCGAATCGCTGGCGGTGGCATAGCCTACATACGAATAGGTCACCTCATACCTTCCGGCAGGCGCTGATACAGAATAAAAGCCATAGGCATTGGTCTGCGTGCCTGCATTGATTCCCTGAATATAAACGGTCGCCGAGATGAGCGCTTCATGGCTACGGCTGTCGCGGATATAGCCGCTGAGCGTAATCCGCTTTTGCGCGAATGCAAACGCCGGAAGCATCAGCAGGGTAAGCAACAGAACAGAAAAACGGGTCGAATTTTTCATAAAATACAGGCCAGCGCTGGCAGGGCTCAAAAACCGGAACAGCGTTTAAAAACTTAAAGGGAATCCCTTACCTCACCGCATTCCAGCATATTCTTGCCAAAATACGGATTTTTGATCTCTGCCTCATTGCTGAGCCAGTAAGCGCCTTTCTCATTAAATGCCATCGGGCAGAACTGATGATAGACGCCGGCATTGGCCATCTTCGCATCTTTCAGCAGCGCATACATCGCATCCGATACTTTCTCGAAAGAGGCGCGCTTCAGCTCTATATTATTCATTTTACTGCCGGTAATGGCCTCGCTTTGCTTCATGATCGTCTCCGCCTGAGGCGCCAGCATTTTATGCGCGGTATCGGTATTGAGCGTGTTCTTCATGGTCTCGGCAGCGCTCAGCACGCGTGTAGCTGCTACATCCGCCTTCGAAGTGTCAGACGCTACCATCGCATCTTTCAGCTCATAATAAGCCGCGAGGAGCGCCGTCAGGTCGTTGGTGCCTCTTTCATTCAGCGCAGAGGTCGGCGCTTTTGGTGCGGGTGGGGTAACGGCGGCGGTAGTCTGCGCGCTGGTTGTTTTTGTTTGCTCTTTTGGCTCATTATTGCAGGATGCACCCAGCATCATGGTCATTACGATGATCAGAGAGAAGGAAAAGCGCATTGTATTAAAATTTGCCGCAAAATTAAGCCAATGCGCTATGCTAAACGCTGGCAGCGTAAATTTGCGGCCTTATGCTTCTTTCATTACAGAATCTGTCCTTTTATTTCGGCTCCCGTACCATCCTTGAAGATGTCAACTGGCAAATCAATGTCGGTGAGCGCATTGGCCTCGTGGGCCCGAATGGTGCAGGTAAATCAACTTTGCTGCGCCTGATGACCGGCGCTTATTCCCCGAATGCCGGAACGATCTCGAAACCCAAAGACGTTTCGCTCGGGTTCTTCAACCAGGATCTTCTTTCATTTTCTACAGATGACAGTATTCACGCAGTGGCGATGCATGCATTCGACCGCGCCAAGGAGATCGAGGCAAAAATGGAAACCATCCTGCAAAAGCTGGAA
Organism: Chitinophagaceae bacterium; assembly: GCA_965200035.1. Classification (GTDB taxonomy): domain Bacteria; phylum Bacteroidota; class Bacteroidia; order Chitinophagales; family Chitinophagaceae; genus UBA1952. Next base: position 4,383,587 of record OZ241334.1, on the reverse strand, counting down.
GCAAAGCCGGATGATGAAAAGCTGCTCGACGATTACAGCCACCTGCTGCACGACTTTGAAGTAGCCGGCGGCTATGAAATGGAGCACAAAACGGCCGAAGTGCTGGAAGGTCTCGGCTTTTCCACCGCAGATCTTTCCCGCCCTTACGATACCTTTTCGGGTGGCTGGCGCATGCGCGTGCTGCTGGCAAAAATGATGCTGCAGGCGCCGGAGCTGCTGCTGCTCGATGAGCCTACCAACCACCTGGATCTTCCTTCTATCGAATGGCTGGAGCGCTACCTGATCGGGTATCCCGGCAGTGTGGTAATTGTAAGTCACGATAGGTTCTTTCTCGACCGCATGGTCACCAAGATCGTAGAAGTGTTTCAGCGCGATCTGGTGCCTTATACCGGCAACTATACTTATTTCGAGAAGGAAAAGGCTGAACGGATGGTGCTGCAGCAGCGGGCATTCGAGAACCAGCAGGAATATATCAAGCGCGAAGAGCGGTTCGTGGAGCGCTTCCGTGCGCAGGCTACCAAGGCGGCGCAGGCGCAAAGCGCCATTAAGCGGCTGGATAAGCTGGAGCGGATAGAAAGCCCCGATACTTCAGTGGCGCGCATGAATATCAACTTTGATATTAAAGTACAGCCGGGCAAGATCATCTCTACGGTCACTAATGTATCCAAGCGTTTTGGCGATAATGTAATACTGGAAAATGCCACAGGCGAGATCGTACGAGGCGATAAGATCGCGCTCATCGGTGCGAATGGCCGCGGAAAGTCCACGCTCCTGCGCATCATTGCCGGCCGCGAAACCTTTGATGGCGAAAGCAAGGAAGGGCACAATGTTGAAGAAAGCTTTTATGCCCAGCACCAGCTGGAAGCCCTGAATGTAGAGCTGGAAATACTGGATGAGCTGCTCCGCGCAGGTACCGGCAAGACCGACCTCGAATTGCGCCAGCTATTGGGCTGTTTCCTGTTCAGCGGCGATGACGTGTTCAAGAAGATCAAAGTGCTGAGCGGTGGCGAAAAAGCCCGCGTAGCGCTGGCCAAGACCATTGCGGCAAAGGCCAACTTCCTGATGCTCGATGAGCCTACCAACCACCTGGATATGCAAAGCGTGGAGATGCTGGTAGAAGCCCTGAAGCGCTATGATGGCACGTTCATCACCGTAAGTCACGATCGTTATTTTATCTCAGAGATCGCTAATAAAATATGGTGGATCGAAGATCAGAAGATCAAGGAATTCATAGGCACTTACAATGAATGGAACGTGTTCCTGAAAGAGCGCGCAGAAAAGGAAGCCGCCAATGCAAAGCCCGCTGCTCCTGCACCGGCACCCAAAGCAGAAGTAAAGCCGGCACCAAAGCCGGCCATGCCGGACGATGAGCTGCGTAATCTCCGCAAAGAGCATCAGAAGCAGCAGAAAGCATTTGAAAAGCTGGAGGCCGACATGGCCAAGCTGACCACAGAAAAACAATCGCTGGAAGCGCAGCTAGGCGACCCGGCCATCTACGCCGATCAGGGAAAATTCCAGAAGCTGGACGCCCAGTACAAAGAACAAACAGCGCGCTACGAAGCCCTCTCCAAAACCTACGATAAAGTTCTGGAGCAGCTCATGGAGCTGGAGGAGAAGCTTGGCGGTTAATGCAAAATGCAAAATTCATAATGCAAAAGCGTTATGGCAGTGTATCGTTTTGAAGTCCTGAAGCATTTATTTTTCGCTCAGGCTTCCCACAGCTTTTCACCAGCACATTTTACAGTAAATAGCTTGCAACACATTGCTCACAGCGACTTGTCATTTCTGCTTCGCAGAGAGAAAAGTTCCCGAAGGGAATCTTTCTCTAAGCTTCTCGTCGGGAGATTCCCTTCGGGAATGACAAGTTTGTATATACCCTTGTTACTTGTTGAAAAGAAAGAACAGAGGAATTATAGTCAGTGTTACAGTACATTTATGGCATATCTTATAGCACGTTCCATAGCAGATTTTACAGTAGATAGCTTGCAACACATGGCTCACAGCGACTTGTCATTCCCGAAGGGAATCTATCTGTAAGCTTCTTGTCGGATATTCCCTTCCGGAACTTTTCCATCTGCGAAGCAGAAAAGACAAATCGCTGTAAATTCAAACTAAAACACCACCATATTTTGCAAGCCCATTGTTTTGTACGGAATTTCATGGATCTATAATTGTGCTCATGGCGTTTTTATCCGTCAGCCAAATTTTTAATTTTGCATTTTACATTTTGAATTAGACTTATGCCTTCCTTCGATATCGCCTCATCTGTAGATCTGCAAACACTGGATAATGCAGTAAACGTAGCCAAGAAAGAAATGGACAACCGCTACGATTTTAAAGGCACCCACCTGAAAGTAGACCTGAATAAAAAAGATATGGTCATCAATGTAGAGGTAGACAGCGATATGCAGCTGCGCCAGGTAGAGGATATCCTGCTCACCAAAGCCATGCGCCAGGGCCTTGAAGCCAATGCTTTCGACATGACCAAAGAGTTTGAAGCCTCCGGCAAGTACATCCGCAAAACCATTTCCATTAAGAATGGCATAGACCGCGAGATGGCCAAAAAGATCGTAAAGCTCATTAAAGACAGCGGTCTTAAAGTGCAGCCCGCCATTATGGATGATATCATCCGCGTGACGGCCAAGAAGATCGATGATCTGCAGGAAGTGATTCAGCTCTGCAAGACCAGCAATCTTGATCTGCCGCTGCAGTTCGTCAACATGAAGGCGTAAACATCACCTGAGTATATCAGCAAAGGCTTGTCGTACCGGCAAGCCTTTGCTGTTTGTGCTATTTACCTGCGCTTCCGGCAATGGTCAGGGAGGCGTGCCTGCCACCCCAACTAAGGTTAGGCCCTGGAGCAAAAAAACACGCGCTTCCTGTTGCTTATAGATTGGTCAGGTAATGAGCAGCTTAAAGTAAGCCGGAATATCAATATTATTAGAGCCATTGATACGGCCTCAGCCAAATTTTAGCAGCTGGCGCACTTCCACGTAAACAGATCGTAAATGCTATAGACAATAGCGGCAACCCACAGGACGAGCATAGCGATCCCCAAATATTTAAGCACCCTGAATTGTTCCCCTAAGACAATCAGCGTCAGCGCTACTATAGGAATCATTATCAAAAAGAGCACGATCATACAAACAAATTTACCATTTCAATAGAGAGAAGATCGTTACCTGTGAACCGGCTCGCCAATCTTTATCCAGTGCTGGCTGAGCCTCAGCGCCAAAAGCTGGTCGTACAATAGCGCCAGACCATGAGTGCCAATCCGGCCATAGTCCCGGATGGTCTTCGTCTTCCCCCCGTTGTACATAATAGTAGTGGTGCAGCCCGCTTCATCAGTCGCATTAACGGCATAGTCGTTCAGCAAATGGGGGAAGTCAATGTAGCAAAGCCTGTCATAAATGTCTTCCAGCACGTATTTTTCGATGGTCGTAGTAAGCGTATCTGTCTGGTCTGCACGTTCATCACGTTGTTCTGTCACGCAAATGGCTTTGCCGCCACTGTCTATGAACAGGTCAAATTCGCCACAGGGGCCGTAGCTGCACCCGGCATTGAAGTGAATGCCCTCTATCCTGTAATCCGTAGGGTAGGCATTTTTCTCCGTAAAGTCGCCCTTGTAGTAAACCAGCGTGTCTGCTGTCAGTTTCGGATTGTCCTGCCCGGCTCCGGGTAGTTGCATCTTATCGGGGGCGCCGTACCGGTACCAGGGAACGTAGTAGCACACTATTTCCAGATGGCCGCCGCCTGTACGATACAGCACAGGATAAGTGGCATCGAAGCCTCCTGACCCTACCGTCAAGGGCAGCGTCCTGTATCTATCGGCTCCATCGTCGAGCAGCACAACGGGTTGGCCATCTACCGACAATATCATGTCCGTAAGTCCATTGCCGTCAAAATCTGCTTTGGTAATGCGTTGCACACCGAGGGAGTCGGCGATGCATACAAAATCCACATTGTTCAGACGCCATGCCGTATAATCGTAATTCTGGAATACCCGGGTGGATGTCGTCTCGATACGCATCTTTGGATCGCGTAAAGAATCGGTCACCTCCCACACCGTAAGGCTATCAGGGCTACCTGCCCCTGTAGCCACCAGGTCTATTTTATTCGGGCGATGCAGGCGCCTGCTTTCTGGCTGGTGCTGTCCACGGCAATTGCAGGGCATTGCCGCACTAATGGTCGTCAGCAACAGAAGAGCTTTAATAGGGCCTGACATAGCAACAAATTTATACTATTATAGGCGCATTTAAAGATAACGGGCAGCGCCACCACCGTGGTGATCAGGCCATCCGGGGTGAAAGGCAAAGATGCCGGGCTGCCCAGAATGTTCAGCCCGGTTTGTTATGTTTACCTTCGTAGCTGAGATGTAAAGGATTACCGCGGGTGGGGCATTCAGCTCTGCAAGACCAGCAGCCTTTTATCTGTCATAGCAGTTCGTGAATATGAAAGCATAAACATCACCTGAGCAGATTAAAAAAAGCTTGCCGTACCGGCAAGCCTTTTTTTGCTTTTATTATTGCCCCTGCGCTTCCAGCAACGGCCTCGGATCAAACACTACTTTGATTGAATGGATCCTGCCGGTAATCACTTCATACCAGCCCGCACAAAAGATCGTTGCAGCGCCCATATTAATGTTGTAGAAGACCGCCACATCATTGCCGTTTTCAAACGTCCGCAGTATATCATACTTGTACTGCATCTTCTTCATATCGCTCATGTAGGCGTCTGCGCCATCGCGCTTGCCCATTACGCCAATAAAGGTCACATCGTCGCTGAGGGTAGTGCGTGCAGCTTCAAAATCTTCGCTGTTCAGCGCTTTGAGAAAAGTCTTTACGGTATCCAGTGGCGAGCTCATCGTGGCTGATTTTGGTTTACCGGGAGCGGCATTAAAAACATGCCAGCCGGAATGCAGCCGATCATGCGCCTCTGTTCTTTATTTTGACTCCGCGTTGCGCCATGATCGTCCCGCCTTTTTGTCATCATTGCGCCGGGTATGATCTGCAATAGCTCTGCTGTAGGTCCGTTATAGCTCCGTAGATACTCCGTAGTAGTCCCGTACATACCCCGTACATATCCCGTATCAACCCGTATGGTCATCCAACCCCCTGCGTTGCCACATCCGTTTTCCTTCCTTCCTCCGTATGAGCAGACAAAATGGCGGCTACCCGGGCCTTGCCAACGGTAACGGGCTGGGGCAGCGGCAGCATATTATGATGCCTGCGGGGGCATCAGATGTTTGATTACAGCTTTGTTGCGCAAAGGCACTGGCACACGGCACCAAGCTACGTGCTCACGCCAGTGGCAGTGTCCACGCCAACAGGGCGCTTCGCAAATCTTCTTCCTGCGCCCAGGTTTTCATCAGCATCGTTCACTTAGGCTCCTCTCCGAAAATATCCAGGACCGCCCGCCATGCGCGCTCAGTGTGCTTTGGATGATAGCCGATACCTGGCACGGTCGCCTGCACATGCGTAGGCCCTTCAATCGGTGACCCGTCCGGGTTGGTTGGGCGGGCCCAGAAAGCGTGCAGGGCACCGCCATAGATATTTACGCGCCAGTCAGCTCCGGCATCCTGCAGTGCCTGGCCAAATGCCATCAGCTGGCCGGGAGTACACAGCGGGTCTTCAGAGCCGGTACAGAGCAGAAAGGTGCTGTCTACCTCGCGCCAGTCATGGGCATCCGGTTTCGGCAGGGCGGGATGAACGACCGCAATGGCTTTGAAGGGTGCGCCTGTTTTCGCAAGCTCAAGCACAATACGGCCGCCGGCGCCATAGCCGAGCGCAAAGAGCCGGTCGGCATCCACATCAGGAGTAGCGAGGAGAAGGTCCAGCGCTACGCGGCCAATAGTCCGCATCCGTCCCTCATCGGCCAGTAACGGCATAGTCCGGGCCAGCATCGCCTCAGGCCTCCCAAAAAAGGTCTGTCCGCCATGAAAGTCCATCGCAAGCGCAATATAGCCGTGCGCGGCGAGGTCATCAGCACGGCTCCGCTGGTAGTCGTCAAGCCCAACGCCGTCGTGGCCGATAAGCACTGCGGGCCAGGGACCCCCGTCCTGTGGCCGCGCCAGATGAGCCACCATATTCAGGCCGTCTGCGTCGTAGAAGACCGGTGTAGTTGTGATTTCGTGCATGTCTTATAGTGATGAACCGGCAAGGTAGAAACGTTTAGGGTATCTTCCATGGTACTGGTGAGCAGTATATCAACTATTGGCGCGGGAGGAATCCCGACCTGCCATGTACATGCTAGATTACTCAATTGGCGCGAGCGCCCTAACTCACAAGGCTGGGCTGCATGCTCGCGCCAATTGGATTAAAACCGTTACAAACGGCTTTTATATCCCATATTCCGGATGACCTGCGTAACATCCGGAATAACTGGTACTCACGCCTGTGGTGAACAACCTCGAATCAGTTAAGGGAAATTAAAATTCATCAATAATTTCAACAGAAGCTTTTGCAAATGGACTAGTATCTGTAGGCTCCCCTAAAAACTGGTCGAATTGGAATTAGAGGTTTGAGTTGGCTCATAAAGGTATTTCAAATATCTTATCCACAAGTCCGCGCTATACGGCAGGGACAGCTGAAGAGCTATCCTGCCTACGCGGATTTGTGGATAAGGCTTCTGCACTTTCATCGGCTGTCGCCTTGCTATTTTGCTTTTCCTGATTGGCGTAGTCTACCGGTGAGAGGTAGCCCAGCGCCTTGTGTGGGCGCTCATGATTATAATCCAGACGCCAGGCTTCACACCTCATCCGTGCTTCGCTCAGGCTCTCAAACATCCAGCTGTTCAGTAACTCACGTCTCATCGATCCGTTCTTCCGTTCAATGTAGGCGTTCTGCATCGGCCTTCCCGGCTGGATATAATGCCAGCTTACCTTGTGTTGCTCGCCCCATTGTTCCATCAGATGGCTAATGAACTCTGGTCCGTTGTCACTTCTTATATTGGCCGGCTTTCCCCTCAGTACTACAACCTGGTCGAGCGCCCTTTGCACCCTGAGCGCAGGCAGTGAGGGGTCCACCTCAATCTTCAGCGACTCACGGTTATAGTCATCGATGATGTTCAGTACCCGGAACTTACGGCCATCGCTAAGCGCATCGCTCATAAAATCCAGCGACCAGCATTGATTAGGGGCTGTAGGCACTACCAAAGGCTGCTTCACCCGTTCGGGCAACCGCTTCTTTGATCTTCGTCTGATGTTCAGACGCATAGCCTTGTAAACCCGGTAGAGCCGCTTATGGTTGATCTTTTCACCCTTGTTCCTGAGCCGGTAATAGCAGGACCAGAACCCAATGGCCGGGTGTTTTGTGGTAAGGGCGGACAAGTGATCTTCCAGTTTACGGTCGTCCTTTTGCCTGTGTTTGTAACGGTAGGTGCTGCGGCTGATGGCCGTCATGGCACATGCCCTGCTGACGTTGCAGCCTTCTTCGGTGACAAGCAGGCCCACAACTTCTCTCTGATCAGCAGGGCCTACCATTTTTTTGCCACTACGTTCCTGAGCGCCTGAAGGTCAAAGCTAACCTCGGCATACATCTTCTTATACTGTGCCAGCTCGGCTTCGAGCTCTTTGACGCGCTTTACCTCGCTGATCTCCATGCCGCCGTACTTTGCCTTCCAGTTGTAGAAGGTCGCTTCTGAGATGCCGAGTGCACGGCTGATGTCTTTGACAGATTGGCCGGCTTCCTGCTGCTTGATTGCAGATACGATCTGGCTCTCTGTAAATTTGGATTGCTTCATCCCTGATGTTTCTGTTTTAAAGTTAGAGATTATCCCTACTTACAAAACGGTCAACTTCCGGGGAGCCTACACTGGCTTCCAACTCTACCAACAGCCCGCTCTCCGCAAAGCTGTAATAATCGGTTTCGGTAATGATCAGGTGGTCGAGCACTGTTACTTTCAGGATGCGCCCCGCCTGGATGAGCTGATCGGTGATGTCCTTGTCCGCCTCGCTGGGCTTGAGCGTGCCGCCGGGGTGGTTGTGCACCAGGATCAGCTGCACGGCCCGCTTCTGCAGGGGGATGCTGTACACCTCCATCGGCTCTACCACCGTCTGCCGGATGCTGCCCATGCTCACCAGCTCTATATTGAGCAGCGTGCCGGCATGGTCTAGGCTAATGGTCCAGAAGTGCTCGCGGTTGCGGTCGGTCCGGCTCTCGCGCATCAGGATCTGCTGCATGATGGGGTAGAGGTCGGCGGCGCTGCCGATGCGGGTTCCTTTAAGCGCCTTGTCCAGCCTGACGTTCATAGTGGCAAAATTCGTTTTAAAAACAGGGGTAGAATGAGCAGGCTAAAATAAACCATAATGCCCGTATTGGCGCAAGGCCCGCCCGGGGGATTGTGTCTCAGTTTAAGACAGGTTGTGGTTGGATTGTTTGGGGGAGCATTGGCTTATCATAGGCTCATACTCCTTCATAGGCTCATACTCCTTCGTTGGCTCATACTCCTTCATTGGCTCCTACTCCTTCATCATCCCGGAGCGTAGCGATAGCGAAGACCCGGGATCTCGCGTCAACCTGTGCGATACGTCTTTTGGTCGCTGTGAGATCCCGGGTCTTCACTTCGCGAAAGCTACGTTCCGCTCCGGGATGACGGTTGGATGAATATGGCTTGTTGTGGGTTTCCTCGCTGCTCCCATGACCTGTTGAATGAGCTTTGTTGCTGTGCCTTAATGTTGCTGTGAGATCCCGGGTCTTCACTTCGCGAAAGCTACGTTCCGCTCCGGGATGACGGCTGGATGAATATGGCTTGTTGTGGGTTCCCTCGCTGCTCCCATGACCTGTTGAATGAGCTTTGTTGCTGTGCCTTAGTGTTGCTGTGAGATCCCGGGTCTTCACTTCGCGAAAAGCTACGTTCCGCTCCGGGATGACGATTGGGTGAATATGGGATGACGGCTCGATGAATATGGGATGACGGTTGGGTGAATATGGGATGACGGCTGAATAAACAGTCATTTAGAATACCAGTTTAGAATACCAGGCAAAATATTCAAATGGAGACATCACTGCCGGGAATACAAAAGGCACGGCGCAGTGCTTTCAGGATAATATTCTTTTTTGCCGGTTGGCTTACGTTTGTCAACAGATGCCCGGTAAGCAGGAACGCCTGTTTTAACGGTGCTGGCGGGTATCTCGTGCTATTAAAAAGGGATGCCCACCGGCATCCCTTTTTTAAAAAATAGTATTGATCAGAAGATCAGAAATCGATTCGCGCATCGTGCATCATCGGCTGCACCAGATCCTTTTCGGATACGATCGCCTGATTCAGATCGATCCTCCAGTCTATCTTCAGCGCAGGATCGTTGTACAGAATACCGCCTTCCGCGCTTTTATCGTACAGGTTATCACATTTGTACATGATCTCGCAGGTATCGCTCAGCACCGAGTAGCCGTGGGCAAAGCCGCGCGGCACCAGGAACTGCTTTTTGTTTTCGGAAGTCAGCTCGATGCCGTACCACTGGCCAAAGGTCTTGCTCGTTGGGCGTACATCTACCACCACATCCCAGATAGCGCCTTCCAGCACGCGCACCAGCTTGGTCTGCGGGGTGGGGTTGTTCTGGTAGTGCAGTCCGCGCAGCACATTCTGTACCGAGCGCGCCTGATTGTCCTGTATAAACGGAAGCGTATGACCGGTAGCCTCTGTAAAGGTTTTGGTATTAAAGGCTTCGAAAAAATAGCCGCGGTCGTCATAAAAAACGCGTGGCTCGAGGATCAGCAGACCCTCCAATGGTGTTTTGGTAACAATCATGAAAGTGCAGGTTGCTGGCTCAGTACAGACAGGAGGCCTTCTGTGATAAATTTCATTTCTTCTTCCGTCATCTCAGTATGAATAGGCAGGGAGATCACGCATTTGTTCAGCGCATCGGTAGCAGGCAGGTTGAAATCCGCATCTACAAACTCTTTCAGCATATCCTGCTTGTGGCTCGGCACCGGATAATAGATCATGGACGGAATGCCCTTATCCGCAAGCTGTGCTACCACCTCATCGCGGCTTACGCCTTTCAGCTGCAACGTGTATTGGTGAAATACATGCTTTGAATAACCGGCGCGGAATGGAGTAATGATCTGCTCATTGCCTGCGAAGGCCGCATCATAATAATCGGCCACAGCGCGGCGGGCATCGCAGTATTCATCCAGGTGGCGCAGCTTGATGCGCAGCACCGCAGCCTGTAAGGTATCGAGGCGGCTATTGCAGCCAACTACTTCATGATAGTATTTGACCTTCTGGCCGTGGTTGGCGATCATACGCAGTTGCTCAGCCAGCGCATCATCGTTGGTAAACATAGCGCCGCCATCGCCATAACAGCCGAGGTTTTTGGAAGGAAAGAAAGAGGTACAGCCTATTATACCCATGCTTCCGGTCTTTACCGTGCGGCCATCAGAGAAGGTGTAAGTACCGCCGATTGCCTGCGCATTGTCTTCGATGAGCGGCAGATTATGCTCTCTAGCCAGCGCCATCAGCGGCTCCATGTCTGCGCACTGCCCGTACAGGTGTACCGGGATGATGGCTTTTGTCTTCGGGGTAATGGCTGCCTTTACCGAATCAATATTCATGGTGAACGTATCTTCATCCACATCCACAAACACCGGCTTCAGGCCGAGCAATGCCACCACTTCTACTGTAGCTATATAAGTAAAAGAAGGAGTGATCACTTCATCGCCGGGCTTCAGGCCAAGCGCCATCAGCGCTATCTGCAGCGCATCTGTGCCATTGGCGCAGGGGATCACATGCTTCACCCCCAGATAGGCGGCCAGCTCTTTCGCAAATTCATGCACATCAGGGCCATTGATAAATGCGGTGCTTTCGAGAACGCGGAGCATGGCCGCATCTACTTCCTCCTTTATTTTATGGTACTGACGCTTCAGGTCCACCATCTGGATTGTGCTCATAAGCTGAATTCTTGTGGCCGCAAAAGTAATTAAAAACGAAGTATTGTTTTTTGTACTTTTCATCACCACCTTTGGCTCTCTTTTCCGTACAGATAAAAAATGCAACCGATCAAACATATAGCTGTGGCCGGCAATATCGGCGCAGGAAAAACCACGCTCACTACCATGCTGGCAAAGCATTATAAATGGCTGCCTCATTTCGAGGATGTGGATCACAATCCTTATCTGTCTGACTTTTATGAAGAGATGAGCCGCTGGTCGTTCAACCTGCAGATTTATTTTCTGAACAGCCGCCTGCAGCAATTGCTCAACATCCGCAGTGGCTCTGAGACGGTCATTCAGGACCGGACTATCTATGAAGATGCGCACATTTTTGCGCCGAACCTGTATGGTATGAACCTGATGACGAAGCGTGATTTTGATAACTATTCTTCGTTCTTCAATACACTGCGGCAGATGGTGAGCCCGCCCGACCTGCTCATCTATCTGAAAGCATCTATCCCCAAGCTGGTAGATCAGATACAGAAGCGCGGCCGCGACTACGAAGAGAATATCCGGCTCGATTATCTGAAAAGGCTGAATGAATATTACAATAAATGGATCGACCAGTACACGGACGGTCCGCTGCTGGTGATCGAAGTAGATAACTTCAACTTTGCGGAAAAAGAAGAAGACTTTGCAGAGGTGATCCGCAGGATAGACGCGCAAATACACGGTTTGTTTTAACAGGCATTTTCTATGCGTAAACCCTTTTTGATTGTAATAATCTTATTGATTTTTGGCGCGGCTTGTCCGGCTATGGCGGCTACGCTGAAGGGGATTATAAAAGATACGAAAGGCTCTGTGCTGCCATTTGCAACGGTGTATGTACAAGGCACCACCAACGGCACGGCGGCCAACGCGCTTGGAGAGTATGCACTGACGCTCACGCCGGGCAATTATACCATTGTATGCCAGTTTATCGGCTCAAAGCAGGGAGCTTTTTCCTTCAAAGCAAGCGGCAATGAGACGGTAGTTCACAATTTTGTGCTGGAAGATGAGGGCCTGCAGATCAGTGAAGTGATCGTAAAAGCAACCGATGAAGATCCGGCGTACCGCATCATCCGCAAAGCCATCGGCAAGCGCGCGTACCACCTGAAGCAGGTGAAATCATTTCAGACCTCCATTTACCTGAAAGGCGTGTTCCGCACTACCCGGACGCCGGATAAGATTCTGGGAAAGAAAATAGATAAGCAGGAGCTGGGCGTTGATACAAATGGTAAAGGCGTAGTTTATCTCTGTGAAGAAGTAGCCGATTATTATTCTCAGGAGCCGGATAAAGAGCGGACCATCATTCATTCAGTGCGGGAAAGCGGCAATGCTAATGGATTAGGCTTTGCTCAGGTGCCATCGGTCATTACTTTTTATGAGAACAATGTGCAGATCATGGAGCAGATTGCGCCACGCGGATTTGTATCGCCCATTGCGGAAAATGCCATCAGCTTTTACAGCTATAAGCTGGAAGGTGAAGTAACGGAAAACAATAAGACCGTTTACAAAATCAAAGTAACTCCGCGCAGGAAATTTGAGCCACTGTTTGAAGGCTACATTTACATTGTGGATGGCGATTGGGCCATTTACAGCCTGAGCCTCATTACTACCGAAAAGACGGGTATCGAATACCTTGAATCCTTGAGAATCGATCAGTTCTTTCTTCCGTTGAGAGAAGATACCTGGGTAGTGAAGAGCCAGTTGTTTCACCCGAAAATGAATCTGTTTGGCTTTGGGATCAATGGTGATTTTGTGACTGTTTACAACAGCCAGAAGATCAACGAGCCGGTGCCGGATACGATTTTTAGCAAAAAGATCATCAGCACGTATGATAAGACAGCTAATAAAAAAGACACTTCTTACTGGACCGCATTCCGGCCTATTCCGCTTGAGGCAGACGAGGTGAAAGACTATCAGGTAAAAGACAGCATTGCCGCACATCCTAAAGACCAAAGGGTAGAAGATTCGCTGCGCAGAAGGAAGAACAGAATCAAGCTGATGGATGTAGTGCTGAATGGAAAAACGATCAATGGCCGGAAGAATAAGCAAAGCCTTTCCTTCAGCGGGCTTGTTTTCTCCACCAATTACAATTCTGTAGAGGGAGTCAATTTTGCTCCAAATTTCTATTATAAACGTACGCTGGATACCGGCAAGACCCTGAATCTGCGCGTGCTTCCAAGGTATGGATTTGAAAATCATCATTTCAATACAATGGCGGGCATCGACTATACGCAGCTCAACCGTGCCTGGCATGGCCGGGGCTGGATGGTGGGCGCAGAAGGCGGTAAATATGTATTCCAGTACAATGCAGAAAATCCGGTAGCGCCATTGCTGAACACTGTTTCCACATTGCTTTACAACCATAACTACCTGAAGATTTATGAGCGTTGGGATGCGGCGGCATATTTCCGGCAGAATATGGGCAATGGCCTGCGCTGGAACCTGAAGCTCGACTATCAGGACCGGCTGCCGTTGAGCAATGAAACAAACTATAGCTGGGCCAATGGCCGGCACATGCCCATGACGGACAATGTGCCGGAAGAGCAGGCTGCGTATGCCTTTCAGCGCCATCAGGCATTCATCGGGCATATGCGTGTGGCCTACCAGCCGGGTATGAGCTATGTGCATTATCCCGACTTTAAAGAAGGCGAGAACAATACGAACTGGCCCACATTTTTAGTGGATTATGAAAAGGGCTTTTCAAAAATACTGGGCAGCGATGTGGACTATGATAAGTGGAAAGCGGGCGTGGAAGGCGAGCTGCCGCTGAAGCTGTTCGGCAACCTCTCTTATAAGATCAGCGCGGGCGGTTTCCTGAACAGCCGCTCCGTTTTCCTGCCCGATCTGATGCATCTCTACGGCAATCAGTTTGCCATTGCTTCGCCTTATATGCGCAGCTTCCAGCTATTGCCTTACTACAAATACAGCAATACTGATAAGCTCTATGCAGAAGCGCATGTAGCCTACAATCTGCAGGGGCTGCTGACCAATAAAATTCCGCTTTTCCGTCAGCTGAAATGGTATTTCATCCTCAGCAACAATACCTACTATGCAGGGAATAACCGGTATTACACAGAGGCCATGCTGAGCATTGATAATATCGGCTTCAAGCTCTACCGGCTGCTGCGGGTAGATCTGGTGCATAGCTGGGAGAGCAACGGCATGAACCGCACCGGCATCCGAATAGGGCTACATACGGGCGGGCTTATACGGGTTAATTTTAAGCAGAATGGTGAGTGGTGATGAGACTTGACAAATGTCATTTGGAGACCTATTCTTCTTAAGAAAACGGGAATATAAAAACAACTTATCACAGCGACTTGTCATTTCTGCTTCGCAGAGAAAAAGTTCCCTGTTAGGGATTCCCTTCGGGAATGACAAGCTTGTGTATATCCTTGTTGGAAAAAAAGACCTGAAGAAATATAGTTAGCGTTACAGCAGGTTTTATAGCACATTTCACATAGCACATTTCACAACAGCACATTTACAATAGCACATTTCACAACAGCACATTTACAATAGCACATTTACAACAGCACATTTTACAACAGATAGCTTACAGCGACTTGTCATTCCCGTAGGGAATCTTTATTCTGTTGTATGAATTTAAAGCCTGCTGTGAATTTCCTTTTAGAATAACAGGCTACCGTGCCTTTTTAGAGCTGATCTGCTTCTTTTCTACCCAAAGTGATCTGCCAGCTGCAATTGTATTCGCCAGGCTATCCGGAATATACGGAAGCCGCATACTCTATTGATTGCATTTAAAATTATACATTAAATACCCAAAACGCATCTGCTACTTCACCTGCCTGCGGTACAGATAGAATGCCACGCCACCGAAAATAAAATTAGGTATCCATACAGCCAGCATTGGGTTCAGACCGGCCTTGGTAGAAAAAGTCGTGGATAGCTGCAGCGCCATGATGTACAGCGCGCTGATGGCAATGCCTATCGCCAGATGCAATCCACTACCGCCGCGTATCTTCCGGCTGGCAATGCATACGCCGATCAGAGAGAGGATAAAGCCAGCGAATGGCTGTGCGGTGCGCCGCTCTTTCTCTACATAATAGAGGTTCAGATTCTCATTGCCATGCAGCTTTTGCCGTTCAATGTATTTGTTCAGTTGCGGAGTAGTCAATGCTTCTTTTACATCGTCATCCTGCCGCAGGTCTTTTGGAGTAAAGGGATATTGCCGGATCAGCTCAGGATAAAATTTTACGGTTTCGTGGATGTCGTCATTTTGTGTAAGCCGTACATTGTGCAGCTTCCACTGTTTCTTTTTAGCATCGTACGATGCTGTTTCTGCTTTCAGCTTCTCTTTCAGCAATGTTCCGTCAATGCGCTCTGCGGTAAAGCGCATACCTGTGTTGGAAGGATAATCGTACGACTGCATATATACCAGCAGCGTGCGCGAAAGCTGAATATGCACATTGCGGTCGGCGGCATTGCGCGCTTCATGCACATAATGGTCTTCAAAGTCGAGCCGCTGCTTATTGGCGATCGGCACAATAATATGGTTAGCAAGCAATGCGAGCAATCCGAGAAAGGCGCCACCAATAATATAAGGCCGCATCAATCGCTGGAAAGACATACCGGTAGCCAGCATAGCAATGATCTCGCTCTTATACGCCAGCTTAGAAGTAAAAAAGATACAGGCTATAAAGATAAACAGCGGGTAGAGCAGTGCTGAGATATGCGGAATGAAATCCTTATAATAGTTGAGAATGGCGATCACCGGGGCATGATTCTTCACAAAGTCATCCATCTTCTCTCCCAGATCAATAATGCAGGAGACCAGCGCCAGAATAATAATGGCGTAAAAGAAGGTCCCGACGAACCGCTTGATGATGTACCAATCCAGCTTCTTGATCATTACAGTCGTTGCTTCAGTTGAGGGATCATAGCTGCTTTCCAGCTGTTAAAGTCGCCGGCCATAATATGCCCGCGCGCTTCTGTAACCAGGTGCAGATAAAAAGCAAGATTATGAATGCTGGCAAGCTCAAGCCCTAAAAATTCACTGGCTATAAAAAGGTGGCGCAGGTAGGCCTTGCTGTAAAAATTGCTGGTAGGGCAGGCGATGCCGGCATCAATCGGGGAAAAGTCATCCGCCCACTTTTTATTCTTAATGTTGATAACGCCCTGCGAAGTAAAAAGCATACCGTTACGTCCATTGCGCGTAGGCATTACACAGTCAAACATATCCACACCGAGGGAAATATTCTCCAGGATGTTCCAGGGAGTGCCCACGCCCATCAGGTACCGCGGCTTATCCTGCGGCAGATGCTCGCAGCACCAGGCCGTAAACTCGTACATCATGTCTTCCGGCTCACCCACGGAAAGCCCGCCGATCGCATTGCCATCCGCTTCCATGGAAGCCACAAATTCACAGGAAGCTTTTCGCAGATCTTTATACGTGCTGCCCTGTACAATCGGGAAGAGCGTTTGCTCATAGCCGTATTTAGGCTCTGTATCTCCAAGCCGCTGCACACAGCGGGCCAGCCAGCGGTGCGTGAGCTCCATGCTTTTCTTTGCATAGTTGTAATCGCTCGGGTAGGGCGGACATTCATCAAAAGCCATGATGATGTCAGCGCCGATGCTGCGCTGTATATCCATCACCTTTTCCGGGGTAAAGAGGTGTCTGGAGCCATCAATATGAGATTGAAAGATCGCGCCGTCTTCCGTCAGCTTCCGGTTGGCCGCCAGCGAGAACACCTGATAACCGCCACTGTCGGTAAGTATTGGCCGGTCCCAGCCATTGAATTTGTGTAAGCCGCCGGCTCTTTCCAGAATATCTGTTCCCGGGCGCAGGTACAGATGATAGGTATTTCCGAGAATGATCTGCGCCCTGACCTCTTCTTTCAGTTGTTGCTGCGTTACAGCTTTTACACTGCCCACGGTACCCACAGGCATAAAGATAGGCGTCTGTATCACTCCATGACCTGTAGTGATGGTGCCTGCTCTGGCTGCGCAGTGCTCATCCTTCGCTGCTAATTTAAAATCCATTGTAGCTTTCTTGCTCTTGCTGTTATTACTTTGCGGCCATGCTTGCCGTGATCTTATTCTGGGTATTCACTTGTTGCATTTTAGTGCAGTGCGTCTATGCCTGTTATTTTTTTTGGGCAGCATTCCCCTTAAAATTCCCGCAGGCAGCACCAAAAAAACCTGATTCATCTGTTCTTTCTGCACTGATTGACGGAACAAATAACAGCAAAAAGATCGGACACGAGCTGCCTGTTTCCATCATTATCTGCGCCCGGAATGAAGCCGGAAATCTGCAGAAAAACCTGCCTGCAATTTTTGCGCAAAGATATGAGAATGCCGGCGGCGAACGCAATTTTGAAGTAATTGTGGTCGATGATTGCTCTGATGATGAAACCGCTGCTGTTCTCAGCGAATTTGCAGCCTTTTTTCCTGAGCTACGCATAGTGACCATCTTACCGCATGAAGATCGCACACTGCCGGGCAAAAAATATCCGCTGAGCAGAGGAATGGCCATTGCGAAGCATGAATTTTTGTTGTTGACAGATGCAGATTGCTATCCGGCCACTAATTTCTGGATCAGCGAAATGATGATTCCGTTGAGTGTATCCGGTTCGCATGGACAGATTGTTGGCGGATATGGTAAGCTGGCTACAGGCAAAGGATTGCTTAATGCATTCAGCCGCTGGGAAACACTGCATACGTTTCTGCAATTCACAGGCTATGCTGCGAAGGGGTTATCTTATATGGTGGTAGGGCGCAACCTTGCCTGCCGGAAGAATGTGCTGCTCAGCGCACAGCAATCACCACTTTGGAAGGTAACACCCTCTGGCGATGATGATCTGCTCGTGCGGCTGACTACAGATATGTTCCATGACCGGCGTACTGTTCAGATATGCCGCTCTGTTACCTCCGCTACAATATCTCAGGCTAAAGAGTCCTGGCGCGGCTGGATGCGGCAAAAACAGCGACATGTTTCAACCGGAAAATTGTATCGGCCCCAAATACAGGCCTTGCTTGGCGGCTATGCACTGACGCATACGCTCGTTTGGGTGTTGATAATTACACTGCTTTTTACACGATTTGCCGTTCCGGCAATGCTATTAATGCTGGTGCGGTGTGCAATTTATTGGATCATCTGGGCGCGCGCAGCTAAGCAGCTAGAAGAGCCGGGACTGACTTATTATTTCCCATTGTTCGATATTGGCTGGATGGTTTATAATTTCGTGCTTTCACCTTTTATTTTCTGGAAAAACAAACAGCAGTGGACGTAATCTTAAAATATTTTTCAGACTTCTCGGAAAAGCAAAATGCACAGTTTGCCGCGCTGAGCGATCTTTATAAAGAATGGAATGAAAAGATCAATGTCATCTCCCGGAAAGATATTGATGCCCTGTATGAAAAGCACGTACTGCACTCACTGGCCATAGCGGCCGTTTGCAACTTCAATGATGGCGCACAGGTAATCGATATCGGCACGGGCGGCGGATTTCCCGGTATTCCATTGGCTATCTATTTCCCGGAAGTAGCGTTTTTACTGACAGATAGCATTGGTAAAAAAATCAAAGTAGTGCAGGGCATAGCAGAAGCGATTGGACTGAAAAATGTAACAGCTATTCACAGTCGCGCGGAAGAGGTGAAAGACCGGAAATTTGACTTTGCCGTATCGCGTGCTGTAGCGCCACTGGGCGAGCTATGGCGCTGGGCAAAACCACTGCTGCGCGTAGGCCGTGCCAGCGAAGAGTATGGCAATGGGCTGATCTGCCTTAAAGGCGGCGACCTTAATCAGGAGTTTTCCGAGAGCGGCGTAAAGCCTCGCCTGATGCCGGTTTCAAAGGTATTTGAAGAGCCGTTTTTTGAAGAAAAAGTGCTGGTATACGTACCGAGATAGTCTTCTTATTGCGCAATAAACAAAGGCACATGCACCATATGCCTCAGCGAATTAATGGTTTCGCCAAAGAGCCAGTCGTTGAGCCCGCGGTGGCCATGACTGCCTACGATCAACAAGTCTGCCTGATGTTTCTGCACGATTCGCGCGATCTCTTTGGCACGGTACCGGAAACCGAGCTCGGTAATCGCTGTAAATTTTTTGGATTCAAACAGGGCTGCATACTGTTGCAGCTGCTCCCGGTCGCGGATGGTTTCAAAATCTTCCGTCTCTGCGCCGCGCACCTTGGCCGAAGCGCTTTCTACGATATGAATGAGAATGACCTTTGCGCCCGGCTGTGCCAATTGCATCGCATACCGTATGGCGAGCTGATCTTTGGCCGAATAGTCAAGCGCAAGCGCGATATTTTGGAAAGGCGCGACAGAAGACAGCGTTTCCGGATCGGTAGCCTGGTGCTTGTGAATAGCAATACTGACTTCTTCTTTTCTCTTCAACAGTGGATAAATAATGGTTATTACCAGCAGCGCAATCATGCCCAATGCACCGGCGCTGATCAGCAGCTTTCCGAAAAAGTTTACCTGATTTATCCCTGTAGCCGCCTGATCGTACACCAGCTTCAGGTTGAGCACCGAAATAACCGCAGCGACAAGCCATGCAAAAATGCGGGTGCCGATGCCGATGGAAAACTTGCCCATCCGCTTTTTGTCGCTCACAAAATGAATCAGTGGTATTACCGCAAAAGCAAGCTGCATGCTCAGCAATACCTGGCTGAATACCAGCATCTGATCTACAGACGATTCACCCATGATCCAGATCACCAGCACGGCAGGAACAATAGCCAGCAGGCGCGTAAGCAGCCGCCGCATCCAAGGATTGATGCGCAATTGAAGATAACCTTCCATCACAATCTGGCCGGCAAGCGTGCCGGTAATGGTAGAGCTTTGTCCGGCGGCGATCAGCGCTACGGCAAAGAGATGCGAAGACCATTTTTTACCCAATAGCTGATGTAATAATTCATGCGCATCTTTCAGGGAGGCTACGCCATGATTCCCGCTGTTGTGGAACACGGCCGCAGCTAAAATCAGAATGGCGGCATTTACAAACAAGGCCAGATTCAGCGCAATAGCGCTATCCCAGGTATTGAACCGGATTGCTTTCCGGATGGATTCCTCATCGTTCTTCACCTTGCGCGTTTGCACCAGTGCAGAATGCAGGTATAGATTATGGGGCATAACGGTAGCGCCGATAATACCGATCGCGATGTATAACGCAGTGCTGTTGGGTATGGTTGGTACTAATCCTTTAGCCATTTCGCCCAGATCGGGCTTTGCATAGATCATTTCTACCAGAAAGCATACGCCGATGATGCCCACCAGCGTGATGATAAACGCTTCGAGCTTGCGTATGCCCAGTTGCTGCAGATAAAGCAGCAGCACTGTATCGAGCAGGGTGATTCCTACTCCCCACAGCAGCGGTATGCCGATCAGCAGATTCAGACCTACCGCCATGCCCAGCACTTCTGCCAGATCACAGGCCGCAATGGCCAGCTCGGCAAGTATGTACAATATAAAATTGATCCCTTTCGGGTACACCTCCCGGTTGCACTGGGCAAGATCGCGACCCTGTACCACACCCAGCCTTGCAGCAAGACTTTGAAGAAGCAATGCCATGATATTGCTCATCACCAACACCCACAACAGCCTGTAGCCAAACTGCGCGCCGCCCTGCAGGTCAGTAGCCCAGTTGCCTGGGTCCATATAGCCGACGCTGATCAGATAGGCCGGACCGAAGAATGCGGCAATCCGCCGCCAGCCGCTGCGCCCTTTGGCAGGATCTACCGACTCGTGTGCATCGCCCAGTGAGCGGCTATTATTTAAGAGATTCATGAATTAGGCAAAGCTAATCTTTAAAAATTGGTGCCACAAAAATTTGGTCGATATACTAATTGATTAGTAGATTTACTAAAAATATAGTAGTTTTCATTTCAGAAGTCTTACCTCCATGAAAAAAACATTGCTTTCCTTTTATTAACCTCACCAAAAACAGAAATTGTTATGCAACAAAAAATCAATCATCAACGTGCTGGCTACCTTGTAGCAGTTGCGCTGACAGGCGCATTCGTGCTCTCTGCCTGTGGAAACCTGAATGCACAAACTTCAAAATAGAATCATGGCAAGCCGGCTGAACAGCAAATGGCAGTCCTGAACCATGCAGACCAGATGCCGGAATTCAGCGGTGATCTGAATGAATGGCTAAGCTCTCATCTCCAGTATCCGGATGTTGCAAGGAAGCATAACAAGCAGGGAAAGGTGATAGTACGCTTCATCGTCAGGGAAGACGGAACCATTGCCGATGCTACGGTAGCAAAATCTTCGGCGGTAGCCGTTCTGGATGCAGAGGCTTTGCGTGTGATTCAGGCAATGCCCTTGTGGAAGCCGGGCATGCAATCCGGCAAGCGGGTAAAAGTTTACTACAACCTGCCTATCAGTTTCACGCTGGAAGGCTAAATTTGTAGTAATAAAAAATATTTCTATGAATACCCCGATTGCCCGTATAACCAGTATTGCGCTAACCGGATGGCTGTTGGCTGTATCGAATCCTGCACAGGCGCAGACTAGAAAACCGCAGGAAGGAACGCAGGAGCAGAGGCTGGAAATCCTGCGGGTTGTAGAGCAGATGCCGGAGTTCAAAGGGAATATTTATACGTGGCTGCACACGAATATCCGTTATCCGAAGCAGGCGCTCAAAGACAGTGTGGAAGGCCGTGTCGTAATGGAGTTCGTTGTTGCCGAAGATGGCTCAGTGATTCGTCCCAAAGTAGTGCGCTCATCCGGGCATGCAGAGCTGGATGCAGAGGCGCTGCGGGTTATCAGCGCGATGCCGGCGTGGAAGCCCGGCAGGCAAAACGGTCAGCCTGTGAATGTGTACTACACTCTGCCGGTTACCTTCAGTCTCTAAAGCTCATTAATATTATTTCAGGCCTGCCATGCAACCAGTGTGGCGGGCCTTTTTGCTATCAATTTCTTAATTATGGAAAGCCACCTGTTACGGGGGAGTGTTAAGCGGGCGCTATGCTGTAAATTGAGGGATTATTTTCCATGAATGAAGCTGAGACCAATTCTGCCTTTGATATTCCTGTGCATTACCGCATGCCATACCAGCCGAAAAACAACGATTACTCCTGCCGGCATTCCGCTCGATACCATTTCCATCAGCGCCAATAATAATCCGCTCAATATCTACCGCGAAAGCGCGCCGAAAACATGGGACATCCTGTATACACGCGTAGCGCTTAAATTCAGCTTTGAGGAGAAAACGGCTGAAGGCCGCGCCTGGCTGGATGTGACGCCTTATTGCTGTAATCAGGATTCTCTGGTGCTGGATGCAAAGACCATGCAGATCGATACGGTGCTGTGGGACGACGACCGCCATCTGCGGGTAGTTCCGTTTGCTTACGCAAATAACCAGCTCATCATTTATCATAAGGGCACAGCGCCGGTGTGGGCGGGTGACCGAAAGGAAAAATATGTAACAAGCCAGGTGTACATTCATTACAAAGCCATGCCGTATGCGGATACGAGTGGCGGCGGAAGCGCAGCCATCAGCGAAGCGCGTGGATTGTACTTCATCAATACAGATAGAAAGATTGCCGGCAAACCGGTAGAAATATGGACGCAGGGCGAGACGGAAAGCAACAGCCACTGGATGCCCACCATCGATAAGCCCAATGAGCGGTTTACCACACAAATAGAGCTGACCATACCGGATAGTATGCAGACGCTGAGCAATGGCGCGCTGATGAGCAGCACAAAAGCGGGCAATGGTATGCGTACAGATATCTGGGCGATGGATAAAGAGTTACAGGCTTATGCAGTCATGTTTGCCATCGGGCGATATGAGGTGATTAAAGACAAATGGCGCGACAAGGAAGTTGCTTATTATGTAGAGCCGGAATATGCGCCTTATGCAAGACTTATGTTTCGTCATACACCGGAAATGATGGAATATTTTTCGTCTATTACCGGTGTGCCTTTCCCGTGGCATAAATACAGCCAGATTGTAGCGCGTGACTATGTGAGCGGGGCCATGGAAAATACCACTGCCTCATTGTTTGGTGAATTCATGAACCAGAATACACGTGAGATTGAGGACAACAATTTTGAAGATGTAGTCTCGCACGAGCTTTTTCATCAATGGTTTGGAGATTATGTGACCATGGAATCCTGGAGCAATCTTACGCTCAGCGAGTCTTTTGCCAATTACAGTGAACAGCTCTGGCGCAGGCATTATTATGGCGATGCGGCTGCGGATGAACTGGCGTGGGAAGACCTCAAAAAATACCTCATCAGCACAGAAAAAGGAAATGATCCGCAGCTCGTACGCTACTATTACAATGACCGCGAAGATATGTTCGATCGCATTTCTTACAACAAAGGCGGCGCTACGCTGAACTATCTGCACGGCCTGATGGGCGATACGCTTTTCTATCGCGCTATGAACATTTACCTCACCAGCCATGCATTGCAAAGCGCAGAAGTAAGCCAGTGGCGAATGGCGATAGAGCAGGCTACAGGTCTCGATTGGAGCTGGTTTTTCAATCAATGGTATTACAGCAGCGGCCATCCGGTGCTCGATATAAAGTATGCTTATGATGATGCCGCAGGCCAGTTAAAAGTCACCGTACATCAGCAATCATCGCCGGATTCAGCAAAGCTTTACCGGCTGCCATTGAAGACCGCGATCGTTTACAATAATGAGCTGCAAGAAGAAGACTGGCTGATCAAATCGCGCACGCAGACCTTTACTTATCCATACAGGAATGGCGTACGTCCGGTGATCGTTCCTGACTATGAGCATTGGCTTCCCGGACTGGTGGATGAGCATAAGGAACCTGCCCAGTGGCTGGCGCAGTATAAAGGTGTAAAGGATTACATCAATAAAAGAAGAGCAATCGCCAGTGTATTTACAGAGCTGAAGCAGGAGGATGCCACAAAGCTGTTCAATCTTGCGCTTAATGATCCGATGCCAGAGATCAGAGCCTACACATTGCAGGTTTTGCTCGCCACTGAAAATGAGCAGCAGGTTTTTACGAGGCAGGTACAGTTTTTAGCCAGTCAGGATGCGCATCGTAGAGTAAGGGCTGCGGCATTTAATGTACTGACAAACTGGAAAATCAGCGATGCAAGGCACGATATAGAGACAGCTACCGGCGATAGCTCCTACCTGGTAGCCGGCGCAGCGCTTCGTGGCCTCACGGTGCTTGATGAAAAGGCCGGCTACGGGCGCGCAAAGTCATTATTAACCACGAAGCCAAGGGCAGAGCTGGAAGAAGCCATCTGGGAGGCCATTTCCGAGCATGGAGCGGCAGCAGACTTTTACATTTTTGCTCAAAAAGCAGATGAGGTGTATGGCTTGCGGCGCATCAATCTCGCAGGCTACCTGGCGTCTTACATTACACGGATAGATGATGATACTACCTTTCAAAAAAGCCTTGAGCTGCTCGATCATTTATACCAGTCAGAAATGATTGCCAACTATAAGCAGGCCATCTTCGCGGCAGCGCTCACCAGCGGGGAAGAGTTTGGCGAGATTTATGGAAAAGCAAATGCTGCACAGAAAGCATTGCTGCGTAAAAGAGCGGAAGAGACAAAAACAGCCATTCGCCCCTGGATCAGAAATATGAAGGAGCAGCCTTTGCAGGAAGATCTTTTGAACAAGGCGTTCAAGTTTTAATCAAAAAAAGAGCTGCATGTATCATGCAGCTCTTTTTTTGAAATGTGGACCTTTCCTAACCGAGATCGCGCAGCCATTTGACTACATCATCTTTGGTCTTGCCCAGCTTTTGCTGAAGGCGTCCCAGCATTTCATCATCTTTACCATCTTCATATTGGAGGTCATCGTCTGTAAGGTCCGCATTGGCCTGCTTGATCTTGCCTTTCCATTCATTCCATTTTCCTTTGAATTCCAGCTTGTCCATAATAGTGGTTTTTACCAGAGAATAAAATATTCATGCCATGCACGGGAAGGGCCGGGGCAGGGTCGGGACGCGCTAGCGACCTGAACCGTCAAAGGCCACCATAGACACGCTCTTCATCAAACGGATGCACTCTGCGCGATCGCCGTCTTTATCCTTGCCACGCGCGCTTTCCGCCAGCAGCAGCATATCATGATAGTTCGATTTGCCCTTGTACTTTGAATCTTTGAGGAGCATACCCCACATAGCTACCGCAGCAGCAAAGCGGATATTGTCAGATGTCTGCAGCAGCGGCTTGCCTTCATCTGCAATCGGATGTGTCATCTCTTTGCTCACATTGCCATCCGGTGCTTTATAACGGAATTTTACGGTAGCCAGCTCCACATCGCCTGCTGTGTTATCGGTTGCGGAAACCTGCTGATATTTCAATCCATCCGTATCGCGCAGCCACTTGCTTTTTACGCCTGTCGGAACAATCTCGTACAGGATCGTTACCGTATGTCCTGCGCCCATCTCACCGGCATCTTTGGTATCATCTTTAAAGTCTTCGGTATTCAGCAGGCGGTTTTCATAGCCAACCAGGCGGTAGCCCTGTACTTTAGCCGGGTTGAATTCTACCTGTGCTTTTACATCTTTAGCTACGGTGAATAGCGTTCCGCCAAATTCTCGTACCAGCGTCTTCTGCGCTTCCTGAATGTTATCGATGTAAGCATAATTGCCGTTGCCTTTATCGGCCAGCACTTCCATCTTTGAATCCTTATAGTTGCCCATGCCATAGCCGAGGCAGGTCAGGAAAATGCCTTTGCTGCGCTGTTGGGTAATGAGTGTTTCCAGGTCATTATCATTGCTCACACCAACATTGAAGTCGCCATCTGTAGCAAGGATGATCCGGTTATTTCCGCCCTTGATGAAATGCTCTTCCGCAGTACGGTAAGCCAATAGAATGCCCTCACCACCGGCCGTGGAGCCGCCTGCGCTCAGATTATCCAAAGCGTCAATGATGGTTTGCTTTTTGTTGCCGGATGTGGAAGGCAATACCAGTCCTGCATTACCCGCATACACTACAATCGATACGCGATCCTGCGCACGCAGATTATTGACGAGTAATTTCAAGGATGATTTAAGCAGTGGTAATTTATTAGGCTCATCCATGGAACCCGATACATCTATCAGGAAAACAAGGTTAGAAGGTGGCAGCTTATCTGTAGCTACTTTCCGCGCCTGTATGCCGATGTGCAGCAATTTTTTTTCCGGATTCCAGGGACATGCCGTTACTTCTGTGAATACAGCTACCGGGTCATTGCCGGTTGGTTGTGGATAATTGTAGCCAAAATAATTGACCATTTCCTCTATGCGCACTGCATCTGCCGGTGGCTTTTGCCCTTGATTAATGAAGCGGCGGATATTGCTGTAAGAAGCGCGATCCACATCTACCGAAAGGGTAGAGCGCGGACTTGCCTTAACGGTTTTAAAGTCATTTTCAGCATCCTTTTTGTACTGTTCATTACTGGGATCAAAATACTGAGGCGCACCTGATGAAAGCTGTACCCCATCTACAATAATGGTTGTGCCGGATGTACGGCTACCGCCTATAGAAATGCTTTGGCCGGATTTTGCCCGGTAGCCTTGTGATGTCAAGGCGGCCATATCAAGCTTACTTATGGTCGGCGCCCGTTGAATTTCATCGGCGGTCCTCATTCCGTGCGGCGGAGCTTTAAAATCAATCAGGGGTTTTTCATAGCGCTTAACAGTTACCACCACATCCTTTGCACCAGTGTTTGCTACGGTCATTTTTGTATTGACTGTGGTTAGCTTTCCTGCTTCTACTTGTACAGCCGTAACTTCTTGCTTGTTGTTTAAATAAACAAACTGTACGGTATACACTCCGGATTTCAATGGCTTCACGATGTAGTTGCCATCGAAATCGGTAAGGCCGCTTCCGGCTTTGGTTCTGCCTTGTAAGACATTGACCACTGCATTAATAATGGGATTGCCCCGCTGGTCGTTTAAAGTTCCTGTGATACCGCCGGTATCAGCTGCGAACGCGCTGGTCGTGCAGATCAGCAATAAAAAGGTAATCAGGGATACGATTGTATTGAATGGGCTGTGCTTTTTCATAAAACATCCTTTTAGTGATAGACGTAGGATGCAGCCCGTTTCCGAATTCCACAAAAATTATTTTTAAGAGTGGAAATATTTTGTGCGACTTGCTATGCCCCGAAGGTGAGACTGGCTAAATTTGGTCGTGCCCAACATTTAGGAAGGTAGTATATGCGTTGAGCGATTTTCTTAAAAGAAATAACGTTTGAAAAGATGCTGTAACAACCTGCTTCCGACTGTTCTGATTTTCCTTCGAAACCGGACAAAGTTTATCCGAAATCCGAAAGCAGGATTCGCTCTTTGCAAAAGCTGAACTCGCGCTCATCATTGGAGGCAATAATCACCAATCGGTCATTGCTGAAACGCTCCATCCAACTTAAATATTGCTGCACGCCGGCTTCATCCAGATTGGTGGCCGGTTCATCCAACAGCAGTACAGGCGTATCCGAAAAAATTGCCTGCGCCAGCTTTGCCCGTTGCTTCATGCCCGAAGAAAAATCGGCAATAGGCTTGTGTACGGATTGCTGCATTCCGGTCAGCCCGATCATTTCTTTGATCGTTAATCCCGCAGCCGGTTTTTTAAAAGAGAAATGAAAATCAAACAATTCCCGAAGCGTCATTTCCTCAGGCAGCTCCATACCCGGAGCACAATAAGAAAGGACCGGGAATGCATCGGTAAGTGGAATGCTTTTTCCGTTTATTTCGTAGATCACCTTGCCGGTAGATGCTGATTGCATACCGGAAATGACCCGCAGCAGAGTGCTCTTGCCACTGCCATTCGCACCCAGCAGCGCATACGATCCGGGTGCGGAAAAAATATAGCTCAGCTCTTTAAATACCCAGTGCCGCTGATAGCGCTTGCCGGCCTTTTCAAGACATATCTTCATTGATACGGCGGGTGTAGCCACGCATAATACCGCGACCTGTATCGCGGATGAAAGAAATGATCTCGTCACGCTCATCGCTCACCGGCAAATCTGCTTCGATGATGCCGAGCGCTTTGGATACGTTATAGCCGCGAACGTACAGGATACGATACACATCAAGAATATGATTGATGCGCTCTGTGCTGTAGCCGCGGCGCTTCAGGCCAATAGAGTTTACGCCTACATAAGATAATGGCTCACGCGCAGCCTTTACGTATGGCGGCACATCCTTACGCACCAGCGAGCCGCCGGTTACAAATGCATGAGAGCCGATGCGTACGAACTGCTGTACCGCGGTAAGGCCTGCCAGCACCACATGGTCGCCCACCTGAATGTGGCCGGCAAGGGTAGTATTGTTGGAGAAGACACAATGGTTGCCGACCTCACAGTCGTGTGCAATGTGCGTATAAGCCATAATCAGGCAGTTATTGCCGATCCTGGTATGGTTGCGGTCAGAAGTGCCCCGGTTGATAGTGACGCACTCGCGGATCGTACAGTTATCGCCAATGATGGTCAGTGTATCCTCACCCTTGAATTTAAGATCCTGCGGGATAGCGCTGATGATAGTGCTTGGGAAGATGCGACAGTTCTTGCCGATCCGTGCCCCTTCCATAATGGTCACATTTGAGCCAATCCACGTTCCTTCACCGATCTCCACATTCCTGTGAATAGTGGTGAAGGGATCTATTTTCACATTCGGTCCGATTTTGGCATCGGGGTGTATGTAGGTAAGCGGGTGAATCATTGTTTTAATGCGATAATGTGCTAAATGCGATGATGCGATAATTATGATGATGCGTTAAATTGATAAAGCGGATGATTGTAGGCAACTTATTACTAAATGAGATCCACTGCTGCATCATCACAATTGCCGCATTGTCACACTTATTTCCCTTTTCGTACGATTTGTGCTACCAGTTCTGCTTCTGTAGCCAGCTTGTTGCCTACATACGCCATTCCCTTCATTTCACAGATGCCGCGGCGGATCGGATTGATGAGCTCCAGCTTCAGCACCAGCGTATCGCCCGGTACTACTTTCTGCTTGAATCGCACTTTATCGATCTTGATGAAATAAGTATCATAATTTTCCGGATCGCTGTAATTGTTCAGCGCCAGAATGCCGCCGGCCTGCGCCATTGCTTCGATCTGCAGTACGCCCGGCATCACCGGATTGCCGGGAAAATGACCCTGAAAAAAGTTCTCATTATAGGTTACATTCTTGATGCCTACCACATGGTCATCGCTCAGCTCAATGATCTTATCGACCAGCAGGAACGGGAACTTATGCGGCAGCGATTTTTCGATACGCACAATATCATATACCGCTTCCATATTCGGATCATAGTTCGGAATATCGGAGAGGTGCTTGTTCTTCTTGATGTACTGCTTGATCTTTTTGGCAAACTCAACATTGGATGAGTGGCCGGGACGAGAGGCAATGATATGCGCCTTGATGTTATGCCCGATCAGCGCGAGATCGCCTACTACATCCAGCAGTTTATGGCGTGCAGGCTCATTGGGAAATACCAGCTGAATGTTATTCAGAATACCTTCCTGCTTTACCTCGATTTTCGGCTTGTTGAAGACTTTGGCCAGATGCTCCAGCTCTTCATTGCTCACCACCTTATCTACTACCACAATGGCATTGCTGAGGTCGCCGCCTTTGATCAGATTGTTCTGAAGCAGGTATTCCAGCTCGTGCAGGAAGCAGAATGTTTTACATGGAGCGATCTCATTGCGGAACTCGGAAATATGCTTCAGCGTAGCGTGCTGCGTGCCGAGCGTTTTCGAATTAAAATCAATGAGAGTAGTGATCTGGTAGTCAGTTGCCGGAACGGCCAGCATATCCACATTCTTCACCGGATCATAAAAATGGATGTTGGTATCGATGCTGTACACGATACGCTTCGCTTCCTGCTCCTGAATGCCTGCGCTGTCAATTGCATCGATAAATTCACGTGCGCTGCCATCCAGAATAGGAATTTCGGGCGCATCAAGCTCTACCAGCACGTTATCTATGCCACTGCCCACCAAAGCCGCCAGAATGTGCTCTACCGTGCTTACACGGGCGCCGTTGTGCTCAAGGGTAGTGCCACGGGAAGTGTCCACTACATAGTCCACATCCGCCTTTACGATTGGTTTTTCCGGAAGGTCTACCCGCTGAAAGCGGATGCCAAAGCCCGGATTGGCCGGGCGCAGGGTCATGGTCACATTATGCCCGGTATGCAGGCCCACGCCGTGCAGGGTTACTGCACCCTTTAATGTCTGCTGGTTGTGCGATGATTGTTGCAATAGCTTGCCGTTTTTCTCTCCTTTTTCCAGCTTCTGAGTCTTTGTTTCTATCACTTATCCAAGGAAATATTAGAATGATTCAATAATGATGTAAGCGCTTTCACCTGCTCCTCCAGTTGCAAAAGGCGCTGTTGAAGGTCGGGCAAATTTCTGAAAATTGCCTGACTTTTAAGGGATGTTTTATAATCAAATGCGGGAGAGCCGTTAAGCACCGTGTTTGGTACCTGTACCGACTTGGAAAGTCCGCTTTGTGCATTGATGCGTGTGCCGTCCGCAATCTGGATATGACCCACCATTCCTACCTGACCACCGATCATGCAGTGCCTGCCCACTTTGGTGCTGCCCGATACGCCTGTCTGCGCTGCAATAACCGTGCTTTCACCAATGTCCACGTTGTGCGCTATCTGAATAAGGTTATCCAGTTTCACGCCCTTGCGGATGTATGTAGAGCCCATGGTGGCGCGGTCAATGGTGGTATTGGAGCCGATTTCTACATCTTCTTCTATAATTACATTGCCGATCTGAGGTATTTTTTTGTAAGAGCCGTCTTTCTGCGGGGCAAAGCCAAAGCCATCTGCACCAATCACCGTTCCTGAATGGATAATCACACGGCTTCCCAGCGAGCATCCATCATAAATTTTTACTCCGGCATAGATGCAGGAATCATCATTGATAACTACATTATCACCAATATAACAGCCCGGATAAATGCGTACACGATTGCCTACGATTACATTTTCACCGATATAGCTGAACGCCCCGATGTATATATCCTTTCCGAGAGAGGCGCTTTTTGCAACAAAAGAGGGTTGCTCAATTCCGTTCTTACCGCTGCGCGATACAATGTCATTGTATTTTTGCAGGAGCAGGGTAAAGCCACTATAGGCATCTTTTACCCGTATCAGCGTTGGCTTTACCGGCTGGGTAAGCTCAAGAGATTCATTGACAATGAGTACGGAAGCATTGGTCTTATAAAGAAACTCTTCGTATTTCGGATTGGCTACAAAAGAGAGGGAGCCTTCGCCGGCGTCTTCAATCTTGGATACCTGTCCCACCAGTACATCCGGATTTCCTTCGATCGTTCCGTGTACTAATGTGGCTATCTGCAGCGCGGTGAATTGCATAGCGTTATTTATATAGTTACAGCGTAGAATGCTGTTTAGACGGTTTTTTTCTCCTCTTCGTTTAGGCTACTGTATAGCAAATGTAATTTTTAAGAACGGGTCGGGCAAGTGCCTGTGTCACCAGCGGATTATCCACTTCGCTGATATCCCGGACCGTTCCGTCTTTCATCGCTATTCCAATGCGTTCATCCGTATAATTATAAGTGCTTGTCGTAGTCGTGCCCGTGAAGGCAAAATACTTTAGCTCATGTTTATTGCTGATACCCAGCAGAGCGCCGGCCTGTTTCCTCTTCCCTTCCAGTAAATCTTCTAACGGTGCGCTGCTCAGTATTATTTTGTACAGCCTTCGGCTGATGAGCATGTTGCACAGTTTGGCCAATACTATATCGCTGTGCGACTGCCATACTTTGATAGAGGCCGCAATATCAGAATCATCCAATGCGCAAAATAGCTCAAGGTTTTCCGGATTTGCCGCAAAAGAGGCTGCATTAACATCCCCGTAAAGAAAATGGTGCAGCGCAGGGGTTGCAAATAGTTTTTCACCTGCCATGGCTAACTCTTTGGCTCTCTTAAGAATATTGACTAAGAGCATTTCGCCGCCCAGCACTGTTTTGTGCAGATACACCTGCCAGTACATGAGCCTGCGGGCAATGATGAATTTCTCAACGCTGTGCACGGCTTTCTCCTCTACTGCCAGCTCATCATTATTTACCGTAAGCATCTGCAAAATGCGGTCGTAGCCGATCACGCCCTCCGAAACGCCGGTAAAATAGCTGTCGCGGTTCAGGTAATCCATGCGGTCCATATCCAATTGGCTGGATACGAGCTGGTGCAGGTATTTTTTTGGGTAGGAATGATCGAACACGCGAATGGCCGTATCCAGCGCTCCGCCCATTTCCTGATTAATACGCTGCATAATCAGCTGCGATACCATTTCATGGGAAATCCCGGTAACCAATGCATGCTCCAGCGCATGAGAGAAAGGGCCGTGCCCGATATCGTGCATTAAGATAGCCAGACGTGCGGCTACGCATTCTTCTTTCGTAAAGCTGATGTTCTTGCTTTTCAGCACATCGAGCGCTTCATTCATCAGGTGGCATGCGCCCAGGGAGTGATGCAGCCGCGTATGGACCGCACCGGGATATACAAGGTGCGCCATGCCCATCTGCTTGATATGCCGCAGCCGCTGAAACCAGGGATGTGCGATTATATGCATCACCTCCTGCTCCGGAAAGCGCAGAAAGCCGTAAACGGGGTCGTTGATAATTTTGACTTTCAGGAAGTGGATGCTTTAATGTTGAACTTGTGATCGTTGGTAAGCTGATTATTTATTGAGGTCATCGCTGGTATTGCCTTCATTGCCATAATCCATATCGCTCGGGCTGTAATCGCTGTTATTCTGGGATTCGTCCTCTTCACCGTTGCCGCCAACACTGCCATTATTAAGCCCTGCACGCATTACACTATTCGGGTCTGTCACATCACAATCATCGAAGTTGTCAGGTTCTTTGAATTTGGCATCCGGACTGATGTCCAGTGTTTTATCGGCAGATACTTTTTTGTAGAAAAGCGCCCAGATCGGAAGCGCCGCCGCCGCGCCCTGGCCTAAAGCCTCGCTCTGAAAGCGGAGGAAGCGGTCATCGCAGCCAACCCATGCGCCGGCCAGCAATTGCGGCGTATAGCCGATAAACCAACCATCCGCCTGGTTATTGGTAGTACCTGTTTTGCCGGCTATTTCAGAGGTGATTCCATACCGGCGGCGCATTCTCGCGCCCGTACCAAAATCAACCACCCCGCGCATCATCTTCACCATTTTAAAGGCAGTGCTGGCGCTGATGATTTCTTTTTGCTGCGGTGCAAAGCTCTTGACCAGAATGCCGTTTTTATCTTCGATCTTGGTAATGAAGTAAGGTTTGGTATTCATACCACCGCTCGGGAACATCGTATAGGCCCCAAGCATTTCATACAAGGATATATCCGAAACGCCCAGCGCAATAGATGGATAAGGAACGATCTCACTGTTGATGCCGCATTTCTTTACAAAGTCAATGAAGGACGGAATGCCCACCTGCTTCAGCAGATAAAGCGCCGCATTATTGATGGAAAGCGCCAGCGCCTTCTTCATAGGCAGCGCGCCGAACTTGGAGCCACCGGCATTGTAAGGCTTGCCATTGAACTCCTGTGCGCCGGTAGATACCGTGCCGCAGGGCGAGATGCCATTATCCACCGCAAGGCAGTAAAGCAAAGGCTTGATCGTAGAGCCTACCTGACGCTTTGTTTTTTCATTTACGTGGTCGAACTGGTAATAATCGTGGTTGATGCCGCCTACCCACGCCTTTACCTCGCCGGTCATCGGGTCCATCGCCATGAAGCCTGCCTGCAGGAACATGCGGGTGTACATGATGGAATCCATCGGGCTCATGGTGGTATCCACGTAATTATCTGTGTTCCACGCAAAGACGCGCATCTTCACCGGCTGCTTGAATGCTGCGGTGATCTCCGCTTCTGATTTTCCGTCTTCCTTCATCGCGGCATACCGGTCGCTCTGCTTCATGGCTCTGCTTACCACATCCATGTGCTTTTTCCAGATGGCGCCGCTGCCGTAGCCGCTTTGCTGCATAAACAGCTTTTGCAGGTCTTTCATGTGCTGCTCCACCGCCTGCTCTGCATAATTCTGCATACGCATATCAATGGTGGTGTAGATGCGCAGGCCATCTTTATAAATATCGTAAGGCTGATCGGTGACCGGGTTGCGGGTGTCCTTGAGCGCTTTCTTGACTTCCTGCTCCAATACCTGACGGAAATAGGGCGCTACGCCTTCGTGATAATCGATCTTGTGGTAATCGAGCTTTATGTCTTTCGACTTGTACTTTTCGCCTTCGGCGGAAGATATCTTTTCATACTTGATCATCTGGTCGATCACCGTGTTGCGGCGGTCCACCGATTGCCTGGTATGTGTGCGCGGATTATAAATAGTATTGCCTTTCAGCGAGCCAACGAGGATAGCGGCTTCATCGAGCGATAGCTTATCGGGGGTTTTATTGAAAAAAGTAAGAGATGCATTTTTGATGCCATACACGTTATCCGGGAAGGGAACGGTATTCAGGTATAAAGTGATGATCTCGTTTTTGGTAAGGTTGCGCTCCAGCTTTACCGCCAATACCCATTCTTTCAGCTTGATAAAAGGAATGGTCATGAGGTTCATCTTCTTCCGTCCGAAAAGATTCTTGGCCAGCTGCTGGGTGAGGGTGGAAGAGCCGCGCTTATCGCCCTTCAGCAGATAAAAAGGAATAGCTGCCGTGGCCTGGGCGTCAATGCCTGAGTGGTCGAAAAACCGGACATCTTCCGTGGCTACCAGCGCATCGATCACATTTTTGGAGATGTCCTCATACCTGCTGTTGCTGCGGTCCTGCACGAAATAGCGACCCATGATATCGCCATTGGCAGCCAGCACTTCAGAGGAAAGCGCGCTGCTCGGATTTTCCAGCTCGGTGATCGAAGGCATGCCACCCCACCAGCTAAACCAGTAGCCGGTAATAAGTATCATAAATGCAATGACGCACAACAGGAAAAGGCGCCAGAGCACACGAACGGAGGTTTTCATTGAATACTGGTTTTTAAGCCGTGGCAAATATACATTTCACCTTTGTAACGGTACCGAAAGGCTTTGGTTAAAGAAAAACCCTTACGGCTGGTTACTCGGTTCATCCTCATCTCCCTTCACAAAGAAAGAAACTGCGCGCAGCGGATTCAAAAAGCGGCCCAACCGTACATTCCACTTGATACGTGCTTTAATGGCAGCAAAAAAGGATGGCAGGAACTGATCTACAAGCGCGGTTTCGCGCTCATTCAGCGGCTGCTTCGCATATTTCTGCTTTAGGTATGCATTCATAAACGTACCAAAGCCAGTGCCCAGTGCCGGATCAATCTGCTCGCGTGCATACTGCATGGGCGTGCGCTGCCCGCGGGTAAAGCCGAGCTGGTGCAGATAGTAAGCAGCCGTCCGGTACACCCAGTAAGCCTTCTGTCCGCTTTGTTTTGAACGCTTTGCCCTGTTCTTATAATACCACAGCAGGATAGCCGGCCATAGCAGGAACAATAAGACTACGCCCAGCACAATGGCAATCCCTTCGATCAGTATCCTGCGGAACGATGGCACGGCCGCTTTCGGCTCAGGCTTTGGCGCTGTTTCCTTTTTATAGGTGTCCTTGCGCTTTACATATACTTCATCCACAGGCTCTGGATCAGGGAAGCGCTTGATGAACGCTTCGCCGCTTTCATTTTCCTTTGCCTCCAGATTTTTAAATGCATCTGCATAAGATACCGCCGTCATCGCCTCGCCTTTTTCGATATTGGTAAGCGGTACTTCTATACTGTCGCGGCGTATCTGGGCAATGTGCACATCCATATTGGCCGTCACCGCTTGCGGCAGCTTATATTCCTTATCGTGATATACGAAAGACTTTACCTGCATCACAATGATCTTGCGGCCTGTATCGATAGTAGTGGCAGTGCCTTCTGCGGCCAGCCATGCACGGGGCGGCTGCATTGGCGGTGTGCCATCGGGTGCCGGGCTGTCCCGTGCATCGGAGTTGCCAACGGTCGTATCAAAGTCGAGCCAGCCAAGCCCCGGGAAGTAGACCTGTACCCAGGCGTGCGCCTGATCTGCATAATACCAGTACCAGCCTTTGTTCTTCGCGCTGCGATCTACCGTCATAAAGCCAACCGCTATACGGCTCGGAATGCCCAGCGAGCGCAGCATGAACAGGGTAGCGCCGGCATAGTAGGCGCAATAGCCTTTCCGGTTTTCAAATAAGAAGTATTGGAGCTTCGAAGCGTTGGGAATATCCGGCACGCCGGGATTATCGGTGTACTTGAACAGCGGCTGACCGGCTGCGTCTTTACTGAGAAACCAATCGCGTATGGCCAGCGTCTTATCTACCGGTGTAGCTGCGCTGCCGGCCACTTTCTTAGCCAGCTCGGCAATGTTTCTGAACTTAGCATCGCCCGGCATGTACGTATAATACTTCATGAACGCCGGATCGGTCTTGCTGTAATCCGTGTACTTGCGCATAATCTTAAAGCGCTCTTCCTGGAATGCCCTGATCTGCTTGTTTTGCGCATTATACACTGCATAAGCGCTGTTGAGGCGGCTGATATAGCTCTTGGCCCGGAAAGCCGTCTTGAACGAATCGCGGAAATCGCGCTCTACCGTAATCGGCTGCACAAAAAATCCGGTATGCGGCGCAAGGTAGGTATGGGGGGACAGCTTCCGGCTATAGACATCTATATCCACTACCTTGCCATACTCGCCGGTACCGCTGTTGATGATCACATTGCTGTCCGTCTTCGTTGCAAAGAGAGAAAGTTTGGTAGGGTCGGGCTCGAACAGGTCGTTTTTCGGGATGATGGAATCGCGCTCGAAAGTCTCAGTGCTGGTGTCGAATTTGGTATAATAGAAGGCCGTCAGATAAAGCGGATTGGGCATATCGGTGCCTTCAAAATAATTGTCGATGTGCGCGCAGAAAAGCAGCTCATTGCTGCGG
Source organism: Chitinophagaceae bacterium (assembly GCA_965200035.1). Taxonomy (GTDB): domain Bacteria; phylum Bacteroidota; class Bacteroidia; order Chitinophagales; family Chitinophagaceae; genus UBA1952. Next base: position 4,346,839 of record OZ241334.1, on the reverse strand, counting down.
CCAAGCTGGCTGCGGAGCTGCGAATAATCCTTCAGGTCAAACGTGCCGTCTTTATTGGACTTCAGCATAGAGTTCTTTCCCGATTTACCGCCGCCGCCAAAGCTGGCCACCGTCTCCTCGATCTCGCCGCCCATGATCCAGGTAATGCCCAGCAGCATCAGGATCAATAACCCTGCAAAAGCCAGCACACGCCGGCTGAGGAACCACCAGAATTTCTGGGACTTATCCTGATAGCTGTAAATCTGCTCTGCCGTAAAGACGATATATACCGAGTACAATACAACCGGAGAGAAAGACCAGAGCAGATGATCTACCGTGTCCGACTTGCTCTTGGCCACTACCAGAATGCTGGCGGCCAGCAGGCCAGCGGCCATGCCTACCGACCAGTACCGCAGCCGGATAAAGCCCCAGCCAATGATCCAGCCCGCAGTAAACAATACACTGCCGGCAATGAACCGTGCTTCGATGCCCGGCGCGTCGAACTCGCCGGTGGCCAGATTGTCGATGCCTTTATAAATGACATACATGCCAAATACAAGCGCGGCAAAGGTGGGCAGAAAGCGGAACCGGAAGCCGTACAGAAAAGTAGCGGCCACCATGCCGATGCTCATATAGAAAGCCAAATGCCCTGCATCGTTACCGATTTTTCCGAAAAACTCATTGCCCTGCAGGAGCAGGAAGTAGCCGACAACGGCCGTAGGTAATATAAGGAAGATGAGCTTGGCTAGCCATTCATTGACCGGCGCAGCGCGTTGTATCTGCATAGTTATGGTACAAAAGATCGCTTCAGCGGATCGCTATCAAATGTAGCCAATAGCCCAAAGAATAGAACAGCCCGGAAAGCCTTTTAACTTTTTGCTGTGGCTATCCGCAGCTATGGCTTGTGGGTTGAGCATTCCCCCATAGCTGGTACTGCCACCTCCCTTCATGCGGGCGAATAGTGCCTTTGATCACATGTTTTTCCTTTGAGCGGTTCAGGCCGCACTTTCTGCTGTATTGCAGCGTCCCGACCCGTTCAACCGGCTCGGCTATGCGGTAATGGTAGCTACCACCGTTTCGCTCCACGGCCCGCATTCGCCCACCGTGTTTTCCCAGCGCAGCCAGTAATAGGCCGGCTTGCCCGCATCTGCGCCATCGAAGGTGACCAGGTAGGGCGAGGCCGTATCGGTAGCGAGATAGTGCAGCTCTTTCGGGTCTGCCGGGGCATCGCCGCCTACCTTGCACCATATCTGGCAGCCGCGCACGCGGGCGGGCTTTGCCTTGCGCTGCGGGGTGGCTTCATCTGTAAATGAGATCGTATGCCGCAGGCGATCGCTTGTATCCGCCTTGCCAACCGGGCGGGTAGTGGGCACAGGCGCAGGTGTGGCTGCGCTGCGTTCTTTCAGGTTCAGGGCGTTCCGGTCTTCGGGCGTGAGCAGGCTTTCAGAAATATCGGCGTAGATACTGCGCAGCAGATGCTGAAGCAGCTCTTTGTCCTGATTCTTGACATTCGTGATCGTCTTGGTGCGGGTGTTGGCATTTACAGACTGTGGATAGCTGCCGTTCCAGTTGTCCAGTAGAGCCGCAGCCTGTGCGACCGCTTGGGCAGCGATGTTGAGGCGACCGGCATTGGCTGTTATATAAGGTAAGGCTGTCTGAAAATAATTGTTCAGGTCAGCATCTTTTCTGGGGAAAGGACCTCCGTTGGGCATAAGTATTTAGTCACATTTTAGGGAAGCCTGAAATTAGTGAATAAGTAAGTAAAAAGAACAACTTGTTGAAGGCTAATAACTGTTGCAAGCCATTTTTTGTGCTTAAGTACATTACTGAGCGGAATATACAGCTACTAAAGGTATCCGGGTAGCAACCCCAACTCTGCGGGTAACAACCCGAATATTATGAGTAATAACCCCGAACCTGTGAGTTATAACCCTAACAACAAAGGTTACAACTTATACCATGCATACTACAACCCGAATCTTGCGGGTAGCAACCCAAAGCACCCGGGTATTAACCCGTGGAATGCGGGTAATGGCTAATGGAACATTACAAGCTGACCCCTGTGCATCCTGAACAGCAAAGATGCGGCGCAACGCTGGCGGCCTCTCTCTGAGCCTTTACTATAGTAAGGTTCATATTTTAACTTCAATGGCTGTGACAAGAAATTCAAGTTTACTTTGGCAATAACTAGATTTTGCTAACTTGTATAAAATTGATAATGGTGGGTGCAAAAAGCTATTTTTGCATCCATTTTAATTCATAAAAAACACCATGAAATTTAAAGAACTTCCAATTATCTGGCTACTTCATGGTGCAATCCTTATTGCGCTTGTAGTTCTTTATATCATTGGCAACATAGGAGTAATGTTTTTTTCAGGCGGCTTATTGGTAGAGGTAGTTTCTATTCTCTTGCTCATCAGAAGTTCATACGTGTCAACCAAAAGCAGTAGGGTCATCCAAAAAAGCAGTTCCGGCCTGCAAATCAATGGATTGTTTACCAAGAAGACGTTTACTGCTACAGAGATCGACAAGCTTTATATTAAGCATAATCTTCTTTGCAGGATTTTTGATTGGTCGCTTCTGGTTATAAATGACCATATAAAAATCTATACTTCAGAAATATCAAATGAGGATTTAGCTAAAATAAAATTGTGATCACTGATATAGCCGCGCGCCTTGATTGATGCGGTTTATGGTCAATCAAAAAAAATATTGTAGCCGGCAGCATGCCAGACCTGATCTAGCAGATCGTTTTTTAATCAAGGCTTCCGCCCCTCCAAAGGCTGGAAGCCTTGTTCTTTTCGGTTGGGGCAGGCTACACCTGTAGCTGTAGTCCTGCTAACCTTTTGCTCTGATCACCCCAACCGGTTAACAATCATTAACGAAAGGAGCATTTATTAAATCAACTAAAAAGCTACCTTAGCCGCGTTTTTAAAAAGAAATTAAATCATGGTTAAGGATTCTTCAACACTTACCAATCTGCAACCAGCAGGTTACGACGACAAAACTCAGTATATGCTTCAAAAGATCAAGACGGTTACGGTAATTGGCTCCGGCACAATGGGCAATGGCATCTGCCATGTATTCGCTCAAAGCGGATTTACTGTGCATATGATGGACATCAATCAGACTGCACTGGACAAGGCGATCGCTACCATCGGCAAGAACATGGACCGCCAGGTAGCCAAGGCTTCCCTGACGGAAGAGGACAAGAGCGCTGCGATTGGCCGCATCAAGACTTATACCGATATGGCTGACGCTGTGAAAGGTTCTGATCTGGTGGTAGAAGCAGCTACAGAAAATATTGATCTTAAGATCAAGATCTTCCAGCAGCTCGATCAGCTTGCACCTGAGCATTGCATTCTGGCTACCAATACCTCTTCTATCTCTATCACGCGCATCGCTTCTTTCACCAAGCGTCCGGGCAAGGTAATCGGTATGCACTTCATGAATCCTGTACCGGTAATGAAGCTGGTAGAGGTGATCAATGGCTATGCCACCGAGCATGAAGTGACCGACCTGACGGTAAATCTTTCCAAATACCTGGGCAAGGTTCCTTGCGTGGTGAATGACTATCCGGGCTTTATCTCCAACCGCATTCTGCTGCCAATGATCAACGAAGCCATTCTTGCATTGCAGGAAGGCGTTGCCGGCGTGGAAGAGATCGATACGATCATGAAGCTGGGCATGGCACATCCGATGGGTCCGCTGCAGCTCGCTGATTTCATTGGCCTGGATACCTGCTACAGCATCATGAATGTGCTGCACATGGGCTTCGGCGCGCAGAAATACGCACCAGCTACACTCCTCGCCAATATGGTGCAGGCTGGCTACCTCGGCGCCAAGAGTGGCGAAGGCTTTTACAAATACACACCGGGCAGCAAAGAGCTGGTGGTGAGCGACCGCTTCAAGAGCAAGCAATGGTCTATGTAATAATGCAAAATTTAAAATGCAAAATTCAAAAGGCCGGTAATACCGGCCTTTTTACATAATATTCAAAACGTTGTGAGGGTTCAAAACCCTCACAGCGTTTATACGCTGAAACACAGTACATACAAAACACCTCCTTCCCCCCTCAAGGGAAGGCCGGGATGGGGGCCTACATGGAACTGATACTAGCCACAAACAACAAAGGAAAGCAGCAGGAGATCAGATCATTGCTGCCGCAAACAACTATTCTTACCCTGAAAGATATTGGCTTCAATCAGGAGATTCCGGAACCATATCATACCTTCCGGGAGAATGCCTGCACCAAAGCAAAAACGATCTATGACTTCTGCGGAAAGCCTGTAATGGCCGACGATAGCGGCATCTGTGCAAATGCGCTCAACGGCGCGCCGGGCGTATTCAGCGCGCGCTTTGCAGGCGACGATGCCTCGGATGAAGAGAACGTTCAAAAGCTATTGCAGCAGCTTGAAAACGCGGGTACGCGGAAAGCGCATTACACCGCCGTCATCTGCCTCATCATTAATGGCGAAGCGCACTATTTTGAAGGAAACTGCTACGGAGCTATTATCCGGGCGCCAAGAGGCAAAGGTGGATTCGGCTATGATCCTGTTTTTGTGCCCGATGGCTACGGGCAAACATTCGGCGAGCTTCCGGCAGCGATAAAAAACGGATTAAGCCATCGTGGCGCGGCTGTGCAGCAAATGGTGCAGTTTTTAAATGGATTTTCATAGGTAACTTGTCTGCATGAAATTTTCGATCGGCGATGCGGTTTTGATGAAACGAACTGGTGAGGAAGGCCGTATTGTTTCCTTTTTGTCCAGGACCATGCTTGAGGTGGAGGTAAACGGGGTTCATTTTCCGGTCTATGAAGATGAAGTGGATCATCCTTACCTGAAATGGTTCACGGAAAAGAAAGAAGCGCAGAAGAAAAAGAGCACCAACGTTGAGATCATTCCCGAAAAGATAAAAGAGCGTAAGGCAAGGCTGGCGCAGGGCATCTACCTGTCTTTCATGCCCGTCTTTCTCGCCGATTCCTTTGAAGATATCGTTACCCATTTCCGCATTTTTCTGATCAATGAGGCGGCCACGCCGCTGTTTTTTGTCTATGAAGTGCGCAATGCAGCCGGTCGCCTGGTATTCAGCCATCAGGCCATGCTTCATGCCTTTGCGAATGTGTATCTGCACCCCCAGACCCTTGAGGAAATGAACGATCAGCCCCGGTTTCACTGGACGCTCAGCGAAGGCGCAGGTGGTGTCAATGCCTCTGAGAATAAAGGCATCCTGCGCATCAAGCCGGCAAAGCTCTTTGACAATATCAGCCGCATACTGGAAGCGAATGAGCCTTCATTCAACTACCTGCTGGCAGATGACGCTCAGGGCATTCCTAAAATAAAACAAGCCATAGCCTTAAACGAAAAACCGGATATGCTGCCTTCAAGAGACCATCCACCCGCTGTTCCTGAATGGAAGCCTAAAGAAGTCCTTGATCTGCACATTGAAGCGCTGGTAGAGCATTCCGAAGAGCTCAGCTTTGCGGAAATCCTGCACATTCAGCTCAATGCTCTGGAGTACCATATAGATATGGCTATTGCGCACAATCAGCAGTACATGGTCGTTATTCATGGTATCGGTACCGGCAAGCTCAAGGAAGAGGTGCACCGGCTGCTGCAATCAAAAAGCGGGGTAGCCTCTTTCGAAAACAAATGGCATGGCCTGTATGGATTCGGCGCTACCATAGTCGATTTCCAAAGCTGAACGATTATATCATAAAAGGCTTCAGCACCTGCTTGAGCTGCCGGGCATCTACCACACCGGATTGCCGCCATTTCTGCTCACCCTTCTGAAAGATGATTAAGGTAGGCACACCCTGAATGCCCAGTGAGCTGGCAGCAGCAGGCTGCTTGTCTATATCTATCTTAATAATTGTCACCGCATCGCCAACGTCTTCTTTTAGCTGTTTGAGAATAGGCGCCATCATCTTGCAGGGACCGCACCATGTGGCGAAAAAATCTACCAATACCGGCTTGTCTGACTGAATGATCTCTTTGAATGTGCTCATAACGCTACACTTTTTTGTGGAAGCCTAAAAATATCCTGCCCGTATAGCTGCCACACTTTGCTAAAAGGCAAGTCTGTGATCATTTTGCTACCCGCTTCTGTAAAAGAAATAATTGCAAAAAGGAATTCCCTCATGTGTTAAAGAAGCCATGCTTCTGTTGGCAAATGGCACAGTATTTTTTCCCTGTGGCATGAACCTAAATCAAAGGTATTATGAAGAATCTAATGGCAATGGCAGCAGCTTTACTCATCAGTGCCGCCGCAACAGAAACAGCAACAGCACAAAATTTATCTCTGGGCATCGTAGGCTCGGCAGGACATAGCTGGACCGGACATACCGGTGGCGACCGCGATTTTAAATTCGCACCCGCGCTTGGTATCGGGATGGTTTATTCACATAATGAGCACTGGGCTTATGCCAGCGAACTGCTCATCTCACACGAAGGCTTTAAAAATGATTATGCAATAGGCGGCGGCGAGTTTCAGAAAATGACGATTAATCCGGTGTACCTGAGAATGCCAATGCATGTGGTCTATTTCTTTGGCAAGCATGGCGACCGTGTACGTCCGAAAGTATTTGCGGGCCCTACGCTGGGCTTGAAAGTGGATGAAAAACAATGGTACAGCAATAACTACAATGGGGAAGGCACGATGTCGAACACCGATTATTTCCGCACGTTCGATATTGGCATCAATGCAGGCGCAGGTGCTAACTTCCGTGTAGGCAGAAATACCTGGCTCAATACAGATATAAGCTATACGCACGGCCTCATGGATGCGGTAAAGGATAACATCAACAGCGATTATAATCCTAACCGTAATATCAGAGCAACAGTGGGTGTCATGTGGGGACTTTAATCCCAAATATTTGTCGAAATCTTAAACAGAAAAACTGGCCGGAGATCTTCTCCGGCCAGCCTTTTTAATTGAAATCTAATGTACCGGCGCTACATCATAGCCGGCCTTTCTGAGCAGAGTGATGACGCCATGATCGCCCCATAAATGCCCTGCGCCCACCGCAAAAAATACAGGCTGGCCTTTCATCTTTTGCTGCATACGGGGAATCCATTTTACATTACGGTCATCCAGAAATGCGCCCATATCATCGCCCAGCTCTTTTGAATCGCTGATCTGTTTGTAGAGCGCCGGTAAATCCTGTTTTTTATAAGTGCTCAGCATCTGTGCATACTCCTGCTTGCTGGTTTGGAAGCTATCAGTAAGCTGCATTAGTTGCGTTACCACAGAGTCTTCGGACAGGGTATTAAGTACGTCCAGTTGTTCTTTCGGTGTTTCCAGCCCAACGATTTCTTTGCCATCCTTCTTCGCCTCTTCCATGATATTGGCTTCGTAAGAAACAGGTATGGCGCAGCTTACCGCCTTGGTGATAAAGAGCATCTGCAGCATGGCAGGCTTCATCTGCTGCATCATGCTCACATCTATACCGAGCTCTTTTTTGGTAAACGCCGCCAGCTTTTCATATTCCGCAGGGGTGAAGTAATCTTTGAGTTGCTTGTTATCGGTATTCACCATCCCGGAAGCCACATCCGTCATTACCTGCGGGTCATCCATATCCATCTCAAAGCATACTTCCTTACAGCTTTTTAAAGAAGCCCTCATCGCATCCGTCCACAGATAATCGTCCGGGCAGAGCAGATGGATGGTGCCGAACAGATACGAAGGCTTTGCCCCGCTTTTGCCGGTTATGCGCCAGAGCAATGATTTATTGTCCGCAGCTTTCTGTGCCTTGCAGGAGCTGAAAAGCAGGAAGGGTAAAAGCAGTAAAGACCAGATTTTTTTAAGCATTGTTATTCGAGAAATAAAGTGATAAGACCAACCGCCAATCCTATAGCCATAGCCAATACTTTCTGATAGGTTAGCAAATGCTGTTTGGTGCCGCTCTCAAAGAAGATAGTCGTGGAAATATGAATGAATGCGCCGGCAACAATAGGGATCAGCACCGTTACCATCCGCGAGATAAAGCCGTAATGCATTCCTAAGAAAGTAGCCAGGATGCCCGCCAGCGGCGTGAGCAACGCGAAAATAAACAGCACCACCATGGCCGGTTGCTTGCCACGTCCATTCAGCAACAGCATGGTCAGCAGCATAGCTTCGGGTAACTTATGCGCTGCTACTGCAAAGTAAAGCGACGGTCCGGTAGCGCTGCTCCGGTAGTTGAAGCCCAGTGGCAGCCCTTCCATAAATGCATGAACCGAAAGCCCGACTACGATGGACCAGACCGGTATATGATGGTGATCCTGAGGATTGGGGTGCACATGTACATGGCCATGCTCTACACCATGGGTAAAACGCTGGATGAACAGCTGCAGGAAAAAACCTCCCAGCAGATAATATCCTGTTTTGCCACCAAGGTCTTCAAACGTTTCCGGAAGTAGATGCAGGAAGGTGATGCTGAGCAGAAAAGCGCCGGAAAAGGCCAGCAGAAGCTGCATTCGCCTGTCATTCAGTCCATTGAACCAAAGCGGTATGCTGCCGCCGAGAATGGTAATGAGGAAAAGCAGCGCCGGAAAAAAGAGGTGCATGTGAGCGGGTACAAAAGGTAAAAGTAAAGCCTTTACTGCAATGCATCCCCGGCACGGATTTTTTTTGTTGGATTAATATAACCAAAGCGGTTAGTCATGGAATTCAACCCGTATAAGCAGACAGATCTGACACCGGCAGCAGGGCGCCTGCTCATCGCTGAGCCATTTCTTACAGACCCGAACTTTGCACGCAGCGTTATCCTGCTTTGTGAGCATGGAGAAGAAGGGTCCGTAGGTTTTGCGCTTAACCGGCCTACAGAACATACCCTCGGCGACCTGCTGCCCGAGCTTTATACACCATTGCTCACCGTATTTCAGGGCGGACCGGTGCAGATGGATACCTTGCATATGCTGCACCGCACACCGGGACTTTTTGGCGGTAATGAAGTCATACCCGGGGTATACTGGGGAGGCTCTTACGAAGCGCTGCAGGATGCCGTCAATACAAATGCCTGTCAACCGCTTGATCTTCGCCTTTTCGTAGGCTATAGCGGATGGCAGCCGGGGCAATTACAAAAAGAGTTGCAGGACGGCTCATGGATTGTAGCAGATGTGCCTAAAAAATTATTGTTTGATACAGATACTGATGCGCTCTGGCGTGCAGCTATCGACTCGCTTGGCTACGACTTCGCCTATCTTAAAAATATGCCGCTGAATCCTCAGCTCAACTAACAGAACTATATTCTTATAAAAAAGCCTGGACTGGTAAGCCCGGGCTTTTTTGGATTACATAGGGCACTTGGCCTTGCACAGACCTTATTCTTTGAAGCCTAGAGCAGCATATTGTTGCTGTTGAGCAGGCATAATACGTAGATAAATCAGGTTGCCGGTAGTGCATTGGCAGGAATTGCACAGAAGGTGTGGTCCGCTATCCGTTATGTATTCATTGGTGTGATAGAGATTTCGCTGATCCAGATAGTTGCGCAGCCTGGTGAGCGTGGCGTCGTCTGAGTCGCCATTGCCCCATTGGTCTGCGCAGTTTGTCTGCGCGTGGTGAACCAGTATTGTAGCATCGCCCGTGCTATCATCATCCCTTTTACAGGCGGTTATAGTCAATACACATGCAAATATTAAACAAAGCTTTTTCATGATACGGTTTCTTTTATTATTGATTTATTAGAAGACGCCTCCCGCATAGCTAATCTTGGGTAGCCAAGCGGCTTATATTGCATAATCGTGACTTTGCCGTTAGCTTTACAACATGAAGCGTATTGTACAATTCACTGCACCCATGAGCGGTATTCTGATGCTGATGTTGACCGTGTTTTCCTGCAAAAAAAAGATTGTCGAAGCGCCCGTTGCTGTTACCGATACCACACAAACCTATTTTTCCATTAAAGGATTTCTGAAAGATCAGGTGATACTATTGAGTGGCCAGCCTTATTCGCTGAATGAGTTCATCACCCGTGATGGCAAGACTGACAGCGATATGGTGAACTTCTACACCATGGACCTGGGCTACGTGCTCAAAACATTTATCGCCACCGATATCAGCAATCCGGAATTCTTAGGCAAATACCGTTTCTCAAATTTTGAAGAAGCCAGCACCGGCAACCGCACCCTTATGTATGAGGCTAAAGAGCCGGACCTGTTTACCCGCACGTTTTCATTTTCGGTAGATCCTACCAACGATCGCATCCTTTCCCTGTACGTTGAAACGTCCAAAAAAGTATCGGGCGGACACCTCCACCAGCGGCTTCTTTACATCCCGTTAAAAACGATCCAGATACAGGAGGATGAGGGTGCTACGTTCAGCAAAACGCGTAACTTACGGGTAGAATACCGATTTTTGCAGTAGCATTTATTTCAAGGAAGGAAGATGACGAAAGAACAGTACAGTGCCATAGCCCAGACCGTACCACACCAGCCAGGATGTTATAAATATTACAGCAGCACCAATGAGCTGCTTTATGTAGGGAAGGCTAAAGACCTGCGTAAGCGCGTGTCCTCTTATTTCAACAAGAACCTTGATAATTTTAAGACGCGTAAGCTAGTATCGCTGATCGATCACCTGGAATTTACGGTTACAGATACAGAGCACGACGCCTTTCTGCTGGAAAATTCGCTGATCAAGCATTACCAGCCCCGCTTCAATATTGATCTGAAAGACGATAAAAGCTATCCGTATATCGTCATTAAAAAAGAGCATTTTCCGCGTTTGTTTCTTACCCGCCGGCATATCCGAGATGGTTCTGAATATCTTGGGCCATTTACCGGCGTAGCGCGCGTGCGCGAACTGCTCGATCTTATCCGGCAGAACATCCCGATGCGTACCTGCAATCTTAATCTTGCACCCTCACAGGTTGCAAAGGGAAAATACAAAGTGTGCCTTGAGTATCATCTGGGCAATTGCAAAGGCCCGTGCGAAGGCTTGCAGGGCGAGGGCGAATACCGGGAGAATCTTCAGCACATCCGTCATATCCTGAAAGGCAATGTGGGAGAAGTAGTGCGCGATCTTAAAGAAGAGATGAGCGGCTATGCACAGAATATGCAATTTGAGAAAGCAGAAGTCCTACGCCAAAAGATCGACTCACTGCAGAAATTTCAGAGCAAGAGCACCGTCGTCAATCCACATTTAGGTAATCTCGACATTGCTACCATCATTACCGAAGGCGATTATTCATTCGTGAATTATATGATGGTGAGCAGCGGCAGCATTATCTATGCCCGTACTATAGAAATCGAGCGAAAGCTGGATGAATCGGAGCCGGAAATATTGTCGCTGGCCATCGCGCGTTTCCGTGAGCAATATCAAAGCAATGCGCTGGAAGTGATTGTGCCATTTGAAGTAGATCTGATAGATCCAGAGCTGAAAATGACGATGCCAAAAGCGGGTGATAAAAAGAAACTCCTTGATCTGAGCTTTAAAAATGCATCTTTCTTCCGGGAAGATTTGCTTAAAAAAGACCGGCTGATGATCAGCGATAAAGTGCAGAAAGCGGTCCGTGCCAATGTACTTCAGGAGCTGCAGGATAATCTTCATCTGCATGAGTTGCCGGTGCATATTGAGTGCTTCGATAATTCCAACTTCCAGGGTTCTTATCCGGTATCTGCCATGGTCTGCTTCCGGGACGGTAAGCCCGCCAATCAGGAATACCGCCACTATCATGTGAAGACCGTAGAAGGCATTAACGACTTTGCATCCATGTCCGAAGTAGTATATCGCCGGTACAGCCGCTTGCTTCGTGAAAAAAAATCGTTGCCGCAATTGGTAATTATTGACGGTGGTAAAGGTCAGCTCAGCGCTGCTATGGAAAGTATAGAACGCCTGAATCTGCGTGGACAGATGACGGTAGTGGGCCTTGCAAAAAAAGAAGAGTCCATCTTCTTTCCCAATGACAGCGAGCCGCTAAATCTGCCATTCGATAGTCAGAGCCATTTGCTCATCCGCCGTATCCGCGATGAAGTGCACCGCTTTGGCATCACCTTTCACCGGAATCTGCGCAGCAAAGGCACTTTTAAAAATGAGCTGGAAGAGATACCCGGCATTGGCGAAAAGATTGCTACAGATTTGCTGCAGCGTTTCCGCTCTGTCAATAATATCAGGACGCTGACCGAACGTGAGCTGACCGGCGCTATCGGTGCAAGGCGTGCACGCGTAGTCTGGGAATATTTTCACCATCAGGAAGAAGTAAACAAGCCTGATGATGAATGAAGCTTGAATGAATAACGCAAAGCCGGCCTTGTCTTCCTCGGTATAGATATTCTTCCGTTGATTCTAATACAACTTTATCTGTGCAGATTTGCAGAGCGATCTATTAGTACGTGTTCATAAAGTACAGCTGGCATTTGCGTATATAAAAAGCCGGCGCATCATATAGCACCGGCTTTCCTAAAAGACTATTTTTTACTTTAAACAGCTTCTGCCAGCGCACCGATCTTATAAGCCGGATGAACAGCGGCAGTTACCGGAATCATCTTTTCACGACCAAGCTTGCGCAGCATCTTAAGGTGCTCGACAATCGCTTTGGCAAAGGTTGGCTGTACCTGATAAGGCAGATTGTAATCGCCTGCTACACGCTTCACGATCTTGGAAATTTCAGGATAGTGTACATGGCAAATTTGCGGGAACAAATGGTGCTCTATCTGATAATTAAGGCCACCAATAAACCAGGATGTAACTACGCTGTCAGGGCAGAAGTTAGCTGTGTTCAGTATCTGGTGAACTGCCCAGCTATTCTCCATTTTGCAACCCGCTGTTATGGCCGGAAATTCGCTCGTTTCCATCACGTGCGCAGGCTGAAAGATCAATGCCAGCGAAAGGCCTGCAATGACATGCATCCCCAGAAAGCCAAATACAATGTGATACCAGGGCAGGCCCGTAGTAAACATAGGCACAGCCAACATCAGGGAGAAATAAAATACTTTCAGCAAACTTAGGTGAGTGACTGCTTTCCTAAACGTGGTTTTCTGTTTTTTGAGCAGATCATGCTTTTCATAGCGCGCCAGCATCAGGTAATCTTTGGCGGTAACCCAATACAGATTCATAATCGCATACAGGCCCAGCGCATAAATATGCTGGAATCGGTGAAAGCCGCTGTGTGGCTTTTGTGGCGACATGCGCAGCAATCCTCCTGCCTCAATATCTTCATCAAGGCCGGCAAGATTGGTATAAGTATGGTGCAGGATGTTGTGCTGTATCTTCCAGTTCAGCGAGAAACCGCCAATAACATTGAGCACATTACCCAGCATATTGTTCAGCGTCTTGTTATTAGAATAAGAGCCGTGGTTAGAGTCGTGCATTACTGAAACGCCGATGCCTACAATACCCACGCCCATGATCGCCCACATCAGGTAGAAAAAGACAAGATTGAAAGAAGCGAGGCCGGAAAGTACGATGCCAAGCGGAATAAAATAAAGCGACAGCATCACCGCCGTTTTGATGTACATTCTGGAATCGCCCAGTTCGGAAATATTGCGTGATTCAAAATAATGAGCCACTTCTTCCTTGATCGTGTCGTAAAAAGAGGGCGTGCCTTTCGGGGCAAACTTTACAAACGGCTTGGAAACTTTTGCTTGTGACACAGGATTGATTGAATTTATTCAAAGATAAGCGTTGCTAATGAGATACTCACGTACTTAACTCTATTGTAACAGCTTCCACATAACACTCTTTTATAAAAAAATGAAGTCCTGCAAATAGCAGGACTTCATTTTAAAAGCGATTATTTGAATGCTATTCGCTCCGCTTCATCAGCTTTTCTATGCGCAGCGTATTATTATTCCTATCGGTGATGTACAGCATATACATGCCATTTGCCAGCGGACTAATATCCACAAAAGAAGCCGCATTCTTGCTCATCACCAGTTTGCCTTCTATACTACGGATAAGCACGTTTACCGGTGTGGGAGCGCTGATCTGAACCATGCCGCTGGAAGGATTCGGGAAAATGGTAATCTCTTCAGGCTTCACGGTGTTACCGATAGAAAGCTCATTCACAGGTATTCTTGCAGAGTTGCCAATGCAGCCATTAGAATCTTTCACCGTCAAAGAATAGCTGCCATCCTGCGTGATCGTATAAGTAGGAGTAGTAGCACCGGCAACGAGCGCTGTATTCCGGTACCATTGGTAAGTAGAGAAATATGGTTCGGCAGACAAAGTATTGCCCGAGCGCTGAATATGCGGCAATGGCGCGCTGTTTACAACTACACGTACACTGTCTGTAAGAATATAGCATCCGTTAGTGCCGGTCACTTTTACATTGTAGATGCCACCATACAAGGCAACCAGTACATTAGACGTAGCACCGTTTACAGTGCCGCCGTTCAACAGCCATTGATAAGATGCAGAACCGGGCGTGCTGGTAATGGTAACGCTTGATCCCATACAGAAAGTAGAGCTGCCGCTGGTGCTGAGGGAAGCCACAGGGGCGGTGCGGAAGCGGAACTTTAAATAATTGCTTGTATCCTTTGCTTTGGTCACACAGGTACCGGTAATGGAAGAAGTGAGAATTACAGATACGCTATCATTTGCCGTCAGTGTACGATCCACATACACGGGGCTATTGGTGCCTACATTGGCTCCATTCTTCCGCCATTGATAAATAGGTGCAATGCCACCGTTAACCGGCGTAGCCGTAAATGTTACCGTGTCGCCGGGGCAAAGCGTATCTCTGTTAGGCACTTTAGCAACCGTCACATCCGGTGTAATGCTTGACATAACATTGAAGCCAAAAGTATTGCAACCGGTAGCCGCAATATTGCCGTTTTTCGCGACTATCTTCCACACATAATGATTTGCTGCAGCATTAAATGTGTAAAAGGTATCCGTTTGATTGGCTGATACCACGGTAACCGGTAAGCCAGAGCCTGTATTCAGATAGACATCATAGCTGGTGGCAAGATTCGCTTTATTCCAGCGCAGGGTAGTGCTGCCTACGCATCTGGTATCATCGTTAAGCGGGGAGATGGGCGCATTCACACATGCCGGCGGTCCCGCAGCTACCAGATTTACTTTATAGTCTTCCGTTTCTCCCCAGCTATAGCTTGCACAGCCTATAAGCGCAGAGATGGTGCTTGTTTCAATACACATTACGCGCATACCCGTAAGGCCATAAGATATGTTGCCGGGAATCGTGATGCTCGCCGTTTCGGTATGCGGGCCAATTGTAGAAGCCGTAGAGGCATAGACTCTTTCTGAGGCAGAATAAGTGCCATCGCGGTCGTAGTCAATAAATACGCCAACGATATTGCTGTAGGTAAAACCTGCTGTATTGCAAGTGCCGATTTGTACGCTGAGCGGCACTGTAGAGCCAGCCGTAATATTGGGCGGTGTCAGATCTGTGTAATTAGAATAGCGGTTAATTATACTTCCTGTGCCGGGAGCCAACGAGCTACAGTCAGAAGAATTATTAAGGGTACCGAAAGTGACATTGTAAATATCTTCATCTGCAGTAGATGTGGCCGAAGATGCGCAGTATTGTGCCTGTGCGAATTGAGACCCGAATAGCATCACGGCGGCTGTAAGTACCGGCAGCCTGTATTTCTTTAAGGCGCGGAATGTCCTGGTGATTTGTCTAGTTCTCATCATTGTACGAGTATTTGGGTGTTAAGGTGCAAGTAAATTTTTAAGAAATCTAAAAATAAAGAAAATGCGCGAAAATGCCTTGTGTTTTTTAATAATATCAATCTTTTTTGTTGAAAATCAATATCCTGAGTAAACTATTTCGCTTTTTGCAGAGCATTTAATGGATGAATTTCTACATTTCAGGCCTTCCACTATATGGTATAGATTTGCCCATGCGCTTTACTTACGAATATGAAAGCCTTTTGGCTTTTGTAAAACAGGCTTTCAACGCCATTGGCTGTACTGCGGAAGATGCAGCTATTGCCGCCAAAACATTGCTCAGTGCTGATCTTCGGGGAATTGACAGTCATGGAATAGCCCGCCTGTCCGGTTATGTACGCCTCCAGGAAGCCGGTCGGGTAAATGCAAAGCCTGACATGAAAATCGTACACGAAACCCTGTCTACCGCAGTAGTAGATGGAGATGCCGGACTAGGGCTTGTAGTAGCACCTTACTCCATGCAGATAGCAATCGATAAAGCGCGCAATTGTGGTACAGGTTGGGTAAGTGTTAACAACAGTAATCATTTTGGCATTGCCGGCATTCACGCCATGATGGCGCTGGAGCACGATATGATCGGCATTGCCATGACCAATGCAACAGCACTGGTAGCGCCAACGTTTTCAATGGAGAAAATGCTCGGCACCAACCCAATTGCCGTAGCTATTCCCTCCGGCGCTGAGCCGCCGTTTGTAGCAGATATGGCAACCACTACAGCCGCCAATGGCAAGTTGGAAATCTTACAGCGCAAAATGCAGGATACGCCGGATGGCTGGGTACAGACGGCAGAAGGCGCGCCAACCAGAGATGCCAACATTCTGAAGAAGGGTGGGGCATTACTGCCACTCGGCGGCGACCGGGAGCATGGCAGCCATAAAGGCTATGCACTGGGCAGCATTGTAGATATTTTTTCGGCAGTGCTCAGCGGAGCAAGCTATGGACCTTGGGCACCGCCATTCCCGGCATACATACCTGTTCCCGAAGGACAACCGGGCAAAGGCCTGGGACACTTTTTCGGCGCCATGCGCATCGATGCATTCCGTACGGCCGATGACTTTAAGCAACATATGGATCAGTGGATCCGGCGCTTTCGTGCAGCCACGCCGCTACCCGGGCAGGAAAAAGTACTTATACCGGGTGATCCCGAAAGAATAATACAGGAGCAGCGGTTGGCAGAGGGCATTCCGCTGCTCGAAACAGTAGTAAAGGATCTCCGGGAGCTTGCAGAAAAGCTACAGCTTACATTCCCTGCGTGATTGTATTGATTAATGAATGCTTTCTGTCTTTTCGGGAACCAGTGCTGTGGTCAGGTAGTCATCTATATTAGAAAACAGAAAATCGGGATACGCAGCAGAAAATTTAGCGGTTACAAATCCACCATACAGCGGGCGCGCCGCAGGTTGGTTGAGTGCTGAGGTGCTCAGCGGGTCCAGCATATACTTTGCCGACGGGAAATATTTAAGCACACGTAAAGCCAGCGCCACACGGTTCATGTAATCGGTTCCACCAATATGATAAATGCCGTTTTTGCCATCGCGCAGCAGCAGGTACATGGCGCGGGCTATATCCATCGCATTGGTTGGTGAGGCAAACTGATCATAGGGTAGCTTTAGCGTTAAAGTGGCGCCCTCTTTGCATTGCTGCACAATGCGGGCTACAAAATTTTTGCCACGCGCTTCATCACCATAGATATTGGTCACGCGCAACACCAGCGCATTTGCTACATTTTGCACCACCTCCTGCTCGGCTTCCAGCTTATGCCGGCCATATACGCTGATCGGGTTCAGCGCATCATCTTCTTTATACGGACCAGTTTTTCCATCGAAAACATAGTCTGTGGACAAATACACCATTCGTGCGCCGCAATCATTGGCTAAACGGATGATGTTCTTCGTGCTTTGTACCGTCTGACTATAGCTTTCATCCTCATGCGTCTCACAATAATCGACGTGTGTAAGCGCCCCACAATGAACGATCACATCCGGCTTCCAGTCGGCGACCTTAAAATTGGCTGGATCGCCCGGCACCAGTGTATTATAAAACTCAAGCTCAGGAATTGAATAAGAAAAGTAAGTGCCTTTCACATCCCATCCCTGCGCTGCAAAGTGCTTCATACAATTGCTGCCTACAAGTCCTGATGCGCCGATGATTAATGCTTTCATTTTATTAATGTGGTAATGCGGCAATGTGCTAATGCGGAAATTGCCTTTTTGATTAAATGATTACAGTTTTGGTATACTACAGGAATGCTCCGTGCCGGCAGCGCCTGATAAAATTCGGCCTCAAAAGAAAGCGGTAATGCAACAATAAAGGAATCCTTCATTACCACATTACCGCAATATCATATTACCGCATTAGTTAAATGACAGGCATTTCCTGTGGGTACATTTTCTTTTCCAGTTTTTCACGCAGTGCGCTGAAAGCTTCCAGTGTCTGATCGATGTCCTCATCTGTATGAGCAGCGGTAGGGATCAGGCGCAGAATAATCTGGCCTTTCGGTATCACCGGATATACCACAACTGAGCAAAAAATGTTGTAGTTCTCACGCATATCGTGAATGAGCTGTGTAGCGTCAAACAGACCGCCTGCCATGCGTACCGGAGTTACCGGCGTATTGGTGGTGCCAATGTCAAAGCCGCGGTCGCGCAGGCCTTTCTGCAGCTTGTTCACATTGTGCCAGAGCTTGTCTTTCAGCTCTGGCTTAGTGCGAAGCAATTCAAGGCGCTTGAGGTTGCCCACTACCACCGGCATTGGCAGGCTCTTGGCAAATACCTGTGAGCGCATATTATAGCGCAGGAATTTCAGGATTTTCTTATCAGCAGCCAGAAAACCACCAATCGATGCCATGCTCTTGGCGAAGGTAGAAAAGTAGATATCGATACCGTCCATGCAGTGCTGCTCTTCGCCGATGCCGGCGCCTTTCTCCCCCATCGTGCCAAAGCCATGCGCGTCATCCACAAAAAGACGAAACTCATATTTATCCTTCAGCGCAGCGATTTCTTTCACTTTACCCTGATTGCCGCTCATGCCGAATACACCTTCCGTGATCAGCAGGATACCACCCTGTGTACCCCGGATCATCTCTTTGGCCCGCTGCAGTTGCTTTTCGCAATCTTCCACATTATTGTGCTTATATACATAGCGGTGACCAGCATGCAGGCGCAGGCCATCTATAATACAGGCATGGCTTTCGGCATCATATACGATCACATCATGGCGGCTGCACAGTGCATCAATGGTGGATACCATCCCCTGGTAGCCAAAGTTGAACAACATGGTATCTTCCTTACCTACAAATTCGGCCAATTGCTGTTCCAGAAGCTCGTGCTTATCAGAATTGCCGCTCATCATACGCGCGCCCATCGGGGCTGCGAGACCGTATGCCGCTGTTGCTTCAGTATCTGCTTTGCGCACTTCCGGGTGATTGGCAAGACCCAGATAATTATTCAGGCTCCACACGATCTTTTCCTTGCCACGGAATTTCATGCGGTTGCCGATCTCGCCTTCCAGCTTGGGAAATGCAAAATAGCCGGGAGCTTTTTCAGCATAATCACCGATCGGGCCGAGCCTGCTTTCAAATTTGGCAAACAAATCCATATAATGTGTTTATTATTTTATCGTAAAATGGCTGGTAAAATGTGGCGCGAAATTAGGAAAATGTACTTGGTTTTTACCAGCTAATTTCCAAATTGGAGTTGGTAAAGCCTGCACAAGAAATTCTGATCGCTTAACGCGGAAGCTCTACCGCATAGCTTTTACCATTGCGCACCGTTAAAGACCTGCCGCGCAGCCATGGATTGAGGATTTTGATGATCTTGTAAGAAGTGCCGTTATCACGGGCATACTGAGCAAGATCGGGGATTGACTCTGTAATGGCAACGCTTTTGCTGTTGAATGGCCGGTAGGCATCATTAGCCTGTATAATGTAGCCATATTTTACCGCATTGCTGATCAAATATTTCAGCGCCAGAATCCGGAAGATGTACCGGTTGGTTTCTTCGGGCAGCAGCAGATCATAAAAGTTAGTGCTTTGCTGATAGGTAGCCTGACTGCTGTATCCACCCATACCGCAATTGTAAGAGGCAGCAGCAGCAGTCCATGTACCAAACTTTGCGTAAGCCGCGTTGAAATATTTGCAGGCAGCATCTGTAGCTTTCACGACATTATACCGCTCATCTACCTCTCCATCTACCTGCAGCCCGTATTGCGTAGCGGTACCGCCAAGAAATTGCCATAAGCTTTGTGCGCCGGCGGCGGATGTGAGGTGCTGCAGGGAGCTTTCTGCAACACAGAGATATTTAAAATCATCGGGTACGCCATTCGCCTGAAGACGTTCTTCGATCACTGGAAAATAGCGGGTAGTCAGCTTGAGAATGTACAGCAGCGAACCGTGCGTGTAATAATTGGTGAGGACATCCCGGTCGAGGCGCTCGCGCACTTCCCAGCGGTCAAGCGGTACATTCTCGCCGGCAAAATTTGCTTTCTGCGGCAGCTCAGGTGCGTACCATTTGTATTGCAGCCGGCCATCGGATTTTATATCTACCAGCGTTTCCTTGTCCGTTCCTTTGTCAAATGCGAAAGCCGCAATCAGCGCGCCACCGGCAGCCAGGCCGGACAGGAAGATGATTACGGACCTCATGCTTCTTTTTAATACCATTCCTTTAAGTTTTCGGGGTCCATACAAATTACCGAAAAGATGCGGAATGAATTGCTGAAAGTTTTACAGTAAAAATCAATTGGTGCGATAGAAAGTGGTTGTCCGCCCTAAAAGGGAAATGCCGATATAGCCTCTTACGCCAAGCTCCTGATCGTTCCGATAGGTAATGGTGCAGCTATACGTCTTTCCATTCTTCGGATCATAGATTTCGCCATCGTCGTAAGTCTTCTCATCATCCTTCACAAACTTCTGCAGAATGAGCATGCCCATGACCGGACGGCTGCGCAAAGCTTTGCTCGAATTACGGAAGTCCAGCTTGGGCCTGCCATCGCGGTCCGGCTCTTTCAACCAGATGATCTTTCCATAAAACTTATTGTCTCTGGCTTTGTAGATTTCGACTTTTGCAGACCGGTCCTCATTGTACCATTGTCCTTCGATTTTGTCTTTCTGTGCAAAGCCGATAATTGGTAAGAACACAAACAGCAATAAAACGGTAAGCCTTAGAAATGAATAGTACCGCATAGCCCGAATGTTTTTGTTGAATTAAATATACATAATCGTTTCAACAAAAACCGAGCATGCTAGTTCGCAGACTCCACGCTTCCTGAGCCGGCAATGTCTTTAGAGATTTCAGGAGTGCCTTTGTAGCGCACATCGCCAGAGCCGCTGATGCTTACATCCAGCTTGCCGGTGGCAAAAACCTGCGCATCGCCAGAGCCCGCTACTTCCACGGTTGTATTGGTGGTTTGCAGATTAAAGGCATGAATGTCGCCCGAGCCGGAAATGTCGTAAGATGCTGTAGGTGTATTCCCTTTCTGAATCGTGATTTCGGAGGAGCCCGCCATATCCACATCAAAAAGCGACACATTCAGCGATTCCAGATTTACCGCGCCTGCACCGGCCATATCTACCTTGAATTCATTCCCGCTTATATCGCCGGTCACCTTTGCATCAGAAGAGCCTGCGATGCTCAGTCCGGTCAGCGATGGCAGGGTGATATTGGCGGTAATATTTTTTTTGGTATAGATGTTCATCTCATCCTGCGTGTAGATTTTCAGGACACCATCCTCCACTTTCATTTTTATATAGGGAAGCACATTGGCATAGCCATTCAGGTTTACAGATGGCGTAGCTCCCTGAACAATGCTGATCTCGGCATCTACCGGCGCATCTACTTCCACGCGGTTGAATGTGCCGCTCATCTGGCGGGCTTCGCTTTTTACCGGACCGTCGCCATGGATCTCAGGTTCACGGCAGGAAGCAAGACCAGCAAGCAGGGCAGCTGAAAGCAGCAATGTAGATGTGAAGCGGTGTATCATGAGCTTTGATGCTTGGATGAATAAAATGATACACAAATGTAACGGCGCGGCACATGCGCAATCAATAAAGAATCGGTAAAACTGCCTTTTTTTATCGGTAAACGGCTTGTTTCTCCGGAAAGGCCTTTAGGCCTGTGCTCGCTGGTGGCGATACCAAATGGTGCCTAACGTACCGAGAATGGCTAATGGTATAATGGCCAGATAGACGATACCGCCGTTCAATCCTTTGGCGCCTTTCTCACCGAGCTGCGATGCAGTCTTGGTACAGACAGAGCATCCCTGAGCCTGGCTTTTTTGAAAAGGCAGGATCATCAGCACCACGAACGCAAGAAGCAACAGAATCTTTTTCATGACTCAAAAATAAGCAATGCTAAACGTAATAAGGGGAAATCATCAGATAGACGATCGGGCCGGTAACGCTCACATAAAGCCACAGGGGCCAGGTATATTTTGCCAGTTTCCGGTGTTTCTGAAATTCGCCCGTCATGCCGCGGTAAGCAGTGAATAGGATGAAGGGAAGAATGATGGCTGCCAGAAAAATATGGGTAGTCAGCAGGATGTAGTAAACAAGCCTGAAATCGCCGCCATATTTAGTGCCTCCACCTGTAAGCAAATGATGCAGAATGTAGGATACAAGAAACAAAATAGAAAGCACCATAGCGGCATACATGGTATTCCGGTGAGCGGTGTATTTACCCTGCTTCACCAGCCCAAGCGCTACAATCAGCAATACAGAAACAATAGTATTGATTACCGCATTGGCTGTAGCAAACAGGTGTACATTGAATCCTAAATTAAAGTCCTGCCTGGGTAGCCTGCCCAGCGCCGCTATAATGCCAAATACAATTACGGAAAAGCCAATGATGAGCCAGCTGGCGCGTGTGTCATTTTTTTGAAAAACCGGAGAAAGCATAGGTACGAATATTGAGTGCCGGATGTTGAGCTTTAGGCAAGAAAGAATATTACCGCTCAGAAAATTTTTGCAAAACTACCGGAATACCCCGTGGAAAGCTTACATAAAGACATTTATTTTTTGTGCTTCTTTTCCATGTTCAACCGGCCAATATCGAAAGCACATTTGCCTAATGACACACTGTCCAACCCGTCATAATAACCGCGTATATGGCGTTCCCGGTCAAGCAGCACCATCTGCTCGGTATGGATGAAATCATCTGCGCCGCCATCGCCTTCCGGCGCCGCTACATGCAGCTCATGCCGGGCATAATTGTAAATCACTTTTTTGTCGCCCGTCATAAACCACCAGCGGTTCATATCCGCACCAAAACGCCTGGCATAATCGAACAAGGCAGGGAAGGAGTCGCGCTCCGGATTGACGGTGATGGAAATGAACTGAACAATGGTGTCGTTATTGCTCATCGGGGTACGGTGATAAGCATTCTGCAGCAGCTTCATATTCCGCGTCAGCTGCGGACATACGGACGGGCAAGTGGTAAAAAAGAAATCGACCACCAGTATACGGTTGGGCAGATCTTTATTAAGCGCCACATGATCGCCAAACTGATTGACGCCATTAAATTCTGCGACTTTATGATAAATGGTATCGTGGCTTATTTTACCATTCACCATAGCGCTGTCCGTGCCTTCGGCAATGTAATAGCCGGGCATATTAAGCTCGTCTTTATGCAGCAGCTTGGCTATGATATAAAAAGATAGCGGCAGCAAAAATGCCACCGCTAATCCTAAAATATACCTTGAAGTTGATTTCTTTTGACTCATCTCGTACGTTCAGCGTTCCGAACAGTTAACGGGCAATGTTATGAGCATTCATGTGCAGCCAGAAATGACCATCTGCAAGGAATGCGATAATGAACCAGATAAAAAGTGTCAGCGGGATAAGCACCGTAACAAGGAAGTTCTTCAGCTCATCACCCAGGTGCATAAATACGCGAACGATATAGGCAGCCTTGAAAATAGTCAGGATGAGGAAGAAGGTGTTGATCACACCGCGTGGCATGCCCAAATGGTGGCTTACAAGACCCAATCCTACTTCTACAACAGTAATGACGGTAAGAATAGCGGTCACCTTCATGATGCGGCTTACCTGGCGCTTGCTGCCCTCACTCTTTACATCTTCACCATGATGGTGGCTCATCAGCCCTGAGTAAAGCTTAGACTGGTCGCCTTCGTAAAGCTCCTGCACTTCATTCTGTGAATTGTGATGACTGGACATTATAAGTAAAAATGAAAAATTAAAAATGAAAAAAGATTTACACGAAGGGCTGCTCTTATGATTTAGAGGAGGTAGAAGCAGGTGAATACGAATACCCATACCAGATCTACAAAGTGCCAGTACAGGCCGATCTTTTCTACCATCTCATAGTGGCCTCGACGTTCATAAGTGCCATTCACCGTATTTACCAGCATCAGAATATTGAATACTACGCCGCTCAGTACGTGGCAGCCGTGGAAGCCCGTAATGGTAAAGAAAAAGTTGTAGAACTGGCCTGTAGCCTGTGCGATCGCGTGAGGATCGGCAGATTTATAAGCAGCAGAACCGGTATCGAAAAAGTGCTCGTAAGATGATTCTGGATAGCTGTTGCCCATGAAAGTACCCCACAGACCACCGATCTGATGGTGTAAGTGGGTCCATTCCCAGGCCTGGCAGGCAAGGAACGCGATACCGCCAATGATGGTCCAGAGCAGCCATTTGATTACACCCTTACGGTCTTTGTAGTGACCGGCATGTACTGCCAGCACCATGGTTACCGAGCTGATGATGAGGATAAACGTCATCAGACTCACAAATACCAGCGGCAGGTTATAGCTTCCGAAGAACGGGAATGCGTGGAATACATGGTTGGCATCCGGCCATACTGCGCTGAAAAAGCGCTTGGTGCCGTAAGAGATCAGAAGGGCGCCGAACGTAAAAGCATCAGACAAGAGGAAGAACCACATCATCATCTTCCCGTAGGAGACGTTGAACGGAGAGCGACCGCCCTGCCAGAGGTTTTCTTTTGCTGAATTCGGATGGGTAGCTGTAGCTGTTTGTGACATAGAATTGTAAGACTTTGCAAATCTTGCGCAAATTTTGAAAAAATTCTACTGATTTGCCAGAAAGAAGATGAATAAATATAACCACAATACATCCACAAAATGCCAATAGGCAGCCACAATCTCCAAACCTGTTGCATTGTACACTTTTACCCGCCGCCTGTAGGCCATCAGAAAAACAATCAAGAGCGCAATAATGCCCCCTAAAATGTGTGCCAGGTGCAGGCCGGTAATAATAAATAAGAAAGATTCGCTCGGATTGCCGCTTACCCTGATCGTTTCCACGAGCTGCTGTCCGTTGAGCAAAGTAGTTTGCGGTACATGATAAAGCTGCCAGAAACCGATGCATTGCAGCGCGCCAAACAGCAGGCCAAGCGCAAGGGTAGTAGTGATAAGCACGCGGTAACGGATCATCTGGCGCTGCTTGAACGCCCTTACACCCAGAAATACAGTTCCGCTACTGATCAGGATTACCGCGGTAGAAATCCAGAATACTATTGGCATCTTAAACATCCGCCAGTTGCCCTGCGACTGACGCACAATATAAGCGCTCGTAAGCCCGGCAAACATCATCGCGATACTACCCATGGCCAGCCACAGCGCAAACTTATGCGGGTGTATCCTGCGGGGCTCTGCTGTATTTGTTTTTAAAATACCTTCCATTACGTCACTGATTCGGTTTAAATTTTGCTGAACAAAAGCGCCAGCAACACTGTTGGCAAATAAATAAATGACGCAAACATCACGCGTTTGGCAGATGCATGATCATTGCGGAGAAAGAACACTACAGAGGCGGCAAAGTAAAGACCGCCGGCCAGCATACTGACCCACATGCCTGTATTGCCGCTCAGATTCATCATACGGGGAAAAGCTACCAATGGCACCAGCACAATGCTGTAAAACATGCACTGAAGACCTGTAAAGCTCGTCTTGCCCTCACGGGAAGGCAACATGCGGATGCCTGCTTTCATATAATCTTCATAACCCACCCACGCGATCGCCCAGAAGTGTGGGAACTGCCAAAAAAACTGTATCAGGAAAAGTACCCAGCCACCCATACCAAAACTGCCGGTAGCGGCTACCCAACCGATCAGCGGGGGCAGTGCTCCGGGAATAGCGCCTACGAAAGTGGCTATCGGGTGAATCTTTTTAAGCGGTGTATATGCAAATCCATATAACAGTAAAGACAGAAAGCTCAGCGCGGCAGATGCCCAGTTAAAATAATAAGCAAGCAGGCCCACACCGGCAGCGGCAGCTATCACCACAATAATCCAGGCTTCCGTAGTGCCCATACGGCCATCGGGCAGCGGACGTAGTGCGGTGCGCTTCATAAAGCGGTCGCTGTTGCGCTCCAGAATCTGATTAATGGTATTGGCAGAGCTAGTTACCAGCATACCGCCGGCAAACAGGATCAGTACCTCACGCCATGCAAAGGAAATGCCGGGCGCCATCAGATAGCCTACCACGCTACTGAATACCACCATAAAGCTCAGGTTGGGCTTCATTAGCTGGGCATAATCGCGACCGCGCGCGACCACAAGCAGTGGCTCTCGGGCATCTATCATTTCTTCACGCAACATTGATCCGGAATTGGGAAAAATTATGCGTGCAAAGGTAGGCGAATTGACGCAAATTTAACAGGTTAACCAATCATTTGGCAGCAACTACGTTTTTATTATTAAGTCGCTAGTCATTTGTCATTGCTGATAAATATGCATCACAGGCTAACGGGCGAAACGATTTTTCATCAAAAGATCAGTATAAGGCGGTTTGCAGTATTTGATTCTCTGCCTGCATAAGGCTGTCGTGAATGGCTACTGCTGCCTTGGTACCTTCCGCAGCGGCAACGGCGACGAAATGCATATCTATAGCTGCATCGCCCGCTACATACAGGTTGGGTATGCTGCACTCCTGCTTCCTGTTGGTAATGGCGGCTCCCTTATTGCTTACCCGTGCGCCCAGTTGCAGCAGCAACTCATTATTCACTCTGTGCCCGTGATGAACGAATACAGCGTCGCACGGGGTAGAAGTTCCATCTTTGAACGTGATGCAGGTAAGACTGTTGTCTGAACGGGTAAGCTCCTGAATCTTTTTGGTGACAACCCTGATGTCCTTCGAAGCCAGTTGAGCGATCTGTGATTTTCTGAGGTAGCCCGCTCCGTCTGTAAACAAAGTCAACTCTTGGGTGAGATGCCTTAGCGAAAGTGCCATTCCATAGCCATTGAATTTTTGGGCATAAAGGCCGATTTTCTTATCGCAAAGCTCAAAGCCATCGCAATAAGGGCAATGGTAAACGCCGCTGCCCCAAAGCTCTTTCATGCCCAGAATGTCGGGTATTTTGTCCGTGACGCCTGTAGCTATGAGCAGTCTATGTGCTTGATAGGCTTTGCCCTGAGCATCTTTTACTTCAAACAAATCATTTTCCAGCTTTTTGGCGGTAATAGCTCTGGATGCGATGTGCGCTATCTTATAGCGCACCAGCTCGGCATGAGCCATTTTGAGAAAATTACCCGGCAGCTCTCCATCCCGGCTCAGATAATTGTGCATCCCGTGACTGAGCTTATTGCGCGGTTCCCCGTCATCAATAATAAGTACCGTCCGGCGCATCCGTGCCAGCACCATGGCTGCAGCGCTCCCGGCCGGGCCTGCCCCAACGATAATAACATCCCAAACCTGATCCTGATTTGCGCGTTTGTACATCTAAATTTTCCCTTTCTCAAATGCTTACGAAAGCCGTACCAACTATCCGTTGACCGGAAATAAAAAACCTTCCGGTGAGGGAAGGCTTTTATTTTTATTTGGTAGTGCTTGTCTTTACCGCAGTTGTTTTCTTATTGGCCTTGTAGCGCATATCTGGTGTACCATCCTTTTTTGTTGGTCCCGCCTGCGTAGTGGTCGTCATCTGCTTCTTATTTTCTTTATAACGCTTGTCCGCTGCGCCGGTTTTGGTAGTGTGAACGGCCGTTTTAGTGGTGGTTTGCGAAGCTGGTGAGGCGCTTTGCGCAAATGAAATGCCGGTAAAAGTCAGCGCGGCAGCGATCGTGAGCAGGAATTTTTTCATGGTTGTATTTTTTGGAAATTAAATGTAGCAAAAAAAATAGCCCGTTGATTATCCTCAACGGGTTATAATTAAAAAGGTCGCTTTTCAAGTCCTTATTTGCTTTGTCCGAGGCCGGTACGGTTGTTTACCGAATCAGCGGGAACTGCTGACTTCTTTTTGGCGTCCATCTGCTTCATATCCTGTCCATTGCCGGCATTGACGGATGCTGCGTTTTTCGCCTGCATCTCATCTGCATTATTCGCCTGCTTAGACATACTACTGCTGCTCTGCGCGCCGCTGCCGCTTTGTACATTGTTGTTTCCTGCAGCCCCGCTGCCATTCATGGTAGAATCGCCTGTATTAGAAATGCCTGACCCTGTATTGTCAGCAGGTGCAGGCGGCACGCTCATGGTGGCGGTATCTGTAGTGCCGGAGGTAGCGTCTGTATCATTGTGGCAGGATGCTGTAAAAAGGCAGATGCTCAGTGCCGCGGCTGCGATGATGGTCTTTTTCATAATATCTGGATTGGATTTTGGTTGAATGATGAATTTTGAACCGGCTCACTTAGAGCCGGAAGTAGTTTTAGAATCGGTGGTATTGGAAGATGGCTGTTTATCTTTCTGATTTCCACCGGCATCCTGCATGCTGCGTGCATTGCTGTTGTCCTGCCTGGCACGATTGTCCATCGGGTGCGTTTGCATTGTTGTATCTGTGGTCTGGTCGGGAGTGCCGCTCTGGTACTGCACAGGCGCTGCGCCTGTTTCCTTTGTAGAATCTACCGGCGTGCTGCGGGCACCTTCCTTATTGTTGCAGGAGGTACCAACTACAAGAGCTATCCCGAAAGAAATGCTGAGCATGCTGAATGTTTTCATAATGTGCGCTTTTAAGAGGAGTCTTCCCAAAAATAGACACATATAAAAATCATTCCCGGATGAGAAAACTACCTATTATTCAATCCAGCTAATCATGTAGCGGTCATCTTCTATAACCGCAGCATGGTCGGTCATCTTCAACGGATGGAACGTATCTACCATCACCGCCAGCTCTTTGGTTTCCTTAGCGCCAATGCTTTTCTCTACCGTACCGGGATGCGGACCGTGCGGGATACCGGCCGGGTGCAGCGTGATCATGCCGCGCTCTACATGCTTCCGGCTCATAAAGTCGCCATCCACATAATAAAGCACTTCATCTGAGTCAATATTACTGTGGTTATACGGTGCCGGAATGGACAATGGATGATAATCGAACAGGCGGGGAACGAAAGAGCAGATCACAAAGTTATGACCGTCAAACGTCTGATGTACCGGCGGCGGTTGGTGCACGCGTCCGGTAATGGGTTCAAAATCGTGTATGGAAAAGATGTAGGGATAATCGCAGCCATCCCAACCGACCACATCAAAGGGATGATTGGCATACCAGATCGGATAGAGCAGTCCTTTTTTCTTCACTTTCATCAGGAACTCACCCTTGCGGTCAACAGGTTCAATATCCTGTGGCTTGCGGATGTCGCGCTCGCAATAGGGTGAATTTTCCAGCAACTGGCCGGTTTTGCTTAAATATCTTTTAGGAAAAGAAACGGGACCGAATGATTCAATGATGAACAGACGATTGTCCGGCGTATCAAAGTCAATGCTGTAGATGGTGCCGCGTGGAATGACTACATAATCGCCATAAGAGAAAGGCAATTTGCCATATTGCGTATTGACGCGTCCGGTGCCTTCGTGAATGAACAGCACTTCATCGGCGTCCGCATTCTTGTAAAAAACATCTTCGCCCAATCCGCCCTGTGGTGCGGCAAACGTGAGCTGGCAATCATTGTTGAATAGAGCGATCTTACGGCTCTCCAGATATTCAGCCGCAGGCTTTGTATTAAAGCCCAAAAAACTGCGGTGCTTCAGAATATTATCAGTTGCGGCCCTGGGCGATACATCTACCGGCTCTTCTGTGCGAATAATAGTGGTAGGAGGATAAATATGATAAAGCAATGTATACTCAGAAGAAAAGCCCTCAGTACTAAATAATTGCTCGGAGTAAAGCTTGCCATTAGGCTGGCGGAACTGTGTATGACGTTTGTGCGGAATCTGGCCCAGGCTATAATAATGTGGCATCGGAATGTGGCTTTTTTAAAAGGATACGCGTGATACTTCAAATTTATAAAACAAACAGCGAAGCTGGCATCAAATGTAAAAGGCAATGAGCGGAATGCTCCCGATAATAAGGCCGAATACAAAAGCGGCGAAAGAAAGCGGCGTTGCTATTTTTTCTACAATGCTGCCAGCTATAGCATTAGCCGTATCCGGAGATAAATTTTCGGCCTGCTGAGCAATCATCTTTTTTATATCAAAGTCAGACAGCGCATTACCTGCATATTGATCAATGACTTCCGGCAGCAGCAGATCAATTTCTTCCAAAAGACCGTCCTTGATCTTGGCCAGCATATCCGGACTGGCAAACATGGCAATGACCGGCAACTTTTCCTGCAGCTTGATGTGCATAAATGTATGAACGTGCTGCTCAATCAACGGCTTCACAATAGCGAGCCTGGCCGGGTCGGACAGCTTCTCCTTCAAGCGTTCGGGACTGAAAGTATTGCCAGGTAAGCTTTGCAGCAGGCTTATTATAATTGCAGCCCGCTGGCGAACCAATTGTTGCTTCAGCCTCATAAGCCCGAAACGGCAGAGCAGCCATGCTATTAGGGCCGTCAGCGGTGGTAATAAATAAAGTGTGAGATGATTCATAACCGGAAAAGGCCTGCGAAATTAAGCGGCCGGAAGGAAATAAAAATCATGGTAGGTCTATCCACGAATTTGTGCGCAGGCTTTCAACTGCTGCAAAGGAAGCGCGGGTTGTATTAGCAATCGATTCAAATGGAATCTTTGCCGTTGCGCCTGATTTCAGATCATTTACAATCTGCCGGAACTGTGCTTCATGACCCTTATTCTGCGCGGCTTTTAGCCGGGAGAATGATTTGAATCCGTAGCCAGTCAGCCTGCGCCAGTTCTCTAAGATCAGCGTTCTGCCATCGCTGTAAATTTCTATACGCTCCTTATCGTAAGCATTATGACCGTTGGTAAAATAATTGATCACCGCATTTGCGCCATTGTCAAACTTTAATAAAATACTGGTACTCTCATCACTACTGCTGTTAGCTGATACTGCCGACACTGCAGAGTCGGAAAGATGCGCACAGAGATCTATGAAATGACAAGCTTCCCCAACAATACGACCACCCTGATCTGCATCATTCAGCCAGTGCTTTTCGGGTAGCCTGCCTGCATTTATCGTCACCACTATATTCATGGGGGCAGATGCATTTTGCAAAAGCTCTTTCATCTTAATTGTAAATGGAGCGAAGCGGCGATTGAAGCCGATAAATAATTCTCGGTTGGATTTTTGATAAGCTTCTGTAATCAATTGTAACCCCCTTTCATCAATGGCCAGTGGCTTTTCTACAAATACATGTTTGCCTGCATTCAGCGCTTCTGCTACCATCGCTGCATGTTCTTTATGCTGCGTAGCAATAAATACTGCACCAATGTCCGGATCATTCAGGATGCTGGCATAATCGGTAGTGCTGTTGGAAATGTCAAATTTTTGAGCCAACGTAGCCGCAGACAATCCGCCTTTTGCTGCAATAGTATTGATATTTCCACCCGCTTTTTTTAAGCCTGGCAGCAATACCGCGCTGGTAAAGCTTCCTGCGCCAATAATGCCAATAGCATTTGCTGCGGATGCATTGGCCACCTTGCTGCGAACAATTGTTGTATGTTCCTGATCTGTGCGATAAATAAGCAGGGCAGCAATTACACCGTTACCTAGTTGCCCGTACACCTGCTTATAGTCTTCTATAATCAGTCTTTGCGAAATGAGTTTGGATATATCCAGTTGTCTGCTGGAAAATGCAGCTAGTACGGCTTCAAAATTTCTTTGCTCCGTCCATCTTACAAACCCGATGGGATAGTCCTGTCCCTGCTGCTCATACGCTCTGTCATACCGGCCCGGTCCATACGAACAGCTTACCTGAAAGGTGAGCTCCTTTTCAAAAAAATCTGCTCTTTTGATATGCAGACCTGTAACGCCGGAAAGCACGATTCGCCCACGTTTCCGGCACATCTGAGCGGCCTGGCTAATGAGCTCATCGCTCCTGGATGATGCGGTGATGATGACTGCATCCACTCCAAGTCCGCTGGT
This sequence comes from Chitinophagaceae bacterium, assembly GCA_965200035.1. Taxonomy (GTDB): domain Bacteria; phylum Bacteroidota; class Bacteroidia; order Chitinophagales; family Chitinophagaceae; genus UBA1952. The sequence goes on along the minus strand of OZ241334.1, from coordinate 4,315,029 downwards.
ATGGCCGCTAGCAAATTGCACAGGATCTATGCTATTGCTGTTGGCCGTAATGATTCCTTCTGCTGAAGCGAGCTGCACCTTTATTTCATCAATATCAAAACCAAATACACGGCAGCCATTTGCTTTCAGCAATTGTGTGGTCAACTGGCCTAATAAACCTAACCCGATAACTGCAACTGTCTCACCAAATGTGGGCGCTGTAAGGCGAATGCTCTGTAAAGCGACAGCACCGATAACCGTAAAAGCAGCCTGTTCATCCGTAACATTATCCGGTACGCTGGCCACCAGATTTTGCGGTACGGAAACTACTTCTGCATGAAAGCCGTTTGATACTACACGATCGCCAATCGCAAATCCAGTTACACCCTTTCCTACAGCAATCACCTTCCCGCACTGGCTGTAGCCCAATGGCAGTGGCTGCCCCAGCTTACTTTTTACAGTAAGAAGTGTAGGCTTTAATCCATCTGTTTTGATCTTGTTCAGCACCTGCTGCACACGTTCCGGTTGTTGTCTTGCTTTTTGAATCCACCCGGCTTTGCCGAAATCCACCAGCATTCTTTCCGTGCCGGGTGAGACTAAACTGACAGTTGTCTGGATCAGCACATGCCCTTCCTGCACCATCGGCGCGGGTACTTCCATCAGCGCTGTGTGGCCGGATTTCAGGTCAAGGACAAGTTGCTTCATGTACTTTGTTTAATGCTTGCGCTGCAAAACTGGCGCAGCCACGATTCAATAGCGAGCAGCGAAAAAATAGTATATGCTCCGTCAATTTTGCCGCGTTCATTATCTGCTACTAATTGCCGTATTGCTTCGGTGCTAAAGATATTCCATTGTTCCAGACTGCCGGATAGAAGGCGTTCCTGAATTGCAGTTTTTAGTTCGCCGTTTATCCACTGTCTTAGTGGCGCTCCGAAGCCGGTCTTTTTCCGGTTGATGATGATTTCAGGAAGATACTTACCGGCAACTTTACGCAGCAGATATTTCGTTTCGCGGTTGTTCATTTTAAGCGCTGGCGGCATCTGAGCGCTCAGCGCTATCAGGTCTGTATCCAGATAAGGAACTCTTGTTTCCACACCGGCTGCCATGCTCATTTTATCGGTATAATTCAGGTTGTGCTGTGGCAGAAAAGTACGCATTTCCCAATACAGCATTTGATTCAGCGGATCATGTTCCCGGGGGATTTGTGTAAGAAGCTCTTCAAAATATTGATATGGATAAGCTGCACTAAAGCCATCTGCCAGCGAAGACTGAAACAATTGCGCGACGCGTTCAGGCTGCAGCCAAAAGTGGGTGCTGATCCTTTTTTGAATTTTATTACCGGTAGAAAAATTCAATTTGCTGATTCGCCGTGCCATATTTTTTCTACCTGTAAAATTGGCTAGAGCCGCGCCGGCACTGAGCATAGAGCCAGGAATATTATTCAGCAATAATTCAAAGCGGATCGCCTGATGACGGCGATAACCAGAGAATAAATCGTCTGCTCCTGTGCCGCTTAACAGGACTTTAATACCATGTTGTCTTGCTACCGTTGCAATGTGCTGTACATGCAGCGCGGCAGGGTCGGCTTGTGGCTCATCCAGCTGCCAGACCATCGCATCCAGCTCAGTGGCTATATCTATATTGCCGGTAACTTCAACCAGCTTTACGCCTGTAGCCTTGGCGGCTATTCTCGCAAAATGCAGATCATCCTGAAAGCCTTCTTTCTGAAAGGCACTACCGGTATCAATTGTAAAGCACGTCAGTGGTGAATCTGTTGCTTTTTGAGCAATCGCTGCAACTAAGCTTGAGTCAAGACCGCCCGATAAAAATGTGCCCACAGGAGCATCAGAGATCATCTGTTTTTGCACCGATCGCTGTAACGCAATATCCAATTCTTCGACCCATTGCTGCTTATTCAAACGATTGTTATAATCACCCTTAAAAGGAATGGAATAATGCCGGCAAGGCTTTTCAGGAACGCCTTCAGTAATGCGGATATAATGGCCTGCCGGAAGCTTGTGGATTTTACGAAATGGAGTACGGTCGTCCGGATTATACAGAAATAGCAGGTAATTGTAAAAGACGATCGGATCAATGCTGTAATCCAGTCCGGTAAGGCCTGATAAAGCTTTCAGTTCAGAAGCAAATAATAATTGATCTTTATCCTGATAATAATACAATGGTTTTACGCCCAGCGGATCACGGGCAATGAACAGCTCATCTTTCAACTGGTCGTAAATAGCAAAAGCATAGATGCCATTCAATCGTTGCAGGCATGATGCTCCATAATGAATATAGGCTTGCAACAGTGTTTCAGTATCAGATGCTGACTGAAATATAACACCTTCATGCGCAAGCTGCTTCCGTAGTTCCTGGTTGTTATAAATCTCTCCATTATAGACCAGTGCATAGCGGCCATCTGCGCTGCGCATAGGCTGGTGTCCGCGAGGACTAAGGTCCTGAATGGCCAGCCTCGTATTGCCCAGCCATACATGCTGGTATGTGAATGAGCCTGCATCGTCCGGTCCGCGGTGTGCTATGCGGGCCAGTATTTGCTGTGTCTCTTCCGGCCGCATCTTACGCCCAACGCACCCTGCAATGCCGCACATCAGCTGAATGAATCTAAAAGGATTGAAAAATCGGCGGCAATGGTATTCCAGTCCGGCATAGATGCGGCCAGCTTGTGTGCCATGATCTGCTTTTCTTCAACCTCGTCCGGATGATCAATGGCATGTGCCATCACATCTGCAATGTGCTCTGGTTTCAGTGGATCGAAATAAAAAGCGCATTGTTCCAGTAGTGACGTGGCAAAATCATAATTACTGGTAAAGATGGGCCGCCCGTAAGCCAGGGCTTCTGCATATACTCCTGAAAAAGACTCCAGCAGAGAGGGCAGGAAAATGGTATCGTGGGCAAGAATCGTGTCTCCAACTTCGCTCATGAAAATATTGCCCAGATTAGTGATGATCTGTTGCAGGCCAGCCTGCTCAATGCTTTCCAGTAACATTGCGGCACCCGCGGATTCGCTTTTTTCTATAGTCAGAGATATCTGTACCGGAAGGTTACGTTCTTTAATCAATTGAGCCAGCGGCAACAGGCATTCAAAGTTTTTGTGCGCATACCATTTGCTCAGGAAAAGAAATTTGTAAGGCTTAGCATCTTTAAAAGGCTGCCTGCTATTTTCCGGATTGAAAGCTTTGGGCAGCGCCGCATTGGGGATGATTTTTACCCGTTCTTCGCTCAGATTGAACCGGTGGCAAAAGCGAGTCCTCATCACCGGCGTTTGTACGGCATAAGTAGTAGCATGACGTAGATATAAAGCTATTACCTGATCCATGATGCTGTTGCGCAGAAAACTTTTCCAATCCATGCGCTGCCAAACTACCGACTCAGGATATACGATATGCGGAATCTGTAAATACAATAAATGCGGCCTCCCCTTAGCCGGAAAAGCAATGTTTCCCAGACTCACGACCTTATCAATCGAATAAGTTTTACACCATTTAGGAAAAATGTAGTGATTGTATCTGAGCCGTTCTGGAAAGGAATGATGGAAGGTGCGGGATACCGGGAGTAAAGTTATATTCGGCCCTGCAAGACCATTATATCTTGTACCCGCCGGATGTATTACATAGAAATGGTCCTGGGGACGCAAGGGTGCAATAGCCTTGATTAAACTGTATGCAACGGTATAGCCGCCGCCGAAGCGAAGGTTGGATGCATTCAGTAAGACATTCATAAAGCCGAAAATAAGTGAAATTTCCCGCTCTGCAGCCTAGCGGTGACCGATCAGCTTTTTCAGATAAGCACCGTATCCGCTTTTCATATAAAGAGCGCTCAGCTTTTCCATCTGCGCATCATCGATCCACCCTTGGCGGTAAGCGATTTCTTCAATGCAGCCGATCTTCAGTCCCTGGCGTTTTTCAATCACTTCGATGAATTCACCGGCTTCGATCAGCGAGTCAAAAGTACCTGTATCGAGCCATGCTGTACCCCGGTCAAGGACACCTACTTCGAGCTTGCCTTTCTCCAGATAAATCTTGTTTACGTCCGTGATTTCCAACTCGCCGCGTGGCGAAGGCTTCATATTCTTTGCAATCTCTACCACGCTGTTATCGTAGAAATAGAGGCCGGGAACTGCATAGTTGGATTTTGGATCAGTTGGCTTTTCTTCGATGCTCAACACACGAAAATCTTTATCGAACTCGACTACACCATAGCGCTCCGGGTCTTGTACCTGATATGCAAATACCACTGCGCCGTCAGGGTTCGCTTTTTGCTGTAAAAGAACACCCATGCCCGAGCCATGAAAAATATTATCACCCAATACCAGCGCCACCGGATCTGTTCCGATAAATTCCTCCCCTAAAATAAATGCCTGCGCCAGACCTTCCGGACGGGGCTGAACCACATACTCAAAGCTGCAGCCGATCTGGCTGCCATCGCCAAGCAGCTTCTTAAAGCCAGCCTGATCTTCAGGAGTTGTGATGATCAGAATTTCCCGGATACCCGCCAGCAACAGCGTACTGAGCGGGTAATAGACCATAGGCTTATCGTATACAGGCATCAGCTGTTTGCTTACAGCAATAGTCAGCGGGTATAAACGGGTACCGGATCCACCGGCAAGGATAATTCCTTTCATCTTTTAATAATGTGGGGGAATGTGATGGAATCTGGTGAATGTAATCAAGTCCGGCAAAATGCATTAATGGTATACATCCCATCACATTTCCACCATATTGATCATTTTATTTAATTATACTGCTTTTCGTAATAATGCTGATAATCGCCGCTGGTTACGTGGTTTAGCCAGTCTTCGTTCTGAAGGTACCAGTCTATTGTCTGGGACAGGCCCTGCTCAAAAGTCACTGATGGTTTCCAGCCCAGCTCTTTATTCAGCTTGGTAGCATCGATCGCATAGCGCTTGTCGTGGCCCGGACGATCTTTTACAAATGTGATAAGACGCTCGGAATGACCAGCCGGCTTACCTGATTTCTCATCCATCTGTTTGATCAGTTCCTTTACCAGATCAATGTTCTGCCATTCATTGAAACCTCCTATGTTATAAGTTTCACCGATTCTCGCTTCGTGGAATATCTGATCAATCGCAGTGGCGTGATCGAGCACAAAAAGCCAGTCGCGCGTATATTTTCCATCACCGTAAATCGGCAGCGGACGCTCGTTCAGGATATTGGAAATGCAAAGTGGAATGAGCTTTTCCGGGAAATGGTTGGGACCATAATTGTTCGAGCAGTTAGACACCACAAAAGGAAGCCCGTAGGTATTGCCATAAGCCCTTACCAGATGGTCGGAAGCGGCCTTGGAAGCAGAGTAGGGTGATTGCGGATCGTAAGGAGTATTCTCCAGGAAAAAACCGGTTTCGCCGAGGCTGCCATACACCTCATCCGTAGATACATGGTAGAATAGATTGTGAACTTCTTTTTTGTCCGGAAAATGACCATGTGTATGTGCCGGATTCAGCGTCCAGAATTCTCTGGCAAGGTTCAGCAGATTGGCAGTGCCCATCACATTCGTCACGATGAATGCATTCGGGTCGGTAATGCTCCGATCTACATGAGATTCTGCGGCGAGGTGAATAATCGCATCCGGCTGATGTTTTTCAAATACGGTTCTCAGTCGGGCAGCATCTGTAATATCCGCTTTTTCAAAATGATAGTTAGGCGCATGCTCAATATCCTTCAGGTTTTCAAGATTACCGGCATAAGTAAGCGCATCCAGGTTAATAATCTTACAGTCCGGATATTTATTGACAAATAAGCGAACTACGTGAGATCCGATAAATCCGGCGCCACCGGTAATGATAATCGTCTTTTTCATGATCCTGTTATACAATATGGTTGTGCGATAATGCGGCAAAAGTAATATCTATCATAGAAGAAAGTACATCTGAATTTTAATAAATTTTCTGGGTTAGAACTAAATGGTAGCCGTTTTTCACGTAAAAAAACCGACCCTGCTGAAACAGAATCGGTTTTGAAGGTAGCTGTAGTGACAATTTTTTATACCAGCTTAAAGCTCTCGATAAACTTGGTCGTGAAGTCGCCTTCGCGGAACTCTTTATTTTTCATTAGTTGCTGATGGAATGGAATCGTTGTTTTTACTCCTTCGATCACATATTCGCTCAGGGCGCGCTCCATAGTGCATATAGCTTCTTCCCGCGTCTGCGCTACGGCAATGATCTTGGAGATCATAGAATCATAGTATGGCGGAATAGTATAGCCGGCATAAATGTGAGAATCGATACGCACACCATGACCGCCCGGTGTATGCAGCACAGTAATAGTACCCGGGCTCGGGCGGAAATCGTTATACGGATCTTCTGCATTGATGCGGCACTCGATGGCATGCATCTCCGGCTCATAATCTTTACCGGAAATACGCACACCCGCAGCAATCTTGATCTGCTCTTTGATCAGATCATAGTTGATCACTTCTTCTGTAACGCCATGCTCTACCTGTATACGGGTATTCATCTCCATGAAGTAGAAGTTGCGGTGCTTATCTACCAGAAACTCGACAGTACCTACACTTTCATAATTGATAGCGCCGGCCGCCTTTTTAGCAGCTTCGCCCATGGCCTTCCGCAGCTCGGGGGTCATGAAGGGAGAAGGAGATTCCTCCACCAGCTTCTGGTGACGACGCTGAATAGAGCAGTCGCGCTCAGACAAGTGGCATACGTGACCAAACTGGTCGCCGGCAACCTGAATTTCAATATGGCGGGGCTCTTCCACGAATTTCTCCATGTAGATGCCATCATTTTTAAAAGACGCAGCCGCTTCCGCCTTGGCAGTTGTATAGGCTTTCTCCAATTCGCTTCCTTCCCACACCACGCGCATACCTTTGCCGCCGCCGCCTGCCGTAGCTTTCAGGATTACCGGAAAGCCCATTTCTTTGGCAAGCTCTGCAGCTTCCTCCACACTTTCCAGCAAGCCGCCGGAACCCGGAATACAAGGCACGCCGGCAGCGATCATGGTTTCCTTGGCCGTGATTTTATCGCCCATCTTGCGGATCATATCCGGTGTGGGACCGATGAATTTGATATTGTATTGGGCACAGATTTCAGCGAAGCCGGCATTTTCTGCCAGGAAGCCATAACCCGGGTGAATGGCATCTGCATTAGTGATCTCCGCAGCCGCCATGATGTGCGGAATATTCAGGTAAGAATCGCCGCTCTGTGGCTTGCCAATGCAAACAGCTTCGTCCGCAAACTTAACGTGCAGGCTGTCCTTATCGGCAGTAGAGTAAACGGCAACAGTGCGGATACCCATTTCCCTGCAGGTACGGATCACGCGGAGCGCGATCTCGCCACGGTTGGCAATCAGTATTTTTTTAAACACTTTTTTTAATTTAAAATGCAAAATGCAAAATTCAAAATGCAACCCGCATGAAACAGGCTTCTGCATTTTGAATTTTGCATTTTAAATTAGATAGGTTCTACTAAAAATAACGGCTGGTCATATTCTACCGGCGAAGCATCATCTGCCAATACCTTGATGATACGGCCGTTTACTTCAGATTCTATTTCGTTGAAGAGCTTCATCGCTTCGATGATGCACAGCACCTGGCCTTTCTTTACCTCGTCGCCTACGCTTACAAAGGCGGGCTTATCGGGCGATGAGCTGCGGTAGAAGGTGCCGATCATCGGAGATTTAATAGGAGTGCCTGCATTGCCGCCTGTATTTGCTGCAGGTGCTTCTGCCGCTGTCTGTGGTGCTGCAGATTGCTGAATAGCTGGCTGAGCCTGCATCTGCATCGGAGGCATCATCTGCTGCTGCATTGGCTGATGCTGGAAAGACACGAACTGTGCTTCCGCCTGCATCTGCTTAATGGTGATCTCAAATTCACCATCCTTGATGCTCAACTCACTGATATTCGATTTGTTGATCGCTTTGATCAGCTCCTGTATTTGCTTGTATTCCATGGTTACGATGTAAGAGAGTGAAAAACTATGGCTAACGCGTTAATGCGATGGAATGTGGACCTGTGATACGCTATAAAGAATTTAGTGCTGCAATTATCCCATCTACATCACATCCCCACGCATTTTATCACATTGTCACATTACCGCATTAAAATTATTCCTTTACGCGCTCAAGATATTTGCCGGTTGTGGTATCGATCTTGATCAGCGTGCCTTCATTTACAAACAAAGGTACATTTACCGAAGCTCCTGTCTCTACAGTCGCCGGCTTCAATGTATTGGTAGCAGTATCGCCTTTGAGGCCCGGCTCGCTGTAGGTAACGCGCAGGTTCACGCTTGGCGGCAGCTCTACGCTCATTGGTATCTCAGTCTCAGTATTCACAAGCACAAAGCATTCCTGGCCGTCTTTATAAAGCTCCGGACGCTCGATGTTGCTCTCGGGGATCACAATCTGCTCATAAGAAGTGGTATCCATCAGGTTAAAACCGCTTTCATCCTTATAAAGGAACTGATAATTGCGGCGCTCAACACGTACAGGGTAAATTGTATCTCCAGAGTTCCAGGTATGCTCAATGGAACGGCTGTTGTCGACGCCTTTCAGCTTAGCCCACACTTTAGCTGCTGCACGCGCTGTTTTATTCTGACCAAACTCGACAACGGAGTAAAGGCTGCCATCCAGTTTTAAAATAATACCATTACGGATATCTGCTGTAGTTGCCATGAAGAAGTAATTTCTTAAAATTTAGGGGCAAAAGTAAACGGTTATACCGAAAATCCATGCCGGAATGGTGTTTTTGTTAAGGATTAGCCAGTCTTTACTATGAATGCTCACTTATCAATATTTATTCCTGTGCCCAACGTGGCAATTCGTGAAAGAAGACTAGCCAAGTCTCTTGTAAAACGGATATTAACGAGTCCGCTAATTAGCTAATCAACAAATCAGCTAAATCATATTACTTTTGCAGCCTTAAATAAATGAAGCTATTCCCTTATGGGCCGCATATTTGAAGTTAGAAAATCCACCATGTTCGCGCGGTACGACCGCATGGCCAAGCAATTCAGCCGTATCGGTAAGGAAATTGCCATCGCAGTAAAAAAAGGTGGTCCCGATCCGGATACCAATCCTGCGCTTCGCCGCGTAATGCAGAATGGCAAGGCGGTGAATATGCCGAAGGATCGCATTGAATCTGCCATCAAGAATGCACTCGGAAAAGACCAGAGCAACTACGATGAGGTTTTGTATGAAGGCTACGCACCTCATGGCATCGCTGTTCTGGTTGTTACAGCTACAGACAATACAACGCGCACCGTGGCAAATGTAAGAGCCCATTTTAATAAGGGGGGCGGCAGTTTGGGCAACAGTGGTTCGGTTGGTTTTCTATTCAAGCATCTTGGTGTGTTTAAGATCAAGAATGAAGGCATTAACCTCGAAGAGCTGGAAATGGAGCTGATCGATGCGGGCCTTGAAGAACTGGGTACGGACAGCGAAGACAATATTATTGTGCGGTGTGGTTTCAGTGATTTTGGCAATATGCAGAAGGCATTGGAAGAGCGCGGCATCACTCCGATCTCTTCAGAGATCGAGTGGATTCCAGAGAATACCATTGAGATTACGCCAGAGCAGCAGGAAGATGTATTTAAGCTCATAGCCCGTGTGGAAGAAGATGATGATGTACAGCAGGTGTTTCACAATATGGCCTAGAGGCAGGGTCGGGACGCGCCAGCGGCCTGAACCGTTACAGTATATGACAAAGCGGTGAGTGAACAGCTTGCCGCTTTCTTTTTTAAAGAAAAAAATGGACAGACCAAACAAGAGACCAGCCCGCTTCGCCATGCCACTCATCATTGGCCGGAAACCCTTGCTGGAAGCCATTCAGGGCGGAAATGCCGTTGAGAAGATCTTTATGCTGCGAACTGCCAGCGGCGAAGAAATATCAGAGATTAAAAAGGCAGCCCGCGAGTTCAATATACCCATCAGCCAGGTACCTGTAGAAAAGCTGGACGGCATGACCAAAGCCCAGCACCAGGGCGTGGTTGCATGGGCGGGAGTGCTTACCTATATCGAATTACAGAATGCCATCTCTCATGTAGTGGAAAAAGGAGAAACCCCTTTGTTCATCTTGCTGGATGGAGTGACAGATGTGCGCAACATAGGCGCCATTGCGCGCACGGCTTGGTGTAGCGGTGCGCAGGGCATCATCATGCCTACCGCCCATAGCGCATCGCTTTCGGAAGATGCCATCAAAACCTCCGCAGGCGCCTTGCGCAAAATCATGCTCTGCCGTATCCCATCAGTAGCTCAGGCGATTGATGTATTGAAGCTGAATGGCATCCAGATACTGGGTACGGAAATGCGGGGCAGCGTACCCGTGTATGAATCAGATCTGCAGATACCGAGCTGCGTGGTTATGGGCGCGGAAGATACCGGCATTTCCAAAGATGTGCTGAAGCGTGCCGACCAGCTCATACGCATTCCCATGCACAACCAGTTCGATTCATTGAATGTATCCGTGGCAGCGGGAATGATCCTGTATGAAGCGCTGCGCCAGAGAGCTGCAACTGTCAAATGACAAAAAAGTACCGTTCAATATTTGGAAAATCAAAAATTTGAACTTTACCTTTACATCAGCAAATGGTTTCCGCGCCTGCGCGGAATGAAAAGGGAATCAGGTGTAAATCCTGGACATTACCCGATGCTGTAAGCTTCATCCAAAGCTTTCTGTACGATTAATTGCCACTGTCCGACCAATAAGGATGGGAAGGCCGCAGAAAGTGAAGCGAGTCAGAAGACCTGCCTTTGCCACAATACTTATCCGGCTTTCGGGAATTAAAAGCAAGGTTAGGCATCGGTAGCTGCAGATATGTAGCGCTGGCTGCTTTCTTTATAATTAGTTTTCGTGTGCCGGTGTTTAAAACATCCGGGTTCTAAAACTCACCATACTATGCGTAAACTTTTACTATTCGCACTGGCCTTTATCCCTTTCTTCGTGCAGGCGCAGGGCATCATCACCTTCGAGAACTTTTCGCTCACCGGCAGCGATACCTTTTATGTCAATAAGATGCATCATCTTCAGGATGACGGCTTTGATGAGGGCATCGTTCACTTTCCCTATGTATATGACACTACTTATGGCGGCTTCTGGTCGGGTGGCTTCGCTTATTCCAACAAGACAGACAGCGTAACCAGCGGCTCCGGAAATCTGTACTCAGCAAAAGCCGGTAAAGGCTATGGCGGGTCCGCTAAATATGCGGTCTTTACTCCGGGCTATAATACGGCCCACAACATACAGGTGCGCAACATTTCCCACGATACCATTGAAAATCATAACTGGTTCACCATGAGCAGCATGTATGTGACCAACAGCACTTACGCTTACAATAGTATGCGGGATGGCGACGGGCTGGCGAAAAAGTTTGGCGGCGTTACCGGCCATGATCCGGACTGGTTCAAGCTGGTGATCCGCGGCTACCGCCATTGGGGCAATCAGATCCGGATGACGGACACGGTTGAATTCTATCTGGCGGATTTTCGCTCTGCCGACAGCACAAAAAACTACATCATCAAAGACTGGACAAGGGTAAACCTCACTAAGATCATCAGTGCGGACAGCCTGTCTTTCGACCTCAGCTCTTCTGATACCAATATGTATGGTATGCTTACTCCTGCGTTCTTCTGCCTGGATAATATCTCACTGGCAGTCCCGATCGGCATCAAAAATGTACCTGCACAGAACTTTGCCAAAGTATATCCTAATCCTGCAACCAATAACCTCTACGTGGAGATCACCGATGCAGATGTAAAGCAGGTTTCTGTGTATGATGTGACTGGTAAGCTGATGGCTACACAGCCGGCAGCGATAGGTAAAATGAGCTTCAACACGGCTACCTTTGCAAACGGCGTATATATGCTGCGGCTCGATGGGCAGCAAGGCAGCGCGATGTTACGTTTTATCAAGCAGTAAGCAAAAACAGCAATTTGTTTTGACATTTAAATTCTTCAGCAAGATCGCCATTTTTACATGCTGCATGTTGAATTTTGCATTAGCAAAAGCTCAGTTTGCACCGCAGGCAGGCATTGCAGGCAGTGAAGCCATATCCAAAAACAGCACGACCATTACCGGATGGGCTAATGGCTGCCGTATCCGACGCGGCCTCCAGCAGATCGACAGTGCCGCTGCGGGCTATGCCCAGTCGGGCGATAGCTCGCTGGCGCTTGGCAGGGCGGATGGCAACGTGGTGAGCCTGGGCGACAGTGGCATAGCTGTGCTCACGTTTGCCAGTCCTATTATAGACGGACCGGGCGCAGACTTTGCTGTTTTTGAAAATGGGTTTCTCAATCCCGCCAATCCTGAAGAAGCATTCCTTGAACTGGCATTTGTAGAAGTGAGCTCCGATGGGGCTCACTTCTTTCGCTTTCCGGCTACCTCTATGACGCAGCCGACAAGCCAGTTATCCAGCGTCATCGGGCTGGATTATATGAACGCGCGTCTGCTGAACAATCTGGCCGGTAAGTACATCGGCGGCTTTGGTACTCCGTTTGATCTGCACGAACTGGCTGATACCATTGGTCTTGATATCGATCATATCACACACATTCGCGTCATTGACGTCATTGGGTCGATTGGCGCGCATGGCAGCTTAGATGATTCCGGAAATAAGATCAATGATCCCTTCCCGACCATGTTTCCTACAGGAGGCTTTGATCTCGATGCTGTTGGTGTGCTGCATCAGCTTACTCCTTCAGGTATGGCAACGCCGCATAATGCAGATCTGGTATTGTATCCCAATCCGGTTACCGATCAATTGCTAGTTGGCGCACCCATTGGTACATTTATTCAGTTGAGCGATGCCGCCGGACGGGTATTGCTGGTGCGTCAGGCGGTACAGGAAAGCACTCAGCTCTCATTAGGAAACTTCAGCCCCGGCATCTATTACATAATCACACAGGATGAAAAAGGAAACAGATGGACCGGAAAAGTATTCAGGCAGTAATTGTATTCCTGTTGATACTGACCAGCGGCTGTATCAAAGGAACAGATAAAGACCCGCAGCCATTACCTGTCAGCGATACCAGCCGAAGAGTACTCGTGGTATGCGAAGGAAGCCTGGGAAATGGCAACAGTGCGCTTACACTTTACCTGCCGGATAAAGACAGCGTTTATGAAGATATCTACAGCGCCGCAAACGGGCAGAGCATAGGCGATGTTTTTCAAAGCATCACCAGATTTGATAACCGCTATTTTCTTTGTGTCAACAATAGTGGCCTCATTAAAGTAATCGACCGGAATACCTGGAAATTAACCGGGCCAACAGGCTCACAAGGCTTGATTGGTGTAAATACTCCACGTTATATTCTTCCGGTCAGCAGCGAAAAAGCATACGTGAGCTCATTATTTACCAACAATATCACGAAGATCAATCCTGCAGCAAATGCGCAGATAAGCTTTGGCATTGTCATCATGCCTTACAAAAATCCTGAGGGTATGGCGCTGCTGAATGGTAAAGCTTATGTAGCTCTGTGGGATACCGCCTGCAGCAAGCTTTTTGCTGTAACACCTTCACTGGGCGCCGATCAGATAACGGATAGCATAGCGCTGCCCGGAAGAGCGCCGCAGGAAGTATTGGTAGATAAAGAACAGAAACTTTGGGTAATGGCGGGCAATGTATATGACGGGAAAACGGCTACGCTCACGCGCATAGATCCGGTCACCAATCAGCAGCTTCAGGTCTATGTCTTTAACTCCGGCGCAGATCCATTGCGTCCGGTATTTAATGAGACAAAAGATACACTTTACTTTATTGAGGTAAAGTACGATGGAAGCACCGCCAACAACGGCGTTTACCGCATGGGCATTCATGATGCTGCTTTGCCGGCACAGCCATTCATTCCCACACAAGGCTTTCAGTATTACTGGGCGCTCGGCATTCAGCCGGGTACCGGTCATATATATGTCGGCGATCCCAAAGGATTCACCCAACGCGGCGCGGTCAGTGTGTACAATCAGCAGGGGCAATTGCTCAAAACGTTTGCTACCGGAGTAGGGCCGGGGCATTTCTTATTTGACTGATGCCGGGATACAGACATCATATCAAAATATTTATCAGCGCAGCATTACCCACTGTAATGCTGTTCTTTTTTACTGCAATTTCGTCATCAGTTAAGGCACAGATCATTGCAGATACTTTACAGGATGTGGATGTGCGCAGCTACAAAAAGCAGGATGTAGGCAGCACCGAGAGCAAGCTGAATAATTACGGACCGGGGCAAAAAATCATTACCATAGATTCATCGGTCTTGCAGCACTATCAGCAGCAGACATTGGCAACCATGCTTGCCCGGCAGCTTCCGGTATTTGTAAAAGCATATGGCTTCAATAACTCGGCGACCCTGAATTTTCGCGGAGCGTCAGCGGCACAATCTCAGGTGATCTGGGAAGGCGTGCCCTTACAGAATGCGGCCTCCGGCATTGCTGATGTTTCATTGATGCCTATCTTTTTAATGGATGAAGTGCACGTAGTGTACGGCAGCAGTGCGGCTTTGCTTGGAAGTGGTAATGTGGGCGGCGCCTTGGTGCTATCATCGAAAGTGCCGGATTTTAAGAAGGGAGATGAAGAAAGCTTATCAATGGGATATGGCAGTTTTCACCAGCATATAGCCGCGCTGAAAGCGCAGCTCACGCAGAAAAAATGGAGCGCGTCTCTTAAACTGTTCGGCCAGTCTTCAAAGAATGATTTTAATTTCAGAAGTTCAGATGGTAATGCCCATAAAATGATCAATGATAGCCTTGGCAGCATCAGCGCCATGCTGCGTATAGATTATAAAGCCGATGCCTTCAATACGATTTCTGTGCAAAGCTGGGCGCAGAGCTATTACCGACAGATTCCGCCCGCATTGTTTGAAGCCTATTCCGTAAAAATGCAGCAGGATAATGCGTTACGTATCGTTGCCGATTGGAAGCACGACCGGAGGCAACACTGGTACATCAAAACAGCCTATCTGTGCGATGCGCTGAAGTATCAGGATAGTACGATTGCCCTACAGAGCAATGCCATCACGCATCATTTCTTTGCAGAAGCAGGCTGGGAAAAAAATCTTTCCCGTGATAGTCGTTTCCTGTTATTCGTTCCATTGCAATACATGTTTCTGAATGAAGCAGAAAATCATCATCAGCTCAGAACGGCCATTGCAGGATCATTTAATCATTCTTTCCTGCAGCAAAAGCTGGATGCCGCGCTCAACGCACGTGCAGAGTGGATTGATGATAAAGCTATATTTCTCCCCGGGCTCAACGGTTCTTATCAGGCCGCCTCGTGGCTGAAGCTGCAGGCCAATGTGCAGCGTACTTATAGAAATCCTACGCTGAACGAGCTTTATTATAATCCCGGCGGCAACAAAGATTTAAAGCCGGAGCAAGGCTGGCATATGGATGCAGGCTACACCATTCAGAAGAAGATCGGTGACCACACTTTTTTTGAGCACAGCGCAGCAGCCTACAACCGGTATATCAAAGACTGGATCATCTGGCTCGGCGGCGCTATCTGGACACCTCACAACCTTGCATCAGTGCACAGCCGAGGATTGGAATCAGAAAATAAACTGCTCGTACAGACCGGCAGTCTGCAATGGCGGATCGGCGCCAGTGGCTCTTATACACGCGCTACGGCAACCACCAGCTACATCACCAATGACAATAGTGTAGGCCGGCAGATACCTTATACGCCTGTATGGAGCGGGGTGGCTAATGCAGGATTGAGCTGGAAAAACTTTGATCTGAATTACAATTATTCCTACACCGGATACCGGTACATCACCAGCGATGAATCACAGGTATTGCAGCCTTATTATACCGGCAATATACAGCTCGGGTACAGCTTGAAATCGCAAAAGACATTGTGGCGGATAGATGTTCAATGCCAGAATATAGCGGACGTACAGTATGAAGTGGTTGGATTCCGGCCAATGCCCGGCAGGAACTGGCTGTTTTCCCTGACCGGTACGAGAGTGAACAGAAAAGATTAAATCAAGGAAGGCATAAGACCTTTATAATCCTGGCCTGAATCACCCCCTATTTAGTCGCGTTCACACCTATAATATCAGGTAGCTTTTGCAGAGATTTGCTGTATAAAAGAACACAATCACTTTTTAAAAACGATCTCTATGCGCAAATTAAAATTACAGATACAAATGACTGTTGATGGCTTTGTAGCAGGGCCAAACGGCGAGATGGACTGGATGTGGGTTTCCGGCGGCGAACAGGGTGATGATGATCTTAAAAAAGGCATTGAACTGGCCGATAGCTGCGATACTATTTTGATGGGCCGCAAGATGGTCCCCGGCTTTGTCGAGCACTGGGAAAATGTATTTGACAATCAATCCGACAGCCCCGCACATGGCTTGGCACAGCGAATGGTCAACATGCGCAAGATTGTTTTCAGCCGTACGCAGACGGCCATCAGTGGAAGAAATATAGAGGTGGAGAACGGCGATCTTGCCACCGCTGTAAACGAGTTGAAAAAGCAGCCGGGCAAGGATATTATCGTATATGGCGGTGTAGCTTTCGTAAGCTCGCTCATCAGCGAGAATCTTATTGACGAATATCATTTCAGCATAAATCCCGTTGCAATCGGGCACGGTCTTTCCATTTTTAAAGAGCAAAAAATACTAAAATTGGAGAGCTCAACGACGCTCAAAAGCGGAGAAGTGTTCAATAAATATCTGCCGGTATAAGGCGGTATCTGATTACAATCGCAGCCATAGTATACCAAAGCCCGGTGCCATTTTGAATGACTTGTACAGATCATTCAGTCAGGACCACGCTGCAAAGCGTGGTCTTTTCATTGACATCCGTTGCGTGCGCATCCTGCCTTTCAAGCTGTGAAAGTATGAAGCGATCTTCCGGATAAACTAAGTGGCAAGATTGCACTAAAACCAGTACGAGAGTGGATCGGCCTGCTCTATTTCTGACAGTAGCTTTTCACGGGTGATTGCGCTGTAAAACTGAAGCGTCATTTGTACCGGCCGTGCAACAAAGCGCATCTTCTTTTTTGCCCGGCTATACTTTCGGGTTTTGGCAGTGGGCTGAATGCTGTCTTTTCTTTGCATGATAGTGGTTTGTATGGTTGCTCATATTTTTCACTTTACCGGCTAAAGACATTCTGAGTGGATGAGCAATATTAGCCTGACCTGTAAATGCGCCAAACCAGATAATGAACATTCCGTAATTTTTAATTGATACCGATCATGTTTGTTCCTCCCGGTAAATAATACAACTGTTTTCAAATTTATGACAATTTCTATTCATTAGATAGTTTTGTAGGCTCCCCGGAAGTTGACCGTTTTGTAAGTAGGGATAATCTCTAACTTTAAAACAGAAACATCAGGGATGAAGCAATCCAAATTTACAGAGAGCCAGATCGTATCTGCAATCAAGCAGCAGGAAGCCGGCCAATCTGTCAAAGACATCAGCCGTGCACTCGGCATCTCAGAAGCGACCTTCTACAACTGGAAGGCAAAGTACGGCGGCATGGAGATCAGCGAGGTAAAGCGCGTCAAAGAGCTCGAAGCCGAGCTGGCACAGTATAAGAAGATGTATGCCGAGGTTAGCTTTGACCTTCAGGCGCTCAGGAACGTAGTGGCAAAAAAATGGTAGGCCCTGCTGATCAGAGAGAAGTTGTGGGCCTGCTTGTCACCGAAGAAGGCTGCAACGTCAGCAGGGCATGTGCCATGACGGCCATCAGCCGCAGCACCTACCGTTACAAACACAGGCAAAAGGACGACCGTAAACTGGAAGATCACTTGTCCGCCCTTACCACAAAACACCCGGCCATTGGGTTCTGGTCCTGCTATTACCGGCTCAGGAACAAGGGTGAAAAGATCAACCATAAGCGGCTCTACCGGGTTTACAAGGCTATGCGTCTGAACATCAGACGAAGATCAAAGAAGCGGTTGCCCGAACGGGTGAAGCAGCCTTTGGTAGTGCCTACAGCCCCTAATCAATGCTGGTCGCTGGATTTTATGAGCGATGCGCTTAGCGATGGCCGTAAGTTCCGGGTACTGAACATCATCGATGACTATAACCGTGAGTCGCTGAAGATTGAGGTGGACCCCTCACTGCCTGCGCTCAGGGTGCAAAGGGCGCTCGACCAGGTTGTAGTACTGAGGGGAAAGCCGGCCAATATAAGAAGTGACAACGGACCAGAGTTCATTAGCCATCTGATGGAACAATGGGGCGAGCAACACAAGGTAAGCTGGCATTATATCCAGCCGGGAAGGCCGATGCAGAACGCCTACATTGAACGGAAGAACGGATCGATGAGACGTGAGTTACTGAACAGCTGGATGTTTGAGAGCCTGAGCGAAGCACGGATGAGGTGTGAAGCCTGGCGTCTGGATTATAATCATGAGCGCCCACACAAGGCGCTGGGCTACCTCTCACCGGTAGACTACGCCAATCAGGAAAAGCAAAATAGCAAGGCGACAGCCGATGAAAGTGCAGAAGCCTTATCCACAAATCCGCGTAGGCAGGATAGCTCTTCAGCTGTCCCTGCCGTATAGCGCGGACTTGTGGATAAGATATTTGAAATACCTTTATGAGCCAACTCAAACCTCTAATTCCAATTCGACCAGTTTTTAGGGGAGCCTACATTAGGAAACGAGGTTCTGATAAATTTCTTTAAACCCAATAACCATGAATAGTGCAACGGTTTTTGAATATCACCATTTATTTAGTGGCCCACCTCCAGACGCGAAATTGTTATTGAAGGATATCCCATCCCAAATGGTGATTTTGGTATTCTCCGCTATTAATAATGCTTTGGTAATAAAAGATGATAATCCTGCTACACAGGTTTTTATCTTAAACACATTTGAACCGTATTTTGATGATTTGACTAAAAAACATTTTGCTGATAATGTCATACCTAAATTTCTTCAGGGCTATGAATTATTTGCGCTGCCTTATACTGTTGAATTCATTCAACGAGAAATATTGAACTTTCGAGACATTAGTCAAGAGAATGTTCCATTTGATTTAATGCTAAGACTATTGAAGGCTTATGTCGTTGTTATGGATGAACTCATTAAAGAAGACTATCAAAGATTTGATATCGAAATTCAACATGCCGCAAATAGAGGTGGAATTTATTTGCACAGATTAATGTGGCCACATTTCTTAAAGCAATTTGAATTTTCAATCAGGCCGGAGCCAGTGTTTGAACGCTTTAAAGGGCGTGCTCTGGCAACATTCTTTGAATCTGATAGTCAGTTTGCTCCATATGCTCGAAAATACTTCGCCTCGCTGGGCTTTAATTCTGGGCAAGAGTACATGTATATTTTAGAAGCTTTGATTGTAGCTAATCTACAAAAAGTGCGCGATGGCGGCAAACTACTTGATTACAGTTTCACTGTTGGTGGTGATAAAGATGAACCTATATTTAACCTGATGGCCATACGACCAGAGGACATCCAAAATGATTTAGCCAAACAATTTGATTATCGGGGACTTAAAGAGAAACCTATTTTTAAAACATGGGATCATGTCTATTTAGTACTGCATTGGTATTATGTGTTCAATGCGCTATTTAGCAGCTTTATATTCGCCTTTTATAATAATTCAGGGGTTAGTAGCAAAATTAAATCATTGGGAGATTTTAAATCTGAGATTGGTAAAAGATTTTCTGAAGAAATATTGTTCCGTGGTATAATGACTTCATGTTTCAGCAGGTCAAACGATACATTATTATTCTTCGAGGATAACGATCTTTTCAATCCGGATGCATACTACAGACATGCTAACCACATTTTCATCATAGAGTTTAAAGACTTGCTGCTAAGTTCAGATACGATCCAGTCAGGTTCGTATGATCGAATCACAGCGGAACTAGACAAAAAATTTATAGAGAAAAAGGGGATACCACAAATAAAGAGAAACATTGAAACGCTTTTGAAAACTGATACATCGTTTCACAGGATTGACGAGAAAGCGGCTGATATGAAATTAAAAATTGAAGATTGTACTATCCACCCGATAATTGTTCAAACAAATCCCTATTTCGATTTTCCGGGATTCAATGATTACCTCGGAGCAATCTGTCAACGTGAGCTTTTGCCACTCAGCGG
Organism: Chitinophagaceae bacterium; assembly: GCA_965200035.1. Classification (GTDB taxonomy): domain Bacteria; phylum Bacteroidota; class Bacteroidia; order Chitinophagales; family Chitinophagaceae; genus UBA1952. The sequence goes on along the minus strand of OZ241334.1, from coordinate 4,294,990 downwards.
AAAAGTCAAGTCAATTGATATTTTCGTAATGATAAACATTCAATATTTCTTTGAGCGATTGATGCTATTTATGGATTCAAAACTCGAACTGCATACAGAGATCGAATCGTATCGAGCACATATTAGAGCCAAGATAGTTAAGGCAGATATGAGCGTTCAAAATAACGAAGAGTCCGAGGTTGACGATTGGTTTGAAACAATGATACCATTTAGCAAATTTCAGTCCGGTCAGTTTTATTCTCAATTTGATTATCGCAGAGACGACTTATCTAATGAACTACGCAAATCCATCTCCTAAGCCGCTATTGCGTAATCCGGTACAAAATCTACTATCTGCTTGCAAGTAGTTTGAACGCTAAACATATCCATTATAGCTTCAAAACGCTGAGAATTCTTAATCCTATTCCTTGCCTTTGAATTGGCACCTGTATTGTACTTGAAAGCCCATTCTGCGCAATAAAGCCACAGATGCTTACTGCTGATCCAATGGTGTGTACCATACCAGCACTGCTTTACATAAGCCCAAACACTCTCTACATTATTTGTGTGAAATCCATTACGCACGTACTCCTTCTTAGAATGGTTCAAAGCCTCATGCTTATAAATACCTGTCTTAGATATGCCCTTATAAGCAGGAAGACCATCCGTTACAATCGTTGAACCCGCTGCAATATGCTTCTTAATCGCCGCCAATAGCGTTGATTTTTGCGTATTAGGAATAGCGGCAATAACCACCTTACCATTACGTTGCTTCATTGCAATCATAGGCGTTTGTTCCTTCAAACTCCTACCCTGTAGTCCCCCTAATTTTTGCTGTCCGTGCACCGAGTTTCTTACCATCCTTCATATAACTTTCATCCACCTCAACAACACCCGCAAGCATCTCCATATTCTTAGCTGCTATCATCTTGCGAACCCGCTGACCCATATACCATGCAGTAGTCTGTTGTATTCCTAAATGCTTAGCTAACTGAACCGAACTAATCCCCTTCCAATGACTACTCATCATATAAATTGCAGGTAACCAAATGCTTAAAGGTAAATTGCTGTCTTGAAAAATTGTACCGGATGTTAAACTAAACTTTCTGCGGCACTTTTTACACTTATACGTCTTACCATCACCCAAACGCATCACTGCATCATGTTTGCAATGCAAACAAGTGACTTGGCCATTCCAACGCTTACACTCTAAATATTGCCTACATACTTGTTCATCAGAGAAATACTTAATTGCCTCTAACAAGCTTTTGAATTTTAAATCAGTCTTATATCCGCGCTCTATATTCATAAGAATACAAAATTACAAGATCAAATTTGTATATCAAAATATTTAATTAAAAATATTTTACTCTTCTATCTCATGTAAATCAAGATTATACAAAATGACAATTAGTCACATTATTATATTATTGGTTCCGAATAATAGGTAGGAGGGAAAAAATAATTATAAGTAAATGTTATCCTTTAGCCCAGACTGCAACCGCATTGCATCCGCCAAATCCGGAGGCTGTCTTCAGCACATAATCAAGCCCGGCATTTTCAGCAGAAGTGGAAATGATCAATGGCTCAGATACGCCATGATCTTTATAACCAATGGATGGAATCATCTGTTGCCTGCCCAGGCTTTCCAGAATCATAGCACTTTCGAGCACACCTGCGGCCCCGAGCGTATGCCCTACATAGCCTTTCATACTATGGATAGCTGCATGCAGAAGTCCGGCGTGAGCAAAGGCTTTGGCCTCCATCTCATCATTATAAATAGTGGCAGTGCCATGAGCCGAAACAGCATTGATTGCTGCAGAGGAGATATCAGCTTCAGCCAGCGCGCGGCCAATAGCCAGCGCCAATTCCGCGCCCGTTCGTGAAGGGCCGGATATATGGTTCGCATCGTTGGATGTAGCGCCGCCTGCCAGCCTTGCCAATGGCCTGTCTGTACTGCTTTTGCTCAGGATGATGGTAGCAGCGGCTTCACCGAGATTAATGCCTTTACGGTTGGCGTCAAAAGGGCGGCAGGGACTATCGGCCACAGCCTGAAAAGACTGGAATCCATTCAGCACAAAACGGGTAAACCGGTCGGCCCCCACCACAACAGCATGTTCATACCGGTCATTCTGCAACAGGCGCATCCCATAAAGCAGCGCCGTAACGCCGGACACGCAGGCATGAGATACAACTACAGGAGTTGAATGAATACCTAAAGACTTTGCAATAGCCGCCGCACTTGAGGAAAGCAAATTGCGATCGTCAGGTGTGCGCTCCAGGTCTTCAATATTGCCTTTCGTGGTAGCGACTATCAGCACAGTCTTACCAAAGTCAATAGCAGCAGAATACCGGCTCAGCGCATCCAGCGCGGAGTAAAGTGCCAGCTGCTCAAAAGCAGTAAGATTATTGTAGCGCGCTGTCGCGTGTTGAATGTCTTTCCACTTAGCCTCATCGATGCGCGAAGCCCAGAATGGTGAGGCGCTGAATGCCGCATCTTCATGCAGCCGGATGCCTGTCTCACCTTTGATTACTGCGTCCCATACGGCAGCCGTGCTCATTCCCAGTGAGGTGGTAATGTTAGAGGCAATGGCATAAACGGGCTGCATCATTTTATAAATGTCAGGTGTTTAGTGAAAGCAGCCCCTCATTTTTTGGAGGGGCTGCTTTCAATCATTTTTGCAAAGATCAGTATTAAATCAGGAAAGCCATTTTTCCTTCCATTCCCGCATAAAAGGCGGTAGGGTAAGCATCAGCTCCATCGTCTCTTTCTCCATAAAAACCTGTACCGAATAGCCTGTAGCTACCTGCTCGTCGGTGGCAAGATCAAAAACGGAATATTCAAAGCGCAGCTTTGCAGCCGGCATATCAATATAATTAGTTTCGAGGCGGATGCGGTGACCGTAGCGAAGAATACGCTTATAGTCGCAATGGATACTGATGATGGGCACCACAATATTGCTGCGGTATAGGTCCAGATAGCGGAGGCCGTAGGCTGCGCCGAATGCTTCACGTCCGTCTTCAAAATAACGTACATGATGCCCGTGCCATACAATACCCAGCGGATCGGCCTCGCTGAACTTAACGTCTATTTCTGTAGTGTGAGTGAGTGTCTTCAAAGCGTAGCAAAATTAACGCATCTCGTCGCTCACGTTTTTAAGAATGTTCAGAAAAGCGCCTGCCCAGTAATTGCGGAATCCAAAGCCGCTCGTTCTGCCTTCGATGCGCGCTGTCTGCAATACGCTCCTGCTGCCCATATCCACAAAAGTAACCCAGGCGGAAGCCATCGTTTTGCCCTTGCTCATCCCCTCGATAAAGAAAACGACGCCCACTCCTTTCTTGCCCATGAAGTCATAGCCCTTTACCAGCCGGGCAACTGCGGCTTCATCCAGGTGATGAAACTCGCCCGGATCATCAGAGAAGTAGGATCTCGGGGCTTTTTTATTATTGATCTTCTCTGTGACGCTGACCGCATACGCAACATCGCTGCGGTTCAGGTATTTGGGAACGTCAAACTTTTTTTGCTCATTCAGGAACAGGTCATTCCATGCAGGCACATACTTGTCGCGGATCTGGTCATCGGTTATTTCGCCCGCGCTGCCATACTGTGTAGCGCTGCCGATAAAGGCAACCTGTGTAAAGTCGAGACCCAGCCAGGTAAGCGGCTCATCGCTGCGCAGCACTTTTCTGGGCGGTGCAGACTGGCGCTCTTCCATCTGGTCGTTATCCCGATCTCTCCGGTTATCGTTCTTTTTGTTCTTTTGGGCAAAGCCTGAGCAGGAGATGGCGCAGGCCAGCGCCAGCAGCAATAGTTTTTTCATAGTTGCGGTAGATTTTATGGATTATTCCTGAAGGAAAATTTTTAGCTCGCAGGCAGCTATTTCACGACCATCCATTTTCACTGTACCCTGCACCACGTGGGCGTTCATAACCTGGTGCACAAAGATAATCTCCGTTGTAATAGTTTTACCTATGCCCGGCAGTTCTTTAATTATTAAATTTTTAAGCGCGCCAATGAAGCCTACCGGCGCAGACTGTCCGCTTTCCCGTGCTTTGGCGCCCGTGCCGGCCGCCGCTGTCTGCGCCATATTTTCTACCAGTCCTGCTTCCGTAAATACTCCGTTTTTCACCAGCTCATGCCCTTCACGTATTTCAAAAGAAGTCTGTATCAGCGTATCATCCGCACGGTGCAGCCGATCGATCATGACAAAGGGTGGCCTTTGGGGCAGGTAGGCAAGTACATCCGTATTTGTAGCGTTCATCAGGCTTGGGCTTTCCAGAAATCGTAATAGTTGAACCATTGTTCCGGATGCAGCTTCACCTGCTCTTCGAGCAGCTGCACAAAATCATCCAGCATGGCATCTGCACCGGTCATCCCGCGGCCTTCATACACTTTGGATGGCCACGCAACGAAATGGTAGTGAAAGGTACTTTCTTTAAAAGCAAATACAAAAATGGTGCGCGCCCGCAGCTTGGAAGAGAGGATAAATGGACCTGCCGGAAAGGCCGCCTGCTCACCCAGAAAATCGTGCATCATAACCCGGTTGCCGGGGCGGAAACGATCGGCATGAAGGCAGATAAATTCATTGCGCCGCAGCGCGGCTGATATTTCGTAGATATGGGAAAGATCTTCGCGGATATAAATGATATTGAAGCTGCGCCTGGACTCAAACTGGCTCATCTGTTTCTTCAGCGCCTCGGCTTCGCCGTCGTACATCAGCACATTGATGGGAGCCTCTATTCGCTTCAGTAAATGCCCGGCTACCTCCCAGTTGCCCAAGTGAGCGCTTACAATGATGCCGCCCTCGCCGAGGCGCACCATTTCTTCCAGATATTCAATGCCTTCATGCTCGAATGTAAGTGCGCCGCCGCCACCCGCCAGCACGGCAATCTTGTCAATAAGCGTCTGCCCGAAAAAAAGGATATTTTGCTTGATCAGCATGGCCGAACGGATGCGTGAAAACCCCAGCCTCTTTTCATACAGATAGCGCAATGGCCGCGTAGCGGCCGGTACAAAAAGGCGGTAATAAAGGGCAACCAGATGAAGCAGCCCGTAGGCAGGGCGCAGACCATGCCTGCGCAGCAAGCCTATAAAAATATTGTAACCCAGCTTATTGCCGCGGGAGCGGCCATCCCAGGCGGGTTTTGCCATCTGAAAAAGAAAGTGAAGTTAAGCGGCGATACGGTTGGAGATATAGGTGTATAGATCATCCATTATATGCATGGACTGAAAGTCTTCCGCCTTTACCTTAAAGCCAAAGTTGCTTTCGATAGCCACCACCAGATCTATATAATCGAGACTGTCCAGATCCAGCGCTTCCTTCAGGTCTGCATTGGGCAGCAGGGCGGTTTCCTCTACTTCAAAATCCTCTACCAGAAATGCGTTGGTGCGGTTTATAATCTCTTCTCTTTGCATAAAATATGTAGTTGCGGACGATTGATAATAAACAGGTTGCACGCTAAAAGCGTACAACTGAATAATAATATATTTAAACGAGTGGGCGCAAAAGTACGTATTTAATGCGTCAGGTTTGTACGGGTTAACACGTATATAGTAAATGGAGAACAGCTACAACAGGATAATTACCGGCATATCATTGATGCATGGCGGAAGCGATATCGCCCGCATGTGCCGACTGCTGGGCATCGGAGGTAAGCCGCGAGAATATCTGCTCCAGCGATTCGCTGCCCGTGCCGCGCAGGTCTGCAAAAGTGCCGTCTGCCAAAATGCGTCCGCCATCGATCAGCACGATCCGGTCCGATACTTTTTCTACCACATCCATCATGTGCGAGCAGTAAAAGATCGTTTTGCCTTCCGCCTTCAATACCTGCAGCAATTCCTTCACCATAATCACCGCATTGGCATCCAGGCCGGAAAGCGGCTCATCCAGAATCACAATGTCGGGGTTGTGCAGCAAGCCTGATATCAGCAGTACCTTTTGCCGCATTCCCTTGGAGAAGCTGTCCATCCGCTGATCCATGTTCGTTTCCAGTCCAAACGAGGCCAGCATCTTTTTGCTTCGCTCTTCGATCAGCTCCTGAGGCATATGGTGCAGCTTGCCTACGAATGTGAGGTACTCGCGCGGCGTCAGCAGATCGTACAGCTCTGCCAGCTCGGGAATGTAGCCGATCATGCTCTTTACTTCCAGAATTTGCTCCTGCAATGGCTTGCCATTTACCAGCACCTCGCCGCTATAATCCTGAATAATGCCGGTAATGATCTTTACGGTCGTGCTCTTGCCCGCGCCGTTAGGACCGATGTAGCCGATGATCTGCCCGCGCTCGATATCCAGCGAAATATTGCGCAGCACTTCCTTGGCGCCATAGTTCTTGACAAGATTGCGGATAGATATAATAGGCTCCATGCGGATGAAAAAATGAATTGCTGCTAAATGTACGATACACGGCTGAAATAAGGACCGGCGCAGTCGTATCTTGTACGGCGGTATTTGCTCAGAAAATATTTCTTTTTTTTCGTTCCATCAGCGTCTATGAACCGGATTATTCTATTGCTCATCATCCTTACTGGCTGGCCGTCTGCTGCCGTCTTCGCGCAGCAATGGTCGCTCTACGGAGGGGCTGGCGCCAGCTACGATGGCTTTCTGAGGGATGCTTCTGTAACTACGGCAGCCAATAAATGGCCATTCATGATAAGCGGCGGGGTAGTGCTGGGCGGAGGCTACAAGGCGGAGAATGGCTTCGACTTCTTCACAGAATCCACCATCGGCTTTGTAAACATCAAGCTGCCCGTGCCCGGCGTAAAACACCCCAATGATTACCTGAGTATGCTCATGGTAAAGCTGATGGCAGGCTCCGGTCCGCGTATAGAAACGGCGGGTGGAAATGCCATCAGGCCATACATCCAGCTCGGCGCAGAATACCTGGACAACTATGCGTACGCCTCATCTTCCAGCAGCGATGACTATACGCTGAGCGCCTCCGGCGATTTTGGTACCAAAGGCTGGTCTATCCTGTTTGGCGCGGGCATTGACTATCAGTTTAGCGCCAAAGTGCCGTCGGGCGTCAACCTCAGCTTCACCTTTACACCGCTTAATATCATGCGTGACCCTTACAAATACAGTGTCACCTCCGCTGCCGGCAGTTCTGATATTGCCTTGCAGGGCAGGCTGCTACAGGTAATGCTTTCTTACCGGGTGCACCTGAATCTTGGTAAGCGGCGGGGAGATTATTGATAGGCTGCAGTTCCTATTTCTTCTTTATCCGCAATTTGTCGTTGCCGAAGGCAATCTACAGTAAGCTACCGGACAATGCCTGATATGGATTCCCTTCAGGAAAGACAAGTCGCTGTTGTTAATGGCTTTAGCGGGATAGGGTATAACCCCGATAGGTATAGCGACTCGCGCGGCTGGTGCCTGGAACAGAGCGGAAGGTGCCTGGAACGATGCGGCAGATGACAGGATTTCAGGGGAAGGTGACAGGAATTCAGCGGATGGTCTCTGGAACGATACGACGGTCTCTGGGAAGAGGCGTACAGAGTCTGGAACGAGGCGGACGGTCTCTGAAATGATGCGTACGATGTCTGGAACGATGCGTATAGCGTTTGGAGTAAAGCGGATGGTCTCTGGAACAATGCGCACGGTGTCCGGGATGAGGCGTACAGGGTCTGGAATGCCGCGGACGGCGCATGGAACGATGCGGGCGGTGGCCGCATTAAGCAGTGGGGTGGAGATGGTACGTTTCAGGATAAAGGTTTTTGCCTGCATTGCAAAAACATGGAACAACTCTTAGCTTTGCTGCAATCAAAAAATCATTGACCCCTGTTATGAAATTTGGTAACGAAGCCGATCCTACACACGTATTGCCCGATTATATGTCGGCGATCATCAGCAAGAATATCCGGTGGGAGCGCCGGGAAAAGAAGTATTCGCAGGACGACTTTGCGAAGCTGCTGGGCGTTAGTAAAAATGACCTGGTAAAGATTGAACAGGGCAAGCAGCCAATTACGGCGTTCAGCCTGTTTGAGATAGCGGAGGCGCTGGAGATAGAGCCCGATCAGTTGATGGAAGGTGCTAGCAGCGTCCAAATCAATGGAGATGTTACGATAACCGACTCTAACGGGAATGTAGGCCGTAATACAAATACTCACAGCACTATTGGCATATCTGAAGATGTGTTGAAAGACCTTACCTCCGCGTTGAACCGGATGTGCGATCTGCTGGAGCAGAAGAATAAAGCATAAAAGAAACAGCAACTAAGAGAAACAGCGACTTGTCATTCCCGAAGGGAATGACAAGTCGCTGTAGGTTGGGAATGACAAGCGCTGTAGTCCCTGATTATCATTATCTCTTTAATTGTAATGCTTCATGCAGCCGCCTGTCTTTTTCACTTACATACTGACCAATAAAAACAAATCTCTGCTGTACGTGGGCGTAACCAATAATCTTGCTATGCGCCTTACAGAACATTGGATAGGTAAGGAAGGGAGCTTCACCACAAAATACAATATTCGCTACCTGGTCTGGTATGAGCGCAGCAGGTATTTGCTCAACGCAATTGACAGTGAGAAAAAGATCAAAAAATACACCAGAGCTCAAAAGGAAGCACTCATCAATCAGCTAAATCCGGAATGGAAATTTCTGAATGAGGAAGTGGCAGGCCATTGGCCACCTACAGATGAGCAGGTAAGCCTGGCAATAGAGACAAGGTTAAAAAATTCTGATAAGTTGATGTAACACTTACCGCGCGTAGCAGAAATACAAGTCGCTCCATTTATGGGCGGTGCCTCCTATGGAGCTATACGTAAACTTGTCATTCCCAAAGGGAATACCATTTTCTGATTGTAGGTGAATAATGATTTTTAGAAAAAAGCTTGTACTTGATTCCCTTCGGGAATGACAAGTCGCTGAAGAATCAGGATGCTGGCTATAATCCAGTTGCTAGTAAATCAAGTCGCTGTTGAATCAGATTGCTGTTGAATTGTGTTTATGATGTATCATATCGCTGATAAACCTATCCTTTCTGCTGCTCATAGAGAAAAGCTGCCGAAGTAAATAACTCTTTGGAAAAAATAATTGATCCCCAATAGACAGCAAATACAAAAAGCCTGCCTCATTTACGAGGCAGGCTTTTACTTTTAAAATCAACTATTGAATCTTACAGTGCCAGATCGGAATCGTCTGTGGCGGGCATGTCCTTTTGGTCATTGCCTTCAAATGGCTGCTGGGCTACGCTTTCGCTGTTCTGAATGCGCTGCTGCTGGTCGTCGTTGTGCGGTGTGGATGACTGCTCACGGCGCGGGCGCTCGCTGCGCTCGCCTCTGTCGCGGCGTTCGCCGCCACGGTCTCCACCTTCACGGCGGTCACCACGGTCACGGCGTTCGCCTCTTTCAGGGCGGTCGCCACGATCACTGCGCTCGCGCTTTTCCGGCTCAACATATCCTTCCGGCTTTGGCATCAGCACTTTGCGGCTAAGGCGCAACTTACCGGTCTTCGGGTCGGTGCCTACGAGCTTGATCTTGATCTTATCGCCTTCTGTAAGTACACCTTCAAGGCTGTCGAGGCGCTTCCAGCTTACTTCTGAGATGTGCAGCAGGCCCTGCTTGCCCGGCATAAACTCTACGAATGCGCCGAATGGCATGATGCTCTTCACGGTACCTTCGTATTCTTCGCCAATCTCAGGCTGCGCTACGATGCCCTTGATCCACCTCATTGCCTTATCAATGCCTTCCTTATCCTTTGAGAAGACCTTCACATAACCCTTCTGGTCTGCTTCTTCTACAGAGATGGTAGTGCCCGTCTCGCGCTGGATTTCCTGAATGATCTTACCACCCGGGCCAATGATCGCACCAATGTACTCGGCATCGATGATGATCTGTTCAACGCGCGGTGTATGCGGCTTCAGCTCAGCACGGTATTCCGGCATCGTGCTGTACATCGCTTCGAGGATGTGCAGGCGGCCGCGGCGCGCCTGATCCAGTGCAGAGCGCATAATATCCATGCTCAGGCCATCTACCTTAATATCCATCTGGATACCGCAGATGCCATCGCGCGTGCCGGTTACCTTGAAATCCATATCGCCGAGGTGATCTTCATCACCCAGAATGTCTGTCAATACTGCCCACTTGCCGTCATCAGCGCGGGAGATGAGGCCCATGGCCACACCGCTTACGTGCTTCGGGAAAGGAACGCCGGCATCCATCAGCGCCAGCGAGCCGGCACATACGGTAGCCATAGAAGAAGAGCCGTTGGACTCCAGAATGTCAGAAACGATGCGCACGGTATACGGGTACTCGGCGCGTGGCATCATCTGCTCCAGAGAGCGCTTGGCCAGGTTGCCATGCCCGATCTCACGACGGCCGGGACCGCGCTGCGGCTTGGTCTCGCCGGTAGAGTAGGGAGGGAAATTGTAATGAAGGAAGAACTTCTGATAATCGGATGTAGCTGCGCTTTCCACGAGCAATTCATCCTGCTTGGTACCGAGCGTTACGGTAGTCAGCGATTGTGTTTCGCCACGGGTAAAAAGGGCGTTGCCGTGCGGGCCGGGCAGGTAGCCTACTTCCATCGCCAGTCCGCGCACTTCATCAAGCTTGCGGCCATCGAGGCGGCGGCCTTCATCGAGAATCATATTGCGGACTGTGTAGTATTGCAGGTCTTCGTAGTAAGTCTTGGCGCGAACCTTATCTTCCTCGCTCGGACCACCTTCCACTGCACTGGTTTCGAACATCAGGTGTGCCTTCAGCTCTTTCCACACCTGCATATATTCGCTGCCGCGCTCGTGCTTGGCAGAGCCTTTGCGGGAGATTTCCAGCATCCGTTCTTTAGCGAATTGTTCTACTTTTTTCTTCAGTTCTTCATTCACATTGGTAGGCACTACTTCACGCTTTGCCTTTGAGCCGGTCTTGCTGCGGAGCTCTTCCTGCAGCTTTACTTGCTTGCGGATGGCTTCGTGCGCTGTTTCGATGGCTTTTACCACATCTTCCTCAGAGCACTCTTTGGATTCGCCTTCCACCATCATGATATTCTTCTCGGTAGCGCCAATGATGAAGTCCATATCGGCTTCCTTCATTTCGGTACGGGTAGGGTTGATCTTAAATTCACCACCGATGCGGGCTACGCGCACTTCTGAGATGATCTCCTGAATAGGAACATCGCTCACTGCGAGCGCGGCAGAAGCAGCAAGACAGGCAAGCGCATCCGGCAATACTTCAGGGTCAGAAGAAATGAGGTTGATGATGACCTGTACTTCGCAGAGATAGTTTTCCGGGAAGAGCGGGCGCAGGGCGCGGTCGATCAGGCGGGAAATGAGGACTTCTGAATCGGAGATACGGCCTTCGCGCTTGAAGAAAGAACCGGGAATACGGCCTGCAGACGCAAACTTTTCCTGATAGTCAACCGTGAGCGGGAAGAAAGACTGGCCGGGCTTCGGCTCTTTGGCAGCCACTACGGAGGCGAATACGATACAGTTGCCAACGCGTACGGTAACGGCACCATCGGCCTGACGGGCGAGCTTTCCTGTTTCGATGGTCAGCTCTTGTCCGTTGTCCATAGTCATGGAAACGGAGATTGGTTTTAATTCTAGCATGATCAAATCAGCTTTGTTTTTATGCGGCAGGTTTCAGCTTTGGGCCTGCTGCGGATGAATAATAGCTCTCATTCCGGCCTTTCCGGAAGGGAAAGGTGAAGTTTCGTAAAGGGAGCTTAAAAAATAATCTTGTTGATACTATGAAAGCGCGAAGGCCGCGGATAGGTGTTGGAATCAACATGCTCTACGGTTCTTTGCGCTCCCGGCGCCCTCCCTGTATATCAGTAAAGGGCTAAAAATAACTATTCCCAACCTTGATAGTTGGGAATAGTAAAAGGTAAATGGCTTATTTACGAAGACCAAGCTTTTCGATGAGTGCACGATACTTAGTGATATCGGTGCGGCTCAGGTAAGTAAGCATGCGCTTACGGCGGCCTACCATCATGATAAGACCACGATTGCTGGAAAAATCTTTTTTATTTCCGTTTTTTACGTGGCTGGAGATGTGGTTGATACGCTCTGTAAGCATGGCTACCTGAGCTTCGATGGAACCGGTGTTTTTATCATTTCCGCCGTATGTATTGAACAGGGCAACTTTGTTTTCAGCAGTTAAATGCGACATCTGTATGTTGTTATCTTAGTTTGTAATCTATTTCAGCGGGCAAATGTAAGTGAATATTTTGAATTCTGCCAGCAAATTTTAGATTGGTCTGTGTACCCGGGCGCACTATCTTCGTCCATAGAAAGGCAATTATCATTATCATGGGGCAATACAGCATCGGCGAGGCACTGAGTCATCTTCTGGAAAAATCCAAATGGAAGCCCCGTATTCAGGAGCTGCGCATGCGGCAGGAATGGGAGCAGATGATGGGCGCCACAATTGCCAAATATACCCGCGATGTATCACTGAAAGATAAAAAGCTGACCATTTATACAGATGTGGCAGCGCTCAAGCAGGAGCTGATGTTTGGTAAAGTGCAGCTCATCAATAAGATCAACGCTTATTTTGAAGAGACGGTGGTGCTGGATATTATGGTGAAGTAATGCCTGCCCAGGCGTTTTTTTTATTACAGAATACTAATCAGTTCACCCAGATCAGCAATTTCATAAGTCGGTGTCCGGTTATGCGGAAGCCCGGCCGGATTGAAGTATGCCTGATCCCACCCTGCATTGGTTGCCCCGAGTATGTCTATATCCAGCGCATCGCCGATCATGAGGCAATGATCGCATTGCGTACCGGTTTTTTGCAGGGCGTAATCAAAAATGGCCGCATGTGGCTTCATGCTATTGCTCTTTTCCGAGGTAATCATTTCTGTAAAATAGCCGGCGATGCCAGAATACTGAAGCTTTTGCCATTGCGTTATTTCAAAGCCATTGGTAATAAGATGGATGTTGTACCGGCCTTTGCAATGATCGAGCAACTCTACCGCATTGGGCATCAGCGCACGCTGTGTAGGCAAGATTTCGAGGTAAGCGCTGCTCAGCTCATGCGAAAGGCCGGGGTCTGATATTTTAAAATCAAGTAAGGTCAGCCACATGCGCTTCCAGCGCAGCTCATCGCGCTTGATAAAGCCATTGCGGAAGCGGTCCCAGAGCTTATCGTTGTGCACATTATAAGCGGCAAAGAAGGCTTCAAAATCGGTGATGCCTTTTGATGCCAGATTATATTCTTCATACAAGCGCTGCCACGTAAGCTCAGAGTTCTGCTCAAAATCCCAGAGCGTATGGTCGAGGTCAAAGAAAAGATGGCGATACTTTAGATGAGGCGGCTTGCGGTTCTGGCTATCCATTGGCTGTATGCACGCTGACAAGGTTTTGAACCGTGTCAGCGTTGAAAAAATGATTAATAAAAAGGCTGCCGTTTAAGGGCAGCCTTTTGCAAAAATGAATGAACTGCAAGGATTATTTGCGGTAGTAGATCTCGTCGTTGAAAAACTCTGTGATAGATTGCAGGGAAGGATTAGCGAGACGCTCATAGGCACGGGAAATCTCGATCTGCTCTTTGTTCTCATGAATTTCTTCCAGATTATCGCCATGAATGGTAAACTCATCCAGCTTGCGGTGCAGCTCTTCTTTCATATTCACAGAAATCTGGCTGGCGCGGCGGGTCATCACGGCAATGGACTCATACAGGTTGCCGGTTTTTTCTTTCATGGCTACTACGTCGCGTGTCTCGATGAGAGAATTTACGGATGCCAGTGATCTTTTATTGCTCATTGCGTAATCTTTTAATATTGTTGTTGGCTAATGTTACGAACTTCTCACTTTCCTGCAAATATCGGGAATTTGGGTACATCTGCTTCAAATCATTATAAGCGCCGACAACACTGGTATAGCGCTCTTCCTGCTTGCTTTCCACACTTGAGCGTGCATAACGGTATAAGCTACGCACAATCATATATTGATAAAAATCGTTGTTAGGTGATTCCGGATAGGTATTCATCACATCCTTATAGGCAATAGCCGCCGCCTTGTAGGATGGAATATAGCCACCAATGTTATAATAGAGCTTTGCCGCACCCGCTTCTTTTTGCTCCAGTTTCTTGCGGGCGTCATCAATGTATTTGTTGGCTTCGGTTACATACTTTGATTCCGGGCGCTGGTTGATGAAGCTCTGCATAGCTTCCATCGCCTTGATCGTATTAGTCTGCTCCAGTGTAGCCTTTGGCGCTACCTTATACAGGCTCACCGCGTGCATGTATTCAGCTTCTTCCGCATCCTTGCTATTCGGGAAATAATCCACGAACGTCTTGAAATAAAGCGAAGCGCTCAGATAGTCGCCCGTATTATAAAAGGTATAAGACATGCGGTAAAACATCGCTTCATAGTTCTTCGTGCCTTTCATTACCGGAAGGAGATCCCGGTAAAGCTCGTTGGCGCGGTGATACCATTTACGGTCGTAATACTCGTTGGCTTTGGAAAGCTTGAAATTGATATCGCTGCTCTTACGCACTTTTTCGTAAGGGCTGCAGGAGCAAAATAAGCTCAGCAATACAGCGACAAGCAGGAATGGGCGAAATGAAAACCGCATAAAGGACGGCAAAAATAGCATAAAACCGTATAATACAATGATTGTTCCTCGGGCAGATTGTGATTGTTCTGTGAAAATATAAAAACGCAGAACCTGACTCAGGCACGGCTAACCGCTTCTTAACGTGCCAATTTGTCCCAAATCAACAGACTGGCAATATTATTGCAATTACTTTCGCAGGATGTTTTTCAAAAAAAGAAAACCAATGAATACACAGGATAATCACAACAAAGACGCAGCAGAGCACCATCACATTACCGAAGAGCAAATGGCACAGGGCCTTAATATAGATGAAAATATGGCGGGCACTGAGCTGCTGAATGATGAATTGACAGATAGCACCGAGGATCAGCATAAAGAACTGAGTGAAGCGCGCGATAAATACCTGCGTCTTGCAGCGGAGTTTGATAATTATAAGCGCCGTACCGCCAAGGAGCGCATGGAGCTGACTGCAACAGCCGGTCGTGAGATCATACAATCGATGCTGGAAGTGCTTGATGACAGCGAGCGCGCTGCCAAGCAGCTGGAGACTTCTGAAGATATCAATACGATCAAGGAAGGCATAATGCTGGTGTTCAATAAGCTGAAATCAACGCTTCAGCAGAAAGGCCTGAAAGCCATGGAGAGCCACGGAGTTCCGTTCGATGCAGACCTTCATGAAGCGATCACCGAAATACCGGCAGGCAGCGAAGACAATGCCGGCAAGGTAATGGACGTGATACAGCCGGGTTATTACCTGAACGATAAACTGATCCGCCACGCAAAAGTGGTGGTAGGGAAATAATTAGTCAATTTGAAGATTTGAAAATTTGAAGATGGCTTATATCGGCTAGCCGCAAACATCCTCAAACTTTCAAATTTTCAAATCCTCAAATCAAACAAATGTCTAAAAGAGATTATTACGAGGTGCTGGGAGTGGCCAAAGGAGCCAGTGCTGATGAGATCAAAAAGTCTTACCGTAAAATAGCCATGCAATACCACCCCGATAAAAATCCGGGTGATAAAAGTGCAGAAGAGAAGTTCAAAGAAGCAGCTGAAGCATACGATGTACTCAGCAGCAGCGATAAGAAAGCACAGTACGACCGTTTCGGCCACTCAGGTGTAAGCGGCGCGGGCGGCCGTGGCGGCGGACCAGGCGGCATGAACATGGATGATATTTTCCAGAACTTCGGCGACATTTTCGGCGATGATATGTTCGGCTCTTTCTTTGGCGGCGGGGGCGGAGGTCGTGGTGGAAGACGCCAGGGCACGCGCGGCTCCAACCTGCGGGTGAAGCTGAAAATGAGCTTTGAGGACATCGCCAAGGGCGCCAATAAAAAGATTAAGGTAAAGAAGTATGTGCCTTGTCAGCCTTGTGGCGCTACGGGTGCGAAAGATAAAGGTTCTGTACAGCAGTGTACTACTTGTGGCGGCAGCGGACAGGTACGCAGGGTCACACAGACCTTTATGGGGCAGATGCAGACGGTAACTACCTGCCCTGCCTGTAATGGTGAGGGATCTATGATCACTTCGAAATGCACTTCCTGTAAAGGAGAAGGCCGCGTGTATGCAGACGATACATTGAGCCTGGATATACCAGCCGGTGTGCAGGATGGCATGCAGCTCAGTATGGGTGCCGCCGGCAATGCGGGTGAGCGCGGTGGCCCTCCGGGCGATCTGTTGATTGTGATTGAAGAAGAAAAGCATCCTGAACTGAAACGCAATGATCTGGACGTGATTTATCAGCTAGATATTTCCTTTCCGGATGTAGTGCTCGGCACGCAGGTAGAAGTACCAACCATTGATGGCAAAGCCAAGATTAAGATACCGGCGGGAACGCACAGCGGCAAGCTGTTCCGCTTAAAGGGCAAAGGCTTTCCTGCTTTCCAGAGCTATGAAAAAGGCGATCAGTTGGTAGAAGTGAATGTCTGGAGTCCTCAGAATCTGAGTAAGGAAGAGCAGGCATTGCTTGAAAAATTAAAAAGCTCTCCGAACTTCCAGCCCGGTGCCAATGCTGCTGCCGAGCGGGACGAGAAAGGATTTTTTGGAAAAATCAAAGACGCTTTTTCCTGATAAGAATTTGCTTTTAATATTAGCATCTTGGCTGCCTCCGGGCAGCCTTTTTTGTTGGAATAATGAGGATTATCAATTGCTGAATGCTGGAAACAACGTGGCTGAAATCAACATTTTCTTATTGCCAGCTGTATATATTTTCTGAAATTACAGACTTCAATGGGCGTAACGGGAGGAAAGCTGCTGGAGCAATGATAACATAGCCATGATTCTCTGAAATAACTGCACGTTGCTTTATAGATAACGATATTAAGCTTGTGCTTATGCTTTTCTATTTAAGCATTATTTCCTTCTTTTGTACTGGTGAGTAAGAGCCGCTCATCAGTATAACCAATGACTACCGGCAACCCTGTATATCAATCCAAAAACCATACGCTCCTTCGGGCGGAGGCCTTTATCGCGGCCCTGGTCGAGCATGGCTTTTCGTACGATAGAATAACCATTGACCGTACAGGCTCATTTACTAAAAGCTACCGGAATGATATTGAGTCTGTTACCGCACGGATAGATGATAATGATCAGGATATTCTGCAGATCGTGATGAACCGCGATGGCGTTTACGACCGCCTTCCGGAAGGAGTTTTTCACCAGCCGCGTGCCAATGGTGGCAAAACGACTGTGCTGCAGATGGTGAGCGAACACCGGCGGCTGAAAGAAGAAGAAAAGGCTGCGCGCAGATTTTTTAAGCCGCTGGAGCATGAGCTGTTCCGCTATTCTGTATTTGTAGAGCAGGAAGAAAGAGCATTTCTTGCAGGCATGTTGTCAGGCAATCTGGACAATGCTTTTTCAAGATTCTGGAACCTGCGTACCGATGTGCCGGAGCATCTTACAGCTGCGCTTGCGCGGATTATGCCGTGGGCGGGTATGATTAAAGGCGATGCTGTACTTTGTGCAAAAGCTTTGGAGATGGTGCTGGGCAAGCCGGTGAAAATAATGGTCCGTATCAATGAATCTCATCGCAATGAAGACTGCTATTATTTAGGGAGTGGAGAGCTGGGCATAGATACACTTTCCGGAAGCTCTTTTGAAGAGCCTTCTGTACAATGGATGTTTTCTATTGGCGGGCTGGATGCCGCGGAGATCGGCGCCTTCGTTGGTGATGAAAAGTACGGCCGTTTTTTACAACAATTTATCGATATATTTATACCGTTGGAAGCTGATGCGCTATTTGATTATGAAGTAGATATAAAGGGTGCGGAGGTAGCGGATCATATTCTTGGGTACAGTTTTGTTTTATAGACCAATTAGATGATTTATCAGGATTATGGCGCTTAAAATTTTTCTATTCTGTCTGGGAGGGCTTTTTGCCGGCGCGCTCGGGCTGTGGATGTTAATAAAAAACTTCGCAGTCGCCTTCGCCGCACAGGGCAAAAAACCACTTATTTATGCACTGGTCAGCGGATTGATAGCCGGTCTGATTTTGTTTGGCATTACCTACGTGACCACTACAGAGCTTTTCAGTACTTTCTGGATATTCAGTGGCGTATTTCTTGTCTACGGCATCATTCATATGGTGCTGATGCACGGTAAGTTTTACAAAACCAAAGAGACGAATTTCTGGAAGCTGTTTACCGGCGAACTGATCTTTGCTTTCTGCACCATGCTCGTTGCGCTGCTGCTCTTTTCTGTGGCAGAATATTTTCTCCGAGACCGCGATTATTTGTTCTATCCGGTGCTGATGAGCGTGCTGTTTTTTCTGGTGCCGCTATTGTTCTACCATTCTTATAAAGCAGCGATGGATATTCCGGCTACGGTATTTCCTACATGGCTGTATCCGGTCGGGAAGTCCATTAATCCGCCGGATGAAGAAGAAGGAGAGCGCCTGCTGGTAATCGGGTTTGAGATTGCTAAAAAAAGTACGGATGGCAAGAAGACTTACTTCCGCGCCCGCGCCCCGGAAGGCATCCGGCTGGGAGAGCTTTTCTACCATTTTGTCAACGACTATAATGAGCTGCAAAGCGAGACGCCGATCTACTTTATAGATCCGCACAATGAGGCGTATGAATGGTGGTTCCGCATCAAGCCGAAGTGGTACAAAGGACAGCGCGTACTAGACCCGATGGAAACCATGAAGGAAAATGCGGTGCGGGAAAATTCCGTGATCATCTGCGAGCGGCTGATCAAGCCATTAAACAGTTAAAATAAGCGCGACACTATGAGAGACCAGACTAAGCACTTATCCGTCAACTGGATTGATGGAATGAAGATCAATAAGAATCATTTCATGGCTCAGGACGATGCATGGAAAGATAGCCTGAATGATATCGCTTCCATGAATCTTACGCCGTTGCGCTATGGCATACTGCCGCCTTCCGCTGCCGGTGAAGAGACCTTTGATGTGAAGGTGTCTCTGGATAACCAGAATATACTGCGGGTAAATGTGCTTTCGCTGCAGGCCGTAACACCGGGTGGTGTACGCATTAAGCTGCCGGCGCTGTCCCTGTCGGGGCAGGTAGCTGCAGAGGGACTTCCCGCTACTACCTTTCCTTTTGCCGCAGCATCGGGCGAGCATATTTACTGGGTGGTGTTAATCATCAATCCGTATGATCGTGTGCCGGCCGGCAGTCCTGATCTTTCAGAAAATCCCCCACGCTATCCATCCGTCACTCCTTCGTGTGAAGTGAAAGTGATTCCCGATAGTCAGTACAAGCAATACGCAGCACATCCCTATGCACTTTATGTAGGCAAGGTGCTGGCAGATGGCAATAGCGTTCGTGTAGATGAAGATTATCTGCCGCCCTGCTTCTCTGTAAGCGCGCACCCTGATTTGCTATCACTGCACGCAGAGTTGGATCAGCGCCTGAGTAATATTGAAGCTCGATGCTCGGAAATAGTTCAGAAATTTTACAAGAAAGAACAGAAGAGCGATATCGCGGAACTGGTGCTGTTCTTATGCGACCGGGTAATGATTTACCTCGGGACGGCCATCACGAATCTGCGCTGGCTTACTGCGCATGAGTCGCCTGCAAGGCTTTTTGTGGAGGTAGTGACACTTGCGCGCGTCATGAAAAATACCATCGATCTTCGTACCAGTTCTGGTAAGGATGTGCTCATGAATTACCTGACAGAGTGGTGCGAGCTATCTCAGGGGGAGTTCATGAGTATGCTTACTACCATGGCCGGCATTCGACTGGATAATAATGATGTGAACAAAGAAGTGCGCCGTATCGTGGTCTTTGTAAACATTGTGAACCGGCTTTTTGAAACACTGGCCAATCTTGAGTTCATTGGCAAGCGTAAAGAGTCCGGCATTTTTGTGAAAGAAGAATTTGAGAATGATCGCAGCACAATCAACACAGAACAGGCGAAGCCCAAGCGCCGCTTCTTTGGATCGTAATCTTTCTTCCCCCTTTCCCCTTTGCACGATACTATTTTAAACTAACCACATGAAACCGCTTAATACAGAAGAACGCAAAAAATCATTTACCAGCTTTTTGCTGTTTTTTTTAGTGACCGTCGTGCTGATCGTTGTTGCCGTTTACTTTGGCATGCAGATCCCTTTCCGCCAGAACGAAAAGCTGCAGGCACAGGTAGCACGCTACCAGCAAGAGCAGGCTTTTGCCGATAACTTCTCAGACATGATGACGCAGACCACGATCCTGCTTGATTCTGTGAATAAAAGCGGAACGCAGCCGACAATTGTAGATGGCCTTATTTCCAACAACGTCAAATCGCTAAATGCAAGCCTCGTATCAGATTCCAGCTCCAACAAGCAACTGTATCAGAATATGGTACAAAGCCTGGTGCAGTTACAACTGGCAAAAACAGGGCTTCGCAACAGCAGCGGTAAAGATCAGGATGCTTCCAAATTGCAGCAGGACCTGGCGCAGGCCAAGATGGAGCTGAGCAGCTGCCAGTCTCAGAATCTTCAGTATCAGCAAATGCTCAGAAGCAATGGCGCACCCGCAGCCCCTCACCAATAATCAGGAAGAACTATGAATGCTGGATCTATTTTTACGCGTACAAGGCTTGGCATCGATACCCGGGTGTGGATATTTCTGACGGTTATATTTCTGGTTTCCGGTGCATTGCTCGGTTTCCGAATAGCCACTACCAAAGCCTGCACAGATATTTCTGTCACCCTTTTCAACAGCGATGCTCCTGATGTTACCGTTTATCATGCCAATGACCGGATTGTTTTTACTGCAAAAGCAAATAGTGGAAATGATGTAGCCTGGGAGTTTGGCGATAATGGCGTAGCGCAGGGAAAAAGGGTAGTGCATAGCTATGCCAAGCCCGGAATGTATTATGTGACCATTACCGTGAATGGAAAATGCCGTGAGTTTGTAAGCGTAAACGTTCGTCCGCAGGATATACAGAATGTTGCAACACCTGCCAGCGGTGAGGCGGTTATCAATGGACCGGATGCTCCTAAAGCCGGTGACCCGGTTAATTTTTACACCAATGTAAATGGTCAGACATATGAATGGAATGTGCTGAACTCGCCTAACTATGAGACGCAACGCATCGCGGTAGCCACCTACATCTTTACCACAGAAGGCCCTAAAACCATAGAACTGAAAGTGGATGGCAAGATCATCCGGAAAGATATTCAGGTACTTCCTTCTGACAAAAAGGTGCCGGATCAGTTGCCTACGGCGCAACCGCTGCCTACACAGCCACAAGAGGCATTGCCAGAGCCATCTGCAGGAAATAAACCGAAGATGATTCCGCCGGAAGAGTTTACCGACATGCTCATCAAAGTAACCAAAGGTGATATGAATGGCTCTTCGTTCGATCAATATCTTTGTGATGGCGGCTCCGGCGCATTGCGTGTGTTGCTCAATGATAAAGACTTTTCTACACTGAGCGCTTTTTGCGACAAGATCAAAAGCAATAAGAAATACATCGTCAGAAATACCAAAGTGGTGCGCGATGACAATACCGGATGCGTGAAGCAACTGAATATTACGTACTGTAAAAAAGGATTTATCGGATTGTTTGGTTGTAAATAATCGTCTTCATGCATGAATTTCTTAAGCTGCCACTCAGTTTTGTGCCATTCTTCGAAAAAAAGAAGCTGGATACCTGTTCACTGAAAGACAGCATAGCCCGCAATCTGCACCTGCTCATCACCACAACGCTGGGCGAGAACAAGCAGAACTTGGAATACGGCGCGCAGTTCTGGGATACTGATTACGACATCCACATGAGCAATGATGCCCGCAGAGAAATAGTCGTCAGCACACTGAAACGACAAATCACTTTGTATGAAAAGCGACTGGTGAATGTAACCCTTGAAGTGAATGTAAGGCAATCAGAATTTCAGACGAGCGCATCGAGACAATTGCGGCGCAGAATAGAAATGATCATCACCGGATTGCTGGCCCACAGTAATGAGCCATTCCGCTTCCAGACCGGTTTCTTCATAGGACCGCTATCATTTGACTAAAGCATTTAGAAATACGAGGTAGGTTTTACATTTTTAATTTTGCACTTTTAATTAAAAAATGGCTGTTTTCAGAAAAGAGCGGATAAAGGATCAGATGGTGCGCACCGCCGCGCGACTGTGGCAGGTGCCGGAAAATGAGATAGATACCAGCTTCGATCCGCTGATCCTGCTGCTCATGGAGGCCTGCGCCGCAGAGTTGGAAAAGATTGGTTACGATATCAGCGCTTCACATGGTCGCCTACTGGATCGCCTGGCCACACTCATCCTGCCTGAAGCCATGCTCGGCCCTGCACCGGCATCTGCAGTCATGCACGCCGTTCCTGTAGAGGCATCGGCTATGATAGATCCGCTCACCCGTTTCAATACCATACAACCCATAAAGTCAGCTACCGGTATCCGTAATACCGATGTTTTTTTCAGTCCGGCTGGTCATTTTCTCATTCATAGAGCATCATTGGCTTACATGTTGGTGGGCAATAAGCTTTACAGCATCGGCGCAGGTGGACAACGCCAATTGATGGCAGGTGCAGACAGTCCCGGCAATACCATCGTGTCTGATATATGGTTGGCTATTGAACCTGAAAAAGGAGTGGAAAACCTGCGTGAGCTTAGCATCTTTTTTGATCTGCGCAGCCACTCCGAAGCCAATACATTTTACAAAAGCCTGCACAGCGCCAAAGGCTCTGTAAATGGCCAGGATATT
Organism: Chitinophagaceae bacterium; assembly: GCA_965200035.1. GTDB lineage: Bacteria > Bacteroidota > Bacteroidia > Chitinophagales > Chitinophagaceae > UBA1952. Next base: position 4,272,352 of record OZ241334.1, on the reverse strand, counting down.
GGCCTTGGCAGCGGCTATTATCAATCTGCACAATTTGAGCCAGACCTTCAGGAGATGCTCGTGACCGGCGATGACTTTACCAAAAAAATCGCCCGTCAGATAGCAGGTATTTACAGCAGCAGATTTCTCTACGCAGGCAAAGATCTTCCGGTACAGCAATCAATAACTACAGAAGTGCCACAAGAGTGGCGGCAGCGATTGCCCGATGCGATTATTCGTCAGGTCGCTGCAAAGCCAATGATCTACCTGCGCATCAGTCCCGGACGCGGTTTTCATCAAGATGCACTTGATACTATATCCTGTACCATCAATGCCGTGCCTGTGATCAATCGCCGCCTGAATGTGCAGATGTACCGTACAGAACCATGGGTAAACATTGTTCCCGTTCAGGTAGAAGGTTCTTTTCTTGATCTGCATTCTGTAGCCAGTACTTCCGGCGGTGGCTATAAATTCCGCATATCCGGCGATGCAAGGCATCTGGAAGAAGGCGAAGCCATTGTGCGCAATACAGGCGTAGGCAAGGCCAGCGGCCGCGAAGTGCGTGAGATGATTGGCAGTCTCCTCGAAGCCATCCGCGATGAGAGCGCATTCTTCTCAGACCTCTCTAACGATGCCATTCAGAGCAGGCTTAAAGAAATCAGCATCATTCTCGCACGCCTCGAAGATGGAGTAGAGCGCTCCGCTGATCGCCGCGAGTCAAGACAATATATTTTGCTGCGGCCCAAAACCGGCGGAGAACAGTTGACCATCCATTACTGGACCACCAATGGCGCCGATGCAAATGGCCTGCGCTCCGGTACGCCGCTTACGCCATTTCACCACACGCTTGTGCCGGCAAAAGGCGCTTACTTCATCACCAATACAGCGGGCGGCAAGCACAGCCTTACTGATACCGAGCGGAAAAATATGCTCAAGCGCCAACTCCTTTCCAAAGGAAAAATCGTCACTGCAGATGACGTAAAGCTGCTCTGCGCGCAGCTCTTTGGCAATTCGCTGAAAACAGTAGAAGTAAAAAAAGGAGTGCAGGCAGGTATCGCAGCCAATCAGGGCTTCACGCGTACCATTGATGTATATCTGACGCTCGATGACAGCACCGGTACATCCGATGAAAGAAATTACCTGTGCAGTGAACTAGAATATACGCTTCGTGAAAATGCCTCGCCGGTTTATCCATTCCGGATCATCCTGAACTAGATTGAATAACCCTATTGATTACGATGGAAAAACAGGAATTGATAGACCGGTTTCTTCAAAATCATAGGGCGCTGATCGTATATGTGGATGCGATCACAGAAGAGCAATTCACAACCAATAAAGAAGGAAAGTGGTCGCCTGCACAGCAATTGAAGCATGTGCAGCTATGCCTGCATCCAATGACACAGGCATTAGCTTCCAAAGATTACATCAAAGCAAAATTCGGCACGACAGATCATATTGTTCAGACCTATGGACAGATTGTAGAACAATATAAAGCAGCGCTTGATAAAGGCGGAAAAGCGCCGGAAAGATTTGTGCCGCAATCCGCTTCAATGGAAGACAAAGCAATGTTGAAACATGAGTTAGAAGTTCAATTACAAACCATACAGGAGTTGTTCAGCAATTATACAGATGAAGAGGTGGACACGTTAATTCTGCCACATCCACTCCTGGGAAACTTAAGTATCCGCGAACTGTTTTACCTGATGACGTATCACGCAACGCATCATCTGCTGCAAACACAGAAGAATCTGAAAATATAAAGATTAACCAACAACCTTTGACGTGCGGTAAGCAGTGCCTTTAAACATCGTTACCAATTCACCCTGCGCATTCGTAGTGCGGATATCGTACACGCCGATTTTATGGCCCAGATGCACTTCCTGTGCTTCTACCGTCAGCATATCTCCCGCCTTAGCCGGCCGTGTGAAAGAAATAGAAACATCCAGCGCCACCGTGATTCGTCCATGTGAGTTGCAGGCGAAAGCAAGCGCAGAATCCGAAGCAGAAAAAAGCACCCCGCCGTGAATGCTGGAAAACCCGTTCAGCATATCCTCCTTAACCGTATAATGCAGACGGCAATAGCCCAGACGCACCTCATCTACCTGCAGGCCAAGCCAAGCGCTGAAGCGGTCTTTAGCCAGCATAAAATCAACCACCTGTTGCGGAGTCATCAGTTCTTCATTCATACTTCGGAAGAAAATGTTTTAGATTAAGGTTGGGCGTGTCCTCAAGCTGCGCAAGAGGCCGGGCTATCCGCTGCAAGTCCTCGCAGCCAGGCCGCAAAAGCCAAGCACTGCGGGCTTTCCGCTGCTATCCCTCACGCACACAGAGCAATCACAATCTACCACGAAAGTCTGTAATTCTATTGATAGCGCATTATTACTGTAGTGTCGAGCCAATGCCAGCAACGAATCCCGACTTTTTTGGGATTTTCTCTTAAAAAATATTTGTTATTAGAGGGGTTGTTTATTATCTTTGCGGCCCGTTATCCCGAAGGGGTTGAGGTAGTGGTGAAGTTCATGGAATGGTGAGGGTTTTGTTTGGAGGGTTTTGTGGTTCTGATTTGTTTTTTTTCTGGTTTTTGGAAAAATAGTTGGTTCAGGATTTGGAATTGTTGGAACAGAATGTTTATCTTTGCACCCCGGTTTGGGGGGATGGCTGAGAGGCGGTCTTTTCGGGGATGTAAGTTCTTTGTTATCAGGGTGTTGGTGTGCTGATTGGGTGGTTGTTTTGGCTACGGATGGTGAAAAAGAAATTCTGATAAAAGTTTGGTGGAAAGTGGATGCTGATTATCTTTGCACCCCGGTTTGAAAGAAGGGTGAATCTGGTAACAGAAAGATAAGAAAGCGGTGCCCGGGAAGAAGTAAAAAGTGAGTATAGAAACAAGCGTATTTATAAGGGGCTTCATTTATATGGAAGCGTACTTGAAAGATAAGTAAGGCGGGGGGATTTAAGGTTCCCCGGAAAGCCGTTAAGTTCTTTGAAAGGTATGGAAGCAGAATAACGGAAATGCTGACGTAATGTTGGGATGGAAGTTATCTTATACAGAAGGTAAGGCTCTGGTGTTATTATATGGCATCGGAGAACTTAAAGGAAGAGGCATCAGGGATTCAGCGATGAAGAAAGATGTCTTGAGACTTCGAAGTAGCATTCTAATAAACAATACAACAAATAAGCTAGAACGAACTGTTTTTAATTTCGAGAGAAAAATAAAATAGTCAGTTTTAAACTTCTTACATTTTTTACAATGGAGAGTTTGATCCTGGCTCAGGATGAACGCTAGCGGCAGGCTTAACACATGCAAGTCGAGGGGCAGCGGGGTAGCAATACCGCCGGCGACCGGCAAACGGGTGCGGAACACGTACAGAATCTGCCTTTATCTGGGGGATAGCCTTTGGAAACGAAGATTAATACCCCATAATATCGTAGTGTGGCATCACACATCGATTAAAGAATTTCGGATAAAGATGACTGTGCGTCCTATTAGCTAGTTGGTAAGGTAATGGCTTACCAAGGCGACGATAGGTAGCTGGTGTGAGAGCACGACCAGCCACACGGGCACTGAGACACGGGCCCGACTCCTACGGGAGGCAGCAGTGAGGAATATTGGTCAATGGGCGCAAGCCTGAACCAGCCATGCCGCGTGAAGGATGAAGGCGTTCTGCGTCGTAAACTTCTTTTATCTGGGAAGAAACCTGCGATTTCTATTGCAGCCGACGGTACCAGAGGAATAAGCACCGGCTAACTCCGTGCCAGCAGCCGCGGTAATACGGAGGGTGCGAGCGTTATCCGGATTTACTGGGTTTAAAGGGTGTGTAGGCGGGCTATTAAGTCAGCGGTGAAATCTTCGGGCTCAACCCGGAAACTGCCATTGATACTATTAGTCTTGAATACTGTGGAGGTATGCGGAATGTGTCATGTAGCGGTGAAATGCTTAGAGATGACACAGAACACCGATTGCGAAGGCAGCGTACTACACAGTTATTGACGCTGAGGCACGAAAGCGTGGGGATCAAACAGGATTAGATACCCTGGTAGTCCACGCCCTAAACGATGATTACTCGACATTGGCGATATGACTGATCAGTGTCTGAGCGAAAGCATTAAGTAATCCACCTGGGAAGTACGTCCGCAAGGATGAAACTCAAAGGAATTGACGGGGGTCCGCACAAGCGGTGGAGTATGTGGTTTAATTCGATGATACGCGAGGAACCTTACCTGGGCTAGAATGTTGGTGGACCGGTAGTGAAAGCTACTTTCCCGCAAGGGTCGCCAGTAAGGTGCTGCATGGCCGTCGTCAGCTCGTGCCGTGAGGTGTTGGGTTAAGTCCCGCAACGAGCGCAACCCCTATCTTCAGTTGCCAGCACGTAATGGTGGGAACTCTGGAGAAACTGCCGTCGTAAGACGCGAGGAAGGAGGGGATGATGTCAGGTCATCATGGCCTTTATGCCCAGGGCTACACACGTACTACAATGGGGGAGACAAAGGGCTGCTACCTGGCGACAGGATGCTAATCTCAAAAACTCCCTCTCAGTTCAGATTGGAGTCTGCAACTCGACTCCATGAAGCTGGAATCGCTAGTAATCGTAGATCAGCAATGCTACGGTGAATACGTTCCCGGACCTTGTACACACCGCCCGTCAAGCCATGGAAGCCGGGGAGACCTGAAGTCGGTAACCGCAAGGAGCCGCCTAGGGTAGAATCGGTAACTGGGGCTAAGTCGTAACAAGGTAGCCGTACCGGAAGGTGCGGCTGGAATACCTCCTTTTTAGAGTAGAAGCTAATACTTCTGGGCCCTTTGAGGTCAGGAAGTCTCTTCATTTTCTTTGTGTGACATGAGTGATTGGACCGGGAGCAATCCTGATACAATCCTGGTCACTCTTTCTGTATAAGTATCTGCTTTCAGCCACCTTTCAAAATTATTTTGAAAGAGTACCATCCAGATCCGTAGCTCAGCCTGGTTAGAGCACTACACTGATAATGTAGGGGTCTCCAGTTCAAATCTGGACGGGTCTACCACTTTGAGTGATCAGTTGCGTAAATTAAGTTCTTTATTTAATAGTTGAAAGTATCTGATGGGTTCATCAATTGGGGGATTAGCTCAGCTGATAGAGCACCTGCCTTGCACGCAGGGGGTCAACGGTTTGAATCCGTTATCCTCCACTTTATCAAGCTGGTAGTTTTTATAGTCAGCAGCCGTCAGTCAGTGCTGCTTACGGAATAGCGGATACGAAGTAAACAGGAAGATGTAGCAGGTTAAAGGCCTGGCAGAATGGTTCGGGTCCGTTCATCATCACGGTTCTTTAACAGGTAAGAGGATTATTGTGGCATTAGTTACATGGTATCACCTTACGGCATTAAAGGAAAGTTCTTTGACATATTGGGAAGCGATTTTTAGTTACTGAAGTAATTTAGTGATTAGGAAAGCAAGTGATTTATAGAAAGCAAAATACCAAGAGTAGAGTAATAATCCTTTAAGGGATTTGTGATTTCAGATTGTAAGATTTGAGATTGCCTGTTCCTGACTTTAAAATTTTTAAAGCGAAATAAGGGCGTATGGCGGATGCCTTGGCACTAAGCGGCGATGAAGGACGTGGTAAGCTGCGATAAGCTTCGGGTAGGTGCATACAACCGTTCATCCGAAGATTTCCGAATGGGACAACCTGATACTTTGAAGAAGTATCATCCAGCAATGGAAGCCAACCTCGTGAACTGAAACATCTAAGTAGCGAGAGGAAAAGAAAATAACAAATGATTCCCCAAGTAGTGGCGAGCGAACAGGGAAGAGCCTAAACCAGAAGTGCGTGCACTTTTGGGGTTGTAGGACTACTTTTAGAAAGACATATCAAGACGAACCTTTTGGAAAGAAGGGCGATAGAGGGTGACAGCCCCGTAGTCAGAAATTATGTTGGACGTGTAGTATCCTGAGTAGGGCGGGACCAGAGAAATCCTGTCTGAATCTGCCGGTACCATCCGGTAAGGCTAAATACGACTTAGTGACCGATAGTGAACCAGTACCGTAAGGGAAAGGTGAAAAGCACTTCGAATAGAAGAGTGAAATAGTACCTGAAACCGTACGCCTACAAGCGGTCGGAGGGAGCAATCCTGACGGCGTGCCTTTTGCATAATGAACCTACGAGTTGCTCCTCACTGGCGAGGTTAAGTTTATCTTCAACGGAGCCGTAGCGAAAGCGAGTCCAAATAGGGCGATCAATAGTCAGTGGGGGCAGACGCGAAACTTTGTGATCTATCCATGGGCAGGTTGAAGGTGTGGTAACACACACTGGAGGACCGAACCCATTAGCGTTGAAAAGCTATGGGATGACCTGTGGATAGGGGTGAAAGGCCAATCAAACTGAGAGATAGCTCGTTCTCCCCGAAATGTATTTAGGTACAGCGTCACATTTTAGAAGTTTATGAGAGGTAGAGCTACTGATTGGGCTAGGGGGCTTCACCGCCTACCAAACCCTGACAAACTCCGAATGCTCATAAATATCTGTGGCAGTGAGGCTGTGGGCGCTAAGGTCCATGGCCGAGAGGGAAATAACCCAGACTACCAATTAAGGCCCCTAAATCTATGTTAAGTTGATCAAACGAAGTTCGGATCCTATGACAGCCAGGATGTTGGCTTGGAAGCAGCCATTCATTTAAAGAGTGCGTAACAGCTCACTGGTCGAGGGTCCGGGCACGGAAAATAATCGGGCATCAAACATAGTGCCGAAATTGTAGATTAGAATCTTCGGATTCAATGGTAGGGGAGCATTCTGACCAGCGCTGAAGGTGTGTCGTGAGGCATGCTGGAGCGGTTAGAAAAGAAAATGTAGGTATAAGTAACGATAAAGGGGGTGAAAAACCCCCTCGCCGAAAGACTAAGGGTTCCTGATCAATGTTAATCAGATCAGGGTTAGTCGGGTCCTTAGGCAAAGCCGAAAGGCGTAGTTGATGGCAAGTTGGTTAATATTCCAACACGCACTTTAAATTCGATGGAGTGACAGGGAAGTGAAAGGTCCGCGATCTTACGGAATAGATCGTTAAAGGGTGTAGTTATAGAGATGGTAGGCAAATCCGCCGACTCTGATGAACCTGATAGTACTCAAAGGCTTCGGCCGGCGAGATAGTGACCCTAATCATGCCCGCGAGAAAAACTTCTAAGGTTCGTTTAAAGTGCCCCGTACCGTAAACCGACACAGGTAGTCGAGATGAGTATTCTAAGGCGCTCGGGTGAGCCGCGGAGAAGGAACTAGGCAAATTAACGCTGTAACTTCGGGATAAGGCGTACCACAGTGATGTGGTCTCAGTAAAATGGTACAACCAACTGTTTAGCAAAAACACAGGGCCCTGCAAAATCGAAAGATGACGTATAGAGCCTGATACCTGCCCGGTGCTGGAAGGTTAAGGAAGCTTGTTCGGGGTAACCCAAAGCTTGTGACCGAAGCCCCAGTAAACGGCGGCCGTAACTATAACGGTCCTAAGGTAGCGAAATTCCTTGTCGGGTAAGTTCCGACCTGCACGAATGGTCTAATGAGTTGTACACTGTCTCCTCCGCGAGCCCGGTGAAATTGTAGTATCGGTGAAGATGCCGGTTACCCGCCACGGGACGAAAAGACCCCGTGAACCTTCACTACAACTTTACATTGATCTTGAGTAAACAATGTGTAGCATAGCTGGGAGGCTGTGAAGCGGGTGCGCCAGCACTCGTGGAGCCACCGTTGAAATACCAGCCTTTGTTTACTTAGGGTCTAATCCGCAGCAATGCGGTGACATTGTATGGTGGGTAGTTTGACTGGGGTGGTCGCCTCCTAAAGAGTAACGGAGGCTCGCAAAGGTACCCTCAGTACGGTTGGTAATCGTACGCAGAGCGCATTAGTATAAGGGTGCTTGACTGTGAGGCTGACCAGCCGAGCAGGTGCGAAAGCAGGCTAAAGTGATCCGGCGGTTCCGCATGGAAGGGCCGTCGCTCAAAGGATAAAAGGTACTCCGGGGATAACAGGCTGATCTCCCCCAAGAGCTCATATCGACGGGGAGGTTTGGCACCTCGATGTCGGTTCGTCACATCCTGGGGCTGGAGAAGGTCCCAAGGGTTGGGCTGTTCGCCCATTAAAGTGGCACGTGAACTGGGTTCAGAACGTCGCAAGACAGTTCGGTCTCTATCTGTGGTGGGCGCAAGTAAATTGAAGGGGATGTGACCTTAGTACGAGAGGACCGGGTCGCGTGTACCGCTGGTGTATCTGTTGTGCCGCCAGGTGCAGTGCAGAGTAGCTATGTACAGAAAGAATAAGCGCTGAAAGCATCTAAGCGCGAAGTCAACCTCAAGATGAGTTTACTTTTAAGTGCCGTCAAAGACTATGACGTTGATAGGCTACAGGTGTACAGGTGGTAACATCAAAGCCGAGTAGTACTAATTGCACGTAAGCTTTAACTTCTTTTATTACCACGAAATGGTATCATTGCTCTTATTCTGAATCACTTGTCCGCTTACCCAATATGTTATCTTATTCAACCGGGTGATTTATCCGTGTGAATCCTGCTGAGTGCTCTGTGTAACCCGCAGAGATAAGCTCAACACCTCACCGGAATCACAAATCCCATCAAGACCTTATGGTGGTCTTGCCGGGGGTGTCTCCACCTCTTCCCTTTCCGAACAGAGAAGTTAAGCCCCCCATGGCCAATGGTACTGCACAACAATGCGGGAGAGTAGGTAGCCGCCATATCCATTTAAAAGCCTTTCAGCCATCAACAACTGAAAGGCTTTTTTATCACCCAACCTTCCTTCTATGATTATAAGAAAAGAATGAAATATGGCAAGAAGAGAAAGCCCGGAGGAAAAGACCTTTTGCAGCTGATCTACTTCTTGTAAACTGAAAAGCCCCTTCAGACAGATACCTGAAGGGGCTTTTTAGTTTTAAGCAGGAAAGAAAAAAGCCAGACCACTCAATAGCTCTGATAAGCCTTCGGATTCTGCTGGTTGTGCGTCGCATTCGCATTGTTACGCAACGTCGTCCCCTTACTGTTCACCGTACTTGTAGATGATGCACAACTAATAATTAATAGGGTACTTATAGCTATAAATACTAGTAAAATCTTGTTCATTATTATTTTATTTTTTGAATGTTGGATTGTATATATGATCTGAACGAGCAGCTTATGCTGTATTAAGTTTAGATAACTTGATCGTTGTAAAATAGGAATGATTTCTTAGAAATACTACTGATTTTAATTGTTATCTGCTACTATTTCTCTTTTTCAACAGCCAAAACAGTACGTACTTTTTGCTGACGTGCTGCTTTCATCACTGCAACGATGCTTTCTGCATCCGCTTTTTTATCTGCATTGATCACAACTGTTGGTTCTGTATCCTGCTTGGATTGACTTACTGCTAAGCCTATCGATGGTGATAGAGAATCTTTTAAGATTTTTTTTGTACCAACATAAAATTGCTGTATTGAATCTATTGAAATGACAACTGTCTGCTTGCTTTTGGTATCGCTCTGTGCTTTGGGAATGGTGAGCTTAATGACATTTGGATTAGCCATTGTTGCCACGATCAAAAAGAAAAACAGCAGAATAAACAGGATATCATTCAGCGTGCCGGTATGTGGTCCTTCGTCATGTTGCCTGAGATTTTTTCTGAGATTCATACGTACAGTAGATTATTTTGAAGAATTGTAGAACAAGTAAATGCTGTTGCGCAAATACCCAATAGAAATCAGGCTTATTTTGCTGGTTCCAATAAAATATCTACAAACTCTGCAGAAGCGACTTCCATACGATTTACCTGCCGATTGAGCTGTGCATTCAGGTATTTGTAAAGCACATAAGCGATAAGACCAATGATGAGACCTGTTGCAGAAGTAATCATTTTAGTATATATACCGCCGGCAAAGCTCTGCAGCTCAAAGCCCTGATGCTGAATATCAAAGAAAAGCACGAGCATACCAAAAATAGTACCGAGAAATCCAAACATAGGTGCAATGCTGCTAATAGTAGAAAGAATGGAAAGATTCTTTTCCAACTTAAACACTTCCTGACGACCGGTGGCTTCCATAGATTTTTCGATCTGGTCAATAGGCTTGCCGATGCGGCTGATTCCCTTTTCAACCATGCGTGCTTCCGGAGATCCTGAGCCGCGGCAAAGTGATTTGGCAGCCTGTAGATTACCCCCAATAATTTGTTCGCGGATACGCGGCATAAAAGTTTCGTCCTGCGTTTTGGCCTTGCGCAGCGCCAGAAAACGCTCTACAAATACATACACCATGACTATAGAGCAGATGAGTAGCGGAATCATCAGTACACCACCTTCCTTAAGAAGGTAGAACAAAGAAATCTTTTCAGGAACGGCGGCGGGAGTAGCAGTAGTGGCAAGTGTAGTATCAGCTTGGAGCAGGAGAGAAAGCAGGACCATGGTTTAACTTTGGTTAGCTACAAATGTAACCATGCGATTTGAAAACTGCGCGCTCAGAAAGGTGAAGATTAATTAAAAGCAAAAAGACCGGAAACAACTGCTTCCGGCCTTCCGACTATAATTTTTATAAAAAATATCAGCTGATAGAGACAACTTCAATATCGAAATTGAGGTCCTGACCCGCCAGCGGATGATTGGCATCCAGCACTACATGAGTATCGGCCACCTCGGCAATCACTACAGGGAATACATGGCCCTGATCATCGCTCATCTGAAGCTCCATGCCTATCTCCGGCGTCATATCCTGAGGAAATTCTGTGCGTGGCACCTGGATCAGCATATCCTGATTGCGCTCTCCATAAGCCTGCGCTACCGGTATGTTCACCTTCTTCTTGTCGCCCACTTTCATATCGAGTACGGCATCATCAAATCCTTTGATTACCTGGCCTTCGCCAACTTTAAACTCAAGCGGGGCGCGGCCTTCTGACGAGTCAAACATTTCTCCGTCACTCAGCGTACCTGTGTAATGAACGCCAACCGTGTTTCCTTTTTGTACTGTTTGCATAGTAGCTATATAGTTAATAAACGCGCCGAAGTTACGGTTTACATTCAAAAAAGGCAGATTATCTTTAAGCGGAATTAAGATTAGGATTTCAAAAGCATTATGACAAGAAAACCTGCCGCTAACTGGTCAGTATTTTATCGCCTGTTGGTATTTATTATAATCCTGTGGCCCTGTAATCTGCGTGCACAACGCATCATACCCGGTGCAGAAAGCATGGAAGAATATCTGCCGCTTCTGCAAGGCAAGAGGGTAGCGCTGCTCATCAATCAGACATCCGGAATCGGCCATGCATTACTTGCGGATACACTGCAGAAACGTGGAGTGAAGCTGGTTAAGATATTTGTGCCGGAGCATGGTTTCAGAGGCACGGCTAATGCCGGAGCGCATATCTATAATACACGCGATACAGCCACAGGCCTTCCTGTCATTTCTCTTTATGGAGATAATAAAAAGCCAAAAGCAGCGCAACTTCAGGATGTGGACGTGGTCATTTATGATCTGCAGGATGTGGGTGTTCGTTTCTTTACTTACATCTCTACGCTGGAATATGCGATGGAGGCCTGTGCGGAAAATAACCGGCGGCTGATTGTGCTGGATCGCCCGAATCCTAATGGCGCTTATGTGGACGGACCGGTGCTGAATACTTCCCTGAAATCTTTTGTTGGAATGCAGGCAATACCTATTGTATATGGGATGACGCCGGGTGAATATGCGCAAATGCTGAAAGGGGAAGACCTCATCAGTGATGCGCATAAACTAAACCTCACCGTGATCAAATGCCACAACTGGAATCACAACAGTAGCTATACTTTGCCCGTGCCGCCATCGCCTAATCTTAAATCGGCGAATGCCATAGCGCTATATCCATCGCTTTGCCTTTTTGAAGGAACGGTGATCAGCGTGGGGCGCGGTACACCAAAGCCTTTTGAGCAATTTGGCCATCCGGCGCTGGAAGGTCATGCGAAATATAGCTTCCGCCCGGCAAGTGTGGTCGGTGCAACTAATCCGCCTTTTGAGGGAAAGACATGCTATGGGCTGAACCTGGACGCCACTACGCCGGCCAATATGACGAGCAAGCGTGGCTTCCGGCTTGATTACCTGATCACCGCCTATCAATGGTTTCCCGACAAGGAAAAATTCTTCAATTCATTCTTTGAAAAGCTGGCCGGAAATACTGAGCTAAGGACACAGATAGAAAACGGAATGAGCGAAGCGGCCATCCGTAAAACATGGCAGCCAAGAATTGATTCATTCAAAAAAGTACGTGCAAAATATTTACTATATCCATAGGTGCAGACTTTAGTAGTTTAATAATCATTTTCATGCGATTATTTATTTGCGTAAAAATCAGCATTAAATTTGTGCGGAACCATCCATCCATAAGCCTCTCAGCGACTCTATGTTCATAGCGCTCTATAATTTTTTTCGTCGTTTTCCTGTTCTGTTCTGGGTCATATTCGGAACTACATTTGGTCTGTTCGGCTTTCTTTCTTCCCGCATTCATTTTGCGGAAGATATCACCAGCATGCTGCCCGACAGCAAGGCCATCCATGCGATGAACGATGTGATCAGCCATACACAGGCGGGGGAGCAGGTCATTTTTGTATTGTCATTCAGAGATAATAGAGTAGAAGACCGCGATAGTCTCATTGCCCTGTCGTCCGATTTTTATACCGGCATGCAGCAGCGCACTGGAAAGTGGATCGATACTGTAAGCATGCAGATTGGCGGAGGAATGGAAGAGCAGATGATCAGCATTTTCCGGAACAATCTGCCCCTGTTCCTGACCGAGCAGGACTTTAAAAGTCTGGATACCCTTTTAAGACCAGAGCGCATTAAGGCAACGCTGGAAGCAAACCGAAAAATACTGCTCTCACCTGCCAGCGTGGTTTATGCGCAGATGGTAGCCGCAGATCCGGTAGGTATGAGCCGGCTGGTGTGGGGTAAACTGGCAGCGCTCCAATTCGATCCTAATTATGAGACATACGATGGCTATATCTTCTCTAAAGATGGCCGGCGGCTGACCTTTTTTCTAAAGCCTAAAGCCAGGGCATCGGAGACCGGAAAGAACAGTGCATTTTTTGATGCGCTGAATCAGTATGTAGATGGATGGGAAATCAAACATCCCGCAGTACACCTTACCTATTTCGGCGGGCCTGCCGTAGCGGCGGGCAATGCCACTCAGCTTCGTACCGATACGATTGTTACGCTGAGCGTCACTGTCATAATGCTGCTGGCGCTCACCTTTTATTATTTCCGGAAAAAAAGAACACCATTATTGATGCTGGTGCCGGTGAGCTATGGTGCGGCGCTTGGCCTGGCGGTCGTCTATCTGGTGCAGGGTTCTATTTCTGTGATCGCATTAGGAGCAGGCGCCATTGTAATGGGCATTGCCATTGATTATTCCATGCACTTCCTCTCGCATGCCCGCCATACGCCTGATATGCGCGATACGATTCGGGAGCTGCAGCAACCACTGACCATTGGCTCATTCACTACCATTGCGGCTTTCTTTTCACTGGGATTAGTACATACGCCCATCCTGCGTGATTTTGGCTTATTCGCAGCGGCCAGCCTGATTGGCGCTGCGCTGTGCACGCTTATTTTTCTGCCGCATTTCCCGCTTGGGAAAGGGGAAGAACATCCGAGAGTTACGGTCTTCGATAGGATTGCGAAATGGCAGCCGGAGCGGAATAAATGGCTGTTGCTATCTATCCTGCTCATTACTCCGGTCATGGCCTACTTTTCCTTCAAGGTAAAGTTTGACGATGATCTGATGCACCTCAATTATCTCTCGCCACGGATGCAGCGCGCGCAGGATGAAGTAAGCAAAGCCAATGCATTTGCCCTGAGCTCTGTGTTTGTGGTAGCCAATGAGCAGGACGAAGAACACGCATTACAGCAATTGGAAAAAGTATCTCCGATCATTGATTCGCTGATGAGGAAAGGGTGGGTGAGAAGCTCGTCTAATCCTACGTTGCTATTGCCTTCCATTCAGGAACAGCAAAAGCGCATTGAGCGCTGGCAAACCTTCTGGACTCCGGATCGCGTTGCACAAGTGACAAAAGATGTCAATGAAGCGGCTGTTGCTACAGGTTATAATACGGCTGCATTCGAAAGCTTTTATACCTCGCTTGCATCCCGCTATCAGCCATTGGACAATGAGGCAGTGGCTGCCATGAAAATTTTATTTCCCGGCGGTTTTTCGGGCGATAAAAAAAACCATTATGCCATTGCAGCGCTCAAAGTACCGGCCAATCACCGAAAGGCAGTATTTGATGCAATGCAATCGCAACATTCTGTGACCATCACCGACCGTCAGCAAGGCGCATTTCAGATGGTGAAGCTGCTCAATACCGACTTTAATAACATTGCGATATACACCACGTTCATCGTATTTTTTGCCTTGCTGATTGGTTATGGTCGTATTGAGCTGGCGCTTATTTCGTTCCTGCCAATGGCTATTTCGTGGGTATGGATTTTAGGATTAATGGCATTGCTGGGCCTGAAATTCAACATCGTCAATATCATCATTTCCACACTCATATTCGGTTTGGGCGATGATTATAGCATCTTCACGCTTGACGGCCTTACAGAGCGTTATAAGCTCAATACCAAGAAGCTCGATTCTGTACGCGCGGCGGTCTATGTTTCGGTATGTACAGTTTTGATTGGTTTGGGTGTATTACTATTGGCAAAGCATCCGGCTTTGAAGTCGATTGCATTCATTTCCGTGACCGGCATCATCTGTGTGGTTTTTATCTCGCAGACATTACAGCCTTTTTTGTTCAACGTTCTCATTCAGAACCGTGCGGATAAAAAGTTCCTCCCATTCACTGCCTGGAGCCTGCTTAAATCCATTTTTGCATTTGTCTATTTTTTCGTCGGCGCCTTTGTCCTGACTATACTTGGTATCATCTTCACGAAGATTTGGCCATTCGATAAAGAGCGGGGCAAGCTCTGTTTCCACACATGGCTGAGCCGCTATACCTGGAGCCTGATGCATGTGATGATGAATGTGAAGAAACGTTACGTCAACACTGATCTGGCCGACTTTTCAAGACCGGCGATATACATAGCCAACCACTCCTCATTCCTTGATATCCTCATCACAACCGGCCTCAATCCACGGCTTGTATTGCTGACCAATCGCTGGGTGTACCGATCACCTATTTTCGGAAATGTAGTGCGGATGGCAGAATATTATCCGGTGGCAGACGGTGCGGAAGACAGTCTGGAACCCTTGCGCGATCTGGTACAGCGCGGCTATTCGATCATTGTATTTCCGGAAGGCACCCGTTCTTATACGGATAAAGTACAGCGTTTTCACAAAGGCGCCTTTTACATCGCCGCGCAGCTTGGGCTGGACATTGTACCGATTGTGCTGCACGGCGTTCATTATACGATGCAGAAGGGCGACTGGCTGTTGAAAGATGGTACGTGCTCCGTCTATTACAATCCGAGAATACCGCTAACAGATACCAGCTGGGGAGCCACTTACAGAGAGCGGGCCAAAGTATTTGGCAGATGGTTCCGCAATGAGCTGGACCGGATTAAGGCTGCAGATGAAACACCTTCTTATTTCAGGGAACAGCTGCTGCGCAGCTATACATATAAAGGTCCGGTACTGGAATGGTATTGCCGCATCAAGACAGCCAGCGAAGGGAATTATGAGCAATTTCACCGGTTACTGCCGCACGCAGGCACTTTCTATGATCTGGGCTGTGGTTACGGCTTTATGACGTACATGCTGCATTGGGCTGCGCCTGAAAGAACCTTTATCGGCATAGATTATGACGAAGAAAAAGTAGCTGTTGCAGATGGTAATTTTCTGAAAGATGAAGGCATCAATTTCGAGCAGGGTGACCTGACCAATTATAAGCTGAATGCCTGCGATGGCATCATCATCAGCGATGTATTGCACTATCTATTGCCGGAAGATCAGGAGCGATTAATGGAGCAATCAGTTGCTGCGCTCAATCCCGGCGGCAGGCTCATTATCCGTGATGGTATCAAAGAGTTGGAAGACCGGTTTAAGCGCACAAAGCTGAGCGAGTTTTTCTCAACCAAAATGTTCCGCTTCAATAAAACCAACAATGACCTGCACTTCCTGAGCCGGGCATTTATCGAAATATTCAGCCAGCGCCACAACATGACAATGGAAGTAGTGGACAATGCGAAATATACCAGCAATCTGACTTTTGTGCTGACCAGAAAGTAAATCGCTTCAATGCCGGATTAAGTTTGCCAGCACCATGAATATCCCGCCCACCGGGTGACTACGGAAAGGATCAGCAGCCTAACTTCATGCCTCTTATTCGTAATGCTCTATCCACGCCTCTTTGCAGAAATGAAAACGCTTCTTTCCGGGAAACAATTGAAAACAGTATATCTGTCTGTTCTTGTACTGACGACAGGTTTGTGTGCCCGCGCGCAGCAGGTACATGAACCAACTCACAATCCATCCAACTGGTCCAAAGATTATAAGCCGTTCCGCATAGTAGGCAACCTTTATTATGTAGGCACAGACGACCTCGCCAGCTATCTGATCACCACAGCACAGGGGCATATCCTCATCAATACAGGCCTGGCTAATTCTGCCGATATGATCCGTACGCATGTACAGGCATTAGGATTTAAATTTTCAGACATCAGAATACTGCTTGCTACCCATGCTCATTTCGATCACGCAGGCGGTATGGCCAGGGTGAAAAAAGGGACACATGCCCGGATGCTGGCAGAGGAGCAGGATGCACCGGTATTTGAGGACGGCGGCAATTCAGATTTCATCTTTGGCGGGAAAGGCGCGCTGTTCGCACCCATACAGCCCGACGGACTGCTGCACGATCACGATACCATTAAGCTCGGTGGAATGCAAATCGTATTATTGCACCATCCGGGACATACCAAAGGCGCATGCAGCTATCTGTTTGATGTAAAAGACAGCCGGAAAACGTATCGTGTGCTGATCGCAAACATGCCATCCGTGCTTGATGAGACTAACCTTAAGGGAATGGATACTTATCCGGATGTAGGCAAGGATTATGCCTATACCTTTCAGGAAATGAAGAAGCTGCAGTTCGATATTTTCCTCGCATCGCACGCCAGCCAATTCGATCTGCATAAAAAGCACCAGCCCGGTGCGCCTTACAATCCGGCCGCATTCATTGATCCGCAGGGTTTTTACGCCAAGCTGGATACATTGGAGAAGGCTTATCTGAAAAAGCTGAACAGCGCTAACTAATTGGCTTTGTACACGATTGAAACAAGCGCTGCTATTGCAATGTCTGCGCAAGAATGCGGTAAGAGTTGATGCGGTCTTCCGGCTCATACACATGCGAGGTAACCATTAGTTCCTGAATGCCCGTCTGCTCAATAAAAGGCTGCAATCCTGCCTTAATCCGTTCCGGTCCGCCCACGAATGAATACTTCATCATCTGCCGTACCGCCGCTTCTTCATATTCCGTCCACTCGCCTTCCATGCTAGCCACTGGCGGCTGCAGCGGACCACGCTTTCCGCTGATGATGCCTGTTGCCAGGCGGTAAAAAGTAGTAGCCAGCCGTTGCGCGGCTGCATCCGTATCTGCCGCAATCACATTCACACAAGCCATCGCATAAGGTTTCTGCAGCTGTTCTGACGGACGAAAATGCTCACGGTAAAGCTCTAATGCATCAAACAGATAAGTAGGTGCAAAGTGCGCTGCGAAGGCATAAGGCAGGCCCAGAGCGCCGGCTAATACCGCGCTGTCAGTGCTTGAGCCAAGTATCCAGATCGGGATATCCAACCCTTCGCCAGGGATGGCGCGTACGCGGCTGCCGCTGTTGGCAGAAGAAAGATATTTTTTCAGCTCAAGAATTTCATTGGCAAAATCAGCGCCATTGCTGTGCCGGCGCAATGCCATAGCGGTCACCTGGTCCGTTCCGGGTGCGCGGCCCAGCCCCATATCTATCCGTCCCGGGTACAAAGATTCCAGTGTGCCAAACTGCTCGGCCACAATAAGCGGTGCATGATTGGGCAGCATAATACCGCCAGAGCCTACCCGGATCGTTTGAGTACCGCCCGCAATATGCCCGATCAGCACTACCGTTGCAGAGCTGGCAATGCTGGCCATATTGTGATGCTCTGCCAGCCAGTAACGTTTATATCCCGCTTTTTCGGTTTCCTGCGCCAGTTGCAGACTATTTCTGAAAGTATCTGAAGCGGTTTTCCCTTCAAGGATGGGCGCGAGGTCAAGTACAGACAATGGAACGGAACGTGCAGTCATATCTTTATCAAAATACAAAGCTACGCCCGTATCCTGCGGAGACAGATGCTTATCGCAAATGAGCGCTTAGAGGAAGTTTATATCGATCAGGATATTTTGGTTACAGCGCCTATTAATTTCCTGACATATTTTGATTAATACCCGTTAAAAGACGCTGTTTTTTTGTATAAATTTTCTTACATTTGCACTGGAAATTATTGAAGGAAGGGGGCATGTAGATGTCCCCTTCTTTATTGCACATATGGAAAGCGGCACAACAGAAACAAAAATTGAACAACTATTACTTCCTTTGCTCGAAGGGAGCGATATGTTTTTGACCAGCATCAAGATCAAGCCTACTAATAATATCAAGGTTTATCTGGATGCCGATGAGGGATTGAATGTCAGCAAGAGCGCAGGCATCAATCGTAAGCTGTATCACCTGATCGAAGAAGCTCAGCTTTTCCCTGATGGCGACTATTCGCTCGAAGTGAGCAGCCCGGGCATTGATGAGCCGCTTATGTCTATGCGCCAGTACCTGAAAAATATTGGCCGCACGGTAGAAGTAACTCCGATTGAAGGAAAAGAGATTCTGGGCATTCTGAAAGAAGTGACGGAAGAAAAGGTGGTTATAGCTGAAAAAATTCCGAAAAAGAAAGAGACGAATGATGTAGAAGTTCCGTTCAGCTTTATAAAGAAGACGATTGTACAGGTTACCTTTTGATCCGTGCAGACTATTAAATAATCAACATAGCAACTTAATTATATGGCAAGCATTAATCTCATAGATTCATTCCAGGACTTTAAGGAGGCGGAGAATATAGACCGCCCTACCCTGATGAGAGTGCTAGAAGACGTATTCAAAACCCTGATCCGTAAGAAGTGGGGCAGTGATGACAATTTTGACGTAATCGTCAATGACCAGACGGGTGACCTTGAAATCTTCCGTCGTCGTGAGATTGTGGAAGATGACCTGCTCGAAGATGATCTGGCGCAGATCGCCTACAGCGCAGCCATAAAGATAGAGCCGGATTACAGCGTAGGTGAAGAAGTATACGAAGAAGTGGATGTGCTTGATTTTGGCCGTCGCGCGATCCTTGCCGCCAAGCAAACGCTGGCAGCGCGCATCGGTGATCTGAAGAAGGCACACCTGATGAAGAAGTATGAAGGCCGCATCGGTGAACTGATGACTGGAGAAGTATATCAGATCTGGAAAAAAGAAATTCTGCTGCTCGATGATGAAGGCAATGAGCTGATTATGCCCAAGACAGAGCAGATTCCGGTTGATTTCTTCAAGAAAGGTGAAACGGTACGCGCAGTAATCAAGAAAGTAGAAATGCGCAACAACAATCCGGTAATCATTCTCAGCCGTACCCATCCGGATTTCCTAGCCAAGCTGCTGGAAATAGAAGTTCCTGAAATCATGGATGGCCTGATTACAGTAAGAAAGATTGTGCGTGAACCGGGTGAGCGCGCCAAAGTGGCTGTAGAAAGCTATGACGACCGTATTGATCCGGTAGGTGCTTGTGTGGGTATGAAGGGCAGCCGTATTCACGGCATCGTTCGTGAGCTGCGCAATGAGAATATTGATATCATCAACTATACAGCTAACGTACAACTGCTGATACAACGTGCGCTCACTCCTGCCAAAATCAACCGTCTGGAGATGAATAGCGAAAAGCTACATGCGGACGTTTATCTGGAGCCGGATCAGGTATCACTGGCTATTGGTAAAAAAGGAGTAAACATCAAGCTGGCCCAGGAGTTGAGTGGCTATGGCATAGATGTATTCCGTGATGTACAGGATACAGGAGCCGAGTATGACTATGATCTGGAAGAATTCAGCGATGAGATCGAAAGCTGGATCATTGATGAGTTCAAGCGTGTAGGTTATGATACAGCATTAAGTGTATTGGAGCATTCAGTAGAAGAATTAGTGCGTCGCACGGATCTGGAAGAAGTGACCATCCGCGATGTGCAGGCCGTTCTCAAACAGGAATTTGACAATGAGCAGGCAGAACAGCAGTAATCGTGCAGGTAGGCATTTTCAATAGGTACAGGATGAAATAAAAAAATCACATTCGCTTATTGGGAATCAGCCCGCAGGAAAAACCGCGGAACGATAATTTTACAGGATTATTGTCCGCCATTAGTATAAATTTGTAGGTTTTTTAGAAAAAGTAAAAAGAACATAAGAAGCGCGTAGTTTAAAACAGATAGCGTGCAGTTCCCGATTAAATAAGCGAATGTCAACAGCAACAAATAAAACACCCCGGTTATTGGCGGCAGCCAAGGAGTTCAATATCGGTAAGGATACCCTCGTGGAATACCTGACTGGTAAGGGCTTCGAGTTCAATGCCAGTAATCCCAACACCAAGCTTACAGAGCCCATGTATGATGCGCTGTTGGCGGAGTTTGCCCAGGATAAGGCAGCTAAGCGCCGGAGCGATGAGATTGCCTTGCCAAAGAATACCGGCGAGCGCAAGAAGGAGGAGCCTGTAGCAAAGAAGACTGCAGAACCGGAGGCCAAAAAGCCGGAACCGGTCGCAGCGCCAAAAACACCGGTTGCAGAAGCGAAAGAAACAGCGCCGGCAGAAGAAGCCGTACCTGTAGCAAAGGCGGAAGAACCGGAAATAAAAAAACCAGAGCCCGTAGAAGAAGCTCCCAAAGCTCCTGTAAAGGAAGATATTCCTGTAGAGCAGCCTAAGCAACCGGAAGAAAAAAATCCTGTTGCTGACGAGCCTGCACCGAAGCCGGAACCGGTTGAAGAACCAGCAAAGCCAGCAGAGCAGCCTACAGCTGAAGAAGAGGAGCATATTGAAGTAAAAGCACCTAAGCTTGGCGGCCCCAATATTCTGGGCAAGATCAATCTCGAAGATCTGAACCAAAGCACAAGGCCTAAGAAGGGCGTAACGAAGAAAGCTGCACCACCTGCGAAGGAAGCAGCTGCCGCCGCTCCCCCGAAAGAAACGACCCGAAAGAAGAAAGAAGAGCCTAAAGAAAAAGAGACCGCACCGGTTGCTGCACAAAAAGCACCAGAGCATACAGCTTCGGTTGAAAAACCCGTCGAAAAGGCTGCACCTGTTGAAAAGAAGGCATCGCCCAAAGTAGAGCAGCCCCCTGTAATAGCTAAAGAGGTTCCTCAGCCACAGGCAGCAACGGAAGAAGCCAAGCCAGAACACATTGAGATGAGAGCTCCTCAGCTCACTGGTCCGAAGATTATTGGCCGCATTGAGCTGCCTGTTGCAGATCCGGGTCGTGGCAGTGCTAATGAGAAGCGAAACCGTAAGCGAATTCCGGTAGCCAAGCGTCCGGAGACAACTAACCGTAGTGGCAGTGGTCAGGGACAAGGCCAGCAAGGCAACAATCAACAGCAGGGTGGAGGTCAGGGTGGCTTTAACCGTGGTGGTGCCGGACAAGGCCAGCAAGGTGGTGGCGGCTTCAATCGTGGCGCTCAGGGCGGCGGCGGCGGTTTCAACCGCAATGCAGGTGGTCATAATCGCGGCCCTAACCGTCCAAATACCGGGACAGGTGGCAATCCGGGTGGCTCGAATGAAGTAGATTCTAAAGAAATACAGCGGAAGATACAGGAAACACAGGCACGCCTTGCCGGCGGCCGTGGTGGTGGTAAAGGACAAAAAGCGAAATACCGTCGTGATAAGCGTGAGCTGATGGCGGAAAAGCGCGCAGCTTCCGAAAATTCAGAAGGCGGAAATATAATACAGGTTACTGAGTTCATCTCTGTAAGCGAGCTCGCCAACCTGATGGACGTATCATTTGCTGAGGTAATCAGCAAGTGTATGAATCTGGGCATTATGGTATCGATCAATCAGCGCCTTGATGCAGAAGTTATTGAGCTGGTAGCGGCAGAATTCGGGTTTGAAGCATCCTTCATCAATCTGGAGCAGGAAGCTGAGCTGGATACAGAAGAAGAAGTTGATGATCCGGAGGCACAGATTCCACGTGCGCCAATCGTTACCATCATGGGTCACGTTGACCATGGCAAGACCTCATTGCTCGATTATATACGCAGTGCCAATGTAGTGGCTGGTGAAGCGGGTGGCATCACTCAGCACATCGGCGCCTATCAGGTAAAAACAGCTAATGACAAGCGCATCACTTTCTTGGATACGCCGGGCCACGAAGCCTTTACGGCCATGCGTGCGCGTGGTGCCAAGGTGGCTGACGTTGCAGTAATCGTAATTGCTGCAGATGATGCGATCATGCCGCAAACGAAGGAAGCTATCTCGCATGCTCAGGCTGCAGGTCTTCCGATGATTTTTGCGCTGAATAAAATTGATAAAGAAGGAGCTAATCCTGAAAAGATACGTGAGCAGCTTTCTGGTATGAATATCCTGGTAGAAGAATGGGGCGGTAAGTTCCAGAGCCAGGAAATATCAGCCAAAAAAGGCCTTAATGTAGATCTGTTGTTGGAGAAGATTGGTCTCGAAGCAGAACTGCTTGATGTAAAAGCCAACCCGGACCGTACCGCAAGCGGTAGCGTGATAGAAGCCTCTCTCGATAAGGGACGCGGCTATGTAGCTACCATCCTCGTACAGAATGGTACGCTTAATCAAGGTGACATGATCGTTTCCGGTCAGCACTATGGACGTGTAAAAGCAATGCTCAACGAGCGCGGTCAGCGTGTTACGCAGGCTGGTCCGTCTGCACCGGTACAGGTGCTTGGCCTGAATGGCGCCCCACAAGCTGGTGAGAAGTTCAAGATGTTTGATAATGAGGATGATGCCAAGGAAGTAGCGAACCACCGTGCGCAGATCATGCGTGAGCAGGGTATCCGCGCCCGCAAGCACCTGACGCTCGATGAGATCGGCCGTCGTCTGGCACTGGGTAACTTTAAGGAGCTGCCGGTGATCATCAAGGGTGACTTTGACGGTTCTGTGGAAGCGCTTTCCGATTCATTGCAAAAACTCTCTACGCCTGAAGTAGCGGTGAATGTAGTCATGAAGGGTGTAGGCGCCGTTACAGAAAGCGATGTGAATCTCGCCGCAGCCTCAGATGCCATTATCATTGGCTTCCAGGTACGCCCGACTGCACAGGCTTCGCGCCTCGCCGACCAGGAAAATATCGAGATCCGCACTTACTCCATTATCTACGACGCTATTGCCGAAATCAAGAACGCTATGGAAGGTCTGCTTGAGCCGACCGTTGAGAAGAAAGTGGTGGCTAATGTGGAAGTACGCAGCGTGTTCAAGATTACGGGCGTAGGTACAATCGCCGGTTGTTATGTGCTGGATGGTAAAATCACCCGCAATACTAAGGTGAATCTCATCCGCGATGGCATAGTGGTCTACAACGGTGAGCTTTCTTCCCTGAAACGTTTCAAGGACGATATGAAGGAAGTAGCGGCTGGTTACGAATGCGGTATGGGCATCAAGAACTATAATGACATCCGCGAGGGTGATATCATTGAAGGTTACGATGAGGTATCTGTAAAGCGTACACTCTAAAAAAGAAAGATTATTTCATAAACTGCCGTGCTGTAAAGCCCGGCAGTTTTTATTTTGTGCCGGAGGATTGCATTTTTGCAGATAACAATTGTCTGCGTGTTGCGTTGAAAGGAATGGCGGACACTTTTTATTACAATGATCAAAAAAGCTTACTTCTCAGGGTTTCTGGTATTTGGCATACTGCTCGTTCTTTCGCTCGTCTTTTACAAAGAGCGGATGATCTTGCCGGATGATGCTTTTTACCTGTTCGACATGTGTAAGAAAAGTGGCTTCGTCATTGCGCATTTTCGTTTTATATCAATTGTTACAGAATGGCTGCCGCTTTTGGGGATCAAACTTGGCTTGCCGCTGAATGTGCTAGCTATGTGCTACTCTGCCAGTTTCATTATTTACTACCTGGTATGTTATGCCTTGTGCGGATTGGTCTTACGGAATTATAAGGCTGGTTTGGCTTTTTTGCTCTATCTGATCCTGTTCACTACCCACACATTCTACTGGATGCTGTCGGAGCTGGGGCAGGGTATCGCATTGCTGTTTGTGCTTTATGCATGGTTATCATCAACAGAACGACCATTCCGGTTTTCAGCGCTCAGCATTATCCCTGTGGCCGCTATTATTGCTACCCTGGTTTTTGCGCATCCGCTGATTCTCTTTCCGTTCAGCTTTGTCCTTATTTTCCTGTTTTTTAATCAGCCTGATAAGCGTCGTCCGGTCATTGCTGCTGCTGGTTTGTTCATATTGACGCTTATCTGCAAAAATATTTTCTTTAAAGAAGGATATGACTCGGGCGCTATGGAAGGCGTAAAGAATTTTGGCAAGCTTTTTCCAGATTATTTCACCATTCACAGCACTAAGCAATTTGTCAAAAACTGTTTCGGTAAATATTGGACCATTCCGGTTTTGAGCATTTGCATTGGATTGTGTTATCTCTTGCAGCGGCGTTACAGGCGTTTGTGCTTCTTCGCTCTTTATGTTATCGGGTTCATCATGCTGGTCAATGTCAGCTTTCCCGACCCCGGTACGCTTGAGCTATACATCGAGAACCTGTACATGCCATTAGGCGTTTTTATTGCTCTGCCATTTATTTATGATGTATGGCCCTGGCTGGAGCAGCGCAGGATCATTGCACCAACATTTGCATTGCTGATCGCAGGTTGCCTCATCAGAATTTATGCTGCGCATTATCCTTATACAGACCGGCTCAATTGGCAGCGATCTGTATTGGCGCAGCACCGGCATGAGAAAGTCATTATCCAGAGCAATATCCTACCGATGGATAAAGTGCTGATGACGTGGTGCTCGGCTTATGAATTCTGGCTGCTGTCTACCATTGAGCAGCACCAGACCGCATCAGTAGTAATCGTGGAATATGTGAGCAAAGTCATGTGGATGAAAGATCAGAAGCAGGCCTTTGTAACGGAATTCGGCTTTATCCCTTACCAAGAATTGACCCCGAAATATTTCTCATTGCCCGATACAAATACATCTTACAATATTCTCTGGTAAAATCCCGATCGCCAAAACTCTTTCCGTCAGCCATAGATAAAATATTATTTTTGCACCCTTTTACTGCAGTACCGCACAGCAATCAATGAATTCCATACTCGAAAAGCTCGATTCCATTAAAGCCCGTTTTGATGATCTGGGCATATCCCTGACCAATCCTGAAATCGTTAGCGACAATAAGCGTTTTACCGCTGTCAGCCGTGAATACCGCAAGCTTGAGCCTATTGTAGATGCATGGAAACGCTATCGCTTCTGCTTGAATGGAATTGATTTTGGTAAAGAAGTCCTGGCGACAGAGAGTGATGCTGAGCTAAAGGAAATGGCGCGTGAAGAGCTGACTATTCAGGAAGAGCTGAAAGAAAAGCTGGAAGACGAGATACGCCGGCTGCTGATTCCCAAAGATCCACAGGATGAAAAAAATGCAGTTCTGGAAATACGCGGCGGTACCGGTGGCGACGAAGCGGCCATTTTCGCGGGCGATCTGATGCGCCTGTACTTGCGCTTTTCGGAGCGCCGTGGCTGGAAGGTGAGCCTGATTTCTGAAACAGAAGGAACTGCAGGTGGTTATAAAGAAGTACAATTGGAGATCCACGGAGAAGATGTGTATGGCACACTGAAGTTTGAAAGCGGCGTGCATCGTGTACAGCGCGTGCCTGCTACGGAAGCCAGCGGACGCCTCCACACATCGGCCGCAACAGTAGTGGTGATGCCGGAAGCGGAAGAGATAGATTTTGAGCTGAAAGACAGTGACCTGAAAATGGAAACTGCCCGAAGCGGTGGCGCAGGCGGACAGAATGTGAACAAGGTGGAAACGAAAGTAATTCTCACCCACGTTCCTACCGGTACAGTAATTACCTGCCAGACCGAACGTACGCAGCTTGGCAACCGCGATAAGGCTACCCAAATGATGCGGACAAAACTTTATGAAGAGCAGGTGCGCAAGCATGAAGAAGCAATATCTTCACGTCGCAAGACGCTGGTAAGCACCGGCGACCGCTCTGCCAAAATCCGTACGTACAACTATCCGCAGGGACGCGTTACCGATCACAGAATAAATATGACAGTCTACACATTAGATGCGTTTATGAATGGTGATATCGGCGAGATGACGGAAGCATTGCAATTTGCGGAAAATGCGGAAAAGATGCAGGCGGGCGAATCTGTATAAACATTTATAAAAGTCACTGTCCCAGACGGATAAATCATACCATCACAAAGTCATAAATCTATAAAATGTCTCCCCGTTTCGATCTGATTGATATTGTACAGACCCTGCAGAAAAGATTCAGGTATATCCTGATCATTTCCGTTGCTGCTGCTGTTTTGGGTGCAGTTGTGTACCTCGTGCGTACCAAAAAGTACAAGGCTACGGCTACCTTTTTTATCTCTAATCCAAAATATGTTGATCGTACGAACCTCTTCCGGGGCGAGCATTCACAATTTATAGATTACTTCGGTACGGAGGATGATGTAGATAAAGTAGTGGCTATTGCCAACTCAGACAGCATGGCCAGAAAAGTAATTTTGTCTCAGAATCTCGGACCGGCTTATGGACTGGATGTTTCCAAGCCGGAAGATATGTCTAAGGTGATTGGTATGTTCCGTGGCAGCTATGAGGCCAAGCGCACGGAGAACACGACGATGGATATAAGCTTTACGGACAGCGATCCACAGCGTGCGGCAGATATTGCTAATGATGCTACTAAAGCCATTTCTGCCATCTATGCAAGCTACTTCGCCAACATCCGCACCCATATAGAATCATCTATTCAGACCAAGATCGGCGAAACGGATAGCGCTATCTCTAAAATGACGGATACACTGGCTGCGATGCGCGAGCGTTATGGTATTTATGATATCCTTTCGCCATCGCGCAAGAATATGATCAGCGGTAATCTGCATAGCACCGGAGCTGGCTTCGGCCGCGCTATGGAAGACATTCAAACGATAGAATCAACCAAAGATCAACTGGTCATTAACCGCGCAGAATACCTGACGGTACTGAATGAATTCAATACATCCCGCTCAGGCGACATGCCGCTGATACAGCCATTAAATAAAGCTTACGCACCTTATAAGACCAAAGATTTTGGTCTGGTAGGAACGATCGCCATTTCCTTTCTCGTAACCTTATTCTTCAGTGCATTATGGGTTTTGCTGGTAGCCTATTTCCGCGTTGTGACCACAACTGAGCGCGCTTAGAGATGACCTTGCAGCCAAGTATAAATATCAACCCCAAAGCATTGCTGACGGCAGGAATTATCTTTCTGCTGGTGTGCGTTGCAACATTTGCTTTCACCGGATTTTATCTGGTGCTGGCTTTGCCATTTGCTGCACTGTTTGGCGGCTTGCTATTGCTCAACTGGAAAACGGCGTATTGGATTTTCCTGTTCAGCATACCTATATCTATGCAGGTAGCTTTCATGAATGATGCGTTGTCCACCTCATTGCCCGATGAGCCATTGATGTGGGTATTCTTATTGTTGTTTGCGCTTCTGTTTGCAGCCCGGCCAAAAATGCTGCCGGAATGGTGGTGGCGCAACCCTTTTGTGCTGATTGTACTGCTGCAATTTCTTTGGCTGATTGTTGCTGTAGTCTGTTCGAAAGAGCCATTTATTTCCTTCAAATTCCTGCTGGCTAAATGCTGGTTTTTAGTCGCGCTGTTTATTTTACCAGTCTTTATTTTCCGCGAGAAAAAGGATTTCAAGCGTGGTTTTCTCCTGTTCCTGATCCCATTGCTGGCTACGATGGTCTTCATCATGGCACGCCATGCTTCCATGGGCTTTGGTTTTCTGCTCATCAATAAAGCGATTGGCATCCTTTATTTTAATCGGGTAGATTATGCGACGATCATGTCCATGTTTTTTCCGGTAGTGCTAATCGCGCTGCATTTGAGCCGGGGAATGAAGCTTTGGTGGCGTGCATTGCTGTTATTTATCCTGCTTTTTTTTCTGCCCGCTATTTGGTTTGCTTTTGCACGGGGCGCAATCATGGCAGTGGTTTTTGCGCTGGTTATGGGTTTAGCCATTCGTATAAAACTGGGAAAGCTGATTGTACCTATGTTTTATGCACTCGTCATTTTTGGTGTCGTATTCATGGTGAGGCACAATAAATACATTGATTATCGTCCTGATTTCGAGCATACTTATACGCACCTTACCCTCACCGATCACCTGATAGCTACCTTCCGTGGTACGGATATGAGTAGCATGGAGCGGCTTTACCGCTGGATTGCCGGTGCGCGCATGAGCCAGGATCGCCCGCTTACAGGTTATGGACCAAATGCTTTTTACTTTTACTACAAGCCGTACGCTGTTTCCTCATTCCGTACCTATGTGAGCCGGAATCTGGAACGATCGACTACGCACAATTATTTCCTTTTTATGCTGGTGGAGCAGGGCTGGCCGGCAACGATTCTTTATGGCATCCTGATTATCGTGTTCTTTATACAGGCGCAGAATACCTATCACCGTTTCAAGGACAAGTTCTATAAGAATGTAACGCTGGCTGTAACCATGATGTTTGCTGCAGGTTTCATCAACAACTTTTTTTCAGAGCTGATTGAGACGCATAAAGTAGGCGCCCTGTTCTATATGAGCATCGCTATTATGATTGTGCTCACGAAAAAAAGCCGCGATGAGGAAACGGCTTTGAAAAATGGCGAAACGCCGGTGATTAGCTAATAGCTATTTTTTCTTTCTAAAGGCTGCTTCGTAAGTAGCAATCCAATCTGCAGGCTTCATTTTTGAAGCCAATTCGCCCATCAACTCCAGCGGAATCTGATCTGGCTTTTTAAAGCGAATACATCCTTTGCCCATATCCAGCTTGGTCTTGCTGTGCTTCGGATATTCCTCTGTAAACCAGCTCAGCAGCTCCGGACTGGCATAAAGCCCCATATGATGTACCGCTATATAATTTTTTTGCGAGGCAATACTTATAAAAGGCAATGGCAAAGACGGATCGCAATGATAGCCTGCCGGATAAGTGCTGTGTGGCACTATAAAGCCAATCATACCATAGCTTATCGCTTCCTCAAATCCTTTGGGAAGATGCTTGCGGATGATGTTCAATAAATCCGTTACTGGCTGCTTCCGCTCTTCGGGCAGCTGCTCCAAATATTCCTGTACTGATTTTGCCTGAGAAGTCATAGTGTATGGCAAATATAATTCACTGTTTTGCACTTGCCAGCTTCTGCTCATTAAAAAAAACCACTACCCGTTACGGGCAGTGGCATTTAAAAATTCAGACTTTTAATTAGTGTGCATTTGCTGCAGCTTCCAGATCTGCTTTTTGACCCTTCTTCTGCCTTACCAGCAATACAAAAGGGATGCAGACAATAAAGAGCAGACCGATTGCCAGAAACACATCCATATAAGACAGTACAGATGACTGGCGCATCACAGCACCATCCAGCGCCTGGTAAGCTGCGCCCAGCGCGCGGTTGGGGGTCATGCCTTTGCTCATAAAGCTGGCCTGCATGGCATTAATTCTGTTGATGAAAGCCGGATCATTCGTGTTGTAATTCGTAAGCAAATCTGCACGGTGCGACTGCACCTGGTGGGAAAGATAGGTAGTCACCAGCGCAATACCGAAAGAGCCGCCCAACTGACGCATCATACCTGTAAAAGACGCTCCCTGCCCGATTTCCTGTCCTTTCAGTGAAGAAAGCGAAAGGGTAGTGATAGGAATGAACAACATACCCATGCCCACGCCGCGAACAATCAACATCCAGAAGAAATCACTCTTGCCGGTGTCTGGAGTAAGAATTTTAAAGCCCCAAATGCTATAGATAGCAAAGATCAGGAAGCCCGCGCTCACCAACAATTGCTGCGGCACACCACGTTGCAGCGCCTGCCCGATCAGTGGCATCATCACCGCCGTTGTAATAGCTGCAGGAATCATCAGCATACCGGATTGCTGCGCTGTCCACCCGAGCAAGCTTTGGGTATATAGCGGAACAACAAAGGTGGAGCTGTACAGTCCGAAGCCGAGGATGAATGATAGGATCGTACCGATGCGCAGATTACCGTTTTTCAATACCCGCAAAGCCACAATCGGATTACTATAGGTAAGCTCGCGCCAGATAAATAAGAAAAACCCAAGCACAGCGGCAATCGTGCATCCTAAGATGGTATTGCTCGCAAACCAGTCATCTTCCTGCCCACGCTCAAGAATGTATTGCAATGAGCCTACGAAAACGGCAAGCAGAATAATACCGAGATAATCGATTTCTTTAGCCGATTTTTTGTTAGCATACTTCGGACTCCGTACAAATTCAAAAATCATCATGGCCGCCAACGCACCAATCGGGATATTAATATAAAAAATGTACGGCCAAGAAAAATTGGTAACAATATAACCGCCCAACGGTGGACCGAGTGTAGGGCCGATAATTACGCCAAGCCCATAGATTGCCTGTGCCATGCCACGCTTTTCAGGGGGATAGCTTTCCGTAATAATCGTTTGCGAGGTTACCAGCAGAGCGCCGCCACCAAGGCCCTGCATAAAGCGGAAGAAAACGAGCTCCCAGATACCTGAAGCATTGCCACACAGGAAAGAGCAGATGGTAAAGATGATTACTGACGCGGCAAAATAATTGCGCCGGCCAAACTGTGCAGAAAGCCAGCTCGTCATAGGTACCACAATTACGTTACCAATGGCATATGCCGTTACTACCCAGCTTACTTCGCTCAATGTTGCGCCGAGGTTGCCCTTCATATCGTTGAGCGCCACGTTCACAATCGTTGAGTCAACAATTTCCAGCAAAGCGCAGAGAATAGCAGTGATTGTAATAATCACCCTGCGGCTGCCATATTCAACTAGAGATTCCTGTTGCATATATTATAGATATTGGCTGATTAGTTCAAAAGGTGTTTTAATAGGGGCAACCGGCTCTCACCGGTCACCCCGTTCCCCATAAACGAATAGCCTATTAATTAAGGTGCACGTCCACATCTACGTTCATACCCGGACGCAGATTCTTGAGCAACGCATCATCTGACTGATTGAATTCGATCTTCACGGGTACGCGCTGTACCACTTTTACGAAGTTGCCGGAAGCATTATCCGGCGGAAGCAGGGAGAAACGCGCGCCGGTAGCCGGAGAGAAGGAAGAAACCTTGCCAATAAATTCATGACCGCCCAATGCATCCACATGCACATTTACCTGCTGGCCTACTTTCATCTTCTGAAGCTGCGTTTCCTTGAAGTTGGCCACTACCCAGATGCCTGTGTTAGAGACAACGGCAAAAAGCGATTGTCCGGCCTGAACATACTGACCGTTTACTACATTTACCTTGCTCACCATACCATCTACAGGCGCAGTGATAATAGTATAAGACAGGTTCAGCTTTGCATTCTCCATATCAGCTTCACGCTGGCGGATGGTGGCATTGGCAACGCCTACCTGCTGACCGGTAGCGGCAGATTGCGTTGACGCGGCACTGGTCTGGCGGGTAGCGGCATTGCGCTGCTCTACCAATACCTGTACCTGGCGCTCGGCGCTTTGCTTGGCTGCAAGCGCCTGCTCGTATTGCTGCTGGGTAATGCTGTGATCTTTGATCAGATTGGCATAGCGGTTAAAATCCTGGGTAGCACGCCATACATTTACTTTGGCTCCTTCGATCTGTGCATCCACTGTAGCTACATTGGCTTCTGTGGTAGAAATATTGGAGCGGGAAGCGGTAGTAGTAGCTTCGGCTACCGTAAGGCCGCTTTTGGCGGCGATCAGCGCGGCTTCTGCCAGCTCAACCTTGATCTTCATATCGCGGTCGTCGAGCACGAGTAGCGTGTCGCCCTTTTTTACCTGCTGGTTGTCGGATACATATACTTTCGTTACGTAGCCTGATACGCGGGGTATGGCCGGGCTTACATTGCCATCTACCTGTGCATCATCTGTTTCTTCATGACTCTGCGCATGGTTCCATTTGGTGAAGCCGAAGATGCCGCCACCGATAATGAGCACACTGAGTACTATAATAAAGCGGCTGTTTATTTTCTTCTTTGGAGCTTCAGCTTCCGGATTGGTGTTCTGGTTTTCCATTGTAATATAAAATAACTGTGTTAATGACTATTGTTTATGGGATGATGAGCTATTAATAGGTTGCTGTGAGCATACCGGAAATCTGTTGGAGCTTCTTGTAAGCTACCGCAGCATCCGCTTTGGAGTAAGCATAGTTCAGGCGCGCCTGAAGCTGTGCTACATCGGCATCCAGCAGGTCGGTAGTAGTGGCGAGGCTGTTGGTGTACTTATTATTGGTGATGCGATAATTTTCTTCCGACTGTGCTACCGCTTTTGCATATACATCGATCTTGCGGAGGCTCAAAACATAAGCCTGATAGTATTGATTGATCTGCATGCGTACCTGATCGTCCAAGGCAGACTGATTAATCTGCACTTGCAGCAATCTCGATCTAGCCTCGGCAACTTTAGATCCGTTTTTCCAGAGCGAAGAAGGGTGATAGCTCAGCCCGACACCCGCATTTACTGCATTGGTGATCGTAATCAGGTTAGGAATGTAAGCAGCTACATAGCCACCCGTCAGCGCGAGGGAAGGGTAGTAATCACTCTTCGCGTATTTGATGTTTGCATTGGCCGCTTTTTCGCGGGCAGCGAGCGCCGCTATGTCTTTACGATTGCTGAGCGCGTCTGTTTCCCACTGGATCATTGGCTTGGTATCTTCGGTCATATTGCCATTGAACGTTTCCGCATCCGGGAGCAGAATGGTGGATTCCGGCAGGCCGAGCATCAGGTCCATATTCACCGTAGCGATCTGTACATTGCTCTCTGCATCCAGCAGCGACAGCTCGAAATTGGATTGCTGCAATTGCGCTTTGAGCAGGTCATTGCGCGCCATCAGACCATTTTTTTCCAGATTGGAGAAGTCTGCGCTGCGCTGTTTGGCTCCTTTCAGGCTTTCCTTCACCAGCTCAACAGCTTCCCGCGCTTTATACAGATTGCTGTAAGCGGAGATTGTATTCTGAATCACATCTTCGCGGTTTTGCTCTGCATCCAGCTTCGTTGCCTCCTCCAGATATCTGGCAGACTCAATGCCTGCCTGTATTTTAAAGCCTGCAAACAACGGAAGCGATACATTGGCAATGCCATACATGGCTTCATTCACCTTTACCGACTCGGTAGATGCGGTGGTGCCGGTGTCGGTTTGTCCGCTGCTGTTTCCGCCGCCGAGCTTCAGTTTAAGATCTACTGTGGGCTGGGCGAGGCGCAGGTACGAGCCGGAAATGCTTACATCAGGGAGCGCATTGCCGCGCGCGCTTTTCAGCGATGCAGTCGCTTCCTGTATCCGGGCTGTATTGAGCCGTATCTGCTTATTGTTTTTGATGCTCAGATCAATGGCTTCCTGAAGAGAAAGCTTCCTGGACTCCTGAGCCATTGCCCCGGTACTGACCATGCCGGCAATACCAAGAATCGTGAAAAATTTATTTGCCTTCATACGTTAATGTTCTTTTGAATAGTTGCTTCAGGTGGGTAGTGATTTTCTTTTTAAGGTATGTCTGTAATTCCTGATCGGTAAGTGTATCCAGCTTGTACAACATCCGGTAAAAGGGAAGATTGTTGATCATCTGGGTGACAGTGCCTAGCAGCGTGGAGATCATCATCGGCACATCAATACCTTTCACAAACTCTTTGTTCCGCTGGCCTTCGTGTACGATTCTCTTTACCAGCTCTATATTGGCCATCTTGTTGGCCTGCACCATGGCGGCAATATCTTTCATCTCGCGTGCCTGGCTGGCCTGCAGGCTGATGCGGTGAAAATAGGGACTGTCCATGATCTTCTGGACATACGTTTCAATGAGTGTGTAAATCTTGCCTAAAGAGGTGGTGGACTGATCCTGTAGCAGGCTTTCGAGCTGGAGCTTGCTTTTGGAAATGCGGTGCGCAAAAATGGCTTCAAACAATTTCTCCTTTGATCCGAAGTAATAGGATATCATAGCTACATTTACTCCGGCAGCGTGCGAAATATCCCTTACAGAAGTACCCTCGTAGCCTTTTTCGGCAAAGAGCTTTTCCGTGGATTCAACAATCTGGATTTGCTTATCGCTCAGTTCCATTTTTACTTCCTCATCTTTAATCACGATACAAAGTTAAACAAACGTTTGATTTAAACGATCGTTTAATAAAAATTTTTGTCGATAGCGCTATAAGCATCTTCCATGTGTATCAGCAATTATATGCAAAACTAATATTGTGCCATTCCTCGTAAAAGGACAGTTGGTCAGAAAAAATTCAAGCACATGGGAACATAACAGATTCATTATCAAAACTGTTTAATATTGTTTTAATTAAGAAAGACAATCTGGATATTGCCTGATTATTAATCAGTAAATGATTTAGCTGATCTTGCCCCAGAAAGATGATTGTCCCTGCCGGCCCATCATTTCGCGTAACGCAGCATGTTCCGGTAGTGAAAGGTCCGGATCTTTGCCGATGAGCCATTGCGCTGCTTGACGCGCCTGTTCCATCAGCGCCGCATCCTGCACAATATCCGCCAGCTTGAATTTCAGCGCGCCGCTTTGCCGGGTGCCATACATATCGCCGGGACCACGCAGCTGAAGATCCTGCTCCGCGATGATGAAACCGTTGGTAGTAGAGGTCATGATGTGCATCCGCTTCTTACTGTCCTCGCCCAGCTTACTACCTGTGAGCATGATGCAATAAGACTGCTCCGCGCCACGGCCTACACGGCCGCGCAACTGGTGCAGCTGCGATAAGCCAAACCGCTCCGCGCTTTCTACCACCATAACGCTGGCATTGGGCACATTCACGCCTACTTCTATCACCGTAGTAGCTACCATGATATGCGCTTCGCCGGCTACAAAGCGCTCCATATTGCGCGCTTTCAGCGCCGGGTCCTGCTTGCCGTGCACCATGGCAATATGATATTTGTGATCCGGGAAAAAGGTTTTTACCTGCTCATACCCTTCGGTCAGGCTTTCAAAATCCAGCTTTTCGCTTTCTTCAATCAGGGGATAAACCACATATGCCTGACGTCCTTTATCAATCTCGCTGCGCACAAAATCCATGATCTGCGCGCGGTGAATATCGGTCCGGTGAATGGTCTTGATCTCCTGTCGTCCTGGCGGCAGTTCATCGATAACGGATACTTCCAGATCACCATATAGCGTCATAGCCAGCGTGCGGGGAATGGGCGTAGCGGTCATCACCAGAATATGCGGCGGCAGCGCATTCTTCTTCCACAGCTTTGCGCGCTGCCCTACACCGAAGCGGTGCTGCTCATCAATCACGGCAAGCCCCAGGTTTTTGTACTGAACCGGATCCTCAATGAGCGCATGTGTGCCTATACTGATCTGTATATTTCCATCTGCAAGGCCTGCCAGTATCTGCTTTCGCTCTTTACCTTTTATACTGCCCGTAAGCAGCGCTACCGGAATCTGCATCGGCTCCAGCAATGCTTTAATGGTCAGGTAATGCTGCCGGGCAAGAATTTCTGTAGGCGCCATCAGGCAGGCCTGGAAGCCATTGTCCATAGCAATGAGCATGGCAAGCACAGCTACAATCGTTTTGCCGCTGCCTACATCGCCCTGCAACAGTCGGTTCATCTGCCTTCCGGTCGCAGTATCGTTGCGTATTTCTTTGACCACCCGCTTCTGCGCGCCGGTCAGCGGAAACGGAAGATGATGCTGATAAAAATCGTTGAAAAAATCGCCTACCTGGCTAAACAGAAATCCGGCCTGCACTGTATGCTGCTGGCGCACGCGTGCCACTGACAGCTGCGACAGGAACAGCTCTTCCCACTTAAGCCTTGCCGTGGCTGCCTGTAACTGTTCTTCGTTTTTTGGGAAGTGTATCCAGTGCAATGCATCGGCTCTGGAAGGAAATCCAAGTTTGGTGAGCATCTCATGTGATAATATTTCCGGAATATCCTGCGGCTTTATCTGGGTAAAAAGCACTTGGGTAAGCCTTGCAAAAGAGCGGTTGTTGATGCCACGCGCTATGAGCTTCTGCGTGGTAGAATACATCGGCTGCATTCCCGGAGTAGTGGGCGCGGTGAGCTGGCTTTCCACTTCCGGATGAGAAATTGAAGGGTAGCCGTTGAAAAAAGTCAGCTTCCCGAACACGACGTACTTATTTCCCTCTTTGATGGTGCGCCATACACCTGCTCTTCCCTGAAACCATACCAGGTCTAATCGCCCGGTCTCATCATAAAAAGTGGCCGTAAGCCTGCGCTTGGGGCCATGACCTTCTTCACTCAGGTTGACGATTGTTCCCGAAAGCTGCACATATTCCAGATCAGGACTCAGCTCAGCCACTTTATTAAAGCGCGTACGGTCGTAATAACGATAAGGGTAATAGCCCAGCAGATCGCGGAAAGTAGCTACTTCAAGCTCTGAGCGCAGCAATAAAGCACGTTGCGGGCCAACGCCTTTCAAATATTCTACCGGAGAATCGAGTATGGAAGAAGGAGGATTGATCGGGGGATTTTGCGCTCAAAAATAAGCATTCGGTGAAATGAAGGTGTAAGCCATTTGATGGAAGGCTTCAGGCGGCTTTATTGTTTTCTGAGTAAAAACTCCTTATCTCTCTTATACATGAAAGCGCGTAAACCCTGTTCGGGGCAGCGTTTTTGTATTCAAAAAAAGCAGGCGAGTCATACAACACAGCGTTCTTTAAAGCAATATTTAGCACTATCTTTATAAGCAAATAAATTAACTGTAAAAAGCTATTGATTGCCAATACACAAAGAACAATCAGTACCTCCAGCTAATTAAAATCAAGACAGTAATGATTGGACATATACCAGCCAGATTCCTGAAATCCTGCGTTACGCTGACTGTAGCGCTTATACTCGGCATTCATAGCTCCTCTGCACAAAAAAGCTCCTTACCGCCTGTCCGTTTAAGAGATGGAAGCAGCATGTATGCCGCCGCCAATACGCGTCAGTGGATAGATAGCATGCAGCGCAACGGATGGGGCAATGCGCCTGTACAGGTGATTGTACAATTCTGGAGCAGGCCTAACAATGAGCAACGCAGCGCGCTCGCCAAAAGCGGACTGGAGCTTCAGGATGCGCTGCCCGGAAATGCATTTACCGCGACTATTAAAAAAGGAGCTGCTAATCTGGATGCTGAACAACTGCCTGTATCCGTTACTGCTATTAAACCTTCCTGGAAAATCATTGGCATTCCTGTAACCACTTCTACCGAGCAGACAACGCTGCTCGCTGGTTTTCTGAGCGGCATTACTGAAGCGGAAATACAAGAGATTGTTTCCGCCAATAGTGGTAAGGTGCTTAGCTCTCCACTGGCAGCCAATCATTTTTATGAAATTTCCTTACCGGCCAATAAAATTACCGCACTGGCATCCTGGTATGGTGTGAAAAGCATTAATCCTGCCGCACACGATCAGGCGCTCAATTTTGAATCCGTTACAGCCACTAAAACCATCCTGGCGCAGCTGCCCGTTGCTGCCGGCGGATATGGATTGCTGG
The DNA here is from genome assembly GCA_965200035.1 of Chitinophagaceae bacterium. GTDB lineage: Bacteria > Bacteroidota > Bacteroidia > Chitinophagales > Chitinophagaceae > UBA1952. The sequence continues at coordinate 4,234,718 of OZ241334.1, read as the reverse complement.
GCGATGGCATGACGATTGGGGTTGGCGACAATACTTCGGGCGTCAATCATGTAGATCTGCGTGATCGTATTGTAAATTATAATCCTGCTCCCTATACCAATCACGGTATGCACATCAATGGCATTACCGGCGGCGCAGGAACGCTGTTGCCGCGCGCTCAGGGCTTTGCGCCACATGCTACAATACTCGATCACTTATTTAATCTGGTATGGGCGCGCACCGGTACGATGGTGCAGAAGCACAACATGACAGTAACGAACAATTCTTATGCAGCAGTTGTAGGGGATTGTAATTATAGCGGAGTGTATGATGGCTATGCGCAGGCGCTGGACACACTTGCGTTACAATATCCCAATGTACTGCACGTATTTGCATCCGGCAACGATGGTTACATGTTCTGCCATCCTTACGATAGTAGTTTTGGTACAGTAACTGGTGGCTATCAGCCGGCGAAAAATGTATTGGTAGTGGCTCAGGTAGATAAGCGCTATGTGCTCGGTGTCAATTCATCGCGTGGTCCGGTGAAGGATGGTCGTTTAAAGCCTGAGATTACAGCCATTGGCACAGGAGTGACTTCTACCCGTGGTGGTGATAATTATCTGACTGCCGGTGGCACCAGCATGGCCTGTCCTCAGGTATCTGCGGCAGGATTATTACTACAGCAGCGCTACAAGCAGCTACGCAGCAATGCACTGGCACCCTCCTCACTGATCAAAGCATTGCTGATGAATGGCGCTATGGACATCGGCAATACCGGACCGGATTTTTCCTTCGGCTTTGGCATGATGGACCTCAACCGCTCGCTGGCTATGATGGACAGCACTCATTATACATTTGACAGTGTTGCTAATGGCGCGCAAAAACAATTTACCATCAATGTTCCGCCCAATACCGCTCAGGTAAAAGTGATGCTTTACTGGCATGACGTGCCTTCGGCCGCTGTGGCAGGCAGCCAGCTGGTAAATGATCTGGACCTTGAAGTGAGCTCGCCCGCAGGTGTGACTACGCTGCCATTGGTGCTCGATCCCAGTCCTACTCATGTACAGGCACTGGCGGTGAATGGTGTGGATCACCTGAATAATGTGGAGCAGGTAACACTCAACACGCCTGCTGCGGGAACCTACACCGTTCGCGTAAAAGGCTTTGACGTTACCGGAAGCAACCAGCCTTATGTAGTGGTGTACGATTACATCAATACAGGCGTTGCGCTGGCATATCCTACTCAGGGCGCGACTGTCGATGCTGCGGATTCGCTGCGTATTTATTGGGATGCTTCTCCGGACACACGTGCATTTACACTGGAAATCTCTACTGATAATGGGGTCAACTGGTCTGTTATCAACAATAATATTGATGCATACCAGCGTTGGTACACCTGGTATCCGCAGGGCATCAGCAGCAGTCTGTGCCGCATGCGCTTAACGCGCAATGGAGCCGGACAGCAGTATACCTCAGGCGTTTTTGTGATGAATCCCGGTCAGTCGCTTGCTCTGGGTGCCATTCAGTGTCCGGGCTATATGAATATTACCTGGCATCCGGTATCTAATGCGACCGGTTATCAGGTGATGCGGAAAAAAGGTCCTTTCCTGCAGAGTGAGACGGTAGTGACCGATACTATTTATACCTTCAGCGGGCTGAGTCTTGATAGCACTTATTATGCTTCTGTAGTTCCGCTCATCAATGGCACGCCCGGCTACCGGATGATCGGCATTTCAAGAATACCGAATGATGGTACCTGTGCCGGCAACATATCCAATGGCGACCTTCGTGCGGACAGCCTGATTGCGCCGGCTACCGGCAGATTGCTAACCACCTCACAATTGGGAAGCAGTGAGAGCATTGTTCTACGCGTACGCAATCTGGATGATGCAGCAACCAACAATTACCGTATCTCTTACAGCCTGAACAATGGTGCATGGCAATCGCAGGTTTTTACAACCAATATACCTGCAAATTCTACTGCGCTCATCACGATACCTGCGGCGCTGAACCTGAGCGCGGCAGGTGCTTATAATCTGCGCATAGCAGTGAAGAATCTGGCTATGACAGACGCTGTTGCTATAAATGATACCATTAAAAAGACCATTCGTCAATTGCAAAATGGCGCGGTCAATCTGACTGCCGGATTTACAGATGGCTTTGAAAGCAATGGCGATATAATGATCGTGCAGGACAGCCTTGGTTTTACACAGGATCAGCGCTGGGATTTTTACAACAGTAGTGATACCGGCCGTCTCCGCACTGCGGTAAACAGCGATATTGTTATCAATGGCAACCGTTCCATCAGCATGGATGTGATACAGTTTGCCGCTCCTACTACCAATCTTCTTACCGGCACTTTTAATCTGGGCGCATACACTACCGCATCCAGTGAGGTAAGAACGGAATTCAAATACAAGCTGCACGGAACTCCACACTATGCGGACAGCAATAAAGTATGGGTGCGCGGCAGCGATGCACTGCCATGGATTCACCTGTTCAATTATGATCTGGGCGCTATTCCGGGCAATGTCAATAATTCGGGTACTTTATCTGTAACAGACGCCTTGATCGCAGCCGGACAGAATTTTTCCACCAGCACACAGCTTCGCTTCGGGCAGCGGGATACTACGGTGATTGCGCTCAACAACTACGGCAGCGGCCTTACGCTGGATGATGTAAAAATGTATCTCGTAGTCAACGATATTGGCGTGGACAGCATTATTGCACCAAGAGGCGCATCTTGTAATTTGTCCTCTTCACCGGTAAGCATCAGCCTGTACAATGGCGTTGCGCAAATGCTGAACAATATTCAGGTATCTTATCAACTGGATAATGATCCTGTAGTGAGCGCTGTGATCGCCACTCTTGCAGGCAAGACGCATCTAGTTTACACATTTGCGCAGCAATTGAACAATATTGCTCCCGGCGCACATACCATTCGCACCTGGGCTACCGTGAGCGGCGATACTTATCACGCCAACGATACCGCGATTGAAGTTTTCCACCATCAGCCCCTAATCGCTACCTTCCCTTATCTGGAAAATTTTGAGCAGGGAGATGGATATTTCTTTTCGGAAGGATTCAATAATAGCTGGCAGTATGGTACACCAACCGGTAGTAATGTGACCAATGCAGCGAGCGGTACCAAAGCCTGGAAGACAAACCTTGCAGGCTATTACAACGATAATGAGCAATCTTACTTGTATTCTCCATGCTACGATCTGTCCGGTCTGGCGCATCCGATGCTCAGCTTCAGCGGTGTGCTGGATATTGAGGATTGCGGTGGTACACTCTGCGATGCTGCCTGGGTAGAATATACTACTAACGGCGGCGCTACCTGGACGAAATTAGGCGCTTCCGGACAAGGCTATGGATGGTACACCAATTCTACGGCTCAGGTATGGAGCAGGCAGGGAGATACCAGATGGCAGGTACGATCTATCTTATTGCCAACCGGAATCGCGCAACCCATTCAGTTTCGCTTCGTGCTGGCTTCCGATCCCGGCACTTCGAAGAATGGTATAGGTGTGGATGACGTACACATCTTTGACCGCCAGTATGGTATCTATTCCGGAACAGGCGCTGGTCCGATTATGCAAAACCTGAGTGGAACTCAGTTCGCTGATTTTACAGATGGTGGTAACTTAATCGCACAGATCAGACCGGACGGGCAAAATCTGGGCAGCACACAGGTAAATGTATATGCGCATAATACGGTTGATACTGCTTCCGGACAATATTATCTGCCACGCAGCTTTATGGTTAACAGCGCACAACAGCCTGCCGATAGCATTACCGCCCGTTTTTATGTACTCGATGCTGAGGTGGATAGTTTGGTTCACGCTACCGGTTGCGCACAATGTACTAAGCCCGGTGATGTTTATCGACTTGGCATTTCAAAATATGATGATTCGGTGCAGGCGCATGAAAATGGCACACTCAGCGATAATATTTCCGGCATATGGGAATTCTACAGCAACAAAAAAGTGAAGTGGGTCCCTTATGACAGTGGTTATTATGCAGAGCTGCGCATTCCTTCGTTCTCAGAATTCTGGTTCAATGACGGCGGTCCGCAGGGCAATCTTTCTCTTCCTAATTATTCGCTTGGTAAAGAATCGTTGATTGCTGTATACCCGAACCCTAACACAGACGGCCAAGTGAACATTGTATGGTCCGCAGGACTCGAGCACAGCATTGAGGTAACGCTGACAGATATTGTGGGCAGGGTAGTGAAGAGTGTAGTGGTAACCTCACAGAATGGCAAAAACCGGGCAATCCTGAATGCCGGCTCCCCGTCACGCGGAGTATATTTTATCCGGTGCTCTATCGGCGACCGTCAGTTCATTCAAAAAATTGTCTTTCAATGATAAACTAATCGTTATTCATACCTCATAATTAACCCAGGGTTAATCATTCGTACGTACCTTCGCGTGCCAGTTGATTCTGGGTTAATTTTATTATATGAGTAAACGGATACAATTATTATTCCTTCTATTATTTATTGGGTTTACTTCCAATGCCCAGCTTATCATTAATGAGTTTTCTCAGGGCAATCAGGGTACCAGAGAATATATGGAGCTATTGGTAGTAGGAACAAGGACCTGTACAGATTCTACAGCTGATCTTCGTGGATGGCTTGTGGATGATAATAGTGGATGGTTTGGTACAGCCGGTATTGCATCAGGCCATATCCGGTTTAAAAATGTAGCCAACTGGGCAGCTGTACCTTATGGGTCCATTATATTGATTTATAATCCTGCGGACAAGAATACCTCGATAACCCAGGCTGACGATCCTACTGATGCCAATAACGACTACGTATATATAGTTCCGATCCAGTCATCGAATACCTATATAGAGACAAATACCAGTGAGCCATCTTCCTCACCGGTAAATCCATTATATACTTATCCTGCAGCTACTGTAATCACTGGCTACTCAAGCGCCAGCAATAACTGGACTGTGCTGGGTCTTGCAAATACAGGTGATGCAATGCTTACCATCAGTCCGACAGTGAGAGGTTCAGCTTTTCATTCGGTTGCATACGGAACATTGTCAGGTGCATCACAAACTGCATCTGTAATACTTGGTGCTGTAGCTGCTCAGGATAATGCCTATCTGACCAATTCATCTTACAATAGCTCAGCAGCCTGGACTGTAGGTTCGGTGCCTGCCAACGAAACTCCTGGTGTCCCCAATACCCCAGCCAATCTTGCCTGGATCACTGGTATGCGTGTACAGGTATTGCCGCCAGCTCCATCCACATTCCCTGCTGCCGTCTGCGCCGGACAGACTTATATGTTTGGTGATACCGCTCGTTCGTTAGCTGGCTCTTATACCCACCGCTTTACTTCTGTAGGCGGCTGCGATTCCATAGTCACCCTTGTGCTGACCGTTAATCCGCAGCCCGTTATTACCGGCGTTACTCCTACCAATCCTACCTGTCTGGGTAATAATGGTTCGCTCGCTCTTAATGGCCTTACCGCCAATATCACTTATACCGTTGGCTATACGCGCAGCGGCACACCTACTACCGGCCTTATACTCACCGCTAGTGCATCCGGTGTTTTGACTATCCCTAACCTGATATCAGGTACCTACACCAGCATTACTGTTACGCTAGGTCTCTGCACGGCTACCAATGCCGGACCTTATGTGCTCAGCAATACGGGTACACCTGCCCAGCCGGTGCCTACTTCCAATAGTCCTGTCTGCGAAGGTGGAACGCTTAGTCTCAGTACGGCTACGGTAACAGGTGGCACTTATTTATGGAATGGCCCCAATGGCTTTACCTCTACCAGCGCTACGCCAAGCATTCCAAATGTCACTACTGCGGCTACCGGTACATACAGTGTTGTTATCACCGTGAGCGGCTGTCCTTCTCCGGCGGGCACTACAGCGGTGACTATCAATCCACTCCCTGCAAAGCCTACTGCTACTTCCGGTTCTCCTTTTTGTGAAGGCGGTACTATCACCCTTTTTGCTTCTACCGTTGCCGGCGCTTCTTATTCCTGGACAGGCCCGGGAGGCTTTACAGCCAATACGCAGAATCCTACCCGCACTGGTGCTACTGTAGCTATGTCGGGCTATTATAAAGTGACCGCTACCATCGGTAGTTGTGTATCCCTGCCGGATTCCGTGCTGGTTACCGTAAATGCAAGGCCGGCAACACCCGCGATCACCGGCAACAGCCCGGTGTGTACCGGCGATACGATCAAGCTGGCTGTGACAAGTCCTTTGACCGGCGCAACCTATACCTGGAGCGGCCCGAACTCATACACTGCTATGGCTCCGAATGTAAGCATTGTTGCATCTGCGGCAACAGCCGGCACTTACAGCGTTACCGCTACATTAAACGGCTGTACCTCGGTAACTCCTGCTACCATTAATATAGTGGTTAATCCACGCCCGGTCATCACCGGCACCTCGCCCAGCAATCCTACTACCTGTAGCGGTATTAATGGCAGCATTACGATGAATGGCCTTACCTCCGGTACCACTTATACGATTACCTATACCAGGAATGGCGCTCCACAGACTGCAAGCATAACAGCCGGCGCTGCAGGCTCACTTGTACTGAGCGGGCTGACTGCAGGTACTTACAATATTACAGGCGTTACGGCATCAGGCTGTACTTCTCTGCCTGTTGGCTCGTTTACACTTACAGATCCTGCCGCACCTGCTGCGCCAACGGCATCAAGCAATTCTCCGGTCTGCGAAGGCGGAACATTGCAGTTGAATGTCAGCGGCGTTTCCGGCGCAACCTTCCTGTGGAATGGTCCTCTCAGCTTTACTTCTACCTCCGCATCACCTTCTATTCCTAATGTGACCACGGCTGCTAATGGTAATTATACCGTTACCCAAACGCTGAACGGCTGTACCTCCCCGGCTACGACTATTGCGGTAATCATTAATCCACGGCCTGCAACGCCAACAATCACCGGCAACAGTCCTGTATGCAGCGGCGATACGATCAAGCTGGCGGTAACCAACCCTGTAACCGGCGTTACGTACAACTGGAGCGGTCCGAACTCATACAACGCTACCGCTACAAATGTGAACATCGTTGCATCTGCTGCTACAGCCGGCACTTACAGTGTGTCCGCTACGCTGAACGGCTGTACGTCATCCACTGCCGGTACGATCAATGTGATCGTCAATCCGCGGCCAACGGTTACCGGTACTTCTTCCAGCAATCCTACTACTTGTAGCGGCTCTAATGGCAGCATCACCCTGAGCGGTCTTACGCCGGGCACTATCTATACAGTTACTTACACTAAAAATGGCGCACCACAAACAGCAACGATAACGGCCAACGCGGGCGGCACACTCGTATTCAGTGGCCTTACTTCCGCTACTTACGTGTTCACAAGCATTACTGCCAACGGTTGCAGCGCTGCGCCTGTAACACCGATCACCCTTTCCGATCCTTCTGCCACACCAGCTCCTACCGCTGCTTCCAACTCTCCGATCTGTGAAGGCGGCACACTTCAGCTTACGGCTACAGGTGCTGCCGGTGCCACTTACCAGTGGGGTGGCCCGAATGGATTTAGCGCTACTTCGCAGACTCCTTCTATCACCAATGTAACTACAGCAGCTACCGGCACTTATAACGTTACCCAAACGGTGAATGGCTGTACTTCGGCTGCCGGCACGGTGAGCGTGACTATAAATGCAAAACCGGCCACACCAGTCATCTCAGGCAACAGTCCTGTATGCAGCGGCGATACCATTAAGCTGAACAGCTCAGCGGCGGCCGCAGGTGTCGTGTATGCATGGAACGGACCGAATGGCTTTACATCAAATGCTCAGAATCCAGTAATATTGAATGCTACGGCTGCTTCGGGTGGTGTGTATGCGCTTACGCTAATTGCACCGGGCGATTGTGCTTCACTACCGGCTACGCTGAATGTGGTAGTCAACGCACGGCCTGTTATCAGCCAGATTGTGAGCAACAGCCCTGTATGCAGCGGCGGAACCATTAACCTGCAGGCGGTAACTACGGCTACCGGCAGCACATTTGCATGGACCGGCCCTAACGCTTACACCGGCGCTACGCAAACCATCCAGATTAGCAATGCAACGGTTGCCAACGGCGGCACCTATACGGTAAAAGCTACTTTGAACGGCTGTACTTCACTGCCACTGACTACCAATGTAGTGGTGAATCTTTCACCGGTGGTTGCTTCTGTTACAGGTACAAATCCAAGCGGCTGCGGCAGCGCAACAGGCTCTATCCTGCTTACCGGATTGGCGCCGAATACTTCTTATGATATCAACTACAGCCGCAGCGGTATTCCATCATTTGTGCGTATCACATCCAATACGGGCGGCAATGTGACCATTACTAATCTGGTAGCGGGTACTTATACCAATATAGTGCTGACTTCGGGCATCTGTAGCTCTGCACCAGCCGGCCCGGTTACGCTTACTGATCCGAGCGCACCTGCGGCACCGACCGCCGGAAATAACGGACCGATCTGCAGCGGCGCTACACTCAGCCTGACGGCTAATACCGTTGCAGGCGCTACCTACAACTGGACCGGCCCGAACGGCTTCGCCTCAACTGCACAAAATCCATCCATCACCAATGCTACTACTGCGGCTTCCGGCCTTTATACTGTTACCGTTACGGTAGGCACCTGCGCTTCTGCGCCAGGCACTACCACAGCAGCGGTTAATCAGACACCGGTCAATCCGGTAGTTACGAGCAACAGCCCTGTATGCGTAGGCAATACGCTCACGTTGAATGCGACTTCTGCAACTGCCGGCACTGCTTATTCATGGACTGGTCCCAACTCGTTTACCTCTGCGCAGCAGAATCCTTCAATTCCTAATGTGACTGCGGCAGCCGGTGGCACTTATACCGTGACGGCACAGCTCGGCACCTGCAACTCGCAGCCGGTTACCGCTCAGGTTACCATTGTGCCGATTCCCGGCGCACCCGCACCGGCTACACCGCTTGTATATTGTCAGGATGCTCCGGTACCACCGCTTACAGCAGCGGGTACCAATCTGCGTTACTATTCTGACTCTACCGGCGGCACCGGCGTTGCTATGCTTACGCCATCTACCGCTGTGGCCGGTACCTTTAAATACTACGTATCTCAGTCCACCAATGGCTGCGAAGGGCCGCGTGCGCAGATCATCGTGACGGTCAATCCGAAGCCTGCACCGCCAGTGACAACTACTCAATATAACTTCTGCCAGTATTCCATCGTATCGCAGCTTACTGCTACCGGCACCAATGTGCGCTGGTATGCTACTGCTACGGGCAATACACCGCTCAGCGCTGCGCCAACACCTAATACACAGGTTCCGGGCACATTGAATTTCTATGTAAGCCAGAAGCCGGCTGATTGCGAAAGCGACCGCATCAAGGTGACGGTGATTGTAAATCCGAAGCCTGCGCCACCGGGTGTGCAAACTCCGCTGTTCCTCTGCCAGAATGATACCGTGCAGCTCACAGCCAATGGCCAGAACCTGCTGTGGTATCTGCACCCAACCGGCGGCGGCGGTATGCCGAGCGTAGTGCCCAATACCGGTACGGTAGATAGCTTCACTTATTATGTAACGCAGACGGTGAATGGCTGCGAAAGCGACCGCTCCAAGCTGCAGGTATATGTAAACTACAAGCCGAACGGTATTATTCTGGCTTCCCGTCCATTCCTTTGCGCCGAAGACACCATTTCTTTCACTTACTATGGCAATGCCCGTGTGGATGCAGTCTATAACTGGAAGATACCGCCGTTCAGCGAGCACATCAGCGGCAGCGGCCAGGGACCCTATGTAGTGCGCTACGATTCTGCAGGTCAGCAGTACATCCAGCTTACCATCAACAATATGGGCTGTATATCCGATGTATTCCAGATACCGGTGGAAGTGCGACCGCTGCCTAACCTCGCCTTTGTGCTGAAGCCCGAAGGATGTGTGGATGAGGTAGTGAATGTAGCCCTCAGCGGCATCACCAGCGGCATCGACCGTTATGACTGGAACTTCGACAATGGCAAGATCATCTACAGCACAGCTACCGGCGGACCTTACGGCATCCGGTGGAATACGGCCGGCACCAAGGTGGTCACCGTGATCGCCACTACCAAGACCTGCGGCTCACGGCCTTACCGCGATACTATAGAGATACACCCGAACCCGGATGCGCGCATCAGCCGTACCGGCAACGGAACTGTGTGCAGCGGCGATAGCGTAGAGCTGTCTGTAGTGAACGAGCCAGGCAGCACATACAGCTGGACCCCTTACCAGTTCTTCACCGACCGGGCAAGAATGGCCTCTACCGTATTCGCCACGCCAAACCTGTCGGGCATGATCGGTGTGAGCGTTACCAGCAGCAAGGGCTGTACCTCTGTTGACAGCATCTACCTACAGACGAAGCCCTGCTGTGAAGTGTACTTCCCGAATGCATTCTCGCCAAACGGAGACAACCACAACGATGTGTTCCGCGCCGTAACGGTAGGCCATCACGATGTAGCCACCTTCCGGATCATCAACCGCTGGGGTCAGGTGGTCTTCGAATCGAAAGATGAGCGCGGAGGCTGGGATGGCACTTTCAACGGACGTGAGCAGGATATGGGCACCTTCTACTATTACTTCAAGTACCGCTGCAGCGAAAGCGGCGCCTATCTGGAGCAGAAGGGCGAGTTTATCCTGATGCGATAAACAATAGATTCTTTAAACGGAAAGGGATGGTCAGCTGGCCATCCCTTTTTTATTTGAGCGCCATGATTTTCCCCGCAGCGGAATCCTGATTTGCTATGGGATGCTTCCTAACGTCAGCATGACTATACCGCGGGTCATCCTGAGGCACGAAGGATCCCACATTGGGTAGGCGCTTCGTTAGACTGGTTGCTGTGTGATGCCGCAGCGCAAGAGTCAATCATACGCTAGTCATGCTGACGCAAGGAAGCATCCCGCAGCGAGGCATATTTAGTGCCAGATGAGCCACAAGCCGGCTACGCACAATTCAGCACATCAGACTTACTGCAGTGGCGGTTACAATTTTCAGGTGATGTGGTGGCCCATCTCTTAAAAGTCTTACCAAAAATATTTATCATATGCTACTAAACGAGCACAAGCAATAATTCATTGAATAGCATCAACGCTAATATCAGATAATAATACCAACCTTGCCAAAAAGGGAATACTTGCCAATTCCAATACTTATTATTGCAGCCCAGACAAGGCTTCGTCAGGAATAGCAGCCTGTCATCCAACTACTTAACCTATGAAACATACTCCTGCCATTCTGCTCACTGCCTGCATTACCTTATGCCTGTTTGCCCTTGCGCCGGGATGTAAAAAATCGGTAGATATCGGCGCCGAGCACAATAAGGTTCTTTTCTGGTGCAGCGATACTACCGTTGGCGATACGATTACGGTGACGCTGCGCAATAGTGCGGGCAGCGCAGCCAATTATATTACCGAGGCCAAAGCGGCTGCCAACTGTGATGTGCAGGGCGTAGCACGCTTCAGCACCAAGGCTTGGAATTATGATTATACAGCGGTAAGCAACTGGGGCTGGACCTGGCAGGGCAGCATTGAGGCGAAGAATGTCTGCAATATTTATGAACTGAAAAAGGCAGACGCTACGGTGCCGGATTATTATCTAACGTTCTGGAGCAGGGAAGCTGCAAATGGAACTATTACAGTGATTATTGATGGCAATTACCAGATAACCCTTACCAACGGTAAAGAAGCTACTGCCTGCGGGCAATCGGGTTTCGGTACACTTCTGCTATCACCGGGTATTCATAGGTACACAGCCACTGCAGCCAATGGAAAAACATGGCAGGATACCGTTTTGCTGGACCACCCGTGCCGGGTATATGAGCTGAGGTAGTTTGCTGATACAGCGTTTCTTCCTATACCTTTCTCTAGCGCTGATTGGCTATGGCCTGCTCGTAGCCCTCATCTACCAAATGATCTTTTCCATCGGCGGCAGCGGTGGCCAGCTCATCGCAGCGATTATTGAAGGAGTTGGATGCGTGGCCTTTTACCCATACCATCTTTACATTGTGCAGCTTGGATACTTCGGCATACCGGCGCCAGAGATCCGGGTTTTTCTTGTCCTTGAAGCCAATGCGGATCCAGTTTTTCAGCCATCCTTTGGATATGGCATCCACCACATAAGATGAGTCGCTGAAAATGCTGACTTCCATGCCCGGCCGGTTGATGGTTTCCAGCGCGCGGATGACGGCCAGCAGCTCCATCCGGTTATTGGTGGTTAGCCGGTATCCCTGCGACAGCTCTTTGCGCGCTGTGCCCCACATCAGTATGGCTCCGTAGCCGCCCCGTCCGGGATTGCCCCGCGCTGCACCGTCTGTATAAATGATTAACTGGCTCATTGTTTTTTATAAAAGGCTGAAGTGGAGTAAGGGTTGGAGTGAAGCAGGGTATTAAGGTTAATCAAAACTGCTTTATGTTCAATCATCAATTCTAAAACACGCCACACTACCTTTGCGGGCAAAATTATACGCTTGAGCTTCAAAATAAAAGTCGCCGCGGTATCTTATCTGAATACTAAGCCCCTGCTCTGGGGCATTGAGCGCAGCAGCGTGATGAATGATATAGAGCTGATCCTGGATTATCCGGCCAATCTGGCTAAAAGCCTGCAGGAAGGCAGCATTGATCTGGCGCTGATGCCGGTGGCTGCTATGCCGGACATCCCCGGCTCTAAAATTGTGAGCGATTATGGCATTGGCGCCGAAGGCGATGTAGCCTCCGTCTGCATTTTCAGCCAGGTGCCAATGGAGGAGATTGAAACGGTGTATATGGATTATCAATCGCGCAGCTCGGTACGCCTGGCTCAGCTTCTGCTTGAAAAGCACTGGAAGAAGAACGTGGAGTACAAGCCTGCGAACGAGCATTATATCGAGTACATCAATGGGAAAAATGCCGGCGTGATCATCGGCGACCGTGCCCTGCAGCAACGGCCTAACTTTGAGTATATCTATGATCTTGCGGGAGCATGGAAGGACTATACCGGCCTGCCATTCATCTTTGCCGGATGGATAGCCACAAAGGAGCTGCCGGCCGATTTCCTGCAAGCTTTTAATGAGGCCAATGCAGCAGGGCTTGATCATATTGATGAAGTAGTGGCGGCCAATCCTTTCCCGTACTACAGCCTGAAAAAATATTATACGGAGAACATCCATTATCACCTGGATGGCCGGAAGCGCGAAGGGCTGGAATTATTCTTAAAAGAGATAACCTCTTAGATACAATCTACTATCCGTATCTGACCAATCGTTTTATAAGGGACTACCTTTACGCCATGCAATCACCGCTTACACTTGTAGAATGCCCGCGCGATGCGATGCAGGGATGGGCTCATTTTATACCAACTGCCGATAAGGTGCGCTACCTGAACGCGCTGCTGAAGGTGGGCTTTGATGTGCTGGACTTCGGCTCATTTGTATCTGCCAAAGCCATTCCGCAGATGGTGGATACCAAAGAAGTGCTGGCGCAACTGGACTTAAGCAATACTCATACCAAACTGCTCGCCATCATTGCCAATACGCGCGGCGCTGAAGAAGCAGTGCAGCACGATGAGATCCGGTATCTGGGCTTTCCGTTCTCAATTTCTGAGACGTTTCAGATGCGCAACACCAATAAGACGATTGCCGCATCACTGACACAGGTTCAGGAAATTCAGCAGCTTTGCGTACAGCACAATAAAGAGCTGGTAGTATATATATCGATGGGTTTCGGCAATCCTTATGGAGATGAGTATAGCGCCGAGGTTGCGATCAATTGGGTGAAGAAGCTGACTGAGCTGGGCATAAGCACGATAGCGATGTCTGATACGGTGGGCGTTGCCACGCCGGATACGATCTCTTATATCTTCAAAAAGCTGGTGCCGGAATTTCCGCAGGTACATATCGGCGCTCACTTTCATTCAACGGTTACGAGCTGGGAAGAAAAGATCAGCATGGCTTATAATAGCGGCTGTATGCGCTTCGACAGTGCGCTAAAGGGAATAGGCGGCTGTCCGATGGCTAAGGATGATCTGGTGGGCAATATTGCTACGGAAAATATTATCTGGTGGTGCAGGCAAAATAATATTCCTTTGAAGCTCGATACGCAGGCATTTAACGAAGCCATGATGATCGCGTCAGAAATATTCATTTAACGCCAACCGCTCACTCAATACCAAACACTCAAAACTTACTACTAACCATGTCTGTACACGGCGAGATAAAGCGCATTACCACCCATACCCTGCAGCGCATGAAGACCAAGGGTGAAAAGATATCCATGCTTACGGCCTACGATTTTTCGATGGCTTCGATTCTGGATGATGCAGGCATTGATGTACTGCTGGTGGGCGACTCGGCTTCTAATGTAATAGCCGGCCACGAGACTACGCTGCCCATCACGCTTGATCAGATGATCTATCACGCACAGAGTGTGGTACGCGGCGCCAAGCGGTGTCTGGTAGTGGTGGATCTGCCGTTTGGATCCTATCAGGGCAATAGCAAGGAAGCATTGAACTCTGCCATCCGCATTATGAAGGAGGCGGGCGCACATGCCATTAAGCTGGAGGGTGGGGAAGAGGTAGCCGAATCGGTGAAGCGCATTATCAGCGCGGGTGTACCGGTGATGGGTCATCTGGGATTGACTCCGCAGTCTATTTACAAATTCGGTACTTATACAGTGCGCGCCAAACAAGAGGCAGAAGCAGCCGAGCTCATCAGGAATGCTCAGGTATTACAGGAGGCAGGATGTTTTGCCTTGGTGCTTGAAAAAATACCGGCTGCGCTCGGCAAGCAGGTTTCCGAAAAGCTCAATATTCCGGTGATCGGCATTGGCGCAGGCAATGGAGTAGATGGACAAGTATTGGTAATGCATGATATGCTGGGCATCACCAAAGATTTTTCGCCACGATTTCTCCGCCGCTACGCCTCGCTCTACGACGTGATCAAAGAAGCTACCGAACATTATATCGGAGATGTAAAGAGCAAAGATTTCCCCAACGAAGAGGAGCAGTATTAGAACAGACAATCGTAGTATGATCAGGCAGGAAGCCTATAAGAAAATACAGGAAGAGCTGGCAGACAGGCATGTTGCGCTCGTGGCGGTATCCAAGACCAAGCCCACAGAAGATGTTGCGGCTTTGTATGAGTTGGGGCAGCGGGACTTCGGCGAAAATTATGTGCAGGAACTGGTAGATAAAGAGACTGCTTTACCTAAGGATATCCGCTGGCATTTCATTGGTCACCTGCAGAGCAATAAGGTCAAAATGATTGCACCTTTCGTGCACCTGATTCATGGAGTGGACTCTTTTAAGCTGTTGCAGGAAATCAGTAAGCAGGCACTGAAGAAGGAACGGATCATTGATGTACTTCTCCAAATGCACATTGCAGATGAAGAAACTAAGTATGGGTTGGATGAAAAAGAGCTGACAGAGCTGCTCGACTATTATGAAGCGCAGTCCGGAGACCTGAAAAATGTGCGCATCTGCGGGGTCATGGGTATGGCTACGGACACAAATGATCAGGATAAAGTGAAGGCTGAGTTTGCCCGCCTGTTTGCCATCTTCCGGAATATGCAGCAATCTTACTTTATGGCGCAACATCATTTTAATACCTGTTCTATGGGCATGAGCGGCGATTATAAAATGGCTATTGCTGAAGGCAGTACAATGGTGCGTATCGGCAGCTTGCTTTTTGGCAGCCGCACTTATTCAGGCTGATTTAATTAGCATTATCCAGCCATTGAATGATGGCCTCATTTACAACTGCAGCTTTTTCCCATTGCAGGAAATGACCACAGTCGGGTATCATCTTTAAGGTGGCCTGCTGCATCTCTTTAACCCCCGCGAAGCCTACATCTTTGGTGCTGACCGGGTGAATGATCCGGTTGGGAATCAGTGCATCGTTGTTGCCGAAAAATACCAGTGCAGGCTGCGCAATTTTATTAAGCTCACGGAATACCGGCTCTACCAGCATTGCACGCACACACTGATCGGTCATCTCGCGATAGTGCGCCAGCGGCTGACGCTGCATAATCGCCAGCAAATCTTTAATCATCTTTTCAGCTCCTGAAGGAAACTTATAAAAGCTGCTGTACATGGTCTGCTCCAGATTATACGCATCGTTGGATACCCAGCTCATATACTGCATAGAGCCTTGGTAGAAAAGCTTATCCAGCTCATTGAACTGCTCGAAGCCGGCAGGCGCACATAAAATGAGCCTGCTTATCGCATATGGAGCTTCCAGCACTGCTCTGAGCGCAATCTGCCCGCCCATGGAATGACCTACGAGGCTTACATTGCTCAATCCCATACGGCCTATGAAGTCAACGATGCATTTGGAGAAAGCGCCGATGCTGTAGGTGCTCATATTTTCAGAAAGACCATTTCCCGGAAGATCTATAGCTACACAGCGATATTTTTTGCTCAGTCCTTCTATATTTTTCAGCCATCCGGCTGCATAGTTAGCCAGGCCATGAATGAATAACAGTGTATTATTTCCTGTACCCGTATCCATGTATGCCATGCGGCAGCCGTTGTATAAGGTAATATCCTGAACAGGAAACGGATAGGCAGGCGGACGTAGCATAGTTCGTGCAAAGATAGCCGCATTGAATGCGATTTTTTGGGTAGATATTTCCTCATTCCTACTGATATCACTACCCAAAAATGTCGTGTGTATTATTAACGGCTTATCCGGCATTTTTTTATCTAACCTGTTTCGGGAAGTAAATAAACAGGAAATTGAATAGGCTGTAGATTCATGAATAATTCCGGAAACACTTGCCGGCAAAGCATTTGGCGTGGCACGTTCTTTTTCGCTAAAGACATGTAAGGCGTTGCTACCTGAAGATTCAGATAAGCGGATGACAGCAAAATCGTTTTTAAACCATAAAAAATCAATGTTATGAAAGACCAACAGCAGCAACAAGGACAACAACAGGATCGTCAGCAAGACCAACAGCAAGGGCGCGAAACACAACAAACAAGCAATCAGCAACAATCTACTCAGCGCAATGAGCAGGATCAGGATTTGAGCAGCCGCAATGACGACCAGCAGCAGCAACGCGAGCAGACTT
This sequence comes from Chitinophagaceae bacterium, assembly GCA_965200035.1. Classification (GTDB taxonomy): domain Bacteria; phylum Bacteroidota; class Bacteroidia; order Chitinophagales; family Chitinophagaceae; genus UBA1952. The sequence continues at coordinate 4,217,669 of OZ241334.1, read as the reverse complement.
CTGCACAGCCAAATCAGAATGACCAGCGCAGCAGCCAGTCTGAAGATGACCGAAGCGCGCAGCAGGATACAGAACGCTCAGGCAGCCAGAGCACTCAGCGTGATAGTAGCCAGAATTTATAAGAATTAAGAATAAGAAATTGCTTCGGTAACTTTTGCCGGTCATTATAATACGGCTATCGAAGCAACCAAACAGATCATAATTCTCAAAAGATATTCAAACCTTATCGCTAAGAGAATTAAAAATCAGTTGTGTGTGTGATTAAATAAAGGTGTGCGTTCGTCGTGCACCTTTTATTTTTTGCGCATTTCCAGCTTTTCTTTCACTGCCACGGAGGTTATTGATTGCATGCACCTGCATTTACCTGCATCTTTCCGGCAGTAATCGCATTGCTGGCTGGTAGTAACAAAAACAGCCTGTGGACCAAGCGGCTGCCACCTTCCGGGATGCATCGGCCGGATATTGGGATAGATGCCCACGGCGCGCTTTCCCAGCGCTGCAGCTATATGAAGTGGTCCGGTACTATTGGCAATCAACCCATCGCAGGCTTGTATGAATGCAATGAAGACAGACAGATCCATAAGGCCGCATATGTCTGTTAAGCGATCGCCTACGGCATCAAACAATGGCTGCAGCCCTTCCCGTTCTTTGGCTGTTCCTGAAATGAATATTTTGTATTCCTCCTGTGGCAGCAAATGGATCAATGCCGCAAAATTATCCAATCCCCATTCCCGCGCGCTCCCTTGTGACCTCGGGTGCAGGATCAGGTTGAATTTGTTTTGGTCTGTAAGATGCGAAAATGCCTCCGGCAATGGAGCAATGCGGGTAAAGCCAAATGACCGGCCAAGCTGCTCCGGCGAAAATGGCTCATCAATGCTAAGCGGCACCAGAAGTCTTGTATTTAGCTGCGCTTCGTGCAGGTATGAGTTCTTACGGCTCAGGCGAACGAGCTTATTGCAGGTGGTCCAGTGAAAAATCCGGTTGGTAGTGCCGATGCGCTGCCTGATGCGCAGTTCTTTTGCCCGCTGCGCAATCTCTTTTACAGGAAATACATGAATGATGGTATCCGGCTGCTGTCCGCACACGGTCACTTCCTTTTTCAGAAAATCAGCGACATCTATAAACTCATCCACATAAGCGCAGCACTCGATAACGGCACGGGTATAGCTTTTGCCCATGAAGGCAACTTTTATTCCGGGAAATCGGTCTTTCAGCAGTCTGGCCATGGGCAGGGTAAGAATCACATCGCCGATACTATCTGTACGACTAATGATGATGTTTCTTACGGATGCCGTTTTCATAAAAGATAATTAACGCCTGCTTTAGGGAATGATGCCGCTGTGCGCCTGTGTATTTCGTAAATTTAATAGTCCGTTTCTATAGCCGGGCACGAAGGTAAATATGATTTTGAGACGAGCGTGTTCCTTTCTTTTGCTATGCTTCTTAATGATATCGCAGGCTGTATTTGCAGCCAATACTGCTGACAGCTTTATTACGATTCTTTACGTAGGTGAACCCGTGCCGCAGGGCGCTACCAGTATGGCAAAGCATACATTTACCGGAGATGATCCTGGTCAGGCGTGCTCTTACTACGAATTGCTGCAAAAAGTAAAATCGGCTGCTCAGGACATGGGAGCGAATCTGGCGAAGATTGACAGCCGGAAAGAAAGGTCGCAAAAGCAATACTGCGATGAGCTGAAAGTATCTTTTTATAAAGTGGATGAGGTGTACCGGTGGGAAAAGCATATTTCCTGGACGAAGGAGCGTAAGCTTGTATGGGACGATTTTAAAGGGCCGGTGCCGGTGAATGCGCCTCCGCGCAATGCAGCGGTGACTTCTGCCGGCATTGCTATCGAAACGAATACCATTACTACTACCACGCAGCCAAAAATCTATATCTACAATAGTTTTGAAACAGCTACTTCATGGGTTCGCCCGGATCATCAGACGGCGGCTATCCTGAAGCATGAGCAGACGCATTTCGATATCTGTGAGCTATACACGCGGAAGATGCGCGAACGCTTCAGCCATGAGCAAATCACGTTCGGCAACCTGCAGCAAAAGCTAAGCAGTATTTACAGATCAATATTTCAGGAACAACTGGACCGTCAGCAGAAATATGAGGAAGAGACGCAGCACGGCATCATCGATGATGCGCAGGACCGCTGGACGAAAATGATTGATGAAGAGCTGAGCAAGACGGAAGCCTGGGCCAGCCATTAGCGCTCAAGCAGCAGATGGTGCAGTTCCATTACCTGAGGAATCAGTGCCCGTTGCCCGTCATTGTTGATTACATAGTCGCAAAGCCCCATTTTTTCTTCTTCATTCATCTGCCGGGAAATGCGGAGCAGCACTTCATCCCGCGTAGAGGCATCCCGCTCCATGGCGCGCTGAATGCGCACATCGAGCGGAGCGCTGACGCCGATCATCACATCTATAGCTTTATTGCTGCCGCTTTCGAAAAATATCGCCGCTTCTTTAATGGCGTAATGGGTGGCCTGCTGTTCCATCCATATGGCTGCATCCCGGATGGTTGCGGGATGCACGATCTCGTTCAATTGCTGCAACTTGTCCGGCCGGACAAAAACGATTTCACCAATCTTTTTACGGTCAAGGCCGTGAGCAGTGTAAATGTCTTCCCCGAATATTTCTTTAATCGCCGCTACTACTACCGGATCATTATCGGTCAGGCGGCGGGCGGCCATGTCCGCGTAGAATACAGGGATGCCCAAAACCTCGAACAGGCGGCAGACCACTGTTTTACCAGAGCCAATGCCGCCTGTAATGCCTACTTTCAGCATAATATGATTTAGTTGCTCGTTACAGCCGCTGCTGTTTCTGTCTTCTTGCGATGCGTAGTGGTCATTTCCATGGATACAGCAGAGCGGTCAATAATAATAAACGTCCCACGTGCTATTTCCAGTTGAATCGTGCCATCTTCATTGATGCGGTTAATGGTGCCGTGAATACCCGCGGTAGTGATCACCTTCTCGCCTGTATTGATGGATTCGCTGAACGCTTTCTGCTCTTTGGAGCGCTTAGCCTGCGGACGGATCATGAAGAAATACATAACTACGACCATGCCTACCATCATGACGATAGAAATGGTGGGATTGCCGCCTGCTGCCTGCAGCATAATAGTTGCCATTTGTGTGCTCATAATTGATTGATTGTATTGTTGATTTTGAGTGTGTGTTATTTGGATTCCGGAGTTACATCTGCCTGTATAAATAAATGCTGTACCGCCTTCATGGTGTTTGCAGTGATGGCTACATCTTTTTCCTGATGGCCCTGCTTGCCGGCAGAGTTGAATATGACTTTAATGACTCCACCTTTACCTGAGGCAATTGGCTGGCGCGGATAATCGGCGACAGTACAGCCGCAGGATGCTTCTGCGCCCTGAATCAGGAGCGGGTCTTGACCTGCATTTTTGAATGCAAATTCATAAGTGACGCGCTCGCCTTCTGTGATTGTCCCGAAGCTGTGCATTGAATCTACAAATGACATTACCGGCATTTGTAGTACGTCTGTGGCCGGTATGCCGTTCATCGTGCGGGGATTGTGCACTACGCTGGAAGGGTCAAGCAGCTCTTTCTTTTTCTTCTGCTCACCGACATCCTGATTACAGGATGCTACGGAACCCGCAGCCGCAAGGAACATTATAAAAAAGCCGGATTTCATCATCTGAGACTTCATTTATTGGCAGTGCGGTCTTGTTTACGGATTTTACCTTCTTTTTCAAGGGTCTTCAGGATATTATCAAGCACACCGTTAATGAATTGTCCGCTCTGTGGAGTGCTGTAGACTTTGCCTACTTCAATATATTCATTAATGGTGACTTTGATCGGTATGGTGGGAAAATATAGAAATTCTGAAACGCCCATTTGCAATAGCAGCATATCTACCTGCGGAATACGGTCAGATTCCCAGTTGACGAGACGCGGCCTGATGAGCTCCATCAGATAATCTGCGCGCTGTAATACAGTTTTCAATAGTTCTTGCGCATACTCTTTCTTTTCACCGGAGATGAGGCTCAGAAAGTTAATGCCTTTATGGCTGCGGAAAAAATTCTCCATCAGCATACTCACCATATCACGATCGTCTTCATAGCCCGGAAGCTCATCGGTAAAATGCTCCTGCAGCGATTCATTTTTCAGAATCAGCTCTTCCCAGATAAATTTGATGATGTTTTTTTCTGACTTTGGCTGGCGTTCTTCGGCGGCAATGTATTGCTGATATTCATCGGCCTTCACCAGTTGTACATAGAGCTTCTTGATCCACTCATCATCCACCAGCGCGTCCAGCTTTGCTTCCTTGACTTTCTCCTTGAATGTTTCGTTAGACAGGATCTGCCAGAGAAATTCGTTGCCCGCAATCTTGGTATTTACACCCATATCCTCAGCCGTAGGCAGGTATTTCGAAGCGCGCAGGTGTGCGTCTTTCTCTGCGTAGCGTGCCACATTCAGCGTATAGAGGATGGCCGCTGTAAATACGTCCAGTGAGCGGCTGAGCTTTTCATTGAGCAGCGAGTAGCCCTGCTTCAGTTCTGTATTGCTTCCATTGTCAGATGCTTCATTCATTGAGCTCAATGAATAGAGCGTCTGCATTACTTTTACACGTATATTTCTGCGGCTGATCATAATATTATCTAAGGCTCTTTCCTTAAAGATTTCGGGCGGCAAAAGTAGGCTATTACAGGCATAATAAATGGCGGGAAGCAATTATTAACTTCTGTAAGCACATGCAGAAATAGCCTGTCTTGCAGGCATCTCCATAATAAATTTTACTTTCCCTGCGTTAGTCTGTGAATCCTGTAACCATGCTCTTCCTTCGTTTTCTGCTGCTGACTTTTATTTTGTCAGGTTATGCGCATCTATCCAAAGCCCAGCCCAGCGTGCTTTTTCGGCATTCCGGCGCTGCCGGCTTCAGCTATCCGAATGAGGAGCTGGATACTTTTTTATCTCTGCCACGCTACAAGGCTGTAGTGGTTGGCGAGACGCATTCGATCAATGTTGAGCCACAGTTTAAGCTGCGCCTCATCGAGCATCTGAGCAATGAATATGCGATCCATGATGTATTTATGGAGATCGGGCACAGCGCGGCCTGGCTGTTCAATCAATATCTTGAAACCGGTGATATTTCGTTTATCAGCAATCCCCGCGTTGCATACAGCGGAAGCGGGGGAAGCTACCGCACTTTCTGGAAAGACCTCTATGCCTACAATCAAACGCTGTCTCCTGCAAGGAGGTTGAAAATACATGGAACAGACTTTGAGCGTACCGAGGTATTTCAGGTTTTGCTGGCTTTAAAGCCAGCCAATGCACTGATTCCTGCGTCGCTGCAGCCTGTATTTGAAAAGATGGAAGCGTACGCTGCCGATACGATGAATAATCATTTCAGCAAAATATTCGTACAGCATTTCGATGAAGTAAAAGAGGTGTTCAAGGCAAACCTGGCGGATGTACTAATCTGCTACGGACTCAATAATCCTTATGTAGCTTATATCATCAACAATGACGGACCGCACACAACCGCAGTGCCTGAGCGGAATAAATGGATGCTGAAAAACATGCGCTGGGTGGTCCGCGATGAGAAGGTTCAAAAGTTTGTCTGCTTCTTCGGCGCTGCTCATACCGATAAGAGATACTCAGGCTCCATGACTGACCGGATTGAAACGATCGACCAGTTCAAAGGCAAAGTGCTGACCGTCAATACGCTTTATTTCAATGTCTATAGCCGTGCTGCGAAAACTATTATTCCCTGTGTAGGAGCTGTAAGAAAGAAAGCCATTCCGGAAATCAGCGCACAGTATCTCCCGAAAGATGCGCGCGCGGTCCTGTACAAAAGCAGCGACGTAAAAGAGCGCAGCCTGCAGGAATCATCAGACTATGTGCTGTTGGTCAGGGATATTGAAGATTAGGGCAAAAAAGAAGGCGCTTTTTAAAAAAGCACCTTCTATACGATCTGTCTGATTGTCCGGTTATCCCAGATATACTTTCAATGCATTGCTGTAGCGGGCCTTTTGCAGGCGCTTGATCGCACGCTCTTTGATCTGGCGGATACGCTCTTTGGTAAGATCATATTTATCGCCGATCTCCTCGATGCTCGGTCCGCTGTCGCCTTCCAGTCCAAAATAGGCAGAAAGAATCTCAGCTTCACGCATGCTCAGCGAGCGCAGGATGCGCTTGATTTCATTGCGCAGGGAGTCTTTCATCACATCATCATCCGTATCATTGCTGCCTTCCAGCAGATCGCCCATCGCTACATCTTCCGCTTCGTGTACCGGCGCATCCAGTGAAGTATGGCGGGTATTTGAGGTAAAGATGTTGGTGATCTCTGTTTCGCTCATGTCCAGAATCTCTGCCAGTTCTTCGGTGCTTGGCTCGCGCTCATGCTCCTGCTCAAAGGCGATGTAAGCTTTGTTAGCCTTGTTGTAAGTGCCAATCTTGTTCTGTGGCAGGCGCACCAGACGCCCTTGCTCGGCCAATGCCTGCAGGATGCTCTGACGAATCCACCATACTGCGTAGGAGATAAATTTAAAGCCCTTTGTTTCATCGAACCGCTGTGCGGCTTTGATGAGACCGAGGTTGCCTTCATTGATCAGATCACTCAGGGAAAGACCCTGGTGCTGGTATTGTTTAGCTACAGATACCACAAAGCGTAAGTTTGCCTTCACCAGCCGCTCAAGGGCACGCTGATCTCCCACATGAATCTTTTGCGCCAGTTCAGTTTCCATCTCCGGCGTAATCATCGAAATCTTGCTTATCTCTTGGAGGTATTTTTCTACAGCCTGCGAATCCCGGTTGGTAATCTGGGTTGCGATTTTTAGCTGTCTCATAATTGATTATTTTTTTAATTTAAAAACACGTAAAAGTAAAACCAGTTATTGCGAAAGACAAGCATTTCAGAGAAAAAGTTTGTTAAACAATCCTGCCATCTTTCCGCATACACTCTACTATTGCAAATAACATTCCATAAATCGCGCCAACGTTACTATTAACGAACATTCTGTGGAAAAATTGGTATATAGGGGCAATACCTACCGATTTTACCTTTCGATTAACTTTTTGGGGTCTGATTCGTATGTCAAACTAACAAATTGTAACGATCGTAAATGCCATTATGGTTACCTTTGCGCCACAATTGCCATTTTCATAAAATAACATCCAGAATCAACTACTGCCTTTATGCAAAAAGACCTTTATCAGCACCCCGATCATTACCTGGTTGACGAACTGCTTACCGACGAGCATAAGTTGATCCGCGATACGGTACGGGCCTATGTGAAGAAGGAAATCTCCCCGATTATTGAAGATTATGCGCAACGTGCGGAATTTCCGAAGCAGATTATTAAAGGGCTTGGTGAGCTGGGCTGTTTTGGTCCGTTTGTACCGGAAGAGTATGGTGGCGCCGGACTGGATTATATTTCTTATGGTATTATGATGCAGGAGCTGGAGCGTGGAGACTCAGGTATCCGATCTACAGCATCTGTTCAGGGTTCACTGGTGATGTACCCGATTTATAAATATGGTTCTGAAGAGCAGCGCAAAAAATACCTTCCCAAGCTCGCCACCGGCGAATGGATGGGCTGCTTTGGTCTCACGGAGCCTAATCACGGTTCTAATCCTGCCGGCATGGAAACGAAGTTTGTGGATAAGGGCGACCACGTAGTGCTGAATGGCGCTAAGATGTGGATATCCAACGCACCGTTTGCAGATGTAGCCGTAGTATGGGCAAAGGATGAAGCCGGTGATATCCGCGGACTCATCGTAGAGCGTGGCATGGAAGGCTTTACCACACCGGAAACGCACGGCAAATGGAGCCTGCGCGCTTCCGCTACCGGCGAGTTGGTGTTCGATAACGTAAAAGTTCCTAAAGAAAATATTTTCCCCAGCATCAAAGGCCTGAAAGGTCCGCTGGGCTGCCTTTCCAGCGCCCGCTTCGGTATAGCATGGGGCGCGCTCGGCTGTGCGATGGATTGCTATGATACCGCTTTGCGCTACAGCCTGCAGCGCGAACAGTTCGGCAAGCCGATTGCCGGTTTCCAATTGACGCAGAAGAAGCTGGCCGAAATGATTACCGAGATCACTAAAGGACAATTACTGGTATGGCGCGTGGGTATGCTGCGCAATGAAGATCGTGCTACTCCGGCCCAGATATCTATGGCCAAGCGCAATAGCTGTGAAATTGCAATCAATATTGCCCGTGAAGCCCGTCAGATACTGGGTGGCATGGGTATCACAGGTGAATACCCGATCATGCGCCACATGATGAACCTGGAAAGCGTAATCACTTACGAAGGCACACATGATATTCACCTGCTCATTACCGGCATGGAAGTGACCGGCATTAATGCTTTCAAATAAATTAGGCGATCATCTTTAAAGCCCGGCACCTATTGGTGCCGGGCTTTCTTATTCTAAAATATACGCACAAAAAAGGCCGCTATGAATAGCAGCCCCATGAAAACGAATCAAGCCGCGAAGCGTCCAGACAGTTTTCTTAACCAGGCTCAAGATAGGGAAACGCTGCACTTGAAAAAAGACAACTGTTTGTTATCATCTTTCCACAGAGAACTTGCTTTTTGTGCTCATATAGATTTAGCGCAATGAAAAGCTGACTTATTCTTTAGCAAAACTCCGGTTCAACGCTTATTTTTGAGGCTACTAACTATTTTCCTTTGAAAATTTTACTGGATTTTGCTCAACTGAATATCACGTTGCAGCGGCTGGCGCATGAGCTGGTAGAAAATCACCTTTCTTTTGAGCGAACCGTAATTATCGGCATTCAGCCAAGAGGAGTATGGCTTTCGGACCGGATCGTGAAGCTGGTGAAACAGATCACCGGAAATGAGCATCTGCTGTACGGCCGCCTGGATATTACTTTTTACCGCGATGATGTGCATCAGGGAAATACGCTTCATATACCAGCCCCAACAGATATCGGTTTTTCGATAGCCGGGAAAAACGTGATTCTGGTAGATGACGTATTGCATACAGGCCGCACGATCCGCGCCGCCATGGACGCCTTGCTCGACTTTGGCCGTCCCGCGCAGATAGAGCTAATGACCCTGATCGACCGGCATTTCAGCCGTGAGCTGCCGGTACAGCCGGACTATGTAGGACGAACCATAGATACGATCATGACACAGAAAGTAAAAGTAGATTGGGCAGAGCAGGAAGGAAAAGATGAAGTGATTCTGATAGGATAACGATATAGGACTTTTAAATTTTGCTTTTTTAATTTTAATCAGAATATGGCTTTATCAGTAAAACACCTGCTTGGCATCAAAGAGCTACAGCCACAGGATATTGAAACCATTTTCCAGACTGCCGATAATTTTAAGCAGGTATTGCAGCGGCCCATCAAGAAAGTGCCGGTACTGCGCGACACTACTGTTGCCAATATATTTTTTGAAAACTCTACCCGCACCCGTATTTCCTTTGAGCTGGCGCAAAAAAGACTGAGCGCAGATGTGGTCAATTTCTCTGCGTCCGGATCATCCGTATCCAAAGGTGAAACACTGATTGATACGGTGAATAATATCCTCGCCATGAAGGTGGATATGGTAGTGATGCGCCATTCTGCTTCCGGCGCGCCGTGGTTTCTCGCCAATCATATCGACGCCAGCATCATCAACGCAGGCGATGGCATCAATGAGCATCCGACTCAGGCACTGCTGGATGCATTCTCGATGCGCGAAAAGCTGGGTGATCTGAAAGGTCGCCGCATAGCCATTATCGGAGATATCCTGCATTCCCGCGTAGCATTAAGTAACATTTTTTGCTTGCACAAACTGGGCGCTGAGGTAATGGTAAGCGGCCCGCCAACCCTCATTCCAAGGCATGTGCAAAGTCTTGGAGTAAAGGTTGAGTATGATGTAAGAAAAGCTCTACAATGGTGTGAAGTAGCCAACGTTCTGCGCATACAGCTGGAGCGGCAGCACAAGCCATTATTCTCGACCCTGCGCGAGTATTCATTATACTATGGTATTGATAAGCAAATGCTGAATACGCTGGAAAAAGAGATCATTATCATGCACCCGGGGCCAATTAATCGTGGGGTAGAGCTTGCTTCGGATGCCGCGGATAGTAACCAGTCCATTATACTGGATCAGGTAGAAAACGGAGTGGCCATACGTATGGCGGTCGTATACCTGCTCAGCGGCAAGAAAGAAGTGCTTGAATAAATAAAAAAAATTTCTTTCTTTTGTCGCCTGATTCAAAAACTTAACCTCCCCAATAAATAGTTCATGAAGAAAATTCTGCTCTCTTTAGCCGCCGCAACCCTGGTATTCACTTCCTGCCACAAAGACGATGATGGCGATAATGTTTCCAATACATGGATGGTGAATGGCATGATGCACACTGTGGTAAATACAACCCGCGTGGGCGGTAATTTTGTAATTAATGTGAATGACGGCCTTAGCACGGAAGGCAACGGCATCACTTTCGCCTTCGCAAGCGTGCCTACTACCGGCTCTTATACGCTTGTTGATTTCCCGACAAGGCCGAGCGAAGTTGCCATTGCTATAAATGAAGGCAGCGTAGCCAATATATTCCGCAGCACTGCTGCAGAAGGCCGCAAGCTGCAGGTTCGTGTAGAAGATAATGGCCGTGCTACGCTTTATCTGCAAGGTGCAACGCTTCAGAGCCTGCTGGGCACTTCCGAGAACGTAGAAGTCTCTGCAAGTGTTCGTGAGAACCGATAGATCCGTTCAACCAAATTTTTAAAAGCGCCGGCAGGAATAATCCTCTTGCCGGCGTTTATTTTGGAGTTATCTTTACTGCCGTTTTACCAATTCCAAGACGATATATGTCATCTACCTGGTTCAGAAGAATAAAGCAGGGTATTACTACCAGTACCACAGAAAAAAAGGAAGCACCGGATGGTCTTTGGCACAAGTGCCCTGAGTGCAAGACCACGACTACGATGCGTGAACTGGAGCAGAACAATTATGTTTGTCCTGAGTGTAATTTTCATAACAGGATCAATGCCCGCGAGTATTTCTCTATTCTTTTTGATAATGAAGAATATGAATTGCTTTTTGAAAATATTGGTCCTAAGGATGAGCTGAATTTTGTAGATGTAAAACCGTATAGTGTAAGGATCGTAGATGCTCAGAAATCTACGGGCCTGAAGGATTCCATGACGGTGGGTGTGGGTGCTATAGAAAATGCTCCCTTGGTTGTAGCCTGCATGAATTTCAATTTCATCGGCGGCTCCATGGGCTCAGTTATGGGCGAAAAGATCAGCCGTGCGATAGATTATGCGATTGAGCATCGTCTTCCATTTATGATTATCTCTAAATCGGGTGGGGCGCGTATGATGGAAAGCGCATTTTCCCTGATGCAGATGGCCAAGACTTCTGCCAAGCTCACTCAATTGGCTAAAGCAGGCTTGCCATTCATATCTTACATTACCGACCCGACAACGGGTGGGGTAACGGCTTCTTTTGCCATGCTTGGCGATATAAATATTGCAGAGCCGAAGGCATTAATCGGTTTTGCCGGTCCACGTATTATCAAAGAGACAATCCGCAAGGAACTGCCGGCAGGCTTTCAGCGTTCTGAATTTCTGCTGGAACATGGTTTTCTGGATTTCATCATTGACCGCAAAAATATACGCAGTCAGCTTCATGACGTGATTGAATGGTTTACTAAAAAATAAGGAGTAAAAGTTAAAAAGTCGTCCTGTTCGTGGCATGTGTATGCTATGAAACAACAGCAAATATGTCTTTCGCCTTTTTAATTTTTCATTTTTAATTAAAAAGAATTGAACGTTTCCGTTTATATAAAAAACCGTCCGGCTACTTTTGAATATGCTATTGAAGACCGGCTTACGGCTGGCTTGGTGCTTTCGGGTTCCGAGATTAAGTCTGTGCGCAATAGTCGCGTGAGCTTTAATGACAGCTATTGCCTGTTTATCAAAGGTGAGCTTTGGGTAAAGAGCCTGCATATTGCCGAATATGCCAACGCTGGCTACGCTTCGCACGATCCGGTGCAGGAGCGTAAATTGCTGCTCAATAAAAAAGAACTGCGCAAATGGGGCGATAAGGTCAAGGAAAAAGGATTGACTATTGTGCCACTCAGCATATCGATTAATGACAAAGGCTGGGCAAAGCTTGAGATTGGCCTGGGCAAAGGCAAGAAACTCCACGATAAGCGGGAAAGCATCAAGAGCCGCGATGCAGACCGTGAAATGAAACGATATTTATCCTGATAATAGAAAAAGCAACCTTGATCGGTTGCTTTTTCTATTGTGCTTTTATTTTATAAAATCTCTTCGTGGAATTCTATACCGTGGTGTGCAAGCTCTCTGAGCAAAGGCTTATAAATGCCCGGCATATTCGGGATGTGTACTCCTACAGGCAGCTTACCTATCTTATTGGTCAGCACAAGACGGGCTAAAATACCCATTGGCAGACCCACCGTTTTTGCCATAGCGGAAAATTCCCGGTCTTCCCCTTTAATCACCATAGTAGTGGTGAGATTTACCGGCTTGCCCCGGAATAAGTATTCCACTTCGTGCTGCATCACCACCATGTCTTTATCCTTTGGCTTCATCTGCCATTTGGTAGTCAGCAGATCAAGCAATATTTCACCGGATACTTTTTTGTCTGAGCGGATCGGATCATTGCTGAACAGGCCGAGCCATTCAAGCATTTGTATCTCCAGCCCCTGAGGGGTTATCTTAAGCTTATCAGCTACAAAATCTTCCAGCGATCCCAGCGATCCATTACCATCAAAGCCGGCCTTTTCACCTACCCACGCGGCATAAGTAAGTCCGGCCGCAGAATCAATCTCATCATTCATATTGGTGAGGCCAAGATCTACTATCGCGCTCCAGCCTTTGCAGAAATTAGGATGGCGTAGGGTAGCCCTCAGGAAAGTCGTTACATCAGGCACTTCATAGATGTCCAGATATTTCAGGGAATCGCGGTTAGCATACGATGCGAGTTCGCCAAGACCTTTAACATTGATGCTCTTGTTGTTTTTGAACATTTGCTCGTAAGAGACGGTTTCATCATTGCCTTTGTTCAGATAATGCGCGCCATCTGCACCTGCTGTAATTATATTGCGGGGGTTCCAGCTAAACTTATAATGCCATGGATTATCATCACTTTCGGATGCAATAAGACCACCGCAATATGATTTAAATGAAGTAAGCACACCTGCCAGCTTTTGGATGCTGTGAATGAGCTCGCTTGCAGTCATATGGTCAATGCCCGGATCAAGGCCCATTTCGCACATAAACATCAGCCCGGCATCTTTGACTTCCTGATCCATTGCACGCATTTCAGGCGATACATAGGACGAGGTGATTAAATTTTTCTTGTATTTCAGGCAGTCTTTTGCAAGATACAAATGAAGATTTGGCGGCATCAACGAGATAACGATGCTAGCCTGCTCTACAAGCTTTTCCCGTTGTTCATCGTTCGTAATATCTAATACAGCAGCTTGTGCGGCAGGATGGTTGCCTATTTTCTCATAAATTGCTTCTTCGTTGCCATCGGCAACAATTACTTTCCATTTATTTCGTGATGAGTGAGTAAGAAGGTAGTGAATGAGAAAAATGGACGATTTTCCTGCACCGGCTACTAGAATGGTTTGCATAGTGAATTAGTTAGTAACTTATTGGGGTCTTGAAACGAATATTTATTACCTATATTATGTGTCGGCTGATCATCTACTCCTAGCAATTAGCGTGCCAAACTCTTGAAAAGAAAAAAATTTTTTTTTACTAAAATGAATATATTGCTGTTATGCGGGAGCAAAAAAATATTAACTTATTGTCTTTAAATAATTTATCAAAGAATACACTTGCCGGGCATCTTCATATATTTTTTACTGAATTTGGTGAAAACTATTTAAAAGCTACCATGCCGGTCAATGAAAAGACTCATCAGCCTTTCGGACTCTTACATGGCGGCGCTACTGCTGCCCTGATAGAAACAGTTGGCAGCGTGGCTTCGTGGCTTTGCATTGATCCCGATAAGCAATTGGCCGTAGGTATCAACATTGAATGCAGTCATCTCAGGGGAAAAACAAATGGCCTGATTACGGCTACAGCTAGTCCATTGCATATAGGGGCTACTACTCATGTTTGGGATATTAGGGTGACTGATGAACGTAATAAACTGATCGCTGCCGGTAAACTTACAACTGCTATACTTAAAAACCGGAATCAAGGAGTTTAAGAATTGTTTTTTACTACATAGATCGTGAAAAATATTCAAATGCAATCCATTGAATAAATTTTCAAATGCAAATAAAAACAATTGTCCTTTCCTGCCAGCTAGAAAATCTGTCACAACTACAGGAAAGAAACTGATTTCCTTGTAGAAAATGTTCAAATAAACTGCTAAGTAAATTTTAATGCAATAAGTAAAATCCTGTTGACCAATTATAATTACTGTCCTTCGATGGAAACCCGGAAGGTGCTGCCCTCGTTGGGCTGAGATTTGACGTCGATGGTTCCGTTTAGTTTTTTCACCGCGCGGTTTACATTGTACAGTCCGTAACCGGAACCAGGTGCCATCGTTTCACCTCTGAAGAAAAGGTCAAAAATGCGCTCAAGGTGATCGCCGTTGATACCAACACCATTGTCTGAAACTTCGATTAAAGCTTTGTTATCCTCAACCCGGATATTCAATTGCACTTTATGCGAAGTGGTCCCTTCTTTTCGGTATTTAAAAGCGTTAGATACAATATTATCTATTATAAGACTGAGCAGAATCTTATCAGACCGGAATGTTTTTTGCTGGTCTATAGCTACCTCAAACTCAATGTTGTGCAGCCTGCGCTGCATTTCAGATACATCGCGGATACTTTCTGCCAGCTTTGAAAAATCGATTTCCTCGATGGCTACAGCTCCACGTTGCAGGCGGTGGTAGCTATGCGTATTAATAATGAATGAGTTCAGGTTGACCATCGTTTTCTCCAGAATGGAAAGGAAACGCTTATTTTCACCCGGATCATCCATTTTTTTCAACATTTCAATGGAAGATAATACGCTTAGGATAGGTCCACGGATATCATGGGCAACTGTATAAGAGAAGCTGTCGAGCTCATCATAAGCCTCTTGGAGCTCTTCATTTTTTACCTTGAGCAGGGAATTGCTCATATAATACTGATGCGCTTCCTCGATGGCAGATTTAATCTCATACTCTTTCCAGGGCTTGGTAATATACCGGAAAATATTGCCCTGATTGATGGCCTTCATCATAGCCTCGGAATCTGTATAGGCTGTAAGCAACATGCGTACCGGCAATGGATGGGCTTTCTGAAGGTATTCAAAAAACTCAACGCCGGTCTTTTTAGGCATCTTCTGATCACTGATTACCACTTCTATATTAGGACGCTCCTGAAGAATTGCTTCCGCCTCTTCGGCAGAGTTGGCCAGATAGATATTATAATCCATTCTTAGCAGCGCCTTAAAACTGTTCAGGTTGTGCTGCTCGTCATCCAGGTATAGTACATTTATCTTGTTGCTCATGAGTACTGCTGATTTACAGGAATCGTAAGAATGAATTCAGTGCCTTCGTTTACTACAGATTCAACGGAAATTTGTCCGTTATGCTTTTTAATGATATTATATGCGATGGACAAACCGAGACCGGTGCCTTCGCCAACGTCTTTAGTTGAATAAAAAGGTTCAAAAATCTTATTCCTCACTTCTTCCGGCATACCACAGCCATTATCTCTGATGCTAACATTAAAATCATCACCTTCTACCCATGTCCTGATGCTGATCTTACCGCCCGACTGTTCACCTATTCTTGATTTTATTGCATGAATACCATTGGAGATGATGTTCAGGAACGCCTGATTCAGCTTTCCGGGGAAACACTCAATCACAGACAGCGGGCCATAATCTTTTTCCACTGTAATCTTATCGCTCAGCAATGTATTGACAATGATGATTGTAGAATCTATGCCATCATGAATATTCGTGGTTTTAAGGTCATTTTCATCAACTCTTGCGAATATACGCAGACCTTTTACAATCTCCGCTGTCCGCTCTGAGCCTTCACTAATCCCTTTCAGCAAAAAGTCGATTTCTGTAGTAAGATAATCATATTCAAGCTCTTCTTTTAGCTTGTTGATCGTATTAACAATGTTATCGTCAGGATGTTGTTCTCTCAGCATTTGCTCAACCTGCGAGAACGCATCTACCAGCATCGCCACATCACGCTTCAGCGGTTTTACATTGGAAATTACAAAGTTGATCGGGTTATTGATCTCATGCGCGATGCCAGCTGTCAACTGACCCAGTGATGCCATTTTCTCTGATTCTACGAGCTGCGCCTGAGCGCCCTTTAGATCTGAAATGGCTGAGGTAAGCTCACCATTCAATTCATTTAACTCGGAGGTACGCTCAACCACTTTGGTCTCCAAGAGAACATTTTGCGTCTTGATAAGCTCTGCATTTTTTTCAGACTCAAACAGCGCCTGCGCCTGAGAAGAATCTTTTTCCTTTTTCAGCGTATTGATCTTATCGGCAAGGGCTATAGACAGTAATACAACTTCCAGCGCCGAGCCAATTGGCATGGTGTAAATAGTGAAGTTGTTGTACGGAAGAATATTCAGGTTCTTGAAAACAAATACAAAAATGCCAACCAAGAATACGCTCCAGGCGACCAGAAAAAAAATGGCCGGACGATAGCCTACGAGCACAATCCGGATAGCTACAGAAAGGATAATGAACGCAGACAGGCCGGCGGTCATATCAATCATAGTAAGGCCAATATCATACTTGCCGAATATGGCGATCAGGAACGCTATTGTATACAGGCAATTAGCGATCATAAACAGCTTATCGGACTTAGGTGTGTAAACCTTTGTGTGCAGGAAACGGCGACCAAATTCCAGTCCTGCAATGCCTACCAGATAAGGGGTAATGAAGGCGCTGTAAAAAGCAACCTTCATAGTGTTGGGCCAAAGCAATTGCGCAGCATAGCCGGAAATATTGATCTGGGCAATGAGCACCGCAAGTACATAAATCAGGTAGCTCAGGTAGATATTGTCTTTGGTGCTTACATAGATAAAGGTGTTGTAAACGACCATCGCCAGCATAATGCCAATATAAATGCCCCAGAAGATATCCTTTGATTTATCCTGCGAAAAAATCTGCTCAGTGGTACCCAGACTCATGGGAATAAGCAAAGGATCGGAGCTGCTTATTTTAAGATATACATTCTTGCTGGCATGCGGCTGAATCTGCATTGCAAAAATGTAATCAGTGCTCTTATATGGGTGCGCAGCAAACGGAAGAGATTCACCGCTTTTGATCGTTCTGACTTTTCCATCCGGCTGCGGATCAAAAAAGATAACGGTATCCAGCGCAGAATTGGCAATCTTTAATAAAACGGTCGGCTGCTCTGTCTCATTAGTCACTGTAAGTTTGAGCCAGTAAGCAGATTTACTGTTGCCCATATTCATAGTCCCACTCCTGAAAGGCGTAAACACATGTGCTCCGCCCATTACTTCCTGGATGGTAAACAAATGATTAGTGTCTGCAAGAAAAGAAAGTCCTGACCGAACATGCACAACGCCATCATTGGCTGTGAGTACCTCGGCACCGGAAGAAAACGCGGACAGTAGAAAGAGCAACTGCAGGGCTAAGGAACCAAAAACCGTTTTGATAGTCATTTCTCGCTTACTCAATAATTAGATTGTAATTTATTTCTACCAAACCTTTAGGACCGTTTTCTTTGAAAAACTGTACCGGATTTTGCCGCAGATCCAGCATTCTTACACGATCTTCATCCGCTGCCGTTTCCAGATTCTTTGCATTGAGGATACCCAATACGCGTGCTATGAAATCTTCTTTAGGATAAATGAACTCCCCGTTATCGCCCAGGCTTGTATCAACCATAAAGCCTACATTCCGGAACATCTTGAGCGTATAATCGCCACAAATGCCCAGCAGGATATTGCACTTAATCTGGTTGGTAATGGAGATGCCTGCACGGGTAAGAAATACGCTGATGCCCATGCCTGCAACGGCTTTGGAATTCCACAGCGCACATAGCTCACCAGCGCCCTCATTTTTATACTGCGCTACCAGGGAATAGATGTTACTGTCAATATGCCCGATCGCTTTTTCTACCGGCAGCGGATGAATGCCATCTACCAATTGTACCCTGATGCCGCCTTCCAGTTCGCCATGCTCGTTTTCTGCCACAATGCAATAGATGCTCGGATTATCCATCCAGGCCGCATTATTTGTAGTGATATTGGTAATCCCGTAGTCTTTTAAAACCTTACCATGCCCTTCCAGGAATCGCTCCGAAAGGGATCTTTTTTCAACTGCATGAAAGGCTCTAAATGTAAGTTGCATACAAATTATAGTGGCGTATAAAGTTGATCGATCGGCCAGCGCAATGATTGCGCCGTAGCTGCAGCCGCCTCAGAAAGGCGGAACAGAAAAATACCTTGTTTTGTTTCCAGTTCGGGATATAGTGCAATAAGATCCTTATAAAGATCGTTGATAATTTTTACAGATCTATCGCTCATGCCGTGGTCTTTGCAGTATTTGAGTTTTGTATAAAGAAATACCGGCGCAGAAAGCGGATGAAGCGCAATACGGTGAGCAGAGCATTGCAGCCAGAAATTTTCCAGCGCCCGGCCACCTTCTATAAATTCGTCCCCATTAAATGAAGGGATGCTGATAAGCCCGATTGCCGATGCCGACATTACCTGCTTGCGGGCGATTTTTTCAAAGGCCGTACCTTTCTCCCATACATTCAGCAAGGCTATCACGCGTGGATCAGAAGCGACTTTCACACCTACTTCATCTTTCAGCTCCATTTCCATTGTGCGGATGTCAAGGCCTTCATATATTTTCTGCTTGCCATCATCGTTCCATTTCAATTCTTTTTCATAAATCTCATGGTGCGCCTGCGGGTGAAGGAAGCGAAGGCTTTCTGCCACAGATACGATGCGGGAAATTTTTTCAATAGAATCACGATCTTCAAGCAGGGAAAGGCTGATACCAGGTGTATTGGGAAAGTTTTGCCGGAGTTCCTGAAGTACAGAAGCGGGTAGCGCAGCGGCTGTTCCTTCCTTACGGTTGGTGAGGCGGAGCGGAATATTTTGTGTAAGCTGTAATATGCTTTTATCAATTGCATCAGCTTTTGTAGTAAAGCTCAATGCCGCTACAAGATCACTGTCTTTGCCAAGTGGATGCAACTCATATATAGTTGTGTAGCCCAGCGTTTGTGCCTTTAAAATTGCATTCTCAAGTGCTGCGCCAAAGGCGATATTGGCCAAAAAATCATCTTCATCAGACCATGATGCTGACTTTTTCCGATTGTGGAAGAGATAAATATTTCCCTGAGAAGAACTCCATTTCCAGGGTTGCGCGTTGCCGGCAGAAGGGGCGAGGGTAGCAGCTGTCACTATTTCGGTAAGCGCTGTTGCATCAATTGCAGACGGCGATAAATTTATTTGCTCAATATCGCGCTGCATGGCGCCTAGCTGGGGTTCCGGAAGCTCTATCAATGTAGCTTTATAGGTACCCTCCATCTTTTTAGGACGATCACCCACCAATTCTTCGATATCAATAAAATATCTTCCGGAGTCGCTGAACTGATTGAGCAGAATGCGCCGACAGACATCTGCGCAGATTGCCCCGCCCAGTGCTACCGCAGACGCAAGCTGTGGCCAGGTCACAATAGTCTGTCCAACCTCTACCATAGAGGCTTTCAGTCTTCCGGAAATCGTTTCAACACCCAGCATGGGTAATATAAAAGGGATCTTTTCTTCGTTACTCAATGAGCCGATCGTGCTGGCATCGAGGTGATCGATAAAGCCATGCAATAAAGGCCGGTCAGGCTGCAGGTCAAAGCGTTCTACATCCAGCGTTCCCCGGTCACTGGCTTCCATCACTACAGGTACCTGCAGCGATTTGGCCTTCTCCCGAAGCTTAATTTTTATATCCAGTCCGTCACATTCATCAATCACAATATCCAGCTGTCCGCCTTCTTTGAAGAACTGATCCATATTTCCGTCATTCAGGCCTTCCGAAAAAGGCACTACTTTCAGAAACGGATCAATTTCTGCAATTTCACGCGCTACGATTATCGTCTTGTGCATTGCCAGATTATGTACGCCACTGCGGATACGATTGATGTTCGTCAGCTCCAGCGTATCAAAATCAGCAATTCTGATCTCACCGATCACGCGCTCCATACATAACGTCAGTGTTACCGACTGACCCACCGATAATCCTACTACGCCAATTTTCTTTGTGGCCAAAACTTCTTCCTCTTCATCCGTAATTTTGTAATTATTACGGCTTGTTCTCAATTCTACAAATTCCTGCTCGTCCAGCAAATGCACTAATCTTCTACTCCAGGGATAATAGATCCAAACTCCATATTCCTCAAGAGGTATCTTACCAATATGTTTGCTGATTTCAATAGCGTATTCTTCTTCAGAAAAAGTTTTTTTAGGGTGGCGGCTACGAACAAGCTCTTTTAATTGATTATAAATATCATCTGTCAGAAAAATATCATCCTCAATCAGTTCCAAAAACTTTTTTTTATCAGAAGGATCGGAAATCCTGAAAAAATCTGGTTTAAATACTAATTTTAATTTCTCGGTATTATTTTTTAACTTACTCAGTAATTCCCTCATCCGGTAATATGATAGAACGTGAAGACAAAATTTGTTTTTAAAAGCACTTCAAAATGTAGGATTTAGTCTAAATTAAACGATAAATTCTTTAGTTTTTAAGTATAAAAAATATTCAATATATTATAAATAGGTACTCAATGAAAATCAATATTTTATATATAGATGATGAGGAGAATAACCTGATGTCTTTCAAGGCAACCTTTCGCATGAAATACAATGTTTATACGTCCATCAGTGCATCTGATGCCTTAGAGGTGTTGGCAGCTCATAAAGTTGAGATCATCATTACAGACCAGCGCATGCCGGGAATGACCGGGGTTGAGTTTTTGGAATCGATTCTAGAAAAATATCCTGAGCCAATGAGGATTCTGCTAACGGGGTACACAGATATCGGAGCTATTATTGATGCTGTAAATAAAGGAAAGATCTATCATTATCTCACGAAACCCTGGGATGAAGCGGAGCTAGACAAAACCATTCAGGACGCTTTCCATATTTATGAGCAAAATCAGTCGGAGAAGGCTTTCAATGAAGAATTGCTAACGATTAACAGTCAACTTGAGTTTGTATTGAGGCAGAAATTACTTTCCTGATTTAAAATTTTAATTGTATAAGTTATAGGTCTTTGTAAGATCTATCAGTTCATGTATCGTCTTCAGATTCAGCTTGGCAAGAATCCGGGATTTGTGCGTAGCAATCGTTGAGTTAGACAGATTCATAATGCTGGCTGTTTCCGTGATGCCAAGCCCTTTCACAATGTGCGCCATTACTTCAAGTTCTTTGCTGCTCAGCGCCTTGAACGGGTTTTCAAAATCGGTTTTCTTTTTATTGGACACAATGTCCGTCTTCAGGCTTGCACTCATGTAGATGTGACCGCGCAGCAGCGTTTGTACCGCATACACAATCTCCTCATTGCTCATGGTCTTTTCCAGATAGCCTTTCGCGCCCAGATTCAGATAAGATTTTGCATATACCTGTTCCTTGTTCATCGTCAGGATCAGGATTTTCGTATCCGGTGATATAACACGTACAGCCTGAATCAGTTGTTGTGAATCAGTATTAGGCATATTAATGTCCAGAATAGCGAGATCATAGGTCTTGTTTTTGATCAGCGCTATGGTTTCGTCGCCGTTGGAGGCCTCATCTATTGTGCAGGGCTGAAAATGATTTTTCAACAGCAGACCCGTACCATACCGTATCATCTCATGATCATCGCAGATTAGAAAGTTCACCATAATTGAGCAGGTTGTAAAAATTTATGAACGCTAATGTAAGAAAACATTTAAAAAAGGAAGAACATTGTTTGATTAGCAGTCACAAAATTGAAAAAGTATTACAGAAATACAAACTAATTTCTAATCCGTTTTTGGCTGAATAAATTATTAAAGACATTTATACACAGGTATTCAACATACCATGGCCGGGCTTGGAAAGTCGGGGAAATACGCCTAATAATCAGTATATTTGCGGGTATTTCTAAACAATTTTCATGGCTGAAGATATAACGAACCTACCCCCCGATCAATCACCGGAACATACTGGTAATGAGCGTGATAAAATTATCCAGGTAAATATTGAAGAACAAATGAAGACGGCCTATATCGACTATTCGATGTCGGTGATCGTAGGCCGGGCGCTGCCCGATGTACGGGATGGCCTGAAACCAGTACACAGGCGCGTGCTTTTTGCCATGCACGAACTTGGCATGGGCGCCAGCAAGCCTTATAAAAAATCTGCACGTATCGTTGGTGAAGTATTGGGTAAATATCACCCGCACGGCGATAGCTCTGTATATGACGCTATGGCACGTATGGCTCAGGAATGGAGCGTGCGTTACATGATGATCGATGGTCAGGGCAACTTTGGTTCACCGGATGGAGATGGTCCGGCAGCCATGCGTTATACGGAAGCCCGTCTTCAAAGGCTGGCCGAAAATATGCTGGTGGATATCGAAAAGGAAACCGTGGATTTTGGTCCCAACTTTGATGATTCGCTGCATGAACCTACCGTTCTTCCTACACGTATTCCTCAATTGCTTGTCAATGGATCGTCCGGAATTGCCGTAGGTATGGCTACCAATATGATGCCGCACAACCTTTCTGAAGTGCTGGATGGTTGTGTAGCATATATAGACAACAGAGAGATCACCATAGAAGATCTCATGAAGTTTGTAAAAGCTCCAGACTTCCCGACGGGCGGTATCATCTATGGTATAGATGGTATCAAGCAGGCCATGCATACAGGTCGTGGCAGGGTAGTGCTGCGTGGTCATACAACTATAGAAACAAGCAAATCCGGCAAAGAAACAATTGTCATTACTTCCGTACCCTATCAGGTGAGCCGCGATGCGCTGACTGAAAAGATCGGTGTACTGGTAAATAGCAAAGTTATTGATGGTATTACCCACGTAGGCAATGAGTCGAATAAAGATGGCACACGCATTGTGGTAGAGCTTCGCCGCGATGCCGTGGCGCAGGTTGTCATCAACCAATTGTATAAATTCAGCGAGCTGCAAACCAGCTTTGGTATTAATAATGTAGCGCTCGTAGGCGGCCGTCCACGTACGCTTAACCTGAAAGACCTGATTTCTGAGTTCGTCAACTTCAGGCATGAAGTAGTTGTGCGCCGTACCGAATACGAGCTGCGCGAAGCTAAAAAGCGCGCGCACATTCTGGAAGGTTACCTTATAGCGCTGGATCACCTCGATGAAATCATCTCTTTAATCCGCAATTCTGCTACACCGGATATTGCCAGAGAAGGGCTTATCAGCAGCTTTGGTATGTCTGAAATTCAGGCCAAAGCGGTGCTTGAGCTTCGCCTGCAGCGCCTTACCGGCATGGAGCGAGACAAAATCCGTGAAGAGCATGGTGAGCTGATGAAGACCATTTCGCACCTTGAATCAATTCTCTCTAATGAGGATATGCGCTACGGTATCATCAAGGATGAGCTGAAAGAAATCAGGACAAAATTCGGTGATGATCGCCGCAGTGAGATTGACTACAGCGATAGCGAAGTTGATTATCTGGATATGATTAAGGAAGAAGATGTGGTCATTACCATTTCTCACCTCGGTTATATCAAGCGCACATCATCCGCAGAATACCGGGCGCAAAGACGTGGCGGACGTGGCGCTGCCAATGGCAAGACCCGTCAGGAAGATTACATAGAGCACCTGTTTATCGCCTCTACGCACCATACCCTGATGTTCTTTACTGAAAAAGGACGCTGCTACTGGCTCAAAGTCTATAAGATACCGGAGGCTGACCGCAATACAAAGGGACGCGCCATCCAGAATCTTATTCAGATTCCGCAGGATGATAAGATCCGTACCATTATAGATGTACCACAGCTTGAGGATAAAGAATACCTGGATCGCCACTGCGTAGTGCTTTGCACCAAGCAGGGCATCATCAAGAAGACCTATCTCGAGGATTTCAGCCGTCCGCGCGCCAATGGCGTTAATGCCATCACCATTCAGGATGGAGATCAACTGCTCGATGTATCGCTCACCGATGGCAACAGCTATATTATGATAGCGGTGAAAAGTGGTCGCGCTATCTGCTTCCCCGAAGATAAAGTTCGTACTACGGGACGCGGCGCTATTGGTGTTTATGGTATTGATATGGAAGAAGGCAAGGATGAAGTGATTGGCATGGTATGCGTTCCTAAAGAAGCAGTGAGCAAGCAAATTCTGGTAGTTTCAGAAAAGGGCCTCGGCAAGCGTACACCATTTCTGGAGCTGATAACGGAAGTTACTACCGGCGAGGATGCGGCTAACGTGGTTGAGATCACCAATGCAGAAGGTAAAATAGAAAAATATACGCTCGCTTACCGCGTAACCAATCGTGGTGGCAAAGGCGTAAAAACAATTAATATCACAGAGAAGACCGGTGCACTCGTTGGCCTGTTGGCAGTTGAGGAGAAAGATGATCTGATGATTACCTGCAAATCCGGCATTACCATTCGTATGCGGGTGGTCGATATCCGCGAAGCAGGCCGTGCCACACAGGGCGTGAAGCTCATCAACATTGATGGAGGAGATGAAATAGCAGCAATTGCGCGCATCGAAGAGCAGGAAGTACAGGGTGCAGAAGATGACGAAGCGGCGCACATTGTGGATATGAATCCTACGCCGGAGGAAGGCGGTGAATAACTGATTTAACCTTTCATTTAAGTTGAAGTCTTAATTTCGAAAAGAGGCATCTCTGAATCAAAAAATTTGGAGATGCTTTTTTTATAAAATAAACTATCCAAACACAATAGTAAATATGAAGAAAGCTGTATTCACCATTGCAATGCTTACGCTGATGGCCGGCGGTGCCTGGGCGCAAAAATCTAATGTACGTGATGCGCGTGCTTACCTGCGGGACAATGAATATAAAAAGGCAATTACATCCATAGATGCCGCTGTTGCCAACGATGAGACCAAGAGTAATGCAGACGCATGGTTTGTAAGAGGTCAGGCATATACGATGCTTGCCAAAGACAGCACCCAAAAGTCACCTAACGCACTGGATGAGGCTACCCGTTCTTTTATGAAAACGCTTGAGCTGAAGCCTGATTATCCCGGTGAAGATATTGATAATCCGCTCTATTTGCTGGCCTACCTCAACTTCCAGGATGGCGCTAGAGCCTATTCCGCACAGGATTTCAACAAGGCTTATGATAAGTTCATGAACGTTGTAAGTATATATGGCGTGAATGGCGGCAAGCGTTTCAAGAGCAATGTCAGCTTTACAGAGCTTGCCCTGAGCGCAAAAGGCAATGCAGCACTTACGGCAGTAAATACCAAGAAAGACGATCAGGCACTGAAACTGTATACAGAGCTAAAGACCGAACAAGTAAAGCCAGACGTAAATACGTACATATTCATCACGGAAATACTAAACCGTCAGCAGAAATATGATGAAATGCTGGCTGTTATTACAGAAGCTCAGAAAAAATTTCCGGACAATAAAGACTTCCGGAACATGGAGCTGAACTATTACATCAGCACCGGTAAAGCAGATCAGTTATTACCCAAGCTCGAGGCCGCGGTTGCAGCTGACCCCTCGAACAGTGAGCTTTTATTTAACCTCGGCAACTCTTATGAAAAAGTTGCTTTCCCGAAAGATGGTTCCGGTAAGACCGTCTCTCGTCCGGCTAATGGACAGGAGTTGTTTACCAAAGCAGAAGATGCATACAGAAAAGCGCTTAACCTGAAGCCCGAAAATCCAGATTACAATTACAATTTCGGAGTTCTTTATTATGATGTAGCAGTGGATTACAATGGTCAGATGAACGAGATCAAAGGCATGAGCGCTGCTGAGACCAAAAAGTACAACGATCTGCTTGCTAAAAGAAATGCCTCTTTTGCACAGGCACGACCTTACTTCGAAAAAGCATACATGGTGCTTGATAGCAAGGGTGCAGCTATACAGGAAGATGAGAAAGTAACCTACAAGAATGCAATCGTTGGCCTGATGGAAATTTACTCCCGCCAGGATAATAAAGCAAAAACCGATGAGCTTAAAAAGAAGCTCGATGCGATTAACTAAAACGCGGTAAAATTTAAGTTTTATGAAAACCTGTTGTTATAGTCAGCAGGTTTTCTTTTTATGACATTTTCATTAATCACATACCCGTACCTTTGCATCGCTATCATAAAACTTAACCAATTGGCTGCTACCGGAAAACTGGAAATTGTACGTTTTGCTCCCCGTAAGGGTGAAAGCTTCTACGACGAACTTAAAAAGAAGATTGAGCAGTATTTTGATACACAGGATCTGAGCACACATGCAAACCGCGCTATGCGCTGGAAGACAGGCGCTATGATCTCTATCTACTTGCTTCCATTTCTGATTATGCTTACCGGCGTAGGGCAGCACAGCGTTCTGCTATATCTCAGTCTGTGGTTTATGATGGGAATAGGCATGGTAGGCATCGGAACCTCTGTAATGCATGATAGTAATCACAGCTCTTATTCAGAGAAAAAAGTGGTCAATAAATGGCTTGGCCGCATCATTTTTCTGGTAGGTGGCTACCATGTTACATGGCGCATTCAGCACAACATCCTACACCATACTTATACCAATATTGAAGGCCTTGACGGAGATATAGATGCCGGCATTTTTCTGCGCTTTTCCCCGCACAGCAAGCGTTATAAAATGCACCGTTTTCAACACTTGTATGCATGGTTCCTGTACGGATTGCTTACCCTTCAGTGGGCTACGATCAAGGATTTTCGTTCTGTAATGGAATATGAAAAGCTGGGCCTGCTTCGCAAAGAGCGCAGATCACTTCGCCGTGCATTGTGGGAAGTTGCGTGGACCAAAATAGTTTATTATACCATCTTCCTGGGCCTGCCTTTATACTTTTCTCATGTTGCCTGGGGATGGGTTGTGCTTGGCTTTGTAATCATGCAGTTCATAGCGGGATTAGCGCTTTCCTGTATCTTCCAGCTAGCGCACGTAATGGAGGGCGCAGAATTTCCTGCACCGAATGACGATAAGAAAATGGAGAACAACTGGGCCGTTCACCAGATCATGAATACCCTTAATTTCTCCCCGCGCAGCCGCATCATGTCCTGGTTTATTGGCGGGCTTAACTTTCAGATCGAGCACCATCTTTTCCCGCATATTTGTCATATTCATTATCCTAAGCTTTCACTCATTGTCCGCCGCACTGCGCAGCAATATGGCATTCCTTATCAGGTAGAGCCAACATTTGTAAGCGCACTCGTAACACACGGACGCATGTTGAAAAAATTAGGGGCTAAAAACTAACAAGTCTTTATATAATTGCGCTATAACTTTAGACTTGTAACTATTGTATCCGAAAAAATTATTATCACCGTGCAAAACGAAAAAATGACAGGAACTATTAAGTTCTTTAATGAAACCAAAGGTTTTGGCTTTATCAGGCATGATGAAACAAACGCTGAAACATTCGTGCATGTAAGCGGCCTCCGCGATCAGGTGCGTGAAAATGACCGGGTAGAATTTGAAACCCAGCAAGGCAAGAAAGGGTTGAATGCGGTCAATGTACGCATCATCAACTGACAACATCACCACATACCTAATCTTACTGGCCGGCAACCCCCCGGCCTTTTTTAATGGATTTTCCGCTTATCTTTAAAACCTAATAAACAGTAGTGCATACCGCCCCACTGTACTTTATACAAGAATGACATTCGATGATTTTGACCTTGATTATGGTCTTTTAGATGGCATAGATGCCATGGGTTACCGTACCCCAACCCCCATTCAGCAACAGGCAATACCCGTAATACTTGCAGGGCATGACTTAATCGCCTGTGCCCAGACAGGCACCGGCAAAACGGCGGCCTTTGTATTGCCATTGCTCGATAAGATATTACAGACAGAAGCAGGTGGCATCAATGCATTGATCCTCGTGCCCACGCGCGAGCTAGCCGTACAGATTGATCAGCAAATTGAAGCCATGAGCTACTACATAGATGTAAGCTCTATAGCTGTATATGGTGGTGGCAGTGGCGAGACCTGGAACCAGCAGAAAAGCGGACTGACCAAAGGCGCCGATGTAGTCATTGCAACGCCCGGCAGATTGATTTCTATGCTGCAAATGGGAGGACTCAACTTCTCAAGCCTTCGCCACCTTGTGTTAGATGAAGCAGACCGTATGCTGGATATGGGCTTTCTGGATGATCTTGTCCGCATCATTTCCGAGCTGCCAAAAGAGCGTCAGACATTGTGCTTCTCTGCTACCATGCCTCCAAAAATCCGTCAGCTTACGGAGCAGATATTACGCAATCCCGAGCAGATCAATATTGCCATCTCGCAGCCTGCAGCCGGTATCAAGCAACTGGCTTATCTGGCGCACGATGATCAGAAACATCAATTAGTAAAGCATATCCTTAAAGACGCGGATTACAAAAGCGCCATTATCTTCTCTTCTAGTAAAGAAAAAGTGAAAAAGATAGAAGGAGAGCTGCGCCGCGCAGGTATCAATGCAAAAGCTTTTCACTCTGATCTTGAACAGGATGCCCGCGAAAGCCTCATGCTCGACTTTAAAGCACGTAAAGTACCTGTATTAGTAGGTACCGATGTGCTGAGCCGGGGTATCGATGTAGAAGGGATAGAATTGGTGTTGAATTATGATGTGCCGCCAGACCCCGAAGATTATGTGCACCGCATTGGCCGCACAGCGCGCGCCGAGCGTACTGGTACTGCTATTACCTTTGTGAACGATCAGGATATGCGGAGATTTGGCTTTATTGAAAAGCTGATCAACCGGGAAGTAGAGCAGGTGCCATTGCCCGAAGGCTTCGGACCGGGACCTGAGTACAGAAAATCTGACCAGCGCGGCGGCAGCCAAAATGCATCCCGGCGGGGGAAGTTTAAGTCAGGAAGTGGATCAGGCAACGGTGGTAAAAAAAGCGGTGGCGGACCAGGCAGAAATCAGGGCAATAAAAACTCATCAAAAGGAAAAGGCGGCGCTGTAAGCTAAATAGCTTTGGCCGGTGAAAAAGGCCATTCTGATGAACGCATTCTGAGGTCTTCTTAAAACAATTTCAATTGCACTCCTTTTGACTTCGGCGGTTTGGCTTTGCCCATTACCGTTCTGCCCCCATACTTCCATGATTGATCGCGTTCGCGCTCGATTAATTCTTCAAAACGATCATTAGGAATAAAGCTTTGCTCTAGGCTCTGTGCTGCTTTTGCCAGATTTTTGATTGCTTCATTTCTATCATTCTGCCCCAGCTTAGCCTTTCTTACAGCCGTATCCAATACCTGAATCGTTTCATCATACACTTTTGTAGGTACAGGAAACGGGTGCCCGTCTTTACCGCCATGCGCAAATGAGAAACGTGCCGGATCTTCAAATCGCGATGGTGTGCCATGAATTACCTCACTGACCAATGCCAGCGATTGCAACGTTCGCGGTCCAAGTCCTTCCAATAATAATAGGGACTCTGTATCGCGCAGATCCTTTTCATAAGCTACGGCGAGAATGCTGCCCAGTCTTTTCATATCCACATCGGGCGCCTGTACATCGTGGTGGTTGGGCATTACCAACCTGCGTACCTCCGCCATCATTTTTTCAGGATGCTCATACGTCAGCTCCAGAATGCCGGACCGGGCAGGAGCAGCGGCTTTATCCGTCAGATTCAGGATCGTTCCCTGCCTTTGTCCGTAAATAAAGGCATGAGGCTCTTCCACAAAAGATTTTATGGATGGTGAATGCCAGTGATACCTACGGGCCATACCACTAGCGTCATTCATGCCTTGCTGCACTACCGCCCATTCGCCTGTACGGGCAAGAATGAAAGAATGCAGATAAAGCTGAAAGCCATCCTGCACCGCTGTATTATCGACCTTAGCCGCCAGTTTGCTGCTGCGCACCAGTGCATTGCCATCAAGTCCGGTTTTATTAGCAATGGCCAACAACTCATTGGGTGTTTGTCTGGAATGTTTTCCCCGGCCACCGCAAATATAGAGTCCAAGCTCTGACGATTGTTTATTGACCGCGCCTTTCAGCGCACCCATCACCGAAGTGGTTATTCCTGAAGAATGCCAGTCCATACCCAATACACAGCCCAATGCCTGAAACCAGAACGGATCGGATATACGCCTGAGCACTTCCTGCACTCCATATTCGTGCACGATAGCGGCAATTATTCCACCGCCAAGGGCTTTCATGCGCACAGCGAGCCATTCGGGCACACGACCATAATGAAGCGGTAAATCGGCGTGTTGGTGAGACATAACTGTAAGTTACAACAGGATATTGGAGCCGGCAGTCTAAAAGATGTTATTTTCAGGTTCGAAAAAGAATAATAGGATTTACCGGACAATCAGCAGAGATCATTGTTCCCATAATATCAACTTTAGCCATTTCAATTATGCCCTACAACGAAGACATTGTACAGCGCATCCGCGAGTTTCTGCTCGGTAAAAAAGCGCCATTTTCAGAAAAAAGGATGTTTGGCGGATTGTGCTTTATGGTAGATGAGAAAATGTTTTGTGCCACACGTACTGATAAAGTAACAGGCGATGAACTGCTTATGGGCCGGGTAGGCAAAGATGCTTATGAATCTGCGTTGGAGGAAAATTATTGCACGCCTATGGAATTTACCGGCAGGACGATGAAGGGCTACGTTTACGTGAGTGGCGATGGCTTTCGTAGCAAAAGTCAATTGGACAAATGGCTGCAACGTTGCCTTGATTATAATCCCACAGCAGAGCCAAGTAAGAAAAAGAAGTAATTGTCATCCCGAAATCATTCACTTTAGCTATATGATAGATAGAAGGGTTTCTTATAAAGAGTTTTAACCAATCATTTGCCATAAGTTACAATTTCTGCTGAAATTTTTGTAGAACCTTCTTTATTTTTACAGGCCGCCTCGGGTTCAGCGTTATTATGAATGGAATTACACATGTACCGGGATTTATAACAGTTCCGGCAAAACTCTTTGATTTTTTAGTTGCTAATATTGAATGGAATGAGCATACAGCATCGCGAAAGATAGCCAGCTATGGAAAAGCCTACACCTATGACCAGCAGTATTTTCCGGATCGCGATTTTCTGCCACAGATCACTGAAATAAGCCACCTACTGGAATCCATTTTGGGTTTTATACCCAATAATTGCATTATCAACTACTATACGGATGGCAATGCAAAAATGAGCTATCACTCTGATGACACAGATGTTCTCAACATTGATACGGGTATAGCCATCATATCATTGGGAGAGACCAGAACCATTAAATTCAGGAATATAGAATATCCGGAGCTCGTGGTCAGGTATGGCTTACAGTCCGGCAGTTTATTGTATATGACTCAGGAATTGCAACGCCAATGGCAGCATTCTATTCCTAGAACGGATACTACGCAGGCGAGGATTAGCCTGTCTTTCAGGAGTGTGCGGTGATTTATTGCTTCGTTTTATAAACATCAAAGAAAATCAATGCCCAGCCATCCCACTATCCAGCTCTTCCATTGGAGCATCCGGCGAAGCAGGCATTCTTCTCTTCAGATAATACATCGCAAAGCCTAACGCCACGAACATCATCAGCGCGCCGGCATAGAATGGTGCGCCCGGCAGATACATTGGCGCTTTATTATTAGAGAAATAATAAAACAAATTGTTCATAATAAGAGGACCAAATATAGAAGTCAGGCTCATAAGGCTCGTAAGTGCCCCCTGCAGCTCGCCCTGCGCATTGGCCGGCACCTGCCCGGATATGACTCCCTGCAGCGATGGCATCCCGATACCGCCGAAGCAATAGATACTGAGAATAGCAAACATCATCCAGCCCTGATTGGCCATCGCAAAAAGCAGCATACCAATGGCATAGCAGAAAAGGCCCAGATACACCGATTTCTTTACACCCAATTTCGGAGTAATCATCCCGATGAATCCCGCCTGCACAGCTACGGTAAGCACACCCACTGCCACAAGCGAATATCCAACCATTTGCTCACTCCACTTGAACTTAAACATCGTATAAAAGCTCCAATTGCTCTGCACCGCATGAGAAGCCAGGTTGATGAGGATAATGGAAACGACCAGTCCCGACACCAGCGGATACTTGCGCAGATGCATCAGTGAGCCAAACGGATTAGCCCGTTTCCAGTTGAACGGACGGCGATTCTCCTTTTTCAGCGACTCAGGCAGCACGAATAATCCCAACAGAAAGTTGAGCAGCGACAAGCCACCGGCTATCAGAAAGGGCGCGCGCAGCCCCCAATGCACCGAAAGACCGCCGATGAGCGGACCAATAATAAAGCCCAGCCCGAAAGAAGAGTATAGCAATCCAAAATTCTTAGCGCGGTTTTCCGGCGTGCTGATATCTACTATATAGGCAGAAGCCGTAGTAAAGCTGGCACCGGTAATACCGGCCAGTGCCCGCCCCAAAAACAGCCAGCCGATGGTAGGGGCAAAAGCCTGCAACACATAATCCAGCCCAAAGCCCAGTAATGAGCAAAGCAGCACAGGCCTGCGGCCATACTGATCGCTCAGTCCGCCAATGATGGGTGAAAACAGAAACTGCATCAACGCATAAGTTGGCAGCAGCCAGGCCGCATAGTGCGAAGCATGGCTGATATCCTGACCGCTCAGCCTAGAGATCAGCGTTGGGATTACGGGAATGATTACGCCCAAGCCGATTACATCGATCAGGCAGGTCATAAATATAAATCCTAAAGCAGATGACTTCTTAAGCATAGCGAAAAGAATAATTGGTTAACAGAGGATCAGATGAGCCTCGGGTAGAAGGATGGCAAAAATAACAATTCCGGTTACTGCTATGCAACTTTTTGACCGACCAACTTGTATCGCTTACCTATTATTTATATTGCAATGCTTAATTTTAAATTAATAATTTCATACATGTATATTGTTTTTCGTTAGGCTCATACTTATACAATCAGTAAAGCTAAATAGAGAAAGTAATGAATGGCTAATGGCTAATACAACATTTAAGTTTATGCATTCTTAATTTTATTGAATTATATTCATTAATAATTAAGGATATAATAATAAAATTTCCTACACTACAAATAGAATCTCTATTATGCCAAAACGTCAGACAGCTTTAAATATACAATATCAGATGGATGGATCAGTCAGCAAATCGCCGATGCTGCTGCCGGAAGGAATAATATCTGGGCACTTATTTCTATAGCCAGGGCGACTGTGCATCTTATGAGAACTGCCTACACTATATAATAGGACAGCGTTATGATGCTCAATATTTGTCGGGGCATATTGTACGCTGAATTGAGTTTATCATAGACTAAAAAAGGCATAAGCGGCTTCAAAGACAGGATATTGCTCCAATTATCCTCCGTAGATACTCCGTAGTAGTCCCGTACATACCCCCTACATATCCCGTATCAACCCGTATGAAAACTTAGTCGCATTTTGAAAAGTTCAATAGCTTGCTAATATGCTGACGGAATCTCTTATTTCATGACAGCATATAACTATCTCGGCCGGCGAGTTGGTTATGACACCGTCAATATCCCGGTCCTGCAGCCAGCAACTGGATATGCTCGACAAGATGATCAACAGCTACGCAGAAGAGCACCCTGATTTTGTGACCAACTATCAGAAAGCGCGCATTATAGTAGATAGCGGTATCCGGCACGATAGCCCGGAAGATGCTGCAGATAAGCGGGAAGGGTAGTAGGGATAGTTTTATTGGAAATGGAAAAGCCACCCAAAAGGTGGCTTTTCTAATATTAACTTACTTTTACTATAGAATTCGGTAGCGAGGGACGAACTGGGATAAGAAAAAAATCTACAATTAAGCTGCATGGACCGTTAATGCAATAAAATAAAAAATCATAAGGATAAGTAAAGCACCTAGTAAAAAAGATCATACATCGCTTGATAATTTTGTTTTTGGGTTTAAGTATAAATATGTTCATTGCTAAAAGAACAAACAAAAATCCCATCATATTTATATATGCATGGATCAGCTCGTTAATACAAAGGAAGCTGGAGCAATCTGAATATTTTAACCAAAAAAGAATTGCCAAAATAGCCAATAATAAGACTAATGTATTTAAACTGACATATTTAATTGTTTTCATTCTAAGGTTAATTTTTCGTCCCATTCAGTCAGTTCAGTTGTTCGAGGTGTTGCGCAGCACACCTCGAACATGAGATAAGCGGCCATTTGCAATGGCCCCTATTTATTAGTCGCCAACTTCTCCAAACGCAACATCATCTCATCCTTTTCCTTCAGCATCCGCTCATAAAGAGCAATCTTATCCTCATGTAGCTTGATAATTTTTTCGATTGGATTATGATTGTTGATGACAAAACCAATAGCATTATCACTGTTGGTAAATGTATTCGCAATGATATTCACCGCCTGCTCCTCATCAAAATTCTGAAAAGCCTCAACAGGGATTTTCAGCACAGCAGAAATCTGTTGCAATAAATTGGGTTCAATGATTTCCTTTTGCTCCAGTAGGGATATTTTCTTTTGATTCCAATCGTCGCCAAGATCATAAGCCAGGGCTTCCTGCTTTATGCCCAGCATTTCGCGGAAGCGTTTTACGTTGCGGCCTTCATGTATTTTATTCGTCATAAGCTACTGTATAAGGGTGGGGCGTTCATGCATTTTTATACGGTGGTAAATTACGGTATTACTCATTAAAATAACAAGGGTGTTTTAGCGGCGGGTGTCCGGTATTTTATTCCCGCTGCGGTATAGTATATCCTGTGCCGGTGTTTGTGCTTTGCGTTATACAAAATTTCAAACCCCGTTATGGCTACACCCCGCAAGCGTGCGCACCGGAAATCCGGTACCAGAAGGCTGATTGTTTATTACCGCGCTGTGCTGCGTATGCGGCACCGGTACGAGTTTTTGCCTGAGATAAAGCTGCATGGCCAATGGCTGCGCCGCAGCGGCTTTGAGGTAGGCCAGCCCATTAATGTGGCCTATCGCCGCAATAAGCTGATTATTACGCCGGCCCGTGCAGAGGATGATGCTTTGGCAACACCTGGTGAGTAAGGAAAAACGGGTCATGCTGACGCAAGGAAGCATCCCACTGCGGCCGGGGTTAGGAAGACCTTACTCGCTGTGGGATCCTTCGTTCCTCAGGATGACCCGCTGTATAAATTGGGTTATCGTTCAAAGCGGGCGCTCTTGCCTGCTTCAGCCAAAAAATGAATAGCTTGCATCTTTGAATTTTGCAAAAGGCGCTGTTTATGGAGAAGATCAGGACTACCTCGCTGGAAGAGTTTTATCAGCAGGCATCGGTATTTACCGGCAAGGAGGTAGATGCGCTGCTGCCGCCGGGCATCAGTAAGGAGATCGGGCATTTCAACATCTTTGATATTGCCGAGACGATCAAAGAGGTGAAGCGCCGTAATGTGATGCCGTACAACCGGAGGGCCTATTACAAGATCAGCCTGATACGCGGGAAGAACCGTGCAGAGTATGCCGATCAGGTGATCCAGATCAACCGCAATGCTTTGCTGTTTGCCACGCCCAGAGTGCCTTACCATTGGGTGCCTGAAGACCCGGAGCAGTCGGGGCTTTTCTGCGTATTTACAGATACTTTCCTGATGAAGAACAGGACCGGCGCGGTGCCGGATGAGCTGCCCATCTTCCGGTCGGGCGGCTATCCGGTCTTTGAGATCACGGATGAGCAGGCAGAAGAGCTAAATGTGATTTTTCAAAAGATGAAGCAGGAGATTGCTTCGGACTATGCTTTTAAATATGATCTGCTGCGCAATTATGTGCTGGAGCTGATTCACTACGGGCAGAAGCTGCAGCCTACTTCTGCTTTGTCCACCACCACGCAGAATGCTTCGGCACGGGTGACCTCGCTGTTTGTAGAGCTGCTGGAGCGGCAGTTTCCCATTGAGTCGCCCCACCAGCAGCTACAGCTCCGCACAGCCAAAGACTATGCCGACCGGCTGGCCATTCATGTAAATCACCTGAACAAAGTGCTCCGCGAAAGCATTGGCAAGACTACGACCGATATGATCAGCAGCCGGATAGCACAGGAGGCGAAGATATTGCTGAAGCAGACCAACTGGAATATCTCTGAGATTGCCTACAGTCTGGGCTTTGAGGAAGTGGCGCATTTCTCGAACTTCTTTAAGAAGCAGGCAACTGTGACACCATTAGCCTTCCGGTCTTAATGCTGTTGTTTGAATTTTGCAAACATTGGATTGATATACGCAAGACTTCGTAACAATAACCGGTGCACCTTTGCCGTACCAAAAAACTAAAGAAATGAGCAACAAAACAAAAATAGCGCTGGTAACCGGCGGCAGCCGCGGCCTGGGAAGAAATATGGCGATTGCGCTGGCAAAGAAGGGTATAGATGTGGTGCTGACTTACAACAGCAATAAGGCGGCCGCCGATGAGGTGATCGCAGAGATCGAAAAGCTCGGACAAAAAGCCGCAGCGTACCAGCTCGATACGAGCAAGGTGGCCTCGTTTGACGCTTTTCTGAAGCAGATAACAGATCATTTGCAGGAAAAAACCGGCAGTCCCAACTTCGATTATCTCATCAATAATGCCGGTACAGCGCTCTATGCGCTGGCTACCGATACTACGGAGGAGCAGATGGAAGGTATTTTTGATATTCACTATAAAGGAGTTTTCTTCCTGACGCAGAAAGCTTTGCCTTTTATCAATGATGGTGGTGGCATTATCAATATTTCTTCTGGTCTGGCGCGCATGACTTATCCCGGCTCGTCGGTATATGCTTCTATGAAGGCGGCGGTAGAGGTGCTGAGCCGTTATCTGGCCAAGGAGGTTGGTGGCAGGAAGATCAGGGTGAATGTAGTGGCTCCGGGAGCTATTGAGACTGACTTCGGCGGTGGCCGCACGCGGGATAATAAGGAGATCAATGACCATATTGCAGGACTGACGGCATTAGGCCGTGTGGGGCTGCCGGATGATATCGGTGGGGTAGTCGCCTTCCTTTGTACGGAAGATGCGCGCTGGATCAATGGTCAGCGGATCGAGGTTTCTGGCGGGCAGGCTTTGTGATAGTCACCCATCCCTTCAGCGCTTCGCGCGGTACTTTGCAGGAATCCCATAAGGGGAAATTGCGTAAGTATCCTAAAAAGCCGGTAAGAATTTATCCTACCGGCTTTTTTAATACAGCGACTTTGTCATTCCCGAAGGGAATCTTTATTGGATTATTTAGTTTGTTATAGATTCCCTTCGGGAATGACAAAGTCGCTGTGTGAGTAATGTCCAAATTCCCTAATCTTTACCCGTTGCTGCTGCTTTGACCTTTGCTATATCTATCTTCTTCATGGGCATGAAGGCTTTGGTGATGCGATTTACCTGCTCCTGGTCGGCCTGCTGCAGCATGGTTTCCATTTCGGCGGATACGATCTGCCAGGATAATCCGTATTTGTCTTTGAGCCAGCCGCATTGCTCGGATTCCGGCACGGCGGATAGCTTTTCCCAATAATAGTCGATCTCATCCTGATCTTTACAGGTGACCATGAAGGATACAGCTTCATTGAAGTCGAAGCCATGTCCGTGTGCGCTGTCCATGGCAGCCAGCCAGGTATCTTCCAGCTTAAAGTCGGCGTACATAATGGTGCCTTCCTGATCGGGCTCCATGCCTGCAGGGTAGCGGTGAAGCGCTGCCTGCTGCGCCTGCCTGAATACGGAACAGTAGAATTGAATAGCTTCTTCGGCTTTGCCGGCATTGCTTCCGGTAAACATCAGCGAAGGAACAATAGATGAGCGAGGCTCACCAGCGGGACTGGTAAGCATGAGCTGCCACGATATGCCATATTTGTCCTGCACCCAGCCATAGTGCTTACTGAACGGGTAGGTGTCCAAAGGCATCATGATCTTGCCGCCTTCTGATAATTGCTCCCAAGCTTTATCCAGACTTTCGCGGGCGGCCTGCTCATGCCCGGCACCACTGCCGCCAAACAACAATGGATCGTAGTTGACGATGAACGATGTAGAAGGATTGGGCTTGAATAATGGTCCGGCGCTGATGGCCATGAACTCTTCTCCCCACAGCTCAAAGCTAACTATGTCACAGTCGCCCGAAGGGGTATTCTGAAGCATGGTAGTATTCGTTACTCTGGATTCGGGGAATGCAGAAACATAAAATGCGGCAGCCTCTGTAGCTTCCTTGTCGAACCATAGGTGCGGGATGATCTTTTGCATAGGATGATGATTTTGGTTATTGAAAGTTCGGAAAGATTGGTGTTACTGGTTCATCTTCCACCTTTAATTTTTTAATAACATTGATGATACGCATGATGTCTGCTGCCCACCAATATTTTTCATAGATGCTTTGACTGGAATAACGGGGTAGTCTGTTTGCCTGACTTATTATAGCTTAGCTATGGCTGCTTCCTGTTTTACTTGAACCCTGATGCAGTTCTATTGTCAGCTAACGAGGTAAAAATAAAAGCCTCCTGCTATTCGCAAGAGGCCTTTATTTATCAAATAATGAACAACTTTTTTTAAGTCAGTCCTGCTTTGCAATCATTATTTTTTCAAAAAAACAAGTTTTGAAATCCTGCCATATGGATCGGTGACCTGAATGAAATAGCTACCCGCCGGATAGAGATTTACATCAATCACATTGTCTGCTTTTTCCTGTGTGTTATAATGTGTCATTAACCTGCCAATAGTGTTGTAGATGCGGATTGTGCTGCCTGCGGTTAAATCTGTTATCGTGACTTGCCGGCTTGCAGGGTTTGGGTGCAGCCCGGGCAGATTATCTGTTGCCAGATCCGTTTCTATACTGATTATGCGGCTATAGGTAAAGTCACCATTCTGGTCGGCCATTTTCAGGCGGAAGAAGGTTTTTGTATTCTTCAGATTTACCTCTGTCCTGTAATCCGCGCCGAGGCGATTATTCCGGCTCTGTACTTTTATTGAGGGCTGAAAAGTAGTTCCATCCTCACTGCTCTGGACTTCATAAAATGAGCTGTTCTCCTCCGATGCTGTGCGCCAGATCAGGTGAGCTATACCGCTTTGTGCAGCACCGTCAAAGCTCAGCAGCTTTACAGGCAGGGATGATGGCGCGAGGCGCGTATATTGGGATGCAAAATCGGGTCCGACGTTGGAGGAAACCGGTGCGCGCTGTACATTTACACTGCCCCCGATATCATCTACAGTAGTGGTACCGTCAAATACAACGGTGTTCAGAGAGAGATTATACATGGCACCGGCCGCAATCGCAATATTGCTTTTTTGTACGCCCAGATAGCAGCCGCCCTCACCACTTCCCATGGGTGGCAGGAACGTTATATTGAAATAGCTGGTGATTGGTCCGGACAGGTCCGCTACCGGATTGGCGGGAGTAGCCGGAGCCGTTTTACCCAGGCAAAGCACAAAGGTCATACTATGAGAAGCATCCTCGCCGGTAAGCGGGGCATCGCCCAGATTTCCGATTTTGCAGGTGATCACCATTGATGAACCGATAGCCGGTACAGGTTTGGGACTGACGTTGAAATTTGTGACGGCAGAATTGGGCTGTGCATCAGCAGATAGCAGCAGGAGCAGGCAGGCAATAGTTAAACCAAGCGTTTTCATAGGGGGGGGTGTTTGTAGCGTTATCGCATTCTTCTATAGAATATCGGCACGCAAATCTATACCAATCCGGCATCGAAAACACGAAACAGTTAAATAATTTGTTTGCACATCGAATTGATATGCAAATGATAGCAGTCTTTTGAGGTCAAATTAGGGGTAAGTTACTGCAGGTGCAAAAAACGTTCATAAATCCGAGTTGATAATTCATCTACTGGTTTGATACCTGTATCAACTGAA
The DNA here is from genome assembly GCA_965200035.1 of Chitinophagaceae bacterium. Classification (GTDB taxonomy): domain Bacteria; phylum Bacteroidota; class Bacteroidia; order Chitinophagales; family Chitinophagaceae; genus UBA1952. The sequence goes on along the minus strand of OZ241334.1, from coordinate 4,177,766 downwards.
TGACCTCTGCCGTTATCTATAAAAAACCGTTATTCATCGTTCAAACCCTTACCCTCCATAATCTGTGGAATCGCTTTTTCGATTCTTGATTCGCGGGTTTTGGATTGCTTTGGCTGGGAAAAATGCAACAAATATGCTCTTTGCCTGCCGGGCGTTAACTGCTCAAAAGCTGCTTTTAACATGGGTAGCCCGTTCAGCTTCTGCTGAAATTCTTCCGGCACAGAAAACGCTGTGGTCTTTTTCATCGGCACCTTCTGGCCGGATTCTTCTATTTCTACCGCTTCATATATGTACGATTTTATGGTTAACTCCAAATTTTTGATCTGCTCCTGACTCGTAAAACGAATCTGGCGCGTGGCCTGCACGTTTTCCGTTTGCTGAATCAGAATATGATCAGGGTCTTTCATCAATGCACCTTTGAAAAAGAGCACTGCAACATATTCTTTAAAGCCGTGGATGAGCACAATGTTCTTATCCTCATAAGCATAGCACGGGCAGCCCCATTTCAGGTCTTCGGTCAGGTGGCAGTCAAGAATGAACTTTCTCAGCAGCTTATATTCTTTCTGCCACTGGCTGGGTTTGGTGAAAAAGAAATCAACTTTCGGATTCATGCCATTTCTATTTATTGCTTCCTGAAAGATACACGGTCAATGCTAATTATCTATACTGGTGCTTTTATTTATGTGCTTGTTAAAGCAACTTTCCTATCTGCAGGCCGGGAATACCATGAGACAATGGTCAGTGATAGCAATAATATGGAAGGGTAGATCTGATCTGCAGTACCTGATGCGATGTGTGACCATCCTGCACCGGTCATGGCAAAGAACAAGCCGGCGTAAGCCCATTCTTTCAGGAGAGGAAATCGTGGAACGAGGATGGCCACGGCGCCCAGCAATTTCCAAACACCCAGCAGCGGCATTACATAAGCGGGATAGTTTAGGTTTTTCATATAGGAAGCTTCCTGGTGGATGATGGCTAGCTGTACCAATCCGGTAGCTACCATTCCCAGCGCCAGCCATATTGTAGATACCCAATAGATAATTTTCTTTGTACGGGTCATCAGTGTTTATTTTAATTGGTCAGCAACTTTTTGCAAACGGTCATGCGCCATATTGATGCCCTGGGCAAAGGGCATTTTTAGCATCTGATCTCTTAGTTCTGTTGTTTTATAAACGGTGTGCATGGTAAGCTTACTGGTATTGTCTGTCAGTGGCTCAAAGGTTAAGAACTCAAGCTGTACATCAAACGGCGCATTGTTCATTTCAAACGTGCGGGTAATCTTTTGACCGGGCACAAATTCATGAATTGTACCGTTGGCCCGGAATACTATTTGCCCTTGCGGATTGGTTGTTTCAAACTGATAGCCGCCGTGATTCTGGTTATCGAGCTTCAGCACTTTAGTGCCCATCCATTGCTCAATAAGTGTTGGCTCGGTGTAGGCTTTGAAAAGCAGATCAACCGGCAGGTCGAAAGTTCTGGTGATGGTAATTTCCTGTTTGCCATCTTCGGCGCGGACTTTGGTTTTCAGTTCCATGATTTTGTTGTTTTGCGATTATTGTTTTGATTGATAATTTTTCATAACATTTTCCAATGTATTAAAGCGATCATCCCACATCTTGCGGAATGGTTCAATAAAGTCGGCGATTTCTTTCATCTTTTGCGGATTTAAATGATAATGAATTTCCCGGCCGTTTTGTTCCTGCGTCAGCAATTCACACTCAGTAAGAATCTGTAAATGTTTGGAAACGGTAGGCCGGGCGGTATCGAAGTTGGCAGCGATAGCGCCGGCCGTCATGGACTGTGCGGCTACCAGCATAAGAATAGCTCTCCTTGTTGGGTCGGCTATGGCCTGGAATACATCTCTTCTTAGATTCATTACGTAGCTATTTGGCTACAAATATATGCGTAGCTATTTAACTACGCAAATTTTTTCTGAAATTCTGCAAAATCACTGAAGTCAATAGCTTTGTACTACCAAACAACAACTTTGTACTATCAAACAACCGTATGAGCAACTTTGAATTTCAGGCTATTGATTGGGATCAGATTCCTCCAACAAAACATCCCGGCGATACAGGCATGGCTGAATGGAAAACAGTTGAATTGCCAGGATTGAGGATGAGAATGGTAAGTTATTCGCCTGGCTATCTGGCAGACCACTGGTGTAAGAAAGGGCACATTGTCCATTGTCTGGAAGGTACCTTTGAAAGCGAGCTGGCAACGGGCGAACGATTTTCTCTGACCAAAGACATGACCTACATTGTATCTGATGATTTTAGTTCGCACAGGTCTTTTTCAAAATATGGCGTCAAGCTGCTCATTATTGATGGTGCGTTTCTTGGATAAAGCCCAGATGAATTTTAAGGTCTTTAGCGTAAGAGTTAAACTCAAAAACTTTTCCTATAATTTACATTATGTTAAGTAGAAAACTCACGAACTATTCTCCCTATCATAAAAAAACTTAGAAAATAAGAAGCCGCTCATTATTGAGCGGCTTCTTATTTTTATTGACTTTGTTGCATGATATACTATGCAGTAGCCATTCCGTACAATTCTGTCTTGAGTGTTTTTACGCGATCGTTTTCACGGTATTCGTCGAACGTCATTTCACGGTCGATAATGCCGTTTGGTGTAATTTCAATGATACGGTCGGCAACGGTTTGAGCCAGCTCATGGTCACGCGTGGTAAACAGAACAGTTCCCTTAAAATCTTTCATGCCATTATTGAGCGCTGTAATACTTTCGAGATCCAGGTGATTGGTGGGCTCATCCATCAACAGCACATTTCCTTTCAGCATCATCATGCGGCTCATCATGCAGCGCATTTTTTCGCCACCGCTCAACACGGTACATTTCTTCAACGTTTCTTCACCACTGAATAGCATTCTTCCCAGAAATCCACGGATAAAAGTTTCGTCTTTTTCCTCTGAATACTGGCGCAGCCAGTCGATGAGGTTAAGATCGCCATTGGAAAAATAGATGGAGTTATCATTCGGCAGATACGTTGTGGTAATTGTTACACCCCATTTATAGCTGCCTTCAAATGCTTCATCTTCTCCTGCAAGTATGCTGTAAAAAGCGTTGGTGGCCAGTGAATTTTCAGAAAGAATAGCGATCTTTTGACCACGCTTCAGATCAAAGTTAACGTTGCGGAACAGCACTTCGCCGCTGTTGGCCACTTTGCCCAGATTCTTGACTTCAAGGATCTGATCGCCCGCTTCGCGAACCTGATTGTTGAACAGGATAGCCGGATATTTGCGCGTGGATGCGGTCATATCTTCCAGCTTGATTTTATCAAGGGCTTTCTTCCGGCTGGTTGCCTGCTTTGATTTGGATGCATTGGCCGAGAAGCGCGCGATGAACTCTTTTAGTTCGGCGATCTTGTCTTCTGCCTTTTTATTGGAATCCGTGCGCTGCTTCAGCAAGAGCTGGGAGCTTTCATACCAGAACGTATAGTTGCCCGTAAAAACGGAGATTTTACCGAAATCAATATCGGCAACGTGGGTACAAACCGTATCAAGAAAGTGGCGATCATGCGATACCACCAGCACTACCTTTTCATAATCCGCCAGGAAGTTTTCGAGCCAGGCGATTGTTTCGAGATCAAGATCGTTGGTAGGCTCATCGAGCAGCAGAATATCTGGGTTGCCAAACAGCGCCTGCGCCAGGAGCACCCGTACACGCTGATTGCCGTCCAGCTCTTTTACGAGCTTGTAATGAAATTCTTCCTTGATGCCGAGGTTGCTCAATAACGTGGCCGCATCGCTTTCCGCATTCCAGCCATCCATCTCGCCAAACAAACCTTCCAGCTCACCCGCCCTGATGCCGTCTTCTTCGGTGAAATCTTCTTTGGCATACAGCTCATCTTTGGCCTTCATTACCTCAAACAGCTTGCCATTGCCCCGCATCACTGTTTCCAGCACGGGAATATCATTATACTCGTAGTGGTTTTGCTTCAGCACGCTCATGCGCTGATCTTTGCCAATCTCCACCTTGCCGGTAGTCGGCTCGATTTCGCCTGATAAGATTTTCAGAAAAGTGGACTTCCCTGCTCCGTTGGCACCGATGATACCGTAGCAATTGCCTTCGGTAAAACGGATATTCACATCTTCAAACAGCACGCGCTTGCCGTAGCGAAGCGATAGATTCTGAACTGATAACATTAATAAGAATTAGTTTGATTTTACTGCCCGCCCGAAGGCTAAAAGCGGCGCAAAGATACGACAGATTGATGGCTTACGTAGTACGAAATTGTACAGCAATAAAAAGCCTCCTGCACAATTGCAGAAGGCTTTTTAAAAATTATATGGTTTGGCTTAGAGCTGAGTAATGTTGCCGGAAAGCTTTACGCTGTCTGTATTGCTGAGTGGATTTTTCACCCAGATGTCGGTAAAGCTTACAGTGATCTTGCTGCCGTTTACAGTAACCTTCGCTTTATTGGTATTTGACGGTGTAGCCGCATATCCAGTTACGCTGGTGCCGCTTGTAGTGGCCACACTGATGCTGATCTGGTTGTTGCTGCTCGCAGAACTTGCAATCGTGTAATCACCTGCTGCAGGATTACCATTGAAGCCTAATGAAACGGAGCCTGTAGGTGAGGTAGAATAGGCTGTCAGGATATTTCCGCTGTAGTTGGTATTGGTTGTATTGTACTGAGTGCCATTCAGCGTAAAGCCATTGCTTGGCGTGTTATTATTGTCATCATCTTTCTTGCAGGAAGTAGCAAGCAGGGCCAGCGCAGCAGCGCTTAAGAGAATCTTTTTCATTTGCTCAGATCGGTTTTTTGTGGACGCAAAGAAAAGGTTTATACTCTAACAATCAATCGTCAGTAATCAGAATTTCTGTTCAAATTAACAGTGTAAGCAATAATTCCCACCATGGTCATTTCCTTTTCTGCTTCAAAGCGATGCTCCAGTTCTTCAAACTCTTTGAACTCGCTGTACAGCCGGGCAAATTCATCTACACTTGTCTCTTTGGTCAGTTCATCTACATTCAGCACATACACCTTCAGCGCATCGTCCAGAATAGTCACCATCTTTTCGGCTGCCTGCATTTCCTGAAGTCCTTCAATGGTGGTAAGCAGCAGGCTTACATAGCCGTTCTGAATCAGTTGGATGAAACCCCCGCCATCCACTTGTATGCGGATATAGTCAAAGGCCAGCGCTACCCTTTCACCAACCGGAAGCTCATCCAGCAGATCAAAAGTTTGCTTTTCGTATAAAGCTTTGTGCAAAGGCTCAGTCAGGGCTTCAAAGCTCTTCACCGCTTTCCCCTCTTTCAGAAGCTGGTCGATTGCAGCAATCATTTTCTGCGTATAAATTGGTGTGTTGTCCATAGATCATCAAACGTATAAAAAAGTAAGTTTTCAACGAGCTCTGCCGGTATTTTCAGAGCATGTTTTCTACCTTTCGCATACCAAAATCATGCAAACGCCTATCAAGAGCACCGCTTTCATCCGCACGACTACCCTCTTGCGGGCCATGGCTATAGCTTTTCTGCTGCCGGTGCTGGTGTTCTGCATTTTCTACTTGACGCACAGCCATCCATATCTCGCAGCGTGGTTCCGGAATCTTCATCCCTGTTTTTACAGAAGTGCATTCTGGGAAAAGGATTTTTTTACTGATGCTACGAAGCAAAAAGGGAACCTGCTTTGCTGGCTTGGAATAATTATTATCGGACTGCTGGTATTCATCGTGTTGCTCCGAAAAGGTGCTCATGTTAAACGCCAAATAAAGCCGCTTGCAGTAATCAAGCCCGCAGATTATCTATTGTCCGGCTCGCTTGTTGTGATTGGCATTATTATGTGGAAGTTTGCAAAGTGGCATATCCTTCCTTATAATGATGAAGTGTTTTCAGCGGTTCATTGTGCGGATATTCATCCGTTTCAGACGCTGGCCTATTATATGCTGCCGAACAATCACATTTTGTTCAATCTCCTGAATAATGTGCTGTTTCCGTTTGCCAAAGATCACTGGGCTACCGGCAGGATAGTGTCGGGCGCTTCCTTTATTCTATTGCTTGTGCTGCTTTATTTCTGGTGCAGACAATTGTTCGGGCATCGGCTGCTCGCCTTTATGGCCACCTTATGTATATCCGTTCATTTTCAGACCTGGGGCTTTGGCGCGATGAACCGTGGCTACGAGCTTTATCTGCTTTGTGAATGGGCTGCCTTTGTTTTCCTCTGGCAATATCTGAGGCGTGGGAATACGGTATGGCTGCAGCTATTTGCAGTTTGTGTGGTCGCCGGTTTTTTCACGCTCCCTACTTTCCTGTTTTTCTATGTGTCGCTTGTAGTTGCTGCGCTGATTGTGCAATGCTACCGGTGCTCATTCGACATGGCGTTTTTCAGGTATAATGTGATTGCTATATGTGCAACATTTCTCTGCTATCTGCCGGCGCTGAGCTTTTCGGGCATTGGTGCTTTCACGGATAATGAATATGTCAAAGGCGCAGACCTGAGCCATTCAGCTTATATGGATGTGCTGATCGTAAAATTTCATGAAGCGCTGGAATACTGCTTTACCGGATATACGACGGTGCATGAAGATGTATATCTGCTGCTTGCTGCCGTGCCGGTCTTGTCGCTTTTGTGGCTGAGAAAGCGCAGTCGCGTGTTCTTTGGCGGTTTCTTTTTGATTATGTGGGTAACACTGTTTCTGATGAGCTGGCAGATGAAGCAGTTTCCTTACCTGAGAAATCAGATCGGGCATATGAGCATTACCTATGCTTTTATCATCATCACTATATGCTGGGCTCTGCAGGAATTGTTTCGGGCTCTTCGGATGAAGCGGATGATTTTCGTTGTCTTTCCATTGTTTCTCGGGCTGTTCATCTATCATTATATAAAGCTGACGAAGGCTAAACTGGCGGAGGCGCTGTATCATTTTGACATCAACACCTACGCAGAGCTATTGATACTTGATCTGCGTGATCTTCCTCCACATGCAACAGTCGGCTGTTCAGACGAAAGCTTTTACCTGAAATATATTGGCGGCAAGCGTGGCTTTCAAACAAACTTCTGTAGTGCGGGCAATGAAGCTTATTACATTACTACCGATGGAGAAACGATACCAATACCAATAACAGGCCACTATGAATTCAGATGGCCGCGCGGCGATTTCCGCATCTACCAGCTTATTCTGAATAATGCTTCTGCCGACAGTCTGCAAAGCCCAAATACTCCGGCAGTCAGATAACCACATGAGACGTTCATTTCCTACTTTTACGCGATGGAAAGAAAAGAACGGCCACCGGTTTATTACAGCCAGTACCTTCAGTTGGATAAAATACTCAATGCACAGCAGCCGGAAAGCGCAAAAGAAGGCATGAAGGCAGATGATGAGATGCTTTTCATCATTATTCATCAGGCTTACGAGCTGTGGTTCAAGCAGATCCTTCACGAGCTGGATATTATCCGCAGCATCTTTCAACAACCTAATATTGAGAACAGCTCTCCTGATATTTACAACAGTGTTCACCGCCTGAAGCGCATCTGCTCTATCCTTGAGGTAGCTGTGATGCAGATGACGGTAATGGAGACCATGACGCCACTCGATTTCCTGGATTTCCGCGATCTGTTGCGCCCTGCCAGCGGCTTCCAGAGCATTCAGTTCAAGATGATTGAAGCGGCGCTCGGCCTGAGCTACGGCGATCGTCATGGACAGAATTATTATCTCTCCCAGCTTTCGCAGGATGATATAGACCGCGTGAAAAAAGCCGAGTCACAGCAATCTTTGCTGGTATTGATTAATGGCTGGTTGGAACGGATGCCTTTCCTCAAGACCCACCAATATTGGGATCAGGCCGATGATGCTTTCTGGAAAGAATACAGACAGGCCTATGCAGACAGCCTGCAGCCGGGCGAACAGGCCAATCTGGATGCATTTGATTCACTGTTTCTTGCAGATGACAACTATCCTGAAGAGCGCAAGCTCAGCGCAGATGCCAGCCGTCATGCGTTGTTCATTATGCTCTACCGAGATTATCCGTTGATGCAGCTTCCTTATGAATTGCTCAGTATATTATTGGCTGTAGATGAAAATCTGGCTATGTGGCGACACCGCCATATTCATATGGTGCAGCGCACCATTGGCAAGCGTGTAGGCACGGGCGGCAGCACAGGCGCCGATTATCTGCAAAAAGCGGCAAGCAGCCACTACATTTTCAGAGAGCTGGCCGAACTTACCTCTTTCCTGATGCCGCGCCAGCACTTACCAAAGCTACCCGAAGCACTGGTAAAAGATCTTAGCTATGCTAACCGCTGATATAAGCCGATCCATTCTGAACAATGCCGGAAATCCAAGTATGCTTCCGGCTGTGAATACTAATTCATGCCCTTTGCAATAGAGATAGTCAATCTGCACAAGCAATATCGCGGCGCTTTTGCTCCTGCGCTGGATGGGCTCAGCTTTTTTGTGCGCAAGAACAGCATTATGGGATTGCTGGGACCCAATGGCGCCGGCAAAACGACCAGCATCAATATCCTGTGCGGGCTTGTAAAGCCGGATGACGGCCGGGCCACTATTTTTGGTAAGGATTGTGTGAAGGACAAGCTGGAGATTCGATCTATGATTGGTGTCGTGCCGCAACAGATTGCGCTTTTTCAGCATCTTACCGGCTGGGAAAATTTCCGGTACGTGGGTCGGCTGTATGGATTGAAGGATGAGATGATCCAACAGCGTGGAGGTATGTTGCTGGAGCGGATGGGTCTTGAGAAACATGGCAATAAGCGCATTGGTCAGTATAGTGGTGGCATGAAGCGTCGCGCCAATATCATTGCCTCGCTCCTGCATGAACCGCAGATGATTATCCTCGATGAGCCTACTGCCGGCGTAGATGTACAAAGCCGCGCTATGATTCTATCTTTTCTAAAGGACTATCGCGCGCAGGGAAAAACGATCGTTTATACTTCGCACCTGCTGGAAGAAGCGGAGCAGCTTTGCGATGAAGTGGTGATTGTGGATGAAGGTCGCTTCATCACCAGCGGTCCGCCGGCAGATATGGTAGCGCAGACTCCGGATTGCCGTAGGCTGGAAGATGTATTTCTCCATTATACCGGCCACTCGGTAAGGGATTAAAACAGAGAAAGCCGCCTGAAAAGGCAGCCTTCTTTTTTTCAAACTAATACACTTATTTTTTAATTGGCAGAGCTGATGCTCAGGCGGTTTTTGCTGCCTTTGATATGTACCTTTCCCGGGCTGAAGTAGTGACGATATTTCACCTTTACTTCATCCGGCTGCGCCTCGCCATTAATGTACAGATCCTGACTATTCTTGCTGACTTCAAACGTACCATCCTGATCGATCAATCCATCACGGTCCATTTCTGAAAGCATTTTGTTGTAAGCGGTGGGCGCGGGCGGCGCTGGCGGCACAGGTGACATTGCACTATGCGGAGCAGCAGGTGGAATTGGCGGCTCCGGAATCGCTTCGTGCCTTCGTCTTGCTGCTCTATGTGCTTCTTCCTGTGCTTCGTGGGCGTTCTTTAGGGCATCCTCAGCCTGTTCGCGTGCATCTTCGATCTGCCGGTGTATTTCCAGCCTCATCTCCCGGCCGGTCTTTCCATTGTTGGAAGCTGAGGCTACGGCATTCCAATCTACCCGATCCACCTCCTTCATTGCTTTATCTATTTCTGAATTAATCTTATCCCAATCCACCTTTTTCAATTCGCGGTCTGCCATTTTCATCGCATCATCTGATTGTGCCAGCGCCATGCGGGTTGTTTTGTCAATGTCTTTCCAGTCCACTGATTTCATGGCATCGGAAACAATTACCTTAATCTTTTCACCACTCATTGTATCGAGCCCGGCAAGCTGCTCATCCAGGTGATCCAGATCATGATCGTTTTTGGACATGCCCGTCACTTCTATGCTTTCCCTGGCTTCTTTTGGCAAATCATCCAGGCTGTTATACTCTTTTTTATTTCCCTGATCGTCAATGATGATGACTTTCTGAACGCTTGTGGTTTTGGTTTTTGTAGTTGGTAATTTTTCTTTTCTATCTTGGGCAAAGGCCGGTGTGAACCAGATCACTGCCCCGGTCACTGCGCATACAGTGACGATTGCCGCAGCAAGACGGCCGTAACTTAATGGGATTCTTTTCATTTCTGTCATTCGTTTAATCCGGTTAAATAATTGATGTTTATGGCCTGTTGCTGCAAGCGCGGGCATCGGAGAAGCGTACCGGTTTGCTTCAAGAGCCGCCAGCGCTGAGGCGTAGGGCAAGGGCTGCAGGGTTTCTGCAAGAACCAGATCATCGCAGCAATGCTCCCGCTCCCGGCGGATACCGGCCGATATCCACCAGAGGAAAGGATTGAAAAAAAGCATAGTCTCAATGATGATCTGCAAAATATTGACGAGGTAATCCTGTCTTTTGATATGTGAAAGCTCGTGCAGCAGAATCGCTTCCAATTGACTAATGGATAGTCCTGTATTAATGGAAACAGGCAAAAGAATTATAGGCCTGAAAAATCCGGAGACCATCGGCACCTGAACGGCCGAGGACATCAGCAATTTCACGGTTGTATGAATATGCAGCCGCTCTTTCATGCGCTGAAACCGGTACTGCATTTCTGCATCAGGCAAAGAAATATTATGGTTCCGCAATTGATAGATACGGTTAAAGCCTGCAGTAAAACGGATAAGCATCAGCAGAATACCCACGCTATAAGCGGCCACCAGCCCCGGAAATACATGCTCCATGCCGGGGAAAGAATGCGCCAGCCAGACATCTGCGCCCTGCTGAGCGGGCTGTACAGCTATGGTATGCATAGCCTGAACATCACTGTCCTTTCCGTGTTCCGTAACCCATACCGTTATGGATTGCAGCCGCTGCCATTGCCTGATCCAGGTAGAGATGAATGCGCCGGCCAGCAGCAACATAGCTCCTACGGAAACATGATACCTGAAACGTGCATGGGAATGGCTCAATATTTTCAGCACTATCCAGAGGCAAATACTGATGAGCGCTCCCTGCCATAATGAATGCAGCAGCGTCCAGCCGAGCGAGCGTACTACCAATGACCCTTCAGTAAACAGAATATTCATAGCAGTCTGTATTTAGGATTTGATTTTAACGGATAACAGCTATTTATTTTTTGACGAATCCTTTGCCTCCATCTCTTTCAGGTAAGCCTTGATCATATCCAGCTCCTCCTTATTTGCTTTGTGATTACCGAGCGCCTGCATCACCAGCCCCATCGCGGAGCCGTTGAATACTGTATCGATCATTCTTCTTACAATCTGTCCCTGTGTCTTTTCTTTGAGAATGGCCGCTTTGTATAAATGGGTCTTGCTGCTGGCATCCCGGCTAAGCAGCTCCTTTTCATACATAATCTGCATCAGCTTCAAGGTAGTGGTGTAGCCTGCTTCTTTTGTCTTGGCCAGTTCTTCGTGTACTTCACGCACGGTGCTTTCTCCGCGCTCCCAAAGAATATTCAGTATTTCAAGTTCTGAATCAGTCGGCTTTATCTGTCTGCTCATAATGTTTGTTGCCTCGATGTACGATGGTCTTCGTAATCAAATGTACGATGCCCTTCGTAATTGCAAAATAATTTTTCATTTTTTTCATTTTCTTTAACGCACTTGCTTTTCAGGGGGAAATATCAAGTGCCTGTCGGATTAATCATTCCCGCCAGACTTAGAATTAGCTAATTTTGCGCCGCCTTTACCTGGGCAGATTCCAACATCCGGCATGAAAAAAATAATTGCAACAATTATCAAAGAGTGGCTGCTCACCCGCCGCGATATATCCGGACTACTCTTGTTGCTGATTATGCCTGCTGTGCTGATCATTATTATGGCGCTCGTGCAGGATGCACCGTTCAGAGAATATCAGGAAGCACGCTTCGAATTGCTTCTTTCTGATAATGACGGAGGAAGCCTGGCTCAGGAAATCAGAAATGATCTGAAGAAAAGTAAAAACTTCCGGATAATCGATCAGATAGACGGGCACCGGCTGAATGATGAGCTGCTGAAATCGCTGCTGAAACGTGGCACTTACCGGGTGGGCATTATCATACCGAACGGTACTACAGCAGAAGCGGTAAACAGCGCTAACATACTGGCCAATTCACTGGCCGATAAGCTGAGCATCGGCAAGCTGCCTGCGCGTGAGCGGCGGAACAGCATTCACGTAAAGCTCTTTTTCGATCCGGTTGTGAAGCCATCATACAGAGCTTCCGTTTCTTTCGCGCTCGATAAATTCATCACCGCAGCATCTACCACCGTACTGATACAGCGGATAGCGCGGCTCAGCGGTGCGTCCACTGATACTGTGGGAAATAATGAGCAATTAAAAGAGCTTTTTGCAGGAATCAGCATTCAGGAAGAAGTATTGGGAGAAGAGCATGGCAATAAGCTGGCGAGGCTCAGCTCCGTACAGCATAATGTACCTGCATGGGCTATATTCGGAATGTTCTTTATTGTAGTGCCGCTCTCCGGACACATGATCGGTGAGCGTATTGAAGGCAGCGCTCTGCGCCTGAAATTGATTCCTCATGCACAGGCCGGCGTGGCCATGGGGAAAATTCTGTTCAATACGATTATCTGTTTTTTTCAGTTCATCGCTATGTGCTGTATCGGCATCTGGGTGCTGCCGTTGTTGGGGCTTTCACCATTGAATCTTGGAGCCGATCCTAAAGCGCTGATCCCGGTAATACTATCTACGGCCTTTGCCGCAACATCTTACGGCTATTTTATCGGCACTTTTTTCAAAACAACCAATCAGGCATTGCCATTCGGCGCTATCTCCATTGTGATACTTGCAGCGATCGGCGGTATTCTGGTACCCAAGGATATTCTGCCTCCGGTGATGCAAAAAATTGCGCTCATCTCTCCCCTTTACTGGGGGCTGGATGGAGCTAATGAGATCATGCTCCGCGATGGTAGTCTGGCAGATGTTGTCAAGCATATTCTCGTGCTCAATGTGCTGGCCATTGTGCTTTGGGGCTCCAGCATGCTGTACCAGCATTTCAACAACCGAAGTATTTAAACCGATTTGGTGATAAAGAAAAAGGCTGGTATGATGCCAGCCTTTTTCTTTATCATTAGTCATTTCCACCTTCTGCACCGTTATTTTCCTGCATCCTTTTCATCATGCGCTCGCGGCGTTCTGCCTGCATTTTTTCATAGCCTGAATATTGTTCTGCAGTGAGTATCTTCTTATAAGCATCCGCCCGCTGATCCTGCATTTTTTTGGCCTTTGCCATACGCGCTTCACGATCGGTATTCTTCTCCTGCATATCTTCAGACATCCTCAGGTTAAAATTATAAACTGCTTTCTGCTGTTCTTCATTGAGCTTCAAAGATTCCATCATTTTTACCTGACGCTGCGCACGGTCTTCCGGCGTGCGACGCATTCCCTGTCCATCCTGGGCAAATCCAGTTGCATGAATAGTAAGCGCAATAGCTAAAGCTGCAAGAATCTTTTTCATTTTTTTCTGGTTTTGCATGCTTGGACGGATGAGGAACCAGATCGTTTAATCAAATGGAATTTTAATTATTAAACTCTGATTTAAATGCATTCTTACATTGAAAGAAAGTACAGCTTATCTGATCTCAAACTGTTTGATGGATGTTCCGCTGATGCTTCCATCAGCATTCATTTCGCTCAATCTCAATGCATACCATCCTGCCGCTACCCCACCTGCATTGATATCTGTACTCCACTCTTCACGATCAGGCACTGCTATTGCGCGCGATACAACCTGACCGGCTGCATTCAGCACTTCTAATCTTATTTGCTTTCCAATATTTCCTTTTGAGATTTTTACGGTAAAACGGCCATTATTTGGACTTGGATAAAGACTTATACTACCCACGCTACCAGTTGCTACGTTACCTACCCCAGTGCTTATCCTCATCTGCAAAGTATTGGTACTGCTTACCAAAAATGGCATAGTGCACTGTGCACCGCTTACCAGATCAGCGCTCACTACATCTCCATCCCTCAGTGTAGAAGTTGTCCAGCTCAGCTTTGTAGTTCCTGCCACTGCCTGCCCGTTACGCTTCCAGCGTACTTCAGGATTATTCACGGCATTATTCACGGCAGCATTAAAGATCACCGTCTGTCCTGCACCGATCGCGGTACCCGGGTTAACTGATATAGTTATCTGCGGCACTACATACGGACTTACACTCAGTCCCATCTTATTCGACGCTACCGAATCTACTATCCGGCATTGGGCATTGCTGATCAGAACTACCCGCACCGTGTCTCCATTATTCAACGCGTCACTGGTATAATTAGCACCAGTCGCATCAGGTATGCATATTCCGTTCCTGGACCAATGGTAAGCAGGGGAAGAGCCGCCACCTGTAGTATTTGCATAAAATGTTACCGGTACTCCACGGCATAAATCAGGCGGCGCTGTGGCATTGATATTCACACCAGGCATTACCTGTGGTGCGATCGTAAGCGCAGGCGCTGCACCTAAAGCCCAGCCACCGGCTGTGGTGGTGCAGGGAAAGCTGGTCTTCATCTGCACACTCACTACATCTCCTGCGCTTAAATTAGCAGAACTGAAAATATTCGATGAGGTAAGGCTACCTTGATTTATGCCATTGACCTTCCACTGGTAGAGCGGTGATGCGCCGCCATCCGTTGGGGTCGCGATCCAGGTAGCCAGCGTTCCGGCACATACAATACCGGAAGGTCCATTGAGGGCCACAGCCGGTGTGGCAGGATTGTTGACAATAATGGTCTTTTGGGAAGCCGGTCCGCTGCCGCAACTATTGGTGCCTGTTACCGAAATCGTTATCGCACCTGTAGCAGCGCTTGTGCCCGGCGTTGCGCTGATCTGATTAGTAATGGATGTGCCGCTCCAGCCGGAAGGCAGGGTCCAGGTATAAGAGGTGGCTTCATTAATCTGACCGGTAGCAAAAGTTACAGCACCAGCGCCCGTACACACAGAATCAAAACTGATAATAGAGCCCGCCATACCAGGGGTGTTGGTAACATTAACTGCTAGTGTGCGCATTGTGGAAGTGCCACATTGATTAGAAGCGGTGACGGAGATGGTATTGGCAGCCGTACCAGCAGTGGTGTTGATGAAAGTGTCAGCAGCATTACCCAATATGCTGTTCCAGCCATTGCCGGTAATCATCCAGTTATAAGAAGTAGCTTCTGCGACCTTAGGAATGCGGTAAATCTGGGATGTGCCGCCGCATACATTCGCATTGCCAACAATCATAGTTGGCGGGGGAATTGTATCAACTGCGGTAGAAATAGCCGTAGTAGCCGTACAGCCTCTGTTATCTGTAACCGCTAAGTTATAAGCTCCGCTCATACTTACGCTTGCCGCCAGAGTCGGGTTCTGCGTGGTAGATACGAAACCATTAGGACCAATCCAGCTGTAAGTATAGGGAGCAATACCTCCTGCTACTGCAGAATTAATATTTAAAACATTTCCCGAGCAGATCCGCATTGGTGCTGTAGCCGATACAGAAAGCGGGGTCGCAGATTGAGTAATTGTAACTGCTTGAGTAGCCATGCAATTATTAGCATCTCTTACCGTAACCGTGTAAGTTCCTTGGATCAATCCTGTTGCTGTAGCCGCTGTGCCAACGGATGGCGACCATGTATAAGTATAAGTGCCGGTGCCGCCCATAGCCGTGATGCTGGCAGAGCCGGAAGAGCAGGATACATTGGTCTGAGCTGTCACAGCAGTGGAGATGGCTGCAGGCTGTGTAATATTATAGTTGCGCGTGGCTGCGCATCCGGCGGCATCTGTTATTGTTACCGTATGCGTTCCGGCGCTCAGGCCGCTTGCTGTTGCTGCACTGGCGCCTGAAGTCCATGCGTAAGTATAAGGAGTTATGCCACCACTTGCGCTCACAGTCGCTGTGCCATTCGAGCCACCGTTACAGGTTATGTCCGTTTGGTTGCCGGTTACAGATAATCCCGCGGGCGCTGTAAGCGTAAAAGTATGGGAGCCTGAGCAGCCTTTAGCATCTGTATAAGTGACGGTGTATGAGCCGGCCGTTAAGCCGGTAGCGGTAGCTGCTGTGCCGCCTGCGGGCAACCAGGTATAAGTATATGGTGGTGTACCTCCGCTCACTATTACCGTTGCAGATCCATTTGTGCCGATGCAGGTTGGGTTAGTTGCGCTGCCTGTTGAGGAAAGCGCCTGTGGCTGTGTGATGGTTACCTGCTTGATGCTGGTCAATCCGCTTGCATCTCTGACTGTAACCGTATAATTGCCTGCCGGACGACCTGTGATACTGGCACTATTGCCGCCGCCAGGTGACCATGAATAAGCAAGTGGCGAAATTCCACCGGATACGCTGACGGTAGCGCTGCCATTGCTTGCCCCATAGCAGGATACATCCGACTGGCTGGCGATATTTATTACCGGGCCGGGAGGACCACACAAACCCGGAGTGATCAGGTGGACAAAAATATTGCGGATCAGCGGTCCTGAGGTAGCAATGGATGTGCCGTACCCACTACCGGTCCAATCCTGATCAGAAGTGGTTACCAGCTTGCCATATGAAGCGTTGGGCGGGCAAAAGCTCCATCCCAAAGCATTTGAGCCGGAATAAAGAAACGGATAGATATTTGAAGAGCCTCCGCCGGTGCAGCCATACCAGAAGTAAGACAGGGAAGAAACAGCCGTATTCGTAGTGCTGAACGATCCGGTTACGGCAGGTGCTAACTGCCCATTCATGGTGGCACCCCAGCTAAATGTACCTCCTAGTGCATTTACGATTTGGGCGAAAGCGATATTACCCCCATAACTGGTCAGGTATTCGGATTGGAGATAAACGGATTTTCCGGATTGAAGAAATGATTGTATGGTTCCGATCTGGGTAGGCGTTAAAGTGCCGGTACCATCAGATACAATCAATACATCCGTTGTGGCAAAAAATGCACTGTTGTCCAGCACGGTTACTGGCTGTATGGATACTCCATGCCCCATACCCATGATCTCGGTTTTCCAGTTATTAGCACATGGATAAACGCCGCTTTCGGTAATGAGCACACTCAGTGCAGCCGCCTTATTCAAGGCAAATAATGAGCACAGTAATAAAAAGTATATTTTTCTCATCGGCTTTAACTTAAATATCAACTAACACAAATCTAATATTTCACTTCTATCATTTCCAAACAATATCAACAAAAAAACACAAGATATTTTTTGTAAAAATGTATTTGATGTAATAAAATGTTTACAGCACTGTAGTCACGTATTTGAATAGATGCGGACATTTATAATTTAAAAATGGATTTACTGAAATATTTTTCAGCCTATTGCTCTATTGCCTGATTGCGGACTATTTTATGCGATGAAAGCCTCTTTGGCATTATTATTTAAACAGTCTGCTAAACTTAACCAACATGAAAAACAAACTTTTTATCGCCATTATCGTAGCCGGATTGATCGGGCCCGTTGTAGCCAGCGCTCAAACTGTGAACAAAACGACTACCACCACCACAACAACGGATGGTACTCAGGTAGGCGATCAGTCTGCTGCAGATGCCAAGTCCGGAAAGAAGGCACGTAAGGCAACCAAGAAAATGGCCAAAGGCAAAGAGCATAAGGCACTGAAAAAACAGGAAAAAGCAGATGATAAGGAAGCTGTAGGCAGGTAAGCTGATACAGTTTTAAGCAAAAAAAAAGCGGCCATTCTGTGGCCGCTTTTTTTTAATGACAGAACGATTATGCAAAAGCTGAATCTATAGTTGTAAATGGCCAGTACATCGTTTAACCTGATAAAAAATGGGCATTGCTATTATTAAATACCCCCGGAAGCGTGTTGTAGCTTACCTCTGTTTCCACCACCTTGCATCATTTTCCGGCTATGAAATCATTCACCATAATCCTGATGCTGATGTTCGCGGGCGTATTCCACGCATCTGCACAACCGCGTACAGACTCTCTGAAGCCGCTCACTATCGGCGAAGTGCATACCATTCGTTCCGGCATACTGAAGGAAGAGCGAACCCTGAACATCTACCTGCCTTACGGCTTTGATAAAAACGTAGCGCACCCGGTTATCTACCTGCTGGATGGTACGATCAATGAAGATTTCCTGCACATCATAGGGCTCACACAGTTCTTCAATATGATGTTCAAAATGCCGGATTTTATTGTCGTAGGCATTTCCAATGTTGACCGCAAGCGGGATTTTACCTTCCACACAGATCAGAAAGATTTGCAGCAGCAATACCCTACTACCGGTCATTCTGAGCAGTTCATGGGTTTTCTGGAAAAAGAGCTTTTACCCTATATCAACACTACCTTCAAGACTACGTCTACCCGATTCATTATTTGTCAGTCGCTGGGCGGATTGCTGGCCTGTGAAGTGCTGCTGAAAAAGCCGGAACTGTTTACGCATTATCTGATTGTAAGCCCCAGCCTCTGGTGGGATCAGGAAAGGCTGCTGAAAGAAGCAAAGGCACTAATCGCGAAACAAAATTCCCTGCCGCAATACGTCTATATGGCCGTGGGCGCCGATGAAGACAGCATCATGCGTACCGATGCGCGTGCGCTCTTTAAGCTACTCCAAAAGAAAGGCATAAAGGGAGACTATCTGGAGCTACAGGGCGAAAACCATGCAACAATACTGCATCAAAGCATCAATGAGGCTTTCAAGAAATTGTATCCTTACAGCGAGTGATCCTGATTACTTTTCAGCATATGCATCCTCACTGTACCTGCTTACCTCAATGTCACTGTACTTTTTAATGTAAGCCTTCGCATTCACCTTCTTCCACCAGCTGGCAGTGCTCAGATAGCGCAGCGTACCGAATACAGGCCGCTCTGGTCCCCAGGCGCGGTCATGCTTGCCGAAGCACCAGTGGATGCCTGTGTAAGAATTGGGGTTTCTTCCATCAAGCGCATACTTATTATTCAGATGCACCATCAGCTCGAAAGCATCTTTATAGTTTTTGCTCCATTCGATGATTTTTTTGCCCCAAAGCATCCGCATGTAATTGTGCAACTCACCTGTATGCATCAGCTCGTGTTGTGTAGCATTCCAGAGCGCGTCGGTAGTGGTGCCAGTCTCTATCTGCTGATGGGTAAATGTCACAGCGCGCTTGTCTTTTTCGTGCTTATGCATCGTCTTCTTCGCCCATTCCGGCGCGGCTTCCAGCGAATCGTACTCTTTATTGAAGAAAGTAAAATTGTACCCCAGCTCCCGCCGCACGATCAGCTCTTCAAGAAAGGCATCTTTCGCAGCTTTGGGCGCGTGCGCATGTTGTACGGCCTCATAGATCTGCTGTGCTGAAATAAACCCAAAGTGCAGATAAGGCGACAGACGTGAGCAGCCGTCTACATCCGGCTTGTTGCGCAGTTCATCATATTCCGGAAGAATGTGATGAATGAAATGCTTCATTCTCTTCTGTGCTGCAGCTTCCCCGCCCTTATATACTTCGCTTGGCGGCACCGTATTATCTATAGCGCAACCCTTTACCAGCGCAGCAATATTACTTTCCGTCACCTCCGTTTCAGGACAATCAACGTTTATTTTAGGATGTTTTTCTTTGAGCGCGGGAGTGCGCAGCGGATCAGTGTATTCGGGCAGCAGCTTAGTTATTTTCGGGCGAATGGTACGCGCTGCAAACTCCTCTTTAGTCATCCTGCGCATCGGTATCATTCCATTTGCATCAACCGTATAGACAGGTATTTTTACCCGCTCGCAGATGTGGCGGTTATGCTCCGGTATGATGAAGGCGGGAAAATCATCGGTAACAAGCACGGCAGCTTCCTTAGCCAGCTTCGCTACTGTATTTTTGGGGGAACGGCTGTTTTGCTGCAGGTAAAAAATATAACGGATACCCATAGCGGCAAAAGCCTTTTTCTTTTCCGCCACGCCTTCCAGAATAAATGTATGAATACGGTCGGAAGCCCAGGGATAATAATACTTCAGCCCCTCGTACACCACCAGCGGCAGACCAAGTTCATTAGCTATTCCAATGGCTTTATTCAACGCATGATTGTGCGTGGTGCGCTTGAAAATCTGCATCCAGTAAAGCACATAGCGTGCCTTTTCCGGAACCAGCGCTTCCTTGATCTGTGTACATCGTTCATCCTCAAAAGATACCATAAGCATTGTTTGTTTTGTAGCTGTCGGGCAATTCACCTGAAGAAACTGCCGTATTGCATCAAAGCTATAAATAGTGCGCCAGCCATTTACACTCCTTGCCGGCTCTGTTAGGTATTATTAATTCAAATGCTGCATAATGGCACTGTTTTTTAGCGCTCTTTTCCAATTCATACACCATGGGGGAAAAAGAACAAACAGGCGATGCGCCGTCATCCGGCAATCCCACGCGGCGGGAGTTTTTAGCAACAGCTTCTCTGGTAGGTGCCGGCATTTCCATCACTTCGTTTTTACCTGCCGGCGCAAAGACGGCTGCGGGAAGCATTGTTCATAAGGACAATGATGAGTCTATGAGAACGAGCTTTCGCGTGAATGGCAAGCCGTATACTTTGTACCATGATCCGCGTACTACCCTGCTCGATGCGCTGAGAGAAACCCTGCATCTTACCGGCACTAAAAAAGGCTGCGACCGCGGTCAATGCGGCGCTTGTACGGTACTGATCAATGGACGGAGGGTAAATAGCTGCCTGACCCTTGCCGGTATGTGCGCAGATGCATCTGTAACAACGATTGAAGGATTAGGCAATGAAAATCAACTGCATCCGCTGCAGGAGGCTTTCATTAAGCACGATGCTTTTCAGTGTGGCTATTGCACTCCCGGACAAATATGCTCGGCAGTAGGGCTGCTCAAAGAGGGCCATGCCCACACGGATGCCGATATCAGAGAATTGATGAGCGGTAATATCTGCCGCTGCGGTGCTTATCAAAATATTCTTCACGCCATTAAAGAAGTCCGCGATCAGGCATAATTTCTATGCAACCATTCAGCATTATTCCTGCGCCGGATCAGGCGGCCGCGCTACGTGAAGGTAGCGTTACAGATACCAAATTCATGGCCGGAGGCACCAATCTGGTGGACCTGATGAAAATGAATATTGTGCAGCCAAAGCGTGTGGTCAACATCAATCATCTTGATCTTGAAGAACTGACGATACAGCCTGATGGTGATGTGCATATCGGGGCACTGGTACGAAATAGCGATCTGGCATATCATCCTTACATTAAGCAACACTATCCTGTTCTTTCGGAAGCGTTGCTGTCAGGCGCATCGCCACAGCTTCGTAATATGGCTACTCTTGGCGGTAATCTGATGCAGCGTACACGCTGCCCTTATTTTTACAATACAGCCAGTCCCTGCAACAAACGAAATCCCGGTACCGGATGCGGAGCGATGGATGGTTATAACAGAAGCAATGCGGTGCTTGGAGGAAGCAACCACTGCATCGCCACTCATCCTTCCGATATGTGCGTAGCGCTGACCGCATTGGGCGCGATTATTCATACGGAAGGTTCAGCAGGTAAGCGCAGTATTCCTATAGAGGACTTTCACGTATTGCCCGGTGATACACCACATATCGAAACCGTCCTTCAGCCGGGTGAGCTGATCACAGGCATTACGTTGCCATCAGGCGCAGGATTGAACGTATCTCATTACCTCAAAGTGCGCGATCGCGCTTCCTATGAATTCGCGCTTGCTTCTGCGGCTGTGGTGCTGGAATTGCAAAACGGCTTTATTACCAGAGCTAAAATCGCTCTGGGGGGTGTAGGTACGAAGCCCTGGCGCTCTGTTCTGGCCGAGCAGGTTTTAATTGGCGCAGCGGGCTCATCCGAAATTTTTCAGAAAGCAGCAGAGGCAGCGCTTGCCGGAGCAGAGACCAAAGAATTCAACGCTTTCAAGCCTTCTCTGGCGAAACGCACCCTTATTCACGCATTAGAAACAGCAACCGCCAAAGGATGAAAGAAATTGTAGGACAGCCGATAGACAGAATAGACGGACACCGGAAGGTGACCGGCACAGCCACTTACACCGCAGAGTTCAAGCCGGATGATCTGGCATACGCGGTGACTGTACAAAGCACTATTTCGAAAGGACATATACAGGATATCGATACCACAGCAGCAGAGAAATCGCCTGGTGTGCTCCGCGTTATTACCTATAAAAATTCACTAACGCTGCATACATTAAGTAGTGGCGATCCGGGTTCAGGAAAGTATGGTGAAAAAGATTTGTTGCCGCTCCAAAGTGAGCGTATTTTCTATGACGGACAGCACATTGCCATTGTTGTAGCAGAAAGCTTTGAGCAGGCCCAACACGCCGCATCGCTCATTCAGGTGACTTACGATGAGGAAGTACCTGTTCCCAATATTGAAGCGGGCATTGCGGATAAATACACGCCTAAGCAGGGATTGGGAAATAATCAATTGCAGGTGGCGCGCGGGGATGCTAAAAAAGCCTTTACTGGAGCACCGGTAAAAATTGCCCAGACCTACACTACCCCGGTCTATCACCACAATGCCATGGAGCCTCATGCCACGATTGCCGCATGGGATGGCAAGCAATTGATTGTTTACGATTCTACCCAGTCTGTATTAGGAACAAGAGGCGCTATTGCGCAGATGATGGGCATACAGCCGGAAAATGTGCGCGTCATCTCACATTATATTGGTGGCGGATTTGGATCAAAAGGATTTACATGGCCGCATTCGGTGCTCGCGCCGATGGCCGCTAAAATGGTGAATCGTCCTGTAAAAATGGTGCTGGACAGAAGCCAGATGTTTACCGGAAATGGTCACCGCTCCAGAACCATTCAGCGCATCAGCCTGGCATGTGGCACCAATGGAAAGATTGCCTCTGTACGCCATATCACTACTTCTGAAACCTCTTTTGTTGATGAATTCGTAGAATCGGCAGGAGTAGCTACCAAGATGATCTATGATACGCCCAACCTCGACGTGGTACAGGAACTGGTGCGCGTAAACCGTGCTACGCCATGCCCTACCAGAGCGCCGGGAGAAGCGCCGGGCATGTTTGCATTGGAGGTAGCTATGGATGAGCTTGCGTATAAGGCCGGCATCGATCCGCTGGAGCTGCGCCTCATTAATTATACAGAAAAAGACCCTTCAACGGGCAAGCCTTTCTCCGCCAAATACCTGCGCGAATGCTATGAGAAGGGTGCAGCAGCCATCGGATGGAAAGACCGCAATCCTCGGCCGGGCACGATGAAAGAAGGCCGCTATCTGGTAGGCTATGGCATGGCTACAGCTACGTATCCAGCCAACAGGTCTATGGGATCGGCAAGGGTGAAAATGCTGAAGAACGGAAAAGTAATTGCTTCCTGCTGTACACAGGATATAGGCACCGGAACCTACACGATACTTGCCCAGATTGTGGCAGATGCGCTTGGTGTGCCGGTGAAGCAGATCACCGTAAAGCTGGGCGACTCTGACTTGCCGAAAGGACCCAATTCCGGTGGCTCACAAACTGCTGCCAGCGCGGGGCCGCCGATGCGCGCCGCTGCGCTTGAAGTAAAAAGCAAGCTGATTGCATTAGCTATTAAAGATAAAAAATCACCACTCTATAACCAGGAGGAAAAGGCGGTGAATGCCAGCGATGGAAGATTATCGCTCATTAGTGATCCGGAAATGGGCGAAAGCTATACGGCACTGTTGCAAAGGCAGAAAAAGGAAAGTATTGAAGCTGAGCTGGTCATCAATGCCAGCACCAAGGAAGCCCCGCAACAGAATGCGGGAAGTCCGCCGAAACCGGGCAGCGCAGAGGCGCAAAGCAAAGACAACCGGTTTGTAAAGGAAGATGAAGGCACAGACCGAAAAAAATATGCGTTTCACTCCTTCGGTGCACAATTCGTAAAAGTATTGGTGGATCCTTTACTGGGTACTGTAAAAGTAGTGAAGACCGTATCGGTGATGGACATCGGCAAAGTGCTGAATCTCAAAACAGCTACCAATCAGATTATGGGCGGAGTATGCTGGGGCATTGGTATGACGCTGATGGAGCAGACTGCTTACGATCCGAGAGACGCACGTGTTATCACCAAAGATCTTGCCGATTATCTGGTGCCGGTCCATGCAGATATGCCGGAGTTTGAAGTGATCTTCATTGATAAGCCGGATGAGTTCATCAGCCCGATTGGCTCGCGCGGCGCAGGTGAGATCGGCATCACCGGCATTACCGCAGCTATTGCCAATGCCATCTATCATGCTACCGGTAAGCGGTTGCGCGATCTGCCCATCACACCGGATAAGATTATCGGATAAGGAAAAAGCATTGGAATGAAAGAGATCAGAAACATCATTGCCGCTTACGATAAAGCCTGTGCAGAAAACCGTCAGACGGCTTTGGCAACAGTCGTTTGCGTTACCGGATCGGCGTACCGGCGCGAAGGTGCAAGGATGCTTGTAACGGATGACGGGCAGCTCACCGGCGCTATCAGCGGCGGCTGCCTCGAAGGCGATGCATTGCGCAAAGCCCTGCACGCGATGGCAACCGGCCGCACGATGCTCATCACTTATGATACTACGGAAGATGATGCAAAGCTTGGTCTGGGATTGGGCTGTAACGGCATCATCCACATCCTGATAGAGCCATTGAATACGGCAGGCGATAACCCGGTAAATCTGTTGAAAGAAATGATAGCCAACAGAGCTGCCGCGGTGCTGGTCACGCTATTTTCAATGGATAAGCACGAGCGGCAGTCAGGTACTTGTATGATGATAAAAGAGCCGGACACTTTGATGCGGACAACCGGTGAATCTGAGATACCTCAACAAATTATAGCTGCTGCCCGTCAATCATTGGCCGGGGCCAAATCCAGATTACAGGAATACAACAATCAGCTTGCTTTCTATGAAGTAATAAAACCTTCCCTATCGCTCATCATTGTTGGTGCGGGCAATGATGCGATTCCGCTGGCGCAGATTGGCTATACGCTTGGCTGGACGGTTACTGTAGCTGACGGAAGACCGGCTTATTGCAGCGCCACAAGATTTCCAACCGCAGACGAGCTCATTACCGGCAAACCGGAACATTGCTTTAACCAGCTAACAATCGATGAGCGTACGGCGGTGGTGCTGATGACCCACAATTACAATTATGATATTCAGCTGATGACCAGACTGATGCAGCTGGAGTTTCCCTACATTGGCTTGCTGGGTCCTAAAAAGAAGCTGCACCGTATGCTGGATGAACTGATGGATCAGGGACACCATTACACAGAAGCAGAGCTCAGCAAGCTGCACGGCCCGACTGGACTGGACATTGGCGCACTGACGCCGGAAGAAATTGCTTTGTCTATTGCTGCAGAGATACAATCCGTTATGGCCGGAAAGCGCGCAGGCTCGCTGAGAGAAAGACAACTGCCTATCCATGCCTGACATCTCCATTATCATTCTTGCAGCAGGCGCCTCATCCCGTTTGGGCAAGCCCAAGCAATTGCTTCTCTACAAAGGCAAAACGCTCATTGAGCATGCTGTAGAAGCGGCTCTGGGTATCCATCCGACAGAGGTAATTGTTATATTGGGATGTAATCAGGATGAGATTGCGCAGCGTATTCAAGGGAAAAACGTAACGATTGTACCCAATGAAAATTGGGTGCAAGGCATGGGCGCAAGTCTGGTAACCGGCATTAAAAGCCTCAGAAATACTTTAGAATCAAGCGATATTTTACTGATGGTCTGCGATCAGCCTTACGTAACTGCTGCGTATCTGAATGAACTCGTAACAGCGCACAATCATTCACCTTTAGGCATCACTGCTTCGGCTTATGATCAGACCACCGGCGTACCGGCCATCTTTTCCGGCAAATACTTATCCATGCTCACCAGATTGCCGCCGGATAGCGGCGCAAAACACCTGCTTAACGCATTCCACCGCGATGTGCTGCCTTATGATTTCCCGAACGGAAATATAGATATTGATACCGCAGCAGATTATGCGTTGTTGAACACTGATAGCATCCGGTAACCAATCCTATCCATCGTTATGCAGCCGCCGCCCAGCTATGATGATAAGCTGCTGCTGGCAAGCCTAAATGAATGGTATGGCTATGCTGTGGCATATTGAACCACGGTACAAATGAGGTCTTTTTCTTGCCTTTTTGGTCGAATTGATATTGTGATTTGTTTGATTCACCCTGATGGCTGCGGTTGTAGGTAGGATCTTCCGGGCGGTAATGGGTAGCATCGTTGTATTCATTCAAAAACTCTTCTCTGCTGATGCGCCCTTCCAGAAATGCTTTCTTTAAGTACCGGTATTCATAGCCGGGCAGGTGCCCCATATCCCACGCGCGCGTTTTGTCTAAATTATAAAACGTAAGCCGCCTGCCAGACCCTTCACAGTACACTTCGCGCTTGCTGTCCATAGCCGATTCCCATACATCAAGTACAGTCATTCCGCGGAACGATGGTCTGCCGGATTTATCAAGCTCGGTTGGCTTAAACATCTGATCGAGGTCGTTGTCCCGGTCATTATCTGTACCTGTGTAGTTTCCCTGGTAGCGCTTTTTGCGTACTCTGTTGCCATCATCCGCCGGGCTTGCAGAGATCTCACGGTCAGCCCGGCTCATTTTCTTCCCGAGAATCTTGTTTGCAGACTGGCCGGATGGCTGTGCTGATGTAGCGGGCGCGCTGACGTTGGTCTCTACGGCATCGGCCACTGCTGTGCCGGCTGCATCTACACCATCCGTCACTGCGGAGCTGCCGCTTACGATCATCTCATCTGCCACGATTTCTTCCGGAACTGCGGCGCCGTCTGTGGTCACCGCTACTACTGCTTCCGTGGCCAGCACTGCGCCTGTTACTAATACATCAGTTATGGTACCGGTAGGCGCATGTCCGCCGGGGTCGCTCAGTGTGATGGGGCTGTTGAGCACAAATGCATAGTTGTTCAACGCATCCGGCGTAGCCAGCATTCCACCCAACTGATCATCGGGCGATGTAAAGCGGCCGCTGACTACATCGTAATACCTGGATGAAAAATAATAAAGCCCCGAACGCTGATCCTGTGTTCTGCCATTGAACTTATAAGGAATGGCGCTGGCGTACCTGCCCGTATCCGAAGCGGAGCTGCCATAAGCACGGTAGCTGAGATTGCTGCGGGGCTTGCCGTACTGATCGGTAATGAGTATGGTGCTCCCATTCTGATCATAGCTGTAATAAGCAGGCTTTCCGGCAGTAGAAAAGTTGGCGAACATCATCCCGCCCAGGCTGTAGCCGGATACGCCGGTATGGCCGTTAGGCGTTATTTCATCGTTATAATTATCGGTTACAAAATAGCTGGTGGAGCCATTTACCATATCCCGTACACGATTCCGCGTGCCTGTGTAGTCATAAGAGAAAACATATTGCAGCGTATCATTACGGTACACAGAATCCATCAATCCATAACCATTGTAGGCATAGCGGAAATTGTTGCCACTCTTTTTTCCATTAAGGGTGCGGGTGAGCATTCGTCCGCAGTCATCGTAAGTAGCTGCATAAAGCTGTTTTCCTTTGGCCTTGCCGGATATAGGCTGGTAGCCGTTGTAGGTGAATAAGAGCGAATCTTTCAGCAATAAATTACCGGACAGATCATAAGCAAACGTATCCGTATAAGCCGGTGTGGAAGCCGCGAGCAGGCGGCCGATTGCATTGTAATGGTACTGCCCGCTCTGCTGGCTGTTGAGCAGGTCTGTGATGCCGGTAATCTGTCCATTCCTGTTCCAGTTGTATGTTTTGGAGATGATGGATGAGCTGCCGATTACCTGAATGGTGTTCAGCGCTCCGCTGCCGTAATAGCTTTTTTCTGTAACCACTCCATTGCCATAAGCGTACTGCTGCCAGTTGTTCATAGCATCTATGGAACTGGTGCGCAGTACGTATTCTGCCATTTTCCCGGCAATGCGCTGTATGGATACCGGCTGTCCGGCTGCGCTGTATTTGAAGCGCTCGGTTGTGCTGTCCGGAAAGAGAATGCCCTGTACAGTCTGGTCAGGATTGTAGGCTGTGCGCTCTGTCCATTTGTAGCCATCCATAGCTACAGATGCTCCGGTTATATTACCTGTGCAGTCGTGATCGTAACCATAGGATGTAGCGCCATTATCCTGAACAATGCTGCAGAGATTGCCGAGCGGATTTTTATAGCCCGGCGCATCATAAGTAAATTGTACCGGCGTGGTTGCAGTTCCTTTTATAGAAAGCACACGTCCCAGCTTATCATAGTTATACAGGAGCGTATCCCGCATCGCATCTATTTTGGCAATCTGCCGTGTAACAGGTGCATAATAGAAATGGGTGGTATCGAATGATGGTGAATAATACCAGTCATTCATATTAAGTGAATTCCAGTGAGTAGCCGTTTGAATGCCCTGCGGATCGGTACCGGTAATGGCGCGGCCAAGTGCATCCCAAGAGAAGGAGCTATGTGCACCCATCTTATTCGTCAGCGCGGTAATTCTCGGACTGCCGTTGTAGAAATTGTAAGCATAAACAGCTGTGCCGGAGTCTGAAGTTCCCGCTGCTGAGGTAACCCGAAGCTGAAGCGGCCCGTAATCGATTCTGGTAACTGTGCTATCCCCATTCAGGTAAGGTGTAGAGCGCCAGATCAATCTCCCCGCAGCATCGTAGCGGGACCTTGACCACGCAGGTTGATTGCCAGCAAAGTAAGGCTGGGAAACAGCGCCGATGCGTCCGGCAGTATCATAGCGGATCTGCTCGATGACTTTCTTATTGTTCCAGCCATAACTGGTACGCTGGCGAAGCCTGCCTGTACCGTCATAATATTGCCATACCGTATCCGTTACCTTACCAGCCCAGTCGCGGTAGATGATCTGTTGCGAACTGTAGCCTTTGCCATTGCTTCCGGGATAATAAATGGTGCGTCCGGCCACAAATTGCTTTCCTGCTGAATCCGGCACAGAGCTTGCCCATAATCTGCCAAGCCAGTCATATACCGCGCCTGAAACATTACCGTTGGCATCTGTGTATTTGACCTGATTGCCATAAAAGGGCTCTGACTGGGTAAGTGTCTGCAGGCGGATGCCCTGCGCATCCGGCGGCGAGGTGCTGCGGACCGGAAAGCTATGGTACAGGCCATCATATTGTACAAAGCTGCTGTCGCCGGAGTAGCTTACTTTACAGGTCTGGTTACCGAATGCATCGTAAATGAATGACTGGGTAAGCCAGGAATTGTTGGTGCTGTTCCACTTCTGAGCAGAGTCAGCATGCATGTGGGGGTCATACTTTACCTTTACGGCCGACAGAATATTCTTACCTGCACTATCCGTGCTTTGCGCAGCGCCGGTCAAATAGCCGAGGTACCAGTGGCTGGTATCATTGGCGTAGCTGCTTCTGGTCCACAGTGTATTTTGAGGTGTGCTCTTGTTGCCAGTGTTTTGCCGGAGGCGACAGTTGCCATAGTTATCGTACCAGTATTGCTGAAATCCATTGCACGCGAGCTGCCCGTTTGAATAGATATAATTGTTGGATGCCTGCTGCAATACGGTGTAAACAGTGGTTCCCGGTCCGCCGTAGGTAATTGGCTTGCTGTTCCAGATTGTGGAAGAAGCGGTGTACCGTGTACCTTTTGTATCTGTGAGCGTAGCTGAGTCTGCATTGCCTGTGAGCGGAAATACCTGCTTATACCAGGTGCGGCTTACCGATCCGGCATTTATGTCTGTAGCGCTCATCATTGCGTAGCCCAGAAACCCATAGCCGCTCATGTCGTACCGCGCGGCTGCATATTTATAATGATAGAGGTACTTCGCGCCAAAGCCATCGCTCTGCGTATAGGAAGCAGCTACATAAAGCGCCTGATGAACGGGCAGAATACTATTGCTCGGACTCTGAACAGCAGCTAGCGGCTGTGCGCTGAAGCAGTTGAGCATACGCCGGCCTTCAATGCCATGCATAATGCTCGTTGGTCCCGGATTGTACACCGTGCTGTCTGTAATAGGCCGGTAGCGGACCTTAATGACTGAGCCATCGCCATTGTCAATGGCGGTCAGCAGATTTCCTTTCTGGTTGTAACGGTGCGATGCAGCAGAAGTGTCTCCGCCATAATACATCTGGCTGTTTTGTGTATTGAACAGATCGGGATAGCCATCGCCGTTGAAATCTCCCATCCACGTGTATTGCGGCTGAAAGTTGGCAGTCGCTTCCTGATTGTTGAAGTTGATGCCATCGCTCAGATAAATGACACCGGCGTTGCCGGATGTGGCATAAAAGTCCATTGCCCCATCGTTGTTGAAATCGCCGGGCCAGATGGCTGTTGCTTTGAGATTGATGGATACTATTCTTGGCGCTGCAAAGCCTCTGCCGGTGGCTGAATAGATGCGGTACTGCCCGTCGCCACCCAGCGCCAGAATGTCTGCCATGCCATCCGCATTATAGTCGCCGATCCATACGCTCTGTTGAGTGGATGAGCTGAAGAAGCTCATGTTAGAAATGGTTATGGGGGCGCGGAATCCGGTTGAGTCAGACAGATTGCTCAGGCT
This sequence comes from Chitinophagaceae bacterium, assembly GCA_965200035.1. GTDB lineage: Bacteria > Bacteroidota > Bacteroidia > Chitinophagales > Chitinophagaceae > UBA1952. The sequence goes on along the minus strand of OZ241334.1, from coordinate 4,147,391 downwards.
CAGGTAGCCGGTGGGGCCGCTGTAGTTGAATAGATCGGTCAGGCCATCGCCATTGAAATCTGCGGCAAATGTTTTCCCTGCCGCTATCTTCATGTACGATTGGCTTCCGCCCGCCCGCAGCCCTAATGCAGTATCCCCGAAATTGAAATAGCAATTCGTATTCTGCAATGAAACAAGGTCTGCCAGTCCATCGCCGTTAAAGTCGCCCTGCAGCAGGCAACTACCCGCTCCGCAGCCGGATACCAGCTGTATGCCATTCACTGTCTGCTTCCTGTCAAACGAATCAGTGGTCTGGTTGTAGTAATAAATGGTACCGCCGGTAGCGCTGCTGCCGGTGATGTTCAGAAAATCGGAGATGCCATCGCCATTGAAGTCACCGACAAAATTATTTCCGCTGGCATTGATCGCAAGGCCGGATAAGCCGGTGCGGTGGAAGCCGGAATCGGTACCGAGGTACATATAATTGGTGGTCTGCAGAATGTCGTTCTTCCCATCGCCATTGAAATCGCCAACGAACCCTGCATTGCTGTTCGAACCGCCAAAGGGTACGATTGGCTTGCGAAAGCCGTTCTGCCCGGCAGACCAGGTGAAAGAGGCCGGCAGCAGGCCGCAGTCTTTTGCATTGACCGTTACGCTGGTAACCCTGCTAACCTCAAGGGGCGTGGCAGGCTCATAAGCTATGGCTACCTCCCGTACAAGAGCGCTGTCTCCTTTATTGTCTTTTACATAAGTGCGGATGGCGCTGATTCGCGCAGCAGTGATAAAGCCCCCGCCGCCCAGAAAGCAGGCAGTGGTATCAGGTCTTGCTTCATAAAAAAACTGCACCGACCGTAGAGGCTGCATCCCGTTTCCCGATGTATAGTCAATGCGCAATGGATAGGCCATGCCCCGCCCCTGACAGCTGGTCATTGGTACACCATTTGCAGCAGCAGGCGGCGCCTGTGTATAAGTTACCGTCAGTATATTGCCATTCTGATCGGTGTATTTATTGACCAGCCATGCGCGGCAGCTCCCGGAGAGCGGTGTATTGTTGAAGGGCGCCCCTATTGCTGTAACCCTTGAGTCAGCCGTGCCACCGTACTCAAACTGGCCGCCTTTTTTAGTGGTCACCTCAAAAGTCTGCGGCCCTGAGCCGTTCTGACCATTAGAGATAACCCGTGTCCATGATTCTTTTTCGGTATGGTAAGACTCGCCGTCTGCCCCGTAGCTTTTTCCGGGCATCCCGATCAGTCGGTTGCCATTCAATGAAAAGCGGTCGTTCTGGTCATAGTTCACTCCTCCTTTGAAGCCATCCTGCGCCGGTGTGGCCCCCACCCGATTGATCATGGAAAGCCCCTGCAGCTCAAAGCCGATACCGAGCAGTCCATTGCCGTAGCTGGAATTATAGCTGAGCGTGAGCTGCGGCGCTACGTTGCTGGTGCCGGGAGGCACTTCTATATCCATAGACCAGGAAGCGCCGCCCTGCGGGGTAATGCTGAAGCTGCCGGGTGCGGGCTGCGCTCTGCTGAATGGCGGCAACTGATGCTGTGCGCTTACCGGATAAAAATGAATGAGCAGCAGGGCAGCAACGATAAGCGCCCTGCCGGAAGAAGTCATCTTTGACATAAAAAACCGCCTTTTTACAGGTGTGGTGATATGAAAAAAGCAGGAAGCAGATACACCCGGTATTTACTTCCTGCCAAGAAAAAAATTGCTTGTAATTAATTGTTTGACTGAACGGTGAAGTACATATTCAGGTTGCTGTCTGTAGTCCAATCCACCACCTCGAAGCCGCTGCCTGGCGAAACGGTTGGCGCAGCGCTTGTTACCTGGTTTTCATCATTCACAATGAATGGTATGGTGAGCAGGCTGCCATCGGGCAGATTATAAGTGTATTTCTCATTAAAGCCATAGAACATCATATGACCATATTGCTCACTGAAATAATTGCCACCGGCACCCGCCACAATCTGTACAGACATAGGCGAGTCGGCACTCCCGGCAATGGCCGTAGCAACAATCGGTGGATTGGTATTCACAGCAGAAGGCGGAGAGGCATAGCCATTGAGCAGACCATTGAGGGTGAGGGTACCGTCATAAATGAATTTGACGGAAATGGTAAAGCTGGTTACGGTTGTACTGGACATGATAATTTCTTTATCGGGATTAAATATTGCTGATGGTTACGTACACAGTCATTTCATCTGACTTTGTAGGGTCGGTGACATTGAATGCAAAGCCTGACACGCTTACCTGCACAGATGTGCTGGCGCTGGTTGGCCCCTCGCTGCCCTGTGAGGTATAGCTGCCGCTGCCATTATTATTATTGCCCTGCAATACTGCATAGAACCAGCAGTTGCCATTGCTGTCGGCCCCGGCCTGCGTAAGCGGATTGTTGAACATCAGCACGAGCTGATCGGTGCTGCCGCCGCCAAGGTTGTAGCTGACCCAGCCCGTAGCGCCATAGAAAATATTGCCCTGCTTGATGGAGAAGGCTTCGATCTGGGTGCCGTTATTGGAAATGGTGCTTGTGGGCAGGGGATCATAATCGCCGTGGTCCTGAGACTCTGATGTGCCGCTGCTTCCGCTCTTCGGGGAAAAAGTATTCAGCGTAAGATCGTAGCCGGTGGTATTGGTAACGTAACAGGTGACAATTCTTTTTGCCATGCGAAATTGGTTTTTGTTTGTGGTTGTGCGGAAGCGTAATACGGTTTGCGGGCCAATACTACAATCGATAAGGGGCATCCGAAATGGGATTATACTCAACAGAATGCGGGATTTACCCCTTCCATTATTCAGGATGTTTTTATAGGGTTAGCCGAGTTAGTACTTAACGTAAGTCCGAACGGATAGTAATGATTCTCCTCGATCACCTCGCCCTTGTAGTAGGTCAGCTTCACCTTATCAACGTACAGTCTGCCTGCATCCCTTACCGAAGTCCATGCGGTCAGGTAGCCGGCCTTGCCTACCTCTACCACACCGCTCTCGTTGGGGTTCCACATGCCACCACTGCCCGATACCTGCAGCACGCCTGAGCCATCCACACCTGCATATTCTCATCCATCAGCATATAGTTCAGGAACCCTGCCGGGCGCTGCGGGTCGTAGCTCTGCAGGGTCAGGTCGTCGTAAGCATTCAGAAAGCCGGTGTTGTCAAAAGCACGGTTTATGGTGCGCACGTTGTCCGGCAGCTCCGATACTGCCTTGCCGCTCTCGTACAGGCTGCCGCGGTATCCAGTTGGGCGTAGGCTGAAGTATAGCCGTAGCCTGTCCGCCTACGCCCTGCTATCTGAAAGCCTAAGGCTACAATATAATTCGACGTAGGACGCACCGCATACAGCACAACTGCATCTTACGCCGAACTGGGGTAAAGACCATTCACATTACCCTTTTGAAACGAAAAATTCTTAGTGCCTGTTCTCTGATCGCTACAAGCCATCAACACACAAAGCTTTGCTTCAAGCTTCCGGCAGCGGGCTTTTTTCAATAAGTTTATAAGAAATCTCCTTACAGTGAATATAGAAATTCGAATTGGGGTCTTCCATTAACGGTTCAGAACCAATTAACGGAAAAAAATCAACCTTGATAATATTTTCTGATTTTTTTAGTAGAGCAGAATATATAACAGTGCTTGAACTTCTATCTTCCTGAAACTTAATTTTCACAACTTGTTCAAATCTGAGAATAATCATCTCCCAAGCATAATTTTCCCGAGCATTCATACAACGAAGAGTTATTTCAACCATGGGACGAATTGTATTTTCTGAAGAGTTTTTATAAGTAAATTCAAGTATTAGCGCATCAGAAAAATGTTCATATTTTTCAATAATCTCTTTAAGCATTTTTTAAGTTTTTTAAAGTCCTCCTATAGGTTTATTGGGCTCTATTCCACTTGGTAATTGTTGATATTGTTTAGGAACAAGATCATATTGGATATGCAAGCCACCATGGCCACTACCTAAGTCACCAGGTATCTTCATCTCGTGGCCATGTCCAGACAATCCTGGACCATGTTTATCAAAATCAACTTGGTACTTAACTTTTCCTTCCGCGTTATAAATATAGTTGGAAATGGCTTTTCCGTTTGATTCGGCTACGTGGGTATAAATCGAATTGGGAGTCACATCGCCATCTAAACCACTCCTTCCTTTTTCTGTACCGACAAAAGACTTTAAACCAATTCCTGCATCACCAATATGTGTATCAAACCCTTTTAAAAATTCGCTAGCTTCTTCCATTACCTTTCCACCACCGCTACTTAATTCATCTGCCATTTTAGAAAACCCTTTGCCGCTTCCGGCCGTAGGCAGTTCGCCAGGATAACCTGCAGCCATAGCTAACCCACCGGTAAATATCTCATTGGCTGCAATCGGGTTGCCTAAAGTCCAGGTAGCTATAGCTGGCGCAGCCAGATATCCACCCATGCCGGCTGCTGTAAGTGATCCTGCCGCTAATGCACCTACCGCGCCATAATGATTGCTTCTGTAAACCATATTGCCAATACTCTGCTGGCTGGCTGGATGATTGGCTGCATAGTTCCAACCTAATCCACTACCAATTGTATTAAATGCATTGTTGATCGGGAATGCTTCCAGCCCTTCCAGCTCTACGTGGCTGGTAACCTTATTCTCACTGAAAGCATAAGGGCTATTGTATAAGAACTGTTCACTAAGCGGATCATGGGTAGTAAACCTGCCAATCTGCATATCGTGCATCCGGTACTTGTAGGCGTACCAGTTTAATCCGAGGTCGCTTTCCAGTCTCTGACTTTGGAACTTGATGTTGTTTTTCTCTGAAGCATTCCCTGAGTTGGTGCTGAGTGTAAGGCCATGTGGATAGTAATTAATGTTTGTTTTTTCTTCTATTTATATTTATATGCTCCTTTCTTGTTTTCATTTCATGCTCATTTGTCGTCGTCAAACTGGCAGACCTATTTGAATAATTAACCAAAAGGATATTATGATCTTTAGGTATCATATTTACACCAACGCCAAAATCAGTATCATTTATTTTGATGTAAAAAAAACTATTTAATTTATTTTTCTCACTTAATATAATATATACCTTTTTTGATATAAATGAAATTCCATTTGAAGATATAATACTATCAAATGCCGTTACGCCATTATAATCAACCTTAATGTGATCATTTTCATAATATTCAGTAAACCATATTTCGATTTTTTTCTGTGAAAGGGCTCTATTTGATATACACGTAAACAAAAGGGCAAAAAGCAAAGCTGATTTAAATGATTTATGGATTCTCATTTGCATATGGAATTATTAATTTTCTAAAAGGGTGTACGCTTCTTGTGCCTATATTTTTCAAATCATATTGATTATTGCCAAAGTTTAACAATCCTTGATTATTCGCATCTATAGCCATTTTTATTTGCCGCAATTGCATTGAAGTCAAATCATCTGATTCTTGCATACCTGGGGAACGCGACCATTGCATTATATTATTAGGAAATAGTTTAACATTAAAATCTTCTGAAGAATGCTTTTGACCAGTAATTCTTTCAATAATATCTTTATAGGCCGAAGGATGCATTAATCCCAACCAATGTCCAACTTCATGTCCGATATCAGTACTTTGACGAATGGTATACATTGCTTTTCCACCAAATTCATTTACAGAAGCAGCAGCAGCAAGCTCTTTTAATTCAGGCGGTAAAAACCGGTCTACATAGATCACATGGTCGCTCTCCTGAACAGGATTGTCCTCACTCGCCAGGGTCAGTTTCGATTCAAAGTTCACAGATGCATTACCCCCCACGTGCTGTCCCCATGCTTTTTCTATCTGATGATTGAAACTGGATACCATCCGGTCATTTCGTCCCTGATTAGTCACACCATCTCTTGCTACAATCTTACCTGTTAAGATAATATTTACTCCACTGATATCACCATTATTATTGCGGGTTACATCAAAATTAAGCTGTCTTCCATCCGGATCTACTACGTTAGGGGTATTATTGCCGCAGTAAGCATAAGGGCTGATATTAGTGTATTTTGTAGCAAACTGATCCTGGGTGGTCCACCTGCCAATCTGCATATCCTGCTGTCTTGCCCCGAAGTTATACCAGTTCAGCCCAAGCTCCGGTTGCAGCTCTTTAGTTGTCAATTTGAAGCGGTTCGCTTCATTGCTACTTCCGCTGTTGGTACTTAACGTGAGGCCATGTGGGTAATAATGGTTTTCCTCGATCACTTCACCCTTGTAGTAGGTCAGCTTCACCTTGTCAACGTACAGTCTGCTGGCATCCCTTACTGAAGTCCATGCGGTCAGGTAGCCGGCCTTGCCTACCTCTACCACACCGCTCTCGTTGGGGTTCCACATGCCACCGCTGCCCGATACCTGCAGCACGCCTGAGCCATCCATCACCTGCATATTCTCATCCATCAGCATATAGTTCAGGAACCCTGCCGGGCGCTGCGGGTCGTAGCTCTGCAGGGTCAGGTCGTCGTAAGCATTCAGAAAGCCGGTGTTGTCAAAAGCACGGTTTATGGTGCGTACATTGTCCGGCAGCTCCGATACTGCTTTGCCGCTTTCATAAAGGCTGCCGCCTGAGAGGGCCGAGATCAGCGAGCCTGCAATATCGCCAGCGCTTACCGCCGTCTCGCCATGATTCACCTCGTCATACCAGCTATTGGCTTCTATCCTGAACTTATCGCCCGGCATTACCTTCAGCATAATAGCCGTGCCGATGCGACGGGTGGGGTCTGAGCCATCAAGCTCTGCCGATTTCAGGTCGCCCGCTGAAGGCGAGGGGTTGTCGGCACGCACCTCATCGAGCAGGGTCCACACCAGCCCGTCCGTATTGGCATGGCTTACCTCCAGATCGGTGCTGTAGATCAGGTCGTGCAGGCTGCGCGTCTCTTTCGAATTCACCACCGTGCGCACATTGCCCAGGTGATCCTTCACATAATAGTCGTACAGGAATGCCGGTGCCGTCCCGGTCGCCGCAGGGTCGGGGCGGCAGCGCCCCTCGCTGTGGCTGATGTACTTCAGCTCATCATTCTCATAGACTACCGGCCCGCAGTAGTCGGTTATCTTCCGCCCCGGCCCTATCTCGAACACGGTGGTGCGCAGCAGAGTGCCCGTGGCATCATAGAGATAGTCTGCGTACCCGCTGGGCTGCACTTCCACGTGGGTGGGCTTGTTGAGCCAGGAGTAGGTCATGGGGCTGTTGATGCCCTTGTTCCTGTCTACCGTCATATTGCCGTTGGCATCGTACTCATAGTCATCGCCACTGGTATTGCGGTCTTTGAAGTCGGGGGCGGTGGTTACGGGATTGCTGTTGACCTCGCTTACGCTCAGCAGCTTATTGCTGTTGGTGGCATACCGGTAGCCCAGCATGTCCATATTCACCGGCATGGCGTGTCCGCCGGCGTCCATGCCCGGCCCGTTCTGATAGAGCTGATTCAGGTTGCCATTGTAGTCATAGCCCGCACCTACACTGTAATCGGTTTTGGTCGTATTCCAGTCTGCATCGCCCGGGTTCCACTCGCCGAAGCGGGCCGTCATCAGCCGGCTCAGCCCATCGTACGCGTAGCCGTAGTAGCGGCGCGGTGAGCTGCTGCCATATCCCCGCCACTCGATGCCGGCAATATTGCCGTTGTAAAGGTGGCTGTCGAAGCCCCGGTCGTAGCTGATACGCTCATGGAAGTATTGGCTGTTGTTGTAATTCTCAATGCCATCCTGGTTGATGCCGGTGAGCCAGCCCCGTATATTGTAGCTCAGCTCATTGCTGATAATACCCCCCATATTCTTGACTTTTACCCGGCCCAGCATGTCATATAACGGATGGCTGATGTTTTTCCAGGCAGTGTTATCAAGGTTCTGCTCTTCGGAAGCGAACGCCCCGTTATTGTAGTTGTGCGTCCACCGGGTAGCAATGTCACTGCTCTGGTAGGGGGCACGGGCATGCGGGTTGGTATGATGCAGCACGGTGTTTGTGGGATTGCCCAGGAAGTCGTAGCGTATAGTATTGATGTCTACCCCACCTGCTATATTATCTGCCTGCTGCTGTATCATGTGGCCCTGATCGTCATAGAAGCTGACTGTAGTAAGCCAGGAAGGTGTGGCGGCACCATCCATCACGCGCACCCTGGTGCCGGTCACCAGACCCCGCGTATGGCTAGATGGTACCGGAAGTAAGCTGTAGCCGCCTGTGCTGCTAATGGGAAGCTGGCTGTTGTAGGCGTCTGTAAAGGCTGCACCGGGGCTCTGGCTGTAGTCGTCGTAATAGGTATAGGTATGCACCTGAGCATCGCTGAGGGCGGCAGGCGGATAGGTATTGTACAGGTGGGTATTGGCTATATAAGACAGCACGCTGCCCGAAGGATTGTCGCCACTGACCGCCTCGGCCAGCGTCATGGATGCGCCATTGGATGACCAGATGACGGACGGCTGATCGTAGATGCCGGTGGACAGTGGCCGGTCCAGCGCATCGTAGATGGTGAAGGCCCACTTGTTGGCACCACCGGCCCGCATGTTGCCATCCTGGCTCAGCACCAGCCGGTCGCGCCGGTCATAGATCATGTATTCGGCTTCCTTATCAGGCAATTGTTTTTCGGTCATGCGCCCACGCCCATCGTAGCAATAGCGGTAGCAGAGGCTCTTCACCGGCGATACGCTCCAGGTACCATCGATTGTGGTTACAGCGAGCGGGGGAATCACGTAGCGCAGCCGCCCCATATCATCATACACATTATAGGTGCAGGCATAGATGGTGTGGGCATCGCCGCCGCGCATTGACATCCAGAACTTCTTGCTCAGGATGATCCGCCCCTGCTTGTCGCGGTACTCAATGGTACGCTGCGCATCCTCATCCACCATTTCAGTAACTGAGAGTTGTCCTGGATCGTAAGCCCCCATAGAAGCGGGCAGCTCTGTTGCATCAGGACCGATATGCCAGAGCTGTACATTATCCTCCTCTGTATTGGTGCGGTAGGTATATTCTATTGCACGGTCCTTGCCGATCCATGAAAAGCCGGGGGCGTAGGTCTTCATCACCCGGTTCAGGGGTGAGCCATCGTAGTCATTTCTGCCATAAGGGTGCTCACCGGGATAGAGCAGCTGGTAGAGCGCAGAGAGGCCATCTTTAGGCTGCTCTTTGAGCCGCCCGTGGGTCGTGTTGTTCTGGTCGTCGGTGCTGTAGGGCAGGTAGCTGTACCGCTCACGCCCCAGCACGTCATAAGCGTGCACCTGTACGATGTCCTGATTGTTGGCGGCAGGCGCACCGGAACGGAACACATCCTGCAGGGGACGGCCCAGCCCATCGAAATAACTGGTATGGGTGATGCAGGGCACTACATTGAGGTTGCCCATATAGATGGCGGAGGCATCGGTCACGGGCTTCACCGGCACGTAAGTACGCACGTAGTTGCGTGCGGAAGAAGGCGTATAGTTGGCCAGATCAGGGAAAGAGGTTACCGGCGGCAGTGTGCCGGCATTGTGGTCCGGCCTGTTATCCTGACCAAAGGCAGCAGGCACTGCAGCCAGCAGCAGTAATGATATTGCAGAAGCTATTGATTTCATAAAAGAAAGACTCTTTGAAGTAGGTAAATGAAGGGATAAGGTTTTAGTCTGCCTGCTGAATGCCATAATCCATCTTTTTGATGATGTTGCCATAGTGATCCCGGACAACGCTCAGCCGGCCCATAACATCGTACTCGTAGTATTGAATATTATTGCGCTCATCGCAGGTGGTATTAACGCCAACTAACGGCGTATGACACCAGGTTTTCATAGAAGCCCCAAGCGGGTAGAGCCTTAGCTCGTCGACCAATCCACTGCCGCTGACCGTAACTGAAGTAACAGCAGAGGACAGGTATTCGTAATAAGTCCATCCTTTAATCGTTGCTCCGGTCAGGGTAGGCTGAGACTGACCGTTTACGATAACGCCAGGTGTTTTGCTCCAAAAGGAAATAACGTAATCCTTTTGCGGCAGGTTCATTTTATGAACAGGGTTCCCGCTAAGGTTGTAGCATTTGACTCCGGTGATTCTATCGCTGCCAACGATTGCTGAATTGTCATAGTCCCAGTTGCCACTGTTAGCAGGATCTTCAAAGCTGCTGTAGGCTATTTCAGACTGTGCTGCATTGCTTACCTCGGTAGCTAGGATTGCCGCATTATGAATCCAGATCAAAGCTGTTCTGGTGCCATGCTCATCTTTTGTTTCAAGCGGATTGAGGCGGGTATCATACTTTAATACAGAATACTGCAGCTTATAGCCGGGATCCTTTTCAATAACAGATGTACTACCATTAGTAGCTGCGTGGCTGGCCTGGAATGAGGTCAGGGGATTGGCAGGCTCCAAGCTAAACAGATTATCTGACTGTGCGGCAGTATAATGAGAAACAGGCCCTTCCGGTGTCATCTCTGTTACCTGAGAAGAAAGCACTGGTGAGAAACCAATATAAGACCCAGCGATAATCTGCTCTATGCCCGACAGATCAGGAATAGATGTATATTTTTCAACTACCTGATTGTGCACATGCTGGTTATTAAGGACAAGGACTGCATTCAGTTCGTTATCAGGATTGGTGCCGATGGAATTATAGTCTACCGGGTATTTAAAGCGTTGAGTTGTTTTTCGCCCGTCAGAAATGGTCTGGTCTATGCGGGCCGGTTCCAGATTTAAAGGATTATAAGTATATTCCTCAACGGTGGTCAGCGGATTGGAGCCGGGGAAATACTGGGTCGTCTTCTTTTGCGTAAGAGCAATCCATTCCGAGCGCATCCGGATTGATTTCCAGTCATAGCCAATCCCATAGCCGGCACCAGGCTGGGCATTAATCGTAACCAGATCGGGTGCTGGTGCACAGGGATGATTGCTTTTAGCGGTAATTTTATAACCAAAAAACTCTTCGGTACCCGGTTGGGAATTATATTCATTTTTTACTTCCTGAACCAGAATATTGGAAAGATCATAAACCCATGTATGCAGGGGAAGGCCATCAAGATAGCTCAAATTGATGCCAGGCGCTCTATTAAATTGTTGAACGACCTTTCCATTTTGCCCTGTTCCTTCGGTTATCGTTACGTATTCATAATTCACATTAGCCCCGTCGCCGGTCTCAACATTAGTCGTTGATGACAGTATTAAACTGCTTACTTGCCTGAAGCAGCATGGAATATGAACAGGCTGTTGTTCGCTTGAGGGCCAATGCCAGCATTCAGGAGACTTTGCTTTGTCTCCCCAATACAGGTAACCGCTCTTTACATAACTGTCACTGGTTATAGGAGAAAAAGTATATCCACTGGATTTTGACTGATCTGAAATATCTTTATAGAGATAGTTGCGTACTGAACTTGTACCTGTAACCATATCATTGTACGTAATACTTTTAATACGCAAACCACCCACCTTTTTTATGGTAGAAGCACTGAGTATTTGCTTTGGAACATACGTTTCAAAATAAGCTCTTACCTGTATACCAATACCACTTGTCTGGGCAATTACGCGATAATTGCCTGGTCCTAACAGAATATTGTCGTTACAGTCTTCCAACGAGGATGTCCGATTGGGATTGTCATAGGTGAACACCTCTACAATATTATAAGTGCCATTAGTGTTTTCCTTTTCCAGGCGGGCAGCAGATGCTGAATGTTGGATAATAGTAGTCGCTGCGCCCCCCCAGGTGGCAAGCGCTGAGAACTTCGCGTGTACTCCACTTGCTGTAAAACTATTGGATGGTATAGTAAACAAATAAGTGCTTTTAACGATGCCTGTATTACCCGCATTATTGCTGATCGTTCCATCAGGACATTCATAACTTGTGCCGCTTGTTTTAAATACGAAACAAGGTGGTTTAATATGCTCATAATCATAAACCGGATCATCGGTTTGATTGATATCATGGCACTCGAAATCAAAACTTACTGTACCTCCTGTAGGGTATTGAATTTTTGTCAGTACCCCGGCTTTTACCTTTTCTGCATCAGTTTCCCGATAAGCACCATTAAACATGGTTTTTGAGGTAGAGCAGTTAAGTAAATCTGGCATTGGACTAAAAAAACTATGATTCAGGAAGCTATAGCTTGGGATAAGTGTGCTATTGCCATCTTTTCCATTGTAATAACCCCAATGATCCTGCGCAAACGATTTTTTGCTTGGCGGTAGAATATTGCTATAGGAAAATGTATATTTTTCGGCCGGCAGATTGCCATTCTCAATCGTTACAAAGTCTAATCTGAGTCGCTTATCTTTTAAGGTCGGATTCGTAATATTAGGTGCAACAAAGTAGCTGTAGCCGAAGTTGATCTTCTTTATTATATCGCCGTCTCTGTTTTTTACGATGATGCTTTCAAGGCGTGGCTGTGCCGGAGTGGGGGAAATAAGCAGATCCTCCCGGTTATTCATAGAGTTAATAAATTCGATGGTTCCTTCATTAAAGGAAATCTTTTTGATTACACTACCATCGGTCCGTTGAATGGTGCGCGACTCAGCAGCATCAATCAGGTGATCGGTTGAAAAATAATCGAAATTGCCATTTTCATAAATCTGTGTTTGCGTTCTTCCGTTATCGTACTCAAGGTGCGTTTTTTGATATTCAAAGTTGATACTGTTAACCTTTTCCGCATCTGTGATCTGTTTCAGATACCATGCCATTCTAAACATCTGAGCATTGTCCGCATTGCCGCCTACGCTTGATGCAAGCGTACGTAGGTTATTAGTCTCATAATATATGTCGTTATTTTCATCCCCGAATTGATAATTATATCCACGTTCATCTATGATTGCCCAACTGTTGTAGCCACCGGCAACAGCAACATTTCGCCGGGGTATCAATTTGATTCCATTTGCCGTTCCTGTATTAATAAACTTACCGGTCAGGCCGACCGCATTGTACATATACAAATCAGGCTGACCATCTGCGGTATTTAAACTGGCGACTTTATAGGCAATATCATATTCTGCCATAGTTGGGTAGATGGGATCAGGAATATGGCTATCCCAAAGGTCACCACCCAGTCCGTGATAACTAATGGATGTTTGATAATCATCTTTATCCCTGATTCTTCTGGTTATAGCGCCCCCTGCTTGCAGAGACCATCCTAAACCAACTTCACCGGCTTCCTGCTCTACTCTGATTCCAGATGCATCATAACTTAAGCTGACCGGCAATGTCAACTTACCCGTCTGTATTGTGTAAAGTGGTATGCTTATATTAACCTGTCCGGTTGCCAGATCAACAGGAACATCAGCCACTTTAGTAATGCCTAAAGCCTCTGGTGACGGCAGTGCATAGTTTTTAGGCAACTGATGATCAGCTAACGTAAATCCTTGAGCATATGAGCTCGTTTGCGGAACCTGAACAGCTATTATTATGGATAGAAAACCTGTAACATATGCCCGATGAATAGATAAATCAAATAGAATGAAATTCTTTTTCAATGCATTCTTTCTTAGAAAATTTCTAATAATTTTCATAATGACTATAATTTGTTTTAACTGTTGTTATTCGTGATTCTATTTTGTTTGTGTCGTAAATCGAAGTACAAATGGTGAGCGCAGTTTCTTCTCTTGCCACCAGCAGTCGAAGAGCAACTGCACTGCTCCGTTGTATTTTGAGTTGATCTTATAGCTCTTGGTAATACCTGCCAACAGGGATTCACTGTAACAAGTTTGGTCATGCCGTATTGCTTCTATCGGGGCATTATAATTTGCGGTTTCGGCTTTGGCATTGAAGGCAGCCGGCTTCCAGATGCGCTCATAGCCGCCATACACCCCGATGCCGTACTGCCACTGCCAGGCCACGTAGCTGCGTGCGCCGATCCCTTCAAAGGTGAACCGGATGCTCGACCAGCTCTGCCCAAGCCCTATCTGGCCCACTGCCCCCAGCCCCGCGCTCAGCTTTTCGCTGAACCGGTAGCCTGCCGTGCCCGAAAGCTGCAGCATGGCCGGACGGCCATCGGTAGTGGCGCGGGTGGTCTGCAGCCCCCAGCTTTTCTCTATCCTCTTCCAAAAAGGCAGCCCGCGCATGGGGTTGATCCTGAACTTCGGCTTTTCCGTATGCCGCAACCCCTGCAGGCTCTGCTTCGTTTCTTTTAGCTGACCCGACAGGCTTTGGGCCTTGTCCTGCCAGTCGCCTACCTCTTTGGTCAGGTTGGTCTGCATACTGCCCAGGCTGCTGCCGTACTTCTGCTGCAGCCCTGCCATTACAGATCTTTTTGTCTGGTAGCCCAGCTTTTCCAGCTCACCGGCATTCAGGCCGCCACTGCCTGTGGCAGCGCCGCCTGTGCCGCTGCCAATGCCACCACCTTCGCTAATGTTACTGAGGTTAAAGCCTTTGGTGCCCTGCAGGTATTCCAGCGCCAGCTCTTCCGCTTTCGTGGGCTCATCGGCTATCTTCTTCCACTCGGCTATTTTGCTCTTCGCATAATACAGCTGCTTCTGCATCCCGGTGACAGCAGGGTCATTGCCTGCGATGCTTTCCAGATTGGTAGTCCGCTGGCTGGTGAGCTCGCTGAGGTACTGATCGTAGGAAAGGCGGCTTTGCAGGCTTCCCAGCTGATTGCTGTACCCTTCCATGCCTGTAGCGCCTGCTACGCTGCCTGCCGCTGAGGTGAGCGAAGATGCTTTGGACTGCACAAACCCATAGACCCGTTTCAGGGTATCAATGGTTTTGTTACCGTTGCGCGAGAGCCGGGCGGCCAATGTAGCGCTGTCGGGTGGTGTTGCAGCCAGCTTAGAGATAGAATCGTAGCTGATGGTGCGGGAAGCCTGATAGCGGGCGTAGGCGGCAGAATCGCGGTGCATGAGCCTGCGCTCCAGGCGATGCTCTTTGCGCTTTAGCCTGGCAAGCAGTTGCTTCTGGGTGCGCTCGAGGCGGCGGGCGTAGTTGTCGAGGGCGTGGATGTTGAGGTCGAGGTAGCGCCTGCCGCTGATGTACACCTGCTCCTGCTCCTGAGCGTTGGCACGGACGGAAAGCAGGCACAGCAAAAGAGCTGTGCAGCAGATGATATGCAGCAAAAAGGGTCTGAGCGGGTACATATTGCCCGTAATTAGCACAATGAATGAGGTAGTGACAATCAGCTTATACTATCCATATAGTATGACGATATAAACTGAGCGTTTCGAGGCAAAGGTAAATTAAACTTTACCATATTAACAAGGCATTGGCTTTTTATATTTTATGCCAGCAACGGTGATAAGAGCGATAATCTATTCATTCATCGATAATTATGGAATCGTCTCTATCTTCATCAGACTGCAACGCTTAGGGCATATAAAGTGCCAAAGGGTTACAAGCAACTATCCTGACCGACTCAAAAACCGGTCTGGCTCTTTCTGATCTGAACAAGCAGCAGTAAGCAGTAAGCAGGACTGCATACGGGTTGATACGGGATATGTACGGGGTATGTACGGGACTACTACGGAGTATCTACGGAGCTATAATGGACCAAATGCGACCCATATACGACGGAAACCGGGCGTAAAGGCGGCACAATTGGGGTAGCAGCTTATGGTTTCCACCTTCAACAATGCATCCCCCGAAGGCTCTTAGCCCAGCACCAGCTCCAGCTTGCCGACCATCTCTTTCAGCAGCTCTCCATCTTTTACGTTGGTATTTACCCCCACGGCTTTAGCGCTGTAATCTGCAAGCAGCAGCATACAGGCCTCTGACTGCTGCAGGGAAAAGCGGGAAGGCTTTTTATAATTTTTGGCCATCCACGCATTTTTCAGCTCAAGAATGGAGGCAATTTCCTGCTCCGATTTGCCCTGCATGTACTGCCCTACCAGCATCCGCTCAAAATGTTGCTGATCTGAGCGTTTACATGTTTTATAACTAGCATATATCCCTGCTGGCCGGTAGCCAGCTATGACCGCTATCATTAGCAGCAGCTGAATACCTCTTATTATTAAAAAGGCCGGTATCTGAAAGATACCAGCCTTGCTTTTTAAAATTTATACTTCTTAGTTCAGGTCAAAACGGTCAAGATCCATCACTTTAGTCCAGGCCGCGATGAAATCTTTTACAAACTTTTCCTGTCCGTCTGCGCTTGCATATATCTCAGCAATAGCGCGCAGCTCTGCGTGAGAGCCAAAAACGAGATCGGCACGGGTAGCCGTCCATTTGCGCTCACCGGAATTACGATCGTTGCCTTCAAATAATTCCTGATCCTTACTGATGGCTTTCCAGGCAGTATTCATATCAAGCAGGTTCACAAAGAAATCATTGGTAAGCTGTCCCGGGCGTGCAGTGAAAATACCATTCGAAGAGCCATCATAATTGGCATTCAATGCACGCAAACCACCGATCAGCACCGTCAGCTCTGGTGCGGTAAGCGTCAGCAGTTGCGCTTTATCGACCAGCAGCTCTTCTGCGCGGGCTCTGCCTTTTCCTTTGGAGTAGTTGCGGAAGCCATCAGCCGCAGGCTCCATGTATCTGAATGATTCCACATCAGTCTGCTCCTGCGAAGCATCCATACGGCCGGGCGTAAAAGGAACGGTAATATTATTGCCCGCGTCTTTTGCAGCCTGCTCTACAGCAGCACAGCCGGCCAGCACAATCAGATCAGCCAGCGAAACTTTTTTGCCACCTGCTGCTGCACCATTGAACTCCTTTTGAATGTTTTCCAGAGCAGTAAGCACAGTGCCCAGCTGCGCCGGATTATTGGCCTGCCAATAGCGCTGAGGCGCCAGCCGGATACGGGCGCCGTTGGCACCGCCGCGCTTATCGCTGCCGCGGAAGGTAGATGCAGAAGCCCAGGCAACGGACACCAATTGCCCGATAGTAGGGCCGGATGCCAGAATTTTTGCTTTCAGCGCTGCAATATCCTGCTCATCAATCAATGGATGGCTCACTTCGGGGATCGGGTCTTGCCATACCAATTCCTCTGCAGGCACATCTGCTCCGAGATAGAGTATGCGCGGGCCCATATCACGATGGGTGAGCTTGAACCATGCACGGGCGAATGCATCCGCAAATGCGTCCGGGTTTTCCAGAAAGCGCCTGGATATTTTTTCATACGCCGGATCGAGCCTTAGTGCCAGATCTGTTGTAAGCATTGTGGGGAGATGTTTTTTATCCGGGTCAAATGCATCGGGAATGATCTGCGCTGCATTTTTTGCCACCCATTGCTGCGCGCCGCCGGGGCTCTTGGTCAGCTCCCATTCAAAGCCAAAAAGATTCTCAAAAAAGTTATTGCTCCATTGGGTCGGTGTAGTAGTCCAGGTTACCTCAAGGCCGCTGGTGATGGTGTCTGCGCCTTTGCCTGAGCCATAGCTATTGCGCCATCCAAATCCCTGATGCTCGATGCCTTCCGCTTCCGGCTCTTTATCTACATGTTCAGAAGACGCTGCACCATGCGTTTTGCCAAATGTATGTCCGCCTGCGATCAGCGCCACCGTTTCTTCATCATTCATGGCCATGCGGCCGAATGTATCTCGTATGTCTTTTGCGGCTGCAATGGGATCAGGATTACCATCCGGTCCTTCCGGATTTACATAGATCAGCCCCATGTGAGCAGCTGCCAGCGGCTCTTCCAGCTTCCGTGAATGAATGTCGCCATCGGCATTTTCATCTGATACCAATACGCCGTGATTTTCTACCACTCCTTCTGAGCCGTGCGCATAACGGACATCATTGCCCAGCCAGGTATTTTCAGCACCCCAGTAAATTGAGTCATCAGCTTCCCACGTATCAACGCGGCCACCGGCAAATCCGAATGTTTTAAAGCCCATGGATTCCAGCGCTACATTTCCGGTAAGCACCATCAGATCAGCCCACGAAATCTTATTGCCATACTTCTGCTTGATGGGCCAGAGCAACCTGCGGGCTTTATCCAGGCTCACATTATCCGGCCAGCTATTGAGCGGCGCAAAGCGCTGCTGTCCCTGCCCTGCTCCGCCACGGCCATCAAATACACGATACGTACCGGCGCTATGCCATGCCATACGGATAAATAAGCCACCATAATGACCAAAGTCTGCCGGCCACCAGTCCTGTGAATCGGTCATGAGCGCATGAAGGTCATTTTTCAATGCATCAAGATCGAGGCCTTTAAAAGCTGCTGCAT
This sequence comes from Chitinophagaceae bacterium, assembly GCA_965200035.1. Taxonomy (GTDB): domain Bacteria; phylum Bacteroidota; class Bacteroidia; order Chitinophagales; family Chitinophagaceae; genus UBA1952. Next base: position 4,129,379 of record OZ241334.1, on the reverse strand, counting down.
AATCAAAGTCTTTATCCAGCGGACTGGACAATGATGAATGCTGGCGCAGGATATTGAGCCTGAGCTGTCCCGGCCACCAATCGCGGTTTCTGGTGCCACCGCCGGCAGCGCTGCTTTTCATACTGCCGTTGTGGAACGGGCATTTGCTGATGTCGTTTGACTCTTTTTCCATAGTTAGATCATTGAGTGGTTAGTTTGAGATGAACGTGCTTGCTTATTCACCACAAATTAGGGAAACCGCTTCGGGGTGGGTTTTAAAAGTTCCTATATCTTCATAGCATACAATTATTTTGCGGACGGCATTCCAGCGCTATGCGTAAGATAATCATTGCCTGAAAATGGCTCAACACAGACTATATGCCAAAGCCAAGCGCCGGAATATTATTGTTCAGAAAATCAGGTGGTGAGGTTGAGTTCTTCCTCGTTCACCCCGGTGGTCCTTTCTTTGCCAAGAAGCAGCATGGCTGGTGGACTATTCCGAAAGGTGAGCTGATGCCGGATGAAGACCCGCTTGATGCAGCGCAACGTGAATTTACAGAAGAGACCGGCTTTACTATAGAAGGTACTTTTATACCCCTGAGCTCTATTCAGCAGAAAGGCGGCAAAACGGTGTTGTGCTGGGCTGTAGAAGGCGATCTGGATGCAACGAAGGTGGTCAGCAATACTTTTGAAATGCAATGGCCGCCAAAGTCCGGGCGTATGCAAATCTTTCCTGAAATTGATCAGGCGGGATGGCTTGGCTGTGAGGAAGCGAAGCTGCTCATTAATGAGCGACAGGCAGCTTTTCTGGATGAGGTTATTAAGATTATGGGATACCAGGCGGGTAATATGCTTTAGTAGATATGCAGGCATTGCATCGCATGAATAATAGTCCAATTTATTATGCAATAATATTATAAATATCCTTTATGATATACCCTGCATAACAAATAGAGATCATATCTTGTACCGGCCAGCTGTCGCTGCCACCTATCCAATCACCAAAAATCATATTGCTATGCCAGATCAGATTAACCCTGAAGTTTTCCTTAATAACATGATGGGCGAGGTTATTGATGGAATTGTAAACGGTAAAAAAACACTGCCGGACGATCAGCAACAGCAGCTTGCCGGCAAAGTGCCTTTGCAGGATGCTAATTTCTTCACCTGGTGTACGCCGGGCATTCCCGTATCGCCGGATGATTTTTCTTTCCTGAAAGGCCTTCGCAAGCCACTGGATTACGCGCAGTTCAAAGACCTCAGCGATGCCGAGAAAGCGGCTAAGCAAGGCGATGAAGCTTATGCGCTCACGGTAGCGATGGACAATTTTTCAGTGCTGGTAGATACGGTGCCCAACAAGAGCGGACTGATCAACAGCCTGCATGTATGGGAGCCGCAGCAGCGCATCTCCAGCATTTATGAAAGCGTGCTGCAAAATTGCGAAGTAGCCGATACGGTGCCATCGCCGGATGCGGATGCGCGTATCAAAAAAATACGTGAGGCTACGGTGCAAACCGTAGAAAAAACGGATACGGATACGGGTGAAAAATTCACCGAAGAGCGCCCGTCGGTGCTGGTGGCTTCCTACAATAAATATGAAAAGGAGTATGTGGATGCTTACGTAAAGTATGTGACGCTGATGACGGCTGCTTCTACAGGAGATGCTGCAGATGTGCAGAAAGCTTCCATGCTCGGACCGGTATATTATAAAGATGTAATGACTGCGTGGGATGCCTGGGAGTCAGGCGGACACCGCTCGGAGTACGAAAAAATGATGGCCGACCTTCAGCAGCTGGAAGGCATCAGTATGAGTCTGCTCCTGAAAGAATACCGCGAAATTTTTCAGCGCAGCAGGCGCACATCGCTGCTCGATGGCAATGATTACAGTGTATCACGAATAGTACCGGCTACCTTTTACGAATCATCGGGCTGGACTCAATATTCCTTCTCTGCATCGAAGCTGAAAAGCACAAGTAATAGCAAGTCGCAGGACTACAGCGCGGGCGGTATATGGGGATTGTTTGGTGGTGCAAAGGGCAGCTACTCAAAGGTCAATGCTTCAGGCCATGTTTCTATGGATAATCTGGAAATGGATTTTGAGCTGACGCAGGTGCCAATTGTCCGCTCATGGTTTCGCGAAGATTTTCTGCTGAGCAATAAATGGAGATATAAAACACAGGGCGGCGCTGGCACAGATAATATATTGAGCAATGGAAAGGCTGACGATCCGAAGGGTTTACTCTTTGCCTACCCTACTGTAGCCATCTTTGCGCGTAATATTAAGATCACCAAAACGGTATACGACCAGATTAGCTCAGAGGTAAATAAAAATGGTGGTGGCAGTGGCGGCTTTAGTCTCGGTCCGTTTTCCATCGGCGGAAGCGCCAGCTATAACCGTAAGGATAAAAACCTGGAAATATCACAGGAGGGAGACAAAATTGTGGTGCCCGGAATGCAGATTATCGGCTTCCGGAATCATATACTGCCGCAGAGCCCTAATCCTGATACGGCAATCGACAAGTGGATCTGAGGTAATAAAAATTGACTAACCAGGATGGATATTCTTTTGCCCGTCATCTACCAGCATGTCCGTGAAGCCGCCGAGCTGCAGATCAGTGTGCTTGAACGTGAACATTCTAAAATCATTACACCATTTCCACCGGAGGGCAATGATTTTCTGGACATCAGCGATGAGGACCTGCAATTTGCAGATGCGCAGAATGACGGCGATGCTGCAAGAATAGATACCCTGAAAGCGCTGGAATTTTTTCAGCGTAATGATAACCTGATCCTGGATTTCAGCTATGGCGTGAAGTCGGAAGATTATCTGCTATCTACTGTATTCAGCAAGTTTTACGGACAGGCCATCACGGATGATACTCCTGATGCAGCATGGTTTTCGCAACAGTTCCGGGATAAGAAAGAAATATTCAGAAAGAGCTGGCGCAAGACGGTGGGCGATCTCGGAGGCATCGACTTTCCATATGTTTATTATTCGCCCATCCAATGGAGCAAAGTAGAGCTTGATGAAGCTGAGATCAACCGGCTACAGCAAAAATCGCTGGATGTGTATGGCAGCCTGGATATACAAAGCCCGCTGCTCAATGCGATTGTTGAAGGCATTAAATCAGTATCCCTCTGCTATTACAAGATTTATTACGAGATAGGCTACTTCGATGTGGTCCGCGACTGGGCATCGCCTGAGCTGCTGGAAAGCAGTTATTGGAATCTGCCCGGCGAGGGCGCCGCGCTTTTTGGCGAAGGCAATGCTGCGATTGATGAACAAAAAATAGAGTTTCTATACGCGACAAGATGCTACATCATCAGAAAGTATCGTGGCTTACCCAAGCTGCACACTTTTGGCGAGGGTATCCGGAATTTTCCTGCACTTGCGAAGCCGCTGATACTGGATCACAGAGCAACAGTCGTGGATATGCCCATACCAGCAGTCAATCCCGAAAGAGCGGCCATCAGAAATGTCTTTTTACAGCGGAAGCTTAATGCCTTGACGACCAGCCAACCTGTAGTCAAATCTGATACTGCTCCTACTGCGCCTGCCGGTGGCGGGTCTTATCTCTGGGTATTGGAAAAGGGCGGTGTGGCTGCGCACTGGGAGCGACCAAGAGCCGATCCTGAAGCTGATCCTAACAGAGGAACAATATCGGACTCCGGCAGCACCTATAAGATCGCAGCGGTAAAATGCAGGACGTTACCCCGGAAGTCCAGGCCCCGGCCGGTACAATAAATATTTACACGTTCACCAACATCCAAAATCACAGAGTTATGAAAGTACATGATTACCTCATCTGCACCTTTGCAGGAGATACGGCTGTACCACCCAATACTTATCCTGCAGTGATTACCACTGTGGACGCGAATACCGGCAGCATTACCTGCACTATGCCGGATACCGGACAGGCATATACATTTGATACCGCAGAGCCGTGGACCGGTGCCGACCAGAATGGAAACAGCTATACGCTGACCTCACACAACTTATATGTAGCTGCAGGAACAGATCCATCACCACAGAATGTAGCGGTCGTTACTTTTTCAGATGGGCGAGGTTATCTCTGCCTGGTAGATAATATCTCCCCTTCTGTAGATGTTACCTTTTACCACCAGCCCTACCCGCGCCTCAGCTTTGATGTCAATGGTATGGTCACTGCATCTGACTGGGACAGCTATCCGGCAGGCACGCAGACGCAATCTATGGAATGCTATATGCCGGAAGATACCTCTATAGACCCTTCGCTGATAGAAATAGAAAACAATACTCCGGAATGGAATGGCGCTGATGCACCGCGCAGGCCTTATAATGTAGAATCATGGCGTCCACTGGTAACTGAGATGGCCGGGGATATACCGGTAGGCGTATTGATGCGCTGGATCACGAAAGAGAGCGGCGGCAATCCCTGCTCTACCGGAAAAATCGTGAATGGCGCTTCTATAGAAAACGGAATATTTCAGCTCTATTCGCCGGATGATGACCATATAGCTACTCCTGCTCAGCTACATGGCAACTTCTGCAACGGACAAACCTGCACCCGCGATCTCACCCTCGAGGAAGCGCGGATACAGGTAGCCAGTGGTATTGGGTATGTACGGGCTTGTCGCGAGAATATACGTGCTGCATTGCATCAGGCAGGCCTTGCGTGGGATGAGGATAGCGCCGACTTCTGGACGATGGTGAAAATGCGGCACGTATTGCCAACCATTCCCAAGATCTACATTGCCAAACTAAAGCCTGCATCCTGGGCCGATTTTAAAGCCGGCGTGATTAACGAGCTGCCAGATTATGCGACCACCAAAGCCCACCTTTTCCGCAATGCAGAAGATATTGGCGCTGGCGCTAATTAGAACTGGTATGTTTCCGACTACTTATTTGTATGGTTAGATTTGCCAAGTCGGTTACCTGATGGTTATCTTGCTACATTTATATGCCACATTTACACCATTACAAAATAACCACTACCTGGGCAGGCAATGGCAATACAGGCACCAGTAACGTGCGTACCTATGATCGCAGCCACAGTGTGGAGATTGATGATAAGCCTGTACTTCAACTGACTACAGATAATGCAGCAGTTGGCGATAAGACTAAGCTTAATCCGGAAGACCTGTTAGTGTCTGCAATATCATCCTGCCATATGCTTTCGTACCTGTATGTCTGTTCACTGGCAGGTGTGGTGATAATGGCTTATACCGATCATGCAACCGGTACTATGATCGATCATGGCCATGATGGCGGGCATTTTCAGGAAGTAACTTTAAACCCGGTAGTGACTATTGCCAATGCATCTATGATTGAACAGGCCATTGAGCTGCACCATGAAGCACACCGGGTATGCTATATAGCGGCGTCTGTCAATTTTGAGGTGAAGTGCAATGCGGCTTGTAACGTTGCTGATGCTTCATAAACTATCTCTTTTTCTAATAGTGTATTTAAATCAGTTGTATTGTCGAAGTACAGACAAAGCCAGCACCTTAAAATACAAATTCCTGTGGCATCATTAATCAAATGCTGCACAGCAAAATGATTTTAGAAACGCAACGCCTGATTATACGTGAGCTTTTACCGGAGGATGAACAATCCATAAAAAACTAATGACTGAATTGGGAGAACCGGCAAAAGCACTTGACATAAATCTGCCGGCCGATAATGTAACAAAGAACTTTCAGGTGATGGAAAAGTTGCCATACGAAGCAACATCGCCTATGCAGGCTTATTTTGCCAGTAACAGGCCCACAGAACAAGGGGATTCAATTGGATGTGTATGCAAACTTGTATCGCCTGCTGCACGAACGACAACAAAGTATTTCAGCATAATGAATGAACGTCGCTCTGAATAGGATTTCAAAAACTGAAAAAACTTGAACACACACTTATGAACCGGCTAAAAATATTACTGTTGCTCACGGTGCTTTTCGGAACAAACCTTTGTGTGTTGCATGCTCAGGATCAGATTCCGTATGGCGATAATCCAGCCGCTGGCAAATATATCCTGCTCAACGGCGTGCGTCATTACTATGAAAGCTATGGCAATGGCCATCCCTTGCTGCTTATTCATGGTAACGGCACCGGCACTAAAGGCTGGGCAGCGCAGATAGCATTTTTTGCAAAAAAATATCGCGTCTATTCAGTGGATAGCCGGGGCCGGGGCAAGTCTGACCTGGGTAAAGATTCGCTCACATTTGAGCAATTGGCTGGCGATATGGCCGCATTCATTACTGCACTGAAGCTGGATAGTGTTCAGATTATTGGCAAGAGCGATGGTGCAATCATCGCTTTGCTGGTAGGCATTAATCATCCTGCGCGCATCAGTAAAATCGTGGCATTTGCCGGCAATATGCGGCCCGATAGCACAGCGCTTTATCCTAAGGTGATTGCAGATATATCTTCAGAACGAAAAACAGCAGAGAAGATGCTTGCCGCAAAGGATACCACAAAAAACTGGAAGGTAGAGCAACAACGTTTGCGCCTTGACGAATTTCAGCCACACATTACTGCACAGGATTTACAGAAGATAAAAGTGCCGGTATTGGTGATGTCCTGCGACCGCGATGTGATCAGGCTCGAGCACACATTCTGGATCTACAGAAGCATACCGCTCGCCAATCTTTGCATCTTGCCGGGTGAAACGCATCATGTACCACGTAATAATGCCACGCTGTTCAATGAAGTTGTAGACGGATTTCTGATGCGGCCATTCAAAGAAGATGCGGCAAGATTTGGTGATTAATTATACGGATAGAAAACGTTCGCTTTCGTCATTAAGAGTTAGCTTTTTTCAGGCCTATTTGAAACCTTTCGGGAATGTTACCGGCGCATTGTAATCCGGGATTGGAAGATTCGCGCGGTTTACGACTTGGATTGAGACTACTATAAGTATGCCGGATTATCCGGCTATGCATGGTACAGCCAGCAGCGTTGGCTGTGATTATTCACTGCACCATCCGTTGATAAAACGGCTCCTGAAACTGATATAAATAACTTGATTGCATCATGCTAATTCCAATAGCTGCATAATAGTCATCACGATTATTTGCTAACTAAAAAAATGAATATCATGAAGAAGTATGTACTATTATTGAGTGCACTCCCGCTGTTCGTATGCTATGCGAAAGCCCAGAATTCTTTTCACTTCAACAGCACCGAAAAAGGGAACCGGCAGGACATAGGTGTCAGCAGTGGTATCCTGACTATCGGCCAGTTTGTCAATAACTGCGATGGTAGCTATCCGGATAACATCGAGTGGAAGAAGATCATGGTAGGCATAGGCACACCCAACCCTACCGAGCAACTGCATACCACTCAGGGAGTGCGGTTTGAAGGGCTGACCCAGGATGACAAGCAGAATCAGGTGTTGGTACAGGATAATACCGGTAAGCTCTACTGGCGCGATGCAGGCACGATTGGTGGCGGTGGCGGCACCGGCAATTTCTGGAGCCTGACAGGTAATGCCATTACTTCCGGGCAATTTCTGGGCACGACGGTCAATCAGGATCTGGTATTCAAGCGTAATAATGCTTTTGCCGGATTTCTCGGCTTGAACAACACTTCCTATGGATTAAATGCATTGGATCCTTCTTCTTCCGGCGTCAGCAATACGGCTTTCGGCTCCAACACGCTTTCGTCCAATACCTCTGGCTATAACAATACATCACATGGCTATTATGCCCTGTCCCTGAATACCAGCGGCTCAGACAATACGGCCATTGGCAAGCAGACCCTTCAGTTCAATACCACGGGAATTGAAAATGCAGCTATCGGAGCTGCCGCACTGGAACGCAATACAACCGCATCCGGCAACACCGGCCTGGGTGTAAGAGCGCTGGCTACCAACCAGACCGGCACGGCTAATACGGCGGTAGGACGGAATGCGCTATACAATAATCAGTCAGACAACAACACCGCTACCGGCAGCGCGGCATTGCTGACCAGCAGCAGCGGCAGCCAGAATACAGCCAATGGAGCGCTTGCCCTGTTCAATGTAACTACCGGAAGCGGCAATACAGCCATTGGCTACAATGCTGGTGCAGGTATCCTTACCGGTAGCGGCAATACGATTGTGGGAGCTAACGTTACCGGTCTTTCCGCTAGTCTTTCCAATACCATTATCCTTGCAGATGGCAGCGGCACCAAGCGGCTGTATGTTGACAATGGCGGCCATGCAGGGCTGGCTACCACCGCTCCTACTGCCGCTTTGCATGTGAACTGTACGGGCATCCCGGTAACCGGCGCTTCCAATGTACGTTTTGAGAATCTGCAACAGGGCGGCGGCAGCTATCTGGTGATCGACAATGACGGCTATGTAAAAAGATCTTCACAGGGTGTGGCCAGCCGGCCTGCACCACAGGAAGACATTGAAGCAATCAAGGCAGAGCTGGCAGAGCTGAAAGCACAGCTGAAAACCCTGCTTGCAGCACAGAACAACACCGGTCATGCCACTGATAAAGTACCTGCATCTTCGCTTGAGGTTGTGCCTACGCCATTTCAGGACCATGTAAAAGTGATGTACACTATTGCCGGCTTTAGCGGACGCGCAGCCCTTCAGATCGTGGATGCGAACGGTGCATTATTGCAAACCATCTCCCTGACTCAGGCCCAGGGAACAGTTGAAGTGAATAACCTGAATCCCGCCAGCGGAATGGTGCTATTCAACATCGTGGCAGAGGGCAGGACCATCATCAGCCAAAAGTCTGTGCGCATGTAATGATCCTTTGTTTCATAATCTATTCAATTACCAGATCCGGTATGGGATGCTAATTTTCTGCATCTTATACCGGATCTTATTTAAATGGTTTATTTGAACAACCTTTACTGGCTGCTATTTTTAATAGCGCTTATACTGCCGGGCGTGCAAAAGAGCTATGCCGCGCCTGAAAAAGAAGCCAGCTTGAATACGGTCAGCGGGCTCCCGTCTGATCATGTATATTTCATTATGCAGGACCATAATGGCTATTTATGGTTATCTACTGATAAAGGTGTTATTAAATACGACGGCTACCATCTCAAAACATTCAATCTCTCATCCGGTTTATACAATGATGATATCTGGGCACTTTTTGAAGACAATCGTAGCAGAATATGGCTGTCCAATATTTCGGATGAGGTAGGTTATATTTATAAAGACAGGTACAGCAAACCTTTCGCCGTACACAATCCGCTGATCATAAAACCCACCAATATCCGTAATTACAGGGGTTGTGTAATTTTCGGAAACTCTTATGCGGATAAGCAATTGTTTATTGAATACAACGACACTTTATATAGCTATCCTGTTCTGCCTTCTTCTAACTTAAATCAGCTCTACATAAGAGATTCCGGTGGTGTATTGCTACGAAAAAAAGAAAATATCTACACGCTGGAACCAGGCCTGACCGGCTTCCGGCAGCGACTGCTTTGCAGGACAGATGGTCGCTTTTATAAAGCAGATACATCGCTGGCGCATATGAACAGAAGTTACCTGTTTGAAAAGTACCTGATTAATTGTTGGTTTGATAGTAGCGCCATCTATACAACTGACCTTACAAATGGCCATACTTTAATGCTGCCGGTAATAAAAGATAAGGATGAGCATGTGTACAACCTTTATCATGCCGGCCGGTCCATGTATTTCGTCACCAATAAAAAGGTCTATCAATACGATGCGCTGATGCATCAGGTGCATACTTATTTATTCAGTGATGCACTGAGCCGGCAAACGGTTTCTTATGTGTTTGAAAACAGTTTTTGGGGAACCTGTACCGCCACGGTGATGAATGGTATGTACCGGGATAATCATCATAATAAGTTTGAAAAGATTGATTCAGTGGATCTGAAAAACTACCAGTTCGTGGGACAGTCTGTAAGGGGTGGCTGCTGGTGGAATAAAGACCTACATGCTATAGCAACCATCGGCAGAAAGGAAATATCTTATAAGACTTATCCGTTTGTGAATGATATAAAAAAGGTGATCCGTTACGATAGTAGCCATTCACTGGTACTGGCCGGAAATGATATTTACTGGCTTGACCGGCAGGGAAAGATGAGCAGCTATTTCTCAACAGGTCGACCCGCGCACAGTTATCAGCTTGATGGTCCTGCGGCATCACTTCAGCCTTTTGTATATCATAAAAGCGGTCCTTTGAAAGATGGATTTTTTTATGGCGATGCATTATATGGCATCGCACACATGATGGGATTTTGTCGCTTTAAATGGTCTGCCGACAGCATGCTGGACATCGGGCAGTTCAAAAATAACTATATGTCTAAAGGATTTACTTTCGACTCTTTGCAAAAGACCTTCTGGACTTACAGTGAGCGGCAGATCAGACTTTACTTTTTAAGAGCTGATGGATATATTGAACAAAGCCCTTTATTCAGAAGCTACGGCTTAAAGAAAATCTCTCAGATCATTATAGACAACCATTCCGGAAATGTTTTTATAAAAGATCAAACGAGGTTATTTATTTATAATACTAGGAAGAATCTGCTTCGGGAAGCGCTTATCCACTACCCGCTGGCCGGCATGTTCATCTCGCTGCAAAATGACCGGCTGATCGTTGCCGGTAAGCCGGGAATATTTATTTCAAAGATCGAAGGGCCAGCCGCCCTATTCGAACCCTTTGCCTGCTATAATTACAAATACAGCAATTATCATTCTGTGACAGGCCTACAGACAGACGACAGCGCTTTATTGCTGAATACCGACAAAGGCCTGTACAAAGTGAATATAACGGATAGTAGCCGCTCTGCGTGTACTCAACCGAACAGGATTGCCTGTAAGCTGCTGATTAATTATAAAGACAGCCTGATCAACATTCATCAACAGGATACGATCCGTATGGATCAGGAGAACAGACAGCTTTTACTGGAGTTGATCAATCCGGATGGCACAGGTAAATTATCTTATCAATACAGGCTCGGAGGGTTGCAATCATCCTGGAATGCATTGAACGGGAATGAGCTTTTTCTGCAACATTTATTGCCGGGCAGGTATTACGCTTTGTCCCTGATCGCATCAGATGAAATCTGGACCGGCGATCGCAACGACATCATCATCTATCTTGTTCCTTACTGGTGGCAAACGCCGGCAGGAAAAAAAACTCTATGGACCACTGGCATTTTATTTTTGCTCGTCTCCTGCTTTCTGCTCGTTATTCTGACCAGGCGTATCGTCAGCAAAAAACATTTGCAAAAGAACCGTAAACTGGAGCTGGAGCTTAAGTCAATTTATGCACAGATCAACCCGCACTTTATTTTCAACACGCTCAATACCGGGCTTTATTATATACGGAAGCAAAAGACAAGGGAAGCGCTGGATCATTTTATCGCCTTCTCCAAATTGTTGCGGGCATATATCAAATCGGTACGAAACAAGCTGATTACCCTTGATGAGGAGGTTGAAAATCTGGGCAATTATATCTCCCTGCAGCAGGCACGTTTCGAACATAAGTTCGATTATCTGCTCGTCGTGGATGATACGCTGGACCACCGGCTAAAGCTTCCCGCCTTCCTCTTGCAGCCACTCGTGGAAAATGCGATTAATCATGGATTGATGCATAAAGAAGGCAAAGGAACGTTGCGGGTTGAATTTAAAGAAGGAGTTACCCGAAGTGAGCTGATCTGCCGGATCACCGACAACGGAATCGGGCGCACTGCCGTCCGGCAATATCAACGGGATAACGATACTTCTGCTTCCTCGTATGGAACTCAGCTAACCAATGAGCTCATTCATATTTTCAACTCTTACCGGCAAATACAGCTTGATCTGGTTTATATTGATCATGTGCTCCCGGAGACAGGTACCACAGTAGTAATAACGATAAAATACTATCAATGAAGGATACATTCACCTGTATGATTGTCGATGATGAGCCTAAATCTGTAGCCCAGCTTGAGGACATGATCCATGATCTGTTTAGCGACATGATCATTATCGGTACCTATAATCATTGGAAGCCGGCTTATGAAGCCTTGCGCAATGCGCCTGCAGACATCGTATTTCTTGACATCGCTATGCCGCAGAAAAGCGGTATAGCCCTGCTTAATCTGCTGCCCGACCTGAAAAGCGAGGTTATTTTTGTAACTGCAGATCCGGATCATGCGCTTGATGCCTTTAATCTTTCAGCTTCCGGCTATATGCTTAAACCATTAGAAGATACTATGCTTCTGAAATGCGTGAATAAAGTTGTTGAGCGGATAAGAAACAAACATCTGGCAGCACAAAACATTTTGCAGGCATCCATTACAGCAGTAAGGCCGAAAATAGGAATACCGAATACCAGCGGAATGCAATTTATAGATATGGCAGACATTCTGTACCTGCAAGGTACAGCACGGTATACGAGACTTATGATTGGCGCAAAGGAAATGCTGAGCTCTTACAGCATCGGTAAGTTTAAGGATCTGCTTAAAACCGGATCTTTCCTGCAGGTACATCGTTCTTTCATCATCAATCTGAACTATGTAAATAAATACAACAATAATGGAACCATCGTAATGAATGACGGCATGGAAATACCGCTTGCCAGAGATGCTAGGGAGCAATTACTGAAAGTATTCAATAAGATCACCCACTAGGTTCTTGCAGCACACGCGCTGCTTCATCCAATCGTATAAAGCAAAACAATGCCGCTCTTCCGGCGGCATTGTTTATCTGATATCCGGGATAAATAACTTATTTATTCCATCATTTCCGTGGAGTCCGTTTCGCTAATCCTTCACAACTTTAGCTCTGACTGACTGCTTTTTCCCCTTCATCTCTATTAAATAAATGCCACTGCTCACACCGCTCAACGAAATCTCCAGCTTATTTCGTCCTTTGTAAAGTTGGTAGTCCCGTTCAAGCACTTTTTTGCCGGTGATCTCTGTTAACTGCAGCGACACCTGTTCATTTTGTGCGGCGATCACTTCTATACTCACTTTGTCTTTTATCGGATTAGGATAAATGCTTCCAAAATAAAATCCTTCACGGGTAATTGTATTTGCTACAGGAACAGAAGTAGCAGCAGGAGCAGGTCTGGGATGATCTTCAACCTGAGCGCCCAGTGTGCGGTAATTGACACATACATCCATGCATTTCCGGCAGTTGCCCGATCCGTAGCCTGTTTGCAGGCATACAGTGTAGGTACCCGGAACAGAGCTTAAAAACGGTAAAGAAGGATTGGTGTAATAGTGCTTGTATATGGCGCCCGCCGAAACAACCGGATCAAACGTAGACTGGCCATCGCCCCATTCAATATTGTAGTATGATCCGCCGGTCGAAGGAACCAATGTCAGATACTTACCATTATCCTCAATCTTAAATTCCGGAGGGCCGCTGCAATTGCCGGCGCCAAGTGATGGATCGCCCGCCGAAACCATCGGATCCGCAGGCAGGCAGAAATTCGCCTGGGTAAAGCATTCATTCCATGGGTTAGGAGGATCTGTTACTTTCAACGTAGCACTGTAACCACCGCCACCTGATGGGAAGGTTATGTTTACCGGATTATGCGGCGGCGGGTTAGGGACAAGGCCAACACCTCCGCTGAAGGTCCATTCATAAGTATTGGAATTCGTGTGATCGGCAGGTGTAAAAATTACATCCTGTGGGTTATTGGTATTGTAAGTAATGGTAAAGTCGCTGTTGCATCCATCAGCGCAGGCATAATTATAGTCATCACCATCGATCTGGGTTTGTATTAAATAGCCGCTTCCCTGCTCGATATTAGTCAGTGGAATAGCTGCTCCGCCCGATAAATGAACTTCAGAAGCAGTTCCTGTAGCCGGGTCCAGTGTATATAGGCTACCCGTGGGAATAATTCCTGATGATGCAGGAGCAGGATTATATCCGAAATACAAAAGCCCGTTTTTCGCAAGCTCAATTTCTGAAAAGCCGCACTGATAAGCGGAGACTGTTGAGGGTAAAAATCCTGTATGCGTGGTAGGCCCGGACGGATCAAATTCAACATAAATAAGATCACCGATAATTACGGTTGGATTTGTGCTGTGATAGCTGATATACAAACGGTCATAAGTGCTGCCCGATACCACAGCAGGTACGAATTCCATACCAGCGACGGTATTCGCAGGAAGAGATTTTACCAGATTAAAAGTACCTGCCACAAGATCATAACGATAAACATTCTGAGTTTGTGTAACCATAAAGAGACTGTTTCCATCCGGTGAAACTTCCATCTTCACATCATTATCCAATGGACCTATACCACTAAGCGGAATGGTATAATCCGGATAAATATTTCCATATACAGAAATGTGAAAGACGGATATATTATTATCGTCCGCTGCATAAATATAGCGCCGGCCATAAGTGCCCAAAGGGCCGACCGCCTCATTTGTATTGGAAAAAATAGCCATAGGGGCGATCAGCACCTGCTGACTCACCTGCTTAATGGTATCGCGGTCTGTCGCGTCCAATTCATACAGGATGAACATATCCTGCTGTCCGTGCGGTGCCTGATCGCCACGGGTCCAGCCAACGGAGTAAAAGGTATGGCAGCTTCCGGGAAGCCCGAAAAGATTACCGACCCCACCCGGCTTACGTGAATCTCCATTGGCTTTATAAAGACCGCAGCTATTAAATGCGATGTAATCTTCCGGCAGCCCCGATAAAGTGTTGGAGCATACACCCAGTCGCTGATTGGTATAAATGCAACTAGCGAAATCGCTGCTGGCAGGAATCGTGGTAAATGCGCCTGTTGTTGTATTCATGTGCAAATTCGGCGAGAAGATCCATTCATTGCTCTGTGCATTCACAGACAAGCCTGCTGAAAAACACAAACAGATTAAAATAATTATTTTCTTCATGGTATTTTTATTTAAGTAAAAAGGAAAAATTGAAGTATGGATTCCTTTTTACAAAAGGGGGTGCATGGGCACATGCAGACAGCATTTCATACATGACCTGATAGTTGAATTGTTTGCAATAGCAGCAAGCTATTATTTACAGACATGTCCCGGTTGCCCTGTCCTACCAGGCGGATATTTCGTTACACTTAGCCGGGCTTTCATTACACGAAGGATAATCCGGCATTCGCAGATCAATAATTAGATCGTAATAATCATAAAACTGTGTACTGAATAAAAATCAGATGAATCTTCATGTAAGACGTTTCGGTTAAATTTTAACTAATGCCTGCTCTTAATCAGCAGCGTTATCTACGTTCTACAAATAGATAAGCTATCGGAAATCTTTTCTAATCTTCCCGGCATGATTTAGTTGCGATACCTTACAGACAGTTTTCCTGTTGGCTTAACCATTCTTCATTCACTTATTCCGCATGGCAATGTCCTTTCAATATATTCTTGATCATAAGATCGTAGCCATCATCCGGGGCGGAACTCTGGATGATCTGCTGCCACGTATACAGGCGCTTTATGATGGCGGCATCCGTGTAGTTGAGGTAACCGTAAATACACCAAGAGCCCTAAAACTTATAGAGATGGTGGCCGACGCAATGGCCGATAAAATGTTCATTGGCGCCGGCACCGTACTTGATCCGGAAACAGCCCGCTCGGCAATATTGTCCGGGGCCGGATTTATCGTCTCGCCGACGTTTGATCCGGCAACGATTGCAATGACTAAAAAATATGGCGCTATAAGCATTCCCGGTGGCATGACGCCTACAGAAATCCTTGCCGCTTATACCTGTGGCGGCGACATCATCAAGGTTTTTCCGGCAGGCATCGGAACTTCTTTTTTCCGGGATATGCGCGGCCCGCTGCCCCATATTCCGCTTATGCCTACCGGCGGAGTTACGCTGGATACGATTGCCGGATACCAGAATGCCGGCGCGGTGGCTTTCGGCCTCGGCAGCGCGCTCACCGATACCAGCCAGCCAGTGACTGATGCTTACCTTCAATCGCTTACAGAAAAGGCCAGGCAATTCATCCGGGCAATAACGCCCGCTTCCTAAAAAAACATTATGAAAGTTACCGGATACGAGTTATTTCAGGTGCCACCGCGCTGGCTCTTCCTGAAGATGGAAACCGATACAGGCATTACTGGCTGGGGCGAGCCTGTGATTGAAGGGCGCGCGGCTACGGTAAAGGCTGCTGTAATAGAGCTGATGGAGAACATTGTCGGGAAGGACCCGCTGAACATTGAAGACCACTGGAACGTCATGTACAGAGGCGGCTTCTATCGTGGCGGCCCCATCCTCATGAGTGCCATTGCAGGCATTGACCAGGCGCTGTGGGATATTAAAGGAAAATACCACGATGCACCGGTGCATATGCTTATGGGCGGGAAAGTGCGCGATAAAATACGGGTGTACTCGTGGATAGGCGGCGACCGGCCCGAACATGTAGGCGAAGCAGCAACAGCAGTTGTAAGCAAAGGCTTCACAGCACTTAAAATGAATGCAACCGAGGAGATGAACTATGTGGATTCTTTTAAAAAGATCGAAGCATCGGTTGCGCGCATTGCAGCCGTGCGAAACGCGGTAGGGCCGAATGTCGGCATCGGGGTAGACTTCCATGGCCGCGTTCATAAAACGATGGCCAAGGTGCTGGCTAAAGAGCTGGAGCCCTATCATCCCATGTTTATCGAAGAGCCCGTACTAGCCGAAAACAATGAAGCGCTGCGCGAAATATCCAGGCATGTGAATATTCCGATCGCCACAGGGGAGCGCATGTTCTCCAGGTGGCAGTTCCGGCAGCTGTTGACAGATGGCTATGTAGATATCATCCAGCCGGACCTTTCCCATGCGGGCGGCATTACGGAGTGTAAAAAGATCATTTCGATGGCCGAGGCATTTGATGTGGCTGCTGCGCCACATTGCCCGCTGGGCCCTATAGCGCTTGCCGCCTGCCTGCAGGTGGATGCTACCTGCCACAATGCATTTATACAAGAGCAGAGCCTGGGCATTCATTACAATAAAGACAATGACCTGCTGGATTACATTGCCGACCGCACGGTATTTAATTATGAGAAAGGTTTCGTAACTATACCTGACGGACCGGGACTCGGCATAGAAGTGAATGAAGCTTATGTGATTGAGCGCGCAAAAATCGGCCACGACTGGCACAACCCGATATGGCGGAATGAAGATGGCAGCATTGCCGAATGGTGAGCTTCGTAGCAACGGCTATTTCCTGAATTATACAAGCAATGAAAACCAAGAAATGATGGCGCAACTTACCCGGTTTCTGAGCTGCGATTGGGGCACCACAGCCTTCCGGCTATGGCTGGTTGAGTTAGCTGGCTTTAAGATCATAGCAGAAGTGAGCAGCAAGCAGGGCAACAGCACCGTTTATGAAGAATGGTGTAAAAGCAGCCTGCCGGAAGAACAGCGGATCTCCTTTTACCTATCGGTCATCCGGGAAAACATCCGTAATCTGGAAGCGCAGGGAACCGGCACATTAGATGGTGTTCCCGTCGTTATATCAGGCATGGCATCCTCTACGATCGGCATGATGGAAGTGCCGTATAAAGCGCTTCCGTTTGCACTAGATGGCACTGACCTCAGCACAAAAATGATCCCTGCCAGTGATGCATTTCCTTATCCAGCAATGCTGATATCCGGTGCCAAAACAGAAGATGATGTAATGCGTGGTGAAGAGACGCAGATCGTGGGCTGTGCCATTCCCAATCGTCCGGAGGAACAGCTGGTGATACATCCGGGCACTCATTCAAAGCATGCGCTGGTAAAGAACGGCCGGGTGGTATCGTTTCAAACTTTCCTGACCGGCGAGCTTTTCTCTCTGCTTGGTACCAAAAGCATTCTGACTTCATCTGTTGAGGAGGATAATGATTTCGACACACCCGATAACAGAGTGCATTTTGACCAGGGCGTAAAAGAGGGAGCTGCAAATAATCTGCTGCATCAGCTATTCCTCGTAAGAACGGCTGATCTGTTCAGGAAAAGATCAAAAACAGCAAATTACCATTACCTGAGCGGACTACTGATTGGCTACGAGCTGACGGCTTTTCCACAAGACTATAACGGAACAATCATACTTGCAGGCAGTGCGGTGCTGGTAAAAAAATATAAAGCGGCCATGGAGCTGACGGGTATCATCGCGAAGCCGAAAGAGCTCATCCTGAAAGATGCGGATGAAATTACGATTGCCGGCCAATATGCGGTTTACAGCAGGCAGGAGACTAAAGATCAGTAGAGTGTATTTAACTCCGGAAAAGTCCTAATATTTTTGAAACAGCTTTGTCAGGATTAATCTAAAGCAAGAATAATTTATGGCAGATAATATTGAGCGCTCAAATTCCATCATAGCATCTCCCCTTTTGCACGCACAAGCTGAGCTGGGTGAAGGAGCTGTCTGGAACTGGCAGGATCAAAGACTGTATTGGGTAGATATTATCGGCTGCGCGCTACATATTTATGATCCTGCCACAGGTATCGATGAGTACTTTTTTTTGGCTGCAAAAGCAGGCACTGTGGTGCCCGTTCAGGATGGAAATGTACTGGTAGCCCTGCAAAATGGCATTCATTACATCAATATAACCACCGGCGCGGCTATTTTTTTGATCAACCCCATCACGACGCCGGATATCCGTTTTAATGATGGCAAATGTGATCCGTCCGGGCGATTCTGGGTAGGTACACTGGCCATGGATGGTATACCCGGTGCAGCAATATTGTACCGGCTGGATGCCGATGGCAGCTTGCACGAGAAGCTCCGGAATCTGGGTATTTCCAACGGCATTGCATGGACGGGCGATAAGCGGACTATGTACTTCAACGATACGCCTACCCAATGTGTTCAGGCTTTTGATTATGATGACGCAACAGGGAATATTACCAACCGCCGTATTGCTATTCAAATACCCGAAAGCGATGGCGCACCGGATGGCATGACCATTGATGCTGAAGATAAATTATGGATCGCTATGTGGGGAGCCGGCAGTGTGAACCGGTATGATCCGCTCACCGGCAAGCTCTTGCAGCAGATAAAAGTACCCGCACCCCATACCTCATCCTGCGCTTTAGGAGGTATAGATCTGAAGACACTATTCATCACTACGGCACGGGTAGAGCTCAGTGATGCGCAGTTGGAACAATATCCGCTGTCCGGCAATCTTTTTCAGGCGCAGGTTGATGTTGCAGGTGTACCGGCCAGCTTTTATAGGCCTTTATCCACATAGGCAATCCTGCTCATAACGGTTTCTGAATTTATCGCGGAGCGCAGCTTACAAAATCTCTCTACTCTTTATCAGAATGCATCAGGCCGGCAGGCACTTTCAGCTCACCGGTTGCTGCGTCTATCAGGCCATTCTTTTCATCTTCGATATTGGTGGCCTGTGTATATACATCCCCTGCAATCTCCCGCTTCCTGAGCTCCTGCTTGTACACGCGGATCTGTGCTGCGCGCGCAGCATCATCCCCCGGCCCGCCATAATCCCGGAAGCCAAAGCCGCCCCACTCGCTGACAATCAACGGCACCTGCCTGCGGAAGAAGAAAGGATCGCCTACTACCAAGGGGAATGCGGCTACACCGCTCAGCCGGCCATTTACGAGCCAGTCGAGCAGCTCCCGCCACCGCCCTATTTCCGGAGTGTAAAGGTGAGCCGTCAGCAGGTCCGATTTTAACCTGCCCTCTAATGAGATATGCTGCCAGCCATCATTATCCACCACTAAAAACTGTGGATGGTCGATTTGCATGTAGTGATAGGTATCAATAATGTACTGACGCGTCTCCATGCTGGTTGCTATATCCTGCACTCCCCAGTCTTCATTGTAAAGGCTCCAGATGACCACTGACGGATTTGACTCTATCAGCGAAAGCATTCTCAGCAGTTCATTGCGGTGATTGGCACGGCTGGTTGCATTGGAGGCATGAGGGCTGGGCACTTCCACCCAGAGCAGCAGGCCTATCTTATCTGCCAGCTGGTAAACACGGGGATCCACCCCGGCAATATGGATCCGCACGAGGTTACAGCCCAGCTCCTTCATCGAATACATATGGCGCCTGATCTCCTCGTAAGTAGAAACACCTGGCTGGTAAAGAATGCCATCCAGATACAGCGACTTGTTGTTGAGGTACACACAGCCGCCGCGCGCCTCTATTTTGCGCAGGCCAATTCTCGTTTCAATTTCTGCTGCATAGCCGCTTGCATCCACCAATTGCGCTACCAGCCGGTAGAGGTGAGGGTTCTCCGGGCACCACAACTGCGCATCGGGGATCTCAATCATTACCCGCTGCTGTTTCTGCCCGGCTTCCAGCGTCAGCGCAAATTCATCTACGGCTATTGGCTCGGGACTTTCCTGCTTCCGGTGAAATATCTTCAGGCGGATGATGTAATCGCCCGCATCCTGTATCCGTGTGGTCAGGTTGATCCGTACCAGGTTATCCTCTACAATGCTCACTACTCCTACGCGCGATCTGAGCCTGTTCCGCGGTACGGTTTCCACCCATACGCTGCGGATGGCGCCCGAATTGGTCTGGTACCAGATGCCGCCCCGCTTGTACACGTGCGACTCTTGCTTTCCGCGCGTAGTATCTGCGCTCATATTATCCGCAATGCGTACGGTGAGCCTGTTGACCGGCTGCAGTAATTCTTCACTAAGCTCGTAAGAAAAGGAGGTATATTTTCCGGTATGCACAGCCTCTCCTTCGAGGGTGCTTAGTTGCACACCGTTCAGCCATACAGTCGTTTCATACCCACATGCCCCGAATGTGAGCTGCAAAGCATCGTGGGGCTTTCCATCTTTAACAGGCTGCTCCGGCAATGGGAAAGTGCGCTCATACCAAACTACGATCTTATCCTGCCAGAATTGTTCGGGCTGCCCATCCTTGGCCATATATGCTTCTACGCTCCCCGGCCAGTGTGCTGTGCGTGTGTATTGATGCCTCAGGTACCATTTATCCGTGAGCCCGGAATCCGTGGGGTCGAGCGAGAAAAGCCAGTCACCATCGAGCATTAAAGCAGTACCGGGGCGGATGACTGCGCGTGGCAACGGGTTCTGGTCGTCATCATGAAATTCCGTTACATCATTCTGAGGTTGCATCTGATAGATTTATTCTTCTGATTATGAGCCTGCCTGCTGGTGAGCATTTATGCTAAGCTGCCCCATGCGGTGGAATAAGCAATAACCGTTACCCGGCCGTGCTTTGTTTTGTAAAAACATACACGTCCTCTCTGGCATATACCGCTCCCGGCGCAAGCACAACGTCCGGGAAGTTACCATGATGTATGCTATCCGGGAAAGCCTGAGGCTCGAGCACTACCGCACTCCGATACTCGTAAGTGTGGTCGTTTTTGCCGGTGCGCGTACCATCGAGCCCATTCCCGCTGTAAAACTGCAGGCCGGGGGCATCAGTAAACAAGCGCATTGTAATGCCGGAGCCGGTGGCACAGAGTACAACTGCGGGACCATCATGTGCGGCCAATGCCCAGTTGTGGTCATACCCTTTGCCATATTCCAATTGTATGTCCGGTGAACCAATCCTAGAGCCAATAGTTCGTGCTGTACGAAAATCAAATGGTGTCCCTTCTACGGGGATAATTGCGCCGGTTGGTATCAGCACTGCATCCACCGGAGTATATGCGTCGGCATTCAGCTGCAGCTCATGGTCCTCTATAGTGCTGTGGCCTTCCCCATTCAGGTTCCAGTAAGCGTGGTTGCTGATGTTTACGGGCGTTGGCGCATCCGTAATGGCACGGTACCGGATGGCAAGGGTGCCATTGGTCGATACGGTGTATGTCACCTCAATGCTGAGGTTGCCGGGAAAGCCTTCGTCGCCATCGGGCGATTGAAGGGTAAGCGTTACTGATTCCTTTGTCTGCGCTGCAACAGTCCATAGCCGCGCATGCAGACCAGTTGTGCCGCCGTGCAGGGTGTTCGCGCCTTCATTTTGCGTAGTATGATATTCCTTTCCCGCAATCGTGAAGCGACCACAGGCAATACGGTTGGCGCAGCGGCCTACAATCGCGCCCATATAATCCTCGGACTGTTGGCAGTAAGCGGCGAGGGTGTCGTAGCCTAGCACTACATCTTTATTATGTGCATCTTTATCCGGCACAATGCAGCTGACGAGGCGTGCGCCATAATTGGTAATGGCACATTGTATACTGCCGGCCGCATCGGCTATATGCAGCAGCCGTGCGCCGGTGTGTAGCGATCTGTTCAAAAAACCGGCCTCATTCGGGTGGGTTGCCATATGGGAATCAATAATTAAAATGCAGACCGTAGCTTTCTTCTGCCAGTACGTCTTTCCAGTCGGCAATCAGCTTTTTATAAGCGCGCCCTACGGGGCGTATTTTCCGGTCAAGATCATAGAGGCCAAGCGGATTTATATTGCCGGCGTTGTTGCGTAAGGCAGAGTCCCAGTCGACCTGATCGAGCAGGCTGAACCAGGTGAAGCCAACGATCGGGAAGAGATCCTGCTTGAAGCGATAGATGTTAGCCCACTCCTTCCAAAGCCATTGTACTGAGCCGGGCTCGCTGAGGTTTGTTTCGGTATGCATTACCGGCAGGTGATAGCGGTCATAATATTGCCGGGTAATGATATAATAACCGAAGATCTCGCCGGAGGCGCGGGTGCTGCCGTCATCCAGCACCAGGTGCTCGTTGGTGATGTAATAATCGTTACCCATAATGCAGCGCGCCTTGATGCGCGCCTGGTCGAACCACTGATACTCCTCATCCGTCATGCCGTTGGCCAAGAGATACTTGTACATGGTCACATCTACCGGGTGGCCGTAAGAGAGATCGAGCGACAGGAAACGTTTCTGGTTGAGAAAATCGGCGGTGGCGCGGCTTTTCGGACTGTTTGCATGAAAGTATTCTGATGATTCGCTTTGGATGAATGTAGCGTCGGGCTGTACATCCAGGATGGCCTGCATGGCCAGCACATTAGCTTTGCAGAGATGCTTTAGCGCAGTAACAAAGGCAAGATCACTGCTCAGGCATTCATTCCACCAGCCATACTGCGCCGAGAAAGTGGCAGCTACATAGATCTCATTGACCGGGGTGTAAAACTGAATGTAAGGGAAGCGCTTTGCAAATGCCCGCGCATACTCGGCAAAATGCTGTGGCCAGTCGGGGTTCTGAAAACTTTCCACCCAATCGGGCACCCCGAAGTGGCAAAGGTCTACAATAGGTGTAATGCTCAGCGCACGCAATTCATTGAAGGCTTCATCGGTAAAGGACCAGTCGTACCGGCCAGGTCCGGTATGCGTTTTATAGTAAGGCGGACCGTAGCGAAGGAACTCAATGCCCATGTCGCCCAAGAGGGCAAAATCTTCGCGGAAGCGCTGATAATGACCGGTCTTTTCCATCTCATCCACCCGCACTTTCTTACCATCCACCAGGATAGTCGGATAGCTGTTTTCGATGCCGGTGGCAAACATAAATTTATTGGCAGACATATTTTAAATATGGGAAATTGGTGACTGGTAATTGGATGTGGGCTGAATTATAAAATAGCCAGGCGGCCTCCGTCTACTACAAGCGTGGTGCCATTTATATATTTTGCCTCGTCTGCCGCCAGGAAACAGATGGCCGCTGCCAGATCTTCCGGCTTGCCTATGGCGCCTTCTATCTTTTCCTTGCCGCTCTTTACGTTCGGGTTGCTCCAGAGCATAGGTGTATCTACCGCGCCGGGAGCCACTGCGTTGAAGCGCGCCTGTGCAGGCTCATATTCGCGGCTCATGCCACGGGTGAAGGCTTCTATAGCGCCCTTGGTACTTGCATAGGGAATGACGTTGGGCGTGGTCTGATGGGCATGCACCGATGATATGTTGACGAAAGCGCCGTTCTGCATATGCGGCAGGCAGTATTTTGAGAAAAGGAATACTGAGCGCAGATTTACATTCATCACACGGTCCCAGTCGGACGGGTCCAGATCTATGATTGGCGTGAAGGTCATCATGGCGGCATTGTTTACCACCACATCTACCTTACTATAAACGGTCACTACCTGCTGCACACATTGCTCAATCTGCTCTGCCACCCCGATATCGGTTTTGATGAACTTTGCCTCGCCGCCGGCTGCTGCTATGCTGCTTGCTGTTTCATTACCCCCCGTCTCATCGCGGTCAATAACTATTACTGTTGCGCCTTCTGCGGCAAACCGCTCGCAGGTGGCCCGCCCGATGCCTGAGCCACCACCTGTAACGAGGCATACTTTGTTTGAAAATCTCATCTCTGGCTTTATCAGACATGGGTAATAATCATGCCCGGAGGCATGGAGGTCTTACCGTTGTGGCGGCGATTGGCCGTTGCGCTCTTCCGGCGGAAGGGGAATGGGCCAAATGGAGATGCTGCGGGAAACAGAATAAATCACCCAAAAATGGAAAATGACCATTCAGAAATGGCCTATCACTACCCGCCCGGTACTCAACGCGCGATTTTGCCATCTATTGATAAGAACAGACACTTGTAAGCATTGAATCATCACTTATAGGTATTGGATAATCAATTACTTGAATTCCGCAGTAAATATTTGCTCAATGCGGAACATTCCTGAAAATCAGATAGTGTCTTAATGATAATAATACTATCTGCCCGCGATATTTTGAAACCGATACGATTTTCTAAAGTTTGGGAGATGATCGCCTGCAATTAATTACCGTTTAAAAACGGGTTTTTACATGAACATTTTTTACAACCTTAGCTAAAATCCACACCAATGAACATAACAGCCACCCAGCTCAAAGCTTTAGCGCCAAACAACAGCACAGACCGATGCCAGACACTGGTAGAAAATCTCAATCCTGTTTTCGTAAAATACAATATCAATACTCCTTTGCGGGTAGCAGCCTACCTGGCTCAACTGATTCATGAAAGTGCCCAGTTCACCGCCATGTCTGAGAATCTCAATTACAGTGTACAGGGACTGATGAATACCTTTTCTTATTACAAGACCCATCAGGCTCTTGCAACGCAGCAGGGTCGCAGCAGCGCTCATCCCGCAGATCAGCAGGCTATCGCTAATACGGTGTATGCAGATGTCAATCGCTCACCCAAAAGCAAACTGGGCAATATCCAGCCCGGTGACGGCTGGCTTTTCCGCGGGGCAGGCTTTATACAGATTACCGGCAGGAGTATGTTCACTACCTATGCTGCCTATCTGAAGCAGGACATCAAGACGGTTGTCGGCAACGTACGTTCCAGTGATTTCTGGGCAGTGGATAGCGCCGCGTGGGTATTTGCCATTAATAAAAAGCTGCTCGATGAAGCCGACAAGGGACAGATTGATGCTATCAGCCGCGCCATCAACGGCGGCGATAATGGATTACAGGAGCGTCGGGATCTTTACAATCAGGCAATGAAGATTTTAGGAACCAGCGTAGCGAAGCCTATTGTATAACCGGCTACATTGCTGTTGATCATTAGAGAAAAGAAGAAGGCTACCGGATAAGGTGGCTTTTCTGTTTTAAATTTGTGCATGAAGATTAATCAAACCTTACTTACTGTCTTCTTTTTAATTGTTGCTACCACATTAGAAGTTTCAGGAGATGCACTCATAAGAAAATGTATCTACAATCATACGGGGCTATACCGGGTATTATTGGGTATTGCAGGTTCTGTTTTACTCTTTGGGTATGGACTGATCCTGAACCTTGCGCCGGTTGAGTTTGGCAAGGTAGTTGGTCTTTACATCGCTACGCTGTTTGTAGTGTGGCAGATCATAACCTACTTTACTTTTGGCACTGTACCTACATCATCTGTCCTCGTTGGAGGCCTGCTCATTTTTGCCGGAGGATTGCTTGTGAGCTTTGGCAGGTTTTAGGATGTATATCCATTTTTAAACTAAAAAACCCGAAACATCCGTTCCGGGTTTTTATAATTTTTATGATACAGAAATCAGGATTATTAAAAATTAGTCAGCCCGATTAATTCAGGTCTATCTTACTTCAATTCCATACTTATCATAAGTATGAGGCACTGCTCTCTTGACGGCATAAATTGTATCCAGCACACTCAACTGTTGTGCGGAAGACATTTGTAATAACGCATCATAGATCGTATAGCCATTGACATGGTACATAGACTTGTAATCTGAAAAACGATAAGGCGTCTGCCAGACAATCTTGTTTACAGTGGCATAATACGTGGTAAAGTCTGTAGGATACATGCTTTTGGAATCAACGGTTACTATTTTGAAGCCTGGATTGTTACCATTTATTGGTGAAATACCCGGGCACGAGATGGCCACCTGCGTCATTTCATTGGTACGGGATGGCGGATATATCAGACGGAATTCATCCATGTGCGTATGGCCGTAAAAGATCCCCGCAATATTACTTCTGTAAGTAGAAAGATCATTCATAAATGTATCCTGCCACCCGTAGGACTTGTTCCACATGGGTACATCTTTTCCATATTTCATCGTCTGAAAAGCATCCATTCCGGGCGGTACGTGCATTGCCAGGTACACCTGATCGCCGGCGCCTGCAGCGGCAGCCAGCTGCCTTTTCAGCCAAGCCATTTCTTTATTTCCTGCAATTTCCTGATCACCACAGTTTTCTGAACAGAAGTAACAAAGCGAATTGCTCCACAGCACAGAATTAAGGCTGATGATGCGCAGGCCGTTTTTAATTTTCGCACTGTAATAGCCTGCTGCTATGTTGGAGTCGTTGAGCATGTAAGCGCCACTGGCAACCGGTGTTTGCGAAATGTTGAATGTATTGTAGGGATAAGGGTATATTCCGTTAAGAGAAAAAATATTGGTATGGTTATTTGAAAAGAAGCAATAGTCCGTATCCTGCGCATCATTATTGCCCGGCAGATAAAAGAACGGAATGTGCTTCACTGCCGCCATTGTTCGCAGGCTATCCAGCATAATTTTAAAGATGGCGCTCCGGTCAGCCGAATCCAGATTATGCCTTGGCAGATCGCCGGTATATAATACAAACGCCGGCGGGGTCGGGCTGTTTAAGATGGAATCGATCTTTCCATGAAAAGCACCCCACAAATCCTGCCCGGCATCCTGTCCGTAATCTGAATAAGCAAGTGTGGTATCCAAATGCACATCTGAAAAAAACAGAAAATTGAATTGGCTTTTCCCGGCCTTATTATGATGCGCCGATTGAGTGGCTATCTTTCGGGAACTGCAGCTAAAAAAGAGGATTGTTGTAATTAATGCGATCGCATTGCAGGCTTGGAATGCCGTTGCTTTTTTCATGATTGAATTGGTCTAAACACAGCGGATTTACTGTTGTTTTATGGCTGCAATGCTACATACATTCAGAGAGCTGAGGTAGCGTTTTTCAACGGTATCGGCGCCGAGAAATTACCGGCTGATTCTATCCGCTTTCTTATGGATTTTCATAGTCACTGATGATCGTGATGTCATCAGCTGAATCATTTTGTTGCGTGTACAAATGAGCCTTGCAGGGCAGATTATTGAAATCAATCTTGGCATATTCCTGCAGTACGGCATCTGCACTATTCAGGCGATAGCAGCCATCTTTTTGAAGCACTTTTTTTAGCAATTCTGCTATGGGATGTCCTGATATTTCAGCCGGTATAAAAATGCATGGCATTTCAAGCTGCTGACGTATAATTTCAGATTGCGAACTGCCCTGTATGGCCCTGCGCCCTGTAAGGCATTCCAGAAGCATCAGCCCCCAGCTATAGATATCTGATACGGGCATTGTCCGCTCACCGCGCAGCTGCTCGGGCGCGCTGTATGCCGGCGTACCAATACTCGGCAAAAAAACTATATCAGAAAATGCATTGCCGGAAAGCAGCTCGCTGATACCAAAGTCCACGATCACGGGATACTGCTCCGCGCCTTTCGTTGCAATCATAACATGCTGCGGCTTGAGATCGCGATGTACTATTTCATTTGCGTGCAGGTAGTAGAGCGCTTCCAGCACCCGCCCCATCAGCGTACCGGTCTTAGCTGCAGACCAGCTGTTCCGCTCTATTATGATCTCCCGCAGCGATGCTCCGGGAATGTATTCGAAAATGCCGCACAGCTCACCACTGTCCAGATAGCCTTTGTCCAACAGTTTCAATATATACGGGTGATTCAGGCGGGCGCATATGTGCAGCTCGTATTCAAATCGCGCGGTGTATTGCAACCTTATATGCGGAGGCAATGATTCATGATGCGTTAGTATTTTTATGGCTACCAACTGTGCGGTATCAGGCTGTATGGCCTTATATATTTTCGCAAAGCCACCCTGCCCTATCTGATCAAGTATTCTATACTCTCTGAGGTTGCATTCAAGGATGCTTCCTGCATCAACAGTGGGCTTGTTCATGGTGAATTACATGGCGCAGAGCAAGGCTTACGTACTTTGCCGTACTCCTTTATGCAAGCCTCAGGAGCAGGTAATTTCCCCGATGCATACATCATCCTTAATCAGCTTTACCTGTGGGAACATAAAACGCAGTGCTCCCGTGCGGCGCTCTATTATTTTAGAGAATAAATGTCCGAATGGCTTTATCTCCATCAGCTGTTTCCTCAGGCGGAATATTTGGAGATTCACATAGTATTCATCTACCTGATAGCCCAGCTCCCTGCTCACGTCTTTTTCCAGATCGTGCCGGTACATCCAGCCCTGATCAGCGGCCGCCAGGCCACAGTTAAGATCAGCCAGCCTTTTTCTGGTGAGCGCGAGCAGCAGATAATTATAAGAACGCCTTCCCAAATCGTATTCGTGATCGTCAACGACAAGTGTGAGCCTGATATCCTCTTCATTAGGACTGATGCAGAATTTGAAAAAGGCGCTTTGAACGATATAGCCGTAATCCAGCGTATCATACAAGACATCATTGGCTACAAATTCCCATTCTTCATTGCTGAATCTGAACCGTACGCCATTGGTCAGTATAATTTTCTGCTCCGCCGATTCTGCAATCCATTCATTATTATCCGAGACGTAAAACAACATGCCTGGCTTCTGCTCATCCGGCAATGCCCGGCAGGCATCCAGTATCAGGATGCGGTTCCTGTTATCCAGCGATCTCAAATAATTAGCCGGTGCCTGGGTATCCGTTACATTCCAGGTAAACTCGTTGATGCTTCCGAATTTTATCTGCGTGCCGATATTAAGCCTGGCCGTAGATTTCCGGATGACTTCACCGTTGACCAGCGTACCGTTGCGGCTGTGATCACGTATATGCCAGGAGTAGTCGGACCAATAAACTGTGGCATGAGCCTGGGATACATCGCTGGCCTGAATGTAGGTATTGCATAACGCCCTGTTACGGCCAAAAAGGTGGTATGAGCTTAAAAAAACCGCTTCTTTCGTCTTAATATTTTCTATCTGAGCCATAAAGCCATGTATCTAGTTTACGCTTTGAACCGTGCCTCTTTTTACTGCTGTAAACATTATTCTGTGCAGCTTGTAACAATCGTGCGGGGATTTCAAAAGTAAAGTGGCGGGAGCTCTGATAAAACCGTTTTTACACTGTATGGCATGGGCGCTTTTTAACCCATAGAAGCAGCAAATCCTGAGAAAGCAGATGGAATGATAACCTTAAAAAAGGCTGCCATTACGAATAAATGACAGCCTTCCGGAAAGCGTACAATGACTATATAACATTCTCAGTCACTCATCATTCAATTATGCCTGCGCGTTTGGCGATATGTAGCTAAGATACAAGGACAGATCATTAAGCACTACCAAAGGATATGGTTGCTGTGTGAGGTTTGAGAAGATCGTCAGATTGAATTTCAGCGCTGCATTGAATTGATTAGGTGCATTTGTGCTCATCCAGCCATGAATATAATCTGCCCAGTTTTGCAACATCGGGTATAACTCTGTAGCCAGATTTATAGATACAAGCGTTTGCAAAAGCACCGGGAGATTTACAGGAGCAAGATCGGCGTTGATGTAATAATCATAGCTGCACTGCATCTGAAAAGAAAGCGTTGGCTGTGTATTTTCCAGAAGCAAGGTATCCATCAGCGTCTTAAACTGCTCATACAACGTGCGGCTTGTAGGTGTTCCCTGATTGGCCGGCAGATTAGCAATGTCTATTTCCTCATCGCTGGTAATGGTAGGCAGGTATGAGTTGGAGAAAGACAGGTTGCCTGTGGTATATACAAAATCGGAGCTGGTAATCTTACCCGGTATAAGATTCTGATTGCGCGTAAGAGATATTACAGTAAGCGCATCCTGATATTGCAGCACATTGAGCTGTGGCAATATTATCTGGCGGGCCTGTATATTTTGTGCCACACTGCTGGTCAATGGTGTGCCATCTGCTATGCTCTGATAGTAATAACATACATACCCATCACACGGGCTCTGCTCATTGGTCCACGGAACCATCTTGTACATGTCCGGCTCTATCAATACCTGAGGCGTTGCAATGCCCGCAGGCGGTGCACCGTATACAGATACAACCTGTACCGAAACACCATCAAGATTCCGTGGGCCTTCCTGTAAGCTGAATGCATAGGAAACCTTACCCGTACCGATATACGCATGCGGACTACCGGCCATCGTAAAACCATTGCCATTGCCTGCTGCTGAAACTACGTGCTGCACTACCTGCACAAATGAGGTCAAAGCTACATTGGCATTACTGAATAATTTATCTACATCCGCACCACTTTCGTTGTACACTTTTGCATCTATTTTTGTGACCAGTGTTTTAAGGTCAGTTTCGATAGAAGGATATATGGTGATGAATTCCGCCAACTGATTAAACGCATCAGGCATAGCCATAAAACGGCTTACCGGAGGCTTGCCCACATTGAATTCAACGCTGAAATTGAGCGTATCCTGCGGATAATGGAACGACTGCGAATAGTTAAACGCGTAGTCCCACTCAAGCATTGTGCTGATGTCGGGGTTACTGGTATTGGGTGTGATGCCCAGTTGATTGACCAGAGAAGGATTCTGAGGGAAAGACCGCAGGAACATAGGTACAGATAACCCGCCCAGCTGTTTTTCCAGTGGCTCTACCCGTGTAGCCGGCAGCACGAAGCTCAGCCAGCTAGATGGGGTGAAGCCATTCACCGGCGCGGCTATCTGATGCTCTATGTCAGCACTCTTGTAGCTTAAATTCAGATCTATCCTGGACAGCACTTCGCCATCCTGCCCTCTCACTATTTCAGGAGTAGTAAGCAGGAACGCCAATGGCTGATCACTATTGCCATCCAACGGTATTTTTGCAGAAGTAATAGTGAGTTGGTCAGGCTTCGAATAGCTCACGTAGTCTTTGGCGATGATGCTTACTCGATTGCCCGCTACCGGCCGGCCATTGTTATCAAGCAGCTGGTCGCTTATAGTCGCTGTGGTGACGCCAATGGTTACATCGGCAGAGGTATTGAGGGCTACGCTCTTGCCATCGGCAGTTAGTGTGGCAGACAAGACGGCTAATGGCGCAGTCAGTGCATAATTGCCTGCATCACTGGCCGAGGTCTTATTCAATGGTGCGCTGAAATGAAGCGTAACCATTCGCAGCGTTTCCGATTGGCTGACCGCACCATCCAGCACTGTATTTTGGAGGAAGCTGCCATACAAATTGGGTGGCGTGCCTGCGGGTTTATCAGAAATTACTTTTGTATTAAACTGAATACCGGAATTGGTTGCATAAAGATTGGTCAGCTTCACCAGCAACGCCTGTTTCAACGCTTCCTGCACCGCGGATGCATCACCCGACTCGCCGTCAAATACAGTAGTCATCAGCATCTTGGCTATATCTGCCAGTGATTCTTTTGCGTCCTGTATATTTTTAAGATGGCTGACATTCAGCTTTTCATCTATCAATTGCATAGAAGCGGTAAACTCGGGCGTAAGCATTTCATCTATAGCGCCGAAAAAGCTGCCCACCCATTGATCCAGATCTATCTCTGAAAAGTCCTGCTGCCAGGATGGATTATTGAAATCGATGCCCGTGCCGGTATTGTAGGAATAGATAGCTACGTTGCTGCGGGACTCAAGTTTGTTAGATACCGGCTTCGGAGCAAACAGAGCTGGCGCACCTACATCGTCTATGCTGTAAGACAAAGGTGTTGTATCTGCAATGCCTAACCTCACGGCCCATATTGTGCCATTAGGCGATTGCTGACCCAGCTTATTGCGATCTGCGCCTGTGGCGATCTTCAGATTATACTGACCATCCTCAGACATGACAGATTCAAACTGCCCGGCAAAATTATTGAGCGACATGGTCTGGTATGCATCAGAGCCGCTGGCAGGAGATATGTTCGTAGTTACTTTCTTGACGTTTCCTGTTGTCTCAAAGTCACCCATGATTGCACCACCTGTCCGGGCGATGGTGAATGACAGCAATACCTCGAATATCTGATCTTTAACAACCTGATCGGGATGAATATCAAAAGTGAAGGTGTAGAAAGATGGAGGTGGCGCTACAGTAGTCATGCCATTGCTTCGGTCCTGCAGATACAGGTAAATCGGCGCAATCCAATTATCCACGAAGTCTTTGTAGGTACCCGCTTTGATGATAAAATCCTCGCCGAATAAGCTTGTCTGCACAGACAGTTGTATACCTGCGGGATCAGTAAGCTGGTACCACAGTTGTGTATAAACCTGGAAGTCATGAGCAGCCTGCTGTACAATAGATGAATTAGCCTCTGCAGGCACATCAGGATAGCTGCAGGTAGCCTGTCCACTGTAGGTTAGCTTCGTTGTGCTGTCTTTAATATTGCCGATAGCTACTGTGTATTGCACCTCTTCGGCCATTGGCGATACGGTAAGAATTACCGCATTGTTGCCTTGCATGGCAGCGGCAGTGGCAGTAAGGGAAGGACTAAGGTTATAATTGGCAAGTTTGGTAGCTGTATCCGGATCTATGGCTGTGGTAAAAGTGAGCAGCAAAGCAGTGCCGGACGTTGCCTTTGCCGATAGCAGACCATTATACGGTGTGGTATCGAAAGACAACGGCAGCTGTATTTCCGGTTGGCTGCCATCGGCAACCTGCCAGGCCACAGATACAGAAGGCCATTGATTTACAGATAGCAATGCGTCTGTGTAACCGGTGAGTATAGGCACTTCGTTGACAATACTATGTGCGTCTTTTGGTGGCTGAGCCAGCGTGGTCAATGCAGTGTTGCCGTAAATGTCACACCATTCGAAATTTGCCTGTACCAGGTAACCGATGCCTTTATAAGGACTTGTATCTATACCCGGCAAGCCGGCATTGGTACCCGCGGAAAGTTGATTGGCAAATTTATAATAAGGTACTGACTGCCTGAACATCCATTTGCCGGGCACTGCATTCTGTGAATCCGTAGGACCCGCCGGTAAGCTGGGATTGCTGGCTCTGAACCATAAATTATCTATCAGACCGAATGTGAGAATAGAGAAATTTTGCTGCAGGAACAGTTGCGCATAACCATTGTCCGAAGGACTTGCCGGAAGCTCCGCAGGCTCTGTGCGCACAGCCTCTAATGAAAGTACCCCGGCAGGCACTGTAGCTACTCTGGTTACCGGGCCTCCGCGCATGACCAATGACGTATTGGCTGCAAACAAGCCAATAGTATCGCCATTATAATAGGCCAATGAAGTGAGGTCCATACCATACTTAAGCGCAATAGCCGGTAATGTATTTATGCCGGCAGCTGGCTGTATAGTAAGTGGTGGCAGCCTTAAGCCTGTGTACAGCGGCAGCACATCCGGCCAGTTGGTGACCAGCGGATTAGCCGTTTTGATGTCGGTTACCGTAGTCTTGAAATTGTCTGCTATAGCCTGCAGCTTTTCTCCCTGCGCACTTGTCACCTGATAGGTACCTTCCGCTACATTAATAGCTACCTGTGCCAGTTGTGCGTCAGGATTATCTTCCGCTACATCCCCGATGTTGGTATAATACTGATAGGCTAGGCTGTTCAATGTATCCATTGCGCCGAAAGAAGGAGTATGTGCTACCGGATTTGCCTGTGCAAACAGAGTGCTGTCGCTTACGCTTACAGGATTGCCCGTCACAAATACATTCATGCAAGGCTGCAGCAGGTTTTGCTGCTCGGCAATGCCCTTATTCGCATAGACAGTAATCAGGGAAAGAGCTGCTTCGCCTTTATCGTTAAATATGTGATCCGGCAGGCCGCCATCACTTTCGGAATTATAATAATAGAGATAGTAGCCGCCGTCGCGGGTAATGCTGGCCTGCCATAGCAACTGTATCAGGGCCGTTGGTGTATTCAGCAATGTATATGCGATATCGGCATTATCCTCGGCCATGAGCAAATTACTTCGTAAAGCGCTATCCGGCCTGGTGAAGGTGGAAAGGTTGGCCTGGGCTATGCCTACGATCAGTCTGGTGAGTGGATCGCTCTGCAGACCGGGATTGGAGCCATTGGACTGGTTCGGCGCATAGGTGAAGATAACCTGATTGATAAGGCTGTCATCAGTGCCGAGGTACTTTACCATTTGCTCCAGTATCAGCGCATTATTGCCATCAGCACCGCTGATCTCATAAGTAGTGGCAGAAGCAGGACTATCGACAGACACCGGCACCCGTTTGATGGTAAATGTGACCTGAGTGCCCCATCCATAATTGGTTACCGGATCATAGACGATCGCTTTTGTTGCAGGATCTGCTGTGCCGGTCTGCACCTCGAATCGCGGCGCTATTGCCCTGCCTACAGGATCAGCAAGATTGATGAGGTCATTGGGTAGTGTCCAGATATTCAGTGATTGGTCAATAGCAGCGGCGCCGCCGTAAGGCAACAATAAAGGCGCTCCCGCCTGCCATGTGCTTACAGAGCCAAAAGAATAGTGCCCCAAGCTGCTGCTGAATATCTCTCCAATGCCCAGCTGCTCAATAGCCAGGTCAAGAAAATTACCCTGAGCATAGTTGCGCACTGTATCTATCTGGGTATAAGTAGTGGTGTCTTGCGCAATAGGTATTTCAAGCGATGTGGTTTCGCCTGCAAAGGTCATCCATCCTACTGATGAAGGAATAGAAAAAGACACAGTGTAGGTCTCGTCCTTGCTCAGCACTGGTATCGGGAATTGTTGTCCGGTGAGCGCAAACAGGCCAGCGGTAGCTTGTGCGTATTGCATTTGACTGTTTACCCACATACCCTGATAGCCAGGCGTGATCTGCGCGGTAGGCAGTCTCAGGCCAGACAGATAATATCTTGATGCCATGCCGGAAAGCTGCTGCAGGTCGCCATTGGCCTGTATCTCATCTATCAATTGCCCCACCATGAACTGCGGCAGGTCGGTAAACACGATCGTTCCGTTGCTATCGCTAATGTCAAACAGATTTTCGATGGCCGCATTTTCAGCAGCCTGTGCCAAGGCATCAATACTTACACCATAGCGCGCAGCGAAAGACACCAGTGTATCGGCCTGCTGTGAGAGGCCATTGATAGCAGGCAGCAAGAGCTTTACAGATGGTAAAAGTAATCCCGGCAAAGTCAGCACGTTCGATGCGCTCAACAGTTGATCAACGGTTATTTCGAAAGCGCTTGCTAAATCGGTCAGAGAATTACCTGCATATACAGTTACGTCATTTTTGCCCGGATAAGTCACCTGCGCGCCACTTTGCAGAATGCTGGTCACCTCTTTATTCAGGGTTGCCAGCGCTGCAGCCGTAAATGAATTATTATAAGCCGCTTTTTTGGAAACAGCATCAAAAGTGTCCTCACTCACTGTGCTGTAGGTTCCGTCATTTACTTTAATGGAGGTACCCGTTGTTAGCAAGTGTGATTTATTGCTTTCAAAAAGATCGTTCACGGAATAAACGCCGGTCTCAAACTTACCGTTGTCATTTACAAACTTTACGATGTCTGATACCAACTGGTTTGGTATCAGATGGTACTGATATACATCAAGAGCGCTTTGCGCATTTTGTATCA
This sequence comes from Chitinophagaceae bacterium, assembly GCA_965200035.1. GTDB lineage: Bacteria > Bacteroidota > Bacteroidia > Chitinophagales > Chitinophagaceae > UBA1952. Next base: position 4,093,714 of record OZ241334.1, on the reverse strand, counting down.
TTTGCCGTGCCAGTAGGAGGAAGTAATCTGCATAGATGAACGTGGCCAGCGATTCCGCACCATTTTCCACCACAGCATCAGCTTTCAGTCCTGCCTGCGCATTTTGCTGCATCTGTACGGCCAGCTCATCGAAGTAATTTTTCAGATCGCTTATGTACGTTTCTGACAGCGCATTGTAGTCCTCGAAAGTGTAATTTAATGCTGCCTGATCGCCAAAAGCAGGCAATGACATAGCCAGCTTAGGCACCATCGGGAAATAAGTAGTGTCTGCCTCTCCTGCATTGTCGGAAGGATGCGAAACCGTCATGGTCACCTGGTCATTGAGGAAACTGTCTATATCTGAAACAGGGATAGGGTCTGTATTGTCTGCATCATTGAGATAATCGTATAACTCCTGGAGACGTACTTTACTGATGGGGAGATTATCCAAATCCCCGGCACTGATTGCACCATCGTGGAAGGCAGCAATTACCCAGCGGAACACCTGCTTCGTCAACAACTCAAAAGAGGTATCGTTAGCTGTACCCTGCGTTTTCAGGAGGCCGGAACCCGGATCTTCTTTGGCGGAGGCTACTGAATTGATGAACAGCATGGCTGAGTAAACAGCCAGTTGATCTGCTGGCTGCGTGGCCATATCTCCGGCTATGCTCAGCCCCATGCCTATGTAGCCGGTCAGCTCCCATTTTTTATCAGGATCGGGTGGGATAAGATTGCTCCAGGTAGGTGTAGCTTTGAATGAGTCTTGCGCTGTGGCCATAAGCTTTGCTGAATAATAGGAATGCACATTGCCGGCACTGGCCAGCATTGCATTGCGCTGAGGCTGGGATGTGGAAATATGCCAGGGCGATGAGCCACCGCCTACGCTGATAGAGTAAGACTCTCTGAGCGTAAGGTCGAAACTGAAGCTGATCTTGATGGTAAAGAAGCCGAGATTGATCTTGATAGACACCGATACGCTTACGCTCGCGGTAATGCCCAATAGAATAGGCTGGTAGGCGGCGATAGTTATATCTGCCAGTATGCTCAACTGTACATTCACCTCTGCCTTGATGATTTTGAAATCGACATAGCCGTACAGGCTGCCCTTTATGCCTACAATGCCTTTGACGCTGTAGTAGTAAGCAGGGGCAATATCAGCCTGATCACCGGTAGAGGTATCGATCGCCTGATATGGATTGAATTTGGCTATTACTCCTTCTATGATGGTGACGAAGGTAAGGCTAAAACCTGCCGCAAGGATGCCCGCATTAAAATCATAACCCAGGCCGAACTGTATGCCTATGCCAAATACCACTACCGGATTAAAAGTACCATTATCAATCACCGGTACCTCTGTGGACGTAGCGCTTGATTTCTTTCCGAAATACAGGCCCGCAGAGCCCATAACGGGTATTGGGAATGGTACATAGATGATGGTCTGAAGGGTAAAAGAGCGTGAGAAATCAGCATTCTTGGGAAAGCCGAGATCAATCAGAAAATCGCCGTTGGTATATATTTCAATGCCGAAAACGGGCAGCGTGATGTTCACCTGTCCCAACTGTATTTTACGCATCACATCGGGCAGCGCAATCTCCGCCTGATACACTCCTACCGAATCACTGATCTTACGGTACATGATCTGAAAGTCAAGCCCCTTGAATATTCTGGCGGGCGCGCCGTCCAGCGCAATCCGTAAGGCATAAAGATTCGGATCGTTGAACACGATCTGCATGTCTATAAAATAACCGGACGATTCACTGCCACTGTCTGCCAGCCTCAGCGCTTTTTCAGAAGCATTGTTACCAGACTCACCATCCTGCAATTTCAGAATTCCGAAGTTCATGCCTACCAGCCAAGAGCTGTTGGAATCAAAAACAATTCCGGGTATCTCTCCCGGCTTTGTAGGCGGTAGATCATACATCGCCTGGATTGCATCGTTGACGGAAGTAGCGTCCGCAAATTTTGGTATGGTAACGTGCTGTCCCAGCGCCAGCAGGCGCAGATCAAAATATTTATTACCTTGCCCTGCAGGGGAAGGAGTGGTTTCCGGCTTGGTGGCATCCCAAGTTATTTTATCACCGCTTTGCCAGAAAAAGCTTCCGTTAATGGTGATGAATACCCCATTGTCTTCTTTATTAGGCTTACCCGATTGGTAGTTAAGACTGATGCCGGTAATCTTACAGAAACCTAAGTTGATCTCACCAATATCTGCCTTGAAAGAAACGGTGTTATCTGTAAAGTCATAGACCAATTTCAGCGCTTTGAGCGGGAGGCTGTTGAGCAGATCCCACGGAGATCCTAGGCTATACTTATAGCCAGTGGCCCAGCTAATGGCTTCTTCTATGATAGAGCCCAGAGAGACCGAATCTGTAAACCCTAACTCACCTATCCAGTTCTTGGGCTTGTCAGGATCAGCGCCCTGCGCAATATTTCCGGTTAGCAATCCCCACGTAAACCCAAACTTTCTCACATTCGGATTATAATCGTAGAAGATGCTCATCTCAATACCGAGCCATTTGATATCTGCGTTGAGCGAGCAGTAGTAGCCTGCCTTCTCTTCCGGTTCTGCCGCCAGAATTCTCCTCACTCCCTGCACTGTTGATAACGCTAACACGGATTCCCTGCTGTCTGCTGAGCCATAAGTGCCGTAGCCGAATTTCAGCGCAGCCCGTATCTGCAAGTCTATAAATGGAATGGTCCAGTAGCCATCTGTTTCCCCGCCTATCTCGTAGTATTTTTTTGTTTCCCGAAAGGTGAAGCTCAGGTTCTTTAATGAGTAATCATAGTCAGCAGGTATCGTCCAGCCTGTAGGGAGCAGCTGATTGGCCAATGCAGTCAGCTTAAGGGTATTGTCCGCCTCCTGTAATCCTGAGAACACCCATCCTTCAGCGGCTGTGTAATCAGCAGATACCGTTATAGAAAAAGCATCATCTCCCTGTCCGAAGGTGAAGCCGCCTGAAATGCCGCCGGCCAATTGCTCATCCTGTTTTTGCACATTTACACCTACCTGATTAATGGTAACGGCAGGCGCACCTGCTATGATCTGGAAGGTCCAGTCAAAATTCAAATTGGCAACCACACTATAATCGCCTGTAGTACCATCAAAAGAAGCGGCAAATTCCGTAATGACCGGTGTGTAACCTTCCGGATTGAAAACGGTTCCCGGAAGAAATAAGTTAAACAAGTCTGTTACCCTGATCTCTCCACTGGCCAGCTGCCCGGTCAGGACAGGGCCGGGAAAAGCCATGCTGGTTATCACCACACCGGCGTTTGTTCCGGTGCCGATCAGGAATTTCCCCATCACGCTCCACTTTACCGTTCTATCCGTTACAGAGCCTGGATCAAGGACCAGTACATTGAAGGTGATATCCTCCATCTGAAGTCCCTGCATCAGTTGTACCGGCTCACTGGTGGCCATCACAAAGCTGATGTACTCGATGGTTTTTGTTTTGGCATTATAGGCCATCTGGCAATCAGTGACCCCTATGGCGCTAAAGGCATTAAACGGGCTTGGCAATGACTGCACGAGATTAACACCACCGGATAACTGATAGAACTTTGAGACACTGGCCGGTTCTTCGAAGTGGCCTTCGAGCTGCCATACGCCCTGCTCTATCGGCATACGTATAGATAAGTCCAGATCGAGGCCGTCCAGGATGCCGCCAACACCGCCCTGCGCCGGAATAAGGGTATCCGCAACGGTGAGGAGTACGTAAGGTTTTTTAAATAACAGCCACGGCAACTGTTCTGTCAGCCATGTGCCGGCGTACACCATTTTCCAATCAGATATGATACTGCCATCAGGTGCTGTAAAGGTGATCGTAAAATCCAGTGGCATCCCATCCAGGGCTGTGCTCGTGCCCGTTACAACAATCGTTTTCGGATCGGCGGTACCTTTTGAAGGAGTTATCGCCGCACCGGTCAATGATACCTGAACGCCCAGCAACCCTGATATAAATTTGAAAATCGGTCCTGCATCATAGACACCCGGGAACAGATTTAATTGCTGATCGTCACCCAGATTATCATAGAGCTTTTGCAGCAGCGTAGCCATCGGGTTACCGGTAGCTTTAAGAAGCATTTTGTTTGCGGTCATGATTCCCCCGGGCTGCCCTATCCCATCTGATTGCAGCACATATCCCAGAAAGCTGGCGCCGACCCTGAACTTATCGTTTGTGCGATTCTGATAAAAGACACTTACGCTTTTATAGTAATCTTGATATTCGCCCGTATCAGACGACATGTATGATGTTATAAATGCGCCTATCTGCTCGGCGGGGTTACTGCCCGCATCTGCAGGCCACAATTCCAGCGGATAATTAATCAGATTAGCCAGCTTCTGCATTTTATACACCAGCGCAGGCACATACACCACGGGCATATAAATGTTTGTGTAGTCTTCGTATACATCATGTGTGTTATAGCCCAGGAGCGTTGTGGGATATTGCACATTGCTGTTGCTGGGCCTGGCTACATGAAGGTAAGGTCTGCCAAACTGCAGGGCGAGATTGCCCGTGTTCTGCCCTTCAAATACGGCGGGCAATGCAGCCTTATACATCAGGTAGTCGAAAATAGGCGGTGGTACCCTGCCTATCTGCACGAATAACACACGGTTTTTCTGCCCGTTCAGCCATACATACTTTTCAGTCACATTCTCCAGCGTTGCTTCCCAGACGTAATCTACCCTTTCCGTTGCATCTACATTCTTCAGATATTGGCTGCGATAGTCGCTTGGCTTCAGACGCTGCCTAAGCTGGTTAAGCTGTTTTGTGGTCAATTCTTTATATAAAAAATCACCTTCCGGGTAACCATTAGAGCCGGAATTCAGATCTTTAAACCAGTCCTGCTCATTGGCTGTACGGCCACCTTCGATCAACTGCCCAACCGTTGTATCACGGCCACCTGTACGGTCTTCAAACGTATCCATCGATAGCACTACGATAGGCTTTGCCGTTGCGCTGATGTCATTGCCGTTCATCTGTGAAGCCATATAGCTGGTGATCACCTGGAACATCCGGTCTTCGGGGGATTCGCGCAGCTCAAAATTTCCTTTGGTACGGATGCTGTATGCCACTCCAAGATTATAATTGGCCACATTACTCAGCAGGCTTTGCAATACGGCTACCTGTGTGCTATAGCCATTGTCAATGTAATACTGCCAGATAGGCTCTGGTACCGGCAATTCTGTATAATAGGCCCGCTGCCTGAATGCATCATAATTGAGCAGCTTTTCTTTGGTCAGAACAATCGTCTTTCTTGCAGCATTATTGAATTGTATTTCCTCAGGTGTAGTCCAGCCATAAGGTTCTAAGCGTAAAAAATAAATGGTGTTGAGCCTCATAGCCAGCTGCGGTGAGCTTTCGCTATCGTCTCCGTTTTTTATCTGATCCGCAGCTCCGGTAAATCCTAAATTCACCTGTTTTACCGGAGGTGTATCGCCTTCCTTCCATTTAATAAGATTGACCGGAACGCCGTTCACATTTCCACCTTCAGTCTGGTTGTTCAGGCTGGGTAGTAGTTGAAAAATCTTATCCAGCACCTTCTTATCATCATCTTTCTTGTAGACTTCATAATACAGGTCAATAACGCCAACATATCCAAGCCCGTGATCAGCAGTATTGCCAACCAATTGGAAGAGCATATTTACAGTGCTGGTCTGATGCCCGTATCCCGGTGTATCGGCTATGAACATCCTTATTTTTTCATTTTCCGGACCATTCAGGTAATCAGTAAAAACCTCCAGAGAGGCATTCAGGTCTGTATCCTGCTGCTCAGAGGTAAAATAATTTATGACGGATTGGAAGAGGTCTCCAAAATTCATGGTTCGTGCTTTTTATAAGTTACTTAAACAGTAGCGGCGCTATCATCCTTTTTATACATGGCATACCAGCCGAGCCCGGAAGCCTTGCCTTCGGACTGGGGATTGCCGAATAGATAAAACAGGGAGGAGCCGTTGGGCGGTATCTTCAGCAAGCCCAGAAGCTTCAGGGCTATATCTGTGAACATCATCAGGAAAGAATAAGAAGCAGCGCCTGTACCGGAATCTGCATTCTTTACGCAAGACAAGCGCACCTGCCCGATGGACAGCTTCAGTACTGACTGAAGGCTAATCAGCTTGGCGCCTCCGCCCGTACCAGGCAGTCTGATGCCAACCAATACCGGCGGCGGTGATGTGGCATCATCCTGCGCAGCAGGATTCCATGCAATCAGTAGTGTTGAGGTAAGGCCTACATTGGCAGCAAGCGCTCCGGGTGTGCCCATGTTAAGCTGGTAAGAGAGTCCTACCCATGATGAGCCGCTGATAGGCGTTACGGCTAGGTCTGTAATAACGGTAATATATTCTTTGCCAACGGGCAGGCTGTCTGCATCGCCTTGCGCAAGGCTTTGCAGGTTCAGGGCAAAATTGGTATAGATGCTGTTGGGTCTCGCAGTGCTTCTGCCCTGGTCAAAAGTCATTTTAGAGGTATCTGCTACCATGTTTGGCGGCGTAGTATTCGTTTGTCCGGGTGTGTATGGGCTGGCGACCATTTGGATGCCCAGATTATTGAACACAAGTCCTTTTCGCGGATCATCTTCGCCAATATTATTTCCAAAAGAAAGCAGATCGAAATCAGCGCACGTGCATGTAGCGGTGCCGGTGCAGCTACATGCACTGCTGCTGGTCGCTTTGCAGGTGTCACCGGAATCTCCGCTATCCGGATCTTTGGTTACAATTGTAATGTCTTTAAAGTCCCAATAGCCATTAATGGAGAATAAGCTGACCAGATTGCCATCTGCATTGGTGCCGATGGTGCTGAAAGTAGCATTGGTAATCGCCACTTTATTGACGACCGGGCTATTGAAGTAAAAAGTGTTGACGCCACTGGTGGCAAGGCTGTAGATCGCTTCTGCGCCCTTGAATTGGAGGGCGCCTTTAAGGATCATGGTATTGTAGGTATTGCCTCCGGTGCCCATGCGATCTACCGGACTGCCGAAATAATTGTTGGTAGTAAGCTGTGCATAGCTTTGAAAGATTTTTACTGCTGTGTTCTCAAAAAGCACTTTCAGATTGAGCAGTACAAAATCGTAAGTCAGGGAAAGATCCGGCTCTACGGGCTGCGGGTCTTTGCCGGTTACAAAATCAGGATCATTGTAGTAGATGAGGCCAAACATACTGCTGGGCGTTTCTGCTTCCAGCCCGTTTGTTCCCATTTGCACAGGCGTTATGTTGACCCCAAAATGATGCGCACGGAATGCGGCAGGATTTCTTACGCCGGATAAGATGCCGGCAAGATTTGTTGGCAATGTAGCAATATTCATATTCAGGATGAGAATGCCTGTCCAGTTGGGATCCGTTGCAATCCTGTTGAAATTGCCGAAATAGGCTGTATCGGTCTGATTGCCTGCCTGCTCAAAATAAGTCTGCATCCACTGCGACAGAATCACCAGTTGGGAGGCATCAGCGCCGCTCAGGGTTTTATTATCCGCGCCAAGCGTAGTAGGCGCTGCAAATTGTTCTTTGTCGGTCCATTTTTGCCAGTTGGCTATAAGGCTGTTTCCGGTATTATTGGGATCGTAAAGCTGGCCCTTGCGTCCTTTTACAATGATGATATTGTTATAATCATTGTACCTGTTCTGCGTTCCCGTATTGGCTTGCATACCCCAGTCGCCGATAAACATATCGTTGTAAAAAGCAGCCGTCCCTTCAACAGCGGGAGTCGTTGCATTGACTGCTGTACCTGTACATTGATTGTTGGCTATGACCAGAAAGAGATCGCTGGTCTGAAATGCCTGCACCAGCTCATCGCATGGATTGGCAAAATACATTTTCACCAAATCCTCACCACCCGTTCCATTTTGCGCCAGACGTATCGCTTCCCATGCAGCATTGGTATTGCTGCCGGATACATCTACCAGAAGACCGGAAGGCGTGGCTACCCGGTTCTTAGTATCTGCTGCAGACTCTGAATTACGTTTAAATGCTGCTCTGGCTGTTTTAGCTGCAGCCATAAGAACAGGATTGATGTTTTTCTTCCGGATGGTGGAAACGAAGAGCCGTTCAAAGTCTTCTATCTGATCGAGCGAAAAAGAGTTGACGCCTGTAGCGTCTGGCACTACTGCGCTGTAAGGCAGCATGGGGAAGCAGGTCACATCATCAGGCGTAAATGTAAAATCAGGTGTGGCATGTCCTACAATTGTGCTGTTTGCATCTGCTCTTACCCCATAAAAAGCTGCACCCTTTGGCTGCGCCAGATATGAGGGAAGTACACCGGCCACACCATTGACAATGGTACACCATGAGCTGCGGTAATCAGCATTCAGTAATGGCGCATCCGGCTGTACCGGTGCCGTAACCGGGGAAGACTGCGGCAGTGGATATACCGGCGCATAGGCAGGCTGATTAGCGACAAAGCGGATCCTATCGCCCTGCCGGGTATCAGTACGTGGACGTACATTAAAAAACTCCGTGCCCTGCAGGCCGCATTGCAGCTGGCATACCGCATCTTCGGCTGCCCCCTGCAGTTGAATGATAAAATCACCTTCCGGTGCTAAATGACTTTTTTGCGCATTGGCGCTGTATTGTTCTCCTTCATTAAATACCAGCCGCGCACGAAGCCCGGAAGCGCCAATGCCGGCAGGTATTAATTGCAGAACGCTTCCCCAGGTGGTGAAGTAGCAGGAATCCAAGAGTGTTTCATGGGTATCCTGATTCTTGCCGGTAAATTCGAAAACAGTTCTTCTGGAATCATATTGCTGCTGTATCGAAGCCCTACCAATATCTGTGATATCATAAGCCAGGTTGAAAACGTCCGTAGGATCAATTGTAATGTCGAAGGCGATGGCATCGTTGGGTGCCGGCGACAGGCCACTGGCTAAAGGAAGATATTCTGCCAGGGCGCTCTGGTTGGGATTGTCCTGCAATGGAAGAAGCATCTGAAAGCCCCACGAAAACCCGCTATTGCCGAATGAAGCGCGTACAATAACGGTCGAAAAAGAAATGCACCCCCTGTATTTTCCGCCCAAAGGGAGATTACCAACAATGGCATTGCTCATATTCTGATCCGGCGCATTGGGTCCTGTAAACTGTATACGTGAAGTACCGGAAGAGGATCCTAATACGATGCCATCTTCAGATGCCGTAAGCTGCATATTATTCTGTACCTGCAATGAAATACCAGATACCAGCGGTACCGTAAGCCCCTGGATGGTACAAGAGCCATCACTCTGAACAGGCAGAAACAAAGTATTCTCTGTAGCGCTGAAATTATGGACGTCATAAAGCCAGATGATGTACCGGCCGGTACCCAGCAGGCCCTGCAATTTACCAACGAATGTTGCTACGGCTGTTGCGCTTCCCAAATCCGGATTATGAGCAGAAAGAATAAAGCTGCCATTCAGATTGCTGTCTGTAAGCGCCTGCGCTATTTCATAACCGTCTGGCGGGTCGGTGGGTACTGCGGGTAGAAAGAATGCGGCAAAGCCTTTGTCGTCACTTGCTGACGGAGCTACGTAAAGCTGGGAATTTGATGATCTGATAAAAAAGGCCATTGGTCATTTTTTTAGACAATGAGACACTTTGCTTTGCCCGGAAAGGCTGAAGAGAAAACAGGAAACAGGCAATCGATAAGCGGCCGCCTGGAAGGAATTATTGCTGTATATGCAAAACAGCCACATCATAGATGCAGTCTATTCTGAATTGGGTTTACAGCGATCTGAAAAGGATACGGGTTTGTTGAAGCGATACAGATCTTATACGCTAAAATAACTGCCGGCCTTTTACAGCCAGCAGTTAAGGCATTTATACTTTTTCGTTAAAGAGAGCCGGAAGTGCTCCTGACATCTTTAGCTTCAGATAGTAAGTGCTGAAAAAAACAGCGCTATATTCATTAAGTGGTAGCTGTAATAGTGCAGGCCATAGCAGTCTGCACATTGGTGTTGCCCGCGCCCGCTTTCCAGCCGGAAGTAAACAAAGCAACCGTGTATGTCTGGCCGCGCTGAACATTTACTCCGTTGATCGCCGCACTACCCTGGCTACTATTCAGGTTAATAGAATTGGCGGCGATTGGCGGCGTAGTATAAGAAGCATCAGACGTCTGCCAGATACCGATCCATGCGCCATTCGTTACCGGTGTGGCGCCAGATGGCAGTTGAAAATTAATCATAACAGTATCCGGGAAAATCTGAAAATCCGTTAGAGCCGGAGACAGATAGGTAGAAGCTCCGGTAGCAGGAACATACATAGAGGCACAGATGTTTGCCCACATCTGATTGCCGGTGCCTACTTTCGGACCTACTCCGTAGCCCACTACGTAGCTAACACCCGGTGCAATGGAAACATCTACCGTTTGAGCGCCCTGCGAAGAATTACCTGTTATGGCTGCATATCCGTCCGGAGAAGTGTTATTCCATGGAATAGTATTCTGGTTGCGCCATATGGCCACATAGTTGCCATAGCTATTAGGCAGATTATTGGGCAGATCTGCAAATTGTACTAAAACCTGATTACCTGTAACAATGCTTTTAAGAATTTGGGTGGTTTGCGATGCCATGATTGGTGGTGGTTTAATGATTAAAAAATGAAACGTTTATGACCTTAAATTTTTACTTGTTCAACAAGCGTTGGAAACAATTTTTAGCGTTATCCACCACTCATTAAATGCTCTTTTTTAATGAAAACAATATTATAAGGAAAACTTCGGGAAAAATATTTCACTATATTTCACTGACAGCGAAAAGCAGGCAGATTGCCTGCGGTCAGTTACAGCAAATTGAGCGAAAAAGGAACGGATCTATTTGACCACAAATGTGATCATGGCTGCCGCATTGCTAAGCTCCTTTCCGGTGAAGTAGATCAGGGTATAAGTCTGTCCGCTTTCCAGCACCACGTTATTGATAGCGCCGGTGCTTATATTGGCATCGCTGCCGGGCATACCGGTACCTAAGGGTGGAAAAGGATTATAAGGGGAAGCCTGTCCCTTCCATACGCCAAACCAATTGCTGTAGGTAGCCGGGAGATAGCCGGGCAGCGTAGCATAATTAAACGTCAGTGAATTGGGCAATACACTGGCCAGTGTAATATCCACCCACTCGCTGGTAGTAGAATCGCTTTCCGCCGCCAGGTGAGCACATGCACATATCTGCTGCACGCCCGAATCCACCGAATAGCAGGCAATATAACCGGTCCCGATAGTAATATCAATGCCATCAAGTGCGTATGAGCCGCTTTGTGTGGCATTGGCGGGCAGCATCTGTTTCTTAACCGGAGCATACTTCCAGGGAACTTCCGTTGCGCGCCACAACCAAAGAGTATTGTGGTTGGCTCCGGCCTGGTTGGCAGGCAAGGTCTGATAGATCAGGGAAAGCGTATTTCCACTAACTACCTTCTGCTGTATCTTCAGTTGGGAATGGCCGCTGCTGGTAATTTCATAGCCCATAGCACCGCCATTCTGTGCACAGCAATTACTGCCTGCCAGAAAGAGAAAACAAGTGAATAAGAAAATCCTGTTACAAGGATTGCGGCGGTTATCCATCACAATACTTCTATTCTCAGCTATTGTGCTTTTGGGTTATTGCATATCGCTATGAGCATTGCAAATGTATGCCTTTCACAATTTGCTTAATTGTAGCCTGATTATTTACGAGTCGCAAGATGATGAATGATCGGATCGCAAACTGCATTTAAAAACGAAAATAGCTATGCTGGCACGATCATTAACTATTCTTACGATGCGCTTACCTGTTTCAATGAGTGTTCAGCAGCAGAGCATTAAAAAATCAACTTCCATCTCCACCAACCATGAAAGGGTTTAAAATAAAAGACCAGCCATTTTACCTGCAAAGCACTATTGTACTTCTGGGATTGATCCTGTTGGTTTATGTATTTTCTGTACTCGCAGATATCATGATCCCACTGGCTTTCGCCACCTTCCTTTCCATTCTGCTCAACCCGCTTTGCAGCTGGTTACAGCGACGCGGAATACCACGGGTCTGGTCTATTGTTCTTGCCCTGTTGCTTGCTATTACGGTGGTCGCGGCCGTCCTTTTTTTCCTCTCCGCACAGATTATGCAATTCAAGGATTCTGTTCCTGCGCTGAAACAAAAGCTGCTTGAAATATTTGCTGAGTCTAAACATTATCTGAGCGGGCATTTCGGAATCACGGAGCAGAAGCAGGATGAGGCAGTACATAATGCCTTGAATGGATCAAAATCAATGGTAGGACAAACGTTGTTCGGCCTACTGGGAATATTTGGGATCGTACTGCTTCTTCCTGTGTACATGTTTTTCATTCTGTTCTACAAGCCACTCATCCTCAATTTTCTGTTTGAAGTCTTTGCAGAAGAAAATGTAGAGAAGGTCAGTGATGTGTTATCCGAGACCAAAGCAGCTATCCAGAGCTATATTGTCGGGCTGTTGATCGAAACAATCATAGTAGCGGTAATGAATTCTTTAGCATTGGTTTTACTAGGCGTAAAATATGGGATTCTTATCGGAACGATTGGGGCACTGCTGAATCTCATACCATATCTGGGTGGCCTGATCGCTATTGCTCTGCCAGTACTGATTGCTACCGTTACGAAAGATGGCTACGCAACGCAGCTGGGCGTGATCGGCGCTTATTTGTTCATCCAGTTCATCGACAACAACATCCTCGTTCCGCGGATCGTTTCATCCAAAGTGCAGATCAATGCGTTGATGTCCATCATCATTGTACTGCTGGGCAACCAGCTCTGGGGACTTCCCGGAATGTTCCTGGCAATTCCATTTGTAGCGGTGCTTAAAATCATCTTTGATCGCATCGATGGATTAAAGCCGTGGGGTAAGCTTCTTGGAGATAACGTGCCGACCCGACACATGGGTGAGCGATTCAAGCTCAGGATGATGCGGCAAACCCAGTCATCTGAAGCCAAGGAATAACCGCTGCCTGCGATAAATATATTGCTGATTGAAAAGATCAAAAATCAGCGCTATCCTCGATATTATTTATAGTTTGAGAATAGCAACTACCCTGATTCAATAGCATCTATCATCATAAAATAGGCCCACAAATCAGAAGTTATTTCCAAGCAAATAAAAAAGAGGCTCACTAGTGGTTTATTGAGCTATCAAACTTCTGCTCAGATGGCTAACTTGGGCTACAAGTGGTGGTGGATATGCCTAAAAATAAAAGAAGAAAAAGTAATCAGCTTGCTTGACATTCCTTTGAAAAACGAACCACAGATCCGGTTCATAATGTTTCTTTAAGATCAAAGTTGGTTCCATCTGTCTCGTTATAACAAGAGACATTGATGTACTCTCGTTTGGAGCAAGCGTCTGAAAAATATCACGGACTCCCCTTTTATTCCGGTGACCATTTATTGGATTCGCCCCTGATGGCTTCCCGTTTGATAAATTCCGATAAACACCATTAGGTAATCCGTGGTAGTTATTCAATTTAACCGGCACTTGCAATGAATGGGAATTTTCACATGAGATAGTGTGAGTAACCTCATAAAAACGGACTGCACCAATATTACATTTGATGATGCAGTTTTCTTCTATAAATGCCATCATTGTCGATGATGAAAGAGGGTGCACTGAAAACCTGCAGCATTATCTGAAAGAATGTTGTCCTCAGATAAAAGTGGTAGCAGTAGCAGAGAATGCTTCGGATGCCTTATCAGTATTAAAAAACCAAAAAGTCACCCTGGCCTTTTTGGATATCCAACTCCATCGCAGCAACATTTTCGAAGACGTCCTGGAGCTGATTGCCCTTGATGAGCTGATGATCGTGTTTGTCACCGCTTATCAGCATTATGCGGTCAGAGCCTTCCATGTGTCAGCAGTAGATTATATACTCAAGCCTCTTCAACGCGAACACATCATCCGGTGTTATCAGAAAATAATGGACCGCCACCAATACAGGGACTATGCCCGCCTCAAAGGTCAGCAAGACGTTCCCTGCAAAAAAATCATATTGAAGCATGGTGAAGAAATATACCTGCTTTACGCAGATGACATTATTTATCTGAGCGCAAAAGGTTTCTATACGGAGGTCTGTTTTAATTACCAGGACACCAGAAAAACAATTCTTTACAGCAAGCCTATTCATGCAGTACACAGCGAATGGGACCACAAGCATCTCCTCCGGATTCATCGCTCGCACGTCGTTAACCTGAAGAAAATAGCCGGTCTTAAAAAGAAGCATTCCGGCTATTATGTGGAGCTGGCCGACCACAGGGAAATGCCGGTATCAAGAGCACACGTATCAGAGCTGCTCAGTGCCTACCATGCCTAAGACCTTGGCCATACTGATCGCCTGTTTGATGGTAACGCTTTGCAGTGCACAGCATATCAGACATTATACCACACAAGAATTACTGCATGCCCATGATGCCTTTCATGTAGTAAAAGATCAGGCTGGGTTTCTTTGGTTTTGCACAGACAACGGCGTGGTGAGGTATGATGGAATAACGTCCTTCTACTTCACTCAGAAAGACGGGATACCTGGCAACGTAACAACAAATATTTATCAAGACAAATTCGGCAGAGTATGGCTTTGGTCGGTCAGCGGGCGAGTTGCCTACATAGCGTATGATTCTGTTCATAATGCTGCGAATGACACTCTGCTGGCACAGTTACAGCAATATTTGGTTCCATCGGGCGTCATCACCAGAATGGTGGATGATCAGGATTCAGGATTGTACATATTCAATGTAAGAGGTGTTGGAGTACGCGTTACTATAAAGAGCGATAAGCTGGTTCTTCATAAAAAGTTTTTCTCAGCCAGCAATTATGTATCGAAGTTTAAAGTTGTTGAGCATGCTGACCCGAATCTGTTCACCATCCTTGCAGCCAATAAGGATTTTACGCTGATCACAGATGCCACGGGCATCAGGATTGATAAAAACGGCTCGCCTGTATGGCAAATTAAAGATCCAAATCTCTCCAGAAAGTATGTCGTTGACCTGTATCTCACAGAAAATGGCAAGCACCTGCTGGTGAGTACGCTGCATGGACTGATCATTATTAATATCCGGACTAAAGAGCAGCGGCCCCTCTTCTCATCAGAGCGCATCAGCAGCTGTACGGAGGATTATGCCGGAAATATATGGGTAACGACTTTGTATGATGGCATCTACCGTATACAGAAAGAGCTGTTTGAGATAAAGCCATTGCCTCAGCTAAAGGGGAAAAACTGGATAAATGTCAATGGCAATTTTCTGATCAATCTGAACGAGGCCCTGTACAGCATTCGTCCTTCCCCCGCGGGCATTACTCTGTTTAAAGAATCAGCAATCCGCGTCGGCGGATCTTCCGACATTGCTTATGCCAGAGATAATCTGTTAGCTCTTTTTGAACCTTTGTCGGATAAGATTAATCTATCCATCTACAGGACTACCAAAGATGCAATCGTCAAGACAACGCTGCCGGACTATACCAAAAAAATGTTTCACCTTGGCGGTGATCTTTATTTCACGTACGGTAGCAACCGGATCCGCCTGCTGAGCTTCTCTGCGTCAAAAACAGTTACAACACTGGATACCCTTCTACCGCAGCGCATTACTGCTTCTGCGCAAAATACCATGAACAAAGATGTGTACTGGATATCCGGCGACCATCTATATCGCTATGTAGCCGGTGTTCATCAATTTCAGCAGATTGCCACAGACCGGGGACTGGATGATGCGAAGCTGCTTTATCCGGATGGCAACAGGCTGCTGATATTCACCAGCAGCAACACCTACTTTTCCTGCAGCCTTTCGGGGTTGGGTAAGCCATTGACAACACATCAGTTCAGCCATACCATTCAAAATATAATACCATTCGGCTCAGGTGCCAGCATATGGACTTCTTATGAAGGTGCCTGGATTGTGCCAAGTGGCGGCGATCCGGCGCTGAATGGAAGTCTTATCAATTATCCTTTTTCATCCAGTAGCTATGAAAGCCTTGCGGTCATCGGTGATCAGTGCCTCCTTAAGATAAACGGCTCTTATTACAGCTTTGATACTGCAATCATGAATAAGGCAGCCGTTTCATCGGGCATATATTTGCAGTCTCTAAGAATTAACAACAAAAAATATAGGAACAATCAAAAAATAGAATTCTACAATACCTCGAAAGTAGATGTACAGATCGGGATAGGGCTGATCGATTTTGATGACCAACGACAGGGCGTCAGGTACAAAATTATTTCTGACAAGGCGAATACCGGGACATGGAGCTACTCGGCGACCTCTACGATAGCACTGGTACTCGGGAAGCCTGGCAACTACCGGATCATTGTTCAGCCGAATGACAATCGTGGAAACGGCTCTCAATCTATAGTCGTCCACTTGCTGATACACCCACCTTTCTTCAGGTCTGTCTGGTTTATGATCATTTGCTACTTCGCAGGCATCCTGATTTGTAGTATAATTTTTATACAGATACTCCGCACACGGAGGCGGCGTTTTGAGAAAGAGACGAGTTATCTGAAACTGGAGCATAAGGCTGTAAACGCATTGCTCAACCCGCATTTTGTATTTAATGCTATCAATAATATCCAGAATCTGGTTCATAAGGCTAAGGCAGATGAGGCTACGGAATACCTGGCTATACTCAGCCATATGATCCGGCAGAACCTGGAAAATCTTCAATGCAATTTAATATCCCTCGAAAATGAGCTCAGTCTCATTGAGCGGTATGTGCAACTGCAGAACCTGCGCTTCGGTGGCAATATCAGGCTCCACACCGAACTGGCTAACGATGACCTGCACCTTGTATACATTCCACCTCTATTGCTGCACACTTTTGTGGAAAATGCAATTATTCACGGATACCCTGGTAGGAATAAATTCCTGAACATCCACATCTCCGTAGCTCTGCTTCCTGACGATTATCTGTCAATTAATATCAAAGATGATGGTATTGGATTCAATGCGTCTTCTTCTACCCGTCCGGATAGTAGTAAGCGATCCTTTGGTATCGCATTCAATCAAAAACGCTTGGATCGGTTATCCGGCTTCTATAAGCTAAACCAATCGATTACTATCAGCGACTTGCAAAGCACAGGTGGTAAAGGCACCGGTGTCCATCTGGTGCTTTATGCGCGCCTACACGAGCTGATGGGTCGCGACCAGGTTACCGTTCATTAGCTTTTCGCGCTATTCATTAGCTTTTTTTTCAGAGGCTGTATGGCCACATTAGCTTGCCGGCAAAACATCACACATGCTATATCTCTTCTGTTTGTGGTGCGGAAAGACCGCCGCCATGCCGCGCATCTATGCTTCAACCAATTACCATTTTAAAAACAATCAGACACATGAAAAAAATCATCACTCTTGCTATGCTGTTGGTTTCATCGCTCAGTGGCCGTTCCCAGTTGATCGCCCATTATGATTTTAACAATATCAATATCTCGTCCGGCGTGCTTCCTGATGTGGCCCATGGCTATCATGCACGGCTCGTTGGCGGGACCAATATCACCGCAGTAGGAACAACAGCATTGCATTTTAATAATAACTGGGCTGGTATCAGTGCCTATGCGATAGTAGATACCTCCAGTGCGTTCAAGCTTCCTACGTGGACCATTGCCACACGGGTGCGCTTTACTCAATTCAATCAGGTAGCCAATAAATGCCAGGTTAGCACCCTTGTTGCAAAAGGCACCGGACAATATGCCAGTGATTATATGTGTGTGGAAGTAAACGATAACTACAATCAGGTCAGTTCCTGTAGCACGGTCAATGCTGCTAACAATAGCTGCTATGGTTGCGCCTCGGGACCTATGCCCGCTTATCCGGTTCAGCCCCCCACGCTGCTAACGGGCCAGTGGTACTGCATTGTCACTACTTATGACGGCGATACGCTGAGAGGATATCTTGATGGCGTACGGATGTATGCAGTACCGTCCTCCAACCCTTATACGTTCATCACGCCCAATCCATCACTGTATATAGCTGCCAGAGATCTCAGCGGCAACTTTAACCTAGACGGTGATATTGACGACATACAAATCTATGCACAGGCGCTTTCTCCGATGCAGATCACCCAGATGAACTGCCAGAATGTTGCTATGCAGGATCCCTGGCTCACTACAGGCAACTATATCCTTGCCGGCAATAATACTTTCGGAACACTTACCAATGATGATGTAAAGATTGTGACCAATAAAACGCCGGTTGGCATCATTACCAAAACCGGCAGGTACGGCTTTGGTAACCAATCGCCCGCTACAAGAGTGGAGATTACCAACGTAGGTGGTGTTGCAGGGTCAGGACTGAAATTTACCAACCTGAACAGCAGCTCAGCCCCGCTGGCCAACCCGACCGGCAAAGTGCTGGCGCTGGATGGAACAGGCAATGTGATACTGGCCAATGGTGGCAGTGGCTCAACATATACATCTAATCAGGGCATTGCGCTGACTGGTACAGTGTTCAGCCTCGGCGACTCATGCAATGGCACTACCAGCAATCCGTTTCTGTCTGACCGGATGTTGAATATGAATAACCGCAACCTGTACTTCAGTTCCGGTGATAATGGCCGGGTATATATGGGTCTTTCCAGCTGCCAGCCAATAGGCAGCCGGCTTGAGATCAACAGCAATGGGCTGAGCTACGCAGCAAACAGCTATACAATAGGTGCACCATCGCTGAGTGGCCTTCGCCTTTCGAATTTGACGCATCAGATGCCAGCCATTACACCGCTGCCACTGGGCACCGGCAGGTACGGTGTTTTATCATTGGATAATGAAGGGGATGTCATTTGGGTAGAAGACCAGACCGGAAGCAGCGCTGCCAACAATGGCGTTTCCGTAAGCGGCGGCAACATACAGCTGGGTGAGGATTGTAACAACCCGACAAATGCAGCTAACCTGACCAGCGACCGCGCTGTTCCGCTAAATGATAATAATGTCTTGTTCAGAGATGGCGGCTTGGGCAGACAAGGCGCAAACAGGGTCGGCATTGGCACAAGCTGCATGCCCGGTGCAAAGCTGGAAGTAATCAGAAATACTGAGCCTGCCCCTTATGACTGGACCAACCGTGCCATCGCGGGTATCAATAATGATATGGCTCTGCCGGTAAACCCTATGACCGGTGGCCTGGGTGAAGCTGCCGGCATGTATGGCGAAGCGAACAATATGCAGAATATGGTAAATCTTGGCGGTGATTTTGTGGGTACTGCGGCTCAAAATACCACTTATGGCGTTCGCGGATCAGCACAGAGCTTTGGCGGGAACAATGCTTACGGCGGCTGGTTCACTGCCTGCGGTGCCAATAATACCAATGTGGGCGTTTATGGCGATGTATGCCAGGGCAGCGGCCGCAGGGGCATGGATTGGGCTGGTTACTTTAATGGCGATACCTACTGCCCTGCCGGCATATGGACTTCATCAGACAGGCGCATCAAGCAGAATATTGAGCCTATCGCTAATGCGCTTATGCTCATCGATAAGATCCAGCCAAGGAAATATCAGTACAATACATCAGTGTTTCCGGGCCTGCATCTTCCCGGTAAAACCGATAACTATGGGGTGATCGCACAGGAATTGGAAGAAGTGCTCCCTGCACTGGTCAAAGAAGCACCGGTTCCTGATGCAGAGAAAAAAGCATTTTCCGGAGCAACGATCAAGACGGTTAACTACACCGAGCTCATCCCGATTCTGATCCAGGCGGTCAAAGAACAACAAGTAGAGATCGAAGCTTTAAAGACAGAAAAGGACACTTACAAGGCGGCACTGGAAGAAAAGATGTCGATGCTGGAAAAATCGATCAGTCAGATCTGTGAAAGCGGCTGCCCTGGTCTCAGTAAGAATACACCGGCTACAGACGGCGCTTCTACCAAAGATCAGCTGTTTCAGAGTGTGCCTAACCCTACAGATAACCGGGCGATCATCAATTACTATCTGAGCCGGATGTATGAAAGCGCCCAGATCGTAATCACAGATATGGAAGGTCATGCCATACAGACTATCCCCTTGCAGTCTAAAGCCGGCAGCGGTAGCATTAATGTAGAGCTTGGTTCATTCGCCGCGCAAGTGTATGTCTACACATTATATGCAAACGGCCATACGGTAGACAGTAAAAAAATGACCGTTCTTAAATAAGATGCTGGATGCATTTTTTAGCTAATTAACTGCTGTACATTTTTGCATAAAAAAACGGGCCGGTCTGTATAGACCGGCCCGTTTACGTATCATTAATCCGGCCAATCTGTTGGGAATAGCGATTGCACTGCACGAGGCAAAATGAAGAGCCTTGGCTTATTCAACATTTTATCAATCAAATATCAAGGCACAGAAGAGTGAGATTTGTCTTCGTCTCTTAATAGACGAAAATTTTAGCGAATGATCTTGCTTCGTTATTGGTATTGTGACGTTATCTCCAGTCTGTCCCCTTTATAAACAGGTTTTTATCTCTGGCGTCATCTTTTGATAATCACGATTAAGTAAGCGCATAACGAGCAGATTAAAATTGGCAGGTCAGAAATTTTCCTGTGTTATCTGCAGAATATATAAATCAACCGTTATAAAACAACTAAGATCAGGGGTTTTTCACAGATGATACAGAAGAACGAAATCATAGCTTAGCAATGGATTTAAATTATGAGCATGCCAGTTTGCAATTAAGAAATATTGTCTCATGAAATAGTATTGAAGACTATTTTGACAATATACAGGCAAATTTATACGAACAACAAATGCAATTATTTCAGGCCTCTTAATATGTTTTATGTATATGAAATTTAGATTACTGACGCTGATTTTATTATCAATTGGCCTAGCTACATCAGCGCAGAATACACAGGATTATGCAGTTGAAATTACTGCTGCAACACAGTCATCGCCTGCACAGGTAGCTCTTTCATGGCAGGCAATACCGGGTGTTACGACCTACTACATCTACAGGAAAGCAAAGAATGCCACATCGTGGGGCAGCATGATTGCAACCGTTTCCGCACCTTTATCGGTCTATACAGATAACAGCGTCGTAAAAGATGCTGCCTATGAATATAAAATTCAGGGTAACGCTTCTAATTTTACAGCCTACGGATACATCTATGCAGGCATTAACCTGCCACCTGTGCATAACAAAGGTGCCATGATCATGATGGTTGATTCCGCCTTTACTGATTCCTGCCGTGCAGATCTTTATCGCCTGATGCAGGATTATAGCGGCGATGGCTGGCAGGTTATACGCCATGATGTTTCCCGTACCCTGAAAGACAGCGTGGTACGTGAAATGATCAAAAGTGATTACAGCCATTATCCCGATGTAAAAGCGGTACAAATCATCGGGCACGTGGCGGTTCCTTATAGCGGCCAGCTTTTTCCGGACGGACATCCGGACCACAATGGTGCATGGCCGGCAGATGTTTACTACGGCAATATGACCGATTCATGGACAGACGTTACAGTGAATACCGGCGGATCAGTTTATCCGGCTAATATCAATGTGCCCGGTGACGGCAAATGGGACCAGTCATATCAGGCAACACCCAACGAACTTCAGGTAAGCAGATTCGACTTTTATAATATGCCTGCTTTCAATAAGACGGAAATACAGATGATGCATAGCTATCTGAACAAAGATCATCTTTATAAAATGGATTCGCTTTCCATGAATCACCGGGCGCTTGTGAGTGATTACTTCGGCCCTTTTTACGGCGAAGCTTTCGCTGCAAGCGGCTGGAGAAACTTTTCACCATTAGTGAATCGCGACAGTGTTTTAGGTACAGGCAGCCTGATTGCCGATATGAGCGGCAGCAACAGTTACCAATGGGCTTATGGGTGTGGAGGCGGCTATTTCAACAGCGCTGCCGGTATCGGTACCACAGATGATTATGCTGCGCACAACGTGAATGGGATTTTCATGATGCTCTTCGGAAGCTATTTTGGAGACTGGAATACGCAGAATAATTTCCTGCGCGCGCCTTTGTGCGCAGATGTACCGGCGCTTACTAACTGCTGGGCAGGAAGGCCGCATTGGTACTTTCACCATATGGCACTGGGGGATAATATAGGTTATGATGCCAGACTATCTCAGAACAATAGCATTTATGCGCCCGAATTTTACAGCAGCGTTCATATTGCCCTGATGGGTGATCTCAGCCTGCGTACAGATTATATAAATCCTCCCCGAAATGTAATTGCCGGCAGTGGGCTTCATACAGGCGCAACGATCAGTTGGACCGCTTCTGCAGATACCGCTGTAACCGGATATTATGTTTACAGGGCAGACTCGCTGTTCGGTAGTTATAAATTAATTTCCGGAAAGCTTGCAACGACCGGCTATACGGATAGCTTTGGTGCGGATGGCATCAAATACTATATGGTGCGCGCTACTAAGCAGGCGGTGACTCCATCAGGTACGTATAACAATCTGAGCATTGGCGTGACGGATTCTGCCAGTGTTTCCTATCCGGTTCCTGCCGCTCCTAAAGGAGTATTGGTTGTTACAGAAATTTCCAACGGCCCAAGCGGAGATTGCGAATATGTAGTGCTGGCGGTCGCTAACTGTGAAGATAGCAAGCAGACAGACTTTGTAAATATTCAGGGCTGGATACTGGATGATAATTCCGGCAACTTCAATGCCTCACGCACCTGTCAGGCGGGCGTGGGCATCAATGCGGGTCACTACAGGCTGTCCTATGATAAAATGTGGGCCAAAGTAGCTATCGGCAGCGTGATAGTATTGTATAATCATGATGCGAACTGCTACAATTTACCGGCCACTCCGGACGGACCTGATATGAATGATGTTTACTGGCAGCCGGTGGGTGGTACTGTTACCTCACCTTATTACAATTCTCATATCGAACGCTACGAGACAACTCCCAGCCCGGCTGTATGCAGTTACTGCAATCCCAATGGACCTACTGTATATACAGGCTCTTCTTCTTGGACCAGCACCGCAGGGCTGGATGATAACGGCGATGCCTTTCAGGTAAGATGTCCGGGATGCACCGGCAGTGCTGTACGGCGTGCCTCGCCTGCTGCGTTCTACCACGGTTTCGGTTATGGCCCGGCCAAGAGGAGCAACCCTTTTGAGACGATACCTGTAAGCGCCGGAAATCTCGGCGGACCGGTCATTAATCTGCCGTCGGGCGCTGGCAGGAAATTTTATTTTATCGGCACTACGGAAACAGATCTGGGCAACCCGGTTCAATGGGTAACAGATAATGCTACGACTGCAGACCCTATAGGCATTCTGCGCAACGGATTCGGAAAAATGATCCGTGATCATCAATTAAAGCTGCCCTGCTGCAATGCAAGGCTGATTAGGGCGGATTCCGCCATAGCAGAAAGGAACGCTACCAGTATTGAAGGTGCAGCAGAAACCGCAGGTATTTTTGCCTATCCTAATCCGGCTTCGGATCTGCTGTATATCGGGTTTCCGGCAAGCGAACGTGTAACGATCAGGTTAACCGACATCCTTGGACATCTTATTGAAGAGCAGACAGTCACGAATAAAACCAAGGTGGTGTTTGACGTCCATACGTTGCTGAACAATATGTATCTGTATCAGGTGATCACAGATCGATACGTCAGGGATGGCAAAGTGATGATTATGCGGTAAAATAGCATCTTGTATGCAGCACATCTGACAACATAAAGGATTGCAGTTTTCATTGCGTCTCCGTAAGAGAAAAGGCTTTCGTAAAAAACGAAAGCCTTTTAATTATGTGTCTTACGTTGCGAGTTCATGTTTCATTATTACCACTGTCATTAGTTATTATGCAATCCTGAAATTTAAAACGGGAACTTAACGTCAAGGCCATAGTTTTTCATATTGTTCAAAGCGTATCAGACTGATATCACTTTCTTTGCTTAAAGGTAGTTGCAACATGCTGGCTGCATAAGCTGCTTCCGAATTTCTGAAATCCACTAAATAAAGAAGCCGGCTTTCGGGTTTGAGTTGTTCACCAAATCTTCATGAAATATTAGAACGTAATCATAACTCCGTTAAACACTTGGCAGAATATGCGGAGAAGATCAATGGATCAACTAATCTTCCAAAGAAAAAACGGTACGCATTAGATAGCCTCAAACACATTTTGAGTTTTTATTCTTAACGTTAACAGTAATTTCTGTATCACAAATTTAAAAATGACAACCGATATCCTGCGCGCGCTGATTGTCGACGACGAGCTACACGCCTGCCAAAGCCTGT
This sequence comes from Chitinophagaceae bacterium, assembly GCA_965200035.1. GTDB lineage: Bacteria > Bacteroidota > Bacteroidia > Chitinophagales > Chitinophagaceae > UBA1952. The sequence continues at coordinate 4,069,624 of OZ241334.1, read as the reverse complement.
ATAACCTGCTCTCCGGCCTTACCGGCGCCTCCATCTGCGTTACCGGAACAGCGCAGAGCACCAGGGAAGCCGAAGCACTGATCCGGCAGCACCAGCCCGATGTCGTGTTCCTGGACATAGATATGCCCAATGAAAATGCATTCAATTTCCTGAAGCGCATTGAGCCATTCTCTTTTGAAGTAATCTTCGTTACAGCTTATGATCATTATGCCGTAAGAGCCTTCCGGCTGAATGCGGTCGATTATATTCTTAAGCCTGTAGATAGATCAGAGCTTCAGAAAGCCGTGGAAAAAGTGCAGGATAAGATGGCGCTCCATCACCTAAAGCAAGTGCCTCTCGCTTCCCTTTCCGGCTTTGGGCAGCAGGTAGCCCGTAAAGCTGTGCAGGACCATATCGTACTGCGCAGCAGCAACCGTATTGAAGTGGTGCCTTTTAAAAACATTCTTTATATAGAAGCTATGCGCAGCTATTCAAAGTTTTTATTCACCAGCAACGGCGTGGAGAATGAATTTGTAATGTCTTACCCTATCACAGATTATGAAGAGCTACTTCCAGACAATCTGTTTTTCCGCATACACAGGTCCTATCTGGTCAACAGGCAGCGTATTACCCGCATTCTCCGGGAAGAGCAGCCGGTTGTCTTGCTGGACAATAAAATGAAGTTGCCGGTTGGCCGCAGGCGCTATCCCGATCTTTTGGCTTTTCTGAAAGAAAATTCGGATTGATATGCTCAGGCACATTCTGCTAATCCTCTGGCTGCTATCGGCCGCTTGGTGCGGGGCGCAGTCCGTGCCGCTGACGCACTTTACCGTAGCCGACGGGTTGCCGTCCAACAAAATATACCAAGTTTACCGCGACAGTAAAGGCTTTTTGTGGTTTGGCACAGACAAGGGCGCTGTACGCTACAATGGCCTGCAATTCGAGCATTTCACCACGGCAGATGGCTTGCCGGACAATGAGATATTTTCCTTCATAGAGGATAAAGAGCAACGGCTCTGGATAGGAAGCTTCAGCGGCGATCTCTGCTATTATCACAACAACCGGTTTTATACTGCGGCAAATGCCCCGTTCCTGAAGCTGCCGGCAAGGTTTCCGCATGTAGAACGGATTACTGCAGAATATGACAGCAGCATTACGATATTATTTACGGACCGGCAGGAATTCATCAATATCCGGCATCAAAAGATAAAAGTCTTTTACCTGAAAAAGATCGAGGCTGCGGGCAATCTGGTGGACATTATACAGATAAGAAAGCTATCTGCTTACCGCTACGAGGTGCTGTATAAAAGCAGACGGGTACAGATAGACACTGCCGGCAACTTATGCTCGGTACAGCCCTATAAATACAATAGCATCTATTCTTACTCCACTACAGAACAAGAAAATTATCTGCTGGGCGAAGACGGGCTTTACTCTATTGACGAGCAATTGCTACGGCCTATAAAAAAATTCAGGCAGGTCATTGGTTACACGGTAGCTGCCGCCGACAGCCATAATTTTTTCCTCTGTTCCTCAAACGGGCTTTTCATCAATGACAGTATGCATGTGCTCAAAGGGGTACAGCTTACAGGTATCTGCAAAGATGTGACGGGCAATTACTGGATCACCTCACTTAGCAATGGTGTTTACTTTCTGGCAGACCGGTTTGTACAAACCAACGTGCTGGCAGGCCATTACACCGGAAAGATCAACAATGCGCGGCAGGATGGAAGCTCTGTCTTTTTCTCTACCGAGCATAACGATTACCGAATAGAGCATAAAGCAATCAAGCCACTGCCCCCAATACCACGGGATGAAAAAGTGCTGTGGAAATCAAATTCCACAGCGGCGGCATACCCGGATTTTCTGGTTGATTCTTTCGGACTTGCTACAGTGCCCCCGGCATGTATACAACTCATGCAGAAAGCCGCTGTAACCAATATCTATTGTAAAGACAGCTTTATGTACGGCATCACGCACTATATGATAAAGTGCATTGATTACCGGATAGAGCCAATAAGCGGGCGTTATGCGCTAAAGGCTCTGTTCAGCCCGAGAGAAGCAGAAAACAGGATATTCTGCTGGGGCAGAGACAGCCACCAGCATTTGTGGTTTTCTACCGCAAATGCTGTTTATAAGATTGTGCAAGGCGCGTTGCAAGAGCAACGGCTGTTCAGGAATAATCCCCTGCGGCTGTTCCTCTTTCACAATAATTACCTGATTGGCTACACCCATAAAAATGAGCTGATGATCTACAGGGAAAACGAGCGTCAGGCAGCCCTGAATACCATAAGCGCCCAGGATTGTGTCTGGGATAGATTCTATGTGCTGGATCAGGAGCATGTGATGATAAGCACGGATAATCTTTACCGCGTGCTTACGCTTAAAAATACCGGCTATAATATTCAGACGATTGAACGTGCTTCTATTCCCTTACAGGCAGACTATTTATTCAGCGACGGGGAAAATTGCTATTTCTTTAAAAACGGCAGCATCCTTTCTTTTAAAAAAGAACTGCTGACAGAGCCATCCCCACCCCCGGAAATATTATTTACATCAATGGTCGCGGGCGATAAAAACTATGCTGTCCGGCCTAAAATCACCCTACAATACAAAGATGCCAATAATATTCACCTCACGTTCAAGAGCCTCTCTTTTGCCGGTAAGTACCTGACCTACCTGTATTCCATATCTAATGGCGGGGAGGACCACTGGTACGAAATAAAAGGCGACGTGCTCAATATTGCCGCGCCTGGCTCCGGTACTTATTTGATCAAGATAAAGGCCCGCAGCCGCTCAAGTCCGTATTCCGCGCCGGCAACCCTGCAGCTGACCATTCTCAGGCCATACTGGACCCTTTGGTGGTTTGTGCTCATGATTATACTGATTGCAGGAAGCCTGCTCTGGTATGCGGTAAGGCGCATTATCCGCCACAAGCTTGGAAAAAGGATAGTGGAGCATAAGCGGGAAATAAAATACAGACAGTCAGAATTCAAGGCGCTGAACGCTCTTATGAATCCTCATTTCATATTCAATAGTCTGAACAATATCCGCGGCCTTATAACCCGGAATGATAATCAGGCGGCAGAGCGCTATCTGCTTATCTTTTCAAAGCTGGTACGGCAGAATATGCACAATATATCCCAGGAGCTTATATCGCTGCAACGGGAGCTAGACCTGGTGCTCAATTATCTGAAACTGGAACAGCCAAGGTTTAAAAATCACATCAGCTACACCATCAGCATCAGCGACAAAGTGGAAACGGACGACATCATGATTCCGCCACTCATCATACAACCGCTGGTCGAAAATGCCATCCGCCACGGGCTGCTGCCCCGGGCATCGCCTGAATCAAAGGTGATCATCAGGGTATATGAGGCTGATGAAGTGGTACACATCGAAGTGGAGGACAATGGCGTTGGGCTGCATCATACAGCAAACGGCGAGCCGCTTCATGAATCATTCGGTCTCAGCAATCTGGAGCAGCGCATTGCACATATGCGGCTGATGTACCGGAAAGAAATCACATTCAGCATACATGAGCTGACGGATGAGCGCGGGCAGCCGGCAGGTACCATTGCCACGATCAAAATATACCCGGATGACCGCTTGTGAAAAAAAGTATCCGTTTGTAAAATGGTTTTGACAGAAAGGGAGAAATACATTGACATTCGCTGCAGTGTTAATTCTTTAATCAAAACTTTTTTATGAAAACAAGCTCTAACAAACTTTTCAGCAGGGCGTCGCGTATGCTTTTTGCCCTCGCAGGCCTTCTTCACCTCTCGCCTGCCGCTCATGCACAGACGCCATGCGAACTGGTAAGCACCATTGGCATCAATACCGGCTACAATTATGCCAACGGCACAAAAGTGACCAACAGCAATAATGACCCCAACTGGCAGGTCGTGGCCCTATCCCCTTACTGCCAGGGACTTGTAGCTACAACTCCTCCCTACGCGGCGGTCATTCCTAAAACCAATAACTGGGCGCTGTCTGACCCGAACAGCAACTGGATCAGCTTTCTGCCTGCTGGGCTATACAATACCACTGGCAATGAACCCATAGGCTCTATGTGGATGACGGTGAGAAGGACTTTTAAAACCTGCCAGGATGATAAACTGAAATTCGACCTTAAGCTTGCTGCAGACAATTATTGCTCCGGCATCACGATAGACGGCACTCCGGTACCTCCGGCAGCCCCTTATTCCCAGCCGGCCAGCTTAGCAGGCGCTAATTATACCGCCTTTGGCATAGTACCCTCTTTTAGCTTGCCAATATCGGCCGGCACTCACTATATAGATGTAACGATCCATAATTTTCCGCAAAGCAGCAGCAACCCGCACGGTCTTAATCTCATCGGACAGATCACCTCTGGTTCAGGCGCGTCTTCGCTGGTCGGCCCCACCTCGCCAGCTAATTGCTCCTGCTCTTCCACATCTACTGAATGCTCCGATATCTGCTATTGGAAAGTACAGGGCAATAACATCCTGAACGGCAATAACATTTTTGGTACGCTGACAGATGACGATGTGCGGATACAGACCAGTAGCGCAGACAGAGGCATTATAACAGTAAAAGGCCTGCTGGGCTGGAATACGATGAACCCGACCGCCTACCTGCATGTAAACTGCGCCGGCAATAATGAGGAAGATGGCCGTCACTCCGATGTGCGCTTTGAAAATCTCGAAAAAGGAAAAGGTTACCTAATGGTCATTGATGATGAAGGTTACGTGCATAACAGCGGCATCACTCCTGAGGATTTGGCAAAGATGAAAACGCAAAGCGGCGACCTTCAAAACGAGGTAAAGGAGCTCAAAGCAAAGCTCAATAATTCTTCTGCGGAAAATGCAGGATTCAGATCAGATGCCGGCACCGATAACAGCAGGTTGCTGCAAAACACGCCTAACCCATTCAGTGGTGAAACGAAAATCGAATATTATGTAGACCATATGAACCGGAACGCCTTCATTATGCTCTGTGATCTTAATGGCAGAGAATTGAAGCGCATCCCGATCACCGCCACAGGAAAAGGCGCTGCTATGATCAGCGGCGAATCGCTGCAGTCGGGGATGTACATTTATGCGCTGATTATTGACGGCCAGACCGTTGACAGCAAAAAAATGACTTTAGTCAAATAATATTCCTGCAACAATTTTTAAACAACAAAGCCGCTCAAAAGCGGCTTTGTTGTTTAAAAAGCATTGATGAATTATAAAAAGAGCTTTCGATTTTTAAAAATGTTCTTATAGCCCCTTTTGTATCATCAACTACCTTAAAGACTTTATAGTGATGTTCGAAATGTTAGTCCACCTTTGACACCGAATTTCAGGTTAATAGGAGTTACGCAAAGTCACGGATGAATTGTTTTTGAGCGTTGAGGAAGAGTTGGTATTTGAGCTTGTATATGGATTGGATGATTTCATCTTTAGCCCAGAGCACCAGTTTTTGCAGCGCCCGCAGCACACAGAACAGATGCGTTTTGACTGCAGCAGTCCGGCGTACAAAGAAGTGGCCTGCGTGCGCCAGCTGCTTGATCGCTCTGAAGGCCTGCTCCACGTGCCAGTGCTGGCGTTTCAGGTCTTTGAATACTTCCCGGTTGATGTTTACCGCCTCAAAGACTTCTGTATCGGGGCGGTACACCGCATAATGTCTCGCGTGGCCTTCACTGTCCACCGTCCGGAACACCCGCACAAAATCAAAGCCCTTCAGGTGCGTATAAAGCCCGTCTTCGGCTATAGCTTTCACCTCGCCAACCTGCTCATAATGGTGCGGCGATGAAGAAATGAGTCTGTTCTTTTCCAGCCCTACCATGAATCCTACTTCCTTGTTTCTAAGGAATTTCAGGTTAGCAAGTGAGCTATACCACGAATCTGCCGTTACCCACAGAGGCTTCAGGCCCCATCTTATCACCTCACTGACCATCTGTTGGAAGTAGTCATTCTTTGTCTTCTGCTCGCTATGACGATAGACCCGGAAGTTTACCACCACGCTTACCCCATGGGGGTCTGTATAGTTCAGAACAATGAGGTTGATGCCTTTGACGCTCTTGTGATGCAGCCCGCTCCAGAAAAAACCAATGAGCTCCGCTGCATCCGGATCGGAGTAGGGCTTGTCAATAACGGTATCATCCACGCTAAGCACGCCGCCTTCCAGGACAAGGGCTTCTTTTGCTCTGTCAAACAAATCCTGACCAGTGAAATCACCGCCCGCAAGGAACCTGTTGACTTCATCGTGGCTTACTTCCAGCACACGACCGCTTCTCACGCAGCTGCTTTTAACCCCCTCACTTAGCAGGTAGGCCACATACTCCGCCGCTTCCATCTTGATCCTTTTTCCAAAAACTTCCACCAATTTCACGCCGGCGCGTAACTCCTATACAATTAAGGGCAAGGTATTAGGTTAATTGTTTCGGAATATTGTTGTCCGTTGCTCTTAAATACATGGTGTGAAACGGCCTGCGACCAACGAACAGGACCAGTACCAGTACTTTGGGTATTATGATCCTTTTTATTTCCGTCAGCAACAGCATTATTCAGATAGCCGCTATTGTTACAGTTAATATCCTTTAGGCCCACATAAATATCGGTATAAATGCTTCCTTTAAAGCCCTGATAATTCCACGGGCTTGTTTCTCTTACAAGTTTTGTATAACCAACAAGTCTGCCATGATGATTGCTGTTACTACCTATATTCTGCATATTTAAAAGACCCCCATTATACTCATTTGAACTAACCTGAAGGTATTGCCAGTCAGAACTGCGATAGCTTTCCTGACAAGTCGTGTTGCTGGTGCTTATGCAACAATTGAGGATGGATATTCCTTGATTAATAAGCATCGTCCTGATATCGTGTTCCTTGATGTTGAGCTAAATGATGATACCGGGTTCAACCTGTTGAACATGTTTAAGCCTGTTTTTTTTAAAATCATCTTTATCACTACCCACAGAAATTATGCAGTTGATGCATTTCGGGAAAATGCCGTTGATTATTTGCTGAAGCCGGTCAACGTACGCCAATTGCAAACAGCCATTGCAAAGGTTGAGCCTGCTGTTCGCTCAGAAAAGTGGCGACCTGATGCAGTAAATCATTCAAATGAATTAAAGATCAGTCTGCCTACACAGGAAGGGTATCTCTTTGTACACCCCTTGGAGATTTTGTACTGTGAAGCGTCAGGCAGTTACAGTATATTCTATTTTAAGGACGAACGAAAGATAACTATTAGCATGCATCTCAAAAAATGTGAAGCTATCCTTCCAACATCGATCTTTTACAGGATTCACAACTCTTATATTGTAAATATGAGCTTTATCATCAAATACATCCGCGGACGGGTTGGTACTGTTATACTTGCAAACAATATTCAATTGGAGGTTTCTGCATCCAAGAAAGATGGCTTTCTACAACGCATGAAGAATTTTTAGCACTTTCACAGATGAAGGGGCGTAGCGACCAATTTCTGCAGTCATGTTAGAATGCTAAACCGGGTTTCTTTGAAAAAATACTCGAAGCCCTGTTTTCCTATCTATACGTAGGCTCAAGCATAACCATAGGAATATTCCTGTGCAGCCGCTGGAAGGCTGTCCCACAGCAGCAGGCAAACCGCAGTCATTATCCGGAAATATCTTAACAGCAAGCGTACAGCCATGGGTCTTAAAGCTGGTTGGCAAGGGCGATAGCCCCTTTTTGCTCCCATCAGGTTTTGGGTATTTATGCATTGTAATGTTCCCAAAAAACGGTTATTAATTGATAGTCAGAGCGTCGACAATATTAATGCAGTTTTATGGATGTGCAGCCTATGAGCGGGACATCGTACTTGTTCAGCCTATTCCCTGCTATTGATAAGAACTGAGGAAGAAAGGGATTACCCGTGAACTGCTTTGGGGAAAATACAAACGGGACCATCAAAATAGATTGGGAATAAGCCAGTTGAAGCTTCATTTCCGGGTGGAAAGCGCAGGTAAACCTGACCATGCACATGGCACACAAGGCTGAAGATAAGCTGTATGTGGACTTCGCCGGCAATAAGCTGGCGATAATAGATCCACAAACGGGCGAGCTACAGCCGGTAGAAGTGTTTGTAGCCATCTTTGGTGCGAGCCAGCTTACTTATGTAAAAGGTGGTTAGAACCCAACAGAAAGGAAGACTTTATTGCCGACTGTGAGAACGCCATGCACTTCTATAATTGCGTGCCGGCAACCACTGTGCCGGATAACCTGCGATCTGCAGTAACAAAGAGCAGAAGTATGAGCCGCTGAGTAGCTAAGATAAAGTGTCAGCAGCTATTTATAACGAATAGTAATCCTAACAACTAAAAGGTATTGGCTATCGATAATAACGTTTGGGCAAGATGCATCAACTCCCACCTGTTTAATTCGAGGGCCACTTTATTTAACGGAAGGGAATGCTTTACAAAAAGAAAGTCGACAGGTAAAAAAATACGCAAACAGGCTAATCAGGATGAGTATGTTTGAGAGGTTTATGAGCATACAGCTTTTTTACTTTCCTGGTCGGACTTTTTTGCTTTAAAGTAAGCGATAAAGCAAAGGATTAGCGATATTATTTCCGTGGGAAGTATAGTTACATCAGGAATATGTACCAAGGCATCAGTGATATAGATTGATCGCTTCATCGGTCCTTAAGTTTCGTTATGAAGGCCTGTCAAAAGACAATTTATCTGGTAGTACTGCCGTACTTCGCACTATAAGAAATATCTGTTCAAAAAAACTGAACAAAAAAAGCCTTTGCATCATTCCATGCAAAGGCTTGATATCAAATAAACCAAACAGTAACAACTAAACCAATAAAGGAAATTCTTCACATTATCATCCCGGAATGGGAAAAGAAAATTTGAAGTTTTTAATATTTAACGGTGAAAACGTTATTAACAGAGGCCCTGATACTTGTACACGTACATGGTTTCTGTGAAATGTTTCTACTCCAGTGTATAGCAGAGCTTTATTTTCTGACAGACAGTCTGTTCACATAAATAGCTTCTCCGACCATAATCTTCGTGATATAAATCCCGTTTGGTAAAGCGCCGAGATCCAGGGTCAGCGTGTTGCTACCTGCTGCTATAGTCCCTTTCTGGTCCTGATATACAACCCTGCCTGCCATATCCGTAAGTATTACCGATACATTCTGCCTGGAGGTAAGGTTGATGTTCACTGCAGTATTGGAGCATGCCGGATTAGGATAGAATGCACCTACTTCATTCACCGGACGGATGCTACTGGATATTGCTGTAGGACTGCTTACGTTAATGTTATTGCAGGCCTTATTGTTGGTGCTGTCATTATCGACTACTGCGGAACTACGGTTAACTACCAACACATTCATACAAAAAGTATGGGAGCCATTGGTAGGAGCAACAGCCAGTGAAAGCGTGTTAGTCAATTGTGCTGTACTGTTTGGTGGCAATACGTTTCCGGCACCGGCAAAAACAGGCCCGGCAGTTGTACCGCTCCCCACCAGCACATTTACGGGTGTAGTACTGTTATCCAGCGTTACATAAAAAGCCAGTGTATCCGTAGCCCTGAGTGTATCTGTGCCTGTATTGGTCAGCGTGGCCTGCAGGTTGAACGACTGTGTTCCAGTAATGCTACTGCCTGCTGCAGGACTGGCCAATGTGATACCTACATTCACATGGCGTTGCGCACCGCAGATAAAGGAAAGCAGCATCAGCCCCGAAAAAGCTAAAGATGGAATAAATGTTCTTTTCATACTTTCTGTGTTTATTGATTTTGGTGAATAAAAGATTAATTGTTGAAGGATCAGCGGATGGAGACAGCCTTGCCGGATATACCGTCCTTATAGATGCACTGCAACAGATACACACCCTTCGGATAGCTGCGCACATCAATATTGGCTGATGTGGCACCAGAGGCGATCGGCTGACGGAACACGACCTGGCCCAGGGGGTTGATCAGGGCGATAGATTGAGGCTGACGGGACTGATTGGTAAAGATCACATTGCAATAGCTGCTTGCCGGATTCGGATATATGCGCACCGGTGCTTCCTGCTCCTGATTGGCAACAGAAAGGTTAATCAGTTCCGGATGCTGGAACAGCCCGTAACGAAACCCTGTAGTGGGTTCAGTCTCCAGATAAACCCTGGCTTTTTGCCCGTTTGTAAACATCAACGCGCAGGTCTCGTCTTCATAATCCATGTGATTAACGTACATCACACCTGGTGAAGCGGGGCTACATACATCCGTCAGTGGAAAGACGGGGCAATAGCTTTGTGTAGGTCCGGCTTCAGGGGGCGTATCGGTCACACCATCATCATCCTGGCAGTCGCTGTTGTTATTCGTGCTCCGGCCAAACGGATGAAAGAGATTGAAAAAATGCCCAAGCTCATGCACCAATACCCGGCCTTTGTTTGCAGATGCGGCTAGGAAATATTGGCTAACAGCAGTCTGCTTGCCAAGCGCACCATATGCAACCGCCACACCCTGTTCCGTCCAGGGAAATTGCGTGGTACCACCATACAGGGCATAAGGCGGCGGCGTTCCTACCCCACCCACACCGGTCGGTGAGATATTGATGATCCAGATATTCAGATATTTGGTGGCATCCCAGGCATTGGCGCCACCCGTTGCGGCATACTTTGCATCACTGCAATAATATTTACTACCGATTGTTCCCCCGCCGTTGGCATCAAAATCGCTCTTTGTAGTTGTAATAAATTCATAGCCGGTTGAAGAATTTCCGGACGGATCTTTTGTGGCCAGTGCAAATTTTATATTCATGTTGCCCTTCAGTGGTCTGAATGCCGCCGGTATACCCGTTGTGTCTGCATTCAGGCCATTGAAGTCATGGTTAAGCACATCCAGCTGGGATTTGATGCGGGAGATAACGCCGGCTGTACCACCCATTTGTGTCAATTGCCCTGCATTCAGCACAATATGAAACACTACGGGTATAGTACGGTTGGCTCCTGTTCCCCTATTGCCGATCGTATTCATGGTAACCGGCAGATAGACCACAGACCGTTGCGCAAGCTGCTCTTGAAAGTCCCGCAATTCTGTTTCAAAATGAGGATTGTTTTGTGCTGCACGCAGCATCATGCTATCGAATGGGTCGGTAAGCTGCACAGTCTGCGAATAAGTCGTAGTAACTATTCCAAGCATAAGCAGTATCAAGATAACATAAATTTGTTTTTTCACAATTCATTCTGTTTTAAGAATTTTAAAAATAGACACAATAAGTTATTGCGGATGTTACTTAGTGTTAATTGAACCTTATCTTTGGTTAATAAGATAATAAAGTAATAAATAGCGCTTTAACAGACACTGTATCGGTTCAATAAGTCAAGGATCGGGGAGCTGCTAGCCAACGATAAAAATTAAAAAAATTTTATCATGTAATTGACGGGTTCGTTCGATGTAAAAGGTTTTGTAAACCGGAAAATAGCTTACGGCCTCATGCAAGTATTTCATCAGGTATAGGTTAATGGCTGCCGATGCCACTTTTTACTGCGTGATAGGTACTGAAGCAGTGCGGACGCACATCGGATTCGGTAGAAATTGGAGTAAAAATTCTTGGAAGCCGACCCGGAGGTAGCGAAACATTACCTGCGACTGGCCGATCACGTAACTTGCTGGATGCCACCTAATTGACGAAATGCAAGCATCGGCTCAATAGCCGCTAAGAGTATGTTGTGCACCCAATTTCGATAGCGCGTTGTAATGAAAAATACCACATGTAATGTATGGCGATGGAGCAACAGAGTTTGCACTTGATTAGGACTTCAAAAAATAAACCTGCTTAATTCTGAATACTGGTAATGACTGAATACTCTTAACTATAGGCAGGGGGCAATATATTTTCGGAAGAAATAAAGAATCTTCTGCCACTTTGTTGAAAGATGAAAGGCTGGGAGATTCCAGCCTAACAGCTTTCAATTGTCTCCTTGTCGTTATGTAAATTCATGTTCATCAAGAGAGGCTTCTATAGATCTGAATCTTCTGCAGGTTATTGCCAATGCAGACCACCTTTGGCTTATCCGGATTATTGATATCAAGGGTAAAATCATTACCGGAAAGCACGTAATAAAGCTGCGGTGAAGACAATCTCGCCATCGCTATTTTAGCCGAAGCTATCTGCCCTTCGAGCTGTTCCATCGCGTCATTCAGGTAGGCATTCACAAAAGGGTTTATGAGTACCTCAATTTCCTTTTCCAGCTTGAGAATAGTGAACAGGTCATTGTAATCCGTCTGCATTAACTCGATCACATGAGGTAAAGTACAGAATTCGCCGCCCTGGTATTTACGCAGAAACCAGATCACCGAACTCAGGAAATTGATCGGTGATTCCACAAAGAAATCTCCCTGCTTTTTGATCCATTCCCGGTTCAGGCCCATTAGTATCGTACGCGCGGATTCTGATGCATCGGTTATGTCCAGCATCCCGGAAGGATCTAAGGGGTGACTGCGGGTCAAGTCGTCAAAGTTGATCACATAGAATTCAGGTGTAACCTTATAAAGGTGCATATGTTTCAACCATGTGTTGTAAACGATCACCGATAAGTCGTCAAACTTAAAGTCATAGACGAACATGGCGAAACCCCTTTTAAGGTGCTGGGTAATGACGTGGCGTATCACAAAATAGGATTTACCGGCACCCGGTGTACCCGATACCAGAACGCCCGGAAAGGATTGACAATATTGATCCAGCTGTTGCGTACTTTATTTTTAAGGTGGTATTTAGCCGGCAGGTTAATGGAATATTCGTTTTCCAATAGCCGCTCTTCCTGCGGAAAGGTTTCATTCTCTTTATTGAAAATATCCCCACGTAGCTGATCCCTAATAATGCGTGATAACAAAATGCCGCCGGTTAGTACCAGTAAAAACCCGGTAACTGTTACGCCGATGTAGGCAATGCCACGCACCTTGATCTTCACCGGCGGCATCAGGATAGAATAGCTGACAAAGTAAACCAGCAATCCTGATATCAGGTAGGCAAACGACGTCTGGTAGTCCAGCTTCTCATCCTTTTGCCTATTGCCCCAACGAGCGAAATAGCCAGTAAGCCCAGCGCAATAAGCTTTGATTTATTGAATGAGCTGAATAGTCCTGTTCATTGAATGTTACCCATCAGAAGGTCTGTTAGCGGCACCGTCAGCTTCCAGATTTCAAATAAATGATAGCAGTAATAATAGCAATGCAAGGCTAAAATGGCGATGGCCATCAGCTTGGTCATGTCGAGTATTTTCCTCAGCACCTAATCGTTTTCTCCTGTACTCATGATATAAATTTTTTAATTGTTCGTGTTTCCTTTTTGTTTCTTCCTTTTTCTTTTTCCCGCTCAGCTCATAGGGAACGTAGCCGCTGACCTCCTCTGCCTGCAATAAAATATCCAGCAGGCTTTCCGATGGCGGGACAGCCGTATCCTCTTTTGTGGTAAGGAATACCCTGTTCTCTGTCATTCGTATTTTTCGCAGTACGATCTCCACCGCCTACAGTATCTGAATGAGACAAATCATTTTGCCTGTTTTCCGGTATCGCAAGGCGGTCAAGTATCGCTTTTGTACTGTAGCCTTTTCCTAGCTCACTGCCATTGAATACGACCTTATTCTTATGATCAATATAGGTAATTCCATATATCCGGCCTTCCGGATTCTGGCGAAACATCAGATCAATACCACTTCTTTTAAGCGCCTGTTCCCATTCATGCAACCCTGCATTCCCGCTCTGGAACAAAGCAAGATTGGCCGGATTTATTTGAGATTCCGGCTTTTTCATATCCTCTGCGTACACTAAACCATAGGCCAGCTCCAGTTCTTTTCTGGCTGTCTCGGATTGGCTTTTTCGATGTTCTGAGTGTCTATCCGGCTGCCGTCCGCTCTCACTTTTTGGATACAATGTGCATATGCGGATGGTTTGCATCTTTATGCTGGTAGACAAGGTAGGGCTGGTCGCCGAAGCCTATCCTATCCATATAGGCAATCGCCATTTCCTGCAGCTGATCGTTTGAAAACCGCTCAGTTGGAGCAAAATTGAGCGAGATATGCACGCTGTTTTCGTGCACATTTTTGTTCAGCTCGGCCTGCCTGAGCAGCCGGTTAAGCCGATGGCTCTGGCTCATCTTTTCCAGATCGAGCGGGTAATTAGCCGCCAGAATACACTCCGCAACACCCTCTTCCATCTTTTGTTCATTATACAAAAAGATGTTGCGGATAGAGTTTCCAGTGTTAATCACTGCAACCATGATTCAGCCATTTTATCGAACCGGCTGCCAATCTTTTCGATCTGCCTGTTCAGATTCCTCCGGTCCAGATCATAAATGATCCAGCCTTCTATATCCCTGTCGTCCTTTAATGCATTGAGCCTTTTAATCGCCTGGTTGAAATTGTGGCCAACCATATTCAGCTCTTTACGCAGGGCGATCAGCTCATTCATCAGGTCGTCCATTGACTTATTCCGTACCGCTGCAACCAGCGGTTTACGAAGAATCATCTTACGAACAAAGTCGCTCAATTTCCTTTCGGTGGTCTTTTCAAAAGCTTTGCGAATGGCCGTTGTCTTATTCCCGGTTAGCCGCACATGCAGCCATTTCGTTCTGTTGTTTTCTTCTTCCATCACTATTGCATTTTCACTGTCTCAAAAAAAACACCTTCACGCAGTCACAGATGTACATGATCGTTTTCACCCGTTACGATAGCCAGTTCTATGGGTTGGACTGCCTGATTGAGCAATCTTTTGGCATCCCAATGTGCCAGCAGGATATTGTAGGGATAAGGCTTACCGGATACGTCCAGCGTAGTAATCCCGTAGAGGCTGCTCAGGATGGCAAGTGATTTAAAGAACTCCGGTTCTGCTTGCGTCCTGTCCGGCAGGTTCTCCCCCTGCTCACAGAGGGGAGAAAGCGATGCCTTAAAACCATCGGCAGTAAATCCTGCGGTGCGCTACGTCCGTTCTGCGGGGAAAAGCCAGCACTTTAATCTCGCCCACATTGAAAGTGAGCGAGCCGACCGCATTACCGTCCATGTTGTTGTACACGTCCATACCGATACGCCCTGATAGCTGCACCAGCGTTCCTTTCCGGAGCCACTCTGCTACCCTGCTGCTGCGCCAATAGGTGCATTTGATGTAGGTGGTAATTGTTTTCAGCTCCCCGCCTTTAGGCTTGTAGCTGTCGTTGATGGCGATGCTGAATGCTGCCAGTTCTTTGCCGGACTGCGTTGTTTTCGCTTCGGCGTCCCTTGTTACTCTTCCTGTGATTTCCATAACACTGTTTTTTATTGGTGAACTATTCGGTTTACTTTTTTCTTTTCAGCCGCCTGCCCCGAAAAGCTCTTTTTCAAAAGAAAAAACGGAAAAAAAGAAAGCGTAAAAAGGAGCCCCGGATAGCGGGGCAAAAGGAAACGGAATAAGTGCCGAAGGCCGGAAGGCAAGGCTTTGAGGGAATCTAAGAGATGCAAGTGACTGCCGTTATGCCGTAGTCTTTTGCCGGATTTTAAACAGTCTGAAAACGGGGCACACCTTAGCTGCCCTTTTTATCCGTTTCGACTGAAAAAGAAACTTTGGATGGTGTGCTTCCACAGCGGTTTTGAAGCCAGGGCATAACCGCCGTCTCAAACCATCCTGCTTTTTAATGGTTTATAATCTGCCGGGATGCCCGCGTCTGCGGCCATTAAATCAATTAGTATGGATATTTATGAAAATCAGCCGCCGCAATCCGGCATTACCAATTCACCGGTAGTCCGGACCGGCAGAAGGGGAACTTATGTTGTCATACATGCTCATACATTCGAACAGGGCGTGCAGGCTGCCTTAGAGCACCGGTGCCCGGAGATACACCTGACCGGTCCTACAGGAACTGCCCAGGTGATTCCTGACTTTAATGCGCTGGAATGCCTTGGCGGGCAGCTCACCAGTGTCCTGTTCTATGGATTTAGCGTAATCAAGGAGATTGATTCGTTTGAAAGCATCTACAGCCTGCAAAAGCTTCAGCAAATCTCATTTCAGGAAAAACAACGGTTCGATATAGACCTTACCCGGTTTCCGGAGCTGAGGCAGGTGGGCGCTGAATACTGGAAGGGAATTGAAAGCGTGTTCTCAGCAATACAACTTAGTAGCCTGGTCCTGACAAAATATATCGGCAAAGACCTTACGGCCTGCTCTTCGTTACAGGCGCTGCAGATATTGCATGTGTATCAGTCAAAAATTGAAACATTGAAGGGCATCGGGTTTCTAAGGGAGCTTACAGAACTCAGTCTAAGCAGGGATAAAGCCCTTTGGAGTCCGGAAGGGATCAATGAGTGTACGAAGCTGAAGAAACTGCGTATTGAGAAATGCCCGAAGCTGACCGACCTCAACATTTTGAAGCTGCATCCAGGATTGACGGATATTCTCGTAGACGGAGAAGCGTATCCTGCAAAGGCAAGTTGAAATGATTTTATGTTCAGGGTCTTTCCTGTAATCGCGAACAAAGCATCAGGGATTGCAACGTAAATCCTTTTTCAAAGAAAAAGATTGCAGTGAAAAGCCCGGCCCGAAAGGAATGCCACACACTATATTCCGGACGGCTACAGCGCACAAAAGAAAAAGGTACATTAGAAAAACTCACGGCTCCATGTTTTAGTACTTAGATAGCCAGGTTCGGATAAAGCCTTTAACAGCGCTGCAATTTAAATCTCACGATATCAGTATTGCCTTCGTTTGATAGCGGGGTCCATTAACCAAATCGATATGTGAGATCCGCAATTGTCCCTCAAAAATTCTTTTTTTAAAAAATATTTTGTCAACCAAATGGTTGTCCTTATATTTGACAACCATTTGGTTCCATTATGATAGAAAGAAGAGATGTTTTTCAGGCAATTGCCGACCCGACAAGGCGAATGATTATCCGCAAATTATCCCACGGCCCTCTTAACCTTACTCAGATTGGAGAAGATTTCGCTATTAGTAAACAGGCGATTGCCAAACACATTAAAGTCCTTAGCGAGTGCGGTGTAATCTCGATGAGTCAAAAAGGACGGGAGCAGGTTTGTGAGGCTCGGCTTGACCAACTGGATGAGGTAGCTGATTGGGTAACTGAATCCCGTAAAATATGGAACCAGCGATTTGAAAAGCTCGATAAATTTCTTAAAAACGTAAAAAAATAATCAGTATGAATTCAGACAAAAAAGAACTGCTTATTACCCATCTGTTCGAGGCGCCCAGGGAAACCGTATTCCAGGCATGGACAGATCCCGCGCAGCTAAGGGAATGGTATGCACCTGACGGATGCACCGTAGAATTTAAAACCATTGACACTACCCAGGGTGGCTCCTTTCATTCCTGTATTCATGATCCAGTACACGGGGACTGCTGGGTGAAAGGCACCTATATGGAAGTCGTACCAAACCAGCGGCTTGTTTTCAATATGGTAATGTCAGATGAGGCCGGTAAATCAGTTAGCTCAGTTACTGCCGGCAAAACGGAAGACTGGCCTGAGGAGCAAATTACAACGGTCATCTTTGAGTCGGTTGGTGGACAAACCAGGGTTACGATCCATCAGACCGTTTCAGAGAAAAAAGCGAAAGAAACAGGGGCTTACCAAAGCTGGATCAAGATGCTTCATAAGCTCGGCCTGTTGCTGAAATAAGGAAAGGATCAAAATCGTTCACTCAAAACTTAATAAATGAAAAGGACCATCTTATTTGCAGTTTTAACCCTTCTGACATTATCATCGTTCGATAGCTTAGGCCAATCAAAAGGAAAAAATCATCAAATTAAAGCAACAGCGGGTAATACCCGGGTTTCCAAAAATGGCTATTCGGAAGTCAACGGAATCAAGATGTACTACCAAATTTATGGACAAGGCAAGCCCCTTGTTTTGATTCATGGCGGTGGCTCAACTATTCAAACAACATTCGGGAGGGTTATCCCGATGCTTGCCAAACACAGACGGGTTATAGCTGTCGAGCTGCAGGCGCATGGAAGAACCAGTGACCGGGAAAAGGACCTGTCCTTTGAGCAGGATGCAGATGATGTTGCAACACTTATGCAGCATTTGAAAATTGACAAAGCAGACTTCTTTGGTTTCAGTAATGGAGGGACAACCGTTGTTCAGATCGCCATTCGTCATCCGGAAATTGTCGACAAAATAATTTTAGGCTCGGCCCTTTGCAAACGCGACGGGGTTCCTGCACAATTTTGGGATTTTATGGCACAGGCAACTTTAGCCAATATGCCTGCGGCGCTAAAAGACGGATATATAAAAGTGGCACCAAACCCTGATGGCCTGCAAATAATGCACGATAAGGATGCAAAAAGGATGGTAAACTTTAAAGACATACCGGACGAACAGATAAAATCCATTAAAGCGCCAGCCCTCATCATTATAGGCGATCAGGATATTATTAAGCCAGAACACGCTATCGAAATGCACAGGCAGATTGCCAACTCGGAACTGGCTATAATTCCAGGTGTACACGGTGAGTATATCGAGGAAATAACATCCTTAAAATACAATTCTACCGAAGCAGAATTTGTTATTCCGATGATTGAAGGTTTCCTCAATAGATCAAGAACAAATCAATAACAATAGTGTAAGAACGAAGTTGGCAGCTTTGACCTGAAGTGCCTGCTGTTAGAAGATCATTTAGTTTATACCTGCTACCCGGCGACCGTAGCTTTGGAAGCGTTACCGGTGTGGGCGGTTGGTCATTTCATTAAGGATTTGCGAATGCCCAATCCAGCGATTACCAGCCCGATGATACCAATTACAAGGCACACCGGCCCCTTACCGGCAAGCTTGTAAAGGCTGTAAAAGAACCAATGCATACTGAGATGCAGCCCCCGGGCTTCTGCCAATGCCAGGCGTTGATAGAGCCAGCAGGAATAGCCTGCAGTGACAAGCCCCAAAAGAATGAGACTGATGGCGATCAGTATCGTATTTGTCCGGTTCATACTTTAGCAGCAGCGTGTAAAACAGATCATGGTGTTTTCTTTTTTTTCCAAATAAAATCCCCGAACCAAAAAGATAAGGCCTGCCCGTTCACCCCGTCTTTGCCTTGCCACCAGTCTGCCGGATATTTCCAATCAGAACTTCTGGTTTTACGGGGAGCGGTGGAGAGATTGGTGTACCGGTGCAATAGTCCTTTGTACGCAGGGGTTTCAAGGATGCTGCAATAGCCCGGCGTCTCCAGCAATGCCTTTCGCTGCTCGGCATTTGATGTAAAGCCGTTAATCTGCCCAATTCTATACTGAACTTCCTCTTTGAGCGTTTGTTCATCGCCGGCTTCTTGCAGAATCTGAAGGATAGCCGACAAGATCTCCATATCTTTTGCCTGTACTGCCGGTATTTCCTTCACCAAATTGGCTTGATGCAGATAACGGTAATAGTAATAAACGCTGTGCTTAAAAATGCCGCCGGCAGTTAATCCCAGCCTTATGGTTTTTCCATCATTTTCAGTAATCTCTTCCGGATAGCCATACGGGCCTGAACAAATGCCGCATGGACTATCCCGTCCGATACTTTGTCCCGGCCTCGGCTCAAAAGCGTGCTCCGGAAAGTTCTGCAGGATGGCATACACGGGCAGGAAAGCCCGATGCGCTGTTTTTCCACTGCTCAATGACGAAAGAAACAGTTACACGACATCCGCTTTGCTGCATTGAGCATATTCAGCAAAAAGCAGCTTCATCCATTTGTCATTCATACATACCTTGTCTTCCATAAATTACTTGCAATGGGTAATAAATGTTTCAAACAGGGGACAATGGAAAATTGTTTTGAATCCGGAAACCGTGACGGGCATTCCCCCTAAACACTTCGTGGGTCGGCATGTACCATCATCGGCGCAATCCTGGAAACTTCCAATGCCGGATAATCAAAATCTTTCACCACTTTGCCTTCTACCAGATGAATGCCGTTCCCACGGATAGGATGCGCACGAATCTATGGGGAAAAGTGGACCGTATCAAAAAATTCACCCTGTATATCGAAGAAAGTGTCCGTCCATGCTGATATAAAAATTTAGGCAACTTTCACCCTAATGGGAGAAGCTGGTTTTAAAAAAAAGCCCTTCGTTTGAAGGGCTTTTTTGTTATGCTTTCTTTTTTTTCCTGGGGGCCGGATTCCCGGATACAGACAGCCTGACTAATCCTTCAAAGGTCAGCCCCTCAAAGGGATCTGCAGCGGACTTCTTTTTGACCGTTTTACCCTTGACAGCAGTGCCGGTTTTACTCGCCGTTTTCATTATTCCAAAGGTAGACACAAAAGTTACTATCTGCAAAGTTTTGGATAATTTCGCTGTCATGACATAAACACGGACAATAAAATCTAAAGGGGTCTTATTTGACCACTTTAGAGTACGATATTCGTACTCACATTCGCCTGTAACTATCGAATCGCCAATTCAAAAGTTCCAATGCAGTAGAATGGTTGTAGTGCGCCGTAACGGCGTAACTGTACTCATTTGCTTTGGAAAGGCTTTGGCGAGCCTGATAGTGGCAATGCGTTAAACGGTTACGCTTTTTTTTCTCCACTCAAATCTATTCAAATCGCCAAAAATGAACAGGATTACCATTGCCATGGCTTCGGCCATGCTGCTCTTCAGCAACTGCAAGTATTACGAGATATTTCACGCTGCATCCACCAGTCCCGGTATCAACACGGACAGTAGGTACTACACTTATAACAACGGCACCCTCCGGATAGCCTACGACTTCTGGGACCACGGAGGCATTATGCGCTTCACGGTTTACAATACCTCAAAGAAGCCGATCTAGATCGACTGGAAACGATCTTCATTTGTTCAGGATAAAGAGAAGAAGAACTATTACACAGATGCGGCTACCAGCAGGTACGAATCCATCGCGCTCGGCGAAAGCAGAGGAAAGCGTGGGGTACAGGCCGCAGTCACTAAAGGAGTTGAGGTCAGGGAAGAGCGTGTCTCCTTCCTTCCGCCCGGAGCCTTCATGGAAAGGAAATTCTATCACCTTGTTTCGCAGACTATCAAAGTCCCTGGCAGCCAGTTACAGGACACGGTGATTGGCAATAAAAAGATGCGGGTAGCCCACCTGCAGAAAGCTTATCCGGTCTTCCGCAACTTCATTACCTACGCCACGTCTGAAGACTTTAAGGTGGAGCAATATGTGGACAATGAATTTTACGTGGATCAGGTGCTCTTAGCGCACGACGGGTCTATGTCCGCCGATGTAAAGGCAATCCGGCATTATCCATCTGAAAGCCCGCAGGCATTCTACATGATCAACTTGCCAAAGAAGAAGGTTATCGGTAAGCGGTAAAAGAAAGCCCAGCAGATTGCAGGGGCTATTTGTTATATCTGTTTTACCACAAACACTATAACAATATGGAAAAACTCAACGATGAAGATGGCATCAAGCAACTGGCTTCACAACTTATTCATGAAAACATCTTATTGAGGGCACAATTTACTGGACTGAAAACCCTTTTAGGAATGTTGCTTTTGAAAGATTCTCCCAATCGCTGAAACAGTTTGACGCTCTCTGTTTAAAAATTGTTCAAGATGACGCCCAAGCTCAACTCGCATCTCATCCTTGGATGGAAGAAGGATGGAGAGATCAAATGAAAGAGTTAATCGCGGAGATACCCGGAATTCTGCTACCAAAGAATAATTCTTAAATAAGTCCTCTATCGATAAGGCTGTTCCCATTGCAAAGCATTTTTGTATATTTGCTTTGCACTCTTCGCAGAGTAAGAATTTGATTAGGGATAGTAACCGCTATCCCTTTTCTCATACTCACAAATATAGCAAATACATGCTACGCCCGCATCAGATCCTTGTACATTAACCTACGGCTGGTACTCCGCTGTACCAATATCTCAAACCGCTCACACTCGCTGGTCAGCCGGTGATTGTGCCGGAAGTCAAACTCCGCGCAGTAGCGCTGCAGGTGCTTTCGGCTGACGTAATGGTAGATACCGATGATATTGCGCTTTACCTGGCTCCAGTGGCTCTCTATAGCATTGCTGGTATCGCCTTCCATGTTCACATACTGATTGCGGCCGTGATCTACTACGCGGTGATCATACCGATCGGTCAGCCCCCTGTATGCGTGCCATTCATCCGAGACAATCGTGCTGCCGGGTTTCACGTGAGCCCTGATGAATGGCTGGATAGATGACGGCTCTGTATCCGGAACTACCAGACTGATGATCCTGCTGGGCTTCGATAGCGTTTTCTTCACCTCGCCGGTATCCCGATTGACTTCTTCCGTGTACTCTGATTGCTGCAGGATACCGGCTACAGGTGTTTTATCGACGAACGCCCGGCCCTGGCTATGAGGCATCTTCTTGTTGTGGTGACGGTTCTTATTCTTGCCGCCCACAAAGGTTTCATCGGCCTGTACGGTCCCTTCCAGCTGCTGAGGCATCGTTTCCCGCGCCAGCTCACGCAGGCGGTGTAAGATGAACCAAGCTGAGCTTTGAGCATTCATAGATAGTGCCGGTAAGAGGTGTGAACTTCTTCCGGCACTCTTTATTAGCACAAACGTAATCTTTGTACTCTTTCAGATCAGGATGTTTGAAGCGGGTCTTTACCCGGTAATGCTTTTCGTACTGGCAATGCGGGCATGTAGGCTTTCCTTGCCAGCGATCTGCTTCCAGGTACTGCATGCAGACGAGCTCATTGGAAAAATAAGCCTGGTGTTGCAGTAAATTCTTAAATTTGGCCATTGCAATAGGTTGGCTACGGTCCAAAGATACTACCCGTAATCAACCTCTCCCATTAGGGTGAAAGTTGCCAAAAATTTATAAAAGTAAATCAGTGAGAGATTGAACTAGTGACAAAGGAAGATTTACAGCTATTCCGGATGCAGTTATTAGACGACTTGAAGAAAATTGTCCTGTCTGCTGTGCAACCTGAAGAAAAGCCGGAGTGGCTAAAAAGTGGTGAGGTAAGAAAGATGCTGAAGGTATCGCCCGGCATTCTGCAAAATCTGAGGATCAGCGGAAAACTTAAACCTGTTAAGATAGAAGGAACGTGGTATTACCGCATTTCTGAAAAAAAGGACCTGTTTGAAAAGGGAGGTAAGCCATGAGTCTTGATATATACCTGCTCAGGCAATTCCTACTGGTTTTCTGCAATAATCCCAGAATTTCTGTATGGCACATTGCGCTTGTGTTTGCATTCCTGCAACTCGCTGACAGGGGATTACAACACCCTATTTATATCTCACGAAAACTGGTCATGGAGCATTCAAGAATCAGAAGTATTGTGACCTATCATAAATTCATGAAAGAATTACAGGCTTATGGTTACATCCAATACATACCATCCTTTCATCCCGGTATCAGGAGTGTCGTACGCTTTAATTGGGTTTCAAAAATGTCTTTCTATTTGCAATTCATAACACTAATATAGCAGGGCCTCCACTGCAGGTGAAAGGGTTTGGATTAATTTTTCATCTCTTAGCCTGCATTCATTTTCTGAGTCATCTACTGTAACCTCCCCAGCCATTTTGGCTTTAAGATTAGCCATATCCTGCTTACCTTCAAATCCTGAATCCTGGCATAATGCTGGGTTTGCTTAACGGATTTGTACCCAAGTATTTTGGATACGGTTTCAATAGGAACGCCATTACTTAAAGTAACAGTGGTTGCAAAAGTATGACGGGCAATGTGGAACGTCAGGTTCTTCTGAATATCGCACAGGAAGGCTATTTCTTTTAGATACTCATTTACCTTTTGATTCGTATAAACCGGCAGAACGCTTAGATTCTTTTTGCACCGCGGATGATCCTCATATTTCTTAATAATTGCAATTGCTGCAGGTAACAATGGTAGCCTTGTAGGAGCATCTGTTTTCTGCCGTTTGGTATCCAGCCATAATTCATCATCAAACCCTTTTTCAATCTGATCTCTTTTTAGACCCAGAACGTCAATATAGGCGAGACCTGTATAACATGAAAACAGAAAGATATCTTTTACCACCTGAAGTTTTTCGGTAACAAAGTCCTTATCAGCTATTCGCTTTAACTCACCTTTATTAAGCGCTATTTTTATTACGTCTTTCTTTATAATTTTAAAAAGAGCAAAGGGATCAGCCTTTAACCATCCTCTCCGGACGCAATCATAAATGATCTTTTTAAGATTAGAAAGGTATTTGGCTGTCGTATTGGTGCTGCACTTCTTACAGCCTTCAGCCAGTAGTTAAAATCTTCAATGAAACTAAAATCGATTTGCTTGATTGCGAGATTTTCCTTTCCATATTTAAAAAGGATGAACGCAGCAACGTGATCGTACGAGGTATTGTACTTCAAAATAGTCGCCCTTGAATATTCCCCGGTTTCAACCAATGCCTTAATTCTTTCATTATGCTCCTTATATAGGACAAGAAGGTATTTATTTTCATCCCCACCGCCTTTTAAAATCTTCTTGATCGCGTTTGCGGTTATCTCTTCTCCTTTATCGAGCAAACTGGTCTTTGCTGCCGTTGCAGCATTCTCTATTGACTCAAGATGCTTATTCAGGGTTCTAGCATCTTCTTTGTTACCGATAGTCTTTCCTGATTTCTGATCCCAACGATCATGATGCCATAGGTGAGTCGTTGAAACTTCCTTTGGAGCCCTGTTAACTGTAATTCTTAGAAAGACATATCTGAATCCTTCTGCATTTGGATTTTTGGACTGCTTCAGAAAGAAGTACAGACCATAGCTTTGTTCTAGCATAACGAATTTTTTAAGATTAAAATTCGAAATACAGTATGCCTAAATCAAGATGTCATACGGCATGAACAGATTGAAAATCAAAAACTTACGAAGTTTAAGTTGCGTCTTTTTTATAAAAAACAAAGACGCCACGAATGACGCAAGTTGATTTTGGGCAGTTTTATAAATTTGGTTGTTTTCCCAAAACTAAAAAAGCCTGCAATCAGTGATTTGCAGGCTTTTAAAGCTTTTACTTGACTAATCTGTGGGCCCACTAGGACTTGAACCTAGGACCACCTGATTATGAGTGACCGAAAGAGTTACCACATCCTTTCAAACCCTTGCCTGTAGCGGGGTTCAGGATTCAAATATAGTTAGATAATTACAAGGTGACCAGCCTTTATTAGCTTTTTTATTAGCGGCACCGATAATTGGATAGTTCCTTGTTGTTAATCTGTATATATCAAGATGAACTTTTAAAAGAATAACCAAAGCTATGCATGCTGCAACAATCAGGAATCTGCATTAGCACTGTACAATAATTATTTTAATAAAAAATAGTTGTACAGATGATATTGTTAACTCATTAAAATCAATACATTTGTGGTGTACAACTTCAAACCACAATCGTCTATATGCAAATTCCTCGTACTGAAAAGTACATTCTAGATCTAGTCAGCGCAGGTTTAGATGCTAATAAATCTAGAGTTGAGTTAGTTACAATTACGCTTGCCCGTCATTTAAGCAAAGAAAATCCACAATTCGCGGCGAGATTAAACGAAATAATCGACCAATTTACGGTAAGTAGAGGCGCTTCAGTTCGTGGAAACTCTCAACCACTTCCAATTGATACCGATTCACAAATGGAAATGGCAGAAATTATCCCACCAGATTCAGAGGGAGCTATGCCAATTCTTAATTCTGCTATCCAAAATAAAGTCAGCGATTTTTTAGAAGAGAGAGCAAATGTAAGTCGACTTTTAGCGATGGGTATCCGCCCATCTAATAGTATTCTTTTACATGGTCGTCCAGGTTCTGGCAAAACCATGTTGGCACATTCTATTGCACATCAATTAAATAAGGATTTAGTAAAACTTGACTTATCTACAACAATATCTAGCTATCTCGGGAAAACTGGTGCTAATATTAAAAAAGTTCTGAACTACGCTAAAAATACAGGATCTGTTCTTTTGTTAGATGAATTTGATGCAATAGCAAAGCGTCGTGATGACGTTTCAGATCTAGGTGAAATAAAAAGAGTTGTCAATGTTTTGCTTATGGAATTGGAAAATTGGCCTGTAGCATCTGTCCTAATTGCAACAACAAATCATCCTGAACTTTTGGATAAGGCTATATGGCGGCGCTTCGATCATATTATTGAGCTTGGTGGACTTAATATTAATAATCGCGTTAAATTGATAGAAGATGAATTCAATGGATTTTTATCTAAAGATCATGCGGATAAAAAGCTTTTAATGCTTTCAGCTGAAATACTAGGTGAACATTCCCCGGCAGAACTTTACAAGTTTACAGCTAATATAAAACGCAGAATAGCATTGAAGGAAACGCCATTTAAAATAGCCGTTCTAGAAGAGTTAGTATTAACTGTTGACTCCGCAATCTATAAAAATCTTTTCATCGATGCGGCTATACAAGTATTAGGAGAGGAATATTCTGTGCGGAAAATTTCTGACTTAACTAACATCCCTCATACAACAGTACAATATATCCTAAAAAAACCATTGAAAGAGAAAATCTCAAAGTCAACTAAATCAACCAAAAAATAATTTATGGAAAACAAACGTCGCCCCATTTTATACAAAGGAGAACTTTATAATGCACCGGCAGTTCGCAAACGCCCTTTTATACCGCAGGACCCGCCTTATGACTTTGAAGAATGTCGGGCTAAGCTTCTTACTGACATTGCAGACGTTCAGGATCAAATTGATCTAATTACTCGAGTTAATCGTTTACCAACAGAAGTTGTGGTTAGCTTAAGAATGCGACCCGAATATGGTGCTAAAAGCCACTTTCCTAGTACGCTTCTTCAAAGTAATCGTTTGGGCCAGCAATTTGAAGAAATAGGTTCACGTGTTTATCGAATACCACCAACCAACCCATTGTATCAACGAGGACAAGAATTTGGCAAACTATTCTTTATTCGCACAACTTCTGAAGGGTTAGATCGATTTACAGATCGACTTACTGATCAATCTCATTTACCTGCATCTTTTATGCGCGAGATTAAAACAATTGACAGTTTTAATTTAATTGATGAGAATGAGCAGCTAAGTGGCTTTGATGAGAATTGGCTCGAAGGTAATATTGAACTAGTTCTACATCCTTTTTTTCAAGATCAAAAAATGCTACAAGAGCATTTTTTTGAAAAGATCAATGCTGCGGGCGTTAATTTGAATGCCATACAAATGCGTCAAATAGGTTCAAGCGGCTTGACCTTTATAAATTTCGAGGCAACTCAAAATATAACAGATGCATTACGTGGCTATAATCCATTACGTACTGCACATCCATTTGAGTTAAGGAATATTGGTTTAAGCGAAAGAATGGTATCGCTATCAGGCAGTCCCAAAGCCCCAAAGTTTACTGAAAAAGACCGATGTACTCTTGGCGTGATTGATGGGGGGCACATTCTTGGAAATCCTGCGATCGACAATTATACAGAAGTGGTAGAGGCGACTAGCGCCGCACCCAAACTTGAATTTCAAACACACGGCACAACGGTTACCGCAGCTGCACTTTACGGCGCATTAAATGGCCATCGCAATACAGATCAGCTTACTGAGCCATTAATAAAGGTACGTAGCTTTAGAGTTTTGGGACATGGATACATAGGGACGAATCCCGCGATTGTTCTTGATAATATTGAAAAGGTAGTACGCACTAATACGGACATATCTATATTCAATTTAAGTTTAGGTCCAAAACGTCCAATATGGGATGATGCTGTTGATTCTTGGACGGTGCTACTGGATAATTTAAGCAAAGAACTAAATGTAACATTCGTAGTAGCTATTGGCAATGATGGAGATCAAGGTAGGGAATATGGTCGAATACAGACGCCTGCTGATATGGTAAATGGTCTTTCTGTTGCTGCATATAGCGAAGTTGATGGTATAATTCAACGAGCACCCTATAGTTGCTTTGGTCCCGGTCGCGAAGGTGCCAAATTAAAGCCAGATCTTGCAGCTTTTGGTGGCTGTGATAGGAACCCTATTCATTTACTAGCCCATATCCCTAATGTTCGGTTTCTGACTACTGGGACAAGTTTTGCAACACCACTTACATCTTCCGCAGCGACTAAACTGATCGGCGCTAGCGATGGTATTGTTAACGCGCTTACTTCTCGGCTTTTATTGTTGCATTCAGCTGAGTCGGAAAGTGATCAACATTGCCAAGAATTAGGTTTTGGCACATTAACACAGGATTTAGAGAGTATATTGACTTGTGAAGGCAATACGTACACGCTGATTTATGAGGCAGAAATGATTCCTGGGAAGATTCGCAAATTTGAGATTCCTTGGACAGATGAGGCGATGAAAGGTAAAATTCGTTTTGAATGGACTGTTATTACACTTACAGCTGTTGATGACGCATCACCTATAGATTATACATCTTCATCAATGATCACTCATGTCGCACCGCATTCTAAGAAATATCGTTTTACTAAAAAACTGCCAAACAATCAGTTACAGGCAGTTGTCGTAGATATACAGACAGAAATGAGCCGTGCAGAAGATCTTTTAGCTGATGGATTTAAACAATCTCAACTACCAATTACAGAAGGTGGTTTACCTAGCAATGCATCCGAAAATGAGCTGCGAGAAGGTCTAAAATGGGATAGCGTTGATGTCCACAATGTTCGGAAGTTGTGTAAAAGTGTCTTTGAGCCGGCATTGTATGTTGAAGCAAAGACGCGTGGAAGACGAACAGCTGAGGAGAAGATACGTTTCGCAATAGTGCTCACCGTAACCACATCAAGTACCGAAGTAGATTTGTATTCCGAAATACTGGAACGTTTTCCAGCCCTTGTACCGATGCAGATTCAAGAAAGTATCCGTATTTCAATTTAACAATTAAAATGATTTTTTATAACAATGCCGGCAATACAATGCCGGCATTGTTATTTATTTGGTTAATTTAGTTGATGCTAATTACATATGTCCCTCTCTAGGAACATAAAACCGTTTAATTACCCATCCTTGGATATTCATATCGTATTTTAATATAGCAGTTGGACCTATTCTTTTGAAAGTTGGATTAGGAAAAAATAATCCGATATATGCTTCGGCCGACATCAGGTCCATGCTTGAAAGATTAAACCGTACAAAAATTTTTCCATCAGCTAAATCGTCCAGAGTAAGATTAATTCTGCTTTTCCTTGCAAGTTTGAGTGTAGATGAAAAATTCAGCTTTAACTTATGATCAGGTTCAATTATTGTTTCAAACCTGTCATCTTTATAATCCGGTCCATCCTTATAGTGCATAGTGCCACCCATGTAAAAAGCGCTATCCTTTCCTTTTGCAACTGTTATAATGAAATAGCCTCCGGGTAATAGACTATATAAATTTGCATTGTCGTATTCTCTTACTGAAGCCTTGCTATCTTCAGACAAATGATAAGTAGATAGAAAGCCATCATAGAGATAGGTAGCTACTGGTGCCACCATTTGAAAAGTGAACTTGACTTCATTAGGAAGTGGGTCAGCTATGCTGTTTAAGAGTCCTGACATTGAATTCATGACAACAACTTGCTTCGTTGAAAGTTGTGAAACATCATCAAGAACTCTTTCTATTGTCTCCGCGCCCTTTTTCACTTCGCCTAACGTATCATGCAGATTAGAGAGAGTCCTTGTCGCAAGCTGAGAGATACTATCTATGTCCTTAACTAATCTACCCTGCTCAAGACCATTATGGTAACTTCTTGACAGTGTGTCATAATAAAACTTCTGATTAGCGGCATCTACTTCTTTGTCCTGCCAATCAAAGCCAGCTAGAATAGAACCAATAAGCGTAAAAAGGCATAAAATAATCTTTACGAATCTTTTTGCCGATGTTTTTGGACTTGGCACTTCCACCTTTTCAGGAAAGATGTAAACTTCAAGAATTGAGTAAAGGGCTAGTATGCCAGCTAGAATTATTCCAAAAAGTCCAAGCATAGAGTTGATCTTAAATTATTAGAGCAAACCTTTCAGCATTTCATCATTCAACTTCCCGATCAGCTTCTCATACCTGAGCACTTTCTGCCTGTAAGGGTCCCTACCCTTCATACCCGGCTCTAGGAACAGAGGCTCATTCGGCCAGATGAAAACATTCACATTCACTCCGAGCTTATGCACCATTTCAGCGATCAGATCAATGCCCGGCGCCTTCACCCCGCCATTTTCCAACTTTACGATCAGGCCCTGTGATACGCCGAGGATATCAGCCAGCTCTTTTTGAGTGAGGCTTTTCCTGGTTCGGATCTCTTTTACAATTGGTGCGACGTCGATCATGAAAATACTTTTGTAATAAAATGAATACTTTTATGCAAAAAGTGAATTATGGCTAAGCATGAAAAAATTGATAAGCTAGTGCTGCTATGGCAGCTAAAGCTGATAGCAAGCTTGCTACTATTGCCCACAGTGCCAATTGTCTTGTCTGTTGCGGGTTGCCGACGCTTTCCTTTAGAACTTGTATCTGTAGCAGTAGTTGCGATAGTTCTAACTGGTTTCGTTGGTCTATTTGTTTATGATGTTGTTCTGTTCTTCCAAGACTAGCTACAAACCCGCCGCCATTTAGAAACAGTTCCATCGCTGCACGACCGGCATCATTGTACCTGATGAGCTTGCGGCCACCGCTTACAGATTCAATCGTGAAGAAATCCGGGTGTTGAAGTTTGATCTGATAAATAGCTGTGTCGGCATCATCTTTACTTATACCAAGCCCCTGAGCAATTCCTTCAATGACTAGGCCTTTACGGCCATGATCAAGTAAGTATCTCACTACTTTATCGTAAAGCTGTGGGGCTGCTTCGTTCATGGCTATTTATTGAGCAGTTTTTGTTTTTGCGCATCAAACTCCTCCTGAGTCAGCACGCCCTGATCCTTCAGCTCTTTCAACTTCTTCAGCTCATCGGCCACGCTGCTATTTTGCTCGACGATGACCGGCCGCTGCGATGGTGGCGTGTACCCTTCGACTACTACTTCGCCGGTTCGTAGCGCATTAATGATGTCGCATTCGTAATCGACTATATTCCCCCCACCAAGTCTGAGGTAGTAGGTATAACCGCGACGCTTATTCCCATATTCAATAAATCCCTTCACTTTGAAAAGATGTCCTGTCCATTTAGCTCCTAAATAATTAGCTCTTGGATCTGCATTCATGGCAGAAACCCAGTTATTCCTTGAAAACGATATATACTTGAAATCACCGTTTGGGAGAGTGCCAATTCCAAGCTTAATATTATCACTTGGCGTGAACCGGAGGTTACCTTCGGTTACAATAAAGGTTTCGCCATCAGCTTTGCACTCAGGATTGTTTGAAGTTCCTATTTGTGCTGAAGCATTTAAGCCAGCCAGTAAAAAGGAAATCAAGTATATAAATGTTCTCATAAGGTCGAGTAGGACTAGTGAAAATTCATTTTGATAATAACTTTTGCTTTTGGGTATCGAATTCATCCTGCGTCAGAATACCTTCATCCTTTAATTCCTTCAATTTTTTGAGTTCATCTGCTATACTTAAATGTTGTTGCTCAACAACGACTGGCTTTTGAGACGGAGGTGTATATCCGTCGACAACAACTTCACCAGATCTGAGAGCATTGACGATGTCGCATTCATAATTCACGGCCAAACCACCATCAATTTCAAGGTAAAAAGCATAACCTCTATCATCAGACCCAACTTTAAAGACATCCTTTATTCTAAAAAAATGTCCTCTCCAATCAGACTTTAGCTGATAAAGGTGTATGGTCTTAGGATTATTCCTTGCTATTCTTATGAATTTGAAATTGCCATTCGGCAAAGTACCGAGGCCGAGATGTACATCTCCCCCGATAATGTACCTAACATTTTCGGTTGTCACGTAGATGGTATCACCTGACTTTACCAAAGCGGGTAGGTCTGAATATTTATTAGATACTTGTGCGGTTACATGAAATGAGCCGAGCAAAAAAATGACCACAAGAATATTTCTCATAATCATGCAGATTGGGATGCATAAACGAATTCAGTGCTATGTTCAATCTCGACTTTCCCCAGAATTAAACAAAGCTTTTTTATATCCGAGAGTTCTATGTCGATGGTTTGGTGAATAAGGGTTCCATCTTTGTAAGTTTCCTCATTGGTGCTACGAGCTTGAATCCAAGCAGCAGTATTACCCTTTGCTAGCCTCTTTGTTATTCTATATTCTGCTGTCTCTATAACATAGTTTTTACCCCAAACTACTAGTTTGCGATCAATGATCTCTCGCACTGCGAGGTAGCAGCCAGGTGGGTATTCATTCATACTATCGCCTGTATGCCTGATTACAGCAGTGGCATCCCTAAACCAATCCCCAGCATCCATATATCTGCTCGGCGTTCCTTGCGGATCATTTTCGGCAACTATGGAAGTACCGCCTATGGAATGAACATCTTCAAAAACGGGGATAACTTTTTTCGTACTAATTCTTGAAACATTGTTTTCCACCTTATCCAGAGTTTTGAAATCTACATTATAGATTTCTGAAAACTTTTGTAAAAAGTTTTTACTTGCCTTTACTCTGCCCTTCAAATAATTACTTACTACTGGCTTAGAAAAGCCTGTTGATTCGGCTATATCTGCATCCCATTTAATTTTTTTTTCAGCTTTCAATGTATCTACCGCAATAACAAGCAGGCGATTAGGATTTTGCTCCATTTCTTAAGAAAAAGTTTTCAAAATAGTTTTCAATTTCGTTGGATAATTGAAAACTTAGTTTTTACTTTGCTACCACAACCGGAAAACATTTCGATAATGAAAGATGAAAATAGCAAAACATCAGTAGGCGAACAAGTAGGGCTTATGCCGGTTCCTGATGAGGTGTGGACAAAGTGGCTGCAGATTATGACGCGCTATGCGATCACCCGGGAAAGCCTCGCCGAGAAGGTCAAGCGATCGGTGCCAACTGTACGCCAGGCATTGACCGGCCAGATAGCTAGCAAGGCTACTCAGCTCGCCATCACCGAGTATTTGAGCGGTGTAATCAATGCCACTGATGAGGACCTAAAAAATCAATTGACTACCCTCCAATCATAAATCATGGCCATTACAGCACAGCAGGCAAGGGACCTTGCCAACAATTCAGAAGCACTTAAGGTGCGTGCGCTCGATGCGCAGTATGCGATCATCCAGTCCGCGGCTGAGGATGGTCGGTTTTCAGCACCATTCACCACACAGCCCAACGAGCTGGTGAGGCAATACATCATCGATATGCTTACCGGCTCACCGGACTTTTTCAATGTCACTTACGATGGCCAGACCCCTATGATGATCACCTGGGACAGTCAAACTTCAAATCACGGATAATGGCAAAGAGCCTGATAGACGAACTCGAACCGATCGCATTACTCGCCGAGCGGTTCTTAAAGATGTACTACAGTACAAGAGAGAAAATGCGGGAGGGTGTTTCTACACCAGCCCGCGCCCGAAAGGGTTTATCGGATGAGGATCGGGCAAAGTTGCTTACCAATCGCCGCAAGGCAGTCAACAGAAATATTTCCAAATAAAAAGCCCGCTGGTACGAACAGCGGGCATATGCAACAGACAATAACCTTTTTATTAAAATCCATTACTATGGCAAATGTAGAACAAAAGATGCGATTCAACGGATCGCCCGGTCCTGGACGTACAATGAGCACTCGGACCTTATTTACATCAGACCGGCCTCGATCATGCTTGCTGCTGTATGTGCGATCGACGTAACACCGACCCGGCCGAAAGCAGAACTGGAGCTGGCGATCCATAACGCAAGGATTATCTGCGCAGCGCCTGCGCTCATCGAGCTGCTGCTTCAGATCAAAGCGCACTGGAAAGCAACCGATGAGCCGCTGACCGAACATCTCAAAGAGCAGGTCAACGGCCTGTTATCTGAAACCTTAACAGCGGATCAACATGAAGATACTGCCTGACGATAAGGTCATAGTCAAGCTCGTAAAGGTGATCAACAGCTGCCGGTCACCAATCCATATTCAGGCTACCAGCAAAATGCTTGCTCACCACGAACGCCGCTATGG
The DNA here is from genome assembly GCA_965200035.1 of Chitinophagaceae bacterium. Taxonomy (GTDB): domain Bacteria; phylum Bacteroidota; class Bacteroidia; order Chitinophagales; family Chitinophagaceae; genus UBA1952. Next base: position 4,035,771 of record OZ241334.1, on the reverse strand, counting down.
TCCTGACTACACCCTGCGCCGGTATCTGCTGGAATCACAATTCGATGTCATTCACCATTACTCAAAACTTCAATCATCATGAATACAGTCACCAATATGGCGCTCATCCGCGAGATGGATGCAGATGAGCTTATCGAAAAAGTCCTAGAGTATATCTCTAAGCCGGATCCCTTCTCACAGCAGGATGCAAAGGAATTCCAGGCCTGCCATACTCAATATCAACACATCACCGGCGAACGCCTGAATGTACCAATCCAATACACTTAATCATTTTCTCAAAACAAAAAACCATGCAGTTAAGAAAAGCAGCCCGTCAGAAAGCCAAAATCCGCTTAGGTCTCTCAGCAGCATCCGGAGGCGGCAAAACCATCTCAGCACTTCTGATCGCCTATGGCATCACGGGCGATTGGGATAAGATCGCACTGATAGATACCGAAAACGGCAGTGCAGACCTTTATGCTAACCACAAGCTGCCCAACGGCACGACTATCGGCGAGTTTCAGGTACTGCCATTCTCCGGGCCATACCCGCCAGAGAAATATATCGAGGCGATTACAGCGTGTGAGCAGGCCGGCGTCGAGGTGATCATTATAGATAGCATTACCCATGAATGGGATGGTGAAGGAGGTATCCTGCGTATAGCAGACGGCATGACGGGTGACAGCTTTAGCAAGTGGAAAGTGCTTACACCACGGCATCAGGCTTTTATCGACAAAATACTGAAGAGTACCTGCCATATCATTACTACCGTACGCCGCAAACAGGAATTTGCGATGATTAAAGATGAAACCAGCGGTAAGAACAGAGTGGAGAAACTTGGCCTAAAAGAGATTACCCGCGACGGATTTGATTATGAGCTGACCGTTAACCTTGAGCTCGACCAAAACCACAACACAACAGTTGGTAAGGACCGTACCGGCCTGTTCGCCGGAAAGCCATCCTTCATACCGGGCGAAGCGACCGGACGGCTGATCCTGGAATGGTGTGAATCCGGTGCAGATCTTGCAGAGCAGGTGCAGCCAGCCATTGATCGACTGGAAGAATGCACCAATCAGGATGAACTGGAAATGTTGATTGATACCCTGCCGCTATTGGTGGCGCAGGATGCAACCTTCGTTACAGCAGTAAATGCCCGGATGGCGGATTTCCGAAAAATGAAAGCCGATGCGCTGACACTGGCCGGGGATTATGAGCAGGCTCTCCTGAAGATTAAGACTCCGGATGAATTGACCGACCTGCTGCAAAGAGTGAGCACCCTGCCGGATGAATATAAAGTTCCGCTGCAGAAGCAGATTTCAGACCTGGCTAAGAAGTCAGGATGGAAATCCAATAAACAGTCAAAGCGGTATGAGGCTGCAAATGCCTCGGCACAGTCGGAAGGTTTACCGGCGAGCAATAGTAATAATCCGGCCCCTGCTGCAGATAAACAGAAAGCGGCCACATCAGAGAGTCCCACTGTTCAGGCCGCACCGGCAAGTGAACAGAAGCAGGACGATAATCCGGCGGAGAAGTCAGGACAGCAGATCGGGTGGTTTACGGAGCGCATCGGAAAAGAAGTCTGGATGCAGGCTGCAGCGGATGATACTGATCCGGAAGCTTACTCTGGCGTTTTCAAAATAGAAGATGAGAATTATCCCGATTGGATGTTCAGGGAGCTGCAAGGTAAAGGCTACACATTCAGGGAAGCAACATCGGAAGAGCTGGCAGCACACGCAACGGCAGTCACAGCAGAATAGTAAGCAATGCCTACCCCGCCCCGCCCACCAAAGCCGCCGATAAAAGTGGCGCCGGTTCAACCAACACCGGCGCCTGACCTAAAGCACAGGAAGTTTCGCCTTACCGAAGACATACAGAGCAATTTCTACGACAAAGGGAAAAAGATTGTTTACGGCAGGAAAGGAGATGTAGTAACAGAGATCAGCGGGTATGGCGAAATACTGGCGGTCGAGGCGGCGGACGGGAGTAGGTATTCTGTAAGGCTTACAAAGCTCATGGAAATCAGCTCATCATCTAATCAATTCAATCAATGAAATTAATTCTCACCAAGCCGATAGCCTTTGTAGATATCGAAAGTACCGGGGCCGCACCGGAGAAAGACCGGATCATAGACCTGGCCATCTGCAAGCTGCATCCGGATATGAGCCGGACCTATATTCAGTACCGCTTTCATCCGGGCATCCCGATCCCGCCGGCTAGCTCAGCTGTCCATGGGATTCTGGACGCTGACGTTCTTGGCTGCCCATCGTTTCAGGTACATGCAAAAGAAGTCATGCAACTGCTGGAGGGTTGCGACCTGGGCGGCTATAACAGCAACAGGTTTGATTTCCCTCTGCTGATGAATGAATTTTCCCGCGCCGGGTTCACATGGGATTACCGCAATTTCCGTTTGATAGATGCAGGTAACATCTTCATGATTCAGGCGCCTCGTACGCTATCTGCTGCAGTAAAGTTTTTCTGCGGCCGTGAAATGGGTGGTGCGCATGATGCCGCTGCCGACATAAACGCTACCGTTGACGTGTTCCTGGCACAAATGGATAGGTATCCGGAACTGCCGGCAGACCTCGACGAGCTTCACCTGTTTTGCAATTATGGCAAGCAATTGCTGGACCTGTCCGGAAAGTTCACCTACGACGATCAGGGACGAATCGTATTCAACTTCGGCCAGTATAAAGGATTGGTTGCCGAGGAGAACGTGCAGTATCTGGACTGGATGTACTACAAAGCGGATTTTCCTGCTGACACCCGGGAAGTGTGCGAGCGGATCTATGCAGGAATACAGGAGAAGCGAAAGACAGTTGCGGCTTTGAGCAGCAATGGTGATGATCAGCCTTTTTAATTCAACTACTATTTAAACAACTTGAAATGCCACCGAAACCAAAACCGGGCATTCCGGCCATATCAGTAAGCATTAGCGGTAAGCCGCTAGCCGATACCGCTACAGGAGATCCACAGGCTGCCGGGCGCAATTATGTAATCACCGAAGCGAAGATCAAAGATGATTTCTGCCACTACTCGTTCCGCACGACCTCGGGTGTAGGCCTGGGTGAAGAGCACAGTGTGAAGGTGGATAATATCATTATGGACGATCTAAAAGACGCGTTCAGCAGATTTAATATACATCTGGCTGTAATCGACGATGTATTCAAGCACTCAGGAATAAAGATCGAAGACGTTGATAACTATCATAACAGCGATCTCACCATGCGCTACCATGTTACTGGTTTTAAGGTAACGGGCGTTGAAGGGGATGAGAATGTTGTGTTGACCGGAAGTAAGATACTGAGCACCGCCGGCGGGCGCATGGACATTAAAACGCCTAAGATTCCGCTGGACTATACCTCATCTTATCAGTGGTACAATGAATTACTTACTGCTGTGGATGTGGCGCGAATTGAGGTCGCACTTTACAAGGAAGGAAAGTATGAGGTGCCTGAGGTGGAAGAAGCAAAACCAAACCCCAAGCAGCTGACAATCGGCCACGCTATTAAAGCGGCACAAGCCGATGGTGAGGATGATGAATTTGAAAACGCACGTAAGTAATGAGCTTCCAGCCCCGGCCATATCAGACTGAAGCCATCGACAGTGGTGTGTCCTTTTTCCAATCAAAGGAGAAAGGACACGGCCTGACGATCCTGCCTACCGGCGCCGGTAAGAGTGTGGTGATCGCCAATATCGCCGGTGGCCTACAAGGCAAAACGGTGATCTTTCAGCCAAGCAAAGAGATCTTGGAACAGAACTATAAAAAGTTCCTGAGCTATGGGTACCGAGCCGGCATTTACTCGGCCAGCGCAGGGATGAAATACATCGACGATATAACTTTTGCAACCATCGGCAGTGTAGCGAAGAAGGCCCACTTGTTCCGGCAGTTTCAGAATATAATCATCGACGAGTGCCACCTGGTAAATCCGGAGGCTGGGATGTACTATGATTTCATCCACAGCATGGAAGATGCTCGGGTACTAGGGCTTACTGCTACACCCTACCGCCTGAGCGCTTCAATGGATGGCGCAATGCTCAAGTTCATCACCCGGACACGGCCGTCCATCTTTAAGAAGCTCCTATACTACGTTCAGAACAACGTCCTGTTTGATGCAGGATACCTCGCAAGGCTAGAATACTTCACTTTCAATGTCGTAGACCGGACCATGCTGCAGATGAACAGCGCCGGTACCGACTTTACGGAGGCTTCTGTCCGTGCGATGTACAGGAAGATCAATATGCCGCAGACCTGCGCCTACTATGCCAACCGACTTCTGGCAAAGCGTAAGAACCTGCTCATCTTCTGCTCCCTTATCGATGAAGCACAAAAGACCGCTCATCTGATTGACGGTGCCGTTGTGCTCACGGGGGATACTGATCTAACGAACCGCACGCGTATCCTGAAGGAATTCACGGCCGGGAAGATCCGCTGCGTTGTAAATGTTGGGGTTCTCACCACCGGCTTCGACTATCCGGAGCTTGAATGTATCCTGATCGCACGCTCCACTATGAGCCTGGCACTTTACTACCAGATGATCGGCCGGGTAATGCGCCCGCACATCAACAAGGAATCGGGCTGGGTGGTAGACCTCGGCGGCAACCTGCAGATGTTCGGAAAGATCGAGACAATGAAGATCGACTATGACCAGAAAGGCCGCATTTGTGTAACGAACGAGGGCCGGCAGCTCACCAATGTAGCATTCGCAAAAAACTGATTACAGCAGAACTATTCAACGCGCAGCTCATGAGCTTCGCTCAAACCTCAAACGAACACCAGTGCAACTATTCGGACATCATATCAACCCGGCTGAGATCATAGGCATCGGTCCGCTGTTGAAGCGCCAGACAACGGACCCGGTTCAGAACGAATCATATAATCCGTGGAAGCTATACTTCACGCTGTGTCTGCGCAATTACAGCATGGTCATCGAATCCGAGTTCTTCGAGCTAGGCGATGTGATGATCCCGGAGTACGCAGAGCAATGGAAAGCATGGGGCGCCTGGGCCAAGCAGTATGATGCACTGCAGGAATACATCATACAACGGATTCACCTTGAAAAGAATATTCACCAAAACAAAAACAACATGGAATTTTTTCAAAATCTCGCAGGCATCAGCGACAAACTGGAGCTTACCCTGCGCATTCAAAGTATCAATGGAAAACTGACCGTAGCGGTCATTCCTGACACGCTAAAGGATATACAGTCTCTGGACATCACCGGCACACCGGAAGAAATGGATGAAGGCTTCTTCGATCTCATTCGCCAGCCGCTTGAAATTGCTACCGGCCTCAGAAGCAATGTTGATGAAGCCACCAAGTCATTTGAAGCTGCCGCCGGGACTGCGCAGCCTGCAGCAACAACGGCCGCAGCAACAGATGGAAAGTTAAAGGATGAGAAGAAAACACGTACCCGTAAGGCAAAGGATGAAACGCCGGCGCAGGAACAGCCGACAGCAGCAGTTGAACAGAATGCCACAGAGCAAACCGGCCAGATTAAAGAGCTTCTTACCGATGCCGCAGAATCCGCAACCCAACAACTGCCTGGCAATGAGCCTGCAGAAGGTGCGGCGCCCAAGATTAGCAACGATGAAATAAAGGCTATGATGGAAGGCGCGGTTGATACAGCGCAACTCAGGAACATTCATGAAGCGCACGAGGAAGCTATCAGCGCCTCCGAGTTGCTGACGCGTGTTTTTCATACCCGCCATGATGAACTGGCCATACCTGATCCTACCATCCATCCAGCTACGGCCGAGGAATTACCTCAAGCACAGCCCGCAAAACCTGCCCCACCTAAGCCTGCTCCACCTAAGCCTGCTCCACCTAAGCCAGGTATTCCGACGCCGGCCGCAACAGCAACACCGCCTCAGGAAGCGGCCGACGCCGGCCTGTTCAATCAGGAAACAACCGGTACCATTTAATCATTTTTCATTCACTATTAATTATCAAATACATCAAGTCATGGCATTGCAAGTAACCAAGATCGAACGCAGCTTTCTTCTTAAAAAGAATGGCAAGGAAACACCGTTATCAGATCCTAATCCGGAAATGAACCCGGAAGAGGTGATGAAGTACCACTCGGCCGCCCATCCGGAATTGACCAACGGCATTATTGAGGGGCCGGTGGTGAAAGGTGATAAATCAACCTACACCCTGACCACCAAGGCCGGTAAACTCGGATAGTATGAACACGCTTGAATATATCCAACACCGAAAGAAACTGAAATGCAAGTTCGAAACGCAACCACTAAACGAAAAGCTGTACAAGCAGCTGGGAAGCCTGCTGTCCAAAAGCAGGGACGAGCGCACACTGATGGAGATCGGAAGACCTCCGTCAGTGCTTCTCCCCTCGCAAGAATTGGACTTCATGTTTTAGAGCGTCAGCTTGAATCCAAGTCTATTCTTCAGCTGGCTCTGTCTTCAGGTCTCACACATTTGTCGCCTACTGTGGGGCTGCTTGATATCGTTGACACCGAAGAAAAGCAGCTCCAGGCGATTGCCGACCTCTACGAGATAATGATTGCGCAGCCCAAGTATAAGAAGCTGGCCGGCAAACAATGGAATGCGAATGTTGAACCGATTACCGTGCTCCAATGGATTCTGCGAAAGCTCGGTGCTCTGGCCGATGGCGAAGACTGGACGGTGGACACTTATCAGGAAGATGGACGGACGCGATACTGCTTTGTTGTTACCAAACCGTATTCAGCCCTGTACTCATCGTTCGGCGCGCCACCCTTCAGAGGCGGGATGCGCTTCCTTGGTCTTGAATTCCTTCCACACCTTATAAAGCGCGACCTCCCTATGCACGACCTGATCATCGACATCGTAGCGCTGGTATCAAAAGTAAATAAGGTGCCATTGTGGGATGAGGACGGCGAGTATTCCGGCGCTATGGAAATTGCGCAGAAGGATAGCTATTACCGGTCGGAGTGGATCATGCACCGCGTGGCGCCATACCTGCCCGGTGGAATTGCAGACAAATACCTGAAGCTAATCAAGGCACGCCGGCGCACTGTCTGCGTGGCCGATATCTACGAGAAGCTACGAACGTATCAGGCAACCAGCCAAAGAAAGGAATGTTTTGTGTGGTGGATAAAGCGTGGGCTGGAAGTGGTAGACAAGAAACAGAATATCCGGGCCTGTACTTACATACCGGGTTATGAGAACCGGCCCCACCTGAAGCCGTGGCAGATGTACAAATTCATCTGGCGTAAATGGGACAGAGATCCGGTACACGAAATAGCCCAGGCTGCGCTGGAAGATCTGCGAAAGCATAAAAGCTACAGGCCCATCAATTTCAGCATTACCAAACCCGGTAAGATTATGAAGCCGGTAGAGATCGATAGTTACCCCGCTTACCTCGACCAGTTCATGGGCCTGGATCATTTCTCCAGCGGCTATATCAATTACTACTATGGCCCGGTAGGAAAGGAGCGCCTCGGGGAAAAGCCCAGCACCCTTCTTGAAATTCTAACTGATAATATACCTGATAATCAAATCCAAATCCAAGTCTGATGGATCGTTACACAACAAATAATAAGATCAGCCCGACCCAGGTAATCACCATCTACAATGACCGGCAGAAATCCGTTTACTACCTCGAGCACCGGCATGTAAAGAGCCAGGGCGGCAAGCTTACCCTGCAGGCGCCGGTGCCGATGGGTGAGGACGTCTTCCGAAACATCGCTGCGACGTTCATGAAAACTAAAGCCGCTGTTCTTCGCTTTGATGGTCTGATACCTGAGCACATCCTTTACGGGTATAATGAGCTTGGTAAAACGGTAGTCATCTGGTACCGGCCGGCGGCAAAGCGCACACTTAATTTTTCAAAGTCTGTTATTAGCGATTTCACGGAGGCAACTGTTGCGGTGCCGGCCACGCTCTACATTAACATCAATGACGGCCTTTACATTTTCGCATTGATGGACGATAAACGGCCGACGCTATCAACGAAGCTCTATGCTGCACCATTCTTCAACATCTATCATGACGGGCGTGTTTGCCTGGGCTCGGCCCGCGTCGGAAAGCGCACCAGCACTTTCGAAGGGGAGGCGGAGCGGTTTGAGCGTGCCTTATACCTGGCTGAGCAGAATGGCGGTCAGAGTTCGACAAACTGCAAAACACCGCTCAATAAGCTATGGCCGGCGGTCCTGAAGAGCAAAAAGGCATTCCCATCAAAAGCCGAGCTGCAGCAGCACGGCACTTATAAAACACTTGGTGCGCTGATAGACAAGCTCGCCGGCAAAAAATCCCAGCATGGCAACAATAACTAAGAAAAGAGCGGTCCGCAAAAAGGTGGCAGAGGCCAAGCCGGCGCCGATCGTTAAGAAGAGCATTCACTATACCGAGCCTTATCTCATCGATCCGCAGCACCCCGTTACCATAAATGTCATTGGGTGTGGCGGTACCGGCAGCCAGGTGCTCAGCTCACTGGCGCGGATGAATTCAGCGCTCATTGCGCTCGGCCATCCCGGCCTGTATATCCGGGCATTCGATCCGGACAGAGTGTCGGAAGCCAACATGGGCCGCCAGCTGTTCAGCTCATCAGATGTAGATGAGTATAAATGCATGGTGCTTATCGGTCGTATCAACCGCTTCTTCGGGACCGATTGGGAAGGGATACCCCTTTCATTCAACCTGGTAAATAATCCAACTTCAGCAAACATTACGATCAGCTGCGTTGATAGCGGTGCTGCCCGTAAGGGTATCAAGGAAGTATTGTTGGCGTACGCAGGTACACGAAGCCCTAAAACTGATAGATGGGGTTATGCTAATCACCTTGAGCCTTATCAGAAATCCTATTACTGGCTGGACTTCGGCAATATGCAGGATCGAGGGCAGGTGGTATTAGGCACTATGCGGAAAATCGAGCAGCCGAAGGAAAGCGAATTCAACTGCCTGGAAGAATTGCCTACGGTCGATTGCCTGCATCCTGAAATCCTGATCGATAGTAAAGATGATGATCAGGGCCCCAGTTGCTCATTGGCGGAAGCTTTGCAAAAGCAGGATCTGTTTATCAATACCAATCTGGCCAACATGGGCCTGGGTATCCTCTGGAAGCTCTTCCGTGAGGCACGCCTGCAATACCACGGCTGTTACCTCAATCTTGAGACGCTATCCGTTAACCCGATAAAAGTCTGACTCATGGTAGTAGCACTATTAATCGCCGTAGCAGGCCTGTTTGCCATGTTCGTTGCATTCCGTAAGGTGTGCAGGAAGAATGAAAAATTATCTCAGGAACTCATCTCCGCCAACTTTCAAGTTCGTAGGTGGCGAAGCAATTATGCAATTACTGCATTCCGTATTAAGGAACTAGAAAAAGAAAACTTGTCACTTAAAACTTCATCCAATGACTGAAGCATTTCCATTGAAGTGGCCACTTGGCCGGGAGCGCACTTCCAGCTACGGAAGAAAGAAGGCACCCTTCACAACTACGCCTGCCCGTGCGCGGGATGAATTATTACACGAGCTGAAGCTGCTTGGCGCCGGCAATGTGGTGATATCTTCCAATGTGGCTACATACAGCCGGGGTGGCCAGACTGTCATGTATGCCAACCAAGGCGCTGCAAAGGATGATCCCGGCGTAGCGGTTTACTATACCTGGAAGGGCGAAGAATATGCGCTTGCCTGTGACCGCTGGACCACGGTTATGGATAATCTGCAGGCATTGAATAAGACGGTAGATGCCATTAGAGGAATCAACCGCTGGGGCACCGGTGAAATGATGAAAGCGGCCTTCGCAGGATTCAAGGCACTGCCGGAACATGCTACTACCATTGACATCTGGACGATACTGGATATGGTCCAGACAAAAGACCGTGAGCGAATTGCTATGCGGTACCGTGAGCTGGCGAAGAAGTACGCCAATGATGAGAGCCGGCTGCGTGAGCTCAATGGCGCCCGGGATGCGGCCTACCGGGCTGATTGGTAAATCACTCAGCAGCTAGGGCATTTATAATTCGCGAAGAAATAGTAGACGAGGCTAAGAAGGATTACCCAGAAAACCATGATAAATATTCCGGTCCGCTTTGAACGGCGACTGTCGTTTCGCCATATCATCCACACACCCGGAAAAGGCAGTACAATCAAGATGATAAGAAGAGTGTATAGGATATCAAGCATTACTACTGGGAATATTATTAAAGCAACATTAAAGTAAAACGGCCATACAGGACATGAAGATCACCTCTTATTTCTCTCACGATTCCAATTCCCGCAATGACGAGAAGATTATTGCGCTGCGTATAAAGCATGGGTGGGAGGGATACGGACTTTACTGGGCTATCATTGAAAAGCTCCGCGAGAGCAGCGACTACCAGCTATCCGTCAATTATAATTTACTGGCTTTCGATCTGCGCACTGACAATGAAAAAATCAAATCTATTGTTACCGGCTTCGGCTTGTTTACTATCGAGGACGATTTCTTCTACTCAAAAAGTCTGTGCGATAGAATGCTGATAAAGGATGAAGCATCGGACAGAGCGCGTAAGAAAGCACTCAAGCGGTGGGGCCAAAATGATGAAGCTCTACAGTTGCACGAAAAAAACGATGCTACAGCATTGCTACAGCAACCCAAAAACGATGCTAAGAAAGTAAAGGAAAGTAAAGGAAAGAAAGAGAGTGACGCGCCATCGGAGGAAATCAAACCACCCAAGCCCGCACTATCGGCTGTAATGCCCTCAAACTACTCACGCCCTCCTTCTGCGCCAACACTTCGCCAGGTCGAGGAGTGCTTTGCCAGGCTTGGCAAGATGGAGGAAGCAAAGGGATTTTATGACTACTACGAAGGCCTAAACTGGCATAAAGGTATCACGCCCATAATCAACTGGGCATCATTTGCGAATCGCTGGGTAGCCGGCGATAAACCCCAAAATCAGAACAATGGAACCGCCAAAGCCACAACAACAGAAACAGGTGATTACCTCGAAAAGCGCAAGCGATCGGAAGCACGGGACAGCCAGCGATAACAGCCATTCGTTTGTCCGCCAACTTCCGCACGCATTAGAGCTAGAAGCTGCGGTGCTGGGCGCGGTGCTGTTATCCGGAAAGCGTCTTGCTGATGTGACGGAGCTGCTGCAGCCCGAAACGTTTTACGATCCGAAACACCGGCATGTTTTCGACGCCATACGCGGCCTCGAAACAAAAGGCGCAACGATAGATCTGCTCACCGTAACCGAAGAGCTTCGTGCAAAAGAACGGCTCGAAGGTATCGGTGGGGCTTATTACCTGACCAAGCTGACGATGGATATAGTATCTGCAGCACACCTAGAAGCGCATGCCGGCATCATCCACGAAAAGTATCTGTTGCGGGAAACCATAGCACTGGCTAATCAGGCGACTAATGAAGCGTATCATGCTGACGCCGATGCATTCGATGTGCTGAACAATCTGAACAGCAGCCTTACCTCGCTTACTGTCGGAGGCATGTCTCAATCATACGCCACACCGGAAGCGCTGGCAGCACTGGCTATGGAAGATCTGGATCATATCGTCCAGCACAAGGACCGCGTTACCGGCATTCCTACAGGATACCGCAGACTGGATGAGCTCACTAACGGCTGGCAGCCTGGGAATCTGATCATCATCGCCTCGCGTCCTGGCCTGGGCAAAACGGCCTTTGTCCAGAACCTGCTGATCAATGCTGCGCAACATCCTGTAAAGCCGGTACCGGTAGCCTTGTTCAGTCTGGAAATGAGCAACAGTGAATTGATGAAGCGCTGGCTGGTGGGCATGTCGAATGTAGACCTGAACCATGTGAACAGCGGTAAGCTGGATCAGAGCGAGATCGACCGGTACATGGAATCTGCTACCAAATTCGGCAAACTACCCATTTTCGTAGATGATCAGCCCGCACTGAACATTTTCCAGCTTCGCGCCAAAGCCCGGCGCCTGAAACAGAAGCACGATATCCAGATGATCGTGGTGGATTACCTGCAGCTGATGACCGGTACCGGTAGCCGCAATGGGAACAGGGAGCAGGAAATATCCACCATTTCCCGGGAACTGAAAGCACTGGCTAAGGAACTACGCCTGCCGATCATTGCGCTCTCTCAGCTCAACCGGGCGGTAGAGGGCCGGCAGGACAAGACTCCACAGCTGAGCGATCTGCGAGAGTCGGGCGCCATCGAGCAGGATGCGAACGTAGTCTTGTTTCTAACCCGCCCGGATTATCAAAAGACTTTGGATGAGATGGGCGATACCACTTCGCTCCATGACAATGCAGATATACATGTCCGGAAGAACCGTATGGGCGGGCTGGATGATATACCGATGTACTTCGTCAAACCGATACAGCGCTGGTTTGATCGTGTGGGATATGACGACTACAAAGGGACCAGTCATTTCAAAAGCTCATCGCCTGATCCGAATCCTTACTCATCGGCGATCACCGGCCACTACCAGCGCGCACCAAGAGACTTTAATGAACCAATGAGGTCTGAGGAGGAGCCGGGCGATTTGCCATTCTGATATGAAGAAGCGTGCAACACTTGAAGACTGGATCAATGCTGGAGCAAAGGTGCAGGGCGAACAGCAGGCAACAACGCCAGCGCCTACAGAAACGCGGTTGGCTAGGATGCAGGCACTTGGCAGGCTACCGACCGGCAAGATGAATAAAACTGAGCGCAGATATGCTGATCAGCTGGAGCTGCAAAAAGCAGCAGGTGATGTGCTCTGGTGGGCTTTTGAGCCGGTAAATCTTCGGTTGGGTATCGACTGCTTCTATAAGATAGACTTTCTGGTAATGAAGTTTGATGGCCTGCTGGAATGCCATGAGGTTAAAGGCTACTGGACAGATGACGCCCTGGTAAAGATCCGGGTTGCTGCAGAGAAGTTCCCTTTCAAGTTCATCGCCATTCGCTGGGTAAAGCAGCAATGGGAATACAGACATTTTTGAAATAGTAGAACATACTCCGTTTCTTCGGTGAACAACTGAGCATCATGAAAATATTCAGCTTACTCTATACGACCTGCATACCAACGAAGGCTGGCCATCTTACCTTCAACGATACTTAGAGCATTCTTATCGTTTAGCATATAGGTAGCACGATTTGATGTTTGATTGATATATTTAACTTGAGAGTCTGATAACATTTGATATGCCTGATAAGTAGAGCGAATGTCTCTATCTAGTGAGTCACCTGCATACGGATAGAGTTCATTTAGGAGAGACACAAATGTCCTACTCCTATATTCAGGATAAGTGGAGTTGTCTATTTTATTCTCAATGGAGGTAGCGGGATCACCATATAGATTATTAAGATGGGCAAGTGAAGCGCGATATGGAAAATCCATGTAGTATATCATTGTTGTATCAATAGCGTGAGAGGCATAGTAAAATTTATCTGATTTCAACCAATGTAAAATGTAGCCCGTTCGGTAACTAATTTCTGTTTCTAATTTCCTAACCAGTGTTCTTTTTTCTTGGACTTCCTTTTGATCTGCTTGCCGGTTTGCATATGCATTTGTAATTAAAGTCAGGATAATAGAACTAAATATAAAAATTCCAAAAGAGGAATTTACAAATGTCCAAACCCTACCGAAGATCGATTCGGGATGATGTTCTTTCTCAACATCAGCTTTAAGCTTTAGATAACGACGAATTTGTCTTTTATTCATAACATTGTTTCATACTACATTGTGACTGATTCGAAATCCAGCTCATTGTATTGGCGCGTCTATGAGCGCAACGGCAGCATGCTTATCGAAAGGGAAGATGGCAGCCGGTGTGTGGTTATTGGCCTGCTTTTAAGGAAGCTTTGAGGCAGCAGCTTTTTTATTGCGCATCAGGAATACTATAGCTAAAAGCTCCAATCCAATACCCATTCCTACTACAAATCCATGCATGGCATCGGACCAGTGAAAATGACGCGCTACCAAGGGCGATACTGTTGTCATCATTAAGCCGGTCACCAAAAGCGCAATAAATGGCTTCGAAACATTTTGGGCCTTCATCCTCACTATTTTAAATTAAATCTATGAAAGTTCTATCATTATTACAACCATGGGCATCACTTGTAGTACTCGGGTATAAGAAAATCGAAACGCGCAGTTTCCAGCGTAGCTATCGTGGGCCGCTGCTAATCCATGCGAGTAAAGATAAGCACGGATATAAATCTATCGACAGCGGACCATTTAAACAGTACTTTATGCCTGCACTTTGGGGAGATGTGCCTTTAAAAGAGAGGCAGCCACTTCCCTTTGGCGCCATCATCGGGAAGGTGAATCTGATATGCATCCGCGATACCAACAGCATCCGAATGACGCGAACGGTGCTACCACATTATTATGATGACAGAGGTAACCTGCATCATATCCCCTTCACCGATCAAGAGGAAGCCTTCGGGGACTATTCCCCCGGGCGCTACGGTTGGCTGCTCAGTGATCCTGTTATGTTCAATGATCCAATACCGGCGAAGGGAATGCTAGGGTTGTGGGAGTATGATGGACCGCTGCCTACCTTTGAGTGATGCCAGTGAGAAATTTTGATAAGGTTATTAAGCTGAACGGTGTTGATACGTTGTTTAGATTTTGCACTTTGAGCTCCGTTCAGCTTAGACTTTTTCAGGTTCAGTTTTCCGATGGCGAGAGGAAACGCAGTTTTTACGTGCAACGTGATGGCGATGGCCCATTCAAGATCATTGATCCTTACGGTCATTTCCCTTATCCGGAAATGGAAGAAGATTTGAGCCTTGCGATCTTTTAGGCCTGTAAATAACCTATTCTTACTCTGGCCTCTGATTAATCAACACTTGCTCCTCATCGATCAGGTGCACATACAAATACAGCTTGTCTTCCGGTTTGAACATTTCACCGGTGTACTGTCCCATATCCGGACGATACCCTTTCAATATCCAGAACATCTGTCCTGCCAGCAGTTTGCCATGCCCATAGTCTGCCAGCCTGAAAAATGAACTCACACCATTACCGTAGCGATTCATAAAATCTGACTCTGTTTCTTCCACGTCAGTAGTAATAGCCAGTTTGAAATCCAGAATGGCGCCAGTAACGATTTCTTCAGAGGTTGCCGGGAACTTTAACCGCTTCCCTTCAGGCATTCCTTCCGCAATGTGGGCAAAGACATCTTCGATCGTGATCATTGAAACAGTTTATTGTACTGACGGACACTAATGTAGGCAATATATCGTACCATCTATATCGTTACCGAAGAATTTATAATGAGAGAAGCGATTCCCGTAATGGAATATCCGGATAGGCTGAAAAAGGGATATCGTTGCTTAGATATCAATTCAGATGATACGCTGGAAGAGGCCGATCATGGGCTGCATTGGTATCACGTCCATAGCAAGTATCTTGGCTCAGCTTAAATTAAAATAGTTAAATGCTTGAAAATAGAAAGCCGATGCATTTGCACCGGCTTTCTGAGCATAGTCAACTAAATCAGGAATTTAGCAGTTTATACCTCGCAACTTCAATGTCCATAACCTCTTGTTCGACCAAACTAAAGCTTACGTCCGGTGCACCTAAGTATTTTAAATATCTAGTGCAAGAGTGCTGATAATATGCCTCCGATACCCAGCCACCACCATTATTAATTAGCGTATTATCATTCCACTCTTTTCCATTTGGCTGTGCATAGGTTATTTGCTGTCCATTATAAGTTGAGCTTTTTAGCTTCTTTATAAGGGATATCAACACGTTATAAATGCCATTGTCTATTGCCGGACTAGTAATTGGAAGACCTTCTATATCATTGTAATAGAACACTATGTCATTTGGAACACTATAGAACTTCCTTATTATATCCAAACCATTGAAATGCCGTACCATATTACTCCCGTATTGAGAGTTTAAATAGTTTGCAAAGGTTATGTTGCCCGCAGATGGTGCAGCAAACGTTTCTAAATGATACTCAATATTATTTCTATTCAATACTGTCTGTAAATATGGGCATAGAACTGAAGCAATTGCACCACCAAGACTGTGCCCTGTTACAGTTAATTTCGTAATGTTTGGGGTATTGGAAAGGTATTTTTGAATAGTTTGACCATTGGATTGCATATTTGCAATGGCATTGACGGCATTATTTATTCCATTTGCTATAAGTGCACCTTGTACTGAAGGATAGGTCAGAGGTACAACTGTAAAATAGTCAAGATCTGTCTTTAGGTTCTCCACTACCGTATATATATCTGCAGTAGACGTACCTCTGATCGCAACATAATAATCGCCAGAAACTGGCTCAGCAGCTATGTATGCCAGAAAACCACTTTGGGCAACCGGTCCCCATTGAAGATAATATTTACCAGCTGTCGCATAGTTTTTATTTGATAATTCAGTTGTAAATCCGTCTTGAGTTTGCGTCTCCCAATACGCAATTGTAGAAAGGGTAATAGCAATCTGAGACCGTGTAAAATCAGTTGGAGAGTTTGTTTTCATAGCGTTTTGTTTTAAGGTGTGATACTGAGTAAATGATTTAAATCTTGACCTCTTAGTTGATTCGTGATTTGATAGTGAGTTACAAAAATCTAATTCGACACGTTCTGACACAAGAGTTATATGACGGGGGCATCGCTCGAATTATTTTGATTTAAACGAGGATAAAGTCTAATTTATTTTCATTCTAGTATTGGTGACAAAGCTGCCAACTGTATTCGAAAAAGTCAATCCCAATATTCCCGAAGGTCATAATATCTTTAGGGCGTTTATAATACTATTGTCTTTTTATAATTACTATAGTATTTTTGTGTCAATATATGACACAGCCCGATTTACAAACCGCCCCTACCCTTTCCAGCAGGATAATTAAGACCGAGAACATCGATTGGCGGTCTGTGCAATTCATCCAACAGGACGATTTTAAGGAACTACCCATAGAGGCAAGACACAAGCTGAAGGCTTCATTACTGGCTAATAGCTTCGTAGAACCATTCTATGTATGGCAGTCGCCAGACGGAATAATGTACTGCTTGGATGGTCGCCACCGGTCATTGCTACTGGAAGATCTGATCACCGAGGGCTATGAAGTACCCTATCTCTTACCGGCTACATTCCTTCAATGCAGTGACAGAAAAGACGCGGCGAAGCTGGTGCTGATATTCAGCTCAGCTTATGCTAAGATCACGCAGACCGGCATGATGGACTTTGTGCGTCTGAATGATCTGGACTGGACGGATGTGCAAGGACAGATAGATCTGCCTGATTTCTCGTTACCGCGCTTTGAGCAGCGTTCCGGCATATTTGATGTACATGCTGCTGAAGAGCCGGAAGTAGAAATAGCCGAATCAAACGTGATTGTGCAGCCCGGTGATCTTTACGAGCTAAATGGACACCGGATCATCTGTGGTAGCTTTCGTGATGAGCAGGCAGTGACCAATCTTATGCAGGATGAGAAAGCACGGATCGTTAACTGTGATCCCCCGTATAACTTACCTGCAGACTTCTTCATCAAAGACAATAAGAAGCACAACAATCACAAGGACTTCGCCATGGGCGCCGGCGAGATGACCGATGATGAGTTCGTGCAGTTTTTGGCATTGATCATGCAATGCTCAGTCAATAATACTGTACCTGGCGCCATTCATTACATCTTTATGGACTTCCGGCATTGTTGGCATATGACTGAAGCGGGGCGCCAGATATATGGGACGCCTCAGCCAAAGCAAGTATGTACATGGGTGAAGGATATTATGGCCAATGGGTCATTCTATCGCGCACAGCAGGAATTGTGCTTCGTCTTCACCAATGAGCAAGCCAAAGCGCTATGGAATCGCGACCTGGTGGATCAAGGCGGATTTTATAAGGATGAGAATGAATTGTGCTTCATCTTCAAAAATGGTGAAGCTGCAAAACACCTGAGCCATTTGGATCTGAAGGACAGGATACGGACCAATGTATGGCGCTATCCATCCGCAAGCAGCTTAAGCAATCCGGACCGGTACGAGCTGAAGAATCACCCTACCCCAAAACCAGTAGCTATGATCGCGGATGCAATCCTGGATACTACGAATCCGGGCGATCTGGTGATTGATTGGTTCCTTGGATCCGGAACATGCCTGATCGCTTGTGAGCACACAGGTCGGATTGGTCGCTTTACAGAGATCGAACCCCAGTACATTCAGAGTTCGATCCTACGTTACGTCAATTTTTGCAGAAAGCGGGATCGCACAGTTGAGTTCAAACATCTCAACGGTAATACTACGCTCGATACATTGATAGCCACAAATGCTTGCACTTAGCATTGCAAGCATCGCCGCGACATTTGCCAAAAAGGCATAAATGAATGATAAAGTAACAATTGAGCTAATGAAAGCAACGGTAAGTCCCATAGCTAAAATGCTTCAGAACCGCATGAACAACCGGATTGAAGCGTTGAAAGCATTTGAGCCTTCAGTCATGGATAACATGTCGGAAGAGGTAAAGAAGATGCGCGAAATCGAAGGATCCCGTCTGCGCGCTGTGATCCAGGAGCAGCGTGATCTGCTCGATATTTTGAACAGCATGTTCCCTAATGCCTAAAGAAACTAAAATTACCCACGTTGAAAAAGCAAAGCGCCTGCGTGCCGTGCAGGAGTGGCTGATCGATGACTGGCCGGCCTGTGATATTGTCACTCAGTCTGTAAATAAGTGGGGCGTGTCCGAGCGCCAGGCAAAGCGCTATCTGGCTGATGCCCGTGATACGTGGGTGAAAGGCAATCAGGAGAAGCTCAACGCAAAGCGCTCAGCACGGATCGAGGCACTGAAGAAGCTGAAGCGCAGCATGAAGGAAGAATTTAAGGGTACACCGGCTGGTATGCGCACCGTGCTGCAGATCGATAAAGAGCTTGCACGGCTGGAAGGCGCCTACCCTACCAAGCAGATGATAGAAGCTGCTGTTGCAGAAGACGCCGGCCGCTTAGCAGATCCGCTATCACCTACCGAGAGCAAATTAATGATCGAGGCTGTAATGCCATATGAAACCGCTGAAGCTTTCCATACCGCAAATACGAACCCTACAGTGTAGGAAAGCGATCACTTTGGTCATGGCCGGCCAGCGTGCCGGTAAATCATTCGGCATCGGTTTACGTACGGCCAATTATGTTCGATACTTCCCGAAGTTGGTCGGGATGATCGCAGCAAACACATATAAGCAACTCACTCAGTCAACAATGGTAGAAGTTCGTCGGGTATGGAAAAGCCTCTATGACATCACTGAGTACGACAAAACAGGTAATCCAAACGGCGTGTACGTGGTGGGCAAGCAGCCCCCACTCCACTTTATCAAACACCATGAGTTTGATAATTACCAGGGTATTATTTCATTCAGGAACGGTGCAGTAATCTTTACGGCATCTCTGGGCAATTACTTAGCTCATGAAGGGAAAACCATTGCGTGGGCAGAATTAGATGAAACAAAGGATACTGAAGAACAGGCGATCAAGCAGGTAATTCTCGCGCGTTTATCTCAGACTGGCCTTTATTACGATCAGTCCGGAACAATGGTATACACGGAAAAGCCGACACATGACCTGACTCCATACAATCCCTGCTACATCAATACTTCCCCTGCAGAGGGCACGGTTGATTGGATTGAGGATATGTTCGAACTCAAGGGGCGGGAAGAAGAGATCTTGAAGAAGCTGGAAAACCCGAGAGAATACTACTACAGAGAATTTGGCACTAAGGCGGTGATCATCTACCAAACTTACTGGAATGCGCACAATCTGCCGGGCAACTACATTCAGAATCGTAGAGAGCAACTGACGGCCGGTGAGTTCCAAAAGTTCATCCTCGGTTATCCATTCAGCAAGACCGGTGGCGAATACTTTAATGAGTTTGACCGCCTAAAGCATGTGCGGCCATGGAGCAGGTGGAGTACCCTACCCGATCATCTTACCTATGACTTCAACATCTGGCCATACATGACGCTGGAGTGCTGCCAGATCGAGGAGACAGATACAGAATTCAATTTTCACTTTTACAAGGAGTACTGCTTACGTCCGCCGCAGAATACTACAGAGGCGGTAACCACAGCTTTCGTGGAAGACTACGCAGGCCTGATCAGGGATGTATTTATGTACGGCGATGCTCAGGGTACACGCGGTATAGAAGGTTTCGGTAGCGCCGTAACGCGATTTGATGATGCACGCAAAGTGCTTGGATTTTATCACACTGAAGATTCAGACCGTACAACCCGCAGCAACCCGGGTGTGAACAAGCGTCGCAACCTGCTTAATAAAATCTTCGCCGGGAAGATGTTCATCGGCCATAAGAAAGTGAACATCTTTGTGGATGGTGATGGATGCCCGGAACTGGTACGCGACTTCACTTATCTTAAGCAGGGCGCCAATGGCAAACTGAAAGAGAAGGTGAAGGATGAGCAGACCGGCGTAGTGTATGAAAAGATTGGACACACATCAGATGGTGCTGAGTATTTGGTTTGCGAAGTACTTGAAGGATACCTATAATCTAATAGCCAGTTTTATATTTATTTGCCTCTTATCGCTTTTAAAAATTCGGTTGCCTTAGTCAGCAGATCCATGTCTTGATTTACAATTTTTTGAGCTTCCAGAATTTGAGTTGATTCTTCTTTTGATAATTTGAATTTAGATACAGGTTCGATATTCATATTAATCACAAGCGGCAACAAGTCTTTATCAGCTTTATACTTTTCAATTAGTTCTAGGTTTGTTTGAAGATCCTGCCTTTGACGCTTAATACCTTCATAATACCTGTATTCTTCTTGCGTTATTCTGTACTGTTTCAAGAAAAAAAAGGCTATAAATTCTATAAAAAAAAGTGCGCCAAACCTAGGAAGATATCCTATTAACTTTTGCGTAATTTCCCTTTCAGTGGAAACTTTTTCAAACCATGGCGAATAAAATATGGCTACACCTATGAAAGCGATAAAACACCCAACCAATAAATATACGCCTGCTCTACTAAAAATTTTTTCAGCTATAGCATCACTTTCAGAAATGTATTTAAGCCTATAATCACTTGGTATAGTGGGGATCGTAGCTGCGGGAGGGGTAGATGTTACTACCGATGTTACGTCAGCAAAACGCTTATTTCGTAAGTATGCAAAAGGAAAATCGCCAAAAATAAGGTTAAAGAGTATTGGAAATAATGTAAGGGCAGTAGCAAGTAAAAGTTTATCATACTGTTCAAGAATAAGCCTGCTTTTGTTTTCAAATGATCCAGAATACATTACGATTACAGGAAATAACACAATTATTGCTGCTGTTAACCATAGATAAATTTCCAAAAGCTTTCTAAAAGAAGCTCGAAAATGTCCAAATAGGCGGGTAATAGATGAATTATTTGATGTAGCAGGCATTTTGCCAGTATTAGGATTTTTATTTTGAAGAATTGGCATAGACATGAATAAAAGAAGAATAAATATAGTCGCTTAAAATTTCATAAGGAATCTTTGTTGCAGTGTAGAGCCGCGTTGGAGATTAGATTGGAGAAATAATTTGGTAATAATTTTGGTAATATTGTATTCATGGTTCCATCCTTCACATCTATGCAATGGACGATAAGGTCAAAGGCCTTCAGCTGTTAACTAGCACAATTCTCAACAATACCTGTCACAAAGATTACACCCGGGTTACCACCTTAGCCAAGCAATACTTCGACATCTTCACCGGTGAAGGCATCGATACGTACCTAAAGCAGTTTACCGGTCGTGAGGATGACCGGATGTTCGAGCAGCGGAAGAAAATATACCAAAGCACCATCCCTGCTACGGTAGAGAACATTCTCAGCACTTTCAACAAGCCACTGCGCTCCAACCGTATATACAGTTCTGTTGAACATCCATCCAGCCCAGCGCGGGATGAGATCATGGACCGCATGCGTAACTTCTGGCAGGGTGAGAGCGAATCCGGTGTAGATGCTTACCTGCGTAACCGTTGGATAGCGCTGGACACATACGACCCGAATGCCTTTATTGCAGTAGAGTTCGCCGACTTCAATGCGGCCACAGAGAAGACTTACCCTTTTCCGCTTGAGTATTCCAGCACTGAGGCTGTCAACTACCTGTACAAAAATGGTGTGCTTGACTGGATCATCATGAAACAGGCCTGCACCTATCGCATCGATGCAGAGGACCCAAAGAAGACCGCTGGGGGCAGCAGGTTTGTGATGTACCTGGAGAATTGGGCGCTCGTGCTCACGCAGGTTGACGTAAAGAAGCGTATATCTGCTATCGGGAATGAGAGCTTACCGTTCATTGAGATCAAGGACGATAAAGGCAAGGTTGTATCCGTCTTTACTTATGCCGAATTCAATACAAAGGCCGGACAGATACCGTTAGCCAAAGCTGGCCACAAGCTGGACCCGGTCACCAACAACCGGACCTGCGTATCTATATTACATGCTGCGCTCGGCTATTTTAAAAAGGAGATCAAGACCGGCAGTGAGTTTGACCTTACAATGGCGCTGCATGCCTTCCCACAAAAGCTGCAGTACGGCCGGCGCTGTGAAGGCGATCGTGAGAAAGGTATCATTTGTACCAATGGCAAGACGCCGAATGGTGGTGTATGTCCGAGCTGTAACGGCAGCATGGTGCAACCGATACACAAATCCGCTCAGGACATCATCCTGATTGCGCCACCTAAGGATGGCCAGCCTGCTTTGGACCTGGAAAAGGCACTCGTGTATAAGTCACCGCCGATAGATCTGATCAAGTTTCAGGAAGAATATCTGGACACACTGACAGAAAAAGCGATCGGCGCCGTGTTTGCTGCCCAGTCGGTACAGAAGAGCACCATTGAGAAGAGTGCTACTGAAATGGATTACAGCTACGACAACGTGTACGATACATTGGATCCGTTCGCAACAAAGTATTCTTACCTCTGGCGCTTCTTCGTTCATCTGGTTGCTGTTTATACAGACAATCTATCGGATAGCCTGGTGATCTACCATGCATTCCCGAAAGATTTTAAACTGAAGTCGGTTGCTACCCTGCTTGCAGAAGCCAAGACGGCCAGCGAGTCCGGATTATCTCAACACGCCATTGACGCCATAAATAACGACATCCTAGAAGCACTGTATGCGGATGATCAGGACACGCTTACCAAGATCAAGGTAAAGAACCGTTTTGCACCGTTCAGCGGCAAGAGCAAGGAAGAGCTGCAAAGTATCATGATGAGTGGCGATATACTACCCTACTATAAAACCCTGTACTTGTACTTCGATGTCATATTCGATGAGATTGATAATGAGCTCGGCGATCAGTTCTATCTGATGACTTATGCAAACCAGAAAGCCGAAGTAGAAAGCAGGGTCAAGGTGATCACAGACCAGATCGCGGATAATGCGGCAAAGTCTTTTCTCTCATTCTCAACGGCAATAAAGAATGGCCAGCAAAAAGCACCAGAAGCAGCTCCGGCAGGCTGATGCGAAGTCAGAGTTGCTCAATCAACTGCTGGATGAGTTCGATAAGCTGGTGACAGATCATAGTGCGCAGCTTACCAAAGGGATAATAGATACGTTCCTGAAGGCACTGTCTGTAGAAAACGGCATCATCCTCACTGACGAGCAGAATATGCGCAAGACTGCGCTAATCGACCGGGCATGGACTGCCTTTCAACAGACCTACGGCCAAAGCATGGCCATGGACTTTATTGCCGGTATGGAGCAGATCAATGATGCCAACCTGAAATACTACCGCTCATTATCATCTGCTAACATCAATACTGCAGACATCCGGAACATTATCAATTACCGATTGGGTGTGAATGAGGATGGAAGCCTGCGCAAAGATGGATATATGCAGGGGCTGCTGGATGATGTAAGCGTGCGTAATGAGATTAAGAAGTTCACCTTTCAGAAGATGATTGGCGGTACAGGATATGAGGATCTGCGTAAGGGATTGAAGACGCTGATTGAAGGAACGCCTGAGAAGATGGGCACTTTTGAAAGGTTCCACCGCAACTTTGCTTACGACACCTACGTGCAGGTTGACCGGTTCAACAGCCTGCTCTATGCCGATAAGCTAGGTCTGAAGTATTTTATCTACCAAGGCACGAGGCGTGATGCGTCCAGACAATTCTGTATTGCCCGTAAAGGCAAGGTATTCACCACCGATGAAGCAGAGGAATGGCATAAGTTGATCGGAACCTATACCGAGGTAAATGGAAAGCGTGTACCGGCCGGGCCAATCGTTCCTGATGCTGCGAGCTATAATCCGCTTGTAGATCTCGGCGGATATGGTTGTGTTGATTCAGTCGCATATATTTCTGAAGAAGTAGCATTTGCAATGCGGCCGGATTTAAAAAATAAATAAAGCATACAATCATTTTACGGGATTAATCGTCAAAACCTACCGTTTTAAAACGGCATTGAATCATATTAAGAAAGTGTAATATTGATTTCACTAAAAACTGTTTACATGAAAAAACTGTTTACGCTTCTCGTTCTTCTGACAAGTGCTGCTTATGTCAAAGCACAAGACATTACTGTAAGGAACAATTCTTCCGTTGGTATTGCAATCCTATTCGGGGCTGATGCAAGTGGTGCAAGATGTTCTACGCATATAGACAACACCTCTGTTATGTACTATGTACCTCCATTCACGACTTACGACTACGATGTCAATCCAATTCCTGGCTCACCGAACATCACAATCAACTGGATGAATCCATTGCAGCCTAACACAAGAATCCGCTACGCGAGGCCACATGATGGAGCAACTATTAGTGGTGGATACGATATGTGGGATCCCTGCACCGGTCTTTCAACAGGATCTACAGCGGTTTGGTCGGGCGTTACAGTAACCGGCGCTCCAAATCCATGGCCCGGCGCTCCAGCCGGACCGATTGTTCTGGAATTCAATTAGTAGTGCCGTAATATCACATTTAGATTTTACTAAGCTTCATCTCATAACAATGAGCCACCTCTTTCGGGGTGGCTTTTTTTTGCCCAGTAATGTTCTAATAATAAATAATACTACTTTTGTTGTTTATAAATTACTAAAGTAATTTTACAGTTATGGAAATCATGGCAACACGCGGCGGCGAACGCAAGACATTCACCCGGGAAGTGTGGGCGAATATGCCGGCAGATAAGTACGGCTGGAAGGTAGAAGCCCAAGAGCCTGAAGAGGTCCGGCGCCTTCGGGAAGAGAAGGAACAGACTCCGGCGCAATTCGATCCGATCTTTTTTGCCCTGCAAGGCGATGGAGCCAGATTTGACGAAAAGTACCTTCCCGAACTTCAGCGCCTTGGCCTTGCCCCTGCCATCGCTCAAACGATCGCTTCTTCAGTTTGGGGATCGCTGAACGATCTGGCCGGTGTCCATCATTCCGAAATAAACAAGCTGCAGGAAACAATCAGCGCACTTCACGCAGATCTACAGGCTTCTAATACCAAGGTAACAGAGCTTACCGCTGTCATTGAAAGCTTTGAACAGGGCAAAGCTGCTGACCAATCCAATGCAGATGATGCTGCAGGCGCCGGTAACAAAGTTTCAGAACCGAATGGAACCAGCGGTACCAATACTCCACCCGCAACGGATCCTCCAGCGCCACCTAAAAAGCCCGTATCCGGAAAGAAGTAAGCTTAACCCAAAGGTTACACCAAAACGTAAGCCATGCCAACAGTCAAACTTAAATCCTCCGGCCGCGAAATGACGGTAACGGAGGACGGTCTTAAGAAAATAAAGGCCAATCCGGACACTGCCGCTCTCTACGAATACCCGAAGCCCAAACCGCCAGCTGAAGAGCCTGAAGAAGTCAGCAACCTGAAGAAGAAGAAGGAAAAGCCCGGTAGCGTCCAGGATGGAGACAAAAATGAAGTCCAATAAAAGCCCTGCGCCTACCCTTCAGGACTGGTGCAGGGAGCAGCTCAACGGCAGAATTCGCACCATCAACCTTGCAAAGCGGCAACTGCGGGTAGTAAAGGCAGCACCAAAGCCGCGATTAGAAAACCTTTTCAGTAAAAAACAACCGACAATATTCTCTCATGAATAAATTTCTTGCAATACTCATGGAGCTTGGGAAAGCGTTCAATATTCCCGAAGACAAGCTCACTGCTCTGATCAGTGAGGACACCAAGCCTGAGGACCTCAAGTCCGATGAGCTTACCAAGCTTTTTAACGATGCTTACCGCGACAAGATGAGCAGCATCATGAAGACCCACGAACTGGATAAGAAAAAATCCAAGGACGAGGGTTTCAAGGCTGCCGAGCGTACGGTAAAGACAGACGTGGAAAAGCTGATCAAGGAAAAGCTGAAGCTTGACGAAGCCGATGCTGAAACCCTTGAAGACCTTCTGGACACCGTCGCCACCAAGTTTGCGGAAAGACCCAGTAAAAAGGCTGCAGAGCTGACCGACGACGATGTAAAGAAGCATCCCGCTTTCATCCAGGCGGAAAAGGGCTGGAAGACTCAGTTGAAGAAAGCTCAGGATGATGGCGAAAAGGCCGTCAACGACCTGAAAGCCGGCTATGCAAAAGAACAGGCCTTCGGAACTGTAAGCAAAGACGCCCTAGCCTTCTTCGATGAGCTGAAGCCGATCCTTTCGCAGGATCCCGCCAAAGCTGCCAGGCAGCGCGAATCCATCCTGGAACGTCTGAAAGGTTACGACTTCGAAATTGTTGATGGTGTAACCGTTATCAGCAAAGACGGAACCGTGCTCGAGGATGATCTGAAAAATAAGGTATCGCTAAAAAGCCTGGTAAAAGAGGTTGCCGATCCTTATTTCGACTTCCAGGTTGCCGATTCGCGTCAGGCACCGAACGGGGGTGCCGGCGGAAACAATCCCGGAGGCGGTAATGGCGGAAACGCCGGATTGAAATATACCGGCGCATTGCCAAAAACACAACAGGAGCTGCTCAGCATTTCCGCGGACGATAAGATACCGCTTGAGCAGCGTCAGGAACTCATGACGTGGGGAGAGAAAGCAAATCTCCCAGTCCAATAAACCACATGGTTTGATCCTTTCATTCTAAATTAAATGCCGCCAATCGTAACGCCCGTCCTGCTGACTAAGGTCAATCTGATGACCGAGCAGGCATGGCCGAAAAATCAGGCAGACATCGAAAATAATGATGTCGATGCCGCAACACTCGATACGCTTGTATCACACCAGGACTCAGCTACCCAGAACTTTATTGAGAAGGTAACTGATACCACAAAGGATTATGACGTGCAGGTTGCCTGGTACGACTTCTGCGGAAGCGGCGCCATCGACTGCAATCAGGACCCCTGTACTACCATCACTGGCAACGGTAATGATGTAAAGTCCAAGACCTACAATGTCAACGGCTGTATAGAGGACGCATTTGAAGTAAGCGAGAACCTTTTCGCCACTACTACGCTTTCCGTTCAGGACTATATTGTTAAGCGCCAAACCCGTATGATCAAGAACATGCTGGAGCGTCTCAACGACAAGGCGATCGCTTTCTTAGCGGCAAATGCAGGCTTCAACCGCGGAACGCAATATCCTTATGCCGGTGGCCTTACCACTATTCCATCTGCTGACTACGATATGAAGCTGCTTCCCAAGCTGCAGCTCGACATGATGGTGAGCAAGCTGAAGGATGGCTTTGGCATCGATGGTAGCGGCCTGTACCTGCCATATAGCTATGCTCTCCAGAACGGTGGTAATGCCGAAGGCAAGGGCGATGCACTGCGCGCGAAGCTGCTGGATATCAATTTTGATATCATCGGTATGGCGAAGGCCGGTCTCAGCGACCGTACTTTCCTGGTGAGTCCCCACGCTTATGCTTTTGTAACGAAGAATTACATCCAGAGCGGTGTGCCAACATTTGACCCGGCGCTGGATAAGCTGAAGTATAGCATTACCATCCCGGGCTACAACCTGAAGGTGGATGTATGGCATCAGCGTGCCTGCGAAGACGGTACCAGGGACCGTTTCAAGCATGTTTTCCTCTACAAACTGCACTATGACTTCCTGCTGAATCCTGCAGGCTGTACTATAGATGGAGGTGCCGTTACCGGCATCGTAGAGTACAAGCAGGCTGCATAATACCCGGCGGGCTCAGGCCTGCCGGTTTTTTCTTCTTCTCATCAATCAAAATCCAGTTTTTCAACCAATGAAACAGTTTCTTTCCCTCGCAGTTTGCTTGCTGTTGGTTACCGCCAAGCCGGCTGAAGCGCAGATCCCGATCACGCCGACCAAGTCTACGCTCACCAATGCGGACACATCTTACCTGACATTCAAGATGGTACCGACATTCGATCATATGTCCGTGCAGGCGATCGTTACCAAGACATCAGGCACCGTGGCCGGTGTAATCCTTCCGCAATACAGCAACGATGGCATCAACTACATCAGCGGCAATGACAGTTTGATAGTGGGCAACACACCTATCAATACCAAGATCTGGCTATACACCGGCAACAGCTACTTGTATTACCGGTACCGGTACGTGACATCCGGTACCCAGGTGAGCACCCTGAAAGGATATTATATCAGCCGGTCGCGGCAATAAAGCAACAATAAACATTCAATTTTCATCAAAGGTGGCTGGCGATTAGCACGCCACCTTTTTAAGATTTAAACCTTCCGGCGTATAGGTAGCCGGATAAATAAAATGGCTGAGTCTAATCAAACATTCGGACAAAAAGCAGTAGGTCTATCATTCAACCATGCAGAAGGCGTAACAAAAGATGCAGTGCATCTCCTTAAAGAGCAATACGCTAATACTATTGATGCTTTGAATGAAGCACGTAACAGCTCTGAAAGCGGCGAACAAAAACGTCTGCTTTCCATCGCAATTACTGAAGCGCAGGGAGCCCAAATGTGGGCAGTCAAGGCGATCACCTGGAAGGATTAACCTTTTTCCCCTTACCTAGCTGGTAAGGGGAAACTATCAAAAACTAGTAATATGCAAGACTGCTTTGACAATATCATCGGGATCAGCAAGACAAGCTGTGCCTGCTATACCTCGGAGTTCGATAACGATGCTCAAAAGAGCAATTCTGGCCTGTTCATGGATCAGCTGGAACAATCACCATCTCTGGAAGCGATAACCGGCAGCAGGGAATGCGGATCTACCCTGCAGGAAGTGATGACGCAGGCCCGCACAAATGCGATCGCTGATTTCAAGCGGGCGCTTTATCAGGAGCTGGGCACCAGATACACGGTCCGGCAACAAACGTATGAAGGCGCCATCGGGCAGGTGGTTGGTAATGGCTACCTGAGCGGATCTTATGCCTACGCGGGCGTAGCGCTGGAAATGCAGCCGACCCGTGGTGCCACGGTAAAGATTAACGGCATCCAGCCGCTTTTCAATTATGACGGCACGCTGGACGTGACAGTTTATAAGGCGGTTTCTACCGGGAATTCCTATATGGTGCTGGGTGCCGTCCGGATGATCACACTGAATACTCAAATCAATAATCCTTCCGTTCAGGCGCCGGCGACAGAGCTTATCCTTGACACTACCGATGATACCGGCAAACCTCTGGTATATCTGTTCATCTATCAGCCGGCCAGTGGGCAGCAGCCGAAGAATAATAACACCAGCTGCGGATGTGGTAATAAGGAAAAGATTATGCAGGAGTACGTACGTCCTTACGGCATCAACTCTATGCTCCCAACGTCTTTTCCGCTCAGCAACCGGACCGATAAGCTCAATGGCCTGCTGCTTTATGTGGAAGCCCGCTGTGGTACCGGTACTTTCTTATGCGAGAACTACAACCGGGATGAATTCGTGCGGGAGTCTATGAATTGGGCGATCCTATACCGGTCTGTCGCCAACTCTATATCAGGCCTGCTCAACAGCACCTTGGTCAGCCGCTATACCCTCGCCAACCGCGAACAGATGCAGTACAATGTAAACGTGCTGGGCGGAAAGTTTCAGAAATCGGTTGCCTGGCTGGGCGAGCACATGGATATGAGCAGGAACGACTGCTATGTCTGCACACCCGGGATCACCGGTACCGCTTATGATTATCAGAAAGAGGGCATCCTTCTGTAAAGCAACAGACTATGAACATCGACGATGCGATAAAGAAGATAGACGGTTACCTCGCAGACTTTGACCAGGAAATGGCGAAGATCAGCGAGGAGCTGGCTATTAATGCAAAGTCGCTGATCATACACAGGATTCAGACGGAAGGTCTGCCCGGCCGTCAGTACAGTAAGCATAAGCTTCCCGAGTTCTTCTTCGAAGGCCGTGAGCTGAATGGCGGAGGTAAGGCCCTTTTAGAAAAGCATAGTAAGAAAGCGGCAAGAGATGAGCAGCGCGCGGCCGGCGAGAAGGTTCGGAAGAACAAAGCACTGGATGAGCTGGAAGACGGCATATCCTATGAAGAATGGCGCCGGGCGAACGGCCTGCAAACCAATTTTATCGATCTCACATTCTCTGGCCGCTCTTTTCAGAATGTTGGCGTGATCGCTACGGAGAAAAGGGGTGACATATATATCACGATCGTCGGCGCTTTCAATGAAGAGACGCGGCAAAAGCTACGGTACAACGCCATACGGTTCGGTGACTTCTTCGTTGTGAATGAGCAGGAACAAAAGATGCTCAATGAATTATACCGAACCAGGCTTAATAACTACACTGAAAACTATTTCAAATGAACAAAGGAATCGCAAACATCCTCAAGGAAGCCTTGGTAGGCCTTCCTTTTATTGACAAATACGGCGGTCTGGTCTATACTCAGGAAAAAGAGGACAATCTCTATGATGAGAATAGCAACGGCCAGCCGCGCAAGATCATCACCAGATTTCCAGTCACCGGTGACTACACCATTACTCGTCCGGATGATTGCAATACCGGGGAGCTGATCGACTTCATTCCGGATCAAACCTATATGGGCATGCTCTACTTTGAAGATGGTGGCACCGATCCCCTGCCCCGCAAGGGTAAGCTGTCCTGCTATTCATCCAAGCTGCAGTTGATCGGCTGGCTCAACACGAAAGGTCTGGTTAATGCGCTTGATGAATCCGAGCTATCGCCTGCGCAGATCAGCAGCCATATCCTGGCAGCCATCGGTCAGCGCTTCGAAGCTCTTACCAATAAGAACGTCGGTAATTACCTGCGCCTGCAGGTGAAGCCGCTAAAAATCCTGCCCCAGTCCCGGGCCATATTCAGCGCTTACAACTACGATGAGAAGGCCACTCAATACCTGATGCCGCCGTTCGAGTTTTTTGCCTGGTCCATAGCAGTTGAGTTCTGCATCAATCCCGCTTGTTTTTCTGAGCTCGCCAAAATTGACACCTCATGCTCTACACCGATCTGAAAATAGCGCTCATGGCCGGCGTGGTCGCCTATGTGTATGCTGTCATCCTGATACAGCCGGAGCATATTCTCGGTCCGGCGTACCGCCTGCTTAAAAAGCTGCTTACCCGGAAGAACGTTGTTAAAGAGGTCCATGAGCTTCCGGAAGAGATCGCCAGAAAGAAAGGGGACAAGTACGAAACCATTACCCGGGAAGTTGTGAAAGTGAGCTGGTTGCTCAAGCCGCTGGGTGGCTGTGAGCTGTGTACTTCTGGACAGCTTGCTCTGTGGATGTATTTCATTCGGTGGTACCTATCTCACCCCTTCCCTACCACACTCAACATTTTAACCTCAATTCCTCATCTCATTTTCACAATATGTCTCTCGATCCTAATAACCAGAATCCTTTACCTGACCATCCAGAAGCTATCAAGATAGTTACACTAGAGCCGGGCAGCACATTCCATGCCAATGGCAGGCTCTACAAAGTATCCGACAGCTTTACAATCGGAAGACTGGAACGCATTACCGTCATCGAAGAAGAATTGCTGCTGCTCGGCGATCAGGCCAGCTGTCATCAGGTAATACTTCGCGCTATGGAGCACATCAACAACTACAAGCCCGGCGAAGCCTATACCCTGTTATATAATAAGGTAGAAAGCGACCGCAAGAATCCGAAGCTGCTGCACTATGCCGTTCGTGCCTGCACCGCATATATCAACTATGAAGGAGAAGATCTTGGATACCTCACTGAAGAGCAGATCCGCGAAAAAATAAACGACTGGTCTGCGGAGGGGCTTGATGTACGCCCTTTTATCATTTTCGCCGCGACTGTATTTCAACAACATTTGGCGCCCTACAGGCAAGACATGGAAAATATTTTAACGGAGGTAAGAAGGATAAGCGCCCACCCAGATACGGAGAAGGTTACGCCAGGTTCAACGGAAAGTCCCGGCAATGGGGACCGGAAATAATCAAAGATCTGCTCACCGCCCGGGAGCACGAAAAGCGCACCCATTGGAGCCAGCTGATCTGGAATATGGCCGGTGAAGACAAAACGCAGTACGACAGTCTGCGGGCTACGGAAATCAGTGAATTCTTTTACCTGCTCAGGGCTTATGAGAAAAACATAGCAGTGAGACAAAAAAAGTAAGATGGATATCAAATTAGAACTGGGCGCCAGTGCGCCGGAATTTGTCAGGGAATTGCGGGAAGCGCAAAAAGCTTTGATAGATGTGCGTGACGAGAACCTGAAGCTGGGGCAGGAAGTCAGAGCACGCGCTACTTCTCAGGCTGGCGTGGAAACTCAGCTTATCAATGCATTCGTCGGAGCATCAAAGGCCCTCGAGGTGCAGAAGAAACTTACTCAGGAGGTCAACACAGCCCTTGGCAAGCAGGAAACGGCCGGTAAGCAGGCCGGCGACAGTACAGCGAAATCCGCGAAGGATGCGAACACGGCACTGGAAGTCCAGCGCAAGACGCTGGATAAGCTGCAGCAGACAATGGCAAACCTTCAGGGAAAGGGCATTACCGGTGCGGCCGTTGTCAATACGCAGCGGGCGATTGACATGACTCAGGCGAATATCGCAGCACTTGAAGCTCCTGCTCTTCAGGGCGACACAAAAGCTACCGAGGACAATACGACGGCTAAAGAACAAAATGAACAAGTAACCGAGTCACTGCGCACCGAGCGCCGGCGCCTGCAGCAGCAGATCGCCCAGATGCTGGTGGATGGCAAGCAGGAAACGGAGCTATATGCTCAGCTGATAGAGCGTGCCGGTGAGCTGGACGATGCGATGAAGGATGCAAATTCATCAATTGCACGCGCGGGCAGTGATACAAGTGGCCTTGACAACACGTTGCAGCTTGCCGGCGGTGTCGCTGCTGGCTTCACAGCTGCCCAGGGTGCTGTAGCTCTGTTTGACGGTGAGAACGAAGCGCTGCAGGAAACACTGGTAAAGCTCAACGCAGCTATGGCCATCACTCAGGGACTGCAGCAGGTGCAGGCCGTACTTCGGGATGAATCGATCAAAGCTTTGATTACCGAGAACCTGAACCGTGTGAAAAACAATGTGCAGCAGGTGATCACCAATGGATTGGAAAGCGAGTCTGTAGTTATCCGGACTGCTGCTACCGTTGCGCAACGCATCCTGAATGCTACCATGTCGGAAAACCCGATTGGGTTTATTGCCACAGCGCTTGTTTTTCTTATCGGGGCGTTTGTGACTTATAAGCTGACAATCGGCGATGTATCGGCTGAAGAGATTAAGGCGGCAGCAGCAGCAGAGGCACTGACCAAAGCCCGGGTAAACGCTGCTTCCAAAATTGCAGAGGAGCAGGTTGCCCTGGAGCGTAATCTTAACACCCTTAAAAATGAGGTAAGCACACGCGGGCAGGTAAAGACAGCACTGGAGGCTGTCCGTTCTGCTTATCCGGAATACCTGGGCTATCTCACCCGAGAGCAGGTATTGAGCGGAGCGGCAGCGGATGCTATCGCACGTCAGATCGAGCTCATCAAACAAAAGGCACTGGTGGCTGCTGCTGAGGATATTTATAAGGAAAAACTGGAAGCCCAGCTTCAAGCCCAGTTGGCGCTTGATGAAAGTGTGCGGCAGAACACGGAGATGTACGAGCAGAATGGCCTTTCCAAAGAAAAGATTTCATCAAGCGTACAGCATGCTACCGAACTGGAAGCAAAGGCGCTTGATCGGGCTAAGGCTGCTACAGATGGAGTGCATCAATCCCTTAATGGAATGTATAGCAGCCTTACTGCAGTATCTCATAAAACCAGCGAAGAACTGGACGGGATGCTGATTACACTGAACCGGTTTGCGGCAGACGCGCCGGTGGCGTATCAGAAATATATCGACGCGATCCGTTCCGGGCTGAAAGAGCAACGCCAGGCTAATACCGATGCAGATACTAAGGAAGCATTAGACAAAACGAAGCAGGCATTTGCCATCCAGCTCGCAGCTTCTAAAGAGAATACGCTTAATCAGCTTTCCATTCGCCGGGCGCAGATCACGAACCAGAAGCAGTTGGACGAACTGGACATCAGACAATCTACAGACAGTGCTGAGGACAAAGCTTTGAAAATAAAAGGGATTGAGGCGGAAGCTGCGAAGGCGAACCGTGATCTCAATAAAGAGTATGCAGCAGCTTCTAAAGAACGATTGCAGTCTCAGATCGATGCGAACAACAAATTGCTCGAGGCGCAGAATGTTTTGCAGGAAGCACAGATAGCCAGTCAGAAAGAAACCCTGGGCAAAGAGCTGGAAACGATTCATCTGAGTTATCAGCAGCGCATTGCTGGCCTGCAGCAATCCATCAAAGCAGAAGAGCTGCGCATCCAGGGTAATGACAAGATCACCGCCTTAGAGCGGGAGGCGGTGATTAAAGCAAATGCGGTCCGCCAGGAGACTATCAAACAGCTAAGGGTTAATGAGCAGAAGGAAACAACTGATGCAACCCTAAAGTTCAATACTCAGATGACCTCACTTCAGCTGGACTTCGAATCACAGAAGCTGGAGCTGCAGAAAGACAGTCTGAATAAATCAATTGAAAGTGTAAAGCTGGAGGGTGATCAGAAGATCAATGCTGCCAAGATCGCATACAAAGACTATCCGGAAAAACTGGCCGAAATAGAAGTAGATGCTGAGAAATATAAAAATGAAAAGATCAAAGAGCTACGGCAGCAATATGCGCTGGATCAATTAGACCAGCAAAAAAAGAATTCTGTTGAGTCAATTGATGCTATTGCTGCTAACGGCGCTGATGAAGCTGTGATAACAAGGGTAAAGGAAAATCTGAAGCTTGCAATAGAAAAAGATTTCGCACAAAAGAGACTCGATTTATTGCTTAATCAAGTTGGACTTGAAGGTGAAATAACGCAGACCCAAATAAAGGATTACCAGCAATACCTCAGAAATGTCAAGAAAGATGAAGTACCGTTAAGTATCCTAGACTTTCTTAAGCTTTCAGCAAATTTAACCTCCGAGCAGAAAGAACAAATTACTTCGGCAGTTAGCAATTTATCAGAGGCGACAGCAAAGATTGCAGGAAACGTTTTCGAGAAGTCTTTTGATAGCAATGGTAATTTTTCACTAAATGAGTTAGTGATGAATTCGCTTTCTGAAGCTTTTGATTTAAACCCAGAGGAAGAGGCACAAATGAGAAGCGGGTTAACCAAAGCATACGCTTCCATAAGCGATTCTTTTCACCAAATAACGGAGGCATTGAGTGCAGAGGTGGATGCTCAGATTAGTGTAATAGACAAAAGAATATCAAAGATTGATGAGCAGATTAATAAGCAAAAAGAAGCTGTAGATGCAGAAAAAGATCTTATGGATCGTGGTTTGGCTAATACTTATAAAAACGAAAAAGATCGCTTAGCAGCATTAGAAAGCGCTAAACAAGTGGAGATTCAACAAAAGGAGGAGCTAGAAAGAAAATTACAACAAATACGCAAAGCTGAAGCCACCGCAAGAAGTGCAGAAATAGCAGCAAAAACTATTGAAACAGAGGTTACGCTAATTACCGCTGCCGCAAAAGCTGTATCTGGACATGCGGGAATTCCATTTGTCGGCGTAGCACTTGGATTAGCGGCGGCCGCGGCTCTTGTCGCGGGATTTATCGCTATTAAATCAACAATGAAAGCCGCTAGTGCAGATGTAAGCAGTACTTCGTATAGACAAGGAGGAGAGTTTGATCTAATGAATGCTCTTAATGGACAACCGTCGCATGAACAACGCGGTGTAGATGTCGTTAATCGAAGTACAGGCCAAAAGTTGGCAGAATTTGAAGGGGATGAAAAGCTGTTCATCGTGAACCGTGGTTTCGGCAAGCAGTATATCAACGTGCTTAAAGCCGTGAATGACGGCAGTATTGCAAACTGGGATCAAAGCAGGTGGTCTGAAATAAGCCCCCGCAGTATAAAGCCGGTTGGCATCTATCTGAATGACGATCTATTACCGAATCTACTTGAAGCCGGAGATAAACGTGCTGCGGCTGGGCAAAGTGTTTACGTGCTTGGGGGCTCTATAAACACCGCCTCTGATACCTATTTAGGTCGTATAGCTCATAGCAATGAAGCCATGCTTGATTTGGAGCGCAGCAAGGAAATAATTTACCAGGATGGTGACGACTTGATTGTAGTAAAGGGTAATAGCATCCGTAGAATTAAAAAATGACTCGATGGAATTCAAATCAAAAATCCTTTTACCTACAGGCATCTTTGACGTATCGCCATTAGGCGTCGAGAAGCTGGAGCTTGACGAAGAGCTTACTTCTGATGATAAAGATATCTTCTATAAGTCATCAGACCTTACTGGTTCAATTACCTTTCAAGGATCTGACTATACTCATTTAATTGATTGGGAAAAAAGTGAACAAAGGACAGAAAAATGTACACTTATTATTTATCAACGAATGGAATCCGGTTATGGTATTGTCCTTCGATACATTATCCCGCCAGATGACTGCCTGTGGAATGCAGATCTATGCCAATGCACAGTAAGAATCAATAAATCTACTACCACAGCTCGTAATTATGAAGAAATCAAGGATACCGAATACAACGCTTTTGATTTGGTCCTTCATCGTGAGTCCTGGCATTTTATTTCAGATCAGGTGCCTGCAATTCCAATAGATCCCCACCGGATCGATGTTGTTGATAATGGCCTGTTGCTTTATGATTTAATAAGTGTCTTATTAAAAAAAGCCTATCCTCTGATAACTCTTAAAAGCGGATTCTTCGGATGGAACCAGACTCAGACCTACACCATTGGCAATAATAATAAGTTAACCAGACTTGTTATAGGACAAAAATCAGATGTCTATAGAAGGCGGATGTTCGACGCAGATCCGGAAGTGGAGCCTGCAACAATACTTCTGGTCAAGCTAAGTAAGATACTTGCCGACGTGTGTGGAATGTTCAATCTCAAATGCATTTTCGAAGGCATCAATGTCTTCAGAATCGAGCATATCACCTACTACGATGCTACAGGACCTGTATTGGCTGATGCAACAACAGGAAAGAATTTGCTTTACAATAAATCAAAGCTTAAGGGGTTTGAATATGATAATAGCAACCGATATTCAGCTGAGAACTTTAAGGCGGACAATAAGCTTTCCGATATTAATTATGTCGGCTATCCGATAACCTATAACATCAATAATGGCAATAATGTCAACGTCAGGGAAATTGATGTTGCATTTCACACCTATTTAGATGAGAATACCCTACCCGACAGTGAGTTCGATTACTTGAACGGCATTTATATGGCCGCCCTGAAAAACGATGGTACAAATATCATCTGGACACTCCCTAGGCTTCATGCATATCCCAATCTGACTACGCAACGCAATATCCTATTAGGCTGGATGTATCTGGCAAATGACTATCATAAGGACGGTAAAAGCTATCGGCATGGCAGGCTGAATGATCAGGATATAACTTTCAACACAAAACTTTTCAAGGTTCAGAAAACTATCAGGATCGAGGATTGTTATAATCAACTTGATCTGATCGGGAACCGAGTGACTACAAAATTGGGATTGGGCAGAGTCCAGAAAGTAAAAAAAGTCATCGGCAACCCTTACGCCGACGCCGACATCTACTTTTCAAGCGTTCCGGAAGGTCCCATTACAGATACCATTGCCAAGGATGATAAATACCACACGAAGATCAATACAGGACTTAATACCCAAAGCGGCGGATATCAGTCTCTCCTTGCAAATGATATTCTCGGGAATACAGTTTTCGCAGAAACACGTGAAACCGATTATGGTGGTACAGTGCAGACCTATGAAAACGGGCATTTTTCCTATACTCCTAAGCATGACTTTGACGGAATTGACAGCTTTGACTATTATCTGATAAGCGCGAACAGTAAAGTTTCTACTGCAACATGCTACGTATATGTGCGCATACAGACAGTGTACCTTAAAATGATTGTGCAAACGACGACCGGGGTAATTACTTATGATAACAGCCGGATCCAATACTTCCGTGATCCGGAATTAAAGTTCAGGTATGACACTACGGACATGGGTCTTACCGTCTATGTAATTGGTTATGATATTTCAAGTGATGTAGCCCACTACAGCTTTACGGCTTCAGGGGACGATCAGGAAATACCAAGTAACGTTCCACCCTATCTACCTGGTGTGACACCCTTCTATAAAAGAATTGATTCACCCAAGCCTGACTATATAATGCCATAATATGAACAACCTACTTAAAACACCTTTTCGCTGGTACTACCTTCAAAAAAACCTGTTCCCTCATTACAGTGTACTCGCTGAAGAGTATCTGCATCATAAACAATATCCGGACTCGCCCTGGAAGCTGTTCTGCTACGATAGTGGTTTACTACCCTTCCAGTTCTTCATTCCTCAAGGCGTAGCGCTGCCTTCTGACATGAACTGCGACCAGTGGTTCGTGATTAATTTTGACAATCCAGGCACCATCATCTCTCTGGACGCTTATCGCAGCAACCTTGTATTGTTTCAGAATGGAGAAGGCTTGTGGTGGATGTTCAGCGGAAGCCCTTTAGCGGATAACCTAATCCCCTGCGGCCGCTGGTATAGTGTGCTCAAATTATCATCCGGCCGTTACATTATCTCCGAAACGTTCGATGTAGTAGATCTGACGCGCATTAGTAAGATGTGCAGGTTGGAATGGTCCAACTCCTGCGACACTGCCGGCATTATCTACCACAACGGCGCGTACAAGAATGTGATTTATCTGGAAGGTGAGCCCGAAAGCCTGCAGTCCGTCATCTACGAAGAAGGAACGGAAAACGCGGAAAAGCAGTTCATTCCCGCAAAGACCGTTTACATCAATCAGTATGCATACGCAGATCTGATGCCTGAATACATGGTCGAGGCAATCAATGCAATCCGGGTACACAGGAATACAAACATAACCTACCGCCCGGGGACCAGTCTATCCGAAAACTACAACCTCCAACTGCGGGAGGTGCAGACCGTATGGGATACGCCGAAGCTTGCCCTGCTGACGCTCAAGTTTGAAATGGATCAGGTGCTGGATACAGCAGGATGCTGCACCAATGAGCCGCTTAACGCCCTCTTCCCGCTACGTGCCAACCCGAATAGCTACAAGCTCAGGGCAGGCACTATTACAAATGTGAACATCAGCGTACTAAATAACGATACCGGCTATAATCTTCACGTGTTCGTTGATGACATTGATACCTACCAGGGGGGTAAAGTATTTATGGCGGCGGACGGGCGTTTCCAGTACATCCCCCCTTTTACGGGATTCATAGGCTCTGATAGTTTCTTCTATACAGTCTTTGACGGCTTAGGTAATTCCGCCGATGCGCTCGTCTCGCTGGTAGTTGATACCGTCCATTCCGTAAATGATCACTATAATTCATCTCCATTCATCCGGGTGCTGGCATACCCTGCAAGTATCGGGCTGCTCGCTAATGATTTCCTGCCAGTTGATTATAATATTTCGCCGGTGATCTATATGGCCGGTGGGGGGTTAAGCCAGACCATCATGAGCCAGCAGGGAGATGGAAATTTTATTATTGTTGATAATATGACCGGTGCATTTGAGTTTCATAAAGTGTTCACGAACCCTTCCGGATACAACACCTTCCAATATAGGATTTACGTAGCTCCGGGCATCTTAGGCACACCTTCGACCGTAACCATAGATTACTCTTTATAATATTATACTACTAATAAAATTACTTTAGTATTTTTGTGATGAGTATTGCATGATAACAAACAATGGTTAAAATCTCACAATTCTATGAATAATGCCAACGCTACCACCGGAACAACCGGTATGCGCAGCTGATTGTGCCACCCAGGCACTGCCAAAAGTTAACTTCAGCGAATGCGGTTATGAAATCAACTCCAGTGAAATAGAAGACATTTTCATTGGAAAGGCGGACATCGATCCGCTCGACGATTGGTCCGACCCTGCGGAATGGGCGACCCGCTTAAGCCAGACGGCCGTGCTCGGTCAGGAAATCCGCCGGCTGACCGTCGTCGGCGACAAACCGGCACCGGCCGAAACAAAAAAAACCATCTCGAAGGGACGTGAAACCGTCATAGATCGTACCCACACGCTCAATTTCGATGTGGACGAAACCAACGATGACAACTACGAGATGATGCGCGCCATCCAGTGCGGCGGAAAATTCAGGATCTGGTATAAGCCACGCGGCGGAAAGCTGTATGGCGGCTCCAACGGTATTCTGGTCAGCCTTTCCGGATTCGATGTTCTGGCCCGTGGCGATGAAAGCGAAAAGTTCCAGTACACAGCTACCTGGAAAAACCTCTTTGATCCACCGCGGATCGATTCACCGATCTAATGTTATCCAAGGCGGGCAAATAATTTGCCCGCCTTTATCCTTTTCATACTCATTCAATTTCATTTAATGAAACTCAAAATCATTCTTTTAGGTGCTGCCTGTAAAATGATGATCACAGGCACTGCATCTCCGGTCGCAACCATCATCGATCGTGACAAAATCA
This sequence comes from Chitinophagaceae bacterium, assembly GCA_965200035.1. GTDB lineage: Bacteria > Bacteroidota > Bacteroidia > Chitinophagales > Chitinophagaceae > UBA1952. The sequence continues at coordinate 3,995,135 of OZ241334.1, read as the reverse complement.
AGTTCATCACACAGGGCAATCTGGTGTACGTAAGGCACGCTGATACCAATGTTCCGTTTTTCTCTGATGCTTTCCTTGTGACAAACATTCTGCAGGCGAATAGCGATACAGACACCTATGCTGATCTGGACGCTTTCGAAGCCTGGCTTGGTGCAAATTTTTTTAAGTCAGAGGCCGATGATAACGGCGTATCCCCTCTGAACAGCTTCGCCGTTGGTGGTAAGGTATCTGTTCCAAACACATACGAGCCTACTATTTTAGTCAACCCCGAAATTGGTACTGGTTTTATTACCTCTATCATTGTTACAGAAGCTAATGAAGTAGCGGCTGCATGGTACGCATATATGTCAGGAAATGGAGTTAAGAAGCCATACGGTGAAGTAGCGGGTCAAAACCAATTCAATATTAAGATTGACGCTGATTATAGTGAGGCACCCGGCTCCGATCTGTTTTGGATGATTACTTACAGCACCGATATTCCCACAACTGATTTTGTGGTGCAGAATGTTACTGGCACAATTTCAGGTGATGGCTTGCAGGTAAACGGAATTTCCGGAAGCGGTAGCGGTGTAAATGATACTACCTTTAAATTCGGCTACCGTGATGCAAATGGCCCAGGCTCTGATGTTATCTTGCCATCGCTTTATAACCATACCGATCTGCCTATTGTGGTAAAAGATTCGGTAGAGGTTGGTGTAGCTTACAACGTATTTGCAAAGGTGTTTGACGGCAGCTCTGAGGCATATAGCGACCCGATTATCATCGCTGATGCACTTACATTAGAGCAGTTCGCCCCAGGACAACAGCCGGATATGAGAGTTAAACTTAATCCCGCTGTTGTACCTAGCTATGTAGCCCAAGCGCTAGTGAAATGGTATCAGGATTATGGACATGGTTTTGAAGAGGTAGATGAATCCGTTATTGATATTTCCGAGCTTGCCTCACCTGACGGGTATCAGTTTGCCGGTAATAGCTTTGATTTTTTAAATGGGAACCCTTCAAGAGCAGCGGTTTACCAATGGGCGAAACTCGACAACACAACCGTATATATCACGCCGCCTATTGAATCAAATACTTTTCAGTATACGCCTTAATTAAAATCACCAAAGAAGCCGGGCAAAGTGTCCGGCTTTTAAAAGTCTCTACTGCAGACTAGTGAAAAAACCGATCAGGACGGGTATACCCGTCCTGATTAATTCCATATTCAGATTTGAATTGATTAAAAAATGGACATTAAAAAAATCCTGTCCGACTGGGGCGTCAATGCTATTGCACTTATGGCAGGAACTATCGGCGGCCTGATAGCTATTGTGCTCAGCGATCAGGATATCTCTTTTCGTTCAGCAGTTGCCCAGATCCTCTGTGCAATCGCTTTCAGCGGGTATGGTGCGGAGCGCGTTGCCATCTGGCTGAATTGGCAGAATAACCCATCCGCATGTGGCCTGCTTGGGCTATGCCTGGGCATTTCTGGTCTGTTGCTTGCCCGGGGAGTTATCAATATGGGCAAACGCTTTGCGAAAGATCCTGTAAAGTTCATTAAAACAAAAGGAGGCAACGATGATGTGGCAAGTAATTAATATAGTTACAAACGCAGTGCTCTTTGTTGAAGTGCTCTATTTGTTCTCCTGTGGCCAGCGCTACATGAAGGCCCAAACGTTGCGCAGCCGGCGCAACTTTCACTCCGAGCGCTGGATATACCTGTTCATTGGAATATTCAGCCTGGTGAACGTTTTCCTGACGTATGAACAGGCCAGGTCCGAAACATTGCTCACTGCCGCCTTTGCGCTGCTGCTCTTCAGGAAGTGCGTCAGCGCAGCGCGTACAAAAACAGTTACCAAATGCAGATCATAAAAAAATACTGGGTGGTAATGGCACTGGCTGTGCTGATGCTGATTTCTTTCCTGGCCATCCGTAGCTGTAAACGTCAGGTTCAGGATACAACCGATCTCGCGGACGCGGTTGAAGTGCGACAGGCACCTCCGGTGCATTATCAGGATGCGTCCGGACGCGATCATGCAGTAAAACAGGAAGTACAGGCCTCGCGTGATGTTGTACAGATTGCCTATCGGAATGAGCTTGACAGCATTAAGGCAATCTTGAAGGTGAAGGACAAACAGATCGAGGGGTTAATAATTGCCGGCACACGGACCGAGGCCACTGTTCCACTGCAATCAATGCCCGTGCCTGGCGATACCTGTAGCTATGACTTCAGTTACAGTGACAGGTTTTTCAGTGCAGATGGCCGTGCCGGGCACAATAGCTATTTGCATTACATCGTAACCGATAGCCTGGTATTTGTTCCTTACTGGAAGCGCAGCTGGGCACTGGGCCGAAAGACACATTACGTTGACGCCTTCAGCTACAATCCCAACGTACGGATCACCGGACTGGACGCCGCCAGAGTTATTGCCCGGGAACCCGGACGCATCGGCTTAGGTCCATTTGTCGGTTACGGCTACGATGGCCAGCGGTGGCGCCCTACCGCCGGCATTTCATTTCACTATTCAATCATCCGTTTTTAACCGGCCCCGGCCACACTGATATTTTATGAAAATCACAGGAACAATAATTAAAGCCCTTGCACCAGCTCTGAGCATCGAGCGGGCTCAGTCGATTGCTGACGGCGTAAATACAAGTGCGCCGCTATATGGGATAGATACACCACTTCGCCTGGCTGCTTTCCTTGCCCAGGTGGCGCATGAAAGCGCCGGCTTCACAGCCCGCAATGAAAGTCTGAACTACAGCGAGGAAGGACTACTAAAGACATTCTCTTTTTACAAGAAATATCCGCAGGTGGCAACTGAGCATGGCCGAACTGCCAGGCACGCCGCCAATCAGCAGCTCATCGCCAATACCATATATGCGGATAAGAACCGGCCTGCAGACAAAAAGCTGGGCAACGTCGAGCCGAACGACGGGTGGTTCTTTCGTGGTGCTGGGATGATGCAGCTCACCGGCCGCGCTATGATCACAGAGTACGCCCGGTACAAAAAAGTGGACATTAAAACAGTTGTCGAGATGCTACGTAGCTCTGATCTGTGGGGTATAGACAGCGCCTGCTGGGTATTTGTAGTGGAAAAGATGCTGCTCGATAAAGCCGACCGGGATGAGATCGATGCTATATCCAAGGCAATAAATGGAAGCACGGCCGGTCTTGCCGAGCGCAGAAAACTTTACTTCCAGGCAAAAAATCTTTTAGGACTTTCTGCTTAAACTGGATTCAAAAACAAAGCCGGTGCACAACGCACCGGCTTTCTCATGCAAATGTATTGCTGACTTTCTTCAACCTTTCTAAATTCCTTTCCTTCTCTCCTTGGGCATATAGCTCAATAACTTTGGTCCTCTGAGCGTTGTGCGCAGCTGCGGTGGCCAGATCGGTGAGCGCAGCTGTCTCATCACTATTCAGGTGTTTGAGGCTGTAGAGGTCTGCAGTAATTACCAGCGGCTTTTTAACCTTATGCATCCATGTACGGGTAGGAATCTTAGGCGAAAGCATCCGGTTTCCTGATATAAATCCTTCACTGAAAACATAATCATCTTGGCCACAATCTTCCATAGCCTCTATCCAAAAAGGTAAAGCAACGTCCTTTATCGGTCGCCATTCACGCACATAGTTCCTACCCTTTAAAACGAGTATTGCAATACGCTGAAATTTAAGGTCGACGTCCTTTCCTTGCAGCCGGAGGAGTTCGGTATTACGCGCGCCAGAATGGAAAAAGCATTGCACATATCGTCTGAATGCAGGATAAGTCTCTGCAAGATGTTGATCTACTTTCACCCGCTCGTCGCCCGTTAGTGTCTGCCGGATGTTCCGGACAACCTTTTGCTTCCTGATGCCCTGTACAGGATTGGCGCCGATCGCTTCCAGTTCCGTGAGCTCAGAAAAAGCCATCATCAGATAAGCACGATGATGATTCCACTGGTTGTTGCTCCATTTTTTCCTGTGATCGCTATGGTAGTCGAGTACTGCACGGATCTGTGCCCGGGTAGTTTCTTTCACAGGCTGCCGACCGAAGCCGAGCTTTTCTGCAACTGCTTTGAATTCCTTCAGAACAAGCCTGATACTATCGTGCGCGGATTTCGAACACTTGATCTTATCGAGGATGGTGTCCAGCGCAACTGTTAGCGGTGTTGCAGGATCGATAACATATACCCGCTGTATGGGCTTGGGCAGGTATTTCTTTGTAATCGGATTGTATCGCTCTTCGAGGAGCAAATTGTCTTCCTCTTTCATGAGGAAAGGGATGGCATCACGACGCTCGGCAAGCGTCTTTAATTTGTTGATGCCACCTTTGATCATCCGAAGTTTCCCATACTTAAGTTTAGGATCGTCCTTGAATGAAGGATCGTGGAAATAGTAAACAATGTACCAGTCTTTTTTGACGGATGCCCCCTTCTTATCCCAGTCTTTTGGAGAGACGAGATAGTCGCTGCGCCAGCAGTCTTCATGCAGTGTTTTCATTGTAGTTTATTAGCGATTTTATTAGCGATCGAAACAAACTACAGTACAAGAGAGAGAGATAAAAAGGGCGGAAAGCCATACTGCTACTACTTTCCGCCCCCTGTGGGCCCACTAGGACTTGAACCTAGGACCACCTGATTATGAGTCAGGTGCTCTAACCAACTGAGCTATAGGCCCGATAACCATTGCTGGCTATTGAAGGACGGCAAAAGTAAGTTCATTTTTTCAAAAAAAGAATGACAAGCTTTAAAATTTCCTAATGGTTTTTACATGGTTCAGGAATGCCACTTACATTTGCGCTCGTTATGATACAGGGAATCCGGCACATCATCTTTGATCTGGGTGGCGTGCTTCTGAATATTGATTATGCAGCCACTGAAAAGGCTTTTCAGGAACTGGGCATTACAGACTTTGCCAGCCGCTATTCACAACTACAGCAAAACCATTTTTTTGATGACTGGGAAACGGGCGTTACGACCCGCGAAGCATTTGTGAAGGGAATGCAGGATGCCTCCGAAAAAGAGTTGACGGAAGATCAGATTCTGAAGGCCTGGAATGCAATGCTGCTGGATTTTCCTTTGCGAAGATTACAAATTTTACAGCAGTTGCGCCTTTACCACGATCTGTTTCTCCTGAGCAATACCAATGAGGTGCACGAAGCGGCATTCAATGAGATATTGATGCGCTCACATGGGTTTCAGACGATCGCACTATTTTTTGACCGCACGTATTTATCGCACCGTATGGGTATGCGCAAGCCAGGTAAAGAAATTTTTCAACGAATCCTGGATGAGAATGAACTATTGCCGGAGCATACTTTATTTATTGATGATAGCCCGCAGCATATAGAAACAGCCCGATCATTGGGTATACAAACGATCTTTCTGGAAAAAGGAATGACCATTGAGGACCATGTTTTCCTTTCCAAATAATTACTTCACTTCCTCGTAATCGATATAGTCGCCCTGCTTTTTGGCGAAACCCGGCGCATTTGATACAGGCTGCGCAGGTTGCTGATACGGCTGTTGCTGTGCGGCCCCAAAACCCTGCTGCATCTGCTGCAGGCCCTTGCGCGCTGTACGCACTACCCTTACCGCCGGCAGTATATAGCGGTATATAAACCGCAGGAAAAAGAAAAGCAGCAATAATAAGATAATCGCTTTCATAAGGGTATCAAAGGTACAGCAGTGCGCATCTAAACGCGTTAAAAAAAGACTAATTCGCAATGTGATTTGTCTATTGAAAAATCAGGACAGGCTTCCTGAAAACAATGTTTTGTATCTGCACAAAAAGGAGCCTTATTTTCGTGATCAATTAGTAAGTATTTTTTACCACCATTACACACCTGAATATTATGAAGCGCACCCAAAAAATATTGCTGGCTTTGCTTGGGCTTGCATTAGTTGGAGCCATTGTTATTATTGTCATGATCAATAAGCCGCATCGCAAAGCGGAAGATGAAAAAGGCATTCCTGTTGTAGCAGCAGCGCTGGTGCAGGCTTATCAGAGCAATGAGCAGACGGCTAACAAAACGTATCTTAATAAAACACTTGAGGTCAAAGGCATTCTGAAAGAAGCGGGTAAAAACCAGGCCGGCCAGCCGACTGCACTATTTGAATCTGAAGATCCTATGTCGTCCGTATTCTGTACCATGCGCGATAAAAATGTAGCCCTTACTCCGGGCAAGGAAATTACCGTAAAAGGATTCTGTTCCGGATATACTACAGACGTTCTGCTCACTGACTGTATTTTGACGAATCAGTGATTGTATGTTCCAACATGTATTTGTATGTTTGTACATAGATTCTTGCTTCCCGGACCCGGCTTGTTCAGAATAACTCACCACCACTATGCATTTTATCAGAAAATGGCTTTTGCTGCTTATTCCCGCCAGTATATTGGCTACCGGCTGCTTTTACGATAAAGAAGGCGACCTCTATACAAGTACCTGCGCTACCACAGACATCCGCTACAGCAATATTGTACAACCAATCGTTGGGCAGAGTTGCAGTGTTACGGGTTGCCACAATTCGGCTACACTCGCCGGCGGCTATGATCTGAGCACTTATGCCGGTGTGAAAGCCATCGCAGATAATGGACAGTTTATCGGCACCATTATACATGCTTCCGGCTTTTCTGCCATGCCTCAGGGCCGTGAGCAACTTTCCGATTGCCAGATCAGCCAGATCCGTACCTGGATTGATGCAGGCGCACTCAACAATTAAACTACCTGTCCCTTCAATCGTCGTAGATTTTCTCATACTAAACTTTTAAAGCCATGAAAAAATTACTGATCGCAGGCTCGCTGATGCTTTTTATGACACCGGCCTTTGCGCAAAAATATTTTACCCGCACCGGCAATATCAGCTTCTTCTCCCATACTCCAATGGAAGACATACAGGCGGTCAACAATGAAGTATCTTCCGCGCTGGACGTTAGCAATGGTGAGCTTCGCTTTATTGTGCCCGTCAACAGCTTTAAGTTCAAGAACGCTTTGATGCAGGAGCATTTTAATGAGAATTATATGGAAAGCACCAAGTTTCCCAAAGCAGAATTTAAGGGTATTGCTTCCAATGTAACCGCCGGTCAGGTGCTGAAAGGCGGTACGATCAATACAACCGTTGCGGGTAAGCTGACTATTCACGGTGTTACAAAAGATGTAACCATACCCGGCACCATCACTGTGAAAGATGGCAATGCAGTGCTGTCTGCCAAGTTCAATGTGCAAACGGCTGATTACAGTATTAAAGTGCCTTCTGAGAAGGTAGCTAAGACTATAGAAGTAACGGTGTCCAGCATACTGGTTCCGCTTAAAAAATAAATACTCACTCAAGTAATCCAATGCTATTCCGGAAAACTTTACCTGCACTTTTTCTGCTTATTTCTTCTGCAACAGTACACGCTCAGGTAGTAGATACCACTACATCCGGCGGCAATCTGGATGATCTGATGAAGGACGCTCCCGGCAAGCCGAAGAAAGAATATGTAACTGCTACGTTCAAAGCGACACGCGTCATCAACGGCCAAAGCAATGAAAATCTCGGAGCCGGCGTGCTTGATTTTATCATCCTGCACAGGTTTGGCAAACTCAATCAGGGTGTGAGTGATTTCTTTGGTCTGGATAATGCCAATACGCGCATTGGCTTTGACTACGGCATTACCAATTGGCTGATGATCGGCGTTGGGCGCAGCTCTTTCCAGAAAGAATATGATGGCTTCGCGAAAGTAAAAATCCTGCGGCAGACTACGGACAACTCTATGCCCATTACGCTGAGCTATGCCGGTACTATTATGACGCGTACAGATAAAGTGCAATTGGCAGATACTACGGCTACGTATTATTTCAGCAACCGGGTGAGCTATGCCAACCAGATCATCATTGCCCGCAAGTTCAACGACCGCTTCTCGCTGCAATTTACGCCTACGCATGTCCATTACAACTTAGTAAAGGAATCTTCTGACCCAAATGATGTGTTGGCTGTTGGTGTTGGCGGACGTATCAAGCTTTCCCGCCGCATTGCCATCACCGGCGAGTGGTTCTATACCCTGCCGGGTGCCAGGCTGAACGGTTACCGTAATTCTCTGTCTCTGGGAATGGATATTGAAACCGGCGGCCACGTATTCCAATTGCATTTCAGCAACTCTACAGGTATGACCGAACGTACTTTTATTGGCCAGACTACGGATGACTGGGGAGCGGGTGGCATTCACTTTGGCTTCAATCTATCGCGTGTATTTACTATTGTAAAGCCTAAAGAATTCCGATAAAATCCGATTATTTAAATCGATATGCGCGCCGGCTGTTTTCATACGTGATTACAGCCGGCGTTTTCTTTAAAAGTATTTCCATATTGTCGTTGTGTGACTTCACAACGGGTACTGGAATTATTTCTACTTTTGGGGAACCAATGACCGCTCCTATGAAACTGACTGCCCCCATAGCAGGCAGAAAATTTTTCCTGCTGATACTAATGCTGTTAGGTCTGCTATTATTACCCGGCTCAGTATCTTTTGCGCAGGAACTTAATGGCGTAAGAATTCAGGTGAATCCTGATGCGCTGACCATTCTCAAGTTTAATGATGATATCCGGAATTTTGAGTTTGGCAAATCAGATGTATTCACCGCACAGGTGCAGGATGGAGTGAAGCTGCGCATCAAAACACTTACCAACAGCCCTACCCCAACCAATCTGACGGTTACAGAAGGTGGCCGTACCCATGTATTTATCATAGAAGTAGTCAAGAAAATTGATATAAACACCTTCAAAAGCTATTACGATTATTCTGACCTGAAGACCTTACGGAAAATGATTGCCGCAGGCAACAAAACCGCTACTCCAAGTCCGACCGCATCGGAAGCGCCAGACAGTAAAGCAACTGCATCATCTCAGGCGAAGATCAGTCAGTCAGAAACTGCGCCCAGGCAAAGCAAAGCAGAAGCAGCGCGGTTGAAGAAAGAGCAAAAAGCCAGAGAGAAAGAAGAGGCCGCGGTGCTCAAGAAAGAACAGGAGGAAACTGCCCGCAGAAAAACGCAGGAAGATCAGGAACAGAAGGCACAAAGAGATCGCGATGCAACCGCCTTGCGCGAAAAGCAGCAGGCGAAAGAGGAAGCAGAACAGAAAGCAGCTAATGCCGTAGCCGAAAAGAAACATCTGAAAGAAGAGAAAGCGGCGCGTGAGAAGGCAGAAAAAGAAGAAAAAATGCGCGGGCAGCAGCTGGAGCGTGAGAACAATATAGCTCTGGCGGCCGCCAAAAAGCGCCAGCAGGACGCAGAGAAGAAAAAGAAACAGGAGGGGAAAGAAGAAAAGGATCTTCAGGCCAGCCGCGACCGTGAGATAGCGGCTGCCAAAGAAAAAGACCGACAGACGCTGATAACGCAGGAAAATGCGCGAAAGGCGGAAGAAGCCAAAAAGCAAAAAACACTGGAAACAGAGCGGCAGGCGCAAAAGCAACGCGAAGATGAAGCCGCACGCAAGCGTCAGCTACAATTGGATGAAGCAAAAAAAGAACAGGCAGCAGCAGAAAAACAACGAGTAGCCGCTGAGGCTGCTGCCCGTAAAAAAGAAGCTGCACTGGAAGCAGAGCGTAAGCGGCAGGAAGATATAGCCCGAAAGAAACAGGAAGAAGTAGAAAAAGAGCAAAAAAGACAGGCTGATCTCGCCGTAAAAGCAGAGCAGGACCGAATACGCAAAGTGCAGGAAGAAGCAGAGCGCCAGCGCATGAAAGAGGAGAAAGCGCAACAGGCCAGGCGTGATGCGGAACAGGCTGCGCAAAAGGCACAGGAGCGCGCCGATGCTCTTATCAAGAATCCTTACTGGAAAACAGAGTGGCACAAGAAATACCCTAAGATCAACTTTGCAGAAATACCGCAGGGACAAACGATCACGGGCGAATACTACCTGCCGAAAGATACTCTTGCAAACAATGCTGCGGCTCTGAAAACGATGAGCCAGCCAGCGCACCTCAACAAAAAGTCAGATGACGCAGAAGGAGCTCACATGGTGTTGGAAAGCATTACCTTCAGTGGGGTCAATTCGTTCTTCCGCATAAAGGTTGTCAACAATTCTGCTAAAGATTTTCTGGTTGGCAAAATGATGCTTTCGTGGTGGAAGAAAGAAGGCGGCAGCTTTTACCTGATTCCTTGTTATGTAACTGAATTTCCGGTAATCTATCCGGGCAAGGAAGCAACGATCGTGTATGGCTGCCGGGGCGTGAACGCAACCGACAATGATGATTTTCAGTTTTCGCTGAAAGAGCGAACCGATGATCGTGAGCTGCTGATTCCCTTTATGGGCAATCTGTATAATAAGGAAATGAACAGATAAAACGTGAGATTATGAGATTGGGTAAAATACTGTTGATTTTCGTGATGCTTGGCTTTACGCCACAGGCACAAGCGCATATAATAACCTTTTGCGGAGAGCAGATACCGGTGAACAATGAATTTGTGGCCAACAGGTTGATGGATGTAATCCGAAGGCAGGTGCCAAGCGTCAATCTTCCTGCATTGCGCACCCGCGCGCTTCAGTATTTTCCCATTGTTGAAAGCTATCTGGCCAAAAACGGCATTCCTTCTGATTTCAAATATTTGCCTATTGTAGAAAGCGGATTCATGGTGCTTACTTCAAGAGTGGGCGCACATGGCTTCTGGCAATTGATGCCCGGCACCGCCAAAGATCTGGGGCTTGTAATGGGTGGCGGACTGGATGAGCGGGAAGATATTTATAAATCATCGCCTGCAGCCTGTAAGCTGCTGCGCAACTATTACCTGACCATCTACAACCGGCAAAAGCTCGCATCATGGGTACTGACCGCCGCTGCTTATAATTTTGGTATCGGCAATATTCTCAAGGCAATTGATTCGAAAGGCAAAGACTATTTCAGCATGAGCCTGAACCCCGAAACGGCTATATACGTGTACAAGATCATTGCCGTGAAAGAGCTTTTTGAGTATCCGGAGCTTTACATGAAGAATTTTGGCTACAATGTATTTACCTCTACCGGGAGCGGACGTGCAATAAAAGGCGGAGACGACCGCGATGCAGTTTTCTCGAAAGTCTCAGTTAATACAAGCAAGAAATCTAAAAAGACTCCCCCGCCCGTATTTGTGGAAGCGCGCATTGTTGGTAAATACAAGAATTTCAAAGATGGTGATGTAGTAGGCATGGAGCTGGAGCAGAACCTGAAGACCAAAGGATCATTCACCAAGCAGGGAAATGAGATCAGGGGCCGCGGCTGGATCATCGAAGGGCGGGTGTATGTAGATGTAGGCTTCGGGCACGATGTGCTGTTCTATGACAAGAATCAGGAGAAAGGCCTGGCGCTGGCTTCCTTAAAAAAGGGCGAACCGATATTGCTGAAAAACGAGATTGCCGATGAGGATGCTCAGTGGTGAATCAATCTATTTCTTTCCCGTTTTGAACAATGTATCATTAACCCAACAACGAATGGGCAATTCTTAAGCTGCCAACCCGTTCTGTCCCGGCGCATTCTTCTTCATACCAAAATATGAGGAGGCAAACCGACTGTCTGTTGCATAAAAATTCCGGGTAACAGTTATTCCTTCACGAAAATTATGATGGCTAAACAGAGTGAAATACAAAACAGCAAAGCAGAGCAGGCAGTCCGGACTACTTATTTCAGCATCATTGGCAATGCCGGTTTGGCCATCATCAAAGGTATAGCAGGCATTCTTGGACATTCTTATGCACTGATAGCAGATGCGATAGAATCGACGGCTGATATTTTCTCCTCTGCGCTTGTTCTGTTCGGAATCAAATATTCCAATCGTCCGGCCGATGAAAATCATCCATACGGACATGGGCGTGCAGAACCATTGGTCACTTTCCTCGTGGTGGGAGCGCTGATCACTTCTGCCGTCATTATCGGATACGAAGCCATACATAACATCCGCACTCCTCATAGCCTGCCGGCACCATGGACGTTAATTGTATTGGGGCTTATCATTGGCTGGAAGGAAATCTCTTATCGCATTGTAATCAAAAAAAGCAGAGAGACCAACAGCTCTTCCCTTAGAGCAGATGCATGGCATCACCGAAGTGATGCTATAACGTCCATTTCCGCTTTTATCGGTATTTCCATTGCCTTGATCTTAGGAAAAGGATACGAGTCTGCTGACGATTGGGCCGCTTTGTTTGCCTCAGGATTTATTCTCTACAACAGTTATCTGATTTTTCGTCCTGCTCTGGGTGAAATTATGGATGAGAATCTATACGAGGATTTGCAGGAAAACATCCGTCGCACAGCAAAAACGGTACCTGGTATCGTGGGCACCGAAAAGTGCTATATCAGAAAGACAGGCATGATCTATTATGTGGACCTGCACGCAATTGTAAGCGGCAGCATTTCCGTTCAGGCAGGCCACGATCTGGCTCATCAGCTACAGGACAAGCTGAAAGCAGACATTCCTGACCTGGGCAATGTGCTGATACATATTGAGCCGGACGAGACGCCTGAATAATCTTTATTGAGCTAATACGGCAACAGATTGATTGGCTTAGCAGCGCCGGATGTAAACAAATATAGTCCAACGCAGACGCTTTGCAACAAAGGGCAAAATTTAAGCCAAGAACAGGCGGTACAGGAATTGAAACTCCCCAACATTTCTTTTATCTTCGCCCGGTATTTTTAAAAATCATTTCTTTCAAATCATTTTATAATGAACCTTCACGAATATCAGGCCAAAGAACTCCTCAAGAGATACGGCGTTCCTACGCAGGAAGGCATTGCTGCCGAAACGGTGGAAGATGCTGTAAAAGCTTATGATGAGGTAGCGACCAGTAAGGGCGCAAAATTTGCGGTAATAAAGGCGCAGATCCATGCCGGCGGCCGTGGTAAGGGCTCAATGAAAGAAGTGCCAACGCAGAATGGTGTAAAAGTGATCAAGAGCGCGGATGAAGTTCGCGAGGTGGCTAAAAACATTCTCGGCAATACACTGGTAACCATCCAGACTGGTGAAGCCGGCAAAAAAGTGAGCAAAATTCTGATAGCTCAGGATATGTATTATGATGGCCCGAGCGAGCGCAAGGAGTTCTACCTCTCTATCCTGCTCGATCGCGCTAAAAAGCAGAACGTAATCATGTACTCTACCGAAGGCGGTATGGACATTGAAGAAGTGGCGCACAATACACCAGAAAGGATTTTTAAGGAGTGGGTACATCCGGGCATGTCATTGCAGGGTTTCCAGGCGCGCAAAATCGCGTTCAACTTTGGCCTGAGTGGTGATGCATTCAAAAACATGGTGAAGTTTGTGACCAACCTGTACAATGCCTATGTAGGCCTCGACTGCTCTATGCTCGAAATCAATCCGCTGTTCAAGTCTGCGGATGACAAAATCATTGCGGTAGACTGCAAGATGGATGTGGATGATAACTCACTCGGCCGTCATAAAGATATTGCTGAAATGCGTGACACTGCGGAAGAAGACCCTACAGAAGTAGAAGCAAGCGCAAGCAACCTGAATTACGTGAAGCTGGACGGTAACGTAGGCTGCATGGTAAACGGTGCAGGCCTCGCCATGGCTACGATGGATATGATCAAACTGGCTGGTGGCGAACCTGCCAACTTCCTGGATGTAGGCGGCAGCGCCAATGCACAGACAGTAGAAGCCGGTTTCCGCATCATTATGAAAGACCCTAACGTAAAGGCCATTCTGATCAATATCTTCGGGGGTATCGTACGCTGTGACCGTGTAGCTGCCGGTGTAATCGAAGCTTATAAGAATATGGGCAATATCAGCATTCCGATCATCGTACGCCTGCAAGGCACTAATGCAGAAGTAGCCAAGGAGCTGATTGTAAATTCAGGCCTGAAAGTACAGAGCGCCATCCTGCTCAGCGAAGCTGCCCAACTGGTGCAGAACGCTGTGAATGCGAACTAAAGATCACTTTTAAATATTATCAGAAAGGGCTATCAATCGATAGCCCTTTTTATTTTGTCGTCTCATCATTCTACGATACTTTAAAGAAACATTCCACGCTTCACCGTTAAAGGCATTTCCATGAATTATCCATTCCAGATCAACAGCTATGACGATTATAAAGCACAGTATCAAAAGAGCGTAGAAGATCCGGAAGGCTTTTGGTGCAACATTGCAGATAATTTTCAATGGCAAAAACGGTGGGATAAAGTTCTTGAATGGAATTTTCAGGAGCCACGTATCCAATGGTTTCAGGGCGGAAAAATGAACATTACGGAAAACTGTCTGGACCGTCATTTGGATACACGCGGTGATCATCCGGCCATCATCTGGGAAAGCAATGATCCGGCGGAAGAACCGCGCACGCTCACTTATCGTGAGTTGCATGAAAAAGTGGTGCAGTTTGCCCATGTGCTGAAAAATAATGGTGTGCAAAAAGGCGACCGGGTTTGTTTGTACATGGGCATGGTGCCGGAACTGGCAATAGCGGTACTGGCCTGCGCACGCATCGGTGCGGTCCATTCGGTGATCTTCGGTGGCTTCTCTGCGCAGAGCATTACAGACCGCTTGCAGGATGCGCAGGCTGCCTATGTTATTACCTGCGATGGCGCCTACCGCGGCAATAAAGAGATTCCGCTTAAAAGCGTGATTGATGAAGCCGTAGCACAATGTCCGTTTGTCCAAAAAGTAATCGTACTGAAGCGTACCGGAATACCTATGACCATGCAGTCAGGAAGGGACAACTGGTGGGAAGATGAGGTCAATAAAGTAGCAGCAGCAGGCAATCCGGACTTCCCTGCAGAAGTTATGGATGCAGAAGATCCGCTCTTCATTTTATACACCAGCGGCTCTACCGGCAAGCCGAAAGGTGTGGTACATACCTGCGCCGGCTATATGATCTGGGCTACTTATACATTCGTCAATGTATTTCAGCTCCGGCAGGATGATATTCATTTCTGTACCGCTGATATTGGCTGGATTACCGGGCATTCTTACATTGTTTATGGACCGCTGTGCGCAGGCAGCACTTCACTGATGTTCGAAGGCGTACCTACCTGGCCGGATGCAGGACGCTTCTGGGATGTCGTGGATCGCCATAAAGCAACGATCTTGTACAGCTCTCCTACTGCCATACGCAGCCTGATGAGTTTCGGTACAGACTTTCTGAAAGATAAAGACCTGAGCAGCCTGCGTGTGCTGGGCTCAGTGGGTGAGCCGATTAATGAAGAAGCCTGGCACTGGTATGATGAACAGGTAGGGCGCGGCCGCTGCCCGATTGTGGATACCTGGTGGCAAACGGAAACGGGTGGCATTATGATGAGTAATCTGGCCGGCATCACTCCTTCTAAACCGGGATTCGCTACCCTGCCCCTGCCGGGCGTACAGCCTGTATTGGTAGATGAGCAGGGAAAGGTACTGGAAGGAAATGGCATCAGCGGCAACCTGTGCATCAAAGCGCCTTGGCCGGGCATTATCCGCACTACCTGGGGCGATCATGAGCGCTGCCGCACGGCATATTTTGCTGCTTACGATCATTTGTACTTTACCGGAGACGGCTGCCTGCGCGATGAAGAAAGCTTTTACCGCATTACCGGAAGGGTAGATGATGTGCTGAATGTAAGCGGACACCGGATTGGCACCGCAGAAGTAGAAAATGCCATTAACATGCAGGACGGTGTGGTGGAAAGCGCGGTGGTTGGCTATCCACACGATATTAAAGGCCAGGGGATTTATGCATTCGTAGTGCAGGACCAGACAGATGTAAGCGTATCTGGTGAAAATATTGTACAGACCGTAGCCCGCATTATCGGCCCCATTGCCAAGCCCGATAAAATCCAGTTTGTTAGCGGGCTGCCGAAGACGCGCAGCGGCAAGATCATGCGCCGAATTCTCCGAAAAATAGCGGAAGGCGAAACGGAAAATCTGGGCGATACAACTACCCTGCTGGAACCGGCAATTGTAGATGAGATCAAAGCAGGCCGCCTGTAGCCTAATTTAAGGCCGGGCAATTACCATACTGCGGGCTGCATCGAGCTTTTCTTTCAGTTCATCAGCACATTCTTTACTCATGTATCGGATAATCATTTCCCGGTTGTCTTGCGTGCGTATAGTCACTATTTGGGTAATGCCCAACAGCCCTGCGAGCATGTGTAATCGCTGCCTTGCCGGCATTACAGAAGTAAATTCTTCACGCTCGCTTTTTACAGATGCCATCTCTTCAAAATTGATCCGGTAATTGCTGAACAATGTCTGCTTTACTATGGCACTGTTCGTGAGAATGACCCTGTTGAAATAAAGACCTGCCATAAAATGCAGCATCACAGCCGCCAGCACAATAATAATCAACGGATAAAACCGGTGCAAAGCCTGGTAAAATCCTATGTTAGCAGTTGCCGGATTATTTGCAAAATTGCTGAATGTGCGGCTCATCCAGGTGAAAACAAAAATCGCTGCGATAACCATGCATGGCCCGACAATAAACCGGATAATAAAATCCGGTGTAGCGCCATACAACTTCACACGATCTTCTATAATGTGCTCTCCGGGCAAAAGAATAAGCTTTCTCATAAATGCTAACCGCCTGAATGGCGCTGATGCTAAGTTACCAATATCGCTACAGATGTCACTTTACGCTTAGCATGCAATAGGCTTTGCATTAGCCTGCCAGATTGATCTTTTGAAATTGTAATTGCCTGCCGTTGATGATGCGGAACGTATAAATGATATTGTACTCGCCTTCACTTACTTTATTTCCCTGCTCATCTTCGCCGCCGGCGAATGCAAGATTGAGTGTCAGTGTCTGATCTTTACTATCGTGCGTAGCGTACATTTTATAATCTCGGTCTTCGTCTGTAAAATCAGGCGTCTCTGCGCTTCCCGATTGGTACAACTGTTCTGATTGCACTTTCAATATGCTCTTGATAAATGCGGATGGAAAAATGCGCTTATGATATTTTACAAGATCATTTTGCGTAACCGCCCCATGATGCGGTTCTGCGCGATCACCGTTCGCATCCTCGCACAGCATCCACAATTCTCCATTTTCGTCATTGACCGGAAACTGAAAATAACGGCTCAGCGCATCCATGTCATCGTGATAAACGGCTATCCGGAAGTCTCTGAAATCATCAATCCACGCTTTATTTTCCGGTGGCGTTTGGGCAGTTATTGTATCAACAGCGCGCGTTTCTTTATTTGTCGCTGCAGGGCGTGTTGTGTCTTTGCAGGATGCAATCAGGATCGGGATTATCAATAGTCCGGTACCCTTTATCAACTTTCTAATCACTGGCTTAGGTCTCTTTAAGATCAAAAGATAGTTTGTGTGCAGCATTCTGCCATCTTCATTTTATCGAAGTGAGCTTGCCGCCATTCCAGCGATACCTGCGGCTTCCTGTTTTGGTGCTGTATGGCGGCGCACACTCGTACATCGACACATAAATGATGCCGCCTGCAACGCGATCCACAACATAACAGCCGAGATCAGGAAAGGCGCCAGCCACTTTCATGCCATGCCCGGTATTCAGGTACACAGCTGCCTGACGGTCTACAATCATATTGCCGCCATCTTTCGGGGTAAGCACAAAATAAAGAATGCAATCAGCAAGCCCATCACCATTCAGATCGCCTGTTATGGCCTTAGGCTCATCTACTACCGCCTGCTCTTTTCGCTCGATTACAGGCTTATATTGTTCAAATAATTTTTTCGAGGCATCAGCAGGATTATATGTGGTCTGCGACCATCCGGGATAAGAACCAGACAAAGCAAAAGCCAGTATAAGCAGGAATTTTGGTAGCATTAGCAACTTCATTTGGGTGTGTAACTGCTTACTAACATCAATATCATTCCATAAAGTTCAGGGCTGTATTTCCTAAAAAATAGAATAGCTCAACTGTACCAGCATATAACGGCGGCGGGCTGTTTCCAGCTCATTGGATGAAGTGGCACGCAGGCTGTTCCGGTACACAATACCGGTTCTCAGTTTTCTATTGATCTGATAATCCATTCTGGCCGCCAGGCCAAAATCCCAGTCCGGCTGTGTGTATTCCCGCATTCCCTGGCTGTTTGTAATGATCGCTTTGTCAGAACTGCTCAACAATCGCTGAATATCGGGACCGCCACCGGCAGACAGGCCGGGCAGCAATTCGTAGCTGACCGTTGGTGAGGCCTGCATGTAAAACAGATAATTGGTTCCCTGAGCATAACTGGGACCAACAGCCGAGCCTACGCCCACACCGGTAGGCCCATTTCCATCGGCGCTGTTGTTTGAGGGAGGTGTCACAGATGATCCGCTGGTAGCTGATGGTACTGTTGTCTGATAACTGCTATAACCACCTGTCAGTACCGCCACATTTGCCTCGAAGCGAAGTCTTTTTCCAAGCGATTTCCGGAAAGCCATGCCCAGCGTGAAATCATTTTTAGCCTGACTCCCTACATTATATCCGCCATTAATGCCAATATTTATTTTTTGTGTCTTCCGCTCCGGTTCTTCATATACAGGATCATCAAACCGTTGGTTATTCTGTTTGGGAGGATTTAAAAAAGTAATTGTAGCAGGAGATTTACTTAAAGTATCTGTCGCTGCTGCAGGTGTGAATGCCACCTCTTCCTGCGTCAAAGATTGATTGGTACCGGAAGGGATAATCTGTTTATTTGTTTTTTGAAGATGAGTCGCTTTGCTTGAAATGACAGTCGTCTGTTGTGTGGTAGCAGTAATTACGGGAACGGATGAAGGAACGGCAGTTTTAGAAGGCTGATTTGCTGCTAGCTCAGAAGTGTTTTTAGAAAAAGGCACAACTGTATTTTTGGAATGATCGCTGCCATTATAACGAACAATGAGCCATGACAGCATAGCAGCTACAGGAAGCATCCAGTAATAGAATGGAACAATTTTTTTCGCTTTTCCAATCTGTTGGTGCGCATCAAGGCGCGTGGACAAAGCAGACCATTCCTGCTCCTCCAATGGCAGTTCGCCATCGTCCAGATAATCGCGCAATGCGTTGTCAAATAGGTTTTCCTGCATTTTGCTGCTCTTTAATAATTTTAGCTTTCAGCCAGTTTCTTGCATTGCTCACATGCCAGTGAGAGGTGCCTTCGCTCATGCCCAGCTGCTCCGCAATCTCACGGTGCGAAAAGCCTTCAAAAATAAATAGGTTAAATACCATCCGGGTCGTTGCCGGCAAACACTGTATCAGCCTGATCAGCTCATTCATGCCTATGCGGCTCATGGCATCATTATAGGAATGTGGTGTATGATGCTCATTAAAGCCATCATCCTGTCCCGGCAGTTGCACTTCCTTATGCCGGTCACTTTTTCTTAATTCAGACAGGCAGGTGTTGACCACAATAGCGCGCATCCATCCGTGAAAAGAACCTTCCCCTTTGTACTGTTCTATGCGTGTGAAAATCCGGAAAAACGCATCATTGAGCATAATATCGGCCATAGAGCGGTCGGCCGCAAAGCGCAGGCATACTTTCAGAAAATCACTGTGGTACGTTCTGAAGATCTGCTCCTGCGCTTTGCGGTCTCCGGTGCGGCAACCGGCTATGAGTTCTGGTAAATTAACGGGTTCCAAAAAAATATAAGCGCTGCTTTACCGGGGAATGATAATCATGTCTTTACCTGTGCTTTTTACTAAACTGTTATTTGAGGTCGTTATTGTATAAGGCTCGTTGAATACCTGAATGCCATTGACGTAGCCTTTTGCCTGCAGCATAGCGGGTGTGGACATATAATAGTTCAGCCAAATTTCATTGACAAGACAATATCTCCCATTGATCCCATTGCTGTCAATACAGCCGCCCGGCAGAATACCGTTGGTTGCACTATAGCTGCCGGATACATTCTGCCCGCCGATTCTATCATTCACTGGTGCGCCTGCACTGTCTGCAACTACAAAAGAATCAAGCGCTACCCGTGTGCCATCGTCATATTGCACTGTAATCAGTATCTGCTGTGGCGGATGATAGATTACGCCGCAAATACCTATAGGCTGTGTATCTTCAGAATCATTCTTTTTACACGAAGAGACCGCCAGCAGGCAGCAAATCAAAAATGTGCAGGTAGCAAGGAAGCGTAAAGCCATGGTTTTAATTTTATCATCAGCGAATAACCGCAGCGATTATAATACATAGATGCAACAGGCAGGCAATAGCTTGGGTCAATCAATAAAATTTTTCAGGAAAAAAGGAAAGGCCTCATGAATCCATGAGGCCTTTTCGCTTAAAACAAAATAAATAAGGATTACTTACCGCCGCCTTGCTGCGGAGCTGGAGCCATTTGCGGTTGTGCCGGTGGATTAGCAGCAATATCGCGGACTTCTACATCGAATACCAGTACGCTGTTAGGGCCAAAAGCCGGGCTGCGATCCTGCGGACCATAAGCCAATGATGATGGAATGAACAGACGGCCTTTTGCGCCTTTGTTCATCAGGGCTACACCTTCATCCCAACCCGGAATTACCTGATGCTGACCAAGAACAAATGAGAATGGCTGTACGTGCTGGAACTGAGGATCCATATTGGAGTCAAACTTCTTGCCGTCCATAGTAGTACCGGTATAGTTCATGGTGATGAACTGGCCGGGAGTTGCATTCGGGCCGGCGCCTGGCTTGTCGATGATATAATAAAGACCGCTGGCAGTCTTGTTGGCTTTGATGTTGTTCTTGGCCAGATAATCGGAGATCAGCTTATCGTCGATTCCGTTCTGCTGGGAAGCTTTGGTCTTCATTTCGGCTTCCATTTCAGATTTCGTCTGCAGCTTGGTAAGCGTTACTTCATACTGAATGAATTGCTTCTGACCAGCCTTCGCGAATGGCAGTTGCCCACCGGCCTTCAGCACGGAGTCAACCGGTACGCGGAAGATTGCGCTATCGCCTACCGTCATCATTGTAAAGCCTTCGGCAAGATCGCCGTTGAATGCAGGTGCAGCAAGGGCGAAAGGCACCGGCTGGTTATTGTTCATCTTGCGGGAATCGAACAGAACGCTGTCGCCCAGATGTGCATGGATATGGAACTCCAGGAAATCACCGATCTGCGGCTTCTTGGTGCCGGGAACGTCTTTTACAATGTTGTATTCAAGTCCTTTGGCTGTCTTTTTAAAGCCGCCCTTTTGGGCATTGCAGGAACTTGTGGTAATCACGGAAAGCGCCAATAGGGCAATGGGTGTGTACTTCTTTAGCATATTCATTTTTTAGAGCGGGTGAAATTGCGACAAAATTTCTTTAAAATATAGTATTGTTTCGTTAAAAGTTTGTGTTGAGCGGCCTCCGGATGCATTAAAATGCCCTCCTCCATTAAAGTGTTCACGGGCAAATTGATTCACATCAAAATCTCCTTTACTGCGGAAAGAAAGCTTTACCTCATCGGCACGCTCCGTGATTAATGTAGAAAAGCGAATGCCCTGTATGCTCATCGGGTATTGTACCAGCCCTTCGGTATCGCCGGTGGTAAGGCCGAAAAGCTTCAGGTCTTCGCGTGAAATAGTGATGAGGCCAGCGCCGTACTTGTGGAAAATCTGCATCCGCTCAATAAGCATGTAGCCGATAAACCGCATCCGCTTCTCGCTCCAGTTATCATTAATGGCTTCGTGAATAGGCGCATGTTTCAGCCCGCGGTCCAGAAAATCGCCGATCATGCGGTGCACATTTCCTGTAGTGGCCGGAAAGCGGAAGGAACCTGTGTCCGTCATCGTGCCGGTGTACAGACATTGCGCGATGGATATGTTGATCAGGGCATTATCTCCTGCAAGATTGATGAAATCATAGACCATCTCACACGTGCTGCTTTTGTCGGGTGCGCTCATGCCATAATCCCATACTGGTTTGGGAAACATATGGTGGTCGATCAGGATTTTGGTCTGCGTGGCTTCTGTCAATGGCACTTCCAGATGCTTTACCCGGCTGAAATCATTGAAGTCCAAGCAAAAAATTAAGTCTGCTTCTTTTAAAGCCTGCAATACAGGATCCGCCGTTTCTTCAAAATTGATGATGCGCTCAACAGCAGGCAGCCAGAGCAAAAAATCCGGCACCTCGCTGGGCGCTACAGCGGTGACCTCATGGCCTTTCAAACGCAGGTAATGGTACAGGCCGAGCATAGAGCCAATGGCATCTCCATCCGGCTTATGGTGGGTGGTAATGAATATTTTTTTCGGCGACTGTAGCAGCGGCAGCGCTTCAAGGATAGATTTCATGCGGTGCAAAAATAGGCTCCCGTTGCTGAAAAACAGGCGCGCTTAATAATTATAATAAATGATCTGGATCTTGTCGCTGTTAGCAATGCTTCCGGGATTGCAGCCCGGCATGCCTTCCGGTACCGGCTTACCGATTCCTTTATAGTAATCCGCCCATGCAGGGAACAGCTGTCCGGTAGCAGGATCATTGAACGTCATTGGGGAAAGCTCGAAGAACGGATGATTGCTGTAGGAATGCTTGTAGGCATCATAGATTAGCTCGCTGCAATAGTAGCTGCCGTTATCGTACATAAAGGCATCATCATATGGAGTGCCAAGCTGCTTCAGCGCAAAGGCGATCGCCCCTTTATTGAAATAGCGGTACTGCTTTTCCAGACGCCCGACTACAATCTTTGCATTGCCTTTTTCATCGAGCTGGCGGTTCAGAAAAGACTGAATAGGTGTGAGATGCACATCTTTGCCAATAGCCTCAATTACCGAAACAATGGTATCATGCTCCACATACACCAGGCCTACATGCGAAAAATGCTTCCCGCCCACTCCCGGCGTCACCGCTTCAATGGCATCGCAAAGACCACCGCAGTCCAGATCCTGAAAGATGAGATCGCCTGACTTGAACTCAAAGCTCTTGGGCATCTGTGCGCCGGCCAGCATAGGCAGACACAGGAACAGGAAGCAGGAAAACAGTTTTTTCATAAAGCAGCGCAGGCTTGAAACGGCACAAAAGTAAGCAGCAGGCCGCCAATAGCAGCAACGCATTATCCCTGTTTTCGACCGAAAAAGGCCCCTACCCCCCGTCCTCCAACCCCTCTTACCCCGTTGGGGACTCCGCTTACCCCGTACCGGAGCGGGGTAAGTGCGGTTCATAACTCCGTTTACCCCGGTAGGAGACGGGGGTAAAGGGGTTGGTGCACGGGGTAATCGGGGTTCCGGACACCGGCTACCCCGGTGGAAGGCGGGGTAAACGCACTTGATGGACGGGGTAAACGGGGTTTACCAACCGCGCTGACTATATTTCGGACGGGGTTAGGGGCCTTAAAAGGGCTAAAATTAGCTCGGTATGCTAAGCTGCTATTTATTCAGCTGTATTAGTCCGGTATGCTAAGCCGCTATTTATTCAGCCGTCATCCCGGCGCGGAACGAAGCTTTTCGCGAAGTGAAGACCGGGAACTCACAGCGACCTAAAGCAATATAACACAGGTTAACGTGAGATCCCGGGTCTTCGCTGTCGCTACGCTCCGGGATGACGAAGCTGTATGAGCCTGTGATAAGTCAATGTCCCCACAACAATCCAACCGTAACCTGTTTCAAACGGAGACACTACCCCATTTACAGCACCCTGTTTTTTGAAGGTCATTTACCTTACTTTTGCGGCTGCTTACCGGCCCCTGTACCGGACATTTTTTCTTTAAATATTTAAGATCAATGAAAATACTCGTCTGCATTGCGCAGGTACCTGACACGACCACCAAGATCGCGTTCAGCGACAATAACACTGCTTTCAATACCCAGGGCGTTACCATGATTATCAATCCTTACGATGAATGGTATGCGCTGGTGCGCGCGCTTGAGCTGAAGGAAAGCGGTGCGGCTACAGCCGTTTACCTCGTAACGGTTGGCAGAACGGATGCCGAGCCGGTGATCCGCAAGGCGCTGGCGCTGGGCGGCGATGAAGCCTTCCGTATAGATGTGGATAGCCATGATCCATATGTGGTGGCTTCCGAAATTGCTGCTTTTGCCAAAGACGGCGGCTATGATCTGATCCTCACAGGCAAGGAAAGCATTGATTACAACAACGGCGTTGTAGGCGGCATGATCGCCGGTATGCTGGATATTAATTATATCGGTTTTGCCAGCAAGCTGGATGTAGCGGGCAATTCCGCTACCGTAAGCCGCGAGATAGAAAGCGGTGAAGAAGTGAATGTAGCTGCCCTGCCGCTGGTAGTATCCTGCCAGAAGGGAATGGCCGAAGCCCGCATCCCCAACATGCGCGGCATTATGGCGGCCCGCACCAAGCCGCTGAAAGTAGTGCCAGCAACTAATGTAACCGCACTGACACAGATCGTTCATTACGACCTGCCGCCAGCCAAGACCGGCGTAAAGATGTTTGATGCCGACCACCTTGATGACCTGGTAGCAGCATTGCACAGTGAAGCAAAAGTTATCTAATGGCTGTATTGCTCTATTGCTGAATGGTTGTCTGATTATGGAGCAGAAAAAATTCCTTCAGTTGAATGATATTGAGGCTTATAAAATTACTTTTCATTTAAGCAATTATGTCTGGGATATCGTTGTATCGTGGGATGTGTTTTCCAAAAGGACCATTGGAGCGCAGTTTATAAATGCAGTTGATTCAATACGCGCAAACATTGCTGAAGGATTTGGCAGATATTATAAAAAGGAGAAGATTCAGTTTTATAGATACAGTTACGGCTCGCTGAAGGAATATATGTACTGGAATGCAAAATCCAGATATCGTATTTTAATTAATGAACGACAACATGCAGAGATATTCAACCGGCTTCGGTTGCTGCCCGTAAGAATTAATACGCTCATTAAATTTACGAATGAGAAGCTGGAGAAATAGCTGTACCATACAGTCACAGAGGCGAAAAAACATTGCAAACAATATAACAATCAAACAATACCACAATAAGATATGTCTGTTATAGTCCTAGCCGAGCATTCGCAAGGTGTTTTTAAAAAGAAATCATTCGAAGCAGTGAAGTATGCTGCTGATATAGCCCAGAGCCTGGGCACTACGGCTACCGCGCTGGTGCTGGGCAATGCCGGCGATGATGCGATGCAGGCGCTCGGCGCTTACGGCGCGCAGAAAGTGCTGCACGTATCAGATGCCCGCCTCGACAATTTCAGCGCGCGCGCTGCGGCAAAAGCCATCACGACTGCTGCACAGAAGGAAGGCGCTAAAGTCATCATTACCTCTCATGATGTAATGGGCAAGATGGTAGCTCCCCGCGTAGCCGCTGTGTTGAAAGCCGGTCTGGTGGCAGGCGCCATCTCCCTGCCCGATCTTTCCAAAGGATTTGCCGTTCGTAAAGCGGTATTTGCCGGCAAAGCATTTGCCGATGTGAATATCACCAGCGATGTAAAAGTGATTACCCTGATGCCAAATACCTTCCCGGTAATAAAAGGCCCCGGCGCTGCAACGGTCGAAAAGCTGGAAGTACCATTCGGCGATCAGGATTTCAGCATTGAGGTAAAGGAAACCAATAAGGTGACCGGCACTGTTCCGCTGACGGAAGCTGAGCTCGTAGTGAGCGGCGGCCGTGGCATGAAGGGCCCTGAAAACTGGGGCGTTCTCGAAAATCTGGCTGGTACACTCGGCGCTTCCCTCGCCTGCTCCCGCCCTGTGGCCGATAGCCACTGGCGTCCGCACCACGAGCACGTGGGCCAGACAGGCGGCACCATCCGCCCGAACCTGTATATTGCTGTTGGCATCTCCGGCGCTATCCAGCATCTGGCAGGTGTAAATGGCTCCAAGACGATTGTGGTCATCAATAAAGATCCCGAGGCGCCGTTCTTTAAGGCAGCCGATTATGGCGTGCTGGGCGATGCGCTCGAAATTGTGCCGAAGCTCACAGAAGCGGTGAAGAAGTTCAAGGAAAACCAGAACTAATCTACAGGTCATCCCGAAAGGATGAGCAAGCGAAGCGGCGAAATATTGAGGGAGCCCACTGCGACCCAATAGTACCTAACCACTGTAAAATGCTTCCCGACGGCAGCATGACCATCCTCTCAGATAATTAAAAAGACCGGCAGCACCGCTGCTGGTCTTTTTTGCATTAATCTATCTGTGTAAGAACAATTTGAAAGCTGTATTTTGTATCCGTAATGGATAAAAGGCCGGTAGCTTACGAGAAGGTTTTCTTTTGGATTTGCCTGATCATCGTCTGCACGGGTATTTTATTAAGGCTTACCGTCTTTCTTCAAAACCGCGATCTTACGCTGGATGAGGTCAACCTGCTGAGAAATATCCATGAGCGGTCTTATTCACAACTGCTGCGCCCGCTTTCTTACAATCAGTTTGCCCCTGTACCCTTTCTGGCGATCAACAAATTTGCGCTTGTGTCTTTCGGCGCTTATGAGTGGGCGGTCAGGATTTACTCTTTGCTGTGCGGCGCGCTTTCCCTTGCCGGATTCTGGCTGCTGCTCAGAAAGCTCAACATTCAGCGGGCAGGCATCTACCCGCTTTTTCTGCTGGCCACCGGAATAATCTATTTAAGGTATGGCACCGAGTTCAAGCAATACGCTTCTGATGCGCTGGTCACTATCCTGCTGCTGCTGGCTGCCTTGAACATTAATGTACAAACGACAAAGCCATCCCGGTTCATCGTTATCTGGTGCCTAATTGGTGCGTTGGCTGTATGGATCTCCATGCCATCTGTATTTGTGCTTGCGGGCATCGGCGCAGGTTTTCTGTTGCAACGCAAATTCCGGAAATCATTGATTGCGCTTGGCTGCATCAGCTTCTTTTGGCTGCTGAGCTTCACCTTATATTACTTCCTGCTGCTGCGCCCGGGCATACAATCGAGCTATCTGCAAAGCTGGCACAAAGATTATTTTCTTTTTTTACTGCCTGGTAGTTATCATGAATGGGCAATGAATGCTTACGTATTGCTGGTGTACTTTGGCGCGCTGGGCGGTCATTGGGTCTTGTCTTTCATCAGCAATATTTTGCTCATTATCGGGGGCATTTATGTGCTTTTCAGAAAAAAAGACCTGCCCTTGCTGGTCATGCTGGTGCTGCCGGTCCTGCTGCTGTTTATTGCATCCGGCATCCATCAGTTTACCCTGCTGCCCCGTGTGGTACTGTTTTCCTACCCCTTATTGCTGTTGCTTGCAGGTATTGGCCTTGAGGCCTGCTTCAGCAACAGGCGCGTGAGGCCGTTGGGTATTGTGTTGAGTATATGCTGCCTCACTACCATGAATAATTTCAATGAGCTGAGCAGCTTTTTCCGGCCATTAAATACCGAATGGACTACCGCAAGCTTTAAATGGATCAGCGGGCACCATAAGCCCGGGGCACCGGTATTTATTCATGAGCTGGCCTGGGAGCAGAGCCGGTACTACACCTCTATACACCCCGACAGCAGCAAGTATGCTTCGTTTAAAAATGCCCAGATTTTCCATAGCAATACGGACATGGATACGCTCTGCGCGAACCTGAAGGGCAATGCGTTCTTTATGTTCTCCTGGGTAGATGAAGCCGAAATGCAGAAAGATCAGTCCGCTTTTAATAAATACGGACATATTAGCGATACGTTTGAAAAGCCTGATTGTCGTGTGTATTTATTGATGAGGAAGTGAGTGCCTTAATTATTTCAAGCATGTTTCCGGTCAGTGCCTCGTTTTAAATTGAGGAATTCCGCACAGGCTGTATATAATCAGCCACTGTGGGATGCTTCCTTGCGTCAGCATGACCTGTATAATGCAGGCTCATACATATCATAGTCGTGCTGACGCAAGGAAGCATCCCACAGTGAATAGTATATACAAAGCAAAAAAAGCCGCCCCAAAAGAGGGACGGCTTTTTTTCTGATTTGTAATACTCCGTACTACAGTTTGGAGATCTTCTCGGTATGGAGAATATCGCCCTTATCTGAAACTACCTGAAGCAGATAGGTACCAGATACGAATTCTGACAGGGAAACCTCAACACGGGTATCAGTTCCCTTGGCGGCCAGTTTCTTGACGAGCTGACCATTGCCGTTGAACAGCTTGATGGTAACATCGGATTCCGCAGCCGGCTTCTGGATAACGATGAAGTTATCAGTAGGGTTAGGGAATACTTTGATTACCGGCTTGCCGTTGGACGCATCGGTAGAAATGCGTGTTGGAGCTGTCTCTTCATCAAGTATGCCGCTTGCGAGCAGGTGCGGACCGGACTGGCTGTTGCCACCAGGTACGCCTCTTGCTGCCATCGGACCATAGATCATGAAGCGCTTGCTGACGGCATTGCATGTGCAGGAGCGGCCATAGATAAAGCGGTAGATCTTGTTGAGCGAGAATACGCCCGCTGCACCGCCGGACAAGGTAGAAGTGCCTACATAACCAATGAAGGTATTAGTAGCCAGCGGCTGCCATGCCGCAGGGTTGATTACCTGAGTGGTGCTGATCACATTATAGCTTGCGTCCATCTCTTCAACTTCCCAGAAGTGGCTGCAATCACCGGCTATCGGTGATATTGCCGCTGCGCTCACATTGTAAGTGCTGCCGGTAACGTTATACGGAGTGAAGCTGAAGCTGGTGAGCGAGGTAGGCACTGGTGCCAGCTCTACAAGCGAGAAGTTGTCTGCTGCAAGATCATTGCCATCGCCGATGCTGCTTTCATCCAGTATTACACTGATCTGAACCGCAGTAAGACCTACAGGCACGGTGAAAGTCTGATCCAGAGTCTGCCAGTTGCAGGCTACATTCGGCAGGTTGATGCTTGCTGCGTTAGATGCGCTCAATACTACACTTTGTCCTGGTGCATTGATGATCTGCACGGCTACCTTTGGCTTGATGTCAAAGCCGCACTGTGGCAGGTTCTTGAAGTCGCCGCAGAATTTGTAGGTATTGCCTGGCTTCACATTCACAATCTGACGCCATACCAGTCTTGAAGTACCACCGGTCATACCATTCACAATCAGGTGACGGTTGTAACCAGCGCAATTCGCATTC
Source organism: Chitinophagaceae bacterium (assembly GCA_965200035.1). Taxonomy (GTDB): domain Bacteria; phylum Bacteroidota; class Bacteroidia; order Chitinophagales; family Chitinophagaceae; genus UBA1952. Next base: position 3,966,361 of record OZ241334.1, on the reverse strand, counting down.
CAGCTAGATGATACGGTGAGTGCCTGAACGTCTGTAAGCGTAGCGTACTGGCCTGGTGTTACAGAGCCGGCAGCGATCGCAGGCTGATAAGTATAGCCGGAAGTAAAGCCGGTATTGCCGGATTCAAAACCACCATTGATCAGCAGGTTAGTGCCCGGGCAGCATTGCTTCACCGGAGTTACATCACAGTCATTGTTCAGGCCTGGCACATGTCCGTCAGGTGGTGTAAACAGGTAGAATGGAGACAGCGCGCTGCCACCCAGTGTAAAGTTGCCGACAGCGGTATAATCGTAGCCCAGACCCGGATTGATGCCTGGTATAGAGCCCGGTGTGAAGTTGAAGCAGTAAGAAGAACCGCTGCTCAGCACAGGGCTGGTCATGGTAGTCAGCAGTGTGCCGTTCTGATAGATATTCAGGGAAATCTTCACAGTACCGGTCGTACCACTTTGCTGTGGCAGCAGATAGTTGAAGCAGATGCTGGTCTTGCTGCAATCAACATTGCCCAGCTCTAATTTATATGGATTCTTATCGCAGGTGCCGCAGAAGTCATCAATATAGGCATAACCGAAGTGACCGCCCTGTGAGCAGTCTTTGGTTACAAACTGTACCGTTACCTTGCTGCCCACATACTTGGTCAGGTTGATCTGCGCGCAGCTCCAGTCGCGGTAAGCGATGGTGCCGTTTGCATTCTTCCGGAAGAATGGATTGGTCATATCTGCATAAGCAGAGTCCTTTCCGTTGCCGAGATCTACGGTACCAAGCAGCTCATTGCCGGATGCATCCAGCACGCGCACCCGGAAGCCCGGCTGGTCGGCGGCCACGTGGCCGGGGTCCTGGAGCACAAGCGCATACCAGAAGGTAACAATAGAGCCGCCTGAAGGAACCACAAAAGTCTTGGACAGCAGCTCGGCGCCATTGCCGTTCACTGCATTGCCGATACGCACTGCATTGGTAGAACCCGTAGGCGCTACCATATTGATCGGCACATTAGGGTCTGTACCGGTAGACACGAGCGTCTGGCGGGAAGTAGCCAGATTAATTGCGCCACCGGCGATGCCTGCAGCAAAAGTGCCATACATCACCGCACCGCCGGAATTTACAGAGCCATAGCCGCCCTGCCATTCCACGGTGCTGAGGCCCGCTTCAAAATCGCCGTTGCCGCACATGGTGGGCCGTGGGTTCGGATTTACCGGATATACCAATGTTGGGTCAATACGGATCGCATCTTCATGGTAGAAGCGGTTTACCTCCACATCGTAAAAGTCGGGGAAGGTAACTTCCTGGATCGGCATCTGGTTGTACTCCGTCTGCTTGATGGCCTGAAAATTTTGTGGCAACTGACTGCGGGGGTTGCGCGGCAGTTGTGCGAACGTCTCATTGGGAAGTAAGGCGGTCAATGCAAGGGCTGCAAATGCCGACAGTAAGATTTTTTTCATGGTAATTGATTGAAATGAGATAAGATGGTTTCTGATTTTTTAAGGGTTGTAGCTTTTGATTCACTTCATGGGATGCTGCCTCCTTCAGCTATAGTTTTTAGTGAAAACAAACATAGCGGAGGCTGCGTGAGGAGGGTAGGTGAATATGAACGAGCGGGTTATGTTATTTTTCACAGAGTGTCCGCCGTTTTCTTACAGTAAATACTGAGTTATTAAACGATTAATTTTTTGTGGTTTAAAGCTTGTCATAATGCCGAATAGTTGATATTTCCTGCGTCTATGGGGTGGTAGAACTTATTTAGCTTATCATTTTGATTCGCTTTGGTACGTTTGCCCCGCCAATTTATTCTCCTGCCTCACTATACTATGCGTAATCATTTGCGCTTTTGCGTTTTTGCCGTCTTTCTATTTCATACTGTTCACGCCCAGAATACCCGACCGGATACTTCGCAGACCTACTCGCTCAACCAGTGCATCCGCTATGCATTGCAGGCTCAGCCTACCGTGAAGCAGGCTGCGATCGACGAGGCCATCACGCGCACGAACAATAGGATTGCCCTGTCTGCAGGTCTGCCACAGGTGAACCTCAATACGGCGCTGAACCACTATATGGATCTGCCTACCACCTTCATTCCCAATACGCAGAGCCCGGCATCAGATAAGGTTCAGACACGTACCGGACTTTACAATACTATCCTTCCGAATTTCACAGCCTCACAGGTATTGCTGAGCAATGATGTGCTGGCTGCTTTGCGCACTTCCCCGATTTATAACAGGCAGGCCAAGCAGAATACCGAAGCGAAGAAGATTGATGTGGTCGTAAATGTGAGCCTTGCTTATTATGATGTATTGCTGAGCCAGGCCCAGATTGTAGTGCTTGCAGAAGACACAGCGCGCTTGGGCAGGAATCTGCGGGATGCGTATAACCAGTATATAGCCGGCATCGTGGATAAGGTCGATTACAAGCGCGCGACCATTGCGCTGAATAATTCAGTAGCAGATCTGAAAAACGCAGGAGAAAGCATCGACGCCAAAACGTCTGTACTGAAAAGAGAGATGGGCTATCCGCCGAATGATGGGCTCCTGCTCACGGCCGATACGGTACAGATGATGAGCGGCATTTCTATGGATACCATGGAAAACCTTCAATTCCGTAATCGCATTGAATACCAGCTCCTGAATACGAACCGTCAATTGCAGCACCAGACCACTGTCTACTACGCTACCGGATTTCTGCCATCTATCTCTGCATTTTACAGCTATGTGCCGGAGTTTGAGAATGACCGGTTTTCTACACTGTTCAACAATATTTATCCTTACTCGCTGTTCGGCATCAATCTTTCATTGCCAATTTTCCAAGGATTCCGGCGTATAGAGAATGTGCGCAAGTCCCGCCTGCAGGAAGACCGCCTGTACTGGGATGAAGCAAACCTGCAATCGCAGATCAATGCTGAATTCAGAAACGCGATGGCCGCCTACCGGAGCAACCTGAATTCATACGCGTCCATGAAGTCGAATGTGCAGCTAGCCCGTGAGGTGTATGATGTAATCAGGCTGCAATACCGGGAAGGCATCAAGCAATACCTCGAAGTGATCACTGCAGAATCTGATCTGCGCTCTTCAGAAATCAACTATCTCAACGCTTTATACCAGCTGCTTGAAAGCAAGGTAAGCCTGCAAAGGGCGATGGGCGATATACACAGCGACATTTAGAAAGACCAATGACAAACTCAATCATACGCATACCGGTCACAGCGCTTGCAGCAGGCAGCCTGTTACTCTCGGCCTGTGGCGGTAAAGGCGATGGCAAGCAAGCAGGCGGTCCTCAGAATGGACCTGCTCCTGTAACCATGCAGACTGTGCAAATGCAGCCTGCTTCCTATTTCGATGAATATCCGGGAACGACTGTGGCTATGAGCCAGGTAGATCTCCGCGCGCAGGTAAACGGCTATGTAACGGGCATTTTTTTCAAAGAAGGAGAGCATGTGCGCAAAGGCCAGAAGCTATACGAGATAGACCGGAGCAAATACCAAGCCGCTTATGCACAGGTAGAGGCCAATGTAGTTCAGGCAAAAGCCAATGAAGCAAGGGCGCAAAAGGACGCTGACCGCTACATATACCTGAGCAAGCAGGACGCGATTGCCAAGCAGATACTGGACCATGCGCTTACTGATCTGCAAAATGCGAAAGCCGGAGTATCATCGGCCAATGCCGCGCTCGTCAGCGCACGCACCGATCTGAATTTCGCCACCATTTTAGCGCCGTTTGATGGTACGATCGGTCTTTCGCAGGTAAAGCTTGGTACGCTTGTATCGCAAAGCCAGACGCTGCTCAACACAATCTCGACCGACAATCCGGTGGCCGTTGATTTCGTGATCAATGAGAAAGAGATTCCGCGGTTTATACGGCTTGAGAAAGAAAAATCAACCGACGATTCGCTCTTTACCATTAAGCTGGGTGATGGCTCGATTTATAGTGCTACCGGTAAAATATCTGTAGTGGACCGCGCCGTTGATCCGCAGACAGGCACTATTAAAGTACGGCTGGTTTTCCCCAATAACGAAGGTGAGCTGAAAGCTGGCATGAGTTGTAATGTGCGTTTGCACAGCCAGAATGCAAAAGAGCAATTACTCATTCCCAATAAAGCAACAATCGAGCAGATGGGCGAATACTTCGTATTCGTAGCGAGAGATACGGTGATTGCAGCAGATAAGTCAGCAGAAAAATCAGGCGGCAAGAACCAGCCACCCGCACCTACTGGTCCGCAGACGGTAGCCATACAGCAGAAAGTATCGCTGGGCGCTGTAATCGGTGCAGATGTGATCGTGAAGAACGGCCTTAATGCAGGTGATAAACTTATTGTAGATGGTATTGCCAAACTGCGCTCCGGACAACCGGTCACTACCGCTGTGCCGAAACCCGCTGCCGAGGGCGATAAAAAGTAAGCGCAACAGAACAGGTGCAGGATGCCGCCAGGATATAATAGCTACCCATAAAATTTTCAGAAGAAGCTTGCTATGATCGCGAATACATTTATCAAAAGGCCGGTTACTGCTATAGTTATCTCCATTGTATTGTTGCTGGTCGGTACCATCAGCATCCTTAATCTGAGCGTTGGCCAATACCCGGAAATCACCCCCCCGGTGGTGCAGGTTACCGGCCAGTTTACCGGAGCAGATGCGCAGACAGTAGAGCAGACAATGGCTACGCCCGTAGAGGCCCAGATCAACGGATCGCCGGGCATGGAGTACCTGCAAAGCAATAGTACGGGCAATGGCCAGATGTCAATCAACGTAACATTCAACGTAGGTACGGACATCAATGTGGCTACGCTGGATGTACAAAACCGTGTGAGCATTGCCACTCCACAGCTTCCGGATGTGGTGAAGCGCCTCGGCCTTACTGTGCGCAAGCGGAATCCGAGCATCCTCATGCTGGTAGCGATCTATTCGCCCAATGGATCGCACGGCGTTACTTTCCTTGACAACTACACCAACATTTTTGTTCGCGACCGCCTGCTGCGCGTAAAGGGCGTGGGCGATGTATACACCCGTGCCGATGACTTTTCGATGCGGGTATGGCTCAATACGGATAAGCTGGCTCAGTATGGCCTAACCGCCAATGATGTGATTGCAGCCCTGCAGGAGCAGAATGTGCAGGTGGCTGCCGGCTCAATCGGCTCCCCACCCCAGCTTGGCACACAGGCATTTGAATACGGCCTGCTCGTCAACGGGCGTTTAAACAAGGCAGAAGAGTTTGATAATATAGTCGTCAAGACTTTGCCGGATGACGGCTCACTGGTATTCCTGAAAGATGTGGCGCGTGTGGAGTTGGGTAAGTTTTCGTATGCGTCCAATTCATTTGTGGATGGCAAGCGCGCTTCCTATCTGCTGGTGTATCAGGCGCCGGGCAGCAATGCCGTGGCTACTGCCGAAGGCGTGTATGCCGCTATGAATGATCTGAAGAAAGCTTTCCCGCCGGACCTGGATTATAAAGTACCATTCGAATCGGTGACAGTAGTAAAAGTATCGATTCAGGAAGTGGTGGAAACCCTGCTGGAAGCGCTCGGCCTCGTAGTGGTTGTGGTATTCCTCTTCCTGCAAAACTGGCGGGCTACGCTGATTCCGGTGCTGGCCATTCCGGTATCGATTATCGGTACGTTTATCTTCTTCATTCCATTGGGCTTTACCATCAATACCTTGACTATGTTCGGCTTCGTACTGGCCATCGGTATTGTGGTGGATGATGCAATTGTGGTGGTAGAAGCAGTACAACATTATATAGATCATCAGAAGCTGACCCCGCGGGAAGCCACTTTCCGGGCGATGCAGGATATATCCGGTCCCGTAATTGCCATTGCCCTGATTCTTGCTGCAGTATTTGTGCCGGTAGGCTTCATTCCGGGCATCGTAGGCCGGCTCTACCAGCAGTTTGCCATTACCATTGCCATCTCCGTATTGATTTCAGCATTTGTGGCGCTATCGCTTACCCCTGCGCTTTGCATTCTGCTGCTGAAGCCCGCCCATATCGACGAAAAATCAACAGGCATCAATAAGTTCTTCTTCCGGTTCAATAAATGGTTCGGGAAGGTGACGGACAAATATGGTCGTGGAGTAAAAACCAGCATCAAGCATTCGCGGCTGGCCATCATCGTTCTTATCTGCATCGGCGTGGGTACGGTGATGCTGTTCCGCACCAAGCCAACCGGATTCATTCCTTCGGAAGATGACGGGCGTATCTATGTAACTTATGAGTTGCCGGAAGCATCCTCTACTTCCCGTTCGATACAGACGATCACCAAGTTGATGAAAGCCATCGGCAACACGCCGGGCGTAGGTCACTATGCAGCACTTGGCGGCCTGAATGTGGTCAACTTCTCTACCAAGAGTAACAGTGGTACCATCTTCGTACAGCTCAAGCCCTGGGATGAACGCAAAAATGCTAAAGAGCAAGTGCCGAATATCATCGGCGAGTTTCAAAGGCGATTTGCGGAAGACAGTATCAAGGAAGCCAATATTGTTGTGATACCGCCGCCGCCGATTCCGGGCATCGGCCAGACTGCGGGCTTTGCCATACAGATAGAGCAGCAGCAGACGAAAGATGATGTAAAAGCTTTTGAAAAAGTGGTGAAAGACTTTGTAGGCGCAGTGAATAAGCGTCCTGAGATCGCCAGCGCCTTCTCATTCTACGGTGCGCATACTCCATCTTACAGCGTAACGGTGGATCGGGAGAAATGTAAGAAGCTGGGCGTCCCATTATCAGATGTATTCACGACCATCCAGACTTATATGGGGTCTTATTATGTAAATGACATTACCCTGTACAACCGGAACTTCCACGTGGTAGCGCAGGCAGATACTTCTTTCAGAAAGATGATCTCCAGCATGAATAACTACTACGTGCGCAATCGGGCCGGAGACATGCTGCCATTGAGCACGCTGATCTCTTACAAGCCCATCGAAACGGCACCGCTCATCTCGCATTTCAACATCTTCCGTTCTGCGGAAGTAGATGGCTCGCCCGCTCCCGGCTACAGTAGCGGACAGGCGCTGAATGCGCTTCGGGAAGTTGCTGCACAAACGCTGCCACAGGGCTACAGCTATGAATTTTCGGGTCTTAGCTATGAGGAAGTGCAAAGCGGCTCGACCAGCACCTACATTTTTGCGCTGTCCATTATCTTCGTATTCCTGTTCCTCGCAGCGCTTTATGAAAGCTGGTCCATACCATTTGCCGTAATTCTTTCTGTGCCCATCGGTGCATTTGGCGCCATTCTTACCCTCATTCTGCTGCCCAAGCTCACCAATAATGTTTATGCCCAGATCGGTCTGATTACCCTGATTGGTCTGGCGGCCAAGAATGCGATTCTGATTGTTGAGTTTGCCAAAGAGCGTGTAGATGAAGGCGAAGAGATCGTGAAAGCCACGCTGGATGCGGTTCACCTCCGTCTCCGCCCGATCATCATGACTTCGCTGGCCTTTATTCTGGGGGTAATGCCGCTGGTGCTGGCTACCGGCGCGGGAGCTGTGGCCCGCCGTACTATTGGCTTTACCGTATTTGGCGGTATGCTGGCCGCTACCTCTATCGCTATATTTATTGTACCGGTATTGTTTGTGCTGATTGCCAAAGCATCTTATGGCAAGAAACGCCTCGCTTACCTGAAAGAGCATCATGATGAGCTGATCAAAAAGCAGAAGGAAATCCGTATGGAAACAACCGATCCTGAGCTGAGGTATGATCTGGAGCGCGATCAGAAAGGGAATGACAGGCAGGATAAACCGGACGCTCAGAAGCCGGAACAATAAGAAATTGATTCAAAATAAAGGCGGTGGCTGCAATTCTGTAGCCGCCGCTTCTTACAACAGCCCTGCTCTGTTATTATTTCCTGATGATTGCTATAATCCTGCATAAGGCAGCCATTCAATCCAGCAGCACTTACCAACTTAATACCCGAATTGTTTACTTTTGAACGTCAAAATAAATTAAAGCAGAAATACAATGGCCGAAGCGATACGAATGCCCTTGCTGAGCGATACAATGAAGGAAGGTGTAATAGCGGCATGGCATAAAAAAGTAGGAGATAAGATCAAGAGCGACGATGTAATTGCAGATGTGGAAACCGATAAGGCAACTATGGAAGTGATGCCTTATGTGGATGGTACGCTGCTTTATATAGGTATAGAGCAGGGCAAGGCGGCCAAGGTAAATGACATTATCGCCATTGTAGGTAAAGAGGGAGAAGATTATAAAAGCCTGCTTGACGGTGGTGCGCCTGCGGCGGATAATGCTATTGCTGCTGCCGGAAACACAGCGAAAAATAATGCCGCACCTGCTGATAAAGAAGCACAGGCTACACCGGAGCAGCCAAAAGCAGAAGAACAACCTGCTCCACAACAACAGTCAAAGCAGGAGGAAGCAAAGCCTGCGCCTGCGGCAGAATTACCCAAAGATGCCACAGTCGTGCGTATGCCGCTGCTCAGCGATACCATGAAGGAAGGCAAGATCGTAGCCTGGAATAAAAAGGTAGGCGACACCGTAAAAAGCGACGATGTATTGGCTGATGTGGAAACGGATAAAGCCACGATGGAAGTGATGGGCTATGCAGATGGCACTTTGCTTTATCAGGGTGTAAAGGAAGGCGAAGCAGCGAAGATCAATGATATTATTGCCATTGTAGGCAAAGCAGGTACTGATATAGCGCCATTTCTAGCGGCAGAAAAGCAGGGGGGACAACCAGCGCCTGCCGCCGTGCCTCAACCAGCAACAGAACAACAGGCAGCGCCACAGCAGCAATCCGCTCCAGCTCAGCAACCCCAACAACAACAAGCACCGGAACAGCAATCACAACCTGAAGCACCGGCCGCGGACAGCAACGAACGCCTCAAAGCATCCCCGCTGGCCAAAAAGATGGCTCAGGACAAGGGAATCGATATCCGTCAGGTGAAAGGCAGCGGTGATAATGGACGTGTGATCCTCAGAGATGTTGAAGACTATACTCCTTCTACAGCGCCGGCTCAACAACAACAACAACCTCATGCTCCGGCAGGAAAGTCCGCTTCGCCGCAGGTTGCCGCACCGGCTACACCAATAGGACAGGAAGGTCATACAGATACTCCGTTGTCGCAAATGCGCAAAATCATTGCCCAGCGCCTTTCTGACAGCATGTTCCAGGCACCACATTTCTATCTCCGCATGACCATTACCATGGATAAGGCCATGGAGGCGCGCAAGATGATGAATGAAGTGTCAAGCGCAAAAATCTCGTTCAATGATCTCATCATCAAAGCATGTGCTATGGCGCTGCGCCGTCATCCGGAAGTGAACAGCTCCTGGATGGGCGATTTCATCCGTCAGAACCACCACATTCATATTGGCACAGCAGTAGCAGTAGATGAGGGACTGATTGTTCCGGTCATCAAATTTGCCGATCAGCGCTCGCTTTCAGACATCTCCAAAGATGCATCAACGCTCATCGAAAAAGCGCGCAATAAAAAGCTGCAGCCACAGGAATTTACCGGCAATACCTTTACCATCTCTAACCTCGGCATGATGGATATTGATGAATTTACCGCCATCATCAATCCGCCGGACAGCTGTATCCTTGCCGTGGGCAAGATTGCTCCTACACCGGTAGTGGAAAATGGGGAGATCATAGTGCGCAATCTCCTGAAGCTGACATTAAGCTGCGACCACCGGGTAGTAGATGGCGCTGTAGGCGCACGGTTCATGCAAACACTTAAAGCATACCTTGAGAATCCGGTAACGATGCTTGTATAAATGAAGAAAATACAGAAAGCCGTACAGAAGGTCTTTCGCTTCAGGAGAATTGTAGAACGGTTCCCGGACAAGGGCGGATGGCATTTTGTACGGTTTCCTTATGTTGTGGAAGAGTTGTTTCGCACACGCGGCACAGTACGGGTAACAGGCACCATAAATGGCATCGCTGTAGATCGTGGCCTGATACCGGACGGAAATGGCGGGCACCTTATTGTACTGGGCAGCGATCTCCGCAGGAAAGCAGGGGTGAGATTGGGCAATGAAGTAACCGTTGAGCTCAGCCGTCATACAGCACCTGATGAAGTAGCGCTGCCGGAAGAGATGGAAGAGGCGTTTAAACAAGCGCCGGAGGCCAAAGTACGGTTCGAACGCTGCAACCCGGGCATCAGGCGCTCACTGATGTCTTACATAACCAGCGGCAAACGGGCTGACACAAGAGCGACAAGAGCAACTATGCTTTTGGAGCGCTTTCTTTCGGGTTATTATGCTCATTATGAGCGCAAATAAACGGCAAAGAATCTTTCTGATTAAATTCAGGTAATAGTCACCGTTATGATTATTTTTGCAGACACGTTTATCTTATGCAAGAATTAAAGACAACCCTGAAAGAGCAGATCATTGAGTCCCTGAACCTGCAGGGCATGAAGCCGGAGGATATCGACGATAATGCGCCGCTCTTTGGTGAAGGTCTCGGACTGGACAGCATTGATTCTCTGGAGCTGATGGTGCTGATGGAGCGCAATTACAGCATCAAGATTGAGGATGCGCGCGAAGGTCGTAAAGTGCTCACCTCCGTACAATCTATGGCTGACTACATTCAGGAGCACCAAAAGACCGCCTAACAGGTTTTTGCTTTTTCATTTACTTTTTCATTTCTACTGCCTACCATTTTCATGGCTGCAGACCGTATTGTAATTACGTCCACAGGTATTGTTACAGCGCTGGGCACCGGCCGGCAGGCACATATTGATGCACTGCGCGAAGGGCGGAGCGGCCTGCGCTATCCCGAGATACTGGATACAGTGCATAACCGGGAATTCCTGATCGGCGAGGTGCGCCAAACCAACGAAGCGCTGAAAACATCATTGGGTATAGACCCTTTAGCCGAAGGCTATACCCGCACTACCCTGCTGGCGATGGCTGGCATGCACGATATGCTGAAGCATATAGATGTAAAGCTATTGCAGGACGAGCCGCTGGCCTTTATCAATGCCAATACCGTAGGCGGCATGTGTGAGGTAGAGCACCTTTATCCTCAGTTCATTGAACCTGATCTGGATGGCACTTTTACCAGGTACATATCTACGTTTGATTGCGGCGACAGCACGGAGCAGACGGCAGCTTTCTTCGGCCTGAAGCCATTTATGGCAACGATTAGTACCGCATGTTCTTCATCGGGCAATGCGATGATTGTCGGCGCACGGATGATCCGGCAGGGACTGGTAAAACGTGCTATCTGCGGTGGTTGCGATGCTATGAGCCGTTTTACGCTGAATGGTTTTCATTCCCTGAAAAATGTAGATCGCGGGCCCTGCCGCCCGTTTGACCAGGACCGCATGGGCCTGAATCTGGGCGAAGGCGCAGGCTATGTATTCCTTGAAAAAGAAAGTGATGCATTGGCTCGTGGGGCTACCATTTTGACTGTATTCAGCGGTTACTCCAATACCAATGATGCTTACCATCCCACGGCGCCTCCGCCGGACGGCGCCGGCGCTTACCGCACTATGCACGATGCATTGGAATATGCGGGGCTGCAACCGGATGATATAGGATACATCAATGCGCATGGCACAGCCACCCTGAATAATGATGTGGCCGAAGGACGCGCTATTGAGCGTCTATGGAATGGGCATCCGCCACCCTTTTCTTCTACCAAGCCATTTACAGGACATACACTGGCGGCAGCTGGCGCTGTGGAATCCATTTTCAGCATATTAGCAATGGAGGAACAGTTTATACCACCGAGCCCTAATTTTTGTCAGCCAATGGAGGAGTTGAGCATCCGCCCGAATACCCAATTACAGGAAGGCATACCGTTGAAACATGTGCTGAGCAATTCCTTTGGATTCGGAGGTAATAATGTATCTCTAATCTTCAGTCGTGTATGAGACAGCGCATGTATCTGAAGGCGGCAACTGCTATCTCGCCGCAGCATACTTTTTACCGCGAGTCATTTCTGCAACCTGTTGTCCATTATGAGCAGGGCATATTGCGCGTCATTGATCCTGATTACCGCCCTTATATCAATCCGGTAGCTATACGCAGGATGAGCCGGCTGATGAAGATGGCGATCAGCGCGGCTATGCAGAGCCTGAAAGATGCAGTGGTGGACACACCGGATGCCATTATTACGGGTACGAGCCGGGGCAGCATGACGGATATGGAGGTGTTTATGAAAGATATGATCCGCCTGAATGAAGGCGCCATGAACCCGACCATTTTTATTCAATCAACTTACAATTCACCGAACGGATGGATTGCGCAACTGGCTGGCAGCACTTCTTATAATCAAACATACGTTCACCGGGGCTGTTCGCTGGAGCTGGCGCTGCTGGATGCTCAGTTGCTCTTTGCTGAAACGCAGCACACTAAAAATGTGCTGGTGGGCAGCTATGATGAAGTGACAGATGAATATGTAATCATCAAAGGCAAGCTTGATTACTGGAAAAAAGACGTGCCTGACAGTAACGATCTTTACCTGCATACAGATACACCAGGAACCATTGCCGGTGAAGGAGCTGCGTTTTTTACCTTATCCAATGAGCCAGGCAATGCCTGTACTGCTATCGAAGATATAAGGCTGATACAGCAGGCCACACCGGACAACATCCGTGAAGCAGCTGAGACATTGCTCGAAGAGCATAACCTGAGTCCGGAAGATATAGACCTGATGCTTTCCGGCAGAAACGGCGATAGCAGGCATGATAAGCTTTATGCACCGGTAACAACATGGCTACAACGTCCGGCAGCAGTGTTCAAGCATTTATGTGGAGAGTATGATACGGCTACGGGTTTTGGCTTGTGGCTGGCGGATTACGTGCTACACCAAAATGTGGTTCCTGAAATTTTATATCCCCAAGCCACTGATGCAATAGCCGATCCTAAAACAGTGCTGTTCATCAACCATTACATTACCGGCAGCGCTGTTGTGATGCTTCTGCGGCGTACCTGCTAATTATCTTTGTGTAATTCCCCAGGTTTTATTTCAATTGTAAATGCGTTTCTACAGACGCAGCTTCCCCATTGAATTTAACACTGCCTGCTTTAAAATTTATTTAATACAAAATTGCTTATCCTTATTCATATAGGTAGCCTGTAAACGGGCAACGCTGCTAATCACAGGCATTTCGTGTATCATAGTCGCACTTAAACGGCATAGTTTTTTTGACTGAGGAAGTAAATCTTTTACGTTAAAACTATCAAAAAAGCGATTATGAAAAACCAAAATCAGCAATGGGGTCAAAGTAGCCGTAGCAACAATCAGGATTGGGATAATAACTCATCAGACAGCCGTTATGACCAGTCATCTTCCCGACGCCAGAACAGCAGTAACGACTGGAATGACACTAATGACTGGAACGAGGAAGATGGCGGACAGGACAGTTCGCGTTCAAATTACGGCTCATCTCAGCAGCAGGGCAACAACTATGGCAGTGCAGGCAATCGCCAGAACAGCAGATATGGTGACCGTAATGACCGCAGCTCTTATGACACAGACCGCTCAGGCAGCAGCAATTATGGTGGTGGATATAGCGGTGCACAGGGTGGATACGGACGCAGAGGATATGATGAAAATGAAGGCCAGAGCTACAGTGGCAATTCAGGCAACAACAGTGGAAATAATAACAGCGGCTCCCGCCAGGGCACTTCTTATGGCAATGAAGGCATGAATTCTAATTATGGACGCGGACAAAGCCATGATAATTACAGCGATCGCAGCTCTTATGGTCATAAGGATACACAATCAGGTAGCAGTGGCATGAATAGCAGCTACGGTCAGGGTTATGGCAGTGATAATTATGGTAGCCGTCAGGGTAGCTCTTATGGACAGGGTGCTACAGGTGGCAGTAATTCCGGTCGTGGCCAGGAAGGCAACTCAGGTAGCTCTTACGGTCAGCAAAGCAGCGCATCATATGGCAGCAGCTACGGACAAGGATCTACAGGCAGCTCTAAATACGGCCAAAGCGAATCAGGCCTGCACAAAGGCAAGGGACCAAAAGGCTACAAGCGTTCTGACGACCGCATTCACGAAGATGTAAGCGATCGCCTGAGCGATGACCAGCACATTGATGCTTCCAATATTGAAGTAAAAGTGGAACATGGTGAAGTAATTCTGACCGGAACAGTTGATAGCCGCGAAGCCAAGCGCCATGCAGAAGATCTGGCTGAGCACATTTCCGGTGTATCTAATGTAGAGAACCGCATCCGTGTATCAAACTCTTCATCATCTTCCTCTTCAGGCGAAGACAGCAGTACACAATCTGCAGGACGCACATCCGGCAGCAACCCAGGTACAGAAGGCGCATCTACGCCATCCTCAACGTCCACTCCCGGCAGTTCTTCGGCTACAGGCAGCAACAAAAGCAAGTAAAAAGCATTAGTATAAGAGAAGCCCGGATATAAGAGTCCGGGCTTTTTATTGCACTGTAAAAGCCACAAAACATCAAGGCATGGTTTTATGTCTTCATGATCAGAAACAATTCTTTCCTATGCGCTGCAGACCACTCAATCTAATTCTTGCTACGGCAGTATCTCTCTATAGCTGCTCGTCCGGCGGGCAGCAAAAGCAAAAAGGAGTTGCAGACAAAATAGTCACACAAGATCAGCAGAATGTAAATCTGCCTGCACCTTATGCCACTAAATCTTCTGTGAAGTACAGTCATGTGATTGGCTGGCCGGAAAGCAAAACGCCTGTAGCGCCCGCTGGCTTTACCGTCACAAAATTCGCCGCTGATTTTGATAATCCGCGTTGGATTTATATTGGTCCTAACGGTGATATTTTTGTAGCGGAATCAAGCACAGAAACAAAAGGCGTTACCAAAAAAGTCAGGAATACAGTGAGCGGTAAAAGCAGCTCAGAACAAACCAATGGAAGCGCAAACAGAATAACATTGTTGCGCGATACCAATAATGACGGCATACCTGACCTGCGCACTACTTTTCTAGAAAACCTGAACCAGCCATTCGGGATGCTTATTCTGAACAATTCATTCTATGTGGGCAATACAGATGGACTGGTGCAGTATCCATATACCACAAGCGATACCAGCATTCGCGTAGCGGGAAAGAAGATCGTGGACTTACCAGCAGGTGGCTATAACAACCACTGGACCAGAAATATCATGGCTTCCAAAGATGGCAAGAGCATTTTCATTGCAGTAGGATCAGGCAGTAATGTTGGGGAGCATGGTATGGAAAATGAAGTGCGCAGAGCCAATATTCTTCAGGTACGTCCGGACGGTTCCGGTGAAAGGGTTTACGCCAGCGGCATCCGCAACGGACAAGGCATGGGCTTTGCACCGGGCACCAATACGCTCTGGGTATCTGTGAATGAACGGGACGAGCTGGGTGATGAATTGGTGCCGGATTATTTCACCAGTGTACAGGAAGGCGGCTTCTACGGCTGGCCCTACTCTTACTGGGGCAATCATCCCGATCCACGGCTCGAAGGTAAAGGCGCGGATATGGCAGCCAAGGCTATTCCGCCGGATGTGTCATTGGGTGCGCATACCGCTTCACTGGGACTCGCTTTTGATGAAAAAAATATTTTCCCTAATGAGTGGAAAGGTGGCGCATTTATTGGTCAGCATGGCTCTTGGAACAGATCCTCCTTTTCCGGATATCAGGTAGCCTTTGTGCCATTTAAGTCGGGTAAGCCTGCCGGTCCGGTAAAGCCATTTCTTACCGGCTTCCTGGTAGGCGGCGATAGCAAGGATGCATATGGTCGTCCGGTAGGAATAGCCTTTACAAAAAATGCCATGCTAGTTGCTGATGATGCCGGCAATACGATCTGGCGGATTGTGCCAAACAGGCAATGATCACTGATGGCTGGTACAGGCCCGTACAAAATCACTGAGCAGGTAAGCGACCAGCTTGGCAGTTGATGGGTCGGTTCTGCCATCGCGCAGCTGTACTGCGCCTTCTGTAAGATGCAGGTAAGCAGGTTGAGCATTAGCCGCACACAAAGTCAGGTATTTTCTGGCCTGAAGCGCAGTAATGCCGCAGGGCGTTGCTGCGCTGCTCAGCGTTCGCTCAATACAGTCAAGATCCAGCTCTATGCCTGTCGGATGGCCTGCGGTATGCGCTATGGCAGTATTTACAGCATCTTCAAAGCTGTATGGTTCTTTTAAAAAAATGTCTTCGTAAAAAGAGCAATTGATATCAGCATCTTTTTCCAAATCATTGAGCACGGCCTGGCTATTATAATTCCGATGCAGTCCCACAATCGCATAGCGCTCTAGATAGCCTGCTGCCTTTGCATAGCGAAATCCATTGCCGCTGTGCCGTCCTTCCTGTATCCGGTAATCGCTATGTGCGTCAAGATTGATGCAATGGATAGCTGAATGATGTACAGAAGCCGCGCCTTTTAGCAACGGATAGGCATTATTATGTCCTCCACCGATCACCAGCGGTATTTTACCGGCACTTACAATGGCCTCAATAACCGGATGTACCGCATCATCAATACGGCTGACCAATACACGCAGCTGATCAATATCCGCACTTTCGGATTCCTGCATCCATTCATTAAAATCAAAGGCTCCAAGCAATAATATCTCTTCCCCGGAAAATAGCTCAGTGCTTTGGATATTGACGACAGCTTTCAATGCAGGCTCCCATACCGTATGCGCGCCGCCTACCCCGCCATTTGCCCTCACTCCTATATCTTCCGGAATACCGAGCAGCACAAACCGGGATTTGCTATTGCTGAATATTGCTTCAAGATCATCGCCTTCGGCCAGCGTTATGCGCTCACCAAGCTTTACCTCGCCCATCCTGAGCAAAATGATCTTGTTTAAATACGTCTTAGTTGCAATGCTGAAATGCGGGATCATCTTATCTGTTTACGGCATTGTAATTTCTGTTTCAAAAATATTTAAGCCGGCTTGCGCATTCTGGCCGCCCATACTTTAAGGTTTTCTGCAAGAATGTTCAACGGCACACAACCATTGCCCAGCACTTCATCATGAAAGGCCGCAATATTGAACTGCGCGCCCAGCTCTTTTTCATATTTTGTACGCAACGAGCTAATAGTGAGCTGGCCAATCTTGTAGCTCAGCGCCTGACCGGGAATCGCCATGTAGCGCTCTATCTCAGCCGTTGCTTCTTCTTTCGTAGTACGCTCATGCGCCATCATATAATCAATGGCCTGCTCGCGGGTCATGCCTCTTGCGTGCATACCGGCATCTACTACCAACCGGATAGCCCGGTGCATCCCATCGCTGAGGTGACCAAAATACTGATACTGATTTTTATACAGGCCAAGCTCTTTGCCCAGCGATTCGGAATGAAGCGCCCAGCCCTCGCCATAAGCTCCGTACCAGAGAAATTTCCGGAACTCAGGCAGGTCCTTATTTTCCTGCTGCAAAGAAATCTGATAGTGATGGCCGGGAATGGCTTCGTGCAGAAACAGTGTCTCCATACCCACCGCATTGAATTTCCTGGCATTCAGGATAGGCACATAAAAAATACCGGGACGCGACCCATCTGCAGATGGTGGATTATACTCCGCGCTGGCTGAAGCCGCACGGAAAGCCTCTGTCTGCCGGATGGTAAACGGTGATTTAGGCACATGATTAAACAGCTGTTTCAGCTGAGGATCTTCCGTTCTTTTAATCGCCCAAAAGCTATCGAGTACCTGTTGCGGAGTGCTGAATGGGAACGCACGCGGATCTTTATTGATGCTTTCGAAGAATGCATGCAGATCGCCCTTAAAGCCTATTTCCTCTTTTACCTTATTCATTTCAGTCTCAATGCGGGCTACTTCGCTTTCGCCTAGATGGTATACACTGTCCGGCGTAAGATCGGTGGTAGTCCAGTATTTGATCAGATATTGATAATAATCCGCGCCATTGCTCAATGCAGCTATGCCTGTACTGGTTCTTGCCTTCGGCAGATATTCTTTGCTGAAAAAATCATAGAGCCTTCGGTAAGCTGGTTCAATATCATTGGCAATCATAGCCGTGTAAGCGATTTTCAGGCGGTCTTTATCTTCTTTAGAGAAGCTGTCCGGCATCGTCTTTAATGGTCCGTAAAAAATGCTCTGCTCTGTTGGCACTAGCATGGATTTGAGCTGGGGCAGCACTTTCACCACCAATGTTTTCGGCAATACCCAGCCCGTCTGCATACCGGTGCACATATTGGCAATCGCAGTGTCTGTCCAGGCGGGAAATGCCGCCATGCGCTTCACCCAATTATCATAATCATGTACCGTTTTAAATGGCTGATTGCCTTGCCCGGAGCCAAGCTGCGGCAGATCAAGCGTGGGCGACCAGAACTGATTGATGGGCATGAGATGAGTCGGGTATTTCATCCCTTCGAGATTCATATCCATCTCATAATGAAACAGCCGGTAGCTCAGCAGATCTTCCGGACTGAGCTTAGTGGTATCCGTTTCCCTGAGCTTGGCAGCGTATCTGGTGTAGAATTGCTTGAGCGAATCCCGGAACGAAGAGGTGATGGTAATGGTCATCCGGTCATTGTATCGGTTGTCGCCATTGGCTGTTGCCTCCAGCGGAAATAGCTGCATCCGCTCTTCCCAGTAATCTTTAAATAAACCGGCCAGCTCTTTAGACGACTGTGGAGATGACTCTGTAACGGCTCTCTTATTGGTATGAGTGGTTGATGTATGTTCCTGGCAGGCCGCGCAGGCAAGCATCATCATCAACAATCCGGCTTTTCTAAGCTTCATAAGTATGAAGAAGTTGTTTTTGCAGGGACTAAAGAAACAAACATTTGCCCAGCTTTTCCTGCCCTGAAAGGGGTTAAAAAACCCGGTTGGCAGTAATTTTGTACAGCTAACTTTACAGCAAGACATTGATGCGATTTTGCATCACTGGCCGTTGTTAACCAATAGCGCCGTTTCTGCTTCCCGGAAACGGCCTTTTTATTGGCTTTGGCTATAGCGTTATTCCTTTAGACAGTGCGCCACTACTTATCTTTGCAAAAATCTTTAAGATAGAATATGTATCCCGCTCAAATAGTTATACCGATGAAAGAGGAGCTGACCGCAAACGGCTTTGCCGATCTTCAGTCTCCCGAAGCTGTTGATGCAGCTGTGAAGCAGTCCGGCACTACCCTGCTTGTGATCAACTCTGTATGTGGCTGCTCGGCAGGCACTGCCCGTCCGGGTGTGCTAATGGCTGTAGCTAATGCAGCTAAAAAGCCGGATCACCTGACCACCGCATTTGCCGGTTTTGACACGGATGCCGTACAGCAGGCACGTTCTTACCTGATGCCTTTTCCACCCTCTTCACCGTCTATTGCTTTGTTGAAAGATGGTCAGCTGGTGCACATGATCGAGCGTCATATGATCGAAGGCCGTTCGGCTCAGATGATCGCCGCCAATCTTGCTGAAGCATTCGAAAAGCATTGCTGATTACTTTTTTTGAAGTACAAAGCCGGTATAATCTCAGGTTATGCCGGCTTTCTTATTGCTATCCCATCAATTCCCTGCCATACATTACTTTTACGCTCCTAAAATCAACTTATGCCTTTGACCGGTTATGCCCATTCTGCCGCCGAGCGATTTATGCGCTATGTACAGGTAGATACGCAAAGTGACGGCGCCTCTCCTGCCCAGCCTTCTACAGAAAAACAAAAAGACCTGAGCCGAATGCTTGAAGCAGAGCTGAAAGCAATTGGCCTGAGCGATGCGGAGCTTGATGAGCATGGATATGTATATGCCACAATACCGGCTACTTCAGATAAAGAGATGCCCGTGCTTTGCTTCTGCGCGCACGTAGATACATCGCCGGATGTGACGGGTACTAACGTAAAGCCGATCCTGCACAAGGCATGGAAGGGTGAGGATATTGCATTGCCTGACGACCAGTCTGTCGTTATCAGCAAAAAAAACCACCATTACCTGGAGCAGCGCATTGGCGATGATATTATCACTGCATCGGGCACTACCCTGCTTGGCGCCGATGATAAAGCTGGAGTGGCGGTCATTATGGACCTTGCTCAATATTTAGTGAAACATCCTGAAATTAAGCATGGTAAAATCCGTATTCTGTTTACTCCGGATGAAGAGATCGGGCGGGGAGTCAATGCAGTGGATATGAAAAAACTCGGTGCGGATTTTGGCTACACATTGGATGGCGGCGAGCGCGGTCATCTGGAAGGAGAATCTTTTTCTGCAGATGCCATGACCGTGATATTCAATGGCGTTTCAGCACATCCCGGCTATGCGAAAGGCAGGATGGAAAGCGCCATTAAGGCGGCCAGCCATTTTGTAGATCTGCTGCCACAGGATAGCTGGAGCCCCGAAACGACCAACGATATGACCGGCTTTGTACATCCGGTATCGATTAGTGGTACGATTGAACAGGCAAAAGTTCAGTTTATTATCCGCGACTTCGAAACAGGCAAGCTGGCTGAACATGAAGCGCGCGTAAAAGCGATTGCCCGGGAAGCAGTAAAGCGCTATCCGAAAACAACGGTTGAATTTCAGGTGCAGGAGCAATACCGAAATATGCGCGAAATACTGGATCAGAATCCGCAGGTAATGGCTCATGCAGAAACAGCTTACAAGCGTGCGGGTATTGAGGCAGAGCGCATCTCCATTCGTGGCGGCACGGATGGATCAAGGCTCTCTTTTATGGGATTGCCTTGTCCGAATATATTTACCGGCGAGATGGGCATTCATTCAAGGCAGGAATACGTGAGCGTACAGGATATGGAGAAAGCCGTAGAGGTATTAGTAGAGCTGGTGCAGGTATGGGAAGAGGCAAGCTGATTTTCACAAGCCTGTTTTCCCCACCAAATTCATCAAAACAGTACAACCTGAATGAATACACAATTAAAATCCATCCTGCTGACTGTTCTGACGCTTTCGCTCTTCGTGATTGCATTGGTAGAGCTAAGCGGAGTTAGCAGTACAGCGCTGTTTAATAAATACAGCATCGGAAAAGGCGGCAGCGACAATAAGCACCTGATGCCTGCGCGGGAAATGGATGAACGCACCAAAAAAGCGAATGCATTGCCCAAGACGATCATGGAATTTACAGAGCCAGAGTTCAGTTTTGGCAAGGCAAAAGAAGGCGAAACACTGACCCATGGTTTTCATTTTAAGAATAAAGGGACGGCGCCGCTCTTCATCATCAATGCGGTAGCTTCCTGTGGCTGTACTGTTCCTTCTTTTCCGAAAGAGCCGATTGCGCCGGGCGGCGAAGGTGACATTATGATCAAGTTCGACAGCCGTGGCCGTAAAGGACATCAGAAAAAAAACATCCTGGTGCTTAGCAATGCCCAACAGGACCGTATGGCTATTGGGTTTGACGTAGACGTTGAATAATTAAATGCAACATTTAAAATGCAGAATTCAAAAGCATTTTCTCTTACAGATGCGATCGGACATTATCTGTCGCTCATAAAATTCAGCCATACTGTTTTTGCGCTTCCATTTGCGCTGATTGGCTTTATGCTTGGCTGGCGCGATGCAGCAGGCGTTTGGCATTGGGACGTGTTCGTAAAAATGCTGCTGTGCATGGTCTTTGCGCGCAGCGCTGCAATGGCTTTCAACCGTTGGCTCGATCGCCGTTTTGACGCCCTGAATCCACGTACTGCAGTCCGCGAGATTCCTGCGGGCATCATCAGGCCTTCCAATGCGCTGGCTTTTACGATTGGCTGCTCTGTGGCATTCATCATTACTACCTGTTTCATTAATCAGACTGTTTTTTATCTCTCGCCCGTTGCGCTGTTTGTCATTCTTTTTTATAGCTATACGAAGCGCATTACTGCCTTGTGCCATCTGGTTCTCGGCGTTGGATTGTCGCTGGCGCCCATTGGAGCTTACCTGACGCTTCATGAGCATTTTAGCTGGCTGCCTGTTTTGTTTTCACTGATCGTATTCACCTGGGTATCCGGCTTTGATATCATCTACGCGCTTCAGGACCGTGATTTTGATAAAGACCAGCAGCTGCATTCCATACCCGCAGCTCTGGGATTGCGCGGCGCGCTGAATGTCTCTAACTTGCTGCACGTTATATCCGGTGCGCTGGTAATTTTTGCAGGCATTTACGGTCATTTTTACTGGCTATACTGGCCGGGCGCTGCCATCTATATCGCGCTGCTGGCGTACCAGCATCTATTGGTAAAGCCTACCGACCTGAGCAAAGTAAATATGGCGTTTGCTACCACCAATGGCATTGCCAGCATCTGCTTTGCCGTCTTTACCATTGCAGCCATTCTCCTTCCTTATCTCTATTCCTAAAATTCAAAATGAAAATTGCGCTGATTGGTTACGGTAAAATGGGCCATGCTATAGAATCCATTGCACTTGAAAGAGGGCATGAAATAGTGCTGAAAATAACCAGCGCCAACCGTAATCAGTTGGCAGACGGCAGTTTGCAGGCTGCAGATGTAGCGATTGAATTTACACGGCCGGATGCGGCCTTTGAGCATGTAACGGCGTCTTTTGAAGCTGGAGTGCCTGTTGTATGCGGTACTACCGGCTGGAATGAGCATTTTGAAGAAGCAAAAGAGCTTTGCAACAGACATCAGGGTGCATTGTTACAGGCTTCCAATTTCAGCATAGGAGTCAATATATTTTTTTCAGTTAATAAAAAGCTGGCTGCGCTGATGCAACGCCAGCCGGAATATGACGTGGCAATCGAGGAGATACACCATACTCAAAAAAAAGATGCGCCAAGCGGTACAGCCATTACTATCGCAGAACAAATCATTCAGGAAATTGACCGGAAAAAAGCTTGGAAACTCGATGCAGATGCACCGGATATGCTTTCCATAGTCGCTGTCCGCGAAGACAATGTACCGGGAACGCATACAGTTACTTACAATTCAGCGGTTGACTCTATTGAACTGAGCCATACAGCGCACAATCGTACGGGCTTTGCAAGCGGTGCTGTGCTGGCGGCAGAATTTCTGAAAGGGAAGAAGGGAGTTTTTACCATGAATGACGTACTAGGTATCTGAGTTATCCTGCAGCAATATTGATTGCGCTATCTTTGCATCATCGCTATGAAAAATCGTTTTTTTGCTGCCATAACCGCTCTTTTTCTGTTCGCTTCCTGCAGTCAGAAGGAAAACAACAACACCGAGACGTCCATTCACGCCCGTGCAGACAGCGCCATAGGCGTGCAGATGCAGGAGATCAATCAGCGCGCTATGGATGACCTGGAAAAGCGCATGGCTATTGAAGTGAAGGCAAAAGCAGATTCCATCGTAGCAGCGCGTAAAGGCGGCTTACCTGCGGCTAGGAAAGATTCGATGTCAACAAGGCCAAACACGCCACCGCCGCCCTCCAAGATGAAATATTCCAATGACACAGCCAGGCATTGATAACGGCCCTATTCTGTTCTTTGACGGCGTATGCAACCTCTGCAATAGCGCGGTACAGTTTATTATTCGTCACGACCGGCAGGGCAAGGTAAGATTTGCAGCCTTGCAGTCTGACGCCGGGCAACAGGCGCAGCAGGCCATCAAAGCGCAAATGGGCACCGTTCCGGATTCACTTATCTTATTCGATAAAGGCCGGTATTATGTACAATCTGCCGCTGCATTAAAGGCAGCCGGCTATCTCGATGGTGGCTGGTACATGCTGAAAGCGCTGTTTGTTTTTCCTGCTTTTATCCGTAATGCAGTATATGGCCTGATCGCCGCAAAAAGATATAAATGGTTCGGCAAGCGTGATTCCTGCATGATGCCTACGCGGGACTTGCAGCGAAGGTTTGTCGGATAGATGATTGCTCTAGTGGCTTAGGAAAATAGCGAATACAGCTACATTCAATATAACCCCAATGCCGAAAGCAGTCCAGACTTTCCCTTTTTTAATCGACCGGGCTTTGGTAGCATATCCATCCCGGTAAGTGGCTTTGTCTGCCAGCACCACATTCGGGCAGTCCAGTTTGCGATCATTGGGCGGAGTAGCAGAGCAGGCAATTCCTGTTATAAGACCGGCGGCAGGTGATCCCGGAAAGGTAGCCAACAGCGTACCGATGTAAGCTCCTTTGTATCCGGAATAATACCTTTTTGCATCGTGACGGCCAAGCTGGTACATAACACTGTCAGGAAGATGCAGCATGGGTGATGATGTATCGATGCCTTTTCCGTTCATTACAAACAAGATATCTTTCCGCCCATTTTCATAAGCAATATCAGCAACCACTCCCTTCGATATCGTGCGATGTTGCCGGTAATGATCTATTGCGCTGCGATAGTAAATATCAAGCAGGCCAACCGAATCTACCTTGCTGGTAATAGTCCGGCGATCAATCCTTTTGATCGTATCCTGTGCATATGCGGCATTGATTAAAGCGACGCACAGGAATACCAGTACAAATAGTTTTTGCATTTTGGGTAATAGAAAAACGGTCAGGTAAAGCAATAAAATTTAGTAGGCCCTTGCAAACAATACACGCTCTTTCGAAGGATTGCCTGTAAGAATGCACTTGCCTTCCTCCTGCACATTATCCAGCGGAATGCAGCGGATAGTAGCCTTGCTCAGCTCTTTGATTTTCTCTTCCGTTTCCGGAGTGCCGTCCCAGTGCGCGGAGATGAAACCGGGCTTGTTCTGCAGCGTATCCATAAATTCTTCCCAGGTATCTACGCGGAACGTTTTGCTTTCGCGGAATTCGAGTGCCTTCTTAAACATATTCTGCTGAATGTCTGCAAGCAATTGCTCGATTGTTGCAGGCAAGCCTTCCAGCTGCAGGGATGATTTTTCCTTGGTATCTCTGCGGGCTATTTCCGCTACTCCATTTTCAATATCGCGCGCGCCAATGGCAATACGCACCGGCACACCACGCAATTCATATTCGGCAAATTTCCACCCCGGACGGGAAGTGTCGTCATCATCAAATTTCACACGAATGCCTTTTGCCTTCAGCTCTTTCATCAGCTCCGACACCTTATCATTAATTTTGGCCCGTGCAGCTTCATCTTTATTATAGATCGGCACGATCACAACTTGCAGCGGAGCAATTCTTGGCGGCAGAATCAGGCCCTGGTCATCGCTGTGTGCCATTACGAGCGCACCGATAAGCCGGGTAGATACTCCCCATGATGTTGCCCATACATAGTCGAGCTTATTTTCCTTATCCGCAAAAGTCACGTCGAATGCCTTGGCGAAGTTCTGCCCCAGGAAGTGGGAAGTGCCTGCCTGAAGCGCTTTTCCGTCCTGCATAAGCGCTTCTATACAATAAGTATCTTCTGCGCCGGCAAAGCGCTCATTGGGCGTTTTTATCCCTTTCACTACAGGCATGGCCATGTATTCTTCCGCAAATGTGGCATATACATCCAGCATTTTTGTGGTTTCTTCCAGCGCTTCCGCTTTGGTAGCATGTGCGGTATGGCCTTCCTGCCACAGAAATTCTGCGGTACGCAGGAACAGGCGCGTGCGCATTTCCCAGCGCACCACATTCGCCCACTGATTGATGAGCAGCGGCAGATCGCGGTAGCTTTGAATCCAGTTTTTATATGTATTCCAGATGATCGCTTCAGAGGTCGGGCGCACGATCAGCTCTTCTTCCAGCTTAGCTTCCGGGTCAACGATCAGCTTTCCTTTATTTTCAGGATCTATCTTGAGTCGATAGTGCGTTACGATAGCGCATTCTTTCGCAAAGCCTTCTGCATTTTTCTCTTCTGCTTCAAACAAGCTCTTAGGTACGAACAACGGAAAATAGGCATTCTGGTGGCCGGTATTCTTGAACATTTTATCCAGCACATCCCGCATATTTTCCCAAAGGCCATAGCCGTACGGCTTAATCACCATGCAGCCCCGCACCGCAGAATAATCTGCCAGTCCGGATTTGAGAATCAGATCATTGTACCATTGTGAATAGTCCTGTGAACGCGGAGTTAAAGCTGAGCTCATAATTAAACCTTGCAGCCCTCGGGCTGTCTTGCTTTTAAATTAAAGTGACGCAAAAGTAGTAATTTCAGTCAGGCAATTTTGAATTAAAAAATCTAAACAGAATCAGGATGAAACGTTTATTGATGGCTGGTATCCTGTTGTTGGGTTGCGCCTCATCGGTAGTATCAGTTGCTCAAAGGAGCAGCACTTATGATGATGATGTGTACTACAGCAGGGACGATGCGCGACGCGATAGCAGCGACGAGGCCGGTGAGCGCAGACAGGACAACAGAGACAGGTATGGCAGTACCAGCGATGACAGCTATTACAGCAGTTCGGGGCAGGATGCAGAGGATGATAACAACGGAAGCTACCGCGATTATGGCCGCAGCTACAACGATGATTTTGTGAACACGGACGATGACTATTCCTATTCTACAAACATCAGCCGGTTCAATTATCCTTTTTATGGCCGCAGTTATTGGAGTGGTTACAACAATCCGTATTGGTACGATCCATATTGGGTAGATCCTTCCTGGGGCTATAACATCTGGTCGCGCCCGGGCTTCTCTATCTCGGTAGGTGCAGGGCCTTATTGGTCTTCATACTATGGCTGGAATAACTGGTGGGGCTATGGCGGCTTCAACAGCTATTATTATTATCCTTATTATGCAGGTGGCTATGGCGGCAACTGGTGCGGCTATGGCGGAGGCTATTATGGCAGCTACTGGAATGGCTACTATTCCGGCCTTTATGGCTATGGCAGGTATAATCACTATCGCGGCAGCAGCAGCTATGGTCCGCGCTATTCTTTGAATGGCGTCCGCAATTCTTACATCAGGAACGGCGGCTACGGATTCAGGGGAAGCAATGGTTACAGAGGCTACAGAAGTTCAAATCCGGGTGGCGGCGACTTTGTCCGTTATCGTGGTGCAGGTTCCAGAAGTGGCGATTTCCGCAGTGACCGGATGACCGCCAGTCCGGAAAGGCGTATGAATGATCGCGGAGCAGTGAGCGATAACAGGCGCTTTGAAAGAAGCAATATGGATAACCGCTCTTTCGAGCGGCGTAATATGAATGAAGGACGTGTAGATCGTGGCAACTTTGAGCGCCGCGGTGATATGGGTAATCGCAATGCCGGAGCACAGCGTTTTGAAAATCGCGGTGGTGGTTTTAACCGCCAGGAATCTTCCAGAATGGGTGGTGGCAATATGGCTCCGCAGCGCAGCTTTAACAGCGGCGGTAGTGGAGGTGGTTTCAGAAGCAATGGCGGTGGAGGTATGCGCAGCGGCGGTTTCGGTGGCAGCGGTGGTGGTTTCCGTAGTGGTGGTGGAGGCGGAGGCTTCCACGGTGGCGGTGGCCGCAGATAACCACTCTTTAAATAATAGTATACTAAAAAGCCGTTTCAGCAATTTTGTTGAAACGGCTTTTGGTTTTAAAAGTTAAATGAAGGATAAAAAGCTTCTTAATGTAAATCTTTAGACGTATCACGATTTGCTGTAAGCTTATTATTAGTGCTTATTGTTTACACGGCGACTTGTCCTTCCCAAAGGGAATCTTTAACGATAGCTACTAATTCAAAAGGGAAGCATACCAAACAGGAATATTACCATATAGATCCCTTCAGGAAGGACAAGCCGCTGCAAGAAAAAGCAATAGTAATTCGATATTCAACACTGCTACAGGTTGGGATCAATCACCTGACAAAGCTGATCCTAATGCAAATAAAAGAGCCGCCGTAAAAATTACAGCGGCTCTTTCTAAATAATTATACTTACCAACGACGGTGATAATAGTGATGACGGTAGCCCGGGCGGCCATAATAACCACGATATCTTGGACCGCCGCCATAGTAGTGACGACGATAAGCCGGACGACCATAATAGCCATAATGTCTTGGACCGTAATAACGGTGGCGCGGATAATAACCCGGACCTACACGCACACTTACAGAAGGGCCGCGATGATAATAACCGTGGCGATAGCCATGACGCCATTGAGCCTGAGCTTTATCTGCTGAGCCTGCAGTGAAAAGCACTACCAGCAGCAAGCCTAAAAGAATTCTGATTTTCATGTTTTTCAATTTTATGGTTATGTAGTTTAAGACAAGGATATTTTCTGAGGGTTTAAACGGCGGAAATTATTCTTTGGGTGGAATGGCCGGTGAGATGGGTCCGGGCGGTGGCGGTGCAGGTACCACTCTTACTTTTCTCTGAGGCTTTATGTTGATTGGTATCTGCGGGTCTGCCGTGTTCGGCGAAGAGCGCGTATCAAGCATTGGCTGTGTGAGATAAGCCGGCTGACCGGATACATTGGGCGCAGCATCCGGTGCCTGCATTCCTGGCTTGCTCACTACTTTAGCCTTCCGGGCAGTATGATGGATTTTTTTTTGTGCGGATACATTTGTTGTCGCAAACAAACCAGCCAATAGTGCCAGGGATATAATTCTGATCGCCTTCATAAGATGCAGATTAAGGCTGCAATTTTGAGTAATCAAAAACCTTACCAACAACCCTGTAATCAACTCAAAAAGCAAATGCCGGATGCAAATACATCCGGCATTCAGCTAAAAAACCATTGCACTTATTACTTCCGGGTATATTTTGAAGGAATGGAAAAGCTAAAATCCACAGTCTGATCAAAATCTGCTTTATTGAATTGCATGTCAATGTAATGATGACCGGATGTATCCTGTACATTAATTACTCTGCTATTAGAGAAATGTTTATCGCTGATCATTGTATAGTCGCCGTATTGCATGAGCAGCATAGTGCTGGCCGCACCGCTTACCTTAAGCTGTTGCTGACGTATAGTGCTGTCTGCCTTATTGTACGTTATATTTTGCTGATAAGCTGGTGTCGTCAGTGCTACCGATATTCCTCCGCCAAAGCTGGCAATATCCGTAGGCTTGTCTTCAGATGCATGCAATGCGTCACCGATCAACAATCCTTGCAGCGTGCCAAAATCCACAGATATCGACAAGAGCTTACCGGCTTCCTTGAACGGCAGCACTGTTACTTCTTTTTTCAGGCGGTTGATGAGTATAATCGTATCCGGTGTAATCACGAGACGTGCCACTTCTACAAGTCCCAATGCGGTGATGCTAACCCATATTTTTTTATCGCGCTCCATGCGAATGCTGGCTGCAAAATCCTGCTGCTGGTCTTTGCCATCATAATGCACTTTCGCTTTTCCGTTGAATGTATTGTAATTGATACGGTTGTTCCACAATGGCATGATACCGGCTATCAGCGCCTTTTTTTCTGCATTCAGACGAATAGCGGCTGTATCATTGGCGGACAGCGCAGTGTCCATGCGCCGTGTAGAATCCGACATCATGGCATTGGACAGCGAATCAGCTATGGGTATGATCTCGTGCTTACGCGCGCCTTTTTGCCACAGGTGGCATGAGGAAACGCTCATCATCAGCAATAAGGCTATGATACCTGCAAATAGTTTATTCATACAATTTCCGGTCTGCAATCATTTTATCTAATTGTGGACTCTCACTACCCTTCTGCTTGGCATTTTTCCAGGCATCTACCGCTTTTGCCGCATCGCCCATTTTATATTCTATAGCACCCAAATGCTCCCAAAGCGTGGCATCAGCCTCATCTTTAGCGGCATCCAGCGCCTGCTGAATATATTTTTTTGCATCCGCATATTTTCCTTCCTGGTAGAGTATCCAACCATAGGTATCTAAAAACGTGCCTTCACCCGGACGTATTACCAATGATTGCTTAGACATGCGCTCTGCATCGCTGAGGCGCTGATTGCGTACCGATAGATAATAAGCGTAATTGTTCAGTACAGTAGCATTTTTAGGGTTCAGCCGCAATGCCTGCTCAAAAGCGCTATCGCTCTGCTTGTACTCCTTCATAGTGTTGTACACATCGCCCAGCGAGCTGTACATATCAGCCATCAGCTCTGTATTATCTTCAGGCTGCAAATCGATGGCGCGGTTAATGGCGCGCACGGCCGCTGCATTTTCTTTTTTATTGAGATGACCGATGCCATTCAGGTAATGTACAATCGCCTGATTGGGGAAAAGTCTGGCCGCTTTCTCGCTGTAAAAGATCAGGGAATCAGCATCCTTACGATCTGAATAGCTATATAATAATTGCTGCCAGGGCTCAAAGCTTCCGGGCTTCATGGCAATGATTTTTTTATACTGCACTACTGCTTCGCTCTGCCTGCCGGAAAGTCGTAATACATCTCCATAAAGCTCTAAGACTTTCTCATCATCCGGATGCTGTGCTACTACCTTTTCTACCAAACCAAGCAAACTGGCGCGCTGCAGGGAATCAGCAAACGACTCCTGTAAATACGGAAGCAACAGGCTTAACTGCGTTTCGGCATCCAGGTCTTTATTGGTGATTGCATCTTGTACGTACCTGCGGTATTGTAAGGTATCGCCCTTTTTCAACGCCTGATTGGCGAGGGATAATTGCAGAGAGGGATCATTTGGAAAACGCTTCTCCATCAGGCTATAGATCTCTTTCGCCTTTTCAGGTTGCTTGTTATTGTTGTAAAGATCGGCAAGCAATGAGTAGTAGCGCGCTTCTTTTGGATTACGATCTATAAGCTTTTGAATGATGGCCGCAGCGCCCGGTATGTCATTCATCTTAAGGTAGATCTGCTGTTGCTGCAGGAGCATTTCATCATCAAGACTGCCTTTTTTCTGTAACTGATCCAGCATAGTGAGCGCTTCCTTGTTCTTACCTGCCCGCTGGTACAGCAATGCGGCTTTAATCAGATAATCACTGTTGTACTGCTCATCTTTAGCCAGATCGGAAAATGCGGCGGCAGCTTCTGCATACTGGTTGCGCATAATCATGATATTGGCCGACTGGTCTTTATACCATTTGTTTTTGCTGTCCAGCGAAAGCGCTTTTTTAATGTATTCAGCCGCTTTATCCGGACGGTTCTGTGTTACCGCCAGCTTGGAAAGATCATAATAAGGCGCCGGCTCATCAGGACGCATCCTGATGACCTGCAACAACAAGGCTTCGCTTTGCTTATCATCTCCCAGCATACGCGCTTTTACCGCATCATAATAGAGCCCGTCAGCCTTAGCACCGGTCGACAGAGAATCCTGCGCCTGTACAGAAGACGCAGCCCCGCTACAAAGCAGGGCTACACAAATGCATTTTAATAAAGAATAAAACTTCATGATTGGGTAGAGAAATCACCGAGGCTCAGCTCCCTTGGCTTTTCACTGTAATGTACGTTTTTGCCGATTAGTGAGTTTTTGATCACCGTATTTTTAACAATGCTGTTCTCCTGAACAATGCTGTCTGAAATGCGTGCATCTTCAATGGTTACGCCTGCTTCGAGCGATACATTCGGACCAACCACGGAGTTTCTGATCGTAACGTTTTCACCGATGTAGCATGGATGAATGATGGTCGCGTTTTCAAGGATGGCTGTAGAAGAAGTCAGGTTCTCATTGCCATATTTAATGCCGAGAATGCGGCCATTAGTATATACCGTAGCGCCATAATTACCGCAATCGAGCCATTCCTGCACCTGATCGGTATAAAACTTTACGCCATTCTGTAACATATGATCCATCGCATCGGTAAGCTGATATTCGCCTTTCATCATGATGTTATTATCAATGAGGCGTTGCAATTCTTTTTGGAGCAGCTCACCGTCTTTAAAATAATAAACGCCAATAATGGCCAGATCAGATACGAATTCCGTGGGTTTCTCCACAAAAGCCTCAATGGCATTTCCCTTACCCAGCTTTACCACGCCGAAGGCGGATGGATCTTCTACTTTCTGTGTCCAGATGATGGCATCTTTGGATGCGTCAATGCTGAAGTTGGCTTTGAAAAGTGTATCCGCAAAAGCGATGAATACATTTCCTTTCAGGCATTCCTCCGCGCAAAGAATAGCGTGCGCCGTACCTTTCGGCTCTTCCTGATAAAAGATTTTCCCTTTCGCGCCGAGCGATGCTGCCACACTGACCAAATGCTTTTCCGCAGCTTCCCCGAAAGCAGGATTGATGATGAAGGCTACTTCCTCTACTTTTTCATTGCTGGTAGCGATGATATCTTCTACAATGCGCTGCACCATTGGCTTTCCGGCAATCGGGATCAGCGGCTTTGGCGTAGTAAGCGTATGCGGCCGCATGCGTTTGCCCATACCTGCCATCGGGATAATGATATTCATTCTTCTGGTGCTTAATTTTTAGTGTTGAGTGTTTAGTTGCGTTTTAAGTGCTGAGTTTTGTATTATGGTGTAGTATTGACAACTAAATACTCAAAACCAAGCACTCAAAACCATTTAATGTCCTGTGTGGCCGAAGCCGCCTGCGCCACGGGCAGTTTCCTCCAATGTTGCAACTTCATGCCATTCTATCTGCTCGTAACGGGCTATGATCATTTGGGCAATGCGTTCCCCATCAGCTATTTCCTGCGGCTCCGTTGACAAATTAATAATCGATATCCTGATCTCGCCACGATAATCACTGTCAATCGTACCGACTGCATTGGCCAGTGTAAGACCTTTTTTGAAAGAGGTGCCGCTTCTCGGGCGCATCTGTGCCTCAAAGCCTGCCGGCAATGCTATATAAAGACCTGTGGGAATAAGCCTCCGCTCCATAGGCTGCAGCGTGACCGGCACTTCCAGCCATGCACAGATGTCCATGCCTGCCGAGCCCGAAGTCTGATAAGCGGGCAGTGGATGCGGGCTTTGATTAATGATTTGTACCATAGCTGTTGCCATACCG
Source organism: Chitinophagaceae bacterium (assembly GCA_965200035.1). GTDB lineage: Bacteria > Bacteroidota > Bacteroidia > Chitinophagales > Chitinophagaceae > UBA1952. The sequence continues at coordinate 3,933,879 of OZ241334.1, read as the reverse complement.
GCGCGAAGGTAATTATGAAAAGGTTCAATTTATTCATGTCCCCCGAATCGTCAGGAAAATGCAAATACAGGCGTCTCTATTCTGCTATCCGGACAAAATTAAAAAGTTACTTTTGCCTGTTCATTTGCACGGTATCAACCCTTAAACAGAAGATCATTTTTAGAATGGCATTGCTCGGAAATATTATCTCACGTTCCTTACGCGTCCGCAAAAAATTTACGCTGCCGGTAGCCAGTCCCCGTACCTACCAGCGCCATACCCTGAAACAGCTGCTTGAGCGCGGCCAATACACTGCCTTCGGCAAGCACTACGATTTTGCCGGTATTCTCAGCCGTGAAGTCGATTTTATCACCGCATTCCGCGAAGCGGTACCGGTGCATACTTACAATGAGATGTTTGACCAGTGGTGGCACCGCCAGCTGGAAGGCGAGGAGAATGTGACCTGGCCGGGCAAAGTCAAATACTTTGCGCTATCCAGCGGCACGTCAGAAACAGCTTCCAAGCACATTCCTGTTACTTCAGATATGATCAAGTCCATTAAAAAAATGGGCTTCAAGCAGCTTTATGCCATGAGCAACTTTAAAGTGCCGGCAAAAGCGTATGAAAAAGGCATTCTGATGCTGGGCGGCACTACTACCCTTTTTGAGAAAGACGACTACTATGAGGGCGATATGAGCGGTATCTCTGCCAAGAATATGCCGCGCTGGGTATCTTCCCTGCTCTACAAGCCGGGACAGAAAATTTCCAAGACACCGAATTGGGAAGACCGCATTCAACAGATCGTAGAGAAAGCGCCGACCTGGGACGTAGGAACGATTTGCGGTGTACCTGCATGGGTACAGATTGTGCTGGAGCGCATTGTAGAGCATCATAAGGCCAATAATATTCACGACATCTGGCCAAACCTGTCTATCTATATCCACGGCGGTGTGTCGTTTGAGCCTTACCGGGCTCATTTTAAGCGACTGCTGGGAAAGCCCGTGCATTTCATCGAAACGTATATGGCTTCTGAAGGATCTTTCGGCTTTCAGGCGCGGCCAGACGAACCGGGTATCAAGCTGGTGCTCAATAATGGCATTTTTTTCGAGTTCGTGCCCTTCAACGGCGACAATTTTGACGAAGATGGAAATCCGCGACCGCATCCATCTACGGTACTGATCGAAGAAGTAGATGAAACCACCGACTATGCAGTAATGCTGAGCACATGCGCCGGAGCTTGGCGTTACATTATTGGCGATGTGGTGCGATTCACCAATGCCAGAGAAGGCGAGATCATCATTGTAGGTCGTACGAAGCAGTTCCTGAGCCTTTGCGGTGAGCACATGAGTGTGGATAATATGAACAAAGCCATCGATACTGTACAGCGGAAACTGGGTATTACTGTGCGTGAGTTTACCGTAGCGGGCTTTGAATATGAAGGGAAATTCGCGCACCGCTGGTACATCGGCTGCGATGAGAACTGCGGCATTGCAGATCAGATACGCACCGTCATCGACGATACGCTTAAAGAGATCAATGACGATTATGCGGTAGAGCGCGGCCCGGCTTTGAAAGAAGTATTTGTGGATGTACTGCCCAACAAAGTGTTTTTTGATTACCTGCGCTCACAGGGTAAGGAAGGCGCGATGAACAAATTTCCGAGGGTGATGAAAGGCGAGCAGTTGAAGAAATGGGAAGCCTATCTGAATGAGCAACACATACTGCCTTATTCAGCGATCTGATCTATAATTATGGACATTATAAAAGCAGGACAGCGGTTACTGTCCTGCTTTTATTTTGCTGGCTGGTAGTCTTTCTTTAATAAAGCATAGAGGACGGAATCACCAAGCTGGTCGTTATGGAAATAATGTTCTTTCATCGTTCCTTCAATGGTGAATCCCATACGCTCAACTACTTTTCTGGACGGCTGATTATCCGGGTGGATGCAGGCTTCCATACGATTGAGGTCAAGCGCGTTAAACCCATAATCCACAATTACAGAGAACGCCTCTTTCATGTATCCTTTATTCTTGTATTCCTCAGCCGCCATTGTATAGCCTATTTCCGACCTTCTATGTACGGGATACCAGTTATGAAAAGCAAAATTGCCGACTACCCTGTTCAGCTCTTTCTCTATAAAATGAAAGAACATCACTTTTGTGCGATGAGTGCTTAATCCACCGGCCAGCTTAGCCTTTTGCACATTCAGTGCATCATTGGTGATAATCCCAAAGTGATTTTTAATAGCAGTATCATCAGATGTTTCGAAAGCATGCCGGTATTGCTCTTCGGTATCTATACGAATAATCAATCTGGGCGTTTCCAGCGTCTGACGATCTGTAGTAATAAGAGACATGATTTTTTATGAGATTTCTGATTGCTTGCCTTGCTAAGATAAATCAGATAGTGGTAACAGAATAAATCATCAGCGCGATTTGCTTTACACAGAATAAAATCTGAAAAATTAATTTTTCATTGCACCAAATAACTTTACAAATAGCATCGTCTTTTATTATTACCAGCTGCTACATATCCAGCCCCGCCAACCCTCATCGCCTGCCCATTGCAGGCGATTGTTCTTTGTACAGATATTTCAGAAAATTTTCCCCGCAGAAAACAGGCATCATTTTAGTGTGTTGGTAGTTTTAAAAACCAACTGACTTATTATGACAAGCATCACACTGGAGCAGGCAGAAAAAATCATCATGGCTGCCAAAGAAAAAGCAATGGATATCAAAGTACCTATGAACATCTCGGTAGTGGATCGGGGCGGCAATCTGGTTGCATTCGTAAGAATGGACAACGCTTGGCTCGGCTCCAAAGACATTGCCATTAAAAAAGCGCAAACGGCCAATTACTTTGACATGAACAGCGGCGATCTGGGCAAGCTATCACAGCCCGGACAAGACCTGTATGGCATCGAAATTTCTAATGGCGGCCTTATTTCATTCCCGGGCGGTGTAGTGTTGAAGGACAGCCAGAGCAACATAATAGGTGCGGTAGGTGTGAGCGGTGGCTCCGTAAAGCAGGATGAGAAAGTAGCCGAGGCAGGTGCAGACGCGCTGAAGGGCTGATAACGGAGGCATTATTTTACAAAGCTTTACAGCAAAAGATATTCTTATGAGATATAATAGTTTTTTCACCCCGCGCGGTGATGATACAGGCGATGTAGATGCCGGCGATGCAAGCGCATCCCTTTACAATATCAATGAAGACAATATTGACCAGACGGCCAATCAGCAGCGCACCGGCATAACGCCCGATACGCAGGCAGATGATCTAAGGGCAGCAAAGCACGGTAACCCGGATGCCGGCCTTGACGGCGATGCGGAAGATGCAACCGGAAAAGACTCAGGCACCAAAGGACGTGCAGATGAAACTTCGGTATAGCTGACCGGATGTTATTTAAAAATTATAAAGCGCTGCAGAACTATTACTCTGCAGCGCTTTTTTATGATGATCTGCTAATCGAACCCGTTCAGATCAATAATGAAGACAAGAATAGAATTTGCCGGAATACCGGGCTGAGCGGCGCTTCCGTAAGCGAGGCTTGGCGGCAGGTAGAGCGTGATCTTCCCGCCTTCGCCTATCAGCGGAATACCTTCCTGCCAGCCGGCAATGAGATTGTCCAGATTAAAGGTGATTCCGTTAGCTGCATCAAACTGCGTGCCATTCGTGAGCTTGCCTGTATAATTGACCGTTACATTGGAGCAGGATTTAGGCTTATCTGTGCCGCCGGCTGTATTGATGGTGTAAAAGAAACCCCGTGTATCCTCTGTAGCAGTAATGCCCGCACCGGAAATATAATTGCGCAAAGCCGTTACTTCCGAAGCAGGCGCCGGAGTGGTAACCGGCGGACAATTGCGGCTCGTTTCGGTTCCTTTACCGCAGGAAGCAAATGCGATCATTGCTGCGGCTGCCGGAATCAATAGTTTTCTCATGAATCATTTTTATGCGCCGCAAGCTACTTTATTTTTTGCCTTCCCCTAAGCGAAAAGCTTACTTTTTAGCAGAGGCATTATCCGCAGCAGTTGCTGTATCCGAAGGCTGCGTCTGCTTTACCGGGGCTACGCCATCGCGTTTTTGCTGCTCTTCCATAATCTTTGGCAGAAAATCCTGAGCCTGCTTCTGCAGCTCTTCTACAGTTACCGTATTGCCTTTCGGATCGCTGAGCAGCGCAAACCATGGGCGCGGATGGCCAAACGGATAAGCGCCATATACAATCGTAGGCGTACCATTGGCCGCAAGCTCTTTATTATTCAACACCCACTGATCGGCCCACTCATACATATACTTAGCATCGGCCTCAAGCATCCGCAGGCAGGAGTGCGATGCCGGATAGCCGGGCATCGCATACTGGTGCCAGCCTACCCCGCCCTTGTTGCTGATGTTGAAGTTCCACTTCAGCTTCCATTCGTCATTTACCGTGCTCACGGTCTCTTTCGCCTTCCAGTTAGAGAAGAACAGACCCGTGGGAGTAGGTGTGGCTTTTTTTCCCATGCTGGATGGGCCCCATTTCACCAGCGTACCATGCTCGTAAGCGCCGAACGCCTGAATGGGGTAAGAAAAGAACACAATCTTCTTTACATCTTTCAGGAAAGGTACCTGCGCCGGAAACGGCGAATAAGACATCATATCCGGCATAAGCGTATCGGGTATAATGAGCGTATCCGGGCGGTTGGAATTGGCGGCATCTACCCGGTTAAGCGCATAGATAATGTAGCGCTGTTCAGATGTGTACATTTTGTTGATTTGCTTGCGCAGGCTGTCCTTTTTGACAAGCACATGATACCGGACAGCGCTAGCATCGGGCGCTGGTGTGCTGACTGTATCCTTCTTTACAGGCAGCACTTTTTTAGCAGTGGCCAAGGGTGACTCTCCATGCGGGGTATCGTTATTGCAGGAAGCCAGAGTGATTAGTAAAATGCCAGTCGCGATTATTAATCGGGTGAAGCTCATAATATTTTCTTGTTGTGTATCTTAAAAAGCACTTCCAATTTCATGCCAGATAAAACAGCAGATGAATGTAGCGCCTGTTGGGTACACTGCAGATAGGCTTGACAAGTCTCCCCTTTCTCTTTCTCTCACTACCACTGGCGCGAGTATGCCGCCAGGCCTGAGTGCGTAGCGTACTCGTGCCATATACGAGGCACGAGCAGTATAACGTACAGTCCAAACGCCTCATGCTCGCGCCAGTGGGGAAAAATATTTCGCGCAAGCATTTGACCGTTCGCTTATTATGCATACGTTTGCGCCTAACCAATAAACTGCACTACGATTATAGTTCGTAGGCAGTTCTTTATAAGGCTGGAATTAATTTATCTCTTTATAGCGCTTGGCTATTTACGAGGCTGTCACTGAAAAAGGTGGAACTTTTGAGCACAGCAAGCGTAAGTACTAAGCGCCCGCGCATCGTCGTGGGCGTTTTAGTATTGCTTGTGTTCACGGCACTCCACCTGCCTCAGTGACGAGTAATGCGAAAGACCCCACGACAATTCGTGGACACTTTTAGTTTTCTTTTCCCTTTACTTTCTTTTTTGTTTTTCTAAAAAAGTGGCCTCGCTATTTCGTTTAGCGCGTAGTTATCACTTTTTAAAACAAAAAAAATGTTTCGAAACAAGCTCCACCTCAATTTTAAAAAATTGAAAAATGGGTAGCGTTACCGGCTTATGCTACTACAAAATCCAAGATTTAAAAACTTAATTAAAACCTATTAAAAATGAAAAAAACATCGTTAGTTACTTCGTTATTAGTATTGATAATACTTGCTGCTACATCCTGCCAAAAGGATAATGGCAATATCAATTCAAGTTCTATGCCCACCTCTGTACAAAATAGAGGTATAGAGTCGCAAAATTAAAGCGATGAGCTTGCAGGTATTGCTAATCTTCATAACTCTATTTGTCCGAAGAATTGGTAGAGATGCCATCAAACAAGCCTGAAGAATACCTAGCCGGTGTTGAAGTGATTAAAAAGTATATCACACTTAATTTTCCGAATGATGACGAATATAAAAGAGCAATGGATTTTGCAAATTCTTGTCAAACAAAGGAAGCTGCACTGGCTAAAATTGATGAATTGAAGGAGAAGGTCAGTAATGATAACAATTTTGGAGGATTATATACAAAATTGAAAGAAGCTGGTGAGCAGGCAAACACGACTGAAGAATTTAATGCTCAAGTTCTGGATTTTTGCCAAAATGCCATAATCACTAATCCTGATCAGGCAACCACTATAAAAACGATGTGTGGTGTTGCGATGGGATCTTATGAATATTGGACTACAGGAAATAATCTGGAGGACTGGATGCATAAAACAGACCCAACAGCTAATCCGCCAGCATTAACCAGCAGAATGAAATGGATGAGATTTGGCTTAGCTGATCTGTGCGGCTCTACCGGTGGAATTGAAATTGGTGTAATTTGCTCAGGACTGGAAGCCCAGGGTTGGGATTAACTTGATTTATCACACAATTGAAACACATGAAACTCATCAGATCATTTGATTTCTTTTCGCTGGCATTGCCTATGGTGATTAAAAGCGATCGTGAAAAGCTTGGCGTTATCAATGTATTTACTGACAGTCTTGATATAAAGCTGCAACAGGAAACGAATCTGGTAGTAAAACTGAATCATTTTCGTACCTGCTTCTCTGCCAATGAAAACTCGGTCATCATGATCAGTCAACCTATAGTGCTGCGCGTCTTATTCATATTGTCTGTGCTTGCAGCTTTGGCAGTAATGCTGTTTGACGTCAAGAGCGACTATGTCTTTTATGCTATAACCGGGTTTCCAATATTATATATGCTGACTATCGCCTACTATTTGTTTTTTGCCCGTAGTAAGTTTTTGCGGGTTACGAAACTGTCTTGATTGCAATAGGCATTTTAAAATGCAAATGAGCAAAGCCGGTTGAATTCTCAACCGGCTTAATTATATAGCCATTTTCCAGACTGAAGAGGCAAGACCTTCTGACCTTTTATTTAAGGTAGGTATTACCTATCAGTTGGGTCATTAAAGGAAAGCTGCTGGAAAAGGTAGAGGAGCTGACGCTGTTGTTGATTCAGCAGCAGAAGGAGATAGAGGGGCTTAAAAATAGAAAGGAGAAACCTGATAAAACAGCAATTATGAATAGGTTGCCTATGTTTATTGGCTACCTATGCTCAAGCACAATCCAATAAGTCTTTCAAAAACACGACTAAATACTGGTGTTAACCATAGTCCGATAAACGGCTGATTAATAAGTAGGAAAGGGGCGGCACATACCGCTCCTTTCTCATTTCTAGCGGTTAAAGATCGAGTCGCAGGTCATTGGCTACACGTCGCCAGTCGTTCGCTACATGTCGCCAGCCATTCGCTACATGTCGCCAGTCGTTGGCAACGCGTTGCAGATAATACTGGTCATATCATCTATTACCACAGGTATATCGTTGCCGACTCTTAAAAAAAGTAATGAGGCATTCTGCCACGCTGCAACGGTTTAAACTATTTCATTTAAATAAAATTTTATCATTCAAATTAATTGGTATAAATCATAAGTAATACATAGTTGCACAATTACATTATGTTAGCTACTCACTTTTTAAAACACCACAATTATGGAAAGAGGACCATTCCCACCAGCAGACGCTGAGCTGAACAATTATTTTCAGCAGGCCACTACCCACCTCACCGACAATGCCGCAAGACTGGGCATCACCAATGATAGCATTGATGCGCTGAATGGCCTGCTGCTGCGCTGGAATGATGTATATCCGTCATCCACCAACGCCAATACACGCACTGCCACCATTACCAGCATGAAGAATACGGCCAGAGAAAACCTTCAGGAAGAGCTGCGGGCGCTTTATGCAGATATTGCTGAAAGCAGGCTGACGCCGCAGGACCGGACTACACTGAACATTAAAGCGCGCGGCGCTTCTACCCCCACGCTCCTACCCACTACCCGCCCCGTAGGAAAAGCAAATACCAGCGAACGCCTGCGCCATACCATCTCCTTTACCGATGAGGCCACCCCGCAGAGCAGGGCCAAGCCCGCCCGCGTGCGCGGCTGCCAGATATGGCACAAGGTAGGCGGTGATGCCCCGGCAGACCCGAAGGAGCTGCAATACCTGGCTACCGATACAGCCTCGCCCTACATAGCCACTTATGACGGCGTCGATGCGGGCAAGCCGGTGTACTACTGGCTGCGCTGGGAAAACACGGTGGGCGAATGCGGCCCGTGGAGCGAAACGGTAGTAGCCACCATTACAGCGTAATGAAATAACCCACCTGATCAGGTGGGTTATTTATTCGAACTTATTTTATCCACTGACGTGAGCTGATGGGCGGCACGCTGATTGTAGCCAGTGGGGTTATTGTCACCTTCTGGAAGTAATGAGCGACGGGCCACGAATCAATTAAGAACCTAGCCGCTTTTCAAAGCAGTTTTTTTATTCCCTTATAGTATTGGCAGTTCCGGAACCGTGCATGTATGCCCCACCCTTCATAATATACTCTATAGCTATCAACGCGATCAATGGGCGCTGCGCGCAACTAACCCTTACTTTGCGCTTCACAAGCATACAAACCCATTATGGCTATTGGATTAATACCCAAACATATTGATACGATTACCCTGGACGGCCTTACCAGAGAACAGTTCCTCATACTGGCACTGGAGACAGCGCAGCGCAGCCAATGGCCCATCCGGTACATCAGCGAGAGCGGCTTTGTAGCCAATACCGGAAATGGCGCTGTGAAACGCAATGCGGAGATTGTGGTAAAAATCCAGGGTGATGTTGCCGAGATCAAAAGCAGCGCTACCGGCACTGAAATGATGGATTGGGGACGGAACAAAAAGAATACGCAGGCGTTCATCGCAGCATTTCATGCACTGAGACAAATAGCCACTCCTGAAGCGCTGGAGCTGCGCTATGAAGAACTGAGCCCTTATCTGGCTACAGGTGAGCAGGACTTGATAGCCCATCCGCCGCCGCAGGACAAAACCGGTAATCTGCTCTCGCTGTTCAAGCCGGTGGAAGGTTATTTCGTGACTCCGCTGCTCCTCAATCTGAACATTCTGGTCTTCATCGTCATGGTTGCTTCCGGGGTGAACATCATGGAGCCAACTACGGACAGCCTCATTCGCTGGGGCGCCAACTATAGCCCGGCTACGCTGGGCGGCCAGTGGTGGCGGCTCATCACCAATTTCTTCCTGCACATTGGAGTGATACACCTCCTGCTCAATATGTATGCGCTCATGTATATTGGCTTTCTGCTGGAGCCATATCTGGGCAAGATGCGCTTCTTCACGGCCTATATGCTGGCCGGTATTGTTGCCAGCCTGGCGAGTGTATGGTGGCACGACATCACGGTGAGTGCGGGCGCATCCGGCGCTATATTTGGTATGTATGGGGTATTTCTGGCGATGCTCACCACCAATCTTATTGAGCGGTCTTCGAGGAAGCCCCTGCTGGTAAGCATCGCCATATTTGTAGGATACAATCTGCTCAGCGGGCTTAAAGGCGGCATCGATAATTCAGCACACATCGGCGGGCTGATCTGTGGTGCGGTGATCGGCTATGCATTTATCCCAGGTCTGAAAAAGCCGGAGAACCGTAATCTGAAGTACCGTACACTGGCGTTGGTTACCGTGCTCGTTCTTGCCGGTTCATTTGGCTTTTATAAATCTTTGCCGAACAACATTGGCATTTATGAGGCGAAGATGAAAGCTTTTACCGGCAATGAGGCCAGGGCGCTTACTTTATATAATATTCCACAAGGCGCTCCTAAAGATTCTGCCGCTCTGCTGTTCCGTAGGCAGGGCATTGCTTACTGGAAAAGCAATCTTATACTTCTTGCAGATGTGGAAAAGCTGAAACTACCTGCACAGATCAGGGAACGAAACCGCAACCTCAAAAAGTATTGTGAGCTGCGTATTCAAAGCATGGAGCTGATGGCCAAAGCCACAGAAGAACGCACGGACCGCTATAGCAGACAACTGGAATCATGTAATGAACAGATCAATACGCTGCTTGCGCAACTGAACCAACCACAACCTTAACGATGCCTGGCACGGTTTTTCGAACTGCGATTTCATAACGACTAAAAGACAGGATATGTTTAAGTTAAGCACCGTAAGAATTCCGTTCAAGATCCGGATGGCTGATGGCATTTTTAATGGAGAGGCCATTGGGCTGGGCGATTGTATTTCACCCGACTGCCTTTTTGAGATCAGGCTGTCTAACGGTAATGTATTTTACCTGAAAGCGGAACGTGACTACGAGCTTTCCCGCTACAATTGGACGGCGCGCGCTACAGAAAATCTGAGCAGGTTGTTTCCGGTACTGGGCAGGCTCATTGAGCGCCACTTTGCAAAGATGGCGGTAACTGCATAAGTATATTGCAGAAATTCGGATAACCGGAGGAAAGTCCGGCTTTAGCCAACGTCAGACATCGCTAACCCAGGCCTTCAGGTCTGGGACACAGATGCAGCGCCTCAAAAGTAGCCCAGGTATTGCTTTGAGTAGGTAGTGTACTCAATATTCACTTCATCGCCTTCCTCTAAGCGGTGATAGTCCTGCTCGCTCACTTCGATGCTGAGCTTTACCTCAGAGTTGATGTAGAAATAATATCCACCGTTCTGCGGCATAAATTTCTTTTGGGTGATCTGTGTGCGCTCTACCGTTTTCGTATGATGGTGAATATCCAGCTTCACTTTGCGCAGGTAATAATAGTAGGAGATGTAGATGCACAGGCTGGCAAAGCAAACCAAAAAAACTACGCCGGTGAAATACTTGCGGTAGCCAAATGCATTGGGCACACCATAGATGGCTGCCACCCAGGCAATCAGAAAAGGAATCACAAAGCAGATAATCATGATCGCCCTGACCGCGCGGTAAAAGTAGTGCCGGTCGCGCTCCTCTTTCTTTTTCAGAAAGCTAAGCTCGTCATGGTTCAAGGACTCTATGTAGCGTACCAGTTCCAAGTAAGAAAATATATTGGCTGAGCCTGAGCTCAGCCATTTTTATCAACCATAGATAGCCGTGTATTTATTGTTGGCATAGCGCATAAACGCTTCAAAGTCCAGTCCCTTTCCGGTGATCTTTTGGCAAAGCTCTTCAGAGCGGTACCGGCGGCCGTAGTGATGAATATTTTCCCGAAGCCAGTGCAGCAAAGCGGCAAACTCACCCTGCCCGATTTGGCCGATTAGCTGTGGCTGCTGCTTCTGCGCCTCCTCAAAAAACTGCGCTGCATAAAAGCTGCCCAGTGAATAGGTGGGGAAATAGCCAAAGCTGCCGTGGCTCCAATGCACATCCTGCAATACCCCTTCTACATCGCTCTTCGGGCGTATGCCTAGATAACGCTCGTATTGCTCATTCCAAATGGCAGGCAGGTCTTCTGTTTTTATATTGCCTTCGATCAGGGCTTTTTCTATCTCATAACGGATGAGCACATGGAAATGGTAAGTGATCTCATCGGCCTCGGTACGCACCAGCGATGGCTGTACTTTATTCATTCCTTTATAGAAAGCCTCAACTGAAACATTGGCCAGCTGATCTTTGAAACGACCTTGCAGCACCGGATAGAAATGGTTCCAAAACGGATAGCTCCGGCCTACACAATTCTCCCACAGCCGGCTCTGGCTTTCATGGATAGCGAGGCTGGTAGCAGCGCCCAGTGGCATACCATATTGTGTATCGGGCAATCCCTGTTCGTAGAGCGCATGTCCGCCTTCGTGGATGCTGCTCCACAGCAGTGAGGCCAGATCATTTTCATTTACCCGTGTAGTCACCCGCACATCGGTAGGCGCGAAAGAAGTGGTAAAAGGATGCTCGGAATAATCCTGACGGCCGGCGTCAAAATCATAGCCAATGCTCTTTAAAATATCCAGCGAGAAATCCCATTGCTGCTGGCGCGGAAAATGCCTGTTGAAAAACGAATCATCCACTTGGGTTGCATGGCTGATACGCTGTAGTAAAGCAGGAAGCTCCGCTTTTACTTTACCGAATACCGCGTCCAGCATCGTCACAGATGCCCCTTTCTCATAGTCATCCATCAGCGCATCGTAAGGGTGCGCCTCATAGCCATAGAGCGCTGCCTGCTGCCGCTTGAGCGCAATCATCTTGTCCAGCTCAGGGGCGAATATTTTAAAATCACCCTGTTTGCGCGCGTTGATCCATGCATTCAGGCAACTGCTGCTGGCCTGCGTCACTTCATCAATAAAAGACGAAGACAGCTTTTTAGACTTTTCAAAATCTTCCAGGCTCAGCCGTACATTCTGCGCCTGTACATCAGTAAGGTCGCCACGACTACCTAGTTCTTGCAGAATATTTTCGTAAGCTTCACTCGTGGTGATTTCGTGCGCCTGGGTAGCAAGCGTTGCCAGTTGCCTTCCACGGAATGGATAGCCTTTTGGCGGCATATATGTTTCCTGATCCCAGCCCAGCACTGCTGCAGCATTGTTGAGGTCGGCGGCTTTTTGCGTCAGCGATTGATAGCTGCTGTAAAGCGTATTTGTGTCAGACATTTTTGGGTAATCAAATTTTGGTGGGGAATAATTCAGTTACAGATCGGGCAGAAAAATCAGGCCAGTCATCAGCGTACCTCATTGCTTTCCAGTCGCTCTACTTTATGAATTTCTTTCAGCATGGCCAGCTTGTCGCAGAGATTATCCAGCTCTTCGCGGTCGTGTACAAACACCATGAACGTACCTTCAAACACCCCATCTTTCGACTCAATGCTCATCGAGCGCATATTCATCTGCAGATCGCCGGATATGATATTGGTGATGCGCTGCACTACGCCCACATCATCCACACCTACTATATGCACTCCGCTGAGGAAGGATATTTCCTTGTTCTTTGCCCACTTGGTCTTCACTACCCGGTGGCCGTAATTAGCCAACAGTTGCGCGGCATTGGGACAATCGGTGCGGTGCACTTTAAGCCCTTCGCCGGAAGTGATGAAGCCAAACACATCATCGCCGGGAATTGGCTGGCAGCATTGCGCCAGCTTATAGAGAATCTTATCGGAGCTTTCGCCGAAGATGATGAGCTCAGCAGGCTTTTGCGGCTTGGCAGGGTGCTTCGGCTCATCACCTACCACTTTGATATCGATCTTTGTTTCCTTGCTTTCCTTTACAGGCGCGGTCAGCTTATCGCCGTGTACGGTAAATTCCCTGAGCTCCTTTACATCAATGCTTCCTACTGCAATACCATAGAATAGATCCAGCTGAGATGGCTTTTTAAAATGCAGGCACAGCTCATTGATGTTATGCGCAGTAAGATGCAGACCTATGTGATCGAGCTTGCGCATGAGAATAGCTTTGCCTTCTTCGCCTATTTCCCGCTTCTCTTCCTTCAGGTAATATTTAATGCGCGATTTAGCTTTGCCGGTCGTCACAAAATTCAGCCAGTCTTCCGAAGGCTTTTGCTTGGATGAGGTAATGATCTCTACCTGGTCACCACTCTTGAGCTGATGGCTCAGCGGTACGAGCTTGTAATTGACCTTTGCGCCAATACAACGAGCGCCGAGCGCCGAGTGAATATCAAACGCAAAATCCAGCGTGGTAGCGCCTTTGGGCAGCACGCGCATCTCCCCTTTCGGTGTATAGATGTAGATTTCTTCGGTAAACAGATCGAGCTTGAAATCCTGCAGAAAATCCAGCGTATCTGTTTCAGGATTAGTCAGTATTTCGCGCAGGTGTTTCAGGAAGTGATCGAGCTTGCTTTCCGCGCCTGCGGATGTGCCTTCTTTATATTTCCAGTGTGCAGCAAGACCTTTCTCCGCAATCTCGTTCATCCGGTTGGTACGTATCTGCACTTCCACCCACCGCCCCATAGGGCCCATCACGGTGGTGTGCAGCGCTTCGTAGCCATTGCCCTTGGGCACGCTGATCCAGTCGCGCAGCCGCTCAGGGCTCGGACGGTAAAAGTTAGTGATGATGGAATATACTTTCCAGCAATCCGATTTTTCGTTCTGTTGCGGGGTATCTAGCAGGATGCGGATGGCAAACATGTCATAGACCTCTTCGAAAGACACGTGCTTGGTGCGCATCTTGTTCCAGATAGAATGAATGGCTTTTGGCCGGCCAAATATCTCAAACTCAAATCCGCTCGCCTCCAGCTGTTCTTTGATCGGGCGGATGAACTCATTGATGTATCTGGTGCGCTCACGTTTGGTCTCTTTCAGCCCCTGTGAAATCTCCATAAATACCTCTGGCTGTGTATATTTCAGCGCTAGGTCTTCCAGCTCCGATTTGATCTCGTACAGACCCAGGCGGTGCGCCAGCGGCGAATAGATATAGGTAGTCTCGGATGATATTTTGAGCTGCTTTTCACGCGCCATGCTTTCCAGCGTCCGCATATTGTGCAGCCGGTCTGCAAGCTTAATGAGAATCACGCGCGGATCATCTGCGAGCGTCAGCAGGATTTTACGGAAATTCTCCGCTTGTACAGTAGTATCAGACTTGAGGTCAACGACGTTGGATATTTTGGTAAGCCCATCTATAATGCGTGCATAGGAAGACCCGAATTCGTGTTCAATATCTTCAAGGGTCAGCTCTGTATCTTCAACTACATCGTGCAGGAGCGCGCAGATGGTAGAAGTTACGCCCAGTCCGATCTCTTCAACTACAATTCTGGCAACAGCCAACGGGTGCAGGATATATGGTTCCCCGCTTTTGCGCCGCATGTCTTTGTGTGCATCTACCGCGATCTCAAATGCGCGGCGTACCAGGTCTTTATCGCCTTTTTTCAGACGCTGCTTCAGTGCACGCAGCAATGCCCGGTATTCCCGGAGGATGGTTTTTTTCTCTGCTTCTGCCCGTTCATTGATAACTTCTTCTTCTGTTTGCATATTTTCTAAGCTGTATTCTAATTTACTGAAAATTTCCTGAAAAAATTATTTTTGAAGCAAAAATTTAAAATTCAATTCGGTACGATATATGTAAATAAATATTTTTCCATTTTTCTCGCTTCTAAAAAATTTGGCACGGTTATTGATCTATATTCTGTGAACTATATACGTCCGGTCTTGGACATTCATAGTGCGGTTTATTGGTTAACAACGGCTCTCAGTCTTGGGGGCTGTTTTTATTTTAACCTGTTCTGATTAATTTCTCCTTTTTTAAATGATAAGAGGCAGCTTCTCAATTGGAGAAGCTGCCTCTTTACAACTTTTATCATCTAATATTTACTGTGGTAGAAAATAAGGTATGGCTGCACATCTTTATCATTTATCAGTTTTTGATAGTTGTTGGCAGAGATAACGAACGTCTGGTATTGATCCGGCTGAAATTCACGGGTCAGAATGGTCGTCTTGCGGAATTCACTCAAATAGCTTTTCGCGGCCGCCGCATTTTTAAACGTTTTTACAACTACCATGGCTTCATTGCCTTTCAGCATATCCAGCGTATTGGACAAATTAGCACTGGTAAATTTCATGGTATTAAAGTCATTCATGCCCGCCTTCAGGCCCATGGTTTTACTGTCTTTGCTCTTTACATAAAATACAAAATAATGCTCCTCAGTGGGTTTGTAGGTGTAAGCCGCAGGTGATGTATTGGTCGTAGTTGAAGGTAAGGCTGGTCCTGACGGTGCAGGCATCGGAGGCGCATTTCCCGCAGGAAAGCTACCTGTCGGTGGCCGTGTGCTATTGTTATTATTACTGTTGTTATTAGCAACCGCCGGATTGCTGTTGGTGACGGATGGATTATTGCCGGTTGTAGCTGGTGGTGGCGCTATAGGTAACGGAGCGGGTTTTAAGGTGTCCGCCGCTTTTTTCTGTGTCTGTACATACAGCATTACATTATCCGCCCAGCTGCGCAATGAATCAGACGGATGCGTGCGGATGAACTCACTTAATAAAGTATCGGCCTGCTGATAATTTCCGGAACCGGCAAAGGCAATAGCTTCCATAATACGGAACCGGCTATTGTACGTTTCATCTTTATAGCGCTGCCTTCCTACCCGCGAGCGGCTCATTACCTCTCCATACTGGCGCTGCATCAGCAGATTGTATGTTTCATCATAATAATTAGCTACTGTGCCGGAACTTGCCGTAAGCAGTCCATTATCATCCGTTCCATCACCTGAAGGCCTTACATTATCAGTCCATTTAGAGGTTGGATAATCTTTCAGCAGGCGATCACTGAATGTTTTGGCCAGCGGCAGATTATTTTGCCTGAGCGCGGTAAGATAGCGGTAATAAAGCTCTTCATCGCTGTACGGATGAGTTGTATAGCGGGTATCCAGCTTGTCGAAAGTGCCGCCTGCACGGTGATAATCTTCCAGATCAGTTACATACGCCGAACCAAGATCCACATAAGCGCGCTGAACCTGTTTGGTAGCATTGTCCTTCTGTGCCTGGGTAGATGGAACAGCGGCCAGCAGACTTTCCTCAGTAGGGATTCCGTTTTCATCCAGCCCGATATTGGGAGCCGTTGTTCCGCCGGTGAAGGTCGGAGCGCTGTTGCCGCTAGTCGTATTGCTGCCCGCAAGACTTGTAGATGCGGCTCTTCGCCAATTATCGGTCAAAGTCCTGTTACCCCACTTGCGCTTGAACTCTGTAAAGCCCTGCTGCGTAAGGGTTGGATTGGAAAAATACCAGCTCATTGTACTTCCTCCGGGTTCCGGCTCTGTAACGGCCGCAGGGGCATTAGCGGCATTTTCGGCGCGCAACGCACTGTCTGCACGGCTTTGCTCAATTGAGCGGATGTATTTTCTGGCAATAGCCCGTTGCTCTTTCGCACTCATGGCCGACATGGCCAGCAGGCTATCCTGCACCAGAATGACGCGCGCAGGACCAGCTACCTTATCCAATACTTTATTGCGCTTTACCGCAATGGTTACTGCTGTATCTTCTGCCGCATAAGAAGCAAGCCTTGATGAGCTGTCATAATAGCGCTTTGCATCATCCCAATTGCCCTGGTTATAATAGATATTTCCCAGCGCTGCAAAAGTAGATGCTTTTTGCTTCTTCGTTGTCTTGGCGGAAGCAAGGCTCTTTTTCAGATAAATTTCCGCATCCACCTGATTACCTCCATTGATGGAAAGGCGACCCAATACGTAATAGATTTGCTCATTGTAGGAAACATACTTACCATCTTTCAGCATGGATCTCAGTGAGGCCACTGCCTCATCCTGCTTACCACCGGCAAGCATCAGATTATAAGCACGGTTACGCCGCGCATAAAAATCCATATCAATCTTAGGCAGCAGATCCACTACTTTTGCATATTGGTCTGCAGCACCGTTATAATCGCCATATTGCTCCAGCAGTTGTCCGGCCAGAAAGGCTGCGCGCCGGCGGATAAAATATTCCTGCTCCTTGTCTGCGGAAACGATGACGAGCTGCTTTACCGCATCCCGTCTACTCCCCTGACTCAGGTTCAGATAGGCCAGCTCAAGCGCTAGCCTCCCACGCATATTTTCCGGAAATTTGGTATCGTTGCCCAGCAGATCAAGCACAGATGCAGCTTCATCGTACTTGCCGGCTTGTGTATACGTTCGCGCTACCCATAGCAGCGCATCATTATTGGCCGACTCATGCTTCAGGAAATCAAGCATGCTTTTCTTATCCTCATCCACAACGCTTGGCTGCTCTTTCTTGGATTTGGAATAGCCTCTTTTCTCAGCATCCTTTTTTTCTTTGGCCGCTTTTTCTTTAGCACGCATGGCCACTATATAGCGGAAAGACGCTTCGGCATTGTTATAATCTCCCTTAAAATAATAGGCCTGCCCCAGCAGCAGATAAAGATCATCACCCCATTTGGTGCGGGGATCATGTATCTGAATGCCGAGAGATGTCTTCTGAATGATGCTATCCATATCGGATGCCAATACAGTGGAATCTCTGTTGGGATCAAAGGAGAACAGCGCGATGGGTTTGTTGTAATCGTCTTTGGCCAGCCGCTCCATATTCAGCTTCGCCTCCTCCATTTTCCGCTCGGCATTGAAGTAATAGTTGTACCGCGTGAACGTGTTCTGCACGATCTGTCTCGGCAAACCCCATTTCTTCTTCAGCATTTTTGTATTACTGTACACCGATCGCTTTTGTTTCAGCTTCAGCTCAAACTTCACATTCGCCAGCGATTCTTTCTGCTTCTCTCTGGCTTTCTGAACCTTGTCGTGCTCTGCTTTTATTTTGGCCAAGCTGTCTGCCTTTACCTTACGTACAGCTTTGAGACTATCCAGCATTTTAGTGCGTACGGCAGTGGTACTGTCAAAAATGTGCTTTCTGGCAGCTTTCATGCTGTCGATGCCTGCCTTACGGATGGTGAACAGGCTGTCGTTGTGCTGCTTTCTGACCTTTGCCAACTCATCCATACGCACCTTCCGCACAACGATCACGCTATCCTTATAACGCTTGCTTTCCCTGTATTTGCGGATTACTGCGAGACTGTCCCCTCTTTTCTTCTGAAAGGCTTTTAGAGAATCTGTTGTATGCTTACGAACGGCAATTGTGCTGTCTGTGCTGCGTTGGCGAATGGTTTTGAGCGAGTCAAACTTTGCCTTTTGCCCGCTGCGTATAATGGCAATCTTGTCATTACGGCTTTTTGCAACACTGTCTTTATAACGCTTGCTCTCTCTGTATTTACGAATGGCCGCCAGGTTATCTGTCGCCCCTTTACGGCTTGCCTTCATGCTATCCAGATTGTGCTGGCGCGTGGTACGCATACTATCCAGCGATTTCTTCTGGACAGCGCGTAGGGCTTCAATTTTTACCTTCTGAGCGCTGCGCTGCCCTTCCATCGCGGTCCGCAGGCTGTCCTGCTTTTGCTGACGGGCTCGGTTTAATGAATCTGTTCTTGCTTTGGAAACTTTAGAAACCTGCGCGCATACAATATGGCTGCTGCAGCACATACCGAGCAGGAAAAAAAGAAACAGAAAAACAGGACGGACAAATGCCAGCTTGGAAATCGGATTTTGCACTATACTATAATAACTAAAAACGGGGAAAGATAGTATGTTTTAGCGGGTAAAAAGCCTGTTAATAACAGAAAAGCCAGCTTTTGGGCTGACTTTTCCGGTTAATAAATTATCTCCTCAAGAGCTTACCTGCGGTTCCCAAAAAGGCGCAGCATAAACAGGAAGATATTAATAAAGTCCAGATAAAGATTCAGCGCGCCCATGATGGACAGCTTTTTCACATTTACAGCAGGTACATCCTGATACTCAAGGCCAGCGCCAATGCGTTTCAGCTTTTGCACATCATAAGCGGTAAGGCCGGTAAATACAGCCACGCCAATAACAGAGATCAGATAATTAAGGCCTGAGCTATGCATAAACCAATTGATAATCATTGCTACGACCAGACCAATAGCGCCCATCATCAGGATGCGGCCAAAGGAAGTCAGGTCTTTACTGGTGGTGTAACCCATCACTGCCATGATACCGAACATAGCTGCAGACGACAAAAAGCAGGATACAACAGAGCCCGGTGTAAATGCAATTAAAATAAAGCTGAAGGTAATGCCATTGATAGCAGCGTATGCAAAAAATGCAGCAATCAGCGCAGGTGCCGAAAGGCGGTTAAAGCCAAAAGACATCAGCATCACAAAGCCTAATGGCGCAAACAAAGCAATTTTGCCCAGACCGGTAAGCCCACGCTCACCCACCAGATAAGATAGCAATGTCGCGTTGGTAGCAAAGAGGTATGCGAAACCAGCTGATACCAGCAATGCTCCGAACATCCAGATAAAGACATTTGAAATAAAGCTTTTGGAAGCGGCATGTGAACCGGACTGCTCCAGTGTATAGTCACTGAAAATATTGGAATTATTCTGAGTATCCATTAATAAAAATGTTTGAGTAAATATAGTGTTTACGGTGCTAATAATCTCTTAATTCAGTTCCTGTCATTGAAAAGCATCCGGCAAAAACCCGGATGCTTTGTAAGTTGATTCCTGGCAATATCAGATAGCGCCTTCGTGCTGATGGAACGGATAGCGGTAATCGGTAGCCGGCACCAAAGTTTCCTTGATGGTGCGGGCGCTGAGCCAGCGGAACAGGTTAAGTACAGAGCCTGCCTTATCGTTGGTACCACTCGCGCGTGCGCCGCCGAATGGCTGCTGGCCTACCACGGCGCCGGTTGGCTTATCATTAATGTAGAAGTTACCGGCGGCATTCACCAGTCTTTTCGTCATCAGCTCAATCGCGTGACGATCCTGAGCGAAAATAGCGCCGGTCAGTGCATAAGGTGAAGTGCTGTCCACTACATCCAGCATTTCTTCCCACTTATCATCATCATACACGTAAATGGTGAGCACAGGACCGAAAAGCTCTTCGCACATGGTCACATATTTTGGATCTTTTGCTTCGATGATGGTAGGCTCGATAAACCAGCCATTCGTTTTATCAGCAGTACCACCGCAGATGATTTCTGCCTGTCCATTGCTGGCCTTTACTCCATCAATATATTTAACCAGACTGTTGAATGATTTTTCATCGATCACGGCATTGATGAAATTGGTGAAATCATCTACCGGACCCATTTTCATGGTCTTTACTTCTGCAATCAACTTTTCCTTGATTCCTTTTGCAAGGCTGGCAGGAAGGTAAGCGCGTGAGGCAGCAGAACATTTCTGTCCCTGATATTCGAAAGCGCCCCGTGCCAGTCCGGTAACGACTGCATCTACGTGAGCGGTCGGGTGAACGAATACGAAGTCTTTACCGCCCGTCTCACCAACAATGCGCGGGTAGGATTTGTACTTATGGATATTCTCCCCGATACTCTTCCACATGCTTTGGAATACGCCTGTAGAGCCTGTAAAGTGAACGCCGGCAAAGTCAGGATGCTGATAGCAGATATCGCCGACCATCGGTCCCGGAGGATATACGAGATTGATTACACCAGCAGGAAGGCCCGCTTCGATCAGGATTTCCATGAATACACTGGCGCTGTATATCTGCGTATTGGCAGGCTTCCACACCACTGCATTGCCACACATGGCCGGGCACGAAGGAAGGTTGCCGCCGATAGCGGTAAAATTAAATGGAGTTACTGCAAGCACAAATCCTTCGAGCGGACGATACTCCATCCTGTTGTGCATACCGGTAGAAGACAATGGCTGCTCACGGTAAATATTGGTGAGAAAATGCACGTTGAAGCGCAGGAAGTCGATGAGCTCACAGGCGCTGTCGATTTCTGCCTGATAAGCATTTTTGCTTTGTCCCAGCATGGTGGCCGCGTTCATTCTGAAGCGATATTTGGTAGCCAAAAGGTCTGCCGCTTTCAGGAAAATAGCTGCGCGGTGCTCCCAAGCCATATCTGCCCATGCTTTGCGCGCATCTAGCGCGGCCTTAATGGCATCTTTTACATGCTGCTCATCGCTTTTATAAAAATGACCGAGCAAATATCCTGTCTCATGTGGCGGACGAATCTCTATTTTTTCATTGCTGGTCACTTCCTTACCGTTGATATACATCGGGATATCACGGTGGGTTGATTTAAGCTCTTTAAGAGCGGCTTGCAGTGCTTTGCGCTCTGCAGTACCCGGTCCGTAGTTGAGTACCGGCTCATTTTTAGGCTCTGCAAATTGAAAATAGGCGTTATGCATGGATTCAGATTCTTTTTGGTGGCGCAAAGATAAGGCCGGAACATGGCAAAATGCTTTCCATAAAAATATCCGGACACGCTATGCGCCCGGATACCTGCATCATTATACTCTATAGCAAAAATCTAGTGCTTCCTGCCATCATTGTTGCGGCGGTCGCCATCGCGGCGAATGTCGTTTTGATTGTTATTTCTCATATCATGACGGTCCACTGCCTTCTGATCTACGTTACGCCATTCAGAATGGTGCGGGTGACCAGGATTTGCCCAATAGCGGTTGTCGCGGCTATCGCGGATCGCTGCTTGACCGTGACGGCCACGGTAGCTGCGGTATTTGCTGGAATATACATTGTTGCGCATCCATGGGTTTGCGTCATTTACCACTACTTTATAGCCGTTGTACAAATCATAATTGCTGTAACGGCCCGGCAGCGATGGACGGAATACCCAGCGGCCACCTTCATTATAGACGAATTGCTGATCGGCAACACTGTAATATGCATCTACATCAGGCAGATAATAATAACGTGCATAGTCATAACCAGTAGGACCCCAGAGTGGCTGGTTACCGATGTTGAGGCTTACGTGGATCTGCGCGCGGGAAACAGTAGACGTTGTAACAGCACCGGCAAAAAGCGCGAATGCAAGCAATAGCTTTTTCATAGTTTTTCTGTGTTGATGTTTGTGATTTGGATTAATAATCATACCAGCATCATGGTATTAATAGTCAGAGTCTTTTTTCAGTTAAAGGTTTAACTATTTTAAAAAAATAATCCGGGCAAGGTGCCCGGATTATATCTGGCTTATCCTGTTGAAAGATTAATGCTTCATATCGCCGCCGCCATTCCTGCGGTCGCCACCTTCCTGACGCATCTCTCCGCGTCCACCACGATCACCTCCGCCACGGTTGCCATGATCGTCTCCACGATAGCTTCTGTCATTCCCGCGGTTACCACGGTCATTGCCCTGTCCGCCGCCGCGGTATCCACCTTCATTACGACGGTCGCCATCTCTGCGATAATCGCCGCCACCACCGCGATATCCGCGATCACCACGATTATACCCACCACGATTGTAATCTCCACGATCCACTGCTTTTTCGTCTACACCATTCCAGCGATTGTGGTATGGGTGATTAGGGTTAGCCCAGTAGCGGTTGTCCCGGCTATCGCGGATAAATGACTGACCATGGCGGCCACGATAGCCATAATACTGACGACGGTAATAATCATTGCGCATCCAGGGATTACGATCATTAATCACCACTTTATAGCCATGATAAAGATCATAATTGCGGTATTGGTAAGGCAGGGAATTCCGGTAAACCCACTGGCCGCCATCCATGTAGACGAACTGCTGGTCCATCACATTGTAATAGGCATCCACATCAGGCAGGTAATAATAGTCTGCGTTATCATAGCCGGTAGGGCCCCACAATGGCTGCCTGCCTATGTTAAAATTAACGCTAACCTGCGCTTTGGCGATATTGGTAGTTGCAGCGGCTGCTGCGAAGAGGGCGAATGCCAAGAATATCTTTTTCATTGAGTGTCTTTTTAGGTGTTGTGTGTACGTGTTAATCTGCATCAAATACTATTCCAAGGTTTCTATCGCGATATGTAAGATAGACGTATTGTGCAGAAAAGAGTTTAATGCGCGCCTGATTTATTTTTTGCCCAGCTCAATCACATTGCAGTTTTTCATGTTGTTCCCATCGATCTCAAAGCGAATGAGCGTACGTACTTTATGCCATCCGTGCAATCCTGCAGCACCGGGATTCATGTGCAGGCACTGCAGCTGCTCATCGAACATGATCTTGAGAATATGCGAATGGCCGCTGATGAACAGCTGTGCCCCACTCTTCTTAATCGCGTCTTTTACGCCGGGCGCATATTTACCGGGATAGCCTCCAATATGCTTTATGTAAACATAAACATCCTCACACTGAAACGCTGCAACTTCGGGAAATAATGCCCGGATGTTGCGGTCATCTATGTTGCCCCATACTGCCCGTAGCGGTTTAAAGCTTTGCAACTGTTCTACGATTTCCATACTGCCGAAATCACCTGCATGCCAGACTTCATCGCATTCCTTGAAATGACTGAACACTGCTTCGTCGAGATGGCTGTGTGTATCTGATATTAGCCCGATTTTGGTCATTCATTTAGATAAAAAAGAATGCCCGGCATGGTAAGCCAGGCATTCTGTATTGTTGAAAATATGCTTTTAATTCTGAGCATAATCTGTATCCCACTCGGTGCCGTCATCGCCTTTCTGTCCTTCCATTTTAATCATGAAATTCTTGGCCGGGAAGTATGGCTTCATGTGAATGTCGAGATGGATCTTATCTTTCTGTACCGGGTCCTGCTCAAAGCGACGGATGGTAAAGTCTTCGATTAACTTATCCGGACCAGTGATATTGTCCAGGAACTTTACGATCTGGCCCATCAGGTCTTTACGCGTATTGGCATTGAAATTTTCGAATGCGCGACGGTTCAGGAAGTCCATCAGCACTTTGGTCACATAGTCAAATACACGCACCACTGAGTAAGTCTGCAGGCCTAAGTTGTCACCATTGAAAAGCGTCTTAGCAGAGAAAGCCATGACCTTGCCATACTCCTTTACCATTGGCACGAGGCCCATTTTTTCCAGATTGGCGATCTCGCTTTTCTTAAGGTCAAATTTTACGCCATCCACTTCATTCATCGAGCCGAATTTCTTACCGGCAGTTACCTGGCTCATCAGCGTTTTGTAGATCTTGCCTGCGAGCGCACCACTTGGCGGTACGTACAGATCTTCCTCTTCGCCAAGCTCGTCAAACTTGCCGCGGCCTACCAGCCAGTTGCAGCTCATCATTACATTGCTTTTAAATTTATCGCCCGCAGTGAGGTTGGCAAGCTCGAACATTTCCATCACATCGTCGGGAGCATCCAAGTGCTCAAAATCGGTAACCATCATCACCTTATTTTCGTGAGCAATTTTAGCCCATTTCTCCACCACTTTATTGGAACCGAGATAGCCCGGCAATACCATAATGCTGTAGTTGTTGCGTAGATCAAGGCGGTCATAATTCTGCTTCAGCTCTTCGCGCACATAATCAACGAAGCGGGTATTATCCAGGTCCTTCATTTGATCCAGTTCGCAATTGAGGAATGATACATTCTTCAGCTTATCGCCTTCTGTATTCTTAAAGAATAAGGCAACATTGCGGTAAGAGCGCTCTAAGTCTTTGCTCTCTTCGATGGCACGGGCAAGATTTGTTTCCAATACCTTCTGGCACTGCTCTGCTTTCTGCTCGCACTCAGAAACCATATCAGAAATCTCATTGTTGGAGCCGAGCACATCTGCCCATTGATTGAGAGCGCCGAGCAACTCTTCACGCTCTGCTTTTTTCTGTGATTCGGTAAGGAATATATTGCGGCGCGCTTTGCGATCCGGATTCAGGTTTTGCGTGCCTTCAATGGAAGATTCGATGAGGTCAAAACCACCAAATTTGGCCATTTTATCGCCACTTGATCTGAGCAGCTCCAGCGGATTTTTTATCTCCTGACGCTCCTTTGCCGGAGCGCCCTGCATTTCTTCTGACGGGGCTGACTGCATTTTCATTTCTTCGCTCATGGTAGCTTAGGTTTTATTTTATTGAACGGATGTTCTGGTATTATTTGTTGTAATAGATTAAGGAATGAAGCTTGATATCTTTTCCTCTGCTGCTTCGGGAGCGTGCGCTGCACTGCCAGCGCCCTGCTGAGCCTGTCCTGCAGATTGCTTTGCTGCATTAGCTGTCTGAGATGCGGCGTCTGCGGTAGTCTTGGCTTCCTCATAATGCTGAGCCATTTCCTGCTGCATCCCTCCGGCACCCTGAGCGGCGCTGCTTACGCTACTACCTGCGCTGCTTGCCGCACTACCAAGGCTGCCCATATCACCTGCATTGCTCATACTGTCGCCACCTGCTGCAGGTTGCTCACTCATGATAGAAGATGCGTCGATGCCTGCTGCGCTGCTGGCTTCTTTCGTCACAGCGGCAGCGGTGCTCCAGGGTCTTTTCAGCGTAGCGGCATTATTAATCTTGATTTCACCCGCACTGATGCGTACCGTAACGCGCATAGGATCTGCGCTGCTTGCATCAAACTGCTCGCGCATGCTGATGCAATAACCATCACTAAAGGCAACCGTCTTCAGCGAGCTTTGTGAATCGCGGCGGTAGAAGGTGATCTGGCCGTTCTTTTTCTGACGGTTGGATGCCCATTCAACAAGATCATTTTTGTTGTTGGACTCCAGCGTGAGGTTCAAGGTACCGGCAGTCGCGCTGCCATTGGGACGGCTGTTGGCATCAACCGGCATACTTATTTCATAATCGGCGGTCAGTACGTTATATTCCGTACTACCCAGACTCAACTTGGCTAAGAAAGACATGGCTAGGCGATTTATTGGTTATTTATTGTTCTTCAACTCTGCAATCATGCTGTGGATCGCATTGAGCAATGCCTGCTTGGCATCGGCATCCGTAAGAGCTGCCTTCAGAATTTTATTGGTTTTGAGCTGCTTCATGATCTTCAGATATTCATCCTTTTGGGTCTGATTATCTTTCAGGAAAGCGCTCTGCTCGGTAATCCCCTTAACACCGAAATCTCCGAGATTGGTGAATTTCAATGCTTCTTTTTTGGTAGTTCCGTTCGCATCTGTAAAGTCAATTCCGATCTCAGGCTTATAATGGCCAAACACTTGCTCTACGGTTTGCAATCCATGCACTACTTCTGGTTTTACCGGCGCGTCTTTGGTCAGTTTTTCAGCCATCAGGGTCCGGTTCTGCGGAATGTCGGCAAATGCTTCGCTGGCGTCTGTTTGAACTTCATTACCGCCAATGCCATAATTCATCATAGCTAAGTGTTTTATTATTCAGTTTAAATGTACAAATTTTTATCTATTAACATTCCAGGTAAGTTCCCCGGCCTCACTCAGCGCGGCTTCCACGGTACTGCCTTTCTGTATTTCTGCATTAATAATCATACGGCTGAGCGGCTTTCTCAGAGAGGTGCGTATCACCCCTTTCAATGGACGCACTCCGTACTTTGGAGTAAAGCCCAGATGCGCTAAATATTCGGCAGCTTCCGGAGTCACTTTCATAGTAATACCCTGCTGCTCCAATTGTTTTACCAAAGGCTTCAGGTGAATGTTGAAGATGCGCAGCACATTCTCTTTACTCACAGGAGCAAATGGTACGATTTCCGTAACGCGCGCTAAAAATTCCGGACGGAAATAGCGGGTCATGATCTCCATCAAATCTTCTGACTTAGGAATCTGTCCTTCATTGAAGGTATTGATGATATGCTCTGCACCGATGTTGGAGGTGAACAGGATAACGGCATTCGAGAAGTCACCCTCTTTACCCAAGCGGTCGTGCATTTTACCTTCATCGAGTATCTGCAGAAAAATGTCAAATACAGACGGGTGCGCTTTTTCAATTTCATCGAACAGAACAATAGCGTACGGTTGCTGACGAATTTTGTTTACCAGCATACCACCTTCTTCGTAGCCCACATAGCCGGGAGGAGCGCCGTACAGCAATGCGGCGGAATGTTCTTCCTTGAACTCGCTCATGTCAAAACGAATGATGGAATTTTCATCCTGAAAGAGAAATTCCGCGAGTGATTTTGCCAGTTCTGTCTTACCTGTACCGGTTGGGCCGAGGAAGAAGAAGGAAGCAATCGGCTGACCGGCTTTGTTGAGGCCGGAGCGGCTTTCGAGAATGGCATCTGCCACCGTCTTCAATGCATGATCCTGGCCAATTACACGCTGGCGCAGGTGATCTTCCATATTCACCAGACGCTGCTGCTCTTTGGTCTGTATTTTGCCAATGGGAATGCCCGTAACGTTGGCTACCACCGCGCTTAGGTCAGTTGGGTCAATTCCTTTTTTCTCCACAGAAGCTGCGCCGGTAAGGCCTTCCAACAGCTCAATCAGGTGCGCCCGCATTTCTGCAGGATCAATCATTTTCTTGAATTCTTTCTCTTCATTATACCGAGCCAGCAACACTGGACTAAGGCTGGTCTGCATCTCGTGATAAAGCCAGCGCAGGTCTTCATCGGTAGCCTGATCATTCAACTCTGTGAGACGGCTGGTGAATTGTGCAACATCCTGCAATGATGTATCGGCGGCCATGCGGCTTACGGCCAGGGTGCGGTCCAGCAAGTCGATAGCGGAATCCGGCAGCTTGCGGTCTTTGATGAAACGGCGCGCGAGACGAATGGCTTCGGGAAACACTTCGTCGGCAATTTCCAGGTTATGGTGCTTCTGGTAAGTATCGGCCTGGTTGCGAAGCATTTTTTCGGCAATAGCATTGTCGGGCTCGGAGAGCTTTACCACTTCAAATCTCCGGCTGAATGTTTCGTCTTTTTCAATGCTTTTGCGGTACTCATCAATGGTGGTAGTACCTACAACGGTGAGCAGGCCTTTAGCCAGCTCTGCTTTGAGAATGCTGGTTGCGCCGCCGTTGGGATTGTTACGGTCGATAAGCGTATGAATCTCATCAATGAATAACACCGGTTTTTCCAGATTATTGAGGTCCTGAATGATCTTGCGGATGCGGTCTTCGATTTCTCCTTTATAAGCAGCACCGGCCAGCAGAGCCCCGTTATCAATTTCGTAGATAGATACGTTGGCAAGGTGCGCCGGCACACGTCCTTCAACTACTGCGAGCGCAAATCCATCCAGCAATGCTGTCTTCCCTACTCCACTTTCACCGGTGATAATGACGTTGCTTTTACTGCGGCGACTAATGATCTCGCACATTTGGCGGATCTCTTTATCACGACCAATAACGGGCAGCAATGTACCGCCTTTGGCCTGCGCCAATTTATCGATGCAATATTTTCCGAGCGCTTCTGTGCCACCTGAACCTTTGTATGTTTTTCCTGTAGCAGCGTTGCCATTTCCATTGATCGCCGGTGCAGCTCCGTTGGATGATTCATACCATTGCAACAACTGTGCAGAGGTCAGCGGGTATGTTTTCAATTGCTCATAAGCAAACGCTACGCCGGGCGTGGATACAGCAATGAGCAGGCATTCCGGCTCCAGCTGATTGTAATGCAATTTGGTTTGTAAATGTTCGGCTTCGTTAAATACAGGATCACAGGTATCATCTGCCTCCGGGCTCTCAGATGGCTTGCCGCTCTTAGGATAGCTTTCAATGCGTATCTCTGCCCATTCTTCTAAATAATACACATCCGCTCCATGCGCTTCTAATTGCTTGAGCAGCGGAAGATCTTTATGCAATAATGCTTTGAGCATATGAGCCGGACCATAGGAGGCATGTCCGTTTTCAGTGGCAACGCGCGCAGCAATGTGCAATGCTTGCTGTGTAAGGGCGGATATGGCGGGTAGTGTGGCGGGCATTATGTGTGATTATTGGTTATTGAAACAAAACTATAAGATCAGTGATCGAAATGCCGGGCGCCGGATTGGGTGATGGCAGCGTAAGAGTAGCGGTACCTACGGTCATGTAATCTGCTGCGCCGGCCGACTGCAATCTCACCATTGCCTGGTGAATGCACTGTGTAGCCCGCTGCTCCAGCGGATGCCAGGTATAAGGATCTCTGATGGAAAGGATAAAGGTATTCTGACCTGTAGGATCGTAAGTGCCTACCAGCGTCCAGTTTACTTCGTCGATATTTCCGTTCGCGTTCATCCAGTCTGTAACGTCATAATCGCTCTGGCGGATGGGTGGTGTAATATCATCATCTGCGCCACGGCCTACGATCGATCCGCTGGTGGTGGCGCCCATGCGTATCTGTGCATTAATCAGTTGAGATATTCGGAGCGCTGCGCGCGGATTGGCTGCAAAAAGCGCCGTCACATCTTCTACATAATCGACACCACGACCATTCCGATAATGCTCCAGATGGCGACGGGCATTAGGTTGCGAGCTGACCATATCCCAGTAGTTCATGATAAAGTTGTACTTCATCTCGTCCGTTGGAAGCGAACAGATCACACCGGCCTGAAGATTAGCTAAGCTAGGCATTGTCTTACTTTTTAAGCGGTGTTACCGATTACTTTATAAAGAATTTACGCACTCCCAATCCTGCAACAGCCAATCCGATGATCCCGATCAGTATGCAAACTACGCCTTTACCGGCAAACTTATAGATGGCATAAAAGAACCAGTGTATCCTGAAATGCAATCCCTGTGCTTCTGCCAATGCCATGCGCTGATAAAGCCAGAGCGAGCAAACCAGAATAGCTATTCCTACAAGAAGCAGACTAATGCCGGTGGGTATTGATGCCTGATTTGCCATAATCACCTTTTTTTGATCAGTTCGTTGATTTGTTCTTTTGTGTGCGTATAATGTTTCCGGTTAGGATAGAATGCCACTTCTTTCAATCGGGGAACTTTAAGTAATGGTGCCATATCTCCGTCTTTGCAATCCCAGAATGTAATTTTTTCCAAAGCAGTCATAGAGGCCACAAAATCAATCGAATCAAGATTATCTATAAACAGGTCGCTGATTGTCTTATTCTTTTTCAAAATGGCATAGTCTGTGAGCAGTTTGCACTTCTCTATATGCAGCTTCTGTAGCTTATTTGCATGGTTGATGCCCTCCAATGAAGCAAGTGCGGTGTCTCTTGTCAGATTAAGTTCTTTTAGCTCAATAATTTTATCTACACCTGAGAGTGTTTCTGTTTTTGAGCTGTACAGGTGTAGTACAGCCAGTTTTTTAAGTTGTGTAAACTCTTTCAGATCTTTACCCGTGTACTTGGTAAGCGTGAGTTTTATCAAATTATTGCATTCAGTCAAATGCTCTAATCCTTTCCAATATTCACTGCCAAGTTCTGTCAGTGAAGGGAAGCGCGAAAGATCTATTTTGAACGACTGCTTTTCCTGAATAGAAATCCGTTTCAGTTTTTTAAGAGAATAAATAGCATCAAACGAGTCTATTTTTTTCACATCTTTGAAGCCATAGAAAGAAATGTCCGTAAGCTGCTCCTTTACCAGATCCAATGGTTTAAAGTCTATGGCATCGATACTTTGACCCAATGGACCGGTCAATTGAATTTCATTGCAATTATTTTTTTTCGCAAATTCTATTCCATCCTCAAATTGGTTTGCATGTATTTTCACATAGCGTCCGTGATTATTCTCTCTAACTTTTAATTCCATCTGCAGCTTTTAAATTCATTATTTACACTTAATGCCTTTTACCTTATTGAAGTCTTTTTCAAAGTCATCAGCCTTCTGGGTAATATCTTTATATAGAGCCGGATTATTTTTCTGCGCATCTGCCAGCATTTTTTCTCCGGGCGAGTTGATTGCGTTCGCAAAATCAGGATCAGTAACCGCCGAGTTCCGGCGCATTAGCTCTGCTTCTGTCATCAGGCCGGTATCGTTACTGCCATAGTCCACGTGCAGCCCTTGGGTTACATTTCCAGAACCGCCTACGCGCTGGCCCATAGATGTGTACATCCGGTCTGCCGGGCCTTTACCAACATACCAGGTTGTACCGTCTGTGAACATATAAGTACCTGTAAGGCCCAGGAGATCAATCCAGGTATTCGGATCAAAAACGTACCCGTACATAGTGAAGCCACCATTGAGTCTGATCGGGTCCTGCTGAGTCACATACATTCCTTCTTCAGGTGAATAGTAGCGGAAGCGATTGTAATACAGACCAGTCTCTACATCTTCATACTGTCCCTGATATCTGAATGGAAGATCTTCTTTCTTACCTACAGAAATGGTCGTACGGCCATAGATATCCATCTTAGCCTGCCAGGCCACTTTACCATTTTTGTCAATCATGTGGGTCGGTGTACCCAAATGATCTGTAACAATACTGTATGTGCCTGCTTCTGTAATTTTGGCGCAGGGTATAAACCGGTTTGGTTCAAACATCCAGGCCACCACCTTTTCTTTTGCAGACGCGCCTATAGAGCCATCCGGCTTTATGGTCGTAGGGGCATCATCATTTTCCTGCCATTCATGCAGTGGAACATTTCCATTCCATACCCAACGGGTTATTTTATGTCCAACTTTTTTTGAGATCCGTCTTCCAAGGGCATCATACGTAAACTGCACCTGCCTGCCGTCAGGGATTATTATACTACGGAGCAGACCACCAGCATAATAACTGTATTTTGAGCTTTTTCCATCTATACCACGCTTCTCTATCAGATTACCCTGCTCATTATAAAAGTATTCGTTGCCACTTTTCCAGAGCAGTCGTCCGGATGGGCCATATCTGCGATCGCGCTTATCGGCAGTCTCATAATAGTTTCCTACTTCATCTGCCGTGCGAAGCGTATGGGCAGGCATAGCGGTTTGCTGACTAGACCCTATACTACCTATCAGATGGCCGGCCGGATTATATTGAAAAGTAGTGAAATTGCCTTCCTGTAAATCGGCTACATTATGCAATCTGCTACCTGCACTCCAGCCATACCTTTTTCCTGCATCCGGCCGAGTAGGAGTAGTTAGTATCTGCTCTATAGGTTTACCCGTCTGATCGCGTTCATACCTAAGCATGGCCTCGCCCGGCAAATTCCGCTGAAGTTCAAAACCATTGATATCATTTTGTAACTGAGCAAGCCACGTATCAGCTCCTGCACTTCCAGTTATTTTTTCAAGATGCCCCCAATCGTTGTAGGTGTATTTAAAATCAGCCCCAAGACTGCTTTGAAGATCAGTAGGCAGACCTAGTACATTGTATGAGCGGATGATCTCTACGTCATCCAGAATTTCTTTAGTTACGCGTCCGCCTGCATCTCTCACCAGTTTTATCTGTGCATGTTCATTCACTGCGCCCACAAGCCTTCCTGCACCGTCGTATTCATAATAACAGGCAGTTCCATCTGCATAGGATACAGAAGTGATCCGTCCCGCGCCATCATGTTCATAAGTTGTTAGTTCGCCGTCCGGCTGAACCATTGTAATCAGCTCACCGGCTTCGTTGCGGATAAATTGCCTCTTGATTCCATCAAATCCTGTTTCTTCGATCAACCGGCCATTGCTGCCGTATTTAAAATAATAACTTTCTCCTGCCTCATTCTTTACACTCGTAAGCTCATTGTTGCAGTTATAGAAGAATTCAATCACGCTATCGCCCTGCCTACGTTTAGTGAGGCGGCCAAGCGGGTTATATTCCATCTCTACCGTTGACAGCTTATCTTTCACTTTGCGCGCGCTGTCGTAGGCGTCATATTCAATGCGGATGTAATTATCATTGGCAGCAGCAATGGCAGTCAGGCGTCCCATAGGGTCGTAGTCATACCGCTCTACAGCACCATTGGCAAGCGTTGTCTGAATACAATTGCCGGCATAGTCATATTTCCAGCTTTTTGTACGTCCATCCGGGTATTTCATGCCGACCCGGTTATAATACGCGTCGTATTTTATTTCAATTTCCTGTCCTGTAGCGGTGGTAATGCTTCCAAGCATTCCTTGGTCATCGTATGCATATTGCAAAACTCTTCTGTCCGGATAAATCATGCGGATCAATAGGCCCCGTTCATCATAATTATAGATAGTTATGCCACCTCCGCCATCCAGTGTCATTTCAATCAGCCCGTTTTCATTATAGGCAGCAGCCATTTTATTTCCGTCCGGAGATGTAGTGGCAATACGGTTGCCTAAAAAATCGTAAGCATAAAGTGTTTTACGTTCAAGCTCATCCTCATCCTGAATCAACTCCATACTCTCATTGTAAGCGTGCTTTTTAGAAAAGCCAAAAGCATCGATTTCCTCTATTACAAGCCCGCCTGCATGAACCAGCTCACTGCGATTACCCAGAGCATCGAATACAATGGTGCGGTCCGGCTCATATACAAGCTTTCCTTTCATGAGATTGTGCTCTCCGAAAGTATGTGTACAGCGTGCAGTCTGCTCATCGCTGTCGTATTGCCAGAAAAATTTTTCACCATTCCTGTCTGTCTTTTCGACCATGAGATGGTGCTGGTAGCGAATCTTTGTTGCTTTATTGAATGTGTCCAATACTTCCACCAGATCATTTTCTTCACTGTATCTGTAAGCAACCATCTGGCGGGGGTTGCCGGGTTCATTCAGCAGAAGCTGTACGATCCGTCCGGCAGCATCAGTATTGATAAACAGTATTCTTCCGGCGCTGTCAATGATTTCTTTTAAATGCCCTTTGAAGTTATAGCTTAGTTGTATCCCGGGTTCTTCCTGCCGGGCGATCCGTGCTAGGCGATAAAAGTTTTTATCGCCCATTGCTGAATCAAAATAATACCACAAGCGCTCTTTATGATTAAAATACCGGACGCCTTTTTCATCATGATAAAAAGTACAACGCTCACTTTTAGCAAATAATGATTCACCATAAGGGAGATCGGGAACCAGCATTTCCCGGCCATCCGGGGTAAACCAGTCGAACGAAGCTTCGGCAGGATTGTAACGCATGTACTGGTGATATTGCGTACACCACCGGGCTCCCATAGAGCCTTCAAAAAAGGAGTTGGAACTGTACTGACGCTCCCATACCAGCGGAATCGGGCCGGGCAGCTCAAAATCCGTTACATAGGAAACCACATTGCCACGTACCAGATCTACCGGCTCGAAGCCCAGGTGACAAAGCGCGCGCGAGATAGGATTGCTCTCTCCCATCTTTGTGCCCTTCAGGAAATGATTGAATCTGGTGAGCAGCGAGCCCGCACCTTTCAAGGCATAGCCAAAAGCTGCGCCGATGAGCATATCCTTAATCATGCTGCTCCAGTCGGGCACCAACGGATCGTTCAGATTCACCGGCATACCCATCGGCAGCGGAATGCTGGAAGATAAAGGCAGGTACAGGCTCGGGATCGGTTTCCAGTTTTTACCCGGCTTAATCGATAGCGGCATCCCGAAATCGTTGCACGACATCACCATGTATGGCCCGGCGCTCAGCAATGCTCCTTCGGCGTGCGTCTTTGCGCCGCCAAAAAACATTTTCTGATCATTGCCCATCATCACTTCCAGCAGAAAGCCTATGCCGTATGGAATATGGTGTAATGGCGGCACCGCGAGCATACCCTGTGTAGAGGCTGTTGCTCTCGGCATATTGTTTACTTTCACGGTAGCTCCGATCATCGGCACCCAATCCATGGGGTCGAAGATCATAGCCATGAAAGGATATGGCAGTGGTATTGGTCCCGGTCCGGCGGGTGGCGGCGGGAAAATGGTTATGTGAATATCTACCCCAATAATAATATCCAGATGCTTGGCGACTAAAGGCATAATCTAATTATTGGTTGAGCGTTTTCTTAAAGTTCTTCCTCTTCTATAACGGGCGCAGCCACATATTGCCTGCTTACAATATCGCGCCATTCTTTGCCAAGAATGCTGTGCATCCTGGCATCAATTTCATCAGCATATTCATAATCCAGATGCTCGGTCAGCTCATAAAGATTGAGCGCGATTACCGGGTACCTGGTGGCCTTCAGCATATCTGCATCCATCACGGAACCGGAAGTAAATGCGTGCTTGTAAGCGGTCAGCATTTCCGGCGTATTGTCCATGCGCTTGTTTACCTCACCCAGTTGCCACAGGGCTTCCATCTCCATATTCGGCTGGCGGTAAGTATTGGCATGAGCGGCCATCTGCGTATATTCGGCAGCGGCTTCTTTAAATTTCTTTTGTTGAAAAAATGCAGCGGCCTTGAAGGATACAGTCTGTATCAGTAAGGATGAAAATAACTGTTCATTCTTCTTCACTGCTTCCTGTGCCAGTTGATTGGCTTTTTCATAATACTGAATGGTCTGTTCGGGCTCTTTCAATATCTGCATATTGATGCCCCACGCGAGGTAAAGGGATATCTCCATAGAAGTATCCTTTAGCTTACGCACGCATTCCATGGCCTTTCCGGCCCACTCGTCCACGCCTTTTGCATTCTGCTTGCCTGCTTCCTGCCCCATTTGGAAAATACAGTTAGCAAATTTTGATTTGGGATTGCCGCTACCGGCATTGGTCTGCAATATTTCCTTGATCGCACCGCTCATGTCCAGATCAGCGACCAGACTTACCCGGTCGTCTCCGGTCATGAGATTATTGTATGCTTCACCATCCAGGTAATCGTGCACCATAATGCGCATACGCGGCGGTAGCTTGGGCAGCTTTTCACCGATCCATGTAGTGAGTGCCTGAATGTTTTGAAACTTTTTCGGCTTCAGGTAGATGACCATGCTGTTTTTAAACTGGTCAAAAGAACAGAGGTGATCGTACATCATTCCGAAAAAATCAACGTTGTTATTGTTCTTATAAAGCCGGTGATCCCAGTTAATTTTAATCTTCCCGGACTCCAATTCTTTCAATGCTTTTTCATCATCGAAGCGGGCTAAAAACTCTTTGGTAAGCGCATCTTCATAAGCATTGTAATTGGTCAGATCGGCTTCCATAGTGAGGAACATATCCGGCAGAAGCGCGTATTCAGTGGCTTCGAGCTTGCTGAACGCTTCTACCATCCGCAGCTCATCGGGCTGGATCAGCCAGCGCACGAGCTCAATGCCAGGATTATTCACCTTTGCATTCCACTTCATGCGCATCCTGTCTATCCGAAGCGTTACCGGGTTCTGTTCGTAAAAGCCTGCCATTACGGTGTTAGTTAAGATTGATCATGCCGCCTTTCACATTGGTCATGGCAGTGCCGTTGATGTCTACATTGGTGCCGGATACCGAGGTAGCCTGTCCTTTGATCTCTGTGCTGGCTGCCGATTCAATTTTCACATTACTATTGCCTTTCAGTTCATTGGATGCTGTAGCGGTGCTGGAGATATTGGTCGCATCTGTAGTTACTTTATTGGCTCCCACATCTACCACCACTTTATCGCTGATATTTACTTTGGATGTTGCAGTGATATTAATTTCCGGAGCTTCCAGCTCTATCTTGGCAGAGCTGCTGATCTTGATATTTCCGGCACCATCCATGAACACTTTGTTACCGCCGGAATCACTGATGGTAATGCTACCTCCGCTATCATCAATAGAGAAAGTGGCGCCGCTTTTTGAAGTCAGCCCCTTGTTATTGTTTCCCCCTGTTTTGGTACCTGATTTATTCTGAGCCGTATATACAGCGCCGGTCATAATAGGCCGCTCTGCATTGCCATCTATAAAATCCATCATCACTTCTTCCTCTTTTTCCGGAGTGAAGCGCATACCCTTGCCCTGACCGGCGTGCGGTGTAAGCACCTGTATCCAGGGAGTAGCATCGCCATCTTTCATCCACGGAAATTTTACGCGAATGCGGTCATGCCCATCATTGTCCTCATTTTCCTTGACAATGGCCGGCTGCGGACCCGCTTTCGGATGAACCCATGGATTGGTGTAATGAGGCACTTCCACATCTACCGGAATGGCTACAAACTGGTTGTGATAGCCATTGGTAGCGCTGGCGTTATGCACCGCTTCAATTACAATAAACTGCTTTCCTGATTGGTCATCTTCATCCGTAATGGCTACAATGGAGCCTACATTAACGGAGCTATCAACGCTCTTACCGGAGATGAATACAGAAGAGGCTGATGCGGCCTGCTGCTGCAGCTTGTTGGCCATATCAAGCAAGCCTTGTGTGGCTGCGGCCGAGAAGTATGAATTGGTAGCGGCATTGGCATATACATCATTGCCGGCGCGCGTGGTCACCTGCAGCATTTCCGAAGAGTTTGCGGGAGCCTGTTGGCTGGCTGTCAGCGGCCTGCCGGTAAACAGATCGAAACCGGCTGAAGAGGAAGATGCTTTGGCAGCCTGTGAATGGATGCGCAGATGCTCTACATCATTGCCTGCAGCCAGTGTGATAGCGCTGCCGGATGGCTTAGGGCCAAAAATAAGTTTGTTGCCTTCGTAATACATCCACTCACCATAGCGTATCGCCAGTGAGCGCAGAAAATCGAAGTCTGTCTGGTTATACTGAACGATGTAATACAGATCATCGCTGTGCTGCGGACGGCAATCAATCGATGTATTGCCGCCGGAATTCACCGCATTGACGATATCGCTGAGTCCTTTATGATAAAAAGAGCGGCATTCTTTAACACCTTCCATCTGCGCAAAAACACCCTTTCCGGAAATGAGGAAATGGGTGTGGCTGTCTGGCGATGTGGCGCTGTTGATACCAGTGATTACTCCCTTAAACGTATGCTTTTCCGTTCCGGAGCCATCCTGAAATTTAAACTGGATGCCCTTTCCAAGAAACCTGTTCTTAAAATCCAGCGCAGCGGTGAGGCTGTTGTCAATATTTTCCGGCGTCCACGAAAAAGAAAAACGCCCCGTATCGAGCATCCGTTCTTCCAGAACCAGATTGGTAAAAATAACCGGGTCCGAATTACCATCCACTGCTAGCACGGTCTGGGTATAAGGCATATCTCCTGGCATAGCGATAAAGTTTTAAAAGTTCACTCCTGAAGTAAATCATATTCAGGCAAATAAGAGCAGCATAAAGTTACGCTACTCCTATTTGTCTGTAACGGCGGGGATTTTTTAAACCCACTCGTTGGTATGAGTACCATTGCCCATCGTAATTTCCTTGGCAGAAATGGTAAAGGAGATGATCATCGGATTGGTATCGGCAGAAGTGAACTTCTCATCATAGCCAATGAGGTAGCCTTCCTTAAATTTCAGCTCTTTCATCGTAGCGTCTGAATCGCGCTTGGTGAATACGATACTGCCATCCTTACGCTCGAAATTATTGCACATCCACTCGAAAATATCATTCTCACCAGTGCTTTCAACGGTCAGGTTGATCTTGCCACCACGTGTGATAGAAGAAGGGCGGCCGGTAGCATCTACTTCCTGATGCAGGTCGTAATCGCATGCGAGGACATTCATTTCTTTGCCTGCTGCTTTGAATTTGGCTTTGAAGCTCATGACTGATAAATTTTAAAGATTGAAGGTTGATTTTGTGTATGGAAAATGGAAATTAAAGAAGACTGTTAATCGTGCATGAATAAACGATAGATTATACCCACTCATTCTTGTGCGTACCGTTGCCCAGCGTAATTTCTTTCGCAGAAATAGTGAAAGCTGTAGTCATCGGATTTTCATTAGAAGCATCAAAGCGCTCCTGAAAATCTACCAGATAGCCTTCCTTGAATTTCAGCTCTTTCATCGTAGCATCTGAATCACGCTTCAGATATACAACACTGCCATCCTTGGTCTGGAAGTTATTGCAGATCCACTCAAAAAGATCAGTTTCACCAGTGCTTTCTACACGCAGGGTGATCCTGCCACCGCGCGTTACAGAAGAAGGACGGCCCGTTGGATCTGTTTCCTGGTTGAGGCTGTAATTGCAGTCAAGCACATTCAGTTCTTTACCGCCTGCTTTGAATTTCGCTTTGAAGCTCATAATACTGGTTTTAAAATTGTTGTTAAACGATGTTTGTGACGCCAGTCATTTGCTTGTGGTGGCTGACGATGTAAAAGTAGCATCTGCACTACCCGACTGTAAACGGAACCTTGTAAAAATGGCTTCCGGTATTGTGAATCGCACGTTTTTTCTTGTGAATCGCAATGAGGGGTATTTGCCTGACATTTGACTGCGTCAGGATGTCTGCGCTGGGAGTGCGACATAGATTTAATTTTAAAAAACTGACTATCAGGCACTTTATAGCACTTTGGATTAAATTTACAGCGACTTGTAATTTGTGTATATCCTTATTGGAAGGGAAGAACGGAGGAATATTGTTAGCGTTACAGCACATTATACAGCATATAGCTTGCAACGACTTGTCATTCCCGTAGGGAATCCTTTTTAAGCGGCCTGATGTAGATTCCTACGGGAATGACAAGTCGCTGCACAAAAGACGATCAATGCCAGATGTCAACAGGATGCTTGTATCCATAAAAAATGCCCGCTCCAAAAGAGCGGGCATTTTCATAAAATGTAAAGTTCCTAGTTGCCAAGATATGTTTTGAGCACATCGCAACGGCTTGCGGTGCGCAGTTTAGTAATGCTTTTATCCTTGATCTGACGAACGCGTTCGCGGGTGAGCGAGAACTTTTCGCCAATATCCTCAAGGCTCATCGGATGCTCAATGCCAATGCCGAAATACAGCATGATCACATCGCGCTGGCGGTCTGTGAGCGTACTGAGCGAGCGGGCGATTTCGCAGCGGAGCGAATCATGGTGCTCCAGATCTGCATCGGTAGCCAGTGCATTGGGGTTTTCGAGCACATCCAGCAGGCTGTTGTCTTCGCCTTCTGCAAATGGCGCATCTACCGATACGTGGCGGGCCGCAACGCCCAATGTTGTTTCTACTTCTTCCGTACCAATTTCCAGCAGTTCGGCCAGTTCTTCGGTGCTTGGCTCACGCTCAAACTCCTGCTCGAGCATGGAATATGCTTTGCTGATCTTGTTGGAAAGGCCTACTTTATTGAGCGGCAGGCGCACAATACGGCTTTGCTCGGCCAAAGCCTGAAGAATGCTCTGGCGAATCCACCATACAGCATAAGAGATAAATTTGAAACCGCGGGTTTCATCAAAACGCTGTGCCGCTTTGATCAGACCCAGATTTCCCTCATTGATCAGATCGCTCAGGGAAAGACCCTGATTCTGATATTGCTTCGATACAGATACTACAAAACGAAGGTTGGCCTTGGTCAGCTTTTCAAGCGCTGCCTGATCGCCCTGCTTGATGCGGATGGCGAGCTGGACTTCTTCTTCCGGCGTGATGAGATCTACTTTTCCTATTTCCTGGAGGTACTTTTCCAGAGACTGGCTTTCACGATTCGTGA
Source organism: Chitinophagaceae bacterium (assembly GCA_965200035.1). Lineage (GTDB taxonomy): Bacteria > Bacteroidota > Bacteroidia > Chitinophagales > Chitinophagaceae > UBA1952. The sequence goes on along the minus strand of OZ241334.1, from coordinate 3,893,658 downwards.
TCGACTTCGTGATTTTTAGCTGGCGCATCGACATGGACGAGGAATTTTGGTTAATGTTTTATGATGATGTGAAAATTAATTTTGGGTGATGGTATTGCATATCTGATTGACAATACAGTGGCAAATCTAAGGGTACTATTAACACGAGCCAAAAAAAATTAAGACAGCATTAACAGGGCTTTGCCCAACTTTTTATGTCGGGGTCTAAAATAAAGTTTTGTTTACTCGATCATTTTTCTATCATTGCACCCGAAGATTTTCAAAATAGAAACATGGCAGTAACGAAAAAGAAAACGATGTACACTCTGGAGTATCCTATCAGGTGCTCCCCTTCTATACTTTACGAATTTTTAGCCCACCCGGTAGGATTGCAGGAATGGTTTGCAGACAAGGTAGATCAGCGTGATAAGAACTTTTATTTTTCGTGGAGTGGCTCTACGGATACTGCCGAAGTGCTAGAGGATTTTGAAAATCACTACATCCGTTTTCGCTGGGATTACATGGACGAGGATGAGTTTTTTGAGTTTCGCGTAGAGCAGAGCCCGGTTACCAATGAGACGATTCTGCGCATTACGGACTTTGCAGATAAAGGAGAGATTAAAGATCAGGAACAGCTTTGGTCGCAGCAGGTATCAGACCTGAAACACCGCATTGGCGCCTAAAATTTTCTTACATTAATTAACAAAAACCCGTCCCTCCGGATGGGTTTTTTATTGGTGGTTTCATCCATTTTTTCACCTGCCTTTTTACTTTTAAAGGCTAGGTTTGCAGCTCCAACAGACTAATCTTTGATTAAAAAGCTCGACATATTCATCATCCGCAGCTTCATCGGGCCATTCATCGTCACGTTTTTTGTGTCGCTGTTTGTGCTGGTCATGCAGTTTTTCTGGCTGTATATGGATGAATTGCTGGGCAAAGGATTGGGTAGCTGGATGATCCTTCAGCTCCTGTTTTATATGAGCAGCACGATGGTGCCGCTGGCGTTGCCGCTTGGAGTATTGCTGGCATCCATCATGACGTTTGGCAATATGGGTGAAAATTATGAGCTGGTAGCCATCAAGTCATCCGGCATTTCCCTGCTGCGTTTCATGCGCCCGCTGGTTATTCTAATGGTCTTTATTGCCGGGGGCGCTTTTGTGTTCAACAACAATGTGATTCCGGTAGCCAACCTGAAAGCACTATCTCTGCTTTATAATCTGCGCAATTCGAAGCCTACGCTCAATATACGCGCCGGGCAGTTCAACAGCGACATCACCAATTACGCCATCAAAGTAGGTGAGAAAGATGAGGACGGACGGCATATCAAAAACGTAATTATTTACGATCAGAGCTCAGGAATGGGCAATGATAATATTGTGCTGGCAGAGAAAGGTGAAATGTTCCCTTCTAAAGACAAGCGCTATCTCATATTCCGTCTGCAAAACGGCTGGCGCTATCAGGAAGGATTCAGCAACCGTAATATGTATGGTCCACAGCCGATGGAGCAGACGCGCATGCACTTCCGCCAGTACGATAAAATATTTGACCTCTCCGGCTTCAAAATCAACAATACAAGCCAGGATCTCTTCAAAGGAAATTATCAGATGCTGAATGTATCGCAGCTCTCCGCCCAGATCGATACTGTGCATCAGAATCAGCGCCGGGAAATCGACATTTCCGAGCGGTATATTTCCCCCTATATCTACTTGGCCGTATCGGAAGGGCGGAAAGAGCTGCTTAAAAGAATGGATACGGTGAAGCTGCCGGCAACAGCTGTTTATAAGAATAGCTTTCTGGAGCGCATACCGGATTCACTACAGGCAAGGGTTTCCGAGATCGCCAGAAGTAATCTGCGCAATCAGGCCGGGATGATCGGCGTAACCAGCAGCAGCCTTAAATTCTCCAACGATAATCTGCGCAAGTATGGTGTAGCCCTGCACCAGAAATTCACTCTATCTGTGGCCTGTCTGTTGCTTTTCCTTATCGGCGCACCGCTGGGAGCCATCATCCGTAAAGGTGGTTTGGGGCTACCGATTGTGGTAGCGGTTGGCTTTTTCGTTTTTTATCACATCATGAGCATTACCGGCGAAAAGCTGGCCTTATCCGGAGCATTGCCGCCAGCGGCTGGTATGTGGCTGGCTACCGGTTTGCTGCTGCCGATCGCCTTCTTCATTATCCGCCAGGCACGAAACGATTCCGCTTTATTTACTAAAGAACTGTATCTCCGCATCTTTACGGCAGTGAGCGGCATCGGTCGCATATTTAATTCAAAAAAGGATGCTTAGAAGACTTCGCGCATTTTACAATCCATGGTTTATCATCCCATTCCTGATCTGGGCTATGGCCGGCGCCATTATGCTGCTGATCTTTGATCGGCGCATACTGTTCGGTACCGTAAATATGCATCATACGGACTTGCTTGATGTGATCATGCACGCCCTTACGGAAATGGGGAATGGCGTCGGTATCACCGTGGTCCTTTTATTGCTGTTGGTATTTAAATCCTGCCGCAACTGGTGGTATGCATTGGCAGCGGTGATGTGCAATGTAGTTCCGGCGCTCGTGATTCAGGTGCTGAAAGGCGTTTTCAACGCACCGCGCCCATTTGAATATTATAAGTCCGATCCCGCATGGATTCATTTTAATAATGCTTGGGGCGAGAAGCTGTTGCATCATAGTTTTCCTTCCGGCCATTCCGCCGGCATCTTCAGCTTATGCTGCTTTCTTTCGCTCATTCTTCCGCCGCACCGCTCTGCCTGGGGACTGTTCCTGCTCTTCTTTGCCCTGCTTGTATGCTATACGCGCATGTATCTTGCCGCACACTTTTTCGCAGATGTGTATGTAGGCTCAATGCTCGGCACCACTACTACCCTGTTTTGCTTTGCGCTCATGCGCAGGCTCAGCAATCAATCGTTTACCGTTGTCACCCGCTCTACCAAGCGCTCAACATTCAGATAAATGCATACGGCTATCCGGTACCTGCTGATTATCCTGGGCGGCGCATTGCTTTTTCTGCCGTTTTTAGGACAGGTACATTTATTTGATTGGGATGAAATCAACTTTGCCGAATGCGCGCGGGAGATGATCGTCTCCAAGGATTACCTGCGGGTACAGATCGATTTTCAGCCTTTCTGGGAAAAACCGCCGCTGTTCATATGGCTGCAGGTAGCGGCTATGAAGCTGTTTGGCATTAACGAATATGCAGCGCGGCTCCCGAATGCGATGGCCGGGATTGCTACGCTGTGCACCCTTTACTATGCCGGCAGGCGCGTGGTGAATGAGCAGATGGGGCTTTGGTGGGTGCTGCTCTATGCAGCTACGTGGCTGCCTCATTTTTATTTCAAAAGCGGCATCATTGATCCGGTATTCAACCTGTTTATCTTTATAGCAGTCTTCCAGATGTACCTGGTACGCTATGGCAAGCGGTCGATGCTGCACGCCGCGCTGGCCGGTGTTTTTTTGGGATTGGCGGTCCTCACCAAAGGACCGGTAGCCATTCTTGTGAGTGGACTGGTATTCATCACTTATGTAGTTGTGAACCGCGGCCTGTGGGGCTATAAGATCACCCATATTCTGGTAGTGGCATTAGCTGCGCTGCTGGTGACCGCTTCATGGTTTGGACTGGAGGTTGCCGGGCATGGCTGGGGGCTTGTGAAAGAATTTATCGATTACCAGATCGGGCTGTTCAGCCAGAATATCGCAGATCATGAAGAGCCGTGGTATTATCATCCCATCGTGCTGCTGACCGGCTGCTTCCCGGCATCGCTTTTCCTGTTTCAGTATTCCAGAAAGCGTGTTACCGATAATGAGCCTGCCCGCGATTTTACCCGCTGGATGTGGATTCTGTTCTGGGTAGTGCTGATCCTGTTCTCGATCGTTAAAACGAAGATTGTACACTATTCATCTTTGTGCTATTTCCCGCTCACATACCTAGCTGCATTGCAGCTTTACCGCTTATCCACCGAACCACCCAAAGTAAAAAAATGGGTCGTTGGCTTACTGCTCGGCATTGGCTCATTGCTTGCCATAGCCATTACATTACTGCCGGTTGTAGGCCTCAGCAAGGAAAAGCTCATCCCCTATATAAAAGATGACTTTGCGGTGGGCAATCTACAGGCCGCGGTAAGCTGGCATTGGAGTGAATGTATCTGGGGACTGATTTACCTGATTGGTGTAATCGTATGCTGTGCATTGCTCCGCGCACATTTCCGCAAGGCGATGATTGCGCTCTGCCTGCTCCAGATTCTGATTATCCAGATCACTGTACTGCATTTTACCCCCAAGATCGAGGCGTACTCGCAGCGCGCAGCTATTAATTATTTCAAGAGCTTTGAAGGCAAAGATGTGTATGTGCAGGTGCTTGGCTACAAAAGCTATGCGCATCTTTTTTACACCAAAAAGCAGCCGCCTGCCAATCCGCGTTATTACAAAAAGGAAATCATCCCGACCAAAGATGGCGCAGCCGTTTATAGCATGGTGCCGGATGAAGCATGGCTGCTCACCGGAAAACTTGACAAGCCCGCCTATTTTATCTGCAAAGTACCCGATGCCGATACATTCCGTAAGACTCCCACGCTTATAGAAACAGGTCAGAAAAACGGCTTCGTCTTCTTCAAGCGCCGTTAAGCAGTTGGCAATTTATAGTTGGCAGTTAAATGACAAACGACTAATTAAATGCTGCAAAGAAACTGCATCGTATCTATCCCATCTGCATAATCACTGAGCGATGGCAGTTGTGCTTCACCAAACGGAAGCAGGCCATGCCCTACAACCGCTTGTATATCTGCACTGCTTTTGAGTTGTGCAACCAGCGCTCCTTTATCTGTATAAGAACGGTAATGCAGGACGCTTACGGGCGAAAACGGCACCTCATTCTCAACAAGCAGCACAGAGCTATTGGTCTGGTAAGTCACTTTGTTGAGCAGGTAAACGGCCAGATGATAATCATAATTATTGTGGTACTTATGGTGCATCATCAGCGATTCGTGGCTGTCGAAAATATTCATGAGCTGCGTAAAATCATAACCTTCCGGCACACATACCTGCGTTACATTACGGCAGCCGAGGCCGAAGTAGGTAAACACATCGCGCGCCAGCAATTGCAGCTCAGTCACCGTTTCGGTGCCATCGAGCACCGCCACAGAAGTGCGGTTGCGGCGGATAATATGCGGATGTTTGGCAAAATATTGCTCAAAGTAGCGGGCAGAATTATTGCTGCCGGTAGCTATGTAAGCATCGCATCCCTTCAGCATATCGGCCACCTGAATTTGCTCAGCTGTTTCAGGCTCCCAAAAAATAAGCTGATTGATCAAAGCCTGCAGCAGCACAGTATCTTTAGAAGAAAGTTTCAGCCAAATGCTGTGACCGCTGAGGTACCCGCACAGGAAATCGTGAAAGCCTACCAATGGAATATTGCCCGCCACTACGATCCCCACTTTTCTAGGTACTGTCGGCAATGAATATTTACTGATCCATTCTTTCAGCTTCTCCGGCTGCAGGAAAGTATTGGCTATGTTTTCAACGGCCATATCTATATGTTCCGGTGTGAACCAGCTATTGTGGCGCACCGCCAGATCTTTAGTCTCTATCCACACGGCATCGTCTGACCGCATGTAATCCCCAAGCTTTGTGAGTAACTCTATTCTCTTTCCTATATCCGTCATGGCATTGTCTTTTTATACTGTTTGCGAAATTGTAACTTTGCCGCCACATAAACTAACTAATCTGTCCAACTCATGGCTATTAAAATAACTGACGAATGTATCAACTGCGGAGCTTGTGAGCCTGAATGCCCGAATAATGCGATCTATGAAGGGGGCGTGGAATGGGCGATTGCCGACGGCACTTCCGTAAAAGGCACTTTTGTGCGGATGGATGGCACTGCTACGGAAGCCGGCGAGCGCCACGAGCCACGCGCAGTAGATACTTACTATATCACACCTGATAAATGCACCGAGTGCCAGGGCTTCCACGATGAGCCGCAATGCGCGGCCGTATGTCCGGTTGACTGCTGCGTGCCCGATGAAATGTACCGCGAAACAGTAGATGCGCTGCTGGAAAAGAAGGAAAAGCTCCATCTTTAGAATGCAAAATGTAGAATGCAAAATTCAAAAAGCTGCTTTGTAATGAGGCGGCTTTTTTGTTTCAGTACGGTTTCAATCAGGGTTCCCTTAGCCCGGCATCACAGCAGCAGCAAAGCCCGATCCCGATAGGTAGATACCGGCGTGCCGCAGTGATTGCGCGGCGGCAGTTTTTTTTCGCAGGCGTTTTTTATTGCGCAGTCTGCGCTCATGAGGGGCTTCGCCGTTGCTGACAAAGAAAGAACAAAAAGAAGCTAATGAAAATAGTTCGCTTCGGGATGACAAGTCGCTGTCTGTGAACTTAGCCGCTGGTGAGGTTTAGTCGCTGTGGGATGCTTCCTTGCGTCAGCATGACCTGTGTTATGTAGGCATATCGGCTTGGGTCATCCTGACGCAAGGAAGGATCCCACACCATGCAGGGGTCCTGAATTTTTACAGATCGCCGTGGGCTTTTTTATCAGCGGGACCTTACCTTGACTGCGCTGTACCCGGAAACGATTATGCCGCACCTGAAAATGATTACGCCGCGTCCGGAAGTCGTTGCGCCACAGCTACATGTCAGAAAAAGTGACATTTTGTCTTTAATTCATGTAGCCATCTGACAAAAATGGTCAACTATCCCCTTTGGAACGGCATTTGTAATACTCTTTGTAGTACCAAACCTTAAAACAAACAATCATGTACAGAAACAACCTCCATCAGCGATCCATATCCGGTATGCTTGAAGATATCTTCCAGCAGGGAATCAGCAAAACAAGTGAAGTCATTACCTCGCTTGGCCATGCACCGGTCAACATTTCAGAATCGGAAGCCAGCTATGAGCTGAGCCTCGTGGCGCCGGGCCTTTCCAAAGAAGCGTTCAAGATCAACATTGATAAGAATGTGCTCAATATTTCTTTCGAGCAGAAGGAAGAAGAAGGCGCGGCGGAAGTCAACTGGCTGCGCCGCGAGTTTAAGAACCGTTCTTTCAAGCGCAGCTTTAACCTGAATGAAAAAATTGATACCGCAGCGATCACCGCAAAATATGCCGATGGCATCCTTGTATTGACCCTGCCCAAAAAAGCGGATACAGAGCAGAAAGCACAGGAAATAGTAGTTGGTTAATTAGTTTGAGTGTGGATGAGTGAGTGAAGGCAGCCTTTTTAGAAAGGTTGCCTTTCTTTTTTTGTTATGGGTAAACTTTAGCGGAAACTTAAAGTCTCAGCGGCTGGCATTCTTATTGTACCAACATAATTTTCCGCATCATACCATCCTGCCACACCAATGAAAACCAGATTTTTTTACACCCTGCTGAGCATCTTTCTGATCTCGGGCGCAACCGCCATGGCACAGAATGCAATAGTCAAAGGCATCATCACAGATACTAAAGACAATCAGCCCATCCTCAATGTGGCCGTCCAGCTGACCAGCACGACTGATACCTCCAATAAGCTGGTATCCCTGACAGACCCGGACGGCGCATTTTCTATTTCCATGCCTGCCGGCAATTACCGCCTTACCACTACATCACTTGGCTATGAATCTGTTTCACGTAGCATTACACTGGCCGGCACCAATATTAATCTCGGCACCATTGCGCTGAAAGGCACGGCGGCCCAGCTTCAGAATGTGACCGTACAATCTACCATTCTGCGCACCGAGCAGAGCGGCGATACTACTGCCTTTAACGCTGGTGCTTACAAAACCAACCCTGATGCAACTGCCGAGGACCTGATTACAAAAATGCCGGGCATTACCAATACGGACGGTACGGTAAAAGTGAATGGCGAAGAGGTCAAGAAGATACTGGTGGATGGCAAGGAATTTTTCGGCGATGACCCGAATGCGGCCATTAAAAATCTCCCCGCAGAAATCATCGATAAGATTCAGGTATTCGATAAAGCCAGCGATCAGTCGGCTTTCACCGGTTTTGACGATGGCAATCAGCAAAAGACCATCAACATTGTAACCAAGCGCGGCCGCAGCAACGGCGTATTCGGCAAGGTGAGCGCGGGCTATGGACTGGATGATGAAAGCCAAGACGGACGCTATACCGTAGGCGGCAATATCAACTTCTTCAATGGCGACCGGCGCATTTCGATCGTCGGGCTGGCGAATAACATCAATCAGCAGAATTTCAGCTCCGAAGATCTGTTAGGCGTGTCCAGCTCATCGGGCGGCGGTGGCGGCAGAGGTGGCCGGCGCGGCGGTGGTGGTGGCGGAGGAGGATTCTCCGGTGGTGTAGGTTCTTATGGCGGCGATGCGGCTTCCAACTTTTTAGTAAGTCAACAAGGAGGCATTACCGAAACACAATCCATCGGCCTTAACTACAGCGACAACTGGGGCAAGAAGCTGAAAGTAACAGGCAGCTATTTTTTCAACCGATCAGATAATAAGAATACCACTGACCTCACCCGCAATTACATTACCGACAGCAATCTGGTCTATACGGAAAATGGCTTTGCACATGCAGTCAACAACAATCACCGCGCTTCGCTGAGGCTGGAATGGAACATCGATTCAGCCAACTCGATCATCATCAATCCACGGCTTTCTTATCAGAGCAACCAGACAGATCAGGACTTATCGGGCATGACCACTACCGGTGAGAATGTGCTGCAGAACCAGATACGCAACCTGTACAGCGCAAAAAACGAAGGTTATAATTTCAACAACAGCATTCTCTGGCGACACCGCTTTTCCAAGCGCGGACGCACGCTTTCCGTCAATATTAATACACAGCTTAATGATAAGACCGGCGATGGCTCCCTGTACAGCACCGGCGATACAACCCTGGATCAGCGCAATGATCTGGAGACGAATGGCATAACGATAGGCGGCAGCATCAATTATACCGAGCCGATTACGAAAAAGAGCCAGCTACAGATTAACTACAATCCATCTTACAACTACAACGTATCTGACCGCTCAACCTATAATTTCAACGGCACTTCCTACACCGATCTTGATACCGGTCTCACCAATCGGTTTACCAACAATTACACTTACCATCGCGGCGGCATCGGCTGGCGCTACAACGACAGCCTGTTCAGCTTCAACGCTACGCTGAATGCGCAATACGCTACGCTGGATGGCACGCAGACCTATCCGCAGCAACTGGACATCAACCGCAGCTTTACCAATATTCTGCCACAGGCAATGTTGAATTACCGTTTTTCTAAAAGAGAAAATATCCGCGTATTCTACCGCACCAGCAACAACGCGCCAAGCATCACCCAGCTACAGAATCTCGTAGATAACAGCAATCCGCTCTTCCTGCGCACAGGCAATCCTGATCTGGTGCAGGACTACACTCATGCGCTCAGCATCCGTTACGGCAAGACCGGCATTGGTAAAGGCAACGGTTTCTTTGTATTCGCCAACGGCAGCTATGTGAAGAATTATATAGGCAATGCCACCTACATCTCCACCGGCGACACGGCCACCATCGGCGGCGTCCGGCTCAATCCCGGCACGCAGCTCAGCAAGCCTATTAACCTCGATGGCGCATGGCGCGGCAGCACCTTTCTGACTTATAGCCTTCCGGTGACGAAAATCAAAAGCAACATCAACCTGAGCACCGGCCTTACGTTCAACCGTACGCCGGCCATCATCAATAACCTGGAAAACTTTGCGAACAATTATGCAGTGAATGGCGGGCTGGTGATCGGCAGTAATATCAGCGAGAATATTGACTTTACCCTTTCTTACAACGGCGCTTATACCATTGCCAAGAACTCGCTGCAATCTCAAAGCGATTTTAATTATTATACCCAATCGACCGCGCTCAAACTCAACTGGATTTTCTGGAAAGGAATTGTATTCAACACCAACCTGACACATACTTTATACTCCGGATTGGGCGAAGGCTACGACCGTCAGTTCCTGCTCTGGAATGCATCCGTCGGTTATAAATTCCTGAAGAATAAAGCCCTGCAGGCCGATCTGTATGCCTTTGACATCCTGAAGCAGAACAACAGCATTACGCGCACCATCACAGATACTTACATTGAAGATTCGCGCACGCAGGTATTGCAGCGCTACTTCATGCTGCGCCTTACTTATACCATCCGTTCATTCAAGGGCAGCGCTTCCATGCCGCAGAATGATGGTGAAGAAAGAGGCCGCCGGTTCCGTGGCGGAGGCGGGGAAGGCGGTATGCCCCCTCCCCCGCCCGGCGGTGGCGGGCCCGGTGGTCCGGGCTTTGGCCAATAAGGAAGCTCATTTTATAAAAACGGCCGGCAGTGCTTTTCAGAGCACTGCCGGCCGTTTTTATTTGTACGGTACCGCTAAAAGATATCCCACGGGATAATGCCTTCCTGCAATGCATACAGGATAAGCCCGAGCCGGTTTACCACTTTTATTTTCCTGAAAATATTGCTGCGGTACCATTCCACCGTTTTGGGTGTTACATGCATTTCCTGCGCAATTTCATTATAGGTTTTATCGCTGCAGCAGTATTTCAGAAATTCTGTTTCTCTTGAAGTAAGGTCGCGTGATTGCTGAGGGACGGAAGGCATCTTTTTTGGCGAGAAGGCGCCGCTGTAATGCGCTCCCGTTTCATAAATATCACGCACGGCCTGGTGGAACTGTGCCGTAGTGCAATCTTTCCGGAGATAGCCGTTCGCGCCGTCTTTGAACATGCGCTGCAGGTGTGCATTTGAGTAGTAGGACGTGAGCACCAGCACCGGCATCTGTGGCCACAACTTCCGTATTTCCAGCAGCGTTTCATGGCCGTCCATAACTGGCATTACAATATCCAGGATACAGATATCAGGCAATAACGGTGCGGCTTTCAGTTGTTCTATCAGCGCTTTGCCGTCTCCGGCCTCAATGCAGAACTGATAGACTCCCTCAAGCTCAAAAAGGTTGATCATGGCCTTGCGTACAATCTCGTGATCGTCTGCAATTGCCAGCCGGATAGGTGGTAAAGGGTTCATTAGAGTCAATGGGTTGGCTAATAAAAATAAGTATTCTGAATGAAAAAAAAATTTAGGGTTTTCCACGGTTGACTTGTTGCGCAACAAATAAAAAATTTGCTGTACAAATGTTTAACCCTTTAAATTATCCATTAGGATTATGAAAAAACACACCTTATTCCTGAAAACATCTTTTGCTGCCGGGCTGCTGATGCTCAGCTCCGGCCTGCAGCACCTGTATGCCCAAAACTCTTTTCTGGTCGTGCCATCTGGCGGCAGCGCTCCTTCCGGTACTCAGACGACCACTATGTACCAAAACAGCTACTTCATGGGTATCGGCACTACAGATCCGAACGGACCTCTTGAAGTCGTGGATCAGCCATCTTTATCTACCGCAACACCGGATGTAGCCAATATCGTGGTGACGGAGATCAACAATCCGAATGTGTACTGTCAGCAGAGTTGCGTAGGATGCCTGCCAGTACCTGACTGCTCCCCGAGGTATGCGCTTGCGCTGCGCTCCAAGAATTACAACTTCAATGGCGCTTTTACGGGCTATACCAATAAGATGGTATTGACGCGCAACGGCAACATTGGCATCAATGCAGACCCGTCCGCAAATTCAGGATTAACGCTCGCAGATCGCAGCATCGACATTCTCCGCCGGTCAACTGCTTACACCACTTACTCACCGCCCAAAGGAATCAATTTCCGGGATGCCACGAACGTAGTCAACCACACTATTACCACAGATGCCAATAACGTTCTGACCATTACTCCCGGCGCGGATGGCTCAAGCTCCAACGTGCTTCAGATAACCGGTAATCAGTCCACATCCGGCGATGCAACGGTAGCCGGAACGGTGAAGGCTCAGAAAATCATTGTAGGCACTCAGGCGCCTGTCGGCAATTACTCCGGCTACATGCTTGGCGTGGATGGCGACATTGTGGGCAGAAAGCTGATTGCTGAAACTTCTGACTGGGCAGACTATGTATTCGCACCAGACTATCAGCTACGCCCGCTGACAGATGTAGCCGGATTTATTGCAGCCAATCATCACTTGCCGGATGTGCCTACTACAGAGGAGGTAAAGAAAAATGGCGTGGATCTTGGTGAGATGAATGCAAAGCTGCTGCGTAAGGTAGAAGAGCTTACTTTATATGTGCTGCAGCAGCAAAAGGAGATTGATGCGCTGAAAAACAAACCTGCACGCCAATAACCGATAACCCGGCACACCTTCGGAATATTGTAAAAGATAAGATCAATTATTGCTGATGAAAACGGTCCTGACCTTCCTCCTTTCTGTCCTCTCATTCTATGCATCTGCACGCAGGTATTATTGTGATGTGGTGCTGAGTAAAAATGGCTTATTCAGTCCTGCTGTTGCCATCTCCATACATACGGGCGATGACCGCAGGCTCTATCAGTACCTGAAAAGACAGGATCAGGATATCAACCATAAGCAATTCAGTTCACCGGTAGATGTCATTAATTATATGGCGAAGCTGGGCTGGGATCTGGCCGCTGTGGATGGTGTAGTCAAAGACGTTACCAATACACACATGTATTTTAGCAAAGAGCTGAACGATGAAGAATTATAGTACCCGATATTGGCCTGCGCTGTTCCTGCTGTGCTGTATAGCTGGCTTTGCGGCCTGTAAGAAAACAAAAGACTGCCCGTTATCTGATAAGGTCAATGCAGGCTTCAGCATTACCGAGGAGGCGTCAGCTGTAAATTCTTATCCGCCATTACTGGATTATACTGCTGATACTAATAGCGGGTACTCAGTCCGGTTTACCGCAGCTATCGCTGATGCTTCCTACGAATGGCATATCGGCATCAATGCCTATACGCAGCGGTCTTTCAGTCTTGATTTCTCACAGACTCCTGACGGCAGCATGATTCCCATTATGCTGATCGTTCACAAAACGCCGGATCATGATTGCTATCCGGATGACGATGGTGTGGATACGCTGGTAAAAAACATGGTGATAGACCGGCAGCACTTTCTGTTTTACGGCAAATGGCAGGGAAGCTTTAATGATACACCGGGTACGTTTACAGTGAATATCCAACCGCGCTATAGTACATACGCGCATAAGGATCTGCCGGTATTGTTCGGGCTAAAGCCGGACAATGACACCAATGTAGCCTGGTATCAGAACCTGAACCTTATGTGGCGTAATGAGATGATCTTCCGGATTGATAATGGCATGACACCACAGCCGCACGGCCGGACCATCGTTGACTCAACAGGCAATAATATCAGCATCTTTTACTTCTGGAATACCATTTCACCAGACAGCATTGCAACACGGGAACGAACCTTTACCGGTCACCGGATTCAATGATTTAAAACTCCAACAATGAAAAAAACATATTTCCTACTCATCATCCCGCTGCTCTTCGGGCCGCTGGGAGGTAAGGCGCAATGCCCTATCCAGAATACGCATACCGATCCTGACCCTAACTTTGTACAGCCGCAGGGCTCAGGCTTCAAGACAAACACCTTTGAATGGTGGATGAACCCCGTAGCGCCCATCAATAAACAGAATACCCCACCTGCAGTGATCTCTCCCTACTGGTCTGGAGACAGCTATATGGATGCTATTGCCCGACAGGATAAAAGCGATTATTCCCCACGAAACGGCTGGGAGCTCATCAAGCAGGATATGGGCTACTATTACAACAAAAATGCCGCTCCTGCATGGGCGGGATATACGTTTGGTCCTTCTACCCGCCTTACTGGGACAATAAGAACGTAGCTTACATTGTGCTGTACAATAAGTATCAGGCCAAGATGCGCGTATTTGCCATCTTACCGGATCAGGGCTATTCTTCAGCAAGCATTACCAAAGTGCAGCTGGCATTCACCAATCCATCTACAGGAAGCAATGGTCTGCTCAATCAGTTCAATAGCCTGGAGCAGCCGCTTGACCAGAAGACCAATGTGGTATCTGCTACGGCCATTGCCCTGCAGCCCAATGGCACCAACAAGTGGATCTATGCAGACTTTCCGATGGCCTATGACCCTTGTACCTGTTTCTGGCAGAGCGCGATCAATGTATCGTTTACATCTGTAACAAACGGAACGCTCAGCGCCACAGGCCGCTCGCTCGGCATTGTTACGCCCGCATCGCTGCTGGATGTATCCGGCGGCTCCGGTATCAATTCATTCATGGGAGACAACTCGCCGTTTGACGAAAGCTACCTGACTTCCTATTATGCCGGTGACGACCATAAAGCAATAGACGGACTCGTACAGGATTACCGCAGTGCTGACGCTCTGGCGCAGGATCTGCAGAATCAGGGCTTTGATCCCGGCCAGTACCAAAAAGCGCTTAAGCTGATGGGCGATATTGCCGGTGGCTCCGGCGAGTCAGCAGATGGAGCATCATCCGTATTCGGATTCATCAGCGACTGGCTGGATCTTTATTCAAGCGAAGCCAAGAGCGATGCCTATCCGATGGTCATCTCCTCTCAGTTGGTATTGAAAGGCCAGATTGCGCTGGAAAGGCCGGAAAACGGATCAGACTTTACCTTCTCAACTCCCGGCAGCCTCAGTGCAGACAACAGTCCGGAATACAGCCAGATGATCGCTGGCAATCCTCCCTCTTACCCGATGTACAATAACCCGATGGGCCTGTTTGCCTTGCTGAATACCCTGCATGCACAGAGAGCATTTGCTGACTATGATGTAGGTTATGCTTATGACGAAAGCAACGGATGGCACTTCTCCGGCAGGTGGCAATACCAGTACAAGTTGAAAGATGATCCGATTAAATTTGCGCTCAACCCTTTGGTAGATGCGGAAAAAACGTCCATCATGGCGGCGCTGGAGGTAGAAGGCATGCCCAACGACCTGCCCAATACCAGTTACTATACCAATCTTGCGCTCAACAATCTGGTGTACAAAGACAATGGCGCTGCGCCCGATTTTAAATTCCGCCGCTATCGCACCAATTTCTTCCCGCTGAGCTGTATCAATAATGTGATCACCAATGAACAATTTCAGTTCAATGGACCGTTGGATGCTTACAATGCAACCTTCAGCGGAAAGCGGCACATCAATATTATCCTGTCTATCGCTTACGTGTTCAAGCCCGATGAGTATGGAAACGTGCATACTTCTGAGCAGATCCTGAAATATCCACTCGAGATCGATGATATATGCAACAATGACAACGGATGTATGCTCTCTAATGACAGCCGTTTTTTACAGCTGGCTGTAGTCCCTACCGACCTCGCGCTGCATAGCAAAACCTATGCAGAAGGCGCTACGGAATATTCTTATGGCAATATCACAATAGATGGGCATCTGGCTGTGCTGAACCACTTCAATCATCCGGTACATATTCAGGCGCAGGGTGATATCGAAGTATTGCCGGGAGCCCGGATCGATCCGAACATTATTCTTGAGCCCAATGTTCCCTATCCGACCACGTTCTGTAAAGGGGAGCCGCTTAAGCCTACCATTTATTCTGATGGTGATTGCAAGGGCGGCGCTTATCAGGCTTTCGCGGGCAGCAAGCGTGGCGTGGAGACCGCACCTCTTGCAGCGCCGGCCAAAGACTTCAATGCGACAATATATCCCAATCCCGCGCACGACCAGTTTTCTGTATCCATTGCCGGTGTCACCGATAAAGACGTCCGCGTGAAAGTGCAGACTATTACCGGCCAGGTGGTGTACAATGAGCGGTTTGAAGCAGCTCCTGAACAAGGCGAATTCAAGGCAGAGGTGAAAGGACTGAATGTAGCCAGCGGCACTTATATGGTAACGATCACCAATGGTACCAATACCGCAGTACGGAAGCTCAGCATTGTCAAATAGCTTTCCATTCCGGTACTATGCTAAAAAGGCTGCTTCACAAAGAAGCAGCCTTTTCATTTTTTATAAGCATTCAACAGATCATGGCACCTTAATGCCTTTTGTACGAATGGGGCCGGCATTGAAATAGCCTAAAGCCCCGCCTTTAATATTGGAAACAGGATTGGATAACGCGGCAGCGCTCTGCTGGCGAGTATCGTCAAGCGTACGGTAATACTCATACACGGCGCTGTCAATGGTCTGCAGGTTGACGAATACCGAGTCGCCGGGCTTGATTTTAGGATTGCCGCTGTCGTCGCCTGCATCATAATAAAACGGGAAGCGCGAGGTCTGGCCATTGGTCACCTCATCGCTGCGCACTACCCAGTCTTTGATAGGCACACGGTTCACAGAAGCAGTAATATGGTAGCGGTTGCCTTGCGTGGACGGATCGGTATAGATAGGAACAGGGTACAGATCATCGCCGCCGAACACCGCTTTTTGTATCTCAATGGTATCGAGCAATACAGGCTGCGGCATGTATGAGGTTGCGGTAAAGACATGATTGTCTGCAATGATGTATAACTCATAAGTGTGCCCCGGCACACCCGTGAGCAGGTGCGTGGTATAATTGCCCGGCGTCAGCTCCTGCAACGTATCGGTCATGCCCGCAGTAGCATCTTTGATGGTAACGACGGCGCCGCTGACCGCAGGAAAAGTATTGGTATTGCTGAAGTTTACGCTGCGCGTAATTTTTACGGTATCAGGACCGGGGCCATCATTGATATTGGCTTCCACAATGTAATGCGGGTCAGAGTCATTCAGGTTTACATCGATCACCTTCTGGCACGACTGGAATGCAAATGCGGCAATGGGCAATATGAGCAAGTTTTTTTTCACAGAGGCTTAGAATTTAAAGTTGTAGGAGATAGAAGGCACAAAACGGAACAGCGAAGTCTGCACGGCCTCTGTTCGTGAAGGGTCGTCCGGGTTTTCGCGGAAGGTGATGGCGTATGCATTCTGGCGGCCATAAGCATTGTAAATACCGATAGATAGCTCCGATTTGAAACGCTTGCGATTGGCAAGCTGCCAGGTAGCGCTCAGGTCGAGGCGGTGGTAGGCCGGCATCCGGTAGCCATTGCGCTCTGTATATAGAAAGGTCACCTGGTCATCGATCTTGTATTTTCCCGAAGGGAAGCTGACGGCACTGCCGGTATAGTACACAAAGGCACCGGAAACCATGAGCTTCTTGGTAAGCTGGTAAACGCCCACGACAGATATATCGTGCGTGCGGTCCTGCCGCGCTACGTACCATTCATTGTTGTTGACCTCATCAATCTTTTTCTCGCTGCGCGAAAGCGTGTAGCCGATCCACCCGGTAAACCTTCCTTCTTTTTTGCGCAACAGAAGCTCCACACCATAAGCACGGCCACTGCCAAAGCGAAGCTGCGGCTCAAGCGGATCATTGCTCAGCACGTTGGCCCCATCTTTATAATCGATCTGGTTCTGCATGTATTTATAGTATCCTTCCACGCTGAACTCATACATATTGTCCCTGAAGTTGCGGAAGTAGCCAAGCGATAGCTGATCAGCAATCTCCGGCTTGATGATGTTATTACTCGGCACCCACTTGTCCGTAGGATTGCTGGCGCTTGAGTTGGAGATAAGGTGGAGGTACTGCGCATTGCGCGCATAAGCCGCTTTGATGCTCGATACCGGATTGAGGACATAGCTGGCGGAAATGCGCGGCTCGGGGATCACATAAGTCTTTACAAAAGCGCCTTTGGCATAGCTCAGCGTATCGGTGATATTATGCTTGTCATCGAGATTGTACAACGGATTATCGCCGGCGATGACGGTGAATGCGCTTACGCGGATGCCATAGTCGATATTGAGCTTTTCAGCGGCCTTCCAGCTATTGGTAGCATAGATGGCGTTTTCCCAGGAACGGCTCCAGGGGCGGCTTGGCACCGATACATTGCCCTTGTACTCTCCCGGAATGATGGTATGATAGATCGAGTTGAAGCCAAAACGGATAGAGTTTTTCGGATTCGGGAAGAAGGAGATTTCCTCCTTTACATTCCAGTCGCGGATCTCGGAATGGATAGTGGCATCAAGGCCAAAAGTATTGATGCTGATATTGTAGTTGTAGTCGGAAAAGATCAGCGAGGTATTGGAGAACATCCTGGAATTGAGCTGATGATTCCAGCGGAGCGTGCCGGTAGAGTTGCCCCAATTCAGCCCGAACAGATCGGAGAGCGCCAGCTTGTCTTTGCCAAAATAGCCGGAGAGATAGAGACGGTCTTTATCGCCGAGCTTGTAGTTGAGCTTTGCATTCAGGTCGTAAAAGTAGAGCTTGTTCCGGTTGAGCGAAGTGTCGTTGCTGGCTTTCAGAAACAGGTCTGCATACGTGCGGCGACCGCTGACAAGGAACGAGCCTTTGTCCTTTACAATCGGCCCCTCTACATTCAGCTTCGAAGAGATCAGTCCCAGGCTGCCCGATGCATCGTACTGCTGGTTGTTGCCATCATTCATCTTCACATCCATTACCGATGACAGGCGACCGCCGTACTGCGCAGGCATATTGCCTTTATACAGCGTTACATCTTTGATCGCATCTGAATTGAATGTAGAGAAGAAGCCCAGCAGGTGCGAGGGATTATATACAATGGCTTCATCCAGCAAGATCAGATTCTGGTCTACCGCGCCGCCGCGCACAAAGTAGCCACTGTTGCCTTCGCCTGCCGACTTTACACCGGGCAACAGAGAAATGGTTTTCAGGATATCTTTCTCACCGAACAATACGGGCAAGACGTTGATCTCTTTAATGCTGAGCCTCGTAGCGCCCATCTGCGCGGTGGTGATGGCTTCATTGCGCGCCTGCCCTTTCACCGTTACTTCCTGCAGGCTGCGCTGCCCGGCAGCGAGGGAGAGATCTTTTTTAACGTTCTTGTCCAGCACCACCTCAAAAGTCTGGTCTGCATAGCCGATAGAGCTCACCTCGATCGTATAAGTCCCCTGAGCCAGCGTGAGCGAGTAAAAGCCATATTCATTGGAGGCCGTGCCCAGTGTGCCATCCGTCTGTACTTTAATGATAGCGCCGATGATCTGTTCCCCGTTGGCAGCATCTTTAACATTACCGCTGAGGGTGAATTTATTCTGACCATAGCCCATAAAAGGCAACAGCAGGAGCAGCAGGAATAGCTGAAATTTATTCATTTAGAAATGTGTGTGAAAGGCGGCGCAAATCTATGGATGAATGCACACAGGCGCTGTGTTAAAGTTTATTAGCAAACTCAGCTGCAAGCTTTGAGGAACGGTGATAGATGTATCGGAAGGAAACGATCATTCAGGTTGTTTATTGCCATTAAAAAGCCTGCAAATCGATGTATGCTTTCTTTATGAGAAAGAAGATCTTTTTGCAACGGCTCCCATTATGAATAATAATAATGCCGGCTTATCTTTATAATCCTTCCGCTTATTCAACCAACCAATATTTCCTCCTCCAAAAAATCATTATGAAAATGATCACTACGCTTCTCCGCAGCGCTTTCTGCGCTGCGTCCATCCTCCTGTGCCCCGGCCTTGCAGGCGCTCAGCCTACCCTTACCTCCACTACCAACGGCCTCAACGGCTCGCTGGGCAAAGAGCTTATCTACAACCTGTTCACCCCCGTACAGGAAGGACCATCCGGAGCGGCACAGACCTGGAACTTCAGCTCCCTGAGCAGCACCTCAGGCCAGAACATCTACTACCAGAGCTGCGCTGCGCATAGCTGCGACAGCTTTCCGGGCAGCACTTTTTACAGCATAGATGCCACGCAGTACGCGGTATATATGAATACCACGGGCACCGCCACTACCGTATATGGCGCAGGCAGCCTGGGGCCGAAGACTGCCTATTCAGATCCGGAGGAGATCGCACACTTCCCCTTTACCTACGGGAATGCATACACCGACAGCTTTAAAAGCATTACTACCTACAGTGCCAGTTCCAAAAACTACGAACAAGGCGGCGACAGCGTATCTGCAGATGCCTGGGGCACCATTACCACCCCTACCGGTACCTACCCCAATGCCCTGAGAATAAGAACCGTTCATAATGAAACAGATAGTACCTCCGCCACCAACATCAGCTATACCCATAGAGTAAGCTATACCTGGTATGTGACCAGCCGCACGGATTTCGTATTCAGCATCAGTTCGGTGGTGGGCACAGGCACTACACCCTTTACCAGTAATTCCGCTTCATGGATAGGCAACACCACCGGCATCTCCGCATCACCGTCCGCAGCAGCAGTTACGCTCTCTCCCAACCCTGTTGCAGACAGGCTATCGCTGAGCATATATGTCAGCCAGCCGGCTACAGCGCCCATCACCATTACAGACATAACAGGCCGTGTACAATACCAGCAAAGCGCGAAGCTGATCGCCGGCGCCAATACCATATCGCTGCAAACGGCCAGTCTGCCAACAGGATTATATTTTGTAACAGTGTCCGCAAATGGCAGAACAGTAGTAAAGCGGTTTCAGAAATTATAAAGAAGTATCCCTCAGGAGAGATTATGCCTAGGTCGTGTTGAGAGTTAATTTAAAGTTGATGATGGTAGCAGCGAGGTAGACGAGCGAGGTAAAGTTTAAGGCCAGCTTATCGAACCTTGTGGCCACCCTTCGCCAGTTCTTCAGCCGGTTGAAGTAGCGCTCTATCCTGTTGCGTTGCTTGTATACTTCTTTATCTATCACCCTTTGTACTTTTCTGGTAGACAGCGATGGAATCACAATGTCTTCCACGCCGGCGGCCCTTAGTTCTTTGACCAGCCAGCCTGCATCATAGCCCTTGTCAGCCAGCACCGCCCTGGGTCTGAAGCCCGCCACCAGCGCACCGGCCTGCCGATAGTCGGACTGATGACCAGGCCCGATGATGATCCTCCTGGCCCGTCCGTATTCATCGGTTGCCAGGTGAATCTTAGTAGTCAGTCCCCCACGGGATCGCCCCAGGGCTGCCGTCGCTTTGTTTTTTTAAGACCATTGGCGCCTTGATGATTCACCCTTACCGAAGACGAATCGATAAGCAGCTGCTTCAGGTCGCCGTCCGTGGACAGCTCGAATACCTTTTCCCAAAAGCCTGCCTTAGACAGCCGGTTGAATCTGGCATACACTGAGTTCCATTTGCCGAATCGTTCAGGTACGTCCCGCCAGGGGATGCCGCTCTTGGCCACGAAGTAGACTGCATCGAAGAACAGGCGGTTATCTACCTTATTGCCATGAACCGGAAACAGCAGCCCGATACGCGCCCATACTTCATCGCTCACACTGTATCTGCGCATAACTTTTACAGCGCACCGCAAACAAACCATGCCCTAACTATCAACACTACCTAAGCCGGAAGGCAGACTATCCAGCAACTGATTTACCCAAAAGCACAGCACAAAACACCTCCTTCCCCTTCGGGGAAGGCCGGGATGGGGCCAAAGCCATCGGAGCATCTTTCGAACCTGCCCGACAGGTTTAAGCGTATACCGGATGAAAATATGCCTGCGCCGGATCAGCTAAGGAAAACGCCCGCCGCAAGTTCGGCTGCGCCGGAACGATATCAGGACCTGCCGGATCAAATTATGAGCCTGTCGGAGCGAATTGTGAACCTGCCGGCTGAAATTATGACGTTGACGGCTGAATTGTTGACAGTGCCGGACCGGGTTTTGTATCCGCCGGATCATTTTTTGGCATCAACCGTGTTAGATAGCTGACTTTCAGCGTATTTAAACGGGTATTCAGCTCATGCATCATTATCCCGTTCAAGGAGTTGCTTCAGATTTTGTCCGAGCAGATTATCCCATCCCCACTCAAACCGTGCGCTCTTGAAATGAGGGTGATCGGGAAAGCTTTCCAAACCGGTTTGCGTAACCTTTAGTCTGGTTCTGTCCCCTTCTGCAAACAGCTCAAATACGACTTCCGAGCTTCCCGGATAGCCTTTATAGGCCCAGGAATGTCCCAGCGTTTTGCCTTCTTCTACCTGAGTGACTGTCCATTCTTTATGATATTCCCCGCCATCATCCTCAAACTGAAACTGATAGCCTGCTATGGGCTCAAATTCCTTTAGCTGCGGAAAATACCATTTCTTCATTTTCTCCTTATCCGTTAAAGCCATCCAGACTTTTTCAACGGGTGCATCGTAATGAAATTCTTTAACCAGCGGGCTATTCATCGTTTTCTATTTATTAGAGAGATGTTGTAAAAAACTATACTACCACCTTTGGATCGAATGCCCGCTGTGGGATGCTTCGTACCTCAGGATGACTTGCGTATGAGTCATGCTGACGCAAGGAAGCATCCCACAGCGACTGATTATATAACCGCTCCAAAATTTTCCTGCTAAATCAAAAAAGCAGCCTTACCCGGCTGCTTTCCCAACAATTTAAAAACTGATTATTTAATATACCCTAATAGCTTCAGCATACTCTGCGCAGTCTGCTCTTTCGCATACAGCCAGTCTTCCAGCTCACCATTCTTATCATACTCGACCACCACGTGCTTGGGCGATGGGATCATGCAGTGCTTGATGCCGCCGTAGCCAGCCAGCTGATCCTGATAAGCGCCGGTGTGGAAGAAGCCGATGTACAGCGGCTCCTGCCCTTTTATCTTCTCATCTTTCGGTAAGAAAACCGCATTGATGTGCTCTTCCGAAGTATAGAAGTCATGGCTGTCGCACGTCAGGCCGCCCAGATGCACTTCCTGATACTCGCGGTCCCAGCCGTTGATGGGCAGCAGCAGGAATTTCTCGCCAATGCCCCACGTATCGGGCAGTGTGGTGATGAACGAGCTATCGATCATGTACCAGATCTCGCGGTCGTTCTGCATCTTGGTATCCAGTACGCTGTAGACCACCGCTCCGGCTTCGCCTACGGTGAAGGAACCGAACTCGGTGTAGATATCCGGCACATCTACCTTATGGCTCTTGCATACTTTCTTGATGGTAGAGATGATCTCATTCACCATGTAGCTGTAGTCATAGTCGAACGCCAGCGAATGCTTGATGGGAAAGCCGCCGCCGATGTTCAGGCCGGTCAGCTCAGGACAGATCTTTTTAAGCTGGCAATAAAGCGTCAGCACCTTATTCAGCTCACTCCAATAGTAGATATCGTCCTTGATGCCCTTGTTCATGAAGAAGTGCAGCATCTTCAGGCGGAATTTATTATTGCCCTTGATCTTATCTACATAAAACTCCAGCACATCGCGGTTGCGGATGCCGAGTCGGGATGTGTAAAAGTCGAACGTAGGCTCTTCCTCCGTAGCTATACGGATGCCGATGTTCACCGGATCTTTGGCGCGGATGCTCTTCTTGTAATCATCAAACTCATTCTTATTATCCAGCACGGGAATCACATTCCTGAAGCCGGCATTGATGAGCTGAGCGATGTTGCGGGTATAAGCGCGGGTCTTGAAGCCGTTGCAGATGATATAGGTATCCTTGTTGACTTTCTTCTTCTTGTAAAGCTGCTTGATGATCTCGATATCGTAAGCAAAGGAAGTTTCCAGATGCACATTATGCTTCAGCGTCTCCTCTACGATAAAAGAGAAATGCGAGCTCTTGGTGCAGTAGCAGTAAAAGTAATCCCCGTTGTAATGGTGCTTTTTGATAGCATCGGCGAACAGCTTTTTAGCCTTGGCGATCTGCTGGCCGATCTTGGGCAGATACGTCAGCTTGAACGGTGTCCCGTACTTGTCGATCAGCCTTTTGATATCCACCCCGTTAAACTGGAGATAGCTCTCTTTTACATTAAACCCTTCCTGCGGGAAGTCGAACGTCTGCTTGACGAGGTCGGTATAAGAAGTATGGTTCATTGCGCGGTGGCGAAGAAAGATTCAGCCTTACAAAACAACAGTGCGTTGTAAGCCGAAACAAAAATAAACGATAGAAAATATTTACAGGATTTTTTTTGCGTCACCTTACGGAAGTCTTTCAGAGCAGTGGCGGCGTTGGCACCGTTCATCTTTAGGCTTGCTATTGAGCTTTTCCGGTTGCCATATCATATCTGCGCTTATTTCAGGTATTGCTGATGGCGGATAAGCTCAACAACACGGCCCGTAGCGCCCTTATGCTCTTCCATAAATCGCATGAGGCCCTGCCGTATGGCAATGCGCCATTCCTCCCGCAGCAATATCGTGAGGCGTTCGCGTGCGGTCCGGTCATCCTCAATCGAAAAGACATAGCCTGCTTCCACCATAGCTACCGCTTCTGCAAACTTTTCATATACCGGCCCGATCATCACCGGCAGGCCAAACACCGCTGGCTCCAGTACATTATGAATACCGCTTCTCTTAAATCCACCGCCGATATGCACAATATCGCCATAGCGGTACAGGCTGCTCAGCATCCCGATATTGTCGATAATCAGCACCCGCTTTCCCGGCATCGTGTTGTTGTTCCACTCAGAAAAAAGCAGCACATCATCTTTGAAAAGTGCCTGTATAGCCCTGATATGCTTCGCATCAATCTCATGCGGCGCTATAATCATCTTCCAGTCCTGCGGCAACAGGGCCAGCAACTGTTTTAATATATTCTCATCGCAGGGCCAGGTGCTGCCGCCGATCAGCAAATGCCCTTCTCCACGAAAAGCTTCGATTTCAGGCAGCGGCCTGGCAGCCGCCGCGATCTGCCCTACCCGGTCGTAGCGCGTATCGCCGCCCAGCATTACGCGGGGCGCTTTGCTGACGCCACCGATGCCTGCTGTGCTATCCTGATCATCGTATGCCTCATGCCCCTGTGTATGGCTTGCCGCGTACCCTTTCAATCCGATGCCGGCCAGCAGTGCCAGCGATGTTTTATCCTGCACCAGGATGTGCGTAAAGCAATGCAGGATGCGGCGGAAGAAACCTCCATACCATTTAAAGAATGCCTGATTTTTGCGGAACACGGCAGAGAGGAGCAATGCCGGTATCTTCCGGCGCTTCACTTCCTGCAGGTAGTAGTGCCAGAATTCATATTTTACAAACAGCACCAGCTCCGGCTGCACCGCATTTATAAAGCGCCGCGCATGTACCGGCCCATCCATGGGCAGGTAAAAAATATAGTCTGCACCTTCATAGTCTTTCCGGATCTCATAGCCCGAAGGCGAAAAGAAAGTAAGCACAATCTTATAACCGGGATAGGTTTTGCGCAGGGCTTCCAGCACTGGTCGCCCCTGCTCAAACTCGCCAAGCGATGCACAGTGCATCCAGATGCGCTGCGCCTGCTCCTGATCCATCGTACGCTGTATCCGTGACAGCAGGTTGATGCGTCCGGTTGCCCATTTGCGGGCTTTGGGTGTAAAAATGGCCAGCAGCTTTATCGCCGCTGTGTATAAAAAGAGAAAAAGATTATAGAGTACAACCACTTTTTATAAAAAATAAATTGCTCAGCACTCAGGCAGACTCTGTGGAATGTTGGTAGCCAATCCTCCTTCTGCCGTTTCCTTATACTTATGGTTCATATCCAGCGCAGTCTCCCACATGGTGTTGACCACCGCATCGAGGCTTACCCGCGCATTGTCGGGATTGCTCTGCAGCGCAAGCTGTGATGCCGTGATCGCTTTGATCGCGCCCATTGTGTTGCGCTCGATGCAGGGCACCTGCACGAGCCCGGCAACTGGGTCGCAGGTCATGCCCAGGTGATGCTCCATAGCTATCTCGGCGGCCATCATGCATTGCCTTACGCTGCCTCCCATGCACTCAGTGAGCGCAGCGGCAGCCATTGCAGACGATACGCCGATCTCGGCCTGGCATCCGCCCATTGCGGCGCTGATCGTAGCTCCTTTTTTGAAGATGCTGCCAATCTCGGAAGCATTGAGCAGGAAGCGTACAATCTGCTCGTCATCCAGCCCATCATTGAATACCGCATAATATTGCAGCACGGCGGGGATCACGCCTGCCGCACCATTGGTAGGAGCAGTGACTACTCTGCTGAAGGCTGCGTTTTCTTCATTTACGGCCAGCGCAAAGCAGCTTACCCAATCCAGAATATATTGAAAAGAAGCGCCGCCCTTGCGTATCTCGGCGACCCATTCATCATAATTATTGTAAACGGCGCCTTTCAGCAAACGCTTATTGAGCGTGGATGCCCTGCGTGTAACGTGCAGTCCGCCCGGCAGCTCGCCACCAGTGTGGCAGCCGCGATAAATGCACTCCTGCATGGTATGCCAGATGCGCAGCACACCTTTTTTCGTCTCCTCATCCGGCCGCCAGGCATGCTCGTTCTCCATCACCACTTCAGCAATGCTCAGTCCGCTCTTCATGCACCAGTGCAGCAGATCGGACGCGTAATCTATCGGGAAAGGCAGATCGACAATAGTACCTTCTTTTTCTTCGCCTTCTTTTACCACAAAGCCGCCGCCGATCGAGTAGAACGTTTCCGCAAGTTCGCGCCCGTCTTCCATTTTACACAAGAACGTAAGCGCATTCGGATGATAAGAGAGGCTTTCATTCATCAGAAAGACCACATCTTTCACCGGCTGGAACGGAATCACTTTCTTACCGCCAAAATTCATCCTGCCATCTGCATTGATCTGACGGATGGTTGGTGTAATGGCATTCACATCAAACGTAACCGGGTCTTCTCCGCATAAGCCAAGGATCACCGCTATATCTGTGCCATGACCTACGCCGGTTTTGGCGAGCGAGCCATAGAGCAATACCTGCGCCGACTGAACCTTTTCAAGCTCTCCACGCTGCTGCAGCCCGTCCAGAAAACGCAATGCCGCACGCCATGGACCGAGCGTGTGCGAGGAGGAGGGACCAATACCAATCTTGAAAATATCGAAAACCGAGATGCTTTCTTTCTTCACTTGTGGGAAATAAAAAAGGGGAAATAAAATTTCCCCCTAAAGATAATGTGAATGGCTTGTATTAAGTGAATCAGGCCATGCTTTGAGATTTAATGTAATCGCGGATCTTGCGCACATAATCGAAATAGCCGCTTTCCATCCTGATCCAGAAGATAGCGAAAACGGCAACGCTGATGCCGAGGAGCCAAAAGGTGAAGCGCTGAAATTCTTCCTTGCCAATAGCGAAGAAGCCGAGCGCTGCGATGAGCATGAAGGTGCAGAAAATGACTACGAGCATGGGGCCGCCCTTGTCTATCTTGCGCATTTTTGAAGAAACAATTATCTGCGTATTTCCATCTTTTCCATTAAATTCAACATGGGTAATAGGAAGGGTTTTTACACTTTCAATTTGTTCTGCGTGAGGTATGATTTTGATCATATTCTCCTTTTCCAATACTTCAAAATCCAGATTATGCACTTTAAGGTGCTTGCCCAAAAGATTTCCTTTAATGGCATCAACACCCATGGTAGACTGATACTTGTAGGTTCGTGAAAACAACATAGGCCTGAATTTTATTTTGTGTGAATATTTATTATTCTCTCTTAAAATTACCCTTTATAATTATTATTCCAATAAGAGAGACGTAGTAAACAGACAAAAAGATAGAAATGTGCATAACTAAGCAGGCAATTGTTCATTTGCGTGCAGGCATGGTTCGCCATTAACTACCTGTTTCCATAAAAAAGTAAGTCCTGAATGTATTCAGGACTTAATACCAGGCGATAGGTACATCTATTTATTCCCAATAGCGCGGAAATACTGCTCTACCATCGCGCGGTAGTACGGCTTCAATTGCGGCGGAACGGTCCTGTATAAGTCAAGCAACTGTTGCCGGTTCTGCAGGTACTGCTGCAGCTCTACGGGAATAGGGCGCGGCACATCTTTCCCTGCGGTAGAAGAGCGCTTATTATCCTGCTCCTGCTCGCGTACAGCTTTCTCTGCTTCCAGCAAACGCGTCAGTATCTCTTTCTGCCGTTGCACAAATTCGCTGTTGAGCCTGCGGTTGACGATATCAGATTCATTACGATCCATCTGCTGCTGGATCTCGCGCAGCTCTTTTGAGTTGCCAACATTAGTACCATTCAGCTTGTTCTGCAATGCCTGCATCTGCCTGCGGATGGCTGCCTGCTGATTAGCAAGCCGTGCCAGCTGCTCTGCATCTCCGTATTCACTGCTTTCCTGGCCTTCGCCGTTTCCACCTTGTCCGCTGCCATTGTTTCCTTTGCCGCCGGGCTTTTTTCCGGCCTGCTGACCGTCTTTTCCTTCGCCGTCTTTTCCATCCTTTCCTTCTTTGCCGCCGGGCTTCTCGCCCTGCTTTCCATCCTTTCCTTTTCCTGCCTGTTCGCCGGCTTTATCGCTCAGCTGCTGCTGTTGGGTGATGATATCGCTGAGCTGACCGCTTGCGCCGGGTTTAGGGTTCATACCGCCCGGTTTGTTGCATGATCCATTGCCCGGCTGCTGGCTTTTTGCCTTGCTCTGCATCTGCATGAGATTGCTCAAAATTTCATTCAGCATGAGCGCAAGATTGTTGGTATGCGTCATCACGAATTGCTGCCTTGAAAGCGCATCTCCGACCATTCTGTTCTCCAGCGCATTGGTCGCCATCTTCATATTGCGCTCCAGCTCTGTTGTTTCTTTATTGATGGTCGGCGCCAGCTTAAACAGGCGCTTGCTGAGCGCAAACAGGCTGTCGCGGATCATAAGGCTATTGCTGTGAAGCTGCCCTTGTGTGCTTTGATTAGTGAGGTAAGTCTGGTTGGCCGCGGAAGTCTGGCGCACGCTGTTCATGAGCTTTTCCTCGTCAAAAGAAAGGCGCATCAGATTGGTCAGAATCTGGCGGGTGGCGCGTATGTCCATCTCTATCTGCTGCGCATTCATGCTGCCACTCTGCTGCCTGAGCTGGCTGGCCATCTGCTCTAAGTTTTGCTGACTCTGGCTCTGGCTTTCGCTGGCTTTGCTGTTCTGATTATCGCCGAGCTGCTCCTGGCTTTGCTGCATGTTCTGCTGAGCCTTTTGCCCTGCCTGGCTGCTCTTTTGCATATCCTGCTTCTGCTGTGCCTTGCTGTTCACATCCTGCAGCTCCTTCATATCTTCATTCATCGCCTTATCCAGCTCTTTCTTCAGGTCCTGCTGGTCTTTGGCGAGGCCTTGATTATCCTTCTTCTTATTATCGTTTTCTTTTTTGAGATCGCCTTGTTTGCCGGCCAGCTTATCGAGCTTATTAGCTAAGTCTTCCATGCGCATCTGCAATTCCAGCTGGCGCATCAGCTCCTGCATCCGCTCCATATCCATTTTGAACAGCTTGTTTTCCTGCTCCAGCTGCTGAGCCGTTTCGAAGGCATTTTCCTTGTTCAGTTTTTTAGCCAGCTCCTCCAGCTTTTTCATCTGCTCTTTCAGCTCATTGTTGAGGAGATTATCGAGCTGCTTCTTCATTTCTTCCTGCTTTTCCTGTACGTCCTGACTGTACTGCTTTTGCTGGCTTTGCTGCATCTGCTCATCGAATCGCTTTTTTGTATTCTCGATCTGCTGCTTCAGCTGCTGCTGGCGGTCCATCATCTCTTTAATGTTCTGCTGCTGCTCAAAGCTCATCTCGCCGCCTTCCAGCATCTTATTCTGGATGTCTTTGTAATCCTGCTGCATTTTCTGGCTTTGCTCCGCGCCTTTGCTCAGTCCATTGGCAATCTGCTCCGCATTTTCATTGATGGCAGAATCCAGTTGCTTAGGTGTGTACATATGGTAGCTCATCAGCTCGCTGCGCGATGCCTTTGGCCCATGCACTCCATCATTGTCCCATGCTTCAATAAAATAAGTCAGCTTCTGGCCTTGCTGCAGATGCAGCGCGTCTATATCAAAGTATTGCTGGAACGGTGTAAGCGCGCCACCGGCTACTTTCAGCGGTAATGACTTGCCGGAAATATGCTGGCCTTTATCGGTGCTGACTTCATAATGAAACAGCACGCGGGTAATGCCATAATCATCGCCGGCGGTACCGGTAACCAGTATCTGCTTGCCGGCAATGGTATCGCGGAACTGCTGTAGCTGAATGACCGGATACTGATCCTGAATCACCTGCACATTATAACGGAAGCTATCCACAACCGGCGACTGGCGGTTTTTAAGAATGACGGTATAGGCCGTATCATTCATAAACTGGTGCTGATAGCCAAAAAGAGCATCCTGCTTTGGTAGCTGAATGGCACTGCCGCTGGCCCATTTCAGAATGGCTTCATCCGTATATTCTGTGAGGAAACCCCAGCCTATTTTGGTGCCTGCGGGGAGCGTCAGATCTCCGAGGCTGCTGCGCCATTCGTCTTTCCGCCCTATATAATCCGGATAGTCGATATGCACTTTGATGGCCTTCAGCACGGGCTTTTGCACCACTTTTATCGTATAAGGCTGCGAGTAAAAGCCTGCGCCAAACAGCCGGAACGTAACCGGCTCGGTAACATTGCGAACGGTGTACTGGAAAATGTGATTGTCAATGGCCGACATCGGAATGCGCTCGCCATTCAGCTCCACAGACAGCTCTGCGGGCAATGCATTACCGGACACATTCGCTTTAAGTAAAAAATCGCCATTACGGACTACTACCAGCGGATTGCTCAACACGCGGAACTGAAAAGGCGCTGGTTTTTCAAAAGCCTTTGTAGGCTGCAGCAGCCGCTCAGATGCATCTTTGAACACATTCGGCGCAGCTACGAGAATAAACAATCCGGCCAAGACCAACGGCAATAAAAAAGGCAGAAAGCGCTTGTTGCGTGTCAGGTCAACAGCACGGCTGATGGGCACTACAGATATTTGTCCCGCTTTCTGATTGATGCTGGCTTCGATCAATTCACGGCTGCCTTGGCTATCGCTGTGCCTTTTCAGCTGCAGAATATTCAGCAGCTTATCGCTGATCTCGGGAAAATGCTTCCCTACAATCGTGGCTGCTTCATCATGAGAAAGCGTCCTGCCCATCCGCGCCATTTTTGACAAGGGAAGAATTACCCAAAAGATAAGCGCTCCGCCGCCAAACACGATAAAAAGCGCAGCCAGCGTTACCTTCAGCCAAACGGGTAAGTAGAGGTAATATTCGCTCACGCTCGCCGTCAGCACATAGGCAAGAAGGCATATCAGCAGAATAAGCCCTCCGCGGATAAGCTGATTCACATAATATTTCCGGATGAATGCGTCTAATTTGGATAAAAGCCAGTCGTACTGCTGCATAATGTATTGATGCAATTTACATTAAAATGCCCCCACACATGCGTTAAACTTCACAGGCTTACCTTTGCATTTTGAGTATTGACAGAAGATGATGCAGATATACCCCGCACATGCTGCGGATGCCCTGGAGTTTGGAAAAATTCAGCAATTATTATTACAAAAATGCCGTACAGATGCTGCACGCGAGCGAGTGAGCGCTCTGAAGTTCCAGACGAGACAAGAGACGATTGAGCGTGCGCTTGGCCAGACGGCTGAATATAAGAATGCGCTGAGCGGAGGCGATTACTTCCCGAATGATTTTACGCGCAACATAGCCAAGGAGCTGAAGCTGCTGGCTATATCCGGCGCTACACTGAGCGGCGATCAGTTGAATGCTTTTCAACAGTTAGCGGTTACCATACGTGATATTCTGACCTGGTTCAAGAACAACCAAAATATATTCCCTCACCTGCAGGCGCTGACCGAGAAGATTCAGTATGAAAAGCAGATAGCCTCCATCGTATCCGCAGTCGTAGATGATCAGGGACAGGTGCGCGACAATGCATCGCGCGAGCTGATGAGCATTCGCAGCGAGCTGGCGGCAGCGCGTCAAAATCTTCGCAAGACCTTTGAAGTCATTCTGCGGAAGCTGAGCAAGCAGGGTTACTTAGCAGATATATCAGAAGGTTTTCTGAATGGACGGCGTACGGTGGCTATTTTTGCAGAGCATAAACGGATCGTGAAAGGCATCCTGCATGGCGAAAGCGACACATCCAAAACGGTGTTCATTGAGCCGGAAGAAACCATAGAGCTCAACAATGAGATCTTTTCGCTGGAGCGCGCCGAAGGCCGGGAAATCCACCGCATTCTGTCACAGGCCACCGCTAGCCTTTCCGGTTATCAGCCGCAGCTGGAAGGCTATTACCACCTGACCGGCATTTATGATTTTATCCGTGCAAAGGCGCTGCTGGCGCAGGATCTGAATGCTACCCTGCCGCATATTTCCCCGCATCCGGGACTGCAGCTGCGCAATGCATTTCATCCATTGCTGCTTCTGCATAATAAGGCTGCCGGCAAGCCGGTAGTGCCGCTCAACATCACGCTGGATAAGCAAAGCCGCGTGCTCATCATCAGCGGACCAAATGCCGGTGGCAAGACGGTATCCATGAAAACGATCGGATTGCTGCAGCTGATGATGCAGGCCGGATTGCTGGTGCCTGTAGCGGAAAATTCCGAGATGGGCATCTTCAAGCAGCTGATGATCCACATTGGCGATACGCAAAGCATCGAGCACGAGCTGAGCACCTACAGCGCCCACCTGCGGGATATGAAGCATTTCATGGATTTCGCCAGCGGCAAGACGCTGTTTTTCATTGATGAATTAGGCTCCGGCTCCGATCCGAATCTCGGTGGGGCTTTTGCGGAAGCCATTGTAGAAGAGCTGGTGTCCAAGCACGCTATGGGCATTATCACCACGCACTACCTGAACCTGAAGGTGATGGCGGGCAAAGTCCCGGGCATCTTCAATGGCGCTATGGCATTTGATGAAGAGCATCTGGAGCCTTTGTACCAGCTTACGGTTGGCAAGCCGGGCTCATCCTACACCTTTGCCATCGCGCAGCGGAGCGGACTCTCGCAAAAAGTAATCGAGCGCGCCCGGCAGCTCACCGAGCGCGGACATTTCAAGCTGGATAAAATCCTGCACCAGACCGAGCAGCAGGGCATCCGGCTTTCCGGTAAAGAGAAAGATTTAGATCAACTGATCCATGAGAATGAGCGGCTGAAAGAGAAGTATGAAACGCTGATTGATAAAGAGCGATTGAAGCAGCACTACGAAACCCTGAAGCTCCAGAACAGGATCAAGAAAGAAGAGCTCGATTATCTGCGCGATACAGAGCGCAAATTCAAGCAGATCATCCACGACTGGAAGAAAGCGGAGAACAAGCAGGATGTGATCAATGCCGCAGAAAATGTGCTTTTCCGCAAGAAAGCCATCCAGAGCAATCAGGCAGCAGCAAAGAAGGCCGACAAGAATTATGAGGTAGCCGGCGGCAAGCCGCAGGTAGGTGATCTCGTGCGCAACCAGACCAATCATCAGGTGGGTTCAGTGACAGAAATGCGCGAAAAGTCAGCGATCGTAAAGATCGGCAAGCTCCCCTTCACGGTAAGCCTGGAAGACTGGGTAGTGGTGCGCAGGAAGAGCGTGAAGACAAAGTCATAGAGCATTCCAAAGTCCTTCCTGTTTCTCCGTCATACAAAGGCACAGTTCAAAAAAACCGGTCCTGCTTCTTCGTCATCCCGGCATAATGCAAAAAGCGCTGTATACTCATCCGTCATCCCGGAATAGTTCAAAAACCCTTCTAACTTCTTCGTCAACCCGGAGCATAATGCAAAAGGCCCATCCATACTTCTTCGTCAACCCGGAGCATAGTTCGAAAAACCTTCGTACTCAACCGTCATCCCGGAGCATAGTGCAAAAAGCCTTCATACTCAACCGTCATCCATAGCATAACGCAAAAGGCCTATTCATACTTCTTCGCCAACCCGGAGCATAGCAAAAAGCCCTTCATACCCAACCGTCATCCCGGCGCGTAGTGCAGCGCAGCGGAACGAAGACCCGGGATCTCACAGGAAGCTGGTTGAAGAGCCAATATGCTGCAAGTCTTAGCGCTTATGAGATCCCGGTGTCGGTACCCCTATAATCAGGACGGTTTAAAAGTGGAGTATCATCTCTAATTTTAAAACCAACCAACAGTGGAAATGAAGAAATCAAGATTCAGTGAGAGCCAGATAGTGAAGGCTCTCAAGGACCAGGAAGGCGGTCTGAAGGTCTCAGAGATCTGTCGCAGCTTAGGCATCAGCGACGCCACCTTCTACCAGTGGAAGAGCAAGTATGGGGGCATGGAAGCATCCGACGTCAAGCGGCTTAAAGAGCTGGAAGAAGAGAACAGTAAGCTGAAGCGTATGTATGCTGACAGTGCGCTGGAAGTGCAGGCGATGAAAGATCTGTTCGCAAAAAAAGGCTGGGCCCTGCCACACGGGATGAAGCCGTGAACCAGTTAAAGGAACACGGCATCAGTGTGGACAGGGCCTGCAAGCTATCAGGGGTGTCGAAGAGCGGCTATTATTATAAGAGCCGAAGAGACGATACGGGGCTCATTACCGAGCTGCAGGCGTTGGCCGAGGCGCATCCGTCCTATGGGTTCAGGAAGTGCCTGGCGATGCTCAGGCGTAAGGGCAGCACGGATAATCACAAGAAGGTTTACAGAGTTTACAGGCTCTTGCAACTGAACCTGCGCAGGCGCAAAGGCAAGCGCAGACTGCCGGAAAGAATCAGGCAGCCTTTGGAACAGCAGCCATCGGTCAATCAGGTGTGGGCGCTGGACTTCATGAGCGATAGCCTGGCCTGCGGCGGTAAGGTGCGCACGCTGAATGTGATGGACGAGGGCAGCCGGGAAGGGCTGGCCATAGAGGCGGCATCTTCGATTGGCTCGCAGCGCTGCATCCGGGTGCTGGAACGGGTCATTGAGGCAAGGGGTGCGAAGCCGGTGATGCTGCGCTCAGACAACGGGCCGGAGTTTACATCAGTTGCTTTCACTGAGTGGTGCAAAGAGTGGGGCATCAGTCAGATGTTCATCCAGAAGGGCAAGCCGATGCAGAACGGGTATATGGAGCGCTTCAACGGCTCGTTCCGTCGTGAGATACTGGACATGTACTTGTTCATGGAACGCTGGCAGGTGCAGGATATGGCCGATGGGTGGCTGAGGCATTACAACACCGAAAGACCACATGAAGGGTTGAACAATAAAACGCCCGGCGAGTGGGCCGCAGAAAACGCTCAGCCCGTGAGCGGGGGTACCCCCGCTCACGGGCTGATAAGCCAAAAACAAATCAAAACCTCTACTTTAGAACCGTCCTAAAACAGGGGTACCGACAATATAATACAGCTTAGGTAAAACAATCTTCAATAATTTTTATCAGTTTGGCATAGGATGTGGCGCTGGTAAGGGTGTGAGCATCTTACGTTAAACTGAATAACTCCTTTTACAAACGAAAAAATATGCATTACAACATCTTCAGAGCAATATTGCTCCTCATTCTCCTGTGCGGTAATAATGTAAAAGCACAGCAGACGGAAAAGAATGATACCGTCTATTTTGACCAGAAATGGAATATTATTAATGGAAAGGACGCTGCCAGCTATTATCGCACACCCAGAATACTTACAGATAGCGGATACCGGCTCACAGATTATTTTATGAATGGCAGTCTGCAGATGCTTGCTTATGCAACCACTGTAGATGGGAATATTTACACAGGCAACAGTGTGCGATATGACTCATCAGGCAATAAGAAGAATGAAGGCGCATTCCGGAAAGGCATGAGGTCCGGGGAATGGATTTATTATTATCCACATTCTTCGCAAATCCAGTACCGGACGCACTACCAGAATGACCTGTTAAGCGGAAAATCTACCTACTATGATACTACAACCAATGATGTGCTGCTGGAAGGTGATTATACAGATGGTTTCCGTACTGGTCAGTGGAAAGAGTATTATTATGGCCAGCATCATGTGCTGAAACGGGCGCGTACTTTTCACAAAGGCTTATTGGATAGTGTTGTAACCACCTACTATCCTGACGGCAAAATCAAAAGACTGGATAAATTTGTAAATGGTAGTTACCGCAAAGGACGCTGCTTCGACAGCGAAGGTGGACGAACGAAATACACAGCCTATTACCTGCATCCCCGACCGGTAAAGAAGTCTGTTGACAAAGTATTCCAACAATTATTTATAGACACTGGTCTTGGCAAAGACACCTCGTCAAGAATACTCACTTTTTACATAGACATTGATAGTAAAGGATGGGTAGTCAATTCTTCAATTGAGGATACCTGCCATGATGCGCTTCATAAAGCAGCAGAGCATTTCATAGCATCATTGCCAGAATGGGGGCCTATGGTGGGAGATGGCATTCCGGTTCCTTCTAAAGTATGGTTTAAAGTTGATCTTATGCATAGCAAATTTATAGGCGTCACATACTATCAGAATAATCCTTCACTGGACAATTTTTGCTTTTGCCTCTAGTCAGATGACTTTATAAAACTGTAACTAATAAAATTTGATAATGCTGCTAGCTATACATCACTTTTGCCCAAGTGGTCGCAAACCCTCTGGTTCGGCTTAAAATGCAGCGCTGGTTGATATTTGAGCGTCCTACCCTAAAATGAATTGCTCCCCTTCTTAAAACGAAAAAATGAATCACAACATCTTCAGAGCAATATTGCTCCTGATTCTCCTGTGCGGTAATAATGTAAAAGCACAGCAGACGGAAAAGAATGATACCGTCTATTTTGACACCAAATGGCATAATGTCCCTGAACGATCAGGTGCATCCTTTTACCGCATACCCAGAGTGCTGACAGATACCGGCTACAGGATAGAAGACTACTTTATAAATGGCAGATTACAGATGCTTGGATATGCTACTACTCCTGATGATATTATCCATACAGGCAACACGTACCATTACGATTCGCTAGGCCATAAGACTTATGAGGGCACTTACAGAAAAGGCATGAAGACAGGTCTGTGGAAGTATTACTACCGCAACTCTGATGATATCAAACGGATTGTAAACTATAGCAATGATCTGCGCGAAGGATCAGGCGAGCTATATGATTCGGTTACCCATCATCTGATTGCTCAGCTGAGCTTTCATGAAAATTTAAAGGAAGGCAAATGCCAGTGGTTTTATCCGGAATATCCGAACACTTTGCGGGGTATAAAATATTTTCATCATGATGTGCCGGACAGCGCTACATCTTACTACCCTAACGGTATGACCGAGCGGATAGAACATTATGAAGATGGGCTTCTGCTGGTAAATCAGGAACAATGCTTTGACAGTACCGGAAAGCGGAAAGAATGCGTGCGGGATCTTATTCCCCCTCAACCGGACCACAAAACAATGGATAAAGTATTTTATCAGGAAGTGCTTTTTTCCAGAGAAGAGTCTGTCGTGCTGCAGGGCACAGCGAAATTTTCCTTCACGATCAGCAAGGAAGGCACGCTTACAGACCGGTATTTTGAAAAGGTTGGTGACCAGCCATTGGAAAAAGACCTCAACAAGTTTCTGGACAAAATGAACAAATGGTCGCCGGCAAAATATAAAGGTCAGGAGGTAGCCTGTAAAATAAGCTTTAAGCTCACTTTTGAAAAGAGTGGAAGGATCAGATACCAGCTGGGATACCGGCGTATAAATGATGAGCAGGCTGATTAAAATAATGTTCGGCAATAGTGGATACTTCAACCTATTAAACCTCAGGGGACTTTTTAAACTGAATTAGGATGAGCTATTATTCTATTTACGATTTAACAGATACGGAGTTTAGCAATTACAAAAAGAAGCTCAATGCGCTGAGCAAAACGATTAATGCAACAGTAAAAAATCATAATGGCACACTTTTGCCATTAAATTCTATATGGCTTTGCCAGCACAAAGAATATTATCCTTAAAACTGGATTATGCGGAATACGAGTATTTGTATTCCCGGGTTTCCCCCTTTTATGTATGGGGTAGCATTGCGTATTACTAGATGCGAGCGATTAGCTGGTAAAGTGTTGCAAGGTATATTTATTGAGTTTTACTTGGCAGGAAGAGTACCTGAAAGATGCAGGCTGCTTGTGAAAAACATATTCCCGGCTTTGGCCGAAGCACGTCAAAATATTCTTGCAGATATTTTGCCGGGTAATGAGATTCAGGGGAGAATCCTGAACTGGGGACACGTTATTTATCAGACTTTAAAATCTGGTCCTAACTGTATAATTTAAAATTCCGATAATAAAATCCTGAAATAAGTTTTATCCGTACCTTACTCGTCAAGCATCACCCTTTCTACCATTGAACTTTGTTTAGAAAACTATACGTTTCTTATGTTCACTTGAATTTTCCTGATCGCAAAATCAGGGAAGAGGATGTTGATGTCTTTTTTATAAGGAAACTATTTCTGCGAATTATCGCGAGGGTGATCTTTTTTAGCTACCTGATGCTGATATTAAAGCCGGTAATGCCGATCATCATGGATGACCTGGCGCATACCTTTTGGAAAGATGCGCATATGCGGGTAGTTCATACCGTAAATGGCAGGCAGCACGTACATTATGAACTTCGAAAAGCGGTTGAGGGCTCAGAAAAAGATAAATCCTCGTCCGGTAAATACAAGGCTGAAACCTACGAAGATGCCTGTCTTATTTCCGTAAATAATTACAAAACGATCCCTGTCTTTTATAAAAAGCAGGTTTATTATCGCTATGTCCAGTCTTGTCCGGTGATCTATTCAGACCCGGATTATCTGCCGCCCAAAGCCTAGGGGTCAGCTATAATTTCTCATCAACAATAATTCAATCCTGAATGGATCAGGGTTATTTCCTGTGCCTGCAGATAATCGCTCAGCGATGATGGATTTGCCATGCAGTCGATTGTCGTTTTTCATGCTGTTCGAAAGCATGAAACGGTGATCCGCTGTCCAGCCAACTTATTATAATGCCAATTCACCAACAGGCTACTTCATGCCTGCTTGTTGGCAGTTGCATTTTATTACAATCAATTTCTCATGCAGCTAATCTGTCTGCCTTTTAATCATATTCATACAATGAGCATAAAATCTATACTCTTACTAATATTATCGCTTCTGATTGGGGTAAACGCCCATGCGCAATCGGGAGCTTTGTCCGGCCGCATTCTTTCCTTTCAGAATGAGCCGCTATCAGGCGTGAGCGTCGGGCTGCAGAATTCATCCTTCGGGGGCATCACAGACAATGACGGCAATTTCAATATCCAAAATATACCTGCAGGCACTTATACGCTCATAGCTTCAAGCCCCGGTTATTCCGCGTCCAGGCAAAACATTGTCATTGAATCAAAAAAGACCACTACGCTGACGCTTCAGCTATCGCAGAATCAGAAAGAGCTGCAGGAAGTGACCGTAGTAGGCCAGATCAATCAATATAAAACGAGCAATTCTTCGCTGGCAACCCGTACTGATGTGCCGCTTATAGAAACACCGCAATCGGTGCAGGTAATCGGCAGCCAGATATTAAAAGACCGTCAGGCTTACACACTGAATGACATCACACCGTTGATAACCGGCGTAAAGGCTAACAACGCCATGGGCGGGTTTGGCCTGCGCGGCTTTACGGGCTATAATCCGAATGACGCCAGCTTCACCACGTTCAATGGTATCAGGGGCACTTTGTATCTATGGAGCCAGCAGCCGCTGCTGTACAACATAGAGAAGGTGGAAGTGCTTCGCGGTCCCGCGTCTGTATTATTCAGCGAGGGTATGCCGGGTGGGGTGATCAATTTTGTCACTAAACAGCCGCAGGCAGAGAACCGCTTTGAATTTAATGCTTCTTACGGAAGCTGGAACGCCGTACGCTTCTCCGCAGATGCCACCGGTGCAATCACAAAAAACAAAAAGCTGCTTTACCGCGCCATTGTCGGTTATGACCGGACCAACAGCTTTCGCGATTATCAGAAAGTGCAAAATGTATTCATAGCTCCATCACTCTGCTATGTTTTTTCTCCGAAAACGAATGTAACCCTTGAGGTCAACTATGCCCATGAAAATAGTGTGCAGCAGTATGACCGCGGCACCTATATAAAAACAAATGCTGACGGAAGCTATGACTTTGATTACTACGCCAACAACCTGACCGTGCAAAGTCCATCCGATTTTGGCAAGACCTCCAATACTTCTGGCACGCTCACTTTTAATCACCGCTTCAATCAGAATCTTTCAGTCGTAGCTGTACAGCGCTACGTCCGTAGCCAGTTCAATTTTGCAGATCATTTTGTAAAAGGGGCGATCCGTAATGACTCCATCAGCCGCAGCTACTCGTATTGGGACTACGATCAGTTCAATGCGCAGACTACAGCCTATCTGAACTACAAAGTAGCCACTGGCATCATCCGGCAAAACATTCTTGCCGGCGTGGACTACAATCGTTTCGGATGGTCTAAAAACGATTACCGCAGTTCGCCGACCACGCGCATCCTGATTACTAATCCGGATTACACGAATGACGT
Source organism: Chitinophagaceae bacterium (assembly GCA_965200035.1). Taxonomy (GTDB): domain Bacteria; phylum Bacteroidota; class Bacteroidia; order Chitinophagales; family Chitinophagaceae; genus UBA1952. The sequence continues at coordinate 3,853,751 of OZ241334.1, read as the reverse complement.
GCCGCCGGTAGATCCTTCCGTCGATTATTACGACGATAATAAACAAGTGACCAATCTGATTGGCGGCTACCTGCAGGATCAGATCAGCATTGGGCCAAAATTGACCGCCTTGCTATCTATCCGTTACGATCATTATCACCTGCTGCAGACACCGCTTTCTGCAAAAGATGACCTGCAGGGCGATACTTCTGAAACAAAGGCATGGCTGCCGCGCTTCGGGCTGGTCTATCTGCCGCTGCCCAATATCTCCTTTTATGGTAGCTATACCAGGTCATTTGCCCCACAGCTCTCCAATAACCGCAGTGCAGGCGGTCCGTTCCCGCCACGCAAGGCGGAGCAGTTTGAAATAGGCTATAAGGGTGATTTCTTCCATAACCGGCTATCTACAATGGTGTCTGTCTATACTATTGACTATACCAATATTCTGGTGCCGGACCCTTCTCCAACCAATCCGAACCTGCAGAAAGTCGTACCCGGTACGCGAAGTCAGGGCGTTGAAGTGACCCTGCAGGGCAATATTAAAAACCTGAGCATCATTACCGGCTATGCCTATAACAACCATGTGCTCACAAGTGCTAGCTCGATCGGCAAGGAAGGCGACCGGTACGTGAATGCACCACGGCACCTGGCCAATGTATTTCTGAAATATAATTTTTCAGGAAAGCTGTTGCATGGTCTAGGCATCGGCATCGGCGGACGCTACACCAGCGATCAGGTTGGCAATATTGCTACCCAGAATTTCGTGGTGCCGGCATCTACCGTGCTGGATGCGGTAGCCAGCTACGAGATCAAGCGGTTCAACTTCCAGTTCAACCTTTATAATCTCACCAACGAGCGCTATTTTCTGGGTGGCCTGTCAAGAACGACGGTAGCTTCGCTTGGCAACCCGATCAATTTCCGTTTGGGAATCGGTTACCTGATTCATTAAAACGACGCTTACCTCACGTTCCAAATAATCCGTCCCAATGAAAAAATATATTACGCTGTTCCTCCTGCTGCTCGCAGGAACCCTGAGTTTTGCGCATGAATTCTGGCTGGAACCACTCCGGTTTTTATGGCACAAAGGTGAAATGGCACGCATAGAGCTCATGGTAGGTGAAGACTACCTCGGCGAGCATTCCAATGGCAATAAGTATAAAATTTTAAAGCTGGATCATTATGCAGCCGGAAAGCAGACAGATGTAAGAAGCCTTGTTGCCGGCGACAGCCTGAATGTGCTGGACCTGCCCCTTACCGCTCGTGGGAATCACCTGCTGGCCTTCAGCAATACCAGCAAATTCATTGAGCTGGAAGCAGCCAAATTCAACAACTATCTGCGCTCGGAAGGATTAGACAATGCGGCACAGGCAAGACAGGAGCAGGGCGACACGCTGAAACCGGGAAGGGAGCTTTTTCAAAGATGTGTCAAGACGCTCGTTATGGCAGACGGCAAGCCGGATAATACCTACGCCATCAATACTGGCATGCGGCTTGAAATCATTCCTGACCGGAATCCATACAATTTGAAAGGCACTTCAACTATACCGTTCAGGGTATTATTCGACAACAGGCCTTTTGAAAATGCTCTTGTACTTGCATGGCATTCCGTGAACGGAACGACTACGCATACGTCCATCAGGGCAGATAAGAATGGCCGGGTAAGTTTTCCGATTTCCAACAACGGAAAATGGATGATCAGCATCGTGCGTATGATCCCGTACACAGATACAAAGACATCCGATTGGCAGAGCTTTTGGGGTAGCTACACATTCGGCTACTTCTGATAAGAGTTTGTATTGGTAAAAGGGCTGGCCTGTTCCCAGGCTGGCTTTTTTAATTTCTCAACATTATTCAGGAAATAATAAAGCCTGATCAAGAGCTTCTAATGACACGAATATCTTCATTCCAGAATACACCGTTTCGACTTCAGTCATTCAGAAAGCTTTGCTTCCTGCTTATATGCCTTTTGATCGCACTCTATGCAAATGCCCACGTCATAGATTATAATGTAGACGGCGATGATAAGCTAACACCGTGGGATTTATTCAGGCAATATCTGGCAACAGGCTACCGGCACATTCTTCCGGACGGTTTCGACCACATCCTGTTTATTCTTTGTGTATTTTTCCTCAGTACGGACATCAGAAAGGTAGTAATACAGGCAACGGCGTTTACCGTTTCCCATACGATAACCCTTGGGCTGGGTATGTATGGCTTTATCAATCCACCATCCAGCATCGTAGAGCCATTAATCGCTTTATCCATTGTATTTCTGGCTTTGGAAAATGTGTTTTCTGATAAGGTGAAGCCATGGCGGCTGGTCATGGTCTTTCTCTTCGGTCTTGTGCATGGCATGGGGTTTGCCGCCGGGCTTATTGAAAAGCTGGCAGAGAATGGCCTTTCACGTAATCAGTTTATATTACCCCTGCTGGGCTTTAGCCTCGGAGTGGAATTAGGGCAACTGACCATTATTCTTTTCCTGTTCTTTTTCATCTCACGACCATTCTCAAAAAGAACATGGTACAGAAAAAGGATTGTAATTCCGGTATCGGTAATCGTTGCCCTGATCGCATCGTATTGGACGATTCAAAGAATATTTTTTACGCCTTAGCGCCACTTGATAAAGCGTACGCAATGTCATTTTAGCTGTAGCCTGAAAGAATAGCGCTCTAATGTTCCCTATCTATTCGTTATGATATTACTTTCGCATCAAATTATTTAATCAAAAATACAACATGAAAAAAGCAACAATTCTGTTCTCCGCAGCCGCTATTACATTCCTGGCTGCCTGTAACAATGAAGCGCCGACTACAACCACATCTACAGACACCACAGTTAAAGAGACTGCAGCACCTGCAATGGCCGATACATCTCACATGGCTGCAGCAGCTGCGCCGATGGCTATCCACAGCGGGGTAATGATGATGGACGGTAAGATGATGGCCGAGCAGGATGGCAATCTGATGATGATGGATAAGGATATGACGATGAGCGACGGTACTGTAGTCATGAAGGACGGGTCTATCAAAATGAAAGACGGTCAAATGGGCAAGATGATGAACGGCCAGATGATGGATATGGAAGGGGGCTCACCTCATTATCATTCCGTTGTTATGATGAAGGATAAGAAAATGATGACCATGAAAGATGGCAAGATGATGGCTATGGATGCCGACATGACGATGGATAACGGAACCATGGTCATGAAAGATGGCAGCATGAAAATGAAGGACGGCACCATGGGCAAAATGCAGAATGGTGATATGCTCATGATGGATGGTGAGATGATGCACATGAAATAGTGTATTGTATTCAACAGAGCTATTTCAAATAGAAGTTAAGTAGGTAACCCGTGTCCCTCGGGATGAACAGGTATTTTGCAATTAGATAAGAGGCTGCTCCTTTGATTGAGGGCAGCTTCTTTTTTAGCCCAAAAAGTGTTTTGTGTAATAAGCTAAGTTCACCATTAGATTTTCTCAGTTAAAGATCTACCGTTGTATACAAGCGCCGCCTGATATTGATTAATGTAGCCTAAACAATAAACCGGCTAACCTAAAATGTGATTGAGCAATTTTTCGTTGTTGCGATTTATCCTTATGGCAGAGGTCTTTTTCCCGATCCGTGGCTATGCTTATCCATTTCGTTCATTGGAAAATTGTATAGACAAGCCCGATATAAAACATGATCTCTATTACAATCACTGCCAGGATGGGTGTTATATGAAGGCAGGCGAGTTGCCAAAGTATCTAAAGTAGTTTACTGCAGGATTCTACCCTACTGCTCAATCAGGCTGGGATGCAGCACTGCTATGTGCATGATCGTCTGCGTCGTTTTTGAATGAAGGTTGCAAGACACAGGCGTCAATGCCAGGGCAATACTCCAGCCTACGCCGGATTAGCCCGGTACAGCGCACCTCATTGCAGGGTACGGGGCCAGCGCTTCAATAACAACCCGTCATTGCGAAGCTGGTGCGCGGGCTGCTTTGTTCCACGCAGTGACCTGCGTTGGGTGGGTCATGCGGACGCAAGGAAGCATCCCATAGCGCGTATGGGTTCAAAAGCGAGATAATGCAGGATTGCGGGTTTCTTTTGGGAAATGAGACTGATGCCAATTAGCCATAAGCCGGCTGCACACTTACCTGCGCCGGTGAGAGTAATCTTAGAACGATAATTATTCCTTTGAAGCCTCGTACATTTTTTTAGCCATATAGTATGCTTCCCAGCCGGCTTTGTATGCTACATCATCCCTATAGGCTATTGGTGCAGGTGTATCATCATCAGGCTGGGCGTCTATATCATCAGGATGACAAAACCCAACATAATGTATGTATTCGTGACATAAATTAGCGGCAAGCCGATATTTCAGAGGTAATTCCGGCATATCTTTTTCGATGGCTCCATAGTTGGCTTTGGAAAGATTTTTACCATTTACCCACCAGGGGCAGGTTGAGCCAAGTGCGCCTTTAGGTTCATTTTCCTCCAGATCAATATTTATAGTCACCTGAGAATGCCTGTTCATGCTGTCAACAATAGTTTTCCAGGGTATCCTCTGTGTTCCACTTTGATCTGATTTATTACAAGTGCGGCAATGATTGGGGTAAACATAGGTGGCGCGGCTCATTACTGAATCAAAATATGTTGAGCTTAGGATTTGTGATGCAATAGCGAATGCCTGAATGGTGCCTTCCCTGTACTCAGGTCTGCATATAAAAGAACCTGGGTCAATTGTTAGCTTCACCATTGGCTGGCCGAAGGCTATGGCGGGTAAAAACAGAAATATTATAAAAAGTCTCATTGCCAGTGTTTCGATACAAGATAGCGTTTCATTCAGAGACTTATATCAGTCCGGCGTAGGATGCAGTGCTGGTAAATGCGTGAGCATCCTACGTCGTTATTGGCTCGGTGTTTGCATTCTGTATCACAGCAAGAGATTCGGTAACTTGTGGCTTGCGTTAAGCAAAAGCTTTAAAATTTAGCTGCTACACCTGTAGCAGGCTCAAACATTTATGGGAACTCGTAACATTGAAACGGCTATTCAGGAACTGGTCGCGCTCCTGCCCGCGCAAATCGGACAGGTAGCAGAAAGCGCTTGCAGGGAAAATCTGATTTTTTATCCTCAACCGGAACGAAGCATGTACAGGATAAATGATATTCCGCACAGCTATGGCCCGAACAGCACCAAAATATGCAATGGTTTGCATAAGGCGCTTGTCTTCGAAGAAATGTGCAAAGACGGAAGATGCAGTGCGCCAACACTGAGCCACGAAGCAATTTATACAGGTAAAATTGAACATTTACTTCCTATTGATGATATGATTGTCAAGTATGTAGATCAGTCGGAACATGCCGTCTATAATATCACCCTGCCTAAACACATCTTTTTCCCCGGGTACGTTAAGCTGGTCGTTACCGAGGCGCAGGGAGCTACTTTCGTGGACGTATCCGGTAAGGGAGTAGGAAACTGGATGTGGCCCAATGTTGAAGGCGGACCATTGCTTTTTGAAGCAATCCTGAAAGAATATCTTGTGCCAAAGGTCAGGGCACGGCTTGATGAGCCGGCGGCTTTTAATGGGCATGGTGGAAGCTCCGGAGGCGGTGGAGCCAGTGGACGGTGGTGAAATCTGTTCTCTATTGGGATGCCATACCTTTCTTACCTGCTATTCTTAGAGACCTTATGGCGGAGGATACAGGCGCTATTTGTTTCTGAAAATGCATCCGTAGTTAAGACGCTTAATTGGCACATGATGGGGCGCCGGTTAGTGCGTGAGTGTTCTACATGTTGCACACCATACAATCGAACCTTGCAATGCCCGAAATATACAAAAACTATACTGATGCCGACCTTGAAGAGGCCTATACCTCGATGATGGACTACTCCGGAAAGATAACGGCAGACCTTGAGCAGGAAATAAATAACCGCGGCGGATTGGCATCTTTTCACAGGAAAACAGGTGAAAGAAGGGAGCTTAATAAAGAGCGTTACAGGATTAAAGCGGAGGTGCGCTTGCTGACCAGCAAAGACACTGATTACGAATTTGTAAGGAAGCTCATTTCATCTGACAAGCTTGACGGACAAATGGTCGACGAATTAGTCAGTAACTACCATGCAGAACGTCAGAAGGAAATCCGCGACAGGCAAATTACTCCGAATACAGTAACAGGAACTTTAATTGGAATTCTGATCGGCATAGTGCTTGGTGGATTGCTGCTTTGTCTATCTGTTATGGCTTTTCAGAAGTTGCTTTATTGGTTGCTCATCCCTGTCTATATCCTTGACTATTTTATAATCAAGCTCCTGACCAAACAATCGCGGAATAACCTGTTTGTATTCATTGGCAGTTTTTTGGCTGCGATCGGGTCTTTGGCTGTAGTGATCTATCTGATCAGAAACTAATAGCTGTACTATAAACTTAGTTCAGCATATGATGTGGCGCCATGAGTGTATCCTATATCGTTTTTTGGGTTGCAAAAATGTAGGCGGATAGGCTGCGCTTCATCGGTATAAGCTCCCTGATATCGCTGAGAATATCTGCCAACACTGCCAAAATTTATTTTCAGGACTTATCTTGCAAATGCAATGAAAAATATAATCCTATTAACCTCCATGGTTCTGCTCTTCTCTTGTCCGTGTTTCGGGCAGGACTGCTCTGCTGTAAAGCAAAAAACAGATGCCTTTACCAAAGAGGTGGTCAGTACGGCTTCCCTTAAATGTGGAAACGTCCTGATAAATTTAGAGCACAGTGGTCCCAAATATTTTGTTGGCTTTTCCTTTATGATGGGCTCCTATTCGGACGCCGCTATTCCGAAAGGCGATAAGGTGATGCTGCGCCTGGATAATGATGAGATCGTCGCCATAGAGAATGATAACAACGTTCAGCCCAGCTCGACTGCCGGAGGCGTAATCTGGACCCGGTGGACAACCAGATCGGAAGTGGACAAAGAGACGTTTGCAAAGCTTGGTAAGCATGCTATTGCCGGAATGCGGTTTACCATTGCCGGGCGCGAGCAAACAGACGCCGTTAAAGAAAAGCAGGCAAACAAAATTCTGGATGCAGCGGCCTGCATGGCCGGGGGCAAATAACAGATCACTCCCTGTACGGAGCAAATAGCCCCGCCATCTGTGCCAAGAGCCGCAATCCTTTTACTGAGCTTCTATCTGCTTCTTTCCTGCAACCCGGAAGCAGGCCGGCAATCGGGTGCGTGCGAAAACGGAAAGGAGATCGCATTGCCCAATGATTGGTGCCTTAAAGCGCAGGATAGTATTGAATTCAGCGCTGGCGGTGGTGATCCTACAGGGGCAAAAGGCGCTGTTCATACAGTAAGGGGTGGCCTTAATTTTAAGGTCTACAGTAATCAACCTTATGGCACCGTTGACCATCCCGATCTGGCGCACAGTATTGCAGAAGCGCAATATGCGGTGGATAGCGGCATTTGGCATACCAATTTCAATATACCTGCCGAGCATACAGGCACGGTTGATACCATCAGCGGATTGGTCGCCACGACCATCACACCGGTAGCAGCCGGAAAAGGAACGGTGTCCATTATGATGGAAGATTATCTGACCGGAGCCTGGATTGAGCTTCGCGGTACGAATATTCCGCTGGAGCAGCAAAAGATACTCCTGGAAATGTCCCGGACGATTTATCGGAAGAAGAAATAATCAGCGCCGTGCAGTACGTCATTGCAGGAATCTACAATTCGAAAACTTCGGTCAGACCGATGCATCCAAAAGGTTATGCCGAAACGGAGGCGGCCTTCTCCCCGGTTCCGCGCAGGATGCTGCGCTGGTAAATACGCGAGTGCACTACATGTTGCATACAATACAATCGAACCTTACTATATCCGAAATGTATAAGAACTATTCGGAGGCCGACCTTAAAGCGGCTTATGCCATCGATGATGGAGTACTCCGGAAATATCTCAGGCGATCCTAAGCGGGAGATAAACAACGCGCTGGTAAATCGCCACCATACAGAACGTCAAAAGGAAATCCGCTACAGGCAAATTACTTCGGATACAACAACAGGACCCACCTTGTTGGAATGCTGATCGGCATCGTACCGGCGGATTTTTGCTATGCCCGTTATTTAAGTATATCGGCAAATCGCTCAATAGCTATAAGTCCGGCAATTAAAAAGTCAGACATTTTAGCCGGCAGGGAACGTGCTTAATGCTGCCGGGCCGGGGACTTCCACCCTACCCTAAACTTTTTTAAAACCTCAAATCCCCACCAGGCAAGGCTTTCGCTACCGTTGCGCAACCGGTGTAACCGTTTTTCGCCTCCTGGCAGCCCTTCCTTTGCATCAGCAACAGGAACAAGACGCAGCCGCAGCCCCGCTCTGTACCAGAGGCCTCGGGAGCGCGGAGCATAGCTGGCCGCGCCGGAGCCTGTTGCCGGGTCCAAAGCCGGTGAACCCACTATCAGATCACCGGCTCTTTTAAATCAGTTTTTTTATGGCAAAGCAAATGGGCATCTTCCCGATCCAGGGAACCCTTGGAAATGTCACCTTCTTCAAAACGGTGGATGGCTTCACCGTACGCCGCAAGGGCGGCGTCACTGCCGGGCGCATCGCCAGCGATCCAAAGTTTATCCGCACCCGCGAGAATATCCGTGAGTTCAGCACCAGCGCTACGGCGGCGCGGCTGGTTAAAAAGGCCTTTATGCCCCTGCTGAAGGGCGTGGCCGACAGCCGGATGTTCAGCCGGCTGGCAGCGATCACCCGGACGGCCATCAATGCCGATCTGGTCAGCGACCGCGGGCAGCGCAATATGGTCAATGGCAATCCGCTGCTGCTGGAAGGCTTCGAGTTCTGCAGGACCGGCCACCTGGCCGCCACCCTTTCCGCGCCCTATACCGTAACGGTAGACCGTGCCGGGGGCAGGGCGCAGGTGAGCCTGGATTCTTTTGTGCCGGAGCTGGACATGAGCAGTCCGCAGGGCGCTACCCACTTTGCGCTGGTCAGCGGGGCATCTGTGCTTGATTTTGCAGGCAGCGCGGCGGAAGGCGGTACTACAGCAGGCAGCATCCTTACGCTGGACACCAGGCCTACCGGCATCCTGTCGCTGGACAGCGCGTTTGCCGCCGGCGCCACACAGCCCGTGGCGGTGGTGCTGGGCGTGGTCTTCTACCAGAAAATGAACGGCAGCTACTACCCCCTGAGCAATACCGGATATAATGCCCTGGCCATCGTAAAGATAGATGTATAAATCAATCAGCTCACCGGCCCCCGCCCCAATCCGGCGGGGGCTATTAACCAACTTTTTTATGAAGCTTATACTGGAGCGGGCCTATGGCCCGGAAGGAACCAACGGAGCGCTCTACCGGGAAGGTCTGGAGCTGATCTGCCATACCATAGAGCTGCCCTGGCGGGACAACCGCCAACGGGAATCGTGCATACCGGAAGGCACCTACCGCCTGGAAGCAGCCTACAGCCGGCGGCTGGGCAAGGTGCTGACGGTAGGGCCGGTACCCGGCCGCAGCGGCATCCTCATCCACCCGGCCAACAACGCCCTGCGGGAGCTGAAGGGCTGCATTGCGCCGGTCCTCACCCTCGACGGGCCGGGGCTGGGCGCCTATTCAAGGGCTGCGCTGCAGCAGTTGCTCTTACTCCTGCTGCCCGCTTTCCGGCGGGGCGAACAGGCATTGCTCACCATTAAAAAACAGGCAGCATGAAAATCCTGAAAAGGGCTGCGGCACCTACGCCGCGTTTCTTCCGTATCCTTCGCACCGCCGGGCTGGCCGCCGTAGCGGTGGGCGCCATTTTGCTGGCGGCACCGGTAGCGCTGCCGGCCGTGCTGGTCACAGTAGGCGGGTATCTGACGGTGGCCGGAAGCGTGATCGGGGCGGTCAGCCAGCTGACTACGGCTGATGAAGCGCCGGAAAAGGAGGTAAGCCATGACGCACACTAGCACCCGGAGCGCCCTGCTGGGCGGTATCCTGCTCTCGGTCGGCGGCAGCATCGGGCCAAAGGATCTGCTGCGCACTGCCCTGCTGGCGGCCGTAGGCGCGTCCGTATCCTTCCTGATCTCCATCCTGCTGAAGCGGATGCTGGGCTGGTATCACCGGCGGCGCAGCAAGGCGGATCATCAGCCGGGAAAGATGAACGAGGCTGCGCGATGAACGGGCATGATGAAGATGGGCAAGCTACTATTTACGGTAAGTCTGGAAGACTGGGTTGTGGTGGGCAGAAAGAGTGTAAAGGTAAAATAAGGACAACCTGTAGTAGCCAAGACACACTTGTTTATCTTTATGAATTATGATCTGTAAAAAACTACCCCTGCCATGTCGCTTTTCGCCCAATTAAGTAAAAAGCTCTTCTGGATTCCGCTGTTGCTGGTCGTGTCCGGCATTCTGTTGTCCTTATATTATGATGCGCAGACCAGGCCGGGGCATATCGGTGAATCGGCCGCCATAAACGCCGGTTTATTTATGATGGTGACTTTATTGATTGCCATTATCTGTGGTATTGTGCTGCTATTCAGGCGCGTCTTCATTGCCGGATCAATCCTTGTGGTATTCGTGCTGGCAATGGCTTTTCACCTGTTCTTTTAAAAAGTCAACCGTAGCGTTTTCCTGGTTTGAAGGATTTCTGTAAAATTTGCGGACTTTTGCAGCCGTTCATCATTATTTAATCATTACAAACTATGTCACTCGAAAATACTGTCAACGACGAAATAAAGACCGCCATGAAGGCGAAGGATGAAGCCGGACTGCGCACGCTGCGCGCCATTAAAGCGGCCATTCTGGTAGAAAAAACTGCTGAAGGCGCAAAAGAAATGGATACAGCCGCCGAGCAAAAGCTGCTGGTAAAGATGGCCAAGCAGCGCCGCGATTCGCTTGATATTTTCAACAAGCAAAATCGTGCTGATCTTGCGGTTAAAGAAGAAGAAGAGCTGGCTATTATTGAGCGCTTCCTGCCAAAGCAATTATCGCAGGATGAGCTTGAAGCCGAAATAAAATCCATTATTGCTTCCGTTGGCGCAACCTCGCCCGCCGATATGGGTAAGGTCATGGGAGCAGCTTCCAAAGAGCTGGCCGGCCGCGCAGATGGCAAAGCCATTTCAGAAACCGTGAAGAGCCTGCTGAGCAAAGCTTAGACAATGCTGGACATCATCAGCGTTACCATTCTGGTAGCTTTCTTTATTCAGGGATACCGCAAAGGAGTAATCGTTGCGGTATTCTCTCTTTTAGGCTTTGTGCTGGGCATGATCTGCGCGCTCAAGCTGTCGCACAAGCTGGCCGGATATTTATTTTCAGCAGGCTGGGTCACAAGCGCATGGGCGCAGATCATCAGCTATATTTTATTGTTTGCAGGGGTCGTATGGCTGGTGCGGCTGGGCGGACAGGCCATTCAGCGCAGCTTTGAAGCGGTGATGCTTGGCCTGCCCAACAGACTGGTCGGCGGGCTGCTGTATGCATTTATCGGTGCATTTATCTGGAGCTCCTGCCTCTGGCTGGCCAATCAGGTACATGCCCTTGCGCCGGAAACCATTGCCCGGAGCAGGACTTACGGTTATCTCACACTAGTCGCTCCCTGGGTGTTTGCGCATGTGGGCGAGGTAATGCCATTTGCCAAAAACATCTTTTCAGACCTGCATCATTTCTTTGATGGAGTCAATCAACACTTGCCGGACCATGTGGGTGCTGATCGATAATTATGATTCCTTTACGCACATCCTGCATCACTATCTGCTGCTAACGGGTAATGAATGTGTCGTCTATCGCAATGACGCGCTTACGCTGAATGAGCTGATTACGCTCAATCCTTCCCGCCTGATATTATCCCCCGGTCCTGAAACGCCGCTGCAGGCAGGCATTACGATGGATGCGCTGGCTTATTTTCATAATCGTATTCCGGTGCTTGGAGTTTGCCTCGGCCATCAGGCAATTGGATTGCAATTTGGCGCTGAGCTGATCCATGCGGCAGCGCCGGTTCACGGCAAAGTGCATGAGCTGACGCATAATCATACTTCGCTGTTTCAGGGACTGCCATCGCCGATGCCGGTGATGCGCTATCATTCGCTGGCGCTGTCGCTGGATGGCGCTGATGAGCTGGAGCCGCTTGCCTACACTGCCGATGGTACGGTTATGGCTATCCGGCACAGGCAGTATCCGGTAGTGGGCGTTCAGTTTCATCCTGAGTCGGTAGGTACGCCTTATGGATTAGATATGCTGCGCAACTGGGCGCAATTGTGAGCGCTATATAAGCAGCTTCATGCTGCCTTCGGGATAGACGATCTTTTCCAGATACAGGCCGTGCCCTGCTACGCTGAAATCTGCTCTGGTACAGTCTTTCGCTTCTATGATATGCTTAAATTCTTCGAGGCCATACTTACCTCTGGCCGCCTTCAGTTGCGTGCCTACCAGGCCACGTACCATGCCCCTTAAAAAGCGATTTGCCTCCACCACATAATTCAGCTCACCTTCCCGCTCTTCCCAGTAAGACTGGTAGATAGCACAACGAAAAGTTTTGGTTTGGGAATGCCGCTTGGAGAACGTTTCAAAATCTTCATACAGCCGCAGCAATGCCGCGGTTTCATGCAAGAGCGGCAGGTCTATTTTATACGGATAATAGAGCGCACGGTTTACCAGAAATGGATTGCGACCCGGATACACACGATACCGGTATTGCCGGCTAATTGCATCGAACCGGACATTCATCTCCGGGTTTTCCGGCGTGTAGATATGTATAACACTCAAGGCTTCCGGCAGCACGGCATTCAACCGATAAAGCACCTGCGGCATCAATACGACCTCTGTATCGAAATGATAAAAATTGCACAGCGCATGTACCCCTTCATCGGTACGGCTGGCTCCGTATGTTTCAATCGCGGTACGCAGGATGGTGGACAGCGCTTTATTGAGCGCAAATTGTACCGTATCCAGCGATTCCTGTAGCTGAGAGCCGTGAAAAGCGGTGCCATCGTACATTACCTCGATCAGGTAGCGTTTTTTGATTCCAGTAATCATTTCTAAAAGCTACGGTTGATGCCAATAACATACCGGAAGTCAGCATACTGCGGATTGGCATAAGGCGGACGATTCACGAACACCGGAAAATCCACCCGAAGCGTCAGCGGCTTTGCTTTTTCAAACACACCAAAATTTTTGATGGTAAAAGCCAGGCCAAGACCTGCATCTACGCGAAGATCGCTCCACATAGTTGTTGGAGTAAGTACTGTATAATCAGGCAGTGTATAGCGGCTCAGCTCCATGATGCCCGCATCGCCAAACAGGTAAGCATCTACATGCAGCCAGCTTTTAGTGATCTTCGGGGTGAGGTGGATGTAATTGTCAAAATCGATTTCCAGATTGCCCCCTACCCCGCTGCGTCCTTTGTAGGCGGCCAATACTTCACCACCGCGCTCATCGGCCATAAAATATCCGGCATAGCCGCGCAGATTGAGCCCGCCGCCCTGCTGAAAATGGCTTGTTTCGTAACGGGAGTAGCCGCGCCAGTCATCCGGCACGAAGCCATTGGTGCGCGTGTATTTATTGTCCATCAGCTCCTCCGGATCAGCGCCGGCTGCAAAGAGCGCGCTTTCGTTGGGAATATTATTGCCGGTGCCATAGCGCGCAAAGAGCCGCGTTCTGATCTCGAGCTTTTTAAAGAGGTTGTAATTGCGGGATTCGAGCTGGGCGTAGGCGTAGTTGAAAGCATTGCTGCTGTTGCCATTCAGGAAGGGCGCGCGGAATGAGAAAGTATAAGCTCCGGCTCCATGCACGTACTTATAATTGTGGGTCCACGCGGCATTCAGCGAAGTATTGATGCGCTTGTTGGTGCTGCTCCATTCCTGTGGATGAATCAGATAATCGAAGCTGTAATCGCCCGGCCGCCACATAGTTTGTCCGTACAGCTGCACTAAATTCTGATCGCTGGCCTGCCAGTTAAAGCCTGCCCGGTGGTACCACAGCCCATCGAGATAGCGGCTGTGCAGCTCTACTCCCAGCTTTGGCGTGCGGCGCGTAAGGGGTGACGCATAGTTTACGCTGTAATTGATGGCCGGGTAATGGCTGTACCATCCTTCGCTTTTGTAAGACAGGTAACGATCGTACTGCAGCAGGTGCGTATTCCACCAGACAGATGCGTCAAAGCGGTGCAGGATGGTAAAGTAATCGCTTTCCAGATGCAGACCAGCCTTAATGCCATCAACCGGATTCCACCATATGTCGGGACGCAGATAAGCCCGGTAGTGCCTGCGGTCAACCGGATTATTCAATCCACCATCCAGCTTAATGATAACCGCTTTGGGCGAAAGCAGCATACCCTTTGTTTTGTAATTGTCCAGCGGATCAATATCTGCCAGTCGGTAGGTAGTGTCTATCTGTACATTTCGGATGCCGGAAGGGATGGCTACATGAGCGGTATAAGTGGGCTCCAGCTTGCCCCATCCAAACCATTTGGGCAGTGTGGTAGCCGTTGTGCTTTTTTCAAACCAGGTATTCGGAATGTAATAATTATGCTTTTCCCCGTTCCTCGCCGTTATAGTCAGGTCTATGGGCATCTGCATCTGTCCGGTACGGCGCAGCTTCACCGCAAATGAGTCCTGGCCTTTGATGCGGCGGATATGACAAATGCCGTAGTCGATGGTCTTGGTCGTTTCAAACCATTCATCAAAAAACCAGTTCAGATCCTGATGAGTGTACCGGATGACGGAAGCACGGAAATCCTCAAAATACGGATGCGCCATTTTCCACTGATCGAAGTAATGCTGCATCGCTTTCAGGTACAGCGAATCGCCCAACACGTATTGCAGGTTATACAACATGCTGGACGTTTTGTAGTAGACCTGTCCGTAGCCACCTTCGTGCGCCAGCGCATCATGAAAATCATTGGAGTGCGTATTCAGCGGCAGCTCATTCTGGGTCAGCGCCGCGCCCGTATAGCCATTCAGCACATTCCGGTCCATCGTGTTGACCGGCTCTGCAAAGCGGCGGCGGTATTTTGACTTGGGTGGAGTAGCAATCATATTCTCCCCATCAATGCGGCGAAGCCCGTGTGCGGTCAGCCATTGGGTAAAGCCTTCATCCATAGCCGCGCGGTAAGTCTCATTAGAGCCCACCATACCATAAAACCAGTTGTGCCCGATCTCGTGCACGAGCAACCCGTGATAGCCGGGATTGAAGCCGCCATCCAGCGTGAGCATGGGGTACTCCATGCCATCATTGGCATCTGCCGCCACCATTTTGGGATAGGCATACATGCCAATGTCTTCAGAAAAAGTCTTGATGATCTTAGAGACATACTCTGCGCTGTTCTGCCAGCCGGAAGCATGTGGCTCCTGCACCAATCCTACACATTCAATGCCGTTCCAGTAGGTAGTCTGTATCCGGTAAGAAGGGTCTGCGGTAAAAGCAAAGTCGTGTACATTATCGGCATGGTATTTCCACTTTTTGCGCTCTCCTTTGGCATATGGGATGATGGTGGATGGCGCTTCATTCCATTTTTTGGCTGCGAAGTTCTTTACATCAAGCTGTTCGCGCAGCTTTGCGGGCAATGCCTCGCTTCTGTTCTGCAGCTCTCCCGTAGCTTCCACAATATAGTTGGAAGGAAAATCCAGCGTTACATCCCACGCGCCGAAGTCGCCGTAAAATTCTTTGTTCAGGTGCTGATAGGTATCCCAGCCGGCCTTGCGGTCGTACACACACATCTTCGGAAAACATTGCACTCCATTATAATGCTTGAATCCCCATGCATCATACATCTGCATCCTGCGGCGCGTGCCGCCATTGTCCCACCAGGTTTTAAAATTGAGCGTAAAGGTTACCGCAGCACCCGGCTGCAATGGCTTTGGCAAAAGCACTTTCAGAATCGTATTGTCCAGCACTGTTTGTACGGTCTGTCCATCTGCTTTTATATTTTCTACTACCGTGCCCAATCCGGCCGCTTCCTTGCTGCCCAGCTTTGACTTTACCTTATTGCCCCGCTCCAGATCATGCAGGTAAGAGCCTTTTACGAATGCATTCTGATAAAGATGGAAGTAAACGAATGTGAGCGTATCGGGCGAATTGTTGGTATAGACCAGCTTCTGCTCCCCATCAATCCGGTTGTCTGTCTCGTCAATGCGGGCATTGATGGTATAATGCACATCCTGCTGCCAGTACGCGGCATCGGGCTTCCGATTCTTCCAGTAGTATGGATTCGGCGCGCCTTTTTGCAGCGCCGGCTGGGCGTGCGAATTAAAAATGAACAAGTAGCAAGTAAAAAAAAGGGCAAGTCTGGTCAGGCGCATCGTACCGGTATTTAAGCGCGCCAAAATAGTGAGAATTATGGGGTAAAATGAATATTGCTGCCCATCATTCCAATGATCCGGTAATCGCTAAGGACTTTATCGGCACCGGCAGCAGTAGCGTGCCACCCGGAAACAGTATAGTTCCATCCGGAAATGACATACTTTCATCCGGAAACGGAACAATCCGCCCTGAGATGAATCCTATCGCAGCGTGCTTATGATAAAAGATAAGGACTAATTGATTTTTGCCGCGGCTTTCCATTTTTAGATAGCACTCAGTTTGAAACAGATCAGGCCGTTCTATGCATTGTATCAGGCTCATACGGTGGTCATGCTGACGCAAGGAAGCATCCCTTAGCGACTAAGCTTACCAGCGGCTTTTACACAAAAACTTTGTCATCCCGCAGGGATCTTTTCCTTTACATTTCTTGTCCGTTCTTTTTTGTCAGCAAAAAAGAACCAAAAAACTGCCGCCGCGCAATGACTGCGGCGCGCCGGTGCCTATCCATTGAGCTTGGGTACTACTGTAGTGCCGGGCTTTGGGTGCCCTGATCGTTTCCTGTATTTTTTTTAGGCTCATACGCTCCGTAGTCATGCTGACGCAAGGAAGCATCCTATAGCGTGGGCTGTCAGTCGCTGTAAGGCCGCTGTGGGCTCCCTCAACACTTCGCCGCTGCGCTTGCTCATCCTTTCGGGATGACCTGTGTTTTGTGTGCGCCTGCGTTACGTAGTTCAGGTCATACGGCTGGTCATGCTGACGCAAGGAAGCATCCCACTGCGACCATTAGAGTATTGATGCTCCGGAAAAGCATACTAAGACTGCTGCGCGATGATGCCTTCCAGATAAGCCACGACCATTTTTATGTCTCCATAGGATATTTCCGGCGGCAGCTTTGCTTTCACCGGACTTAACGCGCTGCTCCCGGCATCCATGATCGCTCCGGCAATGAGCAGCCGGTTTTCCCTGCTTATAAAATCATTGATATTCAGTGTTCCGTTACGAATGTATTCTGCGAGATGCCCTTCTATGGCAGGGAGCTGCAGGCTGCGCAGGGCTGCGATTTCAGCAATTGTTTTTCCGCTTTTATATAGTGTCAGTGTTTCCTCGCGCGTATCCTGTTTAGCCGGCTCTGTAGTCGTCTGCTCTTTCTTAGCCGCTTTATCCGCCCGCTGCCGCCTGGGCGCTTTTTCATGAATGGCGCTTTGCAGCTCATTGCTCACTGCATAGTCGATCACCAGCTCAAGGAAAGCCGCTCCATAGCGCTGAATTTTCATGTCCCCGAAGCCGGATATCTGCTTCAGATCATCCAGAGACAGCGGCAGATAATTCACCAGCTCCAGCAGTGTGGCATCTGAAAACACCTGAAAGGCGGCGATGTTCTGCTCATCGGCCAGCTGCTTTCGCAATTGCTTTAAAGATTGAAATAGTTCGGGATAGCGTATTTCCAGCCGTTCTTTCTCCAAAGCATCTTTCTGCTCCTCTACAGCGGTGCTGGTGGTCAGCATCACCTGTTCGGTGCCGCGCAGCACGAGCCAGCTTTTAGGAGTCAGCTTCAGCACAGGATATTGGTCATCCGACTGTTTCAGGTAGCCTTGCTGCATCAGCTCTTTGCCTACATTCAGCCATTGGGCCTTGCTGATGTCTTTTCCGCTGCCATAGGTTTTAATGTTCTGATGCTCTACGCGGGTAGTAGTGCTGCCCCGCAGGAAATCCGCAATATAATGCAGGCCAAAGCGCTCTTCCAGCCTCGACACGGCGCTCAGCAATTTCTGTGCAGGCACAGTAGCATCTGTCTTCGTGTATTTCGTGCGGCACACATCACAATAGCCACAGGTATCCGGCGCTTCTTCGTTGAAATAGTTGAGCAGGTATTTCCGCCGGCAGGTGGTGAGCGTGCAGAAATCGGCCATCTGCTGCAGCTTGCGCTCCAGGATGCGTGTCTGCGCTTCATTCTGGTCGATGTAAATAAACCGCTTCATCTTTACCACGTCTCCGCCACTGTAAAAGAGGATGGCATCGCTCGGCAGTCCATCCCTGCCTGCACGGCCTGTTTCCTGATAATATCCTTCTATGTTTTTGGGCAGGTCCGCATGGATCACGAAGCGCACATTGCTCTTATCGATGCCCATGCCAAACGCAATGGTAGCCACCATCACTTTCACCTCATCCCGCTGAAACTGCTCCTGCCGCTCTTCGCGCACGGCACGCTCCAGTCCGGCATGATAGGCGGCCGAGGCTATGCCCTCCTTGTGCAGCACAGTGGCCAGATCTTCCGCACCGTTCCTCGACAGGCAATAGATGATCCCGCTTTTATCTTTATGGTGATTCAGGTATTTCAGCAACTGCTGCTGCAGCGCTTTTTTGGGCAATACCTGATAAAAGATGTTGGGCCGGTTAAAAGAATGATGAAAGATGCGCGCATTGGGAACGTTCAGCTTATCAATGATGTCCGCTTCTGTCCGCTTATCTGCCGTAGCCGTCAGGGCTACCACCGGCGCACCGGGAAAGGATTTTTTCAGTTCACCGAGCGCCAGATATTCCGGACGAAAATCATGTCCCCATTGGGAAATGCAGTGCGCTTCATCCACCGCAATCATTGCCACACCGGTTTTTTGTAAAAAGGCAATCAGGTTTTTATCGCCAATGAGCCGTTCCGGCGCTACGTAGAGCAGCTTCAGCTCACCCGCTTTGATGCGCCACAGCACACTGTCCTGCTCTGATGATGATAAGGTCGAGTTCAGGTAAGCTGCGGCAATTCCGTTCTGCTTTAAAGCGTCCACCTGGTCTTTCATCAGCGCAATGAGCGGCGATACCACCAGCGTAAGCCCTTTGAGCAATAAGGCCGGCAGCTGATAGCAAATGCTTTTGCCGCCGCCGGTAGGCATCAGCACTACGGTATCTGTACAGCTCAGCACACTGCTGACGATCTCTTTCTGCTGGTGACGGAATTCTTTATAGCCAAAGTAATGAAGGAGCGCTTCTTCGGGAGTCATGTTCGTTCGGGAGGGAAAAATTCTGGTTTCCGAAGTTAAAGCCTTTGATGGTTTTCTGTACTGAACAGCCATACACAGGACCGGCTCAATAAAATCCCAACAGATTCTTTTTTAGCTTGAAGCGCTTGGCAACGGTAAAGTTGAGCCGCCCGATATTGTAAAGCTGATATACATTTTCCAGCGGCGTAGGCTGGTAACCTGTATAGCCAATGAACTGAAGTCCCGCAAAAAAGTATTCAGAATTATAGCCGGCAAGCGCGCGGTACAGGGCATTCACCTGCAGACCGGTGCCACGGATATTGCCTACATCGCCGGCGCGGTACATTGTAGCAAAGCTCGCGCCCACGCCCAGATTCAGCGCGGCCGTCACAAACCAATGGCTGCGGTATACGAAGGTGTAGGCATATCCGCCATTCGCGGTAGCGTTATACGCCAGTGATTTTATGAGCGGAAATCCATTGAACAGGTCGGGCTGGAGCGCGCTTGGAGGCAGGAGCAAAGAATCGCCATAGATGCCTGTGCGGATGATCTGTAAGCCGAGGAGAAAGGAGCCGGCGGCCTTCTTCTGGTAATGCACAAACGAGAAAGGCTCCATCGAAAAGGTCTTTGGTCGCGTAATGTATTGAATGCCTACGCCCAGCGCTTTGGTATGAATATCATCGCGCAGGTAAATATCGCCGCTATTGTAGCCGCGCAGCTCTGCTTCCGGCTGCCGGATGTGCTGGCCGCCGTAGTATTGGTAGAACACATCCACATTGAATTTGCGCAGGTAGAAATGAGTAGAGAAGTCTGTAATCCTGCTCTTGCCGTACTTGCTGTATTGATTAACGCCGGGAATGGCCACGCCCAGCCCTACCCCTACAATGCGATAGCTTACACCCAGCCCGGCCTGCAAAGGCGAGTTAGGCTGATAGGTCAGCTTCTCCTTCAACCGGGTATTGATGAAGTTGAACTGATTGAAATTGCGCTCGATATAGGGCCTGATCGTCAGGTCTTTATCGTGCTCGCTCACAAAAGCCGTGTCCGTCTGCACTGTGAGCAGGCGTTGCAGCAGCTGGGCTGATGATGATATGGGCAATGCTGCTAACAGCAGGCTGTATATAATTCCTGAAAAGTATTTCCGGCACATGAGGGACATTACCGGAGTCCATTAAAATAACGCGCCAGCAATTTTCCCTTGTCGGCTAACTACCTCTGCTTTACCGCTTCATCGATCACCTGGCCTACACAGCCGTTCGGCATCTGTATGTGCAACAGGGCGGCAACCGTGGCGGCAATATCCGTCATATGGTAAGTTTTATAAGAGGCACCGTGCCGGATGCCCCAGCCATAAAACAACAGGGGAATATGGGCATCATAAGGGTTCCAGGTGCCGTGCGTGGTGCCTGTTTTGCCATACGATCCGTACCATCCGGGCTTCGGAACTATCTGAACAGAGCCGCTGCGCCCGCGCGCATATCCGTTGATGATCATCGTGCGTACAGGTTCCGGCAATGCCGCTGCATCTATATTTTCAATGTCTGCCACATACGCCACTTCCGGCTGCTGCGCCATCCATTTGCAGACGGCCGCGCGCAGCGCAGCTCTGTTGATCTTCAGCGCCTCGACCCGGTCTTCGTTGAAGCAAACCTGATAATTATCCAGTGCGCGCACCAGAGAATCTTTACCGAACTGTTGTTTTACATAGGCCAGCAATGCTGCCTGCAGCGGTCCCTGATAGGAATGCCCGGCAGGTATTTGCAGGTCCTGCATATACGAAGCATTGTGCGCCCCGCCATGATCTGCGGTCAGGAACACCGTGTACTGTCCTTCACCAATATGATGATCCAGATAGCGCAGAAAAGCGGCCAGCTCACGATCGAGGCGCAGGTACATATCTTCTACTTCCATAGAGTTCGGCGCGAACTGGTGACCGGCATAGTCGGTGGAAGAAAGGCTTACCGTCAGGAAATCTGTATTGCCGCGCTGACCCAGCTCTGTGCCTTCTATGCAGGCTTTAGCCATCTGCAAAGTCATGGTATTGCCGGCTGGTATCTTGCGCAGCGTGTTGTAATCTTTACCGGCAGCTCCCCCGGTAATGTGCGGGAATACCGGTGCCGCTTCTCCGCGGAAAGCGCCTTCATAGGGATTATTATCGGGCAGGCTTTGAGTATAGGTATTGGCGGGATAGAGCAGATTCCAGTTGCGCTTCAGAAAGGTGTCTGCCAGATGTTTACTGTTGAAGGCATCCACCCAATGCGGCAGGTGATTGGTATAATGGGTGCTGGTCATAAAATTGCCTGTGCTGTCGTCGAACCAGAAAGCGGCATTCGCCAGATGCCCGGCGGGCAGGATGGCGCCCCGGTCTTTCAAGGCAATGCCATATACTCGTGAATGGAAATTGGTAGCCAGCCTCAGCTCGTCTGTGACTGTGGTGACCAACAGATTCTTCGGGCTCATCCTGCCCCAGAGCCTGCTGCCGCCTACCGGGGCTACTGCATCATCCTGCGTGCAGTACATGGGCTTTCCTGTTTTTTCTTCGATCCAGTCGTTGGCGGCAATGCCGTGCACGGCCGGCACAGAGCCGGTATAGATGCAGGAGTGGCCCGGCGCGGTAAAGGAAGGCAGGTAGCTGATCATTGTATTCTGACAGTTGAAACCCTCATTCATCAACCGCTTAAAGCCATCTTCACCATAACGGCTGTAATACCGGTACAGATAATCCCACCGCATCTGATCGATCACGATGCCCACCACCAGCTTTGGGCGGGGTATGCCGGACGATGGCTGTGCGGATAGCGATGTAGCAGAAAAGCCGAAGAGCAGTGCGCAGAGCAGTTTTTTCATGGATGCAAAACTATTCAGAAATGCCATTTCCGGAGGGAGGTATTATTGTTACCGGACCGGGCAGGCACAAAAAAAGCGACCGTATCACTACGGCCGCTTCTACATCACACTAACCAAAAACCCCAATTCATCTTACGCTGCTATGTTCGTCTGACTGTTACTATAAAACTCATTCTTCTTGCCTGTAAAGGCGGACTTCAGGTCGGGGTTTGCTTCCACCAGCTCCGCATTCACGTAGTACAGGCTGGCAATATCTTTTACATCTTTGGCTTCTTCCAGTATCTGCGTGATCTCTTTCACAGTATCATACTTACGCTTGAACGGGCTTACTCTGCCCGCCATTCTTGCTACAGACTGGGCCGGCACACTGGGCGCTTCCACAGGCTGCGCATTCGGGATGGTTTCTGTTTCCGTTTCGTCGAGGATGCCGAGGCCGAGCAGATCGAGGGTGGCACGGCGCTTCGCTTTGGTTTCGGCTTTCATCATCGCATTGCACAGGCTGTCTCCGCGCAGATTATCAATTGGCACGGCGCCGATGCTTTCGGTATGGCGGTTATCGGGGGTAGTGGCCTGAGCTGTCACCACATAGCATCCGCTCACGGTTTCGCGCGCTTTGATCTCATGGCTCACTTTATGAATCTTATTGAGCTGTTGCGCACCGGTACGGTCGCAATAAAGCACCTCCCGGCCATTGAGGCGCAGCAGCTTGAATGGCTGGCTCAATGGATCGAGGCCAAGCCGCTCACAAAATTCACGGTAGTACTCTACTTTCTGCTGCGGTGTCAACTTGCTGATGTCACCATTAATGACAATGCTTGAAATAATGTTTTCATCCATCGGCGCACTTTCGGTCTTCACGGTCTTTGATTTTTCCTTTACTGTAGTTGACATAACGATGTGTTTTTTCTTAATTAAAGTATGTAAGATTGGTCGCTGAAAAGACCGGCGAAAACCGCTCTTTTTATTGATGAATCAAAGATACGGAATCCACAGAGTTATCCACAGTTTTTTCACTTGTTTATCGTTAATCATAAGTCAATGTCAGTATAGTGTTACAGCGTATTTCACTTGTTATATTCACATGCCTGAAAGCAGGTGGTTATAAACATATTCACACAGTGTTTTTTGAGGAAGAACCACCGCTGGTAATGCCCATAAAAAATCGCATTACCGCTGTCTGAAAATCTTCCCGCATGATCCTTGCCGGTACTTTTACCGTGCTGAACACGGGGAATTTTACCCTTGCTACATAAAATGCGCCTGGTTAAGTTTGTCTGATTATTTACAATTGCTTTTAAAGATAACATATCACCATGTAAACTTTTCATCCATTAATCTCAAAATCAACTATATCATGAGCCAAAGTCGTTTATTGATACTTATAATAACAGCAGGCATGATGCTCAGCGCCTGTCATACACGCAAACTGGCCCATAGGGCTAATCTCAGTGATGAATACTACCATTAATTTCCAGTCACGCAAGTCAGCCAGTTATTCCAGCGATCGCTTCATTCAGAGAGATACGGTTGCTGTATTCAACATGCACCACAACATAAATGATATTTCTGCGCCTGTATCCGGGAAAAACTGGATTGAGCCAAAGGATGGCTATTATAAGATTCCGGTGCTGTACTGTACCAACCGGAAGCGAACCGGAAGCACCAGCATCGCTGAATTTTACGGACCCGCCCCTTCTTACAAAAATGAATACGGCATCGTAAATGTGAGCATCCCTTACGATCATATGAACTCGAAGCTGGAGCGCCCCGATTGGTGGACGAATTATTTTGGCACGCCCTACAATCCTCAGAAATATGTGGATCTTATGGGCGGTCATGTTTTCACCGCCAGGGCCTTTTTTGATACGCTCCGTTCAGGGCTGGCCACTACAGACAGCGGCGAAGCATTCATTTTCATTCACGGCTACAACACATCCTTTGCCGATGGCGCAAGGCGGACAGCTCAGCTATTTTACGATCTTCATTATAAAGGCATCCCGATCCTGTATAGCTGGCCTTCTATGAACGGCACCGTTGACTATCCTTACGATGAAGCGCAGGCGGCCAACAGCACGCGTGAGCTGCAAAGATTTCTGGTAGATGTGGTAAGCCGCACTCATGCAAACCGCATCAGCATTATTGCACACAGTATGGGCAACCGCGTGCTCGTAAAAGCCCAGGCCGATTTTCCAAAACTATATCCCGATGTACATTTCAGGCATATAATTATGGCTGCGCCGGATGTATATACCGACGACTTTAAAGAGCATGACTTCAAGGATGTAATGAGCACCTGCAATGACGTGACGCTTTACACTTCTTCAAAAGATCTGGCGCTCGGCGTATCCTGCCGCTTTCACAGCAATATCAGCCGGCTGGGACAGGCAGGTGCGCGGCTATTCGTTCAAATGCCTATGACTACGGTAGATATCTCAACGGTGGATTGCAGCGACCCTATCGGGCATTCCTGCTATGCGGCGAGCAAGCGGGTAATCAATGATATCCGGCAGGTGCTGAGAGACGAGCCACCGTCCAGCTACCGGAGAAAGCTGCAGCAGCTCAGGCATCAGTCTGGCGCGCAATACTGGCAGCTTCCATTGCTCAAAGGCGCTGAGTGATGCAATGAACGTCAAGTCAGGAAGGGATAGGAATGAGCGAAGCACGGCAAAGTATATAGATGTTCTATTCCAAAGCTAATGGTGGATAATAGACCGGACGGATGCTCTTTTTAAACGGCTGATTTAGCCAGGCACAAATCTTACTGAGCTGTGTTGATCTGCGCATAAGCCTTTATTTTTGGCTGGCAGCGCCAGCGATGC
This sequence comes from Chitinophagaceae bacterium, assembly GCA_965200035.1. Classification (GTDB taxonomy): domain Bacteria; phylum Bacteroidota; class Bacteroidia; order Chitinophagales; family Chitinophagaceae; genus UBA1952. The sequence goes on along the minus strand of OZ241334.1, from coordinate 3,828,898 downwards.
GAATACATATTCACGCCTGATCAAAAACTCATTATGCACAAAGCCGCAATTCCAAATCCAAAGCTTCAATCATTTGCTGTACTAATCGGTGAATGGAAAACTACCGGCACACATCCTCTTGTGCCCGATACTACGCTGCACGGGCATTCCTCATTCAAGTGGATCGAAGGCGGTGCGTTTCTGATGTGGACTTCGGAAATTGATCACAAAGATTTCCCTGCAGGGATTGCTATTTTCGGCAGTGATGATGCTACCGGGGAATATTTTATGATGTATTTCGATGAGCGTAAAGTTTCAAGAAAATATGAAGTTTCCCTTCAGGATGGTGTGCTGAAATGGTGGAGGAATACACCTGATTTTTCGCAACGGTATAGCTGGACAATCACGGACGATGGCCATACGATGATTGGAAAGGGACAATTATCAAAGAACCAGAAAGATTGGGAGGAAGATCTCGATCTGACATTCACCCGTGTAAAGTAGTTGGGCGAACCTGATTTTTGCTGATCGTTGATTAAGGTTTATAGAATCATTTCTTCAAAAGAAATGATTCTATAATTTTTTCCGGCTTTTAGAAATTCAGGCGCACTTATCTGCACCAATATTTTTAAAGCAATCTCAGATAGCCGCCATCTATGGTAATCTCGGTACCATGAATATAAGAGGCATCATCAGAAGCCAGGAACAATACGGCTTTCGCAATCTCAATAGGCTCGCCAAACCTGCCAAGCGGTATTTCAGGAAGTGTGCCGGCTACAAAACCTTCTATCTGAGCTGCGGTCATGCCAGCCTTTGCAGCCATGCCGGTATTGATGTTCCCCGGATTCACACCATTGACCCGGATATCTACGGATGCGCATTCAGCGGCAAAGGTTTTGATGAAGGATTGCACGGCTGCCTTAGCTGCGGAATAAACCGAGAAGTTCTGAAAGCCAAAGCCAGTTACAGTCGATGTGTTGAGAATGATCGCTCCACCGCTTTTCATGAGAGGCAAAATTTGCTGCACACTAAAGAACGTTCCCTTTACAATCACATTGAACAGCGCATCAAAAGCTGCTTCATCAACGCCGCCAATCGGCGCAAAACTACCAGAGCCTGCGTTCACGTAAAGAACATCAATCTGGCTGGTTAAAGATGCTACTTCGCTGCGCAATGCAGCGAGATCACTCATCTTTCCGGCGTCGGAAACGATGCCTTTTGCATTTGCTCCAAGCTGTGCCAGCGCTGCTTTCAGGTTCGTTTCAGATTTTCCGGTAATAATCACGTTGGCACCTTCGGCAATGAATAATTCTGCAGTGGCCAGGCCTATTCCGCTCGTTGCGCCGATGATGAGCGCTGTTTTGTTTTTGAATTTTTTCATGCTGCAAAGATGTTCCGGCGCAGCGCCTGATAAAACCCGTTTCTTGCTCAAATACATCATTTGATCAACTGAGCGCATCATGAAAGATAATGCCAAGCGTATGCCGCTCACCCGTATGCAGCGAACTGACGCCGTGTTTCATATGTACACGATAATAGCCGCGCGTACCTTTTGAAGGACGAAAGTTTGTAGTGAATAACAACAGATCACCACGCTTTGGCTTCAGCACATTGACCTTGGACTGCGCCCGGGGTATTTGTTCTGTCAGCACAAATTCACCACCACTGTAATCTTCATCCGGCTCGTTTAAGAACACAACAGCCTGTATCGGGAAATATATAGCGCCATACAAATCCTGGTGCAGTGTATTGAAGCCTCCTGCCCCATATTTCAATATCAGTATTGTTGGCTTGTCCTGTCCTTTGGCGTGGCAGGCCGTGAGCAACTCCCTATGTGTTGGTGGGTAAGTTGTCGCTATATTTAAATCCTGCATCCACTGGTTAGCTACTGGTGCAATCTTTTCGTACAAAGTCTGTCGCAGGCTTGTAATCATGGGTGGCAGCGGATATTGAAAGTATTTGTACTCGCCCAGGCCAAAACGATAACGCTCCATGCGTATTGTTTTACGATAACAGCTGTCCGTATCATAATTCCCTATCATTTGCCGGCATTCTTCACCGGAAAACACTTGCGGCACCACAACGAAACCATTGCGGGATAACTGCTCTGTAATTGCATTCCAATTCTTCGCTTTCAGGCGGTCAGTGGCATTATCCATAATAGATCATTTCTGTCTAGCTTTCCAGGAATCGCAGGCCTCACGCATACAGCGCGCGCAGGGACGATAGCCTTCGTATGTTGCCTCTGCCTCATCTTTAAAAAAGACCCGGTTGTTCAGGTTCATACGCTTGCCGGCGCTGCATTTCAACGTACCATAAATCTTTTTTCTGCTGTATCCGCCAAGCGTAATACTGCCGCTTTTAACCAGCGCATAAAGCCTGCGGCTGCGCGTCATTGCGTACGGCCCCAGATCAATATGCGCAATCATAAGATTGAGGTTGCTGTTTTGGCCGCTTCCCAGCCAATCATTGCCTGCTTACGATCGCCGCCCCAATGGTACTGACCAGTCTCACCATTGGATTTTATAACGCGGTGGCAGGGAATAAGAAAAGCAACCGGATTATCGCCTACCGCGGTTCCTACCGCGCGAAAAGCTTTTGGATGATCCATTGTTACAGCCACTTGTGCATAGGTAGTGACATTGCCCATCGGTATTTTAAGCAGGGTTTCCCATACCCTTAGCTGAAACGGCGTGCCTTTCAGATGCAGCTTTATTTCTTCCCGGTCGCTCCAATCGGCGTTGAAAATGCGCAGCGCAGCTTCCTGTAAAATGTCGTGGTGAAGATGGTAAGCCGCATTAGGAAAGTGACGATGCAACGCCTCAAAGGCTGCCTGATCGTCTGTGTCCGCGAAAGCCATATAACAGATGCCTTTTAGCGTAGAAGCAATGAGGATGCGGCCAAACGGACTTTCATTAAAAGAATAGTTGATCTCCAGATGCTGACCGCCGGCTTTAAATTCACCAGGGGTCATCCCTTCGATTTTAATGAACAGATCATGCAGTCGCCCGGTGCCGGACAGACCGGTTTCATAGGCTGCGTCGAACAGAGATGCGCTGGTTCCTCTGAGCAGGACTTTGGCATAATCAATGCTGAGGTACTGCATGAATTGTTTCGGTGATATGCCCACCCAGTCTTTGAACATACGCTGAAAGTGAAAAGGGCTGACGTGCACCTGCGCCGCAACATCGTTCAGCGCAGGCTGCTCCTTAAAATGCGCTTTCATGTAATTAATGGCTGCGGCAATCCGGTCATAATTGATGATGCTCGTTACTGTATGTTCTATCGGCTCCATATAAACAAAAGTAGGATTGTGATGATTGGTTAAAAACCCGTTTCTTGCTTAATTAAATTCAGGAAAGCGTTTGGTTTGATGAATGCTATCTCAACATAGATTTGTGAGCATTTCATTTTGGTTAGATTTGTGAAGCAGGAGCGCACGTTCCTGTTTGTTCGTTTTATGGAATCTAAAAATCAGGAAATCATTGAGCAGGCTTACACTGCATTCAACAGCAGGAATATTCCCGGTGTACTAAAATTGATGCATCCGGAAGTACACTGGCCAAAGGCATTCGAGGGCACCTATGTTTCAGGTCATGAAGATGTCCGGAATTATTGGCAAAAGCAGTGGACGGAAATCGATCCCCACGTTGAGCCTGTGGGCTATAGTATGAGCGCAGATGGCAGCTTTGCAGTAGAAGTGCATCAGGTGGTTAAAGATTTAGAGGGCAATATTTTAGCAGATGGCCATGTAAAACATGTTTATAAATTTGAGGATGGCTTAATCAGGGAAATGAATGTTGAAATGGATTAATCAGTCCGGTTTCAGCATTTTTATCAGGAAGAAGGCGGAAGCTCATACAAACAAAATCAGTAAACGAATATGTCTATAAGAATAGAAGCGGAGCTTATCGGGATGCAAAAGGCGAGTGAGGCGGTTGCATATACCTTAAAGGAGATGAGAAATTATGCTCAACCCGGCATGACCACCAGGCAACTGGATGATTACGGGGTAGGCATCTTATCCGATTTCGGGGCGAAGTCAGCGCCGTTTTTAACCTACCGCTTTCCGGGCTGGACTTGCATCAGTGTGAACAATGAATTTTGCCACGGTATTCCATCTGATAACAGAATATTAAAAGAAGGTGATCTGGTGAATATTGATGTTTCAGCCGAGCTGAATGGCTTTTGGTCCGACAATGGCGGCTCATTTGTACTGGGCGAAGATGTGAACCAGCATCAGAAACTGATAGACGCTTCGAAACAGATTCTACACAAAGCCATATACAATATTAAAGGCGGGGTTCGCATTTCAGACATCGGTCATCTGATAGAAACAGAGGCCAAAAAACGCGGGTACAAAGTCATCAAAAATCTTACCGGACACGGGATAGGAAAAAGCCTTCACGAAGAGCCAACCGAAATAGCGAACTACAGGGACCGTTTTAATACAACCAGATTCAGGAAAAATTCCGTCGTAGCTATTGAAACATTTATAACAACCACATCAACTTATGCTGAAACCTTAAAAGACGGCTGGACGATGGTTGGTAACAGAGGCGGCTTTATGGCGCAGCACGAGCACACCATTATCGTTACAGACGGAAAGCCAGTCATCCTGACAGAGATGAATGATATCTGGAATTAGCAGGTGATTACCGGGCATTTAAAATTTGTAGTCCACAATCAGATTCAACAGCGACATGTTTACCTTGTTATCTACAAATTTCAGGTTATTGTAATCGTCTCCCGTTTCCTGTTTGTAAACGTATAGAAACATGGCATCAAGGCCTTTCAGAAAGCCGGCGAAGCTATATTTCACCGATGCATTGTATTGGTTGTATGATGGAAATCCATACTTATTCAACGCATAGTTTTTAGCATCCGGCAGCTCAAAATGACCGGCTGACAAATCGATATTCAATCTTGCGGCAGGCAGCGCATGAGATACGCTTGCCATCACTGCGCTTACATCTCCAAATCCTTCATTGCGCTCGCGCGGCATAAAAGTGAAGAAAGGATCACGGCCCCATTCACGCGGCATCAGGTAGCGGCCATCTGCTGTGATGCGGGTATAATTCAGGGTAGCATTCCAGTGCTTGCGTTCATAACCTAATCGGCCACCAAACACCCATGCATGGCTATGCTCCGGATAATATCTTTTACCGGCGCTGTCGTTGCCGCCATTGCCTAAGCCATCCTGCCTGATTGCCTGCGCAGCTACAACCACCGCACTGGTATTATTGAACTGATGCTTATAATTGATCTGCAGCAATGCCGTATTAAAAAGATTATCGGCATACTGATCCCATAGCTGAACAGTAACGCCGGGCAATAAAATATGCGTAAGGCCAATTAGTCCGATCCCGTTGCTCTGCGTATTATTCAGGTAGTTTGACCGGGTTCCGTCCGGATTTACACCTTGCGGATAATAGCCGATTGATTGACCCACATTGTACCAGCGGACAGTGCTTCGCGGTGATATGCCATATAAATAGCCACCCTCTATGGTCGTTTTGCTTCCGGCCTTAAAAGTGGCATAAAGCCCGTCTTCAAAGGTGGGGCGCATCCGGCCATCCTGCGGATTGATGAACGGAGTATTCAGCAACTGCTTGCCCAGCTTGATCGTTCCGGCTTTAAAGTTGTATTTCAGATAAAGCTCTTCCAGGCGAAAAAGATTGGTTTTGTTTGCGGGATCTGAAACATCAAAAAGCCCGATTTCATAACGGTTTTGCTGGCCGGTCAGCGGATCAGGAGTTGCGAGATCCGATGAAGCAAGGTTGTACGTGAAGGAGCCGCCAATACCCATAGAAAATCCATGAAAATCCGCAGTCTCATATTTCAGTCCGGCCCCTACTCCATTTGCATAATAATCTTTTAAAGCGCCATCATTGATGGTAGCCATGCCATAATACCGGAACCGTGCATGCAACTGGCCACGAAGAAAAACATCCTGCAGAGAAGTTACCTTTTTCGGCAAAGAATCGCTTTGTGCAAACGCGGGAATTGCAAAGAGCAAAGGAATAATTAAACAGAGTTTTTTCAAGCTCAGATTTTTTTTAGACAATGATTAGTTGGATTATTTTTTGCGTAGCAAGGCAGTATAATCCCTGATTGGCTGCCACGGGCCAAACTTATGCTGGCTTTCCGGGAAAGTATCTGCATACGGGCCGAAAGGATGATCTACAGGCTTGGCTGCCAGCCGGGGCCAATCGTGCGATACATTCATAGCAGGCCGTGGCTGGGCATTTACGAATGCAGCAACATCCCAGGCTTCCTCATCGGTGAGCTGCGGTTTGGTATAGTCGATGCCCAAAGGCATATTGTCTTTTACATAGCCTGCAAACCGCGACAAGCGATAGAGGCCGGCTCCGGTATTGTAGCTATGCGCTCCCCACAGCGGCGGATAAATATACAGGTCTGTTGCCGGATCTTTCAGTCCACCCCCACCGGCCTGATGGCAGCGCTCACATTGATTGTGGTACACTATTCTGCCGTTGTCAATGCATGCTGCGCGCTTCATCCAGACAAGGTCATGAATGCCACTTCCCTTCGGCTTAATGCCTTTTTCTGCCGCACTGCCTACCCATTTTATATATGCTATAATAGCCTGCATTTCCCTGCTGCTGCTATCGGGTCCTTTACCATTGAGGCTTCGGTTGAAACAATCTTTTACTCGTTTTCCGATGCTTTCCACGGAACCCGAGCGCTCGCGGAATTTAGGGTAAGTAGCCGCTACCGCCAGATAGTTATTGCCCCACGGCTGCGTACCGGCATTAAGGTGACAGTTCTGGCAATTCATTCCATTGCTGAGATGCGCGATCGTCCCTTTCGGTCCAAGATATTGAGCGGTATTGGCAATCAGTTCACGGCCATACTTTATCAGCTTGCCGCTATCATTATCAGGTAATTGAGACATGGATGGAGCAAGAACAACGGAATCAGCTATTGTTGGAGAATAGCGGACATACGTATCCGGATAGGCGATGAAATACCATCTCAAAAATAAGAGGCCCAGCACCAGCGTCACTAAAATGGGCACGAATACGAGGACGTTCTTTTTCATGCAAATGGTAACTATGCTCTTTCTGAAATGAAGAAATGCCGGATCAGCGGCTTCTGGGATTGGTTCACGAAAACAGGCACAAATATGCGGATAGTTGCCCTTATATTAAACGGACACCGGAATATTCATATAATCAGTAGGCTGATCGTTTCTTAATCCTGTCAGGTCTCGTCCTAAAATAATTGTTGTTAGCTTAGCAACGTCACCATGACCACAGTAACAAAACAGACTATTAATGTTCAAATAACATGAAAAAGACGACCCTGATCATCCTGGCGCTTGCGGCATCATTCAGCTTTGGCTTTGCGTTTAAGTCAGTCATTACCAATCGATCTGACCGTCCGGCAAAAATGAAAAAGGCGACCGGCATCGGAGGTGTCTTTTTCAAGTGCAAAGACCCTAAAGGCATGCGGGCCTGGTATCAGGAAAATCTTGGTATAAATACAAACCAGTATGGAGCTGTTTTTGAATGGTATCAGGGCGCAGACAGTACCAGGAAAGGTTTTACCACATGGAGTCTGTTCAATGAAAAGACAAAATACTTTGAGCCTTCCACCAGGGATTTCATGATCAATTACCGGGTTGAAAATCTGGACGCGCTCGTTACAGCATTGAAGAAAAGCGGCGTGACCATTACGGATACTGTTCAATCAGTGGACTATGGAAAATTCGTTCACATCCTTGACCCCGAAGGCAACAAGGTCGAGCTCTGGGAACCAAATGACGTAGAATATGAAAAATTAGGAGAGCAGCTTGGCAGCAGGACTACCAAGTAAGAAATGGTCAAAAAGCTACGGCTTTGACATGATTCCACTCTTCTGATTTCCTTTCTTCTGCGAAGCGATATAACCAACTACAGTAAGTACCAGCGCAATAATGCTCCAGATTAATAGTTGCTTGCAAACCAACTGCCATCCACCTGACTCCCAGCACCTTACGCCTACCCAGGTTCCTGCGGCTCCGCCAATGAACATGCAGGTCATATAAGCAGTATTGATGCGGCTGTGAGCGGTGGCATCCAGTGTATACACCTGCGCCAGTGAGCTTACCTGTGTTGCCTGCACGCCTACATCAAAGAGCACAGTTGTTACGGCGAAAGCCATGGCTGAATAAGGCATCCACTGCACAATCAGCACACTTATAATAACCAGACTAACCGTAAATATCTGTGTCCGCGCGGGTGGCGATTTATCAGCCAGCCGGCCAAAAAGAGATGCCGCCATTGCCCCGCCAATCGCCAGAAAACCAAATAGCCCGATGACATCGCTCCGGTAATGAAAAGGCGCGCCGCTAAGATGAAAGGTAAGCGTAGTCCAGAAAGAGCAAAAGGCGCCGAAGACAAGAGCGCCCAACAGTGCAATACGGCGAAGCAGTGAAAAGCGTACTAATTGCTGCAGGGTAGATCGCAGCAGCCCTGCGTAGTGGCCTGTATATTGCGGTGGCGCTTTGGGAAGCGAAGTTGCGATAAGCATGGTGGTCACCAGTAACATACCTGCGGAAATGCCATACACATACCGCCAGCCCAGGTGTGCTGCAATAAAGCCACTGAAGATACGCGCGCCGAGTATGCCCGTAAGCACGCCTGTATAAACAATCCCTACCACCTTGCCTTTATCTGCTGTAGTGAGCGCCGCAGCCATCGGCATAATTACCTGGGTGGATACGGCAAGCATCCCGATAACAAAAGACAGCGCGTTAAGCACTGGCAGGCTGCTCACAAAGGTCGTACCTGCAAGCGCCAGCATCAGGCCGGCCTGCAATAGAATAATGAGCAGCCGTCTGTCGGCCTTATCTCCAAGCGGAGTGAGCAATAAGAGACCTGCGCCATAGCCGGCCTGTGTAAACACCGGCAGATTGCCCACGGCGCTTTCCTTTACACCAACGCTTTGAGCAATTGCAGCAAGGATGGGCTGGTTATAATAGATATTGGCTACGCTCACGCCCGCAGCTACGGACATGAGGATGATCTGTCTGGAAGAGAGGCCGGTAGATTGCACGCAGCAAAGATCGCCAGGCAAAAAGAAGATCGCTATCGTTGCTGTCTATAGCCCGAAAAGATGCAGGCCGGAACATGACCGGCATTCCACAAATGCACTACCTTTCAAAAATGCGGCACATGGAATTTGAATCTCCGGAAGAGCTACGGGATACCATCCATTCCTTTTGGTACACCAGGCTGGATTTCGGGGAAACGGAACCGACCTTTAAAGTGCTGCCCGATGGCTACGCGGAAATCGTTTTCCTTTTTGGTAGCCCCTGCAGCATTGCTTACCCGGATGGTCTGAAGCCGCTGCCGTCACCATTTATCATGGGCCTGTTGGGTCAGCCGGTGGTTATCCATGCGGAGGCTCGTCTGGAAGTCATTGGCATCAAATGTTTTCCCTGGACCGTGTTCGATTTACTTAGGCTGCCATCCGGCAAAGACGGAGTGCACATCTTTAAACACCCGATCGCCCTGCTTCAACCTGCTTTAGAGAAGTATATTCAGGCGGGCAGGATTGAGGAAGCGCTGACTGCGGTAAAAGATTATTTTCTGAATGAGCGGATAGGAATTGCCACAGATAGCACACTGTCCAAAGCAGGCATAGCCATGCGGGAAGCGGCTGGTACGCTGCCGGTACATCAGGTAGCGGCAGCAGCCCATGCAACCGTTCGCACACTGGAGCGGAAGTTCAAGCAGTCTTCCGGCCACAGCGTGAAAGACGTGTCCGGCCTGATACGCTTTGAGCAGGTACGGAATCAGCTATGGCATTATCCGGATACCAACCTTGCCGGCCTGGCGCAAGAGCTGGGCTATACAGACCAGTCTCACCTGAGCCGGGAATTCAAGCGCTACAGCGGTACTACCCCGGCTGCATTTGCACGGAAAACTAAAAAAGCGAAGCTGGCTGCCGGGGAAGATTTTGTCGCGTTTGTACAAGCCTGAAAGGAGCTCATAGCAGAGTTTTGCATTTCAATCAGTTATTCAACAATGCAAAATCATGTTACTGAAGCATAAAGAAGTAGCCATTCTCGGAGCAGGACCAGTAGGTCTTACTATGGCAAAATTATTACAGCAGCAAGGCATCAGCGTTATCGTTTACGAAAGGGACCAGGACCCACATGCCAGGATCTGGGGCGGTACGCTCGACCTGCACAAAGGCTCAGGGCAGGAAGCCCTGAAGAAGGCAGGATTGCTGGAACGTTATTATGAGGTTGCGACTCCCATGGGAATAATTATTTCCGATGAACAGGGAAAAACGCTGCTTACCAAAAGTCCTACCCCTGAAAACCAGCACGACAACCCTGAGATAAACAGGAATGAATTCAGGAAGATATTGCTCCAGAGCCTGGCAGACAATACCGTTATCTGGAACAGGAAGTGTACAGGCGTTGAAGCGCAAAACGGGAAATGGCTCTTGCAATTTGAAGACAAGCCGGATGCAACCGCAGATTTTGTGATCGTAGCCAATGGCGGAATGTCCAGAGTAAGAAGCTATGTTACCGATGCTGAAGCGGAAGACACCGGCACCTTCATTATTCAGGGAGATGTGCCTCTGCCCGAAACAGGCTGTCCGGAATTTTATCAGCTCTGCGATGGCAACCGGCTGATGACCGCCCATCAGGGCAATTTACTGGTTGCCAATCCTCACAACAATGGCCTGCTGACCTATGGAGTAATCTTTAAAACGCCGGAAGAATGGGTTCAGGAGAGCAAGCTCAGCTTTCAGGATACAGCCAGCATTGTTTCATTCCTTTCCGACAGGCTTTCTGACTGGGACGAGCGCTACAGGCAGGCTTTCCGCGCAACCGCTGCTTTCTGGGGATTGCCAACGAGAAAATTGCCGTTGGATAAACCCTGGAAAAAAGATCGCCCTCTGCCGATTACGCTGATCGGGGATGCGGCTCACCTGATGCCGCCTTTTGCCGGACAGGGAGTGAATACCGGCCTGATAGATGCCTTGAATCTATCGGATAATCTTACTAATGGAGGATTCGAAACCATAGAAGATGCAATCAGTGATTATGAGCAAAAAATGTTTGCCTATGCAACGGCTGCACAGCTTGAATCGGGCGAGAACGAAATAGAAATGCGTAATCCTGATTTTTCGTTTCAGATGCTGATTCACTAAGCCACGCAGCATTTTTCAACCTAACATAATTTTTATAAAATGGAATTACAGAAAGAAAAGAAAGTGCTCATCTCAGGCGCAAGCATAGCCGGGCTTTCGAGCGCTTATTGGATGAACAGGCTGGGCTATAAAGTAACCGTTGTTGAAATGGCCGGCGCACTACGGACCGGCGGCGCGGCTGTAGATGTGCGCGAAGGCACCATAGATATTGCCAGGCGCATGGGCATCTTTGAGCAGCTGAAATCCAACAGGCTGCATCTGGAAATGTGGAAATTCAAAACAGCCGAAGACCTTACGGAAGGCACCATGATGGTAAGCAAAGCAGGTGAGCCACAGTCCGATGATGACATAGAAATTGAACGGGACAAGCTGGTGCATATTCTGTTTGATGCGCTGAAAGACAATGTTGAATTTCTGTTTGGCAACAGCATTACCGCGCTGCACGAAACAGCAGATCATATAACGGCTACGTTTAAAGACGGCACGCAGCGCGCATTCGATCTGGTGCTTGGCTGCGATGGATTGCATTCGGGCGTGAGAAAGATCTGGTTCGGTCATGAAGCGGAATATGCGCATTTCCTGCAGCATTATTTCTCGCTCACTATCGTCAACAAATTGCTGATCCGGGAGAACACAGCGCAGATGTACAACGTGCCGGGCAAGGTGATCATGCTCAATGCGTACAAGGGTAAGACCGATATCGTCTTTTGTTTCTTTTCAGAAAAAGAGCTTTCCTACGATTACCGGGATGCAGCACAGCAGAGAGATATTATCCTGGAGCAGTTTGCCGGAGAAAGCTGGAGAGCCGCAGAGCTGCTGGAAGAAGTGCAGCAGGCAGGCACAGCCTATTTCGATCAGTTCTGCCAGATCAGGATGCCAGCGTGGACTAAAGGCAGAGTGGCATTGGTTGGCGATGCCGCCTATGCTGCTTCGCCCGCTGCGGGCATGGGAGCATCGCTGGCCATGAATGGCGCTGCCGCACTGGCCGATGCGCTGGAAAAGCACAATGGAAATTTTGAGGCTGCATTTCAGGAGTACGACCAGCATCTGCGTCCGTTCATGGAAGAAGTACAGGACACCGCCGTAATCATGCTGCAGGAACACCTCATTCCCAAGACCGAAGAAGCTATCCGCAAGAGAAATGCACAGGGAACATTCTTTTAGCAGGGTTAATTCCGTCTTTTTTCAATCCAGCGACTTGGATTTCAGCACTGCTAAGCTAATTCCCAACCTTTGGTTTTTGACAGTCATTTCCCAATCTTCCGGAATAAATTGCCCCTGACGGGCTCCTGGTTGGCACTGACGAGTCATCCGGCAGCACTGACGGGGAGCTCAGCAACGCTGCCGGGCTATCCGTCGGCACCAACCGAAGGCTGGTCGGCACAAACCGGAAGCCCGGCAACGCAAACCCTGAGCTCGGCAGCGCGTACCGGAAGCCCGGCGGTGCGTACCGGGAGTCCGTCAGCACTGCCGGAAAGCTCATTCGTGCTGACGAGGAGTTGGTAAGTGTGGGCTGACAATACTAATTATAAGTTTGCTAATTGATAGTATGTATCTGACAATTCTTTACACCTGAAATTAATATTTACAGGGAAATTACAGTGGCTTAACTACACTTAAGTCGCTGTGGGGATGCTTCCCTGCCTCCCTGCAATAACAAAAGCTCTGTATTGGGAAACTACCCTTTCAGCAGGAGCAATGAGCGAACAACCCTTCTCTTTAGCTCCGATTTCCCTATCGTTATCTGCATCGGGTTACAGGCATGTACCTGTCCGCTTATTCATGCACCGGCCTGATGATGGTTGCGCAGAAATAGTAGATTTGTATTGATAGTGCGCCTGTTTAAATTCAGGCGGCCTGCGTACATACAGTTATGCCACATAGCAACAGGCAGGGATTTGCCAAAGATTTAGAAAGAATAAAGTTTGCCATGAACGCCGCCGGCATCGGCCTGTGGGAGATTGACATTCCTACCGATAAAGTTTTCTGGGATGACCGTTGCTGTGAGCTGGCAGGAATTGACCATCAAAATGCGCTGCTTTACGAGGAGGCATTCCGATACATTCACCCCAAAGATGCAGCCTGGGTACTGGAAACTATCCGCGCAGCCCTGCAAGGTGAGCAAAGCGGGCAACTCGACGCTACTTTCCGCATTGCCCGCCCGCACAAAGCAATTACCTGGATTAATTTAACCGGCACAGCCTACTTTGATGAGGTGGGACAGGCTACACGGTTCGGCGGCGTAGCGCGCGATGTTACCGAGGCACAGACAGCCAGTCAGAAAATAGCCGAGCGTCAGCAGCAGTTGCTGGCTCTTTTTAAGCAGGCTCCGGTAGCCATTGGTGTGCTTTCCCGCCACGATCTCACCATTCTCAGCGCCAACCAGTTTTACCTTGACCTGATAGACCGTACCTCAGTGCAGGCCATAGGCAAACCACTACTGGAGGCGCTACCCGAAGTTGCAGGCCAGGGCTTCGACACGCAGATGCAAGAGGTCATAAATACCGGCATTCCGTATGAGATCAATGAAATACCTGCTGACCTCATGCGCAACGGCAGGCTGGAAACGGTCTATATGAACCTGTCTTACCAGCCCATGCGCGAGGCAGATGGCAGCATATCCGGTGTGCTGGTAGTAGCTCTGGATGTTACCTCTGGTGTGCTGGCGCGGCAAAAGATCAAAGAATCCGAAGCCTTCCGCGAGCTGCTGGGCGATTCCGTACCGGCCATGATCTTTTATCTGGATGCAGAGCAACGGTACACTTTATACAATGAAACATTCAGGCAATGGTTCAGCGTAGCCGGAGCTGACGCGATCGGAAAAACCGTCCGTGAGTTTATTGGTGAAGCAGCTTATAGCAGTGTCAGCGCAGCCCTGGAAAAGGCTTACGGCGGCGAGCGGGTTCAGTTTGAGATGCCCGCCCCCACAAGAATTGATCCGAACAGATGGCTGAATGTTATGTATACGCCGCATGAAACCGGAGCGGGAGATGTAGTGGGTGTGATTGTGCATGCCACAGATATTACCGGCGTCAAAATGGCGGCCATGGCATTGCAGGCCAGTGAAGCCCGGTTCCGTGCGGTAATCGAAGAAGCGCCGATTGCCGCTACTTTATTTACAGGACCCGGGCTGGTGGTAGAAGTTGCCAATGAGCTAACGCTGAAGTATTGGGGCAAGGACCCTGGGATTATAGGCAAACCATTGGCGGAAGCGGCCCCGGAACTGGTGGACCAGCAGATGGTACAGCTGCTTCAGCGCATTTATCAGGAAGGGGGTATGCAGTCGTTTCAGGAAATGCCCATCACTTTTATTGAAAACGGCAGGCAAAAAACCGGATACTACACTCATACAATGAAGGCCCTGTATGACGCCACCGGTAAAGTGGAGGGCGTCATTGCTGTAGGAAATGACGTTACGGAACAGGTAAAAAGCCGTCAGGCGCTGGAAGAAAATGCGGCAACCCTGCGCGCGATCATCAACAATGCGCCGAGCAGCATTTCCATAGCTATCTTTTTGGGCCGTGAGCTGATTGTTGAAGCTCCTAACCAGGCATTTTTAGACACTGTTGGCAAAGGGAATGACATTGCCGGTAAGCCATTCGCACAGGTGATGCCAGAGCTGGAAGACCAGCCATTCCTTCGGATCATAGACGATGCATATACCTCCGGGGAAACTTTTTACAGCTTTGAAACACCTGCCACCATTATTAAAAACGGCATCCCTGTACTGCGTTATTTCAATATATCATTTACGCCGCTGAAAGATATCAAGGGCGAGACTTATGCGGTGCTGGATATCTCAGTAGATGTGACGGAGAATGTGGAAACGCGCAAGACGGTGGAAGAAAACGCTGCCAAGCTACGCGCTATCGTAGACAATGCGCAGGCCGCGATTGGCGTATATGCGGGTAAGGATATGATCGTGGAGCATCCCAATCAGGCATTTATAGATATCGTTGGCAAGGGACCGGACATTGCCGGCAAACCACTCCGGGAAGTTATGCCTGAATTGCTGTCTGAAGGTCAGCCTTTCCTGAAAATCCTCGATGATGTTTACACTACCGGCATTCCTTATGTTACATCCGGCTCACTGATAAAGATTGTGCGTGGTGACGAGATGACAAACGGCTACTACAACTTCAGCTATACGCCGGTCCTGGATTTAGATGGCCAGGTATATCAGATTGTGGTAGTGGCTACTGATGTGACAGAGCAGATAGCGGCAAGGCGGGCCGCCGAAGAAGCGAATGAAGCACTGCGCGGCGCAACAGACCTTGCTGAACTAGGCAATTGGTCGCTGGATATGACAACCGGTATTCTGGAATATTCTGAGCGAATGCGCAGCTGGTTTGGCTTTGAGCCCGATGAATTAATCACGATTGATGTTGCTTACAGTGTAATTAAAGAAAGCGACCGGCATCTCGTTCGCGAATCGATGCAGGCTGCAATAGCCCCCGGCTCAGACAGCCTCTACGATGCAGAATATACCGCCGTCAACCGCCGCACTGGCAGAGAACATATCATACACGCTCAGGGCAGTGTTTCGCTTAATGAAGAAGGGCAAGCCTATAGGGTGATTGGCACCGCGCAGGACATCACCATTTACCGGCAACTTCAATTCGAGCTGGAGCATCAGGTACAGCAGCGTACCGAAGAGCTTGAAGCAGCTGTAGAGGAACTGAAAACCACTAATGATGAGCTGGAGAAATCCAATGCACAGTTGGTACACTCCAACGATGAGCTGGCACAGTATGCCTACGTTGCCTCGCATGACCTGCAGGAGCCGCTACGCAAGATCCGGGTATTTGCAGGAATGCTTGCCGGCAGCAGTGAATTATCGGCAGATACAAAACTAACTATCGAGAAGATAAGCGGCGCCGCGGAGCGCATGAGTATGCTGATACAGGATTTGCTGTCGTTCTCACGCCTGCTTAAATCCGAAACACTTATACGTCCTGTTTCGCTGCAGGAAACGGTGGAAGCCGTCTGGGGTGATTTTGAACTAATTGTAAAAGAAAAAGGTGCGACCATTAAGGCTGATGGGTTGCCCGTAATCCTGGCGGTAAGCCTGCAGATGAATCAGCTCTTTTATAATCTGATCAACAATGCGCTTAAATTTACAGCGCCCGGCCAATCGCCACATATTGAAGTAACGTCAGCGCTCATTACCCGGGAAGAAGCGCATAAGAATGTCCCTAAACCGCTGCCATCAGGTAACTATTACCACATCAGCGTAAGCGATAATGGTATTGGGTTTGAGACACAGTATTACGAACAGATTTTCGAGGTTTTCAAGCGCCTGCATGGCCGCGATCATTATCAGGGTTCGGGCATTGGGCTATCACTGTGCCGGCGGATTGTAACGAATCATAACGGTCATATTTATGCAGAATCGAAACCCGGCAAAGGCTCTGTATTCCATATTTTTTTACCGGACAGGCAGCATGACATTGCTTCTGTTTCTGATGATGAAGAAACTATGATTCCATCGCCCATCGGATGATTCTGTTCTGCGCCTCACCTGTTTTAACAGAAAGGCATTCTATGCCACAATAGTTCAGGCAACCGGCAGCTCAAAGTGGAAAGTGCTGCCTGTACCATATTCACTCTGCACACCGATCGTGCCACCCTGTGCTTCGATAAACTCCTTGGAAATAGCCAGCCCTAATCCTGTACCTGTTTTATTGATGCTGCCCGGCACTTTAAAATACCGGTCAAAAATACGGGTCTGGTATCGTGGGTCTATCCCCTCTCCTTCGTCTTTGACCATAAAAGAAACATGATTACCATTTTGCATTACAGATAGCGCTACAGCTGTGCCCTCTGAAGAATACTTGATGGCATTGGATAGCAGATTGGCCAGCACTAATGCCGTCTTATCCGCATCCGCCTGAATCAGGGGCAGCGTATCAGGCACCGATTGATGTATGGTTATGCGCTTGGCCTGCGCCTGCATAGCAATGGCAGCCACAGCTTCTGCAATAATGCCTGATGGCGCAATGTGCATGAACCGTAACTGGATATTGCCGGTCTCAATCTGAGTAAGATTGAGCAGTTCGGCAGTCAGGCGCAGCAGCCGCTCTGCATCATCCGTGATGCTGGTTACCATGTCGCGCTGCTCATCATTCATGGTTCCTACCCGTTCATCACTGAGCAGCTTCGAACTCATTTTAATAGAGGAAATAGGTGTTTTCAGCTCATGCGAGATTGTGGCCAGCAGATTTGTCTTGGACAGGTCAAGCTCTTTAAACTGAGTTACATTTTTAAGCGTGTACACATTGCCCAGTGATTTGCCGTCTGTCTGCACTGCTTTACGGTTGACCGTAAAAAACTGCTCTTTGCTATCTGCCACAATTTTAAGCGGACCATGGGGCTTTCCTTCGAGGACTGTCTTTAATAAATCATTGTGGGCAGCAAGTTCCTGTACGGGCTTCCCGATAATGCTATCCGATTGCAGATTGTATAGGCCAGACGCGGCCCCGTTGATGAAAAGCACCAGCCCATCGGCATCTGTACCCAGCACGGCATCTTCCATTTGATTGATGATGCTGTCAATACGGCTTTTCTCAAACATCAGCCGCGCCATGCTGCTGTTTTCCCACTCGTGCAGCCGGTCCGCCATTCGGTTGAATGCCTGCGCCATTTGTCCAAACTCATCTTCCTGATTGTCCAGCTCAATTCTTGTTTTATAGTTTCCCTTGGAAATTTCGCGGATACCGTCTGTAAGCCTTTGTACCGGTGCAGCTACGATACCCGGCAGGTTAGATGCAAGCGTGAGACCTACGATCAGCATCAAAGTAATCAGCACACTCAGCCAGAGCTTGGCTTTGCCGGCAGTTGCAAGCGCCAAACTGTTTTTACGCTCTAACGCGCGCTGATTGAGCTGGCTGATGTGATAAAGCTGGTTATTAATGGTATCCTCAATGTTTTTATTCGCCCTATCCTTTTTTAGCTGCTCAAAAAATGCATGAACTGTAGCGGTGGCTTCCCGTTCGCCGGGTTCGGTGATATTCTGTTCCTGTCCGCGCAGCGCCTCTTCAAAGTCAATGTAAGCTTTCTTATTCTGCTGAAGGTTGTCCATCGCGTGCATCATCTGGTTGCAGTAACGGATGGTTTTGTAATTAGCGGTAAGAAGATTTTCCGTTCTGATGGAGAGCAGGTTGATGGCAATGAGCGCGAGCACGCTGATGATCGCCAGAAGCGAAAACAGGACTCCTATACCCGTAGCGATTTTTGTCTTTATAGATAGCGCCATACCTTAAGATAGGATAATTAAGTCAGTATCATTGTTGGCCAATTGTTTCAGCAATGCATTGAATATATTGGTAGCCAGAATGATGTTGATCAGGCTCAGTGTCGGCTTTCCGATACATACAGTGGTGATGTTATGAGATTCAGCATAGTCTGCGATGCATTTTGCTATCGAACTGCTTTTTATGCGCTCAACCTTTGCTCCCAACTCTGTAGCCAGCTTGAAATCATTGATGAGATGACGCTGCATATCCAGCGCAATCTTGTCGGCGCTTTCGCGCGGCGTTTCCACATACAGCACTGTCCATTGTGCATTATAGTAGCTGGCCAGCCGCGCGCTTTTGCGGATCACATTGACGGCCACACCGTGATTGCTGCTGATGCAGGTAAGAATATGCTCGTGCCGGTAGGCTATCCCACGCGGCACTTCCGTCTCTACTTTTCGCTCAATCTGTCCGGCTACTTCTTTCAGCGCCAGCTCGCGCAGCTGCAGAATACTTTCTGATTTAAAGAAATTCTTCAGCGCTATGGCTACCTTGTCCGGCGCGTAGATTTTGCCTTCCTTCAGCCGGGCTATAAGGTCATCGGCAGTAAGGTCAATATTCACCACTTCATCTGCCAGCTTCAATACTTTATCCGGAATGCGCTCGGCCACTTCCACGCCGGTAATCTCTTTTACCACATCATTCAGGCTTTCTATATGCTGAATATTGACTGCGCTGATAACATTAATGCCTGCATCCAGAATATCTGCCACATCCTGCCAGCGTTTTTCGTTTTTGCTGCCGGGCATATTTCTGTGCGCCAGCTCATCTATAAGCACTACTTCCGGATGTATGTTGAGAATGGTCTGCACATCCGGCTCTTCCAGCTTTTTGCCTTTATAAAAAGCGCTGCGCCGTGGAATAAAAGGCAGGCCTGCCATCAGCGCTTCTGTCTCAACCCGTCTATGGGTTTCGATAAGGCCAATCTGTACATCAATCCCGTTTTTAAGTAAAGAATGGGCTTCCTGCAACATACGATAGCTCTTCCCTACTCCAGCCACCATGCCGATGTACAGCTTGAACTTACCGCGCTTGCTGTCCCGGATCAGGTTCAGGAAATGCGCGGCCGCCTGGTCTTTATTGTGTTCCGGCATGGTTATTTATTGTGCATCATCTTCATAGATAAAAGAGCGCGCTGCAGGCATGTTTTTCTCTACTGCCTTTACAGGCGAATGCTTACTGCTGCGGTCAGGCTGGGCTCGCTCTTTACAAGGTCTGGCCGCCAGTTAGTTGTGGGCGTATCTACCCAGCCGTCCGGTGATGTAGTTCCGCCACGCCCTGCAAAATAAGGCACATTGCTGCTGCGGTAGCGGCCTTCCAGGCGAAAGGTGAACAGATCATTGGGCATGATATCCAGTGTAATAGTTCCCTGAAAAAGCTCCAGTTGCTTACCGGCGGCAAGTGCATCATTAAAATCATTGGCAGCAACCGGTGAGGGGGGAAATGCCAGGTATGCGCCGGGATTCTTTACATAATCTCCACGCAACGTTACGGCCAGCTTGTTTTTCGCAAACCATACCCGGTTGGCGATAGAAGTACCGATCATATAGTTTTCGCTGCTTTTCACATTAGTGCCATCGGCCAAATGGCCTGTCTGAAAACCATAGTGATTGTTGATGCTGAATGCAGCCTGTGAAATGCCTTTGGATAAAGGACGATTGTAATAGCGCGCTACAACAGAATGGTCATGGTGAAAGCGCAATACATCGGGATTATTGCGGGTATCGCGGCCGGCCAGGTAGAAGTTGGCTACGAGCTGCAGATTGGTATTGGGCCGCCAGTAAGTGCTGCTTCCTACGCCAAGCGACTGGTTCCAGCCATTGTAAGTCTGCCAGCCATTCAGGAGCCAGATTTCCTGCTTTAGTTTTTTAGATGGAAAAGCCTGCACCCGTGCGCCACTGAAATAAAAGGGCGTAAAGTCACAGGGCATAGAACGCTGGTAACACCAGTTCTCATTCAGCACATAGCTTTCAAGACCAATATAGCTCATGAAAATGCCTGCCTCTACATTGATGCCATACCATTTATCGAAATGATAGCCTGCTGCGGCTTCGCGGATGTATTTGAGATTACTGATGCTGGTATTGCGGCCATGCAGCACCGATCCGTCCAGGTCCTGTACAATAGAGCCCATTTGTCCATATTGCAGGAATATGCGACCAATTACATGCCGGTAATTGATGTCAAGCCCCAGGCTGATCATATTGAGCGTAATCTCGTTGTTCCGGCCAATGGCGGATGAGATGGTCTGCGTATTGTCAACCGGATTATTGAAGTTGCGGTTATAATATGCATCCACAAAAGCAACGCCGGTTACGATGGCATTCCCCGTCTTGTCTTTGAGCTGCAGCGAAAAATCCGTCTGCCGGTTCTGCCCATTGATCCAGGTAAGGTCATAGCCGTCAAAAGGTATTTTTGCTGGTGCAGTGAGCGTTGCAGTATCGTCTGACAGATCATCGGTGATGCTCCGCGCCGCGTCGCGCTGACGTGGCTCAGACGATTGTGCACTTGCTGTACTTATGCAGACAGTCATTAGCGCAACAGCACTTACGAGCATTTTTACTTTATTCATAATTATGGTTGATTTAATCATTGCCTGAGTTTAGAATTTGGCGGTCAACCCGCCGATCAATAGACCGCTACGACGTGCAGTATTGCCCCTGGCATCATAGAACACATCGTTGCCGGATTGGAAATAGCGACCTTCGGCATGGAAGGTTACATTGTCTGTAATGGCTACATTATAGCCGAGGCTGGCGCCGGCGCAGTCAAACCGGTTTATTCCGGTCACTGGCACTACCAGCACGGCATGTGCATCATGGAAATATTCCAGCCTTACACCAACGCTCTGGGATTTAGTCATAAAATAACGGGCATTCACATTGCCCTGATACCAGCTTACCGGAGTTTTGCGGTTAGTGCTGTCATCCAGCCGCTGCCGCCCGGCATATACATCTGCCGAAAAAGAAAAGCGTGTGTTTGGATTATACGCTATAAACAGATCGGAAAAATACCGGCCCTGATATTGCGGCTGTGAGGCTGAGCGCTCATTGCCTGCATAAGTTGACCAGTTGATCGCCACTTTATCATCAGGCTTCCATTCCAGCGCTGAGCCGAAGGAAAGCGGGGCATTCACATCTTCAATCACCTGCCAGCCATTAACCAGATAGAGGTACAGGTTTACTTTTTTGCTCAGGGGCAGCGTAGCGCGAATGCCGGTCAGGTAATAAGGCGAATATTCAGCGGCAAAAGAACGGGTATATAAGAGCTGGTCATGCGCCACAGCATTTTCAGTGGTATATGGCGCGTTGAATACGCCGGCATCTATCCAGATGTTACGCTTGCTGAAAGGTTTTATACCGATGTTGGCTTCTACTATGTTGCGCAGCGTTACCCGTTCAGCAGCATAGTTGGCATTCATATAGGTGCCAAAGCCGGGGGTGAATGTAGCCCGTGCCCTTGGACTGGTATATTTCAGGCTGAGGTAAGCCAGGTTAATGTTCGTCTCATTGTGCCGTGCCTGCGAAACAGAATAAGGGCGGTCTGCACCGGATGGCTCATTGAAATCGAAGCCAAAATACACATCTGCATAGCCTTCCAGCGTAACACTGCGTGTGGTATCGCTGGCTGGTGAAAAGTGAAAGAGCTGTGCACCGGCCGGATGCGTGATAAGCAAAATCAGCAATAGGATGATTGTTCTGTTCATTGTCCGCACAGTATCTGATTTAGTTTAAGGAAAATTACCGCCTTGGCGTGAAGAAAATGATTGCCGTACCGATCAACACGATGAGCCCACCGATCAGGTCATACCTGTCCGGCCTGATCTTATCTATATGCCAGGCCAAGAGCAGCGATATAATGATGAACACCCCACCGTAGGCAGCGTAAGTACGGCCGAATCCTGCCGGCTGCTGTGATGCGATGACACCATATCCGATCAGCATCAGGCCGACTGAAATACCGAGCCATAGGGGCTTGCTGCCCCGTGCCATCTGCCATATCAGATAGCAACCGGCTACTTCCATGAGTGCGGCGAGGAAAAACAGGATGCCTGTGCTTTCTGCATGATTTTACACTTATAATTATACGGCTAGTGTCTTGGCGTAAGCACGAGAATGCCGATCCCACCCAATACCATGATTCCACCCACAAGTTCAATAATATCCGGACGCGCGCAGGTACAATGCCAGCGCCACATCAGCGCCATCAATGCCAGCATACCTCCATAGGTAGTATAAGCCCCTACAAAGCCGGTTTGCTGCAGTCCCATTACCAGGGCGGAAGCGATAACCATAGCTCCGCTAACAATGACCATAGCTATGGAGTGATTGTTCCGCATACTGCTCCATACCAGATAAGCACCACTTATCTGCATGACGCCGGCCCACATAAAATAAATCAATCCTCTATAAGTATCCGGCTGGAAGATATTATGGCTCATCTCCGCTTATTTTAACTGGTCAATAGCCAGATTCAGTTTCAGAACATTGATGTGGTCCGGCGCCATGCCTGCCAATCCCTTCTGGGCATGCCTGACCACTTTGCTGCGGATGACCTCTTCCGGCAATCCGCGTGCTTTAGCCACTCTGGCAATCTGAATCTCCGCTGCCGCAACAGGAAGGTCAGGGTCCAGACCGCTGCCGCTTGTGGCAACCATTTCCGCAGGAATATCTGACCTTTTTACAGATGGACTATGCACCAGAAATGTATCCGTTCTGTCGGCCACAGACTTCAGGTAATCAGGATTGGACGGCCCTTTGTTGCTACCCCCACTACCGGCGGCATTATAGTCAACGGCT
This sequence comes from Chitinophagaceae bacterium, assembly GCA_965200035.1. Classification (GTDB taxonomy): domain Bacteria; phylum Bacteroidota; class Bacteroidia; order Chitinophagales; family Chitinophagaceae; genus UBA1952. The sequence goes on along the minus strand of OZ241334.1, from coordinate 3,805,647 downwards.
GATGGACGCGGCCAGAAATAGCGGTCGTCGGTAAACTTCTGAGCAATATTTGCATAGTACAGTTGTCCATTAGGCGCTTTGATGCGCTCTGCCATTCCCTGCTGCGGGGTGAGCTGAGCCAGGCCAAATACCATAGCCGTATAAAGTCCGTTCACCAGTACCAGGCAAACAAGCGTGAGCAATACGGCGGGAAGCCATTCCTTTTTCATAATTTCTATTGTTTACCGTTTATACAAAAAGTGAAACCAGCAGGTCAATAAGCTTGATTCCGATAAAAGGCAGAATAATACCGCCTACCCCATACAACAGCAGATTGCGGCGAAGCAGCGCGCTTGCACCGATAGGCTTGTAGGTCACACCGCGCAGGGCCAGCGGTATCAGTGCCGGAATAATGATCGCGTTAAAGATGACTGCCGATAAGATGGCGCTCTGTGCACTGTGCAGGCCCATGATATTAAGCTTGTTCAGCGCGGGAATAGTGGCAATAAACAATGCAGGCACAATAGCAAAATACTTGGCTACGTCATTGGCAATGGAAAAGGTCGTAAGCGTTCCGCGCGTCATCAAGAGTTGCTTCCCGATTTCTACAATCTCAATGAGCTTGGTCGGATCGTTGTCCAGATCCACCATATTACCAGCTTCCCTGGCAGCGGCAGTACCGCTGTTCATAGCCACACCCACATCGGCTTGAGCCAGCGCAGGCGCATCGTTGGTGCCATCGCCCATCATTGCTACCAGCTTGCCGCCTGTCTGCTCTCTGCGGATGTAGTTCATTTTGTCTTCGGGCTTCGCCTCAGCGATAAAATCATCTACGCCCGCTTTTTCAGCAATAAACTTTGCAGTAAGCGGATTGTCGCCAGTCACCATCACAGTTTTTACGCCCATCTTGCGCAGGCGCGCAAAACGTTCCTGAATGCCGGGTTTGATGATATCCTGCAATTCAATGACACCTAATACTTTATTGTCTTCCAGCACCACGAGCGGTGTACCGCCATTACCTGATATTGCTTTCACATGGTCACTGGTTTCAACCGGCATTGCGCTGCCTCCAGCCTCTGCCATTGACTTGATCGCATCATAGGCGCCTTTGCGGATTTTTATGCCGCTTTGGAGTGTTACGCCGCTGCTGCGCGTTTCAGCAGTAAAATGGATTTGCTTAGCTACGGGTGATTCATAGCGGGAAAGACCGGATGCAGCATCATAACCGGTATGGCCAACTTGCGCATCTTCCGGCAATGTTTTTCGGGCCAACTCCACAATACTCTTACCTTCCGGCGTCTCGTCAGATAATGAGCTGAGCATAGCGGCATTCATCAGCTCTTTCGGATCTACACCCGGCGCAGGATAAAATTGTGTGGCTTTCCGGTTGCCAATCGTAATGGTGCCTGTTTTATCCAGAAGCAATGTATCTATATCGCCGGCCGTTTCTACCGCTTTGCCGCTTTTTGCGATTACATTGGCCCGCAATGCCCGGTCCATGCCCGATATGCCGATAGCAGACAGTAAGCCGCCAATGGTGGTAGGTATCAGGCAGACAAATAGTGAAATATAGGCCGCTACTGAAATGGGTGTCTTCGCGTAAGCGGCAAAGGGATGCAGGGTAATGCAAACAATGATGAATACGAGCGTAAAGCCTGCCAGCAGAATATTCAGGGCAATTTCATTCGGCGTTTTCTGCCGGCTCGCACCTTCTACCAGCGCAATCATTTTGTCCAGAAAGCTCTCGCCCGGCTCGTTAGTCACGCGCACTTTTATCTGATCGGAAAGCACTTTGGTGCCACCGGTTACTGAAGACTTATCGCCGCCCGCTTCGCGGATCACAGGTGCAGACTCACCGGTAATGGCGCTTTCATCAATGGTAGCGATACCCGATACAATTTCGCCATCAGTCGGGATCGTATTACCCGTTTCACAAAAGAATAAATCGCCTTTGCGCAGCATAGAGGATGGTATCATCTCAATATCTTCTGAGCGGAACCGGTCCACGGAAGGAATGCGTTTGGCGGGCGTTTCCTCACGCGTCTTGCGCAGGGATGCCGCCTGCGCTTTGCCTCTGGCTTCTGCTAATCCTTCTGCAAAATTGGCAAAAAGCAGCGTCAGGAGCAGGATAATGAAGACGGTAACATTATAAGCCAGCGAACCTTGCCCGGTGCCCCCCACGGCCACCCAGATACAGACCGCCAGCATAATCACCATCCCTATTTCTACGCAAAACATAACGGGATTGCGGAATTGGATACGTGGATTGAGCTTTACAAATGATTGCCGCAACGCTTCCTTTATCAGCGCCGGTTCAAACATACTTTTTTTATTGTCAGATGCCATTGTTCAAAAAATATTTAGAGGTTCATCCATTCGGCAATAGGTCCGAGGGCAAGTGCAGGAAAAAAGGAAAGGGCGGCCACTATGCCAATCACGGCAAATACGACCAGTCCAAACGTAGCTATATCTGTTTTCAGCGTACCGGCGCTTTCCGGAATGTATTTTTTCTGCGCAAGCAATCCGGCAATAGCCACCGGCCCTATGATGGGCAGAAAGCGGGATAGCAGCAGCACTATTCCTGTGGTGATATTCCAGAAAGGATTATTATCACCCAAGCCTTCAAAGCCGCTACCATTGTTGGCTGCGCTGGATGTGTATTCATAAAGCATCTCGCTGAAACCATGGTAGGATGGATTATTCAGATAGCCGGCAGCATGAATGCTCTTGCCGGCAGCATCAACCGCCCACCGGCCCATATTTGCGTCATGCGCTGCCAGATAAGATGCAATAGCTGTACCGGAAAGGATAAGCAATGGGTGCAGCAACGCCACAATCATGGCAATTTTCATTTCACGTGCTTCTACTTTTTTACCCATAAACTCAGGCGTACGGCCTACCATTAGTCCGCTGATAAAGACAGCCAGGATGATGAACACATAGAAATTCAGGAAGCCTACGCCACAGCCGCCATAGAAGCAATTGACCATCATGCCGAGCATCATGTTCATGCCACTCAGCGGCATAAATGAATCGTGCATAGAATTCACTGAGCCGGTTGAAATAACTGTTGTTGCTATAGACCAGTAAGCGGATGAAGGCGCACCGAAGCGAACCTCCTTTCCTTCCATGTTACCCGCACTTTGAGCGATGCCCAGCTTTGCCATCAGTGGATTGCCGCCCATCTCGGCGCTGAGCGTTGGGATAAGCAGGATCAGAAAACCTATAGTCATCACCCCATAAATCATCCAGGACAGCCTGCGGCGCTTCAGATAATAACCCAGTGAAAAAATAAGCGCAATTGGTATGAGCACCTGCGCAATAAGCTGTGCCGTATTCGTTATAAAGTTTGGATTTTCCAGCGGGTGTGCTGAGTTGGCACTGAAGAAGCCGCCGCCATTGGTGCCAAGGTGCTTGATAGGCACGAATGCGGCTACCGGACCACGACTTACATATTGCGTATCGCCCTGCATGGTAATGATACGGTCCTTCCCCTGAAAGGTCATGGGTGAGCCATTGAGCAACTGTACGAGCGCCAGTACCAGACACAGGGGCAGCAAAATCCGGGTAATGCTTTTGACGAAATAATTGTAGAAGTTCCCGAGCTTATCCGTGCTTCGCGCTCTGAGCGAATGGAACACTACAACTGCAGCGGTAATACCGGTAGCGGCGCTGACGAATTGCAGGAACTGTAAGGCGAATGTCTGGGTAAAATAGCTGGCTCCGGTCTCGCCGCTGTAGTGCTGCAGATTACAGTTCACCATGAATGAGATGGCTGTATTAAAAGCCTGATCGGGCGATTGAGATAGATTGCCATCCGGATTGAGCGGTAGCCATCCCTGATTCATAAGGCAGAACAATGCCCAGATAAACCAGATGATATTGAGCGCCAGCATTGCTTTCATGTGCTCTTTCCAATTCATCTCACGTGCCGGATTGATGCGCGAAAGGCGGAAGAAAAGCCGCTCTACCGGATTAAATACTTTGTCAGTCCAGGTGCGCTCACCGGCAAATACCTTAGCCATGTATTTCCCAAGAGGGATGGCTAAGGCAAGTGTAAGGACGTAGGTAAGAATGACGCCGAGTAATTGACTGTTCATAGTGTCAGGACTTAAAATTTTTCCGGTTTAATGAGCACGTATCCCATGTAGAGGAACACCAGAATGGCTACTATAAAAAGCAGGATCATAGCGGGTCAGATTTTTTCAAACCAATTGATAGAACGATAAATAAGGCCGAAGCCGAGCGCGGTAAGCGCAATAAGCAAGAGGGTGAGCAGCATAGCAGAAATTATTAAATAGACGGTTCAGCAGCCTTTGTGCATGACCTGATTCATATAGAGGGTGAACAGCGTAACCGGGATGAGGGCAAGCAGGCGCTTACGATTGCTGCCCAATCTGGCGAGTGTGTTGCTCAGTGAGAATACGAACACATTTTCAATGGCACCATTTACGGCAGTATTTCCCTCCTGATACAATTCATCCACGAGATAAAGCGCATGCTTTACTGAGCTCAGCTCATCCTCACAGGCTCTGTCTGCTACATAATGCGACAGCACATCTACCTGCTTATAAATGCTTCGTTGGCATTCGGGAGTGTGCAGCGGCTGATGCAGGGCGGGTATCACCCGTTCTATTTTATCTGTAAGGCTGGCCTGGCTAAACATGGTCTTTGCTTTTGCTTATCTATTGCAAAGCTGTTACCATCGATACCGGAAACTTTATAACCTTTTGAGTGCCAATTTATTTCTCTTAAAATCCATTATAGCGGCACACAAAAAAGCCTATCAAAATGATAGGCCTGTTTATCAAAATGATGCAGTGCTGAGTTGGTATCGGATTAATTTAGAACCTGTGGTCGATGTAGAATCCTTTGTGCCTCAGGATGACCCGCACTGTACAAGTCATGCTGAAGCAAGGAAGCATCCCACAGCAACCGATGCATGAATGAATCGGCTGATTTTGGGGGTTAAATAATATCTCCTGTACAGCAAAAGGTGTTCGCCTACAGATCAATTCAAAATGATATAGCACAGATGAGTGAGGGTCAGTGCGCAGATGGATTTTAAAGGCTATTTGATCGGTGTTTCTTTCAGCCCGTATTCTTCGATTTTCCGGTACAACGTTGCAATGCCGATGTTCAGCAAACGGGCGGCTTCGGCTTTATTGCCGCCGGTGGCTTTTAGTATTTTACAGATATGCGCCTGCTCTACAGAGGCCAAGTCCAGACCGCTCAGCATGGTGTTATAATTGCGCATTTCCAGCGGCAGGCTTTCTATATGGAGCGCATCACTGTCTTCAAGAATGATGGCGCGTTCCATCGCATGTTTCAGTTCACGGATATTGCCTTTCCAATTGTATTGTGCGATAGCAGCTCCGGCTTCCTTACTGATGCTCCTGATATTTTTTCCATTCTTTTGAGTGAGCATTTTAAGGAAATGCCCGGCCAATATCGGAATATCTGCAGGCCGTTCCCGTAGCGCCGGCAGTTCTACCACAAACGTAGCTATACGATAATAAAGGTCTGAACGGAACTGACCATTCGCTATCTGTTCCTGCAATAAACAGTTTGTTGCTGAGATAATACGCACATCAGCTTTGCGCTGCTTTGTATCGCCCACGGCATAATAGCTGCCATCTTCCAGTGTGCGCAGCAATTTCGGCTGCAGGTCCGGCGGCAATTCGCCGATTTCATCCAAGAACAGCGTGCCGCCTGCGGCTTCTTCAATTAATCCCTTCTTGTCTTTTGATGCACCGGTGAAGGCACCGGCCTTATGGCCAAACAAAGTGCTTTCCATGAGTTCCCTGCTCAGACTACTGCAATTGAGCGCTATGAATGCCCCCTTGCTGCGGGTGCTGCTGCTATGAATGGCCTGCGCAAATACTTCTTTTCCCGTTCCGGTTTCGCCGGTCAGCAGCACCGTAGCATTGGTCGGCGCAATCTTTTGCGCAAACAGCACCGCTTCGCGGATGGCGCTGCTTTCACCAATCACTTGTTGGAAGCCTTTTACCGAATCAGTATTAACCGTTGTTTGTTGACGCCGGCTACTTGCTACTCTGTCAGATGCCTGACTAAGCAATGGAACGATCTTCTCGTTGTCATCACCCTTCACGATATAGTCAAAAGCGCCGTTCTTGACCGCCTTCACTCCATCGGGAATATTGCCGAAAGCCGTTAGGAGTATGACTTCAATGTGCGGATACTTATCCTTTACTTCTTTGGTAAAATCAACGCCGTTTCCATCGGGGAGCTTTACATCGCACAGCAAAAGATCAATGTCGCCTTTTTCCAGCACAGCTCTTGCGGCTGAAAGTCCCGGCGCCTCGGTTACCTGATAGCCTTCCAGGGAGATAATACGACTGAGCAGCCTGCGCAGCTTTTCCTCATCGTCAACAATTAAAACGGATGTTCCCATCATTGTAAAGGTCGCTTATTATTCAGCGAAATTCGCAGAGATTGGCTAATCTTCAATCAGGTAACGCTGCTCAGTTGAATGTTTGCCGGAACGCCAGAGGCGAAAGGCTGGTTTTGGCTTTGAACAATTTGCTGAACGATTGCGGATGCTCAAAGCCCAGCTCATAGGCTATCTCACTTACAGATAATGTAGTGGTAGATAGTTGTTCTTTCGCATGGTCAACCAGCTTTTCGTGAATGAGTTGCTGCGCTGTTTGTCCGGTAAGCGCTTTGAGCATACTGCTGAGATATTTAGGCGAAAGGGCAAGTTTATCTGAAAAACTGATCACCGTGGGCAGGCGTTTCTTACTTGTCATTTCGTCTTTAAAATATGCTGAAAACAAGTCTTCCAATTGTGCTAAAATCTGATGTCCGGTCTTTTTGCGTGTGATGAATTGCCGGTTATAAAAGCGCTCGGCATAATTCAGCAATGTCTCTATCTGGGAGATAATAATGCTCTGGCTAAACTTATCAATATTGCCATGATGTTCCCGCTCTACGTTTTTAATAATGCCCATCAGAATGTCTTCTTCCTTTCCGGATACGAACAAGGCTTCATTAATGGCATAGCCGAAGTACTCGTACTTCCTGATGTTTTTAGCCAGCGGTGTATTCCAGAAGAAATCAGGATGAATAAGCAGCATCCAGCCGGACTTGTTGGCAATTGCGCCGGGTGTGCGCTCGATGCCAAACACCTGTCCCGGCGCAATAAAGAACATTACTCCTTCATCAAAGTCGTACGATTGTTGACCATACCTGATCATACCACCGATGTTCTTCTTCAGCGAGATAAAGTAAAAAGCAAAGACCCATCTGCTGTCCTGAAATTCGGGAAGCATTTTTACCTCAGCATAATCCACTATGCTGATGAGCGGATGCTCCGGCGCGTTCAGGCTGCGGGTGCGATGAAATTCAGTGATTGTCTTTACTCGTTGAATGTCTGCCATGCTGCGAAATTCCAGCTTTTCAAAATAGAGCTAATACTGCCGGCCTGATTCGCCGGCAGAGCCGGCAACAAATATCCTCTTCATCCGCCTGTTTTATTCCGCATGATAATCTTCTGCAAAGTCTTTGGCAAAATCAGCCAGCTTTACCTTGCCCAGCGCGGGCTTGTAATTATTATAATCTTCGTAAAGCCTGCCATTTCCCTGGCTTGCCTGCATTTCTACAAACCCTTTAGCTACCTGTTCGTTGAAGCCTATGTCCAGCCAGCCGTTCAACAATTGCTCATCAGCAATCACCTTCCATTGCAGGTCCGGCTTGCCAATCGCTTCACCCAGCGCTTTTGCAATTTCGTTAGGTGATACTTCATCGCTGGCGATATAGCGTAATGTACGGCCTTCAAATGGTTTGTTCATCTCTTCCGCAATCGTTGCGGCAATATCTTTCGGCGATACCCAGGGCTCTTTTGTATCACCTCCATAGTTAGAAATAATTTCGCCCTGAGCTTTTATGGTATGCGTGAAAGACATCATGTTGGTAAAGAAACCAACAGGCCGCATAAATTTGATCGACACATCATCCGGCAGTTGGCGCAATAGCTGTTCTACATTATGATGAAATAGCAGGATGCCATTGCCCTCAGTCATGTGCGCGCCAATACTGCTCAGGTGCACCACGTTCTTTACACCAGATTGTTCGATGGCTTGCTTATAATTTGCTCCGATTTTGGTGATGTCACCGATAAAGTCAACCGATTTATCAAACATATCTCCGACCGCTTCCATCGTTTCCATCAGGTACACAATATCGGCGCCTTTGAAGGTTTCTGTCAGGAAATGCGCATCCTACATTTTGCCGATAGCGGCTTTTGCACCGAGGGCTTCAATATCTTTTTGGCGACTATCACTGCTGCTGATAACAGTAATGGTGTGCCCCTGCTCTGTCAGCGCCTGTGTGAGTGGCCTGCCTATATTACCAAGCGAGCCTGTAAGAACTATTTTCATGATTTATCTTTTTGTTGATGCAAAAGTCCGACGAAAGAAAACCCTGAACATAGCCAAAAGGCGGAACATTGTAGCCAAAATTCTCCAAGCCGACTTTCACGGCCTATCATGCCAAATAGAATCGTAAAGCTTTATTCAGCAACCTTGCAGCCATGCGCCGCTTCTTTGAGCTGGCTTTCTATCGTTTGCCCATCTATCAGCGCCCAGTGCTCAATAATTTTGCCATCGCTTATCCGGAACAGCCGGTAACCTACTGTGCTGAATGCTTTCCCTGTAGGCAGGATATTCCGCCATGTACCGATGTGCTTCAGATCCATCCGGATTTTCACCACGCTTTTATTGCCTTCCGTCACCTGATCTTCGATGATCGTTTTGTGCTCGAATGAAACACTTGTGGCCGTGATCCATTGTTTCAATCCATTTGCATCTGTGGGAATGGATGCTGGTAAGGAATGATCGTGAAACTGTGGATGGATAAAGTCTTCCATTTTGTCAAAGGCTGATTGATTCCAGATATTTTCAATAAATTCTGTTATGAGCGCCTGATTATTTGTTTGCATGAGTCAGCAGTTTTATGAATGACAAAGCTGCAATGCATTGCTTACACAGACGTGTGACTTTCCTCACAAAATCAGCGCATGGCTTTTCTGCGCCGGATTCTGCTCAGTGTTTCCCGACTGATGCCGATATAAGAAGAAAGCTGCGTGAGCGAAACGCGTTGCAATATTTCGGGCTGATGAGCCTGTATATATTCGTAGCGCTCTTGCGCGGTGAAAAGCCGGAACTGATCCGAGCCTTCTTCCTGCCTGGCCAGCAAACGTTCCAGTATTTTTCTGCCAAACCGTTCAATCTCTGTAGCATCTTCATAAGCCGCCAGCAATTTTTCTCTATCTAACTGAATAATCAAAACCGGCTCGCAGGCACGGATAAAATATTCTGATGCCTGGCCTGTGACAAGGCTCTTTACATTCGCAGTGAAATCATTGTCAAAAAAGAAGCCGGTATTTATTTCTATCCCATCCCGGTTGTAATAAGCACGACAGCAGCCCTTGGCGATGAAGAAGATACTATTGCATTTTTCTCCCTCGCTCAACAGCATGGCTCCCCGTTTTAACGCCAGGGTTGTAAGAGCAGGCTGCAGCAGATTCCAGCTTTGATCTGAAAAATCACTGATCGTCTCAATATAATTCCTGAATTGAATCAGGGCGCTTGTCAGATCTTTCATCCTTTTTAATGATGCTGCGATGTACGACGATAAATAATTACAAGGTAGTGCTGCTAAAGTATTGTATAATGGTGGGTTGATTGCCTAAAATGAGGGCCAAACACCACTGTGGCCGGATATTTTAATTATAGTAAGCGTAAACAGTTGTCTTATCTTAAGAATGCCCGGCGACAAAAAAATATTATGTAGTAATTATGAAAATACTCTGGAAATATCTCAGGCCATTCAGCGGGCTGATTACGCTGGCGCTTGTCCTGGCAGCGGCTGCACAGTTATTAAGCTTGCTGGACCCGGTAATTTTTGGAAAAATAATTGACCAATATGCTACCAACAAAAACAAGCTGCCTGAGCATGAACTGATCCGCGAAGTATTATCCTGGTTGCTGCTGGCGCTTGGAATAGCAGTTGTGGCAAAGCTTTGTAAAGCCATTCAGGATTATACTACCCGGAAAGCGGTTGCCCGCTTCGGTATGCAGATTTTTAATGACGGGCTAAAGCAAACATTGCGGCTCGCTTTCCAGGAATTTGAAGAAAGCAGAAGTGGCACAACGCTCGCAGTACTGCAAAAGGTAAAAACAGATGCAGAGCGGTTCATCAACGCATTTATCAACGTACTTTTTTCCTCGCTTGTAGGTGTTGCATTTTTGCTTTGGTACAGCATCAATAAGAACTGGCTTTTAGTACCCGTGTTCTTTGTAGGGGTTTTACTGCTGGGATCACTGACGGGACTTGTTTCCAAAAAAATCAAAGCCATCCAGCGCTCGATAAACCGCCAGACAGATAGCCAGGCGGGCGTCATCACAGAGAGTTTGCGGAATATAGAATTGGTTAAAAGCCTTGGTCTTACGTTCCCTGAGATCCGCAGACTCAATCAGCAAACGCTTAAGATATTTAATCTTGAAATGGTGAAGGCGAAAAAAGTAAGTATGCTTTCTTTTCTGCAGGGAAATATGCTCAACCTGTTGAAGCAATCAGTTCTATTCATCCTGCTCTGGCTGATCTTCCGGAAAGTATTGAGCACTGGTGAGCTCATTGCGATGCAGTTCATATCAACGGCGATATTTACCCCACTACAGGATTTGGGGAACATGATCATTTTATACCGCGAAGCGGATGCGTCTTTAAAAAACTTTGACCGGCTCATGAATAAGCCTGTCGAGCAAAGACCAACTGATTCTATTGAGATCGGCCCTTTGGAAAGCTTAAGTTTCGACCATGTCGTTTTTAAGCACAGAACGGCTAATTACAATGCGATTGACGACATTTCGTTTACTGTAAATACGGGTGAAACCATCGCTTTTGTCGGTCCTTCAGGTTCAGGGAAATCGACTCTGGTAAAATTGCTGGTCGGGCTGTATATACCCGTTCATGGGAGCATCTTTTTTAATGATATAGCTACTACGAGCATCCGGTATAATCCGCTCCGGCGCCAGATCGGATTTGTGACTCAGGATACGCAGCTTTATGCAGGCTCCATTAAAGACAATATGCTTTTCGTGAATCCTTCTGCCTCGTCCGAAGAATTATCGGAAGCACTGAGAAAAGCTTCCGCTACCGGACTGATCCAACGGGCATCTCACGGCATCGATACAATGCTTGGAGAAAACGGGATGAAGCTTTCCGGCGGTGAAAAGCAACGGTTATCTATAGCCCGCGCACTGTTGCGGAAACCGAGGTTGCTTATTTTTGATGAAGCTACGTCTGCGCTGGATTCAATCACTGAAGAAGAGATCACCAGAACTATCCGCGAGATTTCCGGCCGCAGGGAGCAGATGACCATTCTGATAGCACACAGGCTATCCACCATCATGCACGCAGACAGAATCTTTGTTCTGGAAAAAGGCAAAGTGGTGGAAAACGGATCACATGATATGCTGCTTCAGCAAAAAGGACTTTATTATTCGATGTGGCGCCAGCAGATTGGGGAAAGAAGGTAACGGTAGCTATATTTAGTATAAAATATTCCGGCTATGAACACAACCATTCTTTGGGAAGGAATTGCGGCGAAGTCTTTGGAGCGGCTCGATTTTCTGGAATCAGCAGATGGCTTTAAGGCCGAGGGAAATATTACAGGCAGCGCCGATGATCTGATCTTTCATGTTCATTACAAGGTGATGATCTCAAAAGACTGGAAAACGAAAGCTGCAACAATCAGCGGAATGATTGGCGACCAGCCGGTGAATTTTATCCTGCATAGTCAGGGCGATGGTGTCTGGGAATGGAATGGCGAAGCAGCACCTCAATTTAATGGCTGCATAGACATAGATATTTCACTAACCCCCTTTACCAATGCTCTTGCAGTAAACCGATTAAAGCTCAATCCTAGCGAACGAAAAGAGATAACCGTAGTTTACTTTGATTTATTGGAAGGAACAGTACGTCCGGCGCACCAGGCATACACTCATTTATCCAAAGGCACTTATAAGTATGAAAATATACCGAATGATTTTGAGGCTGTAATTAGTCTAGATAATGAGGGCTTTGTCGTTGACTATCCGGGGCTTTTCACAAAGCTGGGAATCTATCATTCATAAGCAGATTAAGTTCCTGCTTTTCAAAAAAAGCACAGCTATACAAAATGCATCCCGCATGAGATGCATATCTTTTTATTTTGAATCCTGCATCATGCAGATGAATGTATCCATAATATCCCTACCTGGCTTCTCATTTAGTTTTAGAAGATTATCTTCCCCATTGATTGTGATGCGTACGGCAGTAATCGGCAAATTAGCAAACTTCTGAAAATCGGCGACAGAGATAGGTACAAGCACCTTCCAGTTCGTGGCTACTGCTACGCCGCTGCTAAAGAATAACGGCTCATAGTCCTTATCCATAACCAGCTCATAAATCTCTTTATCTCCAAGTTTGAATAAAATTTTCTCCCCTGCAGCAATGACGGTTCTTTTGGCTCCGTTGGCACGCATATTCAGACCCAGATAGTATTGGCCATCCTTTCGCTGCATAGTGATTTGCCAGCCCTGTGGTATAAATACAGAAGCATTACGGACGGGCGCTTTAGCAAAAGGGTCTTCTGTAATCTTGACGTACTTGCAATTTTGAGCATCAGCATAATTGTTGCACAAAACGAGCATACTTACACACAGCAGTTGTCTGACCAGTTTATTCATCAGGAGATAATTGTGAAGAGGTAAAAATAATCGGCCTGAAATAATTCTGCAACATTAATACAAACCATAAATATCTTTTGGCGAATGATAGTGTGGCATTATCAGTTTCTCTATTCAATTCCACTTTCTCACTACCGTTTCTTATCTTGTTTAAGATAGATACAGGGCTTTCCGGACATAGCTAGGCAAATGGCACGCAGCATTATATTCAGGCTTGTAACGGTGATCATCATCCTGCTTTGGTGCATTGTCCGGGCATCCGGTCAGGCCAAAAATTACATTCACTATACCACCAATGACGGACTGCCTACCAATGAGCTGTATAATGGCGTGGAGACGGCGGACGGGTATCTGCTGATCAACTCTACGGTTGGCCTGATCCGCTTCGACGGCTATGAATTCAGGCAGTATGGTACAAAAGATGGATTGCCGGATATTGAGCTGATCGGCAGCTACCGCGATGTGGATGGCAGGGTGTGGATACGCCCGTTTAAAAGCCGGCTGTGCTACTTCCGGAACAACCGTATTTACAATGAGCACAATGATACGCTGGTAAGGCAACTGCTCAGCAGGTGCAACAACCGTGAACTGATGCAGTATTATCAGAATGAGGACGGGACGCTGGTGATTACCCAACTGCACAACAATTCTCTGCTGGTCATCGGGCCTCGCGACCATTATGGCTGCCGGTTGCCGATGAAGCCAGGTGCATTCATCATTCCCGTATTTCCAGTGGGCGATACGGTAATTGCGGTAACGTCTGAAAAGACTTATCAGGTGCTGCATGGACGGGTATCAATACTGCCTAACCGGGAAAACTTTGCCAACCTGATCGAAAGCATGGTCACGGGCGATGGCACTATTTACGGGCTGCTGCACCGGGCAGACGGATCGTTATATATGGCTGCTTACCGTTTTGTGAATGGATCAGCTCAACAACTGGCCGTAATGGATCTGAGAAAGTATGGAGCGGAGTTTTCTTTTTGCTCCATCCATTGTTTTGCCCATAAGCTTTATCTGGTCAACCGGAATAGAGTGTATGAGATTGACCCAGCGCTGAAAACGCTGACGCCGCTGATTAGCTTGCCGGAAACCACGGTGATTGGAGGCCTGATTGTGGACCGCAAGAAAAACTTCTGGCTGTTCACCAATAATAATGGCCTGTTCCTAGTTCCTTATTCATCATCGCCGGTATATAATCACACCAGCGGTCTTGAGGAGGATAACATCCGTAAGCTTTATATAGATGCAGATGGCACTGTTTACTTCGGCACTACCCACTTCATCTATACCCTTGCCCCGCAAACAATGATTATCCGAAAATACCAGATCAACAGGACAGCTGGCAGGCAGCAGTTGCTGAAGCAAATTCTGGATGATGGAGCGGAGATCTATTTTCAGTACCGACCCAACAAGACGTTTGTTTTTAATAAAAAGCAGCAGCGACTGTACGATTATCCGGACTTTCCATTGCAGGGCGATATAAAGGATATGCAGGTGGCGCAGGGCCGGAAGTTCTACGCCTACGCAAATGGAGCAATTATGGAAGCGCAGGGCCGCATAACCCAGTTGCTTACCAAGAGAAGCACCAGTATCTGCTACGACGACCGGCAGAATGCCGTGTACATCGGCACGCTGAACTCTATCCTGAAATATCGGCTGGCCGATAGCTCGCTGACTGATTTGTCCCAATATAAAGGCGTACCCGAGGAGCGCATCATCGCCTTGCGGGAGGATTATAACCACCTGCTCTGGGCCATCACGGCAGACCGGGGAGTATATGTACTGCGCAACGATACATTGCTGGCGCATTTGGATGAAAGCACCGGGTTAATCAGTAACATTGTGAATACCCTGTACGTCACCGATCAGAATGAATTGCTGTTTGCCACGAACAAAGGAGTCACCAGGTTCGCGTACCGGCTCGTCAGAGATAGCTTTCAGATAAACGCGATCACCAGTTATACCACGGAGGACGGGCTTCCGGATGTATTTGTAAATGATGCGGGCTATAGAGAGGGCTTACTGTATGCAGCTACCAGTAAAGGCATCAGCATCATTAATACAGCGCAACCGATGCATCCGCAGTCTGCAGGTGTGAATATCACGCGGGTAATGATCAATAATATGGAGACTTCGCCTGATAGCCTTTCTGCGCTTACTTACAGGCAGAATTCGCTGACTATTAAATTCTCGGCCATGAATTTCGGCAGCGAGTCGGGCCGGTATCAGTACAGGTTGATGCCGCTAAAAAAAGACTGGCAGATTACGGCTGAGCATGTGAAGGAATTTGGCCCGCTGAATCCTAACAACTATTTGTTTGAGGTAGCCGCAATTGATAAACGGGGGCACCGGATAAGCGCAGTCACCAGGCTTCCGTTTACCATCAAACCGGCCTTCTGGCAAACCCTGCTATTCAAAGTGCTGATCATCTTACTGCTATTGACTTTGATAGCTGCGGCTGCGCGCTACTACATCTCTGTCCGGCAAAAAGAAGCTATGCTGTACAGAACGCTGGCGGAGCTGCGCACCAAGGCGTTGAAGGCGCAGATGAACCCTCATTTTATCTTCAACTGCCTGAACACGATTCAGAGCTTCGTCAACTCGGGCGACAACCTGCAGAGCAACCGTTTTATATCCCGGTTCTCACACCTGATCAGGCAGACGCTTTATTTTTCCGATGAATCTTTCATACAGCTCAGCCAGGAGATCAGCTATCTCACCAACTACATTACGCTGGAGCAGGTGCGGTACAATCACAGCTTTCAGTTTGAGATCACAGTCGCCCCGCTAATTGACACAGATGGCATCACCCTGCCCTCTATGCTGATCCAGCCTTTTGTGGAAAATGCGATCCGGCATGGGCTGCGCCATCTGCGGGTGGAAGGATGGCTGCACATTGCATTTGAGCAGTCGGGCGCTACTTTAAAGGTGTTGATAGATGATAATGGAGTCGGCAGAATGCACCACCGTAACCGGCAGCCGGCAGACAATGAGTACGCTTCCAAAGGCATCCGCATTACGGAAGACCGGATCAATACTTATGCTGAGATCCTGAACAAAAAAATATCCCTTGAGATTGTAGACAAGCACCATGAAGACGGCTCCCCGTCCGGCACGCGCGTTATTTTAAAAGTACCCTTATGAAGAGAATCCATGCAATGATCGTAGATGATGAGGCTAACAGCATACGGAATCTGGAGCAGCTCCTGCAGCGATATTGCCCGGATGTAGCGGTGGTGGCTACGGCAGGCAATATTGAAGATGCCGGACAAGCTATCCATTCTTTGAAGCCAGACCTGCTGTTTCTGGATATAGAGATGCCATTCGGCGACGGCTTTGAGCTGCTCGACAGGATAGCCGGTCAGCCTGTAGATGTGATTTTTACAACGGCATTTGACGCTTATGCCGTAAAGGCATTTCGTAATAATGCGACTGATTATCTTCTGAAGCCTGTGGACGTAGACCAGCTGATGGAATCGGTAGAAAAGGTGAAGCGCAAGCGTACAGGCGCTTCTGCTGCCAGGGCGGAACAACAGGTACCTGTCAGCACGCATAAGATCATGTTGCCCTCTGTCAGTGGCTTTGAGCTGATGGAAACGGATCAGATTATGTACCTCCAATCTTCGGGCAACTATACCCATGTATATGTGCAGGGCGGCCGGAAGTATGTGCTTTCCAAGAACATCGGTGAGCTGGAGAAGCTGCTCCCGGCTCATGCTTTTCTGCGCATACACAACGAGCATATCGTGAATGTGCACGAGATTGCCAGATACGTCAAGGGGCGCGGTGGCTATGTGATCCTGAAGAATAATCAGCATCTGGACGTATCCTTCCGGCGTAAAAAGCTACTGCTGGAGATGCTGGGACATTGACCGGCGTACGCAGTTCTTTCCTTTTTTGACGCAGCTTTTTAGCAGATGAGCGCACCTTTTTATTGTTGATTGTGCCCACACAATGGTACGGCTAGTTTAGCCTTCGGCGGAAACCGAAAAGCCATTCTCAGAGTAGGTAATCACAATCATCATCAGGGTAAGGCTGCCCTATAAAGCCAGGCTTGTATGAAAAAAGGAATATTACTCGCACTGCATCTGCTTGCTGCGTGTATTGCTCAGCGCAGCTATGCGCAGGTAACCCAGAGTTTCATTGGTGCGCCAAGTACCCATGAAACGGTCATGGACATTGCTTACCTCGCCAACGGAAATACAGTATCCGTAGGGCAAAGATCTGTAAATATAAACGGGACGGGCAGCGATGCGCTCATTTTCGTGAAGGATGCCAACAATATGATCGTATGGTCACAGGTCTATGCAACGCCTGCTGAAGAGGTTTTTTCAAAAGTAATGGTTGCCCAGAATGGCGATATCATTGCGGTTGGCCGTACCGGCGATTCTTCCAAAAGCATTGTGTGCCGTTATCAGCCGAATGGTACGCTGGTATGGTCAAGAGGGTATCGGGCAACGCCGGCAACACGTCATGGAGAAGCTTATTTCGGCATTTGCCAGAACACAAATACACTGACCGGCGACCTGTATCTGTGTGGAGGCACGGACTATGCGCCGGAGTTTGCGGATGCAATGGTTACGTGTATTAACTTCAATACCGGCGCGCATAAGTGGTCCAGGCATTACAATATAGCCGGCGATACTAATCTTAGTATAGAAAACAGCGATGCTTTTGCCAGCATTGCTTTCTACAACAATCATCTTTATACGCTCGGCTATTTCCAGCGTGATTATTCCGGAGACTACTATGATCTTAATGTTTTCTGCCTCGATACTACCGGAGTGCAACGATGGAGAAACAGGGTCAATTTAAGCGTAAAGGATAAAAGCAATGTATTTATCACCAACGCTTATCCGCAGGAAATACAGGTCAGCAACACCGGCCGGTTCCTCATTTCTGTAGTGGTGACCAACAACTTTCCCACATCCCAATCATCTGTAAGCACGGTGCTGGGCGGCAGGCTGAACGCAGACACAATGACCATTTCCAATTCCCGTACTTACAGAAGCTCGGAATTTGCTTATGACAACACTTGCCGGTTAGTACCTACCGATACAGGCTACACCAGTTTTTTACTGGCACAAATGCCCGGCATTACCGCATTTAACAGCAACACTAATTTTCCGTTGAATAATATTTCTGATGCACGCGTAAGCCAGATCAACAATTTTGATCAGATAGCATGGACGCGGGAATTTGTACATGCAGGCCAGCAGGGAATCTATGCGATGGCACTCATGCCCGGCCATTTGGCGCTGGCAGGCTCTTCCTTTGGCGCTCCGTTTCAGGCGGATAGCAGCCGGGATGCTTTCATAATAGAAACCCCATTGTCCATTGCTTTAACAGATACATTCGAATGCGGCATCCGGGACCGCCGGGATACGATACAGTCCTATACTTTTAATCCGGTAAGCGAATCCTGGCTCAGCAAACCCATGAGCATAACGATAGATACACCTCAAATGGCGCCCCAGGATCTGACGGTAAAAGGCTCCTGCGGCTGTATTGATCAGTTTACCACTGCGCTTGCCAACGATACGATTAAGACCAGCACCATGCTGCACGGACGGTATTATGTGACCGGTACGCTGACGGTTGCTGCGGGTGTTACCCTTGACATCACCAATGTGGACATGCTCTTTGCTTCCTGCGCAGGCATTAATGTACAGTCCGGCGCGCATATCAGAGCCAATAACTCGGTGTTCCGTACCTGCGATGAAACGGCCATATGGCGGGGCATTACCTTCAACGGTTCGCAAAACAACCTCTTCGATGAATGTACCTTCAAGAATGCAGAGCGGGCGCTGAATGTAATGAGTGGCTCTACGGCAAGGATCAACAACAACTATTTCCAGAACTGTGTGTATGGCGTCATCTTCAACAGAACGCAGTCTGACTTCCCGGTAACAGGCAACAATTTTGTGCATGATAATCTGTACACCAGCCTTCGGTTTAGTTGTTCGCTTGACGCAAATACACAGAGCATGGCCATTATGGAGATGAATTCCATGATCCGTAGTGATATTTCCCACAACAATTTCATTAACAGCTCAAAAGCGCCTTATATCGGAGTAATGGTGACCAGCAACAGCTATCTGGCTGCTTTGTCTCAGAACAACTTTACTAATATGCAGAATAGCTGCTATTATACCAATCTGTCCAGCCCACAACAGTCAGATGCGATGAAGATTGAAGACAACCATATTGAAAATACCATCTTCAACAACTTTGGCTCTCAGATCTTTGTCACCAAATGCAATAACCGGCTGACCGTTGCCAATAACTCCATTCATACCGATATTGATCGTTTTGAAAAATCTGTGTATGCTGTTGAGCTGATAGAAAGCAACAACATCTATGTTCAGGATAACACCATTACAGGCTACTCGGCAGCCATCGTTTCCAACAGTACCACCAGGACTAACCTGAATGACAATAAGATTTACAATCCGTTGGAGATGGGCATTATGATCACCGACTCACGGGCCATCGATACCCGTTGCAATCAGATTGACATGAACCACCGCTCAGGCGCCGTCGGTATCTATGCAGACGGCAAAACGGAAAGCGTGAATATTTATACCAACTGCATCTCCAACTGTACCCGATCTATTGATCTGGAAGAAAATGCAGCGAACATAAATATTTACAACAACTTCATGTACAATTATTCGGAAGCCGGTGTTTACAACGCCAGCCCAACGCCGCTGAACATCGGGCAGAGCGGGCAGGACGGACAAAACACCTTTTGGAGCAATGACAATAATGCATTTGACATTTACACCGATCCGGTCGGCATTACTTATGTGGTAAACAATTTCGGAGTGTTTAATTTCAATTATCCGTACACCAATCTGCTGGCCAACAATCCAAGCAATTCAACGGCATCATGCGGACATCAGATTTTCGATATGCCCTCTCAGGGCAACTACAATCCGATGTATGATTGCGACCATATTGCCGATTTTAAAGAAGGAACAGACAAGGCTTTAGCAGAAGCGAAGGAAGCAGCTTATAACACCGATGTGGTGCGCTACTATCTGTCGTACTTCTATCAGCAGAGCCCTGCACAGGCAGACAAATTCTATCAGGGCATTCAAAGCGATCATACGGCAACCGCCTATGATAAAGCGATCACCAAGGCAGCTTACGCTTACCTGAAAGGAAACAATGACGATGCGATGCAGGCACTGGACGGCATTCAGCCGGCAGATCAATGGCAGGGCAAGGAAGTATTCCTCTACCGCATACTGCTGAAAGCAAATTTTCAACAGGCAGATATGACCTCACTGAGCCAGGACGATCTGAACGTTCTGAGATCTTATCAAAACAGCGAATCGCACAGGCTGGATGATATTTATGCACTGATGAATCTGAACAATATGTACCATGATTTTCAGTACACGCCGATGCCGGTGAAAACAGTATCAGACCTGAGCAGCGCAGTGAAGGTGAGTACGCTGGAAAACAGCATGACTGTCTATCCCAACCCGGTGCACAGCATTCTTAATCTGCGGATCAACAGCACAGGCAATACAACCGGAAAGGTGCTCATCATCTACAGTATGCAGGGCGATGCGGTAATGCGGAAAAACATAGAAGTTGTAGCCGGCGGCACAACGGTAGATGTAAGCAGCCTGGCAGATGGGAATTACCTTGCCGTAGTGGTTGGTGGCAAGAGCACAATGCAGGCTAAGTTCAACAAGCATTAATCTCAAAATACAGCCACCGGTATTTCCGTAACCGCTGACTGTAATTTTATCAACTGAATCAGTACAAGAGCGCTTGTCCCACAAGGGACAGGCGCTCTTATTTTTTTAGAAATCTGTACGGACAGGCCGGGCAACCGGCCATCGCGTGAGAGCGGCAATCATGGATCTGCAGCAGAAATGATCAGTCACTGACGTGGCCGGATGCGCGCACCATTACCCGATACTTTGTAACCGCAATCGTGTATATTTGTATTATTACCTTTTGCAATTCTTTGCCCTTCCGTCTCAACTCTATTGGAGTACAACAAAGTACCTGAATAAGGAAGGTATCTGCCCCACTGATACATACGGTTTTTCACCCAACAGCTATTGCAACTGCTTTTTTGCGCCTTTATTTCCCTGAGCGTTTCTGTAGTGGCTATCTCAGATCGTATTATATCAGCTTCATGAAAGTTAAGTACATAAGTTACGGCCAGGCGGTAGATAGCTGCAATAATGCCCAGCATCTCATCGGCCAGCCCTTCGATAAAGGCAATGAGCTGTCAGGCACCGTTCAGCGTATTCTTGTTGCACCATACAGCCGCATTCTGCAGTGGCAGTATCTGCGCAATGTATTTGCAGGCATTGCCCCGAAAGATGCGCTGGTCATTTGCAGAGACAACAAGTATGATGTGATTGTGCTGTCCAGCAATTTCAGGCCGGACAGGCAAAGCATTCCGCCGAAAACCCTCCGCGATTACCTGGATGAATTTTCAGACACATCTTTATCCTGAGGTGCCTGCATGGTGTAATGTTTCCTACTCAGGTTAGCAAGCCGCAGGCATTAATATTATTGCCGCCCTGCTATTTGAAAATACAGCAGCCCTTGGCGTAGGCCAAGCAAGCCGTTGAGTCATGCTGACGCAAGGAAGCATCCCACAGCGGCCTGTGCTCAGGCGCGGGAAACAGGAATGAAATGGTTTGGGCTAATCCAAAATAAGTTGTGACAGGCTAGCAACAGCGGCTTGTCATTCCGTAAGGAATCCATAGAAAGCTACAGGCCTGTAATCAGGATAGAAATTCCTGCGGAATGACAAGCCGCTTTGTGAGGATAGGCTTACAAGGTCAGGTTATAGTGGAAAATATTTTGCCGCAAATATTTGACCGCTCGCATTTTATGTATACGTTTGCGCCTAACCAATAAACTGCACTACGATTATAGTTCGTAGGCAGTTCTTTATAAGGCTGGAATTATTTTATCTCTTTATAGCGCTTGGCTATTTACGAGGCTGCATCTGAAACGTCGAAACTTCAAAGGACAGCATGAGTAAATACTGAGCGCCCGCGCATCGTCGTGGGCGTTTTAGTATTGCTTGTCCTTAAGGCTTTCGACGGCCTCAGATGCGAGTAATGCGAAAGACCCCACGACAATTCGTGGATATCCGGTTCTCCGGTTCTTTCTCTCTTTACTTTCTTTTTTGTTTTTCTGAAAAGTGGCCTCGTTGCGTACGCCCGTATGCGCTTATGGCATTCTCATCTCTTCATTTTAAAAAAAATCAAAAACATGAAAAACCAAATAATCTAGTTAATAAAGAAACAGGTCTACGACATTCCCATTCTCCAAATTCCAATCTATCAGCGTAGGCTGATAAATTCACTCAGTCTCAACATTAACATATTATGCGAGCAATACAAACCTAAACTTAACACGTGCGCGTTAAAAACTAAACTGTTGTACCATTACACTAATATAAGTTTATTATTATTTTACCCATTCAAATAAGAACAATGATAAAAGCATTAATGGCTCTGGCCGCAGTTGCACTCTTGACAAGTCCCACCATAGCGCAAACACAGCAGCCCAAGTGGTTTCCTTGAAACAGACCGGATTGACTTTACCAATAGTCCACCCACATCTACATCACAGAACAGTCCTTTCTTTGGCACGGTATCTGCCAACAACGAAACTTATAATGAACTTGACCAGGCACTATTCCACATTACCGATAATGAGGTTTTATCCGGCTTGCCCAGTGCCTTCTACTTTGGCGGTGATACGTACGATGCATCTATTGTGCGCGTACCAGGACATTGTAACATGTGGTATGCTATAGGTATTGGTATTGGCAATACCAGCTATGACCAAACGCTGCAATACACAACTGTCTACAGGGCCAATCTCAACTTGCAACATACCCCGGTGCAAACCGCAGGAATAATCGGTAATACCAACGGCTGCGCTGGCCCCACAGGACTGGCCATTGGCAAGTATAATACAACGGACAAATCACGTATTCTGTATACTATTTCACGCTCTGCTATATTGTCTGGCACCAGTTTCATTCAACGGTTCAAGATTACTGATAATGGTATTACCCAACTAAGCCAACTGCCTAACATGCTCTCTTTATTCGGCCCTGGCTACACTACAACCTCGGCCAGCGAGGTAGAACTATATGAGAATCCTACTACTGGAGATATACGTGTATGCTGGGCAGACTGCGCGCCGATTTGTGGTTCTACCGGCATTTACCGTATCTATTATCTTGACTTTGATAATCATGGCTACGGTGCCAATACTGGTGGCGGTTCGTTTGCCTTGCCAATGTCCTTCATTACTGGCTTGGAACTCTATGATGGAGGCAAACGTGCACTCATTTCAAATCAGGATCAAACAGGGGTAGGCAATCTCTACTCAGTAGATCTTATAAATCATACAACTACTCTTATTCCTAATTCAGGTGATTACAGTAGATCTCAGATTGAAAAGGCCAGAAATGGCATGTATTACGCATGTGGCCTGCATGGTAGTACGCCTAATCAAACGTTTGACCTTCGTGCTATAGATATAACTGACCCTGCCAACCCAACTATGATGGACCCTGCAGTTCAGGGTGCGGTGATTCCCTTGTCCCGCTACCAGAAATATCTGCCAAATCAAGTAGATGATGAAGTGTATAATATAGATGCCAACACGAATAATAGTGATGTAATTGCCCAGGACGACGCTTCGGATATAGGCTCTGAGCCTAACCTACGCTCGGCAACTTATAATGCCAGTCCCGATCTTTGGAACATACGTAGCGCATCAGCTGCAAATGTGAATCAGCATGCCAATCCTGTGTGCTTCTATAGCGCGGAGACGCAGCAGGCTGACCAGCATAACATCGTTCGTTTCAGAGTGCGAAACAGTGGATGTTCCATGTCGGATGCCAGATATGCAAGACTATATTGGTCTGTACAAGGTAATAGTGTTAACTGGCCCAATGCCTGGAATGGCAGCAACCAAATCAACGGACTACCTGCAGGCGGTGAGATAATCGAGAACTATAGCGGTACCGTTACTTTAAATACAGGAACTAATAATACGCCTAATGGAACCTATGTATCCAACAAGGGCTTCCCTATACCTGCGCTTCAGCCTGGGGAGGAATATATCATCAATGCTCAGTGGAATCCGGTTGATCCTGCATTATACGGCTCGGCTTCAGGCATAGCTGCTAATGCACAGATTAGTTTTTTGGGCAGAATAACAGATGATCAAGGCAACCCTCCTGCTGCTGAAATGCCTGGCGTGTTAGCCAGCGTGAATGCAAAGTCCAGTATGGCTGTAGTAATGCGCGATGCCAACCTGACGGCCCCCGGAAGGCTAATGGCAAAGGATAATTCCGATGATATAGGGCAGGAGCCTTATAACCCTCCATCAACCAATAGCGATATCTGGAAAAGCAATGACATCTGGAACCGCGTCACTGACAATGGTGCAGGTAATACTGCACCCGAAAACCCTAACTACCTAATGAGCCCGGTATATCCAAGTACAACACCAGTAGGTAACGCTTATAATGTAATGAGGTTCCGTGTTCGCAATAATAGTACAGAGGTATCAGCCCCCAGTCATGCAAAGCTATATTGGACAATCGGCAGTACAGCAGGCGAAATATGGCCGTATGCTTGGAAAGCTGGACTGGGACAAATGGCGCCCTACTTTATCACTATTAATGGAACAAGCAGTAGCCAGCCCGTAGGTGATGAGTTGAAGGTAGCTTATACCGGCACCTTACTGAATACCGGTACCGGTGCCAACAGTGCAGCAACAGCGGCTTATGAATATAGCCTTAGTAGCGAAGAACTAGGCTTCCCAATCCCTTCACTAAAACCAGGCGAGGAATACATCATCAATGCAAAATGGCAACCACTCAATCCAACACCGTTTGATACTTATTTCAGGGATGCTAATGGTGACTTAATCAGTAATCCATCTATTTGCTTCTTAGGTAGAATAATAGACCCGCTTCATGACCCAATGTATTTAGAGCAAAGTCCGGCACCAGTTGGCCTGAATGTAAAAAGCAATAATAATGTGGTAACGCGCAACTCAACGCTCATAAATATGTCCACTACACCACCAGTGTTTCTTCGCACACATGGGGGCTCGGTGAGCGTGGGTAATCACCTGACTGTAGCAGCAGCGTTGAAGATAAAAATCAGGCAGCATGCGCTCAGTAACACCGCACCGGAATTTGGTACTGTAGCAACTGCTACTATAACACTTGACGAAGATTTGTGGAATGCGTGGCTGTCAGGTGGCTCAGTTGCTTCAGGACTGGCGATTGACCGCGCTGACCTTCATACGCTTACCATAATAGATCCGGATAATGCTACATTGAGCAATATAGCACTACAGCCTGGTGAATTCCATAATGTAGGCATCTCATTTGTAGCACAGTCTGAGAATCAAAATACAGGAGACTATTAATTTACCCTGACTCAGGAACTAAGTTCAGAAGCTGTAGGTGTGGACAGTACGGGTAATGCCTGCCACTTCATACTGAGTGTAACCGATAGTGAAGAAGAGGATACAACACCAGTCTTTAGCGATCAGTCCGCTTACCGGGGCGCACCTGTGCTAGACAGCAATAATATTGTAAGAATAGCTCCGAATCCGGCAAATAGTCAAGTGCAGATAGCCCTGAATATGGCAAAAGATGCGAAGGTGCAAATATGGCTCACCGATCTTGTCGGACGCACGCTCAGCACCATTGTGAATAATGAAATGCTGACAATAGGTATGCATACACTTCGAATACCTACAGAAAAACTGGCAGCAGGTACCTACATTATCGCTTATAAGATAGGAAATGAGGCACAACAAGCTGTGAAGCTAATGATTGTGCATTAAAAACTACATTTGCTCAACCTTTGTCAGAACCAAGGCTGGCACAGGTTGGGCAATTTTTTTATGCCTCAACAATCATTGATTATGCCGGCCAAACCTATATTGATAACATTGCTACTGGTTTTAATATGCTGTAGCCTACAATCTATAGCACAGTTACCTGACTGTAGCACAGTCTACCTTTGGGGTGAACAAAACAATAGCCTGCACATTTTTAATTATAATCCTGCTTTACCCGTCTCATCCACTAATCCGGTTGCAAATTCCATTCCTTTAACGGGCAATGGCTTAACAGTTTCCAGACCTTTAGGCACTAATATTTATACAAACACATTTTACTGTGTTGATCCGTCAACCGGAAAATATAAATATTATAATTCCGGCACTAATACCTGGACAAATACAGGCCATCTTAGCCAAGCCAATACAGTTTCTGGCGGAAACGAGAATCTTGCTGCAGGCGGCGGCTTCATCTATAATTTGGGCGACAATCAAAATGTTTATAAGTAAGATGGAACTGGCAATGCGACCTTTCTGGTAGATGCAAGTCCCCCGCCCAGGCAGGCTCAGTATGCGGTACCGGACCTTATTGCAGATTGTCAGGGTAACTTTTATGTTGTCTATAAAAATTTAAATAGCGATTCTACCTACATGGTAAAATACAATCCTTCGGGCGTAAGAACTGCCTCGTGGATAGTTGTTAATCCTAATAATATCTCCGTAATAGTACCTCGCGGCATGGCATGCCTCGGGAATCACTTGTATACAAACAGCCATAACCAAAATGGTACAAACAATATCATTTCTTATACTATTGGGCAAGACTCCATAAGCACCGATAATACCAGCGCTGATTTAAACATCAATATTGTAGACATGGCCAGTTGTGCGGGCTTTGATCTTAAACTGCCAACAATCACGGTTAGTCCGGCGGCGCTCAATACCTGCACCAATACACCAGCAACACTTACGGCAATAACTACTGAGCCGGGTACTGCTCCCCACTATCAGTGGCTGCGCAACAGCCAACCTATCGCTGGTGCCAACAGCGCAACCTATACCTACACGCCAGCCAATGGCGATACCATCACCTGCCGTATGGAAAGCAGTTCTTATTGTGCCAGTCAGGTAGTTGTTACCAGCGCACCGGTAATCATTAGTGTGCTGCCCATACTGACGCCTTCTGTAAGCATCACCACTCCGGATACCGGCATCAACTGTGCAGGCAACACTCTTATGTTTTCCGCTTCTTCAATTAATGGAGGAACCGTCCCTACTTATCAATGGATTAGAAACGGAATGCCTGTAAGCGGGGCAACTGGTTCAATATTTACTTCCGGTACTCTGGCAAATGGCGATATAATCACAGTATCCATGACTACCAGCTACACCTGCGCCAGCAGAACGGGCGCAGTTTCCAATGCACTAACGGTACACATTGGTGCTCCTACACCTTCTGTGATGCTCACAGCTACGCCTGCCAGTATCTGTGCGGGCGATTCTATTGCCTTTTATGCCACTACTGCCTATGGTGGAAGTAACCCGCTATATCAGTGGCTGAAAAATGGCCTGCCATTTGCAGGCGCGCCCAACAATATGACATTTAAAACGGCAAGCCTTCAGGACAATGACCAGATTGCATTACAGCTTACTTCGTCCATTGCCTGCGCCTCACCCAGGCAGGTAATATCATTGCCGCTGACAATACAAGTAACCCCTGCGGTTACACCGGGCATCAACATCAATACATTGCCGCCTACCACCCTGTGCCCCGGCGCGCCTGTTATTTTTGTAACGAACCAGACAGGCGGCGGCATTACGCCTGCTTATCAATGGTATAAAAACGGAACATCCGTTCCCGGCGCTACAATGCCTCAATATATGGATGCGGCATTGCAGGACATGGATACCATCAGCGTAGCGCTCTATTCATCTGCCGGTTGCCCTACTGCACAGCCTACGATAAGCAATAAGGTAGGAGTCCACGTCATCCCATATTCTGCAACCTCGGCAATAATTACGGTAAATCCTTCCGGTGCTGTCCGTCCCGGAGAGGAGATCATATTTACAGTACAGGGCATAGGCGGCACGACGTCCCGGTACCAATGGCTGCTCAACGGGCGAACAACGACCAATACCGGCACAACATGGGCAACGGATAAGCTCGAAGATGGTGATGTAGTACAGGCAACAATCGAAAACAGCGACCCTTGTGCACAACCACTGATTGCCTATAGTAACAATATTCTTGTTCATCATACTGCTACGGGAATTTCAACACCAGACGCAGATGGATTAAGCATATTTCCTAACCCCGGAGGTGGTCTTTTTACAATATCCACCGATCATCAGGTAAGCGGAACTGTAACTGTATACAGCGTTACCGGCGAGCGGATACTCCGGCAGTTGCTAACCCAATGCCGGATGATAGCGATGGATCTCACTAAGCAAGCACCCGGCAATTATACGGTACAGCTACAGACAGAGCGGGGCAGGACAATTAAGAAACTTACCATAGTACGCTAGATATGCGGATAATTTATGAAAGAAAAGAAGGGTGGAAATTCCGCCCTTCTTTATTGGTCTAATATCAGCGCCAATCGGCAATGACGGTACGATTACCGGAAGTTTTGCACCCAATCATCCGGCGGAAACCGGCCTGACGAGCTCCCCGTCAGCACTGACGAAGAGCTCAGCAGCGCTGACGAGCTTCCCGTCAGCACAAACCGGAAGCGCGTCAGTACAAACCTGAAGCGCGTCAGCGCAAACCTGGAGCCCGTCAGCGCAAACCTGGAGCCCGTCAGCGCGTACCGGAAGCCCGTCAGTGCTGACGGGGAGCTTGTCAGTGCATACCAGTAGCCCGTAAGTGCCTGCTTAGCCCCAAAAAAAAGTTCATTTTATGCAATAAGCATATACCATACGCGTTAATGATATACCTTTATCGCTTTATAGTTATCATTTAATCACCCTAAAAAAACACAAGAAATGGCAAAACAACCGTATCTGCCAAAGCCAGATGCAGACAGAGTGCTCTGGCTCAACAACTTCAATGCCAAACTGCCTGCCTACATGAGCAAGTATGGCCTCACCCCCAATGATGAGCTGGATGTTGCTAACATCAGCTCTGATTTTGCCTACCGGCTGCAAGCCACACACATGGTAAATGCGTACAACAAGCAGTGGACGGCCTACAAGAATGCACTAAGAGATGGACTGCCGGCAGGCGCTGAAGTACAGCCACCTATGCCACCAAATCTGGGCTCTGTGCCGGTTGCAGTAGCGCCGGGCGGCTTTACCCGCATACAGACGCTGGTAAAGAGAATCAAAGCAAGCAGCGCGTACAGCGTGGCCGATGGGCTGGATATGGGCATAGAAGGCGTAGAAACTGTGGTGGACTACACCACCCTTACTCCTCAGGTAAGCATACGCACCGGCAGCGGCGGCTTCCCGGAGATCGTATGGGCCAAGCAGGGAATGGATGGCATAGCCATCTACAAAGACAATGGCGACACGCGCGGCTTCGTGCTCTATGATCTTGATAATCACCCCAACTGGCAGGACAAGCACGCGTTGCCACCCGCCGGCCAGTCAGAAATCTGGAAGTATAAAATCATCTTCCGGACGAATGATGAGGAAGTAGGACAATGGAGCAGTGTATTAAGTGTTACGGTTACCGGATAAATAATGAGTAGGTGAGTTTAATCACACATCTGATCACTTAGCTTTAAAAGAATGCCGCTCAACTGAGCGGCATTCTTTTTGCTGTTTACCGCATGTAGCAGGCGCTGTTCAGCGGCTTATACTTCAGAGCCATGTCCGTTGTGGGATATTTCCTGTTTTCTGCGGGATTCTTCCTGCTTGCTGTGGGATCCTTTGTGCCTCAGCATGACTGGCGTATGAGTCATGCTGAGGCACAAAGCATCCCACTGCGGCCTGTGCACTGATAGAATTGGGTAAAAAAAGGGTAAGGACTTACGAGTTCGGTACTGGTTCGCTTCCTATCCTGGCTGCTGAACGGGCAGTATCAATTCAAACGAGGTGCCGTCATCCGGCACGGAGTGCGCCAGAATGATGCCTTGGTGATTTTGCATGATGCGCAGCACAGCGCGAGGCCGATTCCATTTCCCTGATATTTATCTTTCGTATGCAGGCGCTGAAATATCTGGAAGATGCGCTCGCTGTAGGCCTCATCAAATCCGATTCCGTTATCGGAGACGATGATTCTTACATATTCATTGTTCGGCTTCAGGCGATAGCTCCGCATTTCTTCCTCACTTACTTCAGAGGCTATGATCCTGATTCTGGGCGGTTCGGCAGGCTTGGAAAACTTGAGCGCGTTGCCAATCAGATTATAGAAGAGCTGATTCATCTGCAGTGGCACACCGTCAATAACCGGCAGGTTGCCAATGGTAATCTCGGCAGCTTTGTCGTGAATGAGCAGATCATAATCGGCCAGCACATCCTGCAGGGTTCTGTTGAGGTCCAGCGGCACAAACTCTTTGCTGCGCTCTTTGAGCGATGAGAAGTTGAGCAGGTCTTGTATGAGGCCGATCATCCGCGAAGCGGCCAGCTCTATCTTGCTCAGGTACCCGGCCTGCTCGCTTTCCTTGTCCGGATTTTTGCCGCTGAGCAGGCTGGTAAAGATGCGGATCTTGCGTAGTGGCTCCTGCAGATCGTGCGAGGTCACGGAGGCGAACTGCTCCAGCTCACGGTTGCGGTCCAGCAGATCATCATTTACATTGCGCAGGGCCTCGGTGCGCTCTTCCACTTTGCGCTCCAGGGTTTCCTGCACCATCTTCTGATCGTGCACATCGGTACAGGCCATGGTGTAGCCATCGAATCTGTTGTTGACCCCGAAGCGCGGTACGGCGGCGCAGGATATCCAGCGGTATCGGCCACGGTGCCGCAGGCGAAAGTCTACATCAAATCGCTTATGATCTCTTAAGGACGATTGGTACAAGGTATTGTAGCCTTTAACATCATCGGGATGCATGTCGTTTTTCCAGCTGCCGGTATGGTCGTTTTCGCTCCTGCCGGTAAAGGCGAGCCACTGCTGGTTATAAAAATTAAACGCGCCGTCTGTGCTCGTCATGGCAATCATAACGGGGGCGCTGTTGGCCAGTGTACGGAAGTGCAGCTCGCTGTACTTCAACTGCTGTTCTGCCGACTTGCGGTCTGTGATATCCATAAATACCCCTACCATGTCGTTTGATGCCCCCTCCTGCTCTGCCAGTACATTGCCGGCTATGGCAATCCAGTGTGTGCTCTCATCAGGCCAGATCACGCGAAACTCTCTGGCATACCGCCTGCCGGTATGCATGGCGTGGCGGATGCCGGCAACTACATCGTCCCGGTCTTCCGGCACAATCATGGATTGGAAGCGCTCATAGGTGAAGTTGGTATCTGCGCTCAGGCCGAAGTTCAGGCGGCTCTGGGCAGATGTCTCAAAGCTGCCAGTATCAGGGTTAAGCTCCCAGGTGCCGATCATGCCGGTATCCAGCGCATAATCCAGCTTTATACCTGTATCGCGCAGCTCTTTGGCCAGTTGGGTACGTTCGGTAATGTCTGTTATTACTACGAGCATGAGCGGCTCTGTCGCATTTTCGAGGCGAAGCTGACGGGCATTCAGGCTCATGACCTTGAAACCGATGTTCTCAAACTGATGCCCGACAACAAAGTTCTCCAGCTCCGCTTGCTGAAGCAGAATCCCGCCAAGCGCACGCCGAAGGTTCGGGATATTCCATTGCTTATTGCCAAGATCATAGATAAGGCAGCCCTCGGTTTCTGCCGCAGTTACTTTAAAAGTGTTGTAAAATGCATCATTGGCAGAACGGACACATAAGTCCTTATCCAGAACAATCAGGCCATCTGTAGTGGTATTGAGGATAGATTCGGTAAATGCACGGCCATCATTGATCTCGGTGTTCAACTGTGCCAGCTCGCGGTTGCGTACTGATAATTCTTCGTTGGTAGAGATCAGCTCTTCCTGCGAGGTCTGCAATTCTTCATTCAATGCTTTCAGCTCGTCATTGGCCGATTGAAATTCCTCGTTGGTCGCTTCCTGCTCTTCGCTTATCGCGCGTAGCTGCTCCCGGCTTTGCATCAACTCCTGCTCCAGCTGATGAATGCGGAGATCGCGGGTGCTGTTGATGCCATCATCCGTTAAAGGCTCGGCCTGCTCAGGCGTTACATCGCGGAAGAGGATGAGGTAAAATTTCTCTCTTGTACCGGTGAGCGGCTGTACTTCCAGCGTTATTCTGCGCAGCAATCCGTCATGCTCCAGGGCGATGCCTTCTTTGCTTACAAAAATCTTCTCTGCTTTTACCTTATTCAGGGCTTCCTGAAGATCGAGGTAAAGCCCCTTACGGATCATCTTAAGGATGCTGAGGCTGGCAATACCCGGGGAAGGGTCAATATAAAATCCGGTATTGCCACGAAAATCGACAATGTCGAAGCCATCATTGACCACCACGCCGGCGGGTATATATCGGGCAAGCAGCACCTCATCGGTGGCCCGTTGAAAGTCTTTTTTCTCCATAGTATAAGCGCGTTCCGATGATTCTGCCGTAGTAGCCTTTTCATCAGTGGCCTGGGGAATTACATTGAATAACTTGCTATTTCGTTCTTTGTTTATATAGATATTCGCGGTTTTATTGACCGGCTCAAACTTGCCTGCCAGTCCGCTCGTCTCTGATTTTCCAAGAAACAGGTAGCCACCCTGTTTTAATGCATACGAAAATGTTGCCAGGACCTTTCGCTGCAATACAGGCTGCATATAGATGAGCACGTTGCGGCACGTAACCAGATCAAGATTGGCGAATGGCGGGTGCGACAATACATCGTGCACAGCAAATACGCACATATCACGGATGAATGTTTTTATACGCTTTCCCTGCTTACAGTCTTCGAAATAATGCCCGATCCGCGCATCGGAGAGCTTTGCCAGGGTTGTTGTAGAATAGATTGCGCGGCGTGCCTTTGCAATAGCAGTCTCTGAAAGATCGGAGGCGAATATCTTGATGCGGGTAAAATCCCTGCTTTCTTTCAGGTGCTCGTGCAGGCACATGGCTACGGTATAGGCTTCCTCGCCGGTAGCGCAGCCGCAAACCCATATGCGTACGGTATCTTCCGGTCCTTTTTCTTTGAGAATGGCTGGTAATACCTGACTGCATAAAAAATCAAACGAAGATTCATCCCGGAAGAAAGAGGTGACATGCACCAGCATTTCTTTGTAAAGGTGGTGCTGCTCTGCTTCTGATGCTATCAGGTAGGCCAGGTAACCGGCTTCGTCTTTGATATTCAGCAATTGCATACGGCGCATGATCCTGCGCTCCAGCGTAGCGGGCTTATACTGATGAAAGTTGACGCCGGTTTTCTGCACCAGTAATTTCAGGATGGCCTGAATGGTGGTATTGACCGTCAGCGCTGTCTTGTGCTTTTGCTCATTCCCACTCACAATACCGATGGTTGAATGAGATCATAATTGCAAAGTATCTGCTCCAGATCTTCACACATCCGGGGCATGGAATTATGCTTGGTAAGAAAGGCCGCGGCGCCGAGCTCCAGCATCATTTTATGATGCGCCGGCGCCGAGGTGGTAGAATAGGTAATGACCGGAATCTGTGCGTAATCAGGTAGCTGGCGCAGGTTGACCAGCAGTTCCCGGCCATTCATACGCGGCATGTTCAGGTCAAGCACAATCAGGTCAGGGATCGTAAAATCGGGATGGCTGATCTGTTCCAGGGCATTCACTCCATCAAATGCACAGATGCATTGAGCCTCACAGCCCAGGCTTTTCAGCGCTATGCGAAAAAGATCGCAATCATCTTCGTCATCATCCACCAAAAAGATGGTTTTTTTCCGTGCCTGCATCTAAGGATTAAAGATAGCGGAACTGTTATAAGAATTTTAGTGGTCCGGCACTGTTACCGACCTGTTCACAAGTCGTTAATTGGATTGTAAAGCCGCTCAGTTCGGCATGATGATAATCAACTGCTCATACAGAACAGAATTTTTGTGCTACAATTTCAATACGACTTCAAATATTATCCGGAAATGTAGCGCAGATCAGTGTTTGGCTTAATCAATCATTATTTTAAAATGGTACGAGGATCAGCAGTCTGCAAACTGAAAGAAGAAATGATACAAGCACCAAAAAGGCGCTCTTCAGAGCGCCTTTTATATCTATAGCTGTAGGATTATTTACTCCCCTACTACTTCAAATTCAACTTCAAGCACATTGTCTTTACCGAAATCGATAGAAGCTTTGTGCAGTCCAGCTTCCTTTACATCGTCGATGATGGTGATGCGGCGGCGGTCGATATCATAACCCTTCTGCTCACGGATAGCGCGCGCCAGTTGGATAGATGTAACAGAGCCGAAGATCTTGCCGGAAGTACCCAGCTTTGCGCCCAGCTTCACCGGACCAGCCTTCAGCACTTCAGTAACCTTAGCTACTTCTGCCATCAGCTTTTCTTCGCGCTTGCGCATTACTTTCTGGCGCTCTTCGAGCATCTTGCGATTGCTCTCGCTCGCTTCTACCGCGTACTTCTGCGGAATGAGGTAGTTGCGTGCATAACCAGGACGTACGCTCACCATTTCGTTAGCGCCACCCAGATTGTCCACGTCTTTTATAAGAATAACGTTCATTGTTTGTGAAATTTTGTTGATTTACGGAATTTGGAATTTGGCTGGAAAGTGCAGGAATAAGCATGAGCGAATCTGCAATTGCCAATCAGGAAGTCCATTTACTTCATCAGATCGGTTACGTAAGGAAGCAATGCGAGCTGGCGTGCCTTCTTAATGGCAACGGCTACCTTGCGCTGGAACTTCAGTGAATTTCCGGTAATACGGCGTGGCAGCATTTTGCCCTGCTCGTTCAGGAATTTTTTCAGGAATTCAGCATCCTTGTAATCAACATATTTAATGCCCAGCTTCTTGAAGCGGCAATATTTCTTAGGGCGTCTTTCTACACGGGTAGAAGTAAGATATTTTATATCGTTTTGCTTAGCCATTTCTGTTTCTTTTTGAAAGAAGTAAAAATTAAAAAGTGAAAATTAAAAGCCTGAAAAACAAGCCGAGTCAACTACTCTTTTTACTTTTAATTTTTGACTTTTTAATTAATTAAGCTTCGTTTTCAGTTTCAGCCTTCTGTGTACGCTCATGCTTTACACCACTGCGGCGGCGTGCATT
The DNA here is from genome assembly GCA_965200035.1 of Chitinophagaceae bacterium. Taxonomy (GTDB): domain Bacteria; phylum Bacteroidota; class Bacteroidia; order Chitinophagales; family Chitinophagaceae; genus UBA1952. Next base: position 3,770,848 of record OZ241334.1, on the reverse strand, counting down.
GTACTCAGCAGCATACTTGTCAAGACGGGTGATCATATGACGCATGATGTTTTCATCACGGTTCATCTGGATTTCCAGCTTTTGGTTCACCTCGGTCGGAGCAGTGTACTCCATCAGCCAGAACAGACCGGTAGTCTTCTTGGCGATCGGGTAAGCCAGGGAACGAAGGCCCTGAGGATCGGAGTGAACGATGTCGCCGCCATTGGTAGTAATGAAGTCCATGAACTTCTGCTGGGCAGCTTTGTAGTCGTCTTCAGCCAGTACCGGCGTGAAGATCAACATCAGCTCATAACGCTGTAAGTTGTTGGTTGCCATAAAATTTTTTAGCAGTTAAAAATTAATTCCCTCACGCCGGCAGCAACGCTGGACACTTTCTAAAGCAGAATGCAAAAATGCAGAATGTAAAATTGGTGGCCGGACGGATTTTGGGACTGCAAAAGTAGGGATTTTACTTGTAATAAATGCTTCTTTGAATCATTTTTTGTGATTATCAGATACCTGACAATGCATTGCCTACGGCTCTCCTTACCAGCAAGATCAAAGCTGCCATTGAAAGAACGGCAACCAACCATACGGGCCAGCCCGGAATCAGCGCCAGATGAAGACCTGTGCTCTTACCGGCGTAGGATGCAGCAATCTGTGTAATAAGCGTAAGCAGTATCGCAATTAAAAAGCTGCCGCCCAGTAAGGGCAAAAAACGGCGGTTCAGAAACTTTCCAAGCATTTGCGGACTGTAGCCTATCTCAATCAGTAGTTGTACAGATTGCTTTGCTTTGGCAATGGTCAGCTCAATGAATAAGGTAAATACGATCATGCTGATGCCCATAAGGAGCAGTGCCAGAAGTCCCGTAGCCCCGGCCACTACCTGAACGATGGCTCTTAGCTTGCTCCACCGCATCTGCTCTGAGTTAGTCACATAATCATGCTCCTGCAGGTATTGGCTAAATGCTTTTGCAGAAGGGTCTTCGACTTTCACTACCAGCCTTGAAGGGGGTACGTTTCCTGAACCGGTACGTTTATTGGCATACACAGCAAATGACTGCGGTACCAGTACGGAAGTGATCCGGTCAGAAAATCCTGCTATATGCGCCACATATATTTCTTCATGTCCATCTGCGCCAAGCGCTATCTGGAAGGGCAATGCACGGATGGATTCTTCAGAAAGCTGCGGCAATCCCTGGCTGGGGGCAAATACATAATTGTACAGGCTTAAAAATTCTGAAGACAGGATGATAGGAAGCTGCGACTGCCCTTCTTTCCAGCTCCAGTCGGGCGGCAGCTTATCCATAAAATGATCCGGGACGGCTTCTAAAAACATAATGGTGGAAAAGCCCAGCCCCGGACTAAGCTGCATCCGCATGTTCACGCGGTCTTTTACTGCAAGCAGATCACCAACTTCTTCTACCTGCGGTACTTTTTTGAGGTCTTCAATTTCTGTGGATGAAAAAACGGTCAGGGTGGCATTGCCCATTTTTTCATTGCTCACTCTTTTGCTGATCGTCAGAAAAGTGCTGCCAGCGCTATCGCCTGACTGACGGCCGTGCAGCAGCTCATTAAAATTCCACCAGATCAGCACCGCGATGAGCAATAATGCAGTGCCGATGCAAAGCGCCGTCAGCGCCGTCCACAACCTTGAATTGCCGCTGCGGCTGAAGAGCAGTTTGTTGAGTAAACCATGTTGCAGGGCCATCAGAGCATTATTTTTTGGGTATAGGGAAAGTAATCGTTATCATCGAGATCGGCCAGCAGCAAGCCGGCGCTGTTGCGCTTCACCACATCGGCGATCAGGGTGGCGGCCTTTACCGTATTGGCATGATCCAAATGGCTGAAAGGCTCATCCATCAGCAGCCAATTGAAAGGCTGCACCAATGCACGGATGATGGCAATACGCTGCTGCTCTCCGTAGGAAAGGGTTTTGCCTAAAGAATTTTTCCGGTCTGATACTCCCAATTGTTGCATCCATTCGCTTACTTCCTGCTCACTAATGGTATTGGTAAGGGTTCGCTTCACCTCCAGATTTTCCCAGGCTGTCAATTCGGGAAAAAGACGCATATCCTGAAAGATCACGCTCACATCTCGCGTGCGTTGTACAGCTTGTGCTTCTGCATCTTTAATCACCTTACCATCCCATTTGATGCTTCCTTCAAAATCATTGCGGATACCGTAGAGGTAATGCACCAGCGTAGTCTTGCCGGTACCGGAAGGCGCCTGAATGAAAATCTGTTCTCCCGGCTGCCAGTTTAGCTCCTGCTGCCAGATGCCTGAGCTGCGCTGCTGTAACCGGTCGCGCAGGGGTATGGAAATGAGTTGTTGTAAGCTGAGCTGCATATTGAATTATACGTTCCCATTATAGTGACGGAACTGAGGCGCAAGGTATGCAGACCTCTGAAAAATTGTGGTACATTTAAGTATGATGCAGCGTTTATTCGATATCATTACAGAACGTGTAGCTGACGATCCCGATGGCGTGCTCCTCGCGGCGAAAGAGCAGGGCGCATGGCGCACCTACAGCGCTACAGAAGTATGGCAGACGGCTGGTAAGCTGGCCAACGGATTGCTGGCGCTGGGCATCGATCATGCAGCCCTCACTCCTGAAGCACAGGAAAAAATAGCGATCATCTCACCAAACCGTCCTGAGTGGCTGATTACGGATATCGGCGTACAGCTGACGGGCGCGGTGCTTACTCCCATCTATCCTACCATCAGCCCTGCAGAGCTCTTATTTGTATTGAATGAGGCCGGTGTGCAAAAATTATTCGTAGCCAATGCAGAGCTCTACATCCGCTTTGCGGATACGCTAGCGCAGGTGCCCACCCTGAAGCATATCTTCTGCTTTGATAAGGTTGATGGTGTTGCCAACTGGCAGGAGGTAATGGCCGATATTTCTATCGCGGATCAGGAATTGGTTGATCGTATTGAAGGCAGCACACTCGCTACTATTATCTATACCTCCGGCACCACCGGAAATCCCAAAGGCGTGATGCTGACGCACAGCAATATTGTGAGCAATATCCGTGATTCCATGCCGGCATTCACGTTCGCTAAAAAAGGGGAGAAGGCGCTGAGCTTTTTACCGCTCAATCATATTTTCGAGCGGATGGTCAGCTATATCTATATCAAAGGCGGATTGGGTATCTATTATGCGGAAAGCATGGATACAATTGGTGATAACCTGCGTGAGGTGAAGCCGATGGTGTTTACCACCGTACCAAGATTGCTGGAGAAAGTTTATGAGCGCATTGTTACCAAAGGACTGGAGCTGAAAGGCATCAAGCGGGCGCTGTTCTTTTGGGCGCTGGAGCTGGGTAAGCGCTATGATAATGCACAGCCAATGGGTCTTTGGTATAACATGCAATTGTCCATTGCCAACAAGCTTATTTTCAATAAATGGCGTGAAGCGCTTGGCGGTAATGTGAAGGCTATTGTCAGCGGCTCGGCGGCTTGTCAGGTACGTCTGATCCGCATTTTTACGGCTGCAAAGGTCATTATTATGGAAGGTTATGGGCTTACGGAGACTTCTCCCGTGATCTCTGTCAACCGTTTTGAAAGCGAGGACCGGCGCATTGGTACGATAGGTACACTCATCGAAAATGTACAGGTCAGGATTGCCGAGGATGGCGAGATACTGACGAAGGGCCCTAATGTAATGATCGGGTATTACAAGCGTCCTGAGCTGACTATAGAAGCCATGAAGGATGGCTGGTTCCACACCGGAGATATTGGTGAATGGCAGGAAGGCAGGTTCCTGAAGATCACGGATCGTAAAAAAGAGATTTTCAAAACATCGGGAGGCAAGTATGTAGCGCCTCAGGTGATTGAAAATAAGATGCGGGAAAGCCCTTATATCGAGCAAATGATGGTGATCGGCAATAGCCGAAAGTTTGTAAGCGCATTGCTTGTTCCATCTTTCATCCAGCTCAGAAAATATCTGCAGGATAACGGGAAGCAGCTACAGGCTGATAACGCAGCGCTGCTGCAGATGCCGGAAGTTAAAGAGCTTTTTGACCGGCAATTGGAGAAGTACAATCCTTCATTTAATCATGTAGAGCAGGTGAAAAAATATACTTTGCTACCACAGGAATGGACGGTGGATACGGGAGAGCTTACTCCTTCCCTTAAAATAAAGCGCAAGGCTATTGAGGGTAAGTTTGAGCATTTGATTGATGCGATGTATGAGTAGCTTTTTGCTGGCATTGCAAATGCAGCGTAGATTATTGATTCTGCAATCAGATCGTCTCTAAGAAATCCAGATCCTTGCCGTAGGTCTCTTCTGTAAAGAATGCTGCAACAATTGTTATAACCATGACAAGGACACCAGTAATAATCGCCGCTGGTACATATCCTTGTCTTGGTATCAGGAAGGCAAATAAAATGTTCATCAGGTAAAGCGTGCCGCGTACCATGTTAGGAACCGTAGTTGCCGCCGTGCCGCGCAGATTTGTACCGAAATGCTCGGCGGCCATCGTTACGAAAATAGCCCAGAAGCCAGTGCCGAAGCCCATCAGTGCGCAGTAAAAATACATTTCATTGGTTGTGCCGCCGTGCTGCCGGAAGAACAGGATGATACCGAGAATAGTAATACCGTAAAAGATAAACAGTGCTTTTTTACGGCTTTTCAAAGCATGGCTCAGCAGGCCAATCAGCACATCGCCGATAGAGATGGCCACATAGGCAAACATGACCCCGCGGCCTGGATCTACTTCTCCCTGCAGATTAAATTCCTTCCCGAATTTGTCAGAAAAAGTGACCAGGATACCAATCACGTACCACGTTGGCAGCCCGATCAGGATGCTCAGAAAATAAGTCTTAAAGCGGCGCCATGAGGTGAAAAAAGCAAGAAAATTCCCTTTGCTTACCGCCTGATGCTGCGCGCTCTTAAACATGCCGGATTCAAAAACGGAAATGCGCAGCAGCAATAAAGTAATTCCCAAACCTCCTCCAATGAAATAGCAAGTATGCCAGTCAAATGTTTTGGATATAAAATAAGCCAGCACAGCGCCGGTAAGTCCGATGCCCGCTACCAGCGAAGTAGCAATGCCGCGCTTTTCCTTCGGCAGCAGCTCGCTCACAAGTGTAATACCCGCCCCCAATTCGCCCGCCAGACCTATGCCGGCAATGAAGCGACAGATCGTGTATTGAGTAGCATCTACCACAAATCCATTGGCGATATTGGCCAAAGAATACAACAGGATAGAGCCGAACAGCACACTCAGGCGGCCTTTTTTATCTGCCAGCACCCCCCATATAATGCCACCGATCATCAGGCCAAGCATCTGGATACCAATGATGCTCATTCCTTCTGTATTGATCGCATCTTCGCTGAGCCCTAAGCTCCGAAGACTGGGCTTCCGCACGATGGAAAAAAGCAGCAGATCATAGATGTCCACGAAATAACCCAATGCAGCCACCAGCACCGGAATGCTGAAAATGCCCATTGTCTTTTGCCGTTCAGTCATGCAGAGATCAGTTTTTCAGCTCTTTGTCGATCACATCTTCCGCTACTTCCTGCACCGGATGTTTTCTCTTGCTAAAGATCATTTTGAACAGCACCGGCCCCGTAGTGATCAGGATCAGGCCAATTACGATCTTCTCCAAATTATGTTTTACCCATTCATTGGTACCAAGGAAGTATCCGAGCAAGGTCATGCTGATTACCCAGGCAATACAGCCGATCACATTGTAGAGGAAAAACTTCTTGCGATCCATGCTGACCACACCGGCCACAATCGGCGCGAACGTACGCACTACCGGCAGAAAGCGTGCAAGGATGATGGCCGCTCCACCGCGCTGCTCGTAAAAATCATGTGCCTGTATCAGATATTTTTTCTTGAACAGCCAGGTATCGCGCCGCTCAAAAAGCAATGGGCCGGTACGGCGACCGAACCAATATCCAACCATATTGCCAATGATTCCCGCAACAGAAATCAACGACATCCAGAAAATAAGGTTAGCAATATCATTGGTAAAAGGCGCTGGTGAGGTGGCAATGATCAGACCGGTGATGAATAGTAAAGAATCGCCCGGGAGGAAGAAGCCCACGAAGAGCCCTGTTTCTGCAAAGATGATCATTGCTACTAGGTAAAGTCCGCCGTGTGCCATTACCCAATGCGACATCACTTCTGCATCCATCATCTGCTTGAGCGCCGCTAGTATTTCGTGCATATATATTCTAAAGTAGTCAGGGCGTGAAAATAGGATAAATTATGTTGGTGCTTCTGAATGGCTTGTTATAAATGCGTTTCCTTTGCCGGCTGCAGGTCCCCTTCCCAGCGGCTGACCACAACAGTAGCCACACTATTGCCCACCACATTGGTAGCGCTGCGCCCCATATCCAGCAATGGATCTATGCCCAGCAGAAGCGCTAAGCCGGCTTCCGGTATATGAAAAGTGGCCAGTGTTCCTGCAATAACGACCAATGAAGCCCGCGGCACACCGGCAATGCCTTTGCTGGTAAGCATCAGCACGAGCAACATGCTCAGTTGAGTACCTGTATCCAGATGAATGCCATAAGACTGTGCTATAAAGAGCGAGGCAAAAGTCATGTACATCATTGAGCCGTCCAGGTTAAAGGAATAGCCCAATGGCAGTACGAAGGATACTATTTTATTATTACAGCCAAAACGCTCAAGCTCCTGCATGGTTTTAGGAAAAGCAGCCTCACTGCTGCTGGTGCTGAATGCAAGCAATACCGGATCTTTAATTCTTGAAAAGAGATGAAGAATCCGTTTTCCCACAAAGGCAGACCCGGCAAGCAGCAATACGATCCACAACAAAAACAGCCCGGAATAGAACTCACCGATGAAGATAGAATAGGTTTTAAGAATGCCCAACCCTTGCTTCGCGATGATCGCTGTCATAGCCCCGAAAACCGCCAGCGGCGCCAGCTTCATCACATAACCGGTGATCTTTAAAATAACATGCGCAATGGCATCGAACGCTTTGATGATGATCTCGCCCTTTTCTCCAATGGCTGCTGTGGCCACACCAAACATCAATGCAAAGACTACGATCTGAAGTATCTCATTTTTAGCGAGCGATTCAAAAACAGAAACAGGAAATACATGATGCAGAAATTCCCTGAGCGTCAGAGCGGTCTTCTCTACCCCACTGCCGGCAGCAGCATCGGGCAACGGCAGGTGCATTTGCGCGCCGGGCTGAAACAGGTTGACCAGGAACATGCCCAACAACAGGCTGACAAGCGATGCAGAGACAAACCACAACATCGTCTTTCCGCCAATACGGCCTACGCTTTTAATGTCGCCCAGTTTGGCAACGCCTACTACCAGCGTGCTGAATACCAGCGGGGCAACAATCATTTTGATCAATCGCAGAAACACATCGGCCATCAGGGAGAAAGGTTCCAGAATGCTTGCTATTGAAGCATCATCCCTGCCGGGAAGCATGGATTGATTGAGGATATAGCCAAGCCCGATACCGAGCAGCAAGGCTAATATAATATAGAGGGTAAGCCTGCTTTTACGCTGCGGCTGTACAGTAGCTGTCATGCGGTGAAGATAAAGCTTGCCCTATACGATTACAAAGTGGCAAATAAGCCCGGTGGGTTTCCCTGCAGCCCTCCGGTGTGAATGCATACGATCTGCTCATCCTTAAAAAAGCTTTGGCGCAGTAAATCCTGTATGCCGAACATCATTTTGCCGGTGTAAACAATGTCCAGCGGGATACTTGTCTGCTGATAAAAACGGCGCATGAAATGGAGCAACTCCGGGGTTGTTTTTGCGAATCCGTTGAAAGAGTACGCAGTTATCAGCTGGCAGTTGGCAGGATTTTCAATGATCTCTGTTTGTAGATATTCACCGCCTTTCATGGCTGTAAATCCAAGCATTCTTATCGATGCGGGCAATGCGCTTCTTAATCCTGAAAAAGTGGCGCCTGTGCCTACCGGCAGGCATACTGTATTTGCATCCGATGAAATATAACGGGCAATTTCTGCGGTGCCTTTTCGTCCGGCTTCATTATTTCCACCTTCGGGAATGATATAGCTTCTGCCCAATTGCGCCTGCAGCTTTTCCAGAAAATCCGGATCATCTTTCAGATCGTAATCTGCGCGCGATACAAAATGCAGCTTCATTCCATTATTAAGACAGGCTTGTAAAGTAGGCGTCCGCTTTTCTTTTGCATGAAGACCACGCACTACACCCGTGACTGAGATACCTGCATCATAAGCAGCAACGGCGGTAGCGGCAAGATGATTGGAATAAGCGCCACCGAAAGTGATGATGTGCTCAGCGCCGGATTGTATGGCCGCTCCCAGATTATACTTCAGCTTGAACCATTTGTTGCCGCTGATTATGGGATGAAGCCGATCGAGCCGAAGCATAAAAACCTTACAGCCATTTGCCTCCGGAAAAAAATCAGTGATTTCCTTCGTTAATCCTGCAGGATCAGGCATTGTATCCATACTCGCGCAGGTAGTTTTCATTGTCGCGCCATTTGGGGCGCACTTTAATGAACAATTCAAGATGCACTTTGCGCTGCAGAAATTCTTCGATCTTTTTCCGTGATTCGATGCCCAGCTTTTTGATGCCGCTGCCACCCCTGCCCAGCAGGATCATCTTCTGCGTCTCACGGCTGACGATGATTTCGGCTTTGATCACGTCAAGCGTTGTCTTCTCTTCAAATGCCTGAATAATGACGGCGGTATGGTAAGGAATCTCTTCCTGGTACTGATTGAATATCTGCTCACGGATCAGCTCACTGACAAAGAAGCGCACCGGCCGATCGCTGATGCTGTCCTGCGGGTAGAACGGCGGGGCTTCCGGTACATGCTTCAGCACAGCGGGAATGATCTTGTCCACATCTGTTTTTTGCTGGGCAGACACCGGCATGATCTCCCATTTCGGGAATGCATTTTTGTAGACCTGCACCTGCGCTTCGATGTCTTTTTTATTCTTGATAAGATCAGTCTTGTTCAGCAGCAGCAGCACAGGCACTTTCAGCTTCAGCAATTTCAGCACCGGCTCAAACGATTCCATAGGCTGGGTAATATCATTCATCAGCACAGCTACATCCGCATCTTCGAGCGCGCTTTTTACCTGGCGCATCATTTTCTCGTGCAGCTTGTATTTAGGCTCTATAATGCCCGGCGTGTCCGAAAAAATAAGCTGATAATGTTCTTCATTAAGGATGCCCAGTATCCGGTGGCGGGTGGTCTGCACCTTTGGCGAAGTAATGACCAATTGCTCGCCGAGCAAAGCGTTGAGCAAAGTGGATTTCCCCGCATTGGGTGGACCGAAGATGTTGATAAAACCAGACTGGAAGGGCTGCGACATAAGCATGCAAAAGTACAATTGCATTTGCGGAAACCGTTCGATAACATGTGATTCATAAATAGTTTTATGAAAAAGCTTGTCCGTTCCGAAAGGCCGCTCTATATTTGCATCCACATCGCGAGGTAGAGCAGCGGTAGCTCGTCGGGCTCATAACCCGAAGGTCCTAGGTTCGATCCCTAGCCTCGCTACAAGAAAGAGACAAGTCAGCCACACCCTTATACAGTGTGGCTGATTTATTACCATCAGGACGGACAGATCAGATCAATTATTTAGACATAAACTTTTTGACATTAAGGCCGTTTGCAATTAGTCATCACACACTAAAAACAAACCTCACTTATGCTGAAAAAGCACACGCTTGGATTAGTTTCCTTTGCTCTTTTTTCAATCAGTACACTTGTTACCAGCTGTTATTCATCGCAGCAATTAGTACAGCCTTCACTCACCGAGAAAGTAAGCCGCAATCCTAAATTTCTGGATGGCGTTACTTTAAATGGTGCCGATCATGTACTTGCTCTTTCTTCTGAAAATATGAAGAATGAGGGTGGCCGCAGGATTGATGTAACGATGACCAATGCCATTCAGGTGAAGTTCGCTTCTCTGATGGATGTGTTGCCGCGCACGATCAGCAATATGCCGCTCTATGCCTTCATCAATGAATGGTACGGCACGCGCTATCGCTTGGGTGGTACGGATAAAACAGGCATCGATTGCTCCGCCTTTGTACAGAAATGCTACGAAAATATTTTCGGCATGTCTCTGTTGCGCACCGCAATCGAGCAGTTCAACACCAGCAATCTGGTATGGAGCAGCGATAAGTTGAAAGAAGGCGATCTGGTATTTTTCCGCATCCACAGTAGCCGTATCTCTCACGTAGGTATTTATCTAATGAACAATTTCTTCGTTCATGCATCATCCAGTCATGGCGTGATGATCAGCAACCTGAATGAAAGCTACTGGCAGCGCTACTACGCCTGCGGCGGACGACTGCTTTAATTAAAAAGTAAAAATCAAAATTAAAAGGCCATCGAATGATGGCTTTTTTAATTTTACAAACATGGTGTATGAACACGCCAGAAGGCGCATTCAACATTGAAATTTACTAAGCATTAAGCTGCAAAGTCTGCGTAGAATATTCACGCATCTGCATAGCCAGCCCTTCATCTTTCGCGAGTGATTGTCCGTAAGAAGGTATTAGCTCTTTCAGCGTATTCTGCCATTCGGAAGATTGAATTTTTTCCGGGAAACAGCGCTGCAGCAGATCAAGCATGATCGGCACAGCCGTTGAAGCGCCCGGTGATGCACCCAGTAAAGCTGCTATAGTACCGTCTGCATTGGATACAAGCTCCGTACCAAATTCAAGAATGCCACCTTCTTCCTTATCTTTTTTAATTACCTGTACGCGCTGGCCGGCATTCTCCAAATCCCAGTCTTCCATGCGGGCGGTAGGCATAAATTCCTGCAAAGCCTCTAATCGGTCTTCATCGGACTGGGTGACCTGATCGAGCAAATATTTGGTGAGCGGAATATTGTGCAGTCCGGCAGAGATCATCGGGCGGATATTGCTGAGCGTAATAGAGCCGGGCAGATCGAGCAAAGAGCCTTTCTTTAAAAACTTTGTGGAGAAGCCCGCGTAAGGTCCGAAGAGCAACGCTTTTTTTCCATTGATGATCCGTGTATCCAGGTGCGGTACTGACATTGGCGGCGCACCAACAGAAGCTTTGCCATACACCTTTGCAGCGTGTTGGGCGATTACTTCTTCTTTATTGCAGATGAGCCATTGACCGCTGACGGGAAATCCACCAAAGCCTTTAGCCTCAGGAATTCCGGATTTCTCTAACAGCGAAAGCGCACCACCACCGGCACCAATGAACACAAACTTTGCGCGCAGCGCGCGACGCTTACCACTGTTCAGGTCTTTTACATTCATGTACCAGAATCCTTCCCCATCCTGATCTATATCTCGGACCTCATGAGAGCAATGCATATGCACGCCCGGCTGCTCTTCCATATGTCGAAACAGCATTCTGGTAAGCGCGCCGAAGTTTACATCCGTACCGATCTCCATGCGCGTTGCCGCCATTGGCTCATCATCTTTCCGGTCTTTCATTACCAGCGGCATCCATTCCTGCAGCTGACTTTTATCTTCAGAATATTTCATATCGCGGAACAGATAATTCTGTCCCAGCGCATCGTGGCGTTTTTTCAGGTAAGCAACATTCTCATCACCCCATACCAGGCTCATATGCGGAATGCGGTTGATGAACGCGTGCGGATCTTTAATGACACCCTCTTTCACCAGCGCAGACCAGAATTCTTTTGATGTTTCAAACTGCTCTGCAATCTTAATGGCCTTGCTGATATCGATGCTGCCATCTTCTTTCTCCGGCGTATAATTCAGTTCACAAAAAGCAGAGTGCCCCGTTCCTGCATTGTTCCATGCATCCGAACTTTCGCCGGCTATTTCATCGAGCCGCTCAAATATTTCAATCGTCCAGTCGGGCTGTAGTTTTTTCAGCAGTACTCCGAGCGTAGCGCTCATAATTCCTGCGCCGATCAATACTACGTCCGGGTGCAGCTCCTCGCTATTTGTATCCATAGATCCAATCTTTTTTTAGGTTCCTAAAGGTAAAGGGTTTGACTATACGCCATCCGGACGTACCCTTCAGCACACAGACTTTCACAATAAATAAGGAATTGGGCTGCTGCCAACGCATTTGTAAACCATAACAAAAACTGAAATTTCATTGTGTATGAAAGGCAACAGGCCGATGATTATTCAGTTATTCTATTTCAAAAAGGCAGACAGAAACATGAGCATAATCAACGCTGCTTTCCGCACTGATATTGAGCTTCGTGTATCCGATTAGTTCCTTCAGGTTAGTTGGCATAGTTTGTATGATATTTCAGATCGTATGATTGCTCATTCTGTGAACGCTTAATGCGTTTTTAATCAGCGGGATCAGAAGCGCGGGATGTACGTGATCACAAACACTGCCTGATGAAGGTTACCACAAACACTGTTACAGATATTCTGCTGCGCACAAGGTCTTATTTCCAGGGCGACGAATCTACCAGAAAGTACACTTACGAAGCGCCATTGCGCGCAGAGCTCTACAGCTCCGATCAGATGGAGCAACGGGGAAAAGCCGTTGCCAACGCGCATAAGCTGGTAACTGGTAAAGCTCCCAATCAATTGCTGAGCCGTCTTGCCGATAATGAGAAAATACTGATTGAAGTAAGAGACCTGCTGGCAGAGGCGATCAAGACCAACCGGCGCATCACGCCTGCCGGCGAATGGCTGCTGGACAATTTTTACCTGATCGAAGAGCAGATCATTCTGGCCAAAAAACATTTCCCGAAAGGCTACAGCCAGGGGCTGCCCCGCCTCGCCAATGGTGCGTCCGAAGGATTGCCAAGGGTATATGATATTGCGCTTGAGATCATCTCGCACAGCGATGGACGGGTGGATCTGAATACGTTGCACAGCTTTGTTTCCGCTTATCAGGAAGTGCAGGAGCTTACCATTGGCGAGCTGTGGGCCATTCCAATCATGCTGCGCCTTGCGCTGATCGAAAACCTGCGACGCGTATCTGCACGTATTGCCATGGACAAGATCGATCAGAATCTGGCGAACTATTGGGCGGAGCAGATGATGAAAACGGCAGACGACAATCCTAAAGATCTGGTGCTGCTGCTGGCAGATATGGCGCGCTCTAATCCGCCGATGGATAGTCCCTTCGTGGCAGAGCTGAATCGTAAACTATTAGGCAAAGGCCCTGCGCTGGCTATGACGCTGACGTGGATGGAGCAGCAGCTTTCTGACAGAGGCATTGGCAGCAATGAACTGGTGCATTTTGAAAATCAGAAACAGGCGGCAGATCAGGTATCAGTAAGCAATAGTATAGGCAGCCTAAAATTTCTGGGCGCTACCGACTGGAGGGAGTTTGTAGAATCGGTAAGCAGTGTTGATAAAATCTTTCATGAGGATATAAATAACACCTATGAGCTGATGGACTTTTCTACGCGGGATACTTATCGCCATGTCGTAGAGCGCATCGCTAAAAACAGCGATCAGGCAGAATCAGCAGTAGCGCGCACCGCCATGAATCTCGCAAAAGCTGTATCAGATAAATCTGGTGCAGATGATCGTAGCGCGCACGTGGGCTATTACCTGATCGGGAAAGGGCTGCGCCGGCTGCAGAAAGCAACTAACATGCGCTTTACGCTTCTTAGCGGATGGCAGCATATTGTACTGCTTGCACCGCAATTATTTTACCTGGGGAACATCCTGATCATAACGGTTATACTCGGCGGTGGCCTTACTACACTGGCACATCGCGTAGGCGCGCATGGTCTGTTATTGATATTGATCTGCCTGCTGAGCTTACTGGCTACCAGTCAGCTCGCTACTATGATCGTCAACTGGCTGGCTACACAACTGGTCAGCGCCGCTCCATTGCCGAAAATGGATTATTCTCGGGGCATTCCTGATGAGGCAAAAACGCTTGTAGTAGTCCCAACCATGCTTACCAGTGTAGAAGGACTGGACAGTCTGATTGAAGGATTGGAGGTACGCTTCCTCGCTAATAATGACCACAACCTGCATTACGCCTTACTGACCGATTTTGCAGATGCTCCTGCCGAGCAAATGCCAGAGGATGACGCGCTGATAGCACTTGCCAGAGAACGCATTGATGAACTGAACCTGAAGTACCGGCGGATGCACAGTCAGATCTTCTTTTACTTTCACCGTCCGCGGAAATGGAATCCGAAAGAAAAAGTGTGGATGGGCTATGAGCGCAAGCGGGGTAAGCTCGCGGAGCTTAATGCATTGCTGCGTGGGGGAGCAAGAGATTGTTTCTCGGTGGTGATGGCGAGTGAGTATGTGTTTCCAGGGATCAAATATATTATCACATTAGACACAGATACCTCACTTCCGCGCGATACGGCCTGGAAGTTTGTAGCCACTATGGCGCACCCGCTCAACCGGGCCGTGTATAGCGAGGACAAACAACGGGTAACAGATGGATACGGAATTCTCCAGCCCCGCGTAGCTGTGACAATGCCCGGCGCAGACAGTTCTCCTTACCTGAAGATGCATAGCAATGACACGGGTTTAGATCCATATACACGGGTGGTATCAGACGTCTATCAGGATCTGTTTGGCGAAGGCTCATTCATCGGAAAAGGCATTTATGAAATTGACGTATTCGAGCAGGCCCTACACAATCGTTTTCCTGAAAACCGCATTCTGAGCCATGATCTGCTGGAAGGTAATTATGTGCGCGCAGGACTCATGAGCGATGTGCTGGTGTATGAAGAAAATCCATCTCGGTACGCAGCGGATGTGAAGCGCAGGCATCGTTGGCTGAGGGGTGACTGGCAGGTAGGCGCCTGGATGCTGCCGTGGGTACCAAAAGGAAGCGGAAAAGGCCATACAAAGAACCACTTGCCGCTGCTTGCCCGCTGGAAAATATTTGACAACATCCGCCGAAGCCTGGCAACACCGTCGCTCTTCCTGATGCTGCTCATGGGCTGGGTAGTGCTTCCCGATCAATGGTTCTGGACCCTTTCTATACTAGGCATCTATTTCATACCGCTAATCATTACCTGCGGCTGGCAACTGATTAATGTACCGCGCAATATGAGCATTCGCGCGCATCTGCTGGATACGGTCAAAAGCTTCGCTAGGGATACCATCAATATACTGTTCAATATTGCTACCCTGCCATACGAAACTTATTATACGGTCGATGCCATTATCCGTACCAACTGGCGTATGGTTGTTTCGCACAAAGGCTTGCTGGAATGGACACCCTCAGGCGCTCATCGTAAAGAGCGAAAGGGACTGGACGCTACCTATTTCTCTATGTGGTTTTCACCCGTCACCGCGGTGCTCATAATCATTTATCTGGCATTCTACAGAGTCGCAGCTTTGCCTTATGCTCTACCCTTTCTGCTGCTCTGGATAGCTGCTCCTGCTATTGCATGGTGGATCAGTGAGCCGGTGAAGCGGCAGGCAGCAAAGATCACTCAGGAGCAGCGGATGTTTCTCTATAAAATCGCGCGCAAGACTTGGTCTTTTTATGAAGAATTTGTTGGTCCGGCAGATAACTGGCTGCCGCCGGATAATCACCAGGAGCATCCGATAGAGCGTACGGCGCATCGTACCTCGCCAACCAATATGGGGCTGGCATTGCTGGCAAACCTTGCTGCTTATGATTTTGGCTACATTCCGGCGCAAAAAGCTGTCGAGCGTATTAAAAATACAATGGACAGCATGCTGGACCTGGAGCGCTACATGGGCCATTTTTACAACTGGTATGATACTGAAACCAAAACTCCATTAGCTCCGAGATACATCTCAACTGTTGACAGCGGTAACCTCGCAGGCCATTTGCTGACGCTGCGGCAAGGGTTGCTTGCTATGATTCACCAGCCCATTATTCACACCCGGATATTCAAGGGCATCCGTGATACATTGTATGTAATATCAGGCTACCTGAAAGATGTAAATCTGGAATCTTTCCATGAGCTGGAGCAGCTGGTAGCAGGTTTTAATATTGACCGTCCGGTATTGGTTACAGAGGTGATTGATGCACTGGAGAAGCTTGCCAACGCAATCAATCAGCTCAGACAACATACGGAACCAGCAGAGGATGCATTGCTCTACGAATGGACAGACCGGCTGTGCGCGCAGATCACAGATCATCTGGAAGACATCAGGCAACAGGTGCCTTATCTTGCATTGCCGGGCAAGCCCGAACGTTTCAATGGTGTAACCAAACTGCTCATTCCACCTTCGCTCGCCGATCTTGCCAAAAACATTCCGGCTGCTGCGCTTGAATCTTTTGCACCGTTCTCTGATGAAGAACAGGTCTGGGTCAATGAATTTTATAAACAGCAAGGTACCGCCAGCCGCAATGCCATTAGCCGTATCCGTTTGCTGGAATCACTTGCTGCACAAGCCGCAGACCTCGCAGATATGGAGTACGATTTTCTGTATGACAAGTCAAAAAACCTTTTGCGCATTGGCTATAATGTGGATGAACAGCGCCGCGATGCCAGCTACTATGATTTGCTGGCCTCAGAAGCAAGGCTTGGAAACTTTGTAGCCATCGCTCAGGGAAAATTGCCGCAGGATAGCTGGTTTGCATTAGGCAGGCTGCTTACCAATACAGGCGGCGATCCGGTGCTGCTTTCATGGAGCGGCTCTATGTTTGAATACCTGATGCCCATGCTGGTAATGCCTTCCTATGAGCATACCCTGCTCGATGAAACGCATCGTGCTACAGTGAAGCGGCAGATTGAATATGGTCGTCAGCGAAATGTTCCCTGGGGTATCTCAGAAGCAGGCTACAATGCAGTGGATGCTTCCCTTAACTATCAGTACCGTGCATTTGGCGTGCCGGGTCTGGGTCTGAAACGTGGCCTCGGTGATGATCTGGTCATAGCTCCCTATGCTACTATGATGGCTTTGATGATCGATCCTGAAGAAGCTACGCGCAACCTGCAGGTAATGTCTGCCGCTGGCTTTGAAGGCCGTTATGGATTTTTTGAAGCAGTTGACTATACCCCTTCCCGTGTGCCGCGCGGTCAGACCAATGCTATTGTCCGTTCATTCATGGTGCACCACCAAGGCATGGGCTTCCTTGCATTAGCTTACATGTTGCTGGATAAACCTATGCAGCGCCGTTTTGAAGCAGAGCCACAATTGCAGGCTACGCTGTTACTACTGCAGGAGCGTGCACCAAAGGCAAGTTTATATTATGCGCACAATTCTGATGTTACTGAAACGCATCTCGAAAGCAGTGTGCCTGAGATACGAATCATCAATACACCGGATACGCCTGCGCCCGAAGTGCAGCTGCTTACCAATAGTAAATATCAGGTGGTGATTACCAATGCCGGCGGAGGCTACAGTCGTTGGAAAGATATAGCGGTGACGCGTTGGCGCGAAGACAGCACGCAGGATAACTGGGGAGTATTCTGCTACATTAAGGATGTGGACAGCGGTGAATTCTGGTCCAATACGTATCAGCCAGCTCTTAAAAAGACTAAACATTACGAAGCCGTATTCTCACAGGGCCATGCAGAATTTCATCGAACAGATAATAGACTGATTACGCGTACGGAAGTAGTGGTATCTCCGGAAGATGACATTGAAATGAGGCGCGTGCGGATCACCAATCGCACTCAGTCGCGCCGGGTAATTGAAGTGACCAGCTATGCTGAAGTGGTGCTTGCCACACAAGGTGCCGATATGGCACATCCGGCGTTCAGCAATCTGTTTGTACAAACGGAGATTCACGAGCATCATCCTGCTATTATCTGTACGCGCCGCGCTCGTGCCAGCCATGAGACACCACCCTGGATGTTTCACCAGATGACAGTACAAGGCGCAGATGCGGAAGGTCCTTCTTATGAGACAGACCGGATGAAGTTCATTGGACGCGGGAATACATTGGCTAATCCGGCGGCTATGCAGCAGTCCGGCGCTTTATCGGGTAGTAAAGGTTCGGTGCTTGATCCCATTGTAGCTGTACGCTACCGCATTGTTCTGAAGCCCGGACAGACGGCAACTGTTGATATGGTTATTGGCATGGGTGAGCACCGGGATACTTGCCTGAGCATGATGGAGAAATATCATGACCGCCATTTGAAGAACCGTGCATTTGAACTTTCGTGGACGCATAGTCAGGTATTGTTGCGCCAGATAAATGCTACAGAGGCCGATGCGCAGCTTTATGGCCGCCTCGCCAGCTCAATCATCTATTCCAATCCTCTATTGCGCGCCGATCCATTCATTATCAAGAGCAATCATAAAGGCCAGTCCGGATTGTGGAGCTATTCCATTTCAGGTGATCTGCCCATCATCCTTTTGCGCGTTCATGATTCTGAAAATGTAGAGCTGGTGCAGCAGCTTATTCAGGCACATGCCTATTGGCGGCTCAAAGGGCTGGCTGTTGATCTGGTCATCTGGAATGAAGACCACGGCAGCTACCGGCAGGTATTGCAGGATCAGATATTGAGCATGGTTAACGCAGTCAGCGGTTATACGACCGACAAACCGGGCGGCGTATTCGTTCGCTCTGCAGACCAGATCTCCAATGAAGATCGTATCCTGTTCCAGACTGTGGCGCGTGTAATCATCCATGATAATAAAGGCTCTCTATCTGATCAGATCAATAAGCGTAGCACGCAGAAAGCGCTGCCTCCGCAGCTCAAACCAGCGACAGAGATACAGCGCGTGAGCACTCCCCAACAAGCGCCACAACAAAACTTATTATTCGCCAATGGTTATGGTGGCTTCTCGCAGGATGGCAAAGAATACATCATCACAACAAAGAAGAATGTAAAGACGCCGGTTCCCTGGGTGAATGTGATTGCCAACAAAGATTTTGGCACCGTGATTTCAGAAAGCGGCATGGCTTATACATGGGCGGAAAATGCGCACGAATTCCGGTTAACACCCTGGCATAATGATCCCGTAAGCGACAAGAGCGGAGAAGCCTATTACCTGCGTGACGAAGAAAGCGGTTACTTCTGGTCGCCTGCCCCATTGCCTGTATTCGGGCAGGGATTTTATACAACGCGTCATGGATTTGGCTACAGCATTTTTGAACATGAAGAAGATGGGCTGGCTTCTCAGATGAAGGTGTATGTGGATATAGAAAGCGGTATAAAATTTACCGTTCTGAAAATAAAAAACAGTTCCGGCCGCGCCCGCAGGCTATCTGCAACAGGCTATGTGGAATGGGTGCTTGGCGATCAGGCTTCTAAAACACAGATGCACATCGTTACCGAGTTGGACATTGCTACCGGCGCAGTCTTTACGCGAAATCGCTACAATACCACTTTCGCAGACCGCATCGTATTTTTTGATACAGATGATTCTTCCCGCACGTACACAACAGACCGCGTAGAATTCCTTGGCCGCAATGGCTCGATGCAACAGCCGGCAGCGATGTATCGCACCCGCCTTTCTGGGAGAACAGGAAGCGCGCTTGATCCTTGCTGCGCCATGCAGGTGGCTTTTGAATTGGGCGATGGCGGAGAGCGCGAGATCATTTTCCGTTTGGGAACGGCCAGGCATACCAGCGTCACACAAGCGCTGGCGCAAAAAATGAAAGGCAGCATGGCCGCAGCCGAATCATTGAAAAAAGTGAATGAGTATTGGAGCGAAACGCTTGGTGCGGTACAGGTAGACACGCCGGATAAAGCGCTCAATGTATTGGCCAATGGCTGGCTTCCCTATCAGACGCTGGCTTGCCGTATCTGGGCCAGAAGCGGTTATTATCAGTCAGGTGGCGCCTTTGGCTTCCGCGACCAGTTGCAGGATGTATTGTCGCTCATCCATTCAAAGCCTGAGCTGGCCCGTGAGCAGATATTGCGCTGCGCTTCCCGTCAGTTCAAGGAAGGCGATGTACAACACTGGTGGCATCCCCCGCTTGGCAGAGGCGTTCGTACCCGCTGTTCTGATGATTTTCTCTGGCTGCCATTTGCTACAGCGCGCTACATTCTCGGCACCAACGATCTGGAGTTGCTGAAGCAGCCCGTCACCTATCTGGAAGGCCGTCTGCTTAATGCCGGCGAAGAATCTTATTACGACCTGCCCAACCAGATGGAAGATTCGGCAAGCTTATATGATCATTGCGTAGCAGCTATCCGTCATGGATTTTTCCGGTGGGGCGCACATGGACTTCCGCTGATCGGCAGCGGCGACTGGAATGATGGGATGGATCGTGTGGGCATTGAAGATAAGGGCGAAAGCATCTGGCTGGGCTTTTTCTTCTATGATGTACTGATGCGGTTCAGCAAAGTAGCGGCACTGCACAGCGATCAGGCTTTTTCTGATGAATGTAAAAATGAGGCGGCCAAGCTGCAAAAAAACATAGAAGCAAACGGTTGGGACGGCGAGTGGTACCGCAGAGCTTATTTCGATGATGGCACTCCGCTGGGCTCAAAAGAAAATGATGAATGCCGGATTGATTCTATCTCTCAAAGCTGGTCTGTTCTTTCCGGTGCAGGCGATCCGGAGCGCTCAAAGATGGGCATGGCAGCAGTAGATAAGCAGCTCGTTCGCCGCGACCTTGGCCTGATCCAATTATTAGACCCACCTTTTGATAAGTCCGACCTCAATCCCGGCTATATTAAAGGTTATGTGCCGGGCGTTCGCGAAAATGGCGGGCAATACACGCATGCAGCAGTATGGACAATCATGGCGTTTGCTGCGCTTGGAGAAAATGAAAAAGCCTGGGAGCTGTTTTCAATGATTAATCCGGTCAATCATGGCAATACACCGGAGCTCATCAATATTTACAAAGCGGAGCCCTATGTAGCGGCGGCCGACATTTATGCAGCCGATCCGCACGAAGGCCGCGGCGGCTGGACGTGGTACACGGGCTCTGCCGGCTGGATGAATTACCTGATATTGGATTCTATCCTTGGCCTGAAAATTGAGGCGGACAAGCTTCACCTCTCACCCTGCATTCCTGCCGCATGGGATGGTTTTAAGGTAACTTATCGTCATCGTACTTCGCTCTATCATATTCACGTAATACAGCCCGTGTTCTCGCATAGCCACACTACGATTAAAGCAGATGGAGTAGCTGTGAATGAAAGCATTATTGAACTGCTGGACGATGGAAAAGAACACTATATTGAGCTTATTACAGGCCACAGAAAAGAGGCACCTTCAAATGGGCAGAATCCGAGCAGCGTGTAGCATTAATTTGAAATATGCATTCTCTAATTTGATTTTGTTTTTGAATGCTTTAAAAAATTTAATTTTACAAACAACCAATCAATACATCCGCATAAATACCTTGCACAGTACATATGATGCATACCCGGATTTTCACTTGAAAAAATCACATTCAATAATGACCATGAAAAAATTATTCTTATTTATCGCTGTCGCAGCCCTTTCTGCTAACGCTGTATCTGCACAGGTTGTACGGCCTGCAACGCGCCAGAACGTAGCTCCTACAGTTCCTGCCGGTACTGCTACCCAGCAGCCTCATGCCACTACTCCGAATACGTTACAGGCACCTGCCCAGCGTACGCGCAGAATGGCCAGCCCAATGAGCCAGCCAGGCCAGCCGCCAATCGGCACACAGCCTATTGCATCGCCTCAGCAGCAGCAAACGACTCCGGCATCTCCCGCCGACCATATCAACTAATCATTGCATTTTGTATGGAAAGCCGGTCTGTTTGGTACAGACCGGCTTTCTTATGTCCAGATTGATCGTACATTCCCTTTTATTCTTTTATTACCAATATCTTGTGGACTATGCCCACCATTTTATTGATCATAATCTGTCTGCTGCTCATTGCTGTTTTATTTTTATTGCTGAAGCCTAAAGCAATTGGCGTGGCTCATGATCTGACCGAAAAAATAACGTCTCTACAATCAGGTCTTACCCGCATTGAACAAAATCTGAAAGAAGATTTTCGCATCAGCCGCGAAGAAGCCGCGGGACAGGCGAAGGGCAACCGGCAGGAGCTCAGCCTGGCATTGAAAGACCTCATTACAGACCAGCAGGCAAAGTTTGGTGAGCTGAAAAAAGAACAACAAGAGCTAATTTCCATTACAACGCTTCAACTGGAAAAAATTACGGAAAAAGTAGCGGCCCGGCTTGCCGCCATGCAGGAACAGGCGCAAAAAGATCATCTCCTAATGCGGGATGTGCTCAGTCAGGCATTCAAGGGTTTTCAGGATACGTTCGATAAAAATGTGGCCTCGTTTAATGATCTCCAGAAAGAAAAATTCAAGCAGCTCGAAATAAGGCAGGATGAACTGATCCGGAATACAGAAACCAAGCTTGACATCATCCGCTCTACCGTAGAAGAAAAACTGGAAAAAACACTGAGCGACCGCCTTGGTCAGAGCTTTGAAACCGTGGGAAAACAACTGATCGAAGTACAAAAAGGACTCGGTGAAATGCAGACCATAGCCAGCGATGTAGGCGGATTGAAAAAGGTGCTCAGCAATGTGAAGCTTAGGGGCGGCGTAGGCGAAGTGCAGCTGGCCATGCTGCTTGAGCAGATTCTTGCGCCTGCCCAGTACGATGCCAATGTATGTACGCGTGCAGGTAGTAACGAACTGGTAGAGTTTGCGATCAAGCTGCCAGGCCGCAGCGAAGATGAAGCAGCGCATGTGTACCTTCCTATAGACGCCAAATTTCCCAAAGACGCTTATGAGCACCTCATCACAGCGTATGATCAGGGCAGTTCTGAAGACATTGAAGCGGCAACAAAAAATATGGAAGCAACCATCCGCAGGATGGCCAAAGACATTCGCGATAAATACTTGGACCCGCCGAACACAACGGATTTTGCTATTCTGTTCCTTCCTTTTGAAAGCATTTATGCAGAGGTGATCCGGCGCAGCTCTCTGATGGATCAGTTGCGCGATGAATACAGGATTACCGTAGCCGGACCAACTACACTGGCTGCGCTGCTCAACAGTTTGCAGATGGGATTCCGCACACTGGCATTGCAGAAAAGAAGCGGTGAGGTATGGAGGGTGCTATCCTCCGTAAAGACAGAATTTGAAAAGTTTGGCGGACTGCTGGAAAGAGCGCAAAAAAATATACAGACCGGTCTTGGTCAGTTGGATGATGTGGTGGGTCCGCGTACAAAAGCCATTCAGCGCAGGTTGAAAAATGTTGAATCGCTAACAGCCGTGGAAAAAACACCTGATCTGCTGCCCGGCCTTCTACCAGATGAGCTATCGGATCAACCAATCATAACTGCTTAAAAATGCTTTGTTATTGAACCCCTATAAATCACTTAAAAAATTTCAGTAAAACGGTGCCCATCAATTTCAATAGTGGGTTGTACTTATTGCTTTTCTCAAAAAAATTCAATCTTCACCATTGGTCTTTGGACATACTTGTAAATACAAATCGTAAAGAGCTTGCAGGTTGATGAAACTTGGCTAATGCCTTATCTGTAATCTGTTAAGAACTTGCCTGAGAAAATTTTCTTTGAAAAACCTTTTGAAAAAAGGAAAGGCTGCTTATCTTTGCACCCCGATCGCGAATAGCGGTTGTGGGATGAACTCGTAGCTCAGTTGGTAGAGCAATACACTTTTAATGTATGGGCCTTGGGTTCGAGTCCCAACGGGTTCACAAAAGGGCGACTGATATACGGTCGCCTTTTCTGTTTTTAGTACCTAAAGCAGCGTATTTACTGCCTTTTAATCAAAAGCGTTTCGTAAGCACTTCTGACCTCGAAGCTCCATGGCAGGTTAAACCTGAATAATTTTAGCTTAGTGAAAAATTATTCAGGTATAATAATTACACCCAATTTGACTTTCAGAATCATGAACAATAAAATCAAAATACTGGCCATATCCGGAAGTATACGAAAGGCCTCTTCAAACCTTAATGTTATAAAAGCAATTATCGCTTTAACGACAGATATTTTTACGGTGTCCGTTTTTGATGGCCTGGCTGATCTTCCGCATTATAACCCTGACCTGGATAACGAGCATGTTCCTCAACAAGTGACGGATTTTCGTCAAAAAGTGAAAGATACAGATGCGATCATAATTTGTAGTCCTGAATATGCAGTCGGTGTACCGGGCGCATTAAAAAACGCAATTGACTGGACTGTTTCCACCATGAATTTCTCTAAAAAACCTGTTGCTTTAATTACTGCTTCTCTATCCGGCGAAAAAGCACATAGCTCGCTTTTAGGAACCCTTTTGATTCTCGAAGCGAAAATGACCCAACAAACTCAATTATTAATTCCCTTTGTGCAGGCTAAGGTTAATAGTGACGGCAAAATTGTTGACGATAAAACTCTGGAGAGCATAAATAATCTAACACAGTCCCTGATAGAGATAGTTACAAGCGAAAACGCGGAACTGCTTGCTGCACCTATTTTAATGAACGGATAAATTAGCTTGACAGCTTTTGTTTCTCACTCATAAAAAGATTGCGCTCATCAAACAGGCCATTTAGTGCATAGCTACCGGCAATTCCCTTAACGATAAAGAGGCAGTTAATTCAGCAGCGCGGAGTGGCTTTGCCAAAAATCCTTTGACTAAATGATAGCTCATTGCTTTAATTCTGTCAGACTGGCTTTCAGAAGTGGTGAGCATAATCACTTTGGTTTTTCCTAAATCGGGGAAGCTGCTGGTAAGTTCGTTGAGAAATTCAAATCCGTTCATCGCAGGCATATGCAGATCCAGCAGAATCAGCTCCGGCAAAATATCATTGTTTAACTGTAAGGCTAACATAGTGTCCAGCGCTGTTCTTGCAGACTGGAATACGTGAATGTGATCAAATACATCCAGACTTTTGATAGTCCACTCGTTGATATAGTTAGCTATTTCTTCATCATCAATCAGAAATACCCTGCGCATGAATTTGTGTGTTTTAGGATCAACTTAAAATTCACATAAAAATTATGCCTATTGAGATTATTATTTTATTTTATAAAATAAGCATTTTTACAATTTTCAATTAACAAGTTACACGTTTTCAATGTAAAATGATGCATGAATATGAATTCAGGTATTTATTTAGAAAATATTCTTATAAGATGCAAGCCTGGCTTCTTACCGCATTTGAAATGCTGATAAATAAAAAAATGGCAGAGCGATACGAGACTATATCAGGAAGATTCAATATTCATGTACGCCTCATAGCTTGAACACAATATTTTCTCTGCTTATCTTTCGCCGCGATGAAATCCACCAAAAACCTTCTTTTTTACATAGTTACAGTATGCGCCCTCTTTGCGTTGATTTATTTTGAGCTGGATGCCGGTTCCTTGTTGGAGAATAGTACGGTGACTGCCAGGCCGGTTAAGGCAGGCGTTCCATTCACGCAGGAGCTGATTAAGTCGCTGAGTCATCCCCTGACCATCTTTCTTTTCCAGATCATCACCATTCTTTGTACCGTACGCTTGTGTGGAGCATTGTTCAAAAAATTTGGTCAGCCACCGGTAATGGGCGAAATGGCTGCCGGTATCATCCTTGGACCATCGGTACTGGGGTTGTTCCTGCCTGCATTCAGTGCCTTTGTCTTTCCCAAAGAATCGCTTTCTCACCTGCAGCTCATCAGTCAGGTTGGGCTTATCCTGTTCATGTTTGTGGTAGGCATGGAGCTTGATCTTTCCCTTATTAAAAAGAAAGCCGGGGCGGCTGTCATCATCAGCCATGCGAGCATTGTTTTTCCCTATGGGCTGGGCGTTGGGCTGGCGTATTTTATTTATAAGCAAATGGCGCCTGCCGGTGTGCATTTCTATGCGTTTGCGCTGTTTATGGGCATCGCCATGAGCATCACGGCTTTTCCGGTGCTGGCGCGCGTGATCCGCGAGCGGGGACTTACCGGCACCCGACTGGGCACGATGGCTATAACCTGTGCAGCAGCTGATGACATTACTGCCTGGTGCATTCTGGCATTTGTGGTTGCCATTGCAAAATCATCTTCCCTGTTGGGCACCGCTTATGTGATCGCGTCCACGATCTTGTATGTGCTGACTATGCTTTTTCTGATAAAGCCTTTACTGAAGCGGCTTGCAGAGCGCTGGCTGCCACAACGTTCCAAACAGGCAGCGGCAGTTGGCACTTCGTTCATTGTGCTGCTGGCAAGCGTTTACGTCTGTGAGCTTATCGGTATTCACGCGCTGTTCGGGGCATTTATGGCCGGCATCATTATGCCGGATAGCTGGAATTTCCGCAAGATCCTGACTGAGAAAATTGAAGATGTGGCGCTGATTCTCTTCCTGCCGCTGTTCTTTGCATTTACCGGATTGCGTACACAGATCGGTCTGCTGAGCGAAGGCGCTCTGTGGGGCATGTGCGGGATGATTATTCTGGTTGCAGTGGTCGGCAAGTTCGGTGGCAGCGCACTGACGGCGCGCTTTACCGGCGAATCCTGGAGAGACAGCTTTGCCCTCGGCGCACTGATGAATACACGCGGACTGATGGAGCTTGTGGTGCTCAATATCGGCTATGATCTGGGTATTCTCTCTGCACAGATTTTTACAATGCTGGTGATTATGGCGCTGGTAACCACTTTTATGACAGCTCCACTGCTGACTCTTTTCTATAAAAAAGAAAGCCCTGATCTGCCTAAAGGCAATTGACATGGCTTATTCATTCAGCCAGATGCGCTCAGTTATCTGAATGGCTCAGGTTTCATTTTCTGAGCGGCTTGTGTAGCTATTTCAGCAATCCTGTTTTGCCTTGTTTCGGGCCGTTTGGCCAGCACAATCCATTGCAACAGCACTTTCCTTACAGACTTGCTCAGGCTTAGAAAATATTCCTCCGCGCCCGGCTGATTGTTGAATGCTTCTGTTAGATCAGCCGGTACAATCAGCTCCTCTACTTCGTCCAGGATGGACCATGAGCCGTTCTGCTTAGCTGTTTCAATGCTGCTGAGGCCGGCTTGCATCATCAGTCCTTTATCAATTAACCGGATGACTTTCTCTTTATTCACTTTAGACCATGTTCCCCTTGGTTTCCGCTTGCTGAAAAACTGCGTGAACTGTTCCGCATCTACAGGCTTGCGGATGCTGTCAATCCATCCGAAGCACAACGCTTCATCTACCGCATCGCTCCAACTGATGGTGGGTCTGCCCGATTGTTTTTTATACAGGATGAGCCAGACAGATTGCTCCGAGTCGTGGTTTTTTTCCAGCCATTGTCTCCATTCCTTTCTGCTGACGGGGCTGAATATTTGGATGTCTTTTTGAGGCATAGTCGCTGCGTTATTTCATGGCCGTTAAAATAAGACTTACGATCATAATACCAGTGAGGTGATAAGCGCCGCTGATTAAGCCATAAAGAACAGGCCGTGGAATATTGGGATTGATGGCAATATTGACTGTATTAGCGACCAGATATCCGAAACCGATAATGAGCGAAAACACAATTGCATCGCTGTAAGAATGGATGTCCAGCGCATAGATAAGCACCGCAGTCGCCAGCGTAATGACTAATGTACAAAGCGCAGGCCCGATGATGAAGATTGGCTTGTTAGGCAATATCTCGCCCGTACGCCCCAAAGAGGCTTTATACGGCTTCGGGAAGAATAAAGTGAACCACAAAGCGCCAAGCACAAAGTAGATGATAAATGAGATCAGCACACTGATCCAATTCAGGTGGGTTAGTTGATTGAGCATCTTTTTTCTTTTTTAGAATTTGATGATGCAAACCTAAAACCGACCTGTGACAGCCTTGTGTCAGGGGTAGAAAAGAATATTAATGATACTGGTCGAAATATTCCTGCAATGTCATTTTGCGGGGCGTGAACTGCTCGGTAAGCACCTGTAGCTTTCGAATACGATCGAGCCGGAAAAACCGGAACTCTTCCCGAAGGCGGCACCAGGCTACCAGCAGCCAGTTTTCCTGCGTGCTCAGCAATGCAAAAGGCTCAATCAGCCGTTTGGATGTAGCGTTAGCCTCATTCGTATATTCAATGCTGATCAGGTAAAAATTGGTCAGCGCATGTTGGAGCTCCGATAGATTATTGCTGTTGCGCTCATTATTGATATTCTGGCTGAACCTTGTACGATCTGCAAGCAGATTGGCTTTGTCTTTGACGCTGTGCCGCAGCACGGCCTTTACCTTGTGAATGGCCTCTGCATAATCCCTTACAAAAGATGCGTCCTTGTTTTTCAGCACCAGTTGCTCGGCGGTGATCAGGGCATTGGCTTCTTTTTCGGTAAACATGATGGGCGGTATGCGGTACCCTTCCATGAGCGTATATCCTTTGCCATCTTCTGTAAGCACGGGAACGCCGGCCTGCTCCAGCGCCTTGATATCGCGGTAAATGGTGCGCACGCTCACCGAATAGCGCTCGGCCAGCTCGGTCGCCGTCAGCAGCCGTTTTGTTTGCAATTGGGTTAAAATAGCCGTTAGCCTCGAAAGCCGCTTGGTATCATTGCCATCCATGAGTACAGGTGTTCCGGCTCAAATATAGCTGCAAAAGCGCGTTGTGGTTTTTGGGGATGTTTCTTTAGGTAAAAGCTATGTCGCGGATCATCGGCGACGTGTTGCGAGTCATTCGCTACGTGTTGCCAGCCGTTCGC
Organism: Chitinophagaceae bacterium; assembly: GCA_965200035.1. GTDB lineage: Bacteria > Bacteroidota > Bacteroidia > Chitinophagales > Chitinophagaceae > UBA1952. The sequence goes on along the minus strand of OZ241334.1, from coordinate 3,742,499 downwards.
TACGTGTCGCCAGTTATCCGCTACGTGTCGCCAACCATCCGCTACGTGCTGCGGGCAGTTCGCGACGTGCAGCCAGCCATTCGCTGCGTGGTGCGGATGGTTCGCTACATGTAGCGAATCATAGAATCAACTTGTAATGCGTTGGTTTGAAATTCGTTTGAAATCATTGCAATACAATACTTTATGACATTTATGCTTGCCGCGGGGCTTAGGCGCTTGTATGTGCGCTGTTGGCTTGTGGCTTCTCTGCTAATAGTTTTGCCTGTTTACATCCCCTCTGCGCTACGCGCGGTCCCTTGCGGGAATCCCTTCAAAGGGGGAAGGTGGTACGTATGATAGGCTCTTACGCTAGTCATGCTGACTCAAGGAAGCATCCCACAGCTACATAGGTTTTTGACAGAATCATTTATCGGCCGCTGAAGAACTATTTGCTAGGTTGCCATTCTTATATTTGATCTCAGTGCAATCCGCTCAACTCTTTTTCGATGAATTTATCCCAACAAGTAGCGAAGCATTTCAAAGAAGTGCATTTTGGCGGCAACTGGACCTGCTCCAACTTCAAAGAACAGATCGCCGATGTAACGCGTGAAGAAGCACTGACCCAAGTGTATGGACTGAATTCAATCGCTACATTGGTTTTTCACATCAGCTATTACGTGAGCGCGGTGCTGAAAGTGCTGGAAGGTGGTGCGCTGGAGGCCAGCGATTCGCTGAGCTTTGCCCACCCGCCTGTTGATACGGAGGAAAACTGGGAACGGATGAAAAAGGACGCGCTGTTAAAAGCAGAAGCATTCACCGCGCTCATGGAGCGATTACCAGAAAGCAGGCTCTGGGAAAATTTTACCGACGAAAAGTATGGCCATTACTACCGCAATATTCATGGCATCACCGAGCACACCCATTATCACCTCGGACAGATAGCGGTGCTTAAAAAAATCATCCGGCAGCGCAATAGTAATCTGTAGTTTAGCCCAATCTATACACGGCATAATTTTGTTCCGGTTTAGCGGAAGGCATTGCCATAATTAAAAACAATCCAATCTTTTTATCGATGGGTCAAACACTGGATCAGCTTTACAAAGCGCTTACTGAAATACAGGCCACCATTTACAAACAACTGGAAGCAGCTTATGCCGATCCGAGAAATGACGGGCTGGAAAAGCTGTTCAAACCGGGCGAATATGCGGGGTTTGATAACGCAGAGCTGCGCAGCCGCACTTATTCATTCACTTTTATGAATGAGCCTTATTATCTGTATGCAACGCCATCAGTAGCTTTCGGCTGTATACGCTTTGATACATGGCGAATCACATTCCAACCGTCTTCGGATAAGCCCGCTCACGAAGCGCTCGATTACCTGACTTTTGAAATATCACAAACACAAACGGAGGAAGACACCGGTTATCATTTCAGGTTCCGTCAGGATGAAAGCTACCAGCATCCGGATAAGATCGGCGCAGCCTACATGAGCCATTTCTGGAATTACATTCAGAACAGGGATACCGATGAGCGCAGCGATCGCAAGCCTTAAGGAAATGCATTCTGCAAAATATTAAGCATAAAAAGAGCCGCCCGGAAAGGCGGCTCTTTTGTACATAATATAGGCTTAACGGCTAAAGATTACAGCTTGATGGCTTTGCGGGAAAGCTTACGTCCGTTGAGGGAAAGGGTGTAGATGTAAGTGCCGGCAGAAAGATCGCTATCGCTGATCTGCACGGTGTGTTGGCCCTTATCGCGATTGCCATTTTCCAGTGTTCTGATCTTTACACCATCCTGCGTATAAAGCTCAACCACTACATTGCCTGCCTGTGGAATGGTGTAGCTGATGCTGGTGTAAGCCGTAAATGGATTAGGCACGTTCTGATCCAGCGTTATATTATCGGTAGCTGCATTATCTGTTTTGTGGTTCAGCGCACTTTCGATACGGTCAAGGCGTTGTTGCAATTGCTCTATCTGCTGATCCTTATCTTTCATTGCATCCATGCGCTGCTGCAGCTCACTGATCTGCTGGTCTTTTTCCTTGAGCGCTTCTACAAGCACCGGCACAATGTTCTGATAAGCCATGCCAAGTGTCTCTCCTTTGGCCATATCACCTTCTTTACCTACTACTACCTCAGGCAATACTTTGCATACATCCTGCGCGATGAAGCCGAGCTGGCGACCGGCATCTTTATTGCCAATCCACTGGAAGTACACGCCATTCAGCTTGCGTACCAGATCCATAGCATTATTGATGGGCTGGATATCATTTTTCAGGCGCTTATCTGAAGAGCTTACCCAGCCTGCCGTGGTATAAGTACCGGTAGTAGTGCCATTGAATACGGTAAGGATCTGCGTAGGCGTAGTAGTGCCGATGCCAAGCCTGCCGGCGCTGGTGAGGCGCATCTGCTCTGTACCGCTGTGCGCGGCAATGTTGTAACGGGCAGAGAAGAGGAGAGATTTATTGGTATCAATTGTTTCCATTACAAAATCGCCCGGCACGGAAGTAGTTACAAAATCGCCGTAGGAAGTAGCCAGCCCGATCTTGGCATAGCGCGTCGTAAAGCTGCTCGGCGCATTGGGGGGCGTAGTAATGTTTTCATGAAATTTAATAGAAGGCGAACCGCCGCTTACTGCCATCGTCATGTCGTTGGATGCCTCATATACCTGCAGCTTCATGGTTGGTGCTATAGTGCCGATGCCTACTTCGCCGGTGCTTGCCACAGATACTCTTTCCTGCGCGTTGGTAGCAATAGCCAGGCGCTGATTGTCGGAAGTGCCCAGATAGTTGGTGCCCGGCACGGTGCCTGCATTACCATTCAGGTCCCATGCATTACCGCCGCCGGTGCCGGAAAAAGGATACCAGTAGAGCACTCCGTTTTTGTCCTGCACTACAAAGCGCTCAGGCTTTTGGCTTTGCTTCAATCCTTCGAAGCGAACACCCTCGGTGGTATGGAGCTGTTCGGTAGGAGTGTTTGTACCAATACCTACGCTGAGCGGCGTAAAGCCCAGGCTGCTATTGACCGGGTAGAGTACATCGGGTGCGCTGCCGATCCAGCCCTGGGCGTGGAGCGTGGTGCTGAACAGGAAGCCGGCTGTTGCAATAAAAATGCTTTTTTTCATGATTAAAAGGTTTAAAAAAATGGACTTATATGCCTACTGATAAACAGAAGTGCTTGCAGGGTTGAACGATCAGACCGGATTATACCATTAGGGGCGTAGTCCGCTGAAAAATTGATAAGCAGTATGATTGATGATGCTATGTGCCGGAAGGGAAGAACCGGTCGGCGCCTGCAGGAATCAGGTTACAGCAGCGCAGTCCGCACAGCAGCAGAATAAACGGATAAATGAATGACTGGTAAAATGAGGTTTATTGAAATCCTGAAAGTGATGGTCGGGCGGTTATAAGTAATATCACAATAACTGGAATTGAATGCTCAATGAGCCAACTTTTGATGGCGGTTAGCCGGTATATCGTTTTATTGGGTTTAAGAGTTAGGAAGGTTGTTTATAGACAACAATACTACGTTACCCATGCAGTGAATACAAGGTGATTTATTGGAAATGTTGGCCGTTTTCAACCATAGGAATATTGCCTATCGTTCATTATTTGGCAGATAGCACTACAGCATAAGTATGTATCCAGTCTTATAACGAAACAGCGTCTGTTCTTAAATGCTAAAAGAGGATATGATTGACTTTAGCTGCTCTGTAAATCGCTTCAGGGGAACTTCATGCGTCCGGTCGCCCAGAATACCGATGCGATTGGTCTGCTGTGTATAGAATATTTTGAAGTAATGCCCGCTTTCGTTGATATAGCACCACTTTTCAGCCACGACCTTTAGCAGCCCGTGATATTGCTGTTCATTTACAGTCAGCGAGATGTTTTTTTCTATCCGGAACATTAGCGCAAAGATATACACCGGCTGTTCATTGCCGGTTAATGTATAAGCGGTACATACGAAGCGCACAAAGCTTTGGATTGCTCAGCTCATCTTCCCGTATTGCTGCAGAAGTTGTTGCAGGTCATCAATCGTATTGATTTCATCCACTGTTTTATCCTCACGCCAGCGCAGGATACGCGGAAAGCGCACGGCTACTCCACTCTTGTGCCTCGCCGATGCAGATATGCCTTCAAAGCCTATCTCGAAAACGAGTTTTGGCTCTACAGTACGTACGGGACCAAAGGCTTCGATGCTGTGCCGCTTGACGAAGTTATCTACCCGGTTGATCTCTTTATCGGTGAGGCCGCTGTAGGCTTTGGCGAATGATACCAGCTTATCGCCATCGCGCACGGCGAATGTATAGTCGGTGTATAAATTTCCACGCTTGCCATGACCTTTCTGGGCATAGATCATTACGGCATCCACGCTCATCGGGTCTATCTTCCATTTCCACCAGTCGCCGCGGCGGCGGCCCGCCTGATAAATGCTGCTTTTACGCTTAATCATAAACCCCTCGCAGCCACGTTCGCGGGCGGTATTCATCAATGTACCCAAATCTTCCCATTCTTCAAATTTTACAAGTGGTGATAGTATGAGGTGAGCATTGTCTATTCGTTGCACTATTTCTTCTAATAAGGCTCTGCGCTCCTGCAATGGTGTGCTTCTCAGGTCTTCACCATTGTACTCCAGCAGGTCATAGGCCATAAATACTACGGGCGCTTCTGCCAACTGCTTCTTGGAAACGGTCTTGCGGCCAATGCGTGTTTGCAGATATTGAAAAGACATTGGCAATCCATCACGGTAAGTCAGTAGCTCACCATCCAATGCAATGCCGTCCGATAGCTGCCCGCGCAGACTTTCCAGCTCAGGGAAGCGATCTGTTATGAGATCCTCGCCCCGTGACCAGAGGTACATATTGCCGGCGCGCCGGATGAGCTGCCCGCGTATGCCATCCCACTTCCATTCTACCTGCCACTCAGCCGGTGCGCCCAGCGCACTTGCGCCGCCCTCTATGCTGTAGGCAAGAAAAAAAGGATAAGGCTTCGACTGATCTACGGTAATCACATCTTCGTGTACCAACTGAGGAAAAGTGATATCATAAGGATTCCAGTTGCCCGACAGCAAGTGCGCTACAGCCTGCGGGTCTTTCTCCAGATATTTTGCCAGCGCCTGTATCACGATGGCCTCGGATACCCCTACTCTGAAGCCGCCCATAATGAGCTTATTAAAGATCAGGCAGCTTTCGCGAGTGAGGCTGTTCCATTTGCTGAGAATGTAGGATTGCCTGGCGAAATCATCGGCAGTCTGCAGCTCTTTCAGCTCATCCATCAATGCGGACAGGGTTATATCTGCTGCATCGCCTTTGGCAGGCGGCAGTATGAGCGAAATGGCCTCGGAGAGATCGCCTACCGCATGGTAAGATTCATCGAACAGCCAAGGTGTAATATCAGCCACTTCCATACACCAGACTTTCATAAGTGTGGAATTGACCAGCCTTTTAGGCCTTCTGCCTGTGAAGAGCGCCGTCAGCCACAGCTTATCCGCATCAGGCACATCCTGATAATAGGAGGTCAGTGCATCCCGCTTATCGTTGGTTTTTGTAGTGTTGTTAAGCCGGGCTACCAGTTCTGCAAAACGCTCCATAGCTGCTGTAAGAATATAGTGATAACTGTATGCTATAACTACTTAGAAAAATATTGCCAGCAGCGCTGCTCACTTTCAGGCAAACAGAAAAAGGGCAGGCCGGTACCATCGGCGCTACCCTATAACTCACCGTGTGGTGTTTATTATTCTGATTACTTTTTCTTGCTGTCTGCGCTATCTTCTGAGTCAGAAGAATCATCATCTCCATCTTCATTGTGCGCACCTACAGCTTCCCTGTTTACATTAATTGCAATGTTGGTCAGCAGATCATCTGTTTCCTCTTCCTGCTCCTTGATCTCTTCGAATATGGCTGCGCAATCATCATAGCCCAATGCTTCTGCGATGGTGCGCAACGAGCCGTAGGCCGATATTTCGTAGTGCTCAACCTTTTGTGCACCTACGATAAGGGCAGCATCAAGGCCGGGACCTTTTTCATACTCTTCGATGTGCTCATTGGCTTCTTCCAGCAGGCCTTCCATAGCCGCGCATTTCTTGGCTTGCGGCTTCATGCCCAGGAGGCCGAACGCTTCATCCAGCTTTGAAATCTGGTCTTCTGTCTGTACCTGATGTGTAGTAAATGCTTCGGCCAGTTCTGAGCTGGTTGCATTTTTAGACATTTTTTTAAGCGCTTTTGCCAGATGCTTTTCCGCCCAGTAAATGTCCTTCAAAATATCCTTGAATATCTTATCGAGATCATTATGGGACTGCATGCGTCCGTTGCCTGCTGTTGCTGCAGATTTTGAAGCAGATCCTGACTTTGGAGCGGGAGCCGCTTTTTTGGGCGCAGGATTATTTGCCGGTGCTTTGGCAGCGGGCTCTGATTTCTTTGCGGGTGCAGATTTTTTTGCTGCAACGTTCTTTTTTGCTGTGGTGGCCATGGATGTTTTTATGTTAGTGGCTGAGACTTTATGATGGTGGTATACTGTTACTTATTTTTGTTTTCATTCAGGGTGCTGTTGCTCCAGCCACGTGCCGCTCCTCCATCGTTGTCTTTCTGATCTTTCTGCTGGTCGCCTAGTCCGCTTGATTGTTCCAATGAAGTATCGCGGCGGTCGCCTTCAAAAAGCTTTTTGGCATCATCGTCTTCCATATTGCCCCTGCGCGGATCGTTACGGTCTTCTTCCCCGTTCCATTCAGAGCCGGTCTGCTGAAGATCATTCTTATCCGCTGTCCCTTCAGGCTGCTCGGTCATACCTCCACCTGCACCGGGCGAAGAGGAACCTTCAGCGTTGGTACCGGTAGTGCTGCTGCCCAACTTGTCCGTCTCATTATCATAATTAGCGCCTTTGTTGGATACACTCCCCTGCTGGTAAGTTTCGCCACCGAGGTGAGATGATCCCTGCCCAAAATTGGAGCCTCCCTGTGTAGTAGATCCTGTGCTGAATGACGCTTGTTTTTGTGCGCCTGTTTCCGGTTCTTTATTTTGATCGTCCTGCCCTGCCATGATGAATACATCTTTATACGATGCTAACTCAATGCCTAAAAAGATTATGCCATATTCTATTTGTACTGATGGCGCAGAGAAGGTGCTTTTAGCATCATTTGTGAATGTTTTTATCTATTAGGCAGAAATCTGTCTGTGGAAAAATCACTGTTTCGTTTTATCTTTATGATATGCAGCAAGGGCAGGATTTATATATTTTAATAGCTGAAGACGATGCCGACGACCGGTTTCTGCTTCAAACGGCTTTTAAAGAGAATGGCTTTCAGGATACGTTACAATTTGTAGAGAATGGCGTGGAGGTCATGGAGCACCTGCATTCGGTGAAGGACAACCAGTTACCGCGCTTTATCCTGCTTGACCTCAATATGCCCAAAAAGGACGGGCGCGAGGTGCTGAAAGAGATCAAGCAGAATGCTGAATGGAAGAAAATACCGGTGGTCATCTTCAGCACCACAAGCAATGAACAGGAAATGGTGCGCTGCTATGAGCTGGGTGCCAACTCATACGTAACCAAGCCCAATAGTTTTGAGCATTTGTTAGGGATCGTTGCTACGCTTCGCGAATACTGGGTACAGACATCCAGCCTGCCGGGTTAATACACTGGTAACGAATTTTCTGTAAAAAAACCTTGATTTTTATATTTTCAGTCTTCAACGGGTTTTTTGGCAATGTTTTTGTTACTCATCTAGCAGGTTAAACAGCAATAATGGTTCAGATACTGTTCTAAATTATGAAAGCTCTTATTATTGATGACGAGGTTGATCTATGTCTTCTTCTGAAAAGTTACTTACAACGTAAGGGTTATCAGGTTTCACTTGCTCATTCATTGGATGATGGATTGGGGAAAATCGAAGCCGAAAATCCGCAATTATTATTTCTCGACAATAATCTGCCTGACGGACTTGGATGGGTTGAGGCGCCGGGTTTGGCTACTTCTTTCCCCAAAATGCACTTATATCTCATCAGTGCCTACCATCCGCAGATTCCTCCAATGCCCGCTGACGCTAAGTTCACCATATTGGAAAAGCCCATCAGCTTTGCAGATCTCGATCACCTGATTCATCTTGCCTCTTCGCCACAGCCGGAAGATGTGGAAGCGGAAGATCAGCAATAATTTCCTTTCCTTTTTTACCTGAATTTTTAAATACAAAACATACAGACATAAAAAAGCAGAATGCACAATGTGCATTCTGCTTTTCCTTTTTAGTATTATTTAGTCAACAGAGCCACGGCGTATAAAGCCCAGCAGGATTGAGATAATGGCGATGACTAGCAGGATATGGATCAGGTTACCACCGAATGGGTGGATGAACGCGCCGAAGAGCCAGCCGATTACCAGAATAACAGCGATAAGATACAATATGCTTCTCATAGTATAAATGTTTTGGTGAGTTATACTAAGACCCATAAAAGACTATGCCACCTCTTCGTCCGGATAATTGAAATGCAGCTTCATCTCCTGATCTTCTTCTCCACTCACCAGCAGCTCCTGATCTTCCATGCCGGAAAGCGGGAAAGTGATCGTAAAGGTAGATCCGTAGCCTTCCATGGAGTTCACATCCACCGTTGCTTTATGCGATTGCAGGATATTAAGCGTAAAAGCCAGCCCAAGCCCCATACCATTGCGTTTTTGGGTAAAATAAGGCTCAAATAAGCGGGCAATATTTTCTTCACTTATGCCACAACCATTGTCATTGATATTTAATACTACAGATGAGGTAAGCAAATGAAGCGAAACAGACAATCTGCCCTTTCCATCTTCCATCGCTTCTATGGCGTTGATCACAATGTTCTGCAGCGCAAGTTTGAGCTTGTCTTTATCAGCTTTGATGCGCACCGGCTCTTCCGGATAGCTTACGTGGAGCGTGATGTGCTTAAGTGTGATGCGGTCAATAGCAGCGCCGATCACATCATCGGTAATCGTTTGCAGAATCTCTTCTTCCAGCACCACATCGGTAGGGCGGGATGTATTGAGCAGCTCGCTGATAAGGCTGCTGATCCGTTTGCTGTTGCGTTGAATAATATTGAGGTAAAGCTCTGCGCCTTCACTGATACCTTCCTGAGCCAATTGTTCCACCGAAAGAGTAATGTTATTGAGCGGATTTCTAACCTCATGGGCGAGCGTGCGTACCAGGCGACCGGCTGCAGCAAGCTTTTCCGCCTGTAAAGCGGCTTTCTCTTCCCGACGCAGGTTAGTTATATCGTGGATGATGCCTTGTATATAATCAATCTCATTGTACTGGTCTTCCCGCGCTGCCGTTAATGTGCATATTTTTTTATCGCCCAATTTGGTAGTGAGGATTACTTCCCAATCGTTGATCTCTTTGCGCGACTGTAAGGTCTGCAGCAAATATTTTTTATGCTGCGCCTGATCCATAAGGTCGCAAAGATTCATCTGCAGCAGCTCTTCCTTATTATAACCAAGCAGCGTTTGCGCGGCATTATTTACGTCCTGAAAATCAAGCATGTCATCGGCAAGAAATACCAGATCCTTTGACTTCTCAAATACGCTTCGGTACTTACGCTCGTTGGCCTTCAGGGCGCGAAGCGAAGCGGCTCGCTCAAGCGCATACCGGATACAGCGCTCCATTTTTTCAACTGTAAGCTCCGTCTTGATGAGATAGTCCACAGCGCCCAGTTGCATAGCTTCCATATCCACCTCGCGGTTGCCTTTGCCGGTAAGCAGGATGATGGGAACTTCGCAGCCTTTTTCTGAAATATCTTTCAGCAGATCTACACCAGACTTTGCACCCAACCGATAGTCAGTGAAGTACAAGTCATGTTTATTAGCGCACATGAGCTCCAGCGCTTCTTCATAATTGTAGCACCAGTCGATCTCAAAATTGGAGCCCTGGATATGCCGGATGTATTCGCTGGTAATGAGAAAATCATCTTCGTCATCATCAACAATGAGAATGCGCACCGCGCCGGATGAGGGCTGCATTTTTCCTTTCTTCTGTATCATTCTTCCTCAAGATTAAATGCCTGGTACTGCTTCATCTTGTTGTAAAGCGTCTTACGATCTATGTTCAACAGCTTTGCAGCTTTGCTTTTATTAAAATTGGCCTGCTTGAGCGCTTCGAGTATTACCTCATACTCCGCATCTATATTGGCGCTTTTCAGCTTATTCTCATAAGAGACCGGAGCTTTGGAAACGATTGGTATGGTAGCGATCGGTTCTGATTTAGTGGGACGAACAGCAGGCGCTGGACTATCGAACTGAAGACGGGCGAAATTCGTGATCTCGAAAGGCAGCGACTTTGACTCAACATAATCACCGTCTGTAAGCAGCGTAGCGCGCTTGACCACATTTTTCAGCTCACGCAGATTACCATACCAGATATAGTTCTTGAAGATTTCCTGTACTTCGGGTGAAAAGCCTCTCACATTCTTTTCCAGTTCTGTATTGGTCAGGTTGAGAAAGTGATTGGCGAAGATCATTACATCACCCTTACGCTCACGCAATGGAGGCACATCTATGCTGAATTCGTTGAAACGGTGGAAAAGGTCTTCACGGAACTTGCCATTGCGGGCAGATTCCCACAGCTTTTCGTTGGATGCGACAATGATGCGCACATCGAGATCAATATCTTTATTACCCCCTACTCTGCGAATCTTCCGCTCCTGCACAACGCGCAACAGGGATACCTGAATATCGTAAGAAAGATTGGATATTTCATCGAGGAAAATAGTTCCTTCATTGGCCAGCTCCATGCTGCCGATCTTTTGATTCAGCGCGCCGGTGAATGCACCCTTTTCATGGCCGAACAGCTCACTGCCGGCCAGTTCTTTAGACAATGCGCCACAGTCGATGGCGATGAATGGCTTACCCGCGCGCTTGCTTTTCTTATGGATGATCTGTGCGATGGCTTCTTTACCGCTACCGCTCTCGCCATAAATGATAACGCTGAAGTTAGTGGGAGCTACTAGTTCTATCTGCTTTACAATGTTGGCAAATTCTTCGCTCTCGCCCAGGATATACTGGTCATTGCCCCAGGCATTTTCTGCTTTTTTCTTCTTCTGTGCCGGTACATTACCGGTAATGGTAGGAGTAGCAGGTTGTGAGGTGGTTTGCCCAGCCTCCTGAGCCTCGCTGTCAAGCGCTTTCTTGATCGTGATCAGAATTTCATCCGGCAGCAAAGGCTTGGTTACATAGTCGTAAGCTCCAAGCTTCATGATCTCGACCGCATCTTTCACATCACTGTAGCCGGTAATGATGATCACTGGCACCACAGGATGCAATTGTTTGATTTTCGGCAGAAGGTCCATGCCGGTAATATCGTCCAGCCGGTAATCGCAGAGCACCAGGTCCGGAGTATTTTTCTTCATCCATTCAAGAGCCAGGGCGCCTGTATTCATGCCTGTCACCTCATAGCCATTCCGGGTAAGGAAGCGGTTGAGCAACATGCACATATCATTATCATCATCTATCACTAAGATCTTTCTTGCCATAAAGCATTTATCGGTTGTTGTGTGTGTAAGTGTGTGGTGTCCTAAATGTAAGGATTCATAGGCAAAAACTCAGTGCCGGATCAGGCCCATACAGCGCGTATCTGTGCGATGGGAATGCGCAGCTGCTCCCGGTATTTGGCTACAGTACGGCGTGCAATGTTATATCCTTTCGCCGAAAGGATATTGACCAGTTGCTGATCGGTGAACGGATGGCGCTTGTCTTCGCCTTCAATCGCTTCTTCGATCACGGACTGGATTACCTTATTGCTGATAACCTCGCCCTTCTTGTCTGCAATGCCTTCGCTGAACAGGTCTTTAAGGTAGATAAGGCCGAAATGAGTATCTGCGTACTTATTGCTGGTAATGCGGCTTACAGTAGAGATATCGCAGCCGGACTGCTCTGCTACCATACGCAATACCATAGGCCTCAGCAGACGGATATCGCCTTCCTGAAAATAGTCGTGCTGGAATTGTACAATGCACTGCATGATGCGCAGCATCGTGTCTTCACGCTGACGGATGGCATTTACAAACCATTGCGCAGCAGCGAGCTTGCTTCTTACATATTGTCCTGCGCCTTTATCACGGCCGCTGCATTGCTGCGCCAGCTGATCGTAAAGAGTTTGATTTACAAAAATGGAATTGGCTTTTTGGGTAAGCAAATTCACTTGGATATTGTCACCAAAACGTGTAATGATATAATCGGGAATGATGGTGCTCTTCGGCTCAAAGGAAGAAGCATTTTCAGATACCGGGTAGAACTTCAGCGTGCCTACCAGATTCAATACGATGCGCAACTCTTCCTCATCGATGCCGAGCGCGTGCTGTATCTTCTCAAACTGGCGGTGCATCAGATCATTATAATGAATTTTGATCAGGCGGTGCGCTACGCGGTTGGTAGGTACACGCAGATCCAGCTTTTCAAGCTGCAGTACAAGACAGTGCTGCACGCTGCGGGCACCGATGCCTACCGGGTCCAGCGTCTGAATCACTTCGAGCAGGCGCTCTATAGTGGTTACATCCACTAAGCCCTGTACGTGAAAGGAAAGGTCATCGGCTACTTCTTCCAGGTCTTTCTCCATCAGGCCGTGGTTGTCCAGCACATCAATGAGGTATTCTGCAATCGCCTGGTCCTTCTCTTCCATCGGAAGCATGCGCAATTGTTGCTTGGCTTCATCCTTGAAATGGCTCGGGCTGGTGATCACCATTTGCGGCGCATCTTCACTGCTGAAATAGTTCTGATACTCCTGCTTGTAGTCTGGTACATCATCATATCCATACTCCTCCCAGTCGCTGTAATCTTTTACTGCTTCCTGTTTATTATCTGCTTCATCGTACTTCTCTTCGCTGGTGACATCGAGGAATGGATTTTCCTCCATTTCATTCTTCATGCGTTGCTCCAGCTCTATCGTGTTCAGGAAATACAGATTAAGGAGCTGAATTTGCTGAGGAAGTATTTTGAGGTGTTGCTTTTGAGTCTGCTGCTGTGATATCATGGTGAACGTTTTTGGTCTTGGTTATCTGTACGATTACTAATGCAATCGAAAGGCCAAACGCTTAAAAAACGTTCATTTTTTTAAAAAAATATATTATTAATTAAATTTTAACCATTACAAAGGATGGAATAATTTTTATGAATTATATCCAAAACATGACGATTATCACCCTTGTGTGGCATGATCGCCTCAATATGTGTATCAGGAGTTTACAATCTCCCCACCGTTTACATGGATAACCTGCCCGGTTACATAGCTGCTATCGTTGGATGCGAGGTACACATAGGCAGGCGCCAGCTCCTGCGGATACCCCGCACGGCCAAGTGGCGTATCTTTTCCAAACTTGCTCAAATCCTTATCATTAAATGCAGCAACTACAAGAGGCGTCCATACGGGGCCGGGTGCTACAGCATTCACTCTTATTTTCTGTTTAGCCAGGTTGGCGGACAGCGATCTGGTAAAGGCCACTATTCCACCTTTTGTTGCGGCATAGTCCAGCAGATGATCACTACCTCTATAAGCGACCACAGAGGCTGTATTGATGATAACGCTGCCCTCGCCCATTACTTCCAGCGCAGCCTGCGCGCAATAAAAGAAGGAAAAAATATTGACCTCGAAAGTCCGTAGCAATTGTTGTTTTGTGATACCTGATATGTCTTTATCATCTTCGTGAATGCCGGCGTTGTTGACCAGAATATCTAGCTTTCCGAGTGTGCTTACGGTGCCTGCTACCGCCTTTTTGCAGAAGACTTCTCTGGCCACATCGCCTTTGAACAGCCTGCATTTTCTGCCTTCTGATTCTACCAGCTTTTGCGTTTCCAGCGCATCTTCATCACTGAAGTTATATACGATGGCTATATCTGCGCCCTCACGGGCAAAATGAACGGCTACAGAGCGGCCGATGCCACTATCGCCGCCGGTAATCAGTGCGGTCTTCCCGGTGAGCTTTCCGCTGCCCGCATAATCTTTACGGATAGGTGGCATATCGAGGTGATATGCGTACTTGCTTGCTGCTATTTTCGGGCGCTCATCTTCGTTTAGTTTTTTGGCTTTGCTCATCCTGCTTCATATTACATGCTGTACCTAAATCCCTGCTTAAGGATGATGCCAAAAACAAAGCCGGAGAACAAGTTGTTCTCCGGCTTCAAATCAATGCGAGTACCGACGATGTTATTTCATCAGCCTTTAGCATTCATGTCTATCGTTCTTGACTACTTTCTTACGAATGTCTTCAACTTCTTTCATAAATACATTCACGCCAGCGTCTGCATAAGCGCCATAAGCATCAATCAGTGTGCCTTTGATGCCATCCGCAGTTTCGATCACATACATGATCGCGTTATCGCTGGGATCGCTCTGCCCTTCAAATCGGTAGAAGTCAACCACGCTTACTTGCTCAGGCCTGAAGTAACGGCTCTTGGCGCAGGAGTACAATCCGCGCGACGTTACTTTGAAGCTATCTACAAATCCATCCTTCACTACCTTGTTTACACACGTGGTCAGCGTATTCATATATGGCACGGACTCGTTCAGGTTGTTATTTTGTTGTGTCCACATAATAAGTCGTTTTGCTTAGGATAAGAAAATTCTTTGCCACCATTGGGTGCAAAGCGGCATCTAAATAATTAATTACTAGCTGTCAGAGACTTAATGGAGAAAAACGATGAGTAGTGCAAAGTGCGCCACCCGGCGTTATGGTATAATCTTTATGGGGCGGTGGGGAACATAATCTACAAAGGCATCTGAAAGCGGAATGGCTTCTCTTTAAAGAGATGGATTGTCAGAATAATGCCTCTCAATAACTAATATTCCCTCTGCGCTGCGCGCGGTCCCTTGCGGGATTCCCTTCGGGAAACGCTTCTCTCTGCGAAGCAGAAATGACAAGTCGCTGTTTCTTTTATGCTTTATTTTTCTGCTCCGGCAAATCGCACATCCTTTATCCTGAAACATATAATTTCCCCTCGTCCCGCAATCATTGAGGGAGCGCCCTGAACGGCTGAGTGAGCTTGCAGCGCCATTGAGGGAGCGTCCTGAACGCCTGAGCAAGCTTGCAGAGAGCCTGAGCGGGCTCGTTTTGGGCTGGAACGGAATTGTTTTACACCAGAAAGGCGACCTTTCCCGCTGCAAAACAGCAATAATAAGGCTAAGGTGAATTGATTTTCAACGCCTAAAGCGATAAAGCCATTCAACCCTCTTTCTAAAAATAACAAAGGGCATCTTTTAGATGCCCTTTGTTATTCAACCTGTTATAAATCCTTACTTAGCCGTATTCAGCTTGGTCTGAAGCTCTTTAGACATCTCCAGGTGATGACGAAGCGTTGGCAGATTGTCTGAGATCATCTTGTTCAGCTCAGCATCTGTACGCTTGCCTTCATTGTCTTCAAACTTTTTGATCAGCTTTTCGTGCGCATCTACCAGATGGTCGGCATAAGCTTTATCGAAGTCCATACCAGTCTTCTTTTCCATTTCTGCGAGGTCTTCCTTCTTGCTGTTGTCAGCATCGCCGGGCAATGCAATATTGTTCTTCTTGGCATAAGCCATCACTCCATCACCCATCTTCTTATGGTCGGTCTGCATCATTTTTGCTGCATCCTTCACATCCTTGTTGGTAGTATGTGCAATAGCAGCAGCATGTACTGCCAGCTCAGCCATATTAGCCGCAGCTACTTCTGTTACGAAATCAGCATCTTTCTCCTGTGGAGCTGCCATAGCTGCATCGTTGGTAGCTTTGGCGGTATCCTTTGCATCCTGCATACCCATCTTGGTAGTATCAGCATCCGTTTTTACGCCATCGCTGTTATTGTTGCCGCAAGAGGCAACTGCCAGCGACATAGCGCCTGCAAAAAATAACTGGATTGTCTTTTTCATGATGATTGTTTTGGTTTGATTGATGAATATTGGACGACTGAGGATAATCTACTTATCCATCGCAGCCTGCGCATCGCGGTACTTCTTGATGAGGTCGTGCGCATTTTTTTCTGAATTGTACTG
Source organism: Chitinophagaceae bacterium (assembly GCA_965200035.1). GTDB lineage: Bacteria > Bacteroidota > Bacteroidia > Chitinophagales > Chitinophagaceae > UBA1952. The sequence goes on along the minus strand of OZ241334.1, from coordinate 3,726,549 downwards.
CTCGGTAATGAGCTGGCGGATCTCAGCACTCATTTCTGCATCGGAAGCAAGAGCTGCTTCGTAAGCACGGCGCCAGGCATCTTCGCCAAATTCACAGTTTTCCAGGATGGCCTTACGGCTGCTGCCGGTAAAGGTTGCCTTCACATCCATCCAGGCGCGGTAGATCTTGCCGGAAACGGTAGTGTCTTCGGATGGCTCTCCACCCAATGCGCTCATCTTTGAGACAAGATCGCTTTTATACCCTTCACTCTCGCGGATCATGCCTTCAAATGTAGTCTTAAGGTCAACATCCATGTCTTTTGACTCATTGATCGCGCGCTCATAGCCTGCAATACGATCATTGTTGATCTTTACAAGATCATTTAATACTTCGGTGAGTGCTTCCTGGTTTTGCATAATGTTGTTTTGGAAAGTGATATAAGTTCATAATGCTTCCTAAAAATTCTATGCCACAACAGGTTCAGCGATAAATTACCCACTTTTAGCCTTGTTTCTTTCTCAGACACAATTTCATTTCAGCGCCTGCGCGCTGTAAGATCCTTCGCACCTCAGGATAAACTTGCGTACATAGGTCAGGTCATGCTGACGCAAGGAAGCATCCCACAGCAACCTATGCCAAAAGGATTGGTCCAGTCGGCAAGTAAACTATTAATCTTATTTTGCGCCGTCTAAAAAAACTTATCTGCAATCATGAATTCATTCCTGCCGCAACTGCTTGAGCTGGCAAAATATACGGTTCCGGCCCTTATAGTATTGCTGGCTACCTATTCTATGGTGCAGCGCTTTCTCACCACACAGCTACACCGCGACCAGCTTTCTATGCTGAACGATACGCAGCAGATCACCATTCCCCTGCGCCTGCAGGCTTATGAGCGGCTGGCTATTTTGATTGAGCGCATTCATTACCGCACCATTATTCCGCGCCTTTACCAAAAAGAAATGAATGTGGCTGACCTGCGCTATGCGCTGGTTTATACGCTGAATGCAGAATTTGAGCACAACCTTTCCCAGCAGATTTACGTGACCCGTCAGGTATGGCAAACGGTGCATCACGCCAAAGAACAGTCGATTTCTATGGTACATACCCTCGCGCAGCAGCTTGATCCTGAAGCGCCCGCAAAAGAATTACAGCTGAAACTGATGGACTATCTCGTAACTTCTTCCGAAGAAAGTCTGCCGGGTGAGGTTGCACTGAACATGATCAATGAAGAAGCGCGCAAAGTGCTCAGTTATGGTCCGCAGGCGAGCGCTTAATTATCTGTGACTATGAATATGGAAGACCCGAAAGATTTGATGGATGCATTCCCCGGCACCAGCAAGCAGCAATGGATAGATCAAGCCACCAGAGACCTGAAAGGGGTGGATTTTGATACGTTGGAACATCTGACGCCTGATGGAATTAAGATAGCACCTTTCTATACGCAGGAAGATATTGATGCGGAGCAGCCATTGTTCTCATTCGCAGACTGGGAAATAAGTGATTCTATAGAGGTGGAAGATGCCGGCTCTGCCAATGCAAACGCGCTGAAGCTTTTGAACAATGGTATAACAGCGCTGATTTTTAAAATTTCGAAGCCGGTTGATTTTGGAATTTTGCTGAAAGAGATCGGGATTGAATACATTGCGCTACAGCTATACATCTATACAGAGAATGCGATAGCCATCACTCAGAATTTTGACCATTACCTGCAATCCATAAACCTGAACAGAGCACAACTGAATCTCACGATCAATTATGACCCGCTCGAACAGCTGATTTGTACCGGTAACTGGCGGAAAGGGGCACAACAGGATATGGAAGCATACAAAGCTTTTATAGAGAACAATACAGATTGCAGGAACGTTTGCATCAACGCGGCTATCTACCATGAAGCCGGAGCTTCGCCGGCTTATGAGATAGCCTGTATGCTCGCACACGCCAATGAATATCTGGCGTTAATCAGCAACCCGGCCAGTGTAAAAGTTCAGTTGAGTATAGCTGCCGGCGCAAATTACTTTACCGCAATTGCCAAAATACGAGCTGTTCGCAAAGTATTTTCTCTCCTGCTCGATAGTTACCAGGCAGACAACACAATCTATATCCATACAACTTCAGCAGAGCGTAACCTCACGATCTACGATCAGCACAACAATCTGCTGCGCACAGCTACAGGCGCCATGGCAGCAATAGCAGGTGGATGTAACAGCCTTGAAGTGCTGCCATTCGATAGCACGTACAAGCAGCCGGATGAATTCAGTAATCGCATGGCGCGCAACATCCAGCTTATCCTCAAAGGCGAAAGCTATTTTGATAAGGCCAGCGATGTAGCTGCAGGTTCCTATTATATAGAAACGCTCACCGAAGATCTGGCGCAGAAGGCATGGACTTATTTTCAGGATATAGAACAACATGGCGGATTGATCGAATGCCTGAAAAAGGGCGCCATTCAACAGCAGATCGAGCAGTTTGCAGCAGCTGAACAAGCCTTATTTGATGAAGGCAAAAAGATATTGGTAGGCGTAAATAAATATCCGCTCATGACTCAGCATATGGCCGGAAAAATGACACCACAGGAAACCCATTCATTTGGAAATGCCGCTATCAAGCCATTAAAACCAGTGCGACTGGCGGCCGCAGCTGAGTCAGAAAGATTAGCGAATGAACCTAAAGCAGCATCCGCATGAGAAAAGATTTTAGTAAGATCAGTTATAAGTCCGGCATAAGTGCAGAGGAAGAAAACGAGCCGCCCACTTTCACCTCCGCAGAAGGCATCGGGATAAAGCAAACTTATAGGGCCAGTGATGTGAGCGGATTAAAGCAGCTTCATTTTGCGGCAGGTATTCCCCCATTCCTGCGCGGCCCCTACTCCACCATGTATGTCCGCAATCCATGGACCATACGCCAGTATGCGGGCTTTTCAACGGCTGAGGAATCCAATGCATTCTACCGACGTAATCTCGCTGCCGGACAAAAAGGACTTTCCGTAGCTTTTGACCTCGCTACGCACCGGGGCTACGATAGCGATCATGAGCGCGTAGTGGGCGATGTAGGCAAGGCAGGTGTTGCCATCGATTCCATTCTGGATATGAAGACGCTTTTCGATCAGATCCCGCTAGAGGAGATGTCTGTATCTATGACGATGAACGGTGCCGTGCTGCCGGTGCTGGCTTTTTATATTGTAGCGGCAGAAGAACAGGGCGTACCGAAGGAGAAGCTGACCGGAACCATTCAGAATGATATTCTCAAAGAGTTCATGGTGCGCAACACTTACGTGTATCCGCCCGGACCAAGCATGAAGATCATTGCAGATATTTTTGAGTACACTTCAAAGTATATGCCGAAGTTCAACTCGATCAGTATATCGGGCTACCACCTGCAGGAAGCCGGCGCTACCGCTGATATTGAGCTGGCCTACACCTTGGCCGATGGCTTGGAGTACATACGCACGGGACTGAAAGCAGGTCTTGACATCGATCAGTTTGCACCGCGCCTTTCTTTCTTCTGGGCCATTGGCATGAACCATTTCATGGAGATTGCCAAGTTGCGCGCAGGACGTATGCTGTGGTCTAAAATCGTGAAAGCATTCAATCCGAAAAGCGATAAATCGCTGGCGCTGCGCACCCACTGCCAGACATCCGGATGGAGCCTTACCGAACAGGACCCGTTCAACAATGTGGCCCGTACCAATATTGAAGCGATGGCCGCAGCACTTGGCGGCACACAGAGCCTGCATACCAATGCGCTGGACGAAGCCATTGCGCTACCAACGGATTTTTCGGCCCGCATTGCGCGCAATACGCAACTTTGCCTGCAGTTAGAAACAGGCATTACGGAAACGGTGGACCCATGGGGCGGCTCGTATTATGTAGAGTACCTGACCAATGAGCTGGCGCAGAAAGCATGGCAGCTGATTGAGGAAATTGAAGAGCTGGGCGGTATGGCCAAAGCAATTGAAACGGGCGTGCCGAAGATGCGCATCGAAGAAGCCGCAGCCAAAAAGCAGGCGCGCATCGACAGTGGCAAGGATATGATTGTGGGAGTGAACCAATACCGCGTGGAAAATAATGAGCTGCTCGAAACGCTTGAGGTAGACAATACCAAAGTGCGCCAATCGCAGATAGAGCGACTTGAAAAGCTGCGTGCAGAGCGGAATAATGAAGACGTGATTGCTGCGCTGGATGCAATTACCGAATGTTGCCGTACCGGTGAGGGCAATCTGCTGGAGCTGGCGGTGGATGCGGCGCGCAAGCGCGCTTCGCTGGGTGAAATTTCATTGGCCTGCGAAAAAATATTTGGTCGTTATCAGGCTACTATCCGCTCTATTTCCGGTGTGTACTCAGCCGAAATATCTATGGATAAGAATTTTGAGAAAGCCCGTAATCTGGCCGATGAGTTTGCCGCATTAGATGGTCGCCGCCCGCGCATCATGATCGCCAAGATGGGGCAGGATGGCCACGACCGGGGCGCAAAGGTCATCTCAACCTCTTTCGCCGATATGGGCTTCGATGTGGACATTGGTCCGCTCTTCCAGACACCGTATGAGGCTGCCAGGCAGGCTGTAGAAAACGATGTGCACATACTGGGCGTATCGAGCCTCGCCGCAGGTCATAAAACGCTGGTGCCACAGGTCATTGAGGAGCTAAAGGGCTTCGGCCGCGAAGACATCATGGTGGTGGCAGGGGGCGTCATTCCTCCGCAGGATTATGATTTTTTATTCAAAGCCGGCGTCAGCGCGATATTCGGTCCGGGAACGGTCATCTCTGTAGCAGCGCAGGATATTCTGAAAAAGCTGAAAGCCCGTCTTTAACCTGTAGGAACGCGTCCCGAGGCGCGTTAAGTACCAAACATTAAAATCACCATCGCCAGCAAGCCCACCATAAGCGATTACATGTCCGGCATCCGTTCGGGTAACATCGCTATGCTCGGACGTGCCATTACGTTGGCAGAAAGTACCCTGCCCGCCCATCAGCAGATTGCCGGGCAGATCATTGAACAGTGCCTTCCATTCACCGGAAAGTCTGTTCGCATAGGCATCACAGGCGTTCCCGGCGTGGGTAAAAGCTCATTTATAGAAAAGTTCGGCATTTACGTAGCAGATACATTAGGCAAAAAAACAGCTGTACTGGCCATCGACCCTACCAGCTCCCTTTCCAAAGGGAGCATTCTGGGCGATAAAACGAGAATGGAAAAGCTATCGGTCCATCCGAACGCATTTATACGCCCTTCGCCCGCGGGCACCTCGCTGGGCGGTGTAGCACGTAAAACGAGAGAAGCCATTTATCTCTGCGAAGCTGCCGGATTTGAAATCATTTTTGTAGAAACAGTAGGTGTTGGTCAATCAGAAACGGCGGTGCATTCAATGGCTGATTTTTTTCTGTTGCTGATGCTGGCCGGGGCAGGCGATGAATTGCAGGGTATCAAGCGCGGAATCATTGAGATGGCAGATGCCCTCTTCATCACCAAAGCAGACGGCGATAATATCAACCGCGCCAAGCTGGCGGCTACCGAATACCGCAGAGCCATGCACCTGCTTCCCGCCCACCCTTCCGGCTGGATACCGGTGACCGGCATCTGCTCTTCCCTTACGGGCGATGGTATTGATACGATCTGGAAAACGATTGAGCAACATTGGCGGCACAACCTCACCAATGGCTACTTTGAGGAGAAGCGTAAAAAGCAGGCTGTCTATTGGATGGAAGAGACGATCGGCGACACCATCAAGAAGCTTTTCTTCCGGAACGAGCGTGTAAATACAGCTTATCCGCAATTATTGGAGGAATTAAAAAATGGCAAAATCACTTCCTACCAGGCAGCAGATCGGTTGCTCGAATTATATAAGGCCAAATAAGCTTTCAACCATCCCAATCTAATAACGCCCATCAAAATGGCGACTGAAAATCGTTCAGTTCCCTAAAGGAAAGATCGCGCTCCGAAAGGATCGGATCAGTTAGATCCCAATCAAAGCCAAAGCTATCAAACCGGATTCCGGTATCATGCTCTTTGCTGTATTCAGAAGATACAAGGTAATAGGTGAGCGCATCATCTGTCAGTGATTTGAAGCCATGCGCGCAGCCTTCGGGAATGTAGAATGCTTTATTGTTTTCTGCAGAAAGGATGGCTGCTTCATACATGCCATAAGCAGGTGAATCTTTGCGCAGATCCAGAATTACATCCAGTATTGCGCCCTGCGGACAAAACACAATTTTAGCGTGCTGGTGCGGCGGCAACTGAAAGTGCATGCCCCGGATCACATTTTTCTTTGAAATCGAGAAATAGCTTTCTTTCAACTGAAAATGTATGCCTGCGCTTTTCAGGGTTGTATCATGAAACGTCTTGATAAATGCGCCGCGGTTGTCATCGAAACGCGGCATCGTGAGCAATTGAGCCGGTGAATCATTTTTCATGAAACGATCAGGGATTTTGTACCGGTCAGCCAGTGAGCGGTACCAACAATTACCAATATAAGTACCAATAATACAACGGCCAACAGCACTATAGAAGTCAACACACGCCAAAGCCACCCCACCACTGAATAATTAGCACCATGACATTGCCAAAGCACAAAAAAGTAACACACCAGCATCGATGCGAGCTTAATATAATCAAACATCTCATCGTACCGCAAACCAGTAGCCCAGTTCAGCGCACCGGCAATAATATACACAACAATAACGGCAGTAAGATAGTAGCAGTAAATAAGCAGATGCTCTGTAAAGTTGTAGTGTGCACGGCGGAAGACCAGCTGCCCGATAATAGCAAGAAACGGTGTTACAGATAACAGGATGTATTTTGCGTAATGATGTACCCATTCTGTAATATCATATTCACCCAATGAAAACGAACCATGATTTCCGTTCAAATCCTGCTTGTCGGAAATAAAAAAGAGCAGACCGGATAGCAGCAAAAGCAATGTAATAATATTAAAATGTCCGGCTCTCTTTCCGGCTATGTATTCCTTGACTGTTTTGCCCGGCCTCAGCAATATTCCTTTCAGTGAGTAGAGAATGCCCCGCTCCAAATGCCAGAATCCATGCACCATATCGTGCAGGAAAAAGTGCTTCATGGATAAGCGGTGTGTGGCTGCTTTTTGCCCGCATTGATGACAATAATTACCCTGTAAGGGTTCATTGCAATTCAGGCAGTGGGTAGCTTCCATGGCTGTTCAGATCATTATTTGGCAATGCTAAAATAGCGCGTAATCTGATCCATGCAACGGTCTGCGGCACTTCGCTGTTTATCGGCATACCATTCTGCGGTCCACTCGATCGCGGTGCGGGCATTAAGCTTCGGTGCCCAGCCCAGGGTTTCTTTTGCTTTATTGCTGTCCAGTATAAGTAGCTTAGCCTCATGCACAGCTGCTACATTCTCATGAACCTGGTAATTCATGGCGGTACCGAATTTTTCTATAAAGATGCGGGTCAGCGTTTCTACCGTAAGCATGTCTTCCGGCTCAGGACCAAAGTTGAATGCGGTGCTGAGCGCAGCCGGTTTTTCCACCATTTTTGCAGCGAGGTACAGGTAAGCGCATACCGGTTCCAGCACATGCTGCCATGGCCTTACTGATTGCGGATTGCGCAGCTTCACGGCTTCGCCACGCTCGATGGCGCGTACAATATCCGGCACTATACGATCATCGCTCCAGTCGCCGCCGCCAATCACATTACCTGCCCGCACAGAAGCAACTGCTTTTTGATGCTGCTCATATTTCTCAGGATGAAAAAAAGATCTTCTGTAAGAATCAATAATTATTTCCGCGGCCGCTTTGCTGGCGCTGTATGGATCGTAGCCGCCGAGCTTGTCCTCTTCTTTAAACGCTTCTCCACGCTCCGGATTTTCATAGACTTTATCGGTGGTGATCATCAATGCAATGCAGGGATTCTGTAAAGATCTTACGCCTTCCAGCACGTGCGCAGTGCCCTGTGCATTGGTCAGAAAGGTCTCAACAGGCTGCTCATAGCTGCGGCGCACCAAAGCCTGCGCACCCAGATGAAAGACAAAATGCGGCTCAAAGCGAACCAATTCACCCTGCAGCTTACGCAGATCGCTCAGATCACCAATTACCGAAGAGTAGCATAGTTCATCGCCATTGATCTCATTATATAAATCATTGCGGTGCTCAGTTTCCAAGGAATAGCCTTTTACATCTGCACCAAGCATTTTCAATATCTGCAGCATCCACGCGCCTTTGAAGCCGGTGTGTCCGGTCAGGAAGACGCGTTTGTCTTTAAATGTTTGTTGTAGAAGTCGGTAGTCGTTTGTCATTGGTCGTTCGCCCTAATTGTATTTAACTCTGTTCCTCGTCCTTTATTGGCAATGCTTTTGATTAGCGCCGTAATTAGTATAGATATTTCATTGGATAGCCGAAGCAATTGCTGATGAGCATTCTGGTCAATATATTCTGACTCTACTGCTAGTTATAGCATGGATCTCACTTCACCTATTGAATCTTTAGCATAATAAAGTAAACGTACAAAATCCGCATCTTAACTTCTTTCAAAGCCTTCGGCAATATTGTTTGAAACAGATACAGCAGCTCATATTATCTGATCGCAAAAACCGAAGTCACTATTCTCTTTAAGAATCCGATAAATGATCAGGATTATTTCCTGAGCTTTCTGCCAAGAGCGGATCTCCTCAAAACACCGGATTTCATAACACGCAAACGACTATTGACTAAAGATAAAAATCACCACGTCTTCCACGGCGCTACATGATCCCACATATATTCCAGCTCTTCCTTATCGCGCAGGGTATCCATGCATTTCCAGAAATCGTGGTGCCGGTAGGCGGCGATCTGGCGGTCGGCGGCGAGGCTGTTCATGGGGTCGCGCTCCCACATAATGTCGTCCATGTCGCCCTGCAGATAATTCTTGATTTCCGGATTAATGACAAAGAAACCTCCATTAATCCAGGTGCCGCTTTCCGCCGGCTTTTCTTCGAAAGAATCGATGGTGCCATTTTCTTCGATATTGAGCACGCCAAACCTGCTGGTCGCCTGGATGGCCGTCATCGTGCAGACCTTGCCGCTGGCTTTGTGAAAAGCGATCAGCTCATTCATATCCACATTGCTCACACCGTCACCGTAAGTAAGCATGAATGGTTCATCGCCCACGTAAGGCAGCACGCGCTTCAGGCGCCCGGCCGTCATGGTATCCAGCCCGGTATCGATGAGCGATATCTTGAAGGGCTCCGCAAAGTTGTTGTGCACTTCTACAGAATTGCTGGCGAGGTCTACCGTCACATCTGCATTGTGCATAAAATAGTTGATGAAATACTCCTTGATCATCCAGCCTTTATAGCCCAGACAGATGATAAATTCGGTATGGCCATAAGCAGCATATTGCTTCATGATATGCCACAGGATAGGCTTGCCGCCAATTTCGATCATCGGCTTTGGCCGCAGCGAAGATTCTTCGGAAATACGCGTGCCCCGACCACCGGCAAAGAGTACAACTTTCATATTTAATTTAAAATGCAGTTTTTTGAATGTAAAATGCAAAAACTCAGAATGCAAAAACCTCCGTGACTTTTTGAGCTCCTGTATCAATAAGGTCAATAATAACGGATGCCGATCATCTTTCTTGCTTCCGCAATTGTTTTTGATGCGCTTTCCCGTGCCTTTTCTGCTCCCTGCTTCAGTATTTTCTGCAGGCTTGCTTCGTCTTTCTGCAGCTCGATGGTGCGCTCGCGGATAGGCTTTACGAAAGAGACCAGCGCTTCCGCCAGATCTTTTTTCATATTGCCATAACGAATCACACAGCCGTTATACGAGGCTTCATAATCAGCGGCCATTTCAGGAGTACCGGTCAGGCGCATGAGCTGAAACAGATTTTCAATATACTCCGGCTTTTCACTGTTCGCCTCTGTGGGGCCGGCATCTGTTTTTGCCTTCATTACCTTTTTGCGGATGGTTTCGTCATCGTCATTCAGATAAATGGTCGCGTTCACATTTTCGCTCTTGCTCATCTTGCCCATGCCATCAAGGCTGCCGATCTTGACCGTATTGGGATCGAAGCGGAATACATGCGGCTCAGGAAACAGCTCACCATACCGGCTGTTGAACCGGTGCGCAAAATTGCGCGCCATCTCCAGATGCTGCTCCTGGTCTTTCCCTACAGGCACTTTTACCGCACGGTGAATCAATATATCCGCAGCCATCAGCACGGGATAGGTGAGCAATCCGGCATTCACATTATCCGGTTGCAGGCGCACTTTATCTTTGAAGGTGGGTACTTTTTCCAGCTCTCCTTTATAGGCCATCATATTAAGCATGAGGTACAGCTCCGGTATTTCCGGCAGATCGCTCTGCGCATAGAGCGCCACTTTCTCAGGATCAAGGCCGGATGCTATGTTCTCCGCCACTACCCGGTACACATTACCGCGCAGGTCCTTAGGATCGGGATGAGTGGTAAGGCTATGATAATCTGCCACAAAAAAGTAACAGTTATACTCTTCCTGCATCCGGATATAATTATGAATAGCGCCAAAATAATTGCCCAGGTGCAGGTATCCGGTAGAGCGGATGCCGCTCACCACAATTTCTTGATTAGAGGTTGTCATAGCGCGGCAAATTTCCATGAAAAAAGGCAGATGCGGAAATACCTCCCGGAAATAGTTTGCGTAAGATAAATAGCCTGATTACTGATGAAAAGCTATATTTATTCCTTACCAAGCAATAACACTATGAGTCAGGAAACTATACCAGCGGGCAGTCAGGCGGTAATGCCCTATCTGATGCTGCACAGCGCGGCAGACTTTATCCGGTTTACTCAGGAAGCGTATGGAGCTGCAATGAATGGAGATATTCATTATCAGCCGGACGGCAAAGGCATCATGCACGCAGAGGTAATTGTAAATGGCAGTGTGATTATGTGCTGCGATACCCGTGAGATGTGGCAGCCTACGCCAGCCAATATGTTTGTGTATGTAGCCGATGCAGATGAAAGCTATGCAAAAGCATTAGCTGCGGGAGCGAAAAGCATCATGGGGCTTTCAGACCAAAGCTATGGCCGCAGTTGTGGCGTGGAAGACCCGCAGGGAAATGTCTGGTGGATCACTTCGATCAATAAACAATAAGATCATGGCAAAAAAACACCGCCGTATGGAAGTTCCATGCGGCGGTGCTGTAATGCGCTTATATGCTTATATTTTAATAGCGTCTGCGGCCAGCCCATTGACCGGGCACCCATACATAGCCACGGCGTGGTGTATTGCGCCAGTGGCCCGGACGCCATGCATATCCAGGACGTGGAGGCGCTTCCCAGCGGCCACCTGCATAATCATAGCGGTCACCATTGGCGCGCCAGTCATCTTCGATCCATACTGCACCAGCAGGGCGCGGCGGACGGGCAGTGACACGTACTACCGGACGGGGAGGACGGATTTTTACATAGATCTGTGCTTCTGCCGGAACGGCGGCTCCTACAAAGCCCGCTACCACAGCGGCAAGAGCCATCTTTTTCAGTAAATTCATGATAACAAGTATTTGGTTATGCAGGATTAGAGAAAAATGATGCCAAATGGTTTAAAGGGGTTTTGGATTTTTAGTTTCTTTTCACAAATCGTGCTGTCTCAGAGGCTTTTCAGCGTAGCTAAATCCAGATGATTCAGAGACGGGAGTTTCATATCTGCAATGGTAAAGCGCGGATCATCAAAGTGCAGCTCATCCGGCACGGCTATTACTTTCATGCGTGCGGCTTTGCCGGCAATCACACCATTCACGGAATCTTCCAGCACCAGACATTCGTAAGGCTTTGCTCCCAGGCTCTCGGCGCAGTGCAGAAATACAGCAGGATGCGGCTTGCCCAGCGCTACCACATCGGCAGAGGTGATACAATGAAAATGTTTGTGGATGCCAAAATGTGTCACCAGCGCCTCAATCATCCGTCGCGGCGAGGAAGAGGCCAGACCGATCTTATAGCCTTCCGCAGCAAGGAGATTAAGCAAATTTTCTACGCCGTCCATTATTTTACCATGCTCTTTGCTGAGCGCTATAATGTCGTCCAATATCTCTTCTGCAACTTCCGGAGAAGTCTTGCCTTTCCAGGGAAAATGCAGCGCCCAGTAGTCGCATACTTCATAAATGCGCAGGCCGGTAGTGTCTTTAAATCGTTCCGGCTTTATGGGAATACCATTACGCGCTGCCACACGGCGCATGCTTTGGCCCCACAGTGGCTCGGTATCCAGCAGCAGGCCGTCCATATCAAAAAGCACGGTATTGATCATGGCTGATGATTGATTGATGATTAGCAATTTTTCAGGAAGGGTGCGAAGGTCGTATATCGGGTGGACTTCTACCGTCAAATTTCACCTCTTGTTAAAATCCGAAATCATAAATCACGAATCGTAAATCAAATTACATTTGCGTCTCAAATCTCCCACATTTATGAAGCTTAAAGCTTTCTATGCCTGTCTGCTCGGCGCCACATTATTGGGTCAGGCGGCTTCGGCAAAAATCAATTTTACAGAGTACGACCTGCCCAACGGCCTGCATGTGATCCTGCACGAAGACCACTCTACTCCAATTGTTGCGCTTAGTGTGATGTACCACGTTGGCTCTAAGAATGAAGACCCGCAACGCACTGGTTTTGCCCACTTTTTTGAGCATTTATTGTTTGAAGGTACGGACAATATCAAGCGCGGTGAATACATGAAGCTGGTACAATCCAACGGCGGCGCGCTGAATGCCAATACCTCTCAGGATCGTACCTATTATTTCGAAACCCTGCCATCTAATCAACTGGAGCTGGGCCTGTGGATGGAAAGCGAGCGTATGCTTCATGCCAAGATTGATACGGTTGGTGTAGAGACACAGCGCAAAGTAGTGAAGGAAGAAAAGAAGCAGCGCTATGATAATACGCCCTACGGTCAGCTCATTAATACAGTGTATGAAAATGCGTTTACCAAATCTCCTTACCGTTGGTCACCGATTGGTAAAGACCAGTATATAGATCAGGCTACGCTCACAGAGTTCATGTCTTTCTACAAAAAATATTATGTGCCGGATAATGCGGTGCTGGTATTAGGCGGTGATCTGGATATTGCCAAAACAAAGGAAATGGTCGCTAAATATTTCGGCGATATCCCGAAAGGCAAAGAGCCCATCAATCGCAACCTCGATACAGAGCCGGAGCATACGGAAGAAAAGCGTGTCAACTTCTATGATAACATTCAGCTTCCCGCAGTGCTCGTAGCCTATCACACTCCAAAAATGGGCACAGATGATTGGTACGCTATGGAAATGCTGAACAGCCTGCTTTCAAAAGGCAAAAGCTCACGCATGGATAAGGAAATTGTGGACAAGCAGCAGAAAGCAGTCAACGCAGGAGCCATCTCATTAGGCAATGAAGACCCAAGCGTAACGGTGATGTATGGCATTGCCAACATGGGGGTGAAACCTGAAGATCTGGAAAAGTCCATCCTCGCAGAGATTGATAAAGTAAAGACAGCAGGCGTAACCGATGCCGAGCTCACCAAGCTGCGCAATGGAGCCGAAAGCGATTTTGTACAGCAGAATCAGAAGGTACTGGGCGTGGTAGAAAATCTGGCTACCTACTATACCTATTTTAAGAATGCAAACCTCATCAATACCGAGCTGGACCGCTATACCAAAGTGACCAAAGAGGATATGAAGCGTGTGGCAAACAAGTATTTTACGAAGAACAACCGCCTGGTCGTTTATTACCTTCCTAAAAACCAGCAAAAGGGTTAATGCCTGCAATGGGCTTCCTGACAGGTATTCATTCAAACAATATTCCGTTTTCAAAACAATGAAAAAGATAACACTCTCTATATGCGCGCTGACGTTCCTTGCTGCAACGTCAATGGGCCAGACACTGGACCGCAGCATCCGTCCCAAAGCGGGCGCGGCGCCGGAGATCAAGCTGGGAAAGTCTGAAAGCTTTACCCTCCCCAATGGTCTGAAAGTATTTGTGGTAGAAAATCATAAGCTGCCTGCGCTCACCGTTTCCATTCAGCTCGATATTAAGCCGGAGCTGGAAGGCAATATGGCCGGCTATCAGGATATAGCCGGTGAGCTCATGAGCAGCGGCACCAAGACGCGCACCAAAGATCAGCTCAATGAAGCGATCGACGCTGTAGGCGCCAGCATCAATGCATCGGACGATGCCGTTTACGGCAATAGCCTGAAAAAACACCAGAAAGTATTGCTGGAGCTGATGAGCGATATCGTTATTAATGCAGACTTTAAGCAGGTCGAGCTGGATAAGATCAAGACCAAAACACTCTCCGGTCTTGAAGCAGCCAAAAACGAACCGGACGCTATGCTGGGCAATGTAACGCGTGTGGTCAACTTTGGCCCCAACCATCCCTACGGTCAGATCGCTACGGAAGAAACTGTGAAGAATATTACTCTTGATAAAGCACGAAACTATTACCAAACTTATTTCCGCCCGAATGTGGCATACATGGCCATTGTGGGCGATGTAACCATGGCGGAGATGAAGCCCCTGATCGAGCAGTATTTTGGCAAATGGCAAAAAGCGGATGTACCGGTAGCTACTTATGCAGCTACGCCGAAAGCCAATGGCACGCACGTAGGGCTGGCCTCGCGTGATGCCGCCGTACAAAGCGTATTCAACGTCACTTACCCTATTGATCTGAAGCCCGGCGAGCCGGATGTTATCAAAGCCAAAGTAGCCAACAGCATCCTGGGCGGCGGCTCACAAGGCCGGTTGTTCCTGAATCTGCGTGAAACGCATGGCTGGACTTATGGCTCTTACAGCACCATTAAGGAAGATGATCTGGCTGGCTCATTTATCGGCTATGCCAAATGCCGAAACGCCGTTACTGATAGCTCTATCGCTGAGGTAATCCGCGAAATGAACCGTCTGCAGCAGGAAACAGTTACCGACGAAGAGCTGCACAATCGCATCACCTTCATGACCGGCAATTTTGCCATCGGACTGGAAAGCCCGCAGACCGTAGCGCAATACGCAATCAATATTGAGCGCTACCACATGCCGAAGGATTATTACACCAATTATCTGAAGAACCTGAACGCAGTCACGGTCAGCGATGTGCAGGCGATGGCTAAAAAATACATTACTCCTGAGAATGCCAATATCATCGTGGTAGGTAGCGCAGAAATGGCTCCGAAGCTGGCGAAGTTTGGCAAGGTGGATATGTATGATAACTATGGTCGTCCGGCCGGTGCCAAAACCACAATGGCTGCCCCCGCAGGCATTACGGCACGCGAAGTAATCAAAAAATATGTGACGGCGATCGGTGGTGAAAAGGCCATCAGCGGCATCAAGGATATTAAGGTGGTTCGCACGGCAGAGATGCAGGGCATGAAGCTTTCTTTTACGGAGATGAAAAAGTCGCCGGGCATGGTAAAGGAAGCGGTGGATATGATGGGCCAGACAGTGCAGAAAATGGTCTATGATGGAAAGAAGGGCTACAGCGAGGCTCAGGGCCAGAAGAAAGATCTGGAAGGCGAAACGCTTTCCGGCATCCAGGAGAAAGGCGATATCCAGGCTGAGCTTCATCCTGAGAAGTACAATAAGGAGATGAACCTGAAAGGCATTGAAAAAGTAGAGGGCGCAGATGCATATGTAGTAGAGATGACCGGCACGGACGGCAAGCTGACCAAGGCTTACTATGATGTAAGCAGCGGCTATCTCATCCGCCAGGCATCTACGGCTACTACTCCGCAGGGAGAAATAAGCTCAATTATCGAGTTCAGCGATTATAAAGAAGTGCCGGGCAGCAATGGACTGAAGATGGCCTATACCGTTAAGCTGACCGGTGTAGCCCCTGTGCCGATCAGCACTACTATTTCTTCGGTGGATGTGAATAAGGGCATTGCGGACAGCGAGTTTAAATAGCAACCCAGACCTGGCAGGTTTGTCTTAAGAATTGGCCGGATCAAAAATAATTGTTGTCTTCAAAAAGCCGGGCATTTTTGTCCGGCTTTTGTATTTAATCCTGCAATGTACCATTGGCACGATTTTGGATTTGGTATATTGTAAGACAATAAAAACGACATAATCATGAAAACGAAAGTTCTTGTACTGGCGGCTGTTGCTGCAGCGGTATTACTGGCCCTCAATACTGAAAAAGGAAAAGAAGTGAGCGGCGAATGGGCAGAAGATGCCAAGAAGCTCAGAAAGAAGCTGAAAAAACTGGCCAGCGAAGCCGGAGATCAGGCTGGAGACCTCACTAAACTATTGGCTAAGAAGCTGGAAGGCCTGAGCTCAGACGCCCGTGACCGCATTATAGACATCCTCGATGAAGGCACTTCCAAGACAAAGGATGCTAAAAAAGCTGTAAAAGAGGCGCTGTAATTACAGTCATCAGATTAATTTTTAAAGACCCGCTTATTGCGGGTCTTTTTATTTTTGCGCTATCGGTTATAACTGATCTCTATGTATTCAAAGCAGGAAAAAGCACAGCTCAGTGAAGCATTCTGGACGGCGCTCGGTCGCTACATGTCGCCACACTTAGGCGCCGGTGGCGAGAAGATCAATTGGATCAATTATAAAACTAAAGTCCGTGGAATAGCATTCCGCATGGAGGTGGCTGATGGTACTGCAACAATTGGTATCTATCTCACCCATGCAGATGCAGCAGAGCGGATGCAGGCATGGCAACAATTCAGGGAAGTTCTGCGCTTACTGGAGCAGTCCACCGGCGAATCTTGGATTTGGGAACAGGATGTGACTAATGATTACGGCCATAGCTATAGCCGCATTTATACATCACTCAATGAGGTAAGCTTGTATAAACAGGAGGACTGGCCGGCGCTGATTTCCTTTTTCAAGCCACGCCTGATTGCGCTGGATGCTTTTTGGGAAGAGGTCAAATATGGGTTTGAAGTATAACAAAAAAGCCTGCTGATTATTGCAGGCTTTCTCTTTTTTAAAATTGCTTTATAGATACTACAGCGTGGTCTTACCCATCACATAAATCCGGTCCATGGTAGGTACGGGGCTACCACCTTCTTTCTCCAGAGATATAGCGAATGCCTGACCGGATGGCACTGCTTTGTTCACCTTTTCAATTCCCTGCTGCTGTACCATTTCATTACGGATCACTCCAAGGTCAACCGGCTTGCCATCAGCAATTGCCCATAGCTGGTATTGCATTCCTTTCGGTGCCTCCGGCAGCTTCTGCAGCGATATGTAGGCGTCCGTGCCATCTTTATTGTAATAGATGATCGCCACCATCGGATGATCTTTCTGTGTAGTTTTCATTACCACAGGTTGCATATCCGGGTTGGCCATCATATTCACCTCATGCTGGAATTTGGACAAGGCCAGTGCCAATGCACGTTGTCCTTCGTTAGCGGTATCCAGCCGCTGCTTCATAGCGAATGTATCCTGCCGGGCATTCTTACGGCCGTACCAAAGAAAAATGTTGAGCAATGCGCTGGCTATAAGCGCTGCCCACACAGCGGCCCTGGCCATTGACCAGCGCTGCACCTGGGGTTGCGGGGCAAATGGAATAACCTTTGGTACATCCTGTTGAAGCGTCTTTTCCTGTACATACCCGGCAGCAGCATTTGCAGACAAGGCATTCCATATCTGATCCTGCAAATGGGCGGGCGGCTCTATAGCCGTTTCCCTGTCGAAATTCAGCAACGCCTCTTCAATGGCCACCACTTCTGCGGCCACTTCCGGGTACTGCACCATCGCGCTCGCCACCCCGGCAGCGTCCGCATCCGGCAAAGCGCCGAGCACGTATGCTTCCAAAAGACCTGAGGCTATGTATTCTTGTGCGTTCACTGTTCGTTAATTGCTATAATGTTGTCTTAATTGTTGCATCGCAGCACGCATCCGCGTTTTAACTGTACCAAGAGGTACGTCGAGAGTCTTGCTGATCTCATCCAGAGTATATCCTTTAAAATAGGCTAAATCTACAATGGCGTAATAATCAGGCTTCAGCATCCCTACGACCTCACGCAATCCAATAGCGTCAGTCAGTTGTTCAGTGCTTTTGCTGTTCTGTGTATTAAATACGATGTCTTCACCTGTTTGGATTTTTCCTTTCATGATCTCGCCCTTGGAGCGCAGCTTATCAATAGAAGCATTGCGGGCAATGTTGAGCATCCAGGTATAAATACGCCCCTTGGAGGCATCGTAATTAGCTACGTTATTCCAGATCTTCACAAATACTTCCTGAAGCACATCCTGAGAAGTTGCTTCATCGTGGATCACACGATGAATGATGCCATAGAGCACTGCGCTGTAATTGCGGTACAGATAATTGAAGGCGTCTCTGCTCCCCTGTTTCAGCAGGGAAACGAGCTGCTCTTCTGTGTAAGTTGCAACAGGTGGCAAATGGTGGCGGTTGATTAGTGGCTAAATATAGAACTATTTAGGAAAGAGCATGCGATAATCTACGCGCACTTTCCCACTGCTGATGTCATCCAGCTTCTTCTTAATCAGTCTCTTTTTCAGCGGTGCTACGTAATCTATAAAAAGCTTGCCATCAATATGGTCATATTCATGGAGTATTACCCTGCCGGTGATACCGGAAAAGGTTTCTTCCCGCTCTACAAAATGTTCGTCGAGATAGCGGAGCTTTACGGTTTGCGCGCGCTTAACGTCTTCCCGTACTTTGGGAATGCTGAGGCAACCTTCATTATATGACCACGGCTCACCTGTTTCATGTATTTTATGCGCATTAATGAACACCTGCTTTACCGGCTGTTCATTAGGATAATCGCGCTTATCCTCTTCATCAAACCCTTCTACGATCTGCTCGGTGTCTATCACAAAAAGGCGGATGGCGCGGTTCACCTGCGGCGCCGCAATCCCTACCCCATTGGTATGGTACATCGTCTCCCACATATCGGCAATCAGCTTCTGCAGGTCCGGATAATCTTTGGCAATATCTTCTGCGACCTTCCTGAGTATAGGATGGCCGTAAGCCACTACTGGTAATATCATGCTTTGATTCCTTCTAAAATATTGGGTACAAAAGTAAGGCGTTAAATCCGGTTGCCAAGCCATTCCTGCAATAGCATTACCGCGCTCACTTCATCGATTATTCCCTTGCGCTCGCGGTCTTTCTTTTTCAGTCCCATACCGGAAATAGCCTGAGATGCCCATTTAGAGCTATATCGTTCATCGATCTGCTCCAGCGGCATAGCCGGAAAGTCTTTGCGAAATTTTTTCATGAAGGCTTCTACCAATGGCGTGGCGTGGGTAGCAGAGCCATCCGTATTCAGCGGATAGCCGATGAGCACACGCTCTACCTGCTCAGCAGCAAAGTATTTTTTAAGGAAGGAAAACAGCTCTTTGGTTTCGATCATGCCAATGGCCGTGGCAATGATCTGTATAGGATCAGTAGTAGCCACTCCGGTGCGCTTACCGCCATAATCGATACATAAAACCCGCGCCATATTACTTTGCCTTCATTTTATTATTCTTTGGTTCATGAGTAAGCTCGGCGAGGCCCAACTTTTCCATAAGTGGCGGTACATACATGCCGAACCTGCCGCGAAGACCTTTTTTCAATCCGTACCAGCCTCCAACAGGATTCGACGGCGATCTTCCCCAGGATTCAACAGTTCCTTCTTTAGCGGTTTTTTGCTCATCCGCGCTCCCCAGATCCATCCAATCACCATGCGCTTTCAGCATTTCGTGCAGATCATTCAGACAGCGATAATCATAAAACAGGGTTGTTTTGCCAACCACACACACGATCACATCTATACCATCTTTTTGATCGCGGTACATTTCATAATCGGAAGTCTGCGGTGGCGTTTTCAGCTTCCAGGGTTGGTCTTTCGTTCCGTCAATAGACATGTTTTCACTTTTTAATGATTGTGTAAAATCAAATCCTCACATTCTCCCGGCTTTAATAATCACCGTACCGTGCTTATCAATGATCTCTTTTTCCTTTTGCTTGAGCTCAATGAATTTTTTAGTCAGCCGCTCCATACGTTTTGGGTCTTTTTCATCGCGCAGCTTCTGCATCAGCAATCCCTCCAGCTTCTTGATCTTCTTCACCTCAAACCACGCCAGTGTGCTGTCCACATCATTCAGATAATTATTCTCATCGTGCAGACTTTCGATGCCGTACATCTCCTTCCAGTTATGGCTGATCTCAGCGCCCGGCTGCAACAGAGTAGCTGCCCGCTGGCTGATCTGCCCTTCTGAATGATTGGTAAAATAATGGATGCCTGGCGGCTTGCCATGATCGGTGACATAGATGAAGTACAAATCATACAGCCTGCGCACCAGCGGCGTTTCGATCAGCTCAGGATCTATGCGTTGATATACCAGATCGGCCACATTGTTATAGCCTTCATACTGCTGCTCTCCATACTCCATCAGCGCACGCAGCAATTGCCATTCCTGCGGCTCATGCCCGGTCTCGGCGCGCAGCACCGGCGCTTCCTCCGCTATATCGGGAGATACAGGCGGCTCAGGTCCTTCTTCTACTGGCTGATGACGCTCGTTGTCGCGGCGGCGCATACGCTGCTCGGTATCTATGCGCTCACGAATGTATTTATTGACCAGCGCGATGAAGCCTTCTTCGGCCACCTCGAGCCTGCGGCTCGATTCGCGGATGTAGTGCTGCTGCAGCGAAAAATCTTCTGCTTTATTGATGCGCGAAATGCTCTCCGCCACTTCATTCACCAGCTTCGACTTCCTCACAGGATCATCGCCGGCTTCCTTCATCCCCACTTCAAGGCGGAACCCGATCACATCCTGCTTATGCTCGCGGATGTACTCCTCCATCCCGCTCTTGCCATGCTGCTGCACATAGCTGTCCGGGTCTTCACCTTGTGGCAATAGTACCAACTGCACGTTAAAGCTTTGGCCAAGCGCCATGTCCAGCCCGCGCAGAGCAGCTTTTACGCCCGCTGCATCACCATCGTACAGGATGGTCAGGTTCTTGGTGAGCTGGCCAATACTTCGGAGCTGATCTTCCGTAAGCGATGTGCCGCTGCTGGCTACCACATTTTCTATACCTGCCTGGTGCAGCGAGATCACATCCAGATAGCCTTCTACCAGAAAGCATTCATCCTGCTTGGCAATAGTCTGCCGCGCCTGATACAATCCATACAGAATGCGGCTTTTGATGTACAGCTCATTCTCCGGCGTATTGATGTATTTGGGCGCCTTGTCATTGCTCTTGAGAATGCGCGCGCCGAAGCCGAGCACGCGTCCGGTCATGCCCTGTATCGGGAAGATGACGCGCCCGCGATAGGCATCATAATGAATGCCGTTCCGGTCCTTGATAAGCCCGGCCTTGATCATTAGCTCAGGGTTGTATCCCTTGCTCACTGCATGGCGGTAAAAAGAATCATTGGCCTCAGGACTGAAGCCGAGGCGAAATCTATCAATCGTATCTTTCCGAAGCCCGCGCTGGCGGAAGTAAGACAAGCCGATCGCCTGCCCTTCTTCTGTACTCAACAGCGTTTCGGTAAAGTATTGGGTGGCAAACTCATTCAGCACCCGCAGGCTTTCCTCTACCTGCTGGCTCTGCACCTGCTCGGGACTGCGCTCTGTCTCTTCAAGGGCGATCTTATAATAATCGGCCAGCCAGCGGATCGCTTCTACAAACGTCAGCTTTTCATACTCCTGTACAAAGGTGACCACATTACCACCCCGGCCGCAGCCGAAGCACTTGTAAATTCCCTTGGTAGAGGATACCGAAAAAGAAGGTGTCTTTTCGTTGTGGAAAGGACAGTTGGCAATGTAGTTGGTGCCACGCTTTTTCAGGCGCACAAACTGCCCGACAATCTCAATAATGTCTGCTCGCTGAATAACTTCATCTACGGATGCCGGCGCAATCATGCTGCTAAGTTAACGTTGGCGGATGGATATTGTAATGAGATCTCCCGCTGTCCTCATAGTACCCCATGTTTAGCTGAATGCAGGATAACACCTTTACTTTATCGCCAGCGAAAGATACCATACCGGAGCAGCGCGGAATGTGCCCGGCCAGGCCAGATCAAAACGTAAGGGATAACCGGCAAGCGTGGTGCGCGCGCTCAGCCCATAGCTCATCAGCCACCCCCTGGCCGCTGTTGTATAAGCTTTTGCCCCACCCGCTGAAGCCGCATCAGCAAATATGCCCAGTTGCAGGTTATTGAGAGAAGGTAATGGTGTCTCTACAGGTATGAGCGATTGGAATAATGGGAAGTACACATCTGCATTGAGCAGGCTGTACCTGCTGCCATACAGGCTATTCTGGTAATAGCCCCGGAATGGCGTAACAAGCGTCTGAAAGGCAAATGGTGCCGTCTGTGAAAAATGAACCGTGCTGTCTATACGCGGCGTAATATTGTTGTCCACCCCGCCGAGATTGTAGAGCACCCGCGCATCACCGGCGCTTGCCCCGGCCTGCGCCCGTACTACCAGCGTAATATATCGGTACAATGGCTGGTGATAGCTGAGCTGTACATTGCCCCCGGCAAGGGCTTCTTCTTTTTGGGTAATTCCTTTGAATACATCGCCCACAATACGTGCGGTAAAGCCCCGGTACAGCATGGGCAAGGTTGGGCGCAGCTTCTCCAGCGTATAGGAAGCACTTGTTACAGACCACAGGCTTTTGTACGATGGAAAGTCGAGGCTGTAACGCTCGGTAGCAGAAAAGACCGTTTTATCGTGACGGATAGCGGTCGTGAGGTTAATGGAAGAGTAATAATTCAGCGGATAGCTGGCGCTTACTTCAAAGTAATTGGTCTTCACCTTAGCCGTATTGGGGTATGGCCTGCCCGATTCATCCACCCATTGCCGCAGAGGATCGGGCTTCAGGTCTTCCGATTCGCGGTAGTAGGCAAGCCCCCACTCGGTGCGCTTCGTCGTGTTGCGGTAACGCACAAAGAAATCCGAGCCTTCCGAGCCTGCAGGCAGGCGGAAGGCAACGGTGAAATGATGGTTTTCGAAGAGGTCTGAAAAGCCACCCTGCGCCATGCCTCCGGTGCCCGGGAAGCGGAACATACCCTGATAGCTCTGGTAGGGCTGATAGCGGTTGATGAAATAATCATTGTTCACCTTCGCCGTAAAATAAGCGCTGTAAAGCTGCAGCACATAAGGCTCTGTTTTCTTATCGCTGTACTGCAATGCCAGCTTCAGGCTATCGGCGCGGCGGGCCGCCTGCGCGCACTGCTTGCCACCCGAAAGCACCGCCCCGAGAAAAGAAGGCTGGTTCGCTCCTGAAGCAGCTTTCAGTATAGAATCTTCCCGCGCATGGCTTGCCGCGGCAGCACGATAGCTCACCAGCCAGGGTGCTATAGAGTCAGTGGTATCAAGATTATTGGCAGTCCAGGTGGCAAAAGGCGTGCGCCATACCTGAAGCGTATCCGCATGATCTGTGTATTGGATGATCTCTTCTGTGCCGGGCATATACTGGATGGGGCGTACAGCGCCAAGTCGCTGAAGGCTGTTAGCCGGCGACTGGAGGTTTCCGGAAGAGACAAATTGAGCGGTGCCAAGAGCAGTAGAGGTAAACAGCACCGCATTGTCCTGCAACAACGTTGGGTGATCGTAGCGCAGGTATGGGATGGTATCCGTAATCCAGGGGGCAACTTCCCGGTCTCTGGCCCGGAAGATGCCCTGGGTAAATACCACTGTATCGCTGAGCCGTTGTTCCTTTCGGCTTTGGGGCATCAGCCGTTCAGAGGTAAACAGGAGCAGGTTGCCGGTGCTGCTGAGCGCAGGATGGCAATCATCGCCCCGGTCGTAGGTGAGCGGTGTGTATTTATCTTTCTGAAGCCGGCAGGCTACGATATCGGATTGTGCCTTACGCCATGCGGCAAGCAGCCATTCACCATTCCCGGCAGAGCTCAGCGAGCTGATCCCGTCAATTCCTTCCAGGGGAAAATGATCGTGCTGCTGTCCGTTCGTATTATAAGACCGGACGGTAAGCACACCCTTTACCGGCATCAGCACCATCAGCTCCTGCCCCGCCCAGCTCATCAGCGGATAAGGGTCTGTGCTATGGTCCGCTATCCAGGGTGGCAAGGTATAGGTAATTATTGATGTCTGCCTGTGGCTGCGCGGATCATATACCGTTACATTCCGGGTATGTCCCGTTGCCGTAAGCACTGCTATATTGTTACCGCCTTCCTGCATCAGTACCCGGAGAATGGTGCCATGCCGGTGATGCCAGGAAGCAACAGATGTTGTGCTGCGGGTGCTGTCTTTTGTAAAAGGAATGGCTGCGGCGCGTGCCGAATAATATTGCAGGCAGGCAGCATACAGGCTGTCGGCGGGAGTCTGGGTAATGAGCCGCAGAGCCCGTGCAAGCGGTTTTTTCTTCCGGAATTGCTGGAATAATTGCGCCGGGGTCTGTGGCAAATAGGTATTGGCCAGAAATGTGCAGAACGCCTGTCCGCCCAGTGCGGGATGACGGGCAATAAAGGCTTCCCATACAGCAGGCTGTTCCTGATGCAGGGCGTGCAGCAGATCGTCTTCCGCAGTCAGCGGCCAGCCGTGCGCAAAATAGCGGATGCTGCCTTCGCTGATCCAGTAAGGTATCTGATTGCCCGACAACGCCTGCGTGCTGATGTTATCGGATAGCTGTGCTTCCCAGCCCGCGCGGGCAAGGCCTTCGTAGAGTTGCCTTTTGAGATCGGTGTAGCTGCCATTGTAAGCGAGCGCTATGCGGTTGCCTTTCCGGATAAAAGTGGGAAAGGTGACATCGCGTGTTTCTGTACTGCCGATGTTGGATTCATAGAGCGCCGTCAGGGAAGGATAGATAACTACATTGACGGTCTGTTGCAAAGTGACGCTCATGTTCCGGCCTACCGCCTTGATGGCCGTTGGCAGATCGCGCACCACTGCCACGCAAAGGCTGTCATCACCCTCCGGAAAATACACATGAAATGGCTCGGTGTGAAAGGCCTTCCAGTGGTAATGATGATACCGAAGGCGCTGGTAAGTCTGGCGCTCCTGAGCGGCAGTGCGCAGGGTGCACAGGAGCAGTATGCAGGTCAGTAATCGGGATACAGGAAAACGCATAGGCACTAAAAAGGTGCGCAAAGATCATCAAGATTATAGAAATGAGAAATATTTTTAAGAACTTCGCTGCCATTGAATTGAAATCCGTGCACCGCCCCCGTTTTGCCCTGCTGCTGATCGCCTGCCTTTTACTGCCCTGTACACTCTTCGCCCAGACATCCCACGGCCTGTGGGACGATGTAAAGCAGACCCGTACAAACGCAGGTAAGACCGTAGCCCGCACCGGCAGCCGGATCAAAAAATTCAAAGACCACCTGCAGCAATGGGGCATGGACAGCACCTACACGCATGGGCTGGCTATAGGCGCGCGGCTCAACAGCACCGGCTGGACGGGGCTGCTCTTTTATCAGACGCGCATCAGCCGTATCCAGAGCCAATTCTTCCAGTTGGCCTTGTCGGAGATTAAACATGAAAAGCAGATCAAGCAGCAGCGCGATAATATTGCCTTCCCTGCGCTGGGTGCTTCTACCCCATTCATTTACGGGAAGCTCAACAATGCTTATCTCTTACAACTTGGCCACGGTCGGGAAATGCTTTTATTGCCGGGCGTGCTCGAAGGGAATATGACCATCAGCATCCGGGCGCAGGCCGGCTTATCGCTGGCGATGCTCAAGCCTTATTACCTGAAGCTGATCTATGTGGATTATAATCCCGATCCGCAGGCGCGGGTATCGGAAGAAAAGTACAGCGATGCCAACAGCGAAAAGTTTTTAGGCACCGGCTATACGCTCGGCGCGGCTAAATGGAGCAAAGGATTGAATGAGATTACCTATGTACCGGGCGGCTATGCAGATGCCGCCATTGTGATCGAGCCGTTGAAGAACAAGACTTTTATCAAGACCGTAACCCTGGGCAGCAGCTTTTCCATACATACCAAAGCGCTGACTATCATGGCAGATCAGAAAGCCTATCCCTGGAGCGGCTGTGTATATGTGGGTCTGAGTTTGGGCAAGAGGTGGCATTAATTACTTATCAGGTTGGCCAGCTTACTATGTAGAGGGGGGGTCTACAAAAGAGAACAGTAAATGGTGTCTCAATTTGAATATTTAGCCTATTATTTTAAGCCACTATTTATTCAGCCGTCATCCCGGAGCGGAACGTAGCCCTTCGCGAAGTGTAGGCCCGGGATCTCACAAGAACACTGAGGCCCAACAACAAAGCTCATATAACAGGTCATGGAAGCAGCAAGGGAACCCACAGCAAGCCATATTCATCCAACCGTCATCCCGGAGCGGAACGTAGCTTTTCGCGAAGTGAAGACCCGGGATCTCACAGCGATCAAAAGACGTATCACACAGGTTGACGCGAGATCCCGGGTCTTCGCTATCGCTACGCTCCGGGATGACGAAGAAGTATGAGCCTATGAAAAAGTATGAGCCTATGAAGAAATATAAGCCTATGATAAGTCAATGCTTCCCAAACAATCCAACCATAACCTGTCTCGAACTGAGGCACTACCGAACAGTATTATGCACTCAGCAGTTGTCGGGGCTGCGTCCTGAGCAGCAGTTAGCCTGAGGTGGCTGAAATATGAAGCAATTTTCAAGTCAAAATATGGCCATTATGCCCGGTACAAACTCCCTGGTAGTCCCGTAGATACTCCGTAGTAGTCCCGTACATACCCCGTACATATCCCGTATCAACCCGTATGAAGGCTTTGTCCTGTTCCGGAAAAAGACGGGACGTTTTAAATGACCTCTTCCCGCAAAGCCGGAAGGTTTTAAGATAGAGCATCAGGATATTATACTCATCTTAAAAAAGAACCCTTTTTCCTGAAAAAAGAGCAGGATTAGCAAGGTGCCAACCGTTTTTTGCGATTAAATAATCACAAACAGACGTTGGAGCGGCTGAGAAGGCACGAGCAGCCAACCACACAAACCCAAGGCCTCATGTTCGCGCCAATAGGTTTAGACTTTGAAGACTTTCTTTTTCATCAGATTTTACCAGAGAGGCTGTCTCAAAAGGGCCGCCTGCAATGCTTCGGATTTGCACATGGCTGTCCGGTATTCCCGGTATCGTCCTGCTCCTTAAATGTTCTTCTTAAACCCTAAAAAGCGCCAATGCCTTTTTCCGGTGTGAATACGTTGGCATACAGCGATTAAGGCCGCATAATGCCTAGCTTATCCCCTTTCCAGTCCGGGAACAATACCTGATCGTTGCTGATCATTAAATGCCGGTCGGCAACTTCGCTGAACACGCTTCTGAAATCGGTGGTCACGGCCAGGTCGCGGCCATCTTCCAGGTTATCCGCCGAAAGCGGTTTCATACTACCATGTATCAATCCCCCGTTCACATCGGCCCCTAAAATAAAGTTACAGGATGCACGGCCGTGATCAGTGCCGCCAGTGCCATTTTGATGCACGGTACGGCCAAATTCCGTCATCGTCATCAGCGTAACATCGTCCTGGTAGGCGGCAATATCATTCCAGAAGGCCACAATGCTATTGCTCAGATCATTTACGTTGCGGGCAAATACACCTGTATCGCTGCCCTGATTAAAGTGCGTGTCCCATCCGCCGGATTCGGTAAAGGCGACCTCAAGACCCACATCCATTTTAATGAGCTGCGCTATTTGCTTCAATGCATTTCCTAAAGCGGTGGCCGGATACACTACATTGTCAGCAGGCTTATAATTCTTTATATCCGTTTTCTGCAGCATTTTTACTGCGTCAAAGCTTTCCTTGCCCGTCTCTTTTAAGAGACTTGAGGTAGTTTGCCCATAGAGGTCTTCAAAGCTTTTAGCAGCCATGTTTGCACCGCCCGGATTACCCCGCATCTGAATGGCAAAATCCTGCAGGTTACTGATTGCTACCGAAGGGTTATCGCCGTAAAAGGAGCGGGGCAGCGAAGACGTGAGGCTAACTGCCTGAAAAGGTGTGGCAGCATCATGGCCCAGTAAGCCAACGGCCCTGTTCAGCCAGCCGCTGGATGTGCCTTTATTGAAGGGAGTGCCCGCTTCCATATAATCCTGTGCATCAAAGTGTGACCGGGTATTGTTCGGCGACCCGATGCCGTGTACGATCGCCAGGCGCTTATCTCTGAATAATGGCTCAAATGCAGCCATAGATGGGTGCAATCCAAATTTCCCATCCAGATCGATCAATGATTGCTGCGGACCGGCTTTAGCGGCCGACAGGAATAAGGCAGGCCGCGCCGCTTTCAGATATTCATCGGTAAAAGGTGTTACGGCCATCAGCCCATCCATCGCCCCGCGCTGGAAGATGCACACCATAATTTTTTTCTTTTTATAGGGACGCTGCAATTTATCGCTGGCGGCGGCCTCGGCTAAAAAAGCCGGAATGCCTCCCATCAGGCCGATACCCAACAGCGCCAGTCCGCCTGATCTCAGAAAACCTCTTCTCGATACCATGATCCTGTACGATTGAATGGATTAAATTATCTCCTTTGAAATTCCGGCGAACCAATAATAATTCCTACCACCTGCGCCAGCATAGAATTATTGCCTGCCGTACGCTGCATGCGCCGTGAGTCGACCATTTTGTCAGGAGCCGCATCATCATCGCGCGGATGTTCCCTATCGGCCTTTGAGCTCATCACGTCCTCATTGTTGCCCGTTCGGTCCTGCGGCGCAGGCGGTGCTGCCTTATCTGCCGCATCGCTTATTTTTTTCAACAGGTCTGGGTCGCTCAGCATAGGTTTTAATTGCCTGATCGTAGCATCGGTGTTGCGCCCGGGTATAATCAGCTTGCTGTAGATGCTTAGCGCCGCTTCAGGGCTTTCCGGCTCATGATTATTGTTTAACGCGGCCAGATCAATCCTCACTCCAGGGATGCGCTGTGAGGCCATCGCCAGTCCAAAGTTCATCCGGTTCAGCAATGCTCCGGTATTTATCCAGTACTGTCCTTTATCAGGGAAGCCTGTTGGCGCCTGATAGGCATACATTTTCTGGCCCATTTTACTGGTCCACCGGTATAGCTGAAACGGCTGATCGATGGTCGCATTTAAGCTGCGCACCGAGCTGATCACGAGCTCAAAAGGGGATTTTGTTTTTTCGCGTACTGCGGATGCATCCCAGAATTCAGGGGCGGTAGCCATTGTGATCAATACCGCCCGTATATCGCCGTCTTTCTCTGTAAAAGTCCGGGCCATCTTATCCAGCAGGCTTTGTGGCGGATTATCGCTCACGAAGCGTATGGCAATCTTCCTGGTAATGAATTTCGCGGTCGACGGATGGTGCGCCAGCATATACAGCAGGTCTACCCCTTCCTGATAGCCGCTATGCTCAAAATGCCTGCCGAGCACCGTTTTTAAGCCGGTATCATGCCGGGTTGGTATGAATAGAAAATCACCATCGTGCACAAAGCCACGCTCCGCCAGCTTATCTTCCCCGATGCCGGCCATCCGCTTATTAAGGGCATTGGCATTGCCATATTGTCCCATCGGGAAAACAGACCAGCCGGTCAATACTTTAGCTGCCTGGGTTACATCCTGCTGGGTATAGCCGCCATCTACTCCAAGCGTATGCAATTCCATGACCTCGCGGGCATAGTTTTCATTCAGTCCCTGCGCTCTTTTGCCCTTTTTAAATTGCTCTAGCGCCTGCGCCTTATCCGGATCGCTGGCGGCCTGCATTTCCAGCTGCTCCAGCCGCCTGCGCCTGGCCGGGTTATCTGTATCGTTTGCGCTGCCACCCGAGCTGGAAAAATTATCCAGGTAATACAGCATGGCCGGCGATTTGGCCGTAGCCAACAGCAGATCGCCGAATTTGCCGGTCACATTGGGCCGGATCACATCGCGCTCATAAGACGGGATAAATGCTGCACAGTCATTCTTTGTGGTGGATACATTGAAGTGATTGAACCAGAAATCGGTTAATACCTCGCGCAACTGGTTTTGCGTATAAGCGGACCGCAATATCTTTTGGTTATAAAACTGGCGAAACAACTCCTGCTGAGGTTTCAGGCCATGTTGCTGCATATAGCTCAGCAAAAATGAGCGGTATTCTTTTTTATCTGCTTTTATTGAATCTTTATCGATCACGCCATCTTTTACCGCCATCCTGATAACCGCGCCGTTTCTGGGATATAGTGCCACAACCTCCCGATTGGTCAGTTTAAGCGCATCATAAGAGCTCAGGCGTTCATTCAGGGAATCGTCGGGCAAGACGCCATCCAGTTGCTGATCGAACCATTTTTCGAGGCCCATATTCACCACCTGGTCGATCTGCCCGGGTGTTGCGCCATAGGTAAAGCGGCTTAATAAATGGGCTGCGGCCTGGCGCTCGGTCAGGCCGGCCTGCTTATAAGGAAATATAAACCGGGTCTTACCGGAGCTATGGACTTTCAGAAATGAAGAAAGTCCTGCTATTCCGCAAAAGGCTATAGTCAGGATACCCAGATATTTCAGCGCGTACTTCATAACATGGCTATTGGCAGGAACAGAAGAACTATGTACTTCTGACTGCACGAGCTACGCAATAGTTTAAATCTCAAAAAAATACTTGCGCTGTATTTTCAACCCATTGATCTGCCAAAGCTCAATATTCAGCGGCGCAAATAAAGAGGCTGTATCGAAAATAGCCTTAGGCTATCAAAATAGAATGGCATAGGATACTCACCTGCTTATAGGCATCTACGCCAAACTGAGATTTAGTGCTCAGTCTTATAAAAAGCATAAAAGCCACACAGGCATGCACAAGCTTAACATCATAAACACAAAGTAGAAAAACCGATCCCAATCTAGTCCGTCATCTTTCAACAGCCAATTCTTTGGCGGATCTTTTGGATTTCGCTTCAGTTTCTTTTTAAAAATGAACAGACCTAATCTGAGCAGTAACAAGGAATAAACCGGGCACAGCAAAAAAAGAAACCAAACAGATGTCTTAGGTTTTGTATTATAAAATACATAAAAGCTCAGGCCGGCAACCGCAAGTATAGCTGCGGAAAACAGGAATGTAAATGGAACAACCATTAATCCAAATAGAACGATAACTGCCAAATATTTATTTTTTAGGTTATTTACAGAGCTGGTTTGGATAAGGCGGACGCTGGTTCTGATAAAGCGGATGTTAGTTCAGACAAACCCCCACTGCCGCACGCCGGCTATACACCTACCAGTGCATCAGGCCTGCGGCAGCGTGGATACCGACGGTGGGCGGCCATTTGATGAACCGGTGATTGATGTAACTGAAAGCAGCATACAGCACGATGAGTAAGGAAAGTGTTTGGTAGAGCATAATAAGACCGGCTAAAGGTCGCTTTTCTCTGCCCATTTTGATGCTGCCAGGTTTATGAACAAAACTGAAACCCATAGCGAAGTTTAAAATGCAATATTTCGGAAGGTAAAAGGCTGCGTATCTCCGACCTTTGCCTGATGATAAGGTCATGGCTGGCACAATTCGCCACTCGGTTAAAGCAGGCAATTGGCGTGCTTTCCGACGGTAAGATCCGCACGGGCGTCTTGCAGGCGATCCCTTTCTGGGTGGCGTCTTTGTTGGTTGGGCTTGTCGCGGTTGCCTTCACCCAAATGTTCAACTTTTCTGAAAAGTTATTAGGTCAGACATTAGCCTGGCACAAGTGGCTTATTTTCATTCTTGCACCTGTGAATCTCCTTATCGGTTGGTTCCTAATCAGGTCATTTTCGCCGGGTGCAAGGGGAAGCGGGATCCCACAGGTCATGGCTGCCATTGAACTGCCGGCCAAATATGAAAAAGGCTTGTCGCGGCTGCTCAGTATCCGTATCATTATTGTCAAGATCGCTTCCAGCCTGTTCATGGTATTGGGCGGCGCTGCCATTGGCCGTGAAGGGCCGACCATACAAATTGCAGGCTCCATATTCAGTAAGGTGAATAAGTGGATACCCGCTTCCTGGCCTAAGCTGGCAAAGCAGAATTTTATCATTACCGGTGCTGCTGCGGGGCTTGCAGCAGCCTTCAACACACCGCTGGGCGGTATCGTATTTGCCATTGAAGAGTTGGCCAAGATCCATATAAGCTTCTTTCGGAGCGCGCTCTTTACGGCGGTAATCATTGCCGGTCTTACCGCTCAGAATTTCCTCGGGCCATATCTCTACCTCGGTTATCCGGATGTGCAGAACCTGAGCCCATACATCTTTGTTGGTGTGGTTGGTGTAGCGGTCTTGTCGGGCTTTTTGGGCAGTCTTATGTGTAGGTGGATACTGGCGGTCATGCGTTGGAAAAGGTCTTTTTCGCTCGTCAGGACCATTACTTTTCTCTTATTGGCCGGACTTGCTATAGCCTCAATCTCATACTTCATTGATCCGGAAATATTAGGCTCCGGAAAAGACCTGATGAACCGCTCTTTATTCACACAAAACAAAGCAGTACCCTGGCATACGGTGGTCGTACGGATACTTGGACCGATAATCTCCTTTAATACCGGCGCGGCAGGCGGCGTGTTCGCACCGTCGCTTGCTGCAGGGGCATCCATTGGGGCGTGGCTTTCAGGTGTTTTTGGTATCCTTGGCGCTAATGCGAATATCCTTATCCTCAGCGGCATGGTTGGCTTCCTGACCGGGGTGACCAGAACACCTTTTACCTCTGCGATACTGGTCTTGGAAATGACAGACCGCCACAGCGTGATATTCCATTTGATGCTGGCGGCCATGCTGGCAAATATTGTAGCCTTGATGGTAGATAAGCATTCCCTGTACGATCAGTTGAAGCAAGGTTTTTTAGAAGAGGCGAAGCAAGGTGAAGAGCGGGGGTGATGACCTTTTTCCAGCAGGATGCCCGCTGCATCGTAGGTATTGCTTACCGTGCCTCTGGTGCCCTGTACCCATACCGGCAGGTCCAGCGCATTGTAGGCCATGTTGGATATGCCCTTGTTGTTGTCCTGAATCATGTTGCTATCAGGGTGCTGGTTCGGATAACCCGGATGCCGGTTATGACAAACCGGATACCGGTTATGACAAACCCCGCTGCCGCAGGCCTGAAATCATGCTGTGTGCTCTGACGGCTTGTGGTTTGTAAGCCACAAGCCGGATACACACGTACCAGAGTATCAAGCCTGCGGCAGCGGGGGTAGGACGTCTATACGCTTTCCAATGCTACATTCTACTATATACTAAGCCTACATTGATTAATTGGTAAAAAAAATGTCATCAAGCATTATTTAACTCATCTCTTTGCAAGGGAGCGATTTCAATATGCTTATTTAAAATTATCAAAATTTCATTCTTATAATTTTTAAAGACTTTTCTCAGATGAATACAAGCAGAAAGACTATTTAAAAACCGGTAAAAAAACGTTGAGTCTTTATAGGAAGAAAACATCAGAAAATATTTAATATATTCCTCATACACACAAACTAGATTCAACTTAGCTTGAAAAGACACTAAAACATTGGAATGATTTTCCACTTTGGAATTCAAAACGATAAAAATATCAGATAATATATAATCATAATTATACAATAGGTAATCAAGAGCAGTTAACTTTAAGAGATAAGAGGTTCTGCCATGTAGAATGTCTCTGACTAGGTCTAAGAATAGCGGGTTAAAATATTTGATTTTTATAGCTGCTGCTAGACTGTCTTCAATTAACTTGTGTTGTACGATGTTATTATTTATTACAGCTAGTAGTTCTTCATTATCTCTATCTGCAATAGTTAAAGAATTTAAATATTCTTGTCTCCTAAACCAATCTGTAAATATATTTTTAATGCTATTTTCCATAGAATTAGTTTGAATCTCTTTTTTATTTATTTCTAACCCCTCTTCTCTTTTCTTCTTTATTAATTCTCTGAACTAACTGTTTATCTTTATCAGCTAATGCCTTTTCTTTAAGGGCTTGTAAGTCAGGTATAGGCATCGGTAACAATTGGTCGTCCCAAAGACCCTGTTTTCCTCCTTTTGAAAATCTCCAATTTTCCAAAAATTTGTCAGCTTGCTCCATCTGATAAAGTGCAGAACTCTTATAAGCAGAACCACTGCCAGCTTTGTAAGGTAATAGTACGCCTGCAACTGTCATAAGCGGAACGCTTACGGAAGCTGCAGTCACTCCTGTAATTTCAATACCGCCCGCATATTCTGCGCCTCCACTTTAATGCACCTAAAGTTAAAGGTATTGCGGAAGTGGTGTGACCATCTGCTTTATCCTGTACCCACTTATTTGTATATATAATCTCATTTTCATAATGAGAAGACATAGTCATACTTGCTCAATCAGGTATGCCAAAAACCGCATTTGTGAAAATACTAAGAATCTGATGGGGTACAGTTTGATAACTCGATTCATAATGTCCGTTTGTATCCTTATAGTCTGAAATTAACAATGAGGTCTTTAGCAGTTTATTGTCTATGCCAAGTGAATTTTGAATGATAGTTCCGATAAAGTTTTCTTCGATATTCAACAATGAATTTAATACCATACCATTTTAATATCGTGTTTATTTTCTTTGAAAATTCCCGACCGTTTTGATCAGCTAAATCGTCCATAGACAAACCTGATTAAAATGGTAAATCTAAAAAACAAAGTAGCCGTAGTATTTGCGGCTTCCGGAGAGATCGCGGGTGCAGTTGCAAGATCCTTTGCGGAACACGGGGCAAAGGTATATGTCACCGCCCGCAACCTGGATACCGTAGAAACGCTGGCCCTGGAGCTTAAAGACAATGGTGGATGCGTAGAATCCGCCAGAGTGGATGCGCTGAATGAAGCCGAAATAGACAACTACTTAAAAAAAGTCGTTGCGGATAACGGCAGATTAGATGTCGTATTCAATGGCATTGCAGTTGAGTATAGCGATATGGGCGGGCGCCCGCCTACTACCGAGGCGACCTTCAGACAATTTATGGCGCCGATGGAAATAATTTGTGGGTCGCAATTCCTTACTTCGAGGATTGCAGCGAAGTATATGAAGCAAACCCAATCCGAGGGAACAGTATTATTGCTTACCGCTGCATTATCCAGGTCCAAACTTCCGAATGT
Organism: Chitinophagaceae bacterium; assembly: GCA_965200035.1. Classification (GTDB taxonomy): domain Bacteria; phylum Bacteroidota; class Bacteroidia; order Chitinophagales; family Chitinophagaceae; genus UBA1952. Next base: position 3,691,715 of record OZ241334.1, on the reverse strand, counting down.
GGCCGGCATCACGGCCGCCAGTGCAGCCCTTGAAGGGCTGACGCGGGTGATGGCCACCGAATGGGGAGCGGACAATATAAAGGTCATCTGTATTTGTCCCGGTGCCCTGCTTGAGACGAAGCGGATTTCCGGATGGATAGATGCTTCTGCACAACAGTATGGAATACCACGGGAACAGTTGGTGATGCAGTACAAAGCTTTTGACCTGCTAAAGACAGGCCCTACCTTAAAACAAGTAGGTGAAACAGCTGCTTTTCTTGCTTCTGAGACAGGGATTGTATTCAACAGCCATATTGTAGATGTGGATTGCGGAAAGATGAATATCTTATAATACATTAGTGGCTGCAGGCTTCCGTCAGAAGCCTGCAGCCTTTTGCCTGTTAATTAATTGAATAAATGGAAAAAGAAGAAATTCTCAAATGCGCCATAGCCGGAGATATTAACGCATTCCAGGAACTATTTGCCGGGTTTCATAGCCAGTTGAAATCTTACCTGTGGCGTTTGCTTACCAATCGGGAAGATGTGGATGATCTGGCTCATGATACCTTCATCAGGGCGTTTACCAATATATCGTCCTTTAATCAGGAATCCTCTCTAAAAACCTGGGTATTTAAAATAGCCACCAACCTGGCTTACGATCATTTACGAAAATTTAAAAGATGGAAGGCAGATGCGCAGGACCGGGGGGCAGATCTTGCCATAGGTTCAGATGAGGTCAGAGAGGCTTTTCGGGTTATTCACGATAACTCTAATGCTGGCGCCTATGAAATGAGAGAGCATATCGATTTCTGCTTCACCTGCATTTCAAAGACGCTGACCATAGAAAATCAGGTCGCACTGATCTTAAAGGAAATCTATGAATTTCAGATTAAGGAAATTGGTCTCATCTTAGGGAAGACAGAAGGTGTAATCAAGCACTTGCTGAATGACGCAAGGAATACCATGACAGATATTTTTGAGTACAGATGCGCATTAATCAACAAAAATGGCGTTTGCCATCAGTGTAGCCATATAAATGAAATCTACAATCCAAAACATAATCAACAGGAAGAGCTTATGAAATTGGATTTGGTAAAAGGTTCTAAAAAATATAACAGAGATGAACTTTTTACTTTGCGGGCATTATTGGTAAAGTCCATCGATCCGCTGCACGCTTCTGGTACCGATCTGCACGAATCCATTATGAATTGTGTCAAAACGGCAATTGGCGAAAAAAGTAATTTTTTTGACCAGAAACCCGGTAACGCAGATTGAGTTTATTCTATTGGTTCTGCCCTTTTGATACAGGTGTCTGACTTGTCGGCGGTGGCAAAGCAATAGTGATAACCACAGAACCAGGGTTAAAACTTACCGGTATATATGTCTGAATTGATCAGCTTGCTTTGCAGATCCGCGAAGCCTTGATTCGCACAGTTAATGTATCGATTCTACTTGTCACAAGGGAACCGGGCTGATGTAAAGAAACCAACGAAGCCAAATTTTTAATCGCGTCAATCTGTATTTATAAAATTAATCAATGCTTCAGCAAGAACTTCCGGTGCCTCTTCAGCCATGTGATGGCCACAATCTATACTATGTCCATGAACGTTATCCATCCAGTTATCCCATATCCCTAATACGTCTCCGTATAAATATTCTAAATCATCCTTTTTAGACCATAAACACAATGAAGGGCAAATTATTTTTCTTCCTTCTGCTCTATCTTGTTCATCATGTAGACGATCAATTCCCAGCCCCGCCCGGTAATCTTCGACCATCCCATGTACCGTTTCGGGAGAACGAATTGCTGCCAAAAAGTCTTGATGATTTAGTTCTCCCATTTGGATAGGATCGGCCCCGTACCATGCTTCTGGATCAGCCAGGATTGCACGTTCGGGTTTTTCCGGCTGTCCATAAAAAAACCAATGCCACCAGGCTTTTGCGAATTTTTCATTACATAGTTCCAGTGCTTCAAGTATTGGAACAGCATCCAGTATTACTAATTGGCTAATATTCTCCGGATAATCCATAGCAGTCCGAAATGCTGTATAGGCTCCCCGGTCATGTCCGACGATTACAAATTTTGAGAAACCCAGCAATTGCATTAATGCAATACAGCTTTTAGCTTTTGCACGTTTTGACGACCCGATATGGTCCTCGTGATCAGAAGGTACGGATGATCTTCCAAAACCAGGGAGATCAGGACAAACTACTGTAAAATAGGCCGCTAATAATGGCGCTACTTTATGCCATGTGGTATGTGTTCTGGGATGGCCATGTAACAACAATACCGGCGGTCCATATCCGCCATATCTGACCCGTAGCACACAATCGGGCAATTCAATCATTTTCAGTTGGAAATTTTCAAAAAACGGCTCTCTTTCATCATTCTTAATTGCTTTGGTAACCATTTTTTCTTAATTAACGTGAGTTCAGGGTATTGTTTATTGAAGCCAATTGAAAGCTTCCCTCAGATAGTAACGTTTAAAACTAAGTCATTCGTACAAAATCCCCTGCATTGTTTATGGCTTCCTGAGTCTTTGCATTAATCGCATCAATGGATTGGGTCACTTCACCTTCCCGGGATGGATCTACCGGAATAACCGAAGCTACCCCAGGATGATCATCTTTTATCGTTCCTAATAGATTTCCTGTTTCATTGTTATAGACATGTGTATCGTCATCGCCTTGTCCGGGATCAGCAGCAGAGTTATTCTCAACATTGTCTTGGCTGATGGCATAGGCGCCATCCGGCAATTCTCCATCTCCAGTTAAAGGAGCAGGTTCATTGGGTGCTTCGCTTGGCGTCCACCTAGCCTGCATCCCATCGGGGTCCACCATGTTGGACGGGCTGTTGCCCATGCCTGTGTACCCGCTCGGGAACTGGTCCATCGGGTCTATGCCCCAGAAACGACCGATCTGTGGATCGTACTGACGCGCCCCGAAGTCGTAGAGCTGCAGCCCTGCCTCGTCCTGCAGCTCCTTGCCCTGGTACAGAAACCTGTTCGCCACCGGGTTGCTGTTGCCCTCATCGGCCACCAGACCGTGCGGGTAGTAGTGCTGCTCTTCCAGCAGCCTGCCACGGCTGTAGGTCACCGCAAGGTTGTTCATCCGCACCGGCGTATTATAATCCTCATTCACCGTAAACACTGTGAAGAACCCGTTGCCCGGTATATGAATGCGCGGCTTGCCGATCGTCTTCCACGTACCCGACGCATCCTGCGTTACCTGCAGCATCCCGCTCTCTTCAGCCACCAGCTTCAGGTGCTCATCAAAGAATGCATACCCCAGGTAAGAGCGCGGATAGGCAGGGTCGTACACCTGATCTTTCAGCGCCTGATAGGTGCCCAGAAAGTCCGAGCCATGGAACAGCCGGCTCACCAGCTCGGAATTTGCACTGCCCTCCCCTTCCGGAAGTACCGTGGCGCCGGAGGTCAGCGCACCGATCAGCGATTCCAGCATCTCGGTTCCCCGCGCATAGTCATTATTTTTGGGATCCACCTCACCATCGTAAGCCGCATCCACACTGATGTCGAACTCATCGCCCGCCATCACTTTCAGCATCAGTGAGCTGCCGATCCGCCGGTTCGGGTCGCTGCCATCCAGCAGCGCTACTTTAAGGTCGCCGGGCTGAGGGTCTATGTCGTTGTCATCGCGCACTTCCGCCATATGATCGAATACCGACCCTTCCTCCAGCGCGCGGCTGTTTTCGTAAGTGGCTACATAGTACTGGGGCGCGCCCGGCTCGGTGGTTATCACGGTCCGCACGTTGCCCAGGTGGTCTTTTACAAAATAATCGTACTGGTACTTTTGCTGACCGCCCAGCCAGCGGCAGCGCCCTTCGGCGTGCAGCGCGTAGCTCAGGCTGTCATCCTTAAATACCAGCGGGCCCAGGTAGCGGTACACCACCGGGGCGCCCGCCGCGGGGGTGATGCGCTTTTCCAGCAGGCCGCCACCCGCATCGTAGGTATTGCTTACCGTGCCTTTGGTGCCCTGCACCCATACCGGAAGGTCCTGTGCGTTGTAGCCAATGTTATCAATGCCCTTGTTGTTGTCCTGAATCATGTTGCCATCGGGGTGCTGGTTCGGAGAAACCGGAAGCCAGTTCTGATAACCCGGATGCTGGTTATGATAACCCGGATGCCGGTTCGGAGAAACCGGAAGCCAGTTCTGATAACCCGGATGCTGGTTATGATAGCCCGGATGCCAGTTATGACAACCCGGAAGCTGGTTCGGACAACCCGGAAGCCGGTTATGACAAACCCCACTGCCGCAGGCCTGAAATCATGCTGTGTGCTCTGACGGCTTGTGGTTTGTAAGCCACAAGCCAGCTACACTCGTACCATCGCATCAGGCTTGCGGTAGCGGGGGGATATTAGTTTCTACTTTATAACTCCCCGTTTTCTAGCCTCATCTAAAAGCCATGAGTTATTTTGTGGAGGGTGAGTAGTTAAATATTTTATTCCATTCTCTTTTTTACGTCTAAGTCCATCAATGTAATGTTCACTCATACTAAGATCCACATAAGCATAAAAACTTTTACTGCCAAGCTTATAGCAGACACCATGAAGTGGAAATATGTTTGAGCATCGGTAATTATCGCACCTGAAAATATCCTTGTAATAAAATCCAAAATAAATCTGCAAAGTATCATTGCGAAATTTATGCCCCTCATATTTCAATATCAGGCCCGAAAATGGAATGATTGTATCTTGAATTTTATATTCTTTGGATGTAAAACAAGTATCAGCATAACTTATACAATACATATCCCATTTTGCCTGATCAAAGAGATTGTTTAACGATAATGAATCAACAACTTTAGGGTAGATTCCTTTAAATCCGATAGGTATAATATTTAACTCGCTATCCAATTTATCATGGGTAATTCTTACTTTGAAAGTTCTATAGGATGTATCTATAGAGTTATTCACATGCTGTTGTTCAGTATTTTTACAGCTACAAACGAGCATAAGGATAATGACAATAAAAATATTTCTCATCTTCTAGGTATCGTTATTACTTTTCCTGTTTTGTTATAAAGATAAATAAATTTAGTATCAACACTTACTGATCTGTATCTGGAATTATTAGCACCTCGATCATAATGATTGAAGCCGCCTTCAAGTGTCCCTAATGATCGAATGCCATAACCTTCATTAATAGTTACGCGAACATTACTTGCAACGGGGTGCAAATGGATTCCAGCTTCTTGAATTTTATTGGGTTCATCACCTAATCCACCCGGGCCAGGTGAGTTTTGTACATCTCTATTACTACCGTTAGTAATTGTTCCAACCGTTACAATGTTACCTGATAATCTAAGATTATTGCTTACTTCCGCATAAGGTATAACTTGTTTTCCGTCGTAATATACTTTAGCATTTGAAACATCATTCGGCCCAATAGTATTTGCTCTAACGCTGTTAGCCGAATTATCAAACCACTTTGAATATCCGGTGATATCATAATTACCAGTTCCATCTATAGTTGAGTTTGCAGCAAGCGAACGTACAAAATCCCCTGCATTGTTTATGGCTTCCTGAGTCTTTGCATTAATCGCATCAATGGATTGGGTCACTTCACCTTCCCGGGATGGATCTACCGGAATAACCGAAGCTACCCCAGGATGATCATCTTTTATCGTTCCTAATAGATTTCCTGTTTCATTGTTATAGACATGTGTATCGTCATCGCCTTGTCCGGGATCAGCAGCAGAGTTATTCTCAACATTGTCTTGGCTGATGGCATAGGCGCCATCCGGCAATTCTCCATCTCCAGTTAAAGGAGCAGGTTCATTGGGTGCTTCGCTTGGCGTCCACCTAGCCTGCATCCCATCGGGGTCCACCATGTTGGACGGGCTGTTGCCCATGCCTGTGTACCCGCTCGGGAACTGGTCCATCGGGTCTATGCCCCAGAAACGACCGATCTGTGGATCGTACTGACGCGCCCCGAAGTCGTAGAGCTGCAGCCCTGCCTCGTCCTGCAGCTCCTTGCCCTGGTACAGAAACCTGTTCGCCACCGGGTTGCTGTTGCCCTCATCGGCCACCAGACCGTGCGGGTAGTAGTGCTGCTCTTCCAGCAGCCTGCCACGGCTGTAGGTCACCGCAAGGTTGTTCATCCGCACCGGCGTATTATAATCCTCATTCACCGTAAACACTGTGAAGAACCCGTTGCCCGGTATATGAATGCGCGGCTTGCCGATCGTCTTCCACGTACCCGACGCATCCTGCGTTACCTGCAGCATCCCGCTCTCTTCAGCCACCAGCTTCAGGTGCTCATCAAAGAATGCATACCCCAGGTAAGAGCGCGGATAGGCAGGGTCGTACACCTGATCTTTCAGCGCCTGATAGGTGCCCAGAAAGTCCGAGCCATGGAACAGCCGGCTCACCAGCTCGGAATTTGCACTGCCCTCCCCTTCCGGAAGTACCGTGGCGCCGGAGGTCAGCGCACCGATCAGCGATTCCAGCATCTCGGTTCCCCGCGCATAGTCATTATTTTTGGGATCCACCTCACCATCGTAAGCCGCATCCACACTGATGTCGAACTCATCGCCCGCCATCACTTTCAGCATCAGTGAGCTGCCGATCCGCCGGTTCGGGTCGCTGCCATCCAGCAGCGCTACTTTAAGGTCGCCGGGCTGAGGGTCTATGTCGTTGTCATCGCGCACTTCCGCCATATGATCGAATACCGACCCTTCCTCCAGCGCGCGGCTGTTTTCGTAAGTGGCTACATAGTACTGGGGCGCGCCCGGCTCGGTGGTTATCACGGTCCGCACGTTGCCCAGGTGGTCTTTTACAAAATAATCGTACTGGTACTTTTGCTGACCGCCCAGCCAGCGGCAGCGCCCTTCGGCGTGCAGCGCGTAGCTCAGGCTGTCATCCTTAAATACCAGCGGGCCCAGGTAGCGGTACACCACCGGGGCGCCCGCCGCGGGGGTGATGCGCTTTTCCAGCAGGCCGCCACCCGCATCGTAGGTATTGCTTACCGTGCCTTTGGTGCCCTGCACCCATACCGGAAGGTCCTGTGCGTTGTAGCCAATGTTATCAATGCCCTTGTTGTTGTCCTGAATCATGTTGCCATCGGGGTCGTAGTCGTAGTCGGTGGTGTTCACGTTGCGGTTGATGAAGTCGTTGCGCTGGTAGGCCTCATTGACCTGCGGGTCCACCTCGTCCTCCATCCGGTTCAGCGCATTGCTGTTGGGCTGGTAGTAGTAGTGCAGCCGGTCCAGATCGGTAGCCTGCATCTGCCCGTTCACTACGGCCATGCCACGCTGGGTCATGCTCTGCATATTGCCGTTGGCATCGTAGCCGATGCCCGATACGGTATAGTCCGCATCCTTGTTCCAGGGATATCCGCCCACGGGCATGAACTGCTCCCAGCGGCGGTCGTAGAAGTCGGCGGCCGTCATGCGCCCTGCCGCATCGTAGATATAGCCGTAAGAGCGCTGGTGGGCGGCGGTGCCTGCGCCCCGCCAGATCATGCCTGCCATTGAGCCATCGTAGCGCGGCTGCTCAAAGCCGTGGTCGTAGAAGAGCCGGCAGCCGAAGGTCACGTCCGGCGTGGTCAGCACATCGGTATAGTCTTTGTTGATGCCGGTGAGCCGGCCGCCTATATCGTAGGTATAGTTCTGCACCTCTGTATTGCCCATCCATTTCTGGCTTACCCGGCCCAGGCCATCGTAGGTATAGGTGGCTATGGGTATATACAGTCCGTCGTCGGTAAAGTGCTGCACGCTGCTCAGCCGTCCGTCCACGCCGTAGGTGAATTTATCGCCTGAGCGGGCGGTGAGCTTGCTGCTGCCCGGCGGGCCGTTGAAGTCGCTGACCACCAGATCTGTCTGGCCTGCAAAGTTGGAGCGCGTGGTGGTCACATCCCACGCGGTGGTGTTCCACGCATTCAGCGTCTGGCTCTGGATGGCCTTTCCTTTCATATCGTAGAAGAGCACGGTGCTGACCCACTGATTCGGCAGGCCGCTGTTGTCCAGCACGCGGGTGCGGGTGGCGGTCAGCTGGCCGGGGGCGGCAGGTACGGGCACGGGCGTGGGGTAGCTGCTGCCGTTGCGCCACAGCACATTGTGCCGGGTATCGAAGGCCGTGTGCCCGCTGATGGACAGGCCGCCCGGGAAGTTATAGTCATCGTAATAGTTGTACTGATTCATCTCGCAGGCAGGCAGGTTGTCCGGTGCGGTGCCGTTGCACTCATGCGTGAGGTACCAGCCTATGGTGCCGGAGGCGGAATAGCTGTTGTCGATCTGGCCCTGCCAGTAGCCGCGGCTATCGGTGCTGTGCACAAAGCCGCTCATCACTAACCTGCCCCGGCTGTCGTAGGCCTGCCACGCCCATTTTTCCTGCTCCTTCAGCAGTGCGGTCTGGCTCATCACCGGGCGGTGCCACGGGTCGTACACGTTCAGCTCCGGGGCTGCCTTGCCCGGTATGGTGCGCTCGGTCACCTGGCCGTACTTATTGTACTTGTAGGTATAGCAGAGGGTCATGGGCACGGCGCTCATAAAGTTCCAGCCGTTGGTGGCCTCTACCGCCTTCGGGGTAATGATGCAGCCGATGCGCCCCAGCTCATCGTACACGTAATAGGTGTACAGATAAGTGCTGTTGCCGGCGGCTACCTTCTTGCATACCACCTGACCGCTGCGGTTGGTGTACTCATAAGCCAGCGCATCGTGCTGGCCCTGGGTCTTCTGCACCAGCAGCTCGCCGGCGCCGTAGTTGCCGAGCACGGCCACGCTGCTGCCATCGTAGCTGAGTATTTTGATCACATCGCCGGCCGTATTCACCTCTGTTGTGGACAGGGTGCCCCGGCTGTTGCCGGTGAGGGCTGCCCCCGGCCCGTAGGAGCCGGTGCTGTGGCTGTTGCCGCTGGCGATGGCTTTGGTGCGGCTATAGGCATTATCGCCTTCCTCGCTGTAGCTGCCGGCGTACCATTCCTTCTGGTCGCTGAACGCGTTGGGCAGAAAGAGGCTGCGGGCAGCGCCGGGGTATGGCAGGTACACGGGCTTGTCGAGCATTGCCCGGTTATCGACCGGGGTGACGATATCGCCGTGGAAGTCGTGGACATTGCCCTGTACGGGCTGCCCCCAGCCGTTGGTATAGGTGGTGCTGATGGTGCACTGGCCGGCCGCCATGGTACGGTCGGGGAAGGTATTGGATTCGGTAAGGGGGGTCCAGGTACGGGTATAGTTGTAGAGCAGCTGAGCGCCGGTGCCGGCATTGGCCTGCGGCAGCGGGATGCCCCAGGTGCCGCCCGGAACAGGGCTGCCATCGGGCTTGTTGGTCCCATTGATGATGGCGGACTGCGCATGCGAGGGCCGGGCTGACAATGCAGCCATGACCGTGAATAAACAGGGAAGTAACTTTCTCATGAGAAGAAATAATAACAACGGTGCATTCACACCGCCTATAATAAAGAAGATGAGGTTAAAGGATTATTTGTTAGAGGTGCCGCCGATCACGGTCTGGGTCAGTGAAAGGATATTGCCGTTGATATCGCGCGTGGTAGTGGCGCGGCCCATAGCATCGTACTCGGTATAGATGATGTTGTTGCGCGCATCGCACATGCTGGACGGGCCAAACATAGGCTCGTAAGTAGTAGTGGTCATGGTGGCATCTGCCGGATGCAGCCGCAGCTCATCGATCCGGATATCTGCGCCCGCTGTGCTGATGTTTACTGTATTACTGCCCGTGCCGGGAACCATTATTGTATAAAGCTTCCAGTTGCCTATCTGTGTAAGCTGCTGAAGCGGCAATGTGCCTCTGGCTCCCGAAGTGACCGTAGGTGGTGCATCTGCCCAGAAAGACAAGACATAGTCCTTGCCGGACTCTAATGCATTAACGCTCGTGATGGCACTGCCACCCGTAAGGCTGTAGCAGTATTTACCGGTCATGGCCCCGCCGGTAGCTATTGTGGCATTATAGACCAGACGCTGCGGGTCAAAGTCCCAGTTGCCCTTATTCTCATCAGGTACGCCCATAGGTGCGAAGGTGTTGCCCTCGAAACTGGTGTAGGCTATCTGATCGTATTTCGCATTGCGCACGGCGGCTATCTTCTTGCCAATGCGCGTATCCCAAACCGAGCAGGCGTACAGGTCTTTGTCTTCGTACTTTACTTCGATGATGTTGTTGCGGCTGTCGTATTTAGTGATCTCGTTCACCACCTGCTCACCCTGCGGGTAGGAAGACAACGGGAACGGCTGCTCATTAAGCATGGTGTATGTTTTGTAAGGGCGGTAATAGTTGTGCCCGGAAGTTCTGTAGGCAAAAAAGGTTCTTTCCTTATAGTCATTACGTGTAGCGCCGAGGCAGTATTCCGTCCCATTGATGGTCTTAAACGTTTTGACGCCGGTAGGCAAGTCGTAGTCGCTGATAAAGTTGTTGTAATTGTAGTAAATGGGCAGTGCACCGGTTTCGTTGGGAATATTACTTCCGCCATACGTTGGATTCAGAGAAGTATAGGTGTATAGTTTGGTCAGCTGGCGGCCGAGATAATCGGTGGTACGCTCAGTATTCAGGAGCCAATGCTCATTATAAGTATAGTTTACCGTACTTGAGCTGTTACCTGTTCCGGTATAAATAGTGGCCGTCTTGCCGGCAAGCAGATAGGGGGCTGAGGTGAAGGAAAAGTAGCCTCCATCGTAACCGCGAAAATAAGAGCTTACATTGCTGCCAACAGCGCTGTAAAGCGCAAGGGTATTATGATCAGTGCCCAGGTCATTATAAGTGTAAGCCGTTTTCGCAGTCAGTACACCATAATGATCGTAGCTCTCTTCTTCAAGCACTTTGCCCATCCGGTAAGTGCAGAAGTTTTGTGCCGAAAACTGGTAGTAGAGCGGGTTGGAAAAATCATAAGTATTCAGATTTTGAAACGGTATATAGCTGTTCGTTACATTGCCTTCGGAAAAGAATTCGAGATTAGATCTTTCCGTGCTGGTACCTTCCAGCATCAGGTTGGTAAAATGATATCTTGTGCTGCCCAGCAGCGCATTATTATACCCATACTTCCGTATAGTTGCGTAGGTGTACCCGTGGTTGGAGCCATTTATAAACTCCATCGGATTGACGAATGAGTTGAGGTATTCTTTACCGGTTACAAACGGCGCATGGGTAAAGTCCATATCGTACACATACCAGAAATGGCCACCGGGGTAGAAGCGTTGCCCACCTTCGTACTCGTATTGCTCAGTGGTCGTATTATCCGGATTTACGCCATCCTTTACTATTACTTTATCTATGCACAGGCCGTCATTCGCCGTACTGCCCTCAAGGTCCGGCGATGCGAGTATAGCAGGCATATTATTGGTAGTAGTGCCAATGTAGGAGAATCCGATCAGGCCGTTGGCAGGATTAGTGAGCACATGATCTTTATAAAAAAGCTCAATAGTACCGCCGCCCGCATTGGTAATCTTTTGCAGAATACCGGCTTTGCAATAAGCCAGAGAAGGTGTTCTATCTACACCGAAGGTGATGGTTCCTCTCGCATCGTTATAAGTCTGCTTGCTTACACCCAGGCCCTGCAGATTCGTTCTTGTGCTCCAGTAAGTGGAGGATGCTCCATTGACTACATTGAAAACAGACGCCTGCCCGTTATAATAGCCGAAATAATCTTTGGAAGGAGACAGCCTTGCCGGCAGGGCTGTGCTGTTGTAGTCAAAAGAATAATAAGGTTCGGTGGTAGAGCCATCTGTGCCTGTACGCTCGATGGATCTGAGCTTCAGGCGAAAGGCATTTGCCATATCATTCTGATTTCCATAAGATCCCAAATAGCTATTATAGCTGTTGGGATCAAAACTCACTTCTGCTGCCGGTACAGAAGAAGAAGGAGTATGAAAATAGGCGTAGTTGAATTTATAGGTCAGGGAATTGCCGATGTTATTATCCAGCGCATGCTTAATCGTTATTTTGCTGACCGGGTTGGCCCCATATAGATCATACCGGTTGGCAGCAGGCATATCAAACAGTACCTGCACTCCATTGGGATACTCAATTTTGCTGAGATAAGAAATATCACCTTCCCACATCTTCATTTCATTCTTGATTACTTTTATTCCATCTGCTTCCGGCACCCAATCTCCGATCCGGTAATCAAAATGTGAGTAAGCAACACTACTGACTCTCAGCTCCTCATTCTTGTACAAAGGATAAGACACATCGCTATTGTATCCATAGGTGTACTTTATGGTATCCTGATATCTGGTGACTACGCGTACCAGATCCCAGGTTTCAGGCCACCACTCCGTGGCCGGCTGAAACTTGATGCTCCAGTCCTGCATGTACTCCGGTTCAGGGATTTCCTTTTTCAGGTTACCCCGGCTAAACAGAAAGGCGTTATTGTGCTCATCCACAATTTCAATCATAAGCTGCTTTTCGCTCTTGCTCTTATCAATCTGCCCGTCTGCCCTGCCAAATGGTAAAATGTCTCCTGTATTCCTGTTTTCGAGATACAGATTGACTTTTAGTCCCGGAATATCAGGACTCACTTTCGCTACTAATCCTTCAGAGCCATTGTACCAAATATGAAAGTGTATGGAGCGGCCACCGAAGCTGGCAGAAAAGACATCATATTCGCCTTCCTGGCTTGTGTTCGCATTACTGTTCATCCACTTGCCGCGTGTATCGTAAACGCCACTTTGAAACCGGACCAGCTCATCCGGTATGCCATTAATCTGACGGGTAATAGTACCTCCCGCGCCGAGGTCCCAACCAAGGCCAACCTGGCTGGAAGTTTGGTCAACCTTTATGCCGTGTGTATCATAACCCAATGACACACCAAGATTAAGACCAGCTATTGAATATTCATAAATAGGGATGGTGACACCCGCAGTGCCGTCATAAAGGTTAACATTATAAAGGCTACCAGCTCCATCACTTGTAGCTCCGGCAACGGGAGCCTTATTGGCTGGTGTTCCGCCCGGGGAAGGATTCTGTGTACTGCTGCTCTGAGCTATTGCCCCGGAGCCGACAGCCAGCAGAATAACCGATAGCATTAATCGTTTCACTGAAGATTCCATACTCGTTTTTACTTTAATTTTTCTGTTGTGTTATTGTTGTTTTCGTGCCTTATTATTTCGATTGGGTAGTAAATCTGAGCACCAGCGGTGAGCGCAGGCCTTTTTCCTGCCACCAGATATCATATAAAAGCTGGATCGCCCCGTTCCATTTGCTGTTCACCTTGTACGTCTTGGTGATGCCTGCCAGCAGCGACTCGCTGTACCCTGCCCGGTCGTGGCGGATGGCTTCCATACCACCGCCACCTGAGCCGGTAGCAGGGGTGCTGTTGCTGAAGGCGGCAGGCTTCCAGATGCGCTCATAGCCGCCATACACCCCGATGCCGTACTGCCACTGCCAGGCCACGTAGCTGCGTGCGCCGATCCCTTCAAAGGTGAACCGGATGCTCGACCAGCTCTGCCCAAGCCCTATCTGGCCCACCGCCCCCAGGCCTGCGCTCAGCTTTTCGCTGAACCGGTAGCCTGCCGTGCCCGAAAGCTGCAGCATGGCCGGACGGCCATCGGTAGTGGCGCGGGTGGTCTGTAATCCCCAGCTCTTCTCTATCCTTTTCCAGAAGGGCAGCCCGCGCATCGGGTTGATCCTGAACTTCGGCTTTTCCGTATGCCGCAACCCCTGCAGGCTCTGCTTCGTTTCTTTTAGCTGACCCGACAGGCTTTGGGCCTTGTCCTGCCAGTCGCCTACCTCTTTGGTCAGGTTGGTCTGCATACTGCCCAGGCTGCTGCCGTACTTCTGCTGCAGCCCTGCCATTACAGATCTTTTTGTCTGGTAGCCCAGCTTTTCCAGCTCACCGGCATTCAGGCCGCCACTGCCTGTGGCAGCGCCGGCTGTTCCGCTGCCTTCTGCGATATTGTTCAGGCTGAAGCCCTTTGTGCCCTGCAGGTATTCCAGCGCCAGCTCTTCCGCTTTCGTGGGCTCATCGGCTATCTTCTTCCACTCGGCTATTTTGCTCTTCGCATAATACAGCTGCTTCTGCATCCCGGTGACAGCAGGGTCATTGCCTGCGATGCTTTCCAGATTGGTAGTCCGCTGGCTGGTGAGCTCGCTGAGGTACTGATCGTAGGAAAGGCGGCCCTGCAGGCTGCCCAGCTGGCTGCTGTAGCCTTCCATGCCTGTAGCGCCTGCTACGCTGCCTGCCGCTGAGGTGAGCGAAGATGCTTTGGACTGCACAAACCCATACACCCGTTTCAGGGTATCAATGGTTTTATTGCCGGTGCGGGCAGCACGCGCTGCCAATGTAGCGCTGTCGGGCGGTATGGCAGCCAGCTTAGAGATAGAATCGTAGCTGATGGTGCGGGAAGCCTGATAGCGGGCGTAGGCGGCAGAGTCGCGGCGCATCAGCCTGCCCTCTAAGTGATGCTCTTTGCGCTTTAGTCTGGTGAGCAGTTGCTTCCGGGTGCGCTTGAGGCGGCGGGCATAGTTGTCGAGCGCATGAATGTTGAGGTCGAGGTAGCGTTTGCCGCTGATGTACACCTGCTCTTGTTCCTGAGCATAGGCACGGACGGAAAGCAGGCACAGCAAAAGAGCTATGCAGCAGATGAGGCGTAACAAAAAGGGGTGCAGCGGGTAGATGCCGCGAGCGCGTGACACAATAGAAGGGTTATAGTCAATAAATTAGCTTACCGGCTGCTCTCATTATTTATTAAGCAGCCCTTTTGCGGGCGCAAAGATAAATACAGACCTATGACGTTAACAAATTTTTGATCGTTTTTTTCATCAACTGTTTTTCATACTCCACAAACAGAAAACAGAGTTTCATTGAAATGCACGGGTAAATGGCAGCAATACAATTACCACTGCCTCCAAGTTTGGCTGTGGAGTCGGCTTAGCGGAGAACTTCAATTCAAATAAAGATTGAGAAGCCTAATAACAGAATAGATTCCCCCACCAGTCGCGTTGGTTGAACTGTTCCCAGATTCAGCACCATATTCTAAAAGCTAAAAAGGCATCTACAAGCCATTAAGCTCAATAAATGCCTTTGAGCGGAAAACGCGGCTCGAACGCGCGACCCTCAGCTTGGGAAGCTGATGCTCTACCGACTGAGCTATTTCCGCCGGTGGTATTCAAATATACATCTTCCTCGTCTTTGCTCTATATTTGCCGCGCAAATTGCTCACTTTTTCAAAACAACATCCATACATCATGAAAGTAACTGTAGTTGGCGCGGGCGCAGTAGGCGCTACCTGTGCCGATAATATTGCCCGTAAAGAACTGGTTGAAGAACTGGTACTCGTGGACATCAAGGAAGGCTTTGCCGAAGGCAAGGCGCTCGATATTATGCAGACCTCTTCACTGCTCGGCTTCGATACGCGCGTGATCGGCAGCACTAATGATTACTCCAAAACTGCCAATTCTGATGTGTGTGTGATCACATCGGGCATTCCCCGCAAGCCGGGCATGACCCGCGAAGAACTGATCGGCACCAATGCCAAGATCGTGGAAAACGTGGCCAAAAATCTGCTGCAGCATTCTTCCAATACCATTATCATCGTGATCTCTAATCCGATGGATACAATGACCTACCTGACGCTCAAGGCGACAGGTCTGCCCAAGAACCGTGTGATCGGTATGGGTGGCCAGTTGGACAGCGCCCGCTTTAAGACATATCTTCAACAAGCACTCGATTGTTCTCAGAATGATCTGCACGGCACGGTGATCGGCGGCCATGGCGATACTACCATGATTCCGCTTACACGCCTGGCTTCATTGAACGGCACCCCGGTATCCAACTTTCTGGATGCGGAAAAGCTGAAGCAGGTAGCTGCTGATACGATGGTGGGAGGCGCTACGCTTACTAAATTCCTCGGCACTTCTGCATGGTATGCGCCCGGCGCTGCAGGAGCCAATCTGGTTGAGGCAATCATCCGCAATGAGCGCAAGGTGTTGCCTTGCTGTGTGATGCTGGATGGTGAGTATGGCCAGAAGGACATCTGCCTTGGTGTACCGGTAGTGGTAGGCCGCAACGGATGGGAAAAGATCATCGACTACAAGCTCAACAACGAAGAACAAGAGTTGTTCAACAAATCAGCAGAAGCAGTGCGCAGCATGAATAGTGTGCTGGATACGATTGTGGAAGCTTAATTCGCTTTACGTACATTTTTTTGGAAAGCCGCTCTCTTTTTGAGGGCGGCTTTTTCATTAAAAAGAAATCTTCCTTGAACCTGACAGCCTCAAAAAATTCCCTTGCGGGGAATAATAAATCGCCCAATAGCTCCTAAAGAGTAAAGAGCAGGAACGACCCAACGATGAATGACTACCGACTATAGACGCTCATCTGTATTAAATGGTTTTTTGCGTATTTTGATTTTCTCCTCCATCCATTGTTCTAAGCATGAGCATCAATATTGCATCGCAGGAATATCCCGTCTGGTCATTCGGGCGAAAGCTGCTTTTCCGCGGCTGCTTTGTCTTTTTTGCGCTGCTGCTTATTCCGTGGATTGGATCAGTGCCGGGACTGGATCATCTGACAAGCTTTTATTCGGATGCTATAGAGCTTGTCGTCGCTTTCCTGAACAGACATTTTTTCCACGTACGCGAAGTGCTGGTGCCGGTGAATGGCAGCGGCGATACCTCTTACGGATGGGCTGAGCTCTGGACTTATCTCTGCCTGGCTTTTAGCGGCATGCTCATCTGGTCTCTGGCAGATAGGAAACGGCGCAGCTATGCAGGGCTCAACTACTGGCTGTGTCTTTGCATCAGATACTTTATAGCGCTCGTGGCTTTTATGTACGGCTTTCAGAAGATGTTTTTACTGCAGATGCCATTTCCCAATATCAGTCAGCTCGCTACTCCGCTCGGCGATTTTCTGCCCATGCGGTTTTCATGGATGTTTCTGGGCTATTCCGGTCCGTACCAGTTTTTCTCCGGATGTATGGAAGTGCTGCTGCTCTGGCGGCGTACGGCTACGCTAGGCGCTTTGACAGGAACGGGCGTATTTCTCAATGTGATGATGCTGCACCTGAGCTATGATATCCCGGTAAAGATTTTCTCTATGGAGATGACCGCCTGCTGCCTCTTCCTGCTGATGAATGAATGGAACCGCCTGATCTGCTTCTTCATCCTGAACTGCCCTGCTGCAGCCTGCAATATCTATCAATATCCGCTCGATAAAAAATGGACGAAATGGGGAAGATGGACGGTCAAACTGATCTTTATATTCATCGTGGCATTTACCTTGCGGCAGACAATGGCCTATGCGTCAGAAAAAGATATAGTCTGTGAACCACTGAAATCAGGCATGTATAATGTAGAGACGTATGCATTGAACGGCGATACATTGAAAACTTCACCGGACGAAGCGATGCGGTGGACCGATATCATTTTTGAAGGCAACGGACGAGGCAGCATTAAGACGATGGACACCAGCTTTCATCACCAATATGGGCGCGCTTATTTTGCCTGCAGCTTCGATAGCTCCCGCCACGCACTGGATATCAGCAGGAATGCTGACGGACCAGTTTTATTTAACGCCCACTATATAGTTCCCGACACTTCGCATATCATCCTGACCGGCCTGAAAGGAAAGGATAGCTTGTTTGTAATGCTCCGCAAAAGCACACATCATTTCCAATTGGCAGAGCGGCAGTTTCACTGGCTTACGGAATACAATTGATGAGGGTGCACTGCGCGGGGTTCCTTGCTGGGAATTTGCTTCAAAAGGCGGCGAAAGTCTTACAGGTTAACACATCACAGACGCCTGCAACACCTCTCTCTCCTTTGAAGGGGAGCCGGGGGATATACCTGCAGAAGCAGCTTTTCAAACAATCCGTTGATTAATCAATGTGATAATCACAAAGCAGATAATAGTACAGGTAGACGCAATCTTATTCATCAGCATGGCATGCCGGTAATCGGCCTTTGCAGGATCACGGAAAGATTGTACTGCCCATGAGGTAAAGTAAAACAGGACCGGCGCAAGACACCCTATAAAAATCAGGAACTGCACCAAAGAATAGTAGCTCACGAAGTAATGCAGCGCTACCAGCGCCCCTACACCAAACATACTCCCAGACAGGATGAACGTACCTCTTACCCCGAACTTATAGCTGATCGTATGATCGCCGCGCTCCCCGTCTTCCCCATGCTGGTATATCTGCGTGAGTGGATATGACCCGGCAATCATGAGCGAGGCAAACAGGAAGCACTCCAGATTTCTGAGCGTAAACCAGCTCAGCGAAACAGCGTTTTCTGCCGCCATATTAGCCTGCATATAAGTATAGCCTCCCTGAAAAAATAGTACACTCAGCCAGCCGAGATAAGGGTATTTCTTCAGGCGAATGCCATACCAGCTGTATGCTTTGGAAAAGCCGATATAGCCCATCATCACCAGTACATTGCGCCAGCCGGTAAGCGAGCACACCGCAAGACCGGCCATATCTACCAATATGCTCACATAGTACATGCCCTTATTCACCGGCGGCGGATGCTCCAACCCACCGATGGCGCCTGTATCTTTATCCATATAACTATTATACAGATTGCTGCCGGGGTAAATGAATAAATGCTGTGCAATCAGCACAATCATTAGATTTATGGCATGAATATTAAGTGCCTGACTAATACCGAAGATAAAAACCGGCAGCAGATACCAGGAAAATGGTATCCTGAGATGCAGCCATGTGTGCTTGTCCGCTAGTGCAGGGAGCAATCTGTTTTCAGTAGTCAAAGTGGTGGCTGTTTTTTGAACCTAAATATAGATCATACCAATAATTACGAAGCATTTACATGAATTACCCCAAAATACAGGCAATAGGCACGGCCAATCCGGCTCATAAGATTGAGCAGGAGCTGCATTACCAGATTCTGGAATCAGCCAATGGCATGAGCCGCGCCGAAAAGCTGGTGCTTCGGAAAATTTACAATCGAAGCGGCATTCAATTCCGGCACAGCGTATTGCAGGAGTTTTCGGAAGCAGATCATGAGACGCACCGGGTGTTTCACCCGTCCGGCCATTTTGCCAATACGCCCGTATCGGCGCGCATGGAGATCTTTGAAGAGCATGCTGCGGGCCTGTGTATGAAGGCAGTGGAAGAATGCCTGGAGCAATTGCCCGGTTTGCAGAAAAGCCAGATCACGCATTTGATTGCCTTTAGCTGCACCGGCATGTATGCGCCCGGCATTGATATACAATTGGTAGAGATGCTCGGCCTGAACCGGAACACTGAACGTACCTGCATCAACTTCATGGGCTGCTATGCCGCGATCAATGCATTGAAAACGGCTTACCATATAGCCCGCTCAGAGCCGGATGCGGTGATCCTGCTGGCCGGGGTGGAGCTCTGCTCGCTGCATTACCAGAAAAGCAATGAGCCGAATCAGGTAGTGGCCAATGCGCTTTTTGGCGATGGCGCAGCGGCGGCCATTGTTTCTGCCCAATCATTAAGTGAAGGAAATAATCAACCCGGCTATTCCCTGAAGAACTTTTACGCAGAGTTTGAACAGTCGGCTTCCGGCGAAATGGTCTGGCGGATCGGCGATGCCGGCTTTGACCTCCGCCTGACTCCCGAAGTGCCCAACATTGTCCGTGAGAATATAGCTCCGCTGCTGGATAAGCTTTTTCAGAAAACAGGATTGACCAAAGACGATATCAGCTACTATGCCATTCACCCCGGCGGAACGAAAATTCTGGAAGCCTGCGAACAGGCTTTAGAAATGAGCAAAGAAGCCAATGAAGTTTCGTATCAGATACTGCGCGATTATGGAAATATGTCTTCGGTAACTATTTTGTTTGTACTGAAGGAATACCTGAAGCAAATGCAGGCTGATGATAAAGGCAAAAATATGCTTGCCTGCGCTTTCGGGCCAGGCATCACCATGGAGTCCATGATCCTTGAAGTCTGCTAAAAATCTATGCCCGATCTTTCCAAGCGCAGCACGCAATCTGAGCTGATGGACGACCCGTCTGCCCCGGAGCATGAGCTCCGGCAGAACCTTCGTGAGTTGGAGATCATCAACAAATACCTCGGCGGCTATAAGGTAATTCTTTCAGGACTGGAAAGCCTGCAACCCGGCAGAGAATTATCTGTGATGGACCTTGGCTCCGGCGGCGGCGATACGCTGCGCGCCATTGCGGATTGGATGAAGCGTAAAAAGATAACAGGCAGACTGACTGGCATTGATTACAACCCGATCATGATCCGCTATGCCCGCGAACAGGCGGCCCGCCACCTTTCCCTTACTTTTGAGCAAATGGACATCTTTGATGAGGCGCTAAACAACCAGAAAGCGGATGTGGTTACCTGCAGCCTGTTCTACCATCATTTTCCCCATGAAAGTCTGGTAAAGCTTTTGCGCCGTATGCAGGAGCTGGCTGTCAAAGCGGTTGTGATCAATGATCTTCATCGTCACTGGCTGGCCTACCATTCTATCAAAATAATCACCCGTTTTTTTTCGAAGACGTATATGGTGAAGCATGATGCCGCATTATCGGTAGCGCGCGCTTTTACCCGGAAAGACTGGAAACTGCTGATGGCCGATGCAGGCATTCAGCACTACAGCCTGCAATGGAAATGGGCTTTTAGATGGCTCGTGGTCATTAAAAAAGAGCAGTCATGAACGGACAACCGGAATTTGACGTGATCATAGTGGGCGGTGGACTGGCCGGGCTCACCGCTGCTATTGCGCTGGGCAAGGCGGGACGAAAAGTATTGCTTTTAGAAAAAAAGACTTATCCCTATCATAAAGTATGCGGCGAATATGTAAGCAATGAAGTGCTGGATTACCTGAAGTGGCTGGGCTTTGACCCATACCATTATGGTGCGGCATCCATAACAAAGCTCAGAATATCTGCACCAAATGGCAGTAATATCCATACTGCCCTGGACCTTGGCGCTTTTGCGCTCAGCCGCTACCGGATGGATTATGAGCTGGCGCAACTTGCCATAAAAAATGGCGCACAAGTGATGACGGGAACGCGCGTTACGGATATTCAGTTTTCCGGATCTTCTTTTTCTGTAGCAGCTGGCAATGACGTTTTTACTTCAACATTTGTAATCGGCAGCTGGGGCAAGCGCGAAACGCTGGATAAGAAGCTGAACCGGAGCTTTATGAATGAGCGCACCAATTACATGGCGGTCAAGTATCATGTACGTACAGATTATCCAATAGATGAAATCGGGCTGGACAACTTTGCCGGTGGCTATTCCGGTATTGCGAAGATTGAAGAAGACCGTTATAATATCTGCAGCTTTTACCGCAGGTCTTCCGATAAGAATAAACATACCTCTATCCATGCATTCCGGGAAGAGGTGATGTACCGGAACCCGACCCTCCGCCGGCTTTTTGAAGCATCCGATTTCCTGTATGATGATCCTGTTGTAATCAATGAAATCTGCTTCTCTGCCAAGCCGCCGGTAGAAAATCACATCCTGATGTGTGGCGACAGTGCCGGCCTCATTGCCCCGCTTTGCGGCAATGGTATGTCGATGGCCATTGCAGGCGCCAAAATAGCGACTGATCTGCTGGCTGCGAGTGGTCTGCTGGATCGTACGGTTGTGACTGCGCAACAACGGCAACAACTGGAAGAAGCCTACCACACAGCCTGGACGCGGCAATTTGGCCGCCGCCTCTTTTGGGGCAGAACGATTCAGCGTCTGTTTGGTCATCCAAAGCTTACTTCCATTGCCTTAAAAACAATTCATGCGGTGCCGCTTTTAGAGCGAAGCATCATCGGCACTACACATGGTCAGCCAATTATTGTGGAAGATCAATTGCTTGAAAAAGCGGCTTCTTTCCTGCATTAATCCTTTACTGCGCACGGGCAGCGTTGCTTGTTAATACAAAAACACATTTAGCTAACGCCTATTTCACACACTTTCACAATTAGCTTAAAACACTGTATGAATAGACAACTATACGTTATTCATTAACATAAAGCTGTTGCTTAAAACAGGTCATTTTCATAGGATAAACACTTAAAAATCGATACCTTGCGTGTCCTTAAAACAAGATGAATTAATGGCAGATTTATTGGCGGCAGAGTATAATGAAGAGAGCATCCGGAGTCTTGACTGGCGTGAGCATATCCGTTTGCGCCCGGGCATGTACATCGGTAAGCTGGGCGATGGCTCAAGCATGGACGATGGCATCTATATCCTGGTCAAGGAAGTGGTTGATAATAGTATTGATGAGCATACTATGGGCTTTGGCAAGCGCATTGATGTAAAGATTGCAGATGGCATTGTAAGCGTGCGCGATTATGGCCGGGGCATTCCTCTGGGAAAGGTGGTGGATGTGGTGAGCAAGATCAATACCGGGGCTAAATACGACAGCAAGGCATTCCAGAAATCGGTGGGCCTGAATGGTGTGGGTACGAAGGCGGTAAATGCGCTGAGCTCTTCCTTTACCGTACAGGCCATCCGCGATGGCCGTATGAAGCGGGCTGATTTTGAGCGCGGCGTGCTGGTCAAGGAATACCGAGAAGCCGCTACCGAAGAGCCAAATGGTACGATGATGTCTTTTGTGCCTGATGAAACCGTTTTCCGCAACTATCATTTTCTGAGTGAGTATGTGGAAACCCAGATATGGAACTATTGCTACCTGAATGCAGGACTGACGATCAATTTCAATGGCAGGAACTATCTGTCTAAAAACGGATTGCTGGATCTGCTGCAGCGCAAGACTAATCCGGAAACCATACGCTACCCGATCATTCACCTGAAGGGGGAAGATATAGAGCTGGCCATCACGCATACCGGCGATTATGGCGAAGACCTTTATTCTTTCGTGAACGGACAGCATACTGCACAGGGCGGTACGCATCAGGGCGCTTTCCGCGAGGCTTTTGTCAAAGTGATCCGCGATTTTTATAAGAAGGATTATGAAGCCAGTGATATTCGTCAGAGCATTTGCGCCGCTGTATCTGTAAGAGTGCAGGAACCAGTGTTTGAAAGCCAGACCAAGACCAAGCTGGGCTCCAGTGTGGTATGGGAAAACGGACCGAGCATGAAGAGCTTTGTGCTGGATTTCCTTTCGAAGGATTTGGATAATTATCTGCACAAGAATCCTGCGGTGGCTGATGCTCTGAAGAAGCGCATTGAGCAGAGCGAGCGGGAGCGCAAGGAGCTATCGGGCATACGTAAGCTGGCCAATGAGCGCGCCAAAAAAGCGAACCTGCATAATAAGAAGCTCCGCGACTGCCGCATTCACCTGAATGATGCGCCGCCGGCCAAAGGCAAGGAAGAATTTCACAGCAAGCAGCAGGAAAGCACCATCTTTATTACCGAAGGTGATTCAGCTTCCGGTTCAATTACCAAGAGCCGGAACGTTGAGAGTCAGGCAGTTTTCTCGCTGCGTGGTAAGCCATTGAACTGCTACGGCCTTACCAAGAAGATCGTGTATGAAAATGAAGAGTTCAACCTGTTGCAGCACGCGCTGAATATTGAGGAAGGGCTGGAAGGGCTGCGTTACAACAATATCGTGATTGCTACGGATGCTGATGTGGACGGGATGCACATTCGTCTGCTGATTATGACGTTCTTCCTGCAATTCTTCCCCGATCTGGTGCGCAATAATCATATTTATATTCTCGATACCCCGCTGTTCCGCGTGCGGAATAAGCAGAAGACCATTTATTGCTACACCGATCAGGAACGGCAGAAGGCAATTAAGGAATTGGGCAACAAGCCTGAGATTACGCGCTTCAAAGGCCTGGGTGAAATATCGCCGGAAGAGTTTGCACAGTTCATAGGCCGGGACATCCGTAAAGAGCCGGTGCTGCTGAGCCATGATGCGCAGATTCAGAAGCTGCTGGAATATTATATGGGCAAGAACACGCCGCAACGTCAACTGTTCATTATTGATCACCTGCGGGTAGAAAAGGATATTGCCGAGGAGGTTGGCTAATTATTTTACCCCGATTAGAAAGAGAGACAATGCGTTTAAAATGCGTTGTCTCTCTTTTGCTTTTAACCGACGGATTTACAATGCCATCAATTGAATTTTGGTAGCGTTCATCGATAAATCATTGTCTTTAAAATTTGTCTCATTTTTGTAAAGAGTGCGTTATTCTAATCTTTATTTTAAGAAAACTATATTTTAACCCCTCCTTTTTGTTAAATTTACTTGTCTTTAATCCTGAAAACAGGGTTAGCACATTGAATAAATAGTTGAAATGAGTTCTTTAGTTTTCATCATCCGGGCCTGTTTTATGCCGGTTCCGGATTCATACAATAAATGATTTGCTCTGTGCGCTCAACTTTCGGAGCATGATTATTGTGGGTGCCTGTGTGGCCATCGTTTTTAGAACGCTTTTAAGATTATCCGGCTTTTTATAAAATTTTTATCCATTCATCATCATTTAAGCTTGCTTTTCATTTTTAAATCTCTTCAAAGCGCATGAGAAAATTCTATTCATTCTTATTACTGCTGACGGGCTTACTGGCAGCTAATGGGGTCATCGCCCAGACGACCATCAATACTACGGTAGGCAGCACTGGCTATACCGGCAGTAACAGTGCCGGAGCAAACTATGCGATCACGTTCGTTATTCAGAATACGAGCGGTGGTCCGATCAATCTTACTGATGTTTCAGACTACTGGGTTTCAGGAAGCTCGGGAGCAGTAAGCTTATATTATAGTTCTACATCATTAACAGGCGCACCAACGTATCCGCTTTCCACTCCTGACTGGACGCTGGTCAACACCGGTACTGAAACGGCTACGACCAGTGGCCTGCAAACCATCTCCTGGACTACTCCATTGAGCTTTACCATCCCTGCAGGCGCTCAGTACCGCTTTGCAGTATATACTGCCGCAACCTGCTCTTACAGCGGTACCGGCGTAGGTAGCTGTACACCAAATGTATTTTCAGCAGGCGGCGTGAACCTTCAGGTAGGTGACTACCAAATCGGCACTGGCTATGTTGGCTATGGCGGACCGAACGGCCCCCGCTTCTTTACCGGCAGCATTACTTTTGCGCCAGCCGGCCCCTGCACTTCACCGCCTAATGCAGGCACTACCACTACAACTGCTACCAACGCCTGCACAGGCAGCACCTTTCAGCTTGCGCTGACCGGCAATACCGGCGGCAGCGGCCAGACTTATCAATGGCAGTACAGCACTACCAGCACTGGTCCTTGGACTAACATCGGTACGCCTGCTGCTACACCAGGCATTACCCAAACTGCTACGGCCACTTATTACTATCGTGCGGTCGTAACCTGCGGTACACAGTCTGCCAACTCTACACCTGTTCAGGTAATTGTTCCACCGGCATTCCCGGCTGGTACTTATACGATTGATGGTACAATTCCTGCCAGCGTTACTAACTTCCAGACTTTTGCTGCCGCGGTTTCCGCTATTGGCTGCGGTACTTCCGGTCCTATTGTTTTCAATGTGGCTCCCGGCACTTATACAGAACAGATCACGATTCCTCAGGTCAATTCTACCTCTTCTGTCAATACGATTACCTTCAATGGCAATGGCGCTACCCTTACCTACGCCAATGGCACAAGTGCTTTGCCTCATACGCTGGGATTGAATGGCGCTGACTGGTTCCGCTTCAACAACCTCAATATTGTAGGCACCAATGCTTCTTACTCTATGGCAGTGCACCTTTGGAATGGCGCTGACAATAACATGTTTACCAACTGTACATTGTCTGCACCGCTTACTGCTACTTCTTCTACAAGCTGTCCGTTCTCTCTGAGCGGCTCTGCCACTTCTACTATTACAGGCGGTCTTACCGGGAACAATAACCGTGTTACTAACTGCACAATGACCGGTGGCTATTATGGCGCTACGATTTATGCCGCTTCCGGCTCTTATGCATTCGGCAACAGAATAAGCGACTGTAGCATCAAGGACTTTTACTACATGGGTATCTATACCTATTATAATGACAGCTCAATTTTCTTCAACAACAATATTGACCGCCTGACGAGAGCTTCTACCACTACCTTCTATGGCATGTATCTGAACTACAACACCCGTACACTGGTTGCTAAAAACCGTATTCACGATCCGTTTGGCACCAACGAAGCCAGCACCAGTACTGCTTATTGCCTGGAGCTGTATAACAACTCAGGCGCTGCGGCAAATATGGAAAACAGAGTGCTCAACAATACGATCTACAACATCAAATCCAATGGCCTGATCTATGGCCTGTATGTTTATTATGGCTACAATAAGATCTACCATAATACCGTATCCTTAGAGCATACAGCCTCTACCTCTACCAGCTCTTCCTACAACTTTTATGCGTATGATTATACCAGCAGTGGCATAGGTTTCGATATCCGGAACAATATCTTCCATAATACACGCGGAGGTACTGCTACAAAGTATCTGCTCTATTATTATTACCTGACCAACGGCGCTATATCAGACTTTAATGATCTTTATATGGGTGCGGCTGCAGGAACTAACTATACCGGCTATCTGTATTCTACTTCCGGTCTGTCTTACTCAAATCTTTCTGCATGGCAGGGCGCTGGCAGCGGTACATTTGATCCGGGCAGCGTTAGCCTGGACCCTATGTTTACTTCACCGGCTACCGGAAATCTTAAGCCTACCAATACGGTTTTGGATAATAAGGGCACCCCGGTGGGCATCACCACAGATATTTTGGGTGTACAACGCCTGAATCCTCCTGATATGGGCGCTTATGAGTTCGGCCCTGGCTGTGTACCTGTGAGCAGCGTTAGCAGTTCTGCAATAACTACCAATTCAGCAAAGCTGAAATGGGCACCTGCAACCGGCTCGCTGGGCTATGAATATGTATTGGACCGCTCTAGCAGCGATCCTACCGGCACAGCTACTCTGACTACGGATACTACTTATAATGCGAGCGGCCTGCGTCCATACACACTGTATTATTTCCACGTGCGTGTAAAGTGTGGTAACGGCGGTTTCTCTACCTGGAGCGTTAATTCTTTTACTACTATTTGCGTTACTCCAACTGCAGCTATTTCACCTACCAGCTCAATACTTGTATGTCAGAACCAGCCGATCATCCTGAGAACCGGTGGTGCAGATAATCTTACCTATCAATGGCGCCTGAACGGCTCTTCAATTGCTGGTGCCGCTGACTCTGTCTACATTACTTCTGTACCGGGCGTTTATTCCGTAACGGTGAATATGGGTACCTGCAATAAAATCTCTGATACCGTGAAGCTTGTAGCGGATACAGTGCTGCGCGCTACCCTTACCTACACCGGCAGCAACAGAATATGCCAGGGCAGCAATGTAGTTCTGAAAGCCAATACTGGCTCAGGATATAGCTATCAGTGGCTGAGGAATGGCGTACCTGTTCCCAATGCAAATACCAGCGCTTACAGCGTTGAATATACTGGCGTCTATCGTGTAAGGATCACGGCCCCTACCGCTCAGTGCGCTGCTTTGTCTGACTCTGTGAGTGTAACAGTCGGCGATCTGCCTAATCCGCAGATTACCCGCGATGGCAATTTGCTTTCTACCGTAACTCCTTATACTAACTATCAGTGGTATTTTGGCGGTCAGCCGATCAGCGGTGCTACCAGCGCTACTTACAGCTTTACCCACGATGGCAGCTACCTGGTAAAGGTTTCTGATGCCAACGGTTGTGCAGGCACTTCTTCCTACTATCATGTCAATTTCTTAGGCATCAATAACGTGCAGGCTTCCGATATCAGCATCTATCCAAATCCGGCGACCAACGCGGTCAGCGTTTCTTCACCTGTAGTAGTGAACGTTGAGATACACAGCCTCGATGGTAAAGTTGTTATGCATGAAAGCAATGCAACTACCGTGGATATTCACACCCTGACTTCCGGTGTATATATGATGTACATCACCGATAAGGATAACAAGACACTAAAAGTTGAAAAGCTGGTCAAGATGAACCGCTAATCTGTATTAGTTCAATTTACTGATACCAAACTTTAGGTATTACAAACGGCCCGTTCACACGGGCCGTTTGCTTTTTCAGCTAACCACACTTGTTGTTTTCACTCAGATGCCGGTTATGAGCTTCCGATCCATTATCTTGCATTCCATACCCGCATTTCCAAAAACCTGACTTTTATATTTATTAGAATGATGAGTAAAAGACTTTTTACCTGTTTTATCCTGTTTCTTTTTTGCGGAAAAAGCTTTGCCCAGAATACCGTGGTCGACAGCTTCAAGTGCGATGGCGTCTGGCGCAGTTATAGGCTTTATGTACCGGCTAACTACAGTGCAGGCGGTGATCGTTCGCTGATCCTGAATATGCATGGCCTTGGCTCCAATTCTTTCGAGCAGCAGGTGTACACCAACTTTATGCCTATCGCCGACACAGCAGGCTTCCTGATGGTTTATCCGCAGGCATTGGTCAACTCCGGAGTTACCTATTGGAACATTGGCATTCCGGTTATCTCATCAACAGATGATGTAAAATTCCTTTCTGCTCTGATTGATACAGTCAGAAACCATTATCATGTAGATCTGCAGCGTGTATATGCTACGGGCATGAGCCTCGGCGGATATATGAGCCATTACCTCGCGCTTAATCTGAATGACCGCATTACCGCAATTGCTTCTGTTGCCGGCTCTATGTATAGCGGGGTTTACAGCACAACGCATCCGGCGCGTGCCGTGCCGATGATGCAGATTCACGGCACTGCCGACAGCACGGTTCCTTACAACGGAAATTTTACCGGTATAGATATTGATACACTCGTGAAGTTCTGGGTCAGCAATGATGGTTGCAATCCTATACCCGTTCATACCAACTTGCCGGATATTGATACCACAGACCATACTACGGTGACACATGATGTATATACCGGAGGTGCACACGGCGCCACGTGTGAGTTGTACCGCATAGAAGGCGGAGAACATACCTGGCCGGGCGCGCAGATATCTGTTGGCATCACCAATCAGGACTTTAGCGCTTCTGTTGAGATATGGCGTTTCTTCCGGAGTTATAAGCTGAGCAGCTTTGTTGGTATAGCATCGGCCCCATCGTCTTCTGTAGCGCCGGGCTTTTATCCGAACCCCTGCAATAATACAATTTATCTGAGTCAGCACATTAAAGGAACCGTAAGCATCACCGATCTTGCGGGAAGGCAAATGATACAGGCTTCCGGGCCGTCTATCAGTACAGAGCAGCTTCTGCCGGGCATTTACATTATTCAGTATAGCGCTGACGGCCAGATACGGAATGAAAAACTGATTAAGCAATAAATTTTTCCAGCACCTGAATTATGGAAAACAACATCGCAGGTCCGGGCAGCCGTGTTACGCATACCCATTTTGGCAAAGGCATCGTTGTGGATGCCAGCTCCGAATCGTTGACTATCTGGTTTAAAAGCCAGCAAGGCACAAGGCAGGTCAGCCGTGATTATGATGGCTTGCAAATTACCGAAACAGTTGCTGCGGCAGAAAGTGGTCCCATCTCGATTGCTGATATTGAAGAAGCGTTGGATAACGTGCTGGAGCGCCGCCTTCATGAGATGCAGCTCGTACCGATGGGCACCAAGTGGAACGAAGGAACGCTTATTCTGAAACCGGGCGACAATTCCTTGCAGACCAAAGAGCTGCCCATCTTCGTATTTTTTCACAAGATCGTGATGCTCCGCGACCGCCTCAGATTGGTTGAACAGAAAATCAATGCACACAAAGTGCTGACGCCGGAAGAGAAGGTAGATATGCAGCAATACCTCACCGCCATCTATGGCACGCTGACTACCTTCAATGTTTTATTCCGCGATAGTCATCATCAATTCAAAGGAAACAGTAAGGAATAGCCAAAGCCTGTATTTTTGCTGTTGAATCATCCGGAAACAGGATTAAATGATCACGATCATATCAGCAACGGCGAGGCAGGACAGTATGACACTCAGAATGGCGGCCAGTTACAAGGCTCTGTTTCTTGAACAAGGCATTGATGCAACACTGGTATCACTGGAAGATGTAGTCTTTTGGGAGCGCGGCGACAACCTGAAAGAAATTGAGCGCAGCTTTTTCATTCCTGCCGAAAAATTTGTGTTCATCATGCCGGAGTACAATGGCAGCTATCCCGGCAGCATCAAAACATTGCTGGATCATACAGATATCAAGGCCTGCTGGTACGGCAAAAAAGCGATGCTCACCGGTGTGGCCGACGGGCGGGCGGGCAACCTCCGCGGGCTCGATCATTTTACCAATGTGCTTAATTACCTGCAGGTGAATGTCTATTTTGATAAGCTGCCCATTTCGCGGATCAGCACAGAGCTGAGCAAAGACGGCCAATTGCTTCAGGAAAGCACCATTGCCACCATTCGCCAACAGATCGCCGGGTTCATCCAATTTTAATCATCATCCTTCTCACGAATACTTTTTTTCTGACCTCCATGCCTACCCGGTTCCTGATTATCCTGTTGCTGATCTGCGTTGCAGAATATTATTCGTTCATTGTGGTCCGCTCTGCCGTGCGCACAGCACCACAGGCATGGCGCACCGGCATACTGATCGCGTATGTATTCATTACATTGCTGGCGTGGAGCAGCATCATCATTCTCCGAAGCTTCGATCTGCCCCATTTTATCCGCAATACCTACATTGCTTTTGCGCTCGGCCTTACCGTTGGCAAGCTGCTTATACTGGCTGTAATGCTGGTAGATGATGCGCGCCGTCTTGTATTATGGATCATCAACCTTTTCTACACCGGCGGCACTAAAGCGCCTGAGCTGAGCGATGATGTAAAAGGGAATGGAATTACCCGGTCCATCTTTCTTTCCAGGATGGCGCTCATTCTTGGCGGTATCTCACTAGGCGGATTTATCTACGGTATGAGCAACCGCTACAAATACCGGATCAGACGTGTAAAGCTCAGCTTCGCCAATCTGCCGGCGGCGTTCCGGGGTATGAAGATCGTGCAGATATCGGACATTCACACAGGCTCTTTCGACAATCATGAAGCGGTAAAGCACGGCATACAAGAGGTGATGGATCAGAAGCCAGACCTCATTCTGTTTACCGGTGATCTGGTCAACAATAAAGCCGAAGAAGTGGAAAGCTACCGCGGCATCTTCAGCAGCATCAATGCCCCGATGGGCGTATTCTCAACGCTTGGCAACCATGATTACGGCGATTATGTACAGTGGGAATCGGCAGCGGCCAAGCACGAAAATCTCGAAACGCTGAAAAAAGCCCATGCAGATTTTGGCTGGCGGCTATTGATGAATGAGCATGTGATACTTAACCGCGGCGAAGATAAAATTGCCCTGATCGGTATTGAGAACTGGAGTGCCAAAGCTAATTTCCCCAAATACGGCGATATGGCAGCGGCCTATGCCGGCCTTCCGGAAAAAAATATTCCTTTCAAATTACTGCTTTCCCACGACCCTTCTCACTGGGATGCGCAGGTTAGGCCTCAGTATAAAGATGTGGATCTGACACTCAGCGGCCATACACACGGCATGCAGTTTGGCGTAGAAATTCCCTGGCTGAAATGGAGCCCGGTACAATACGTCTATAAAAAATGGGCAGGTCTGTATCAGGAAGGAAGCCAATACCTGTATGTAAACCGTGGATTTGGCTTCCTCGGCTATCCGGGCAGGCTGGGTATCCTTCCTGAGATTACGGTATTTGAGCTAGCATAAAGCCTCACGAAGAATGCGATCAAGGCATTCCTGACGAGGCTGTAACAGATCATTTTTAGCCCGCTGCAGGTATTTGTTCAGCTCCAGCAGCATTGCATCAATAGATAATGGGGCGTTGAAGCTGGGCCTGAGGATCGGCTTCAGCGCGGCATGTGATTTATGGGAAAAAGTTTTGCGTAAAATTTGGGCCATGTTTTAAACTGGTTTGTATTCTAAAAACGCAGCACGAAAGCTAATATTGCATCAGTCACACATAAATTCCCGATCATGAAAACAGTAGGCATAGCCGGAGGCAGCGGATTTGTAGGCAGGCATCTGGCCGCATTGCTCGAAAATAAAGGCTTTCAGGTCATCATTTTCAGCCGGGGTGATACTAAAAAATCAGAAAAAAATATTCGTTTTGCCCGCTGGAACCCTGCGCGTAAAGAGATCGATACCAGTGCATTGGCGGAAGTAAATATCATGATTAACCTCGCGGGGGCAGGCGTAGCAGACCACCGCTGGACGGACGACTATAAAAAAGAGATCATCAGCAGCCGGGTAGATGCTACTCATTTTCTACTTGAAGTATTGCGCAGCCATGCGCCATCCTGCACCACCTACATTGCTACTTCCGCAACAGGCTACTACGGACCGGACAGGCCGGGCAGCATTCCATTTACTGAGACAGATCCACCCTACCCTGACTTTTTGGGCGAGGTATGCAAACTTTGGGAAGAAGCTACCCAACAGGCAGCATCAACTTACCGGACAACTATTTTCAGATTAGGCATTGTACTGGGCAAAGATGGCGGCGCATACCCTAAGCTGACTGGTTCTATGAGCTTTGGTGTAAAGCCCATTCTGGGCAGCGGCAATCAGATGGTTAGTTGGGTGCATGTGACCGACTTGGCCCGTATGATGCTGTCCGCAATTGAACATGAACAGATAAGCGGCACTTACAATGCCGTAAGTCCCAAACCTGTGTCTCACAAATCCCTGATGCATGCGTTTGCAAAAGCAAAAGGCGGAATCAGTATTCCGGTTCCTGTACCGGCATTTATGCTGAATGTGATGATGGGCGAATCCAGCATCGAGGTATTAAAAAGCTGCACTGCGAGCGCAGCGAAGATCAGCGGCAGCGGATTTCAATTTAATTATGCCAATATAGATCAGGCAGCAAACGATCTGGCCCGCTGACCACACGTTTATTCGCCGAATGCATAATCGTGCAGGTATTGAAAATGCGGCATCAGCTGACCATTACGGCAGATCGTACCCCGGTCTATGATCTCGCTTTCGGACTTCAGCAATTCCTGTAAGATGTACTTTTCAAAGTGAGCGCCAAAATGCGCGGACGCATCGCGTGGCAATTCATTCGGCAGATTGTCTACCGCCATTACATCTACAATCTCATTTGTATTTTCAAAAGGCTCTGCGCGCGCAAAGCTCTGCCGGTGCACGCCATATACCGGATCGGCAATGGTGCTCGAGCCAAGGTTGATGGGCACAGAACCATCGATATCACAGGTAATATCTGAGATAGTGAACATGCGGTAATCGGAGCGCTGAATATCTTCTTTGGCAAAAAGCTGCGGCACTCTTCTATCCCAATAAACCCCATTCATCAGGATATCAGCTTTCGATAAATATTGGTCGAAAACACATTGGTAGTCTTGTGGATGAGCATGAAAGTCATCGCGGTGGTAAGAGCCGTCATCTTTACGCACATAAAGCGAGTGGCCTTTCAGGTGCGTATAAACCGGATAATCGTATTGCTGGCCTTCCAGAAAATCTTCCGGCTCAATGTATTTGACATCCAGCAGAATCATAATCTCCAGAATGCCTGCAGCCACATTTCCCGATCCGGTCATGATGATCTTCACCGGCGGCAATACAAATTCCTTATAAACTTCCTGAATGGCAGTCATACTGCCCAGATAATTAGCGGCAGGCAGCGTAAATAAACCCGTGCGCTTACCGTAAGTGAGCAGGCCATTGTGCGCGCCCACCATACCGGCAAAAAAGCCGAAACCAAGGATGCGCTGGCCATCGGCATGGGTCAGGCATTCGTAATCCACCATGCGGATATTCTTCTGAATCAGCGCCTGCATCAGCGGCTTATTGTAAGGCTGTGCTTTCTTGGTGTGAGAAAAGAAAAAGTATGTTTTACCCGGAATCAGCTGATCCATAGGAACCTCCTTTACCCCAAGCAATACATCGCAGGCCGTAAGATCAGTTATCAGTTCAATGCCCTTCTCTGTATATTCTGCATCGGTGAAGCAGCGGTTGTGCGAAGGCTCTGCTACAATCTTTATCTGCGGAAACTCGTGCATGATCTGCGCGCACTGAACGGGCGTAAGCGGCACACGTGTATCTGGGGGAGTCTTTCCTTCTTTTATCAGCCCGATGCGGATCATAGATTGTACTTTTGGCCGCAAATATAGGTTCATCTTCTTTGAGGTTATGGAGAACTACTTCACACAGTACAATCTGCCGGTAAAATTTGAGCTGGATGCCGCAAAGCTGCGCGCCAGGTTCCTTGAGCTTAGCCGTGCCTACCATCCCGACCGCTTTGCCACTGCGGGTGCTGATGAACAGGCAAAAGCCCTGCAACAATCTGCCCTAACCAACGAAGGCTATAAAATGCTGGGCAATGCAGATAGTAGAATAGGCTATTTACTGCGGTTAAAAGGCGTACTGGAAGAGGAAGAAAAATATACGCTTCCCGCCGCTTTTCTCATGGAGATGATGGACCTGAATGAAGTGGTCACCGAATATGAGATAGCGCCGGACGGCAGCAATAAAAAAGAGGCTTACAACGCTTTGGACAATGAGCTTACATCCTGGAATGAAGCAGTGACGCCGCTGCTGGCCAGATTTGATAATGGCGAAGAAAGTGAAGCGCTCCTGAAGCAGATCAAGGATTATTACTTCCGGAAAAAGTACCTCTTGCGAATACAGGAGAGATTGAATACATTTGCGTCCTGAAAAATGCAACTACCATCATTCATTTCATATGAATGCTGCATGGCTCACAGAAATGCCCAGATGGCGGAATTGGTAGACGCGCTAGACTCAAAATCTTGTATCTTAACGGGTGTGCAGGTTCGATTCCTGTTCTGGGCACTATATATAAAACCCGCGCTAGTCGCGGGTTTTTGTAGGCTCCCCGGAAGTTGACCGTTTTGTAAGTAGGGATAATCTCTAACTTTAAAACAGAAACATCAGGGATGAAGCAATCCAAATTTACAGAGAGCCAGATCGTATCTGCAATCAAGCAGCAGGAAGCCGGCCAATCTGTCAAAGACATCAGCCGTGCACTCGGCATCTCAGAAGCGACCTTCTACAACTGGAAGGCAAAGTACGGCGGCATGGAGATCAGCGAGGTAAAGCGCGTCAAAGAGCTCGAAGCCGAGCTGGCACAGTATAAGAAGATGTATGCCGAGGTTAGCTTTGACCTTCAGGCGCTCAGGAACGTAGTGGCAAAAAAATGGTAGGCCCTGCTGATCAGAGAGAAGTTGTGGGCCTGCTTGTCACCGAAGAAGGCTGCAACGTCAGCAGGGCATGTGCCATGACGGCCATCAGCCGCAGCACCTACCGTTACAAACACAGGCAAAAGGACGACCGTAAACTGGAAGATCACTTGTCCGCCCTTACCACAAAACACCCGGCCATTGGGTTCTGGTCCTGCTATTACCGGCTCAGGAACAAGGGTGAAAAGATCAACCATAAGCGGCTCTACCGGGTTTACAAGGCTATGCGTCTGAACATCAGACGAAGATCAAAGAAGCGGTTGCCCGAACGGGTGAAGCAGCCTTTGGTAGTGCCTACAGCCCCTAATCAATGCTGGTCGCTGGATTTTATGAGCGATGCGCTTAGCGATGGCCGTAAGTTCCGGGTACTGAACATCATCGATGACTATAACCGTGAGTCGCTGAAGATTGAGGTGGACCCCTCACTGCCTGCGCTCAGGGTGCAAAGGGCGCTCGACCAGGTTGTAGTACTGAGGGGAAAGCCGGCCAATATAAGAAGTGACAACGGACCAGAGTTCATTAGCCATCTGATGGAACAATGGGGCGAGCAACACAAGGTAAGCTGGCATTATATCCAGCCGGGAAGGCCGATGCAGAACGCCTACATTGAACGGAAGAACGGATCGATGAGACGTGAGTTACTGAACAGCTGGATGTTTGAGAGCCTGAGCGAAGCACGGATGAGGTGTGAAGCCTGGCGTCTGGATTATAATCATGAGCGCCCACACAAGGCGCTGGGCTACCTCTCACCGGTAGACTACGCCAATCAGGAAAAGCAAAATAGCAAGGCGACAGCCGATGAAAGTGCAGAAGCCTTATCCACAAATCCGCGTAGGCAGGATAGCTCTTCAGCTGTCCCTGCCGTATAGCGCGGACTTGTGGATAAGATATTTGAAATACCTTTATGAGCCAACTCAAACCTCTAATTCCAATTCGACCAGTTTTTAGGGGAGCCTACATTTTGTTTTATACCCTAAGTGGAATATCGAACCTAGCCGAAGATTTGCAAGCATTTCTTTTTACAGTCCACTCAAAGTTCGGGCCCAGCCGGGATTCAGTATTGAAAGGCTTTCGTGAACAACAAAATCCTTTTCTCATTCTGCTCGCAATTTTTTTTCCAGTAAATGTTTTGTCAACTGCACAGCCAGGTGAGCTACATAGACATTTTTTAGGTTGAAATTTTAATGCACTCATCAGCCAAGTCTAAACAGTTCTTTGATTCAATTCGCTTTTCCAGTCAATAAATCCTTTGTGCTTGTCGGTGTAATCATGTAAAATTCGACAGAAGTTATCTGGTTCTGTTTTGAGATATTCTTGCCTTCCTGTTATTTTTATTTCGGCCAAAGCAGCTTCAATATAAATTACAGCAGCACGGAGGGCAGGGTTTGTCTTTTCAATGTGCCATATATAAGTTGCTTCTTCGCTATCCAATGTTTCCCAAACGACATGATATTGCTTTTCGCCGGCGATAAGAAACAAGAAAGAAAATGGTTGTAATATAAACCTCAACTTTAGAATGGAAAATTCATGACAGGTTGATAGATATTTCAATTGCAGGTAGTGCCGTGCGGAATCTACCTTCAGTATTTGATTAAGAAATTCTTCTTCATTTGGAATCAAAGCGTGCATTTCCTTACCTTGTATCTGATCCAATGTTTGAACCTGTTGGCTTGTATCATTAGGTTGAAACTTAAAAAGGCTTTTCCTGACAAATTCGAAACGTACATTGTCAATTACACTTTCGTTGATGGCATTAATATCTTCTGATATAGCGTTGATAGAAATAATCTTCCACTCTTCTTTACTGTACTTAATGCTGACTGCAACATTTACCGATTTTAGTTTCAGCACTTTGGCAAAATATTCCCTCACTGCTTTAAACTCGGCTCTAACATCTATGTTCGATATTTCAAGGACAACATCCTTTTTCAACGCAGAAAAATAGTAAGCTAGCTTTACACAGCCATTTTCAAACTGTACTTTCCTGAACGGTATTTTTACTTCCTTTTCAAACAATTGCCAAGGTTCAATTTTCTGCTGTGGTGGCGCCTTCTTAAAAATAACGGACTTGAGCAGCCAGCCAGTATCAACGTTATTGAACCTTATTTGTTCAAATGAGTGCATCGGTAAAGCAAGCTGGTCGTTCGGTGCCGGTTCTTCTGCATTATAATTGAGAATCTCTGTGAACGCCGATTGAGTTGCTTCGTCATACTTGAGGATTTTGATATTCCATCTGATCCCCGGCTTAAAAGCAGCAATTGAATCCCCAAGATTTAGCACCGACAGTGGTAAGGCATTTACACTATTTCCAAAATAAAATCTGTCCTCTTCAAAGCGCAACAGATATTGTTCTTGAACGCGGATTAATCGCGACGCTTTTAATTTCTGGTAATACTTACTTCGCGCCATGTACATCTTGCTCAGGTAGGTGATATGTAGATCATGATAGTCATAAATGACCGGAACAATCTCCGAGCGTTGAACGCGCCCGATATATTGTTTTAGCTTCCCTTCGAAAGAACACGGATAGGCAAGCACCAGACAATCCATACCGTCAATGCCTTCGCCGATAAACTGGCCAGTTGTAATAATGCCTGAAAACGCCCCTCATCGATCATCAGCATTTTTGACTTTCTTGAGGCATCCGTATCATCACCAGACAGTACAATAGTCTCAAAATCCTGCTTTAGATATTGGTTGAGAATATCAAGGTGCGCTTTCCGTTCTGTTAGGATTAGCACAGTCCTACTGCGCCCGATTTCGCTCTTTACATCATCGACAATAAGACTATTTCTTTCGGAATCGTGAATAAGCACCTGCAACAGGGTTTCGACTTCATCAGTTGCCTCATTAAATGGGAATTGAAAGTCTGTATCTTTTACATTGATTATTACCTCGCTGTTTTTATAAGAATGATCATTAACGGGCATCTCATACAAAAGCTCGCCAAGTTGATCATAAATAAGCTGTTGATCCCTATTCTTTCGAATAGGTGTCGCCGTTAATCCGTACAGGTACCATGTGTGAAACTGATTCAGGGTTTCTCTGTAGATAGCTGCCGGAACATGATGGCATTCGTCGACAAGAATCAATCCAAATACTTTTTCCACTTTTGATCTATTTTCAGGAACATTCAAGGTTTGAATCATGGCTACAGTAATCTGTTCGCCAATATCAATTTGTCTACCTTTTATCCGACCAATCTTATGACGTGGAATCCCAAGAAAGGATTGAATGCGCTCGATCCATTGGTCAAATAACTGGCGGCGGTGCACAATGATAAGCGCGGGCAGTTTCTTGTCCGCAATAATGTTTAATCCGATAATGGTTTTGCCGGATCCTGGCGGTAGAACGATCACACCAAAATCTTTTTTAGCAACAGTGTCTACAGCTGGTTGTTGATAGTCCCTTAATGTTCCAATAAGAGAGAAAGATGTTTCAGGCAATTTCTGTCTGCGATCATCGAAATGATAGTTAAGCTTTTGCTGCCTGCAATATCTTAAGAACGGCCCGATAAAGCCCCTTGGAAAGGATACGGATGATTGCTCTTCAGATAATGTACTAATTGACGAGTTTATGCCATGAGTACTTTTTCCTGACGCCTTCCTAATGAAATAAGTAGGGTTTGCTACTTTGAGCTTATCTCTAAGAAATAACACCGTTTCTGATGATAACCCGTCCCTTTGTATCTCGACCTTATTAGTAAGCGTTATGGTTAAGCCTTGGTTTGTATAGGTGTTTGAACTGATTTTAGATTGGTGATTTGATAAGCCATTTCCAGTTAAATTCCACAGCTCATCGAGGCCAGAGATATCTACTCTTTGAATATTGCCAAGGAAATGCCATTGATCTTCAATTACCTCTAATGAACTGCCATCTAAAAAACAAGTGTTGCCATCTAACACAGATTTACCTTGTAAAGGCAGCGCTATGAGATTACCTAAGCCTCTACCCGACAGAAAATCCTGGTTTGGAAATATCCGGTCAAAACTGCGATCTGCAGTCTTGTGTAATAGTCCCGCAGTGTTTAAAAGCCAGCGTATAATTGCCCTACTTTTAGCGGCCGGATAAGGCGAGCTAAAAAATATCCAGCAATGTCCGCCATTTCCGGATCGGGAACGTTCAATATATGCTGGGATATGTTGAGTCGTACATTGGTTATAGAACGCAGTGATGTCACTCATCCAGCCATGCTCATCGAAATCGACAGCAACAAACCAAGAAGTATTGTCTTGAAGCAGCGGGTAAATTCCGATAGTTTGCCTGCCTTCAAGGTGCGCTTTATATGCCTCGTCATTGAGTGCCGAGTATCGTTTTCGATCGTAGTCTTTGAAAGTTCCGCCAAGCGTTTTATGTCGTTCAAAGTCTGTATTATCTATTTCGTATGCTGGCGAATAACCATTCTTATCGGCTCTTTCCCATCGTTTAGCAAATACATCGTCGCGCCCTTTAAATAGAGCGGCGAATAGATCCACTTGTTCAACAGAAGTACCCATAGTTTAATACACCAAAAATAAATGTTTGTATCAATGAGATGTGGAATTTGCTTCGTAGTTAGCCAAATTGACACCTTCGACTGCTTAATCAATGGTCCTGTTAGAAACTTTGCGGACGTAGGTCTCTGTTGACGAATATTGATGTCGCATCTTTGATGTTTACATAAAATGTAAACATTTTTTCGTATCTTCAATTATGTTTTTGATTGAAACTGCTGGTGGACGAAAGCTACATGCCATAATCGAGCTAATTGAAAAAGCAGATATTAAGACGCTAACCCGAAGCAGATTCGCTTTCAACTGGAAGACGATGACCAATATTTATAAATTAAGTATAGCTGGACAATCTGAAATACTTGGGGTGATGTCAATCGTTGAAATTGATGAAGAGGAAAGGATCGAAATCAAATTGCTTGCTGTTTCTAAAGAGAATGTCGGTGCAAACAAAAACTATGAGCGGATTGCCGGCAATTTAATTGCACTCGCTGCGAAGACTGCAGTTATTAAATATGCTGAGAATGCGGCAATTTCCTTGATTCCTAAAACCGAGTTGGGGCAGCATTATATGAATAAATATGGCTTTGAACAGGCAGGGAGAAACTTGTTTTTGGAAGGTGAAAAAATAATCAACATCATAAATGAATTTTACAATGGATAAGAAGCAAAAGAAGGTTGTCAAAGAAGCCATTAATGAGCAGGAACTGGCTGCGAATTATGTGTTTCCTGTGAAGCTAGGCCACAAAGAAAAGCAGGAAGCGGATGACGAGTTGATGAATGAGCTATCCAAGCGCAGGAACGTCAAAACACCTGAGGATAGATTAAAAGCGATATTGTTACAATTCCGCTTCCAGATTGAAGCATATGTAAACAGTGATGATTTCGATAAAACGAAAACATTTGGTCACTTTCTTAAACAGTATATACAAGGACTAAACAAAAAACAGACTGACTTTGCAAACGAAATAGCTATTAAACCGGCGGAATTGAGCCAGTATATAAATAACCACAGAACACCGCCGCAAAACATAATTATCAGGTTAGAGCTTCATAGTCGCAACGTAATTCCTGCGGTAGATTGGTATCAATTGGTTGAAAAAGAGAAATTGCATGACTTAAATACAAATAGTGTGCTGAGAACCCGGGAAAGGAAATTTGTAAAAAAAACAGCAGAACTTGTCTAACAAGCTTCAATCTATCTCTTACCTCTGAACCGTTTAATCAACGGGTCCAAGGTTCGAGCTCTTGCGTGGACGCACTATTAACCAGCTAAATTTTTCAATATTTCCATCATTTGGTTCGATAATGTTCCACCTGGGGGCACGATGAAAATGAAGCGGTCATGAATTTAGGTTCATAACCGCTTTTTTATTTGGTACAAAATAGGCACAACAACTGGTAATTTTTTATAAGGCTAGTCGATTAAATAATTCATCGAAAAATCTTTCCATCTCAGGGCTGTCTTCATTGTCTTTAATTTTCAATTTCTTGACTTTGTTTAAAATTTGACGCTTCTTTTTAAAACAATAAAAAGGGAAAGTTTTTTTAGCAATTCATCAATTATTTCCAAGGATTGCAAGACAAGATTTTCATTTAAAGTATCCATCAAATAGCTCCTTATTTTATCAGTCTCCGCTGGATTTAGATCGGTCATCGCATCATTTAATTGAGTTTTTACATGATCGCCAATTTGAATGATATTTTCACGTCCGGACAGTTCATAAGCCAGAATTGGACTTATTGCGGAAAGGCGGTGAATTGTTTTGGCAAAATTTTCTTTAAGATATTGAAATTTGCTTTCCAGGAATGGTTTAGCCATTTTTGTCATCATCGCTTCTACCTGCATGGCAAAAGCGGGTTTCATTTCATCTGGCATCACACCATCTGGCATATGCGCTGCAACTTTTTTGAACAAAATCTTTTTTACGGGCCTAACATCAGGCATTGAAATAAGATGCCTTAACTCTAATAAATAAAAGACTGTTTCATTTCTAATTTGGTTATTGGTTCTTACTACATTGAATGAGTTAGTAAGCAGTGTGAGCATCCAGCCAATAAAACAACAGCAATAGCGATAAGACTGGAAATATGCTTTTCAAGAAAGTTCATAAGCTGTGATAAATTTGCTTAAGCGCTCTCATAAGTCCCGTTGACGAGAAATTGATAACCATCTGCTATGGGCGATGTATTATCATAGAAATTCATGCGCATGTTTACGTCGCCTACGCCGACATAGGCTTGGCACATTTTTCCAGTGGTTGCATTTTCTCGACCAACGGCTACCAAGGCTGCATTGGCAGCAATTGGAAGGGGTAAGGGAATTACAATCGACCCTGCAGCAGTCCCTATTGCATTTATCTTTATAACAACCTGAAAAGCGACAGTATTGCCGATTCTTTTAAATGATGCACTCACTGTTAATGAACTAAAGGAACCCACAGTAGCAGATACATTAGGTGAATATGGTTGCCAAGGTCCCAAATCTAAGCTTGTACCGTCTGCACCCGATAATGTAATTGAATTGTTTACAGTGAGTGTCTTGCCGTTGGCAATTGAAACCGTACTGGCCATAAAGTTGTTTTAAAGCTGCAAATGTATATGTAACAGCATGGCGCTGTTATCCGAATACGAATTTAAAATAAGCGATAAGGCTTTCTAGCAGTTTTAAAACGTCAACTCTTACGTTTTTTGACGCCCTTTATATGGAAGAAATTTCATTAGGAACAATTTGAACAAAGCATACGA
Organism: Chitinophagaceae bacterium; assembly: GCA_965200035.1. Taxonomy (GTDB): domain Bacteria; phylum Bacteroidota; class Bacteroidia; order Chitinophagales; family Chitinophagaceae; genus UBA1952. The sequence goes on along the minus strand of OZ241334.1, from coordinate 3,649,431 downwards.
ACGTATGTATTTGTGCAGTCTCCGGCCTTTTCGTTTCATCCTATCTTTTATCAGTGCTCTGAACCCAGCACCCGGCAAGGATTTAAGTTATCATCCGCCAGTCATACATTCACCGGCAGAACCCAATTCCGTACTAAAGTAAACGTTCGTTAACTATCATATCGCTTTCGACTTCAGCGTTGACTAGATCAATCTGCCTCATAAAATTTGATTGCAATAGTGTTTTACAGAAGCAGCAAAACAATACAACTACTATGAGCCAACAACACTAAGGCTTTTAAGGATTGTAAATAATGACAGGATGATTATTCAAAAAATGAATTTCAGCTTGTAAACCATATACTTCCCTTATTGTTTCCTGAGGTAGCTGGTCTTTTGGCAATGCTGAATCAATCACAATCTCCTTATTGAGGAGCGTTAATGTGTATGCAAATCGGGCTGCCAGATTCAGATCATTCAATACGCCAACAACTATAAGATCGCTTTGCTTTACCAACCGCACTACTTGCTGTAAGAATTTGAATTGATAGCACAGGTCCAAAAATGTCAGTGGCTCATCTAAAAAAGATACCCGTTTTAATGTTCGATTGAATACCATATCTGTGCTGTGATTCTCGCAAAGTTTACCTGCCATTTTTTACCACCACTTAGCGTTAAATAATTCCGTTCTGCAAATCGATCTATTTCAAAAAGCCGAATTGCATTATCGCAGGCAGATAGAGGAAATGTCAGTTCCGAATGTTGAGACAATACGGCTCTTATACGAGCAAGGTCACTACGATCTATTCTCCTGAGGTTACGTTTTGAATATGAGATGAAGCCACTTTGTGGTTTGATCTGTCCCCCTAATATTTTAATCAGTGTTGATTTCCCTGCGCCATTCGGCCCAATAATTAAATGAAGATTCCCTGGCGCAAATTCCACGGATATATTATTCAGCAAAGTGCTGCCATCTATCATATAAGTTATTCGAGTTGGAAAGTACAGCCCTTTGCCCATTAACAGTGGCGCATAGAGTACGACTTAGTTATTTGATTGAAGATTATTCGTTAATTTGTAAATGGTGAATCCTCAAACCCATCCAAAACTTGATTTTTACCGGCGCATCGTACAAGCTAAACTTTTCATAGATACCTACTATTCCGAAAATATCGAGCTTTTTAATATTGCTGATGAAGCCTATTATTCAAAATTTCACTTTATACGCCAGTTTAAAAAAACCTATCAGCAAACACCTCATCAGTATTTAATGTCTGTCCGTATCACTCAGGCTATGGAGTTATTGGCCGCCGGTACGCCCGTAGCTGCAGCTTGTCAATCGGTCGGCTTCGAAGAGCTTAGTTCGTTTAGCCGCCTGTTTAAAAAACGTACCGGGATGAATCCCTCTGCTTATCAAAACCAACAACAAAATCTTCGCAAGCAGATTGCCGAAGCTCCCTTAATAGTTGTTCCGCATTGCTTCGCCTATCAATACGGCTGGGTAGAAAAAGAGCAATTTCAGACAAATTCAATGTGATTTTTAGCCGTTTATTTGTGTATGATCACACGAATGACACACATGAATATTTATGTTCTCGACCAGGACAGTGCACTTGATTTTTACATCAATAAATTGGGACTCAAAGTTATTATAGATGCGCCCATGAATGAGCATGCCCGATGGCTAACCGTTGGCGCACCGGATATGCCCGGTTTCGAAATCAATTTAACACCCGTCCATGAAAGCATCTTAAAATCCAAAGATACCGTGGAAGCTTTACGCGAACTGGTAAAAAAAGGCACTTTTGGCGTTGGTATCTTTACCTGTACCGATATCATGGCTACTTACGAGGAGCTCAAAAATAAAGGTGTGGAATTTATCAAACCGCCCACCAAAGAATTTTATGGTACCGAAGCATTGTTTAAAGACGATTCCGGCAACTGGTTCTCGCTTGCTCAATTAACACCGGTAAAATGAAAAATCTTTTTGACCAAAACACCCGTGCAGAAGTCATCGCCCGCGTCCAAAAATTAAATGGACACAGCCAGGCCCAATGGGGAAAGATGAACGTTTACCAGATGATCAAACACTGTATCATGTGGGAAGAAATGCTCTTGGGTAAAACTATCTATAAGCAATCATTTCTGGGTAAGATCATAGGCAAATACGCGCTGAAGGACATGATGAAAAACGAACCTGCAAAACATAACCTGCCAACCGTACCATCATTCAGGATCACCGGCGATGGCGATGTGGAAGTGGCTAAAGCGGAATGGCTCGGCTTACTGGCGCAGCATAACAATCGCATGCCCGCCGGATTTATGCATCCTTTCTTTGGTCGGTTAACTGAAGAGCAAGCTGGTCAAATGGCTTATAAGCATATGGATCACCATTTACGACAATTCAATGAATAAGATTAATCTGACCGCTTATTACGCGACTATCAAAAAGAAGACGGGGAAAACACCGGACGACTTTAAAGCATTGGCCATCGAAAAGGGGTATTTCGAAAACGGAATATTAAAATCCAGCATCAAAGCCGCCGAAGTTATTGCCTGGCTCAAAACCGATTTTGAATTAGGGCACGGTCATGGCCTGGCTATTTACCATGCATTAAAGGACGGGGTAGAAAATTCTAAGTAAATGAACCACTTTTAAACAAAACAGTTCCCTGGCCGGTAGATATGAGCCAATGAAAAGCTTCATTAGCTTTCCTTCAACAATAGGATTAAAGACTTCCACTTTAAATTGCCCTGACAATTTCTTTATAATACGGAGAATGTCTTTATCACTATTAAATAGGGTGTTTACAGCTTATAAATGCCGATATTAAACTCAAAATCTTGTATTTTAACGGGTGTGCAGGTTCGATTCCTGTTTGGGCACGCAACAGAAAGGTCGGCATTTTTGCTAACCTTTCTGTTTTCTAAAATCCCCTGTAACGCACGTCAATATCGGCTATTAACTGGATAGAGCTTTCTTTTTATGGTTCGATAATTCTTCCTATTTGTTTTCGTCACAACCATCTCGTGGCTCGGCGTCTATACCCCACTTCAGGATTACTACAGAATTGAGCCTTAAATTCGGCTTCTGATATGTGGCGTATTTTTGCTCTTCTTTCTGCTATACTTGCAGCGCTTACCGCCATCTTCGCCAAAGTGGGCATGAAAGGCATTAATTCTGATCTGGCAACTGCCATTCGCACCGTCACCATTCTGATACTTGCCTGGGGAATCGTTTTTACGAAAGGCAGTGCCATTGATATAGGCAGACTTACACGGCAAAACTGGATTTTCCTGACACTATCTGGGCTGGCTACGGGCGGTTCCTGGATCTTTTATTTTAAAGCAATGCAGGCAGGTAAGGTATCGCAGGTTGCGCCCATTGATAAATCCAGCCTGGCGCTTACACTGGTTCTTTCAGCACTTATATTAGGCGAAGCAATTTCCTGGAAAGTAATACTGGGCAGTGCGCTTATCTTGATTGGAACATTGGTGGTAATCTTATAAACCGGAAAGCATGAGGATACTGGTTATCGAGGATGAGACAGCATTGGCGAACAGCATTTGTCAGTATCTGGAAAGCAGCCGCTATCAATGTGAGCACGTCGCGGATTATAGAACCGCACAATTTAAACTGGAGGTGTACGATTATGACTGCATTATTCTTGACATCGGGCTGCCCGGTGGCAGTGGGCTCGACCTGCTTTCCGCATTAAAGGCCGACCGTAAAGAAGATGGAGTGCTCATCATATCCGCGAAGGACTCTGTGAATGACAAAGTACAGGGATTGCGCATGGGTGCAGACGATTATCTGGCCAAACCATTTCATCTTTCTGAGCTGAGTGCCCGGCTGGAAGCCATCATCCGGCGTAAATCCTTTGATGGCGCTACCAATCTGCAATTTGATATGTTGTTGCTCGACTTCCAGCAGAAGACCGTTTCGGTAGAAAACAACCTGATTGATCTTACCCGCAAAGAGTACGAGCTGTTGCTCTACTTCATCAGCAACCGCGCGAAAGTCATTTCCAAGAGCGCCATTGCAGATCACCTGTGGGGTGAAGCCACAGATTCTACTGACAACTATGATTTCATTTATACCCACATCAAAAACCTGCGCCGGAAGCTGATGGCTGCAGGCAGTCCGGATTATATACAGTCTGTGTACGGTATGGGCTATAAACTACGCATTCCATGAAGCTCGCTACCCGGTATCAGCGCACCAATCTGCTGGCTACCTTAATCATTTTCTTACTTGCCGGCGCTGCATTCTATGTCTTGCTGCACCGCGTGCTCATCTTTCAGGTGGATGAAGATCTTGAAATTGAGCAGCACGAAATTCAGAGCTATGCGTCCCGCTTTGGCAGGCTGCCGCAAAATGTGATACCGGTAGAAGATCAGATGGTGCGCTTTGAGCAGGTTAATGCGCCCTTACCAAATCCTATCCGGCAAACGGTTACATTAGAAGATGAAGTTGAAAAAGAGGAAGGCGCTTTCCGGCAATTGATATTTACGGTAAAAGCCGGCGGACAGTGGTATAAAGCATCGGTCAGCAAATCATTGGAAAGTACGGAAGGGCTGACCCGGTCAATCGGACTGATAGCGCTCATTACTATCGGGCTAATGCTGCTGGTCTCATTTCTCATTAATCGTATTGTGTTGCGCAGGCTTTGGAAACCCTTTTATAATACGATTGAGCGTATGCGCACATTTGAGCTGGGCAACAAAGAGAATATCGTCTGGCCGCATGTGCCTATAGAAGAATTTGCATTACTGAATAAAACGCTGGAGACCGCTACCGGCAAAGCCGCGCTGGATTATGAAGTCCTGAAAGAATTTACAGAGAATGCTTCGCACGAGCTTCAGACGCCACTGGCCATCATACGCTCAAAGCTGGATCTGCTCATTCAGGATGAAGCCTTGTCGGAAACACAGAGCGCGATTATTCAGGATACCTACGGTGCCGTCAGGCGGATGGCACACCTCAATCAATCGCTGCTGTTGCTGGCAAAAGTGGAAGGTGGTCAGTATGCAGACAGAGCACCGATAGACCTGGAAGTCCTGCTAAAGGAAAAGCTGATTTCTTTTGAAGAATTTATCCGCGACAGGCGCCTGAATATTACTACTGATTTTAGAAAGGCAAAGCTGAACATGAACCCTGCCCTTGCCGATATATTGCTGAATAACCTGCTTTCCAATGCCATCCTGCACAACTATTCCGGCGGCATATTAATCATTAAGCTGAGCGACCAAGAACTGGCGATCTGTAATACATCCGCTACCGGCGCGCTTGATCCGGAATACCTCTTCAGCCGCTTCTATAAAACGACTGCCGGTGCTACCCGTACCGGGCTTGGCCTGGCAATCACGAAGCAGGTTTGTGAAGTTTCAGGCTATCGCATTAGCTACTCCTATACCCATGAGAATATGCACTGCTTTTCTGTAGGATGGAAGGTGGCGGCAGCACGATAAACATTTGATTCATCAATACAGATTTTGTACAGAATGCATTTTTAGCTTGCAGGATTTTATAGCCAATCCAATCACAAACCATGAGGCTTATCAGAAACTGTATCACCTTAATGGCCGTTTCGTTTTGCAGTTTTTCTGCTGAGAATGTTTTCGGGCAAACGACAGTGAACTTGCTGATACAGGATGCAGCTAACCATGAATCGCTACCGGGTGTGATCATATCGGCCAAAAGCAATGCAACAATAAGCACAACCACAAATCCTGATGGAATGGCCGTGCTGGATGGGCTTTCGGAAGGCAGCGATACAATTACGATCAGCTACCTTGGTTATATTGCCAAAGAGATAGTCGTCACGGTGCCGGATACATCGCTGCATACTATATTGCTCACCGCCGACCAGCGGGCGCTGAATGAAGTAGTGGTAGTAGCCTCTACCCGCAGCAGCGACCGTATAGAAAATGCGACCACAAAAGTGGAGGTGATCGGCCAGGAAGAGCTCAATGAAGAAAGCACCTTAAAGCCGGGTAATGTAGCCAGTATTCTGGGCGATGTAAGCGGAGTGCAGATACAACAATCCTCAGCCGTATCCGGCAATTCCAATATCCGCATACAAGGTCTGGATGGCCGGTACACACAAATGCTGCGCGATGGGATGCCGCTTTTCGAAGGCTTCTCAGGTGGCTTCGGCGTGCTTTCCATTCCACCGCTTGACCTGAAGCAATTAGAATTAATCAAAGGCTCCTCGTCAACGCTCTATGGCGGCGGTGCCATTGCAGGATTGGTGAATTTCATTTCGAAGCGGCCGGGATACGATCCGGATGCTTCGCTTGTACTGAATGGCACCACATTAAAAGAAGGCAACCTGAATGCCTACTATGGCCAGCGCTGGAAGAGGGCAGGATTTACCTTTTTCGGTGGGCAAACGGTGCAGCAGGAAGCCGATGTGGATGGCGATGGCCTGAGTGATATTCCCCGGCTGAGCAGCACTTTGGTTCACCCTACCCTGTTCTTCTATCCGAATGAGAAAAGCAGCATTTCTTTAGGCTGGTCGGGAAGTTTTGAAAAGCGCACTGGTGGCGATATGCAGGCAATAGATGGGAAAGGCGATACAGCGCATCCATACTATGAAACGAACACCCTGCGGCGCAATACGTTCAGCCTGATTGCAGAAGATAAGTTGGGCAGTCATCTGACCGGAACAATCAAAGGCACCTTCAGCAATTTTGACCGCGATATTCATACCAACACCTACACATTCAAAGGCGCGCAACAGAATTATTATGCCGAAGCATCGCTGGTGGCAAGACTGAACAGGCATACAATCATCGGCGGCATCAACTATACCGGCGATGCATTTCACCCCGGCGGTAGCACACCCGTAATGGTAGGCGGCATCGTCAATAATACAGGTGGCGTCTTTCTGCAGGATACCTGGCAGCTTTTAAAAAACACTAAGCTGGAAGGCGGCCTGCGGGTGGATTATCACGACCGGTATGGCGCTTTTGTGCTGCCGCGCTTAGCCATATATCATCGCTTCAATGAGCACTGGGGTGCGCGTGGCGGCTTTGGCACGGGCTATAAAACACCCAATCCGCTTACCCCGCAGATCAGGGACTACGACATTTATGAAATTCATCCTATTGCGGCAGATGCTGGTCCGGAACGGTCACTTGGCGCTAATCTGGAAGCCAACTACCGGAAAAGCTGGGATGAGGCGCATACATTATTCATTAACCATGCTTTCTTCGTCACACAGCTCTATAACCCGTATGTAGGCACGGAGCTTCCCGATGGCTCACTGACTTTTTTCAATGCCAGTAAGCCAATCGTCACCAAAGGGTTCGACACTTATATTCAGCTAAAGCTCGCTGCCTGGGAAGCGTATCTTGGCTACACTTATACAGAAGCAGAGCGGCAGTATCTTTCCCAAAACAGGTTTGTTCCGCTCACGCCCCGCAACCGGGCAGCAGCAACACTTGTCTATGATCTGGAGCACAAATGGCGCTTTGGCATCGAAGCATCCTACAATGGCGGGCAATACCGGGATGGCGACAGCAAAACGCCAGACTACGTTTTCATAGCAGCTCTGATAGCGCGGCAATTCGGGCCAAAGCTCAGCCTCGTGCTCAACTGCGAAAATATGCTGGATGAGCGGCAGAGCAGGCATGAGCAGATCTATACAGGTAGCATTGCAGCGCCGGCGTATAAGCCGCTCTGGGCGCCTATTGACGGGCGGGTCGTTAATCTTGCACTACGGTTTCAGCCCTTTGCCAGATAAGCGTTTCAAGCTTCAGAATTACCACAGATTCGCAGGCTAGTTTGCACAGCTATGCCTGTTCACAAAGCTATCAGAAGAGCCTTCACATACCTATTCCTTTACCTGGCCTGCGCGTACGCAAACAGCTGCGCTGCGCAGACAAAAGACACTACGCTCGTACAGCAGGCTGCCGATACCGTTGTGGCGCAGGTAAAAGCCCCAATCGTACAGATACCGGTTACCGCCGGAAGCCTGATTATACCCGCAGCGCTTTTCGCCTACGGCACAATAACGCTCAACAATGGCAGACTGCGGGAAATCAATGAAGAAGCGAGGGAGCGATTCTGGGATGGTAAACCGCATAAATCGCCCTACCTGGAAGATTATACCTTGTTTGTCCCCGCAGCTACCGTTTATGCGCTCAATATTTTTGGCATCAAAGGGCAGAATAATTTCGTGGATCGCTCTATCCTGTATGGAATGAGCAATGCTATCGCGAACGGACTCAGCTTTGGCATCAAAAAATTCAGCATCGAAACGCGGCCTGACAGCTCAGACAGGTATTCATTCCCTTCGGGACATACGGCGGAAGCTTTTGTATCCGCTGAATTTTTGCACCTCGAATACCGGGGCCGGGTTCACTGGACGGTCATAGCCGGCGGGTATGCAGTTGGTATCGGAACGGCTTATCTGAGGATGTATCACAACAAGCACTGGCTGAGCGATGTAGTTGCAGGGGCGGGAATCGGCATTATCTCCACAAGGGCTTCTTATTACCTCTACCCGATCCTGAAGAACTGTATTTTTGGCAGCAGAAAGATCAAAGGCAAAGCAATGATACTGCCCATGTATCAAAATGGGATGGTTGGTTTTTCAGGTGCAATGGTCTTTTAAAAACAACAACCTGATCGGCTAAACTGATTACAATCTTCAGCTACAGAACTGACACCTGGGTTGAGCTGTTGAAAAACTACCTTATGCGTTTTATCTGTGCTTTTTTAATCCTGATTATTGTCTGTCTGGCAGCCTGCAATTCAGACGACATGGTTTATAATGAGGCGCAGCAAAAACACATCATGCACGATTTGTTATCAAAAACGGATACCGGCATTGTAGTTAATAATGCCACAAAGGTGAAAAAGGATAGCCCGGTAATAAAACCCCAATCCCGGCCTGCTGAATAAATCTGAGTAGATATTTCTATATAAAAGTTATCGATGAAAAGTGAGCGTCTTACCCAATAAGCTGATTCCTTTGTAAGCCCTCACCGACAAAATACCGTTGCTGTTTAAGTCCAGCGCAGCACTATAGGTTTTCCCGGAGCCGGCATCATAGATTTGCCCGTTTGTCCAGATGTTTTTAGCTGTATTATAGCTCAGCCTTGTCAGCACATCCATGCCAATCACTTTCCGCCCACGTTTGGCTTTGTCCGGGTTGTGCTCATCGGTACGCTGCATTGACGGCGTGGCATTGTGATGATCGGTGAAAGAAACTATTCTGGCCCTGTATTCTGCTCCCAGCTTGTATACCTGAATGGTCAATACTTTTTCGTTAGCCGTCCACTTGCCTAAAATATCGTCTGCCCGTCCCTTTTTTATCTGTGCCGGAGCAGCTACCACATTTAAAAGCAAAATCAGGCTAAACAGTAAACGCAACATGCTACAGAGTTTAGCCAAAAATAGAGTCAGAATCTGGAGCAATTCTGAACTTCTGATTAGGGCTATTGCTATTCATCACCTGATAAAATGTAGCTGAATAATGTCGTCTGTCATCAGCTTATGCCCTGCCAATTTGAATCCGGATAACAGGTTTTCACTATTACCGATGATCCCGCCGGCGCCTGATACAATAGGGACGATATTCAGAAACATCTCAGTGATCAGATCTTTTTCCAGAAAGGCATTATAGGTTTGTGTGCCACCGCCAATGGCCATCTCGCTGAAGCCTTTTTCTTTCAGGTGTGTTGGCTACGGTATATCCATCTATTTCCCCTCCGGCTGCAGACAGCACGACGATTTCTGTGCCCGAAAAAGCCTGCTGTGCGGCGGGATGCTGCAGGATAAGCTCAAAGGTCTTTTTACCCAGAACAAAATTGCCTGTATGGATGGCTTTTTGCATCACGTCGCCCAATACTTCGGCAGGCAACTGATGGTTCGGATTTTCCGCTAACAGGACTTTCCCGTTTACAGAGATTGATGCTAACAAGGTGACTTTCATTTTTGCTGATTTAATTATTTTTCTCAGGTGCAAAAATCCTCTGACTCAACTATATTTTCCTTATCCGTTACCTTTAGGAAAGTGAAAAATATTTCTGAAATGACCCTGATCGACTGCAGTTCAGCAAATTCCTGTAAAGAGACCACCCTAGCTTTAAATGATGCGATTGAATTGCTTGGTGGCAAATGGAAAATTTTAATCCTGCAAAAACTCTCTTTTGGCAATATGCGTTTTAAAGATTTGCAGGAAATGGTAGCCGGTATTTCGCCAAAAGTATTGTCAGGAGAACTCCGGGAATTGGAGCAGCATCAGTTTGTTACGCGGACCGTTAACAGCACAAAGCCTGTTACTGTTTCTTATGCGCTCACGCAGCACGCAGAGGAAGCCAGGCCGGTTATCAATGCCCTGCTCGAATTCGGCGCAAAGCACAGAAGCAAGATTAAGGGATAGCCATTTTCCGTTCCTTCCTGATCGTATGAAACCATTACTGGCATTGTATTTAATAGTCGGTAACAAAATATAATCATGATAACGATTGATGAAAGTTCAAGGACAAGCAAAATTTCACCGGCGCCCAATTTTGGCGAAGGGCCGGAAAACTCGATGCTGAAAACATTCTTTGCGGGTGAGCTTAAAGATGTATACTGGGCAGAGCAAAAGCTGGTACAGACATTGCCTGAGATGGCTGCTTCTGCAACATCCGGTGAGCTTAAAGCTTTGTTCAACAAGCACCTTACAGAAACAAAGCAGCACGTAGTACGTCTGGAAAAGGCATTTAGCTTATTGGGCATACCGGCGGAAGGCGTAAAATGCGAAGCAATGGCCGGCATCACTGAAGAAGGCAATGGCATCATTGCCGATACGGTGGCCGGCACCGCTACCCGCGATGTGGGCTTGATACTGGCGGCACAAAAAGCAGAACATTATGAAATAGCCACTTACGGCGCTCTGGCGCAGATAGCGCAGCTATTAGGACTGTTGGAAATAGCAGGATTACTGAACGCCACTTTAGAAGAAGAGAAAGGCGCAGACAAGCTTTTGAGCCTTGTAGCATCAAGCGGCATCAATAGAAATGCGGCAACAGAAGCCGCCGCGCAGCAATAATAATCAGGAGCCAGCTAATCAATGCTGATCAATAAAAGCCCGTAGCAATACGGCTTTTTCTGTTTTCATCCATCCCGACCGGAACAATCAGCGACTGCCTGCAGAAAGATGGCACCATGTTATAGATGCATTAACCATCACCACCAAATCCACTCTCTGATATGAAGTTTTCACCATTCCACTCTTTCTGGATGGCAGGATATGAATGTGCCGATCATGTAAACAAGCATGGCGACCGCGTAGATCTGCTCACTGCCTCTCATCACCTTTCGCATTTAGAAAGAGATTATGATCTCCTCTCCGACTTCGAAATCAGGACGGTACGGGAAGGCATACGGTGGAGTCAGGTAGAGCACAGCCCTTATCAGTACAACTGGGATACGGTCGCCTATATGCTCAGGAAAGGAATATCCAGGGGCATCCAGCAGCTTTGGGATCTGTGTCATTTTGGCTTCCCGGATGATCTTACCCCATTGCACCCAAAGTTCGGCGAACGCTTTGAAGCGCTCTGCATCGCTTTTATAAATATGTACCGGAGCATCGACGAAACTTCCACCATCTTCATCACACCAGTCAATGAAGTAAGCTTTCTTTCCTGGCTGGGCGGCGAAGCGGCATGTACAAGTCCGTTCTGCGTCAATCAGGGCTGGGAAGTAAAGTATCACTTGATGCGCGCATACATACGCGGAGTAGCCGCTATGAAAGCCATTGACAACAATATAGCCATCATCAGCACCGAGCCGCTGGTACATGTTATACCGCCGGAGAATGCAGACTATGAGCAGCAAATGGGGGCTGAAAAGCAAAGGAACGAGCAGTTCCAGGCATTGGATATGCTGTGCGGATACATCTGTCCCGAGCTTGGAGGCAAGTCTGAATACCTTGATATTGTAGGTGTAAATTTTTACTACTGCAATCAGTGGACGCATGGTACTACCCAATCGCTTGCATGGGCACCGCATGATCGCCATGAATCCTGGATGCCGCTCAGCAGCTTGATGCACGAAGTCTATCAGCGCTATGGAAAGCCGATCCTCTTAACAGAAACGAGCCATCCCGGTGAAGACAGAGGTTTGTGGATCGAACATATAAGTGTGGAGTGTAAAAATGCCATCCGGGAGAACATTCCCATGTTGGGTATATGTATTTATCCCATCATTGACCGCCCGGATTGGGATGACCTTAGCTTTTGGCATCATTCGGGCCTGTGGGATATTGCAGATGAGAATCCGGCAGAGCGGGTAATCTTCCAACCCTTTGCAGATGCTTTATTGCACGCGCAGCAATGCCTGAGCCGTCATGTAGCCATTGAAGTGGCAGAGCTGGCACATGATTTACTATAGTTCTTATAAACGACTAAAATATGGAGCACGGAGTGGGCAATATTGATTTCTTAAAACAACAGGTTGATGACTTTCCGGAAGTGATCGTGTGCTTTTCGCATTTAAGGTGGGATTTTGTTTATCAGCGCCCGCAGCACTTGCTCACCAGAATGGCACAGAATGCAGCAGTGTACTACATCGAAGAGCCGATCATGGATGCCGGCCAGGCACATTATGCATTCTTCAAAAAACAAGACAACATAACAGTCGTAGTTCCTCACTTGCCTGCAGGACTTACTGCTGATGACGAGACAAGCGTGCTTCAATTTTTGCTGGATGAGCTGTTGCATGAGATTCATTCCTCCAACATCGCCCTTTGGTACTATACACCTATGGCGCTGAAGTTCAGCAGGCATCTGCATCCAAGAGTGACCATCTTCGACTGCATGGATGAGCTGTCTGCATTCAGGTTCGCACCGCAGGAGCTGAAAGATCTGGAGCAGGAACTGCTCGATAAAGCCGATATAGTGTTTACCGGCGGCGCTTCTCTTTATCAGGCCAAGAAAGACCGGCACAGCAATATTCATCTGTTCCCAAGCAGCATCGAGAGAGATCATTTTGGCAAAGCCCGCTCCTTCATTGAATCTCCTGCCGATCAGGCATCCATCCCTCAGCCGCGGCTGGGCTTCTTTGGCGTTATCGATGAGCGCTTCGATCCCGGACTTATATTAGGAATAGCTGAAAGCCGTCCCGACTGGCACTTGGTAATGATCGGCCCTGTAGTCAAGATAGATCCATCCATCCTGCCGCAAAGACCCAACATTCACTATCTGGGCAGCAAATCCTATGCTGTTCTTCCTGATTATCTGGCAGGTTGGGATATTGCGCTGCTTCCCTTTGCGCTGAACGAGTCCACACGCTTCATCAGCCCTACCAAGACGCCCGAATATCTTGCCGCAGGCATGCCGGTCATCACTACCCCGCTTGCAGATGTTATAGAGCCCTATGGCAGCAGAGGCCTCGTATCCATCGCTGCAAATGCAGCCGGATTTGTAGCAGCCGCCGAGCGGATCTTTGAAGCAGAGGCAGATCGCAGCGCATGGCTTACCAGCGTAGACAATTTTCTCAGGGATATGTCGTGGGATGAAACCTGCACACAAATGAAGCATCGCATTGCAGCAGTGCTTCAGCAGAGCAACCAGCCCTCTGTAAAAGAGCTGGCGTCCTCTTAAAAAACCCCTTCATAAAAAAAATCAAAAAAAACAATGTTTGACTATTTAATAGTAGGCGCAGGATTTGCCGGGAGTGTACTTGCAGAGCGCCTTGCCAGTGAAGAGCATAAAAAAGTGCTCTTGATTGATAAACGAAATCACATAGGCGGCAATGCTTACGATTACTACAATGACGATGGCATCTTAGTGCATAAATACGGTCCGCACATCTTCCATACCAACAGCGCAGACGTATTCAATTACCTTTCTGAATTTACCGAATGGCGCAACTATCAGCACCGCGTACTGGCCAGCGTTGATGGCCAGACCGTGCCCATGCCCATCAACCTGACCACCATCAATACACTCTATGGTCTGAACCTGACCAGCGATGAGCTCGAAGCATTTTTCGAATCCAAAGCAGAAAAAGTCTCGCCCGTAAAGACCTCCGAAGATGTAGTGGTCAACAAGATCGGGAGAGCGCTTTATGAGAAATTTTTCAGAGGATATACACGCAAGCAGTGGGATCTCGATCCGTCAGAGCTGGATGCGTCCGTTACAGCGCGCGTACCTACCAGAACCAACAAAGACGACCGCTACTTTACAGACACCTATCAGGCAATGCCGCTGCACGGCTATACCAAAATGTTTGAGCGCATGTTGCAGCATCCCAACATCAGCATCATGCTGAATACCGATTATAAAGACATTGTGGACGAGATCAGCTTCAAAGAGCTCATCTATACCGGTCCGGTAGACGAATACTTTGATTACTGCTACGGCAGGCTTCCTTACAGGTCCATCAGGTTCAAATTCGAAACCCTCGATAAAAGCAGCTTCCAGTCCGTAGGCACCGTCAATTACCCGAACGATTATGCTTTCACGCGCATCACAGAATTCAGGCACCTGACCGGACAGATTCACAACAAGACTACATTGGTGTATGAATTTCCTACTGCCGATGGCGACCCTTACTATCCTATCCCCAGGCCGGAAAATGCAGAGCTGTACAAAAAGTATCAAAGGCTGGCAGAAACCACAGAAAACGTCCTCTTCGCCGGACGCCTGGGCACCTACAAATACTACAACATGGATCAGGTAGTAGCACAGGCGCTGACCATTTTTAAGAAGCTCAAAAAGTCACACGTAAACGGTCAGCCGGCAATGTCGGAAAGCAAGATCGCCGCCCGCGGATTGGTGAATGGATTGGCAGAGTAATATTTTTCAGCTAAATAATTTTGCAGGTTAATGCGTAATGGTGGAGCCACTTTGATGGTCTCTGTCATTACGCATTATTGCTTGCAGGCGTTTATAATAAGTATGCCCATCTTGTAGATAAATACCAGATTAATCATAGGCTATCCGGTTTCTGAAGCATACGTTTCAGCATATCCAAAGCACAGGTCACCCAACACAGTCATGCTGACGCCAGGAAGCATCCCACAAAAGCTAAGACAAACAAGCCATTTACCGTGAGATGATACCTTGCCTTACTGCACCGTTATCTTCTTAACATACTTACGCATTGCACTCATGGCCGTCACCGTATAGTTGCCCGGTGCCAGTTTCAGTTCAGCAATCCTCATAAGATCACTATTCACTACAGACGCTCTGTATACCTGTTTGCCCAGCATATCATAGATCATTACATCGTAGCTGTCTACAGTTGAAAACTTTAATTCAAAGTTTCCATCATTAGGGTTCGGGCTGAGCATCATATAGTCACCAGCCGGCTTATTTATGCCCCGCATCTTAGTGGTCCGGTATTCGCTCATATCACCATCATCCAGGCTATTGCTTTTTATATTTGATGATCCTATCCTCAGGGAAGAAACTGAATATAATAGACATTACGCTATCCGTTTTGTCATAGATTATATTGCTGTGTATCCACACATTTCTGGCAGCCTCTGCACTATCACTTGATTGATGATTCAGTATATCACATCTTAAAAAGTACATGGGGGTAGTGACTGATTTAGTATTACCATCTACCCAAGTCATCAGCGAATCTGATATGAAGATGATGCTGCTGGGCTTCTGATATATTGCAGAAATAGAATCCAATTGCTCAATCCATATGCCTTTCCTGAAACTAAAGCTGCGGGCAGGCAGGCTCATACAACTGTCTTCCTGTATAGGCGTTTCATGATTGCGGGTGCAACTGTACATTCCCCACATTAGCAGCAGGCACAACAGGCCGCTGAGCAATTTTATCTTATTCATACTTTACCAGTTTTTTCGTGATACAATCTGCACCGCGGCATACCTGTACAACGTACATACCAACCGGAGCAGTGGACAGCTGAAATACATTGCAGTTGGGCGTAGGCTAAAGTATAGCCTTAACTTGGCCACCTACGCCCAATTTAAAACAGCTTGTTCTAAGAGTTTATCATCATCGCTTTATCACTTTACCCTGAGCTGCTGTTTTCCCATCGGCAACGATACGGTATAGGTACACTCCAGGCGTTAAATGACTTACATCGATTGTACGGACAGTTGATGTCAACAACACCTTGCCCGTTATATCAGTCAATTCAATTTGTAGTCCTGCACCTTTACCATTATACTGCACATTGAGTCTATCATATACCGGGTTAGGATATACCCATACCTCCTGTGCTGAGGTTGGTGCTTTCGCTCCTGCTTCCATAGCCGTCAGGAATTTCTCAAACTGTGCTTCATCACTCATCGCACCGCGCGCTGCATTCAGGTGCGTTAGCTCATTACATTCCATATCGTTGATTTCGGCTATGAACTGGCTGCCTTCATCTGCGATAAAGCCATCATTAATAATGACCGCATCACCTGCCGTATAATGCAGTTTACAATTCACCCCAACGCTTACATTTTTTGAAGTAAGTGTTCCATATACTTTATAAAGCGTATCAGGTAGTGGTGGCAGCGCATAAGGTATTGGAACATAAACAGAAGCCAGATTCAGGTTCTGCACCGTTTCATTTTCCGGAATAATTACCTTCTTAAATTCCGGGAATGTTGCTAGGAAGCCACGCATACGCGCTCCCTGATCAGCAGAAAATTCATCTATACAATGCAAAAAATTATAGCTCATGATATTGTGCACATCCGGATTATAGAGCATGTTGTTTGCATCAACATCTGCCCCTCTATACTCACAGGTTGCATCATTGACTTTAACGGTATCGTAATTTAGATTTGGTGATGCCTTTGTATCACATATAAGATCACCACAAGTAGTACAGTTTGACCCATCAACTAATTCTGGACATGTAGCTCCAGATTCGTGTGTATGTAAGAGTCCCATAACGTGACCAAGCTCATGAGCAAGCCCACCCTCCAAAAAAAGATCCTGTCCTTCAATAGTACCGCCTATAGCAAGGGAAAGATTAACATAATGAGTCAAAGCTGTTGGATATAAGTACGCAATAACACCATTAGCTTTTCCTTTATTGTCAAGCCCTTTAAGTGGAAGAACGTAGATGTTAATTGCACTGGGATTGTACCTAATCCATATATTGGTCAGAAAGTTATCGGAAGTAAAATACTTTTTGTACAAATCAGTACTGTCAATATAATCGATCGAGCGTATGCTAAAGCAGATATTATGCGGATTGTATGCTGCACTTAAATTACTGACAGCAGTATATACCTCATCAGAAGTTCGCCCTCCGGTTCCGTCACTATTCCGTAAAATGTGAAAAGCCAGCCGGATAAAATATTTGCCTTGAAAGTTAGCCGCTGAGCCTCTGTTAAGATGAGTTAAGTCCGGAGCCAGAATGCCTTTGCTTCCGGAAATGTCTGTCACGCAAAAAGGCTGTGCAAAAGATATCCCTGTGCTGGCACATAGCGCCAACATGATTAATAAGATTCGTTTCATGGTATTTGTAGAATTAGTTTTTTAAAATCATTTCTACGGAATACGGATGATCCTCTTTTTCGTAAGAACCATTTTGGATTACCGGGCGTGTGCGCAGCATGTACAGTTTTGCATTATCCAATTGAATTTTACGCGAGTTTTGACTAATAGGTAGGTCTCTGTTAATGCACTCATCATAACTGAAAGTATCCGTCACTACCTGGCTTCCACTTTGCAAACTTACTTGCGTAATAATTCTACCAAAATCAGCATAAACACATACATTACCCCATTCCCGGTTATCAGAAATTACTCTTTCAAACCTTGTAACATACACAGGATGCTCGTATTTGTTTGTCTGATTGTTAAGCACCAGCTTGCTTGTATCTGTTATTTCTGCCGCCTGTCCTTCCAACATCTCGCACCTCTGGTTAATGACGCATTGTACATTTCCCGGGTTACCATCGCCCTTATGACAGGCAGTTAGGAGAACGAAACTTAGAACAGTAAACGATATCTTAATTTGCTTTTTCATGTTGCAGTATTTTTTATTGTTTTATTAGTGTTCCAGAAGAAAGGTTGCCATCTATGTCAGATATATACTGGTCGATATACAACTCAGAATCTGAAATAAAACGATAATTTGATTTATGCCCATCTCTGATTAGGCCGCCTTTTAACTCTATTGTATCAGTTGAAAGGACATTATAGGCTGTGTAATAAGATTGGCCTCTGGATTTCATTGTACCGTTATCAAAAAAGATAACCGTGTCCTCCGTATCTACTTTCCCAACCCAAACGCCAAGAAATCTTTTTTGCTCAGCGGTTATTGCAGTTCCATCACCTTTATGGCAAGCGCTCATGCTCGCGATGGTTGCAATGCATATCAGGTATTTTAGAGTCGCTTTCATAAGGTTGGCGTTCTTATTTGTGATTATTGGCAATGGTTTCCATTCGTTGCTGAAGTGCTGCATTTTCCTTCTTTAGATCAATCACATAAAGCGTCAGCTCTTCCACCTTCTGCAAGAGTATTTTATTCATATCGCCTACATCAACACCATTTTCTGCCACAGCCTGCGCAGATGGCACATCGGGCAAATGCTTGTTCCTGGCGATGTACAATTCTAAGTCTTGCAGCGGCACAAGCGGGTACTCCGGTTCAAAGACGTAATCAGCCCAGTTGGACGTTTGCACCACCGCCTTCTTGCAGACAATATTGCCATCTACGCTCAGCTTGTAATCGGCAAAGTTGCCTGCAGCCATCTGGCTGCCAATCACTATTCTGCCATCATTCATCATTTGCAACCGGGGTATAAACATATTCTTGCCCTTATCAAAGCTTTCCAGCGTAATACCTCTGCCTTCTTTTCCGTAAGAAAACAATCTCATTTCACCGGCATCTCTTTCTTTGTTGGATTCAACATCTTTTCCATACATGATAATGCTTGGACCGAGAAAATAATTTTTGTTTTGACAGATTCCCAGCACTCCCTTGCTGCCCCATGCCCTGATTATATGTTCCGAGTTATCATCAAACTCAGCCCCGTCTTTAAACAATGAGATATTGTTATCCACCGTAAGCCGGTCATCTTCCATCCCAAATTGCCTGCCCAGGACCAGCCCACCTTTATAATCTACCGTCAGGTAATGTTTGCCTGCAGCAGAGTTGAATATATCAAAAATATCAGAGCCGCCGTCGGGATTAGCCGGATCGTAAAAATTGCCCTCCAGCTTCAATAACAGAGATTGTTGGGTCGGATGTTTGATAATGTGCAGATAAGCGGTAGGATTTGATGCCAGACCAATTCCTACCCAATCCTGTGTGATTGTAGGAGTTCCTGTGCCGCCCCATCCCTGAGCGCTGCAATGGTGAGCAAAGACTATGGTGAATGCTGAAAATAAAGTCAGTTTTTTCATGAAGATTTAGTTTTTTAATTAAAGGGTGAAGTGTGCTGATAGGGCTACGCCCTATGAGGTATCGTACATCATGTTTTTGTTTTTTAAAAAGTGAATAGATGAGAAATGCCAAAAGCGCATACGGGCGTACGCAGCGAGGCCACTTTTTTAGAAAAACAAAAAAGAAAGTAAAAAGAGAAGAAACCGGTTCACCGGATATCCACGAATTGTCGTGGGGTCTTTCGCATTACTCGTTACCGAAGCCCTGAGAAGCCATGTGTACAAGCAATACTAAAACGCCCACGACAATGCGCGGGCGCTTAGTATTCACGCTTGCTGTACACATTTGAATTTTCTCAGGATTCGGTAACAGCCTCGTAAATAGCCAAGCGCTATAAAGAGATAAAATAATTCCAGCCTTGTAAAGAACTGCCTACGAACTATACCCGTAATGCAGTTTATTGGTTAAGCGCAAACGTATACATAAAATGCGAGCGGTCAAATATTTGCGGCAAATTGTTTTCCTCCATACCCCCAACCCCGTAAGCTAACCTTCACAAAGCGACTTGTCATTCCGCAGGAATCTTTATCCTGATTACACGCCTGTAGCTTTTCTATCGATTCCTACGGAATGACAAGCCGCTACAAAGAGCCTGTCACAACCTTATTTTGAATTGTCCTAACTCATTATTTCATTCCTGTTTCCCCCCGTCCTGAACACAGGCCGCTGTGTGATGCTTCCTCGCGTCAGCATGACTATGGTACGTAGGAGCCTTGCGGTATGCAGGTCATCCTGACGCGAGGAAGCATCCCACAGCAGCAAAGAGTCTACCCACTCACACAGAATTTTATTTTTTTTCCTATACCACTGGTACACAACAACTTTGTCATTCCGTAGGAATCTTTGTTCCGGTTACAGGCCTGTAGCTTACTATGGGTTCCTGGCAGAGTGACAAGTCGCTGCTTTAGAAAGACTTAGAATTGCCAGGAAACTCTTACCAGTTACGAACTGGCTTCCGCTTTCTCATAACTGCCTTCCGCATTCTCATAACCAGCATCCGGGTTCTCATAACTGGCTTCCGCTTTCTCCGATCCAGCATCCGCCATCCCCGAACCGGCTTCCGCCAGCTCTAAATGAGCATACAACCGCATCAGAAAAGGTAAAGGCCGCTTCTAGAGCGGCCTTTACCTTTTAAACATAACACAATATAATTATTTATCAGAAACATCCCTTTACCCCCGCACAAGCTTCATATGCGGATGCCCGTACACCACATACGCCAGCCAGGTGGCTTCCTGCGCTGCCCTCGCCGCTTCCCGGGCTGCAGTTGCCGCTTCTGCCAGTGTCTTTCCATCATCCAGTGATTCATAAAGCTGTCCGGTAAATGTGCGTGCGGGGCTATCGCCCACAGACCACAGCGTGCCAATGAAAGCGCCCGCACCTGCCGAGAGAAAAGCATCTGCAAATCCGCCGATGCCCGTCAGCTTATACCCCATTCTTCCTGCCTGGCATGCATTCAGCACAATCATCGGAGTGTTATCATCAGCGGCAAGATTGCTGAAGTTCTTCACCACACCCGCCGTTAGCTGGTCCGTAATGTATTTATTGCCCTGTACTTTTCCCTCCATCAGCAGAGCGGCATCATTGATATGATCCATATCGGCCACTCCATGACACGCAAAGTGCAGCAGGTCGAATCCTCCGGGCTTTGACACCACATTCCGCACCGCGCCGGATGTTGGCTCAACAGGTGTAGCATTGAATCTCGCTACCAGATAATCCTTCTCTTTCTGCGCCTCAGGCAGCTTATAATCCGGGTGCGGATAGTCAGGGATCACATACTTCACCTTGCCATCGCGCATCTTTATTTCTTGTGGCGGCCAGCCATTCTTCCCGGCGCCTTCCAGCCAGCGCACAAGGCCCATCTGCCCCAGGAACTTTACTTCATCGGGCATACCACGCTTGCCGGGATCTTTGAGGTGCACCAGCTCCCAGGGCACAAACGGCTCGCTGGATACCACCTGTATGCTGTCGAAATCAGCACGTCTATCCCATAGCAGTTGCTTCAGCTTATCGGGAATAAGCTCTTCGAGCAGATCAGTGCCAAAGGCACGCAGCTCTTCCTGGAAGTTCTCTTTATCTTCCTTGCTGTTCGTCCAGCGGTCTTCGATGCGTTGGTACAGGCCATTCACATAATCCTCCCGGTTTCCTTTGATCGGCCTGGATACATCCGTAAGCTTGATCTTCAACCCTTCGGAATACACCGTGTACTTATACACCATCCCTTCACTCGTCTGGCTCTCCTCGATCCACAGCTGATGCAATGGCTTATCGGGAAGCTGCGCCGCGCCACTGGCCGTTGCTGTAATTCTGCCACTGGCCTTTTCGGTAGCCGCCACAATCTCCGGCATCAATATCAGCTTGAGCAGCGGCACTTGTCCCTGCCGTATAATGATCCATACTTCTCCCTTACCCATTCCGGAAGGACGCAGGGTAAAATAAAGCTCCGTCGCCTCTTTGCCCGGAAGGTCAATCTCTGCCCTTCCGCCGGAGTCATCCGCGATTTGCAGGTTCTTTTTTGGAATGACTGTTACAATCACCTTCTTCGTTTCGTCAGCTACAGCAATGGTGCCGCTAGCAGAGGTATCGCTCAGTGCTTTCTCAATCACCTCACGCGAAATGGTCACTACAAGATCCGTGTCTGCCTCACCAGCAAGCTGCGCATTCATCTCTGCATATACATGAAACAATGGCGGTGATTGCGGCGTTGCATCTTCCGGCGCTGTTCCTTGTACTTGTTCCGGCTCACCAGCATCAGCAGGACGCTCCGCAGCCGCTGCAAAAGAAGGCATCGTACGACGCCGCAATATCTGATCGCCCACGTCAGCAGGCTTTTCAATCACACTGGCTAAGGCAGCCAATTCTTCAGCATCCGGCAGCGAAGTTTCTTTGACTACCCCAACAGGCATACCGCCGTCAAGCACTACTTTTCTTACTTCCGAAGCCACATTGCCGGTAGGATTAATTTCTTTCAGGAGATCACCACTAATGCTTTCTTCACCGGATGAGTTGCCCTCATGTAGCTGAAATGCATCCTGTATAGAGCCAGTCACCTGATCGCTCATCACCTGCAAAGCCTCTTCACTTTTAAATGCATAGTTGAGCATGGAGCCACCCATATTGCGCTGCAGCACTACATAGCTGGGTGCCAGCTCAGCAATCTTTTGCCCGAGCACATGCACAGGCTGAGCAGTATCAAAAAGCAGAATGTCTTTATCTACAGATGCAGCTATCTGTTGCGTGACCGGCATTGCGGGCAGCTCAGGCAATTGAACCTGATTTATTCCCGCCGCCCCGCGCGTTGCGCCTTTCTTTTTTGCCGGAGGCAATTGCAGCCAGCGGGCCAGCGCATCGCTTACTTCAGGCCGCGTAAAATAATTGGTATGATAGACCTGTGCATTTACGCCAAACTCGTATTTCTCTTTCACAAAATCACCCGTGCTTACATCTATCCGGCCCATCGAGCTGGTATTCACCACCAGGTCATTGGCTTCCTTCATCAGCTGCTTCATAAAGTCGCCGGCCATCAGTTCCAGGAACCGCTTAGGCAATTCTTTAGGCTGCTGATCACCGAACAATGAAGGTTGAAAATCGGAAGTAATAATGCAATAATAACTATTGTCCACAGTAGGCTGACCAGTCTGCAATCCATTGATGTCGGCAATGAAGCTGCCGCCCGGCTCCATAGCCGCGAGGCCGGGAATAAGACCATCCGAGATAGCAGCAACAGTGCAGTATTTTACGAATGAGCCCAGGTTTTTAATGACTTCGGAGAAGATAGCGGCAACTACTTTAGTCTGCGGAGAGATCATACCAATCACGCGCGAGGTACCGGCTACCAGATTCGTGTACAGGTCAATCATCTGCTTCCAGTTATCCGGCCTGGCCAGCAGTGTGCCATCATTCGTAGCGCCGGCAAATATGATCCTGTTGACGCTGAACGGCGGCTGCGCAACAGCAGGCAAAAGCTTTTCCACCAGGCTGCGCACCACTAATGATCCGCGGCTATGGGTAATGATATCTACCCGCATCTGCTTTCCCGTATGTACGCTCAGCAAGTCCAGCAACTGCCTAGCATTTTTCAGCGGATCTTCTTTCAGGGTTAGATGGTCGAAGCCGATCACGGCATCATAATTCTCAAAACACGCATCAAGCAATGAAATTCCCCAGGGCGTAGCGCCAAGCGCCCCGAAAGCACTAATGGTGCTGCTGAACGTTCCGTGCACAAAGAGCAGCACACGGGGTGTACGATCTGTGGGCAAGTCCAGATCGGATACACTGCCCAGTTGCTTCCACGTATCCGGCTCTGCGCTTTTTAATTTGATCAGTTGCGGTGCAATGTCTTTCTCCAGGTAGTCCAGCGCCAGCTCTACACCAGTGCGGGCTACAAACCTGAGCACATATACCTTAATGGCATCCAGCGCCAGCTCTTTGATCTTACCAAAAATATTGCGCGTAGTGGTATCGCTGCTTGCAACAGTATCCAGCTCTATGGTAAAAGTGCGCTGTGCCTTTGCATTCTCCGTTGGTATTCTCCGCTTCTGACCTGCCTCACTTGATTGTACACCGTCTGGATATTTCCAGACATACATGCCCTCCTGCTCTATCAGCAATACCGCATCTTCATCATGGTCTATATCTACATTCAGCTCAGCGCTGCTGCTTACGGCGCCTCTTTTCTCAGCTCCCATTGGTGCTTTGGGAGTGAGCGTAACGGTACGTACCAGATCCATATCTGCCCGCTTCAGCGCAGCTAAAATGGGATCGTCTTGCTCCGCGTTCTCCTTATCAGTAGGCATGTCCACGATTGTTGGTATCCTTCTGCCCTTTCCGGTATCAAAGCCGCGGGCCTGCATTGGGTCTGCAGCAACATTCAGATTATCTGAAAACTTTACTTCTACGCCTTCTATAAATGTAATGGTGTTCATAAGTTTTGTTTTATGCGTTGTGTCATTGATTATTCACGTTCGCCGACCAGGTAAAATGCTCCCCAGTCTTTATACTCCCCGAAAAGGCTACGCGTATGCTGTTGCGCCCGATAGAAAGCCTCGTATTTTTTAAGGCCGCCTTTTAGCTGTTCATAAAATGTTTTGAAAAAAGTGGCGCATACCTCGTCCCGCGCTTCCCATAGCGTACCGATGATGGTAGCTACGCCCGCTGTCAGTAAAGCGGCAGGCAATCCCCTCATATTATCGGCGTCATCTATTCTCCCAAGCGCTGTATCGCAGGCGCTGAGCGTAACAAGGTCCAGGCCACGCAGATCCATTTCCAGAAATTCATAGGCGTAGATGATACCATCTGATGCGGCATCCGGCTGTACATAGATGCACTGGAATACGGGCGCTACCAGATTGTGCCGTCCATGAGTAGCAATGTGCACCATCGCCGAATTGCGCATAGTATTCATGAATGCTTCTTTAGTTACCTCACTATCCAGCAATGGCGGTGTATCAAAGATGGCGGCTACATCAGCAGCTTCGCGCGCAGCGCCGGGCAATGGCGGCAGTGCTGCATCTGTATGATCTTCGAAAACAGATACGCCCATCGCAGCAATACCATTGCGACTTGTCTTGTAAGCGTTGGCAAAGGCGGCAACAGCAGGCGCTTCATCTTCGCCAAATTGAATGCTCACATTACCCACTTGCATCATGTTGGTACGCACATCTACCCCTTCCGGCAGCGTACGGTTCGGGTCCAGCAACCGAAGGTTGGATTGATAGGTTACGATCCAGTCATCCGCCAGAACTTTATCATTTACCGGAAGCAGATGAAACGGATAAAAATGCAGCCCGCCATGTGGTATGATGCAGAGATGTCGCTTGCCTGTGGCATAAAATGAAGCCAGCTGCTCCTTTATTGTCCCTCCTAAAAACTGGCTGCTGTCTTCTTCCAGTCTTTGCTTTCCTTCTGGTGTGACAACGCGCCCGCGGAATGTTTCTGTCCTGATTTCCTGCCGGGTTAGGTACGTCATATAGGCAAGCGCTGAGGTGGTAATTTTGCGGCCATCCAGCGTCATTTCAATGCGACCTGATGGAAAGTCTTGCAACACTCCTGTGTACAATCTCTTTTCTTCTCTGGTGATCAAGAAAGTGTAGATGGCGCCTTCGCCGCTGGGCACCGAGCCAAAATAGCAGATCATTAAAACTGTATCCGGCGCTAGGACTTTATCCAGCTGAGCAAACATTTGAATGTAGGATTCTGTATTGCCGCCATTCCTGAGCAGCTTATCGTACACAAGTTCATCAAAGCGAATCTGCAGGTTTTCCAAAGCTATCAGGGAAGAATCGCCCGACATTGCCCGGCGGCCATCTATAAATGAATTAAGCACCAGATCATTCTCAAAACCATCTATTGCCATAACAGGCGCATTTACGGTTTCTCTTTGCTGCAATTCTATATTTTCAAGCAATCTGGTCATCTCTTCATCTCCTGCCAGATTTAAAAGACGATGCCCCCCCAATGTAGCTGCGTACGCAAATCCTTTACTATACTGAATAATGAGCAACAGCAGCAATGCATACTCGGTTTTTCCGGCTACCAATCGCATAAAACTGATCCGGTAGATATCCTGACAGATACTTCGTCCGGCAAGACCGCTAATCAGCTCTACAGACAGCGCGTGTGATGAAAGAGTGACTATACAATCTGCAAATACAGCGATATCGACCCCGGTGCACAGATCCAATATTTTTTCCAGTATGTCGATCAGTGATTCGTTGAGGCTGAGCGCTACGGCTGCATCAAGCGCCTTGCCGTACAAACCGATCGCCGCATCCTCATCACCGGTATTGTGCTTATTCACAGCAGCACCATTATATAGCGCGGCTTTCAGCCATTGCAGCGCATCTGCAAATTCTGTTAATGATGGATAGCTATTCAATTCATCCAATACCGGCAATAGCCCCTGCAATCCCTGCTCTTCCTCATCGCGCGCTGTAGCGAGAAAGCTGATAGCAATATTTGTAGCGGCCAGCTCTTCTGCCGACCAATGATCTGTAATGGCCAGTGCATCTGCAGCCGCTAACTGCTGAACGGTATCGGTATTGTCAGCCTCCGGCATTTCTCTGGCAAAAAGCCTTTTAAGGATAATAAGTCCATTCTTATAATGGGATTTTAAGAACAGCTCATTGCTGTAAAGCTCAAAGAGTTCTTTATTTTTTTGCCAAAGCAAATGCGCAGCCTTTATGTCTTTTTGCAGATAAAAATTAATGAGCTGCCCGAAAAGATCAGATAGCTTCACAGAACTATAGCGCGCAATAAGATCAGCCATCGGCGTGGATAGCAGGAAGGCGCTATCTGGCTCCGTTAGATCTGACTGGTCTGCTGCACCTGCATTTGCATGGATCAGATTCATCAGCACGATGCGCTCCTGCGGATAATCTGCAGCCGGCACAAAAAGCGCCAGCGCTTCCTGAATATAAGCGTCCAGCTCTTTTGACCAGTCTTCTTTGAGCAAAAGCTGCCGGGTATTACATGCTTCTGCTATGGCTTTCAGTGATCTTGCCTTATCAATGCCTGTGCCTGCTTCGATTGCTTTCTTTAAATATTGACAGGCTGTTTCCAGAGCTTCTTCCGGTGAAGGCATACTTATGTCTTCATCAGGAACGGTGCTGCCATTTGCCCTGAAGTAGCTATATCCCTTCTCTATCCAGGCAGCATATTCATTGGTATAATTTGTAACATTCCGTCCGGCGAAGTATGGGTCGAGATACAGCACGCCGAGCCTATGATAAGTACGCCAGAGCGATTGCGGAGGAGCGTCCTGCATCCGTTGCAATAAGTCTTCGCCAAAAGCAACGGCCTGTCTCAACAGTCTGCCATCAGGCACTTCGTGCAATGCCATAGTGACCACTGCAATCCAGGATTCAACAGCATCGCGCCACATAAACTCGTATTCACGATCTTCCAGCTCAGCAGGACATCCCTGCAGAGATGCAATGACCAGCTTTAAAAAATCAACATTCTGCTGCCAGCCTTCTCCCTGCATCGCAGACTGCTCGATGCTGTTGCTAAGCCCTCTTACATACAGCGGCGATAGCCAGTGATACCATCGCTTTTCTATTACCTGTTGGCAGGCTGTTTCTATAGTTAAACGCCCTTCTTTTACATCCTGATATAACTGCTCCAACGGACCATAGCCGAACGGGTATTCATTTTCGGCTACGTGCTTCTGTATGCCGGCCATCGTTTTGATCAGCTCCAAAGCTTTGGGGTCACTTCCTGATCTTACCTGCTCATAGATAGCGGTAATCTCCTTTGCCGACAAGAGTACGGGATGCGCTAACTGAAACTGATAGGCTTCTGTAATATCGCCCGAAAAACGGGCGAGCAGATCATGAAATAAGCGGCTGGCTAAGGTATCAGACATATCTGGCTTGGTTTATATTTCCGGACCATCTCAGATGCACAAGACGCCTGCATCAACAGCATCCCAAAAGATCAAAACCCCGCCAAATGGCCTGAATCAAATATATCAATTTGCGACTAATTAATTTATTGTTTCATTAAACACATCATTGTCAGAGGACTTACCGGCCAGCTACTATTTCGATTTATGAATTGAACGGATACTGACACCGGCCGTCAGTCCAACATTAAACAGATTGGACCGCAGCACGCTTCCCTTATTGATGCTCGACAGATCATACAGGAAGGTTGGCATCAGGTGGATATCCCACCTATAATTAGGTCGCAGAGAAACGCCGGCAGACACCTTCAATCCAACTGATTCCAGCGCAGCCCATCAGCATCATGATGAAAATCGTGCAGATAAAAAACGCCTGCATCTAAAACAGCGCTTGCAAATCTTGTGCTGCTGTAGCCGGTATAGTTGTAGCCGAGGCTCAGCCCGTGAAGATGTGTAAGCAGGCCATTTCCTTCGGTTCCAGCATTATTAAGGCCGGTTGTCCAGTCGATGCCGGATGTAATTCCCGTTTGCTTAAAGCCATTTTGCAGATACATGTAGCCCAAATACCAGCTATGCACTTTCTTCCACGTGCCGCCAAGATGCAGTTCCAGTATCTGCCCGTAACGGCCTTCTTCTGTATTGCTCCTGTTCTGCTGATCTGCGGTATGTGTGAACTGCTGTTCTACAATGCGGTTGGTACGGTACGCATAGGAAGGCGTATAGTTTACCGTCAGTGTGATTACAGGCTTGTGAATATATTGCCAGTAGAGGTCCTGGTATTTCTGATGAAAGCTATTCTTATTATCGAAATAAGCAGAAAGCGTTTGTTCCTGAATGAGGTACGTCAAAGGATTGCCCGCCGCATCTTTAGGTTCTTTGCCCATTCCATCTATGCCTTTGTTACTACCTCCAAGATGAATGCGAAGCCCACCGCCATTTGCTTTCCACGGTACATCAAATCCACTCATATTTACCTCCAGCTCTTCAATCTCTTCGATTTCCTCGGTTGTTTTTATCGTGTTAGTTTTCTTATCGTACTGAGTGGTCAATACATCTTTATACCGGATTTTAAGATGACGTCCCTGATAGCTCGTTTCCCTCGTTATATATGTGGCTTGTGTAACAGTAATCGATGAGCCTACCTTATAAGTAACTTCAGGACTAGCAGATGACGATGCTTTGATCTCCCAATTCTCAAGTGGCGGCGGTAAATACTCTTTATATTTTTCCCGGAATCCTTCCGGTGCCATCGACATCACACTATTGTAGCTACTTGGCTGAATGGGGAAATCAATTGGGTTACTTACTGTCTTAACGCCATTTGAATAATAATCGTTGATAATTGTGTCTATTGACTTTGTAGTAGTCTTTCCGTTTGCATTTTCAGCTATAATCTGTGTAACAGTATATGCTACCTGAAACAAGCCTTTATTCGTCTTGTTCTCCCGAAAAAACTCTGTCGTAATGGTGACTTTAATACCGCCCGCTGCGTTCGGATCTTCTACTTTATAATTCGGTGCTGATTCAGACAATAACTTTCCCCACTCCGCTAAAAGCGGCTGCTTCACCGGCGCGGGTTTTACAACAGGCGCTACGGGCTGCTTCTTTTTAGTTTTGCTCTTTGGCTTTTTAGTCTGCCCAAAGCATACGCTGCCAAGCATCATAGCGAACGTAAGCATAATCACTGCGTATCTCATCGGTTAATTGCTTTTACAATGTTGAGGTTATAAGAATAGCCGACCTGCATTTGCGGGAAGAATGTATTGACGTCTCCCTGCTGCCAGAAGAAGCGGCTGCGGAAGAAGGCATAGCTGCCGGTGGATCTGTTGACCTCGATCTTCACCAGCGCCTCGAACATATGGCTCCAGCGCGAGGCCGGTTCCTGCGCCAGCCCGTTCAGGTCGCTCTTAGCATAGCTGGATATCTGCCGGAACTGATTGTTGGATAAGAACCTTGTGTGCTGCACCTGATAGGTAAAGCTCAGTCCCAGGCGCCGCTCAGGGAATATTTGTAAGGTAATCTTCGGATACAGAGTGATCAGGTTTCCGTCCAGCTTAATCGTGTCTTTGGTTACCGTCAGTCCGCCTGCGCTGTTGATGTAGCGGGTGGAATCAACCAGCGGCACATGGCCGTATTGCGCGCCGAGGTCTATGGTAATGGTGCTCTTCATATTCGGGAAGTCCACCGTAAAAGCATTGGCTTCCACTCCCGCAGTCAGGTTACGGTATTTCAGAAAATCCAGCGAGGTAGCGTAGCTTGGAGAGGCAAGTGTATTATTGACAACCACATTCTCATTATGCAGCGGCAGATAGCGCTGGTTCTTCTCAATCTTATTCAGCGAGCCGAAAGCGTACAGGTAGTTGCCCCATCCCCAGTTGACCTTGCTGGTCTTCCCATACCGTGTAGTATTGATGTTGAGCCTGCGCGATACTTCAATCTGCAGAATGCCGTTGGGCTGTTGGTTAGACAGGCCTTCCAGATCAGTATAGGCTTTCGTTTCAAACAGATTTACGAACTGTGACTTGTAAAGGAATACACGCGGCGTAGCATTGGGGTCTATGCTGATAGTAGTATCGGCAGGAGAATAATCGCGGGTATAATTGTCCAGCTCATTATCGTACATACGCAGTACATCGGCGAGCCAGATATGCAGGTTGGAGTTGCGGCCAAAGAGAAGGAATGTTCTAAGTGATGACAGGTTATATTTAGAGGTGAACCCGATGGCCATATTGTTTTCAAATATGGTAGGCTCGCCATCTACATCCACAATCACTTTTACATTTTCTACAAACCCGCGCTCGAACTGTATCTGCACATTGAGGATGTTGCCAATGTTTTGCTTGATTAAGTTTCTGCGGGCATCACGGATCTGATCCGTAGCCTGCTTGATCTTTTGAGTGTATGCTTCCTGATTGGCTTTAAGCTCTGCGTCATTCACTACAATGGATTTCTCAAAGTCCTTTCTTGCTTTTTCCAGCAGACTGATAATATCATTCCGGTATTTTTTTTCGAGATCATCCACAGATCCTTTCAGCTGATCCACGCCACCCAGTGTTTCAATCTGATCTGTTATCTCTTTTGCAGCATGATTCGCGCTCAAAAAATCATTCAGTGCTGTAAATGCATTTGCTCCGGGATAATCGCCGGGTACATTATTGCTGCCGAAAATCGCTTGATAGTCGGCTTTATAGGCTTTTACTGCTGCATCGGTCATCTTGCTTTTAAAAAAATCTTTGATGGCTTTTTTATTCTTCTCAATAGAATTATAGGCATCCATTTTACCTTTCAGATTATCCGAAATCTTCAATCCTTTAGGCTGCGTTGCTGTCAGCGTACCGTTTTTAGCGAAGCCGGTAATATAACTGTGAAGCTCAAACGTATCCTTACTGTTTGCGCTCATCTGAAACAGCTCAGTAGCACGCGCAAGCGAATCCCTGGTCTTCTGCTCCATAGCGGCATACACCTTTGATGTATAATAAGCCTGCTTATCCAGCAGCGTATCGGTACGCTTAATTCGCTGCCGGTAAGCTCTTGATGTTTCGTAATCATCTTCTTCGTTTACATCATTCTCTTCATGAAAATACTGCACGTAGCCAGCGAAGCGCAGCCTGCCGGAAAGAGGCGGCGTGCTGTTGCCGTATATCTGCACAAACATCCAGTAGTAGATCTCCCACAGGGAATTTTCGCTCAGCGTGTGCCCTACATTATGGTTCAGAGCTACTTTGTTGATCTGCGCCTTAAAATCGCGGAAGTCAAGGCTATCCACCAGCAGCACCGAGTCCCCTTTAAGCACACTATCGCCCGGCGCTGTGATGATGGCTATCTTATGCTTGCCGGTATCATTGTATTCCAGGTGCAGCACCTCTTTGAATGATGCATTGGTATCTACAAAAGCGATGAAGAACGTGTGCGTGTCCATCTTGATGTTGCCATCCGTTTTACCGGTGGCAAAAGCCCTGGCTGCGCTCAGCAGCAGCACGGATAGGAGCAGGTATCTGCGCAGCATATAATTAGTGTTTGTAGGCATCGATAAGAATATTAGTTGTAGAGTCAGACAAAGGCTTCAGCAGCCTGAATACAAAGCGTGCGCTGTCGCGGGACGACTGTGCGCTATCGAGCGAGAGGTAGCTTACAATCTGTCCCCTGGTCATCAGGTAGCCGGAGAAATAGGTCTGCCCCTGGAACCTTCCGTTGGGAATGGTATATTCCACACTATCGCTGATCTTGATACGGAACAGCGCGCTGCCATCTACCTGAACGAATCCATACAGCTGCGGGAACTCAGTGATCTGTCCTGCCCGGTTACGAAAGAGCGAGAACCGGTTGCCGTAAATGCCACCCAGCCCCGGTCCTTTGGAGCTATCGTAGCCGAGCACATAAACATTATAGTAAGCCGGCACAAAAGGCAAGTTCTGGTCCGTGGCAACAACGTAGCGCGCTGATGAATCGCCCGGCCTTAGTGTGAAAATCCTGTTGAGATAGATTTTGCTGTTATCAAAAGCGGGCGACAGCGAAGGGCTTACTTCAATGGCTACATGCAGATTGGACAGCGTATCAGGGCTAAGATTTTTAAAACAGACACACACCGAATCGAGCAGCGATGACTTGTAATGATAAAAGGTAGCGGAAACGATATCCGAACGATTGTCGAACAGTATTATGGGCTTTACAAAAGTGCTGTCCGCCCCGGCGAAGGGAGGCAATTCATTACTGCTCTTATTGCACGAGCATAAAAAGAGGAAGCATATCCCGATCAGTATATTTTTCATCAAATAAGTGTTGATGGTTTGATTACAGAAAGCTTTTTCGCTGGCGTTATGCTGCCATACATTGCTCTGTTTCAGATGATTGAAAAACCAGGCGCGCACGGTTATAATGCTGAACGAAATACTTTTATTTATTTGCAACAAACGTATACACATGCACAAGTGCTCGCAAGCGTCAAATAGCGGTGAGTATGGGGGTATTTTTCCCGTTTTTTTGCAGAATAATATTTGCTGAGATGCAACCTGAGCATGAATGAAAAGCCTAATGCAGCCATAAAAAGCCCGGACCAAATTGTAGTCCGGGCTTTGTTTAATCACTTATCGTATAATCACAAGCTACTTTCCTGTTCAGCCGAAAGTAGTGCCTTTATTTACCGTTACGTGCAGCAGATTCTTCAACAACCGGGGTTTTCCATTCAGTAAGAATCGCAGTTCACTTGGCAGGGAAGGCTGTTCAATGAACAAGGAAGGCTATTCACTCAGTAAGGAAGACCATTCAGTTAACAAGGAAGGCTATTCAGTTAACAAGGAAGGCTATTCACGCAACAAGGAAGACCGTTCACGCAACAAGGAAGACCATTCAGTTAACAAGGAAGACTATTCAGTTAACAAGGAAGACTATTCAGTTAACAAGGAAGACTATTCACGCAACAAGAAAGACCGTTCAGTTAACAAGGATGACCATTCAATCAGATTGGCTGGCCATACACCGTTGCTGCAAGACTAAAGCAAAGCCTGGTATGCAGATGGCTGATGGCAACATAACAGAAAGGCCAAAGGCCGACCCTTACATAATCAGGCACTATAATCTTGCGACAGAGAAAGGCATTTTTACCTTTCTGCCTTTACGCAGCAATGTAAAAAGCCCTGCTTAAACAAGCAGAGCTTTTTTATGATGCACCGGCAGCATTCGTCACCTGATTAATTTTATTGAAACAGAAACCTTAAACCCCACTGCAAGCCACCTGCACGCTCTTCCATGCCTCATGCTAATGGCACTGGAGTCTGAAAAATAGTTTTCCCCTCACGGGCATATTATAATACTGCAAAAAATCACCTTACTGTGGAATATCATTTAACCGATCATAGGCAAGTCCGCTGTTCCCTTCTCCGCGACCAGAGTATTTTCTGCGGCCTACCCAAAGCAGTGTTTTGCCATTATACCAGCGTGTGCGCTGTATCGACGTCTCTACTATAGCACCTGCCCTTGGTATCTCTTCCTCGTAAATGTAATAAGGTGCGTACGAAGACCCTGAGAGACCATAGCTTAATATTCCGGTCTGCGGCCTTACCATAGATGGAGCATAGGGCGCCATAATACGCGGCATAGCGCCCCGTTGAAATTCGATCTGCCGGTTGCTGCCCGGCAGCCGCACAGGAATGAATGGTATCCAGTTTTCGGGAATGGTGGTTGTTTCCAGCTCGTAGCTCAGCTTTGCATCTGCAGGCGGGGTAACTGCAACGGAAGTATCCGGCTTTATTTTTTTGAGCAAGGCAGTATAGGCATTGGCGCGGTCATAACCATCCCACCCTGTACCCATGTTATTGGGCACACGCTTCTCGATAGCCCATACCATATCGGCCAGCTCATCGCGGATAAACAGGACAGACTCTACCGGGTCGCTTTCCAGAATATCATTTACCACCGGCAGGAATACAAAGGTGCCTGCAGGTTTCACATTGTTTACAGAACCGGCGCTAACAGCCGCTGTGTCGGACTTGGATATATCCAGCCAGCGCCAGTCTTTCCAGTCATTAGAGGCCTGGAAGCCGCTGCTGTAATTATAATTATCGATATCGTAGTTGGCAACGAATGTATTGACGCCGAATACATCGGTGATGACCATGCCTGCTACCTGTGCATAGCTGCCTACAGGTATTGTGTATGG
Organism: Chitinophagaceae bacterium; assembly: GCA_965200035.1. Taxonomy (GTDB): domain Bacteria; phylum Bacteroidota; class Bacteroidia; order Chitinophagales; family Chitinophagaceae; genus UBA1952. The sequence goes on along the minus strand of OZ241334.1, from coordinate 3,615,008 downwards.
GATAAAGAACCAGTCATCCTGGTAAACGAGCGCAAACTGAGTGGTAATGATTTTGGCAATGTCCGTTGAGTTCCCGTCGAGATTACAGAAGTTTACCTTACCGTCCTCAAACTCCCACCAGCGGGTACTGGGCATACCGGCAAAGCCACTCTGGGCGATCATCAGCTGCATAGACTTGCCATCTGCGGTATAGGGTGAAGATATATTATAAGTGCTGGTGTCCTGATTAAAAGCGTACCAGTCAAAATGTCCCTGGTGGTACTTTTTTGCCGTAAGCCGCATCTGTGTGCTGCCGTCAACCGGCCAGTAAGTGTCAAACTGGTATTCGAGCTGTTTCTTTTCCCAGTTGGCCTGCCCGTCCGGGAACGGATAGATATTATTCATCCATTGCAGGAACAGCGAGCGTACCGTAACCAGCTGCGCGCTGATGGTAGTAGCGCCGGGCGAGCCGCCAAAATCTGTTGCCAGATTGGTGCTCCAGGCCACATTATCCTTTATCCGGTTGTAGAGGACTGCGCCATCGATATTCAGGCCCGATACAGACACGCCGGAAAGAAAATTAACCAGCTTTTCATTACAATAGACCTCTGCCGCTTCGCGTATATTGTCCTCGGTAGCCATAGAGGTGCTCGGCACCGGAAACTGCATGGCAAAGGGATGCGATGTGCTGGTGAACAGGGCGGAATAAGTAGTATAATCACCGGTCGAAAGCGTGGCCTTCATGATCTTCTGCCATTTCTTGCCCATCAGCAGCCGCTCTTTGATGCTCCAGTTGTAGGGAATGCTTTCCACCATGGCTTCCATGGGAATATTCCCGTCATAGCTTCCGGGCGTCTGGCCATAGGCTCCGATGCCGGTCATTGTTTTGTAAGACATCTGCACCTTGGCGAATATGCCGGAACCCGTATCCTGCCCGGTAAATTCGCCTACCTGCCACTGGCGGCCCAGCATCCAGAGGGGATCATGGATTTTGGCCTGCAGCGCTTCGCTGAACTGTTCCTGGCGGGGCCTTGTCTCCAGCCGGTTCCAGCCGGTGAATGGAGTGATCTTATTGCCTGCCGGTATATTTGGTGATGATATGGTCATATAAAAAGTTTTAGACGCCGCTGATGGCGGTCATGCCAGCCTGTGCATTGGCAATAGCAGTAAATGTTGCTTCTTCTTCTATAAATTGGATCGTTCCGGTATTGGAAAGTATATCATCGGTAGAGATCGCTTTCCAGTTTACCACTCCGGTCACGCCTGTGGAGGTGACTGTTCCAGGTACAATTGGCGGGCCTGCATTATTCGGATTGTAATCGAACGATACCTGCTGTATAGATTCAACGTTTTGGTATTGCGGTTCGGGATGCAATGGAGTCCCGGCCGCAGTTACGGCTTCCGGCGTTATTTCTCCCGTCACAGCCGGCAATACCCAGCGGAACAGTTCATACATTTTTGAACGGGTCATCTCAGCAGATGTAGGATAGCGGTTCGCCGCATCGTTCTTACGGTTATCATTTATCTCGGAGCCATCCAGCCTTGCAAAGCTGTCGGGGTCCACCATTCTTACTTTTGCCATATCCATCGTGTCAAGCATGGTATGCAGCAAGTCTTCCAGGTGCCAGGTCTTGTTGGGGTTCGGATCGTTGACCTGAACTACCTGCGGATTCACGGCCAGCAATATGTTCTGCGGTGGTTTCGCATTCGGGTTATCGTAGTTGAAAGCAATGCCGGTTGTCTGCTGCTCTATCGGTATCAGCTCCGACCATTCTGAGATCAGCAGGCCGCAGAACGGCGTTGTGGCTGTAGCAGTAGCCGGAAGCTTATCGTAGTTCAATACAGCTACCGACAATTTATCGCCGGAGGGAGTATAGCCGGAAGGATATTCCGTTCCCAGCCAGTAGTCGCCTACAGGTCCGCCGGTACCCGTCGTTACCAGATACGGGAATTGTACAGGCCGGATATTTCTCAGCGCATAATCATTGGTATCATCAGCCAGCAGGCGTATGGTTTCGATTTCACCGACCTTTTCCTGCACACGGGCAATGCCATACAGCCATTCGTCCATTTTCAACGCTACGCTGCTTTCCGGCAGATAAGCGTACATGATATCATTGGTGGTGGCTACCGGCGGCAGCTGGGCCGTAATGGCGGTGTACAGGCCGTTGTAATGATCGAAATGGAAATGCGGCAATACCTTGAATTCTGCACCCAGTATTGTTGTGATAATGGCTATGTATTTAGTGACCTTATCGCTTTCGCTCATACCGCCGGTGATCGCGGCATAAGCGGTACCGGCAGCGGTATATCGCTTACTGATTTCAGCTGTTGCCTTTTGCTTCAATACCAGCAGATCAGCCACCAGGCCTTCTACAGCAGTGTCGGGCGCAGCGGCAAATACCTCGGTTGCGGAAGCAGGAATGGTATAGCTGATGCCAAACGCTGCAGCGCTTTTAAGATAGCTGCGCAGATTATTTACCGCAGTATTATTGGATACGCTGTCTGGTATGGTAGCTACGCCGCCTACCATGGTAACAGGGATAGATGCGAGATTAGTCTGCACCGTGTTCAGTCTGCTCATCAGGTCCGTAACGCGTGCTGCAAGTTCCGTAGTATCGTATTGGGATACCAGGGTATTCACATCCGCATTCGGACTATACAAAAAGTCTTCAGGCTTCAGGTATTTGCTTTCATTGACAATGCGTGCTGCAGCGCCGGTCAGCGTAAGTATCTGTTGAAAAGAAGCCAGAGTTGCCGTTCCCTTATTGGCAAGATTAACGGTTATGGCTGTTGCGGTAGGTATACCGGCCGGCCCGCCATAGTAAAGGGTGCTGGTCGATCTTATGTAATAGACAATGCGTGCCGTAAGCTCCGCTTTGTAGCCATCAGACTGCACCATATACAGCAGGTCTATCGGCTGTATATCCAGCTGGGAAAGCTTTACCGTGGCGGATTGAAGCACATTACCGGCATCATTGAAGGTTACCGTGCAGCCGATTTTATCCGGCAGGGTGCTAACCGTAGCGCCGGCAAATGGTGCGATCAATACCTGAGCCATCCATTTGTTGATATTGGGTTCGGCATAGGCTCTCGGACTGAGCGTAATCCCTACCCACGGACTTGTAACGGAATAGAAATCCAAAGGCTCAATCACCGCTGCCATCCTGTGGTTGATATGAGTTCCTGTTCTTGGCGTATCGATGATCTGCGGAGTGGTTGGGTTCTTTCCTTCGGTAAGCGTTTCGAGTATCGCGGCAGAACGGCCATAGTTGCTTTTTGCCATCTGGAAAACCCCTTCTGCAATGGTAAGATCACCCAGTGCATCTATGGCATTGGCAATGCGGTCTATCTCCGTAATGATCGCCATCATTTCCTGCGTAAAGAAAGAACCGCTGCTGAAGCCTGTATAATCGGCCGTATCCATGATGCTGTAAGGGGCAATATAGGATAAAGGATGTCCGCTTACCTGATAAGTGCCGGGCGATACATACATATCGTGGATGGATGTGCCGGGAAATGCATTGAGGTAGGCCGCTGCAGCGGTGCGGAAATGGTTCAGCAGCTCTATGCCATCCACTACGTTGGAAGGACGTATATTCTCAGCGTGCGGAATGGCTGTGGACGCATCTGTCGCGCCGCCTACCAGCGGGAATTTCCTCCTGAAAACATAGATATACTTATCCAGCTCCAGTCCGGGATAACCTTCGTGCAGGCCACGCTCAAATTGGTAGCCCATCAGCGCGCCCAGCGTCTGCCCGTTACGGACGCCTTCGAGCAGGTCAAGCGCTATGCGCACCCTTTCCGAAGATAGATTGATCGCAAAGCGATTGTCCGCCGAATTGTTTTCAGAGACATAACCGCTCCGCAATATCGCGGCCGTCAAAGCATGCGATACGGAAGGTGTATGTATGAAGCCCAGGTTAGCCTGGTCGTAATACAAGGTTCCGAATTCCGTAAGATCACCCGGTACATGCGTAGGGTTGATCGCGACAAGACCATTAATGTTTGGCTTTACATCAACGAGCCATCCGTAAGCGCCCAGATATATGCCGGCTTTTCTTGCACCGGCAGAGTTTGCGCCATCCATGTTACGATGTTCCCACAGCCTTTTGTTGATCATGCCATAGCTCCATGCATCTAAGCGGTAGGAGCAAAGATCCACATGCTCGCGCATCAGCCTGTCCAGCTCGGCCACAGTGCAGCTTTGCAGGAGATCCAGCGAGCCATTCATCGCAGCGATTTTGCCGAGCGCATCACTTCCTAGAGCATTCAGATCGTTATAGCCTGCTCCCAGGGCAGGAACGGGATTGAACAAATAATCGGCGAGCTTGATGCCTTGCCAGGTGGGTGCGGCATACGCCGGCTTGTATGGCGCGGTAATATCGCCTACATAATTGTAGAAAAACTTAAAGGCATCATCCAGCGGTATTGTTTTCGTGAGATAATGTGAGGGCGATGCCGTAAGGTTCTTGATGTTTTCAAAAAGCGGATGCCATTTGGTAAAGATGCCCTGCTTGGTTGTATTCGACTGCTGGGTTACGATGCCTTCCGGTGTGCCTATGATTTTCCGTGCTACCCGGGTAAACAGGTTTGCCTTTTCCAGAATATCCCACGCCGCTTCGCGATAAGTGAGCAGTACGCTCTGCCGCATCAGCAGGTACAGGAGCGACCTTGAAGGCATGTGGCCAAAATTGTTGCTTTGCCAGATGTCGTATGGGTTGGATGTTCTCAGCCATTTGATATAGTTCTTGCCATACACATTGGCAGTCAGCACATCCTTTTCCGTAAGCGGCTTTTCATCTACGCTGGGCCCGTAAAGCGAATACTTTTCGCTCATGAACCGGACTGTGAAGATGCGCAGCGCATTTTTTATGCGGCTCATCTGCGGCGCGCCGCTGCCACCAGACAGGAATTCGTTGATATCCATAATACCGTTCGCATCGCCCAATGGGTTGGGGGCACCTGTGCCTGGAGAAAAATCAGCGCTGTTGAAGTTGCCGAACAATGAGAAGAAGCCGGATGGTATATCTGTATTGGCCGGGTCAGCGAGTATCTGCGTCCAGAAATCGGCTGCGGCATTGCCTTCTGTTTTAAGACTGTAGGTATTATTGAAGCTGAGCGCATTTAAAAAGAAACGGTTCCTTGCTTCGGACATCAGTGCCTCTGTGCTCAGCAGCGTCATAAAATCCTGCTGGGCAGATACGTTACCTGTATTTTTATTGACCGTATTCACATGCCAGGCGGCCATTTCCAGCCAGAACTGATTCAATGTTTCCAATACTTTGGACAAGCGTATGTGAAAGCGGTCTTCCAGAAACTGGGGCAGCTGGCTGCCTACGCCGGAAGGATAGCCCTGTGTATAATCGTCTAGGAAGAAAGACCGGATGGAACTGCCTGATTTCAGCCCGCTCGGGAATGCGGTGCCTGCAGGATATTTCTGGGGCCATTCCCATCGTCCGAAAGAGCTTACCGGCAGAATGCCGTAAGGCTGCTCAGCGGTACGGATGGAAGGCAGCGCGCCACGCCCCAGGACGTAATCGGTAAAGTAGCTTTTCGTACGCTGCGTATTGTCGTCGGTAAAAAGGAAATTCATCATCTCCTTCATATAGTTGCCGGCAGTACCGTTCCATAGCACCCGGTTCATAGCTATTGCATTGCTTATCTGCGACAGGCCTGCATTCTCTGTATGCTGCAATGCGCTGTAATCGATGCCGAAGGCATCGCACAGCCACTGGCCGTCTTTTTTGCGCAATGTATCTGTGCTGGTGCCAAACAGGGCATTCTGCACTTCTGTGGCAAAGCTGAGCTCGGCATACGGGTCGGGACGATTGTAACCGGCATTGGTATCATCCGTATTGTTGGTAGGAGTGCCCAGCCGCAGCACTGCCATGCCACCGGGAGTATAATGATGGGCATCGAGCAGATCCTGAAGCATTTTCTTTCCGATGTCCGGCAGCGTAGCAGCACTTACATTGGGGTCGGCAGCCTGCGTGTTGACGCCCAGCACCAATAGCTTATCAAATCCTGCCTGCGCTTCGGCCGCAGTCAGGCGTATTATTATGCCCATCCCTTTGTTTACCGCTTCATTAAAATCCACCATCCAGAGCAGGTTCGGGTCTATTACCATATGACCCGCGGCCGTATCCGAAAAAGTGCTGAACTCCGGATCAATGCTGGTCTGTAAAGGGTTGGGTATCTGGTTGCCTATCTTGATATGCCGGAAAGAATAGCTGCCATCGGCCAGATTATTGACTGTGGCGAAAAGAAAGCTGTCCGGCAGTGTCCTTGCATAAGAAGCCTGCGACCAGCTCGCATCTTTCAGCGCAGGAGTCGGAAAAACAGGGGTCTGGCTGTATATCTGATCCCATGTTTCTACCCGCTGTATCCTGCTTACTACATTCCTGAGTGTATCAAAACTGGCATTGATGCCGGTAACACGCTCCTGAAGGGTAATGTTTTTCGGCTGTTCGCCACCGCCATCACTCACCGGCTCACCACCACCTTCCATCGGCACAGTACTGGTATCCTCTACCTGCGACAGAACAAAATCGCCGAATTGTGCAAAGCTGGTACCGGCTGTCCTTACTTTGTCCGAAAGCCTGTCCAGATAAACACCGGGCAGTGCCTGCACTTTATCTGCCGCACCGGTCAGGTATTGCAGTTGCGGATTGTAAAACGCCAGATAGGAACCGGCCGACGGGGAAAGCTGCAACGGGTTAAGGGTGCTGAGCTGGGCGGTATATGTATTCAGCACTTCAAGATGCGCGAACGTGTCGAATATGCTGCTGACTATAATGACATTCTGCAGGTTGGTAGGTGTCATTACCTTAACGATCCATGCAGCTCTTTCGGGCCCGTACAGCGTGACCAATGCCTGCCAGGCAGCTAATTGCAGCTGGGGATCACCATGTGCGGCCCACCATGCAGTCCAGTATGCAATGCCTGCGTCACGTTCATCTGTGGTAAGCTCGCGCTCCAGCGAATCGACAGATATATTGTCGGGATACACCCTTATCCATAGCTCATCCACCAACCGCCAGGTAGAAAATACAGCCACGGTACGCGGATTGGTATCGGTCAGCGTCAGTGTGTTCCAGCTATTGGTCAGCGTGGCAATAGAGCCATTCAATGAGTCGAGTTGTTGAAAGGCTGCGCCTATGCCTTCCGCGATAAAACCATTGATGTAGGCTTTTACCTGACGGAGCTGTGCATTGAGCGGAGCAATGATCTGCCACAAATACCCCTGCCCTACCAGCTCTTTTACCGTACCTGAGTTGTCCAGAAAAGCGGACATGTTTTTTAGCTGCGCATTATATTGATCAAGGACGTCTTCCTGCAATTGATCAGGTTGGGTAAGCAGCTTGCCGATGAGGTCATTACCGCTGATTACGGTCTTATTGATTGTATCGCCCTGCTGAGCAACGCTGCCACTTACATCTTTATTGCCTGGCCTGAAATCTTCTGTGCCGGGTACCGGCTGTAAATAATCGGATGCCAGATCGGGAAAAGCATTCCTGTTCCACGCATCGCTCAGTTTCGTTGTGAGCAGGCTCAGGTCGTTTTTGGATTGAGTCATGTCTCTCCCCTGCGCCTGCGCTGCGGCCAGCAGCTGCTGAATGTATATAAACTGATCGTCGAAAGGGCTCAGGATATTCCATACATATTGCTTGTCATCAATACTATTGATAGGCTCCTTAAAGTAATCGAGCACGGCAGATGCCTGCCGGAAGTATTGATTAAGAATGTTCTGATCAACGTTATACTGGTCCATATTCCTCAGTATATCGTTACTGCTCTGTACAATGTTACCTGCCCGCGCCCACTGATCTATTGTTGCCTGGCTTACTTCCTGCGCCCAGGAATTATCGGGCTGCAATTTGCTCAATGAACCAGTAATGTTATCGCTGGAAGATTGTATGGATGCCATGATCTCCTGCAACTGGCTGCTTTCCTCATCGTCCATGCTTACAGACTGAAAATTCTGAAACGTCCTACCCAGCGTGGCAGACAGATCATTGGATTGACGGCGCAGCTCATCCTGCTCTACCGGATTCACCAGCTGTACATTATCTAAAGTATTTACCAGATTATTGAAATGATCATTCAGCTCAGTGGCTGCGGCCAGTACCGTGCTGCCTTTAAAACCGCCATAGGTGCCGTAAGCCACGGAAATATCTTTTGTGCCCGTAAAGCGGGTGCTGGCATCGCTGACATTGCTCCTGATCACTTCGTCCATTATATTCCGCATCACTTTCCGGAATCTTGTTTCCAGCCTTACGGGTGCCAGGAAAAAAGGGACATTATACTTGGTACGTTGCTGCAGTATTGTGATAAAATTGGATAGCTGCGCGGGTGTATCGTTTGACACAGGGACGATTGCATTCTTGCTGGCTGCGTAATTCATATTGACAGGACGTGATTAATGTTGAACAGAATAACTTTTGCTGTTTAATAGATCATGCTTTCTGCATGAATGGCTACCATCACAGGATTGCGGTAAAGTATCCAGGCCATTGTAGCTGAGCTCATCGTATTGCTCCATTGAATAGCACTGTTGAGCGGGTCTGTGTAGCCCCCGAGGCCGTTGGCGATGCCATTGGCTACTGAAACGTTCTGCGGTGAGCTGCCCATGAAAGCCCAGTTTGCATCATGCCATGAGTGCATTGCCGATACAGAGGTAGAGCCGGGCTCTTCCAATCCGAACCTCAGCTGTCCCGGACGTTCGCGAACCACAAAGAACCAGCCGCCGGGATAGGTACTGTTACCCAGCACATCCTGCTTGGTAAGATCGAAGCCCAGCATCACGATATCGGGCTGCAGCGTGGCTTTAAAAAGAGGCATTCTCACGGTTGCGGGATTTGGATTGCCGTAACTGTCGATGGCTGCGCTGCCGAGCGCATGCGGTGCGGTAGTAGGCGTAGGGCTGGCCTGTTGCATATACATCAGGGTATTTGGATATTTTTTCAGCAGGTCACCTCTGATCAGCAGCACGAGGAATGACGCCGGCGGGGACGCCGGGTTAGGATTGTGCCGGGTATATTGATTGTTCTCGCCCAGCGCGCCTGCCCACTGGTGCATAGGCGCGATGTCGTACATAAAGTTTGGATTGGCCGTGTTGTAATTAACCGTATCATTTATATCCCAAAATCTGCGGAAATAGCTGCCGCGCTGATCGGTAGGATATTCCTGCCAGAGCAACTCCTTGGCAAATTCATGATTCAATCCGGCCATGTATGATTCTATGAAACGGTTATTGGTTTCCAGAATCGTAACGATGTTATTGGGGTACTGACCCAGATTGGGCAGCAGATATTCATAAGATAGTTTGGTCAGCTCGTTGAACATCGGATCGTCTATGACCGGGTATGCCATCACCGCATTCAATGCAATGCTGATCGGGCTGCCGGACGCCTGTATATCTACCTGTTTCAGAACTCTGTCGGTTATGGCTATGGCAGGGTCCAGCGCTGTCTTTACATTCGATATGAATGAAGCAACGTCCAGCTTGGCTCTGACAACTTCGTAAGATGATTTGCGCGGATTGTAATAGCTGATCAGGAATGCAAAGGCATTGAACCCTGAAACAACAACCGGTGAGGTAGTGCTATGATAGACCTGTGCCCAGGAAGTAACATTGGCTGTTGCAAAGGGCGAGCTGGCCGATGAATTATTGGCTGTAGTGGCAGAATTGACGAAAGTGCTGGTGGGAGTAGTGCCTTCAGGGTCGGCAAAAACATTGACCGTTGCTGTGGTGCCATCGTTGAGATGCGATACCAGCCGGGCATTCACGTAGCCTGCACCTTTTTGCGCTACAGCCGCCGACCGGTTGCGGGTAGCCTTTCGGAATGCGCCGCTCGTGGTGGCATCAGTCATTTTTGACAGATAGGCCGATCTTGTAGCCGTTACTCCGGTAAAGGAGGTTACCCCTGTGAGGTAAGGGCCACTGCCGCCCGATACGCCTACAGACGATACCGTAAATCGTTTAAAAGCCAGCGAGGCGATCTTGGTAAAATCATGCATCTTATCCAGATCGGAGGTTGCAGCCATGCTGGCGTCTCCGATCAGGTGCTTGGTATATACATTTTTGCTGGCCTCAAGCGCTATTCTTGCTTTATTGATCTTATCGTTTACCAGCAGCACTTCTCCAATCTCATTCCAGGCGGCTTCCATATAGCGCTGCTTATTCCTGCGGACCACCTCTGCCCCAATCCCTGCTGCGGCACGGTAGCGAGGGTCAAGATTCATCTGCTGCAGCCATACGGGATTGGTTCCATCTACCTTCTTCACATTAGCATGCCACTGCCCGTATATAGGTGGCGTCACAACAGGGTCCTGATCTATATTTACAGTAGAGCCGGAATAAGGATTAAAGCCGCTGTAAGAGCCGCTGTATAAAGGGTCTTTAATGGTAACCGGGAGATTCAGAATCTCTTTGAGATGTGTTGTATAATTATCCGTGCTGCCTGCATTTTTAGGAGTCAGCGGAGTAAAGGAGGTAGGCTTCAGAGCGCCTTCCATCACAACAGTGGCCGGAACTGTGGGTGGGTTGATAAATGCATCCAGCCCCATGCCACTCCTGCTCACATCCATTACCCTGCCTCCCAGTGACGGGTCCATGGATCTGGGTTTGAGCGCCCTTGCCAGCGATTCAAAATCGCCCAGCGCGGCCGTGCCGAAACGCCATTCAAAATAGACCGGATATTGCGTAGGGTTGGTCTGCCCCGACGGCAGCGGATTGTACCAAGATGGTGCCAGTGAAGACGTGGCGCTGATAGTGGCTGCCGGTTTGTTGAGCCCTGCCAGCCTGCCTGTCTCGAAGGCTGGTATCAGGAAAGCTGTATACTGGGTCTGTGGCGACAGCCTGCGTGAAGACAGGAGCCGCGAAACTGCTACGTCCGGATTGGTGCTGAGATCCTGCTTCAGCCCGTCAATATAACTGCCGGGTGAATTGTTAGGTTTGTTTACATGCACATGTGCCCATGCCCAGTGTTCCTTGTGTGCATGCAGCACCGTTGCCGGATCCACCGTAAGGGTAATGGAAGCAGGATATCCGTCTGCAGCCGGCGGATTCATTGTAAACTCATTATCCGAAAGGATAATCAGCGCCAGCCACGGGCGAAGATGATCGTTAGCAGCAGGTACGGCAGGAGTATAGCGCCACAGAAAATCTTCTTCGTAAAATTCAATATAGGGTAGATAATTATCTTCAAAATTATAGCTGCCATTCACCGGCTCCGTGCGCACGACATTTTCCGGAGCTACATTGATGATATCGCCAGGGCCTACCAGCTGTACATTATTGCTTACGGTTGTAGTAGAAGCATAGGTGAGCTTTACATCTACCTGTACCATGGCCCGCTCCGCTGTGGGGCTTGCTGCATCATCCGGTTGCAGGATATGAGCTGCGATACCCTTTCGCATCCAGGGTAAGAAACCAAATTGCGGATTACTCATAATGAACGTTTTTCGTAAGTAGTTTAAAATTGTTGTTCTTGTTGCTCGGATGCTTTACATGAAGCCATTGCTTTCCTGCTGCTATACGTAGGCCGGTACCGGCGTAGTATAGAAAGAAGAAGGGCCAATATCTACAGCACTTGTAAGCACAGATGTAAGCGGCGCCTCAGTAGTGCCCAGTACGATTATGAGGCTGTCTGCGCTCACCAACTTGTATGTTTCCTGTTTAACGGCCGCTGTATAGATCGGCTTTTTTAGCAGCGTATTGGTTTGCTGCGATACCGGATTGTCAGAGACAAGACCGCCACGGGTGAAATTGTTGACCATCTGTGCCGGCAAAGTCGTTAGCGCTGACAGCTTGTTGCGATGCACCAGATCTACAATCACTACATCATACGCTACATCTCTCAGGAGATACTGATCGGCCGACCAGTCATTGGTGGCAGATGCTTTCACGCCCGATTTCATGTATTCGAAAGACGGGGCTTTCAGCTTCTGATCATCGTTCATATCCCTGAACTGTGCAGGTGCAAAATTACCCTGCACCTGTCCGAGCGCAGGCTGTGCTGTGCCGGCTATCTTTACTTCGGTTATATCATATACGCCTCCGTCGGTTGGCCTTTGCGAGCCAAATCGGTCAATGTGTACACCCAGCGGTATCACTGCCTGACTTACAGAAAGCACGCCCAGCGGGTGTATCACTACATCGGTGCTGGTTATCGGGCGTACTGTTACGAGCAGTTGCTTGTCCGCAGGAAGATCGGCCTGCCAGTTTTTCTTATCCTGTATAGCGGCGATTATCTGCGGCGCTACAGTTACACCAGGCAGCGTGGTATTGGCATTGTTGCCCCAGGTCTTGTCCAGATGCACTGTTTTCTTTACGCACAGCACCTTCACGGTAGCAGAGCCTTTCGCGTGCCAGAGGCCCGGGCCTTCAACCGATATGTCCGTAGAGATATTCATAATCTCTTTACTGCCCCAGTATACAGCAATACCGGCTCTCATCTCGGCAATGAAGTGGAAAGGGTTGAACTGAAAAAGCACATCAAACCCGAAATAGCCTACCAGACGTACTTTCCATACATGGAAGTCGAGGTCAATCTCGGCGCCGAACTGCAGGGTGTTGGAGGTTACGGCGAAGTAGGTGGAGAATTTAATTTTAAGGCTGTCTTCATCAATGAAAGAGATGGTAAGCCGGTTCATGGGCGGCAGCATCAGGTATGCCGGCGGATTGAATGCCGGGTGAAAGCCACCTACAGAAAAGACCATTTCCTTATGATCACCCCAGAACAAACGTACCGCCATATCCCCCGACAGAGAGAAGGTGAGCAGCCTCGAGTCGAAGATCGTTGCATCGAAGGTCATGTATTTCTTCTCGAAGTCAATAATGCCTGCGAAGGCCACATTGAGCTCCAGCAATACCTTGTCCGGTGTTGGCAGAGATATTTTAAGGATGCCGATGATCGCCAGGCGTACCGGATCGGGCAGGTTAATGATGATGCCCAGCTTTATGTGGATGAGCGGCACGCCAACGCCCCAGTCTATCAGAAAAAACAGGCCGAATGTGTAGCGCTTTTCCTTCATCGGAAAGAACTGCTCCAGGTCGTTGATGATATGGTCTATATTATCCACAACGTTGTCCGGGAACATAATTTCGTTGATGCCGCCGTTTTTTACGCCCAGCCTGATCGCTTCGGGGCTCATATCGCGGTTGACACCTCCCAGGCCACCCAGGCCGCTCAGCGAGAAGCCAAAGCCGAATGGTATAGAAGGCGCAAAGCTTACGTTGACCAGTATCAGCATGGAAAAGCCTTTACTGCCATCCGGCGCTTTGGTGGCAACAATGCCAACTGCGCTTACATTGAGCTTATCCGCTATCTTAAGCTGCGCGCCGCCGTAGTAGCGTCCTTTCTGAGTATCGATATACAGATAGCCGCCGCCACTCACCACTTTTGCTTCTACGCTCAGGCCAATTCCATTAGGCGGCTTGAAGCCAAAAGAAGCATTTAACGGGCCGAGGTTGCCGCCGCTGCCCGGGAAGCTGAGGTTGGCACTGGCGCCGATGTTGTCGATCTCTACAAACACCGGCCCTAATTGGGCAGATACTGAAGTGCCTACCTGTATAGGCAGTTCATTGTTCCGGATCTTGGCATTGACCACCAGACCATCAATATTGACAGGACCGATCGTGAAATGCAGCGGTATTTCCAGCTCAAGGCCCGCGCTGCCTTTGAAGTAAACACCGCGCTTGGTGGAATAGCCGAGCGTTATCTCGAAATCGAATTCTACCTGTCCCTGTCCGAATATTTTGGAGATAAAGCCGTCGCTGTTGGAGAGATCCATTACGACCTGTCCTTTCTTGATGGCAACTTCTGCATAGATATCATTGCTTCCGCCCAGCAGCTCCGCACCTAACTCTAGCCTTAAGGCTTGGTAAGAAAAATGGCTACCGTTTAGCTCGCCGAAAAGCAGAATAGCGTCCCCGTCCGCGTCGCGGTTTTCAAGATACAGCCTGAGAAAAGAGTTGCTGCTTATGGCAGCTGTAGTATTGAAATTGGTGGTGAAGGTGGTGGTATCCGGAAAAACGGCCAGTACCACACCGGCTGTAACATCTACATTCGCATCCACACCAAAGAACAGGTTGTCTGCAACATTTATTTCTGTAGCCAGCCCGCCGGACAGGTAAGGATAGATGGCAAAGCCTGGCTTGGCGCCGCCATAAGTACGCATGATCGGGTAAAGCCCGACCCCAAGAAGAAAATTGATTACAGACGCGCCGGAAGTGATGACGGTATCATACAGCGGCGCGTTAAGATATTTATCATAAGGTTTGTTATTGGGATAAGGCGCCATCAGCAACTGCTGACCGGCAGGCGTCATTTTACCAAGATGTGCAGGTACGCCCAATGAGTAAATAAAGCTCTTCAGGTTATTGATGAAGTTTTCAGCATCGAAGTTTGTTGTATTCCAACCATAGATATTCTGCATGAGCTGTCCGGGGTCTGAGAATATTTTCATGACATTGGCCCATACGATCGTACGCTTGGTATATGCTGGTCTATACCCTGCAGGCGCCTGATAAGTATTTTGTATGACGCCTGTAAATATGCACCCACTGTAAATAACCGGATAATACTGCTGCACATAGTTGCAGATCACAAAGTCCAACAGCTGCTGGGGAAAGATGGTAGCAAAATTGTCTGCAACCAGGCTGCTATATGCCGAGAAGCTGGCTGAGGACAGGGAGTTTATATGACTGATGAACGACTGTACATCCTGTATAGCCGTGAGGTATTTACTCAGGTCGCTTGGAGCCGCTTCTATATGTTTTACGTCCGCGATCAGGTTATTGATATCGGTCATTAAATTGCTTAAAGGCGGAGGAATGCTGATTACCGGCTGCCATCCGAGCTCCCGGAGCAGCGAGTTAGCCCCCTGGGTCGAGCTTAAATAGATTTCAAGCGCACCAAAGGCTTTAGAAAGCTCTTTACCTATTACATGAACCGTGCTGATCATACGACAGAATGTTTACTTTATCAATAATTGATTGCTATGAATTGCGCTATCCAGCTCACCAAGCTTATCCGGGTAGAAAAGGCTGACCAGATAATATTGTGAAGGATAGTTGAAGGGAACATAGGTCACGTTAGACCCATCATCATTTACCTTGCTGCCATCATTGCGCATCTTTGAATTGCCTGTAGCCCGGTAAGCGCTGCAGTTCCAGGTAGCTGCCCCTTCAAAAACACCAACGGTATACTGGAGGTATTTGCTTTGCAGACCGGTAATGTTTGTCGGCGCTTTTACCGGGTTGCTCAACAGGCCATTTATGGTTGTTTCACTTTCAGAAACACTGCAATCTGGTTTTTCGTTCAGTGACTTAGGTGTTGCCAACAGTCTTTTAATAACCGGGATATCCATCAAATAACCGTATGCGGCAATGTAGGCAGATGCCGTTGCCGTACGTAATTTATCCCCTGCTGTTCCGCTTGCAGGCGGGACATCAATAATTATCTTAGGTATTCTCAGGTATCCGCTGCCTGCGGTGGTAACAGTTATCCCAATGATTTTTCTTGCTTTTTCTATGGTGGCTATTACACCGGTGCCACCGCCGCCGTCAAACTCTATAGTCACCTTTCCGCTGGTAGTCGTAAAGCTGTCATAATCCAGAATGCCATGATCCCTGATAATGATATCAGTAATACTGCCACCGGATACTACCGGCTCCAGTAATATGCTGCCTGTGTTCCCTATCGCACTCGTGCCATCCAGCAGCGTCCAGGTGAGCTGTTGAGCAAAGCCTGCACCCGCATTATCCTGCGAAATCTTTTTGATAGCACCACCGCTACCTACCTGATCAATATTGAATACAGCAGTCGTAGTAGACCCAAGGCCGGACACATTGATCTTTGTGCCTGCCGTATATCCTGAACCTTGCTGTAAGATCGGTGCATAGCTGTTGACCTTTCCATTGCTGGCAATGCTGACATCTATCTTAGCGTCGACCCCGGCGGCGGGATAAGTAATGACGAGCGGCGGCTTATAGCCTGTGCCGCCACTATTGATGTTGACTTTACAATAGTAATCAACTGCGCTTACCACGGCCTGCGCAACAGCAGCCGTTCCTGGCGCACTGCCGCTTTCGGTACCGCCGGCTATTTTAACGGCCGGAGCTGCAGCACTGTTATATCCGCAGCCGCCATCCAGAATTTTTATAAAAAGTACAGAGGTGTCATCCGGCAGTAGTTTTGCTTTCAGTACCGGAGCTGTTCCTACCGTGCCGGAAACATCTATATCCGGTGCCATGGTATAATTCTTGCCTGGCTTATCCACACTTATTGTAGTGATGCCGCCGCCGCCGTCTAATGCACTTATGCTGATACTTCCTTTAGAGCCTTCCTTATCCCAACTGCTGCGGCCAAATGGAGGACCGAATTTCAGATCGGTTTTTTTCAGGTCCATACCAGTGCCATTCAATAATACCGGCGCTGTAGCACCATCGTTCATCACAACAACACTGCCGATCTTGGATGGAGAGTTACGGGCCGTGTATATATAGCATCCACTCGATAAATCAAACTCATTTTGCACAATGACCGTAGGAAAAGAGCCGGATGTGTCAGATACTGTCTGGTAAGAAAGGCTGATGATATTGGTCGTGGAAATACCTGTTATGCGTAAAGGAGCTGTGTCGCCCATCAACTGGCTTAGCTGTTTTTTTAACCTGTTTTCCGGGTTTTTTTGCCGGGTAGAGATGAACAGATCTTTATTAAGCTGCTTGGCATATCTCCAGAAATTGAGCGTAGGTTCGCTTGTATCATACAGCGTTAGCTGTATTTCCAGATTACCTCCAACAGTGACATAATTGAGCAGCCGTACCATAGACGCTTTTTCTATACGGTGCCAATTCCATTTTACCCTTCTCGTATCTATTGGCCGGAGGATGCCGGGCGGTGCAACTGCCGAATACAGGTTGATAGCGCTGTAGGGAGTTGTATTAGCCCCTTCACCAATGCTTATCGCGTCTTTAGCTCTTTGTGCACTTGCGGTATAGGAAGCGCTGTGAGTAGCATAGCCATCTATATTTTCGTACTCATCTTTAAGCCTGATCGCACCGCTATGGCATAGTTCATGCATCATCGTATCTGATGTGGCGATTAGATCGTCAACCTTGTTGCTGTATAAGCCGGTCAGGGCATTGGTCGAGGCAACTGTGTTTAGCGTAGCGCCGGGTATGCTTGTATGGGTCGTAATATCAAAAACACTGTTGGTGTAAGTACCAGTAACTAATCTGCTTTTACCCAGGCTGAATTTGCCCGTCAATTCAGCATCGGATGTACCTCCATCGAGGTTTTCATTCAGGATGATCAGAACCAGGCCCTCATCAGCGGCTTTGAATTGCCAGGTGCTTCCAATATTATAATCATCGCTGCCGGGAACAGTGCCACATTTTGCAGCGTCCAGCAGATCATTGATTACTTCTACCCCAAATTCAGAACCGGATACCCGGTTATTTTCCGCAATCATTTTACCATTTGGAAGTGTAAATCGGTATGCTCTCCGAAGGTCAAGACTAAGCACTCTTGATAATTCCGGACCTTTGTACCATCTGTTTGCGCTGGTATTCGGATCACTGGGCGAAGTAGCTCGCGCTTCAAAGCCTTCTGCCACACGTCCACTGAAATTTATGCCCAGCAACGTATCTTTTGTTTGTGGCAATAATCCCTGTTCATACGAAAGCCATCCGTTAAATACGTCGTCATCTATATTGGGAGCGAGCGCTGAGCCAGAGGGTACAAGTCCCGCAGTATTCCAGCGGGCCAGTGCCGCTGTCCGCGTAGCGCACGTTGCGCCTGTTCCGGATACCGTTGTGTCGGGGCTGCTGTTGGGCGCGCCTACCTTCCTGAGCAACTGATTTACAAAATCAGATTTCCCGGGGACAATATTCACAGGATTTTGAATCAGATAACCGGCATATTCGGAAGTAGTAGCGCCATTCAACGTTAAATTGCTGCTGGGTATTTTGGCTAGGTAGGATGCTACCGTCACTCCCGATTCCTGGCTGGGAATAAAGCAGGTCCAGAAGTTCAGGCTATCGGCCAGAAGCGGAAAGGGGTCATGAGATGAAGCATCGTCAAGAAACTGGTGCCTGATTCTTTCTGCAATGGCGGTAAATTTTGCCTGCTCGCTGCTGCTGAAACCTTCTGCCCAGATCAGTATATTTCTTTTCCGGTCTTCTGATAAGGCACCTCTGTGGATATTGGCAATAGCATCCTGAAACTTAATGCGTAATGTATCAGGCACAGTGACAAAGGGTTGGTAATCTGCTCCGAAACCCCGGTCCAGATAGGGTAAGGTAAAAACAGGGAATGAGCTGGTCAGCGAGTTATTTTTTAACACGACAATGTCCGGTGCTGTCGTATAATACGCTCCTCCATTGGTAATATTGATCGCTGTTATCGCACCGCCGGTGACGGTTGCAGTGCCGGCAGCACCGGAGCCATCGCCGATGAACAGCACAACTGCTCCTGTTGTATATCCGCTTCCGCCCGCTGTTACTGTGATAGAACCTGTTGTAAGGCTGCCGCCCGACATAGGTGGCGCCGGGATGGTTGCCTTATTGGGATCACTGGCATACCTTACTACCGCCCTTATCTGGGTGGCCCCTGTGGTGGCGGTATAGCTGGAAACATTGCTGTCAACAGCGCATAGCCTTCCGATTACAGTACTGCCGTTAGATTCATAGATGCTGTATTTTCCATAATACAATGCGCCACGATAGCCAAGCAATACCTTTTGCAGTTTTGAGTTCCATGGCTGCACCATGCATACATTGTCTGAGCAAAAATCAAGGTAGGGTGTGTCGACTGTCAGGTAGTCCCTTGCACTACCGTCTATAGCGCTGGATATGACATGCAATGTTCCGTGGTGGCCGGTAATATCGCCTACATGAGTCATTGCGTTTCCGGGTATCAGGCCGGCAAACTCTGCATATACAGAGGTAACAAAATTGTCGCGCTCCTTAAACATAGTAGCACGGTTATTCCCGATCCATATCTTATTGATACTTTGATATACCCTTACCCTTACCGGCAGAATATCAGTACCGTCTGTGATGTTCAGCCAGATCTCGCCGGTGGTAGTGCCAGTAGCAGGCTGTAACCTTATATAATGCAAGATATCGCCGTCAATAGCCGGATATGCCTGAACCGTTGGCGCTACCAAAAGATCATTCCGGCTTTGTAATATGGTTATAGTGCTACTGCTTGGGTATTTGATGAGCAGGTCCATCATTGTCCCACCATTTTCACGCACTAAATGAATATCTGTTGAAGGATAAACTGTTATTGCCATAGTATTGAAGATTTATTTTGCCTGTAGAATAAATGGGAAATGCCGCTTTGCTGCTTACAGATCAGTTTCTTTTTTTGATAGTAGCCGTTACTGATTAGAAGGCCTGTGTAACTGTTGCTGTAAGGATTTTGCTTTATCAGCAATGCCTGTTGCAAAGGCTCAGAAAGATCAGCCTGGCGAAGTACCGCTTTATCGAACGATCCTGATAAGAAGCTGCCGGGCAGTGCTTTTACTTTTGCATAGAGTGCCCGTAACAGCTTTTCATTTGCAGCGCCGGGCTTACAGGCTGTCAGGAGCGTTTCCAGGCTGGAGTTGGCCACTGGTTCTGTTGACGTATCCGCTTTCATTTCCTCAGGCCTTGAGTTAATAATGCGGTCAGGGTTGTAGTAAGAAGTGGTGAACCTGTAATTACTCAGTGTAATCTGTACAGGCTCTTTATCGGTATAATCTCTGTAAATGATCGCCAGGCCGCCTGTTATTTTTCCCAATGCATAGGAATTGCCGTTGTTACGGGCACGCAGATCTATGGTGTTATCAAATACAGTCACGGTATAAACAGGTTGCATTCGGCTGTCCAGTACCATATCTTTCGTTAGTGCATTGCGGTAATAATAACCTGCATGATATTGCTGCGCAGCACTGTCGTACCGGATAATCATAGAATAGGCATAGCTGTTTTCTGCCTGATTGCCGGCAGTATAGGCGGCATAGTTGGGCGCATTCCTCATAAGCTTCTTCCACATCCCGCTATAATAATTATAGTCGTAGCTATCCGGCATGATGGCTCCATTTGCATCTGCGCTATAGATATGATCAGGCATACGGCCTTCTTCGCTGACGTGGTCATACGCAGGAAACAGCAGTATGGAATCTTTTCGGTAAACGATCTGCAGGTTGCCACCGGGGATATCGCTCCGCACTATTCTTTTAAAAGGATTATAACGTGCCTGCCGCTCATCAAATGGCAATTGCAGCCATTGAGTAAGCAAGCCAGTGAGGTGGTGCTGATTATTATAAAAATGGTACGTCCTGAGTTGCCTGAAATTACTGTACAGAGTGTCTGCATGACCGGTTGCGCTTGCTACTGCGGGAAGCTGTAACAATTCGTCCTGCTGCACTTCTGTTACCCAATGCATTGTAGTATCGGTTGTATAATGGTAATGCCTGCTACAGGCCATCAGCAGCGTGTCCGGCTGATCATTGTCCTGGCAGAGCGAGCTGTTTTTACTCATCGTCCCGTAGTCTGATACAGTTGAGACAGTATCAAATACCGGTAAATTGCTGCTTACTTTATGCCAATCACCTGCAATATGACGCTGAAGAAAAAGCGCCTTCAGCAATACATGATAGCTGTATTCCCCGGGCAGTATCAGATAGGTAAGCGGGTTGTACAGGGTAAAATCTGCTTTCGTATAATTTTTGCCGTAGAAATAACGGTTATAATCGCTTACGTCGAGGGATGAAGAATTATTTTTAGTCCTGCGCTCTGTTTTTTTAGCAATCTGTGCATTGACTGTGCCGGTAACAACAAGAAAGACCATGCTTAAATGGAGACATACCAGACAGATGCGTTTCATAAGAAATAAGGTCTAAGACTAACTTTGTTATATGCGTCAGTATGCATCATTATTTGTGGATCCTAATAGTCACGATAAAATTCCATTAAAGGAAATCTGTGGGTCGGTAGTGTTGTTACTTTCGGTTACGGTCATAATAGTGGCCTGCAGAATGCAGTAATGCGGATTGCTACCGCTGCCGGCGATGCTAAAAGGCTTGTGGGGTTTCTTTAAAAGACAGGAAACAATCTGTGCATTGCTCTTAACAGCAATCATGATGACACCAATAGATTAAAGAAGGTTTTTATCATAGAATATTTTTACTAAAGTTATCTGCATCCCATAGATATTCCCCGTGAGAAAAACAGACATCTTCTGAGAAAATAACGGTGAATACTTAAAGATTTCTTCCGTATTTGATGAAAAAATTTCATCTACGATTGATAGGTATTGGAAGTGCAGCGTCGCCATTGATGCATTTCTCAGGCTGATAATACTTTTCCGTGATTGTAAGAGTCCGGATAGAAGTAGCACACGCTGCAGATTTTCAGTTTTCTGCCTGGTGGTCGCAGTTCACTGTCCACCATCGAAACCAGCAATCATCCGATCATACCTTGAATTTCCGATCTACAAAGCAAGCATTCAGGGTAAGGGTATTCATCTTTGGCAATAGGTATTCAAAGTAAAATTCCTGTATACCGTGTAGAAGAAACGATAATGAGCCAATCGCTTTGCCAGTCATCTTCTGCAAGCAAAGAGTCCTCAAATCAATGACTGAAATCATAATGATCTTCCATCCGCTTACCGGAAAAATATTCGTTGCCTGCCGGCTAAATTTTTGATAGCTCCGGTTCTGACGGCACCATCAACCCCAATAGCTTATCACAAAAATCAGTTCAAAAATGGGCTATTGGTGTAACCATGATATCGCTTTGGCCTCTTCCCTGCACTGCTCCATGGTTTTAGCGGGCAATGAGGTATCTACTTCCATTAAAACACCATGATGCCAGGAGCAGGTCCCGCTACCACGCGACCTGGAAAACCATTTATCTCTGCATACGGAGCCTTTCGTGTCTTTCCTGCTTCGCTCATAGAGCCGCAGGGTTAGAGCATCTACCGGCGTTAGCCGGTCCTCCAACAACAGAAATACGGCTGACAATACCACAAGCGCTGTTGCTACTAATCTTTTCCAGCTGAAAAAGAAGCTTTTGACCTCCCGATACAGTCCGTTCAGAAAGGTATCCCGCCGCCGGTGCTGTTCTATCTTTTTATAAATAGCCTCTGCCAGGGCTTTACTATCTACTTCTTTGGATGAAAGATATTTAATGAAGGGAGGTATTTCGGGCAGCTCGGTATCATCCAGCTTAAAGGGAAGCAGGTACTCGTGAATATCTTTCCGGGCTCTTACCTGGGCATTTTTCAACTCAATCTTTGTCCATACTTTTTCTTTATAATCAGCGGATACGAATATCACGCATAGCCGCGACTGCTTGCTGTAGATACCGGAAAGATGCGTCCTCAGATCTTTACCCCACGCTTCTACTTCATCCTCTTTGTAATAGTAGTAAGTCAGATCCCTGCCTTTCAAATGACCGGCTACTTCCTTCACAAAAGCATTGTTTTCTTCTGCGAAAGAAAAAGTCACATCATATTTTAAGTTTTTGAACGGCATAATTAGCCAGATTAGGTTACCGGTACACAATCAGAACTCAATATGATTGTCCTGCAGAAACTTGATCAGTCCGAAACTGGTATTGGTATTTGCTTTCCTTCCAATGTTCTTGCGATGAGTCTCTACGGTAAATGGGCTCAGGCATAGCTGGTCAGCTATCTGAGCAGTAGTATGTTCTTCCAGAACAAGCTTCAAAATCTCAAGCTCCCGGGGAGTGAATACAGGTTTGGTAGAGCTGTGCTTTGCTTTAGGCAGATTTGGAAAATGTTTCTCGCCGCGGATCACGGCAGACAGGCAATTGATCAGCGCAGACTGTCCGGCATTTTTCAGCAGGTAGCCTTCCGCCCCGCCATTCATGGCATCGCGGATGTCGCGCGGATCGCCGTGCATAGACAGGATAATGAACTTTGTATCGGGCAGGACTCTTTTAAGCTTATAGATCAGCTCCAGTCCATTCATTCCAGGAGGCATACGCAGATCAATGAGCGCCAGATCAGGCTTCTTGGTTAAAATCTCTCTGCAGGCCGTATCACCATCGTTTGAGGAGCCGATGATCTTTATGTGCTCTTCACTGCTTATCAGCAATTTCAATCCATCAACAACGATCTGGTGGTCATCGGCAAGATACAGGGTAACAGGGGCGTTCATAGATTGGAATTAAGGGGGATTTCAATAATTACGGTAGTGCCTTTTTCAGAAGAATCAACATTCATTGCGCCTTTACAAACTTTGATACGGTTCCTGATATTCATTAGCCCAATGCCCTCCTGATTAACATTATTACTGTACAGGCCAACGCCATTGTCTTCAACAACGATTTCCATCCGGTCATTTTCAACATTTATCTGCACAGATGCCTGGGTAGCCTTTGCATGCTTATGAATGTTATGCAAGAGCTCTGCGACAATACGATAGCAATGAAGCTTGATGTTGTTATCGATGCCCGTTACCGGCGAATTCATGAACAGGTCATACCTGCAGCCATTCATCAGGCTTAGCTGCTCCATATAATTGAGTAGCAGCTGTTCAATATTCTTATCATTAAAAAAATAAGGCTGCAGGTTATGGGAGATTGCTCTTACTTCTTCCACGGCATCGGCCAAACCGGAAAATATTTTTCCGATCAGTTCCTGATGCTCACCGGCATTTGATTTTAAATACTCCAGGTTCATTTTCAGTCCGGAGAGTTTAGCGCCAATGCCATCATGCAACTCTTCTGCAAAGCGTGTGCGTTCTTTTTCCTGCCCTTCCTGCAGGGCATCGAAGATGGCCTGTTGCGCACGTATATCCTCTTCGTGCAGTTGTGCTTTTAGTTCAATGACTTTTTTTTGATGCAAAAAGGCATAAAACACGATGGCGATGATCAGCAGGAGCAATAAGATCGACCCGGCGAGGTAATAAACTACGATACCACTTTCTGTTTGAAGCATCTGAATGATTGAGCGTATAAGTAGTTGGCAATGATGTTGAGCGTTGCATGAACGCCTAATCCAAAAAAGGAAGCGACAGAACCTCTTGCCATAAGATCCTCATTGAACATAAAGTACAATATGTTGGAGCCAAAGTAAACCAGTACTCCCGCGTTGACCCAGAACATAGGATATTTCATGCTGTAGCGTGTCTCATCTTTGCTGAACATGAAATAAAAATAGACCAAAGTATAGCACAGCATAGCGGCGGAAGAGTAACTGCGGCTCAGCGTATTGATCGTCCAGATATCATGAATAAAAAACGCGTCTGCCAGAGCTGCAATAGTAAAAACAAGCATATTGAAGCCGATAAGAAGCGACAAAATCCTGTGCTTCCAGAAAAAGAGTAAATAAACTGTTGAAAACAACAGGAACTCAACAAAAGTGAAAAGATGCAGGCCAGGCATATTGTTGTGATATACCTTCCCCAATATGCTGGCCTGCACTTCAAAGCCTATAGTTGCCAGAAAGAAATACAAAAGGAGTCGCAATGATGGCGTCAACCGCCTGTAGTTTGCGATCCCGGCAAACACGGGTATCAGAATACTGGCTTGTGAAAGTTTGATGTAAATTATTCTTAGTGTCACGATGATGGGTTAATGCGTATAAGTTAAGAATAGTTTACCTACAATTATATTTACACAGTCACAATCACCTTTGTCTGAATCGGTGTCAATGACTTTAGGTTTCCAATACTACTGCAACTATTCGGACAAGGGTCTGCATAATCATAGTATGGGTACGATTCTTCCTCAGTCAGATCATCATCGCAACCTGCACCAGCCTTGGTCGTAACAGCGATCAGCGTAAGCTGGTGATCTCCATTCAGGCCTGCATAGAAGCGTATCCCGTTGACTTCACCATATCCCTCATAATCTGTAATTCCCAAAAGGTTTATAAGAGCTGACTTTGTCATTGACCAGGAAACCGGAATATAAAACGGTTCGGAGGAACTTCTGAAACTGTCTGTAAATGTTTCTGCAATCTCATAATCGATCGGCGCGGAAGTGCGGTCACGTTTGTAGCTCTCCAACGCCGGTCTGTCAAAGTTCTTTGGGAGAGATTTCAGGTACTGGAAGGCGCTTCCGGCATTACCGGTCTGCGCTTCGCCGGCAGACTGCTCATTGTAATTTTCTTCTTTTCTCATAATTTATTTTTTTAAAATTGGTGATGATGCAAATGTATCCATCGGGGGAGGAGTCATCCTATACCTGTATATAGGTATTTGTTCTTAACAGACAACATTTAATCCGTGATTTTATTTAATATACCTACCTATAGGTATAGAATAAAGCCGCTACAGGTAAAATCTTTGCATAACGAAAAAAATTAAAAGCAAAGAATGAGAAAGGCACTTGTAGTAGGCATCAATAATTATCCGTCAGCACCACTGAAAGGCTGCATTAAAGATGCTATAGACGTCGGTCAGCTACTGGAAACGAATGGCGACCATACCACAAATTTTAATGTACTGCTTAAAACAGATGTAGCGCGCAAGCATACGCTTCTCGAACTGGTTATAGACCTCTTTGCCGGCAAAAATGATACAGCGCTTTTTTATTTCTCAGGCCACGGCATGATCAACGAGCAGGGTGCCTACCTGGTGACTCCGGATCACCGGAAACATGATGAGGGCATTTCCATGAATGAGCTGCTGATGATTGCCAACAAATCTGAAACGACCAACAAGATCATTATCCTCGACTGTTGCCATAGCGGGGCGATCACGGCGCCTGCATTGGTGCATAGTACTACAGGTCATATTAATGAAGGCATTACCATCCTGACGGCCAGCAGACAGGACCAGGTGGCTGTAGAGGTCAATGGCAAAGGTGTATTTACCAATCTGTTGCTTGAAGCGCTTAGGGGAGGCGCGGCAGATGTGGGCGGCCATATTACCCCCGGCAGCATCTATGCATACATTGACCAGGCATTGGGACCGTGGGACCAGAGACCCATTTTCAAAACGAATGTCAGCAGCTTTACCTCTCTGCGTCGTATAACCCCATTGCTCTCCATTGCCGCTTTAAAGAAGATCACAGAATATTTTCCTACACCGGCAACCGCGTTTCAGCTTGATGCTTCTTATGAATACACGAATGACCCTACCATTAAGCATAGTTATATGATTCCTCACGCCAGTCCGGAGCATGTAGCTGTTTTCAAGGTATTGCAAAAGATGTATAGCGCAGGACTTGTAGCACCGGTAGATGAAGAACATATGTACTGGGCGGCGATGAACGGAAAAAGCTGCCGGCTTACACCTCTGGGTGAACACTACTGGCGGCTGGTGAAAGAAAATAAAATGCGCTGAAAAGCCTCAGACAAGCACAGAGAAAACAAGCAGGAAAAGCAAACATGCAGCACCGGTTGTAGCTGCTTCTTTCCGGAATATTTAACCAATACAAACAAACAACGCACGGATTTGTGTACCGACGCTTATGAAATATTTCGTTTGTACCGCAGATATGGAATGCTATATGAGCGGGACGTTACAACCAGGTCTTCGGCACCTGCTATTAAACGCTGAATCCAAAAAACAACTTTATGTCTGCAAAGAAAATTTTAGACGGAGATTGGTCAGTCTATGATGACCACAAAAAACGTGGCGGTTCAGATCATCGTGATTTCGCATGTACAGAAAAATGGGAGGTAGATTACCTCGTTGAGAAAATCCGCAAGCAACATCCGGAGGTAGGCACAGATACGATCAGGGAGGCGATCAAAGCATGCTGCAAACAGATCGGTTCGCCCCATCCTAGGCCTGCGTTTGTAGAATGTGTCATGAAACGGCTGGGCCTGCATCAATAATTTTTTGTCTTCTGGCTGACTTAGTCATACAGGACTTGGCTCAGGCATCTTCCCATGGCTAAAGCCAGCCAGAAGATTTATTTCGCTATCCGGTAAATGCGCCGCCTGCCAAAGCTCAATTAAATAATCCTCAATTCCAGTACTATGCACACTAACACCTACTCTTTTAAACCGGAGCTAATCCACAGATATGGACCTGTTCGCCTAATCGGTAGCATCCGCTCCACAATGAGGCATCCTTTGCTTTTTTGCAGTCTCAGCATAGCAATGCTGTCATCCTGTACAACGGATAAAGACAAGGATGGCATTCCGGACAATAAAGACAAGTGCCCTACGGAATATGCGAAAACAGCCAATGGCTGCCCGGCAGAACAGCAGATCAGTTCGGTGCGCTTTTTTATGGACAGAAGCGGGAGCATGAGCGGCTATTACAAAGGCGAAACCGAATTTGTAAATGTAACTGATGATCTGCTGGCAAAGATGGAAAGCATCAGGCCGGTCAAGGAGATCTGGATGGTGAGCGATAGTGCCGTGAAATTTGAAGGCAATGCAGAAGCATTCCGGCAACAGGTATTGCGCACGCAACCACAGGGAACAAAAAGCAGTATGCTGGATGAGATATTTGCAAATATCGCTGCAAAAACAGATACTAATGATATCTCGGTCTTCGTGTCAGACGGAATACTTTCTTACTCAGATCTGGAGATAAAAAGGAATCCGGATATCAATAAAGAAAAGGCAAGCGCTCTGGGTACCGACATCTATAGCATTTTTAACAAGCTCAGGAAAAGCAAGGGTTTTGGCGTCAGCGTCTATGCTTTTAAGTCAGCGTTCAACGGCACGTACTATAACTACCAGAATGGAAAGATAAAACTGTCCGGAGAGAAACGGCCTTACTATATCTGGGTGATTGGCCGGAATAATCTGCTGAACAAATTCAATACAGAGCTTGCCGACTTTTCCACCTTTAAGCCTTTGGAACAAATGCATTTCGGGCTCGATGAACAGCCCGTTGCCAAAGCCGCATTCATGCCTGCTATTGAACGGGCAGGCGCGTGGAGTATCAACAGCGAAGGAACAGGAATTGATGAGGTAGGTAAAACATCAAAATTCAGCCTGGCACTGAATCTATCCGCGCTGCCACCTTATACACAGCAAACGGCTTATCTCAAAGAGCATCTCCAACTGGACGCTAAAGGATGTATTGCCAGGCTTCAGGTAAAGAACAAGCAGGAAATAGATGTTACAAAGCTGAAGAGCGACCGGCAGAAAGAAGCGCTTGAAGCATCAACGCACGTGCTCATCATTGAGGTCACTCAAATGAATACCAGAAAGGCTTCTATAAATATTACCCTGCCCATTATACCCGACCCGTGGTATCAAACCTGGAGCTGTGAGGACGACCTTAACCTGAAAAAGAATTGCGCAGGCCAAACCTTCGCCTTCCGCTACCTTATCGACGGGATGGCACAGGCCTACCAGAATAACCGCAAAAATTATATAGAGCTGTCTATTCCCCTGCAACAATAAAATATTCACCATAACCACCACTTTTCTATGTTAATGCTATCTGTATTTGTACAAGTCTATGAAGTGCTCATCGGCGCCAACCCACTCAATCCGGAATATCGCGACAACGTCTTTGCCTCTGTCGGCCTTATTTCAATCATTGCCAGTCTTGTGATTTCCCTGATTTTCTACATCGCGCTCGGTCGCTGGAAACCACTGTTCTATAAAGCCGTGCACTGGATTATCACCCTGTCGGCAACCGGCTTTACCGGCTTTTGCATTGCTCATGTATTAACCAGCAAAGAGATTGGCGGTACTGATAGCTATGCCTTCAGATTTGCGCTCATCAATGCCTTCTATACAGCCTTGTACTTCTGCATATTCTCCCTGCTGCTGAAACGCTTTTCCATTTTCGCGCGGCATACACCATTCTGATTCAATCTACCTTTTTAAATACAATTATTATGTCCAGAAATACTTTCGTCTTTGGCATCGGCGGCACCGGCGCACGCGTGATCAGGGCACTGACCATGTTGCTCGCTTCCGGGTCAAAGCTGGCGCACAACGGTAAGATCATACCGATCATCGTAGATGTTGATGCAGAAAATGAAGATACCAGCCGTACCATAAAGGCGCTTGATCTTTATAAGAAAATACGCAGCGCCGCCTATGGCGAACAGATGGATCTTGCCGAAGGCTTCTTCGGTACCCCGCTGAATACACTGGGCTCTCAGCGCGCAACAGATACGGATAAGATCAGCGATGGCTTTCAGCTAAAATTTGCCGGCATATCCAGCACTTTCTCCAACTATATCCGTGTACAGGATATGGAAGGCATTGATGAAGAATTTCTCAAGCTGCTCTATGATTCTTCACCGGCTTCAAAACCTGAAGCAGAATTGAATCTGAGCCTTACCAAAGGCTTCAAGGGCAATCCCAATATTGGCTGCATCGTATTCAATGAGCTGGAGCACGCGCCTGAGTTCAAATACTTTCAAAGCGCGATTGGTGATGATGACCGCATATTCATTGTCAGCTCTATTTTCGGCGGCACCGGGTCGGCAGGCTTTCCACAATTGCTGAAGCTGCTGAAAGGCAGCAGGAACAATAAGGTCAGCAGCGCAAAGACGGGTGCCCTAACCATGATGCCCTACTTTGCTGTTCAGGAAGATGCAGCGAGCGCCATAGATTCCAACCGGTTTATTTCTAAAACCAAGGCTGCGCTTTCTTACTATGAGCATGAGATGGAAAGCCTGAATGCGATGTACTATCTCTATGATAAATCGGGCAATGCACCTTATAACAACAATGAGGGCGGTAAAGCGCAAAAGAATGATGCACATCTGGCTGAGCTGATCGCAGCAACGGCCATCCTCAATTTCACGAATACAAAAGAGGAGGACTTCGAGCCGTCAACCATGTATTATGAATATGGCATTAAAAGAGATGATATAACGGTAGACATTCGCCATTTTTTCGATGCAGACAAAGTAAATGTATTGCACTCCCTGACCGCTTTCACCTATGCGGCCAAAGCATACACACAGCATATCCCGGGCGCATTGGGGGAGGCTTTTGCGAAAGAACTGGATCTGGCGAAAGAGTTGCAATCCGCTGCTTTCTATCAAAGCCTTTCCGCGTTTTTTAAAGAGCATTACCTGCAATGGCTGTTGGAGATGGAGCGCAACAGCAGGACGTTTAAGCCATTTATTCTTGGCGATTCGTTCAACTCGATGGTTGTGGGCAAGCCGATTGATACTGGTCTTTTTGAGAAAGGCATCAGTCCCGGCTACCTGAATACGCATTTTGGCAAGATCGAAAATGAGCTGAAGAAAACGATCCCGCAGGGCGAAAAGCGGTTCCTGATGCTGCTCAACAAAATTGCTGAAAAGTGTTTTGAGAAGCTGGAAAGACTCCCTGCATAATTACCTAACCGCCTAAAAAAGTAACGAAAATGAGCACCAATAATGGCCATAATGCCGGCGTAACCGCGTCCACGGCAAACTATATATTCCGTATCCACAACGATGGCGCTTCGGATATGACGCTGCAGGGCTGGGACCGGTCTTCCAAGCTGAACAGTGAAAAAATAAAAACTATCCGGGACGTGCTTAAGAAAGGAGCTTCCAAAGTAGCGACTTCCGTGCCATCGCCTTTTGCAAGGATGCACCTTTTTGATACGGCTTTTAAAATGGTGGCGGAAGAGCCGGACGGGGATTCTGTGTATCATCAGCTGGTGTCCGATTGCATCGATATGTTCCAGCTGCTCTTCAATGCGGGCAATAGCGATCCGAACCTCAGGTTCCGTGTCTGGAACAGATCTGAGCGCATCAGCGCCTTGAAGAGTGCCGGGGAAGGACATCCGCACAGACTGCTGGCGGATTCGCTGGAAATGTTCTTTACCGGCCACTTTGCCAACGTGCAGCAGACCACTTTAATCTACTACAAGAATATCCTCTTAGGCGGCACATCACCACTCACGGTATTTTTCACCTCGCCCAACTGGCAGCGGGAGATGCAGGAGAACAAGCTCATCTTATCCGGCACGACTAATGGCGATGTGTTCTTTGATATGGATTATTGCCCGTTGCACAAGCGCGACAGCATGTTCATCGAATTCATCTACAAATATTATCTCGCCAATAAATCGTTCCTGCACCAG
Organism: Chitinophagaceae bacterium; assembly: GCA_965200035.1. Lineage (GTDB taxonomy): Bacteria > Bacteroidota > Bacteroidia > Chitinophagales > Chitinophagaceae > UBA1952. The sequence continues at coordinate 3,584,039 of OZ241334.1, read as the reverse complement.
AACTGTGAAGGCTTTGCCAGCTATATCCGCAATGCGATAGAGCGCTATGTGAAAGACTTTGCACAGAAAGCAGGAGATGCTTGGAAAGATTTTGTCAATAATCCGCAAATGCTGGATACGGAGTATCAGCGGCTTACAATTTCGCCGAATACCAACAATTATTTGCAGATCGGAAGCATGTACGGCTATACCGTAAAGAAGGGGGATATAGCTGCCATGATCCAGCAGGAAAGCGACTTCCTGATACAGCCAACAGTCGAATATTTCAAGGAAGAAAAAGATGCGGCAACTAATGAGCAAACCCCATACAAGCCGCTGGTGCTGGCACGCCTGATGAACATCACAGGTACTTATACTTACAGCAATACTCCATGGACTTCCGATACTGATATCCGTCGCTCCAATATCATGGATACATTTGGCAATCCTATTCCGCTTGCCCAAAGAATATTACCCGGCAATGCCAATATCAAATATCCATTCCTGACCACCGAGGACTTTCTGGAAGACACCCTGATCCGGATGCCGTTCAAGCTGCACAAGGATAAATTCTTCACCGGTAGCAGCGGCGGGTTCCAGTATTTGCTGCCGGTCAAAAAGGAGTACTTCAATTTCTTCACTAAGGAAGATCTGCAAAAGAACCTTACTATTCTGCATGGAGAAAATAAGATCACGGTTCAGCTGCACATTCCGGTACGCAATACAAAAGGCAATACAGACATCATTTTCTCCAGGGAATATGAGCTGGATAAAACGCCGGTGATCAAACCAGTCATTGGGCTGGCCATCTCACCATTTTATCGCATTACGGATGTAGAGCAAACCTTGCAGGAGCTCAATGAGTACACGGTGCTTTATGCGGAAGATGTACAGAGCGAAGGCGCAGAGCTCTCCTTCTGGAAGTATGAAAGCATTGCTGAGCGGAAGAAACTATCCGTACCCGAACCGGAAGCGCGGACATTCAGAAGCCGTTCCGGCTCTTCCTACTATTACAAAGTAAACACCGCCTTTGATCTGATTGAACTCAGGCTCAAAGATGATAAGCAAAGAACCTTTACCGGTTTGATCATCCCTGAATTCAAAAAGGTTACTAACAGACAAGCCAATAAGCAGTTCACTTTTGCCATCGATTTTGGCACTTCCAATTCACACATCGCTTACCTGGAAGACAAGCACGACCGGAAGCCAAAGACCTTTGAGATCACCGCCGACGATATGCAAACGGTATCGCTCAATGCACCGGGTGAAGGTGCTACGGTAGCTGCGCGCTATGCAGAAGGCCTGGGAGATTTTAAAGAGCTTAAAACGTTCATCAACCGGGAATTCCTTCCGGCGATCATTGGCAAGACATCCGGCGCGGAAGTGTATTTCCCCATCCGCACCGTTACGGCCGAAAAATCAACCTTCACTTCAGAAGCGCCTTCTTTGTTTCACAACATCAATTGCGGGTTCTACCTCGACTCCGATGAGATACCTCAGGAAAACCTGAAATACCAGACCAACCTGAAATGGCTGTTTGAAAACAGTCGTGATCATTCCGATCCCGATCGTATAGAGGCTTTCCTGAAGGAGCTCATCATGATCATCAGGAATAAAGTAATCATGAACGGCGGCAATATCCGCGATACACAGATCGTATGGCTGGTGCCGCTCAGCATGAAGCAACGCTCGGTGGATTTATTTACCGGCAAGTGGCAAAAGGCATTCGATGATATTTTTAAATCATCCGGGGCACAGCTCTTAGAACCTATCACCGAATCTGTTGCGCCTTATTTCTTTTTGAAAAACAATACGGACGCCAACGTAAAAGATTTTGCAGATGCGATCAATGTGGATATTGGCGGGGGCACTACGGATGTGATGTTTTTCATGCGCAAAAGCAATAAGTACATGAGCACTTCTTTCCGGTTTGCAGGGAATGATCTCTGGGGCGATGGCTTTAACCGGAATGAAAAGGACAATGGCTTCATCCGTCATTTTCTGGCGCATAATAAAGAGAAAAAGCAATGCAGTGACCGGGCAGATCTGATCCTCGGAAAGTTCATGAATGATGGCAACCTGACTTCGGAAGATGTAACCAGCCTGCTGTTCCGGTACGACGATTACTTCGGGTTCAGCCAATCCATCAACCGGGATTGTCCTCAGCTAAAAGTCCTGCTGTTCCTTCATTTCAGCGCTATTATTTATCACCTGGTTCAGATCATTGAGCAGGAGCAGCTAGATGTGCCCCGCTACTTTACATTCACCGGAAAAGGAAGCCAGTACCTGTCGCTGATGTGCTCCAAAGACAAGCTGACCCGGTTTACAAGGCTGCTTTTGCAGACCTACACTACTCTGCCTGTGCCCGCAGACTTCAGAGTAGTGCTCACCGGGAACCCGAAAGAGGCTACGGCCAATGGCGCAACGCTCCTGGCAAACAGCGCTGAAAAAGACCGGATCACTAAAGATGCGATCAGCATTGTTACCCATTGGGGAAATGGACCGCAGGAAAAAGTTGACTACAAAAGGCACATTACGCCGGTAGGTGATATACTTAAAGATGAGGCTTTTCATAAGTCTGTATTGGGAAACCTGCAGCGCTTCATTGAGCAAACATTCAATAGTGAGTCCATCGCTGCCTTTTTAGCGGAGTATGACATCAAACAACTGCAGCCTTACAAGATGTTCCTTACCAGCGGCGATGCAACCAAAGGGGGTCAGTTGCATGACAGCTTTTATACGCTGCTGGAAAGCCTGAGACTTTATGAAGGTGAAAGCCTGAGCGAGACCTTTTTCTTCTACTCATTAAAAGATGCCCTGTATACGCTCTCCAAATACATTATTGAGCGGGCAGAAAAATAACCTACACTATGCGGATAAATATCAAGATGACCCTTGCCCTACTGCTTTGCGCTGTACAGAATAATTTGTTGGCAGAAACACGAAAGCCACCTGTAGCAGGCAAGCTGCCAATGATTGTCCAACCGGATTTCATTCCCGATTTGAACCTATGGAATATAATAGCAATCGGCCTATCAGCCTTGGCTATTATTCTTAGCTGCCTGGCTATAAAATCCAAACGCAGACGCCGTACCTCTTCTTCAAGTTCGGGTATCAACTTTCAGGGTGATTCGTTAAAGGAAGACCCGAATTTTCTTTTTGAAAGCCTTTCCAAAAGACTGCAGTTAGTGGAAAGTCAGCTTACCGAGCTTAAAAGCCGGCAACTTACCAACAAGGAAGAAGAGAAAGCAGGCAATAAAGCTTCAAACACTCCGGCAATTGTACAACCAAATATCATCATCAAATACGCGAAGACTGCCGACGGCAACGCATTCGATGCAGATGCGCTCAGCGACCTGCAGGACCATAAAAAGATCTATGAGCTGACCATTGAGGGACCGGATAAAGGAAGCTTCAGAGTGACCACAAACAAAGAAGCGCAACTATTTGCCTTGGAAGATCCGAACAATTATCTCCGCTGCGCCTGCAACTACCGGTCATTCCCCAGCCACAACAGCACGATCATAACAGATACTCCCGGCAGGATCGAACGGCAAGGCAGTAAGTGGGCGATCACCAAACCGGCTGAAATAGATTTCTCTTAAAAAAATTGACCTTGTAAAATGACTTTAGACGATTTGAAAGATCATCTTCGCAGGCGGCTGCTGGAGCATGACGGCAATATAGAGCCTCATCATTTAGTGGACCTTGTAGAAGAAGCTAAAAAGATAGGCCTGGCAGAAAGGGATATTGCAAAGCTCGTACCGGAAATTGATCAGTCTATTAACTGGGCTGCGATCAAAGAAGAAAAACGCGCCGCTCTGGAAACAAAGCTCTTCAAGGAACAAGCGGATCTGCAGGCCACAGAACTGCTGGATGCGCTCATTAATTCCAGCTTCAGTGATGGCATTATAGAACAGTCGGAACTGGCTATTATTTATAATAAAGCGGCGGCCTTGGAACAAAGCGAACTGCGCATCTCGAAGAAAATAAATAATAAGATCAAAAAGGGCGGGTATAAGCCATACCCCAATGCAGACCTTACCGCCAAAGGGTTGAAGGAGCTCCTGCTATCCACTTCATGGTATGATGCGGATAATTATGCAGCAATCGTATCGAAAGCGCCACCCGCTAATCCCGCGCCGGTAGCTCCTGTAGTCAATATTCCCATCCCTAAAATCCATTCCTTCAAGGCGAGTAAAAGCGAGATTAAAAAAGGAGAAAGCACCACTATATCATGGGATGTTTCAGGAGTTGATCACATTACCATTTCCGGTCTGGGCCGTACTAATCGCCTGAAAGGAACTTATGATGTTGTACTTACTGCCAATTGTGATTATGTACTAAATGCCGGCGGACTGGAACAAAAGTTACGCATTACTGTTCAGCAACCAAAGAATAGCAACTTGCTCTGGCAGATCATCTTTGGCTTTATAACTCTCTGCATTATTGCGAAAGCCTGTAGCTGATCCATCCCTGAAACGAACTAAAAATAATTCCTGCTTTTTCAAACAAACAATATGCTTACCTCATTCATCAGAAGCAATCGCGCCTGGCTGCTTCCATTACTTACCGTTGTCTTCTTATCCGCCGGATGCACCAAGAATTATAATGACGAATATCAGCCATCCGCCAGTGCCGGCAGTAATACCGGAACAGGTAGCGACACCGGCAGTGGCTGTACCTCTGTACAATGCCACGGTATTACAAAATCCGGCGCGCGCTGTCAGCGCATGACTACCAACTGTAGCGGCTATTGCTGGCAGCATTAAGAGCCCTATTTGTTATCAGCTAATCTTTTCAACCCTTAAAATACATTTACCATGGACTTTAAAGACCAGATAAAACAAATTGGCGACCGCGTTGCCAAAACAAAAGAGATGATTAATACAGAAGAAGCAACGAAGCATTCTTTTGTAATGCCATTCCTGCAAACGCTCGGCTTTGATGTATTCAATCCGACAGAAGTGGTGCCGGAATTTGTTGCCGACCTGGGCATCAAACAAGGCGAGAAGGTAGATTATGCCATCTTTAAAGACGGCAAGCCCATTATCCTGATCGAATGCAAATGGCATGGCGCCAGGCTTGACGTGCATAATTCACAACTATTCCGCTATTTCCATGTATCCAAAGCCCAGTTCGGGCTGCTGACCAATGGCATTGAGTACCGCTTCTATACAGATCTCCTTGAGCCCAACAAAATGGATGAAAAGCCCTTTTTCACCTTCAACATTACAGACATTAAAGAAGCACAGATCGAAGAGCTCAAAAAATTCCATCGGAGCTACTACGATCATGAGACGATCACCAATACCGCCAGTGAGCTCAAGTATATGAGTGAGCTGAAGAACATTATTCATCAGCAGATCAATGCGCCTTCACCGGACCTTGTCAGGATGTTTGCCAAGGGCATCTATGCGGGCCAGATCACTCAACGAGTGCTCGATCAGTTCACATTATTGATCAAAGCCTCTTTTGCCCAATACATCAATGATCTTATAACCGATCGCCTGAAGTCTGCACTGCACAAAGAAGAAGAGATCATTACGGAAACACCTGTGCTCAGCGAGGCCGGTAATCTTCCGGCAGAAGCACAGATCGTCACTACGCCGGAAGAGCTGGAGGCTTATTATATCATTAAAGCCATTGCCCGTAGCAAGGTATCGGGCAGCAGGATCGTGCTTCGTGATGCGCAGAGCTACTGCGCCATCCTTCTGGACAACAATAACCGGAAGCCGATCTGCAGATTATATTTCAATGGGACCAAAAAATACATCGCAACTTTCGATCAGCAGAAGAGGGAAGTCCGGACACAGATATCGGGGCTGGATGATATTTATAACAATGCCAACCTTTTGCTGGCCACGATCGATTATTACCTCGATCCGGTTCCTGCAATCGCGGAACAATAGCAACTTAAAAGATACCATTTATCACGATCATTTGTTTTAAAATCAACCGGCCAATGAGAAAAATAATTTTATTGGGATCAATGATGTTGCTGTTTGCATTCCATTCAGAGGCCGGCAGATGCATCGGCAGCAAATCCTGCACAGCTTGCAGGAACTGTAGCCGGTGCAACCACTGTACCAGTGGAGGTAAATGCGGTATTTGCAGCAGGCGATAAAGCGCCAGGATGCCTCCCCACCCTATCGCTTACAGCAGGATGTCCCGGTTATAAGGCATGTCCGGTATCCAGCTAGTTTACGGCTTTAGTCCGCGCTCACTCCTATACAGAGACTGCGGCGTACAGCTCATTGTTGCCGGTTTCCAGTCATGGGCGCGGCCACCGGCCAGGGAATTGCTGTCTGCCCGATCGCCCTAATGAAATGCCCATACCTGTCAGGGGTCATCAGCAGCTGAAGGGAATTGCTGAAAGAGATGGTCTTTAAGCTGGAGCCGGGGATGGAGCCGGGCTAAGCATCTTCAGGGGTATGCACCGCTGAAGGTGAAACCAAGAGCGGTTGCCTGTATTGCGCCTCTTTTCCGTCGTGTATGGGTTGCAGTTTGTCCGTTATAGCTCCGTAGATACTCCGTAGTAGTCCCGTACATACCCCGTACATATCCCATATCAACCCGTATGAAATACTGCGTATAGTTTGTCCAATCCAGAGAAAGCTAATCGATTCGAATAAATAGTTGGTTGTCCTCTGTTGTATAAGCAATGAGGCCTTGCCGCCTACCTTCCGGTCCAGCAACATGGCCAGCACATTGCCTAGGTGATCGCTCACCTCGTAATGACGCTCACCCGTCCTGCGGCCCAGCAACAGCCAGTTCACGCTCTGGATGCTCAGGTCCGCAGCCAGCCCGTTCACCGGGCTGCCCGTCAGCGGGCCCATCAGCGCACCCGTGGCACCCCACCACCACGCCGTCGTGCTGCGCCCCATGAACGTGCCGTTGGTGCCCCCCACCGTGGAGTACCAGTTGAACTTCCTGTCCCCGGCCCCCACAGCGCTTCACCCCCAGCCGCTATGACCCGTAGATCGCATTCCTCTACGACTAAGCCTCCTTTCTGAATACCGGGGCGCACCGCTCTCATCCTTATACCAATGCCAGCGCCAGATAATGACGTTACGGCTTGCCCTGACCTGAGCCTGATACCGTACCATAGAAGTTGTCAGGCTTGCGGCAGCAGGATATAATTATACTATACCTAATGCGCACTTCGCCCGCTTAGCTTGGCATTGGAATTAGGGAAGATTTGTGTGCCGGACGAAGGACTTAAATTTATTAGAAAACAGTAATCAATCCTACAGCAGCCCTATTTTTGATCGCCGGATGATGAGCTCTTTTTGTCTGAATTGCTTCTCGAGTTGCGCTTTATAACTCTTCCAAAATGAAGTATCTATCTCGCTGACCATTACTTCGTAAATGATCAACTTGTCACTCGTAGTCTTTTGTGCAGATTCCCTCCATAAGCCGGTTGCTGGCGACTGGATATAAGCTGTAACACCACGAAACTTTTCGGTGAGCTTCTTTTTAATCGCTGTGTAATACTTTTCCGGGAATGCCTGACCAGCCTCATCACAAAGGGGCAGCAACAATTGGATAAGCATATAAGGCACGGCATTGCCTAGGGCTGTTTCAAGTACTTTGACTGCCTTATGGGCAGACATCCATTCAAGTGGCTTAAACTGCTTGCCCGCCTGCTGATTATAGTTGATGAAGAAGGTCTCGATCTCTTCCATGATCTGCCTGGGTAACTGACTCATCTTTCGGATGTCTTTATACATGACAGAGGCTTCGGGGATAGCTATGTAGCGGTCATTGCGCATCCTATCGCCATCACGTTCACGCTGCATCGCTTTAATGCTACCAATAACAAAGCACTTCATCGCACATCCGGCAAAGGTGGGCAGTTCTGAGATGACGATGACATCCAAAGGGTCGCCATCTTCACCGACAGTACCGGGAACATAGCCGAAGTCGAATGGAAAGACCAGGCCTGCGGGCAATACCTTCTTAAGCTCATAGCAACCGAGCGTTGTATTGAAATCATATTTTGCCCCACAACCTTTGGGCGTTTCGATAATACACGTGAACGATTCCATAATGAGCGAAAATTTAAAAATCGGTCCACCACTACTGCATACCAGCAGAATATTTTAAAGCCTTTACGAATCATCAGCACTTAATTATTCCTCGTAAAGTCGCACTCAATAACATTAACCTAAACAGTCTGATAATGTGCGATGAGCATTTGCAATCGTAGCAGGGTTGCTGAAGAGTAGATTAGTATGGTGATCATGTGACGTCAGTAATGAATGTTGGTAAGCCAGCGTCAGATTATATTGAAGATGACACCGGCAAGATGTATGTCTTATTCTTATAGGAACGGGAAATGGATTCATTTATGTCAATGTTTCTAATACTGCGATCGATGAATGGCTATAACTGACAGATCGCGGCTGCAGGTACTGTGAGCAACATATACCTGCATGTTGACATACTCATTTATATTCTAACACAACAGGTAAATATGCTGAGTGGTTCAGTTACTATATATACGACTCGAATGCCGCCTTTTAATTTGAGTTGACAGAGGCATCATTTTTGCCATTTTCTCAAAAAGCCTGATCATGGAATTATTACATAAGTTCTGGGGCTCTGGGGTTTCCCTGAATTGCCTGCAGATGGCAATCAGAGGCATTGCCGCTTTTATTATCGCACTTGCGCTTATAAGGGCTTCAGGAAGACGGTCGTTTGGAATGGGCACACCGCTTGACAATATTATCGTCATTCTTCTGGGTGCTGTCCTTAGCCGGGGTGTGGTAGGTGCATCCCCATTCGTGCCGATTGTTATCACCTGCTTCGCAATTGTAACGCTTCACCGCATATCCAGCTGGATCAAGGTAAAAAGTCCCGCCTTCAGTATCCTGATCGATGGCAAAAAAATCCTGCTTTACAGTGACGGATCTTTTATCAAGTCGAATATGGAAAAGGCTTTGCTCTGCCGGGAAGATATTTACCAAGGGGTAAGGGAATCAGCACTCCTTGAGGACCTTGACAAGGTAGATAGGATTTATATGGAACGGAACGGTGAGATAAGTGTCATTAAAAAGCAGCCGTAATTAAGATGCAACATGGGGCGACAATTAATCAGCGATCCATTTTATCCTGTATTGTTAAGAAGTTCACGTCAGATCTAAGAGCTGTTAAAACATAGCTCAGAGCTGGGAATGCCTATATGAACTTTTTCAATAAAGCCGGTAATTGGATTCACCACGAACGCATTCACGCACAATTCTGTAATCAGCGTTTACAGGTGAGCCCGCCCGCAACGTTAAACGACAATTTTTGAAAGCTCATCAAGTATAGTATTAACGTAATACAGCTGTGCCTGTTGAGGTGACCCATGTTTGAAATCGATCATCCTGGATAATTTTATGCCGTTATCCTTACAAATGGCGAACCATGCAAACTGCTTATTGCCCGATTCCGGTACGCGCGACGCATAGCCGGTAACACCAATTCCCCAGTTGCTGGTAAACAACCGGCATACGCCCCTGCTCATCTCTTCGGCCATCTTTTGAGAAACGCAATTACATTCAAGCGCATGGATAGGATCGATGCCAAGGTGACGGGCCTTCTGCCCGATATTGTAGGTGGTGATACCGCCCTGGTAAAATCTCATAGCTTCCTGCGCAGTGGAAAATGCGGCCTGAAGCAAGCCAGAAGTCACGCTTTCCGCTATGGCGATTGTCTGATGTCTTTCTCTCAATACTGCGTTTATTCTATCGATAGCCTGCTGGTGGAACATTGCCCTCAATTTATTCGGTCAGGTACTATTATTCTTTCATGGTTTAACATCCGGTCATGTGTTCAGTATTCATCCGTATTGTCACGGGTGCGCTGCGCAGCAAATTGATCATGTGCACCAGTTACATACCCGGTCACAGCTTCCGTTGCGTCCAGGATTGCGGGGACTGGCGGAAACTGGCATGCAGGAACTTCATAATAACGCTTCAGATATTCAAGCCGGCTACGTGCGTCTTCCTCTAAATTGCCGGCAGCGAACAGGTACTGGTCCATGATTTCAGTTGTTTTGAGACATTTTTTTAATTCTGTGCCAACGATGAATACCGTTACTTCAATGCAGCAACGGGGATATTTCCGGGAGTCTTACTTGTGTGGCGGGTTACGCACAGGAATATCAAATCCTTCGCCGTCCGAAAGGATCGACACGTTCAGATCACGGATTGTGATCTTCTTGTTCTCATCATAATGTACGATGTTGCTGGCCCGGCTATGATTGCCATCAATGATAATGACGACCCCATTGCCGAAGACCCTGCCATCGGTCCCGTTCGTTACGATCAGTGCGGTGTCTTCTTCAATCCCAATGCCGATACAGGCGGGATTCGTGGCAATAACCTGCGCCATACGCACGAATCTCCCCCGGTGCACAAAATGTGTGTCGATGCAGACATCTTTAAGGAACTCAAATCCCGTTGCGACCTTTACGCCCGCAGCAATCATTTCCTGCTCACCGGTGCCGCCAAATATCATGGGCGTGGACAGTGCCATGGCACCAGCACTTGTTCCACCGATCGTCAGCTTATGATAGAGGTATGCTTCTTTGAGATCAGTGATGAATGGGGTACCACCATAGATTGAAGTAAGCCTTAGCTGATCGCCACCTGCCAGGAAGACGCCATGCGCCGCTTTTATTCGTTGCTTCAGATCCGCAGTATCTATTTCTTCCCGGCTGTTATGATTAATGTGTCCTACCTCCACTGCGCCCAGCTTCTTAAAGCAATCGCTGTACTCTTTGTGCGTATCTTCAACGTCCTGCTCACCGGCTGTAGTTATCAGTTCGATCCTCGGGCTCCTGCTATTACAGAGCCTGATAAATTCGGTAAGAACGGACTCGTTCGCCTTTAATAAGCCGCTGGTGTCGGCCTGCTTGTCCTCCACCTCTTTACTTTCAGCGCCGCCAATGATCACCAGACATCCGTTAGGAACAACGCAATCTGACCCGGGTGTCCTTTTTTTCGTGCCCATTTGAGTTGAATGATTGTATTGATTTTATTCTTCAGTGATATTCGCCTAATGGTCAGCAATACGGAATAAACATTTTTTACAACCTGTCATATTCGGCCTTTCCTGGCAAGCTGCTCTTCCACGGCCTTTGCAGAAACTCCTGCCTGTTGCACTGCTTTCCTGAGCTCATCGGCTGTGATACCAAATTTCTGGCTCCAATAGCGCACTTCATACTCTTCATTTACGTTGATTCGGGAAGCATCCTGCGGCCCCCTCAGATCTTTGTTATCGGACATAGGATTATTCTTTTGCGAAACCATGTAAAATCAATGCCAGGCGAGAGCATTTTATGCTTCGCGCAGCAACAGCAGTAGTAGCCCGGAAAAAATGCACAAAATGGCGATAAGGTCGAACAGTATAAATTTGTGTGAAGTAAACTGTAGAAATTTTCCTCAGATTGCATCCCGTCTGTGACAAGTGTAAGGCAGCCGTTTCAGCGACTCTTCGGTGTTCGTAGCGTATCATTATTAACCGGCCATAAATGAAAAAAGCCTTTATTGCGGACTCATCGCACACTGGACGGCCCTTCTTCCGTAATGTATGGCCCCTTCAAAGTCGACATCAGTAGGATTGAAAATGAGAAATGCTGGCATTTCTGGGCATTTGTGTCCCTGTTAGGGCTCTTCTCGAGCCAAGATGTGTTAAAATCAGCGAATTAAGTGAATTTATATAACGAATTAACTGCCTATAGGTCATGTTTTTAGCCTAATAGACATGAAGTCTTTTGACGTTGGCCCATATCCGATACAGACTAAAACATATTAATGTATTGCTGTACCAGTGCACGTAGCTCTTTCATTTTGAATGGTTTTGCCATTGCAGCATCAGCCCCGGCCATTTGGGCAAGGTTTTTAATATGCGGGCTTGCCGATAGCATAATCACTGGTATATCTTTAGATGCCGCAGTATTTTTTAAATGACGGCATACATCGAGTCCGTCCACACCGGAAAGCTGTTTGTCGAGTATAAACAAATCAGGCATTTCAAAATCCCCATCGAGCAGCGTTTCACCGTTGGAGAGTACGGTAATCCGATAGCCTGCACGTTCAAAAATCAGGCTTGCCGCATCCTGTATCCCCGGGTCGTCATCTGCAAGTATGATATGCTTCATTACTCAAATTTGGATACCATCAAGAGGCAGGGTGAAATAAAATACGGAGCCTTCGCCCGGTACACTTTCAACACCAATCGTGCCGCCATGCCGCCGGATGATTTGCGCAGCAATGTAAAGCCCCAGCCCCAAGCCCGGAAAAGTATTGATCTGCGCAGAGTTAACACGGTAAAAACGCTCAAAGATGTTATCCTGTATCTCTGCGGAAATACCAATGCCATTATCGCGCACGCTTACTTGTATTCCATCTCCGGCTCGAGCAATCGCAATGATCACATCCCCACCTGCCGGTGAGTATTTAATGGCATTGGCGATAAGATTAGTCAGTACCTGGCTTATCCGCTCGAGGTCGGCCATTACAGGTGTCGCCACGCCGGGCATTACAACCAGCTTATGGTTCTTTGCCGTGCGCTGTAGCTCTTCGGCCCGGGCTATTATCAACTCATTAAGATCAAAGTGCTCAATCTCAAGCTTTAGTTCTCCCTCAGAAATACGTGTGGTGTCTAATAGTGAGTGAATGAGGCCATTGAGACGGTCCACCTGTGCGTCCAATTTTCCCATCAGGCCAGCAGAATAATTATCCTTCGCATCCTCAAATATTTCCTGTAGCACCTCGGCGTATGCTTTGATACTTGTTACCGGAGTTTTTAATTCATGGCTGGCAATGCCGATGAATTCATCCTTTTGCTGCTCTAATAGCTTCCGCTCGGTAATGTCTATGATGCTCCCCATAAGCGTGGCATTCATTTGATCGTAAGGCGGAATGTATGATCCGCGCATCAGCATCCAAAGTATATTGCCTTCCGGTGAATAAAGACGGAATTCGAGTTCAATCCCAGCTTTATTATCAGCGGCATTTTTGTAAGCGGCAACCACCAGCGGACGATCATCAGCATACACCAGCTTGAGGAAAACTTCAAGCTCCCAGGTATCACTTGCATTTGGGTACCCAGTCAGCTCAATCAGCTCCGGCGTAGCAATGCCCTGGTTCTTCACCAGGTCGTAACCCCAAATGCCCATGCGCGCCGCCCGCTGCGCAATCTCCAGCTTCAGCTGCCTATCACGCAGGGCAATATTAGTCTCGATGCGCGCTGTAATTTCATACATTACACCAACCATGCGGGAGGCTTTGCCCTCAATATAAGCTACAGTCTTTCCATATCCGCTCATCCAGCGCACCTGACCGTCCAGGCGGATAATCCGGAAAGCATCCATTCTGTATAGGCCGGTTTCTTCAATTGCCTCACGCAAGGCTCCTGTTACAGCAGCTACATCATCCGGATGAACGAACTGCACGAAATAAGCTGAGGGTTTGGGCTGCTCTACTGCTGGCACATCCACCCCTAGCAGGGTATAATGCTGGGGGTTCCATAGCGTAGTATCATTTATAAGATCCCAGTCCCAGGCACCCATGTTTGCCGATTGCAGCGCAATACGGTAGCGCTCTTCGGTGATGCGGAGTGCCTCCTCTGCGCCTTTTTGCTCGGTCATATCCTGCGCAATTTTTACATAGCCACTGTGTGTTCCGCTACGTATCGGCGTCACTACTCCCGTCATAAAAAAGCGGGATCCATCTTTACGCATATGCCAGCGTTCGTCAGAGGCACGTCCTTGCTCATCAGCCTGCTGCAGCTCTTCATCGGGAATGCCTGCCTCAATATCTTCGGGGGTAAAGATGAGCTTGTAGGATTGCCCGATGGCCTCAGCTGCTGTATATCCGAATATACTTTCAGCGCCCCCGCTCCAGCCGGTGATTTTATTCTGAGCGTTGGTAGTAATAATGGCGTAATCGCTTACGCTTTGCATTGTAATTCGCAACCGCTCCTCGCTTTGGCGCAACGCTCTTTCGGCCAACTTATGCGCGTTGATATCCTGTATGATGTTAATAGCGCCGGTTACTTCGCCATCTGCACTCAGAAATGGTACCGAGCTAATACGTGTCCAGGTTTCTTCCCCATCATCTGCCGTATATAAAAAGTCAGCGCCCAGCACCCGCTCGCCACGTAGCCCCTTTGCACCCGGCCAGTCGGCAGGTGCCACCAGTTTGCCAGCCTCATCCCAGGTGCGCCAGTGTTTCATACCATCTCTTTCGCGCGAAGGAATAAATTCCGTCAAGCCGAAGCGGGCCATTGTAGGATTGGTGAGCAACCACCTGCCCTGCATATCCGATAAGCCAATACCTACCGGCAGCTGTTCCAGGAATGCTGCCAGCCGTGCTTCACTTTCCCGCAAAGCTTCCTCAGCGCTTTTTCGTTCGTCGATATCTATTACCAGGCCAGTACTGGCAACGGGTTTGCCCTCATTATTATATGTTACCATCCCTGTACCCAGCACATGGTGAACGCTGTTATCATGATGCACCACGCGGTACTCCATATTGATGGGAATCCGGTTCTTTGCTGCATCAGCGGATGTAGCCGCCACCCGTGCACGGTCATCGGGGTGGATGCGGGCGAGCCAGCCTTCAGCAGTAGCAGCTTCCTCATCCGTACTGAAGCCCATAATGCGTTGCCTTCCTCGCTCCAGATGGCCTCCCCTGTAGCCCAGTCCCAGTCGCCCCAACCTGCCTTCAGTGCAGCCATAGACTGTAGCAGGCGATTATTGTTTTTCCGCAACTCCTCCTCTGCTGCCCTGCGAGATGTTATATCCACAAACGAGATGACTACACCATTGATGCGGTCCTCGACAGTGCGATATGGAACGGCACGCATCAGGAACTGACGTCCGTCACTTGCCTGCAGCTCCCGCTCTACGGTTTGTAGTTTAGAAAGCACGGCCTCTGCATCCGCCATGATACTGTTTTTAATAGCTTCTGCCAGGCATTCACCCTGCAGGAACCATTTTGGAACAAGGGAAACGCCTCAACTACCCCAAAGGAACCACATTACTACCAGGAAGTACCACGTCGGAACTACGAGGAACTACAAAGGAACCCTGTTGGAACCCTACCGGAACCATGTCCTGTGTCACGCCCTGAAAAAAGTTGTCCCACGTCCACAACCATGGATTCTTAACCCTGATTTCGGTTGACATTACGTCCGGTAAATAAATACAAACCTGCGAGGCGTTTCCTCATTTTCCGGTCTTCTTTGTACCTTCTCAACCCATCCTGATAAGATGCACCTGTTCTGAGAAAATTCAATTGAATGAGCCCACTAATCGCTGTAACCAAACTTTTAGCCCGACATGAGCAAGCCCTGACAGATCTCGGCCTGCATGAGGCCAATGGCAATCTCTTGAAGGTAAACCTCCAGCTCAACAGACTGCGTACCGGCAAAGAGCAGCTCGAATTATTGACGCAGTACTATACTGACAGGCTGGTAGCATTAAAATCCCTTGATGATAATGGCTATGCTCAGCTGCCATTGCTCAAGCAACTGATGGATCAATCTGCCATTAGTATGGATGACGTAACAGCGTTCACCGAGCGATACGCAGGATTTACCTGCCAGACAGGGCAACTGGAAACAATAGACTTCACCAGCATTGAACAAGCCAGCCTCAGTGATATTCCTAAGGATCATCTTGTCTATCCCATACTGCAAGGCTACAAAGACTACGCAGCAGGCGAGCATTTCCTGGATAGGATCAAAGAGCTGATGGATTTGCTCGATCAGAGCAGCAGCGCCAATAAGCTAACCGCAGAACAGGTCGAAGAAGTCAAGGATGAAAAGAGCACCTCGCTGACGGCCGCCCAAAAGGTATTGGCGCTTTACTACCTCATGCGGTGGGCCGGAATAGAGTTGGGAGACCGGCAGGGTGCCCGGCAGCAACGTTTCATAGCTGCGCTTACCGGTATAGCCGTAGGCACTGTCAAAGAAAGATTTCCTACAGGCAGCGTCACCGATAAGCCCAACCACATCCAGAATCTAAAGGCCCTTGTTCCGCTTTTAGAGTCCATCAATGCACCGAAGCTGGTGGAAAAAATAGAGGCCGCTATAAGCCTGGAAGAGGAAGAAAGAAGGGATTAACAGAAGAGCGGGTACTTCAGGGGGTACCCCCGGCTTTCGACCTTCGTGGTCAATTCTAAAAGAATTGACGACTATGAGAAAGCTAACCACACTTCACAACAACCGGCGACGACAAGGCATGAGGCAGCGACCTCACGGAACCTCGCGCGCGTATTTTAGTAAATATTTTTTAGAATCCCAAAACAGCTTCTATCTTTGACATGAAAACGAATAAGTGTATTCCGGCTAAAGGTTTGAGCACAGCTATCAACAGGAATAAGAAACAAGCAAAAATTATCTCGCTTAGCCCGCTAAAACATACAGATGGCATCGAGGAAAAGACCAAAATACCTATTCAGCGCTGCCGTGAAATCATGTGTGCAAACGGGCTTGAGTATTTAGATGAAGAGTTACTCCAAGTCCGGGAGTTTCTATACCAACTTGCATCCATAGCCGATATTCAAATAAGACATACCGATCAACCGCCAATCATCATTCCACTTACGCACAATCAGATTACCCAAAATGAAGAGAGCAATTATCTACGTACGGGTTAGTACAGATGAACAGGCAGAGAAAGGTTACAGCCTCACCCATCAGGAAGAACGGTTAAGACTGTACTGCCAACATCAAAATATTGAGGTGGTCGGATTTTACCGGGAAGACCATTCCGCCAAGAGCTTTAACCGGCCTGCATTTACAGAGATGCTCACCTTTCTGAAAAGGCATCGGAAAGCCGCAGATCTTTTGCTCTTCCTGAAGTGGGACAGGTTTAGCCGCAATGCTGGCGATGCTTATGGCATGATCAATCAACTGGCAAAGCTCAGTGTAGAGCCGCAGGCGATTGAGCAGCCACTCGATCTTTCTGTACCCGAAAACAAGATTATGCTAGCCTTTTATCTGGCAGCGCCCGAGGTAGAGAATGACAGGCGTTCGCTCAATACTATTGCAGGCATGCGCAGAGCTTTGAAAGAAGGCCGTTACGTCACTACCGCACCAAGAGGTTACAAGAATACCCGCGATGAGGCTAACAAGCCGATAATAGTGCCTAACAAGGATTGTGAAACCATAGGTTGGATATTCGAAATGATTGCTACAGGCGTATACAGCGCCAGGGACATTTGGCGGCAGGCAGCAAAGAAAGGTCTGAAGGTTGGCCGTAATAACCTGTACTATCTGCTACGTAATCCTATTTATATGGGCAAGGTATTCTTACCGGCTTACAAGGATGAGGAAGCCAGGCTCATCAAAGCAATTCATGAGCCACTGATTAGCGAGAAGCTTTTCTATGATGTTCAAGATGTACTGAATGGCAAGAAACGCACAATGCCGGCAACATGCAGCGCCAAAGAGGAACTTCCATTAAGGGGTTTCTTGCAGTGCCCTAAATGTGGCAACAAGCTTACGGGCAGTGGCTCAAGTGGGAATGGCGGTAAGTATTTCTACTACCACTGCAATAGTGCTTGTGGCGTAAGATTTAAAGCTGCAATGGCGAATAGTGTTTTGCTGGATGAGCTAGAGAAGATTAGTGCGAACAATGAAAGCATTCTACTGTTCGATGAAATACTAAAAGCTCAATCCAAGAATTCAAGCGCAGAAAACAGCAAAAGCGCTAAGGACAATGAAGCGCTGATTGCAAAACACCAGCAGCGCATCTCAAACGCTCAGCAAATGATGGTGGATGGTGAAATTACCCCGGCAGATTACCGGGAAATAAAAGGCCGTTACGAGCCTGAAATCAGAGCACTACAACAGGAGAAAGCGGACGCAGGGCAATTGGGCAAAAAACTGAACGAACATCTACAAGGCGCCCTTCAATTATTGCAAAACCTGCGCCAGTACTACGTTTCAGCCACATTGCAGGTAAAACAGAAGCTGATTGGTTCGATGTTCGCCGAAAATCTCGTTTTTGAAAATAATCAATATCGAACCATCACCCTGAACAAAACCGTCGAGCTGATAAGCAGAGCTGGCGCGGCTTTGGACGAAAAAAGAAAAGGGCTGGCTTCAGAAATTAGAAGCCAGCCCTATCGGGTGTCCCCGGTAGGGCTCGAACCTGGGACCCGCTGATTTCTTCGTGGCGACGATGCGCACGTACATTGAACTTTTACTGGCGGAACAATTTGACTCCCTTGCCAGACGGTAAAGCGACGCTGTACATACCCGGCCTCCAGGCGCTGATGTTTATTATATTGATCGGTTTCATTATAAAACGGATCATTTCATTGCCGCTCATATCGTATATGGCTGTCGGAAGATTATCGTTTGCTTTATCTGTATTCGTAATCACTACCGACTGTGCTGCAGGTATAGGGCTTACCACTACACCTCCGTTATTGGCTGAATTGGTAAGTAGCACCGTTTTGGTAAAATTCACATTGCCATTCGCCTCAGTTACCCTTAACCGATAAAAATTGTCGCCCGTCAGCGGGCCGTCATCCTCAAAAGTATAGAATGAATGACTGCCCTTTGAGGGTACCGCACCCAATATATTGAACAGCTGTGCATCGTTGCTGCGCTCCACTTCAAAGCTTGTACCTGGCAGCTCCCCACCGGTTTGCCACATGATACGGTTACTGGTTTCATTTTGTTTCACTGCGCTGAAGTCTACGAGTATGACCGGCAATGGCGTACTAAGGTTGCCAGTGACAAAAAATCCGCTGAAACCGGTAACCGAAAAGGTTACTTCCCAGCGTTGAGCTGCCATATTGTAAACGATTTTGCTATCCATAGGGTCGATCAGAACACTCTTTGCGCCCGCACCGGTATAGTTGTAGCTGCCGGGTAGTCCAGTAGAAGATGTGCCATGAGCCTGGGTAATTCTGAGGTTGGCAATGCCTGAGGCGTCCGAAGCGCCGGTTGGCAGATCGAGGTCGCTGCCGTTAGCTGCGTTATAGTCGTCAAAATCCTGCTGGGTGTAGTACAGTGTGATGGTGCCGGTCGCACTGTTCGCGCCGGTGGCAGGCAATAGGTCATACCGGCGGGCTACATATGCATGCCCGCTGTAAGTGGGAACAGTATTATCAACATAAACCGTAGCGGTAATGCTGCCGCTTACAGGCGTTGTGCCGGATGGCGTGACCGTTGCTGCGTAAACGCAGTCATTTTGCAGGGTCGTTGCACCGGAAATGGTTCGTGTGATCGTTGTCACCGTAGAAGACGATGCCACCAGTGGGCCGTAGCACTGGCTATAAGAGGCTGTGAAGATACCCGATGTGGGGGTTGCTGGCAGCAAATTACTTCCGAAAGGATTTACATTAAGAGCGCCGGAAGATTTTTGTCCGGTAAGATAGACGACACCCGAGCTGCCGGCAGCGATGCCATACCCATAGTTATTACCTGAAGACGCAAACGTATTTGCATAGGCGAAGGAGCCATTGGCACCTGCATAGCTGGCGATAAAGATAGGAGTGCCGCCACTAAAAGGAGGCGTGTTTGCGGCAGTGGACGTAGCCCCGGGATTGAAGTTTACACCGGCACTTGAGATGTACCCGGTCACGTAAACACTCCCGGTATTGTCTGTAGCGATGGCCGCGCCATTGTCGGTACCTGAGCCGCCTATATCTTTTGCCCAGCGAAAGGTACCGCTACCGGTATAGCTTGCGATGAAAATATCATTACCGCCGGCGGTGCTGAACGTATTGGCGGTTGAGGATGTGGCACCGGGATCAAAATTGGTTCCGGGGCTGTTGTTCACGCCAGTTGCATAGATATTGCCTGAAGCATCTGTGGCGATACCATAGCCCATTTCATAACCGGTACCGCCAATATCTTTCACCCAGCGAAACCCACCGGCATTGGTGTAGCTGGCAATAAAGATATCATAGGTCGTGCCTGATGTAGCAACAGTATTAGTGCTGTTAGAGGCATTTGCCGGATCAAAATTGACCCCGGTGCTCGCATTGACGCCCGTTATGAAAACATTGCCAGTCCCGGCATCGGCAGCAATGCCATAACCTTGATCGTAGCCTGAACCGCCGATATTTTTTACCCATCTGAACGTGCCATTGCCGCTGTAGCTGGCCACGAAAATATCGTATGATCCGGCAGTAGATACCGTATTGGCGCTGGTGGAGGTAGCACCAGGATCGAAAACAGCACCGGCGCTGTTATTCCTGCCTGTTATGAAAATATTGGTGCCATCGGTTGCAATCGCTGCACCTTCATCATATGCAGCGCCACCTGCGAGCTTTGCCCAGCGGAAACTGCCATTGCTGTTATAGCTGGCTATAAAAATGTCGCTTCCTCCCAAAAAAGCAGGTGTATTCAGCATGGTGGGTACTGCACCTGGATCAAAATTAACGGCACTGCTCACTGACCCTGTCACGTAGATATCGGAGGCATTGTCTATAGTGATGCCCAAGGCCTGGTCGCTGCTGACTCCGCCAATAGACTTCCCCCAGCGCACTGTACCGGCGGCATCATAGCTTATCAGGTAAACATCATTACCGCCAATAGCCGTTAAGTAAAATGGGGCCGCGGTTGTGCCGAAGTTTACGTGCGTATTATTAAAGAAGCCGGCCATATAGCTGTTGCCCGCAGCATCATAGGCAATCGCTTTACCGGCCATGCCACCGGTATTGCTGCCGTAGTATCCGATATCAGATGCGAAGGAGTATGTGCCGGTGCTGCTTAGCTGAAGTATAAACCCGTCATTACCATTAGTGCTAAGCACCGCAGCTGTGCTGCCGGGATTGAAATCAACTTGCGCGCTGAAAAAGCCAGCTACACCAACGGTGCCGGCAGCGGTAACCGCTACATCGTATCCACTTGTTGCGCTTCCTGCGCTGCCAATGTCTTTTGCCCAATTGAACGCCCCGCTGACGCTGTAGCTCACTATAAAAGCATCCTGAAAGCCGGCTGCTGAAAACGTGTTGGCCGCATTGCCGGAAGCTCCGGGATTGAAATTAACACCTGTGCTCGCGCTTACACCCGTTGCAATTACATTGCCATTAGCATCGGCCGCTATCCCATAGCCAAAATCCTGGCCTGTACCGCCAATACCTTTTACCCAATTGAAGCCGCCGGCGTTTGTATAGCTGGCCACAAAAATATCGTAGGCGTAGGTTCCCCCGTAAGTAGGGGGCGTGTTGACGCTGGTAGCAGAAGCTCCAGGATTAAAATTGATCCCTGCACCCAGGTACGCTCCGGTTACACTTACATTACCGCTGTTATCCACCGCTACTGCATATCCCTGATCAGTGGAATTACCACCTATGCTTTTGAGCCAGCGGAAGGCGCCATTGTTATCGTAGCTTGCCAGGTAGATATCAAAATTGCCGTAAACGGTAGATGTATTGGCACTCGTTGTGGATGCGCCGGGGTTGAAATTGCAGGCCGTAGAAGTCGTGGATCCTGTAATGAATGTATTACCTGCAGCATCGGCAGCAATACCCATACCATATTCCTGACTTGATGAGCCGATGGCTTTGGCGTAACGGAAAGTACCGGTGCCGGTATAGCTTGCTAAAAAAATATCGGCATTGCCGCTTGAACTGTAAGTGTTGGACGCGTTTGAGGCGAACCCGGGATTGAAGTTGACCGTAGATGAAGAGAAACTGCCCACAATCGTTATGTTGCTGCTTGCATCTACGGTAATTCCGTAGCCGTCATCGACGTTGGTTCCCCCGATGGCCTTCACCCAACGGAAAGTCCCGGTGCTGGTATAGCTTGCAATAAACCCGTCGGAATTGCTGTTTGCCACAGAGATCGTACTGGCGGCAGTGGCAGTGTTGCCGGGATCAAAATTAACGCTGTAACTGTTGTTGGTTCCGGTTATATACACATTGCCCGATGCATCTACTGCTATCGCCCGCGCGATCTCCGAGCCTGAACCACCGATTCCTTTTGCCCAGCGGAATGCACCGGTGGCAGTGTAGGAGGCAAGAAAAATATCATCGCTCCCTGCGGATACAAGGTTGTCTGTACCCGGCATGCCATTTACAGAGGCCGTTGCCGCAAAAGAGCCTGCAATATACAGGTTGCCGGAGGCGTCGTAAGTAATGCCGTATTCCTTCTCGTTACCACCTAAGATATAAGCGGTACCGTTTGATGTTTTTAACGAAGGCTGCTGGGCAATGACAGGTAGGTCATTCAGCAACAAGATGAACATTGCTGATGCAATTGATTTAAAAGCAGTGGTTAGTTTCATATGGACCAGTTGTTTATAGACATGAATGGCGTTTGAACCTTGCAGCAGCGGTCAATCATCAGATATATGGGCCACTCAAGGCACGGCTGTTTTTTGCAACATGTTGATGGCATAGCGCCAGATCGACGCCGGAACAATGTGAGCATATCAAAAACCTGCAATGGACAAACTATTGCTAACATAGGTCAGGAACAGACTATATAAACCGAAATGTTCCGAATGACCAAATAATGTTCTGATCGGCGGCAAATAGGCGCCATTTGGTATCAATCGCGTAGAAAGGCTGCGTAGCTTCATATCCTTAATTGCCGCCTGCCGTCTGTTGTAAGCGGCCGTGGCAATAGCTTATTTTGATGGACTACGCACCATAAAGCGCCTACCTTCATTAGCAGCTATCTGTATGACAACCTTGAGTTTCATTTGTTTTTTTCAACATGCAATGCAATATTGCACTCACATAATGAATATGACCCAATTGTTTGCAACTATCAGTCCTTTGTGCCTTTAGCTGTTGGTTGACGCTAATGTGTGCCCATTATGAGTTGTATACCATTATAGTGACACCTACACAAAACTAATATCGAGAAAAACATAAAAGGACTTCCAGACAAAATCAAACTAATTTTCAGACCGTTTTTAATGATTGTGGTTTGCTTCATTACGACATATAACAAAAGTGGAAAAATTAATTGTGATGCCTTTATGGTAAGCGCGGTCTTACAGGAAGCATCTATGCCAGAATCTTTGCAGGTGACAGGCTAAAAACAATAATGGTTGATACAGGAACTCAGTATAGGCACTATGGGCGAGGCTGTCGCGCGTATTCTCGCAGGCACAGCTCGGAGCGGGAGATGGCACATGGGTCCAGGTGCCGGGCTAAGCATCTTCAGGATTATGCACCGCTGAAGGTGAGGCCATGAGCGGTTGCCTGTATTGCGCCTCTTTTCCGTCGTGTATGGGTCGCAGTTTGTCCGTTATAGCTCCGTAGATACTCCGTAGTAGTCCCGTACATACCCCGTACATATCCCGTATCAACCCGTATAAAATACTGCGTATAGTTTGTTCCGTCCTGAGAAAAGCTAATGGATTCAGCCTTCGCTTAACTGCTACACGCAACACACCCTACGAACAACTGGTAACTGGTGATATATTATCTCTTGCTTAGCTTATTCACTATAACTCTTAGTGTGTACACAATGAAACCAAACACAACAGAGGTTATTAGTATTATGCTCCACCAATAAGGAAACACCCAACCTACATAGTAGCCCACAGATGCCGGTAAATCTCTATACCAATGCCCTGTCCTGCGGAATGCATCATCACTCCAGCCGTACCAGTAGCTTATAGAAACAAATGGCAACAATCCTATCAGCCACGATGTAAATAACCTTTTCATTGATAAATAGTAATATTCTAATTTCCCCACTCGTTTAAGTCTTGCGAAGCAGACTTAAATGTCTGATAAATCAAAGACTCCGTCTGGCTTTGAAAGCACAATTATGCACCCTTAACCGGACAGAGTCCTCTTCTCATAATCAGATTTAAGTGCCGCTATCGCGAACACTTAAACCAACGGGGGATCTCTTTACAAACAAGCAAGAAGTCCTGTACGAATGCACAGGACTTCTTTTATCTCAACTGATTACCAGCTTAAGGGATATGGGTAAATGTAGAGGTGTTTTTGTACACTACATTGCCGTTGGTAATATAATTGCTCATCTTCAGCGTACTGCCATCCAGCTGGTCAATTTCCCAGTTGATCGTTGCTGAAGGACCGGACTGACGCAGCTTCGTATCACTATCCAGCAGTGTCCACTGGCCTACCGTGTATTGCTGCGGATCTGTTGCATCACATTTGGTAGCTCCTTCATCAATGATGATCAGGTTGCTGCTGTTGAAGATGGTATAGTCATCCTTCTCACAGGCTGACATGCCGGCAAAATCATCATCCACCAGGCCGCCTACCCCGTTAGTGATCGTTTGGCTGGTCTGCGCGGTCTGCAGCCATTTGCCATTGGTAAGCGTAGTGGATCTGGTGTTACCACCTCCACCTCCATTATCACTTTTCTTACAGGCACTGAATAATAATACTGCTGATGCACAGCTTAAGAGTACTTTTCTCATTTTGGTCTTTTACTTGTTTGGGTTGTTTATGTGTGTTTAATAATCTGTCCTTAAATAACCGCCTGCGCACTTATCAGTGCTTCAGGACTGTGGCAGCGGGGTGCTTTGATGACGGTATCATAACGCCGCTACAAACGGCTCAACTTTCCCCCCGTTCGAAGTGTGCTGAAAAAGCAACACCTCGAACAACTGGGCAGCGGGGGAGACCTACGCTCAACTAATGAAAGTGAGCAACGGTGGAGTATCGTCTGCAAGAGTTTTTCTTACAGCTTCCAGCCAATCATGCCATGCAGCAGGATCTGCCGTTCCGCCATCTTCCAGAAAAGACATACCATCTAAAAATCCAGCTAGATCATCTGAATTTGTCATGCGCTGTAATTCCTGTAAAAACTTATACATTGCGATATAACCCTGCTTTACTGTTAGTGTTTCCATTTTTATATTATCTAGTTGAGTTAGGTGCTATTGGAGCCGATAATCCCGTTTTTGCATTAAATGTTTTTGGCGTCTGATTAATGCCGCCATTGATGATATCGCCACCTCTTGTTTGTGTCCATATTTGAGTCCCATCTGACCTTGTCATAGTATTCCAACCATTTCCATTTGCATCGCCTCCCAACAATGTATGAGGATCATTGGGTCTACTGCCATACCCAAACGAAGGCGCAGCCTTCGCTTAACGTTTACCCAAGTGTCGGTACCCCTGTTTTAGGACGGTTCTAAAGTAGAGGTTTTGATTTGTTTTTGGCTTATCAGCCCGTGAGCGGGGGTACCCCCGCTCACGGGCTGAGCGTTTTCTGCGGCCCACTCGCCGGGCGTTTTATTGTTCAACCCTTCATGTGGTCTTTCGGTGTTGTAATGCCTCAGCCACCCATCGGCCATATCCTGCACCTGCCAGCGTTCCATGAACAAGTACATGTCCAGTATCTCACGACGGAACGAGCCGTTGAAGCGCTCCATATACCCGTTCTGCATCGGCTTGCCCTTCTGGATGAACATCTGACTGATGCCCCACTCTTTGCACCACTCAGTGAAAGCAACTGATGTAAACTCCGGCCCGTTGTCTGAGCGCAGCATCACCGGCTTCGCACCCCTTGCCTCAATGACCCGTTCCAGCACCCGGATGCAGCGCTGCGAGCCAATCGAAGATGCCGCCTCTATGGCCAGCCCTTCCCGGCTGCCCTCGTCCATCACATTCAGCGTGCGCACCTTACCGCCGCAGGCCAGGCTATCGCTCATGAAGTCCAGCGCCCACACCTGATTGACCGATGGCTGCTGTTCCAAAGGCTGCCTGATTCTTTCCGGCAGTCTGCGCTTGCCTTTGCGCCTGCGCAGGTTCAGTTGCAAGAGCCTGTAAACTCTGTAAACCTTCTTGTGATTATCCGTGCTGCCCTTACGCCTGAGCATCGCCAGGCACTTCCTGAACCCATAGGACGGATGCGCCTCGGCCAACGCCTGCAGCTCGGTAATGAGCCCCGTATCGTCTCTTCGGCTCTTATAATAATAGCCGCTCTTCGACACCCCTGATAGCTTGCAGGCCCTGTCCACACTGATGCCGTGTTCCTTTAACTGGTTCACGGCTTCATCCCGTGTGGCAGGGCCCAGCCTTTTTTTGCGAACAGATCTTTCATCGCCTGCACTTCCAGCGCACTGTCAGCATACATACGCTTCAGCTTACTGTTCTCTTCTTCCAGCTCTTTAAGCCGCTTGACGTCGGATGCTTCCATGCCCCCATACTTGCTCTTCCACTGGTAGAAGGTGGCGTCGCTGATGCCTAAGCTGCGACAGATCTCTGAGACCTTCAGACCGCCTTCCTGGTCCTTGAGAGCCTTCACTATCTGGCTCTCACTGAATCTTGATTTCTTCATTTCCACTGTTGGTTGGTTTTAAAATTAGAGATGATACTCCACTTTTAAACCGTCCTGATTATAGGGGTACCGACAAAAGCAGCCTTGTGTTACTAGCTAATTCAAGTGAGTCAAATTTTAAGGCATTATCAGCTTGGTGCCTATTTAATGATAGAAATAAAAAATTGTATGTCGTAATCATATCTCTGCTTTACTTAAGCAAAGGTTATGTTACACGAAAACCACTAACCGGTTGTAACCGGTTACAGTTTTCAGAAGTATTTACTAAAGAGTTTTTCTAAATGAGCCATATCGTTGGAAGCGAGTTCATAGGCCTGCTGATTGATTTGTCTCAACATAGACAGAATTGATTTAAATCGTTCTAAGTGAGTTTGTGCCGATCTCTTATTGCTGATACTGAGGTCTAATCGTCTATCTTCTCTACTGTACTTCAGGAATTCATTTCGCAACTTCTGGCCGCTTTGAAAACCATATTTTAATGCTAAATCTTCTTGGTTCTGTTTTGTTACAGCCTGCCCCTTTGCAAGTGCTAAGTATGCGTGCAGTAAACCATAGGTGGAAACAGAATAGGTTTTAGTTAACTCCCCTTTTTCGTCTATCATCACAGATTTTGCACGCTCCCGACACCCCTCCAAAAACCCATCGAAAAGCCTCTTTTTTTCGCCTCTGTGCAAATTGTACTCTATATCTTCCACCCATGTCTCTATGATATTGTATATCCATGCAGATAAATCTGGATGACTTCTTAATTCTGCACTAAAAATCAAGTCAGGGAAAGCTTGAATATCTGTTCCACATACATGCTCATCTAAAAGAAGGGGCCTCAGAGTGGTAAGATGATGAGCAAGCTGAGAACAATCGAAAGGAAACTGGATGCTTTGTTTCCGAAACGTGATTGTATTTTGAGAACTCCACGAGATGCTATAGGGTTCTATTTCTTCTTGTCTGTGATCGATATTCCAAGATTGCTTTTCCTTGCTAATATGTTCAGCTTGTTTTTCGTTTTGCCTGCGCTCGTGAGATAAGTAAGCAAGAAAATTTTCCTTTGTTAGAAAACTTTCATACTGCTCTTCATTTCCGTATTCCCAGCCCCTATCTTCCTGCAGCCACACATTGTATTGATAATTGTACCTGCTACGCAGAATAAGTAGTTCTGACTTATCAGCAGATAATGAAAGAGCACCATTAATAACTGCGGCTTCAAAAAGATCATTGAAATTCTTAAAAGTAACTTCACCACCTACTCGCTCTGTGTTCAACGCCTGGTAGATCGTTTCAATTCCTACTCCTGAATTTATCGCTGTGTTGGCCGCGATGGTAAGTTTCATCCATTTATTCCTAAGCTGGCTATCTGCTTTACAAAACTCTTTCTCCGGTGTTATTTCCTGATAGCCCAGAAATTCTTTTTGAACCAGTTTCAAAATAGCATCGCATTCATCATTTAGATTGCTTGCAGGAAAGCCGCCATGCCAATAAAGTAGCAATCCATAAATCCTATGTTTAAATCGCTCTGAAACGGGAACTGTTTTTAAGTGTTGGATATATTCATTGGGCCTATCTAAAAGTTGATACAATTTGTCCTTTTGCTTAAAAACAACATTTAGGCAGAGCAGTGTGCTGATTTCAGGTAGAGGGTTGGCATCCAAGAAATTTATAGTTGCTGTAACTGTCTTTTGGTTAGGTATATTTTGCGCATCCCGATACCATTCAATATCTCTCGCATACGCAAACGACGTTATGCTGGCAGAATTAGCATGGCTAACATAGGTTATTGTCTCATCTAAACGAACAAAAAACTTATCAGCTATTTGCCTGTGTTTCCAGGTTAGAAAGAAATCATACTTTAGAAACAAGCATTCAATGAAATCGTTGAATGTCCTCTTATTACTATCAAATGTTTCTCGTAGATGAAAATCTAAGAACTCCCTTAAATCTAAAAGGTCTGTTTGATAAAGTTGTAGTGCAAAAAACAGATCATAATCAGAGTCCTCTTTCCCGAGTTGGCATGAATTCGTGATATCGATGAGGGACATTAGCCCATTGCGCTCTGGATAAATGAAGTATTGTGGTATTGGGAATCCGTTATGTTCTTTCTCAAGATTTAAATAAAGTTCTTTATTAACGACGTATTTGCTCTGAAAAAACTCTTCCGTTGGAAGAGTAAATGTCCTTGTGCCTTTATTGATTAGATTAAATTCAAGCGATGGCTCAATCGCTTGGGTGATGAAGTCATCGCTAAAATCTTTTCTATTACGCTTCAGATCACTTATGATCAAACTTGTATTAATTGAGTAGTCATTTATTGCCATAGTCGATGTGGCATTTTGCTTGGTTATAGAAACTTCATTGTGATCTAGTGCCATACAAGGCGACGTGTATCTGAATTTATCTCTTCTTCAATATTTGACAGGACTCTTTTTAGGCATTTATCCAAGAACTGAGTAACAGGCTCTGAAAACGTATTTTCAGCAATTACACTTTCTAGTAGTTGCTTCTTATGTACATCCTGTGGGAAAGGACCTGTGCCAGATTTTGTACGTACCCCGCCGGTGTTATAATAAAAATCACTGCCAAAGAAGTCGTTAACCAATCTGGTTGTTGCCAACTGTGAAGTGCATTTTAGATAAGCATCGGCACACAAGCACATAGTTCTTATCATCTGTTCTGTCATTGGCGGAAACACAGAAAGCGCCGAAGCTATAGCCCATAACTTATCTTCACTAAACTGAATCTCCTTTAGAAGGATGTTTACTTGTTGCTGCATTTCATTATTGAAACCGCTCGTTGGCCGAAACAGTTTCAATATCTGACGTTCAGCCTTCGCTTCTCGTCTATCAGTTGGAATATCTAAGTATTTTCTTATAACCCGCATGAATCTAGTGGTTTCATCCTCCGGTGTATCTCCTTTATTTCTGAAATGATGATCATGAAAAGAAAAATAGCCATATGGACTTTGATCTACTTTATGTTCTGTCCATGATCTGGCAAAATCATAAAGTCCTTCAAAACCAAATTCTTCTTCTAAGAAAGTAAGGACTTCGTCACCTCCGAAGGCTTCATCAATAGGAATTAGTGTCAAATGGTTATACAGAAAACCTCTTAGATCTACGGCAAAAGAACGTTTAACTACTGGATCAGTAAAAATGTGATGAAGAATTTGACCTATACTCTGATCATTTAGTTTTGGAAACATTGCATCATATAACTTGAATACCCTGCTTTTATCGACAAAAGCATATTGAATAAGCTGCACATCTAAAAGGTGTATGCTACGGCGATCATCATTATTAATAGCTTTTTCAAAAAAGTCAAAATCTTCATACCTACGATATTTTGCCTCACCATTACGTCCATATATCAACATCCATATTATTGCTGATAAATGTTCAGGATGTTTTGAAAATACAGTTTGAATAACCGAATTGAAGTACTGTTCGTCCTGAAAATTTGCTCTTACCAAAGATGAATATTGTGGTATCATTTCCGGGTAAAAATCTATAACCGTTTGAAACAACTTCTTGGCGAGTGTGGGTTTGCTCTCAGTGATTGCAGTTAACCCCTCATTAAAGCCTGTTCCGAGCCCTAAATTATCAGCACTCATTTCAATAAAATCCTTTAGAAAGACGCTGTCATTGTTGTAAGCATCAATGATGCGTAGAATCTCGCTGCCAGCATATTTTCTAACTTCAAAATATTCTTTACTTCGCAAAAGCAATTCCAGCTCCTCCTTAATACTTCCAGAAGCCTTTGATAGTAGCCTAATTTCATGGAAAGCCTGTTCAAAAGCTGGTTTCAGTTTTCCTTTATCCCAGTGGCCAGTAACTTCAGCAATCTTTACTTTTTCCCATATTTCTGGCTTGTCTGATAATAATTCTTTCAGAAAATCAAGAATAACATCAATCTCATCATCAACATTAAATTCTGTTCTTCCTTTGCTCGCTTCAGAAATGTAAAAAAGTTTCCGGGATAGATCATCGAGTACAGTTTGCCTTTGTTCAAAAGTTATGGCTACACCATGGTAAAATTTCGTCAGCGCTTGTATAAGCTCCAGCCTAAATTTTTTAGTATGAGCACATTCAGGTAATGAGTAGTTTGAGTAGTGGATGGTCATCTGGTGGCTGTCATAGTAAGAGGTACCATTGTATTCGAGTTTCATAAGCACCTTGTATGCTTCCATAGCAAACTGAATACTAAACTGATCGTCAGTTGCTAAATAACGAACAATTATTTCTTTTAAAAATTCCTGCAATAGACAACATTTGCTTACACGATATCCTGCGCATTTGCAATGCCAATAATCAAACCCATAACAACTTGCGATCGCTTCAAAATAGCCACTTGCTTTAATGAACTGCTCCAGCAGGTAATGAAGATTGTTTAACCTGCTTGGATCTTTAATCAATGCGTCGGCAAACATATTGTCGAATATTCCTGCAACAGTTTGATTTATGGTATCGGCAAATGATTTCTGCTGATTGTTGTTGTCTTTCTCATGGTGAACAGCATGATTTGGATCGCTCAACAATTCGATCCATTTGTTTATTGCAGTGATAGCTAATTCAGGTTTTGTATAGCTAACATCTTTTGCCAGCTCCATTGAGCGCTTGATTTTTTGAATAGATGTCCCCTCTTCTGTGATCAGTTCGAAATAATCATGCAACATGCTTTGTGTAAACAACTGCTTTTCTGTAGTCGGAATTTCAGCTTCAGCTAGGTTTTTGATGATGTTTTCTAAATATTGCTCTGCACCGGGCAGTTGCTTAACTCTATCAATTAGTCTTAGACTTCCTTTACAAGCTTCTGCGAGAATCACATCACTATAAGGATCAGGTTTGATTGCTATTGTTCTGGCCTTTTCGATCAAACCAATATCTGTAAGATGATTAATAATAGTTTCAACCTTGTCATTGGTAATAGAAAGTGCATGTGCAAAAAAATGAGTGGTTGATAAATCATTTGAAACTGGACTGATGATTGCTAAAAGACGCAACAATTCAATAGTAATCTCTTCTGATATCTTATGAACTTGTAGAACATCATTAACAGCTTGAGAAACGATATCCAAGACAGCGTGAGCGAAGAAATCATCGCCAGAAATTGCAGCGATGTCTTGACCGGACTTTACAGCTCTAACCAGTTCTAAAATGACATTTGGTACACCTCTGGAAAGACTCCTTAGTGCCAAAAGGTTTCTATGGCTAAAATGCGGCAATTCTGCTTGCAACATAAGCAGCGTTACTTCGGGCGAAAAAGCTTTGAGTTTCTTTTTGGTAAGATCTCTGTTATGACTGCTTAATCTACCAAGCGTTTGATTAAACAATGTATCTCTGGTAGTAATGAGCAATTTGGCTCGTCCATTTAAAGACTCCACTTGTCGTTTTAGATCTTCAAAAATATCTGGAACTTCGTTGGCATTATCCAAAAGGATTAATAGCTGTTTGGGTTCCTGAAGTAAACGCGCAAATTCATTACTGTTGTATCCTTGGTGTCCTAGTACAAATGGCAACCAATCACTTTCAGACTGTTCTATTTGAAGCATAAATTCGATACACAGTCTTGTTTTGCCATACCCCCCATTAGAAACAATTGCGAGGGTTGTTTGTTCTTCTGATTTTAGAAATGAATTTAAAACGTCCAACTCTTCTTCTCGACCAATAAAGGCATTTTGAAAGCCGTTTCTCTTACTGTTGGCTTGATCAAGGGATGATTTGAAGTGAGTTTTTACTGTCTGTAAGCTAAGCGGTGAATTGCTCCAATACCAATGATACAATACGGGGTGAGACGGTATAATAGCTTCGATAAATGCCCTATGCCAAAAAAACACCTCACAATTAGCAGTCATCAGTTGAAAAGCGCTATTTGCAATTGCTTGCAATTCATTCTTTTTTCTGTCACTAAGATTAACGTTAGTTATAAAAACCAGACAATCTTCGCCCGCATAGTTCTTAACGATATCATGTTTAACATCGCGTTTTAAAGCGTACCAATCTTTTTTTGCATCTCCCGAAGAGTGAAACTTATCTTGAAAGCGCCATTTGCCACTTTTATCGCCATAAGTGCCTTGATATAGTTGATCAATTCCTTGATCAGGTCCTGGCGCCGAATAAACGTGCGCATGCTTCGAAACTTCTAGCAGTAAAAACTCATTGCAAAACTTTTGGAATTTTGTTCCATCGAAATTCTCCCACGTAATCATCTTACAAATTTTAGACTGCTCTTGGTTTATTGCTGGTTTTCAGCTGTGCCTGATACAATAAATTTAAGCTTTTTCTCCCTTTATAGACAGGATACAGGCTACAAAAGGCATAGCGATCAGCCACTCGCGGGCAAGTGCGAAAGCCAAAAGGAAACGGAATAAATAAGATGGATTTCGTGCGGTCGCATTGTGTTTTTATGCCGTCCCTTTTGGCGGCCATGTGCGGTAGCTGGCCGCAGTATCTTTGCGGTGCCGGTTGTATGCATTACAGGTAATATCAAAATGCAAATTGACAGATTAATCTTTATCTGGCTCAAAGTCATCTTTGTCGATCTGTTTATCCATATCTCCAATGTCGTTTTTACCTCCCGCACTGTTACTGTAACGAAGATTAAAAGCGAATTCCTGGGAAGCATCAAGGTCTTTGATGTCTTCCTTTACCAGTTCCTTTTGCGCGATTTCCGGCTCCGGCATATCCGTCTTATAACGCTGCTGCCAAATAAAACATTCAGACTGCTCCATCGTTTTTTTATCCCCTTTTTCCGGCGACTTTTCAGGGTGCTTCTTTTCATACATGTTTCTTGCAAGCATTGCCTGGGATGCACCCAGGCTCTTTTCCTGATCCGGTGAAAGAGCATCCGGATACAGCCATTTATCAACGCTGTGATTGCATTTTTCTTATATTTCTGCAGATGCATCTTTAAGCTCGTGGTCAATCTTCTCCAGCGTCTGTTCCTTTAACGCAGCGATTTCCTTTTCAAGATCGACGCGTTCATAGCCTCTGGTCTGCATAGCCCCCGGACCGCCTTTCGGTTTATATTCCGGCCCTTTGTCTGACGGCAGGTTATCGATACGATCTTCAAGGTCCGAGATTTGTTCCTGTGCTTGCAAGAGATATTTATTGACCGCGGCTTCCGTTGCGGACAGATTTTCTTCCTTCATAAAATGAGATTTTGAAGTGGATTATTTGACTGGATTAAGTTATGATTCAAAGAAGGTTTTTTTAAACAGGGAACTTGCTATGACCTATACCCATGAAGACTTTCTGCGGGACAGAAGCGAAGCGATGGCTATGTATCATGGGGATGTTGAAAAGTATAATGCGGCACATAAAAAGGTGGTCGGCGCTGGTATTATGTGGTCGGACATTGAAGCGTATGCAAACATTTATCCGGAACACGGGCAACACGCACAGGATGAGATTATCCGATTATTAGGCTACCTGCCCCATTCCAATGTCATTATTCCCCATGAGGTATTTATCCGCACCCTCATTGATCAACGCAACAAAGGCACAATCATGGCAGCAGATTATGAGCGTGATCTGACCCGCCACGCTATCCATATCCGTAATGACGACATGGATAAGTTCGGCTGGGCGGATAAGATCAGGTACACCTGGGAAGAGCTGGAACACTACAACAACTACCTGCCGCAATATGAAGCAATCGTGCATTCAAAGATTCAGCAGTATTTCGGGTCGATGCCAGCGCTGGACTGCATCATCCCGGCAGATATGATGCTGCGTAAAGTAATGTCGCAGCATCCTGATATTATTACTGACCGTTTCACACCGATGGACTATAAAGCCTTCAACATTATTGCGTACAGAAAAGCAGTTACCGGGCAAGGGAAAAAATCTGCGGATCAGCTTGAATTGCTTCCTTTGTAATTATAAAATTCGTTCTTCCGCTCTTTGCCTTCCATTGATTTCTCCAGGTATTGTCCGGCCGCTTCCGGCGTGGATTTTATGTAGGTTATCTCACCGGTGCGCATACCCTTTCTTTCTTCGGGAATATCTTTTGTTTTACCTTCCCGGTAATCCACGATGAAGTTTCCTTTCAGATCTAAATTGGAATCGTAGAAGAGCTGCATCGTACATACGTGCGTTCTTGCGATGTTGTTGTTGACCAGGATAAGGACCACCATATCAGATCCAAACAGCAGTCCTTTCATGCTTAAAACTTCGGGATTCCACGGATAGCTTCTATCCTCCTGCTGGTATAGAATTCTGTACTCACCGTATATCTCATTCGGGGCTTTGATCCTGAATGAGACAACCCCGTAATCGAGCATTTCACCCTGCTGGTAAACGATGGTGTAAACAGTATTATTCAGCGTCCACAGGCGTTCATGTACCGGTCTGGTAAAAAGGCTATTGTTAAAAACAAATTCCGTACCGATACTGCTATCCGTTATTTCAGCCTTGTCTTCTGATACTTTTCGTTTCGGGTCTCCATTATCAATCAGGCGAAAGTGATCAATCAACTCCGGCCTGCCCGGAAAATACTGATCGATAAAAGCCTGTCCCCATCTTTCCGCCTGAAGGTGATACATGAGACGTTCTATGTGCATTGGCGGGTTCGGCAAGGCATCCGGGTTTGTTTGCCGAATAAATTCCATCAGTCTGCAGAACAACTCTGTACTGATCGGTATCTTATCCGCAGGTTTCCGGTCTTCAAATTTACGGGCCAGATGATTTTTGGTAAATCCCCTGAGTAATTCAGCCCCTTTAAGCGTATCGGCAAACTGTTTCCAGACTGCGTTTTTTGACAGCAATCCTTTAGGATCGCCTATTGAGATCCTGACCGCATTTACCAGGATCACGTCAAATGCGAAGTATAATTCGTAGGTCAGTTTCAGCATAAAATAAAATTACTGAAATCTGTTCCTAAGAAAATTCCGCCCACCTACGAAGACTACTTTCCTGTAATTCCCCGGAAATACGAATGATGCTTTTCACGCGACATATTCAGAAGTTTTGCGCTTTCGTTCCATGATCGAACGGCTTTGCGATACGGTTTACCGGCAAGCCACTCTCCTGGATAAAACGATAAAGTGCCTTATGAAGATGCCACAATTTACCGTATGCCATAGCCTGCGACTCACGAACACGATAGGGCTCTCCGCTGCTGTCTGTATGAATCTGCGGATCAACGATGATATTGCCAATGACCTCAGCCATTTCATGAATGGCCTTGAGATAGCCTTTGGCAAAATTCACGCCGTGCTCCTCTACCAGTGCTTTGAAAGCCACCGGATCAATCAGGTTCTGCTGTGGCTTAAAAACTTCCGTGTTCTCTGAAAAATCATCCAATGATGACATCCCTGCCCTCCTTCCCAAGACCGCCGCCAGATGCAACCTATGGTAGCAGCCGTACTTCAGTCAATCAACAATTTTTTAAATAAAAAAACAAAAAAATGAGCTTAAACAAAAGTGACCGTAAAGAGGTCGAAAAACAAGCAGCCAGCAGAAACTACTCATGAAACAGTGATGGCACTAAAATGACCAACGGCAACGGTGGCAGCGTTCAGTTCTCACAAACGGGCGGTAGTGTGACCATCAATGGTTCAAAATACAATGACACCCATTCAACGGGCAAAAGCTCAAAGTGGGGGAAATAAATCAGGCAGGGGAAGCTAGCCTTCCCCTGCCCTTTCATTTTCTTTTTTTCAATGCTTAAGAACGATACAAGATGTCCACAGAAAAAATCACAAAATATCAATCCGATGATGGTTCAAAAAGCAATCCTGCCAGGGCTGCAGGCAACAAACACTCCTGCCTGACCTGTTCAAAGGACCTTCATCCTGCAAGCCGCTATTGGCAGCACTGTAATGTCAGCTGGGACTTTGCCGCTGACCAGGATGACGCCGCTGGTTCACTACAACAGTCCGGCGTCACGCATCTCAATTCTGTCATCAGTTGAAAGCCAGTCGGACCAATGAAACGTGAAACGCAACAACCATCATTCGACCTCGACACACCGGTTTTACACCTTCCGGATGAAGGTGGCGCTCTTATCTGGACGATCCGGCAAGCCGTCGAAGGGCTGAGCATCTTCGGAAATATCGGGTCGGGAAAAACAAGCGGCTCCGGCAAAACCATAGCACTTAAGTACCTCGCGCTTGACTTCGGCGGGCTGGTGCTCACCGCCAAGCCGGATGAAGCAGATACCTGGCGGGATTATTGCCGGCAGACCGGCAGAACCCGGGATCTCATCGTCATAGAGCCGGGTCAGGATAACTACTTCAACTTCCTGGAATATGAGTCCTCGGACCGGGGCGGTCACCGTTCTTTCACTGAAAATATTGTCGATGTGCTCAAAACGGTGCTTCGTGCCAGCAATGAAAAAACAGTGGGTAAACAGGATGACCAGTTCTGGGAAACAGCACTTGATATGCTGATGTTCCATATCATCGATCTCTGTCAGCTTGCGTATGGGAATGTGACCGTTCAGCAATTTTATGACGTTGCCCAGTCGTTGCCTAAAAAACCTGTCGAAAAGGCCGGCGAAGCGCCGAAAGAAAAGACGCGCTATTCCGCCTATGACCTGGCTTTTATTGCAGCACAGAAAAGGATCGAGCAACTCACCACTGAGTTCCAGGAAGCAAACGATCTGCAGGATATGCCTTGGACAGAATTTGAACGGCAGGCCGAACTGGCTATCCCGGAACTGCGCCGCATGAAGCTGATCGATAACTTCTTTTTCGAGGTGCTGAAAAACCTCTCAGAGAAAACACGGTCAGTCATCGATTTTTCTTTCCTGGGTTTTCTCTTTGGTCTGCTGCGTGAGCCGGTCTATTCTTTGTTTTGCCAGCACTCCTCCACTTTTACCCCGGAAGACTGTTATACCAAAGGCAGGATCATTGTGATCAACCTGCCGGTGAAGGAATATCATAAGGTAGGCCGCGATTGCCAGATCATGTTCAAATATATCTGGCAACGGGCGATGGAAAAACGCAGGATCAAAGACAATGAGCGTCCGGTTTTTCTTTGGGCAGATGAAGCCCAGCATTTCCTGCATGAACACGATGCCGAATTTCAGGCAACGGCGCGCAGCAGCCGGATCGCCACCGTTTATCTGTCCCAAAACCTGCCAAACTACTATGCCAATATGGGCGGGAAGGATGGCCAATACCGCGTTAAAGCGTTCCAGGCGACACTCGCGACCAAGATCTTCCACGCAAATTCCGACCCCGATACCTGCAATTTCAGCTCGGACCTGATCGGTGAGGCCTATCAGAAAGAAGAGTCCGAATCAACGGCTGTGACGGAAGGCACGCCAACTGTTACCCAAACCATCTCAGCGAAACTGGCAAAGATGGTAAGACCGGAATCATTCCCGGCACTAAAGACCGGCGGTCCGCTCAATGAGGGTAAAGTCCAGGCTTATATTCTTCTGCAGGGTAAAACGTTCAGCTCGGGTTTCCATTACAAAAAAATCACTTTCCGCCAATATTAAACCATTACTTAAAGCTTCAAACCATGGAAAAAACATTCCACTATTCGAGTCAGTTCATGCGTCAGAATTTTCTCAAAAGATTTATTTACGCAACATTTTACAGTATCTGCTCCTACCCCCGTTTGCTTATCGAGGTCTTCATTCGCCGCAATATGGGTGAGCGCTATTTTTCTCTTGTCTATTGCATTACCGCAGCAGTAGTGCTCGGTGGTATACCTTTTCTCTGGCCGTCCCTGCGTCTTTTCGGAACTGTTTTCATCCTGACCCGGTTCTGGTCATGGTATGCCTTTCTGACAGCTTTTCTGGTGTTTTCCGGGAAGCGGCATCTCGAGGTCAAACATAAGCCGGGAGTGTTTCAGCTCGCCAAATATTCTAAAAGCCGGGGTGAAGACTCGCCGTTTTTTGATCGCTTTTTCATCTTTTTTAAAACAACGAACCTCCGATTGCTGGACATCGTTTTCGAACCGATGATGCCTTTCGCTGCCGGGCTGTTCCTGCTGCTTATTGGTCAGACTCCACTGGGATGGTTGTTGGTAGGTTGTTCCATTATTTATTCCCTCAGCATGGCCGCCGGTTACTATTACGGCGACCAGATGGTCATGGATATTCTCGACAAAATAATCCTTAACGAAGAACGCGCCGAAAGCTTCCGGACCAATACGCCACCCAAAAGGGGCGTGGGCTTTCATCCTGATTTACCTGACCTGCAGTCACTGCGCGAAGATATTTTTACAGAGATGGAAGAGAACGATATAGTGTTTTAAACACCCTTTGCAACCGCAAAGGGAAGATGTCTGATGCAATTTTCCTTAACACGCTTTAATCACCCCTCACCGCTGCCGCTGGTCGCTGACCCACCATATACAGGCATTGATGAGGGGTGATTTTTTCTTTCCTGCACCACGGGTGCGTTAAAAGCATTCTTATGATCCGCATGGTACAAAGCGTATCGGCTGCACATGCAAAATCCTATTATTCCGATGCGCTGCTCAAATCAGATTATTACCTCGAAGACCAGGAACTCGGCGGCGACTTCCGGGGACTGCTGGCTGACCGCCTTGGGCTGACCGGCAGGGTGACCAAAGATGACTTCTTTGCGCTTTGCGAAAACCAGCACCCGGTCACCGGCGACCAGCTCACGCCCCGCACAAACGATAACCGGACCACCGGCTATGATATCAATTTCCACGTTCCCAAGAGTGTGTCGCTGGTGCATGTACTGTCTGGTGACGATCATATACTGGAAGCATTCCGCGCCAGCGTGCATGAGACGATGGCTGACATTGAGGCAGATGCGGAAACAAGGGTGCGGAAAAATGGTGCTTATGCAGACCGCACTACCGGTGAGCTGCTGTGGACGGATTTTATTCACCAGACTGCAAGGCCGGTCGGCAACCAGGAACCTGACCCGCACCTGCACGCTCATTGCTATGTCTTCAATGCGACCTGGGATAAAGAGGAAGATGGCGGCCGTTGTAAAGCCGGACAGTTCCGGGATATCAAAAGAGACATGCCATACTATCAGGCAATGTTTCAAAAAAGGCTTTCTGATAAGCTCATTCGTCTGGGCTATGAGGTGCGGCGCACCAAAAAGTCATTTGAGATCGAGGGCGTGCCTCAACGGGCGCTGAACCATTTTTCCAAACGTACCGATGAGATCGGCAGGATCGCGCGTGAAAAAGGCATCACCGATGCCAAAGCCCTTGACGCTTTAGGCGCGCGGACCCGCGCAAAAAAGCAAAAGGGTTTGACCATGCCCGAACTGAAAGCCGGATGGCGGCAGCAGATCAGGCGGCTGGGCAATTTGCAGGAAGAAGGCAGCCAGCCATTACGAAACGGCCCGGCCAAAGAGGCAAAATCAATCTCGGCTGAAAGAAGCCTGAATTTCTCTTTGAGCCATCATTTTGAAAAGGCATCGGTGATGCCTGCCCGCCGCCTGCTGGCAACGGCTTACTCCCAAAGCATCGGGGATGCAAAGACCACTATTGAAGAAGTCCATGAGCGGTTTAAAAACGATCCGGCTCTTATTGAGGTGGAAGAACACGGGCAGATGGTTTGCACCACCAAAGAAGCTTTGCGGGAAGAAAAACGCATGGTCGCGATGGCTAGAATGGGACGCGGCAAGATGACGCCATTATATGATAAAGCGCCAAAAGTGCAGCTCAAAGAACAGCAGGGCGAAGCGATCAAGCACCTGCTGACGACCTCGGACCGGGTAAGTATCGTTCGCGGCGCAGCCGGAACGGGTAAAACAACCCTTATGCAGGAAGCGGTTCGCTGGATGCAAGAGGCGGGTAAGCAAGTGACCGTCGTTGCGCCGACCTCGGTGGCTGCCCGCGATGTGCTGCGCGGTGAAGGATTTGAAAAGGCCAATACGGTTGCCGCATTGTTTGAAAGCAGGGAAATGCAGGATAAGCTGCAGAACGGCATCCTGTGGGTGGATGAGGCCGGGATGCTGGGCACCCATGATATGACCAGCCTGCTGGAATTGGCTACCCAAAAGAATGCCAGGCTGATCCTGGGTGGCGATACCCGCCAGCACAGTGCGGTTGCGCGGGGTGATGCCCTGCGCATCATCAGCCAGTTGGGAAAAATCAAAAGCGCCGAAGTATCTAAAATTTACCGGCAAAAAAATGCCGGTTACCGGGATGCGGTCCAGTCGCTCTCGTCTGGGAAGATCAAGGAAGGATTCGAGCAACTCGATAAGATGGGGGCCATTGTCGATGTGGATGCTCAGAAGCCAAACACGCAGCTTGTTGAAGATTACATCGGCGTACTCAAAAAAGGACGCAACGCGATTGTCATTTCACCAACCAATGGGCACCGCAAAGAGCTGACCGAAGACATCCGCAAGGCCATGCGGAAGGAAGGCATGATCGGCAAAAAAGAGATCATCACCGACCGGCTGGAAAACCTGCACCTGTCGCAGGCAGAAAAGGATCAGTGGAAGACCTATGAACCTGGTCAGGTGATCCAGTTCACCCTGCCTACCACAGGGATCAGGCGCGGTAGCCGCTGGACGGTCAAAGAAGTTTCAGAAAAGCAGATCATCATCGCGGAAGCCGCGACCGGCAAAAGGACTGAATTGCCACAGGGGCGTTCAAAGTGCTTCGATGTGCTGGCATACTCGGAAATATTGCTTGCTAAAGGCGACCAGGTGAAAGTCACCCGCAACAGTTATGACCAGAGTAAGAAGCGGATGGATAACGGGCAGTTGCTGGAAGTGCTTTCAGTCAAAAAAAATGGCAGGATTGAATTGCAGAATAAGATCAGCAAACAGGTTTATCATATCGACGACCGCTTCGGCCATCTGGATCACGCCCATTGTGTCACCTCTTATGCATCCCAGGGCAAAACAGTGGATGAAGTATTGATTGCACAGCCTGCCGCCACCTTTCCGGGCACCAATGCCAAACAATTTTACGTGTCCGCATCAAGGGCGAAAGAGGCCATCCGGATTTATACCGATGATAAAGCGACGCTGCTTGCGCATGCCCAAAGATCGGGTGACCGTACCTCGGCGCTGGAAGTCGCTGCAATGAAAAAGCATGAAGAGCATATTCATCATCAGCAACGCGAAGACTACGCCGCGCCTGACCCGCCCAAGTACCCGGACAAAGATATTTCCCTGCCCTTTCCCAATAAAATAGACCGTAATTATGAGCCAGGATTTTAGATCGCGCTATAGCGAAATGCGGGCCAATGATCCGACCTCACCTATAGATCAAGCTAGCGCCGCGAATGCAACAGAAATTGATCGGTATGCCGGTTATAGCAATACCCGAAATATTGCATTTATCTGGCCGGATGGCCGCAGGCTTTTTTTGAATTATAGTTATCTGGTATCCGGTGAATATTCACCGGATACCAGTACCATTTTGCTGGTCTTTACAACGCATCAGGTGATGTTGACAGGCATACGATTGATTGAGCTGTTTGATGACCTCATGGGACAATTGCCAAGGATGATTGTTTGCGTGGATGCCCGCTACAACATCCTTTCGAATACCGGTCCGGTCGTCAATGAGATTAAGGTTGCCTCAACCGCTTAGGGTAAGCTAGAAAAGATAAAGCTGGTTGCCAGAGGGTATCTTAAACACCAGCCGGAACGCCTCAACTAATTGTTGGCCCTCCAGCTTATGGGTCAGGGTAAAATTACGGTCCTGTATTTCAAGGCGCGGATTTTTACCGCCAGCGTATTCATACCATCCTTCCGGATTAAGACTGCCACCACCGTAAATGCCAAAAGCATTACCGATGAATTCGCGGATCAGCTCATCAGTCGGCTGCTGCTTTTTCAAATCCTCAACTGCGTCCTGCCGGTTGCTAAAATAACGATGCAGTTGCTTTAAGATCGGATTTTGCAGCAGCTCCGGATCGGGCTTTTTGGTTGGGGGGGCGGTTATTACTATCGCTCATGATGACTCCCTTATTGCAGTAATGATCTTTTAGACCGAGGCAAAGCTTCCTGAAGCTTTGCCTCGGTTCTGTTATTCCGGCTTCGGCAGTTTATAATCGCCGCGCTCGTTTTCCAGATTTGTTTTTGCCACCAGCAAAGCAAACCAGTCGTTGGTGATAATTCGACCGTTGTTTCTTGCCGCTTCCGCATAGACGCTCATCGGATATTCCGGGCTAAACCGATCATCCCGCTGCACAGTCAGATCATTGATATTGATTGCTGCCAGTTCGACAAGGGAAACGTAACCCAGCTCCGGGAAGCCCATACCCAGATCGCACAGGCCAAAAGCGATTTCAGGCTCATCGGGTTCAAGTTCATTGAGCAGCCACACGCAATTTGTATATGGGATATGCAGCTTCACGACCGGCGCATGATCCTGATCGCGGTTGTTTGGTTGTCCGTTATCTAGTAATTTTTACTGCTGTTCTTTGGTAAAAAATGTCATTTTTTTCCTTTTCTGTTGATGGGTTGATAACCCCGCCCGTTTTTGGGTGGGGTTATTGTGATTTATTCAGGGATGTAGGTGGGCTGGGTGCCGTGCAGGTAGTCCACCGCTTTGGAAGCTTGTGCGGCGGCTCTGATCACGCAATACTTATCGCTTTTCAGTACCTGCAGCCAATGATCGATATAGCTGGCATGGTTGCCTTTATCAGCAGTTGTAATGTCGAAGCCTGCACAAAGAAAGGCTGCGCCTAGCTCGGCGACCAGTTCTTCGGTCGCATAGTTTTCATCCCCGAACTTTTTGCCCTTAGTCCGGTCCAGTCTTTTGGGTGCGCCGCTCCAATGGATCAATTCATGCAGCAGCGTTGCATAAAACCCTTCGGTCGCCGTGCAGGTCTCTGAACTGGTGAACATTTCAGGTTCGGGCATGGCAATAATATCAAGGGTGCGGTTATAACAGGCTTCTGAACCTCCGTATTCCACCATCGCATGCGTATTGCCGATGAACTCCTCCACCTTTTCCACTTTTTCCACCAGCAAAGTGCCGTCATATAAATGCGGGTTCACCGGTTCGGGCTGATAGCTATCAAGCTGGCAACGATTGAAAACATTGTAGGATTTAAGGAATGGAATTTTGACGGTTTCGCCTTCCACCTCTTTTTGTATCATGTCGTAATAGACGATCATTGTTGATTTTTCCCCTTTGCGAATGCGCTCTTTCTGCCCCTGCCATTGTTTAAATGTTCCCCATTCTGATGACGAATATTTACGTTCAAGGCTGGT
The DNA here is from genome assembly GCA_965200035.1 of Chitinophagaceae bacterium. Classification (GTDB taxonomy): domain Bacteria; phylum Bacteroidota; class Bacteroidia; order Chitinophagales; family Chitinophagaceae; genus UBA1952. The sequence goes on along the minus strand of OZ241334.1, from coordinate 3,540,688 downwards.
GCACCAGAGCAGAACGACATTGATTCCGCGGTAGTGTTTGCCATTACTGAAATTCAGCGGCATGCCCGGCAGTTGGTATCCATCGCCGTGCCATGGACGATGCCACGGCACGGTGCCTGCTTCCAGTTGCCGGATGATGGTGTCAGTGACCTGCTGATACAGATCGCCTCTCTTAAAACCAGCATGGCTTGGGCCGGAAGAAGAAAAAGAAATTGAAGGCATAGTAAATCCTTTCAGGTGATGGTTGTTGGTTACAGGGGATGGCCAATCGAAGGCTTAGCGAGGGAACCGGATGAAATTTTGCCTCGCGAGGAATCACGCTGCTTAGCGTGAGGGGAAAATTTTATTTGGTGAGTGAGTGGCTTCGATTAATCCCCGACCAGTAACCAACGGCCATTGCCTGAAAGGATTTGCGGCCCCTGCATCATTTCAACTCAAACAAAAAACAATCAAAGCAGCCGGGCACTTGCCCGGCTTCCGCATCCCCTCTTAAAAAGATCAGGGTATCAGTCCCCGGGATGCAAATGAGCAATAACTGTTCCTGGTAAGGATGAAATGATCGAGAACGTGTATATCAAGGATCAGGCCACCGGCACACAGCTTTTCCGTGATGCTTATATCAGCCTTACTAGGTACAAGGTTGCCGGAAGGATGGTTGTGGGCAAGAATAATTCGGGTGGCTTTGGCTTTAAGAGCCGTTGCAAAGATCACCCTCGGATCAACCGTGCAATGATCCCACCCCCCACTACTGGTCTCTGATATTCCCAGGCAGATATTGGCCGTATCCAGCAGTACAATTTTGAACTGTTCAACTAATTCAATCTTGTTGCTGTCCCATATGCTACGCAGCAAATCTATGGCCGCGTCCTGGGTGTTGATGACAGGCCCCGGGTGTTCTGACTTCGCACGGTAGATCAGCTCGACCTCGTTTACCTCGAACAAGCGCTCTATTTCTTTGGTCATCATCATTCCTTTCCTGATCTAGCTCATTAGAATATGCTGTAGGTCAGGTTCGGTCGCAGCCAGGAAGGTACAGGCCCGTGTCGCTTGCTGACCGTTTTGTGTCTGGTCGAAAGAGGTGTAGAGCTTGTCGTAGCCATAGCCCCTGATATAGGCAGCAGCATTATCCAGGCACTGGTATGAATTGAGGATAATGCTGTCTTCCGTGAACAGGGTGCCATCGCGCCCGGTCACTGCTGTCAGGAAATCAAATACAGTCAGGAAAATGCGCACTCCACCCGTTCCCGGCGTACCACGGATAAAGGTGATTGCCTGCGGAACAAGATGCGTCGTAATAAATGGACTATGGATCGCATAACCACCATCTTCATTTTTCAATCCCAGTGCCAGGAATTCTTTGCCGGTGGTTTTATTCCGGATATAGACCTGCTTCAGGAATTGCCGGGCGAGCGCAACAGGAATACCCCTATTTTCGATGTATCGAATCAGTCCCTTTTCCAGCAGCAGTGTTTTAAACCGGAACTGATACTCACCGGGCTGATGTTCATCTTCCGGCAGTTGAATCCCTGCCAGTAAAGAAGGATAACCGATATTGAACTTGAGCCAGTGCAGCGCATCCGAAAGCGTGCATGGCTTACCCCGGTGTGCAAGATAAGCCCGGACAAACTCTATCGGTCCGCCACCTGTCTGTGAAGCATTATCGCACCAGGTGTTGTCTTCCGTATTGATCTGAAAGAGACTGTCCGGGTCCTGGAATGGCGACCGGTATAAAAGCAGCCGGTTATTTTGTTGCGCAGGCTGCAATCCCATCTTGCCTAAAATGTCGCGCAGGGGTATTGTACTGGCATATTCAATGTTCATTAAAGCTTCCTATTAATCCGGGGTTACGGTGGTATTGAAGGCAGGGGATAGGAAAAGGTTGCCGCCTTTTCTTATCCCCCGACTTATTTATTCGGGTTTTAGCCGTTCATCGATAAACCGGTTAAGGCTGGAAAGACGATAACGCATGGCATTGCCGAACCTGACCGGCTGCAGATCGTAACGCTTATTACAATCCCAAACGGCCAGCGTGACCGGTTTAAAACAGGTATAGGCCCAAGCCTCCATACGGTTCAGCACCGGATCGAACCTGTAAGAATAGTGGGGACAGCAACCTTCGTTGCCTGCTGGCAGAGCTATCTGGGCCGCTTTGTTGAGACGAGTTAAAAAAGCAAATAAAAGCTCCTGCTTCTGGTGCGGCATATCAAACTGCTTTGAAAAATGGATCATTAAACCAAGTGGGTTATAGCTGCCTCAGCATGGGTGCGGGGAATATTTCGCGCGTCATTAAAACGGGTTAAAGACAATCCATCGTATTGTATGTCCGGTAAGCCTAGAATCATGCAACAATTAGTTCGTTCTCTTTAATGGGCATGGTTAACTGTGCGGGCTTTATCTTTCTTTTCTAGGTTATGGTACGATGCCTTCGTTTCAATCGAAGGGGTATCGGAAATGTCAAAAGAAAAACGCAGTTAACGATCAGAAGCTGGAAGAGGCCTACCGCATCATCGCAAAAATCGTCAGCGAACATGACGAAAAATATCTTGCGCTTTTTAAGCGGGTGCATGAAGAAAGAGAGATCAGGAAAGCAAGCCGGGGTTTAAAAAATATTGCTTTACAAATCGCGCAAAGAATGACAGACTGATTATATCCGGTTTTGGCAAACATGAGCCTCTAAATTGTGGCAAACACGATTTTGAGGCAGTCAATAAGGTCTTGATAGCATACGAATATTGGTGATAAGCAGGCTTCCCGTGACCGCCTCACTGCCCACCAGCCTTTTTGAGTTTAACCGGCTTTTATACCCTTTAATAAAAAGCCTTTTTTCTCTTTTTTGACCTCCCAGGTTAAAAGGCATTTATAAAAAGTGTCACACATTACGACCCACAAGGTGACACTTGCCCTATCTGCTCAATCGCAACAGCAACTATTATTTTAACCGCCGCGTTCCTGATATCTACGCCGATCTCGATAAGCGGGTCATGGTACGCGTAGCACTCGGAACTAAATGCCCGCGTACTGCGTGGCGCAAAGCCGTCATGCTTAATGACCAGGTTGAGGCCTACTGGCACAGCCTGGCAGCTGACGGTCTGCCGCACGATAAACGAAGCTTTGGAAAAACCGTCCGTATTGCCCGCCAGATGGGTTTTGCCTATCAGGCAGTGTCCGTTGTGGCCACCCTTCCCATCAGCGACATTGTGGCAAGGGTACTAGTGGCCAAAGATGGCAATCCGCAACAGATTGAAGCTGTTCTGGGTGGAAGAGATGAACCTGAAATGCCCTTAAATCAGGTGCTGGATAAATTCTGGGAACTGGCAAAAGACCGGGTGATCAACAAAACTCCGCAGCAGCTCCGCAAGTGGCGCGTGCCTCGAATCAAGGTTATGAACAACCTGATCAGTCTCGTGGGAAACAAAGACCTAAAAGAGCTTACCCGTAGTGATACTGTTGCCTATCGTGACTGGTGGCTGGGGCGTATCGAGAAAGACGGCAAAGCCCCGGATAGCGCCAATAAGGAAGTGGTTCTTCTTAAAGGCATTTTAGAGCTTGTTGCTGATCATTGTCAGGCAGGTCTGGATATCGAATACCTCTTTAAGAAGATCAAGCTGAAAATACGCTTCAAACAAACGCGCCTGCCATTTACTTCATCACAAATCATAGCCCTATTATCCAGCCCTAAACTTGACAATCTGAACGAACAGGCAAGGTGCTTTTTACATGTTTCCGCTGAGACCGGGGCGCGTCCTTCTGAGTTGGCAGGGTTGCTCCCGCAGGATATCAGGTTGGATCATCCCATCCCGCATATTGCTATCACAGATCGTAAGGAACGCACCTTGAAGAACGTACATAGCCAGCGGGTGATACCATTGGTGGGTTATGGGCTGGAAGCGTTTAAAGCCTGTCCGCAAGGATTTCCAAGGTATCGCGATAAGCCCGATAACCTGACCAATGCGGTGAATAAGTTCTTGCGTGAGAATAATTTGGTGCCGTCATCGCAGCACACGGTGTATTTGCTACGGCATAGCTTTCAGGATCGGATTTTGAGAGTCAATGCACCGGACCGCATCCAGGCCGAACTGATGGGTCATCGGTTCCAGCGGCCTAAGTATGGTGATGGTGGAACACTGGAACAAAAGAAAGAATGGATGGACAGAATCTGCCTCAAAATATCTTCCTGATTTTTTGTTGATAGCTATTTATTGAATCAAGATGCGTCGTTATTATTTTATCCATGCACGGTTTTATACTAAAACAATTGCGACTAAAAAGGTTTGGCTTTAAAAGCTGCGGCAAAGCAGTTCAGGTTGCCTGCTTCAAAGTTTAAGCAAATGGAAGAAGCAGAAAAACTGTCGCCTATGGATGATCGGCTATGTAACGTTTTAGTGGTTGACATAGCTGCAATACGTGTCTATGAAGGCACTGTTACGCGGCATAAAATAATCTGACTCTCTGATATCGGAAAGTATATACTTTCGATGATCATTGATTCTTGTTTCACCCTAAACAATGTTTAGTCCACAAGCTTTATCACAAGTATTATATAATACTTGATCCAATTCGAGTTTTAACCTTATTTATACATTATATTTATTAAAAACCATTTTGGTTTCCTACATCAGAGAGTCAATTAAAATAATCACAGGAAAGTCAAAGTTATAATAAAATAATCTTCATAAGTATGCGTTTAATTTGCAAAACAGAATTAAAGATTAGTTTATTATAATACAATTTTCAATTAAAGGGTAGATTTATCCCTTTAATTGACCAATTACTTTTGTATTCTAGCCAACTGACGTGGCCGAGATTTAATGGGATAAAACCATAAAAATCTTGGGGATAATTAAACAGTATCCTTGCAAAATAAATTAGAATTGACGTTATTGAAGAGCGGTGACCAATAACTATTTTTATGTTTTCCCCATTTTCGATTAATATTTCATCAAGCATTTTGATGAGATCTCGCTCATGATTTTTTTTATCATGCATATTATTTATTAAATTAAAGTCATATCCATTAAATAAACCAGCTCTGTACAATTTCAACTGATCCATAAATAATTTTTCAATACTAGGTGCGTCTTCCTCAGAAATTCCAGATAGTGAATATGCCTTAGTTGACTTTAACTGATGATAAGTTTTAACGGTGCAGTTAAGACGAACAGCAATGCTATTTGCAGTTGCAATGGCGCGGTGAGAGTCGGCACTATATATATTATTTACGACAAATCCGTTTACATCTATTAAAGTCATAAGTTTATTTGCTAACTCTAAGCTGGCTTGTAGACCATTAATAGTTAGCCCCTCATCATCATTATCCGAAGAAAATTGATTTTTGATATTTTTCTCGGATTCTTGATGTCTTATTAATAGTAATTGCATACTATCTAAACTTGGGATTTGCGTATTCTACATATGGACGCTCGGATTTGGATTGATCTACAAGTACATTACTAAATGCATACCATTTGCCATTTGATGGAAAAAAATTTATCGGCAATAATTCTATGTGTTTTTTTGAAATTGATTTTATCTTCTCGGTTGCTACTCGCTGTTCAATATTATAGTAGATATTTAAAAAAGAGACTAACGGCTGTAGTATATACTCACCAAGTTTAAAGTCGAACATAAAACTATGTTTAATATAATAATTATATTGTGTATCAATAATGCATTTATTAGGAAAACTGTCAAATGTGCTTGGTAAATTAAGATATTTCATCATTGTAATATCTTTATCTATCGATTCCAAGTCTCTCATTATAACATTAGTGATATTAAAATTTTTATCTACTCCAATAAGTAAGTTTTGTGCATTCCATTCAGGCTGCAACCCGGTCTTCATTATAAGATCAAAGTAACATTTAATTACAAGAGAAATCAATTCATCTATAACATATCTAAATGGATCATCACCTCTGTGCATAATAATTTGAGCCAGAAGTGGTAAATCAGATGGGGACTTCCGATCTAAACTAAAAAGTGAAAACATAGGTATAACAAGTTTCGTTTCTTCAGTATTGCCATAAGGTATATGTTCACGCCATACCATTCCCCACTCCTCATTACCGTTTAAAACGACCCTAGCCCCAGGTTCACGAAATATCGCTGTATTTTCAATCAATAACTTATCATTGATAGCCCGAGATAGTATTGCAGAAATTTCAGGACCTGATATTGCTTTTTTATAAGGTAAGCCTCGCCAAACCCTACCCAATAAGCCATCATAATGTAACTTTATATAGTCAGAGAAATTATGTTCATGATATAGCTGAACTGTTCTTCCACTAGAAGTGGGTGTAACCTTGACTGCCGAGCGTTCTATAAAACCACCTTTAAAGCGTTTAAAAAAGGGGGCTTTAACCATATCTGGGTGAATAAAAATCCAATTTTCCCTCCCGTATACTAAGGGATCGGGAATTTTTCCATAGTTTATAAAAAAACAAGTAGGCGCATGGAACACATATAAATTAAAATAAGCGTGATTACTAAAAGGTGCAGTTTGACGAGACGTAGTATGTTTCTCACTAAAACCACTTGGTGAACCATCGTTAAGATAGCGCTCCATATATGGCATTGTCGCATTAGGAAATGCTATTAATTGACGCAATTGCATTTAACCTTTTTGTGCAATTACAATAGTATGATGATGTGTATCCATTACTATTTCATTGTTGTTAAAATAGTTATCTAATTTGCTGCAGCCAATTACAAATTCTTCTTCTGGTATAAGAGCCAAAGTTGTATTATGCTTCATCTTAATGCTTCTAATTAATTTCTTAACCTCAATGGCCTGAGAAGTCTTTGTATGCTGAATAAAAACATTTTTGAAACTATTTGTCTCAATCAATTCTTTAAGGTCAGCGATAGGCAAATAACGTGCTCTATTGATTTTAATTGCTGATGGAAATAAATCATTGAAGCGCCGCTTGTTTAAATCTTCTAATGAACATGTCTTGATAATTAAGTATCCATTAGGCTGTATAATCCGGCGCATTTCGCGAATTGCTTTTAACTGATCAGCTTTAGAAAGCTGGTGTAGTGATAAAATCAACATTGCACAGGCAAAAGTATCATCCCCAAAGGGCGTTTTTAACATTGAACAATGAACTGTTTCAATGTTTGACGGCACTTGCTTTAACTGATCAATAGATTGATCAAGCCCAGTCACAACATACCCTAACGCTTGTAGTGCCACACTATAACGTCCGGTCCCACAACCTGCATCAAGAAGTTTTCCATCACTAGGAACAATATATCTTTGAATAATGGCTGAAGTAGTTTCAATTTCATTTTCACGATCAAGCCGAAGCTCGTTGTAATTTTCAGCATGAAATTTATAATGCTGTTCATAGTTCATAGATAAGGTTTTTAATTTTTACGAAATGCTTAAAGGAAATTCTCCTCTAACCAAACGTTGAGCCATGATTGCGATAGTAAGATAATAGTTCTGAATTCTCGGTAGGAAGTCGTTTAATCCAACGATTTGTAAGTCTTGTTTCCATATCTTATAAGTCTCATCAAACGAAATTCCCTCAATATGTACACGATCAACCATATTTGTAAAAAGGCTTAATGCATCAGATATATTTATCCAATACAATCCTGCTAACTCTTCTATTTGAGGAATAAAATCATTTTTTGAATTTTCCAATTTATAAAGAAATACTGCTTGATATTCGCGATTCTTCTGTCCGTTTTTTTGATCAGCTACCTCCACACGGTATCCTAGAAAGTATAATTTCGCCTCGTCAATTTCAATTCCCAATTCTTCTTTAACCTCGCGAATTCCCTCTTGAACTTCTTCGCCAGTTTCAAGGTGCCCAGCGGCACTTACATCTAATAAATTTGGAAAATTGATCATTTTAGCAGATCGCTTTTGGAAAAGAAATCTTCCGCCACTGTCATTACTAACTATCCAGCAATGAAAAGTCTTGTGCCATCTGCCCGTTAGATGTGCTTCTGCACGCTCCATTGATCCACGCGGTTCTAAATTGGCGTTAAAAATGTCAATCTTTTCGGTCATATTATTTTCCTGTTATTGTGTCAGTACCAATACTGAGAATCCACTCTGATGCTGCAAGTGTCCGATCTCTTAATGCGGCTACTTCAACAGCTTCTGTATTTTCGTCAGTAGCTTCAAGTAATCTTACCTCTAGAAATAACGACTTTGTATAGCGATCCAAGTCACCAATTTCCCTAAAAATGAATGCAGATTGCCTTACATTTTCAAGAGCCTCTTGAACTGCATCTAATAGGTTTTGAGACTTTAATCTAATTTTACCAGATTTATGGATATTTAAAGACATAGCTACAGTAAGGGCTTTGGCATGGTGGATTTGAGCAATATCTCGCCTTACCTCTATGGTTTGGTCTAAGATTGATTCTAACAAATCTTGTGCATCCTGCAAGTAGCTGTTCGATTTTTCCGCATCACGCGAAATGCAAGCCAAGTGGCGGTAGCCTTTTGCTTGTGAAAGATGAAGTTTTTGGGATTTATCGCCAGTCTCCTTGATTAATTTCTTGGAAATATTAATACCTCGAATAATATTTTGCTTTGCAATCTCTTCTTTATCTAAAAGAAAGTAGGCCCATCCTAGATCATCAATGAGTATATCTACCTTTGTCTCATAATCTTTAATTAGAACTGACGCTTTTAATGCAATTTCACCTAGCTTCACTCGGCTGTTATGGAATCCCATAATATGTAAGGTATCTGTGAATTTATTCCTTAGTTTAATTAATGCTACATCTCGACCATCGTTAGCTAACTGAAGTGCATAAACAAGTATCGCACTAGCTAACTGTTGTGCTGGATGTTCAGATTCGCTTTTCCCTAACTTTTTGGAATTTTCAATTGAAAAAAAAGCCCAACAACACATGGTAAATGTTATACCCATAATTAAGGGTATAGTCCAAATAATAAAGGATGAACTTAACATCCTGGATATAGCAGCAGATTGGATGATTTGAAAAATAAAACATCCAATCGAAAGAACTATGCCAATTTGGAAAGCATTCAGCTTAATGTACGGCATTATTTTAGTTAATCTTTTCACAATGGATGATTTAAATGCAAAATAAGGTTTTTTAATTACTTCTTGAGCCATTTTATAATGCGTCACTGGCGCCCTCTTGCAATTTTATTCTCATCACAGGACAGTGCTATCATTAATATGTGATAACATTCACCCTCAATAGACACGTTATATTTATCTACGGAATTGCAGAAATTAAGAGCCTACCCAAAAATATGGTTGAATGTTTCCAGACGATGTAAGCGCTGTACAGGAACATGAATGCCTCATAGTTTTCGGGTTTCTTTTCCCACCTGTCCAGCAACCGTCTGAAGCGGTTCATCCAGAAATGGGTCCGGTCGCATACCCATCGCCGAGCCCTATAATCCGGAATAGTCTACTTATCCTTCTTTTCATCCCACCGACTCTTGATATGGTCTTCATACCCAAGCAGGTCAACGAGAGCTTTCTGAGTGACTCGCTATTATAGCCTTTGTCCGCACAGAAGCCCTGAGGGTTTTCCTGATCTGCATACGGTGGCAGAAACGGCTTGGTGAAGAGCACCTGTGCCGCCTCTTTACATCATGCACATTAGCCCCGCTGACACGCAGGCCTACCGGCAGGCCGCCGCCTCGGTAAGCAGATGACGCTTAACCCTTTCTTACCGCGGTCTCTGGGGTTGGCACCTGTGGCGCCACCGCCTAACGGGGCCTTTGTAATAGCCCCGTCGATGCTTTGATAAGACCAGTCGAGCCGGTCTTCCACATAAAGCTGCATCAGGCTCAGTTCCCAGAGCGAACCGGATACGCCGGCCCCACCCATCGCTGATAATACGGTGAACTGTAGAGGGTACGCCCAGCGAACGGGGCAGCGCTTTCCATTAAATGCAGGTACGAAGAACATAGAATATGGTACAGAAAACCTTGTGGGTATCTTTAGGCAGGCGGCCACGACCACCGCGGCTGCGTTCTGGTTCAGGAAATAGCGGTTTGGTAGCCAGCCATAGCTCATCAGAAGGCAAGTAATCAGAATTTATCTAACCTTTACACACAGTTGAAGACAGCACGATGAAACTTGTGATTCGACACCACTAAGTTCCGTATCCATTCTGCAACTAGCTATTTTTGCGATAGGCTCTAAGTAAGATTAAGTCCTAAATGCCCATGAGGTGGGGCAATCTTGGTTTCGTTAAAGTGTTCAGCCATATGTTTAATAACTGACAAATAAAGGTAGCTTTATTAATCCATATAGATAATTCCTGGCAATCTATAAACTATAGTGTATAAACTGCGCAAATTCTATGCAAATAAAAAAGCGGTTTCTCTCCTTCGCATGTAACTGCTTGACTTCGAAGTGTTCCTACAGGTGCGAACTTTGGACTCGCTTATAATAGGCTGTCCCATTATCCAAGTGGATGAAATTGATCAATGTCCTGTTGCAAATCTTCCATCTGATTGATTAAATAACCTTCCGTAGTACTAACGAAACGATGGCCAGCCATATATTGCACCTGCCGTAGATTATATTGCTTTAGCCATTGCGTAATAATACTTGTTCTTATGTGCAGCATGTTCACCAGCTTTGGTTGCCTTAATCTTAGCTCTTCAGTCGGTCTCTTCCAAAGATTGGTTCCATCATTGTCTGTAGCCTGTGTTTGCCCGCTAGCAGCGGCCGGAAGAAACAGTAAGTCCCGCTCTGTCGTTGCGTATTTCATGAGCTCATTCCTGGTAATCATTTGGTATTCCATCAGATCTAAAATCTGCTGTGGCTTCAGATCTAATTTCCGTTCATTGCTTTTACGGCCGCCTGCAATAAAAACAGTTCCTTCCTTCAGCTTCAAATCTTTCAAAGTAAGGGCGTTCACTTCCGTAGTCAGTAGTCCCTGGTAAATGATCAGTCCAAGCATTGCCTTATTTCTTTGCCTGCTAAGCTGTTGAGTTCGGTGCGTATGCGGCAGGCCATTTGGCGGCCGCTCTGCGTCATATTGGTGATAGATCGCTTCCAGCTCTTCTTTGCTAAAGATGGGATAAAGCTTGCGTGTCTTAACACCTTTCAGTTTGATGAGACCGGCTGGGTTGTCTTCCCTTATTGCTCGTTGCTGCAGCCAGTCAAAATAGTGACGTATGGCAATTAGGTGGCCGTTACGGCTTACACCGGATAGTTCCTTTTGCTTTAACTGAGACAGATAAGCCATCACATCCCCTGTTGTTACTTCTTCAGGATTCAAAGTCTGACCATCCAGCCAGGAAATAAAATGCAGCAGGTAAAAATTATAGGTTTTTACCGTCTCACGGCTTAGCCCTTTGCTTTGCAGGTAGTCGCCGAACGTGCTCATGATTCTTTTTGAATAAGGTGGGTGTAAATTTGGGTACTGTCCATCGTGCTATGCCCTAAGAACCGTGCGATCTTTTCCAGGCTCATTCCTGCTTCCAGCAAATGAGTAGCGATGCTATGTCGTAGTATATGCAGGTGAACTTCTTTTTGTTGCAGATCGATATCTTCACTGGCTCTTTGCAATAGTTGCAGCCGACTGTTGAGTGTGCCGCCGGTCATCCTTCTTCCACCGTATGAGATGAACAATCGTCCTTCCCGCTTGTCTTTTACCAGCAGTGGCCGGTGATCATAGATATAATCCTGCAAAGTCTTTGAACTGCTTTTACCAAACGGCACGAACCGCTCTTTATAGTTCTTCCCTTTCTTTACATGCAGGATACGGGTGTCAAAATTGATATCATCAATGCTCAGGTAAACGCCTTCGGTGCGCCTTAACCCGCAACTGTAATAAATCGTCAGCATGACACGGTCCCTTGCCTGCATCGCCTCGTAATAACTGCTTCCTATTCTACCAGAGGTGGCTGTTTTTGATGTCGCGGTAAACAGCAGCCTGATTTCATCTGTCGTCAAAACGGTGATCGCTTTTCTTGGCGGCGCGGTTAGCCTGATCCCTGTGCCCATGAGCGTTTTAATACCCCGGTGATGCAGGTATTCAAGGAACTTTTCGACGCCCTGTATATGCATCTGGATGTACTTCTCGCTCAGTCCCCCACCCCGCCGCTGGTTGGCCCTGCGGTTGATATAATCGTGATAGGCTTTCAGGTCTTTACGGGTGAGCGCCTGGATCGCATTTACCGAACGGCTTTCCAGAAAATGCATCAACTCACGCGCTATATGCGGCATATTGTAAACGGTGGAATCACAATAGCCAAGGATATCCAGCCATTCTTTAAAGCCACGTTCCAGGTATTCGTACTGCGCCGTTTTCAGGGATAATTTCAACATAGAATGATAATGATTTTTAAAGGCCTGCCCTGCTTTTTGAAGTGGTTATCGCACCAGGCTCAAAGACCATCCTGCGGCGGGTTTGAGTGCGACTCATTCCCTTTTGTCGCACCGGCTTACTCCTGCCGTTTTGTTTGGGCCCTTTGGTTGCTTCTTCCTGCCTTTGCAGATGTGCTGCTTCTACCTTTTCCAGCACGGCTTTGATCTGCTGATCAATGCTGCTGCCAATATCATTCTGCGGGATGCTGCTCTCGGTGCTGTACTGGTAGCCTGCCTTATACTTGCTGCCACCAACGAACTTTATATATCCGTATTCGCTCAGCTCGGACAGGTAACGCTGCAGGGTTCGCGGGTGGATCGGCTTATCTTTCCTGATTTCCGAGCCATAGAACTTTTCAACTTTGTTCGCCGCCGCCCATTGTTTCAGCCATTCATAGAATTCACGAAGCGCCCCGCTGAGCTCATCGCTTTTCCGGAATAAAGTGTCCTTCATCAGGTGAAACGCCCAGGCAATGTCTTCCGGATTGGTTTCAATGTATACCTCACCGGTGGCAACTTCCGGTTTATATTCCCGCTGATACTGGTGATAAAAGGTGATGGCCTCGATAAAGGAAAGCAGCATCGGCAGCGTTCTTCTTGGCTTGAACACTTCCTGCGGCAGGTCGATCAGCGGCGCATAGGGATTGATCACTTTGACCGGCACCAGCAGCCGCTGCATGTGTTGCAGCTTCGTTCTTACCACCTGCTCATGATCAGCCCTGATCAGCCCTGCCCTGAGCTGCTTCTGGTAATGCATGATCCGGCCGTCCTGCTCTTTACTGCCATCCAGGTAGATCAGGATCGAGCGGTTGGCATTATCCTCGTAAAGGCGCTCTTTGGTGGTGCAGCCGATGATGCTGACCGGTCCTTCCACCACCAAGGTGATCGTTTGCAGCTTGCCGTCCCTGCCCTTGCTGGTCACCGTCTTTGAGATGCGCTTCTTGGTCTGTAGCTCCCGGATGGGGAACATCACTTCCTGCGCCCCGTCCAGGTCTTCGATCAGGAACACCTTGCCTTTGATCTCATCGCGCCGGAAGTAATAGAATGAGTTGCCGCTGAACTGGGTCTGTTCCCGCGTATCCTCATCCGGGATGCACAGCGCTACCCGCTCCATCAGGTAGGATTTGCCGGTGCCGCTGCGTGCCAGGCAGATCACGCTCAACGGGTCTGCCATCTTACGGCTGGTCATGGCGATCTTTAAGATCAGGGCATTCTCGGCTTCGCCCTGGATGCCGCTGTCCTGAAGGTCCTGCAGGGTCTGCTGCATCAGTTTGGGATGGGTCAGGTGTTCGGTGGCCGTTTCCCGCTCACCTTCCGTCAGGGGCCTGGCAATGATTTCGGTTGTTTGCTGCTCTTTGATCTTTTCCAGCCGGTAGCGTTCCAGCTCTTCGGTCAGGGCAGCGAGGGATGCAGTGATTACGCTGGTGCCGACTTCCAGCCGCTCGGCTGTTTTGCGGATCAGCTTCTCGGTCTGGGTGTCATTGTACAAATCGAGGTTATGGCGCACCGGCGGGATGCTGCTTTCCGGCAGCGCCAGCTTTAAGGTCACCCGCATCCGGTCCAGGCCATCCAGTCGGACGCCCCCTAATACATCAATGGACAGCAACCCGTTATTGTATTGCAGTTGCTCGGCATTCTCTGCGGTAAGTAGCATCTTCATAAAAAATTAAGTTCGGTAAGCAAGTGTTTCAATTAATGATGCGGGCTGGCAGGATTTACTTTGATGAATCAACATTCCTGAAAAATTTCCTCAATAGCCGCAAAGTGATTTTTCTGTTTTTCAGATTTCTGTTTTTTGGATTTTCCGGGTTTTCCGGAAAAAACGGGCATAAAAAAAGCAGGACTCTTTACGGTCCTGCTTTTCTCTTACCCTGAATCCGGTTATCACAGCCGGTCAGCTTTACGAGTGCTTGTTTGAAGGTTTCCTTTCGGATCATTTATAGCTTTTGGGTGATTGCTGTTCGGGTATTGCCGTCCGGGCTTCTTAAGACCAGGAAGTAGGTTCCTGCAGGCCCTGCAAGCCTTACCTCCGTGGATTGGCCGGTGATCATAGTTTGGTGGCATATGCTGCCTTTGGCGTCTGTTACAGTCAGGCTTAAGGGTTGGTCCGGAACACCGGATAGTTCCAGCTTTAGGGTGCCGGTACACGGATTGGGATAAACCTTCAGATCACTATCACCAATGACGTTTCTGATTGCCGTCGCATTGCCATTGAACCGGGCGATGCCGTTTGCCGTTACCGTGTTATTGATCATCGTAAAGTTACCGCCTGCCACGATCTTTTTGTCTGACTGGATGCAGAGGCTTAAGACATTGCCGTTGACCGATGGGGTCGGAAAGCCTGCATCGAAGGTGCCGTTAGTGTTCAGCCGGTACAGGGAATTAGGTGCGCCTACAACGACCATTCCGTCCGGTTGCAGCGCAAGCGTCTTTGGTGTAATAATGCTGTTAGACGTGATCAGCTCGAAGCCTGCATCCAGGCTGCCGTCTGTATTGATACGGGCAAACCTCTTTCGCGATACGCCATTAAAGGTGACAAAATTACCCGTCACTACGATTTTGCCGTCCGGTTGCACAGCGAGGGCCTGTAAGGGGCCGTTAAAGGCATTTATCACCCCAAAGCTGCCGAAGCTGTTATCCATTGTGCCATCACTGTTCAGCCGGAACAGCCGGTTCGTATTCAGCCCTGAAGAAGCGGAAATACCGACTACTTTGCCGTCAGGCTGCAGCACCATATCATTGCCCTGATCTTGGCCACTGTAGGTAGCATCCGCAGAGCCGTCACTATTCAGCCTTGCGCTGCCTATTATTATCTTTCCGTCCGGTTGTAGCAGGATCGCTCTGAACGCGCTGATTACGACTTGTGCCATCGTAAAACCGGCATCCATGCTGCCATTGGCATTAAGACGGATCAGCGTATTGCACGGGATGCCGTTATAGCTGGTAAAATCACCTGCTACCAGGATCTTGCCATCCGGCTGAAGGGCCATATTATAAATGCTTCCCGGGTTGTTCCCTGCATTCATGAATCCAGTCCCGGGCGCAAAGGTAGGATCGATGCTGCCACTGACATTGAGGCGGGTAATGCTACTACGCGAAACACCGTTGAAGGTGGCAAAGATGCCACCCGCGATCAGCCTGCCATCCGGCTGCTGAATGATCTTTCGAACCTCACAGGGGATGCCCGTTGCAGCACCGCTGCTGAATCCTGTTCCTGTACTGAATGAGGGGTCCGGCAGATAAGCCTGGGACAAGGCTTTTGACAGGGTCAAAATGGCAAGGCCCGCTGCCATGCCCATACGCTTTAATGAGCGTGTAATGTTTTGCTTCATTTGATTGGTTTGAATAGTGATCGTTTGATAGTTACCAGCGGCTATTTGCTGAGCATTATCTCACCGGCTTCTAGGGCATTATCGAGCTCGATCCAGTAGTTGTAAGGCTCGCCTATCCCCACAACGGCGAAGATGGCATACTCGCCTTTTCTCATGCCCGAGGTCATAAAGGCTTTGACCGTTGCGGTGCGTCCCCTTGCGCTGGAATTTAAGTAGCCCTTCACCGAGCCATCCAGCGAAGTGGCAGAACCGAAGCCGGTTTGCGATTGATAGATAAAGGCGTATTTCCTATCCGGCATCGAGCCTTTGCCGACTTTCAGCTCATCGCCTACATGCACGACAGCGCCGCTTTGCGTCTTAAAGCCGTTTTCCTTCAGATAGCTGCGCAGCTTGAAATGGCCCATTTTTGAAATGTCGGCCTGCCCGTCCTGCGCCTGCACGTTCAGGGCTGAGATAGCGAAGCCTAATGCAAGCCCTGCCTGTTTTAAAATAGTGATCGGTGTTTTCATTGGTCTGTATTTGTTTTGGTTACTTTATTGGTCAATCGTTTGATCAGGTTGTGGACGGTGTTATGGTGCCAGGTATGCCCGGCCTTGTAGAAGGTGGGAACCTTTAGCTTGTTCAGCTCGGCAGCGATGGCCCGGATGGTGGTAATGCCCCTCGCTTTGATCCTTTCGATCACCGGCTTCATCTTCATGGCGAAGCGCTGCGCTTTGACCTTATTGAGCCAGGAAAGGACATAGCGGCCATAGACGCCTAGCTCAACGCCACGACGTTTAGCAGCAGCGAGGGCAAGCGTGGTGCGCTTGCTGATATCATCGCCTTCCTTCTCTGCAACGGCAGCCAGTATGTGCAGGGTGAATTTTTCTGCTGAAGGGTTGTCAACGACTGTAAACTTTACTTTCGATTCCATCAGCATCGAGATAAAAGCCACGTTGCGGCTCAGGCGGTCGAGCTTTGCGATCAGCAGGATGGCCTTTTGCTCCTTGCATTCTTTCAGAGCAGAACCTAAGGCAAGCCGGTCATTGCGCTTACCGGAAGTCACTTCGGTGAAGTAATCGATCAGCTCGTAACCATTTGCCTTTACAAAGTCGGCAACGGTTTTCTTCTGCGCTTCCAGACCAAGGCCACTACGGCCCTGGTCTGCTGTTGATACCCGGTAATATGCGATTGCCTGCTGCATGCCTGTCCCTCCTTTTTTGCTTCCCGTCTGGCAGTCGCTGGATCAGGGTATACCAACGTATACCTTTGTACAGCTTCGTGTTCTGACAGGTTGTTTTAAGGATAATAACAGGTGCTGAAACCCTTATCAACAGGGCATTCCAGCAGAAGAGGAAATTTTCGAAAAAAGATAAAGCACCTGTTTTTGGATCAATGCATACGTTGGTATGCATTGATCCAAATTTTTGTTTCGGATAAAAAATTTCAGAGCTTTTATCTTTACCCAGGCAGCCGGATGTCATTCAGCCGAACATATCAAATGTTGCTTTATCAAAATCCGGGAATGCGCTAATAGATGATTCTTTCCCCCACAGACTTTTGCTGCCATGAAAAAGAATAAACTGATCGCCCGCTTTCTCGCCCTGCATGGGGTACGGGATTCAATACTGGAAAATCTACATTCCGGAACATTCCCCGGCTCTGAAACCGGTGGTTATTCCGATGTAAAAGTCGTCACGCCATACGGCGAAATTCCGTGGGCGCAGATCAGCAGGATTTCGGATCAGGAAATGCGGGCACTGATGCTGGATATTGAAAAGAGGATTTATCGTGCTTTGGAAATATTGCCGGAGCTGGAAGATCAGGCCGGGTCAAAGGCGAAATTTGAACTTGCATTGCATGAAGCGCTTTTTAAACAGGGGGGCGCAACCTGGGCTCGGCCTAAGCACATGCGCGGCATTCAATCCAACCCGATTTCAATAAATAGCAAATAGGATTCTCCCTATCTGCAATAGTCACTATGCGATAGAATGAATGGATAGTCTCGCGCAATTGAAAAAGGAATAGCTTTGAAATAACAGGTGCGTCTTCAACATATTTCTGGTCAAAAGTTCACGAGTTCTATGGCAGAAAAAAGATAGTAATTCGCTTCAATAATATTTATGTATTCAACCTTTTTCAGGCCATGCACGGATTATTTTGTGAACTGCAAACATAGAAAAATTCACAACGCCATCAGTGCGACAATAAAAAGCCCCGCTGCATTTAGCAACGGGGCTTCTATTTGGCAATGGCATTACATTATCCTCAAAATCTTTCCTTCCCCCAAAGTATTATGGCCTTCTCCAAAAGTAAATGTAGAGCCTACTTTAAAATCGTTTCCCAGATATTCCTTTGATAAAAACCTGATTTCTACTTCTTCCTCATTTCCCGGATAAAATAATTTATGCTCTGATAGTATTATTTGACCCGAGGTTTTCATGCTATTCACAAAAGAGAATAGAGGACGGTATCCATTCGAAAATGGTGACTGGCGACCGTTATTATAAAGTCTGATTATTGCTTTTACGTGTACCATTATCTTACCAAAGGACTAAAGTTTAAAGGGGTCGCTTTTAATTGAGGCAGATATTTTGCTTCAATTGAAATAGCATTTATGCCATCAGCACCAAATTTGTTTTGGCTCTTCCATATAAAGCCTTGCCGCTTCTGCCCTATCAGCCATTAGTTCACGGGCAAAGGTCCTTATACCATTACGGATTGTAAAAGCTTGTCTTGCCTGAATCTCTAATGGAGCTGATTTATTAAGGAATGATGGAATCTTACTTTCCATCTTAAAATACCATTGCCTTGCTTCAAGATTAGAGAATGTCCGCAATTGTCCAGGCAACATATCTCCAGCAGCAGCTCTTGCTGTAGTGCCAACACGCATTGCTGTCCTTCCTACCCCGCTAGCCATCCTGCTCTCTATCGCAGCAGTTCCAATCTCTCCAGCGCCACTTATCAGACCTGCTATCTTAGCCGTTGCCATCAGGTAGTTAGCCATTTCGCCGAAGGTGTGTTTCTGCCCATTGTGATAGTTTAGAACAGTATTCAGATCATTACCGACAATATCCATCATCTTCTCCTGACCACTCGTCTTGAACACCCAATCACTAAACCTTTGTTCTACAGACCGCCTGTCTGAATAATCGGTCAAAGCTGGACATGCCCATCTAGGCTCTCCTCTATCGCCCAGTACATCGTTTGTTATAATAGGATTTAGACTGTTGACTGCATAATCACTAATCGAAATTTGTGGCTTAGGATCAAGGTTCCATCTTCTCGCTATACGCGGGTCATATTCCCAGAACTGAGCGGTATAGTGATTACCTACTCCAGCTATCTCTGGCGTTTGTTCTGCCTCCCATAAACCTACCAATTATCGTAGGTGCACCAATTGTACCCGAAGCCTGGGGTGAGTTTCTAATTTGGTTGGCGCTGATTAAATTTCGAAGAATAAATAGAATCAACTGTCCGGTCATTTATTTCCCAATTAAGTTTAAGAGACTTCGCCAAGTCTGCTTGAAATGGTAGAAAATTAACCAATTTGGATTTACTTTTATCAAGCATTGCATGTTCAATTCCCCTATACGAACCACCAATTACTTGGTAACTTGTATCTTGCGCATTACCTATAGTCATTGGGGATTCATAATAAACTCTTTCCAACTTATCGCCTAAGTCCAAATAATTTTCTATTGTACCTTTCCCTACTGACAATGTAGTAGAGAAAATACCATCGTCTTTAACGTAAAAAAAATACTTCCCATTAATCAATCGAACGTCTCCGAAGCTGCTGTCTTGATTAAAGAAAATGATAATTTTACCTTTGAAGCTACGTGGGGTAACTATTGCAATAGTGTCAATATTATTGGAATTATTCCTACATCCAAATAATAGAGGCCCCAAAAGCAATACTAATATTAAAACACCTTTCATGTGTAAATTTTAAATGGTTTATTGCTTAGCTGCCGGAACAATGGCTGCGTTTGTTGTACCTTTTTGTGTAGTAATAGTTGCTTTCTCGAAATTATAGTCTTTATCAAGCATTATAGTTGCTTGACCTTCTCCTACTACTACGTTTGGATCACCAGGTAGTTGGGTTGCTGGCGAACCTATTTCCTTTTTGTTAGCAAACATTATCCTCTGGCCTGAGGGACTTTCAACAAACAGTTCAGTAGATGGATATCCATCTGACAGGACTTTAAATTTAACATTCCACGCATTAGCCTTTTTATCGTACGAAACCTGAAATCCAGAATTAACATCTACTGCAGGCGTAACGATTGATGGTGTTAATGGATTTTTAGTATCATAACGTAGACCGATTGACTTGGGATTCACTCTTTGATCCTGAACTAATGATCCATTTACCTTACCAATTGCAGTTACAACACCAGATCCAAATACATCATGCTTAACTGTAATGTTGGCATAAGGTTGATAGCCTAATGCAGCCTTATTCGTTTTATAATCATAATCTATTCTTGCCCGCCCTCTGGCTGTAACGTTTTCCCTCGTAGTTGCGTCTCTGTTATCGCCTTCAAATTTTCTTCCTAATGGATCTCTTGTCGTTGCAGCACTAATAAAGCTTCGTATATGAATGCTTAAGGCTTCAGCACCTTCCAAGTCCACGCAATCAATAACCCTATTTTCAGCAAATGCATAAGAGCTGTTCCATGGATACTTTCCTTCAAGTGGATCTGTCGACCAGAATCGTCCCAATCTCGAATCGAATTCTCTAAGCTTGAATACATTGTGGTTCCCTATCCCCGCGATCTCATTGTCCTTGATCTGCCCATTAAAGCCGAATTCGTATTTATCCCCCACGCCATTATTGATCGTCGTCGTTATCAGTCTCGGCACATACCCTGTCTGCTCTATGCCTATGCCCGTCAGCGTCATCAGCAACAGGCTCGTAGGCGAACCACTGTTCGCAAAACCCTGCGTGCTCACGCTCACCTCCACACTGCTGCCCGAGGGTGTAAAGCTAAGCCTTGTGCGCGGACTGCCGTTCACATTCTGGCTCGCCAATTGCACCCACGAGCCATTGCGGTATTCACGCACCATCACCAGCACATAACCACGGCTGTAGCCGAAGTCCACCTCCAGCGTGCGCGCAGAACCTGCCGTCACCGTCACCGTTTTGGTCACCGTGGCGCTGCTGCCAAACAGCGACAACGCACCCCCGCTCATGCTGCTGCTCATATTCGTGCCGCTCGATGATACCGTGGACAGATCGACCGCATCGGTGGTCACCTGAGGCACCAGCATCGTCTGGGTCACCACTGCCGAGTGTGCACCATTGTCCGCCACATACCTGTTTGGCATCAATTGCCCGAACGGATAGTAGTCGTATGATGCCGCTATCGCCGGCTTGAACTGCCAGCTCCCATACTCATACTTCACATAACGGTGGTCGCTCACCGTAGCCTGCACATTGCCCAGCTGGTTGGCAAGCTCGTACTGCTTCTGCCCCAGCAGGTGCTGCGCCAAAAATGAGCCGGACGATATGCCTGTGCCGTAAGGGCTCGTCTGCCCTGCGGTAATCACCTCATCCACCCCGTAGCTGTACCACGGCCGCCCGCCGCCCAGGCGGAACGTATCCACCGCACCGCTCACATAATCCCAGCTGCGCGTGTACTGCCCCGGCCAGTAGCCCGCTATGCCGATGCGGCTGCTGCCGTACAGGTGGTGGCCCGAAAGGCTGATCTGCCGGGTCTTCAGCACCATACCCCCGCCGGTCAGCTGGATCTGCGGCAGCACGCCGATCGGTATGTTGCGCGCCTGACCCAGCCCCACGATGATGTTGTAGAACTGATTCTGATCCAGCATGCTGCCGTCCAGTCCGTTCAGCGCACCATCCAGCGATTCATCGCCCCCCTGATCCAGCACCCTGCCCATGTAGGCGACCGGGTCGTGGTCATACATCGCGCCTTCCATTTCCGTAGCGCCGGATGCATCCCGCAGCACATCCAGGTACTCGCTGTGGCTGTTGAAGAAGCGGAACACGCCCAGGTCCGAGAGCGGGCGGCCGCTGTTGGCAGGGTCCCGCGCCTCGTCCGCAGCCTGAAGCTCCCCGTAGTTGACGATCCCCTGCCGCAGCTCTGCCTGGTAAGTACTGCCGAGGCTTTTCGACATAGACTCATTGTTGAGGTACACTGAATCCGAGGTCACCGCTTCCAGCCAACCCAGCATAGAGCCTGCCTGCACCGTATCGCCGCCGTCGCCGTCCTTTCCATCCTTGCCGTCTTTACCGTCCTTGCCGTCCTTTTCCGCGTCCCATTCCTTTTGATATTCGTTACGGATCAATCCGGACAGGTAGTCGGGCCCTGTTCTGTAGGCATCCAACATCGCCTGTATCACCTGTGCGGTGTCCACGATCTCCAGCTGGTTGTCTCCATGGATGATGCCCTGGTCTATGCCTACCTGCATGGCTATGCCCGGCAGCGCCTGCGCAAGCTGTACCACTATATGGCCCTGCAGGTCTTCATCCGTACAGCTCAGCACCAGCCCGCTGAACTTGTCTATATCGTAGCTCCCGTAGTGCATCGCCTTCAGCAGCACCCCGCCCAGCGGACGGTGACCCGTAGCCGTGCTGTAGGCCGCGGCATCGCCCAGCACAGAGCCGCTGTAGCCCGTGATACTTCCCCCCGGCACAGAGCCGCTGTAATCCATGAACTGCTGCAGCAGCGCAGTGCTGGAGCTCAGGTAGATGCCCGGCGCACTGTAGAGCTGTGCGCTGCCCGTGTACTGAAGCACCCCGCCCTTCAGCGTACCCGAGCTCATGATGCCCACCTGCCGGATCGCATCGATCAGGATGTCCCGGCTGTGGGTGATGTCCACGACCCACCGCGTCCACGGCAGCAGCGTCAGCCCGTCGCCCTCGTTCTTATACACCTGGCGGCTGTTGTACTCGGCCAGGATATTGCCCGTGGCATCCCGCACGTAGTAGGTGTTCTGGCTGATGTACCCCGTATCGGTGGTGATCGTCTGCGCCTTGCTTACCCGCTGCCCGCTGCCATCGTAGGTGAAGTGAAGGTTCAGCTTCGCCGTATTGTTCGTCAGGTCGGTCGTCTTCCCGTAGATGTTCCAACGAACCGAATCCGTACCGCTCGTCAGGTCTTTGACCAGGTTGCCGTCCCCGTCATAGATCATGCGCGAGGACCCCGCAGGGGCTACGTAATGCTTCAGGTCTTCCACCCCCGGCACGTTGTAGGACGAGGAGTCCAGCACATCATTCAGCCGGTTGTTGCGCCCCGCCCCGAGGTAGGAGTACGAGAAGTTGTCCATCACGCTGCCCGCGCCGTCCTTACGGGTCAGCGCTTTCAGGTTACCATCCTGGTCATATTTATAAGTGCTGGCATAACCGTTGGTGGGGATCAGCTGCGCATCGCCGTTGCGGGTACAGTAGCTGGCATAGCGCAGGCGGTTGAGCTGATCGTAGGTGTAGAAAGCGGCCAGCGCATTAAAGGGCGCCACGTCAGTCGTCTGCCGGGCAATGTTGCCATTGTAGAGGTTTTTGGTCATCGGCGGCAGGGCATTCGTATTCACCGGTAGCCGCGTGCCAATCGGCGCATAGTCGCCCGCGAAGTAGCCTATATTGGTGGCATACACATCGCGCGGGGTCACCCCGCCGGCGGTAAAGCCGTCCTCGCCCATGTCCGACATGCCGTCTGCATAGTCGCTGTTGATCTTCTTGAGCCAGCCCTGAAGCGTGTACGCATAGTCGATGCCCTGCACCCGCTGGTCGCCGATGCTTACCCGCGCCAAAGGACCATGTTTGTAATAAGTGTATTCCGCATCGCGCTTCCAGATGATGCCGTCATGGCTTGTCTCCGCTTTCTTAATACGGTTGTCCGCATCATAACCATAACGCTGGTAGAGCTGATCGGCCCCGCCGCGGTTGTAGGCGATCATGTTCACCTTGCCGCTGAGCAGGTCATACTCATAGTCGATGCGCTTGTAGCGCTGCTGCATACCATCCAGCTCCGGGAAGTCCTGGGTCAGCGTCTGTACATTGCCGGTCACATCATAGCTGTAATGCGTGGCATGGATGTAGCCGGTACGGAAGTCTTTGCCGGTCACATTCTCAAAGTAGAGGCTGGCGCCTATGCGGCTGCGCAGGTTCTGCTGCCTGCTCATGCCCTGGTACTGGCTGAGGTCGGTCAGGGCGCTGTCATATACATTCACCACTACCTGGCTGCGCCCCATGCCGCGGATGGCGGTAGCAAGCACGGTATTGTCATCGATCTTCAGGTAAGGGTCCAGTATGCCGGTAATGCAGTATTGCCACAGGCTGTCGCGCGTATTCTCACAGGCACAGGTCGGGGAAGGGGACGGCACATGCGTCCAGGTGCTGCCGTTGCGCACCCAGCTTGGCTGGTCGGCAAAGCCGGCGCAACTGTTTGCCCAGTGTACTTCGCCGGTTTCGGTCAGGCGGTTCTGCCCATCGTAGAGCATGTAGGTAAAGGTACCGGCCGCCCGCTGCCGGGCCGTCTGGCTGGCTATCACATTGCCCTTGGCATCGTAGTAGAGGGTTTTCAGCCCTGCATCCGGCGTAGTCTCGGTTACCGGCTTGTTGACGGTGTTGTATTCGTAGAGGGTCTTTTTCTGGTGCGCGGGCAGGCCTGCGGCGCTGGCGCTGTCTGCATCGCGCAGCACATCCACTACGGGGATGGCCGCTGCGCTGAGCTTGTGTATGCCTTCGGGCGGCACGGTCTGTATCAGGTTGCCGGCAAGGTCATAGTTGTATAGGGTGGTGGCAAAGCGCTTATCGGCATATTCGATCCAGAGCTTCTCCTTTACCTGGCTCATTACATGTGCATAAAAGGCAGACCTGAGGTAGGTGCGGAAAGAGTCTATATAGTCGGCATAGCGCACCTTACCAGTGTAGATCGCATTGCTGAGGCGGCCCTGCTCGCAATTGTCGGGCGCGCCCACTTCTCCGCTTGGCGGGTCTTCCTGCTTGTAGTTGTCCTCTGCGCCCAGCAGCACATCGCTGAGCTTATGGCTCCAGGCAATGTCAAAGTTGGTGCTGCCATCTGCGGTAACGGTATCTGTGCCATTGGTGAGCCGCAGGGTGAAGCGGCGGGTAGCGCTATCGCCGGTAGTGGGTATAATATTCAGCGTGCCGGGAGTACCGCCCAGCAGGCGATAGCCGGGCTGCGCACCGCGGCGTATGTACTGCGGCACTCTTACAAATATGTTGTACAGCCTGCGGTCTGTATCGAAGTAGCGGTACCAGTAGAGCTCATCGCTGCAGCGGTACAGCATCATGCTGCTGCCGGAAGGATTGCCTGTACCCGGCTGCGCATTGCCCGCGGCATTGGCCGGCAGGAAGATGGCATTGCTGCCCAGTGTGCCGGAGGCATAGCCCAGGATATCTTTCAGCTTCTGATAGCCGGGATATACACTGGCCGGGCTGGTAAAGTAGAGGTTGGTAAAACGGTAAGGATTGGCGGGATCATTATAGCTGACATCGCTTCCTGCAAAGGCTGCGATATTGCTTTTCAGCAGGAAGTCCTGCAAGGTATCGAGCACTTTCGGCGTGGTCATGCCCGGCACGCTTTCCAGACCATAGGTGTAGGCCAGCAGCTGTTGCTTTTGTGGGGTATAATAATCCTGATTAATAGTGGCAAACTGTGTGGGCAGCCAGTAGCCCTGCACATTGTTGTTGTACAGCCATTGCTGTATGGCATCCGTGCTTCTGGAAAGGTTGGCAAAGCTTGTGCTGCCGGGCGCTACCAGCTGGTACATGTTGTACACCTGCTGGGTATTGGCAAAATACATATTGGCCGAAGTTTTGGCAATGAAAGAGAAGGCCGTGCCGCTGACCGCCAGCGATACATTGCCCGCACCTGTAGAAGGCAGCCAGATATAGCCATTGCGCGCAGCCAGGGTTTTCAGCTGGGTGCCGGTAGGCATCATCTTATTGAATTTACGGATGAGACCAAACGGCACATTGCTGTAGCTGATAATCACTTTATGATCCCCGGCATTGACATCGTCGTATCGGATGACCGGCTTTACGGTGAAGCCAAGGCTCGTCTGTATATCGTTCTTAAAGTCATCGAACTCCGCTGCGTCGGCAAATGAAGTCTTGCAATAGCCGCCATACATGGGTATTCTCATCGAATCTGCCAGGGCGCAGCTTTTCAGGAAGCGGCTGTACTGATCTTCGGTAAATACTTTCTTGAGATTATAGTTCATAAAGTTGCGCAGCGATTTTATGAACAGCGGGTGATCTGCCGCATAGCCGCCATAGGCCATCATGGAATCGGCAAAGGACTTATAGATTGCCCTGAACTGGGTGCATGGCACACAGTTGGCAATGCTATTGCCGCTGCTCTCCTGGTTCATATAGATCTGCCCGTTGTTCCAGGCCAGCATCTCGGCCCGGGTACCCTGGCTGCCATCCAGCCGCTCTACGGTAGCACGGAACTCAAAGCGGCCTATATGGCCTTCGGCATAAGCCTGCGGATCTTCGTAATAGCAGGCCACGTTATTGAATGAGATGGCAGAGCCACCGGCCGATGGAGCCAGCAGCGGATATTGTATGCCCGCAACAGTTACATCTGTAGGGCTATGCAGGGAGATCACAACGGTATCGGCAGTGGTGCCGCCTGCTCTGTAGAAGGACAGGCTGTATAGCTTCCGTGCCGCATTGTAAGCGGTAGCCATGTAGATACTGCTGCCGGGGGTACCGTGCAGCTCATCGAGCACCTGCTCTCCAAAAAGGTTGGTATAGTTCCAGGATGCTTCGGGAATGGTAGTGACTACAGGCGATGCGGCAGCACTCCTGAGCGCATTGATAACCGTATTGTCATTCAGGAAGTCCCGGACGGCATTGTAGAAGGTACCGGATGAGCAGGAGCCACGGGCTCCCAGGCCATCATCATAATAATCGTAGCTATAGAGGTAAGGATGGCAGAGGTCGCTCTGGCTGAGTCCGGCGGTAAGAATGGCCGAGCGTATCTGGCCTGGGCGGAAGACGCCATTGTGCACCTCGCCGTTGACTACCATATTTACCAAAGCGGCCCGAAGCGCCGAAGCAACAGAGGGATCAGTGATACAGTTGACCATGCGGGACATGACCGTATCTACCGCAATATAATTGAGGCTGCTATCGGTACGCCTGTAAGCTGTAGATGCGGAATCCTGGTATTTATTAACGGAATCATTATTATCTGTATAAAACGAATTGCTGAGCGCTGCTGTTACCGCATTCTGGAGGTTGGTGCTGAACAGGCTGACCAGACTGCCGGGGCCGGTATTGATCGAGCCATCCGTGTTGTAGGTCACAGGTACCAGCGGCGGCGGCTTCAGGTGCATTCTTGTGGTAGAGTCGCACGGCAGGCAGCCGTTGCCCCCGCCCGTCTGGGCAATGGACTTGTATTTGTTGCGGTTGTTGATATAAAAGGCGCGCAGCTTCTGGAAATACACATCGCGCACAGCCATAGAAGGAAAATCAAGGCTTACGATCTGCTGATGGAACAGTCGCCTGGCAGCACCATAGACCAGTGTATCATCATTGAGGCAGAAAGCCATTTCTGCCACGAAGGTGTCCATGCGCACCAGCCCGTTCATCATCACCTTCAGCGAATCTGAGATGTGCACCATATTGATGGATGGCACCAGCATTTTCTGGCGCAGCTGTAAATCCTTGTCTACGATGTCATCCAGATTAAACATGCCGTA
Organism: Chitinophagaceae bacterium; assembly: GCA_965200035.1. Taxonomy (GTDB): domain Bacteria; phylum Bacteroidota; class Bacteroidia; order Chitinophagales; family Chitinophagaceae; genus UBA1952. Next base: position 3,513,342 of record OZ241334.1, on the reverse strand, counting down.
TTTGATGGCCACGGTTGCATTGGGGATGGAGTTGAGCCTTGTCTCGAAGGTATCGATGAAGCAGCCTTCCAGCCGGCAGAATTCAGGGTGCAGCGGCAGCAGTGCATTGGCAATCGCATACTTATCCGCAGACTGCGCGTGCTCGTACACAAATTCGAATGTATCTGCCGGTAATGTCTCTAAAGCCGTATAATAGCTGCCATACACTTTTACAGTAAGATTATGTAATCTATTGGCCACACACGCCGACTGATATCGGTAGTGACCCGTATCCTTTACGGACTGAGCGGTATTGTCAAATATAGATGGCGTTACTCCCAGCAGCCGGCTGGTGCCGCCATATTTGGTGAATGTGCCGTACTTGCCTGTTTTCAGTGACGATACAATGTTGTAGTTGTTGGTCACATTTATCGGGAACAGCTCTTCCATCATGGCTTTTGCCAGGGCTGCGCAGGGATCATTCAATGAATCCGGGCAGGGGAAGGGCGTTTTCTCCACTTCTTCTTTTACAAACTCTTCTTCTGTACGGGCGCAATTGGGCTTATGATTAAAGAAGGAATCGACAGCTGCATAGATATCGTCGGTATTGATGGAAAGAGTCTTGTCGAGGGTATATTTGCCTTTGTCCAGGCTAACCGATGTACTTTCTGTAGCTGTCTGATCATTCGCATTGGTGGTAATGCCGGTCGAGCCAAGCGTGCCGGATTTGTGCAGTGGCTGCTGACCGCACTTATCGGTTACGGTATAGTCATAGCTGCCGGCAACCATCAGACCCAGATAACTGGGCGCCGGGCATACCTGAAATGGCTTGAAGGTGTATTCATACTTCACCTGGATAAGGGAGGCAAAATCCATGTAAAAGTTGCCGTTGTACTTACGCTGATGTCCTATGGTCATCTGCGGAGTGTGCGCCAGCTGATCTTCCTGAAACTTGCTGTCGGCAGGAACCTCATCGTTAAAGATGATCGCTGTTTTAGTTGTATCAATCGACATGCCGATGAGCGAGGTCGTCATCAGCCTGCCCTCATAATCCTTTACAGACATGGAGAGCTGTCCATTGGGGTCTTTACTTACTGTTTTATTATAAAAGCTTTTGTAGCCGGCATTGATGCCAAACAGCTGATCGAGGTCCGGCTGGTCTGCATTGGCATAGTCATTTACCGTCTCATGTCCGGTAGCTATCTGCAGCTTGTCTCCTGCACCACCGGCACGGTCTACCCGGTCGCTGAAGCCGGGCGAGAGCTGCGTGTGCACAAATGGGTAGCCATTGGCCTGCGGCACAAACTTCTGCATACCGGCCGTATCCTTATTGAGGGTAGAATAATATTTGTTGGCCAGCGCTGAGGCGGCAAATGCGGGCACGACAATTCCACTGTCGGGGCAGGCAGTTGGCTTTTTATCAAAGTCTGCGGGTGCGTATGGCTGATTGGTGCCGGTGCGGATGCTTACCCCATTCTGATAAATAAAGCCGGCGCTATCTACCACGGAAGGAAGCGTAGTAATGGCCGGACGTCCTTCATAATCGTAGAGGTTTTCGGTAACCAGCAGCTGGGAAGGATTGCTGTTGAACCGGGTAATGGTCTGCCGGTTCTTGAGCATCCCATCGAAGTAGCTGAGCACATGCTTGTACTTGCCGTTCTCTGCAAAATGAATGGTGTAGTTCCAGTTCAGCAGATCGCCGGCATGGGCATCGGTCATATGGTAGGCATTGGCCGCGCTGCTCACTGTGCCGGATACGGCCTGAGAGGGCGACCAGATACCATAGATAGGGGTCTTGTATTCCATAGCATCTACCCGTACCATGCGCACCCTGTATATGAGATAGCCCTTTGGATACACCAGTGGTATGGAGTAGTTGAGGCTGTCGGTTATCACCCGTGTTGCATTGTTGCGAAAGCTATATTTCAGGCTGCCCGGGTCAAGGGGAGTTGCGCCGATACTGTCGGGATAATCATCTACATAAGTCCACTCGAGCTCGTACATAGCCGGGGTGACTGTATTGATAAAAGGGGTAGGATGCTGCGGGCTCCAGCTTACTTTCAGCGACTGCGATGCCGGCACATAGGCATGGCTGACATTCAAACCCATATCACCGGGACTACCGGGTGTCATGGAATAGAGCTGGCACTGCATGGCGAGGTCTATGAAGATGTTCCTGCCCTGCCCTGCGGTCAGCGGAAAGGAAAGCAGCGCAGGGGCTGCACCGGGATTGGTAATATCATACAGTGCAACGACACTGAGCTTGGCATTGTACAGGCCCGGATAAACTTTTATCTGCAGATCCTGCATAGTGGACAGCGAGTCAGGGTTGAAGCCGATCACGAGCGTATCAATGACGGAAAGCGACTTGGTGGTTGAATCCGCAAGGTTCTTGCTGCCATCCAATTGGTACACGAGCTTATACACATAGCTGCCGGAAGGCAGGTCTGTCGAGGCATGGTTGATGCCGAACTTGACCAGCGTATTATTGCTCTTGAACTTGATTGCGCTGTTAAATGCAGACGGGCTGGCAATCATGCTTGACCGCAGATCATTGGCAACGTACAGAACGTTGGGATTCTGCCCCTGATTGTTAGGACTGACTGCAAGGCCGGTTCCATAAAGGATACCGCCGCTGTGTGAGCGGGTAAAGAAATTGGTTGTCTGCGCTGTTGCCATATGGGTGATCAGGACACTCATGAAGACAAGCGCCATCAAAAGCCTGGCGCCGGCTATGCAACGTATTTTGGAACAGGCACGCTGATATGCGTGCGCTATGCAGGGTTGGAATGACATAAAATAATTCAATAGAGTCAGAGGTTAATTTTTTCAATTTTATATCCCTGGTAATTGCGCTCCAGATAAGCTCTTATATCCTTCGTATCTGTGAGCAGGTTTGTAACATCGGCAGGTATCTTCTGCTCATAATGGTCCATATTCACTTTCTGCTGCATCACAGAAGCCTGATTGTCGCCGAAGCCTGCGCTACCTTCTATCGGGCGCTGCATAGTATAGCTGATGCTCACTACAGTTGCTCTTTGCTGATCGCAGATGATGCTGCAGCCGGTTAGCGTTGCCTCCGGCGCGTAAGTGAGCTTATAGCTGATCAGGCCTTTGTTTATTGTCTTGCTGCTGATTGTAGCACCTGATAATAGAAAGCTGCTGACCATATCTGCAGAAAACCGGCTGAGCATCCGGTTTTTTAGCTGATGCAATGCGGCGGTATCTGTCGGGTACTGGGCATAATAGGCGGTCTTCTCTTTAGGGTTGACGCGAAGCTGGCCGTGCTCACAGATAAATACAAGCGCATCCTCTGATTTTGAATAGACAATGAAGGCTTTTCTGGATTGATAGTTGTACATATGCATGGCTTCCTGCTCCTTCTTATTCCCTGTGATCTGTGAGGTAATGCTTGCCTGATAGGCGCAGCCTTCCGCATCACTTAGCCGGGAAAGAAATTCCTGCAGCTGCCGGTCTTCAGCAGCCGGCTGGCCTGCCCGTGCGGTCAGCGAAAGCAGGCTCAGTAGAAACACCAGCAACCTGCAGTTGATTATTTTTTGCAACATCGGATTATGGGTTTAATGGCTGGTTTTATAATGCGTGCTCCTGGATTCGGTAATGGTAAGAATACCCTTATCGGTCTCTTTCTTGGTACGTACAAGATTGCCCTCGCTGTCGTACTCGTAGAAAGTGGCATAGTTGTTCTCATCCAATGTAGCCATCAACTTTCTGGTGACGGGATGGTAAACAAAGCCTTTGCTATTTGACCTGAATGGATAAATGCGGACGTCATCGTAATAGGCATCGCCGCTCAGCAGCAGCGCAAAGCGCTTATAGTCCAGCGTACCGGGAATGTCTATTTCTGTTTCGTATTGCTGCCAGCCATCGATAACGGGAGATTTGGTGGTCAGGGTCTTCTCGAAGTATGCGCTGCTGAAGCCGGACAAAGTAGTATCGGCGGTAATCTTGATAGTCGGCGCCGCAGACTTAGCCCAGATGGATACTACGTATTTTTCACCCTTGTGCATGCCAAAACTGTATCCTTTTGCCATGCCCTTATCGGTGCCATTGAGGCCGAAATAAGTAGAGTTGGAACCCGGCTCTATTTTCAGTGAATAAGTGCCGGTATGAGCCTCGGTATTGGTCCGGGCCATACGGTTGGTATTGGCACCATTCACTACTGTTCCTGAAGGGCGCAGCTTGTTATATGCTCCTCCATAGGTAATTGGCAGGAAGAGCGAGGCGAACGGTGAGTAAACAAGCGGCATATAGCTCTCATACTTATCGGGCTTCGGCTGCAGCACATCATAGTCATCAAATGATTCATAAAGGACTTCACCATGCTTTGCATTCTTAGCTACACATACCGGCAACTGCTGGTTGTAGCCGTAGATGGCCGAGTTGTAGCCTACACCGGGATCAAGATTTTCCAGCTCTTCGCCATAAGCATTGTACTTGGTGACCTGCTGGGCATTGCGCCAGTTTTCGTTGTCGGCATTGGCGTAGTGGCCTACTTTACCTAAGAGAATTTTTTTGCGAATCTTAAAGGACGAACTGGTAGCTGATTTATTTGAGAAGAAATCGTAGCTAATATAGGGTATGTTATCGCCTGTAGGTCCCTTTTCAATTTTAAACCTGGTACCATCGTAGGATAAGTAAAACCATTCTTTACAGGAATGCGTTGACAATTGCAAGTAAAAGGTATTGCTAGGGTTCGGAGCACTTAAGAATGAATTAGGAAAATGATAATTAAAGCTGTCAACATTTCCAGCAATTGACTGATCGTAAATGACCGTAGAGAGAATGGGATAATTTACGGCAAAAACATTTCTTGAAAGATAAGAGGCAGTTCTGCATGCGGAATCTTTACTCGGATAAAAAACAATCTTAGCATCATCGTTTCCAGTCTTGACTATGCGCATCGAATCTATTTCACAATGACATACGCTAATCTGAGAATCACAATAGCCAGACATTTTATCCATTTCCGTTTTCCAATAAGCTGCGCTGTTAAAGGTTCCTGCATCGCGTGTTGTTCCCCCTTGATAATCTCTCTTTTTCAGATTTACAACCTGTAGCTCCGGGCGATACAAACCGACCTTTCCGGTAATGAATGGATTCAAGGAATCCGAAGTAGTATTTGCCGCCGCTACTTGATTGAGATTGTGCTTATAAGTTGAAGCGTTCAATGTGATCAGGTTTTTAAGGGTGTCCTTCAGATAGGGGAATACATTGCTGGCATCTGTGGTGGTGTAGCCTTGTATTGTTTCACCCAGCCGGTTCCTGTTTCCTGAGCGCACTACCCGATACCGGACCTTAGCGTCATTATTTTCAATCGGATAGAAAGACTGGCTGTAAGGCGCCCGTGTAGCCAATATCAGGTAGCAATGATCCACATCTGAAGTAAAGCCCATTACCCAAGCCCTTGTAGGGGCGCTATTAATGCCTAATACGGTTGTCTTTTCCAACAACAATTCGTCACCAAGCTTAAACTTGGGCATCTCTTCGTCAATGATCGTCCGGATCACTGGCATGTTAGAAGGCAAAAGATATCGTGTGCTAAATGAATAATTGTAATTTACCTGCCTGCTTGCATAATCCGGCCCTAATGAATCTACCGTTACCGGATTCGCAAATGTTCCATTTAAATCCTGATTTTCATAAGAAGGCCCAAGCTCTTTATAAGCCCAGTGTGCGGGGTAGTTTACAGTATATTCCCGGTCGCCATACTGGTTGTTGACCGATGTGACCAGGGCATTACCCGTTTGCGGGTCAAACACTTCATTCTTCACAACAGTGATCGCGCCCTGGTTATTGTTGGTCACCTGATTGAGGATACCGTATTGCTGGGTAACCTTGGTAACCGTTGCCGACTTGAACGAAAGCTTGTTGCCGAGCTGATAAGGGAAACCAAGACCGATAGCGATCGGGATAATAGCAACGAGGAATCCATTTACGCTGGCACTCACCTCTACCTTATGGGTTTCTTCTTCGCGCCGCCGGCTATCAATGGTAAGATCAGACTCTATGCCCATACTGTGACTGACTACGCCGATCTGTCCATCGGGTCCATTATAGCTGAAGGTTGGCACCGTATTATCGAGCGCGCCATTTTTAGTGACATAATCGAACTGCTGCGAGTTGACCAGCTCCTTGGCGCCGGGCACCCCTGTCGGCTTCAGCACCCAGTGCTCTATGCCACTTGGCTTACCATGCATATCATTCAGCACAACCGAGAAGCCCTGCTTGGCAGAAGCGGAAAAATCAATACTCTTGATCGTTACATGCGGTGTGCCGTCGCCATCTTTCTGGATCGCGCTCATACGGGTCCTGATCGGAAAATCTTTTGCGGTATAAAAGCTGTGCACATCCTCTGTCTGTGATGAGCGGCCCAGATCTATATTGATGCTGTGCTCGGTGACCCTGCGGTAGCCTACTACCGGCCCCGGATAAAAGCTTTCGCAGATCGGCCCTTCACTATAAAGCTCTACAGGGTCGTTGGGTGGAAAGTTGCTGCCGCGCTGCACCTGAAAAGTGTCAGAAGGCACACGCTGCGGCAGTTCATCGCCACCAATCAATGGCTCGTAGCTGGCTACCCCACTGCTGATAGCCCCTTTGCCATCTTCCCTCGGTATCGTATAATCGTATTGCTTACCGTAAATGGCCTGCTGCCCACCGGTCATGCTGTTCCAGCTATCATAAAATCTGACCGATTTCACCCGCTGGCCACCCCCTTTCTTGCTTAGTCCCGGACTGGTAAGGCGTACATAGGCTTTAACCAAATCCACATCCTGCGCTTTGCCCTGATTGATCATGTTCCCCAGCGGATTTTTGTAAATGCCCCACATCTCTTTGATGGCATCCTTCAGTCCTTTCGTCACATTGTCCATGTCAGTTGCATCAGGATCTGATCCCGGAAAGAGGATATGCGGCAGGTTGTAGCGACCTACATTGAGCGCGGTGTAGACTACCGGATTCACATTATCTCCACTGCCTTCGAGCCTGCGTGGAGACAGCTTTACATAGCCGTAATCCGAGTTAGGATCATTATTGCAGGCGCCTATTTCCGTTATCTCTGCATAGCCTTTTATGGGCTCAAATTTCCCATCCGCCAGCTCCACCGGTATGTTATAATACATGATGTTGGTACCGTTCAGATAATTTTCGCGGAAAGTCAAATTCGCATTCTCGGCATAGCGGCGTCTTTTAAAATAGAAGTAAAGGTTCTGCTGATTAATATTGAAATAAAGCTGGTTGGCATTGGCCTGATAGCTCGGAGAGTTGCCCATACCTGCTACTTTGAACATTTCCATAGCCAGCTTATCCTGCACATAAGCATAGTCGTCGGCCTCATAATCTACTTTAATGACACCGCCGGACGGCAGACCGACTTCAGACAGCGACCAGGCTTTGGCATAATCATTGGTAACGGGGTCCTGCGCAGTGTAAGGAAATTCAAAGTTGTTGCAGTTGGTATCGTTCTTTTTGTAGAAGCCCCAGCGGTCTTTTTCGGCAGGGTTATATCCCGGATTGTCCGTAGCGCTACCGCTGCCGTATTTAAAAGTATAGCCTGCAGACAGGTTCAGATTTGAATTGCCATAACGGATGCGGATCTTTGCCAGTGTAAGCTTGCCACCGGCATTGGTTGCATTGGGTACTCCCGGACAGAGGCTGTAATTATAGGAAAACAATACGGCCTTGATAGGCTGGGCCGCAGCGCCATTGATAAAGCGGTCATGCTTATTGTACAATACCAGAGAGTCCAGCTTATAAGACTGGTTATCGTTATCCGCACCATTGGCGCTGTACTGGGCATCTTTATACACGGGGCCATTATTCAGGATCTTATCCTTCACCCCTTTTGCATCTTCGCGTGGCGATACATAGAACTCTGCCACATAATTGCGTGTCTCTATTGAATGCAGCATCCATTGCTCGCGGGAGCCGACCACATAGGAGGCCTTATCATCTTTTTTATCGCTGATGTAGGCAGGTATGTATTGCGCTTTGCCGGACTCAATAGGTGAGCGCCAGCGATAGTCGGAGCTCTTGCGGGTATAGTTGAATTTGGTGTATGAGCCCAGATCATCATCCGAAATACCATTACCGGTCACATCCACGTAATCCTTGGAAAGAACAGATGTAAGCAAGTGAGCTGCAACATACGTGGGTGTGACGCTGGAAGAATAAAAATTGTCAAGCCCATTGGTATTGCTTTTACTGTCTTCCATTCCCGGCGTATAATCCACCAGGTATTTCCTCTTATCCGCTTTGCTCTGATCTACTGCGAATGTCACCTCGCGCTGTACATTGTTTACCACCGGCAGGCCATATACATAACGCCGTCCGTCTTTCTGATTTTGTACAATTTCGGTAATCTGGTCCGGTGTTCTTTTTAGTTTGTTAGCTGTATTATTATCCACTCTGGGAATGAGGACTTTCGAAATATTGGGATAGCTGGCAAAGCCGTTGGTGCTGGTATAGGATACCAGCGTTTTGCTATCTACAAGCGCAGCGGTATCGTAATCGTATCCATTGTGGGTATAGATATGATTGGCCCGGATAACTCTTGTTCCTGCACCCGGCTTTGTAAGCGGAATATTGCTCACGTCATCCGGCTTTACAATATCATCCTTTCCAAAAGCGTCCATATATGCTTCATTATTTTGCGTCAGCTCCCCCGCTTCTTTAAAATATAACGGCTCGCTGTAGCCAGTTGTGTCTTTGGAGAATTTACGCTTGTAATCGTCCCATGGGCCTGATTCTACGTTGGTTTTTGCATTCGTGTATTCACCACCGACCTCAAAGAGGTTACCCAGGCCCACCTCAAGGGTGCCATTGTCAGAGTTGCCTTCGGGATTTTTGGTGTATGGATCAAATACACTGCCAATATCATTCCGGTAAGGCCTGAAAGACCCGCCTGTACCCTGTCCGCTCACATTATATACATCGTAGGTTATGTGAGACTGGGGCAACATACCCATAGTCTTATTGTAATTGCCGTCCTTCTCGCGCGAAAAATCCAGAATATCATTCTCTGTACTCTTATCCAGATTATAGTAACCATATCCTTTCCTGGAGCCATTTGATTCATATTTGATTTCTGAGTAAGAACCGTTCACTTTGGCATTCAGGTAAACACTGTAAACTTCGCCGCCCAGCTTTAACTGACCTGTATATGAATTCATATAGCAGGGATTAGTCAGGACGGATGTAAAATTCTGCAGCAGCCCGATCGGCACATTGGCACCGGTGGAAAAATTAGCATGGCTTCCGGTGCTGGCCTGTTTGATACCTGCCCCGACACTTACCCCCAGATTTGTACGATGCGCAGTCCGTGGGCTATACACCCCGCTGAGTCCAACGTTGAAACCGCCGCTGGCACTCATATCGTTGCTTACGGACCGGGAAATACCGACACCGACGGATGCGCTGTAATCAATAGCGGCACCCGATTGAGAGCCAACAGAAGCGCCGATATTGACCCCTGCAGAAATAAATTTAAAGTCTGTGTTGACTCCTGCAGATGTAGTCAGGTCAACGCCTATGCCTCTGTAATTGCTGATGGTCACATAACCACCAAGTCCCAGCCCTATATTAAGAATAGGCTTGCCGAGTCCGGCGAGCTCAATACCCGCCTCTGCACCTATCTTCTTGGTGATCTCCGGCTTAATATTCATCTCCTTTTCAATGGTATCGCCGGCAAATTCATCCGGCAGGCCGCGAATCCCACGATTTATAGCGCCCGGAGTAATATTCCATCCAAGACCTACCCAGCTTGCCTCCTGATCCATAGTAACGCCACCGTGATAGGCAATGTTGATCGGGTAACCCTCTACATCCATCAACGGAATGTTGTAAACAAAATCGCCTGTGAATAGATCCACCATATCGGTGGTGCCTACGGGCTCGAAACTGGTAATCTCCGGCTGTACCGGCCCGGAGCTAAGCGCATAGGAAACATTAGGCAGCACAAGCTCTCCGGCTATAATGCACAACATGATCCATGTGATGCGCACTTTTCGCTTTTCGGTCAATAATTTCTTTAACATAAATACAGGTTGCTATAGTAACAGCCGTTCAGAGGCTCAATGAAAATGTTACAGTGTCTTGTGAAAAAATCCGGTCAACATAGACCAGTTGATAGGACTGCTTTTTTGCGGCAACGGCATAACCGACATTAATAGACTCAAAGGGAAAAGCATTGTAATTGTTTTCGTAAGAATAGCTGACCGGATAGCTCACCGTTTTCTTTCCATTCAGGATGATTTCATTCTTACAAGTGTTCAGCAGGTACTCGTACTGGATATTGTATTGTTCCAAGTCTGCAGAACGCTTACGCAACGGGCTTGTGTTGTCAATCATATTGATCACCATAATGTTGAGCGCTACCGTTCTTTTTCCGTGGTAGGTTTCACCATTGTTCTCTGCAGGCAACATGAATACTTTGTACTGAAGCCAGCCTTTCCGGCATTCTCCAATCAATACTTTATTCGTGCTTTTCTGTACAGTTGAATGAGTGGTATGGCACGACCACAGGCCAATACAGCTAAAAAATACGGCTACGTATAAAAGCCGCCTCTGTACTAAATATTTGTTCATCCTTAAAATAGATTCGGCGTTTGCGCTCAGAGGAAATCCGGATTGATATATTTGAACGGCAAATGATATTCCTGATGAAGGCTGTTGGTTAGCACCAGCGTATAAAGCGACAGATGTTTCAAAGAAGCCTGATCTTTCAGATTCAGCTCAAAACGGTTATCACCTAGCTTTGCCTGCAATGGCTTAGTATCGAATTTTATTTCTTTATTATTCTTATCCAGCAATCTTACAGACAACGTATCAGAAGTTTGCTCATCAAGCACATATTTCAGCTTGATCAACCCAACTGCATAATAGGTCGCCATATCCCGCTCATTCCTTATGTCCACGAAATATGTCTGGCGCGGTATTCCCATCATAACGCTATCATCAATGATGGTAAAGCGCCAGGCTTCGGCGCCGCCGAGCAGCACCCCCTTGTAGTACGCATCCACCGTCCACGCATAAGGGATGAACTTCTCCAGCTCCTTCGCATACACCGGATACGCCACCGTGGTCTGCACCACATTGCTTTCCTCATACACCGGGTTGTTCCGGTTCACCGCCGCCGTATTGTTCTGACCATCCTTCACCTCTGCCACCCGTACCTTATAGGTCAGCGCCGAGGCGAACGGATAGTTCACCATCCACGTCAGCACCGGATAATTCTCGTGCAGCTTCGCATTGTTCTCAGGGCTTACGAGATTGATCAGGAACAGGTCATCTACCTTCCCGTACAGGCAGTCCGCATCGCTGCCCCCCGCCGGCGCCTCACCCCCCGGGCCGGCCTGCACCGCTTCCACGCAGTACTCATAAGTCCCCGCCGGCAGCTTTTTGTATTCCATAAACAGCTCACGGAACGCAGACGATGAAAACGTCCACTGTGGGTGTACCTGATCCTTTGTGATCACGTTCACCCCCGGGCGCAGCGTGTAGTGATAGCTATAGCTGAACGAATAGCCTGTAGAACGGTAGGTGAGCTTACCCCTGATCACCGCATCCGCAGGCTTGCTGATATTGGACTGAATGGTGTAATTGAACACATTGTCCGGCGTCAGGTCCACCCCATCGATGGTACCCATATTCAGCACAAGCCCTGCCTGCCCCCAGCTCTGCTCTGCGGTGCACGGCAGCAATACTCCGCACAGCAGCCATGTACTGCGCAGCAGCCTTCGCAGCTTACCGGTAGCCCGGCTTTTGTTCCTGTTTTGATTCATCACTTAGGATTTTTTAGTTTCATTTTAAACCGCCACAGCACATCCACGCTGCCGCCGTAAATCTCTTTCCAGCCAATGATATCCGAGAGCCTGTACTTCGAGTAACGACCCATCACCCGCACCGTGAACGGCACCTTCGCAAAGCTGTACATGCACCCCGCATTGAAGCCCAGCTTCGAGAACCCGAACGGCGCGAAGCCCAGATCGTACCCCCCGGACAGGCTCGTCTGCTTACTGAGCGTATAGCTGCCGCTCATCATCCAGAAGGTCGTTTTCACATGCGCAGGCACATCGGTGGCCTGTCCGTTAGCCGTCTGGTCCATGATGCCGGTGCTGGCCATCATCATGTACTTCGGCGTGGTATAGATCGCATTCAGCTGCAGCAGATCGCTGCCGTAGCTGCTGGTGTCCATCTCAGCCGTGCTCTTGTTGTACACCGCCGAGAAGCGCCAAGAGATGCCGCCTTTCTTTTTGATCTGGTAGCTGCCCCGACCGGTCCATACAGCCCCCAGCACCGGACGCTGCGGGATGGTGAGCGTATCGGTGTAAGAACGGAAGGTGGTGTAAGGCTTGTAGGACAGCGACACCGAAGGATAGCGCTTCGAATGGGTGCTGACCTCGAAGCCCCAGCGGTTGTTATTGCCCGTAGCTGCAAAGGCGTGCTGCTCAATATGGTTGTACTCGACCCCAAGGGTCAGGAAGGATTTGAAGAAATCACCTTTGGCAGCCACCTGCAGCCGGTCGGTACCGCTCACATTCAGCGGCAGGGTGCTGTTCTGAAAGTCTTTGCCCGCATGCTCGTAGCCCACCTGTATGTTCACGGTGGACTTCGGAATGCGACCTTCGGCATTGGCGTGCCAGGCAAGATTATCGGCGTTCAGCTTATCGGTTATTTTCTCCCCGCTGCCCTGCTGAAAAGAGGTGGCGATCTCTGCTTCTGCATTCACATACTTCGTAATGGTGCCGCCATAGGTGGCCGATACGATATGCACCGGCTTCTGAAAGGTAGGGTATGCGAGATCCACATTTTTAAAGAAGGTATCCTGGTCGGTAGTGTTCAGCGCTTTTTTAGAAGGTGAATAGCCGTAGTAGATAAGGGTGAACTTCTGCTTTTTGGCAATATTGAACAGCGCCCTGCCAGAGTAGGCAGTGTATTTATCCAGCGAGCCATCCCTGCCCACGAACTCGGTAGCCCCTACCGTAGCTGCCACCTGACAGAAGACCAGGTCGTAGCCGCCGTCGAGTCCCTTGATCTGCTGGCCGGCCATCGTGTATTTAGAAGTCTCTTTGGGGAAGATGCCCATGTCCAGGCTGGTGAGCCCGTTGATGGCTTTCTTCGCTTTGCCTTCGGGCAGCAGGTCTGCTGCGCTTTTGGCAAGCTGCTTGTAGGTGGCCGCATCGGCGTGGTCCAGGTCTTTGAGCTTGTCGTAGCCTACTGTGGAGTCGAAGTAGGAAGTGTTTTTGTACTGATCTAGCAGCGCGTAGTATTTCTGTGCTTTCTGCTCCAGAGCCATCAGCTGCTGGTAGCGTTTCAGCGCTTTCCGATACACCCGGTTCGCAGAATCGGCCAGGTGTTTCGTCCTGTCCTCCGTGCGCTGCAGGCGGGTCAGGGAATCGGTGCTACAGCTATCTTCACCATGGGCAAACAGGGCTGCCGTATCGGTGGCCTTTTGCATCAGCGAGGCGGTGATCTTCTGCTTCAGCCCCGAGGTATCGAGGCTGCCGGTGTTCAGGTCGCTGACGCCGGTCTCTTTTTTAAGGTCGCTCACCATGCCTGCTTCCTGTCCTTTCAGGTTATCCAGATAGCTGCCGTAGATCTGCTCCAGCCCTTTGCCTTTGGTGAGCGTCTGCGCGCACTGGCTCTTGAAGCCGCCGATCAGGTCCATGAGCTGGCCTTTGGCTTTGTCGGCATCGTAATGCACGCGTACGTAGCTGGCCTTGACGGTGCGGTTGCGGTCCTGGGTGGTATAGTAGCCTTCGATGCTGATGGGGATATCCTGAACGGTGGTCTCTACATTGCCCCGCAGCTCGTAGTAGCTGTTCTCTTCGGCCGAATACTCGGGCTGCTTACTGGCCCAGTTGCCGGTAAGGCCGATCTGCCCGGTCAGCTCGCGCTCTTCCTTCTTCTGCTTCAGCAGGTCTCTGACCTGCGAGAGCAGCGAGCGGTAGCCTTCCAGTTCATTCTTGGCCAGCGAGGCCACCGGCGCGGTGAGCGCATCTTTCTGTTGCTGCACCTGCGAGGAGAGGCTTCTGGACAGCTCGATCCCGTAGCGGCCCACGAACCAGTCTTCATAATAAAGATTGATGTAGTCTTTGCCGTTTCTCTTTTCAGTGACCGATGTCAGGCCGTGGGATTTGAACAGCCGGTCTATCTTTCCCGCAGCGCGGTCCACGGCTTTGGCCGTATTGGCGGCTATGTTATTGACTGCACGGGCCTGAACGGAAAGGTCGATGCCTGCGATGCGGGCCTTGTTCTCCGGAAGCAATGTGCTGTTCAGCTCTTTGCGCAATGGCGAGGTAGGCGGCAGCGCGGAATCCACCTGGTGAATAAAGGTTTTGCTGATCAGAATGCTCTGATCCTGCTTCAGCTCAACAAAGACCTTATAGGTGCCTGCAGGGATAGTCTGCGCTTTGCGCAGGATGTTATAAAAGACGGGCAGGTAATAAGCAGGGCCATCTGAAGGGGTAAAGCGAAGCTGCTTTGTGGACAGCGAACCGTCGAGCGCGATGTCTTTCTGCTCTTTGCGGCAGACCAGGATGCTGTCGCCGCTGGCATCATATTTATAGCAGCGATAGCCAAGAACACCCCTCTCCGCACGGACACCGTCAAAGAAAAGATCCGTAACTAAATACTGCTGATTATCAAGCACCGGAAGGTCCGTATGCAGGTGCGCGCCCGGGCCATTCTGCGCCCGGAGAAGGCATGGCCAGAGGATACAGATAAGAATAAACAGGGTTTGTAGGGTTCTCATCACTCAGGGTAGATACTTTGACGAACTACCTTAAAAAATCTTGGCAAAACTATACCATTTTCTTAATTACCTGATAACCCACGTTAAAAAAATATTAAAAATCCACTACTTAAACTTTAATATAAATATTATGTTAATTTTTAAAATTATAGCCAAGTGACTATTAATTAAAAGTCACCCAATCAATGATAAAAACTAAGGAGAATTGATGGTAAATAATTTTTTTTGCAACCAATTATTCATAACAATCATGAATATCTATCTTATCAACCTGCTACCTCTATATCATTATGCTGATTTATGAGCATCTAAAAACTAAGATAAGTACTTGACTTATTGATAAATTTAGTTTATCCAAACCCAGATTGTTACTGTAATTGAGCAAAAATGAAGCAGCTATTATAGCTGTCCCAAAATATAATATTGGCATCAATGCTGATACTATAAACTTATCGCTGGAGCTTGCTACTCATACTATAAATCACCAGTTACGTAAGCTTCGGAACATTAAAAAACCCGCTCTGAGAGCGGGTTTAACTTTATATGTCGGGACGACAAGATTCGAACTTGCGACCCCTTGACCCCCAGCCAAGTGCGCTACCGGCCTGCGCTACGTCCCGAACTTCGGTGAAAGGCAGCAAATATAAAATGATTTAGCTCAGCTTCCCACTAATGAGGCGCAAAAATTCCGAGCGCGTCACATCGTTTTTAAATTCGCCGCTGAAGGCAGATGTAGTGGTAATGCTGTTCTGCTTACCCACGCCGCGCATCATCATACATAAATGCTGCGCTTCAATAACCACAGCTACACCCAGCGGATTCAGGGTTTCCTGGATCACATCCACAATCTGATGCGTCATACGCTCCTGCACCTGCAGCCGCCGCGCAAAGCAATCCACTACCCTTGCGAGCTTGCTCAGGCCGGTAATATAACCGTTGGGAATGTAAGCTACGTGCGCTTTTCCGAAGAAAGGAAGTATATGATGCTCACACAGCGAATACAGCTCAATATCTTTTACAATTACCATCTCGCTGTAAGTTTCGCGAAACTTGGCAGATTCCAGAATAGCTTTGGCATCCATCGTGTAGCCTGCGGTGATGTACTGCATGGCTTTTGCTACACGCTCAGGGGTATTCTGCAATCCTTCACGGTCTGCATCTTCTCCTAAGGTAGTAATCACATTGCGGTAGCTGTTGATAAGCTCCTGCGTAGCGCTCTCGGAGTAAGTTTCTGTTTTATTATAAGACATTGGAATGCAAAATTTAGAATGCAAAATTCAAAAAAGGCAGAATTCAGAACAGCTTATGTCCGGTCAAAAAACACCAAACAGGTTTTTGCATTCTGAATCAAATATTACCCGTAATATTCCACATAAATCCTTGGCGTCTCATAGAGCTTGACGCAGTGTAATTGCGCGCCTGCTTTGATAATATGCGGCTCCAGCTCTTCCCAAATAGCAATGGCTACATTCTCTGCGCTGGTGAATTTTCCTCTCATAAAAGGCACGTCCACATTCAGATTGCGGTGATCGATCTGCTCTACAATGACTTCTTTGATGATGTCGCCGAGCGTCTTTGCATTGAATACAAATCCGGTATCAGGACTGGGCTCGCCTTTGATGGTGAGGTGCAGCTCATAATTATGGCCATGCCAGTTTTCATTCGCGCACTTGCCGAACACTTCCCAGTTTTTTGCATCATCCCACGCAGGGTTGACGAGCCGGTGGGCGGCATTGAAATGTTCTACACGAGTCAGGTAAACCATAAAATCATTCGATAAATAACTGTGCAAAAGTACCTCTGCCTATCCGTTTCACAAAAATGTACTTAATTGCAATTCATGATAAGTCTATTACTGGTAGCTGCAACGGTTGCTGAGATCGCCCCTACACTGAAACATTTCGGCCTTGATCCTGAAAATCTTTCCGCTGCCCCGATCAGAACGGGTAGGTATGTCATCAACACATGCATTACCGGCGCAGGCATGATGCAGGCTACCTATGCGCTCACCACACATTTGCTGGACCTTCCTTACGATTTTGTGCTGCAGGCAGGTATTGGAGGCTCTTTTGACACGTCTATACCACTGGGTAGCATAGTGGCCGTTCGCTCTGAGCAGCAGGGCGATACCGGCGCTGAGGACCGGGGTGCTTTTATCGATGTATTTGATTTGGGATTTGCGGATAAAGATGAGTTTCCCTTTAAAAGCGGACAGCTTGTGAATCCAATGGAATCAATACCCCTGCCGCTGCCGGAGCTGATGGTGGATGGTATTACCGTGAATACCGTCAGCGGCCATGAGCCTACTATTGCGATGAGAAAGAACTTGTATAACCCTGTGGTGGAAAGCATGGAAGGTGCGGCGCTGCACTATACTTGTCTGCAGATGGAAGTTCCGTTTCTGCAGGTAAGAGCCATCTCCAATTATGTAACCCCGCGAGACCGGGAAAGCTGGCAGATCGGGAAAGCGATTGGCGCGCTGAATAAGCAACTGATCGAATGGCTTCAATAGCCCTATCAATTTTACCGCTGTCCGCGCTGCAGCCGCCACTGTATTTTTGCAACGTATATGAAACTGACACTCGGCTTTTCGCCCTGCCCCAACGATACGTTCATCTTTGATGCAATGGTAAATGGCAAGATCGACACGCAAGGCCTTTCCTTTGATTATGTGCTGGAAGATGTGGAAACCCTTAACCGGTGCGCTTCTGAAGGCAGACTGGATATTACCAAGCTGAGCTACAATTCATTCCTGCACAATGTGCGCCAGTATGCATTGCTGCATAGCGGCAGCGCGCTGGGCAAGGGTGTCGGACCATTGCTGATTCAGAAAGCAGACGGTGTTTTAAAGAGTTCTGATGATCTGGGCGGTGCGCGGATCGCCATTCCCGGTGTGCAGACTACGGCCAATCTGTTGTTCTCCCTGGCGCATCCTGAAGCGCAGGATAAGACGGAGATTGTTTTTTCTGAGATCGAGGAGCGGGTGCTGAATGGTGAATTTGACTGTGGGCTGGTGATTCATGAAAGCCGCTTTACCTATGCCCAGCGCGGCCTTTCGAAGATCATGGATCTGGGCGACTGGTGGGAAAGCACTTCGGGCGCGGCCATTCCGCTCGGGGGCATTGTGATCCGCCGCAGCATTGATGCTGCGCTGAGCGCGAAAGTAGATGCTATTATACGCGAAAGTGTATTGTATAGCTGGAAGCACTATCCTGAGCTGGCGCCATTTGTAACCACTCATGCCCAGGAAATGGACGAGTCGGTAATGCGCCAGCATATTGACCTGTATGTAAATGAATACACTACTGATCTGGGCGAAACCGGCGAGCAGGCCATTCATACTTTATTCGAAAAAGCCCGAAAAGCAGGACTGGTTGGGGAAACACTCCCTCCTATCTTCTATTGACTGTACATCAAAAATTACATTCAGCAAACCGGCTTTTCTCTATCAACCGGCTTTTTTTGCGGCAGATCAATGAGGGATGTTTTTGTTATTTGAAAAAACCTTTGTAATGTTGCAACAACGGAACCATTTTCTGGTCCGGTTTTTTCCTTTCTTTTAAAGCCTGCCATGTTAAGAGCCTTTCAGAGGTATCCGGCTATTTTAATCTAAACATCACACGGGAATCATCCTGCGGGAGCTTCCCATTTCAAAGCAATTTTAATAAACTACATGCCTTACGACATTCAGCATCTTAATGATATGCTCATGCCCGAATTGATTGATGCGGCGGAGCACCTGAAGATTGACAATGCACAGACCTTCGATAAGCAAACCCTTATCTACAAAATAATAGATCAGCAGGCGCTGCAGGCAAGCAAGACTTCCCCTGCACCGGAAGATAACGCTGCTACCGACGCTAAAAAACGCCGTGGACGCCCGCCCAAAGAGAAAAAGGCGGAGACAGAAGAAACAACAGCAGCACAGCCCGCCGCAGCTGAAGCAACGGCAACAGATGAAGGCGAAGCAGTAAAAAAGCGCCGCGGACGAAAGCCTAAGACAGAAGCGACACCGGAAGAAAGCGTAGCAGAGCAGAGCGCTGAAACCGGCGCTGAATGGGCTGCTACCAGCCGCAATCATGAGCAGGGTGATGTACAAACTACTCCGGATGCACAGCCTGCGGAAGCAGAAAAAACAGCAGCTCCAACTGCTCAGCAGACCACAGATAAAAAAGCAGAAGCTGTTGCTCCCGAAGCAACTCAGGAAGCTGAGCCACAGCAGCCTGCCCGCCAGGCGGTACAGCGCGAACAACGCCCGCAGAATGCGCAGCAAGGTGAGCGCCAGCAGCAACCGCAAGGTGAGCGCGCTCAACGATCGGGCAGTTGGCAAAACAATAATCAAAATCAGCAACAACAACAACGCCCGCAGCGCGAAGGCCAGTTTCAGCAACGTCCGCAGCGGCAAGCGGCAGATGGCGAACAAGCAGCTACTCAGCAGGGCCAGCCACAGCAAGGGCAGCAGCAACAGCAACGCCCTAACCGTGAACAGCGCAATAACAGCAATAACCAGCAACCTCAGCAGGTAGCAGCCGCAGAGCCATCACCGGCAGCACAGGAAGGACAAACGGAGCCTACTGACGAAGGAATGCAAAATGGTCAGCAGCAGGCGCAGCCGGGTGAGCGTCAGCAAAACAATAATAATAACAATAACCGCAACCGGCGCGAGCCGCAACAGCAGCAGCAAAGTCCGAATACCTTTAATGCAGAATTTGACGGCGCCGTTCACAGTGAAGGTGTGCTGGAAATGATGCCTGATGGTTATGGCTTTCTTCGCAGCTCCGACTACAACTACCTCTCCTCGCCGGATGACGTATATGTATCGCCATCACAGATCAAGCTGTTTGGCCTGAAAACGGGCGACACTGTTCGCGGCACCGTGCGTCCACCGAAAGAAGGCGAGAAATACTTTGCGCTGCTGAAGGTGGACGATATCAATGGCAAGCTGCCGGATGAGATCCGCGACCGCGTACCATTTGATTACCTCACTCCGCTTTTCCCTTTTGAAAAACTGAACCTGACCAGCGCAAGCAATAATTACAGCACACGCATCATGGATCTCTTTACGCCTATAGGCAAGGGGCAGCGTGGTCTGATTGTAGCACAGCCGAAGACCGGTAAGACGATGCTGCTGAAAGAAGTGGCCAATGCCATTGCAGCCAATCACCCGGAAGTCTATCTGATGGTGGTGCTGATTGATGAGCGCCCTGAAGAAGTGACCGATATGCAGCGCAGTGTACGGGCAGAAGTGATAGCCTCTACGTTTGATGAGCCTGCTGATAAGCATGTGAAAGTATCGGCCATTGCCCTGCAAAAAGCCAAGCGCCTCGTAGAAGTAGGCCATGACGTAGTAATCCTGCTGGACTCTATTACCCGCCTGGCCCGCGCCCACAATACCGTTGCTCCGGCGAGCGGTAAAGTGCTGAGCGGTGGTGTGGAAGCCAATGCGATGCAGAAGCCAAAACAATTCTTCGGTGCAGCGCGTAAGATCGAGCATGGTGGTTCATTGACCATTCTCGCTACTGCCCTTATTGATACAGGTTCAAAAATGGATGAAGTAATCTTTGAAGAATTCAAGGGTACAGGTAATATGGAATTGCTGCTTGACCGTAAGCTGGCCAACAAGCGCATCTTCCCGGCCATTGATATCACTACATCCAGCACGCGCCGTGATGATCTGTTGCTCGATAAGGATGTGCACAGCCGCATGTGGATTCTGCGTAAGCACCTTTCTGATATGAATACAGATGAAGCCATGAATTTCCTGCTCAAGCAAATGCGCGGCACCATCAATAACGAAGAGTTTCTGGCTACCATGAATAAGTAATCTCCATTGGGGTCGGGACGCGATAGCGACCTGAACCCTTCGGAAGAATTGACCATTAATTGTATCAAGGGTCAGGTCGCTATCGCGTCCCGACCCTTTTGCGGCTTACCTAGCAAGCTTTTTCCTGTTTATATACGTATGTTAAACGTGCAGTTCCCGATTTTGCACGCCTGAAAAAACATCCTTCAAAAGAGGTACATTTATAGTAATAAACAACCAATATTTCAGATTATGGCCGTCAGAGAGCATAAACCAACCAAAGCGAGCTTACTTGTTGTAGAAGATGAAATCAGCCTGCGTGAAGCGCTGAAGCTGAATCTGGAGATGGAAAGCTATGAAGTAACTACCGCCGATAAGGGACCGGATGTGCTGAAGCTGGTGAAAAATGAATACTTTGACCTGATTATCCTGGATATTATGATCCCGGAAATGGATGGCCTGACGGTGTGTGAGACGATAAGAATGCAGCATAATCATGTGCCTATCCTGTTTCTCTCAGCGCGCAACTCTGGCGCAGACCGGGTAGCCGGATTGAAAAAAGGCGGCGATGATTATATGACCAAGCCATTCAATCTGGAAGAGCTGTTGCTGCGTGTAGATAAGCTGATCGCGAAAAACAGGAAAATCCGGGAGCCGCAAACAGTAGGCGATGTTTATGAATTTGACGGATGTAAGATTGACTTCTCTGCTCACACCTGCATTGACAAAAACGGTCACTCTCAGGAACTCAGCAAGAAAGAGGCAGCCTTATTGAAACTGCTCGTAGAGCATAAAAATGAAGTAGTAAGCCGGGAGCATATTTTACAAGTTGTCTGGGGCTATAATGTCTATCCTACCACCCGCACTATTGACAATTTTATCCTGAATTTTCGTAAATATTTTGAGCGGGACAGCCGTAATCCGCGGCATTTTCACTCGGTTCGCGGCATCGGCTACAAGTTTACCGACCAGTAAATTATGACAGGACTTTAGCAGATTGAAGTGCCGTAATGACGTAGATTTGTAGCTATATAAAAACACGATGAAGCGACTTCTGATTTTGTGCGTTTGTCTGCTGACCATTTCCAGCCTCCATGCGCAGGAAACATACCGCAGCAGCGGCAAACCCAAGTATAATGCCCACAAGAAGAAAAATGATGAGCGCTTTATAGATAGGCTCATTTTCGGCGGCGGCATTACGCTCGGATTTGGCGATTACACCAATATTGGCATCACCCCGGTAGTTGGCTACCGCATTACCGATAATTTTTCTGCCGGTGTTGGATTGGGTTATCAATATGTCCGCATCAAAGATTATTTCCAGGTAGAAGATCCGAATACATTTATCACACAGAACTATGACCTGAAAGCCAGCTTGTTCTCCGCTTCTGTGTGGGCGCGCTACATTGTATGGCGCAACTTTTTTGTGCAAGGCGAATTCGAGCAGAATTATATGAACTTCAAGACGCCGGGCTACGATCAAAGCGGCTCAGGCAATATCGTTGAGCGGACTACAAAGTATCAGGCGCCGTGCATTCTGGTAGGCGTCGGTTATCGTCAGCCGTTGGGCGATCATGCATCGGTGAATTTCTCTATTCATTACGATGTATTGCAGGCTGAGTATAGCCCGTATGGCAATCAGCTATTCCCACGCATCCAGTTTTTGCTGGGTCTCTGATTCTTCCCTTTAATTATTTCAAAACAGACCTTACTGTAGTTGTGAGGTCTTTTTTATTTTACAGATACACGGTTTACTTTCACGCATGAATTCACATATCCTGCTGGCCATCATCCTTGCTTATTTCGCATTGTTGCTGGGTATCGCATTTTATACTTCCCGCCATTCCAATAACGAATCTTTTTTCATCGGCAACCGCAACAGCAAGTGGTGGCTGGTGGCGTTTGGGATGGTCGGAACATCCCTGAGCGGCATGACGTTCATTTCCGTACCAGGAACCGTTGGACTGCAGGGAGCTGACGGAAAGCCGTTTGGTGGATTTGGCTATTTTCAGGTAGTAATCGGCTACTGGCTTGGGTATTTTGTAGTCGCCTATATACTGCTGCCTTTATACTACAGGCTCAATCTGACTTCGATTTATACTTATCTGGAGCAGCGGCTGGGCATTGCAAGCTACAAGACCGGCGCGCTTTTCTTCATTCTTTCCCGCACACTGGGAGCTACGCTCAGGCTTTATTTGGTAATTAAAGTGCTGGAGCTTTTCGTGCTTAGAGATATGGGCATCTCCTTCGAGCTGACGGCCATTATTATTCTTGCCCTGATCCTGCTTTACACTTATCGCGGAGGAGTAAAAACGATTGTATGGACAGATACGCTGCAAACTACCTTCATGCTGCTGGCGCTCATTACCTGCACCATCTTTTTAATGCGCTCATTACACCTGAATACCGGTGCTGCCTGGGCTTCCATGGCACAGCAAAATCTCACCAAACTCATCAACACAGATCCGATGAGCGGAAAATTTTTCCTGAAAGAACTGATTGGCGGCGCGTTTATCACTATTGCTATGACTGGCCTTGATCAGGAAATGATGCAGAAAAATATTTCTGTACGCACGCTTGGCGACTCGCAAAAAAATATGATCGTCCTCAATTTCCTGCAGGCTGGTGTCGTATTTCTCTTTCTGATGCTCGGCGGACTGGTGTATATGTATGCCGTACAGAATGGCGCGCACTACGAAAGCGTTATTGAAAATGGCAAGCCTATGTGGCACCTGATCTGGAACTCGGGAGGCGTAGCTGCCAATGCAACCGGTGATAATCTCTTTCCAACTTTTGCTATCAATCATGTACCCTTCTTCATCACTATCTGCTTCATCATCGGTCTGATCTCGGCACTTTTTCCCAGTGCTGACGGCGCGCTTACCGCGCTTACCTCTTCTTTCTGCATCGACATTCTGGGTATGAAGCAGCGCGCCGACTGGAATGAACGCAAAAAGAAAAATGTACGTCTGGCTGTGCACAATGCGTTTGCCGTTTTATTCCTCGCCTGTGTATTCTTTTTCCGCAAAGCGGATAATGGTTCGCTTATCCAGACGCTGCTGGTTATTGCCGGATATACCTACGGACCATTGCTGGCGCTGTTTGCATTCGGCATTCTCACCAAAAGAACGACGAATGAAATGATGGTACCAGTGATCTGCATTGCCGCACCGGTAATCTGCTATATGCTCAAGACCAATGAAAAAGAATGGCTTGGCGGTTATGTAATTGGTACGGAGCTGCTTATCATTAACGCAGGGCTTACATTTTTGCTGCTATTTTTGTGCTCACGTAAACGCATGTATCCTGTTTCATGATTCATGTTTCATCACCGCGCTGTATATACAATCGCAGGCTTGTCAACCTCAAATTTCATGTTGCGTTCATGCTCAAAAATGAAACATGAAGCATAAAGCATGAACCATTTTAAATGAGAGAACAATTAACCAAAATAAGGCTGCGCGACTGGACCGAAACCCGTGCCCACAGCAGTTGGCAGATATTTAAGATCATGGCTGAATTTGTGCAGGGCTTTGAAACCCTCGCCAAAGTTGGTCCATGTGTATCCATATTCGGCTCGGCGCGCACGCAGCCCGGCCACAAGTATTATGAGTTGACTGTGGAAATCGCCCGGCGCATGGCGGAAGAAGGGTTTGGCATCATTACCGGCGGTGGCCCGGGCATTATGGAAGCGGGCAATAAGGGCGCCAATATGGCCGGCGGACGTTCCGTAGGCTTGAACATCGAGCTGCCGTTTGAGCAGCATTCCAATCCATTCATCGAGCGCGTCAACAATCTGAATTTCGACTATTTTTTCATCCGAAAAGTAATGTTCACCAAATACTCGCAGGGCTTTATTATGATGCCGGGCGGATGGGGCACGATGGATGAATTTTTTGAAGTAGCAACGCTCATTCAGACCAGGAAATTTACCGCCACACCGATGGTATGTGTAGGCACAGCCTACTGGACCGGACTATTCAACTGGATGCGCGAGGTAATGCTGGAAACAGAAGGAAACATCAGTCCCGGCGACCTGGAGATGATCCGCATTTTTGATACGGCAGACGAGGTAGTAGCTTATTTCAGCGAGTTTTACACGCACAACAAGCTGCAACCAAACTTTTAAGTATTGAATGTTAAGTCGGGGTGTTAAGTGAAAAGGTTTTGCATTCTGAATTTTGAATTAAACAATGACGACGCAATTATTATCAGCAGCGCTGGAGCAATATGCAGAACGGATGACCACATCTGAAAGTCCTGCGCTTGCCCGCCTGAACCGCGAGACTTATGTAAAAGTGGAGCATCCCATCATGTTGAGCGGTCATCTGCAGGGCGCAGTGCTGAGCATGATCAGCAGGATGCTGATGCCAAAAAATATTTTGGAGATCGGCACTTTCACCGGCTATTCGGCGATCTGCCTGGCACAGGGATTGCAGGAAGGCGGGATGCTGCATACCATAGATATCAATGAAGAGCTGTCTGATATGTGCCGCAAATACTGGGACGAAGCAGGTGTGGTGGGCAAAATCACACAGCATATTGGTAAAGGAGCAGATATTATTCCATCGTTGCAAGAAACCTTTGACCTCGTTTTCATTGATGCAGACAAGGTTGGCTACGGGAATTATTTTGATCTGGTGATCGATAAAGTGCGCACCGGTGGCTGGATTATAGCCGATAATGTTTTATACAATGGAGATGTAATTTTGCCGGCTGAAGAGCAAAGCAAAAATGCAAAAGCCATGCACGCCTTCAATGAAAAAATAAAAGCCGATCCGCGCGTAGCGCAGCTGCTGCTGCCTGTGCGGGATGGTATTCTGATTATGCAAAAACTATAAATAGCATTTTATGAAAAAATACATTGCCGGTATCATCCTGCTTACCACATTCGCATCCTGCGATAAAGTGATTGACGCCAAACTGACCGCTACAGCCAATGAGCTGAACAAGACCTGCCCGATAATGGTGGACAAGGAAACAAGGCTCGATAATCTGATGGCGCTGCCCGGTAAGATATTACAGTACAATTATACACTCGTCAATTATGCGCGGACAGACATCGATACCGTAAAGCTCAAAGGTGCGATTATGCCGGGTATGATACAGGGCATGAAAACAATGCCGGACCTGAAGTACATGCGGGACAATAAGGTTACGATGTCGTATCAGTATAAGGACAAGAATGGCGCTTACCTCATGCGCATTGTGCTGAAGCCGGAAACATATCAGTAAGTGACCGTAGTTTTTAGTTTAAGTGAGCAGAAGAACGACCCCCATGAAAAAATTTCTAAGTATATTATTGACCATTGCCACACTGACGTTACACGCGCAAACAGGCGCTTACAATGAACAGGCGCGGGCGTACATCAGGCAGTATAAAGACTGGGCAATCGAGGAGCAGCAGCGTACCGGTGTGCCGGCAGCCATCACCCTGGCGCAGGGCATTCATGAAACGCAGGCAGGAACCAGTGAGCTGGCAACAGAAGCCAACAACCACTTTGGCATCAAATGCAAGAAGAACTGGACCGGCGAAACATTCACTCATACCGATGATGCGCCCGATGAATGCTTCCGCAAATATGCGAAAGCTTATGATTCTTACCGCGACCACAGCGATTATCTCCGCCAGACGCCGCGCTATGGACATTGCTTTGAGCAGGATGTAACGGACTACGCAGCATGGGCCAGAGAGCTGAAAGCAGCAGGCTATGCCACTAACCCGCGGTATGCGCAGAAACTGATAAACATTGTCGAGGATTTTCAGCTGCAGGATTACACTTATGCCGCCATGAAAGCGCCACAGCCGCAGGGCGAAAGGCTGGGACAGGTCACGGAAAAAGTACCGACCAACATTCGTTATGAAGACCGGCGTAAAGAGCGTGATATACCAGTACAGCAGGAAGAAAAACCTATTCCAACTCAACCATCTGAAGTTGTAGCTGCTCCTGTTATAGCGCCTGCGGTAGAAGAGTACACAGAGCCAACTCCTGTCTATGGTCAGGCTGCGTTGCGCAATAATCTGAAAGGATTTTATGCTCATAAAGGCGATGTGCTGCTCGAGTCGGCCATCAAGTACAATATGCGCTATGCCAAGTTGCTTGAGCTGAATGATCTTCCGGATGCTCCGCTCGAAGCAGATATGTTTATATACACCGAAAAAAAGCGTGGCCTTGGATTGCGCAGACAGCATACGGTGAAGCAGGGCGAAACCATGCAACAGGTTGCGCAGGCAGAAGGCGTACAATTAAAGCAGCTTCGCAATCTCAATGGCATGCTGGAAGGTGATGAGCCTGCTACAGATGTTGTGCTAAATCTTCAGACACCAACTAATACTAAGCCAGCCTTACGTATTCGTAGCGAGCGCACCAATATCGCATCACGCCAGGCGCCGGCCCGTGAATCTGAGATGATCGATACCGGACATCCGGCAGTTGTGAAGGAAGAAGAAGAAGAGGATACCGCCCCTAAAGCAATAGCAGAATCCGCGCCGAAAGCAATAACGGCTACGCCACAACCTGTAATGGTAAACAATGATCCTCCGGCGGCAAAACGCGATGCGGCGCAGATACCAACAGAAGAGGTACCTATGCCGGTCACTAAACCAACATCAGTTGTAGTTCATCAGGAGCCTAAAAGAACTCCGCCACCGCCTGCCCCACCCAAGCAAAAGACTTATACTATAGCCGATGAAATGGCCATAGGCG
The DNA here is from genome assembly GCA_965200035.1 of Chitinophagaceae bacterium. Taxonomy (GTDB): domain Bacteria; phylum Bacteroidota; class Bacteroidia; order Chitinophagales; family Chitinophagaceae; genus UBA1952. The sequence goes on along the minus strand of OZ241334.1, from coordinate 3,486,083 downwards.
AAGAAGCACCGAAATATTCCCCGCGCTACAATGCGACTACTACACCTGCTGCTACAGAAAATAGCACATCAACAACAACAAAAGAAGAGCCACAAGACGACTTCTCAAGACTTAAAGCACGGCTGGATAAAGCTGTGTATGCAACACCTGCAAAGCCTGTCGCTACCAATCAACCACTACCGCAGCCCAGGCCCGCTGCCACAACAGTAACAGCGCTGCCCGCTGCCGCGCCACAAGCTGCTTCCGGCGACAACAACACACCCGTTTATCATTTTGTAAAGACTGGTGAGACCGCTTATGGCATTGCTAAAGAAAACAATCTCACGATGAAGCAGTTAATGCAGCTCAACAACCTGAACTTCGAAGCCATTAAAGTAGGTCAGAAACTCAGGGTTAAATAGACCATATCATCACATTCACCTGCAACAGAAGCAATAAGATCACACACGATATGACCGTACAAGTCTTAGACAAAACCTTTGAACCCTACATCAGCGCAGAGCGCATTGCACAACGCATTGCCGAGCTCGGTGCGCAAATCAACGAAGACTATGCCGGCAAAAAGCTCCTCATCATTGCTGTGCTCAATGGCTCATTCATATTTGCGGCCGATCTCTTCCGCGCACTGACTATTGAAGCTGAGATATCCTTCATCAAGCTGGCTTCTTACAAAGGCACGACTTCTACCGGCAATGTGGTAACCGCTATTGGTATGGAAGAAAAGCTCAGCGACCGGCATGTGATTATTCTCGAAGACATTATTGATACCGGCAAAACATTGCACTCATTTTTGCCGGACGTACGCGAGCGAAATCCGGCATCCCTGAAAATCGCCACTTTCCTCTCTAAACCGGAAGCATTACAGCATGATGTAAAAGCGGATTATATCGGCTTTGAGATTCCCAATAATTTCGTGCTGGGCTATGGCCTTGATTATGATGGACTGGGGCGCAATCTGCCTGAACTTTATACACTGGTAAAAGATTAACCCGAATTAGCAGAAAATGGCGTCCTGAAGGCCTTACAGCTTCACAATCATTGGTTTTCACCTTTGTCTATAGCCCTATAAATCACAGTTAAACCTGCGTTAAACTAACAATGCAACTGTTGTAGCGACAGGGCTTGCTCCTATTTTTGTACCTTCGCAGACTTTCTTAAAAAACGCACTGCATCCGGTTTTCCTTAAAAAGATGGATTTCTTTCCTTTAATTGACAAGACACGTGTGCCACAGCATATCGCTATTATCATGGATGGTAATGGCCGCTGGGCAAAAGAGCGTGGCCAGGACAGAGTCTATGGTCACCACGAAGGAGTGCTCAGCGTGCGCAATATTGTGAATGCTTCTGCCGAGATTGGTGTAAAGTATCTCACATTATATGCATTTTCAACAGAAAACTGGAACCGTCCGAAAGAAGAAGTTGCTGCGCTGATGGAGTTGCTGGTGAATACGATCCGCAGAGAAGCCGATGAATTACATAAGAATGGAGTAAGGCTGCACGTGATCGGGGATTTTGAAAGCCTGCCTGCCGTATGCCAGAAAGAGATGCAGGAAGCTATGGACATGACTGCGGACAATACCAGCCTCAACCTGATTCTTGCGCTCAGCTACAGCTCACGACAGGAGATCACCGCAGCAGCAAAGAAAATAGCCATTTCAATTGCCGCGGGCGAATTGAAGGCTGAAGAAATCAATGACCAGACATTCGGGCAATACCTGAATACCGCGCCTTTCCCGGACCCTGAGCTGATGATCCGTACCAGCGGCGAGCACCGCATATCCAACTTTTTACTTTACCAGCTCGCTTATGCTGAGCTTTATTTTACCCCGGTACACTGGCCGGCTTTCCGGCGCGATAATCTGCTGGAAGCCATCTATGACTACCAGCAGCGGGAGCGCCGTTTTGGCCTTACCAGCGAACAACTTCAAAATTCCACGAACTGATCCCCAGCATGCGTCACTTATCGCGTACTTCTTTATTGCTTGCCTGCACATTTGCGGCTGTAGCGGCTCATGCCCAGATCGGCACCGGTGGCGGCCAGCAGCAGGGATTGGGCAAAATGTTGCAAAGCCAGCAGCAAAGCAGCCAACCCGAGCCCGCAAAACCCAAAGAATATGAGATCGGCGGCATCACGGTAAGCGGCGCCAAATATCTGGATGATGACCTTTTGCTGGCAGTGACCGGCCTGAGCGTTGGCAACAAAGTGCGCCTGCCGAATGATGATGTGATTGCCAAAGCCATCCGCAACCTCTGGAAGCAGGATCTTTTTGCGGATGTCAATATTACGATCACGCGTACTGTGGGTGATAAGATATTTCTGAACATTCAGGTGGAAGAGCGCCCGCGGATCAGCCGGTACAACTTTCGCGGGGTAAAGAAAGCGGAAGCACAGGAGCTGAAAGACAAGGTGAACCTGGTACAGACCCGTGTAGTTACCGATGCGGTGAAGAAAGAATCTGTGGTACGCATCCAGAAATATTTTACGGATAAGGGATTCGGCGCTACAACCGTTCGCATCCGGGAAAGGCCGGATTCCTCTAAAGCCAATTCCGTTATCCTGACCTTTGATATTGACAAGGGTAAGAAAACGCACATCAACCAGGTTAACATTGCCGGCAATGAGCAGGTGTCCGAAGCGCGCCTGAAGCGCGCCCTGAAAGGCACCAAGGAAATGACCCGCCTGACCCTTCATCCGGACAATGACAAAAGTGTTTATGAAAACAGCGACCGCAGCTTCTGGCGCTATATAAAAAATTACGGCTTCCTCTCCCCTACCAAGACGCTCGATGCCCTTGATCCGTACTTTCGTTTCAAGCTTTTTGCAGCGTCCAAGTATAACGAGCAGAAATTTGAGGATGACAAGCAATCTATCGTAAGCGTATATAATGGCCTTGGCTATCGCGATGCGGCCGTTATTGCAGATACGATCTATACGGTGAAGAATGGCAACCTGAATATTGATATGAAGGTGAGCGAGGGCAACCGTTACTATTTCGGCGACATAGCCTGGAAAGGAAATACCAAATACAGCAATGAGCAACTGAGCAAAATCCTGGGCATCAAGCGGGGCGATGTCTATAATCAGGGATTGCTGGAAACGCGCATGGGCCGCCAGCTAAATCCTGAAGGCGGTGAAGATATCAGCAGCCTTTATATGGATGACGGCTATCTGTTCTTCAATATTGATCCGGTAGAGACTTCGATCAACGGAGATACGATCAATTATGAAATGCGCGTTACGGAAGGCAACCAGGCTACCATAGGTCAGGTCAATATTTTTGGTAATGACCGTACCAATGAGCATGTGATCCGCCGCGAGCTCCGCACGCTTCCGGGCGATAAATTTCGCCGTTCAGACCTCATCCGTTCGGTGCGTGAAATTTCCAATCTTGGCTTCTTTGATCCGGAAAAAGTAGTGCCGCAACCTAAGCCACACCCGGAAAATGGTACGGTAGATATTGATTACACGGTAGTTGAAAAATCTAGCGATCAGCTCCAGCTTTCTGCTGGCTTTGGCGGTGGCGTGAAGTTCTATGGCAACATCGGCATTACGTTCAACAACTTTTCTATCCGCAACCTGTTCAAGCCTAAGTATTGGGACCCGCTTCCTGTAGGCGATGGTCAGAAATTCTCGGTAAACTATCAGTCGAGCGGTCCGTTGTATAACTCATTCAATACTTCCTTTACCGAGCCCTGGCTGGGTGGCAAAAAGCCAACTGCACTGACTACGAGCTTTGTGTATAGCCGTTATTCAGGTTCCAGCGATATTGCTTTCGCAGATACTTCTTATATCCGTACCATTGGTGGTGGTGTATCGCTCAGCAAGCGCCTGAAATGGCCGGATGATAACTTTGTACTCACCTACGGCGTCAACTATCAAAACTATCGCCTGAAACAGTATGCGCTGATCAGCGGTTTCAATAACGGGGTGAGCAATAACCTTTATCTGAAGCTCGTATTGGCACGCTATTCAGTAGATCAGCCGCTTTATCCACGCAGTGGTTCCAATATCTCACTCAGCCTGCAGCTTACCCCTCCATGGAGTGGTATTTCCGGGCAGACATTTAATGAATCCACACCTTCTGCAGATAAGTACAAGCTGATTGAATACCATAAATACCGCTTTACAGCAGACTGGTATCAGCGCATCAGCGGTAACCTTGTATTCAAGCTTTCTACCAAAATGGGTTTCATGGGCTACTATAACAAGTCGCTTGGTTTCTCACCGTTTGAGCGCTTCCAGCTTGGCGGCGATGGTCTGTCCCAATCTTCTTATTTTGTGGGCCGAGATATCATCTCGCAGCGTGGCTACGAAGTATATCAGGAGCAGGCTACCATCTTCAACAAATATTCTGCTGAAGTCCGTTATCCATTCTCACTCAGCCCTACTTCTACCATTTATGGTCTTGCGTTTGTGGATGCAGCCAATGCGTGGGGATCTTTCAAGGATTACAATCCGTTTAAGCTGAACCGCGATGCGGGTCTGGGTGTACGCCTGTTTCTGCCCATGTTCGGTCTGCTGGGTCTTGACTATGGTGTTGGCTTCGACCGGATTGATAAAGCTGCAGGCATCACCAAGTTTAAAGACATTTCGAAATTTACCTTTATGCTCGGCTTTGAGCCGGATTAATCGATTAAGCCTCCGGCCACAAGTCTAGTCTTATTCACGAATGTTTAAAATCTGTATCGAAATATGAAACGTTTATTGTTCATCGCAGCATTCCTGCTGACAGCCGGTTTTTCTGCCCAGGCGCAACGCTATTGCATCATTGATTCCAAGTACATTCTCGATCGCATCACCGATTATAAAGATGCCCAGACGGCTCTTGACCGCCAGTCGAAAGTATGGCAGACGGAGATTGATAACCGGATGGCAGAAGTGGACCGTATGTATAAAAGCTACCAGGCTGAGCGCGCCATGCTGAGCGATGATGTGCGGAAGAAAAGGGAAGATGAGATCATGGGGAAAGAAAAATCAGCCAAAGATCTTCAGAAGCAGCGCTTTGGCTACGAGGGCGATCTGTTCAAGCAGCGCCAGCAATTAGTGAAGCCTATTCAGGACCGCGTGTACAATGCGGTGCAGAAAGTGGCCACCAGCAAAGGTTACGATGTAGTATTGGATAAGGCAGGCGGCGTAAGCCTCTTTTATGCCAATCCTACACTCGACCGAAGCGATGATGTATTAAAGCAACTTGGCGTTAACAAATAATGCACGTTATTTTGCACCGATTTTTTTAAACTATTTTATTAGTCACCGTCAAACAAGGAAATAAAACACCCATCAACAAACAAAAATGAAAAAATTCGTTGTAATGCTTGCCCTCGGGCTGATGATGAGCGCGGCTTCTTTTGCCCAGGCTCAAAAGTTCGGATATGTAAACTCTCAGGAACTGCTTTCTGTAATGCCTGAAATCACCAAAGCAGAAGCTGATCTTAAAGCTTTTGCAAAGACCTACCAGGATCAACTGGAAGCTTATGGCAAAGAATTCGAAAAGAAAGGTCAGGAATACCAATCTACTCAGACTACCATGACTGATGCTGTAAAAACGGCTAAGCAACAGGATCTGCAAACCCTGCAGGCACGCATTGAATCTTACCAGCAAACAGCTCAGGAAAAAATAGCAAAGAAAAAGGAAGAGCTTTATAAGCCAATCCTCGAAAAGGCCGATAAAGCGATCAAGGATGTAGCAAAAGAAAAAGGTTACAGCTATGTATTTGACGCAAGCGGCGGCTCCATCCTGTATGCCAATGAAGCGGATAATATTCTGCCATTGGTAAAGACCAAGCTGAGCATTAAATAATCCAGTTATTTCAACTGATACCAAAGAGAGCGCCGGGCAACCAGCGCTCTTTTTTATTTATGTGAGAAGGTGCTCAATCCGGCTTCTTAGCAAACATCTTCTCCCCTGCTTCTATACGCGCCTGCAATCTGTTCTCATCAGGAGGAATGGGACAGGAATAGCCTTCAGCAAAAGCGCAGTAAGGATTGTAAGCTTTATTGAAATCCACCACTACCTTGCCCGATTTTATGTCACTGGTATGCAGATCAAGGTAACGGCCGCCGGCATAAGTGGTTTCATAGTTGGTCAGGTCATTGAATGGAATAAACAGGTAGTCTTTCAGCTCTTTCTTTTTGATGAGGTCCAAGCCCTGATAAATGGCCAGCTTATATTCTTTGCCATCCAGCTTAAACGTTACGGTTCCATATTGCCTGTAAGGCTTTTTCCTACCGCTGTGCGTAGCAATATCAAAAGGCTTGGTACCGGGCGTTTCTATGAAGTCAGCCATTACACGAAATGAATTATCCGGATTATAAAACCGGAGAAAGCCTGTATCTGCCGCCTTTAACGGGCTATGTTCATCGGTCAGAAAGTCTTTTTTGTAGGCCTGCCGGAAAGAGTCTATCTCGTGCACATAGCCTGATTGCGCGAATGCTGCGGCACCTGCCAGACAGCATAATGTGGTCAAAAATCCTTTCCTCATAAAGTTATGGTTGAGATAGCGCCTGCAAGTTACAGCAGGTGAATTTTACTTTTCAAATTGAGTCACTTTCACCTTTCTGATTACCCCATCAAAATCATGCGGTGAGCTGATACATAGCAGAAGCCGGCTGTTTCTGAATGGAGGGGTATATAACAGGCATATTGCCCGGTGCTGCGACCAATAGGATTGTACAGCCTAAGGTGCATATCCTTTACCGAGTCTGCGCTTTGAAGTGCAACATGCAGTGAGCTTTCCCAAAGCGAATTGAGTGCATCAATGGTTGTTTCAACTTTGATCCAGCATTTTCAGAAAGGTATCCACGCTTTTACCGGGAAATTTTACAGGTTGCGCTATCGCACTGTTTGCTATGATCGTCTTTTTATAGCCCGATTCATCGTACAGAAATTCCTTTGTATCCAGCAGGCTCATATCCGCAGGCGTTGGATGTGCGTTCAGGTAAATTCTTCCATAATAATGCCTGTTCATATCATGGTAGTGAAGGATTTCCTGATTGTATTGCGTGGTCTGAAAAATATTGACGCCAAGCAGATAAATTGCTACCGGATAGAACAGATATCTCCATTTGAGCTGATTGATGCGGTCAATCAATGAGGCCAGCGGCAGCGCAAATACCGGATAGCTCTGCACCAGTGCACGCGTAGAATAGCTGCCGCCGTATTGCCAGTCATCCCATGCAATGATGATCCAAATATTGAGCAGGCAAAATATGAGCGCTGCTTTGCGGAAGGGCTTTCCTTTCATAAAAAACAGTCCGGCCACAAAAAAGAGCGTAATGGGTGTGTAGATGAACCAGCCTTTCTCCCCAGCCAACCAGCACGCAGAACCAGGGATTTAAGAATGCCCATTTGCTGCCTGCATCATACACCCAGGAACCACTGACCGCTTTCCAATAAATAAGTTGTGGCAGTATGCCTATGAAGCCTGCAATTACCACAATCACTATATGGACTTTATGGCCTTTCACAGCCGTCTATTTTAGCTTCATAGCTTCCTTGGTATGCGCGTATGCCACAGCAATGGGATGAACAGCATGATTGCCTTTGTAGGCCTGCTGATGGTGGCCAGCCCAATGATATAACCAATGAGTACAGCCCAGCCCTATGCCCGGGTGTTGGTGCTATTTAATGGTTGCGTAAATAACGAGCGCATAAAGCAGGAAAATATAAGCATGGCTTTGTCCGTTATCGACTGCTGCATACTGAATAAAATTTGTAGCCAGACAAATCAATAGAAGCGTAACGGCAACCACCGCATCTTTAAAATAAAACAGCAATACCCTGCGCAATATCAGCACAGCCAGCAGACAATAAAAGATAATTCCGAAGCCGAGCGCATGCTGGTAAGGCTGTGAATAGCCGTCCGCCGGATAATGATATGCTTTCGCTGCCCAGTGAGCAATGCAAAACAAAGGGATCTGCATGAGTGCAACTCCACCCAGATATTGGTTTACATAATGGCCATCATATGTCTGCTGAACGGGCAGTCCGGTACTTCCTGCTAGATGATAAATACGATCTACCGAATCGCACCATTTCAGCTCTTTGTAATCATAATAAATGTAGATGGAGGGGATGTAGAGATAGTAGCCAAAAGCATCCCATTCGGTTACTTTCAGCGGTCCTTTACCCTTGATGCCAGAGTTCTGCGTACGGTAGATCAGGAACAGGCAATAAGGGACAACAGATTTTTCATGCTGAGGGCTAAGGCGCCGCAAAATAAAAAAGCAGGTCATACAATGTGCCTGCCTGCTTTAGTTTTATTTATGGGCGGTAATCGCTAATCCAGTTTTTCCGGCCTCATCTGCGGAAACAGCAGTACATCCTGAATGGCATACTGCGCGGTGAGCAGCATTGCCAGGCGCTCAATGCCAATGCCGATTCCGGCTGTAGGCGGCATGCCATATTCAAGCGCGCGCAGAAAATCATGATCGATATACATGGCTTCATCATCTCCACGCTCCATGAGTCGCACCTGTTCTTCAAAGCGTTCGCGCTGGTCAATAGGATCATTCAGCTCGCTGTAGGCATTGGCTATTTCCTTGCCGTTAATCATCAGCTCAAAGCGCTCTACCAACCCTTCCTTGCTGCGGTGCTTCTTGGTAAGCGGGCTCATCTCTACCGGATAGTCGGTGATAAATGTCGGCTGTATGTATTTGCTTTCGCATTGCTCGCTGAATATTTCATCAATGAGCTTGCCTTTGCCAATGGTCGGTGATACAGAAATATTCAATTGCTTGCACACATCGCGCAACGCATCTTCATCCATACCTGTTATATCTATACCTGTATGCTCTCTGATTGCATCAAAAATGGTGACACGCTTATACGGCGCTTTGAAGTCAATGATATTTTCACCTGCCTGTACCGTGGTTACGCCATTCGTAGCGATCGCCGTTTGCTCCAGCATCTGCTCGGTGGTGTCCATCATCCACAGGTAATCTTTATAAGCCGTATAAAATTCGAGAATGGTAAACTCAGGATTGTGGGTACGGTCCATGCCTTCATTCCGGAAGTTGCGGCTGAATTCATACACCCAGTCGAAGCCGCCAACGATGAGCCGTTTCAGGTAAAGCTCATTGGCAATACGCAGGTACAGCGGCATATCCAACGCATTATGATGGGTGATGAACGGACGGGCAATTGCGCCGCCGGGAATGCTTTGCAGCACCGGCGTATCCACCTCCAGCGCACCGCGGTCATCCAGAAATTTACGGATCGCGGCCTTCATTTTCGTCATCTTCACAAAGGTGGCACGCACATCCGGATTTACAATCAGATCAGCATAACGCTGACGATATTTGAATTCAGGGTCGCTTACTGCATCAAAGGTTTCGCCATCTTTTTCTTTGACAACCGGCAGCGGACGCAGGGCTTTAGTAAGCATGGTCAGCTCAAGCACATGAATACTTAATTCGCCTGTTTTGGTAATGAATGCATAGCCTTTGATACCGATGATATCGCCAAAATCCATGAGCCTTTTGAAGACCGTATTGTACATGGTCTTGTCTTCACCGGGGCAGATCTCATCGCGCTTCAGGTATAGCTGAATGCGTCCGGTGCTGTCCTGCAGCTCTACAAATGCAGCAGCGCCCATGATGCGGTAACCCATGATACGGCCGGCCAGAGAAATGTCTTTGAACTGATCGGCTTTATCTTCTGAATAGCCGTCTTTAACGGCCTGCGAAGTATGGGTGATCTCAAAAAGCGGAGCAGGATACGGATCAATGCCGAGTGCGTGCAGTTGCTGTAATTTTTCGCGGCGAACGAGCTCCTGTTCGCTAAGTTGTTGTGCCATTATGGTCTTATTGTTGGCGACCTGCAACATCAGAAAAATGCGTTTGCAATATTCCAAGCCGGAGGTGTTGTAAAGAAATCTGAACGCGGAAATGCAGATGATGTTTCCGTTTTCAGGCCGCAAAAGTAAGCTATGAATGGTTATTTTTTCTGAAGTCTGTAAAGTACGCCGCCATCGCCGCATACAATGAGATCATTATTGCTGCAGCGCACAATGCTGTGCAGGGTCTGTGAGGTAAAACGGTCGAATTCTGACCAATGCTCACCGCCATCATCCGTATAAATCACTACCCCCTGCTCACCCACGGCATAGCCATGCTGTGCATCTGTAAACAGTATGCTTTCAAGGTGATATCGTGGAATAGTAAGGTCATTTCCGTTACGCATCCGCTGCCAGTCAGCGCCGCCATTGGTGGTATGATAAATGCTGCCGTTGAAGCCGCAGGTCCAGACATCGGTGCTGCTGAGCGCGAACAGCCCTTTGAAATTATCTTTTCCTACTTCCTGCCGCTGCCAGGTTTCGCCGTTATCGGTCGTCCTCATAGCTGCGCCGTAGCCAGATACATACCCTGCGCCATCCGGTCGCATCAGCACATCATTCAGCTCAAAATTCAGTGAATCCCAGGACCGCAGGCCTCCATTGGCATCTTCCCGCTGAATGAAACCGTAGTCAAACGAAATACCGCCAATTACAATGAGATTACCATTGTTACAAATAGCCATTGACTTATAAGCATCGTAACGCTGATAGTTAAAGTCCCAATTGCGGCCATAGTCTTTACTGTGCATGAGCGTGCCCTCAAAGCCGCAGGCATATATATTTCCATCGCTTGTTCCGGCAAGCGCATACATCCCTTTTCCGATGGATGGGAAAGTGCTGTATAGCCAGGTATAGCCGCCATCATGAGTGGTAAGAATATCTGCAAAGTCAAAGCGCTCACCACCTGCAATGAGGCCCAGCGTATCATTTACAAAGATGATCCTATTGAGCCGGTGCGTAGTGCCTGAGCTGAGTTGGGTAGCCGACTGCCAGTGCAACAAGTCTTTCTTACAGGAAGTAAAGCACAGGCAACAAACAATAAGGAAAGTAGATAGAAATCGCATCATACCATCTGCCGGGCTTTCAGCTCCAGATATTTGTTGATCACGTCAATGCTGAGCTGTTGCGGCGTGGTGAGGATCGATAGGATGCCGGCCTTGCGCAGCTCTTTCACGATCTGCCGCTTTTCAAAATCAAACCGGTCAGCAATTGTTTTGATGTAAATGCCTTCTGTGGTATCTGGCTGTGTTTCATGCAGCTCTTTCAGCAATGTATTGCGGAAGAAAACAACGCAGAGCAAATGCCGCGACGCCAGCCTGCGCAGATACGGAAGCTGCCGCTCTAGGGACGAATAGGTTTCAAAATTGGTGAACAGCAATAAAAAGCTGCGTTGCGTCAGCCTGCGGTGAATACCACCCAGCAGCGCTTCAAAGTCCGTTTCTTTAAAGTCTGTCTCCTGTTTGTACAGCGCTTCCAGCAAGAGATTGATCTGTCCGCTGCGGCGATCTGCCGGCACTACATCACTGATCTTTTGAGAAAAGGTTATCAGCCCGGCCTTGTCCTGTCTGAGCAGCGCTACATTCAGCAGTGCGAGCGAAGCATTGATCGAATAGTCGAGCAGGGTCATGCCCTCAAAAGGCATTTTCATATTGCGCCCTTTATCGATCAGGCAATAGATGAGCTGCTGGCGGGCATCGGTAAAAGTGTTGACCATGATATCGCCACGCCTGGCGCTGGCCTTCCAGTTGATGGTGCGCACATCATCGCCCTGCACATAGTCTTTGATCTTTTCAAATTCCATGCTGTGGCCTAATCTGCGCACTTTTTTCGCTCCATGTACCGGCACATCGCTCAAAGCCATAAGCTGGTATTTGCGCAGCTGATGGTAAGATGGATACACTTTTACGGTAGCTTCCTCACCTGCCGCAAAACGGCGCTGTACAAAGCCTGCAATCGTTGTTACAAAACAAAGTATATGGCCGAAGTGGTATTCTCCCCGCGTAACAGGCCGCAGCTCATATTTCAGGGTATTGCGGCTGCGCGCATTGAGATGGATATGTCTGTTGAATGCCCGTTCCTGAAACTGCACCGGCTGCTCATCTATCAGGTGAACGCGGGTGCTGAATGGATACATATTAGAAAGCTCAACAGACAGCTCATTTTCATCGCCCAGAGAAAAACGCACCGGCATAGCGCGGCTCGCCTGAATACGCCCTCTGCCGGCAAAGAGTAGGATATAATCGGCTATGGTAACGGTGATCACACTAATGGTAGCCAGCACGGCAAGCGTGAAAAGCAGGGGAAAGAAAAAAGAAAGAAAGAACAGCACCGCACAGCCTCCCATGGAGAAGTACCAGCGGCGCGTAAGAAAGAAATCTTTCAGGAAAAAGGGTGTTTTCAGAAGAAGCTTATTTGTACGGGCTAAGATAAATGAAAACGTGGACAGGCGCTTTGCCATCCCGCAATTAGCTGCAGCAGCTTACTTCCGCTTAAAATTGTCATTCTGCATCATGCTCATCATCTGCTTCATAGTATGGTTCAGGTTATCGTTGGAGCCATCCAGGAAAATGGTGTTGCCCTGTCCGTTTTCTGCAAAATGCTTGATCGCATCCGTCCACATGGAAAACAGGATAAACGAAGCATCCAGATTGGCCGATTCCATTTCTTTGGCCGCCACGGCCATACCACGCGCTACTTCTTCACGGAAGAGCGCTACGCCTTGTCCCCTGAGTTGCGCGGCCTGGCGCTCCGCTTCTGCCGATATTTTAATCGCATTGCCTTCTGCTTCTGCCGCTTTCGTCTTGGTGATCAGCAGTGCCTGACCTTCATTTTCCGCAGCAGCCTTCAGATTATTGGAAGCCACTACCTGCGCCATTGAGCGCATAATGGCTTCGTCAAATGTGATGTCATTGATCTGGATATCAATCAGATGGTAGCCCCATTCTTCGAGCTGTACATCCAGCTGCTCTTTTACGTGATGGATGATCTCATTGCGCAGCAGCAGCACTTCGCTCTGCTTCTTGGTAGCCACAAAGGCCCGGACAGCGCCTTCTACCGACCGTACCAGCGCTTGTGTGAAGGAGCGCTCATCCATAAACTTAAAGGCTACATTCTTGATCGTTTCTGTTTCCTGGTTCAATACCGAGTACAGCATCATGGCGCTGAAGTTCACATTCGCCTGATCCTGAGTGATTGCCTGAAATTTCAACTCGATGGAACGGTTTTGGTATGAGATTCTGCGGAAGATATTTTCAACAAAAGGAATACGAAAATTGAGGCCCGGACGTAATACCCGCTTGTACTTTCCGAATACTGTAACGACCGCCACCGTACCCTGCTGTACAGTAACAAGGCAGAATAATATGAGGATGATTATTACACCAAGGATTATATAAGCGCTCATAAAAAAGATGAATTAGTTGTTGCGAAATAAGTGAAGATGCCCGACTTTTGAAGTAGTAATTTCAAAAAAATCTTCAAACACAAGCGGGTATGCCAAAATTGATGCTAAATACTGCAGCTATGCAAGAAGAATTTTTCTCTGACGCCGCCCTGATCGGTATAGTGAGTCCCCTACCGGCCTATTACTTCTGCTGGATGCTCAATGAGCATTTTGATATGAACTTTTGCCGTGAGCCTGAGCTGGATATATGTGTGCAGGCCACTAAAGAGCATCAGAACTATTACGCCATCTACCAATATTGTGTACCGCTGAATGGTGCCCGCTATCTGCTGTACAAATTAAAGAGCGATAAACAGAGCTTGTTGCCCGAAGCAAAAAATCTGGATTATCTGTGGATGATCCAAAGCAGTTCATCTGAAAATCACGCAAAGCAGATTACCGAATTTCTGAAGCAAATGCCGGACGTACAGATGGCCCAGATGATTGCTCCGGAAAAGCTGAAACACCTTTCCAACCTGCTAGTCTAAAGTATGGCTATGATTTAATATTTTTGTTGGCGGACAGTCTTGTTCGCCATTTTACTTTTTCTTCAATATGGGAAATATGTCGCATCTGATCCCGCCAACCCGTTAATACCTTCCCAAAATCAAACTTATCCCCAACAAAACAAGTATTTAATACGGTCAAACATTTGCGTAACACCGTATTTTTCTTTTTTTTGCTGCCTCGAATTAATATCGCTGCATGAATTTTCGTAAAATCAACAACATTGCCGGCTGGATAGTGGGCGGCATTGCCACGCTCGTTTACCTCCTCTCCATGGAGGCCACCGCTTCCTTCTGGGATTGTGGAGAGTTCCTTTCCTGTGCCTACAAGATAGAAGTTGGCCATTCGCCGGGAGCTCCGCTGTTCATGCTCCTGCAGCGCGTATTCGGCCTCTTTGCCGGCAACAACCTGAAGAGCGTAGCCATTATGATCAATGCCTGGTCGGCTATAGCCAGCGGGCTTACCATTTTATTTCTTTTCTGGACCATCACGCATCTGGCTAAAAAGCTGCTCAATGCAGGTACCGAGCCGGATACCCTGAATCGTGTGCTGATTATTGGCGCGGGTGCCGTAGGCGCGCTCGCTTATACCTTCTCAGATACCTTTTGGTTCTCTGCTGTTGAGGCCGAAGTTTATGCTACTTCGTCCCTGTTTACCGCCCTCTCTTTCTGGGCCATCTTCAAGTGGGAGAATGTGGCCGACAAGCCTCATGCCGATCGCTGGCTGGTGCTGATCGCTTATCTGGTGGGCCTTTCCATTGGTGTTCACTTGCTCAACCTCCTGACCATTCCGGTGATTGCAATGGTATATTACTTCCGCCGCTATAAGGCTACGGTGAGTGGTACACTGATCGCTTTTCTTATCGGCATCGTTTGTCTGGCGCTGGTGCAGTTCGGCGTTATTCAGGGCGTTACCATCATCGCCTCCAAGTTCGATGTGTTGTTTGTAAATGACCTCCATTTGCCGTTTGACATCGGTGCGCTGTTTGGAATGGCGCTGCTGATTGGTGCTACCATTGCCCTGCTGATTGTATCAAAGAGGAAAGGCTGGTATCTGGCGCACACCGGTATCCTGTGCATCATTTTCATCATGGTTGGCTTCTCCAGCTATATTGTTCCTATCATCCGCTCCCGTGCCGATGTTCCGATCGATATGACCAACCCGGACAATACACTCAGCCTTGTATCTTACGTACAGCGTGAGCAGTTTGGGGAGCAGCCATTACTTTATGGTCCTGACTTTGACGCCAAGCTGGAATCGATTGAAAGCAAAGGCAACAAATACGCCAAAAGCAAGACACCGGATGGCAAGGACTTTTATGAAGTAGTAGGCAAGAAGCCCAAGTATGTATTTGAGGCAGAAAAAATGCGTCTTTTCCCGCGCATTTACGATAGCAATGATCCGCAGCACGTAAGCTTCTACAAGCAATACCTCGGCATTGAAGGCGATGAAAGACCAACTACCGGCGATAACCTCTCCTACTTCTTTGGCTATCAGATGAACTGGATGTGGTGGCGCTATTTCATGTGGAATTATGTAGGCCGCCAGAATGACTTTGAAGGACAGGGCGAAGCCAAGAATGGCAACTGGGTATCCGGTATCCCATTCCTGGACAATACGATTGGCCGCCTGCTGGGTGGCAGCAATGTAGGTGATATGAGCAAGATGGCGGATGGCTATAAGAACAATGGCGCCCGTAATGAGCTTTATTATCTGCCATTCCTGCTGGGCATTTTTGGCCTGGTGTATCAGTTCAACCGCAGCAAGAAAGATGGTATTGTCGTAGGCGTGCTGTTCTTCTTTACCGGTATCGCCATTGGCATCTACCTGAATATGCCTCCGCTACAACCACGTGAGCGTGACTATGCCTTTGCCGGCTCTACATACGCGTATGCTATCTGGATAGGGCTCGGTGTGCTCATGCTTTACGAATGGACGAAGCGTATAGCGAAGGGTCCTGTAGTGGCTGGCGGTATCGTAGCTATCTCGCTGCTGGCCGTACCTGTGCTGATGTGCGCCAAAGAATGGGACGACCACAACCGCTCAAAGAAAACACTGGCACGGGCTACCGCATACAATACACTGATGAGCCTGGATAAAAATGCAGTGCTGTTCACCTTTGGTGATAATGAAACTTATCCGCTTTGGTATGCACAGGAGATCGAAGGCATCCGCCCGGATGTAAGGGTCATCAACACCAGCCTCCTGGGTATTGACTGGTATATCGATCAGCTGAACTACAAGATCAACGATGCAGACGCAGTACCGATGGTATGGAAGCATGAAGATTTCGTAGGCGACCGCCGCAATTATCTCCGTTATGTAACGGCTGAAATGGCGCCGCAACTAGGCGTGCCAAACATTCCACAGGATCGCTTCTTCCCGCTTACCGATATCTGTAAATATATGGTGGAAGGCAAGAAACTATCGGGTATTGATGAAGAGCCGGTAAACTATATCCCGACCAAGCATTTTACAGTGCCGGTACCCTCTAAGGACGAATTGATTAAGATGGGTCTGATGTACGCTGCCGATACTGCCAACACCAGCAATGAAATGAAATTCTCCATCACACAGGATGTGCTGCAGAAGGATGACATCGCACAGCTCAATATGCTGGCAATGGTAGCGCAGAATGGCTGGAAGCGTCCGCTATATTACAGCAATCTCCAGGAGATGAGTGGCTACGGTGATCTGGTGGATTATATGCGCCTCGAAGGTACCGTGTACCACCTCATGCCCTACCGCATGAACAAGCCCTCACAGGCAGCCGGTACACCACCACAACAGCAAGAGCAGGAACAAGGATTCATGGATATTCCCAAGAGCTACAATCTGTTTATGAATACTTACATCTGGGGCGGCGCTGAGCGCAAGGATGTGTACTTTGATGAGAAGAACCGTCAGATGTTCATCGCTTACCGCATCAGCGTAGCGCGCCTCGCAGACAAGCTCTCTGCCACAGGCAAAAAAGAGGACGCAGTAAAAGTGCTGGATCGTGTGATGAACGGCATTACGGAGCATTCTTATTCCTATGATTTCACTGCGCTTTTCATGGCAGAATCTTACTACCGCGCAGGTGCGATAAAGAAGGCCAGCGCCCTTACAGACAAGCTGGTGCGCAATATGCGTGATGATGTACGCTATGTAGCCAGTATGCCTGATAAGGCCCGTGAAGGCGCTGCCAACGATGCTCAGCGCGATATCAGCATCATGTACCAGGTGTACCTGGAAGCACTGAAGGCTGGCGATATGACTACTGCCGACCACATCATTGCCACTGTGACCGCGCTCTCTAATGAGACAAAAGAAATGAACGATGTGAACACCATGATCGGCCGCATCCTCACTGAGTTGAAACGCCTGAGAACGGTAAATCCGCAGGAGCTTCAGATGCCGCAGGGCTAAACCAAAAGAGTAATAACTTTACAGCATCCTTCCGGCAGCGGAAGGATGCTTTTTTATTTTAAACATTACTACTTCAATCGTGTACCGTATTACCCTGCTCATTGCACTGCTATTGGTCTTTATGACTGCATCAACCACCCATGCCCGTCGCCGCGCCGGCTATTATGAACAGTCTCCCAAAGCAATACTCGTAATGCTCAAAACGCGCACAGGCCAGATCGAATATTTGACCAGACATGACCCGAAACACCTAGACCGCTTCAAGGAAGATATCAGTGGCGCTATGGATGCAACCCTGCGTGACTTCAGCGACCATTTCAAATTCTGTCCGGTATTTTTCTTTGCCGATACAATGATGAATGAGGTAAAGATTGGTCATTTCAACGGTGTGCTGCTCAATGACGAGCTAAAGGTGGCACAACAAAATGTGCTGCCTGAGGGTGACACCAGCTTTTTCGTGATTGATTTCGGGCATCTGTCGCAGACTTCTAGGAACAGCAACTATGAGCCACCCGTGGTCAACCTTCGGGAAATATTGCTGGCTATGGATCACAACTTTGAATTTCTGGAATATCCGCGCCCGGCTATTGCCAGAGGATATTGGGGCACAGGAAGCTCCCGCTACCGCGACTATTGGTACCGTTCTAAAAATTACGAAGTTGATTATACTCCACAAGCGGCGGCCTACAGCAGAACACTGGAGCACTATTATGAAGGGGCACAAAAAAGCCGGAACCCATAACAGATTCCGGCTTTTCAGCGAGGTCGCGTGCGGATTCGAACCGCAGTACAAGCTTTTGCAGAGCTTTGCCTAACCACTCGGCCACGCGACCGGATTTTGATAAGAACTTCCGCTTTTTTACCTGCGGGATGCAAATGTAGCCAATGATTTGTTTCTTTACAAGCCCTTTAAAAACATTTTATCTCCCGCTCAGTTTCATTTTAATCCATCCTCTTAAATGCAACAACCCATCGGCGCTTCAGAGCTTATCATCACCGCAAAAGGAACTATCTATCACCTTGACCTCCATCCTGACCAGCTTGCCGACACAATCATTACAGTAGGCGATCCTGATCGTGTGGGTGCCGTTAGCCGGTATTTTGATGAGATCGAGCACCGCGCACAGCACCGTGAATTTGTAACTCATACCGGGCGCATTGGCCATAAAAGAATCAGTGTGGTAAGCACAGGCATTGGGCCGGATAATATAGATATTGTACTGAATGAGCTGGATGCACTCGTGAATATCGACTTTGATACCCGCACCATACGCGATGAGAAAAAAGCCCTTTCCGTAATCCGCCTCGGCACCTCAGGCTCCCTGCAGGCCGATATTCCGGTGGATAGCTTTGTGGTTTCTTCGTTCGCGATCGGTATGGATAATCTCATGCACTACTACCAGCATGATTATAACCCAGATGAGCAGTTTATGCTTACTGAATTTGAGCAGCACATCGGCAACAACGGGCGAAAGCTGGCTCCCTACATTGCCGAAGGCTCTATCCGCCTAAGAAAGCATTTTACAGAGCGCTACCACACCGGCATCACCGTTACCTGTCCGGGTTTCTATGGTCCGCAGGGACGCGTATTGCGTGCGCCTGTTGCCATGCCCGGCCTCATCGATGCGCTTACCGCATTTGGCAGCCGAGATCACCGCATCACCAATTTTGAAATGGAGACGTCCGCCATTTACGGACTGGGCCGCTTGCTGGGCCATCATTGTCTTTCCATCAGTACCATTGTGGCCAACCGTATTCAAAAGACTTTTTCTTCTGATGGCGTTGCTGCGGTTGATAGCATGATCCGCCAGTCACTGGCCATTATCGAAAAAATATAACACTTTCAATAGTAATGCTCCGGCCTGCTGTCTTACTTTTACGGCCCTGATATGTATCCTGATTTTCGTTACCTTATTCATGGATTGTTTGGCATTCATCCTCCCGAATGGCTGAGCCTTCTGAAAACATTCGGCTTCATGGTTGCTATGGGCTTTCTGGCCGCTACCATGGCCATGATCTCTGAGCTGAAGCGCAAAGAGAAACAAGGGCTGTTGCAGCCGATCTATGAAGATGTAGTGACTGGCGAAGCACCTACTACTATAGAGCTTTTCTGGGCCGGCGTGGCTGGCTTTTTGCTCGGCTTCAAAGCCGTTGGCATCGTGACCGCATATATGAATGGCAGCATCTCAGAGATTTCCCAGAATCCGATGGGCTATTTTCTGTCTGTACAGGGAAACCTGATCGGCGGCATTGCAGGTGCCGCGCTGTTTGGCTGGATGCGCTACCGCGAAAAGAAAAAAGAACAATTACCAACCCCACAGCACAAGAAAGTAGCCATATATCCGCATCAGCGTATCGGTGAGATCCTGATTATTGCAGCTTTGGGCGGCCTCGCTGGAGCCAAGATTTTTAATGCGCTTGAAACCTGGGATGATTTCATCAACGACCCGATAAAATCGCTGACCTCCTCCAGCGGACTTACTTTTTATGGCGGGCTTATCGTAGCCACTGCTATCTTCTGGTATTTTGCTAAAAAGTATAAAATCCGTTTTGCACACCTTTGTGACGCTGCTGCGCCTGCGGTGATGATCGCTTACGGTATCGGCCGCTTTGGCTGTCAGTTTGCAGGCGATGGCGACTGGGGCATTTATAACAGTGCTTATGTAACCAATGTAGCTGCAGGCAGGCTGGAACCTGCAACTACGGAGCAATACAACAGCACCGTAAAATATTACGACGCCTATTTTCACAATACCCAACAGATAAAACCCGATGGTACGCTGCACAACCTGAGTGTGAAAGCGCCTTCCTGGCTGCCGCAATCGCTCTATGCGCAGAACTATCGTTACAATGTAAACAATACCGGTGTAAGCCTGCCGGGCTGCACAGGTGATCATTGTGCGGTATTGCCGGTCGGCGTATTCCCTACGCCACTGTATGAAGCCTTTGCCTGTATTGCCTTGTTCTTTGTATTGTGGGCTATCCGGAAAAAGATTAAAACGCCTTTTCACTTCTTCGCCATTTATCTGATCATGAATGGGCTGGAGCGCTTCTTCGTGGAGAAGATCCGCGTGAACTATAAGTACGACTGGGGCTTTATACATCCCACTCAGGCCGAAATCATCTCCACGGTTTTTGTGCTGATCGGCATAAGCGTTTTACTTTTTTACAGAGACAGAAAAGGGCAGGAAATGACTCAGTCTGCATCGCTGGCTATGGATTCTACGCCTTCTTAAAAAATTTTATTAGTTAGTGTTCCTGGCTTGGAATCGGAGCAGATTGTGGGATGCTTCCTGACGCCAGCATGACAATGATACCTATCAACCTTTACAGCACACAGGTTATGCTGGCGTCACGAAGCATCCCACAGCGACCAATGTGCGTACTAAAATTCGGATTTTGGTAAACCTGCCACACGCACAGCAAGAAGCTTCTGGCTCTAATTCAACTCAAAAGCGACACTGCCAAAGTTTATTATAAAAATAAACACAAAGCGTAAGCAACTTTTTCACAAGTTTACGACTCATTAATCGGGGTTGGCAGATAGGGTAATTGGCGTCTGGAAACCCTATTTACCCCCCATACTAAAGCCTCATTTACCCACGTCCGGAACTTCGCTTACCTCCATCTAACAGCCCTGTTTATCCTCTTGAAGAAGCGGGTTAAATAGATTGCCTAACCCTACTGCCCTATCCGGGACCCCTCCCACGTGGTTGGTTGACGGGGTAAACCCCGTCTGATAACTCCATTTACCCCATTGTATAGCCCGTTTACCTCGTAAGAGTATGGGGCAGGATGGTTAGGTCAACCCCGATTACTCCGCCCGGCAACCCCATCTACTCCGTATAATAACGGGGTAAGACCAGTCCGGAACCCCGGTTACCCCGGTAGGAGACGGGGGTAACCGGGGGTATACAACGGAGTAGACGGAGTTCCGGACGGGGGTAAAGACCTTCTCCGGTTAGACTTGGCAGGTCTCTCCTTCGGAACTTACCAAGTCGTTCACAGGTGTGGACATTGTATAGGGTGTCAGGGAGAGTATCCTGCCGAATTTCCAGCGACCAGTAATTCTACTTCGCAAAGAGAAAGTTCCCGAAAGAATCCTCGGAAATCAATATTTACAGCAAAGCCCCGGAAATATGAATTTCCAGGGCTTTGATTATTTAATTATTTTGATCATGCGACTAATTCCACCTGCACCAAATGACCGGTATTTAATTCTTTATTGCAGCGCTCCGCTTCCTCGATCGGTGTGAATGAAGACAAGGCCTCACCGCCATTCCGTCGTACCAGTGTGGTATGCTCATAGTGGCAGGAAGGCTTACCATCGGCAGTTACAATCGTCCATCCATCGTCCAGCGTATAGACATCTCTGGTGCCCAGATTGATCATTGGCTCGATAGCCAGCACACAATGCTCTTTAAGGCGCTTTCCATCGCCACGGCGGCCATAGTTAGGCACTTGCGGATCTTCATGCAGGCTCTTCCCTACTCCATGCCCTACCAGCTCGCGTACGACGCCGTAGTTGTGCAACTTATTGGTATGGTACTCTATTGCGTGCGCAATATCGCCTACGCGGTTATTGGAATGGGCCTGTGCAATGCCGAGCGCTAATGATTCTTTGGTAATGCGCATCATATCCAGCACTTCCTGCTTTACATTGCCGATAGCAAAAGTATAGGCATGGTCTCCGTGAAAGCTGTTGCGGTAGAATCCGCAGTCAACCGATATGATGTCGCCATCTTTCAGCTCATAATCGCCTGGGAATCCATGTACCACCACTTCGTTTACAGAAATGCAAAGAGATGCCGGAAAACCTCCATAGCCTTTAAAAGAAGGTTTACCGCCATGATCGTTGATGAATGTTTCTGCCATTGTATCCAGCGATTTCGTGGTGATGCCGGGTTTCAGCATTTTGGCTACTTCGGTGAGTGTAGCAGTCACCATCATCGCATTTTCGCGGATGATCTCAATCTCGTCTTTGTTTCTTACATGTATCATTCCTGAAATCTTTATCTTGAAAAAATCCCTTGCTGGCTAGTAGGCCGGCAAGGGATGGACAAATTTAAACTAAATAAAATTAAATAGGCGCATTGGCTACCGGCTGCTGACGGCCTGAGATACGACCGGTCTTCATCAGACCATCATATTGGCGCATAAGCAGATGGCTTTCAATTTGCTGCAGGGTATCCAGAATTACACCAACACCGATCAGCATAGAGGTACCACCATAGAAACCAGCGAAACCACCAGTAACGCCCATCACACGGGCAAGACCCGGCAGGATACCGGCTATTGCGAGGAAGATAGCACCCGGCAAGGTGATGCGGTCCATAATGGTAGAGATGAAATTAGCAGTAGGTTCACCCGGCTTAACACCCGGAATAAAACTGTTATTGCGTTTCAGGTTGTCGGCCATATCCGTCGGATTAAAGGTAATGGCTGTATAGAAATAAGTAAATGCGATTACAAGAATAGAATAAAGCACATAATACCATACAGAGCTATCATCGCTCAGAGAGCGCAGGAAACCACCTTTTTCTGCATTGTTGGTAGCAAAGCCGGCAACGGTTGCAGGAATAAAAAGCAATGCCTGAGCGAATATGATTGGCATAACACCCACCATATTTACTTTCAGAGGAATAAAGTCGCGTGCGCCACTAATCTCTTTAGCTGCATTGGTGCTGCCAATGATACGGCGTGCATAGTTCAGCGGAATTTTACGAACACCTTGTGTAAGCAGAATTAAACCTACTACAATAGCAATAAATATAGCTACTTCGATCAGGAGTACGAGTGTACCGCCAGCACCAGGATATTGGGCAAAACGCTTGCTGACTTCCTCACGGAAGGCGCTCGGAAGGCGGGCAAGGATACCTACCATGATGATCAAGGAAGTACCATTACCAATACCTTTATCTGTAATTTTTTCACCCATCCACATGACGAACAGCGTACCTGCGGTCAATACGACCACAGTAGTCAGCCAGAACATAAAGCCATCAAACTGAGGCACGCGTGCACCGGCATATTGCGGAGAGTTCAGATAAGCTACATAAGCACTGGCCTGGAATACAGTAACCAGCACAGTGAGGTAACGGGTGTATTGATTGATTTTCTTGCGACCACTTTCTTCGCGCTGCATCTTAGCTACCTGAGGAACTACGATGCCTGCGAGCTGCATAAAGATGGAGGCGGAGATGTAAGGCATCACGCCTAACGCGAAAATGGAAGCGTGGCTGAACGCTCCGCCGGCAAACATATCAAGAATGCCGAGGATACCCGTTGGACCAGCATTAGTGCGGATACCATTTGGATTAATACCCGGCAGGGTGATGAATGTACCAACGCGATAAACGAAAACCAGCAAAAGGGTAAACAGGATACGCTTACGAAGCTCTTCAATGCTCCAGATGTTCTTGAGCGTGTCAATAAATTTCTTCACAGGGAGTTAAATTCTGTTAATCGGAAAAGAAATGCGAATAAACGATAAAAGACGCATTTATCCAAATGCGTCTTTCTGATGGATTGTTCACTTAGATGAGTTCAACTGAACCACCTGCAGCTTCGATAGCTGCCTTTGCTTTTTCACTGATCGCGTTTATCTTAACGGTCACTTTGTTCTTTACCTCACCAGTGCCAAGGATCTTTACAGTATCTGTACGGCTGATGAGACCATTGGTATAAAGGTTGTCAAGATTAAATTCCTGAAGCTCATACTTTTCAATCAGGAAATCCAAATTACCAAGGTTAAATACTTTGTGCTCTACGCGGAATGGATTCTTGAACCCACGCTTTGGCATGCGACGCTGAATAGGCATCTGACCACCTTCAAAGCCTTTCTTAGCCTGATAGCCGGTACGTGCAGTCTGGCCTTTACCGCCACGGGTGGCAGTCTTACCATGACCGGAACCTTCACCACGACCAATTCTCTTAGTTTTGTGCACAGCGCCTTCGGCTGGCTTTAAGTTATGCAGTTGCATATTTCATTACAATTTTTAGACTTGCGCGGAACTGTAACCGCTCGCAATCTCGTTATTAAAAGAAACTGAATATTTGTGCCGGGGTATTTATTAACCCAAAAACAAAAACTCAGTTAAGCGTTTACTTCTTCAACACGTACCAAGTGAGCTACCTTAGCAACCATACCCTGGATTTGTGGAGTAGCTTCAACTTCTACAGAAGCATGCATTTTACGCAAACCCAATGCAATCAGGGTACGCTTCTGGCGCTCAGGACGGTCGATGCCGCTCTTCACTTGAGTAACTTTTATCTTAGCCATTTTAATTATAGTTGTAAAGGGAAGAGTGAAAAAGTTGAGCAGGGATCAAAGAGATAGTAAATATCATCTTTATAGCCCTGTTTCCACACTTCAGACCTCAGTTATCCGTTGAATACTTTCTTCAGGTTGATGTTGCGTGTCTTGGCTATTTCAATCGGCTCGCGGAGCATGCTTAGGGCAAGGAATGTTGCTTTAACCACGTTATGTGGGTTAGCAGAACCAAGATTCTTACTCAGCACATTGTGAATGCCTGCTGCTTCGAGTACAGCGCGCATGCTACCACCGGCGATTACACCAGTACCGGGTGCAGCTGGCTTGATAAGCACCTTGGCAGCACCTTCCTTAGCAAACTGATCGTGAGGGATAGTACCATTCATTACGGGAACTTTGATGAGGTTTTTCTTAGCATCATCAATGCCTTTAGTAATCGCTTCCTGTACTTCCTTTGCTTTACCGAGACCGTGACCAACAACGCCGTTGCCATCACCTACTACAACCAGCGCAGAGAAAGAGAAGGCGCGGCCACCCTTTGTAGTCTTTACTACGCGGTTGATCGAAACTACCTTATCGGTAAGCTCCAGATCACCACCCTTTATGCGATTTGCTTGTGTCTTTACCATTTGAATTTTTATTGTAATGGCGATGGCGAACCGATCAGCCAATAAACTTTTTTAATTAGAATTTCAGACCTCCTTCGCGTGCACCATCTGCAAGAGACTTAACACGTCCGTGATACAAATAGCCACCACGATCAAACACACATATTTCAATGCCGGCAGCCATGGCACGTTCAGCAACTATGCGTCCAACCTTTGCAGCCTTATCAATCTTGTTACCACCTTCGCTGAAAATGTTCTTTTCGCGGGAAGAGGCAGCAGCCAATGTTACACCCTGCTTATCGTCGATAATCTGAGCATAGATGTCTTTATTGCTACGGAATACAGACAGGCGGGGCTTGGTTGCGGTACCTGAAACAGTAGTCCGTATACGCCAGCGGAGTTTCTGACGGCGGAGAACTTTAGAGTCAATTGACATGGTATCTTGTTTTTTACGGGCTCACCCAAAAAGAATGGCTACCGAAATTTGAAAATTATTGAATGTAGAGTCTTGAATTTTAAGTGAATGATTAGAAAAGAGCGTGAACTCGATACAAAGCACTCAAAACTAAAAACTATATTACTTACCAGCGGCTTTACCAGCTTTACGACGAACTTGCTCACCCATGTAACGAACGCCCTTGCCTTTGTATGGCTCTGGCTTACGAAGGCTGCGTAGCTTAGCAGCTATCTGACCAATCAATTGCTTGTCGATACCTTCCAGCGATATAGTTGGATTCTTACCTTTTTCTGCAGTGGCAGAAGCCTTAATTTCTTTCGGCAGGTCAAGAATGATATTGTGAGAAAAACCGAGCGCCAGGTCAATTTGCTGACCGGTAACAGTTGCACGATAACCTACACCTACCAGTTCCAGATCACGCTTATAACCATTGGTTACACCTTCGATCATATTAGCAATCAGAGCGCGATAAAGACCGTGCATAGAACGATGACGGATCTGATCAGTTGGACGGCTAATGGTAACAGTATCACCATCAACTTCTACTTTGATGTCACGATCGATCTGTTGCTTCAGTTCGCCTTTAGGACCTTTTATTGTGATTTCATTAGCAGATGAAACGGTAACTGAAATACCTTTTGCCAATGTAATGGGTTGCTTACCTACACGAGACATAGTCTGTTGTTTTGTTGTTTTATTAGATTGCCGCTAACCGGTCAGCCTGGATAAGCAGGGCTTAATGTATCAGCAGCATGAAAGAGACCTGACAGCCCGAAGACCGTCAGGAAATATTTTTAGCTTAGTAGATGTAGCAGAGCACTTCGCCACCAACGTTCTCAGTACGGGCTTCCTTATCCGTCATTACACCTTTGGAAGTGGATACGATAGCGATACCAAGACCATTCTGTACGCGCTTGATATCAGTAGGCTTTGCATACTGGCGCAGACCAGGACGGCTCACACGCTCAAGCGTACGGATAGCCGGCTCTTTAGTCTGAGCATCATACTTCAGAGCGATCTTGATCAGACCTTGCTTATTGTCATCTTCGAACTTGTACTTCAGGATATAGCCTTTATCGTACAGGATTTCGGTCATGCGCTTCTTTACATTTGAAGCAGGAATTTCTACAATGCGGTGCTTCGCCATCTGCGCATTACGAATGCGGGTGAGGAAGTCGGCTATTGGATCTGTTACCATCTCTGATTTTAGGATTTGATATTTCGGATTGAAGATTGGTTCCCTTCAATCATGATTGTTAGTGGTATCAGCAGCGGGTTACCAACCCTTAGATTCTGCCGACCTGTTAACTAATTGCCGGAAGCAATGGCTTACCAGCTAGCTTTACGAACTCCCGGAAGCTTGCCATCCAGTGCCATATCGCGGAATACAACACGGCAGATACCGAATTGGCGCATGTAACCACGAGGACGACCGGTAAGCTGGCAGCGGTTGTGCAGGCGAACAGGGCTGGAGCTGCGTGGAAGCTTGTCCAGAGCTGCATAATCACCGGCAGCTTTGAAGGCTGCACGACGTTCAGCATACAGAGCTACCATCTTAGCTTTCTTGCGATCACGGGCTTTTACTGATTCTTTTGCCATTTTTCTTTATTTGTGATTTGCGATTGGTGAAGTATGATGATTTACGACCAGATTAAAACAATCAGTGATCGCAGATCAATAATCACAAATCTTATGCAGGAGTTTCTTCTTTCTTCATGTTCTTAAACGGCATGCCCATTTCCTTCAACAGCTCATAAGCTTCTTCGTTGGTTTGTGCAGTCGTTACAAAAGTGATGTCCATTCCGGAAATGCGATTAATCTTATCGATATCAATTTCAGGGAAGATGATCTGCTCAGTAACACCCATTGTGTAGTTACCACGTCCATCAAAAGACTTTTCATTGATGCCTTTGAAATCACGTACACGTGGAAGAGAAATAGATACTAGGCGATCCATGAAATCGTACATATTTGCTCCACGAAGCGTAACGCGGGTACCGATCGGCATAGCCTTACGCAGCTTGAAGTTGGAGATATCTTTCTTGGAAAGGGTTGGAACCGCCTTCTGTCCGGAAACAGTAGTCATTTCCTTAACAGCATCATCGATCAGCTTCTTATCAGAAACAGAACCTTTAACACCCTGGTTGAGGCAAATCTTTTCCAGGCGCGGAACCTGCATTACAGTCTTGTATCCGAATTTCTTCATCAAAGCGGATACTACTTCGTCCTTGTACTTCGTCTGAAGCCTTGGAATGTATGTGGTAGTCGTTGCCATTATTTAACCTCCTGACCAGATTTTTTATTAATACGATTAAAACCGGCTTCAGTACGCTCACGCTTAATGCGAACCGGGCTTTTTGATACAGTATCCCAAAGCATAATGTTGGAGATATGGATAGACGCTTCTTCCTGGATGATGCCACCCTGAGGATTTTGAGCGCTCGGCTTGCGGTGCTTGGTTACCATATTTACGCCTTCAACGAGCACGCGGCTCTTCTGAGGATACACAGCTAGCACACGGCGTGGCTGGGTGCGATTCTTATCGTCACCGGTCATTACCACGACATTATCGCCCTTGCGGATATTGAACTTAGGTTGAAATCTGTTTTTCACTTAATTGAATATTTGTCCACTTACAAATACAGCCTGTTTTGTAACGGGCTGCAAATGTACGGTAATTATTTTACAAAACTTCAGGTGCGAGGGAAACAATTTTCATGTATCCTTTATCGCGGAGCTCACGGGCAACAGGGCCGAAAATACGGGTACCGCGCGGGTCGTCTGAGTTATTCAGAAGTACAACAGCATTGTCATCAAAGCTGATGTAAGAGCCATCTTTACGACGGAGCTTGTTTTTGGTGCGAACGATTACTGCTTTGGATACAGTACCCTTCTTAACGCCGGCTGCAGGAATCGCATCCTTAACGCTCACCACAATCTTATCACCGATGCCGGCGTAAGCCTGACCTGAGTTGCCGAGTACACGGATGCAAAGAACTTCTTTTGCACCACTGTTATCTGCTACACTGAGGCGGGATTCTTGTTGGATCATTTTGCTTTTTCTTTAGTAGTTAGTAATTAGTCGCTGGTAAATAGTAGTGAGACGTCGTTGAAAGCATTTAGAAAAAGCTGACATGGACTATCTACCCCACACTAACACCACTTATGAGTAATGAACTGGCTATTGATAGTTGACAATTAATATTCAGTAATAATTACTGAGCATTGCAAACTTATTTAGCTTTTTCAATCACTTCTACCAGTCTCCAGCGCTTATTTTTGCTCAGAGGACGGGTTTCCATGATACGTACAGTATCTCCGATGCCGGCAGTCTGCTCTTCATCATGTGCCATGAACTTGGTAGATTTCTTCAGAAACTTACCATAGATCGGGTGCTTAACCTTACGCTCAACAGTTACAGTGATGGTTTTTTCCATCTTGTTGCTGGCAACGATTCCTATACGGATCTTCCGGCTTTTTCTTTCTACCGCAGTGGTAGGAGCAGTCGTATTTGTTGTTGACATAATTTTCTCTTAGTTGCTGCCAATGGCACGTTTACGCTGTTCAGTTTTAAGCTGCGCAATACGGCGGCGCAGGCTGCGGATGGTCAGCGGATTTTCTATTGGATTTACCGCGTGGCTGAAGGACAATTTCTTCAGGCGCATTTGCTCATCTGCGATATTGTTTGCTAAAGCGCTATCGTCGAATGAACGATATTTATCTGCTTTAGTTTTATTGCTCTTTGCCATTTTATATTAATTAGCTGATGTGATATTAGCAGACTAGCTAACGATGCACACTGTTATTTACTGTTTAGGGAAATCAACTAATCAGCGCACCGGCTAATCAGCTAATCAATTTACGCACCGGCGTAATCAGGACGTACTACGAACTTTGTAGCGATCGGCAGCTTCTGAGCAGCAAGCTCAAGCGCTTCCTTAGCCACCTGCAATGAAACACCTTCGGCTTCAAAGATAATATGGCCAGGCTTCACTACAGCAGCCCAGTATTCTAGGCTACCTTTACCTTTACCCATCCGCACTTCAGCAGGCTTACGGGTGATTGGCTTGTCAGGGAAGATGCGGATCCAAACGTTACCTTCACGCTTCATGTGACGGGTCATTGCCTGGCGCGCTGCTTCAATCTGACGGTTGGTCATCCACACTGCTTCGAGCGCCTTCAGACCAAATGAGCCAAATGCTACAGAAGTACCACGCTGTGCGTTGCCCTTCATCCGGCCTTTATGTGCTTTACGGTGTTTTGCCTTCTTAGGTTGTAACATGGTTACAATATTTTTAAAAAACTACGCTTAATATGATTTCTTATTAACGACGGCCACCACGTGCGCCTGCACCGGCTCCGCCACCACGACGATCACCACCGCCCTGACGGTCACCACCGCCGCCACCACGACGATCACCACGGTCGCCGCCACCACGACGGTCGCCGCGATCACCACCACGGAAGCCTTCGCCACCGCGGCCTGCAGGTCCTCCCTGACGGTCAGATGCACCGGAAGTGAGATTTGGATTCAGATCACGCTTGCCCAGCACTTCACCCTTACAGATCCATACTTTGATACCAATCTTACCATATACGGTCAGAGCGAATACAGAAGCATAGTCAATATCCATACGGAGGGTATGCAGTGGCGTACGGCCTTGCTTGAACTCTTCGCTACGGGCAATTTCCGCACCGCCGAGACGACCGCCAACCTTGATCTTGATACCTTCGGCTCCCATACGCATTGCGGTCTGGATAGCCATCTTGATTGCACGCTTGAATGATACACGACCTTCCAGCTGACGGGCAATCGTTTCACCAACGATCATCGCATCCAGCTCAGGACGACGAATCTCCATAATGTTGATCTGCACATCATCCTTACCAGTCAGCTTCTTCAGTTCTTCCTTAATCCGGTCAACTTCAGTGCCACCCTTTCCTATGATAATACCAGGCTTGGAAGTGTGGATCGTTACGATCAGCTTACCGAGGGTACGCTCAATAACGATGCGGGCAATGCCGCCTTTGTTGATACGGGCATTCAGGTAGGTACGGATCTTATGATCTTCTACCACCTTTGCGCCGAAATCCTTCTTATCACCGTACCACATGGAGTCCCATCCGCGTACGATGCCAAGCCTGTTACCAATAGGATTTGTTTTCTGACCCATTCTATGTTATAATTGAATGTTGAGTATTATTTTGTTAATTATGCTTCCGTTGAGTTATGTGCCTGCTCTTTGGTAAGCTTCTTAGCCTTCTGACTTACTGGTGCAGAATCTACGATAAGGGTCACGTGGTTGCTGCGCTTGCGCTTGCGATAAGCACGGCCCTGAGGGGCTGGCGCCATACGCTTCAGCATACGGCCACCATCTACCATAATTGTCTTCACAATCAGGTTGGCAGTAGTGATATCTACACCTTCATTCTTTACACGCCAATTGGCGATGGCACTCAACAATAGCTTTTCCAGCGGTATTGACGGGTGCTTTGTGCTGAACTTCAGGGTGTTCAGCGCTTTTTCTACTTCCATACCACGGATCAGATCAGCCAACAGGCGCATCTTCATTGGTGAAGTAGGATTATTATTTAAGCGAGCTACAGCTTCCATTTTTAATTTAAAATTTAGAATGCAAAATTCAAAAAAGTGATTGACCGCAAATTGAACCTTGTGTTCTGATATTATTAGTATTGAAGAAGCAAATTCAAAAACACGTTCTGCATTTTTAATTTTGCATGTTGCATTTTACTTACCGCCGTGTCCTTTAAAGTTACGGGTCGGGGCAAACTCACCGAGTTTGTGGCCTACCATGAACTCTGTTACGTAAACAGGGATAAACTTGTTGCCATTGTGTACAGCGAAAGTAACACCTACGAAATCGGGGGTAATGGTAGAACGGCGGCTCCATGTTTTGATTACGCCTTTCTTTGTCTTGCCGTCATTCATCGCCATTACCTTCTTGTCGAGTTTGGCGTCTACGTACGGACCTTTACTAATTGAACGAGCCATTTTTTATTTATGATTTGTGATTTGTTGATTTGCGGTTGCCCGCCATTTTAACTATCAAACAAAGTCTTTTGACTTCACTATATATTCCTACTTAGAACCTGCAAGCTTCTTACCATCGCGGCGCTGAATGATCAGCTTATTGCTCGCTTTGGTCAGGCTGCGTGTCTTTTCACCCTTTGCATATTTACCGGAACGGCTACGTGGATGACCGCCTGAAGAGCGACCTTCACCACCACCCATCGGGTGATCTACCGGGTTCATCGCAACACCACGGGTACGTGGGCGGATACCCTTCCAGCGGTTACGGCCGGCTTTACCCATGCTTTGAAGACCATGATCTGAGTTGGAAACGGTGCCTACAGTAGCCATGCAGGTGATCAGCACTTTACGAAGCTCACCGGAAGGCATTTTCAGTACGGCGTAACGTTCTTCCTTGTTATTCAGTTGAGCGTACGTACCTGCAGAACGGGCCAGAGCACCGCCCTTACCAGGCTGCATTTCAATATTGTGAATGACTGTACCAAGCGGCATGTTCTTCAGTGGAAGCGCATTACCAACTTCAGGTGCTACACCTTCACCAGAGATTACTTTAGTACCTACTTCCAGACCCTGAGGAGCAAGGATGTAGCGCTTTTCGCCATCGGCATAAGCCAGCAGAGCGATGAACGCAGTACGGTTTGGATCATACTCGATGGTTTTTACCGTAGCAGGGATGTTGTGCTTATTGCGCTTGAAGTCAATAATACGATACATCGTCTTGTTGCCACCACCCATGTAGCGCATAGAGCGACGGCCCTGTACGTTACGGCCGGCAGTATTTTTCTGCGGCTCCAGCAAGCTCTTTTCAGGAGTGCTGGTGGTAATTTCTGCATAAGCGTTGCCGATTCTCCAACGGGTACCTGCGGTGACCGGCTTGTATTTGCGTAATGCCATTTTCTTTTTTCTCTTTGGTAAAGGTTTGAGTAATGTAAGCTGAAGGTCTTAGCCTACCCTGTCCTTTAATTATTGAAACAAATCGATTGAATCTCCTTCAGCAAGCGTAACGATCGCTTTTTTGTAACCGCTCTTGCGGCCGGAAAGAATACCAGCCTTTGTCATGCGCGTTTTATTCTTCGCAGGTACACGGGCGGTGTTTACATCTTCCACTTTTACTCCGTAAAATTCTTCTACGGCTTTCTTTACTTCCAGCTTATTGGCGCGCTTGTCAATAACAAAGGTGTAGCGGTTAGACTTTTCGATCTGGCTGTTTACCTTTTCAGTGATCACCGGGCGCATTAGAACTCCAGCAGGATTCATTTTCTTTAATATTTTTAAGTATCAGATATTTAGTATCAAGTATCAAGATGAAGACCCCGATACTTACTGGTACTATTTAATTATGCTTCTTCTACGATTGACTCGTCTTCGCTGAACATTTGTGCAGCCTTTTCAGTGAATACTACTACTGATGCATTCATCAGATCGTAAGTGTTCATATCGCTCAGTACAATCGTTTTGTTGCTCGACAGGTTACGACCGCTGAGGTAAGTATTCTTGTCGTACTCTGGAAGGATAAACATGCTGCGGCGTGCATCCGGAGTAAGCGCATGCATCATTTCTGCAAACGTCTTGGTCTTTGGAGCATCGAGGTTCAGATCCTCAACAATTACAATCTTGTTTTCCTTCGCCTTGTAAGAAAGAGCGCTCATTTTGGCCAGATCCTTCACCTTGCGGTTCAGCTTAAAGCCATATTTGTGCGGAGCCGGACCATTTACGGTACCACCACCCTTATACAGCGGGTTGCGGATGTTGCCCTTACGGGAACCACCGGTACCTTTCTGGCGGTGCAGCTTCTTGGAAGAGCCATGCACTTCTGCACGGGTCTTGGTCTTGTGTGTACCTGCGCGCTGAGCGGCATTGTATTGCTTTACGGCCAGGTAAATCACATGGTCGTTCGGCTCGATGTTGAAGATATCGTCCGGCAGTTCTACTGCGCGGCCGGTCTTTTCACCTTTGCTATTTAAAACATCAACTTGCATGACTACTATAATTAGTCCTTAGCTTACGCCAGGCTTATTTTTGGATTAAAACGATTGAACCATTGTGACCGGGAACAGAACCTGTGATCAGGATATAATTCTGCTCAGGATATACCTTTACTACGCGCAGTGATTTCACTTTTACGCGATCGCCACCCATACGGCCGGCCATACGCATACCCTTGAATACGCGGGAAGGATAAGAAGAGCCACCGATAGAGCCCGGAGCGCGCTGACGGTCATGCTGACCGTGAGAAGCCTCGCCCACACCGCTAAAACCGTGGCGCTTTACTACGCCCTGGAAGCCTTTACCCTTGGTAATGCCAACTACTGCTACCTTCTCACCTTCTTCGAAGATGTCGCAGCCGATGGTTTCACCTACTTGCTTATCAATGGAACAATTGCGAAGTTCTTTAACTACAGACTTAGGCGTTGTGCTTGCCTTAGAGAAGTGATTGATCATTGCTTTGGTGGTGTTCTTTTCTTTCTTTTCACCAAAAGCGATCTGTAGTGCATTGTAACCGTCGGTATCTACGGTTTTCTTTTGTGTTACCACACACGGACCAGCCTCAATAATGGTGCAGGCAGTCTGCTTACCATTAGGCTCAAAAATGCTGGTCATGCCAATTTTTTTACCAATAATACCTTTCATTATTATTATTTTTTATTCAGCGCCCGGGTGCTTGCCATGTGGCGAGTGTGGACCGGGATGAATGTTTTTTCAGTCTTTACGAAGAACGTTGTGATCCTTGTTTGCCCCTTTGGAGGGAAGGCCGGGACCGGACCTGTAATCATCATGCTTTAATCTCAACTTCAACACCGCTTGGCAGATCTAACTTCGACAGAGCATCTACAGTGCGCGAAGAAGAAGTGTAGATATCCAGCAGACGCTTGTGCGTGCAAAGCTGGAACTGCTCGCGAGCTTTCTTATTTACGTGTGGAGAACGCAATACAGTAAAGATTTGCTTCTCGGTCGGTAAAGGAATTGGACCTGTTACTACGGCGCCTGTGTTGCGTACCGTCTTTACAATTTTCTCTGCCGATTTATCCACCAGATTGTGGTCGTAAGATTTCAGCTTGATTCTGATACGCTGTGACATAACTTATAAATAGCTTCTACCCGTTCTAAAATTTGGGACTGCAAAGGTAGGAGTATGATTTTATTTGACAAAATAATTTGAGAGAAATTTTTGACTTTTTTTCTCATGTCCATCCATGAGGCGGGCAGTCTCTTATTTTGTGCTTCACTTCAGCATGCTGAATCCTTCCTAACAGGAATGAAATATACTGTAAACCAGCACTATTATAAAACGGGCGGGGGATTAATATTGCGCAAATGTACAAAAAGATAAAGCCGGTCGGCGGGCTTAAAAAAATGGCCTTTGTAACCGCTCAGATCAGGCCTGGAGCCCTGCAATATCCAATACATTTGTCCCGCCAGTAGCTTGCCGTGTTCATAATCGGCCAGCCGGAAGAAGAAAGAATGACCAGGCCCGTAACGGTTCACGAAGTCAAATTCGGTCTCTTCCACATCAGTTGTAATCGCAATGGAGAAGTCGAACATACTCCCTGCCAGAAATTCTTCAATGGCGGCAGTTTGGTCTGTATTGGTATAGTCGCGCAGATCCTGAGCGATGTGCAGCATTACATCTTCAACAGTGAGCATAACAAATAGGTAGGCGCCGTTAGGCCGTCTGCAAATTAATTAAACTAATTTATATTAATGTTAATCATTCTGTAGAAACAGATAATTATTTTGCTTCATTAATTTTAATGCTGATATAAAATGTGCTATATTGGCACCGCTCCACAGACCAGGTAAATGTGTGCCTGAACGGTACCCAATGAAAGGTCTCAGCCGTTGCCCGATCGTTGGTCAGCGCTGACGAGCTCTTCGTTAGCGTTATCGTGCTCCTGGTTTGTGCCGACGAGCTCCTGGTCATCACTGACGGGCTCTTGGTTTGTACTGACCAAGAGTCCGGAAATGACATCCGCCTACCGGAAGCTGATTTGTAATTGCTGAAAACCTATGACCCGGCTGTTCTTTTCAAGAGATTTCTGGTGAGCATAATCTTCTTGCCCGTCAAGTATGGCTCTTAACAAACAAAGGCCGCTTTTCAGCGGCCTTTGTTTGTTATAAAAGAATATGACTTACCAAACTATAGTGCGCCTTTCCTTAGGCTTGTACATCTGATTATCCGGCTGCACGTTGAAAGCGGTGTACCAGGCATCTATATTGCTCAGCGGGCCATTCACACGATAGGTAGAGGGGCTGTGCGGATCAACTACGATCTGTTGTGCAGCAGATTCCGGCAGAATATTCTTGCGCCATACCTGCGCCCAGCTCAGGAAGAAACGCTGGTCGGGCGTAAAGCCGTCAATTTTTTTATTGCTCTTGCCCTGCGGTGTCTTCTTAAAAGCCTCGTAAGCAATATTGAGGCCACCGAGATCTGCCAGGTTTTCTCCGAGGGTAAGCCTTCCGTTTACGTGAATGGAGTCATTAACCGTAAATCCATCGAACTGCTCGGCTACTTCACTGGCACGCGCATTAAAGCGCTCTGCATCCTTGGGCGTCCACCAGTCCTTCAGGTTACCATCCGCCCCATAAAGGCGGCCTTTATCGTCAAAGCCATGCGTCAGCTCATGACCGATTACGGCTGCTATACCGCCATAATTGACCGCATCATCCGTGCTGAAGTCGAAGAACGGTGATTGCAGAATGCCGGCGGGGAAAGCTATCTCATTGTTGGAAGCGCGGTAATAGGCATTGACCGTTGGCGGCGTCATACCCCACTCTTTCTTATCTACCGGCTTGCTGATGCGGCCTGCCATATCATTGTATTCCCAGGTATTGATGCGATTGAGATTACCTACGAAATCATCCGGGCGGACCACTACCCCGTCATAAGTCTCCCACTTATCAGGAAAGCCGATTTTGTTTACGATAGCGTTCAGCTTTTCCAATGCGCGCTGGCGCGTCACATCTTCCATCCAATCTACGCGCCTGATGCGGTCGGCAAATGTCTGCTGTATATTCTGCACCATCGCCAGCATCCGCTTCTTGGCATCTGCCGTAAAATATTCCGCTACATAAAGCTGACCGAGCAGCTCGCCCAGATTATTATCCACCACACTGGTCATAGTCTGCCAGCGCGGAGTCATTTCTTTTTGTCCGGTGATCACGCGGGCAAATTCAAAGTTGCGCTTCACAAAGGCGCTGCTCAGGTATGGTGCTTTTGAGCGCAGTGTAGCCCACTGCAGGTAGGCTTTCCAATCGGCAACCGGTGTGGCGGCAAATAAAGAATCAGCAGCTTTGAAGAAAGAAGGATTATTGACGATCAGACTATCGGTGCCTGCTATCTTCATCATGGGCAGGAGCTGGACCCAGTTGAGGCCGGGCGTGCGCTGGCTGAAGGCCGTTACAGAAAATTTATTGTACGTCTTTATCGGGTCGCGCATTTCCGTGCGGCTCATCTGTGCAGCAGCGAGGCTGGTTTCGATACGCATGATCGCAGCGGCTTTTGCGGTAGCCGTTACATCGTCATCGCTGGTGAGCTTGAACAAATCGGTGATGTAGCTCACGTAGGCTTTGCGGATGCTTTCGCTGCGGGCATCGGCCTTCAGGTAATAATCTCGGTCGGGCAAGGTAGTGCCGCCCTGTCCAAGACGCGCAATATTTACATTCACATCCTTATCATCCGGCCCTACACTAAAGCCGTACAGCAATCCGTTTACGCCTTTGGTGCGCAGTGTTACGATCTCGTTCAGCACTTCGCTTTTGGTGGAGAGTGAGCTGAGGCGTACCAACTCATCTTTCACGGGCATATAGCCCAATTGCTCGATGCGCACAGTGTCCATAGCGCTGGTGTACAGGTCACCCACGCGCTGGTTGATGGTGTTCTGTGTATTGTTCTTGGCCGCTTCTTCGCAAAGCTTGCGTAAGCGCTCCAGATTGGTGAGGCGAATGATATCCATACTGCCCCAACTGGTCTTGGAAGAAGGAATGGGATTGTTTTTCAGCCATACGCCATTTGCGTACTGATAGAAGTTGTCGCCGGGCTTAACGCTTACATCCAGATTAGCCGGATCAATTGATTTAGGCATAGCAGGTGCTTGGGAGGGAATTTTGGCCGGAGCCGGAGTTTTTTTAGTCACTGCTTTTTTCTGTGCAGTGCCCTGATAATGACTGAGCAGACCTGCGCTGATGAGCAGACCAAATACGAGCCTCTTTTTCATGAATAATGATTGTACCGTAAATATAGAACGCACGCAGCAACTATTCTGTGCCGTCTGTGGGGGGATTAATATTTCCGGTATGGTGTTGTTCTTCATTGGTCTTTAGTCGTTGGTCATTCGTAGATGTGATTCAGTTGCTTACTGTAAATGCTCTTGCCCGGGCTTTGTTATTCCGTCAGGAATCCATTGTATGCTGCTTAAAAATGTTCTCACGGAAAACTTTTATCTCTGCTATGCAAAATGCAATGTTGTGCCTGTATAAGTAGGTCTAGTTGCCCGCTGTGGGATCCTTCGTGCCTCAGGATGACCGCTGTATAAGTCATGCTGACGCAAGGAAGCATCCCACAGCGGTATGTATTTACAGTAGCCTGTCCTTTCAGCTTCGCAAACTCTTAAAGGCAACAAAAAAGGCAGCCTGTTCCGGCTGCCTTTTGCATAAGACTATATCGTGGATGATCAGTATCCTGTAGCCTTGGTAAGACGGCTGGTCTTCAACAGCTCACCGTTCTTATTGCGGATCTGAATCGTGTACAGTCCATCAGCGAGGTGAGTGATATCAATTTTCTTCACGTCATTGTATTCCATCACCAGCTTTCCTTCTACCGTAAACACCCGTATGTTGATCGCGCTTTCTTTTGATTGAATGTACACGATGCCGCGGGTCGGGTTCGGGAAGATAGCTACTTCATTATTTCCGGCCGGCATCTGACCGATGCCTACGGTGCTGTTAACGTGTACGGCAGAAGTGTTGCTACAGCCCTGCGCATCGGTCACCATTACCTTATAGCTACCTGTTC
The DNA here is from genome assembly GCA_965200035.1 of Chitinophagaceae bacterium. Lineage (GTDB taxonomy): Bacteria > Bacteroidota > Bacteroidia > Chitinophagales > Chitinophagaceae > UBA1952. The sequence continues at coordinate 3,447,487 of OZ241334.1, read as the reverse complement.
TCGTGGCCAGCAGGGTATCTGCGGTTGCTCCGGCAATAGCGGTATCATTCACATACCACTGGTAAGCGGTGAAGCTTCCGGTACGCAGCAGATGACCGTTGGCCGTGATCACCGGCAACGGCAGATCATTCACGCGCATGGTAATGATATTGGCCAGCGCATGGGTATTAGTCGCGCAGAGCGCATCCGATGTCAGCTCAAGCGTGATGATGTCGCTGTCGTTGGTATTGATCTGGGCATAAGTGGTGCTGGCGGTCTGAACGCTCACCCCGTTGCGCCTCCAGGTATATTGCGGATTGCTGCCTTCATTCGCAGGTGTTGCGGTAAAGGTAACTACCGTGCCTGCACAGATCGTATCACCGGGATTTACGGTGATGGTAGCAGATGGCGTCACGGAAGGCTTTACTACCAAATCTAAAGGCACGCTTATTACTGTCGCAGGTGTTGCACAGATCGCATTGCTGGTCAGCTCTACGGTTATCACATTTCCGCTTGCAGGACTCGAAAGTGTATAGGCCGTGCTATTGGTGCCCACAGCCGCTCCGTTCAGTTTCCACTGATACGCCGGAGTAGTGCCGCCATTTGTAGCAGTAGCGGTAAATGATATAGGCACTCCGGAGCAGATAGCGCCGGTAGCGCTTGAAGTAACACTGACAGCAGGCGTAACCAGTGGATTAACCGTCATGTTGATCACATTGCTGGTAACAGTAGGGAAGATTGCACAGGTTGCATTGCTGGTAAGCACTACCTTGACAGAATCTCTATCCGCCAATACAATCGGGCCAAAGACATTACTGTTACCGGGTACATTCATAATGTTACGCTGCCAATTATAACTTGGAGCACTGCCACCATTCACCGGTGTAGCTGTAAACGTAACCGGCGTACCGGCGCAGATTGGTCCGGCAGGATTTACGGTAATGCTTACAAGCGGATTGACCAGCGGATTGACCGTCATGGTAATGGCATTGCTGGTAGCTGTAGTAGTGGTGGCACACGAAGCATTGGAAGTGAGCACGCAGGTAATGGTGTTGGTATTCGCCAGAGCCGCATCTGTATAAATAGCAGCATTACCGCCTACATTCACGCCGTTCTTCTTCCACTGGTACACAGGGTTTGCTCCGCCATTTACAGGCGTTGCCGTAAAGGTGACTGCTGTGCCTGCGCAGATGGTGTTGCCCGGTGCGGCTGCAATCGTAACAGATGGTGTAACTGCCGGAGATACAATCATAGTAACATTCGCGCTGGTAACAGCTACCGGCGATGCACAGGCTGCGGATGATGTCAGGGTCAGGGTAATCACGTCATTGTTAGCTACTGTTACTGGCCCATAAGAATTGATGCCTGTGCCTACGTTTGCACCATTCTTCTTCCATTGGTAAGTAGGAGTAGCTCCTGCATTGGTAACACCGCCGGAGAAGATAACCTGAGTGCCCGCGCATACGGTGGTACCTGTATTGGTGCTCACTGTTACCGTAGGCGTTACCACAGGGTTTACGGTCATGGTAAGAGAATTGCTGTTAGCCGTTGCAGGGCTTGCGCAGGATGAGCTGCTGGCCATCTGTACGGTGATCACATTGCTGTTAGCCAAAGCGGCATCTGTATAAGTAGCCGTGTTGCCGCCTACATTCACCCCATTCTTTTTCCACTGATAGGCAGGTGTAGTGCCACCATTCACCGGCGTAGCAGTAAAGGTTACAGATGTGCCGGCGCAGATGGTGGTACCAGGATTGGCTGCGATTGTAACAGATGGAATAACAGTTGTGCCGACGATCATTGTTATGGCGTTGGATGTAGCCGTAGCAGGGCTTACGCAGGATGCATTGCTCGTCATCACAACAGTTATTACATCATTATTAGCCGGCGCAGCATTTATATAAGTAGCTCCGCTGCCTACAACCGTTCCGTTTTTCTTCCATTGGTAAGTAGGTATCGTGCCGCCATTCGTAGGAGTTGCGGTAAATGTTACGCTGGTGCCGGTGCATATAGTATTGCCCGGATTGGCAGCGATGATTACAGAAGGTACCAGCGCAGTGCTTACAGACATGGTCACGGAACCTGTAGCCGTAAGTGGCGATGCGCATCCGGCCGTGCTGGTAAGCACTACGGAAATAACGTCATTATTCGAAAGTGTGTTATCGCTGTAATTAGCGTTGTTGATGCCTACGTTAGCGCCATTCTTTTTCCATTGGTAAGAAGGTGTAGTGCCGCCGTTGGTTGGATTGGCGGTAAACGTCACATTAGTGCCGGCGCAAACGGAAGTGCCTGTATTGGTAGTTACCGTTACAGATGGTGCTACTACTGTATTTACGATCATAGTAATGCCGGTACTCGTGGCAGTAGCTGGAGAGGCGCAGACCGCGCTGCTGGTCATTACTACGGTGATCACATCATTATTGATCAATGCATTATCCGTATAAGTAGCTGTACTGCCGCCAACAATGTTACCGTTCTTCTTCCACTGATACGTAGGTGAGGTGCCGCCGTTGGTTGGATTAGCGGTGAAGGTTACGCCGGTGCCGGCGCAGATATTATTTCCGGGATTGGCACTGACAGTAACAGATGGTGTCAGGCTGCCGGAAACCGCCATTGTAATGCTGTTGCTGGCAGTAGTTATAATAGTACCGGCGCATCCCGCAGTAGAGGTTACCTCAAGCGTGATCACATCATTGTTTGTCCAGGAATTATTGGTGTAGGTAGTCTGATTAAGACCTACAGCTACGCCGTTCTTTTTCCATTGATAAGAGGGGGAAACAGTATTTGTGGTAGTAGCGGTAAAGGTAACAGACGTGCTGGCGCAGATGCTTCCGGTTGGGTTTGCAGAGATAGCCACAGTTGGCGTTACAACCGCCGGCGCGACCACTACCGTATAATCTTCCGCCTGGCCATACTGAAGCGCATTGCATGGCTGAAGTGTACCTGCAAGATACCAGTCAGCCACTACGCGCATACGCAGATTTGTACAGGTAGTCACGCCGGTAGATGGGATGGTAAAAGTGCCCGTATGGGTTTCATCGCCGGTAGTGCCGGTGTGGCTCATTACCATTTCAGCTGCCGAGAAGGTGCCGTCATTGTTGTAATCGATCCACGCGCGTACGTTTTGCTGATTGCTGTAAGTATTTACAGACAAGGTATAGCTGCTACCTACGGTCACATGTGCCGCTGTTTGTGTACAGGTATGATCTACATATACTTTATAGCCATCGTTGGTATAGCCGGAGCCGCTTACATTCATATCTGCGAGAGATACTTCGTGCGGGCCCATGTCATAGTTGTTGCGTGCATTGACGATGGTAGGAATGCAGGCAGTAGTAGGAGCCGTGAACGCAGCAGGCGCGGTAGTGCCCAGCGAATTGATCAGTCCACCGCGGTAGTTGATCAGGTTGAAGAGAATCTTGGTGCGCTGCCCGGGAGTAAAGCGTGCGGGACAGGCCGTATAGTTCATAAAATTGTATTGCACACCAGCGTATGGCAGGCCGGTACAGCTATTGGTTCCGGAAGCGCAAACGCCATTGTTCAGGTTAATGTGTGGCTCTGTATCGCAGACCTGATCGCCATCGGTAGAACAATTGGCATTGGATGGGCAGGTGCTGGTACCGCCGCCCTGGAAGGTGTGCAGCAATCCGAACGCATGGCCAAGCTCATGCGGAACGGCATAGTAATAAGAGCCATTGGAATACGGACTGGCATACTGCGCCAGAAGCACGGTTCCATCAAGCCAGGAAGACACTCCGGGAAAATAAGCGTAGCCGCCAATACCACCTGTAGGGCCATCAATATAATTGACCATCCAGATATTGTAATAATCCTGGCTTGGCCAGATACTGAGCGACTTCAGCACCGAGTCATCCACACCACTGGAAGTGCTTTGATTAATGCCATTGGCTGTATAGTTCGGGTAAATAGCAGAGACATTGATGCGGTTGATACCCGTGGTTGCTATACCGCCGCAGGCGCCGGGGGCGCGTTTTGCCAATACGAATTTGATCGGCACGCGCACACCGCCATTGTTGGTATCATTGTAAAAGCTCCATTGAGCCGCATAGGTTTTATTCAGAAAATCAATGTACGTAGCTACTGTAGCATCTGTTGGATTATTGATGTTCCCGACCGGCACGCCCGTATGCATGATGTGCACTACAACCGGAATTTCATAAACCGGTCCGTTGGCTGAACTTACTACCAGCCCGTTAGCATGAGCGGCATTCTGCTGCGCCCACTTTACGGCTCTGGCCTGTAAGACATGAGCGAAATTCGGATCGCGCTGCATTAATGCCTGGTTCACTTCATCGGAAGCGCATCGTTGCGCGTTGAGGGAGCCGGTGCCTGAAATAATGGTCAGGAGCAGTAATAGGTAAAACTTTATCCTCATAGGAATATTTGTGTGTATGTGTAGATGTATGCGGACAGGAATTGACCGAATGCTGAATTTGGCGCTAAAATATTAATTACTACTTAATTCTAAAATAATCAGGTAATAATAGTCTGTTTTACCCCCCCTGCTTAACAACCGCTTCATTAAAATATTTCAATAACCATATTTATCCCGCCAGCATTGCCGCAGATATTCGCGCATTCTGCCTTCCGCAGCATTATCGCCGGGGTCGTAAAGCTTTGTTCCGGAAATAGCATCGGGCAGAAACTCCTGCTGTATAAAATTGTTATCGAAGTCATGTGCGTATTGGTAGCCTTTGCCATAATCCATGCTTTTCATAAGCTTGGTCGGCGCATTGCGGATGTGCAAAGGCACAGGCAGATCACCGGTCTTTTTCACCAGGCTCTGCGCATCATTGATGGCCATATAAGCGGCATTGCTCTTGGCAGAAGACGCCAGGTAAGTGGCACACTGGGAAAGAATAATCCGGCTTTCGGGCCAGCCAATCAGCTGTACCGCCTGAAAGGCAGTAGTCGCCAGCAATAAAGCATTAGGGTTAGCATTGCCAATATCCTCACTCGCCAAGATCACCATGCGGCGCGCAATGAATTTAGGGTCTTCCCCGCCATCAATCATCCGGGCAAGGTAATAAACGGCTGCATTGGGGTCTGAGCCACGCAGGCTTTTGATGAAGGCGGAAATAATATCGTAATGCTGCTCGCCTCCTTTATCATACAGCGCCATTTTCTGCTGTACTATGTCCTGTACCAAAAAATCAGTTACCTCAGCACCGGCATCTACAGAACCTGCTACCAGCTCTACGAGATTCAGCAACCTGCGGGCATCGCCACCGCTCAGCCGCAGCAGCGCTTCCCATTCTATGATCTGGATATTTCTATTCTTCAGCCATTTATCATCCTCTGAAGCCTGCCCTACCAGCGCTTTCAGATTGTCTTTAGTCAGGGATTGCAATACATACACCTGGCAACGGCTCAGCAAGGCGCTGATTACTTCAAAGGAAGGATTTTCCGTAGTGGCGCCGATGAGCGTGATGATGCCTTTTTCCACCGCGCCGAGCAGACTGTCCTGCTGCGCCTTATTGAACCGGTGAATTTCATCAATGAACAGCAAGGCATGACCCGCAAAGCGTGCCTGCTCGATCACGGCTCTTACTTCTTTTACACCGCTGTCGATAGCGCTCAGCGTGAAGAAGGGCATTTGCTGCGATGAGGCGATAATCATGGCCAGCGTAGTTTTACCCACGCCCGGCGGTCCCCAGAAAATCATGGAGCGAACCTGACTGTTACGAACCATTTGTTCTAATACCTTCCCCGGCCCTACCAGATGCTCCTGCCCTATGAAATCGGCAAGTACTTTGGGCCGCATCCGCTCTGCCAATGGTATATGTGGTGCTTCGCTTGCCATACTTTTACGCTCATTCTAATTAATCGTTAAAGATAAGACGGCTTTTGCCAGAGGGAGCAGGTATGTTATCTTTGGTACTTACAACACTATAAAATAGATGCTACGTCAATTATTATCCTGCGCTTTGATGATGCTGCCGCTGACCGGCATTTGCCAGAAAAAAGCGTTGATGAAACCCACAGAAGGAAAAGTTGATTATAAGCATGTAGGCGCCCCAATGCCAATGCTGCGTACCGTTTCCGATAATAAATCTGTAGTGACCGATAAGATGGTGAGCAATGATGCCAATCTGGTGGTTATGATGTTTAACCCTACCTGTGAGCATTGTGAAGATATGACCAGCGCTATAGAGAAAAATATTTTTCTGTTTAAGAAAACGCACGTCGTGCTGGTAGCAGGTGCCATGATGACGCCATACCTGGATCTGTTCAGGAAAAATATGAAGCTGGATCAATACCCAGGCATTAAAATGGGTGTGGACAGCAGCCAGTTTATAGACAACACCTTTCGTTATGAAGGGCTGCCACAAGTGAATATTTACGATCACGACCGTAAGCTCCTCAAAACGTTCAGTGGCATTACAACCATTGACAGCATTAAAGCTTTTATAGAGTAAGACTCAGCAAGGCAACAAATAAAAAGGCAGCGCTGAAAAGCGCCGCCTTAATCAAAAAAACCACCCCAAAAAATTCATTATGGCATCAGTACCGTATCTACTACGTGTATTACACCATTCTTTTGATAAACATCTTTAATTGTTACCATAGACATACCGCCTTTGGCATCTTTCAGCACAATACCGCTACCCTTCATCATTGCGGTCAGTTCTTCACCCTGTACGGTTTTCAGGGTTGCCTTTCCGCCGCCGGCTTTGATCATACGCATCAGTTCCTTGGAATCAATCTTTCCGGCTACTACATGATAGGTAAGAATGCTGGTAAGTTTGTCCTTCATCTCCGGCTGCACCAGCTTATCCACCGTGCCTGCAGGCAACTTATCGAATGCCTTATTGGTTGGCGCAAATACAGTGAAAGGACCATCGCTTTGCAATGTTTCTACCAGGCCTGCTGCTTTTACCGCAGCTACCAGCGTAGTGTGATCTTTTGAGTTCACAGCATTTTCCACGATGTTTTTAGAAGGATACATGGCTGCGCCACCTACCATTACTGTCTTTTCGCCTTTAGCAAGAACGATGTTCGTATTGCCTGCGATGAGTGCTACAGCCATGGCAGGTATTAAAAGGATACGCTTCATTTTGTGTGTTTTTAGTTTGTTATTTTCTATCCCTAACAATTACGCAACACTTTTCTTTTTGGTTTTCTGAAGCCAAAAAAAAATTGCGACAGCACATTCAGTGCCATCGCAATTTTCTAACTGTCAGCTTTTTGGAGCTTAAAAAATTATTTTCTTAACGAATGTCCGGACGCCACGGCATAGCCATCTGCGCCTTGCCATTGATGCGGCGCATCCACTGCACCTGCTCATAATACACATAATCGGGCCCCAGTTCCTGCTGTATCGCCTGCTGTACACCGGCAGCGGCCAGTGGATTGCCCTTCAGCTTTTTAAGCATCGATTTGAACTGATCTACCTGATCCGGATAAGTGACTACTTTATAGTTGCTGATCTTGGCTTTAGCCGCTGCGCTTTGAAGCGCACGGTCCAGATTACCGATGCCATCTACCAGGCCGATCGTAAGTGCATCCGTACCGGTCCATACCCTGCCCTGTGCAAAGCTATCCACCAGATCAATATTCATGTGACGGCCTGTAGCAACGCGGCTTTTAAAAACGTGATAGATCGTATCTACGCTGGATTGCATCATCGCCTCTTCCTGTGGGGTGAATGCTCTCATAGCCGTAGGAAAGCCAGCATACGGTGCGGTTTTCACTTCATCAAACGTAACACCGAGCTTGCTGTTGAGCGCATCGCCCACGTTAAACATCATACTGAAAACGCCGATGCTGCCGGTGATGGTATTGGGCATCGCAAAAATGCTGTCTGCGGCGGAAGAGATGTAATAGCCACCGGATGCGGCCACATCGCCCATGGATACGATCAATGGCTTCTTCTTTTTGAGCAACTGCAGTTCACGCAGGATTACCTCAGAGGCAAGCGCGCTGCCGCCCGGAGAATTGACGCGCAGCACCACCGCTTTGATTTTATCATCATTGCTGATCTGGCGAATGGTTTTCACCATAGGCGAGGAGGCAATCTGATAATCGCCGCCCTTTCCGTCCACAATCTCGCCTTCTGCAAACAGCACCGCAATGCGGCTGTCGCCGGCATCATCATCCAGCTTTTCGGCATATTCGTTCAGAGAGAGGTAAGGGACTGTTTCATCTGCCTTTTTATCTACCAGCGGTCTCAGGATGGCTTCTACTTCATCCAGGTATTTAGCGCCGTCAATCAGCTTATAGTCCACAGCAGCTGTGGCGTACTGCATCGCAGAGGAAGCGGCAAACCGCTGTACGGATGACGTATCCAGCCCGGTCTTAGCGCTTACGGCCATCAGCATCTGCGCCCATACATCGTGCAGCAGCTCACTGATCTGAATCTTATTGGCATCGCTCATCTTCTCTGCACGGAAGGGCTCCGTTGCGCTTTTGAATTTGCCTGCATAGAATATCTCTGGTTTCACGTTCAGCCGGTCGAGTGTTCCTTTATAAAAAGTGGATTGAGAGGCAAGTCCCTTCAGCTCCAGCATTCCCACCGGATTCAGATAGATAGCATCGGCAGCGGTAGCGAGATAATAATCGCGCTGGCTGATTCCTTCGCCGTAGGCAATCACTTTCTTGCCGCTTTTGCGGAAATCGAGCAGCGCCTCGCGGAACTGCTGCATGGTAGCCCAGCCATTGGAAGAGCCTTCAAGCTTCAGCAATACGGCTTTGATATTGTTGTCTTTTTTAGCTTCCCTGAGCGCCTGTACAGCATCGTACAGACCTGCAGCATAAGAAATATCATTGCTGAATGCCGCGAATGAATTGTTCTCGCCCTGCTCATGCAGTGTCCTATCTGTCTCAATCAGCAGGATAGATGCGGTGGCGGGCTTAGCATTTTTCTGAGTCTTGGCGCTCGAAGCCAGTGATATAATCAGCCCGATGGTAATGCCCACGAGGATAACGCCTGCTACGATCATGGCCAGCAGCGAGGCAAAGAACATTTTGAAAAATTGTCTCATTCTATTTTAGAGTAGTGATGTGAAGCGCAATGAAACAATGGAGTATTCTTTATCATCGCACGCTCAAAAGTAACGGATACAGCTCATGCAATACAAAAAACGGACGCAAAAAGCGTTCCGGGTGCAAAAATTAATCGGATCAGGTATATTAGTCATGCTGACGCAAGGATGCATCCCACAGCAACCCGGGTTCTGTCATTTAAAAGCCATCGCTTTATCCGAAATAATACCTTTGCGCCCATGACTCATCGGGCATACCTGCTTTTGGGTGGCAACATCGGCAATCGCAGTCAATATATAGAGGAAGGCATCCGGGCTATTGAACAAATATGCGGCCATACGGCACAGCGCTCTCCATTCTATGAAACGGCCGCCTGGGGTAAGGAAGATCAGCAGGATTTTCTGAATGTTGCGCTTTGCATTGAAACAATCTTATCGCCACAGCAATTACTGGAATCAATAGCCCGTATAGAAGCACAGCTAGGCCGGCAGCGGCTTGAGGTCTGGGGGGCGCGGACATTGGATATAGACATTATTTTTTATGATGATCTGGTGGTGAATGCACCGAACTTGGTTATTCCCCATCCTCACCTGCAGGATCGCCGCTTTGTGCTGGAGCCATTGGCCGCCATAGCGCCGGATCTCGTTCACCCGCTTTTGCACAAGACCGTTCGCGAGCTGCTGGCTGAATGCCTTGATAAACTGCCCGTGCATGCATGGACTTAGGCTTCCGGATATTACCTTTGCCGCCGCTACCCGATGAACTACCGTTACATAGCTATTGAAGGAAATATTGGCGCCGGCAAGACCACTCTGGCTACCATGCTGGCCGCCCATTACAATGCACGCCTGGTGCTGGAAGAATTTGCGGACAATACCTTTTTACCCAAGTTCTACGCAGAGCCGGAGCGTTATGCCTTCCCGCTTGAGCTCTCTTTCCTGGCAGACCGCTATAAGCAATTGAAAAATCTGCTCACCGTGCCGGATATGTTTCAGCACATGGTAATTGCTGATTACATCTTTGCCAAGAGCAAGCTGTTTGCGCGCACCAATCTCAAAGAAGATGAGTATGAGCTGTTCCAGAACTTCTTCGATATCATCAATCAGCACCTTCCCCAGCCCGACTTATTGATCTATCTGCACGCACCGGTACAGCGGCTGCAGCACAACATCGCAAATCGGGGTCGCAACTACGAGCAGGCCATTCCGGATGAATATCTGGACAAAGTGCAGCACACTTACCAGCAGTACCTGAAGCAGGGCGTGAGCAAGACACTGATTATTGATATGGATGAAGCCAACTTCATCCATAACCCACTGCACTTTGAGCACCTCGTTTCCTTTCTGGAAAAAGATTATGAGTTTTCAACGCATTATTTTTCATTAGAATAACTTCTTTTGAGAAGGTGTAGCAGCCTGCTAACCGTCATCACATTAAACTATCAGACAATACAACGTCCGGAATGCAGGTAGCTTAACAACTATTTACAATCTTGTATTGCACTATTCCCTTGTTTTCTTTAACTTGTCTAACGTAAATTCGCAGACTTGATAAAAAGCCGCAACATTTTTTGTTGTAACATAAAGGCTTTTATTATATTTTTTGTCCTGCGGAGCTTCGACGACCGCTTATCATAAACAATAAATTTTCGTGAACATGGATGCTGCACCTGCTGTTGTAAAAAAGAGTAAAACAAATTTCAAAAAAGCTTTACAGGAGCATTTTGGCTTTGAAGGCTTTAAAGGCGTTCAGGAAGAGATTATTGAAAGCATTTACACAGGCACGGACACATTTGTAATCATGCCTACCGGCGGCGGCAAATCGCTTTGCTATCAGCTCCCCGCCATGATGAGCGAGGGCGTTGCCTTGATTGTCTCCCCCCTGATTGCGCTGATGAAGAATCAGGTAGATCTGATCCGCAGCTACAGCAGCCGCGATAATGTGGCGCACTTCCTCAACTCCACGCTCAGCAAAACACAACAGAAAAAAGTAAAGACAGACCTGCTCGAAGGCCGTACCAAGATGCTGTATGTAGCACCGGAAACGCTGACCAAGCAGGAGAACATAGACTTCTTTGCCGATATGAAGATTTCCTTTGTAGCGGTAGATGAGGCACACTGTATCTCTGAATGGGGCCACGACTTCCGCCCGGAATACCGCAAGCTGCGCGGCATGATCGACATGATCAACCCCGATACGCCGATCATTGCCCTTACCGCCACCGCCACTCCTAAAGTACAGGATGATATTGTCAAGAACCTGGCGCTGCGCGACCCCAGAGTGTTCGTTGATTCATTCAACCGCCCCAATCTCTATTATGAGATCGTACCCAAAGGCACTAAAGAGCAGGTACTGAAGCATATCGTGAAGTTCATTCACAGCATGAAGGGCAAGAGCGGTATCATCTATACCCTCAACCGCAAAACAACGGAAGAGCTCGCCAGCACCCTGCTTGCCAATGGCGTAAAAGCGGTAGCCTACCATGCAGGCCTCGACCCCACTACCCGTGCCCAGCGTCAGGATCAGTTCCTGCACGAGGATACCGATGTGATCGTAGCCACCATCGCCTTTGGCATGGGCATCGATAAGCCGGATGTGCGCTTCGTAATGCACTACAATGTTCCAAAATCGCTTGAGAACTATTATCAGGAGACAGGCCGTGCAGGTCGTGACGGGCTGGAAGGTAAATGCCTGTTGTACTATTCATTGAAAGACGTGCAGAAGCTGGAGCACCTGATGCGCGACAAGCCGCTCAGCGAGCGCGAAATGGGCGCTCAGCTCATCAATGAAACGGTGGCTTATACAGAAAGCAGTGTCTGCCGCCGCAAGCTTTTGCTTCACTACTTCGGCGAAACGCTGAAGCAGGACAACTGCGGCAACTGCGATAACTGCCTCAATCCGAAAGAAAAGATCGATGTAAAGGATAGCGTGAAGATCGTGATGGATGCCATTGATGCGCTGGACGAGCGCTTCGGCATCGATTATATCGTGAATATGGTGCTTGGCAAGAGCAATCCGCAGATCACCACCTTCCGCCACGATAAGCTCAAGTGCTTTGGCAGCGGCATCATCATGAAGATGGATGCCAACTTCTGGCAGAGCCTGATCCGCCAGATGATGCTCGAAGGTTTTATCCGTAAAGACATTGAAGAATATGGCCTGCTGAAGATCATGGATACCGGCCGCAAATTCCTCAAGAAGCCATTTGCCATCAAGGTATCGCTGAACCACCAGTATGAAGAGTCGGTGGCCGATGAGGAAGAGATGGGCACCGCTACCGAGCAGGGCACTGCCGATCCCGTACTGATGGGTATGCTCATGGATCTCAGAAAGCAGGTAGCCAAAGAAAATGGTCTGCCGCCTTACGTGATCTTCTCCGAGCAGGCAATTGAAGATATGAGCACCGCCTACCCTACCACGCTGCTTGAGCTGGAAAAGATGCAGGGCGTAAGCAAAGGCAAGGCAGCGCGCTATGGCCGCAAGTTTATCTCCCTCATCGAAAAGTATGTGGAAGAGCACGACATCGTGAAGCCCGATGATTTTGTGATGAAGAGCGTGGTCAACAAGAGCGGCATGAAGGTCTTCATCATTCAGAACATTGATAAGAAGATACCACTCGAAACCATTGCCAAAAACAAGAGCCTGTCGCTCGCAGAGCTGCTCGGCGAAATGGAAACCATAGCCGCGAGTGGCACCCGCCTCAATCTGGACTACTGCCTCGATGGTGAGCTGGACGAAGATGAGCAAGAAGACATTTTCGACTACTTCCGCGAAAGCCACGATGGCAATATTAACGATGCGTTCGAAGAGTTCAAGGGCAATGATGTAAGCCTGGAGCACCTGCAGATGATGCGCATCAAATTCCTGAGCGAATTTGGCAACTAATCATATTGTTCCGAAGATTATAATACAAAAGGTGACCGAATCAGTCGCCTTTTGTATTAGTGAAAAAATCCACAAAAACACAGGTCATGCTGACGCAAGGAAGCATCCCACAGCGGTAGGTTGTGGAGTGCTGTACAAACATCCCCTCTGCGCACGGTCCCTTGCGCGGAATGCCTCAAAGGCTAAACCCCGGTCTGCACATGGGCGCATAGCGGGACCATTTACAGGTAAAGTAATTTACCTTTATCAAAATTTATAACGCTGTGCCGATAACAGAAGAACAGTTAAAAAAGGATGTTGAACGCATAGGTCGCATCCCTTTTCTGCCTGCATTGCTGGATGTAGTCTGCATCGCAACCGGAATGGGCTTTGCAGCCGTAGCACGGGTAACAGAAGAAAGGTGGATTGCAGGCGCCGTAAAGGATGACCTTGAATTTGGCCTGGTGCCGGGCGGTGAGCTTCCTATAGCCACTACGATCTGCCATGAAATACAGCAAAGCAAAGAGCCGGTGATTATTGACCATGTAGCGCATGATGCGCATTACTTCAATCATCACACACCGGCCATGTACGGCCTGCAGAGCTATATCTCATTTCCCATAATACTCAAAGACGGCACTTTCTTTGGCACCCTATGTGCTATAGACCCGCATGCAGCGGTAATCAACACCCCGGTCATGATTAACCTTTTCACCATTTTTACCACACTGATTGCCGAGTACCTGGATGGAAAGCAGACTCTTTCCCCGGAAAATATCGGCAAGCTGGAAAGATATGCCGCCGCTGAATTGGCGAGTGCGCGCAGAGATATGGGGCCGGATGTGCTTCCCCTGTTTGAAGAAGAACAGTCGCAGCAAAAAATGGCGCTGCTGACCATGCGCATGAAACTGCTGCTCATCGCGCTGAATCCCAAAGGTGCGTTTATGAGATAATAGGAACAGCAAATGCCTGGCAGGGTTTTACTTGCTGACAATTTGCTATGCAATTCATCATTAAGAGTTCTTTAAAGAGCATGTTTCACTTTGACCTTATACGCTATGCCGGCGAAGGGCATTTTGAGCTGGGTGAGATTGCCTATACAGATTGTTCCCCGCCTTCTGACTGCATTATAGCAATGCCTTCTGATCATGCTTCGGAATGTTTAAATGAGATGCAGGTAGCAGACCTAAGACACCGGTATGAAGTAAAAACCGCTTAGCAGGCGGCTTTCTGTTTACAGCTTAGGAGTTACAGAAGTCCCTGTTTATTCGTGGCAAACCTGAAGTATAGCAAAGGGTACGATGCGAAGCTGCATGTAAAAAGCGCTTCCCCTGATATGGTGCAGGCATACCGACCATGCCGGCAAAAGAACAGAAAAGAAAAATAAAAGCACCCGGTCATGGGTGCTTTCTCATTTATGGCCTTTGTGTAAATGGGCACAGCTCCCCTTCGGATAGGGATGTTATAGGGTGTATGCCCTACGTGCTGTAAACTGCCTGGTCAGTTGTCTGTGTAAAATATCCCCTCTGCGCTGCGCGCGGCCCCTTGCGGGAATCAGTTCAAAAAAGGGGGGAAGGTGTTTCGTATGTCCTGCGTGCTGTAATTGTCTTGTTCAATGCAAAGGCTCATACGCAACATCTCCCCTTCGAAGGGTAACTATACCCAATTACGCAAAGAGCCTTAGTTAGAGTCAAATATATTGTGCAATATATTTTTGAGTTGTTTCATGCCATTACAGATTAACAGACCCGCCAATGGTGTCTTTCAGGTAGGCATCTAACTGCCTTGCGTCAAAGGTGTTTATTTGCTTATCAAAGTCGTCAGGCAGGACTAAGACAGTATATCGCAGATCTATGCAGATTTTATCGCATCCTGCCACGGCTCACCCTGTACGATTCGTCTTAAATATTCCCACTGTAAAATCCTGCTGTATGGTGCGGGAATCAGAAAACCCACTTTCCTGTTGCATGAAGGGTCTTTATCGAATGGCTGACCTATCAGCTCTTTAAAATGCTCACACCGAAGAACTGCTCCATACAGTGTCAGATACTTTACTTTCATAACGCTTCTGTCATCAATAATTAAGTGAAAGCAAATATAATTCTGTATCGCCTTTTCAAGTACGACTTTCTGTTACAATAGTGCTTACAGCGCTGGAATTACCAGCTCATGCCTTTAGAGGTATGCACATTTATTAACAACTTAGCAGCAAACCACATAAGATATTTGTTCCAATCTATTACATATCCGTAAGCACCCACTATGGAACAAACGAAAAAACTAAGATTTATCAATATTGACGGTCGTATTATTGAAGTTGAACCGGAAAATATCCGGCGCGTGGCCGAGGTTGATACCTTCAAGGAGGTAACCCAGCTTTGGGTTAGTGAACCGGATACAAGGCAGAGCCACATTTATTATATCCGCCAGCCCTACGAGGAAGTTATAAAGAAGGTAAACGGGCAACTGTGACAAGCAGTTAACATACGATTTAGTGCATTAGAAGCCGCACAATCAGCGGCTTTTTGTTATTCCGGCTTAGGTGTTTTAGTAAGTATTCGGTAAGGTTTTTTTAAATAACGTTACGATCATGGTAAAAGCAGAGAAACAAAAAAGGAACGCCCAAAGCAATACGATGAGAAACTGAAAGTAAAAGGCTCTTTCATGGATATTATGCAGGCATCAGCCAACCATGCCAATAAAAAGAACGGTAAGATGAAAGAGCAGGGATGATATTTTATTTGCTTCAGGGATTATTGATATTGTGCTTCTTAATGGCTGCGCCTATCATTGTACTTATCTTTTTTTAGTTAAAGCAGTAATATCAAGAAGATATAAGAAAAAATAAAGCGCCTCAATCGGGCGCTTTCTCAATTTTATCGGTTCTGTGTAAGTGTCTATAGTTACCCTTCGAAGGGGGCCGGGGGGATGTTTTCGTACCTATATCCTGCAGACCTTTTTCATTTCCTGATCCTTAAAATGAACGGGCTCAGCCAATCCGGTTTACTACACTTCCTTGATGCCGAGCTTTTCCATCATCTGAGGATTCTTCCGCAGCGCTATTTTCGCGGTGCTGTAAAATTCGCTCATCCATTCGCTGAGGTCATCGTAGGCGGCATCGCGCCGCCTGGTGGCAGCCTGCGCCTCGCCGGTCTCTTTTTGCTGGGCAGCGGTGAGGGTTTGCAGGTTCCGGAAGGCTGCCTGCCCGAGGCTGAGTTCTTCCAGCGTAATTCCCTTTTTGCCCAGCGCCGTCAGGAAGGCGACATTGTTCAGCGCATTGTCATAAAACAGGAACCCCTGCCCGGCGTAGCCGCTCTGGCTCTTGGCGCGAGTGCCCCGCAGGCCGAGGGCCGCTTTTGCATCCGGGTCTTTACGGAACACGAGGCGGGCCAGCTCCAGGTGGTCCATATAATTTTCGTGCACCAGGCTGCGGGCATCATTGTAGCGCTTGGTGGCCTCGTACTGGTCGCCGTATTCCGCCTGCTGCAGCTCGTTGAGCCTGCGCAGCGCATCTGCGGCGCCCATGCCTACTGAAATATCGTTATCAGAGTAGCCGCGGGCGGCCAGCAGCACCGCTACTTCCGGCAGGCGGGCATTGGTGAGCGCGGTGTTGGTCTTTTCCAGAAAGCCATTGATGGTCTGGTAGTCGCCGTGGCTGCTGCCACCGTCAGGCGTTGTTACATTGTTGTTTTCCATGTGTATGTGTGAAAGTTTTTGTGATTGAATAGTGTTATTAAGAGTCAAATCAGCTTTCCGAAGCATTATATTATCCGGAAATAATATGTCATCAGTCTGAAATGGCATATCGCCAGCCGGAAATGGTTTATCACTGCCCGGAAATGGACCCATCACCACCCGGAAATCATATATCATCAGCCGGAAGTGGTATATCATCACCCGGAAATGGTTCGTCATCACCCGGAAATCATTCATCACCACCCGGAAATCATTCATCACCAGCCCGAAGCGGTAAAGCCGCAGTGTGCTGACGCTTATAGATGGTACTTACCTGATTTTGGGTGCGGCTGTTCATTCTTCGGGTGGTGTTTGCCGGCCGCTGTGGGTTCCCTTAATACTTCGCCTCTGCGCTGCGCGCGGTCCCCGCGGGAATCCCTTCAAGAGGGAGGAGATATCTCGTATGTCCTGCCCGCTGTAATTGTGTCATACAATACACAGGCTCATGCGCAAGATCTCCCCCTTTGAAGAGGCCGGGGGGGGATGTTCCCCCCCGGCCCTTTTATCACTCCTATTGCTTCGTAACCCGCGCCGTGCTCACCACACCCCCATCCTTCACTACCTGCAAGAGGTAAATGCCGGAAGGCAGACCGCTCATATCCACAGTAGCCGTAGTAGCTTCCGCCGTTTGGGTACTGACGGCGCGGCCGTCGAGGCCCAGGATGCGCAGCTGCTCGCCTGCTTCCACGCCTGTTACAGTGGCTACATTGGTTACAGGATGCGGGTAAAGCAGGATGCCAGCCGCGTCTTTACCAATGTTCAGGATGCGGGTTTCTGAATAGGTAAAGTCACCATTCCTGTCCGTCAGCTTCAGGCGGTAATAATGCGTGCCTGTGCCGGGTGCGGTATGGGTGTAGCTGTACCTGGTTTTTGCCTCGCCGTTGCGGGTGGCTACTTTGCCAATAGCGCTAAAAGTCTTACCGTCTGTGCTGTGCTCTATGCCGTAGTAGTCTGCACTTACCTCGTTGGTTGCCGCCCACGTAAGCAGGCCATCTGCACCGCGGCGGTCTGCGCTGAAGGAAAGCAGCTTTACCGGCAGCGGGGCGGCTGTAACCGTAGAGGCCACGAAGCCTGAGAAGCCGGTAACCGGGAAGGTTACTTCCCAGCGGCTCACGTTCGCGTTCCAGCTTACAGAAGTTGGGGTGATCAGCAGGTTGGCGGCGCCTGCGCCTGCCCAGCCGGTGTAGGTGCCCGGTGTGCCGGAAGCGGAAGTACCGTGGTATTGGGTGATGCGCAGGTTGGCCTTGTTGTTGGCCGCATCGGCGGCATCGATTGGAAGCGCGGGGTAAGTGCCGCGGGCCGTGTTGTAATCGGTAAAGTCTGCCTGGGTAAAGAACAGGGTCACATCAGCGGTAGCGGTAGCGGCATTACTGGCGGGTACGATATCGAAGTAGCGGCGCACGTAAGGCTGTGTAGCAATAGATGGCGCTGATGACTGAACGAACACTTTAGCCGTAGTGCTGCCCATGAGTGCCGTGCTGCTGGTGTTGCTCACAGTAGCAATGCCGCGGCAGGATGCATCGGTGTAGTACAGGGGCGTATTGAGCGCTAACGCATTGGTTGCCGAGGTGGTTGCATTGGAGATGTAGAAGGTGTTAGGATCGGCGCTGGTAGCGTTGAGGGTGAGGTTAGTGCCATTGTCTGCACCATTTATGCAGGGGTTAGAAGACACTACACGAATGCGGTAGCCACTGCCTGTTGCCGTATTGGTAGGCACCGTAACCGGGATAGAGCCGCTGGATGCGGTACTGCTGATGCTGCCAAGCGTAACAGGTGAGTTGAATGAGCCGGATGCATTGGAAAGCTGGGCGGTATAGGTATTGCCAGCAAGGAAGGTACCGCCGTTTGTTGTAAATGGTACGCTCAAAGAGGTACCAGCACAGTAAGTAGTTGTGGCAAAAGCTGCTGTAGCTACATTGTTGGCGACAGGCGTAAGCTTGCGGATACGTTGATTTCCGGCGTCAACGAAGTAAATATTACCGGATGCATCCCGATCAATACCGTCGGGAAAATTGATAAGCCCGCTGGTAGCTGCGCAGCCGTCTCCTGAAGCGCCCGTTACCCCTTCCTTACCAGCTACGGTGCTGATGATGCCGGATGATAGATCCACTTTGCGCACTACGGCATTGTACTGGCTGGTTATATAAAGATTTCCGGATGCATCAACAGTAACATCATGTGGGTAAGGAATGGCAGCAGAGGTAGCGGGCCCGCCATCGCCGGTATTGGCGGATTGGCTACCGCTACCAGCCACTGTAGTGATGATATTAGTGCTCATATTGATCTTGCGAACCCGTCCGTTTACCTGATCTGCAATATAAAGGTTGGCATAGGATGCATCGAATGCCAGGCCGTACACGTTGCTTACACGGGCAGAATTTGCATCACCATTATCCCCGGTGAAGCCGGTGGTACCAGTACCTGCCACATTGGAGATGATGCCCGTACTAACCGTGATCTTGCGGACGCGGAAGCCAAAGGCGTCTGCAAAATATACATTGCCTGCTACATCAAAAGCAATAGGCCCGGGTTGGTATACGGTAGCGGCTGTAGCGGCTCCGCCATTGCCGGTAGAGCTGCCGGTACCATTACCCGCAACTGTATTGATCTTGCCATCGCTTGCATTCACTTTACGAATGCGGTTACCATCAACGAAGTAGATGTTCCCGCTGCCATCTACCCCAACACCATAGGTGGTGACCGATATTCTGACAGCGGTAGCTGCGCCACCATCGCCGGTAAAGCCGGCAACGCCGGTACCTGCCACCGTTGAGATAATCCCAGCCGTGGTTATCTTACGGATACGCGCGTTCTGCCCATCTGTAAAATAGATGTTGCCGGTATTGTCTGTACAGAGGGCACCGGGACTGGATAGCTGAGCGCTCGTTGCGGCTATGCCATCGCCGTTATAGCCCTGAGTGCCTGTACCGGCCACTGTGCTGATGATGTAATTGTTCTGTGCAGCGGCGGGCATAGCAGCCAGGCCGGCAAGCACGAGTAGGCTTAGTAAAGCTTTCTTCATTTGGTTTGATTTTAAATAAGTTTTTGTTAGCAGTATCTGATAAGATGTCCACGTCGGCATGAACGATATTTTGATTAATTCAATAATCAGTTGTAAAATGAATCAATGCAAAACTACTTGTGCAAGAGTTTAATACTTGCACCATGAACAGCACCAGACCATGAAGTATCATATTTAATGAATGAACGCCGCCATCCGATCCATGAAAGCATAAAAAGGGTTCATGAAGGATACCAAGAACTTATAAAGCCTCCTGCTGGGCGGTTTTAGCTGAGCCGTATTGACAGATGCCAAATACCGGATTCACGGTATTGAAATTGACCGGGAAAAGGAGTGTCTTTGTAAGGCACTTACACTTCAACCAAATACCATACGTTATGCAGCTGCTCCGACCCGCCGGCATTACCCTCCTCTGCCTGTTGCTACTCTTTTGCCCGTATGGTCATGCCCAGTCACAGCGGACCATCGACAGCATGGAGCGGCTTTTGCCTGCTCAGAAGGATACAGCGCTCATAAACAGCTACTGCGATCTTGCGCTGAAATACCGGTATGTGGATCGGGCAAAGGCGATGGCTTATGCGCAGAAGGCGATTCAGGAGAGCCGCAGGATTCATTTCCGGAAGGGAGAAGGGTTTGGTCTTTATTATTATGGCTTCTTAAGCATTGAAGCGCAACACCTGGATACTGCGCTGGAGTACTTCACCAATTCGCTGGAGGTGCGGCGGCAGATCAATGACAGGCAGGGAATGGGAAAGGCTTATCTGAAGATGAGCACGGTGAATCAGATGCTGGGCAAGTTTGATAAAACGCTCGACTATGCGCAGCGCGGCCTAAGACTGTTTGAGGAAATTAAAGACGAGCAGGGCACCGGCGATGCGCTCTACAATCTGGGGGTTGCCAATGAAAGCTTCGGGAATGTGGATGCGGCGCTGAAATATTACAATCAGGCGCTCCAGATACGGATCAGGGCCAATGACATTGTGGTGCTGGCCACGAATTATGCCGGTATCGGAAACATCTATTATTTCAAAAAGGATTACAGCCGGGCCAAGGACTACTATATACAGGCCGACAGCTTTGCGCTGCTCACCAAAGATTATATCAACGCTGCGCTCGTATCTCACAACCTCGCCGTCATCTACGATGAGACGGGCTCTTACAAAGAGGGGCTGGACTATGCCGAAACGTCGTACTCGCTCCGCGAACAGCAGGGCAATACCAAGGGAATGGTAAGCACGCTGAATATCTGGGGCAGTCTGCTCACAAGAACAGGTAATTATAAGCTGGCAGAAGAGAAGCTGCTGATGGCGCTGAAGCTGGCTGATACGCTCTCAGGCGGCCTCCCCGAAAAACACAGGATTTACCGCACGCTGACGCGGCTTTATGAGGCGAAAGGCGATTTCAGGAAGGCGCTGGAAGCATCCAAGCAGGTGGTCGTCTACAATGACAGCCTCTACGCTACCGATGTGAATGAGAAGCTCAGCGAAATGGAGATCAAATATCAGACCTCGGTAAAGGATCAGCAGATACAGAAGCAGCGGTTTGAGATTTCGAAGCGGAACTATTTCATCGGAGGCATCTGCCTGCTCATTATTCTGGGTGCTATGCTTGCCTACAGCTATTACCGCAGATTCCGCCTCAATAAAGAGCGGCAGCTTCAGACGGAGATCATCCGTCAGCAGGACCTGGCTTCCAAAGGCATTATCGAAGCGGAGGAGCGTGAGCGGCAGCGCATTGCCGTTGATCTGCACGACGGGCTGGGCCAGCTTTTCTCTGCTGTGCGCATGAATATGAACATCATTGGCAGCAATATTCAGTTCAAAGATGACGAGACGGCGCATTCATTCAGCAAAACCCTGGCGCTGGTAGATGAGAGCTGTAAAGAGGTACGCTCGATCTCTCACCAGATGATGCCCAATACACTGCTGAAGTATGGCCTGGTATCAGCAGTACGCGATTTCATTCATAATATAGATACGCGGATGCTCAGGGTGAACCTGGAAATAGCCGGACTCAACGAGCGCCTCGATACCAATACAGAAACGGTGCTGTACCGTGTGCTGCAGGAAACGGTGAATAATGTGATCAAGCACGCAGCCGCATCGCAGCTCGACATTCAGCTCGGCCGCGATGAGGATGGCGTTACCGCAACGATTGAGGATAACGGAAAGGGCTTCGAGATGGCTACTATCGCCCAGCAGGATGGCATCGGACTCAAGAATATACAGACGCGGATCGAGTTCCTGAAAGGCACAGTAGAGTTTGACTCCACACCCGGGCGGGGAACGGTGGTCAGCATCTGGATTCCCCTACAGGCATCATAAGTGAACTTCCGGGCTACCTGGTACATCAGTAGCTGAATTCATCAGTGACCTGGCTCTCACCGGCGACTTGTCATTCCCGAAGGAAATCCTCTTTAAGCTTCAGCACCAACCTACAATTAAAAAGATTCCCTTCGGGAATGACAAGTCGTTGCAAGTGATGCGCTGTTAAACTAAAATGTTCTACTACCTTAAACTGATGATGGACTCATTAAACTGATACACTAACCCAATAAACAAAGCCGGCAATAGTTATTGCCGGCTTTGTTTATTATAGAAGCAATATCATCGCTGATACTACCTTTTTTCGCCCGTGCTCGGTGGCAGAGGCGCACTTTCGTTATTGGCACGCATATTGCGGTAAGCATTCCTCGCTGCACCATCATAAGAAGGTGCATCATCGCCATGGTAAGGGTCAGGGGCTGTACGACCGTAAATCGTGTAGTTGCTCATTGAGTAGGCATCATCTTTCAGACGTGCCGGTGCGGGTGTCCATGCTTCAGAAGGCTGTGCTGCGGGTAATTCTACCCTACGTGTGGTAACTGCGGAAGAACGTACTTTCCAGCCTCCGGTATATGCCTTATCATAGCTGTGATCGGTGCAGGTGGCTGCCGGACAATTTTTCTTCTCCGTAGTTTCTACCCATTCAACGTTCTGTACTCCGCTACCCTGGGCTGCGCTGTATGCTTTATCATAGCTATGGTCGGTACAGGTGGCTGCAGGACAGCTCTTGCCTCCATAATGTTTTACATGTTTTCCCTGTGCAAATGCTGGTACAGCCATCTCCGAAAGGATCAGAATGCTTGCGAGTATCTTTTTCATAACAGTCGGTTTTATTTGTTTTACAGATTCGGTTAATCACTTGACAAGTTTGAAAAAGCATACCAGAGTGTATTAAAGAAATGCTAAAGAATACTGTTCAAATAATAACCGGCTGCGCTACAATGGATCCGGATGATGATAAAGATCAGCAATAACTGACCTGTTCCAGAAAGCGTTAATCTTCAGTAGTCTTCTGCTCGCGGATGCTGTGCTGTTCTACAATATCAACGGCAAAGCCGCGGGACGCAAGCAGGTATTTAAATTCCACAGTATGTTGAATATGGGCAAGCCAGAGCGCGGCATCGCTGATCCTGAAAATATCTGACACTGTAATATGCCGTGCCGGCTTCGCCTGCTGAAAGCAATGGTGTACAAAGCGGCTCAGCGCAAAGTCGCTGATCTCTTCACCCGTATACGGACTCCAGCCTTTACTGACCTCTCCATCCTCGTATTCGATCCTGTATTTGAACGTGCAGTACTTCATCTGTAAGGTATCTACGAAGCACCGTTTACGATAAGTTGTTGAGATTTTGTTATTAAAAGAAATTCTTCACTTGTTAATCGCTTGCTAACGGAAATTCTTTTCCAACAGCTTTAACTAAATCTCTGTCTTTTCCTCTTCATAAACGGCTATTTTCACAGCCATAATTTCTATGAAGCAGCTATTTATACTCTTATCGCTCCTTACGGGCATTACCGCAACATCTTCCGCCCGCGATGGCTATCACATCAACGTAAAGTTTACCAATGTAAAGGACTCCATCGTTTACCTGGTGCACTATTACGGCAAGCCGTTGCCGACCATCTACAAGTCAGACTCTGCGCGCATCGATAAAACCGGCAATGCGGTATTCGATAATAAGAAGAAAACGCTGGGCGGCATTTACCTGATGCTTACCGGCGATAAGAAACGCTACTTTGAGTTTCTGCTCAACAATGGCGATGACATGACCATTAACGCCAATGCTACCGGCGTAACGGAAGGAAGTATTGATGAGCTTTCTTATAAGAACTCACCGGAGAATGAGCGGTTCGTTGACTATATGAATTTCCTGAAAGGCTTTGGCCAGCAGCAGCAGAAACTGCAGTCCGACTATGCCGCTGCGAAAACCGGAAAAGACAGTGCTGATGTGCGCAAAAAAATGTCTTCATCGGGCAAAGAGCTTACCGATTACCGCCACAACTATGTGGCCAAATATCCCGGTACATTGCTTGCCAAAATATTCCAGGCGCTTGAAGTACCGCAAATCCCGGAAGGCATACATAAGCTGCCGAATGGCCAGGTCGATTCTTCGTTTGCCTACAACTATTATAAAGAGCATTACTGGAACGGCTTCGACTTCCAGGATGATCGCCTGATCAACTCACCGATCTACGATGCCAAGCTGGATGAGTACATGAATAAAGTGGTAATCCAGTATGTGGACAGCGTAGAGAAAGAAGCAGACTTCCTGCTGAAGAAAACGCGCGGCACCAAAGAACTCTTTAAATATACCCTTCACTGGCTCACCTATAATGCCGAAACCAGCAAGGTAATGGGCATGGATGAAATGTTTGTCTATCTCGTAGAGAACTATCACATGAAGGGCGATGCCGACTGGCTGAGCAATGACGACCTGCAGAAATACATCAAGCGCGTTCGCGAGATTTCCCCGAATGTGATTGGCAATGTAGCGCCGGACATCCGCATGAAAGATGTGAATGGCAAGGAAACGCCGCTCTCTTCCGTAAATGCAAAATATACGGTGGTTGCCTTCTGGGAGCCCAGCTGCGGCCATTGCCAGAAAGAAATTCCCCTGCTTGATTCTATGTACAAAGCGGTACTGAAAGCGAAAGGTGTGAAAATATATGCGGTACGGACCGACGATCCGGTCGCCCAATGGCAGGAATTCATCAAAAAGCACCACCTCGAAGAATGGACCAACGTCTATGATCCGGAAGGCCGCTCAAACTATCATGCAGAGTATGACATCAGAGCTACTCCTACCATATATTTGCTTGATGAAAAGAAGATCATCCGCGGTAAGCGCCTCGATCATTCCAACATACTGGACGTAATCAATATGCTGGAGCGAAAGGAAAAAGCCGCCGCCAAAGCAAAAAGCTAATTAGTAATACACACAAACACCTCTATACAACAAAAATGCGCAAGCTGTTCTTATTAGGCCTGGCTTCGGGCCTTCTTACCACATCCCTACAAGCACAGACCCTCTTTACATTCGGCAATACCCCCGTCAGTAAGCAGGAATTTTTAAGAGTCTATCAGAAAAACAGTCTCAACAAAAAAACCGACTTCTCCGAGCCTGCCCTGCGGGAATATCTGGACCTCTACGCGCTCTTCCGGATGAAGGTGCGCGAAGCAGAGCTGCAGCACATGGATACGATCAGCAGCATCAGCACTGAGCTGAACAGCTATCGCCGGCAGCTTTCCAAAAACTATCTGACGGATAAAGAAGCGCGCGGCAAGCTCACCGAAGAAGCTTACAACCGCATGAAGACGGAAGTGCACGTAGCGCACATTCTCATATCCAGCTCCATAAGCGCTTCGCCGGACGATACGGCGCGCGCTTACGCTAAAATAGACAGCATTTACCGCGTGGCCGTGAGCGGCAAAGTACCTTTCGCAGATCTGGCCCGCCAGTTTTCCGATGATAAAGGCACCCGCGCCTCAGGTGGCGATATCGGTTACCTCACATCCCTGCAGACGTTTTACCCTTTTGAGAATGCCACTTACAATACCAAGATCGGCAGCGTCTCCAAACCATTCCGCACGCAGTTTGGCTATCATATATTAAAGGTGCTGGATACCCGCCCGGGACGCGGCGAGGTGCAGGTAGCGCAGATATTGGTCAGCACGCCCAAAAGCAAAGGCGAATCCGGTGTAACGGAGGCGCGCAACAAAGCCCAGATGATCGAGCAGCAGCTGAAAAGCGGCACTCCGTTCGACACACTTGTCACCAGATATTCTGATGACAAGTTCAGCGTAGGCGACAAAGGCGTACTGCCTGCATTCAGCGTAGGCCGCATGACTCCTGCATTTGAAGATGCATCATTTAATCTTAAAAAGCCGGGCGATGTTTCGGAACCTATTCAGACGGAATACGGCTTTCACATCATTAAGCTCATCAGCAAATCTCCGCTAAAGCCATTCGATAGCGTGAAAGATGGCCTGCAGCGCCGTGTGGATAATGACGCCCGCGCAGAGGTTGCGCATGAAATATTCTACAACAAGATCAAACAGGAAAATGGCTTCAAAGAATATCCTGCCAATCTGCAGCCACTGATTGATAAGGTAAACGCGCTGCCTGATACCGGAAAAAATGCCAACGCATTCCGCGCCAGCGATTTCCAGCACATGAATAAGCCCCTCTTCGAAATAGGCAAGCACGAGTATCTGCAAAGCGATCTGATGAAATATGCGGAAACTCTGACCCGTGGCCGCATCACCGGTCCTAAGAATGCGGTGATCCGTGATATTTACAAGCTGTACATGGACCGCGTGATTACCGATTTTGAAGAGAACAGGCTGGCCGATACCAATCCGGATTTCAAAAACCTGATGGAAGAATACCGCAACGGCATTATGCTGTTCGAGCTTACCGACCGCAATGTGTGGAGCAAAGCATCCAAAGATTCGGTAGGATTAAAGAGCTTCTATGCGGGCCATAAAGACAAGTACCAGTGGGAGCCCGGCTTCACCGGCGTAGTCTATCGCTTCAAGGATGAAGAGGCCATGAAGGCCGGCGTGAAAGTGATTGATGCCAACAAGAGCATGAAGGAAGAAGACCTGTACAAGCAACTGAACTCAGAAGCGCATCCTGATGCGGTGAATGTACAGCGCGGCCATTATGAGTATTCCAAATTCACCGATGTGCCGCAAAGCGCGCTGGCAAAGGGCAAGTTATCTCAGCCGGTAAAAAACGCCGATGGCTCGTACACAGCAGTGAAGGTAGAAGAGACTTACAGCGCACCTACCACCAAAACGCTGGACGAAGCCCGCGGCTATGCTGTAGCTGAATATCAGGATTATCTGGAAAAGCAGTGGAATACAGAATTGCGCGCCAAGTATCCGGTGAAGGTGGACGAGCCTGTGTTCAAAAGCATGGTGAAATAATATTGTTATCTGAGCATTGCAGGCATACGATCCCCGCCTGTAAATGAATCAGCAAAGCGCGCAGTTCCGGCTGTGCGCTTTTTTATTGCGTAGAAAAATCATTGGCATAATATTGTTTTATTTGCTTCAGGCATCATCGCTTTGAACGATCTGCTTTAACACCCGGTATTCTTAATCATAAAAATTCATCTTAACCGCCTTATGAAGATATCTTTTCATGGAGCCGCGCGCACCGTCACCGGCAGCAAGCACCTTATTCATCTCAACAACGGAAAGAAAATATTGCTCGACTGCGGCATGTTTCAGGGCATGGGCCACGATACCATCAGGCTAAACAGCGAATGGGGCTTCGAGCCATCCTCCGTCAGCTATGTCATTCTCTCTCATGCGCATATTGATCATGTAGGCCTCTTGCCCAAGCTGGTAAAAGATGGCTTTAATGGAAAGATCATCTGCACTACTCCTACGGCCGATCTGGCTACCCTGCTCGTGCATGATTCTGCACGTATTCAGGAGATGGATGTACGCCATGTAAACCAGATACGGGAGCGCCAGCAGCGTCCTCCGGTAGAGGCGCTTTATACCGAAGAAGACGCTGATAAGCTGGTGGGTATGATGTACACGCTGGAGAACAACGAGCCGCACCAGATTGACGAACATATTGAGCTGACTTATACCGATTGCGGTCACTTGCTGGGCGCAGCGGCTATTCATCTGAAGATCACGGAAGATGGCAAGGATACGCGCATCACTTTCAGCGGCGACATAGGCCGCTACCGCGATGTGATCCTGCGCGCGCCGGACGGCTTCCCGCAGGCAGATTATGTAATCATGGAATCTACCTACGGCGATAAGCTGCACGAGATCGTAGCTCCATCTGCCGATCAGGTGCTGAAGCATATTGAGCATACCTGCCTGGAGAAGGGCGGCAACCTTATCATTCCGGCGTTCAGCGTAGGGCGCACCCAGGAAATCCTTTATCTGCTGAACCGGCTGGAGCTGGAATACCGCCTGCCTGATCTCAACTATTTTGTGGACTCACCCCTTTCAATTGATGCCACGAAGATTATCAAGGCGCACCCCGAATGCTTTAATCCGAATGTGCAGGAAGTGCTCAGGAAGGATGATGATGTATTCCAGTTCAAAGGCCTGCACTTTATAGAAACTCCGGAGGAAAGCATGGCGCTGGCTAATCTGAAAGAGCCCTGTGTTATTATCTCCTCCTCAGGCATGGCAGAGGCCGGACGCGTGAAGCACCACATTCTTAATAATATCAGCGATGCCAACAACACGATTCTGCTGGTAGGCTATTGCGATCCGAATTCCCTCGGCGGCAGGCTGAAGAACGGGGCTAAAAAAGTATCCATATTCGGGGAAGAAAAGGAGGTGGAAGCCGAGGTTGCAGAGATCAGCAGCATGAGCGCGCACGGCGATTATGATGATCTGCTGCAATGGCTCTCCTGCCAGGACCCGCAGAAAGTAAAGAAGATATTCCTGGTGCATGGCGAGTACGAAGTGCAGACCAACTTCCGCGAGCGCCTTATCAGAAAAGGCTACGAACAGGTAGAGATACCCGCGCAGCACGATGTGGCAGAGCTGGAAGAAGCGCTGGTAGCAGGATAGGTCATGCTGACGATGGAAACATTCCACTGCAAAACAGGGTGCACAGCTATATCGATGGAAAGCGTAGCAATGTGCTTATTGGGTGCAGATGATCCAATGCCGTTGTCGCTCATGCAAAGAGTGTTTGTACGCACGGCAAGAGCGTTGTCATAGATGGCAAGAACATTTGCACTGGCAACAACGGTGTTTGCATGCGTGACAAGAACGTTGTCTTCGATGCAAACATCGTTGTCATCAATGACAAGAACGTTGTCTTCGATGCAAAGACCATTTGCGCCCGTAATAATGATGTTTGCCTGCATGACTAGGCAGATATCAGGGGCGCATACATCTTTGGCAAATCCGTATCCAAAAATGATTGCACCGCAACGAGTTGCCAGTCAACTGTGCCTGCCATTAAATCTTTATCATAAAACCGCCTTTAATGCATTCCGATAACTATTCCCGAGCATCACTTTTTATTGAATCAATGCCTTTGTGCCAAAAAGCTCATCGTCATTCCATACTGCTTGCGGTACCGCCAATGTGCTTGCAAAGCTTGTCCATACAACTAATGGCAAATAATGTGCCGCCAGCCGCTTATTGGCTTTTCGCGCTATTACGAAGCTGGCGATGGCTAACAGGGCATCTGCTACAGTCAGAGCGCCGCCCATAAGGCTGCTTTTCCTGCGGAAGTACAGGTAGCCGAAAGAGAAGAAGACCGTCCAGATGAGCGATTGCAATATGAGCAGCTGTTTTTGCTCAGGCATGTCTTTTCTATTGCGCAGCAGCTCCAGCAGCGCTTTCAGCAGGAATATATTGTTGATCGTCCATGCCGGGCCGAATACCCATCCGGGCGGCGCCCATGCTACCTGTTTTGTCTTCTTTTCATAGAATTTTTGATTCTTCTTCTGTGGATCGCCGGTAAACAGCCGGCTCAATACCGTTACGGCTACCGTCAGCAGGGCTACTTCCCACCACCTGACTGGCTTTTCGTTGATTCTTCTTTTCATCGTACTTTCCTTTATCTCCTACGCTCAAAAAATTGTGCCTTTTGGCTGATGGTGCAGTTTTTAGGCTCTTTTTTATTCATCCGATATAGCTGTGTCCCGTTTCTTTTTATACCTCATGTCGCTGCTGTATATAGCTGCAGGCGTCAATCACTTCCTGCATCCCGAAGTGTATCTGGGCATTATGCCGCCCTACATTCCGTATCATGCAGCCTGTGTAGCCATCAGCGGCGTTCTTGAGTTTGTTTTTGGCGTGATGCTGCTCTATCCCCCAACGCGGGTTGCCGCCGCCTGGCTGATTATAGCTTTGCTCATTGCCGTATTCCCGGCCAATATACAGATGGCGGTGCGCTGGCGTCAGGAGGCTCATCCGCATTTTTGGGTGTCCATTGCAAGATTGCCTTTGCAGCTTTTACTGATCTGGTGGGCGTGGCGCTATACAAGGCGCAGTAAGCAAAGTCTCGTACGGTAACCAGGTCATGCTGACGCAAGGAAGCATCCCACAGCGGGTGGCTGGTTGCTTTGGGCTCCCTCAATACTGCGCCGCTGCGCTTGCTCACCCTTTCGGGATGACCCGGGCAGCGTATACCGGATTTTGGTTCAGGCTTGCAGATATGCTACAGCGAGCCGTTTTTTCAAGTTAAGGCACAAGGTGCAGTGCCTTAAAATGATAGCCATTTTAAATAGCTTACCTTAGCGGAATTATTCATTTCTATCAGCGCCGGCTTTTACAATCTCCGCCGGCATTTTTTTATGACATTCGATCAGCTCAATTTAATTGACCCAATTTTAAAGGCACTACAAACAGAAGGCTACACTACCCCAACCCCTATTCAGGAAGCATCCATACCCATCGTTTTACAGGAACGGGACCTGCTTGGATGCGCACAGACCGGCACCGGAAAGACGGCTGCCTTCGCCATTCCTATTCTGCAGCTGCTTGCCAAACAGCAAATGCAGGAAAAGAACCTGAATAAAGATATCAAGTGCCTTATCCTCACGCCAACGCGTGAGCTCGCCATACAGATCGGCGAAAGCTTTGCCGCCTACGGCCGCAATCTGCGCCTGAAGCATACCGTTATCTTTGGTGGCGTTAATCAGCATTCACAGGTAATGGCCGTGCGCGGCGGTATTGATGTGCTCATTGCCACACCCGGCAGGCTGCTGGATTTAATCAGCCAGAAAATCATTCATCTCCATCACCTCAAGATATTTGTGCTGGATGAGGCCGACCGTATGCTCGACATGGGCTTTATCCATGATGTGAAGAAAGTAATCACGCGCATCCCGGAAGTAAGGCAAACGCTGTTCTTCTCCGCTACCATGCCGCCTGAAATCCAGAAGCTCGCCGATACGATCCTGAAATCGCCTGAGAAGGTGTCTGTAACTCCGGTATCGTCCACTGCCGACACCATTGAGCAGTCGCTTTATTTTGTAGATAAAGGCAATAAGCGCCATCTGCTGCTGGATTTGTTGAAGGATGAATCTATCTCCCGCGTGCTGGTTTTCACCCGCACCAAGCATGGCGCAGACAAGGTGGTGAAAGACCTGGAAAGGGGCGGAATTGAAGCCGCAGCTATTCACGGCAATAAATCACAGAATGCACGGCAGCGCGCGCTGGGCGATTTCAAGAATGGCGATATACGTGTGCTGGTGGCTACCGATATTGCAGCCCGTGGCATCGATGTGGAAGCGCTGAGCCATGTGATTATCTATGAATTGCCGGAAGTACCGGAAACTTATGTGCACCGCATTGGCCGTACAGGACGTGCCGGCGCCAGCGGTAAAGCCATCATGTTCTGCGATTCTGAGGAGCTGCCGCTGCTGAAAGACATTCAGAAGCTGATTAAAAGGGACATTCCGGTAGTGACCGGGCACGCTTATCCGATGAAGGAAGAGCTGCCACCCTACAACCGCTCCACGAGCAATAAGCGGCCTTCCGCCTTTGGCCCCAAGCCGCCACACAGGAACGGGAAGCGCCCACCTACCCACGCCGCACCGGCGCATAAGGGAGCAGGACAAAGACAAAACAATACATCCAGAAGCAGGGATTAAAAATAAAAGCGCCGGAATTCTTCCGGCGCTTTTATTATCTTATACAATCAACCACTCCCCTTTATAATTTATGCTGCATTCCAGTTATGATTATTGTGCGGTGATACAAGGTTGATGATGCGTGCCTTCCGTTGTTGCATACCGGCTGCTATGGTATGCTTCAGCTCGCCCTGTAGCAGCTGACCATGCGCCAACGCCTGTAGCACTACCGTTTCTGTAAGCACGGGATCTATATCAAAAAAATATTTCATTGCACTCTTGGCGATTGGCAGGATATTCGCTTTCATAACACTCAGTTCTTATCGTTTACGCTTTATTGTCTTTGTTCATTCTGACTTCTTAATGACTATAGAAATAAAACCGTGCCATATGCCGGAAGCCTTGCCAGCAAAGGATTCTGGTGTTGTGTATCAGTCAGTTTCTGAAAAATCGCTATCTTTAATGAATGTTGGGGATGAGAAAAATATTGTTGCTGTCCGGAATCATAATGTGTGTAAATGTGGCGGTGTATGCACAACAGCATACGCATATTGATTTGTCGCAACCGGCTCCTTCTCTTACAGATAATCGCCCTGCAACACTCCTGGCACCCGATGCTGCTACCTGCGGTTATGGATTTTTCTGCCGTCAGGAATTAAAAAGAGATAAAGTATTGCCTATGCCGGTACGCTTCAGAGTAGGCAGTATGCAGCAGAACGACTGGCTGGAGCGCAAGCCCAATGCTACCGCGCCGGTAAGATAGAAGGGTAAGCGTATATCTTTGCAGCAATCAGCCTGCATATGATCCATCGCATCCTTAATGACAAGCCTACCAAACTATTCCTTTTTCTTGCTTCTTTCTTTGTAGCCAATGCGCTCATCGCTGAGTGTATCGGCAACAAGCTGTTCTCGCTTGAGCGGCTGGCGGGCATGGATGTGCATCCGTTCAGCCTGCTTGGCCAAGAAGGGCTTACTTATACCCTCACCTGTGGCGTGCTGCTTTGGCCGCTTGAGTTTGTGATGACGGATATCGTGAACGAATACTACGGGCCGCGCGCGGTGAGGCGTATCTCTTATACGGCTATCGGGCTTATTACTTATGCATTCCTCATGTTCTTTGTGGCCATCCATGTGCCTGCAGACGCTTCTTTCTGGAAGGGCAGCCGGGTGAAAGAAGGAGTACCGGATATGCAGGCAGCATTTGACAGCATATTTGGCCAGAGCATGCGGATCATTATCGGTAGTCTGGTCGCTTTTTTTGTAAGCCAGCTTTTAGATGTTTATGTATTTCACCGCATTAAAAAGGTGACAGGCGAGAAGTGGGTATGGTTGCGGGCCACCGGCTCAACATTGATTTCCCAGCTGGTAGATAGCTTTATTGTACTGTTTATTGCTTTCGGCGGATTATGGGGCTGGCAACGGGTAATTGCTGTAGGGCTGGTCAATTATTCTTATAAATGCCTGATGGCTATCGTGCTCACACCGCTTATTTATCTGATAGAGGCGCGCATCGAAGCTTACCTGGGCAAGAACACTACTGCTCAGATGAAAGCTGCTGCTATGGGCAATGAAAGCGTCACTGATGAATAATTATCTGTGATAATCCGACACCTGTTTCCAATAAAAAAAGCAGCCTGGATGGCTGCTTTTCCTTTATAAGAATCCGGCAGATTATTTAGCCTTTCCCTGCTTGAACCTGTATCCTACCGAAATCTGGATGGATGGTGTCTGGTAAAGACTCCGGGAGACTTTTTGAGCACCTACAGATGTGGCATTATCCCAAACGGACTGCATCATCCGGATATTGGCCTGAAAAGCAGGATTAATCTGGTAGCCAACGCCGAGCGCATAGCCAAGCCCAAAACGAGAACCGAAATCGCCGGTATTGATTGCTGGCTTATTACCACTTACACTTTCCGGCGTAAAGGTGGCCGGCATCTGACGAGATACCGAAGTAGCGTTGCCATAGGGCTTATCGATCTCTTCTGCATTTATAGCAAAGGCATACATCATATTCAGGCCAGCCTCAGCAAAGAAACGGCGCGCATTGTAGCGCAGCATCAGCGGCAATTCAATGGTCTGTACGGTAGTGAAGTTGTAAGAATGAGCTACCGTATCCTGACGCCAGTTCCACTGACGATAAGAGACGCCGTTGACTACACTATAGGTTCCGGGCACCCATTCATCCTGCTTTACATAGTTGTCTTTAATAGAGCTGCCGGTATTGAACCGCTGATAAAACTTAAGCTCGCCCGCTATGCTCCACTGATCGCTGAATACCAGCAAGCCTGTAATGCCCGCCTGGAAACCTGCCAATGTGGACGATGTAAAAAGAGATGCATTGAGACCGCCGGTAAGGCCAGCATAAAACTGAGCGCGGGAAAGGTCTGCCTTTACGCTCTGTACCATCAGCTGAAACCGCTCAGCATTCCACAACCGGCTGAATCTGCTGGCTATTTTGAACTGAGAAAGAGACACCAGCTTTATGTTATCGCTTGCAGCGATAGCCTCCACACTACTGGCAGCCGCCGCCTGCGGAACAGGACTAGCGGGCGCAGCGGTGGTCGGCTGGCTCATCACTTTAGCGATAGCAGTGGGTTTGGCGGGGGCTGGCGCGGATGGAGCAGCTACAGCTTTATGATGCTGTGCTTCCTGTGGCTGTGATGGCACCGGATTTACCGGCTTTTGTTTATCAACTATAAGGTTTGTAACAGCGAGGGTGTCTGCCGTATATATCAGGGATTTATCTGCAGGACTTGTTACACGGCGATAAGCAATCTCAATCTGCCTGATAGTGTCTTTAGACAATACAGATGCTGGTCCGTTTCCAGCAGGATTTATATTGCCTGGTGCATTATTAGCAGCAAGAGGATGAGCATTTACTCTGGCAGACGCAGGCACAGCAGACGAAGAAGGCGCTGCAATGCGTGACGGTGCAGATACAGGTGCAGCTTTTGGGTGTTCCTTATTTTTATCGAACTCATGACCGGCTTCCACAGCGGCAGGCTTTGCCAAAACACTACCCGAAGATGCTACAATAGCTGCTGTAGAGGAGTTTTGATCAGCAGATGCAACATTATCTGTTGTATGGTTAACAGAATTTATTGCAGCACCTGAAGCTGAATTTTTATGTCCGGTCGCTACTGTATTATTTGAATGATGACTGGCAGATGTGTGACTGGTATTATTAGTATGAGCTGATACAGTCTTAGCGGAATGGCTGTTGCCTGCAGCAGGCTTGTCTACTATAGTACTGCCGGCAGTATTAAAATCGTTCTGAGTATTGCTGTTGGATGCAGCCATTGCCAACGAAGCTACATTGGTCGTATTCTTTGTCTGATCACCAGCAGATGATCCTGTTATTGTATTTGCAATAATATTATGCTGGCGCTGCTCCGCAATTGTGTGACGATAGTAATTATAACCACCAACTGTTGCAGAGCATACCATTAATAAAGCCGTTGCATAACCAAGCATTCTCCGCCAGTTAAAGGCAGCCGTTTCTACCGGCATCTCTTTATCCAGCAGCTCCCGCATTGAGCTCCAGGCTCCTGCAGGTTCCTGCTCTTCGGCACCGCTGAGGCGGTTCCGAACCAGGTCATCAATATGAATTTTGTTTTTATCCATGCGGGATAAAATTTTATTGTTTTAAATGCAGCTGCAGGCGTTCTATTTTTTCCTTGAGCTGTCTCCTTCCTTCACTTAAATGCCACTTTGAAGTACCCTCACTGATACCTAATAGCTTACCAATTTCTTTATGTGCCAATCCTTCCATTACGTACAGGTTAAAAACCGTGCGCGTTGCGTCAGGCAAGGCCTGTACCAGCTCCAGCAGTTGATTGTAATACAACTTATCTGCATGGTCTTTCTGCACATAATCATCCTTCTCCATCAGCACAATATGATTATTATAGC
Source organism: Chitinophagaceae bacterium (assembly GCA_965200035.1). Lineage (GTDB taxonomy): Bacteria > Bacteroidota > Bacteroidia > Chitinophagales > Chitinophagaceae > UBA1952. The sequence goes on along the minus strand of OZ241334.1, from coordinate 3,412,066 downwards.
GCACATGCTGCTTTACATAATCCGATACTGCATGGAAAACAATCTTGCGCAGCCAGCCCTCAAAGCTTCCCTGGAAGGTGTATTGTTGCACTTTCTGGAATGCACGCAAAAAACCATTATTCAATACTTCCTCTGCCTGCTCTATATGATCTATATAGCGGCGCACAACAGCCATCATCCTGGGGTAAAAAAGATGATATAGCTTCTCCTGTGCAGCCCGCTCGTTGCGGATGCATCCCTGAATCAGCTCCTGCAGTTCAGTTGTCTGTCCAGGTACTGTATATGCCAAGGCTAAGGACAAGTATGGAGTATTAACTAATAGTTGAAAGATAAGACCATAGGCTTTTCCCGGAGGTTGGGTAAGCCGGTTTAATTTTTAATAAAATAACGAAAATTCCTGATTAAAACAAAAGAGCCTGTGGAAAAACCACAGGCCCCGGAATATAAATATTCAGATAAATTACGCAGTCACTGTCTTCTTGTTCGCTGCATCCTGGCGGATCACATTGAGCGCGCCACCGGCCTTGAACCATTCGATTTGCTGATTGTTATAGCTGTGATTAAGCTGAACGTCATCGCTGCTGCCATCTTTATGATGCAACACCATTTTAACCTTGCTGCCCGACGCCATATCCACAATACCCATCAGATCAATCATATCATCTTCCTGGACTTTTTCATAATCTGCCTTGTTGTCAAAGGTCAGTGCCAGCATACCTTGTTTTTTCAGGTTGGTCTCGTGAATACGTGCAAAGCTCTTTACAATGATGGCACGAACGCCGAGGTGACGCGGCTCCATAGCTGCGTGCTCACGGCTGCTGCCCTCGCCATAATTTTCATCACCTACCACTACGCTACCCTGCCCTGCGCCTTTGTATACGCGGGCTACCGCAGGTACTTCGCCATATTCGCCTGAAAGTTGGTTCTTCACTTTATTGGTATCCATGTTGAAGGCGTTGATGGCACCGATCAGCATATTGTTGGAAATATTATCGAGGTGACCGCGGTATTTCAGCCATGGACCTGCCATAGAGATATGGTCGGTAGTGCACTTGCCAAACGCTTTGATCAGGAGGTGAAGATCTTTAAGATCCGTGCCTTCCCAAGCCTTGAATGGCTCAAGCAGTTGCAGGCGGTCGCTCATCGGGTGAACGATTACCTCTACACCACTACCATCCTTGGCGGGCGCCTGATAACCCGGATCATCAACAGCAAAGCCTTGCGGAGGCAGCTCAAAACCCTTTGGCTCATCCAGCATTACCTCTTCGCCCTTGTCATTGATCAGCTTATCTTTCAGCGGATTGAATGTGAGGCGGCCAGCAATGGCGAATGCGGTTGTGATTTCCGGAGAAGCCACAAATGCGTGGGTGCCTGCATAGCTGTCATTACGCTTGGCAAAGTTGCGGTTGAAGGAAGTTACGATCGTGTTCTTACGTTGCGGATCATCGATGTGGCGAGCCCACTGACCGATGCACGGACCACAGGCATTAGCCAATACCACACCGCCCATTTTGGCGAATGTATTCAGCATACCATCGCGCTCGATGGTGAAACGTACCATTTCAGAGCCTGGTGTGATGGTGTATTCGCTGGAGGCTTTCAGGCCTTTTTCCATCGCATTCTTCGCGATGAACGCTGCGCGGGAAATATCTTCGTAAGAAGAGTTGGTACAAGAGCCGATGAGCGCTACTTCTACCTTTTCAGGCCAGCCATGCTCAGCGGCTGCTTTAGCCAGCTCACTGATCGGCGTAGCAAGATCCGGTGTGAACGGACCATTTACGTAAGGCTCCAGCTCATCCAGATTGATTTCAATTACCTGATCGTAGAAGATTTCAGGATTGGCATATACTTCATCATCTGCACGCAGATAATCTTTGATACCATCTGCAGCGCGGGCAATGGCTTCACGGCCGGTAGAGCGCAGGTAAGCAGCCATCTTTTCATCGTATTCAAACAATGAGCAGGTAGCACCGATTTCAGCACCCATGTTACAAATGGTGCCTTTACCTGTACAACTCAGGCTATTAGCGCCTTCACCAAAATATTCAACAATCGCACCGGTACCGCCTTTTACAGTCAGGATACCTGCTACTTTCAGGATTACATCTTTTGCGCTGGTCCAGCCGCTCATCTTGCCGGTGAGCTTTACACCAATCAGTTTGGGCATTTTCAGCTCCCAGGCGAGGCCGGCCATCACATCCACCGCGTCAGCGCCACCCACACCAATAGCAATCATTCCAAGACCACCGGCATTTGGCGTGTGGCTATCTGTACCGATCATCATCCCACCCGGGAATGCATAATTCTCAAGCACTACCTGGTGAATGATGCCTGCACCGGGCTTCCAGAAGCCGATGCCGTATTTGTTGGAAATAGAAGAAAGGAATGCGTAAACTTCTTTGTTTACTTCGTTGGCCGTAGTCAGATCCTGCTCGGCGCCTGATTTTGCCTGAATGAGGTGATCGCAGTGTACCGTGCTTGGAACAGCTACCTTATCGCGGCCAGCGGTCATAAACTGCAGCAAAGCCATCTGAGCCGTTGCATCCTGCATGGCTACGCGGTCCGGGGAAAAATTCACATAATCGCGGCCTCGCTCATATGTATGCTGCGGAGCTTCAAAAGTATGGGCGTAAAGGATTTTTTCTGCGAGGGTAAGCGGACGGCCTACCAGCTTGCGCGCCTGCGCCACCTTATCGGGCATCTCTTTGTACACACGTTGAATAAGATCGAGATCAAAGGCCATGACTGAATAATTTTATTTTTTTGGAACGTGCCGCGAAATTACCAAAAATGAAAGTGGAAATGAAATCGGGTTTGTATAAAAGAATGCTAAACCAAATTTTGCGATAGCCGTTTGCCATATCAGATCAGCACGATACCTTGAATGAACGTCGACTCTGTAACTGAGCGTGTATGACGAGTGATCTATTCCATCATTATTTTCCGCTGTGGCTGATGCTTTCCCAGCGTATTAAAGCCAATGCCTAAGCCCAGATAAATGTGCACGGGATGCACATGCTTGTCATCCATATCTACATAGCGGTCCAGTGTGATGATGTAGCCCGCACTGCCTGTTACACGCAGCCACTTAATCACCGGAAAGGTGGCCGTAATCCGAAAAGCAATCTGAGGAATAAATTTTCTGAAACTGTCTCTTGAAGAAATATCTTCTACCGGTCTATAATTCGTTCTAACAAGCTCTTCCCGTCTTTGTTTTCCGCTTGTCAAAACATTCATGGGTAATCCGATCTGAAGATGCATTATTTTTTTCCGGTCAACGGATGCGTCCAGAAACGGCTCTACGCTTAAAAATTCAGCTTCATACTTCAGGCGATGGTTGGCTGCTGTATGATCAACAGTAAACGCTGTGTGCGAAAGCTGAGCAGCCGCGCCAAAATTAATGTAGGATGGTCGCCAGCCATAAATGCTTAACCTGTAAAAGCGATAGGCTTCCGAGCTGAATGTGTACGTATTTTCAGGCAGCAATGTTGCTTTGGCACGGGCAATGTTTTCGCCTGAAGCATATTCCGCGGACATCATAACCTGTGCGGAAGCTGGTGTAAAAAAGACAACTGCTATCGAAAGAAGCAGCAATTTCAACAAAGCATTCATAGGGTTCACTGTAAAAAAGACGCAAATATATTATTTGTAGCCGCTTCTTCTCGATGGATTTATTTACCCAATAGAAGAACAGCCACCGGCAAGATGTCTTATAATTGAAAGAGGCTGTTCCTTTTGGAAACAGCCATCTTACAGGAGGTTTACAGGGGCTTGGAATGTTATAACATAATGTAGTTATCCCTGTGAAATCATTATTATCAGTTGATTTCAAATCAAAAATAGTCCGTGTTATTCTATAAGAACGCGCAACTGTATAATTGTGTTATCTGACTTTACAGCTATGCAATAAAGTGTATTTACTGTGTTTCTCATTCGGCCAGTTTTCACCTGATTAAAGTGATTTCTAAAAAGAAACATCCCATGCTTTAGGGCATGGGATGTTTTATCTGATGAGTTGATGCCGGCTATAATGTCTCCTTCAGCCAGCCGAAGAATTCCCGCTGCCAGGCCAGGCCATTATGTGGATGCAATACCCAGTGATTTTCGTTGGGCAGGTAAAGGAGCTTGCTTTTAATACCACGCAACTGGGCTGCCTGAAAAGCTTCCAGTCCCTGCTCGATGGGCACCCTGTAATCGATGCCGCCCTGCACAATCATGATCGGCGTATTCCACTTGCCAACGAAGTTGCTTGGGTTGAACTTTTCGTAGCTCTTCGGCGCATCTTTCTGCCAGTAGTTTCCACCAATATCCCAGTTGGCAAACCACAGCTCTTCGGTAGTTCCATACCAGCTTTTCAGATCGAAGAGGCCATCATGGGCGATGAATGTCTTGAAGCGGTTTTCGTGCATACCGGCCAGCATATATACGCTGTAGCCGCCGTACGATGCGCCTACGCAACCGAGGCGTTTCTTATCTACATAATCTTCTTTAGCTACATCATCGATGGCCGCCAAGTAATCGCGCATCGGCTGTCCGCCCCAGTCTTTGGAGATCTCTTCATTCCATTTCACACCCCAGCCCGGCATACCCCGGCGGTTGGGCGCTACTACGATATAGCCATTGGCGGCCATTAGCTGAAAATTCCAGCGGATGCTGTAAAACTGAGTAAGCGCACTCTGCGGTCCACCCTGGCAATAAAGCAGGGTCGGATATTTTTTCTTGGGATCAAAATTAGGCGGATAGATCACCCATACGCCCATCTGACGGCCGTCTGTGGTTTTAACCATACGCAGCGTGGTTTCGCTGGGTGTGATGTTGCTGTATACTTCATCGTTGGCATGCGTAATCATTTTCATTGCTCCATCTTCCGGATTCACCGAAAATATTTCTGCTGCGCGGTTAATATCTGTGCGGGTTACGATCACCTTCCCATTTTCTGCCTGACCTATGATACCATTGATATCGAACTTACCATCAGTCAATTGGGTTACCGATGGCATCATGCGCACCATGAGGTTGGCAGGCACATTTACCTGAAAAAGCTGCTCGGTGCCGCGCCAGGGAGCGTTGAAGTAAATATGATCGCTATTGTTGGCCCAGGAAAATCCTCCTACGGCACCATCCCATCCTGCGGTCAGGTTGAGCTTATGCAGCGCTTTGCGGTCTATATCCATGACTACGATATCTGTCTTATCGCTTTCGTAGCCATCGTGCTTCATGCTGAGCCATGCTATGCGGTGGCCATCGGGACTGAAAACAGGATTGGTATCATAGCCCATCATGCCGGCACTCCAGTTGATAGTTTCGCGCGTTCTCAGCTCATAGAAATAGATATCGGTATTGGTGCTTTGCGCATATTCTTTCCCTTCCTTCTTTTTACAAACATATACGAGGCCTTTGCTGTCCGGCGCCCAGATGAAATCTTCCATGCCTCCGAATGGCATTTGAGGACAATCGTACGGCTCGCCTTCCATAATATCACGTGCGGCCTTGCTGCTGCCGATCTCAGCGATAAATATGTGCCCGTACTTACCGTCTTCCCAGGTATCCCAATGGCGGTCGTTCAGGTCACGATACACTTTTGCGGTAGTCTTAGGCAGATCGGGATACAGGTCTGTGCCATCTATCTTATGGATCAATACTTCTCTTGAAAAAGCCACATAATGGCCGTTGGGCGAGATGCGGATGTTGCCTGCACCTTCGCCCATATCTACAGACATTGACTTCCAGCTTTCACCTCTGTTGGCGCTGTAGTAAATTTTATTATCGCTACCGGTTGCATACCAGGAATTAGCATCGCGCTGAAATACATTCATGCCTTCGCCAGTCTTCACTTCTGTGCCTTCGCTGTCGCCGGAAAGGTTCATGCGGTAATGCTTTGAAGTGCTTTTCTCCGTGCGCCAGTCAACCTGTTTTACGGAATAATAAAGCGTTTTTCCCGAAGGACTCATACCATCTGCGCTCACACGCTTCAGGCTCCAGAGCAATTCGGGTGTCATGTGGTCCTGCGCCAGCGATGACAGGGCAGACAGCATAGAAAGTGAAAGTAAAATGCGTTTCATGCCCGTAAGATAAAACGCAACGGGTATTACTTGGGTGTGGGAAGGGTATTTTTTTGAGGAGATTTTACCGGCACTGGTTTTGGCGCAGACTCAAAATCTTCCTGATTTTCCCAGCCCGGCTTCAGCATTATAGTGCGCTCGAAAGGGATGACGCGTTCAGGCTGCTTTTTGCCAAACAGGTCGCCGGTATCCCAGTGTCCGTTTTTATTGCGGTCTTCGATGACGAGCAGTTTATAATTTCCCGGCTTGATGCGCACTAGGCTGATATTGCTATCCAGTATGGGTTTTCTATAGATGGTATCTGTTTCATTCGTCACCTGCAGCACGAAGCCATCGCCGTAATATTTGGTTGGCATGTGGATCTGCAGCTTGGCATAATCATCGTCGCGGCGGGTACGGAATACATACCTCCCTGGCAAGAGATCATTACCGGCTGTATCTTTCGCAAAGCCTTTCTGAAGGCGAAGGGTGTAAATGGTATTTTCCGCCCATCTGGTATTAATCGATAGCAGTTTGCCGATACTGTCTAATGAAATATTTGTTACGGCTTCAGTAGTAACTCCGCCGCTATCGCTGGAAAGAAAGATTTTCTCTTTTTCTATGTGCCCCATTTTTTTGCTGAATGCGATATCCAGCGGTGCAGTAATATCCTGCGATCTCCGTCTGATATCACTTGTATCCACCAACACATTATAGCCGGTAATATTATTCCGGGGCAGCTCTTTTCTGCTTGCATCTGCAGGTTTAACCGTATCTGTGGTTTGTGGAAAGGTGCGCAGGGTGATTTTTGCAGCAGTATCGGCGCCGGAAGCTACCTGACTATCATTGAAAGCGATCCATTCTGTGCGGTCATCGAATAGTAGATTGGCATTCTTATCCCTCAGCGCATAGATCTTAAAGCTGCGTCCGGGCAATCCCTGTAAGGAAAAATTCCCTCCTGCATCTGCATGGGTAGCATAGCGCGGCCTCTTTCGCGTTACCGCACTATCGTTTTCTGCACTGTTATAAAGTACAATGGTAGCGGCAGTATCGGGTAGTCCGGTTGAGGCATCAAGCACTTTCCCGGAAATACTCAGCGAATCGAAGTAAGCGCCGGTACTGAAAATATATCCTTTGCCTTTGTAGATATTGTTTTCATTCAGATCGCGCACAGCAGTGCCGAGTGTAATGCGGTAAGTTGTATTTTCCTCCAGCAGTGAATCCGGCACGGTGATAGTCAGGTGCTTGCCCAGCGATGCAACGGTTGGCGGCACCGGCAGCAACGGAGAAATAATGACCTGCGACGATGCGTCTGAAAGGTTAATATATTCATCAAAATCAAAGCGAACTTTGGTAGCCCGCGTATTCACCAATGAATCTTTAGGAGTTACGCTGACCAGTTTAGGTGGCGTCACGTCTTTCGCCCCACCCGAGGGCGGCACTATGTTGGCGCATCCTGCAGCCAGGAGCATACAGATTGCAGACAGTAAAAAGCGGACAGACCAGGCATTCATGAGCGCGCAAATTTATAGCAATAGAAGTTGATAATGACTGGAGGCTTATTTGCATTAAAGCCCGCGCCCGACAATCATTATCTTTTCATCCAAACCGCATGATTCGTTTCTTCGTAGCTTATCTTCGTTATCCAAACTATACCGTATGATGTACACCATGCTTTTCCTGTTTAAGTTTTTCTTTTTTCCGGCTCCGAAGTCAGGCGATGTGCCGAAGAGCATTTATGAATTTAAAGTGGAAGCGCTGGATGGCACCACCATTGACTTCTCTAAGTTCAAAGGCAGGAAGATCATGATTGTGAATACGGCTTCCAAATGCGGCTATACTCCACAATATGAAGCGCTGGAGAAGCTCTATGAAGCGAATAAGAGCACGCTGGTAATTGTAGGATTTCCGGCCAATAACTTCCTATATCAGGAACCGGGCTCTAATGAGAAGATCGCTGAATTCTGCAAAAAGAATTATGGCGTCACCTTTCCGATGGCAGCAAAAATCTCGGTAAAAGGCGGCAGCCAGGCCCCCATTTATCAATGGCTGACCGACAAAAAATATAATGGCGTAATGAATAGCTCGGTAAAGTGGAACTTCCAGAAGTACCTGCTGAATGAAAAAGGCGAACTTGTAGCCATGTTTGATCCGGGAACCAAGCCCGATAATGACGAGGTGCTGGCCGCTATCCGCAAATAATTCAAGTGCTGATCAACTTTATCAGGCAATTTTTCTTTAGCAAGAAGGATGAACCCAATGGGTTCATCCTTCTTTTTTTTCTTCCTGTCCTTTCTCTGCTTCTTTCAGCGGACGCTCATCCTTGATCTCTTCTTCGCTTTTCTGTCCTTCCTTTGTGCCACCAAATACTCCTTCAAATGGCATTTTCAGAAAGTTACCGTTGATCTCGTCCTGCTGCGGATCAGTAATATGCTTTTCATCAGCTTCCATGACTGTATTTGTTTGGTTCATTAAGAAACATTTGAAAATCGTGCCAACCCCGTTAATAACCATCACATTTAGCTATAGCAATCATGCATAAGACCATCAACAATATCAGTAAAACGCGCCAATACCTACTACAGGTCACGGAAGGAATGACTGCCGAAGCGCTGAATACAATCCCTGCCGGCTTCAGCAATAATATCATCTGGAATATGGGACATCTGGTCGCCGCTCAGCAAGGGCTATGCTATGTACGCACCGGTCACCGCGATTTGATTACAGACCTTTCCTTTTTGACGCCTACAAGCCGGGATCACGCCCGGAAAGCATTGCGGGTACAGCTGAGATCAATAAGTTAAAAAGCCTGCTCAGCAGTTCGCTCAATACACTGGATGAGCATTATAATAAAGGAATCTTCACCGGCTATGATACATTCACCACGCGCTACGGAGCGGTGATCAGCAGTATTGATGAAGCGCTGGATTTTCTCCTGTACCACGAAGGATTGCACAGCGGCTATATAATGGCACTGAAAAGAGTGGTGCAATAATCGGACCTAAGAAGCCGGCTCCTGCTTATCCGGTGCTGATGCTTTGGTCAGGTTACGGAATACATCTTCAAGCGATTGCGTTTCCGTCTGTATGCTGCTGATGCTCAGATCCTGCTGCAACGCCATTTGCAGGATTTCTCTGCGAAGGATTTCGGGGTTGTCGGTAAAAAGGCGCCATTTACCAGCTCCGAGCTCTTCCAGCTTTTTCAGTTGTTTGAGCGACTTCAATTGTTGCGCGCTGACCGGGTTATCAAAAGAAACCAGAATCGCCGCAGTTTTATCCTGCTCATGTTGTTTTAATTTTTCTACCTTATCATCTGCTACAATATTGCCACCGTTGATAATGATCACGCGACTGCACATCGCCTGCACTTCCTGCATGATATGGGTACTGAGCAGTACCGTTTTCTCTTTACCGATTTCAAGAATCAAATCCCTGATCTCCACAATCTGATTGGGATCAAGACCAGAGGTCGGCTCATCCAGAATCAATACTTCCGGGCGGTGGAGCATGGCCTGCGCCAGCCCTACCCGCTGCTTGTAGCCTTTGGAAAGCGCTCCTATCTTTTTATGGGCTTCCTTGCCAAGACCCGTAAGCTGGATCATCTCGTCAATACGTGATTTGGTATCCTTGCCCAGCTTGTGAATGCCGGCCGATAACTCCAAATATTCCTTCACATACATCTCCATGTACAGCGGATTGGACTCGGGCAAGTAGCCGAGCCTCCTGCGCACTTCCAGGGATTGAGTCTGTGAATCAAAACCGGCCACCGTAGCGGTTCCATCTGTAGGAGGAAGATAGCCGGTAATCATCTTCATGGTTGTGGATTTGCCTGCACCATTAGGACCGAGAAAGCCTACGATTTCCCCTTTCTTCAGGTCGAAGGAAATACCATTAACCGCTTTCTGTGTGCCGTAAATCTTTGTAAGTGAGGAAACCTTGATAGACATAGCGCAAACTTACGTTAATGGTCTTTCATTAAAAAAAGTAAGCCGGATATTCCTATCCGGCTTATCAAAATATTAGCAAGGGGGATCACTTCTGGAGATCGGTGCGCACACCTACGAAGCTGCAGACAGATTTGTTGCTGCCGGTGTAATTTTCCACTTCAACAGTCAATTCTTTGCCATCAATGATCGCGTTCACATGCCTGCGGTTATTGCCATTCACGGCGTCATCCACAATAACATTGTAGTTGGATACAGTGCCCACATATACCGTACCTGCATCGGCGCGGCGATAGAAGCGAAGCACATTAGGCTCTGTATGGAAGATCACGTCTACTGTATCAACGAGCGCCGGATCGGTATTGCAATGATTAAAGCCTACGTAAGTGCCCAGAAATTTATCGGTCTGCTTCAGCTCACACTCTGCTCCTTCATAACCGGTCTTACAGCGGCAAAAGCCTTCTGCGCAGGCTCCGCCATTGCGGCATTTCAGCTCAGTACAGGCGTCTTTTTCACAGGATGTATATGTTATGGTAGAAGCAATAGCCACAAATGCAGCTGTTGAAAGAAAAACGGATTTCCAGAATTTCATTGTGGTGAAAAAATTTAGCCCAAAATACAAAATTTATTTACGCAGCCTAACAAAATGCTAATATTTAGACAACAAAAGCATTCCAACCCTGCGCCTGTATCTTATGCCGCTCGCCCGCAGTGGTCTGCAAGGCCATTCCCTGCTCGGCATCCGTCATGTAGCCAATTACCGAAATTCCGGGATTGCGTGCTACTTTTTCATAATCTTCCTGACTGATAGTAAACAGCAATTCGTAATCCTCCCCACCGCTCAGCGCGCAGGTGATTGCGCTCAGGTGCAGCTCTTCCGCCACTTCCTTCGTTTCCGGATGCACGGGTATCTTATCGTCATAGATCAGACAGCCAGTTCCGCTTTTGCGGCATAGGTGAATCAGCTCAGAGCTAAGCCCGTCACTTACATCGATCATAGAAGTCGGCTTAATCTCGTGCTCCTGCAGCCAGCTCACTATATCGGTGCGCGGCTCGGGCTTCAGCTGTCTCCCTATCACATAAGTGCGGTCGTTCAGCTCCGGCTGCACATCGGGATGCTCCAGGAATATTTTCTTTTCGCGCTCCAGCAATTGTAATCCTAGGAATGCCCCGCCAAGATCGCCGCTTACGCAGATCAGATCATTTGCCTTTGCGCCGGAACGGGTCACGAATTCATCCGTTTTTACCTCGCCAACGGCTGTAATGCTGATCACAAAGCCTTTCAGTGAAGTAGAAGTATCACCGCCCACCAAGTCAACACCATAGCGCTCGCAGGCTGCATAGATGCCGCTGTAAAGTTCATCCAGCGCCTCAACGGAAAAGCGGTTGCTGATGCCAATGCTTACGGTAATGTGCGTAGGCGTAGCCATCATGGCGCAGAGGTCCGAAAGATTCACGGCAACTGCTTTATAGCCCAGATGCTTGAGCGGTGTGTACACCAGATCAAAATGGACTCCTTCGAGCAGCAGATCTGTGGTGATGACGGTCTGCTTGCCAAAATGATCGATCACCGCCGCATCATCGCCTACGCTGAGCAGGGTTCCGGCCTGGGTGGTCTCGCCTTCGCGGGTCAGATGCTCTATGAGACCAAACTCTCCGAGGCTACTTATTTCTGTTCGTTGCTGTTGTTCCATTCCTGAAAAAATATCTTTGGCGCATCCTGCGCCTCTTCTTTTAATAGTTGTTTGCTGCAGCAATAATCTGCCGCATATCTTCATGTATCAATCCGTTGGTAGCCAGCGTCTGCTTGCTGAATACATCATACGGATCGCCGGCAAAATTAGTCACCTTTCCGCCTGCTTCGGTAACGATGAGGTAACCCGCAGCTACATCCCACGCATTCAGGCTGTACTCCCAGAAGCCGTCAAAGCGCCCGCAGGCTACCCAGCACAGATCGATGGCGGCTGAGCCGAGCCTGCGCACCGGCAGTCCCTGCTTCACAAAGCGCTCAAAAGTCTTTACCGGATGCTCTTTATCTTCCGGCCATTCGTAAGGGAAGCCGGTTACCAGACAAGCCCGCCTGAAATCTGATTTTGCAGATACATGGATCGGCTGTTCATTCAGGTAAGCTCCTTTGTCCTGCTCTGCAAAAAACAGCTCATTCATCATCGGATTATACACCACGCCCATCAGCATCTGCGCCTCTTTCATAAGGCCAATGCTCACACAGCACAGCGGAATGCCGTGCGCAAAATTCACCGTACCGTCTATCGGGTCAATGATCCACTGGTAGTCGCTGCCATTGTCAATAGAGCCGCCTTCTTCCGCAATAATGCTGTGATCGGGAAACGCTTCGAGAATGATGCTGATGATTGTCTTTTCTGAGAGGCGATCTATCTCCGTAACCAGATTATTGATTCCTTCTTTATGCTCAACGGTAAAGGGACCGTTAAAGCGCGTCTTGATCAGGTCGCCGGCAGCGTGGGCTGCTTTCAGCAGAATATCTTTCATTTTTTCTTGAGGACTAAGCATGAATCTGTGGTTACAATTTGATCTGGTTGCCGAGGTAATAGTCAATAACCTTGAGGCGGAAAATCAGGTCAAATTTTGCGCTGGTCGCTGTTGCATCCGCCTTATACTGATTGTTTTGAATCACCAGATACTCTACTGTATTGGTCAATCCGTTTTCGTAGCGGCTTTTGGCGTAAGAGAAGGCTTCCTGCGCAGCATCGGCAGCTCTTTGCGCCGCATAATATTTCTGAATGGAATTACGGGCATCATTATAGGCTTTATACACGTTCTGTTTCAGTGTAAGGCTCGCCTGATCTTTATTGAGCTGCTGCGATTCCATATTGATCCGCGATTGACGCACATTCGTCTGTGCCTGCCAGCCGTTGAAAATAGGAATGCTGAGATTCACCGAATATGTGTGCCTGAAGTTATCATTAAACTGACTATTGATCGGCGTGGTGCGCACTACCGGCAGCGAGTACGTTGGCTGATAGATGGCATAATTCTGGCCGCCAACATCTACAAAGCTTCCCGTAGGAGCTGAGCCGGTGATCACAGGCGTTCCATAATCCTTATAGGTTGTGGCATAGCTGGAGCCAAGCTGCGCGTTGATTGCTAATTGCGGATAAAGCTGCCCTTTAGCAACCTTCAGATTTTTTTCGGCGGCCCGTACTTTAAGCTCATTGCTTTTTATAGCGCCAAAATGCTTGGCGGCAATATCATAAACTGCCTGAGGCGTGTTATTCAGAAGCGTGGACTGATCCAGCGGCACGGCAGGAGCAGTCACTTCGAAAGGAACTTCAAAATCAAGATTCAGTAAAGCGCGCAAGTCCAGCAGAGATGCGGTATAATCCGAAATAGCGGTGATGAGATTGGCACTGTCTGTAGCCAGTTGTGATTTCAGCTGCGATACATTGATCTGCGGTACGCGGCCTGCTTCTGCAAACCTCTCCGTCTGTGAAAGCTGAGCCTGAGAGAGCGACACCTGCTTTTCGTTGACGCTGATCTGCTCTTTGGACAGCAGCGCGCGCAGATAGCCGGTAGCAATATTCAACGATACATCATCGCGCAACTGATCCAGATCCGCTATGGCTGCCTGATAATTCAGATCATTGCGGGCAATCGTATTCCGGCGCTGAAACCAGCCGAACAGCAATACATCGGCATTGCCGCCCAAGCTCAGAAAGTCGTAACTGCCCTGTACAAACTGATTAGTAGTCGGATCTACCGAGCGGCCAAAGCTGCGGCCGTAACCCGGAGCTATATTGGCATTGGGCAATAGAGCCAGCCTGCTCTGCTTCAGGGTCAGGGCGGCCAGCCGCTCGTTAAGCACATTCTGACGGATAGACAGGTTATGCTCAAGCGCATACTGAACACAGCGTTGCAGGCTCCATACTCCGTCGTCGCCATTTTGGGCAGCGGCAGGTATTGTAAGCAGGGCAAAGCATACAATGAATAAAAGGGAACGCATGGCGCAAAGTAACATCAAATGACGCAATGTGGAGATTGTCCTCAGATCCTTAAATATCTGTACGGCACTATTTTATTGCTATCAATAATTCCTGCTCAACCAACCATTATGAGGAAAATAAGCTTCGTGGAAAAATTAACGGACAATGATCCGGATTACAGCCGCAGAAAATTCCTGCAACATACCGGCGCGGGCCTGCTGGCAGCCACTTTCATCGGCGATTTCGCAATGAGCGCCGGCGCGCAAAGCCGCCCGACTGCTCCCGACAAAGCCCCGACCATTCCTGCAGATGGGAAACCGGTACCACTTAAGCCGCTCGATCATCCATCCGAAAAGAAAGATCAACCGGTACCTACTCCTGATGCGCCCGACAAGCGTATCGGCTATGCTATTGTTGGGCTGGGCACGCTTTCGCTTAATCAGATACTGCCCGCTTTTGCGCAATGCAGGCATTCCAGAGTAACCGCGCTGGTAAGCGGCAACCGCAACAAGGCAAAAAAAGTGGCGCTGCAATATGGAGTAGCAGAAGACAATATCTACAACTATAACAGCTTCGATGAGCTGCGCCACAATAAAGAGGTGGACGTCATCTACATTGTGTTGCCCAACAGTATGCATGCCGAGTTCGTAATCCGGGGCGCTAAAGCCGGTAAGCATATACTGTGCGAAAAGCCGATGGCAACCAGCGTAGCGGATGCGGAGGATATGGTAAGCGCCTGCAGGAAAGCGGGCGTAAAGCTGATGATCGCGTACCGCATCCAGTATGAGCCGCAGCATAAGCAGATCAAAGAATGGGTACGGGATGAACATTGGGGGAAAGTGCGGGCCATTGAAGCGATGAATGCACAAAATATCGGCGATCCCACCCAATGGCGGCTGAGAAAACAGCTGGCCGGCGGGGGTGCGTTGCCTGACATTGGACTGTACTGCCTGAATACCATTCGCTATCTCACCGGCGAGGAACCTCTCTGGGTAAGCGCCCATCAGTACAGCACGCCGGGTGATGAACGGTTCAAAGAAGTAGAAGAAACGATGATGTGGCAGATGCAGTTTCCCTCAGGGGTGATGGCCAATTGCAGCACCACTTATGGCGTACACGAAAGCCGCCGCTACCGCTGCTATGCCGACCGGGGCGGAACTTTTGGCATGGACCCGGCTTTTTCCTATGAGGGATTGCAAATGGAGGTTTCGGAAGTAAAGGACAAAGGTGTTGAGTGGAAATCCCATCCGGCTATGCCGCCAAAAAACCAATTTGCCTCAGAGATGGATCATATGAGCCAGTGCGTTAAAAATGATACGATGCCTTTCACTCCGGGCGAAGAAGGGGTACAGGATCAGAAGATCATGGAAGCCATTTATCGTTCCGCACGTGAAGGACGGCTGGTAAAGCTCACCGCTATGGAAGGAAAAGACCATTTCCGCGGACCTGAGCCCAAAGAGGAGCAGGGCTAAATCCAGACAGAAGGCAATTGGCTGTTTGATGAAAATCCATATTATATTGATGAAAGCGATGCTTAGTCCGACAAAGGGAAGGATTATGCTGACAAAATCAATATAAAGTATGGCATTAGCGTCATGAGACAGGATTACATTACCCGGAAATCATATATTACCACCCGAAAATGGTATATCACCAACTGGAAATGGCATATTACCACCCGGAAATGCTTCACCACCATCCGGAAATCATTTTTTACCACCCGGAAATCATGTATTACCAGTCGGAAATGGTATATCACCACCCGGAAATCATGTATTACCAGTCGGAAATGGTATATCACCACCCGGAAATGATCTATTACCGTCTGGAAACGGGGAAGTTCCAGCCGAAAGTGAAGTAACTGCATCAGGCGGTCAATGGCTGATGAGGCTTATCTGATCTTTGCAGCAACTTGTCAAATTTTGCCCTGGCAATAATCTGGCCCCGCTATTAGGTTGGTGGAAAATCGTGAGAACGCTTCGGACATCATAACCTGCAAATCGGTATTTTGCGGCAAATCATTATCCATGCTTTCCTCCGGCTCTTTTTCAGTTTTGGGCATCTCCGGCAGCCTGCGCAGCCAGTCATCCAATGGCGCTATTTTACGTGCTGCAGCAAATGCGCTCGTAGCCGCCGGTGCTGATTATGTCCTCTTTGACCGGATCGGTGATCTGCCCTATTTCAGTCCGGAAGCGGAGGCGAATAATGCTGTGCTGCAATTGAAAGAAGCCATTGCACAGGCTGATGCAGTGGTGATCGGCACCCCGGAATATGCATTCGGCGTACCGGGCGCGCTTAAGAATGCGCTGGACTGGCTTGTGTTTACCGGTGAGCTCAACGACAAGCCGGTAGCGGCTATCAGCTCTTCCTCACTCTACTCAGGCGGCGATAAGGCGCTGGCATCGCTGCTGCTTACACTCAAAGCATTGGGCACTAAGATGATGGAGGAATCTGCATTAAGCGTGGGCAGCGCAGGACAAAAGATTCAGGAAAATGAACTGAAAGATGAAGCCACGCATCAACAGATTGGCGCGTTGATGCAGCATTTGCGAAAGATGGCAGAGGCTCAGGCAGAGGCTTTATAAAAGCAGTCGCGGCAGCGGGGCTCGTATAAATCTTTTTCGCCGAGAAGAATAGTTCCGCCATCGCCCGTTTTCCGGTAAGAGTAATTAGCGATGTCTCCGCATTGCATACAGATCGCATGCAGCTTGGTGATGTATTCTGCGCGCGCCAGCAGTGCCGGAATCGGTCCGAACGGCTTGCCGAGATAGTCCATATCCAGGCCTGCAATAATCACACGAATGCCGCTCAGGCAAAGGCTTTCTGCTACATCTACCAGTCCATCGTCAAAAAACTGCGCTTCGTCTATACCCACTACATCTACTCCGCTTGCCAATAGATGTATGCTGCCGGAGCTTTCTACGGGCGAGCAGGGAATACGGGTGGCATCGTGGCTTACAATATCATTTACCGCATAGCGGATATCGATTGCAGGCTTAAAGATTTCTATTTTCTGATGGGCGATTCTGGCCCGCTTCAGCCGCCGGATCAGCTCTTCTGATTTTCCGGAGAACATAGAGCCGCAGATTACTTCTATCCAGCCTTTTCGGTGCAGTGAGGATCGGTGTGGTTCTATGAACATAAGCCTGCTAAGGTAAAAGCCAAACCCTAAAATTTAAAGACAAATGTTAGGGTGTTTTTACAGGATAGTGTATTTTTCAATTCTAAAGAAATAACCAACCATGCAGCGCATCCGCACCGTGCTTATCAAGCTTACTGAACTGGCCCAGCGCAACAGTGACCGTACCTTCATAGATGTAGATCTGATGCTCGATTATACCCGCGTTCTTTATGCCGACCTGCTGGAGATAAGGGGCAGCATGGCAGGCAGGCAGGTGCCGGATGTACAGGAGCCTACGCTGGATGAGCTGACGGCTGCGATGGAACAGGAGCAAGCGGTACCTGTGCCCGAGAAGGCACCTGCCTTCTCGAAGGAAAAGCCGGTTGAGCCTATAGTTGCAACACCACCGCCAGCGCCTGTAACTAAGGAACCGGTGAAGCCACAGTTGCCCAAAGGCGACATCCGTGCATTCATTGATCTGAATGATAAATACCTGTTTCTGAGCGAGTTTTTCGGGAATGATTTACGGGCTTATGAAGAGGCTATGAATCACATGAACAAGCTGTACTCAGAGCAGGAAGCCTTACAATATCTGGGGCATAAGCTGGATGGTAATGATGCTGGTATTGCTTTAAAAAATGTAATCAGCCGGTTTTATACAGCCTGATTTTTTGTTCGTTGCCGGGTTGGATGTTGCCGGCCCTATGGGCCGCTACCGGCTACGTGGATTTTATTTTTCTACAAAATCCCTACAAAGCTTCAGGCCCCTATAGGCCTTCCCTTCAATTAGCCGGAATCCTATGGTGCTGCTAATCGCTATCTGTTGTTATATTGTTACCCTACTACCGTAAAGGCTATTAATGCAAAAAGACCGGCACTATACCGGTCTTTTGCATTCTACATTTTAAACTTTGCATTTATCAAACAGCTCTGTTGCCATCGAACGCTTCCAGCTGATTGGCTACTTCTGTGAGGAAGGAGGCGCCCAGGGAGCCATCTACGATGCGGTGATCGTAGCTCAGCGACAGGTACATCATGTGGCGGATGGCGATTACATCGCCTTCCGCTGTTTCGATGACCATCGGGCGCTTTTTGATGCTGCCCACCGCCAGGATCGCTACCTGCGGTTGATTGATGATCGGTGTGCCCATCAGGCTGCCGAAGGTGCCTACATTGGTCAATGTAAAAGTGCCGCCCTGCGTATCATCTGCTTTCAGCTTGTTGTTACGGGCATTTTTAGCCATCATATTCACATCCTTGCTCAGTCCAAGCAGGTTCTTGGTATCTGCATTTTTGATGACCGGAACAATCAGGTTGCCGCTTGGCAATGCTGCGGCCATACCGATGTTGATGTCTTTCTTGACAATGATATTATTGCCATCCACGCTGCTGTTGATCATCGGGAACTTGCGGATCGCATTCACTACTGCCTCAATGAAGATGGGAGTAAAGGTGATCTTCTCATTGTATTTCTTTTCAAAACCGACCTTATTCTTCTCACGCCAGCGCACAATGTTGGTCACATCTGCTTCTGTAAATGAGGTAACGTGCGGCGATGTGCTTTTGCTGCGTACCATGTGGTCGGCAATCAGCTTGCGCATACGGTCCATCTCAATGATCTCTACATTATCACCGTAATTGCCGGTTGGCTGTGAAGAATTAGTGGCTGGTTGCGCCTGCTGAGTTGGTTGCTGTGCAGCCTGTGCCGGTTGCGGACTCGCGGCTGGAGCCTGTTGATTGCCTGCTGCCGGTTGCGCTCCTGTGCCTCGGTTCTCTACATAAGTGAGGATGTCTTTTTTGGTTACACGGCCTTCGCTGCCTGTGCCGGGAATGCCTTCCAGCTCAGCCATGCCAATGCCTTCTTTGCCGGCAATATTGAGCACGAGCGGCGAGTAAAATTTATTGCTTCCTGCTGCTGTGGATGGAGCAGCGGCACTCTGAACGACTGCCGGTGCAGATACCTGTGGAGCGGCTGCCGGCTGAGGTGTATTTACTACCACAGGCTGAGGTGCTGAGGCCGCAGCGCTGCCACCTTCCGTATTGACACGGGCAATGACGGTACCTACGGGCACTACATCATTCTCATTGAAAAGCACTTCTGTAATAGTGCCGGCTGCAGTGGAAGGCACTTCACTATCTACCTTATCCGTAGCAATTTCAAGCACCGTTTCGTCCATTTTTACGGTATCGCCGGGCTTTTTATGCCATTTGAGCACGGTAGCTTCCATGATGCTCTCGCCCATCTTGGGCATTACTAAGTCAACGGTGGCCATATGATATCTGCTGGGTGTTTTTATTAAATGCTTAAGAAAATATAAGGCGCTGCAAAAGTAGTCTGTATTTCGGATTTCGGAATGCGGATTTCGGATTTGTGGTGCAGCGCCGGAAAAGCCGAATAGAGCTGTAGCTGCACAAGAGTGCGACGCAACGGATGCTGAATGGTAATTCTACAGCTAAGAACAAAAAAATTATCTTCGCGCTCAAGATGGTAACTAACCTCAGTGACACGAACTCGCTGCTCAGTATCTGGATGCGTGAAATACGCGATACTTCTGTGCAGAATGACCGGATGCGCTTCCGCAGAAATCTGGAGCGCATTGGCGAAGTAGCGGCTTATGAAATCTCTAAAGCTCTTGTATATCAGCCGGTAACCGTACAAACGCCTATGGGCGAAGCTGCCTGTGAGCAACTGGAGCAAGAACCCGTGGTGGCTACTATTCTGCGCGCCGGCGTGCCGCTGCACCAAGGTATTCTGAACTATTTTGACAAAGCGGATGCCGCGTTTGTAGCCGCTTACCGCAAGCATCACCGGGATGGCTCTTTCGAGATCAAGCAGGAATACGTGACCACTCCGTCTTTAGAAGGCCGTACGCTGATTGTAGCCGACCCAATGCTGGCAACGGGCGCTTCGCTGGCGCTGGCTATTGAGGCTCTGCTGGAACATGGCACGCCTTCTTCCATTCATATTGTGGCGGCGATTGCCTGTACTCAAGGTATAGAATATATTATGCGTAAATTGCCTCAGGTATCCATCTGGGCAGGCGCTATTGATGAGGAATTGACGGCCCGGGGTTACATTGTTCCCGGCCTGGGCGATTCAGGCGATCTGTCTTACGGAAGTAAAAGACAGAATTGACGACCCAACTAAAATAATCTTACCCATTGTCTTGCATTATATAAAGGAATTGCTTTTCTTTGGCTTTCAGAAACTCTTAACAACCGCATTTTAAAACATACTTTTTGCAGATGAAGAAATTATTACTTGGCGTGAGTGCCGCCATGTTAGCAATAGGTTCTGTACGGGCGCAAGATATTCACCATACCCAATATTTTGCCACGCCGCTAATGCTCAACCCTGCCATGACCGGCCTCACAAAGTTTGACGTGCGTGTTACTGCGAACTACCGCGCACAGTGGTATAGTGTATCTTCTAATCCTTACCAGACGGGTGTTGTATCATTTGACGTAGCTACCCTCAAAGGTAAGCTACCTGAAGGTCACGCACTGGGAATAGGCATCGTTGCCGCATATGACAAGAGCGGTGCAGGCGCACTCACCAACACCAGTGTTGGGCTTTCCGCCGCTTATCACCTGGCTTTCGGCCGGGAAAAGCAACATACATTCTCTCTGGGTGTACAGGGCATGCTTGTTCAGAAATCAATCGAATTTGATAAGCTTCGCTTCGAAGATCAGCTTGATCCTACAACCGGTGATATTACACGTCCTACACAGGAAGGTTTCCCTAACAAAGATCTTTCTTACCCTGATTTCACTGTCGGCGCTATGTATTCCGGTAAAGTGAGCGAGCATGGCACTGCCTACGCTGGTGTCGCTTATCATCACCTTACCCGCCCGGTTGAGCAATTCCTGACCTCTTCAGGCGAAGAGCACAGACTGCACAGCCGCATCAATGCTTACCTCGGTGGCTCATTTGATCTGAATGAAAACACGGTGCTTTATGCAAGTGGTCAGTATCAATCTCAGGCTGGCGCTACAGAAGTAATGCTGGGTGCAGCCGCAGGTTTCGTACTGAATCCGGGCCATGATCCTGAATACCGCTCTAATACTGTATTCTATCTTGGTGGCTGGTACCGCTACGGTGATGCCATTTGCCCTTACGTAGGTTTCGAGTGGACTAAGTTTACCCTCGGCATTACTTATGATGTGAATGCATCTTCCTTTTCTGCTGCAACTGGCGGACAAGGCGCTTACGAAATATCTCTGACGTTCAATGGCCACATCAACAAGCGTGACCGTGAGCAGCGTTATAACTTCTCTTGCCCTAAGTTCTAAGCTTAGCTAAAGTAAAATAAAAAGCCTTCGCAAATGCGGAGGCTTTTTATTTAGAGGTATCATCAAATGCGACATTATAAACCCTTGCCCTTACTTACATACCTGTTTCCTTTTACAGAAAAACGATAGGGCAATAAAGCATCTTCTGCGGCATAAGCTACGCCTACCCTTGTACCGGTAACGATGTCTTTCTGGGATATTTTAATGCTACGATCTTCAATGGTTATTTCCGGTCCCTGCAATGAAATCCCGGATAGTGCTGTGGTAATGCCCAAGGCTACGCTCAGCGAGCCCGGACCTGCCGTCAAAGAGGCTTTTAATTCATCCATTCCTCTTCGCTCAAGCATTGCATCCATGCCTTCCAGCGGCTCGATGCCGCGAATGAGGATGGCATAAGGCTGTTCTTTCCCATGCGTTACTACATTGAGCAAGTGATGAATGCCATAACACAAGTAAACATAGGCTACCCCACCTTCTTCAAACATAATATTGGTACGGCGGGTGCGGCGGTTACAAAAAGCATGGCAGGCCTTATCCGTAGGCCCTGCGTAGGCTTCAGTCTCCACAATCATTCCGGCAGTGTGTATGCCATTTATATTTGTAACAAGCACTTTCCCCAAAAGCTCACGGGCTATGTTCACAACATCTGTGCGGGTATAAAAGGAAGGCGGAAGAACCATATTTAATTAAAAAGTAAAAATTTAAAAGAGAAGCAGCCATTCAAATAGGTTTTGGCATTTACCTTTTTACTTTTACCCTCAAAAACAATGCCCGGTACGCTTTATCTCATTCCCGTTCCTGTAGCAGATGATGCGCTGCATACACTACCTGCAGAAGTGCTTGGCATCACCGCCCGGCTTCGGTACTTTTTTGTGGAAAATGCGCGTACCAGCAGAAGACTGCTGAAAGTGCTACATCCTGAATTGCAGATTGAGCCTTTGGAGTTTTCGGAAATAGACAAACATCAGGGAGCGGATTTCGCGCTTCTGAAACAGTGGCTGAAAGCAGGATATGAAGTGGGTGTAATGAGCGAAGCCGGCTGTCCGAGTATTGCAGATCCGGGGAGTGAGCTGGTTGCCGCGGCACAACGCATTGGTGCCGTTATCAGGCCTTTAACTGGCCCTAATTCTATGATGCTGGCCTTGATGGCTTCCGGGCTGAATGGCCAGAGCTTTGCCTTTTACGGCTATTTGCCGGTGAAGGATCCGGCGCGCAGCACCCGCATCAAAGCGCTTGAAACCCTTTCCAGAAAAGAATATCAGACGCAACTCTTCATCGAAACGCCTTACCGGAATAATCAGTTATTAGCCGATCTGATTAAAAATTGTGCCGGCAATACACGCATCTGCATTGCACAAAACCTGACGGCTCCCGACGAGCAAATCCGCACGCTTACTATAGATGAATGGAAGAAGCAAATGCCGCGGCTTGAGAAATCACCGGCTGTTTTTCTGATGCTTGCTCATTAGATTGAGTCCTTCATCCAGCGACATGGTAAATCTCCCTTTCGGGACTTGCAAGGCTTTTATATCACTTCCCCTTCCAGATCGTAATCGTAAGCTTTGGTGATTTTTACATGCACGAAGTCACCGATTGGCAGAGGCTTATCGCTTACAATCACTACTTCATTATCTACTTCTACCGAGTCAAATTCTGTACGTGCCAGATAACGGCCAGCTTCCTTTTTATCGATAAGCACTTCAAACGTGTGGCCAATCTTTTCCTGATTCTTTTCGTAGGATATTTCCTGCTGTACTTCCATTACTTCCTGCGCACGTGCTTCTTTTTCTTCGGCAGGCACATCATCTTCCAGTACATGGCCAGGAGTATTTTCCTCGTGTGAATAAGTGAAGATACCTACGCGATCAAAACGCTGCTCTTCCAGGAATGATTTCAGGCTTTCAATATCATCACGCGTCTCACCGGGGAAACCTGCAATGAGTGTTGTACGCAGGCAAATGCCCGGCACACGGCTTCTTATCTCTCCCAATAAATCGCGCATCTCTGCCTGGGTAATATTGCGGCGCATGGCTTTCAGCATCGGGTCTGAAGCGTGCTGCAAGGGCATATCCAAGTAATTGCAGATGTTTGGCCGCTTATTCATTACATCCAGTATCTCTAACGGAAACTTGGATGGATAGGCGTAGTGCAGGCGAATCCAGTGTAAGCCTTCTACATCGGAAAGATATTTCAACAAATCCGCAAGCGCACGCTTTTTATAAATGTCGAGACCGTAATAGGTCAGCTCCTGGGCAATGAGCATGATCTCTTTCACACCACGGCGCACGAGCGCTTTGGCTTCAGTTACTACTTCTTCAATCGTCTTGCTAACATGATTGCCACGCATCAATGGAATAGCGCAGAATGCACAGGTACGGTTGCAACCTTCTGATATCTTGAGATAGGCATAATGCGAAGGTGTTGCCAGCAGGCGCTCGCCGATCAGGTCTTTCTTATAATCGGCATTGAAGCTCTGCAGCATAAATGGCAGCTCCATCGTTCCGAACCACGAATCCACTTCCGGTATTTCCAGCGCCAGATCATTCCGGTATCGCTCGCTGAGGCAGCCTGTTACAAATACCTTGTCCAGCTTACCGCGGCGCTTCAGCTCTACCTGCTCAAGAATGGTATTGACACTTTCTTCCTTGGCCTTATCGATGAAACCGCAGGTATTGACCACGACTATGTTGTGATCTCTTTTAGCGCTCTCATGCACCACATTGATATCATTTGCCTGAAGCTGTCCGCTGAGCACCTCGCTGTCCACGAGGTTTTTGGAGCAACCAAGAGTGATGATATTGACCTTGTCTTTTCTGAGCGTTTTATTTTTCACTATAAATATCTTTTGAGCTTTTGCGGATTTTGTCTGGCATCCCAAAACCTGAGCATAAAAATTTCTGAAGATTTTACGCGGTAAATAAGCAGGAAATGTTCTGCTATCAACTTTTGATATACATCTTTTATGGAGGTCTTACCTCCAATCATTGGTTGCGAAGCCAGCAATTGAGCCGCCTCTAATGTTTTAAAGGTTAGCAGGTCGCTGAAACGAGAAGAACCATTGCGCTCGTCCCAAAATTGCTGAATATGCTCTAAAGCGCGTCGTATCCATTTAGATCAACGAATATTTCTAACTATCCCTGTGGCGTTCAATACATTCTTTCATGAGCTTTGCAAACTCCTCATGTGTATGATAATCACCCCGCTCAATATCCCCTATCGCCTGATCAATTTCTTTTTTCCCTTCCTCCATAAAGTAAAGCATGCCCGGCTCTTCCACTCTATCATCAGGCTTCAGAAACCGAAGCACTTCCTCGAGCAGCGATCCATCTTCCACCTCATTTACACGCTGATGCACCAGTTCCTTCAATTCTGCTACGGACATAAAAATCTATTTTCCTCAATTTACGAAAATCACTTTTGCCGGAAAAATATGCGCACGGGCACTCCTGAGAAGTTGTAATGTGCACGAATCTTGTTTTCCAGAAATTTCCGGTAAGGTTCTTTGATCGCATCCGGATAGTTGGCGAAAAATGCGAAAGATGGCACGGCTGTTGGCACCTGTGTTACAAATTTGATCTTCACCTGATGGCCGCGCGTCATAGGCGGGGCATAATATTCGATCTCTTTCAGCATAACCTCATTTAATTGTGAAGTCTGCACGCGGCGGCGGCGGTTCTCGTACACTTCAATGGCTTTTTCCATGCCCTGGAAGATGCGCTGCTTCTCGGTAGCAGAAACGAAAATGACCGGCACATCGGTAAAAGGTGCAATCTTATCTTTAATCTCACTTTCAAAGTCACGGGCTGTATTGGTTTCCTTATTGACCAGATCCCATTTATTGACCAGCAGAATAATACCTTTGCCCTTACGTGTAGCGAGGCTGAAGATGCTCACATCCTGCGCGGTTACGCCTTTGGTGGCATCAATCATCAGCAGGCAGACATCGGCTTCATCCATAGCACGGATGGCGCGGATCACTGAGTAAAATTCGAGATCTTCATGCACATTCTTTTTCTTACGGATACCTGCAGTATCTATAAGAATAAATTCACGGTTGAAGAGGTTGTAGTGTGTATGAATGGTATCGCGGGTGGTACCGGCAATACTGCTTACAATAGTGCGCTCTTTGCCGATCAGGGCGTTGAGCATAGTGCTTTTACCGGCATTCGGCTGGCCGATAATGGCAAACTTGGGCAGGTCATTTCCGTGCAGTTGGTTAGCGCCTTCTTCTACAGCATTCTCCTCATTTTCTTCCGGCTCCGGCTCAGGCATGTAAGAGGTGGCCTGATCGAGCAGCTCACCCGTACCGCTGCCGGAAATGGAGGACAGGAAATAAGTATGCTCAAAGCCAAAGCTGTAAAATTCTGTTGCCATCAGGCCGCGCTCCGCATTATCTACCTTATTCACGACCATCAGCACCGGCTTGGAACCCCGGCGCAAAACGCCTGCCATTTCTTCATCAAGGCCGGTAATGCCCGTCATTACATCGCATACAAACAGGATCAGATCGGCTTCATCCAGCGCAATCAGCACCTGCTTTTTGATCTCCTGCTCAAATATATCTGCGCTGTTATTCACAAAACCACCCGTATCAATCAGGTTGAATGACTTTCCGTTCCAGTCGGCTACGCCATACTGACGGTCACGCGTAACGCCGCTCTCATCATCCACGATGGCTTTGCGCTGTTCGAGCAGACGATTGAACAGGGTTGACTTTCCCACATTTGGCCGGCCAACAATTGCTACGGTAAATCCGGGCATTGCATTTTAAATTTAGCGTGCAAAGGTACGTTGTATTCACGATGCATCGGGCTTAAATCCTATTGAATGCAACCGGATAACAAAAAGGGCGCTGAATTACAGCGCCCTTTCTCATTATCGAATGATTAATTATTTCACAGATATCTTTTGAACCACACTCTGGTTGTTGGCAAAATAAATGCGTACCAAATACATTCCTACAGTCAGAGAAGACAGGTCAAGCTTGTCATTGGTGCCCTGAAGCACATTCTGACCAACTAAATTGTAAACTTCTACTTTACTGATCCGCGCACTGGACTTAATGTTCAATGCATCATTAACGGGATTAGGATACAGCACTACTTCCGGCAAATTTACATTTGGAACAGCCAGCGCACCGGATGTTTTGCCCTGCAGATACAACGATACGGGAATGTACCCCTGCTGACCGGAGAAAACGGCGTCAGGAACTGAAATGCGGAATTTATGCGTACCGGCGGTTACTGGACCCAGATGAATGCCACGAATCGGAATCACATCACCGGGGCACCAGTTGCTGAACGACTGCCAGTCGGCATCTGACATAGCTGTTGTGCCATAGATACCATTGCTCTGTGTGTTTACTTTACGGAAAGGCTCGCAGGATGTGCTGCCCGGTATGTAGTTGCTCACTTCACGGTCATCGAAATAGATGAAATGCTGACGGCGGTTGTACTCTTCGCCATTGGCATTTGAGCCGTGGTTAGAAGTAATCAGAAACAGTGCGGCATCGGAAAGCGCATTCGGCACATTCATGGTGAATGTCTTGGTGGTAAGACCTATCGTATCCGTTTTTGTAGAATCATAGTTATTCAGGTAATGCTGAAAAACCACTGGCACCAGTACATTATTGCTCTGGCTTGGAGCCGGTGAATTGGTAATCAGGTCAAGCGTTCCGGCAAATACATCTGTACGGCCGGTGCAGCCGGTGATCTGCGTTTGCGCTGCGTATGGCACTCCAAATACCTGCAGCTCTGCCCAGATATCATAAGAAGTGGTGATGCTCGTTTCCTTCAGCAGCATCGCTACATTATTGGCGCTGTAGTTG
The DNA here is from genome assembly GCA_965200035.1 of Chitinophagaceae bacterium. GTDB lineage: Bacteria > Bacteroidota > Bacteroidia > Chitinophagales > Chitinophagaceae > UBA1952. The sequence goes on along the minus strand of OZ241334.1, from coordinate 3,384,879 downwards.
TAAATGACCGTATCAGGCTTATGGTTTTTATTCATAAAAGGAGTGATGAAACGCCCTACTTCCAACCGTGTTACTGTATTCGGATTGTAAGTGGTATCGCCTTTAGGAACGAGTGTCAGGTTTACATTCCCAATACGATCGTAGTTATCACAGATCGGCTTGATCTTTACACGGATGCTCAGCGATGTGCCAATAGATTGCAATTCTGCGCTGGTGAGCTTACGCGCTACTAGATCATTGCGGAAGCGCTTGACGCCTGTTGGCGGCGGATTGGATACAAGTCCTGCATAGCCATCATAGAAGACCACACTATCAAATACCCGGACGGTATTCTGCGCTGACGACTGCTGTGCAGCAAATAGAAACAGCGTACTGAGGAAGGAGAATAAAACTTTTTTCATTGACGGTTGTTACTGAGTTGACTTAATTTGGTTAACAAATCATGCGGTGCTTTCTTTGCAGCATGTTTTCGGCTCCTGCATAATCAGCAAAATGCATTGCCCGAAGGGCAATACCTGAACTTCATACAATCTGATTTGCGGGATGAACAAATGTAAGGAAATCCATGCGCATACTTCCCGATGCAATTGTTTTTATTTCAATCTTTAATTTTTCCCATGGACCGCATTGAACAGCTCAAAAAATTTCTGGAGCAATCGCCTTCAGATTCATTTCTCAATCACGCGCTGGCGCTTGAATATGTGAAGCTGGAGGATGATGCTACTGCCCGGGCTTATTTTGAGCAAAATCTTCGTAACGATAAAGATTATGTAGCTACCTATTATCATTTAGGCAAGCTGCTGGAGCGTGCGGGTAATCAGGAGGATGCTATTCGTATTTACGAACAGGGCATGGCTATTACCAAAACAGCTAAAGACAACCATACTTACAATGAGCTGCAGGCCGCTTATGAAGACCTTGCTTATTAATTGTTCATGAATCTAACAGAAACATTCAGGCAATCCTGGCAAAAGCTGAAACCTGCGAATGGAGCGGCATTGCTTGCTGTGAGCGGAGGCCTCGATTCTATGGCAATGGCACATCTGTTCTTTGATGCAGGCATTGAACTTGCGGTAGCGCACTGCAATTTCGGGCTGCGCGAGGATGAATCCGATGGCGACGAGGACTTTGTGAAGCGCTGGTGCGATGACCGGCAAGTCCGGTTTTTCGTAGCTCATTTTGATACAGCAAAGGAGGCTGAAGAAATGGGTACAGGCATTCAGGAAACTGCCCGTAACCTGCGTTATAAATGGTTTGAAGCAGTCAGAACTGCCTATCATTTTACAGCCATTTGCACTGCCCATCATGCAGATGATAATGCCGAGACTATGCTGATCAATCTCATGCGCGGCACGGGTATTGCCGGACTGCATGGCATTCCTGCGAAGAATGGCTATGTGCTGCGTCCATTATTATTTGCTGACCGGAAAATTTTGCAACAGTATGCGGCGACAAATCAAATAGCTTACCGTGAAGACAGCTCCAACAGCGGCGATTATTATCTGCGCAATGCTATCCGTCATCAGGTGCTGCCAATATTGGAAGAGCAGATGCCCGGTACAGCAAAGCGTATGATGGAAACCAGCCAGCGCATCAGCGAGGCTGAAATGATCTATGATAATGCAATTAAGCTGGAGCGTAATAAGCTTTTACAAAAGCGCGGCGCAGATTATTATGTACCTGTAAAGCTGCTCATAAATCGTGAGCCGTTGAATACGATCTGCTATGAGCTGTTTCATGAATTTGGCTTTATCACACAGCAGATTCCTTTTATTACAGACTTACTGGTTGCAGAAAGCGGCCGTTACCTCACCTCACTTACACACCGGATTATCCGCAACCGTGATTTTTTGATCGTCACCACTACTAAACCGGAGCAAGCTGATTTTATTCTGATTAACGATTTGAAGAATGATATAGCTACTTCGGATCATCATTTTCACTTTTCTGAATTGAATGAACCACCGAAGCAGTTGGATGCAGATGCTTCTATAGCTTACCTGGATATGTCTAAGCTGGAAGCACCGTTGCTACTGCGCCGCTGGAAAACCGGCGACTATTTCTATCCTTTTGGAATGGGCATGAAGAAGAAAAAGCTGAGCCGTTATTTCATTGATCAAAAGCTGCCGGTGCATGAAAAAGAAAAAATCTGGGTGCTGGAAAGCAATAAGCGCATCGTATGGGTATGCGGCATGAGAATGGATGAGCGGTTCAAGGTAAAATCAACCACCGGAAGCATCCTCAAAATAAAAATGAGCCCGGTATTATCCCACTAAAATTACATAGATGGATGCATGATCTGCTGTAAGAAAAGCTGCCCGTGCGTAGGGTCTATGGCGAAGGTGAACAGCAACCCATAAACAGCTCCAAAGAAGTGAGCGTCGTGGTTAATATTTCCCTGTCCTTTGCGCGACATATACGCTGAGTAGATGAGGTAAAGCACTCCAAACACAATACTCGGCATTTTAAAGAAATAGATGTACAGCTTTGCCCAGGGCGCAAAATAAACAGAAGAAAAAAGCACAGCCGCTACCCCGCCCGATGCGCCTAAAGAACGGTAATAAGGATTGTTCTTATGCTTGATAAAAGAAGGCAGAGAAGCAACCACAATTCCGGATAAATACATTGCTATATACAGCCAAGGATTACTCACAATGCTAAAAAGCTGCTCCACATTAGATCCAATAAACAGCAGGGTAAACATGTTGAAGAACAGATGTCCCCAGTCTGCATGGATGAAGCCGGAAGTCAGCAGGCGGTAGTATTCATTTGGTTTATCCATACGGCGCGGCCACAGAATCAGCTTATTGACCAGCCGTTCATCGCTCATGGCTGGTATGGAAATAAGCACCGTGATCAGCACCAGCGCAATTGTAAAATGCCCGAAACTCATAGCAGCGAATGTACCCTGTTTATACGTGATGGTAGGGAGAATTGTTTAGGATACTGAAGGAGCGGTACACCTGCTCTGCCACAACAAGCCTTACCAGCTGATGAGGAAAGACCAGCTTCGACAACGACCAGGTTTCTCTGGCAGCATGCTTCACCGCATCTGTAACGCCGAAAGCGCCGCCAATCAGGATCACAAGTGTTTTTACACCATTGTTCATACAATGTTGAAAGCGGCCGGCCCATTCTTTTGAGTCCAGCATCTTGCCCCGCTCATCAAGCAATATTAAATGATGATGGGGTTGCAGGCGTTTCAGAATCACCTCTTCCTCTGCCTGCTTGTTGCGCGCCGCATCCGTAGAGATGTTTTTTTTTGATGGTTGCAGAATCACCAGCTCCACCGGATTGTAGAGCTTTATTTTCTGTAAGTAATGCTGAATAGCCGGGTCCATAAAAGGTTCATTGGCTTTACCGACCGACCATATCTCAATATGCATTTACGTGAGGATTGAAAAATTGAAGCAGCGCAAAGTTCTGAAAAAATGATTTGCTGTTTTCAAAAACGTGCTTATCTTTGCAATCCCAATCGGGAAATGGCTTCGTAGCTCAACTGAATAGAGCATCTCACTACGGATGAGAAGGTTTCAGGTTTGAATCCTGACGAGGTCACGAAAATTACAAGGTTCCAGTTTTACTGGAACCTTTTTTCATTTATAGCTTGCTGGTATTTATTGATAAAGACAAAAAGCAGCAGTCTTCCGACTACTGCTTTAACAGGGGCAATGGTGGTTTTGGTCTTATTCTTTGGTGATGCGTGTCGTTTGGTTATGCAGGTCATCCATGTATCTGACGAAGTAGATACCGGATGCTAATTCGGACAAATCCAAGGTGAGAACATTGCCGGTAGCATTCATTGTACGGATCGTATTGCCGGTGATATCTGTAAGCATAATTTTTCCATTGGCGACTGCATCGTGCAGCGTTACACGGATGTTCGTTCTGGCAGGATTAGGGAATACTTCCATCGCAAATGCTCCCTGCATTACTGAAGCACTGACTGTTTTACTCATCACAAACTGACCATTGCGTTCATACATTTTCAGGCGGTAATAATTCATTCCGGTCAATGCTTCATTATCCATGTATATGTAAGCGGCTGGCGTACCATTCATGCTGATACGTGCGATCTTAGCAAAATTCTTCGCATCAGCGCTACGCTCCAGCTCAAAGTAATCCCCGTTTATTTCGTTCAGCGTTTGCCAGTGCACTTCATTGATCGCGCCTTTATTCGCAGCAGCTATATCGCCTATGCTGATGGTCAGCGGTACAATGTTTTGCGCTTTCAGGAAGTGTCCGGAGAAGCCATTGACCGGGAAGCTGATCTCCCAATAGCCCGATGCGGCATTCCAGGTTTTCGTGATAGACGCAGATGCAATTACAGAAACGTTGGAAGCATCATAGCGACCGCCGGGGCCAGTTGTACCTGCCGATGGCAGGCCGTGGTACTGATAAATAACGATATTATTCACCGCAGGATCACTGCTGTTTACCGGTAGCTTCACATGACCTGTACCAACCGCTGTATTGTACGCATTGAATTCTGCCTGGGTAAAGTAGAGCCTGACGGTAGCCGGCAGATTATTGGTCGGTGTGATCTCTACCGAACGCTGTACGAAGCCGTAGAACTGCGCATCGATATTGGTGGTAGCAGTGGTGATGCCGAGATCGTGCAATGAATCGGTGCTTACCGTGACGATGAGCTGACAGTTGTTGTCGGTGTAGTTAAAGTACATGCCGGAATCATTGTCATTGGTCTGCGATGCATTGTTGGAAGCCAGATTATTGCTCAGCCCGTTTACGGTCATCTGAATGGTACTGCTGCTTACCGGCGCTGTGGAAGTACAGGTCTCATTACTCACCATTACACACATGATCTGATCATTGTTGCTGACTGCGGTATCGATAAAGATGCTTTTGTTGGCGCCAATATTCACGCCATTCTTCTTCCACTGATAAGCAGGTGCAGGACCGCCATTCACCGGCGTTGCAGCGAATTTCACCCAATTGCCTTTACAGATTACATTACCAGGCTTTGCGGCTATGGACACGGTAGGAATAAGCACCGGGTCAACGATGATATGCTTCATCGGCGAAAGCTCTGTACCAAAAGAATCGGTGACATACAACTGATAATTTCCGGAATCGCTCAGCGCCACATTGTTTTTGATATAGCTGCTGGCCGAAGAATCGCCGGTGTATAATCCACTGCGATACCATTTGAGGGCAACAGTCTGCGCATCTTTATGAATGCTGTAACCGATATTCAATTGGCTGTACTCGCAGATGGCATTGCTGGTTGCATTTAATGCAGTAACATTCAGCTCAGGACCAGCTATGAAGTCAACGCTATCTGTATTATTGAACTCGTTAAATTCCTGCGGATTGCTATAGGCTATTTCAGTAATCACACGTCCGTGCCCGGCCATATTCACGCTCCATGATTTTGCAATTACCGCGCTGTCATTGGAATGCAGGGTAAAGCGCACACTATCGAGCAGCGATTTTTCTCCCAGGTCATTGACGATATAATACTTCAGCCAGGCTGAGCCGCTGTCGCCTCCATAATTGCGGATGTAGTTGCGGATATCGATGTTCTGTCCTTTCCGGAAGCCATTTTTAGAGAACGTAATTGCTTCATGAAGACTGCGCGCAAAGTCGGGCGCGCCTCCTACAATAATGGCTCTCGTTGCTGCATTATTATTTTCCCGCAGCTCTGTATTGGTATTCGTGGCATCTGCTATCACTTCAATGATCTTAGGGCCAACTGTTGGCGATGAATACGTAACCGTTGTGATTACCGAAGTATCCCTGCCCGGATACAGCGTATCTATCGGCACATCTGCGCCAAGCTGTACATGATCTACCAGAAAGCGGATCACTCCGGGCTTCGACTTCTGCGTTCCTTTATTGAATACGGAAGCGACTACAGTGATGGATTGATTAGGATTGGGATTCAGGTTGCTCGGAGAAATGTGCTGCGACAGGATTTCCAGATCGGGCAATCCCTCTACTACATTTACATAGATAGCGCCTGCATTATTGGCTTCTGATGTTTCACAGATTGCATTGGCAGTATCCGGGAACACATGAATCACATAGTTTCCGGCATTATTGAAGGTATAGTCCACACCAGTAACCACGCTGCTTTGCGCAGCAATTCCGGTCAGGTTATCTGTACCAATCATGATGCCTCCGAGATCAAATTTCACCGCCATTTGCCCTGCGTCGCGGATACCGGTATTGCTTACTGTGGTGGCAAAATGATTGCTGATGCTTTTCGCTACCACATACGGATTGCAGGATGAGCCGGCACCACTACACGTTACACCGCTGATAATATCAGCACCCAGATTGAGCGAATCAGCATTGTTATTTTCTGAAAGCTCTGCGATTACGTGATCTGCATCTGCTACTGCCACAACATTGATCGGACAATTGCCTGCAGGCATTGTAAATACGTTGGATAATACTATTGCAGTTGTGCCTGAAGCAAGGCCGGATACAGAGGTTCGTCCGCCTATGGGCAATCCACCCGCATAAAACTGAACTTTAAAAGCACCGGTAGAGCTTCCTGTATTATGGATGGTCGCCAAGAAATTGACCTGTGCACCTGCTGCAAGATTGGACGTCGAAGCCACTACATTGCTCACGGTCAGCTCAGGAAAAGGCACATACAGCAAGGCGTTCAGCTCATTATTCAGCTCGTTCCGCTCATTGATTGTATGATAGGAATCTGTTACCAATCTCAGATAATGATAGCCCGTCTGCAACGCCGGATTACTGTAATTCCACTGCTGGTAGCTCTGTCCTGAGATACTGTTCACCGCAAATGAGTCGAGCAGCATTTGTTGATTTCCTGCTGTAGAATCGTACAGCAAAACCTTGTGTACCCCTGCATTGACGCATACATTGTTATAATCCCGTACAGAAAATGAAGTGCTGCCCGCCTGCGTAAAATTTCCCAATGACAGATCCGCTAATGCCGGCTCTATATTAACGTTCGTGCTGTAAGTGGCTTCATGCCTGCCCGCAGTGTCGTAGTGAACATTGGTATAGAACAGCATGTGATTTCCTGCGGCCAGGTTGAACGCATCATTATAAGCAGTTGTGATGCATGGATTGATGCGTGCATTGGTATGTGTGTATTTGAGCACATTGTCTGCGTACACATAAGTGGTGTCATTGCGCAGTGTATCGTGATTGCAGTTATTCAGGTAAGAGATCGCATAGCTGAATGGAGTATTTTCCAGCAGACAACCAGATGGTGTGCCCTGTGCATAATTGACCGGAAACTCAACACCTGTTCCGGAGCCGCAGCTCTGGCAGGGAGCATTGAATGAAGCGGTGCCTGTAGTATTGGCGAGCGTATAATCGGTAACGGTTACCGTATAATTCAGATTCTGACCGCATCCGAAATCACTGTAGTACACACTCCAGTTGCCGCCGGTAACGGTATTGGTGGTAAGCGCAGGTCCATTCACAATCTGCACCGTCACCGTAGCGCCAAGCACTGGTGGATTGCCGGCCAGATTCAGACCGCTATACACGGCGGTGCCGCTGATATTCACGGCGGGTGAAGGACAGGATTGCGTATTGGCCGCACTGGCAATATTGATCGTACCAGGCACAGAAAAATTACCTACAATGACCGGACGGATCGCATAATTATTAAGCGAATTGGCCTCTGCAAGCGTATTAGCGCTGTCTATCCAGACCTTGATCGGATAAAATCCATCAGGCGAAAAGGAAAAATTATGCGTGATGGTCGCCGTCGTGTTCGGGCCAATGTATGGAAGCGTAGCAACAGCAAGGAACACGCTGTCTTTATAAAAACGCACCGGCACATTGCTTGCGCTGTAAGGCGAATTATTATGTACCACCGCCGACACGGTAAACTGCTGCCCTACCGCAGGATTGTTATTGCTGAAGGTGATATCATTGGCATATATGCTTAAGTCCAGCCCCTGATTAGTCACTAATGGACCTGCTACATAAACGGTGTTGGTAGCAACTGCCGTATTACCCAGAGAATCATTGGCAGAAAACTGATAGCCGTAAGCGCTGCCTGCCGGCAAATTTTGTGTGTAGGTAAATACTTCGCCATTCATCCAGTCATGACCATTCCCAACCTGGCTCATACTGTATCTGCCTTCATCTGTATCCATGAAATCTCCATCTCCATTTCTGTCTATGCCAACTTTCGGATACCCTGCCATCGGCGCAATATTGCCCAGGTTCTTATAAAGGATGCGATAGGTAAATGCTCTTGGCGGAGCTACATTCATATCCACGCCAGCATTGGCATTATAGGGCGATGCACTTACAAACTGCAGCACAGGCAATGAGCCCGGCACATATCCGTTTCCGGATACATTCAGTGTTAATGAGGTTAGTCCATTTGCGGCAATGGTTACCTGACCCGGATAGGCTGCAATGGCCAGCGGCTTCATCTTTACAGCAAGCGTTGTTTGTCCGCCTACAGGAATGCTGTTGGAAAATGCATTTGCGGTAAATACCGGATTGCTACTGATGATACTGCTGATATTGACCGGTACATTTCCGGTATTGGCAATAGTGAATGTATGGCTCAGCGAATCATTGACCGGTACATTGCCAAAAGCATAGATGGCAGGTGAAATATTCCAGGATGGCACAGCATTCACGCCCCTGCCACTGAGCAATACGCTAAAGTCTCCCACACTGGTATGGGCGACCAGCGTTTGCTGATAAAGCAGCAAAGCAGATGGCGTAAAGGTTACAGGAATAGCTACTGAAGCGTTGGGAGTAATCGTCTGGACAGTAAACGTGGTACTGAAAGGCGTACCGACCAATGCCGATGAAATCGTCTCCGTAAGCGTGCCGTTATTCGTAATGGTAATCGTTGCTGTGCTGGTTGTATTGCTGACCACATCTCCAAAATTGATGCTGCCAGCAGAGAGGCTCAGCGAGCTGAAGTTGACATTCACCTTCATGGTATCGGTTGCACTGCATCCGTAAGCATTGGTCGCTGCAACTGTATAGTTTGTGGTAGTGAGCGGTGTAACTATTGTTGATGCGGAAGTATCACCGTTACTCCATAAATAATGGCCTCCGCCGGTTGCAGTAAGCGTTACGCTGCTGCCACGCAATACCGTCTGATCTGCGCCTGCATTGACTATCGGAAGCGCTCTTACATTCAGGGTGACGGTATTACTTATAGCCGCAGGCTGGGCTGCGCATACATTGGCAGATGTTACAACACAGGTAATCACATCATTCGACAGAAGGCCTTGATCTGTATAAATGGCTGCGTTGCCACCTGTATTCAAGCCATTCTTTTTCCATTGGTAGGATGGCGAAATTCCGGCGTTCACGGCAGTTGAGGTAAAGGTCACCAGAGTGCCTGCACAGATAGTATCTGATGGTGAGGCCGCAATTGTTACAGAAGGTGTCACAAATGGATTTACCGCCATAGCAATGCTATTGCTGACTGCGTTCTGCGGCAGCGCGCAAGATGAGCTGCTGGTCAGTTCGCAGCTGATCATGTCACCTGTAGTCAGTGTACTATCCTTGTAGCTGCCTGAATTTATCCCTGTATTACTTCCATTCTTCTTCCATTGATAAGATGGTGTTGCACCTCCATTCGTGATAGCTGCATTGAAAGTCACTACCGTTCCTGCGCAGATCGTATTTCCGGTATTGTTGATGATCGCTATAGCCGGCGCAGCAGAAGAATTGACCAACATAGCAATGCCATTGCTGGTTACATTCACCGGATTGCCGCACAGCGCATTGCTGCTAAGCTGGCACGTAATAATATCCTGATTGCTCAGCGCGCTATCTGTATAAGCATTGCTGTTTACCCCTACATTCTGGTTGTTCTTTCTCCATTGATAAACAGGTGTTGCTCCGCCATTCTGAACCGAAGCCATAAAAGTCACAGGCACGCCATTGCAAATAGCAGCTCCGCTGCCGGAGGTAATGGTGATGGTTGGTGTAACTACCGGCGTAATGTTCATTGTTACCGCAGCGCCGGTAACCATAGCTGGTCCTGCGCAGGGTGCATTGGTGCTCATAGCGCATGTTACTACATCGCCATTGCTGAATGAATTGCTGGTGTAGGTGGATGCGTTGCCGCCGCTTGCTATCCCGTTTATTTTCCACTGATAGACAGGCGCAGCACCCCCGTTTACCGGTGTGGCAGTGAATGTGACTTGTGTACCGGCACATACATCCGAGCCGGGTGATGCGGCAACAGATACCGAAGCCGTCAGACTATTGCTGACTGATGCTGTAAAAGCCGCGCTGGTAGCAGATGCAGGACTTACACACGCACTATTGCTGACAAGCTCGCAGGCAATCAAATCACCATTTGCAAGTGTGCTGTCTGTATAGGCAGATGCTGTAGCTCCGGTTACAGGATTACCGTTTTTCTTCCACTGATACACAGGGCTGTCGCCGCCATTAAGGATAGCAGTGGTAAACATTACAGGCATACCTGGACAAACGGTTGTTGCAGGCGCAGCAGTGATGGCAATGGTTGGTGACACGATGGCGTTGCTTACAATGTATTCCCCGCGCTGATTGCCGGTGATGGCAGCAGTATTTGCAGCAGTATCCACCGTTATCGTATCATTTGTCCAGGGTGTTGCTGCATTGTCTGTGCGGGTATAAATCTTTAGCTGCGATTCGTTGAAGCCGGCCATAGGCAAGCCTGTATAATTATAGCTGGCCTGATAACCTGCATTGGGATCATTCACAGCAAAGACACCAAAGTATCCGTTATTACCCCCAAGACAGGTAGTTCCTGCTTTATGGTTAGGAGTGTCGGTGACGCAGTAAAGCTGAATGCCATCCGCTGAACCATTATTAAGAGTTGCCGTAAATACATCTCCCCGAACAGGATTTGACAGGCTTGCCGTAGCAGCAGCTCCTGAATAGCTGTTGACGCTCACATCACCCAAAGGTGCGCCGGACAATGCAAAAGACGGACCATTTAAAAAAGTGATTTTGCCGCTGCGGTAATCATCGTAGGCTTCCGGTCCGCTGCCTTCGTCAAAGTTAAAGCTGCCTGCCAGATTGCTGAATTGCGGATGACCCGGCTTCAGCTTTTTGCACATCCAGCTTCGGATATCATTTGCGGAAAGCGCTGTGTTCCAGATGCGCAGCTCATCAATACGGCCATCATATTTACCATAAGTGCCTCCGCCGATCGTCACCGTTTTTTCTGTGGTGGCAAAGACACTGTCGCGCGTACTGGTAAGCCCGGTTGCTGCCAATACTCCATTCACATACAGCGAAGGTTGCTTTTGATCATACACCACGGCTATATGCGTCCAGCCATTTACCGGGTGATTCCAGCTGAGCAGCGCAGGCAGATAGTTGGTTGCGTGCTCAAATACCTGAATGCCATTGGCTCCCACAGAAAGCCCGAAACCCGCATTATTGCTGCTGCCAGCCGATGATGGATAGATGATGTAATGCTGACCGCTGGTGCCCGTAATGCCGCTATTGGCAGGGCTCACCATTTGTATAACTGAAGATCCGGGATTAACCCACACTTCATAAGTAAAGGTATTTGCAGCACCATCCTGCGCAAAAGCAGCCGTACCATAATCATCATTGCCATCAAAGGAAACAGCATATCCACTGCCCGGTTTCTTTCCTTTTACAATAAAATCTTTGGTCTGAAAAAGGCTCCACAATCCCTGCTCATTTTTTACACGGATCACCAATTGATGTGCGCCTTCTGTAATCGTACCCGCCACAGGTAAGGTGAAGGTTTGATTGATATTGTCCGCAGGCGGATTGATTACAACCGGCATTGCGCGGCCTACACCCGGATCGGTATCTACATAATATTCTGCGCCGGCAATTTTACGGTTGGCTGTATTGGCTGCGGATGCAACTACAAATGATCTTGTCTGATAATGGCTCCAGCTATTGCTTGTGTTACGGATGCGCACATAAAGCTGATGAAAGCCTGCGGCAAGGCTGCCAACGGGTATCATTACATTTTGCACAGGATTGCCAGCGGCTAAAGAAAGTGCCGTTCCATGCCCTACGCCGGGTTCTGTATCAAAGAAATATTCTGCGCCGGCAATATCACCATTGCCATTGCTGACGGTGCTGATATAAACAGCACGCGACTGATAATATCCCCAGGTACCACCTGTATTTTTTACACGAACATAAAGCTGATGAAAGCCCGGTTGAAGCCCGGTTACAGGAATAACAACATTCTGATTAATGGCAGAACCTGAAGCAATAGCTAGTGATGTTGCATGGCCAACACCGGGGTCAGCATCAAAGAAATATTCTGAGGCTACAATATCGCCATTACCCGTAGCAACAGAGGTCACATACACTGCCCTTGACTGGCAAAGCCCCCATTGACCATTCGCAGATTTTGCTCTGAAAAAGCATTGATGAAAGCCCGCCTGAAGTCCATTGAGTGGTATGCTCATGTTGAAGTCCACCATCTGCCCGGCAGTGAATCCGGAATTGACAGATATGCCATTTCCCAGACCGGGATCGGCATCAAAAAAATATTCGAAACTGCTTACCTGCGCGGCCAGGCGACCCGCACTGCAGGCAACCACAAGACAGCAGAGCAGCGCCCTGAGTAAGGTAAAGATTGATCTCATAGCATGAGCTATTAAAGGATGAAAGGAAAATTACAGGCAGTAAAGCCAATGGCTGACTGCTAGTTTTCCTTGACCGCTTTCAACTGCACGTTGAGGCTTCCATTGGGAGATACAGAGATGTTCTGCAGATTCATTTCCGTGATGCGCGGCATAGCAGGTACCCCATTCAATACAGCCATAGCAGGCAGCGCATTGGTGCCGCCATAAATGCCGATTTCAGTATTGCCGGGACCCGCTGTGAGCGCCACACTGCCGGTGGCAAGGTGATAATCCACCGCGCTGCAGAAATTTTCCTTGCCGATGATATCATTGGGACCTGCATTGTTCACAAATCCTGCAGTTGTGTTGAACACATTTCCGGTGCCGCTGTTTCCATTGATCAGCGATGTCTGGCTTACAAAAAGGTTATTGTTGAACGTGCAGTTGCTGACGGATATATCCACTCCGTCATTGAAGATGTTGTTCTTAAAAATGCCGGTGCCATTGATGTTCGTGATTCTGCCGTAATCGGAGTAGTAAGCATACACGCGCTTGAAAATATTGTTTTCCCAAAGAGAGCTGCCTATGCTCATGCCATTGCCTATATCTCCGGCAAATACGCTGTTCTGGATAATAGCGCTGCCCAGCACGATTGGCGCAAAAGGCTTGGCTCCGTTATTTACAGGTTCAAACAGGGATTGCCGTATAATCAGATTATTGCACTGGGCCGATAAGCGCGCCACGGCAGTGCGCTCAATCACCAGATTACTGATTGCAGCAGCAGAGCCTGTGGTATAGATTTCTCCTTCCACGACCATACCTGCCAGTACAATATTTTTAGTACCGGTAAAGCCGGTGAATTCAATATTTCCAATACGCGTGCGTGCCTGAAAATTGCTTTGCAGGTTGCTGCCGTAGCCGGCGCCGATAAATGTGATTGTTTTGTTGGATATCGTGATGTCGCCATACGAAATATTGGTGCCATTCACATACAGGCTGTCGCCGTCAGAAGCCGCATTGATCGCAGTTTGCAGATTATTATACGCATAAGGTGGATTCACCGGAGCTGTTGGAGAATTACTCACATTGATCACGGCAGCATGCGTAGCTACTGCGCCGAACACCAGAATGAATATTTGTAATATTTTTTTCATAGCAAACTTTGTTTTACGAATTAATTGGTAATACAAAGATGCTGTCCGCTAATAGCGGCCTATATACGTAGTAGCACGTATTTTTTAAATTTCAATGATATTCTACAAAACGAAATTGGCAATCTAAAAAGCTGATTAATAGCCAATAATAACGGGCCGCTAAATCTTAATAAGTAAAGTTTGCATCCCGCACCTGCTCGATGCGATCTACAATGTACTGTCCGGGCTTCTGATCCGGGTTTTTGCTCGTGTAATTTTCACCGCGCCACGGAAGGCTTCTGCGGTATTGTGTATAATGTAGCAACACCAGCTTTCCCTGGCAGTGATGCTCCAGAGAATCGGCAATCCGCTCATCGGCTACGCTAAAGTGAAATACATTGGAGCTGATGCTGCTGCCGCGCATCCCGAAGCCCATCTGGATCATATCGCCCTCATAGGTCTTGAATACATTGCCACGACGCGCAAAGTTCTGCAGCATTCCTTCCTTGGTACCGGCACCGGCTGCGTTGTAATAATACCAGTACATATAGAAGGTCACACTGACCAGCAGCAGAAAGATAACCAGAAAGACGACTTTGCGCATGTGCGGGTGGTGATTTAAAAAGTAAGCATCGGCGGCCATCAGCTCATGCTGCGCCCTTTCCATTCATATTTGCCAATATACCCCAAAAACCCTGCCAAACCTATATACACTATGTGTAGCGGTTGCAATAATGGAAACAAAAGTAATTGTTTCTCTTTTCCAAAAAAGCGCGAAACAGGTAACAAAAAAATAATTTCCAATACAATCTTAATACATAGCAAGATAATGAAAAGATGAAGGCAGGCAGATACAAACAAACCAACACAGAACAGCGCGATCAGCCACACGTTGAATAGGTAAACGATAATCAGCATAACCGTAAGGCGATCATCTTTATACTTCCCGCTTTTGGAAGCCCACCTGATCCGCTGGTTCAGCAAAGCACGCCAGGTAGGCTGAGGCGATGTATGCACAATAGCTTTCCGGTCCTTCAGATAACAAATACCGTTGGAAAAATGCGCCCCCATCTTCACCAGCAGCAGATAATCATCGCCCGATGCAATGTGCGTGGTTCCTTCATAGCCGCCGATCGCGTCAAAAGCTGCCCGGCTGAATGCGAGATTAGCACCATTGGCCATATAGCCGAGCTTCAAACGATTTGCAGCAGCCGTAATGCCCTGCATCGTCATAAAGTCCAGTGATTGGAACAGTTGTACGGCACTGTTATCCGTGGTAAAATCAACCGGGGCAATAATCATTTTCGCCTCTTGCTGCTCATAGGCAGACACAATCGTCCGCAGCCATTGGTTGCCCATAGTACAATCGGCATCTGTGGTGATAATCAGATCGCCTATGCTTTGCGCAATGCCTGTACCAAGCGCTAGTTTTTTAAATGCAGTGATCGACTCCCTGGCTGTAATTACATCGCTGAGCCGTATCAGCTTTACATGCCTGCTATCAAAAGATCGTACAGCCGCAGCAGTTCCATCTTCCGAAAAATCATCTGTCACAATAATCTCAAACAGGTGCTGTGGATAATCCTGCGCCAGTATCGCGTTGATACAGTTCCCGATGTTCTGCGCTTCATTTCTTGCAGGGATAATAATGCTGACTGTAGTAACAGGCAAATTTATTAAAGGCTGCACCCGCCGCTGCAACAGCCATCCGGCCAGATAATGCGCCATCAGCACGGCATAGGCACCGCATAGCAATATGGATATAATGACTACAGCGCTCACGCTTTCAGGAAGCTTTGCGTGATTACATCAAGGCTCTGCTCATCCATCACGCGGTGCCCTTTCTCCAGCACATGCACTTTTACTAAGCCTGATCCTGCGGCAAATATTTCAGCATTCTTCAGTGGAATCACGCGGTCGTAATGCCCCATAAACAGACTGACTGGTATGTTATATTGCTCAATCCCCCTGCGCAGGCGCTGCTGATCGGGAACCAGCAAGCGAAGGTTAGGCCAAACTTTCTTCAGAAAAGCCCGTGCATGAGTTGCAGCGGTATATTGTGCCACAAATTTGTTTTTTGAGGCATCCAGCATCTTCCGTTTTTCTAGCCAAAAGAGCAGATTCATATATCCTTCCGGCTTATCCAGAAAATGACTGAATAATCGCCTGCCCGCTGCATTGCCCGTTACAAATTGGTAAAAACGGTTCGGCACCAATCCGTCCGGCGCTATGAGCACCATCTGTTCGATATACTGCGGCATCAACTCTGCCAGCGTCAGGCATATTCTGCCACCGATCGAAAATCCTGCAAGCGTTAGCCTGTCTGCATGGTGCATCTTCATCAACGCCTGCGCGGTAGCCTCCAGCTCCTGCTTCGTCCACGGCTTCATGCTGTTCCATTCACTGCTGCCATGATGAGGAAGGTCCAGCGATACGATGGTGTACTCCTGCTCCAGCTTGCGGGCAAGAGCGGAGAACATAGCAGCATTATTGCTGTAGCCATGCATAGCCAGCAGCAGTCGCCTGCCGCTGCCCCATTGCAGGTAATGGAGGCGCTGATCTCCGGAATTGATATAGCCCGATGTCATTGATTAATGCGTCAAAAGTAGGCTTTCCCGTCAGGGAAAATGCATTGGCTTTTCTACAGTCTATTCTTATTATTTAGAGAAATGTTACAATCCCGCAGAGCCGATCGTGCGCGGAATGAATGCCGTGATAATTCGTTAGCTTTAGTTAGCAAAAAACAGCTCTTTAAAATATGGAAGCACAAACGGCACCAATGCTTACAGGCGGCAATTTCCTCATTCAGCCATCTGCTACAAAAGAGACTTACACGCCCGAAGATTTTACGGAAGAGCAGCATATGATTGAAAGCATGTGCAGCGAGTTTATAGAAAAAGAAGTGCTCCCTAATCTGGATGCCATAGATAAGCAGGAACCGGGACTGATGCCAAAATTATTGGAGAAAGCCGGTGAACTGGGGCTGCTCGGCGCTGCATTTCCGGAAGAATTGGGCGGACTGGGCAAAGATTTTGTAACGGCTACCCTGGTGAATGAATGCCTGGGAGGCGGGCACTCCTTTGCGGTAGCGATGGCTGCTCATAATGGCATTGGCTCATTGCCCATTCTTTACTTTGGCACAGAAGAGCAAAAGGCAAAATATATTCCGAAGCTGGCTACCGGCGGAATGAAAGCCTCTTATGCCCTGACAGAGCCCAACTCCGGCTCCGACGCCCTGAGCGCGCGCACCACGGCTAAGCTGAGCGATGATGGCACCAAATACATCCTCAACGGACAGAAGATATGGATTACCAATGCAGGCTTCGCAGACGTGTTCACCGTATTTGCAAAGCTCGATGGAGATAAGTTCTCTGCGTTTATCGTTGAACGCGGCGCACCCGGACTTACAGTTGGTCCCGAAGAGCATAAGATGGGCATCAAAGGCTCGAGCACCTGCCAGGTCTTTTTTGAGAATTGCGAAATACCTAAAGAGAACCTGCTGGGCGAGATCGGAAGAGGTCACGTGATCGCTTTCAATATTCTGAACATCGGCCGGCTGAAGCTCTGTGCTGCGGCGCAGGGCGGCGCCAAGCGCGCGCTGGAAACCACCATTCATTACGCAAAGACCCGTGAGCAGTTCAAAGTGCCGATCGCTACGTTTGGCGCTATTCAGCATAAGCTCGCTGAGATGACCTTGCGCATTTTCGCTACGGATGCTGCGCTTTACCGCACTGCCGCATGGATCGATGAAAAAGAAACAGAGCTGCGCACAGCCGGCAAGCCACAGAGCGAGACTTTGCTCGGCGCAGCGGAAGAATATGCCATCGAATGTGCCATGCTCAAGGTGATCGGCTCGGAAACGTTGGATTATGTGGTGGACGAAGGCGTGCAGATACACGGCGGCAATGGCTTTTCAGATGAATACAATATCAGCCGCGCTTATCGCGACAGCCGCATCAACCGCATCTTTGAAGGCACCAACGAGATCAATAGGTTATTGGTGCTGGATATGTACCTGAAGCGCGCTATGAAAGGCCGTATCAACCTCATGTCGCCGGCGATGGCTATTCAGAAAGAGCTGATGAGCATTCCGGATTTCAGTACGGATGATGCGCAGTTTGCAGCAGAGCTAAAGGTGATTGCCAATTTCAAGAAAGCGGTGCTGATGGGCGCCGGCGCTGCAGTGCAGAAGCTGATGATGAAGATAGAAGGTGAGCAGGAGATTTTGATGAACCTGGCAGATATGGCGATCGATACGTTTGAAGCGGAAAGCCTGCTGCTGCGCGCGATGAAGATGAAGGAAAGCAGCCATAAAGATGCAGATCTGGCGATGGATATGGCGCATATATTTCTAGCAGATGCCGCAGACCGCATCAACCACAATGGCAAGAATGCGATCAATGCATTTGCCGAAGGCGATGAGCAGCGCATGATGCTGATGGGTCTGAAGCGCTTTACAAAAACTGATAATTTCAATACCAGGGATGCCCGCCGCCGAGTGGCAGCAAGTGTGCTGGAAGCCGGAAAATATCCGTTTTAAAAGAAGCAGTATTGAAAGTATTATCCCTGATGCAGCCCTGGGCGTCGCTGGTGGTCATGGGCCTGAAAACAATCGAGACAAGAAGCTGGGCTACGGGCTACCGTGGCCCTCTTTTCATTCATGCCTCCAAGTCAAAGGCAGGAAAATCCATTCTGCCATTGCTTCAAATGCAGGATGCTGTTCCGGATTTCAGCCAGCTTCCTTTCGGAGTGATTATTGGCGAGGTAATGCTCACCGACATCATTGCCTGTGAACAAATGACCAGTACGCAGGAACATTGGGAAGCAAAGACACTGGAAGAAAGGGCATTCGGAAGCTACAGTGGTAAATATTGCTGGCTGTTCCAAAAAGCCGTTTTATTTGATGAGCCCATTCCCGCTACCGGCCGGCTGGGATTGTGGGAGTTCTGAGGAAAGGCCATTATTTTACATCCGGTTTCTTTCGAAAACGCTTCTACATCATGCCCGATCAGACTCAATTTACAGCAGCCATTCAGGACGGCTATTCATTCAAAGGTGCAGCCATCAACATTGGAGCGGCTATGCTGGATGGCACCGTTCATGCAGATACAATCGTAAAAGTCCCACTCAAGACGATGAACAGGCATGGGCTCATCAGCGGCGCTACGGGTACGGGCAAGACAAAGACGCTGCAACTGCTGGCCGAAGGACTCAGCGATGCCAGTGTGCCGGTATTGCTGATGGATATCAAGGGCGACCTGAGCGGCATTGCGGCAAGTGGCACGGCCAATGATAAGCTGGCGGAGCGGATCAATCAGTTGCACATCGACTTCAGGCCATCTGCCTATCCGGTAGAGCTGCTTTCCCTGAGCAGTGAGCCGGGCGTAAGGCTTAGGGCTACCGTTACCGAGTTCGGACCTGTGCTATTAGCCAAAATTCTTGGGCTGAATGATACGCAGGAAGGCATTCTGGCCATGCTCTTTAAATACTGTGACGACCATGCAATGCCGCTGCTCGATCTGAAGGACCTGCAGCGCATCATGCAGTGGGCGGCCAATGAAGGAAAGGACGAGTTGGCCGCTGCCTATGGCTCGCTTTCGCCGGCATCCATCGGTACGATCATGCGCAAAGTGGTGGAGTTGCAACAGCAGGGCGCAGATGTTTTTTTCGGGGAAAAATCTTTTGAGGTGAATGATCTGATGTGCATCGCGCCGGATGGTCGCGGCATGATCTCGATTGTAAGGGTTACGGATTTGCAGGATCGCCCAAAGCTGTTTTCTACGTTTATGCTGCAGTTGCTTTCCGAACTCTACGCTACCCTGCCGGAGGCCGGCGATGTAGATCAGCCGAAGCTGGTGATGATTATCGACGAGGCGCACCTGATCTTCAGCGAGGCCAGCGATGTATTGATCAAACAGCTGGAAACGGTGATCAAGCTCATCCGCTCCAAAGGCGTTGGCATTTTTTTCTGCACGCAAAACCCGATGGATATTTCCGCTTCTGTGCTGAGCCAGCTTGGATTGAAAATACAGCATGCGCTTCGCGCTTTTACCGCGGCCGACCGCAAGACGATTGTGCAGACAGCGGCCAACTATCCGCAAAGCGAATTTTATAAAACAGAAGACCTCATCACCCAACTGGGCATCGGTGAGGCGTTGGTCACACTGCTGAATGAGAAAGGCATTCCTACCCCGCTCGTCAGTACAATGCTCTACCCGCCTAAATCACGGATGGATGTGCTTACTCCACAGGAGATAGCCGGTCTGGTATCAGCATCTCCGCTGGTGAGCAAATATGCGCAGACAGTGGACCGCGATAGCGCTTTTGAAATGCTTAATCAGAAGATAGCGCAGGCGCAGGA
The DNA here is from genome assembly GCA_965200035.1 of Chitinophagaceae bacterium. GTDB lineage: Bacteria > Bacteroidota > Bacteroidia > Chitinophagales > Chitinophagaceae > UBA1952. Next base: position 3,364,831 of record OZ241334.1, on the reverse strand, counting down.
AGAAGCGCCGGCTAAGCAGGAAGCGGCAAAAGGGAAGGAAGAAAAAGGCTTCTGGGAATCGATGGGTGAGAATACAGTGGTCAAAAGTATGCTGCGCACGGCAGGCAATGCGATTGTGCGCTCACTGCTTGGGTCATTGGGCGTAGGCTCACGGCGGCGCCGATAACACATTTATCTTTTTATCAATACTGTCAGGGTTTGAAACCCCTAACAGCGTTTTTGTTTACCAACCCATCTCTGCCAGCAATATCTGCTGATCGTTTTTCAGACCGTACAGCTTTCCTTTTTCTATTTTAAAGCTCCCGAAATCTTCCATAAGCGATTCGGCCAGCCTGATGTTCCGCTCTTCGGTGGCTACTTCCAGCCGGTCTTCTTCATCGGTGAGCGTGGCTATGTAATCGTGGTAGGTTTTGTTGTCTTTCAGGTCTTCTTCTATCTGGCGTCGCTTTTCCCGGATAAGCTCTGTGATAGTGCCTAATTCGAAGTCGAACAGTACTTCGAGCAGTGTTTCTTCATCCTGAAAGGTCTGGTTTTTAACGAACATGCTTATTTCTATGAGATTGTGCCAAAGGTCTGCTTTTATGCCGGGAATTTGTAAGGCCGCCGATAGGCATTTATAAGTCTGCCGTTAACTAAATGAGGCATCCTATCATTTAACCTATTTTTTATCAATCCGGTATGATCTGGAGCCATAAAGAGACAAGCCTGCTATAAAACGTAAAGCGCGCTACGTAAACTGATTGTGGATCACACGCACACTTTTGTCGCCTTCGGGAAACCATAAGTAGCACGCGATCTACCATTGTGTGCGTACGATCCACTATTAGTCTCACACAGTACACCATTTGTCGCCGATGAGCGACCAACTGTAGCCTTTGTCGGGTCTTGTACCTGCCGAGGCCATCTTCCTTTTTACTTAATCAGGCCCATTTTTCTTGAATGCTCAATGGCTGTCTTGCTGTGGGTAAAATAACAAATCTCTACACCGGCCTCCCTGATGGCCGCTTCCTGGATGCGTGTGGGTGCGAGTCTCAGCGCAGACACATGCCGCAGATATACACAGACGATGCTTCCGGGAAAGTCATCAACCAGTTGGCGGTAGATATTCGGGTCTTCCTGGCTGTCATCTCCCAGTAGGATGAACTGCATTTCGGGATAAGCCACCAGCAGCCTTGTGATCTTTACATACTTAGCTTTATGCCTGCCTTGTCCCGTTTTCCAGAACTGATGCAGTTGCTTGAGCTGGCTCAGGAGCAAGATGCCCTCCGGAAGGCGGTAGTGGCGCACAAATTCACGGATGTAATCGTACAGGTTCCACTCACTGCTGGACACGTAGAAGAACGGGCGCTGCTGGCCGTCTTTATCGGCTTTCGCCAATAGCTGATAGTGATCTACTACCCCTTCAAATGGCTGCCGGGTGCGCGCATTGCTGGTAAGCAGCACATACAGGCGCTTTCTGAGGTCGGAAGAATGAGAGATCAGAAAAGTATCGTCAATGTCGGAAACGATGGCATATTTTGAGGGCGGCGGCACCAGCAATCTGCCTTCGCCTGTAATGGTTTGCGCTCTGTAATGTCCGGTGACACGGACATCGTGCCAACCTTCTGTCGCATTTTCCTGCAGCTCCCACTGCGCATGAAAGTACCCGGTATCGTCTGTTGTTGCCGGAATCTTTTTATCTGCCCACAAGACATTCACTGTAATGCCTGCCACCGGCTTTACCAGGAAAAGGCGCAGCAGTGAAAGGGTATTGCGCCAGAAACGTGAGGAAAATTTTTCCTGTTTATGTGGAGACAGACTTAAAACGTGCCCGGAAATCTCCATAGCTCTCGCAGTGCCAAACCCATGATACACTTTGATCACCGGCTCTGTCCTGATCCTGAAGCGCTGCAGCAGCAGGTGGCCCCATTTTACTAGGAGTGATGATTGAGTGATGGCTGGTTCTATATTGCGTTCAGGCCGCGTCATTATCCCTCAACACGTAAAGAATATGCCAGTAGCAGACTCCCTGCGCATTCTGTTTATCATCAATCCTGTATCCGGCAAGGGGTCCAAGAGCGAGATCGAGCATACCATCCGTGAATATTTCAGGAACAGCAATCATCATACCGAAATTTATAACCTTTCCGGAAAGGCAGAGGAAGACCATACGTCTATCGGTTACTGGGCAAAGGAATGGAAAGCTACCTGCGTGGTGGCCGTGGGCGGCGATGGTACGCTCAAGGCAGTAGCTGCTGTGCTGATGCATTCCGGCATACCTGTAGGCTTGCTGCCCGCCGGCTCGGCCAACGGCATGGCCAAAGAGCTGAAAATACCGGAAGATTTTGAGCAGTGTCTGGATATTATCACTGCCGGCCATACGGCCGATATAGATGTGGTGCGGATCAACGATAAGGAAATATCCCTGCACCTGAGCGATTTCGGGCTGAATGCGCAGCTCATCAAGCATTTTGAAGAGAACAACATGCGCGGCATGTGGGGCTATGCGCGTGAGGTATTCCGGGTGCTGCGCAGGAGGCAGCGGTTTCGCCTGCAGGTAAAGACGGATGATGGCACCATATTCCGCCACGCCTGGATGGCGGTGATTGCGAATGCGCGCATGTATGGTACGGGAGCGATGATTAATCCCAAAGGGAATATTCAGGATGGATTGCTGGAGGTCATCATCCTGCGCTCCTTATCGGTCATGGAATTGCTTAAAATGCTCATCCAGCACCGTACGCTTAATCCACGAAAGACCGAGGTGATCCAGGCGCAGTCCGTCACACTATCACTGGATAAGCCGGTGTATTTTCAGGTAGATGGCGAGTATTGCGGCACCATGCATGAGCTGGAGGCAAAGGTGGAAAAAGGTGCGCTGAAGATGCTGCTTCCACGGCAGTTCAACCAATCCTAGAAACGATACTGCAATCTGAAGGTGATGATATTGTCTTTCAGATCCTGCTCGTAACCCGGCAGCGAAGTACTCTCATTATGAATCCAGTCATACCAGAGCGTTGCTTTTACGTGCGCATTCACATAATATACAAAGCCGCCGCCCAGCGTATTATAGCAGATGTCGGCTGGTGAAGCGCCAACGGCCGTGCCAATCTCTTTTCCTTTCAGCTTTTTATTGGGGTCGTACCAATCGTATTTCAGCACGGCCTGCAGGCCGTTGGTGATGTTCTGAATGAAATACAGGTAAGCCCCATCGAAGCTGCGCACATATAATGGCAGTGGCGCGCCGCTCGCCGATACCGGATAAGTGCCGGGTGTCTCTGAAGTGGCGAAGATGGCGGACTGCTTGCCGCGTATGTATTCTGCCCGCACTTCGGTAAATCCTTTTTTGTTGGGAATCTTGAACTGCACATCCGCGCCGGCATACCGGCGGGGCGTTACATAATTGATATTGCTCTGGGAAGAATCCCTGCGGAATGCGCCGTCTTCCATCTTGTAAACGTCTGTGGATTGGCTGGTGATGCCTCCCACATAGCCGGATATGCTGCCGGAAAGAATACATCCGGATTTGCCCAGCGTGCGCGGCTTCAGCGAAACGCGGCCGATGACATCTTTATGCCCGTCATATTCTGCGGGGCCGGCAAGGCCTTGTCCGTTGAATACACCGAGGTCTGCCTTCAGCCATTTCCGGAGCTTGTTGTTCTTGCCGCGTGGATCGAAAGTAAGCATGAAGCCGAGGTCGCGCTCTGTGCGCATCAGCGTCTGCGACATGCGGCCACGCTCAGGCGATTCGCGGTCTGAGGACGACAGATTTACCTCAAAGCCCATGGGGCGGGCAAACATACCTGCGGTGAGGGAGAACAGGCGGAATTTATTTTCATAGAAGCGTCCCCAGAAATCGCGGATGGCTACACCGCGCTCTGTACCATCGAACTGGAAAGCGAAGAAAGCCAGCGGATCGCCTTCGGCATTGTAGTGGGCATAATCGATACGGATACGGCCGCGGCGCAGGGTGAAGCGGTTATTTGAGTTGGGCGCAAAGTCGCCGCCGCTGAAGTTTTTCACGCCTTTATCCTCCGCCCATTGAAACTGTGGCTGCATGTATCCACCGAAGCGAAGGCGGTCGTACTTCTCATAGAGCGGGAAGATGCCCTTACCAATGGTGGTGGTGGTATCCATCATATCGGTGAGGAAGCGCTGCGCGCCGCTGTGGGTAAATGCCAGCAACAAAAGCAGGAGCAGTAAATTCGCTTTGACACGCATGTTTTTTGTTTCAAAAATCAGAGCGCAAATGTATCCGGTAACATTGCGTTCAAGAAACAATAATAAAGACTTAATGATTTGATAATATACACTGAGTAAAGGTTTCCTGATTGTAGTAATGCAGCCGGCTTGCGGGAACTATTTTTATTCCGGCAAAAAGTAACTAAAGAGCAGCTTATGAACCATGTACCGCAACTGATTACCGATCTGGGACTGATCCTCGCTGCTGCGGGCATTGTCACTCTGCTTTTTAAATGGCTGAAGCAGCCGGTGGTGCTGGGCTATATCATTGCGGGCTTTCTGGTGAGTCCGAATTTTCACCTCTTTCCTCCAGCCATTATTGACAAAGAAAGCATCAGTACGTGGGCAGAGATCGGGGTGATCTTCCTGTTGTTTGGCCTTGGGCTTGAGTTCAGCTTCCGCAAGCTCATCAAGGTTGGAGGCACGGCAGCTATTACGGCAATTATTGGCGTAGGCTCTACGCTCGTGGTGGGCTATATGATTGGCCGTATGCTGAACTGGGGCAGTATGGACTGCATCTTTTTCGGCGGTCTGCTGAGCATTGCTTCTACTATGATTATCATCCGCGCTTTTGGTGAGCTTGAGGTAAAGACGACCAAGTTTGCCTCGGTGGTAATGGGCGTATTGATTATTGAAGATCTGGTAGCGGTCGTATTGCTGGTATTGCTTTCCACGCTGGCCGTCAGCAGTAAGTTTTCGGGAATAGATATGGCTTATTCAGTGCTGAAGCTCTGCTTTTTCCTGATGCTGTGGTTCCTTTCGGGCATCTTTTTCATTCCTACTTTTCTGAAGCGCACGCGCAGGCTGATGAATGACGAAACGATGCTCATTGTATCATTAGCGCTTTGCTTTCTGATGGTGATGCTGGCTTCGGGTGCGGGATTTTCGGCTGCTTTAGGCGCATTTATTATGGGCTCTATTCTGGCTGAGACGCTACAAGGCGCGCGCATAGAGCATTTATTGCAACCGGTCAAAGATCTGTTTGGCGCTATATTTTTTGTATCGGTTGGGATGATGATTGATGTGCACATGCTCGTGCTGCATATCTGGCCGATCCTGATCGGGACTTCGGTGCTGCTCATTAGCAAGCCATTCTTCGTTACCATTGGCTCATTAATATCAGGGCAGCCGCTCAGGACTTCGGTGCGCGCGGGCATGAGCCTTTCGCAGATCGGTGAGTTCTCCTTTATCATAGCCACGCTCGGGCTTTCCCTGAATGTGACCAGTGGCTTTCTGTATCCTATTGCTGTGGCCATTTCTGTAATCACTGCGTTTACGACTCCTTATATGATCCGCCTTTCAGTGCCCGCTTATAACCTGATTGAGCGCCTGCTTCCTGTGCGGTGGAATGAAGCGCTGAAGCGATACAGCAATGCGGCGCAAAGCATTACCACGATCAGCGATTGGCGGCAAATTCTCCGTACCAATGCAATCAATATGGTGGCTTATGGGGTGGTGCTGATCAGTATTGTATTGTTATCGACTCAGTTTATCCAGCCCTTTTTCAGCAGTGGTAAATGGGGAACGATTATTACGCTGATCGTTACTTTGCTGGTGATGCTTCCGTTTCTCTGGGCGCTGGCTTTCCGCCGGTCCGATGAAGTATCCTATGCCAATATCTGGCAGCAGCGGAAATACCGCGGGCCGCTCATCATGCTGCAACTGATACGTGTGGGGCTGGCAGTATTTATTATCGGCTTTCTGGCCGACCGTCTTTTTTCGCCGCGTGTGGCGCTGATGGTAGCTTTTATTGTTATCGGCGTACTGTTATTATTCTCTAAGAAAATACAGACTTTCTACCATCATATAGAAGCCCGCTTTCTGAAAAATCTGAATGAAAAAGAAGTGCTGGAGCAGCAAAATCAGATGACGGAATTAGCTCCCTGGGATGCGCATATCGCTCATTTCGAAATAGTGGCTGATGCTCCCCTGATCGGCAAGAGCCTGGAAAGCCTGGGGCTGCGGGAGAAATATGGAATCAATATTGCCATGATCGAGCGCGGCAGCAGGATCATTATCGGACCAACGCGTGACTATGCCATCTATCCGGGCGATATCCTCTCTATTATAGGTACGGACGATCAGCTGCAACAATTCCGTACTTATCTGGAGCCGCAGAAAAACACACGCAACATTCTGGCGCAGAAACAGGAAGTAGGCCTTAAACAACTGAATATCAGGGGTGGTTCGTCCTTATTGGGGAAAACCATTCGTGAGTCGGGGCTGCGTGAGCGCACGCGGGGCATTGTAGTTGGGCTGGAGCGCAACGGTGAGCGTATCCTTAATCCGGATTCGTCCATGGTGTTTGAAACGGGCGATGTGATATGGCTGGTCGGAAGCATTCGCCGTATCAAAAAATATTCCTGAAATAATTTAGAAAATCTAATCGGATGTTGTTAAGTTCTAATTAATTGTTTTTATCTTTAAGAAGATTAACAATGATGTTAACAAACCAATCCGATACACTATGGATAAGTTCTATTTATTCCATCAAAAAATCCGCTCATTCCGCTTTGCATTATTGCTGGTGGCGCTGACGGGAATCAGCATTAAAGCCAGCGCCCAATATTGCTCCACACCTATTCTTGACTGTACTGACGATGATATGGTACAATCGCTGACATTCGCCGGTATAACTGATCTCCCCATCTGCAACTCAAGCAGCGGATATCAGAATTACACTACTTCTGTTACTACGCGTACCTTATACAAAGGCTCCAGCTATCCTTTGGATGCTCAGGTAGGATACTCAGACGATGAGGTAGGTGTGTGGATCGATTACAACCATGACAACACTTTTTCTGCAAGTGAATTTACCTACATAGGGGTGGCCAGTAGCGCGGGCGATATATTGTCTGGAACTGTTGTAGTGCCAACCACTGCAATGACCGGCAATACAAGAATGCGTGTCACCACCTATTGGCTGTGGGGGCTGTATGATACAGATGCCTGCTTGCCATTTGCAAGCTTGGGCGATTATGGAGATGTAGACGACTATACAGTCAATATCCAGCCGCCGCCGCCGCCATCCTGCATTACGGCACCTACATCGCCGGCAAATGCCGCAACGGCCGTTTGCGCAGGCAGCCGCGCCCTTACCTGGCCAGCCGCACCCGGCGCTACGGGGTATGATGTGTATCTGAATACAGGCACCGGCACTCCTACAACCATTGTATCTACCAATCAGGCAGGCACCAACTATACGGCTACCTTAGCAGTCGGTCCTTACACATGGATGGTTGTTCCTAAAAATTCCGTGGGTACGGCTACTGGCTGCACCAGCTGGTCATTCACCGTTATTCCTACGGTTACGCCAAGCGTAACCATTGCTGCCACACCGGGCAATAATATATGCACGGGAGATAACGTCAGCTTTACCGCTACTCCTACCAATGGCGGCGCAGCGCCATCTTACCAGTGGAAAAGATTGGCCACTACCGTAGCTACCGGCGGACCTACATTCACGCCAACGTCTGTTGCCAATGGCGATAAATACAGTGTGGTACTGACCAGCAATGCAGTCTGCGCTACGCCTGCCAGCATATCGAGCGATACAATTACAATGACCGTAGTGCCTCACCCGACCGCTACTGTGACGACCACAGCCACCAGTGCATGCCAGGGAACGCCAGCCAATCTGCAGGCCAATACCGGCACGGGTCTTACTTACCAGTGGCTTTTGAATAATAATGTGATTCCTGCTGCAACGAACAGCCTTTATGATGCGCTTACATCCGGCGATTACCGGGTAGTGGTATCCAACAGCACCTGTTCTGATACTTCTGCGATTACAGCTATTGACATAAAGCCACTGCCTAATGTCAATACTACGCTTTCCGGTCCTGCTGCTTTCTGCAGCAATACCAGCCTCATCATAAGCGCGGCAGGCAATCCTGACTATACTTATCAGTGGCAGAATGGCGGCGCAGATATTGCCGGCGCTACTTCTGCAAGCTATACGACTACCGCTGCCGGCAGCTACAGCGTTATTATAAGCCTGAATGGCTGCGCTGATACTTCTGCTACGGTGACTGCCACTGTACTTGCAGCGCCAACAGCAAGCGCTACCGCCAGCGGACCGGTCTCTTTCTGCCTGCCCGGCTCTGTTACGCTCTCTGCAAATACAGGCTCAGGGCTCACTTATGCATGGAAGCGCAATGGTCTTGCGATCACTCCTGCGGCTACCGGCTCAAGCTATACTGCTTCTGTGTCGGGCGGCTATACGGTGGTTGTGTCCAACAGCAATTGCTCTGCTACATCTTCAATCGTAAATGTGCTTGCCTCTACCCTGCCATCTTCTGCGGTGACGCTCGTAGGCAGTACGGCTTTCTGCGATGGCAGCTCGGTGCAGCTCCGCGCAGCGCAGGTAACCGGCTATACTTATCAATGGTACCGCAATGGCGCGCCCGTTACCACTGGCGGCAATAACTTTGTATATGTAGCTACTACTGCAGGATCTTATTATGCGGTTGTTACCAATGGAGCCTGCAATACCACCACCACCACCACTACCCTAACGGTAAATCCATTGCCGGTTTCTACCGCTACCGCTATCGGACCGATTGCTTTCTGTGAAGGCGGCTCGGTAACGCTGGCTGCAAATACCGGTACCGGCCTTACTTATCAATGGCGCAGAAATGGCACGCCATTACCAGGTGAAACCGGCAATCTCTACAGCGCCGGCACCAGTGGCTTTTATCAGGTAGTTGTATCCAATAGCCAGTGCTCTGCTACCTCCACAGCGGTCAATGTAAATGTGAGCACTATGCCTGATGCAACGGTGAGCGCTTCCGGTCCTACTACTTTCTGCCAGAGCTCAGATGTAATGCTGACTGCTACTGCTGGTGTCGGCTATACTTACCAATGGCAAAGAGATGGCCTTGATGTACCCGGCGCTACAGGCATCAGCTATACAGCAACAGTCTCCGGCGACTATCGTGCTAAAATCATTAATGGCACCTGCGTAGCTACTTCACAGGAGCTGCCCATATCTGTCACTCCCGGCCCTGATGCAACTGTGTCTGCTTCCGGCGCGCTGGAATTCTGCCAGGGCAATCATGTGGAGCTGAGCGCACCGCAGGGCGTCAATTATACCTATCAGTGGATGATGAATGGCACGCCGCTGGGTGGCCAGGAAAGCCGCTTGCTGAATGTAACAAATAGCGGCAGCTACAACGTGGTGGTGAATGATGGTGTCTGTGAATCTACCTCTGCCAATACAGACGTTGCAGTACGGCAATTGCCTGTAGTATCCATTGCGATGATCTCGGGCAATGTTATAAGCGCGCCGGCAGGTTATTCTTCCTATCAATGGTTCCGGAATGGCAATGCTATCAGCGGCGCTACCGGACCGGATTACACCGTTACCGAAAATGGCTTCTATGCAGTAGTCATCACCGATGATCTTGGCTGTTCCTCTACCTCTTCCGTAATGCAGATCAGCACACTGGCCATTGCCAATGCGCCATCGGCTGCAGCCATTACCATCTACCCGAATCCGGCGAAGGATATGGTGCAGATCAAGTCCTCCTTTCCTGTAGATGTAGTGATTACTACAGTGGATGGCAGAGCGCTTATCAATAAAGAGCTGGCAACGAGCGTAGACCTGACGCACATCGCCAATGGCATCTACCTCATCCGCATCAGCGATCACAAGACCGGTTCGCTGCTGAAGACCGACAAGCTGCTGAAGGATAACTAAGCATTACAAACACTATGAAAACAAAAAGCCTTTCCGTAAATGGAAAGGCTTTTTTGATGACTTGGCAAGCGACTATGCATTCTGCAATTGTGGGTGCTAGCTACCCACCGTAATGCTGAGCACGTTGCTCCATTGTCCTACCTCTTCATCATTAAGCCGATAGATCACTTTATATTTCCACAAAGCGCTCTGGCCGGAGGGTGGCAGTGCATGCTTGTCTTGCCAGTTAGGATGATTATCCAGATCATACAGTACAAAGCCACGATTGTCACCTGCATCTTTATAGATGGCAATACCATCCATATTTTGTTTGTTCCACACAATCTCTGTATAGCCGCCGCTGCCCGTGCGTACAGATACCTGCGGCGTGAGTGTAGTAAAGTCGATAATCGTTTCCACACCTTCAATACCCATATCCTGCCCATCTGCCTCACTGTAGGCCGGATTTGATTTGATTTTCTTTACGATCATTGTCAGCCTTTTAAATCCGCCAGGTAAGGATATGGTAGGTATAGGACCCAGATCGGGCGGTATGGGTGGCTGTACTTCTGCACCAACCGGAAGGCCATCGCGCAGCGCATTTTTGTAAGCCGTCCATTGCTTGCTGTATGCGGCAATTTTATTCACAGCCTGCATGCGATATGTGAAGTCGGCATGGATGTCTGCTACATCGTTCAGTTCGGGAACAGTGAGCGCGTACTTTCCTCCATATGCCGGAATCTTAGCACTCAGGTTGTTCAGCCAAATTGCTTTTTCGGGATCTGTCTGGGGCAGATAGAATTGTTTTCTCATGTTTTGAAGATTTTAAACCTATGGGGAATAACGCATTTTCCGCACATCTTATTGTGCATATATAAGCCATTGGTATGTTTTTGATCGCTAATGCCGTTATGGAATGCCTGCCAGCTGTTATGGAATCATGGAAAACGGTTATGGAATGATTCCATAACCGTTTTCAGCTCCTTCATAGTGTTCTGCAGCTCCTCCATAACGCTCTGCAATAATTCCATAACACGTAACAGCCCTTTCATAACGTTATAGAATGATTCCATAACGTTTGGCAGCCATTCCATAACGTAATGGAATAAGCCGGGATTGCCTTTTGAAAAGGGATCAATATGGCAGACTGCTATGTATCAATGCTGATACCTTGCGTAAATGCCCCTTATTTACATCACTGCTTATTCAACTTTAATATCTCCTTATAGCCGTGTTGCTCCAAAGTAATGGAGTAAACGCTATGAGGCAATGATGAAAAGTCAACATCTATTTTTGTACCTCTTTCAAAAGATAACATTTGGCCGAATGCGACTCTGCCAAACATATCACGAACCGTTAATGATAGCTTCTTGTTTTCAGTAAAGCTTTTCCCGGGAATAATATAGGCGCTGCCATTTGTTGGATTAGGAAATATTTTTGTTTCTGTTGAAGTATTCGAAGTATTTGTTCCTCTTGCCTGGGGATCTTCGGGTGATTTTTCATCATCAAAAACTATATACTGGCCTAGTTCATCCATTTCTATCTCACTGATTTTAGAAAGCACAGCTATTTCATTCAGTTCTGAGGAAACCATTAGTTTTTCTACTTTATTGAAAACCGGCTGGTAATAAGTTAGGCTATCAGGCAGCTCTGCGCGTAAAAATACCATTGGCGACTCATCAGTCATTTGTGAAGCCGGCTTTGGCATCATTGATGTATTGATATTCTGCGTACCCTGTATCTCTGAGGTGCCACAGGCATTGGTGATTTTCAGCGTCCATTTCATAGATGGATTGCTACCATCGTTGTGCAACAAATAAGGTGTAGTAATGGACTGGCCCTGCGCACTGTATGTGTAGGCGTAGTTAGTGCCGTATTTAATAGTCCAGTCAAAAGTGGTAGCGCTGTTATAACCACCACCGCTATTCCTCATTGCCGATAGGTTAAAACCGAACTGATTGCCCAGCACTCTCTTTACGCATATGATGATCGGGGTGGCTGGCGCGCCCAGATCAACCGTTTTTGTCGCTGTCATTACCGGACATCCTGCAGCTCCGTAAGTGCAGGTTATCGTTCCCTGATCAGGCCCGGCTCCATCCAGTTGCGCATAGCCATGTTCATTTACAGATTGTATTTTGATACCGTCGGATACAGTCCATTTCATATTGGGCACGCCTTGTCCGCCAAGCGTGTAATCGGCCGTACTATTACTGCAAATAATGTCCGGCCCTGCTACCTGTAGTTGAGGCGTTGGGCAAATATCTGTATGACCATCTGCTTCAGGATGGCGCTGCCATACTTTTACGTAATCAACGTCTATCTCTCCCAGCGTGCCAGACATATCGGGCGCACGATTGCCAGTCTCTATATAATTTGTTATCCTCAGTTGGCTAATAGATTGATTATTGTATGGGAACCCATAGGTCACTTTCCAATCGCCATCGCCCGGATTACATCCGGAGCCATCTAAATAGTGATATACAAAAGGCCACCTATGGACTGTTCTCTCCCGGTAATATTTCCATATTTCACTTACAGCTGTGCCGTCGAGATAGTTTCTTATTACTGCGGTATCCCACTCGCAGGTATAAGTATGCCAATTGTTCTGATGAAAGTTATGTTCTAACAAAAAATCACGCCAACTTTGATTAGGGTATTCATTAGATAAGTCCGCGTCTTCTACCAAACTATACGGATCATAACCACATGTATATCTGGGACTCCACGCATGCAAGTCATGGGTCACCTTGGCAGTAGCTTTGCTAACTAAAAATGGCCACGCTTTATTTGCGCCTACTACTTCTGCAATATCAATTTCGTTAATACAGCTACCATACCAAAGCCAAAACGCTCCCCAGAAGCCTTTGAAATTTGGGAAACTGATACGGGCTTCGAATTTACCGCTATTAAAGCTCCAACCAGTGTAAGGCAGGGCAAGCGCACTTACAGTATAATCACCGTTAACTCTTTCTGATTCAGGGCAGCTGTTACACTTCCATGTACCTGTTTCTTTTTTAGCATACAATCTGCAAATACCACCACCCACTATTACATTAGCATCCCGTACAATAGTATTTGAAGCTGCTTTACGTCCATCACTCCAGTTGTCATTATCGCCACCGGGCATACTAGCCCAGGAATTAAACGTAATCCAGGGAGCTTTTAGCTGAGCGCCATCAAAGTCATCATAAAATACCAGCTTGTAGGGATTGGGATCGCACAATAATACGTTTGGCGGCAGATACACATTTGGTAGGCAGCATGTATTGCCAAATTGTTGAGCATATGACGCAGTAGTGCATAGCACAGCTATTGTTGTGCTCAAGAGCTTTTGTTTCATGGAGTAATTATGAAGAATGAAAATTTGGGGAATTACTAATTGTTGACGATTAGATCAAGGCATAATAAACTCACCATTTATTAAAACGCTGTCATCATGATTTTGCCATTGGTAAAACCAAGTAGGCGGAAGTAGATAGTGCACTTGTGCGTTCTTTTTTACGACAGTCAAATTCGTAAACGCATGTTGGCTTGGCAAGTAAGATACATTCCTATAGTAAAATATGATCTTGAAGGGGTAATTATCGAATGTGATCGGGTAGTTACCAGATTCAGGAAAACCTCCATAAGGTCCAAAATCCATGTAAAAAGTATTTGCAAGATCATTACCACCGCCAAACGCGTAAAGACTTCTCAATCCATCAGCGTTCTTACTTAAGTTGTTTGTGGAAAAGCTATCCATACTATTGACCACCCAATGAGAATAAGGAGCATCCTGCTCCTTCTTTTTACAGGAATATATGCCGCACACTAGCAGCATAGAGATGATAAGAAAATTCGTTTTCATATATGGAAATGGTAATTGTAAACAGCTAAACAAACCAAGGTGAATTTATATCAGGATAGAATGAGTTTTCTATACTAGTATTAAACTCACCGGGAAGGTAACTAGCGTTTCTATAGTGAAACACAATGTTTGTGTAATTATTGGTCAACCGAATAGGGATAGAACCTAATTCCGCAAAAGAACCAGAATGATTAAAATTTATTTGAAATACATCATTAAAAGTATTGCCACCGTCGAATTCAATAATATTTCTTCGATAGTCAATAATTTTTTCCACACTGTTAGTTATAAACTTTCTTTGCCGTTAATCACCCAATATGAATATGGAGCGTCCGGTTCTTTCTTATTGCACGAATGCACACACAGCAGCAATAAAGAAATACCAATGCAGGTAAGAATTCTTTTCATTGGATACATAGGGTATGAAGCAAATGTTTCGTTTCGGCTTATTATGTTTGCAGCTATTAGCTGCTTAATCTCAATAGCTTGATACAAATATAAAAGACAGACCTATTACAAACGCACTTTTCAATCTACTTTTTTATAAAAAAATCAGGCTATTTTACACAATATTAATTAATTACAAGAAAAATCACACCTTATATGTACGGAGCCAAAATCGCTACCATCCGCAATGCGCGCGGTTATACACAGCGTTATATAGCAGAGCAGCTGGGCATGGAGCAGAATGAATACTCACGTATAGAAACAGACCAAAAGATAAAAGTAGGGGATGATCTCCTGCGGCGCATAGCTGGGGCACTTGGCGTTACGGTCGAGGATATTAAAAGCCCAACACCTGTAGTGATGAACTTTCACAACAGCCCTTACAGTGGACCATACAATCAGCAAAGCATTAGCATTGCGCCTGAAATAATCAATGCGCTGAATGCTCAGCTAGTACAAAAAGATGAGCAGATTGCACGGCTGCTGAGCTTATTAGAGCGAACAGAAAGTAAGTAGTGCTTCCGGAAAATGCAGGCCTGCTGCATCTGCATAAATTCCCCTAAAGCTCAGGCTTTCTTCACCGGAATGGTCAGTTTAATGCGCACTTCTTTACCCATGCCGTTTTCTTTGCCGGTGCCGATCTGATAATCTACGCGGTTGATGTTGAAATTGCCTTTAAACTCACCGCCCCCTCCATTCTGATTGAAGGTAAATGGAATCACTACAGCTTTGCTGACGGATTTAATTTTAAGATTGCCGGTCATCCGGTAGCCTGCGCCGGTCTTTTCAATTTTTGAGGATTGAAAAGTAATATCAGGATATTTGGAAGCATCGAAAAAGTCATCCGATTTCAGGTGGCTATCGCGCTTGCCGATACCGGTAGCTATGGTGCTTACCGCAAGAGTAGCATACATTTTAGATGATTCCGGATGCTGTGGGTCAAAGGTGATGTTGGCTACCTTGAACTGCAGTGTGCCGTTTACATCCACGCCCATCAATCCATCTATTGAAAAGTTGGCTTTTGCGCCATTATTG
The DNA here is from genome assembly GCA_965200035.1 of Chitinophagaceae bacterium. Taxonomy (GTDB): domain Bacteria; phylum Bacteroidota; class Bacteroidia; order Chitinophagales; family Chitinophagaceae; genus UBA1952. Next base: position 3,349,601 of record OZ241334.1, on the reverse strand, counting down.
ATCTTCCAGTTGAAAGGCATTTGCGCGAAAGAAGCTACGGCGGTGCCTGCCGTCAGGACAATTGCAGCGATGCAGGATTTTATTTTCATAATGTTGTATTACTTGTTCGGCGTAGTAAGATGTCCTTAAAATTAAAGGTTCTGATCAAAGTAAGCGGTGATCTTCTGCATGAGATGCACGCGGTCTTTGCCCCGCACATTATGCTCATAGCCGGGATATACAAAGTAATCTACCTGCACACCTTCATCCACGCTGCTTTTCAGGAAATTGATGCTGTGCTGCCACACCACTGTAGCATCCTGCGTACCATGAATGAGCAGTAATTTACCTTTCAGGTTCTTTGCTTTGGTGAGCAGATTGGCGTCTTCATAGCCTTCGGGATTTTCTTCCGGGGTATCCATATAACGCTCGCCATACATGATCTCATACATCTTCCAGTCCATCACCGGACCGCCTGCTACGGCCACTTTGAACACACCGGGATTGCGCAGCATGAAGCTGGTAGTCATAAAGCCGCCGAAGCTCCAGCCGTGAATGCCCAGCCGCTGATCATCTACATAAGGAAGCGATTTAAGATAGCTCACACCCTGCATCTGGTCTTTCATTTCTATAGTGCCAAGCCTGCGAAAGGTTGCCTGCTCGAATTTCATCCCGCGATTGGAAGAGCCACGGCCATCCATCGTCCATACTACATAGCCGTGCTGGGCAAGGTATTCATACCAGAGGTTGCCGCTTTCGGGAAAGCCATTTTTGATGAGCTGTACGTGCGGACCGTTATATAAATACACAATGACCGGATATTTTTTCTTCGGATCGAATTTTACGGGCAGGATAAGCTTGCCATAGAGCGGCGTGCCATCATCTGCTTTCAGCTTTACTTCTTTGATCTGCGGGCGGTCGTAATCTGCCAGCGGGTCCGGCGCATCTACCAATACCTTCATCGTGCTGCCATCTGTAGCACGAACGGTTGTTTTCTTGGGCACGCTGCGTGCTGTGAGTACGTCCAGCACATATTTACCATCATCGCTGACCGTAAAGTTATGGGTACCCGGCTCTTTGTCTATCTGCGCCCAGTCGCCGGTTTTCCAGCTTACCCGATAGCCGTGCTTTTCGCGCGGATCTTCTTTGCTTCCGGTAAAAATAATCTCGTTGCGCTCTGCGCAGAAGCCTAAAAGATCATTGACCACCCAGGGGCCTTTGGTGAGCTGCCGGATGACTTTACCATTCGTGTTGCAGAGATAAAGGTGCATGTAGCCATCGCGCTGGCTCCACCAGATAAACTGGTCATTGCTGCCGGGCAGAAAGGTAAGCGGATGCTGCGGCTCTACGTATTTTTCATCGGTTTCTTCAAACAGCGTTTTCACTTTTTCGCCGGTCTGCGCATCGTATTGGTTGAGCCAGAGATGGTTTTGCGCGCGGTTGAGGATGGCTATGTAAATGTATTGTTCATCGGGGCTCCAGGTTACACAGGTCAGGTAATGATCTTTGCCTTTTCCGGTCTGCAGCTCAATGGTTTTCTGTGTTTTGGGATTGTACACGCGCACGGTTACCTGATGAGAGATGCCACCGGCCATCGGGTATTTCACATTTTCATTCTTCGCCGGCACCTGGCTCCAGTCGATCACCGGATAATCGGCGACCATGCTTTGATCCATGCGGTAGTAAGCGAGGTAGTTGCCTTTGGGCGAAAAGAAGATGCCTTTATCGATGCCAAATTCATTGCGGTGAACGGCCTGTCCGCTGATGATATTTGGGTTGCTGCTTCCGGATACCAGGGTCTCCCCATCTTCACTGAACAGCATGAGCTTATTGCCAACGGTTGCGGCTACAAATGGTGTACCGGAGCGGCCCGACGCAACCGTTATATTAGCTGCAGCGGATGGCAGCTTTATCATAGAGCGCTGGTGGTTTCCTACAATAGTTAAGGTGCTGTCTATCTGAAAATAGCTTTGATCTTTGGTCAGCCATTTGGCTTCAATAAACTTCTTCGTGGCTGGCTCTCCTCTGTAAAGTTTTTTATTCCATTCTTCCGTTGTGGCGCCGGTGTCTATTCTATTGCGGTCGGCATTATAGCCAAAAGTTCTTCCATCAGCCAGATAGTTCAATTCATGTGTTGCCGGGCGCCAGGCAGCATTGGTAATGCCCTTCGGCGCAAGGTTAGCTACGATGCCATTCGTAGCCTCGGCCATTGTATATTGCTTCTTTTGCGCATTTGCGTGAAATGCAGCACTTAAGCATCCTGCTATCAATAATCCTTTTCTAACGAGCGCCATCCTGATACTTTATTATTTTTATTTTAACAACAAACATAGTCCTTGCTGGCGGGATTTTTTATCATACATTTTGAAGGTAGGAAATCAATATATAAGCTCCCGTCCTGCTCCTTTTATGAAACGTATCCTAAGCCTTTTGCTTATTCTGATAGTGCCTTTACTGGCCGGCGCCAGATCCGATCTGAATGATTCAATGAATACGGAAAGGTTCTGGCAAACAATTGCATTCAGGGACTATAAGAGCGAACGCCTGCAAAATAAGAAACTCGTCTTGCCTGAAGCAGATACAATGTTTATTGTTGCATCCAATCGTCATTTGCAGACAGAGCAGGCACGCTTTATGAGCGAAGAGCGCGGTGAAGATCACATCAATTATTTTCTGGTGTTCCAGAAAAACGGCCATTGGAATGTATGGCGTACGTCTTTCAAATCTGCCGTTAAAGCAATGAGCGCGCGCAACCGAGACTGGATAGTTTATACAGAAGGGTTCGGAAAGATTTTCACCACCGGTATGTACCGGGGAATGAATATGGCCGCGCAGTACAAAGTAAACGTTCTGTATCTGGACTATCCGAGCTTTAATACGTCCAAAAAAATGATGGGCAATTACTATTTCGCGCTGGACAATGCCAGGCAGTCGGGCGAGGATTTTGCACCTGTTTTTGACACCATCAAACAGTACAGAGAAACAGGAAAGATGGGCACCGGACACCTGACTTTATTTTTCCACAGCATGGGCAATAATATGATCCGGGAGATGGTGCGCCATAACAGGATTGATGCGATCAACGATGCAAAATGGGTAGATAATATTGTGCTGAACTCTGCCTGCGTGCCGCAGAAAGACCATGCGCAATGGGTAGCCCAGCTCAGGTTTGCAGAGCGTATCTACATCAATTACAATCCGAAGGATGCTACCCTTTCCGGCGCTAATTTTATGAGTCTGAAAAAGCAATTGGGACAAAGGCAATTCAGCCATCAGAGCCCGAATGCGATCTATGTAAACTTTAACGGCCTCTGCAATCGTAATCACAGCAATTTCCTGCAGCTACTGGATCACAGGCCTGCAGCTCCTGCAGCATTGGCTTATTACAACGTTCTTTTTCACGGGGAATGCGTAACGCTTGAAGATGGGCGCTGCTTCCGGGCGAATGCCGAGCATAAAGCAGATTATACCATACTGGATGCCATGCCGGAACAGGTGCTGAATGAGCCACCGCAAAAAACGGCCCAGAAAAAGAATGTGATTAAATCCACCGATCGGGCAGCAAATGGCAATACATCAACGATGCTGCATTAACTGCAGCACTTTGGCTACGTCTTCAGGTGTGTCAATGCAATGGCTGTCATGATTCGTAGCTACACACCGGATCTTAAAACCGGCTTCCAGCCAGCGCAATTGCTCCAATGACTCCGCTTTTTCAAGAGCGGATACAGGCAGGCTGGTCAGCTTTTCCAATACATCTCTGCGGTAAGCATAGAGCCCTACATGGCGGTAATAGGTATGATGCCCGTGCCACTCTGCTTCCGGCACTCCTTTGATAAACGGGATGACCATTCTGCTGAAGTATAAAGCTTCCCGGCGATCATTCAGCACGATCTTTACTTCGCCCTGATCGAACAGTATTTTATGATTGTCCACCGGAATCATCTGTGTGGCAAGCTCTACATCGCCTTCTTTCAGAATGACGGCCAGCTCATCTATCTGCGCCGGATCAATAAAAGGCTCATCGCCCTGTATGTTGATCACATACTCATAATTGCCGCCAGTCTCTCTCAGCGCTTCATAGCAGCGATCGGTACCGCTCTGATGGTCGGGCGCAGTCATCACTACATTCCCCTTAAAAGAACGTACATGATTAGCGATGCGCACATCATCTGTCGCCACCACTACCTTATCCAGATGCACGGCTTTAGATGCCTGCTCGTACACACGCTGAATCATGCTTTTTCCCTCAATATCTATCAATGGCTTGCCGGGAAAACGGGTGGACGCATAGCGCGCCGGGATGATGCCTAAAATCATAAAGAATCTATTGGGATGATGCTGGTATTTTCTACGGTATAAAGCTGTGTGTTTGCGGTATTGCGCGCAGCCAGATAATCCTGATATTTTGTAGTAAAGGCAGATCGTTCGTTCAGCGTTTCTGTATAAATGCCGCTGATGCCGGTGAGCAATTCCGTCATTTCCCGAACTGCAAAATGATTGCCATCGGATGCGGTCAGATAATCTACCAGGTGATGATCGAGCGCATGTCTTATCAGCAATGGATTACAGTCACGGTTCACCATAATCCGCAGTCCACAAAGAGCAGCAACAGAGAAGTCGAGCACATCATCAAACATAAAAGCTACTTCTTCCGGCCGGATGTGGTGCTTGCTGCAAAGGTCTTTCAGAGCATCTGCCTTGAATTTAATACCGCAATAAACAGAGTTAAAATGCTCCCGCCTGGCGAGGGACAGCGCAGCTTTATTGCGCTCACCGGTGATGATCGCCACCACTGCATTGCTGCCATTTCTGAGGTAGTGATTGAAGCGCAGCATATTCGTGCCCATGGAGTCGATCTCATTAAACGGACTGCTGCCATGCTCATCTTTCTGCCCGCCGTTGAACACGCCATCCCAGTCAAAGACAAATGCTTTAATGCCCTGCAGCTTTTGCCGTATCGCTTCGGGAGAAAGAATGAATGTCCCTTTAAAGCTGTCGTTTATCTCCATGATCGCATTTTTAAAAAAGCTAAGGCACTTAGTGCACCAAGAAACACTAAGCCGGATGCCAGTGCGCCTCTGTGACCTGAGTGCCTTAGTGGTAAAGTTCAGGAATGTTTATTCCGCCTCCAGATCCTGAATATCCAGCATGCCTACCGGCTTGCCGCCTTCAGTAACCAGAATAGTATCTACATTGGTCTTTTTGAAAATAGCGGCTGCATCATTCAGCAAGACGCTGCTCTCAATGGAAATAGGAGCCTTAAATTCAAGATCGCTCATCTTCTTGTCGAGAATATGCTCGCCTTCGCTCACCAGCAGGCGGCGGATATCGCCATCCGTAAACACACCCTTTACAGAGCCATCTGCATTGGTAATAGTGATCGCGCCAAAGCCGTACTCAGTCATTTTGATGATCGCACGCTTCATATCTGTATCACTGCTTACAACCGGATTTACACCATTGACCGCCTGTTTTACCGTTGTGGTCATCAGGCGTGTATCCTGCAGGAACTGATCGGTGCCGAGCGTGGTAAAGTTATTGTCGGTAAGGGTCTTCAGGATTTTCAGCGGTACGGTGATGGTGTGCACACCAATATTGATGGCATTGCGCACATGCTCTGCATTGCGTACAGAGGAGAACATGATTTTGGAATCGTAGCCATAATGATGCACCGCATCTACGCATTGTGCTACCAATGAAAGCGCATCGTGACCCTGATCCTGCAGGCGGCCTACGAGCGGACATACATAGCTGGCGCCGGCATGCATGGCCATATAAGCCTGCTGAAGGGTGTAAACCAGGTGTACATTTACCAGCAATCCTTCTTTGCGCAGCAGATAGCAGGCACGGACGCCTTCCAGCGATACCGGAATTTTAAATACGGTTTTCTTCGGATCGAGGCCGAGATCGAGCTGGCGCTTGGCTTCTTTCACTACTTCTTCCGCACTGTTGCCGAGCGCTTCGATCTGAAGCACCGGAACCATCTTTGACAGCTTTACAATAGTGCCGTCTATATCGGTAATGCCTTCCCGCTGCATAAAGGTAGGCGTAGTGGTAAGGCCGTTGAGAAAACCGAGCTTAAAGCCTTCTTCGATTTCTTTAAGGTTGGCGCTATCGAGATAAAGTTCCATGACAGTTGATTAGGCCGCAAAAATAGTATTTAATAGCAAAGCCGCACGGGAATTCGTGCGGCTTGCCTGTTCCTTTTTTGAAGGATAAATTACTTTCTGTATTTCACTTCCAGGTTATGCATTTCTATTACCGGCTTCATAAACTCTTCCAGATCATAGACGCAAAGCTGGCTGGCCGCATCACAGAGCGCTTTTTCCGGCTCAGGATGCGTTTCCACGAATACGCCATCCACACCGGCGGCAACGCCAGCGCGGCTCAGCACCGGCAGAAACTCACGTGCGCCACCCTTTGCATCAGCGCTCGGAATGCCATATTTACGGATCGAGTGAGTGACGTCGAATACCACAGGATAACCCAGCAGGCCCATATGGTAAAAGCTGCGCGGATCTACTACCAGATCGTTATATCCCATGGTATAGCCACGCTCTGTAAGGATGATCTGGTCATTGCCTGCATCTACGAGCTTACCTACCGGGTGCTTCATATTTTCCGGCGCCAAGAATTGTCCGTGCTTCACATTCACAACTTTGCCGGTTTTAGCAGCAGCCGTCAAAAGACCACTCTGCATACATAAGTAAGCCGGTATCTGAAGCACATCACAGACTTCCGCCGCAGGCGCTGCCTGATCGGGGTAATGGATATCGGTCAGCACCGGAAAGCCGAATTGCTCCTTGATCTTCGCCAGTATCTTGATGCCTTTGTCCAGTCCCGGGCCATCGTAATATTTCAGGCTGCTGCGGTTGTCTTTCTGGAAAGATGATTTGTAGATGATCGGCAGATTGAGGCGCTCGCCTACTTCCTTCAGCATTTCTGCTGTTTTCATCATAATGGATTCATCCTCGATCACGCAGGGGCCGGATATCAGGAACAGCTCATCCGCGCCGGTGGTAATGTTGCCTACTTGTATTTTCTTTTGAGACATAATATTTGTTAGTTGTTTTTAATCGGCTTTAGCCGAAGCCAGATATCCTTAACCCAAGGCTTCAGCCTTGGGCAAGATAGCCAGCACCTTTTAGAAAATGATCGAACTCTTCCTGAAATGATTGATATCGATGATGCTCTTGCTGCCTTTCAATGTATTGCCGCACCGCTGGAACTTTTCTTCCGCTCACAGATGCCGCATAATATTTATCTGCCCATTCAAAGACTTCAGATATTAGCCCTGCCTTATTAGCCCAATGTGAGCTTTCGCCTTTTAATAACTGAATTTTTTTTGAAATGCTCAGGTCATCTTTTAACAGCATTAGCACATGAATGTGTTCATCAAATCCATTGATCCGGTCAATATAAATCCTCTTTTCTCCCGCATTTTCCATGATGTGATTACACATCAATTTAAGTTTTGGTGGTACCAGTACAGGATTTCTGTTTTTTTTGACCATACTGCATGCACCCATATTTTGGTGAAAGACATTTTGTACACTTCATTTATTCCCAAGCCTGAAGGCTTGGGTTAGGGATATCGGACGTCGGCTAAAGCCGGACACGGTTACATTCTACGATACAGATTCTTAATATCATCCAGCGTCACTTTATCCTTCCAGTCCGTACCTACTGCATGGTTCCACATATGCGGCAGATTATAAGCTACTTCGGCCATCGCAGTGATCGTATCGTCACTCCAGCCAGCAGCCAGTCCTTTCGGCAATTTTATATCGTGGTGACGAATCATCTGCATAAATTCCGCGTGCCCTTCCGGATAATAATCCTGCAAATGCTGGAACGCCAGGCAATTAGCATAGCAATGCTTCTCTCCGAGTATTTTGGAAAGCCCGTAGCTCAGCGCATGGCAAACACCTACTTCTGAATAGGTAAGACTGAGGCCGCCCATCAGTGAAGCTACCATCAGCTTGTCATCATTCTCAGGCGTCTGGCCGGAATGCGCTTCAAGATAGACTTCACGGCACAGCTTCATGGCCTGCTCGGCATAGGCAAGGCTGAATGCATTGTTGAGAATTCCGTTTTCAGATTCCACGCAATGGATGTATGTATCCATACCAGTATAAAACCATTTGTCGCGCGGCACCGTAGCAATCAATTCCGGATCAAGAATGACCTGGTTAAATACGGTCCAGTCGCATTTTAGTCCCAGTTTCTTAACCGGGCCGGTCAGTACCGCCGTCATAGAAACTTCTGCGCCGGTGCCGGAAATGGTAGGAACTCCCAGATGATAGATGCCCGGCTTTTTAATCAGATTCAATCCCTGATATTGCACTGATGAGCCCTCATTGGTAAACATCAGCGAAAGCGCTTTGGCAATATCCATGATCGTACCTCCACCGATACCGATTATTCCTGCGGGCACGCCTTTATCATTCAGGATGGAATCGCGCAGCTCATCAATTTGCTCGGTAGTAGGCTCATGCGGGTCGGGATCTATGAACAGCACCACATCTTCGGGCTTTGCCGGAAGGCGCGTAGGCAGGTCTTTTCCTTTAAAATACTGATCAACAATGAAGACGAAAAACTGATTGTTCTCATCGCGTTTTGTTTCCAGGATACTGCCCATTTCATTGAAAGAGCCACGCCCGAAAACTACTTTTTCTATGTTCTTAAAATTCTTGTGCACCTTTTATATTTTCTGTATGTTGTTTTTGAGCCAGACGAGGATTTCATCATAGCGCATTTCGCCGGAAGCAACATCAATGACGAAGTCGTAACGGGACTGCATGTCAGCAACTATATCAAATCCATTAATTCTGAGGAATGAACGGGTTGTTGTATATCCGGTACGCTTATTGCCATCCATAAAAGGATGATTTACGACAATGCTTTCCAATAATGCTGAGCTTTCTCAAAGAGAGATGGATATAAATCCTCACCACCAAATGTCTGAAAAGGTCTTGTAACAGCGGACTCAAGAACATTTATATCTCGCACTCCATCCGCATCGCCAGATTGACTTGTTACAAGTTTATGCTGTGCCAATACATCATTCAACAAAATCATTCAGCAAGACGTTTTAATAATGCTGCATCTTCATGCAATATATGATCAATCTCACTGTTGATATCATAACGAAAAGAAGGTTTATCTTTTTGCTCGCTGATAACCTTTAAAAAGTCTTCCAATGTTTTTTGTGAAAGATCATCCAAAGAAGAAGTAATCTTCCATTTCATTTCATCAATACTCATAACCGTAATTTTTTCTATCTGCAATTTACTTAAAAATCAGGCTTTCTCCGTAGCCAGCGCAGTCTTCACACAGGCTGCAATCTTTTCTGCCAGCGCCTTCACTTCTTCTTCCGTCCACGTGCAGCGGATGCCAAAAGAGATCAGCCGGCCAATCACTTCCTGTGATTTCGGCAGATCAAGATTTGCATAATCCTGAGGCGCGCCGAGCAATTCAATCGGTAATTTAGATGCAGTGCGCATCTCCTTCACATGATCCCACTGATTAATGAAATGGTACATATTGGTAAACCAGTAGTTGAAACCAGTAACACCAGCGTCATTGAATGTAGCAACCGTGCGCTTTGCAGCGTCCGTATCGGGCAGGAGCATATTGAGGAAGGTGGCAGAGTCACCATCAGGATCAGCCAGCTTTGCAAATGAAATTCCTTCTGTCTGAGCAAGGATATGCGTCAGCATTTTCTTGTGCTTGCGGTTAGCCTCGCGTACCTGCGGTACGCGGCGGGTCTGTACGGCACCAATGGCCGCATTGATCTCACCAATGCGATAATTGAAGCCCAGCACCGGATGCTGCTCCATGCCACGGTTATTGCCTTCGTGGTTATGGCCATGATCCGAATAAGCATCTGCCAGCTTGTAAGCGGCTTCGTCATCCGTTACTAATATACCTCCTTCGCCGGCTGTCGCGATCTTGAAAAAGTCAAACGAGTAAGCACCGGTCTTACCAAAGAGGCCAATGGATTTTCCTTTATAAGAAGCGCCGAATGCCTGCCCTGCATCATCCACAAGAATGAGGTTGTGCTCATTGATGACATCCATAATCGCATCCATATCGGCCATGCCGCCGCACATATGTACCAAGCATACCCCTTTCGTTTTCGGGGTAATGGCTTTGCGGATGCCTTCAGCGCTCAGGCACAGCGTTTCATCAATCTCAGCAAATACAGGCAGCGCACCGATAAACAATACAGCCTCAACCGTAGCCATGAACGTAAATGGCGGTACAATCACCTCATCGCCTGCACCAATGCCCGCTGCAGCAAGCGCAGTGATAACGGCTGTAGAACCACTGCTCATGGCATGGACATATTTAGCGCCGGTGATCTTCTTCACCTCTTCTTCAAATTCACGCGCTTTCCAGTGGCCATTCCGCTGGGCATCATGTCCGTATCTGAAAAGGACGCCTGTTTCCAGTACATCCATCACTTCTTTTTTCTCTTCGGCGCCAAATAATTCTGTTCCGGGCATATTTTATGATTTGTGATTGGTGGATTGATGATTTTGCCCCGCAAAAGTAAGTCTTAATGTAATCTGGAAAGCGCGCGGTGCTGCTTCAGGAGAAGGGGAATTAAAACCTGTTCAATAAATCGCAAATCCCACCAATTATCATTCACAAATTAAAAGTCCCACCTTTGCGCCACATGAAAAAAGCGCTGTTACAAATGCATATTGCCGTGCTTCTCTGGGGATTCACCGGGGTGCTCGGACTGGCCATATCGGTAGATGCCCCGGCGCTGGTATGGTATCGTACGCTCTTCACAGCGCTCATCATGGCAATGATCCTTTTTTACCGCAAAGAGTGGACGCGCATTGCGAAACGGGATATGATAACGCTCATCAGCGTAGGCTGCCTGATGGGACTGCATTGGGTAGCTTTTTACGGCGCTATTAAATTTGCCAACGCTTCTATCGCGCTGGTTTGCCTGTCCACAGCCAGCGTATTTACATCCATGCTTGATCCGCTGGTGAATAAAGGGAAATACAATCTCTTCGAGCTTTTCCTGGGATTGCTGGCGCTGGTAGGTGTGTATCTCATTTATCAGTTTCAGGATTTCTATGCTAAGGGTATAGCATTTGGTGTGGTTGCCGCTATTCTGAGCTCTGTTTTCACTGTGCTCAATAAGCGCGTGGCACATAAATATCCCGCACGGGTCATGGTGTTTTATGAGATGAGCGCTGGCTGGCTGCTGGTTAGCGTAATGATTGGGGTGCTGTTTGCAGGCGGCGCGCAACATTATCTGGCATCACCCGGCAATGCAGGTGGCGCTATGACGCTCATACCGCACGGGCTGGACTGGCTTTGGCTCTTGCTGCTCTCTCTTTGCTGTACGGTATGGGCGCAATCGCTGGCGCTGAATGCGCTGAAAAAACTCAGCTCTTTTACCGTCACGCTTTCCGTGAATCTGGAGCCGGTGTATGGCATTATCCTCGCGTTCATTTTCTACAATGAAAACAAGCAGCTCAGCTGGGGTTTTTACGCCGGTGTCGGGCTCATTCTCCTTTCGGTAGCCTTACAGATGATCCGCTTGCTGAGGCCGGCATTATCGCCCGGTTTTATCGAAGAAAAAGGCGGAATCGAATAGCGTCACTTTTGAATGTCAATAGTATTATTGCCCCATTCATTGCTATTATCATTTATTTGTTGGCCATCAATTTTATAAGACAGCAGCTTATTATAGCACTCATCCCGCTTCACGCTTGCAAAGATTGGCACCTTATAGCTCACGGAATGGGGCGGCTCGCTGATGATATCGGTAATATGAATGCTGCGGTTCAGAGAAGGAATGCTGATTTGCACATCAAAAGAGTCTGCCATGATGCTGCCTCTTGACAAAGTAGCAGTGTCTCCATTATAAAAGTTATCAGATGTAGGGATCAGCACAGGATCTTTGGCTTCAATCGCCGAGTTCCGGAAAAACTGCCTGATAACGACGGTATCCAGCTCACTGCGGGAAAAGCCGGTTAGCCGGAAGGTGATTCCTTCATTCTGGCACTGATCTGTATAGGTAGAACATGAGGACAGCAGCAAAGCTGCGGTAAGTAGGGTAAGCAGGCTTTTCATAGGTTTATTATAAGGTCTATATTACAAATATAGCCGATCCGTACAGACCAAAAATAAAATGCCGGCAACTGATTGGCTGCCGGCGGGAATAAATATTTACTCAACAATTAAGAATGCCTGTTCAGCTCCGTATGCGTATCGTGCTTCGCCATTACATCCTGCGCTTTTTGCAATTCTTCTTCCGAGCCTTGTGCTACTACCAGATAGCGTCCTGCATCCAGGTGTTCGCGGTACTTATCTTCATGCTGTACATTGCTGCGGGCTATGGCCAGTGCAGATAGCAATCCCCCGCCGATAATGCCTGCATCCAGTCCCGCTACAGCTCCTGCAAGCGCACCCGCGCCCACCAGAAAGCCAACGCCCGGAATCGCCAGGATACCAATGCCGGTAAGCGCTCCCAGGATAGGGCCAACTACCGCGCCAATACCCACGCCTGTAGCCGCAATCTTCAAAGGCTTATCCATTTCATGGTCTGCGTCCAGCGCTTCAAGCTGGTCTTCTTCTGAGTGAGGCGCATCTTTGGCGTGGCCCAGTACAGAGAGCTGATTGGCAGGGAAGCCGGCGGCTTTGAGTTCCTGCACAGCGGCAAGTGCATCCTGCTGGTTTTGATACACTCCGATTGTTGAAGTCATGATTAATTGTTTTTGTGTTAGTGAATCTGTATAATTAAACTACTTTAAAATCCTGCCATTACCCTTGTAACGCAGCAACTTTATCCTTAAAGTTCTCAAAATATTCCTTACATCCTCCAGTCATGGATCAGACTAAATACAATTTTAATATTGCCTTTCGCACATTGTGGCTTACCCGCTATATTTACAGTCTGTATTTATATTGTGTCGTCTTATGCAACTACCTTCTGCTCATACAGCTACCTCCCGTCTGTCTTTTGATGAATTTAAACAGGAAGCCCTGACCGATTATCGTCTTGCCATTGCCTCGCGCGAAGCCTCGCTTATAGGCCGGCGGGAGGTGCTGACCGGCAAGGCCAAGTTCGGCATCTTCGGCGATGGTAAGGAGCTGGCGCAGATAGCAGCAGCCAAGTGCATGCAGCCGGGCGATATCCGTAGCGGTTACTACCGCGACCAGACGCTGATGTTCGCCACCGGCATGAGCAATATTGAGCAATTCTTTTCACAGCTCTACGCCAATCCGGACGTTGATATTGAGCCATCTACCGCAGGCCGCATGATGAACGGCCACTACGGTACACGCTGGCTCGACGATAGCGGCGACTGGAAAGACCTTACGAAAACCCCACAATCCTCTTCAGACATATCTCCCACTGCCGGACAAATGGTGCGTGCGCTCGGCCTCGCATGCGCCTCCAAGATGTACCGGAATGTGGGCGAACTGCAGCAGGGCTTTGAGAAATTTACCCGCAAGGGCAATGAGGTCGTCTTCTGCACCATCGGTGATGCCTCTACTTCCGAAGGCTTGTTCTGGGAAACGGTGAACGCCGCCGGTGTGCTCCAGGTGCCGCTCGCCATCTTTGTATGGGATGATGGCTATGGCATCTCCGTCCCGCGCAAGTACCAGACTACCAAAAACTCGATTTCCGAAGCGCTGTCCGGTATGCAGTGGGATGAGGAAACCGGAGGAATCAATATCTATCGTGTCAAAGGCTGGGACTATGCCGGCCTGATGAGCACCTTCCAGAAAGGCATTGCGCACATCCGCGAGACCCATACACCAGCCATATTCCACGTACAGGAAGTGACACAGCCGCAGGGCCACTCTACCTCCGGCTCACACGAGCGCTACAAGAACAAAGAGCGCCTTGAGTTTGAAAAAGATTTTGACTGCATCACCAAGATGAGAGCGTTCATTCTGGAGAATGTGATTGCTACCGAAGAAGAGCTTGCCATTATAGAAAGTGAAGCGAAAGATGAAGCCCGCGCCTCCAAGCAGCGCGCTTGGGAGAACTTCATCAATCCGATAAAAGAGCAAGTGCAGCAGGCCGCAGCCAAATGCCAGCAGGTGATCTATGAAAGAGGACCAGCCGCGGAAAAGATTGCCGCTATGGTGCAGCAGCTCACCGCCATCAAAGAGCCGATCCGTAAGGATGTGATGCAGACGGTGAAGAAAGCGCTGAACCTCTGCACCGTCAACAGCGATGCCATCCGTGGTCTGCGCAACTATTACGATATGCTGGCGGAAGATGCCCGGCAGAAATTCAACTCACACCTCTACTCTCAATCCGCCAAAAGCGCGATGAAAGTGCAGGAAGTGAAGCCTGAGTTTGGCGAAGGCGCACAGCAGCTCAATGGCTACGAAATACTCAACAAATTCTTTGACCAGACTTTTGCCAGCAATCCTGCCGTAGTTGCTTTCGGGGAAGACCTCGGCAAGATCGGCGATGTAAATCAGGGCTTCGCCGGCCTGCAGGATAAGTATGGCGAATTGCGCATCTCCGACACCGGCATCCGCGAAGCCACCATCATCGGCCAGGGCCTCGGCATGGCCATGCGCGGCCTCCGCCCGATTGCAGAGATGCAGTACCTCGATTATTTATTATACGGATTGCAGCCGCTTTCCGATGATGTATCTACCCTGCAGTACCGTACGCGTGGCGGCCAGAAATGCCCGATCATCGTGCGTACGCGCGGCCACCGTCTGGAAGGCATCTGGCACAGCGGCTCCCCCATCGGGATGATCATTAATGCTATTCGCGGCATGTACCTCTGCGTGCCCCGCACCATGACACAGGCTGCCGGTATGTACAACACTTTGCTGCAGAGCGATGAGCCGGGCATCGTGATCGAATGCCTGAACGGCTACCGCCTGAAAGAGCATATGCCTTCCAACCTCGCCCAATACACCATACCATTCGGCGTTCCGGAGATCATCCGCGAAGGCGAGGACATTACCATCGTCTCTTACGGCTCTACCCTGCGCGTTATCGAAGATGCCATCACCAGCTATCTGGAGCCGCAGGGCATTTCCTGCGAGGTCATTGATGCAAGAACGCTGCTGCCTTTCGATATAAACGGCATGTGCGTGGAAAGCCTGAAAAAGACCGGCCGCATCGTCTTCATCGATGAAGACGTGCCGGGCGGCGCGGCAGCTTATCTGTTCCAGCAGGTGATCGAAGTTCAGGGTGGCTATCGCTTCCTGGATGCTGCTCCGAGAACGCTTACGGCCAAGGCTCACAGGCCGGCTTATGCTACAGACGGCGATTATTTCTCCAAGCCCAATGCGGAAGACATTGCCGCTTTTGTAGGTGAGGTGATGGCCGAGTAAAACATTTTCTCTAAACCCTTTTTCAGGATGTCTCTTTTTTTCAAAGCGGCAGGTATGCTGCTGATTCCTGCTCTGTTCGCTGCTCCGATATGCCATGCTGTTACGGATACCGCCACGTATTATTTGGACCATAAGGGCATTTTTTCTACTCCCGGTGATGCTATGTACATGCGCAAAGCGTGGAAGCAAAATGAGCTGCAGATGGTCAGGGATTATTATGCATCAGGCGTACAGCAGGGACAGCTCCAGATGACCGGCGCCTACATCGACGATAGCTTTAAAGTAAAGCAGGGCCCTTTTGTCTATTACAACACCGAAGGCATTGTATCGGCAAAGCACCTCTACCGCAACGGCAAGCAGGAAGGGCTGTCTGAAATGTTTTATGAGAGCGGAAAGCCGGAAAGCAGCGTGCAGCACCGCAATGACATGCTTAACGGCACCGAAAAGGCTTTTTATGAAAGCGGAGCATTGCTTAGTAATGCCAGCTATGTAAATGATTCGCTGGACGGAAAAGGCGAGTGGTATTACGAGAACGGCCAGCTGAGCGCCGAGGAGCTCTACCAGAACGGCAAAAAGATCAAGGGCATTTACTATTCAGAAGATGGCGCACGCCTGAAGCATGTAAGGGAAGATGAGATCACTACAATGGCTCAGTACAAAGGCAATGTCAACCGATTTTTATCTACCCATCTTCACTATCCCGAACATGCGCGGGAGGCAGGTATAGAAGGTAGAGTAGTGCTTCGGTTTGTGATTGATGAAACGGGCGCGGTAACACGGATAAAGGTAGTCAAGCACGTAACAGAAGAGCTGGACAGAGAAGCCGTGCGTGTGGTAGCGTCCATGCCGTTGTGGAAACCCGGCATATGGCACCATGTGAAAAGAGAGGTTTATTTCAGCCTGCCCATTACGTTCAGGCTAAAGTAATTATCCTGTATTTCAGAACAGTCAGCCGATCCGCACAGCCACAATATTCCATCCAGCCGCTGTAATATTCAGTTTTATCGATGTCTTCCCTGATTGCGCCTGTGCTGTCTTCTGATGCGCTTAGGCTACATTTATTTGCGCAGAAGGTCAATTAGAATTCATCGACGTACAGTTCAATTACATCGGAGACAGATTGTATTGCTTAGAAGGCAAATTGCATTACATGGGAGGCAGATTGAATTGCTTAGGAGAAAGATTGAATTACGTGTAATGCAGATTCAATTACTTCTATGTCATATTCTATTGCGCCGTAGAATACATTGATTATGTCAAATGAAGGCTTAATTGTATCGCACAAGGATTTAATTTCATCGCAGTGTTTGGCATTATTCGCTGTGTCTCAGCCTTCATCTTTATGATAGTGACCGTTAAACCTTGCAGCGACTTGTCATTCCGCAGGAATCTTATTCAGGCAGCTTACGATGGATTCCTTACGGAATGACAAACTGTTGTGAAGTTTCCTTTTGGTACATTATTCTCTGCGAAATGAAAAAGGTGATCGTAGCGCACGATGGATTCCTTCGGAATGACAAGTCGCTGTAAATGCGAAGCAGAAATAGGCAATCGTTATTAAATGAAAAATTGCTGCAACTTCAAAATGACCCACTATCCATTATTCCGCCTGCGGGATGATTTCAGAAAGTTCTTGCCGGTGTGAAACCTTCTGGCTACTACAATCCGGAAGATGCCCAGGGCATTGTCCACGCTGCCATCGGCATACGGCAGGTCATAGCGTTCGGCATGAAGGATCACGTAAACTCCACCATACCACTTATCAGCATTGTAGCCTGTTGACAAGCGTAGGTTGGCCGCGTAGTTCAGTCCCCACCCGGTCTGCTCCGTGCCATCTGTATTCCGCACCACAGTATAGCCCGGACCAGCTCCTACATCTGCTGCTGCACCAACGAAGTAATGCTTATGGAACACATAGTTGAAGCCATAGCCGCCCTTGATCGTGAGCCCGTAATTGCTAATGTGGCGCACGCCATTCCCGTCCAGCATCTGCGGGTATTTATAGTATTCGGGCAGGATGCTTTCATCATTGAAGATATAGCGTGCAAAGAAGGCCGCTCCGGCCATGAATGAACCGGCGCTCCGTATTTGCCAGTCCTGCTGGTTGACGGCGGCGCGCATGGTAAACCGGTTGCCGTTGAACACATACATGCCGGACAGGCCCAGATTGAGCGTAGTAAGGCCGGGTAGATATGGATATGCTGTGGTGCCGCCAACGCTGTCCACATCGTCCGTACTGTTCAGGTGAAAGCCTTTGTAGCGCTGAGCATAGCCATCGAGCGCCCATTTGCCGCGATAGCGGTGCAATTGCAGATCGTAGCGGCGCGTGCGCCCGTATTTATCAATTTTAGGATCGTGAAAAGGCAACCTGGTGCTGAAGTTGAGCCCGACGCCCCTAATAGTAACGCCCAGCCCGATACCGAGCGTATTGTTGGGGCGGTATTGCAGCATACGATTAATATTGCGATCGTTGATATTGAAGGCAGATACCTTTTCACCGAGATAAATGCGCCCGGTCACCTGATCGGGAAAACTCTGGATATAGGTTGTATCTGTCTGATTCTGCGCAGATGCAGCCATGGCAGGCAGCGTCAGAAAAGCGGCCTCGATCAGCAATATGCGTAGCGAACATTTTCGGGTATTCGTAGCCATAATCAACAACTTATAAATATCAGGCCGCAACAGATTTGTCAGACTTGGCAAGTATCCCGTCAAGTCTGCCGGCTTAAGTATAACACGGACCTTTCTTGACCGATCAGTCTATTATGCTTATCCTTGCCAAAATTTCTACCCGCTATGATTCACACTGCATTTCCG
The DNA here is from genome assembly GCA_965200035.1 of Chitinophagaceae bacterium. Taxonomy (GTDB): domain Bacteria; phylum Bacteroidota; class Bacteroidia; order Chitinophagales; family Chitinophagaceae; genus UBA1952. The sequence continues at coordinate 3,331,454 of OZ241334.1, read as the reverse complement.
GCTTTCTTTGAAGGCAATGATTATTTTATTGATGAGAAAGTAGGCCTGCTGAAATTCTCAAACAGCTACAAGGTGTTTGATGCGCAAGGCACGCAGCTTGGGCTGATCCGTCAGCAGGTTTCAGGCTGGCATAAGGTGCTGCGCGTGATCTCCAACCTGAAAGCAGCGATGCCTTTTACGCTGTACGTTGAAGATATGAACGGGCGCGCGCAGGCTACGATCAGTCGCGGGTGGACGTTTTTTATGTCAAAGATTGAGGTGCGCGATCATCAGGATATGGTGATCGGGCGCATTCGCCAGAAGTTCAAATTCTTCAAGCCTTCTTTCAACATTGAAGACGGGCAAGGGCAAACCATAGCAATCATTACAGGCGACTGGAAGGCCTGGAACTTTACGATTACTGATGCTGCGGACAATCAGATTGGTACGATCAGCAAAAAGTGGAACGGATTTTTGAAAGAAGCATTTACGACTGCGGATAAGTATGTGGTTTCTGTTACTCCCGCGGTAGCCGAAGATGTGCGGAAGATAGCCATTGTATCTGCGGCCATTACCATTGATATGGTGCTGAAAGAATCCAAGTAAATAGCCGGTGCTGCATTCTTATCATACTCTTTACAATCTCACTACAATATCTTAAGTATATAACCATTAGATTTGTCGTGCTTCAGGCGAGGTCAGAATATCCTGGCTAGCTTGCTTGCTATTAAAAAATAAGTCTTTCGCGCGCTTTATGACTATTGTCATCTTTTTTATTGTACACTGGTACATCTCGCTGTTTTTTCAGTCATTTTTTATGCACCGGTATGCTGCTCACGGTCATTTTACGATGTCGCGCGGTTGGGAGAAATTCTTTTACATCGGTTCCTTCATCACGCAGGGCTCTTCTTATATCAGCGCCACTACTTACGGCGCTATGCACCGGATGCACCATGCCTATACAGACTTACCTGAAGATCCGCATTCACCACATAACTCCACCAACATGCTGAGCATGATGTGGGACACAAGAAACAGCTATTTCGATCTCTGGATCGGTAAGACAGAAGCGGAAGCCAAATACCTGAAAGACCTGCCGGAGTGGGCTGCGTTCGACCGGTTTGCGCACAACTGGATTGCCCGTGTGCTTTGGGGTGTTGCCTATTTTGCCTTTTACCTTGCATTTGCTACTGCCTGGTGGCAATGGCTGTTCCTGCCGCTTACGCTGGCTATGGGATCACTTCATGGTGTAGCGGTCAACTGGTGGGCCCATAAGTTTGGCTACGAGAACTACAAAATGGAAAATACTTCCAAGAACATTCTGCCTGTTGATTTTCTATTCGTAGGCGAAGCTTATCACAATAATCACCACAAGCATCCGGGCCGCCCGAACAATGCAGTAAAGTGGTTTGAGTTTGATTCTACCTATTTTATCATGCGCGGAATGCATAAGCTGAGAATCATTAAGATCAAAGCGTTGGCATAACAGAGCACCGCAATATTGGTTAATGAGCCTGGAAGTTATTCTTTCAGGCTTTTTGCACCAACCTATAGCTAATTGAGCAATGTCTTTTAATATTGTTAATCGTTTGTAGAAAATACTTTAGCTTTCTAATGCTTTACACTAGGTTATCATCTTACAAATGCACAACTTTGCCTTCTATAAAAGAATCACGCATATACAATCATTATTAAAAGGCCCTTCCATGAAAAGAACATTTTACCTTACCGTATCCGCACTGATCGTTATTCTGGGATTATCCTCCTGCGATCCTTCCTGTGTTACCAGCGGCTTCTCACCTATGGCCGGCAGCGTGGAAACCTGCGGGCCAATTACCATCAGCTGGCCTGCCGACCCGGATGCCATTGATTACGATGTTTATTTTGATGCAGGCACGACGGCTACAACGCTGGTGTCTCAATACCAGAGCGGAACCACTTATACTACCGACCCGCTTGGACCCGGCACTTATACCTGGAAGATTATTCCTAATGGCCTGCTTGGCAGCGCCAGCGGCTGCAGCAGCTATTCTTTCACCATTCCCGCAACAGCTAACCCAACTGCAGCCATCAGCGCTCCTATGCCAGATACGATCTGTGCCGGAACGCCGATTACATTCAGCTCAAGCATCACCGGCGGCGGCACCTCACCTACTTATCAATGGTATTATAATGGCGCACCTGTAGGCGGCAATACTCCAACTTATACGCTCAACAATTATGCACAGGGTGATTCTGTACGAATGGTACTGACCTCCAGCGTAACCGGCGGATGCAATACATCCAACATTGCTTCGAGCATGAGGACGACTATCTCCAGCGTAGTGCTCACCCCACAGGCGGTTACCGCTCATCCTACTACCGATACGGTATTCTGCAATGGCGGCAGCGCTACTATGACTACTACAGCTACCGGAAGCTATCAATGGCAGCGCAATGGTGCTGACTGGCCTGGCGCTACACAGTCTACTTATACCACACAAAACAGCGGTGACTGGACCGTGAAGGTAAGCACGCCAACCGGCCGCTGCCCGTCTATCTCCAATATTGTACACCTCAACCTGAACGCTTCTCCGAATCCGCTGCTGTCTGCTAACGGCAACATGCTGCAAACAGACAATACCTATACTACTTATCAATGGTATCGCAATAATGTAGCTATCAGCGGGGCAACATCCAGCACTTACAGCTATACGCACGATGGCTTCTATAAAGTATATGTAACGACTGATGCTGGCTGTAATGGTATGTCTGCGGCCTTCCCGGTCAATTCGCTGAAAGTAGGCACTGTGGTCAATACAGAAGAGCTCACTATCTTCCCGAATCCAACCACCGGCATGATTACGGTCAACACTTCTGCATTGCTCAACATCATTATCCAGAATATAGCCGGTAAGCTGATGATGAAGAAGCAGGCGACCAACAGCATCGATATTACCTCGCTGCCAAACGGCCTCTATATCATCAAGCTGCTTGACAAAAATAACAATGTGCTGAAAGCCGATAAGGTGATCAAACGCTAAGCATCTAAATTATCATTTCAGTAAAAAGGCGATCTCATTCTGTTGAGATCGCCTTTTATATTTTATGGTAAAGATGATTTATGCAACTGCTGCCGGCTCTTCTATCCACACATCACTGTCTTTGAGCAACTGAATCAGCTCATCCACTGCAATCTCGCTGGGCACATTTTTTTTGACTACTTCCTTGCTTTTATAGAGCGTGATCTTTCCCGGTCCGCTGCCTACATAGCCGAAATCGGCATCGGCCATTTCACCGGGACCATTTACAATACAGCCCATAATGGCAATCTTTACTCCTTTCAGATGGTTTGTTGCTGCACGTATTTTCGCAGTCGTTTCCTGCAGGTCAAATAATGTACGGCCGCAACTCGGGCAGGAAATGTATTCTGTTTTAGAGATGCGTGTGCGTGTAGCCTGCAGGATAGAAAAGGCCGTATTGTTGAGGAACTGATTATTGTTTTTCACTTCCAGATAAGTGCGGCCGGATACCTTGATAAGCTCCATTACCTCCGGATCGTTCATCAGCCAGATGCCATCTCCGATGCCATCCAATAATGGGCCGCCGGCGCCTGTAGCGCATTCGATAAGCTGCTCATCTACCGTAGTGCTGTGGCTTTCTATGCAAAGCACCAATGGATAGGTAATTCCCTTTTCCTGTAGCAATACGGCGATATCTTCAATAAATCTTTTTGCGGAAGCAGCGCTTGCAGAAATGCACAGCACAACATCGTTACAGCCGGTGATTGCATCCAGCGAAGCGGAAAGATCAGCAGGATCGCAGCCCTGATTGATAGCTACAAAGTTGATGGCGGCGGTTACAGAATCGGTCTTTTCTATAAACTCATGAATGTCAAAGCAGGGAATGTATTTCTGCTGACCGGCAGGAGACAGCGTTTGATGATACGCGGCAAATACAACAGGCTTCAACGTCCCGGGCAATTCAAAATCAAGAGACTTTTTGCCCAGAAAAATATAGTCGGCGGCGGCATCCCCGATATGCCATTTATCCATAGCCGCATCGTATTTATAGCCGATGCTTTTCAGATCCTGAGGTGCAATAGATGCTGCGTGCATGAAATCGGCCACAACTATTGGCACCTGTCCGCCACCAATGTTTCCTACCGCAGCGGATGCACGTCGGGTATAGATGAATGGATTATAAGAAATGGATGGTTTTGCAGATGTATCCTGTGTAGTTATATGCTCATTGTAACGGCGCACCAAGTCTTTGCAGACCGGCAGCTCAAATTCAGGATCTTCCGTAAGGCTTACGCGAACAGTATCGCCGATGCCTTCTTCCAGCAAGGTACCGATACCTATGGCGCTTTTGATACGTCCGTCTTCCCCATCACCTGCTTCTGTAACGCCGAGATGCAGCGGGTAGCATTCGCCAAACTCCTGCTGCATTTGCTGTACAAGCAGGCGATAAGCCTGTACCATTACCTGTGGATTGCTGCTTTTCATGCTGAGGATAATCTGGTGATAATCTTCGCTGCGGGCGATGCGCAGAAATTCCATGGCGCTCTCTACCATTCCCAGCGCCGTATCGCCGTAACGGCTCATAATGCGGTCGCTCAGCGAGCCGTGGTTGGTACCTATGCGCATAGCAGTGCCATACTCTTTGCAGATGCGGACCAATGGCATAAAGCGTTCGCGGATACGCTCTATCTCTGCGGCATATTCCTCATCCGTATATTCGAGCTGGTCAAATTTTTTCTTATCCACATAGTTACCGGGATTGATGCGCACTTTCTCAATGATTCTGGCGGCAATCTCCGCGGCATTGGGCGTGAAGTGAATATCTGCAACCAACGGTGTATCATAGCCAGCGGCGCGCACGGCATCTTTGATTGCCTGCAGATTCTCTGCTTCCTTTTTGCTTGGCGCTGTGATCCGTACCAGCTCGGCGCCGGCTTCAATGCAGCGGATGGTTTGGGCTACAGTGGCCGCAGTATCCATAGTATCGGTAGTGGTCATCGTCTGTATGCGGATCGGGTGACCATTGCCCAGTAAAAGATTGCCGATTTTTACTTCCCGGGTAGGAAGGCGGTAAAAAGCAGATTGCATGATACGCAAAATTAGCCCCGTTTCTGTGGATTTGAGGATGCGCACCGCTAATATTCCTTTAAGAATTAGCTAATACTCAGGCTTATTGTGAACAATAAAAAAGCGGCTCCCCGTGAGAGGAACCGCTTTCAGGTTAAATATTCCGGCAAAGACTACAGGTGCTGCTGGATTTTCTTTTCGAATACGGCTTTTGGCGCTGCGCCTACCTGCTTATCCACCACCTGGCCATCCTTGATAAAGAGGACGCATGGAATGCTGGTTACGCCGTAGTTTACGGAAAGGTTCGGATTTTCATCTACGTTTACCTTACCTACGTTCACCTTTCCTTCATAATCTTTTGAAAGTGCATCAATTGTGGGGCCAAGCGCGAGGCAAGGGCCGCACCATGGAGCCCAAAAATCTACTACAGAAAGCGTACCAGAGCTGAGCACTTCTGTATCGAAATTGGAATCTGTGAATACTGCTGCCATAATGAGTTGTTTTATGTTGTATTTAGATGTCAAAGATAACCATTGTAGCTACTCCAAAATGATGCCTGCATATAGAGTTTGGCAGACTGGGGATAAATAAGTGTGATAATCAACAATTGAATAGCTGCTGATTTCATGGATTTTGCGTTGCATCTTTAGGGTCATCTTCTGTATATGGCTGCATCTCAACTAAACCGCTCACTTTCACTGACCCAGGCCACCGCCATCAATATGATCGATATGGTAGGCATAGGTCCGTTTGTGGTGCTGGCTACGATTGTCAATATCATGCAGGGGCCGCTGAGCATTCTGGCCTGGCTGCTGGGTGCGCTGCTGGCCTATTCAGACGGGATGATCTGGGCAGAGATGGGCGCTAAATGGCCGGAAGCAGGTGGCAGCTATGTGTTTCTGCAGCGGCTTTTTCCCGGTAAGGGTGGCAGGCTTATGTCGTTCTTATTTATCTGGCAAACGAGCATTCAGGCGCCGCTGGTGGTAGCCAGCGCGGCAATCGGCTTTTCCTCTTACCTCCAATACCTTGTTGACCTGAAAAGTATCGGCTCATCCTTATTTGGCTCTTTCTCTTTTCATGCAGGATGGCTAGGCACATTTGACGATCAGAATTTTGGCCCGAAAGTGGTGAGCGGCACGGTGGTAGCCCTTATGGTGTTGTTGCTTTACCGGAATATCCAGAGCATCGGCAAGCTATCGGTCATTTTATGGACAATCACGGGTGGTACTATGCTTTGGCTGATCTTTTCGGGCATTCCTCATTTTCATGCGGCGCAGGCATTTGATTTTAAGGGCTCAGGCGGATTTTCGTGGAGTCTGCTGGCATCTGTAGCATTGGGGCAGGCTTCGCAAAAAGCAGTCTATTCTTACCTGGGCTATTATAATGTATGCCATCTCGGAGCCGAGATACGCGACCCGCAACGAAACATTCCGCGTGCCATATTTATTTCTATCACTGGTATTGCGCTGCTTTATCTGGGAATGCAGACCATAGTGCTGGGCGTATTGCCCTGGCAGCGCATCGCTACATCAGAGTTTGTGGTGAGCGATTATTTTGCGGCCATCTATAATCATACAGTGGCTCAGGCGGCTACCCTGCTCATTCTCTGCATTGCACTGGCGTCCCTGTTTTCTGTATTGCTGGGGTACTCGCGTGTGCCTTACGCGGCTGCGGCTGACGGATTGTTTTTCCCTGTATTTGCCCGCATTCATAAGAAGCACAACATTCCTCACATCTCACTGCTTGCTATGGGCGGACTGGGATTCTTATTCAGCCTGCTGTTTAAAATGTCGGAGGTTATTGCTGCGATTATTGTGATGCGGATACTGGTTCAGTTTGTGGCGCAGGGCGTGGGTGTTATTTATTGGCGCAGGCGGGCGCCGGACGATGAGCGGCCTTTCCGGATGCCGTTGTTTCCGGTTCCCGCATTACTGAGCATTGCTATCTGGCTGTTTATTCTGTGCACCAGCAAGCCGGGATTTATTGCCGCTGCATTAGGCGTGATCGTTACCGGCATTATCCTGTTCTTTACCATCCGGTTTCCTGAGCGAAAACCGGTAGAATGATGCTCTTTCTGAATGCTCTGTCCTTTCAAAAAAATAAACGCCATCCTTTATTCCTTCGGGAATCGGTTTTACATTTGTGTGGCAAATTAAAATACAACGATTCATGTCATCTCACGAAGCGCACGCTACACATCATAACGAAGAGCCACGTTCTAAAAGCTCCATGTCTGCCTCTTTCTGGTTTGTGATCATTCTGGTAGGTCTGTTCATCGCTGCGCTCAATTTCATCAATGCAATGGGTGGGCACGAAGCCGCCGAAGGTGGACATGTAAATAAGGAAGCGACTTCCAACCAGACCATGTCTGGCGAAACAGGTCTCGGCAAGCCAGAAACCCAGGCTCAGAGCGAGACAGAGAAAGCCGGCGGCGACAGCACACATGCGGAAGAAGCACACCACTAAACAACCATTGCTGCAGGCAAAAGCTACTCATGCAGAAAAAAGATACCATTGCAATAACCGGCGCTGCCGGTTTTATTGCCTCCTACCTGACAGGTTATCTGAACAGACTGGGCTTTGAACAGCTCATTCTGGTGGATGACTTTAGTTCGGCGGATAAAGCAGCCAACCTGGATGGCAAAAAGTATATTCAGAAAATTGACCGGAATGAATTTGCCCAGTGGTGCCAGGATCACCCGGGTACGATACAGCACATGTTTCACCTCGGCGCACGCACGGATACTACCGAGATGGACTATTCGGTACATAAGCGGCTGAATCTGGATTATTCGATCACGATGTGGGAAATATGCGCAGCCCAGGGTATTAACCTTGTCTATGCATCTTCCGCGGCTACCTATGGCAATGGAGAGCATGGTTATGATGACGATCATTCCAAAGTACCATTTCTAGAACCGTTGAATCCTTACGGCCGCTCCAAGCAGGAGTTTGACGAATGGGCGCTCAGGCAATCAACTGCGCCGCCATTTTGGACTGGTGTAAAGTTTTTCAATGTATATGGTCCGAATGAATACCACAAAGGGCGCATGGCTTCCGTGATCTTTCATTCCTTTAATCAGATACGCGACAAGGGTGAGGTAAAGCTATTTCGCTCTCATAATCTAGACTATACGGATGGAGGCCAAATGCGCGACTTCGTATATGTGGATGATGTGGTAAGCATGTGCACCTGGCTGATGGAGCAACAGCCTGAAAACGGGCTTTATAATGTAGGCTCAGGCAAAGCGCGCACCTTCCTCGATCTGGTAACGGCCATTTTTGATACACTGAGTCTTAAGCCAAATGTTACTTTTATAGATACACCGGCAGACATCCGGGACAAGTATCAATATTTCACGGAAGCCAACATGGAGAAGATCATGGATGCCGGCTATCATCAGCCTTTCCATACGCTGGAAGAAGGCGTGAAAGCTTATGTAAGTAGTTACCTGCAATCGGGCAGCTATTATTGACCGTTATTTTTTTGAGATAAAATAATAAAAGGCGACCTGCAAAACAGGTCGCCTTTTATTATTAGGAGAAAGATTATTTGCGGATCACTACGCGCTGCGATAAGATATTGTTGCCTGCCTGTACCAGACAAACATACATGCCTGCCGGATAATTATCGATCGAAAGCATGCTCATCAGTTGATTGCCATTTACTGCAACACGCGCTACCGTTTGCCCGGTCATATTGATGAGGTGCACGTTTACCGGATCATTGCCGGCAAATTTCTGATCCCACGTGATGTACAGTTTGTCAGAAGCGGGATTCGGATAGACATTGCAATCGCCCTGGGTAGCATGTGCCGCTACAATGCCTGTTGAGGTTGCCTGCCTTGACTCCCTGAACTGGTTAAGGCCGCCCAGGAGATTTCCAAGAATCATTTCGTGCCTGCCATCACCATCCAGATCACCGACTGCCACAGCGCTTCGGTAGCCTACGTCAATGCCGGAATATTGGTTGTCGATCAGCTGATAGCTCATATTGGTATTGCCGCTTTCGAAACCACCGTACCTGCGTATCTGGCCATCGTTATTTCCCAGCAGGATATAATCCTTACCGGTGCTATCTACCTTGCCCACATAAATAGAAGCGTACTGATAGAAGCCAGCACCATCTGCATACATACCACCAAGCGTATCAGTCACCATAGACATACTTATAGTACCGGTAGCACCTGTATTCTGATAAAGCGCTACGCGGCCAAGCTGGCCTGCCACGAGCAGATCGGGCTTGCCATCTTTCGTTAGATCATACACAAACGGAACGGCATAATTGGCCGAGCGCAGATTATTGCCGGAGCCATCTTTCAGGATGACGGGCGCGGCAAAAACCGGCTGCACACTGTTGGATGCGGCCGTATTCCGGTAGAAGCTGATCGTTCCATTAGTATGGCCAATCAGCAGATCATCTTTTCCATCATTGTCCAGATCACCGAAAGCAGGTGCTGCGCCTTCTACATTTTCCGCGAATATATTGTTGAAGTCACCGCTCTGGAGCTGAAGATGCGCCTCGCCATTTACAAGCACATTCTTATAGTAAGTGACTTTGCTACGGAATAGTCCGCCAGTCTGAAAATAACCAGAGCTGCCGATAAACAAATCCGCTCTTCCATCGCGATCGTAATCATAGATGAAAGGATAAGAAGCCGTGCCTATATCAATTCCCTGATCGATCAGGAAAGTATCTGACTGCAGGGTAAACACCGGCGCGGTACTTGTTCCTGTGTTTCTATAGTAAAGAATGCATTTATAGTTTTCAGAAATATTGACCCCGTGCGGCGATACCAGAATGTCCTTTTTGCCATCGCCATCGGCATCAATGCTGAATGCAGCCGGCCAGTTTACGACATTCATTCCTTTCCATATACTGTCCTGAGTCACCATACTATCCCGAAGGCTGTTGTATTGCTTTTTGCCATTGTAAGCCGCCTGCAGGTCATTGAAATTAAAGTTGCCATCCAGTATATCATAGTCGCCATCGCCATCCAGATCAAGCAAGCAAATCGTATTACCGCCATGCTTTGTACCGCGACAATCGTAATTGTTGAATGAAGGACAAAACACCTGATCCCCATCCGTAACACCCAATACAAACGATCTGATGCCGCCCTGATTGAAATAACCCCAGCAGTTGGTAGGCTTACATACTTCGATAGAGTCGTTCGGAAGCCCATGCTCTACCTGGCAGTTCTTAAAAAAGTAAATAATAGCGCCCCCTTCGTTGTAACCAAAAAAATCAAGATCTCCATCACCATCCACATCTACAATTGATGGAATATCGCCACCGTTTGAATTGGCATTAGCCGTGCCGCCTGAGCCTATATTGTAGCGCAACTGCTTATAGTACGTAAATGCAAGCTCATTATCTGCATTATAATATCCCTTGTATACATCAAACCCTCCCAGGCCCTTATTAAACATATCGGGAATGCCATCGCGGTTGTAGTCGGCGAGAATCAGGTAGTTATTGCCCCTGCCGAAGTTTGCTTCATATTTAGGCGCATAGATGTAATGCGCATTTCCCGGGGTTCCTACATTCAGGAATGTTTTGATCTGGTCTGAATGATAATCATACACTACCAGGTCCTGCTTACCATCATGATTGATATCGCCCATGGTGAACTGCGGATTATTAAAGCCGCCGCTCCAGGCGAGCTGCTTCTGCACATTTCCGCTGTACGCCTTGATGGTTGAATCTTCAATATACACCGTAGTGGATTGAACCTGTGCATTAGCCGCTATGGCAAACAGCGAACACAGGCTGACAAGTATGGATCGGAACATGGAAGCTTTTATCTTTTTAAAATTAAGCAATAAAAGAGCAGGCCGTTAATCAGCCATTTCTTTTTTATAAAGACAGCGAGAAAGGATCAACGGTTGGTTAGATACTCATTCAATGGCGAGCCCGGCTCTTTGAGAAAATGCTTGTAAACCTGACTATCGGCAAACCCCGGAAACAGCTTGTTCAGCCATACCGTCAGCTTGCCCTGCCCGGTCATTACCAGTGTGCGCTTTCTGTCTTCCATCGCTTTCAGGATAAGGCCGGCACATTCTTCCGCGCTCATCAGCTTGCCTTCGTCCAACGGCGTTTCTCCCTGTGCCGAGCCATCTGCACTGCGCGCCACATTGCGGATATTGGAAGCCGTAAAGCCCGGACTTACCCACATTACATGAGCGCCGGTTTGCAGCAGCTCCGTTCGCAATGCCTCCAGAAAGCCCTGCAGGGCAAACTTGGAAGCGCTGTAGCCGGTACGTCCGGGCAGTCCTCGGTAGCCCGCAATGGACGATACTCCTACAATAATTCCTTTATTTTCACGGATAGAAGGAAGCGCGTATTTGGTACATTGTACGGCTCCCCAGAAGTTAATATCCATCAGCTCACGGATCACGCTGAGGTCGGCTTTTTCGAAAAGCGCGCGCATGGAGATTCCTGCATTGTTGATCAACGCATCTACTCTTCCCCATTTCGTAATCGCCGCATCCACAAAGGCTTTACAATCTTCTTCTTTGCTTACATCAGCGTGAACTATCAATAGCCGATCGCTTTTGCTGCCTTCGAATGCCTGCTTCAATGCGCTTAATCTTCTGCCGCAGACCGCTACCCGTGCGCCTTTGGCTATTGCAGCCTGCGCCAGCGCTTTTCCTATTCCTGAAGATGCCCCGGTAATAAGCACCACTTTATTGTTGAAAGAATACATGAGGCTATAAAGATAATACCAGTACAGAATTACAGGGAGTGTGTATTTGTTGACAACTATTTTTCGCCACCGCAGCTTCGTGTTTTATCTTGGCTGTCTAATTTTTATCCGAATGAAAGTGATGATCATCATGGGCTCTCAGAGTGATGAGCCGGTAATGCAGGAAAGCAAAAAATGGCTGGAATTTTTCGGCATCGAAGACGAGATGGTAGTAGCCTCCGCGCACCGCAATCCCGATAAGGTAAAAGACCTGATGGTCAGCGCGCAGGACAAAGGGTTTGGCGTAATAATCGCGGCGGCAGGCATGGCCGCAGCACTGCCGGGCGTATGTGCTGCTTACACTTCTCTTCCTGTGCTGGGTGTTCCGCTGGATGGAGGATTGCCGGGCGGTATAGATGCGCTTTACAGCATTGTACAGATGCCTGCCGGATTGCCCGTGGGCACACTGGCAGTTGGCAAGGCCGGAGCACGCAACGCCGCTGTGCTGGCAGCCCGAATTTTTGCCTTAAGTGACCCGAAAATCGCCGAGCGCGTAGCTGCCTTTAAAGCGCAGGAATACAAGATTTAATAACCTTTTCGCAACACGCCTGGCGCGGTTTTTTCTTTAACTTAGTTAGCACTTAAACAGCGATACTTTGACAGAAGCAATCATCAATCTCGAAACAATAAATCCGATTGAATTTTTCGGTATCAATAACAGTAAGTTCGACCTGTTAAAGAAAAAATTCCCGCTACTCAAGATTCTTTCCCGTGGCTCGCAGGTAAAGATATCCGGCCAGGCGCAAGAAGTGGCCAATGCTCAGGAACGTATCGGCCATGTGGTGAAATATCTTGAACGAAATGGCCACCTGAGCGAGCAGTATTTCTCTCAGATCCTGGGCGATGAAGAAGGCGGCGGTGAAAATCCGGTGATCTCAGATGCAGGTAGCAATGACATCCTTGTTTTTGGTCCGAATGGCAAAGTGATCCGCGCCAAAACGGCCAATCAAAAGCTGATGGCCACTGTAACCGAGAAAAACGATATAATCTTTGCCGTAGGCCCTGCCGGTACGGGTAAAACCTATACGGCCGTTGCACTCGCCGTTCGCGCATTGAAGAATAAAGCAGTCCGCAAGATCATTCTTACACGACCAGCAGTGGAAGCGGGTGAAAGCCTCGGCTTCCTGCCCGGCGATCTGAAAGAGAAAATTGATCCGTATCTGCGCCCGCTTTATGATGCGCTGGATGATATGCTGCCATCCGATAAGCTGACGTATTATATGGCCAACCGCATCATTGAGATTGCGCCGCTGGCTTATATGCGTGGCCGTACGCTGGACAATGCATTCATCATCCTGGATGAGGCTCAGAATGCGACCGACCTTCAGCTGAAAATGTTCCTTACACGTATTGGTGCATCCGCAAAAGCAATTATTACGGGCGACTTAACTCAGGTGGATCTTCCGAAGAATCAGAAATCCGGCCTGTTAAAAGCAACACGTATCCTGAGGAATATTGATGGCATTGCCCACGTTCCACTGGATGAGAGCGATGTGGTGCGTCACCGCTTGGTGAAATCCATTATCCGTGCTTACGATAAGGAACAGGAACGCGAGGAAGAGTATGACAAGAAGCGCGAAGATGAACGACTGGAGCGCAGAAGGGAAGAAAATAACATGAACAAGTAACAGCAACGCCGGATAAAAATTTTATCCGGCGTTTTTATTTTGATTGCTGAGGATTTAAAATATCAGGACTGGACGGAAGCCGTATTTGCGGCTATCCATGCCATTGTGCCAATCGCAGTAATCATTGCCTGCTCATCAATATCGAAATGAGGATTGTGTACAGATGCCGTGAATTCTTTCCCATCGTGATTGGTACCTATCCGAAAAAAACAGCCCGGTACCTTGTGCCCATAGAAAGCAAAGTCATCCGCAGTCATCCGCAGATCCAGTGTTTTTACCTGTTCATCGCCAAGAAACTCTTTGGCCAGCGTTTCTGCCTGTTGCGTAAGCTCAGGATTATTATAAAGAGAAGGATAGCCTTTCGGAATTTCTATAGTCGCCGTTGCGCCGAAAGCGCTGCAGATATTGTTCACGATATCTTTGATGAGGCCGTGCGCTTCCTCACGCCACTCTTCATCCATCGTACGCAGCGTACCGGATAGCTCTACCGTATCAGGAATAACATTGTTCACCGTACCGCCGGCTATACGCCCAAAGCTGAGCACAGAAGGTGATACGGGATTGCTGCGGCGGGAGATGACTTGCTGTAATGAAGTAATGATCTGTGCGCTGATGGCAATCGGGTCAATGGTCTGATGGGGTAAGGCTGCATGTCCTCCTTTTCCGTGAATGGTGATATGTATTTCATCCGTAGCGGCCATGTACTGTCCACTTCTGAAGCCTACAAATCCTGCCGGTAAGGTTGGATACACATGTATTCCCAGCATGGCATCTACTTTGGGATTTTCCAGAATGCCATCCGCAATCATCAGGCTGCCGCCGCCGGGATGTTTTTCTTCGCCCGGCTGAAAGATGAATTTGATCTGACCTTCCCAATCGTTTTTCAGATTCTGCAGAATGCGCAGCACTCCAAGCAGGCACGTAGCATGTACATCGTGGCCGCAGGCATGCATCACACCTTCACGCTTCGAAATATAAGCTGTGCTGTTTGCTTCCTTTATAGGAAGCGCATCCAGCTCGGCACGAATGGCAATGCATTTTCCGTTCGTAGTTCTGCCCGCCAATATACCGGATATGCCGGTTCCTGCAATGCCCGTCTGGTGTGGTATATCCCATTTAGTAAGCTGCTCAGATATAAAAGCTGCTGTATTAAATTCTTCAAAGGAAAGCTCAGGGTGAGCGTGAATGTGATGGCGGATGCGCTGCCACTCAGGAAAGCCCTGCCGGGCCAGCTCCTTGATTGCCTCAATCATTATTGTGAAAAGAATTGATCTCAATGATATCGTTCACGACCATGCAGGGATTGTACAAACGGCTCACCTGCTGATACATCACCTGTGCAGATTTACGGTCTTTAAAATCGCCCACTTTCACCCGAAAGGTTGGAGCAATATAGGTCAAATAGGTGCGTGTACCGGGATAGCGACGGAGAAAATCGATCTTGCGCTGCGTGGCAACATTGCGGTCCGAACCGCTGTATATCTGTACCCGATAGCCACGGCCAGAGGTAATCATGCCCGCTCGGCGACCGGGATGCGTAACCTTTGGCTCTGTATGGCGCACGATAAGATCCAGGCGATCATCAGCATGCAAGATCACACCATGTGCTGTAGAGTCAGCAGACTCGCCGGCTTGCGCTGCAAAAGCTTTGATCGAAAAAATTGCGACAATAAAAAACGTTAGGGTAAAATGCTTCATGAATATTTTTATAATGAAAGCCTGCCGTAAGATGCTGCAAAAGTAGCCTATTCTGCGGCTTTGGCTTCATTAAGTATTTGTACGCCGGCAGAGCAGCCCAGCCGGTCTGCGCCTGCATCGATCAGCTCCTTGGCAAATGCGTAAGCACGAATACCACCGGATGCTTTGATCTTAATCGTCCCCGGAAGCAACCGGCGCATGGTTTTTATAGCTTGCACCGTGGCACCAACAGCCGCATATCCGGTAGAGGTTTTCATAAAATCGATGCCGAAGCTGCCATATAGGGCACAGCATTTTTCAAGCTCTTCTTCAGTAAGAATACCGCTTTCCACAATTATTTTGATCACCTTCTCCGCTTGTTTTACCGGAGCAATACAATCAGCAATTTCCTGAGTCAGATAATCCCAGTCATTGCTTTTCAGCGCCGCAAGGTTAATCACCATATCCAGCTCATCCGCACCATCAGCGATGACTTTTCCGATCTCTGCAATTTTGGAAGAGATGCTCTGATAGCCAAATGGGAAACCAATCACGGTAGCTACCAGCACAGACGTACCAGCCAACAGCGCTTTTGCATTAGTCACATAATACGGCGGAACGCATACAGCGGCAAAATGCGCTTCTTCAGCCTCGCGACAAAGCTTGCCAATATCGGCATAAGTAGTTTCTGGCTTAAGAACAGTGTGATCGATATAGGCGGCTATATTCATCTGGAAACAATTAAAAATGAAAAAGTAAAAAGGCCATTCAATACATCATTTTTGACTTTTACCTTTTTACTTTTTACTTAAAAATCAGTTCATGGCTTTTACGATCTCATGGGCAAATTCGCTGGTCTTGAGCAGCGTTGCATCGTGCATGAGGTTATAAAAGTCAATGGTCACTCGCTTGCGCATGATGGTTGTCTTCAACGCTTTTATGATCAGGTCCGCCGCTTCTTTCCAGCCCATATATTCCAGCATCATTACGCCACTCAGTATGAGCGACGAAGGATTCATGGTATCGGTATTAGCGAAACGTGGCGCGGTGCCGTGCGTGGCTTCAAATACGGCGTAGCCGGTAGTATAATTGATGTTGGCGCCCGGCGCGATGCCGATGCCGCCTACCGCAGCCGCAGCCGCATCGGAGATATAATCTCCATTGAGGTTGAGCGTAGCTACTACAGAATAATCCTGAGGCGCAAGCAATATCTGTTGCAGGAAATTATCGGCGATCACATCTTTAATAATGATCTTACCAGACACTGCCGCCGCTTTCATTTCTTTATTAGCCTCTTCCTCGCCGGATGCCTTTTTGGTTTTTTCCCATTGCTCCCAGGTGTAAACCTTTTCGCCAAATTCACGTACCGCCAGCTCGTAGCCCCACATCTTGAAATAGCCTTCTGTGTACTTCATGATGTTGCCTTTGTGCACGATGGTCACCGATGGTTTGCGGTGCTCTATCGCATATTCAATGGCGGCGCGGATCAGGCGCTCGGAGCCGTCTTTAGACACCGGCTTGATGCCAAACGAGGAAGTTTCAGGAAAGCGTATTTTCTTGGATACTCCCAGCTCATCGGTCAGGAAGGCAAGCAGCTTTTTAGCTTCTGCGCTGTCGTTGCTGAATTCGATGCCTGCATAAATGTCTTCCGTATTCTCTCTGAAAATGACAAAATCCACTTTTTCAGGATGGCGAAGCGGAGAAGGGACCCCCTGAAACCAATGTACGGGACGGAGGCATACATAAAGATCAAGCTCCTGACGCATGGCCACGTTGAGCGAGCGGATACCGCCGCCTACAGGCGTAGTGAGCGGACCTTTGATGGATACCAGATATTCCTTGGCCGCATCCAGCGTAGCCACAGGCAGCCATTCGCCCGTTTGATTGAATGCTTTTTCACCTGCCAGCACTTCTTTCCATTCAATCGAGCGCTTGCCGCTGTACGCCAGCGCTACGGCAGCATCCAGCACCGTACGGCTGGCGCGCCATACATCGGGACCGATGCCGTCGCCTTCAATGAATGGAATGACCGGGCGGTCCGGAACGTTCAGTTTTCCGTTGCCGCCCATCGTTATTTTCTGTGTATCTGACATGTTGATGCAATATTTTTGAAAAGACTGCGCGAAACTACAATTTTAGTGCTAGTCACTACGCGCGCTTCACTTATTTTTAAGATGGTTTTGTGCCGCTTCTACCCTTCCTTTTCACCCTGCTTCTGAATTACATTTGCTCTGATGCGTTATTGCTTCTTTTTGATAAAGCTGCTGATTGCCGGGATCATTTGTATTCTTGTTACAGAGAATGTGCAGGCTCAGCGCTATCCTTTCTATAATCTGAGCATTGAGCAGGGACTGATACAATCGCAGGCTACTTCTCTTGCGCAGGACAAGCTGGGGCATTTATGGATTGGTACGCTGGGCGGACTTTCCCGGTATGATGGCCGGTCTTTTACCAGCTACTCGGTCCGTGATGGCCTTCCTTCCAATAATGTGAATACGCTCCGGTATGATCGTAATGGAATCTTGTGGGTGGGCACGGATCATGGACTGGCTACTTACGATGGCAGAAGCTTCCGGCAGTATGTGTTCCAGAGCCCGGAAAATCCGCAGGGAAATGTCATTCTCTCCATACAGCCTACTACGGATAACGGAACCTATTGCATTGCCGGCGGAAAGCTTTATGCAGTCAGGAATCAGAAAGTGCAATCTGTTCCTTACCCTTCGCCGGATAAAAATGTAAGCGCTATCTGTACTTCGGGCGATGCGCTCTACATGACACTGGCCAGAACAGACTCGATCTACCTGCTCAGGAACAAGACATGGACCTCTTCATCCTTACCTGTAACGGCTGCCCCGTATATAGTTACCGGCATTTTTGAAAATAGCCATCAGTTATGGCTTGCTACTACGGAAGGACTGCTTCGGCAAAATGATGGAATCTGGTCCTGGTATCGCCCTCTGAATGCGGATGCTGCGATACTCAGGGGAGTCAGCAGTATGGCGGCTGCGCGTGATGGCAGCTATTGGTTGGGCACGCGCAATGGCGTGGTGCGAATCAATGACACGACCTTCCGGCGGTATCAGAAGAAAAACGGGCTGACGGATAACAGCATCTTTGCTTTGCTGGATGATGCGGAAGGCAATCTGTGGATTGCTACGGATGGACAGGGACTATATCGCTTCTCCGGAGCGCCGTTTACTTCACTGGACGAGCGTATTGGCCTGCCGAGCGCACAGGTGATGGGGCTTGCAGCAGATAGTCCCGGCGGGCTTTACCTGGGCACTTACGACGCGGGGCTTTTCAGGTATGCGCAGGAGCGGATAACGCCCATTCCTTTTCCGAAAAAATATGTGCCGAATATAGTGACAATGGCGCGCGATTACAAAGATGATCTGTGGATTGGCACGCGTGGAGAAGGGCTTTGGCGCTACCGCAATAGCAGCTTCAGACAATATACAGCCAAGGATTATAAGGTACCCGGCAATGCAGTATCTGCACTGAAAGCGGATATAGAAAATCAAAGGCTGTGGGTGGGATTTTCCAACAGCGCCGCCGTTTATGAACAGGATACTTTTCGCAGGCTGGACTACAGGGGAACGATACTCGATTTCTTATTGCTGGGTAAGCAAAGCGCATTGATGGCTACCAGCGATGGCCTGCGTATGTACCGCGATGAGCTAATTACCCCTTTCATTACCGGTACTGCTGCTGACTATGCCACACCCCAATGCCTCGCTATACAGGGCAGCCGCATCTGGATAGGTACCAGTGACAACGGCGCGATTGGCTATGATACGATCACCCATACATCGATTGTAGTGAATAAGAAAAATGGCCTGCGCTCGGATTTTATTTACAGCCTTTATGCAGCGAAAGACGGCACCGTATGGGCCGGCACCGGTTATGGGATATACAGCATTCGCATGGGCAATGACCTACCGCCGGCAATCAATTTTTATGGCCGCGGGCAGGGCGTAACAGGTATTGAAAACAATCACAATGCAGTGCTTGGCATGCAGGATGGAAGCATCTGGTTTGGCACTACAAATGGTGCGATGCATTACCGGCCGGGTATTGTGAAGACAACTGCGCGCCCGGTGAGCATTGTGCTTCAGTCTGTAAAGCTGTTTGGTGAGCCCATTACGGACAGTTCATTTTATGAAGGCGTATCGCCCTACTATGGAGTGCCGCAGCAGCTTGAGCTGCCTTACCGCTACAACAATCTTACGTTCACCTTTCAGGCTATTGCGCTGAGCGATGAGGCGGGCATCAGCTACCGCTACCGGATGAATGGGCTGGAAAGCAAATGGAGCGAATGGGCTGCTACGAATACAGTTACTTATTCGTCTCTGCCGCCGGGCAATTATACGCTGGAGGTACAATGCGCAGCGCATGATAACCGCGCTGCGGTGACGACGCTGCATTATCCGTTTATCATTGCCACTCCTTTTCATAAGACCGGACTGTTTCGCCTGCTGGTACTGGTGGGCTGCATTTTGCTTGGAGTATCGCTGCAGTATATAGCCAATCTTCGTAAGAGCGCGCGGCTGCGCATGATGGACGCTATGCGCCGGGAAGAGCAGAACAAAGTGCGGGAGCGAACGGCGGAAGACTTTCATGATGAGGTGGGCAATAAGCTGACACGCATCAATGTGCTGACTAATGTGCTGAAGAGCAAGCTGGGCACGATAACACCGGATGCAGAGCGCATCATCGGCCAGATACAGGATAATACGGGACAGCTGTACAGCGGCACGCGCGACATCTTATGGTCGCTGAAGCCGAGCAATGATAACCTGTATGAGATATTGCACCGCATCCGCGATTTCGGGCAGGATTTGTTTGGCGATACGGAAATAGACTTTCGCTTTTCAGGAACGGATGAGCAGTGGCAGCAGTACCGCCTGCCGCTTGATGTGAGCCGCAACCTGATCATGATCTTTAAGGAGGCGATGAATAACTGCCTGAAATATGCAGCCCCGAAAGTGGTCATCCTCACCGCTCAGCTGGACCATGATCTGATGCTTCATCTCCTGCTTTCCGATGATGGGAAGGGTTTTAATCCGGAAACAGTCAAGAGAGGCAATGGCCTTGCGAATATGCAGACGCGCACGCACAGGCTCAATGGCACACTGACCATCGATACGGCTCCGGGAAAGGGAACCACCTTATTGCTACAGTTTAAAATCCCGCAAAACAGGGGGTGATTTCTAGTGCCTCTTGTTATAGCTTTATGTTTCATGTTTTATGTTCCATGTCTCATAACTGTGTTTTTGATATTTACCATGAACCATTCTTCCGATTGTTTATTCGCTTGCTGATTGAACAATGAAACATAAAACATGAAACATAAAACATCCAAAAAATGAGCAGAGATCTTGACATACGCGTTTCTATTATCGAGGATGATGAAACGATCCGCGAAGGATATGCCTACCTCATCAGCAATACGCCCGGATATAAGGTAGTGAGCGCTTATGGCTCTTATGAAGAGGCTGCGAAGAAGCTGCTGGCCGATAATCCGGATGTGCTGCTGCTGGATGTAGAGCTGCCGGGCGTGAGCGGCATCGATGCTTTGCCGAAGCTGAAGAAGCTGATTCCGGATATGTATGTGCTCATTCTCACGGTGTATGAGCAGGACACGCTGATCTTCCGTGCGCTGGGCAGCGGCGCGGCGGGCTATCTTACTAAAAACACGCCGCCCGAAAAGATCGTATCGGCCATTCAGGAAGTGATGGAAGGCGGCGGGCCTATGAGCGCTCACATTGCCCGTATGGTGATCGGCTCTTTTCAGCGGAATGAGTCTTCGCCGCTGACGCGCAGGGAAACAGAGATTTTAGAACAGATCAGCACGGGCAAAAGCCGGAAGCGCATTGCCGATGAGCTGTTCATTGACCTGGAAACGGTCAAAAGCCATATCAAGAACATTTATCACAAGCTGGATGTGCACAGCAAGGCCGATGCGATTAAGCTGGCGCGGGATAATAAGTTTATTTGATATAAATCCTGCAATAAAGCTGGCAGATATCCTCTTCTCATACTAAGTCTGTCGCTGACAGATGGCTTCTGGGGGCCGACGGATGCTGATTCGGAATTAGCGGACCAAAGTTTGCTCCTGCCGGATGTCAGTGTACTCTTACCGGATGGTAGTGGTGTGCTACTGCATAGCATTGGTGTCCTACCGCATGACAGTGGTGTCCTACCGCATGACAGTGGTGTCCTACCGGGTGGTAGTGGTGCCCTGCTGCATGACAGTGGTGAGCTACCGGGTGACAGTGGTTTCTTACCGAATCGTATTGGTGTCCTGCCTTATGACATTGGTGTGCTACCGGGAGGCAGTGGTGATCTGCCAGGTGGTAGTGGTGTATTGCCGGGAGGTTATTCTGGGAAGGCGGAAATCAGTTTGTGCCTGATTTTGAATAGTATTATACTGAAGGCCCGCTTATGTACGGTAGCTCGTTTCCTTCTGATCAATGTTTTAGCGATGTTTCCCGGGTTGCTGTAGGATGCTTCCTTGCGTCAGCATGACCTGTGTTGCAGGGCTTAACCAGTTGTTGGATTTGCTGATATTGTTGTGCGATCATTAGGTTTTGATAAAGTAGCCTGCTGCTTTCCACCGAAATCTATGTGAAGCAGGGTGATCAATAAAATCACCAGTCCTAAGCCGAACAGGCAGGCGGCGGATATTTTGTTGAGGATCATGATGCGGCGCAGGGTGAGCCAGCTCCTGATCTTATCGGCCAGAAATACTTTGATGAAGTCGATGCCCAGCACCAGGATGAGGCAGGTGCCGAAGAATACAATGCGGTATAGCGTATCCTGCTGCGGGGTGAAGCCTTCGGTGGTCTTGGTGACGATCTTTACGGATGCGAGCCAGTTGATGACCACTCCGGGGTTGACGGTATTGATGAGAAAACCGCTGAGCCATATTCTGAAATAATGCCCGCCGGTAAGCTCAGTTGTCTCTTTGCCCGGCCGTTTGGGGATGTTCTTTTTGAGCAGGCCGGTCAGTCCCATAATCATGAGGATAACGGAGCCGCCGTACGCCAGCCAGGTATCGTATTTGCTGAGCATATTCATCAGCGGCGACATGAGGTTGGCTACCGTTACGTACATGATGTCGCTGACGGATACGCCGAGCACGAAGGCAAGGCCGGCTTTGTAGCTGTGGTTGATGCTGTACCGGATGATGGCGAATATGGTGGGGCCAACGGAGATGGCCATGAACAGGCCAAGCGATATGCCACCTACTATTGCACTGAATATTGCCATTGGGGAAAGATAGTGTTTTGTGTTTACGTGCTTTTTCTTTCTCTTACTTTTTGGTGCCAAAAAGTAAGCAAAAAGGCAGTTGCGCGCAATGACTGCGGCGCGCAACATCTTGCTATTGAGCTTTTTTTGCTACTGTGGTGCCGGGCTTTTTTGCCCTGATTCTTTCTTTGCTTTTAACGGTCTTTTCCGGCTATTATTTTCTGCATGTTTAATGAGAGATGGTGATTGTCCTGTTTAAAATGAATTGTCTGCTTGTTCCCTTTTCGAAATGTTTTTTGCCCGGAAATATTGCTCGCTGTGGTATCCTTCGTGCCTCAGGATGACCCCGCTGTATGTGCCACGCTGTGCAGGTCGTGCTGACTACAGGAAGCATCCCACTGCGACCTGTGCAGATTGTGCTATGGTTTTTCATCGGCCTGCCCGGTAGCTTTCTTTCCTTTTTTGAACGGGTCCCAGGTTATTTTTACCCCGGTTCCGTCTTTGTCCTGCGCGCGCAGGTTCACTACTATTCCTTTGCCGGTGCGCAGCAGCTTGCCGAAGATGGTGGAGGCTTCTTCTTTTTCAGGATTGCGCAATGGTACGGACAGGGCAATGTCTGTGCCTTTCGGCATTTTGTACACTCCCTGCACCTGCATGTTTACGGCGCTCGACTCGATGGTCATTGGAGGAATGGTGATGGTATTGCCGGATACGTCGAGGGTGTTGTGAATATCCTTGAAGGTGACGTGCGAGAGGTTGCGCTGCTTGAACACGACCTTGCCGATCTTCTCCAGCGGCGCGAAATGATCCAGCACGCCGTCTTCCAGCCTGAAGGTTATCTTTCCGTTCAGCGAGTAGGGCAGGATCTTGGCGCGCTCAGTCATCTTGCCGCTGATGGCTGCGGTGGCCGTTAGCCGTCCCTGCAGGTTCTGATCGGTGAGCGCAGTCTGGCTGAAGTTGTCAAAGCCTTTGAACAGCGCCCCTACATTCACCTTGCTGATGTCTGCTTTCAGCTCGAACGGATTGTCTTTTACATCCTGATGAATGACTCCCCTGACCACAATGTTGCCACCACCCTGCCCCAGCGATACCTGCTCCAGCAGGATGCCGGATTCCCCAATGGAAGCTTTGGCATGAAGGCCTGTTGCCATGAAGTTTTTATAGACTAGCTTGTCAACGGCTGCATCGAGGCGAATGGTGCTGCTTTCGAGCACATTATCGAGCTGTCCGCCTACGCGAGGCGATGGCTTTGGAATCTTTGTCTTCGCCGGTGCATTGGGCTTGCCTACGAACGATAAAAAGTCATTCAGATTGATGAGCGGGCTTTTGATGCGCCAGTCCAGATAGATCTTTCGCGGATCAGCAAAATACAGGCGCAGGAAGTGAAGCGCCTCCCCTTCCATGCTTATGGAGCTGCTCTTGCTTTGCAGATGCACATCCCGCATGAAGAGGTTATCATCTTTGAACAATAAGGTAGCGCGCACCTTCCGGAAGTCGAGCGCGCGCGGTGCGTAGGACAATGCGGCATCGCTTATCTTCAGAAATCCGTTGATGGTGTAAGGAGTGGTATCCTGCGCCAGCACGCCGCCTACATATTCCAGATCGGCCTGGGCGCGCCCTTCATTGAAAGAGAGCGTGTTGCCGCTCACTACATTGTTGATGGCTTTCAGGGGGAAGTAAGACTTTACCCGAACGCTCAGGAATGGCATCAGCAGGTTGGTCACATTGAGTGTATCCATGCTGAACGGTATCTCATTCCAGGTGCCGCTTACGCGCTGAAACTGCATCTGTGAGTTGTCATCGCCATGACCGTTGCCGGCTACAGCTTCATTGAAATAAAATCCGGTGAAGCTGATATTTTCCACATTGCCGAAGCTGCTTTGCAGCACGTTATTTTTGATCAGGTAATTGACGCGGATCAGGGGAATATTACGATAGGCCATGACGCCGCTGATCTGCGCATCTACGGCTATGGGACGCTTGAAATCAAAGGAATCGAGCTTAAGCCGGATGTTGTGCGAAACCCAGCTTACGGCTGTTTTGTAGGGAATGCGCTGCGAGCGCAGGCGCATGGAAAAGGAAGGGGGATTGTCCTTGAAGTTGAAGACAGAGGTGAATATGATGGGCTGTCCGCTTATCTTAATCTCCTGCTCAGGCACATACAGTTTCTTTTCTTTGGGATCGAAGGTGAGCGCTATATCTATATCCAGATCACGGTCTTTGATGAACGAGCCGCGCACGGTATTGAAGCAGAACTGGTAAACATGCGCTTTCGTGCCTACGTGCACCTGATAGACGCCTTTGGCAAGCTCCGTGGTTCCGTTGAGGCTGTTGACGTGCACGTGAAAGAGCTTTTTCTTTATTTCATGCACGAACTGGATGTCTATATCTTCCATCCCAAAGGCTTTGACGATGGTATGCTTGCCTTCTTTTGTGGTATCCTTATCTTTCTTGTGCCCGCTGAGCAGATAGGTATTGGAATACCCGGTAGAGTCTGTGTATATGAATATAGCGCCGTGTGCGGCGGTCAGCTTTTTTATCTCTGTACGCCCTGAAAGAAGGCTCAGTGTATTCAGCTTTACAAATAGCTGCTTTGCCTCCAGCAGGCTGTGGTGATGCTGCTCATACATGCTGTCGCGCAGGGTTACATTGCTCAATACAACAGATACATTGGGAAAGCTGGTCCAGAGCGAGGGCTGCATGTCTTCGATGACGAGCTTACCGCCCGTCTGCGCGCTCAGGTCGCTGGTGATTTTCTGGAGCAAGGCCTGCTTGTGCGACGTTATATACCAGGAAAGCGATACCCAGGCCAGCAGGATAATGCCTGCCAACACGGCGATGATACGCGCAACTATTTTAAGCAAACGGGGCATTTTGTAGGTGGATGTGGTCTCTTTGCTGAATCTGCTAAGTAAATCATGCCATTGTATATAAACCTGATATGAATAAGCCACCCTGAAAAACATTACGTAATCAAAAGCGTATATTTACAAGCATTAATTTTTCCTGATAGATGAAGCATTTTGCTACGCTCCTTTTCTCTGCATTAACCATCTCCGCCAGCTCGTTTGCCCAGAGCGAGCAACCGGCTCCCGGCCTTTCACCGGTCACGCGACAATATCTTGCTGCGGTCAAGAAAACCAGCAACAGCCGCCCGGACGGCTATATGTACAAGAGAGGGGCCGATGGTAAAGAATACCTGAGCGGCCTCATTAAAGTAAGCGCAAATGGCGGTAATGTATATGAAAAGCTGATGGCGCTCAATATCCATGTAAGTACCAGAGCCGGCGATATATGGACGGTAGATGCGCCGGTAGAAAATGTGGTGCCGATGACCCAGATAAAGGGCATCCTTTACATAGAGCTGGATGAGCCGGTAGTGCTTCCAAAGCTCGATGTAGCAAAAAAAACAACGCGCGTGGACAGCGTGCACAAAGGCATCAACCTGCCCATGGTGTACAGCGGAAAAAACGTGATCGTAGGGGTCATTGATTTTGGCTTTGATTACAATCACCCTACCCTTTATGATACATTCGGCTCAGGCTACCGGGTACGGAAAGTATGGGAGATGGGCGGCACGGGCACACCACCCGCCAATGAGCTGTTTGGCCGTGAGCTTGCAGATACTACTATTATCAAGGCTCAGACTACCGATAATCCCAAGCAAACGCATGGTACTGCCGTGGCGGGCATGGCGGCAGGCAGCGGCTATGGCAGCGATGCCGCCAAGTGGCGCGGTATGGCATATGATGCACAGATGGTGCTGGTAGGCGTACGCCGCGACAGCATCGGCGGTCAGTGGCTTTCGAGCGGGTTTTCTGATTTCATCAAGGGCATTGATTACATCTTCAAATATGCGACCGCTCAGGGAAAGCCTGCAGTGGTGAATATCAGCTGGGGCTCACAAAGCGGTCCTCACGATGGCACTACCCTGTTCAACCAGGCTTGTGATGCTCTTTCCGGCGCGGGCAAGCTGATTGTGATGAGCGCGGGCAATGAAGGTGAAGAGCATCTTCATCTCAACAAAACGTTTGCCGCCGGCGATACGGGCATTCACACTTACCTGAAGTTTACTTCTGAGGCTTACAAGCGTACCTGGATAGATGTATGGGGCGATGCAGGCAAGACCTTCTCGGGTAAGGTAAGGCTTTATAAAAATGGCGCTGAGTTTACGGCTACTCCTGTAGTGATGCTGGACAACAGCACGCACAGCCAATATCTCCTTGGCTCAAATGGCACGGACACCTGCTATATCGATTTCATCAACAGCCTTTCTGAATTCAACGGCAAGCCGCGTATGACGATGAGCATTTTCAATAAGACTTCGGATACGGTGCGGGTGGATGTCGGTGGCCAGAATGGTACGGTCAATATGTGGAATGAGTATTACTACTATGGCTACGATCACGGTTTTCAGAGCTCTTTCGGCAAGCTGAATGATGCTACGGCTGCCGAAGGTGATACGCTCTCTACAGTAAGCGATATGGGTGCCGGCAATTCTGTGCTGCTGGTGGGCGCTTATGCATCCAAGACAAGCTGGGCCTCTATTAATCATCAGAACTATTCTTACAACAATTATGTAACCGCCAATAAGCTGGTTCCATTTTCCAGCCGTGGCCCTATGATCGATGGCCGCATTAAGCCGGATATTACAGCGCCGGGCCTTACAATTGCTACTTCCATGAGCTCGTATGATACAGCATATGTGGCCGGTGGCTCTAATGAATCCAACCTGCGGGCTTCTTATACTTTTCCGCTTACCGGACGCACTTATTATTATGGAGAATTTACGGGTACTTCCGCTGCTTCTCCTGCCGCAGCGGGCATTGTAGCGCTGATGCTTCAGGTAAACCCTAACCTTACGCCACAACAGGCAAAGTCGGTTATTTTTGAAACGGCGATCCAGGATGCCAATACCGGCTCATTGCCTGCTGCCGGCAATAATGGCTGGGGACATGGCAAGATCAATGCTTATGGTGCGGTGCGCAGGCTGGTGCAGACACAAGGCATTTATCAATACACTGGCAAGAAGCTGGATTGCGTGCTGTTCCCGAATCCTAATGATGGCAATTTCACGCTTGATTACACGGGTACTGCGGCGGATAATCTTCAGGTAGATGTTTTGGATGTAACAGGCCGTACGGCAGCACATACTGTATGGTCTGTGATTTCTGGCACCAATCAGCGCTCGCTGAGCTTTGCGACTTTGGCTAAGGGCACTTATGTGGTGCGCATTTCCGGTAAGGAAGGCGCGGTCAGCATTAAGGCGGTAGTTCGTTAAGATTTCATTTTTCAATAAAAGAGAAGGGATGCGTTATTCAATGCATCCCTTCTCTTTTGGTTTTAAGCCCTGATTATGCTTCTTCTGCCTGATTGTTGAAGGCCGGAAAGGGGATGATTTTTTGCATAACGATTGCATTTTCCTTTTGTAATGCAAACGTAGAAAGCACGCATTTCAGATACCTGTGCAAGCACGCCACATTCAGGACTGACCGGGACAATAAAAAAACCCCGCACCTGAATGATGCGGGATTTCAATATCTGACAATGATAGTAAATAAACTATTTCAACATCAGTTTTGTCATCCTGAGCCTGCTGAAGGATAATAACATGAAGGCTTCGGCGAGCTTAGTCGGACAAGTTCAGGCAAGGTGCTGATTTAGTACACCACCAGCTTTTTGGTATAAGTCTGGCTGTTTGTCTGAACCTGTACCAGATACATCCCTTTCGCCGGAATAGCAGTGGCCGGAATTTCGATACGGGTAGTACCGTTGATCGCCTGGCTGGTCTTGTACACTGCTTTGCCGGTAATGTCCGTTACCAGAACCTGTGCAGTACCTGCATTCTTATTGCTGAGCATGATCCAGGCGTTGCCGGTAGTCGGATTCGGCGCCAGTGCGATGCCTTCTGCATTCAGCTCCTGCTCATTAATGCCCAGCGGATTGCTGGTTATGCCGATGCGGTCCACATAAAAATTGTTGCCATTACCCATCAATGTGCTGCTGTTTACGCCCGGCTTGTAGCGGAACCGGAAATATACTTTCGGTCCTTTTGCGAGCGCTGGCAAAGCAAAGCTGCGCAGTGTCCAAGCGCTGAAACCCTGTGGTGTAAAATCAGCAGTCTGCGCCGTATTGTTGGCGATCTCTACCCCTGCCAGTGTATCGAGCTTGCGCCATATATTGCCACAGTCCGTAGAGTAAGAAACGTCCAGCACATCATTCATCTGAGTTGTGCTGGCTGTGCGGTATGCGCCTGCCGTGAAGAAGGTAAGCTTAGCGCTGGAAGCAGCAAATTCGCTGGTAGAAAGGTCGAATGCAGGTGTATAAAAATCTGAGTAATCGCCTTTTGGTGTATTGGTGGCGATAGCTACGGTATTCTGCGCGCGGGTATCCTGATTTACGTAGCGGATAGAATAATTGTCATAAACGCCGGCATTGCTCACCAGCTCCCATTTGCGCTCTGTATTGTAATAATTGAAGACCGGATATTTATCAATATCCCCACCCGGCGTAAACTCTGCATAATACTCATGCGCATTGATGGCATTAGGATCGGCAGCATATACTATTTGCTTGGAAATGGTATTGCTGCCACTATTACCGGTTGCAGTCAATGTAGCGGTCACCCACCCCGGGTCGCTGAATGTTGTGCTGGCATTGCTTGAGGTGGAAGATGCAGTGCCTGCACTGTTTGAAAAGGTCCAGCTGGCGCCGGTCAGGGTATCATTCCAGCTACGGTTTACAAATGAAAAATTGGTAGAGCCGGCACAGCCAAACATACGCGTGGCAGAAAAATCAGCTACCGGCGGTAAAGATGGACGATTGGCAAGCGCGCCGGTGGTAGTAAGGTTAGATGCGGTCCAAAGATTGCTGCGATTGGCCACTCCACTGCGCAAGGCAGCTCTGGAGCGCTGCGTTTGTCCCTTGGTAAACATCAGCTCACAATCTGCATAGTCCATGATGTTCTGCACATTTGTAGTATCGGGATAGTCAATGCCATTGTGGGTATAATTAGTGGCACAGGTTACATCATATACATCACATCCACCGAAGTGGCCTTTTGTAGGCGGGGTATCATCCACATTATCGTCACCACAGCTTACGCCTGCGCTGTTGGTATTGCCCCAGGGATGCGACAGGTTCAGGAAGTGACCGATTTCATGCGGTACTGTATTGCTGCCGCTACCAGTCGAGTTGATGAATTGATAATTGGCAATAAGGCCATCATATTCAGGTGCGAACTGGGCAGAACCCGGGGTCATGGAATAAGCAGCCACGATGCCGCCACCTGTGGCACCCAGGCCAATTACGCGTTCAAACCAGATATTCAGGTATTCGTTTTGTGGCCAGAAGTCAAGCTTAGCCTGGTCATCGCCGCCTGCAGTCAGGTAAGTACGGCTGCGGGTGATGCCATGGGTAGGATTACCGCCCGGATCTTTCGTGGCAAGGCGGAAGCGGATGTGCATATTGCCAATGTAAGGCACAAACGTATTGATGACCTGAGAAAGCTGGGAAAGGTTTTGCTTGCTGTAAACGGTATTCAGCTCGTCCATCATCTGATAGACTTTATCATCGCTGAGGTACTCGGTGCCGTAATCGTGAATAATATGCACAACCACTGGTATGGTCAGGAAGGCCGTATCTGTATCGGCAGTGCCACGCATCATTACCGTTGATTTCAACTGCTGGATGTTCGCTGCAATATCTCTTTCAAGCTGCTGATTATATAATGCAATTTCCGGATGCTGACGAAGGTATCTGTTGTTCACTTCATCCGTAGCGCAGAATTGCGCATGAGCTGCCCCTGAGGCTGCACATGCGATACCCATTAGCATCAATGCCTTTTTGATCATTCCTTGTTTTTAGTGGTGAGAATTGGTTAAGAATAGCAAGTATGCAATTTAAGAGATTTGATGTTGCTACATCGTTATCGGGATTGTAACAAGGTTAAAGATTCCCGAAAAAGAAAACGGGCTGCAACCATGTGGTCGCAGCCCGTTTTACCAAAGGAAGCTAATCGCTTACGCGTTTGCTTCGTTGTTGTTTTCTTCTGTAGTAGCCGGTGCTTCAGGTGCAGCAGCTTCCGCAGCCATATCCTGATCAGCAGTTTCCATGGCATCTGCAGTAGCAGCAGTAGTAGTTGTAGTTGCAGGAGCAGCGGTCTTAGCACCACCGGCACGGCGGCTGCGGCGGGTCTTCTTCGCTTCAGCAGCATTACCATCCCTGGTATAAACTTCATTGAAATCTACCAGCTCAATCAGCGCCATATCAGCAGCATCACCCAGGCGGCGAGGCAATTTAATGATGCGTGTGTAGCCACCCGGACGGCCGGCAACCTTATCACCGATAGAAGTAAACAACTCAGTAACGGCATACTTATCCTGCAGATAAGAGAACACGATACGACGGTTGTGCATGCTATCGTTCTTGGAACGGGTAATCAGCGGCTCAGCATATACGCGCAGGGCTTTAGCCTTTGCCAGCGTAGTAGTGATGCGCTTGTGTTCGATAAGCGAGCAAGTCATGTTGCTCAGCATTGCTTTTCTGTGGGCGGTCTTCTTACCCAGATTATTGATCTTGTCTCCGTGACGCATGACGATTGTGTTTTAAAGAACGCTGCACCGTGTCAAGGCATGCAGCGTATGTTATTGAATGCAAAAGTTAAAATGCAAAATGCAGAACCCAATTTTCTAAATTTTGAATTCTGCATTTTGCATTAAATATTAATCAAGGTTCTGAACACGGCTGATGTCCATGCCGAAACCCAAGCCGCGCTCGTTGAGCACTTGTTCGATTTCGGAAAGGCTCTTCTGACCGAAGTTGCGGAACTTCATCAGCTCTTCCTGTGTGTATTGTACCAGCTCGCTCAGTGAGTTGATCTTGGCTGCTTTCAGGCAGTTGAAGGCGCGTACGCTCAGCTCGAGATCTTCCAGTGGCGTATGAAGGGTCTTACGCAGTTGCATGGTCTCTTCGTCCATTACCGGCTCTTTCTCTTCTTTCTTGGTATCAAGAGAGATGTTCTCGTCAGTAATGATCATCAGATGCTGGATGAGGATGCGGCTGGCTTCCTTCACCGCTTCTTCCGGATGAATGGTACCATCGGTGCTAACATCCATGATGAGCTTTTCGAAGTCTGTGCGCTGCTCAACGCGGGTATTTTCAATGGTATATTTTACGTTCTTGATCGGTGTGTAGATTGAGTCGATCGCGATAACACCTACAGGCATATTGTCTGCGCGGTTTTCATCTGCAGGAACATAGCCACGTCCTTTACCAATATGCAGCTCGATCTGCAGGTTGGCAGATGTATCCATATTGCAGATGATCAGGTCCGGATTCATCACTTCAAAAGAAGGCAATGCATCGCCGATCATACCGGCAGTAAATTTCTCCTTGCCCTTGATGTTCAGCTCTACGCGGTCAGTAGTAACATCGCTGTCAGCCGCCGCTTTGAAACGTACTTGCTTCAGATTAAGGATGATTTCAGTAACGTCTTCGATAATGCCTTTGATGGTAGCGAACTCATGGTCAGCACCAGCAATTTTAATCGCAGTGATCGCATAGCCTTCCAGGGAGGAAAGCAGTACACGGCGCAGTGCATTACCGATGGTCACTCCGTAACCAGGCTCCAATGGGCGGAACTCGAACTGAGCTTCAAAGTCATTTGCTTTCTGAAGAACGATTTTGTCCGGTTTTTGGAAATTTAATATAGCCATTTGAATATTGATTTTTAATGTTGAGTTCTGAATTCTTTTAATTCACTTATCCTTTCGGATGCTATCCGTTTCCCCTGCTGCACACTCTGAAAATCAGGTTCTCACGCCATTTTCAGATTCTTGCAAGTCAGAGCCAACTCGGATAAAAAGCTCTGGTGATAAAAGCAGTAAAGCCCTATCGTTACGGATAGAGCTAAACTGTATGATATAGATTACTTAGAGTACAATTCTACAATCAGTTGCTCCTTAATGTTCTCTGGAACGTTGTCACGCTCCGGATGAGCCATATAGGTGCCCTTGAAATCCTTTTCGTTGAAGTCAACCCAGTTGATCTTCTGGTTCTTTGGACGCACCAGACTGGTAACAGTAGTATTGGCCTTGCTCTTTGGCTTCAGTTCGATGACGTCACCTGGCTTCAGGCGGTAAGAAGGAATGTTTACGCTTTCACCATTTATCAGCAGATGCTTGTGACTCACCAGCTGGCGGGCAGCAGGACGAGTAGGAGCAATGCCCATGCGGAACACAGTATTGTCCAGACGGCTTTCCAGCAGCTTGATCAGGTTCTCACCGGTAGAGCCTTTCAGACGGGCAGCTTCTACGTAAGTGTTACGGAATTGTTTTTCAAGCACCATATAAGTGTACTTGGCTTTTTGCTTTTCGCGGAGCTGAATAGCGTACTCAGATTGCGTTTTGCGCTTCTTGGAGTTGCCATGCTGACCGGGAGGGAAGCTGTTTTTGTCAAGATCCTTACCTGATCCGAGGATCGGCTCACCGAACTTGCGGTTGATTCTGTTTTTCGGGCCTGTATAACGTGCCATTGTGAATAATAATTGCGGTTTTAGAGAAATAGCTCCACCACTTCATTAAAACCGCAGAAACGGAAGGAGTGGAACTTTTATTAATGTTGAGGTATAATTGTTAAATGTTGAGCTAACTTAGAACTCAGCATTCAAAAACAAGTACTAATTATACGCGGCGCTTCTTTGGAGGACGGCAGCCGTTATGCGGCATTGGTGTAATGTCCTTGATAGAAGTGATCTCAAAGCCAATGCTTGCAAGGCTGCGAATAGCGCCTTCACGGCCGGACCCTGGACCCTTTACAAAAACATCTGCACGCTTCATACCAGCATCCAGCGCTACTTTACCGCAATCGGCGGCGGCAGTCTGTGCGGCATATGGGGTATTTTTCTTAGAGCCACGGAAGCCCATTTTACCGGCAGAAGACCAAGAAATTACCTGACCACTCTTATTGGTGATAGATATAATGATGTTGTTGAAGGTTGCAGAGATATGCACATCGCCGTGCGTATCTACCTTCACGATCCGCTTCTTGGCCGCGGCCTTAGCAGAATTTTGTTGTTGTTGCGCTTTTGCCATTTTACTAAAAAAGGTAGTCAATTAATAATACAGCAGATGCTTCATGCAATCTGCCGGTGCCACATCTTACCTCCCCGTCGTAGCGAATGATTTTGGAACGGATCCGGCGGTGACTTTTTAATGCAAAATGCAGAATGCAAAATGTAAAAAGTTTTGGATTTTACATTTTGAATTCTAAATTTTATTTCTTCGCTACTTTCTTCTTACCGGCTACGGTCTTGCGCTTGCCTTTACGGGTGCGGCTGTTGGTACGTGTACGTTGTCCACGCAGCGGCAGTCCCTTACGGTGGCGCAATCCACGATAACAAGCAATGTCCATCAGGCGCTTGATGTTCATCTGTACTTCAGAGCGCAACTGACCTTCCACCTTAATTTCAGCGGTGATCATGTTACGGATAGCAGCCTGCTCATCATCATTCCATTCACCGGCTTTCTTATCGAAGTCGATACCGCCAGTGGTCAGGATGCGTTGGGCAGTGCTTTTACCAATGCCATAGATGTACGTCAGCGCGATTTCGCCACGCTTGTTTTTCGGAAGATCAATACCAGCTATACGAGCCATATTTTTCTAATGTTGAATTTTAAGTGTTGAATGTTGAGTTGAGTTCCAGCATCAAGGTGAATAATGTATTACTCAACACTTAAAACTCAAAACTCAAGACTTCTTAGCCCTGGCGCTGCTTGAAGCGTGGGTTTTTCTTGTTAATAATGTAAAGTTTGCCCTTGCGGCGTACGATCTTGCAATCGGCGCTGCGCTTCTTAATGGCGGCTCTTACTTTCATGTTGGTAAGTTAAAAACGTTGATAAGTTACTGTTATTGACTTTTCTAGCTGGCGCCACCTTACTTGTAACGGTAGATGATACGGCCGCGGCTCAGATCATACGGGCTCATTTCTACTCCTACTTTATCGCCCGGGAGGATACGAATGTAGTGCATACGCATTTTACCGGAGATCGTTGCCAATATTTCGTGACCGTTTTCGAGACGTACACGGAACATAGCATTAGACAGAGCTTCAACGATTACGCCATCTTGTTTGATTAGAGACTGCTTGGCCATATTAAAAAGGAGTGCAAAAGTAATGCTTTCTTTTTTATTTGCTCCATCTTTTTCAAAACTATTCAAAAAAGAAAATGCCTGCCCTTTACAAAAGGCAGGCATTCAAATTTTAAATCACGCGACTAGCGATGATGCATGTGATGGCCATGGCCCATGTGATGATGATGCATGTGAGCGCGGTGCATTCTGTGATGACGGCTCATACGGTGGTGGCGATGCTGTGCCATAGCTGTGCTAGCAATGAAGATAAGCACGGCAACAAGGGCAACGATTTTTTTCATGTTCTTGTTTTTTAATAGTGAATGAATGGGAAAGAAACTGTTTGTTAACGTAAATCTGCAAATTTTATTTCAAAAAAGCAAGATCCGTGAAAATTAAATTTTGAGGAAAAAAACTGCCTTTATCAGAGCCGGCATCCAGATTAATTAGAATTTAAAATCTGCTTAGTAGCGGTGATAATGACGATGGTGGCGGTAATGACGGGCCCGCATTGCATACACGCGATGCATATGCGCACGATGTGCGCGGTAGTGGTGTGCACGCCATGCCCTCACGTGGCGCACATGGGCGCGGTGAATACGGTAATGAGCCGAGTAATGATGGTGATGATGATAATGGTGGTAATGCCGTGCCGAAACGGAACTGCCGGCCATAAAAATCAAAATGGCAATCAGCGCAATGATTTTCTTCATTTTCTGGTTTGTTTTAATGGTAAATGATTGATGTAAGATCTACCACTAAAAACCTGTGCCAATATATCTTACCATCTTCCCTTAATCCAGAATGGGAGTAGCGCTTAACGTTCTCGTCCAAGACTGGAGCGAGTCATACTGTTCATCTATCAGATCATTGGGTAATGTGTATGGCTCATGCTTGGTGGTTAGAAATACGGTGTGCATTGCTAAGCGCTTGCCAAATTCCATATCGCTGAGGCTATTGCCTACCATCACGCTACGCCTGAAGTCAATCTCGGGAAAATCTTCTTTGGCCTGCATGGCCATGCCTGTATTGGGCTTACGGTTGTGGTCGCTGTCATCTACCGCAGTACATGCATAGATGCGGTCCAGATTACCGCCTGCGCTCCGGATATCTCGGATCATATTCACATTGATCTCTTTCAGGGCATCGCGCGTCATAATGCCGCGGCCAACGCCTCGCTGATTGGTTACCACTACAATGTGGCCGAATATTTCGCTCAGCTCTTTCATGGAGTAAAGCACGCCGTCACAAAATTCAAATTCAGACCATTCGGTAATGTAAGAGCCTACATTTTCCACATTCACTACTCCATCCCTGTCCAGAAACAGGGTCCAGCTCTTATCAAATACTGGGATATTATCGAGGTTCATCTTCAGTTCACTTTTTAGTTAAACAATTCCGCTTCCACAAGCTGGCATATAATATGCCCGATCATGATGTGCGATTCCTGGATACGCGGAGTATCCTTGCTTGGCACATTAATAAGAATGTCACACAAGTCTTTCATCTTTCCTCCGGTTTCCCCTGTAAGGCCAATATTTATCATGCCAAGGCTGCGCGCCTGCTCCATAGCATTGATAATATTCAGCGAGTTGCCGGAGGTACTGAGACTAACGAGCACATCGCCTTCCCTGCCCATACCTTTCACTATTCTACTATAGACGACATCATACCCGTAATCATTGGCAACCGCGGTGAGGTAAGATGTGTTGCAATGCAGTGCTTCCGAAGGCAGCGGATTACGGTCTGTGTAGAAACGGCCGCTGAACTCTGCCGAAAGGTGCTGCGCATCTGCCGCGCTGCCGCCATTGCCGCAGAACAATACTTTTTTGCCGTCGGCAAATGCCTTACGAATTGATTCTGTAGCGTTTCCGATCGTGGCAATTAAGGCTTCATCTTTCAATATCTGCTGCTTTACCGCTATGGAATTTTCTATGATCGAGGTAATCTGTTGTGTGTTCATGATGGGTTAAAAATACTATGCGCTTGCCAATATTATTAAGACTTGTAAAAAAAGCAATAGTTACATCCGACATTATTTCAGACTTTGGCCAGACAATACACTGTGGCTATTTTATGAACAGATAATAATAGACCGTTTTGTACGATTATTATCAAAAAGTAGTGCTTCGGCGGAAATTTTAATCTGTGCCATTGTCTTAAAAACGTAAAGACGAATCCGCTATTGCTTACCGGTTTGTTATCGCCCTGAAAATCTGTTTATAAGATGTCTGAATAACCTGCGCAACTGCCGCTACCCTATCTTTGAGCCTGTTATGACGAATGCCGAAATTGCCCAACATTTTTCCCTGCTTGCCGATCTGCTGGAGCTGCATGGCGAAAATCCGTTTAAGATAAAATCATACACCAATGCCGCGGGAACTATTAAAGATTGGCCGGTAGCATTAGAATCGATCAGTGATGATGACCTGTACCGGATTCCGGGCGTAGGTCAGGCGATTGCTGAGAAGATACGCCAGTTGCAGCAAACAGGCATGATGAATGCGCTGCAGAAAGTAATGGATAGTACCCCAGAAGGCGTACGTAATATGCTTAAGATCGATGGAATCAGCCCTAAAAAAGCAGGCATTATCTGGCGTGAGCTTGGCATTGATACCATTGAGGCGCTGAAAGCTGCAGCCCTTGAAAACAGGATTGCCCCGCTGAAAGGATTTGGTGCTAAAACACAGGAAAGCATTGCTGCAGCAGTTGCTTTTTACAAATCCAGTATCGGCTATTTCATGTGGGCCAAAGCGGAGCATATGATGCTACAATTGGCAGAGCAGTTGCGAACAGCCTTTCCGAAAAACAGGTTTGAGCCAACCGGCGCAATGCGCAGGCAGGAAGATGTTGTGCATAAAATAGATATGCTTACTGATGCTCCCGCTGATGAAGTGCAGGAATACTTATTGCAATCAGAGCACGCCGGGCTTATTGAATCCGAAGGTAATTATCTGGCAATTGCAATGAATGGCTGGCCTGATATAGCTGTTCATTTTTGTACATCGGAAGAATTTTATAGCCGCTTGTTTGAAACAACCGGCAGCGGTGAATTTCTGGCTGCATTTCACGAAAAATATACAGCTGGCAAGTCATTGAGCGAGGAAGAAATATTCACTGAAAACGGACTTGCATTTATCCCCGCAGTGCTGCGCAATCATGTGGGCAGTCTGCAATTGTCGGCCGGAAATACGCTGCCGGAACTGATACAGACCAAAGATATTAAAGGGCTTATCCACTCACATTCTACCTACAGCGATGGCGCTGCAACGCTGGAGCAGATGGCGCTTGCTGCACGTGATCGCGGCCTTGAATATATGGTCATCTCAGACCATTCGCAGGCAGCTCAGTATGCCAGTGGCCTTTATCCCGACCGCATCGAAAAGCAGCATCGTGAGATTGATGAATTGAATGCGCAACTGGCTCCGTTTAAAATTTTCAAAAGTATTGAAGTGGACATCCTGGCCGATGGCAACCTCGATTACAATCCTGCAGTCCTTTCATCGCTCGATCTGGTGATTGCCTCCGTGCACAGCACTTTGAAGATGGAGGAAGCCAGGGCTATGAAGCGATTGCTGAAGGCTATTGAAAATCCGTTTACCACTATTTTAGGGCACATGACCGGCAGATTGCTTTTGCGCCGCCCAGGTTATCCTGTTAATCACAAGAAGATTATTGACGCCTGCGCAGCCAATCAGGTGGTGATTGAGATCAATGCCAATCCACGCCGGCTGGATATTGACTCGACCTGGATTCCTTATGCGCTTGAGCGGGGCGTGCTTTTATCCATTAATCCGGATGCACATTCTGTGGCTGGCATTGACGATATAAAATATGGAGTGATTGCCGCACAGAAGGGCGGACTTACCGCAAAGCATAACCTGAGCAGCTTTTCACTGGCTGAGTTTGAAGCATTTCTTGAAAAATCCCGCCAAAAGCGCTAACGATTAAAGATATTCACCAACCTATTATTCGCCTAACTTTGCGCCGCTTCTAGCAGTACACATCATAATCAATCAACTACCGCATCTACCATGGGCTTATTCGACAAACTCTTCAAACGGAACAAGGAACAGCAGGAGCAAAAAGAAGCGCTGGATGAAGGCCTGAAAAAAACCAAGGATGGCTTCTTCTCTAAGATCACCAAAGCTATTGCCGGCAAAGACAAGGTAGATGAAGAAGTGCTGGATCAGGTGGAAGATGCGCTTGTAGGCGCTGATGTAGGGCTAGATACGACGGTGGCGATTATTAACCGCATCGAAGCGCGGGTGGCTAAAGATAAATTCCTGGGCACTTCGGAGCTCAATCAGATTCTGCAGGAAGAGATGATCTCCATTCTCACCAGTGCGCCGTCCAATGAATTTGAAACCTTTGATGTACCGGCTGGCAAAAAGCCTTATGTAATTCTAGTAGTAGGCGTTAATGGTGTTGGAAAAACCACTACTATCGGTAAGCTGGCCTATAATTTTAAGAAAGCCGGTAAGAGTGTGATGATGGGCGCGGCAGATACGTTCCGTGCGGCGGCTGTAGATCAACTGACCATCTGGAGTGAACGTGTGGGTGTGCCGATTGTAAAGAAAGAAATGGGCTCAGACCCCAGTTCGGTTGCCTTTGACGCTGTTCAGAGCGCTGTAGCCAAAGAAGTAGATGTAGTGATTATAGACACAGCAGGCCGCCTGCACAATAAGGCTTATCTGATGGATGAGCTGAGCAAAATCCGCCGGGTGATCAGTAAAAAAATATCTGATGCGCCACATGAAGTAATGCTCGTGCTGGATGGCAGCACAGGGCAAAATGCGCTCGAGCAGGCGAAGCAGTTCACGGCAGCTACCGATGTAACTTCTATTGCTATTACCAAGCTGGATGGCACGGCCAAAGGTGGTGTAGTGCTGGCCATTGCCAATCAGTTCAGGATACCGGTAAAATATATTGGTGTCGGTGAAAAAATGGAAGATCTACAGGTATTCAACAAAGCCGAGTTTGTGGATAGCCTGTTCAGCTTGAAAGATTAAGCAAAAAATCATCCTGCACACCTATTGCTGAAAGCAGCATATCAGCTACTTCTACAAGACCTTCCGTAGCCGGTTTTTCAACAGTTATTATATATTGAAACCTGCTTACCGGAGGAATGGATTTGTCAACCACATATTTCGGAATGGCAGGGTCCACGTAATCAATTAATCCGGCTGCAGGATAGACAATGAGCGAAGTTCCTACCAGCAGAAAATAATCAATATCCTGCAGCTGCAGGACGGCTTCTTCGATGGCCGGAACGGCTTCTTCAAACCATACGATTGCGGGGCGCAACTGATAACCTTGTTCATTCACATCGCCCAGTTCTATATCGCTGGTTATCGGGTAAGTTTTGGTGTCATCATGTATGCTGCGCATTTTGAATATTTCTCCATGCAGGTGCAGCACATTCGTTGAGCCGGCGCGCTCATGCAGATCGTCAATGTTCTGTGTGATGATGCGTACCTCAAAATATTTTTCCAGTGCAGCGATGACGAAGTGCGCCTTGTTAGGCTTTGCAGCCAGCACGTTCTTCCGGCGTTCATTATAAAAGCGCAATACCATTTCCGGATTACGCGCAAAAGCGCGTGGCGTAGCTACATCTTCTACATTATACCCTTCCCAAAGCCCATCGCTGTCGCGGAAAGTGCGCAGCCCGCTTTCGGCGGATATACCTGCGCCGGTAAGCACTGCCAGAACTGGTTTTTTCATACCGGTAATTTACCCTTTCCTGTTTGAATTTTATTTGAAAATCAATGCACATTCCGGCGCATCTGCATCTGTGCCTGATAGCGGTAATAATTGCTCGTCTCAAGATCAGATACAATAGATTCAATATCTCGGTCACGATCTGCAGGATCATATTCACGCTTCAGATTATTGCTGAACAAGAGCGCCACGCCCTGCCATACAAATGCGTTGAACCCGCCTTTGACTTCTTTGATGATGGAAAAACAATTACGCCCAGTCTGCCTGCTGATGAGCTTCACCAATATCTGGCCCTGCGTGATCGTCAGGTTTTGCAGCTCACCCTTAAAGCGGCGGTTCATCTCTTTCTCAATTGTTTTCATGTATTCTTTGCGGGTGGCCTTATCGGGCAGTCGCGCCATATTTGCATCTACATCCTTGAGGATTTCGGAAGCAATCAAAGCATACGGATACACACGCTGCACATTATACCTGAGCCTGGTCATCTGCTCACGCTGCTTTATCAGATTAGCAGGCATCTTAGCCATGACCATAAACTCATCCATATAGGCATAAGGAAAAGTATCCTTATCTACTACGATGCCTCCAAGCCAGGTGCCTTTTTCTTCCTGATCCACAGTATGCTCCTGCGCTGTGCTGCGCAGACTGCAAATACTAAGCAAAAGAAACCCTATAAGATAGATACTGAACCGCATAGCTTACCTGTAAAGCTCGCTTATTTCCGCTATATCACCTCTTAATTTAAGATACATACAGCAGGTTTTACAACGCTGTAACCAGAGAAGTATTACCCATGCCAAAATATTCCTGAAAGGCGCGCGCTATCGCATCTGTGCCATAAAGCAGCTTTTCTTCCCGGTCGCCGGTGAGTGAGGTAAGGACAAGCCGGTTGGCGATCAGGCTGATGCGACCGTTATGTGTCGGCAGTGTACAGATCAGACTTTTCAGGAAATGGCTTTTAGGATTTGTCTGCTGATAATGATTCATCTCCTCAAATGCAGACAATGGATAGCCTTCTGTATGAAAAATATAAACAGGCGCAAATCGCTGCTTTGCCTTTTCCCATCTTGATACGCTGAAATAAATCTTATCGGTTAAGTTGTTGAATGGCGCAATCAGGTAATCGTTCCGCCCATCTGACTGCGCTTTATTTGCTTCCTGATGCAATAGCAATGGCTTCATTGAAAAATCGCCAAAGCCGGCATCGACAAGCCATTCCTGATGATCCAGTGTCACGATGATTGCCAGATGATCGAACTCCTGACCTACATTGCCTTTCCGCTGCGCTACCCTGCAGGATATCAGCCTTGCATCAAAACCAAGCGCTGTCAGCAGTTCAGCAAATAGTCCATTGCATTCGTAGCAATAGCCGCCCCGCTTTCTGAAAACGATCTTTTGATAAAAAAGGTCTGTATCCAGAATAACAGGCGTGCGGTTCTGAATATCAATATTCTCAAAAGGCACGTGCAGCGAGTGTTGCATCTGCAACAGGCACAGCGTATCTATGGTAACCGGAAGATACGAACGATTGATGCCAATGCGTTCGAGGTATAGTTCAGGAGTCATGTTCACCAATCATTTTCACGGAAAAACAAGAAACAGCAGCAAAGATTTTATAAAAGTTCCTGCGCCTTGGATGCGAGCCATGCGCTGCGGCCTTCGCCGGCAAATACGTGGCGTTCGCTATGGTAAGAGCTGCGCACCAGCGGACCGCTTTCTACATAATCGATGCCCATTTTATAGCCTTCTTCACGGTAAAAAGCAAACTCATCAGGATGCACAAAGCGCTCTACGGGAAGGTGTTTTTGAGTTGGCTGCAGGTACTGGCCGAGCGTTACCACATCTACTCCGTTATCAGCAAGATCCTGTAAGGTCTGTAATACTTCTTCTTTTTGCTCGCCGATACCCAGCATGATGCCGGTCTTGGTGCGCATACCTCCATCTTTCAGGCGGCGCAGCACTTCGAGGCTCCGATGATATTTGGCCTGGATGCGCACCTTGCGCGTCATGCGCTCTACCGTTTCCACATTGTGCGATACTACTTCGGGCGCGGCTTCTATGATGCGCTCCAAATTTTCCCACTGACCGCGAAAATCAGGGATCAATGTTTCCAGGGTTGTTTCAGGATTGAGCGCACGGACTGCCTTGATGGTATTGTTCCAAATGATAGAGCCACCGTCTTTCAGCTCATCCCGATCCACAGAAGTGAGCACTGCGTGCTTCACTTTCATCAGGTAGATGGCCTCCGCCACACGTTGCGGCTCATCCCAATCTACCGGAAGCGGACGACCTGTTGCTACTGCGCAAAAACCACAGGAACGCGTACATATATTACCCAAAATCATGAAAGTAGCCGTGCCTGCGCCCCAGCATTCGCCCATGTTCGGGCAGTTGCCACTCTCGCAAATCGTATGCAGCTTATGATTATCTACCAGGCTGCGCACATGACGGTATCCCTCACCGGTCGGTAGCTTTACGCGGAGCCAGTTCGGCTTCTTGATGCGGGATTCAGTATTTTCAGGAACACTATTGATTACAGGCAGCTCAGTCATAATTACATGCAAATTACACCCGTTACCAACGTTTGCCAAATTGCAGGGAGGCAAACAAGTTCACGAAGTAAGCCTTGCCTTCCTGTGTAGCCATCAGTTGTACTTTGCGGGAATAAAGCTCAGCTGCAATTCCTGCTTCTACGGCAAGCACCGTCTTTCTGTTGGCTGCAAAATCGAAATGCAGACCTGTCTTTGCCTGCAGTCCGGGTACAAATTTGATCTCGCTCAGGCCTTTGGCAAAACCGCTGCCTCCTACGATATAATACTCATCCAGAAAGGATTTGCGGTTATCTTCTGAGTATTTAATGCTTTGCTCCGAATAACTTCCGGTATTGTCCTGCTGTACGTAAGCGTTGATGTAATAAGGCTTCTCCATGCCCAATGAAAAGCCGCCAACACCCATCCAGTGAACAGATACGGAACCGGGCTCCGGCTTACCCGCAATCATCCTGCGGAAGCCATAGCCGAGCTTCAGTGAATAGAAATTATTGATCTTACCGTAAATAAAAGGTTTGGATTTCTGGCCGGTCGCTTCGTCCTCATAAGCCAGCTTCTTTTCAGCCGGATTCTTATGCTCGCTCAGCTCGGCCTGAAAAACGCGCAGGTTATAAAACTGATCTCTGAGCTTGGACTCATCACTGCGCACATAGCCTTTATCCGCAAAAATGCTCCAGCCGTCTGTATTGAGCCGGAGGCCAACACTAAGCTCTGTATGCAATGGCTTTGGCCGTTTCGGCAATACTTTTTTTACAACCATTCTGCCGGCAGAAGCATCGGAAAGCTGG
This sequence comes from Chitinophagaceae bacterium, assembly GCA_965200035.1. Lineage (GTDB taxonomy): Bacteria > Bacteroidota > Bacteroidia > Chitinophagales > Chitinophagaceae > UBA1952. The sequence continues at coordinate 3,287,911 of OZ241334.1, read as the reverse complement.
ATGGCAGATGTCTGTGCATTCGCAGGAAGCATCAGGACGCTTAATGCAGCAACGGAGATGCCTTTTATTATGGTTTTTTTGATCAGTGTGTTCATCATTGTGTTCTCCGGTTTCCGAAATTCTTCAAACAGATTACTGCGCTCAGTGGCATTATGCTCAGATTTATATAAAATCAATCCCGCTCAGTAATAGGTTTGAAATTACGATTTTTTTTCAAAAGAAGATTTGCTTAAAAATGCTACCTGCTTAAGATTAACGGAACAAAAACACGCCCAACCCGTTTTACGGTATTCAGGTATCTACTTTTGCACAAATTTACTGGCTGTGACTTCTAAGGTAATATACAAGGGGGATTTGAGGACTGAGGCAACGCATATTCACTCAGGGTCTGTTTTTGAAACCGATGCTCCACTCGACAATCAGGGGAAAGGCGAGCGCTTCTCCCCGACCGATCTGCTGGCAACCTCGCTGGCATCCTGCATGGGCACGATCATGGGCATTGCCGCCCGTACGCATGGCCTGAATATTGACGGCACTGAGTGCGAGGTGGAAAAGATCATGACGGCCAATCCCCGCCGTGTAGGTGAGATCAAGATAAATGTAGTATTCCCGAAAACGGCTGCTATAGATGCAAAACTCCGTTCGATCTTAGAGCGCGCGGCGCTTACCTGCCCGGTATTTGAGAGCCTGCACCCGGATCTGAAAAAGACGATTTTATTTATCTGGCCCTGAGCGGATAATACTTAAGCCCACCGAACATTCCAGACAGCGCCTAGACGTGCAATACTGGTTATAAAGCTGCAATAAAGCCTGTGACTGCGCCGCATTGCGCGCCGGCCACTGTTGGTCTTTCCATAATCCAAGAATATGATTTGTCTCCGGCGGCAGGCTTTCCAATAAAGAGAGCGCTTGCTCCTGCGATTCCGCGGTGCCTTGCGTGTAAGCATACAAAAAGCGAATAGGCGCCACAGTATTGATCATGATATTGTGAATAGAATCCATGCCCAGCTTTTTTGCAAATCCCATCTTTTGCGGCTCATCAAACCGGTAGTGATTGTCCCAGTACTCACTGGCGGTCACGCTGAGCAATGCCTCTGTTTCTTTCTTATCTGAAACGGTACCAAGCGTGGTAAATAAATGCTGTGACTGATGCACGAATGCGGCAAACTGCGCCAGGCGCACGGTTGGAAAATTGGCCGGCCTCAGCCTCATGAATTTCCACAAATGTTCGGGAACCGGTGTCAATCCGAACTTGTGCTGCAAAAACTGGTATTCCTTTTGAAGCGCTTTCGGATATTCATCCTTAAAATCCTTTTGCAGCATTCCTGCCTGTCCGAAAATCAGGGTTTCGATCTGCAGTAGACTTTGTTGCCTGCCCAACACTTGTATAGGAAGCGATTGCGCCAGCAATAAAAACGGTGTTGTATTGATCTTAAATCCGAAGTTGGCTGCCATGCGCCGGTAGAGCAGTGTACTCCAGTCATTACCCGTTTGACTGAGCTCTTCTTGCCATGATTCCAGCTTCTGCTCCCAGCGCTCTACCAGCAGTCTGTTGAGCCAACTCTCTTTGGTAATGTCTTTGACATGGTGCAGTTGACCTGCACAGGGCAGCTGATCGGATGTGCGCAGCAGACCATTGTATTGATGGAGCACAAACTCCGGTATATACGGCTCAAGCGCCAGCACCGGAATATTTCCCGGCCATTCTTTCATATCATGCTCGTACACTACATGAAGAATAACATTGCTGAATGCGGGATTATGCTGGTGCCTGTGCCGTAGCCAATCGCTCGTTCGTACATGCAGCTCAATGTTCCCGACGAGCATTGTATCCGCTATTTTTATTCTGGCTTCGCTGAAGTCCGGGCCGGCATTGGTGTTGATCGTACCGCCATGTAAGATGCTTACAGGTTCGCCATCTGTAGTGGTAAGCCCTGTCGGGCGATAGAGGTTGTATTTCCAGATAAACTGGAGCAGTTTTTCCTGCATAGAGTCATGAAAGCAAAGCTTTTATATGCTTGCTATCCTTCTCCCTGCAAATTTGGGGCCACTTTTTATTTAAAAGACTTTTTTAGAAGAATGCCGCCATTTCCAATTGATAATTTTTAGCCGCATTACCGGCTGCTTCCGCAAAATCCGTTCCGCCGGATGCATAGATGACGACCCGCGATACATTGATGAGCACACCGCCATCTTTATTCAGTGCGCTCTTGCAAACGGTAGCTACATCGCCCCCCTGAGCGCCTACGCCGGGGATCAGGAAAAAATGATCGGGCAGCAGGTCGCGTACATGCCTGAGCTGCTCACCGCGTGTTGCCCCGATTACAAACATCAGATTGCCATCATTGCCCCACCCGGATACTGTTTTCAACACTTTCTCATAAAGCATTTCCCCGCCGCACTCCTGCAGCTGAAAATCGTGGCTGCCGGCGTTGGATGTAAGTCCCAGCACAATCGCCCACTTGCCGCTGTATTGCAGAAAAGGGGTGACACTATCCTTGCCCATATACGGGGCAACCGTTACCGAATCGAAGGGATAGGTTTCAAAAAAAGTTTTAGCATACTGGTCTGCCGTGTTGCCGATGTCTCCACGCTTGGCATCGGCTATGGTAAAGATGTTCTCAGGAATATGCTCCAGTGTTTTCTGCATGCTCAGCCAGCCTTTGATGCCCTGCGCTTCATAGAATGCCGTATTGATCTTATAGGCCACCGTGTAAGGCGCAGTAGCATCTATAATGGCTTTATTGAAGGCAAATACCGGATCTTCGTCATCCAGCAGATGCGTGGGAATTTTTGAAAGATCAGTATCCAGCCCCACGCAGAGGAACGACTTTTTTTCTTTGATAATGCGGACCAGCTCGCTTCTGTTCATACTGAGATTAGTTGGCTTTTCAGAGAAGATTTAACCCATTTTCACCACCTGTGTAGGTGCAAGATTGGCATTGCGGATAGATATCTGGCGGGCTACCTCCTGAGCCATCAGCATCATGGGCGCCTGGCTCACCATATCGGTATCGATCACTGCAGGCAGCCCTTTATCGCCGCCTTCGCGGATGCTCTGCACAATGGGAATTTCCCCTAAAAATGGCAGCTCGAACTGCTCCGCCATGCGGCGTGCGCCGCCCTTTCCGAAGATGTAATATTTATGGTCTGGCAGCTCGGCAGGAGTGAAGAAAGCCATGTTCTCAACGATGCCTAAAACCGGCACATTGATTTGCGGCTGGCGGAACATCTGAATGGCTTTACGGGCATCGGCCGCGGCCACTGCCTGTGGTGTGGATACGATTACGGCTCCTGTAATTGGAATGGTCTGTACCAGGGTAAGCTGCACATCGCCGGTGCCCGGCGGCAGGTCAATGACGAGATAATCCAGCTCTTCCCAATGCACATCTGTAATGAATTGCTTCAGCGCAGAGCTTACCTGCGGACCGCGCCAGATCACTGCCTGCTTTTCATCGATCAGCAGACCTATCGACATCGCTTTGATGCCATGCCTTTCGATGGGTATGATCTTTGGCTTGCCGTCCACATCCATCATCTGGGGCCGCTCATCGCGGATGCCGAGCATAATGGGAATGGAAGGACCATGAATATCCGCATCCAGCAGGCCCACTTTGGCGCCATCCTGCGCAAGGCCGAGCGCGAGGTTCACAGAAATAGTGCTCTTGCCTACCCCGCCCTTTCCGGATGCTACAACAATGATATTCTTTACGCCGGGCAATACGGCTCCATTGTCCTTTCTGTTTGATCTTACATTGGCCGTCATATTTACCGTCACATGCGCATCGGGGCTTACCATCAGTCGGATCGCATTGATGCAGGCTTTTTCTATCATCTCCTTCAGCGGGCAGGCCGGCGTGGTCAGCACTACGGTGAATGATATATTGCTGCCTTCGATGGCTATATCCGTCACCATATTCAGGGTCACCAGATCTTTTCCCAAATCCGGCTCCTGTACCTGACTCAGCGCGGCAAGCACTGATTCTCTTGTTATTTCCATACCAAACCTTTGTTAAATCGCCCATCAGGCGCGGCAAAAGTACGCGTTACTCCTTTTCTTTGTACGGATAAATCGTGTGCTGTTTTCTATGCTGTGATGAAGCAAATAAATGGATGAAGACGGCCGGCTTATAAATAACTATGTGGTATAAATTGCTCTTGGCGGTTTTATTTTTTGCGGGTGCTTCCAATGCTTTTGCCCAACAGGCAGATAATGTGGTGCAGATCAACGGGGTGACTATGACCGCCGATAGTCTGCGTGCGGTGCCTAATGCCACGGTGCTTGTAAGAAATAAAAACCGGGGCGTTCTGTCCGGCCAGCAGGGAGTTTTTTCTATTGTATGCTATAAAGGCGATACGCTTGAGTTCAGCGCGCTTGGCTTTGCCGCTAAGTCTTATGTAATTCCTTCCAACATCCGGGGACAATATTTTTCGATGATCCAGCTCATGGTGCAGGATACTTTTTACCTGCCGGAAACGATCATCCGCCCATTGCCTACCAAGGAGCAGTTCGATTACGCTTTCAGCCACTGGAGAATACCGGATGATAAATATGAGATCGCCCGCCGCAATACCGATGCGCTGACCCTGCGCGCAATCGCCTTCAGCCTGCCGCGTGACGGCCGTGAAAGTCAGGCTTTATACCAGACATCGCTGGCGCAGAATGCGGTGTATTATGGTCAGGTAAAGCCAATTACCGTGCTCGATCCGCTTAAATGGGCAGAGTTCTTCGAAGCCTGGAAGCGGGGTGATTTCCGGAAACAGTATTAGCGCAGCCGGCTTTGGATGGCGTTGCTAGGATTTCTTCGCCGCAGTCTTTTTCTCAGGCACACAGTTCGGAACTTTCTTACCGTCTTTTTTCTTGCTGCCTACCTGCTCATAGCCTTTCCAGCATGGATCTTCCGTATCGCGCTTTGCGCTTTTCTTTTCTGTGCTCATGATCTGTAGCTTTTCTATAATACAGATAGTATGAATCATGCCAGCAGAGGAAGACCTTACCAGTCGCTGTGGGATGTTTCCTTGCGTCAGCATGACATAAGCTGCCGGAAATCAAATGAACCTGTACTGCGACCGAAAGGGGAAGTGTAAACCGGTATAGTAGACTTTACACCCTTGATAAGTCAGCTTTTTGAAGCATCATACCACCCGGAAATCATATATGAACGCCCGGAAATGGCTAATGACCAGCCGGAAATCATACATGACCATCCGAAAATGGTATATCACCACCCGGAAATTGCATTATACCACCCGGAAATCATAGTTCACCAGCCAGAAACGATGTATTACCAGCCGGAAATGGCTCATCACCACCCCGAAATCATAGCTCACCAGCCGGAAATGAGCGCGCTGCAGAAATGTTCCCTGTTTTCGTATTAATGACCCCTGATATCCTGTTCACCCCTGACAGATTGAAGGTCAGCAGCGCTTGCGCACCAATTATTCCGGCTTGCCAGCCAGGTATGCCTGGGCCATTCGCTGAACGGTATCTTCAATAGGTGTGTACCGGAAGGCGGGTAAAGCGCTCAGCAGCTTGCTATTGTCATAGAAGCATTGAGCCTGCGCCGTACGGGCGGTTTCCGGGGTGATGGTCGGCTCTGTCTTGCCTATCCTGCTTTTGAATAAGGACCAGCGCGCCACCAGATTGGTAACGAAGGGCGAGGCCCTGATGCGCGGCGGCTTTTTGCTGAGTGACGCAGCCATCTTTGAGAAGATATCAAAATAAGCGAAGTTGCCGGCGCTCAGTATATAGCGCTCAGCGGTGATGGCTGACTGCATCAGCGCAATGGCTGCCGAGACTACGTCCTGCACATCTACCCATGCATTGACGCCGGCGGTGTAGTAGGAAAATTCATCGTCCACCACTTTCATCAGCTTTGCAGAACCTTTGCTCCAGTCGCCCTCGCCGAGAATAATGCCGGGATTGAGCACTACCGCATCCAGCCCTTCACCGATGCCGCGCCAGACTTCCATTTCAGCATAGTATTTACTGATGCCGTAAGCCGAATTGCGGCTGCTTTCCTCCCAGTCTGCATTTTCTGTAATGAGCGACCCTTCCTGTGCTGCCCGCCCAAGCGCGGCAACCGAGCTGATGGCGATCATTTTCCGTACACCAGCCTCCAGCGCAGCATCCACCACATTGGCAGTACCTTCTACATTCAGGTGAATCAGCTCTTCTTTTTTAGAAGGATCAAAGGATACGATGGCGGCGCAGTGATAGACTTCTTCTACGCCGTCAAACACTTCTTCCACCGCAAATACATCCAGCAGATCGCACTGTACCCAATGAACGCCGGGCAATGCGGCCAGATGCGCTGCCGGCGGCGTATGGTGGTACAAGGCGCGGACCACCGCACCGCCGGCACTGAGCCGCCGTATAAGATGCTGTCCGAGAAAACCACTGGCGCCGGTTAGTAAAATCATTTTTAATTTAAAATGCAAAATTCAGAATGCAAAACCCTGTTGTTGCATCTATAGCATCTGCTCATTTAATTTGCATTTGTATCTTCTAATCATTGGTTTTGCATTCTCAATTTTGCATTCTCAATTTTGCATTACAAAGACTGGAATTGTTTTAAAAAACGCACATCGTTCTGCGAGTACAGCCTCAGGTCGTTTACCTGATACTTGATCTGGGTGATGCGCTCTACGCCCATGCCGAAGGCGAAGCCCGTATAGACTTCGGGATCTATGCCGAAGTTGCGGAGCATATTCGGGTGCACCATGCCGCAGCCCAGTATCTCTACCCAGCCGGTATGCTTGCACAGGCTGCAGCCGCTTCCACCGCATACGGTACAGGATATATCCATCTCCGCGCTCGGCTCTGTGAAAGGGAAGTAGGAGGGGCGGAAGCGCACTTTGGTTCCTTCGCCGAACATCTCGGTCACAAAGTAATAGAGGGTCTGCTTGAGGTCTGCGAAAGATACATTTTTGTCCACATACAGGCCTTCGCACTGGTGAAAGAAGCAGTGCGCGCGGGCGCTGATCGTTTCATTGCGGTACACACGGCCGGGACAGATCACCCTTACCGGCAGGTGCCCCTGCTCCAGTATCCGCGCCTGTACGGAGGATGTATGCGTACGCAGCACCCAATCCGGATGCCGGGATACGTAAAACGTGTCCTGCATATCGCGGGCAGTATGGTCTTCGGGCATATTGAGCGAGGTAAAGTTGTGCCAGTCGTCCTCGATCTCCGGGCCTGTGGCCACGGAGAAGCCGATCTTTTCGAAGATGGAGACGATCTGATTTTCTACCATTCGCAATGGGTGGCGCGTACCTGCCGGCAGGGCGATTCCGGGCAGGGAAATATCCTGCGCAGGCGTTTTGCCCGCGTCTCCGCTTTGCAGGTGCTTATATTGCTCAAATGCGCCTTCGGCGAGTATTTTAAAGGCATTCAGCACCTGACCGACTTCCTTTTTCTGGTCGGGCGGCACGTTCTTCATTTCACCGAAAAGGCTTTTTACAATGCCCTTTGTGCCCAGGTATCTGATGCGGTAGGCTTCGAGGTCTGCGGCATTGGCAGGCGCAAAGGCTTTTATGTCCGGTTCGTGAGCTGCAATGAGCTCCTGTAAGGATTGCATAGCGGCAAAGGTAGGTAATGCACGGGGCTTATTTGAGGCTCACCAGTCCCATTTTGATCGCATACATGGCCAGTCCGGTCCTTGTTTTCATCTGCAGCTTATGAAAGAGCGTATCGCGGTAGCCCTCTACGGTGCGCGAGCTTACGCCCATGATCTCCCCCATTTCCTTATAGGTAAGCTCGGTGCAGCAAAGCTCCAGAAAGCGCAGCTCTTTCTGCGTGATATTGGGGAGCATGCTTTTGGAATAATGAATGGTGGACAGCAGCCGGTGGGTCACAAAATCGGAATGGTAATAATTGCCGCCGCTCACGGTGGTCAGCGCCTCCTCGAACTTGAGCGGATCGCTGTCTTTGAAGATGTATCCTTTGGCGCCGCCGCTCAGCATTTTGATGATGCTGAATTCATTGTCGTACATCGAAAGCACCAGCACATTGATATCCGGATAGTCTTTGGTCAGGATATTGAGCGTCTCATAGCCGTTCAGCACGGGCATATTTATATCGAGCACACAGATATCCGGCCTGGCATCGGCTACTTTGATGCGGTCGAGCAGCTCTTTGCCGTCTGCGGCTTTAATGGTTACTTCAAAATCGGGGAAACTGGAAATCAGCGCACTGATGCCACTGCACATCATGGCGTGGTCATCGGCAATAGCTACTCGTATCATTTTGGGATCGTTTTAATAAGTTAAAGAAGATTCAGGGAGAGTTGCACGTAGGCGCCGCGGTCAGGATTATTGCCGAAGGAGACTTCTCCGCCAAGCATTCTGGCACGTTCGCTTATATTAATCAGGCCGATTCCACTGGGCTGATGGCCATCGGTATTTTTAAAACCTTCGCCATTATCACGGATGACGATGGCAATCTTTTGAGCATGGTAGCGGATGTCAATGGTATATTCTGTAGCGTTGGCGTGCCGGTGAATATTGCCGATCGCCTGCTGCACGATACGGAACAGAAGCAAATCCTGCTCATCGGACAACTGGATTTCATCGCCACCCAGCGTAAGGCTGCCCTGCGCGGGATATACCGCATTTACAAACACCAGCTCTTTCTGGATGGCAGCAATAAGGCCGAGGCGGGCTATCATCTCGCCATTCAGCACATGGCTGAGGTTGCGCAGCTCAGTAATGGAATTGCCCAGCAGCTCCGTGGCAGTGGTGCATAATTCTTTAGCCATTTCAAGCGAGGCTGCCCTTGAGGCATTGAACAGCTGCATCCGTACGATACTGAGCTCTTGGCCAACATTGTCATGAATTTCCCTGGACACCATATTCAGCGCATTTTCCTGCACTTCCAGCTTTACATTCAACAGCTCATTCTGATAGCGTTGCTCCGTTTCGCGCTGCTCGATTTTGGCACGCTGCTGTTTCTGCTTCTGAATTATCATGAAGCTGCCGATCGTGAAAACGAACATGATGAGCACCAGCGAACCGAAAAGGATGAGCGGTATCAGGTAATGATCATTCATGAGGCGCCGTTTTAGGTTTATTAATCATGAATACAAGACCGATGCCTACATAGGTAATCATATTTATCAGCCAAAACATGTTTTGCATGATAAATATAATCTTCATGTTTTTCATTATAACAATTTCCCAAAAGGCCCAGCTTACATAGGTACTGCACCAATAAAGCATAAACAGCAGGCACATCCAGAAGTCAGGATTGGTTCTAAAACTAGTCTCTTTATTGCTCAGGAACATTCTGCGCAGTGTGATCAGGCATAAAGTGATTGTACAAAAACCTTCAAATAATAAAAAATTTGAATTAAGTGCCGACAGATGCTGGAAATAATAGGCGTTAACCGCAAAACCCACGCAGCTAAGTGCCGCAATGCAGATAGCAAGCACATTTTTTCGTGGGAATTGCAGCACGCGATCAAAATACAGACCGATTAATCCAAGTTCTACCATATTATACAGGTGATAGACAGCAGTATTGGTCCTGTACTTTATTACACTGTAGGAGGCAATCAGCTCAGAGATCAACGCAATACCTGTCAGCACTACGATGATCCTGACAGAGCTGGAAAGTTTATTGAATCTGAAGATCCCATAAGCAGTGACTGCAATCAATGTTATAAAGTACAGGACGTTTTGAATAGGGAAAACCATAAATTATTGAGCGAGATAGTCCTCGCCGGATTGGCCGGGTCCACAGTTGTTAGGGCATGGGAAGCAATTTTCATAAACCTGATTGTTTTTATACACATAATTGCCAAACTCATCATACCCGGCCAATATAATAGTTAAAACATGAGAATTGAGTGGCGGCCTTTTGCCCGAGTAAGGTGAGTTGGCATAAGCCAGTGTATTGGCAAATACAAACTTTATGTTTTTAATATGTGGATCACTCAGATAAGCTCTAAGTGAATCAGCATCAAACCTTAACGCTTTAATAGCTTCGGGATTTTCATTGCAGTTAACGCCATCGAGATAGCTTTTGATCATCTTATTGGCCGTGTCAATCGGAATAAGCGTTGAATAGGGAATATTTTCCTCAGGCATCTTCACATGATGCCGGCAGGAAGGGAGCACAGAAAGTGCTGCAAGGATAACAAATAGATTTTTTTTCATTGCTATTATTTTTAATTACAAATCAGAAACCAAAAATAGCAATTTGGAATTTATGCCAACGCCGTTATTTAACGGTATTTAATCGAAAGACTATTACTAATATGTTATTAATCAATCGAAAAAAAATTTACACTATATTAACTTTTTAGCAACAATTTAATATTTTATGATTCGTAAAAACAATTTTTTATACAGACGTACATAATATTCATAATCAAATTAAAATATTTATAAAAGTAATTATTTACGTTATTTAACGGTGTTGATAATGATTAATTAACGATTGTGATGGTAATAATTTTATGCAACCTTGTTTAATATTTTCACAGGTATAAAACAAGACAGGTATGAAACAGATCACCCTATTCGCAATCATTGCATTACTCACCGGACTCAGAACAGATGCAAAAAACAGCGCTATAACAGCAGACTGGCAACAAAAAGTGGAACAGCAGATAACTAAAGATGCTTACTCTTTTCATGATGCTTGCTTTAATACGTTCAACACCACCAATTCCAAACAAAGTTTCGCTTGTACGATTTCATCAACAGGCTATCAGGTAACGCATCTGCAAACACAGCAACCGGATAACTGGACCGTCTCTTTTCATTTGAACCAAATTAATAATAAGTCTTTTGCGCTGCAAAGCCAGTCTCTGTATGAATCCAATTTACTGGTGCTCCATTATAAAGATGCCGATGTACGCTATACCAATACTATAGCCGGATTGCGCCAGGATTTTATCTTACACAAGAAACCGGATAACGGGCCCATCAATTTGTCTGTGTCTATACAAAGCAATTTATCTCCATATGTGCGGGGTAATGGCCAACTGGTGCTTAAAGGTTCTGATAGCAAAGACCGTGTTGTTTATGATGATCTTCATGTCTGGGATGCCACGAATCGTGCTCTGCCCGCTTCCTTCGCGCTACAAGGAAATGAACTGACCATTTCTGTAGATGATAAAGATGCAGTGTATCCGGTAACTATAGATCCGCTGACCCGCCAGCCGGAATGGAATACTTCTGCTTCCGGTGTGCTGAACGGGCTCTTGTCCGGCCAGATCAATGCTTCTCTGTACGGATATACTGTTGCATATGTGGGCGATGTCAATGGTGATACTTATGGTGATGTAGCCGTAGGTGCTCCCGGCCTTACCAGTTTGCTTGGCACGGGCACTGCCGCTCAGGTAGGTGCTGTGTACATATTCCCGGGCACAGCTACAGGACTCTCTACCACACCTTATGCAATATTGCAGCCTAATACAGCAGTGGCCGGCGCTCTGTTTGGCTTTAGCATTGATGGAGAAGATATAGACAGCGATGGTTATAGTGACATTATTGTTGGCGCACCGCTTGATCAGGTGACTGTAAATGTGGGTTCAGGACCTACCGGCGCTACTATTGGCAAGGTATATTACTATAGTGGTGCTATGCTCGGCAACAGCAATCCGTCGCCATTGCTTACGCTGAACGTTAATACCTCTCAGATTAGTTTGCTGAATATAGGCAACAAAGCGCTTTTTGGCTATTCTGTAGCTATTACCAATGATCTGAACAATGATGGCAAAAAAGATATTCTCGTTGGAGCGCCCGGCTTCAGCGGGCCGCTTGCGCTGCTCAGAACAGGTGGTGCGTACGTGTTTTATAGCCAGGGGAGTGGCACCTATTCTGCCGGCAGCAGCCTGCAGCCTCCGACACTCCTGGCTGGCATAGTGCCGGTAGCCGTAAATATTGATCAGTTACTCTTTGGCTATAGTGTAGATGCTGCGGGCGATTTTAATGCCGATGGCCGTCCAGACCTGGTAGTGGGCGCTCCGGGCGGCGATGCTATCAGTTCTATAACTAATATTGCCAGCGGACAGATATTGGGCGGACGCGCATCCGTTTACTTTGGTACAGCCAGTGCAGTAAACACCACAGCTGGTACCCAGCTTACTTCCCCGAATAGCACTGTAGTGGCAAGCATCGGCAATCTGTTTGGCTTCTCTGTAAGAGGGCTCCGCAATACCAATGGCATACTTAATGGCAATATTGCTGTGGGTGCACCATTGGCCGGCACTATCACCAATACCTTATCGCTTGCTATACAAACGGGCAGTGTGAACATATTTAAGGCGGCTGCCAGCCCCGGCGCAAGAGTTACTCCAACTCAGGTACTTGAATCGCCCCGTTCATCTTCTATCCTTTCATTGCTGAATAATTATAACCTAAATGCATTGCTGGGCGCATCTATCGACAATATGTACGATGCCAATGGCGATAGCTATCCCGATCTCATTGTAGGCGAACCGCTTTCTACGGGTACGAATATATTGGGGCTGCAGGCTTCCCTGACGGGTGGTAATGCTTATGTATATGCCGGCAATAGCTCAGGTACGTTTAACACTACCCCAATTTTTACGGTAACGGCTACTTACGGCGGTGCTTTCGCCAGCGTCAATGCAGTGCCATTATTTGGCTTTAGTGTATCGGGTATCCGCAATCCTTCCGGCAATAATACCAGATCGAGGTTGCTGGTTGGCTCACCGGCATCTTCACTTGATTTTAGCTCCGGTCTGCTGAATCTTGGAGGTACGGTTGGCTCTTTGATGAATTTTGCCGCAGGCAATAATGGCCCGGGCTCTGCTTTCACATTTGATGCACTGAACAATGTTCCGCTGCCTGTGCATTTACTATCCTTTGAAGGAGTAGTCAGGGATGATGAGAATGTGCTCACCTGGAAAACCACATCTGACAGAGCGGTCAATGGATTTGAGCTGGAGCGTAGCGCCGATGGCAGGAACTGGAGTATAATCGGCAAGTATGGAGCAAAGCAGGAAACACAGACGATCACTTATGAGTCAACTGATGCGTCTCCATTGGCGGGCAATAATCTTTACCGATTGAAGATACTGTACACTGATAATACATCTGCTTTCAGCCAGGTTGTAACGCTTCGCAATCAGCTTACAGAAGGTGAAATGCTTCAGGTATATCCCAATCCTGTTACAGATATTATTTCTATAAAAGCACCAGCCGGCGATGAACGGATATTAAGAGTAATCAGCAATAGCGGGGCTGTGCTATACAACCAAATATTTGTATCCGGCGATAATGGCGCTACCCGTGTTTTCAAAAAATCTGACCTTGGGATGAATGTGCCCGGTACGTATACCATTGAGCTTACAGGCAGAGATGGCACTACAACGCACAGGCTCGTATCCGTACAAAATTGAGCATCAGTTTATAATAGCATCCATAGAATATATTCTATGGATGCTATTATATATATGAATTACCTAAAAAAAATATGCTTATCAATAACAATATGTTAGCGAGATGTTGTTGACCTCTTCCGCTGCATAGCTTAAACCTTATTTAAGGTAATTTTACTCCTTTCAGACAGCGCATGGCATTTAACGGACCCATTGTAATTGTAGAGGATGATGCAGATGACCAATCGCTTCTGCATGAAATTCTCACAGAATCCGGTATCGAAAGTGAAATCATTTCTTTCCCGAATGGTGAAGAGGCATTCCGTTTTCTTATATCCGGCAGTGTGACGCCTGCGCTGATTATCTCTGATATCAATATGCCGCTGATGAATGGCGTAGAGCTGCGCAGAAGAATTCATGAACATGATGAGCTGCGTAAAAAATGTATTCCTTTTGTTTTTCTGACTACTACCGCCGAGCCTGTAACTGTTAGCATTGCCTACAAGATGGGCGTACAGGGCTTTTTTGAAAAGAAAACCACCTATGAAGCGCTCAGACACCAGCTAAACCACATTATCGGTTATTGGTCTGACTGTCTGCAGCCATCTTCTTTCACTGCGCTTGCCAAAAAGTTTTAAGCAAAAATTTCCTATTCTGTTTTCCGGATTTGCATCAGCCTTGGTTTGTCCAGGTCTTTGTTGTGCGTTTTATCTTTTTTGAAGAACGCTGTGTAATCTTCTGTGACCTCAGAAGCACCCCACTGGTCAGCAATTATGGGGATGATACACACGAATTATTTCTATAGTTTTCCTCAGCAAATGTTTGCTAAAGAATTTCGATAATAGTTTAAAAATACCGATAAAAACTGAGCTTATTATTTTGTAATGGAATGCGCGGTCATTACCATTTAAAAATGATAGTGAGCCTAAGCATTTCAAATAATTTATTAAATTAATAAATTTTATCCTACAAAAATCTATTATAATATCTGCGTAATAGATATATACTATGAAATTTATTGGTTGAATTTCAGTGATTTATATCATATCGTGTCACGGTTTTGTTGTCTGATCTTTTCTAAACCAACACTATATGCGAAAATATCTCCTTTCGATAAAGCCTCAGCGCTTTCTATTACCCAATGTCAACGACACAGCTAGGCAGCACCCAGCACAAATACGGCGGATAGCGTTTACCATTGCCTTACTGATGCTTGGCATCTTTTCCGGCAGCAAACTGCAGGCCTATACTGTTTCAGGTACTACAATTGAAGCTCCAAACGGATTACCGCTATCATCAGGCAACACTTTTAATGGCACTCCTGTATCGAGCGTTCTGGGCTTACAATTGTATGTATATATCATCAATCAGAGCGGCATTATTCTAAACCGCGCTCAGGTAAATGGCAATGGTACTTACAGCATTACCGGCGTGGTAGCGGGACAGGCTGGCGCGGTGCAGCTATCTGCCAACTCGTACAACATTGGCGGTAAAGTATTATTCATTGGCCTTCCTTCAGATTATTATGCAGTTGGCGAGGGTGATATGCCTGCAGGCGATCAGAATCCTGATTACAGCTTTGCGCTGGCTCAGACCAATAACATTGTAGTAAATTTTGGCTTTGAGCAGCGGCCAGGAAGCAATAATGCTACAATCAGTACGTACACTTATGATAGCTATCATCGCCTTATTATACCAGCCGCTGCATTTAACGGTGCAGATCCTGAAGATGGCCCTTATCTGAATAACCTTGCCGGCCGTACCATTGATTTTTATCCGGCAACGCCTTCTGCTACTACCAGCATTTATTACTATGATACACTGCTTAACTTTACTTCTGCATCAAGCAAAATCACGATAGACAGCTTTAACCCTAATAAAGTAACGCTGGGCATATCGGGCAATATATCTTCACGCAGTTTTTCTTATGCTGTGGCAGATGCGGCCGGCGCCCGCCCTTACGTGCCTACTACCATTACTACTTCTACCCCATTGCTCATCAGCCTTGCAGCGTTCGGCGCCGCCTGGCAGGATGAGTCTGCTATCATACGCTGGACAACTGCCAGCGAAAAGGTCAATAGCTATTTTATTGTGGAACGCAGCACAGATGGCGCTACATTCAGCAATATAGGCAAGATAGCATCACAAGCCACGAATGGCAACAGCGCCAGCCTGCTTTCTTACAGCTATACAGACAATCAGATCAAAACAGGTACAACTAATATCTATTACAGATTGCGCTCCGTAGATAACAATGGTACGGGCACGGTTTCAAAAACCATTCATCTGCAGGCAGAAAATACTGCTCAGGCAAACGAAAACGGCTGGTCGCTCTATCCGAATCCTGCAACAGACTTTATTTCTATACAGTCCAAAAAGCAGCCTGAAGATGTAACTACAGTAACCTTGCTGAATGTTACGGGCGCTATGATCCTCAATAGCCAGATGCCTGCTGCACAGGCTTTGGGCACTATTAATGTATCAGGATTGCCGAGTGGAATGTATCTGCTGAAGATCAGCAACGGAAATACATCTATGACAAAGCAGGTAACCGTACAACACTAAATTGACTTACTGAAAGAAATTTAAAAGGCTGCCGGATGGCAGCCTTTTAAATTTATAAAAACTGTTATCATCATTTGCTCGTCAGGTAATTATAATCGCGCAATAGCTGAGCCAGAAAGTTGTAGGGATCTTCACTGCTTTTAATGCTCAATACGTCTTCGATACGTGCAGCAATCCGGGCCATATACGCTTCGCTCTCTTTAGTGATGCGCTTCACATCAATCAGGTTTCTGATGCCGTTGATATCGCGGTCGGTCAGTTTCATTACTTCCGGATAGCGCACCTGATAGCCTTCATCGCTGATGTTGAGGTAAATGGTTTTGTGAATGTCCGCCTTCGCTTTGCTTTCGATCACTAAGGTATTGGCCAGCCGGTCGCCCAGCCGCTGCCCATACTTACTAAGCACATACATGAGAAACATGCCTCCGCCTGCAAGCATCATCAGCAAAATGCCCCAGGTCCATACAGCAGCATTGCCCGTGCCCTCCACCATATCCAGCAGAATAGCTACTACCAGCGGCACCAGACCGAAAGAACGGAATAAAAGGCGGATCAGGTACTGGCTTATGCTGGCGCCATTTCCAGTAAAGTTAACGACCCGTATGCCCACGATCTTTTTACCTATGGATTGTCCGTTGAAAAAAAGCTCCATCAGAAAATGATAAGACATCAGCGGCAAAGCACAGAGAAAAATAGCGCAGACGACACGGATATTATCGCTGTAAGGCAGGCGGTCATGAACAACAAAAACATAGGCAAAATAGTAGCCAAGCTGAATGGCTGTGTCAATGATCCACGCGAGCAGGCGCTTGCCGAAATGAGCCACATTCAGCTCAAGGTCAATGTTAAAAGGGGTAGCAATCGTTACAATAGACATACAGGGCCGCTTTGCTGCAAATCCAAAAATACTATCTTTACTCATTACCGCTACCTACCCCGATGCGCGAAGGGCAATTTATTAAGAAGAACAAAGACCGCTGGACCGAATACGAGCAGCCGATCGATGATCCTGACGAGCTGGCAAAGAGCTTTACCAATCTGGTAGATGACCTTTCTTACGCCAAGACTTTTTATCCTGCGGGCAATACGGTGAAGTACCTGAACAATCTCGGGGCTAATATTTACCTCTCCATTTACAGCAACCGGCGCGAAAAGAACAACCGTCTCTTTACCTTCTGGACAGAAGAGCTGCCGCTGATTATACGCCGAAATCACAAGACTTTGCTGTTTGCACTGATTTTCTTTGCCGTGTTCGTAGCGCTGGGCGTTTTCTCATCCATATATGACCAGACGTTTGTGCGCGCTATTCTTGGTGATGGCTACGTGGATATGACTGAGCGCAACATTGCTTCGGGAGATCCGTTTGGCGTGTATAAGGATGAGAACGCGTTTTACATGTTTGTGCGCATTGCATTCAACAATATCAAAGTTTCTTTCAATTGCTTTATCCTCGGTATTCTCTGTTCGGTAGGCAGCCTCTATTTTATGCTTTCCAATGGGCTGATGCTGGGTGTATTCGAGCACATGTTTTTCCGGCATGGACTGGGCATTCAATCAATCATGGTCATATTTATTCATGGCACGCTGGAGATTTCAGCGCTGGTGATCGCCGGTGGCGCGGGTATGGTTTTAGGCAATTCTATTTTGTTTCCCGGTACTTTTACACGCGCTCAGTCTATCCGGAAAGGAGCAAAAGATGGCGTGAAGATCATGATCGGGCTTATCCCGATCTTTATTGTTGCGGCTTTTTTTGAAGGGTTTGTGACCCGCTACACTGGTATACCGGTTGTGCTCAGCCTGCTGATCTTGCTTAGCTCGCTGGCGTTTATATTATTTTACTTCGTTTACTACCCCATCCGGGTAAGCAGGCGTATCCCTAATCCAGAAGATGCGCTGCCCGAATAGATTCTTTCTCTATCTGCTGACCTCATTTTTATTAACTGCTCCTACGCTGTATGCGCAGAATGCAGATAGCTCTGTTTATGCGCCGGACAGCGCCGATGCCGCGGTTACAGCGCAGGATGGAACGGATCAGGAAAGTACGGAACAAGTGCGTACCGTCACTTACAATAAAGCAACACCCACAGACGCACAGTGGCAGCGCACCACAGACGACAAAGATTTTTATTACAAAAACGAAAAGGAATTTACTGCAGAAGAAAAACCCTCTGAAAGAGATATGTGGCTGTTGCGGTTTCTGGAAAGCATCGTCCGCTTTTTTGGCTCAGCAATAGGACATATAGTGCTTTGGCTATTGCTGGCAGCTTTGGTAGGATTTGTGCTGTACCGCATTCTGCTGGGCGATGGTAGGATATTTGCCCGCAGCAATAAACGCGTTGGCGAAGCTGCCGATGAGCAGTCCAGCATCAGTGAAGATGATCTGCTGCACAATAACTGGGAAGAAAAGCTGCGCGCAGCGCTGGATGCCGGCAATACACGCATGGCTATCCGTTACAGCTATATGTACCTGCTTCAATTGCTTCAATCGCATGACCTTATCGACTACCGGCAGGACAAGACAAACAGCGCCTATTACCACGAATTATCGGGACATGCGGTGCGGCAATCTTTCCGGCAGCTTACGCGCGATTATGAATATGCGTGGTATGGCAATTTTCTGCCTTCCTCATCCGCATTTGATGCTTATATGCAGGCTTTCTACGGTGTAAAAAAAGAACTCGGCGCATCGTGAAAATGAAAAAGTATATTCTCCTACTTTTATTGCTGACGCCACTGCTGGATGCGTGCCGGCATTCGCCCAGGAAGACAAACTGGGGCGTATCGCTGAACCATGAGGGCAAAAGCCCTTATGATACCTGGCTGGCCTACGAAAGCCTGCCCTGGTATTTCCCCCATGCACGGCGGGAAGCAATATCGCGCAGCTTCCGCTATACCAGCATCGATAATCATATGATGAGCCATCCGGACGACAGCGCTGCGCTGCTGGTGATGACCGGCTTGGACTATTATGTATCTGACGAAGAATGGACGAATATAAAAGCGTTTGCAGAGGCGGGCAATGAAGTGTTTATCCTGTGCAGCCGGCTGGACAATAAGATTGAGGCCGAGCTAAAATGTAAAAAATTTGGTGGCGCTGAAGATTATCCACTAGGCGCTAATAATAATGGAACAGCTAATAATAAGCTGCTCTCTCTGCTTCCGGATAAAAGCGTACGTTATGGATATACCGGCCGTATGATTGACGGCATTTTCAAGATCAATGATACTGCAGATAAGGTGGCTGCACCGGACGTTGCTGCCGATTCATCTTCGCTGAGCGGGTATAGCAATCAGTCAGCAGATGAAGGTGAAAAGAAGCCTGATATTCCGGCACCAACCGTGTTAGGTGAATGCGGTCATGACGATAAATCACCTGATTTTCCCGATTTCATCCGGTACACCATTGGCAACGGGCATATCACGCTACATGCAGCACCACTTGTGCTTTCCAATTATTTTTTGCTACAGCCCGGCAACCGCAGCTATCTCGATGGCATCTGGCATGCATTCCCGGATAATATCAACCGCATTTATTGGAATGACTATTACAAGCGCTCTACGGAAGGCTCCAGCCTGGGTGTGCTCTGGCGCTATCCGGCTACCCGCTGGGCGCTGATTATTGCCATCTTTACGTTGATCGTCTATGTATTGCTGGGGCTCCGGCGCAGGCAGCGCATTATTCCGGTCATCAGGCCGTTGGAGAATGCTTCCGTATCTTTTGTGGAAACGATCGGCAGGCTGTATTTTAATAAAGGCAACCACGCCAACCTCGCGGAAAAAATGATCCAGCATTTCCTGGAATGGGTGCGCACTTATTATTTTCTGGATACCTCAAAGCTCAATGATGTATTTGCGCAGCAGCTTGCCGCCAAATCCGGAAAGGGCGAAGAAGCGGTACAGGCCTTGCTCACCCGCATACACGAAATACGGTTAGGCTCAGCTGTTGTGACGCAGGAATACCTGTTCGCACTTTATAATACCCTTCAGTCTTTTTATAACAATCAAAGCAGTTAATATAAACTATGGAATCGCAGCAATCATACCAACCAGTTCCACAGGCAGCGCCGGAAAGTCCGCTGATGCGCCTGACAGATGCCATACAGGAGAGCATAGGCCACATTATTGTAGGACAGCATGGCATGGTGGAGCTGCTGATGGCGGGCTTGCTGGCAGATGGTCATATCCTGCTGGAAGGCGTTCCCGGCGTAGCCAAGACGCTCACAGCAAAGCTGCTGGCGCGTCTGATCGATGTTGACTTTTCACGCATCCAGTTTACCCCGGACCTGATGCCGAGCGATGTGATTGGTACCAGCATTTTCAACCCGCAGTCAGCTACTTTTCAGTTCAAATCCGGACCATTGTTCAGCAATGTAGTGCTGATCGATGAGATCAACCGGGCGCCCGCCAAAACGCAGGCTGCGCTTTTTGAGGTAATGGAGGAGCGGCAGATCACGGTTGATGGCACTACGCACCCGATGAAGCCGCCATTTATGGTTATTGCCACGCAGAACCCGATTGAGCATGAAGGCACGTATCGCCTGCCCGAAGCACAGCTCGACCGTTTTATGATGAAGATCGTAGTAGGCTATCCATCGCTTGAAGAAGAAGTAAAAATACTGGAGCGCCAGAATGCGCAAAGCATTACCTCGCAACTGAATGATGTAAAGCCCCTGATCACCGCAGACGAGCTGGCCGCAGCGAGAGCACAGGTACGGAGCATTCACGTAGAGCCAAAGCTGCTGCAGTTCATCGCCCGCCTGATCTGGGAAACGCGCAACGACCGTTCTCTGTATCTCGGCGCATCGCCCCGAGCTTCTATTGCTTTATTGCAAGTATCTAAGGCTATTGGTGTATTGCGCGGACGATCGTTCGTGATACCGGAAGATATTATTGAAGGCGTAGTACCCGTCCTGCGTCACCGCATCTCCCTGACTCCTGAAAAAGAAATGGAAGGGCTAAGCACCGATGAAGTACTGAAAGAACTGATCGCGAGAATCGAGATACCTAGGTAGATGTTTTATGTTCCATGTTTTATGTTTCATAATTAAGCACTGGCATTCCTGTAAATAGTGAATCATAGCATGAAATAGTACGCTCCAAAGGCATGAAACATGATCCATGAAACATAAAACATGAAACATGGAGACATGAAACATGCCAAAAGCCTTGGAGCAAAAAAAATTCCTGTTATCTTTAAGCGTTGAAATTATAAACTGCATGCAATTACGCACTACACTCTTGTTGGCTGCTGCCGGTGTTACAATGTTAATGTCCTCTTCTTGCGTGCGCGACTATACCTGTCAGTGTCAGATTGTATATAGCGGCTCACCCGGTCTGCCCGATACGGTGGTTCACGAATATCCTGTGAGAGACAGTAAGAAAAAGGCAAAAAGTATTTGCGAGCAGAATTCAACCACGTCGGATAACAACGGCATCCACACGAATGAGGATTGCCACCTTTATTAAGAGGAACTGAAAGCCCCGTGCAGAAGGACGCTATTTTTTATCTGAAACGCATTACCGGAATTATATTACTGCTGGCCCTGTCAGCAGTTTTTTTATTTTCCGCCATTACCAAACTCATGGTCATCGAGCCATTTGAGTGGACTTTTATCGATCTGTTTTCCGCCGGTTTCACCACTGCTGCGGTCATGGCGCGGCTGTTCATTGCTTTGGAGCTTGGGATCGCCTTTTTTCTGCTGGCACACCTGTACCTGAAGTCATTTACCTATAAAGCCACTTTTTCCATACTGCTGCTGCTGACGGGCTATTTGGTATTGCTGTATCTGCGTCAGGGTAACACCGGCAACTGCGGCTGCTTTGGCGATGCCTATCAAATGACGCCATTGGCCGCTATTGTTAAGAATCTGGTTATGATGCTCGCTGTGGGTGTTTTATACGTGATCTATCCGGTGCAGCCGATAAACAATCATAACTATAGAATCATTATTGCCGGCATTGCCTTTTCCGCCGCGCTGGCGCTGCCTTTTATCGCAAGCCCCATTTATCATTTAGGTCAGGGAGAAGTCACTCATCAACCCATCAATCTGCAGCCGATCTACGATAAAGGCGAGCCGAAGCCATCTATCAATCTTAAACAGGGAAAGCACGTTATAGCGTTAATGTCCCTCACCTGCCCGCATTGCCGGAAGGCCGCTTACCTGATTCACATCCTGCACCACCAATACCCGGATATTTCCTTTTATATGGTATTGAACGGACGCCAGAAATGGGATAATGACTTTTTCAGGGAAACTAAAACAGAACACGTTCCTTACTCTATTATCCGCGATATACCGGCGTTTTCATCCATGGCAGGCGAGTATGTACCGGCCATCTATTGGATCAGCAATAGTGTGATCGAAAGAAAAACCTATTATACCGAGCTGGACCCAAAAGTGATCGAAGCCTGGATGCGCAACAAATAAACAAAGGCAATTTTACTTTTTAATTCCAAACAGGCGTTTTGCATTTTGCATTCTAAATTTTGCATTTAGATTCCGTCTTATTTTTGCATTCTAAATTTTGCATTTTGGATTCAGCAGAAAAAGACTGGAATACGGAAGACTGGGAAGATGAAGAAGAGACCGGCGATTCCGCATCCGAAGGTGAAACAGTGAAGAATGAGCGGATGCGCATTGTGATCGATAAGCGCCAGGAACCGCTGCGCGTGGATAAATTCATCATGATACGCTTGGAAGGCGCTACGCGCAATAAAGTGCAACAGGCGCTGGATGAAGGCTTTGTACTGGTGAATGGCAACATTGTAAAGTCTAACTATAAAGTACGCCCGGGCGATGAGATCGTGATCTACGATTCGCGCAAGCCGGAGAGCTTGGAGATCATTCCTGAAGAGCTGCCCCTTAATATCATGTATGAGGATGATGATCTGATGATTATCAATAAGCCCGATGGCATGGTGGTGCACCCGGGCTGCGGCAATTATTCCGGCACCCTCGTCAATGGCCTTGCCTTTTACCTGAAAGATATAGATACAGAAGGGCTGCCCCGCGTAGGCCTCGTACACCGGATAGATAAAGATACCAGCGGGCTGGTGGTGATCGGGAAAAGTGAAAAAGCAGTTGCCGATCTTTCCGCCCAGTTCAAGAAGCATACCGTTCACCGCAGGTACATCGCGCTCGTTTGGGGCGATCTGCCGGAAGATGAAGGCACCATTGTAGCGCACGTAGGCCGCCACCAGCGCTTTCGCAAGATCATGACCGCTTACCCGGATGGCGATCATGGCAAGGAAGCCATCACCCATTACAAGGTGTTGGAGCGCTTTGGCTATGTAACGCTCATTCAGCTTCAGCTGGAGACCGGGCGCACCCACCAGATACGTGTGCACATGCAATCCATTGGCCATCCGCTTTTCAATGATGCCACTTATGGCGGCAATCGCATTGTAAAAGGAACGGTGTTCTCTAAATACCGGCAGTTTGTGGATAATGCCTTTGCGCTGCTGCCACGCCACGCATTACACGCAAAAGAGTTGGGCTTTGTTCACCCTGTAACCCGCGAAAAAATGCTTTTTGACAGTGAATTGCCGGCAGATATGGCGCAGGTTATCGAGAAATGGAGGACTTACACCAAAGGGCTGAATATGCAGCAAAAGGGGTACCAAGCCTGAAAAGCGGATCAATTTATCTACCTAATCAACTGTTAAACGTGAACGGCAAATTGAGATTTTTAAGCCCAAACCTCTATATTTGCTAATATTCATTCTTAAACAATAACCATGACTGTAGTAAATGTGATTCCGCAAATGTTGATCTCTATGCCTGGTGGTGCTGAATGGCTTTGGCTGCTCCTGGCGGTAATCATCCTCTTTGGCGGTAAGAAGATTCCTGAGCTGGCTAAAGGCATTGGCAAGGGTATCCGTGAGTTCAATGATGCCAAGGATGGTGTAAAAGCTGATATCGAGAACGAGATGAACCGCAAGCCTGTTCCTCCTCCCGCACAGCCTACCACCACCACTACTCCTACCAACACTACTGTATAATAACAGTTCCAAAGCGGGACCGGACATTTCTGGTCCCGCTTTTATTTTTCAACAAGGTTTTCTATCTTGTTAGAGATTATTTTGAATTTTCCATAACGCTTCCCACAATTACATGGGTTGCATGCTTTCACCGCTTTTAAAAAAGAAACGATTAAAACATGCAATGTAAGGTCTTTTTAGTGTCTTTATATTTGGGCACAGTCAGTATCAGCGCGTTTGCACAGGAAGCAAAGCCGGTAGTGCTGAAAGCGCCCGCTCCACGAATTATAAAGACAGATACCATCGTTAAAAACGCTGGGCCTGAAGGCAGAAAATTACTGGCCCTCAATACAGCTATTACTGCCAGCGCTCCGATTGCCGGTGTACCCCTGGCCGGCCATAAAGCCTATTACGGCAATATGACAGATTATGTAAATGGTTTTGTGCGTCAGTATTTCGGCGCGCACAACAAGACGCTGAATGTGGTGCAGGGCCGCAGCAACAGTAAGTTTACCATGATCGATAATGTGCTGACCAAGCACAACATTCCCAAAGAGCTGAAATACCTGGCGGTGATCGAATCTGCGCTCAATAATAAAGCGCTTTCCCCGGTAGGTGCTGTAGGTCCCTGGCAATTGATGGAGACTACGGCGCAAATGCTTGGCCTGAAGGTCAGTGGCAAGCGCGATGACCGCACCGACTGGTTTAAATCCACCAATGCAGCTGCTAAGTACCTGAATACGCTTTATGACCAGTTCAACGACTGGTTGCTGGTAGTAGCTGCTTACAATAGTGGTCCGGTGCCGGTACAGCGCGCCATTCAGCGCACCGGCAGCCACAGCTTCTGGGATATTAAAAAATACCTGCCCCGCGAAACGCAGGGTCACGTCCTTGCGTTCATTGCTACAGCTTCTATTTTTGAAAAGATGAAAGGCTTCATCGGCACGGGCACTATTCCGGCAGATTTTAAATTCAGCAATGAAAATCTGGATGCTTCTGCCGCTGCAATACCTGCCAAGCCGAAGTTTACCGACGAAGAGCTGAAGATGATGGCCATTGTGCGTATCAATGAGCCGTTGAGCCTTGATTATCTCTGTGACGAACTGGCCATTGATAAAAAGCTATTGCGCAAGTGGAATGCTGATTATGATATTTTCCTGTACAGCGTGTCTTCAGAAGATTATTATGCGCTGCGCATTCCCAAGGAAAAGCTGGATGGCTTTATCGAGAAGAAGCAACTGATTATGAAGCGCTCGGCCCAGCTCTTTGCTGCTGAAAGCAATGTTTTGTAGAAAATCAATAATTAATTTGGCTGTTCGTACAATTATCGTACATTTGCAGCCCTAAAGTAAATAAGATAATGGCTAATCATAAAGCTACCAAGAAAGATATTCGCCAGAGTGAAAAGCGTCGTGACCGCAACCGCTATTATGGTAAGACAACCCGTAACGCTATGCGCAAGCTGTTAGCAATCACCGAAAAGGATGTTGCTGCTGCTGAGCTGCCTAAAGTTCTTTCCATGATTGATAAGTTGGCTAAGCGCAATATTATTCATAAGAACAAAGCGGGCAACCTGAAGTCTGGCATCGCCAAGAAATTGAACGCGGTAACTGCTTAATCAGTAGCAGCCTGCCTTTTTCGATATAATTATTACAGACCCGGCTGCATTAGCCGGGTTTTGTTATTGTAAGATACTTTCATTGTACTGATACAATCCGGCATCTGTGCTTTCTTCCGATTTTTCAACGCCACAGCTAAAAGCTACCGTCATCCTTTCGGTGTATAATAAGCTGAATTTTCTGAAGCTTGTACTTGCCGGCTTTGAGATACAGACGGAAAAAAGCTTTGAAATTATTATTTCAGACGATGGTTCAGAGCCTGATTTTACCAATGCGCTTCCGGCTATTATAGAAGCATCGCCCCTGAAAATGAGGCATAACTGGCATGAGGATGATGGCTTTCGCAAGAACAAAATCCTGAACAGATCAGTTGTTATGGCGCGGGCACCTTACCTGATTTTTGTAGATGGCGATTGCATTCCTCACCCGCATTTCGTAGCAGAACATCTTCAGAATGCACAGCCTGGCACTTGCCTGGCCGGCCGGCGCGTAGATCTTTCCGGGCGCATCACCAAATTGCTGACTCCTGAGAACGTAAAAAATGGTATCCTACAATCTGCCGGAACGGCAATGGGTATGCTATACGATTACAGCCGCGGCAAGCTCTTCCATATGATGAATGGTTTTTATGCCCGCAACAGCGCATTGAGGCGCTTTTTTAACCGTAAAGAACGAGGGTTGCTGGGCGCTAACTTCTCCATTTTCAAAGCAGATATGCTGTCCATCAATGGATTTGATGAGCGGTACAATCAGCCTACCTTTGGTGAAGATTCTGATGTGGAGCTTCGACTGCGCTTAAACAAGGTTGTTATAAAGCCGGTGATGAATATGGCAGTTATGTACCATTGCTGGCACAAGCTGCTACCCCGCCCTTCCGAAAGCAAAGCACTGTATGAGCTGGCCGTGCGTGAGGCGCGACCGTTCACTCCTTTTGGTATTATACAGAGCGATGTACCAACAGGCTAAGCATAATTAATACGACAAGGAAGGCAATGCGCACCAGCATATTTCCATAAAAAGGTTCCTGCTTTTTGCGCTGCCAAGTTGCCAAAGCGGTAAATAACAACAAACCCAGTCCGCAGTTTTCGATCATCGCCAGGCTGTCCATTTGTCCAAGGCTGTGGTAGATGATGCTGAATGCACAGTAGGCGCTTAGCGCGCCAAACAGACTACCGGCAAGCCAATGCGACCAGCGGATACTGTTGCGCATTTCTTTATTTCCTAATTCCCTGATGGTAATATTCGCCAGCAACAATGGCATGGACAGCACATATAGCACAGACAGCGCGGCAGCGCCTACAAACAGTACGCTTACATCCTGCGGCCTGCGCCATACCGCCAGATAGTAACCGATCAGGCACATGATAATCAGTGCGCGCTCTGCGAATTTCATGCTGCAAAGAAAACTGTCTGCGCGATAATGCACTGATAAGGTTTTCTAAAAAGAAAAGCCGCTTCGTATTGAAGCAGCTTTTTATAAAATGACAATAATTTATAATCAGGCTTTCACGATCCAGCCATGAGTGTCTTCTTTGCGGCCATAGCGGATTTCAGCCAGTTCATTTTTCAGCCAGTTAGCCGTTTCCCACTGCTCAAGTGGCGGCATTACCATATGCTCACCATGAATGGTTAGCTCTGCAATTGGAGCTATAGAGGCAGCCGTACCAGCGCCAAAAGCTTCTTTCAGCTCACCATTGCGGTGCGCTTCCATCAGCTCATCAATGGAAATCGGACGCTCTTCTACAGTCATGCCTTTTTCGCGCAGCAGCGTAATGATGCTATCGCGGGTAACACCTGCCAGAATAGTGCCCTGATCCAGATCCGGAGTCAGCGCTTTATCACCGATTACGAAGAATACATTCATCGTACCGATCTCCTGCACATACTTATGCTCGAAACCATCGGTCCACAGCACCTGATCGTAGCCCATTTCCTTGATCTGCTGGGTTGGATACATGCACAGGCCATAATTGCCCGCAGACTTGATGTAGCCGGTACCGCCCGGAAAGGCGCGTACATACTTATCCTGTACATAAATGCTCACCGGCTTGCTGTAGTAAGGACCGGCAGGCGAGGTAATGATGAGGAACGTAAACTTTTCAGCAGGCTTCACACCAATAAACTCATCGGTTGCAATCATGAACGGACGAATATACAGGGACGTACCATCGGCCGTAGGAATCCAGTCTTTATCCAGGTCAATCAATTGCTTCATGCCTTCTATGAAAATGTCTTCAGGCACTTCCGGCATAGCCATTCGCTCAGCAGAGAGGTTGAAACGGTTCCAGTTGTCATGCGGACGGAAAATGATCGGCTCTCCCTGCGGATTCTTATAAGCCTTTACACCTTCAAAAATCGCCTGTCCGTAATGCATAAAAGTAGTTGCCGGACTAAGCGTCAGCGGGGCGAAAGGTACGATCTCTACTTTGCTCCAGGCGCCATGCTCATACTGAGCTACCAGCATATGGTCTGAATATATCTTACCAAACTGAATATTATTAGTATCCAGCTCGCTGATGCGGCTTTCGGCCACCGGCCTTACATTAATACCTAAGGTTGAAACACTCATAAAAAGCAAGTCAGTTTGGTTCTGAAACAATTAAGTTTGTGCAAAGAAACGACATTTTTTCGGCAGCCGGTTGAAGTTATACAATATGCCTATAAACGCCTGATTTCTGCTTCAAAGGGAAGACTACAAGGCATACCACATATTATCTTATATCTATTTCAGGTTGTTGTATCCAGCACATCTACAGTATGCATTTGATCCACTCCAAAATCGTACCCGCCGACCAGAATATTTTCTGGGATACGCTTCCTGACGCGTGGCTGTCGCTCCCTGCGTGCCGCTGTCTCGTGCTTACCCAGGCATACCCTTCAGGCTCTGCAGAAGAGCAAACGCTGGTCCGGATGCTTGGTGCGTGCCATCTTTCACCGGAGCAATATCATATTCTTTCCTTTCAGCCCAACCAGCGCGTAGCCTGGCATAAACTGCGCAGTCGTTTCGAGCCAGAGTTTGTCTTGTTGCTGGGTATTTATCCTGCCTCACTGGGCATTGCTGCGCTCTTTCATATACATGACCCCAATAACTATGACGGCAGCTGTTTTATCCCGGCGCTTTCACTGACGGAAATGGAAAAAAATGCTGAAGCAAAAAAAGATTTCTGGCTGAAGGGTCTGAAGCCAACGTTTGCTCCCGGCTCCTGAGCCTACCATTATCTCTATGAACCAACCCGCAGCCGATTACACCAGGGATATCAGAGCCATACTGGAGCAATACTGGGGTCATAGTGCATTCCGTACTGGTCAGGAAGATATTATCAACAGCATTCTCTCCGGCGCTGATACAATTGCCCTGCTGCCCACTGGCGGGGGAAAATCAATCTGCTATCAATTGCCGGCAATTGTAAAAAAAGGAGTCTGTCTCGTCGTATCGCCGCTGATCGCGCTGATGCAGGATCAGGTAGCGCGGCTCAATAAAAGCGGCATTCCCGCCGCCGCTATCTATGCCGGAATGAGCTGGCGCAAGGTGAATGAGCTGCTCGAAAGTGTTTCACGGGAAGAGGTAAAGCTGCTGTATGTATCTCCCGAACGGTTGCAGACTTATCAGTTTCAGGAATTTCTGCCTGCCCTGCCGCTGTCTATGATCGCGGTTGATGAAGCGCACTGTGTATCGCAATGGGGGCACGATTTCCGCCCCGAATATTTAAAGATCGGCAGCCTGCGTCATATACACCGGGAAGTCCCTGTTATTGCATTGACCGCCTCGGCCACAATACAGGTTACAGAAGATATCGGCACGCAATTGCAGCTGCGCAAGCCACAATTATTCCGGCAGAGCTTTGACCGGCCTAACATTAATTACCGGATTGCGTATAGCGAAAACAAAACAGAAGGTATTCTGGAACAGGTGCGGGCTGCGGATGCCTGTACCATCATTTATTGCCGGAGCAGAAGACAGACTGAGTTGCTGAGCAAATACCTGAACGAGCAGGGAATATGGTCTCTACCCTACCATGCCGGCCTCCCCCGCGACAAGCGCGATGAAGCGCAACGCCTGTGGATGGAAGATCGGATAAAAGTCATTACCGCTACTACCGCTTTCGGCATGGGCATCGACAAATCTGATGTGCGGCTGGTCATGCACTACGATGTGCCGGAGCACCTCGAAGGATATTATCAGGAGGCCGGGCGCGGGGGGCGCGATGGCAAAGCTGCGGATGCCATTACCCTGTATCATGGCGCTGATCTGAAACGGCTGCGGGACAGTACCGAGCTGCAGTTTCCGCCCGAAGCTTATTTGCGGCAGGTATATCAGTCCGTCATGGAGTATTTGCAGATACCCGCCGGCAACGAGCCGGACGATTATTTTCCTTTTGAGCTGACGGAATTCTGCAGCCGGTTCCGGCTCAATATCCTGCCTGTTACGTATGCCTTAAGATTATTGGCACAGGAAGGCTTGTGGACGCTCTCTGATGCAGTATTTATTCCGGCAACGGTACAGATCACTACAAGCAGAGAAACGCTGGACAACCTGCAGGCCCGCTATCCGGAGATGGCGATGGTTGCTATTGCCTTGTTGCGGTTATACAATGGCATTTTCCAGTATCCGGTAACCGTGCGCAGTATAGTCATCGCTAAGAAAATCAAATGGCAGATAGCAGATGTGGAAGCTGCGCTGCAGCAATTGCACAGCGCAGGCATCATTGACTACAAGCCGGCTACTGATGGCCCGCAGCTGCATATTCATCACTACCGGGTACACAGCAGTCATCTGCAGATCAATACAGCGCGTCTTCTGCGTTTGCGCCGTCAGCATGAAGAGCGGATTGCCACGATGATTCGCTTCCTCGAAGAGCGTACCGTATGCCGCAGCAAGCTATTGCTCCATTATTTCGGCGAAGCCGCCGGCAGTTACTGCGGTCATTGCGATATCTGCCTGGACAAAAAAGCACAGGAAACCTGGGATGAGCAGGCAGCAAAAAAATCAGTGCTTGATCAGCTCAGGCACAGCCCTGTAACCATTCAGCATTTATCTTCGCGCTTCCCGCAGGGCAACCGGCCGCTTTTGCTGCTCTTGCTGCGCAGGATGACCGATGATGGTCTCATTACCCTGCAGCCGGGCGGATTGCTCGCTGCCATCAATGAACATTCATGAAGAATATCCGTTTTGCCATAGTCGGGTACGGGCATATTGGCCGCCGCCATGCTACACACATTATGCAGCAGGCAGGCGCTGAGCTGGTAGCAGTATGTGATACCGACGGGCAGGTAGCTGCGCCGGAAGGCGTGGTGCTATATCACAGTTTGGAGACGATGCTGCAGCAAGTACAGGCAGATGTGCTATGTGTGTGCACGCCCAACTATCTGCACGAAGCTCACGCGATCATGGGCATGGAAGCAGACATGCATGTGGTGGTAGAGAAGCCGATGGCGCTCAGCACCGCCGAGTGCGACCGGATGATTGCCACTGCCGAAGCTACAGGCAGGATCATCTTTGCAGTCAAGCAAAACCGCTACAACCCTCCGGTAAAGGCGCTGAAAGAACTGATCGGCGAAGGCTCGCTTGGCCGTATCTACATGATCCAGGTGAATTGCTTCTGGAATCGTGGCGATGCTTATTATGCTCAAAGTCCGTGGCGCGGCAAGAAAAGCATGGATGGCGGATGCCTGTTCACCCAGTTCAGCCATTTCGTAGATATCCTTTATTATCTGAATGGCCCTGTGGATGAGGTCAAAGGATGGCTGCAGAATTTTGCGCACCAGCATAACACGGAGTTCGAGGATACCGGCAGCTTTACCATGACGGCGGCCAACGGCGCGCTGGTCAATTTTAATTTTACCACCTGCTCATTTGAGCGGAATATGGAAGGCGCCATTACCATATTTGCCGAAAAAGGCACTGTGAAGATCGGCGGCCAATACCTGAATACGATCGAGTATCAGCAACTGGCGGTAGGCAGGCTGCCGGAGATCAACATCAGCGCCAAAGCCAATGACTATGGCCTGTATCAGGGCTCTATGAGCAATCATGATAAGGTGATTCAGAATGTGGTGGATGTATTGCACCACAACCATCCGGTAATGACCAGCGCCGAAGAAGGACGTGAGGTAGTGCGGATGATTGAGCAGATGTACCAGGGCGCTGCGCAATGATTTAAGCAGGGACTTTTACGCCTGGATTGGATTGTTTCGCGCCTGTTATCAGGCGGATAGCATTTGGAGTTGTGCGCTTAATTGCGCAAATTCACAAAGACATTCTTCCTGCACCTTTTTAAAATGATCCTGCGATGCTGATCCTGCTGATGACTTACCTTTTGAAGGTGATCAAAACCAAATATTTTCCTGCTGCGGCAGGGCTGATTATTGTAGCTCCGTTTATTGGGGGTGCATAACGCTCAGGCAGCTTAAAATGAAAATGACGGCAAATGCCGTCATTTTTCAATATTAGTAATTATTCGGACACCTTATGACCATCACCTTTTTACACAATTTTAAGCCTCTTAAAATAAAGTGCTGCCATCCTGTAAATGAATAACAGATTAATCATGGGTATAAGCCAGATAGCCCGTGAGCTGAGGCGCGATAGTACATTCGCAAACGTGGCCGATGCAAAAGCATTAATGATTAAAAAGAGCATGGCAAGCACATAGATCAATTTTGCCTCTGCAAGCAAAGCACCTCTCAGAAAGAACAAACATATCAGCGAAGTAAGAATCAAAACAACTACATACAGGTCGTCATAAAAGACAATGTTCAGCGTCTTCATATTCTGCCTGTCAATCGAAAATTCATTGATCTCATGCGGAAAATGCTTCAGGATGCTCTGGTACAATGGATGCTCACGCTCATACCTGAACCAGGGGCGCTCCTCGCTTTCATCAATATTGGTCAGCACCATTTCACGCGCAGTAGCTTCTACGCTTTTCCATGCGAGGAAAGGCCAGTATTTCGGTCTTGAGCCAATGTCTTTAATAATCGTTTTGTATTCCTGCCTATTGGCCTCCCAGCCGCCCGTTAGGTAAAGGGGGCTTTTAGATTCATTCCATACAAATTCCCATGCTGCCGGTGGGAGGCTGTCTTTGTAAGCGCATATCTTGTAGTCTCTGGTTGGGCAGGCTTTATCAAGGTAAGTTTTGAGCACACCGCTTTCAGATAGTTTTCCCATAAGAAAAATATGGGAAACGCTGCTTGAAACAAAGCCCTTTCCACCTATATAATTGCTGGTAAAAATCGTTAACCATGCAAGCAGGCTTACTAAAATCAGCCGAACGGCTTTAAAACGAAAGTCTTTAAGCTGGCTGCGTAGGGATGAAGCTAACAGCAATGCTCCTGTAAATAGCGTACTGATAATGCAGTTGGAGAAGTGAGCAATCGTAGCAAAGTAAATGATTACCAGAAACACGGCCGATTGTAATCGGGATTTGGAAAAAAGCAGATAATTGACCGTAGCAAGAAAGAGAACCGGTGTAAATATATCCGCCATTAGCTGGCTTGAATACCAGCTTATAATAGTTCCGAGCGACACCAGCAGCAGCAAGCCAATAACATGCAATGGCCGTATCTGAGGCGCAATGCCCTTGATAAAATGAACGAGTAAACAGGATAAGATGAATGACTGCGCAAAAATGGTCGGCCATAGCGAAGCACCCAGTGAAGTAGCGCGGATAAACAACCCATAGAATATCGGGCGTTCAGCAGGCACCCAAAGCTCCATACCGCTATTTATATAAGTAGTCGTATCACCCGTTACAATCGGGTAGCCGTTATACAGGGCAAATATGGAGAGTATAAAAGCTCCGATCAGATACAGCGTTAGATTAGCTAATCTCTGTTTCATAAGTAGGTTAAGATTGCTTAAAAGTAATAAGAAGAAAAGAACTGCACCCCTGTTTCAATATACTAAAAGGGAAATGCGGTAATCGCATTTCCCTTCTCATCATAATCCGGTTTCTGGAGCATACGTTTCAGCATATCCAAAGCACAGGTCACCCAACACAGTCATGCTGACGCAAGGAAGCATCCCACAAAAGCTAAGACCAACAAGCCACTTACCGTGAGATGATACCTTGCCTTACTGCACCGTCATCTTCTTAATGTACTTACGCGTTGCACTCATGGCCGTCACCGTGTAGTTGCCCGGTGCCAGTTTCAGTTCAGCAATCCTCATAAGATCACTATTCACTACAGACGCTCTGTATACCTGTTTGCCCAGCATATCATAGATCATTACATCGTAGCTGTCTACAGTTGAAAACTTTAATTCAAAGTTTCCATCATTAGGGTTCGGGCTGAGCATCATATAGTCACCAGCCGGCTTATTTATGCCCCGCATCTTAGTGGTCCGGTATTCGCTCATATCACCATCATCCAGGCTATCCAGTCCCTGCTGTAGATAATCAATATATGCCTGCTCTATTTCCGGTGTCATCAGGCTATCAGCTAAGTGGTCTTCGCGGTCATCAGCAGGATGATACAGTTGTGCAGTCCCTCTTTTACCCTTATTGTCCGGTGAGTATTCAATAGGTGTATCAAAGTATTGGCCTTCGGCATCGGTGAGTGTGGCATAGTGAAATGCGGTTTGCCCTTTTTCAAAGTTGCCACAGCCATAGTCTTCTACATAAGCTTCGAAAACACTGCCTTTTTCTGCGGTAAAGCCCGGCAGAAGATCGATCACTTTAGCTCCCCTGAAAGTCAGATTGTCATCTGGCTTCACCGTATTCACCGCAGACAGATATTCCAGGTAATGGAGCGTGAGCTTATAAGCGTTTGATCCAAGCTTATCGACATCCGGATAATCCGTATTAAACTTCTCCGTATAGTAAGGGTTAATCATCTTTTTAAGATAGTTATCCGTTTCTGTGAGGGCGTAAAGTTGGAATAGGAACATATAATCCAGCCCGTTATATTCTTCCCATATATCCTTACTCGGATTGAAGCTGCTATTCACTAAACCGTCCCTTCTGGTAGGCTCAAGCAGGCGGTTAGTGCCAGACCATTCCATTTCTCCGCCATAGTCCCCACCATGATTATGTGGACCGCAGGGAGGTGCTTCATCCAGCAGGGTTGTATATCCTCTGTTATAGTTATAATCTTTGGGATCAAAGCCCACACCACAGCCAGTACCATACTTATCGAGGCGGTAAATGAGTGGAGTATGTGGGGCGTAGAAGTTCCTGCTCATAGAGTGGTTGCGTACCCGCTCCCAAGAGTCATTTACAGTAGGTATAGGCATCCAGCTAGGAGGCCAGCGCCAGCGGCGCGGATAATGTGGCGGGCGCGGAGGCACTACACCTATTTCCCAATTGCGTGCTACTGTTACAAAGTCATCCGTAAAGGAAATATCGGTGTGCAGATCAAGATTACCGAACTGCGCCAGTTGAAACAGGTTATTGTAATACTGCGAACCTGATATGAGGTCTGTAGCATCA
Source organism: Chitinophagaceae bacterium (assembly GCA_965200035.1). Taxonomy (GTDB): domain Bacteria; phylum Bacteroidota; class Bacteroidia; order Chitinophagales; family Chitinophagaceae; genus UBA1952. Next base: position 3,252,960 of record OZ241334.1, on the reverse strand, counting down.
TTACCGCAACTACTGCCGCAAATATCCGCAGCTTTGGCAGCGGGCACAGCAGATAGCCAGAAATTGGCTCCGGCATCGAAGCACTGGTTCGTTCCAGTAGCTACCATACCCAAATTCTGGAGGAATCCTATGCCGGACACCAGCCAGCTTTGATAAGTAGCATCATAAGAATTCACAGCCACACCATAGACACAGTTACCCGTCAGCGGATTAGTTATTGTCCACGGCCGGTCACTAGGGTAGCTTGCTGTAGCGGTAACCAATGCCGCCTCTATATCATTAGCCTCATGCAAAGAAGGATGGGAGGTTGCTCTGGGGCTGGGTATCCAGTTAATCATTCTGAAAATACCATTACCGGCAAGGCACTGAATATCCTCGCCATTATACCCAACACCGGGGTCTGTATGCCTGTGGGCAATAGACATGCCTAAAAACATTTCAGCTACCTGATCCTGCGATTCTTCAACCGCATAGATCGGCGCGGTAGGACTGGTCCAGCGGTTAGGGTTCCATGCATCTAAATGTCGGTTATTAAAATCGCTGCCCATAGCATTTACGGTAGCAGGATCATGTACACCTGGTCGATTAAAGTGCTGGAAATTGTTGGCCAGCATGTTACCTTTTACATCATCCCGAATAAAAAGCCGTTTAATGAGTTTTCAAATTTCCGCTCAGAAATTTCACAAGGGTCGGCTCGAACCATATCGCTCATGAGGTCTTCGGCGTTTAAGTCAAGCCTGTCAAAGGCTTTAATTCCCAGATACATCTCCCAGTTGCTGCGGCTGTTATCCCAGCCATATAGGCTTAACAGTTTACTCTCAGCGGCTACAGTGCCTATATAGTGGCCAAGCGATTGAGTGGCATCCCCCCATACAATCCGCATCGTATCTGGTTGCGTTCCTCCTGCCCATTGATAGGCTTTCAATTGTGCAGGAATGCTTTCACCGCATTCAGCACCTACTTTCATAAAGTCGTTGACCAGCCGGTATCTGTACCACCAGTATTTTTCCAGATTGAAGTACGCGCCTTTTTCTACGCGTACAAATTGTGCATGGCTCCCTATAGCCATAATGATGGCCATAAGCAGCAATAAGTATTTTTTCATTTATAGTGTTTTGAAATTTTAGTGGATAATATGACTGCGCATAAGCAGCCACCTATGATTTTCTGAACCGTTATGCTGGTCAAATTCTACAAATCCATTTTGACGATTAAAGAAGACTGTATCATTATAGCGGTGATCATCTACATCAATCTCATAAGCCATGTATGTCGAATCTGCATTCCCTGATATGATCGACTTATTGCCAAAGTATTTTAATGAATAAATAGCATCGTAACCACCAATAGTATCCTTGGACAGAATTGGGAAACTACGAGTCAACAAACCTAAATACTGAGCATTTTTAGTTCTAAGTGTAGCAATTTGTAAATACAGGTATAGCGACCAATAATTTCCTGGCTTACCGGCTTGGGATATCATGGTTGTTATAGCCTCCCATTTATCGCCATCGTTATTTATGGGTTTCTCGCCTGGGTCATAACTCCGGCTGCTTACATAAAAACTGTCGCTTTCACCTGTAAGCTGATCTTCCATAATCCAGTAACTGCCGGGTTGGTAGTCAAAATATTCTTTAAAACCGGGTGTGAAGTAGCGCGTCTCTTGCTCAGCAGGCTTACATCCTATAAAAAGTATGCTCATCAAAAGAGCGGCGATGATTAGGTTTTTCATAATTAGAGTAATTTATTGTCTTTTACCTTGTTGTGCTTTCAGCGCTTCAATTTCCTGCTGTTGCTGTGCTATTTCCTTTTGTTGCTTTATAGCTATCAAAGTCAGCTCTTCTACCTTTTGCAGAAGCGTAGCATCCATTTGTTGTAAGTCAACACCATCTTTAACTACTTCCTGTGCAGAAGGCACACCGGGCAAATGTTTATTTTGTTCTATATAGTCTTCAAGCTGTTTAAGCGGCATCATCTTGTAGTTCGGCGCAAATGCATAATCTGCCCAATCGCCGGAATTTTTTACTGCAACCCTTACCTTCTCAGCGAGGATACCATTTTCTACATAAAGATTATAATTGCCTGGAGTACTCATTGCATCGTTGACGTAAGATTTTCCTATAACAAATTTGCCATCTGGCGTAAGTCTCATTCTGATGTTTGCTCTAATGTCATCATTAGACATGTTAGCACCACTACCACCATTAGAAGGTTTTGCTACAAAAAGCATTTCACCGCCTACAGTCCCGATAATAGCATTTCCACCATTATTACTACCGCCATCGCCTAAATAATTCCAAGGCTGTGCGAGTGTAGGTCCTTCATGCGCAATATTAAATCCTAGATAACCTGAAGCATATAAGTCATTGTAGCCACCCCAAGCAGCACCTATGCCGGTTCTGACCATCCAAGATTTAAACGTAATTATACCGCCATCTGTTGAATAGTTGCCCATCGGGCTTGGACCTGTAAAGCTTTGAGCATTTACCGCATATACGGCTAAAGTTAGGGTTAGAATACCAAGAATCTTTTTCATGTTTTGTTTAGTTTTTTGTTTTTTATGGTGTGTTTAAAATTTTACTGTTCCTGTGCTGCATGAGCGCATAGGATAACTCGTTAGGGTGGTCTGTTTTGTTTCATGTTTTGTTTTTTAAAAAAGTGAAGAGATGAGAAATGCCAAAAGCGCATACGGGCGTATGCAGCGAGGCCACTTTTTTAGAAAAACAAAAAAGAAAGTAAAGAAGAGAGAAGGAACCGGTTCACCGGATATCCACGTATTGTCGTGGGGTCTTTCGCATTACTTGTCGTCGAGGCCCTGAGAAGCCGTACAAACAGCAATACTAAAACGCCCACGACAATGCGCGGGCGCTTAGTATTCACGCTCGCTGTCCTTTGAAATTTCCTAGGTTTCAGATGCAGCCTCGTAAATAGCCAAGCGCTATAAAGAGATAAAATAATTCCAGCCTTATAAAGAACTGCCTACGAACTATACCCGTAGTGCAGTTTATTGGTTAAGCGCAAACGTATGCATAATAAGCGAACGGTCAAATACTTGCGGCAAAAAATATTTTTACCATAGCCGAATCGATGGAAGAAAGAAGACTTGCAACATCTGTCAGTGCATAGCCCACTGTGGGATGCTTCCTGTCGTCAGCATGACTATGGTACGTATGAGCCCTAAGTACGTATGAGCCTTACAGCATACAGGTCATGCTGACGCCAGGAAGCATCCCACAGCAAACAGGAAAAAGAAGGATCGCACAGCAAACGAGAAAGCCCCCACAGCAAACATAATCCTGCCCATTATATCCACCGCCACAGGCAGCCATAGCCATCGCAGCGTAATGAGCATACCCTCAGGCCTCACCACCCCGGTACACATAACAATCAATGTATCCGCAGCCTACCGTAAACAAAATTTATAAATAACCATTTTTTACAATAAATGCAATTAAATATTAAAGGACAACACCTTAGAAAATATATTTTACTCCCTACATTAGCTATTCACTTAAACAATTTCTAATCATGGCATCCACATCAGAAACAGGCCACGCAAAGAACGTCGCCAACTTCGGCAAGCTCATCGCCATCGTCAAAACATTCAGCCATTACAATCCCACCAGCCAGCACATTTCCATCATAGCGCTGCAGGGGCTGCTTACCGATAGCGATCTACGGGTAAGGGACGTGGCAGATGCGGTCACCGTCACCACCCTGGCCACAGATAAGCGCGAAGCCACCTTTGCCGGGCTCAACAAGCTGGCCACCCGCATCAGCAGCGCGGTAGCGGCGCAGCCGGATAGCGCCGCCCTGCTCGAAGATGTAAAATCCATAGCCCGCAAGATCAAAGGTGAGCGCGCGGCAGGCAGCAAAAAGAAAAAAGAAGACACCACAGACGATAATACAGGCGACAAAGCAGATAAATCAATCTCCGTAGCGCAGCTATCCTACACCAATCAGGAAGTACACCTGGGCAATCTCATCAGCCTGCTGAGCGGGAGCAATTTTAATACCAATGAGCAGGACATGACCATCGCAGCGCTCACCCAATTGCAAAACGACATGATCAGCCAAAATGCCGCCGCCAACACAGCCAGCGCAGAGCTGGATAATGTACGTCTGAGAAGAGACAGGAAATTATACGATCCGGAGCTTGGCCTGGTAAATATTGCTCTTAGCGTAAAGAATTATGTAAAGTCAATGACTACGCAGGGCGCAGCCTCACCCGAATACAGGCAGGTAGCAGGCATTCTTTTCACCCGCCCCAAGTCATAAGCCATTATCAATAGCCGGAATATCAAAAATAAGCCAGACAGGAGCAAACCAGCTTCCGGGTTGTCCGAACCAGCGTCCGGGTTCTCCGAACTGCCTTCCGGGTTCCCATAACTACCTTCCGGGTTCTCAGAACCAGCGTCCGGATTGTCCGAACCGGCTTCCGGGTTTCCATAACTGCCTTCCGCGTTCTCCGAACTACCTTCCGGGTTCTCCGAACTACCTTCCGGGTTGTCCGAACTGCCTTCCGGGTTCCCATAACTGGCTTCCGGGTTTCCATAACTGGCTTCCGGTTTGTCTGAACTGCCGTTCAATCAGTCTAAACTGTCATGCAAAACAGAAAAGGCAGCCTTAACGGCTGCCTTTTCTGTTTAAAACCATATCCGGTAACCATACCGGCAGAAGCAATCCGTGCTACCGTACCAGCGTAATATCTCCGGTATATTGCTCCTGCGCGCCTTCTTTACAATCTACCAACAGCTCGTAGAAATAAGCCCCACCCGGCATTTCGTGGTTATTCCAGGTGCCATCCCAACCCGTGCCATCAAAGCTCTGGAAGATCATCTGCCCCCAGCGGTTGTAGATGCGCAGCCGTGCCTCTGTATGGCCGTAGCCCGGGAATCTGGGCGTAAAGCGGTCGTTGTGACCATCATTATTGGGCGTGAATGCGGTAGGCACATATACCGGCCTGTCGCAGCATACTTTTACTTCTACCGGAAGTGCGGCACGCTCACTCTCACAGCCAAAGCTAGTCTGGCTTACGTAAAAAGTGGTAATTCCCAGGTTGTTTGTTTCCGGCACCAGCTTGTCAACCCCCTGCCCACCGCTCGGTGTGGTAAACCATTGAAGCTGGCTGCCAAAAGCCGTCAATGGTGTGGCCGGCTTGCCCTGACAAAAAATAACAGGCGTGGTAACAGGTAACGGCGGTGCTTCTACCGTTACATAAAAAGTATCTCTCCCTACACAGCGGTTGGTATCCAGCCCTACTGCTACTGCGTACCGGCCACTGTCCGAGAAATGTGCATTGCGCAGCTGCGGATTCATGCCAAAAGCAATAAAGCCATTTGGTCCGGTCCAGGTGAAAGTATAATTGGGATATGGAGGTGTGACGGTAGCTGAAAAGAGAATAGAATCGTGCAGGCATACGCGCTGGCGGGCAGCAACAGATACTTCAGGCACCGGTAGCACAGTAATCAGCACCGCATCCTGCCGGGGGGCGCAGCCTACCTGTGGCCAGGATGCATTTAGCACAAAACGGGTGGTTGTAAGTGGCGTAGCGATTGGGTCTTTCTTAAAGCCATTATCCAATAAGTAAGCGGGGGTCCACTGATAGGTAAGCATTGTATCGCCCGCTACTCTGAGCTGTAGCTGCTCGCCTTTGCAGATGGCGGTATCCGGTGTGAGGATGGCTACATGAATGGTATCGAGCAGGGTGAGCGAAGCGCTGTCGGCAATAGTAGCGCCGCTGCAATTATTGGGCGCATGCAGCAGCAGGGTTACTACTTTAGGTCCATTGGCGGGCGTAGCCAGGCCGCGAATTGTTATGGCTACTTCCTGCTGGCCTGCGGGTATGATTACACTGTCCGGAATGAGGTTATAATCATATCCGTTTACTGCAGTGCCGGCTATCGTGTAATGCACCGTTTCGGCCGTGGCTTTGGCCTGCGGGCGATGTATGCGGAAGCTGCCGGCAGCGCATTCTTTTACGGCAAATGCATCTGCACGGCTGGTACGGCTGTCGCCCCCTACCGGGGTAATGCTGAGGGTATTGGCCTGCAGGCTGCCTGCACGGATGAATACTCCGGAATCGTAGATATAGTTACCGCCATCGGCAATCACCATTTTCAGGTGATACGTGCTGCAGGGTATTACCTGATGCACCGCCTGCAATACAGTGGTAAAGCCCTGATAGGTAATGGAAGTGCCTGCGCTGTTGTTGACGAAGTAAGAGGTGAACGGTGAGCCCGGCCCCATGCTGGTGCAGCCGCTGAGGCTGTAATTGGGTCCCGGTACGCCACTGTTGATGCTGTTAATGGTAACAGGAATATTGGTTCCCGGTACAAGCGCCATATTATCGGTAGTGCCGATACCCGGACCAGAGATAAAAAAGGCAAAGGCGTCATTATAAGGTCCGCAGGTGGCATTGATGTATTCTTCCGAGCCGAACACATAATCGAACTTCACCGTATCGCCCTGAGGGATCACATCAAACTCCAGCGCGCAGGCATCGTGTGTGGCCTGTCCTGCCAGCGGCTCCAGGTCGCGGTCGCCATTGCCATTGTTGCGGGTGCTGGCCAGGTTAAAGGAAGCGCCGTTTACCCCGATGCCGGCGCCGTTGGTAGCTGCGCGGCCGGTAGTAAGTATGATGCCGCTGTCGATACCAATATTGGAAGTAATAACCCGGAAAAGCCCATTGGCCTGAACGGGGCAGTTGAGCACAGGATTGAGGATGGTAACGCCGGGACCTGCCAGCTTTTGCGCGAGCGCCGCGGCTGTATAATTTTCAGTTACATCAATCTGCGCGTGTGCGACAGAAGAAGCAAGCAGGCAGCCCAGAAACATCAGCATCCCTGCCAGTCTGTTCCTCATCATCCGGAAGTCCATTTTCAGTGCGCAAAGGTACGGGCGCAAACGCATAAGGCACTTCGCAAAGCGGGTCTTTTTAGTTAATGAACTACTTTTATCGAAAATCAGCAATTACAACATGGTGCAAGTAGGCAAATGGAACCGGTTACGGATCGTGAAAGACGTGGATTTCGGGCTTTATCTGGATGGAGGAGAAGATGGCGAGATCCTGCTGCCGAAGCGTTATGTACCCGCTGATGCGGCGATCGACGATGAGCTGAATGTATTCATCTACCACGATAATGAGCACCGGCTGATTGCTACCACTCAGGCGCCGTTAGGTGGCGTGGGCGATATTATTCTGGGCGAGGTGGTCACTATTACGCCGCAGGGCGCTTTTGTGCGCTGGGGCATTATGAAAGATCTTTTTGTGCCACTTTCCCAGCAGACTTCACGCATGGTGAAGGATGGCAAGTACCTGGTGTACATTTATATAGATGAGCAAACGGGCCGTGCGGCGGCTACAGAGCGTATTCATAAGTATCTGAGCAACGATCCGCTGACGGTGCAGGAGCTGGAAGAAGTGGATATTATTATCTGGCGTAAAACGGATATTGGCTACCCGGTCATCATTAATAATCTGCATACCGGAGTGCTGCATTTCTCAGATGTATTCCGCGATGTGGAGACGGGTGACAGGATGAAAGGTTTCATCAAGAAGATACGCACGGATGGTAAGATAGATGTAGCGCTGGGCGAGCGTGGCTACAGCCGTGTAGAGGGCGAAGGCGAAAAGATTATGCGGATGCTGGCTGAGCAGGACGGCTATCTGCCCTATCATGATAAGTCTGATCCGGAAGAAATCTATGAAGCGTTTGGCATGAGCAAGAAAACTTTTAAGATGACGATCGGCCGGCTTTATAAAGAAGGAAAGGTAGAACTCACTCAATCCGGCATCAAGCAAACGGAGCAGTAAGCCTCCGGCTTTCCATTAAACATTATCATTTCCTGTTCCACCGCATCCGCACTAATACCTTATTTTTGCGCCTCAAATCTTTTACCCCCCGCCGGAATCTAAAACTATATGCTGCAAACAACTGTCAACGGCAAGCACGAATTTTCTATTGATCTGCAGGATGGCCAGTGGATGGTCAATGGTGCGGCAGCCGACTGGGATATGCAGGAGGGCCACAATAGCCTGCTGAGCATTCTGCACAATGGCAAAAGCTATACGGCGCTGGTAGAGAAAATAGATACTGCTTCCAAAGAGCTGACACTGCGCATCAACGGGCAGCCTTATACGGTTGCGATTCAGGAGCCGATTGATCTGCTGCTGTCGAGCATGGGCCTTGACCTGAAAGCAATGCAAAAAGTAGAGCCGGTGAAAGCGCCGATGCCGGGCATGATCCTCAGAGTGCTGGTAGAGCCTGGGCAGCAGATAATCAAAGGCGATGGCCTGCTGGTGCTGGAAGCGATGAAGATGGAAAATATTCTGAAAGCCGCTCACAATGCTACAGTAAAAAGCATCCGGGTACAGGAGCGCACGGCGGTAGAAAAAGGGGCTGTACTGATAGATCTTGAATAACGCATGAGCCGCACACGATCCATTATCTTATTGGTGCTGTTGCTGGCCGGATTTTCCGCACAGGCACAACGGTTTTCTTATGTATATATTCAGGGCGATAAGCAGACTCCATTTTACGTAAAGCTGAATGGCGATATGCAGCCCCGATATGGCAAGAATTACTGCATTCTGCCGCAGCTGGAAGCAGGCACCATCAAGCTGGATATTCTCTTTCAGCAAAACCTTTATCCGGCGCAGCAATTCACGATCAGGGTACCCGAAAATGGTAACCGTGCCTTTATGATTACGCGCCGCGATCAGCAGTTTTCACTCTACGATCTGCAGCAGCATTTTTACCTGCAGGCAGGCAATACCGAGACCGACGATCATTTGCCGGAGCTTGTAGCCTCACAGGGCGGGCAGCCTGTAGCAAAAACAGCATCACCGGAAGACACAGCGGAAGAGCCTGTAGCAGAAACCCCACATTCATCTCCCAAAGAGCAGATACAGCCAGTATCTTACCGCCGTACGAAGCGTAAAAAAACGGTTGACGAACAGCCACAGCACACACCGGATGAACAACAGGTAACAACCACTAAAGCTCCGGCTGAAAGCCAACCGGCATTTCTGGATAATGTAAAGCTGAACAATGACCACGAGCTAACAGAAGGCACAGTCACCACAACCCAAAAATCTGTTTCAGAGGCTACCGATACAGCCATCCTGACCCAGAAGAAGCCGCTGGACGCTACGTTTCGAAACAGCGATTGCCCGCAGCCCCTGCCCGATGCAGACTTTGAGCGCATCTACAAGAGCATGATGCAGCAGCAGACCGATGAAGACCGCGTTGGCTATCTGAACGGCCAGCTCGACAAATGCTATCAGGCATGGCAGGCACGTACACTGGGAACTATGCTCAATGAAGATGCCGCGCGCTTTACCTTCCTGAAAAATATTTATCCTCATATCACCGATCAGCAGGCTTTTCCGCTGCTGGATGATATGCTGCGCAGCGATGTCTGGCGGGCGCAGTTTACCCAGCTTACTCACCGCTAAACGCGCTTCATGATCCTACGCTTTACACCACTATTGTTGCTGTCTGTAATTTTACTGGCTTCCTGTAAGCAAAAGCGGGAAGACATTATTGCGCGCAAATGGCAGGAGACGGCTATTCAGAATGCGCAGATGGATGAAGTGATGCACTCACAGCAGGCATTCATAGATACGGTGGGCTCACATACTGATGCGGCTACCAATCTGCAGGCCTACGGAGTTACCAATATAGACAGCTTCAGGCTACTGATGCAGGCCAATATGGACAGCTTCAAGGCAGTACAGAAACGTGTAGTGGCCAGCACCCAGTTCGACTTCAGGCGGGAAGGCATCGTCTATATTCACACAGAAGAAGGGCTGGACTCTGCGGCCTGGTCTTTTGAGGAAGATGGCCTGCTGCTGCTGGATGAGCAAAAGCTGAAAGGTTCGGGCAGCCAGCTTCACATAGAAGTTGTAACGCTTACAGATACACTGCTTAATCTAAAGTTCAAGGAAAATACCTCTACCAGCAATGCTTTGTTCAAACCCGCAAAAAAGTAATATCCGAAGATTATCTTTACGCAGTTTTTTGATCGTAGCCTATCCCAAAAGCTGACCATCACAACCACCAGAAATTTTTACCTTTTAATTTTTACTTTTTAATTTCTTATGCGAACCATACCTTTCCGCCAGGCATTGCGCGAAGCGCTTCAGGAAGAAATGCGCCGTGACAACAAGGTGTTCCTGATGGGTGAAGAAGTAGCCCAGTACAATGGCGCTTACAAAGTGAGCCAGGGCATGCTGGATGAGTTTGGACCAAAGCGCGTGATCGATACGCCGATTGCGGAGCTTGGCTTTACCGCCATTGGCGTAGGCGCGGCAATGAATGGCACACGCCCGGTATTGGAGTTTATGACGTGGAATTTTGCGATTCTGGCGATGGACCAGATTGTAAACCATGCTGCCAAAACATTGGCTATGAGCGGCGGCCAGTTCAGCTGCCCGATCGTATTCCGTGGACCTAACGGCTCGGCTGGTCAGCTCGGCGCGCAGCACTCACAGGCTTTTGAGAACTGGTATGCCAATGTACCCGGCCTGAAGGTGATATCTGTATCCAATCCATATGATGCCAAGGGATTGCTCAAGTCTGCCATACGCGATGAAGATCCGGTTGTATTCATGGAAAGCGAAGTGATGTACGGCGATGAGGGCGAAGTGCCGGAAGAAGAATACCTGATCCCGATTGGCAAGGCCAAGGTGGTGCGCGAAGGCACAGATGTAACGCTCGTATCGTTCAACAAGATGATGAAGGTAGCGCTCAGCGCAGCCGATGAATTGGCTAAAGAAAATATCAGCGCAGAAGTGATTGACCTCCGTACCATCCGCCCACTAGACTGGCAGACGATTATGGAATCGGTGAAAAAAACCAATCGTTTAGTGATTGTGGAAGAACAGTGGCCGTTCGGCTCTGTATCTTCGGAGATCACTTACCGTATTCAGAAGGAAGCATTTGATTACCTGGATGCGCCCATCCTGCGGGTCAATTCTACAGATACCAGCATGCACTATGCGCCTAACCTTGTAGCTGGTGCCATGCCAAGCGTAGCGCGCACCGTAAAGGCCGTGAAGGAAGTGATGTATGTGAAGAAATAAGACGTTAGAAATCTTTCAATAAAAAATGGCCGGTAGAGTCAACTACCGGCCATTTTTGTCTTTTAATTCATTCGAAAGTCTTAGCGGGTGGATTTACCAAATGAAAAATCAGTTATCTACCGGAAAGTAAAGATGGAATGTAGCGCCTTCACCAGTTTTGCCTTCCGCAGTAATCGCGCCTTCATGGTTCTGCATGATCTTGCGGCTAATGGCTAGTCCGATACCGGTACCCGGATAATCTTCAGTGGTATGCAGGCGCTGGAATACATCAAAAATCCGACTGCTGTAAATCTCTTCAAAGCCAATGCCATTATCTGCAATGCTTACCCGGTAATATTGGCCCACACTTTCTTTGCGTTCTTCTTTTAAGTCCGGTGCCGGCACTACTGTGCATTGAATATCTAAGGTCAGCGGTGTATCTTTTTTTGCGAATTTCAGTGCGTTGGAGATCAGATTGCGGAATAGCTGGGACAGTTGTACATTGATGCCTTTCACTACCGGTAATGATTCTCTTCGGATGGTCATTTTAGCGAGATCATCTTCCAGCTCTGCAAGAATGCCATCTATCACATCATCGAGCGCTACCGGCGCTGCGGCTCCGTCTTTTACACTCATTTTGGAATACAGCAGGATGTCATCAATCAATGTCTGCATCCTGCCGGCAGCAACGCGCATCCGTGACACTGAGCTGGTAACCATCTCCGAAAGCTGATCTTTCTCTGACTCAAGTATCCGGGAGCCAAACATCTGTATTTTCCGCAAAGGCTCTTTCAGGTCATGCGTGCTGATCCAGTTGATCCTGGACAGCTCTTCATTGGCTTCTGTAAGCTGCTCACTGAGCCTGCGGTAGCGTGCCTCATCACGGGCCAGTATGGTCAAATGAATTTGCTTTTGAAGCGCATAGGCGAACGATGCAGCTACTGATATTTCAGCTCCACTCCACTCCACACTCTTGTTGCGCACTTCCTGCCGCCAGATAGCAAATGATTTACGCGGCGATATCCGCACGCCGTTTGTTTTTTCCAGCATGGCCTGTTCGGGATTTCCGGCCCACTCTACGGTTTGCGCTTCTTCCGGCCTGAACCAGATCATGCAATTCAGTTCTGATACTCCCAATGAATGATAGATGATTCCAGCAGCGCCATCGCCCAGCTCTTTTGCTTTGGGGTATATATCTATCAGCCGGTGGGTATGCAAATGTCCGGTATTGGTATGTGCAGCCAGCCAGCCCACCAGATTTTCCAAGGCTGCATCATCCGGTACAATTCCGTTTTTATAGAATACACCATCATGCACCAATAGAACACCGGATGCATTTACCATCTGTATAAGATGACGGCTGCTGTGAATCTCTTCAATAAAGTCAGATGCATTGAGCAGTATCTTCTTTAATTGCTGCAGATGAGCGGTCGCTGCCTGCGTACGGTCGTATGCATCTTTGGCCTCCTGCACTTTGATCTGTGACGTAAGAAAATGCCCCTGAAGCTGTGCCGCGAGTCGCGTATGGTGATGTAATATTTTAGCACTGTAATGATGGCAGGCAATAAGGCCCCACAATCGCCCTTCGTGTACCAGCGATACGCTGAAGGATGCGCCAACGCCCATATTGGCCAGATATTCTATATGGATCGGAGAAACGCTGCGCAGTACGGCATGACTCAGATCAACTGCTCTGTGATCGGCTGTGGCATTGAGGGTAAGGATAGGAATCGGTGCATAAGTGACATCCGCAATCAGGCGCACCAGATTTTGCAGATAGAGCTGCCGGGCCTGTACGGGAATATCTGTATGCGGGTAATGCAGGTTAAGGAAGGGATCCAAATCTTCCCGTTTGCTTTCTGCGATCACTTCACCATTATATTCTGCATCGAAGCGATAAATCATAACGCGGTCAAAGCCTGTAATGGCACGGGTTTCTTCGGCAATCATCTGGCTAAGCGCTTTCAGCGACGCCGCTTGTTCGGCGCCATGGGTAAAGCGCTTCATCTGCCCGTATAGCTGCGCCAGTGTAAGCTCAGTTACCGGCTTCGGCTCAAATTCGAGCAGCAGCAATTCGCTTCTATGCCTGGTATGAACATTGTAAACTGTTCCATTAATTCCGATGATAAACGGATTACCGCTTGATGCATCTTCGGTGAACAGATATTCCTGCAACTGGATCACCCCTTCGGCAGAAAGCAATTCAGCCAGTGGCTTGCCCAACAGATCCTGTGGCACTACACCAATGAAAGCATCTGTATTGGCACTGCAATATTCAATCAATAATACCCCCCGCCTGACGCCAAGCAGAAAACCGAATGGCTGGATACTGCCTGGTATATGAATGGGCTCGCTTTCGCAGTTGGTAAGGCTGGCAAGGTGTTGGTTAACGATGGTATGAATCATAAAAATCGCTGCGGGGGAAATTTACCGCGATAAAAAATGCTTTAGCCAAGATAACGCAAAAACGCAGCCGCAGCAAATAGAACAGACGGAAAAACAAGTATTTGGCAAGCAAGACGGAAGCCTACTTACCCCTACCCTGGAACAGTACGATCAGGGTGTAAGCCATGATCTTCAGATCGAGGCCGAGTGAGCAGTTTTCGATATAGAGCAGATCATATTTCATCCTCTGGATCATCTCAGTCACATTTTCTGCATAACCGTATTTGACCATTCCCCAACTGGTAAGGCCGGGCTTTACTTTGTGCAGATAACGGTAGTGCGGGCGGGTCTCTGAAATAATATCGATGAAATAACGGCGCTCAGGTCGCGGGCCGACCAGACTCATATCTCCCCGCAAAATGTTATAAAATTGCGGCAGCTCATCAATGCGCCATTTACGCATGATGCGGCCCCAGCGCGTGATGCGAGGATCTTCATCAGAAGACAGCGCAGGCCCGTTCTTCTCAGCATCTAAGTACATAGACCGGAACTTATAAATGTAGAATGGCTTGCCAAAAAGACCGATGCGCTCCTGCCGGTAAAAGACCGACCCCGGCGACGATAGCTTGACTTTGATAGCCGCAAATAGATACACAGGCAGCAGCACAATCATGGCCGCCAGTGAGCAGAGAATATCGAGTGCGCGCTTGCATACGCGCTGCCAGTCGGGCATCAGGCTTGGATCAATGTGAATCAGGCCAATATCATACACGTTGCTGGTCTTTACCGTACCGGAAATGATGTCGTAAGTATCTGCCAGCACTTTTACATATACCGGCCGGTAACTGAGCCGCGTCAGCACCATTTCCAGCAGGTGATGCTCCGAAGAGTCCACCGCAATAATCACTTCTTCTACCTGCTGCTCATCAATGATCGATTCCAGCTCATTAAGCGTGCCGAGCTGGGGCAGATAATTGCTCATACCGTTGGACGCTTCTTTATTGGAATAGATAAATCCTTTGAAAATATTGCCAAGCGGCACCGGGCTGGTCTGTATCTGCTGATAGATGCCAATGGCATTTTCATTCCCGCCGATAATCATGGTATTAAATCCTACTTTGCCCTCGCTCAGCCGGCGTTTATTATAATTAAACAGCAGCAGGCGTGCCGTAAGCACCCAGGCAGTATGGATAAGCAGGTATCTTCCCGTCATAGAAATGAACCAGGAATAATCGCGGGCGTCATCGGCAAATACCAGCAGGGATACGATCACACAGCCGATGATGGAAGATATCAGTGTCCGGTTGATCTCATAGAGCCTTGACTTGCGGTACACATCAAAATAGGTGCCGCTGAGCAGATAGAGGATCATCCAGCCAATCGGCAGCAGCAGCAGGCCGTAGAACAGATCGCGGGGCAGCAGATAATGCCATGCCGTTACAAAAGTAGCCTTGCCAAGCAGTACAATCCGGTATGCCCAGAAGATCATCCAGGCAATCACAGCCACCAAATAGTCAAGCACCACGAGCGTTCGTACACCCCGGTGTTTGATACCATTATTTTCCCGTGTATGATCCCGGAATATAGCCGACATTGATAGCGAGATGGTTGCTTAGAAATGAACGATCTTGAGATTATCAATAAACACTTTGCCTTCTGATGTGCCGGAAGTGCGGTCAGCTCTCAGCACTAAATGATACGTACCTCCCTGATAGGTGCTGGCAAAAGTGCGCAGGTCTATATATATCTTGCCCCAGGTAGCGCGTGGATTGAGCCCCAGGATATAAGCGCGAACCAGATCGCCCGCATAAGTCGTTTGAAGGCCGACCGTAACGGGGATATTGGACTTGTAATCCATCTCCAGATAAAGGTCGGTATTCACTGGCATGGAAAATGCATCGCGCGTGATGTTAACGCTGGAATCCTGCAGTGAACTTAGATCAATCAGTCCGTACTTTCCTTCAAATGCTTCTGCAGGATCATTGCCCACCCCAATGCTGGTATCGCTGCCATCGTTGATAAATGGTGCAGATACATAGTTCTCAAAATCCTGAGTGAAGGAGAATAATACAGCAGGATTGTAACGGGCTACAGGAGTAAGTTTTCTGCTTACATTGGGATCGGTACCGGGCTGTATCATCACCGTATCAGACAGATAAAACGGATATTGTATCTGATAGCTGTGCATACCATTGTAATTAACGCCTGCCGTGAGCAATAGCTTTCCGGGCTTGTCAAGAATAACCGGAAGAGTAGCCGGAAGATCAAAAATGCCTACAGACTGATTGTTCAGGTAAACGGCTACGCTGCTGATGCGGTGTGAGTTGGACCCTGTACTGGATGTATTGCCCTGAAAAGCAAACGAATCAATAGTAACATAAGTGGGTACTACCTCTGCCGGGTTAATAATATTGCAGCCCTGTGCCAATACAAGCCAGGCCGCAATCAGGGGAATGAAAAACGCGTATTTCATGCTACTCTTAATAGATGCGCTAAAATTCATTAAATAAAACGACTTAAGCAGTTAAAACATGATGTTCCTGTAAATGACTGGTCATTTTTTCCAGAATGGCATGGGCTACTTCCATGGCGGCATAGCCATCTTCTACGCTTACATCAATCGGTGCATCGTCCCGGATGCTTTCAGCAAAAGCGCTTAGCTCAGCATGAATGGCATTAGTCGGCAAGACTTCCGGCATTTGTATGGAAACAATTTTTTGATGCCCATTTGCCAGCTCTACTGGAAAGTCAAGCGCTCCCTGCTCCTGTCCGGCATCTTCCCGCAGCCTGATTACTTCTGTTTTCTTATCCAGAAAATCCACACCTATGTATGCATCGCGCTGAAAGAGGCGCAGCTTGCGCATTTTTTTGAGCGAGATACGGCTGGCAGTAAGGTTGGCTACACATCCGTTCTTAAATTCAATACGGGCATTCACAATATCCGGCGTCTCACTCATTACAGCTACCCCACTCGCCGATATATTGGCTACAGGAGATTTTACCAGATGCAGGATCACATCAATATCATGGATCATCAGATCGAGGATAACGGATACATCTGTGCCGCGCGGATTGAACTGCGCCAGCCTGTGTGCCTCGATGAACATAGGCTCAAGCTTACTATCGCGCAGCGCTATGAGCGCCGGATTGTAGCGCTCAACATGCCCCACCTGACATTTAACACCCGTTTCGTGCACCAGACGCACAATTTCGCGGCCTTCCTCAAGCGTATGGGCCAGTGGCTTTTCTATAAACAGGTGCTTTCCCTGCTCAAGGCATTGCCTGGCCAGCTCAAAATGCGCAATGGTGGTAGTGACGATATCTACTGCATCGACTGCATCAAGCAGCTCCTGAACACTGTTGTAACGGGAAACGCCATATTGGGCTTCTGCAGCCGCAGCCGATTCATCATTCGGGTCATAGAAGCCCGTTAACTGAACATCTTTCACCTGCAGCCATTGCTGCATATGGATCTTACCGAGGTGGCCGGCGCCAAACAAACCTATCCTGATCATGAAGTTATGGGAAGCGCGGTTCGGATATTCATCTCAAAAGACCGCACAGAGGTCCAAAGTTAGCTAAATACGTTCACTTTTACCGAATGCTCACATCAGGCCTTCCTCTGCCATACTGAGTATCTGCGTACCGGCAATGATTACATGATCCAGTAGCTTTATATCCATAAATTTGGCTGCATCACGGAGTTTTCCGGTAAGCGACTTATCTGCTGCGCTGGGCGTAGCATTGCCTGATGGATGATTGTGCGCTACTATGAGCTGATTGGCATTCATGAGTAAAGCCTGCTTCAATATAAGTCTGATATCTGCTACCGTATCGGTAAGCCCTCCGTTGCTGACGATCTCATGGCGTATCAGCTTATTTGCCTGATTGAGGTACAGCACGCAGAAAGCTTCATGAGTAAGGTCGCTGAGCAGGGGAATGAAGATACTCGCAGCATCCACAGCACTGGTAATACTCTGCCGCGACAGTCCATCCGCTATCTGGCGGCGGCGGCCAAACTCAAGAGCTGCGGCAATGCCGATAGCGCGTGCTTCGCCAATGCCTTTATGACGTTTTAGCTCGGTAATCGTGAGGCGTCCCAATTCGTGCAGATTATCGTGCGCCTGAGCAAGGATCATGCGCGCCAATTCAAGGGCGGAATGATCCGGTGTGCCGCTGTTGATGAGAATAGCCAGCAGTTCTGTATTGGTTAATGCTGCCGGGCCTTTAGCAATTAATTTTTCACGGGGACGGTCATCTTCGCTAAGCTGCTTGATAGCGGATGCATTTCGTTTCGTCAGGGAATTCATGCATCAAATATGCAACTTTAATGAAGATAAAACACTCATTTTCAAAATAAAAAGAGCAACAATCGTTAATCTTTATAGAACAGCATAACTTATAAAGTAAAAGCAAGAGGGCTGTGCATTGAATGCACAGCCCTCAGATGTTATCGTTGTTACTATTGTTCGTGGATCACAGACTGCCAACGCTACAGCTTATCGGATCAGCAGGAATTCACCTTTCTCCTCGATCTGCTGACCGGGCGCCTCTCCGCCCCCCTCGCCACAGCGGTACGACAGGTAGTAGTAATAGGTGCCCATGTCCTGGGCCTTCCCGTTGTAGGTGCCGTCCCAGCCCCTCACCTCATCCTGGCTCTCGTACACCACCTGACCCCAGCGGTTCACAATCCGGAATGTCTTCACCTGGTGATGACCCCGCGATACCGGGCGGAACACATCATTGTGCGTGTCACCGTTCGGGGAAAACGCATTCGGGAAGAAGACCTGGCAGCAGCTCTCCGTCTTCACATACAGGCTGTCCGAGGATTTGCACCCAAACCCGCTGGTCACACTCAGCCTGATGTAGCCGCTCTTGTACAGAAAGCCCTTGGACGTGTACAGGTTGCCGGTGGCAAAGAAGTTATCCGGGGTCCAGGTGAAGTGGGTATTGCTGTCCGTCTCTCTGGCCGTCAGCACCAGGCTGTCGCCCGTGCAGAAGGTGTTGTCGCCTGAATTGGCGGTTACCGTGAAGCGCGCATCGGGCAGGGCGTGTACCAGGAAAGTATCGCCGGATATCCTCGAAGGACAGCCTCTGGAATAAGCGGTGGTAGTGATCACCCGCTGGCCTGCGCTGCTGTAGACCACCCCATAAGGACCGCCGGTGGCTGTGCCGTAGCGGATCACCCCGTCACCGAAGTCATAGCGGAAGGAATCAATGATTGGGGAGATGGTGCTTAAGGCAATGTTGATGATCTCGCCCACGCAGGCATGGTCCGGTGCATCGAAGGTCACCGCAGGCGAAGGGCGCACGGTCACCGGCTGGGTGGCGATGTCCGACAGGCAGCCGCGGTTGTTGACCTGCACGGTAACATTATAGGTGCCGGCAGAGTCGAAGCGCACGATGTAGGGTCCCTGGGTGCCTGCACCGGATAGCTCGGTGGTGGCAGGGTGCGGGTTGGTCCAGTTGTAGACGGCATCGGGGCGTGCATTGCCGAAGTAGTAAAAGGAATCGGTCTCTTCCTGACAGAGGGTGACGCGGGTAGCCGAGATGATGCCGTTGGGCTTGTAGGTGACGGTGACCAGCAATCTTGTACGGTCACTTTCGCATCCGTTGACGGTCTGTGTGGCGTAGTAGAAGGTAGAGTCATCGGTAGAGCCGGTGGGTGGTATGAAGGGGCTCTGTCCGCCGCCGCCGGTGGGGTGCAGGTACCAGCGCACGTTCTGTCCGTTGGCGGTGAGGGCCACCGAATCGTACTGGCAGAGGCGCAGCGGCGATACCACGCCCGGAGGCGATGGCTTCGCATTCACAATCACCACTATCTGAGCACGCGGGCTTTCTACATTACAAGAGTTGATCTGTGAAACATAATAGTTAAAGGTGCCCGGCGTATTGGTTGGCGGTACCGGCGCAACGGTGCTGGGAACACCTCCGGTAGCGGTAGCAAACCATCTGAGGTTGGTACCAGTCACGCTGGAAGCCAGGCTCGTAGGTACATCAAACTGGCAGATGCGCACTGGTGATACTACGACAGGCGTTACCGGCGGTTGAATTACTACAACAGTAGTCGTATCTGTAAAGGTATTGCCACAGGAATCCGTAAGGATAGAAGTATATTTTGTAGTAGCTAATGGCGTTACAGTAATAGATGAAGTCGTCTGATTATCAGGCAGCCATTGGTAAGTAACAGGGCCTATGATTGATCCGCGATTTCTGGTGAGCGTGATGCTCTGTCCCTGACAGAGCGGTACGCTGGAAGCAGAAGAACGATTGATAACCGGTACAACAATGGAATTGCCACGGATACGGATACTGAAGTCCATACCGGCAGACACATAAAGATCACTACAGCCAGCAGGGTTGGCAGGACAGAAGGTATTCCAGAATCTCAGTGTATAGGGCATCACTGCAGGACTACAGGATGTAGGGCTTGGTATCAGACAAGGCTTTAATATGGTCTGGAGCGCATTCCAGAATCCGGCTGTAGTTGTGTTGGCCGGATTATCACTATCAGGCGTTATAACTTCAGGACCAAAGAAGAGCGCATTACCTGATATCGGAGTAGTAGAGCCACAACCACCGGGGGCAACTATTGCGAAATTTGCATTGCTACCATTAAGTGGTGGCGGAAATATCATTGAGAATTTTATCCAGATAGAATCAAGCGTTGCATTAGCCGGCGGTATTACCGGTATTGTATAGTTGCAAGAATTGGTGATGGAACCGCAATTCATAGAGCCGGTGATAGATGCCTTAGCAAGGGTAGAAATAGTTTGCACTACCGGATCTACTACTACAGCGCCATAACTCAGCTGATCGTTGATATAGCTGGTTTCAAGCCTGATTGCTAGCCTGTTATTGTCCAGATTGTAAGGCAGCTCTCTGAAACCAACATGCTCCGGGCTACTCGTTTTCGTATAGGCAATGCCTTTGCTGATCTGCAATATATTTTTTCCGCCGGCCTTGTAATTTACGTTCCCGATAGAAGAAGTATTCGCTCCTGTAAAAGCCAGAGCGGAGCTGCCATTGGCCTGAAAATTATCTTTAAAGAACAGGTCGGAATAACCGGCAAACTGATTACTGTTGATGATGAAGCTGGTCTTTATCATGCCTTTACGTACACGCATGCTGGCATCCATACCCGGAAAGATATTTCTGATATACAAACCATTATCACCCGCTGTATAGCTGGACCAATCCGCTTTTGCAAGCAGTTGATCCACGCCGTTTTTCCGGCCATAAAGCTCCCATTTATTGAAATATACAGTGCCATCTACCGATTTGATGTAAGAAGCCTTGCGCTGAAGGTCAAATCCCACAGGCTCTTCCTGATGGCTTGCTTCCAGAAGACCATTGCTGAGCTTTGATAATCTGGAGTCAATAGTGAGCCATTGATTGTCTTTGCGGTAATGGATGGCGCCTGAGCTTTGCTCCAATACAAAAGCGGAAGGCTTTGCCGGATCAATAAAATATTTAGTGGTTTCTGTACGGCGGGCGTATAGCTCCACCATGCCTGTAGGGTCCTGGATCAATGGTTTTACACCCGCATCCGGATGACTCTGATAACCGTTGTTTAGCCGCGCCCAGCGCGCATCCTGTTCTTTTGCGGCAGCGGTAAAGGAGGTAAAGTTATCCTTCCCGGCTGGCAGATTCAATTGCTTGTTTTGGGCAAATGCAGTACCCAACGTTAAACATAGCAGGGTTGAACAAAAAGTATTCTTCAATGTAAATATGGACATAAGAGCAAATTGTCGTTCAGGTATTTATTCGGACGAATTAGAGGAAATAGATTTAGGGACTAAAAATTAACAAACACTTTGCCAAGATAAACAATGCATATTTAATATACAAGCGCTCTTTATCTGCAAATTTTACTGTAAGAGCGGATTAGGCCTCATTACATAGACTGCTTAATATCTGATAACGTTGGTTTTAATGCAAAAAAAGGGGCTGCGCGATGACCGTGCAGCCCTTCCAACTTGTTTTACAGCTACTTATTAAGCAACGGTAATGCTATTATCCAGATATACGTCCTGAATGGTATTCAGCAATTCTACCCCATCTTTCAGCGGCTTCTGGAATGCCTTGCGGCCGGAAATCAGGCCCATGCCACCGGCACGCTTATTCACTACAGCAGTCGTCACAGCTTCTGCCAGATCGCTTGCGCCCTTGCTTTCACCACCTGAGTTGATCAGGCCAACCTTACCCATGTAGCAGTTGGCTACCTGATAGCGGCAAAGATCGATCGGGTGATCGGTGGTCAGCTTGCTGTAAACGTCTTTATGGGTCTTACCATAGTTGAGGGCATTATAGCCGCCATTGCCAACCGGTAATTTTTGCTTAATGATATCAGCCTGAATGGTTACGCCCAAATGGTTGGCCTGACCGGTTAGATCGGCAGCGGTGTGGTAATCTACTCCGTCTTTCTTGAATGCATTGTTGCGGAGATAGCACCAGAGTACGGTAGCCATGCCCAGCTCGTGCGCATATTCAAATGCCTTGGCTACTTCTACAATCTGGCGTGCGCTTTCATCGCTGCCAAAATAAATAGTAGCACCTACTGCGGTAGCGCCCATGTTCCATGCATCCTTAATGGTGCCGAACATGATCTGGTCAAACTTATTGGGATAAGAAATGAACTCGTTGTGGTTGATCTTTACGATGAACGGAATCTTATGCGCATACTTGCGTGCAGTCATGCCCAGTACGCCATAGGTAGACGCTACGGCATTGCAACCGCCTTCGATAGCGAGCTTTACAATATTCTCAGGATCAAAATAGGCCGGGTTCGGTGCAAAAGAAGCGCCTGCGCTGTGCTCAATACCCTGATCTACCGGGAGGATAGATACATAACCGGTACCTGCAAGGCGGCCATGGTTCTGAAGAGCGGCAATGTTCTTCAGGGTCTGGATATTGCGGTTGGAATCGCTCCATACTGCATCCAGCGTGTTGGGAGCCGGGATGTGAATGGATGATTTGTCAATCGTGCTGCAGGTGTGGTTGAGGTAATACTCTGCCTTGTCGGCCAGTAATTCCTGGATCTTTTGAGAAGCCATTTTTGTATGAGAAGTTTTTGAAATCGGGTGCAAAGGTAAAAAACAAAATCTTTATTTGTTCCCCGGGACCGGTTAGGAGCGGGCAAGCCTTCTTTCGGGACTTGCAGGATCATTGTTAATGCAGCTTATAAATCTTCACGAACGGAAATTTGCCGCCGGTAATCTCGGGAAATTGCGATACGTATGAGCACGGCAGCAGCGGACGGCCTTCCCGGACCATCTCCAGATAATAATTGATTTTGTATTTGTTCACATCGTCGATCAGCGCTTTGGGGGTCACATCCCAGATGCGATATACAGAGAGGCTCATGCCGGACAGATATGCGAAACGCATCAGCGTATTCTGATTGCCATTGGTAATAAAAGTAGCACCTTCCAGATGCAGGGGCTTCAAAGCATCCGCCCATTCATTGACTTCATCGTCGCGCTGGATATTTTTGAAGAGATCGCGCATGGGTGTAATGCAGAACGTAAATACATACACCAACGCTACGAGCCATTGTACGGCGCGGCTTTTAACCAGCGGCCATATTTCCTGCTCTAACAATTGCAAACCCAGTATATAGCCCAGCAGACATACCGGCCATAAAAAGCGAGGCTCGAAGTGAAAGAGAAAATAACCGGATGGCATGACGATGCAGACCAGTATGGCAAAGGTGTTAAAGCTACGCTCGCGGAAGCCGCCACTGAAGAACCGGAACAGGTAATAAGCCGCCACCGCAAAGAACAGGGCCGAATAAGTGTTCAGCGTTTCAAAGAAAGTGGTAAAGGCGATGAGCGAAATAGCGATTTGCCTGCGGAACAGCGCGAACGAGGAGAATGGAGTTACAAAGGAATCGTGCTTGTGCCAGATAGGGTCTTCCAGAAAAGATGCTGAGCCTGGCAAGGTGGGTTGCAGCAAAGCCTGGGTATGCTTGGTAAGCACCATCTGGTCAAGGCTCCATGCGAGGTCGAACTTGCCATTGTAGTTGAGCCCGTAAAAACCATACTTCATGTGCAGCAGCAGTACCCACGGAATCGCCAGAAGAATGAGGGTGATAATGCCAGTAGCCATCCAGCTCCAGAATCGCTTCTGCAGTTTTTTATCATTCCACTGGTAGAACCAGAAAAAGTTGGCCACGGTAAAATGCAGCCAGAAGAAATGGAAGTTGTAATACTTGGCATAATAGGCCAGCACACCCAAAACGCCGCACAGTAAGGGATACAGCCAGTTTTTAGGATAGTTTTTTGAAAAGATCAGGTTGATGTACAGCAGCAGCACCGTGCATTGCAGCCAATCGACCCCAAGCTCATGATAGGTGGCATAAACAAAAAAAGGAAGAATGCCGAGCAGGGCAAGGAAATGATATTTTACAGAGATGCCGGATTTCTGAATGAGCGCGCGCATGGCTAATAAACCAATGCCGCCGAACACGAAATTCAGGTACTTAAAGAGCATCATAGTCTTGATGCCGGTGATGGACAATAAAGGTGCGGCGATCCATGAGTTGAGCGGACTCCACATGCCATTTACAGCCATTTTCCAGTCGCCGGAAGCGTAGCGGTCTGCTATTTTCAGGTAGGCGGTATCATCAGGATCAATGATCTCGCGGAATGCAGGCAGCAGGAAAAAACAAATGGCGAGGTAGAGCGGGATAATGATCAGGCTCCAGTATTCCCTGCGCTTCGGGGTAATGGCATCATTCATTTGATCTGCTGAATAAGTGTATTAAGATAAGGAACTGCTTTGAGCAGCCGGCTGCCGTACCAGCTAAACATCTCGCCATCTACCAGCAGGATTTTTACATCAGGCAGTATGGATTGTACTTCTGCAATATGGCTTTCCCTGAATGGATACGGCTCGGACGACAGCATAATGATCTGTGGATTATGTGCAGCAATCGCGTTTAGCTCAAGCGATGGGTAACGGTTTTCATTTTCCAATGCATTCTGCCAGCCGCAACGGTTGAGCAGGTCGGAGATAAATGTATCGCTGCCTGCCCACATCCACGGGTTTCTCCAGATGCAATAGGCTATTTTTTTTCGCGCAGAGGGGCTACGGGGCAAAGACGCAAAGCCTTGCCGGATGGCTTCTGCCAGTTGAATGGCTTTTGATTCTTTATTACAGATTGCGCCTACTGACCGAATCATTTGCAGCGAGTCCTCCAGGTTTTTTATATCGCTTACCCATACCGGAGCTATAGTTTTCAGCGCTTCTATCTGCTCTTTTACATTCTCCTCTTTGTTGGCAATGATCAGATCGGGCTTTAAAGCGGCTACTTTTTCTGCATGAACGGTCTTGGTGCCCCCCACCCTTTCTTTACTTCTGAACCATGCTTCGGGATGAACGCAGAATTTGGTGATGCCTACCGTCTCTTCTTCTAAGCCCAGATCATACAACAGCTCAGTCTGCGAAGGCACCAATGACACGATGCGCGCGGGAGTGCGTTCCAGCAGGACTTCGTGGCCCAGCATATCCCGGAACACTGCCATTACCGTAGTCGTTTGTAATAGAACAGAACGAAGAAAGACAGTAGGGCATTGACCGGAAAATAATATTCTGTTACCTCATGCCATAAGCCGGTCTTTGCCAGCAGAAACTGAATCGCAATGCATAATGCAGACAGCAGAATATAAGCGGTGCCTGCCCACTTCCGGAGATCACAAACGGCCAGCCAGAGAATGGTATAAATGACCAGCCCGGTGAGTGTCCAATAGATAACCGGATCTGCCAGCACCTCATGAAATGACCAAAGCGCCAGCAATAGCAGGGCTATATGAAACAAGGCAATCAACGGAAAGAGGACAGGCAGTTGACTGAATATCCGCTTAAAGTAAGGCTGCCTTGTTTCCTGATTATCCATAAGAGTGCATCTTCAAATCACCAAATCCTCAAATTATTTTGCCAGCGCATCCAGCACATCATACTTGGTGAGGATGTGGTAATCGCCGGCATCATCCTGCGCCAGCACAGCACCGTTATCCTTATTGATGTATTTGGAAAGCCGGTCTATCTGCATGTCCATAGCTACTATAGGCATGGATGTTTCCTGTACTTCACTGATCGCTTTGTCGCGGACCTGGGCATCTTCCATCATGCGTTTGAACAATCCGTTCTGGGTAACGGAGCCGGTCACTTCTGCGCCATTCATTACAGGTATCTGCTCAATATCATACTTCTTCATGAGCTCTAATGCATCGCTCACTTTTTTATCAGCGCTGATGGTTACGAGGCGACGACGTCCGAGGCCGCCAATAAGATCCTTTACCGTATTCACATCGAGGAAGCCACGGTCGAGCATCCACTCATCGTTATAAATCTTGCCTACATAACGGCTGCCGTGATCGTGAAACACAACTACTACAAAGTCAGTCGGCTTCAGCTTATCTTTCAATTGTCGCAGCCCTGCTATTACTGAGCCGGCAGAGTAACCGACGAAAATACCTTCTTCTTTGGCAATGCGGCGGGCCATAACAGCGCCATCCTTATCCGTTACTTTTTCAAAATGATCGATGACTTCACGGATATAATTTTCCGGCAGGAAGTCTTCCCCAAAGCCTTCTGAAATATATGGATGTACTTCTTTCATATCCAGCTCACCGGTATCAAACCATTTTTTCAGCAGAGAGCCATAAGAATCAATGGCCCACATCTGCACATCCGGATTTTTTTCCTTCATGTACTGCCCGATGCCGGTGATGGTGCCGCCGGTGCCGCTTGCCACAACTATGTGCGTCACTTTGCCATCCGTTTGGTTCCAGATTTCCGGCGCAGTGCTTTCGTAGTGGGCCTGGCGGTTGGCGAGATTATCGTATTGATTTACATACCAGCTATTCGGCACTTCGGTAGCCAGCCTTTTGGACACTGAATAGTAGCTGCGCGGATCTTCCGGCTCTACATTGGTCGGACAAACGATCACCTCTGCGCCCATCGCTTTGAGAATGTCCACCTTTTCCTTGCTCTGCTTATCGGTAGTAGTGAAAATGCATTTATAGCCTTTGATGATGGCTGCAATTGCTAAGCCCATGCCGGTATTGCCGCTGGTGCCTTCGATAATGGTACCGCCCGGCTTGATCTTGCCCTGTTGCTCCGCCACTTCCAGCATCTTGAGCGCCATACGGTCTTTGATGCTGTTACCGGGGTTACCGTACTCTATTTTGGCATAGACGGGACAGGGCAGGTCTGACACAACCTTATTAAGCTTTACCAGAGGTGTATCGCCAATGGTTTGCAGAATATTATCGTAAACGCGATGCATGAGTTTTTGAAATTAAAAATGCAAAATTGTAGAATGCAAAAAATTGAATCCGGCGCGAAAATACCTTTTGATTTCCGATTTACGCGGATGATCTTCCGTTTTTTATACTACGTACGGAGGAGCGAAACATGTTTTATATCATGAATGGTTGGGGGTGAAAGGCTATTCTTTTCATCAAAGGGGCCACACCTGTGGTTATTTAGCATTTCGCCTGCTTTTGGAATAGTGCCCTCATGTACTTTTGCAGCGTATGAATGAATTCCGGCCCGGCCGTTATCAGGCGCTACCGCCTATTGTCAAAAACCTGATCATCATTAATGTGATTATGGTGCTGCTGCAGTTTATTCTGGCGCGCACCTTTCACGTGAATCTGCAGGATTACCTGGGACTGCATTATATGCGCTCACACCTGTTCAAGCCCTGGCAACTGGTAACCCATATATTCATGCACGGCTCGCCTTATAGTCTGGATGACACTATTCTGCACATCTTCTCCAATATGTTTGCGCTGTGGATGTTTGGCAGCATCCTGGAAAACCGCTGGGGACCCAAGCGTTTTCTGATCTTCTATCTGATCTGCGGCATTGGTGCATCGCTCTGTTATATGGGCACATTGGCCGTTCAGTTTGAGCCGCTTTACAAGAGCTTTCATTTATTCAGAAGCCATCCTACCCAGGAACTTTTTGGTCAGATTCTTCAGAAATACCATTTGGCGCTGGACCCATCAGCCACAAATATTATAGGTGCGCGGGATGCGGTTATGCAGCTCAGCAAAGCTATGAATAGTCAATTTGACGGGCCTATGGTTGGCGCTTCCGGCGCTGTATTCGGAGTGTTGTTTGCATTCGGTTACCTGTTCCCGAATACAGAGCTGATGCTTATCTTTCCTCCTATCCCGATCAAGGCTAAATGGATTGTGACCGGGTACGCTTTACTCGAATTGTATGCTGCCTGGCAGAATGCGCCCGATGATAACGTGGCTCACTTTGCACACATTGGCGGTATGCTCGTGGCATTCATTATCCTGAAGATATGGCAACAGGACAAACGGCATTTTTATTGATTTATCACAGGAGAGCAAGTAACTTTAGCAATTATCATGTCCAAACGATTACCTAATTTTTACGTACCGGGCTTTAGTCAGAATGCGGTGCTGCAGCTGATTGCGGCTTCGGGCACAGGCTTTATTGCATTTCATCTCGCGCGGGTAAGCCTGATCGTGTTCGGCTTTACTGGTCTTGCCGCCAAGAGTACTGTATTGCCTTATGCCGGCCTGCCTTTATTACATGATTTTCCTGCTCATTTCTGGACACTGCTCACTTATGGGTGGGTACACGATGGCTTCTTTGAATGGGTGAGCAATATGGTCTGGCTGTATTGCTTTGGCAATGCCATTCAGATGATGGTAGGCTACCGTCAGGTAATACCCATCTATTTTTATGGTCTCGTAGGCGGGGGTATTTTTTACCTGCTCGGGCAGTTGATTCCATCCGCCACCTTTCTTCCGCACAGCTTCCTGATCACCGGGCAGCCGGGAGTGATGGCGCTGCTGATCGCGCTCATTACGCTTACTCCAAAGTACCGCTTTTATATCGGTGAAAGCTTTGGCATACCGCTCTTGGTAGTGGCCGCAATCTATCTTTTGCTCACGGCTTTTGCATTCAGCAGTGGCGCATATCTGATGCTGAATATCGGTGCTGCGCTGACAGGTTTCTTGACGATGACCGCAGTAAAAAGAGGCTATCAGCCCGGGCGCTGGATGTACAGCATGAGCGAATGGATGGGTAATCTCGGCACACCGAATGAATACGCGCACAGCCAGCGCAACGACAGCCGCCGGACCCGCGCCATCAACAGCTTTACCTCTTCCAAGAATGGAGCCGAAAAACGTATTGACGAGATTCTGGACAAGATCAATCAGCGGGGTTACAATTCGCTGTCCAAGGAAGAGCGGGAGCTGCTGCTGAAAGCAAGCAAGGATTCAGAATAGAACATGGTTATCAATTATGTATCCCTGTTAATAACATAGTAACATCAACACGACAGTCAAATCCTCTCTTTTCCGCCGTATTTTCGGCAATCTGGCATTTCTGCTTAATACCTGCGCTGCCTTGTGGCTATTGCTTTGCCTGGCTGCGTCTTACATCAGCCCGCTTACGCTTAAGTATCTGGCGCTGTTTTCCATTACCACTCCGTTTGCCATTGCGGCCAACGTTTTCTTTTTGCTCTTCTGGATTTTTGCACGGCGCAAGTGGCGGATGGTACTTTCCATTTTTACGCTAGGCATAAGTTACCGGCTCATCATAACGGTCATCGGATGGAACTACCTTTCAGTAAGCGATACTTCTTCTACAGGTCACTTGAAAGTGATGACATGGAATGTGCATGGCATGGGCATTTTTGACCGGCCGGCCAATCGCGAAACGGATGACAGCATCATTGCCTTCATCCAGCGGGAAAGCCCGGATATCCTCTGCCTGCCTGAGTTCTATACGATGTACAACAATGCACGGAAGCCATACAGCACCAATATTCTGATGCGCTGCGGCTATCGTGAGTTCCGGTTTAAAGACGATAATACACTGGGACAGAAAATCTATCTAGGCACTGCTATTTTCTCCAAGTATCCCATACGTTCTTTTCAGGATATTCCGCTGCATAAATACGTGTACCTGCTGCAGTGCGATGTGGTGCTGCCTTCCAGCCAGATCGTGCGCACTTATTTCATCCACCTGCAGTCCTTCCTGCTGAGCAGTCGCGAAAAAACATATATCGAAGAAGTAAAGCATCGCAATCAGGACATTAAAATTGCCCAGTCGCGCAGCTTTGTGCGCCGTTTCGGCGAAGCGTATGTAAAGCGTGCGGTACAGGCCGATAGCGCTGCAGGCATTATTGCCCCAAGCCCTTATCCGGTCATCATTTGCGGAGACTTCAATGATCTGCCGGGCTCCTACACTTACACTAAAATGAAGGGAAAGCTGGCCGATGCATTCACGCAAAAAGGAACCGGCTTCGGAAGAACGTTCAATCTGTTCTCGCCCACCCTCCGCATCGATTATATCTTTTACGATCCTGCTTTTCTGAGCATTACCGGCTATTATTCGCCGCATACGCGCTTCTCTGATCACAATCCGGTAATTGCCTGCTTTAAGATGCCCGGCACTACCCCTGCAGAAGATCAGTAAACCGCAGCGGCAGCTCAGGCTGCGCTATCGTTTATTAAGCCTTACTTTTGCACTTTATTTTTAAAGATGTCTGCCTTACAGCTTTACAATTCATATACCCGCACCAAAGAAGTTTTTGAACCCCTGACTCCCGGCCACGTGGGCCTTTACGTCTGCGGTCCTACCGTATCCGGCGAAAGCCATCTGGGCCATGCACGCCCTTACATCACCTTCGATATTGTAAACCGGTATCTGCAGCATCTGGGCTATAAAGTGCGCTACGTGCGCAATATCACCGATGCCGGGCATTTCGAAGAAGAAGGACGCGATGCGGTAGATAAAGTAGGCGAAAAAGCGCTGCTCGAAAAGCTGGAGCCGATGGAGCTGGTGCACAAATACACGAATCTGTTTCACTGGGGGATGAGGCTCTTCAATACCCTTGACCCATCCATCGAACCAACCGCTACCGGCCACGTCATCGAGCAGATAGCGATGATACAGGACATCATTGCAAAAGGGTATGCTTATGAGGTGAATGGCTCCGTATATTTTGATGTAAAAAAGTATGCGGCTGAATATCCGTACGGCAAGCTTTCCGGCCGTGTGATCGATGAGCTGCTGGAGACTACCCGTGAGCTGGAAGGTCAGGAAGAGAAGCGTAATACGGTTGACTTTGCACTTTGGAAAAAAGCACCGGCGCAGCATATTCAGCGCTGGCATAGCCCGTGGGGCGAAGGCTTCCCCGGCTGGCATATCGAGTGCTCGGCGATGGCTTCCAAATATCTTGGCACTACATTCGACATTCACGGTGGTGGTATGGACTTACAGTTTCCGCACCACGAAAGCGAGATCGCGCAAAGCACCATTGCTCATGGCCATGCGCCGGTGCGCTACTGGATGCACAACAATATGATCACCATCAACGGGAAGAAGATGGGCAAGAGCTACAACAATGTGATCAAGCTGACCGAGCTGTTCAGCGGCAATCATCCAATTCTGGAGCAGCCGTATCATCCGATGGTTGTGCGCTTTTACATTATGCAGACGCATTATCGAAGCACGCTTGACTTCTCTAACGAGGCACTGCAGGCTTCGGAGAAAGCATTGCGCAGGCTTTGGGAGGCTTATGAGGTGTTGCAAAAGCTACAGCACAGCGGCAATGATGCAGCAGCCGATGAAGCGTTGGATCAAAAGGTAAATACATTCATTACCGAGCTGGACGAATTCATGAGCGATGATTTCAACACGGCGAAGGTGGTGGCTAATCTTTTTGAGCTTGCGCCCATCATCAACAGCCTGAAAGGTGGTCAGCTTAACATGAATGCCTTATCTGCAGCTACTTTTGAAAGACTGCAAACCGCTTTTAAAGTATGGATGGAAGACATTCTAGGGCTGCAGCCATTGCAGGCGGAGCAAAGCAATAAGCTCGATCAGGTGCTTTCCCTGCTCATCGAAATCCGTAAGGATGCCCGTACCCGAAAAGATTTTGCCACATCAGATCAGATACGCAACCGCCTTGCAGAAACCGGCATTCAGCTGAAAGATGAAAAGGATGGCAGTGTATCCTACTCACTTGAATAGACATGAAGAGCATGACGCGCCTTTGGCGCTACCTTTCTGATTATAAGCTTTCAATACTGCTGTATTTTCTGTGCAGCCTGCTGGCGGCGGTATTCTCTACTGTATCGCTGGGTATGCTCGCGCCGGTGCTGAATATTCTTTTCCGCGGCGATAAGCTGGAGGCACCAAAGGCCAATGCCGGCATGTTTGATCAGATCATTTACAGCTTAAAGTCCACCCTGCTATCAGGCAATGATAAAGTGCATACACTGGCCATTATCTGCGGCATGGTGGTGGTCTTTATAGTCCTGAAAAACCTGTTTCTCTATCTGGCCATCAACATACTATTGCCGGTACGCCATTCTATGGTGCGGCGGCTGCGCAACGAGATGTTTGAAAAACTGCTCTCAATGCCCATTGGTTATTTTACGGAAGAGCGCAAGGGCGACCTCATCTCACGGATGACCAATGATGTGAATGAGCTGCAAACATCTGTGATGTCTGTGATGGAAGTATTTGTACGGGAACCGCTGACCATCATTCTTCAACTGACTGCTATGGTGTGGATTAGTCCGCAGTTATCTGTTTTTCTGCTGATCTTTCTGCCGGTTGCAGGCCTGGTAATCGGCCGGATCGGCTCTTCACTGCGCAGAGCAGCCCGCAAGATGAGCGAGCAGATGAGCGATATTCTCGGTGTGCTGGATGAAACGCTCAGCGGTATGCGGGTAGTAAAAGCATTCAACGCAGAAAGACCGCAATATCTGCGTTTCCTCAAAATAAACAATGAAAACTACCGGTTGCGCAATGCTACTGCACGCCGCTCAGAGCTCGCCTCTCCGCTTTCTGAAACGATGGGCGTGATTGCGGTAGCAGCAATCCTTTGGTATGGCGGACGGCTAGTGCTATCCGGCAGTGGCCCACTAACGGCAGAAGGTTTTCTGACTTATATAGGTCTGTTCGTCCTGATTATCAATCCCATTAAAAACCTTACTTCTGCCATCACGCAGGTGCAGAAAGGAAGCGCATCTCTGGCGCGTATGGAAGAGGTGCTTCATGCAGAAAATACAGTGCAGGAAATCCCGGATGCCAAGCCCATCCACGAATTCAATAGCAGCATCGAGCTACGCAATGTAAAGTTTGCCTACGGTGACAAGAGCATTCTGCATGGCATTGATCTGACAATTCCGAAAGGAAAAACCATTGCGCTGGTAGGTGCGTCCGGCTCCGGCAAATCTACCCTGGTGGACCTCATTCCCCGCTTCCATGATGTGACCGGCGGGGAAATATCAATTGATGGCGTGAACATCAAAGAATACAAGCTGGATGATCTGCGCAGGCTCATGGGCGTGGTAAGCCAGGACCCGATTCTCTTCAACGATACCATCTATAACAACATTCGCCTGGGAACAGGCGGCGCTACCGATGAGCGCATACAGGAAGCGGCCGTTATAGCCCATGCGGATAAGTTCATTGCCGGCAAGCCGGAAGGCTTTCATACACTCGTGGGCGACCGGGGCAGCAAGCTGAGTGGCGGTGAGCGCCAGCGCATCACCATTGCACGCGCAGTGCTTAAAAATCCTCCTATCCTGATTCTTGATGAAGCAACCTCTTCTCTGGATACGGAAAGCGAGCGTATTGTACAGGATGCGATCAATGGCCTGATGCGGAACCGAACCTGCATCGTTATTGCACATCGGCTTTCTACCGTGCAACATGCCGATGAAATCATTGTGATGCAGCAAGGCAAAGTAGCAGAGCGCGGTACCCACAATTCATTAATAGCAGCCAATGGCATTTATACAAGATTGGTACAGATGCAGCAGGTCAAGTAAACGCCTAGCAGTCTAATAATATTTTGCAATCATCATTATAGTAATCAACTATCACCCTATCCACTTAACTTAGCGACAAATGAAGAAGAAGATACTGGTAACCGGTGGCTGTGGCTATATCGGCGCGCATACGATTGTGGATCTGATTACCAACGGGTATGAGGTCATATCTGTGGATGACCTTTCACGGGGATCACTGCGAATGCTGCGTGGCATAGAAAAGATTACCGGTAAGGCGGTGAAGAATTATCGCGTCAATCTCTGCGACATGGAGGACACGGAAGCAATTTTTATTGAGAATCCGGATATTGAAGGCATTGTTCATTTTGCCGCCTATAAGTCAGTGCCGGAGAGCGTTCAGGAGCCTTTGCGCTATTATAAAAACAATCTGATGAGCCTGGGCAATCTGCTGAAGTGCGCACAGGATTTTAATGTATTCAATTTCGTTTTTTCTTCATCCTGCTCTGTGTATGGCAATGTTACCGAGCTACCAGTAGCTGAAGCAGCCCCTTTGGGAAAAGCGGAGTCGCCTTATGCGCAGACCAAGCAAATAGGTGAAGCCATGTGCGCCGATGTGGCGCGCATATGGGAAGAGGGCAATGTCATGCTGCTGCGTTATTTCAATCCGGTAGGCGCTCACCCGTCAGGCAATATCGGCGAGCTGCAGGAAAAGCCCGAAAATCTGGTGCCGGTCATCACCCAGACAGCCATTGGCAAGCGGGAAAAGATGATGGTATTCGGTAGAGATTATGATACCCGCGATGGCTCCTGTGTGCGCGATTATATCCACGTAAGCGATATTGCTCATGCACACACGCGTGCGCTGCAATACATAATGAATGGTGAGAATGAAGCAAACTGTGAAGTCTTTAATTTAGGTACCGGAAATGGTATTACGGTATTAGAATTGATCAGTGCATTTGAAAAGGTAACTGGTCAAACTTTGAATTACGAGATCAGCAGTCGCCGTGAAGGCGATGTGATAGCTGTATACGCCAATAACGACAATGCTAAGAAAGCCTTTGGCTGGACTCCTCAGTATTCACTGGATGAGATGATGAGCACTGCGTGGAAATGGGAAAATGTGCTGAAGCAGGAAGCTACCGTTGAGATGAACTAGTATAAATGATCTTGCTAAAAAAGGTGGCCAATGGCCGCCTTTTTTTATTGTCTGAATCTTTGCAACTTATTCTTTACTTACTCTAAGCCACCAATTATTTCTAGCTTTAGGCAAATGCCTGTGCCATGCGTTTGCTTCGCCTTTTCCCGCTGATTGTTACCATTGCTTTTATCTGGGTGCTCAATAGCTCCATGGGCAGCATTCCGCCTTTAGGAAAATTACTTGATCCGGTTAACGGATGCTGGACTGCCGCAGAAGCGACGCAAAAGAACTTTTCTCAAAGCCTGAAGATTCCGGGACTTCAGCAGCCGGTAAGCATCTGGATAGAAGACCGGCTCGTGCCGCATATTCAGGCACAGAACAATCATGATCTTTATTTAGCGCAGGGTTTTGTGCATGCGTCATTCCGCCTGTGGCAGATGGATTTACAGACCAGAGCAGCGGGAGGCAGAGTGAGTGAGGTAATCGGGAAAAAAGGCATTGATTTTGATCGGGGACAACGGCGCAAAGGCATGGTATATGGCGCTGAGCGCTCGCTAAAAGCTATGGAGGCAGATCCGCGCACCAGAGAGATGCTTGATGCATATACGGCCGGCATCAATGCATATATTAAAAGCCTGCGCTACCGTGATCTGCCGCTCGAATATAAGCTGATGAATTTTGAGCCGGCGCCCTGGACGAACCTGAAATGT
Source organism: Chitinophagaceae bacterium (assembly GCA_965200035.1). Lineage (GTDB taxonomy): Bacteria > Bacteroidota > Bacteroidia > Chitinophagales > Chitinophagaceae > UBA1952. The sequence goes on along the minus strand of OZ241334.1, from coordinate 3,217,845 downwards.
GCGCTGTTGCTTAAATACATGGCGGATGACCTGACAGGCAAGAGCGATGATATTGCATTCACATTGCTGCGCCAACAGCTGGGAGATGAACAGTTCAACTTTTTATTTCCCGAAAAAATCAAAGGCAGCAAACCCGTCATACCGGAAGGAACAAAATTTGACCCGCCCAGCCAAAAACAACCCACCTACCCCGGCGACCAGGTATGGGCAAAAATCGACCAAGCAAAGTCCACAGCAAAAACAAACACAGGCACAGCAAAAAGGACATACAAAACATCTTCCCCTTCGAAGGGGGCCGGGGGGGATGTTTTTCCAAACACAAATGCAGAGCAGGAATCAGGCATAGGCTCCAACAACTGGGCCATCTCCGGCAGGCACACAGCATCAGGAGCGCCCATTCTTTGCAATGATCCGCACCTGGGATTAAATCTTCCATCGCTTTGGTTCGAGATACAGCTCACCGCACCGGGAATCAATGTTTATGGCGCTTCCCTCCCCGGCGCGCCGGGCGTGGTGATTGGCTTCAACGATCATATTTCGTGGGGCTTCACCAACAATTACCGCGACGTAAAAGACTACTACGATATTACCGCGCAAGACCGCAAGACTTATTTGTTCAATGGAAAGCAATTGCCCTTTCAGCAACGCCTGGAGCGTATTGGCATCAAAGGCCAGCCGGATTTAATAGATACCGTTCTTTATACCATTCACGGCCCGGTTCAGTATGATACCAGCTTTCCTGATCCGCAGAAGACCGGCCATATGCTGGCGATGTGCTGGATGGCGCACCGACCCACCAACGAATTGCTGTCGATTTTTCTGATCAACCGCGCTGCTGACTACCCTTCTTTTACAGCAGCTATTCAGCACTTTGAATGTCCGGCGCAAAACTTCGCCTATGCGGATAAAACCGGCAACATTGCTATGTGGGGACAAGGGCAGTTCATCAATAAATGGAAAGGCCAGGGAAAATTTGTGATGGAAGGACAGGACAGCCTCACGCTATGGGGCCTGGATATCCCGATGAATGAAAACCCGCATGTGCTGAACCCTCCGCAGGGCTACGTAGTCAGCGCCAATCAGAGCGTGACGGACAGCACCTATCCTTATTGGTACAATGGAGATTTTGTGGAATGGAGAAGCTGGGAGATTAATTCTATGCTTGCTGCTTTCTTAAAAAACAAGGCAACACCTTTTAATAAAAATGATCGTGGTGCATTGAGATCTGATTCGCTGCTGGGCTTAAGCAAAATGCAGACAAACACTCAGTCTGAGCTGGTAAAACAGATCAAAACAATAGTCAATATCCCGCAGTTTGTACCTCCTGTTTCTTTTAATAAATACAGTGAGCAGCTGGATGAGTGGAATAATAACGAGTACGCTCCGCTCAACTCCATAGTCACTCAATTCCAGATCTGGTGGTCACAACTCTATAAAGACATCTGGCAGGATGATTTTTCCAATCCGGCTTTGTACCCTTCTTCCGAACGCACGGTACAGCTGCTTTTGGAAGATACTACTTCTCAATACTACGATGACCGTAATACGCCTCAGAAAGAAACCTTACAGGACATTGTGCAGCGCGCATTCAAAGAAACCACGGACAGCCTCAATAAACTGAAAGCGACTATAGGCCTTGAATGGTATAAGGTGAAAAATACTTCGCTCACGCATCTGGCGAAAATTCCTGCTTTTTCTTATACACAACTGAAAACAGGCGGCTGGGGCAATACCATCAATGCGATGAAGCAAAATCATGGTCCTTCCTGGCGCATGATCGTGGAAATGGATCAGGATATACAGGCATACGGCGTGTATCCGGGCGGCCAGAGTGGCAATCCCGGAAGCCGGCACTATGGTGATTTTATTGACAACTGGGTAACCGGAAAGTATTTTAAGCTGCGCTTCCTTGCTGCCAATACCAGCAAAAATCCATTCCCCTATACCTGGGCACTAACGCCTTAGATCAGGTCGAAGGCCATGGCGTATTTTCCAAGCTCTGCATTAGTCGTTACATGCAGCTTGCGGCGTATATTCTTACGGTGTGTTTCTACCGTAGCTACCGATATATTTAGTTCCGCAGCTATCTCGGTATTGGTGCTGCCTAGAGCCAGCAGTTGCAGCACTGTTTTTTCCCGGTCTCCCAATTCATCAAACAAATGCCGGTGTGCTTTTATAAAAACCTGTTCCTCCAGCATCCGGGCCACCTTCGGTGTCAGATGACTTACCGGATCGATGTGCTGCGCGATGGTGAGGCAGAATAATGGCTGGCCGTCATCACCTTTGAGCAATACATGAATAGAGCTCAGGTACCATTTCCATTCGCGCCCTGCGGCGCTGGCCTGCTGAAAAAAAGTGAAGGCTTTGTCCGGCTCTGCCCGCAGCTGTGCAAACAATTCCGGAACATACTCCAGCGACTGCTCTGCATTAAAAAAACGGCGGTTATATTCGCTGCCCATTTCGCGCAGATTATCCAACGTAATCTCCAGCTCTTTCAGTCCCGCGGGCGACATATATACTGCTGCCCCATTCCTCATATCGTAGATGATCTTCACGCCGGGTATCAGGTGATCTGAAGCCGCTACCTGACCAATAACCTCGCGAATTCGCTGCTCTAAAGGTATTTTTGGGGTCATAATAACAATCTGATAAGGTACAATCGTACAAAATACCCAAAATTGGGTATTGTGTCAATAGCCGGAATACAATTCTTTTGTATCGAGTAAAGTAAGTGGTAAGGTAGGTTCTATTGAACGGCAAGGATCAGGGGGTGATCTTCGTCATTCTGTAATTACCTGTTTTAGCACTGGTAATACCGCCGGCCTCTATATTACTCTGTTTGTTTCCCATGACAAAATAAAATCGCTGTCTGCCCAAAGCAGGCGGCTTTTTTGTTTTTGAAAGCAGGGTTGAAAAAAGATTTTATCTTGTAACGACCTTAATGGTATTGCCCGATGCGTTTCTTCGTTGCTGTCCTTACAATCATGCTTGTCTCCGCTGTGGCTGAATATTTTCTGCCCTGGTGGTCAGTAGCCATCGTTGCCCTCATCATAGCCATGCTGATGAATCTGACGCCGGGAAAAGCTTTCCTCGCGGGCACGATGGCAATTCTGTTGCTGTGGCTTGCCTGGTCATTATGGTGGGATATCCCAAACGATCACCTGCTTTCCAGGCGAATGGCCAGATTATTTTCCTTGCCGGGCTATAGCGCATTCATTGCGGTCACTGTTTTTATCGGTGGTATTGTTGGAGGCCTGAGCGCATGGAGCGGCGCGCATCTGCGCAGAATGCTCTGATAGCGATTACCATCAGAATAAAGTAGGAGGTGTGAGCAATTGTGGAGCCGTTAAATGAGTGCCGCACTGGTCATTGAGCTTTTCGATCAGATAGCTGATGAGCACAGGTGCGTACAATTCATCCGGTTGGTGCATGATGAAATAAATCTGCTCAATGCCTTTATTCATCCATTCTTTAATGCGAGCAACCCAGGCATCAATACGCGTATAATCGGTAGGATGAAGGCCATTCCCTACAAAACGTATAAACACTTCCGGCACGGATAAATGCATGTGCACACAATCGCGGCGGCCGGCAGTATCGGTGATAACTGTTCCTTTCTGGCGATCTCTTAAGAAAGCATAAATCTCAGGATCGTACCCATCAGTATAAAAGGATGGATGGCGAACCTCCAGAAAAAGCGGTACGTCTTCCGGAAAATCATCCATAAATTGTTTGATCACGCCGCGTTCGCGGATGTCCATTTGCGGGTCAGGCATCAGGAATACAGGACCGGTATGCGCGCCTAAGCCAGCTATTGAATAGATAAACTCACTGACCATGCCCATAGAATTGCGCAGCTTGCTATCATGCGTGATTACCTGAGGCAGCTTGGGACAAAACAAAAAATCATTGCCACCGGCTTTTTCTTTCCACGTGCTGATCTGAGCGAGCAATGGAGTGCCATAATAAGTTGCATTCAGCTCAATGCAGTTGAACAGCTTCGCGTATTCCGTCAAAAAATCTTTGTCCTTAGTGCCTTTCGGATAATACTTCCCTACCCAGTCCTTATTGCCCCAGCGCGCGCAGCCAATGCGAAATTGCGTATGACCATTACCAGCAGCAAGCACTTCCCGGTTACCGGCAGGCTCAGGCGGCAAGGAAAAATCAATATGCTCCAGCTGTTGTAATGGTACTTTACCAAATTCCATAGTCCTCAAGTAAACAACCGCAAAAAACGCAACAACCCGGACCTTTGCGGATCTCAGCGATACATTGCGACCTTTGCGGTTTAAAAAATCAATCTTTACTTCTTAATAGCAGCAATGCCAGGCAACTCTTTTCCTTCAAAATACTCAAGAAGCGCGCCGCCGCCAGTGCTTACATAGCTCACCTTATCCGTATAGCCAAATTTATTGACCGCAGCCACACTATCGCCACCACCCACCAACGAGTAAGCGCCTTCAGCCGTAGCTTCAGCCACCGCATCGGCAATGCATTTGGTGCCATGCTGGAATTTTTCCATTTCAAATACACCCATTGGTCCGTTCCAAAGAATTGTCTTGCTCTCGCGGATCACTTTGCTGAACATATCGCAGGCCATGTGGCCAATATCAAGGCCCATCCAGCCATCAGGAATATTTTCATTCTGGGAAGAAGAAGTGCTGGCGTCTGCAGCAAACTTATCAGCAATGATGCTATCGCTTGGCAGGTGAATGCAAACGTCTTTTGCCTTTGCTTTTTCGAGCAGTTCGCGCGCCATATCCAGCCGGTCATCTTCGCAGAGCGAGTTACCAATATTACATCCCTGAGCCTTGAAGAAAGTGTAAGCCATACCACCACCAATAATAATGTCTGTAGCGGTATCCAGAAGGTTTTCAATAATCAGGATTTTGTCTGAAACCTTTGCCCCGCCTATGATTGCGGTAAATGGCTTTTTGGTATTGCTTAATACACTTTCAGCGGCATTGATCTCGCTTTCCATCAGCAGGCCAAACATTTTTTTGTCTGATGCAAAACTATTGGCAATAATAGCCGTAGATGCGTGCGCACGGTGCGCAGTGCCAAACGCATCGTTCACATACACATCGCCCAGCTTAGCCAGCTTCTCTGCAAATGCTGCATCTCCCTTTTCTTCTTCCTTATAATAGCGAAGATTTTCCAGCAGCAATACTTCGCCCGCTTTCAGGTCTTTTGCTTTCTGAGCAGCTTCATCGCCGATGCTGTCTGCAGCGAACTGCACTTCTTTGCCCAACAGCTGAGACAGATGCTCGGCTACCGGCTTCAGCGTAAAATTGGCCAAAGTCTTTTCGGCCTTCTTTTCCATGTCTTTATGCGGACGGCCGAGATGGCTCATCAGCACAACGGAGCCGCCATCGTCCAGCACTTTTTTAATGGTTGGCAGCGCTGCGCGGATGCGGGTATCATCGGTGATCTTGCCATCTTTGATCGGCACATTAAAGTCAACACGGATCAGGGCTCTTTGCCCGTCGAAATTATAATCTGAGAATTTGGTCATGGATATGGATGAGCAGCTTTTTTTAGACTGCCCCGGACAAGCGCAAAAATAAAAAAGGCTCTGTTATCAGAGCCTTTTAAATAAAATCAATCCTGGATTATTTTGAAATAAGGCCGGCAAAGTATTTTACTGTGCGCACCAGTTGGCTTACATAGCTCATTTCGTTATCGTACCAGCTTACGGTCTTCACCATTTGGTAATCGCCAACGGTCACAACTTTAGTCTGTGTAGCATCAAACAAAGAACCGAACGTAGTGCCGATGATGTCTGAAGAAACGATCTCGTCTTCATTATAGCCGAAAGATTCGTTGGCAGCAGCTTTCATAGCAGCATTTACTTCTTCAAGGGTTACTTTCTTGCCAAGAACGGTGGTCAGCTCAGTCAAAGAACCGGTAACGGTAGGTACGCGCTGTGCGCCGCCATCCAACAGGCCTTTCAGGGAAGGAATTACCAGGCCAATCGCCTTTGCAGCGCCGGTCGAATTTGGAACAATATTTTCGGCAGCAGCGCGCGCACGGCGCAGGTCACCTTTAGGATGAGGTGCATCCAGTGTATTCTGATCGTTGGTATAAGCATGTACGGTAGTCATCTGACCAACCTTGATCTCATAATTATCATGCAGCACTTTCGCCATTGGTGCGAGGCAGTTAGTGGTGCAGGAAGCGCATGAAATCACGGTTTCAGAGCCGTCGAGAATATCGTGGTTTACATTAAATACTACGGTTTTCAGATCGCCGGTAGCAGGTGCGGAGATTACTACACGCTTAGCGCCTGCGGTAAGGTGTGCTTTTGCTTTTTCAGCATCGGTGAAGAAGCCGGTACATTCCAGCACTACATCCACATCGTGCTGCCCCCATGGAATCTGTGCAGGATCTTTCTGAGCATAGATTTTGATCTCGCTGCCCGCCACAGTGATGGAATTTTCACCGTGCGTTACTTCTTTATTGAAACGGCCCTGAGCAGTATCATACTTCAGCAGGTGCGCAAGTACATTTGGCTGGGTAAGGTCGTTGATCGCAACAACTTCAATGCCTTCCATATTGTATATCTGACGGAAAGCGAGGCGGCCGATACGGCCAAACCCATTGATCGCAACTTTTACTTTGCTCATTGGATATTGAGGATGAATTTTAAATGAACTTTCTGAGAAATTTGCCGCAAAGGTAGGTATTTGCAATGCAAAATGCAGAATGAAGAATGCAAAAGCGGAATTGCCAATATCTGTTTACACCACAACCAACACGTATTTAATCACTTAAACACAAGTGTTGCAATAGGAAGATTCTCAGTGAACATTGCGCGCATCCAGAATCTGGTGGTAGCGGGCTGCATTTTTCAAATGCTCCTCATAAGTGGTGGCGAATAAATGTCCGCCGCTGCCATCGCCTTTAGCACAGAAATAAAGGTAAGTGTTGGATGGCGCGTTTAGCACAGCATTGATAGAAGCAGCACCGGGCGTGCATATAGGCCCAATGGGCAGACCTGTAATATAGTAGGTATTGTAGGGTGATGCCAAACCAGTTTGTGCGCTGGTAATGCGGCGAAGGGTAAAATCCCCGTAAGCAAACTTGGCCGTAGGATCGGCCTGCAGCTTCATGCCTTTGTTCTTGCGGTTCAGGTACACGCTGGCGATGGTCGGTTTTTCATCATTTTTATTGGTTTCTTCTTCTACGATAGATGCTACTATAATTGTTTCCTGCGGAGTGAGGTTTTTTACTTTGGCTTTTGCTTTTCGCTCTTCGGTCCAAAAGCGGGCATAAGATTTTTCGATCTTTCGGAAGGCTTTGTCAGCGTTTGTATTCCAGTAAAACTCGTAAGTATCCGGCATCACGCCACACATAACTGTATTGGTATCCAGGCCGAATTGAGCCAGGTAAACAGTATCGTTAAACATCTGCTTCAGCACACCTGAATCCGCTTCCAGGTTAGCGCTGACCATTCTGATGAAGTCCTGCTTTCTGCGTACTTTCCCGATCACCAGCTTTACCGGCGTTTGCCTGCCGGAGCGTAGCATCCGTACGATGCTGTAGTTGCTCATGCCTTTGGCTATATGGTATTTGCCGGGGTGTACATTTTTGGGATAGTTAGCCTTTTCAGCCATCAGATCAAAGCTGCCCATGTCACGGATGAAGCCGCCTTCTTTCAGCGCGCTTTTTACTTGTTCATAATCCGAACCGGTATGAATATATAAATACTCGCCGTGTGTAAAGGACCCGGTATTGGGTGCAAAAAGGAAATAAAGTCCGATGATTACAATCCCGGCGATGAACAGCAGCGCGTAGCGCTGCCAACTTCTACGGGTGTTTGTTGTTTTCTTCTTCGTTGATCTTGCCATAAAAATCGCCGTGTCCGCTCAAAAGTAAGCGAATATCGGATTGCTCTTTATAAGTATTCTATCTGTAGATACCGTTCAGGTCGCTTCGCGTCCCGACCGGTCACAAAAAGACCTGCTCTGGTCGGAGCAGGTCTTGAACAAAAATTGATTTAGCTAAGAATTATTTGGCCGGAGTTGCAGGCGCTGCTGGTTGAGCGGCGGCCGGTGCATTGCCTTTGGCTGGTGCGCCACGCTGTTCCTGCTTTTGAGGAGCCTGCTGCTTTTCCATACCTGCCGGACGGTCAACGAACATAATTACAGCAATGCAAAGTACCGCAATGGCGCCAATGCTTGCCCAGGTGCCTTTTTCCATCACATCGGTGCTCTGCTGTACACCCATTACCTGAGTGCTCATGCTGCCGAAATTACCGGCAAGCCCGCCCCCCTTGGGGTTTTGAATCAACACAAAGAATGCCAGAACTACACAGGCAAGAATGATAACAACTGTAATTAAGGATAACATAATCTATTGAAACTGCTTTTGAATTGTTGCGATTTGTTGCGCGAAATAAGCACTTTTTTGGGGATTTCGCAAACTCAGTTTACGATACATCTCTATAGCTTTCTCCCACTTGCCCTGTTTGGCCAATACTTCAGCTAATGATTCGGATGCCAATCCATCTTCTTTTGAAATGGAATTGACGGCCATTTCAAACACATTTTCCGGTATTTCCTCATCTTCTTCTTCCAGCGCCGCCGCCAGTTTTTCTTTCTGCCACATATGCTTTACTGCTTTGCGGTCTTCCTCATCTTCCTTTTCCTTTTGGGTTTTGGATTTGAAGAACATCAGCCATTCCGTAAAGCTCATCACCACCATGAGCGATTTGGGATCTTCCGGTGCCTTTTCCTCGGTCACGTTTTCTTCTTTTCGCTGCGCAGCGTTTGTCTCTAAGGGTATTTTATCATCTGTTTGTATTCCCTGATGCAGAAAATAATCTGCTGAAAACACAGGCTGGATCAATGGTTCTTCTTTCTGTTGCACTTCTGAGTTTTCGGTCATTGATGAAAGCATGTCATTGGTCTGAGCTATGCTTTCTTCATAATTTTCCTGTATTTCTTCTTCCTGTACAGGCTCTTCCTTAATCTTAGAAAGCTGCTGCATCATCTGATAAAGCAAGACTCTGTTGCCCTGGTACAGATGCGCATAGCCTGTAATGCTTACCGGCTGACCTCCTTTCTGCTCCAGCGCTACAGCTATGTAGCGAAGCGGAATAAAATACGGATAGCGCTCCAGCAAGCCCTGCAGTGTATGCGGCTCAATATCTTTATGCGGCTGTTGCAGCCATTGGCTAATTGATGCGGGTGTCATTTTCGGCTACCAATTTACAAATGCTTTGTTGAAAATATCATCTGCGAGCTGGTTGCCCAGATCTTCCATCAGTTTCCCCTCTACCGCCTGCAAGGTCTGATTGGCCGGAAAGTCGGCAAAGCGGGAAAAAGTCTGGGTGAAATTGCTTTTCTCGTTCAGCTTGTTTTTGAAGGTAATTTCCACATCTATCGTAAGCCTGTTCTGCGAGGCGATCTGTGTATTCTGCAGTCCAGACACGCTTACCGAATAGTTTTTGATGAAGCCGGTCAGGTCATAATCAACCTGGTCGCTGTTGATCGGCGAAAGACCGGTTTGCGAGAGAATGCGGTTGCGGATCTTGCCCGTAAGCACCGGACTGAGCGAGGGCGATACATTCTGCGCATGATTTTCCAGCACGTGAATATTGATGCTCTTTCCTTCAATAGTCGCACCGGTGAAGCTATATACTCCACAGCCTGTGAGCGGTATCAATAAAAGAAGAATAAAGAAAGAGAGCAACCGCATAGAAGCCGTTATTTTACCTGTGGTGGAATATGTGCGCTGAGACGGTACGTTGTTAATCATCAATGTCAAACTCTTTGATCTTCCGGTAAAGCGTGCGTTCCGAAATGCCCAGTTCCGCAGCAGCATCGCGCCTGCGTCCTTTATGCTTTTTCAGGGATTTGATGATGAGCTCTTTTTCACGATCCGCAATCGACAGGTTTTCTTCTACCTCAATATGCGCGTCTACATGGCCGGCATCATTTACGGTAGGATGCACGAGCAATGGCGTATTATTCCCGCTGTTATAGGCAGGCATGTTGCTTTCCATAGAAGGCGAGGCATATGATACCTGCGGCAGATAGCTTTCGCCTGTATGTTGCTTGGCAGGAAATCCCTGACCATGATGCGTCAGCTCAAAAAGAAGGCCTTTTACATCGTTCATATCCTTCTTCAGGTCAAAGAACAGCTTGTATAAAATGTCGCGCTCTGTGCCGCTGAAATCGTTGTTTCCATTGGCCGATGGTGCGTGGGAAATAGCCGGCAGCATTGATGTTCTGGCAGATGATTCCCGTTGTGGCAGGAATTGCTGCAGTGCTTCAGAGGTCACCATTTTATCTACAGAAAGCACCGATATCTGCTCGGCTATGTTTTTCAGCTCACGCACATTGCCCGGCCAGGTGTAATTGGCCAGCATTTGTTGCGCCAAAGGATCGAGCTGCACAGATTGGGTACGATAACGTTCAGAAAAATCAGCAGCAAATTTGCGGAACAGCAAGGGAATATCTTCCCGACGATCGCGCAGGGCCGGCACGCGGATAGGCACGGTGCTCAGGCGGTAATATAAATCCTGCCGGAAGGTGCGCTGCTGGGTCTGGTCATACAGGTCTTTATTGGTGGCGGCAATTACCCGCACATTAGTCTTCTGTACTTTGGAAGAACCTACGCGGATAAATTCTCCTGTTTCAAGAACACGCAAGAGCCTGGCCTGTGTACCTAGCGGCATCTCGCCGATCTCATCCAGAAAGATGGTACCACCATTCACCGTTTCAAAATAGCCTTTACGACTATCGACTGCACCCGTGAAAGAACCTTTTTCATGACCAAACAATTCGCTATCGATCGTGCCTTCCGGTATAGCGCCGCAGTTTACCGCAATGAACGGATTATGTTTCCTGGAAGAAAGGGCGTGAATGATCTGGGAAAAAACTTCCTTACCTACTCCGCTCTCTCCCACAATAAGCACAGTAAGGTCTGTATTGGAAACCTGCTCGGCTACATTAAGCGCATGATTCAATGCGGGCGAATTGCCAATGATGCCAAAGCGGCTTTTAATGCTTTGAATGTCCATAGTTAATTGCTTCAATCGTCCAGTGTCATGCTGCCTTGCGGCGGATACTGGATTAGGATTGTTTCAACCTCTTTTTTTAAGAGATCAATGTTCTTAGTAATAATTGTATAAAGGGTTTCAGGGTTTATCTTATCATAATCGTGAACCAGAATATGCCGCAGCCCTTTTATTTTCTTCTTGTCTGTTATAGGAACGTCCTTATCTATTTTATCGATTTGAAAAAGAGCCTCGCCGATGATTGTCAACTTTCGCTCAACAGCAGCTTGTAGCATTTCATTGGCTTTAAAATCACTATAAGACATCTCAGCTCCACCATAAACCTGCAATGAATTTAACGCCCGCTGAATATCTGCCAGAAACTTCAATACCTCAAGCTTCATAGATTTTGATTTTATGCTCATTTACTGACTGGATAAAGTAGGGATTGCTTACCTGAGTCAAATCAATCAGATCTACTTCTCTCCCAAGAATGTCCTGCAGTGAAAAAAGCATATCAAAAAAATCAGGGCGCTGTTCTGTGTTTGCAAATTTGTACAGAAAATCTACATCACTATTGCTTTTGAAATCGGTGCCTCTTGCGGCACTGCCAAAGACATACATTTTCTGAATGCAGTATTTACGGCAAAATGCATGAATAGCTGCAAGATTATGTTCGATCAGCGGTGCCATAATTTTTATCTTTACCATTTCTCCCAATAAAGTGCCGGAAGTAACACTGGTCACTTTTACGTGCACATAATCTCCTTTCTTCAACCCAGCATTTCCTTTCGGGAATACCAGCACCTTATTCTGACTGTTGCGCCCTGCCCAATGCTCATCGCTGCGCTTGCTGTTGCCTTCTATCAGCACTTCGAAGCTCTTGCCTAATTCTGCCTGATTATTAAGCTGGTTCTGCTTCCGCTGTATGGCAATGAGCTCTTCGAGTCTACGCTTTTTCACATCCTCAGGCACGTCATCCTGATAACGGCGCGCAGCCAGTGTACCGGGGCGCTCGCTGTAAGAAAACATGTAGGCATAATCATACTTGCACTGCTGCATCAGGCTCAGCGTATCCTGGTGCTCTTCCTCCGTTTCCGTACAGAAGCCAACAATCACATCGGTGCTCAGGCCACAATCGGGCATGATCTCTTTGATGCGCTTGACCCTCGACAGGTACCACTCCCGCGTATAGGTACGGTTCATCATCTGCAGCACACGTGTATTACCGCTTTGCACCGGCAGGTGAATGTATTTGCAGATGTTCGAGTACTTAGCCATCGTATGCAGCACCTCATCCGTAATATCCTTGGGATGCGAGGTGCTGAAACGAACGCGAAGCAAGGGTGAAATCAGGGCGACCATCTCCAGCAACCGGGCAAAATCGACCACATGCCCGTTTTTATCTACATAGTAAAAGCTGTCTACGTTCTGGCCCAGCAGGGTTACTTCGCGGAAACCTCTGTCAAATAAATCCCGGCATTCTGCCACAATGCTTTGCGCCTCGCGGCTGCGCTCGCGGCCACGGGTAAAAGGAACTACGCAGAAGGAGCACATATTGTTGCAGCCCCGCATAATGCTTACAAACCCTGTGATGCCATTGCTATCCAGGCGCACGGGCGATATATCTGCATAAGTTTCATCACGACTCAGAAGCACATTTACGCCTTTCTGTCCGGTTTCAGCTTCTTCAATAAGACTTGGAAGGCTGCGGTAAGCATCCGGTCCTACCACCATATCCACCAGCTTTTCCTCTTCCAGAAATTTGGATTTGAGCCTTTCCGCCATACAGCCCAGCACACCGATTAATAAACCCGGATTCTTGTTTTTGCTGCTGCGGAAAGTGGTCAGGCGCTGACGCACCGTTTGCTCTGCTTTTTCACGGATAGAGCAGGTATTCAGCAGGATCAGGTCAGCTTCTTCGGCATTTCTCGTAGCGCCGAAGCCTTCTCCCTGCAGGATGGAAGCTACGATCTCACTGTCCGAAAAGTTCATCTGACAGCCATAGCTTTCTATATAAAATTTTTTGGCGTAGCGGTTCGGGTCGCTGGCAAATGGCGCATAAGCCTCCCCCTGTCTTGCCTCGTTGATCTCTTTCACCGGCAATGCGTCTGCCAAAATTTCATTTACCATAGTGGCGAAGGTACGGCGATTCATGCTTTTTTAAAATTAAGCAGATAGCGGTACGAAAAACCATAACATTTCCCGGCACAGCTTTTGAGTGCTACAGGTAAAATGAATAAATTATGGCAACGCCCAATGATCCGAGAGAAGATGACCTCACCGATTCGGCCAGCGACAGGGAGCGGCTGAAGCCGGAGGAGACAACGATTGATCTGCCGGATGTCAGTGATATTCCCGGTCAGGAGCATGTGCACGTACCGCCTATCGGCGATCTGGCGGATACTACCATTTCTTCTGATGATGAGGAAGATATCCTGAACGGCGATTCACTGGATATGGATGACCCTGCCGAAGAAGATGACAGCACGGCCGGTATTCCATAGCTAACACCTTTTTTCCACAACTTTTTAAAACGATTGATCATGCAAGACAACACACCAGATAATAAGAACGATCAGGATAAATTCCCGGGCTACCCGCACTATGATGCGAAAGATGACATTATGGACAAGCGCAATGAAACCCAGAAAGTAGGCACGGGGCCAGATGATATGGGCCCGAATGCAAGAACATCTTCTGCCGAACAGCGCAGTCCGGAAGTACCGCCGGCGCGCAATGCTGATGCGACTGATTCAGATGCTGATGTAACACCGGAAGACCTGCAGATGCTATCGGCCGCAGACCAGAACCGCGATATGGATGATGCGGACCTGGAAGAAGCCAAGCTGGATGAAACCGATGAAGACGGCGATCCGCTGAATGAGCCACAATCTACCTATGGACAGACAGGCGCTGACCTGGATGTACCGGGCAGCGAAGATGATGACGCCGATGAAAATATCGGGGAAGAAGATGAAGAGAATAATTACTACAGCCTGGGCGGTGATAACCACGATAACCTCGAGGAAGACAATGATATTTGATTAAAAATGTAAAAAGGCCTGGTGCGATTGCATCAGGCCTTTTTGTTTTGGGTTGGGTTATTTATTTACTGAGATTTTTAACGCAGCAATTTATCATCCACAGCAATTTGTCGTCCCGAATAAATTTTGTCATCCTGAAGGGATCTTCATACTCATTCTAAAAAATTTTTGAAACAGATTGAGCCGAATAAATAACGCCCAATCAGCCTTGCCTGCTCGCCAGCTTGCTTTTCCGGATGCCATAGGCAAAGTAGATGACCATGCCCACTACCAGCCAGATCAGGAAACGCTCCCAATTAGTAGTGCCGGATTCACAAAGCAAGTAAGCGCAGGACAGAAAGCCCAGCACAGGAATCAAAGAATAGTTCCGCACGATAGAAAGAATCGCGGTGATGAGAAATACCAGCGCAAAAGCAAAGTAAGGCACATGGCCACTCATCTTATCCCACCCTGCATTCAGCTCATTGATTCCCATAAATCCGGCGATGCCGCCCGCATAGAATTTTGCGATCAATATAATGGCTGTGATAAACAGGACGGGTACGATAATCCTACTGCTGATAAACGGCGTCTGAAAACGACTGGCTGGAATAGCGCTCACCTGCTCACCATCGCGGATAGCCGCTTTGCGGCGCTGCTGCAGCCGGATAATGCCACCACATACCAGCACAAAAGCAAATAGCGTACCTACACTGCACAAGTCCACCACTTCTTTCAGGTTCATGAACAGCGCGGGAATTCCTACTACCACGCCCGTAAGAATGGTAGAGAAAGAAGGTGTTTTGTACTTCGGGTGAATGCGTGAGAAAATGGGCGGCAACAGTCCATCGCGGCTCATGCTCATCCAGATGCGCGGTTGCCCTAACTGGAATACTAATAATACGCTGGCCGTAGCCACTACCGCGCTCACTGCTATGATACCAGCAAAGCGCTGCGGCCATTTGCCAGGCAATGAATGAAATACATAAGCAAGCGGATCGCCTACATTCAGCTCTTTATAGCTCACCATTCCGGTAAGCACCAATGCTACTAGTACATAAATAATAGTACAGATAATGAGTGAATAGAACATACCCCGCGGCAGATCGCGCTGCGGATTTTTACATTCTTCCGCAGTGGTGGAAATCGCATCAAACCCAATGTAGGAAAAGAACACCGCAGCCGTACCCGCCATCACCCCGCCAATGCCATTTGGCAGAAAAGGAGTCCAGTGGGAAGGTGCTACATAGAATGCGCCGGCTACGACTACCAGGCCGATAACGATGAGCTTGAGGATCACCATACCGCTCATCATCCGCTTGGATTCTCTGATGCCTACATAGATAATCCAGGTAATGACTATAGTGATCAGGAATGCAGGCAGATCACAGATCAGCTTTGCGCTGCCGCCAAGGGACGGCGCACTGTTCCAGGCTTCGATCGCATCCGGCGAAGCCATAGCTTTGGCGGTCCAGTAATCCATAGTGATGAAGCGGGGCATGCGCAGGCCAAAGCCATCGAGCAGGGAAGTGAAGTAATCGCTCCACGAGATAGCTACCGCTATATTACCAATCGCATATTCCATCAGCAAATCCCAGCCAATGATCCAGGCAATGATCTCGCCAAAGGCTACATAAGAATAGGTATACGCGCTGCCCGACACCGGCACCATGCTGGCAAACTCTGCATAGCATACCGCAGAAAAGCCACAGGCAATGGACACAAACAAAAACAGCAGCACAATGCCCGGCCCGCCATCGTAGCTGGCCGTACCAATAGTAGAAAAGATACCGGCGCCCACCACGGCAGCAATGCCCATCAGGGTAAGATCGCGCGTGGTCAGTACGCGCCTCATGCCCTCATGCGCGCCATGCCCATCGGTAAGACCGGCAGCGGCATCCAACTCTATCTGTGCAATGGTCTTTTTACGGAATAAATCGGACATCTTAAAAATTCAAAATGCAAAATGCAAAAAATCTGCGGGGGAAAAGTAAAAAGTAAAAATTTAAAAGTAAAAATGGGGATATTCAATAGCCTCTCAGCCTGATGCTGATGATATTGTGGGACTCTGGTGCCTCAGGATGGCCCGGCAGCTAATACAGATTATCATACATACCAATCATGCTGACGCAAGGAAGCATCCCACAGCAGCCAGAGTAACGGAGCTAAACGCTGATTATGGTAAGATATACTGCCCACATGCAAGCAGGCTTCTGGCTTTAACACAAATTCAGAACGATACACCGCCGAATACCCCGGATTCTGCTGCAGGACTTCAATAATACTGCACTGCTACATCACTATCAAAGCATTTAACTTCCCTGTATTAACAAATTACATTCTTGTTTTGAAATATTATTTCCAATTTTTTGAAATCTTATTTCATGTATAATAAAGAATATTCCGTGAATTGATAAATTTATTCCTTAGAATGCGTATTTTAGTTCCGTTATTGATACAGCTCATTCCTGTATTGGCAATTTACTTCCGTGATATGTATAATAAACCAGTGGAATAATCCAATATATCCTTATCATTATCCACATTCTTCATTGCTTAAACGATCACTGATGCTTACCCTCAATCTCACCCCGATATTCAAGGCCAGAAACATTGTGAAGCCTTATTCCTTTCTGATCAAAGCCGGCTTTACGGCACATACAGCCACAGACATCGCCAATGGACAAAAGACCGCTTACAGCTTAGCGCATATAGAGCTGCTGTGCCGTGCGTTGTACTGTACTCCCAACGATCTCTTTTTGTGGAAGGAAACGAAGGATGAGCCGCTTGCCCCCGGTCATCCGCTGAGAGAGGTTACCGGCTTTGCCGAAGATGCAAATGCATTGATGGATCAGCTGCACACTTTGTCGCCCGCTGCGCTGAGCCGGCTGGCAAAGCAGCTGAAAAGAGGTAATGAGGAGGAAGGTGAATAGCGCTATAGTTCATGTGCATTTATAATGCCTGCTGATTAAGGGCATTTGCAATGCCCGCTTTTTAAATCAATACACTATTGCAGTGAGAAAAGTTTCCGTGAGGAATGTAAGTTATGGTAATGACAAGTCGCTATGGGATGCTTCCTGACGTCAGCATGACCTATACAGTATGGGATTTTGGTGCGGCGGAGCTTATACAGCGGGTCATCCTGAAGCACGAAGGATCCACAATAACTGAGATTCCGTTACTTTCTTTTGTAGGGCATTTGCAATGCCCGCACTACAAATTACCATAGCGCCGTCTGCCAGGCGATTCCTAAAGGCATTTTACGGAAAGGCTCCCAGAGCATCCGGTACCTGCGGGCTGCATAGCGGAAGAGCATGACACGATCTACCAGAAATGTTGCGCTGAAAGGGCGTTTGGAGTATGCTCGTTTTATATCAGGAAATATTTCCGGCGAGAGGTCGCGGAAGCCGATGGTGAAATGCGGATGGTAAGGTGTTCGCTGAGTATCTTCTTCAAATTCAAACCGCAGGCGCAGCAACCGGCTGAGTCCGCTGTTCAGCTCCTTCAATGCCGGATTATCTGCCACATCTATAAAGACTACCGGGTGTTTCGGCTTCTCGAAGAAGCCAAAGTTTTTCAATGAAAGCTCAAAGGTGGTCTGCCTGCTCATCCAATCGGTGATGGATGCCAGATCGCGCTCACCCATTGGCTCCGGAAGGCTGAATGGCATGTATAAGGTGGCATGTACCGGACGCCTCAATGCTTCTTCGGAAGAGAAGTTGGCGGCAAATTCTTTCCGCACCGCTTCTATCTGCTCCAATAGAGCAGGTGGCGGAGCAATAGCAAAGAGGTACGAATATTCCATGCACAACAATCAGCGTGAAATGATTTTACCAGACCAGCTATCTAACCTAACTGGCTGTCTTTTGTCTGTATTCTTTGATCACCTTTTCATAAAGCTGCTCATACAGTGGCGTGATTCTGGCTTTCTCAAAAGTTTCTGCGTGCGCGATAGCGGCGTCTTTAAATTCCTGTAGCGTGGCTTCATCCTTCAGAATGTGCAGGGCATTCTTCGCCATGTCTGCCACATCGCCAATATCGCTGAGGTAGCCGGTCTTGCCCTGTACATTGATCTCCGGTATGCCGCCCGCGTTGGTGGATATAACCGGCACGCCACAGGCCATCGCTTCCAGCGCGGCCAGGCCGAAGCTCTCATAGGAAGAGGGCAACAGGAACAGATCTGCAATGCTGAGTATCTCATCCATCTGATCCTGCTTGCCCAGGAAGCGGACATCCTGATAAATGCCCAGATTTCGGCTAAGCTCTTCGGCATGCTGCCGTTCCGGGCCATCGCCGATCATCAGCAGTTTGGAGCTTACCTGCTTCCTTACTTCTGCAAATATTTTTACCGCATCTTCTACCCGCTTTACCTTTCTGAAGTTGGATACATGCGCCAGAATGCGCTCCCCGTTCGGTGCGAGCATCTTCTTGAAATGCGCTTTATCGGTCTGGTGAAAACGGGAAATATCCACAAAGTTGGGAATTACATGAATCTCTTTCTCGATAGCGAAAGACTCAAAAGTCTCTATACGCAGATTATCGGATACAGCCGTGATCGCATCAGATTCATTGATCGAAAAAGTAACAACCGGCGCATAGGTCTGGTCTTTGCCCACGAGGGTAATGTCCGTGCCGTGCAATGTGGTGATGAATGGAATATCGTGCCCCTGTTTTTTCAATATCTGCCGGGCAAAATAGGCAGCCGAGGCATGAGGAATAGCATAATGCACATGCAGCAGATCCAGATCATTGTTGAGAATTACATTGACCATCGTACTGGCCAAGGCAGTCTCATAGGGGGGAAAATCAAACAGCGGATAAGCCGGTACGCTTACTTCGTGGTAGTAAATGTTGGGGTGAAAGTGAAGCCTTACCGGCTGCTGATACGTAATAAAATGCACTTCATGTCCTTTGCCGGAAAGCGCCATGCCCAATTCTGTTGCCATAACGCCGCTACCGCCAAAGGTCGGGTAGCAAACAATACCAATTTTCAAGACCGTTCCTTTTTATGATTAGTGATTATCCCTTCTTAGCATTAGATAAAACATATGCCCTCACCATATTTCCGTTCGTCTCATCCAACTTTGCTTTGTGAATCATTTCAGGCAGAATGTGGTTCCATTGATTAACGGTGCGCGATTCCGGCACAAACAGCTTGTGGCAGCGCCCGCAATTATCCTGAAACACTTGCATGCCCATCTTCATATCCTGTTCCGGCGCGCGGGTATTTCCACCGGTATTTGTTGGTGCAGGGTGCCGCGTTGCGGTCGTTGTCTCAGCCGTCTTTGGGGAACATTGGGCCAGCAGCAGCAGGGTAAGGGCAGTAATTATGGAGGTAATAAATCGTTTCATTGATCCAATTTGGCGGTAAAGCTATTTTTATCATCCCAAAAAATGACATTCCGCGTGTTACATTTATGCCATGAAGCGATTAGCAATACTTATACTGGTGGCAGGATGTGCGCTGCGCTTACATGCGGCAGATAATGACTCGGCTACGCTGATCCAAATCAGAGATGAGATCATGCTGCACGGCACCTGCTATGACAATCTGCGCACGCTTACCAAGCAGATCGGGCACCGGTTAAGCGGCTCACCGGAAGCAGAGCGTGCGGTACAATGGGGTAAAAAAGCATTGCGCGAGGCAGGTGCGGATAGTGTATGGCTGCAGCCGGTATGGGTGCCGCACTGGGTCAGGGGCGCAGAATCGCTGAAGCTTAAAGCAGATGGCGCAAAGACCTTTGAGCCGGTAAAGATGCTGTCTTTAGGCAATGCAGTAGGCACGAATGGCAAAGTGCTTCAGGCACCGATCGTAATGGTGCAGAATCTGGATGAGTTCAAAGCATTGAAGCCGGATGCAGTAAAGGGAAAAATTGTATTCTTCAACTATCGCTTTCGTCAGGATATGATCTCCACGTTTGCAGGCTATGGTGACGCGGTCAAGTATCGCTGGATGACTCCCGGACTGGTAAGCGCAAAAGGCGGAGTGGCAGTCATTATCCGGTCCATATCTACCGGAATGGATGATGTGCCGCATACCGGCACCACCCGCTATTATGATACAATTCCCAAGATACCGGCCGTATCCATCGGTAATATCTCAGCTGATGAACTGGAGAAAAACCTGCGCAAAAATAGGGTTACAGCCCAACTCACTTCCAATTGCAAAATGCTCGATTCAGTGCTTTCTTATAACGTAATTGGTGAACTGCACGGAACAGAAGTGCCCAATGAATACCTCGTATGCGGCGGCCACCTTGATAGCTGGGATGTAGGAGAAGGCGCGCATGATGATGGCGCAGGCTGTGTGCAGGCCATCGAAGTCATCCACACCTTTAAAGCGCTCGGCCTTCGCCCGAAGCGCAGCATCAGGGCAGTATTATTTATGAATGAAGAGAATGGCGCACGCGGCGGCAGGGCTTATGCCGACAGTGCAGCAGCTAAGCATGAAAAGCACATCCTCGCCATGGAAAGCGATGCCGGAGGCTTTTCGCCAAGAGGCATCGGGCTGGATATGAGCGCGGCCAACAAGCAGACCATCCGTCAGCAATATGCTCCTTATTTTGCCAGCGTCACCGTCTATGACTTTTCGCTGGAAGAAAGCGGCGTAGATATTGATCCATTGAAAAAGCTGGGCACACCATTAGCCGGACTGGTGCCGGATCAGCAGCGCTATTTCGACTATCACCACACAGAGCGGGACGTATTCGAAGCCGTAAGTCACAGAGAGCTAAAGCTGGGCGCAGCAACCATGGCCTACCTGATGTGGCTGATCAGTGAACACGGCCTTTGATAATTTAAAATGCAAAATTTAGAATTCAAAAAAGTAAGAGTAATGTCAGCGAATCGGTTTTTGCATTTTGCATTCGAAATTTTGCATTAAAAAATGTCTGTATTCAGCAAACTCTGGCGTAAGCCTTCTGCCGCAGCGGCTATGTGCATTATTGCGCTTACCTGCCTGGTGGCCGTGTTTGCTTATGTGGTGGCACCCGACTCTTCGCCCAATGCCAATAATATGATTATTGAGCTGGGTGCGCGGAAGCCGGGTTTTTCTATTCAGTTGTTGAAAATTCCGAGAGCTGTAAATGGCGAAAACAGAAGTATTTTTTCAGGTACGCCAGACCATTTTACTTACACTCCATTTATTGTTTATCATTTCAGTGGCAATCAACTCCTGCTGCATCATTATATTGATGAAGGAATCACGGATACGGTAGCATATCCGCTGAATGAGCTGGTGCCGGATCATCAGAATAAACCGGATGAACAACGCGCTTTTATTCAAAAGCGACTGATGGTTCACCGCACTTTTTATCTGGGTACAGACCGTTATGGCCGTGATATTCTTTCCCGTCTGCTGGTGGGCAGCCGCGTAAGCCTTGCGGTAGGGCTGGTTGCAGTTATTCTTTCGTTGACTATTGGCATTATCCTCGGATCATTAGCCGGTTATTTCGGCGGCTGGATAGACAATGCGGTGATGTGGATCATCAATATTCTCTGGGCCATCCCTACCCTGCTGCTGGTGTTTTCCATCACACTGACTATTGGCAAGGGTTTTTGGGAAATATTCGTTGCCATTGGCCTGACCATGTGGGTGAGCGCCGCAAGATTGATTCGCGGACAGGTATTGGTGCTTCGGGAGATGGAATACATTACAGCGGCAAAGGCGCTTGGCTTATCTGATGTGCGCATTATTTTCCGACATATACTGCCCAATATTGCCGGTCCGCTGATGGTGATCGCCGCTTCGAACTTTGCAGCGGCCATTCTTATAGAAGCCGGCCTGAGCTTCTTAGGAATTGGCGTACAGCCGCCGCAGCCTTCTTGGGGATTAATGATTAAAGAGCATTACAACTTCCTGCTTACCAATCGCCCGCTACTGGCTATTATTCCGGGGCTCGCTATTATGTTGCTGGTGTATGCATTCAACATTTTAGGGAATGCGCTGCGCGATGTGCTCGATGTGCGGGATTGATACCTAGTCCAATCATCCTTTGTCATCCTGAGCTTGCCAAACGATAACCCTTACTTGTAAATAAGCCTACCGGACTACCAAAGGAAATAACACGAGGGCTTCGGCAGGTTCAGCCTGACAATGAATCTACAACGGGCCAAGCTTCCCGTCTTCATGCTGCGACCAGTCAATGCTTTTACCCAAAGTACCACGGAAGCGCTTTCTGAACTTTTCCTGTTGCTTGATAGAAGTCCAGTTATCCGGCTCTTTGAATTTTTTTGAGCTGATATGCAGGTTGGCTGAATTATAGATGGCCAGCGAATCGGTGATGAATGGTAAATGATAGATCGGTGTGCTGAAACGCTTGCGGGTGTAGGAGCGCAGCATCCACGACTGGAACGGATCAGTAGCCAGCGCAATGGATTTGAAGCCAAGCTCTTTGGCTTTCAGGTAGGAATAATAAACATTCTCTGTGCTGTGCCGTGCCATCGTATCATAGAAGATATGCTCTTTAGGAATGCCGATCTTCTCTGCAAACAGTCCCATAATGTAGGCTTCCTTGTAAGGCGTATAAACCGCAGCTCCGGAGAAGATCACATTTTTGGTGTAATGATTTTTATAGAGTATCCATGCCCAGAGCACGCGCGCTTTCATCACCGAATCCCATGCGTGCCCATCGTAAGGAATACCGGGAACAATGATCACATCAAAGGGCGCCAGTGCTGCAGCCTGGCGATAACGCCTTGCCGGACCTTTGCGCGGGGTGATGCAGCTCATCCAGAAAAGCAGGGGAGCAAGAAACATGAGCTTGAAAAACAGGGTTTTTTTTCTCAAAAAAGGTGCTTTACAGGTATATACTTACAGACGGCCAAACTGGTTTTGCGGCAACAGCTACTGATAAGACTTTACGATCTCTTTCATCTCGTTCAGTTTCATCAGCGCTTCCACGGGCGTCAGCGTGTTGATATCCGTTTCATCCAGCTTTTGCTGAATACGGCGTATATCTTCTGAAAGCCCGTCGAAAATGTTGAGCTGAAATGTGGCTGCTGCCGGCTGCTGCTTTTTGATCTTCTTCACCACTTCATCTCCTTCGCTGCCATGCTTTTGCTCCAGCAAGCTCAGTATCTGCGTAGCACGCTTCAACAGCTCCGGCGGCATACCGGCCATCCTTGCTACCTGAATACCAAAACTGTGCCTGCTGCCTCCCGGCGCCATTTTACGCAGGAAGATCACTTTGTTTCCGGTTTCCTGATGAGTAATGTGATAGTTCCGCAGTCTCGGCAGCTGTGCCTCCAATTCGTTCAGCTCATGATAGTGTGTGGCAAATAAGGTCTTGGGCTGCGCCGTATGCTGGTGCAGATGCTCCACGATAGACCAGGCAATGGAAATGCCATCATAAGTGCTGGTGCCGCGACCGATCTCATCCAGAAGTACCAGACTGCGGTTGCTGAGATTGTTGATGATGCTGGCTGTTTCATTCATCTCTACCATGAACGTACTCTCCCCGCCGCTCAGATTATCGGAAGCACCTACACGGGTAAATATCTTATCGGTGAGGCCAATGGTGGCTGCATCAGCCGGCACAAAAGAGCCCATATGCGCCATGAGCGTAATGATAGCGGCCTGCCGCAACAGAGCCGACTTACCGCTCATGTTCGGACCGGTGAGGATGATGATCTGCTGACTTTCTTTATCCAGAAAAATATCGTTGGCTACATAAGATTCCCCAGGCGGGAGCCGCTGTTCAATCACCGGATGTCGGCCATTGCGTATATCCAGCACCAGCTCATCCGTCATTACAGGACGATGATAATTGAAGCGCTGGGCATTCTGCGCAAAGCACAGCAGGCAATCGAGCTGGGCAATGATGTGTGCATTGGCCTGAATACAGGCGATGAATGGCTCGATCGCCGCCAGCAGCTGACCGTATATATCCAGCTCTATCGCCAGTATTTTATCTTCTGCTCCCAGTATTTTTTCCTCGTATTCTTTCAGCTCGGGAGTAATGTAGCGCTCTGCGTTGGTCAGCGTCTGCTTGCGTATCCACTCGGCAGGCACTTTGTCTTTGTGGGCATGAGTTACTTCCAAGTAATAGCCAAACACATTATTGTAAGATACCTTTAGCGAAGTAATTCCGGTGCGTTGGGCTTCGGTCTGCTGTATCTGCAAAAGATATTCCTTGCCGCTGCGCGATATTTTGCGCAGGTCATCCAGCACTTCATGAATGCCATCTTTGATCATACCGCCTTTTGCAGCTACGGCGGGGGCTTCTTCGAGAATGGTATTTTTAATCCGCTGCTGCAGCTCTGCGCATGGCTGAATGGACTGTACCATTTGCTCCAGCTGCGGCGAGCCTGATTCTTTACAAATGCGCTGCACTTCTTCTACGTGCCACAATCCTCTGGCCAGCTGCATCACCTCGCGCGGCGAGGCTTTCTTGAGCGGGATGCGGCTGATAAGCCGCTCCACATCACCGACCTGCTTGATATGCTGCAGAATCTGCCGGCTCACTTCCTGCTCGCGGATAAAAAATTCCACCAGCGACAGCCGGGCTTCAATGCCCTGCAGGTCAAACAAGGGAAAGATCATCCACCGCTTAAGCAGCCGCGCGCCCATAGGTGTACAGGTATTATCGATGGCCTGCAGCAGATTAATGCCCCCACCGTCTGTTGAAGAGAGCAGCTCCAGATTGCGGATGGTAAACCGGTCCATCCAAAGGAAAGACTCTGCTACGATGCGCTGAATGCCGGAAATGTGCTGCAGGTTGGGATGCTCGGTATCTTTCAGATAATGCAGAGCAGCGCCTGCGGCGATGATGGCCGGCTTCATCTCCTCCAGCCCAAAGCCTTTCAGCGATTGGGTATCGAAGTGTGCGAGCAGCAGATCATAGGCATAGCGCTCGGCAAATACCCAGTCTTCCAGCGCAAAAGTATAGACCTTGCTGTCCATTTGCTCTCGGTATTGCTTCTGCCTGCTTTTCGATAAAATGATCTCTGATGGCTGAAAGCTCTGCAGCAGCTTATCCATATACTCAGCATCGCCTTGGGCGGTATAAAATTCGCCGGTGCTGATGTCGATGAAGGCTACGCCGCACTGCGCATCAGTAAGGTATAACGCAGCGAGAAAATTATTGGTCTTGTTTTCCAGCAGCTTATCGCTGGTGGCAATGCCGGGCGTTACCAGTTCGGTCACCCCGCGCTTTACGATACCTTTGGCTTCTTTCGGGTCTTCGAGCTGATCGCAGATAGCTACGCGGTGACCGGCTTTTACCAGCTTATGCAGATAAGTATCGAGCGCATGGTATGGGAAGCCTGCAAGGTCCGAATTGGCTACGCCGCCGTTGCTTCTTTTAGTAAGGGTAATGCCTAAAATGCGGGACGCAACCACAGCATCCTCATTGAATGTTTCATAAAAATCGCCTACGCGAAACAGAAGTATAGCATCCGGGTATCTGGCCTTGATCTCCCGGTGCTGTTTCATGAGCGGGGTCTCTCCGGCTTCTTTCTTGGCCATATTTACAAAGATAGTCGTTCGTCTTTAGTCTTGAATGACGTCGTTAGCCGTTCACAGACAATACAATGGCCCACGAAATTTAATCCGTGAGCCACTGATGCGTTATCTGAACAGAAACAATAGTCGCTTTCGTTTGTCAGGCTGAGCCTGCCAAAGCCTACATACGCTCGATGACCATTGCGCTTGCGCCACCGCCACCATTACAGATACCTGCAGCGCCATATGGGGCGTTGTTCTGCTCCAGTACATTCAGCAGCGTAACGAGAATGCGTGCCCCACTGGCGCCCAACGGGTGACCGATAGATACCGCGCCGCCATTGGCATTTACCTGCTCTGGCTTCAGGTTCATCTTCTGAGAATTCACGATGCCCACTACGCTGAAGGCTTCGTTCAGCTCGAAGTAGTTGATGTCCTCCATCTTCAGGCCTGCTTTCTCCACTGCTTTCGGGACAGCGAGCGAAGGGGAAGTAGTGAACCATTCAGGCGCCTGCTCTGCATCGGCATAGCCTTTGATTTTTGCCAGCGGCTTGATGCCCAGCGCTTCTGCTTTCTCCTTGCTCATCAGCACTACGGCAGCAGCGCCATCGTTCATGGTAGATGAGTTGGCGGCTGTAGCGGTGCCTTCTTTGCTGAAAGCTGGCTTTAGACCGGCGATCTTATCAAACTTTACATTGTACGGCTCTTCATCTTTTTCGAACTTAATCGCATCACCTTTCTTCTGAGGAATTTCGATGGCTACGATTTCTTTCTGGAATTTACCGGCTTCCGTAGCACCCTGGCTGCGCTTGTAGCTTTCGGTAGCAAACGCATCCTGCTCTTCGCGGCTGATGTTGCACTCTTTGGCACAAAGGTCAGCGGCATTGCCCATCGCATAATTGTGATATACATCGGTGAGTCCGTCGTGCGCCAAACCATCGATCATGGTCACATTGCCGTACTTATTGCCCCAGCGCTGGCTGGCGTTGTAGAAAGGTACATTGCTCATGCTTTCCATACCACCGGCTACCACTACATCGGCATCACCTAGCATAATGGCCTGAGCGCCCTGCATGATGGATTTCATACCGCTTGCACATACTTTATTAACGGTAGTGCAGGGCACATTATCCGGTACCCCGGCCGCGCGGGCAGCCTGGCGGGCAGGCGCCTGACCCAGGTTAGCCTGGAGTACACAGCCCATAAGCACTTCATTGATTTCTTCCGGTTTAATACCGGCGCGCTCGATGGCGCTCTTGATGGCGAAAGAGCCCAGCTTTGTAGCCGAGAAATCTTTCAGCGCTCCGCCCCAGCTACCGATCGCGGTGCGTACGGCAGAAACGATATACACTTCTTTCATTTCTAGTTCAATGTTTTTAAAAGACGGCCAAAAGTAAACATTTCCTTTGTGGTAATGGTATAGCTATTGGCAATGCTGTTTGTGGTAAAATGCATAACGTTTGATTGCCCGAAACCTTTGCCGATACAGGTTTTGCGCGGTTTTTTATTTTTCTTAACACGGGTTAAACGGGCGTTAAACGAAGCCATTTTCCTTGTTTGACACCGCTAAAGGTGTATATTTGTACAAGTCGCCTATGATATAACGCATTACTCATCAATTATTTCGTTCACCTTAAAACTGTAAGACTAGTGGTTGTAAAGAAAAGTGTGCTGTGTTTTTCGATCTATCTGTTGAGTTCTTTTTATCACCAATCTGTCAGGGCTTCTGAGCCTACTTATGTTGTAGTTGGCAATGCCGCTTCTGATGTGGACGGCTACATCTCCAGTGTGTATAATGACATTGATTTTGGCAAGGGTGATAGGCTGAATCCCGAAGTTTTTAAAATGGCGATGAAGGGCTACCTGAATCTGAAGGACGCCGGTAAGCTGAATGACGATAAGCAAATCCTTACTATCGCTGACTTCACGCTTTCTTCTAATCAGGACCGCCTGTGGATCATTGATCTGAAAACCAATAAAGTGCTGGTGCATACTTATGTAGCACATGGTCAGGGTTCGGGCGATGAATTTGCAACTGCTTTTTCCAACCTGGAAAACTCCCACCAGAGCAGCCTCGGCCTTTATGTGACCGGCGATACTTATACCGGTGAGCATGGTACTTCCCTCCGCCTGAATGGTATGGACAATGGCTTTAACAATGCTGCGCTTGACCGTGGTATTGTGGTGCATGGTGCTGATTATGTGTGCAAAGATTTCATTGCCGGCAATCAGCGTCTTGGCCGCAGCTGGGGCTGTCCTGCAGTAAATTCAAAGCTCGCGCCTGCCATCATCAATACCATCAAGGACCGTACCTGCCTGTTCGTTTATTATCCGCAGAAGACTTACCTAAAAACTGCTTACTGGATCAACAAGCACGTGGACAATGCGCCTGCCGGCAACCGTATGGCAATGCTGCCAGCCGCACATCCGGTAAAGCTGGCTACCACTATGCCTAAGCGTGATACCATCACCGTATTTGTACAACCTGCGAATCACCTGTAAGGGCTGAATAAAAATTCTTTCTGTAAAAACCGGCGGCTTTCATCAGCAGCCGGTTTTTTATGTATTTCCTTCTGAGAAAAAAGATTGGCCTGATAATTATGGCATTGCATTTGTAATCCGGCCTATGAAGCTATTCTTATTTTGTTGCCTGTTGTCTGGGATGAGTATCACAGTGTATTCCCAACAGCTATTTTCTGATACGCCTGCTGCACAGTCTTCTTTAAAGCTCAATGAAATAACAGTCCATGCCTATGAGCAGAACACCTCGCTCATCAACATCCCAGCCGCTATCGGCCTGATTTCGGATACGCTGCTCCATATGTATGGTAACGCCAGCATCGTCAATGCAGTCAATTCATTGCCGGGTGTACGGATGGAAGAGCGCTCTCCCGGATCTTACCGGCTGGCCGTGCGGGGCAGCTCATTGCGGTCCCCATTTGGAGTGCGCAATGTCAAAATCTATTACAACGATATTTCTTTTACCGACCCCGGCGGCACTACTTATCTGAACCAGCTTGGCTACTACAACTTTGCATCTATTGAAATACTGAAAGGACCAGGCAGCAGCCTCTATGGCGCAGGAACAGGAGGCGTGGTGCTGATCAACAGCGAAGCTGAGCCCTGGACAACGGGCGCAAAAGTAGAAGCCACAGCCGGTAGCTATGGTATGCTGAACCTTGCCGGCGAGGTTCGCTTCGGGAAGGAAGGCACACACAACACGATTCGCTATCAGCGCCTGACCTCGGATGGCTACCGCGCGCAGACCGCCATGCAGCGCGATGTATTTTCCTGGGATGCCAGCAGCGCATTGAGCAAATCAACTAAGCTAGATGCACATTTCCTGTACGGCAATCTTACTTATGAAACTCCCGGAGCGCTCACCTTACGTGAGTGGGACAGCGCTCCACGCATGGCCCGCCCCAGAGCAGGGGCTTCGCCAAGTGCGGAAGAGGCCGGCGCTACCATTTATCAGCAGACGGTGCTGGCGGGCTTTTCCGTGCATCAGCAGCTAAGCAGCCACTGGCAGAATACGACTACCTTTTATGGCGTCTATTCACAGATGCGCAATCCGAATATCAGGAATTATTCGCGTACCTCTGAGCCCAACTTCGGAGGCAGGTCTGTATTAAAATATGATGGCCATATTCAAAGCGTGCAGGTTCAATGGCTGGCCGGCGCAGAGTTTCAGCAGAATTTCACAACCATAGGCACTTATGCCAACCGCGGCGGTGAACCGGATACTTTGCAAACGGATGAATCGGTACAAAGTCGCCAGATGACCGGTTTTACACAGCTTACCTTCAACTTTCCGAAAGGCTGGAAACTCACTGCTGGAGCCAGCATCAGCGCACTGCGGCTGAGCTATGATCTCCTTTCTTCACCGGCGTATGGCGGGCAGATGCGCAACTTTAATAATGAGCTGTCACCGCGCTTCGCACTGCTCAAAAAATGGAACAATACGGTGTCTGTATATGGTGTGATATCACGCGGATTTTCTCCGCCCGCCAGCTCAGAAATGGCTCCCAGCGGCAGCGCATTGAATCTGGACCTTGCCCCTGAATATGGCTGGAATTATGAATTGGGAGCGCGGGGCAGCTTCTGGCAGCAGCGGCTGAGCTATGATGCCGGCATTTATTATTTCGGGCTCAACCACACGATTGTGCAGCGCCGCGATGCATCCAGCGGCGACTATTATACCAACAGCGGCAATACGGAGCAGCTTGGAGCTGAGCTGGCGCTGACGTACATCCTGCTTAAACAAGGAAACAATTCATTCGGCGATGCTTCCATACAGGCTTCTTACACCTACCAGTATTTTCGCTATGGTCAGTTTATCCAGATCGATAAGGACTATTCCGGAAACCGGCTGCCCGGCGTATCGCCGCATACTTTATCTGCCAGCGTGTCCATCCATAGTCATTACGGGGCTTACCTGAATATAACTTACCTCTACAACGATGCCTTTCCGCTTAATGATGCCAATACGGACATGAATCCCGCTTATCATCTACTGGGCGCCAGAGCGGCCTATGAATTAAAGCTGAAAAAAGGCTGCGTTGCAGAGTTGTTTGCCGGTGCGGAAAACCTGCTGGACGTGACCTACAGCGCGGGACCGGATATTAATGCGTTCGGAGGAAGGTACTACAATACCTCACCCGGGCGCAGTTTCTTTGCCGGCATCTCGCTCCGCTATGCACATTAGCCAATAGAAAAGTATTTAGTTCAGCGCAGCTACAATGGCATCCCAGAGCCGGATGCGTGCCTGTAGCGCGCTCTTCACGGCCACAGTCGCCTCGTTCCATTTTTGCGGATCATTGCCGCAAAGCTCCTCAGTCATTTGGTAGGCAAGATGCGAATGATGGTCGCCATCTACTTCTATATGCCGCTCCAGATAATAGCGGAAGGTATCTACCCTGCCCGGCTCCTGCGCCTGCAAGGCTGCTACGAAGGTGATGAACATGCCGGGAATCAGATCTTCCCTGCCAAATGTAAAGACAGCGGCCTGTATGTGCGGCCTGCCGCTCTCTACCGTTTCAAAAGTATTGTTCAGAAACGCCTGTGCCGCTTCGGGCACAGCTGACTCCTGGAATGCCTGGTGATAATCAGGATTTTCCTTTAGCCGGCCGATCAGCTGATCGATAGCGGTGGTAGCTGCGCCTGCCTCTTTCATCGCATGCAGGTACAGCTCGAAATGGCTCATTCTGGCGCCGTGCTGATCTACATCCGACTCTTCGCCAATCACAATTTCATTGATGAGGTAGCGGGTTTCAGCAGAGCCTTTCGGCACCCACGGAATGGTGATGCACGTAAGCTCACGTTGCAGCGCTTTCAGCAGCGACATAAAATCCCATACAGCAAAAATGTGGTGCTGCATGAAGATGCGCAGATGATCAAGCGATCTGATGGATTGATAGACCGGATGACCGATCAGTATCTGCCGCAGCGGGGCGATTTCCTCCTGCAGCGAGCTGAGGTATTTATTCGTAGCCATTAATGAAACGGAATCTTACCAAAAACGGGTGCAAGGTAGCAGGTGCCGGCCGCATTTGGCTGCAAAAGCTACCAGACTATTTCCCAGCAGAGGTCGGTATCCACCACATAGTCGAGGTGATTGCTCATCTTGTGGATCTCTTTCTGCAAAACCGGATGCACAAACGAGCCAACCTCATACACCCCGATTCCGTTGTTCTCGCGGGTAAGATAATTCACTAATGCATTAATGGTTGGCTGCACATCATTCAACCACTGAGCATCATCTTCTTTGCCATATGGCATGCCTATGTTGCTTTTCATAATAATGAATCCTGTGTAAAAATGATGCCGTAGCAAACCATTGCGAAGCAGTAATATTGCGCCCAGCCATTTTTCGCATTTTTTATGAAGAAGATCGACATCCACACCCACATCATGCCCGAGAAAATCCCTAACTGGTTTCAGAAGTTCGGGTATGGCGAGTTTATTCATCTGGAGCATCATAAGCCGTGCTGCGCAAGAATGATCAAGGGCGATAAGGTATTCCGCGAGGTAGAGCAAAACTGCTGGGATGCCGGTGTGCGGATGAAAGAGATGAATGAAACCGATGTGACGATGCAGGTGCTGTCTACCATTCCCGTACTGTTCAACTACTGGGCGAAGCCGGAGCACGGACTGGAAACAGCCCGCTTCTTCAATGATCATATGGCCAGCTGCGTGGATCTGCATCCAGACCGCTTTATGTCCATCGGCACGGTGCCGCTACAGGATATAGACCTGGCAATCCGGGAGATGGAGCGATGCGTGAAGGAGCTGAAGATGCCCGGTCTTGAGATCGGCTCCAACATCAACGGCAAAAACCTGAGCGATCCTTATTTCCACCCTTTCTGGGAAGCGGCGGAAGCACTGGGCTGCGCCATTTTCGTGCATCCCTGGGAGATGATGGGCGAGGCGGACATGACGAAATACTGGCTGCCGTGGCTGGTAGGAATGCCGGCCGAAACTGCCCGTGCCATTGCTTCCATGATTTTCGGCGGCGTGTTTACAAAACATCCTAACCTGAGAGTGGCTTTTGCGCATGGCGGCGGCTCATTCCCGTTTACCATAGGCCGCATCGAGCATGGCTTCCATGTGCGCCCGGACCTTTGCGCAATCGACAACGATGCTAATCCAAGAAATTACCTCGGCAAATTCTGGATCGATGCGCTGGTACATGACCCCAAAGCGCTGGAGTATGTAGTTGAGGTGATGGGCAATGAAAAGGTGTGCATGGGCAGCGATTATCCGTTCCCGCTGGGTGAGCATGTGCCGGGCAAGCTGATTGAAAGCATGCCTTACTCATCTGAATTAAAAGAGGCGCTGCTCTGGAACAATGCGATGCAATGGCTTGGGAAAGCCTGAAGCTGCCTGAGTAAAGTTGTTGGCTCACGTAACAACTTAATTGTCAGGCGTGACAATTAAGTTTGCACGCACAACAATCATGTTTGCACGCCTGACAATGGCGTTGTGTCACTTGCTAATTGAGTTAGCAGGCCTGACAATTGAGTTTGCATGCCTGCTAAGTATGTTGTCATGCGTGACAACGCCATTGTATCAGCTGCTAATTGAATTTGCAGGCATCGCACTTTAATTGTGTAAAGGTGCATGTATATTTCGCCTGCTTCATTCATCAAAACGAACAGCGCGCAGATGAAATCATCTGCGCGCTGTTCAATAGTATTTCAGCTTAGGACTCCTGCTTGCTGTGGGATCCTTCGTGCCTCAGGATGACCCCGCTGAATAAATAGGCTCATACGCTAGTCATGCTGACGCAAAGAGCATCCCACAGCGACCAACAGTAATGTAGCAAAGCCCTGATTACAACAAAACTTATGATTTACCGGAGCAATGTGACATTACCCTGCTTTTTGAAGATGCGTCCGTTGGGCTGACTGGCTTCTACCATATACACGTACACACCCATCGGCTGCGGCTTGCCGTTAATCGTACCATCCCATCCATTGTCCACATCGCTGGTTTCAAAAACCTTTTCGCCCCAGCGGTTGTAGATGCGCATATATCTGAGCGTTACCAGGCCACGGTGCGCCGGCTTGAAAATCGCGTTTACTCCAGAGCCGGGCGTAAAAGCATTCGGCATATCGATCAGCGATTCCAGCGATACATTGACGTCAATAGAATCGCTGCTGGTACAGCCTGCTTCTGTGGTGGCGGTTACAAAATAGCGGGTGTTGGTAGATGGCGTGGCTACCGGATTGGCAATGTTCGGATTGCTCAATCCGCCCTGCGGGAACCAGGTAAAGTACAGGCCATTCCCCTGCGGGTCAATCGCATAGCTTTCACCGGGATAGATCGTTACCGTATCCGGCATCGAAATTAATGCCGCAGGGCGCACGGTAACCATCACGGTTTCTGTATCGCGGCAGCCCAGTGCATTGGTGGCATACAGCGTATAGGTAGTAGTGGTAAGCGGGCTTGCATAAACGGACACGCCGGTATCTATGCTCAGCGTATAAGCGGGCGACCATTCATAAGTCACCGCCCCGCTGGCCTGCAGGTGCGCGCTATCGTGCGGGCAAACGGCAGTATCTGCAGAAATGGTGGCAAATCTGCTCGGCACTACATTAATCACAGCGGTATCCGTACCGAAGCAGCCGGCAGAGGTGTTTACTTTCACTACAACAGTGGTAGTATCGGTACCTAAAAATAAGGGCTTGCGGATGTTGGCAGCGCTGAATACACCGGCCGGCGTCCATTGATACGTGTAAGCGGTAAAGGTATCCGGCTGCACAATGGCATCAAAATGGATCGTATCGCCGTAGCACAGTACCCGGTCCGGACCAATGTAAACGCTCGGCACCGGCTGTACCGCTATATTCAACTTATTGGATGAGTCGCGGCAACCGGGATAGCTTGCGGTGATGGTGTATGTGGTAGTCTGTGACGGCGTAGCTATCGGGTTAGGAAGATGCGGGTCGGTCAATGCAGTGCCCGGTGTCCACGTATAAGTGTATCTGTTATCGCCGGTTGCGTTGAGCTGTACAAAGCTGCCGAGGCATATGGTGGTATCGCGGTTGGTGAGCGTAAAGCCCTGCAGTACGCTTACATTGATCGTATCGCTTTTAGCGCAGGCCGTCTGGCCGTTAGGCGTTACCGTTACGATGTAGGAGATGTCTGCCGTTGGTTTCGCCACGGGATTTTGGATGGTCGCATTGCTCAGGTAAGTAGCGGGCGACCACTGATAAGTGAGCGAGGCCCACGGACCGCCGCCGACTGCCGCATTAAGCTGGATGCTGTCGTTGATGCAGGTCGTTCTGTCGGTGCCGGCATTCACGGTCAGCGGCGCCGCTACTGTGAATACAATGCTGTCGGTCAGCGATTGCGGTATGTTGCAGATGTCAAGAACGGTATTGCCATCTGAGCCATTCTGCGGCCTGAGGGTATAAGTTCCCGGCGCTAGTGGGGTGCTGAAATGGATGGTGAAATCCTGCGTATAGCCGTTGGCGCTGAGGCAGGAAGTATTGGTTACAGAGCCGATAGTGCCGGACGGCGAAAGATGATAGTCGGAGCCATTGCCCTGCAGTGAAGCGCAGCGTACCTGGCGCGTCAGGTGTACCTGAATGCTGTCGGCATAATTACAGTTCTGTGTGATGGAGCTGAACCGTGGCGCCGGATTGGTCACAAACGTTGCGGTAGATTGGGTAAAATCGATATTGAAGCCGGATTGCGGTCCCTGATAAAAGTTATCGATCATAATCAGGTAAGTCTCGCCCGCGGCCGCAACAATCGGACTGATGAAGGGAATGCCCACGCCCGGACCCGACACCGTGCCGGTACCAAAGGGAAGCAAACCCGTTTGTCCGCCGGGGCTGGAGGCGATATCCACACCATCGCAGCGCACGCGGGTACGGTCGCTGACGCTATCGCAGGTCTTGCCGGTAATATTGTACACGGCGAAGTCATAATCGTTAGTAGGGTCAGCGGGAGTAATGATGAACCGGATTTCGCCGGGAGTAGCCACTACTACTTTCAGCCATACGGAGTTGGATTCATCGAAGCAGGCAGTTGGCTGACTTTGCTCTTTTATGGTACCAAAGCCATTGTAAGAATAAGGAGTGGTAAAGCTGCCGCCGCACAAGGCAAGCGCGTTGCAGGCATCCTGCTCTGGCTGGCCGGGTGGCAAAGATTGCGCACTGACAGCGGCATTAAAGCTGGTCAGCGTCAACAGCGAAAGTAAAATTCGTTTTATCATGGCGACAGGTAATTCGTTAATAGTGATTTAAAGGAATGTTTGCAGACAGGTGTTCATAGGTAAAGACAATACAGAAGTAAGAAATGTTGGCTCACTTAAAAAATTTAGCACACTATCTTTTTATTAAAATACAGATAATAAAAAAAGGCCACCGGATTTTACGGTGGCCTTTCTAACTATTTTTAATTTAAGATTACTCGAGCTTGAACGTGATCGGCAGGTTAAAGTACACCTTTACCGGAGTACCTTGTTGCTTGCCGGGAGTCCAATTTGGCATGCTTTTTACTACACGAAGTGCTTCATTATCCAATGCTGCACTGCCGGAGCTTCTAACTGCCTTGGGCTGAGAGATGGAGCCATCTTCATTTACTACAAACTCAACTACTACGCGGCCTTCTGTACCCGCTTCGCGGGCAGCGTCAGGGTAACGGAGGTGGCTGTTGAGCCAGCTGGCCACATCACCATTGAACTGAGGCATCTGAGATACCTGACGAAGAATCTGAGGAGCGGCTGGTGCGGCTTCCACAGGACCATTACCAGTCGGACCTTCTGTTGGCGGGGCCAGATCGGAAGCATTGGCATCGCCTGCTACGGTAACCGGGCCGGCTACTTCCCCTTTCTTCTCGTCCGGTGGCTTTACTTCTTCTTTTACTTCTTCATTCGGCTTGATGACCGGAGGTGTAAACTTCACCGTTGGTCTTGCAGGTGGCGGCGGCGCTGGCGGCGGCGGTGGTGGCTTTGGCTTATCCGGCTCAATAGGCGGTGGTTCGGCCAGGGTTACTTTCGACATGACCACCACTGGTTTCTTGTCTTCCTTTTTCTCAAGAATACCTGCAATCACCGGACCGGCAGCAATCAGGCCTGCTATGGCAATCGTAATGATGGTTGCATTGCGGGCACGCGTCGGATACTTCTGGCGCAGCTCGTAACCTCCGTATGTTTTATTGCGCCCCTCAAACAAAATGTCGAGGTAATCGCTTTTAAGAATTTTACTGATATCCATGTGTACTTGATCTAAGGGTGTTAACTAAGGCGCACCATGCGCTGATTTCACAAATCCGCTCTTATTTTCCTCCGTTTGCAGCTTCAGTAGCATGAATGAACTCCTGATCTACCGGTGAGATATCAACTACCGCTTTCACTTTCGCTTCATTGATGTTCATCTCATCCATGATGTTTACAAAGTCATCGTAAGTGCTGTTGCTATCCGGCTTGATCAGAAATACGGCTTCATCCTTACCTGTAAGTGTGCCATTAGCCTTCAGTCCTTCCACGCGCTTCATCTTATCAATGATTACATCGCGGATACCGCCTTTAGGCTGGAAATAGGTCACTTTTACATTTGGCGGGGCATCCGGCTTATCACCGATGCCATCGTAGTAATAGATGCGATGATCTTTACTGAGCAGGATGGTCATGGCAGCATCGGCTTTCACCGGTGTCAGGTCCTTTGGCTGCATGTCTTTATCATCGTATGGCATGGTAATCTGCATCGTCTTCGGCTTGGCCAGTGTAGTGGTAAAGAGGAAGAACGTAATCAGCAGGAACCCAAGGTCCACCATGGGGGTAAGATCAATCCGAGTAGAGAGTTTTTTCCCTTTTTTGACGCCGGGGCCCTTTTTATGCCCCCCGCTACTCGAGGTATCCATTTCAGCCATTGTTCAAAAATTTTAGCTGTTAGAAAAATATTTGTCTTGTACTAAATTACTTGGCAGTCTGCTGTGCGGACTGATAAGCGGCTGTTCCTACGGGTACAGACTCAAGATTGGTAACCAGATTGAAGCTGAATATCTTCATGGCGGCCAGAGTCTTGATTACTTTCTGATAGCCCGGATAGGAAGTACCGCCATCCGCCTTGATGACGATCCGCAGAAACGGGTTGTTGTTACGGGCTACGGTAATCCAGTCTGTCAGCTCGTTGTTAGCGCTATCTACCGGAACGCCGGTTGTTTTCCGGTCGTATTCCTTTTGCTGTAAGCCATCCAGATCAAGATAAGACTTCAGCGTGTTCAATGGTACACCAACTGATGCACCCTTTACAAACTTCAGCTTTTCCTCATCAGACAGGCCAAGCTTTTTATACTCATCCATATCGCTGATCAGACCGAGGCGGGAATCTTTGCCACCGGTTGCAGCTACATTCTTCCGGTCGATGGTAAAGAACACGCGATCGTTGCTGTGGGTAGCATCTTTCGGCGCGATGGTGATCATCATGATGGAAGTATCCGGCAATATGGTAGATGAGATGGACGATGGAGTGCTAACGACCACCGGCTCATCAGGCTTGAACTTAGTGGCAAGCATGAAGAACGAAAGCAGCAGAAAGGCCACGTCGCACATCGCAGTCATATCGATGTTGGTACTGCCTCTTTTGATTTTTACTTTGGGCATAATTATATTTTCTGCTTTGAATAGGATACAGACGTGGGAACGCCCATATTCCACAAATATTTTTGGAAAAATTTCCGGCGCTCTTAAACGCCGGAAATTATCTTTCTGAAATACCCTTTGAAGAACGCGCCTGAAGCGCGTTTCTACCTGATACTTTTATTATTTGTAGGTAGCTGCAAAGCTTTGCGTCAGTGTAAAACCGCTTTCATCGATACCAAAAGTGATACCATCAATGATTGTAGTAAAGAAGTTGTACATGATGATGGCGATGAATGAAGTGCTGATACCGAGTGCGGTATTGATCAGGGCTTCAGAGATACCACCTGCCAGCGCACCGGCATCAGCAGCACCACCGGTTGCCATCGCAGCGAATGAACGGATCATACCCAGTACGGTACCGAACAGGCCGAGGAGCGTAGCGCAAGATGCGATGGTAGAAAGGAATACGAGGTTCTTTTCCAGCATAGGCAGCTCAAGCGCAGTAGCTTCTTCGATTTCTTTCTGGATGCTCAATACTTTCTGGTCTGTATCCAGCTCGGTATTGTTCATCATAGCGCGGTATTTTACCAGACCGGCACGCATTACATTGCCTACAGATCCACCTTGCTTATCACACTCAGCAAGCGCAGCATCAAGGTTTTTGTTGGCGAGGTGATACTGTACTTTACGTACGAACTCACCGCTGTTGCCCTTGCCACGGGCTTTGAAAATAGTCATGAAGCGCTCTACTACAAAGCAAAGCAATGTAAGCAGGGTTGCCATCAGGATAGGTACTACAAAGCCGCCTTCATACATGGTAGCCATGAAGTTACCAGGCTTGCCTTTGTGACGGGCTGCGCCGTCTGCGAAGTTATTCGGATTGCCCAACACAAAATTGTAGATCAGAATACCTGTAAGGATACAAGCTGCTACAATGATCAGATTTACGAAGAAGTTGTTAGAATTCTTTGGCTTGCCGGAGCGGTTGCCGCTGTTAGGAGTACCAGGCTTTGCTGCGGTAGTTTTTACGTCTGCCATAGTGGTTGCTTTTGTCTGTTGTTTTTGAAAATTTGAGTTGAGTGAAAAAACCTTGACTGAATAGTTATTAAATAGTGAGTGCTTGCAAAGATATAGGTCAGTAGTAAAAAAACAACTTGCGCTTCATAAATTTTACCCAATGGTAAAACCACCCCTAAAAACCGCGCCAATACTAGGTTTATCCATAAAACACCCTGCTCTTTTTCTACAATTTATGCGTGCATGAATCATCCGCTCCTTACCTTTGCGCCCTAAATTAAGGAAACGATATGAGCTTCAACCCATGGCATTCGGTAAGTTACGGAGAAAATGTACCCGAAACGGTGAATGCCATTATAGAGATCCCGAAAGGATCGCGTGCCAAGTATGAGCTGGATAAAGAAACAGGCCTGCTGAAGCTGGACCGTGTGCTTTATTCTTCGGTATATTATCCGGCCAATTATGGCTTCATTCCGCGTACCTATTGCGATGATCATGATCCGTTGGATATACTCGTGCTTTCCCAGATCGATATGCAGCCTTTGTGCCTGGTAGAAGCCAAGGTTATCGGAGTAATGCGGATGCTGGATCAGGGCGAGGCAGATGATAAGCTGATCGCTGTTTGCGCACATGACATGAGCGTAAACTATATCAACGATATTGAAGATCTTCCGCCGCACTTTGTGGCTGAGATGCGCCATTTCTTTGAAGAATACAAGCGCCTTGAAAATAAGGTGGTTAAGATCGATGAATTCGGCGGCGCGCGGCTGGCGAAGAAAATTCTTGGTCACGCGATTAAAGATTATGAAGCGCTGATGGCCAAAAAAACTTCGGCAGCATTAAGCGAGCAATAGGCACTATTGAATAAGAATAAGCGTATGACTACAACCACCATCATTCTGATTATCATTGTAGGGCTCGTGGCAGGTATGCTGGGCAGCATGGTCGGCATTGGCGGAGGCATTGTGGTTGTTCCTGCGCTGATCGCCATGACGGCGCTGATACCCGGCATGAATCCCAAGATGGCTACCGGCACTTCGCTGGCTATGCTACTGCCACCCATTGGCCTTGCAGGAGTCTGGCAATATTACCGGAATGGTCAGGTGAATGTAACGGTAGCGCTTCTCCTTTGTGCAGGGTTTGTCTTTGGGGCGTACTTTGGCGGACAGATCGCTAACCGGATGGATAAAGACAGTGTAAAGAAATTCTTTGCCTTGTTCCTGTTGGCTATTTCTATAAAATTTCTCTTCTTTGATAAGCCTGCGAAAAAGGACCTGCCTGCTTCGGAAAGCACAACAGCTCCAGCTAAAAAATAAAACCCTTTCACAACAACAGCATACATGCAACGCACCAAGATAAAAGCCATTCTGGCTGATGAACAAACGGACTATCCGGTAACTATCAAAGGCTGGGTCCGCTCTTTCCGGAACAATCAGTTTATCGCCGTCAATGATGGCTCCTGCATTGATAATATACAGGCCGTTATTGCGCTTGGTTTTGAAGAAGCTATTGTGCGCCGGATTACTACAGGCGCAGCGCTGAGCATTACCGGCACAGTAATTCCGTCACTGGGCAAAGGCCAGCGTGTAGAGATCAAGGCAGATATGGTAACCATTCTCGGCGATTGCGACAATGAGCAATTTCCATTACAGCTAAAGAACCGCCCTTCGCTCGAGTACCTGCGCGAGATCGCTCACCTGCGCTTCCGTACCAATACGTTCGGTGCAATATTCCGTGTGCGTCATGCTCTGGCGTTTGCCATTCACCAGTTTTTTAATGAGCGTGGCTTTGTATATCTGCACACACCAATCGTTACCGCCAGCGATGCCGAAGGCGCCGGTGAAATGTTTCGCGTGACTACCCTACCAATGGAAGGCGCACCGAAAACGGAGCAGGGTGAGATTGATTATAGCGAAGATTTCTTTGGCCGCAGCACCAATCTTACAGTAAGCGGCCAGCTTGAGGCCGAACTTGGAGCTACTGCGCTGGGTGAAGTGTACACCTTCGGCCCTACTTTCCGTGCAGAGAATAGCAATACCACACGCCACCTCGCCGAGTTCTGGATGATCGAGCCGGAAGTAGCTTTTAATGAGCTGAAAGAGAATATGGACTTGGCAGAAGATTTCATCAAATACCTGATCGGCTATGCGCTGAAAAATAATCGTTCAGATCTGGAGTTCCTGGCAGCGCGCCTTGCGGATGAAGAAAAGCAGAAGCCAATGGCCGAGCGCAGCGATATGGGCCTGATCGAAAAGCTGGAGCTTGTGCTGAACAATCAATTTGAGCGCGTCACTTATACAGAAGCGATTGACATTTTATTGCAATCGCCTGCTTACAAGAAAAAGAAATTTCAGTACGAGGTATCGTGGGGAATTGATATGCAGAGTGAGCATGAGCGTTATTTAGTAGAAAAACATTTTAAAAAGCCGGTGATCGTGACTGACTATCCAAAGGACATTAAGGCATTTTACATGCGCATGAATGAGGATGGCAAGACCGTTGCAGCCATGGACATCCTAGCTCCCGGCATCGGCGAGATCGTAGGCGGCTCGCAGCGTGAAGAGCGGCTGGATAAACTGTTGCAACGTATGCAGGAGATGCATATTCCGGAAGAAGAGCTTTACTGGTATCTGGATACGCGCCGCTTTGGCACGGTACCCCATGCAGGCTTTGGACTGGGTTTTGAGCGCATGGTATTGTTCGTAACCGGCATGACCAACATCCGTGATGTCATTCCATTCCCAAGAACACCCAAAAATGCAGCGTTTTAAAATGCAGTAATATTTTTCGATTAAAAAGCAGGCCATAGCGCCTGCTTTTTTGTTGAATGTTTCTGCCACGCTGAGCCGCATTTGCAATGCGGCCCGACCCGGACTGGCATTTTAAATGTCATCCAAAAAACAGCAAAAAGCATTTCTTGCAGCAATTGGCATTATCTTGTAGTATCATTTTTAAAACACCCTTATTATGAACTTAGGAGGCGAACAGGAAAGCGATAATGTAGAAGACCGGCGCGGCTTTGGCGGCCGTCATGTAGCCGTGGGCGGCGGATTAGGCACCATAGCTATCGTACTTATAGCAATGCTGCTAGGGAAAAATCCATCCCAGCTGCTCAACAGCATTAATGGTGGCAATACACCTACGCAACAGACTGCGCCGGCTAATGCGCCACAGGATGATGAAGGCAAAAAGTTTGTTGCCAAAGTGCTGCATACAACGGAAGATGTATGGACCAAGCTTTTTACCCAGATGGGACGCACTTATACCAAACCCAAGCTGGTACTGTTCACTGATGCGGTTGAGAGCGGCTGCGGCAATGCCAGTTCTTCTACCGGACCATTCTACTGCCCGCTGGACAGCAAAGTTTATATTGATCTTGCATTTTTCAACGAGCTGGCCAATCGATTTCAGGCTCAGGGTGATTTTGCAAATGCTTATGTGATTGCTCATGAGGTAGGCCATCATGTACAAAACCTTTTG
Organism: Chitinophagaceae bacterium; assembly: GCA_965200035.1. Taxonomy (GTDB): domain Bacteria; phylum Bacteroidota; class Bacteroidia; order Chitinophagales; family Chitinophagaceae; genus UBA1952. The sequence goes on along the minus strand of OZ241334.1, from coordinate 3,175,780 downwards.
GGCATCTCTGATAAAGTGCACCAATTACAACAGCAGGCAGATGAGCGCGAAGCCAATCAGCTTTCTGTGAAACTGGAGCTGCAGGCTGACTTCTATGCCGGGGTGTGGGCACATCATGCGCAGGAGATGAAAAGCATCCTGGAAGCCGGTGATATAGAGGAAGCCCTGAATGCCGCCAGCGCCATTGGTGATGATAAATTGCAGAAGCAGGCACAGGGCTATATAGTACCGGATGCATTTACACATGGCACCTCAGCACAGCGCGTAAGCTGGTTTAAGAAAGGCTATGAAACAGGCGATATGCGGCAGGGCGATACTTTTGGAGGCGCTTTGTAGTTTATGCTGAAAGAAATAGATGATTTTTGCGGACCGGCTTGCAAGCCGGTCCGCTTATTTTTTGCTAAAAAGTTCTACTCTTGAAAAGCTTTGCATCTGATAATTATGCCGGTGTGCTGCCGGAAGTCATGGCCGCGCTGGCTGCCGCCAATAATGAACACGAACGGTCTTACGGCGCCGACGATATCACTATTCGCACACGAGTTCTTTTTAAAGAAGTATTCGGTGCTGATGTTGATACTTATTTCGTGTACAATGGAACGGGCGCAAATGTATTGAGTGTAATGAGCGCAACACGGTCTTACCAATCTGTGTTATGCGCAGACATTGCTCATTTCTATAACGATGAATCTTCTGCTCCGGAATCCCTGACCGGCTGTAGATTTTTCCCGCTTTCGGCAAATGATCAGGGCAAGCTCACACCAGACATCATTGAAAAACGGCTCATCCGCAAAGGTGATATTCATTATGCGCAGCCTGCGATTATATCCGTTACGCAGGCTACTGAATATGGCACAGTATATAGCTTGGAGGAGCTGGCAGCTATTGGCAGTCTTGCCAGAGCTCGCGGTCTTTACTTTCATGTAGATGGTTCCCGCTTCTTCAATGCAGCAGCTGGCCTGGGTTGCAGCCTGCGGGAAATGGCTACAGATGTTGGGGTAGATATTCTCTCGCTCGGTGGTACCAAAGCGGGAATGATGTTTGGGGAAGGCGTGGTTGTATTCAATGATGCACTGAAGCAAAGCATTCCGTACCAGCAAAAGCAGGCGATGCAGCTTCATTCAAAAACAAGATTTATTGCCGCGCAATTTGAGGCGATGCTGCAAGACGAGCTTTGGCGAAAAACAGCGCTTCATGCCAACAATATGGCGACTAACCTGGCAAAAGCGTTGATACATTTTCCACAAGTAAAGATCGATAAAGCGGTACAGGCCAATGCAGTGTTCGCTGCCATTCCGGTATCGTGGAATGAGCCGTTGATGGCGCATACTCCGTTTTATGTATGGAAAGAAGAAGGAAATGAAGTGCGCCTTATGTGCGCCTGGGATACTACAGAAGAGGATATCAACCACTTTATTGAGCTTATCCGGAAACAATTGCAGCACTAATGGCATGATTCTTTGACCTGTTTTCTTGTCACTTTTAAAAATCAGAACAACCATGGGCAAGAAATTAATTGCACTCGCACTCGTAGGCGCCGCTGCTTATCTGTTTAAAACAAAGCACGGAGAAGAGATCCGCAAATCACTGGGAGAAACTGCCGGCAAGCTTGGCAAGCAATTGCAGGATATGTACGCTACTGCAAAAGACGGATCAAAGGAAGCTCAGGCTGCCTCTTAAAATTGCAGGAATCTTATTTCAAAGAAGCAGCCATGCTAATGTAGCATGGCTGCTTCTTTTTGCCCTATACCACGGTTCAGGTCGCTACGCGCCCCGACCCTAGTGTACAATCTTATCCAGCTTGGCTTGGGTGAGCGGGTGATAGTTTTGCCTGTACTTCGCATAAATGCGTTTCGCCATCTCTGCTTTGCTTTTTTCCATCATTTCTCCATACAAAGGCTCCAAAAATTTCTGACGTCCTACCCGACTCAGGAAACCTTCCATCGCCTGATAGGCGGGCTCATAACCAGCAGCTATGGCACGTACAAACCACAGGTCTGCGATCTCACTATTGCCCGTTTGCGTAAGATGGTAGGCCGCATCCAGGGTCTTCATCTGTACAGTATTGAGCGAATCAGGCATTCCGCGCAGGAAATACTGCCATTCGTGAGAGGTCCATGCGCTGGTCGTGCTTGAAGCGGGTATCTGCCCGTTCAGGAAAGCAGTTCTGGCTTCATCTACTTTTTTGAAGCGCTCGCTGTTGGAGCGTGGCGCGTTGGCCGGAATACCGGGGCCATATACCCATTGTTTGATATTGATCTTTTCTTCCGCACCTGCGTGTTTGCTAAGCAGATTAGCACGCAGGTAAGTGAGGAATTCTTCTGTGGTAATGCTCTTAAAGGCATGTTCAGCAAAATACTGCTTCAGGAAGGCATCAAAATCGGCCCGTCCTACGGTTTCTTCAATCAATCGCAGCAGCAGAGAACCTTTCTCGTAAGGAATATCAGATAGCCCACTGTCGGGATCGCGGCCATCCAGATCCAGCTTCAGCCAAGTGTCTTTGCTGTCTTTACCAATCGTGCTGACCTCTTTTTCGAGATCCTGATAACCCAGCTCCCAAAGCATATCTATGTAGCTCTTATCTGTCATGGCTTCAGTGATGCGGCGCTCAAAATAGACCGTAAATCCTTCGTTCATCCAGATGTCATTCCATGTCTTATTGGTCACCAGATTACCGCTCCAGTTGTGGGCCAATTCATGGGCAATCAGATTTACCAGACTGCGGTCACCGGCAATAATGGTAGGAGTTGCAAAAGTGAGTTTCGGGTTTTCCATTCCACCAATCGGGAAGCCCGGCGGCAGAATCAGCACATCGTACCGGCCCCAGCGGTAAGGTCCGTAAAGCTGCTCTGCGGTGTTGACCATCTTGCCCATATCTTCCAGCTCATAGCGCGCTTTGCCAATCATAGACTGCTCGGCATATACTCCAGTGCGGCCATCCACACTCTTGAAAGCAATATCACCAACGGCCAGCGCCATCAGATAGGCAGGCACAGGTATATCCATTTTGAAATGATAAACGCCGCTGTCATTCACCGATTGTGGGTTTTCTGCGCTCATCAATGCCAGCAAGCCTTTGGGCACAGTCACGCGTGCATTATACGTAAAGCGTATGCCCGGCCCGTCCGGACAGGGAACCCAGGAGCGTGCATAAATCGATTCGCTTTGAGTATATAAGAACGGATGCTTTTTGTCGCTCGTCTGCTGCGGGCTCAGCCACTGCAGGGCCACTGCGCTATCGGCTGTATGATAATAAACAGCCACTTCTTTGCTGCCGGCCTGTATCGGTATTTGTAATGCGCTTCCAAGAAAAGGTTCTGTCTGTGAAAAACCGGCCTGCACCTGTGCATGATCCACAAACACACTGTCAATCTTCAGGCCATAATTATCCAGTTTCAGCAACGGCACACGGGTAGTATTTTCTATCTGCCATACTGCTATACCGGAAAGCTTCTTCTGCCCGAAATCAACGGCTATATCCAAGTCCAGATGCTTCATTCGTACACTGTCGGCATTGGACAATGTATGCTTGTCCCGAACAATGGTTGTAGTGGTATCCGTAGCTTCTTTGGGTAGCTGATTAGTGCTGTGCTCATTAGTACAGGCAGTTAGAAAAAGCGCAATAATGGCTACAGTAAATACGTGTTTCATGCAATGCAATATTACTCTAAAAAGAGTGCCGTTTTACACAGATTTGTTAAAACCAACTCCCGTAACCTACCGTATATGAGCAGGTATAGGTTAAATTTTTGGCGTTCATCGTATTTATTTTCATTCATATTGACAATCAATTTAGGATTTACAATACAGTTAACATACTATTTATCAGTAGAAAATAATTTAATATTTTTTACAGTTAATTGAATTACATCATCTTAACACAAAAAAAGTTTCATTTTGTTATAAAATGTTACGCTAGCGTCATATATTTATGACATTCAAATCAACAAATGTGGAATCAACAATTACTTATATTAAAGTAAAGCCTGAAGGCTGCACCTACCCGGAACTTGTTGCCGCAGAAGAACTGGAATCTAACTGCTACCGGTTAATTGAAAATCCGATCCAGTCCTGTAGCCTGAATTATGGCACTATCATCGTTGCAATGATGAATGTGGAAGGCGAACTTGAATTGGTAGCCATCGCCGAGCCATCTGTCTATAAGACCAGAATGTTTCTGCGCAGTGCTTCGCTGAACAAGCAGGAGCTTCTTGATAAAATTGGCAAGCCGGTAGTGGCCGCAGGCGGTTTTTGGGAATGCAATTGCGCCGGCATCGTATTTGCCCATGTGCCCAAAGGCTCAGCCTTTGATCTGGACGCGCTGTTTCAGCAGAATAATTATTATCCCATGGAGCTCACGGAGCTGCATTCTGTGAATATGGGCGAAGCATAAATAGTCAACGATCAGACTCTGTGAACAGAGGACCGGCAACCACTGCTAGTCTTCTGTTCTTTTTATATCCGCCCATGTGGTATGCGCATAGCTGCCCCATACCAGCCACAAAAGCAAGAGGGAGAGCACCAGATAAAGGATCTTCAGCCACCAAAGCTCCAGCGCAAGGTAATGCCCTACTCCAAGCGCGCCCGGTATGGCCAGCGACATTAGCACCCGCAGGAATTTTGATCCCGCATTGTTCATCTGCTCTGCCCTTGAAAAAGGCAGCTGCCGGTAAGCTACCCTTACCGTACATACAGCAAACAAGGTTACGTTCACCAGCGCCAGCGCAACATCCAGCAGCGCATGACGGCCCCAGATGTACATTACAAACATGCTGATTAATATAAAAAACGGCAGGAAATATTTCACCCACATGGCCTTGAATGAGCCTGCCATCAGCGCGCCGGGCTCTTTGAGCGGCACCGCGCTATACACCCAGGCCGCCTTATACTGATCCGATACTGAGCCAAATCCCAATGCCTGCAGCACGACTACACAGCTCATGTACAGCAGAGTGATGTGCTTCCCGGTCTGCGGCAATGTCTGCCAGGTATCGGAGAGGGAAGCCTGCTTATTTAATGACAACAGGTAAATGAAATAAATTGGAACATAGGCAAATACGGGATAGATTTTTAGCTTGAATGGCCTGCTACGGGCGGTGTTAAGCCAGGTAATCATGAAGCCGGCCTGCGCTTCTTCCCTGCGGTTGAGCCATGTGCCGAGGCGTTCGTAAAAACGTTTTTTTCCGGTATAAACTTTCTGTACTACGGATACAGAATCGCCTGCGTCCGCCGCATCCAGACCGCCAAGGCTTGCTGTAAAATGGGGCGCCAGCCACCTGAGCGTAATAACGATTAATGCTACGGGCAACAATACTGCGGGAATACTGTAGAAGAAAGTGCCTGACGGTACACTTGCGGGAAATATCCAGCTCCAGGTAGCCGCCAGCCAGTAAGATGGAAAATATTTTGACCATGAATAAGTTGTCAGTTTTGCATTGGCCAAAGCCACACTGTCCATCGCCCGTGGCATTAAATAATAGAATGCGAATATGGTAATGGAGAAGGCAATCTGAAAATAACCCAGCACATCACGGAAGCGGGAAGCCGATGCTATGCGAAGTATAATCATGTACACAACCATCACTAAAAAGAGCGCAGTCAGCAAAAGCAGCATAAGCGGGACAGGAAACCACAATGAAGCCTTCCATCCATCCAGAACAACCACTGTGATCCAACCGGGAAGGCTCATGGGAAGCACGATCCTGAACAGGTAAATACCTATATGCAGAATGCGAGAGGCGGCCAGCGTACGGTCAGAAACCGGACGGGGAAGGATGATGAGCTTATCGCGCGTGTCAACGAGCACATTCGTAAAGTCTGTGATCAGCGTAAAGGTGAGCAGGAACAGGAACATCGTAAAGAAGATAGTCAGCCCCAGCAGTCGCTCCTGTACAAAGATGAGCGGGAAGACATAGATCATGCCTGTTACAAGGGACACGAACATACCCAGCGCGCTGCTGAATTTCCGGTTCTTCTTTTTGGTTTGCTGGCGGCCGAAGTTGAGGGGCTTACGGTCATCCATCTTGAGCCGGGCTTCCAGGATGGCCTGCAATTGTATCACATCAGCACCGGATTTTCGCCAAAGACCCGCGGGTAACAGCGCCAGGCGCAGCAGCAGTTTATTCATAATAAAAAGGGCAAAGCCCTTACGGCTTCGCCCTAAAATTAAACACCAATCCGGTTAATAGTGCAAGTCAATCACACTGATCAGCGGAATATTGGTGCCACCTTTAAGAATCATATAATCATCCGCTACAGACCACACCGTAGTCTCAACCGTTCGCGGACCGGAAGTAGTCTCAAAAGTGATGGTTGTTTTACCTTTAAACTCATTGCCAAGGCGCTCAGCATAACGAAGCTGCTCTACCCAATAATCAGACTTGTCCACAAATGCGGGAATAATGTTGTACCCGGCAATCTCTTCTTTGGCAATTACGTTCGACATTTTGCTTGAAAGTATTTAATGAATACTAAATTTAAGCAAGCTGAATGTTTTTAGCAAATGCAGGATTCAATTTTACCATGTATTTACAATAAAAATTCCCGTTTATTAAAGTCCACGGCTGCGCACAATGGTTTCCGGTTTCAGGGCTGGCCTTAGCTGCTCATGAACGGTTTTCCGTCCCATGCTTTCATAATAAAAGCCCAGTGAATTCATTTTTTCAAGGGTGTACACATTTCTGCCGTCAAAGATGGCAGGCTGCTTCAGTTTTTGCTCTATGCGGGTAAAATCCGGATTGCGGAATTCGCTCCATTCGGTGACAATAGCCAGCGCATCTGCCGTGTCCAGCGCATCATATTGGTCTTTGGCAAAGTAAACGCTGTCTCCAAGAATGCTTTTGGTATTAGGCATCGCTTCCGGATCAAATGCACGAACGCTGGCGCCGCACTTGAGCAAATCGTTGATCAGCTCCAAAGACGGCGCTTCGCGGATGTCATCCGTATCCGGCTTGAAGGAAAGCCCCCATACAGCGATGGTAAGCCCTGCAAGATCGAGGCCAAAATAATTCCGGATCTTATCTCCCAGTATCAGCTTCTGATTTTCGTTGACCTTCATCACAGTATTGACGAGGGAAAAATCATAGTCCAGCTCACGGGCAGTCTGGGCCAAGGCTTTTACATCTTTAGGAAAGCAGGAGCCGCCATAGCCAACTCCGGGAAATAGAAAACGCTTGCCAATGCGACTGTCTGAGCCGATGCCGATCCGCACATGATCTACATTGGCGCCGGCACGCTCACACAGGTTGGACATCTCATTCATGAAAGAAACCCGCATAGCCAGATAAGCGTTGGCCGCATATTTGGTCATTTCCGCACTGCGCTCATCCATGAAATAAATCGGGTTTCCCTGACGCAGAAACGGCATATACAGCTCTTCCATCAGCTTGCGCGCCACATCGGATGAAGTGCCGATCACTACCCGGTCCGGCTTCAGAAAATCATCTACCGCTACGCCTTCTCTCAGAAATTCAGGATTGCTGACTACATCAAAAAGAGCCGTATCCAGCTTTTGGGCCAGTACTGTATGCACCCGTTCGGAAGTACCTACGGGAACCGTGCTTTTATTGACGATCACTACATATTCAGTCACTATTTCGCTGAGCTGAGCGGCAACATTCAGTACAAACTGTAGATCGGCTGCGCCGTCTTTTCCAGGAGGTGTGGGCAGGGCCAAGAAAATTACCTGTGCGTTGGCGATACCAGTGCGCAGATCGGTGGTAAACTGGAGGCGCTTCTCACGGATATTGCGCTGCAGCAACATATCAAGGCCGGGCTCGTATATGGGCGATTCGCCTTGCCGCAGTCTGGCTACTTTCTGCTCGTCTATATCGATACACATCACCTGATTGCCGGTTTCAGCAAAGCAGGTACCGGTCACCAATCCAACATACCCGGTGCCTATAATAGCTATCTGCATAATAAAAGATTATCCGTAATTATCGGGACGCGGCAAAAGTAAATACTCTGCACATCAAAACAAGTGCGTTGATCCGTAGGGAATATTAAAACAGAGCAGGAGCAGGCTTGCGCCAGCGTATAACAGGCCATGATCAAAAGACGAATGACTAACGACCAAAGATATTAAGCCGCAGATTCCGTACGATGAAGGATCACCCGGTGTGGTACCGGTCCTGCAATGCCGTGCTCATCAAATGCTTTTTTCACCAGCTCCTGCACTCCGAAATAAACGTTCCAGTAAGCAGCTTGATTGGTATAAGGCCTGATCGCCAGCGTGACCATCCCGTCGCCTACTTTCAGCACGCTTACTTCCGGCATTGGGGTTCTGAGCACCTCTTTATGTTCCAGCATGGCCTGTATCGCTACACGGCGAGCATCATTAATGCTGGCATCCGGCGCTATGGCCATAGAGATATCTACCCGCAGGTTGCCGTGCGTATTATAGTTGGTGATTACACCGGTTGAAAGCGCACCATTGGGCAGAATGACGGTTTTATTTTCTGCGGTGAGGATGACTGTATTGAAGATGCCCATTTCCTGTACAATGCCGGTCATTCCCTGCGCCTCAATCATATCTCCCACTTTAAAAGGCTTAAACACCAGCATCATTACACCGCCGGCAAGATTTCCCAAAGAGCCATTGAGCGCAGCGCCTATGGCTACACCTGCACCGGCCAGCAGGGCGGCAAAGCCGGTAATATTCACTCCCAGCATACCGATAATTGCCAAGAAGAGCATAATGGTCATAGATACCCTGAAGGCAGAAAGCAGAAATGTCTGTAATGAGGGATCGAAATGCCGCGCCATCAGCAGACGGCGGAATAGCCTGGTAAAATGCCCGATGAGCCAGCTACCCACGAGGTAGGACAGTACAGAGCCCACCAGCCGTAGGCCATAAGTAAGCGCAAGATCTTTTGTTCGGATAAGCCATGCCTGACTGGTGTTGACCGCTTCATTGATTTGTAGGAGTAGCATACATACTTTTTTAAAAGTCGGGATATGTACCCTTACAACAATAATAATGCCAGATGTGAGCTGGCGTTACGTTTATGATGCTCATTTTAATAAAATCAGCGTATTCAAAAACATAAATATGGTTAGATAATAAAGCTAAACCTGATCCAAACACGCTTTGAGCAGACTGCACCCTTCTTCTATTTCAGCTGAAGAAATATTAAGTGGTGGCGCTATACGGATACAATCCGGAGCAAACAAAAACCAATCGCTGAAAATACCTGTTTCCAATCCGTAAGTAAGCGCTTTCATTACCGCTTCATTGCTTTTTAGCTGCAGGGCAATCAGCAAGCCCTTGCTCCTGAATTCTTTAATGGCCGGATGGCCTGAAAGTTGCTTTCGGAAAATCGATTCTTTTTTTGCAACCTGTTCTGTCATATGTTCATCCAGAAGAGCGTGCATGGCCGCCATGCCGGCGGCGCAGCTTACCGGATGTCCTCCAAACGTGGTGAGATGACCGAGCACCGGATTGGCGGTCAGCGCTAGCATATTTTCCTGCGAGGATATAAACGCACCCAATGGCATCCCTCCGCCCAATGCTTTTCCTAATAATACAATATCCGGTACAACTCCGAAATGCTCAAAGCCCCAGAGCCTGCCCGTACGTCCGAAGCCGCATTGTATTTCATCCATGATGAGCAATGTCCCCGTGTTAGTACATTCTTCGCGGAGCAAATCCAGCCATGCTTTTTCCGGCGCTATTACGCCTGCCTCTGCCTGAATGGTTTCTATAATCACGCAGGCTGTCTGCTCATGGATCGCATCGATCAGCGCCTGTGAGTTGTAGCTGTAATGATCTACGCCGGGCATGAGCGGACGAAAGGCATTGCGCCAGTATTCATCGCCCATTACAGCCAATGCACCTGTGGTATTGCCATGATAGCTGTTGTGGCAGGCAATGATGCCCGGCCGTGCAGTAAGCCTTCTTGCCAGCTTGATAGCGCCTTCTGTAGCTTCTGCACCTGAATTGGTAAAGTAAACCGAATCGAGTTTTTCTGGCAGGTGCTTTGCCAGCAATGCAGCGAACTCAACCTGCGGGCTTTGTATCAGCTCGCCGTATACCATTATGTGCAGGTATTCATCTGCCTGATTTTTTATAGCATTTACTACGGCGGGATGCCTGTGCCCGACATTACAAACCGATATGCCGCCAATGAGGTCAAGATAGCGCTTGCCACTGGCTTCGTAGAGATAAGCACCTTCGGCGCGGGTGATATGCAGCCCTACAGGGGCGGGTGAGGTTGGAGCCAGATGTTGCTGAAATAGCTGACGGATATTCATGATGCAGCAAAGTTATCACATCCGTTGAGGTTGCCTTTTATTGTGTACAAACGTGCCGGATAAAATAGTAAAAGGCTGCTCCGGAATACCGGAACAGCCTTTTCATTACTGAACAAAACGTATGGTTGTAAAATGGAAAAACTTACTTGGCGATGGTGAACTTAACTGTCTTTACGCCTGTAGAAGTACCGATCTGCATGAAGTACATACCGTTTGCGAGATAGCTTACATCTGCAGTCACCGTGTGAATTCCCTTAGCATCAGCGCCGTTAAACACATTGCTGATGATCTTGCCGGTGATATCTGTAATGTTGATCACTACATTGCTCGCCTGGTTCAGCTCATACATGAATGCAACAGTAGAAGAAGCCGGATTCGGGAATACCTTGGCATTCTGAACAATATTGGTAATGTTATTGATACTATTAGCAACAACAGGAACGCCGTGGTATGAATTTGCGTAGGTAGTATAGTCTGTATTTACCGGATCAAAGTTAGTCCAGTTAGCCATCCAGTTAGTAGTATTAACACCAGAGAAGGCACCTACGTGATTTACCTTGGTAAAGAATGCGTCTGAAGCTTTACTGTTGGTAAAATCAGGAGCGAATTGAGGCACATTGTAAGAAGCGTAGTTGTTGCTTGTGTCGGTATTGATCGGATTAGCAGGGTTGAAAGAACCTGTGGTAGCGCTACCATTTCCCTTTGTATTGTAAGCAACAGGAGAAGTAGAGGTAGGACGGAAGTCAGGGCTGGTCAGGTTGAATGGATTCTGAAGACGTACGCCGTTCTGCTCGCTGCTATAAACTTTATTGCTGTAAGCAGGAGCAAGGAGCCAGCTGTAAGGGCCAGCAAAAGGTGCAAATGGTGTACCTGTAACAGTATCGGCTATGTTGGTTGTAGGCGTATTGTTGCGTGCACCATCCTTTACATAGAAGATGTCTTTGTTACCTGTAGGGCTTGAAGCATAAGAAGCGTTACCCGCTACGATGTTGTTGCGGAACTGAAGAATGCCGTTTGCGATATTTGCAGTAGTAGCACCCATTGTATTGGCAGACTCATCAAACAATACACCTGCGGGGAAACCGAACATGATGCTGTTAACGATGCTGATCGCGCTGCCACGGCGAATGTGTGCAGCAGCTACAAACTGAGGATCGTAAGCGGTAGAAGTAGGGCTTACCAACGGACCAGCAATGGTAACGTTAGAAAAAACAGGCCTTGTAAGCATAGAAGTATCATTGTTCAGACCGCTGTTGGTAACACCGCCTGGCTGATAGCTATCGCTTTCGAAAGATTTAGAGCCGCTCTGATCAGCAACAAACGGATCGCGCAGGGCAACCATAAATTGGTTCTTGCCATTGTAGCCGTTATCTGTATCGAAGTCATCATCCCACGTACGGTGAGCGATCATGTACTTGCCGTTTACCGTACCGCCGAACCACTCATAAGAGTCATCGCCGGAATAAGAAACCTGGATGTGGTCGATGGTAGTAGCATCACCAACACCGCAGAACGTAAGGCCATTCACTTCATTGTTTGGTGAAAAGGCGATACCCGGAAACTCGATACGCACATACTGCATCGTGCCGCTGTTATCATGAGCATCAGTACCACCATATTTAGAACGTGGACCACCTTCTACGGTAGGCTCAGAAGTCCAGTTGGTTGGCGCTTTACCGCAAATGATTACACCACCCCAGTCGCCATAAGTACGCTGGCCGACAGGTTGATTGGAAGTAAATACAATTGGCGCCGTTGCTGTACCAACAGCAATGATCTTGGCACCACGCTCAACGATCAGCGCACCCTTGGTAGCCTTATCACCTTTGATGATACAGCCGGAGTCGATGGTCAGTGTAGCGCCGGACTCAACATATACATAACCCTGAAGCAGGTATTGCTGATTGTTGGTCCAATGCGTATTCGTTGTGATGCTGCCGGATACAGGAACAGTCGTGTAGGCCATTGCAGCCCCGCTTCCCATAAGGGCAATTGCCAGCGTTAGTAGCGCTTTTTTCATGATAAACTTTTGGTTGTTAATTTGACGCAAAAGTATCCGGGTATGATTACGGGCATGTTACGGGTACATTACCAAAATGTGAAGAGTTGAACGAAAGCGGCACAGGACACCTGATTATTGCAAGGCATAAAAAATGCCACCTCCTAAAAGGAGATGACATTTCATGCTCGTACCGAATTCGGTTATCAGAATCTGATTTTTACACCCACAGTAAAATAACGTCCCGGACTATAATTTCTGAATGGCTTATCTGTTTTGACATCAAATTTGTTATCCAGATTTGTGTCCTGAATTAAGCGAATTTGCTGGTCAAGCAGATTTTGCACACCCAATGTAAGTGTGTAATGCTTCACAAAAACTTTGGAAAGATTGAAATCAAGACTGTGGAAACCTGCTTCACCGATAGAGCCAACACCTGTTGATAAAATATTGTATCCAAGCGCATAAGCTCTCGGGCTGTAATAGTTGTAAAGAAGAGAGGCTATAAATCCAAGACTGTCGTTTTGATAGAACAGACCTGTATTGATCACAAAATTAGACTGTCCTTCAAAAGGCCCTTTTGAAATAGTTAACGCATCCTGTCGTGCCTTATCAACACTGTCAACAGTTAACTGGCTTTTAGATACCGCAACATTTCCCACCAGAACAAGATTTTTCATAAAGCTGGTGCCGAGCTTATCATCTAAGAACATCAGATTTTTGCGCACATCTATCTCCAAACCGGCAACGTAGGCTTTCGTTCCATTGATAAATGTAAAGTCGCCGCTTCCTGCCACATTGCTGGCAAATACGCGCTGAATCGGATTCTTGAATGATTTATAAAAAACGCCGGCATGGATCAGTTCTCCTGCCGATGGGTAGAACTCCCACCTTGCGTCAATATTCTGCACTTCCGCCACAGCAAGCGAGTGGTTAAGATAAAGGGCTCCATAGCTACCAGCATTTAAGTAGAAATCGTAAGAATAAAATGGTGCCTGTTCTCTGAATTCTGGTCTGCTGACTGTTTTGCCATAGGCAAGACGCAAGAGTGTCTTAGCTGTAAAATTATACGTCAGGTTAGCACTAGGCAGCAAGAAATTCGTTTTAAAATCCGTATCTATCTGGGTCACAGAATAGACGCCGCTAATGTGTTGAATATTGTTTTCATAACGCAGTCCGATCAGTGCTTTAAAGCGGTCTGTAATCGGCACATTTACCGAAATAAAAGACGCGATTAACCTATTGGTTGCGCTATAACGATCGTAAGGATTTGTCTGATCAGTAACTAAAAACTGGTTTTGATCACCGATATTCTGCTCGCCAAATATTTGATCTACAGGCAATTTCTTAAGTTCCTGTGCCTGCTGACCTGGGAAGATAGTATAAGCAAGCTGGCGCATGCTAAAATCCCTATCCTTATACTCTACATAGTTGCCGAGGTTAACTTCCAGCATTTTTTCATTGCCGATATTGAACTTCTGAGTAAACTGATGAGAGAAGCTGTACAGTTTTTCATGAAGAGCAGTATATACGCGGCCACCACCTAAATCTACGTCACCGTAAGAGGTCACCTTTGCCAAATAATCACCGCCATTGATTCTTTCGTACCATAAACGGCGTAGGTCAGGCTGATTCCGGTTGATGTCGCTGTATCCTAAAGTCCAATTGTACTTTCTGGTATCCTTATCATTGTGGTGACTGCCCGATAGCTCACCTGCGTAAGTCTTTCGGTTTTCGTAGGCCAGTTGATATGCTTTATAATCATTAAGATCAGGCTGGTCCAGCACACTTGTTCTTTCTGTAACAGTCGATACACCAATCTGATTGTAAAGGTTCCTGAACTCAATTTTAGTATTACCTATTGTAGCAGCAAGATTTTCCATCACTGCCAGGTTTATTTTCCTTATTGATTCTTTATCGCTGAAATGATTATCAAGTACAGTATCTCCGCCATAGTCATAGCGCTGTACATTATAGTTTGTCTTGGTATTGGCATAAGAGAAGCCAAATGTATTTCCAAAATTCAATGAACCCATCTTAAACAGATTGGCAGCTGACCCGCTGACCCGCAGATCTGGGCTTTGAACTTTTGAGCTGTACTTCCAGTCATTTCCAAAAGACTTGGTGATCTCCGAAATATTAACCCCAGGACTGTTCTGGGCAAATGTTGTTGACGGTACAGCTGCCGGAATATTTCTGCTTCCATTATCAAAACCTAACGCATCACCTGAGTGCGTTGGCTCCGCATTGAAATCTGTGCCTGTGGATCCTGACCGATAAGAACCCTGAATATTCAGATTGTATTCTGTCTTACCAGGCATTGCAGTAGTATAAATCTTTACTGTGCCTCCGGCAAAATCACCGGGCAAGTCTGCCGCAGGTGTTTTAAAAACGAGAATACGATCAATCAGGCCAGATGGAATCAGGTCGAAAGAGAAGGCCTTTTTATCAACTTCAGAAGAAGGCGCACCCGCATCATTCAACCAAACAGTATTGTAGCGATCAGCAAGGCCGCGGATGGTGATGAACCGGTCTTCCTGAATAGTCACACCGGGAATACGCTTTACCACATCTGCTGCATTCCGGTCCTGAGTTTTGGATATCTGGGCAGCAGATATACCGCTCACTGCTACGCTGGATTTTTTGATCTCAAGCACTACGGCGCTTTCTGTGCGCGTAATTCTGGTAGCCTTTACCACCCTGCCGGAAAGCTGGTGGCTGTCGCCCTTCATGCTGGTGTTTACCGTTACCGGAGTTTCACCGGATACAGTCGCAGTAACCGTTTCATCCTTAAAAGATGTCAGAGAAAGAATGAGCTCGTATTTTCCGTCCGGCATATCTTTAAAGATAAAATTACCGGCAGAGTCAGTCTCTGTTACAGCACCGCCGCCCTTTACACTTACCAATACACCGCTCAATGGTGTGCCACCTTTAGTATCGCTCACAGTACCTTTAATGGTGCCGGCGAATAGCGCAGATGTGGTAAAAATCAAAAAACAGAAGAGCGTAAATGATTTTAACATACTAACGTATTGAATTTGCCCGCAAAATTATTTTGAGGGGGTCAGCCAAAGCCCGAAAGTGTGTTATCAAAACATTACGTCAACATGAAATAAATGTTACCGGAATTAAATCTTCTTCATAATCAGCCGGTAATAGCTGCAATAAAATCAATAAGCACAACTAGCACTGTAATTTTAATGCCTGATACATATTATAATTCTCTTCATCAAAACAGACGAAAATGATTGCGTCAAACGCAGCCGGATGCGCGGCAGTAAAGTCCTGCGCAGCTTTCCATGCTATTGACGCCGCCCGTTCTTTCGGGAAATGATAAATACCTGTGCTGATATTTGGAAAGGAAATGGTGCGAATGCCATTGTTCATAGCCACCAACAGTGAGTTAGTATAGCAATTCCGAAGAACAGCTTCTTCTCCTTTCTGCCCGCCATTCCATACTGGTCCTACGGTGTGAACAATGTATTTTGCAGGCAGCCTGTATCCTTTGGTGAGTTTTGCCTCGCCGGGCTTGCAGCCGCCCAGCATCCTGCATTCAAATACGAGCTCCGGCCCGGCCGCACGATGAATAGCCCCATCCACACCGCCACCGCCCAGCAAGGAGCTATTAGCTGCATTCACAATCGCTTCCGTCTTCTGCCTGGTAATATCGCCTTTAATTATGCTTATTATTGTGCTCATACATTGGCTTTTAAACCCATAACCGCTGCTTTCTCCAATAAGAAATTCATGGCAGCCATCCGTTCGTTGGGAATTATGCCGTCCAGTATCGCCTCGCGTATCGCGGTCTTCAGCACTCCTACTTCTCTCGAAGGCGTAAGGCCAAAAATCTCCATGATCTCAGCGCCATCGATGGGTGGCTGCCAGGCGCGCATCCGGTCCTTCTCTTCTACCTCTTTCAGCCGCTCTTTCACCATCTCAAAGTTTTGCAGGAAGCGGCGCACCTTTATCTTGTTCTTGGAAGTAATATCGCTTTCACAAAGCACCATCAGGTCTTCCAGATCAGCGCCGGCATCGAAAAGCAGCCTGCGCATGGCGGCGTCTGTAATGTCTTCTTTGGAAAGCGAGATCGGGCGAAGGTGCAGCGCCACCAGCTTGGCCACGTACTTCATATCCTCATGCAATGGCAGCTTCAGCTGCTTGAATATTTTAGGCACCATCCGCTCTCCTACCGCGTCATGGCCATGAAACGTCCAGCCGTGGCCGGGTTCAAAGCGCTTGGTCGCCGGCTTCCCTATATCGTGCAGCACAGCCGCCCAGCGCAGCCATAGATTGCCGCTCCTGGAACATACATTATCCAGCACCTGCAGAGTATGGTAGAAGTTGTCTTTATGGCCAAGCCCATCTACAAATGTAGCGCCGGCAAGCGCTACCATCTGCGGGAAAAACATGTCCAGCAATCCGGTGCGATACAGCAGATCGAAGCCGATGGAAGGCTTTGCAGTGAGCATGATTTTATTGAGCTCATCGGTAATACGCTCTTGTGATACGATTTTGATCCGTTCTTTATTGCGGCTGATAGCCTCCAGTGTTTCAGGAAGTATTTCGAAGCCCAGTTGCGCCGCAAAGCGTATGCCGCGCATCATGCGCAAGGGATCATCTGAAAAAGTAATATCGGGATCGAGCGGTGTGCGGATGATCTTTGCCTCAATATCCTGTATGCCGCCAAATGGGTCGATTAGCGTGCCGAAGTCTGCTTCATTCAAAGAAATGGCCAGTGCATTGATCGTAAAATCCCTTCGGTCCTGATCATCTTTAAGTGTGCCAGTCTCTACTTCCGGCTTGCGCGAATCGCTCCGGTAAGATTCTTTGCGTGCTCCTACAAACTCCATTTCAAAGCCATCTATCTTGATCTGTGCTGTCCCGAAATTTTTAAAGAAATGTACCGCAGGCCTGGGGCTGAATTTAGCGGCAACCGCATCCGCCAGTGCAATACCGTCTCCGACACATACCACATCTGCATCTTTCGTAGGGCGATCTATGATTTTATCACGCACAAAGCCACCGATCAGGTACGCAGGCACATTCAGTTCTTTGGCAGCGCCGGCGATTTTGCGCAGCCACATCATTTCTTTCGGATTACAGGCTATATCCATTGGACGGCGAAAATACATCAGTATTGCCGGAGTGGCTTGTCAGCGCAGATAAGTCAGGTTGCCCTCATCATCCATCTTCACGATACGGGATGAAGCACGCGGCGCATCATCATCCCTGCGAAACTGAACTACATAATCTGCGCCATTTAAAACTTTTTGATCTATTTCTTTAAAAATAACCGGCGTAGGCATACCGCTTTTGTTGGCGGAAGTAGAGATGATAGGCTTGCGGAAGCGCTTGATCAGGGCTTTGCAAAAGGAATCCCCGGTCACACGTATGCCTATGCTGCCATCTTCAGCAATGGCATTTTCTGCAAGCCCGAGCGCATGTTCATAGATTACCGTAGTCGGCTCTTCGAAGCCTTCTGCCAGCGCAATCACATCCGGTGGCGGGGCTGCTACATGCTGTAATATATCGCGCGCATCCGCCAGCAGTACGATCATGCTTTTTTGCGGAGGCCTTTCTTTGAGGATAAATATTTTTTCTACTGCCGCTTCATTCGTGGCATCGCAGCCTATGCCCCATACTGTATCTGTAGGATAAATGATGACTCCACCGCGTTCCAGTGCTTCCACACACTTTTTTATATCTCCTTCGAAATCCACCATATAAGCTCCTTTGTTTTTAAATCTTTTGCGCAGCGGAAATGTCCCTGCGGACACTCGTTGTACCCATGAATACCGCAAGGCTTACAATAAAGCCCTTTCAACTCGATCAACCTACTTTCATCGCTCAGCGGACCGAAGCCGAAGCATTCGTGTGTGGAGCAGAACACCGCTGTAGAAGGCGCATTTACCGAAGAGGCAAAGTGCAGTGGACCGGAATCGTTGGTATAGTTCATCACTGCATCCTGCATTAGAGCGGCCGATTGCATCAGGGATAACTTCCCACCGAGGTTCTCACAATTTTTTCTACCCGATAGTGACATAATCTCATCCCCCATAGCGGCATCTTCCGGGCCGCTCAGAAAATAAATCTTATGTTGCTGAGGAAGCTCTACAAGCAGTTCTACCCAACGCTCTGCCGGGTATCTTTTAGTAAACCACACGGATGACGGCGCAATGCAGATGTATGATGTCTGCTTATAGGTGCTTACTTTCAGATAATCTTTTTCTGACGGATAAAGCCTTGGCTTGCCGGGCGTGGCATCGGTAATATCATCGATCAGCCAATGGTTGCGTTCTGTCTCATGGATGTAATGCGCATCATCCGGCTTTGAAAAAAGATGTGTTGCCTTTTTAGTATAGCACCACGAAAAAGGATTTTTATCAAATCCCCGCTTGCTGGCCGCTCCGGAAAAAAAGGTGATAAAGCCGGAAGTAGCGTAGCGGTGCAGGTTTATAACATGCGTATATTTTTCTGCCCGCACTTCCCTGACTATGCGCCACAGGTCCCTGAGCTTTCCGGCTTTCTTATTCCATACATATACTTTCTTCAGGTAAGGATGGCCTTTCAGCAATGCCTCATTGCCTTTGCGCAGCAAAAAATCGATTTGTGCTTCGGGATAAAAAGCGTGTACTTTCTCCGCCACAGCGGTGGCCAGTACCACATCACCTATAAAAGCAGTCTGTATAATCAGAAATTTATGCATCAGCAACACAAAAGTAATTGTAAGCGCTCATTAACGGCGGATTAACGGTATTTAACATTTTATAGCATCCTATATATAGTAGATTTGCCTGACTTATCAACGAAAACAGCAAACCTCTTATAATTTTACTTTTTATGAAAAAAGCGATTCTTGCTCTTGGCTTCTTAGTTCTTACAAGCACTGCAGCGTTTGCGCAGGATAAAAAAGCGGATGCAGGCAAAACAGCAGCCCCTACTACGCTTACTGTAGATAATCTTTCGTTCAAAGACGATTCCCACAACTTCGGCAATCTGGATGAAGGCTCACCGGCAGTGCATATTTTTGAATTTAAGAATACCGGCAAAGAGCCGATTGTGATCCAGCGGGTGCAGCCTTCCTGTGGCTGTACTACGCCAGACTGGACGAAAGAGCCGATTGCTCCGGGCAAGACCGGTACAGTTAAGGCATCCTATGGTACACAGGGCCGTCCGGGCGCTTTTGATAAGACGCTGACCGTATTCAGCAATGCAGGTACAAAAGTGCTTACCATCAAGGGCAATGTAGATAAGGCTCCGGAAACTTCTGTTCCGCAGAATTCTTCTATGATGCGCACCAATTAAACTTTTTAATTTCCCTGTAGTCTATATCTTTATCACAAACCAGTTCTTTAAAATTTCCATACTTAATCAAACCATGAAAAAAATCGTTTTTACACTCGCTCTTGCTGCGATTGGCTCATTTGCCGCCAAAGCTCAGGCTCCTGCCGCTCCTGCACAGCCAACTCATGCAGCTGCTGATGACAAGAAGGCTCCACGCTTCCAGTTTGTTGGTGGCGAAACTCATGACTTCGGCGCTCTGCCGGAAGGTCCTGATGCTGAGTACATTTTTAAATTCAAGAACACAGGCAAGCAGCCATTGATCATCACCAATGCCAGCGCTTCCTGCGGCTGTACTGTTCCTGCATGGCCTAAAGAGCCAATTCTGCCGGGTAAAATGGGCGAAATGAAAGTTACATTCCACACTGCAGGTAAGGGTGGCCAGCCTTTTGACAAGACTGTTTACATCAACTCAAACGCGGCTTCTGAAAAGGACCGTTATGAGCTGCACATCAAGGGCAATGTAACTGCTAAAGCAGCAGTTGAAGCTCCTGCTAAATAATCTTTGAATTCTTTTTTGAAAAGCCGGCATCGTTGATGCCGGCTTTTTTTATTGCCTTTCACTATGCGTTTTGATAATGCTTTGTTATCAGCACCATTTCTTCCAACGCAGAATTACGTGCTGAGGTCTTTACTGGCAAAGCATCATTCAAAACATTCAGCTTATGAAAAAACTTCTCTTTACGCTTGCACTCGCTACCATAAGCATGGCAGCAGCACAGGCGCAAACGCCTGCTTCCGCACAACCAACTCATGCGGCCGCCAATGATAAAAAAGCTCCGCGCTTTAAATTCGAAGATGGCGAAGTACATGATTTCGGCACTTTGCAGGACGGTCCGGACGCCGAGTATATTTTCAAGTTTAAGAATGCCGGAAAGAAAGCGCTGATCATTTCCAATGCAAGCGCTTCCTGTGGCTGCACTGTGCCTTTATGGCCCAAAGAGCCGATCAAGCCCGGCCATACCGGCGAGCTGAAGGTTACCTTCCACACAACAGGCAAGGCAGGACAGCTATTCGATAAAACGGTTTATATCCAGTCTAACGCCGCTTCTGACAAAGACCGTTATGAACTGCATATCAAAGGGAACGTAGCGCCTAAGAGCTAATGGGATTCAAGGGTTGCTTCTGCAATCTGTTCTACCTGCAAAAGAAACGCCGGCATCGTTGTAATGCCGGCGTTTCTTTTACAATAAAAATGATCAGTTGATGCCATCTGCCGTTACCTCTTTGGAAATCTTTTTTACCAATCCCTGCAGCACATTACCCGGACCAACTTCTGTGAAATGAGTGGTGCCATTCTCAGACATTTTCTGAATAGTCTGCGTCCAGCGAACAGGCGCTGTAAGCTGATTGATCAGATTTTGCTTAATCATGGCCGGATCAATGTAAGGGTGAGCATCCACATTCTGATATACAGGACACGTAGGATTGCTGAAGTGTGTTGACTCTATAGCGGCCTGCAACTCTTCCCTGGCCGGCTCCATGAGCGGTGAGTGAAAAGCGCCACCTACCTGAAGAGGCAATGCACGCTTAGCGCCTGCGGCCTTCATAGCTTCACAGGCTATGGCAATGCCATTGTTGCTGCCGCTGATTACCAGTTGGCCGGGACAGTTATAGTTGGCGGGCACTACCACTTCACCGGATATTTCCGAGCATATTCTTTCTACAATATTATCTTCCAGACCAAGCACAGCGGCCATGGTGGAAGGGTTCATCTCACAGGCTTTCTGCATAGCTGCGGCGCGCTTGGCTACAAGCAGCAGACCATCTTTAAAAGACAATACACGGTTGGCGACAAGCGCAGAAAATTCACCCAGTGAATGACCGGCAACCATATCAGGCTTCAGGCCGGGAGTAGTTTCAAACAAGATCACGGAATGCAGGAAAATGGCCGGCTGCGTTACACGGGTTTGCTTCAGGTCTTCTGCGCTGCCTTCAAACATAATATCGGTGATACGAAAACCCAGCAGTTCATTCGCCTGATCGAAATATTCTTTAGCCATGCTGTTGGTTTCGTACAGCTCTTTGCCCATACCGGTAAACTGTGCGCCCTGTCCGGGGAAAATATATGCGTGCTTCATTGCTCAATGTATTATGCGGCGAAATTAGCAGTGTTTCCTGTATTGGCATAATCGGTAGCGGCACCACGGAAAAGTTCGGCAGAATGCTTAACCTTGCGCGTTTATCCACCGTTACCATGTCCGCATCTTTTACTATTTCAGGCCAGCTTATAGATCTGCATCAGCAGCATATTTATCCTGCATCAATTGTGGTGAAGAATGGAATAATTGAGCACATTACTGAGGTAGCCGAAGCGGACGATCATTACATCCTGCCGGGATTCGTGGATGCGCATGTGCATATAGAAAGCTCGATGCTGGTGCCTACTGCATTTGCCCGAATGGCGGTCGTACACGGCACGGTTGCTACGGTGAGCGACCCGCACGAGATTGCGAATGTGTGCGGTAAAGAAGGGGTTGAATATATGATCCGCAATGCCCGTCAGTCGCCGTTCAAATGTTTTTTCGGCGCGCCATCCTGTGTACCTGCTACTTCGTTTGAAACTGCGGGCGCTGTGCTCGATGCAGTTGCCGTAAATGAATTATTAGCCTCACCCGATATCTGGTATCTGGCAGAGATGATGAACTACCCGGGCGTGCTGAATGGCGACCCGGAAGTGATGGATAAGATCAAAGCGGCACATGCAAAAGGGAAGCCGGTTGACGGACATGCACCAGGCCTCCGGGGCAATGATGCAAAGCATTATGCACACGCGGGAATCAGTACAGATCATGAATGCACGGTGCTTGAAGAAGCACTGGAAAAGATAGAATACGGGATGCATATCTTAATCCGGGAAGGAAGCGCGGCTAAAAATTTTGAAGCATTGCACGAGCTGTTTTCCCTGCATCCCGAACGGGTCATGCTTTGCAGCGATGATAAGCATCCGGATGACCTGGTGTTGGGGCATATCAATCGGCTGGTGATGCGCGCGCTGGAGCAAGGACATGACTTATTCAAGGTGCTGCGTGCTGCGTGCTTACATCCGGTGCAACATTATAAATTGCCAGTAGGCCTGCTGCGTGTTGGCGATCCTGCTGATTTTATTATCATCGATCATCCTTCACAGCTCAATGTGCTACAGTCTTACATCGATGGTATCCTGGTAGCCCAAAACGGACAAAGCCTGCTCCCTGCTGCGCCTGCCGAGCCGATCAACCATTTTAAAGCATTGCCTGTTACTGAAAATATTTTTCAGGTTAGAGCGGATAATTCTGCCGGTTCTTTACAGGTTATTGAAGCGCTGGACGGACAACTGGCGACCAATTCGGTGACCGTGCGGCCCAAAATCGTTGATGGTTTGGTGGTGAGCTGTATTGATACAGATGTGCTGAAGATTGCGGTCATCAACCGTTATGAGCCACAGGCAAAACCTGCTATTGCATTCATTAAAGGATTTGGAATGAAGCGCGGTGCCATTGCCTCAACCGTGGCGCATGATTGCCATAACATCATCGCCGTTGGTGCGGATGATGAGTGTATTTGTAAAGCAGTTAATGCAGTTATTGATGCGAAGGGCGGTATTGCCGTTGCGGATTTACAACATGTATCGTGTATGCCATTGCCCATTGCAGGGCTTATGACGGATGTGGATGGCTATGAAACAGCCCGCCAATATGCGGCGCTCGATGCGGCTTCGAAGCACCTTGGCGCTACTCTTCACACTCCTTTTATGACGCTTTCATTTATGGCATTACTGGTCATTCCTTCCTTAAAACTGAGTGACAAAGGCCTGTTCGATGGTCAGTCCTTCCGGTTTACTCCATTGCTTTCTTAGTAGTTTATCATGATCCAATCGTTGTGCCCAAATACATTCCACTGTGCAGCCGCAAGATCTGCATTCGGATCAATCAGTGGAATACAATTTTTACCGTTGAGACTACAGCATCCTGTAGCATAAATTTCAGGCTCTATTCCTTTTATTCTGTAGCTGCGCTTGAGGTATTGGGCATATTGCCAGATCATATCCGGATGGGTCGCCAGATCATTGAATTGCTCTTCCGGTAAAATGCGGTTGGGAAAATCCTGCCATTCTTTTCCGGTATGCTTATCCCGTATACGGTACATAATACCCCCGCTCTTTGAGCGCAGCATCATCCGCCACGCCATCCGGTGCCCTTCTTCTGTCCAGTTTACATTGCCTTTGATAAACCAGTGACGGACAGGAAGCAGCATCTGCACAATAAGATAGACGGCTGTTATGCCTATAGTCAACTGTCTTTTATTCAGAGAGGGCTTTGCGAGAAAATCTTCCGTAAAAGATGCTTTGCGAAATATAATCCGCTCAAGCCATAATGATGAAGCAAAAAATATGCACAGCGCAATAGCCAGATAGGGAAACATGCCGATGCCAAACAGCAATGAATTAGAGCAATGGAAAAATACTCCGATAACAAATGCGACCAATCTTGTTTTGCGCCATAGCAATGCAGGCACTACCAGTAAGTCAAAAAACAAGCCAAAATATGCCATGATCCACGGCGCAGCAGGCATCGCAAAAAAACACCGATTACCGGTAGATGGATGAAACTTTGCATCCACAATTTGAGCGGCATGGCTGACAGCCAGTCGGGGTTAAGTTTGGCAATGGCCGCGAAGGTATAGACGATCCATATTTGGCTTATGAACAACCATATATGCCACCTGTAACAGCTATTCTGCTTAGCAGTCCTGCCCAGCGCCACATCCAGTGAGCAGCGCAGGTGCGCGGGCATTATCGCCATGATCCAGCACAGAAGGAGCATCAGATAATAGTGATTGTTGTAGTGCGTTTTTTCGGCGAGATAAGCTGCAGTCCACATCAGCGCCATCGTTACAATGGATATACGGTAAAAGAGTCCTATAGCCACCAACAATCCCAGTAATCCCATGGCTATATAGTAGCAGTTCATCCAATAGCCATGCAATACGGAAAGCCTTTCAAAGCCTATGAATGTAAAATTGAACGGTGTAAGCACAAACATTTTACTTACCCTCCCGGTAAATACAGACCCCATGCATTCACAGCACATGATCAGTCCGAACAAGATGCGGAACAAAACCAGTCTGTTGTTATTTACAGGTTCAAATAGGCGGTTAATCATTACATTATTGGTCAACTGGTTGCAAAGACACAAACTAATTGTTTCCCTCCATTAATTAAAAGTAATAAGTTGTTCAAACAAAAGACGGTTAACCAATTATTCAATCCATAGACCTTATATTGCAAATCTATATGAAGAAACTTGCTACCCTTATTTTATCTGCCTTAGCTTTTGGCACTACCGCCCAGACAACCAATATTCACAATGAAGGTGGCTGCGGAACGGTTACCCCACAGAGCCATCTTGAGAAGATCTATGATTTTGTACAGCACAATCCGGCGGCTTATCATCGTGGCACAGGCGCTGTAGATTCTATTCCCTTGTCGCTTCATATTGTAGGAAAGGATGATGGCACAGGTTACTATTCTTTGACCAATATGTTTCAGGTCATTTGTCAGTTGAATGACCATTATACACCTGCTAATTTTCATTTTTATATCAAATGGCCGATCACGTTCATTAATAATACCTCTTATTATGTGCATGATTTCGACAAGGGTGAAGAGATGATGCAGCAGAATAATAAACCCAATTCGGTAAATGTCTATTTTGTACAGGACCCTGCCGGCAATTGTGGTTATTATGATTTTTCCGGGGATGCAGTAGCCATCTCGAAAGGATGCGCAGCTAGCAACAGCACCACACTTACGCATGAGCTTGGTCACTTTTTCTCCCTCCCGCATACGTTTGCCGGCTGGGAATCCGGAACGGCATGGAATCCGGAGCAGGTAACACGCACCGGACCAAATTCCAACTGCAATAGCGCTGGCGATGGCTTTTGCGATACTTATGCCGATTATATTGCCGCCCGTTGGTCCTGCCCTGCCCCGATTGGTATGCGCGACAATAATGGCGATCTATACCATCCGGATAGTTCTGTGTATATGTCTTATTCGCTCGATGCCTGCCAGTCCCGCTTTAGCGATCAGGAAATAGCGGCTATGCAGTCCGATCTCCATTTTGATCGTAATTCCTTTGCAGGCAATGCAATACCTCACCCTCGCGCACTTGATACGCTTCACCTGAGCTATCCTGCGGATACGCTGTTTGCGGGTAAAAAGAAAGCTGTTTGGCGGAAAGTGCCTGGTGCCGAGTATTATTATGTGCGCCTTTCCAGACAGACCGCTCCAAGCTCTTTTCTGGCCAGCGAATTGGTGACGGATACGAGCTGGACGATTAATACCAGTTTAGTTGACGGTGGTTATTATCTAATTCAGGTTACGCCTTTGAATGCGCATAATACCTGTATGGAATACAATACCACCCGTCCATTTGTATTCAGCAACAAAAATGGCAACCTCAGCATTTCTTTATACAATTCAGGCTCAGACGGTATTGAGGCTTACCCAAATCCTTTATCAGCAGGAAAAGAACTTTCTATCGAATTAAATAGCGCTGACGTAGGTAAGTACACCCTTAGCATTACCAACATCAGCGGTCATATTGTCTATGAGGAAGAAGTAATTCATTCTGGCGTAAGCTCACTTTATACATTACCTGTTCATCAGTTGGCCAGCGGCATCTATATCGTACGTTGTAAAGGTCAGGGACGTGTGTTCGTACAAAAGTTAACTATACAACCGTAAATTTTTGATCACAATACGGCTCCGGCTTACAGAACCTTAATACATTGGTTGCATTACAATAGGTTATTTTTGGAAATTACTATTTTTTAGCCTTTTTATTTTCTTTAGTATGAATACCTAAAGTTGTCTTCGCGTTTTCATCGGGATGGTTGCTGTCTATCTGCTTGTGCAGCTGTTCGGCTATGTCTTCTGCAGTATCCAACAGCTTTTCCTCATCTACCGAGTGTTGCTTGTATAGGTCTTCATCATTCATTTGCCCGGCAGATAGCTGGATAAAGAAGTTCTTTAGATTCACCAATTCCGACTCATCCATATCTTCGATATTGATCAGCCGGTTGCTGGCCCGTTTGTTGGCTCCGATCAGTTCATTCAGCTTCAGATGCAGCGCTACTGTGTCTTTATTTTGTGATTGCTGGATAAGGAACACCATCAGGAAGGTAATGATGGTAGTGCCCGTATTAATTACAAGCTGCCACGTTTCTGAATAATGGAAGAACGGCCCGCTAGCCGCCCATACCACCACCAGAAGGAATGCGGAAATAAAAGCGACAGGCTTTCCTGCCAGGCGCGTGATAGAAGCGGAAAAGCGCTCAAATAATAGACGCATTTTGCTTTCTTTGGGCACTTCTTTTATTGACTCATTACCACCCTGTGGTACAGGAGGATTCATTTTATCAGGGGATTTCATTGTTGTGTGGTTTACTAATAAGCTTTAAAAAGGATGCCATTAATATTCAGGTAATAAAACAGAGCGGGCAATCCGATTATTTAAGAATTGTATTCTAATAAATCTAACTAAAAAGGCCTCCGGAATCGGAGGCCTTTGATTTTATCAGAACAATTATGATTAACGAATCAGTGTCACATCACCCTTATAGGTCTCTGTGTATCCGTCAGGATAAGCTACGCGGATCAGGTATTTGTAAGTACCCATATCCTGATCTACACCTTTCCACTTACCGTCCCAGCCTCTTGTAGGATCTGTAGTATTAAAAACTTCTTGTCCCCAACGGTTGAATACGCGGAACTCCTGAAGTTTCTGGAAGGTAACATTCACCACTTTAAAATAATCATTACGTCCATCGCCATTTGGAGTAAAGCCGGTTGGGATGAGCAGATTATCACGGAAGTCAACATTTATGCGTACAGAGTCAATGGAACGGCAATGGTGTCCATCAAGACCATAAACAATGTAGGTGGTTGACTGAGTAGGTGAAGCGATTGGATTAGGAATGTTCGGGTCGCTCAGGCTGCCTACCGGAGTCCAGGTGTACTGGTTACCGCCATTCACCATCAGCATTACAGACTGACCATACTTGATAGTTGTGTCGCTGTTAACGATAGCAACATTTGGTGGCGCGTAAACATGAATCTTCTGTTGCAGCGTATCATAGCAGTTATCCGGATTCAGGAATACAACGGTGTAAGTGATATCACCCGGAGTAGTCGGGATTGCAATCGGATCAGCGCAATTGTCACAGCTCAGCGTAGCTGGCGTGTTGAAGCCGTTTTCATACCAGATATAACCTGTAGCACCGGTAGCATGCAATGGCACTTCCTGATTCACGCATACAGCAGTATCATTCGGGTTAATGTCCAATGTATAGACAGGTACCGTGATGTGCAATGAATCTCTCAGCAGGCAGCCATTCTTACCAATCGTATAAATAGCATAGTTCACGCTGTAAGGGATATAAGCCGTTGTGTACTTCTTGGTAGAGTCAGCAAGATTGGTACCAGGTGACCAGTGATAGCTGTATGGCAATGTAGGGGCGCTGCAATAATCGAAGCGTACCACAGGGCGTTGCGTATATCTTACAATGTCTGTGTAAAGCGCACTTCCTGAGCATACATCTATAGCCTCGCTGTAACGTTGAATCGTCTGACCAGGTGTCATATCTACAGGATCATAGCCGCTGGTATCGTTCGGCCCATGGTTGTAAGGGCCCATGCAAATATCAACAATCAGATTTTTGGTCGTATCCCAGTTATAAGGCGTAGTAAATGCAATGGTATTCCATCCATTAGGCGTGATCGTATAAGAAGGCTGTGAAGCAACTACCGTAGTGTTCAGCTCGAATGATTCATTATTCGGCGCACTTGGATAAGTAGAACGGTCAGTACATGCCAGACCTACTTTTATCGCTCCTAACGGTTGGGTAGCAAGTATCGCATTATTGGACTTGAAGGAAATGCTCCTTAAAGTTCCGCTATAAAGCCCTGCATTTCTCAACTCGGATTTAGGAATGATAAACTGGTATTTGTGATAACGGTAGTTAGAGAAGAAGGGTGTATTCTTTCTTACAAAGCCGGTGTTGCCGGTAGTGCCGATCGTGATCTGATCCGGTGTAGTGCAGCTGATTGTATTGAACGCACCGCAAGGCAGATTTTTGATTGGGCCGGGACCGATAGAATCAGCGCCAATGGTAATATAAGAAGGACGACAAATGACCAATGGATTTTGAATCACCTCTACGCCGTTAGAACGATCTACCCGTACAACAACGGTATCGGCATTCTTACAAACAAGATCAGGATCTGCAGAGCGTACAATATAAGTGTAATCTACAGGCGGGTTAACAACCGGATTCGGAATATCCCGGTTATTGATATAGGCAGGTACGCCACCTGTTCCTGAATACCATTTATAAATTTTGTTTGGCGCACTGTTCACATTAAGCTGTATCGGATAATCACCAAGCGGACATATTTTCTGGTCAGGACCAGCATCCAATCCCGGTAATACTCTGATCACGACGGTCAGGAACTTGTCAAGCAGGATAGGCTGACTAGGATCGCACGTAGTATCCGTTGCTTTGAATCGTACGCTATGTCCACCTATATCTGCTGTAGTTGGCGTCCAGGTAAAGTGTCCTGTTGTAACGCCGCCTGCAGTATCGAAGGTGTAGTTTGCGCCGGGAACTTTAGACAGATCTGCAGACAGGTAAATGTAGTTGGTATTGGACTGTGACTTGGCCTGAAAATCAAAAGTGGTTTTCTGATTAGGACAGATCGAGATAATATTTCCGGGAATAACCGTTCCACCAAAATTGATAGGTGTACTATCGATAGCAGGTGGCGGCGCGGCGCAGGCTAACACGGCATTCTGCACATCTCTGGTAGTAAATCCGGTCAGCTCACCTGTATTCACATCGTGTGATTCAACCCGGAATGCAGTTACATAGTAGCCCGTGTTAGGCGGTGTAAATCTGGCATCGCCTGTTAATGGATTGAGGCTGTAGTTATTCGGGCTTGCTCCAAATGGATTCGCCAAAGAATAGCCCGTATTGTAAGGGATAAAAGTGTTAGCAGCAGTACGCGGCTGAAGATTGAATACGATCAGAGAATCATATGGATGCAAATTGAAATTAAGATCGGCATTAATATCATATGGCTCATTGATAATCGCATTAGGCTGCGATACACAGAAATAAGGAGTCGGAAGGCTCAAAAACTGAGGCGTACTATTGTCCCAGTATTTTGATGTGTTATTCAACCCGGCATCTACATATAATGAGGAGGCACCGGCAGTAGTATTAATGTTCAGAATGTTCGGGTTTCTGGCGCTGGAGTTCCAGGAAATATTCCAATCAGGCTGGCGTGAGGATAGTGTAATCGTATCTGTAAATACACGTCTTGCGAAACCCGGATAGATAGAGCCCGGAGTATAACAGGCATTTTGTAAGTGCAGGTTAGGGCAAAGCTTATCAACAGTATCTCTGATGCTGGCAGTCATAGCCCTGCTGCCACCAACCCCCAGTGCAGACGTCCAAACTACGGTCGCAGTATTTTCTGCAGGCGATGGCTGACTGGCGCTGCCTTGTTGGTATATTCTGTCATAACAAGCGAAGTACAAGGTCAATGTAACCCTATATCTGAGCTTGGTAGAATCCGCCCCACCATCAAACTGTACGTTGATGTCTGCCGCAGCATAGTGCGAGGCGAAGCTATTTTTCGCAGCACCACAAAGCAGCAATAAGAGCAGAATGGCGGAGTGAAGTACTGTTCTAAAAGTGAATTTCATATTTACTGGAATAACAGAGACAATAATAAAGCGTTTTTTTAACGAATCAAAGTAACATTACCTTGTTTGTAGAAGTGGCGGCCTGTAGGCGTGGAGGCATCTACTACATATACATATACACCCATCGGTTGTGGCTGACCATTGAACTGGCCGTTCCATCCTTCATCCGCATTGTTGGTTGAGAACATCAGAGCACCCCAACGGTTGAATACCTTGAATGAATTAACCGTTACGCTGCCACGATGCACAATTTTGAACAGAGCATTCGGCGCAGAGCCCGGTGAGAAGGCGTTCGGCACATCTATGTAAGAATCGAGCGATACATTGATATCTATCGAATCCCGCACGCTACAACCTGCTTCTGTAGTTGAGGTTACAAAATAACGGGTGTTGGTAGATGGCGTTGCCACAGGATTTGCAATGTTCGGATTGCTCAGGCCACCCTGAGGGAACCAGGTAAAGTAAAGTCCGTTGCCGCCCGGGTTGAGCGAATAAGATTCACCAGGAAAGATGGTCACAGAATCCGGCAGAGAAATCAATGCACCAGGACGTACTTCTACAAGCACGCTCGCAGTATCGAGGCAATAATTGGTATCCCGCGCGGTAACTGTATAAGTAGAAGTGGTGATTGGAAACACATACGGATCTGTGGAAAGCGTATCGCTGATATAAGTACGAGTAGACCATACTAGAGACTGATAACCACCGGTAACGTGCAGATGCGCAGAGTCACCGGGACAGATAGCCGTATCAGCAGATACTGCCAGGAAGTGAGCAGGTACTACAGTGTACTTCGTGCTATCCTTACCCAGGCAACCTGCAGGGGTAGTAACAGTAAGAACAGTAGTTGTAGTTGCATAACCGGTGAAGATCGGGTGCAGACGGGTTGGATCGTTGAACGCACCAGCCGGGCTCCAGGAATAAGTATAGTTAGGATAAGTTGCCGGCTGCACTATAGATTCATCAATGTGAACCGTATCGCCATAGCAGATCAGGCGGTCCACACCTGAATATACCGTTGGTACAGGCTGCACATCTATCAGCAGGCTTTTCACAGAGTCACGACAACCAGGGAACGAACCAGTCAACACATAAGTATGAGTTGTATCCGGAGTAATGGTTGCATTAGGTATGTGAATGTCTGGTATACCGATTGCAGGAGACCATGTATAAGTATAGCGTGCATCACCACTAAAACGGATCGGAACAGACATGCCTTTACAAATCTGGGTATCTACATTGCTAAATGTATAGCCCTGCAGCACGGTTACCTTCAATGTGTCATAAGTAGCACAGGCGGCAACACCAGCAGGTATTAGCTGGATCACATAAGAGATATCAGCAGATGGTGATACAATTGGATTTGCGATATTAGGATTGTTCAGGTAGGTAGCAGGTATCCAGTTAATGCTGTAATTACTGCCTACAGTAGGAGAAACAACGGCACGTAGCTGCAGGGAATTATTCACACAGGTAGTAGTATCAGGCCCTACGCTGAAGGTGGCCGGCGGGGCAACCGTTACAAGCACCGTGTCCGTATTAATATTACAGAAGCTGTTGCTCGTTAAAGCGGTAACTACATAACGGGTGGTTACGGCTGGCGTAGCAATAGGATTCTGGCAGTTGGTGCAGCTCAGCGAGCTTACAGGCGAGCCGCCCGGCAGCACTGACCATACCCAGTTACCACCACCAATTACGTGCAGTGGAGTGGATACGCCGCTACAGATCGTTACGTCTGGTGACGCTGTCGTCACCGGATTAATATAAAGAGATACAGAATAAGTTTGCGGACGCGGTACACCACCATTTGTATTACAGTTGGTATCCGTTACGGTATACGTAATAATCTTCAGACCAGTATCATTGATAGTTGGTGTCCAGGAAAGACATCCTTTTACATTGTAGGTGCCTGCACCTGTAAAAGCAAGACTTGAACCCGGAGCGCTCAATAGATTGTTGGACTCCATCATCAGATGCTCCAAGGTATCTGATGAATTACCGGTTACGCAAAGCACTAATGGCTTATTTACACAGGCTTCTACACGGGTAGAAGTAAAGTTGACGCCAGAGCTGCCTGCAGGTGTAGTGCTGAAGGTAGGATCCGGAGAGTTCGGGCAGTTAGTACGATAAATTACCTGAATATCACGGATAATAGTGCCGATTTTCACCCCATTGCGCCACTCTGTGATTTTCATGGCAATACCATAACTACCGGTAGTTACGTTAGCACCCTGCGGGATAAAATAAATCTGACCTGTACGGTTATTAAAGTTAAAAGTATATTGTGTTGGGAGTGGGTTGGTCTGTACATTATACTCCTGACCAAGCAATGTGCCATAGTTCAGGCTCAGCGTATCGCTGCCGCAATTACCTACAGCCTGACGTGGCAATACCATCTCATAAGACAGTGAGTCGTTATTTACATCAAACACACCATTATTGTAATTATAGCTTCTGCCAATACATACAAAAGGAACCGGCTTTACAGAGAAGATAGGGGAGGAATTGCCCTGGGCATAAGCATTGTTAAGCGTACTTTCTATGTAGAATACCGCCTGATCAGGAATCAGATTTTGCGTGGTATTTCTGGAACCTACACTGGTAGAGAAGTGCCAGCTATTGCAGCGGGAAGGGAGCGTAAGCTGCTTCGTATAAACATACTCCTCATAACCTGGAATCGTTGAGTTGGTAACAGTACACTGGTTACCCCCGCAGGATACGCTGGCAATGACCGGACCTGTGCGGCTATCAAAGGAAACCGAAACAGCAGGTACGCCACAATCAGACCAGTAGCAGAGGATTTGATTCAATGCATCGCTGGCCTGTGTACCGGTACCAGGCCCGGTAGCAGCACACTGACGGTAAAACTTAAACGTAACTAAATAGGTAGAATCCCTTAACCAACTGTAGGTAATTTCCCCACCCGCCGCATGCGATGCATACGCTTGCTGCGAAGAAAGTGTACCTATCAAAACCAGCAAAGTTGCCAGAAAAGCAAGAGTATATTTTTTCATATTAACTAATAGGTATGTTTTATGATGGCTACAAATTTAACGAATCAAAACGGTGGAACATCGGGTTTTTGACTGTACGATTGTTATTCCAATATGTTCTGACAATTGAAAGACATAAACATAATAAAAGTAGTTGGGTTTTACGTCCACTTATTTTTAACGTTTTCCACAACCTGCTGTATATCTATCATTTTCATACACTTAAAATGTCCTTTCGGACATTTGCCATATCCGAGTTTGCTGCACGGATGGCAGTAAAGTTTTTTGTTTTCAATAATGATGCTGTCAGGCGATACCCGATCATTCAGATTATTGCCGCCGTAATAGGGATACATCCCAAATTCCGGCGCTGTATTTCCCCAAAATGATATAACAGGTTTTTTAAATGCTGCCGCAATATGCATCAACCCTGTATCGTTCGTAACTACTACCCTCGCCTTCTTAATCAGATCTGCGCTTTCATTGAGGTTGAACTTGCCACAGGAGTTATAAATCTTAATCGGATCCTGAGCGGCAATAGCCTGTCCTTCTTCACGGTCATCCGGCCCGCCCATCAAAATAACCGGATAAGGAACGGCGGCACAGAACGCCTGCCATTGCTCAACAGGAAATTTCTTGGTATTGTAAGAGCCTCCAATTACGCAGGCTACGTATCCCGGCCAGTGTGAGGTAGGAATGTCCTCATTACCTGTAACAGCAGTTTCCGGAATAAAATAATCCAGCCCGCGGCCATCATTGCGGATGCCAAGCGGCTTCACCGCTTCAAAATAGCGCTCCACAATGCTTTTATCCGGCAGCAGATTCAGCTTCAGGTTTACATACATCCATTTCTGCACATTCAGCTTTGGAAAAGCATAAGTTTTCTTTACCCCTAATCCTGCCTTTACGCGGGCGGTGCGCAGGTTATTGTGTAGGTCAGCCACATAATCAAACGATTGTTTTTTCAGCTCTTTGATGACCGCATTGAGGTCTTCTTCGAGGTAATGGATGACATCAATATTCGGATTGTGCGATACAACGGCCTGGAATGTGCGTTTGGTAAGCAGATGTATCTCCGCATCAGGCCGCTGCTGGCGGATGCAGCGCAGCACAGGGCTGATCAATACAATATCTCCGATGGATGAAAAACGGATAACAAGAATCTTCAATGGCATGTACAGATGATCTTTCCCGCCGGTGAAGGCAAAGGTCAGCAAACAAAGAAAGACTATTTTAATCCGCTTTGCAAGCGATGGACCGGATTAATATCCGGCGTAGCTCAGCTCACAAAACGCTTTATCGTCCCGCGCGCCGAGCGCGGCTTTGGCGCTTCCGCTGAGGCCGATCACACAGTTGTAATATTGCTTTGTATTGGGCATAGGTCCCAGCACTTTTACAAACACAATCTTACCGTTGTTCATATTCTTTACCCTGATGATTGAGCCACGGGCCGCTTTATTATGAAAAGCGTAAACCGATGCGCCTTTAGCTGTTGCATTCACTGAGAAAAATCCTGCTGTGCCTTTTTCCCAAACGAGATTCTGGCCCTGCATCGTCTGCTCTTCAAAAAGATCTTTGAGTGTCACTACCGGCTGAGCAGGGGCATCTGCAGGTGAGTCGGGCATACCGACCGTAGTAGTTGCAAGCCTGGGAATCTCCACTGCGGTTGTTGATGGCACAGATGGCGCTACTACCTGAGTTGTAGATTTTATGGTTGGTGAAGGATTTGCTGTAACAGACATACCGATCTGGGTGGCATCATAAAGCACCCACCCTACCAACAGTTTTTTACCCGGCGTGGCTTCATTACCGGAAAGATTGTTCCACTGCACCAGCGCACGCTGCGGTACACCGGCATGGCGGCTGATGCTGTACAGGTTATCATCCGCCGTCACTTTGTAGTATAAAGACCTTGCTTCGGCAGGATTGACCGGCTTTTGCGTTTGCAGATTATAAGCTCCGAGCGGTATGGCTACAGTAGATAATTCCTTTAACTGATCCTGATAAGAAAGGCCATTGGCATCTGCAAGAATAGCGGGCGGCACATGATAGCGGCGTGCTAGCATAAATACAGTTTCGCCTTTCTGCACCTGATGCATGATATTCCATACACCATCTTTTTCCTTCACCCATAGCTCAGGAGTGCTTTGTGCAAAAGCTCCGGATGAAACTGCAAGAGAGAATAAAATTACCAACAGGAAAAAACGCATCTGCAACAATAATTGGGGGTTGATGATAAACGGCAATAGTACACAATTCAGCAGGATGAGCGACCTGTATATTGTGCCATAATTGTTATTAAAACTAACAAAACAGTATCCGTAAAGTACAACAATCAGGCCATATCCTCGTCGGGCAGTTCCATGCGGATGCGCCAATGTTTTGGTAAATAGTTATTCACTCTTCCGGTGAGCGCCTTGATCCAGCCCAGGCCGCGCCCTTCATGGGTTACCACATACCAGCCTTTGCTCATTTCCGGCCATCCGGCGTCTTCTTTTTTCAGAAATCTTAAAGCCTGATCTCTGGATAGTTCCACGGTTGGCAGTAGCGCTGAGCGGTCAATGCTTAGCGCTACATCATGCGCGGGCAGCCATTCTTTCTGAGCCATCACGCCCAGCAATACTCCGCTCTTGCGCAGGTAAAGTCCTTCGCGCAGCAGGTGCAGGTCCGGCTCATGGCACGAACGGATCGCCGTGTATTCCTTACGGTCATTTTCTACCATAATGAAGGGCTCTTTGCTGAGCAGATAGCCTGCCTGCTCAGCAGCTTTTTTGCTATGAGCACCTTTATATTTTGGATAATAAAAGGAGGGTGCAGCTTCTTTCTTCTGCAATGCAGCGATGAAAAAACCTTCTCCTGCTACTTTATCCGGAAAAAACCGGTAGCCCTGCAAACCATGCTTGGGAGATTTTACTGAAATGATTCCCCAGCTTTCCGGTACTTCAGCTGTCAGCGGGCTTACTTCATATTCATCGCCGAGCCAGTCCAGTATGGCTTCATCTTCTTCGGGTGAGTAGGAGCAGGTTGCATAAAACAGTATCCCTTCTTCTTTTAAAGACGGCCATACATCTGCCAGTATCCGCTGCTGGCGCGCGCTGCACATCGCCACATTTTCGGGCCTCCATTCATCCAGCGCTCTGACATCTTTTCTAAAAAGGCCTGAGCCGCTGCAAGGCGCATCCACAATCATCGCATCAAAATAGCCGGGCAGACGGCGACCGAAATCGCGCGGATCATTGCTGGTTACCCAATTATTGGCATACCCCCAGCGGGTCATATTTTCTTCAAGAATAGTAGCCCGCGGCCGGATCACTTCATTGGATATCAGCAGGCTTTCTACATCCAGCACAGATACGATCAGGGTGCTTTTCCCACCGGGCGCTCCGCATAGATCCAGTATGCGAAGGCCTTTCCGGTCGCTCATTATTTGCTTCCACAGATATTGAAGAAACATGGAGGAAGCTTCCTGCACATAGTAAGCGCCTGCATGAAACAAAGGATCCAGCGTAAAGACAGGACGCTCCGGCAGGTACCGGGCCTCAACGCACCAGGGAACAGCCGGTAGTCCATCATATAAGCCGCGGCCTTTCACTAAATGTTTTCGTACGGATACCGGCGCGGACTGCTCATGCGCAGCAAGAAAAGCCGCCTGATCAAAGCCGGGTACAGATTCAAGGGTGACCAGCAATGACGAAGGCAGGTTCATTCCGTTTCTATAAATTTTTACAGCCGAACAATCAATAATCAAACTTTACTCCCACATAGTTTTGAGGAGTAATTTGCTTTAGCTCTTCCTTGATAGATGCTTCAATATTCAGGCCATCAATAAATGCATGCATGCTTTCACGGTTGATACCGCCCTTGCCTCTGGTCAATTCCTTCAGCGCTTCATAAGGCTGCGGATAACCTTCACGCCTTAGTACCGTTTGGATAGCTTCGGCTACCACCGCCCAGTTACGCTCAAGGTCTTCTTCCAGCTTTGCTTCATTCAGCACCAGCTTGCCTAATCCTTTTTCAATAGACTTCAGCGCCAGAAAAGAATGTGCTACAGGCACTCCGATATTGCGCAGCACAGTACTATCGGTAAGGTCGCGCTGCAGGCGGCTGATGGGCAGCTTGGCCGACAGATGCTCATAAAGCGCGTTGGCAATGCCCAGGTTACCTTCACCGTTTTCAAAGTCGATCGGATTCACTTTATGAGGCATAGCGGATGAGCCGATCTCACCCGCCTTTGTCTTCTGCTTGAAGTAATCCATGGAGATGTAAGTCCAGATATCGCGGCAGCAGTCGATGAGTATATTATTGATTCTTTTAAGCGCGTCAAACTGCGCAGCCAGATGATCGTAGTGCTCGATCTGCGTAGTAAATTGTGATCGCTCCAAGCCCAGCTTTTCCTTCACAAAATTATTCCCGAATTGAATCCAGTCTTTCTTTGGAAAAGCTACAAAATGGGCATTGAAATTACCAGTAGCGCCGCCAAACTTTGCTGCAAACGGAATGGCATTCAGCAATCTGATCTGCTGCTCTATGCGCTCTACAAATACCATCAGCTCTTTACCTAAAGTAGTAGGCGATGCGGGCTGACCATGTGTGCGTGCCAGCATGGAAATGCTGCGCCATTCGTGCGCCATAGCGCGGATCTGCTCCGTTATTTTTTTCAGCAGTGGCAGATATTGCTCCTGCAGCGCATCGCGCCACAGCATTGGCGTTGCGGTGTTATTGATATCCTGAGAAGTAAGGCCGAAGTGAATCCATTCTATGCTATCGCCTGCGCCCATCTGCTGCAGTTTTTCTTTCAGGAAATATTCTACTGCTTTTACATCATGATTGGTGGTACGCTCTGTGATCTTGATCTGTTGCGCGTCCGCTTCGGTGAATTGCTCATATACTGCACGAAAACTGGTCGGGTCAACACTCGCAGGCAATTCGATTATGCCTTGCTCTGCCAGAAAAAGGAAATATTCTACCTCTACCAGCACCCGGTAACGGATAAGCCCGAATTCAGAAAAATAGGGAGCCAGTCTGGCGAGCTGAGCACGGTAGCGGCCATCGACTGGTGAGATGGCGGATAGTGAAGTCAATTCCATGCCGGCAAAGATAAGGCAGGGTTTGAACGATGGGTATTTAATAGCGCGGATGAAACTGCTCCAGCGTTTTGCGGAGATAGGTACGATCCAGATGTGTATAGATTTCTGTAGTGGTAATGCTTTTATGCCCCAGCATTTCCTGAACGGCACGTAGGTCTGCCCCACCCTCTACCAGATGAGTAGCAAATGAATGGCGAAAGGTATGCGGATGCACATTCACGTGTATGCCCGCCCTGGCAGTTGCCTCTTTGATGATGTGAAAAACCATGACGCGAGAAAGGCCGGTTCCCCTGCGGTTCAGGAATAAAATATCCGTAGCGGCGGGCTTTACGGGCACATGCACCCGCACATGCTCCTTATAAAGCTTGATCTGCTTTATAGCTTCATCGCCAATAGGCACAAGCCTTTCTTTATTGCCTTTCCCGATCACGCGGACAAATCCAATATCAAGATAAATGTTGGATAGCTGTAAGGTAATGAGCTCACTCACGCGCAGGCCACAACTGTACAATACTTCAAGCATTGCCCGGTTGCGCTGACCTTCGGGTGTGCTGTGATCTATGACAGCCATGATCTGATCAATATCATCTACGCTCAGATATACCGGCAGTGCGCGCTTCAGTTTAGGTGCTTCCAGCAATTCCGTAGGGTCAGCGCTCACCTCATTTTCCAGCAGCAGGAAACGAAAAAAGGATTTGACGCCGCTGATCATTCTTGCCTGTGTAGCAGCCGAGAGGTCCAGTTCGCCGATGCCGGCCACAAATCCCTGGAGGGTGGAAAGCTTTATCTCATTCAATCTCAGCCCGGGATGTTGCTGTGTCAAAAAATCCAGCAATGCGGTGGCATCTCTCAGGTAGCAGACTACCGTATTTTCGCTCATAGAGCGCTCCAGCTGCAGGTAGGCTTTGAATCCGTTCAGATAAGAGCTCAATGAGGTGATGGTTTTAACGGTGCAAAATTACAATCATTATCTTGCTCTAAATTATCCGGCATTATGCTTCGCCTTTCTATTATCAACGGCCCCAATCTGAATCTGCTGGGCACCCGTGAAACGGACATTTACGGCAATGAATCTTTTGATACTTTCCTACCCGGATTACAGGCGCAGTTTCCGCAAATAACTTTTACTTATCACCAAAGTAATATAGAGGGCGAGCTGATCAATATCCTGCAATCGTGCCGGGATGCGCAAGATGGAATTATATTGAATGCTGCCGGCTATTCGCATACCAGCATTGCTATTGGCGATGCTATTGCGGCGATCAGCACTCCGGTGATCGAAGTGCATATATCCAATGTGCTGGCGCGGGAAGATTACCGAAAGATTTCTTTTATCGCTGCTAAATGCATTGGCTCTATTTCAGGACTTGGCCTGACGGGTTATGCGCTCGCTGCGCAGTATTTTTTAAGCAGGAAGAGTGCTTAGCGTTCAGGCCGCACTTTGTTATGTATTGCAGCGTCCCGACCGCAATATCCCGACTGTTTTCTAGCTGCGGAATCCTCTTAAAAAATTGCCGGTCAGCATACGCTTCTTACCTTCCTGCTGCAGCTCATCCACGTAAACCCAGCCATCATTGGCGGCAAATCTTAGATAAGTCTTCCCATCTGTATCTAACGTTCCGGGCTCAGCTTTTATGGGTTCGGCTTCTGCATGTGCCGCATAAATTTTCAGCCCTTTTCC
This sequence comes from Chitinophagaceae bacterium, assembly GCA_965200035.1. Lineage (GTDB taxonomy): Bacteria > Bacteroidota > Bacteroidia > Chitinophagales > Chitinophagaceae > UBA1952. Next base: position 3,135,674 of record OZ241334.1, on the reverse strand, counting down.
CTGTAGCTCGGTAAACGCCGCAGGATATGGCGAGAGGCCACGAATCAGGTTAATGATCTCTACCACCGGCTTATTCCAGCCGATGCGCATATCTTCTTTAAAAATTTTCGGAGCATGCTTTAAGGCAGCATCAGCCTGTGGCTGAGGTTGCCCAGTAACAGTGACTTCTGCAAGGCCTTTCACTGTTGTGACCAATAAAGCTGCACCGGCATTCATCAGCTTATCATGAACCGTACCTGCATTATCTTCCGGCTCTATCGCTACTTTTTCCTGCAATAAAATATTGCCGGTATCTATCTCATGCTTCAGGCGAAAAGTAGTAACACCCGTTTCTCGCTCACCATTGATAATAGCCCAGTTGATCGGCGCTGCGCCCCGGTATTGCGGCAATAAGGAAGCGTGCACATTCACAGTGCCCAATGGCGGCATATTCCAGACTGCTTCCGGCAGCATGCGGAATGCAACTACAATGTGGAGGTCGGCGTCGAGCGCTTTGAGGTCTGTAATGAATTGAGAGTCTTTCAGTTTTGGCGGCTGCATCACCGGTATGCCTGCTGTTTCTGCAAATGCTTTTACCGCGGTCGGCTGCAACTGAAGTCCCCGCCCCGATGGCTTGTCCGGCGCTGTGACGACTGCAACTACCCTGCATCCCGCTTCTGTAAGCGCTTTAAGCGAGCCTACGGCAAAGCCCGGTGTACCGAAGAAAACGATCTTTAAATCCTGAAATGATTTCATAAACGCTGCAAAGATGATTGTTATCCGCTTGCAAAACCAATGATGGCACTAAACTTGCAGGCTGTGTATAAGTCCTTATTTTTGCCAGATATAAATGAATATTACACCCAGCACATTGGAAGACCGCGAGCTACTGGTGCTTTTCCGCGAAGCAGCTACGAAGGAGCGCGCCTTTACCGAATTGGTAGGCCGCTACCAGGAGCGCCTTTATTGGCACATACGCCGGATGGTGGTGACGCACGAGGATGCGAACGATGTGCTGCAGAATGTATTCATCAAAGTATGGAAAGCGCTGGACGGCTTCCGTGAAGAGGCTAATCTTTATACCTGGCTGTACCGCATTGCCACGAATGAATCGCTCACTTATATAGAGCAGCAGAAGCGCCGTACCTCTCTTTCTCTGAGCGATTATGAGGGCGCTTTGGAAAATAAGCTGGAGGCCGAGAAAGGTTTTGATGCCAATAAGCTGGAATGGAGGCTTCAGAAAGCCATACAGTCACTGCCTGAAAAACAACGGATTGTATTCAACCTGAGGTATTATGATGAGATGCCCTATGAAAAAATGAGCGATGTGCTGGAAACCTCTGTGGGCGCGCTGAAAGCCTCTTATCACCATGCGGTGAAAAAAATAGAAGCTTTTTTTAAGGAAGATTAAACTTGCATAGCTGTAAATAGTCTCAACGACATGAATCCCGGAAATGATATTGTGAAAGAGCTTGAAGAGCTGAATAGTCCGCTGGCACATATGCCGCGCGTTATGCCATTTCAGCTGCCGGGAGATTATTTTACCACCTTTGCCCAACAACTGGAAGATGCCATCTCCTATGAAGATGAGCCGGAGCTGAATTTACCCAAGGAACTGCCTTTTGCATTGCCAGAGGGATATTTTGAAGGACTGGCTGCATCAATAATGGATAAAGTGCAGGAAGCACCTGCTTTCGGTGTTATTCAGCCTGCAGCTTTTGAAGTGCCTTCGGGATATTTTCAGCAGTTGCCGCAACAGATTATGACTGTGGTCAGGGCGGCCGAAATTGAGGCTACAATACAGCAGAAAACAACCAAAGTCATCCCCTTCGTACCGCGTAAGGTGGTGCAGTGGGCGGCTGCAGCCTGCCTGATAGCAGCAATAGGCTTGGGAGGCTATAAGATCATGAATCAGCCGCAGCCTTTATCTGCTGAAAAGCAGCTTGCGCAATTAAATAAAGATGATATCCGGAACTATGTGGCGCACCATCTGGATGAGTTTGATACGGAAATGCTGGCAGAAAGCAGCCCTGTACTGAGCGCCAATCCGGAGAAAAGCATTCATAAGCTGAATAAAGAGGACATACAGGAGTATCTGGACGAGGGTGGAATCTGAGAACTATGCAAACATTATTAAACCATGAAACAATATCTGATCGCTTTTCTTTTACTGATTACCTCATGCACTGCCGCTTTTGCGCAGGATGATGATGGAAAGAACTGGGAAAAGATCAAGGCGATAAAAGTCGGCTATATTACAGAGCACGTTCACCTTACCACTGAGCAGTCAGGTAAGTTCTGGCCTGTGTATGATGGATACCAGCAGGAGCGCCGGAATATGCGCCACAGTGTTTTAGAGAAATACATGAGCGCTCATGCAGGCTCCAGTAAAAACCAGGCCCATGCCGCGCTGGATGCAGACCTGGACTATCAGGCCAAAGAGCTTGATCTGAAGCGGAAATATAAAGATCGCCTGCTGCAGGTCATCTCAGAACAGCAGCTGAATCAACTGTATGAAGCGGAGCGTGATTTCAGGAAGATGCTGCTCGACCAGCTGCGCAGCGGAAAGAATTAGGCAATCAACCAAACTATTGCTTATCAGTAAAATATAGGGGTGCGTCGGACGCGTCCCTATATTTTTGCGATGGGCTGTTTCACATCGTGGTAGAAAAGGAACTGCCAGTCCTCGGCATGTCCCCGCGCTGCATATTGCTCTCTGAACTCCATGGCTTTTTTGCCATCGTAATCATACTTGGCAATGTATTTCATCTTCATTTGCTTGAGCTGCGGGGCTTCATCACCTCCAAAGAAAACCTTTTCACCGCCTTCTTCAATCAGGTAAACAATATGCTGCGGGCAGTGTGCCCCGCTGTGCATGTAATGAATATAGCCATCAATTGTACCTTCTTCCCCATCCAGCCACGATACCTGCCCGGAAGCCAGCAAGGGCTCGATGTCTTCGGGATGATAGGACGGATAGCCAACCTCTAATGCATAGTCGGCTTCCGGCCGGTAGATGTAATATTTGGCATTCGGAAAAGTCGGCTTCCACACACCCGCCTCATCCTGATACATCACTCCACCCGCATGATCTTTGTGAAGATGCGAGAGCAATACTTTGGTCACCTGATCTGCTGTATATCCGTTCTTTGCCAGTGCAGCATGAATCATCATCTGCCCGTTGTGGTTCTTAAAGCCAAGGCCGGTATCCAATACCAGCACGTCAGATGAGGTATCTACCAGAAAGGGCTGTACCTCTACCAGCAGAGAGCCTATGGGGCGGCTGTTCAGCTCATCCGTTTCCAGATTGAAAGGCACAAAAACTTTGTCTCGTCCGATGGTGAATTCTCCTTCTGAAAGCGGCACTGTTACCATTGCTTTGATTTGTGATTTGCTGATTTGTGATTTACCGGATCAATACTCCGCGGTCTGCATCCAACCGGATGAGAATGAAAATAAAAATGCTGAACGTGACCAGCGAAGAACCGCCATACGACAGAAAAGGCAACGTAATACCAATCACCGGCGCCAGCCCGATGGTCATGCTGATATTGATGGCAAAGTGAAAAAACAGAATAGCTGCAACACTGTATGCATATACCCGGCTGAATACCGAACGCTGCCGCTCTGCAAGATGTACAATACGCAGCATCAGTCCCACATAAAGCAGGATAAGGAGGCCGCTGCCCACAAAGCCGAACTGCTCGCCTACAGAACAGAAGATAAAATCTGTATTCTGTTCCGGCACGAAATCATTCTTGGTAGAAGTGCCATTCAGGAAACCTTTACCCATCAGCCCGCCCGACCCGATGGCAATTTTTGACTGATTTACATTGTAGTTATTGTCCTTTTTCTTAGCGCCTTCCTGCGGTTCTGTTACCGTTTTTACATAATCTTTCGGTACTTCGGTACCGAGCATCGAGTAGATGCGCTCTATCTGGTAGCCCTGCAAAACTTTGCTGAATGCAAAGGGGATGATGAACTGCGAAAAGACAATGCTGAATGCCAGCGAACCAATGAAGATGATGCGCGCCATACGATCCCGCATGAGCCTTTTGCGAAACAGGACAATAACCAATACGGCTGCACCGGCAAGGATGATCAGCAAAGTGAATTTCGGAATGAGCAATGTGGCAATGGCCAGCGCCGCCATAGAGAAGCCCGCAACCAGTATGCCGCCCGGCAATCCTTCACGGTACATTACCAGAATAAAGCTGAAATAAACCAGTGCAAGGCCGGTTTCATTTTGCAGAATGATGATGCCAGCCGGTATCAGCGCGATAGCTACGCCTACCAGTCTATGCTTGAGCGATTTAAAATTAATCTCGGGTAAGGACAGGTATTTGGCCAGTGCCAGCGCGGTAAACAGCTTACAAACCTCTCCCGGTTGAAAACGAAAGGCGCCTACTCCGAGCCAGGAATGCGATCCTTTCACATTAGCCCCGATGAAGATAGTAACGACCAGCAACGCCAGTCCCAGGGTGTATGAAAGAAAAGCGATGGAGGAGAATGCCTTGCTATCTGTAAACAGGATGATGATGCCGATGAACAGGGAGATGCCAAAGAATACAGCCTGCTTCATATGGCTTTTGCTGCCAATAAAAATAGATGCATCTGTACTACGGTATTCTACAGAAAACACAGCAATCAGGCCGATGCCTACCAGCAGAAAATACAGGAGCAGGGTGATGCCGTCGAGGCGTGCGATGAATGATTTATTCGGAGCGCTCATTGAATATTATTGGGTGTTGAGTGCTGAATGTTTAGCTGTAATGATTGAAAGAATTTCGGGCTGCCCTGCTTAACTCTGTTTTTTGGGCTTGAGCAGATAGGTTTCAATCCACCGGTTCAGGAGAATGGAATCCTGTGCTCGTTTCATCTTTGCTTCGAGCGCTTTCTGCTGTTCCCGCATCGTCCATTTGGCGCGTTGCGTAGAGTCCAGAATATACACATACTTGTTGATCACATTTCCCTTCATCATCTTTTCTTCCAGCGCCTTTCGCTTCGGGGCAATAGAATCCGTCAGATATTTTTCAATCATCAGGCTGGCTACCGGTCCCGCCCAGGTAGCGCCGAAACCGGAATTTTCCACCGTAACTGCAATAGCGATCTTAGGATTGACCCGCGGCGCGAAGGCTACGAACATGGAGTGGTTCTGCATCTTCATCCGCACGCCATTGATGAGCGCATAGTTTTCTACCGTACCCGTCTTGGCGCAAACCTCGATGCCCGGCAGCTGGGCTACCTTGCCGGTGCCATGATCCACCACATCCTGCATGCCCAGCCCTACCGTAGTGAAGGCATCATCCGATATATGCGTTACCACATGCTTTTCGAGATATGGCAGCAGCGCAGGATCTTTTGAATTGCCCCCGATCGACTTCACCAGGTGCGGGATGTAGTAAAAGCCGTGATTAGCAACGATACATACCGCATTGGCCATCTGTAATGGCGTAGCTGCAAGCTCACCCTGCCCCATCCCGATATATACGTTGGTACACGAATTCCATGAGCCGTGATACATCTTGTTGTAAGCCGTACTGTCATACAGTGTACCGCCGATCTCGTAAGGCAGATCAACGCCTGTGGGATGACCAAAGCCGAAGGTGTACATATGATGATACCAGTTTTCCAGTCCTCTTTTCACGCCGCCAAACTGAGGAGCATCTACAGACATGCGATATACATGGCAGAAGTAGGAGTTGCAGGAATTGGCCAGCGCCAGGCGCAGATTGGCTGCGTGCCCGCCACCACTGTGGGTACAGGCTATATGGCGACCGCATTGGTTATACCCTCCGCCACAGGGATAGCCGTAAGCAGGAGTGATCACTCCTACATCCAGCCCGATGAGCGCTGTAAGCGGCTTTTGGGTAGAGCCGGGATTATAAAAGGCTTTCATAGCCCTGTTAAACAGTGGCTTGGTTGCCTGCTTGTACAGGTTTGCGAAGTTTTTGGAACGGTCAGAGCCGCGCAGCAGGTTGGGGTCGTAGCCGGGAGCGCTTACCATGGCCAGAATGCCGCCGGTAGATGGATCGATAGCCACTACACTGCCCAGCTTGTTCTGCATGAGCTTTTCTCCATACTCCTGCAATGCAGCATCCGCATATAATTGCAACGGTCGGCCAGCTATGGCCGGTGTATCAAGCTGCCCTTTCATATAGCGGTCGCGCGGACGGTTAAAGTTGTCGCGCTCGTAGAAATATACGCCCCGCTGTCCGCGCAGCACTTCTTCATATTTTAATTCCAATCCATCCAGCCCTACATAATCGCCCTGCTGATAAGTGGCGAAACGCGGCAACTTCAGCATACGCGGCGATACTTCACCGATAAAGCCCAGCATTACCCCGGCACTTGGCCGTTTATAGCTGCGGATATTGCGTTCTACAAGCTGAAAACCAGGGAAGGCGTAGAGATTTTCCTGAAAACGGGCAGATTGCGCGCTGGTAAGCTGCGGTATGAATGGACCTTGCCGTTTGGGGCCATTCGCCCATTTGGCTTTTTCATAAAGCGTGCGGTACTGTGCCGGATTAATACCCAGAATAGCGCACAACTGCATGGAATCAATATTCTTAGGCACCTCGCTGGCCGTCATCATCAGGTCGTAAATCACCTCATTATAGCACATGACCTCGCCTTTGCGGTCGGTAACGACGCCGCGCGGCGGATAGACGACTTTTCGGTAAATGGCAATATCATTGGCCATTACCTTGTATTTCTCTTCAAAAATCTGCAAAAAAAGCAGGCGTATAAGCAAGACCAGCCCCATGGCGATGAAGATGGCGCGGAGCACATATGGACGCGGATTGGCCGCCAATGACATAACAGGATTGTATTCCGGGGGATAATGTAACCAGAAGTACAAAGCTATTTTAAAAAGAGGATTCCGGTTTCTTAAAAGAACACAGGAGCGGAAAAATTTTCTAAAAAAATTCTTTGCCGTTTAAAAGACGCGTTTTACATTTGCAGCCCACAAGGCAGTTCCATTGTGTAATGGTAGCACAACTGATTTTGGTTCAGTTAGTCTAGGTTCGAATCCTGGTGGAACTACAAAACGGCCGAAAGGCAGGAAGGACAAGCGATCAGCTTGTCCTTTTTTGTTTGGTGCAATGAATGACCCGCTTTGGAAGACAAGTCGCTGCAAAGCCTGTTGACAGAAGCCCTGATTTTTGCCCTGCTTGTAAATCATCAAATTAATAAAGGCCCACCTCAATGGCGGGCCTTTTCTTTTCAGGATTGAGCAATTTTTATCTGCATCCGGTATCTTAATAAAGATTTTCAGATTAATCAGACAGCTCTATCCTACTTTATCGCTGCAATCTCTACACGACGGTTCTGCTGACGGCCTTCAGCGGCCTCATTACTTGCTACCGGATGGCTTTCACCTTCGGCATACATACTGATCCGGTCTTCTGTGATATTGCCATTGCTTACCAGCCACATCTTTACCGCTTCGGCACGCTGGCGGCTGAGCGTTGCGTTGGCATCAGCTGCGCCTGTAGCATCCGTATAGCCATACACCTTTACTTTACCGCTTCCATAGTGCTTGTTGATCGATGCGGCTACTTCCGTCAGATTGGCTGCTGCATCTTTTTTGATGTCTGCCTTTCCGGTTTCAAAAAGCACATTTTCGCCAAGACTGTAGATGCCATAGTTGTCATTGCCACGTATGGAGATGTTGGTATTCTTCACCTCGTCATACTTTACGATAGGGCTATTCCAGTCCACTGTAGCCCAGGCATCGGAAGCCTTTGCTGTAGGTGCCGGTTCACTGGCGCTTTTCAGCACGGCGGTATCGGGGCTATTCGTTACGTTGTTCCCTTTATTTGTTTCTGTACAGGAGGCAAAGAAGAGCGCAAAGGCTGCTATAGGTGCCAGCTTTAGTAATTTCATGGCTGTATGTTTTGGGTTAGATGATTGGGGTATTAGCGATATACTTCCTGCCCGTTTGAATTGGTCTTCCACTCATTTTCCAGGTAAGCGGCATCCTCTTCACTGCGCGGATGAACCCCCATTACGATATGGCCGTTCTTCATGCCTTCTTCATAGATCTTTGCGCGCTCTTCCGGAATGCCACGGCCAACCAGTGCACCAATGATACCGCCGGTAAGCCCGCCTGCGCCTGCGCCTGCAAGGGCAGCAGCGATAGGGCCTGCTACTACAATACCCAGACCCGGAATGAGCAGGCTGGTGCCAATGGCTGCGATCGCACCGGCAATAGCGCCGAGCGTGCCACCGATAGCAGAGCCTGCGCCAGCACCTTCCAGCGCTTTATTGCCCAGCTCCGTATCATGATCACCGAAGTGACGCTTGCGGGTTTCATCGCTCATTACCAGATCCACATCGTCCTTGGTATAGCCCCGGGATTCGAGAGAAGTGTAAGCGCGCTCTGCAGAATCGCGGTCGGCAAACATACCGGTAAGCATACGGTTAGTGGTGGCCTCATCTGTTGAGGAAACAGGCATTGACTGATTGTTCTGAATCATACGGTTTGTCTCTTCCATAATTCTTTGATTTTATTTCTTTGTTGATTGATGGTTAAAAACATTGCTTAGAAAGATCGTGCCCTGCATGTATGGGCAAAGCGCTCTATAAGACCTTAATGTCATTATTTACAACCATTTCCTTACAAACAGAAACCCGGATAACTTAATAAAGCGGGCTCATTTCGTAAGTTTGCCGCCTATATACCATTACCTAACCCCAACCATCAACCCAAAATCCTATGAAGAAAGTAAGTACCCTGATCACGGTCCTCCTGCTCCTAGCAGGCATCGCATCAGCACAGACAGCCATTTATGTAGATGCCAGCATGCCCGTTTCCGGAACAGGTACCAGTTGGTCCACAGCTTACAAAACGCTCAGCGAAGCGCTGATCATCGCTAACACAACGCCCACTTCTACCAAATACATTATTAATATTGCCCAGGGCACCTATTATCCCACCGGCTTGCAAAACAGCGCCGCCCGCGATAGTGCTTACATCATTACCCGTGGCGGCATTGCCCTCTACGGCGGCTACCCCAGTGGCGGCGGCACACGCAATGTAAGTGTAAACCCAACCTTGCTCAGCGGCAATATCGGAAGCACAACTCTTAATACAGATAACAGCTACAATATTCTGCTGGCCGTCAATATACCAGCCACATCAGACAGCCTCATTCTGGATGGTCTTACATTTACCGGTGGCCGGGCTGATGTTGCCGTCAATCGCACGGTTAATGGCACAGCGATTGATACCAGGAATGGCAGCGCCATCAGCTGTATCAATATAAAGAACAAGATGCTGGTCAAAGACTGCAGCTTTACGGGCAATTACAGCACCCAATACGGCGGCGCGCTCTATCTCAGCAATTCCTACACCGATATTGTCAACAGCAGCCTCGCAGGCAATACATCCGCCCAGCTTGGTGGCGCTATATATAGCCAGCCGGGCTCCTACTTTCATCTTACCAATACCACCTTCACCAATAATACAGCCGATGTAGGCGGTGGCATCTTCAGCGGTGGTGCAGGTGCGACCGGCAATCTCGCTACGTCTTTCATCACAGGCTGTACTTTTACGAATAATAATGCCAATGGAACAGTTGGCTATGGCGGAGGCATGCACGAAAGCAATATCGCACATGCTCCGACGCGCATCACCAATACCACCTTCTCCGGCAATACGGCAAAAGCGGGTGCAGGACTTTTTATTTCTCTTGACGACAACAGCGATACCAGTTCGCTGCGCAACTGCACCTTCACGAATAACCATGCCACTCTTTATGGCGGCGGTCTTCATTGCGTGACCAGTGTTGCCTTCGGCGTTTACGGCTCTATGTTCTCCGGAAACAGTGCAGGCGATGGTGGCGGCATTTATAACGGGCTGACAGCATTCAACTATCCCGACCGTACAATGAGTATTATTCACTGCACGTTCACCAATGATTCGGCAGACAATGGCGGGGGCGTCTATACCACTGGTGTTGCTGCTATTGAGCACACTAAATTTTTCAGCAATAAGGCGCGCAATGGCGGGGGCATTTACAGCGATCATTCCCCCTCGCTCCACCTGACGAACGATACGATCTCAGGCAACAGCGCCACCCATAATGGCGGGGGCGTCTATACAAAAGGCAAAGACATCGGTCAGGATCACTACTACATCAATTCTCTTTTTTCAGGCAATAAAGCGCTCGGTTACGGAGGTGCGCTCTGCGATTCCGCATCAGGCGCATTTTTGGAAAATTGCACCTTTGCCGGAGATACGGCCGCTATCGCTAATGGTGTGTATTGCCAGCGTCCTTTCCCTACATTTCTCAACACGATTGTATGGGATGGTGAGGGGCGCAGTGTAATCTCTGCTACTACTCAAAACTTCTACCTCTATTTTTTTAACAGTACGGTTCAGGGCGGCTTCACTACCTACCGCAATGATACGCTCAATCCAAAGTTCATAGCCCCTTTACCGGCTAGTGCTGCCCCTGCTACCGGCGGCGATTACCGGCTGCAGTCTTGCAGTCCTTCCATCAATACGGGATTAATGCAGGGCGACTACACAGGCGTTACAGACCTTCAGGGCAATGCACGTGTGTACTATGAAACGGTTGACCGTGGCGCGTATGAATATAGCGGTGCTTATCTGACGCCGGTAACGGGTAGCAATGTATTATGCAAAGGCAGCACTACACTGCTGTCCAATGCCACGACCGGCGGTGCCTGGGCAAGTTCCGATACCAACATCGCGGTTGTAACCCCCCAGACCGGTCTCGTAACCAGCCGCACGGGCGGTGAAGTAGAAATTCGTTACAGAGTAACAGACCTCAGCGGCTGCAGCCAGACATCTACCCACTTGGTCACTGTAGATGCCGGCCCCAGGATCGGCGCTATCGCGGGTGATTCTGTCCTCTGCCTCAGCAGTACAGCTCAGCTTCATGCCGACTTAGCCGGCGGCATCTGGAGCAGCAACAATCCTGGCATAGCGCTCATCAACAGCACTACCGGAAAGATCACGCCGGTTGCAATTGGTACTGCCAGCATTACCTATAAAGCTACCACCGTCAATGGCTGCACCGATTCCGTGCATAAAACCATTCACATAGTCAATTCCTTTAGCTACGATCAGCAGGTTACTATCTGCCCGGGCACTACTTACCAGTTTGGCACACGTATACTTCGTGCTGGCGGCATTTACCTGGGTACATTCCCAGGCGCTGCAGGCTGCGATTCTGTTGTGACGTTGCTGCTTAATGTACAGCAGCCCATGGACAAGCGCGTTTCACAGAATGGCACTACGCTTACTTCGGTCATGTATCTGTTCGCAGATGTACTCTTCCAGTGGATAGATTGCGATAATGACCATGCGCGTATTCCCGGTGCTACAAACGCTACATTCTCGCCTACAAAAGATGGCACCTATGCTGTGATCGTAAACCATAATGGCTGCATTGATTCTACCGACTGTATTGAAGTATATGGCGTAGGCATAGCCCCTGTCATCATGAACAGCGACGCCGTTCAGGTGTATCCTAATCCTGCTACAGATCAGATCACCGTGCGTACCAATAACTTCGCCGCCGGCAGCATTGCCATCCGCGACATCACAGGCCGTCTGTTGCAGGAAGTGACACCTGGCGGAAAAGCAGGCACCACGCTCTCACTTACCGGATATCCTGCAGGCAGCTATCTGATTGAAGTATCAGATGGTAAAGCCATGGTTCGCCGGCGTATAACAGTTATACGGTAATGAAGCTGAAGATTCCTGAGTAACCTAGCAAGCCGGCAGCAATGATCATCGCTGCAGGCTTCTTTTTCGCGAATTCTTTTGCAGAAAAAATATAGAGAAATGCTTGCTAACTTTTCCTGAAATTGTAATGAAAGGTTTAGTTTAGAATCCATGCATTGCTCATCCGCTAAAAGAATGGAATGTCCCCAGCTATAACCAAATGGTTTGGGCGACTGGTGGCCATCCTGTATCACGTTGGCTGCTTGTCGCGGATGGCATATGCTCAGGAGCCCCGTTATACAGACAGCCTTGCCAGAGCAGCGCTTCACACCGCCACCGATTCAGCACGGGCAGATGTATTGATAGGCATTTCCCTGGCTTACAAAGGGCATAACATTCCTAAGCAATTCTATTATGCCAATGAAGCCGCAGCGCTTGCGGACAAAGACAAGCTGATCTCTGCAAAGATGAATGCGGAATGGCTGATCGGCGACAGCTATATCCGGGTCGAGGATTATCGGGATGCGATTCTGCACCTCAGGCAAAGCATTGCCGCATCTAAAAAAGCAGCGAGACCGGATCATGAGCGGAAATGTCTTCAGCTCATGATCCACTGCTATCACATGCTGGACAGCCTGGACGAAGCGGCGGCTTACCAGAAGCTGTTGCTCGACCTCACGGCTCAGGCACATGATACACTCGGCGAATGCAATCAGATGAGCGCATACGCGCAGCGCCTTTCAGACCTGGGACGGTATGGAGAAGCTATCGCGTACCTGCAAAAAGACATTGCACTGGCCAAAGCCCGCCTGCGGGGCGATCAAAGATCAAGGACCGTGGCAGACCTGCTGAACACGCTGGCTACTGCGCACATTACCGCTAATGATACCAGAGCGGCGCTGGCCTGTCTGGACACTGCCTTCGGTATTGCCAAACAGCTGGACGATCGTTCTCTGGAAGCCTATATCACATCGAGCTACTGCGATGTGCACACTGCTACCCGCTCTTATGATATGGCCATCAGCTACGGACTAAAGACCCTCCGATATGGAGAAGCGCTGGACAATCTAGACCTTCAGCGGCAGTACACAGCCATACTGAGCAGGCTTTATCAGGATAAGGGACAGCCCGCTGCGGCTTTGCATTATCACATACAATCAGATTCGCTGGCCGCTGTTTTTCATCCTGCGCAGCAAATAATCGATCAGGTAATGCAGCTGACAAGGGTAAATATGGAGCAGCAGGCAGAGCGCATTAAGCTGGAGGAAGAGACGTTTGACGCTACCCAAAAGACCCAGCAGGCCTCGCTGATAGCAGCGCTGGTAGCCGTGCTGGCATTGATTGTACTCACTGTCCTTACCTACCGCAACCTGAGGCAGAAGCAGCGCAGCAATGTGATCATCAGCCGGCAGGCGGAAAGCCTCCGCGGGCAGAATGAATTGATAGACCGGGCGCTGAAAGAAAAAGAAGTGATGTTGAAAGAAACGCACCACCGGGTAAAGAACAACCTGCAATTCATCAGCAGCCTGCTGGAGCTGCAGCTGGCCGATCTGAAAGACGAGCATGCCCTCAATGCCCTGCGCAGCGCACAAAAAAGGATTCAAAGCATTGCCACGGTACATAATGCGCTGACCGGGAGCGATGGGGCAGATGTGGTTGATTTTTCAGGCTTTGCCGGCGATCTGTTTACCCGCCTGCAGGATGCTTTTGGCAGCAGAGATCAGACTGTGCGCTTTGATAATGAGGTGCCGGTTACCTACCTGCCGCTGCACACGGCAGTGCTTTTGGGCCTTATACTGAATGAGCTGCTCACCAATTCATTCAAGCATGCTTTCATACATGCTGACAGACCTGCAATAAAGCTTTCGCTGAAAGAAGAAGGACAAGAGTACATGCTTTTGTATCTTGATAACGGACCGGGACTGCCGCAAGCGATATTTGATGCGCCTGCCGGCTCACTGGGCCTATACCTGATTAAGCGAATCAGCAAACAATTAAAAGGAACCGCAAACTATACATTCGATGCAGGAAGCAGGTTTACCATTCGTTTCCGGAACACCGGCCATTAAAGTGGGCGTGGTAGAAGATGAGCTGATCATTGCCGATAGCATACGGGCTATACTGACGGGCATGAACTATACCGTGCCCGAGCCTTGCTGCGAGTATGAAGAGGCCATTGCTATGCTGCATCACGAAAAGCCGGACCTTGTGCTGCTGGACATCAACCTTGCAGGCCATCTACAGGATGGAATAGCCATTGCCCGGTACATCCGTGAGCACCTGAATATGCCTTACATATTCCTCACTGCCAACAGCGATCCCGGAACGCTTGCGCGGGCAAAGGCAGTTACGCCGAATGCCTTTCTGGTAAAGCCTTTCCTGAAAGAAGACCTGTACGCCGCTATAGAAATAGCCGTACATAACTTTTACAGCGCGGCCCATCCTGCGCCGGCGGGCAATGCTAAAGACTATCTGCTCCTGAAAGAAGGAAATGTGCTGCACAAAGTGCGCATGGATGATATCCTCTACCTCGAGAGCGAGCATGTGTATGTAAACGTATATACCGCTGCGCGCAAATACCTGATACGCGCCACACTCCAGCAATATGCAGATGAGCTGGACGCTGCTGTATTCATCCGCATTCACCGCAGCTATATTGTCCATAAGCACAGGATAGAGCAGGTTGGCTTTACGCACCTGCACATTGGCGATAAGGAGCTGCCTGTATCGCGGAAGTACCGGGATGCTGTGCTGGCGCAATTGTAGCATTGACCTGAAATCTTTTCCGTTCAGAACATTATAACGCTGTTCAGAACATTGGGTATTGGCAGCTTCGTAGCGGCGCTTATGTTTGTTTTCACACTCATATATGCCATGAATAAAAACTTTACCTGCATCTTATTCGGATGCTTGTTCGTATTCAGCCTTTCGCTGGGGTCTTGTGTTAAATCGACAGACTCTTCGGGCGACGGCAACAGCTACTTCAACCTGGATAACAATACCACCACCTACCGGGGCAACCGCACCAACGATGCCAGCCTGAAGGCCATCACCATTCCATGCCAGAACAACAACACGTTCCGTCTCTACTATTCGGATTCCGTTGCCACGCTGGGTATGCCCGATAGCCTGCATATTGTATCGTATGGCCGTGCCGGCCACCTGGGCTATCGCGAATGCTATATCGAGGTCACCTCATCTACTACCGATACTTACCTTTCCACAGGCTTTGACCATAAGACCATAGCAGGCAGGGGTGAGATCTATATAGATGCTGCACGGGTACAGCATTTTACCAGCACGCCACAGGCCGATAGCACGTACATCACAGCCAATCTGGCGGCGCAGTAGCCGGCCCTTATTGATGCGCGGGCTGTAGCTGCGATGCTCGGTCTTCGGGAGTACATTTGTAGCTGTACTTTCTCTGAAGAGATGACCGGAAAAATCCTGCGCATCACCCTGCGCGCTATTGGCGCGCTGCTGTCTGCTTTCTTCGGCCTGTATCCGGTGCTGTATTTCATCAATGATGGTCACTTCCGGCTGCGGGGCACCAAGAGCGCGGCGCTGCTGGCCAGTGCGCTGTGGAATGCCGGCTTTTACACGCATATCACCTGTGCGGGCATTGCCCTGCTGATCGGCTGGCTGCAGTTCAGTAATCAGCTGCGCATCCGCCGGCCCGCCATTCATCGCAATATCGGTAAGGCTTATCTGGTAGCTGCGGTGGCTGGCGGCCTGGCAGGCACTGGTATTTCCTTTAAGGCTACCGGCGGGCTTATTCCGGCTTTGGGCTTCTTTACCTTAGGCGTTATATGGGTAGCTGCAACGGTGCAGGGCTATCGCCTCATCAGGGCGGGGAGTGTACCCGCGCACCGTGTGCTGATGATCTATAGCTATGCCTGCTGCTTTGCCGCGGTGATGCTTCGGCTCTGGCTGGTGGGTCTGGGCCTGTTCCTTCCATTCAGCATTGCTTATCCTATTGTGGCATGGTTGTGCTGGGTGCCCAATCTTATTGTGGCAAGGCTCATCGTAGCGCGCATCAGCAGGGCGCGGGCTTTACCTGCCGGCGCTTAGCATTTTATAATCATCAGCACAAAGGCTGGCATTATTGGCAATGCTTTAGCAACAGCGCGGATGCATTCCGGCTTCATCTTCGGGAGGAGTATCTTATCTTTAAGTGTATCTAAAAAAACGAAGATCAATGAATGTTCAGAAAGCCATATTGGCCGGAGGCTGTTTTTGGGGAATGGAAGAGCTCATCAGGCAGCAGCCGGGTATTACATCAACTGTGGTGGGCTATACAGGCGGCGATGTGCCGGATGCTACCTACCGCAATCACGGCACCCATGCAGAGGCGATGGAGATAGGATATGATGCAGATGTAATGCCGTACCGCAAGCTGCTGGAGTACTTCTTCCAGATTCATAACCCGACTACGCGCAACAGGCAGGGCAATGACGTAGGCACCTCGTACCGCTCAGCCAT
The DNA here is from genome assembly GCA_965200035.1 of Chitinophagaceae bacterium. Classification (GTDB taxonomy): domain Bacteria; phylum Bacteroidota; class Bacteroidia; order Chitinophagales; family Chitinophagaceae; genus UBA1952. Next base: position 3,119,509 of record OZ241334.1, on the reverse strand, counting down.
CTTTTACCTCGACGATGCGCAGCGCGAGACAGCGGAAGCGCTCATCAAAGAGCTGGACGCATCCGGCAAATGGCCGGGCAAGATTGTGACAAAGGTAGTGCCTGCCGGAGACTTCTGGAATGCCGAAGAAGAGCACCAGAACTATCTGCAAAAGCACCCGAATGGCTACACCTGCCATTATGTAAGGCCGGACTGGAAGCTGGCGTAAAACACATACAATGTACCTGGCTAAAGCGGCGGTCTGTAGGTACAGGCGGCCGCTTTGGTTTGTGAAACGCAGGTCATGCTGACGCAGGGATGCAGCCCGCAGCTACCCAACGTCTTTTACACAGCGGTTTTGTTATTCCGCAGGGATCTTGTTCCTTTCTTTTCCGTTCTTTTTTGTCAGCAATGCTTCGACAGGCTCAGCAGAACCAAAAAACTGCCGCCGCGCAATGACTGCGGCGCGCCGGTACCTTTCTATCTGGCTTTGGTGCTGCTGTAGTGCAGGGCTTTGGGTACCCTGACCTTTTCCTGTATTTTGTTGTTCCTTTTCATTACCTCGTTTGTTATGCTGACGTAAGGAAGCATCCCACAGCAAAAAGGCTCATCCGAAGCACAGGTCGCTGTGGGATCCTTCGTGCCTCAGGATGACCCCGCTGAATAAATAGGCGCTACGGAACAAAGGATACATGCCACAGTCATGCTGACGCAAGGAAGCATCCCACAGCGACCCAGTGCAACATGCTAGGCGGATATTGCAAAACGCAACAAGGAACCTTAGCTTTGCTATTCTTTCACCCATTAATTCTTTCATTCCTTAATTCCTTCATTGCCATGAAAGCCACTACCCCAAACGAAAGCATCCCGGAGCGTTACCTGCCCGACTTCCTCACCGAAAGCATTGGCAAGAGCATCCGCCGCATGCGCAATGAGCAGAGCTATACCCCCGAAGCGCTGGCCCAAAAGCTCAACATTACCAAAGAGACTTTAGAAAAGATAGAACAAGGCAAAGAGCCGCTGACCATTACCAAGGCAGATGAGATGGCCGGTATGCTCGGCACGACTACAGAAGATTTGGTAAAGCGTGGTGATAGCTTTTTTGTAGGTGGAAGCGTCACGGATCAAAGCTCGGTTGGTAATCCGGTAGGCAATGAAAACTTATTCAATAGAGGCGTTTCAGAAGAAACACTAAATAACCTCACTTCCGCGCTGAACCGAATTTGTGATATGCTGGATAAGCGATTGAAGTAATTGCATTTAAATATCGCCGCCACGTTCTCACTCATTGACGACTTATAATGGTTTAAAGCCAAATTATCTTAATTAGGAACAGGATAAACAACGCTTTGCCCTTTGTTAGAAAGGATATAGTGAATACATCTAACAAGTGTTTCAAAACAAGGTAATTGCTTACCAATCATTACATTTATATCTAATGCTTGAGTTAGTGTTATTTGATCAAGAGTAGGCTTATATACGCGATTACCCGCTAAGTATTTGGTAATAGCTTCCTTTGCACCACGAATGTTTTCAGGATTTTCTATTGGAATATTATCTTTAAAATTAAGAGTACCTCTGACATTATGCGCTATTCCTTTACCTGCCCATTCAGGTGCATGGGCAATAAATAGGCTTTCAAACTCACGATACATGAGGCAGTAACCAACTGGGAAAGGCAAATTTTCAGCTTGTATATCGGATGCAATTTTTGGAGCAATTTGTTTTGGGCAATCGTCATCACAATCTCTTATGATAAGCACACCTTCAGTTTTAGGATCCAAGCGCGCCAATTGTATTGCTTTTTGTACGCCTTCCTTAGTATCTAAGTTTGGAAGGCGCCTCCCTTCTGTGAAATGATCATTCCCTAATCCAAAATGGTGGATAATCTTATAGACTAATTTCTGAGCGGCTGCATTTTCTCCCCTCCCCTCTACAAAAAGTTGAAACATAAATATTTTATCACAAATTTTCTAAGTTGTCGAATATTGATAGCTGCTTAGGTCGTAATCCCTCCGTTCTCTGTATCTCGCCAAGTGAGAACAGCCCCAACTTTACTGCTTCTCTCTGATCTTCTGCAATAGTATCAATAGTAGTAAACTCACCTCTTTTTGTAATCAATCTGATTTGCTCTATATCTTCTATCTCATCTAGCAATTCTGGACTATGAGTTGTTACTATAACCTGTGACTGCCTAGCGGCTTGAAGTAAGTATTCATAAATAATAGGAATTGCACCAGGATGAATTGTTAGTTCTGGTTCTTCTATTCCTATTAAAGGCAATGCTGGACTTTGTAACAAAGCGGTAATCATACCCGCCATACGCAATGTACCATCAGACTCCTGTGATGCATCAAACCATTTAGCTTTTTGACTCGTACCGCCATTACCATGACGAAAACGCCCCAGTAAAAAGCTACTTAATTGTACAATATCGACATCATCAATATCGCCAGTTAGTTTCTTAAGTGCTATTACCAAATCGTCGCGCCCAACTTTACTGTCTTGATCCTTAAGAATTGACAACCAATTGCGGCCATGTCCATCCATAGGTTTCTGTGCATCGTATGATTGTGGCACTTTTAATGTGTCAGGAAATATGTTATATATACTTGAGTTACGTAGTGCAAGCTCTAGTTTGCCAAAACGTTCATCACCGGAAATCAGAGGTAAGGCTAATGTAATTGGGGTTATTGCAGGATTAATCCTTTCAGGCGCTAATATCCATTTCTGATCAATGATTAAGTAATCTACGTCGCCCTTTTCCGGATCAATTATATGTGCTGATTCTTCAAGTACCACAAATTCATACTTTTTATGTCCGCCAATCTTAAAACCATAAGTTGCGCTAAATCCATTTTCTTCAGCTATTGCCACGTTTATGCTGATGTTAAATGGCTTTCCATTACTCCAACGTCGTAAGTTTTTTATGCCATTTCGATTACCAATTGCACCTTCAAGGCCAATTTTCATTATGTCTGATAAAAAACGAAAGAGGTCAATAATATTCGATTTACCAGCTCCGTTTTTACCCACCAAAATTGTAAGATTACCTAAATCCAATCTTGTGTTAGGTCCTAAACTTTTATAGTTAGATTGTCGGTACCCCTATAATCAGGACGGTTTAAAAGTGGAGTATCATCTCTAATTTTAAAACCAACCAACAGTGGAAATGAAGAAATCAAGATTCAGTGAGAGCCAGATAGTGAAGGCTCTCAAGGACCAGGAAGGCGGTCTGAAGGTCTCAGAGATCTGTCGCAGCTTAGGCATCAGCGACGCCACCTTCTACCAGTGGAAGAGCAAGTATGGGGGCATGGAAGCATCCGACGTCAAGCGGCTTAAAGAGCTGGAAGAAGAGAACAGTAAGCTGAAGCGTATGTATGCTGACAGTGCGCTGGAAGTGCAGGCGATGAAAGATCTGTTCGCAAAAAAAGGCTGGGCCCTGCCACACGGGATGAAGCCGTGAACCAGTTAAAGGAACACGGCATCAGTGTGGACAGGGCCTGCAAGCTATCAGGGGTGTCGAAGAGCGGCTATTATTATAAGAGCCGAAGAGACGATACGGGGCTCATTACCGAGCTGCAGGCGTTGGCCGAGGCGCATCCGTCCTATGGGTTCAGGAAGTGCCTGGCGATGCTCAGGCGTAAGGGCAGCACGGATAATCACAAGAAGGTTTACAGAGTTTACAGGCTCTTGCAACTGAACCTGCGCAGGCGCAAAGGCAAGCGCAGACTGCCGGAAAGAATCAGGCAGCCTTTGGAACAGCAGCCATCGGTCAATCAGGTGTGGGCGCTGGACTTCATGAGCGATAGCCTGGCCTGCGGCGGTAAGGTGCGCACGCTGAATGTGATGGACGAGGGCAGCCGGGAAGGGCTGGCCATAGAGGCGGCATCTTCGATTGGCTCGCAGCGCTGCATCCGGGTGCTGGAACGGGTCATTGAGGCAAGGGGTGCGAAGCCGGTGATGCTGCGCTCAGACAACGGGCCGGAGTTTACATCAGTTGCTTTCACTGAGTGGTGCAAAGAGTGGGGCATCAGTCAGATGTTCATCCAGAAGGGCAAGCCGATGCAGAACGGGTATATGGAGCGCTTCAACGGCTCGTTCCGTCGTGAGATACTGGACATGTACTTGTTCATGGAACGCTGGCAGGTGCAGGATATGGCCGATGGGTGGCTGAGGCATTACAACACCGAAAGACCACATGAAGGGTTGAACAATAAAACGCCCGGCGAGTGGGCCGCAGAAAACGCTCAGCCCGTGAGCGGGGGTACCCCCGCTCACGGGCTGATAAGCCAAAAACAAATCAAAACCTCTACTTTAGAACCGTCCTAAAACAGGGGTACCGACAAAATGGCCTTAGTCAAGCGAATTTATACTTCATCTTTAATCAAAAGAAATTCCAAATGAAGTACTTTATGGTAAAGATACATTGACTTTCATTTAATCCCCGATGCCATAAGCCTGAAACCAAAGCCTCTAACATGTCCGGCTGTGGCTATTTTGAAAAGCCGATCTACCATAAGCCACCCGCACGCCAATCAGCGCATCAGGCCTGCGGCAGCGGTGATATGGCTTCCGTACCGGGTAGATTGCCTTACCTGTTGAGCGAACAGTCTTTTCGGTTGAGTGAATAGGCTTCCTTATTCATTAAAATGCCATCCTTATTAACTGAACGGCCTTCCTTGTTTTGTGAATAGCCTTGCTTGTTAACTAAACTGCCTTCCTTGTCGGGTGAATTGCCTTCCTTGTTAACTGAACGGCCTTCCTTGTTTTGCGGATAGCCTTCCTGATTAACTAAACAGGCTTCCTTGTTAACATAACTGCCTTCCTTGTTTTCTGAACTGCCTTCCTTGTTAACATAACAGGCTTCCTTATTTCGTGAATAGCCTTCCTTGTTAACAGAATAGCTTTCCTTGTTGTTGGGACAGGCTTCCTTGTCATAATAAATCCTTTTTTATTTTGATAAAAAGGCTGGTGCATTCTTATAGAGGAATAATGTGCTTATATTTTAGCCTAATAAATATTCCTGAAAGCACTTTGTTTCAGAAAAAGTGGCACTAAAATTGATGCTATATCGCCAGTTGCCTTCTAAAAAAACAGGCACACAACGATTATGGCTTCAAAATCAGAAGTAGGCTTTGGCGCAAGGCTCGCCAATGCAGAAAAAATGGCTACGCAACTAACCGCTTCCCGGAGTTACCTGCCGCCAGCGGCAGATCTTGACCCGGTGGCCTTCGCTGCCCTCGTTGGCAGCATCAGGCAGGCTAATACCAATGTTGCTGCGCTGAAGGTGGGCTACTCCAGCGCGGTAGATGCCCGGCAACGGGCATTCCGCAAGGATGCGGACTCGGTGTACAAGATGCTGGTGCCTATTATGGCGGGCGTACGTGCGGGCTATGGCAAAGATTCGAAAGAGGTTGCCGATATACGGGGGATGATAACGAAGATCCGCGGCGTGAAGCTGAAGAAGGCGACCAAGACGGCGGAGGAAAAGCAGATATCGCAAAGCGAAGCATCGTACGGCAGCGTGGCCAAGGCCTTTGCCGATATAGTGACTACGCTGCAATCTTACCAGCATTACAATCCGGCCAATACGCGCATCGCTACGGCGGCGCTGACCACGAAGTTGGCGGCGCTCACTACGCTGAGCAATGAGGTGACCACGGCCTACAATAAGCTGAAGCCCGCCCGCGATGAGCGCGCAGAAAGCTACAAGATGCTCACTGCACGGATGAACCGGGTGAAGGATGCGATCATCAGCCAGTACGGCAATAAATCGGCCGAATACAGTATGGTGAAGAGCCTGAAGGCTTAGTAAGTCTGGTGTATTATAAGTGTGTGTAGTGGTGCAGCGTACATTGCGCCTTTGACTAACCTGGCAAGTCTCTCTTTCGGGACTTGCCAGGTCTTTTTATGTACAGTAGTGTTTCATAAACCCTGACCTTATGATGATCTGCTGTCACAAGCTGTGTAGTAGCGTTGTAGAATATTTGTTCATTCGATGTAGTTACAGGTGAGCGTTTGAACTCATTCATCGCTTTAAAGCCTTTTGTTCATTTTCTAATCATCTGCTTTCTAATATCTATACAAATACCGTTTTTATCAGTTCCAATAAATAATTACACTCTTACAGTTAAATAGCAACTATTCTACAACCAACCTTTTTAAATGCACCAACCTTTGCATCACAATCAACAACAACAAATAACCAACAACAACCAAACAATACTTAAAACAATCAACCATGTTCAGAAAAATCATCACCGCCGCTTCTCTTATCATCGCTTCTGCTTTCGCCGCCAGCAACGCTTCCGCTCAGGCTTCCTCCTCCGCCACCGCCAACCTCTCGGTCGTGCTTTCCGAGCTGCGCTCTATCACCATCGCTTCCCCGAACGTTACCATTCCTATCACCACGGCCGCACACTACCAGAGCGGTAACTTTACCGAAGTGACCAATCACATTGCCGTTACCAGCAGCGGCGCTTACAAGATCACCGCTACCTCTGCCACCGCTAATCTGGTAAGCGGGTCCAACACTATCCCTACCAATACCATCACCCTCACCCCTTCTGCCGGTACGGTAAACGGCGGCGGCGTGGTTACCTACACCGCTCAGCCACTGGTCAATGCCACACCGGGCACGCTGGTAGCCGGCACCGCCGGCACCACGTCCAGCAGCTTCAACATGAAGTACGCTGCATCAGGCGGAAGTGCTTACCTGGTACCAGCCGGCACTTACACGACTACTGTTACCTACACTGTAGCCGCACCTTAATCCCGGTATTCTTTCATTCCTTAATCCTTTCATTCTTTCATCAAAACAGAAAAGCAGGCCGGAATGGCCTGCTTTTCTGTTGTATATAAGTTTCATCCCCCGTGATTTATTCATTTATCTAGTATCCACGCTTTGAACCTGTAGCATTTATGATTTTGGAGCGGCTCTGAAACTTAATGATTTGTTGATATTGGGTCTTACCGATCGGGATAGCTTTGTGCCGTACGCCAGTTTTAAGATTAATCAATATGCAGACGGGAATTATCAAAACAGTAGATACGACCAGAGGTCTTGGGTATATTCAGGAGAGCAACGGGCATGAGATTGTGCTGATCACCCTTGGGCTGGAAGACATGCTGGCAAAGGGTTTGCGCGTGAATTATAACATTCGTCAGACGAGACTGGGCATTATCGCAATAGATGTGCAGCCAGTGGCCAATCAGGCTATATCGTAACACTGCCCTGCTCTATTCTTAGTTTACCAGCAGCTTTTTGAATATTGTATTTCCCTGCTCATCGCTGATGCGCAGGGTGTACATACCGGGCGTAAGCATGTGCTGCAATGGATGGCTTTCTTCATCAGCCATCATCATCCATGCATCAGTGAGCTGACCCACGCTGTTGTACATGCGGCAGGTGTATCGCCTGCCGGTCAGCCGATCGTCGAAGCGGATACGCAGCTCATAGTGTACCGGGTTCTGGATATGTATTCCATCGTTCATTTCTTTGTTTAGCTGCGCAATGCCGCTTGGCATCTCTGTTCTGGTAATGGCAAAATCAGCGGTGATCGGTAAGTGATCCGACATTTCATATAAGGCATCGGCCACTGCTGATGGCACTGCAATATTCGCAGGGCTGTTTACTGATTTATTAAAATGTTGTCCATCCTGCCCTATTGCTTTGTAGGTGCCGCTCAGGTAACGCATCCTGCCGGTGTTGTTCATAATGTAACCGGATGCGAGCATATGATCGAACCGGTCATCAAGGCCACCACCTACCCCACCATCGGGAAGAGTGGTGGTGCGGGTTGCCTGGGTATGAATATCTGCAAAACTGCTGTTGCTGTGCCAGTTTCCCGGCCGGTTAATGGGATCGTATAGCCGCCCATTCATATTGGTGTTTCCGGTAGTCACATTCAGGTATGCCTGCTCATTGCCTGAGTAGAGGTTCATATCGCCCATGAATATGTAGTTGCCTGCACCGGCATTGTTGAGATAGGTAGCCACTGCCTGCGTTTCATTGGCACGAGTCACTGAGTCGGATGAGGCAGTGCCGGCCTTCAGGTGCCCTACGATGATAGTCAGGAAGCTTGTATCATGCGCGGCAAGACCGCCATCTTTATAATAGAGCCGGAAGGCGATGATATCCCGCACGATATGCGTTACTACGGTCTGCCTCGCCAATCCAAACTTTGCGGTTTTCCAGAACAGCATGTTGGTCTGTATCTGATTATTGGTATTGGAGTAGTTGCCTTTCTCCCAGCCATTGCCCAGTACATTAGTCAGTACGGATTGAGCGTAGGAAGCGCCATTGCTCAGCTCATTCACCCCAACGATATCAGGGTGCGCATAATTGACAATCGTAGTCAGCCTTTGGTTTTTGTAAGCCTCAGGATTATTGGCATCGCCATAAGTGAGCAAATTATATTGAAAGACGCGGACGGTATCCTGAGTGGTGGCAGCATGAAGCTGTGCGCTCCCGAGGATCAGCAGGAGCGCGATGCGTATATTGGTTAACATACCCGAAAATTAATGAAAACAGCTGAGGACAGAGGCCGGGCGCTGGTTACATTCTGGTTATATTCTCAACGTTATTTATCAACAGATGGTTGCGGCAGATAATCATTGCTCATACCACTGATTACAGAAAAAAAGTATTGTGTAAAAGAAAAGCCGGCTCTCCATTGTGGAGAGCCGGCTTATTACCTTCACATTGATTAGTGGGTTGCTTTAATCAGGCGTTCTACCCTGATCAGCGCACCGGTTTTGTGATCTGCTATGCGAATCATATAAATGCCATCTGCCACCTGGGTCAGATCAAGCATTTTAGCGTTATCCTTGCTTATCAGCTCACGTCCGTCAATAGTAGTCAGCTTTATATCTACCTCGCCGTCTGCTTCGATGCGCACAACATCTCTGGCAGGATTCGGATAAATTTTCACCTGATATTGAGCGATACCGACATTGTTGATATCAAGGCTCGTGATCTGTGTGATAGATGATGTGGCAGAGCATCCAAGATCATCAGCAATTACTACTGCATAGTAACCATCGCGTGTAGCCGTATAACTTTCGGTAGTAGCGCCGGGAATAATTACGCCATTCCGATACCATTGATAAGAGATATAGCCTGATGCCACGCTCAATACATTGCCACTGGCTACAGCAACGGTAATTACCGGGAAGTCCCGCACAACTACAGTAGTGATCTGTGAAGTTGTATTACAGGTACCATCACTCACGAATACATTGTAGTTGCCACTAGTAGCTGCCACGAAGGAAGCTGATGTCTGACCAGGTAACTGCGCACCATCTTTATACCATTGGTAAGTATAGTTAACCCCTGCCGGAGCAGTCAGCTTCACCATGCCACCCTGACAGAAAGTAAGTGGTCCTGATGGTGTAATAGTAGCGATCGGCCCCGGAGTTACCGATACAGTTTGTGCCGGAGACAGCGCTACGCAGGTACCACTTGTGATGGTAATGGTGTAGCTTCCGCTTACACTTGCCATATACGATGATGAGGTTGCGCCCGGAATATCTGCTCCATCCAAATGCCATTGATAAGTGTAACCATTGCCGGTTGTTGCCTGCAGCAGCACGTTACCCCCCTGGCAGAATGTAGCTGGCCCCTGAAGACTGATAGCAGCAACAGGCATTGTGCTCACGGTTACATTTACGAAACCGGAGTTGGCACTACAGTTGACATTGGATACAACTACGTTGTAAACGCCACTTTGAGTAGCTGTGTAGATTAATGATGTTGCACCAGGGATAGCCTGATTATTCCTGCGCCACTGGTATGTAAGACCAGTGCCGGTATTGGCAACAATATCCACAGAGCCGCCTTCGCAGAAAGCGGTAGGACCAGCAGCAGTAGCAGTAGCGGTAGGAAGCGGATTGACGGTTATTGTCTTAGTAGCCGTACCGGTACAGCCATTCGTAATGCCGGTGACCGTGTAGGTAGTGGTTACTGTGGGAAAAGCAAATACAGTAGCACTATTCGGATTGTTTAATCCGGTAGTTGGGCTCCAGCTATAGGTTGTTGCACCAAGCGCATTGAGCTGTACATTACTACCCGCGCATATCGCCGTTGGAGTTGCCGGTGTTATCGTCACCAAAGGAAGAGGATTTACGGTAACGGTCTTAGTGACGGTACGGGTACATCCGCTGGTACTGGTTCCTGTAATATTGTAGGTTGTGGTTGTAAATGGAGTCGCCGTTACGGTAGCACCGGTAGAAGCACTCAGCGTAGCTGATGGCGACCACGCGTATGTATTGGCACCGCTTGCAGTCAGGGTAATGTTGCTGCCGGCACATATCACCGCCGTAGCAGGCGAAACAGTAATTACGGGAGCCGGATTGATGGTAATCAATTTTGTTGCGGTCTTCTGACAGCCATTTGCATTGGTACCAGTTACTGTGTAAGTGGTAGTTGTGAGTGGTGTAGCTATAACACTGGTTCCGGTTGTTGCATTAAGGCCGGTCGCCGGACTCCAGCTATAAGATACTCCGCCGCTCGCCGTTAACACTGTGCTTACACCTTCACATACTGTAGTAGCGGTAGCTGGCGCAATGCTGATATTAGGCAGCGGATTCACGGTAACGATGCGTGTAGCAGTAGCAGTACAACCAATGCCATCATCACCTGTAACGGTGTAAGTGGTAGTTACAGTTGGTGTAGCAGTAACGGTAGCTCCGGTAGTTGTGTTCAGTGTTGGTGAAGCCGACCAGCTATAAGTAGCTGCGCCGCTTGCCGTAAGATTGATGCTGCTGCCGGCACATACCGCAGCTGTAGCTGGTGAAATAGTTACTACAGGTGCAGGGCTCACTGTTATCTGACGGGTAGCAATAGCCGAGCAGCCATTGGTGCCAATGCCTGTAACAGTATAGGTGATCGTACTGGCTGGTGTAGCCACTACACTGGCACCGGTAGTTGTATTCAGACCTGTAGCCGGCGACCAGCTATAGGTATTTGCACCACTGGCCGTGAGTGTAATGCTTGTACCGGAGCAAACGGCAGCGGTTGCAGGCGAGATAGTTATGACTGGTAATGGATTCACGGTAACCGCAACTACAGCCGATGTATCTGTACAATTACTGTTGGAGAGTACGAGACGGTAATTGCCGGAAGCCTTCGCTGTATAGATGGTGTCTGTAGCGTTCGCGATATTAACACCATTGAGCTGCCATTGATAAGTAAGACCGGCAGGAGGAGTAGTTCCTTTCAGGCGCACGCTATCGTTAGAGCAGAAAGTAGTAGACCCAAGAGGCACTACAGTAGCCGTAGGCGCAGGCAATATAGTTAAAGTACGTGCGGTTGAAGTATCAAAACAGTTGCCGTTGGATACTCTTAAACGATAGCTGCCTGTAGCATTGGCTGTATAGGAAGCAGTAGTAGCCGTAGGAATGACATTATTATTCAATAGCCATTGGTATGTAAGGCCTGTTGTTATAGCCGCATTGAAGGTAACAGACTTGCCCTGGCAGAAAGTAGTGGCACCAACCACACTAACTGTAGTATCAGGACGTGGATTAACAGTAGCGGTAACCTGTGTGCGGTTAAGAGAAGAGCAGGGACTAGTAAATATCCAGTTGTACAGGCTCATATAGTAGGATGAGCTCAGACCATTGCCGGTAATATTAGCTACGGCAGATGTATATGGATAAGTAGCCCCGGTTGTATTTCTTATGAGCCCCGATGTAGGCAGCGGTATAGCAATGAGACTGTAACTGCCCGGCGTCAGTGCATAATTGATCGGGATAGTTTGTGGGGTAGTTCCGCCTGATGCGTTTGTGGTATAGTTGATCGTTGTAAGCGTGGTTCCGCTATAGCCGGTGCCGGTAACTATTTTAATGCTTCCTGCTTGTCCGGATGTGAGTGGAAAAATATCAACGGAAGCGAGGGTTGTATTCTGAAGGACTGTGAAGTTGACATCCCAATCCACTGTCTGCGTACCCTGTGTACCGCCTTCAGCAGTAGGCGAAGCAGGCCCTACAGGTATAGTAGTCACACCATTGGTAGATTCAACCCAGTAATTAGTAGTTGTACTGATAGATGGTGTTGTAAAGGATGGGCCGGTAGCAAGGCTTGTGCCACCGGTAGCTACGTTATACCAGTTTATTATTCCGGTAGAAGCTGTAGCGCCCAATGTTACTGTACCTGGTCCGCAACTCGTACCTGCTGTAGTTGTCAGGATGGTTGGCGGCACACAGCTATTGGTCATAAAGGTAGCCTTGGTCGTATTATCACTGTACCCGTTATTGGATGCGCTGCAATTGCCCCGGATATACACATCATAAGTAGTATTGGCACTAAGTCCTGATAAGGTAAACGGCGATGCTGTTGCGCTCACTACAATACCACCTGTGCCGGCTGTTGCGCCGGTGCCGGGCGTGAATCCTGCCGGACCATACTCAATAAGGTAAGCAGGTGGCGCAGGATTAGCACCGCTGAAAGTAACGGTAGCATTGTTGGCCGTAATTCCGCTGAAAGAAACGGCTGTTGGCGGGAAACAGGTTGGCGTAACTACCAGCTTGATATCATCTATATAAAGCTGATCCTCATTTGCCAGAGAATAGCACTGGAAGCCTAAATAATAAACCCCTGTTGTGGCAGGTACAAAATCAACTGTATTGGTAGCTGCAGTGCTATTGGTGATAGACGCCATCGTAGCTATTGGATTGGTCATAGCCGATGATACAGGTGAAGCACCATACTTTACAGCCAGGCGCTCCGGAAAAGTTGTTCCACCGCTATTACCATATCTGTAAGTCAGACGATAAGAAACATTCGCATTCAGGGTGATGCCACGCGTATAGAACCATGCATTGGCAGCATTAGCTGAGTTATAGGAATAGTTCAGCGTTTTGCTGTTAAAACCATAGGAACCCGGACTGGAGGTTTTCCAGATATTACCTGTTCCTGCATTCTCAACAGAAGTACAAATTGGTATAGCCGGTGTTGTGACAGACTCAAAATCCTGTACATAAGGCACTACGGTAGGAACACAGTTTGTAGTGATGGTCAGCTTTGCATTGCTGCTGTAGCCATTGCCGGATCCGGTACAGTTGCTGCGCACATATACATCATAAGCAGTGCCGGGCGTTAATCCTGAAAGTGTAAACGGAGAGGTGGTGGCTGAGACAAGCGTGCCGGTAGCCCCTGCAGCAGCGGCGGTGCCGGGTGTATATCCTATAGGTCCGTACTCAATTACATAGCTTGTACTGCTTCCATTAAAGGTGACTGTAGCACTGGTAGTTGTAATGCTGCTTGCAGCAAGGCTATTAGGTACCAAACAAGGTGGTGGTGTAAATGTGTAAGTCTGGCCTGCTGTTGGTGATTTTGCAGTTGCCGTAGAGGTAAAGCGCATGATATCGCTGTTGCTAGTACCCGCGTTGGGTGCCGCCCATGTTCCTGCAGCATTAGTAACTTTCAGGTTATTGAAATCAGTACCTGAAGTTGAAATACCAACCATTGGCTGATAGGTTGTTCCGGTTCCTACAGCAATTGTTCCACCATATACAAAGGTGATTGCGCCGGTACTTGTATTGAGCCTTGCCTGTATACTGATGCGCTCATTAGTTCTTCCATAACGAGATAAATCCGTCCATTGAAATACGTGCTCGTTACCCACTGTCTGAAACTGGATAGAAGAGTTTGCGCTCGCAACCCCGGAAACATTGGCATCAACCCCAAACGGACAAATGGTAATGCCCGAACCTGTGGTATAAGTTATAGGCTGGGTTTCGGCAGGGTCGGGGGCAGGGCCACCGAGTGTGATAAACCCGTTCGAAGTCATATAAGCCGTTGTGTAGGTAATACCATTAAAAGCGAAGCCCGGACTTAAAGTAATAGCACTGGAAACCCAGCTATCAGGTATTGTGCTATTAAGTACGGTACCGGATATGCTGGTGTATGTACCGGATGAGGCTGCGAATGTATAAGCGGACGCCTGGGCATTGGCTTCATTTGCATTCAATAAAATTGGTAATAGAGCAATCAGGGTAAAGAGTTGCTTTTGCCAGCGCTTACCTGCTGCGTAAAGCTTTTCAGGAAATAGTGTAATGCTTACGTTCATATTTACAATTGTGTATAAAATTTAATTCTGCTTTATTTCCGGTAGCCAAGAGCAAATGAAAAATGCACGTTCTCTAATGCATATCTGCCATAACTACTGTAGCTTAATTTTAAGGAAAGAGCAAAATATACTTTCATTTTACAAAAACCAACTATGTAGTCGTTAATAAAGAAAGTAAATGCAGAATTTAGGCACAATTCTACAGTAGAATGACTATCAAAAAGTTGGGTCTATACATGCTGTCCGGCACTATGCGCAAAAGTTTTCAAGAAGATTATTCTCTCTGGATTGCAATATGAATGCGCTGCTTCTTTTGAAATAAACAATGCCAACCGGAGCGCACTTAATATTTCTATTTGATTTTCATACGCCAGGTAGCATGAATTCGTCCGGCGGCTTTCATCTTTTTCTGCTGCTCCGGTGTGGTATTCTTTATCACATATTGAATGGTGCTCGTCTGGCTGTAATCCGGCTGCCTTTCCTTTTCGATCTCATAGCCATTCTCCTCAAAAAAGCGCTCTGCCGCTTCATAGCTGTCAAACTTATTGTCTTCAATATGATGCTGTTCGAAAAAATGTTCCAGCTTATCATTCAGTTTCAGAGACGGCGCGCCCTGCGGCTGCTTAATGTAAATGTCTGCCGTGATCCACCAGCCGCCGCGTTCCACCAAAATATGGTGAATGATGCCCAGCAGTTTTTTCTTTTCTTCCACATCCAGGTACATCAGTAATCCCTCATTCACAATAGCCACTGGTCCCGGCGGAAAGCGATCAATTATTTTGCGAAATGCATCTTCGTCCAGCGCATTCAGCGGCAGGCATTCGAGTATGCCCTTTGGCTGTCCGTTATCTTTAGTCAGTTCCTTAATGAACGTTTGTTTTTGCGCTATCAGTTCCGGAAGATCGGTATCTATATAATGCAATGATTTTCTGTTCACCAGATCCAGTCCGCGGAAAGAGAAGCCGGAAGAGAGCTCCAGTATATTGGTGACCGGAAGCTCTTCGAGCAGGGCGCTGATGCTTTGGTATCGCTCTTCAAAATGGGCCACCCTGCCCCAAAAGCCCGGCTCCGTTTTGGTATAATCCGGGATGTAAGGCTCCGGAGCCATCATCAGTTCAGCAGCGGCTCTTGCATACGGGATAGGAGTAAGCCCTTTCATCAGCAGCAATGCGCGGGCAGACGGACTGATGGTGCTGTAATTCCGGTCATTATTTTGGGTGGTCATGGATCAGGCAATGTTTGTACGATTTATTGCGTAATGAAACTATGCCGCAAATCCTCAACAGCTATCTATACTTCAATTGATTATTCATGCACATCAAACCAAACCGGCTTTGCATCATTCCAGTCGCCGTTATAATTAATGGTCAGCTCTTCGTCCTCTTCAATAGCCCTTGCCGTTTTGATGCTCATGGTCTGCGCTTCATAATCCATAAAATATTCGCAGTTGCTGGTGTAGGAATGGTTGTAAACCGGAATATAGCCCAGCGCCATGCAGCACAAAGCAGCGCCATCCGGCTGCCATTCAAAAATATAATCGTGCAGCAGCGTCTGATCCAGATGCAGCCGTGCAGCAGCATTCATTACAATGACGGGTGAGACTTCGATTACCTCATCGGCTTCAAGCGCAGCCGATGTGTACATACCACGCCCTTTCTGCAGAGTATCGCTTATGTAAATGCCGGGATGAATGAAGATTTGCTCTGTCATGCTTTAATAATAAGTAAAGAAGGTCCAAACATTTGCATTTTAAACTTTCCGGTTATATTTTTCGGCCCTAAAATTTTTTCTTTCTGAAACCTTTTAAACCTTATGCTGCAGCGCTGGTGGTACTAGCGCTGTCAACAGCGAACGCGGCTCATGCACAGAGCCGATTTGAAGTAGGCCCATCTTACAACATGGCCAGCGCAGAATTCAGGTCTTACACGCGCACCATCAATTATAACACGGGCGACGTTAAAGATACCGGCTTCAACGAACATATAAAAGCCAAAGGCGGGTTCGGCGTGATCATCGGCAACAGCTTCCGGCTGGCGAAAATGGGCGATTTCAGTTGCCTCGCACTGGACGTTGATTTTATGTATAATTCGGTGTTCTGGGAGTCCGGCGGCTTCAGCTATTCTTCCAATAGCCAGACCGGCACTACATCTTCAGGCTCTGGCACGGTCAGCATTGCTATGCCGATAGGCATTTCCTACAAGTATGGCTGTGACGCGGCGGCTGATAAAAGCAAACGCTTTTGTGCATCTGTAGGTGCGGGCATCAATCCTACCCTGGCCGGCACTGTATTCCGCGATCAGGCCAATGGCAATTTCCGGATGCTTTCTTATCTGAAAGGCGAGGTAGGTATTTTTGCAGGCATCTGTATGAAGCTGCGTGGTACGCTGAGTTTCGGCAAGCTGGATTATATTGACTACTCCAACAACTTTGAAGGCCAGCGTTCTGAAACTTCTCTGAAAGGCAAGTCTGCTTTTACCCTATCCCTGATCTTCATGCCTATGTCCTTCAAATGGGGACGGGTTGACTGGTTTGGCCGCGGACGGCACTATCGCTACTAACATTATTTCAGCTATAAAAAAAGCCGGCTTCTGTAGAAGCCGGCTTTTTATTTTTAATAAACGATGTTTTAAAGTGTATTTTCTCTAACAACGTCTGTTTCGCGTTGTGCAAGAATGGCATTACGGCCTTCCGCATCAGACACTACTTCTACACTTACCTGTGTGGTGCCCTGAGCCTTAAAGTGCAGTATTTCAGCTGCGCTGGAAGTAAGATCCATCACCCGCTTATTGCCTGCGGCCATGCGGTCATTCACTTTTACAAAAACAATTTTACCATTGCTCAGATTCGTAACCTTGACGTAAGTACCCAACTTCAGGTTATTGCTTGCGGCTGTATAATTGGTACTCTGAAACGTTTCTCCTGTTGCGGTTTTACGCCCGTCAAACTTTGAATGATAATACGAAGCAACTCCTTTCTTTCCCTCTGCGGCCACCTTTTTGATGACATCCTGCGCACGAACTGCGAAAATAGAACCCATAAGAATTACAACAGTCATTATCATCCTCATACTCAATTCCTAATTGGTGAAGTGCAAAAGTATGGTATTGAGGCGAAAAAACCTCAATATGAACCTTTAGGACTTGTTAAAAGGCTTGGAGCCCCCTTTTGAGTACTTCGGACGGTCACCTTCGCCACCACGTTCGTTACGGAAAGTATTGCTGCCAAAAGAACGGTTAGCGCCGCCGCTGTACGGCTTTCCACTACCTCCACCACTGCCCTGATAGCTTCCGCCACCGCCACCCTGCCGCTGCTCAGCTTCATCTACACGGATACGACGTCCCTTGAATTTCTTCTGAGGCATCGTTTCCAGAATGAATTCTGCAGCGCTGCGTGGTACGTTAAAGAAAGAGCTGAGATCACGCACGGTAACGCGCTCGATCAGGTTGGCTTCCATATCAGTGCTCTCGGCAATGAACTGAACGAGCTTTTGTGTATTCAGGCCATCCTTGCTGCCCAGGTTCATGAACAGGCGTACACTGTTGCTGTTACTGCTGCTACGGGTGGCAGTCTCCTTCTGGGCAAAGCCAACATTCAGGTCTTCTGCGTCTTCGTAAGCGGCAATCGTATCTTTTAGCTGCAGCCAGATCAGGCGGCGGATCAGTTCATCCTTGTCCATGTTTTCGAAGCGCTCATGGATCATTCCCTGATAAGCTTCTGCGAAATCCTCTTTAGGATCTGCATGCTCAATTGCATCCAACTGGAAGAACAGGCGCTTGCGCACCACTTCAGCTCCGTCCGGAATATCGGATTTGTGGAACTTGGATTTAATCATGCGCTCGATGCTGCGGATGTTGGAAATCTCCTTTGGCGTAACGATGCTCATGCAGATACCGCTCTTACCGGCGCGGGCTGTACGGCCGCTTCGGTGAGTATATACTTCCTGATCGTCAGGTAGCTCATAGTTGATTACGTGGGTGATGTCGTTTACATCAATGCCGCGCGCAGCTACATCGGTTGCTACAATTGCCTGAAGTGTTTTGTTTTTGAAGCGCTCCAATACTTTGGTACGCATCTTCTGATCCATATCGCCGTGCAGCGGACTTACATGATAGCCCTGGCGCATCAGCTTCTCCGCAATATCCTGGCAATCCTGCTTGGTACGGGTAAAGATGATACCATAAATGCCCGGTGTAAAATCGAGCAGGCGCTGCAAAGTTTCGAAGCGGGTATGACGGTTGGTTACGTAATACTGGTGGTCAATATTTTCGTTGGATGTATTGGCAGCAGATACGCTCACCTCTTTCCATTCTTTCATAAAGCGCTTGGCAATACCGCGCACTTCATTGCTCATGGTAGCAGAGAACAGCCAGGTATGCTCACGCATCGGCGTATTCTTCAGGATGAAATCGATGTCTTCACGGAAGCCCATGTTCAGCATCTCATCTGCCTCATCAAGCACTACATACTTTACATGCTCAAGGTTCAGCGCTTTGCGCTCGATCAGGTCGATCAGGCGGCCGGGAGTAGCTACTACTACCTGCGGATGTGCCTTTACTTCGCGGATCTGTCCGCCGATTGGCGCACCACCATATACGGCTACAGATTTGAACCCGCGCAGATGCTGACCATACTTTTTAAATTCGGTCTCGATCTGCATACACAGCTCACGTGTTGGCGACAGCACGAGGGCCTGTACATTGCGGTTGTCTATATCAAGATGGTGCAATAGCGGCAGGCCGAATGCTGCTGTTTTGCCGGTACCTGTCTGGGCAAGACCAATAATATCAACAGGTTCTGAAAGAAGAAGGGGTATTGTTTTTTGCTGGATCGGCGTTGGGGTTTCAAACCCCATTTCTGTCACGGCACGTGTCAGTTCTTCTCTAAGCGAGAAGTCGGAAAAAAGAATCATTTGTAAGAACTAAAATTAAAATCGCCGCGAAGGTACGAATATATGAGCGGTCGGTTATAACTATTATTGTTATTACAGTTTGAAGAAATAATGAGGCGCAGAATTTTTACAAAAATCAAGCAGCCATCGCAGCGCATTACCTAATGATATCAGACAGCACCTGGCACTAAAGCGTTGTTCAACTCTTCTGTGAGAGCAGCAATGCGCTCAGATGATTGCCGGATTTTGCCGATCAGCGCTTTGTTGGTTAGCAGATTTCCAATGTTTTCTGTCCGTTGAATCCCATCAGTCGTTAATGCGCTATCAGTAGAAACCGGCTCAAAAATCAGGTTTATCTGAGCAGTTATTTCTACCGCAGTTTTGGTCTGTAGTTTCTTTAATGCATCCTGGTCAAGATATTCTGTTGCTTCCAGAAAGGCGATCAATGCAGCATAGGCTTTGAACATGCCCACAATTTCCGGCGTATTCAGGATAGCCGGGCTTGGATCAATGGCTCAAAGCGTTCCGAAAAAACTGCCATCTTTTCTTTTTACGGGTATAGAAATGTAGCTCTGAAAACCGTACATCAGCGGCGTATGATGGTTGTGGTAATACTGGTCTTCCGCTACATGATCTGTGATTACTTCCGCACCGCTCTGGCGTTTTTCATGGCAAATGGTGGTATCTACTTTCAGCTCACCACCTACCTTGAGGCTAAAATTAATTTCGTCTTTTACGGCACAGGCCACCCAGCGCTCAGGTGTTACCCTTGCAATCGCAGCGAAGCCCATATGTGTAGTCCATTTCAAGAATCAATGGCACCATTGGATTACTGTTAAGCGATTCCACGGCTGCAGAAATATCCTGGTTTTGATGATTCATGCAATAAAGCTACAACTCTCAATGTTTTTGCAGCGATAAACTGGATATGGACCTGGATTTGTTATCCATTTCGGATAGTCTGTCCGTTCACAATAAGCCTTCTTCTTGTGAAGTCAAGCCGCTCCCGGTCAAAAGTATTTAGTGGAAGTGATTGTTGATTAGTATAGCCTTTTGCTATTTCTATCATTAACCTGTAGTTGGCAGTTCATACAGCCTAGCCAATAAATATTTACTTTTGCGCCCAAAATCACAATTTTCCGATACATGAGTTTCATCTCCAACATCACTGCCCGCCAGGTGCTCGATAGCCGCGGCAATCCTACTGTAGAAGTGGACGTACTGACCTCCGACGGCTATATGGGCCGGGCAGCGGTACCCTCCGGCGCATCCACAGGCAAGCATGAAGCAGTAGAGCTTCGCGATGGAGATAAGGATGTATATATGGGCAAAGGTGTTCTGAAAGCCGTTGCCCATGTGAATGAAACCATTGCTGAAGAGCTTTATGGCATGGATGTAACCGGTCAGCGCGCGATTGATGCAACCATGCTGGAGCTGGATGGCACTTCAAATAAAGAAAAGCTCGGCGCCAATGCGATCCTTGCCGTGAGCATGGCTACCGCAAAAGCTGCGGCCAATGCAATGGGTATGCCACTGTACCGGTATGTAGGCGGCACCAATGCCCGCACGCTTCCGGTGCCGATGATGAACATTCTGAATGGCGGTGCTCATGCGGATAATAAAATCGACTTTCAGGAATTTATGGTGATGCCAATAGGAGCAACCTCTTTCAATGAAGGCCTGCGTTGGGGCGTTGAGATCTTCCATCACCTGAAAGGGGTGCTGAAGAGCAAAGGCTACTCAACCAATGTAGGTGACGAAGGCGGCTTTGCACCGGATATTCAAAGCAATGAGGAAGCCATTGAAACGGTGCTGATGGCCATCGAGAAGGCTGGCTACAAGCCGGGCGAGCAGGTAGCTATTGCGATGGATGCAGCTAACAGTGAGCTTTGGGACGATGCAAAAAAACAGTACATTTTTCATAAGAGCAACGGCAAGGCGATGAGCAGCGATGAACTGGTTGAGTTCTGGGTAAACTGGTGCAGCAAGTATCCGATCATTAGCATTGAAGATGGCATGGCAGAAGATGACTGGGCTGGCTGGAAGAACCTGACCGAAAAGCTGGGCAGGAAAGTACAGCTGGTAGGCGATGATCTGTTTGTGACAAACGTAACACGCCTGCAACAGGGCATTGCTGACAATACGGCCAATGGCTTGCTCGTAAAGGTGAACCAGATTGGTACTCTGAGCGAAACGATTGATGCGGTGACGATGGCGCAGCACGCACAGTACAACACCATCATGAGCCACCGCAGCGGCGAGACTGAAGATTATACAATCGCTGATTTGGCAGTAGCGCTGAACTGTGGACAGATCAAGACCGGGTCTGCTTCCCGCTCAGACCGTATGGCCAAATACAATCAGCTTCTGCGCATCGAAGAGGAGCTGGGCGCGGCAGCCTATTATCCGGGGAAAGCGCTTAAATTTGGCAAGTAAGATTTTTATAGTTCTGAGTGCTGAGTCTTTGGTTTTTAGTTGTACTAACAATATCCAGGACTAACTCAACACTGAGCGCTAAAACTCAACATTTTCAAACAATGAGGCTGCTCAAACTGCTTTTCAATAAATACACCATCACGGGTGCTGCATTTGCTATGCTGATGCTGTTTTTTGACCAGAACGATTACGCCAGCCAGAAAGAACGCAATAGAGAGTTGCAGGACGTAAAAGACAATATCACTTATCTTAATCAGGAGATTGCACACCTGGACGCTTCGTATACGGCGCTGATGCAGGACCCTAAAGAGCTGGAGCGCTATGCACGCGAGCATTACCGCATGAAGCGCGATACCGAAGATCTG
The DNA here is from genome assembly GCA_965200035.1 of Chitinophagaceae bacterium. Taxonomy (GTDB): domain Bacteria; phylum Bacteroidota; class Bacteroidia; order Chitinophagales; family Chitinophagaceae; genus UBA1952. Next base: position 3,097,766 of record OZ241334.1, on the reverse strand, counting down.
TATGTGATCGAGAAGAAATAATAAAAAGACCGCCAAATATTTGGCGGTCTTTTTATTTATGGTTTGGCAGCTTTATAAGCATTCAGAAAGCCGTCCTGATCGTCCGGGCTGATCATAATTTTCTTTCCGTTTTTCAGCTTTACGAGCATGAGCTTGCTTCTGTCCGTTACATAGAAGGTAATATGGCCTGCTTTGGAATACCAGTATTTGCCTGTATAGCCCATAAAGCCGCCATTGCCGAAAGTACGAAGCCCTGTGCCCAATGCAGTCTTATCCACAGGTTCAATGCTTTCAATATTCTCCATAGGAATGGTCCGGGAAAAGCCCACCTGAATGATTTTCAGCACAGATGCATTAACCAGATAAAATTTTGGCCGGAAGAGCGCCAGAAACAGAAAAACCACAACAATCAGCACCGGCACCACAATGATCTTATAATCATGGTTAGCACCATAATGCTGCCCAATGGTGATGAACGGAATGATAAGCACTACCACTAACAAGATACTCAACATCTTGCTGAGACTATCCAGCTTTGCAGGAAAGGGATTCATAGATTTAGAGCGCTCTCCTTTTAATTTCTTTATTGATCAGCCCGAGCTCACGGCCTGTTTGTCCGGCTACCGAAGTATTTTCCTGCGCACGGCGCATCAGGTAAGGCACTACATCTTTTACGGGCCCGTATGGCAGGTACTTGGCTACGTGATAGCCTGCATGCGCAAGGTTGAAAGAAATGTTATCGCTCATACCGTACAGCTGCGAGAACCATACGTGGGGATTACCCGGAGCAATGTTGTGCGCTTCCATATATTCAGCCGCTTTGAGGCAGCTCTGCTCATTGTGCGTGCCTATGAACAAGGCAATCTTATATACCTGCTCCAGGCAAAACAACACGCCGGCATCATAATCCTTATCCGTTGAAGTTTTATCAGGCTGTATGGGCGAAGGATAGCTCCGCTCCGCTGCGCGGGCGCGCTCTTTTTCCATATAGGCGCCACGTACCAGCTTGGCACCAAGAATATACTGGTACTGCGCTGCTTTAGTAGCTGAGGCATACAGAAACTCCAGCCGGTCGTGGCGGTACATCTGGAAGGTATTGAAAATGATCGGCTCTGTCTTGTTGAAACGCTTCATCATCTCATCCGCCAGAAAATCTACCGGTACTTGTATCCAGCTTTCTTCCGCATCGATCAGCACCATTACTTTAGAGGCGGCAGCTACTACACAGATGTCCTGAATGCGCTGTTGTACGCGGTTCCATTCCTCTTCTTCTTCCCTGGAAAGCGCTTTTCCTTCATGAATCGATTCCAGCAGGCCGAATCTTGCAAAACCGGTAATCTTTATGCTGATGAAAGGTATATTCTTCTGCGCAGCCGCAAATTGTATCGCCTTGATAAACTCCTGTACGGCGCGGTCAAACTCAGCCTCCTCTTCCTTGCCTTCCACACTGTAGTCAAGGATAATACCCACGCCGAACTTCGCAAGCTGATTAGCGGTCGCTGCGGCCTCCTCTATAGTCTCTCCTCCACAGAACTGCTCAAAGATGGTCTTCTTGACTAAGCCTTTTACAGGCAGTCCCCAGCTCATAGCAAACCTGGTAAGCCCCATGCCGATACTGGTGAGCATTGGCGAGCTCATGGACGAAAAAAGGAATTGGGCGCGTTTAAGCTGCTTATTGCTTCTGTATTGAAAAGCGATTGCAGTATCATTAAAGTTGAGCGACATGCGGAGGTAAAAATAAGTGCAAAAGTAGCCGGTAAAATCTGTCGACAAAAAAGTGACAAATCACCCCCAACAATGTCGCAAATTTTTTCGTCTTATTGTTATGGATTCGTTACTTTTACTTTCTAACACTTTTTTTAAAAACGATTAAGCAATGAAGAAGTTTATTCTATTCATGAGTGCTGCATGTCTGGCTGGAACAGTGAATGCCCAGCTTGCAAGCAGGTCTATTGTAATGAAAGATGCACCTGTATCACACAAAATCCCGTTTACAGGTGGTAAGCCTCAAAAGGCTACCTCGTCTCACCGTGGCACAATTGCCGGACCAAGATGGTATAATCACGTTGATGCTCTGGGCGTATTTGACAATGTAGCAGATATGTATGATGCAGATCATGCCAGCTTGCACATTATGTGGCAGGATTCATCTGTTGAGTATGTAACAGCTACAGGTACCGCAGATGGCAATGGCATTTCCTATCTTTCTATCGGCGAAACTTTCGCGCCACAATCTTCTATATATACAGACCCTTCGATCAGCTACAACACTGGTCAAATGGCTGTAACCAGCAGAAACAGTTACAGAATCGATTCAGTTTCAATTCTGGGCCGTTATGAGCGCAAGTATAATGGCTATGTAGATACACTGATTTTCACGGTGGTTCCTGAAACAACCACTGGTAAGTTCATTACCGGAGGGTTGACCAGTACTTCATACGGTGTCGACAGTTTTGTTTATCTGCTTTGGTCTGGCGAAGATTACCTGATCCATCCTATCAATACAGTTGCTTATTCTTCTTCACTCGGTGCTCTTGGAACACCAATTCAGGTTAAAGTTCCGCTGACGGCTGCTGTTTTTGCAGACTCCAGCACAAATGGTTTCCATGAGATTGCTGCGCCATTGAATATATCTATGCCTGCCGGCACAAAAATAGGTATGTCTGTTACATTTGTATCTGGTACACACTATACTGTAGGTGCTCCGGTTACTGATTATAACTATTTTGCGTTCCTGTCTCACACCACTGCACCTGGCGATTTTACCTTTTATCCAACGGATGACCGGAACTTGTCTTCTCTTGTCTTCAGTGACAGCTCAAATACGACAGTTAGCTCAAGCGCACACCTGAATCTGTATTATCCTACCGTCGGTTTTAATTCAGGCATTGACAATCAGGTAAACAATATCAGCTTCAAGGTGACATGTACTACTTGTAACCCTGCAGGCATCAATGATATCAACAACATAGCTACTGTAGGTAATATACATCCTAACCCTGCTAATAATAGCGTAATCATTCCTGTTACCATGAAGCAGGCAGCAGGTGTCAATGTTACACTTACTAATACAGTTGGTCAGACAATGGCTACCCAAAACCTGGGTCAGTTCTCTGCTAACCAGACCAAGAACGCAGCCTTCAATACCGCAGCTCTTGCAAACGGCGTTTACTTCATTACAATTGAAGCAAATGGTGCACGCACCACCAACCGCTTTGTAGTAGCTCACTAATTAAGGATTCATATTCCTTTTAGAAGAGGGGATGACGATTGTTTCGTCATCCCTTTTTCATTTTTTAAAAACATTGGTCTATTATTGCACGAACGCTGCCACCTACGGTTAACATATGTGCAACGTCTTTTCATCATTATAATATAAGTATACATAAGAAGGAATGGCTAAGAATCTGCTGATCGTAGAGTCGCCTGCAAAGGCAAAGACTATTGAGAAGATACTGGGCTCAGATTTTGAGGTTAAGTCCTGCTTTGGGCATATCCGCGATCTGGAGAAGGAAGATATGGGCATTGATATCAAGAACAACTTCCAGCCCAGGTATAAAGTGAGCGACGACAAGGAACGGGTAGTCAGAGACTTAAAAAACTCCGCAAAAAAATCAGGCGAAGTATGGCTGGCAACGGATGAGGACCGTGAAGGAGAAGCTATTTCCTGGCATTTGTGTGAAGTGCTCGGCCTTAACCCGGCAACCACCAAGCGCATTGTATTTCATGAGATTACCAAGCCCGCTATACGGAAAGCTGTAGATAATCCGCGCACAGTGAATATGAACCTGGTGAATGCCCAACAGGCACGCCGTGTGCTGGACCGGATTGTGGGTTTTGAAATATCACCTATCCTGTGGCGTAAAATGAGCATGCGCAATAATCTTTCTGCCGGCCGCGTCCAAAGCGTATCTGTAAGACTGATTGTTGAGCGTGAGCGCAGTATCAATAATTTTGCGGCGCAAAGCTCTTTTAAAGTAGAAGCGTTTTTTACCGCACCTGATCTCAATAAGCGGGCAGTTAATTTTAAGGCCGAAGGACCCGATAAAATTCAGGATTCTGCTACGGCAAGAGCTTACGTAGAGAAGTGCATCGGTGCTGCTTATAAGATAACCGATATTCAGGTTAAGCCTGCCAAAAAGACCCCATCTGCACCATTTACTACTTCCACGCTACAGCAGGAAGCCAGCCGCAAGCTTGGATATTCGGTGAGCAGAACCATGCAGGTTGCCCAGCGCCTGTACGAAAATGGCCATATTACTTATATGCGTACGGATTCGGTCAATCTATCCGATACAGCCCTATCGGCAGCAGAGGATGCGATCACCAACCAGTATGGCAAGCAATATCACCAGAAGCGTAAATTTCAGAATAAGAATGCTTCGGCACAAGAGGCGCACGAAGCCATCCGTCCGACCGATATGAATGCGCAGCGCGCAGGTGATCCGGATCAGCAGCGCCTTTATGAGCTGATCTGGAAGCGCACAATGGCCAGCCAGATGGCTGATGCACAACTGGAGCGCACCATTGCCAAGATCAACGTTTCTGCGCATCCGGAACCGCTTACCGCTACCGGCGAGGTGCTACGCTTCGATGGGTTTCTGAAAGTTTACACAGATGGCCGCGATGAAGAAGATGGCGAAGATAGCGCTGAAGGCATTTTGCCGCCATTGACTGTTGGCCAGGAACCTCAGTTTGTAGAGATGAATGCCACACAGAAATTCACCCGGCCTCAACCACGCTTTACAGAAGCCTCTCTGGTGAAAAAACTTGAGGAACTGGGCATTGGCCGTCCATCTACTTACGCCCCAACCATCAGCACGATACAACAACGTGGCTACGTGGAGCGCCGTGATAAAGAAGGCGTGAAGCGTGACTTTGGCATCATTAATCTGAAAAATGACGCTGTTACCTGGCGCGTTGAGCAGGAAAATGTAGGCGCTGAGCGTTCCAAGCTATTCCCGACTGATCTGGGTATGGTAGTCACCGATTTTCTGGGAGAACATTTCCAAAAGGTGATGGACTACAACTTCACTGCCCGTATTGAAGAGGAGTTCGATGAGATCGCCGCCGGCAAGCAGCAGTGGAACAAGATGATCAGCGACTTCTATGAGCCTTTTCATGAGCAGGTAGCACAGACAATGGAGCACGCAGGCCGCGCAAAAGGTGAACACATTCTGGGTAATGATCCGGAGAGTGGTAAGCCTGTAGTGGCGCGTTTGGGACGCTTTGGTCCGATGATACAGATTGGTGGTACGGAAGACGAAGAGAAGCCACGCTTTGCCACTCTTAAAACCAATCAGAGCATTGAAACCATCTCTTTAGAGGAAGCGCTCGATCTGTTCAAGCTGCCATTGAGTCTGGGCAATTATCAGGAGAAGGAAGTGATCGTTAATAATGGCCGTTTTGGTCCGTATATTAAATGGGGAGAGGGATTTATTTCGTTGCCGAAAGGCGAGGAGCCGCTTTCTGTAGATATAGATCGGGCAATAGAACTGATTAATGAGAAGCAGCAGGCAGATGCGCCGGTTGGGCATTTCAAGGGTGAGCCGGTCACTAAAGGCAAAGGCCGTTTCGGGCCGTTCATTAAGTGGGGCGACCTCTACATTAATGTACCACGTGCTTATAACTTCGATGAACTTACCCAAAAGGACATTGATGAACTGGTGAGCAAAAAGCTCGAGAAAGAATCGAACCGCTACATCCAGCAATGGGAGGCTGAAAAGATTGCTTTAGAAAACGGGCGCTGGGGACCATTCATCCGCTTTGGCAAGAAGATGCTGAAGCTGGACCGAAAGCCGGATGGCGAGAAATATACGAATGAAGAAGCCGCTAATCTGCCGCTTGAGGAGATAAAGAAGATGATTCTGGTGCAGGTGCCGGGAGCGTTTGATAAGAAGACAAAACCGCCGGCCAGAAAATCTGCCGACGGGAAGTCACCTGTTAAAAAAACGGCTGCAAAAAAGACCGCCGTCAAAAAGGCACCGGCCAAGAAATCCGTTGCTGCTGCTAAAACGCTGGTTAAAAAAGTGGCTATCAAAAAGAAGTAAACCAATCGTGAATGCCGGGCGGGGTCTTGTAAAAAAGGCCCCGCCTTGCTATATTGCATAGTAGTAAGCGATAGAGGAATTACATGCAGACCAACAAGAAAATAGAAGCGCTGCTTACATTGATCGACGACCCCGATGCTGAGGTGTTTGATACAGTGGCGGACAAATTATTGCACTACGGGAAGGAGATCATTCCCAATCTTGAACAGCTTTGGGAGAAGACGGAAGATGAAGCATTGCAAGAGCGCATCGAGGTGCTGATCCACCGCGTTCACTTTCAGGATCTGCAGGAAGAATTTTATGAATGGAGCACTTCGCGCAGGCCGGAACTGCTTCGCGGCGCTATCCTCGTGGCGAGGCTGCATTTCCCGGATCTGAATGTACCGGCTGTGCTCAGTCAGTTCGACCAAATGCGGCGCAATATCTGGCTGGAGCTCAATAATTATCTGACGCCTCTTGAGCAGGTGAATGTATTCAACAGTATTCTGTACAATTATTATAAGCTGCAAGGCCACGAGCTGACGGAGCGTGAGCCCAAGCATTTTTTCATTAATCAGGTGCTGGAAAGCAGGCAGGGAAATGCATTTACTATTGGCATTCTTTACCTGGCACTGTGTGAACTGTTGGATATTCCCATTTTCGCGGTAGAGCTGCCCCGCCAGTTTGTGTTTGCTTACCTCGATTCACTGCAATCTTTTATATCGCCCGATGCTCATGCAGTGCAGCATATTCAGTTTTACATAGATCCGCTGAATGGGATGATCTATACGCAGACAGATGTAGACGCTTACCTGCGCAAGATCAATAGCCCTGTGCATAATTATTATGCAGCTCCGCTCTCTCCTACCCGCATTATCTATAAGATGCTGGAGGAGCTTTCCTTATGTTACCGTTATCAGCATGAAGATGATAAGGCAGATGAAGTGGAAGTGCTGATGAAGATGCTGGGTGAGGATGGGGTGAATGATGGTGGTGCTATTTAAAACATTGGCTCGCGCTGATGCACTTTGTAGTAGTATCTGAGGCTGAAAAAAAATTTGGTACGAATGACGGTTCGGGCCGCACTGTTCGCTGCAAGCCGGGCGTCCCGACCCTGTCCCGGTTATACACGCATCATATCCAGCAATTCCTGCCTTCTGGTACGTACTATGGGTATTTCCTGACCATTGCTCATGAGGAGGTAGCCGCCATCAGTGCGCAGCAGCTCTGCTATCTTTTGAATGTTCACTAAGTATTGTCTGTGAGTACGGAAGAATGGACCATCTGCCAGCATCTCTTCCACATCCCCCAAAGGCTTGGAGATGAGCATCGGCTCTTTGCCTTCGATGAAAAATTTGGTGTAGGTATTGTGCGCTTCGCAATAAATGATGTCGGCCACTTTCTGAAAAATATATCCTCGGGTATGCGGCAGTGTAATGCGATCCGGCACCTGCTGGTTGCGCACAGCCACCAGGTTTTCTCCGAGCGCCTTCATCTGCTCTTTGCCTCCTTTATCCCGCTGCTCCAGCCGTACAATGGCATCTACCAAGTCTTCAGCTACAATAGGCTTCAACAGATAATCCACTGCGCTGTATCGGAATGCTTGTACCGCATACTGATCGTACGCGGTGGTGAAGATGACATGAAAATTAATGTCGCCCAGCTGCTCCAATAGCTGAAAGCCATTGAGCTGCGGCATCTCAATATCCAGGAATACAATATCCGGGCTTTTGGATTTGATCAATGAAATGGCTTCGGTCGTGTTCGATGTTTTACCGATAATATTGATCTGGATGCAGTATTTCTGCAACAATAGCTGCATCACGGCCAGCGCGCCAGGCTCATCATCGATCAGCACAGCGGTCCATGCTCTTTTTGCGGGGGCGGTTAGTTTATCGGCACTCATAGTTTTAGATTGGTATGGTTAATGTTACGCGGGTACCCTGCGGCTGTTGATCGCCATTGTACAGGTCTTCAATGGCTACTTCTGTCTGTATGCCATACAGCCGGTTTACGATGGCAATGCGGTCTTTGGTCATCTGCAGGCCATGGCTTTTGTGGCTGATCGCTGTCTTGCTTTTCAGCAAGGCGCTTTGGGTACGGCCAATGCCATTGTCCTCAATATTGACCAGCAGTAAATGTTCGTTGGCCTGCTTCAGCGTAATAGTCAGGAGTCCGCCATTCTCTTTCTGCATCAGTCCGTGCCAGATCGCGTTTTCCACATAAGGTTGTATGAGCAGCGGGGGAACCTGTGTAAACTGCTGATCGATTCCTTCTTCAATCTCGATCTGGTAATCAAATTTATCCAGAAAGCGCAGCTTCTCCATATTGATGTATAGCTTCAGCGCTTCCATATCTGCCTCCAGCGATACTTTGGCCGTTTTACTATTCTCAAGTACCAAGCGGATCAGGCGGGCAAACTGGGTGAGGTAGCGGGAAGCTACTTCACTATTGTTGAGCAAAATATACCGGTTGATGCTGTTGAGCACATTAAAGATGAAGTGGGGATTCATCTGTGCGCGGAGCGCGCTCATTTCGCTTTCGGCAATCTGCCGGGCAAATTCCGCTTTTACCTGCTTGAGCTCGGCCTCCTGTTTTTTGGCCAGCCCTTTGGCGCGCTCTGCATTCACGCGCAGGTGAATAATGAGGTATAGGATAGCGATACCACCAGCCAACGCTGCCAGACGAAGCAATAGGCTTTCCCATGTAATCATTGCAGGAAGCGTGGTATGCACACTGCAAAAGCTCATGTAATACGAGTATTGGTTTGCCGGCTAAAAATAGGATTTAGTTCCGGTGCAGGGAGTTATTTAAGAAAGAAATAAAGCATTTTTTTAGTATCCGGAAAATCCTGCAGCATATTGTTCTCAAAGCGGGGATGTCCATTCACACAGCCGGAATGCAGATTCGCAAGATGCGGCGGAATACGGAACAGGGTCAGTAGGTATATTTGCAGCGACTTGTAGCGGATCCGTAATTTTTTATTTAAAAAATCCTCCAATAAATGACGATGAGAAAAATGATCGCCGCCCTCCTTCTTACGGGCTTAGCCACAGGACCGGCCATTGCGCAGCAAAAAAGAAAAACGACCGCCAAACCTGTACATACCACAGTGAAACACGACGATGAGGATGATAACCATGCAGTAGCGGATCATGGCAACGGAGTTATCGATGCACACAGCTTCTACCACACGCCTTACCGTACACGCAACAATGGCTCGTATGACCGGGATACGCGCATCATCAGCATCGGCTATGGATTTCCCAATACTTTGTACAACGATTATGGTTACCTGATTTATTCTTATAGTGGCAGCAAAACCGGCTTCGGACCGATCATGGGCAAGTTTGAATATGCGATACGTGATGAAATCGGCATTGGCGGCGTGCTGGATGCGGCTTACCGCCAATGGAAATATACAGCCGGCGGCCACCAATACCGGGATAAGGCATTCGGCGTAGGAGTGAGTCTGCTTGGCTATTATCATTTCAACAAGCTGATACCAGTGCGCAAGCTGGATGTGTATGCAGGCGTTGGGGTCAACATCAGCCACGTAGCCTATACAGACGATTATACGGGCAATACGAACGGAACAATAGATGTATTGCCTGCGCTGGTAGCTGGCGCACGCTATTATTTCAAGCCTGATTTTGGTCCGTATTTTGAGGTTGGCCGTACCAATTACAGCTGGGTCAATCTTGGGTTAAGCTTTGCCTTCTGAGGCAGTCTTTTCTTTTCTAATTCATCAAAATACTGCTTATGAAAAAACTCTTTTTACTATTGGCTGTCATCACTGCAACTCAGGCACAGCCTGCATTTGCCCAGCATGGCTATGTGCATGATGCTGTTCGTGAGAAAGAATATAATGAGCATGGGGCATCCGGCGAGGACAAGCTCAATTCATGGCTGGGAAATCTTACCGACGTGAAAGTGGCGCACAGCTACGTCTTTCCGGTGTATATGAAGATGCATACCAAAAGCTACGGCCGCAATGGCAAAGTAAAGGATGAGCTGGAAATGGATGTGTATGTGAATGCTGCCAAAAGCACCACCGGCATCCGCATGTATGAAGAAAAGCATGGCGAAATGCGCCCGATGATGTTCACCATTTATGATTATAAGCACAATAATTCTCTCCTGTTTGATCTGAAGAAGAATACCTACATGGCATTTAACCTGAATGCCTTCATGAGCAAGGAAAATCAACAGCGGCGCGAAACCGGCAATGCAAAGGTGAATGAGCACATCTCCTGTAATAAGACTGGTCGCAAGAAAACCATTCAGGGCTATAGCTGCTACGAATTTGTATGCAATGATGAGCGCCTCGGCGAGCGGCATGAATACTGGATTGCCACGCAGCTACCCTATACCATGAGCGATGCGCTCTCCCGCACACTAAAGCAGCGCAACACCGGCAATACAGCGGGCATGAACGGCGCGATCCTGGAAGAGCATGATTATAAAGGTGAGGACCTGATACGCGAGATGATGGTACTGGAGCTGAACCCGCACGAAAGCTATACGTTTGACACACGGGATTATAAGTATAATGGGATTGGTGAAATTCATTTTTACGATTAGTATTCAATGCCTGTATTTACCTCAATCCTGCGGGGCATCAATGTAAGCGGTCAGCGCAAGGTGCCGATGGCGCAGCTCAGATCTTTGTATGAAGACCTGGGCTTTAAAAATGTAGCCACATACATCCAAAGCGGCAATGTAGTCTTTGAGGCGGCTTCTTCCAAAGGTCTTGCTCAGCAAATAGAAACGGCGATCCATACTGCTTTCGGCTTTGAAGTACCAGTCATCATCCGCACAAAAAAAGAATGGGAACAGGTCGTTACAGATAATCCTTTTCTGAAGAAAAATCCGGAAAAAGATATAGCTAAGCTGCACGTTACTTTTCTGGAAGTTGCACCGGATAAAGGCCTTTGGGACAAGCTGGACCTAGCGCGTTTCCTGCCGGATGAATGCCGGATAATGGAAAAAGAAGTTTACCTGCACATTCCAGATAGCTATGGTAATACGAAGCTCAGCAATGCTCTCTTTGAACAAAAGCTAAAGATTAAAGCCACTACGCGCAACTGGAAAACGGTGCTGCAGCTAGGCGAAATAATGGGTGTATAAGCAGGCGTTAAGCCCATTGGCATGAAAGTGTTAGCCGTAAAGCTAAATCGCATACATAATGGCTTACCTCTCCCGAATTTTTCTTGCTGCGGCTTGTTCCGCACTGGCTGCTACCCATAGCTCCGCCCAGACAATTGCTATGGCCGATCCTGTGCCGCTGGTCAACATACCGCCCAAAGTGATCCTGCCGGATGCAGAGGTGGATGCGCCCGTTTCTCAGTTGGAGCAGCGCTATAAGCTTCATTATAAGGTAGATATTCCGGTGACTGCTGTGGGCGCCATCTGGTCGGGCTTTGCATTCAGCAAAATATATGATAAGCCGGAATCATCAGTAGCAGATATTGCCGCATTGAACAAAGATGACCTGAATAAGCTGGACCGCTGGGCTGCCGGTATGCACAATGAGAATGCGGATGCCAATAGTAACTATCTGTTTTATGGCTCCATCCCACTGCCCTTCCTCTTACTGGCTGATAAAAAGATCAGGCATGATGCTCCGAAAATCGGGTTCATGTATCTGGAATCGATGGCTATAACGGGGCTGCTCTATACCGGCGGCGATTATTTCATTGACCGCTACCGCCCCGAAACATACCGCACCGATAAAACGCCGGCCGAAAAAACGGGAGGCAATTACCGCAATGCTTTCTTTGCCGGCCACGTGGCTCTGGTAGGTACGGCTACTTTTTTCATGGCCAAGATTTACAATGATTACCATCCGCACAATGGCTTTAAATATGTGGTATGGGGTGTTGCGATCGCGGCTACCGGCACAACTGCCTATCTGCGGCATATAGCCGGCAAGCATTTCCCGACAGACATTGCCGTGGGTACAGCCATTGGGGTGCTGAGCGGCGTATTGGTGCCTGAGCTGCACAAGAATAAAAAGTTTACAGATCGGGGTTTAGGCCTTTCGCCAACAATGATTCAGGATAAGCCTGGATTCTGCCTGAGCTATCGTTTTAAATAATCACCATCATGCAGGAACGCGCCTCTGGGCGCCTTCCTTTTTTATGCACGATCTGTCAAGGACGCACCCGGGCTCGGTCCTACAGCAATTGATTAAAAATTGGTCACCATTCCTACACCGAATGCACCGTTCTGATAAGTAGGCATAATCATCGTCTTGCTGCGCTGTCCGGTCCTCTGCAGAATGGTATTCTTCAGCACCGGATACAGCCAGTAGGATAAACGCACGGAAAGGATACCCACACCGGCGCCTACCACCACATCATTCAGCCAGTGCTTATTGTTGTACATGCGCAGCACCCCCGTGGCAATAGCGGTAGTATAGCCTGCTACCCCGATCCAAGGAGAAACATCTTTATATTCCTGACGCAGAAACTCTGCAGATACAAAAGCTTCAGCCGTATGACCGGAAGGAAAGGAATAATGATCTGAGCTATCGGGCCGCATAACTCCCGCAAGCTTCTTGGTAGAGAAGACCAGTCCATTGGCAATGGCATTGCTCATCACATACATAACGGAGCGGTCCACAAAATTGTTTTTGCCTTTAACACCTGCTAGGTTGAGCGCATAGACAGCCACAGCGGGTGCAAACAGCGTGTAGTTATCCAGATGGAACTGATTCTGGTTTCTGCGGTCTTCATAGATTTCATCGCGCACAAAAAGATTGGCCTTTTTCAAATTGGTGCTGAACGCAGTGAGCGTACCTAAGCCAATCATACCAACCGGTATGGCTACCGAGCGAAAAGAGAGCGCTTTAGGCTTTACGAGTGTTTTCACATCACCAATTACAGAATCCACAATAGAGATACCTGTTGGCGTTGATTTTTTGGAAGTATCATCCGCAGCCACAACCATATTGCCTGTTGTAGCGGTATCGGCCATACCAATGGATTCATTAATGATATGAAGCGAATCGATCGGGGAAGCGATAGTGGAAGACGCAAAAAAAACAATAAAGGCAAGCATTAACACACTCAATTTCGTCATTTTCACAGCGCTTTGGTTATACCCAAATTTACTAAAAACAGCAGGCAATGGTTGTGAGCAGCATGTTATCCGCTGATAATCAGGGTCGCTTTTAACCTTTTTTTATTTTTGAAAATTCGTATTTACCTAGGCACATTACTCAGCGCCTTTACATAATCATGGGTGTATTGGTCGATATAGCGTTTACGGTATTGAACAATATAGCGCGGATGCGGCAGCTCAATTATACGCTCGAAGAAATGATGCTCCCCGTTCAGCAGTTTGAGGTATTTGTAGTTTTTCACGCCCATGCAAAAGCAGATTTCCTGATGACCACAAATAGCAATTTGCTGTCGCAATGTCTGAACCATAAAAGGCTTCGCAGCTTCGAATAATGCAGGGTCATCGTAATAATTATAGTTAACCTGCTTACCATTGCCCCGATCAATAACGAATCCGAGCGGACAGACAGAATTGATATAATACCGCTTATAAAAGGCCTCAGCACCGCCCATCGCAGCAATCATCCGATAAATAAATTCAGAAGAAGGCTCATGAGAGGTATGGCCCTGCGGGTCAATGCCGCACACATCGCGCAGGCGCTTAAAATCGGTGAAGGCAACCCCTGTAAGTCCGCTGCCAAAGCGGCCGGGATTGATACCGAGGATCATCCAGCGCTGGTCAGTATCGCTGTAGTATTTATCATAAAATGTATCGGCGCATTCCAGCGCCAGCCTGCTCTCGCGGTAGGGGCTCATCACCGATACGCCGGGCGGCAAAGGGGCATTCAATTGCAGCGAGCGGTTGAACTGTTTGATTTTATCTGCTACGGTCATTTCTTCTTTTGGATGAGGGAAATCATGCCAGTGCGCATTTCTACCTGTTAATTATTCAAAAATGCTTCCGGGCGGTTCCTTTAAATACGGTAATTTACAAACCTTGTACCTGTGCGCTATGCGATCTGTTTTCTTCCAAGGATTTTTTCTTTTCCTGTCCCTGCTTTCCGTCCCTGCTTTTGCTTCCAAGATATTCATTCCCATGGATGCGGAGGGGCAGACTAATCACCTGAAAGCCTATGGGGTGGCTTATGCCGCTTTGAAGCTGGGTGTGCCGCTCGACTGGCTGCTGAATTATAAAGGTGGTGCTTTTGCCATTGAAAATGTAGATGCGGTAGAGCGCCTGTGCAAGCTGCGCGGAGTAAGCTATGAAGTGATGTCGGACGCTCAGTACACGGGCATTCTGCAACAGGTGACCAACCCTGATTTTAACGGCGATGTAGTGAAGCTGGAAAAAGCTCCGAGGATTGCGGTTTATACTCCCACCAACAAGCTGCCGTGGGATGATGCGGTAACGCTCGCGCTCAGCTACGCAGAGATTCCCTACGATACACTATACGATGATAAGCTGCTGGCCGATAAGCTGCATGACTACGACTGGCTGCACCTGCACCATGAAGATTTTACCGGGCAATACGGCAAGTTTTATGCGCAGTTTCACAATGCTGCCTGGTATCAGGAAGACCAGCGCACGCAGGAATCTATGGCGGCCCGGCATGGCTTCAAAAAAGTATCGCAGCTCAAGCTGGCGGTGGCTAAAAAAATCCGTGATTTTGTGGCAGGCGGCGGTTACCTGTTTGCCATGTGCTCCGCTACGGACAGCTATGATATAGCGCTGGCGGCAGAGGGCACGGATATCTGCGATGTGCCGTTTGATGGCGATCCTGTATCGCCCAATGCGCAGCAGGCGCTCGACTTTACCAAATGCTTTGCCTTTAAGGATTTCACCCTCCTGACCAACCCGTATGTTTATGAGTATTCCAATATAGATAACAGCGTGGAAAACGGCCGGCGGATACCCATGCAGACCGATTATTTCACCTTGTTCACGTTCTCAGCAAAGTTTGATCCCGTACCAAGTATGCTCTGCCAGAATCATACCACTACGATCAAAGGATTTATGGGACAAACCACCGCATTTCGCAAAGAAGTGCTGAAGACGAATGTGCTGGTGATGGGTGAGAACAAGGCGGCCAATGAAGCGCGGTATATTCATGGAGAGTATGGAAAGGGAACGTTTACTTTCTACGGTGGTCACGATCCGGAAGATTACCAGCATATTGTGGGCGACCCGAAAACGGACCTTTCCCTGCACCCTACCTCACCCGGTTACCGCCTGATTCTGAATAATGTCCTTTTCCCTGCCGCAAAGAAGAAGCCGCGTAAAACCTAGGTTGATCTGAGGATTTAAAAAGACAAACCAATTTTCAAATCAGGAAAGCGTTGCCTGCACTTTTTTGGGCAGCTTTGATCTGATCATCTCGTAAGAGATATCAATGCGCTCTTTCCATTGCTTCAGCGTGAGCTTATTTTCTTCGCCAATATGAATCCACATACGCTTGGCCATATGGCCGGCCTGTTTGATACCGGGCAGTGAGGTAAGCTCATCAAAATCATCTTCCGGCACTTTCAGCGAAACGCCGTCTTCCTGATGCAGGCTGCCGATGCAGAATATTTTCCCACCTACTTTATAAAGCAGATGCACTTCCCATTGCAACTCTTCCGTAGCGCCGGGCTTGGCCATGCATATTTCCCGCAGTGTATCTAAATCCATTTTTAAATAAAAATGAAAAAGGTAAAATTAAAAATCAGCTCTTCAATGCTTTGGCAATTACTGGTGTCAGGCGCTCTGCCCATACCGCATATTCTTTTCCGGATGGGTGCAGGCCGTCTGCGGCAAGGTACTGAGCATCCCGCCCGTTCTTCCGCATGCTGTCTGTAATGTCAATATAAGCGCATTTATGGGCCAGCGTGATCTCTTTATTAGCCGCATTATAAGTGTCTATTTCCTGCGCTATTTTATGCCGGTCTTTGCCTTCGGCGAATGGCGTTACTCCCCAGTCCGGAATAGACACAACAAATACATGGCGGGAATGGCCGTTGGCAAATAGGATCGCCTGATTCAGCAGTGAGGCAAATTCTTCTTTATAGTTATTCAGGTCCCGCCCGCGGTACTGATTATTCACACCAATAAGCAGCGTAACGAATGAAAAGGTCTCATGAAGGTTATGTTCACGGATAGATGCAGCCAGCTCATCGGTAGTCCAGCCGGTAGTGGCAATAATTACCGGATCGGCTACTTCGATGTGCTGTGCTTTCAGGTTTTTCACCGTCAGGTGCGGGAAATTTTCTTCCATCGGCACCTGTTCGCCAATGGTATAAGAGTCGCCGAGAGCCAAGTAGGTGTACATAGAGATGATTATACTTTTTTAAGAATTCTTGATCGTGCCAGATCTTATACAATGATCACTTTACTTTCCGGGGTAATCTTATGAATAAGCCTGTAATCATAAATTCTTAGTTCACGAATAGATGAGCTATTAAATTCCGGAACAATCTTTCCCCGACCGGGCTGTTCTGCTAAACGGTTTGCCTGCGCAATTATTTCTTTAACAATAATAAGTGCATAGCGTTTAAATCTTCAGCAATGAAGGTATTGTATTGAACTTAGATTTCTCTTAGCTATCAGGGTCCAGCTTACTTCTTCCATTCTTCAAGCATCTTTGCGATCTCAGAATGCGGTACAGTTTTTCCTGCCTCAATATCCTGAAGTCCCTGCTCTACACCAGCTACAAAGACAATGCGGCCTGTCAGCTTATCCACATTAAATGAATCCGGCATCTATGAGCCACTTCCGGTAAAGTCTCTTTCGTCATAGCTGTTCAAATTTACTGAATAAAAACAGTCTTTGCATTGGTGAACTCGCGGATGCCGAATGAGCCGAGTTCGCGTCCATAGCCGCTCTGCTTTACGCCTCCGAAGGGCAGATTAGGGTCTGAATGCACAGAGTCGTTGACGAAACAATTGCCTGCTTCCAGTTGCTCTTTCGCCAGCTTTTCGGCACGCTTCCGGTCTTTGGAAAAGATAGCTCCGCCCAGGCCAAACATACTGTCATTGGCCAGACGCAAAGCATCTGTTTCGTTCTTCGCTTCAATGATTGCAGCTACCGGGCCAAACAGCTCTTCATCATAAGCCGGCATTCCTTTTTTCACATTGGTAAGCACGGTAGCCGGATAAAATGCGCCGGCGTTTTCGGGAATCGTTCCGCCACAGAGCAACTTCGCCCCTTTGCCAATGCTCTGCTGCACCTGCTCATGCAGATCATCGCGAAGATCTACACGCGCCATCGGGCCGATCTTGTTGTTCCGGTCCATGCCATCGCCGAATGTTGCCTTTTCCATACGCTCTACCATCATTCGCTCAAACTCTTTGCGCAGGCTTTTTACTACGATGAATCGCTTGGCCGCTACGCAGCTCTGGCCACTGTTGACCAGCCGCGCATTTACACAGATATCTACCACTTTTTTCAGATCAGCATCTTCCAGAATCACATAAGCATCGCTGCCGCCAAGCTCCAGCACCTGCTTTTTGATGTGCCTTGCGGCCACCTCTGCCACCTTGCTGCCCGCTACGGTACTTCCTGTAAAAGTTACTGCTTTGATTATTGGATGGGCAATTACATCTGCTACGCGTGCAGATGGCAACAGCAATGTATGAAACAAGCCTTTGGGCGCTGCTTTCCGCATTACTTTTTCGATGGCCAATGCACAGCCGCTTACGTTCGACGAATGCTTCAACAACATCGTATTGCCGGCCATGAGAATCGGCGCCATACAGCGCCAAACCTGCCAGTAAGGGAAGTTCCACGGCATCACCGCCAGCACTACTCCCATTGGCCGATAGCTTACGTAGCTTTTTCGGGCGTCTGTCTTTATTTGTTCATCTGTTAAATAAGCCGCGCCTTTCTCCGCATAAAAATCAAACGTGCGGGCGCATTTTTCCACTTCTGCGATACTTTGCTCGATTGGTTTGCCCATCTCTCTGGTGGCCAGCTCGGCAAGCTGCTGCTTTTGTGCCCTGATCTCATTGGCAATGGCTTTCAGCACAACGGCGCGCTCTTTAAAGCTGGTGCTGCGCCATATATTGAAGGCTTTTTCTGCTGCCTGCAAGGCTTTTTCGACCTGATTTTCATCAGTTGCGGTATAGGTAGCTATTTGTTGTCCTGTAGCAGGATTGATGGATAAAAATTGGTCGCTCATGGTATGGTTATGAAAGAATAAAATTAGGTAAGCCACTATTAAACGTTTCCTAATTTTGCGGCCTCAATATTATTATAATCTTATTCTCATGACTGCTGATAAAATCAAATTTGGTACGGATGGCTGGCGCGCGATCATCGCACAGGACTTTACCGTATATAATGTAGCCCGTGTGAGCGAAGCGCTGGCCAAATGGCTGCTGCAGCGGGGCCAGAATCCTAAAGTGGTGATCGGTCACGACTGTCGTTTTGGGGGCGAATTATTTGCCGCAACAGCGGCGAAGGTATTATGCGCTAATGGCGTGCAGGTAGCGCTGGCCAAAGGCTTTGTAAGCACCCCTATGGTATCGCTGGGCGTACTGGATCAGAAGGCAGATCAGGGTGTGGTGATTACGGCATCGCACAACCCGCCTTCCTATAATGGCTATAAGCTGAAAGGTGCTCACGGCGGCCCTTCCAGCCCGGCGCATATTGCAGAAGTAGAAATCCTTATTGAGGATGAGGTAACAATACCGGCAGAAGAGCTGCGCCATTTCGAAGAGAAAGGATTGCTCAAATATATTGATCTGGAAAGAACGTACATCGATTACCTGAAGACCAAATTCGATTTTGCGGCGCTCAACAAATCACCATTCAAGCTGGCGTACGATGCGATGTATGGCGCAGGCCAGAATGTAATCCGAGAGCTGATGCCGGGCGCAGTATTGCTGCATTGCGACGATAATCCGGGCTTTCACGGGCAGGCTCCCGAGCCGCTGGACCGCAACCTGCAGGAGCTGGCAAAGACGATCAAAAATACCCCTGAGCTGAAGGTGGGATTAGCTACAGATGGCGATGCAGACCGCATTGGCCTGTATGATGAAGACGGAAACTTTGTAGATGCGCACCACATCATCCTGCTGCTGATCCATTATTTGCATAAATACAAGAACATGAGCGGCAAGGTAGCTATCGCCTTCTCTACCACCGACCGTGTGAAGAAGATGTGCGAGGCTTATGGATTGCCGGTCGAGGTAACGCCAATCGGCTTTAAGTACATCAGCGAGATCATGGTGAAGGAAGATGTGCTGGTAGGAGGTGAGGAAAGCGGCGGCATTGCGGTGAAAGGACACATTCCTGAGCGCGACGGTATCTATGACGGAATGGTGCTTTATGAATTTATGACGCAGACCGGCAAGACTTTGAAGGCGCTGATCGAAGAAGTATATGAAGTGGTTGGCCGCTTTGTATATGAGCGCGCAGACCTGCACATTGATAACGACCTGAAGAACAAAATTATCAACACAGCCACTTCCGGCGGCTATACCAAAGCCTTTGGCAACTACGCTTTCAATCGTACAGAAAACATTGATGGCATGAAGTACCATCTGGATAATGGCGGCTGGGTAATGCTTCGCGCATCCGGCACGGAGCCGCTATTGCGCATTTATGCAGAAGGCAACAGCAAAGAGGAAACCATAGATATTCTGGAAAACGTGAAGAAGGAATTGGGAGTTTAGAATCAGCTAATACAAGCGAAAAGCACATCCAGGAGATGTGCTTTTCTTTTTCAAGATTGTTTTCCAAATTCTCAATTCCTTTCTTACATTTGCACCCCGGCAGGTCTTATACGGCCAGCTCCTACTAATCCCCCAGGGCAGGAATGCAGCAAGGGCGTGTGGTTGTAGCGGCGCGATGTGAGTAACCTGCCGGTTTTTTGCCCTTCTCCGATGGGCATTTTTTATTTACAGCAACCTCACTTTTTACAATTAATTTCGCGCAATAAAATCAAGAAAACCGCACATGAAATTTTTTATCGATACCGCTAATCTCGATCAGATCAAAGAAGCTCATGATATGGGTATTCTTGATGGGGTAACTACCAATCCTTCCCTGATGGCGAAGGAAGGCATTCGTGGAGAAGACGCGATCTTCAAGCATTATCAGACGATCTGCGAGCTGGTAGATGGACCGGTAAGCGCGGAAGTGCTGGGCGTAACCTTCGAAGGAATTGTTGAAGAAGGCAAAAAGCTGGCTGCGATACACAAGAATATTGTGGTGAAGGTGCCCATGATCAAGGATGGCATCAAAGCCATCAAATGGTTTACAGATAATGATATTCAGACCAACTGCACACTGGTATTTTCTGCCGGCCAGGCTATTCTGGCGGCCAAGGCCGGTGCTACATTCGTTTCTCCATTTCTGGGTCGTGTTGATGATATTGGCTGGGATGGCGTACAGCTGATTGAGCAGATCGTGAACATCTACAATGGCCAGGGCTATATGACCGAAGTGCTGGCAGCATCTATCCGCAACCCGCTGCACATTGTCAAGTGCGCAGAAGCTGGTGCCGATGTATGTACCTGTCCATTATCTTCTATTATCGGTCTGCTGAAGCATCCGTTGACGGATCTTGGTCTGCAGCAGTTTTTAAAAGATGCAGAGAGCATGAAATAGCCGTTACATGGGAACGCGCCAGGCGGCGCATTCTGCACGATATGCCATTAATAAAGAACGCGCCTTCGGGCGCGTTCCTACTTTAAGGATGTTATGATTATTATTATTTCACTTTTGCCAAAGCGCCTTTCAACTCATTGATCACTTCTACTTCCGTTGCATCATTACCATTCAGGTCAGCTAAGAATACAGAAACCCAGTCGGTGAGGTGAATGAAGTAAAAGATATGCTCCCAGTAGCTGGCTCCTTTTGAATACAGCTCTATGATATTGGGCGTGTATTTACGGATCACTTTTTTATTGATCTCCATCCGCGTCTGAGTGCGGCTGTAGTCATCTTCATTGCGCAGAAAAATCACGACCTTGTTATCATCTTTCTGACGCCAGCCCACCAGCTCATTGTGGTTCATTTCAGGAATGGCATTGTGCCAGCACAGGATCTTGCTGTTCTCATTCAACTGCTGACGCACGCGTATGGCAAGCCCTTCATAATTGGCAGCAGAATAGATGATCGGCAGCTTCCCGTTCAGCTTCTGGGCAATCGTTTTCGCCTTCTTCTGCATATCCTTTGTATCCGCATTCAACAATGCGATAGAAGCCAGAATATCCTGATCAAATTTATCTTTCAGCAGCTTGTAACGGCGAAGGATAGTCAGTATCTGAACGATGGAATAACCGATACAGGCGCGTGGAGGCATGCCTGGCGGCACAATGATGCAATCCAAACCTTTCTTTTCTGCCAGAGCGGCCACTTCACCGCCCGAAGTGATGCAAACCACCTGCGCTCTGGCTTTGATGGCTTGTTTCATGGATTCAATCGTCTCTTCTGTATTGCCTGAATAAGAGCAAATAATCACCAGCGTATCAGCGCCGGCAAACTTAGGCAGATCATAATTTTTATTGACGGTAAAAGGTACTCTCAGCTTATCTGCAACATAGTTTTGAACAATAGACCCACCGATACCACTACCACCAAGACCAGTCAGCAAAACACCGGATACAGGATTAACGCCATTCTTAAACTTATAACTTTGAGCGATCTGCAGGGCTTTTTCCAGTTGCTGCGGAAACTGCTGAATCAATTCTTTCATCCGATAGATTTTTCGATGGCCAAACATAATGAAACAGGCTTAAAGGGCGAACTGCTGGCCGCAGATTTTTTGGTAAAGAAAGGCTATATTTTACTGCACCGGAACTGGAGGTACCGGCATAAAGAGGTAGATCTGATTCTGCAAAAAGAGGATTGGCTGATAATCGCGGAAGTAAAGACGCGGCGCGGTTTTGGCTTCGGCTTTCCGGAAGAGTCGGTAACTGCCGCCAAGCAATCATTCCTTCAGGTGGCCGCCGCTGCTTATTTTGAGGCAAATGCCGGCTTTGATAAAGTACGCTTTGATGTGATCAGCATTGTGCTGGATGAGCGGGACCAGCCGATAGAGTTTTTACATCTTGAAGATGCTTTCTGAAATAAAAATGCCGCGCTTTAAAAGCGCGGCATGCTAAAATTAAATTTATATAAAGATGCGTGGTTAAGCGATCTTTTCTACCTGCATATAGTTCAGCTCTACCGGCGTTGCGCGACCAAAGATCTTCACAACCACCTTCAGCTTTTTCTTTTCTTCATTCACTTCTTCTACAGTACCATTAAAGTCGTTGAACGGGCCATCAATAATCTTAACAGTTTCGCCTACGATGTAAGGCTCTGCCAGACCAATGCCCTGCTCTGCCACATCATCCATATTCCCGAACATCTTGGCCACTTCGGTCTTGCGCAGCGGCGTAGGATTTTCCTTGCCCAAAAAGTGGATCACGCTGGTAACGCTGGTGATGGTCTGGATCATGGTATCATTCATCTTGTCCGTAGCTTCCAGCATCAGGTAGCCCGGATAAGAGATTTTCTCGCGCAGCACTTTCTTGCCACCCTGTACCTTGAATACTTTCTCTGACGGGCAAAGCACCTGTATAATCACACTGCTCCAGCCGCTGAGGCGGATTTCCTTATCCAAGTGCTCTTTTACCTTGCGCTCCTTGCCACTCACTACACGCAGTACAAACCATTTGGTTTCCTGCGTTACGGTCGTTTGTTCACTCATTGTCGGGTTGCTTGGTTACAGGCCTTGCAGGCGTTTGTAGATAAAGGTCAGCACCTGATCAGATACCAGGTCCATGCCGAAAATGATAGCAGTGATTACGAGCAACGCTACCAGCACGATCAGTGTGGTTTGCTGCAGCTCTTCCCAGGATGGCCAGCTTACTTTATGTACGAGTTCGTCGTAGGCTTCCTGTACGTAATTTCCGAATTTGCTCATTGTTCAATTTAAAATGCAAAATTCAAAATGCAGAAAATTATTTTAAAAAGCAGCCCTTTTTAAATTGTGCATTTTGAATTTTAAATTAATTCAGCACGGGCACTAGGATTCGAACCCAGATCAAAGGTTTTGGAGACCTCTATACTAACCGTTGTACTATGCCCGTAGGTAACTTAAAGAAAAAGTCAAAAAAGCAAAACCTTTTTGACTTTCTTTTTGTTAGGATGGCAAATGTAGGTAAAGTTTCTGAATAACCAACCATCCCTAATCTACCTTCTTCAGGTTGTCGCTGATCACTTTATCGATCAGGTAATGATAGGGATCTACCCCTGCCTGATAGGGCTTTTGATCAACAATAAAGCTCAGATTCGTCTTCTTCTGATTCAGCCGGATGCGGTTATAGACCAATGGCTTTCCGAGCTCGTCAGCGTCATTTTCATTTTTAGCAAACAACCCTATATCTATATAATCGTTGAGCGCAATGGGCTTTTCATTGCCCAGACTGTCGCCACGCAGTTTCTCGCAGATTATGCTGAGGTCTACCCTATACTTTTTATCGGCAGTTGGTGTGACCGTCACTTTATCTACCCGGTTATTGAAGAGCGTAATCGTTTCAAACATATCGGTGATGAGGTATTTCAGCGAATCGGGAGTGGCCGCGCGGAATTCATCGACCACATTGAATGCAGTGGGGAATGGCGGTTGCTGATAGGCATATTTCTTGACAATATTTTGCAGCGCGCCGTTGAACTTGTCTTCGCCGATCATTTCTTTCAGGTAATAGAATATCAGGCTGGCTTTGTTGTAATGAATATACGGCTGGCCTTCGGTGCGCATGAGCGGATTTTCATAATCGCTTTCGGTGGCTCTGCTGCCCAGGTAACTATCCAGCTCATACTTCAGAAACCGGTTCATCTTCTCACGGCCAAAAGCTTTTTCCATCACCATGAGCGAGCTGTACTGTGCAAGGCCTTCGCTGAACATTTCACTGCCCTGCATGGCAGGTCCGGTTACCTGGTGCGCCCACCATTGATGCCCCATTTCGTGCGCTACAATGTAGGTAACCATGTCTATAGACTTCGGGTCGCGCAGATCAGTGATGAAGCCAATGCCTTCGCTGTATGGCATGGTGCCGGGAAATGCCTGTGCATAGCTCTGGTAGCGCGGATATTCGATGATGCGGCATTGCTCCTGGTAGTATGGCCCGAAATGCTCAGTATAATATTTCAGGGATTTTTTCACCGCTTCGGTCATGCGGGCTACATTATAAGGATGCTTTTTGTAGTAATAAACTTCTATATCTATGCCGTTTACCTTGCTGCGCATTACTTCATACTCTGCAGAAACGAAGGCAAAAAAGTTGAGCGCAGGATGGTTGAGCTGATAGGTAAAATAGTTGCGGCCATTTTCTTTCCATTGCTTTTTCAACGTACCGGGTGCTACAGCCGTTTGGCTGCCGGAAGTAGAAATGGTCGTGCGGATGTTTACCCATGTAGCGCTGTTGTTGATGTAAGACGTATTGCAGGTATTAGAGCAATTGCGCGTCAGTTTGGCCATCCGGTCTTTTGCGGGCAGCTTGTATTTCCTGCGGTCGTTCTTATCATCGATCTCAAAGCCCTTGTTATAACCTACAGATGGGATAATGTCTTCGTCATGAAAGAATGAGCCATTCTGCGTCAGCTCACTGAAAGAGACTTCATTCTCGATGCCATCATTGATAAAATCTGCTGTATAGGAAAGCTGCATGCTGTCGCCGGGCATTAGCGGCTTATCCAGTTTATAACGATTGTATCTGAGCTCTTTATCTTCCGCAACCAGCTTACTGTCGGGGATCATGAATTTTGCGTGCGTGGCTTTCCGGGGCAGGTTATAGTGCACTTCGCTGATCGGTGAGGTATGAACGTTTTTTACCCACCAATTGATCGCCACATTCATATCCCGCTGTTCCGGAAAAATATTGATGTGGTAATCCAGGTCTGTGGTGAATGGAAGCTCCATCTGCTCATATTTCTTATATTTGCGCTCATAGCTTATCCGTTTCTGCTCATTGTCTTTTGAAGAAGTGTAATGATTGAGGATGCTGATATTATAGTACAACCATCCGCCATAGGCAATGAACAACAAGAGCAAAGTAGCGGTAAGCGCTTTGTTCCCTTTCAGATAATGCCCGAGATAGGCCGCGCGCGCTTTAAAGTCTACCTCTTTGCCACGAAGCTGCATCCCGATAATGACCAGCACCAGCAATGCGCAAAACAATATCCAGTAAATGCTGAACGCGACGGTACCCGGCATATAAGGTCCAAAGCCATTCATATCCGAATAGGTAATATCGGGTAGCCCGCCAAACTGCAGCATGTTGCTTTCTGTCTTCAGCGCCTGCCATAAGAAAGTATTGGCAATAAGGAATACCACAATGGCGAAATAGGCCAGGTATTTATTGTTGATGAGCGTCTGCAACAGGTAGCACATGATGATAATGAACGAGAACTTCACCAGGTCTATACCAAAGGATTCCAGATACACGCCCAGCTCGAGATTGGTATAGCCGCGCATCAGTTGGTAGATGATCCCGAATGCAATAGCCACCAGGAATATGATTCCCAATGAAGCAATGAACGCTGCAATCTTTGTAGTGATTACCGTGCTGCTCTTTACAGGCGTGGCATCTGCTATCTCATTGAACTTTACATCACGCTCGCGGAAGACCAGATAGCCACTGTAAAAGACCATGAATGCCAGAACAAATAGGTACATCGCTCCACGTATCGAATCAACAACGCTGTAAGTAATGGGCAATCTTTTTGTGCCGAAAGTGCCGGTACTATAATATAGGGAAACGGTCAGATTCACGAGCCCAATGGCCATGAGAATGATGAAGGAATTGTTCCGGATAAGGCTGCGCAGCTCAAATGCAAATTGCCGGCACCATGCTGATAATGGCCTGCGCTCTCTGACGACCGCAGGTATAGTTGTATATACAGTGGCACTGCTATCTGCTTTAGCATCTTTCTTTCTTCCAGAGGACCGGGATTTGGTAAAATCAAACATCCGGTACATAAGTACCAGTATTACCGTGCTGATACCGGCCCATATCGCGCGATTGGCCAGGAAGCTGCCTTCCAGCCCGATAAAGCCCATATTCTTTTGTGCAGGCGTCCAATATTTGGTATAAATCTCAAAGGCCTTCAGCCCGATCGGATCGGTGATCATAGCCAGCGATTCATTTTCAATATCGCCCGTAAGCGTTCCGGAAATGATGTAGGCGATCAGGATACCGAATGATGCCAGATAAGCGATGATCGGATTACGGTAATAAATGGCAAATGAGTAGATAATGGCTCCGCCAAAGAAGGTGTTGAATACGCTGAACAGCAGAAAGCCGTACAGATGCGCCTGTAGCACAAACGGGCCAAAACGCTCAGCATCTGCCCAGGGCGTGAGCGGCACAATCAACGCAGCTAATGTGATACCAAGCGAAGGGATAAGCGCTATAATAAATGCTCCGAAAAATTTCCCAAAGAATAAATCATACTTTTTAATGGGTGAAGCAAATACGATCTGATCCATACCATAAGTATAGTCGCGGGATGCTGTAGCATTAAAAAAGGAGGTATTTGCAATAATGCCGAACAGCGACATGACAGCAAAGAACTGCTCGATGGCCAGCGGCGCATTTTTATGCGTATTGCCATTGCCGCCGCCAATCTGGATATTATCTGAGATCAACGCACCAAAGATCAGCAGCGCATTAACAGCCAGAAATATCCAGGTCATGGGTTGCTTTACCCAATACTTGATTTCAAAAACGAAAAACTTTTTCATGCAGAAGTTTTGTGCTCCGGTACGCATCTATATGCGCCCGGCAGAAAGAAAGAAAAAATGAAGTTTATTGATTGACGCCTGATTCAGCCCATTCACTACTCAAACTACCTCATTGATCTTGGCAAAAAACACATCTTCCAATGTATTTTCTGCCGGCACAAAACCCATTTCCGGTTGCTCATCCGCATATACGTGAATCAGCGGCCGGCCCGCTACCAGCTTATTGCTCAGCACACTGAACCGTTTCCGGTAATCGTCCAGCTCATTTTTATCTACCTGACGCTCCCACACTTTTCCTTTCAGCAGATCCAGTCCTGCATCCGGCGTGCCTGAGAACAGCAATCGCCCGTTATTAATCACCGCCATATTGCTGCACAGCTCGCGCACATCCTGCACAATATGGGTGGACAGGATTACGATGACCTGCTCACCGATCTCAGACAGCAGGTTATAAAAACGGTTTCTTTCGCCGGGATCAAGGCCGGCCGTTGGCTCATCTACAATAATCAATTTAGGATTGCCCAGCAGACATTGCGCAATGCCAAAACGCTGCCTCATGCCTCCCGAAAAAGAGCTGACCGCCTTTTTGCGCTGCTCATAGAGATTCACTTTTTGCAATAATGCAGAGACAATTTCATCCCGGTTTTTGCTGTTGTGAATTCCTTTCAGGACGGCCAGATGATTGAGCAAATCATAAGCAGATGTTTTAGGATACACCCCGAATTCCTGCGGCAGATAGCCAAGCACTTCGCGCAGTTGCTGCTTCTGATGAAGTACATCAATATCACCCAGTTGGATTTTTCCGCTATCCGGCTCCTGCAGTGTAGCGATGGTTCTCATCAGGGTTGACTTACCCGCGCCGTTCGGACCCAGTAGGCCAAACATTCCGGTAGGTATAGTAAGCGAAACATTGTCCAGCGCCTTTACGCCGTTGTTGTACGTTTTGCTAAGATTTTGGATGATAAGCTGCATGATGGGTGGGTAGTGGATGATTAAGATTGATATGAATGTAATGATAGAAAGCTATTTCTGCTACAAACATATATTAATGCAATTATGATAGCTAATAGATTTAGGTGAAAGCAGGAATATTTTCGGTAAAACACCTTATCATGCTTTTGCTCACTAAGAAAAGGTGAGTTTACAACAACATTTTTATAGCTATAAATTGAAACAAAAAGACCCAGCTCCTGAAAAGCTGGCACAAAAAAACAGCCACCGGGAAAACCCAATGGCTGCTCAATATTTGAATCTTAATGATTACTTGATGATCTCAGTAACCTGGCCTGCACCTACGGTACGGCCACCTTCACGGATCGCAAACTTCAGACCCTTGTCCATCGCAATTGGAGCGATGAGCTTTACAGTCAGATTTACGTTATCGCCAGGCATAACCATTTCCACACCTTCAGGAAGCTGGCATTCACCAGTTACATCGGTAGTACGGAAATAAAACTGAGGACGGTAGTTCTTGAAGAATGGTGTGTGACGACCACCTTCGTCCTTTGAAAGGACGTAAACTTCACCCTTAAAATCAGTGTGCGGAGTGATAGACTTAGGTGCGCAGATAACCATACCACGACGGATATCTTTCTTTTCAATACCACGGAGCAGCAGACCAGCATTGTCACCAGCTTCACCACGATCCAGAAGTTTCTTGAACATTTCCACACCTGTGCAGGTAGAAGACATTGGAGACTCATTGAAACCTACGATTTCAACGTTGTCACCCACTTTAATGATACCGCGCTCGATACGGCCTGTAGCTACAGTACCGCGACCAGTGATGGTAAATACATCTTCCACAGACATCAGGAACGGCTGATCAACCGGACGTGGAGGCAATGGAATGTAGCTGTCAACAGCGTCCATCAGCTCTTCGATCTTGGCAACCCACTGAGGCTCGCCGGCGAGAGCGCCTGTAGCAGAACCCTGGATAATTGGAGTATTGTCACCGTCAAAGTCATTCTTAGACAGCAGCTCACGGATTTCCATTTCAACCAGCTCAAGGATTTCAGGATCCTCAACCAGGTCAACTTTGTTCATGAACACAACGATCTTAGGAACGCCTACTTGCTTAGCGAGCAGGATGTGCTCACGGGTTTGTGGCATTGGACCGTCAGTAGCAGCTACTACGAGGATAGCGCCGTCCATTTGGGCAGCACCAGTGATCATGTTCTTTACATAGTCAGCGTGACCCGGGCAATCTACGTGAGCGTAGTGACGGGCAGTTGTTTCATATTCTACGTGTGCAGTGTTGATGGTGATACCGCGCTCTTTTTCTTCCGGAGCGGCATCAATTTCATCATAACCCTTCTTCTGCGCCAAGCCTTTGGAGGCGAGGATGGTAGTGATCGCTGCAGTCAGCGTAGTCTTACCATGGTCCACGTGACCGATGGTACCGATGTTTACGTGGGGTTTTTCCCGCTTAAAGGTCTCTTTAGCCATTTTTACTTGTGTTTAAAGACGTTGTTGTTAGTTTGACTTATAAATTGGCGGCAAAGGTAACAAATTCTTTATTACAAAATGCCTGACATAAAAAAAAGGAATAAAATTCCTTTTTCAGTAATCGTACTTAAATGAGCTGTTGAGCAGGATTGAACTGCCGACCTCTTCCTTACCAAGGAAGTGCTCTACCGCTGAGCTACAACAGCAACTTTTAATTAGATGATGGTCATTATCAAATTTCCAAATCATCCAAGAGCGGGAGACGAGGTTCGAACCCGCGACCTATAGCTTGGAAGGCTATCGCTCTACCAGCTGAGCTACTCCCGCAGTTTATGTTTCATGTGACATGTTTTACGGGATTAACTCCAGTATAAACATGTCACATGAAACATGAAACATAAAAAAAAGTGGGCAGGGAAGGTTTCGAACCTCCGTACTCCGA
Source organism: Chitinophagaceae bacterium (assembly GCA_965200035.1). GTDB lineage: Bacteria > Bacteroidota > Bacteroidia > Chitinophagales > Chitinophagaceae > UBA1952. The sequence goes on along the minus strand of OZ241334.1, from coordinate 3,068,125 downwards.
AGAGAGCAGATTTACAGTCTGCCGCCTTTAACCACTCGGCCACCTACCCAACTAAATAATTCAAAAGCAAAATGGAGAATTCAAAAAAATGATTTTTGTATTTTAATCTTGCATTCTGAACTAAAGAGCCGCTTGCCGGAATCGAACCAGCGACCTACTGATTACAAATCAGTTGCTCTACCATCTGAGCTAAAGCGGCTTCTTATTTTTTAATTTCTAAGAACTTACCCGACTGCGTTACCGCGATTGGGATTGCAAAAGTAAATAAGAAAATGAATTGTGCAAATTTTTTTGAGCAATCGTCAACGATTTATTTTTGCAACTCAATGGCTACTGCTCCGGGATGATCTACGCGCTGTGGCAGGCCTCTCCCCAAGTACCACTGGCCATTCAGCCGATAGGTAACTTCGTTGGAGCAGTGTTCTGATTTGTTCATAAATGTGGTCTCCCCTTTCTCCTGATTGAATCCGATTTCAGAAATACGATAGGTTTTACCGGACGCAGGCACATAGTATTCGTAATCGTACTCCGGATTGACGTATTCCGCATAGCTGCCCGCAATGGTATCACCATCACCGAAATCAAGCGTGGTAGGTACATTAACGCTGATACCGCTGTAATTGGTCTGCAGCAGATGACTGAAATCAGCTGTTTTTGCATATCTGCGAACAATAAAAGTATTTAACCCCGATGAATCGTAGCCCGTAAAAGCGCTGTACAGAGACGGATCCTGGCATTTCCTTTTACAGGCGCCGAAGAAGACCAGGCCGGCTATCGCACCGGTAAGCAGCAGGGTTTTATAGTTCATCATTCTGAAACTGTAGGGTTGCAAATAGGTTTATCAGATCTGCTTCAGCTCTCCTACCAGATCCTGCAGCACTTTTTTAGCATCGCCGAACAGCATAGATGTTTTGGGCTTGTAGAACAGATCATTTTCAATACCTGCATAGCCTGGCTTCATACTGCGTTTGTTTACAATTACATGATCCGCTTTTTCCACTTCCAGGATAGGCATACCGTAAATAGGGCTGGCAGGGTCGTCTTTCGCGGCTGGATTCACCACATCATTAGCGCCTAAAATAAGCACCACATTTTCTGATGCCATTATATCATTGGCATCTTCCATCTCCATGAGCTTCTCATAAGGCACGTCTGCTTCTGCGAGCAGTACATTCATATGCCCCGGCATCCGGCCGGCTACCGGATGAATACCGTAGCTTACCTCTACCCCTCTTTCTTCCAGTATCTTTTCCAATTCGTGGCAAGCATGCTGCGCCTGAGCCACAGCCAGCCCATAACCGGGAATGATCATCACTTTGCTGGCATAAGCCATCAGCGTAGCCGTATCGTTCAGCGATATTTCCTTTACATCACCACCGCCAATAGAGCTGCTGCCACCAGCAATTGCTTTATTACCGCCGAAAGAGCCCAGCAATACATTTTTTAGGGACCGGTTCATGGCCTTGCACATCAGGATGGTGAGTATGGTGCCTGCAGAACCTACCAGGATACCGCCGGTCAGCATCACCGGATTGTCGTATAGAAAGCCGCCAAAGGCTGCGGCTACGCCGGTAAATGAGTTGAGCAATGAGATGACCACCGGCATATCTGCTCCGCCGATCGGCATAACGAAGAGGATACCGTAGATGGCTGCCAGCGCAAGGATGCCGTAGAAAACAACGGGTGAATCGATATAACCTGCCACCAGCATGACGGTAAGGATTATCATCCCTGCAAACAGTAGAAAATTGATGAGCTGAGCGCCGGGAACAGTGCGGTCTTTTACCTTACCTGCCAGCTTGCCCCAGGCAACCATCGAACCCGCAAAAGAAACAGTACCGATCAGCATACCCAAGACAATGATGAGCAGCAGTCCCGGACTTATTGACTGATGAGGAATCTGAGGAACGGCAGATAAAGGCGGATAGGTTGAATAGCCATGTTCTGCACCTTGTAAATGCCGGTACTCGACAATGGAAATGAGCATAGCGCAGGCACCACCCGTACCATTGAACAGACTGACCATTTCGGGCATAGCAGTCATCTGCACACGCTTAGCCGCCAGTGTCCCCAAGACCGTTCCCAGCGCCAGTCCACCGAATATCCATCCGTAGTTTCCGAGCCTGGCGAGGTTCTCATTGCGGTACAGGAAGATGGTTCCGAGAATGGCGATAAACATACCTGCAGCCGCTACCAGATTGCCTTTTCGGGCAGATTCAGGGTGACTGAGCATTCTGAGGCCGAGAATAAAAGTTACTGAGCCGATCAGGTAACAGAGCATCAGCAGCCCCTGGCCGTTCAGGAAATTACTGTATATATCGTTCATGGTATGGAATGCGATTGTACTTAAATAGTTGTTTTTGTATGAGCCTGAACAGATACTTATTTCGGCTTCTTTTTCTTGCCAAACATTTCCAGCATACGGTCTGTGACCACGAAGCCGCCTACCACATTCAATGTGCCCAGCAGCACTGCCAGAAAGCCAAGTGTAAGCGCCACATAATCATCTGTCTGAGCCTGCCCCATGACGATGATAGCCCCTATGATAACTACTCCGTGTATGGCGTTGGCACCGCTCATCAATGGAGTGTGTAATACAGACGGTACGCGGCTGATTACCTCAATTCCCAAGAATATGGAAAGGATAACAATGGTGGTCAACTGATAGTGTTTCAGAAAAAATGCAACGAATTCCTGCATGGTAATAAGGATGTTTTTAAAGAATAAGAATAGAAAATAAATGAAGCAAAATCTGCTAATTGTTGCTGCCTACCCGCTCATTCACGATTTTACCACCGTGCGCAATGGCTGTCCCCTTTACCAGATCGTCCTCAAAATTGAGGTTGAGATTGCCCTCTTTATCAATGATGAGCTTCATGAAGTTGAACACATTCTTGGCATATACCTTACTGGCATCAGCAGGCATAGCGGCTGGCAGCGCAGAGTTGCCGATAATCGTTACTCCCTGATGCTGTATAATCTCGTCATTTTTTGTAAGCTCTGTATTGCCGCCGGTAACGGCCGCCAGGTCTACAATGACCGAGCCGGGGCGCATGGCTTCGATCATCCCGGTAGTTACGAGTATCGGTGCTTTACGGCCAGGTATCTGCGCTGTGGTGATTACGATATCGCTCTTTTTGATATGCTCTGCGATTTTGGCTTTTTGCTTTGCCTGAAACTCATCGCTCTGGGCTACCGCGTAGCCGCCTGCCTGCGAGGCATCTGCAGCGCCTTCTACCTCCACAAACTTTGCGCCGAGGCTCATCACTTCTTCCTTTACCGCAGGCCGTGTATCAAATACTTCTACTACTGCACCCAATCTTTTAGCGGTTGCGATTGCCTGAAGTCCTGCTACACCTGCGCCGAGGATGAGCGCTTTTGCGGGGGGGATACTGCCTGCTGCTGTCATAAACATGGGGAAGTAACGGCTGTACTGCATGGCTGCCAGCAATACGGCTTTGTATCCAGCTATATTGGCCTGTGAACTCAATACATCCATCGCCTGCGCGCGCGTAGTACGTGGAATAGTATCGAGGCTGAATACGGTCAGTCCTTTTCCGGCGAGATCATGCATGATGGCACCATTGAAAAGCGGCTGATAAATACCGAGCAGCACTTTGCCCTGCGCCAGACCAACCGGTATGTTTTGCGGATGGATAGTAAGCAGAATATCCGCATCATTCAGCGCATCTTTTTGCTTTACTACAGCACCTGCTTGTTCGTAAGCTTCATCATTATGATATGCATTGAGTCCTGCTCCGCTTTCTACCCATATGGTTACATTCATCTTCACTAGCGCCTGCACTACTTCAGGCACGAGCGATACCCGTGTCTCCGGCATCTGCTCTTTAAGAATTGCTATGATCAAGATATACGGTTTTAAGAAACTGATTGCCGGCAGGTGTAGAATCATCTGCCTTAGCGGCTACAAAAGATGCGATTTTTTCGCAAATATTAAAGCAACGGTCATAAATTATTGCTGTACATGGTTTTCTTTAACTGCCCAGCGGCCTGCAAGCCGGATAAAACAGCGCTCAACAATCACGTAGAACAGCCATGAGATAAAGAGTGTGAGCAACAGACAGAACGATAGTATCAGAGCTTTTCCGAAGACATTCCCAACAGGAATGATTGTAAGCAGCAGCTTCTCAAAAATGGGAGCGCAGATTACATGAAGCAGGTAGAGCGAATAAGAAATCTTGCCCAAAAAAGCGCCTGCTCTGTTCCTGATTTGAATAAATGCGATGATTAATGCAGTGCCCAATGAAAATGAGGTAGCTACTAATCCCGCCTGAAAATAGCCAGCCACAGAAAGTGCGGCAAGAATGGCGAGAAAGAGATTTAATGGAATGCGCCGGATGAAATACAGCATCGTTGCTCCCCCCATCATGAACAGCACGCCCCATTTAAAAAAGAACTCAGCAGGATGAACCGGCAAATAATAAAGCACAGCAACTGCAATGCAGCCGAAACAAAATGTCCATGAATTTCTGAACATTAGCGGGAAGCATAAAGCCATCAACAAGTAATACTGAAATTCTATAGATAGCGTCCAGAATACATTGTTGATCCATGGGCTTTTGAAGAACGGCGCCGTATAGATAAGGTTATAAAAAATCTGCTGTGGTGAAAGCGCAGCCAGGTAAGGATGAGGCGTGTGATAAATAGCTCTATATAGCCACCATTGAAGGATAATCAGCAGCACCACAATCCACGAAGGCGGACATATTCTGATAAGGCGCTTGCCGATGAACTGTCCAAAATCACGCAGCCTGTACTGGCTGGTATGAAGCACATAGGGAATAATAAAGCCCGAGATCACAAAGAAAACCATCACTCCTGCCCCGCCCCAGTCGAATGCGGCAGCCAGTGCCGGAATGCGCGCAGAAGGAATGACCTTTCCCGTAAAATGATACAGACACACCGTAAGTGCGGCAAGGCCACGAAGCGTATCGAGGGTGGATATATGCCGGTGGCCGGACTTCATGGACAGGATAATGCGACAAATATACAGTTGCACTGTTATTGCAGCAGTGCAATCCTTAATAATACCATAATATGCGCGTAACTTTGCCGCCTTGTTTATGAATCAGCTATTCCTGTATATCGATCCGGGGAGCGGAAGCCTTCTGCTTCAGTTTATTATCGGCATTGTGCTGGCGGTTTCTGTTTTCTTTAAAAATATCCGCTACCGGATTATGCAGCTTTTTGGCAGCAAAAAAGAAGATACAGACGCATGAGCGCCGTGCAGCATCCGGCTTCTTACCGTGATCCTGCCGGGTTTGTCTTTAGTCAGTATGGCCTGGTGTACCGGGCTGTATTACCTGCTTATCAGGAGGCTTACGAGCACTTGATGAACGGCGGCCTTTACCAGAAACTGGCAGATAAGGGCTGGATCATCCGGCATGAAGAAGCAGAAAATTTACAGGCTGATTTCCCTTCCTACAAAACGATTCTGCCGGAGCAGATGACTATCTGGTCTTATCCGTATGAATGGAGCTTCAGCCAGCTGAAAGATGCTGCCTTGCTTACGCTGAAGCTGGCGATTACCGGACTGGAGCATGGCATGATCCTGAAAGATGCCAACGCTTACAACATTCAGTTTGCAGCCGGAAAGCCGGTGCTGATCGACAGCCTGTCTTTTGATATTTATGAAGAAGGCAAGCCATGGCAGGCATTCCGGCAGTTCTGCGATCACTTTCTGAATCCATTACTCATCCTGCAATCAGAGCCCGATCTGAATCCTGCATTTTTTGCGGCTTATCCCGATGGCGTTTCACCTGCTATTACCATTAAACTGCTTCCCTGGCGAAAGCGCATGAGCCTGAATCACCAGCTTTACGTATATCTCGCGGCTTCTACCGCAGGAAATACAAAGGAGGCGAAAAACATTTCTATTTCCCGAAGCAGGCTTCTACAGAATCTGCAACAGCTTAAAGGCTTTATCTCAAAGCTGCATTTGGCGCCTGCAAAATCTACCTGGAATCATTATTACGAAGAAACGATCCTGAATCAGGAATACCTGCGGCATAAAGAGCAGGTGGTACGTGATATGCTTACCGCAATCGCTCCAAAACGAGTTACAGATATTGGTTGCAACACGGGAGTTTTCAGTATGATCGCATCTGAGATAGCACAAGAGGTAATTGCATTGGATAATGATATGCGCTCTGTTGACAAACTCTATCAGACTGCACAACCAAATCTGTATCCATTTGTTGCAGATATTGCCAATCCTACGCCGGCGCTGGGCTGGATGAACGCAGAACGGACTTCTTTATTGACCCGTATCAGAGCGGATACGGTGATGGCGCTGGCAGTGATTCATCATTTGGCTCTTTCGAAGAATATACCATTATCCTTTATCAGCAGGCTTTTCGCTGAAATTACAGAGCAGCACCTGATTGTAGAGTTTGTACCTAAAGATGACCCTAAAGCGCAACTGCTTCTGGCAGGCAAGGGAGATATTTTTCCGGGCTATTCGCAGGCTCATTTTGAAGCTGCATTCCAAGAACATTTTTTTATTGAACAGCAGACAGCGCTGGCATTTTCATTGCGTACACTTTATCTGATGCGGAAAAAGTAGCCTTATATTTCTTTCAGAAAACATTGCCTGTCGGGAAGCAGTTTGTAATGCATGCCGCAAAACTTATTCAGCACGATCCGGAAGAGATTTACATAGGTTAACTGCGCCGGTACGGTGGAATAATCGCGGTCCGGAAAGTACAGTGCGCTGAAAGCCGGAAATGACTGAGTGTGGTTTGTTTTGTAATTAGCCCTGTAGCCGTGATCGCCCATGATGATCATGGCTGCCTGTCCGTTGCTCTTGCTCAGAATACGATCTGCCATAAGCCGGATGAACCGATTGGCCTGCTGAACATTGGTTGCATAGCTGGCCTGACCGTTATTCGAATCCAGCGCTGGTATAGATAGCAAGCGACCGAGACTATCGTAATAAAAAGGCGGGTGTGGCAGGAGAAAATGTGCATACACAAATTGCGGTGAAGCGGCTTTTTTTCCGGCAATGTTCAGCACACGCCTCAGCGTATATTGGTTATAAGTATTGACCTGGTAGAAAGCAGAATCGTAGTAAGCAGGATTTCTCCTCAGCTCCTTTCTGGCAACGAGATATGGTAGGTAAAAGTCAGTCGCTATCTGAAAAAAGGTATGATTGGTTACCAGCTTTTGCTTAAAAAGCAATCGTGAGTTGAGCTCATAGCCCGGCTGATCTTCAATATCGAAAATGCTGTACGCATTGAAAGTATATCCCGCTCTTTTTAAGACTTCCGGTACGCGGGCATACTGCAGCTCCGGTACACAGTATTGATAATCGCGGTCACCCACCGTTGATACAGAATCTGTATGACCTTTCAGGTAAGCCATATTGAGGATGGACGTCATGGAGAACTGGGTCAGATTGTAATTGGAGTGAGTATTAGCTGGCACCAGAAAGCCTTTTGAGGTGAGGTAATTCGTCATTTCGCTATTATCCAAATGCCAGTCATTTTTGAGGGAAGTGTTGGATGCATATTCATCGAACAGCAGAAAATAAATGTCTTTACCCGCATGCGGCACAGACGCATCTTCCATACGCGCGACCTTATTATCTATCACTGGATGATGCATTCTTCCGCTTAGCGCATAAAAAGTGAGCAGGCCAATTTCCAGCGTGGTATAAATGAGCAGCAGTGCATTCATGAAGAAGACTATGCGCTCATGGGTAGGCTCTTTCTGCCTGCTCAATAGCCATGCAATACTACAGACGATCAGCAGGCAGGTAAGCAGGTAAAACGGATGATTGCGATAGTTCTGGCTGAAATGAAACGTATTGATAATGGCCGGAATAATCTCCCACCAGTAGAGAAAAAGCACTAACAGAAAAAAAGTAATGATTCCGGCAACAGCGCGCATCTTCACAAAAAAACGCAGCAAAGCATACACCAGCAACCCGCCAAGCACATAGGTAATAATCAGCTCTGCAGCATCTTTTGCCGGCACGGCGCCCGTGTAATAGCGCTCTGTATGCAGCACGAAAAAGACCGGCAGCAGAAACGGAAACAGAACAGCAGACCGAAGCCATCTTAACAGCTCATTCCGGCGAAAGAAACGGCTATTCATTCTTTTTTTCCTCAAACAGTGTTTCCTTTTTCACCACTTTTACTTTGCTCTTGCTTTTGAGCGTACGCGTAATGGCTCCGTAGGGCGCGATCACCACTTCCTCCCCACCTTTAAGACCGGATAATATCTGGAGGTACTGATTATCCTGAACACCCGTCTTCACATCCACCATATTCACTTCCTTTTTAGTGGCATCATATACAAAGACTACCTGACGGATATCATCGCTTTCCAGACTGACATCGGCTTTTCTTTTGTTCTTCACACTGTCATCCCAATCCCGCGTGGTTACTGCATTTACCGGCACTGAGAGCACACCGCGCTCACGGCGTGTCTGTATCTCTACCGAGGCGCTCATGCCCGGCTTGAATACGAACTTGCCTTTAGGTATGACTGCTGCAAGGTCTGCATAGCTGGATGGAAGAATATAAATGCGCACCGTATAGTTAGTCACCTGATCGGTAGAGGTAGTGGTCAATGCGCTGGAAGAGGACTGGCTGCTCACATCCACACGGCTGACTACGCCTTTGAATTTCCGGTTGCGGTAAGCATCCGCTTCTATGAGGGTGGTGTCGCCGATCTTCACTTTGGCAATGTCTGTCTCACTCACATCTACCCGCACTTCCAGGCGGCTCATATCGGCAATGGTGAGCATTTCTGTACCCGCCATCTGTGCTGTACCTACCACACGCTCGCCGAGCTTTACTTTCAGGGATGAGATGATGCCATTGGCGGGAGCCACGATGGTGGTCTTCTGAAGATTTTCCTGTGCCTGCGAAAGCCCTGCCTGCGCGCCCTGCACGCCAAAATGGCCACCGGTGCTGCTCGCGCGCGATGCATCGTAAGAAGCTTTTGCTCCGAGATAAGAGGCCGTTGCCTGCTCAAATTCGAGCGCCGAAATCACTTTATTATTATAAAGCTTTTTATTGCGGTTGTAAGTGGCCAACGCTAGCTCATACTGGCTTTTGGCCTGTGCCACCATCTCTACCGTATTCTGTGCGCTTGCTTCCGACTGATGAACGGTAGCGGCGGCCTGATTCACTATAGAGTTATAAATGGCGGGATTGATCTTGACCAATACCTGACCACGCTTCACACTATCGCCCTCGGCTATACTGAGCGCAATGATCTCACCGCTTACTTCCGGGCTGATCTTTACCTCCGTTTCCGGATAGATCTTGCCACTGGCGGTAACCGTTTCTGTAATGGTATGCGGCGCCACTTTCTCAACAGCCACTTTAGTACCATCATCGCTGCTGTTCTTTCCGATAAGGATAATTACCAGCAGGATGGCCAGCATTCCGCCAATGATCCACCAGAGGGTCTTTTTGTTCATACGGCAAAAATAAATGGTTAGTTGGTGATTGCGAGTTGATTTGTTGAAAGGTTGGTAAGTTGAGCCGTTAAAGGTTGATAGGTTGGAATGTAGGTAAGTTGAAAAATAAATAAGGTATTGAAGGATTGTCCCATAAATAAAATAGCTTAAAAAAGATCTTCTTCACCGTCAACTTATCAACAAATCAACCTGTTAACATTTCAACCAGTCAACATCTCAACCTACCACCGTGTCTTATCTTCGTTCTATGCCAACACCGATCCTTGAGTGCGTTCCCAACTTCAGCGAAGGCCGTGACCCGGTAAAAATTGAAGCCATTGCAGCAGCTATACGCAGCGTGGATGGCGCAGCGCTACTTCATATAGATCCCAGTCCGGCAGCCAATCGTACGGTATTTACCATTGCCGGCCATCCGCAGGCGGTGACTGATGCGGCATTTAAAGCAATCAGGAAAGCCGCAGCGCTGATTGATATGACGGCGCAGGAAGGTGTGCATCCGCGCATTGGCGCTACGGATGTATGTCCACTGATACCGCTGGAAGGGATGACTATGGCAGAGGCCGATCTATTTGCGCAACAGCTTGGCAGCCGTGTTGGAAGCGAATTGGGCATTCCTGTTTATCTCTATGAATATTCGGCAAAGATGGAGTATCGCCGCGCACTGCCGGATATCCGCAAAGGACAGTATGAAGGTTTTGCGGAAAAGATCCTTTTACCCGATTGGACGCCAGATTATGGACCATCTGCTTTTAATTCCCGGAGTGGCGCTACCGTGATTGGCGCGCGCCCCATCCTCGTAGCGTTCAACATTTCTCTGAATACGGATGATGTACGCATAGCCACAGAGATTGCACAACGGCTGCGGACAAGCGGCTATAAAAAGAACGGCGTGAAAGTACCGGGATTATTGCCGAAGACCAGAACTATCGGCTGGCATATGGCTGACTATGATAATACCCAGGTATCCATCAATCTGCTTGATTTTCGTATTGCCTCACCACTCATTGCTTTTGAAGCCTGCCGTAAACTGGCGGAAGAAATGGGCTACCGCATTGCAGGAAGTGAAGTGATCGGCCTGATACCGGAAGCCTGTCTGCTGGAAGCAGGAACTTTTGCCCTGATGAAAAGCGGGCAGAACCGCGAAGTAGAAAACGAGCTTAAAGTTCATGAAGCTATCAATTATCTGGGCCTTAATCAATTAAAGCCATTCGATCCGCGTGAAAAAGTATTGGAATATGCTCTGAATGCACAACTTCTTTCGAATGCAAAATTCAAAATTTAGAATGCAAAAGCCTGTGTCCTTATATGTACCGCTAAATAGGGAAAAGTAATTCTCTGATATTATTATTCTGTCAACCTTATCTATCCAAAAAGTTCAACTTTGCCAATCATTTTTTTGCATTTTGAATTTTGCATTTTTAATTAACTGATTTGCGCACTCCCTTCTTCTCTATTGTTCGTTTTCTGCTGTACCCGTTTGCCCTGATTTACGGCGCTCTGGTATGGCTGCGCAACCGTCTTTATGATACCGGATTTTTTTCTTCGGTAGAGTTCAGCGTGCCGGTGATTACAGTGGGCAACCTTTCTGTGGGCGGTACCGGCAAGACTCCTCATGTGGAATACCTGATCCGTCTGCTGCAATATGAATATACGCTTGCCACTATGAGCCGCGGCTATAAGCGGCGCACGCAGGGATTTCTGCTGGCCGGCGATGATGCCAATGCGCTGAAAATCGGGGATGAGCCGATGCAGTACAAAATGAAATTTCCTGAGCTGGCTGTGAGTGTGGCAGAAGAGCGCATGACCGGCATTCCTTATCTGCTACAGCGCAGGCCCGATGTGGATATTGTACTGCTGGACGATGCTTTTCAACACCGTTCGGTGAAGGCAGGCATGAATGTGCTTATCACTGATTATTCAAGGCCTTTTTACACAGATTATATCCTGCCCTACGGAAGGCTGCGGGAATCTCGAAAAGCGTATAAGCGTGCCGATATTATCATCGTATCCAAGTGCCCGCCTGACCTCGCTCGTGAACAGGCAGACGCTATGATTGCACAGATCAGGCCATTAGCTCATCAGCAGGTATTCTTTTCATCGATCAGGTATGAAATGCCCTATAGTTTTTTTACCAATGAGCCGGTGAGCCTGCAGGGGAAAAATGTACTGCTGGTCTGCTGTATTGCCCGTCCCGAGCCGCTGATTCAGGAAGTGGAATCTGTTGCTGCAGGTGTTCATGTACTATCGTATCCGGATCACCATTATTTTCTGAGCAAGGATTTGGAAGAAATCAAAAGCACCTATGATAATTGGCAGGCTGCGGATAAAGTCATTGTAACAACTGAAAAAGATGCCACACGACTGCACCTTCAGCTGGATAAGATCAAGGATTGGCACATGCCTATTGTTGTGCTGCCTATTGCGGTGCAGATCCTTTTCGGAGAAGGCCATAAGCTGGATTCATCCATTCAGCAGTATGTGGCCAATACAATTTATGATGATGGCTTTGGTCCGGCGCCGGAAAGTCCGGAAGCTAGCCAGTCTGATCAATTGCTTTGAAGGATTGGGTTTTCTTTGTTGGCATCACAGATGCCAGTCCTTGTCGAGCCACATTACAAATGCGGCCAGCTTTACCGGCGCAATAACTTTTTCAGCTTCCAGAGCCAGTGTCCGTCTTTTTTGAGGATAAGGTAAAGCTCGCGCTTGCCCCCGAAATTCCGGAAAAACCGCTCCACGCCCGGGTCCATGCTTCCTTCCAGATCAAAGTATTTATTGCCGCGCTTTTTGGCTTCCAGGATGGCATGCCAAATCAGTCCGCTCATGGCCCGGTAATCATCGGCCGCAGGATTTTTTGCGCCCATGAAATAATAGCTTGTTTTTGCATCCCACACATTCCAGATCAGCGCCTGCACAACATTATTCTGACGCGCTATCCACAGCGCTCCGGATTTATGATCAATACATGGCTGCATCAGCTTTTCCATATCGGCTAAGGTATGAGCCTGCATGACGCGCTTCTCAGAAAGGGTAGCCCGCTGAAACTCGTAAAGCTCCGGCAGACAGGTTGGGTCATCTTTAATCGCAATGTTCTTTTCCGCATGGCGGATATTGCGGCGCAGCTGCTCTTTGAAATTCTGATACAGCGTCTGCTCATCATCTTCCAGCGATAAAAGAAATGTTTGCTGCACTTCAATCTTAAGGCCATAATACCGGAAAAGCCCCGCCTGCTTAATTCCCGGATATTGGGAAAGCCCCCAGACATCCGCATGTGGCAGCTTGCTCATCAGTTGCTCGATCACCTCATGCTCATAGCTGTCTTTATTCGTCTCTTTGATATCCGCAGGAAAAAAAATATGCGGTCCCATATAGGGTGTAAGCTTGGGATTGCGGCGGAATGAGATGCTCAGCCTCTCCTCGATCGCATAAGGCCATACGCCCGTGACCTGATCTCCCTTGAAAGTAATGACCACATCCCAGCTTTCACAAACGGCATCCAGCCACCAGCATTGCATAAACACGGGCAGGCTGTCAGGGCTCTGTGTACAAATGGCTTCGTATATTTCTTTTTGTGTCGGCAAACTGATCTTAGTATTTTTTTGAAATAGGGTGTATTCTGTTTGATACTCAGCTCTGATTTTTATCCAGCTAATATCCTGCCACGGGTTATTTGAATTGTAAAACCTTTGCTGGTTGTATCCGGCGAATATACAATGTTGGCAAAGCCATACAAACAATACACAAAAGCAATGTGCTGGTATCAATGACCGCAATATGCCACCAGACCAGCTTTATGGGCACCGTGCGCATGTAATAAGTATCTTCTGGTAAATGCATAAAACCAAAATGCTGCTGCAGCAGGCAAAGACCGATGCCCAGCAGATTTCCGAAGAATAACCCCCATAATCCGATTAGACCAGCGAGGTATAAAAATATCCTGCGCAGGCCGGATTCGGGCATACCCAATGCCTTGAGAAGCCCCAAAATCACCGCACGGTCTACCATTAAAATCAATAACGCCGCCCCAAGATTAATGACAGCCATTATGGCTACAATACTCAGCAATATCCGCGCATTCACATCCTGCATATTCAACCAACTGAAAATACCTTCGTAAATATTGCTGATCGAATAGGCTTCCATAGGCGGCGCTACGTAGCGGTCATGCATTTGAGCGGCCATCGTATCTGCAAGGGCCGTATTGGTCAGTTCTACCTGATAGCCGCTGATTTCATCCCGCTGCCAGTGGCTCAGGCGCTGCACCAGCCGCATATCGCAGAGCGCAAACTGCTTATCTACCTCTTCCATCCCTGTATGATAGATGCCGGATACAATCAGCTTGCGCACACGTGCTGCGCCGGGCTCAAGCGAGTAAAGTAACAGCGGATCTCCCTGCTTCAGCTGCAGGCGGGATGCAGTGGTTTTGGAAATAATAATGCTGCGCGAATAATCCGTGTCATTGTAAGCAATAGGCTTTCCGGTAAAAGAAATGCCTTTGCTGAATTGGTAATCCTCGGTAATGCCCTTCAGCCGCACGCCTTCGATCTGCTGATTGGCCTGGATAATGGCTGGGCGCATCGCGAATACACTTACCTGCCGCACACCATCCATACTACGTATCTGATGATAAAGCACCGAATCATAGAGCACCGGATCGGCAGCTACAATGTCGCCGCCCTGCGCATCGTAGGGCACAACGAGCACTTGTCCCCAGAAGGAAAACAGCTTTTCGCGGATCGTATATTTAAAGCCACTGATAAGCGCTGTGGAGATCACCATCACCGCTACGCCAAGCGCAGTAGCCACAATAGCCAGCCTGATAATGAACGCCGAGAAAGTACCCTTCTGACGGGCAAGAAAACGGCGCGCTATGAATACTGAAATCCGCAACTGGATAGTTGATTTATAAAGATTGCCTGCATCGCTGCATACTCAATAGCTACCGGGCATTTTTTTCATAAAGCAACCGGCAAATGCAGGACAGACGGCCAAATATACCCTATGAAAAGATTTCCGGCAGAAAATAAAATTTCTGCCCTAAAACCAGTGATCCCGGCTTTTGCCGCTACGCTAAAATTGTATCTTCGCTTTTCGTGTTTTTGCCCGTAATCATGGCTACCTCTACAAAAAAGACCACTAAGAAAAAGTCCGCATTCGTTGTGCCAGAAGAAGAAACAGTGAGTCCCGCTCAACGGCGCAGACAGATCAAGCTGGCTTTCGGTCTGCTTTTTCTGATCAGCGGCGTTTTTATCTGCTTCTCTATCTTTTCCTATTTCTTTACCTGGAAGGCCGATCAGGATTTACTGCTTTCGGCTTCCGGTGCAGGAGCTATCCTGCCCGATAAATCCGCTGTTGTAGCCAACTGGGGTGGCCGCATGGGCGCATTTTTAGCTCATTACCTCGTTTACCGCGGGGCCGGGCTGGCCGGAGCAGCAGCCGGGCTATGGCTCGCTATGGTAGGATTGCATATCATATATGGCAGGCGAATGGCGCCACTGATGCGCTATCTGCGCTGGATGTGCCTGATCGTTCTGGTATTGGCACCCATTCTGGCTTATGTATTCCCTGATTCAGCGTTTCCGTTCGGCGGTGCATTGGGCAATGAAACGATCGCTTACAGCAATGGCTTCATCGGACGTGCGGGTACCGGAATGGTGCTTGCAGGTATTGCCTTTTTTGTGCTCTTCGTCATTTTTGCGCTGGATATTACACCATTGATCCGCCGCGCGCGCCGCTCTGCCCGCAAGATGCGCGAAGGCATTCAGAATTTTACCAATAAAGACGAGGAAGGTGAGGAAGATTTTCGTCCTGAAGATAACGGCTTGCCTGCAGCTTCGGTTATCGAAGAAAAACAGCAGCAGGAAGAGGACGGACCGGCCGCCATTACAGCTATGGACAATGGAGTGCATGGGGATACAGCTTCTTTGAAAGAGATTAATGAAACGACCAAAGAGCACAAGCAGTACCCGATTACCGTCAATGAAAAGCTGCAACAGGCAGGCGGGAGCAAGCTGATTATTGACAAGGCGATTGCAGACACGATGACCAGCGAAGCGCATGAAACACCAACCGTGCAGACTGCTGAAGATCTGATGATCAAAAATCTTTTTGCTGACGAAGGCGACTTGCCGGAAGAGGAATGGGAAGAAGAGATACCCACTCAGCAGGAGGAAGAAAAAATAACACCAGCCATTACCGGAAGCGCTATACCGCAAGACCTGTCTTTTGAAGTCGTGCATCAACCTGAAGAAAAAATAGATCCGGTGATTGCGCATGGCGCTCATATTTCCATCGAAAGCGGTGAGGCGTATGCTCCGGAGCTTGATCTACCTGATTATAAATTTCCTACGCTCGATCTGCTGGAAGAGCGGATAGCAGAGACCATTGCGTTCGATAAAGAAGAATTGGAAAAGAACAAGACGCAGATTCTTCAGACACTGCGCTCATTCGGCATTGAGATACAGCGTATTTCTGCAACGGTAGGCCCTACGGTTACCTTATATGAAATTGTTCCGGCAGAAGGTGTGCGCATCTCCAAAATCAGGAATCTGGAAGACGATATTGCGCTGAACCTCGCAGCATTGGGCATCCGTATCATTGCGCCTATTCCGGGTCGGGGAACCATTGGCATTGAAGTTCCGAATGCCAATAAGCAGATCGTATCTATGCGGGCATTGCTGAGCAGCGAGAAGTTTGTGAACAGCAAAATGAGCCTTCCAATTGCTTTGGGCAAGAAGATCGATAACGAAAACTATATTGTTGATCTGGCTACCATGCCCCACCTTTTAATGGCGGGCGCTACCGGACAGGGTAAATCAGTTGGTATCAATGCCATTCTCGTTTCCCTGCTGTACAAGAAGCATCCATCGCAGCTTAAGTTTGTAATGGTGGACCCGAAAAAGGTAGAGCTTTCTATTTATCGCACCATTGAAAAGCATTTTCTGGCCAAGTTGCCGAACGAAGAAGAAGCCATCATTACCGATACGAAGAAAGTGATCAATACCCTCAATGCGCTTTGCATTGAGATGGATAACCGCTATGAGCTGCTGAAAGATGGCGGGGCGCGAAATATCAAAGAGTACAACGAAAAATTCATCGCCCGCAGGCTGAATCCTGAAAAGGGTCATAAATACCTGCCGTTCATTGTGCTGGTAGTGGATGAATTTGCAGACCTCATCATGACTGCCGGCAAAGAAGTGGAAATGCCGATTGCCCGTCTGGCGCAGCTCGCGCGTGCAGTAGGCATTCACCTGATCGTAGCTACACAGCGTCCTTCGGTGAATGTAATTACGGGTACCATCAAGGCGAATTTCCCTGCCCGTATTGCTTTTAAAGTATCTGCCAAGGTGGATAGCCGTACCATTCTGGATGCTGGCGGTGCTGAACAATTGGTAGGTCGCGGTGATATGCTGGTAAGCCATGGCAGCGAATTATTGCGTCTGCAATGCGCTTTTGTGGACACGCCGGAAGTAGAAGCGATCGTCAATTTTATTGGCAAACAACGCGGCTATGCAACAGCCTTTGAGCTGCCCGAATATGAGGGCGATGAAGGCGATACCAGCAGCAGCAAAAACGTTGACCTCACCAGCCGCGATAAGATGTTTGAAGATTCTGCCCGCCTGGTAGTCAGCACACAGAGCGGCTCTACCAGCAATATTCAGCGAAAATTTAACCTCGGCTACAACCGCGCAGGCCGCATTATGGATCAGCTCGAAGCAGCAGGCATCGTGGGTCCAACCAATGGCAGCAAGCCCCGCGAGGTGCTTTACAAAACGGAGTATGAGCTGGAACAGTTTTTAGATAATCTTCTTTAAACTTTTCTTAACCTCGTTTAGTCTTAATTCGCACCCACAATCCGAAGGGTTTAAAAACATTGATCATGAAACATTTTCTTAGTGCATGTGCAGTAGCATTAGCGCTTACTACCCAGACAGCTTCTGCACAGACAGACGCCAAGGCCAAGGGCATTCTGGAAGCTACCAGCAAAAAAGTAGGCTCGCTGAAGTCTTTAAAGGCAAATTTCTCCCTCAAGCTCGCTGGTGGTAATGGTAAAGTACGCGAAAGCCGTAAAGGCTCTTTCACCATGAAAGGCCAGAAATACCACGTAAGCCTGCCGGGTCAGGAAATCATCTGTGATGGTAAGACCGTATGGACTTATATGAAGGATGGTAATGAAGTGCAGGTGAGTAATTATAACCCCAGTGAACAGACTGTTTCCCCAACCAAACTGTTCAGTAATTTTTATGACAAGGAATACAAGTACAAATATATTGGGGCGCGTACCGTATCCGGCAAGCCATGCGATATAGTAGAAATGGTTCCGGTAAATTCAGGCAAGCAATTCTCTAAAGTAGAACTGGCGGTAGATAAAGGCAACAATATTGTTGGCGGCAATGTCTGGGAAAAAAATGGCAATCAGTATCAGTATGAGGTAAGCGGCTATACGCCGAATGCAGCCGTTTCCGATGCAGAATTTACGTTTAATCCGAAGGCGCACGCCGGTGTGGAAGTAGTTGATCTTCGGTAATTTTTCCTTCTGAATAATTTTTTCAAAGCCTGAATTCTGTTCAGGCTTTTTTATTTACTTTTCCGGTAGCGGTTCAGGACGCACTCTTCGCTGTATTGTGGCACCCCGACCCTGTACGCTCTTTATAGCTTTATAGATGCCCGCCGTTTTAGAAGTTATTACCTTCGCTCCTGCATTTTTAAAACGTCCTGTAAGTGCCCCAAGCCACCTATCTTTCTTATAAAGACACGCACTACTTTTCGCCGCTGGTACTCGACTACCTCGAAGGCTCAGAAAATCTCAGAGACTTATACATGCACCGTCCGGACCTTTCGGGCATAGCGCAGGCCATAGAAGCACGCCGTGCATTTCCTACAGATAGAAAGCTGCTGGTAGATGTATTGAAAGAGCAGTATCAATCATTGCCCGTTGAAGAAGCAGTAATGCATAATATTGAGGCGCTTTTATCAGAAAATACTTTTACTATTTGCACCGCGCATCAGCCCAATCTCGGAACGGGTTACCTGTATTTTATCTACAAAATATTGCACGCGGTCAAGCTGGCTGATGAGCTGAAGCAGTCCCATCCGGATAAGCATTTTGTGCCGGTGTATTACATAGGCAGCGAAGACAATGATCTGGACGAACTCGGCACTTTCCGCTATGGCGGCAAAAAGTTTATCTGGGATGCAGGCGGACAAACGGGCGCTGTTGGCCGCATGAAGACGGATTCACTGAAACCCTTGCTGGATGAGCTTTTCGCGCTGCTCGGTCCTCCGGGCAATTCGTTGATTCATCTTAAAGAGTTGCTTACCACCGCTTATTTAAAGCATGATAACATTGCTGACGCTACCCAGTATTTAGTGCATAGCCTGACGGGAAAATATGGACTGGTAGCCCTGAACCCGGATGACGCCAGATTGAAGCAGAATTTTGTGAAGATCATGAAAGATGATTTGCTGAACCATACTGCCTTGTCGCTGGTAACAGCAACCGCCGATGTGCTGGAAAAGAACGGCTATAAAGCACAGGCGTTTCCCCGTCCGATCAATCTTTTTTACCTGAAAGATGATATCCGCGAGCGCATTGAGCGCAAGGGTGATGAATGGCAGGTAGTGAATGCAGATATTCATTGGAAAGAAACGGAATTGCTGAAAGAGCTGGAAGATCATCCCGATCATTTCTCGCCCAATGTGATTCTGCGCGGACTTTATCAGGAGACAATCCTCCCCGACATTGCCTTTATCGGCGGTGGTGCAGAAGTGGCTTATTGGCTGCAGCTACGCGGTGTTTTTGAGCATTATAGCGTACCCTATCCGCTCGTGCTGCTCAGGCAGTCTGCCTTATGGATAGACCCGCAGGATGCCGCGCGCCGCCGGGAAATGGGCCTGAGCATCGCTGATCTGTTTATTCCTGAAGCCACCCTTACACGCGATTTTGTAAAAAAGCATTCTTCGCAGGATATGGGTACAGAGGCCGAAAGTCGCACCTTCCAGAATCTGCTGTCTGCGCTGAAAGAAAAAGCAACTTCCATCGATCCAACCTTAAAGCGAAGTGCCGAAGCGGTACTTACCAAAATAAAATATCAGCTGGAAGTGCTGGAGAAGAAAATGCTACGCGCAGGAAAGCGGAAAATGCACCATGAATTGGAAGGAATTGCCCACCTGAAAAATCAGCTTTTCCCGAATGGCGGCCTGCAGGAACGGGTAGAAAACTTCATGTCTTTTTACCTCCAGCATGGCGACAGGTTTTTTGATGAATTGCTTAAAGGCATCCGGCCGCTAGGCTCAGATTTTTTGGTGCTCGAAGAAGCGGATAGCAATACGCCGTAATTTTGAATGGACCAATAACCAACCAAACATGAAGAATAAAATACAAAGCCTTTGGATATGCCTGCTGTTGCTGCTATCATTCGGAGCGCAGGCCCAGGAGCCACCATTGCTCAAAGTGAGATTCAACGCAGGATTGAAGCTGGGTGCCAACCTTGCCAAGCTCAATGGCGAAACCTGGGATGGCGGCTATAAGACCAATCTGTTGGGTGGTGTGTATATACGCGTACACAACGGCCGTTGGGGGGTGCAGGTAGAGGGCTCCTTCAGTCAGAGCGATTATACAACCGGCAAGGATTTTAACAGCATTTATCCTCAGTATCTGCAGGCAGGAAAAGATTCGCTAAGCAGAGGCAGCTTCAAAGTCAGTTATTTCAATGTACCGTTAATAGTTCAGGTAAAAATCCTGACGCGGGTATGGCTGCAATTAGGCGCTCAATACAGCGGCGTGGTATCAGTGAAAGACAAAGATGCTTTCATAAAAGATACCGAGAAGCTATTTGATAAGAGTGGCGACGTATCTGGTGTGGGTGGATTATGGATAGACTTACCTCTTCACCTGAATATCGGCGCACGCTATGTGCTCGGCTTCAGTAATGCCCGGAATGAACACGATTTTCAGGGAACTACTGCAGAATCCTGGAAGCAACGCAATGTACAGATTCACGTAGGCTGGACCATTTTTTAAGCATTCGTATCTGCCAAAATAGAAAAAGGTTGATGATCGCTCATCAACCTTTTTTGTAAACAAGAAATTATAGCTTAACGCTGGCCAATATGGTTAGGACAGCCGTACTTGGTAGAAGTTGTGGCACAAGATGAAAAAGAGAGCACTAGCGCTACCAGTGCGGCAATGGGTAGTACGCGGCGGAAAAAATTGGTCTGTTTCATAATCTGGTTTAAAAATAATAAAAAGCGGCTATCGCCAGTTAGCTTTGTACGAAGATAGTTAAAAACGCATGAAAAACATTCATTTTATCGCCATAGGAGGCGCCATTATGCACCAGTTAGCAATCACTTTACAAAAGCTGGGAAATACCGTTACCGGAAGCGATGATGAGATCAATGATCCTGCAAAAGCAAACCTGCGTGAGGTCGGATTGCTTCCTGAATCCTATGGATGGCATCCTGAAAAAATCACCGGTAAACTGGATGCTGTAGTGCTTGGAATGCATGCACGGATTGATAATCCGGAGCTGCTGGCGGCGCAGGCCAAAGGCATTCCTGTTTACTCATTTCCCCAATACATGTACGAGGTAAGTCAGGACAAAAAGCGGGTGGTGATTGCCGGTAGCCATGGCAAGACAACGATTACCAGCATGGTCATGCACGTGCTGAAGCATCAGGGAATTGACTTTGACTATCTGGTAGGCGCGAAGGTGGCAGGTTTCGACAGCAGCGTAAAGCTCAGCGATGCTCCGGTCATCATACTGGAAGGTGATGAATACCCGGCTTCTCCGGTAGAAAAACGCCCCAAAATATTCTTCTATCATCCGCATATTTCTGTGCTCAGCGGCATTGCCTGGGATCATATCAATGTATTCCCGACCTATGAAAATTATGTAAGCCAGTTCACCGCTTATCTGGAAGGCCTGGAGCCCGGCACACAGCTATTGTACAATGCAGATGATGAGGAAGTGAATAAAGTGGTGGCTCAATCCGGTACAGGGCTGCTTGCACAAGGCTACAGCATGCCCGCTTTTCATTACAATAACGGAACTGCCATTATAGAAACCGGCAATGAGGAGGTACCCGTATCAATATTTGGCCGGCACAATCTGCTGAATATGGAAGCGGCGCGTGGTGTCTGTAATGCGCTTGGCGTGAACAACAGCTCCTTTTTCAAAGCCATTCCATCTTTCACAGGTGCTGCAAGAAGACTGGAAAAACTGACCGAGCATGACGGCCTCGTAGCTTACCGAGATTTCGCCCATGCGCCTTCCAAGCTGAAAGCCACGCTGGATGCGGTGCGTGAAGCCTATCCGGATCATAATCTGGTGGCTGTTTTTGAGCTGCATACGTTTAGCAGCCTTAATGAGCAGTTTTTAAAAGAATACGCAGGAGCCATGAATTCCTCAGACACTGCTGTAGTATTTTTCAGCAATCATGCTTTGCAATTGAAAGGGTTGCCGCCGCTGGAACGCAGTGTGGTAAAGAGCTATTTTGAAAGATCCGACCTATTTGTGACTGATAATAAAGAGGAACTGGAAAGCGCCGTCCTTAAAGGCATTGCGGACCACTCCAAACCTGTTTGTCTGCTGCTGATGAGCTCAGGTACTTTTGATGGTATCGACTGGAATAACGTAGTTTCGCGTTGATTTCACCTCAAGTTTTCGTCTCGTCTTATTTATGGCTCAGCTCGCGCTCACCCGCCCGATTATTTTCTTTGACCTTGAAACCACCGGCGTAAATCACGCCAAAGACCGCATTGTAGAGATGGCGCTGATCAAACTGCTGCCCGGCGGCGCGCGCGATTCTTACATAAAGCGCATCAATCCGGAAATACCTATTCCTGCAGAAACATCCGCTATTCATGGCATTTTTGATGAGGATATAAAGCATGCGCCTACGTTTAAGCAGATTGCGCACAGCCTTTACGAATGGATGAAAGGCTGCGATCTGGGAGGCTATAATTCTACCCGCTTTG
Source organism: Chitinophagaceae bacterium (assembly GCA_965200035.1). Classification (GTDB taxonomy): domain Bacteria; phylum Bacteroidota; class Bacteroidia; order Chitinophagales; family Chitinophagaceae; genus UBA1952. The sequence goes on along the minus strand of OZ241334.1, from coordinate 3,045,692 downwards.
ACCTGCCCTTGCTGGCTGAAGAGTTTCTGCGCTGCGGCATTCAGGTTGATTTTGAGAAGCGCAAAATGGTGGATGCACAGCAGATTTTCTTCAAGATGGAGCAGCGCACGCTGACTGCCGCTTATAAATTTTACTGCGATAAAGCAATAGAAAATGCCCACAGCGCGGAAGGCGATATTCTGGCGACCATTGAAGTGCTGGAAGCGCAGATAGACCGCTACGAAGAGCTGACCAATAAGGTAGATGACCTGCACAACATTTCGGGAAATGGCGATGAATGCGTGGATTTTGCGCGCAGCATGGTCATGAAAAACGGAAAGATCGTCTTCAACTTCGGGAAATATAAAGACCGCGCTGTGGAAGATATTTTTACCAAAGAGCCGGGCTATTATGACTGGATGATGAAATCTGACTTCTCCCTGCATACCAAGCAGAAGATTTCCGAAATTCTCAACCGCATGAAGCTGGCCAGGCTGAAAACTACCTGAACTTGCAACCAGATTTGTTTCTGATAACATTTTCGTAGATTTTGTGAACATATCAACATTCAGACTTGCCCACTAATCAATGTTTTTACCGTAATTTCCCGCCCAATTTCACACACGCCTACCCGCACTTTGGACAAGCTGGTCATTATTCCTACTTACAACGAAAAAGAGAACGCCGAGAAGATCATCCGAAAGGTAATGTCGCTCGAAGGGAATTTTCATGTGCTCATTGTTGACGACGGCTCTCCGGACGGCACTGCAGATATTGTCAAATCCCTGCAGCTCACCTTTCCCGGCGCGCTGCATCTCGCGCAGCGTACCGGCAAACTCGGGCTTGGCACGGCTTACATTCACGGATTCAAGTGGGCGCTGCAACATGGCTACAGTTACATTTTCGAGATGGATGCAGACTTTTCCCATAATCCGGATGATCTGCTTCGCCTCTATGAAGCCTGCCACACTGGTGGTGGCGATGTAGCAGTGGGCTCGCGTTATGTGCGTGGCGGTAAAGTGGTCAACTGGCCGTGGGACCGGGTGTTCATTTCAAAAGGCGGCGCATTATATACACGCATCATTACCTGGATGCCGGTGAAAGACCCTACTGCGGGCTTTGTATGCTATACCCGCCCCGTGCTGGAAGCATTGCCGCTCGATGAAGTAAAGTTTGTAGGCTACGCCTTTCAGATAGAGATGAAGTACCGAGCCTGGAAAAAAGGCTTCAGAATCAAGGAAGTGCCGATCACTTTTATAGACCGCGTGGAAGGCGTTTCCAAAATGAGCTCAGGCATCGTGAAAGAAGCGATGAATGGCGTCTGGAAGATGCGCGGATTCTAAAGAAAATAGGAGTTACGCGCCGGCGTGAAATTGGTGGAAGTTTTTGGAAAAAGGATCAAGATGGAAGCGGCGGAGTATGTGGCCTACCTGCTAAGTGAGGGGGTTAAAAGCAGCTGCGTGAGAAGCGGTCGTGTGCTGGAAGTAAGCCACGATGAAGTCAACAGGTTCCTTGCGGGCGGTGATTTCACTGGTCAGGATTTGTTTGACAGAGCAAAAGAAGCCCTTGTCCTGGAAGGCGGCGTGCTTAGCGTGGATGATACCGTTATTGACAAGCCCTACTCCGATCCGGATGCAGCGGAGCTCATTGGTTTTTTCTGGAGCGGGCTGCATCACAAGAGCGTCAAAGGCATCAACCTCATTGTTCTGAACTATACAGACCCCCATGGGGTAAGCGTGGTGGTAAACTTCCGGGTCTATCGTCATAGCGAGCAGAAGACAAAGAATGACTACTTCCAACAGATGGTCAGTGAGGTGATAAGATGGGGCCTGAAGCCTCTGTGGGTAACGGCAGATTCGTGGTATAGCTCACTTGCTAACCTGAAATTCCTTAGAAACAAGGAAGTAGGATTCATGGTAGGGCTGGAAAAGAACAGACTCATTTCTTCATCGCCGCACCATTATGAGCAGGTTGGCGAGGTGAAAGCTATAGCCGAAGACGGGCTTTATACGCACCTGAAGGGCTTTGATTTTGTGCGGGTGTTCCGGACGGTGGACAGTGAAGGCCACGCGAGACATTATGCGGTGTACCGCCCCGATACAGAAGTCTTTGAGGCGGTAAACATCAACCGGGAAGTATTCAAAGACCTGAAACGCCAGCACTGGCACGTGGAGCAGGCCTTCAGAGCGATCAAGCAGCTGGCGCACGCAGGCCACTTCTTTGTACGCCGGACTGCTGCAGTCAAAACGCATCTGTTCTGTGTGCTGCGGGCGCTGCAAAAACTGGTGCTCTGGGCTAAAGATGAAATCATCCAATCCATATACAAGCTCAAATACCAACTCTTCCTCAACGCTCAAAAACAATTCATCCGTGACTTTGCGTAACTCCTAGAAAATATCAGGTCACTATTTTATAAGCGCCGGCAGGGTTTCTAACTCTGCCGGCGCTGGTTTTTTAAAGCACATTAAACAGCAAATGCTCTACACGGATCAATAACCCGTTTGGTGCAGTTCTCAGCATATTCCCCGCCAGCTCGTACTTATAGCCCACATCCACCCGCGTTTGGCTGTTGAAGATAAACTGAAGCGAAGGCGCGATATCAACGAATGACTTGCCGCTTTCCGGCTGGTACTGCCCGATCAGCTCTATCATGGCGTTGAAATTGGTCTGTCCGTAGCCGGTATATTTCTTCGGGAAAAATAAATGTCCTGCAGAAGCCACATAATCAATGGCCTTACCGGCTTGAGCTTTCGGAAATTCATTGCCTCTGGCATTATCCAGCGCCCGCTCATAGGATGCAGAAAATGACAGCGCGGTTTTATGCAGCAGTTGCGTCCCGATCAACCCCAGCTCATAGCCGCTGTTGTGGCCATTGGTTTCTATTTCTTCCTGATGAATGTCTGCATTATTGCTACTGGCGCGCCCAAAAGCCGCTGCTCTGAAATGACGATATACACCATCTCTACTATAAAAACGGTACTTGCCATACAGCCCTGCTCCTTCCGCCGCAAACCGTTTATTCCTGTTGCTGAAAAAGCCTTCTGCATGGATCATAAGCCGCTTGTTCACGCCCCACATAACTTCCGGTATCAGGTGATAATTGATCTTTTCCGGCTCCTGCATCAGCCAGTTGCCGGCACGGATGCCTATTGAGTGCGCAGGCATATTGCTGGCGGGCTCACTATACACAAAAAGCTCCTGCGCCTGTGCGTTTACCGTAGCCGTCAGCCATAAGATGGCTACAGCCCATAATTTTTGCTTCATGGAAAAGATGAATAAATGGATCAAGTACCCCAATGTATTGCAGCGCCCCGACCCGCGTGAAGAACTATAAGGTTACGTGATAAATTCTTCCGGCTGGCTGTGTGCCTTTAGCACAGCATAGCTCCATCTTTCCGGTTTCGAAGCAGATCATTTTAGTATATTGTCCATACTTTTTATTCTCTGCGGCGGAGAGGTAGTTTTTATCTACAATCGTAACAGTCTTATCGCCCTGGATTGTCTGAGGCTGCACATTCAGGAAGTGCATATTGACGCCGCCGATTGAGAAATGGGCGTCATTGGCAATATCTATTTTCGGAAAGCCGGCCGTTACCTGCATGGAGGCTACAGAGAAGCCTGCATTTTCAACTGCCTTTTTTACTTCATCAATAGACACCGCTGCATTGGGCTTGAATGAAATGTCGTACACGGAGGTTTCGATATTCACTTTTACGTCTTGCACCGTTGGCACTTTTTGGAGCGCTTTATAGATGGCTTTGCTGCACATACTGCAGGTAAGGCCGCTGGCTCTCAGGGAAGCCGATTTGATCTGGGCAAAAGAAATAGTGAGATTGAGGCACAGAATGGCCACTATTAAAAGAATCTTTTTCATGATTGCATGTTTTAAACAAAAGAGAAAAGTGCAGATTAATGCACTGGTTTAAACCTATGGTGGAAGCAAAAGTGCGCTCCACCATATGCAAAGAGCGAAAGCTCCTGCAGCAATATGAAATCAGATACTGAGGTTGCGGATCGCTATATATATGGGACAGGGAAAAGGATCAGGAGGGGCATGTGCCTGAAAGGACTGACGGGACTGCTGCGCCTGAAATGCAATGGCTGGCGCAGGCAGAAAAGAAACAGCCGGAACGATAAATAATTCCTGAACAGGAATCTGTAGCTGCTTGACCAATGAATGATCTACCGTATGCTTGACTATTTTGGCTTCTTCCTTGCAGCATCCGTTCCCGCCCTTCTTCTTTTTCATGCCACAGTGATCGCAATGATGTGTATCACCATCTTCGCTCACGAGGGTTGTTTCCACGATATGGCCCATGCAATAATGCACGTGCACTGTAAATCCGCTGCTCACAGCAAAGTACAGGGTAGCCAGTATCAGAACGAGGAACCGTTTCATTTTGTGATACGAAATTACGTACTTATTAAGGATGATCGCTGATGGCATCATTTTTATCTTATATCATTAACAGATTCCTTTTAAAAAGATAGATTTTATGAACGACGAGCAGAAAAAAGCTACTGAGGAAAATGGCTGGCAGACAGAGGGTGAAAGCCTGAATACAGGTTCTGCCGATCAGCAGAATACATCCGCGGAGCATACAGAGGAGCATCATAAGAAAGGGGGCATTCATAACAATGCGCTATACGCCGCAGGCATGGGCCGTCCGGCTACCGGACAGGTAGATCCGCACAGCAACTCCGGCCTCGCGCAAACGGGCACCAATACTTCTTATGAAGGACCTACTGCGCCTGGCGCAGGCGGATCGGCAGGAAGCGGATATACTTCGGGTCAGTCCGGCGTTGATTCGAGCATTACCACAGATTCTGATTATGATCAGGCACGTGAAGGCAAGAGCCAGCATAAAAATACACAGCAGACGAGCAACGAACAGAATGGCGGGAAGGAAGAAGATGACGATGCTAAAAACACCTTAATCTGACGCAGTAAATCTTTGCACCGTTAGCGTGCATATCTTGGGCCTTGACGATGAAGGCATGTCACTTCATAAGAGCCTGAAATAGTCCAGAGTACGAACCTCGCACGTTATAGAAAGCCTGCGAGGTTTATTGTTTTCAATTCAATCTGAATAATTGATTATGGCGAAGTCAACCCAGGCAAAAGAGCTGAATGTACCGGCAGCGTTTTCCGGTCTCGGCCAGCTTTTGCTCTATACCAGATATGGCGATCCGCGGGACCCGGGCTTTGAGCAGAAATGGCTCACTGTATGGGATGTGAAGGATGCATTCCCCTGGTTTCCCAAGCGCAGGCTATATATTCACAAGCATTTCCAGCCTATGCTGGAGGCGGCATTCAAAGATTTATCTGTTCTTAATCTGCAGGAAGAAATTCTCACTTACGATGGATGCTTTAATCTGAGAATGATCCGCGGCAGCCGAAGCGTACTGAGCGTTCATGCATGGGGCGCAGCGATTGATCTGAATGCTAAGGAAAATCCGCTCGGTGGCGCAGGCCAGTGGAGCGAGGCGTTTATTGCGGTCCTGGAAAAGCATGACATCTGTTGTGGCCAGAGTTGGAACGGGCGTAAAGACCCGATGCATTTTGCAATGGTCACTGGATAGGGCGGCATTACGCAATAAGTAATTAAAAAAGGGTTGACCGCAATGGTCAACCCTTTTTATTTGATTAAGATTCGGAAAAATTACTTCAGCACTTCCGCCAGCTTTGATTCCAGCTCAGGGCCACGCAGATCTCGGGCTATGATCTTGCCATCCTTATCGATCAGGAAGTTGGCGGGTATGGATTGTACCTGATAATCCCTTGCTGCTACGCTTTCCCAGCGCTTGAGGTCGCTTACATGGTTCCAGGCAAGGCCATCTTTCTGGATCGCTTCTACCCATTTGTCTTTATCACCATCCAGCGATACGCCGAGTATGGTAAAGTTCTTGTCCTTGAACTTATTGTAAGCAGCTACTACGTTCGGGTTTTCCGCACGGCATGGCCCGCACCAGCTTGCCCAGAAATCAACCAGCACATACTTTCCTTTGAAGGAAGATAGTTTCAGCTGTTTGCCTTCCGGTGTATTCAGGGAAATCTCCGGCGCAGCCGCTCCCGATACTGGTTCCCCGGTAAACGTCTGTCCGCTGTTGGCGCCGGCTTCCTGCATGGCAATCATCTCTTTGTAGCGGGTCACAAACTCTTTTGCCTGCGGTGCATCCGGGAAGCGGCGATCAAGGCCGCCCAAAAAGGCTGTCAGGTAGGGCTGCTCTACTTTCGGGTTGAGCATTCTTACTGCAAAAAGCGCATTCGGCAGGTAAGCAGTGGTGTCGGCATAATGCTCAATGTATTCTGTAAGGCGCACCCGGATGCCACGGGCGTCTTCCATTGCTTTGGCGATCAGGCTGTCTTTGCCCTCCGCGCGCAGTTGCTGGAATACTACATTCATTGTTTGCAGGTCTTCCATATGGGTGCTTACCACTTTCAGGAAGTTGCGCAGGCTCAGAGATGAGGCAGAGCCGGATACATTATAATCCTGCAGCTGGTTCCAGTCGCCGCTGAGCTTGATGTTTCCTTTGTCTACGGATAGGAGGATGTATTTGTTCTGCTGCTCAAAGATGAGCTGGTAGAGGCCGGGCTGCGGCGCTTCACCATTCAGCTCAAACTTTCCCTGTGCATCGGTCTGGGCGCTGTCGAGGGCTATGATCTTATCTGAAATGCCCAGCTCCTGCAGGCGCACATGCTGTTGAGGCATATTCTTAAACTGACCGATGACGGTAAACTCATTTTTCCCATTGCCGCAGGAGGCAAGAAAAAACAGGGCTACACCAAGCAGCGGTATAAAACGGATACGCATAGAGAAATAAAGGAAATTTAGCGGTGCAAACCTACTGATTATTCGCCTCATCCTGTCCGCTCTTGACAAATGCCTGACACTACTGAAACCGGCGCATTGCAATTTTGCACTTGTTATGAAGAAACTGTCTGCTCTTTCTGCCGGGTATGCGCTGCTGCTCTGCTTCCTGCTGACTGCTTGCGAAAAGAAAGAGCAAGCGGTGGTGCTGCCGCCAACAGGACCAGCGGAGCCGGGCACCATTACGATGGGCGAAAGCTATGAGCAGCAGGTCTTCTTTGACTTTGAAAGCAATAAGGTGGTCTATACCAGTGAAACTACCGGCTGGGATCTTTCTTTTGAAGCTGCTACAGATGGCAATCATGTTTTTATGAATGGCGGTAAGGGAGTTTTCCTGTACAATACGCACCAGCAGGAGTTTGGCAGCGTCACCAGCCTGCCTGCCGGATTGAATAAAAACACCCTGCTATTTGATGATCCTTCCGGCATCCCAGACTCTACGGCTACGCGCAACTGGCGTGATGCATCGGGCAAGAGCAGGAAGGAAGTGTTTATTGCAAAACTGGATGATACTACTTATTACAAGTTTGTCCTGCTGGCGGTAAGCGATGACCATTATGAAATGCAATATGGCCGCCTGAAAGATGTACAGCCTGTAACGATTACGGTTCCCAAAAACGTAGATTATAATTTCAGCTATTTCTCATTCACCAAAGGCTTGGTAAATTCTGAGCCGCCAAAGGCTTCGTGGGATGTGGTCTTTACCCGCTACTGCTATATCTACCGCGATCTGGACAACTTTCCATATGAGGTAAACGGGGTGCTTTTAAATCCTTTTAAAGTAAGCGCGGCCCCGGATTCTACCCATCGTTTTGATGAGATCACTTTTGAACATGCTTCCGGACTTATGTACTCTACGCACCGGGATGTGATCGGCTCTGACTGGAAAACGTATAATTTCACTTCTGCGCATTATGATGTGAACAAGAACAAATGCTATGTAGTGAACACACGCAACGGTAAGGTGTTCAAGCTGCATTTCCTGAATTTCTACAGCAATACCGGCGTTAAAGGCTCGCCTTCTTTCGAGTCTCAGCAACTGCAGTAAGTATTTTTTGATAAAAGACAAAGAGCCGCTGCAAGAGCGGCTTTTTTTGCTGCTGCTGATCTTCAGTTTAAAATTGATAGATGACCGTTCGGACAGACCGGATACCGGTTTGGAGAACCCGGATGCCGGTTTGATGTGCCTGTACGGATTTTGTAAGTCTCCTTTCTCCCTGAAAGGGAACGTGCCGGCAGCCGGCGCCGGAAATATTTTCCTGTTTTTTCTATGCGGCACACAATAAAATTTATTCTTCCGGAACGTAATACCCGGTGTATATCCCCGTTTCAGTAGCTAAACCAACTTTTTCCTATCAATGAACCGTCATGGAATTTTTAGGGCAGCTATCTGCTGCTTACTCTTCGCTGCCTGTAAAAAGGATGAAAATAATCAGGGCAGCGTAAGTGATTACACCCGTTACAAGCCCGGCAATTACTGGATCTATCAAAGCTATCAAGTGGATGACCAGGGGAATGGCAGCCCGGGCAATCAATTGGGAAACGGCATCAGCCTGTATGACAGCGTGTATGTGGAGAAAGACACGATGATCCGCCAATACACGTATCATAAGCTGATGAAGCCGGTTGAAGCCGGCAACAGCATGTATGAAGCCACCTTCCTCCGCGATTCGCTGAACTATGAAGTGGATGCATATGGCAATGTGGTATTGGCGATCTCAGATTTCAGCACCATTTTCCAAACGAAGTCGATTGAGGCCGGGCCTATCAGCAATGATTCGCTGGTGGTATTTCAGGATCGCATGGCCGATCCGGGCAAGATAATTACGGTTCCTGCCGGCACTTTTACCACGATCTCGCTGGATAAGATTATCAGCTTCATTCCCTACAAAGGTCAGCAACCTTCCTCAGCGCCCAGAAAGCAGCATTTCCGGTATGCTTCAGGCGTTGGCATGGTTACGGAAACGCTGCCTTTTTATAGTGCATTACCTAATTATACTGAGCGCAGGCTGGTACGTTATTCTGTAAAGTAGCTGCGGCTTTCCGGCGGAAAATGAATAAACAATAATTAACTTCATCTTTCACCAGAAAAATCATCTTCCCATGAAAAGGATATTCCTTGCGCTTTTCCTCTGTATTGCTACAGCGCTTACTTCCGGCGCACAGGCGCAGACTACTGCGAACAAAGCTGCAATTGCTGTACCGGCCCGGCAAAAAATGCCTGCCGGGGAGCGCGCAAAGCCTTATACCGATCAGCTTAAAAAAGAGCTGGGCCTGAACGATGCACAGTATCAGAAAGTGCTGGCGGTGAATACGGAATGCATTAACCGGAAAGATGCCGGGCGCGCCAGCGGAAAGAGCGATGCGCAGTCGATCTCCGCATACCGCAAGGCGCAGTACCAGCAGATTCTCACACCGGAGCAGATGGCTACGCTGAATGCAAAGAACAGCCACGCGAAGTAACATTTTTATAGAAAAATCTTCTATTACAAAGCCTGTGCATTGCGCAGGCTTTGGTGTTTTTGGATTATGGCGGACATTGATTTACCATAAGCTCATACTATTTCGTCATCCCGGAGCGTAGCGATAGCGAAGACCCGGGATCTCGCTTTAGCCTGTGATGTGTCTTTGATCGCTATGAGATCCCGGGTCTTCGCTTCGCGAAAAGCTGCGTTTCGCGCCGGGATGACGGCTGAGTGAATATGGGATGAAAGGTGGAAAAACCGGGATCACGGGCGGATAAATAGCGGCTTGAAATAGAAGAATACCAGGCTAAATATTCAAATTGAGATATTACTCAGCATTTCCCTTTTCTCTTCGGATTACCTTTGCAGCCAGATGCATTACGTTTCAGCAGAGAGTATCAGTAAGTCTTTCGGTATAAAACCGCTTTTTGAGGATATTTCCTTTCATCTTTCTGAAGGCGATAAGATTGCCCTTGTGGCCAAGAATGGCAGTGGCAAATCGACTCTCCTGAAAATCCTGTCGGGCAGGGAAACGCCGGATGATGGCAAGGTATGGATCAATAAAGATGTAACTGTTGCCTTGTTTGAGCAGGAGCCAAAGTTTCGCGAAGACCGAAGTGTGCTGGACAATATTTTCCATTACGAGCACCCGATGATCATGGCGATCAAGCAGTATGAGCTGGCCAGCGAGGCAGGCGACGCTACGGCGCTCGGAGAGGCTATTGTACGAATGGATGAGCTGGGCGCCTGGGATTTTGAGGCGAAGGTGAAGCAGATACTGGGCAAGCTCAATATTCATCACCTGGATCAACTGGTAAAGACTTTATCGGGCGGACAGCGCAAGCGGGTGGCGCTGGCGCAAACGCTGATCGATATTGGCTTTGAGCATAAGCATGTACTGCTGATTATGGATGAGCCTACTAACCACCTGGATGTGGAGATGGTGGAATGGCTGGAGCATTACCTGAATCAGGAAAAGGTAACGCTGCTGATGGTGACCCACGATCGTTATTTTCTGGATGCGGTGTGCGAAGAAATATGGGAGCTTGACGGCAGCACGCTTTACACCTACAAGGGCGATTACGAAAACTACCTGGATAAAAAAGCAGCCCGGATAGAAAGTCAGAGCGCGAGCATTGACAAGGCTAAGAATGAATACCGCAAGGAGCTGGAATGGATGCGCAAGCAGCCGAAAGCGCGCACGACAAAGAGCCGCAGCCGCGAACAGAATTTTTACGATATAGAGACGCGCGCCAAGCAGAAGATGGTGGATAATAAAGTAGCGCTGCAGATGAAGATGACGCGCCTCGGCGGCAAGGTGGCGGAGCTGAAGAAAGTGTATAAAAGCTATGGCGATAAGGTGATTCTGAAGGGCTTTGACTATACTTTTAAGAAGGGTGAGCGCACAGGCATTATCGGTAAGAACGGCGCCGGGAAAAGCACTTTTCTGCAACTGCTTCTGGGAAGTGAGCAGGCTGATAGCGGTAAGATCAATATCGGCGATACGATCGTATTCGGCAATTTCTCCCAGACGGGGCTTGAGATCAAAGAGGACGTGCGGGTGATCGAATATGTGAAGAATATTGCAGAGAATTTTCCGCTGGCAGATGGCAGCTCGCTGAGCGCGGCCAAATTTCTGGAGCTGTTCCTCTTTCCGCCTGAGCAGCAATACACTTATCTGAGCGCGCTGAGCGGGGGCGAGAAGAAGCGCCTGCAACTGCTTACGATTCTCTTCCGCAATCCCAACTTCCTCATTCTGGATGAGCCTACCAATGATCTGGACCTGGCTACGCTCGGGGTGCTTGAAAATTTCCTGAGTGAATATTCCGGCTGCCTGCTGATTGTGAGCCACGACCGTTATTTCATGGACCGTCTGGTAGATCACCTCTTCGTTTTTGAAGGCGATGGCAGGGTGCGGGATTTTCCGGGGAATTATTCTGATTACCGTATGGTTACGCGGGAAGAAGAGCGCAAAGGAACATCGCCCGAACAGCCGGCCAATAATGCTCCTGTGGCTGAAGTGCCTGTGGATACTGAGCTTAAGGCTACCAATAAGAAAAAGCTTTCCTATAAAGAGCAGCGCGAATTCGAGCAGATAGAAAAGGAGCTGCCCCTGCTCGAAAAAGAAAAAGAGGAGATTGCGGCTCAGATGGGCGACCCTGCCCTGCCGTATGAAAAGCTGCAGGAGATCAGCCAAAGAATGATTGAGCTGACGCAACTGCTGGAGGAAAAGGAAATGCGCTGGCTGGAGCTGAGCGAGGTCTGATTATTATCTGCTATGGCATAGTTTTAAAAGGAATAGGTTAATAAGGTCTGAATAGTCAGTCAGCAATATTTTTTGCTAGGCTGATCGCCGGCCTTCAACCAATTCCACACATGGCCCGATGGTTAAAGATTACCCTGCGCATTCTTGGCGGCATTTTTGCACTGATCCTGCTTTTATGGCTGGGCGTTTCTATTTATGTCAATACGCATAAAAAGGAGCTGCTTGCCTCGATTACCAGACAGCTCAATGAGAATATCAATGGCACGCTGACGGTAGAGAGCATGGAACCTACGCTGGTGCGCGGCTTTCCGGCCATATCCGTCTCGCTGAACAATGTATTGCTGCGCGATACGGCTTATGCGATCCATCATCACAATCTGCTGGAGGCGAAGGAGCTGAGCATTACGGTGAATGCATTTTCCATTCTTAAAGGCAGCCCGAAAATACGCGATGTGCGCATTCAGGATGGCAATGTATATCTGTTTACTGACAGCCTCGGCTACAGCAACAGCAATCTGTTTGTAAGGAAGGAAGTACGCGATTCATCGGGTAAGAAGCCACAGCCCCGGCTCACTCATTTCTTCTTCGACAATGTGCGCTTTGTGTATGAAAACAAGACGCAGAAAAAACTCTTCAGCTTTGAGATAGACCGGCTGGAAGGTAAGTTCAATTATGTGGATACCGGCTGGAACGCTTCTGTATATGTGAAGATGCTGGTACGCTCACTTGATTTCTACAACCCGAACGGGCCATTTCTGAAGGATAAGCATGTAACGGCAGACCTTGATCTCAATTACAATAAGCGCAGCAAGGTGCTGGACATTCCAGTCAAGGAAATAAACGTAGAAGATAATGATGTAAACATCGGCGCTACCGTATCAATGGCTAATGATCCGGTTACTTTTAAGATAGAAATCAGTGCGGATAAGATCGGGTATAATGATGGTCGCTCGATGCTTTCCACCCATATTTCCGGGAAGCTGGCGATGGTGAATCTGCAAAAGCCGGTGTCGGTGCAGGTAACGATCAAAGGCTCTGGCAGAAAACGTGATCAGCCGCAGGTATACGCTCGCTGGCAGGTGAAGAATAATGTGCTTGAAGGACAGGGCACGATGATCCGTGATTGCAGCTTTACCGGCTATTTTTACAATCATGTGAACCCTGCGATGAAGATCTGTGATGAAAATTCCGTGATTGCGGTCAATGCCTTTAAAGGAAGCTGGGAAAATATTGATTTCAATGCGGATAGTGTGCGCATCTCCAACCTGATCAGCCCGGTGCTCGAAGGACATTTCAAGTCTGATTTCGAGGTGCAGAAGCTCAATCCGATTCTCGATAACAATTCTTTCCGGTTGGATAAAGGCACGGCGCACCTTGACCTTTTATTTAAAGGAGGCATCAAGAATAATGACAGCACTCAGCCATACATTATCGGCGGTGTCAGCATCAAAGATGCTTCTGTAGTTTACGTGCCGCGCAATCTTACTTTCACCAATACCGCTGTTGATCTTGACTTCCGTGGCAGCGATCTTTTTGTGCGCAATGTGCATTTGCAGAATGGCGGCAATAACATTACGATGGAAGGAAGCATGCGCAATCTGCTCAACCTCTACTATACAGCGCCTGATAAAATATTGCTCGACTGGCAGATACGCAGTCCGCAGATTAACCTGAATCAGTACCGCAATTTCCTCGAAGCGAGAAGTAAAACTACCAGCACGGCCAGTACCGCCAAACCATCTCAGTCGCGCAGCATCAATCGCTTTTCTTCGCAACTGGATCAGGTGCTTGACCGCAGCAGCGCTCACCTGCGGATGCAGATCGGGCGGATCATCTATCAGAAGTTTACAGCCAGCAATATTCAGGCGGCAGTCAATCTAAGCCAGTCCGGCATTGATCTGGAGAATGTAAGCGTGAATCATGCAGGTGGGAAAATTTCACTAAAGGGAACGATTAATCAGAATGGTCCGGTAAATCATTTTGCGCTGAATGCCAATGTTGACCGGGTTCGGGTGAATGAATTCTTCGCTGCATTCGGCAATTTCGGGCAGACTGCGGTTACGGAAAAGAATGTGCAGGGCGATCTGTTTGTACAGGCTAATGTGACTGGTGCGGTAACCGATAAGGGCGCGATGGTGCCGGCATCCATGAATGGTACGGTGACATTTGATCTGCAGAATGGCGCGCTGATGGAGTTTGAGCCGCTGAAGAATGTTGGCAAATATGTATTCCGCCGCCGCAACCTCTCCAATATCAGAATCCTCAGCCTCAAAGACAGGCTGGATATCAATGGCGATAAGATCAAGATCAATCCGCTGAACCTTTCCTCTGATGCAATCAATGCGAATATTGAGGGCACGTATTCATTCGGCAAGGGCACGAATATTTTTGTAGATGTGCCGCTGCGCAATCCTAAAAATGATGAGCTGATTCTGGATGATAGCGTAAAGCTGCAAAAGCGCATGAAGGGCCTGGTGGTGCACCTGAACGTATCGGATGGCGATGACGGCAAGATGAAGATCAAGCTGGTGGGCAAGGCCGTGCCTGACGATAAGGAAGCGGATGCCGATGGCAAGCCGGTAAAGAAAAAGAGAAAGAATCTTCTCGGATTCTAGTAAGGTTGCATTTTCCTATGATGCTCTGATTAAAAAAAGCCACTCCTGAAAGGAATGGCTTTTTTGATTTTTAAAAGTCCTGATCTATTTGAAGTCTCCTGCCTTTACGAAAGTGATCTTATCAGCGCTCAGGTATTTTTTAATGGCGGTATTTACCTCTGCTACGGTCAGTGCCTGAAGCTGGTCATCCATTTTTTTATCGAACGTCATGGTACGGTTCAGAAATGCATTCTGATTGAGCTTGTTGGCAAGCTGGCCATCGCTGGCGCGGCTGGTCTGCCGGTATTGGATGATGCCGCTTTTTGCTGCCTTTAATTCATCTTCGGTGATGCCCTCATTGATGAGCCTGTTCAATTCATCTTTGTAGGCTGCTTCCAGCTTTGCTTTATTATCCGGATTGTAGATGGCGTAAGAGCCAAAGATGGTATTTTCATCCAGCGGGCTGGGCTGCAGATAAGAGCCTACACCGTACGAAATGCCCTCTTTCTGGCGGATACGGGTAGCCAGGCGGGAATTCAGGAAGCCACCGCCGAAGATGAAATTGCCCATAGTCAATGCCGGAAGATCATTGTTGTCATCCCGCATCTTTATCTCCATGCCGGCTACAAAGTTGGCGTTCTTTTTATCGGGTGTTTTAAAGTCCTGATCCTTTGCCGCGATCTCGTGGTATGGATTGGGAACGTGGCTGTAGCTCTTGATGGCGCCCCAGTTGTCCAGCATTCTGTTCATGCGCTGCTTTGCTTCTGCAGGATCGAAATCACCTACGATTGCGCCGGTTGCGCTGCTGCCATTATAGTAATCTGCATGGAACTTTTTTACATCATCAATCGTTACCGCTTTATACGCGCTAATGTGCTCATCCGTACTCATGGGATAGAGTATGTGCCCGACAGGGAACTTATTGGTGATGCGCTCATATTCCAGATTTGCAACAGTTCCCGGCTCACTGCGCTCCTGCTCCAGCGATGCTACGTCTTCTGTAATCAATGTCTTGAATTCATCTGTCTGGAAAGCCGGCTCGTGTAATATTTCTGTAATCAGATCCAGCACTTGTGGCAGGTTTGGCCGGGTAGATTGTACGATGAAATTGATGGTCTGTCCGCTGGCAAATACATTCAGTGTGCTGGAAAGCTTATCGAGCAGCTCATTGATCTGCGCCCGTGTGTGCACTTTCGTTCCACGTTTAAGCATATCGGCTGTCACGTCTGCAATAGCCGCTTTATTCATCAGGCTGGCCTCATCGCCCATGCGCAGTGTGATGCGTGCTTCTACCGTATTGCCCCTGGTAGTTTTACTCAGCAGGGCGTATTTGGCGCCGGTCACCATCCTCACCAGTTCGGTACGCTTATCTATATTTTCTGTTGACGGGTCAAAGGCTTCTCCGGCTGCCAGAGCAGCTTCTCCTTTATATCCCTGCAGCAATGTTGCCAGATCAGGCGTAGGGGCTATCGTAGCGCGCTGTGCATTTGCAGTGGGAATGAATACTCCATAGGTACGGTTAGAGTTCATGATATAGCGGCTGGCTACCTGGTTTACATCGGCCACTGTTACTTTTTTCAGATTATCCCGGTACAAAAATCCGGTGCGCCAGTCGCCCTGCCCGATGAATTCGCTAAGCAGTGTGCCTACGCGCGTACTGTTTCTGTAGACTGTTTCATAATCTTTTATCAGCTTCGTTTTCGCCTTTTCCATTTCCGCTTCAGTTACAGGCTTTGAATGCAGGCTGTCGAGCGTTGCAAACATGGTGTTCTTCGCATCATCCAATGATTTTTCTTTCAGCACATCTGCACTGATGTAGAGATAACCGGGATCGTGCAGGCCTGCCGCCCAGCTCGATGTGGAGGAGGCTTTCCCGTTTTTTACCAGGTTTTGATATAGGCGGCCATTGGGCTCGTTGGTCAGCACTTCGTTTAGCACATCCAGCGCAGCGTAATCGGCTGTCGGACCGGCAGGAATATGGTACAGGCAGGCTACAGACTGCACATCGCCCGCACGGCGCAGTTCTACAAAGCGTTCGCCATCCTGCTGCGGCTCTATGGTATAAGTTTCATCCAGCACCCGGGAAGGGCGTGGTATGGTGCCAAAATATTTATTGATCAGCGCCAGGGTTTTCTGTTCATCGATCTTACCTACTACGATCAGAACAGAATTGTCGGGCTGGTAATACTTTTTGTAGAATGCCTGCAGGTTTTTGATCGGCACTTTTTCAATGTCTTCTTTCGAGCCTATGGTTGACTTGCCATAGTTGTGCCATAGGTATGCGGTGGAGGCGATGCGCTCCTGCAGGATGCTGCTCGGGCTGTTCTCCCCCATTTCAAATTCATTGCGCACCACGCTGTACTCGCTCTTCAGGTCTTTCTCGGCAATAAATGAGTTGATCATCCGGTCGCTTTCCATGTCCAGCGCCCAGTTCAGGTTCTCATCTGTTGCCGCAAATGTTTCAAAATAATTGGTGCGGTCATACCATGTGCTGCCGTTAGGCGAAGCGCCGTGGCTGGTGAGTTCGGCAGGGATGTTGGTATGTTTAGCCGAGCCTTTGAACACCATGTGCTCCAAGAGGTGCGCCATGCCGGTTTCACCATATCCTTCGTGACGGCTGCCTACTTTATAGGTTACGTTTACGGTGATGATGGGCTTGGAATTATCGGGGAACATCAGTACCTGCATTCCGTTGCCGAGGCGGTATTCGGTAATGCCTTCCACGCTGGTGATTTTTACCGGCGCACTGAGGCTGGAAGTATTCGTAACGATTGTTGCTTTGGGGGCAGGCGTTTTAGGCTTTACCTGCGCCTGCGCCTGCGCTGCAATCAGGAGCAATGCCGCTCCGGCTGCCAGCTTTTTTTGAATGGTCATAGTTGTACCAGATTAGAAGTTTAACATCAATGAGGAAGCCGAAATTAAGTGATCTTATACAGAGTTTCATCCCCCGTAAAGCTGGATATCGCTTAAAAGAAAAACCATCAACCGGAATGGCTGATGGTTTTACAAGTGTCATATAATCGGAACAAATTATTCTGAAGCCTCTGCTTTCTGCAACTTGTCAAAATCTACCAACAGTGATATGCGGAGGGTATTGCTGAGCGGATTGCGGTTGATGCCGGAACCACTTGGCACAAGGTATGCTGCATTGATGCCGAAGATATTGTAGCGTGCGCCGATACCTACAGTGAAATATTTGCGGTCGCCCTTGGTCTTGTCTTCGTAAAAATAACCGGCGCGTACGGCAAACTGATCCTGGTACCAGTATTCCAGACCTGCAGAAATCTGTATTTCACGCAGTTCTTCGCCGGCAGGCGCATCAGAGAATGAGCCAAGCACACCGGATACTACAGGCTTATCAGGATAGATATACTTAGGGGTGCTACCATCTGTAGAAGTGTCCTGAGGGGTTGGCACGAGCAGCTTGTTGATATCTACGGCAACGGTGATTTTATTGTACTCATCCACTTTGGCTGTATAAGCTATACCGAGGCCCAGATTGATCGGAATAAAGTCTTTACGCAATGATGTGTAGGATATTTTACCGCCCAGATTGGATATTACAGCGCCGAAGCTGAAGTTGCGGCTGCGGTATTCATCAATCTCTTTAGTCTTGGTATAATAAAGGCCTACATCGCCGGCAACGGTATTGCCCGGATGCACATCTATTCCACCCTGGCTACCTGCACCATTGGTGATGGCAGAGTGAATATAGCGCAGCCCTACACCCATAGACAGATATGGAGAAAGCTTGCGGGAATAGCCGAGGTCAAGCGAAAATTCACGTGGCTTACCGGAACCTGTAGGGTTGATACCATCCTGTGTATAAGTAATATCACCGAGCGAGAAGTAGCGCAGTGAGCCGCTGATCGCCTGATTACCGTCCTGACCAAACTTGGCGTAGCCGGAGACATAGGCCAGAAATATATCGGGCACCAGATCCTTCAGCCAGGGAGTATAAGTCATAGAGATGCCGTACTGCTTGGTTGCAAACGGAAGCTTGCCCAGATTCCAGTATTGAGCATTCGCATCCGGCGTGGTAGCGATGCCTACATCGCCCATAGCGCCGGCACGTGCATCAGGAGAAATGCGTAAGAAAGGTACTGCAGTGGTAATTGTATTAACCTTGCCGTCTATCGTTTGCGCGGATGCGCCGGTAGCTGCCAGGCCTGTCAATAAGCTCATGCCAATAAGTGCAAAGCGATTTGCCATTCGGATATTCTTTTGTTTAAAAGTCTGCAAAGGTAAGTTTTTTAGGAGCTGCAAAAGCTAAACCGGGGATAAAAAATGATTAATGATGCTTATGATTTGCAGCCTCGTTTCAATTAAGTGGTTGATTTACAATGTTGCGTTGGTTACAGCAGGGAGATTCGTCCTTATTAACGGATGATCACCAGCTTTTGGTATGCGGTTTCCTGAATTCCTTTATCTGTGTTCAGGATCATCTTGTAAGGATAAACGCCGCTGGGCAGTCTTGCGCCATGGTTGTCCGTTCCATTCCAGGTAAGCTCATTGCTGTGGCTGCCGCTTGGCGTAAAGGTCTGTTCAAGTACCTGTATCATTCGTCCGTCTGCGCTGTAAATGCCGATCTGTACATGATAAGTCTCATCCGGGTGGTTGTGCTCGAACACGAAATGAGTGACATCCGAGAATGGATTCGGGTAGTTCATCAGATGATCGATATGTATCACATTGCCATTTACCACTTCAAAATTCACCGTGCCTTCGCCAAAATTATTGTTCACATCCCAGGCTGTAACGGTAAAACGGTGCTTACCTTCTAAAAGGCCTGAAACGGGGAAATTAACGTGCCCGCTCTTGTAAGTATTGGGGTCGGTTACATAATAATTGTTCATATTAAGCGGGTTGGCCACATCGCCATCCAATACGGCTGTAATATCATGCCCTACACTGTTGCCGCTGTAATTGATACCCGTTTCATCGGCCAGATTTACATACAGTACAGTGTTTGACCCGGTAATGGCGCCATCCCTGAAGAGCGTATCATTCATATAAGGCTTCACTACCGGACCATTATTATCTGCAATAGCGCGATCAGAAAAGCCACCAACGGTCGCCGAAGTATCAAAGCCGGCAGCATCAGTCACTCCATTTTCTGCATAGTAGCTGATCTTGCCTTTACCAAAGTCGTAATTAATGTCTTTCGGAGCAATGAAATTAAAGGTGAAGCGTCCGCTGCTTACGGTAGCCGTTCCACGGAATACGATGTTTTCCTGGGTAGTGAATGTGCGCTTGTCGCCGCCTTCTTTGGTGTAAAGCTCAATGATGCGGGGCTTATCATAAATGGTCACGTATGCGGTACCATTAAAACCAGACATCAGGTTGCCGGATACATCGCCGATGCTGCCTGCAATTCGATAGCCGCCAAGCGCTTTGAAAGAATCCGTAGGAAGATTGGTATTGGCATCAATGATAGAATCGGTGCGGATCTTGTGATTGATATCCGGAAAGTTGGGCTGAAGCGCCGGATCACCCAGCAGAATAAAGGCACGGCTGTTCAGCAATGCAGATGAGTTTGGCGCATGGCTGTAGGTCTCATTTTTACCGCGGCGGAATGCCTCTCCAAAGGTATTCCAGGTAGGGCTGCCGGACTTTTCCACAAACTGATTGTTAAGGAACTGCAGGTTGATGGGCTTGTTATAATAAGCATATACCGGTGCAGTAGTAGTCAGCATGGCAATGGCACCGCCATCGGGTTTTACGACCAGGCGCTCACCGGCAGAGGTTACGCTTGGATTATCATAACGCGCAAAATCGCAGGTGGCCGTTACCATGAATGGCAGCTTGCTGATATTCTTCCAGTTGTTCAGTTCATTCACTGTAAGCACGCGCTCATGCGTCAATGCAGTCGGGTTGCCGTGGCCTGTGAAATTGATGTAAAATGTGCCTTTAAAAATATCATCGTTCAGCGCCTTTGTACCATCCGGACAGCGCGTGCCGGCAGGGGTAGATACGAATGGCAGGTTGTCCAGGTATATCTTGGTATTGTTGTAAAGGCCGCCGGTCTTTGAGGTAACTGCTGCAAGCATCGATTCTGCATCCAGCAGATGATCGCCGGCATCGTCTTCATTATCTGCGAGATAAGTATTGTTCAGCCTCCACGGACCAAACGAAGCGGCAGATTTGTAGGCTATAATCTTATTGACTACGCCTGCCGCTTCTGTCTCGCTCTGCACCGGAAGCCTGCCGATACCGAGGTCCAGCGTATTGGCAAGGGTATCATTATTAATGTTTTCGTTCACATCCAGCATAGCATAATACTCATCGATCACATAGCTGTTGCCGATTACGGCCGATTCATTTGCCTCGAATGTGGGTACAAAGTTGGTGTTGCCGGCTATACGGTCTTTGTAATCATAAGAAGCATCCCCAAAAAGCAACAGATTCTTAGGCAATTGCGTAGTATCGCTGCCGGCATTCACATAAAACATGCGGGCCATATCGCGGATCGCAGTGATGTCCTGACCACCGGAAGAAAACTCATTATACACCTGATCTATGGTAGCTACAAGCACCTGCATATTATCCTGCTGCCGGTGAAAATCTGCCAGCTTATTGGCAGCAGTCAGAAAGGAAGGATGGGTAACGATAAGCAGATCAACCTTGCCTGCGCCGTGAATATTCTGATTGTCTATCTTCCCTACATAAGCCGGTGTGCCGTACTGGGCGCCGTCTGAAGCCACATACTCGTGCAGCGTAGCCGCATCCTGCGTAAAAGAATAAGTGCTGCCATTCAGCGAGCCATTCATGCGTACCGGGCGCAATGGATTGGTTACATCCCAAACCTGCATTGCAGCCGTAGCATTTTCGATTTTAAAATTGGCCACCTTACCGGCGCCCACGCTATTCAGATCACGGAAGCTTACAGAGCCTCCGGAATAGTTCAGCGCTCTGCGATAATTCAATGTTATAGAACGGATATACCCAACGCCATCATTGACCATTGGGTTGTACATAAAGTGAAGGGCTGTAGTTGTGCTGCCCGGTGCAATGCTGTAAGTAGCTGTGTTGGCCTGATATGGATCTGTATCATCTTCCAGCGTTACAGAGCCAAAAGAGCTGCTGCCCACCATCTGGCCATTTGCCGAAATATCAATGCTGGAACCGGAAGCGCTTGAGCGGGCTGCAAGCACCATCAATGCTTCTACGTTACCATTTACCTCGCCTGTATTGAAAGTAACATCGCGGCTCAGACCATTCAGGGTAAGATTGCCCATCTGATCGCCCAACCATTCTTTACCAAACTTACCCGGATTTACCGCATCTTCCTCATGCATCTGGTAATCATTAAAATCAGTGACGGTAACATTGGCGGAGGGCGATGATGACTGTACCGCAAGGCGCTCGCTGCTGCCACTGCCGCCATCTACTGTAATAAAATAATAAGCGCTGTCTGTGTAAATATTTTTCTTGTGATCAAAGCGATTAGCCGTCTTGTCTTTTACCCAGCCTGTAGGTCCGGCCGCATAGAACGTAAAATAATCACCTGAACCAAAATTGCCATCGCCGCCGTCATTCATGGAAATGCCATTTTCCACCAGATCATCCGGGCGCGCAACGCCGTTATCTTCGGAAAGCATCTGCCCGCCATTGCCATACAGGCGAACGGAAGCAGAGCTGACATTGCCGTTCAGGCCAAGCTTTGACTGCAGGAAGCTATAATCCACTTTATAAATACCGCGGGTAGGAATGGCTATCTTATACCATGTACCGGAAGCGAGCACCGAATTGGCGGCAGCGGTACCTCTAGCCTGCGGCGTGGTACTCTGTGAAGCATTGGCTTCTGCTACATCCAGCGTGAAGCCAGTCAACTGCTGCACTTTACCATCTGCACTTTTCTGAAAAGCAGGAATGCGCACCAGCACAAAAGGCTGCTTGCGCTCCATACCGATCATTAATATTGGCTGTGCGGTATTGCCGGCAGTAACATCTTTTGGCAGGCCATTGACCGGCGAAAATTCCGGACTTGTGATCCGCACGCCGGGTAATGCATAATTTTTCAGGCTGATGCGCTCGGTAATATAACTGCCATGGATATCGGCCGGGGAAACGGTGTATTTTTTAGGCTGGGCAGTTGCGTGCTCAATACTCAAAAGGGTTAGAAAGGAAAGAAATGCAAAAAATTTTTTCATAGAAAATGGTTGATGAAAACAGGGTACGCCAGCACTCAAAAATACGAATAAAACCCGCCAAAGGCTTTAAAAGTAAGGGCTGATAACTTTTAAACGCAATTATTATGACATTAGTATGAGCTACCTTAAGAGAAAAAAAATCTTTGTTTTAGGATAATCATAGTACATCGCTTGACTTTTCAAAAAACTTGCTCTATCATTGTAACAGTTTTTAACAGTTTTTACCAAACTCACTCGTAGCAAACTTTTTGATTCCGATTATGAAAAGAACGCTTGTTGGCCTGAGCTTGCTGTGCCTTGGAGCAGCAACTCTGTTCCCTTCCTGCTCCTCCTCTTCCAAAAAATCCACTGGCATTTCCCGTGCTACTGGTTGGGAATATAATGATCCACGTCTCGGCGGCTTTGATGTACCTAATTTTCAGGGGCAGCAGACCGGTCCCGGCCTTACATTCGTAGAGGGCGGCCGTTTTACCATGGGCCAGACAGATGAAGACCTGACTTTTGAGCGCAATAATATAGCGCGCACTGTATCAGTATCTTCTTTTTATATGGATGAGACGGAAGTGGCAAATATTCACTACCGTGAGTATATCTATTGGCTTTCCCGCGCATATTCTTCAGATTATCCGGAGATCGTTTCCAAAGCCCTGCCGGATTCAACGGTATGGCGTAAGAATCTGGCTTACAATGAGCCACTGGTTCAATACTATTTCCGCTACGCCGGCTACAACTACTATCCGGTTGTTGGTGTGAACTGGTATCAGGCAAATGAATTTGCAAAATGGCGTTCAGACCGTGTAAATGAGCAGATCCTCATGAAGAACGGCGCGCTGAAAAAGAATCCTAACCAGGTAAACGAAGACGTTTACAATACAGAATCATACGTTGCCGGTCAGTATGACGGTATCGCAGGTGGCCGCCGCCGCCGTGATCTGGATCCGAATGGCTCTGGTCGCCGCAACAATACTTATTCTGACGGAATCCTGCTTCCTAATTACCGCCTCCCTACAGAAGCTGAATGGGAATACGCTGCAGTTGGTCTGATTGGCAACAATCCTGAGCGCAGCACCGGCAAGCGCCGTGGCGAGGAAGTAATCACCGATCGTAATACTTATCCATGGGGTCCTAAGGATGGCGCACGCTACGGCCTTCGCAATTCTGCCCAAGGTGAATTCAACGGCAACTTTACCCGTGGTCGTGGTGACGTAATGGGTATCGCCGGTGGTCTGAATGACAACGCTGATATCACTGCACAAATCTTCTCTGGCAAGCCAAATGCTTTCGGCCTTTATAACATGGCTGGCAACGTAAGCGAATGGACACTGGATACTTACCGCCCGATCACTTCTGATCTGGAAGCGTTCCGTCCGTTCCGTGGTAATGTATATGAGACTTACAGGCGCGTAGCTGAAGACAACTCTATCGAGGACAAGGATAGCCTGGGCAATCTGCCTAAGCGCACAATGTCTCCGGAAGAAATGGCTGCCAACAACCGCTACGAAACCCGCACTGCCGATGTACGTGACTTCGGTGACGGTGACACCCTTTCCAACTATTCTTATGATTATGGCCGCGCATCTCTGGTGAACAATGATGCAAAGGTGATTAAAGGTGGTAGCTGGGCTGACCGTGCTTACTACCTGAGCCCTGGTACACGCCGCTTTATGCAGGCGAATCAGGCAAGCTCTACTGTAGGCTTCCGTTGTGTAATGGATCGTCTGGGTAGCCCTAATGGCAACAACAGCGATCAGGCGGGCAACTTCTTCGGTGGTAAAAAGGCACGCAAGGTTGTACGCTAATACGTTTTAAACTGCTACGAAATAAAAACCCCTTACGTCTGTAAGGGGTTTTTTTATTATTATTGAATCCTTTTTTCGACCGCCGGATATAACTACAGGCATAATACTTGTATACATTGAATGACATGCAATCGAGCCCGGATATTCTTCATCTCTATGAACTGTACCTGAAACATCCTTCTGTACAGACAGATACCCGAAAGCTTCAGGCAGGCGATATCTTTTTTGCACTGAAAGGCCCATCTTTTAATGGCAACTCATTTGCACAGCAAGCGCTTGATATGGGCGCGGCTTATGTGGTTGTAGATGAAGAAGCTTATCAAATCAACGATCAATGCATTCTGGTAGATGCTGTGCTGGAAACACTTCAATTGCTGGCCAGGCATCATCGCAAGCAATTCAACATTCCCTTTATTGCAATTACAGGCTCTAACGGTAAAACAACTACGAAAGAGCTGTTGATGGCTGCACTGAGCTCGCGCTTTAAGACTTACGCCACTGCAGGCAATCTCAATAATCATATCGGCATTCCACTGACCCTTTTGTCTATAGGACTGGATGCGGAAATGGCTATCATAGAAATGGGTGCGAACCATTTGCATGAGATCGATAGTTATTGCCGGATTGCGATGCCTACACATGGCATTATCACCAATTGCGGCAAGGCACATATTGAGGGCTTTGGATCGCTGGAAAATATCCGTAAAGGCAAGGGCGAGCTATTCTTATATCTGCGGGAAACGGGCGGCAGTATTTTCCGCAATACAGATCTGGATTACCTGGAAGAAATGGCGCGGGGCATATCGGCTCAGATCACTTATGGCAGCGCCAATGCACGGTATATTGGCAAACCACTTACAGACGGGCTTTTCTTAAAAATAGCGGTATTAACTTATGGCGCAGAAACACAGATACAGACACAACTGGTAGGCAGTTATAACTTCCCAAATGTTATGTTTGCCGTAGCTGCCGGGCTTCATTTTGGAGTACCCATAGATGACATCAGGCAGGCTATAGAAGCCTATCTGCCGGATAATAGCCGATCACAATTATTAAAGAAAGGTTCGAATACTATTGTGCTGGATGCTTACAATGCCAACCCAAGCAGTATGCGCGCTGCCATCATGAATTTTGCCGCGCTTAACCTCCCGCATAAGATGCTGTGGCTGGGCGGCATGAAGGAAATGGGTGCGGAGCAGGAAGAAGAGCATCAGGCGCTGATAGAGCTGATCAACGCTTATGAGTGGGAAAATGTATTGCTGGTAGGCCCGGAATTCAGGGATGTATCCGGTACTTATCAATGGTATAACAGCTCTGAGGAAGCAGCTTTGCAACTGGCTGAAGAAGTGCCTCAGAAAGCAGCCATACTCATCAAAGGATCACGGGGAAGCAGGATGGAGCGTTTGCTAGATGTATTACCCGCCTAATCCTTTTTCGCCAGCGCTTTATCGATCTTAGCAATAAGATCGCTGATCCCGCTGCTATCCGAACCATTGCCTGCAGCCGAAGTATCTGTTGCATACATAAGGAGACACATTGCCAGAAAATCCTGATCGTCCTTGCCGGCATATAGCTGACGAAGCTCATTGACTTTTTCATCTGCGGCCTTTACAGAGCGCCGTACAGCAGCTTCCTCATCCGGCCTGATGCGGATGCGATAGCTGCGCCCGGAGAGCATTACATTGATAGGAATCAGCTCATCCATACAATCGCCGGATTATGATTTGTGTATTTTAGACTGAGGTAGTTGAATACTATCCACGTTTTTATCCTGCACAATAACGGTATGCTGCTGGCCCATGGGTTGAAGCAGCTTTTTCTGAAAGATTACCAGTGTAAGCACGCCGATGGTAATGGCTGCATCGGCAATATTGAATACCGGTTCAAAGAATTCAAATTCACGGCCTGCAATAGTTACTTTAAACAGCGGAAAATAAAGCATATCCACTACCCTGCCATGAAACAGTTTCCCATAGCCCTGCCCCCAAGGAACCAGCTTTGCTAAATGAAATGAGCTTTCCGTAAAGATAAGCCCGTAGAAAAGCGAATCTATCAGATTGCCCAATGCGCCTGCGAGGATGAACGCACCGCAAATAATGACTCCACGACTATAGCCTTTTGTTACCAGCCTCTTCAGAAATACAAAGCCGCCCAGCACTGCCAGCAGGCGAAACGAAGTCAGCAGCAGTTTGCCCATATCCGTTTTGCTGAACTGCATCCCGAAGGCCATGCCCGGATTTTCCAGAAAGTGAAGCCGGAACCACTGACCGATCACGTTGATCTCCTCACCATTGTAAAAATGGGTTTTTACATACACTTTGGAGCACTGGTCTGCAATGATGATCAAAAAGACAATAAGCAGGGCGAATCGATATTTCACTGGAAGGAAGTATGGTATTTAAAGGCGGGCCGGGCCCGAAAAAGCAAAGATAAAGTCAGTGGCTATGCACTCGGCTGTGCGGTATCGTAAAGGACCTGTAGCAATGTCTGGCCGACCGCTTTCAGCGTATTGCGGCTGATGATGCTCATGTTGTCGTTATGCGTATGCCAGTGCAGCGGGAAGCCGGTGGGTGAATCATCGCGCAGGCTGATGATATCTACCGTTGGGATGTGCGCCATCTCATTTACATATTTATGATCGTCTTCTACACCACCACCCTGTGCAAATGGAAAGAAGGAAGAATAGCCTGCTTTGTTGGCGGCTTCCCAGATGTTTTTCTGAATGCTTCCGGCATATCCCGCAGAGGTGGATTCCATCGGGAAGCGGGCTTCAGCAGCGCCCACCATATCCAGCAGGATGCCGAAATCGGCTTTATAGCCCGGCACATGCGGATGCTTGGCCCAGTATTGAGTACCGAGGCAATAAGTATCTTTCCCCCAATCGCTGTTTCCATAATCTTCCACATCTGTGAACAGAATATCTACACCCAGATCTCCCGGCAACGGGCTGCTTTTCAGGATGCGCGCCACTTCTATGAGCACGCCTACCCCACTGCCGCCATCGTCTGCTGCAAGGATCGGTTTGTCTTTGTCTTTTACATCATTATCCGCCCACGGACGACTGTCCCAGTGCGCCAGCAACAGCACGCGCCGCGTGGCTTTAGGATTGATTGCCCCGATGATATTGATGCACGGGAGACTCTTGCCATCTCCACCTTTCACAGTAGTTTCCTGACGATACACAGAATCGCAATAGGGCTTCAATCTGGCCTGCATCCAGTCGGCGCACTGCTTCTGCGCTGCGGAGCCCGGTGTGCGCGGACCAAAGGCCACCTGTGCGGCCACGCTCGTATAAGCAGAGTCTTCGTTGAAAGCAGGAATATTTGAGGGAGCAGTCGTGTTTGTATGAGTGGTATCAGCAGGCGGGGTGCCGGATGATGAGCCGTCATTGTTCTTACAGGCATTCAGCAGCAATAAAGAAGCACCTATGCCAAGCGCTGCCAGCGATTGTTTAATCATGTTCATTACTTAAAAAAATTGCCTCACACCATAAAGGCGGAGGCAAGATAATGGAAAGTTTGTTAGCGGTTATTTAAGAGACACTTCTGCGGCCTGCTGTACCTGCTTGTCTGTGCCCTCGTTGTTGGTGATGTAGGCAATCAGGCGGCAATTTTCCGGCACCCAATCATTACTCACTGTATAAACGAATGTGCGGTCATAGGCGCGGCCGGCCTCTTTAACAGACAGATCATTCATCATGCCCTCGCCGGTTGGCTGTGTAAGCATATCGCGCAGCACGTGCTGGTGATGATATTCAGAATCAATTTTAAGGTCATTTTTCTGCGCATCAATAATGTCATTCTCAATAATCGCGAGATTCAGATTCTGCTTCCTCGGTACATCAGCAGTATAAGCTACGTGCACTCTGATCACTGCCTGGTGAGAACCTGCATCGTAGGTAGAGCTGATGGTCATATTCACAGGTGCAGGCACGCGCAGGCGATCATTCACAGAGCTTGCCCACAGATCCCGCTGAATAGAAAGAATATTATTAGACGGCACACGGTCAATACCGGCGCGGGGAATGCTCCCAAACGTACCATAGACGGAATTGTAAATCTCACTGCCATCTGCCGTTCGGTTGTCGTGGCGGGAATGGTATGGCGCCTCATCCACCGGCTCTGCCTGCGGTATACCGGTCGATTGTATGCCAATGATAGAAACACTGTCAATACTGGTAGTCGAATTGTAATGCGCCGCCAGAATCGACTCCAGCGCCTGATGCCCTTTCGGGCAGGGCGGGCAGGATACTCCGGTAAACTCTTCGATCAGCACCCGGTGCCATTGCGGGCTCTCTACCGCCGCCATATAAGTAGTATCTGTAGCGATGATTGGTGTGGTAGTGAAGCCTGTTACCTTTTCTTTACAGCTCCAGAGCGTAAAAGGAAGGACTGCCAGAAGAGCAATTCGCGAAAGCACCTGTTGATGGTTCATGAATATATGCGTAAGTATTGGTTTTTCAGAAAAAAGAGAAGACGGCAAGTTAAGAAATTTCCATGGATACGCCACTGACGGCGGCAGTTATTTCCTGCGGAATGACAATTGGGTTACCTTTATCGATTATGGAAGAAACGAAGCGGCAAAAACAAGTGGGGAAGCTCGTGCAACAGGAGATGAGCGGTATTTTTCAGAAAGAAGGAATGAGTATGACCGGTGGCGGAATGGTCTCTGTCTCTAAAGTAATGTTGACGCCGGACCTGATGGAAGCGCGCGTGTATCTGAGCTTTTTTCAGATCAAAGATCAGGCCGCTGTATTGAAGGAATTCAGGGAGCGCACCGCCGAATGGCGCAATGCGCTTGGCCAGCGGGTCAAAAATCAGCTCCGCAGAGTGCCTGAGCTGCAGTTTTTTATTGATGATACGCTTGATTACGTCTTTAAAATGGAAGAGGTATTCAGGAAGATAAAAGAAGACGAGGAGGACAAAGGCATCAACAGTTCATCTACCAACGAAGAGGCTTAAAGCATGAATGGCCGTCTGGCGCTCTTATTGGCTTTGCGGTACGTACGGGGCAAAAGCAGCGCCAATGCAGTGCCTATCCTGTCGCGCATCAGTATGCTGGCCATTATGGTGGGCAGCGCGGCTATGATTATCCTGTTTTCTGTGTTCAATGGCTTTGAAGTAGTGGTGCGCGATCTGTATAAAGCTTTCTATCCGGATATGCGCATTACGCCAGCCAACGGCAAGTTTTTCAAAGCTCCACAACAATTCTACACTCAATTGCGCGCCCAGCAAGGCATTCAGCAGATAGCACCAGTCATTGAAGATAATGTGCTCATCAATACCGAAAAGGGCGAGATCGTGATTGCTACCCTGAAAGGCATTGACAACCGCTACTTCGCGGTCAATGAGGTCCAGCCTTATATTACCAACGGGCGCGACTCGCTCACACCGGGCATTCTTCCCACAGCCATTATCGGGATGCAGATTGCAGGCCGCATCGGGCTGGATGTGAACAATGATTTCAGCAGGCTGAATGTACATTACCCAAATTCGAAGGCAGAAAACCTCACCCTCAATCCCACAGAAGCTGAGCGTACATTGCTTCTGAAACCCGATGGCATTTTCCGGGTGCAGGATGAATTTGATGATAAATATATTCTTGCGCCCATTGCGCTTACCCAGGAATTATTCGGTGAAGAAGGCAACATTTCTGCCATTGAAATGAAGCTGAAGCCCGGTACAGATGCGGATCAGCTAAAAAGGCAATTGCAGCAGCTTACAGGAAAAGACCTTGTGGTAGAAACGCGCTTTGAGCAGAATCATACGCTTTATCAGGTGTTGCGCACGGAAAAGTGGGCTACTTATGCTATCCTGCTGTTTGTGCTACTGATTGCATCAGTAAATATGATTGGTGCGCTTTCCCTGCTGGTGCTTGAGAAGGAAAAGGATATGGCCATTCTCTCCGCTATGGGCGCACCGGCGCCAACTATTCGTGTGATCTTTCTATTGGAAGGGCTGCTTTGGTCAGGAATCGGCGGGCTGTTCGGCATTATCATCGGCGGCTTTATCTGCTGGGGGCAACAGCATTTTGGCTGGGTAGAATTGAATGGCACTTTTGTAATCAAAGCTTATCCTGTAGCGCTGCAGGCAACGGATTTCGTGCTGGTGCTCTCCACCGTTATCGGTGTAGGATTGCTGGCTGCCTGGTATCCGGCTATACGCGCTGTTGGCAACAGGAATGATGAACACCAGTCTGCTTATGCACGGCTGCGTTGAGCACAAAAATTTATGTGTATAAAAAAGCCTGCATTTACCAATGCAGGCTTTTTGCTTTTATTTCTCGCCGAATGCGACCAGGACTCCGAACATGATTAATGTATCAGATCAACTCGTACTCAAATTTCTTAGGCTGAATGCCCTTGTCTGTGGCTTCCAGGATTTCGATGCCAATAAGCTGACCACTACTGTCATAATCAAAAAATACGCCGGGCGCTTTTTCCTTTGATTCACTTACCGCATCCTGCTTGATATAAATGTACACGGCATCGGCTGATTTGTCGTAAGCAACTTTCATAACGCTGATTGAAGAATATTTAAAAAAGGGTAAATTTCATTGCAAAGATTAAAAGGATTTTTGATTTTGCTCATGATGATTTGTCATTTATGAAGAAACATTATTCACATTTTTCAGAACCCGTCATTTCAGCTGCACCTGTAACTTTTCTATACCTGTTTCTACATCTTCTCCGGCAGGCGGATGCCCATCAGCTGCATCGAATGGCGAAGCACCTGCGCCGTCATTATGACCAGCATCAGACGCAATGCTTTTTTCTCTTCATTTTCCGCATGGGCAATGCTGTGCACGTCGTAGAAGCTATTGAAATGCTGCGCCAGGCGAAAGGCATAATTGCAAATAAGCGAAGGATTAAATTCGATGCCCGCAGTCTCAGTAACAGATGGATATTGCTCCAGGGTAATCAGCAGCTCTTTTTCCAAAGGTGCAATTAGCCCGCTCAGCACAAATGACTGGAATTGCGTACGATCGGGCAGCAGCGCAATTTGTTCTTTCCGCAGCACAGAGCAGATACGGGCATGTGCGTATTGAATGAATGTAGCCGTAAATCCATGCAGATCAATGGACTCTTTCGGGTCGAAGATCATTTTCTTTTTAGGATCTACGCGCAGCAGATAAAACTTTAAAGCCCCCAGGCCAATCATATCATAAAGCGCATCCAGCTCGCTTTGCAAGAACCCTTCTGTCTTACCGGCCTCTTCTGTTTGCTCTTTGGCCAGCTGAATCATTTCCTGCATCATATCATCAGCATCCACTACCGTACCTTCGCGGCTCTTCATTCTGCCGGTAGGCAATTCCACCATTCCGTAGGACAGGTGAAAGATGCCGTCTGCGCAAGGCTCGTGCAGCTTTTTGAGAATCAGCTTCAGCACCTGCATGTGGTAGTTCTGCTCATCCGCAATTACATAGACAGATTGGTTCAGCCTGAAATCATCGTACTTAAGCTTTGCTGTGCCAAGATCTTGCGTCATATATACGGAAGTGCCGTCGCCACGCAGGAGCAGCTTCTGGTCAAGGCCATCATCAGTCAGGTCTACCCATACAGAGCCATCTTCTTTTTTGAAGAGCACGCCTTTCTCCAATCCCTGTTGTACCAGCTCTTTTCCCAGTAAGTAGGTATCGCTTTCGTAGTACATTTTATCGAAGTCGATGCCCAGCTTTTTGTACGTCTTTTCAAAGCCTTTATACACCCATCCATTCATCGTCTGCCATAGATGGCGCACTTCTTCATCACCTGCTTCCCAGCTCCGCAGCATATCCTGCGCTTCTTTCATAATGGGAGCTTCTTTTTCTGCTACAGTTTGCTCCATGCCGCCGTCGGTCAGCGTTTTGATCTCTGCTTTATAGGCATCATTGAATTTTACGTAATAATCGCCTACCAGATGATCGCCCTTTACTTTAAGCGATTCCGGCGTAGCGCCATTGGCAAAATGCTTCCAGGCCACCATGCTTTTGCAGATATGGATGCCGCGATCGTTGACCAGATTGGCTTTGACGACTGCGGAGCCCTGCGACTTCAGCACATTAGCCATTGCGAAGCCCAGAAAATTGTTGCGCAAATGACCAAAGTGCAGCGGCTTATTGGTATTCGGTGAAGAATATTCAACCATTACCCGGAAGTCATGCTTAGGTGCTTCTCCGTATGCTGTGTCGTTAAAATGATTTAATAAAAAGGCAGGCCAGTAGGCATCTTTAATGGTAAGATTCAGAAAACCGGCAACGATGTCATACTGCGCAAGAAGGTCTGTTTTTTCCAGCAGGTAATCGCCCAATTGCTTGCCAATCACATCCGGCCTGGTGCGCAGCAGCTTCAGAAACGGAAAGAGCACAATCGTATAGTCACCGGTAAATTCCGGCTTGGTCTGATTGATTGTGATCTGCTCCTGCGTGATCGGCGTATCGGGGAAAAGGTTGCTGAGCGCATCAAAAGCAGCAGCTTTGATCTGGGCGGCTAATGTCATCTTCTGGAAAGTAAAATTTGCTGCAAAAGTAATCCTGTATTCAGGATTTGAAGCACTATAGCGAACAGGAATCATGGAATAATGCCGTTCTGTATGCCAAACCCTTATATTTGCAATCTTCCCGATAATAGAACATGAAGTTAACTAAACTTATAGCCGGTCTGGCATTGGCTGCCAGTGCATTCAGCATCAGCTCCTGCTCAGAGGACTTTGACGTTGCTGCGCCTTATAAAGACGTTACCCTGGTTTATGGGTTTCTGAATGTAGATGATGGTGCACAGTACATCCGCATCCAGAAGGTGTTCATGGATCAGAACCGCAGCGCTTATGACCTGGCCAAGATTCCGGACTCCAACTATTTCCGCAATCTGGAAGTGCATCTGAAGGCGTTAAACAACAACAGCGTGGTTACAGATGATGTATTGCCCAAGGTAGATATGGCCACTGAGAATCTGCCTAAAGATCAGGGTACCTTTTTCCAGGCGCCAAGCTACGCTTACAAAGCCACGCGCGCGCTCAATGCCGCTTATCGCTACCGCCTCGTCGTTAAAAATCTCGAGACCGGTAATGTAGACTCTGCTGAAACGAGTGTGATCAATACAAATGGTGCGAATGGTGCAGGCAACTTCTACATTCCGCTCTTCTCGCTGACAAATGCCCAACTGGCATTCAATAACGTTGCGATCGATAATAAATATTCGCTGCAGACGAATGTGCCTACCAATGCAAAATATCTGGAAGGCTTTATCCGCATCAAATATGCTTCACAGATTGGCAGCGGCCCGCAGACAGACAGTTCATTTACATGGAACTTTGCCCGTGCCGTCTATGATCCGAATCTTGGCGCCCAATCTGTGGCGCTGACAGTAGACCGCTCAGAATTTTATAGTGTGCTTGCCAGCAATATCAAGGCCGATCCGGGCATAAAGCGCTATCTGGACAGTGCCGATGTATATGTATGGGCGGCCAGTCAGGAATTTTATAATTACATGCAGATCAATGCTGCGCAAGGTGGCATCACTGCTGATCAGATCAAGACCAATTATACAAATGTTATGGGTAAAGACGTGCTGGGCCTGTTTGCCAGCCGCTCTATGCGCATCCGGTACAACATCCCGTTCACCCGAACCACCCTCGATTCTATCAAGCGCAACGACCTGACCAAGAATCTTAATTTTATCGATTTCGCCGATCACTAGACTACATATTGACAGTAAATAACTTAATGAACTGCCCTGTTGTACCAGCAACAGGGCTTTTTTATTGAAAAATGACAGATGGCATGACATTTTTGCACAACGGATAGCGCTGGCACTTTTATTGTTGCAGGATAGAAGAAAAGAATTTCTAAACCAACTCAACTAATTATACTGAATTATGGCTAAAATTATTGGCATTGACTTAGGCACCACCAACTCGTGTGTGTCCGTTATGGAAGGCAACGAACCAGTGGTAATCGCGAACGACGAAGGCCGCCGCACCACCCCTTCCATTGTAGCATTTTTGAAAAATGGCGAGCGCAAAGTAGGGGATCCTGCCAAGCGCCAGGCTATTACCAACCCTACTGCTACCATCCAGTCCATCAAGCGTTATATGGGCCGCCGCTTTGACGAAGTGGGCGAAGAGCTGAAGCACAACGCCTACAAAATTGTAAAGGGCGACAATAATACTCCGCGTGTGGATATTGATGGCCGCATGTACACTCCGCAAGAGGTTTCTGCAATGATCCTTCAGAAAATGAAGAAGACAGCAGAAGATTTTCTGGGCCACGAAGTGAATGAAGCGGTGATTACAGTTCCTGCATACTTTAATGATGCACAGCGTCAGGCGACCAAGGAAGCCGGTGAAATTGCCGGCCTGAATGTCCGCCGTATCATCAATGAGCCTACAGCAGCAGCGCTTGCCTATGGCCTCGACAAGCAGCACAAAGATTCCAAGATCGCTGTATTTGACCTCGGTGGCGGTACGTTTGACGTATCTGTGCTTGAGCTCGGAGATGGCGTATTTGAAGTAAAATCAACCAATGGTGATACGCACCTTGGCGGTGATGACTTTGATAAAGTAATCATGGACTGGCTGGCTGATGAATTCAAGAAAGATGAAGCCATTGATCTGCATAAAGATCCGATGAGCTGGCAGCGTCTGAAGGAAGCAGCAGAAAAAGCTAAGGTTGAGCTTTCTTCTTCACAGGAAACAGAGATTAACCTGCCATACATTACTGCGGTAGATGGCGTGCCGAAGCACCTTGTGCGTAAGCTGAGCCGCGCAAAATTCGAGCAACTGTCGGACAGCCTCGTTGAGCGTACGCTGGAGCCATGTCGCAAAGCATTAAAAGACGCGGGTCTTCAGATTGGCGATATTGACGAGATCATCCTCGTAGGTGGTTCTACCCGTATCCCTAAAATTCAGGAAGTAGTAGAAAAATTCTTCGGCAAAAAACCAAACAAGGGTGTAAATCCGGATGAAGTAGTAGCCGTTGGCGCTGCTATTCAGGGCGGTGTACTTACTGGTGATGTAAAGGATGTACTGCTGCTGGACGTAACGCCGCTTTCCCTCGGTATTGAAACGATGGGTGGTGTAATGACCCGCCTGATTGACAGTAATACAACCATTCCTACCCGCAAAAGCGAAAGTTTCTCTACTGCATCAGACAACCAGCCTAGCGTTGAGATCGTGGTGCTGCAGGGTGAGCGCCCAATGGCTAAAGACAATAAGAGCCTCGGCCGCTTTGTACTCGATGGCATTCCGCCGGCACCGCGTGGCGTTCCGCAGGTAGAAGTGACTTTCGATATTGATGCCAATGGTATCCTTCATGTAACGGCAAAGGATAAAGGCACCGGCAAGCAGCAAAATATCCGCATCGAAGCCGGCTCTGGTCTGAGCAAGGAAGAGATCGAAAAGATGAAGAATGAAGCCAAAGCCAATGAAGAAAGCGATAAGCAAGTGCGTGAGCGCGTTGAAAAGCTCAACATGGCAGATGGTCTTATATTCAACTCAGAAAAGCAGCTGAAAGAGTACGGCGATAAGATTCCTGCTGATAAAAAGCAGGCTATTGAAGATGCCGTCAACAGTCTGAAAGAAGCTCATAAGAATGAAGATATAAGCGGCATTGACAGCGCTTCAGAAACACTGAACAACGCATGGCAGGCAGCATCACAGGATATGTATGCACAAGGTGGCGGCGATGGCCAAGGCCAGCCGGGCGCAGATATGGGCGGGCAGTCACAAAGTAGCAATGCCGGTGGCGCCGATGATGTAGCCGATGCTGAGTACGAAGAAGTAAAATAAGTAACACCGGGATTTTTTCTTGATTGTAGCAAAGCGCCATCTATGAAAGATGGCGCTTTTTGTTTGAGCAAACGATATCTTGCCAAGTAGCTGTTGACAATAAAAAATTTCGGGCACGACCTGGATTTAGAAATTAACCCGGCAGCGAATCTGAACAAAAAAGCCGCAGGTTTTACCTGCGGCTTTTTATATGCTATCTCTCGTCCTGAATAATTTAGCCGTAAACTGAATTTACTTAAGCAACATGAAGCATTACCAGCTTCCGCTGGCTCCGCCGCCGCCTGTAGAGCCACCGCCAAAGCCACCGAATCCACCGCCGCCGCCGCTACCCCAGCCTCCTCCCATTCCGTTGCCGAGAATGCTGCCGCCCAGGAATCCTCCGCCGAAGCCACCGTATCCGCGGCCACTCATATAGCTGCCACCGCCGCCGCCACTTCTACGACTGATGATAATTAGGACAACAATAATCAGAATCAGCAAAGGCAGCATGTTCCGTGCAGGATGACTTCGCTGCTGTAATGGATCGCCTTTATACTCTCCGCGGGTCGCTGCCATGATCGCCGTAACTCCGGCATCAATACCCTGATAATACTTATTCTCACGGAAAGATGGCTTCATCTCATTGTCGATGATTTGCCCGGCGGTAATATCGGGCAACGCGCCTTCCAGACCTTTACCGGTTGTGATATTCATCCGGTGATCATCAATAGCCACCAATACCAGCACTCCGTTTTTATTTTTTTCCGTACCAATCCCCCAGCGGTTAAAAAGCTTCTCTCCATAGTCGGCCACTTCGTAGCTGCCCAGGCTTTTGATGGTGACAACGGCAATCTGATTGGTTGTGGAATCGGAGAAGGCCACTAACCGGCTTTCGAGCAATGCTACTTCATCCGCGCTCATACAATGAGCCAAATCATTGACCAGCTTCGGCGGATTGGGCTTTGCCGGAAAATCATCTGCATAGCTCTGAACAGATAACAGCGTCTGAAGCAGAATGCCCACACCTAAAACAACAATACGGAGAAGCCTGCTCATTTGCCAAATACGATTTCGTCGGGTAACTCATTTTTATCTACAGAAGGATCGGGCGGAAAATGCGCTTCCAGCGCCTCGCCCAGTGCGTTAATGCACGCGGCGAGTCCTTCTGCAATGCGGCCTGCCCTGAAATGTCCGAGCAATACGGTACCGGCATTTTGCCAGAATTGTGGGCCACCGGCTTTTGTATAGATCTGCTCATCGCCAAAAATGGCATACTGCTTATCCTTTAAAGCCAAGTACACGATTACTGCATTTCTGCATTCTGTTTTTTCCATGCCCAGCACCTTAAATAGCTCTTTAGCCCGATCCATCGCATCCATATAAGTACAGTGAGACTCTACAAATACGCGCAATTCTCCGGTGGTACGCGCTTCTGCGATGCGTATCTCCCGAACAACGAGCTCTTGTTCTTCTGCGGTGAGCAATGGTTTTGGCTTCCTGAATAGCATGATTACAACAGATTAAAACTGCACTTTAGGAGCATCTTTGGCACCAGCATCGGCCTGAAACATAGGGCGCTGCTTGAATCCAAAAATGCCGGCCATTATATTACCGGGGAAGTTGGTCACTTTCAGGTTGAAGTTTTTGACCGCTTCATTATAATTGTTGCGCGATACATTGATTCGGTTTTCTGTGCCTTCCAGCTGGCGTTGAAGATCAGAAAAATTGCCTGTAGCCTTGAGGTCGGGATAGCGCTCTACAGCTACGTTGATGGCCATTCTTGCTGCCTGCAGCGCTTCCGTACCTGCTTTTTGCATAGCGGCCAGCTTTTCCGGCGTTACATCTTCCGGACTGAATTTTGTAGCGGCTGTAAGATTGCCCGCACGGGCCTGCGCTACCTGCACATAAGTACTCTTTTCAAAATCGGCAGCGCCCTTTACGGTAGCCACCAGATTGGGAATAAGGTCTGCACGGCGCTGATAGGCGCCCTGAAGCTCGCCCGTCTTATTATCTACCTCAAGGCGGGAGGCGTTCATACCGTTATAGCTGCAGCCACCTATACCAAGAATAATGATCAGGATAATGATGATTGGTAATGCCTTTTTCATAAATCAGTGTGCTTTTTTAGAATGTAAATGTAGTTTTATTTATGGTTGAGCAGCCGGTACGTATGCGTTATGTGCTTTTCGTGCGGGGCTCATCGCTATTCAGTCAAAAATCGTTCCTTTCCGCAGAAGACGTTTATTGCTTTGGCTGATGATCGTTTCCAATTTTGAATATTGTATTTCTTATTTGAGATTACTTTTGCGGCAGCAAAATCTTCCCGCCGCATGAATCAGTCTTTTGAAGCTACTCTTGAATATGCCCAATCGCAGGATCAGGTAGATATCCTGTTTCCGTTCCGCGAGCGGTTCCTGTTTCCGCAGCACAACGGGCAGGATGTACATTACTTCTGCGGCAATTCATTAGGCCTGCAGCCCAAAAGCACAGCTTACCTGATGCAGAACGAGCTGGATGACTGGGCAGCCTATGGTGTGGAAGGTCATACACAGGCGCGCAATCCGTGGCTTTATTACCATCATCTTTTTTCTGAAACGCTTGCAGATATTGTTGGTGCACGGAAAGAAGAGGTGGTGGCGATGAACACGCTTACGGTGAATCTTCATCTGCTGCTGATCTCTTTCTACCGCCCTACACCACAGCGTTATAAAATACTGATGGAGGCCGGCGCTTTCCCTTCCGACCAATATGCGATAGAAACACAGGTACGCATGTATGGCTACGATCCGGAAGATGCGATCATCGAGATCCATCCGCGCGAGGGCGAACACACGATCAATGAAGAAGATATACTTGCTGCCATTAAAGAGGCAGACAGTACGCTGGCGCTGGTGATGATCGGCGGGGTCAATTACTATACCGGTCAGCTTTTTGATCTGAAAAAAATTACTGCTGCTGCACAGCGTGTAGGCGCTTATGCCGGCTATGATCTGGCGCATGCGGTAGGCAATGTGCCTTTGCAGCTTCACGACTGGAATGTGGATTTTGCCTGCTGGTGCTCTTATAAATACCTGAACAGCGGTCCGGGCGGAGTAGCTGGGGCTTTCGTGCACGAGCATCATGGCAATAATCCCAAGACCTTCCGGCTGGCAGGATGGTGGGGCAATGAAGAAAGTACGCGCTTTAAGATGAAGAAAGGATTCATACCGCAGAAGGGCGCAGCAAGCTGGCAGATGAGCAATGCACCTGTGTTCAATATGATTGCGCACCGTGCATCGCTGGATATTTATGCAAAGGCCGGTATGACTGCCCTACATGAAAAAAGCCTGATACTAACTGCCTATCTTGAATTTCTGCTGAACGATATCATGCATTTGCCTTTCACGGTCATTACCCCAAAAGAACCGCAAAAGCGCGGCGCGCAGCTCTCTCTGCTTTTTCATGAGCGGGGACGAGAAGTGTTTGATAAGCTTACGGAAGCGGGTGTGATCGCTGACTGGCGGGAGCCTGATGTGATCCGCATTGCACCGGTACCGCTGTACAATACTTTTGAGGATGCTTACCGGTTTTATGAGGTATTAAAGGGTATGGAATAAAGTTCGTCTTATTTAGAACGCACCTTTGGGCGCATTCCTGCAGTTTCGATATTTCGCCTCTGATTATTTATGAAGAAGACTGTAAAAAATTATTCACCCGCTTTTCTATTCTTAAAAAATGTTTATTTCCAAAGCATTACTTTACCATCGCCGATTACGTATAGTTTTTGATAATCGTCGGCACGCACGATTTTGCAGCCTGTAAATTCGCCGAACGCCGGCAGTACCATACAGGTATGATTGATGCAGAAAGCTGGCAGAGTAAAGGACTGGCGGCCAAGCCCATGCAGCTTTACGCCGGGATGGATATGTCCGTGAATGGTGAACTGATCCTGGTTTTGCACTGCATCATGTGATATGAAAAACGGCTTTTCCAGCAGGCTGCTTTCATGTACGCACAGGTTCCAGCTTTCATATGCGTTGCGTGGCAGTATATCATGATTCCCCAGTACAAAATCTATGTGCAGCTCTTTGTGGGAAGCGCGCCAGATGCCGAAATCTTCTACTTCCTGATTGTGCCTGCTGTGAAAAAAATCGCCCGCTATGATGAGGCGCTCGGCGCCATGCTTTTGTACAATACCGGCGAGGCGCTGACCATCTTTATGCTGTGTGCCGCCGGGCATAGGTATGCCATGCTTGCGGAAATGGGCGCTCTTGCCCCAGTGCAGATCGGAAAGTAAAATTGTTTTTTGGGAAGGCCACCAAACAGCGCGCTCGGGGAGGAGGCTGAGTTGTTCATTCTCCAGCATAATCTCTGTCATAAATCTTCGCTGCAAAGATAAGACAGCAGAATTTTCTCTGGCGGGAATCAGTCCAGATGAAAGGTAATGGGCAGGTTGAAATATACTTTCACCGGAACTCCCTGCTGCTTGCCGGGCTTCCAGTGCGGCATAGCGCTGACCACACGCAGGGCTTCATTGTCCAATACCGGAAAACCGGACGAGCGCACAATTTCTGAATTGCTGATTGTACCATCTTCATTCACTACAAATTTTACTACAGACCTGCCCTCTTCTCCATTCTGTCTTGACTGCTCCGGGTAGTTTAGGTGCTTCTGAAGATAACCGGCCACATCTCCTTCAAATTCGGGCATCTGGCTCACCTGTATCATAATCTCTTTGCGCACAGGCGGGTCTATTACCGGCGGATTTTTGGGTATTGGCCCATCACCATCCAATTGGCCGTTATCAGCTACCAATGCACCGGCGTGACCATCATTGTTGTTCCTGCCAATCATGCGGTCACCGAGGCTATCTACAGGTTTTGGCACATCATCGGGCACGAGATCATTGGGTACAATTCTGGGTGCGAGCACGGCTACGGTTGGAGCTATTGCGGCGACCGTTGCGGACTTTGTTACAGGTTTTGGCTGCTGTGGCTCTTTGGGCAATTGCGTATTCACAATCGTTATCGTATGATCCATTTGCATAGGCATATTAATCCTGTTTTTACTGCCCAGAATCCCTGCAATTACAGGGATGGAAGAAAGCATACCTGCTGCAAGCAGCACAATATAAGTAGCCCGCTTTGCCCGCTCAGGATAGTGTTGCCGCAGCTCGTAACCGCCGTATTTTTTATTGCGGTTATCAAAGATAATGTCCAGATAATCGGCGTTTAATAATCGTTGCTTTTCCATAGCTGCTCTTTAAGACAAAGAAGCAGCCGGTGAAATTTTCCATACTTATTTCACCCGATTTTTCCGCAGCAAAAATTTCAGGACAGCAGAAGACTATTTCGCAGCAGTGTAAAGAGTGGTAATGCCAAAAGTCAAAGGCTTCGCTTTGGCATCCTTAAAGCCGCACCGAGTAAGGGTTTCACAGAATACTTTGCCTTCCGGGAAAGCCATGACGGACTCGGGAAGATAAGTGTAGGCGCGGCTGTGCTTAGATACCAGTTTGCCCATCGTTGGCAGAATATAGCGGAAGTAAAAATGGTAAAACTGCCTGACCGGAAATTGCTTTGGATGGGAAAATTCCAAAATAGCGATTTTGCCGCCTGGCTTCATCACCCGATGCATATCTTTTAGTCCGGCCTCCAAATGCTCAAAGTTTCGCACGCCGTAAGCGCAGGTCACCGCATCAAAAGACGCATCAGGAAAAGGCAATGATTCGCTGTCGCCGGATTGTAGCTTAATTTTATGATCCATGCTCAGCGCAGTAATTTTTTTGCGCCCTACTCCCAGCATCCCTTCTGAAATATCTACTCCGGTGATGGATGCTTCGGGGATCGCTTTAGCAGCCGCAATCGCCAGATCGCCGGTTCCGGTAGCTACGTCAAGAATGGTTTTGGGATGAATACTAGCGATCTCACGAATAGCTTTTTTGCGCCAGCCCTTATCAATACCGAGGGAAAGAAAATGGTTCAGAAAATCATAACGGCCGGCAATGCCGTCAAACATTTCCGCTACCTGTTCTTTCTTGCTTAATTTTGAAGCCGCATCCGGCAATACTGCCTGGTGATCACTTGTTGTTGTCCGCTGCATGTTGCGGCAAAATTACATCCTCTGAGCGCAATGCAAATTAAATCTGCCCAATACGTCATTTCAAGTCCCAAAGCGGAAAACTGCCCGAAGCCCGACCGGCCTGAATATGCTTTTATCGGCCGCTCCAATGTGGGCAAGTCCTCGCTCATCAATATGATTACGAGCCATGCAAAGCTGGCCAAAACGAGCGCCAGTCCCGGCAAGACGCAGATGATCAACCATTTCAGCATCAAAAGCGGACCGGACAATGCGGACAGTAAAAATGCGAAGAATACCGAATGGTATCTGGTGGATCTTCCGGGATATGGCTATGCCAAA
Source organism: Chitinophagaceae bacterium (assembly GCA_965200035.1). Lineage (GTDB taxonomy): Bacteria > Bacteroidota > Bacteroidia > Chitinophagales > Chitinophagaceae > UBA1952. The sequence goes on along the minus strand of OZ241334.1, from coordinate 3,003,424 downwards.
GTATCGCAAAATCAGCGGGCATCGTGGCAGAAGATGATCTCTACTTATCTAACTACACGGGAAAATCTGATGAACATTTTTGTGCTGATCGACAGCCGTCATGAGCCGCAGGTGAAGGATATGGAATTTCTGGACCAGCTCGGCGAATGGCAGGTTCCGTTTACGCTGGTATTTACCAAATCCGACAAGAGCGTGCAGCGCATTACCTCACAGAATGTAAAGCATTTCAAAAACAAGATGAAGGAAGACTGGGAATTCATTCCTCAGACCTTCGTTACCAGCACGATAAAAGGAACCGGACGCCGCCAAATACTGGCATATATAGATGAGCTGAATGAAGAGTTTTTTAAGCTGCGCGAAGAGGCGGCCAAAAGTTAAACAAAAAGCCCGGGGAGTCGGAGATTCCAAAAAGCAGGTATTTACGAGCATCTGTTACTATTCCCGTAAGCTGCCGGAATTCCAACCTTCGCCAGGCTGCACTTTCAACAAAACAAAACGCAAAAACCTATAGCTGGTAGTAGCCCTTGTGCACGACGGCAGAGGTGGTAATCGGCTCGTGGTGATCGTTCAGCATCTGCCGCAGATCGCGCTCAATGGTATTGGAAATAGTGGTCATGGGCGTATCGGTCGGCTTGTTTTCAAAAGGGTCCTGCAGGTGAATGGCCATCTTCTCGATGAGCATCAGCAATGCTGAAATAACGATTACCAGCGGCACTTCCATAAAGCCGAAAAACTCGATCAGCGCAAAGGGCAGCATCAGAATAAAGAAGTTGACTGCAAGATGAATGTACAGGCTGTAGGTAGCCGGAAACACGGTATTCTTGATGCGCTCGCACTTGCCCATAGAATCGCAAAGCCGCGATAAAGTGCGGTCCAGCTCTACCTGCTGGTATTGATTGATCCAACCCTGATCCAATGCATAAGTAAGGTCACGCGCGTGCAGTTCCAGTATGGCTGCGGGCGGATTATCATACCTCGAAATGGTGATGAGCTCTCTTTTGTTGAGGAAGCGCTCAAGACCTGCTATTGCATTCTCTCCGCGCAAACGCTGACTGAGGCTGTAATTCCAAGCCATGTGACGGCGCAGGAAATTTTCCTCAAACTGCCGGATAGCACCGGATTCAAAGCCGGAATCTACGAACGAAAGAATCTGACGGCCAAGCGTGCGTCCGTCATTCACAATAGCGCCCCAGATGCCGCGCGCCTCCCACCAGCGGTCATAAGCTTGGTTGGAGCGGAAAGCCAGCAGCAGCGATATGACTGTACCCAGCAGCATCGGCACGCTCAGCGGAATGGAGATACGGGTAAAATGAAAATTATTGTACAGAATAGCGACAATAACAGCGTAGGCAGTAACGGCAAATACTTCCCATTTGATCTTGCCGAACACGTATTTAAGCGGAATATTTTTTCTCAGTAGCATGACTCGTCTCTTGTTTAAAAACTGGTGATTAATTTTCTAAAATCAGCTGCCGGTAAGCAGCAGGCTGCTGATCACAGAAGCATCCGTATGCCGGGTCATTTTGATGGATGTCGCGGATACAACTTTGCAATTGCTCTTGCGGATAAGCGGCAGCATATCCACGCTGTCTTCAAAAGCTCTTACGGGTTGCCATTCGGGCAGCATGAACAACGTATCTACCCCAAAGCCTTCCAGCAGATTTTCGAAGTAGGCCGTAGTAGTGCCATATTGTACCAGCGGCTTCAGGCCGGATAGCTGATTTTCGTACTTATTGGCCATCATTTCGCAGGCTTGCGTGAAAGCGGCAGGCACGGGATAACGGCTCTCCATCCTGCGCAATCGGAACAGCAGATCACCAATGGCATCCGGCACATCTACCAGATGAAGCAGTGTGATACGGACAAGCTGATCCTTGTAATATCTCATTACATCGTGCACCGGCTGCAGCGAACGGATGGTAAAATCGGTGGGAATGATTACATGCTTCATAGTTACTGTGTTTAGTAATACGAAGGTGACCTCCCGGTATTAGGAACCGTTTAGAGCAAGGTAAGAACGCAATAAAATTGTGGTAAGAATTTGGTAAGAAGAGGCTGTATCTGCTTGAATTTTCTATGCTTAAAACTTTTGCAGTCGCTGTGGGATGCTTTCTTACGTAAGCATGACTTGTATAGCGATGCCTGAATCCTTCTATTTACGCGCCATCAGCGGCAGGATGATCTGTATCTCGGTGCCTTTATCCTGCTCGGAATTGACGATCAGCTCGCCTTTGTGGATGCGGATGATATTGCGCGTAAGCGGCAGGCCGATGCCGTAGCCTTTAAACCTGTCTGTATTGCTGGCGCGGAAAAATGGATCAAAAATATACTTCAGCTCAGCCTTCGGTATGCCAATGCCTTCATCCTTTACTACAATAATTGCCTGATTGTTGGTAGCTGCTAGCGCCAGCGCTACCGGCTTGTTGGATGAGTATTTGCAGGCATTCAGCACAATATTGGTAATGGCCAGCTCCAGCAACGTCTGGTTACCACAAACCATCATTTTCTGCACATCTGCCGGGGCGAGGCTATAATTGACCAGCAGCTTATTACCGGGCATAATATCGTCTGTCATAGCCTGTACTTTATAGAGCAGCTCATCCATGCGCAGGGGCACCATCTCCTGTACTTTTCCTGTAAGGCCGGTCTGGGCAAGCTGTAAAAGGCTGCGTGTAATGCCGGATAATTTCTCTGCCGCCGTATGCATATTGGTAATTGACTCCACGTACTGCTCGCTGTTGCGCGGCCTTGAAAGCGCATATTCTGCCTCGCCGATAATAGAGGTAAGCGGTGTATTGAACTCATGTGAGGCGTGGCTAACAAAATTGTTCTGCGTCTCGAATGCAGTCTCCAGCCGGTCCAGCATATTGTTGAACGTTGAGGAAAGCTCGGACACTTCGTCGATGCCCGGCTTCACATCAAGGCGTAGATGAAGATTATTTGCGCTGAGTTTTCTTACACGTGCGGTAATATCCCGGATGGGCTTCAGAATGCTTTTAGAGAATAAAAGACCTACCGTAAAAGCCAGTATAATGGCGGCCAGAAAGGAGATCAGCAGCGCATGCCTCAGATAAGACAGGTAAAGCACGCTCATCTCGCTCCGGGCAGAAACCGTCACCAGGTAATCTTTGTCGGATTCGTGGTAAAAGAGGATGTAATAAAACGTATCATTCTTGCGCCAGGTGATATGGCCTTTATGGATCGCCTGCTTGAACAATGCATCGGGCACCGCAGGCAACAGGCTATCGGCAGTAACCGTATTGGTTCCTTTGATAGGAATGATCAGCTCCCGCTCGCCGGGCAGATTTTCGAGGTGCTGCGCTTTGATATCGCTGTAAGCCTGGCCATTGCTCGGGTCTTTTTCGAGCGCTACTTTGGCTGCTACGATGGCGCGTATTTCGAGGCGTTTATAAAAATCTTCAAACGTGTACTGATTGGTCAGGTAATACAGAAAGAGGCTCACGGCCAGCAAAATGCTGCCGGCCAGTGAGGCGAACAGGATGGCGATCTTGGTCTGTATCTTCATTACATTTCTTTCAGGATGTAGCCCATGCCCACGGCTGTGTGAATGAGTTTCGGCTCAAAATCCTTATCTACTTTCTTACGCAGATAATTAATGTACACGTCCACCACTTTGGTATTCATATTGAAGTCGATGCCCCATACCTGCTCCAGTATATCCATGCGCGAAAGTACGCGGCGCTGGTTCTGCAAGAGGTATTCGAGCAAGCGGTATTCTGTGGCGGTAAGATCAATAGGCTTATTGCCCCGTGTAGCCATCTTTTCCTCTGTATCCAGAAAGAGGTCTGCGATGCTGAGCCCTGTTTTTTCGGGTTGATCATTTTGCCCGGCAGCAATCGTCGTATTTCGGCGGGTCAGCGAACGTATTCTGGCGAGTAGCTCGGCCAGCTTGAATGGCTTGCTTAAGTAATCATCAGCTCCGCTATCCAGGCCGGTTACGAGATTCTCCGTGCTTCCCAGCGCGGTGAGCATAAGCACGGGAATAGTGTTGCCGGTAGCTCTGAGCCGCCTGCATAATTCTATTCCATTGATCCCGGGCAGCATTACATCCAGCAGAATGATGCTGAAGGCATGGCTCAGCGCCATTTCCAGTCCCAGATTGCCATCGGGAGCTACGCTTACCTCGTAGCCTTCTTCTGTGAGGCTGCGAATAATGAAAGAGGCTACGCTTGCTTCATCTTCAACCAGCAGGATCTTCATATGGTTAAAGATAGGGCATGATGATTAATAAGATTTTTGCTTAGTTTCTCTCTTACTTTTTGGTGCCAAAAAGTAAGCAAAAAGGCAGTTGCGCGCAATGACTGCGGCGCGCAACACTGTTCTATTAATCTTGATTGCAACTGTGGTGCCGGGCTTTTGTTTCCTAATTATTGGGATTGGGAATTAATTGACTGGAAGGGTCTTCTCAGCTTGAATGCTGGCATTGACCGGGTTTCAACTCAACACTAAGCACTAAAAACTCATCCCTTCAAATACGGCAGCATTTCCTCAATCCATTTACGGTCGTTGCTCAGACGAGGCACTTTGTGCTGGCCGCCCAGTTTGCCTTTGTCTTTGAGCCAATGCTTGAAGCCGCCGGCCGGCATCCGGTGAACGATCGGGCGGCGCAGCGCGATGTCTTTGTGCCGCTTGGCTTCGTAGTCTGAATTGACTTTCTGAAGCGCTTTATCCATGAGGGTTACAAACTCATCCAATGGTACCGGCAAATGCTCAAATTCGATGATCCATTCATGCGCGCCATTGTCATCGCCCGTCATATAGACCGGTGCAGCGGAATAGTCAGCTACCACTGCGCCGGTGGCCTTGCTCGCCTCAGCTATGGCATAATCAGAATTATCAACAATTACTTCTTCGCCGAAGGCATTGATAAAATGCTTCAGCCTACCTGATACTTTGATGCGGTAAGGTCTTATAGAGGTGAATTGTACCGTATCGCCCACCATATAGCGCCACAGGCCACCATTGGTGCTGATGATAAGCGCATAGTTCTTATGCAACTCTACCTCTTTCAGCGTGAGCGTTTCGGGATGTTCTTTTCCATATTCTTCCATGGGCATGAACTCATAGAAGATACCATGGTTCAGCAGCAGCAGCATACCGTCTTCATTGTCCGGTGTATCCTGCGCGGCAAAGAATCCTTCCGATGCATTGTACGTTTCCAGATAATGCATGTCGGGCGATGGAATGAAGCGCTCGAACTGTGACCGGTAAGGTTTAAAGCTCACGCCACCGTGCAGATAAAGCTCCAGGTTGGGCCATATATCGTGCAGGTTATCCGTACCCGCCATTTCGAAAATGCGCTTGATCAGCACGATGGTCCAGGTAGGCACTCCGGCAATGAAGGTGACATTTTCCTGCATCGTGGCGCGCGCCATGCGCTCAATCTTGTCTTCCCATTCATCCAGCAGTGCAATGCTTACATCCGGTGTGCGCAGGATCTGACCCATCATCGGCATATTCTGGATCATAACAGCGGAAAGATCGCCGTAAAAAGAATCTGCATTTACCTGATTTACCTGATGGCTGCCGCCGATCACCAAACATTTGCCCGACATGAGCCGCGACTCCGGATAATTTTTGAGGTAAAGCGCCGGTACGTCTTTTCCGGCTTTGAAATGATTATCGTCCAGTGATTCTTTGGAGACAGGAATGAATTTGCTTTTATCACTGGTGGTGCCGCTGCTCTTGGCAAACCACGTAATCTCGGAAGGCCACAGGATGTTCTGCTCACCTTCCATCATGCGATGAATAAAAGGCTTCAGCGCTTCATAATCAGTGATCGGCGCTGCTTTCTTAAAATCTGAAATACCGTTGATCTGCTCAAACCGGTGGTGCTTGCCATATTCTGTAAACTGGGCAGAACCAATAAGGCCATTAAATACCTGATGCTGCGTATCGATCGGGTTGAGCATAAAATTGTCTATCGCGCTCTGGCGAAGCTTTAATATGCTCTTAATAGCGGGACTAATGATGCTCATTTACTTACTTAAAATATAATACGGAATGATAATGCGGTAATATGGCAATGCAGGAATCATTACCGCATAATCGCATTAACCACATTAGCACATTAATAAAGCTAATCCAGATTAATAACCTTCCGCTTCAGTTCAAACTGCTGGCCAAGATACACTTTTCGCACCGTCTCGTCTGCAGCAAGGTCTTCCGCGGTACCCGCTTTAAGTATCTTTCCTTCAAACAGCAGGTAAGCGCGGTCGGTAATAGAAAGCGTTTCCTGCACATTGTGGTCAGTGATGAGGATACCGATATTCTTGAATTTCAGCCGCGATACAATATGCTGGATATCCTCTACGGCAATCGGGTCAATGCCAGCAAACGGCTCATCCAGCAAAATGAATTTTGGATCTACGGCCAGCGCGCGGGCAATTTCCGTACGCCTGCGCTCACCACCGCTCAATACGTCACCGGGGCTTTTACGCACATGGGTCAGGCGAAATTCTTCCAGCAAACTATCCCGCTTTTTAAGCTGTTCGCCTTTGGTCAGCTTCGTCATCTCCAGCACCGCTCCGATATTATCTTCCACGCTCAGCTTGCGAAATACCGATGCTTCCTGTGGCAGATAGCCGATGCCCATCTTGGCGCGCTTGTACATAGGCACTTTGGTAATATCGCTCCCGTCCAGATACACCGTACCTTCTTCGGGCTTTACCAGACCTACTACCATATAAAATGATGTCGTCTTGCCCGCACCATTCGGGCCAAGCAGTCCCACGATCTCTCCCTGATGCACCTCGAAAGATACATGGTTGACCACCGTGCGCTTGCCATACCGCTTCACCAGATTTTCCGTATGTATTCTCAAATCCTTGCTATTAGCTGCAAAAATAAGCATTGGCAGCGGGGTTTTTATCTTACTTATGACCTGGCCCCGAAAGAAGACCTGACAAACCGCTGCAGGAAAAAATGCATTCTCCCACGTCAACAGCCGTAATTTGCACTATCTGCATTTCACCATGCCCCTCCGCATTACCCGGCAAAAGCTACAGCATATTTTATGGCGCACCATTCAGGGGTGCTGCTGGCTCATCATTGGATTTGTACTGCTCGATTGCTGCTTTCCGGTAGATACCCATCCTGACTTTGCTCCACTGATCCATACACGTGACAGCACAGTTGCACACGCTTTTCTTTCTAAAGACCAGCAATGGCGATTCCGCACAGAGCTCAATGAGATTACGCCGGAGCTGCGCGAAGCCATTATTTTCAAGGAAGACCGGCATTTTTACCGCCATCCGGGAGTGAATGTGCTGGCCATTGGCCGGGCGGCATTCAACAACGTCTTTCATCTGAAGCGTACCTCCGGGGCTTCTACTATTACTATGCAGGTAGCGCGCCTGCTCACGCCCAAAAAGCGGACCTACCTCAACAAGATTGTGGAAATGTTCCGCGCTATTCAACTGGAAGCTCATTATTCCAAAGATGAAGTGCTGCAGCTCTATCTGAATCTGGTACCGTACGGCTCTAATATACAGGGCGTGAAAGCCGCTTCGCTGCTCTATTTCAACAAATCGCCCGATCAGCTTTCGCTGGCCGAGCTTACTGCGCTCAGCATTATTCCCAATCGTCCTAATTCTATGGTGATGGGTCGGGATAATGTGAAGATTACTCAGGAGCGCAATAAGTGGCTGATGCGCTTTCAGGCAGCTCATCTGTTCAAAGAGCAGACGATTAGGGATGCTTTGAATGAACCGCTCACTGCTGCGCGGCGCTCTGCTCCCGATGGTATTCCGCAATTCTCTTGGCGGCTGCGCGGCACCTTTCCCGCTTCGCTGGATATCTACAGCACCATAGATAGCCGTATGCAGCAGAAGGCAGAACAGATCGTAACGAATTATGTGGCTGCGCTGAAACTCCAGAATATCTATAATGCATCTGTGCTGGTAACCGATAACCGTACGCATGAAGTGCTCGTGTACATTGGCTCGCCTGACTTTAATGACCGTGCCCATCAGGGGCAAGTGGATGGCGTAAAAGCGCTGCGCTCACCGGGCAGCACACTGAAGCCTTTTTTGTACGGCCTTGTCTATGATGCGGGTATTGCCACGCCACAGACGGTGATTGCAGATGTGCCCATCAACCTGGCAGGCTATACGCCGGAAAATTATGACCTGCAGTTTCGTGGTAACGTGACCGTCAATGAAGCCTTACGGCAGTCGCTGAATATACCGGCAGTAAAGACATTGCAACAGTTGACCGTTCCAAAATTTACGCAAAGCCTTGGTGCAGCCGGCTTTTACTCAGTATGGCAGCAGCGGAAAAAAGTAGGATTATCTATGATTCTGGGTGGCGTAACCGTTCGGTTACAGGAACTGACAGCACTTTTTTCATCCTTTGCAAATGGCGGTCGCCTTCATGCGCTCCGCTGGACAACCAATGCGCCTAAAGACACCGGCAATGGTTATATGATCTTATCGCCACCGGCTGATTATATGGTCTGCAAGACACTCTGTGAGCTTTCCCGCCCCGATCTGCCCAATGGCTACGATCTGGCGCGGAATGTGCCGCATATTGCTTGGAAGACCGGTACCTCTTACGGTCGTAAAGATGCATGGAGCATCGGATTCAACGACCGATATACGGTTGGCGTATGGCTGGGCAATTTTGATGGCAAAGGCATTACTTCGCTGAGCGGAGCCGCTACGGCTACCCCATTGCTCTTTGAGCTGTTCAACGCTCTGGACCGCAATATGAGCACAGAATGGCTGGTAGCCCCGCAGGAAATTTATACAAGATTTGTCTGTAAGGAAACAGGAAAGATACCGGCTGGTTTTTGTACGGATCAGGTAATGGATTACTATATTCCGGGCGTTTCAAACACAGCGCGCTGCGATCACCAGCGGGATGTATGGGTTTCAGCGGATGGTACTTTTTCCTATTGCACCAGTTGCCTGCCCGCTGCCGGATATGCCACCAAAACTTACCCCAATATTTCGCCGGAACTGGCTGCCTTTTATGATAGCAAGAACATTGCTTACCAAAAGATACCACCACACAATCCCGCCTGTACCCGCACATTTGACGGACAGCCGCCGGTGATCACTTCACTGCAAAACAGCATGACCTACCTGATTGTGGACAAAGACAAGCAACAGCTCCAGCTAAGCTGCAATACAGCCAACGATGTGCAGCAGGTTTATTGGTATATCAACGATCAGTTTTTCGGATGTGCAAAGCGTGGCGAAAAGCTATTGTTCAAGCCGTCCGGCACGCAGATTAAAATATCCTGTGCAGATGATAAAGGCCGTGTCACGGATATTGTGGTGAAGGTGAAATTTCTATAAAGACCATCCAACTTCTGAACTATGAATGCTGCAGAAATCCTCAAAATTCGGCTCATCAATCAACAGATCGCTTTCTCTTCTTGCGCTACGCCTCAGGAGGTCGTTACCACATTGGTGGCCATGCAGGCACAGGAATATGCACAGGCCAAATGGGCCATCGGGCTGCGCATGAAAAAGGCTACAGACACTTTGGTGGAACAGGCATTCAATGATGGCAAAATATTGCGTACACATGTATTGCGGCCTACCTGGCATTTTGTAGCCCCTGCAGATATCCGTTGGCTGCTTACGCTTACAGCGCCGCGCGTACATGCAGTCAATGCGTTTATGGCGCGTAAATGTGCTGTAGATGAAAAGCTGATGACACGCTGCAAGCGCATTATCGCCCGGGAGCTGGAAGGCGGTAGAAGCGCTACACGTAATGAGCTGAACGAGGCATTGGCCAAAAATAAGATCATAGCCGAAGGCATCAGGCTGAGCCTGATTTTCATGTGGGCTGAGCTTGACCAATTAATCTGCAGTGGGCCACGGCAGGGAAAGCAATTTACTTATGCGCTGCTGGAAGAACGTGTACCAAAGAGTGTGTCCATAACAAGAAAGGAAGGATTGGTATTGCTAATTGACCGCTATTTTTCTTCCCGCGGACCGGCTACGCTCAAGGATTTCGCTACGTGGTCGGGCCTCAGTCTTACAGAAGCGAAGCAGGGCATAGCAGAGATTCAGGAATGTTTTGAATCCTTCGACCTGAATGGACTCACTTATTACCACAAGCTATTGCCGGCACAGAAGCGTATAGTGCAATCAACCTTCCTGATGCCCGATTATGACGAGTATGTAATGAGCTATAAATACCGTGATCTCGTAAAGGTAAGGATGAAAAACCTGTTGTGCCTGATGGATCTGGTCATCTGCTTATTGTAAATGGCACAGCAGGCGGAAGTTGGAAGCGTACGAATAAAGCCGGCGAAGCAGCATTAGAGCCGCATACAGGCTTTTCCGAAAAGCAGAATAAGGAAATAGTTGGTGCGGTGAAAAAATATAAAGCATTTCACAGCTAAAGGACTTTTATTAAAAAGCCTTCCGGCATTTTATGGCATGGAAGGCTCCAGTCAATGAAAATATTTCTTAATTGCGCAGCGGTTTGCCTGATTGCAGAATGCTTTGCAGTCGTTCGAGCGTTTTTCGCTGCCCGCAGAGGCTAAGGAATGCTTCCCGCTCCAGATCAAGCAAATATTGCTCGCTGACCATTGTTGGCTGACTTAGGTCGCCACCACACATTACATAGGCCAGCTTTTCCGCAATGAACTGATCGTAATCTGAAATATAATTTCCCCTGCGCATACCGTGCAGGCCGGCCAATAGTGGCCCGAGCCCTGTTCTGCCCTGCACCTTGATATCTGTGCGCATGCTCGGCTGTGTATATCCCTGGTCATGAAGCATGAGCACTTTGCGCCGGGCATCCGCCACGCGGCGGTCAGGATTCACAGATATGCTGTCCGTGCCTTTACGCAGAATGCTCAGCTCATACGCTTCATGCGCCGAGGTTGATACTTTTGCCGTACCAATGTTGATAAACAACTGCTGCAGATAATTCAGCTCTACGTCTTCCTTAATATTGCGGTCAGAAGCGCGTAAGGCCATTTCTTTTGTGCCGCCGCCACCGGGAATAAGCCCAACGCCCAATTCTACCAAGCCGATATAAGATTCTGCGGCAGCCTGCACGGCATCTGCATGCAGGCACATTTCACAGCCACCGCCAAGCGTCATGCCATGCGGCGCTACCACTACCGGCACACTGCTATAGCGCAGTCGCATTGTAGTATTCTGAAACTGCCTTACGGCAAAGTCGAGCTCGTCGTATTCCTGCTCTGCGGCAAACATGAAGATGAGCCCTACATTGGCACCGGCACTGAACTTATCGCTGCCATTGGCAACGATCAGGCCTTTATAATTCTCCTCCGCTATGGCTACAGAGCGCATCACACCTTCGAGCACTTCGCCGCCTATGCTGTTCATCTTGGTATTCCAGCTCAGCGCTACCACATCATCACCAATGTCGATCAGCTTGCAGGCACTGTTCTTCCATACTATTTTTTCATCGAGATGCTCGAGGATGATGTATGACGCCGCGCCCGGAATGGGCTTGTACTTTTTAGAAGGTATATCGTAATATTTACGCTGTCCGCCTTCTGTTTTGTAGAATGTCTGATTGCCTGCATCGAGCAATTCCTGTATCCATGGCGCCGTTTTGATACCGGCCTGATTCATCTGCTCCAATACTTTGGCTACGCCCAGCGCATCCCAGCTTTCGAAAGCGCCAATTTCCCATCCGAAGCCTGCTTTCAGCGCATCATCGATTTTATACAACTCATCGGATATTTCCGGAATGCGGAAGGAGATATAGGAGAACAGCAGGTGGTGGAACAGACGGTAGAATTCACCCGCTTTATCATTGCCGGCATACAATATTTTCAAACGCTGCTTCAGGTCATCTACAGGCTTTGCTGCTTCCAGCGTTGCAAACTTTGACTTCTGCTTTGATCCGTACTCCATCGTCTGGAGATTGAGCGTCAGTATTTCCGATTGAGCGGTCCCTCCAATGGGCGCAGTCTTTTTTTCATCACCGCGCTCCTCGGGCGATTTTGTGAAGGTTGCTTTTCCTTCATTGACTGACACTGCAGTATCCTTGCCCGTATTTTGGCCGCCATTACTGCCTTCTCCGGTGGGGGGGAGGGGAAGCTGCTGTGTTTTTATTTTTTTGTAGAAGCCCTGACCCGTTTTATCACCAAGCCATTTATTCTCCACCATTTTTTCCAAGAATCCCGGTAGCTTAAAAAGCTCCAGTGCTTCATCGTTTGGCACATTTTCTACCAGCCCTTTGGCTACGTGTACCAGTGTGTCTAGGCCCACTATATCGCCGGTGCGGAAAGTGGCCGATTTCGGGCGGCCCATAACTGATCCGGTCAATGTATCAACCTCATCTACATTCAGTCCTAATTGCTGCATGGCATGGAATACTGCCATGAAGCCAAATACCCCGACACGGTTGGCGATGAATGCCGGTGTATCCTTACCCAACACAGTCGTCTTACCCAGGAAACGATCGCCATAATCCATCAGAAAACCGATGATCTCCGGCTTTGTTTTCGGCGCGGGAATGATCTCTAACAAACGTAAATAGCGCGGCGGGTTAAAAAAGTGTGTGCCGCAGAAATGCTGCTGAAAATCCTCGCTTCTGCCCTCGCTCATCAGATGAATGGGAATGCCGGATGTGTTGGAAGTGATCAATGTTCCCGGCCTGCGGTAGCGCTCGATCTGCTCAAATACTTTTTGCTTGATGCCTAAGTTCTCAATCACCACTTCGATTACCCAGTCTGCGTCTGCAATCTTCGGAAGATCATCATCAAGATTTCCGGTAGAGATTCCTGTAGCCACTTCTTTGGTGAATACAGCGCTGGGTTTGCTTTTCAAAGTGGCAGCCAAGGCATCGTTTACAATCCTGTTCCTTACCGCTTTGCTTTCGAGCGTCAATCCTTTCGCTTTTTCTGCATCATTCAGCTCTTTGGGCACTACATCCAGCAACAATACTCTGACGCCGATGCCGGCAAAATGCGCCGCAATGCGTGATCCCATTACTCCTGACCCCACCACTGCTACCGAACGGATAGAACGATTCATAAAAGACGCTGATTTAATTATCTACACAATTTAGGCTATTCCGGATTTCGGATTCGGTAATTATAAATTTCGATGTACCGTATGGTTGACAGCGCTACGCGCCGCCCTTCCTTTATTCATTATTATTTCCCAACAAAGCTTCGGCCCTACGGGCCTTCAGACCAGAAATCTTATTCTTCATTTACATACACCCGCTTGACGCGTTGCGAGATGCCGGTCATCATTTCGTAAGGGATTGTGTTGGCCCAGCTTGCGAGCTGCGTCAATGGCAGCTCGGGACTGAATACAATGGCTTCATCGCCCTCAGTCGCTTCCGGAATAGCGGAAATATCTACCATACACATATCCATGCACACTACACCAACCAATGGCGCAGGCTTACCGTGAATCAGCACATGGGCTTTGCCATGACCCAACGCACGTGGATAGCCATCGGCATAGCCGATAGAGATAGTGGCGATGCGCAAGGGGATATTCCCACCTCCTTTGCGTCCGTAGCCTATCGTATCGCCTGCGGGAATTTCTTTGATTTGGGCGATGGTTGTTTTAAGTGTGCTGATCTGCTGCAACTCTTCCTGTAAGGTGGAGCTGCTGTCAATGCCATAAAGGCCCAAACCCAGGCGCACCATATCATAGTGCAGCTCCGGATGCCGGGCGATGCCTGCCGTATTGCATAAATGGCGCAATGGCTCGTAGCCTAAAGAAGCGATGATGCGGTCACTCATTTTTTGAAATGCTGCTGCCTGCTTTTCCGTGAAATCATCTTCCTTCTGATCCTCACTTGCCGCAAGATGGCTGAAGATACTGGCTACTTTCACCAGCGGATTATCTTTCAGCGCAGCAATCAATCCATCTACCTCATGATCCATAAAGCCTAAGCGGTGCATACCCGTATCAAGCTTAACGTGAATAGGATAAGCCGTCACCTGAAGCGTTTGCGCCATCTGCAAAAAGGCCTCCAGCGAGCGCAGATTAAAGATCTCCGGCTCCATCTTCCAGGCAATCATCCGGTCAAAGGCAATGGCATCCGGGCTCATCACCATGATGGGCAGATTGATGCCGGCTTTGCGCAGCGTGACGCCTTCATCCGTATAGGCCACCGACAGATAATCTACTCCGGCATACTGGAGCGCATAGGCGATTTCGTAAGAGCCGCTGCCATAGGAAAACGCCTTCACCATCGCCATCAGCTTCACTTTCTTACCAATCTGCCTGCGAAATACATTGAAGTTGTGCCGCAACGCGGAAAGGTCGATGGATAGTACCGTTTGGTGTATTTCATCTTCCAGCAGGGCGCTGATCTTTTCAAAACGGAATGTACGCGCACCTTTCAGCAGGATGGCCTCTTTTTCGAAAGTCATCAGGTGAAATTTCTTCAGAAAATCAGTCGTGGATTTAAAGAAAATGCTCCGCACCCTGTGGTATTTCCGGAAGGCCGCTTTGTGCTTATACAGAGCCGGACCAATGCCAATAAACCGATTGACCGATCTGCGGCTGATGGCTTCGGCTACTTCTTCGTACAGCTCACCATCCGGGCGTGCCACCTGCAGCATATCAGAGAGAATGACGGTGCGCTGGCTGTGCTGCTTCTGCTGATCCAGATAGTCGAGCGCTATATACAGCGAGGTAAGATCTGAATTATAGGTATCATTAATGACTGTACAGTTGTTGATACCATGGCGCAGCTCAAGCCGCATGGCTACAGGCTGTAAGGTCTGCATCCGTTCTTCAATGATCGTTGGATTTTTTCCGAGCAATAATAGCACGCACCAGCAATGAATGGCATTCTCTATAGAGGCCGGATCGGTGAATGGAATGCGGATGGAAATTGAGGCTTCTTTATAAATGGCCTCAATTCTGGTGCCGGTGCCATCCCGGTGCTGACTAGTGATGTGTAGATCAGCGCCGCTTTTCCGCGACCAAGTAAACAGTTGTAATGGCTGTATACTCTTGGCGCCATTCCAGTACTGCACCATGCACTCATTCAGCTGCGGATAATCCCTGCAATAAATAAGCTGTTCTGCATGACGGAAGAGCAGCAGTTTTTCATTGATCTTCTGCCGCACATTCAGGAAGCCTTCGCTATGCGCCTCGCCGATGTTGGTAAAGATGCCGATAGAGGGCAGGATGATCTTTTCCAGCTTCTCCATCTCACCCGGCTGTGATATACCCGCTTCGAAGATGGCCAGATTATGCTCCGGCTCCATCAGCCATACGGAAAGCGGCACGCCTATCTGGGAATTATAGCTTTTGGGACTGCGCACCATCCGGTAATCCTCGCTCAATACCTGATACAGCCATTCCTTCACCACCGTCTTACCATTGCTACCGGTAATGCCGATGACCGGAATATGGAATTTCTTACGGTGGCTGGCAGCAATCTGCTGCAGGGCAACAAGTGTATCCGGTACCTGAATAATATTGGCATCCTTTAACGGCTCCATAGGTACACTGACCAAAAAATTCCGCACGCCAGCGGCATAGGCATTTTCGATGAATGAATGTCCGTCGCGGTGGGGGGCTTTCAGGGCTATAAACAGGGTTTCTTCGGCAGTATTGATCTTGCGGCTGTCGATAGCCAACTCTGAGATGATGGCATTGCTATGTTGACTGAGCCATGTTCCGTGGCAAAAAGTTCTGAGTTCTTCGATCGGGTGCATCTGAGCTGGAATAGTATAATGGCGCTGAAAATATCTTGTCTCCGGATCGCGGTCTGCAAATTTGCTTACCGTGTTTGCTGCCGGATTATTTGCCTGCAAAATTAAGCCTTCTCCTGTACCGCCTGAGTTTTAAACAACTTTTCAGGATCATTAAAAATAGCGTCCATATCTGTCCTCTTTGTTTTCCGTAACTTGTGTGACGCAGTAGGATAAGTGCCTGAATAGCTGCGCTTAGTTACCCACAGTTGTGTATTTCTTCCGCCTTCGGCCAATGCACAACCTGTTACTTTAGTTGGTGAAAACGATTTTGTGACCGTTATGGATATTGAACAGCTGATGCCTCATGTGGAGGCGATGATTTTTGCAAGCGAGCGTCCTATTACCCAGGCAGAGCTTTCTGATCTGATTGGTCAGGCGCTGGAACTGGTGCTGGAAGAAGACCGTGTGTCTGCGTGCATCGAGGCGATCCGTGAAAAATATGATACTGAGTTTTACCCGTTTGGGCTGCGCGAAATCGGCGGAGGTTTTCAATTCCTGACTAAGAAAGAATACCACAAAACAGTGTTGCAGCTCAATGGCGACAAGCACATCCGCAAGCTTTCCGTTGCTGCTATGGAAACGCTGGCGATCATTGCTTACAAACAGCCGATTACCAAAAGCGAAGTGGAGTTCATCCGTGGTGTAAGCGCTGATTATTCAGTGCAGAAACTCTTGGAAAAAGACCTGATCATTATCTCCGGCCGCAAAGAAGATGTGGTGGGCAAGCCGCTGACCTATGCTACGTCGAAGACATTCATGGATTATCTGGGCATCAATTCACCTGCCGGACTGCCCCAGCTCAAAGACATTTTTAATATAGACATTGTAATGCCTACCGACGCCGCAGAAGCGGTGCCGGATGATGCCCGGCTGCTCGTGGATGAACAGGGCAGCCTTACCGGTTCACAGGCATAGAAAGAAGGTTAGAATGGTCAGTACAGGAGCCTGCACTTCTCAGAAGAGTGCAGGTTTTCTTTTGCCGTACATTCCCGCAGGGGATTAGCTTTTATTCCGGGCAATAGAAACCTTTATGGCTTACTTTTGCGCTGCTAACAGAGAGCTATGTATTCCTTTTTTCAGCGTCCGTCTATCGTTGCTCTGCTTCTGCTGAGCGCTGTGACCTCTTACGGGCAGAAGTCAGACAAGAAAATCATCAAAGCATTAAAAGCCGATATTGTTTATCTGGCTTCGGATGAGCTTGAAGGAAGAAGGACGGCCTCTGCGGGCGAACAGAAAGCCGGGGATTACATCATTCACCGTTATGAGTCGATGAAAGTCAGGCCTTATGGTGGCAGGTACAATCATCCTTTTCCATTCGTTTACGGTAAGGAGATCGGCGATGCTGCTGCCATTACAATCGGCGGCTTTAAGACCAGTGATTTCAAAGAAGTATTTCCGCTGCCATTTAGCGCCAGCAAAACAGTTCACGAAGATGTGTTGCCCGATGTGATGGAGATGGGCGGCATCTGGCTGATACCTCTTTATGAGAACAGTAGCGAAGCAGAAGATGCGCATTTTGACTGGGAGAAAAAAGCTTTCGAAAAAGCGCGCAAAGCCGCTAAAGATGGCGCAACCGGCGTTGTTTTCTATGACAGCTATGGCGCAAAGTATCCGCCGGAGTTCAACAGCCATTCCGATCTGGAAACGATCGATATTCCGGTTGCCTTTGCCGGTTATAAAGTCTGGTCGTCTTCTATATCCAATAATTCGGAGAGCATTTCTGTAGCGCTGGATATTCATCTGAAAAAGACTGAATCTACCGGCCACAATATTGCGGCGTACATTGACAATAAGGCAAAATATACCGTCATCCTGGGTGCTCACTACGATCATCTGGGCTATGGCGAAGATGGCAATAGCCTTTACGCAGGCAAAGTAAAGCAGATTCATAATGGAGCAGATGATAATGCAAGCGGTACAGCGGCTTTGCTGCACCTGGCCGGCTGGCTGAAGAAGAGCAAGCTGAAGCATTACAACTATCTCTTTATCAATTTTTCGGGTGAAGAGCTTGGACTGCTTGGCTCAAAAGCATTCGTAAAGCAGGAAGATATAGACAGCTCGCGCATTTCCTACATGCTCAATATGGATATGGTAGGACGGCTGAACGATACTACCCGCGCGCTCACACTGGGCGGCATTGGTACTTCACCAGCCTGGAGCACGATCAAAGCGGAAGGCGACCAGGTTTTTAAGATCAATGTGGACAGCGCCGGCATCGGCCCTTCTGACCATTCTTCTTTTTATTCGAAAGGCATTCCTGTGCTTTTTTTCTTTACCGGCTCACATCACGATTATCACAAGCCGAGCGATGATGCTGACAAAATCAATTATCCGGGCGAAGCAGAAGTGATTCATTTTATACAGGATGTGATAACACGGATGGATGCTGCGCCGAGGCCAGCATTTACCCCAACAAAAGAGAATGCCACTACGCGGGTACGCTTCAAGATCACACTGGGTATTATGCCAGATTACAGCTTCAATGATGGCGGCGTTCGGGTAGATGGCGTGTCTGAAGGCAAGCCGGGCTACCGTGCAGGGCTACAGACAGGCGATATCATTATTGGCCTGGGTAAGGATAAAGTACAGGGGATGCAAAGCTATATGGAGGCGCTGAGCCACCTGAAAGAAGGACAAAAAAGCACGATCATCATCATGAGGGATGGCAAGGAAAAGAAATTGCCGGTCGAGTTCAAGTAAAACAAGTTTAGTTAAATAATAAACCGGCTGCGTTGCAGCCGGTTTTATCGCGTTCTATAGATAGACTTAATTACTCCTCTTCTTTCTTACCGCCGCTCTTTCGCAGGTCCATAAATACTTCATCCAGCGTGGCTACTTTTTTGTCGCTGGCAGGCGCTTCGGTCAGCTTTACATCGTAGCCGGTCTGGTTATCGCTGGCGGTCCAGTTGCCCGTGTATTTATTGCCTTTCAGCTTCAGCTCCATGTTTCCGTTTGGCGGCACTTCTGTGAATATCCAGTCGCCGTCTTCTTCTCTGGTCACTGTGAGCAATATATAATCGTCCTGATCGCCGAATTTATACATCGCCTCCCAGGAACAGATGCCTTCTTTACAGGTGCCTTTGAGCGAGCGCACGTAGAGCTGTACGGGTATTTCGTTATCAAATTTCCCGGTGTAGAACTTACGCTCAGCTACCTGCTTCTGCATAGTATTGGCCTCGACCTCACCTTTCGATTCTTCCGGCACGTCTTCTTTGGCAGACTTTTCCGGCACTTTACCTGCTTTTCTATCCTTCCTTGCCTGAACCTGCTGCGCTTCGTAATCGTCTTTATTGCCTGCCTCATAAATCTCTCCCACATAGCCGCCATACCATTCTTCGCCAATCTGGATCATCTCGCTGACTACGAAAGCGTAGGTTTTCCTGGTCACGGCATCCTGCATGTAATAATAGCCGGTAAAGCGATTGGGCGCGAGCTTTTCATACATAGCGTTACGCGTTTGCATGGCTTTCACCAGTTCGTAGCGCACGGGTATCATGCTGCTCCAATGCACCCCCTCTTCCTTGCCTTGCACAATGGTGGCATCAAACATCTTCTTCAGGCGCTCGTGAAATGCAGAATCTGCTTCCAGCATCCGGGTGGCCTGCATTTGCAACGCGGCCATCTCTATAAATTCCCGCGACGAGGAATCGGTATATGCCATCACCATTTTGGAAAAAGTATCCATGTCGGGGAAAAGGCTCATGTAACAGGTCGGGTCTTCATTGGCCAGGCAGGATTCGATGCGAAACACCATTCCCTGCTCGGTATTTCCCTTTACCATTTTTCTCTTCCGCTGAGCATTTCCGGGATGAGTAGCAAGTGCTGCCAGCAGCAATAAAAAAAGCCAATAAAACCGGCGTGTAGCTTGGTGTTTCATTGGCTTAAAGATACAAGGTTGTGTGAGTAATCAGATCACTTCCAGCACGCGTTCCGGTGGGCGAGCCACTACTGCTTTAGTTCCATTGACGGCTATCGGCCGCTCGATCAGTTGCGGGTGCCCGATCATTAGCTCCAGCCATTCTGCTTCCGGATGATGGGTTTGATTCAGCTCTTTGAAGATGGCCTCATTTCTGCGCAATAGTTGTGATGGCTGCATGTCCAGCTTTTTCAACAATGCTTTCAGCGCTGCTTTGGTAAGTGGCTCCTGCATGTAGAAACGCACTTCATACGGTATCTTTTGCTCTTCCAGCAATTGAATGGCATTGCGGCTTTTGCTGCACCTTGTATTGTGGTAGATGGTGATCATTTTGAATCCGGTTTTATCGGTAGGTTGGCGGCGCTACGCGCCGCTCGTGCCTTATCATTATTGCCTACAAAGCGCTTTAGCCCTCTGGCCTGTTTCCTTGTTACGTTAGTGGCTTTCAGATTGGCTTTGTGCTTTAAAACTAGTTTCGGAAGAGACGATTGTGATTTTTATACCGTCATCTCCTTTACATCATCGGCTATTACCAGCCTTCCGGCAGTTTTTGCTTTGATCTCATCCACTGTTACTCCCGGCGCTATTTCATCGCAGCGGAAGCCCTCTTCTGTAATGGAAAAGACACCCAGATCGGTTACTACTTTTTTCACGCAATGCACACCCGTCAGTGGCAGCGTGCATTTTGCCAACAGCTTGCTCTCCCCTTTCGGATTGGTGTGCTGCATGGCTACGATAATGTTCTTAGCAGCCGCTACCAGATCCATCGCGCCGCCCATTCCTTTCACCATCTTGCCCGGAATCTTCCAGTTGGCGATGTCACCGTTATCGGCCACTTCCATAGCTCCCAGCACTGTTAGATCAACTTTACCGGCACGGATCATACCGAAGCTCATGGCGCTATCGAAAATGGCGGAGCCCGGCAGCTTGGTAATGGTTTGCTTACCTGCATTGATCATATCGGCGTCTTCCTCGCCTTCAAACGGAAACGGCCCCATGCCCAGCAGGCCATTTTCGCTCTGCAGCACTACATTCACCCCTTCAGGTATGTAATTGGCCACCAGCGTAGGAATGCCAATGCCCAGATTCACGTAATAGCCATCCTGCAGCTCGCGGGCTATCCGCTGTGCTATTTGTTCTTTATTTAAAGCCATTTTATTAAATGTTGAATGTGATTTAATGTGGTGGAATGTGAATTGAATGCGTAAATGGGATGTGGAAACCGGACTCAAGCCCTGCTTTTCTTTGAAGAAAGGATGATTGCATTAAATATTCTCAACACTTCATTAAGCTTTTCTTTTATAAAGGATTGAACGGATACTTAGCGGCCTGCTCACATAGTATAAGCCAGTACAATGTTTCATGCGCCTCTTTATCCGCGATTTTCAGTTTGTGAATGAAGTCAGCCTTGCTTTCTGCATTTTGTGCTTCCATTGCGTTTGCGCCGATTGATGTGGCGCTCTTCAATAACTGGCGGGCAACAACAAATTTCCGCTCACGCTCTAAATGCTCCACAAACTCAATGGCCAACAGCGAGAATTCAATGCTCCGCTGTATCAGCACATTATCTGAAAAATCAGTTCGCACAGCCACATTTCATCACATTCATCCACATTAAAAATTAATTTCTTTTCCTCACCGTCCGCTGCTCAATGCGCTTTTCATAATTGCTGCCTTGGAATATGCGATGCACGTATATGCCCGGAGTATGAATGTAGTTGGCTTCGAGTTCGCCCGCCTCTACCAGTTCTTCTACTTCTGCGATCGTGACTTTGCCTGCCATAGCCATCAGGGGATTGAAATTGCGCGCCGTATCCCGGTAGATCAGGTTGCCCAGCGTATCGCCTTTCCAGGCCTTTACAATGGCAAAATCTGCGTCAAAGGCATCTTCGATCAGGTAATCTTTGCCATTGTGCTGTACGGTCTTTTTTCCGTTGGCCACTTCAGTGCCTACTCCGGCCAGCACCGGCGCAAACGGAATGCCATAACCGGCAAGCAGACACCGGGTGGCCAGTGTACCCTGGGGAATGAGATCCACCTCAAGCTCTCCGCTCAGCAACTGACGCTCAAACTCTGCATTCTCACCTACATAAGAAGCAATCATCTTTTTGATCTGATGACCGTGTAGCAGCAAGCCAAGGCCAAAGCCATCTATACCTGCATTATTGGAGATACAGGTCAGATTATTGATGCCTTTGCTTACCAGGGCCGCAATGCAGTTTTCCGGAATGCCGCACAGGCCAAAGCCGCCCAGCATAATGGTAGCCCCGGAAGGGATGTCCCGGATCGCTTCATCTGCATTGGCCACCACTTTATTTATAGCCATATATCGTTGGTTGAAATTTTGCGCTAAAGTAAGTTAATGCAAAATGAAAAATGAAAAATGCAAACATCAGTGAGCCTTTAAACACTGTAAATTCGCCGGGATTAAGATCAAAGACAAAAAAATGTTACAGCCGGCCACCCTTAAGTTCCTGAAAGGTCTTGCGAAAAATAACAGCCGCGAATGGTTTGATGTCCACCGCGATGATTATGCGACTGCTAAAGCAGACTTTGAAGATTTTGCAGGAAAAATCATGAAAGCGATGATCCCGCTTGAGCCGCGGCTTGAAGAGCAGCAGGCTAAAGACACGATGTTCCGCATCTTCCGCGATGTGCGCTTCTCAAAAGACAAGACTCCTTACAAAGTGCATTTCAGCTCGTACTTCAGTAAAATGGGGCGTAAGTGGGATGGCGCAGGATATTACGTACACGTAGCATCTGACAATGTATTTGTAGCCGCCGGTATGTGGATGCCGCAGGGCGCATTGCTCAAGGCTTTGCGCCAGGAGATCGACTATAGTTTTGAAGAGCTGAATGGTATTCTGAAAAACAAGGTGTTTAAAAAATATTTTCCAGAGCTAAGCGGCGAAAAGCTGCAAAAAGTACCGGCCGGCTACGATAGTGAAAATCCTGCTGCAGAATTGCTGAAAATGAAAAGCCTCATTGCCATTCACAAGCTGCAGGAAACGGATCTGACCGAAAAAGATGCAGTAAAAAAAATAGTGACCCCATTTACCGCGGCCCGGCCATTGGTCGATTTTTGCAACCGCGCATTTGATTAATTCACCTGTAATCTAAAAGCTCCAGCCAAGGGCTATACCGGCGTAGTGCAGCCGTCCGCTGCCCGTGCCCGATGCATAAACCTGAATATCATTCAACAGGTATTCATAGAAAGCTTTGACCGTTCCATGCCCGAATAATGCATAGCCTACTTCCAGGTAGGTGGCAGGATTAAACAACAGCGTTCCTCCCTGTGAATTATTGGTCACCCGGTTATTTGGCGGAGCCAGAAATACAGGCATTTTGTAATCAAGATCCTGCGTATCATACACTGCGCCGGCTCTGTTGAAGCGATCAATGTGTATCTGTTGCTTTGCCTGCAACAGAAAATCATAATTCAGTCCGCCTGTAATGGTCACCGGATGCCTGCTTTGCTGCCAGAGCATACCGCCAACCTGAAGTGGCAATGATAAAAAATGGTAGGTGTAAGTAATATCATATCCACTCCGGAGGCTGTCATCATCTACCAGATCAAATCGTGTACGTGACTGCCGCTGCTCATACCCAAGCCCGGTTTTGATAAACACATTTTTCCCGAGCCATATACGGTAAGCAAGCATTACATGTGCTCCTGCTTTGGGAAAATGTACAGACTGTGTATTGCGCCCTTGTACCGCAGACCATCCACCTCCGGCAGAAATCTCCAGACGATCTGACTGAGCCGCAACCATTAATGGAAGAAAGACGCAAAGCGCTGTTACAAGCGGGCGAAAACGCATACTATAAGAACGCAGCATCGGTATAAAGATTGTAGGTGTGATCCTCTATTTCACTACGGCCTGCACGGTAGTCCGGGTTTTTTGTTCCAGCAGCACCAGCTTGTCTTTCATTAGCTCAAACAATATTTCCGGGGTATAATGGCGGATGGTCAGCAGGCTGGCATTTTCATTTCTCCGAACCATGTAATCATGCTCTAATTCAGCAATGACCGACTGTACCTTTTCTGTATTATTATCAATACATGCAGTGAAGGAGATAGCTGCATTCTGAATCAGATTGATCTTGATATTGAGTCCGGCAAAAAGCTGATAAATACGGCTCAGATTATCTTCTGTAATGAAGGAGAAATCGCGGGTCGTTACCTGTAATAGTGTCTGATCCTTTTTCCACACAATGATGGGGGGATAAGCAATATCCGGCGCATCGTTCTGGATTGCCGTTCCTTTCAACGAACGGTCGAGAAAGCATTTTACGTAAAGCGGAATATTATTGTTCTGCAGCGGCTTGATTGTCTTCGGATGAATGACCTGCGCGCCATAGTAGGCCATTTCAATCACTTCGCGATACGTGATTTTTTCAATCTTCACCGTATTGGGAAACAGCTTAGGATCTGCATTCAGCAGGCCTTCCACATCTTTCCAGATGGTAACAGCCTTCCCTTTTAGCATGGCGGCCATCATGGCGGCTGTATAGTCGCTGCCTTCGCGGCCCAGCGTTACAGAAGCATTGTCTGCCGTAGCACCGATGAAGCCTTGTGTAATAATGCTAATGTTTTTTGCCAGCAATGGCGCAATAATTTGTTGTGCCTGGCGTGTGGATATTTCCCAATCTACGCGGGCATCGCGCCATGTCTCATCGGTACGGATGATATCGCGGGCATCTATCCATTCGTGCAAAAAACCTTCCTGCTGCAGATAGAAAGAAAAAATGCGGGTAGAAAGCAATTCACCAATACACACAATCTGATCATAAGAATAATCGTAACGGCTCGTATCCACATCATCTACTGCCCATTGCAGCTCGGTGAAATAAATGTTCATCACCTCCATTGCCTGCTCTAAGAATGGCGGCTTTAGTAATGTGCGCATATAGCTCACATGAGCTTCTTCGAGTACGCGCACCAGCTCATAGGCTTCTTCTCTGGCATCGCGGCAGGCGGCGGCTACAATGGCTTCCAGCGCATTGGTCATCTTGCCCATAGCGGATATCACCAGCACCACCGGCATTTCTGCACCGGTAATGACGGGAAGCAATGCCTGCATCCGCTCTGGCGTGGCGATCGATGCACCACCGAATTTGTAAACGTTCATTTTTCTAATGCAAAATTCAAAATGTAAAATGCAAAAACCTGTATTGTCTGAACCCTGTCGTTGTTTGTGGCTGATAAAAGTTTTATAAAGTAGATAACCTACCAATAATTCAACCTATCAACTCACTTAAACAATTCTTCCTTCGATTTCGGTCGTTTTTCCTCCAGCCATTTGAAGCGGCTTAATCGCATGGATGGAAGGTCTGCCTGCTCCATCGGGGTCATTGTTTGCTTGGGTTCCTGCTCCAAGATGATGCGGTAGATTTTCTGATTCCGGAAGAGCACCTTCATGCGCTCACTTTCAGATTGGTTGACGCCAAGATAAGCACCGCTATCGTCTTTCGGATAATAGATGCTCTGCGCTGCCGGAAACACGATCATATCCGTGATCGTATTTTTTTGAAAATTGCCGGTTAAGGTCTTCCCCTGCACCTGGTCGAAAAGCTGGGCTTTATCCGGTCCCGATTGGGTCACGATTAATGCATTGGCCGGCACATACACCTTTTTAATTGAATTGCTGTCGGTATAAAGCAGGATCGTATCGCCGGTGATCTGGCTCTTTCTGCTCCAGGCTACTGGGTCCACCATCATGCGCATTACAGAATCATGATAGGAATAGGAAATGCTGTCGCAGCGTCCCTGCAGCGAATCGGAGAAGATCAGCACATGACGGTAGCCGGTATAATAGCGCGGGGCTGTAGTATCAACAGGCGCGTCAGCCGAAGGATTCAAAGTGGCAGATTTACCAGCAGTATCCTTCACCGATCGCGCAGCATTACCACGCCGTCCACGACTATCTTTTTTACCAGCAATAGCAGTATCCGCAGCACCTTTTTGCATTTTGAATTTTGCATTTTGCATTAACCGTTCAGGCGCTGAGTAAAAAGTATCTGCGCGGATATAAATGCGGTCTTTGCCATTCTCTTGACGCAGCACCGGTTTAATAGTAGCCAGCAACGTTCTTCGCTTTTCATTGTATGATGCAAATCCGCTGAACAGGGTTGTATGCTTGGCAGTATCTATAGCTACCACATTGCCGGTAGCATTGCCGTAGCCTGTATTCCGGTTATAATCGATTTTATCGCCTTCTATATACTGCTCTTTATCCTGCAATGCCGTACGGCTGGTGAAGTGCGCAATGCCTTCTTTGGTAGCGTAAGTTCCGCCGGTGGTGGTTAATGTGCTTTTCTGATCGTGCACTACCACCGACTGACCGGGACCATAAAACTTTACCACTTTGGTGGCTGTATTATAGCCAAGATCCTGCGAGGTCGTATTGTATTGCGGATCAGATACAATCACATCACCATTCAGACGGGCGTCTTTTGAATTGACATTATAAGTGCCCTTATTGCTGGTGACGGTTGTGCCGTCGCTCTGCAGCGTTCCGCCATTATCATACTGGGCTATTTTGGTGCCGAGATTGTAGGTAATGTCTTCGCTCCACAGGGTATTCTTGCCATCATCCAGCTTTACATTGCCTTTGAGGTAAGCCACTTTGGTATTGCCGATGTAGCGCAGATAATCGCTCTGCACCTGTGTGCCGCCGGGCTGCACGATATGCACATTGCCGAATGCCTCTACATTATTGGCTGCAAGATTGATGTAAGCGCTGTCGCAGCTCATTTGGTTATCGCCCTGGCGGAGCTGTACATTGCCAATGAGCTTGGTCTGCTCCAGCGTATCACGCTTGATGCCTACAAAAGCCTCTGCATTGACAATCTGAATAGTGACTTTATCAGTCGTATCAATCCTTTGTTGCTTCTGCGCGCCTGCGGGTACAGACAGGATGGCATATAAAACCAAAAGCCACCATTTGCACCGGGCAAAAGGCAGCCATTGAAAAGAGATTGCTTTATAAGAAAAATGCACGCTTGAGATAAAGGATGCGCAAAGATAGGTTATGGGCCCACTTTCGCCTTACGTCCGAATACGGTCAGGTTGATGTAGCGGGTGGGATGTGATTTAAGATCGGCCGCCAGATCGCTCAGCGATTTGAGGGTGGTATTGATCTCGTTGTACATCTGCTTATCGTTGATGGCCATGCCCAGTGAGCCCTGCCCTTCATTCAGCTTCCGGGATACCTGCCCCAGCTCATCGGCCATTTTGTTCAGCTTGCCAACGGTTTCTGAAATCTGCGCCTGAGAAAGATTGTCTGTTGTAGTCCGCAGGTTTTTCAGCACTTTATCAATGTTCTCGCTGTTATTGGCCAGATTGCCGGTGATCTTGTTGGCATTGCCGATTACCTTCTCAATGGTACCGCTCTGGCGGTCAAGAGCGTTGCTCAGGTTACTGAAGTGGTCCATCGACACATGTAAGGCAGAAATGCTCTTTTGCAGATCATCACGTGTTTGCTGGGAGAAAATCTCATTGACCGCAAGCAGTACCGAATCCACGTGATTGACCACTACGCGCACATCCTGCAGCAACGGTGTTACTTCTACAGAAATTTTATCCAGCATACCGCCTTCCACGGCCGATGGCAGGGTGCCTTCATCATCTATCATTTCAGAGCCATTGCCCAGATCCAGTGATATGCCTTTGGTACCGAGCAGATCCAGCGAAGTGAGGTTGGCAAGGGTACCTACCGGTACCCGTGTTTTTTTATTGATAGAAATGGCAACGCGTACTTTTTCCTTGCCATTCAACTTGATCTCTGAGACTTTACCAACCTGCAATCCCTTCATTTGCACAGCAGCTGATGGCTGTAGGCCGCCTACATTATCATAGTAAGCATAATACACATATTCATTGGAAAAAACATTAGATCCTTTCAGAAAATAAAATCCGGCAAACAATATCAGGACAGATCCTGCTACCATAAGACCAGTGCGCGCTTCTTTACTAAATATCATAGGTTATGCGTGTAGGTAATAGACAACAAAAGTAAGTTAATAAAGCCATGAGTTATGGCGTACTTGTCAAACCTTATAAAACCGCGCCAAGGAGCGGCATATGTGTTTATATTGGTCAGGCTGCACTTTGTTGCGCTTTTCAGCGTCCCGACCCATAATTGATCTTAATTTTGGCACATGAATAAAACAGTGTTTGTAACGGGAGCCACCTCCGGCTTCGGAAAGGCCATTGCTGCCCGCTTTGCACAGGAAGGGTGCAATCTGATCATCACCGGCCGCCGCACAGAACGCCTGAATGAACTGCAGCAGCAGCTACAACAAAAGCATGGCATAACCGTACATACTCTTTCTTTTGACATTCGTGATAAGCATGCCGTAGCAGCCGCTATCAACAGCATTAAAGAAAAAGTGACGGTCATTGATATTCTGGTGAATAATGCTGGGCTCGCATCGGGGCTGGCCTCTATCGAAGAAGGCAATACGGATGACTGGGACGTAATGATCGATACCAATGTAAAAGGACTGCTGTATGTGACCCGACAGATAGCGCCTATGATGAAAGCACGCGCCGGCGGACAGATCATCAATATAGGCTCTACGGCTGGCAAGCAGGCTTATAGGAATGGAAACGTGTACTGCGCCACCAAGTTTGCGGTAGATGCTCTGAACCAATCCATGCGCATTGATCTGCTGCCATATGGCATCAAAGTGACGGCTATTAATCCGGGCATGGCGGAAACGGAATTTGCGCTGGTGCGCTTCAAAGGAGATGAAGACCGTGCTAAAAGTGTATATGAAGGAGTAAATCCGCTGCGGGCAGAAGATATTGCGGATGCGGCCTGGTACTGCGCTTCGCTGCCGCCGCATGTATGCATCAATGATCTTACGCTTACCTGTCTTACCCAGGCTAATGCATTCTATAATATCAAAGAAGCAGACCGTGTGAAGCCTGCATAAGTCATTGCGCAACCCGTTCCCCGATAGTTTGTTTATTTTGCAGCGCAATTATCTTATTTATTCACTGATGCACGTTTAATGGAAAAGGCAGAATGGTTTGAAAGCTGGTTTGGTTCACCGTATTACCGGGTACTTTATCAACAGCGCGATGAGCTGGAAGCACAGGAATTTATCGAAGCCCTGCTTGAGTATCTGCAGCCGATGCCCAAGAGCCGTATGGCAGATATTGCCTGCGGCGAAGGACGCTTTTCCATTCAGCTGGCTGAACACGGCTATGATGTAACAGGCATAGATCTCTCCCTGCCCAGCATCGAAAAAGCGAAAGCCGCCGAGAGTGATGATCTGCACTTTTATGTGCACGATATGCGCTTTCCTTTCTACATCAATTACTTCGATTACGCCTTTAATTTCTTTACCTCATTCGGCTATTTCAATAGTCCACGCGATAATCAGATGGCGGCAAAGTCATTTGCATCAGGTCTGAAGCAGGATGGCATTCTGGTAGTTGATTACCTGAATAAAGAGCAGGTGATTAAAAATCTGGTAGCGGAAGAAACAGCGGTTCGCGGCAATTACAGCTTTGACATCCGCCGCCGTGTAGAGAATGGTTATATTCTTAAAGACATTGCCTTTACAGATGATGCAGGCAATGAACGCCAGTACACAGAAAAGGTTGCGGCTTTTGGCCTTACCGACTTTGTAAAGATATTCCGCAATGCAGGTCTTTCGCTGGTAGGCACATTTGGAGATTATCAGTTGGGAGCATTCAATCCGCTTGAATCGCCCAGGCTTATCATGATCTTTAAGAAATAGGATGAAGGAGCTACCGGCATGGTTTGAGCAACCGGATTTCAGGATCTGGTATTACATCAACTGCCAATGGCGCAGCCCTTTTCTGGATGCAGTCATGCCCTTCCTGCGCAATCAGTTTTTCTGGGCACCGCTTTATCTTTTTTTACTGGTGCTGATCCTGTATAACTTCGGCTGGCGCGGTCTTGCCTGGTGTGCTGGTTTCCTGCTCTGCTTTGCGCTGGGCGATTATATCAGCGCCTCCATTATCAAGCCCATTGTGCAGCGCACGCGCCCCTGCAATGATCCCCGGCTGGCCAGCATGGCCCACCTGATTGTGCCGCGCAGCACTGGTTACAGCTTTCCCTCTTCCCATGCTGCCAATCATTTTGCGATGGGCACTTACATGTCGCTCACGCTGGCGAGAAGAATCAAAAAAATATGGCCGATCCCCTTGTTGTGGGCATCGGCCATTGCTTATTCTCAGGTGTACGTAGGCGTACATTTTCCTTTCGATGTGCTTTGCGGCGGACTGCTGGGCATCGCCATCGGCGCGTTCCTCGCCTGGCTGTATCACCGCCGTTTCACACTGGCAATCATCTAATTTTCCTGCTGGGCATCTGTTGATAGCTTTTTGATC
Organism: Chitinophagaceae bacterium; assembly: GCA_965200035.1. Classification (GTDB taxonomy): domain Bacteria; phylum Bacteroidota; class Bacteroidia; order Chitinophagales; family Chitinophagaceae; genus UBA1952. The sequence continues at coordinate 2,973,436 of OZ241334.1, read as the reverse complement.
TCGCGCTTGTTGGCTGCGAGCTTGAACTCTGTAGCCAGCTTCGCAAAATTTTCCACGTCAATAGTTCCATCAATAGCCCAGCGTGCGAACTGTATGCGCGTGGCTTCTCCCTTGATCAGGCGCAGCATGGCGCGGGCCTGCTCTGCAGTAAATGCGCGGTCGCCGATCTCTGACTGAAGCAAGGTACTTCTGGCAGCATCAGTAGTTTTCCTTGCCGCTTTGGCTTTGATAGCTGTGATGTCATTAGCAGTAAGCATCACCATTTCAGGCTCTTTTCCATCTTCTTCCTGATGGCCATTCTGCTGATCGTTATAGCGGTCATCATTGCGGTTGCCGCCACGGCCATTCCAGTTATGGTGATCACGGCCATCATTCCAATTGCCACGGCCGCCATCCCGGTTATCATATCCCTGGTTACCGCTATAGCTGCCACCCTGATTATTGTTGTAGCCATTGTTATCCCTGTTGCCGCCGTAGCCGCCATTTCCATTATTATAATCCTGGTTGCTGCCATTACTTCCGTAGCTATGGCCATTGTTTTGATCCCGGTTGCCGTTGTTTCCGTAACCATTGTTATTCCCGTTATAGCCACCATTATTGTTGCCGGTATTACTGCCATTACCATTATCCCAACCACTGTTGGTGTTGGTGCTGCTGCCCTGCGTATTGCTACTGTTATTCCCATTATCACCACGGCCGGAATTATTGTTGCTTTGATTACCGCTGCCCCAGCCATTATTATTGCCTTGCGCATTACCGCCACCACTATTTTCATTACCGCGACCGGAATTATTGCTATTGCCCTGATTACCGTTATTGCCACGGTCTCCATTGTTACCATTCTGGTTAGAGCCGTTGCTGTTGCCCGCATTGCCTTGACCCTGGTTACCCTGCGTACTTCCGTTTCCTGAATTTCCCTGGTGGTTGCCGCGATCACCGCCATTGCGGTTATCACTATTGCCTGTGCCGCTACCATTTTGGTTGGAATTATTATTGCCGGTAGGTCCTGTACCAGTACCTTGGCCGCCATTGCTACTGCCGCCATGCCCGGTACCGCCACCGTTATTATTGTTTCCGCTATTATTTGTCTGTCCGTTGGTCAACGTACCTCCTGCCTCAAGCGTCAGGTTTTTGCGGCGATTGATATTTCTGATCGTTCCTGCATCATTGTTGACTACCGGTGCGTCCGTTGTCTGCCGCTGATCTTTATTATTGATGGATGAAGATGGCTGATGGGTATTTTGCGACTGAACGCTCACGGAACCGCTGACCGGATCTACTACACAGATTGTACTGCCTGCCTCTGCTACACGTACCGTAAATGTCTTCAATGCAGCCACCTTGGCTCCTTCTCTGAAAGGTGCGCGGAATATTTGTATCTGGTGCTCGCCAGGCGTCACATTATTCACAGAAAGCGTGCCGCCTTCATTGGTATAATTCTGTCCATCTACGGATGCAGTGACGGGAGAATTATCGCTGAGCCTGATCTGTAAAAGTGGATTGCGGGACAGTGCCTGTGCAAAGAGGGTGCTGCCTCCGGAAAGGAGTACAGCAAGGGCGAGAGAAAAGATCCTTTTCATAAATTATTTTTTGTGGTGATGAAGATGATTATATACAGACAATTGCCGCAGACACAAGTTTAATGCGGAAGCAGCAAAGCGCAAAGAATACCGGTCGCTACAGCTGCGTTTAACGACTCAGCGCCGCCAATGCGAGGAATGGTTACGCGCGTGCCGGCCAGCTCTAACAGCTCCTGTGAGATGCCTCTGGATTCATTGCCAATTAATAAAACAGCTTTTTCCGACTTATCGCATTCATACACATTCTGCCCGTCCAGCGATGCCGCGAGTATGGGCAGCGGAGTTTCTTTCAGGAATTGATGAAGCGATGCGCGGTGCAGCTGAACCCGCAAATGCCCGCCCATAGCTGATTGCAGTACTTTGGAATTATAGAAATCCACACTATCGGGTGATGCTACAATGTGACGGATGCCATACCAGTCGGCAATGCGGATGATGGTGCCCAGATTGCCCGGATCCTGCAGATGGTCCAGCGCTATGCACCATTCGTCTGCCGGCAATGGCGTATCCTGCGCCGGAAGCTGTACCATGATGAGAACGGAATGAGGTGTCTGTAAAGAAGAAATGCGCTCCAGCTCAGCTTCACTGACTTCGACCACCTGAGCGCTCTGATGGCGGGCAATTAATGCCGCTTCCTGCTGCAGCCATCCCTTAAGGCCGGCAATCATTTTTACAGGCGCTGTGCTTTCGAGCCACTCCCGCACCACCTTATCTCCTTCTACTACAAAAGCGCGCTGCTCAATACGGGATTTATACTGCGTCAGCGACCGAATATCTTTAACTTGCGCCTTCGTTAACATTGCAGCAAAGCTAAGCGTAAAATTATCTTTTCAATCAGTGCATGATCTCTGGCGCATCTGTACATATTGTCCGCAACCGGTTGTTGATGCTGATGGCTATCCTGTGGATGGCTTCGGGATGTAGCAGTACGAAGCATGTACCGGCCGGCAGCTATCTGCTGCGCAGGAATTCCCTGAATATAAAATCCGATCAGGCTATCACGCGCCGGGGTGAGCTTTCAGACCAGTTAGCATCGCTGGTCATTCAGAAGCCCAATACTTATCTTTTAGGCCTGCCCTATAAAGTGTGGCTGTACAATATGCGCTTCCGGCATTACAACAAGGATACCAGTGCCGTAAATTTTCAGCTGAAAAACAGAACCGTTGAGCGGCCGGTCATCTATGATAGCTTATTGCAAAGACGGTCTGCCATCAACATTAAAAGCTTCCTGTTCAACCGCGGCTATTTCTATGCGCAGGTTGTAGATACGGTCCGGTTTTCCGGCAAAAAAGCATTTGCTTCCTACAACATCAACACCGGCAGCAAATACCTGGTCGGCATTGTAACCTTGGATATACAGGACAGCACCGTGCGCAGATACGTGGAAGAAGGCATGGGCGATACCAAACTGAAATCAGGCGCGCCTTTCGCCATGACTATGACGGAGGAGGAACGGAGCCGCATTGCCAATCTGCTGCGCAATAATGGCTATTACAAGATCACCCAGGAGAATGTGCATTTTGTGATCGATACAGTGAATAAGGCCTTCCTGCGGGATGCAGCCAATCCATTCGAAAGCGCCATCAGCTTCCTGGCTTTACAGCGAGCAGAGAAGAAACCTACGCTGGATATCCGGCTCAGCGTTACTCCCGAAGATGATCCTAATTCTTTCAGAAGATACCGGATCGGCAAGGTGCATATCTTCCCGGACTTTGTGGACCGGACAGACATTCGCGACTCTACGATGCTGGAGATTGTTACAGATAGTGTGATCTTCCGCTACCACAATTATTATGTGCGGGAGCACGTGCTGCTGAATCAGGATTATATGAAAGTGGGCGATTATTATGCGCAGGATAAGTATGACCTCACCATCACCAAGATGAATGAGCTTGGCCTGTTCCAGTATGTGCGTCCGGTCATTTTTGAAGATACTTCACTGCCTGCGGAGCGCTCGCTGCATTACATTCTTATTCTGAATCCCACCAAACGGTATGATTACGGCACCAACTTCGAGGTGTCCAACGGATCGAATTATGTGCTGGGCAATAACGTCAGCATTACGTACCGCAACCGCAATTGGCTTCATGGCGGCAATCAGTTTACCCTGTCACTTTCTGCCGGTGTGGAGATGGGCTACAATGATAATATCAGCAATAACTTTTTCAAGAATTTTTACCTCATCTCCAAGAATGCGGGCATCAGCAGCACCGTTACCTTTCCTAAGTTCATTGCTCCTTTCAAGCCGGCTTTCCTGCGTAAGTTCAATCAGCCGCGCACCATACTGGGCATCGGCTACAACCTGCTCGACCGTCTGGATTATTTTACGCTCAATAATGTGGTGGCCAACTATACGTACAGCTGGAACCAGAATACAACCAACACTTGGGATCTGACTCCTGCGTTCATCAACATCCTGAGCCTGCCGCACATTGCGGATTCTTTTCAGAAGCGCCTTGCTACCAATGAATTTCTGGCCAACAGCTATCGCGAGAATTTCATTGAAGGAGAGAACTTCGGCTTTACGTATTCTGATTTGAACGGACCAAGAGCCAGCAGAGGATATTCTTTTCTGAAAGCCAATGTAGAAGAGGCCGGCGCGGTGTTATCGGGCATCAACGGCATTAAAACGATTGGCTTCAACTATTCTCAGTATGTAAAATTTGATCTCGATGCCCGGCATTATTTCCGCAGGCCCAACTCTACCGTAGCACTCCGCTTCCTGGCCGGCGTAGGCGTTCCTTATGATAAATCTTCCACGTTGCCTTATGTGAAGCAATACTTTGTGGGCGGCGCATACAGCATTCGCGGATGGCGGGTACGGCAGCTCGGCCCGGGCAGCTACTACGATCCTGATGCTGCAAAGTCATCCAACCCGATCGACCGTGTAGGCGATATCCGTATGGAAGGCAATGCAGAGTACCGGTTCAATATGATTCAGCTTTTCTCAGGAGCCATACACCTGAATGGCGCTTTGTTTGCTGATGCCGGTAATATCTGGCTGGCTCGCCCGTCCTCATCGTATCCGGGCGGTGAACTGGCGCTGGACAAGCTGGGTCAGGACATAGCGGTGAGTGGAGGTGCGGGCATACGCGCAGATATCGGCGGATTGTTCATCATTCGTGTAGATGGCGGCATTCCGTTAAAGAAGCCATACGTTCATGAAAACAGCGGCTGGATCATCCGTGAAGTATCTCAGCTCGACAAAAGCATTTTCAACGGCAGCTGGCGCAGTGATAACATGGTGCTGAATATCGCGATCGGGTACCCGTTCTGAGTCGTTAGTCGTCAGTCACTCGTCATCAAGAAGAGTATGGCAACAGAAGGAATGAACAGGTGGAGTATCCGGCGCTTCACACCAAGACGAACGACTAAGGATCAGCAACAAAAAGACTACCATCCACTGGCCAGCACATCCGCTATATGCAGCGATTGAATGGGAAGGTTATATTTCTCTATGTAACCCTGCACATGCATCATGCAGCTTACATCTGTTGAGATCATGTATTGAGCGCCTGTGTCCAGTGCACTTTGCACTTTGGTCTGCGCCATACCTATGGATATCGGCTCGAACTTAACGGCAAAAGTGCCGCCGAAGCCACAGCAGGTTTCCGCCTCTTTCATCTCCAGCAATTCCAATCCCTGCACATTGCCGAGCAGCTTGCGCGGCTGGCTTTTAATACCACATTCGCGCAATGCTCCACATGCATCATGATAAGTGACCTTGCCTTCAAAAGAAGCGCCTACATCTTCCACGCCAAGCACATCTACCAGAAATTCTGAAAACTCATACAGATTGCCGCGAATCATACCGCAACGTGTGGACTCAGTATCGTGCCCAAATAGCTTGGGCACACTGTTGCGCACGTAGCCGGTACAAGAGCCGCTTGGCGCTACAATGTAGGTATCCTCATCATAATCGTTGATAAATTTGCGGGACACCGCTTTGGCTTCATTCCAGTATCCTGCGTTGAAAGCCGGCTGTCCACAGCAGGTCTGCTTTGAATTATAGGATACCGTACAGCCCAGCTTTTCCAGCACCTTCACCATATTCATGCCCGTCTGGGGATAAAGCTGATCTACAAAGCAGGGAATAAAAAGCTGTACTTGCACGCGGATTAGTAAATTTTTAAAGGTTGAAATTAAGCTACGGTCATGACTATTCTTCATCGTCTTGCTCCGTCCATGCGGGGAAGGAAACAGTTGCAAGCCTGCGGGCTTCGCGGATCATTTTCAGGGCACCGATCATCGCTTCTTCGCCTTTGTGTCCATGCTTGCCACCCAGCCGTTCCCAGGCCTGCTCTTCACTATCCAGCGTAAGCACCCCGAAGATCACCGGAATGGGCATGGCCAGATTGAGCTGCAGAATGCCTTCCGTAGCTGCTTTACATACATATTCGAAGTGTGGTGTACCTCCTCTGATTACTGCGCCAATAGCAATGATCGCCTCCGGGGCTTCGGGCAGCTCGGCATAATTTTCCCAAAGCATACGGCAGCCGAAAGGCAGTTCGAAAGAGCCCGGTACAATCACTTCTTCAGAGATGATCGCTCCGGTCTGTGCAGCGATGCGCTCACAGCCTGCCCGCATTTCCGCAACAATGGCTTCATTCCATTCTGTATAGACAATGCCTACCCTCGCCTCTTGCAGGTCTTTAAGGACTTCTGTACTGAGCAAAGCCGGGCTATCGGACGATTGTGCCATTGAAAAGTATTTGAAAAGAACGCAAAAATAAGATTTGCAAACGGGAAAGCATAGATAGGTTTGCAAACCTTCCGGGCATTAAAAAAGACTGCCCTACAATGTGCGGGACAGCCTATTGAAATAGACTCAGTTAAAGTCAGCTTATTCGATCTCACCGAGCTTTGCGAGGAAGCGGTCTATATCGCGCGCCTGCAGGCTGGTTGGAAATTCATCGCGGATGCGCATGTAGGCTTTCTTGGCATCTTCCGGCTTCTTGGCTGCTTCATAAGCTGCTGCAAGATTGAAGAGATAGAGCGGAGTCTGCACTACATCCTTGTCATTTTCGGTAGCCTTCTTGTATTCATCAATAGCTTTATCCGTCTTGCCGCTTTCCATGTAAGCGCTGCCGAGCATACCATGCGCTGCGGTGCCTACCATTGTGCCCTTGCCGTCAAAATCTTCCAGGTACTTAATGGCATTCTTGTTATCGCCCAGCTTCATGTAGCAGACGCCGGCATAGTAATGAGCCAGATTGGCCGTCTTGGTGCCGCCGTATTCCTTAATCACTTTCAGGAAGCCGTAATGCTGGCCATCGCCTTTCAGCGCGCTCTGCACAGAATCTACCATAAAATACTGCTGCGCATAAAACGCCTTCGCAGCCGCTTTGCCGTCACGGGAAGTATTGTAATAGCGGTATCCAAAGATGCCGGCAACGATCACCACAATAGCCACTACAGCCGTATTGATCGGTTTTTTATTTCTTTCATAAAATACCTCTACATTTTGAAGCGCTTCATTATTGTCTTCCGGTTCGGTTGCCACACGGCGGGTTACAATAGGTTGGTCTTCCCCTTTTACTACGTTTGCCATTTACTGTTTAAGGTGTTGAGTGTTGAATTTTTAGTGTTTGATGTGAGGCGTAGGCATTAATCCATAATAAACGGATAATCCTTATCCACGTAGATGTCGCCATACACCTCGCTGTCGTCCGGCCATGGGCTTTCTTCTGCAAACTGTACGGATTCTTCTACTTCTGCTTTTACTTTTTCATTGATCTTCTCGATCTCTTCGTCAGTAGCCCACTGGTTGTCCATAATGGTCTTCAGCACCTGAGTGATCGGATCTTTTTCGCGGTACTCTTCCAGCTCTTCCTTGGTACGATACTTGGCAGGATCGCTCATAGAGTGCCCGCGGTAACGATAAGTCTTGATTTCCAGGAAGGTCGGTCCGCCCTTTTCACGCGCGCGCTTTACGGCACGCTCAATGGCTGTATGCACGGCTTCGCAGCTCATGCCATCCACCGTATCGCCGGGCATATCGAATGCATCTGCCATGCGGTAAATATCCAGCACTTTGGACGTACGCTCTACGGAAGTGCCCATTGCATAATGGTTATTTTCGCAGATAAATACCACCGGAAGCTGCCAGAGCACGGCCATATTAAAGGCTTCGTGCAGCATTCCCTGACGGGAAGCGCCATCACCGAAGTAGCACAGCGTAACGCGGTCATTCTCCAGATAATGATCGGCAAAAGCGATACCGGCGCCAAGACCGATCTGACCGCCTACAATACCATGACCGCCAAAAAATCTTTTTTCCTTTGAGAAGAAGTGCATCGATCCGCCCTTGCCCTTGGTACAGCCGGTAGCCTTGCCATACAGCTCAGCCATGCACTCTTTGGGCGACATCCCTTTAGCAATCGCCAGACCATGATCGCGGTAAGCGGTAATCATGTTGTCATCTTCACGGATAGCACTCATTGCGCCCGCCGCTACTGCTTCCTGGCCTATGTACAGGTGACAGAAGCCACGAATTTTCTGCATGCCATACAACTGCCCGGCCTTCTCCTCAAACTTGCGGAGAAGCAGCATCAATTCATACCAGTATAGATAGGTTTCTTTACCGAAAGGAGTCTGCACGCTTTTTATAAATTTGTGCGAAAATATAAAAACTTTCGTTCCTTTTCCCCTCGCTTGAACTCCTTACTCAAAATATCGCTGACCCAGTTCCGTAACTACAGCTTCGCCGCTTTTGAGTTTCCGAAGCAAATCACCTGTATCACAGGGGCTAATGGGAGCGGTAAGACCAATCTGCTGGATGCCGTTTATTATCTGTGCTATACCAAGTCTTACTTTACCTCACAGCAGCAGCATACGGCGCAGACCGGTACAGACGGTTTTCGGGTAGAAGGTGAATTTGCACAGGGTGAGCGACGGGAGATCATCACCTGCAAATGGCGGGGCGGCAAAAAAGAAGTAGCGGCCGATGGCGCTGAGTATGAGCGGCCGGCAGACCATATCGGCAAATACGCGGCGGTAATGATAGCCCCGGATGATATGGAGCTGATCAATGATGGCAGCGAACTGCGCCGCAAATGGATCGACGGCATTCTGGGGCAGACGGACCGGCAGTATCTGGATTTTCTGCTGCAATACGGACGGGTGCTGCAGCAGCGCAATGGCTGGCTCAAGATGGAAACGCTGCAACCTTCGTCTAGTAGTCATGCGCTGGATTATTACAATCACCAACTGGTACAATGCGGCGCCTACATATATGCGCGCCGTAAGGCCTTTTTAAGCCAATTCATGCCCTTGCTGAACGCTTATTACCAACAGCTTTCTGCGGGTAAAGAGGCGATCAATATATTTTACGCTTCTGACCTGCATGAATATACCTTTGAGTATTGGCTGCAGCAAAATCTGCAGCAGGATTTACGGATGCAGCGCACGGGCAGAGGCATTCATAAAGATGAGCTGCAATTCACTATTTCAGGAATGCCCTTAAAGCAGTTCGGCTCGCAGGGACAGAAAAAGAGTTTTCTGTTTGCGCTGAAGCTGGCCCAGTATGCGTACCTCAGCCAGTATATGGGCCATTTGCCGATTCTGCTGCTGGATGATATTTTCGAAAAGCTGGACCAGGACCGTATGGAGGCGCTGCTGCGCATTATTCAGGGACCGGCTTTTGGGCAGGTGATCCTCACCGATACCCATGCTTTGCGCGTACAGGACGCATTTGGCAATGAAGTTGAGCTTGGCTTTATCCGGCTATAAGGCATTGGGAAATCAAATTTATTCAGAGGTAATCTGCTGATAATCATCAGCGGTCGCTTACAAATAGACTGCGGTCGGCTTCAAATGAGTTGCGGATGACTTCGAGTAGGTTGCGGACGACTTTGAATTACTTGCGGACGGCTTCAAATAGACTGCTGACGTCTTCGAACTATCTGCGGATGTCTTCGATTATGCTGCGGTCATCTACAAACGAGTTGCGGTTGCATTCAAACCACCTGCGGTCGGCTCCAAATGAGTTGCATTCGTATTCAAATCAGCATCGGCACTTTTCAGATGAATTACGGACGGCTGGGTCAGGGTCGGGACGAGCGCAGCCGGCCTGAACCGTCAAAGGATTCTGATAAACAAAAATAGCGACGGGTTTTGCCGTCGCTATTTTTCTTCTATGGATTTATTGCCAGTCTTCTTTTCCTATTCCTTTATCGTTTTGTCAGGCTGAGCCTGTCGAAGCCTGTTGTGCTGTTAACCCTTCGGCAGGCTCAGGGTGACAATAATTTGTCCGTTATCTCTCACCGTTCTTTGTCAGGCTGAGCCTGCCGAAGCCTGTAGTGCTACTGCCAATTGCCAACTAATTAACTGCCCACTTAGCTTAATGTTCTTCCTTAATTTCCGCGCCTTCATTGCGCATCACCACTACTCCGTCGAATACATCGATCAATACCGGCTTGGTTTTATCTACTTCGCCGCCAATGATTTTTTTGCTGAGGAGGTTGATGACATCTTTCTGGATCACGCGCTTTAATGGCCTTGCTCCGTATTGCGGATCGAAGCCCCGCTGTACGAGATAGTCCAGCGCATAGTCTGAAAAATTGAGCTGGATGCCTTGCTGCGCAAGCTGCTTCTTCAATCCTTCGAGCTGAATGCGGATGATGCCTTTAATCTCTTTTTTCAGCAGCGGACGGAACATGATCACATCATCCACCCGGTTCAGAAATTCCGGCCTCAGTGTCTGGCGCAGCACTTCCATCACCTGTTCCTTGGTGGCATCCACTACTTCATCTATGTCGCGGCCTTCCAGCTCTGCAAAGTTTTCCTGGATGATGTGGCTGCCCATATTGGAGGTCATGATGATGATGGTATTTTTGAAGTTCACCACACGGCCTTTATTGTCGGTGAGGCGGCCATCGTCCAGTACCTGCAGCAGAACGTTGAACGTATCCGGGTGCGCTTTTTCGATCTCGTCCAGCAATATTACGCTGTAGGGCTTGCGGCGCACGGCCTCTGTGAGCTGTCCGCCTTCTTCATAGCCTATATAGCCCGGAGGCGCGCCTACCAGGCGGCTTACGCTGTGCTTCTCCTGATATTCGCTCATATCAATGCGGGTCATCATGGTATCATCATCAAACAGCACATCGGCAAGGGCTTTGGCCAGCTCAGTCTTACCTACGCCCGTCGTGCCTAGGAAGATGAATGAGCCGATCGGACGGCGCGGGTCCTGCAGGCCTGCGCGGCCGCGGCGGATAGCATCGGCTACGGCTTCAATGGCTTCATCCTGACCTACTACCCTTTTGTGTAGCTCATCTTCCAGGTGAAGCAGTTTTTCGCGCTCGCTCTGCAGCATTCGCTGTACCGGAATGCCGGTAGCTTTGGCTACGTTCTCCGCAATATCTTCCGCATCTACCTCTTCTTTCAGCAGGCGCTTGTGCTGGCTGTCCATTTCGTCGAGCTTTTTGGTGAGCTCGCCTACTTTGGCCTCTTCTTCCTTGAGGCGGCCGTATCGGATCTCTGCTACCTTGCCGTAGTCTCCGTCACGCTCTGCCCTCTCGGCTTCCAGCTTCAGGCTTTCCATGCCCTGCTTGGCGCTGTTGATCTCATCTACCAGTCCTTTTTCTTCCAGCCATTTTGCTTTCAGCGTATCGCGCTGCACGTTGAGCAGGGATAATTCCTGGCTCAGCGCTTTCAGCTTCTCTTCATCATTCTCACGCTTGATAGCTTCGCGGGCGATCTCCTGCTGGCGGATGCGGCGCTCTAATTCATCCAGCTCTTCGGGCATGGAGTTCATTTCCAGCTTCAGCTTGGCGGCGCTTTCATCGATCAGGTCAATGGCTTTATCGGGCAGGAAGCGATCAGTGATGTAACGCTGGGAAAGCTCTACAGCAGCGATGATCGCTTCGTCTTTAATGCGCACAGAATGGTGGCTTTCGTAGCGGTCTTTCAGTCCGCGCAGGATCGAAATGGCATCGTCCGCAGTAGGCTCATCTACCAGCACTTTCTGAAAGCGGCGCTCGAGGGCTTTATCTTTCTCAAAATATTTCTGGTACTCGGCCAGGGTTGTTGCACCAATGGCGCGCAGCTCACCACGCGCCAATGCCGGCTTCAGGATGTTGGCGGCATCCATAGCTCCTTCGCCGCCACCTGCACCGATGAGGGTATGTATCTCGTCGATGAAGAGCAGGATTTCACCATTGCTTTCAGCTACTTCTTTGACTACGGCTTTCAGGCGCTCTTCGAATTCACCTTTGTATTTGGCACCGGCTATCAGCTGACCCAAATCAAGGGTAAAGAGAATTTTGGATCGCAGGTTTTCCGGCACATCGCCGTTGATGATGCGATGCGCCAGGCCTTCTACGATGGCGGTTTTACCAACGCCGGGCTCGCCTACCAGAATAGGATTGTTTTTGGATCGGCGGCTGAGGATGTGCAGGGTCCTGCGGATCTCTTCATCGCGGCCGATCACCGGATCGAGTTTGCCGTTCTGTGCGGCTTCGTTGAGGTTGCGGCCGTATTTCTGCAACGCGTTATATTCCTGCGATGAAGTCTGTGAATGGACGGTGCTGCCTTTGCGCAGCTCTTTGATGGCGGCAATCAGACCTTTTTCGGTAAGCCCGGCATCTTTCAGCAGCTTGCCGGACTCGTCGCTCACGCTGAGCAGGCCGAGCAATAAATGCTCATTGCTCACAAATTCATCGCCAAACTCTTTCAGGTAAGAGCCTGCTTTCAATACCGCATTGTTGGCCTCACGGGTGATGTTCTGCGCCGGCTCGCCGTTGCCGATTTTGGGCAGGCGATTGATGGCTTCGTTCACCTTGCTGCTGAGGTGCGCGGTGTTTACGTTGTTCTTTTTTAAGAGATAGGAAACGGGCCCGTCATCATCGTCGAGCAATGCTTTGAGGATGTGAGCGGTTTCGATATTGGCATTCCCATTGTTGAACGCAGTCTGCTGTGCCTGCGCTATGAGCTCCTGTGCTTTGATGGTGAAGTTGTTCAAATTCATGTTATATAAGGCAGTTATGGTGATGGGCCATGACTCAATTCATATTGCTCAAACTTTAGGCCAACATCATTAAATGTACATTTTGTCATTTATGAAAAAGTTTGTTTGTCAAAGCTGCAGGTTATTCTTTGGCGATGTGCTATTGTGGCGGTGTGAGGCTCTTTTAAGTGACTAATGTGCAGTTTATTTCTGGCATCACAGATTCCGGTCCTTGTGGAGCCGCATTGCAAATGAGGCTCGCTTTTCTCCACCTTTGGCTTAGAGATTCGTTTGCATCTTATTATCTTGTGGCGCTCTTATGCAACAATTTTCTTCTAAAAAGGCCAAAATGATAAAGCGCGGAATATTCCGGGCCGGGTCTGCTATGCTCTAAAACTTTCTACCAATGTTTTTGATACAGCCCGCCGCATGCGGGCTTTTTTATTTTCATCCCAGACCAGCACATTTTTCCATTTCAATTCTTTCATTCTTTAATTCCTTCATCTTTCATTTCTAAAAAATGCTTTCCAGTACACAGCTTTCCGACATTGCCAGGACCTATGGCACACCTGTCTACATTTATGATGCAGCCAAAATCACCGAGCAGTACCAGGCTCTGACCGCTGCTTTTTCGGCGCACCCTACCAGTTTTTTCTATGCCTGCAAGGCGCTGACGAATGTGAGCATTCTCCGACATATCAAACAGACGGGCGCGGGACTTGACTGTGTAAGCATTAATGAGGTGAAGCTGGGACTGCTGGCAGGATTTGCTGCGGCGGATATTCTGTTTACGCCGAATTGCATTGCTTTTGATGAATTGCTGGAGGCGAAGGAGCTGGGCGTGCACCTGAATATTGACAACATTCCACAACTGGAGCGGTTCGGCAATCTGTTTGGCAACAGCTATCCAATTTGTATCCGCATCAACCCGCATATCGAGGCGGGTGGCAATTACAAGATATCTACCGGGCATATCGACAGTAAGTTTGGCATCTCTATTCATCAGATGCGCCATATTGAGCGCATTGTGCACACTACGGGATTGCAGGTGCAGGGATTGCATATGCATACGGGCAGCGAGATCAGGGATGTGGAAGTGTTTCTGCAGGGGCTGGAGGTGATGTTCAGCGTGGCAGCCCAGTTTCCCGATCTTGCATTCATTGATCTGGGCAGCGGATTCAAAGTGCCTTACAAGCCGGGCGATAAAGGGACGGATATTGGTTTGCTGGGAGAAAAGGTGGCGGCTGCTTTCCGGGATTTTGAATTGGAGTATGGCCGGCCATTGCAGGCATGGTTTGAGCCGGGAAAATACTTAGTAAGCGAATGCGGCTACTTTGTGGTGCAGGCCAATATTGTGAAGCATACCACAGCTACTGTATTTGCAGGCGTTAACTCAGGCTTTAACCACCTGATCCGGCCTATGTTTTACGAGGCTTATCACCACATCAACAACCTGAGCAATGAACAGGGTCATGAGCGCATCTATACGATTGTGGGTAATATCTGCGAGACAGATACATTTGCCTGGGACCGGGTGATGGCAGAAGTTCATGAGGGCGATCTGCTGTGCTTTCACAATGCGGGCGCTTACGGCTTTGAGATGAGCAGCCGCTTTAATTCGCGCCTGCGGCCTGCCGAGGTGATGGTACAGGAGAATGGAGAAGCCCGCCTGATCCGCCGCCGGGAGACATTTGATGATCTGTTACAGAATCAGGTGGGGATAGAAATACTTACTGCTTAAAAAGAAAAACCGGCAGGATTATTATCCTGCCGGTTTTTATAATTACAATGCGAATGATTACTGCTTCTGGCAATTGTTGTATTCGGTCATTACGCGGAGAAATATTTCATCGTTGGCTGCGCCGTTGAACATATTGTATTTGTAGCCGCTTTCCTTATCGGTGATCTTCTTGGCGAGGTCCGGGCAGTCTTTCAGGTATTCGCTCATCTTTTTGGCAAAAGGCGTAAAGGCGAGGTCAATGATCTCATGGGCATTCTTGAACTCGGGCAGCATCACATAATAGCCGCGCTTAAGATCGTAAGGCTTCTGGTCTGAGCCCTGCATCGGGTTTTTCTCCAGCTTGCGCAGGCGGTACATCTTGAACTTGTCATCGGGCAAGGCATTTACCATTTCCATGAAAATGGTCTTGTTGCCGATATTCATATCATCTTCCTTGGTACGCACCGGATAAAAACGAATGCCTTTTACGGTGAAATACTGAATATCATCTGATTCGATTCGTTTGGGCTTCATCTCGGCAGCAGGCGTGAAGTAAACAATCCGCAGATCACGGCTATCGGCGGTAATGCTGAACTGGATGGTTCCTTCCTGCATGGAGCCGTCGGGAAAATTAATGCTGCCATCGCCCTGAATGGTATAAACACTGCCTTTCCATACTCCTACGGTATCGCTGGTGCCGGCAAATTTTTTCATTTTATCAAAAAAACCCTGCGCCTGGCTCATGGCCGGACAGGCAGCAAGGAGGGCTATAGCTATAATTATTTTTTTCATAGACATTAATTGTATTGATTATTTTGCAACGAATTTATACAAAAGATGAAAGCAACTATAATTACATTAATTATATTATCCGGCTTTACGGCTGTGAATGCCCAGCAAATTACGTTTGACAAAAAATCGGGCGACTTCAGCAGCCCGACCGGCGTAGTGGCCAAGCTGAACAGCGAAAAAGTCAAGGAAGGAAAGTTTAACCTGGGCATGGGTGTTGGCAAGAATTTCTTTGTGACGGATGCTACCGGCGCTACGGAATACCTGGGCTACCTGCTCCACCGCTTCAACGATACACTGGGCGGGCCTACTGTCTGGTATTATACAATGCGCAGCACTCCGCTCGGGCTCAATGCTTCCTGTCCTGATCTTGATGGCTCATTCAAAGCAGTAGGTCAACTGGTGGTGAGTAAAAATCTGGTTCAGACGGATGGTAAGATGAATGAAACCGCTATGCGCGAGTATTTCAAAGCCCAGCAGAATCAGTTCGGCGATTATCCGGCTATGCTTGCTGCCCGCAACGATTCTATGGTGCAGCTGATTACTGTTACTTCTACTCCGCCGCAGCGCAATATGAACAAGGGAATCGATATCAATGAATTCGGCAAGATTGGCCAGGACAATACGGTGATCGGCTACTGGGAGCTGGTGGTGACGCCGCCTTCCAATGGCATTGGCAGCAATGAGTATCATTACGTGATCCGCAATTTGAACAATGGCATTGTATGTATGGTATGGATGACTATTGGCGGCAGCAATATGATGATCTTTGACAACGGCAAGCGCACGGAAGACCGCATTCCTCCAAGCATGCAGATGAATCCGGTCAATGATAAGGTTCCCTTCCTGAGTCAGGTGGCCTCTAAGCTGGTGGGCAAAGGATTATTGTAATAACAGACACGAAATAGTTTTAAGCCGTCTGTTGGAAGCAGGTGGCTTTTTTTATCTGAATACATTCATCATCTATCTGCACGCTGAAATATGCAGCACTCTGTAGAATGCTATATTTGCGCTCCGTAATTCATTGCGGACCTAAGCAGACCTTTCAGTATTTTCCTTCTTTATTATATGGAGATCAGTAAAAATTTTGACCACGCAGCGGCATTCAATAAATGGTACGAGCATTGGACTATGAACGGGTATTTCCACTCCACGCCGGACAACCGCGAGCCTTATACGATTGTAATGCCCCCGCCCAATGTTACGGGCATACTGCACATGGGCCATGCGCTGAACAATACGGTGCAGGATATCCTCATCCGCCGCGCCAAAGCACAGGGCTACAATACGTGCTGGGTGCCGGGCACCGACCATGCATCTATTGCTACAGAAGCCAAGGTAGTAGGTATGCTGCGCGAGCGCGGCATAGATAAAAAGTCGCTGAGCCGCGAGGAGTTCCTGAAATATGCCTGGGAATGGAAAGAGAAATATGGCGGCATCATCCTGCAGCAGCTCAAAAAGCTGGGCTGCGCGCTCGACTGGGACCGTACGCATTTCACGATGGATGATGCCTATTATAAAGCAGTCATTCGTGTATTTGTAGAGCTGTATAACAAGGGCTACATCTACCGCGGCGTAAAAATGGTGAACTGGGACCCGCAGGGCAAGACTGCGCTCAGCGATGAGGAAGTAATCCACAAGCAAACTGCTTCAAAGCTCTATTATGTGAAGTATAAGCTTGCGCCAAAAGAAGATGACAGCACGTCCCCTTCCCCCGAGGGGGGAAGGCTGGGATGGGGGCCAGACGAGGCGTATATCACGATAGCTACCGTGCGCCCGGAAACCATTCCCGGTGATACAGCAATATGCGTACACCCCGATGATCCGCGCTATAAGCATCTGAAAGGCCGCTTCGCCATCGTACCTATCGTAAACCGTAAGGTGCCCATCATTTTTGATGAGTATATAGATATGGAATTTGGTACGGGTACGCTAAAGGTGACTCCGGCGCACGATATCAATGATTATAATCTTGGTCTGAAGCACAACCTGCCGGTTATTGATACCTTGAATGAAGACGGCACCATGAGCGGGGCTGCACAGGTATATATTGGCGAAGACCGCTTCGTTGTAAGAAAGAAGATTGTGGAAGACCTGCGCGCTTTAGGCCAGCTCGAAAAAGAAGAAGATTACAGCAATCAGGTTGGCTTTTCTGAGCGTACCAATGCGGTGATCGAGCCGCGCCTGAGCATGCAGTGGTGGATGAAGATGGAAGAGTTGTCATCGCCCGCGCTGAAAGCAGTGATGGATGAGACGATTGAGTTCTTCCCTCCAAAATATAAGAACCTTTACCGTCACTGGATGGAGAATATCAAGGACTGGTGCATCTCGCGCCAGCTCTGGTGGGGTCAGCGCATTCCTGCGTGGTATGATGAGAACGGGAAGATTTATGTAGCAGAAACGGAGGAAGAAGCAATCGCAAAATGCAAAATGCAAAATGCGGAATGCAAAACCGGTGATCTTCGGCAGGAAGAGGATGTGCTGGACACCTGGTTTTCTTCGTGGCTGTGGCCGCTGCAGGTATTCGGCTGGAATGAAGCGCCGGACAATGCAGAACTGGCCTATTACTATCCTACGCAGACACTGGTAACTGCACCGGAGATCATTTTCTTTTGGGTAGCGCGGATGATTATGGCGGGCTATGAGTTCAGGCAGAAAAAACCGTTTGACAAGGTATATTTCACCGGCATCGTACGCGACAAGCAGGGCCGTAAGATGAGTAAATCTTTAGGCAACTCTCCGGATTTGCTGCAGTTGATCGAAGATCACGGTACTGATGCAGTACGGTTTTCGGTCATGATCGCATCTCCTGCGGGCAATGATCTGCCTTATGATGAAGCCATGCTGGAGCAAGGGCGCAACTTCATCAATAAGATGTGGAATGCGATGAAGCTGGTGAAAATGTGGGAAGAGCGCGTCAGCCATAATGCGGATGAAAGCGGTGCGCTGTTTGCGGTAGAATGGATGGAGCAGCATTTGGCCAAAACACGTGCCGAGCTGGAAGGCATGTTTAAAGAATTCCGCCTGAGCGAAGCGCTGAAAACCGTTTATTCGCTTATCTGGAATGACTTCTGCTCATGGTATCTGGAATGGGTGAAGCCAGCGCAGGATGCAGGTATTTCCAAACAGGTGTACGACCGCACGATTGCTATTTATGAGCAGCTGTTGCAGCTATTGCATCCGTTTCTGCCTTTTGTCACGGAAGAAATCTATCACTTATTGGCAGACCGCGTGGCGGGCGATGATCTTATCCAAAAACAGCTTCCTACTGATTCAGCAGCAGATGAGCAGGTGTTGAAATATGGTGCTTCTTTACAAGAAACCATTACAGCTATTCGGGATGCGCGGGTAAAGAATAAATTAAAACCAAAAGATCCGATCAACCTATCCTACATATCGGAAAACGCCAGCTTTTACGGTGCCACACAATCCATATTGATGCATCAGACCGGCTCCATAGCAATTAATCCAACGGATATGCCCGTACAAGGAGCCATTTCATTGGTTGTAGGTCAGGATAAACTTTATTTAGTAAGCGAAGTCGAAGTAGATACCAGCGCTCAAAAAGCGCAATTACAAAAAGACCTCGATTACCAAAAAGGCTTCCTGATGAGTGTTGATAAAAAGCTGGGCAATGAGAAGTTTATGGCCGGCGCCAAACCGGAAGTCATTGCTTCTGAGCAGAAGAAAAGGTCGGATGCACTGGCTAAGATAAAAGCATTAGAAGAAAGTCTTGGTTTGCTTTAAATTTAAGGGATGAAGCGTATCTTTTTTTATAGTCTGGCTGCTTGCTTTGCTGTATTTGCTCTGAATGCAATGGCACAAAAAAGCAAGACCAATAAACCGGCGACCAAAATAGTGCCCGTAAAGAAGCTGCCACAGGTGGAAGTTGCGCTCGGGCGCTCTTCTATAAGCATGGGCAAGCTATCCAGGCGCGCATTCGATTCACTAGCGCACCAGCCGATACGCCTGACGGAAGGCGGCACTATTCAGGGATTTACATTTACTTATGCAGAGCACAACCTGTATGAAGATTCTGTAGGGAATCCGTTGCCGCTGACAGATTATTTGGTGGAATACTGCTCTGGCGATACGCTGACTCCGGGCATCAAAAGCACCTTGTTTGACCGAACCAAGCCAGGCGATACGGCCTTCTACAGCGAGATCAAAGTGCTGCTCCCATCAGGGCAGCAGGCTACCGGGAAGCCTATGAAATTTCTCATTACCAGATAGCCAGTGGTTCTATCATTAGAAAGCCCACATTGATTGTTCAATGCGGGCTCTTTTATTTTTAGCTTATCGTTATTTGTTCAGCTTCTCATAGTAAAGCGTGTTACAGTTTTCCAGGCGGAATATCTGTTTAGTTGTTTCACGCAAAGCTTCCACCGTCACTGCCTCATAGCGCTGCAGCTCTTCATTGATGAGCGATGCATTGCCAAGCAGTTCATAGAAAGCCAGATTATTAGCACGGTTCAGCAGAGTCATATCTTCAAACTCGATCATTGCCGTAATGTTGTTTTTCGCTTTCTGCAATTCATCAGCAGTTACGCCTTCCGCTACCAGCAATGCGACTTCCTGCTCTATAGCACGATCTGCTTCTTCCAGGGTCTTACCCTCACTGATCTTTCCTTCGATTACAAGTAGTCCCGGATCGAGACTTCCGGTCTGGTAGCAGTTGATATTGCTGAATAGTTGCTGCTCTTTTACCAATCGCTGATACAACCGGGAAGAAAGGCCGCTGCCCATGATCTCGGTAATGAGGTCTGCAGCATAGTAGCCTTGTGATAAGCGGCCTGCTATATGCCATGCTTTGTACAAAGCATTCAGCGGCACATCTGCTTTCACGGTTTGCTTCCGCGCATTCTGCTGCTCAGGCTCTGCGGTGATGTTGCGGTGGTATTTTTCGCCGGCGGGTATATCGCCAAACCATTTTTCAGCCAGTTGCTTTACCTGCTCGATGCTCACATTTCCGGCTACGCAAAGGATTGCATTGACCGGGCTGTAGTGCTTTTTGAAAAAGGCTTTTACATCTTCCAGCTGAGCATCTTCAATTTGCTGCAGGTTTTTACCGATGGTCATCCATTGATAAGGATGCTTTGTATAGGCCAATGCGCGCAGGTGCTGCCATACATCGCCGTAAGGTTTGTTGATATAATGCTCTTTGAATTCTTCGCTCACCACTTTACGCTGCACTTCCAGGCTTTGCGGGCTGAATGCCAGTGACAGCATACGATCGCTTTCCAGCCAAAAAGCAGTCTCCATATTTTCCAGCGGCAGTTGAATATAGTAGTTGGTAATATCGTTGGTAGTATAGGCATTATTTTCGCCGCCTGCCATCTGCAATGGCTCGTCATAAGAGGGTATATTGACGGAGCCACCAAACATAAGGTGCTCAAAAAGATGTGCAAAGCCAGTACGCTCAGCTTCTTCATCCCGCGCGCCTACATCATACAGTACATTTACGGCCACCATTGGTGTCGTATTGTCATGATGCACCAATACTCTTAAGCCATTATCAAGCGTAAACCGTTCAAAAAGTAGTTTCATAAATCTAAAATCCTGTAGCGTCAAATGTAAGCAAGACTGCGGGCTTATGCCTATACTTTTTGCTGCAAAATCTGTTGACGATCCTATAAAGTCTGCCTGACGGGCATTTGTATAAAATCAGAAAGGGAAGGCGCAGTGCCTTCCCTTTCCAGTCAATTATTCTGAATCAGAATCAGTTCGAAGATTTGGTAATCTTCTCTGCCCTGATCAGTTGTCCCTGCGCATCAGAAATGTACAGAAGGTACATGCCATCAGCAAGGTTTTCAATGTTCAGCTCGGTTGCATCATCAGCGTGAACTACCGCTTTACCGGTAATGTCACGGATCACGAGATTTACTTTAACAGGCGCATCTACGTGCAGTACACCTGTAGTTGGGTTCGGATAAATCTTCACCTTAGCACCTGCAGGAGTATTCTTGATACCTACGCTATTTACGAATACAATTGTTGAAGTGCTCGTGCAGCCATTGGAATCAGTCACCATTACAGAGTATGCGCCATTGCTGGTTGGATGATAAGTGCTTCTCAGCGCATCGCCGCCGGTTATTGGCTGATTATTTCTAATCCAGTGATACAGGGCAAAGGTTTGTACCGTGTTCAGCTCATTGTTAGGAGCATTGTACTGGATGGTTGGTACAGGCAGCGGATTCACGCGAACGGTGATACCATTGGATACTCTGGAGCATCCTGTAGCTGTGTTCACCACTTTCACGGTGTAGTTACCTGCTTCGCTGGCAATGTAGTTAGGCGTATTCGCACCGGCAATCGGTGTAATATCCCTGCGCCATTCGTAGCTCAGGTTAGCACCTGCGTAAGTGTTAAGCACTACCGCACCGCCTTGGCAGAATACCAGTGGTGATGAGTAAGTAATGATGCCTGTAGGCGAAGGATTTACAGTAATCGCTGCGGCTGGTGTAACAGCGCTGCAACCATTGGTTCCAGTCACTCTCAGTGAGTAGCTGCCTGAAGTAACAGCTGTGTAAGCAGGATTAGTAGCTCCAACAATGTTATTGCCATTAAAACGCCATTGGTAAGTAACACCTGTGCTTGCAGAAGTTAACACAACAGAGTCACAGGCAGTGCTTGCCGCAGTAGGGCTCATCAGCGCACTAGGTGCAGGCAGAAGCGTTACTGTAGTCGCCGCAGAAGTCACGGAGCAACCATTAGCCGTAACAATCACGGTATAAGTGCCGCTGGCTGATACTTTGTAGTCCTTTGCAGTTGAAGCGCCCAGAGCATTGGTAGATCCGTTCTTCCATTGATAGGTGTAGCCGGTTCCGGTAGGGCCGGTCAGGGTCAACGTATCACCTGTGCAGAGATTTACCGGACCTGTAGGAGTTACTGTTGCACTTGGAAGTGCTACCACAGTCACTGCAGTGGCAGATGAGGTAGCTACACAGCTGTTTGCGTTGGTTACACGTACAGAATAGGAGCCGGCAGCGCTGGTAGTGTAAGATGCGCCTGTGCTGATGCCTGGTGCAGGGTTACCTGCGAGCAGCCATTGGTAAGTAAGGCCTGTTCCTGTATTTGCATTCAGGGTTACAGAGTTACCTGCGCAAAGCGTAGTAGTGGTAGCTGTAGTGATCGTTGCAGATGGCAGTGGATTCACCGTTACATTAATCGCATTGGAAGTAGCGAAGCAACCTGTTGCAGGATCTGTTACAATCGCAGTGAAACTACCGGTAGTATTTGCTGTGTATGTCTGCGCATTGTTAGGCGTAGTTGCAGGTGCAGCGCCTATGCGCCATTGGTAATTGTAACCTGCAGGCGCTGAAAGCACCACACTTCCACCCTGGCAGAATGTAGTAGCCGTAGCAGCAGTAATAGATACTACAGGAATCGGATTTACGCTTACCGTCAGGCCTGTAGAGGTATTTGCACAGCTTGGCTGACCGGTTACCGATACCATTACATAATAAGTACCTGCCAAGAATGCTTTGTAAACAGAGTCTGTAGCACCAGGAATTGCATTGGCAGCTGCCGTTCCGCCTCTGTACCATTGATAGGTAAGATTTGGTCCGTTATTGGTACGCAGACGGATGGTATCGCGGTCGCAGATCGTGTTTGTTACCGCAGCAGCAGAAATCGGGGCTGCAGGAGAACCGATTGTTGTAACTGTTGGTGTTGGTGTTGTAGCGCTACAGGTAGTCGTTGTATTGGTAACTGTTACGGTATAGCTTCCTGCAGTAGTAGCAGAATAATTAGCCAGCGTTTGTCCCGGGATCGGTGTTCCGCCATTGTTCCACTGATAAGTATAAGTAGTACCTGTTGGCGGTGTTGGCGCAGACAATGTTACAGAACCACCGGTACAGAACAGCAGGCTTCCGCCGGCAGTAATCGTAGTGGGAGGCTGAGGATTGATTGTAATATTAGTAGCCGTTGGTGTAGTATAGCTACAGTTAGGTGATGCAGTAGCAGTCACTGTTACTGTATAGGCGCCTGTTGTAGGAGCATTGTAAGTCCTGCTCGTGGCACCGGAGATATTGGTACCGCCGAGCTTCCACTGATAGGTATAGCTACCTGTAGGTGCTGATAATGTAATGGTATTAGGAGCACAGGTAGTGCTTGAACCTGTAACTGTAATCGCCGTAGAGAACTTTGCAGCAACAGTTACTGTAGCTGCCGCCGAAGTATCCGATCTGCATCCCTGAATGTAGGAAACTGCACGATAGGATTGCGTAGTAACAGGTGCCGCAAAAATAGAAGCAGCAATAGTATCAGTTGCAGTTACCGCTGTGGTAAGCGCTGCGTTTCTGAACAATCCGGTCACATTGATCCAGCGAACAGAAAGCTGGCCAAAACCGGTAACAGTGCTTGCTGCGGTATAAGTAGTAGATGAACCTTCGCAGATCGTAATCGGATTTGGAGAAATAACTGGTGTAGGTGGCTTCGCATTTACGTTGATTCGGATAGAATCCTTAACCACGCAACCGGCGTTGGCGCCTAAACTTGTATCTGTAGCCGTAACTACAAAAGTAGTTGTAGCTGTAGGCACTCTGTTGATGGTGCTGCCACTGTCGAGCGGAGTCCATGTGTATTTGTAGCCTGTATTTGCAGAAGTAGCAGTGATCGTTACGGTAGTGCCGGTACAAACGCCACCTGATTGCGGCGAGCTAACCGTAATAGCAGGAGCTGCGGTGATTGTTACAGGAACTGCGGTACGTGGGCTTTCGCAGGTCACCTGATTTCCGAAAATCACATTAGGACGTAAGCCCGTAGTAACGCCGGTAGCAGTCGATACACAAAGAGTAGATGCAAGCTGGTTATCCGCTTTGATATAAGAAGTACAGATGAAACCCGGAGCATTCATGGTAGTCACAGCGCTTGAGCCACCTGTGTTGTTATTGCTCCAGCATACTTCCATGATAACGTTTGAAACGCCATCCCAGGGGAATGGGGTGCTGAAGCTGTAGTTGTTTGCACCTACGATCGGTGTTACAGAAGCACTGTTATAAACACCTTGCAGACCTGTTTCAAGCGTTGTGGTCATTGCAGTAGAAGCCGTATTCTTCATGCTAATATTAAAATCGGCATAGCTTGTACCTGCTGCAGTAACGTTGAAAGATGCTGACGTAATGTTACCTGCAGAAAGACCTGCAGCGATCAGTTCATTAGCGGTAAAGAAATATTGTGTTTTCTTGCCGCCATTCAGATGATAATATACACCATCAAATGAAGAGCTTGGAATAGTACCGGTGCCAACAGCTACAGGTAGCGATACGCCGGCAATCGTTCTTGCAGCTACATAATAAGTAGTATTCGAAGTCAGGTTCGGAGTCACGAAAGGTGATCCTGTAAAAATCGGGGTACCACCAACTGCACTGGTGTACCAGATTGCAGTTGCGGCAGGAGTTACGGCATTAAGTGTCACAGTACCTTGTCCGCAACGTGTGGCCGGTGCGGCGACAACCGTTGGTCCGGCGCATGCTGTGGTGAAGTTGAAAGAAGAGGTAAATGAACCACAGCTTGTTCCTGCAGCAGCAATCTGGTATTCGTAAGCAGTGTTCGGAACAAGGCCCGACAGTGTTATTGAATTGGTAGCTGTTGCAACTGGTGTAATCCAAGTAGCTACTGTAACAGGATCAGAGATTCTTTTATAGCGCACAGAGTATCCTGTAGCGCCGGTCAGCGTAGCCCAGCTCAGATTAGCGGTGGTTGTACCAATAGAGTTTGTGGTAACACCGGTAATCAGATTAGGGCATTGTGATGTAAGGGAGATATCGTCAATAGCAGCCGGTGGCTCACCGCCGCCGCCGCCGTCATTCTTCCAGGTAAATACCAGTTTCCAGGTCGAGTCTTTAGCAGCATTACCTACTGTAGCCGCCGGAATAGTGATGTTGGCTAACGAGCCACCACCTGCGGCGGCAAGGTTAATTGAGCCAAGCAAAGTGCTGGTACCAGTACCTGGCCATCCGGTCACTGTAGTGGTATTGCTGCTTGGGGCTGTAGTATCAGGCGTGCGTGTAGTTGGCACGAGGTACACATAAAGAACATCCCAGGTGCTTTCACCATTTGCATTCCAGCGGAATGACAATCTCATATCCGTTTGACCGGAAAGGAAAGTAACATTTCTGTAAAGGTGTACTGTAGATGCAGTGGTGGTCACTCCATAAGTCCAGGTATTGGCCGTTGGAGAGTTGGTAATGAATGCTGCATTATTACCTGATTTTGTAAAAGTATAAGCACCCTGAGCAAGGTTGGCTGTAGCAATACTCCAGTTAGGAACTGAAGTGCTGGCTTTGTTTACTACTGTCCAGCCATTGGCTGCAAATGTTGAGCCGAGCTCAAAGCCACCGGCGCCTGTTGGACTGATCAGTGCCGTCTGCGCATTTGCCTGCGTGACGAGGCTGGCAGCCAACATGCATATCCCCACGATACGCCCCCACTTGCTTTTCATTGCGTTAATTTGGTTGATAAAATTTAAATTCATACTATATAACTTTTGTTCTTTATAGGTATCACGAATAAATCTTCCTCTCTAATAAAATTATAGATCCTCTTCACAAAATTTGTAACGGCGCTATTACTATTGTAATAAAATTTCAAAGCCAGACACTAATCCTGGATCAGCTGATTATAATTACGCTGCTTCTTAAAAATCTCAGAACAAAACCCAGAATGATTTAATCCCGGGTTTTGCTCATTGACTTTTTACACTATTTAGAAGACTTAGTGATTTTTTCTGTTTTAATCAGTTGTCCCTTTGCATTTGAAATATACAGCAGATACATGCCGTCTGAAAGACGCTCGATGTTCAGTTCCGTTGCATGATCGGCCTGCATCACTGCCTTGCCGGTAATGTCACGAACCACGAGGTTCACATCAGCAGGCGCATCTACGTGTACGATACCGCTGGTCGGGTTTGGATAAACCTTGATTTGCGAAGCAATTGGGCTATTTCCGATACCCAATGTACCTACAAACTTGATCGATGAAATATTCACACAACCATTTGTATCGGCAACCACTACTGAGTAAGCACCATTCAACGTAGGCGTGTAAGTGCCATTCTGTGATCCTGACGCTGTCAATGGCTGACCATTATAATACCACTGATAAGTAACATAAGTCTCTGCAACACTCAGCAGATTGGCAGCATTATTGTACTGAATAGTCGGCGTAGGCAGCGGATTGGCGCGAACGGCCACCGGAGTGTACAACCGTGCGCATCCTGTAGCTGTATTGGCCACCCGTACGGTATAGTTACCGGATTCGTTGGAGATGTAGCTCGGGGTAGTAGCGCCGGTGATTGTATCTGTATTCTTAAACCACTGATAGGTCTGGTTGGAATTAGTGCTTGTGTTGAGCACAACGGCACCACCCTGGCAGAAGGAAAGCGGAGAAGAATAGGTGATCGTTCCGGTTGGCGACTGGTTGATGGTAATGCTGGTGTTAGCTGTGTTGGCGCCGCAACCATTAGTTCCGGTAACTCTCAATGAATACGTACCAGAAGTAGTAGCCGGGTAAGAGGACGTAGTGGCGCCAATGATATTGTTGCCATTATAGCGCCATTGGTAAGTAACACCTGTAGTCGTAGAAGTCAACTTAACCGTGTCACAGCCGGTAGTTGCGCTGACAGGAGTCATTGCAGGAGTTGGCAGTGGCAGCAAGGTTACAGTTGTAACTGCGGAAGTTGCAGGGCAGCTGTTTGCAGTTACAACTACAGTGTATGTTCCTGCAGTTATTGCCTTATAATCCTTAGCGGTTGAAGTACCGGTTGCATTAGAGGAACCATTCTTCCACTGATAGGTGTAGCCGGTTCCTGTAGGACCAACGAGGGTAAGCGTATCGCCGGTACAAAGATTAACTGAGCCGGTTGGCGTTACTGTTGCAGCTGGCAGTGGTGTTACCACAACGTTTACTGCTGATGAGGTAGCCACGCAGTTGTTTGCATTAGTTACACGCACGGTATATGCTCCGGCAATGGTTGCTGTGTAAGATGCTGTTGTAGCACCGCTGATAGGACCAGCACCGTTGAACCATTGATAAGTCAGGCCGGTACCGGTGTTTGCATTGATCACTACAGAATTTCCGGAACAGATGGTTGCAGAAGTTGCAGCAGTAGCTGTAGCTGTCGGCAATGGATTAACTGTTACACTAATCGCATTTGAGGTGGCAGTACAACCTGTAGCAGGATTCGTGATAACTGCAGTATAGCTACCGGTAGCGGTGGCCGTATAGGTCTGATTAGTATTCGGCGTAGTTGCAGCCGCAGTTCCAACACGCCATAGATAGATATAGTTGGCCGGGGTTGCGGTTAGCACTACATTTCCTCCTGAGCAGAATGTGGTAGATGCAGAAGAAGAAGAGATTGTAGCAATCGGTAATGGATTTACCGTAACAGTCAATCCAACGGATGTGGTGTTACAGGTTGACTGACCAGCTACAGATACGATTACGTAATAAGTACCTGCTGCATAAGCCTTGTACACAGAATCCGTAGCGCCGGCAAGAGCATTAGTCGTTGCAGTGCCACCAAGATACCATTGATAAATAAGGCCGGGAGCATTGTTGGTTCTCAGGCGGATCGTATCGCGGTCGCAGATTGTATTGGTAGTAGCGGCAGCAGAGATTGGCGCAGCGGGTGCGCTGATGGTCACTGTTGTTGGTGTAGTAGTGGTAGTCACGCAACCAGTAGTCTTGTTGGTTACTGTTACCGTATAGTCGCCCGCAGCAGTTGCCGTGTAGTTTCTGAGTGTATCGCCTGCTCCTGTCGATGTACCACCCTTCTTCCATGCATATCCAAATGTAGTGCCGGTTGGCGCAGTAGGTGCAGAAAGCACTACTGAACCGCCGGTACAGAATACCAGGCTACCACCAGCCGTGATTGTTGTTGGTGGCAGTGGATTAATGGTTACGTTGACAGCAGTAGTAGTTGTATAGCTACAGTTAGGAGAAGCCGTTGCAGTCATTCTTACTGTATAAGCTCCGCTTACTGGTGCAGCATAGGTTGAATCCGTTGCTCCGGCGATATCCGTAGTACCCAGTCTCCATTGATAAGTATAAGGACCAGCCGGTGCTTTCAGAATAATAGTACCCGGGAAGCAGGTGGTAGTTGATGGGCTGGCTACTGTAATTGTATTGGTAAATTTCGGGATAACGGTGATTGTACCAACTGCTGATGTATCTGACAGACATCCTTGCAGATTGGCAATAGCGCGATAGTTCTGGTTGGTAATCGGTGCTGCATATACCGGGCTTATTGAATCAGCTGCGACCAAAGGCTGAGTCAGTGCTACATTTTTATAAAGCCCTGTAATATTCAGCCATTTAACCGGCAGTTGCTGTCCAATACCCAGGATCATATTTGGTCTGGCATTGCCTGAACCGGTAGGCGTTGCTGCAGCTAGAACATTTGCAGATGAATTGTTGTCAATGCGGAACCAGTTAGTGCTTGCGAAACCAGGATCAGAATTGTACATAGATACGTCATCCGAGCCACCATTATTATTACTATAGGAGGTTTGAATCACAATATTATCTGTACCATTCCAAATGAATGGTGTGGTTAACGTATGGGTAACGATTCCCGGATTGACAGAAACCGTTGTTGGGCCAAAAGCAATAACACCGGGTGCAACAAATGAGCTACTGGTCAAAGTATTGCTGGTTGTATGCCCCACATTAATCTGAAAGGCTGAAAGGCTGCCACCAAAAGATACACCTACAGCAGCGACATTAAAGGCGATGCTGGAAATCTTTGCATTGGCCGACAATCCGGCAGCAGTCAGCTCAGAAGCTCTGATGATCATCTGGTGCTTGGCGCCCCCATAAAAATTAGAATATGGTGAAGGATAGGCATATTGCGCATTGATAGTAGTGCCGGTACCGAATGTCTTTAAAACATTAATCGTACTTGCCGCATTGTACAATACAGAATAGCCCTCACATATAGTAGCTGGATTAGGAGTAAGCACTGGCGCCGCAGGCTTATTGTTCACATTGATACGGATAGAATCCTTAAGCACACAGCCACCGGTCGGACCGTTAGTGGTATCAATGGCTGTCAGAACAAATGTAGTAGAAGCAGTAGGAGTGCGTGTAATGCTGCTTCCGCTATCTGTAGGAACCCAATAATATTTGTAGCCGGTGCTGGCTGAAGTAGCTGTAACTGTAATAGCCGTACCCGTACATACACCGCCTGACTGTGCTGAAGATATGGTAACAGGCGGCGGGATATTAACTGTAGCAGTTACCGGAACCCGTCCACCTGTGCAGATAGGTGCTATTGTAAATGTAGTGTTCAGACGCTGCGTAGATGTAGAGCCGGAGGTGCCTGCATAATCGGTAGTCGTAGACGTCATCGCATTTGCAGTAGTCGTGTAGTAGGTCTGTGAGTTATTTATCAGGTCTGCGCCTTGGTGACGTATTTCAACAACAATGTTGGAAGCGCCATCCCAGAAGAATGGGGTAGCAAAAGTAAATGATTGCGGTCCTGAAGCAGTGTGCGTATAAGTCTGAGCCGGGAAAACGGTAGTAAAGCCGGTAGTTACAAAAGTAGTCGGAGCTGCTGTAAGCGCCGTATTAGCGATCTTGATGGTATAATTAGCATTCGTTGCGGCATCGCCGAGTGTAGTAATATTAAAGCCCATAGACGTAATATTACCTGTAGTGAAGCCAGCGGCAGCCAATTCCGCAGCTGTATAAATAGTCTGGCTGGTATAGCCCGTCCAGCGATTACAGAAAGCGGTAGGTTGTGATGTTGCGCTGGTAACCGTTGTACCTGTACCAATAGTAGATGTTACAGGCGACTGGTTTGCAGAAGCAGCCGCATAGTAAGTGGTGGTCGCCCCAAGCGATGGTGTGGTAAAATTATTACCGGAAGCGATCGGTAAGCCGCCATAAGAAGAAGTGTACCATCTTACAGTGCTGTTGGCACTCGGTACGGCCCTCAGGGTTAATGTACCGATACCGCAGCGCGCAGCACTTGTAGTGCTGTCAATAGTAGCAGTACCGCATGCAGTGCTGAATAATCCTGATGTTGGAGTATATTCATTACACACAGAAGAACCTGTAGCAGCTACCTGAATTTCATATTGTGTATTAGTTGTAAGGCCTGTCAGGGTAATGGAGTTGGTCGCAACGTTGGTAGGCGTTGTCCATGTAGCCACAGTAGCAGGATCGGATACCTTCTTATAACGAACATTATAGCCTGTGGCGCCGGCAACCGCATTCCAGTTAATGGTTGCGCCGGTAGCTGATGCAGAGACCGGAGTAAAAGTAGTTATAGCACTGCTACAGATAGAAGTAAGAGAAACATTGTCAATACCTGCTGGCGGATTACTACCACCGCTGGCATCATTCTGCCATACAAAAAGCAGCCTGCGCGAAGAGGAAGCTGTTGTATTGCCAATCAGGCTGACAGGAATATTGATATTGCCTGTATTTGTCCAGGTAGCAGGTGTGCCGCCGATTCCCAATAGCGTATAGCCCGTCAGCGCAGTACCGTTTGAAGCAGGTGTGCCCGCTACCGGTGCAGCGCCGGGAGCGCCATTGGATATATATACAAGCACCCGGTCCCAACTTGCTTCACCGGTTTCGATGAGGCTGAAA
Organism: Chitinophagaceae bacterium; assembly: GCA_965200035.1. Classification (GTDB taxonomy): domain Bacteria; phylum Bacteroidota; class Bacteroidia; order Chitinophagales; family Chitinophagaceae; genus UBA1952. The sequence goes on along the minus strand of OZ241334.1, from coordinate 2,942,802 downwards.
GACAGATTTACATTAGTTTCACCAGCCGGAAAAGTAATATCCCGGTACAGGTGCACTGCATATGCTGTGCCTGTGGAATAAGTAAAAGTAGGTGGCGCGCCTGCACTATTGTTAGAGATATACGCAGCTCTCACTCCGCCAAATCCGGCAGTAGCGCCAGTATTAAGCACCCAGTTATTAGCGGTAGCAGATGCATCATTAACAACAGTCCAGTTGTTAGCGGCAAATGTTGTACCGTTTTCAAAGCCGCCATCGCCTGTAGGGCTGATAAGCACCGTTTGCGCACTGGCCTGCGCCACAAAGCCGGCTACAAACAGACATGCACCGAATAACCGGCGCCACCTGCTCATACCAACATTCTTTTGTTTTGTACAGTTTTGATTCATACTTCTATTTGTTTTTATTAGAGTTGTACACTACTCTCCCGCATATGATAGGGAAACAGGTAAGCAAATTAACAGACTTTTATCGATGAAAACGCAATAAATTTCACTTTTTTACCTCTTTATGTGAAATCAAGCGTTAATGACACTGATAATGGCACTGGCAGCACGATCCGAAGCATCTTGCCCACCCAGTTTTTCCCAAAGCTCCTGATACGAAGCCCGTATCTGTTTACGCCGGTCTTCAGATTCCATCATTTCAGTTAATTCATTTTTTAGCATTATTGTATTCAGCTCATCCTGAATCAATTCCGTCACCACTTTACGATCCATAATAAGGTTTACCAAAGAGATATATTTTACTTTAATCAGCTTGCGGGCAAGCCAGTAAGAAATCGGATTGCCACGGTAACACACAATTTGCGGTACACCGAACAATGCTGTTTCCAGTGTTGCGGTACCGCTCGTCACTAATGCTGCTATAGACTGCTTTAATAAATTATACGTTTGGTTTCTGATTAGAATTATTGGCCTATTAACAATTAAAGAGGTATAAATCTCATCGGGCTGAGAAGGAGCGCCAGCTACAACAAACTGATATTGAGGGAAATAATCAACAACAGACAGCATTACAGACAATTGCTGCCCGATCTCCTGCGCGCGGCTGCCGGGTAGTAGCGCAATCACCGGTTTATCGCTCAGCGGTACTATGGGCACTTCTTTTTGCTCTTTACGAATTACCTCTATGAGTGGATGGCCTACATATTCCACCTCAAAATCCCATCTTTTATAAAAATCCGTTTCGAAAGGCAGAATCACCAGCATCTTATCCACATCGCGCCGGATCGCCTTCACGCGACCTTCCTTCCATGCCCATACCTGCGGCGATATATAATAAACCACTTTTATGCCTTGTACTTTTGCCCATTTGGCAATTCTCAGGTTAAATCCCGGATAATCGATCAGCACTAGCACGTCCGGCCTGAATGCAAGGATATCCTGCTTGCAAAACCTGATATTGTCCATGATAGTGCCGAGATGCTTAATAACCTCTACAAATCCCATGAAGGCCAGGTCGCGGTAATGTTTTACCAGCGCAGCACCCGCAGCCTGCATTTTGTCGCCGCCCCACGCGCGGACATCAGCATCAGCATCCTTTGCCCGAAGGGCGCGTATCAGATTACCGCCATGCAGATCGCCGCTGGCCTCGCCTGCTATTATATAATAACGCATCAGAAAAACAGAATAAAAAACGAATGGCAGCAAAAATGCGCATAAAGGATGGGAACAGCACACATTATTTTTAATCCTGTGACTAACCTGGCAAGTCTGTGAATCAAATTGGCAGCATCCTGAAATCCTGATATCCGGCAAACGGAAACCCAACTTATCTTTGCAGCCTATGCCATCCATTTCGCAGCGCGGCGCCATGATGCCGCCGTCACCCATCCGCAAGCTGGTCCCATTTGCAGAAGCAGCCAAGAAGCGCGGCACCAAGGTATATCATCTTAATATCGGTCAACCCGATATCGAAACTCCGCCGGCCATTCTCGATGCGGTGAAGCATGCAGACTTTAAAGTATTGGAATACAGCCACAGCGCAGGCTTTGAAAGCTACCGCAAAAAGCTGGTCATTTACTATGAGCGGAACAATATTCATATAGATCATAACCAGATCATCGTAACCACCGGCGGCTCCGAGGCTATCTCATTTGCCATTATGAGCTGTATGGACCCGGGCGACGAGCTGATTATTCCTGAGCCGTTTTATGCGAATTATAATGGATTTGCAGTAAGCGCAGGCATCAAAGTAGTGCCTATTCCTTCGGACATTAAGGATGGCTTTTCCCTGCCGCCGATTGAGGCTTTTGAGCAGGCCGTGACGCCGCGCACCAAGGCCATCATGATCTGCAATCCCAATAATCCTACCGGTTATCTCTATAGCCGCGAAGAGCTGGAGACGCTGAAGCAAATCTGCCTGAAGCACGATCTGTTCCTGTTTTCGGATGAAGCCTACCGTGAATTCTGCTACGATGGCCGTAAGCATATCTCCGCGCTTTCGCTGGAAGGATTGGAGCAGCATGCCATCCTGCTGGATACAATTTCCAAAAGGTACAGCGCTTGCGGCGGACGCATTGGAGCGTTTGTCACCAAAAACCAGCAAGTGCTCGATGCGGCAATGAAGCTGGCACAGGCACGCCTTAGTCCGCCTACCTTTGCCCAGATACTCGGCGAAGCCGCTGTGGATCTGCCTTCAGATTATTTTGATGCCGTGCATGCCGAGTACAATGCACGCCGCGACGTGCTTGTGAAGCGCCTGAACGCGATGGATGGCGTGATGTGCCCCAACCCCGGCGGCGCATTTTATGCAATGGCGAAGCTGCCGGTACATGACAGTGAGGTTTTCTGCCAGTGGCTGCTCGAATCTTTTTCGCATAATGGCGCAACGGTAATGATGGCGCCGGCATCGGGCTTCTATGCTACCAAAGGTAAGGGTGCTGATGAAGTTCGCCTTGCTTATGTGCTCAATCTGAAAGACATCAATGGTGCGATGGATTGTCTGGAAGCTGCTTTAAAGGAGTATAACAAGCAATAATCCGCATCACGATTGCCATTTTACCCGCTTCAAATTATTAACCACATAAAAAAATGTCGTACAGAATAGGTCAGGGAATAGATTTTCATCAGCTGGCGGAAGGCCGCGAGCTGTGGCTTGGAGGTGTATTGATCCCGCATACAAAGGGCTGCGTGGCGCACAGCGATGGCGATGTATTGCTGCATGCCATCTGTGATGCCCTGCTCGGGGCGGTAAGTCTGGGGGATATAGGTCAGCACTTTCCCGATACGGACGCAAGCTATCTGAACATTGATTCAAAAGTATTGCTGCGCCGCTGCTACGCCATGGTGCGCAAGAAGGGGTTCTGGCTGGTGAATGTAGACAGTACCCTGCTCCTGCAGGCACCTAAGATCAGGCCGTATGTGGAAGAAATGCAGCGCTCCATTGCCCATATCCTGCACCTCAGCGCTGATGACATCTCCATCAAAGCCACTACTACAGAGCAGCTCAGCTTCATTGGCCGTGAGGAAGGAGTAGTTGCTACCGCAAATGTGCTGCTGCAGAAATACTGATCTTTCAATAATCTTTTAATAACAAACGCCGGGAACATCCCGGCGTTTACTTTATCCAATAAACATTACCAAACTTAGATCGGGCGGAACTGATCCTTTGCCTTTGCTGTAGTGTCTTCTGTCATGCTGCCTGCTTCATCCAGAATAGTGCGGATGCGGCTGCGCACATCATCGCTCATGCCGGGTACTTCACTTTCGAGCATCTTTTTCAGGTCATCTACCTTGGTAGAAGCCTTGCCCATCATTTTAGACCATTTGTTTTTCCATTCTTCTGCAGTTTCTGCAATGGAGTCACGGGTATCTTCGCCTTTCTCAGGTGCCAGCAGCAAGCCTACGCCTACGCCGAGCAACAGGCCGGTCATGAATTTTGTCATAGCTATTGTTTTTTATTTAGGTGATAATTTTTGAGCAAACTATTTATTTACCGCCGCCAAGCACTTTGGCCAGGATAAAGATGACCAGCGCGACCACTACGATCACTACAATGATGCCGGCGCTGAAGCCGGCTTTAAAAATTCCGCCAACGACCCGGCAGCTGCTCAGGGACATGATTAGCGCAAGAAGAGGAAGAATACTTATCTTTTTCATAAAAAGTTGAGGTTAGTAATATGAAACAAATACACCGCAGTCTATTTTCACAAAATACCATCTGAAAAAATCCATGCCAGCGCAATCACATTTTTTAAAGGAAGTCATTTCTCATTTCAGCAATTTTTTTTAGCTTTATCCGCTTTCCGGAATTTCTGAACATGAAAAGAACCTTACTCAGCGCTTTTGCACTAACCCTTTTATTCTCTGCCTGCAAAAAAGCAGATACTCCTGACTCTTTTGAGGATATGCTGCGCGGTGGCCAGTGGAGGCGTACAGCGCTGAAGATGACTTACCGGGATGGCACCGGCGCCATGAAAACGGATGATGTATATGCAGCTTCTCTTTCAGAATGTGTAAAAGACAATAGCCTGGAATTCAAGAACGCATACGTAGGGACCGAATACAAAAACAGCAATAAGTGCAGCGCAGGCGATCCGGACCAGACACAGTTCAACTGGGAAATTTATAATTCCGGCAAAAACATCCGTATCTATAATGTACCTGAAACGTTTGATGGGGAAAGCTCTGTGAATGCAGATATCCTGAACCTTACGACCAATGAGCTGTCCATCCGTTACATGTACATCGACCGCGATCCCCTGACGCAGACTGCAGACACGTTCACGTTTGCAGATGTATTCCGTAAATAGCCACCAACAAATCTTTATTTCAAAGACCACCGGCTATTATCCGGTGGTCTTTTCATTTTATTTTTGCACCGTTTTTAAGAATTAATACAAATCTTTTTATGATAAAAATTACCCTGCCCGATGGCGCTGTGCGTGAATACGAAAGCGGCGTCTCGGCAATTGATGTGGCCAAATCCATCTCGGAAGGCCTTGCGCGCAAAGTGCTCGCCGCAGAAGTTGACGGTGAAGTATGGGATGCTACAAGACCTATTGCAACAGATGCTTCGCTGAAGCTTCTTACCTGGGATGATAAGGGCGCTAAATCAACGTTCTGGCACTCCTCTGCCCACCTCATGGCAGAAGCACTTGAAAGCCTGTTTCCCGGCACCAAGTTCGGCATTGGCCCCGCTATAGACAATGGCTTTTATTACGATATTGACCTCGGCGACCGCAAGCTGAACGAAGAAGACCTGGCGAAGATCGAAGGCAAAATGAAAGAGCTGGCCAAAGGCAGCAATGCCTACGTGCGCCGCGAAGTACCGAAGGAAGAAGCCATTGATTATTTCTCTCACAAAGAAGATCCTTACAAGCTGGAGCTGCTCGAAGGGCTGGAAGACGGAAGCATTACTTTTTATACCCAGGGCGCCTTTACAGACCTTTGCCGTGGCCCGCACATCCCCAACACAGGCTTTATCAAGGCGGTCAAGCTGACCAACGTAGCCGGCGCTTACTGGCGGGGCAATGAAAAGAACAAAATGCTCACCCGCATCTACGGCATTACTTTCCCCAAGCAGCAGGAGCTGGATGAATATCTGGCGCTGCTCGAAGAGGCAAAGAAGCGCGATCATCGTAAATTGGGCCGTGAACTGGAGCTGTTTGCCTTCTCAGAAAAAGTAGGCAGTGGCCTTCCCTTATGGCTACCCAAAGGCGCGATGCTCCGTGAGCGCCTGCAGCAATTCCTTCAGAAAGCACAGCTTGCTGCCGGCTATTTGCCGGTTATTACTCCGCACATTGGCAGCAAAAAGCTGTACGAAACCTCCGGTCACTGGGAGAAGTATGGCGCAGATTCTTTCCAGCCGATCCTTACCCCGCAGGAAGGCGAAGTATTTATGCTGAAGCCCATGAACTGTCCGCATCACTGCGAGATCTATAAGACATCGCCGCGCTCCTATAAAGATCTTCCGCTGCGCCTTGCCGAGTTTGGAACCGTTTATCGCTATGAGCAAAGCGGCGAGCTGCATGGCCTCACCCGTGTGCGCGGTTTTACCCAGGATGATGCTCACCTTTTCTGCCGCCCCGATCAGGTGCTGGAAGAGTTCAAAAAAGTGATTGACCTGGTGATGTATGTATTCACCTCGCTTGACTTTGCTGAATTTACCGCACAGATCTCGCTGCGCGATCAGGAAAACCGGGAAAAATATATTGGCAGCGATGAAAACTGGGAGATTGCTGAAAACGCTATCATCACTGCTGCTAATGAGAAAGGCCTGAAAACGATTACTGAATATGGCGAAGCCGCTTTCTATGGTCCCAAGCTGGACTTTATGGTGAAGGATGCGCTGGGCAGAAGCTGGCAATTAGGCACCATTCAGGTAGATTACAACCTGCCAGAACGCTTTGAGCTGGAATATGTGGACAGCGACAATACCCGCAAGCGTCCGGTCATGATCCACCGTGCGCCTTTTGGCTCTATGGAGCGCTTTATTGCCGTATTGCTTGAGCATTGCGGCGGCGATCTGCCGCTGTGGCTTGCGCCCGTACAGGTGAAGGTATTGCCGATCTCAGACAAGTACAGCGAGTATGCCCATAAGGTGGCCAGTCAGCTCAGAATAGCAGATATGCGCGCCGAGGTGGATGACCGTCAGGAAAAAATAGGCCGGAAGATCCGCGATACGGAACTGGCTAAAATACCGTACATGCTTATTGTTGGTGAAAAAGAAATGGCAGAAGAGCAGGTGGCTGTAAGAAAGCACGGCGAAGGCGATAAAGGCGCTATGGCATTGTCGCTCTTTGTTACAGAAATCAAGCAGACCGTGGATATGCAGATGGCCGGCACCAAACCGGCAGCTATTGCTTAGAGCGCTGAGGGAAAGGTTTATTTTGACTCATTTTCAATTTTCAAATTATTAAATCAATTTTTCCCGACCTGATTTTTTCAGATACAAAAAAGATTATTTTTGCAACTAAATTTTAAAAGCCTTAATGCAGAAAAGACCAAAAGGAAGGCAACCCTTCCGGCCAAGATTACCCCAGAACGAACATAAGCTGAATGACGAGATAACGGCGCAACAAGTGCGCTTGGTTGGTGATGATGATACGGAGCCTGCTGTCTATCCGCTAGCTGAGGCATTGCGCATGGCAGAAGAGAAAGGAGTAGATCTGGTGGAAATATCGCCGAACGCTACCCCACCGGTAGTCCGCATTATTGATTACAAGAAGTTTCTGTACGAGAAGAAGAAGAAGGATAAAGAGCAGAAAGCGAAATCAAAGCAAAGCGAAATAAAGGAGATCCGTTTTACCCCTAACACGGATGATCACGATTTTGACTTCAAGTCAAAGCATGCCGAAAACTTTCTCAAAGAAGGCGATAAGGTAAAATGTTACGTACAGTTCCGTGGCCGGGCTATTATGTTCCAGGAACGTGGTGAGCTGCTGCTGCTGAAGTTTGCGGAAAGGCTGGCAGAAGTAGGATCGCTGGAATCTATGCCTAAGATGGAAGGCCGCAGAATGATCGCGATGTTCTCTCCAAAGAAGAAAAAATAACATTACTTCAGCTTATTACAAAAAAGACCGCTCATTGTGTGAGCGGTCTTTTTCTTTCGGTTGTAAATAATCAAAGCTAATAGACTTGGCAAGTCTCCCCTTCGGGACTTGCCAAGTCATTACAGGATTTCAGCCTGAAAGGATATGGAATAGACACTCATAACCTTTTCATGATTCTTTTCAAAAATCTTAGTAAACGACGAGTTTCTGAGTAGTAGCGTTGCCGTTAGACACCACCTGCACCAGATACATGCCCTTCACGGAAATAGGCTCAGCAGGTATCTCCACCGAGGTGGCCTGATCGTTGAGCTTTACCTCTGTACGATATACCACCTTACCGGCAATATCCGTTACTACTACAGTAGCCGTGCTGCGGTCGCCGCCCTTGATCGTTACCGTAGCAGCACCATTCGTCGGATTTGGCGCAAGCGTTACACCGCGCGCTGCCAGCTCTGCCGTATTCACACCCAGCGCATTGCTCGTGATGTTGATCCGGTCCAGATAGAAGTGGTTGCCTGTGCCAATGCCATAAGTTGAGCTCTGGGCTGTATTATCAACACCCGGCTTGTAGCGGAAGCGGAAGAAAGTCTTACTGGTCTTCGCACCTGCTGGCAGATTCAGGCCCTGAAGCTTCCAGTCATCAATCACACCCGGGGTAAACTCGTTTGCTTCATATTTAGTGGCTATGCCAGACTTGCCGATCACACCCAGGCGTACCCAGCTCGCACCGCAGTTGGTGCTGTAAGATATTTCCAGCGTATCGTTCATACGGTCTGAGCGAGTGGTGCGGTAAGCCCCCGCAGTGTAAAAGCTCAGGATGCCACGGCTTGAAAACTGCGAAGCAGTCAGGTCAAAGCCACGGGTAAAGAAGTCTGCAAACAATCCGCCCGGTGTCTGGGTAATAGTATTGTTGGCATAAGTAGTACGTGGATCATAGTTCTTGAAGCGGATACACTTCTGGTCAAAATAGCCGCGGCCATCATACAATTCCCACTTGTAGTTATTCTGATTGTAATAGTTGAAGATCGGATACATAGCTGTATCATCCCCATCGAACTCCTGGAAATAACCGCTGGCTGATACCGGGGTAGGATCGGCTGCATATACAGCATGCACCTTGGTAACAGAGCCGCTGCCGGCATTGGAAGTAGCCGTCAGTGATACGTCTGCCCAGCCTATTTGAGTAAACAGAACGTTGGCAGGATTAGCCGTAGTAGAGGTGGCAGGATTAGCGTTGGTGAACGTCCAGCTGTTGGAGGTCACCGTATCGCGCCAGCTGCGGTTGGTGAAGGATACCTGGCCATTAGTACCAGTGGTATTGGCACAGGTAAACACACGGTTGGGATTGAAATCAGCTATAGGTGCCAGATCCGGTGTAGGAAGCAAAGCGCCGGTCGTAGTCAGGTTGGATAACTGCCACAGATTGTTACGCCCTGCGATGGTGCTGTTCAGGGCTGCACGCATGCGCAATACCTGACCATAAGTAAACATCTTGGAGCAATAAGTGTAGTCCATGATGTTCTGCGAATTTGTAGTATCCGGATAATTGATTACTGTAGGAATGGTGGTGCTATCCCCATACAATGCCATTAATTGCGGCTTGGTATAAGCCCTCTGGTAGTTGATAGCGCAGGCGGTATCATAAATCGCAAGCACTGTTGGGTTGCCATGTACTCCACCGGTACATCCATTGGCGTAGTGGCCTTTGGTTGGCGGAGTATCATCTACTTCGTCATCGCCGCAGGCAATTTCAGGTGAATTGGTATCGCCGAATACGTGCTTTAAATTCAGGTAATGCCCTACTTCGTGTGCAATTGTATTTTCTCTGCCAGGTACATTTACATAATCATACAAAGAGATTACGCCATCCGCATAAGGATTGGAAGCGCCACCGGATGGATACATCGAATAAGCTGCTGCTCCTTCATGGGCGCCGCTAAAGGTGTTGATCAGCCAGATATTGATATAACGATCTATAGGCCAGATATCCAGCTTTGCCTCATCACCTGCATGATTGGTGATGAAAGACTGACGACGGGTAATGCCATTGGTAGGATTGCCATCAGGGTCTTTTGTTGCCAGGTGAAAGCGCATCTTGGCATTACCGATGTATTTTATTTTTGTACCGGGAATGGTACCGGCATAAGGAAGTATAACGCCCGTATAATCGGCTGTGCGTGAGTAAGCCTCATTCATTTTGGTTACCTCTGTATAGATCGCCTGATCAGAAATATACTCAGCCCCATAATCGTGTATAATGTGAAATACAACGGTCAGATCGTACGATTTGGTTGTATCAGGCGCACCTTCCGTTCCCCTCATAGAAAAAGGCGATACCGGATGAACCATGATCTTATCATAAAGAAACGCTTCCTGCTGCGCTTCAGTGATGGCGATCTGCGGGTCGGCAGCTTTCATGCGCCTGTACACTTCATCCGTTCCGCATCGCAGCTGTGCATGTGCCGCGCCTGCCATGATGCAGGTACCGGCCAAAAAAAGAGTCAATTTTCTGAGCATGGTTCGATAATGTTTTTTTGAGTAAATGAAAATACCTATTGTGTTTAGGCAGCTGTTGATGAATGCTGATTCATAGAATAATTGGCACAATATCACTATGACGATAGCGGCCGGGAAAACCTTAGTTACTCTTTTCATCTTTTTTTTAAAGATTTTTTTAAGTGGCGGTAACAAGCGCTCATCCGATGAAAATCGCATTGCATACTTTGCTTCATTTTGTAAATGCTTTACCGGTTTCATTCACAAGGCATTTACCTATGTTTTCGTCCTGTTATCGGGCCTGTTTTTCTTGGTAGCGTGCAGGGTGTCCTGTTATCTTTACGTCAGTTTTCATAGTGATAGGGTTTATAGGGGCTGGCCTGTTTTCAGGCTGGCTTTTTTATTTGCTTTATTTAAAGCAACTTTATCCTTTCCTTTTAATTGCACTATGGGCAACCGTTTACTTACCAAAGCTGCTACCTGTGCAGCGTTTCTATTTCTCCTGTTTACCGGTTCTGCCAAAGCCCAGCTCGCAGCCTACACCAACCTGCAGCGCCAGCTGATGGTGTGGGACAATGGTCTGCTGCGTAAAATAGATTACCTGCCGCCCACAGAGCTTAAAACAGGCCGCGTAGCGATTCCTTACCTGGACAATTCCCGGTCTTTTAAAATTTATTATGGAGGCGGTATGCGCACGCTGAATGCCGGGTTTACCAACGCATTTAATGTAAGCGATGATCTGATCACTTTTCTGAATGCCAAATCACTGAACGTATTTGACAATGGCGCGGTGAAGAACCTGTCGCTGCTCTGCAATGAATATTATACGGGTGATAGTCTGGTGGTTTTTCTGGATGGCGTACGTACCGAATACAAGGCTTATTACAACGGGCAGATTTACCCGATTGAAAGCTTTCTTGCGGGACCGGGCCTGACCTCTATTGCTGTATCAGACAATATTGCTGCTTATAACAACTATGCGCGCCAGTTCCGCCTTTTCTATCATGGCAATATCATTCCTCAGGAAGAAAATCCGGTAAGCTCATTCAGCGCCGGCAGAAATACCGTAGCCTATACAGATGCAGGCAGTGTGTTCAAGATATTCCACGATGGCAAAACGATCACCGCAGAGAGCTTTGCTCCTGAAAAATATGTGACCGGCGATAACCTCGTTGCCTACATCACCAATGACGGCTATTTCAAAGTGTTTTATCAGGACAGCATTTACAACCTCGGATTTCTGCGGGCCGATTTTCAGGTAGGCGATAATGTGGTTGCATTTAAAGACAATGCCGGCTATTTCAAAGTGTTCTATAAAGGCGAAGTGACTACACTGGATACCTACTATCCGGAAAATTATACGATACAATACAATTCACTGGCTTTTGTGAACAGGGCCAATGTCCTCCGCATGTTCAGCGCCGGCGAGGTGTATGATGTGACTACTTCTACCGTTGATTCCTGGGATCTGAGCTATGATGTGCTGAAATATCGGATCGGGGAAAATTTCTACCGGGTATTCTATAACGGTCAGGAATATTAAATTGTTAGAATTGCTTTATTGAACAGAGCGTTTTACTTATCTACCAGAGGAAGATTCTATCAATAATTTGTTTCTTCTGTGCAAGATAATTGTAGTGTGCTGCATTGTTTGTTCATCAGCGCCTTGCATTCCCGCAGGGAATCTATAGTAAGCTTCTAAGTACACTTAATATATGATAAGGAGATTCCCTCGAAAATGACAGGCCGCGGTAAAAAGTAATTGTGTAATTAGTAGTTATATAATTTTCTGTATTAAATTAAAGAAGCCGCGCTCGATGAGCGCGGCTTCTTTTTATTTCTAAATGTAAAGATCATTACATCTTCTTCTCGTGCTTCAGCACTGCGAGCGCAGGGTCCATTGCGATGGCTTTATCGCAGAGCGTTTGTCCATCCTTGGTATTGCCCATTTTGATGTAAGCAAGGCCTATCTGGTACAGCGGCCGGGCATTGCTCTCATCCATCGCCAGCACACGATCCCAATATCCGATGGCTTGCTTGTACTTACCGGCATGATAGCAGATATCGCCCAGACCATTCAGCAGGGAAAGATCCTGCGGACGGCGCACCAGCATTTCTTCCATCATAGAGATGGCTTTTTCGCTCTTGTGCGCATCCGCCATGGTATAGGCAAAGTTCATGTAGAAATCATCGCGGGCTTTGTAGCCACCATCCAGCGCCTTTTTGAACCAGGCAATAGAATGGTCATAATCGCCGGCAGTAGCCAGTACCATTGCATACTCATACATGCGCACCCCATCACCATCATTCATGCCCAGCGTCAGCGCTTTTTCATAGTAAGGAAGTCCCGGCTTATAATTATCCATCAGGCTGTACATATGGCCAATCAGGTAATAGGCTTCTGCATTCTTATCATCTTCCTTAATGGCTTTTTGCAAATAAGTGATACCCTTTCCGTAATTCTGCACGGAATAATAGCTCTTGCCCATCATAAAATCGTAGCCGGATGCATCAGGCATACTCCTATGTGCCTGTGGCAGCATAGCGATCACCTTATCCCATTGACCATAGTTGAAGTAAAGCTTACCCAGCTTCCAGGATACCTTGCCATTGCCGGGTTCAATCCTCGCTGCATCTTCCAGCGCTTTGATTGCCGGCGCCATGCGGTTCATCTGCTGACACACTTCAGCGATCTTCAGTTGCGGATCAATATTGGTCGGATCGAACTTTGCGGCTTTTTCGTAAGCTTTCCAGGCATTGGGATATTTCCGGGCAGCCTGCTCATTTTTACCGATCTCCATGTAATGGCTCGCACTGTCAGCATTAGGCCTTACTTCACCATTTGCTGCACCCATGATACCCGTCAACAGCAGACTCATCATAATTGCTCTTTTCATCGAAGGCAAAAAAATTTTTATTGGTTAACTTTTGAATGTTGGTTGGTTCAGCATCATAAAACAATTGCAAAAAATAAAAATCGCAATTATTCTACAAAGACAGAAAATTAAAAGTAGTAAACAATTTCAGAAAAACAAACCCATTTACCACAACTTAACTCGTGTAAACATACCGTTATCAGCCACACGCTATAAAACCCTCGTCAGAAGCCGCAGATTATGGGTCCGCTTCTTTAAACTGAGGCTGATAATGCCACCATTGTCAATCTTATCGATCACTACCCTGCCAGACGTATCGGTCGCGTGAATGATGGTCTGATGATCGAGCAGGATGCCTACATGCACAATATTGCCTTCTGCATTATCAAAGAACGCAAGATCCCCGCATTTGGTTTCTATGAGAAAGGCGATTTGGCGCCCTGCCTGCGCCTGCTGCGATGCATCGCGCACAATGGGCTGTCCGGCGAGCTTGTACGCCATCTGTACCAGCCCGCTGCAATCGATGCCCGCTACCGAACGCCCGCCCCACTGATAGGGCGTATGCAAGTATTGCATTGCAGAATTCATCACCGCCGCCGGCGTAGGCGCTATCTGGTGCAGATTAACCTTGCGGCCCTTGAACTTCCCGAGCTGATTATTACAAAGCAGCTTCCCGCCTTTTAACCCGGTTAGCTCGCTGCCCATGGGCAGCCATAGCTGGCTTTCCTCAAAATGCAGCTGATCGTAATGGCGTGAAGCTACCTGGCGTACCGGCTTTTTAAAATCTTTTTGTGAGATAAATTGTAACTGTGAGACGCGGCACCAGCCTTCATAGCCATCCCACTGCCCGCGAATGCGCGCCCAATCATTAGGCCCGATCTCCAACACCTCTACTCTTTCTCCAAAAAGCAACTGACTTATTTGCTCAGAGCGGTGTGAAGGGTCTTTGTGAAGCGGCGCTACAGAAATGTTGCAGGATGCATAAGAGAGAACCATCTGATAGTTGAATGAGGTTAAACAAAGGCTGCAACCTACAATATACAGCGCAAATCAGGTAGTTAGCCTATCTTAACGGGACAAGAGACGCGGAATAGCTATTTATTTTAGAAATATTTGATTGAAAATATTAGCTTGGAGTTACCTGTACGTTTGATTCATTGCCATACTGTGAAACATTAAAAATCATTCCGCTTTAAGCACAAATTTTCTTTTATTAATTTAGCACGCTAATAGCGGCGTGTGATTGCTGAAAACAAGACGCGCGCCATTTACACAATTATTTCACTCAATATAAAAAGCACTACGCACCAAACACAAACATGAATTCACTAATTACTGTCATCGTGGCGGTGGCAGCTATCGTTATAGGCATTTTGCTCGGCAAATTAATATTTGCCAAAAACACCAAGCACCTGATTGATGAAGCTGACTTGGAAGCCAAGAAAATACTGGACGAAGCGCGCCGCCAACAGGATGATGCCCGCAAAAGCCTTGAAGATGCCCGCACACAGTCCGAAACACTAAAAGACAAGAAGATGCTGGAGGCTAAGGAAAAATTCCTTTTGCTGAAAAGCGAGCACGAAAAAGAAGTGCTTCAGCGCAACCAGAAAGTGCTGGAAGCCGAATCACGCATCAAGCAGCAGCAGCAGAGCTTGGCGGATAAAATGAATACGGCGCAAAAGCAGATTACCGAAGCTGAGCAGCTTAAAGAAAGCCTCAATAAGCAGATTGACGTGGTGAATATCAAGCGCACAGAGCTGGAGAAGCACCAGGAAGAGCACATCAAGCGGCTTGAAAAGGTAGCCAACCTCAGCGCTGAAGATGCCAAGACACAGCTTATTGAAGCCGTAAAAGAAGAAGCGCGCACGGCTGCTATGGCCCATGTGAAGGACATCATGGAAGAAGCCAAGGCCAATGCGACTAAAGAGGCTAAGAAGATCATCATCCAGACGATTCAGCGCACCGGCTCAGAGCAGACGATCGAGAATGCGATTACCGTATTCAATCTGGAAAGCGATGAGATCAAAGGGCAGATCATTGGCCGTGAAGGCCGCAACATCCGCGCGCTGGAAGCCGCAACCGGTGTGGATCTTATCATTGATGATACCCCGGAAGCTATTGTATTAAGCTGTTTCGATCCGTTCCGCCGCGAGGTGGCGCGCCTGTCGCTCCAGCGGCTGGTACAGGATGGCCGCATCCACCCTGCCCGTATTGAAGAAGTGGTAGAAAAGACCCGTAAAGCGCTCGAAGATCAGCTGATGGAGATTGGTGAGCGCACGATCATTGAGCTGGGCATTCACGGCCTGCACAAAGATCTGGTACGTATCATAGGTAAGATGCGCTTCCGCTCTTCTTATGGTCAGAACCTGCTGATGCACTCTAAAGAAACAGCAAACCTCTGCGGCATCATGGCAGCCGAGCTCGGCCTCGGACAGAAAGTAGTAAAGCTGGCCAAGCGCGCCGGTCTGCTGCACGATATTGGCAAAGTGCCTGATGAAGAAACAGAGCTGAGCCACGCACTCCTCGGCGCCAAAGTAGCTGAGAAAGCCGGTGAGCACGCCGCAGTAGTGAATGCCATTGGCGCTCACCACGATGAAATGGAAATGACCTATATCATCTCCCCGATTGTACAGGCCTGTGACGCTATCAGCGGTGCACGCCCTGGTGCACGCCGTGAGATGATGCAGAGCTATCTGCAGCGTATCAAAGACCTGGAAACACTGGCTACTTCTTATCCTGGTGTGGAAAAAGCCTATGCGATTCAGGCAGGCCGTGAGCTGCGCGTGATCGTAGAAGCTGAAAAAGTAAGTGATGCTGACAGCGACCGTCTCTCTTTCGAAATTGCCGATAAGATTCAGAAAGAAATGCAATACCCAGGCCAGATTAAGGTAACGGTAATCCGTGAGCTGCGGGCAGTGAATATTGCACGATAATCTTCCATCAATTTTATAAAAAGAGCCGGTACTTTACCGGCTCTTTTGCTTTAAGACTTTACAGGAATCTGCTTTAATATTTCCAGCAGGTAGCCCCAGAACTTTTGTACGGAGCTGATTTGCACCCGCTCGTCCGGTGAATGCGCGCCATAGATATTGGGACCAAAGGAGATCATCTGCATATCTGGATAATTGGTGCCGATAATGCCACATTCCAGTCCGGCGTGTACTGCATTTACGTGGGGTTCTTCGCTGAACATTTCTTTATAAATCCGGCGCATCAACTGAATGACCGGCGCATCGGGCTTTGGCTGCCAGCCGGGGTATGAGCTTGCATAAACCGGCTCTGCACCCATTAATTCAAAAGCGCTGGCAATGGCACTGGCCAGGTCTTCTTTTTCCGTATCCACAGAGCTGCGCGTCAGGCATTGAAGGCTGTAGGAACCATCCTTCACCAGAATCCGGGACAGATTATTGGAGCTTTGTACGAGTCCCTGTATTTCAGGACTCATCCGGTAGATGCCATTCGGGCAGGCATAGACAGCGCGTAGCAGCTTTTCCTGCACGTCTTTAGTCATTACCGGTGCAGTCATTTCAGTAGATTCCAGCGCTATTTCCAGATGCGGGTCTGTGATCTTGTATTCTGCTTTCAGTATGACTGTAAGTGCCGCAATTTCTTCTTTGATCTTTCCGGTATGCTGCTCATTCACCACTACCACAGCTACAGATTCCCGCGGAATGGCATTACGAAGACTGCCACCATCAATTCCTGCAATTTCAATGCTTACAGCCTGAGTCAGTTTTAGTAAAATACGATTCATGAGCTTGTTGGCATTGGCGCGACCCAGGTGAATATCTCCACCTGAATGCCCGCCGGTCAGGCCTTTTACCATGATGCGAAACGCATATGTCCCTGCAGGATTTACCTGCTCATAGCTGCCTTTTCCGGTTATATCCATGCCACCGGCGCAGCCGATGATCAGCTCATTGTCTTCTTCTGTATCCAGGTTCAGCAACATTTTCCCGTGAAGCAGGCCGCCTTTCAGGTTCAGCGCACCGGTCATGCCCGTCTCTTCATCAATGGTGAACAGCGCTTCCATAGCGGGGTGAGCAATATCCGTTGATGACAGCAGCGACATAATAGTTGCCACACCAATACCATTATCCGCACCCAGCGTAGTGCCTTTGGCCTTTACCCAATCGCCATCCACATACATATCAATCCCCTGCTTATCGAAATCAAAAACAGTATCGCCATTCTTTTGATGCACCATATCCAGATGGCTTTGCAGCACAATTGCTTCCCGGTCTTCCATGCCTTTGGTAGCGGGCTTCCGGATGATTACGTTGCCCACTTCATCGACCACTGTTTCCAGGTTCAGGCTTTCGCCAAAGGCTTTTATAAAAGCAATGACACGCTGTTCTTTTTTGGACGGACGCGGCACGGCATTCAGGTCTGTAAAATGGCTCCATAAAGCGTGGGGAGCAAGCTGGCGAATGGCTTCGTTCATAATAAATAATTCAGGTTTTTGATTGGACGGGCTAATGTAGAAATGTTTCGGGGGATGAATTGCGTGATTTTTTGGGGTAAAAGATGAAAGTGGCAGATATACTTGTGTTACCAGGCGTTTGGCAGCCTTTTCCGTCATGTATCATACAGCCTACACAACTCTTAGCCCGCTCATTTAAAAACATTTATGGAACGTCTGATAACCCGTTATTCAAACCATGCATAGCTATATCCAGAATAAGGATAGCATTTTATAGCTGTACCTTCGCGCTGTAATAATTGGAAACGCCTGAACGGCACTATTTTTTAGCGGTTAAGGTGTTGTAAAATCAACGCGCTATGGCGGATAAAAAATTAGTGATTCTCGGCGCAGGTTTTGCCGGCCTCACCCTGGCCCGAAAGCTCCAGAAAAACGATCTTGACATTACCCTCATCGACCGTTATAATTTTCACCAGTTCCAGCCGCTTTTCTATCAGGTGGCGACCGCGCGCATCGAGCCTTCGAGCATTTCCTTTCCGCTGCGCAAAGTATTCCAGAAGCGAAAGAATGTGCATATACGGGTGGGCAAGGTAACCGAAGTGGATTTACAGGCCCAACAGGTGCACACGCAGGAGGCAGGCTCTTTCAGCTACGATTATCTGGTGATTGCTACCGGCTGCACCTCCAACTTTTTTGGGAATAAGCATATTGAAGAGCATGCGTTCACCATGAAGAGCACTACGGAAGCCATTACCCTGCGCAACCGATTGCTGTTGAATTTTGAAGACGCATTGATTGCACCTCCCGATGAGCTGGATGGCATTATGAACATCGTAGTAGCCGGTGGCGGTCCCACAGGCGTAGAGCTGGCCGGCTCGCTGGTAGAGATGAAGCGCAATGTGCTGCCCCGAGATTATCCGGATATGGATTTTTCAAGGCTGAAAATTTTTCTGGTGGAAGGAAGCCCGCATACGCTGAATGTGATGAGCGAGCCATCGCAAAATAAGTCGCAGCAATATTTAGAGCAGATGGGTGTGGAAATATGGCTGAATACGCTGATCAAAGATTATGATGGCAAGACGGTGATTATGGCAGACGGCAGGAACATACCCTCCAAAAATCTGATCTGGGCCGCAGGCGTAACGGGGAATGTGCCGCCTGGCATTGGGCCGGATATGGTGGTGCGTGGCAATCGGATTAAGGTAGATGAATTCAACCGTGTTACCGGCACTGCCAATGTGTTTGCCATCGGTGATATTGCCTATATGGAGACGGCTGATTTCCCGAAAGGGCATCCGCAACTAGCGAATGTGGCAAACAGCCAGGCAGCGCATCTGGCTAAAAATACCAAACGATTTTTAAAAGACGAGCCACTGATTCCATTCAAATGGAAAAATCCCGGCACAATGGCCACTGTGGGCAAGCGCAAAGCGGTGGTTGACTTGCCTTTCATCAAGTTTCAGGGCTTTCTGGCCTGGCTTACCTGGATGTTTTTGCATCTGATGCTCATTGTAAGCGTGAAAAACAGGCTGATCATTTTCATCAACTGGGCAGTCAGCTATTTTACCAACGATACTACATTAAGGCTTATTCTGCTCCCTACTAAGAAGCAGATTGAGCTGGCGGAGGAGTATGAGCAATAGCAGGTCTGTTCATTACATGGTACAATTCGGGATCAGGAGTCTGCGCAGCTTTAGCTATAATTGCCGTGGCTTAAACCTGTAACCGATATTGTCCGTCCTGAATTCTTCCTTAGACAGACAAGATAAAATGTGCTCCATTCCTTCATAAGAATCTATCTCAAGGATCCATTTTATCTGTTTCTATCATGAGGAAGTTTTCTCTGAGCCGTTCCCTGAGAAAAGCCTTATCAGGAATTAACCAGCCTTCTTTATCCAGAAAATCATGAAAGATTTCGCCGTCAAGCTGCTGTTGCAACTTGTACTGCATAATCCTGGCATCTGTTATTGCCTCGTAGGTCTCCGGATGCAACAGATATTCGGGTTCTGTAGCAAGGGTGATTTTACCTCATCCAGATCGCGCTCCGCAAACAAGCAGGCCTGTTCAAGGCGCATTTCATATTGCTGCTCCAGAAGATCCTCGCTGTCTGCAACATGATTTTCATGCAACTCACCTGAGTAATGCTGCAACAATACATTGTCTTTGAAAACTCCCTGAACCTCAATCTTATTGATAGTGATTGAAACTGTATTGAAAAAGTCGCTTATGTAAAAACGGAGCGTTGTTCCACGTACTGAACTTATATTAATATCGTACTGGCAAGCGTACCGGACTTCTGCAAAGTCATCAAATGCAAAATCTTTCAGAAAGGAAAACCCGCTGTATAAATGATTGCTGATACGCTTTAAAAAAAAATTATAGCTCATTAATGATATGGCATTTCAGTATTCAGATACGCTATAGGGTCAATGATTTAAAGCCCAAATTTTACAAAAAATCCGCAGAACAATAACGGTAAGATTATGATTTCAATTTTATGTAGCTTCAAAGCTGTGCAGCCTGCAGAGCGTGCGTATTCTTTGCTCCATACTCTTACAGGACCAACAATTAATCACCAATCCAATACTACCTTCGCGCCATGGCAAAATTTTTCCTGCGCAAGAAGATCAGCGACCGCGTAGTCAACGGACATCCTTGGATATTTGGCAACGAGCTTGGAGATAGCGAAGGCGATTATGAGCCCGGGGATATGGTGGAAGTCTTCTCCAGCAATGGCTCTTTTGTAGGCAAAGGCTATGTGAATCCTGCCTCTCAGATCCGTATCCGCTTGGTGACGCGTGAGCGCAATGATGTGATAGATGATGCCTTTTTCAAGCGCCGCATAGAAGAAGCCTGGGCTTACCGCAAGCAGATCGGTTATGTGGAAAACTGCCGCCTCATCTTCGGCGAAGCAGATGGACTTCCGGCGCTGATTATCGATAAGTTCAATGATTATTTTGTGATCCAAACGCTGGCGCTGGGCATAGATCGTTGGAAACCGGCTATTGTAAAGGCTTTACAGGAAATTTTTAATCCAAAAGGGATTTACGAACGCAATGACGTACCGGTACGTCAGGTAGAGGGTTTGGAGCAGCAAAAAGGTTTTTTATCCGAACCATTTGATACCAATATTATTCTGAATGAGAATGGCTTAAAATTCTATGTAGATATTGTCAATGGACAGAAGACTGGTTATTTTCTGGATCAGCAGGATAACCGCAGGTACATTAATAATATCGTGAAAGATGCGGATGTACTGGAAGCATTTTGCTACACTGGTACCTTCTCGATGCACGCTGCTCATTACGGCGCCAAAAGTGTAATGGGACTGGACATTTCAGAAAAAGCAGTAGAGACCGCACGTGCCAATGCCAAACTGAATGGATTTGAGGATATCTGTAAATTCGAAACGGTGAACGCTTTTGATGTGCTCAAGCAATTGGTAAAAGAAGGAAAGCGCTACGATGTGGTGATGCTTGATCCGCCTGCGTTCACCAAGAGCCGGGAAAATATCCAGAAAGCACTTACAGGCTACAAAGAAATCAATCTGCGGGGCATGAAGCTCACCAGGCCCGGTGGCTTCCTGGTTACGGCTTCCTGTACCAATCTGGTTCCTCCTGAAATGTTCCTGAAAACAATAGAAATGGCGGCAAAAGATGCCCACCGGCAGTTAAGGCAGGTAACCTGGCAGACACAAGCCCAGGATCACCCGATTCTCTGGAATGTACCAACCACGCAATACCTGAAATTCCTGATCGTACAGGTGCTTTAGAATTCAAAGTACAAAATTGAGAATGCAAAAAGGGTCGCTGTTTAATAACAGCGACCCTTTTAAATAGCTTTTAAAAGCCTGCATGAGATAAAAGTTAATAGAAACCAGGCTTTTGAATTTTACATTCTAAATTTTGCATTAAAAAAGAGCAACCTCACGATTGCTCTTTTAAATGTCGAATACTGGATTTTGAATTTTTAAAGCTGGTTGTACACCGGAGCATCCACGCTGCGGGGAATGCCGAAGAACTGGAATGTCTTATTCTTGTAGCCTTTCTTAATGTACACATCTGTATTGCCTTCTTCCGCAACGCTAACCCAGTCATCGCTCTTGCTGATTCTCCAACGGTAGACAGCTACTGTATTGGGGCCACGACGCGTGAGGGCATAATATTGAAGCTTCTTGCCTGAATAACCCATCTTCAGCATTTGCTCATCTGTATACTCGTCGTCAGCAATGCTTGCCTGATCCTTGGTTACCGGATTGAACCAGCTGTAAACAGCTACACGGTCAGGAGCAGGGTTGCGGTATGCTGCATAAATCAATGTTTTATCCTTCCACTTCCAGTTAAGCATCTGACCTTCCTGGAATTCGCCTTCAGCAACAGTTTCAAACGTTCTGTCCTCGGTATTATACCAACGATATACATTCACCAGCTCGTCATTAGCATTTTGAGCCTGGCTTTTCTGAGCGCCCGTCATAGCCGCTAGTATGGTAGAAACGAGGATCAATGTTCTTTTCATAATTGTGTGCTTTTTCTGAATTGCGTTCCAAAATACATAAAAACTTTTCACCCTTGCAATAGGTAACTCAAATTTTTTTTCTGACTGCCTTATCTGCCGGCTTCCGGTTGGTAAAAATGCAGCATTTGGCGTAGCTTTGAGCCCCTTTTGCGTCAGGCTGTCAGGTATATCTTTTAGCATACATTTTGATAGTTACTAAAAGGATAGGCATACACCTGCAAGATTGCAGGCGGCGATGTACACACAAAAAAGACAAACAACAAAGAAACAATGGGTTTTCTCTCAAAATTATTTGGCGGCAGCAAATCGGATAAAGATGTAAAGCGCATTTCTCCGCTTGTGGCCGATGTAAACCGCGCCTATGAACAGCTTCAGCCGCTCAGCAATGACCAGCTTCGCAACAAGACGCAGGAATTCCGCCAGCAGATACGTGAGCATCTGGCCGATATAGATGCACAGATCGCTGCGAAGCGCGCAGAGGCAGAAGCACAAAGCACCGATGAAACTATCTACGATGAAGTGGACAAGCTGATCAAACAGCGCGATACACAGATCGAAGAAGTGCTGGCCAGAATACAGGCAGAAGCTTTTGCTGTAGTGAAAGAAACAGCGCACCGTTTTTCACAGAATGAGCAGGTGATAGCTACCGCTACGGATATGGACCGCGACCTGTCTATAGAGCGCGACTACATCCGCATCGAAGGTGATCGGGTCATCTATAATAATGTATGGCAGGCGGCAGGGGTGACCGTACAGTGGAACATGATACATTATGATGTACAGTTGATTGGTGGGTCTGTGCTGCACGAAGGCAAGATTGCGGAAATGGCTACCGGTGAAGGTAAAACCCTGGTGTCTACTCTGCCATCTTACCTGAATGCGCTGGCCGGCGAAGGC
Organism: Chitinophagaceae bacterium; assembly: GCA_965200035.1. Lineage (GTDB taxonomy): Bacteria > Bacteroidota > Bacteroidia > Chitinophagales > Chitinophagaceae > UBA1952. The sequence goes on along the minus strand of OZ241334.1, from coordinate 2,920,100 downwards.
GTTCACGTAGTTACGGTAAATGATTACCTCGCCCGTCGTGACCAGGAGTGGAACGGCCCCATCTTCGAATGGCTCGGCCTCACTGTAGATTGCATTGATAAGCATCAGCCCAATACACCACAGCGCCGCAACGCTTACTTAGCGGATATTACTTACGGCACCAATAACGAATTTGGCTTTGACTACCTGCGCGATAACATGGTGCATCACCCGAATGAGATGGTACAGCGCAAGCACCATTTTGCGATGGTGGATGAAGTTGACTCTGTATTGATTGATGACGCCCGTACCCCATTGATTATTTCCGGCCCCGTACCGCGTGGCGAAGAGCAGCAATTCCACGCGCTGAAGCCGCGCATCGAGCGCCTGATAGAAGCACAGCGCCGTGTAGTGAACCAAAGCCTCACAGAAGCCAAAAAGATGATTTCTGAAGGCAAGACAGATAAGGATACCGGTGGTTTGTTGCTGTTCCGCGCCCAGCGTGGTCTGCCGAAGAACAGCGCGCTCATCAAATATCTCAGTGAAGAAGGCAATAAGCAGATTGTACAGAAAGCCGAAAATTACTACATCGGCGAACAGCAGCGCAATATGCCTAAGGTAGATGCCGAGCTTTTCTTCTCGATTGATGAAAAGGGCAACAGCGTTGATCTTACAGAAAAAGGCCTCGCACTGATTGCACAGAATGGCGAAGACCCGAATTTCTTTATCCTGCCGGATATGGCTACCGAGCTGGCCAATATCGATAATATGGAAGCCGCGCCGGAGGATAAGATGCAGCGCAAAGATGTATTGATCCAGGAATATGCGGTGAAGGCAGACCGTATTCACTCGATCCAGCAATTGCTGAAAGCCTATACACTTTTTGATAAGGATATCGAGTATGTGGTAATGGATGGAAAGGTGAAGATCGTAGATGAAGGCACTGGCCGTATTCTGGATGGCCGGCGCTACAGCGATGGTTTGCACCAGGCCATTGAAGCCAAAGAAAATGTGGATGTAGAGGCCGCTACGCAGACCTTTGCAACAGTAACCCTGCAAAACTTTTTCCGGATGTACCACAAGCTCTGCGGTATGACGGGTACGGCAGAAACAGAAGCCGGTGAATTCTGGGAAATCTACAAGCTCGATGTGGTAACTATCCCCACCAACAGATCGATGGCGCGTAAAGACCAGCAGGATCTGGTGTATAAGACCAAGCGCGAAAAGTACAAGGCGGTGATCGATGAGATCGAAGCCCTGAGCGCTGTTGGCCGCCCGGTGCTGGTAGGTACTACCTCGGTAGAAGTATCAGAGCTCCTGAGCCGGATGCTGCAGCAGAAAAAAGTACCGCACAATGTATTGAACGCAAAACAGCACTCCCGTGAAGCGCAGATCGTAACAGAAGCAGGTCTGCCGGGCGCTGTGACCATTGCCACCAACATGGCGGGTCGTGGTACGGATATCAAGCTCGGTACGGGTGTGAAGGAAGCGGGCGGCCTGGCCATCATTGGCACAGAGCGCCACGAAAGCCGCCGTGTGGATCGCCAGTTGCGTGGCCGGGCCGGCCGTCAGGGCGATCCGGGTACTTCGCAGTTCTTTGTATCGCTGGAAGATGATCTGATGCGCCTCTTCAACTCTGCCCGTATTTCTTCAATGATGGACAAGATGGGCCACAAGGAAGGCGAGGTATTGCAGCACAGCATGATTACCAAGAGCATTGAGCGTGCGCAGAAAAAAGTAGAAGAAAACAACTTCGGCATCCGTAAGCGCCTGCTGGAATATGATGATGTGATGAATTCACAGCGCGATGTAATCTACAAGCGCCGCAACCATGCCTTGTTCGGCGACCGCCTGAGCATTGACCTGGACAACGCGCTATTTGATGTAGCCACGGATCTTACGCTGAAGTATGAGGAGAACCGTGATTTCGATGCTTTCAGAATGGATGCTATTCAGCATCTGGCCATTGAGCCGCAGGTGACTACGGAAGAATTTGCCAAAGGCAATCTGAATATTGTAGCAGATAACCTTTTCAATCAGGCGAAAGATATTTATCAGCATAAGACAGCCGCCCTTCGCGGACACATGCATCCAACGCTCGGCCAGATTCTTCAGGACAATGGCGACCGTGTTGAGAACATTGTTATTCCGTTTACAGACGGCGTTCGTGGCATTCAGATCTATGCCAACCTGCAGGATGCGGTGGCTCATGAGGCCAAGCCGATCATCAGTGAGCTGGAAAAGAACATGACGCTGGCTATGATCGATGATGCGTGGAAAGATCACCTCCGTGCGATGGATGATCTGCGCAATTCGGTACAGATGGCGTCTTACGAACAGAAAGATCCCTTGCTGATTTATAAGTTTGAAGCGTTTAATCTCTTCAAGCAGATGCTGTTGGATACGAACCGTAATATCATCTCCTTCCTCATGCGCGCCGGTATTCCTATGCAGGAAGAACCACATCAGGCAAGCCCGCAGGAGATACCGCAGCCAACAGATATGAGCCAGATGCAGACCAACAGCGCACAGATCGATGCGGCCGGCGAAGATTATGCCGCCGATGAAAATGATCTGTACGATTCAGGCGAATCTATGGTGAAGCGCACTCCGGTACAGGCTGGTCCGAAGATCGGTCGTAATGATCCCTGCCCTTGTGGTAGCGGTAAGAAGTACAAGCAGTGCCATGGCAAGGGGTTAGCGTAAATTTTTAGATTAATGAATTTTATTTTGAAGCGCTCATTTTGGATGGGCGCTTTTTTTGAACCGCAAAGAGCGCTAAGTCTTCGCTAAGAGCCGCAAAGGCCCGGTTTTTGCTTTGGAGCGCTTCACGCTCTTAGCGGTTAATAAAAAAACAACAATAACCTACTTTTGCAACCCTATACACAAACCGCCATAAGCACCGATGATGACTCCTGAGCGTTTCTTTGAGCTGATGTTGCCCGAGCTGGAGCAGCAAAAAGAAATGCAGCCATACTATAAGTTTTTGGGTAAAGAATCGTCCTGGCATTTCCGCCGGAATTATTTCCTGCAGCGGCTGCGCTATATCTGGAGTCAAATCCAGAATGGCGGGACCAGCAAGAGCATTTGGGATTGCGGTTGCGGGTATGGTACCACCTGTCTTTTCCTTGCTATGAATGGCATTCCTACGCATGGCACAACGCTTGAGTTTTACTACAAGCTCATCGAAGAGCGCAAGCAATACTGGAGCCAGTATGGCGATACCTCATTATTTACCTGCAGCTACGAAAACCTGTTTGATACGCATCCCGCACAGGAGAGCTATGACTGGATCATCGTACAGGATACGCTGCACCATCTGGAGCCGATCAATGATGCGCTGCAGATATTCCATAAAGTGTTGAAGCCGGGCGGCAGGGTGCTTTCCATTGAAGAGAACGGTAATAACATCATCCAGCGGATGAAGCTCTACAAGTACCGGGGCAATAAGCGCATCATTACCATGTGGGACGAAAAGCTGCAAAAAGAAATCCTGTTGGGCAATGAAAACATCCGCAAACTGGCCGATTGGGAGCTGCTCTTTCAAAAAAACGGATTCAGTATTCTGAAAGATTCCGTGAATTATGTGCGCTACTATTTACCCTTTACTTATCGCTTCTCTGATCCCGAAGCCCTCTTGAAGAAGGAAGAGCAGATACAGAGCACTCCGGGATTCAAAAGAGAATATTTTTTCTTCGGCCTCAATTTCGTTGCCGGCAAGAAGTAGTGCTTATACCTGCCAGCCCATTTTTTCTGCTTACTTTTGTACTTACAGTCATCATCTTTTATGAAACAGAACAGGAATATTCTTCTCGCTTTTCTTTTCCTCATCATTACCGGCGCCTTATATCGTCTGGTTCCGGGCCGTCCGCTGGGTTTTGCGCCTCAGTTGGCAATGGCCATTTTCGGCGGTGTGGTAATCAAGGATAAGAAGTGGGCTTTTGCGCTGCCGGTATTCTCCCTGTTCCTTTCCGATGCATTGTTTGAAATGCTTACACGCGCAGGGGTGGTCAATATGCCCGGCTTTTATGATGGTCAGTGGGTGAACTATCTGCTGATTGCCGCTATGACCTTCATTGGCATGGCGATGAAGCGGGTGAATGTGGCCAATGTCGGGGTTGCTTCTCTGGCTGCGCCGGTTGCTTACTTCCTGCTGTCCAACTTTGCGGTCTGGATTAGTGGCGGTGGCTATGGACTTCCGCTTACCGCTGCAGGTCTTTATCAGTCCTATGTATATGGCCTGCCCTTCCTGCAAGGCTCACTGGCTGCTACGATTTGTTTCAGCGCTCTGCTATTTGGCGGTTATTACCTCATTCAGCGCAGCTATATGAGCAGGATGCAGAAAGCGCTTGTATAAGCTCCTTCTTTCCAATAAATATTATGAAGCGCATCTGCACGATGCGCTTTTTCTTTGCAACAGTTTTTTATGAAGAAATCGAAGGTGTATATCCGCGAGCATTCCTGGCTGGCGCGCCTCGCCGCCCGCAAGCTGCGGTATGGCCATGTGGCAATGGTGCTGGGTCATACCATTCATTTGCACAATGCTACTTTAGAGCAGTTTTTTGCGCGCCCGTCGTGGGTGCTTCATGAATTGAAGCATGTGGAGCAGTATGAGCGCCTGGGCATTTTTCGCTTCCTCTGGACTTATTTCCAGGAATACCTGAAAGTGGGCTATTACAATATATCGCTCGAGGCAGAAGCGCGCGCCGCAGAGCACGATACCACTCTCCGGGACAGATATGATCTTTCCGCCTACCGGCAATACTTTTAATCGTACAGACCATTCCTGATAATTTAACCGGCTGATCTACAGAAGCCGCTTACATTCGTGTCCTGTTAATATTCATTTTCATGAAAAGCATTGCCGTATTCTGTGGGTCATCCTCCGGGTTTGAAGAAAGCTACATGTCAGCTACCCGCGAGGCCGGACGCATAATCGCATCCGGGAAATATAACGTGGTATATGGCGGTGCTTGTGTAGGATTGATGGGCGCCGTTGCTGATGGTGCCCTGGAAGCAGGCGGCAGGGTTATTGGCGTGCTGCCATCTTTCTTACAGACCAAAGAGATTACTCATACGGGATTAACAGAACTGATTATTGTAGAGACCATGCATGAGCGGAAGCTGAAAATGCACGAGCTCAGCGATGCGATCATTGCCCTGCCCGGCGGATTCGGCACGATGGAAGAGCTTTTTGAAATGCTTACCTGGGCGCAGCTTGGGCTACATGGAAAGCCCATCGGATTGCTGAATACTAATAATTATTATGAGCATCTGCACCTGTTTGTTCAGGGAATGACTACTGCCGGCTTTCTCTCGCAAAATGATGCAGGACGGCTGATCATTGAAAATGACATAGCCATCCTGCTTCAAAAAATGAATGAATATATTGCTCCTGCTGCTCCAAAGTGGATCAATACTACCGCGCGCACTTAGAAACCTGGCGCTGGCAATAGGCTACGCCCATGGATTCAGCACAACTTTTACGCAGCCATCCTCTTTCTTCTTAAAGATGTCATAACCATGCGCTACTTCGCTGAGCGGCAGGCGGTGGGTGATGATGTCGTCCAGCTTTACTTTTCCTTCAGAAACGTAGCTCAGCAGCTTGTCAATATGCTTGTGCGCCGGCGCTTGGCCGCCTTTCAGGGTAATGCCCTTATCAAAGAACTGATGTAACGGGAAGTTGTCATACGGTGAGCCATATACGCCCAATACCGATACAATGCCACTGCGGCGCACAGCGCTCATACAGGCTTCCAGCACCTTTGGCGAACCCACTTCCATATTGATGACCGCCTTGGCTTTTTCCAGCATATTGCGCTCTGGTTCGTAGCCTACTGCTTCTACACATACATCGGCTCCGCGGCCATTGCTCATGGCATGTATCTGCTCAATCACGTCTTTTGCGCCGTCGTTCCAGAGAATCGTTTCTGCATTAGCGGTGGCTGCTGCTTTATCCAGCCGGTATTGTTGGGTATCTACGATGATTACGCGTCCTGCGCCCCTGAGCCATGCGCTTTTGGCCGCCATGATGCCTACTGGTCCCGACCCGAAGATCGCTACCGTTTCACCGCCTTTTACCTCGCCCCAATCGATGCCGGTGTATCCGGTCGGGAAAATATCTGTCAGGAACAATACCTGCTCATCTGTAAGATTATCCGGTACGATGCGGGGACCAAAATCGGCATAAGGAACCCGTACATATTGCGCCTGTCCACCATCGTATCCTCCATAAAGATCGCTGTAGCCAAAGAGGGCACCGCCTTTCTCGGTCAGTAAGCCACCTTCCGGTCCATAATGCTCCGGATTGCTGTTCTCACAATTGCCCGGCACGTCATGATTACAGAAAAAGCAGTGTCCGCAGGCAACAGGGAATGGCACTACTACACGGTCGCCACGCTTGAGGTTTTTGATGTCCTTACCTACTTCTTCCACAATGCCCATAAACTCATGGCCCATTACCATCGGGCGCGTCTGGGGCAAAGAACCGCTGTAGATATGCAGGTCAGATCCGCAAATAGCAGTAGAGGTTACTTTCAGTATAATATCCCTTGATTCCTTGATTGTTGGATCATCAACAGTATCGCAGGTAATGTTTCTTGGAGAATGGAATACGGCTGCTTTCATAGACTTCGTTGGTTTTAAGAATTAATTGAAAAACCAACGATCGTGCCAGGCTGCGCTGCTAATGAAAAAAGAGATAGCCTAAAATAATTGCAGCAACCATTCCTACCAGATCGGCAAGGAGGCCACAGGCCAGTGCATAGCGGGAATTTTTAACACCTACGCTGCCAAAATAAACGGCCAGTACGTAAAATGTGGTTTCTGTAGTTCCCTGAATAATCGCTGCCAGCTTGCCGGGAAAGGAAGCTACGCCATGAGTTTTCATTACATCTACCATAAGGCCGCGCGCGCCGGCACCGCTCAATGGCTTCATCAGCATAATGGGGACAGTGGGGACAAAATCTGTGGGCAATCCACACAACGCCGCGGCATGGGCAATTCCCTGTACAATAAAATCCATACAGCCTGAAGTCCTGAAAACGGAGATGGCAATCAGCATTCCTACCAGATAGGGAATGATGCGCACCGCTACGTTAAATCCTTCCTTTGCGCCTTCAACAAAGTGATCGTACACATTCTGCTTCTGAATAGCGCCTGCTGTAATAAACAGTATAATGATCAGCAGGATGACGGTGCTGCCAATGGTACCCACTGTACGGCTCACCTCATCCGTAGTGTGCCCGGTAGCCAGTAAGTGCTGCACGTACCAGTAAATAAGGCCTATGAGCGTGCCAAATCCTCCGATAAAGATCAGAACCGGCAGCTTAAAGATATTGATGCGCTGGTAAGCCGCTACAATGAGCATCCCCGATACAAAGGCAATAAAAGTAGCCATCAGGGTAGGTAGGAAAATATCGGCCGCATTGAAGTTTTTTAATCCCTGCTCCAGCGCCATCGTTTGCCGGATGGCAATCACGGATGAAGGAACGAGTACCAATCCCGCCGTATTGAGCACCAGAAACATAATCTGCGCATCGGATGCGCGCTCTTTATCCGGATTCAACTCCTGCAATTCGCCCATTGCTTTGAGGCCGAGCGGTGTAGCTGCATTGTCGAGGCCGAGCATAGAGGCCGAAAGATTCATGGTAATACTGCCGTAAGCCGGGTGATCTTTGGGAATACCTTTAAACAAAGTGCGGAACAGGGGTGCAACGCCTTTGGCCAACAGGTTAATGATACCCGCCTTCTCCCCGATTTTCATAATACCCAGCCAAAGAGTCATCATACCGGTAAGGCCGAGTGAAATCTCGAATCCGGTTTTGGCACTGCCGAATATACCGTTGAGCATATCTGTCATCAGTCCGGCCTGTCCGGGCATGAAGATGGTTTTGGCCAGCGCTACGATAAAACCGATGATGAAGAAGGCAACCCAGATGTAATTGAGCATTCGCTAAAGGTAAAAGTCAAAAGGTAAAAGTCAAAGAAGCCTGTGTGGTGGCTTGTTTTCCATAAAAGAGAACGGCTGCCAGAAGGCAGCCGTTCTCTTTTATTTTTTATCGGATGATTGCTTACTTAGCCATTGTGGTGTCTGCAGCAGGAGCAGCCATTGTATCAGTGCTCATTGTTGCCGGTGCAGCAGCAGGTGCGCCTTGCTCGCCCATGTTAGCGCCGCCCATATCCATCTTACTCCATGCAGCCAGCCATTTGCCATCTTTCTTCACCATTTTCAGGGTCTTGGCAGTAGGATCATTGCTCAGCTTGTACTCAACGGTTGCATTCTCGCCTTCTACTTTCGGCTCCATTACTTCTACCTTGATCTTCTTGGCTTCATCTTTTGCATTTTGTTGCATCATACCCATCATTTGCTCATAAGCTTCTACCTGCTTCTTGGTTTCGTCTGTAGATACTTCCTTAGCAGCAGCAAAATCCATATGATAAAGGCCATTCAGGAATTTCTCTGCATTTGCCTTTGGTCCGCCGCCACCGCAGCTTGTGAGGGTGAGCGCCATTACCAGAAGGGCAGCTACTGAGAATAATACTTTTTTCATTTTGTTTATGTTTTTTTGGTGTTAATGAATGCGGGGGCAAATGTATTATTTAAATCGGATATCGCAAATGATTTTAGCATGACGCTTATCGTAAAGATTATCAACGCCTACGTAATTCCTTGTGAGCAATTGGGTACGCGAAAAGTAACCCGTATCTGAGGTGGCTTCGCGGATGGATTTGTACACAAACTCAGCACAATAGAATTTATCGTTGGTAGCCAGATCAAAATCGAGGTCGAATGGGATGGCCATCTTATAATAGCGCTTCACCACTTCATGCAATTGTAAAATCTGGGGAGCCGTAATATCCAGCCGGGCAATGCCGAGGCGCTCATTAGTCACCGGGTTAAAAAAGAAGGAAGCGGAATCGCGGCGCAGCTTTTCATCCGGATTATCTTCTCCCCCAATGCTATGATAAACAAACGGATAGCCATTTTCGATCATCACTATACCGCAGTGCGAATAAGTCTTATTGGTAAGATTCATTTGCCGCAGCATATAAGAAGTGGCATCGGCACCGGTGCGCAGCACCAAATCTCCATTTTGAAGCAAATGCACCGAAGAGTCTATTTCATGATAATTCCACTGCATTGCCGCCTGGCGCGGTGCTTTCAGGTTTTCCTGCGCTGCTGTGGCAGGCTCGTTCTGCGTACTGCATCCGTACCAGCCAATCATCAGGAGCCAAAGCCCGGGCCATTTATAAATTCGTTTCATGAGCCGGCAAATTTAAGTGCTACCAACGTATACGCGGGCTATTCTGTCTTTATGAAGAAATGATTACTTTTAAATATCAAATCAACCTTATGAAGAAGTATTTCCTTATTGCGCTGTGCGCTTTTTGCCTGGCAGATATCGCTCAGGCGCAGCGTATAGTCAATCCAAACGGAAATGTTACAGTAAATAATGAAGTTATTTCTACTGCTGCATTCCGTGCAAAAACCACCGAGCTGAAAACGGCACTGAATGCCAATGATTTTACCAAAGCCCAGTCTTTATGGTATCCGATCTGCAGAGCTACATTTCTGAAGGGCGATCAGCTTCAAAGGCAACAGAACAGCACAGGTGCTGATGCTCATTACCAGCTTTCAGCCAGAATGAAGACGCTGAGCCAGAATATTCCCGGCAATAAAGCAGTAATGCTGCAGCTGCTGGCAGAAATGGACACTGCTTACTAAGCAGAAATACTGCTTGTAACAATATATTGTAAAGGGTGTGGCAGGATTTCTGCCGCACTTTTATTTGTGCATAAACACCATAGCCTCGCCTACTACAAAAAAGCTTCCGGTAATGAGCAAGGCATCTTCCGGAGCCATTGCAGCCTTTGCTGCGTCCAGCGCTTCTGCCACGCCGGAAAATGCAGCAGCTTCCAGCCCTTCACCAGATGCCAGTGTAAGCAACTCTTCTGCCGGCAAGGCTCTTGGAATGGCTGCATTGGTACAATAATAAATATTGTCTTTAGGAAAAAGAGCCAGCGCTGCCGGCACATCTTTATCTTTTACAAAGCCGATGATTACATGCTTGCGGACTGCAGGCACCGCATTCCACTGGCTTAGCACTTCTCTGAGGCCGGCCGGATTATGCGCTACGTCTGCAGCTATGAAAGGCGCTGTTTGCCATACATCCCATCTCCCACGCAGGCCGGTCAATGCTTTTATCTGCTCCAGCGCATCCATAGCCCGCTCCAGCGACAGCTTCCAGCCTAACGCTCCTAACAGTTCCGTAGCTGTAAGTACTGTTTTAATATTGTGCTGCTGATAGCTCCCCAAAAGATCGGTATGAAGCTCCATGATCTTAAGGCTGCCCTTGTGTACTGCTTTATAGCGCTGTAGCTCTGGTTTTTCCGTGTCTGTCCGCACCATATCCCAGAGCTCGTCTGCACGGTAAAGAACGCTGCCTGTGCGGAGGCCTGTCTCAAAAAATATTTTCTCAGTTTCATCGTCCGTCTCGCCGATGATCACCGGTACGCCTTTTTTAATGATGCCGGCCTTTTCAAACGCTATTTCGGGTCTGGTCTTGCCCAGCATATCCGTGTGATCGAGACTGATATTGGTAATGATGGATAGCTCTGGCGTGATGACATTGGTACTATCCAGCCTTCCTCCTAATCCTGTTTCTATAATGGCAATGTCGACCTCAGCTTTCGCAAATGCTTCAAAAGCCATGACCACTGTTATCTCAAAAAAAGACGGCTGTACCGCTTCGATCAGCTCTTTATGCTGCGCTACAAATTCGATGACTTCATGCTCAGAAATTTCTGCTCCATTGATACGGATGCGCTCGCGGAAATCAACCAGATGTGGTGAAGTATAAAGGCCGGTCTTGTAGCCGCATTGCTGAAAGATGGCCGACAGCATATGGCTCGTGCTACCTTTGCCATTGGTGCCCGCAATATGTATGGACTTGAATTTTTGATGCGGATTGCCGAGCGCTTCACACAATCTGAGCGTATTGGTCAGATCTTTTTTGATGGCAGCGCTGCCGATGCGGGAAAACATGGGCAATTGCTCATAGAGATAGTCCAGCGTCTGCTGGTAAGTGGCTGTTTGGTTCATTCAGAAGAAGAGCGAAAATCAGTTTCTCGCTTTGAACACGAAAGTAATGTTTCCGAACTGCTCGGCAGGAGCGTCGTCGCTTCTGTTGAATTTCACCTGCGACAATTTGCGCAGCGCGATGGCACTTAATTCAGCATTTGTAGAAGTCTTAATATTCTTGCTAACAATCGCCCCTTCCTTGTTCACAGTAATGCGGACCACTACTCTTCCGCCTTCGCGGAATTCGGCTTCTTTGGGCGGATAAGCTACAATGTTGCGCCCATCCAGAGAATAGCTGATGCCGCCGGTGCCTCTGCCGGGATTGCCGGTATAGTTGGGCGCGCCGGGTGTGCCGTGCGGTACGCCGCGGTCGCCATCGCCTGTGGTATTGCCTTCGCTGCCGCCGGGACTATTCGAGGCCGCGCCATTCCCGCCTTTGCCGGTGCTGCCCTGATATACAAATTTCGGCCGCTGAGGTTGTGCCGCAGGCGTAGGCTTGGGTTGCTGTTGCGCAGCTACAGGAGTATTAGTCCGCGTTACAGGACGATTATTGGGGCGATCAGTTCTGGCAGGTGTTGGTGTTGCCTTTACCGGTGCTACTTCAGGGGCATCTGCATCATCGGTCTGCTCTACTTCTTTTTCCGCATTTGCATCTGAGGTAGTAGCGCGGGCATTATTGGCAGCCGCTTCCGGCGCGGGGTCTTCCATATCCATCGGCTGATCTGTACCGGAGCCATCTGCGCTCGTACCGAGATTTACCTCCATACCCATTTCCGCAACAGGAGCTGCCGCGGCAGGAGTGCTGAATTTCCAGAACAAAAAAATCAGCAACAATATGGCGTGCGCGCCAATCGTCCACGAGAGTGCTTTATAGTTCAATGGCTTTGCAGATTGCTCCATATTTATCCTTTACTGATGCTGGTCAAATTTACGTTTAAAAGAAGTATCCGGTTATGGCAGACGCTTCCTTCCTTTGCCGATTGCGGTACACCATACGAGATGTCTAAAAAGTTGATTTTCCATACAAGGCAGCGGTCGCTTACATTTGCAGCGCAAAAAATAACGCAGCTATGCTTTTCGACCGTATCCAGGAAACCGTTTCTTTCATTCAATCCCGTATCAAAAACAAGCCTGTTGCAGGTGTGATCCTCGGCTCCGGCTTGGGAGGTCTTGTGGATGCGGTGGCTGTGGAGACGGAGATTGCTTACGATCAGATTCCCGGCTTTCCGGTATCTACTGTAGAAGGCCATGCGGGCAAGCTCATCTTCGGCACCATCGGCGATAAGCAGGTAGTGATGATGGCCGGCCGCTTTCATTTTTATGAAGGATACAGTATGGAAGAAGTAACCTTCCCGATTCGCGTGATGCGTGCTTTGGGTGTGGAGACTTTGTTTGTATCCAACGCTGCCGGCGGCATGAACAAGAGCTTCCGCGTAGGCGATATTGTATTGATCGGCGATCAGATCAACCTGTTTCCCGAGCATCCGCTGCGCGGAAAAAATGATGACCGCCTCGGTCCCCGCTTCCCGGATATGAGCGAGCCTTATAATTATGCGCTGCTGGAAATGGCAAAGAATATTGCGCTGGAGCAGGGATTACATCTACAGACCGGAGTGTATGCCGGCATCCAGGGACCAACATTTGAAACACGGGCGGAATATCAGTGGCTACATACCATAGGCGCTGATCTCGTAGGCATGAGCACCGTACCGGAAGTAATTGTAGCCATACACGGCGGCATGAAGGTATTCGGGGCAAGCATTGTAACTGACTTAGGCATTCGCGAAGAGCTGAATAAGATCACCCATGAGGAAGTGCTGGCCGCAGCAGCCGAAGCTGCGCCCAAGCTGGCCGCGCTGGTAGCAGCCATCATCTCCAAGATATAAGCCACGCCAAACGTTTAATGATTTTATTACGTCAATACAAACGTGCTAAAATATTAAATTTACTTAATGCGCCCTGTTTTCTTCTTCATTGCTTTATGGTTGTTGATACAGCCACATCGCACTAATGCCCAGCTATCCAAAAATGTAACGCTGAAATGCAACTGGATGGATACGACTCATGCGCCTATGGTGAGCAGGCAGCATTTCAATGATGTGTGGGGACTTAAAGTGCATGGAAAAGAATATGCGGTCATCGGCTCCTCCAACGGTACGCACATTATTGATGTAGATAGCTGTAAAGAAGTGGTTTTTTATCCCGGCCGCTCACAATATGTGGTGCACCGCGATTTTAAAACCTACCAGCATTATCTGTATGCGGTGGCAGATGAAGGCGTGGCTACGCTGCAGATCTTCGACTACAATTACCTGCCCGACTCGCTGCATCTGGTTTACGAAAGCAATCCACTTGACTTCAGCCGCTCGCACACCATTTTTATAGATACTGCTAAGGCAAAATTGTACTGTGCTTCCTTTACCAGCCAGCTTTCCGGCCATGAATACATGCGGCTTTATTCACTGCAGAAGCCTGATTCACCTTCCTATATTTACAGCTATAATGATTACGGCGATGTACATGCGGTGTACGTGCGGAATGATACGGCCTATTGCAGCTCTTCTTACACGGGCTATGTGATTAACCGTTTCAATAGTACGCCGGAGCCTTACCAAACCATCGGCGGGTTGCTCAGTTATCCATACCAGGGCTACAACCACAGCAGTTGGGTAAATACCAAAGGAATAGGCGTGATGGCAGATGAAACATTTGGCATGCCCGTGAAAGTGATTGATACCCGCAGGATCGATGATGTACAGGTGCTGGCCAATTTCAGTCCGCGTGGTCTGGACTCTACCTGTGTGGCGCACAACCCTTACCTGATCGGGGATTTCGCCTACATCTCTTATTATCAGGATGGGTTTCAACTGTATGACCTTACTGATCCCTTACACCCAAAGCAGGCCGGCTATTATGATACTTATCCGGACTCTTCCATCCAGCAATTCAACGGCGCATGGGGGTGTTATCCTTTCCTGCCGTCCGGCAAGGTGCTTGTGAGCGATATGCAGACCGGGCTTTATGTGCTGGATGTGCATGAAGCGCTGGCAGGTGTAGGCATCAAAAATTTAGCGGTACAGCAGAATGCGCTGGGCATTTATCCTAATCCGGCTACCGATAAGATTATGGTCAAATTGCCGCAATCCATTACCACTAAGATTCGCTTCACAGCATTTGATGCAATAGGCAGCCTGGTACAGGAATGGAATATGCCTGCGCCTGCTACTGCCAATGAGCCTGTTGCCTTACCTTTGCCCTCTCAGTTGAGGCCGGGTACTTATATGCTGCGCGCCGAGGCTGACGGTCAGGTACTTACCGGCCGGTTCGTCAAACTCTGATGCCGTTGCTCCGTTTTCGTTTTATTTGTCTTCTGCTGCTGAGCTGCCTGCCTGCTATAAATGCGGCGGCACAGGCCGTGCTTCCCGGTGCACCCGTTAATCTGAACAATGCACCGCAGCGCGATACCACCAACCGGACAGCATCGGCCAACTGGCATGATGAAAAGGTGCAGATCTATTTCCGGAAGGCAGATGATGCTACCGACCATTACCCGGACACTTCTATCCATACCTTTCACAGAAGGCTTTTTTCACAGCCTTGGAACCGAGATTTAGGCAATCTGGGCAGCCCGTCGAGGAGTCTGTTCTTCACACCGGACAATGAAAACCGCACAGGGCCATCTTTGGGCTATCATGCGTTTGATGTGTACCGGTTTAATGCCGATAGCCTGCTGTACTATAATACTACCCGTCCCTATTCCTCATTCAGCTACCAGTTGGGCAGCAAGCTGGAGCAGATGTTGCAGGTGCTTTATACGCAAAACATCAAGCCCAACTGGAACTTTGCCGTGCAGTACCGGAAAATCAACTCGCAGGGCTATTATAAAATTCAACGCACCAATCAGGATCACGGCAGCCTGAGCACTGATTATAAAAGTCCTAACCTGCACTATCAGCTGAAGACTGCGGTGGTGTACAATCTGGTGCAGCAGGACGAGAATGGCGGCATCACCGCCGATAGCTTCCTGATGGACGACCGCTACAGCGACCGGAAAACGATACCGGTAGATTTTGACAACAATGCTTACAGCGCCCGCCGCTCGTCGGTGACCAACAGAATGCGCGATCTGAATATTCTGCTGCAGCATGGCTATACCTGGGGCAGGAAGGATACATTGTACAATGCAGATTCCACCCAGTATCATTTTGAGCTTACGCCCCGCTTCCGCATATCGCATCGTATGGATATCGGCTCACAGAAATATACTTTCAAGCACGTAAAAGCTGATTCGCTCACCTGGGATTCTTTCTTTCCGCACACTTTTGCTACCAATGATTCTGTATTCAGTCAGCAGCAATGGACCTGGGTGGACAACCGCTTTATGCTGAATGGTTTTCTGGGCAAACGGGAGTCTCCGATATTGTTCAATGCGGGAATCGGCAACCGGATCGATGATTTCAGAACCTACTATCTTTCGGGTGACGACCGCACCAATATATTGAGCAACTATCTGGTAGGCGAGCTTCGGAAAGATGCACTGAAGCCCGGCCAGTGGAGCTATAATGCGGCGGCACAATTCTTCTTCAGCGGGCAGGCCGCGGGCAATTTCCTGCTCCATGCTTCTGTGGGAAAAGATTTGGGCAGCCGCTGGGGGTTATTAAGTGCTGGCTTCAAACAAAGTCTGAGCGATGCGCCATACAATTATACCCGCTACCAGAATCAGTTTTTTCTTGAAACGCATTCCCTGAATAATGAAAGCACAACACAGCTATATGCTATGGTGCAGAGCGAGCGGCTGGGGCTTTCCGGCGGTGTGCGCAACTACGTGATCGGCAATTATATTTATCTGGCAGACAGCCTGAACCAGGTGTCTAACGGACATTTACAGGTGCGGCAGTCTTCCTCCGCTTTCAATCTTACCCAGGCATGGCTGCGCAAAACATTCCGCTTTGGCAATGTAGTATTGGATAATGAGCTGGCCTTCCAGCAGATAGCCGGTGATGCGCCGATTGAAGTACCGCTGTTGATGGGCCGTCATCAGCTCAGCTACGAAACCTATCTGTTTGCCAAAGCCTTGAAAATAGCTGCAGGCATTGATGTACGCTACCATACAGCTTATAAGCCATTGGGCTACGCTCCTTTTTACAACCGCTTCTACTATCAGGATACTTATACCAGCGGCGCCGATCCTGAAGCATCTGTATTCTTCAATTTCAAGGTGAAGCGTTTCCGTGCTTACATCATGGGCGACCAGATGCAGCGGCTTTTTAAAGTGCACAACATACCAGTCCCGGGATACCCTGCTCAGGATGTAATGGTACGCTTCGGCTTCGACTGGACTCTGGTGAATTAGTACAACGCATTCAGTCTAGTTAACGTTTTTATAATTCTATTCCGAAAGGATATTACATGCTTTGCATGTAAAACCGTGGCCCGTTATTTATGCAATTGTCGCTTCCACAACCCCAAAATTCACGACAGCTTTTTTGCTTTAACTGATTATTGCTGGTTAATAATGGGTTAGAAAATCAGGTTATTGGCTGTTCCGGACAAAGTGTAGAAGGCATAATTTTTTAGCATTGAGGAATACTAAATGAATCTATCCTTTTCACTTTAAATATTCAAAACAATGGCAAACTACAATCGCAACGAACGGAACCGTGACACCCATCAGGATTGGGAAAACAACAGCAGCCGACGCAGCAGCAATTACGATGATCGTAGCTATGGACAGGGAAATACCGGCAATCGCCAGCGCACATCTTCATCTTCTAACGGCAACAGCGATAACAACTACGGCGATCGCTACAACCGTGGCGGCAACATGAATTACGGCAACAGCCAGAGCAATTATGGAAACTCATCTTACGGCAGCAATCGCGGCGATCATGGTAGCAACCGGAGCAGTTCTTCTTATGGCAACAGGCAGCAAACGAACTATGGCAACGATCACGGACAGCGCGGCAGTAACGCTTACGGCTATGGGTCTTCTTCTAATGAAAATACGATGGGTGGCAATCGCGACTGGGACAATGATGCTCACAACAGCGGTGGCTATGGCCAGCAATACGGCACTTCTTACAATACAGGCGGTTATGAGTCTTCTTATGGGCACGGTAATGACAGCGATTACGGTAACCGCAGTCAGGACAATGATCAGAACTATAGCAATCGGCAGCGCACCTCTTACGGCAGCGACCGCAATCAGCAGGGCGATACTTACGGCGCACATTCAAACCGCAGGGATGAAGATAAAAGCTATTACGGCAATCAGCACCGCAGCAATATGAATTACGGCCAGGGCGGCTACAGCGGTGGCACCAGTAACTACGGAAACAATGAAGGCTATGGCAACAATAACGGCAATAGCAATAACCAAAGGGGCAATGATTACAGTACCAATAATGATAGCTCTTACGGCGCGTCTAATTATGGCAACCGCAGCAATACCGGCTATGGCAGCAACCAGAATTATGGTAGCCAGCAAGGCAATCGCGGCGGCGGACGAAGCGCTCAGTATGGCAATGAATACGGCAATTATCATAACACCTACAGCAATCGCAGCAACCGCGATTTCGATGAAGGATACGACTATTAAGATGCCTATTGTTCCTGCCTGATACCTAGGAGCATAATTGGGTCAGTTGAGGAAAAAGCCCCGTCTTCCAGCGGGGCTTTTTTATGCTCATTATTCAGTAGAATAAACAATTAAGCGCCAAACGGCTCGAAGCAATCATAGGTACGCTGGCGGAAAATCTTGCCCTTGTGAAACTCAATGAACTGGGCAAAATGAGCCCGCATAATGCCGCCCGCAGGCAAAGGACCAGCGGCCATAGCCAGCGTAGCGATCCATTCGAGCTCTAATATCACCGTTGCACCGGAAAGGTGCGCATGCTTCAGGATAAACTCTTGTTTTTTCAGCAGCTTGCTTCCGGAAAGAGAGGCCTG
Source organism: Chitinophagaceae bacterium (assembly GCA_965200035.1). Lineage (GTDB taxonomy): Bacteria > Bacteroidota > Bacteroidia > Chitinophagales > Chitinophagaceae > UBA1952. The sequence goes on along the minus strand of OZ241334.1, from coordinate 2,902,090 downwards.
CTTCAGGGCATCCAGCGTACGCTTGGCGCCTTTGGGCATGTAAAGATTGGGATATTCCACCTGCTCGGCATCCGGAGCATACCATTCATCCAGATCATCGCCCATTGCGCCATTTTCAATAGCTGTAAGATATGCCTTCGCCCGCTGTATCAGATCCATACTGTAAAATCAATTTTTGCCCGGCGAATTTAGGAGTGTTTTTCCGGCTTGCCGCGTTAATGTTTCTCTTACATGAGGCACCGTTGTCAACCTTATGGTCGCTGAAGAATCCTTAGCACCAAAGGATGGCCAAGCCGCACAAGTAGTATCCCACAGCAAACCCATATAATAACCTCTGAAGAATCAGCGGTGCCTGCTCACGCCAACGCGTTCGCACCATTCATACACCGGGCATTTGCTGCACCAGGGCGCTGTACCTGTACAGATATGCTTGCCAAACGGCATTAGCAATCTGTTGATATCCGTCCACTGGCTTTTATCTACAATCTTTTCCAGCGCAGCCAATGTTTTTTCCGGTATAGATGCCTGCACCAGTCCCCAGCGGTTCACTACCCGGTGTACATGAATATCCACAGAAATAGCGGCAGCGCCGGAAGCCACACCCAGCGCAAGGTTAGCACATTTCGGCCCAACGCCTTTGATTGAAGTCAGTGATTCGAAGGTGGCCTGCAGATTGCCTTCTGCTGCTGCGGCAGCGATAGCTAAAATCGTATCAGCCTTTTGCCCGGGAAATGTGCTGCCATAAAGCAGATCGGCCAGCTCGCTATGCGACAGCTTCAGGGTTTCCTGTGGAGTGCGCGCTTGATCAAACAGGCGCGTTGAGACTGGTATCGTCGTTTCATCCATCGTACGGATAGATATAACACAGGATACTAATTGCTCAAATAAAGTGATGTAACCTGAATCTCGCAGCTCAAACATAGCAGCCTTGGGATAAGGTTTAATGGCTTCTTCGATCAGCGACAGCATCTTTTTCAATGGGTATCGGGCAGACATACGCTTGTTTTATTTTACTGTTGAAAGAATTGTACCCACCGGGTATCGAAGCAGCCTTATTGCTATATTTTATGCCTTTATTTAACCGGAGCAATCAAGGCTAAGGAGGTTTACATTTGTTGCGCTTAATCCAACCAACCTTTTCATGAAGATTTTTAAGGGAGTCCTTTTTTTTCTTGCCATTATTATTGCAGGAGGACATCTTGCCGCGCAAACCCGTCCCGGCGAAATACTATCAGGCCTGCAAAAGCTCAATACCACCGGCAGCGTACTCTATATTGCAGCCCATCCTGATGATGAAAATACGAAGCTGCTGGCCTACTTAGCCAATGAACGACACCTGCGCACCGGCTATCTATCGCTTACCCGCGGCGATGGCGGACAAAACCTGATCGGCAAGGAGCAGGGCGAAATGCTTGGCCTGCTTCGTACACAGGAATTGCTGGATGCGCGCCGCATTGACGGGGCTGAACAGTTCTTCACCAGAGCCAATGATTTCGGCTTTTCCAAAAATCCGGAAGAGACATTCTCTATCTGGAACCGCGATAATGTGCTGGCGGATGTGGTGTGGACGATCCGCAAATTCAGGCCGGATATCATTATCTGCCGCTTCCCTACTACGGGAGAGGGCGGGCATGGCCACCACACGGCCTCTGCGATACTGGCCGCAGAAGCATTTGATGCGGCCGCAGACCCGAAGCGGTTTCCTGAGCAACTGGCTTATGTGACTGTCTGGCAACCGCGCCGCCTGTTCTGGAACACCTTCAACTTCGGTACGCTGAACACCACAGCGCCTAATCAGCTAAAGATTGATGTAGGTGGATTCAATAACCTTATGGGGAAATCTTACGGCGAGATGGCTTCCGAAAGCCGCTCGATGCATAAGAGTCAGGGCTTCGGCGTAGCAAAGGCCAGAGGCGAATCTTACGAATATTTCAAGCAGCTGCGCGGCGATTCTGTGAAGCATGATCTGTTTGAAGGCATCAATCAGCAATGGTCGCGCATGCCGCAGCTGGCGGGCATCAGCGCACAGGTGTCAGTAGCTATCCAGTCATTCAATCCGCAGAAGCCGGATGCAACTATTCCTGCTTTGACGGCTGTATATAAAGCTTTAGAAGCAGTAAAAAGCAATGATGCAACTGTGAAATACTGGCAGCGCATCAAGCTCGGAGAAACAAAAAACCTGCTGGTAGCGTGCGCCGGACTCTGGCTCGATGCCACCGCCGCCAACTATATGCTGATACCCGGTGAGCACGTACGGGAGCGGGCAGAAGTCATTAATCAGGGGAATGCAAAAGTGGCGCTGCAAAGCATTATCCTAAGCAATACACCGGGCAATGCACATGAGCTATCCGGCATTACGGCGAAGTCCGTCAACCTGCGCAAAAATGAGGTGGATACGTTTAGCGCTGATGAAGTACTGAATGCAGATGCTACCTACTCTACTCCGTATTGGCTGGCTGAAAAGCATCCGGTAAACACCTACATCGTACACGATCAGGAGATGATCGGCAAGCCGGAAAATGATCAGTATCCGGTCGCTACCTTCAATGTAATTATTAATGGTCTTTCACTGCACGTTGATCGCCGGATCATGTACAAGTACGTTGACCCGGTGAAGGGAGAAATCTACCGTCCGCTGGAAATACTGCCGCCGGTAACCATTGAACCCGGTAGCAAAGTCATTGTCTCCAGCGATACATCGCGGAAGCAGCTGACATTCATCATCAAAGCCAATAAAGACAACGTATCCGGACGGCTGAGCCTGGAAGCACCGGCCGGCTGGAAAATCCGCATCAGTAACCCTGACATTCATCTGGCCAAAAAAGGAGATGAAGCCACAGTAACAGCTACCATCCGCAGCAGCGAAAGCAGTGTGAACGGCAAGCTGGAAGCCATTGTAACTATTGATGGCAAAGCATACGATAAAAGCATTCGCCGCCTTGACTATGATCACATACCCGCTCAGTTTGCGCTCACAGATGCAGAGGCCGGTCTCATCAACATTCATCTTAAAAAGCGCGGCAACAACATCGGCTATATAGCTGGTGCGGGCGATGATGTGCCGGCCTGTCTGGTGCAGGTGGGCTATAATGTAACCATGCTCACTGAGGAGCAATTGGCTACAGGAAATCTTTCCCGCTACGATGCCATTGTAACCGGCGTCCGTGCCTTCAATGTGAATGAGCGCCTCCCGCGCTACCACGAGCGGCTGATGGATTATGTAAAGAATGGCGGCAACCTGATTGTGCAATACAACACCAATACACGCCTCGGCCCGATGACTACACAGGCCGGACCTTATCCGTTTACTGTATCCAACCTGCGCGTTACCGATGAGCAGGCAGCCGTTACGTTCCTGCAACCGGAAAGCACGGTGCTGAACTATCCTAACCGCATTACCCAAAAGGACTTTGCCAACTGGGTACAGGAGCGCGGCATCTATTTCGCTTCAGAGGCAGACAGCAATTACCAGAAAATCCTGTCCATGAATGACCGCAATGAAAAGCCGCTGGATGGCAGCCTGATCGTTGGGAAATATGGCCGTGGAAACTTTGTCTATACCGGTCTGGTATTCTTCCGTCAGCTGCCTGCGGGCAATCCCGGCGCTTACCGTTTGTTTGTAAATCTCCTTTCCCTGCCGCTCAATGAAGGAAAGCAATAGCGAAGAAAAGCCGCCGATACTCGGCTCGTGGCGCAATGTATACCTGTTAGTGGCAGGTACGCTTGTTGCGCTGATCCTGTTGTTTTACCTGTTTACCAAACATTTCCAATGAGCGCAATCGATTGGCTGGTACTGGCGGCCGCCCTGCTTTCCATTGTGGTGTATGGACTCTATAAAAGCCGACATACAAAGGATATTGACAGTTATCTCCGCGCTGGCAGAAAAATGCCGTGGTACGGTGTAGGGCTCTCCGTAATTGCTACACAGGCCAGCGCCATTACCTTCTTAGCCGCACCCGGACAAGGCTACCGCGACGGGCTGCGCTTTGTACAGTTTTACTTCGGTCTGCCGCTGGCTATGATCGTGCTGTGCGCTACGTTTATCCCGTCTTTTCACAAGCTGAATGTCTATACCGCCTATGAATATCTCGAAAAGCGGTTTGATGTAAAGACGCGCACGTTTACGGCTATTCTGTTTCTGTTGCAGCGCGGTATCTCTACCGGCATCACTATTTATGCACCGGCCATCATCCTGTCTTCATTGCTGAATATTGATGTCAGCTATACCACCATCGTTACCGGCTTTGCAGTGATCCTGTACACCGTCTATGGCGGCACCAAAGCAGTTTCCTATACGCAGATGCTGCAGATGGCGATCATCTTCTCCGGGCTCATCATGGCCGGTTATATGGTGGTGCATTTGCTGCCGCAGGATGTCAGCTTTACTGATGCGCTGCACATTGCCGGCAAGATGGATCATGAGCAGGCGATCGTTACGAAGTTTGATCCGAAAGACCGGTACAATATCTGGTCGGGCATTATCGGCGGTTTCTTTTTGCAGCTTTCTTATTTTGGTACCGATCAGTCGCAGGTAGGCCGTTATCTTACGGGGAAATCTATCACGCAAAGCAGGCTGGGACTGGTGATGAATGGTCTCGTAAAAATACCGATGCAGTTTCTCATCCTGATGCTTGGCACGCTGGTCTTTGCTTTCTATCAGTTCCATACGCCTCCCGTTTTCTTCAACAAAGTAGAAGAGGCAAAGGTGAAGTCAGGCAAATATGGTGCAGATTACACACGGTTGGAGCAGGATTATCAGCGCATTCATGCGGAAAAAGAAACCTGGGTAAAGGCATTGATTCCCGCCGTTCATCAGAAGAATGAAACACAGATTGCCGACATTCGCCTGCACCTTCAGGCAACCAATAAAGCATCGGAAAAAGTACGAAAATCAGCCGTAGCGCTCATCGGGAAAAGCAATGCTTCCAAGGAAGCACCGGACGATACGAACTATGTCTTCCTCACTTTCGTGACCACTTATCTGCCCAAAGGCATGGTGGGCCTGCTGATTGCCATTATTCTGCTGGCAGCCATGGGCTCAACGGCCAGCGGGCTCAACTCGCTGACCTCTACCTGTGTCATTGATTTTTACAAGCGCTTCGTTGACAGCAATGGCTCTGAGCGCACTTATCTGCGGGCATCGCGCAGGGCTACCGTTTTATGGGGGCTGTTCTGCATCGTCGTCGGGCTGTATGCAGGCAGGCTGGGCAATCTTATCGAAGCGGTAAACATACTCGGCTCCTTATTTTATGGGACCATCCTCGGTATTTTCCTGGTGGCTTTTTACCTGAAAAAGATCAATGGCACCAGTGTATTCATCGCGGCCATCATTACGGAAATCCTGGTGGTAATTGTATGGCTTACAGATACAATGGCTTTCCTGTGGCTGAATGTGGTGGGCTGCCTGCTGGTGGTGGTTTTGGCGCTCGCGCTGCAGGTTATTTTACCGAAAAAGCAGGTTGTCGCCTAGAACCGGCAAGTCTTTCTTCGCCGCCAGATTGTTTGTCCATGATATAAACAGGTATGCGCGGCTGACGGTATCCTTTGCGAAGGTGTCCGTATCGTATGTGCCGCTGTCTCCTGTAATTGTGTCGGCGACTAGGTCGTGTTGAGAGTTAATTTAAAGTTGATGATGGTAGCAGCGAGGTAGACGAGCGAGGTAAAGTTTAAGGCCAGCTTATCGAACCTTGTGGCCACCCTTCGCCAGTTCTTCAGCCGGTTGAAGTAGCGCTCTATCCTGTTGCGTTGCTTGTATACTTCTTTATCTATCACCCTTTGTACTTTTCTGGTAGACAGCGATGGAATCACAATGTCTTCCACGCCGGCGGCCCTTAGTTCTTTGACCAGCCAGCCTGCATCATAGCCCTTGTCAGCCAGCACCGCCCTGGGTCTGAAGCCCGCCACCAGCGCACCGGCCTGCCGATAGTCGGACTGATGACCAGGCCCGATGATGATCCTCCTGGCCCGTCCGTATTCATCGGTTGCCAGGTGAATCTTAGTAGTCAGTCCCCCACGGGATCGCCCCAGGGCTGCCGTCGCTTTGTTTTTTTAAGACCATTGGCGCCTTGATGATTCACCCTTACCGAAGACGAATCGATAAGCAGCTGCTTCAGGTCGCCGTCCGTGGACAGCTCGAATACCTTTTCCCAAAAGCCTGCCTTAGACAGCCGGTTGAATCTGGCATACACTGAGTTCCATTTGCCGAATCGTTCAGGTACGTCCCGCCAGGGGATGCCGCTCTTGGCCACGAAGTAGACTGCATCGAAGAACAGGCGGTTATCTACCTTATTGCCATGAACCGGAAACAGCAGCCCGATACGCGCCCATACTTCATCGCTCACACTGTATCTGCGCATAACTTTTACAGCGCACCGCAAACAAACCATGCCCTAACTATCAACACTACCTAACCTCTTTGCGTACCTGTCAGCGTCGTTTACGTCCTCATCCGATCGGTTTGCGTGGCCGACAGTATTCATTGCGTGTGCGACAGATCGAATTGTGAACCTGTCCGCTGCATTTGTGTCGGTGTTAGTTTCCATCGTTTCTCCATAACAGCCCCTCGGTCCCCCTTCAAAGGGGGATTTCATGAAGCGTAGGTCTCAGTTGCTGTAAATAATTTTTTTCATGCACCCTAAGGACATACGTACCACCTTCCCCCTTTAAAGGGACTCCCGCAAGGGACCGCGCGTAGCGCAGAGGGAGAGGTAAAGCATCATCGCGCTTTTAAGGAATTCTTCGCCTAGAGCAAAGACTTTCTTTGAAAACAAAAAAGCCCGGCTGCTATCAGCCGGGCCTTTTTCAAAAATTCATCAGCACTTATTTATGTGACCGTGCTTCAGCAATCAGCTTTTCATTCATGCGTACATAATCATCATTCTTCGCTTCCTGCGCCAGGCGCATGGATTCTTTAGCGGCACGGATCGCAGCGCTGTAATCGCCCTGCTTCATCAGGATCTTGGCTTTCAGGTGCACTACGTAGAATGCGTTGTTTTGCTCGATGGCTTTGTCTGTCCACTCCAGCGCCTGACCCAGATCTTTATCATTATCATAATAGTAGCTGGCAGCCTGGAAGAAAGGACGGGTATCGCCCGGCTTCAGCGCTGTCTCGATGCTCTTCATCATACGTGTGTCAATATCCGTAGTCAGCTTGATGGAAACTACCGTGCGCTCCCACATAAGTTGCAGCCTAGAAGAGGTTGGCCCTACAGCATCCATATTGATGGTGAAAGATTTTACCAGCATACCGGAATTCATGGCAGGCACCGCAAAGCGCAGCACTTCATTGGCTTCCGTGTAGCTCGATACATTGCCTGCAAGGGTCAGGTCTTTGTACAGCATGATCTGCCAGCTCGTCTTTCCGGGAATGGTGTACAGGCCATAAGTGCCGGCTTTCACCGCGCGGCCTTCCAGCATTACATCGTCAGAGAAGGTGATCTTGGTGGTTGCATTCGCGCCGGTGCGCCATACTTTTCCAAAAGGCACTACATCGCCGAAGATCACGCGGCCTCTGGCCAGCGGGCGGGAATATTCGATGGTCACATCACCCAGGCCAAAGGCCTGCTTTACAGTTTGCATCGGGCTTGGAGCCGGTGTCTTGAACGCCTGTGCGCCGGCGGTAATGGTGGAGCAGGCGAGCAGCGCTGCGCCGGCCAGTGTAATGAGTCTGTTTGTGTTCATGAGCATTGGATAATGATGTTTTTGTGGCTGTAAAAATAAAAGGAATGCTTGCTTTTTTATAAAACCTTTTTATAACCGGCGCGCAGGATCATCGGGCAGGTCACCTGATGGCTGGGTGCATCGCCCCAGGCTTGCTTCAGATCAGCTTCTATCAATTCAATAGGGTCGGTATTATTGGCCTTACGATAATGCTGTACGGCCGACCAGGTGCCGAGATAGCCTTTCAGCTGATCGGGCGACCACTGGTATTGCTGCACAAAGTCCGGTGTTTTTATTTCTTCAAAAGGAAAAGGAATGGTCTGGTAAAGCTCATCCACATAATGCCGCTCTTTATCCCAGTAAGGTCCGGTAATGTCTTTATAGAAATGCTGAATCACTTGATCTACTTCAGGTGTAATGCTCAGCAATGCATAGCTGGCTACCGCAAATAGTCCATCGTCTTTCAATGTGCGATACACTTCTTTATAAAAAGCATCAAAGTCAAACCAGTGAATGGCTTGTGCTACCGTAATCAGGTCGAACTGCTGATCTGCAAACTTGGTATGCTCCGCAGGCTCTGTTTTATAAATGATGTTGGCCCGTTGGGCGGCATGGGCAATCTGCGCCGCGCTCATATCCGTAGCATATACCGTGTCAAAATGCCGGGCCAGCTTTGCCGCGAGCTGACCATTGCCCGTACCACAATCCCACACGGCATGATGCCGGGGCGATTGCGCCGCCAGAAAATCGACCAATGCCTCCGGATAGTCGGGACGAAATTGTGCATACTGATCAGACTGGGTGGAAAAATTATCTTTCATAGTGCGCTGCCGGAAGGATTTCAAATGTAGCTGCAAGCTGCGCAAAGGAACGCAAAGCCGGTTCGTAAAGAAAGCGCTGGCATATTGTTTATGCAGATAGGCTCATGCACGCCGTCAATAGCTTTTACCGCATCTTTGCAGCGTCCGGATTATCTATCATTTAAAAATAACAGAACCATTTTATGAAGCAAAAAGTATGGCTGATCACTGGCTGCTCTACCGGCTTTGGCCGCGAGCTGGCCAAAGAAGCATTGGCTGCGGGTGATTTTGTAGCAGTCACCGCGCGCAAGCCTGCAACGGTGCACGACATTGTAAAAGATTATGGCAAGCAGGCCATCGCATTGTCGCTCGATGTTACCGATGAAGATGAAGTTGCGGAAGCGGTAGAAGAAACAATCGCCCGTTTCGGCCGGATAGATGTGCTGGTCAACAATGCGGGCATCGGCTATTTCGGCGCTATCGAAGAAAGCAATGAGCAGGAAGTGCGCCAGATGTTTGAGATCAATTTCTTCGGCCTCGCCAAGATGACGCAGACGGTATTGCCCCACATGCGCAAGCAGCGCAGCGGCCACATCGTCAACGTTGCATCCATCGGCGGTCTGATGGCATTTCCCGGAGTAGGCTTTTACAATGCGACCAAGTTTGCAGTAGATGGCTTTTCGGAAGCGCTATCGAAAGAAGTAGAACCATTGGGCATTAAAGTAACCATCGTGGCTCCGAGCGGGTTCCGTACCGATTGGGCAGGCCGCTCAGCACTGGATGCAGAAACGAAGATCAAGGATTATGAAACAACAGCGGGCGCCAATCAAAACAATATCCGTGGCTACAGCGGCAACCAGCCCGGCGATCCGGTGCGTGCGGCTAAAGCTATTATTCAGGCGGTCAATGATGAGCAGCCACCGCTCAGACTGTTGCTTGGTCAGGCTGCATTAAAGAATGCACGCCTTAAGATGGATCAATTGAAAACTGATTTTGATGCATGGGAAGAGACCAGCGCAGGCGCTGATTTTCCGAAGGAAGGATAACTGATTTTAAAAGGTTCAACGCTGTCAGGGCTTTTAACCCTGACAGCGTTTTTATAAAATGAATGATGCAGGAAAACCCGCAACCCGACGCTACCCTGTTGCTGCAGCTGGTATCTATGAAGATGCCGTTCGGCAAGTACAAGGATGTGGTGCTGTGCTATCTGCCGGAGACTTACCTTAGCTGGTTTGCGCAGAAAGGATTTCCGAAAGGCAAGCTGGGTATGCTTTTACAGACGATGTATGAGATCAGGCTCAACGGACTTGAGTACCTGCTCGATCCGTTAAAGAAAAAATAAGCTATATTCCTGACATCAGTATTCTTATCCCAACCACAGCAAGGCATATAGCCAGAGCTTTGATGATGGCTTTGTCTTTCACCTTTTTGGAAAAGCGCGCGCCGATCTGCGCACCGGCAATCACGCCAATGCCCAGCCCGATCACCATCTTCATCACTTTGGGATCGTTATAGTCGCCATTCCAGGCATGTACTGCTGTGCTGATGCTTGTGCTGATGGCCAGTACAAAATGCGAAGTAGCAGTGGCAATATGCACCGGAAACCTTAGCCATTCAGACATGGCCGGAACATGGATGATACCGCCGCCAATACCCAGTATGGGCGACAGATAGCCCACCAGCAGGCTGAGGATCGCTCCCTTTTTCATATCATAGCTATAGGTGTACGTCTCACCAGATTTATCCGTGATGTGCTGGTGAGTGAGGCCTTTTCCGGTAACTGTTTGTCCGGATACATCCTCTTTTCGCCCGCCTTTCAGAAACAGGTAAAGTGCCAGCGCAATCACGATGACGCCAAACATCAGATCGAAGGTGTGCCGGGGAATATATTTGGTAGTAATTACGCCAAGAATAGAACCGGGAATGGTGAAGATGGCGAAGACGATGCCCGCTTTATAATCCACTCTTCCCGAAGCAATATATGCAGCTGATCCTGAGATCGCATTACAGGCTACAATAGCGGTAGAGATTGCCGTGACCACATCGGGCGACAGCTGAGGCTGCGTGAGCAGTAGCAACGGCACCAGAATAAAACCGCCTCCCGCGCCAATCAGCGTACCAATTGCGCCCAGTACCAGGCCGATGAGTATAAGCACTACATAATGATCCATTCAGAGAGTTGGTTGCGGGGTGTTGCAAAGTTAACCGAATCAGCAGGCTTGCCTATAGAAACTGATTTTAATCAATAAGCCTGTGCAGACATTTCTGCACAGGCTTACAATGTTTTGTATAAAAATGCGTCAGCGCCCCAACCATAAAGCTCCGCCAATACTGTCTCTGGCAGCACCAGTAACAGAGGAGAACACATTCTCTTCTTCGCGCCAGCGCAGCGCGCCCAGCAATGCCATAATCAATGCTTCTTTGTATCGGATCACCTGCTCGTCAGGAGCGATGAGCGTCACCTGCATAGGCTTGAGCAAATCTTCGATCATAGATACCAGATGGATGTTTAATGCGCCACCGCCGCTGATCATCATTTGTGCAGCATCGCCACCTTCCTGATACCGGCTAACATTTCTGGCTATCTGATGTGCAATATGGCAGGCCGCAGTAGCCAATGCATCTTCCGTTTCCATACCAGAAATTTCCAGCATGGGAATCGCTTCGTTTTTAGCAAAATCATTGCTCAGCGATTTTGGTCCCGGCAATTCATAAAAAGGAATTGCTCCCAACTTGCCGCACAGCTCTGAGCTTACTTTACCTGAAGCGGCCAGCTTTCCTCCTTCATCATAATTCTGTCCGTTCTTTTGGGCAAAAAAGTCGAGCAACTGATTACAGGGGCAAATGTCGAAAGCCACCATTCCGTTTTCTGTGCGAACGCTCATATTGGCTATGCCGCCGAGGTTGAGCCAGTATTTATAATCACCAAACAAAAGCTGATCGCCAACGGGCACAATAGGCGCTCCCTGCCCGCCGAGCGCTATATCCATAGCACGCAGGTCAGATATTACCGGCAGGGCTGTAACGGCGGCAATCGCTGCGCCATCACCGATCTGACCGGTGGTTTTATTTTCAGGATCATGAAAGACGGTGTGGCCGTGCGAGGCGATGAAATGCACTTTATGATCGAGGTCGTGCTTCTCCATGAACTCTTTTACCAATCCGCCAATATAATGCCCGTAAGAGGTGTGCAGCTTCAGGAACGGACCGGCAGTGAGCATATCGGCCGTAGTTAGGAGGTCGCGCCATTCCTGCGGATACGTTACGCAATCGGTATGGAGAATCTCAAACCGCCACGCTCCCCGGGTTTCTTCCAGTTGTACATAAGCAATATCAAGCCCGTCCAGCGAAGATCCGGACATCAGCCCGATGACGTTATAAACCATTTTTCAGAAGTTTTGAATGTTGAGGGTTGAGCGTTCAGTTTTGGATTTGTGTCGTAAGCTGCCTGAAGTCAACACCTTTTTCTTAATTAAAAAAGCCATTCCCATGTGCTGAGAATGGCTGTTTATATTTTGGCAAAAACTTATTAAGCTGTAACAGCAGATTTACTCAGCGCTTCCGCCATTGTCTTACCAATATCAGCAGGACTGTCCACTACATTGATACCGCATTCGCGCATTACCTTCATCTTGGCAGCAGCCGTATCATCAGCTCCGCCGACAATCGCACCTGCGTGTCCCATACGACGGCCCGGAGGCGCTGTCTGGCCTGCGATGAAGCCTACAACCGGCTTGCGCATATTTTCTTTCAGCCATTGTGCAGCTTCTGCTTCCATAGTACCGCCGATCTCACCAATCATGATGATACCGTCTGTCTGCGGATCATTCATCAGCAGTTCTACCGCTTCGCGGGTTGTGGTGCCGATGATCGGGTCGCCGCCGATGCCGATGGCTGTAGATACACCGAGGCCGGCTTTCACCGCCTGGTCTGCTGCTTCATAAGTCAAAGTACCGCTCTTGGACACGATGCCGATGCGCCCCGGCTTGAATACGAAGCCCGGCATGATGCCTACTTTCGCTTCACCGGCAGTAATCACACCCGGGCAGTTGGGACCGATCAGACGACAGTCTTTTCCATTGATGTATTCGCGGGCCTGCACCATGTCCTGTACCGGAATGCCTTCTGTGATGCAGATAATCACTTTGATACCGGCATCAGCCGCTTCCATGATCGCGTCGCCGGCGAATGCAGGCGGTACAAAAATGATGGATACATCGGCGCTGGTCTTATCTACGGCGTCCTTTACCGTGTTGAATACCGGACGATCCAGATGCGTTGTGCCGCCTTTAGCCGGCGTTACGCCACCTACCACGTTTGTACCATACTCGATCATCTGGCTGGCATGGAATGTACCTTCCGTACCGGTGAAGCCTTGAACGATAACCCTGGAATCTTTGTTGACCAGAACAGCCATGAGGTAATTAGAAATTAGAAATTAGAAATTAATGTTGACGCGCAAAAATAGCAGAATTAAGGGGCAATAGCAATATGTATTCCCACAAAAACGCCGGCAGAATGTCGGATATCTGCCGGTGTATATAAAAAACGGTTCGCTTGCGGGAAAGGTTGACGGCGCTATGCGCCGCACCTGCTATTTTTATTTATTACTATGGCTACAAAGCTTTGGACCCTCTGGGCCCTCCTGCCTCTTCTGGTGACTCGGGTTTGAAAAGAATGAAATGCAGGGTTTTGTAAAAGAAGCCGTTATGAAAAAAATCTGCATTCTATTGATGCTTAATTACCATAGCCGGATCTACGCTCTTCTCTTCGATCTGACTCATTTCTTTGGCCTTTTTCAGGAAGTCTGAGGCAAAAATAAAATCATTCAGATCCTTGTCATCGCTGTAAATGATCTCTTTATTGGTTCCTTCCCATTTCTTGCGTCCCTGGTGCATATACACAATATGATCGCCGCTTTCCATGACCGTATTCATATCGTGGGTATTAATTACGGTAGTGATATTGTATTCGGTAGTCAGGTCTTTAATGAGTTTATCGATTACCAGTGAGGTCTGCGGGTCGAGACCGGAGTTGGGCTCATCACAAAAAAGATATTTTGGATTCATCACGAGCGCACGGGCAAGGGCTACCCGCTTCTTCATACCACCGGATATCTCTGCGGGAAATTTTTTGTTGGCGTCCTTGAGGTTTACCCGTTCCAGCACTTCATTCACGCGCTTCATTTTATCGACACGTGCATCTTTGGTAAACATATCGAGCGGGAACATCACATTCTGCTCTACTGTGCGGCTGTCAAAAAGGGCTGAGCCCTGAAAGAGCATTCCAATCTGGTTGCGTATATCTTTCAGCTCTTTTTCCTCCATAGTGGTGATGTCCTGCCCTTCATACAACACTTGCCCTTCATCCACTTTCATCAGCCCTACCATGATTTTCATCATGACGGTCTTGCCGCTGCCACTGGTCCCGATAATCAGGTTTGTCTTGCCCGGATACATTGCGGCATCAACATCATACAGCACGGTCTTATCTCCGAAGCTTTTCTTTACATTTTTTAGCTCAATCATTTCCCGCGTTATAATCTTCCTTCAAAAGTATTCATTTATCTATAAGGAAGATTACTAAAACTGTACCAATCGTTGATTGAATAGAGAATTGAAAATTAAAAAATGATGATGGAGAATACATAATTCAAAGCATAGCTTTTTCTGTTGAAATTTCAATTTCCGGCAACAAATACTCAGTTCTCCATCTTCAATTCTTCATGCAATTTATTTCCCAAGAATCCCCAGCTTCAGCTGTACCTGAACATAGCTCCGATTAAGATAGTCTTTGGTATTGTTCAGGCCCTGACGGTATTGAATACCTGCTTTGAACACTTTTGTAAGGGAATATTCCATCTTACCCACTACACCGTAATCCAGTTGCGGAACGGCTTTTACATCACTTCCATCCATTACATACAGCACATCATTATTGTTGCTGAACATCCGCTGCACATCGGCACCGGCGCCTACAGACATGGATTTCAATACCTGATAGCCAACGGTTGGGGTAAGCTGCAAATAATACATATTGGGCACCTGCTCGCCACGCGATAAGGCCCGGGCGCCTGTGGTATTGGTACCCGCCACCAGTTTCACCTGATCGAAATTTTCCTGAGTAGTCTGGTTGGTCTGCTGGGAATTGCGGCTGTTGGCAAAAGCGAGATCACCTTCTATAAATACTTTTTTACCAATACTTCTGCGACCATTGAAGCCTACCATATAGCCCATATTGGCCGTACCATACTTGTAGCCACCGGCTATGCTGAGGCTGGATGATTTGAACGTTGCTTTAGACTCTTCATCATATTGAGGACCATCTGCCATACTCCGCAGACTGCCGGAAGCATTGAATCTGCGGGCAACACTGGCATCTTTATTAAATACAGGAGCCGGTGCACGTTGTACTATCTGAGGCTCTTGTGAAGAGAGCTTTACCTCTTCCGCATGTAGAACGGGTACATCATTATTGCCCGCAATCTGAGGCGCAGCAGGTATAGGCGTTACAGGCGCAGAGCTGTTGCCGGATTGGTTGGGTAATTGTTTAGCTGCAAATGTTGGCTTACCGGCTGAGTAGGAAGCTGTAGAAGTAGATGCTGGTACGGATGCAGATGCTGGTGCTGCCACTACAAGAGGCGCGGCAACAACAGCAGAACTTGTATTAATGATAGATGCCGAAGGAGCAGTATGATGTATAGATGCTTTTCGGTGAGCTACTGTATGATCTGGATTTTTTTGCTGGAATAATGGGGTAACTATAAAACCTGCAACTGCAGCAGCGGCGGCGGTCAGCGGGAGCCAGAGTATGCGTCTTAAAAAAGGCTTTTTCTTCTTTATGGGCAGTTGCTGGCTCAACCGTTCCCAATTTGCCGGTTTGTATTCGAAGCTGCCCCGCTCGTACTGATCTCTGAGCTGGTTATCAAATTCGGTGACTGGCATAAAATTCATTTTGGGCATTTACTTTTTTTATTTTTTTCTGAAGCAGGTGGCGCGCCTGATGTACATGCCATTGCGAAGTGCCTTCGCTGATGGGTAGTGCGGCTGCTATCTGCTTATGCGTCATTCCCTCAAACACAAAAAGGTTGAACACCGTACGGGTCATTGCCGGCAGGCCCTGTATCAGGCTTGCAAGCTCTTTAAATTCTATTTTTTCAAGACCGCTGTTGCTGGTAGTGCTGGCTAGCAGGCTGTCTTCTACCTTTTCTGTATTCACGTGCATCTGCATTCCGGTCTTCAGCTCGTGGCTGCGCAGGAAGTCAAGGCAGGTATTGACCATAATGCGGCGCATCCATCCGGCAAATGAGCCGGCGCCGTCAAACATGGCTATTTTGGTAAAAATTTTCAGAAACCCGTCGTTCAGCACCTGTTCTGCATCTTCAAGATTGCGGGTATAGCGTACACAGACTTTCATAAAAATGCTGTAATAATCGCGGTACAGGATCTCCTGAACCGAGCGATTACCATCGCGGCAGCCTTTTATAATTTCTTGTTCTGTGTATCCAACGGTCATTTGATCCGGATTGGTAAGTCCTGTACTCTTTTCAGTGCTCCTAATTTATCATTGTTTCTTCATACGCTGAATCTGGTCATTGCTTTCTTGACAAAATCAGCTCTTCTAAAGAACGTCCGTCTTCTTTTTCCATTACCTGCCCTGTACGCCTCATTTCCTTTTGCTCAGATGTAACTACTTGTTTTATAACAGGCTTCATAGTAATATCTGCTCTTTTACAGGCAAAAAAACCAAATACACCGTATAATGTCAGTAAAAAAATCGTCGTCTTCACAGAAAAAGTAGTTTGCACTTAAGCTATAAGACGGATTTTCAGGAAAAAGGCTTGGTAAAAAAGGCAGTTTTTTTAAAATTTTAAAATCCCAATACAACCAAGCTGGTAATAGCTTATATATTTACCTGCTTTTTATTTTGCCGGCAGCGCTCGCTGCAATAGATTACCTGATCCCAGATTTTCTCCCACTTTTTCCGCCATGCAAATGGGTGCCCGCATACCGGACATATTTTCTGAGGTAAATCCTGCTTTTTGACACCTTTCATCAATCAGTTTATCTTAAAATGTATGCGGAAATAAAAAACGGGAGCTGCATAGCTCCCGTTCTCCACTTTCTTAATCAGGCATTGTTCTTATTTCTTATCACTGTCTTTCTGGAACAATTGCTTTTTAGGATGATTCAGCTCATAGTTGATCTCCTTTGTTTCCGATTGGCCCCACTCTTTCGGATGCAGATACTTACCCTTGTTCTGCTGCTCCTTCGCCACTTCTGGAACCACACGGTGAGCGTCTGCATATTTATCATGACGAACACCGGTCACCTGCCAGCTTACTTTTACATTAGGCTGATTGGTCTGGATCATGAATTTGTTACCGCCCATTTCTTCCTTCACAATCGCCTGCGCAAAAGTGCCGATACAAGTCAGCTGATAACGGAATTCTTTATTCAGCGCTTCGAAATAATCAGGCATTTCTACGGTTGCAAATCCGTTGGCATCCGTAGTGATATTGCCGTTATAGATGTTCATCATATCAGGGCTTTCTACGAAAGAATGGTAGAGGTATTTGTTTTCAGGGTCGAGCGGGTGGTCTATTTTGAACGTACCGCTACCTTTTGAAATAGATCCGGTCACACTTACATTACCTGCGAAATAGCCGGAGTAATTGGTGGCTCCATTCACAGCAACTCCATAAACTCCATATTTTGTACCAACACCAGCGGTAGTATATCCATTCGCTACACCGTAAGTGCCGATTGCAGTTCCATCAGCATAAGCCTGACCATAAATGCCAAATACTTCGCCTGTAGCAGTAGCCATACATTGCCCTTGTCCAAATACGCCTACATTACCACCAACACCTTCAACGCCGGTACCGCCAACAACTGTAGTGCTTGGAACCGCAACGCCAAAAATAGCTGTTGGAGTCACGGTTGTATTCGTAGAAGTGTTATCTACTCTGAATGCACCGATGTTGTTGCTCCCGCTATAGCTTGAGGTAATGCGTACTGCTACAGAGTCGGTGCTGTTAACCATTTCCAGCTTAGCGCCCGGTGTGGTCGTACCAATACCGAGGCGACCGCTGTTTTCAAAAAGTCCGGAATTGCCACCTGTAGTAGTGCCGGTAAATTTTGCGAGATACCCATTGGTACCGCTGAAAGAAGAGCCGGAACCTGAAATGGTTGCTGGTGCCCATGCAGAGCCATTCCATGCCAGTGCCTGGCCGGATGACGGTGCTGTGTTGCTTACATTAAATCCCTGAAGCTGACTGGCATTCCAGAGCGCGGTAGTGTTCTGCGCACTGATAGCACTGCCGGAAATAGAAATACCTGTACCGGCCGTATAGCTGCCTGCAGGACCTGCAGGTCCCTGCGCACCTGTTGCGCCGGCAGGGCCGGCGGGACCAGCAATACCTTGTGTGCCTGCGGCTCCGTTAGCACCCGTTGGTCCTACAGGACCAGCAGGGCCTTGTGCACCTGTAGTACCGGCAGGACCCGCTACACCCTGAGCACCTGTAGCCCCGGTCGCACCCGTAGGGCCGGCAGGACCTGCAGGCCCCTGTGCACCTGTAGTACCCACAGGGAGCGCGATGGTATTACCACCGGATATGGTAAGAGAAGTACCGCTGATACTCAGGCTTTGCGCATCATTATCAGCAGATGGAGTGTAAGTAGATCCGTTGTACTTCAGCACTTGTCCGCTTGACGGTGCTGTAGCGGCAACGTTGGTTCCCTGAATTTTGGTAACTGTATTGGCAGTAATTGTTCCGGTCACATCGCCGCCCATTGCAGAAGTGCTGATGGTAGCGCCCGAGATAGAAATGCCTGTACCGGCAGTGTAAGAACCCATCGGACCGGCAGCGCCTTGCGGGCCAGCGGGACCGGCAGGTCCAGTAGCGCCCGTAGCACCGGCAGAACCCGTAAGACCTGTAGGGCCAGCCACACCGGTAGGGCCTGTAGGGCCGGCGGGGCCCACGGGACCAGCAGGGCCAGTGGCGCCGGTTGCTCCGGTTGCTCCGGTAGGGCCAGCGGGGCCAGTTGGGCCGGCTGTAGGGAGTGTTACATTGTTTCCACCGGAAATGCTCAGCGTATTACCAGTCAATGTAAGATTCTGAGCATCATTATCCGCTGAAGGTGTGTAGGCAGTGCCATTGAACTTTAATACCTGTCCATTGGCAGGTGCAGCGGGCAATACCGACGTACCCTGAATTTTAGTAACGGTATTGGCTGTTGTGGTGCCGGTTACATCGCCGCCCATAGCTGAGGTGCTAATGGTAGAACCAGCCAATGTAATGCCTGCGCCCGCGGTGTAAGTACCGGCAGGACCTACAGGGCCTTGAGGACCTGCAACGCCGGTAGCACCAACGGGTCCGGTAGGACCAGTAGGTCCAGCGGGACCTGTAGCACCTATAGCTCCGGTTGCACCAGTGGTGCCGGTCGCACCGTTAGGCCCGGCCGGGCCAATTGGTCCCTGAGGACCGGCGACACCAGCCGCTCCTGTTGCGCCTGCCGCACCTGCGGGACCCGCAGGGCCCGGCGTGCCGGAAGCGGCATACATTGCATAAGGAACGCTCAGTAGCTGGGTAGATCCGAGGTCGGTGTAAGCTGTTCCGCCAGCCGGGTCGAGCTCTACTTTAATGTATTTATTGCCGGTAGCCCAGTTAACGCTGGTCAAGGTACCTGTAACGGGTGTTCCGCCGCCGATGGCTACATTATAGAGGCCGTATGCATTGGTAGTAGCAGCTTGTTTTTCCTGATAGACGACGGTGCCTGTAGCGCTGCCATCCAAGATAGATATGCGCATGGAAAGTGCTTGCGCGGCCAATGGCTGACCATTGCTGCTGCGTGCTACACCCTGATAATTAAATTTTGCCGGAGCCTGTGCCTGTGCGGCCATGAACGCCATCGCAAAACTGATGCTGAGGACAATTTTTTTCATGTTGTATATGGAGGTTTGTTGTTATGCTGTTGGGTTGATCTATTATTGGATTTTCTGGATCTTGTAAGCGCCTGTGGCGGTATTGCCGCCGGCAGTCCAGATGATGCTGAGCGTATATTGCCCTGCAGCGTAGGGTGCCATGCTGATCTCCTGCCGCTCATTGCCGAGGTCCAGATTTGCGCTGTGGATGGCTACCGTTTTACCGGATGCATCTGTGAGCACATACTGCAGGCTGCCGCTTTTTGCAAAAGATGGCTGCACAAACAGAGTGCTTTGTACCGGATTCGGATATACAGAAAGATCCGTTGCAGAAAGATGGTGCTGCGCTATGCCGCCCGGCGAAAGCTTTGGCTGGAGAATGCCTTGTGTAACTACCAGGCTGCTGCTGGAATAGGTAGCGATTACAGACATTTCTCCGATACTGTATTCATAGGTATTGTTGCCGATTATCTTGCTGCCGCCGGAAGCGTTCAGCGTGGACGGACCTACACTTTGAGCTTTGGTTGAGGCAATAGCAAGCATACAGCACGCAAGCGTGAAGTAAAGTTTTGGTCTCATTTGTTTATGGAAAGGTTTAGAATAAAAAAAGCCAAGCAGGTATTGATTAGGTTTTAAGGTGTATTCAGCCGGTAAGTTTTCCAGCAAAAATCAGGCTCATTAGGGTATAAGACGGCAGATAGGAAATAATTGTCAGGGTGGATTTTAAAATAATTGATTTTCTTTTTTAAGTCAATTATTTTACCAAATATAGAATAGATAACGAGTATTTAACAGAGATTTATTATAGTCCGGTAAATTTATTTGTTCATAATATCTGTCGGATAATTGCAAACATTTTCAGGTGATAAGGTTCTGCTAAAATGCAACGGGTTAATGTTTCCGCTTGAATTCCAGAACAGGCTTTTCTATAAAATGCCAGGATGCAAGACCCACCAAAAATGTGAGCGGCAATGTCAGCAATGTAATGATGAGTGGTGAATGGGTAACTTCCTGCACAATCGCCTGCTGAATGGGATAGGCATAAATATAGATACCGTAAGAAGGCTCGCCAAGCTGCCGTATTTTCGAAAATGCGGGTACATAAAAATGACCAATCCCAAGCAGGAAAAGTGGTATTCCCACATACCTGAGATAGCCGAACAAGTGAAAGCTCAGTCCCAAGCCGATAATAAGCAGTCCGGCCAGCGTCAGGATCAGCCGAAGCTCAGTACGCTCCCACCGGATTAGCGTTAATGCGCTTCCTGCCAGAAAGAACAATCCTAAATCAGCAGCTACTTCTGCACTCATGCCCGTCAGCGGAAAAACATGAATATCCAGGAAATGATGACCGGTTAAAAAGAAAATAAACAACAATAGCCAGGATGCAGGCAGCAATAGATTCAGCAATCGGGCCTTATTCCTGAATAAAAAAAACAGTATCAGCAGACCGGCGTAAAAGATCAGCTCAAACCAGATGGTCCACAAAGAGCCATTCACCGCAGCGCCATTGGGATTATGTGCAAAGACGCCGGGCAGCAACGCCGTTTTCCGGATGCCGGGAATGCGCAGGGCCGATGCTATGTAACGCCACGGCTCACTGCTGCCAAAATATTCGGCCAGGGAAAGATGGGTCAGAAACGGGCCGGCTATAAACGTTACAGCCAGCAGCATAACGATCAGCGCCGGAAAGATGCGCAGGGCGCGCTTCTTCAGGTAATCGAAAATACTTTTGCTGCGCAGCAGGCTTTTAAAAATCAGAAATCCGCTGATGAGGAAGAAGCCGCGCACACCCAGGTAAGAACAGTTCGTCTGCCCGCCCGTCCACCGGTAGATGAAATCCGCATCACCCATGCCGGTGAGCACTAAAGAATGCGTAATGATGACCATTGAGGCGAAAATCAGCCTCAGGAAATCAAAACTATTGTGGTGCTTTGGCATAAAAGAGAATAAGATCGTTCGCAAGCCGTTTATATCTATTCTCAAACCAAGGAGCGAACTTCGCACCAAAATAGTACAATCTTCAAATACACTGCGCCTTTGCCTTTGTTCTATCGGTTTTTACTGATATGGCTGTGTACGCTGCCGGTGACAGCTGCAGGGCAGCTAATGCCCTACTCGAACCTGCGAAGCAAAGCCATTCCGGTGGGTAAAGATTCGGTATTGATCGATACAGTGAGCATCGCAGGCGGCAGCTTCAGGATGAATGGTATTCCGGACAGCGCTTATGATTTCTTCCCGCAGCCGTCGCTTTTGGTGTGGCGGCAGCGGCCTGCTGTTGATTCTGTGCACGTTACTTACCGTTCGCTGCCGATCAGTTTCGGGCAGGTATATGCGCACAAGCGGTTTCAGCGGGTGAATGAAAACACTACGTTTACCTATGTGCCGCAATTCGGTGCCGGAGGAAGCAGCGCATTCGTTGACTTCAACCAGATCGAATACAATGGCAGTTACGGGCGCAGCGTATCGCTGGGCAACAATCAGGATGTGGTGCTCAACTCCAATTTCAACCTGCAGGCTAATGGCTACATTCTGGACAGCATTAAGCTGGAAGCCGCCATTTCCGACAATACAATTCCTTTTCAGCCGGAAGGCAATACCAAGAGCATTCAGGAATTTGACCAGGTTTACATCCGCCTTTCCAGGGGAAAAAATCTGCTGCAGCTCGGCGATTTCAATCTGGAAAAGCCCAGAGGCTATTTTCTGAATTTTACCAAGCGGGTGCAGGGCATTTATTACGGCACTGAATTTAAGATAGCGGGCAATACGCGCAATGCAGTAGGATTATCCGGCTCGGTAGCGAAAGGCCAATTTGCACGCAATATTTTTGAAGGGGTGGAAGGCAATCAGGGACCATACAAGCTTACGGGCAATAACGGCGAGCAATTCTTTATTGTACTGGCCAATACGGAGAAAGTCTATATCAACGGGCTTATTCAGGAGCGTGGCGAGAATGCGGATTACATCATCAACTACAATACCGGCGAGATCACTTTTATGCCGCGCAGGCTCATTACCAAAGATTCTCGCATACAGGTAGAGTTTGAATACCAGGACCGCACTTATCTTAATTCACTGATCTTCGCGTGGGATGAATTGCAGGTGGGCAAGAAGCTGAATATCCGGCTGAATGCTTACTCCAATCAGGATGCGCGCAATCAATCATACACCCAAAACCTTACTTCAGAGCAGAAGACTTTTCTGGGCACGATCGGCGATTCTATTCAGAATGCCTATTACCTCCAGATCACACCAGATACCTTCTCGGCCAGCAAAATTCTTTACCGGCTGACGGATACGCTGGTGAATGGCAGCATTTATGATTCCATATTTGTGTACAGCACGAACCAGAATGACCAGCTTTATTCACTTGCATTTTCCAATGTAGGCTCGGGGCATGGAGACTATGTGATTGCTGCTTCCAATGCCAATGGCCGCGTATATCAGTGGGTGCCGCGTGTGAATGGTCTCCGGCAGGGCGATTATGCACCGGTTCAATTATTGATTACCCCCAAAAAGCAGCAGGTATTTACCCTGAATACCACCTATATGATCGACTCTTTCAAAACACTGAACGTAGAGCTGGGCATGAGCAACCGCGACCCCAATCTTTTTTCCAAAACAGATAACAATACCCATACCGGCTACTCTACCCGGACGCTGTATCATGAGCAGCGCTTTTTCGGAAAGAAAGATTCTTTGAAGCATACTCCGTGGACGATGCAGAATGAAGTGATGTACGAGTATGTGCAGGATAAATTCCGCGCGATCGCACCTTACCGCAATGTAGAATTTGCCCGTGACTGGAATGTGCCTCTTACAGATGAAGGCAGGCCGGATGAGCATCTGGGGGGGCTTTCAACGAGTTTGGGCCATACTCGTTATGGTCGCGTGGACTATACGCTGGGCATCTATCAGCGGGGCAATGTGTACAAGGGCACCCGCAATGTGGCTGCTTATTATTTCGCCAATGAGCGCTGGAATACCGGGGCTATTTATAATCTTACGCAGTCGGAAGATACTTTTCAACACACGCACTATTTCAGGCCTTCTTTGTATGCCGAGTACAAATTCAGGCATTTCCTGAAAACGGTAGCCGGCGCAAAATACCAGGCGGAAGAAAACGAGATCACCAATCCGAACAATGATTCGCTGCGCGCCAATGCCTACTCCTTTGACATCACTTCTGCCTATCTGAAAACGCCTGCCGATGCTAAAAACAGGTACAGCATTACTTACACGCTTCGCCGCGATAAGCTGCCGCGCGGCAATGCATTCACCCAGCAAAGCCACAGCAACACCGTTGATCTGATGGCCGGAGTAGCTAGATGGAAGAACCATAATATTGCTTTTACGGGCTCGTACCGGGAACTGCTGATCGATGATTCTACATTCAACAATCAGCAGGCGGAACAAACCTTTCTGGGACGGCTTGAATACAATGTCAATGTGCTGAAGAAGGTGGTACAGGTGCAAACACTGTATGAATTCGGCTCAGGGCAAGAGCAGAAGCGGTCTTATACTTATGTGGAAGTGCCCGCCGGGCAAGGCCTGTACACCTGGATCGACTATAATAATGACGGCGTGCAGCAAAGCAATGAATTTGAGATAGCGCTTTATCCGGACCAGAAAAAATTTATCCGCGTATTTACCGCTACCAACGAATATGTGAAGGTCAATTACGTCAACTATAATCAAAGCCTGACGCTTGATCCGTCTAATTACTGGAATGGGAAGCCATCAACGGGCTGGCAGAAATTCATCAGCCGATTCAGCGATCAGGCTTCGCTGCAAGTAAGCAATCGTCTTTTATCCGATCAGGGCGCCAATGCTTACAATCCCTTCATCAATACGCTGCGTAATGATGATATTATTTCTACCGCAACTTCTATCTCCAACACTTTTTATTACAACCGCACCAATACCGACTGGGGCATCGATTATAATTACCTCCATACCAATACCAAGCAGCTGCTCACTTACGGCGTGGAAGGCAGCAATACTACTCAACACTTAGCCAAGCTGCGCTGGAATCTGAGCAAGTCTTTTACTTTCAATACCAGCGCCAGAACGGGCTTACGTGGCTACCAGAGTGCCCTGAGCGATGGCCGTACTTATGCGATCCATGGAAGAAGTGCAGAGCCATCGCTGACATGGCTGCACCGGGGGATATTCAGGCTGACGGGCCTTTTCAGCTATGAAGAACGGATCAACGAGGAAGCTTATGGCGGCGAGCATTCAACCGTAGCACGCGTGAGCCTGGATATGCGCTACAGCAAGCCTGCGGCGGGCGTTATTCTGCTGCGGATATCTTATGCAGACATTACTTACAATGCACTGACGAACACCTCTGTCTCATACAATATGCTGGATGCTTTATTACCGGGCGCTAACTATCAGTGGTATGCCAACTGGCAGCGGCGCGTAACGAAGGGTGTTGAAATTGCACTGGAGTATGATGGCAGAAAAAGCGCTGAAAGCAAAGCTGTACATACAGGTAAGCTGACGATTCGCGCAATTTTATAAAACGATATTTTTAAGGAAGGCTTTGCTTAAAGCGAAGCCTTAACGGACTTAATGGGCGAAGTCCATATCATAGTTTTTCATCCGCTCGATCGGAGGATTGAAATATCCATACTTGATATCCGGAAATTCCTCTTTAATCAGGTCCATCAGCTGCTTAATGCCCATACTTTCGCCGGCATCGGTTACGCCCATACGCCCCAGATACCAGTCAGGGTCAATATTAAAATTCCGCCACTGGATCATGTTTAATCCTGTAGTACGGATGAGCTCGCGCAATGCTTCATATTCTGCAATGCTATCCGTCATACCGGGAAATACGAAATAATTGATGGAAGTCCAGCCACCATAGCGCTTTACTACCCGCAGGCTTTCTACAATATCTTCGAACCGGTAATTGTTGGGCAGATAATATTTGGTGTACAGATCTGCGCGGACAGAGTTGGTACTTACGCGAATGCTATTGAGCCCTGCCTTCATCAACTCCTCCACCGCATCCGGCTTGCTGCCATTGGTATTGATATTGATGCTTCCCTTATCCGTATGCTTTCTGATTTCAAGAATCGACTCACGGATGGTTTGCCACATGAGCAACGGCTCTCCTTCGCATCCCTGGCCAAAGCTTACAATCGGATAAGGCGCAGTCTCCAGGTGCGGTACTGTATATTCTACGATCTCTGCCGCCGTTGGCTTGAATGTAAGGCGATCATGAGAAGAGCCGATCGTTTCCTCTTCCGGCTGAAAGGAAATGCAGCCTACGCAGTTGGCATTACATGCAGGTGAAGAAGGGATCGGGCACTCCCACCTGCCCAGAAAGAAATTCCGCGCAGCGGGACAGTGATAGGTAAGCGCACAGGTATTGGCCAGATGCGCTACCACCCGGTTGTGCGGATAAGCTTTTAACGCCACCTCTACTCCACTCTCAATTTTAGATTCATCGTAGCCGGCAGCTTCCTGGCGAATATCACGCTCAATGCGTACTGCTGTTACGTAAAACTGATTGTTGTGCCAGCCTGCAGCCGTATAGCAAAAGAGTGGAAGCGTCGGCGCGTCCGGCTCAGTCTCATAAGCGGCCAGGTAAAGACCGGTATGCGCGGGCGGAATGAATGCAGCTACCGCCCATCCTTTATCGCACAGGCGCATATCGCCGGTTGTTACGTCAATACCAATTCCTTTGCGGCCGGGCAGCTCATAGAGAGAACCGCCTTCCGGCAGCAGAATCCAGTCTTCTTCCTCTACGGGCATCGCATCCCAGCCGGTACGGCCTATAGCATACAGGCTTTCATCTTCAAAGATGTTTCCGTTTCCGTCAGAATATAATAAGTAAGGCGACATTACTGATTTGTTTAGATTTTAAGATGGGGGCGCGCATCTGCTACCAGTCATTCAACACACGCTCTTTTGCAGCTGCTTCGATCTGCTCATTGGTATAGCTGCTCAGCGTATTAACGTCTATATTATTTGCGGCTATATTCCGCTGTATCAGCCTGTTTTCAGTGCATTCTATCGAAAGGATGCCGAAGCGCAGCAGCACAGATTCTACCTCTTTCCATTCGAGCTTCCTGGTACGGACATCTCCGTGAAGAGTAATGCCGGAATGATCGATCAGGATGTTTCCCGCTTGCGCAGTGCGCTTTTCACGGATTATTGCAAAGACCACTACTGCGCTCATAATGCCAAACAGGATAGCCGGCATCTTCCAGCCATTCATAAAAAAAAGGACCGCGCTTCCTGCCAGCAACACCAACTCTATGATGCGAAAAAGCAGGTTATTCTGTTTCTGCCGCAACCATGTTTTCTGAAAAATGGATAATAAAAGCAGTGCTACCGATGCCAGCAGGCAGGCAATGCCAAAGAACAGAAAAGAATTATAAATACCATTGGTAATAAAGTTTTTGCTCATTACCGTAAATCCGAGATACATGCCAATGCCCGCAATACCGATGCCAAACAGCAGGAAAGCCAGCATGACATGCAGTGTAGTAGTATGGCGCTGAGAACGGCCTTCTTCCTCCAGGGGCAATACAAATTGCATAGCTGCAAAGGTACTGCGGGATTTTTTGATGGACTTTTAGCCGTTTGTTATAGCTGTTTCAGGTGTTTGGCATTACGGCAACGCTTATGAAGCAGGCTCATCATTATTTGCCCGCGTTGGTTCCTGAACCGGCTCTTCGCTGCCCGGCAATCTTACTTCCCAGTCTTTGAATGTTTTGGACGGATCACCTTTAAGCTGTAATTGCCCGGATGCCGCCATTTGGCGAAGACGCCATCCCAGATAAGTATCGCCCGTGGGTATTACTGCTTTGGTCATAGCCTGATTAATGACTTTGGAAGCTTTCTGATATTGCGCGCTGCAAATGCTCAGCAGCTGCTGGTCATAATGATCGTCATTGCGGGAAGCCAGTTTTTTACCGCCTTCGTGAATGCGGTTGCCATGTCCTGATCCTACCAGTCTGATCCATTCATCCCCATCCAGCTCTATTTCAGAAAGCGTAACCGGGCGGGCGAGCCTGCGGGCTTTAATCAGCTCTTTGGGCAATATCTCAGAAACGTTTTTGGGATAATAAACCTTGCCGGCTTCATTAAGAAACGGCAGATTGGCCAGATTAACGATATAGAAGCGGCCGGGATATTTGGAAAGATATTTGATGAGCCAGAAATACGCCGTTACATCCGCCGGCCACGGAGCCATCCAAAACCAGGCCTGCACTTCGGGGTCGCGGTGCATTTGCGCGCTTATCTCAAGAATGCGTTCTGTATCATCTACTTCCACCGGATCTTTTTCGCCCGGAGCCACTTCCTGCCACCATGCAGTGCGGAGCTGGCTGAATGTCTTGCCTTCATTTTTCTGCAGCGGACCTACATGAAGAATATCGCGCAGGGTGATGACCTCGCCTGCCATAGATGGCTCAGCAGCTACCGCTTCCTGAATGGGTTTTGCCGCTTCGTCGCCTACTACAATGTGGTAAATCATGGGCGCGAAGATAATATAACAGCTATCCTTTCAAAAGATCAATTACCCCTTCCTGAAGCAGGATGCGGTAACCGATGCGGTCGTTGGAAATTCCTTTTTTCAGCTCATAAGTAAAATGAAAAGAGCCGTCCGATGCCATTTGCGTCACGAAATAAGCGAAGAGAATATTGGGCTGCTCACTGAAATGGTGTGCTACTTCATGCAGGTGCGTGGAAAGAATCAGCAGGTGGTGCGGGTGATGAATGAGGCCTTCCACAACCGCACGGGTACATTCGTAAGCGTCGTGTACATTGGTTCCTTTGAACAGTTCGTCCATAAGCACCAGATGCGGCTGATTGTTCCTGAGCTTTTGCGCCGTCTGCTTCATCCGCTGTACTTCGGCGAAGAAATAGCTTTCACCGCGCAGAATATTGTCCTCCACATGCATATTGGTAACGATGCCCTGCAGAAAGGAGATGGTCATGCTTTGTGCAGCTGTCCCCATGCCCAGGTGCGCCATGAGCGCGCCTACGCCGAGCGCCCGCATAAAGGTGGTCTTTCCGCTCATATTGGCGCCGGTCAGCAGCAGGAAATTTTGCTGCTCATTAAAGATGATATCGTAACCAATAGGTTTGCTGAGCAATGGATGATAAAGTCCCTGTGCCTCCAGCCTTACGGGAAGGGGTTCTTTCAGGTCCGGGAAGGTCCATTGATGCTCGCGGGTAGCCTTGCCCATGGATTGCCAGGCATCGAGCCGTGCATAATGAACGAGCAGGCGATAGGTGGTATTTTTCAGATCGCGGCGGGTGCGGAAGGATAGGTTGGAAAGATCGTTGTAAGAAGTTTTCGGGTTGATGGCCAGCAGGGCTGAAACGAGCGGAGCTTCCAGCTCTTTAGCCATCATTCCCAGCTCGGTTATCAATGTTCCGGGTAAATCCGGTCGATTCATCAAGGCCGTCAGCTCCGTGCATCCCCTGTAAAAATCAGACAGGTGCTTCAGGGAAAACTGGGTGAACGTGTACTGGTTTTTATTCAGCATTCTTTGCATGGCAGAGCCCAGCATCAGCATAAAGCCGGTTGGCGGAGTGCTCACGGTGTCCGCTGACTCAAAGAATTTTTCAAGCATTACCAGTGTACCGTTGGAGATGGATTTTGTCCATTCATCGGGGTGCCCAGACCACCACCGGATCACTTCCTGCATGCCTTTCAGCAGGGTAAATGTCGGCGGCGGCTCTTTGATGTGCTGGCGCAGCGCTTCACGCCCGGCCTGTGTAGTGGTGCGGTCTATTAAAGAAAAGATATCGCCTTCTGCCTGCGTAAATATGGACAGGTCTTTAAGCGTTATTTTATCGTTCTGCATGTACCGGATTACTTGGAAAAATTGTGCCGCTGTTGTTCACCGTCGGTCAGGTCCTCAGCGATCGAATTGCATTCGTTGTCCTTTTACAAGATCCGAAACAACGCCATTTTCATAAACAACGTTTCCATTCACCATCGTATGTGTGATGCGTGCGGGGAATGCGTGGCCTTCAAACGGCGACCATCCGCATTTATAAAGAATATTGTCTTTACTGACTTTAGTATCGTTTTTCAGGTCTGCCAGCACGAGGTCTGCAAAATACCCTTCGCGGATATAGCCCCGCTCTCTGATGCGGAAGCAATCTGCAGGCGCATGGCACATTTTCTGCACTACTTTTTCGAGTGGCAATTTTCCTTCCAGCGCGTATTGCAGCATCAGCAGCAAGCTATGCTGTACAAGCGGCACGCCGGAAGGCGCCTGCTGGTAAGGCAATTGTTTTTCCTCCCACGTATGAGGAGCATGATCTGTAGCAATGATATCGAGGCGGTCGTCCAGCAAGGCTTCCCAAAGCGCATCGCGGTGGTACGGTGCTTTAATGGCAGGGTTGCACTTGATGAGATTGCCATAGTGGGCATAGTCATCTGCAGTGAAATGCAGGTGGTGCACACATACTTCTGAGGTGATGCGCTTGGCATCGAGCGGAAGCATATTGCTGAACAATTGCAGCTCTCTGGCGGTAGATATATGCAGGATATGCAGCCGGGTATCGTGTTGCTTGGCTAATTGGATGGCCGTAAATGAGCTTTCGAAGCAGGCTTCCTCGTTGCGGATCAGCGGATGGAACGATGCATCATTGGCATCAGGATACTTTTCCCTATTGGCGGCTATGATGCGCTCGTCTTCGCAGTGCGTGGCAATCAGCAGTTCTGTTTCCGAGAATATCTTATTGAGCGTCACAAAATTATCGACCAGCATATTGCCGGTGCTCGAGCCCATGAATATCTTGATACCGCATACATCCTGCTTCTTATCGTTGGTGCGCAGCACTTCTTCCGCATTATCGTTAGCTACTCCCATAAAAAAAGAATAATTAGCCGGGGAGCTTTGTGCTGCAATGCTGTATTTATTCTCCAGCAATTCCTGCGTGAGCGCTGCCGGGTTGGTATTAGGCATCTCCATAAAAGAAGTAGTGCCGCCGGCTACCGCCGCAGCTGCTTCCGTGCCAATGGTTGCTTTATGAGTAAGGCCGGGCTCCCGAAAATGCACCTGATCGTCGATCACTCCAGGTAACAGATAAAGGCCGGCAGCCGGTATTTCGCGAACGCGCTCTTTAGGATCAAGCCCGTGTCCTATTCGCTCAATGCGCCCGTTTTTCAGATAAATGTCTGCAACGGTCTGCTCATTTTCATTGACAATTGTTGCGTCTTTGATAAGGATTGGCATCATTATTGCTGTATGTTGGACTTATTATGAAAGCAAAAGATAATTTTGCAGCAAGTTAGCATATCCACACACAGCAATTTCTTTATGAAATTAAATCTACTTTTTGCCGGCGCCCTGGCATTTGCAGCACAGAGCGCTATGGCTCAATCTACCTATCTGCAGCTCGGGCAGGAAGATTATCAGCTTCTCGACCGGCTGGAAACTCGCTCCGGCAGGCTAACGACCGATTTTTTTACCACAACAAAACCCATCAGCAGGCGGGGAGCCGTTAATTTTCTGGAAGAGCAGCGTACCGAAGCGCTGGGTCTAGGCCTGTCTGATATTGACCGTTATAATGTAGAGCATGCCATATCTGTAAGTGGCGAATGGGCTACTAGCGGCGATGGCGCTATTGATTCAAAGCGCCCGTGGTTCAAAACATTTTATAAAAAGCAGCCCGATTTTTTCAGTGTTCATACAAAGGATTTTTTCCTTTCTGTAAATCCGGTCATCAGCGGTCAGGCGATTGTTGAAAAGACCAGTCCCGACAGAGGAACGGACAATCCATTGCTGGCCAACAGCCGTGGCATTGAGCTGCGCGGCACTATAGCCAACCGGGTAGGCTTCTACACCTATTTCAGCGATAATCAGGAAGAGCCGCCTGCTTTTGTGAATGATTATATCAATGCGCATCAGGCCGTTCCGGGCGCAGATTATTACCAGACACCATCGGGTACACGCAGCAAATACGATTATCTGCTGGCACGCGGCTATATTGATTTTGCAGTCATCAAGGATCATATTAATGTAACGGCCGGCTACGACAAGCATTTTATCGGAGATGGTATCCGCAGCCTGTTCCTGAGCGATTTTTCTTCCGGCGCTTCATTTGTGCGCCTGACCACTAAAGTCTGGAAGCTGAATTATCAGAATCTGTATCTGGAGCTGACCCCACAATACACCCGCGGCGCTGACCGTGTGCTGAATCACAAGTACGCAACGGTGCATCACCTGAGTGTGAACGCCACCCACTGGCTCAATGTTGGCTTGTTTGAAAGCGTGGTCTTCAATCGCCCGAACGCCTATGAATTCAGCTACCTGAACCCGATCATTCTTTACCGGCAGACAGAGCGCTCCAACGGCAGCCCCGATAATGCGATGCTCGGGCTTAACTTCAAAGCGCTGGCAGTAAAGCATCTTCAGTTTTACGGACAGTTTCTGATCGATGAATTTAAGTTCGATGAGCTGAAGAGCGGCAATGGCTGGTGGGGCAATAAATTTGGCGTGCAGCTTGGCGGCAAGTATTTTGATGCATTTACCGTAAAGAACCTTGACCTCCAGGCAGAAGTGAACATGGTAAGACCATTTACCTACACGCACTACGACAGCATTGCCAATTATACCAATTACAATCAACCGCTGGCCCACCCGCTGGGCGCAGGTTTCGGGGAGTTTATCGGCATTGCCCGCTACCAGCCCGTACAGAATCTTTACCTCACGCTGAAAGGTATGTACTATCGTCAGGGGCTGGATTCAAATGGCACCAATTACGGCAGCAATGTTTTCCTGGATTACAATACCCGCACACCTGTTAATACGGGCGATCCTGAACATGGATATGGGCTGATTAATGGAATAAAAGCTACGACTATGCTGGCCAGCTTCAATGCTTCTTATGAGCTGCGCGAAAACCTGTTTATCGATCTGGGCGCTACTTATCGCAAGGTGAAATTTGATAACGGCTTTTTACCCAGCCAATCGACCACCTATTTTTATGGCGGCCTGCGGCTGAATATTGCCCGCAGAGACTACAACTTTTATTGACCTTATTGTATCAGAAAGCAACGCTGACAAGGCAAATAAAAACGCTGTCAGCGTTTTTATTTGCCCATTAAAATACTTTTCGCCGCAGGCCCTTCATTCATCAATAGATCAAGGATGGAGAGATTAGGAATAAAGCCATGACGATCTTCAAAAACCTGACTGTATACAAGCGGTTGCGCCTCTTCTGTAAATGAAGATTGTGACAGATCCATAAAGTCATTTTCAGGAGCTTGTTCAGTATCATTTATGCTCGTAAAAACGATGCTAAGCCTCAGCTCTCTACGCACCCACTCCAATGCCTGAAGATTAAAGTCTGTCAGCTTTTGGATGGGTTGTTGCAAGAGCTGCTCCAGCGGCGGACCATAATGCTCAAAGAATGGCGCCCGGCCATAAGCAGAAAAAAGGCTTCGCCAGTGCTGCTTTTGCCAATCCTGTTGGGCATCTATATCTACATTTCCGGTATGTGCGCTTTGGGTGCGTCCGCCTGCCACTGGTATTGAAAGCAGCAACGGCCCGTTGGCAGTAGCAATTCGGTAGCGATTGCGCCAGGTCATCTTACGGAAAGGCTCTGCCTCTTTCAGCATTACCTGATCGCAGGTAATAATCTGCCTCCACCAGTCAACAGGTGGAAATATAAAGCTCGGGCTCAGCACAATGGACATTCGGCTAATAAACAGTTTCGTTACTTTGCGAAAATAACGGAGAAATAATGAGCAGATTGCAGAGCCTTTGCCTGCTGATTTTAATGATGGGATTCAGCAGCAATGCCGGCGCGGTAGAAGCAGTGGTATCTTATAATGTTTTTCACAGAACGGAAGGCAATGGCAGCGACAGTGCTTTTATAGAAATCTGCTGGCAGATTGACAACAATTCAATCCATTACCGGAAACTGGGAAGCGGTGAGCTATTTTCCGAAATACAGACCTCGCTCTCTATCAGCAATGATACCGGCATTTATACCCGCGACCGTTTTATGCTGCAGACACTCCCTATGCTGCCGGCAGAAGCATCCAAACATAAAATAATGGATCTCCGCCGCTACCCATTGCCACCCGGAAAATGGAAACTGCAGCTCGCACTCGGAGAAACGGCTTTTCAAAAAGATACCTATATCTACAAAGACAGCCTGAAAGTATTGCCCTTTAGCAAGCCTGCATTCAGCAATATACAATTGCTAGATACTTTTTTCAGCAGTACCGTTCCGAGCCCTGTTCTCAAAAACGGATTTCAGCAGATACCGCTTCCACTCAGCTTTCTGGAAGATGGCCGCAGGCAGTTGCATTTTTACACCGAACTCTACACAGATAACCATACAACAGATAAGCTTCCGACCCGCTATTTTTATATCTCCAAAAGGCCGTTGGATATTTCCTATTACAATATTCAGTTCACAGATACAGTCAGTGATAATGGACCGGTTCATGCTACCTTGCATTCCTTTGAGGTAGGCAGGCTGATGTCCGGCAACTATTATCTCAATGCAATCCTGAATGATGCTTCCGGCAACCGACTTACTGCTACCTCTGCTTTCTTTCAGATCGTGAACAAGAAGCCCGATGCGCCGCCCGTCATTGCCAGCGATACATCCAAAAGAGAACTGGAAGCCGGCAAGAGCAACTACTTTAATTTAGCCAATACTTTTGTGGCCAAGTTCAATAATATGCAGCTTCGTGCCATCCTGTTGATGATCCTTCCACAAGCTGATCCTACAGAAGAAGTGACCATTAAAAACTTTTTCCGGCGGCCGGATGAGATGTACACCAGGTATTTCATTTATAACTATTTCGGCAAATACAACAAGCTACATCCCGAAGAGGCATGGAAAGAGTTTTCTGACAAGGTGCGTGAGGTCAACCGGGAGTTCAATGGTGCCGGTACCATGGGTTATGAGACAGAGCGCGGCATTGTATATCTTAAGTACGGCAAGCCGGATGAGCGCATACGCGTGCCCAATGAATCCGGTGCGTTGCCCTATGAGATATGGCGCTACAATACCATTGGCAGAACCAGTCAGGTAGGGTTGTTCCTGTTCTATCAATCAGGCAGCGCTGCAGGCGATTATCGTTTGCTGCACAGCACGGTTCCCGGTGAGCGCTTTAATCCTGCCTGGATGAATCTGCTCTATGTGAACGGGCAATCGAGTGGCATGGGCAACTCCCGTGCAGACCAGTATTTTAATGGCAAGTAGCACAATGAACATTCCTTTTTATAAATACCAGGGTACCGGCAATGACTTCATCCTCATGGACAACCGTAAAGGCGAATTATCCATGCTCTCACGTAGTCACATAGCTGCACTCTGCCATCGTCGCTTTGGTATCGGGGCAGATGGATTGATGTTGCTGGAGTCCGCGCCGGACGTGGATTTCAGGATGGTCTATTATAATGCGGACGGCGGTGAAAGCACTATGTGCGGCAATGGCGGGCGTTGCATTGTAGCTTTTGCAAGTCATCTCGGGATCATAAAAAACGAAGCAAAGTTTATCGCTATTGATGGCGCACATCTGGCCGGCATCAATGAAGATGGCACCGTGAGCCTGCAAATGCAGGATGTATCTTCTATCACGCATCATACCGGTTCATCCGTACTGGACACCGGCTCGCCGCATTTCATTCAATGGGTGGAGGATGCCGCGCTCGCCAATGTATTTGCGGATGGCCGTTCCATCCGTAATGAAGCAAGATTTTCTCCGGCAGGCATCAATGTCAACTTCGTGCAGCGCATAGCTCTCAACCGGCTTTATGTACGCACTTACGAGCGGGGCGTAGAAGATGAAACCATGAGCTGTGGCACAGGTGTGACCGCCGCAGCCATTGCAGCCACAGGAAAAGATACCGGTCATTTTAATACAGCTATTGAAACACCGGGTGGCCATCTTAATGTCTCATTCATCAAAAATGCTTCAGATACCGCTACGGAAGTATGGCTCACAGGGCCGGCAACACCCGTGTTCAGCGGGGATATAGCTATGTGAGCGCAGATCAGGCAGGTAATGGATCGTTATGCAGCAGCCCGAAGTGAATTGAGTTCCGGAATTCACCATCATAGAGAAAATCTTCCCGAAAAAAAGCTTCCTGTGTAAATCCTACGTCTTTCAACAGACCGCCTGATGCTGCATTCTCTGCATCAATAATGGCTTCTATCGTATGCAGCTCCATTGCCTCAAATCCAAAACGGATCACACGCAGTAATGCTTCCCGCATCAGTCCCTGGCGGTGAAAAGCACGGTTAAGTGAATAGCCTACTTCAGCGCGGCAATGTTCCGGCGTATAATGTACATAACCGATGATGCCTACGAGTTTGCCGGTATCTTTCATCTCCATGCCCCAGTTGACGCCTTTGCCGGCTGTAATAGCATCATTGATCATGTCAATCACTTTTACCGCATCATCCACCGTTACAGCAATCGGGCGCGGTATGTACCGCATGACATCAGGATCTGAGCGCATTTCAAATACATCAGGGCCATCGGCATGAGTAAGCTGTCGGAGCCGCATTCTTTCGGTTTCTAAATCAGGATAAGGCAGGAAGGAATAGGATGACGGTTGCATTGGTTTAAAAAAATCTTTTGCTAAAGGTATGAGTGATCGTGCGCGTGCACAATTTCGCCACGCATTGTTGCGAAGATAAACGCTCTGCCGTCACCACATTGCTCATTTTCCTGCGTAGTCTAATGCATTGTTAACCCTATTTTCGTTTTGGTATGATGAGGCGTTTATTACGTAATTTAAGGTCATGAAAATTTTAAAGCTGATTGCTGTATGTCTTGTATTGACAGGCTTGCTTACGTCATGCTTTGTACATCGCGGTACCAACTACGGAGGCCGTAAATACAGGCGAACGCATATGCCTGAACCACCACCGGGCTACCGGGGATTATAGACAGAAACTGAAAAGAGCATGAATTATTTCATGCTCTTTTTGTTTGCGCTCTATTCATTCAACTGTTCCGCAGAAAGCATTTTCGTTTTATTGTTTCCAACTCATTGTGAACCGCTCATAAGATTCAGTTGCCCGTAAGCCATCATTTGGAAGAGAAGCAATTTCATCTACGCTATAAAGCATGAGCGTAAAGATTGTTCCGTGTATTCATTTGCATTCATGCTTTACATGTTTCATGCTGGTAAAAATTTTGGGCAAACGCCATAGGTGCCAATGGTGAGCACATCAGGCACAGATCAATCTTTATTCACTCTTCGCCTCCTATGTTTCCCTTAATAATGAATTGTATCATATATCATTTTTTAGCAAACAATTCTTTAGAAATATCATTTACCCCATTCCGCATCTTAAGTAATAAATTATTAATTGTTTTTTTGATTATTTGTAATATTAATTAAAAAATGCCTTCAACTAAATTTTAATTTTTATTTTCCTAGATTAATTAAGCGCAAAAAATATTATTAATTTCTGTAAATAAACACTTTAAAATCCAAAACATCAAGATTCAGAATAGTTTCAATAGATTTTTGGTCTCAAAAAGTAGTAGATATTCTATAAAAAAATAGAATTACGAAGTGAAATATTTTTTATTATGACAACTACATTTGCTCACCAAATAAAATGAACACATCAATAAAACAATTTATAAATATTCTTAAACACAAAACATTACTCAAGGAAGCACGCATACCTGTGCAATCCCACCAATCACACATAATGAAATCCAATCCATTTTTTTTATGAGAAGCATATTGAGAGTCGCCGGTTCCGGTGTTTTATTGCTGCTGGGCGTTCTGAGCGCCGGGCAGGTCATGGGGGAGGGCACGCATCAGCTGTCCCCGGCATCCAACAAGATCACGGCACTGACCCTGATCCCCGAGCGCAACTCGGGCTCTTTCTGGGGCGCCCCCGAAGCCAACCGCCTGCGCTTCTACATCAGCTCCACCGATGAGTACGTCTTCTGCGGCTTCCGCTGGAAGGAGTACGTAGGATCGGGCAGCAACCCCGCTGATGTGACCATGTATTACCGCCTCTACAATGCCAGCAATGTGCTGGTCGGTACGGGCGCCCTTCCCACCTCCGGACAGGGCTATATCCAGAACTACAACCAGGCTTTCAACGGACCCAACGGCGTGGACGGCGTCACCGGTACCGGCTACGACCCCATCTCTTTCCGCATCAGCGATTTCGGCGATGCCTACGGCACGGGTGAATATTCCCTCGAGTTCTACCGCAGCAACAACGGCGGCACCACCCAGGCATCCTCCAGCGTATGGTCCACGGCGCCTTTCTTTGACCTGACCGTTGCCAGAAACAACGGCAGCACCTTTACCTCCATTCCCGGCCGTGTATTCTGCCGCAAGTGGGGGTTTGTAGCGGTCAACTCATCGCTGCAGGTTACGGCTGCCGCCAACTCGTCGCCGTCGCTCTATTCCTATTCCGAGGACCAGACGATCGTCAGGCTCGGCTTCAACGATGTCTTCCGGCCCATCGCCTACGATATGGCCGTCAACTTCTGGGGCGTCAAGAAGACCGGCACGGCCGGTGATTTCGAGACCGACCGCCGGTCGGTCACCTCTTCGAACTCGCCGCAGATACCCGACGGATACCGCCTGTTCCTCAACAGCCCGGACAATAACATCTATCCGGTAAAGCCGATCACCGTTACACCGACCCTTTCCAACCCGCCGGTCACCGGCTGCGGCACCGACCTGCACATCAATTTCAATATGCCGGCCGACGGCGATGCACGCATCCTGCTCGACCTCAACGGGGTTACCGACTATCAGGAAGGCACGGCCGACCGTATCCTGGAAGCCTTTAATGTGGATGCCGGGCAGAACACCATCGCCTGGGACGGAAAAGACGGGCTGGGCAATACGGTGGCCAATACGGCGGTGATGAAGATCAGCGCCATCTACGAGCGCGGCCGCTTCAATATTCCCATGTATGACGCCGAGCTCAACAAGAACGGTTTCAACGTGACCAGCATCGCACCGCTCTATTCCACCACCACCCCCCTTTACTGGAACGACCTCTTTGTGACCAATGTCTATAATTCTGCAGATCAGAATCAGGACAACTATACCGGTGCCGGCATCAACAACAGCATCAAGGGTCAGGTATCGCCGGCCCACGCCTGGAACGGCAACGGCAATGCTGCGATGTCCATTCCCGCCCCTGCCGTGAACGGCAACGATGCGGACGGCGTCCAGTACAACGACTTCGGCAATGTGCGGGTGATCAATACCTGGGGATGGTCGCTGCAGCAGAAATCCTCTGCCGCCCAGATCACCTTCGGCTGCTTCCCGGTAAACGGCAACGTCTATCACGATGCCAATGGCCTGAAGGACGGCAAGGTGAACAGGACCAGCAACCTGGCGATCCCGGGCGGCCTCTATGCCAACATCATCTCAAAAGATACCTATACCGATAACGACGGTGTGGTGCACGTGCTGGAAAAGGTAGCTGGCGTGGGCGCGGTAAGCACTGCCAACGGTACTTATACCATTCCCAATGTGCCCAACGGCACGTACTATGTGGTGCTGAGCACCACCCAGGGCACAATAGGCAGCACCACGATCCCTGCACCGGCGCTGCCTACCAATACAAACGGCGACTGGCTCAATACCGGCGAGCAGCTGGGCGTATCCACCGTCAACGGCAATGACGGCACGGTGGACGGCAGGCTTCCCCTGGCCGTCAGCAATGCGGCGGTGACCGATGCCAACTTCGGCATCCAGCAGCGCCCGGTCAGCAATTCTGTACCGGCTGTTACCCAGGGCAATCCCGGTGGCAACATCAAAGTACAGGTACCTGCCCTCACAGGTACGGACCCTGAGGACGGCGCCTACAACGGCACTTCACTGGGCGATACAATCGTTATTAAGACTTTGCCCGATGCCGCTACCAGCATCCTCTACTACAGTGGCACACCGGTCACGGCCGGTCAGCAGATCAACGGATACGATCCTTCGAAGCTGACGGTAGATCCCGTGGACGGCAATACTACGGTGACCTTCACCTATACCCATGTGGATGCGGCCGGACAGCAGAGCAAGACACCGGCAACGGTGGCCCTGGACTTCAAGGTGATCACGGTGACCGGCAGAGTATGGGATGATGCCAACGGCAACCTCTCGAAGCAGGCCGGCGAGCCGCTGGTAAGCGGCAACAATACCACTACCGGAACGACCGTGGTGGGAGCGGGCGCTAACCTGTACATCAACCTGATCAACAGCGCGGGCACCGTGATCCAGACTGCCCAGGTGAGCGGCACAGGCACCTATTCCTTCGACAAGGCGCCTTATAATACTTCCGGCCTGAAGCTGCAGCTTTCTGCCAATGCAGGTACCGTCAACAGCCCTGCCCCCGCTTCTGCGGTACCGGGCAGCTGGCTCTACATCGGCCAGTCGGTGGATGGCAGCAATACGGCTGCACAGACCGCCGGACTGAGCTATATCAACTTAAATACAGGCACTACAACGATCAGCGCCCAGGACTTCGCCATCGAGCGCAGGCCGGTGAGCAATAACGTGACCGCAGCCGTGCAGAGCAACCCCGGCGGCAGCAACCGCGTGCAGGTTCCGACCCTGAACGGCACGGACGGCGAGGACGGTACTTACAATACGGGCAGCAAGGTGATCATCAAGACCCTGCCCGACCCGGCGCTGGGTGTGCTCTACTACTCGGGCTCGCAGGTGACTGCCGGCCAGATCATCACCGGCTATACGCCGTCGCTGCTGACCATGGACCCTGCCAACGGCGCGGTGGCGCCTTCCTTTACCTATGCCCATATAGATGCGGCGGGCAAGGAAGCGGCGCCTGCCACGGCCTCGATGTCCTTCAAGGTAATCGCGGTAGCGGGCAATGTATGGGATGACGCCAACGGCAACGTGGGCAAGGGCGGCAGCGAGAAGTTCGTGAGCGGCACCAATGTGGCCAGCGGCACAGTGAGCGTGGCCATCGGCAGCAATCTTTATGTGACCCTGCTGGATGCGAACGGCAAGGTGATCCAGAGTGTACAGGTGGCCGCAGACGGCACTTACAACCTGACTTATGTGCCTACCGATGCCACGGGGCTGAAGCTGCTGCTCTCCCAGAACGGCGGCACCGAGGCCGGCGCGGCACCGGCAATCAACCTGCCGGCAGACTGGATCAACACCGGTGAGATGACGGCGGGCAATACGGCTTCCCAGACGGGTGCGGTAGATGGCACGATCAACCTGACCACGGCCGGCACTGCTGTCAGCAACCAGAACTTCGGTATCGAGAAGAAACCAATGAGCGATGCGAAGACGACCGCCATGCAGGGCAACCCCGGCGGTTCCATCAAGGTAGCTGTACCGACCCTGACCGGCACCGACTTCGAGGATGGCAGCTACAACGGAACATCACTGACCAATAAGATCATCATCACCTCCCTGCCTGCGGCGGCTCAGGGTGTATTGTACTACAATAACGGTGCGGTGACCCTGAACCAGCAGATCTCTAACTACGATCCCTCGAAGCTGACGGTAGATCCTGCAGACGGCAATGTGACGGTGATCTTCACCTACAGCCATATCGACTCTGCCAGCCAGCAAAGCACTGCCGCCCAGGTCAAAATGCCCTTCGGCGTTGTAACCGTATCCGGCAATGCATGGGATGACGCTAACGGTAATAAAAACATCGACGGTACAGAAAAGTATGTGAGCGGCAACAATACCTCATCAGCTACGGCTAATGCAGCAGGCGCTAACCTGTATGCTAACCTGATCGGTACCGACGGGCTTGTAATGCAAAGCGTGCAGGTCAGCGCTACAGGTGCTTATACTTTGGACAAGGCACCTCAGGTTACCAATGGATTGAAAATACAGCTGTCTACGGTAGCCGGCGTACCGGGCAATGCAATGCCTGCAACGGTGGTGCCTGCCAATTGGATAGCTACCGGCCAGAATGTGAACAGCAGCAATACTGCGGCCCAGACTACCGGACTCGGTATCATTAACCTCAATACAGGTACTAATCCGGTAACTGCCCAAAACTTCGGCCTGGAGCAATTGCCTAATCCCGTAGGCACAAATGTAGCTACACAGGGTAACCCAGGTGGTACCGCTACTTTACCTGTACCGGCTACCAGCTTCAGGGGCAATGACCCGGATGGCAACACAGTAACTATCCGGATCACTGACTTCCCGAATGTGACCAGCTTTACAGTAGGCACTACCACTTATTATCCACCTGCATCTACGGTAACGTGCACCAACTGTGTAGCGTTCAATACAACAACGGGTGTTACGATTCCGGTGAATGCATCAGGCAATCCAACACTGCCAATCACTATCGATCCGGTAGATGGCAGCAGCATTCCGGTATTCACATTTAAGACTACAGACAATGCAGGCAAGGAAAGCCCGGGCAGTGCTACGGTGAATGT
The DNA here is from genome assembly GCA_965200035.1 of Chitinophagaceae bacterium. Classification (GTDB taxonomy): domain Bacteria; phylum Bacteroidota; class Bacteroidia; order Chitinophagales; family Chitinophagaceae; genus UBA1952. The sequence continues at coordinate 2,860,324 of OZ241334.1, read as the reverse complement.
GCCAGTGAACAGTATCTGCTTCAGCCTGAAGGCGCTTCTGCAAGGTGCGATGATCGGCAATGACAGCAACGCTATCATGCGCGATGACCTGCGCGTGAGCCCTTATACCGGCCTCAACTACATCCCGACCAGCAACCCGTATGTAACCGCCGCTTACTCTACTTACTTCACAAGCGTGCTGGATGGTCTTTCTACTGAGCTTTACAACATCACGAACCCGACCCAGATGTTTGCCAACCAGGCAAACAGCAATGACAACATCGTTGACTGGGTATTTGTAGAACTGCGCAGCAAAACCAATCCTGCTCAGGTAATATCTACCCGTTCGGTGCTAATACAACGTGATGGCGACTTCATTGACGTGGATGGCGGCAGCTGCATTAAGTTCCCGAAAACACCGGTTGACAACTACTACGTAGCTGTACGCCACCGTAATCACCTGGGTGCTATGACTGCTGCTCCGCTGGCTCCGATTAATCTGACAGATGGGTCTGTTGATTTCACCACCCTGTCTGCAGCCAATACCTGGAATCAGCCGGATGCCGATGGTTACAGTTATGATGGCCTTGAGCAATCAACTGTAAATGGTAAGCGCGCACTTTGGTTCGGCAACTGTTCTCAGGACATCCGCGTTCGCTATAACGGCTTCGCCTCTGATCCTGGTGTTACCCAAATCGAAGTATCGTCTTTCCCGTCCAACCCAACCCATGCACTCAACTTCATCGGCGCCTATGGCTACTTCCCGGGTGATGTGAACATGGACAGCCGCTCTCGTTACAACGGCTTTGCGAGTGATCCGGGTTATGTACAGATACAGGTCCAGCGGTTCCCGTTCAATGCGACCATTCAGTCTCTGAACTTCATTGGCATGCTTCAACAGATTCCACAATAATTTTTATAAAACCACAATCAATTAAAACGAAGAATGATGAAAAAAATTCTAAAATCATTGCTGGTCCTGCTAGTCACGCTAAGCGCTACAGTATCATTCGCAATTGTACCAAAGGTTGTTAAGTACAACCTGACATTCAACAAACCAACCGGCGAGTACATTGCCTCGATGATCTCCAACCAGACGCTATCCGGTGGTCAGATCATCCAGTCATCCAAATTTACCGTTGTATTTCCCGGTAATGTAAGTACCACACTGGTTACCACATCTGTTCAGGGTGCTGGCGGATGGAGCTATAGTCCTTCGAGTGTAAGCTACAATGCATCACAGACCCATTCATACTATGATTGGTTTCCTGCTGGTACAACAACCACTCCGACCTTTACGGCTAATGTAGAATATGAGCTGTTTCGCTTCAAATATTCAGGTGGTAGCTGTATCTCTGACATCCGCATCTTCATCAATGGGACCGACCCGACGGCCGGTGGTCTAGGGGTGAACATGTATGACTACAAGAACTATTTTGACTATATCAATAACGATGATGACTATTACCTGTCTAACGTGAGCAATACTCCCCTGTACTGCCCAATCAACATCACCGGTAAGATATGGAATGATGCGAACGGCGATAAGATGCAGGGTTCAGGCGAACTTTTAGTTGATGGTTCCGGCTCTACTGTAAACACTCCTACGACTGTTGCAACTGGTGCTAACCTTTATGTAAATCTTGCAAACGCTGCCGGCACTGTGATCGGCACGGCTCCGGTAAATGCCAATGGCACTTATACGATTACTGAAGTACCAGCTATGACCAGCGGCCTGAAGCTGCAGGTATCTGCAACTCCTGGTGTAGTGGTTATCACCGTTCCTCCTACTCCGGTACTTCCCGGAAACTGGGTAAGCACAGGTGTTGACATCACGTCTTCCAACAATACAGCGCTTCAGAATTCATCTATGCCGGGCATCATCGCTCTTACTACTGGTATGGGCGATATGGATAACCTGAACTTCGGTATCGAGCGCGCACCGGTTGCGGATCCTAAATCATTCAAGATCTCCAACACAGCGTTTACATCTACCCCAAGTAGCCCATGGCCTACCCCTACTTTCACAACGGGTGGTATTACTTATATAACGCAGAGCATTCTTTCCAGCAATACCAATCTGGTAAGCCAGCCAGGAACTGTTGGCAGCACAACACTATCCGGCAATGACGCTGAGGATTGCAACGGAACATCTTCCTGCGCTACAGGCAAGAAGTTCCAGGCTGTTTCTCTGAATTCCAATACCCTGCTTTATTACAACACAACAGGCACAACGGTAATTCCGGTTACTGCAGGAACTACGATCGACAATTTTGACCCTGCCAAACTGCGCATCTATGCGGTGTATGCAGCCCGCCAGGGTTATACATCCGCTACCAATTTCGGCTTTACTTACAGCCTGATTGATGCAGCTGGTCAGGTTTCTTCACCTGCTACTTACGCTCTGCAAACGTCTTTTGCTCCACTGGCTGTAACCCTGTTATCTTTTGATGCACAAAAGCAGAAAGACGCAGTAGCACTGACATGGGTAACTGCGGCTGAGCAAAACAATGACCATTTCGAAATTGAACATAGCGTAAATGCGAAAGACTGGAAGAGCATTGGTACAGTAAAGGGTCATGGCACAACTACTGATAAGCACAGCTATGGTATGATGCACAACAATCCGGTGAACGGCAAGAATTACTACCGCCTTATCCAGTTTGATCTGAATGGTGAATATACCACCAGCGATATCCGCACGGTATCTTTCGATGGCGTACTTACTACCCAGCTGAGCGTTTATCCAAACCCGGCCGCAGGCTCTCTGTTCCTCGCAGGCGGCAATGGCAGCAGCGCAACCATCTATATCTTCAATGCTACAGGCGCACTGACACTGAAGAAAGAAGTGATGGCTGGTGAGCAGATTGATATCTCTAACCTCGCAGCAGGCATGTACGAAGTACGTATGCAGCAAGGCGAGAATCTGTCCCGTGAAAAGGTTTCTGTTATTCGCTAAGAGTGCTGATTACGGACAGACCATAATAAGAAAAAGCCCGCTCACATGAGCGGGCTTTTTTTATGCCAACGACTTACTTACTTCTTCAGCTTGCCGGCAAATACTTTTCTGAATTTTTCCACCTTCGGGCCTACCACAAAAGTGCAGTAGGGCTGGTCGCCATTTTCATTGTAATAATTCTGGTGATAGTCTTCGGCTTTATAAAAAGTCGTTGCAGCCGTAATCTCGGTCACTACCGGCTTATCCCAGGCTTTCTCAGCGTTTAGCTTTTGCTTGTAATCTTCCGCTTTTTTCTTCTGCTCATTATTATGATAAAAGATAGCCGAGCGGTACTGTGTACCCATATCATTGCCCTGGCGGTTGAGCTGAGTAGGATCATGAGAAGTCCAGAAAGCAGCCAGCAATTCATCGTAGCTGATCTTGGAAGGATCGTAATAGATATTGCAGGTTTCGGCATGGCCGGTAGTGCCCGTGCAAACATCTTTGTAAGAAGGGTTCTTTACATGCCCGCCTTCAAAACCGCTTTCCACTTTTTCCACTCCCTTCAATTGCTGGAATTGAGCTTCCGTACACCAGAAACATCCGGCGGCAAAAGTGGCGGTATCAAGATGTTTGGCATGTCCATTAGCAGCCTGCGCAGTATTCGTGCTCATCTCTTTAAACGTTTTGGTGGTCTTAAAATGATCATCATTCTGGGCACAGGCAGTAAGCTGCAATGCAGAAAGTGAAAGCAAGGCGATTGATTGAAAAATCTGTTTCATCATAAAATTGGGTGGAAAGTTAGACTCTATATACGAAGCATAAACAAAGGCAGATGCGTGCTGTATGGCGCTTTAACATGGGCTTATAAAAAATATACCCAAAGCCGAAAAAAGATTTTGAAATCAGGATTGCCGGCTTATTTTTGCAGCGGAGAGATGGCAGAGCGGTCGAATGCGGCGGTCTTGAAAACCGTTGACTGTTAAAGGTCCGGGGGTTCGAATCCCTCTCTCTCCGCCAAAAGCATTATCAAAGCTTTCAAAAGCCTGCAAATCGTTGATTTGCGGGCTTTTTTAATTTAGGCCTATTATCAATATTTTCAAAAGCAATTAAAATTAACTAGCGTCATTCGTGGCGTCTTTTTATTTGAAAAAAGACGCATGAGCTTGACGCTAACTATTTGAAAGTCAAGATGTTCATGTTATATACATCTTGTTTTGAAGCAATAGCATTTCCAACTTTAAAAAACCATTAAAAGTTGTGTCATGTTGGAAAAAAGCTTCGGGTTATTCTTCTTTTTGAAGCAGCCCAAAAATCAGACAAGTACAAGGTATGTCTATCTAAGAATCACTGTCGATGGAATACCAAAAGAGTTATCTACAAAACGAATTTGGTATCCTGACCGATGGAACCAATCGGCCGGGCGGGCGACAGGAACAAAAGAAGATGCTAAAAGCCTGAACGCCTATCTGGAAACCATTTACGCTAAAGTTTTCCAGGCGAAAGCAGCACTTCTTGAAAGCGGTAAACCGATTACTGCCGAAAACTTAAAAAATGTAGTTACCGGAAAAGGCGATGAAAGAAGAATGTTGTTGAACCTTTTGGAAGAGCACAATAAACAACTCAAGTCCCTTATTGGAATCGATTTTGCGCCTGCTACGTTAAGCCGTTATGAGACTACCTTAAAAAATACCCGCGAATTTATAGAGTGGAAATATGCAATATCAGATATAGACATTAACGACCTAAATTATGAGTTTGTTTCTGATTTTTCCTACTGGCTTAAGACCGCAAAAAAGTGCGGCCATAATTCAGTAGTTAAGTATATAACCAATGTCAAGAAGATAATTCTTCAATGCATCAAAAAGGGATGGCTAAACCGAGATCCGTTTATTGAATTTAAAACGACCAGAAAGGAAGTTCACATTACCCCATTGAACAGTAGTGAAATTGAAGCGATCAGCAATAAGCTCTTTTGTACAGACCGTTTAAATTTTGTCAAAGACATTTTTATTTTTAGCTGTTACACAGGTTTGGCCTATGCCGATGTAAAAGCCTTAAAGCATACCAACATAATTACAGGTGAAGATGGTGAACAATGGATAATAACGCAACGACAAAAGACCGAATCACCAACCAGATTGCCATTATTACCCAAAGCAATTGAAATCCTCGAAAAATACAGAGGTCATGAAAAATGCAGTGATGGCAATCACGTTCTACCGGTTTTAACTAATCAAAAGATGAATGCTTATCTGAAAGAGATAGCAGATCTATGCGGAATAACGAAAAAGTTGACCTTTCACATCGCGCGGCATTCTTTTGCAACGACTATAACGCTCAGCAACGGTGTTCCATTAGAAACAGTTTCCAGCATGTTGGGACATAGCTCCGTTAAACAGACACAGCATTACGCAAAAATTGTTGATCTGAAAAAAAGTCACGACATGGCCGAATTAAAATTAAAGCTGGCTAATAAATAATCAGCTCGGCGCTGACATCTACCGCCTGATAAAAGAACACCGGCATGCCGGGCTGTAAAGCGGGCAGGGCATTTATTCGCATGCTTTCTTCAGTTGCTGCAGCGATTGAACCATGTCGTTTTCAAGTGTCCTGTTGAAATACTTTCTGAATATAGCCGCCAGAAAGCCCTGCATACTTTCGCTGACGGTAACTTCGGTACCACCATCTGTTTCTTTGAAGGTCCAGTTATGAATGGCAAATACGCCATATACCTTTCCCGTCCAGCCGAAGTTAGAATAAGGGTCAACAGTATGAATTGTTGAATGAATCTTTGCGCCCGCTGTTTTCCAGTCAAACGTCGTATTGGGCTGTAACGTACCGTTCAGCTTGGATGTGCTTACCGTGGTCAGCCAGCTATTCCAGTTATTAATATTAGTCAGAACGGCCCAGACGCATTCTGGCTTTGCATGGATGAGCATGGTCTTTTTGCAAAACGCGGGAGCTTCTTCATTGGGCTTGCAGACACCTGGATGACTTTTAGCGTTACTGGAGGATAAGGCTGATAGAAAGATTGCCGTAAAAAGAATGGTTCTGATGAGCATTGTTTTAGTTGATTTTATTAAAACAAAGTTCCTTGCCGGTTCGTCCGCTGCGCTTGATAAAAATCAAGAATTTGCCAGGCTGTCCTTCTTTCTCAAACGGCTTAAGGTTTCCGGCGTCATTCCCATCATGGATGCCAGGTACTGTAAAGGTACCTGGTTGAACAACTCTTTCTGCTGCTCAAACAACTGCCGGTAGCGGTCTTCGGCAGGCATGGAAAGCAAGGTAAAAATCCGGTCTTCCAGAAGGGTGAAACAGTGAGCTATAAACAGCTTTTCCAGTTCATGCCACCGGGGAATCAGCTGACCGAGGCGATTATAATTTTCCCGGCTGATCGTGTAGAACTCACAGTCCGTCAGAGCATGTATATTGTACCTGGAGGATTTATTGAAAATGATTCCTGAAAGGTCTGTAATGAAATATCCTTTGGAAGAGATCCATTGGGTTATTTCTTTTTCATCTGTTGTAGCATACACTCTTATCAACCCGGATTTCTGAAAGCTCAACTTATCACAAATACGGCCAGCTTTTAAAAAGTAGTCGCCCCTCTTTAAAGCCGTGAGCCGGAAGAGCGCATTAATGGTTGCAAGATCAGTATCCGCTACGCCGAAATATAATTTGATATACTGCTCGAGCTCCGTCATGGGGTATATTGTATTTTTAAATTTATTTAAGCGATCTGACCTGTGTCATGGTGTACATGGTTGAATTAAGGTTTAAACGTAGCTTAAAAACGGCGTTGTGGCTCTATTGGGAAAATTGCGTTGTAAGTATCACAGCCATTTGTGCATGAGTGTATCCCTTGCTACTTTCGGCCACCACTGTTGTATGTCGAAGTTGACCTCAATTACCTGGATGCGTGCCTGCCTATTTTGCATGGCAAGATTTTGCCAAGCCCTGACATGATTATCATTCAACTTGCCTGTAAATGCGGTCCACGATATCATCAGGTAAAAGTCGGCGGTTGAGTCAAGATAAGTTGCAGGCAGCAAATGTCCTTGTACGTCCCGAAGCTGACATAAAGTACTTGCTAAGACCGCTGGTCCAGCCGCATTAGATTTATGCGCTCTATTGAGCTTGGGAATAAATCCAAATAGCCCAGCATTGCAATCACTGCCTGGTTTTTTGTATTCAATACGCCTGCCGTTTCGATCAAAGATCAAAGCCTCCGGTATGCTATGGTAAAACTTATCAAACAATCCTCGGTATGCGCATGGCGTTACTGTTACAAGACACTTAGATGTAAGTCCATATTTCTTTGCCGTTACCAGCAGTGACGCTGCCTGCTCTATACGGGGCTCACGAATACCATAGGCCCATTTCAGCAATGGTAAGGCTGAGCTGTAGGCCACATAGCAAAAGATCAGTACTGTAATGAAGATTACAATTTTTTTGTTTGTTGAAATTTGCTTTTTCATTGTATTTTGATTTTAGATAGTGCAAAGGAATGACCAGCCTATAGATTCATCAATTAAAGTCGACAGAATGACTCATCTTTCGGATAAAATAATCTTCTTTTAGTTCATCGGTTTTTTTCGCAACTCCGTCGATCTTATTTGCGTTATTTAGGCCACATAATGATCTTTAGTAAATGTCTAGCCTTCCTAAAAGAATAATGTTAGCGGTTGTCGGCCGGGGCGCCATGAATGTTTGGTTCTGGGCATTGCTGATCATACCGAGAATTGATACCCACGCACCTACTTGGGTCCAGCTGTATTCGGGCATTCTTTATCTACTCGTCATTGCTCTAGTGTACACCAATAACTTGCTGTTGGTACCGCGACTGCTTGTCAGTCGAAGGCGTCTTGCCTACTGTGCAGTTGTCTTTTTCAACGTATTGGTTACCGCAGTCTCATATGTCCTCATCGTTAAGTCTGCAATGGACAGTCATCCACAAACGCGTATCGCGTCATATAGCATTGCGACGAGTGGTGGTGTACCACCAGCCTACCAACAACTCTTCTGGCTCAATCAATTGGTCAATTATTTTTGCTTCCTCGCGATCCTAGTATTTATATTTACCCTTGCATGGTACACGCGCTATTATTTTACGCAACAGCGTAGGTATGAGGCCATACACCGTAAACAATTGGAAACGGAGCTACTTTTTTTAAAGGGACAGCTTAATCCACATTTTCTGTTTAACACGCTTAACAATCTCTACGGCCTTTCCTTGGAGAATAATATTCAGACGCCAGACGCAATTCTTAAACTTTCTGAAATACTGCGATATTTGCTGTACGAGTCAGACAAACCCGGAATTCCCTTCAGTCGTGAGCATGAAGTTATGTTAGCTTACATAGCGCTTGAGCGGCTACGTCTTCATGAACAGTATGACATTAAATTTGATATTACCTCAGACAATCCCAACATTACAATCCCGCCTTTACTTTGGTTACCCGTTCTGGAGAATGCATTTAAATACGGTACGAGGTCACAGGGAACAAATCAACAAATAAGGTTCAGTTTTAAAATAGGAGGGGAGACACTTCGCATTTCTTCTCAAAATGTTACTGATAGTGCCCTCCTGCAAAAAGCAGATGATAGATCAGGTATTGGACTAAGGAACTTGAAACAGAGACTTGAAATTCTTTACCCTAGTGCTTATTCGATTAGCAACGTAATTGAGAATGCCATTTATAGTTTCGAATTGGAAATAGACTTAAAAACAAGTAAGTATGCGCGTATTGATTATCGATGATGAACCAGTAGCACAACGGATATTGCAGTCTTACTTGGAGCGCATACCTAGTCTAAGTCTAGCCGGTGTATGTAAGAATGCAATCGAGGCTTTCACCGTGCTAAATACCGGTAATGTTGACCTTATGCTCCTCGATATCAATATGCCAGAAATCAGTGGCCTTGATTTCGTCAAAGCACTAAAGGCTCCGCCAATGATTATTTTCACAACAGCGTACTCAGAATATGCTGTTGAAAGCTACAACCTGAATGCGATTGACTATCTACTCAAGCCAATTCCATTTGAACGGTTCTTGAAAGCAATGGACAAGGCGCGGTCGTCAGTATGCTTAGCGTCTACGACAGTAGATGGAGATCGAGAGCCGCAGGAGCGGATGATGTTTGTCAAGAGTGAGGGAAAGCTGGTACGAATAGATTTGAAGAAACTGTGGCTATTAGAAAGTTTAAAAGATTATGTGCGCCTGCATACAGAAGGGGAAAAATTGATGGTTTTATATACCATGCAACTAATCGAAGAACAGTTGTCCCAACATACCGAGTTTATAAGAATTAGCAGGTCTTGCATAGTCAACATCAACTACGTGCGAGAAATTGATGGAAATACGATTCGCATGAAAAATACCTCTGTTACGATAGGTACTACTTATAGGCCTGAAATCTATAAGATGATTGAAAAACTGAAGTTACACTAAAAGATTCTCTTAGAGGCTGTCTAAAATTAGGATCTATGAAAGAGGAGTTGGCTTATCTTATGGGTGCAACAATACCTTTTCGAGATGTTTCCCACAGATCTTACCAACTCCCAGTGGAAAGTTATCAAACATTTTTTAGACGATCGGCGCAGACGAAAGTATAGTCATTGCATAAATGAATACCTAAGGGTCATAGCAGTTGGATTCCTTACCTCATATAGTCAGGCTTGCGACTAAGATTAATGTCAATGATGGGTAAATACTTATTGAACTCATCCGTTTAATAGTCTACCCACACAGACACCAAGAAAAAAATAAATAGTACGGCCAGATGAATGAGCAAAAAGAAAATAATTAGTTGCAAAAACACCCCTCGGTATTTTTTTGACAGAGAGCCTCTCATTTGGCTGATATTTTTTTTCTTCCGGTACACGATTTATAATAAAGCGCCTGGCAAGTATTGCCAAGCGCTTGTAATAATGCCTAATTCATTGTGAGATACTTGTCACTGAAAATCTTCTTTAAAACGGACATAAAAGAATTAAACAGTTTCCTTAGAACCGCCAACAAAGCGTCAGATTGGTGTTGATACCATAAATGCGTTCGTGGTAAGTCAAGGGCAGCGTTTTGTTTACTGGCGAATTGCTCAGGCCTGCCTCTTCCATACCACTTGCCGGACGAAAGGATGTATACTCGACATTAAACCTTGGCTTAGCTGAAAAGTAGTCTACATTAAGCATCACACTTAAGTTGTGGCCAATGTTATAGCGTGGTGTCGGTACCCCTGTTTTAGGACGGTTCTAAAGTAGAGGTTTTGATTTGTTTTTGGCTTATCAGCCCGTGAGCGGGGGTACCCCCGCTCACGGGCTGAGCGTTTTCTGCGGCCCACTCGCCGGGCGTTTTATTGTTCAACCCTTCATGTGGTCTTTCGGTGTTGTAATGCCTCAGCCACCCATCGGCCATATCCTGCACCTGCCAGCGTTCCATGAACAAGTACATGTCCAGTATCTCACGACGGAACGAGCCGTTGAAGCGCTCCATATACCCGTTCTGCATCGGCTTGCCCTTCTGGATGAACATCTGACTGATGCCCCACTCTTTGCACCACTCAGTGAAAGCAACTGATGTAAACTCCGGCCCGTTGTCTGAGCGCAGCATCACCGGCTTCGCACCCCTTGCCTCAATGACCCGTTCCAGCACCCGGATGCAGCGCTGCGAGCCAATCGAAGATGCCGCCTCTATGGCCAGCCCTTCCCGGCTGCCCTCGTCCATCACATTCAGCGTGCGCACCTTACCGCCGCAGGCCAGGCTATCGCTCATGAAGTCCAGCGCCCACACCTGATTGACCGATGGCTGCTGTTCCAAAGGCTGCCTGATTCTTTCCGGCAGTCTGCGCTTGCCTTTGCGCCTGCGCAGGTTCAGTTGCAAGAGCCTGTAAACTCTGTAAACCTTCTTGTGATTATCCGTGCTGCCCTTACGCCTGAGCATCGCCAGGCACTTCCTGAACCCATAGGACGGATGCGCCTCGGCCAACGCCTGCAGCTCGGTAATGAGCCCCGTATCGTCTCTTCGGCTCTTATAATAATAGCCGCTCTTCGACACCCCTGATAGCTTGCAGGCCCTGTCCACACTGATGCCGTGTTCCTTTAACTGGTTCACGGCTTCATCCCGTGTGGCAGGGCCCAGCCTTTTTTTGCGAACAGATCTTTCATCGCCTGCACTTCCAGCGCACTGTCAGCATACATACGCTTCAGCTTACTGTTCTCTTCTTCCAGCTCTTTAAGCCGCTTGACGTCGGATGCTTCCATGCCCCCATACTTGCTCTTCCACTGGTAGAAGGTGGCGTCGCTGATGCCTAAGCTGCGACAGATCTCTGAGACCTTCAGACCGCCTTCCTGGTCCTTGAGAGCCTTCACTATCTGGCTCTCACTGAATCTTGATTTCTTCATTTCCACTGTTGGTTGGTTTTAAAATTAGAGATGATACTCCACTTTTAAACCGTCCTGATTATAGGGGTACCGACAGTGGCGCAACGCCGAATTGCCAGCCAAAGGCCGAACCATTGGATTCTAGCTGAGTTATATCATAATCAGCATCCTCGAAAGCCACATGATAGCCTGCACGATGGGCACTCGTGAGCCCTCCCAGCGCACGCACATCTATATAAAAACGCTTAGCTACCGGAATAGAATAATACGGCCCTATGAAAATATTGATGGCATGGTTACTCCCACTGGTTGTAAGAGTGGTACTATCCAAATCATAGCCTTCCTTATATCCGTCAGCGAGGCTTTGTGCGCCTTTGAAGTTATAGCCGTGAAATGATGCCAGAGCCGTAATGCCAAAGTGCGAATGAGGCAGAAAATAAACACCGGCAATGCCTGCATTGCCACCATTGCCGCCAAAGCCTGAGCTATTGTCAGCATAGTCACCCTTAGCAAACGCCCCTCCCAGTGTCGATAAACCGCCGGTAATACCAATAAATGAGCGGGAACTTCCCGAAGGTTTTACATCATCGGTATTCATGCTCTGTGCTTTAGTGGTCAAAGAGCTAAACGAAGCGGCTATCAAAAGTGCCGTAGAAAAAGTCAGTTGTTTCATAATTCTGATCGGAATGAGCATTGATTAATTAACGTTTATACGGAAGTTGACATCAGCATCTGTAGAGCCGGGCGCATAAGTGCCATTCTTTGCATTTGGCTGATGACGGAGCACCACTTCAAGATTGCCATTACTGCTACACCAGTAGTAAACTTATCACTCAGGCCCAAGGGAAGCGCAGGATTATTTCCATCCATATCAGTGCGTGTTACACGCAAATTCAGATAGGTACCTGAAGCTGCCGGCTCTGTGCCGGGAATGCCGGCGTAGTTTACACCCGTGACGGTATCTGCTGCTGCTACCGGAGTAGGCTGGAAGAAGAGCAGGTGATAGTTCTGACGATCACTGATCTCCCCGGTAATATCTCCTGCCGGGTGTTGGGTCTCATCCAGGAAAAGCACCCGCACATCATACACGGAATTAGCTTTGAGATTCATGACTGCGTTTGAGGTATCAGGCGGATTATTATCATCTGGGTTTAGATCTACCCAGCTTGCAGTAACCACATCAGCCGGGTTGGCTTCGTTGGTAGCCACAAGCCTTACCGTTGTCAGAAACTCATTTTCTGGTGAAGGTGGTGATACCACCGTTTCTGTTTTTTTGCAGGAAGACCAGGTTAGGCTTACTGCAACTGCAATGGCGCTAAGGGCCAGGACTTGCTTTTTCATGGTTTGTTTGTTTTGAAGTGATTGTTGGTGCTGGTTTCAGAAAGAAATTTTAAGTCTTAAAATAAAGCTGATACCCAGATCATCGGCATAGTAGCGGAAACGGTTCAGGTAATCACGGTAAGAAATATTCGTCAGGTTTTGCACGCCGAAGTCCGCATTAAGCAAATGGGTTCCAAGAGGAATTGTACAGCCAAGGTTGGCATTAAAAAAGCTATATCCGGATGGCGGGGCAACATAGTCGCAGTTGGGTGGCACGCGGGTCTGTTTCGCCACTGAAACATTTTCCAGGCTGATATAGGCTGAGCGAATGTGGTGGCCTATGCTATCCACAGAGTAGCTGACACCATTTTGAAAACGGTCGCTGGGCATGAAGATGAGCCAATCGCTTGCGGTCTTGTTCCAGCCACGCACAATGGAAGTCTTTGAATAGAGCGTAAAGTGCCGCAGCAATTGAAGCTGCAACGCTACTACTCAGAAACTCGTCGTTTACTAAGATTTTATTTTATGAATACCATTTATAATAGGGTGGCAGGACTATCTTGCCGCCCTATTGCATTGAATCTCTTTCCGAAAAACTTTGCCTCGTTAATAAGTTTTTTAACCAGTCTTTATAATAAAGATCCATGTGGCAAATATCTTATTGATGGAGTAAATTCTCTGCGTTTTAATTTTTTAGATTGTAAAGTGAAAGAAATACTTCCGCAGCTTCTTTTGGCAGTTACATATGCTACCAAAATTTAAATAGTATTTCTTTATTCATTTTACTAAATTATCAATTTGGTAAAGATTGTTATCCACTGCTGCAACCTGCACTATTTAAGGTCATCAAAAAGGTATGAGGTGTTGACTATACCATATGTGGGCAAACTAATCCTGTCTGTTAATACAGGCCAATAATTTTCCTGAAAACTGATTCTATCTTACATCCATTTTAAACATATTCACTCATGAAGGTGCAGATCAAGACAGACGTTAACAATCCAGCGAATAAAGTCGAAGAACATGCAATACAAAACGGATTTAAGGCTTTGTTCGAAAAATTTTCCTCAAGCGTAACACATATTACAGGTAAGCCTATCGCCTTTATCATAGCCATGACTATGGTGGTTATATGGGCGGCTTGTGGACCAGTATTTAAATATTCGGAAAACTGGCAATTAGTTATTAACACCAGTACTACAATCATTACCTTTCTGATGGTATTTCTCATCCAGCAGGCCCAGAATAAAGACACAGTAGCCCTGCACCTAAAGCTAAACGAATTAATCGCAGCCAATAAAATGGCCAGCAACCGACTGATAAATATTGAAGACCTATCAGAAGATGAATTAGGCAATCTGAAGAACTTCTTTATTAATCTTTCTGATAACAAGGACAAAGACAAAGACAATTTTGTGCAGCATTCAGTAGATGAGGATAAGCTTAAGGATACTGCAGAGGACATTGCCGAGCAGCTAGATAATCAGCTATCAGAAGACAGCGGCAAAATATAAACCCTATAGAAATCGATAGCTATTATCCATGAGAGGAGATTTATTTGACCGGTTGATTGCGTTTAATAAAAACAGAATTCTGGAAATGACGTAACTGAAATATGAGGCGATGCTGGAAAATTCTTTCCGTTTTACCTAGGCACCTGTCACCTTTCTACGAAGATTTACAGGACGTGCCGTTGCCTCAATCGCCCAATACCTGGATTTGCGGTGATCTGCATCTGGAGAACTTTGGCAGCTACAAAGCAAATAACAAACTGGTCTATTTTGACCTGAATGATTTTTAGCACTTCTCTATTTTATGTGCTACGGTTTACAGGGGCTTTCACTCTACAACATGTATTCTATGAAATAATGAAACGCCATCCTGATTAGCTAAATATTATTAACCATAACTCTTAAAATAAAAATTTTTTAATGAGAAAGCCTTGTGAAATATTGAAAACTGGAAATATTTGAAATACTTATTTAACAATCAAAAGTCGTCTTTGGCAATCTTATTTTACCGTGATATTGATTGCAATCATTCCAAGCCGTGTTTGTTTACATCAAACCTGACTGGGTCACCTGCTTTGATTTTGCCTTCTAATCCTTTGGTGATTAAAAGCGATTTCAGTTCCATCGCTACTAAGCACAGAACTCAATTGCTTTTCAAAATCGAGCGCCTGGATGATTCCCTGAAGTATAGAACCTAAGGATTTAAAATGGGGGTCTTATGCTGCAACCAACTAAAACTACCTGCATACTGTCTTTAGCATTGAAATATCCGCGAGATATCTCACAAACAACGTTACATGCCCATTCGAAATATTACGGCGCTTTGTGCCCTGCTTTGCTCACTGTCTCTGGACTACGTGCCCAAATCCAATGCGGAAATAGTCAGTCTGTCAGTGATGCCGCCCTGCACGCATTACCCGCCCGGACGCGCACGCCCCAAAGAGGCGCTGGAAGCATTAGCTATATTCCTCTGAAGTTCCACCTAATATCTGCCGGTGGCAGCCCCGAGCTTAACTTGTACGCAGCAGATACTACACTGGTGGCTAAAGCTATTGATACCATTAATAAGCAGTTTCTTGCTGCGGACATCCAATTTTGTAAGTCCGGGTCAATAGACCATATCATCAACGATACGTTTTACAATGCCAATTACTATACGATCTACTACCACTATAAGAATATATATCCTGACACGAATGTGATTCACATCTATATACCCGTGGGCTTCGGTGGCGGGCTAACAATTGGTTACTCGTTTGGTTTTGCCAGCAGCTCTGGCACCTTACCACTTGGATATGGAATGAATGGTCCGGCAGTAGCAATAGAGTCATCGGTACTACCTACTGACTTGAATGGCAAAAAATTTGTGCTCACCCATGAACTCGGTCACTTCTTCGGACTGTTGCACTGCAACAACTATTCTTATATGACTGGATATGAACTGGCAAATGGCAACAATAGCGATACCACCGGCGATTTCTGCAGGGATACGCCTGCTGAGTACACCGATTTCTACGTAGACAGCAATTGTGTGTTCATTCCCTCATTAACGACGACAACCGATCCTAATGGCAATACCCTGCATCCCGACCCATATAATATTATGAGCAGCAATGTCTGGTCGTCGAAATGCCGCCGGTTATTTACGCCCAACCAGATCAGCAGGATAAAATACTTCCACACTACCTACCTGAGCTATTTGGACCGCCCTACCTGCGCCGGGGCTACTGCGGTGGCTATATTGGCTACGCAGCAGGTAGGTGTACTGATTACGCCCAATCCCGCTATGGATAGCCAGCAGCTTATCGTGAATTGCCCTCAGCCAGCCGTATTGAGAATAGATTTGTACAACGCTTTTGGTCAGCTAGTGCAGCAGGTAGTTCAGACGGCCGTAGAGCCCGGTCCTACAACAATCCAAACAGATCTTTCCTCGCTGCCTCAAGGCATCTATTTCTATCACATTGTAGTGAATGACGTAATGCAATACCGTAAGATGGTTAAACTATAATCGAGTGCGTTATTTTTACCTTGATGCATGTATGTTAGTAGGCGATGTCCCTACCAAAATCCTTTTTTAGAAAAACGATTATACTTTGTTTTCGATGGTCAACTTGAGTTAAGTATAAGACCTCGGATTAGCGCAGGTTTTGGGGATGACGCCCCAAAGGAAGCATGCTAGTAGGTACCGCATAGTTCGGCTAGGATAATCAATAATTTTTGAAATATATTACGATTTATTGCTTTGGCCAAAAAGCAACTCTAAGCCTTTTGCTAACTGGATTCTGCCATCCAGCAGCTGATGTTCCACCAGCGGCGCATTTTTTGGCATGTAAGCGTCATCAAGCTTTCTGCCAATTACGAGACATTTTTCCGCTGTTATTTAATGGCTTTCGGTAATATCATCATCCCAAATAGGGTGCAGGTTCGTTCCGCTGCCGCCATAGTTTACCTATACAGTAATGCCGCCTTTATCATCTGGGTATCCGTCATGCAGCGGTTGGTGTATATCGCCTATGAGATGAAACAGACCGTCAACGAAAAGTTCTGCATTTCGCGTAAAAATTGTGTAAATATGAAAGCCGCTCCTGGAGCAGATTTCAGCGTTTTTAATTTCACTGGTTTTGATATTTTTCTTAGCGCTCAGAGTGACAATATGAACTCTGTAAGATTGTCTTCCGTGCTAAGCTGGAGCTTTTTACGCAGGCGGTACCGGGCCGTCTTCACGCTATCCGGAGAGATGTTTAGAACAGCCGCCATTTCCTTAATGGATAGGTTAAGCTTGATAAGCGCACAAATCTTCAGATCGTTAGGGCTGATAGAAGGATATGCTTGTTTCAGCCGCGTATAAAAATGTTGGTTGATGCTCTCAAAATTGGTATTGAAATCCGACCATTCCTGGTCCTGGTTGAGGCCTTTGCTAATGATCTTGCTCAACTTCAGATCTTTTTCCATCGTCCTATCTTCTTCTACCCGCGCTTTAAGTTCCTGCATCAGTTCATTCTTTTGAAGCATCTGGAGTGTCATGGCGCTAAGCTGGCTTTCCTTGTACTCTATTTGCTGCCGCATGTGCAGTTGTTCCAGCCTCTTTTGCTCCTCCAGTAGCTGCCTTTGAATTTCTGTTGCCTGCACCAGCGCTTCTTTTGTCTTCAGCAAAAGATGATCACGTTTCCGGTTCCGCAGCAACAGCCAGATAATGGCACCGCCTGTCAGCAACAGTACGCCAATACCGCCCCAGAGCAGGTAATTGGTGAGTCGGGTAATCTCCTGCTCCTTTTGTACCAGCTTTAAGCGCCGGTCTTTTTCGGCCACATCATATTGTATCTCTAAGCTCTTTAGTTGCTTTCTGCGATCCCAGGAATATATACTGTCCTGAATAATGCTGATGGTGTCCTTATAACTGATGGCTGCCTCATAATTACCAGTTTGATGATAGAAAGTCAGCAGGTGCTCTGCCACCTGCAATGCAAAGGACTTATCATTTAGGGTAGCGGATATGTCACCTGAGCGCCGGTAATAGCTAAATGTCTCTTTTGGGTCTTTGACAATTGTCCATTGCCATTCGCCCATGCCCAATAACGCGGCTGCCTGTGCCTGCCGGTTGCCGGTGCTGTCCGCCAGATGCAGCGCTTGATTATAAAGCGTCCAGCTAAGGTCGCTGTTGTGCCGGTCCATTTCTATGGCAGCGACCTTAATCAGAGCTGTGGGTAGATAAGTGGTATTGTGATGATGCAAATGTTCCGATAAGGCCAGCCGGTGAAAATAGATAGAAGAATCTGTTTGGTTCAGTCGCTTATAGTTACTTCCAAGGCTATTGTATACCAGCCCCAGGTAGCCCATGGTATCTTTGCCGGTCTCAAAGCCTTTTATGGCTTCTTTACTCAAAGCAATCGCCTCTGTATACCTGCCCTGCCGGCTCTGGATTGTACTTATAAGTTGCAGGCAGCGGCTTTTTCCTTCCAGGGCCTGTAATGGATGCGCTTTTTCCAGCTTCCGGTATTCTTCCATGGATCGGTATGCATATTGCAGACCCTCATTAAGACTGAAGCCATAATAGCACATGCCCATGTATAACAAAGCCTGCGCCTTATTAGCAGTATCATTCTGGCGCTGAGCCAACAGGTAGGCATCGCCAAAACTGCGCATTGCTTCCGTATCATTATCCCGCACCAGGCTTTGCCAGCCCTGCTGCAATAAAGTGGCTGCCTGTTGTGCATGACATTGACTACTCAATACCAGCAACAACAGACAGCTTAGACTGGCTATTTTCCGCAAAAGGATCATTCAACTATAAAACTATTCTTTTACTGCTTGAAACTGATGCGGCGAATTGGCGGCCATCCCGATTATCCACCTTACAGCCATAGGCCCCTTTTACCAGCCCAAGATATTAATCTCGCTCTCCTGCCCGGATAATGCCTTTGCCGAAACAACCCTGATCAAGCATATTCAATATGATTGGCTTCAACGATTTTATAGGATATTTTAGACCGTATGAACATCGACCCGTTGCCGGTCACTACTTTAAAAAACGGCCCATAGTAGTCCGGTTGCTTCTTGATAGCCGGACGTTATAGAGCCCCGGTGCCAGCAACCGGGTATCCACGGTAAATGTCTTATCGCGCGGTACCTGCAGAGGCGTTTGCATTACTATCCGGCCTGTCATATCGGTAATATTTAGCACTGTATTTGTCCCCGGCGCTGCCCCGCTCAGGTGTATGGATACTGAGTTTTGCGCCGGCGAAGGAAAGCAGTCTATACCCTCAAATGCTTCCAGGGTATTATTAATACCGGTTGGGGCAGCCTGGCCAATGTCGTCAATCACAAAGCGGGTTCCGTAATGCAAACCATTAGCATTGCCTAGATAGAATTTGAGGCGTAAATATCCACCCGTATCGCTCGCTGAATAATGCATTGGAAGTGTAGCCAGCGTCCAGGTAGAAGCAGCCGGCAGTTGAATGCTGCCATCGCCAGTCCCATTTCCAGACTGATTATCCATAAAAGCTTCTGCTATACCGACATCTCCCTGTATGGAACTGAGCTTGTAATAAAATGTAAACGCTGACGGCTGCCCATGTATCGGTATCCGCTGATCAATGAAGCCCTCTGAGTCGACCCGGTTCGTCTGTATGCTGCCGGAGTAGGCATCTGTGCAAGTCGTAGCCACGCGCACCTCGTAGGCATAGTTGCCGGAATGTGCGTCTCGGGTAGAGGTCTGTATGCTATCGAAACCCATAAATATACAATTGCTGTCGATAGGGATGACTGCAAAATTGTTGGTCCGCCAGTTGGCTGCAATACCATTTACCAGAAGCTCGAAGCCAGGATTCGGTACCTGAGCTTTTGCATGAATGAAGGACAGCGACGTAATGCTGAGAAGAATAATTTTTTTCATGGATGTTGAGATGTTTGTCTGATCCTAAGACGCAGTATTGCGCCGGAGTAGTGGGTAACTACAGGTAGACAAGAGGTGCACAATTGCGTAATCTGCACAGATTGGAGGTAGACTTTCCTTCACAAATGCCTTAAATGCCCCAATGTGGAGCAATGCTCTGGCAAAAGATCCTGGCGTTTCTTTCAAAGTCCACATAATGCCATGACTGCCTGTAATCATAGGCGGGATTGCTATGTCAGCTTTTATTGATCGTCGCTAATTGACCGGAAGAATTTTCCCTCCATTCATTTTTTTACAGTGGCCTTGCGTACAATTTGTCTTCTTTTTCGCCGCCGTCGTCTTACAAGGGATCAATTTGTTCTTCATAGAATAGAAGCTAAATTCAATAAATATATTCGTTTTAAAACGCTTGAAGTAAAACATGTATACATCCATATAATCTGCCGCCTTGGTATTTACGTAGAAACCAGATTACCGTACTCAGGCAATTTAACAGGTGCCTGCGCAATGACGCTAATATCGATATGCAACTTACTCAAGATGGCAGCAATAAACAACCAAAATAGATCTGATGACTTAGTCCCGCAATCGAGATTCATCGAACAAATGACTATCATAATCAATGGCATTATTTTTAAGTGTATAAATTTTAAGGATAAAAATTGTAAAGTAATCATCAAATCTATGAATCATTAATTTTATAATAAAAAAATTGCCATGGAAAGTTCTATTCTCACAGCAGAAAAAATGATGAATCGTATCGCATTAGAAATGCGCGGGGAAGGCAAATGTAGTATGAGGGCTCCCAACAATTTTTGGACCGGATGTAGTTATGAAATTCATATATCTATTACTTCAGATGTCTGCGAAACTGAGTATGACTTTACCCAACGCTATGGGTCTGGATATTCTTTTAATTTTAGCCTATCTTGTTATGAGGAAGGAAAAAATCTGGCTGGACAGCTTTATAAAAAAATCAAGAAAATAGATCCTGATATGAGTGCTTACAGCGTAGACTCATTTAAACGGTCTGACTTATTGAGCCTAGTTGCATATATATGCAATATAAATATTAAAACACAATATCTCTTGCCTATACATCATTACAACATTCCATACTCTCTTGGGCATTTACATTATCTCGGGTTTACATGTAATTAGCACCCGTAAATTAACCCCATAATTGTTATTTTGGTGTTATGAAGACAACATTAGGGAAAATGAACCTTGATATAGCAAGCGCAGTTGTCTAACAGCTTAAAGATTCATCCAATTATTTAAAGTTATAAATAACCATTTTATCACTGTATTTCTTGTAATACAAAATGGCTTATTTCGCCCTCCTAAAGGTATTTTTATGGAAACAGTCCCTTCATTATTTAAATTATTGCAGAGCTTACCGCAGCGAAATCTGTTTCTATATGCAAACAAGATGATGGAATTTTTCATAAAAAAATATCTAATGAATAATATAATATATTATATGTAAGAAGTATGGGTCGGTAAATTTCCTAGCTTTCGGACAGCCAACACTGGAATGGATGTAACTTAGTTAATGCATTGTTAACCAAATTAGGTAGGTTAACTTTCATTTTGATCCTGTGTTAGTGTTATAAAACAATCATCGAGGCAAAAATCAGATTTAGTTGAAAATTGCAGATGAAACAATAACAATAAAAATACAAATTAAAAGAATGTAAAATATGTTCTTGCGTCCATCAATTCTTGATACAACTGTATGACTAATTCGCAACGCTGAATTCTCTTTTGTAAGGATTCGTACCCCTTAAATTCAGGTTCCAAAAAACAATGGCTCATTCGGCCAAATAAACATATTCGCTTTCATACCAAGCTTATGAACTATTTTAGCAATAGTGTCGATAACCCGTGTTTTAACTGTACCATGTTCCATCTTCACTATCAGCGAGCGGGAGACGCCAAATAAGATGGCAAATTTTCTTAAGTTAAGCTTTTGCTTGTCCAAATTTCTTTATAAAAAATTTTGGCAATATAGATAGTGATTACCTTATTAATTAAAATTCCAATATTTGCTTAAATTAATTTTCATAATGATAGTAGCGATCACGACCAATAACAGTCACAGCAAATAGTTATACCAAGTTTGTGATTTTTGAAAATGGGATAATGCATTTTACCAAATACAATTCTAAAATCTTTTCTTTTGGAACCTCAATATCATTATACATTGTATTATGGGAGCGCGCTATAACATTTTCTTTTTTATTGCCTTCATGTAAATACTTCACAACCGCCCACTCTTTTGTAACTATTCCGTATGCATAGCCAGGTAAGATCATATCGAAATCATAGATTCTCTTCAGCCCTATCCAATCCTTTTCAGAAATATATGGCTCCATACCAACGCCTTTTAATGGTATGATAACATCACAACTCCGGGCTTCCGACAAAGCTAACCATGCAAGAATTCGTCCTTGTTCCTGCGCTATTCTTAGCATTGATATAAGGCCAACTGAAAATTCCAAATCATAGACAGGAACACCATCACGAATTGGAACGTAGCTTATGGGGGCCAATGATTTTAAATCTTCTGAGATACCGTATAATTCCAGTAGTTTTTTAAGTTTGGAACTCTTGGGTTTTATAATCCCCTTTTCATATGCATAGTAGCTTCGTTGAGCAATGCCAAGGTGGGCAGCAACTTCCCTCTGGCTAAGTCCTTTGCTTTGCCTATATTTTATCATATCCTCGGGTAACAATTCCATCTCTGTTCAAAAATAATTTTATGAATTTCCTGCCATAGCCGAAAGCTTTAAACCATGTATTTGCAGTTTGATGATAAAGAAGATCCATGTTCATGGCAATTTTAAACTCATTCTATGGCATGCATTTATGCACTGTTAAAAACTTAATGCTATTCCAGAACTTAATCAGTCATAAGTGTTCTTTATCGATAGATGCACATATAAATACAGTTTGTTTTCAGGCATGAACAACTTGCCTGTGTATTGTCCCATGTCTCGGCGATAGCCTTTCAATATCCAAAACATCTGTCCTGCCAGCAGCTTACCATGCTCGTAATCTGCTAGCTTAAAAAATGACCTTACACCTTTACCATAACGATTGATAAAGTCCAATTCAGTCTCGTCAATATCAGTTGTGATAGCAAGCTTAAAATCCAGAATAGCACCGGTACGATTTCCTGAGATGTATGTGGCAGGCCGGTCCGATTACTTTTGGATAAGCATTCAGCAATGTCGTCCATTGCATTGTGGATCGTAAGCATAAAGGAGATTTTTTTAATGCAAAGTAGTAACTATTCTATAATTAATGATACACTTGAAATTATTATAAAATAATAATAGAGCATTATCTTAATTCTGCTCCATTATATCGTCTAAAGATTCAGTGAACAAAATTTAAATTAACTTATCAATTGGGCTGTTTGTCATTAAATAGGTTTTCCAGTTTCTTAAGCTTTGCAGAGCGATAATATCAAAGAGTTACCGCAATTTTCAAGGCAGTCTTTTTTATTTCAGTCAAATTGTCAGCATTACCAACATCTGCAAAGCGCCATCCATGTTTAATAAAAACAGATACTAACGCTGCTAAATTACAGCTCGGATAAGGTAGTCAGCATAGTTCCGCGACTTAATCTTCAGCTATGACTAAGATAATACAGAAGCTTTTTACGCAGGCTAAGCAGGATTGAAATAGCCTATTGAGCACGACCCGATAACTTCTTTCCTTTGAACAAATATTTGATTATCTTTCGTGATGCAACTCATATGAATCATATAAGACAATTAAAGAAGTAGAAATGGTGTGGTATCTATGGCAGAAGATCATGGATCTATTTATTAAGATTATGCCCTCAGAGTTTATCGATAGACTGATAATCCGACAACTACTAGACAAGCTTCAACTTATCGCTGCTATTTACAATAAATTGATATTAATAAGTATTCGACAATTACTATCATGAATTATATCTATCCAAATCATTCTCTCAGCAACCGCGAAGTGCTGTTCTCGGTCCACAACATTGGATTGCCAACGGGGTTACGCCTTCTGGCCATCATCTGCTATTTAATGATGATTACCTCGGATGCCGCCCAGGGGCAGATGCTGGTTTCCACAAGGCCGGAAAACAAAAATTTTCTCATTGAAAAAGGCACTGGACATGTCTGCGGTAGCTGTCCTGGCATTGAACTGCGCTGTGATTCTATTTTAGCTGCACATCCTGGTCGCGGCATGATGATCGAATATCACTTTGGCCCGGATGCATTGCCACAGGCTCCACCGATAGATTATGATTTTACCACCCCTTACGGGGACACTATATCAGATGCTAACAAGCTTAATTGGCCGTTCTATCTGAATATGATGATGAACCGTCGTGATCGTGGCCAGCCTTACGGCTCTACTTTCATTTTTGGCGCAACCAATCAGGTGCAGGCAGAGGCAGATACAATTGTTACTCAGCCATCGCCGGTCAACCTGTATTTATCCTCAACCTTTAACAATGCCAGCCGTTTGCTTACGGTAAAGGTGCAGGCCTACTATACCGCTGCAAGTGCGACATCTACTAACTATCTGCAGTTGGCACTTACCCAGGATTCTATCATTTCTACACAGTATGATGCCAATTATCCATCAAACAACCATCTCAACAATCAATTCGTATTCATGAATGTATTCCGGGCAAATCTGAACGGCTTCAATGGCGATACAATAGCTAATGCATCCGCAGGTCGGCTTATTTCCCGCACTTATACCTATACCATTCCGGCTACCTATAAAAATATCATCTGCAACCCGCAACATTGCAACCTTACGCTGTACGTAGCAGATCAAAAGGCAGGTAGCGGCCAGCAATCCTTCACGGGGCAGGTGATCAATACCACCCGCGCAAAGGTGGGCGGCGGCACACCTACAGCCATTAATTCTCTTGGTGCACAGACACCTATTTCTATATTTCCCAACCCTGCTACCGGTATATTCTATATGGATGGCCTTGGCCCTGGCCAATATGTTTCAGAGGTGTCCGACATACGGGGGCAGATTATTCATCAGTTCACTGGTGATGGCGGAAAACAGGTTGTTATTGACCTGACTCATGAAGCGAATGGGATTTACTTTATCAGAGTGAATACAGCCGGCGGAAGCCAAGTACACAAAATCATTCTGGCAAAATGATACCGTACCATTCCGTAAGCGGTGCTAACTCTCATTTAAATGTGGATCATGTATCAAAAAAAATGCTTGATATTGCTGATGCTGTCCCTTGCAGGCACTGTAAACGGACAAAGCCTGCGCATTATCAATACATCAACTAATGCTGATGTTTCCAATGACTCAATCGTAATTCAATCGTCACCTAACGGCGGCTTTCAGGGATACGAGTCATTGGATCTGGGAATTAAAGTGATTAACACAGCCAGCAACGCCATTGAGATAGGTGCAATGAAGATCGAGGAAGATAGCCTTCAGCCCGATGTACAGCATACGATTTGTTTTGCTAATAACTGTTATCCGGCTACCACCTTTGTATCACCTTCACACGTCTACCTTGACCCCGGGGCTTCTGATTCCGGCTTTTTAGCCCATTATTTGTTTGACAATCGGGTGCATATTCGGGGCGTAAACCATGTTTCTTATGTCTTTTATAATGTGAATCTGCCCACGGATCTTATATCGGTGCATGTGACATACAATACAATTGCACCTACCGCCATACAGACTGTTGCAGCAGAGAACGAGCTTCGGCCATATCCAAATCCGGCCAGCGACCACACCAGTTTTCTGAACACCAGGAGAGTTCTTAATAGTACGGATGCGCGTCTTTTAATTACGGATGTGCAAGGCAATACAACTATTCTGTCATCGTCTGTCAGCCAACCCCTATCTTTTAATACAGCCCAACTGCCGGCTGGGACGTATTATTATCAGTTATTTGCCGGCTTAGGATTATATGGAAACGGTAGACTATTAGTTGTGCATTAATTTAAAGTAATTGATTCAGCTAGAAAACGTGTCTTTTAATAAAAAATTCAAAGATCGTTTAATAAAAAGCTTGGTTAGAAACATTCAGAATCAAAAGCAGGTCTTGGCCAACCTGTAAATTGCAAAGTAAGATGTAATTGAACTCATCAGGCCGAAAGGGTACACCTCTAAAATCCATACACAATATTCAGCCCATATATGCCTCCAGCTTGATATGACGGCATAATCATGGCACCTTCACGAACCTTTTTGCTGCCGAAAATCCAGTTTTTAAGAATTGGGTATAGGTAGTAGGAAAAGCGGGTAGATACGATGCCAATGCCTGCGCCTGCTACTACATCTCCAAGCCAGTGTTTATTGTGATACATGCGCAGGTAAGCAGTACCGATACCCACCGCATAGCCTGCTGCCGGCCTGGTAATCTTCGCAATTCGTAACGGTATTGTACAATAAACTGCCGGTACATCGGTACCGCCTTCCAAGTTATTTTATTGCTTAATGATCTCCAAAATAATTGAAGAAGGACCAACTGAAGGTGTAGCAGTTTTTGTAAATAATGCTAATGCCGCTATTCACGGTCCGGCCGTCAATAATCAACGCATAGCCTTTTTTGTTTTGGCATCGCAGTAAATGTTACAATAAATATTTTGGATTACTCGTCAGCTGCCCTAACTGAGTCGCAAGCCAGCTTGCTGTCCATGCAAATCCAAAATGTTCGTCCTTGTAAGGTTGAGACCATTTAAACACATGAGTGAACAGAAATAATTTTCCGCTTGGATAAAACCAGACAAACGAATAGTATAAAACCGGATAGCGAGGTTAGGGAGATCAATTAGAGCATCCAATCCATCGATTACTGCCCGCCACGCGTAACGCCTCTGCCTTGCTATTGACTGCTAGCTTTTGATAGATATTGCGGATGTGGCTGCGCACAGTCTCTTTGTTAATGAACAACTCGGCAGCGATCTTGGTATAGGTTTTTCCTTGGGCAATGCTTTGCAGTACCTGCGTCTCCCGCTCGCTCAGAGGCGAGTCTCCCGACAACTTGAAGGACCGCACCACCATGCTGGCAATATGCAGGCTCATAGGCGCACCGCCGGCCAGTGCCTCGTCGATCCCACGCAATACCTCATCCAGATCGGAATTCTTGACAATATACCCGCTTGCTCCGGCACACAGGCTTTGAAAGACCTTGTCACTGTCTTCATGCACGGTGATGATTAGCACAATGCAGTCAGGACAGTGTCTTTTAATGCGCGTGGTGCCCTCTATACCACTCATCCCCGGCAGGTCTATATCCATGAGCACTACGACCGGCTGGTCCCGGTCCAGGTGGCGGATGGCTTCTTCGCAGGTGCTGTACTGCCCAGTTACCTCATATCTGCCAGTGCTTGCGATCAGCAAGGCGAAGCCCTCCCGAACGGCTTTATTATCTTCGATAATGGTAATTCTTTTCATAGACCTGTTTTTTAGCCGCCGGAGGCAGATGGGCCGGGATCGCCAATCGCATCTTTACTTACCGGTAAGCTGACTTCTATACGTGTGCCTGATGCGCCGTGTGTAAGCTTATAGCCAAAGCCGGACTGCCGACAGCGCCGCTCCATATTACCCAACCCATAGTGCTCCGTGCTGCTGTCCGCTACTTTCCAAGTGCCATTATCCTGTAGTGAATACACCACCTGAAAACTTCCCCAATCCAGCTCCATACATACCTCATCGGCCCCCGAATGCCGGATCACATTGCTCATAGCTTCCTTAAAGATATAAATGAGATTCAGCCCGGCGAAGGGATGAAGCTGCATATGCGGCTGCGGCATGCCGCCCATGGTAGTAGAAAAGGAGATATCGAACTGGTTGTAGAAGCGCTGGCCATAGCCGCTCAGATACTGGAAGAGGATAAAGGGATCGTCCGAGTCATGGTTCAGGTTCCAGAGGAAATCCTTGGAGGAGGCGTAAAGCTCGTTGGCGTTCGAGATGATGCTGCGCACCATGGGTAGTATCTCCGGCTGTTGCAGCAGCCTCAGTTCAAGGGTGGCAGCCTGCCGGGTAATAGCAGCGAGCATATTGCCTGTCTGGTCATGGAAGTCGGTAGCAATTGTCTGACGTATAGAGCCCAGTTGCTCCGTACGGCGCTTCACGGCTTCATCCAGCAGGGATATTTTATGATCCTGAAGGGCTCTGATACGCTGCCGGCTGCGCTCATGCCTGCGAAAATTATAAAGTAGGATGCCCATGATAAGGAGGAGCAACGCGATGCCAGCAATGTAAAAGGCGCGCTCATTGCGCTTCTTGGCTACCGCCAGCTTCGCAATTTGAATGTCCTTGTCTTTCAGCTCCAGCTCGCGCCGGGTCTCAAGGTTTGTAATCTTCTCTTTATTGGCGATGTTGTAGAGCGATTCATTGATAGCTGCTCTCTGCTTATAGGCAGCCAGGGCATTCTTATAGTCACCCTGCAGGGCAAATGCCTGAGAGAGATATCCGGTAAATTCGGGAATCGCCTCGCTGAACTGTATCTCGCGCGCGGCAATGATGCTCTTATTCAGGTACGCTACGGCTTTTGCAAGAGCGGCAGGGCGGCTGGCCGGTACTAGGCTGTCAGGCTTAGGTGCCATGCTATCTGTTGCAATGAGGTAGTATGCCTCACCGATATTGCCGAGATTTACGACTTTACTTTGACTATTGCCGAGCTCCCCTGCTTTTCTCAAGGCCTTAAAATGATAGACAAGCGCCGCATTATACTGCCTCAGTTGCGCATAGTCGGCCCCGATATTTCCGGTAGCAATGATGATATCGCGTTTGTTGTCCACCTCCTCGGCAATGCGTAATGCCCGTAGCTCGTAACCCAGCGCCTCGCAGTGCATGCCCTGCTCGCCATATACATTCCCGATATTGCTGAGTGTTGTTTCCATCAGCCCTTTATTGCCCTGTTCTTCAGCAATCTTCAATCCCTTAAGACTCCATTCCAGCGCCTTGGGGTAGTCTTTCTGGCGAAGATAGAGGAGCCCAAGGTTGCTGGATACAGCGCCGATGCGGCTTTTATCCCTTCCAGCCTCAGATATACGAAGTGACCGGAAGAAGGCATCCAGCGCCGCAGGGTAGGCGCCCTTGGCCTGGTAGCTGTTCCCTAATGCAACGTAGGCCATGGCCATGGCCGGCTGCCAGCCAACCTTTTGCGCAAGGTGCAGCTCTTCTCCCGCCCACTTCAGCCCCTCATCCGGATCGATGCGTTCGTATAAGAAGGAGATTTGATCCAGCAGCTTCACCCCGGTAGTGTCTTCCTTCATTTTGGGAACTTCAGCCAACAGCGAGTCTAAACGGGCCTGCCCCTGCTTCTTTTGGGCATGGAGGTTAAAGAATGGCAGCAGCGAAAAGACCAGTAAGAAAATTCGTGTCCGCATGTTAGTTGAGATTAGGGTGGTGGATAAGTCAGGCCGTATAGATCCCGGCTGAGCAGCACTAAAAATAAACGTCTATGAGTAATTACAATAGATTCCGGCGTACATGTTTCTAAAGAAAGTCATGTGACCGGCAATTTCAATAGTTTGATTGATACTATTACCACGGCCGGCATTGCACATTGCTAGGAGGCACGGCCAGCCGACTCTTAACCAAAACCATGAATCTCTGGTATGGCGGGGGATAAATACTAAGCTTGTGGCGGCAGTTTTGATGGGCGGATAGACTTCATCCCATCTGTACTAGCCCGAGTTATGGCACGGTTAAACAAGCAGAAAGTAACACTGTTCTCATAAGCCGAACTTACCTGCTGAATCCTGAACATCAGGCTATTGCCTGATTATTTTTGTCGTCTCGCCATTTGCAAGCTTCAAAGTATAAATGCCGGATTTCCATTTGCTGATATCTACTACCTGGTTTTCAGCCATTATAAAACGGCTCATTACGCTTCCTTGCATATCCATAATAGTCGCAATAGTATTATTCAGTGATTTATTCGTATTGGAAATAATTATATATTCTATTGCAGGTATTGGCCATATTGTTACGCTTCCTCCTATATTATTGCTATTTACCGCCACTACTGAACTATATGCTTGTGCTCCGGTTATTAGGCCCATATTCAGACGGTAGTAACTAATGCCCTTCAGCTGAATATTGTCGTAAAAATTATAAGTCGAATTCTTGCCCTTGGCATTCACTTCACCAATAGTTTTAAAGTCAGATCCATTGGCACTGCGCTCCACTATGTAACCGCTGATTTCATCTTCGCCAGCAGTCGTCCAGTTGAGACGATTGTGTTCGCCCGCATTCACACCAGTGAAAGTAAGGAGCGTTACTGGTAAGGGAACGGCTGTGCCGGTATGAGCAAAAAAGCCTGAAAAGCCTGTAACCGGGAAGATCACTTCCCAGCGGCTCAACATATTGTTGTAAGTCACGGTTGTCGGTATAATGAGCACATTTGCAGGATCACTGCCGGCCCAGCCGGTGTAGCTCCCTGGAGAACCTGTACTACTGGAACCATGCTGCTGGGTGATGCGTAAATTGGCCTTGTAGTTCATTGTGTCAGCACTATTGATGGGCAATAAAGGATAAATACCACGGTTTGCATTATAATTGTCGAAATCTGCCTGGCTGAAATAAAGTGTGATGGATGCGGTCGCTGTTGTTGGGCGAGTGTCAGGCGTGATCTGGTAATAGCGTCTTATAAATGGTTGTCCACTGAATGAAGGCGCACTGCTTTGAACAAATACCTTGGATGTTACATGGCCGCTCAGTGGACTATTGCCATTTGCCAAAATTGTTGCAATTAAGCTGTTACAGTCGCCGTAGGTAGTGGTACCTGCCGACTGATAAATAGCAATCCCATAATTGGTTGCAGTAAGGGGGCCAGTGGTGAGATTGCCAAGTAGTTCATACGCGCCCATGTCATATGCATTCGTACGCGCATTACCTAAGATATCATCTGATACAGCAGCCGGAGGCGTAGTACCAGTGTTGATGAGCGGACTGCAGGAACGCAATGCAAGGCCATCATCAGCTGTTCCCCATATACCGTCAATGCCGGAGGGGTTTGTTACGTCAGTAAAACCTGGATCTATGATAACATTGCCCTCGCCAGCATATCCGCCTCCCACGTCGCTATATGTCACCGCCGGTGAAGAATTTATATCATAGATACTGGGACCATAGTAAGCTATATTATTCCATAAAATGCAGTTCTGCATAACAGTTGCAGAATAGGCATTCATAGCTGCACCACCTTGGGTGGCGTTATTGGCTGCGAAGGTGCAATTGGTGAAGACCGGTGCCGAGCTAACATTTTCTGCCCCTCCACCGAGGTATGCAGTATTCTTGCTAAAGACACAATTAGTCAGATGTGGAGAAGAAGAAACATTATAAAGGCCGCCTCCCTCATTAAGGTATATGCTCCCTGTTATGTTGTTCTCAAATACGCAATTCAATAGGTTGGGTGATGATATACTGTCGTACATACCACCACCCGCAATTGCAATATTATCAGTAAAAACACATCTAACCATAGAATGCGAAGACCACCTGTTGAATATTCCTCCACCTCTTTGCCCACCGCTATTTCCGGAAAAAGTGCAGTTAGTTATGGTCAGATAAGAACTGTCCGCAAACATTCCACCACCTACTTGCACAGCTCTATTATTACTAAGTATACAGTTACTCAGTATACAAGTAGAAGAATCGGAATAGAATCCTCCACCAGAACGGCTATTAACCGCAATACCAAAGACAGAATAACCTAAACCACCGTTTGCATTACCTCCCGTTATTGTTACGCCATCAAGCTTGGTCGTACTACGGCAACCAACGGCTATTACCACGTGGAGGCAGTTATCTGAACTATCGCCGGGTACACCGATGTCTCCGCTGAGTATAGTAGCGTTACCAGGCACACGTTGGTTTACAGTCGTCTCGGTTCCTGCAAAACCACCATAGATGGCTAGGTTGCGCCGAAGCGCGAATGCATATTCCCTGGACCCGCCAATACCGTTACTGTGGGTTATCGGTAAGGCTGTAGGATAGTAGGTGCCCGCTTTAATCCATATTTCGGTAATCGCACTATTGGCATTCTGCGCGACGAGTGCTTCGTGCAGGGTTTTGTAGCCAGCCGCCCAACTGCTTCCATTCCCGGATGCTGTCACGCTGCCATTTACGAATACAACAACAGCATTGCCTTTAATGGATTCCAAAAGCAACAATAATATGGTGACGGTAGCAACGTAGGTGCGGCACTTTTTCATGGCGATATTGATAATTAATAAAAGCAAACAATTCAAAGGAATAATTGCAAATAGCTGCAACGAGTATTTATATCTATTGGTACAATAACATCCACTATTCATTGAGATTACCGAATTTTTTTGAATGCTTAAACAACAGGGACAAAATTAGGCTTGTGTAAGGGGCGAGTCAATACTACAGATTAGGTGAAATTGAACGCTTCAGTATAATCCACTCCCTTAGGCTGATGTACTGCATACATTTAACGACCAGTCTACTCTTCCTGTAGAGGCGACATTAATGCAAGGGGTTATACTTCATGGCCTTCCTGGTGGTCCGGTGGCGCACTCACCGATATGTGGGCCGGGTCTGCGCCATCAGCAGTGTCAGCTACCAACGGATGCGACCCTTGCAAGGCCATCGGGGCCGGTTGGCGTTTATCCACCACGGCAGAATGGGTTACTGCTGTTTCCAGTGAGGGTATCGTGCTTCCGGCGAATACAAACGCGTATACCAGCAATTTAAAATTAACCGCCAGTGGTAATCGCAATACTAGCGGAACGTATGATTTTGTGAGTACCCGCGGCTACTATTGGAGCAGCACCCCTTCATCGACAGGCGGTAAATACCATTATTTCAGCGCAGCAGCAAATACGCCCTGCGCGGGTGGGCTTTGGGGCCAGGGGATGTCTATCCGCTGCCTGAAAGGAGCTATTATTTCCGTAGATAGCTTGCGCGTAGGCGTGCTCAATAACCATCCTGCTGCTGTTGGGACAAACGGCGACACGCTGGCACTCACGGCCACCGTCTATCCAGCAGCAATTAGCCAGAGTGTCATTTGGTCCATAATTCCGGTACTGGCATGGCAAGGATTTCAACGGCCAGCACAGTTACAGCAACAGCTAATGGTACTGTGTGGGCCAGAGCTGTTTCTGCGGCTGATACAACCAAGAGAGATTCTATACTCATTACTATCACTAATCAGATTGTTCCAGCAACTGGGATCGTAGTCAGCACTCAAGGAAATGTCGCGCCTGTTATTTCGGTGAGTGCTGACTACGATGCAAATGATGGAGACCATTGCGCCAACTACCGCCGACCAAAGTGTTGTTTGGTCTGTTATTCCCGGTACCGGCACAGCTACAATATCTGCCACAGGGCTTGTTGCCGCACTGACAAATGGCACAGTATGGGCGAAAGCAATATCGATTTCCAACAGCGCGTTACAAGATTCGGTGCAAGTGTCCATTTCAAATCAGTTAGTTCCGGCGACAAGCGTAACGGTCAATACACAAGGCAATGTACCGCCAGTGATCGCTGTAAATGCGGGAACGCTGCAAATGAATGCAACGATCCTTCCTGTGACGGCGAATCAGAGTGTGACTTGGTTCATCGTACCGAGTAGCGGCAACGCAATTATCAGCACTACAGGATTGATCAGTGCAACTGGCAATGGCATGGTATGGTCTAAAGCGATTTCTGTTTCCAACCCTGCGCTGAAAGATGCCATGCTCGTCACTATCAGCGGACATTCATTCCTGCAGACAGCATCGATGTGATGGTACAGGATAGCGCAGCAGCCAGCATCAATACTATGCACGGTACCTTACAAATGCATGCGGCAATTTATCCGGGAGGTGCCTAGTCACAATGTAATTTGGTTGATTATTCCTGGCACTGGTACTGCCACTATTTCAATTACAGGTTTAATCACCGCTCAATCGAATGGGATGATTTGGGCTAAGGCAGTTGTCACGCAAAATGCTTCACTAAAGGATTCCTTGGCTATCATTATTACCAATCAGAATATGTCGGCCATTGGTGCCATCAACTAAGGCCGTTACATCAAAGTGTATCGTAACCCGGCGCAGGGTAGCATTTACCTTCAGGCAGCTAGAAGCCATCCAGAACTAATCCTGCGTCTCATTGATATTCGAGGGCGCATTATACTGCAGCAAACCATATTGCAAAATAGCCTAAGGCAGCCTGCCTCTATCAGTATCAGCACATTGACTAAAGGCATCTATTTCCCTGTATTGGAAGGTGATGCTGTAATAATAAGGCGGATGATCACCGTTCAGTAAAGCTAAGACCTGAATGATGCAGTGTGCTTTCCAGACTCAAGAGCCGTCCATAAAAGAAGGCTCCTTTGAATAAATAGCACTGGCATCTATGGGATGCGAGGAATTCTATCGCGATCAGCCGCCTGAGGTTTCTAAACTATTGGCTTGACTTTTAAGTGATACAAAACAGATATGTACTGGACATTAAATTATTGTTTCGAAATAAGAAGGAATTCGATTCTGCTTTTGATAATCCTGTGTATTTCGCTGCATTCATCGGCACAAACCGTCCGAAAGCGGTCGTATCGAAAAGCGGACACTAGAACGTCTGTCCATAAATACTCAAAACCCCAGCCGATTCTAAAAGTAGATACCTGTCTTGCTATGTCGCCTGATGGCATTTGCATCATGCCGACACCTGCCGCCGTTGTCGTGAAGCAGGATACTTCCGGTTTAGAAAAAGTAGCGGTGCTGGTATATGATTCCGTGAAAGCGCAGCTTAAATCACCAGTGGTGCAGGTGTCGGTCACCTTGAAAAGCCTGATTATCCCTGGCGCATTATTCGCCTACGGCGCTATCACGCTCAATATCGGCGAACTGAGGCGGGTTAATGATAAAGTCAAGAATTTTGTCTGGAATGGTGAGGAATATCACCATCCTTACCTTGAAGATTACACACTGCTCATTCCGGCAGCAACGGTCTATGCACTGAACATTTTTGGCGTCAAAGGGCGTAATAATTTGATAGACCGCTCGGTAATCTATGGAATGAGCAACGCAATCGCCAATGGAATCATTTATGGCGTCAAGCAGTTTGGGGTCGAACGCCGTCCTGACACAACCGACTATCATTCCTTTCCTTCCGGTCATACAGCAGAAGCTTTTGTCTCTGCCGAGTTTCTGCATCAGGAATTCAAGGGACGCGTGCACTGGACAGTTATAGCAGCAGGCTATGCGGTGGGTATCGGTACTGCTTACCTGCGCATGTATCACAATAAACACTGGCTTGGAGATGTAGTAGCAGGCGCAGGCATTGGCATCGTATCTACCCGCTTTTCCTACTACCTATACCCAATTCTTAAAAACTGGATTTTCGGCAGCAAAAAGGTTCGTGAAGGTGCCATGATTATGCCGTCATATCAAGCTGGAGGCATATATGGGCTGAATATTGTGTATGGATTTTAGAGGTGTACCCTTTCGGCCTGATGAGTTCAATTACATCTTACTTTGCAATTTACAGGTTGGCCAAGACCTGCTTTTGATTCTGAATGTTTCTAACCAAGCTTTTTATTAAACGATCTTTGAATTTTTTATTAAAAGACACGTTTTCTAGCTGAATCAATTACTTTAAATTAATGCACAACTAATAGTCTACCGTTTCCATATAATCCTAAGCCGGCAAATAACTGATAATAATACGTCCCAGCCGGCAGTTGGGCTGTATTAAAAGATAGGGGTTGGCTGACAGACGATGACAGAATAGTTGTATTGCCTTGCACATCCGTAATTAAAAGACGCGCATCCGTACTATTAAGAACTCTCCTGGTGTTCAGAAAACTGGTGTGGTCGCTGGCCGGATTTGGATATGGCCGAAGCTCGTTCTCTGCTGCAACAGTCTGTATGGCGGTAGGTGCAATTGTATTGTATGTCACATGCACCGATATAAGATCCGTGGGCAGATTCACATTATAAAAGACATAAGAAACATGGTTTACGCCCCGAATATGCACCCGATTGTCAAACAAATAATGGGCTAAAAAGCCGGAATCAGAAGCCCCGGGGTCAAGGTAGACGTGTGAAGGTGATACAAAGGTGGTAGCCGGATAACAGTTATTAGCAAAACAAATCGTATGCTGTACATCGGGCTGAAGGCTATCTTCCTCGATCTTCATTGCACCTATCTCAATGGCGTTGCTGGCTGTGTTAATCACTTTAATTCCCAGATCCAATGACTCGTATCCCTGAAAGCCGCCGTTAGGTGACGATTGAATTACGATTGAGTCATTGGAAACATCAGCATTAGTTGATGTATTGATAATGCGCAGGCTTTGTCCGTTTACAGTGCCTGCAAGGGACAGCATCAGCAATATCAAGCATTTTTTTTGATACATGATCCACATTTAAATGAGAGTTAGCACCGCTTACGGAATGGTACGGTATCATTTTGCCAGAATGATTTTGTGTACTTGGCTTCCGCCGGCTGTATTCACTCTGATAAAGTAAATCCCATTCGCTTCATGAGTCAGGTCAATAACAACCTGTTTTCCGCCATCACCAGTGAACTGATGAATAATCTGCCCCCGTATGTCGGACACCTCTGAAACATATTGGCCAGGGCCAAGGCCATCCATATAGAATATACCGGTAGCAGGGTTGGGAAATATAGAAATAGGTGTCTGTGCACCAAGAGAATTAATGGCTGTAGGTGTGCCGCCGCCCACCTTTGCGCGGGTGGTATTGATCACCTGCCCCGTGAAGGATTGCTGGCCGCTACCTGCCTTTTGATCTGCTACGTACAGCGTAAGGTTGCAATGTTGCGGGTTGCAGATGATATTTTTATAGGTAGCCGGAATGGTATAGGTATAAGTGCGGGAAATAAGCCGACCTGCGGATGCATTAGCTATTGTATCGCCATTGAAGCCGTTCAGATTTGCCCGGAATACATTCATGAATACGAATTGATTGTTGAGATGGTTGTTTGATGGATAATTGGCATCATACTGTGTAGAAATGATAGAATCCTGGGTAAGTGCCAACTGCAGATAGTTAGTAGATGTCGCACTTGCAGCGGTATAGTAGGCCTGCACCTT
Source organism: Chitinophagaceae bacterium (assembly GCA_965200035.1). Taxonomy (GTDB): domain Bacteria; phylum Bacteroidota; class Bacteroidia; order Chitinophagales; family Chitinophagaceae; genus UBA1952. The sequence continues at coordinate 2,823,733 of OZ241334.1, read as the reverse complement.
TACCGTAAGCAAACGGCTGGCATTGTTAAAGGTTGAGGATAAATACAGGTTGACCGGCGATGGCTGAGTAACAATTGTATCTGCCTCTGCCTGCACCTGATTGGTTGCGCCAAAAATGAAAGTAGAGCCGTAAGGCTGGCCACGATCACGACGGTTCATCATCATATTCAGATAGAACGGCCAATTAAGCTTGTTAGCATCTGATATAGTGTCCCCGTAAGGGGTGGTAAAATCATAATCTATCGGTGGAGCCTGTGGCAATGCATCCGGGCCAAAGTGATATTCGATCATCATGCCGCGACCAGGATGTGCAGCTAAAATAGAATCACAGCGCAGTTCAATGCCAGGACAGCTACCGCAGACATGTCCAGTGCCTTTTTCAATGAGAAAATTTTTGTTTTCCGGCCTTGTGGAAACCAGCATCTGCCCCTGGGCGGCATCCGAGGTAATCATCATTAAATAGCAGATGATGGCCAGAAGGCGTAACCCCGTTGGCAATCCAATGTTGTGGACCGAGAACAGCACTTCGCGGTTGCTGAGAGAATGATTTGGATAGATATAATTCATGATAGTAATTGTCGAATACTTATTAATATCAATTTATTGTAAATAGCAGCGATAAGTTGAAGCTTGTCTAGTAGTTGTCGGATTATCAGTCTATCGATAAACTCTGAGGGCATAATCTTAATAAATAGATCCATGATCTTCTGCCATAGATACCACACCATTTCTACTTCTTTAATTGTCTTATATGATTCATATGAGTTGCATCACGAAAGATAATCAAATATTTGTTCAAAGGAAAGAAGTTATCGGGTCGTGCTCAATAGGCTATTTCAATCCTGCTTAGCCTGCGTAAAAAGCTTCTGTATTATCTTAGTCATAGCTGGTGGTCCCTATTGATACTGGATGATTTTGGCATGCAGTGTATAGTGTCGGTTATTTCGGCTTTTATTTCAACATTTCAGTTGCCAAAATTGTAAGTTTACTGTTCCTAAAAAGATTTCATGTGCTGATTTCGGTCCAAATTGTTCATTCTCACAATTCATAGCGTAACTACAATTATCTTATCTGCGATCTTCTATAAAATCCCTAACGCATTGGCTCAAATAGTCGTCTGTTTCATAAGAGCAGCAATTCAAATCTTAATTTTCATTGCCTTTTCACTGTCCTGTAGAGCGCAAAGTCAGGACCTGAATGTGAGCTATGAAAATATCAAAATAAATATTCCCAGTACGCCTGACCCTTGGCTAAAATACAATCATAGGTTTTATTGCTACTTCAGCACCAATAACGATAGGTACAGCACTGCCCCAACCCAACACTTTTACATTATTGACAAGAAAGGAAATACTCTGTCAAAAATCATAGTGCCGGAAGAACTGCAAACATTCTATTTTGCTTTGTATCTAATGCACGATACCATTTTACTACCGATTACTATTATCAAACCACAGTTTATTTAAACAAGGGAAGATGGATAAAAACCAAAAAAGGAATTGATTTGTTTTATGAAGATTATAGTTATGATGTTTATTCATTGAATTTTGGCGCATGGGGGGGCGGCGACTTGGCTTAAAGACAAAAGACTGGCAGGCAATATGAGCTGTCCACTTCAAGCCCAATCATTAATAAACTTGATGATTCCTATTTCCTCACATTAAAGAACAAAATTCTGAAGATCAAAGACCCAAAAAAATGCAGCTGAGTAATATCCCATATGATTATAACCAAAAGATTTTTACCGGCGTTTATTTTCGGAACCAGAATACTTCCCGGGAAGGTGTTGAAATCGCCTATGAGTATAAAGATGGCGACTATTTCCTACCAAAATTTTCATTCGCGACCTTATTCCAAGTGGTCTATTAATATGAAAACACTGAGTATAATTATATTCGGCTTATTACTATCTGTAAATGCTTTTCCACAACAGGTGACTATTGGAAGCATTTCGGAAAGGGAACTGTTCAATGATGTAAAGTATGATGCGTCTGGCGCTACCATCAGCGTGGGCACCATTGGGACGGCCGGTGTAGGAAACGGTGCCGATTGCTACCTGGTAAAAATGAATGACGCCAGCCAGATTTTATGGCAACGTACGATCGTTAATCCGGGAAATGATGCACTCTACCGGGTAAGGGTTTGTAATAACGGTGACTACCTGACCTGTGGCAGGTATTTCCTGAATAGGCAAGAAAGGGGGTTTGTTTGCAGAATTGATGCTGCAACAGGCAATACACTCTGGTCTACAACTACGGCAAATGCAGCCTCACCAGCCGGAGATATCTTTTACGACCTCATAGAGCTTAGCAACGGTAATATAGCTGTTGCAGGTACACTCAACTTTACACCAGGTGCAGCAAATAGCATGATTGTACTTCTGAATGCAAATGGCATCGAGCAATGGACAAGGGTTGGTACATTTGGTAATTCCGATGAGGTGCAAACAGTGAATCAACTTGCGAACGGGAATCTGCTCGCTTGTGGCCACTACTGGAATGGCGGTAGCTATAATGTAATGGTAATCGAAATGGACCAGACAGGTAGCCTGCTCGGACAGATACATTATAGCATCAATCTTTCCCTGCCCATAAACGGCGTCATCAATACGCTGTGGCCCATACAAAGCAAGCTCATAGGTGGGAATATTATCTATTCGATGTTTGGCAATACAGGGACCGGGACGCAGAACTCCGTACAATTAGTTTACAATTACAATACTGCAATCAGAGCGATGAGTGGTATCTACTGTTATCATGGTTCCGCATCACCAGCTTATACCGCCTATCCGATAGCCGACAATGATTTTATTATCACTCAGTCCAACGGCGCAAATGCAATATATGTTTCCAGAATTACGAATGGTGTGGTGGCCTACGACCGGCAAATAAACAATAGCACCGCAAGCGCAATAACCGGCATAGACATCAAAAGCAACAACTTGGTATTATCAGGCATTGCCCCTGTGAATGCCGGTGATGCATACTCACTGTACAGCACTATAAATTTCCCTGTAACTACCACGCCCTGCAATATCAGCGATGTGAATGTATTGGAGGAAGGGACGAACACTCCTACTATTGTGCCATTGGCTGCCTGGAATACCTTTGCACTAAATGCCACGGTTGCCATGAGTCCTCTGCCAACAGAAACCATAGTTGCAAGCAGCGCTATAAGTATTTGCGGGGTAACGCGGTGTCCGGCAGATACTACTGTTTCCCTAAGCAAATGTGTCAGTCAAAACCTAACATTAAACGCAAGAACTGGAACCAGCTACTCCTGGGCCCCAGCTACCAGACTGAACGCTGCAAACGTACGAGACCCCATATGTTCCGCAATATCGGCTATCAGCTATGTGTGTACGATCACTGATAGTGTTACCAATTGTACATACCGAGACTTTGTAAACGTGGCAACTTACGTACAGCCGCCAGTTAATGCCGGGCCCGACCAGACGATTTGTGCCGGTGCCATTGCGCAACTGCAGGCAAGGGGCGCAGCATCTTATGTTTGGGCACCTGCTGCTACGCTGAGTTGCTCATCTTGCCAAGGACCGCAGGCGACCCCTGATGCTACAACCACCTATCAAGTAACCGGGACGGATGCTTTTGGATGCAGCGATTCTGATAAGGTCGTGGTGACCATTATTGATAAAGGGCCGGTAAGCATTGAGGAAGGTGGAGCAATTTGCACCGGCGACACGATACACCTTTCTGCTACAGGCGGAACGAGCTACCTGTGGATGCCAGCTGCCGGACTTAATGATCCGACAGTGGCCAATCCAATAGCAGCGCCAACCGAAACTACTACCTATCAGGTGATCATTAGTCAGGGAAGCTGCTTCAAGGATACGCTTACTACTGAAGTGAACGTGCACCAGTCACCATCGGTAGACCTAGGTGCGGATCAAAACATAGTGATTGGCAATACCATAACCCTTACACCGAAAGGAACGGATGTGGCCGCTTATGCGTGGTCGCCCACCTGTGGACTTAGCTGTACTGACTGTGCCAACCCAGTGGCGTCACCTTCAAAGACGACTACTTACCGGGTAACTGTGGTCTCGGATTTTGGTTGTATCTCCTCGGATGAGCTTACCGTATTTGTAACCTGTAGTAATCAGCCGTTGTGGCTGCCGAATACATTTACTCCGAATGCCGATGGCCAGAATGATCGTTTTTACCCGCATGGGCACAGCGTTACGATGATAAAGCGGTTCAGAATCTATGACCGCTGGGGTGAACTGATCTATGATATTACCGATATACCGGTTAATGATGCGATCTACGGATGGGATGGTACATTTAAGAGCCAACCCTTGCAGCCAAATGTTTACATATACGTGGTGAATGCAGTATGCCTGACCGGAGATGAGATAGAGCTGAAGGGTGATGTATCACTGGTACGATAGTCAACAGGCGTTCCAGGTTTTCATATAGCTTAAGAATAATATTGCTCCGGGTGCTAAAGCAAGTATAGATGCTTGATAAATCTCCTTAGTCATTATGAATTTCCAAGCGGCGTTTTAGGACAAGCGTTAAGAGCTTGGCATATATGGCTAACTGAAGTGTTTTGGATACTCAAATTCTTGTCCAAGTCCACAAAGAGTATAAACGCCAACGAGAAAGTTGCTTTCACTTCCTTTTGCTTACAAAAGGACATTCCGTAGAATAATGAAGTAAGTTGTTTTTGTTTGATTTAGTTGAATATTTACGACTTTAGAGCTACTTGAGATACTATTGGCATTTAATCTAAGCGTATAAAGTCCTGGTGCTAGATTGCCCACGGGAAGCTCAACAGCAGCCCGGATGAATGGTGATAGCACGCCTACTATTTTGCCTGTCACATCAGCCATTTGCAAGGAGACCAGAGCGCGTTCCGAGATGCTAAATTCAATTCTTACAACAGATACTGCCGGATTAGGCCAGATTGATACACCATTCAAAACTGTATGCGTGGGATTAATAGCTGTAGGAACAAATCTGGCATAGCGGCTGATATTGCTTGCGGTGCCAGTCCTGCTGGTTACAAACGACTGTGTCTGATACAAAAATTCACAGTGAGCCGTGTCCTACTTAATGGTGTGATAATATCTTGCCCGGGTTTTAATTGGATTTTTGCTTAAGGGTGTATATTTATTTGAAAGCCATGTCTGCCCAAACCTGTGTAAGAGCGTGATGAAGTTTGCTTCTGTAACGGTTATAACAACGTTTGTGCCTGCTTCTGTAGTATATCAATTTGTAAGGACGACTTAAATGCTGTTTAATCGGTAGCAGGGACATGGCTTTTACTTTTTCGTTCATTTTCTTAGAAAAGAATCAGCTATTAATAGCTATTAAACTGCGCATTTGGTCTGAAGTTCTTTACACAATTCTCTAGGAGTTACGCAAAGTCACGGATGAATTGTTTTTGAGCGTTGAGGAAGAGTTGGTATTTGAGCTTGTATATGGATTGGATGATTTCATCTTTAGCCCAGAGCACCAGTTTTTGCAGCGCCCGCAGCACACAGAACAGATGCGTTTTGACTGCAGCAGTCCGGCGTACAAAGAAGTGGCCTGCGTGCGCCAGCTGCTTGATCGCTCTGAAGGCCTGCTCCACGTGCCAGTGCTGGCGTTTCAGGTCTTTGAATACTTCCCGGTTGATGTTTACCGCCTCAAAGACTTCTGTATCGGGGCGGTACACCGCATAATGTCTCGCGTGGCCTTCACTGTCCACCGTCCGGAACACCCGCACAAAATCAAAGCCCTTCAGGTGCGTATAAAGCCCGTCTTCGGCTATAGCTTTCACCTCGCCAACCTGCTCATAATGGTGCGGCGATGAAGAAATGAGTCTGTTCTTTTCCAGCCCTACCATGAATCCTACTTCCTTGTTTCTAAGGAATTTCAGGTTAGCAAGTGAGCTATACCACGAATCTGCCGTTACCCACAGAAGCTTCAGGCCCCATCTTATCACCTCACTGACCATCTGTTGGAAGTAGTCATTCTTTGTCTTCTGCTCGCTATGACGATAGACCCGGAAGTTTACCACCACGCTTACCCCATGGGGGTCTGTATAGTTCAGAACAATGAGGTTGATGCCTTTGACGCTCTTGTGATGCAGCCCGCTCCAGAAAAAACCAATGAGCTCCGCTGCATCCGGATCGGAGTAGGGCTTGTCAATAACGGTATCATCCACGCTAAGCACGCCGCCTTCCAGGACAAGGGCTTCTTTTGCTCTGTCAAACAAATCCTGACCAGTGAAATCACCGCCCGCAAGGAACCTGTTGACTTCATCGTGGCTTACTTCCAGCACACGACCGCTTCTCACGCAGCTGCTTTTAACCCCCTCACTTAGCAGGTAGGCCACATACTCCGCCGCTTCCATCTTGATCCTTTTTCCAAAAACTTCCACCAATTTCACGCCGGCGCGTAACTCCTATACTCTATCAAATGCAGTGATGCAAAAACGTGCGCTAGTTTATAATATTTAGTTCCTACTCTTGCCGATACTGCTTTGTCAACTGGATTCTTGCAGGTTGAATTTAATTGATGGACATAAAAAATTTCACAGCTATAAACACGTTCGCTTATGTGATTTTTCCGTTGTTTGAATTTCGTGCAATGGATACGTTTGTTAAAAAATTGTGCTATGGCTGCTGCACCTTATTCGGCCTATGTTGGCATCGATATTTCAAAAGCTACTTTAGACATTTGTTTGCTGACTGTTGATAGTTCTACGAATGTCAGGATAGAAAATAGTATAGCGGCGTTGGCAGAGCTATTTAAAGCTCAGGAACCGTTCAGCAACATTAAGTTTAAGAAGACCTTATTTTGTTTCGAGGCACTAGGTGCTTACCAAAACCATTTGGTTACATACCTTCTTAAGAAGAAAGCGTATTTCACTATTCAAAGCGCATTGCATATCCGTTTGTCAATGGGATTGGTCAGGGGGAAAGAGTAACAAGATTGATGCGGTTCCGGAATGTCGCCATACTCAGTGCTGACCAGTTCCTGTTCTTTGGCTTCACCGCTGGACAATACCCAGAATTGCGAGCCGGTCATGTTGTTCCATTCAGCCCCCTGCATATAGATCCGTCCCGGATAGTGAAGGGTTTTAGAGTTCTTGATTAGTTCCGCAAAAGAGTTGTAGTGCTGCATATTCTGCTCAATGTTTATTTCTGCTCCTGTTCTTAATGTCCTAGATTTACCTCGGCATTTTACAATTCCAGCAACAATGATGCCGACGCCGATTGATAGAAGCAGCCCGCAAACCAACGTCTTTCCTGCCAGTTTATAAACTGCAAAGAAGAACCAGTGGAAACGAAAATTAAGTCCCTGCGCTTCGGACCGGGCGATCTTCTGGTAAAGCACTATTGAGTAAACTGCTATTGCGATACCCAGTATCAGCATCAACATTCCGGCGATGATTTGTCGTTTCCTGTTATTTCTTTCCATCCGACTGGCCTGTTAATTCCTTGCTCTGTACCTGCTGCTATTTTCCCGGTAACATTTATTGTTCCGCATATTCTTTATCACTTCCTTATAATAAGGTAGGCAAGCGTAGGATCATTGCCAATGCGCTGCATCTCTGAGATAACAATTTCCTGCACATCCTGTTTGATCTGCAGGTAGTTCCTCTGTACCATACTATTATCAATTGTCCTGATCACCGGTATCTCTTTATAGGCATCTGTTTCCTTTTTCAACGCCTCATGGTCATTCTGTATCTCGCAATGGAAGGTTTTCAGCTCTATCTTATTATCCGGGTCGTCAGCTACCATGCCGACGAACTCTCCGGAACTGAGTGCTGATATCTTAGAGGGCGGCACGGCAGATTCCAGTTGTTTGGATCTGCTGATCGAGGTATCATTGCGGTTGATGGACAGGCTTTCCCGGTCCTGCATGATCTTACCAAAGCGTTCGCTGAGCTGCTTGGCGGTATCCCCGGTTACCTGCCCTGAAACAATGTTACCGACAATATTCATGATCACATCGGCCTGTTCACGGCCATAATCTTTGCGCAGCTGGCTGAAGTCCTGGATACCCAATGTGGTAGCCACCTTATTGCTTCTTGCCGTTGCGATCAGTCCATCCATATTGTTTAGGTAGATGGTCGGGAACTCATCAAAGATCAGGCTGCTTTTCAGCTTGCCTTTCTTATTAACCAGCTTCACCAGGCGGTTTACGTAGAGGGAAAGCACCGCACCATAGATCTGTATTTTTTGCGGGTTATTGCCCATGCAGACGATCTTCGGCTTTTCTGGATTATTGATGTCAAGCGTAAAATCATTACCCGAAAACACATAATAAAGCTGTGGCGAACTTAGCCTCGCCATCGCAATTTTCGCGGAGGCAATTTGTCCTTCGAGTTGCTCCATCGCATCATTCAGGTAGGCACTCACAAAGGGATTGATGAGTACTTCGATTTCTTTTTCCAGCCTCAGAATAGTGAACAGATCCTTGTAGTCGATCTGCATCAGCTCGATCACGTGGGGCAGCGTACAGAACTCACCGTCCTGGTATCTGCGCAGAAACCAGATCACCGCGCTCAGGAAATTGATCGGCGACTCCACGAAGAAATCACCCTGCTTTTTGATCCATTCCCGGTTTAGTCCAAGCAGAATGGTGCGGGCCGATTCTGAAGCATCGGTAATATCGAGCATACCGGAAGGGTCTAAAGGATTGCAGCGATGGCTTCGGGTCAGATCATCGAAGTTGATCACATTGAATTCCGGTTTAACCTTATAGAAGTGCTTATACTTCAGCCAGGTGTTATAGACGATGACCGATAAATCGTCAAACTTGAAGTCATAAACGAACATCGAAAAGCCTTTTTGAATGTGCTGGGTGATGACGTGGCGGATGACGAAATAGGACTTTCCGGCACCCGGCGTACCGGATACCAGCAAGGCACGAAACGGATTAATGATATTGATCCAGCTTTTCCTGACCTTATTTTTCAGGTGGTATTTAGCAGGCAGGTTGATAGAATAGTCGTTTTCTAAAAGCCGCTCTTCCTGTGGAAAGGTCTCGTTTTCCTTATTGAATATATCCCCGCGCAGCCGGTCTTTTATGATGCAGGATAGCAGCGTTCCGCCGGTCAGCACCAATAGAAATCCGGTGGCGGTCACGCCGATATAGGCACTGCCACGCAGCTCAATTGAAACCGGCAGCCTCAGTACAAAATAGCTGATAAAGTAAACCAGCAGGCCGAAAATCAGGTAGGCAAACGCCGTGCGGTGATCCAGTTTTTCATCCTTCTTACCCATCGCACCGATGAGTGAAATAGCTAACAATCCAAGCGCGATGAGCTTGGATTTATTAAAGGAACTGAATAGTCCCGTTCGCTGAATGTTTCCCATCAGCCGGTCAGTAAGCTGGACGGTTAGTTTCCACTGCTCAAATAGATGATAGCAGTAGTAATAGCAATGCAGTGCTAATATGGCGATGGCCATCAGCCTGGTCATATCGAGTATCTTCCTCAACGCCTGATCATTCTCTCCTGTACTCATGATGTTTTTGTTTTTAAATTCGTTTACCTTTTTTCTTTCTTTTCTTCTTACCGCTCAGCTCATAGGGGACGTATCCGCTGACCTGTTCCGCCTGCAATAAAATATCCAGCAGGCTTTCCGATGGCGGCGAAACGGAACCATTATTACTTCCTGAAACCGGTAATTTTTGTGCATCGTTTTTGAAGTTCATCTTGTCCTCCTCTACCCTACTTTCAGCAAACGGCAAATTATTTTGCCTGCTTTCCGGTAACGCAAAACTTTCGAGCACGGCTTTGGCACTGTAGGCTTTTCCCAGATCGCTGCCATTGAATGCTACCTTGTTCTTATGGTCGATATAGGTGATCCCGTAAATCCTGCCTTCGGCATTCTGCCGGAACATCAGATCAATCCCATTCCTTTTCAACGTGCTTTCCCATTCCTGAAGGCTGCGAGATCCACTTCTGAGCAGGGCGAGATCTATGGTGCTTCGCACGGATGCTATCAATGCTTTCTTTGCCGGAACGTTCTTTGCAAACCGCTCTTCCAGGTTACTCAGGGTCGGCTTATTATAAAATGAACTGGCCTTTATAGGTGTACCGATCTTATTTCCCAGTTCGTCCAGTATCCGGTAATGCAGTCCTTTCTTTTTGAACATCGCACTTTCCTCGCTGCCCCGGTCTGCGGAGATATTGTACTGCTTCAGGATCGCATTAAGCTCGGGAAGTGAAGTGTATTTATAATTGTCCAGCACCTGTGCCAGTACATTGGCAATCGCTCTTCTTGAATCCATTCTTCCGTAATAAACCTTCTGTGCATTGGCCGGCTTCATTGAAAATTCCAGCTTCATGTCTTCTGCTTTGATCAGTCCGTATTTGATTTCCATCTCCTTTCTGGCTGTTTCCGACTGGTTCCTGCCAATGTTCTGTGTATCTATCCGGCTGCCGTCCGACCTGACTTTAATGGATACAATATGGATGTGCGGATGACCAGAATCATTATGCTTGTAGACCAGGTAAGGCTGGTCGCCAAAGCCGATCCGATCCATATATTCAGTTGCCATTTCCTGCAACTGCTGCCTGGAAAACTGTTCGGCCGGTGAGAAATTCAGTGAGATATGCACGCTGTTCCGTTTCACCTTTTCATTCAGTTCTGCCTGCCGGACGAGCCGGTTGAGCCGGTGATTCTGGTTCAACTGGTCGAGTTCCAGCGGATAATTTCCGGCCATGATACAATCCGCCACGCCCTCTTCCACCTTCTGTTCATTGTAGAAAAAGATGTTGCGGATTGAGTGGCCGGTTCCTATCACTGCAACCATGACTGCGCCATTGCATTGAACCGGCTGCTGATCTTTTCGATCTCAGCATTCAGCTTTTTCCGGTCAATATCATAGGTCAGAATCCAGCTCTGCACCTCCCTGCCATCCTTCAGACTATTGAGCTTTTTGATCGCCTGATTGAAGTTGTGTCCGGCCATATTCAGCTCCTTGCGCAAGGCGATCAACTCGTTCATCAGCTCATCCATCGACTGGTTACGCACCTTCCCAATGAGCGGTTTACGCAGTACCATCTTGCGCAAAAAGTCACTCAAAGTCCGTTCTGCAGTTTGGCCATAAGCCTTGCCAACGGTCTTGAATTCCTCTTCAGTCAGCCGCACATGCAGCCATTGTGTTCTGTTGTTGTTTTCTTCTTTCATCACTTATCATTTTCACTTGTCAATAATCAATTCATTGCAGTCTCCCGCCCCACGAGTTCCGAGTGAAGGGGCGCAAGATTCGGTTTGTGAAACAACCGGACATCTTGCCGATTGCACAAAAACCGGCAATCTCCCCTGCCTTACCAAGGCTTATTTCATTTTTAGCCGTCTTATAAGCCCCGGCCTTCTCTCATGCTTTTTGTCTTTTTCAAATCATCCTTGCTACCGCCATTTACCAACCATTCATTCAGGTCTTTAAAACCGGTGTACAGACTGCTCTGGTTCCGGTAGCCGGACTTTAGTTCTAATAGCTGGCTGGTAAACTTCCGGCCGGTTGGGTCGTGGTCCAGGAACAACAATTTTTCGTTGTAGTCATTCATGAGCGGCATGGATTTTTCCAGGAAGGAAGTCGAGTTCAGGATGAGGTAATCGCAGTCGGTTGCCTGCCGTTCAGGCAACATAGACCTGTAGGAAAGAAAATCCATAAAGCCTTCGAAAACGGCCAGCTTTTCACCGCCATTTTTAAGGCAGGTAATGCCTTTTGGTGAGCTGCTCAGCTTGGCATTTTTACTGCGGATTTCAAAACCTCCGGAATCGTTCTTAAAACCGATAGCATAATAGGTTCTCTTGTTATAAGAATAAGTGATTTGCCGGCAATAGTTTCGTGCAATGTCTGCCGCAATTTTCCGCTGGCTCAGATAGGACATCAGCGCCGGCGATGTCAGCTCTTTTTCAGATTGTATTGTGATCCTTTGTTGTGGCTCCGCGACACGTACCAATCCACCTACTCCGGCGATAAGTGGTTGTATCTGCTGAAAGGAAAAATCACCGCCCAGCCTGACCAGGAAATCTTTCACACTACAGCCATGAAACAGGACGCCGAAGTCCACCATGTTGCCCCCTTTGCCCAAACCGAAATCAAACCACCGGTTCAGCCTGCTGTTGATCTTAAAGGATGGGGTATTTTCTTCATGCAGCGGTGAAAGGTACCAATGGTCATACCCCCGGATTTTTGCAGGCCGGAAACCCAGCCGGTGGAAGTATCCCACCATGTCCGTTTGTTTCGCCTGCGCTATAGTCAGCTGTTGATTGTTTGCCATTGTCTGCCTCCTCTTTTCATCTTCACGAATCAAAAGTAGATGGGTATTTCCACGTAACACGAAGCCCTTCAAATTCTGAAGGGCTGCCATGAGTTCGGTCTGCAGTATTTAAATTAGCCGTAAACAAAAAATGTGCAGATGGAAAAGATGAAAGATTTGAAACAGGTGTACGACCTTTTTTTAAGCGTACCGGGAATGAACGAGGCGGTAAAGATCGACCTGAAGATCACCCGTAAAAACGCGTTGCTGCTGGCGCAGGTCATTCAGAAGGGACTGATCAAAGAAGAGGGCGGGAACGCCGAGCTATTAGGGGTCATGAACAAGGAGTCCGTAGAAGAGCTGGGCGCAATAGCAGGGGAATGCCTGCATAAAGCGGGATTGGTAGAACTGAGTGAAAAGCTCAGGCAACTATAAAGAAAGACTGACGGCGGGTTTATAACCCGCCTTTTTTGTGTCCTTGAAATCAGCATTGATCCTATGCAAACAATGGCCTGCTTCCGCTTCACCGCCTGTCACCGGCTGAAGTAGCAGATGAAAACCGCGAAGTCAGCGGGTAAAGACAGGCAGCTTTTACGTAGCTGTTGTAATGGCATTCAGATAAATAAAAAGAAAAGCCGGCCTAAAATAAGCCAGCCTCTATGAACCCTGCTGCAATACGATCTTGCAATAAATTTCAAAAGCTGTTAAAAAATTTCTCATTGCTGTATCTGCGCTGTAGTGGAAATTTTTTGACTGCTTTGTCCGCTTCACGCCCGCCGCATTGTGCCGCAGGGAAACGAAGGCACGTTGCAACGTGCGGGCCGTTTTTAAGCCCGTCCGGCCATTTTAACGGGGTTGGTGGTAAAATCCTTCAGGTTAAGAAAAAAGCCCCTGTTTTCGGTCATTCCTTCGCGGAACAGGTTCCATAAAAGCGAGGCTCCCATGCCGGCCAGTGTTGAATTGATAAACAGGTCCTGTTTATCCAGCGCTTCGGCCAGTGAGCAGCTTGGCTCGTTGCGGTCATCCTGCGCTTCGAGCAGGTCTTTGTACTCTTCCGTAACGAAGGGTAAATCTGCCACAGGACTAAATCGTTCAGATTCCGGCTGACGGATGCTGCCGATAGTGGACAGGATCACCTGACCGGTGTAGCGGCTGTTGCCGAAATCCAGCCAGTACAGCGGCCTGCTGCGATCAAGCCCCCTGCAATCTTTGAGCATTGTTAAAGCGGCTGCAATATCAAATCTTGCGACGGCTGTGTCCACACAGCTTATAAAAATATTTGCTTTCCCTTTATCCGGCAACCTGCTCAGCATAGCTGAAGAAAAACGCTTTGGCACTGCTCTCCAATTAGTACCAAAGAAACGGTTGATGCGGTTAATCAGCACAACCGATTTGCACAGGCCGACTTCGCAGTCTGCAAATAGCTGCCTGCCCTGATTGGCGGTGGTGACCAGATCATCGTCTAGAGGTTGAGTTGCATCCCTGCATGGCCTAAAGCAATCAGGGAATGGTTCATTCTTGCAAGAGCGGTCAGCATCTGGCTGCCCGTACCGCCTGCGCCGATGAGATTAACAGTAATGGGATTGACCGGATTAATCAGGCTGTTATCGGTAAAGTGGATCGCGGGCAGCGTATTCATTGCAATAAGCTTTTAACGGTGAAACCATTTTTGATTAAAGATTTTTTGGGGAACTTCCGGCGGCTGCCAACCAGCCCCTGCCATAGCTGAACGATATTTCCTTTTACCGGCTGGTGGCCACTAAAGACGTGGCTGAAATAGCTGTTCCAAAAGTATCCTTCCCATAGCTGCATAAATTCTTCCAGCCCGCATTCGGGTGGGATGCTGATACTGACATTGCCCATGCATACCCTGCCGTCTTCATAGACATTGAAGAAGGGGCATGGCAGAGCGGGGTCTGCTCATCGGGTTGTTCATCTTTAGCAAGTGCATAAATATGCAGGCTTTCTTTGGAGGCTACCCAAAGCAGGGGTGGTACGGATGCATGACCGCAGGGGATGGTCAGGTCTTCTCTAAACAACAGGTTCACCTGCATGGCGGGCGTATGCCACAGCGCAAATCCTTTTGCCCCTGAATTGAGGTACAGCACATTTTTTGGCAATAGTCCGGAAGGCTTTAAAAAGCTGCGCTTCAGGTCTTCATTACAGTCCAGCGCTTTGGCAAGCGCCGTACTTTCGCGGACGCTCAGCGGATGGGCGTTGATCGGAAAGCCACGAGCGTCCATATCATAGGCTTCCACATAAATATCCTGTTCGCTTTGTTTCCGGTAAACCACGAAGGCTTTTACCGGGTGGTACAGGGTTCCGAATTGTTGGGTGATGTCATTCATGGCAAATCGTTTAAAAGGCTGCATAAATTATCTATCAGAGAAAAGAGGCGATGCTCAAAATCAAGTCCTTCCAGAAGTGCTGCATCAGGGTCGTTGAAAACCTGTATCACCTGCGGCTCTTCCATATAGGTGCATTCGTTGAACTCGTTGTTTACTATTTGGAAAATGTTTTCAGCCAGCCAGCCCTTATTTTCCGCGACAAAGGAGATGTACTGTTCCGCTCTGATAATTTCCTGCTCATCCTCATCTTCTTCTTCAGGCGGGATGACGTTCCGGAATATTTTGTACCCTGCGTAGTCGTTGCGTAACGCTACTGCGGCCTGTGCAACACGCAGGCAGTCCTGCTCAAATGCGTCCGCCGCCTTAAAGGATTCCGTGCGGCTGGCTAACTGCTCAAGGTTATGACCGGCTCTTATCCTGCGCAGCATTACTTCCCCGTAATATTTTGCCTCGTTGATCTCTGATATATTCCTGTTCACATCTTCAATACCGAAACCGTCTATATCCTGTAACGCCCATTCCTCAATCATGTCATAGTAATAGGCAAGTGCGCTGCAATACCCGCTGTAGCAAGGAATACCGGCTTCCTGAAACAGATAAGCGCAGACGGACAACAACAAACTGGCCGCCTGCTTCTGCTTTCGTGTTTTCAGGAGTCTGTAAAGGGGAAGCAAAGGAATGTAATAAAGGCTTGTACCTGTGTTGAAGGTCATCTTTGTGGAAAGCCGCACCTGATCGTCTCCATCCTTTACGATAGCCAGTTCTATGGGTTGGACTGCCTGATTGAGCAATCTTTTGGCATCCCAATGTGCCAGCAGGATATTGTAGGGATAAGGCTTACCGGATACGTCCAGCGTAGTAATCCCGTAGAGGCTGCTCAGGATGGCAAGTGATTTAAAGAACTCCGGTTCTGCTTGCGTCCTGTCCGGCAGGTTCTCCCCCTGCTCACAGAGGGGAGAAAGCGATGCCTTAAAACCATCGGCAGTAAATCCTGCGGTGCGCTACGTCCGTTCTGCGGGGAAAAGCCAGCACTTTAATCTCGCCCACATTGAAAGTGAGCGAGCCGACCGCATTACCGTCCATGTTGTTGTACACGTCCATACCGATACGCCCTGATAGCTGCACCAGCGTTCCTTTCCGGAGCCACTCTGCTACCCTGCTGCTGCGCCAATAGGTGCATTTGATGTAGGTGGTAATTGTTTTCAGCTCCCCGCCTTTAGGCTTGTAGCTGTCGTTGATGGCGATGCTGAATGCTGCCAGTTCTTTGCCGGACTGCGTTGTTTTCGCTTCGGCGTCCCTTGTTACTCTTCCTGTGATTTCCATAACACTGTTTTTTATTGGTGAACTATTCGGTTTACTTTTTTCTTTTCAGCCGCCTGCCCCGAAAAGCTCTTTTTCAAAAGAAAAAACGGAAAAAAAGAAAGCGTAAAAAGGAGCCCCGGATAGCGGGGCAAAAGGAAACGGAATAAGTGCCGAAGGCCGGAAGGCAAGGCTTTGAGGGAATCTAAGAGATGCAAGTGACTGCCGTTATGCCGTAGTCTTTTGCCGGATTTTAAACAGTCTGAAAACGGGGCACACCTTAGCTGCCCTTTTTATCCGTTTCGACTGAAAAAGAAACTTTGGATGGTGTGCTTCCACAGCGGTTTTGAAGCCAGGGCATAACCGCCGTCTCAAACCATCCTGCTTTTTAATGGTTTATAATCTGCCGGGATGCCCGCGTCTGCGGCCATTAAATCAATTAGTATGGATATTTATGAAAATCAGCCGCCGCAATCCGGCATTACCAATTCACCGGTAGTCCGGACCGGCAGAAGGGGAACTTATGTTGTCATACATGCTCATACATTCGAACAGGGCGTGCAGGCTGCCTTAGAGCACCGGTGCCCGGAGATACACCTGACCGGTCCTACAGGAACTGCCCAGGTGATTCCTGACTTTAATGCGCTGGAATGCCTTGGCGGGCAGCTCACCAGTGTCCTGTTCTATGGATTTAGCGTAATCAAGGAGATTGATTCGTTTGAAAGCATCTACAGCCTGCAAAAGCTTCAGCAAATCTCATTTCAGGAAAAACAACGGTTCGATATAGACCTTACCCGGTTTCCGGAGCTGAGGCAGGTGGGCGCTGAATACTGGAAGGGAATTGAAAGCGTGTTCTCAGCAATACAACTTAGTAGCCTGGTCCTGACAAAATATATCGGCAAAGACCTTACGGCCTGCTCTTCGTTACAGGCGCTGCAGATATTGCATGTGTATCAGTCAAAAATTGAAACATTGAAGGGCATCGGGTTTCTAAGGGAGCTTACAGAACTCAGTCTAAGCAGGGATAAAGCCCTTTGGAGTCCGGAAGGGATCAATGAGTGTACGAAGCTGAAGAAACTGCGTATTGAGAAATGCCCGAAGCTGACCGACCTCAACATTTTGAAGCTGCATCCAGGATTGACGGATATTCTCGTAGACGGAGAAGCGTATCCTGCAAAGGCAAGTTGAAATGCTCATTTCTATCCACATGCAGTATAAGATTCCACGGCCGTTGCTCACTTCACTAAAGATTTGCGAATGCCCAATCCAGCGATTGCCATCCCGATGATACCGATGAGCAGGCAAACCGGGCCTTTACCGGCAAGCTTATAAATGGTGTAAAAGAACCAATGTATCCTGAAATGCAATCCCTGCGCTTCTGCCAGTGCCATGCGCTGATAAAGCCAATAAGAATAGCCTGTAACAGCCAGTCCCAGAATGATCAGGCTCATGGAAATTAATTTTGCATTCGTTTGATTCATAGCTTGGCAATAGTTGACTTAAATGAACAGGCTGCTTTTGTGACAGCAGATGCCGGAAAGACATTGATTCCGGAACTAACTATCTGGTCAAAAAACATAGGCCACATCATATTGTTTGGCCTCCCTTAAACACTTCGTGGGTCGGCATATACCGGCATCGGCGCAATCTTGGAAGAAAGAAAATTATTGCTCAGCTCACTGAATACGCTCTATGATCCCTATGAAGTTCCTGTGGAAGAGATGCTGGAAATCTGGCAGTATCACAGTTTCATCAGCCGTGAGCTACCGGAAGCAGGAAATATGTTGGAGGTGAAAACGATGTTTAAGGAAATTAAGATTCAGCTCAATGATCTGAAGTCAGGGGAGTAATCTGTCTACGCTGACCTAAAAATTTGTTAGCTCACACCAAAGTGTCAAAAACGTCCTGATTCATTGAACAGATTTGCGGCAGGCAAAAGCGATGGTTGCTTTTGCGACACATTTAAATCACTGTTTCATGAAAAGGATGATCTTATCCATGACCCTGCTGTCGGCACTGGCCGCTGCAAGCTGCCAGAAAAATGCAGCACAACAACCCCAATCAACAACAGATCTGCCAAAAGCGGGCACTACAGCCGCGGCGGCAGTCCAATCCTTCAAAAACCCATTCGATTATATGGGTGAAGAACACAATGAAGCGCTGCAGTACGGCTGGGACAATCTGCAAAAAACAGGTGACACTACCAAAGCTGGTAAACGTGCCTGCCTGGTGCAGTATTTTAAAGAAAGATATGGCCGCGATCTGAACAAAACCATTGATGCGAACGCATGGATGGAAAAGATGAGCCCGGAAGAAATCCTGAGTAAAAGCCCTTTCACCAATGGCTGCACCGAACTGCTGCGCGCCATTTTGAATGCCGGAAAAACACTGAAGGAAGAGGGCAACCTGGAGGAATACCGCACTGCTATTGAGCGAATCGAATCAGAAGCGGTGCAGGCGGGCCTGGCGGATAAAGAGCGCAACGGCGTGCTGCAGGTTGCCGCTATTGCCAAATATTCCGCTGATTACTGGCACAGGAAATTAACTGATTTTCCGCCGCCTACCGGCGCATCACTCAGGTGGCTGATTAACCTGACTGCCGATAATGTTGGTGCGATCATCGGTTTATTTGGCGGGGACATGCAGGGAGAAGCTGATTACATGAGTGACCTGGTTAACTTCTATCTTCATTAATTACCGCTTATCTGAAGCGTATATCCTGATAGTATGCTATAAAAAAGAAGAGCCGCAATTGCGGCTCTTTTGCGTAGTGGAATTTTCAAAGGGGGTTGAAAAAAGCCGGCGCGAAATTACCCGCTAACGGATATATTTTTCCATCCACTTCAGGCTGTCGGTGTAGGCTCCCCTAAAAACTGGTCGAATTGGAATTAGAGGTTTGAGTTGGCTCATAAAGGTATTTCAAATATCTTATCCACAAGTCCGCGCTATACGGCAGGGACAGCTGAAGAGCTATCCTGCCTACGCGGATTTGTGGATAAGGCTTCTGCACTTTCATCGGCTGTCGCCTTGCTATTTTGCTTTTCCTGATTGGCGTAGTCTACCGGTGAGAGGTAGCCCAGCGCCTTGTGTGGGCGCTCATGATTATAATCCAGACGCCAGGCTTCACACCTCATCCGTGCTTCGCTCAGGCTCTCAAACATCCAGCTGTTCAGTAACTCACGTCTCATCGATCCGTTCTTCCGTTCAATGTAGGCGTTCTGCATCGGCCTTCCCGGCTGGATATAATGCCAGCTTACCTTGTGTTGCTCGCCCCATTGTTCCATCAGATGGCTAATGAACTCTGGTCCGTTGTCACTTCTTATATTGGCCGGCTTTCCCCTCAGTACTACAACCTGGTCGAGCGCCCTTTGCACCCTGAGCGCAGGCAGTGAGGGGTCCACCTCAATCTTCAGCGACTCACGGTTATAGTCATCGATGATGTTCAGTACCCGGAACTTACGGCCATCGCTAAGCGCATCGCTCATAAAATCCAGCGACCAGCATTGATTAGGGGCTGTAGGCACTACCAAAGGCTGCTTCACCCGTTCGGGCAACCGCTTCTTTGATCTTCGTCTGATGTTCAGACGCATAGCCTTGTAAACCCGGTAGAGCCGCTTATGGTTGATCTTTTCACCCTTGTTCCTGAGCCGGTAATAGCAGGACCAGAACCCAATGGCCGGGTGTTTTGTGGTAAGGGCGGACAAGTGATCTTCCAGTTTACGGTCGTCCTTTTGCCTGTGTTTGTAACGGTAGGTGCTGCGGCTGATGGCCGTCATGGCACATGCCCTGCTGACGTTGCAGCCTTCTTCGGTGACAAGCAGGCCCACAACTTCTCTCTGATCAGCAGGGCCTACCATTTTTTTGCCACTACGTTCCTGAGCGCCTGAAGGTCAAAGCTAACCTCGGCATACATCTTCTTATACTGTGCCAGCTCGGCTTCGAGCTCTTTGACGCGCTTTACCTCGCTGATCTCCATGCCGCCGTACTTTGCCTTCCAGTTGTAGAAGGTCGCTTCTGAGATGCCGAGTGCACGGCTGATGTCTTTGACAGATTGGCCGGCTTCCTGCTGCTTGATTGCAGATACGATCTGGCTCTCTGTAAATTTGGATTGCTTCATCCCTGATGTTTCTGTTTTAAAGTTAGAGATTATCCCTACTTACAAAACGGTCAACTTCCGGGGAGCCTACATCGGGATATGCTAAACCAAACTCCCGGAAGTCATCCCGCGTGATCAGCATCTGGCTGTAGTTGCCGGCGCTTCCTGCAATGGCAACCGGAAATGAACGACCGGTGAGTAAGTGATTGCAGGTATTAATATCTTTCAATTGCAGGAACTGCGAGCTTTCAGAAAGCTCCTTATTCTTTAAAAAAATATAGTCAACTGCAACGCCGTAAGCCTGCACATGGTTAAAGTCGCAATACTGTATAGTGCCAACCGACAACTTAAAATGGCGCTTTAATTTTTTTCATAACGGGAAAGGAAAGGTTGCGATAGCAAAATAAGGGCAGCACAAACCAATACCAAAAAGATGGTACATCTCATTATTGATATTTTAAGGTAAAAAATGCCGTGCTGATTATATTAACTAATCAGTGGTAAATGAAAAATTGTAAAAGCAAGCCGCTAAGAGGGAAATTTGAAAAAATAATCCACTTGTGTTTGTGCTTTTTAAATATGTACATCCTTGAATAGCATTTATATAAGGCATATCCACTCCTTATCTCCATCAAAGCGTATTCTTTATAACTTTTGGAACCAGGAAGGACATGCCGTATAATATCCCCCCTTTTCTATAGTGTGACTGGCTCTGCGGCAGTCCTGCGGTTAGCAGGACTAATAAGGATAGCTTGATCGCACAATCCACTTGTGTTTGTGCTTTTTCAAAAGATACATCCTTAGATAACCTTCATAGAGTGCATATCCACTTCTTATTTCTAACAAAGCATATCCTTTATAAATTTTGGGGGCCAGAAAGGACATACCGTATAAATATGTACCACCTTGCCTGTGGCTGTTCTCTTTATTTAACACAGTGAAGATTGTATCTTCTCTATAAAAGGAGCCATTGGTTATGCATTCTTTTATATTTATGTTCATCTCTGTATTTGCTGCAAAAAGCTTTTTAAACCTCCTCTTAGAAATATCTTTTTTAAA
This sequence comes from Chitinophagaceae bacterium, assembly GCA_965200035.1. Lineage (GTDB taxonomy): Bacteria > Bacteroidota > Bacteroidia > Chitinophagales > Chitinophagaceae > UBA1952. The sequence goes on along the minus strand of OZ241334.1, from coordinate 2,802,691 downwards.
ATCTTCGTATACCATTTCTGGGTAAATATTACTGTAGCTATAATACACACTATCAATATAGATATATTGTTTTTTGTCAATGAGTCAAAATGATGCTTTGCACACAGGATAATTTCACAGGAATTGGATTGTGCATCAGCATTCATCGCACCTAGAACAGTGATTATTAAAATCAGATATCTCATCTAGTTTCATTTTGAGATTTAGCCTATTGCATAAATGAGCTGTAAGTGAGAAATTAAAGTTAGTTTTTAGGATGGATAGCTTGAAATAATGATCCACTTGTGTTTGCTCTTTTTCAAAAGATACATTCTCGAATAACTTTCATATTTTGCATATCCACTTGCTATAATAAGCAAAGCATACTTTTTATAAATCTTTGGCGCCAGAAAGGACATGCCAAACAGATAATCACTACCTTTTCTATGCCAATTCTCATTATTTAAAACAGTTATAATGGTATCTTCTTTATAGAAAGAACCAGTGATACATTCTTGTATATTTATGTTCATCTCTGGCTTTGCTGCAAAAAGCTTTTTGAATTTTCTCGCAGAAATATTTTTTTTTAAATCTTCATATATCCAATCTGGGGGGATATTCTTATAGCTATAATTTACCTTATCAAGATAGATATATTGTTTATTTTCCAGTGAATCAAAATGATGCTTTGCACACCGGATTATTTCACAGGAATTGGATTGTGCAGATGCATTCATTGCACAGAGAACAGTAATTACTAAAATTAGGTATCTCATCTAGTTATTATTATGAGGGTTTATGGATTCACTGTAAGTGTTAAAGCTGGGACTTTTAAAGATAGCTTTAAGATAATCTTCGGGTATCTTACCGTCAAGCCCCAACCCACTTCTGTTGCGCCTGTCGTCATTTAGTGGATCAGTGCTCTTAATAAACTTTCCGGATAGTATCACATCATATACATCCGTACCCCTGTGCCCCGATAATGCAAGGCCTTATGCGTTGGCTGGCTTGTGGTTTGCATACCGCAAGCCAGCATTGCACGAAGTTCTGCGGCAGTCTTGCGTTTAGCAGGACTAATAAGGATAGCTCGATCGCACAATCCACTTGTGTTTGCGCTTTTTCAAAAGATATATTCTTGAATAACTTTCATGTATTGCATATCCGCTCCCTATAAGAAGCAACGCATAATTTTTATAAACCTTTGGCGCCAGAAAGGACATGCCAAACAGATAATCACTACCTTTTTTACGCCAATTCTCATTATTTAAAACAGTGAAAATGGTATCTTCTCTATAGAAAGAACCAGTGATGCATTCTTGTATATTTATGTTCATCTCTGGCTTTGCTGCGAAAAGCTTTTTGAATTTTCTCGCAGAAAGATCCTTTTTGAAAACGTCATATACTCTCTCAGGATAAAAATTATTATAATTATAATTCACCTTATCAAGATAGATATATTGTTTATTTTCCAGTGAATCAAAATGATGCTTTGCACACAGGATTATTTCACACGTAGATTGTGCATCAGCATTCATCGCACCTAGAACAGTGATTACTAAAATCAGGTATCTCATCTGGTTTCATCTTGAGATTTAGCCTATTGCATAAATGAGCTGTAAGTGAGAAATTAAAGTAAGTTTTTAGGATGGATAGCTTGAAATAATGATCCACTTGTGTTTGCGCTTTTTCAAAAGATACATTCTTGAATAACCTTCATATTTTGCATATCCACTTCTTATTTCCAGCAAAGCATATCCCTTAAATATCTTCGGAGCCAGAAAGGACATGCCAAACAGATAATCACGACCTTTTCTATTCCAGTTCTCATTATTTAAAACGGTGAAAATTGTATCTTCTTTATAAAAGGAACCATCAGTTATGCATTCTTTTATATTTATGTTCATCTCTGTATTTGCTGCAAAAAGCTTTTTGAATTTTTTCGCAGAAATATCTTTTTTGAAATCTTCATATACTCTCTCAGGATAAAAATTATTGTACTTATAATCTATTGTATCGATATATATGTAATTTCTATTCGTCAGCGAATCAAAATGATGCTTTGCGCACAGGATTATTTCACAGGTAGATTGTGCAGATGCATTCATCGCACATAGAACAGTAATTACTAAAATCAGGTATCTCATCTGGTTTCATTTTGAGGAGTCATGGATTCACTGTAAGCGTTAAAGTTGGGACTTCTAAAGATAGCTTTAAGATAATCATCGGGTATCTTACCGTCAAGCCCCAACCCACTTCTATTGCGCCTGTTGTCATTTTGAGCATCGGTGTTCTTAATGAACTTTCCGAATAGCATCACATCATCTACATCCGTACCCCTATGCCCTGTTTTTGATGTTTTCCAAAACTGTTCCCCTTCATCTTTGTCTTCAACATTTTTCACATTTTGACCTGTGTTCACGCCGCCATTGCAGATGCGGTCACCATAATGCGCGAGCTCATGAAGCAGTACCGATGCTGAAGCAAACATATAGGCATCAATATTTTGTTGACTGCCCCCCGCCTCTTCCAATGCCTGCACATCCTGATACCTGATATGCACTTCATCATCGTTAAACGTCTTGGTAGTTAATTCACTGAAAGCTGGATAATCCCCAATTCTTAGGGTAGGACCATTTCCATAAGTTGCATAGTACAGTATCTGCTCTTCATTTAAGCCGGATGTTTTAGAAAGTGTAGTTAAAATAGCCGGACTATTTTTTAGAAACGAAGGCAGGCTTTTATTGACTTGTATAAATCTTGAAATATTTGCTTCGCTCCAGTTCAGTTGCTTCGCAATATCACTGTTGATCTGAATTTTAAAGTTGCCCTGAACATCCACATAAGAGCTGGGGGTATTGCCAACATATGAATAAGGGGATTCAGCGTAGGTTTTTTCGGCATACGGGTCTATCTGCAGCCATCTTCCGGTTTGCATATCCTGCATTCTTGCCCCGAAGTTGTACCAGTTCAATCCCAGATCATCCTGCAGTTCTTTAGTGGTCAGCTTATAATTATTCTTCTCATTGGCATTCCCCGATGCAGTAGAAAGGGTTAGTCCGAACGGATAGTAGTGGTTTTCTTCCAGTACCTCACCTTTATAAAAGACAACCGATACACGGTCATAATACAACGGGCCAACGCCCTTGTTAGCCGTCCACACCGTCAGATAGCCCGCTTTGCCCACCTCTACCTCACCGCTTTCATTGCTATTCCAGGCACTCGCCGCACCTTTCGCCTGCAGTACCCCTGAGCCATCCATCACCTCCCCGTTCTCATCCGTAAGAAGGTAGTTCAGGTACGCTGCCGGGTATTGTGGGTCAAATACATTACTGGTCAGCGCATCGTATGCATTTGTCACCTGTTCATTTCCAAACGTGCTCTGGATAATCTGCATATTGTGCGGTAGCTCGGCAACTGTAACCCCTTCGTACAGGCTGCCGCCCGAAAGAGCCGAAAGCAATGAGCCTACTACATCCTGGCTGTTTGCACCGCCCTCATTGTTGACGCCATCATACCAGCTATCGGCAGAAACCCTGAATTTGTCGCCAGGCATTACCTTGATCATAATAGCTGTGCCGATGCGTCTTGCAGGGTCGCTGCCATCAAGAAGAGCCGCCTTTACATCACCCGGTGTGGCATCCGGCTTATCGGCCCGTACATCATCTAGATGCGTCCACAGCAGCCCGTCCGCGTAGGCATGCGCTACCTCCAGCCCTGTCTGGTAAACCAGCTCTTCCAGCCCGCTGGTTTCCTTTGCGCCGATTACCGTGCGCACATTGCCCAGATGGTCTTTCACAAAATAATCGTACAGGTAGGCTGTGGTGCCGGCAGCGGCAGCCGGGTCTGGCCGGCAGCGCCCTTCACTATGCAGAATGTACTTTTGCTTCCTGTTTTCATAAACTACCGGGCCGCAGTAGTCCGTCGTTTTGGTCTGGTGCCCGGTTTCCGAAACGGTTGAGCGCAGCAGGTTGCCCAATGCATCATAGGTATAATCCACACTGCCCTTATTCTGCACTTCAATATGCACCGGCTTATTGAGCAGGCTATAGACGATGGGAGTGGTAATTCCCTTGTTGCGGTCAATGGTCAGGTTGCCATTGGCGTCATAATCATAATCGTCCCCGTTCGTATTGCCATCCCTGAAGTCCGGTGCCGTAGTCACGATGCTGTTATCAGCCTCGCTCACACTCATGAGCCTGTTGGATAACGGGGCATAGGTGTAATGCATCTGATCCATGTCCACCGGCACCGCATGCCCGTTTGCATCCAGGCCCGGCCCGCGCTGATACATCTGGCTGATGTTGCCGTTAGCGTCATAGCGGATCGACGACACCCCATAGTCATTCTTATTCCTGTTCCAGCCTATATCTCCCGGGTTCCATTCCCCGAACCAGGCATCGGTAAGCCGCTCAGCCGGGTCATAGCTATAGCCGTAATAGCGCCGTGGCGAAAGGCTGCCATGCCCACGCCATTCGATGCCCGAAATCCCTGCATCATAACGTGGCTGGCTAAATCCCCTGTCGTAGCTTAAACGCTCATGAAAAAACTCGTTTGAGCCGTAGTTCTCAATGCCGCTTTGGTTGATGCCTGTCAGCCAGCCCCGGACATTGTAATTATAGACGTTATTGGCAATTGCGCCAAGCTGTTTATTAATTGCCCTTCCAAACGCATCAAAGGTGGTACTGGATATATTCCGGAAGCCTATGCCATTAATGTCCTGATCCTCCGCAGTGATCTTACCGGTATAGTAATTTTTGGTAAACTTCTTTACGATATTGGTAACGTTATAGGGAGGCAGCTCCAGGGAAGTAGTATGATGCAGCACACTGCTGGCAAGGGTGCCCTGGAAGTCGTACTGACAAGTGGTTATATCCAACCCGCCCACAACATTACCGGCCTGCTGCTGTATCAGTTGCCCTTTATCATCATAGAAGTTTGTGGTAGTTATCCAGCTATTGGTGCTTGGCTGATCCATCACCTTTACCAATGTGCCGGTCACCAGTCCCCGGGTTTGAGCCGAGGAGCCTGGCATACTACAGTAGGCGCTGTTGCCTGTGAGCATACTGTTGAAGCTGCTGTTGAAAATAGCGCCGGAGGCGTGGCTGTAATCATCATAATAAGTGTAGGTATAGGCTTCAGCGTCAGCTATGCGGGTATTCGGGTATGCACCGATGAGGTCAGTATTTTTCAGAAAGTAGAGCAGATCATTGGTCGTGTAAGAACCATTTGTTGATTCAATCTCGCTTTGCAGCTGCAGAGGCGAACGCTGCAGGGGGTCGGTGTATAAGCCTGTGGTGAGTGGGCGGCTGCGGGCATCATAGGTGGTAAAAAGCCAATTGCTCTGACCGCCGCTGCGCATGTTGCCATCCTGTGTAAGCACCAGCCGGTCATGAGCATCATAGATCAGGTATTCCGTTTCTTTGTCAGGCAATTGCTTTTGGATTACCCGTCCGCGGCCATCATAGCTGTAGCGGTAGCAAAGTCCGGCAGCAGAAGCAAGGCTCCATCCACTGTTGCAAACAGCATGTACAGCCTGCGGGGTAATGACAAACCGAAGCCTGCTCAGATCATCATAAACGAAATAAGTGCAGGCAAATTGCAGATGCGGTCCTCCATTCTGAATAGATTCCAGGAAAGACTTTTTGAGTACCGTGCGTCCCTGTTTGTCTTTATATTCAACAACGTATTTATTTTCCTCATCGTAAAATACATTGGCGTGTAGCTCACCCGCATTATAAGCACGGGATGAGTAGGGCATGTCTGCAGCCCCAGCACCAATAGTCCAGAGGCGAACGTCCTCATCAGCAGTATTAGTGCGCTGCACATAAGTCTCTGCATGGTCGGCCCCTATCCAGGATGCGCCGGGCGCCCAGGTTCTGGTCACCCTGTTAAGAGGTGAACCGTCGTATTCTGTGGTGCTGTAAGGCTGGTCGCCAGGGTATAGGCTCTGGTACTGGCCGGACAGGGCATTCAGAGGATCGGTCCTCAGCCTGCCGTGGACGAGGGCATACTGGTCGGCAACCGAATAAGGCAGATACCGGTTGGTCTCCCGGCCCAGATTGTCGTAGGTGTGAACGGTTATTATGTCGCTGTTCACATTGTTGCCGGCCGCTGAGCGCGCTACCTCCTGCGAAGGGCGGCCCAGGCCATCAAAATATTGGGCTGATATAACACAGGGCCCCGCAGTCTGGCTACCCAGCGACACCTGGGAAGAATTGGTGACTGGCTTTGACGGTATAATAGACCGGACAAAGTTGCGGTTAGCTGTAGGAAGGTTATAGTTGACCAGATCCGGAAAAATGGTTACGGGTGCCGGTGCCGGTGCGCCGGGCTTAGGTGAATTTTCTACCTGGGCATAAGCCGGGACGGTTATACCCAGCAGAGCGATCAGTGAAAATAACTTAAAATACTTCATGGCAGAAGTGGTGTTTGAATAGTTTAAAAGAGGGGAAAACGGATTCTTAGTCGGCCTGCTGGACTCCATATTCGAGTTTCTTCACAATATTTCCATCCTGATTTCTTATCACGGAAAGACGGCCCATTTCATCATACTCATAGTACTGGATATGGTTATTCTCATCGCAGATACTGCTGATGCCGACGAGCGGGGCATGGCACCAGGTTTTCATCGTTGCCCCCGAGGGGTAAAGTCTTACCTCGTCAACGAGACCGCTGCCATTAATACTTAATGATGACGGGTTATTTAGGTGGTGTTCGAAGTAAGTCCAGCCGCCTGCAGATTGCCCGGCGAAGGTAGGCGCACTGCCATTGACCGTGCTTGAACCGCCTTTGCGCCAATAGGATATAACGTAGTCGCCGGCCGGCAGACTGCTGCTGGACAAAGAGCCGGCACTCAGGTTATAGCTTACTGAGCCTGTCAGTTTATCGGAGGTTGTGATAGCAGAGGCGTTGTAGGTCCAGTTGCCGCCGTTGGAAGCGTCTTCGAAAGAGGTGAATGCAATCTGGTCCTGGCCTGCATTGACTGTTTCTGCGCTTAGGAGTTCGCTGTTGTACATCCAGAGCAGCGCGCTTTTGACACCATGCTCATTTTTTGTTTCCAGCGGGTTTAGCCGCGTGTCATACTTGAGCACAGAATACTGAAGCTTGTAGGCCGGGTCTTTAGCAATATTTGTATTGCCGCCATTGTTGGCTACATAGCTGGGCTGAAAGCCTGACAACGAGCTGGCAGATTCTGTAGTAAAAATGTTATCCGCCTGAGCAGCTGTATAATGGCTGACCGGTCCTTCAGGAGTCTGCTCCGTGACCAGGGAGGATGGTATGGGCGAGAAGCCGACATAAGAACCCTCAGTCACCTGCTCACCGCTGTTAGGAGATATGACCGAGCTATATTTTTCGACAACTTGGCTGTGAGCATGCTGGTTTTTAAGGGTCAGGACAGCTTTAAGTTCATTGCTAGGCAAGGAGGAAGGAGGAGAGGTATAATCCACAGGGTATTTAAAATACTGGGCAGTGGTGCGATTGTCGGAAGTGCTGTGCTCTATTTTGGCTACCTCCAGGTTGAGCGGGTTGTAGGTGTAAGTCTCGGTCTGGATTAAAGGTGGCGCAGCATCAAAATACTGGGTAGTGGTGGTTTTGGTCAGAGGTATCCATTCTGAGCGCATGCGGATGGGTTGCCATTCATAGCCAAGCAGGAAGCCAGCACCAGGTGATAAGTTCGGATTGGTTGTGTTCGGGGCTTCAGCACACGGGTGATTTCCTTTTGCAAGTATCTTAAATCCATAATGCTCTTCAGTGCCAGGCTGGGCCGTATATTCATTGGCCGTTTCCTGAACCAAAGTGTTAGATGCACTATAGGTCCAGGTGTGCAGCGGCAACCCATCCAAATAACTAAGATGTATACCAGGGGCTCTGCTGAACTGCTGCAATGTTTTTCCATTCTCACCATTCCCTTCTGTCACAGTTACATACTCATAATTCACATTGGCACCATCCCCGAAATCTACATTTGTGGTCGAAGAAAGAACCAAACCGTCGCCCTTTAAATAACAGCAGGGAATTTGCACTGCTTGCGTATTGTTTGAGGGATAATACCAGCAGCTCGGCGCATGCGATCTATCCCCGTAAAATAGATTGCAACTCTTCATGTAAGAATTACGCGTAATAGGCGCAAAAGTATAACCACTTGTCTTCACCGGATCCTGGGGGTTTGCATAACTATAATGAATGTACCTGCTTCCGTTACTGATAGGATCTGCATAAGTGATATCTTTGATGCGTAATCCCCCCACATTTTTGATCGTTGAAGATGCATAGATCGTTTTTGGAATCAATACCGTGATATAAGACTTGATCTGAAACCCGATTCCACCTGTCTGTGCTATAACCCTGTAATCACCAGGTGGCAAAATGATATTATCTTGGCAGTCTTCAGCCGGCATCGGCATATTGGCATCCGCATAGATAAACGACTTTACATCGTCATACCCACCTGAGCTGTTCTTCTTAGCTAAACTGGTATGAGTATTGGCGTGGGTTATCACGGTTGATGCAGCATTGGATGGCCAACTAGCGTAGGATGCAAACTTGGCCTTTACACCACCTGCCGTCAGCGAATTGTTTGGAATAGTAAAGAAATAATAGCTTGATACCGGACCTGTATTACCCGCATTGTAAGACACGGTACCATCTGGCGACTGAAATGACGTTGCACTTGTCTTCACAACGAAATTTGGCGGTTTATTAATATACGTATAGTCATATATGTATTCGCTTTGATTAACTGTATGGCATTCGTAATTAAATTTAACTCTGCCGCTGGTAGGATACTGAATTTCGGTTAAACTGCCTGCCTTTACATAATTAGGATCAGTTTCTTTATAAGCACCATTAAACATCATGGCCGATGATGGACAGGTTAAAAAGTCCGGTGTACTATTTGTTGAAAAATCCGGATTCAGATATCCATATCTCGGTATCAGTGTATTATTCTCATCATGCCCGTTGTAGTAACCCCAATGATCAACTGCATAAGAATTTTTGCTTGGTGGCGCAATCGTGCTGTAGGTAAATGCATATTTCTCAGCCGGTGCAGTTCCGTTTATAATATAAATGGCATCCAACTTAAGCCGCTTGTCAGTGTAGGTAGGATTTTGCGCATTCGCTGCGGTAAAATAGCTGTAGCCGAAATCGATTTCCCGAATGGTCTCGCCCTTATTGTTTTTAACTAATACAGCCTCCAGTCTTGGTTGCATGGGGTGGGCAGGGTCAGACCACTGGTCTTGTCTGTTATTCATCGAATTAAGAAACTCAACTGAGCCGTTATTAAAGGTGATTTTCTTTACCACGACAGAGTTAATCCGTTGACTGGTGCGGGATTCTGCAGCATCCAAAAGATTGGCTACCGTAAAATAGTCCAGCGTTCCAACCTCATAGATTTGAGATCTGGTCCGCCCGTTATTATATTCTACATAAGTTTTATCATACTGGAAATCAATTGTAGCTGTGTTGTCCTTATCTTTAATTTGCCTGACATACCAGGCAGTACGGATACTTTGCGCACCATCTGAATTTCCACTATTGCTGGATTGAAACGTACGCAGGTTATTGGTTTCATAATAGCTATCGTTGTTTTCATCACCGAACTGGTAAAGGCTACCATTACCATCTGTCAGGTTCCAGCTTTTATAGCCCCCGTTAATAGCAATATTCTTTTTAGGGATTTGCCTGATCCCGTCAGCAGTGCCGAGGTTTACAAACTTTCCTGACAATCCGGCAATTCGGTATGTGTAAAGGTCCGGAATGGCATCAGCAAGAGAAACAGTTGCTACCCTATAGGCGATATCGTATTGCTGCATCGTTGGATAGGTGCCGTTGGGCACCACATCATTCCAAAGGTCGCCACCAATTTGATGATAATTAGCTGTGGTCTGATAATCATCCTTATCCCTGACGGCTCTGGTAATGGCGCCACCTGCATTCAGCGTCCACCCTAAACCAACATCGCTTGCTTCTTGCTCTACCCGGATTCCCGAAGCATCATAATCTAATGAAATCGGCAATGAAAGTTTACCGGAAGTGATGGTATAAAGAGGGATACTGACATTGGCCTGACCTGTACCAAGGGTTACCGGAATATCAGCAACCTTGGTTACGCCTGCTGCCTCCGGTGTGGGAAGAGCATAGTTTTGCGGCAGCTGGTGGCTTGCAAGTGAGATATTTTGTGCGCTGACCGGTATCCAGCCAGCGCTCAGAACCAATACTTTAGCTATCCTTATATAAAAAAGGAATGAAAAACGAGGTTTACTTTTCATGTTATTTTTGTAATATTTCAATAATTATTGCTTATTGTAATAAATCTTAAAACAATGGGTGATCGCAGGGCTTTTTCCTGCCACCATATATCGTAGAGCAATTGTATCTGCCCGTTCCATTTCGAGTTGACCTTGTAACTCTTGGTCAGGCCCAACAACACCGCCTCGCTATAGCCTTCCCGGTTGTGCACAGATGGGGTAAGGGATGGAGCGTTGTTCTCCGGATTCGCTTGAAAGGCTGCCTGCTTCCACGTGCGTTCATAGCCACCATAAGCACCAATGCCATACTGCCACTGCCAGGTCACAAAGCTTCTTGCTGTTAATCCCTCAAAGCTGAACCTGATCTGTGACCAGTTCTGTCCAAGCCCCATATCGCCTGCCAGCGCCACACCTGCGCTCAGCTTCGGCGTCTGCCGGTAAGCTGCTCCTGCTGATAGTGAAAGCATCGCCGGACGGGGTGAGCCGTCGGGATTGGCAGCAGCTCTTGTCGTATTGAACCCATACTGCTTCTCTATTCTTTTCCAGAAGGGCAGCCCGCGCATCGGGTTGATCCTGAACTTCGGCTTTTCTGTATGCCGCAACCCCTGCAGGCTCTGCTTCGTTTCCTTTACCTGAGCAGACAGGCTTTGAGCTTTGTCCTGCCAGTCGCTCACTTCTTTGGTCAGGTTCGTCTGCATACTGCCCAGGCTGCTGCCATACTTCTGCTGCAGTCCTGCCATCACCTGTCTTTTGGTCTGGTAGCCTAGTTTTTCTAAATCATCGGCATTCAGGCCGCCACTGCCTGTGGTAGCGCCGCTGCCCACGCCGCCTTCTGCGATATTGTTCAGGCTGAAGCCTTTGGTGCCCTGCAGGTATTCCAGCGCCAGCTCTTCGGCTTTCGTGGGCTCATCGGCGATCTTCTTCCACTCCGCTATTTTGCTCTTCGCATAGTAGAGCTGCTTCTGCATCCCGGTGACGGTGGGGTCATTGCCTGCGATGCTTTCCAGATTTGTAGTTCGCTGGTTAGTTAGCTCGCTGAGGTACTGATCGTAGGAAAGGCGGCCCTGCAGACTGCTCAGCTGGCCGCTGTACCCTTCCAAGCCTGCGGCGCCTGCTGTACTGCCTGCCGCTGAGGTGAGTGAAGATGCTTTGGACTGCACAAAGCCATACACCCGCTTCAGGGTATCAATGGTCTTATTGCCGCTGTGGAAAAGCCGGGCGGCAAGCGTAGCGCTATCGGGAGGCGTAGCAGCCAGCTTTGAGATAGAATCATAGCTGATGGTATTGCTTGCTTTATACCTTGCATAGAGCACAGAGTCCTTTCGTAAAAACCGTTTTTCCAGCCGCTGTTCCTTTCGTTTCAGCTTACCCAACAGGTTCTTTTGTGTCCGTTCAAGTCTCGCTGCATACTTGTCAATCGCATGAATATTCAAATCCAGATACCGCCGGCCTTTGACATATACCTGCTCAGCTTCTTGGGCATCCGCATGGAATGCCAGGAAGCCTGATAGCAGTACAGTAAGAAACAGAAAGACGAACGCTGGCCGCAAGGCAAAAAGATATGAGATAAAAGAAAACTGATGACTAAGGGGAAGACCGGCTATAAGCAGAACGGGTACCGTGAGTGTCCGCGTTACAAGTCGTTGAGGCTCGTCGAAGGGCCCTGAATACAAGTAACACTAAAACGCCCACGGTACCCGAAAGGTACCAGCAGGCGTTTAGCATCAAACTTGCTGTATTCAGGGAAATTTTCGACGATTTCGACGACAGCTCGGTTTAGCTAAACGCTAATTAGTTTTCTATTTTATCCGTACAAAAATAGTATGTTCATAAATTTTGAATCAGTTTTTATTCGGCCATTCACCACATAATGAATTCTCCGAAAATGAGTGCAAACGTAGATTATGAAAAAATATCAGGGAACCGTTTTTCTCACAGGGTATTCATGTTTTAAAACGGCAGCTTATATCAAACAAGGCAGCTCCGTATTAATCATTTTGATGGCAAAGAATTATTTACATCGGCTATTTTAGTCTTTCGCATAACAGATCTGCATCTGACAACTATATTCTGCATTTTCATAGGATCATGAAAATGCAGATTGACCCGGCCTTTATTTACCGTGTTCCACAGTTCAGTTACGATCAACAGCCTGAAGAATGCTGGGAGGAGCTTAAGGCTTCAATAAGGAGCTCATCCAAGGATTTCTACCAGATCATAAGCGACCTGGAATACAGGGACCTGGATTCCCAACCCTTAAATATCCGTAATACGGTCTGGAAATATTTCAACCGGTCATGCTACCGGGCTACACCCTACGGCAGCTTTGCGGGGCTGGGGGTTGCAGAATTGCATAAAGGCAACGATCAACCTATGATCATCGCCAATGACCAGGTATTGCATTGCTTTCCTGATTGGGCTGATACAGGCGGCACAGCATCGGTTTTTAATGATCTCGTTGAGCAGGATGCATTGCTTTTGACTAACAGCACTTTTTATTTAACCGAAACCGGCATCAGGTACGCTGCACGATTTGAAGGTGGTTATGAATTGGCGGAGGTTCCGAAGGATGAACTGACAATCAAAATCCTTGATACCTGCAAAGCGCGTAAAAAAATAGCAGATCTTATAGATGCGTTCAGTTCCGGGATAGGTAAAAAAAGACTTTTAAAATTGTTGGAAGAAATGCTGGAAGATCAGCTCCTGTTATCGTCGTGGCATCCGAACATAATAGGCCCGGAATATTTCGAGGGTGTTATGGTCCCTGCAGTGGCGGGAGAATGCGAATATGTAATCGCTGAGCGGCCGCATATCCGGGGCAGCCTGAATCAGCACCTGTTCCGTCACCTGCCCGCGCTTGTTGAAAAGCTCCACCGGATATTACCATCCTACCGGCCACCCGAATTTGAACAATTCATTAAGCGTTTCCTTAAAAAATTCGGCGAGGTAGAAGTAGCGGTCATGGAAGCGCTCGACCCAGAAATGGGTGTTGGTTATGGCGACATGGAAGAAGATTCAGATAACGATAACCTGATAGAGCTTCTGAAAAAAAAAGGCAAAAACGAATCCTCAGACCATTCAACGTTAAACCATTTATTACCGGGACTATTTGTGGAACATAACCGCATCCTGGATATTGAAAGCCTCGATATGCCGGCCATTGCAGGCAATGAGCCTTTACCGAATACACTGTCTGTTCTGTGTTCACCCACCGATGACCTGATCCTGCTTGACCATTTGGGCGGTGCCACCGCCACCGCGCTCACCGGAAGATTTACCCTGGCCAATGACCGCATATTGCAAAATGCACAATCGATGGCAGCAATTGAAAGAGACAGCAATCCTGATGTGCGCTTCTTTGATGTTGGATACATTACGGGAAACGTCGTGGATAATGTCAACCGGCGAAAAACCATTTATGACCTTCAGCTCAGCCTGCTGAATTACGACACTTCCGATGAGCCACTGTCATTATGGGATATGCGGCTATCGGTTCAGGGGGGTGAATTGATCCTGCGCTCAGCAAAGCTGAATTGCAGGCTCATACCGAGGCTGGCATCTGCCTACAATTATCTGCTCAGTGACCTGCCGGTCTTCCGTTTATTATGTGATCTGCAGCATCAGGGCATACACAAAAACCTGAGCCTCCGGTTACGCGACCGCATCGCTGATCTGAATTTTTACCCGCGTCTTCAATTCAAAAATATCATCCTGTCTCCCGCTACCTGGCTTCTTGATCTGAAGGCTGTTCAAAAAGGTTCCGGACCTGTATCGGCCGCCGATCTTACGGATTATTTCAAGTGCGGGAATATGCCTGCATTCCTGAGAACGGGAAGCGGCGATCAGACCCTGTGCTTCAATTGTGCAAATGAAGCTGACCTGACAGCGCTGGCGACTTTTTTGCAAAAGCAAAAAAAGCTTTATCTGGAAGAAGTTCTAATTCCCGCTACTGCTGGCATTAAGGACGAAGATCAAAAGCCCTATCTGCCACAGATACTTTTAAACCTTTTCCACCGGCAGCAAATCTATGGTCCGGCACCCGCTTCATCTATAGCTCAGCAGACGTTGCGAAAGCAAAAAGAGATTTATCTGCCCGGTCAGGAATGGCTGTATTATGAAATTTATTGTCACCACTCCCGCGCGGATGAAATCCTGACCGGTGCTATCGCAACGCTGGTCCGGACGCACCGTAAAAAGATCATCAACTGGTTCTTTATCCGGTACACAGAAAATGGCAGCCATATCCGGTTTCGGTTACTAATAACTGATCCTTCCGCAGCGCTTACACTAACTGCATCATTCAATCTGCTGATGAAAGAAAAAGTAGAAACCGGGATTATTGCAGATATACAGATCAGAACTTATCGCCGTGAAACCGGCCGTTACGGGAATAAAAATATAGCTGAGGTCGAAGGGCATTTTGAAAAAGACAGCAGCTACGTCCTTGAAATGATCGATCAGGACAGTGAGACAATGAGGCGCTACCAGAACTGTCTTGCATTAATTGCGGCCATTGAAAATTCATGCATCATCCCTGAAGCTGACTTTGCTGAATTGATAAGCAGCAACAATAAACTGTTCGGCCAGGAGCATGGATTAAAAACGTTTGAGTTTAAAGCGCTCAATGCCGCCTGGCAGAAATACAGGCAGGAAGAGGTCCATTTAAGCAGTACCGTAAGTCCTGCCTTTCAGCTCTTTGTTGCTTCCTTTATCGAAACGCTGCGCAAATACGAGCGACACGAAAGGCCGTCCATTTTTACCTCCCTGTTGCATATGCATATCAACCGGCTTTTTTCATCCTCCCAAAGATTGCATGAGGCAGTCGTCTACTATTATTTTCTTAAACAGTCGATGATTAGAAAGTTTACTTTATAGCGGCAGTGAACCAGTAGTATGGTTTTACCCCGGCAGGATTTTCCGGATGACCTCAGTTAAAAACGGGTCTTTATAAGAAGGTCCGATGGGAATAATATAATCACCCATCCTGAGCGTATCGCCGGACACGGTCCCGACGAATTTCAGGTTGATGATAAACTGACGGTGAACCCGCCAGAAACCCAACCCATCCAGCCGGCTCACCAGCTTTTTTATTGAGATATAGGCAACGTGTACTTTTCCATTGCGCATCGTAAAATTTGAATAGTTAGAATTACTTTCTATAAAGATTACATCACCCAGCTGGATAATGATATAATTTCCTTTTCTGCCATCCTTTATGCTGAGCGCATCGCCTTTAATATTTAATTCCGGATTCTTGCCTTCATACCATTGAAGTGCTTTCGCGGTCACTTTCAGAAAGTCCTCCAGATCGAATGGCTTAACGAGATAAGCAATGCCATATTCAAATGCGGACAAGGCATATCCTTCATCACTGGTCACAAAAATGATCGTAATGGCAGTACCCTTTATTTTGTCAGCAAAATCTATCCCGTTAATGTTAGGCATATTGATATCCAGGAACAGAATATCAGCGATCACTTCTTTTTTCAACAGGCTGCTGATCGCTCTTTCATCATCCGTATCGTATCCGATCAGCTCAAGATCTTTGTGCTCTTCAATATAGGGGCACAGTGTCAGGATGCTGGTCAGCTCATCATCAACGATATAACATCTGAGCCTCATAGTTCAATGGTAAATTCCAATTCAAAAATCGTTTCAAAGTCGTTTATTTTCAGGTCATAGCGGCCCGGATAATGTTCTTCAAGGTAGTTTCTGGCGTAGGCCAGGCCGACGCCCGATCCATCCAGCCGCCTCGCTTTCTTTTTAAGATTTTGCGTGGTCATTTTCAGGCTTTTGCCCGCTGCTGCTGATGACCAGGATACCAGGATGGTTCTGCTTGCTCAGATTGCCGTGCATAAACATGTTCTCTACAAAACCGATCAGTACCAGTGGAGGGAACGGCAATATTTTAACACGTTCATCCACTGTAATACTTACATCCAGACAAAGCTGCTCGCCAAGTCTTTCCCGGTTCAGTTCGATATAATTGAACATCTGGTCCAGTTCTTCTCCGAGCGTTACCGGAGTAACGCGCTCAGCAAAAGCATAGCGCAAGACTTTAGTCTGGAGGCGGACTACTTTAGCCGCTTGTGGCGAAATGGTTTTTATCAGTGTATATACAAAGCTGAGCGAATTAAATATCAGATGAGGTTTGATCCTGGAACGAAGGAAAGCCGTTTTAAGCTCCGCTTTCTCAATTTCCAGATCTTTCGACCTTTCCATCTTCCTCATGCCCTCCCTCGATACGAAGTAAGCAGTAGCAGGGATTAATAAATAAAAGCCCCGGAAAAGAGAAAGCCTGCAGGACAACGACAGGCCGGCAAACGAAGCTGCCGGATGCTGAAGCATTCTTAAGATCAGGTCTAAAATATTCTGGGCTGCGATGTAAAGGGTGAATGTGCATAGCAGAGCTATTAACCCTTTCACCAAAGGACCGGAACGCCTGAGCGTTAATGGAACCGACCAATAGGAAGCAAGGAAGAAAAAGGATACATCCAAAATGTAATATGCAATTGCCCATGCAGGATTAAACGGCTGAGGCTGTAGATAAAGCAGGCTTTGCTCCTGAATAATATAAAGACAGATTATAAGGACGACCGTCCTCACCCTGCCCTCAAAAAACCTTAACCCGATTGTAGTTTCCATCTATAATGTTTTTAACATAGGCTATATAGGGGGTTTATATAATAAATCATTTACACCTGTGGTCTTTAATTAAATTAGGTTCAGTTTATTATTTACAATTAAAAAAATCACATGAACGCAACTAACTCAACAGCGACAAGACGCAGAACTGCTTTTAAATTCAGTAACCGTCAACAGGTAGGTAATTCAGCATTTGACACAACCAATACCACTACGACAACAGCTTCTTTAATCCCTACCTGTACCTGCCCGACCGGGCTTAAATAGGTCAGCAGCTTTCGATGGCCTTACCGAAATGGTAAGGCCATTATTACCCTGAAAAACCTTCTGTTTTCGCATGAAACGGAGATTAACATCGGCTATCGGCCCATTCGCATAATACTTTTTTTAGCCCGGTTTTATCCATATACCTTGATTTCAGATCGGATTAGAACGGTAAAAACAGGTCAGCGTCATTCGGAAAAATTCCAGCCCCGCTATTCAAACTCTCTCAAACCGAAGATTTCAAGTTATTCAACAAAGCCACGCAACAGCACCGTTTATTTCACCCGTCTTTCTGTTATTATCATCATAAAACACGTATTTATGCGCAGCCAAAAATTGATCGTTGATGTTATCAGTGCATTACTTATCCTGCTTTGGGTCTATGCCGCTGTCAGTAAACTGATCGACTATCGTGCGTTCCGTGTTCAGTTAGGAAAATCACCACTTATCGAATCTTTCGCGGGTTTTGTTTCAGTCATTATTCCATTGATTGAGCTGGGCATCGCCTTTCTCCTGGCACGCCCGAAAAAGCTGTTTGCCGGTCTATGGTCATCCCTGTTCCTGCTGATGATATTTACTATTTATCTGATAGGAATACTCAGCTTCAGCCATACCATCCCCTGTTCCTGCGGTGGCATCATCCAGAACTCACTCGGCTGGAAATCCCATATAGTTTTCAACATTGTCTTTGCTGCCCTTGCGGCAACAGGTATACTACTTCATAAAAGATCAATCGACTTCACCCTTCAGCAATCAGATCAACTGGCGACCTGAATGAGTCACGATACAATCCGGATTAGAGCCAGAACGCAATCCTGCCGTTCTTATCAGCTCTTTGCCAGCAGGACTATTCCTAACCAAAGCGGCGATGCTATAAAATCGTGCATCGGGCAAAAATGTGTTAACCATATCGATCATTTCAAAAAAAACAAGATTATGAAACGTATTAAAATCTCGCTTGCCGCACTGGCCTTTGTATTTGCCATCGGCGCTGCTGTAACTCCGAAACTGGTAAAGGCTTTCGCCCCGCCGCCACCGACCGAAGAATCACTCTACTGGTTCGATCAGGACGGCAACTATAACGATCAACAGGTAAAAAGCTTGGAGATCCCGTCTTCCGGATGCCCGAACACCGGCAGCCAGGTATGTGAAAACGGGTATCACCAGGATCAACTGGCAGACCAAACCGATCCTTCACAAGGCCTGAAATCATCACCTACGGTGACTGACATGATTTCCCGCCCGTAACAGGCAGTTACCCCAAAGGGCGGTGACGAATTAATTCGTCACCGCCCTTTCTATTATGATTAATAGTCGGCATCGTCAATGATCAGCATATTCATCTTCCTTCTGGCTTTAATGATCGTGATTCCTTTTGAAGCCAATTCCTGCTGCAGTTTCGCAAAATCGTTTAAGTAAGGCACAAAATCAAAGCTCAGTTTAGGGTTGCCGCCGCCTTCATAAACCACCGGAACAGGACAATAGTCATTTATATGCTGTAGGATACTGCTGCCAAATCTGCTACCTGTCATAAACAGATTTTGTACTGTCCATACTGTTGAACCCTGATCGAATTTCCGCTTTGTCCCTGTTGCTTTTAGTCTTATCGAATCAACATGGGTTATTACATAACAATCAACTTTCAATTTCCTGATGGAACTTTTCACTTTGTAGTATCGTTCTATATCTGCTTTCATCCGGGGATATAGGGTCTGGTATTCACTTGCCGGCACTGTGATGCTGTAACTGATATTGTTTTTAATCGCCCAGGGCTCAAACACTTTAAGGGATTGATCTTTGGGCTTTATGAACCTTTCGGGATGCTTCGTTTTATAAATGACCCTGTTCTCTGTGTATTCATTCACTTTGCTGATATCGCCAACATTGGCCTGCCTGAGCAGGTTTATTCCAAACGCATTAACTGCGTAAAAAGTGGTGTCCGCTTCTCCACTACCCATTTTAAATCCCTTTCTGCCACTCGGCCCTCCTAAGCCAGGAATGTAGCTACCTATAACGCTATAGTATTTGATTTTGTCAACGTAAGTTGTATCCGCAAATAATGGAGGCTCATAGTTAAATTTCATTACTGATTTCTTTTCATAAAACACCTGTGCCTGCTTATTGATGAGCTTTTCGATCATGGGCGTATTGATGCTTTCGGCATCGGTAATCGCGATCACCTTACCCTGCCTGTCAATAATTACTTCGTGAGGCACCGCCGTATGGGGAAACAATTGGTTCAGCACCGCATCTTCTACGGCTGTAGGGATTCTGAGGCCTCCAAGACTCGGAACGGTGCGGAATGTAGTTTTTACCTGATCCTGCGTTTCATTGGTCACCGCCAGGATGGTCAGGTCTTCCTTATAGCGCTTCTGTAAAGAATCCAGCTTTGGGAATGCCCGCAGGCAGGGCACGCACCAGATTGCCCAAAAGTCGAGGATCAGAAACTTTCCACGGAAGTCACTAAGCCTGGCTGACTGTTTATCATAGTTCATGATCTTTTTAACCGTAACATCCGGTATCGTGTCACCGACTTTCAGAGGCTTATAAGCCTGTCCATAGGACAAAAAATGGCAGGCAGGGATAAGTAACAGTGCCAGTATTGTTCTGTAAGATTTCATAATTAATACCCGGGGTTAGGTGTCAGATTCGGGTTACGCTGAAGCTGGCTGAAAGGGATCGGATAAAGCGCAGCCGTGCTTTTCCAAGATGGTTTTTGTCCGCCGATCACGGCATCAACTTTACCGGTTCGCTTTAGGTCAAACCAGCGATGTCCCCATTCGGCAAAATATTCAATGCGCCGCTCCTTTAAGATGAGGTCAATGGTTGCAGCCTGACTGGCAGGCACTGCTAAAATGCCGGTAAAGCCACCATGTTTTTGACGAATGATATCTACATCTGCAACCGCGCCTGCCAGGTCGTTTTGCATGGCTTTGGCTTCGGCGCGTATCAGGTATTGCTCTGCTAGCCTAAGAACGGTGTTATATTCCGTTTTGGCAGTCGCTATCCTGACCTTGTATTTATAAGGATAAGTGTAGGTTACGCCACTGACCGTGCGCTGGGCAGTCCACGACGTCTTTCGCTTGTCCCCGGCCTCGAAGGCCGCAAGCAAACCTGCCGTAATCACATAGGTGGGTTTAGCAGTAGCAGTAACCGGAATAAATATCCCGCCTTCCGATGCATTAGCCGGCTGAACAGGGGCCAGCTGCCAGATGGCTTCTTTACTGGTGTTCAGGTATATATTATCCAGGCTGGTTTCTAACTGAAGGCCGGATTTCGTTATGACCGAATCGGCCATCCTGCCGGCATTAGCCCAATCCTTCCTATACAGGTAAACCCTTGAAAGCATCGCTGCCGGTGCCCACAGGTTGGGCCGGGATGCCGTTCCTGTTGGTGAGGTTTTGCCAAGCAGGGATTTGGAGCTGTTCAGGTCACTAATCACCTGCGCATATATTACGTCGGCAGACGTCCGTCCCATCGCTGCATTTACCCGGTAGTCTGTGGTCAAGACCAGCGGTACATCCCCATAAATATTTACCAGATTGAAATAGCAAAAGGCCCTTACAAACAGCATCTCGCCCTTCAATTGCTTTTTAACCCCGTCCGTTATCAGGGTAGATTTATCCAGTCCTTCAAGAATGGAATTCGCCTGATAAATATGAGCATAAGCGAACTGCCAGAGACTGGTGGTGATAATGCTGTTATCCGAAGGAATCAGGTTCACAGAGAATGCGCTAATACTGGTATTAGTACCGGTATAGGTCAGCTCGTCTGCCGACATGCCCGGATATAAAGTGATTCCACCCTGCATAAAATACATTGCCCTGTTCATCATCTCGCTGTATAATCCGGTTACCGCAGATGTGGCTGTTTTATCATCTTCGAAAACCACCGCAGATATTACCTGATCTGCCGGTGGTCCGACTTCCAGGAATTTCCTGCAGGATGTAGTTATAAAGCAAAGCAGGGTAATTAAAACCGGAGCGGCTACCGTCCGGAATTTTATAATGCTTGTTTCAGTTATTTTTTTCATGTTCGTTTATTTATAGGGATACCTGGATACCTGCGCTTATAGTCCTCAAGGGTGGCAGGATTAAAAAATTAGGATTTTCCGGGTCGCCGTCTTTGTAATTGGATACGTTGAACAGATTCTGCCCCTGCACATACAACCTGCATGAGCGGATCTTATACCTGGTAAGCCACGCTTCGTTGAGATTATAGGACAGGGAAAGCGATTTCAACCGGAAAAAGGTGATCATGCTGTACTTGCCTGAATTGGCCCCTGAAAAGCTGTTTACGATGGATTGATAGATGACCGAAGTGTTCGTAGCGGTGAAACCTGGATAGGGCGCCTGCATACCGGGGCTCTGCCACCGTTGTAGCAGGTTGACCGGAATATTGTTCATCGTTCCGGGTATATAATTCTGGTTATAGACATAGCCCAGCAGGTTGGTGTTTAGCTGCTTTTTAAAGTCTATAAAGAAGTCCAGGCTCCAGTTCTTAAAGGTCAATTGGTTGCCCAAACCGCCGTACCATTTGGGATCTAATGATCCGATATCGATATAGTCTGCCAGAGATAACTGGTTATCCCCGTTCTTATCGGCGATTTTAAATGCCCCGGTCTGCGGATCAACCCCCAGAAATTCATAACCCTGGACCAGGCTCAGCGATTTTCCTTCGGTATAAATACCTGCATAGCTCGATGTGGCCAGGTCCGGAAAGGATACAAGTTTGTTCCTGGGAACGGTCAGGTTCAGGTTGCTTTTCCAGCCAAATGAATGAGTTTTGACATTCACCGTATTCAGGGTGATTTCCAGTCCGGTATTTTCAACAACGGCCGGGAAGTTTTTAGTAATGCTGGTAAATCCGGTCTGTGAAGGAAGTGCGTAGCTGATCAGGTGGTTATCGCTGATGCTCCGATATACTGCCGCAGAAATCAGGATACGGTCTTTTACAAAACCCAGGTCAAGGGCTCCTTCCAGCTTTCTGTTTATCTCCCAGCCAAAATCCGGATTGAACAACCTTGCGGGGGTGATGCCGGCGTTTCCTTCATAAGGATATTGAGAGCTGCGCCAGCTATCCAGGTATTGGTAATTGCCGATCTGATCGCTGCCGCTGGTGCCGTAGCTGCCCCTGAGCTTTCCATAGCTCAGAAAGGGAAGCGACTGCCTGACGAAATCCTCCCCGGTAAATATCCATGCAGCGCCTACCGCGCCAAAACTTCCAAACTGCCTGCCCGGGCCGAACCTGCTCGAACCGTCCCTGCGCCCCGAAATATTGATCAGGTATTTGTCCTGAAAATTGTAGCTGATCCGGGCAAACAGGGCTTCATACCGGTAAGTGGAAAGGCTGCCAGTTGCTGAAAGCGTTGCAGCCGATTGGACGGATTTTAAGAGTGCGTCACTGCTAAAACCTGAAGCATTTATCAACGAGTAATTATTGTCCTGGTTTTGAACTGTTCCACCTGCCAGTACCGTCAATTGTCCTTTCAAAACCTTTTTCCTGTATTCCAGTTGCGGCTCCATGATCCAGCTGTTATAGGAATTGGAACCGAACTGAGAATAGCCACCCGGCGACTGTACTGTGAGCGGATTCTGCGAGGTTGACGGATAAATTGACACCTCATCAATTCTTACATTATTATAACCGAAGCTTGAGCGGGCAGTCAGGTCTTTGGTTATCTTATAGCTTAGCTGAAGGTTGCCCAGCAGGTTATTAGATTTAGCGGAATAAGCGCTTTGCAGGCTGGCATAGGGATTGGATGTATAGATTACCCCCTGATCTTCCCACTTAATGTTTCCGGCAGCGTCATAGAACGAAGGCTGGTTCGGGGGGAGCAGCATGGCCTGCATAAAATTGGCGGAAATCTGATTGTTCTTATCTGCAGCATAGTTGACCGAAAGACTGGCATTGAAGCGTTTGCTTTTGTCGCTGTGGTCTATGCTGATGTGCATCGTTGCCCGGTTATCGCCCAATTCACCGGGGAATACCGTGGATTCATGGTGATAGCCGCCATTCATCAGGAACCGGGTCTGCTCATTGCCGCCGGAGAGCGATAGCTGCGCGTCCGTATAGGCCGAAGAACGACCGGTCATTTCTTTCTGCCAGTCCGTATAGCGGTTAGGATCCCATAAGGTCAGATCATAGGCATTGTTATTGTTGGCTGTAACGCCGTCGTTCTTCAGCGCCTCTTTGCGCATATCCAGATACTGGGAAGTGTTAAGCAGTTTTATATGGTTAGCTACTCTACTATAGCCTGTTCCAACATTTGCAGTAACAGTCGTCCTGCCCGCCGTTCCTTTTTTAGTCGTGATCAGGATCACACCGAATGCGCCTCTTGAACCGTAAATAGACGTTGCATCGGCATCCCTTAAAATTTCGATGCTTTCGATGTCTGCGGGATTTAAAAGGTTCAGGGGACTTAAGCCCTGACTGGCTACCGGGGAACCAATTGAGCCTATTAAATTGATATTGTCATTGTTTGGGGCGAACGGTACGCCATCGATTATGATCAGCGGATCGGAGTTTACATCACGAGGTGAAATATTGCTGATCGCATTCTGTCCCCTGACCTGGATCTTAAAGGAAGATCCGGCTACTCCATTACCCTGACTTACGAGCAGGCCGGGAACACGACCGATCAGCGCGCCTAGTGTGTTACCTACCGGTTGCGCTGCAATTTCCCTGGCTGTCACTTTAGTAACAGAACCTGTGCTTAGTCGTTGCGTAGTAGTACCATAGGCGATCACCTGTACCTCGTCCAGTTTAGAGTCGCCTTTTCTGAGCCTGATGACCATGTTTTCAGATACCGGCACCGTCTGGCTTTCGTAACCGATGAAGCTTATGGTCAGCGTGGTGTTATCCTGTACATTGCTCAGGTTAAATTGGCCTTCAATGCCGGTGATAGCCATTCTTTTGGTGCCATTGATTTTAATGGTTGCACCGGGTATTGGGCTTCCTGTTTCGTCAATGACCTTACCAGTGATGGGCTTCAGAGCGTCGTTGTTGCCGCTGCCCGCGTTGCCTGATGGCTTAGTCGGGTTGTTCTCATTTTTCTTCGCTGTAACGGCTATCAGCTTTCCTACAGGCTCGAACTGAAGGCCGGATTTGACCGTTAGTTCCCTAAGCACACTTGCTAAAGAAGCATTCCTTAATTGCAGGGTGAGCCGTGGAACTTCCCGGATAGTGCTTTCATTGAAGGTGAATTTTACATCGGTCTGATTTTCGATCAGCCGGAAAACGGTTTTTATGTCGGCCTGTTTTGTTTCAAGGGTGACCTGCGCCTGCGCAGGTCCGGCAGCAAACAGCAGGGTCGCACTGGTCAACAGAATACTCAAAACAAGGCTGGACAGGCGCATACATTTTAAGCGTACAGGGATTAGGGTACGGTAAATTTTTACCATATTTGTTAGGGTTTAATAAGTGATTACTGAACTCATGGCCGCTAAAGTGCAAGGGCTCTAATCTTACTTCAGCAGGCCGATCAAAAGGGAATCCCGCGCTTTTCGCGGGATTTCCCGTTTTTAGCCACACGTCCTCCGGACATGCAGCCATCTATTAATTAACTATTACTGACTTTTCATGGATGCTGTATTTGAAATTGTTGGAAAGACTTAAGACCTGAAGCACGCTCTCAAGCGGCTCATCTGTTACCTTAAGCGTTATTTTTTCGTCCTGAAGGGAAGGCTTGCGGATCGATATTTTCACATCATACCTGCGTTCAAGGGCATGGACCACCTCGCTGAAAGGTTCACCTGAAAAGTTAAGCGTGTTATTGCGCCACTGTCCGATCTCTGCCGATGCTACGCTGATCTTACTGATGGTATGTGCCCGCCTGTCGATCCGTACGCCTTCCCCCGCATCAAGCATTACGGTGGACCCGGAGATTTGCCGGTCTACAATACCTACTCTGCCGGTCTTTACCCTTATCCCTGCGCTGATGTCATTTTTAAAAGATTTGACATTAAATGACGTTCCATAAACAGTCGCGGAAAGGCTGCCTGTCTGTACCTGGAATGGCCGTGCGGGGTCGTGGGTCACATCAAAAAAAGCTTCTCCGTTTTTAAGCAGGACCGTTCGGTTATTTCCTGCGAAATGCACCGGGTATTGTAAGGTGGAACCGGCGTTCAGCCAGACCTTTGAGCTGTCAGGAAGAGTAATTGTTTTGATGCTGCCGTTGCTCACTTTTACAGTGACCATTTCCATTTTTTCGTTTGGCCTGACCACATAATAGCCTATCAGGAAAACCGCGACTGCCGCAGCAACGGTGGTGGCTTTACGCCATATACTTCTGATGTTGGATTGTTCGTTGACTACGTTACCCGAAATACGTTGATGGATCAGCTTCCTGCTTTCCTCCAGTTGTTTTCCAAGTGAAAAGTCGTCCGCCATTGCGGCGGCAATGGGATGATCCAGGCTGTCTTCAATAAGAGACTCAACAAATCCGTCATCCGGTGATGATTGCAGAAAATGCAGCAGTTCCCTAGCTTCTTCTGCTGAGAGCTGTCCATTGAGATATTGCTTGAACTGACTTTTAATGTAATCCCGGTTTTCCATTCAATGCTTTATACAGGGAATACACTTAACCGGATCGCTTCATCTGCTCGCGAAGAAAAAAAATATTTTTTTGAATAAATGGAATGGCTTTAAGAGAGCCGGGCCAGTAAGAAAGCCGCTATAATGGACAAGCCCGACGCAGGGGCTTCCTGGAACTTTCCTTTTAAGAACCGGGTGGCCTTTACAATATGATCATTGATCGTTGACTCGGAAATACCCAGCAGCCTGCTGACTTCATGATAGGATTTGCCCTCCAGCTTGCACATGGTATAAATGGCCCTGCGCTGCGGTGGGAGCTGGCTGATCAGCTCTTCGATCTGCTGTTTTGTCTCCTCGTAAATGATCTTTTCCTCCAATTGATTGTGAAGTTCGGTTCCTATGCTGGTCAGGTACTGCTTTACTTTCAGGTCAATATTTTTCCTGCGGAAAAAGTTGTACACAAGGTGCCGGGATATCTGAAAAAGATAAGCCCTGAACGATAATTCAGGATTGATCTGATCGCGCTTTTCCCAGACCCTGACAAAGACATCCTGTAAAAGCTCCCGGGCCGTATCGGGACAGCGTACCATCCGGTAAATATTGCTGTAAAGCTGACGGCTGTAAACAGAGTAAAGCGCGTCAAATGCTTCTTCACTGCCGGCCCGCAGTGAAGTAAGCAATTCTTTTTCCCGCTCTGAATAAATAACCTGCACTATGCTCCCTTTAGGAGAATAAATATATCAATATAATATATTTTTTACATAAAAGAACAGGATAAATTTTTAGGCAACGCTTTTCAGGCGTGTTCTTAGATGTACTCGATCCGGAAAGTAATCTGCCCGGTATAGGTAGGTCCCTCATCATGATGGTCTGATATCACCAGCCCATCGACCGTTCTCACATATTTGCTTGAATGAGGCAGCGGGTCCACCGGACCGGGCGGCTCAAGCACGACCGGTAGCCGGCTCTTCAGTGCCAAAGACGTCAGCCTGCCTGAATCCGTCATCCACGCATCGCTCATGCCCAGCACATATTCCTGCTGATTGTCGGTGAAGCCGATATGGCCGATCAGCCAGCTCCGGAAATCTGCCTCCACATTTCCTGCTTCTGCCTGCAGTTCGTTGTCCGGCATTGCATATAGCACGGACAGAATATTGTCTATCCCGGCCTGATTGAATGGTTCTTTTTCCATAGAAAATTGCTTTTGGTACTAAGGTTAAAAATTGAACGTTTGAACTTTTGAGGTAATCGCTACCGTTATTTATAAACCATTCAGATGGGGCATTTGTTTAAAGGAATTGAAACAAGGCCCTTGCATGACTACCGAGCTTATGGAAGTACAAACGCCGTCCCTGCCACGCTACAGGGATTTATATTTCAGAATTTTTGCGGCCGCGCTGGCCAGCCACATTATCATCGTGTACGGGGAACCTGAGAGTTCATTCAGGCTGATGCTTACCCGTGATTACTATACAGCCTTTGCAGGTTCTTTCCTCATTGCCTTCCTGCTGATCCAATCTGTTTACGGAATCACCGTCTTTCTGGACCGACGATTTGAATGGATCGATAGCTCGCTGAAGCGG
Organism: Chitinophagaceae bacterium; assembly: GCA_965200035.1. Taxonomy (GTDB): domain Bacteria; phylum Bacteroidota; class Bacteroidia; order Chitinophagales; family Chitinophagaceae; genus UBA1952. The sequence continues at coordinate 2,775,435 of OZ241334.1, read as the reverse complement.
GTTGGCGCGCAGATTGTTCTGGGTATTGGCGCGCCCGGCATAGGTGCATTTCTGCTGGCAACGCTGTATTTTAAAATAAGGGGAATCGATATACTCAGAACATCTTACGAAGCCTATGACTTCCCGTTTATACTTTTAATGATAACGCTGCTTAACGCCTATTACCTGGGCTATTATTTCTTTCTGAAGTGGCGGGAACCTGATAAAGCAGCGAAAGAGTATGATCGTAAAGCATCCAACCTGATCGCCGGAAATGTAAAGGACGAATCATTTAAAGAAACAGAAGAACGCTTTTTCATGGTCAGCAAAGGCAGTGCATCTGTCCCCATTTCGTACGATGCTATCGCTTATTTTTTCCGTGATGGAGATGCCAATTTTCTGCGTAGTCTTGACGGTGAGGACTTTTTTATTACTGCATCCCTGGAAGAAGCAGAACTAAGTGCAAATCAGAATGGCTTTTTTAGAATCAACCGACAGTTGCTGGCCAGTTTTGCTGCTGTTGAGGGATTTCAGCCAGCCGGGTACGGAAAACTGTCTGTAAAGCTGAATCCACCATTTAAAGGAGAAATGATCGTTAGCCAGAAACGGGCACGACCTTTCCGCCAATGGGCAGACCTTAATACCTAACTGTTAAAAAAAGAAAGAGGGGTAGAAGCGCCGTGATTTTACACAGGCAAAATATGCTTTTCAAACGTTTGGTTATCCGTATTTTATATCCTTTTTCTTGTACCAAACCACAGGGTTTGTAGAAAATAATCGCGTTGTTTTGTAGTTGTCATTGTAATAATCAAGCCCAACGTCAGAAACCACCTGAATGCCGAAACATTAAAATTCATGATTCAACCCTGTAATCAATAACTTAGCTTTTCCTTTTACCTACTTCATGAAAATCCGGCTGTTTTAGCTTTTAACCACTGGTTTCTGGCTGATAGTTTTGTGGCACCTCCGCTGAAAAGATTGGAGTGCTGAACATTGCTTAATACCGGTGAAGTATGGAAAAATTTATTCGTTCGCTTTATGCGGACATGGACGCGGAACTGCAAAAAGTCACTTTTGATGCAGCTAATAATTTACAGAAAGCGGAAGGCGCTTATTATGTCATCGAAGCAAGCCTGCAAAAGCTAAAGGATTTTATTCTTGGTTACGAATTCAAAAACGAGGAAGAGGAGATCCGCTTCTTTAAGGAGATCAAACCGGGCCTGCTCAAAGAGCTGATCTACTTTATCGAGGTCTATCATATCGAATCCAACAAACCGGTTGGTGAGCGCAAAGCACTCAGGCATTATTTCAATAGTGAGCTGGTTCGGGTCAGACTGGTATTCGAGCGCAACCAGTTTCTATATAACTACTACCGAACCGGCAGAACCAATTATGACCGGGCGTTCTTTACCAGGAACTCTGATGAGAAAGTCCTGTCGCCGGGGTATGCACTCGATACTGATTACCGCTTCTCATCGGTGAACAGTTCCAATCTTGCTCAGCTGATAGCTTTTGAACAACTCAGCACCTTTTTACAGCAGCAACTGGAGCAGCTTGAAAACCCATTACCACCGCAGGCGGTTGCCGAAGGCAAGAGATATCGTAACGTATGGACGGAATCAAAAGCCGCATTGATCGAGCTTGCTTATGCCATTCATGCAAGAGGCGCCGTTAATAACGGCAAAGGTGACGTCAAGCAAATCATTGAAGACCTGCAGGAATTTTTCAATGTTCAGCTGGGTAATTTTTACCGGGTGTATCAGGGAATGCGCATCAGGAAAAAGAACAGGACCTCTTTCCTCGATAATCTCAAAGACAGCCTGGAGCGCAGGATGGATGAAGCAGACGAAAACTATTAGTCGTTTATTTCAGCCAGACTTCGCTTATGTATCGTCATTGATACCGATGGTCGGCGGCCATTTGATCCAGCGGTGGTTGATATAGGCAAAGGCCGCCGCCAGGACAATCAGGATACTTAAAATTTCGTTGGTATTCATTCGCTTTTGCGCTCCTGCGTATTAAAAGGTGGGGCCTGGTAATCTTTGGGTAAATAGTCCGCGGGGATGGTTACCATAGCCGCCAAACACATAAATAATTATAGGTTAAGCTGAAATGCTTTGCTTAACCATTTCCAGAATCTCTTGTTTTTCAACTTGTTTTAATACGCCTAAAGCCGTTAATGGCAATATCCCGGAGTCCAGGGTTATAGAAAGCTGCCAGCCTGTCCAAAACGTTTTTTTAAGTGTGATATCCCTGATGCTATGATATGGGACAAAAGCAAGTGGTCCGGCATCCATTGCCAATTTGCTAGCGCCGCTGCCTTTAGGTATCTCACGGTAATAAAGCCCTTTGTCATTGAGCCTGGCGCGTTCTACACCATTCGCATACTTGATAAAGAAGTAGCCGCCCAGCAAAAAGCCCAATTTAAATGCAAGCATTAATATCGATCCCAGAAATTCTACCACACCTTCAAAACTCAGCAGCACCCGTTGAATATTATTCCAAAATGAATCTTTAATATCAACAGCCATGACAGTAAAAGCAAGTCCAACGATTATCAGAATGACACCAATGATCATGGAACGCCAAGGCGGCAAGCAATAGCTTTTTGATGTTATCGGACCTTTCATCTTAACCAGCTATTTATTAAGGTTTATTTTTGTAAATAACAGCGAAAGTATTCGGCCCTTTTCCCGGTAACTTGCACGAATGGTGTTAGGTGCTTCCATTTCTTCGTCAATGCGCCTTAATGTGATATTCCGCTTATCTGCACCAGAACTTAAGTTCAGCACAAAGTCGCCGTTAGCTTCGGGTGTACCGCTCTGTGGAGTAAATAGCTGTTCTTTTTGCTTTGTGCTAACCAACCTGATCTTGCTGGCACCGATATAACCATCCGCGTAATCTAAATGAAATACGCCATTTTTGATTTTTGCGGTGTATTTAACGGTTTCATACGCTTTGGCGTGCTGAGCCATTGCCGCGCTTGTAGAATAACAAAAGCTGCCAAAAAGGATAATTTGAAATAAGATAAGTTTCATTATATTAAGATGGAATCAATCACTCTTGGTGTTTTTGTACCAATCCAGACCTGAGAAGGTCATCCAGTCTTTACCCGACGGACCGGCTTCTTTGAGCACAGTTAGCGTCGCCCCAAAACTTTTACTATTTTCCTTTTGGGAATAGAGATAACTGATACCGTTAGGCTGATTATCCCAAACCTGAAGGATTTGTTTTTCGTCCAGCTTGGGGGGTACAGGATTGCCATTCTCGTCAATAGTCAGTGATCCGTCCGGCCATTTTTTCTTAAAGCTTGGTTTTCCCAGTTTATTAAGTTCTTGATGAAGCACATTCGCCTGATCCCGGGTATACAATATCACCTCAAAAAAAGCCAGTTTATTCGTTTTTTCATCGTAGTGAAGTAATACATAATTTTTGTTATTTCCATCAGCTCCGGATAATTGGGCGCTCCCGTATTTCAGTGCTTTTGAATCGTAACTTTTTACACGCTCATATCCCATTAAAGTTTTGTCGGTATCTGTAACTGCCTCCACTTTTATTTGCTGTTCCTTTACGATAGCCGGAATGTTTTCTGTTAATTCCAGTTTAGCCAGGTCAAATGTCCCGGCATAAGAGATCGGTGCATTCTTAATCTTTGAAGAATCAGCATCAGCCTGGGATTTAGGTTTGGCATTACAGGATAACAACAGCGGTATCAAGAAGAAAACTGGTACTATATATTTCATATCATAATTTTATTTAATTTGTAAATTTAACTGTCAACTTCCGGAATCACGTTTTGTTTGGTTTGACAATTGAGGTTCAGTTACCCGACATGGTTTTTGTATAGCCTATTTTCGTTGGCGATTTTAACATATTCATAATTTCCGAATTTGTAGGTTCGTGATTACGCAGCATGCCCAGGTCATTCCAGGTCAGTGTTATACTAGATGACGTCTCGCGATTTTTGCCTGTTTCTAAATAACTTTCGCGCCACTTTACCGGAGCACGTTCATTATGGTCGTAAAGTATGGACCTGCCGGTAGTCTGCCTGCTCTCGATATCCAGAAACGTATTAATCCGGACTGACCCACCTTTTTGGTAACGGACTTTTTTAGTGAAACGGATTTCTTCCGCCGATTTTGCGACGATCGAATCGAGTTTTTGAGATCTGTTGTAAAAATATCGGCAGGTCCAGGTGTCGATCATATCCGCCTGGCTGCGTTGTGTTTTAATAATGGCTTGATTGATCTGCTTTGTTACAACTGGTCTATAGTTGACCAATGGTAAAGTTGCTAAGATCGGGTAGTCTCCCAAACCGTCTGATAGCAAATTTAATAAAGCCATGATCGAATGTTTTCTGGTTGTTTCTTCTTTGAAACGAGCGTAAGAATCGGGGAAAAGCTGATAACTATCCGACTTATTGATGATGACAGTAGATGTTTCGTCCTCAAGATCTATACGAGTACTGTCTGTAATCAGCCCATCGGACAATACGGGATGGCTGTACAACCATAAGCTACTGCCTGCCGCGCCCAGCCGGTAAGCGGTGGCCTCCATTACTACGCCGCCTGCTATAGTATAAACAGTAATGCGATCGTCACCCTTGTTCCTGACATATAGATACCGGCTCGTATCACGGCCTATAGATCCCTTTTGAATTTTGGTTATAACCATTCCATAAGAACTATCATTCATTTGGCAAAAGCTAGTGGAGGTAAAACAAACAAACCAGGCCAGGCAGAATAATTTTATCGACATATGGTATCACAACTTGATAAACAGATTTTAGTTTGGTTTAGCGCTAAGGTCGCTCTATCTTAAGATCAGCGCCGAGATAGATATCTGCCGGACGGCTGACGACCATTGTAAGGCGGCCATTGACCATGATGATCTTTCCGGAAGCTGTGAGGCTGGTGTCCAAAGACGAAGCGACCTGCCGATTGATCTCTCTACGCGCCTGTATTTCAGTCAGTATCCTTTTCCTGGCCCTACCAGTTAAGGTGATGACTAACGATTTCGCCGGGTGGTTGGAATCCAACTTGAATGTTATTTTCCGGCCATTGTCTATGGTATGATAACGCGGGCAGTTCAACTTAATGATCTTGCCTATATATTTTGAGGCTTCCTCCAAAGGAACTGTTGTTTGTATTAGCCCTGGGATTAATACATAAAACAGAAAGATCATTTTTGTCATGCAATGCGGTTTATTTTGATGCTATCAGAGTTTACGGACAATTTATTTATAATTATTTTCAGTTATTCTCATCACCAATTTTCAACAGGAAATTACAACATTCCAGCAAGGAACCTAACTTAATCGCCAGTGCCGTATCTTTTCCGCTGTTATCCATCCATGGTCATTAACCTTTGTGACTACAATAGTTTGGCTGTTTAGTAAACAAGTGTAATATACCTGACTATCTGTTTTATCTACATTGCCCCAAATTTTCAGGCTACGAGGTTCTTCGGTAATAAAATCTGGCCAGTTAATTGAATTTAAAGGTTCCTCATCCATAAGATTAGTTTTTCAACCGACACAAATCGTCAATCATTTCTTTGATAGATTGATCGGTATAACCATACAAACCCTGGCCGATCTTTTTCAGTTCCGGCGGTGGAAGCACCAGCTGCCCATCTTCTTCAATGCTTACCCCGTCCTGAAAATCCAGGTGATGCGAGGAAAAAGAAAGCAGGTATTGGTGGCCTTGCCTGTTAAGTATTATTCTGAACAGCGTTGGCGATCCCGCTTGTTCAGGTAGCAATTCGAAAGAGAACCCGTGCTGGTGAAGCGTTTCATTGCCTACGCGGTTAAACGCTTGCCAATAGTCCCGGTGTACTTTATCCATCAGGCAAACAACATAAATCGCGTTCAATTGTTTAAAAGGAACATGATACATACTTCAGAACAAGCACTTAAAGCCGCGCGGGAAATCCTTGACAGGTATGAGATTAACCATATAGACATCGGGACACCCGAACCGAATTCAGGCTATCAAACTCAAACCGGCCCTGTGGCGGCTGATGTTTGGGTGGTAAATTATACCTATATGGTTTTTCAGGAAGAAGATGCATTTATTTATTTGAATGACCAGGACGAACTTAAATTAATCTATATTATGAACGGGCATGGATATTTAACTACCAATGATCTGTTATCCTTTAAGAAAGATAAGATCCGCAGAAAGCGATAATAACTCAACATTGACTGCACAGCGGTCAGATCCTTTGTGAAAGCAGCCTGTTTACGGCTTCCTGAAATTCCCTTGCCTCCCTGCTACGGCAATGCTCAATCACCAGCAGTGCATTACTGAGGGTAAGAATAACGTTGCTCATCAGATGTGGCGAGCTAAAATATTCCACAATTGAAATCATATCCGTAAGCTCTACTGATTCAATAAAACCTTTACCCAAAAAGCTTTTTCGCAGAAATAAGATCCGCCGGTCTGTTGCCACGATCAGACAATACTTTTTTATGCTCTTTTCAAAAAAATCCTGAAGATGCCCTTCCAGTAATCCGTGCAGTATTTCTTCTGCAATCAATACTTCAGGGAGATGCCTGATTTCTATTTTGGTTATTCTGGGGTGGAAAGCGGAAGTTTCGATGAATTGTTTAATCGTTTCTTTAGTCATCAGCGGTAATGATAAAGGCTAAATGCAATATCTATATCCGTTTTATAACGGTCGGCATGATGCATTTATAACCACAGGATTTCCGGATATGCCCCGGTTAAGCAAGTGCAATTCCCACAGCCGGTCCAAAGTCTGCGTCAATCAGGAATCGCATTCATTAAATCCAAAATTGACAGCTAACACGAACTTGTCATTTTTTATCCCGGTACCGTATAGAAACAAGGAAAACTCCCGGAAATCCCCCATTCCGGCGATCAGGGGCGGATCGGACCACACCTAAATGAAAATAATTGCAAAAAAATAAGCCAAAAAGAATTTTTGTTAGCTCACACCGCGTTGTAAAATCCCGCTTTCCGGACCGGCCATCTTTGCTTCCGTAAGCAGGATGGAAGACAAGTCACTGCTTGCTTTAACCATAAAATTTAAAAGTTATGCTAAGCAATTTAACCTGGAAAGATTACGCGGAACTACTCATTACCCTTACCGTGATCTATTATCTGATCATCGGATTCATTTATTACCGCAAAGACCTGGGAAGGCTGGCTTCTGCCCGGCTATCTGCCAAAAACCGTGCAAGCAATGCTGAAAACAAAGAACCGGCGGGGGAGGTGACCGAAATCGCCAATCCTTACTATACCCCAACGATCGACGAGCTGGAAGAGCTTCTTTCGGACATTAAGACAAACATCCTGGAACGGGCAGGCATATCGGCCGGCAAAGCCGCTTTGCTCACTGAGCTAAAAGCGCGTCTGGCAAACTATGACGGGTTGCGTCAGCCTGCCTACCAGGATGCTCTTAACGGGTACATCACCCAACATGCCAAAGAGCTTTGCGGGGTAACATTCAGTGAGGATGAACTGAAGGAAGAGTGGAAGAAGTTACCCCGCTAAAGAAAATGCCGGTACCCGCCGTGGGAGTTGACATACGGGTGCGTGAAGCGGAGTGCCGGCGCCTTTCCCCCGCCGCCCCTTCTGACAAAGGGGCGGCCCTGGGAGGGATACAATAAGTCAGAATAATAATCCAATACGAGAGAGAGATGAAAAAAGTGAAGATGAATTGGAAGAAGCAGGCCGCAACTGCGGCGCTGCTTTTAATCACCGTCCTGGCCCATGCGCAGGATGGCAATGCAGGGATCAACGAAGCCAACACAAAGGTGCGCAGCTACTTTGACAGCGGCACCAACCTGATGTACGCGGTGGGTGCCTTGCTGGGACTGATCGGTGCCGTTAAGGTCTATCAGAAATGGAATGCCGGCGATCCGGATACCGGTAAGGTTGCCGCCGCATGGTTCGGCAGCTGCGTGTTCCTGGTGATCGTTGCCACCGTGATCAAATCCTTTTTCGGGGTATAAAACCAAACGAACATGCAAAGCATCCTTACAGAAAAGCTCAGAGCCTATATCCTGATCAATAACCCGGATCTGGCTGTCCAGCTTCAGGCCGATTATTCGGTAACCCGCTATCTGGAAGATAAGGTAGCTGCCGTCATGCCTCTGGTGGAGCAACTGCTGGGCGAAAACAAGCCAGCCTATATCATCGAAGAGCTCTGCCTGAACCGGATGACGGAAGACCTGCGGCCTTCCAGATTCAATTACCTCAGAGAAGTCGTGGAAACAGAGTTCCGGGATGATTACCTGCGGCTGCAACGGGCCGGTGTGCTTAGCTACGAACTGATCAACCTGATCGATGTCTGTACAGAAGCCTTTGAAACATTCGGCTTCTCTGAAGTTACAGCGGATAACCGGCATATGCGCTACGCAGTGATCGCAGCCGTGCATGACTACTTCAGTTAGCGCCGGCAGCCAAAAGAAAAGTGAGAAAGAAAAACGCGGAAGGATGGCTTACAATCAACAACAGAAACTGAGAGATAATATCGCTGCAATACGCATTGCCCTGGCCTATAGTCCGGGTGATGTGATCAGCGATAACGATAGTATTGCACTACAGCGCTATGCCGGTTTCGGTGGATTAAAAGCTATTTTATTTCAGGATGGACCTAAGCAGGAATGGGTCAGGCTGAATGCCTCGGAAAGCGATCTGCGGCTCTATGATGGAATCACCGAACTGCACGGGCTGCTCAGGGGACACTTTACAGAACCGCAATACAAAGAAGTCATTGCCTCCATTAAGGAAAGCGTGCTGACTGCATTCTACACGCCTGAATTTGTACCGCAAACCTTTTATGCAACGCTTGCTGCATCCGGTATTCAGCCTAAAAGGTTGTACGAGCCCTCAGCGGGAGCGGGCGTATTTATTACAGAGGCGTATAAAGCCTTCCCCGGACTACAACAGGTAACTGCTGTGGAAAAGGATGTGCTGACCGGAAAGATCCTGCAGGCAGTGACCGGCGCTTCCCCTGTTCCGACCAGTGTTCATATCTGCGGACTGGAAGAAAGCCCTGCAGCGGAAAAGAATGGCTACGACCTGATCACCAGCAATATTCCGTTCGGCAACTTTTCAGTTTATGATGAAGCTTTTCCGGACAAGGCCATTACAGGCAAGATCCATAATTATTTCTTCGCCAAAGGACTGGATAAGATCGCAGATGGCGGCCTGATGGCCTATCTGACAACAGACGCGTTCTTAAATAATCCTTCTAATGAGCAGGCACGGACCTACCTGTTCGGTCAGGCCGATTTTGTAAGTGTTTCGGTGTTGCCGGATAACCTGATGAAGGATACAGCCAACACGGAAGCGCCTTCACATTTTTTAATTGTTCAGAAAAATACGGGTAAGCAATTACTGACGTCTCAGGAGCAATTGCTTGTTCAAACTCAGAATGAACAAAATGAATACGGAGACTATTCGGTTAACAGCTACCTCGCCCTGCATCCTGAACTGATCACCGGCAACCGGGTTGAGGCGGGAAAAAACCAGTACGGAAAGGCCAGTCAAAGCGTCTGGCAGGACGGCGACCTCGCTGCAATCGCTACGCAGCTCGTTACCCATTTCAAAGAAGGCTTAAGCGCCCGGTTCAACCGGGAAGCATTTACCAATGCACAGATGGGTCAATACTTTGAAACGCGTACCGAACAAAAGAAGCTCACCTTTTTACCGGTGCCGGAAAGCAAAAACGAAGCGGCCAACATACAGCTTGGACTATTTGATGTCGCCCCTGCGGAAACCATCAACCGGGCAATGGCCTACCTGACACCTTATGATGAAAAGACGATCCAGAAGCAATCGGTCCGGATGGTCAGTACCATTAAAACCACTGCGAGGCCGGAGCATGAGAGTATTGTACTGATCACCGCCAAAGGAAATAAGCCATCCCATTACCTCTATAAGCTGCATTCCAATCTCAAAGAGATCGAAGTGCAGGCGGGATGGATGAATGCGGTTGCTTTAAATAAAGCGCTTAATGACCTTGCTTTTCAGTTGCCTCAGTATGGCTACGAGTATCTCTATACCGGCGATGAGCAGCTTAAAGAGCCGCTTGGACTAAACAAAGCAGCAGCGAAAATATTTACAGAAGTGAAGCCTTTCTATAAAGAAGGCACTCTGGTCGTCATGCAAGGAAAAGCAGGCAGGCTATCATCGGTAGACACCGATCATAACACCGCTGTTTTTATGGAGCTGGCTGCCCAACGCAATATCCCCTTTTATCTGCATTACAGCAGGCTGCGGGACCGCTATTTCGAATTTACAGACCCGGATAAAGAACAGGATGAATTAAGCAGGACGGTCTTTAATCAGGCATACGACCAGTTTACAGGTGGGTTCGGGATACTGAACAGTGCACAGAATAAAAAGCTGATCTATGAGGACGAAGCTTTTGGCTTAACGATCCTTTCCTCGCTGGAACGAAGAGAAGGCGACCAGTACCATAAAGCCGATATCCTGACCGGCTCCCTCAAAAAATCCGATGAGCCATTCCTGACCGGCAGCCCGGTAGAAGCACTGGCCAGAAGTCTTAATGATACCGGAGCGGTTGATCTGGAGTACATCGGTAGAGCTACAGGGTTCGCAGAGCCTGAGCTCATAGAGCAGCTTAAAGGCCATATCTATTATAATCCGGGCACCCTTAGCTGGGAAACAGCCGATGATTACCTGTCGGGCAACGTAGTGGAAAAACTACAGGTCGCAGAACGTATTGCCGGCGGGCAGCCTGCAGACCTTCAGGTACAGGTCAGCTATGAGGCCATTCAAAAAGTGCAGCCGGAACGCATCCCTTTCGAGCTGCTGGACTTTAACCTGGGTGAGCGATGGATCGATACGGACTATTACAGCCGCTATGCTACTCACCTGTTTGAAACGGATACGACCATCCGCTATTTCAAATCCCTGGACACCTTTAAGGCAGAGGTAAAAAGCAGTAACGCCAAAATAGATCAGGAGTACGCCATCCGTCCTAAGAGCGGCAAGAATATGTATGGCACCGCTTTGCTGGAACATGCGCTGGAAAATACAACCCCCTTCTTCACCTACGAGGTGAGTATGGGCGAACGGACCATCCGCCTGCCGGATAATGAAGCTACCCAGCTGGCGCATCAGAAGATCGAAAGCATCCGTACCGGCTTTTCCGAATGGCTGCAATCGCTGCCAACGGAAGAAAAGAAAACGATTGAAGCGACTTATAACGATACCTTCAACTGTTACCGGCTGAGGGAATATGACGGCAGTCACCTGACCTTCCCCGGTCTGGACCGTAGGGCGCTGGGCATCGAAGACCTGTACAGCTCGCAGAAAAATGCTGCCTGGCGCATTGTGCAGAACCGTGGAGCCCTGATCGACCATGAAGTGGGCCTTGGCAAGACGCTGACCATGATCGTGGCGGCGCAGGAGATGAAACGGCTGGGCATCGTTCATAAGCCCCTTATTCTGGCCCTTAAAGCCAACGTCAACCAGATACGGGATACCTACCGGAAAGCGTATCCAAAGGCACGCATCATGGCTCCGGGTGAAAATGACTTTACACCGGATAAAAGACTGCGCCTCTTCCATGAGATTCAGAACAATAACTGGGACTGCATTATCCTGACCCATGACCAGTTCGGCAAAATCCCTCAGTCGCCGGATATACAGCGCAGCATTTTAACCGAAGAGCTGCATAATGTCGAACGTGACTTAGGGACGTTGGAGCAGTTAGGGGGAAGTATTTCCAGAAGTATGCTCAAAGGTCTTGAGATCAGGAAAAAGAACCTGGTCAGCAACCTGAAAGATATAGAGCAGAAGATCGAATCGAAAAAGGATGCCGGCATTGATTTCCGGACAATGGGCATCGACCATCTCTTTATCGATGAAAGCCATAAGTTCAAGAACCTGACGTTTACCACCAGGCATAACCGGGTAGCCGGGCTGGGCAATACGGAAGGAAGTCAGCGCTCGCTGAATATGCTATTTGCCGTCCGCACCCTGCAGCAACAGTTTGATGCCGACCAGTGCGTGACCTTCCTGTCTGGCACGCCCATTTCCAATAGCCTGACGGAGCTGTACCTGATCTTCAAGTACCTGCGTCCGAAAGAAATGGAGCGCCAGGGGATTCAGAATTTCGACGGCTGGGCAGCGGTCTATGCCAGAAAGACAACAGATTTTGAGTTCAGCGTCACCAATGAGATCATCGCCAAAGAGCGCTTCCGCCATTTTATCAAAGTGCCGGAGCTGGCCATGTTCTACAATGACATTACCGATTATAAAACGGCTGCTCATATCCACCTGGATAAGCCGGCGCTCGAAGAGCATTTGATCAACATCAAACCAACTCCGGACCAGCAGGAGTTTATCAAAAAGCTGATGGTCTTTGCCAAAACCGGTGATGCCACCCTGCTCGGCAGGCATAAGCTCAGCGAATCGGAAGACAAGGCAAAGATGCTTATCGCTACTAATTATGCCAAGAAGATGGCGGTGGATCTTCGCCTGGTCAGTGACCGGCTATATGAGGATCATCCCGGCAACAAGATCAGCGTCTGCGCCCGGAATGTGGCAGAAGTTTATCATGAAAGCACCCGGCACCGTGGCACGCAGATCGTGTTTTCGGACATCGGAACTCCGAAGCCCGATGAATTTAACGTCTATGATGCGCTGAAAGAAAAGCTGGTGGTTGAGCATGGTATCCAAAGACACGAGATCACCTTTATCCACGACTGGTCAGATGCTAAAAAGCCTGAGCTGTTCCGCAGGATGAACAGCGGGGATATCCGTATCCTGATCGGCAGTACCGAAAAGGCGGGCACCGGCCTGAATGTTCAGGAACGGATGGTAGCGATGCATCACCTGGATATTCCCTGGAAGCCCTCCGAGCTGGAGCAGCGCAACGGGCGGGGGGCAAGGCAGGGCAACAGGATCGCCAAAGAATTCTATGGCAATAAGATCCCGGCTTATATCTATGCGGTAGAGCAATCGCTGGATAACTATAAGTTCAACCTGCTCAAGAATAAGCAGCTCTTCATCGCTCAGATGAAAAACAGCGAATTGAGCGTGCGCAGCATTGACGAAGGCTCGATGGATGAAAAGAGCGGGATGAACTTTTCGGAGTACATCGCTATCCTTTCGGGTGATACCACCCTTTTGGAAAAGTCGAAGCTTGAAAAAAAGATCGCGGTGATGGAAAGCCTGAAAACGGCGCATTACCGGGAGGCTAACAGATCGAACTATCAGCTGGAACGCACCCATAACGACCGGGAAAGCAATCTGGCTATTCTGGAAAAGCTAAAAGCGGATGAAGCGGCTTACCGTTCGGTTTTAAGGCATGATGCGGATGGATCTAGGTCGTGTTGAGAGTTAATTTAAAGTTGATGATGGTAGCAGCGAGGTAGACGAGCGAGGTAAAGTTTAAGGCCAGCTTATCGAACCTTGTGGCCACCCTTCGCCAGTTCTTCAGCCGGTTGAAGTAGCGCTCTATCCTGTTGCGTTGCTTGTATACTTCTTTATCTATCACCCTTTGTACTTTTCTGGTAGACAGCGATGGAATCACAATGTCTTCCACGCCGGCGGCCCTTAGTTCTTTGACCAGCCAGCCTGCATCATAGCCCTTGTCAGCCAGCACCGCCCTGGGTCTGAAGCCCGCCACCAGCGCACCGGCCTGCCGATAGTCGGACTGATGACCAGGCCCGATGATGATCCTCCTGGCCCGTCCGTATTCATCGGTTGCCAGGTGAATCTTAGTAGTCAGTCCCCCACGGGATCGCCCCAGGGCTGCCGTCGCTTTGTTTTTTTAAGACCATTGGCGCCTTGATGATTCACCCTTACCGAAGACGAATCGATAAGCAGCTGCTTCAGGTCGCCGTCCGTGGACAGCTCGAATACCTTTTCCCAAAAGCCTGCCTTAGACAGCCGGTTGAATCTGGCATACACTGAGTTCCATTTGCCGAATCGTTCAGGTACGTCCCGCCAGGGGATGCCGCTCTTGGCCACGAAGTAGACTGCATCGAAGAACAGGCGGTTATCTACCTTATTGCCATGAACCGGAAACAGCAGCCCGATACGCGCCCATACTTCATCGCTCACACTGTATCTGCGCATAACTTTTACAGCGCACCGCAAACAAACCATGCCCTAACTATCAACACTACCTAGTCAGTCTAAAGTATTAACCACAAATTCGGGTAGCTATTCTCCTGTTGCGACAGGCATGAAGTCTGCCGATATTGACCGGCTGGAGCAGATGATGCAATCCATGAACCAGAAAGGGGACGATCCCGAGATGGCCCAGCTCAACGGAATGCTGGAAAAGATCATGGATATTCAGAACCCAGCCAGGGTGCAGGAACAGCTTAGACAAACTTCAGAAAAAAAGAGAGGGCAGGTATTTGCAGTGGAGACCGGCAAAAAGGCGGACCCGGTTTCTTCGCTGGATAAACAGGCCAATACGTTTGACCGCGTAGCCGGTACTCAGTCACCTCTTTCCGGCAATGGATTTTATTCCTTCGATCAGAGTCCTGCCGGTACTGATTCACAGAATGCGATCCAGGCAGTAGTACATGAAACACAAACCCTGGTTAACGGATCTACAGTGAAGCTGAGGCTGGTGGGTGACATTTTCATCAACGGGGTACTCATTCCGCATGACCAGTTCATTTATGGCCTCGCTGCGCTGAACGGGGAGCGGCTGGCTATCAAGATCAGCAGCATCCGCTACCGTAATTCGCTGTTTCCGGTTGAGCTATCGGTCTATGATATGGACGGTCTGGATGGCATCTATATACCGGGCGCTATCAGCCGCGAAGTGGCTAAAACTTCTACCGAACAGGGGATGCAGAATATCGGGCTTACTACCCTGGACCCTTCCATCGGAATGCAGGCTGCCGGTGTAGGCATCGAAGCAGCAAAGAGCTTCTTAAGCAAGAAAGTTAAGCTGATCCGGGTATCGGTAAAAGCAGGCTACCAGGTACTGCTGCATGACGAAAAACAGAAACAACAGAATTAAAATAATCAGGTGTAATCAATCAACAGTAAATATCAATTCAATTTTAAAATTCCAGCAAGATGAAAAAGACAAGTGCATTATGGATGACCGGAATTTTCCTTTTATTCCTCAATCTGAAAACATTCGCGCAGAACGCGAAAGATTCCGCGATCAATCCGGCGCGGCTTACCATTACCTACAACAAAACCACCAACCTGATCTTTCCTTACCCGATCAAAAGCGTGGATAAGGGAAGCAGGGACATCCTGATTCAGAAAGCCATCGGGGTGGAAAATGTATTGCAGCTTAAAGCGGCAAAAGTTGGCTTTGACGAGACTAACCTGACCGTGATTACCAGCGACGGCAGCCTGTATTCCTACGTGCTGAACTATGCGCTCATTCCTACCGGCATCAACCTGAAGGCATCCAACCCACAGGTAACGCCTAAACCGGATGCAGTGTTTTCTGAAGACGCGACAACCGATAAGATCAGGCTGAATGCGGAAAAAGTAATTGCAAAAAAGCGCAGTTTCTCCGGATCAGGGGATTCGATGGACGGCATAGCAATCGATGTTAAAGGGATTTACCTGCAGGATGATGTCTGTTACATGCAGCTCTTCCTGCAAAATAAATCGGTGGTTAATTACGACGTTAAGATGCTGCGCTTCTATGTCACCGATAAGAAACGGTCAAAGCGGACTGCCAGCCAGGAAATAGAGATTGAGCCGCTGTTCATCCTGGGCAACGCCAGGCTGATCCGTAATAATTCGGACCAGACCATAGTAATAGCAGTTCCCAAGTTCACCATCCCGGAAAAGAAGCGCTTTGAAGTTCATATGCTGGAGGCCGGCGGTGGCCGTAACCTGAGCATCCGTCTGAATAATAAGGCCATCATGAAAGCACGGATCATCAATTAAAAAGGTCTGGCAGTACTAAAAAATACGATCAGTTAATTATTAAAACGAAATAGTCATGAACGAGAAAAATTATGAATACCTGCAGGATCAGGTAAAGTTTACCGGTTTCGGCACAGAGCTCCACACCGACCTGAAGACAAAGATGGAGGAAGGGGGCAAAGAGTTTCAGCTGTCGCATCAGAAACAATACGGAAATGATGTAGCCAGCTCAACCCTGCATTTTAAGCAATCGGACCAGGGCAACTATTTTTTCAATAAGTACGATATGGAGCTGAAGCAGGGCCATTCGGATGATCCGCTGAAACAGATCTTCTATATAGGTAAGGAGAACAACTTTACCCAGAAGGAAGCCTTCAACCTGCTGAGCGGCCGATCGGTTAATAAGGATCTGGTGAACCGCGAAGGTGAGAAATACAATGCCTGGGTAAAGCTGGATTTCAAGGAAACAGAACAGAGCGGCAACTTTAAGCAAAAGCATTTCCATGAAAATTATGGTTACGATCTTGAAAAGGTAGTTGCTGCATTTCCGGTTAAAGAGCTGGGCGACGCAGAGCAGAAAAAGCAGTTGCTGGAATCCTTGCAAAAAGGGAACCTGCAATCGGTCACGTTTGTCCGGGATGGAAAAGAAGAGAAACACTTTATCGAGGCCAGTACGCAATTCAAATCCATCAATGTTTACGATAACAACCTGAAGCGTATCCGCCAGGGGCAGAATGAGAAGGAAAGTGCTGGTCAATCTGAAAGTAAAAGCACGAAGCAGGCAGCGAAGAATAAAGAATCTGCCGGCGATGAAAGTGAAGAGACTGGTATGAAGGCCAGGAAGCCCGGGAAAAGCAGAAAAGTCTCTTAATTATTAGATCAGAATAGGGTTGCCGGCGAGCCGGAATCTGGCGGTAAAGGGGAAGGGCGGTTTACAGCGCTCTTCCCAAATGCTAAATGAAAACAAAATTAGGAAGGGTGAAAGATGGACCGGCTGAATGCTTTTTTCAATACAATAAGAAACGATCCCAGGATCGGGCTTAGCCATATTAGCGTGTACTGTGCTTTATTGCAAATGCCTGTCAAGGGGGCTAATCAGCCTGTTACGTTCCGAAGCAATGAGATCATGAGCACAGCGAAGATTTCAGGCCTGGCTACCTATCACCGGTGCATCCGGGAGCTGCATGAGTTTGGTTATCTGAACTATGTCCCCTGCTTTAACCACCGGAAAAAGAACAAGGTGTACCTCAAAAATTTATAACAGAAAATCAGTGTGTGATGGAACTAGTGACAAAGGAAGATTTACAGCTATTCCGGATGCAGCTATTAGACGACTTGAAGAAAATTGTTCTGTCTGCGGCGCAACCTGAAGAAAAGCCGGAGTGGCTAAAAAGTGGTGAGGTAAGAAAGATGCTGAAGGTATCGCCAGGCACTCTGCAAAATCTGAGGATCAACGGAAAACTGAAACCTGTTAAGATAGAAGGAACGTGGTATTACAATGCCCATGAAATAAAAGAATTGTTTACCATTAAATCCACGGGATATGCTGGCTGACCTGAACTTATTCAGACGGTATCTGATTATGATGGCCGGTGACAGGCGGATTACAGTATGGCATATGGCTATCGTGTTTGGTATACTCCAAATGGCCGATCAGGAAAGTGGAAATGCTGTTTATATAAGCCGCAGGCAGGTGATGGAACGTTCCCACATTGGTAGCATTGTAACGTATCATAAATGCATGAAAGATCTGATAACATTTGGATACATCGGATATTTCCCCTCTTATCATCCGGGAATACGCAGCCTGGTAGTGCTGCTAAAATAATACTGATTATCTAAAAATCTTAAATAACTAAGAAAGCCACCTAACCGTTGGCTTTTATTGTGTAATAGCAGGGTTCACTTCTAAAATTGTTAAAAAGCCTTTTATACTAACGAGCAATTTTGTATTTTTGTAGTAACAAGGAAATGGTATTGTTTTTGAACATGATTTAAATATTGTGGACGCAGGCAAAAAGCTTTTGATAATGTTATTCGGTTCTTATTTTAAGTATTATAGAATTGGTCGCGTAAATCGTGGCACCAGTTAAAATCATAAAATTTTCCCGCTGGGAATGAGACTGTTAGCAGTAACGTTCGACACCCCTACGGGCTACTGATAAATAACTTACTGAAAATCAGCAAGTTATTTTCATTTTAGGCCCTCCCTGAAAAAATCGAACCTAAATTTTTAGCTATAAAAACAGCCGTTTTAAGCATAGAATTGCCTCATTTTCTGGTATCATTAACCAAATCTTTCAAAAACACCCAAAATTTACTTGCGTCTTTTCTGACGTGTTTTTATTTAAAAAAGACGTCTTGATATCGTTGTAAATAACTGTAAGAAAGGTGTTTACAAGGGTTGGGTTATAAATAACATCTTTCCACATTAATTAACCCTAATTCATTATAAAATGCTGGAAAAAAGCTTCGGATTGTTTTACTTCTTAAAGCAACCAAAAACCTCAAAAAGACCAAACCACTATGTTTATTTAAGAATCACGGTGAATGGCGCATGTCGTGATATTTTAATAAAGAGACACTGGCTTAGATATTGAAACGTTTATTTTAATAAATAATTTCAATATGATATTGTAGAATGTTTGCCCATTACGCAGTTAAAATACCTTTCAAATATGGTGAATAGAAAACCAGTTTGATTCTATTTTAATACTATAAGAATGGCAAAATCTTCTTGCGAGGTCATTAAAAACAACATCTTTAAACCATTTCGTTGCAAAGCAATAATCAGGTAATGCTATCTTCGTAATACCTATGCGAAACAAAAGCAAAAATATTCCTGAAAACACCTTCCCGTCGGGGATTAGGGAAGGGATTTATATTGCCAAGACATCGTTTAACGGGTTGCCAAATGTTAAGGAAGTCGAGCGCTCACACCGGGATAACGGGCATATCTTCATTTTACAGGAAAAAGGAACGACCCGGATTGAAGTAGACTTTCAAACTCACCATATAGGGGAATCTTCCGTCATTTATATACATCCCCATCAGGTCCACCGGGTTTTGGGATTTGATCATGCAACCACCTACAGCTGGATTATTACCAACGAGAACCTACATGCGGAATATCTGAAAATACTGGAAACCCTGCCTCCGTTAAATGCACTTACCCTGTCAGCAGAAACCTTTTCTATAATCGCAGCGGCGGCTTCACTTTGTATAGAAATATCCCACAGACAACATGAAAAATTATTTGAGCCGATCCTGAAGGATAGCTGCAATACGCTTGTTGCTCTGGTTGTCTCCCAGTTTTTGGGAGCAGCTACTACCGCCTACAACACATCCCGGTCTGGGGTGATAGCAGCTACCTTTAAAGCAAGTTTGGAAAATAGCTTCGCGGCCATCAAAAGTCCTGCTGAATATGCCGGACGGCTGAATATCAGCACACCTTATTTGAATGAGTGCGTGAGAACCGTTACCGGGCATTCAGTATCTTATCATATTCAGCAACGGAATATCCTGGAGGCAAAGCGTCTGCTCTTTCATTCAGATAAGTCGGTAAAGGAAATCGCAATTGAACTTGGCTACACGGATCAAAATTATTTTAACCGCCTTTTTGTAAAGACGGTTGGCATAACGCCCCTGACCTTTCGCAAGAAAAACTTCGATTAGTGCTATAGATTCGTGGTGCAGTCATTTTTTAGCCGCTGCGTAAGTGGTTACTTTGCATCATTAAATTTTTGCCATATGGGAACTTCAAAAGCAATCAATCTTTTAGAAAATAAAAAAGTGGCCATCATAGGCGGGGGGCCGGGCGGACTGACATTGGCCAGGCTGCTGCAACTCAAAGGTGTCAATGTAAAGGTATATGAACGGGATATCAACAAGGATGCGCGCGTGCAGGGTGCCATAGTTGATTTGCACTATGATTCCGGCCTTAAAGTTATCGAAGCTGCGGGGCTATTGGATGCGTTCAAGGCTAATTACATGCAGGGTGCAGACAAATATCGTATGCTGGACAAAAATTCGGATATACTCATTGATGAACATGCAGAAACAGCAGCTGCTGGATTTGGAGATAAGCATTTTCGCCCTGAAATTGACCGGGGGGCGCTCAGGAACATTTTGATCGATAGTCTTACTAATGACACCGTAATTTGGGATAGCCAGTTCTTGGGGATGCATCAAATAGACGGCGAGTGGGAACTGGAATTTAAAAATGGCACTAAAGCCACCGCAGATATCGTGATAGGCTCGGACGGTTACCGTTCCAGTATCCGGCCTTATGTAACCGATATTAAAGCGCTGTATTCAGGCGCAACGATTATTCAGGGTGAGGTAGAGCATCCGGAAGTACAATGTCCCGAAATTTACGCTTTGGTAGACCATGCGAATTTAAACGCGGTCGGTGAAGGCAAGTCCATCGTCGTGCAGCCCAGAGGAGATGGGGGATTTACGTTTTATGTTCCGGGACTTTATCCCGAACATTGGGCAGCAACCAGCGGCCTTGATTTTAGTAACAAGGAAGCAGCAGTTAAATATCTGCTAGAGAGATTTGAAGGATGGCATCCTGCTTATTTCAAGCTGTTTGAGGCATCCACACAATTTACAGTAAGGCCATTAGATTATTTTCCTTTAGATCAGCAATGGGATTCAAAATCAAATATCACACTGATCGGTGACGCCGCACATTTAATGCCGCCATCCGGTGAAGGGGTGAACACTGCCATGCTCGATGCATTGGATCTGTGTGGTTGCCTCACCGGCGGTGAGTACAGATATCTATTATCTGCAATCGAGGGTTACGAAAAACTCATGTTGAGCAGGGCTGCGGTACTGGGTCAAGAGTCATTAGCTGGTATAAAGGAATTTGCTTTGCCGACTGACGCGTCTACGCGTGAATTTTTGGAACTGCTCAGACAAAATGGAATGGCGAAAGATTGACGATTTGGGCATGCCAAACGAAGATCAGAACAGTTCAATTTTTAATTGTAAATGAATAATAAGATATCATGCCAGAGAATACAATCAAACTTACAAACCTGCATCCAGAAATTGTAGATTTTCAAAACGACATTCGGAATAGATATGTTAAAGATAACCAAACGGCCAAAAAAGGACAAATCCTTTTTGTTGGCTCATCATTAATGGAGACTTTTCCGATTGATCAGCTACAGAAAAATCTGAATTTAGATAAAGTCATCTACAACCGGGGAGTAAGGGCGACAACAACACAAGATTTGCTTAAACATATAGATAAGTTGATCTTTGACTTGGCGCCAAGCAAAATTTTCATCAATATCGGCTCTAACGATATTGGCTTTAATGTTCCGGAATCTATTTTCATTAAAAATTATGATGAGATTTTACGGGAGATCAAAACTCGGTTACCGGAAACAGAGGTTTATGTGATGGCCTATTACCCAATTAATACTTCAACGAATTTCGGAGAAGAAGAGAAAGAACATGATCAGTTTTATGCTCATCGTTCGAATGCACTGTTGGAAGCAGCAAATTGCAAGGTTGAACAACTGGCTAAAAAGAACGGTTATCAATTCATAAATGTAAACGCAGGTTTAATGGATACTGACGGAAATTTAAAAAGAAAACTCACGTTTGACGGGGCTCACATGGTTGTCGCCGGATTTGAAATTGTACTGGAGAACATGAAAAAGTATTTTTAAATCACCATTAATAAAAGTGAGATTTCAAATATACGTTAATTGTGGTGAGGATGACAAGTCCAACCAATGGCGATTCGATTGAGTTTTTTCCAATTGATGCGGCAGCTTTCTCGCCTTTATCCGGGGTAAGTAAACTGACATAAACGGTGTAATCTTTGCGGCAAATTCCTTCGATATCTTGTTCCATGAGCCTTGATTGGCGCTTCCGCCAAGCGCAATACGCTGATTACTATCTGTTGATTCTATAGAATTTTCATCAGTATTAATGATTAATTAATAATCAAAGATGCTTGTTGGTTGATGTGCCTTTATGTTTTTCGGAAGGCACTGGGAGCACAACCTATCACCTTACTGAATAAGCGGCTGAAGTATTGCGGATCATCAAACCCAAGGAATTGAGCGATCTCCTTAATGGAAAGATTTGAATAACGCAACAGGCGTTGCGCCTCACGCATCGTTTCCTGCTGTATAAAATAGGTTACCGGAAACCCGGTGACGGAACTGACGGTATCGTTCAGGTGGCTGACGCTAATGTTCATCCTGGCTGCAAATAAGGATGGCCTTTTCATCGTTTTAAAATGCTGGCGAAGTATCTGTTTGAATGTTTTGCAAATCTCCACGCTACGGGCCGGATGCTTTTCAAATTCAATTTGTTCCCTGGCGAGGTAAGCGGCGGCCACCTGGTAAATTAATGCTATGACCATAGCATGAATGATGTTTTGATGAAAACGTTCATTATGCCCACGGTACACATTCTCTAATTGCCCAGTTAAATCGGATAAGTTCGCTGATTTATAAGATGTCAGGGATAAAATCATAACTTCAGAAAGGCATTGATCCAAAGTATCCTTTAACAGTTTATCAATGATAGCAGGATCAAAAGCTAAAAACCAGCCTTTTTTCAGGCTGGCTGAAGTGATACGGTGAACCTGTCCGGGATAGGAAAGAAAAAGCGAATGGTCACCAAGCTTAATGGCTTGAAAGTCAACTTCCAGTTCCATTTCGCCTTCGTCGAGTAACACCAGGTAATAAAAATCATGACGGTGCGCTTCCGATATTTCATAGGACGGCCCGAATCCTTTCACCTTGTCGAAGGATTTCAGATAGACACCGGCAAGCCAGTCATCCATCCGATGTACCGGTATAGTTTCTTTTTTAGGCACAGACTAAATTAGTTGAAAAATCATTTAATAATCCCACAATTATTTAATTCATTCCCTGAAGGTACTCGGTATGCAAGCGTGCCGCTGTAGGCGAATGGAACAGATTATTTAAACGGGCGCGGGCGGTCATTTGCCGAAATGTGCCATGTTGTGAAGGGTCACCGGCATCGTGCATCGTATCTGCCATCCAGACCGCATAATCCTGGTAGTTCCAAATGTGCGGCAAGACTGTATCCGAGTAGTTATCTAAACCGGTCCGGTCGTTATCACTGATCGCAGCGACTAGAGCCTTCGCCAGGATATCTGCATCAAAGAGACTAAGATTCATCCCTTTGGCACTTACCGGCGGTACCATATGCGCTGCATCGCCAATTAAATATAAATTACGATACTGCATCGGTGCATATACCATGGATCGGAACGGCACAAATTCGATGTTGTGAACCTGGGCATTCTGAATGGTTGGGTCACCCAGTCTTAACCTGATCTCGTCCCAGAGCCGTTCATCCGGCCAGTCCTGCGGCCCATCACCTAGTTTGCACTGTAGGTAATACCTGCTGCGTTGCGGCCCTCTGGGAAGCTGCCCTGCAAATCCATGATTACTGACGGCCATAATCGGATGACCCGTTACCGGTGCTTCCACTAGCGCTGCCAGCCAGGCATAACCGAATTCAAAGCTGTACGCAGTCAGTACATTCGCCGGTATGGAAGCCCTACTTATACCTTTATCAGCATCAGCTCCAATAATATAGTCGCAATTTATCTGATGTGTACCGGTAGCATCAGCATAGGTGATCATCGGTCGTTTGTGTTCATCGTTATGAATATGGATTTCAGTAACATGGAAGCGTACATCACCGGACATGACATCGATCAACTCTTTCAAAAGGTTATTAACGAGCATCTGCTGAGTGCAGAACTTGCTGTGAATACCGTTTTCTGCCTCAGCTTCAAATAAACGTCGTTCACCATTTAAACGGTATTCAATGGTTTGCGCAACTGGTCCGGCCAGCAGTTTATCCGCCAGGCCCCATTGCTCAAACATTCGGACCGCTCGTGCATCCACGACACCTGCACGCTGACGCATTTCAATATAGCCGCGATCACGGCGTTCTAGTACTATAACGCTGACGCCCGATTTTTTTAAGAAAGTAGCGAGCGTAAGTCCAGATACACCAGCCCCTATAATGACTACACTTATTTGTTCTGTTGATTTATTTTGTACTGCATTCATATCTTTTATGATTTAATTAACCGGATAAGTTTTATTAAACTTGTCAGACAAAGGTCGGCATTAATCAAAAGTCATATTAGAACAGTTCACGGAATTAAATGGACAATTCACGGAAAGGCAAAATGAAAGCTAAACAACAAAACTTGAGAGCGAACGCAGACAATCAGGGATAAAAGCTGGAAAGAACTGTGGCCAAAATTCGGCGCTTACTTCGGTATTCCGGTAGCGGAACCGCAAACTTTTTCTTTAACTGCTTATATGAGTGACAAAGAAGAATTATGGTAGTAAATGACCGATAAGTACCAATTAACCGGGCATGAGTTGGGTAAGCTCGTTCACTGGGATTTCGGGGATTTTATTTTCAACAATCAGCATGATGCTTTTTTCGACGTGAATAAACTGCGCCGGGCCGGCTTCCAGGAAATGCAGTTGGACAGTTTTGAATCCTTTAAACGGGTATTTGAGCAGCTTCGCGAAAACAGGATCATTCCCGCTTAGACTTGGTTTAACTACATTTGCGATATTGTATAATATCGTCATTTTATGAAGCTTCACTATACCGACCCCGTTTCAGCAGGCGAGCTGCACCTGACGCTGCACGAAGCCGGTTTTGACCGCCTGTTCTTCCAGCGGGACCGTAAAGACAAGTTCTTAACGATCGCATGGAATAACGGCCCCGGGCAAGTAGTTACTATAGATGGCATTGCTCATACGTTCCCGACGGAAACCATACTGCCGCTCATGGTCAACCAGACATTCACCTTTGAGAAGCCGGAACAAATTATCGCCTGGCAGTATAACCGGAACTTTTACTGCATCGTGGATCACGATAAAGAAGTAAGTTGCGTCGGCTTCCTGTTTTACGGCTCGACCGATACGATGTTTATTACACTGGACGAGCAGCAGCAAAAAAAGATGGACCTGCTGCTCCAGGTATTTATCGAGGAGTTTGAGGACCGGGACCTGATCCAGCGGGACATGCTGCAGATGATCCTGAAACGGCTCATTATCATCATTACCCGGCTGGCTAAAAAACAATACCTCACTAAGCAGGCCCTGACGGACGACAAGCTGGATGTCCTGCGTAATTATAACCTGATGGTGGAGAACAATTACCGCAAACATCATACGGTGCAGTTCTATGCCGACCAGCTCAACAGATCGCCTAAAACGCTGGCCAATTACTTTGCGCTCTACAACCACAAATCGCCGCTGGCGGTCATTCAGGAACGGATCATCCTGGAAGCGAAACGTCTGCTCCTATACACGGATAAATCCGCGAAAGAGATCGCTTACGACCTTGGATACGATGACGCGGCCTATTTCAGTAATTTCTTTAAAAAGCAAACCGGATTATCACCATCCGATTTCCGGAATACAAAACCGTCCTTGAGTTCCGGGAAATAGTTACATGCTGCCGGGAAGTCTCTCTATTCATTAGGCCCGTTCGCTGCCGCACCTTTGTATCGTTAAACGATAACGATACAATATAAATAAAGACAGCAATGAAAAATTTCCAAATTCCTACCAAAGAACAAGTGTCTCCGGCTAACCAAGGCATTTTTGATAAACTGAACGGCATGGTGGGCTTCGTGCCAAACCTGTACGCGATACTCGCGCATTCGGAAACGGCTTTAGGTGATTACCTGGCCCTGCAAAACAGAAAGTCATCAATTCGTGCCAAAGAGCGTGAAGTGATCAACTTAGTGGTAAGCCAAGTGAATAAATGTGCCTATTGCCTGAGCGCGCATACACAGTTCGCCAAAATGAACGGCTTTACTGATGAGCAGATCCTTGACATCCGCCGGGCCAATATCAGCTTTGATCCTAAACTGGATGCTTTAGCCAAACTGGTGAAAAGCACCACGGAAAACCGGGGCCATGCAAGCGCAGAGATCGTAGACAACTTCTTTACTGCAGGTTATACCGAAGAAAACCTGATCGACGTGGTGATAGTGATCGGTGATAAGATCATCACCAACTACCTGCACGCGCTGACCGACATTCCGGTGGACTGGCCTTTAGCGCCTGAACTGGAAACAGCAACAGCTTAATTATAGAAGGGAGGTGGCTCGCTATCTCCCTTAACTTTTCTTTATCATTTTATAAAAGCACCCATGGGCAATCCAGATACAACACAATCTACCTTGAACAGTCAATTAGCAGAATTTCAGCGATCCTGGAATGCCCAGGCACCGGCTGGCCTGCAGCAAAAGTTTGAGCATGGCATCGAAGAAATTAAAGCGATCAATCAAACCGGCCTGAAGGTCGGTGACAAAGCGCCAGACTTCGAACTGAACAACGCTACCGGCAATCCTGTTAAATTAACCGAATTATTAAAAAGCGGACCGGTGGTGCTGAGCTGGTACCGCGGTGGTTGGTGCCCCTACTGTAACATCCAACTACGTTACCTGCAAAGTTATTTGCCACAATTCAAAGCCTTGGGAGCGACATTGGTTGCCCTGTCGCCTGAGTTGCCTGATAAATCTTTAACCACTAAAGAAAAGAACAATCTGCAGTTTGAGGTATTAACTGATTACAATAATGAGGTTGCCCGCCGGTTCCACATTGTCTTCACGCTCAACGATGAACTGGTGGAAATCTATAATGACTTTCATAAGCTGGAAACTTATAACGGCGTAGCATCTAACGAACTGCCTGTACCAGCCACTTACGTGATCGGCACTGATGGAATCATTAAATTCGCATTTGTAAATACCGATTACCGCCGGCGTGCGGAACCGGCAGACATACTCGCAGTCCTAAAAAATTTGTAAGATTCCGGACTTAAACTACGTCCATGGATAAGATCAATCCTTTTAAAAACTACAATCTATGAATTTTGAAGAAAAAAAGATACTGATAACGGGAGGTTCCAGTGGAATTGGTAAAGCGCTCATAGGCGAACTGTATCGTTTGGGAGCAAAAGATATCGCCGTTATCGGACGTGATCCTGAGAAACTGAAGAAATTGAAAATGGAATTTCCACATGCTTCGTTTTTCTTTTTTGAAGGAGATGTTGCAGACCTTCTGAAAATTAAAAGTCTTACTGCAGAACTCAAGGCGAAATGGGGAAGCCTGGATATTTTGATTAATAACGCCGGCGTGGTAAGTGCCGGACCCTTGGAACAGATTAGCGATGAGGATATTATTGCTCAGCAAAACATCAACGTTACTGCGCTGATCCTGTTAACAAAATACGCCCTGCCGCTTCTGAAAGCAAGTAACGAAGCCGTAATTATGAATGTTTCTTCCGGCCTTGGTGTTATTGGCATGCCCTTCTATACTCCTTATGCAGCATCAAAAGCAGGTGTAAGACAATTTTCCGAAGCTCTACGGCGGGAATTAAAAGATTTCCCTATCCACGTAATGACGGTTTATCCTACGGCCACCGATACACCAATGATGGCAACTGCAGATGCCAGCAATATGGATGCGCCGGAGAATGTGGCAAAAAGCGCTATAGAAGGCCTTTTAGACCATAAGATCGATGTTTTTAGGGGTGGTGAACAAATGCAGGCAAACCGCAAATTGAATTTTGATCATCCCGTTGAATATGACGAAAAGGTAAAAGGAATGTATGACACCATGTTAAAACGTGCCTCAAAACATAGGGCTATGTAGTTGAAATTTCAAAACATTCATAATGAGTATACTATTCATAGATAGTAAATGTAAGTATAGAATGCCAATAAGACAATAGTAAAAAGTCTTTTGACGTTCAATTTATATAACATTCTTAACGTCATACCCGATATATGATATATGGCGAACCCATTCATTAAAAATGTCGGTTTGATTTTACAGTTTATGATCTGAATAGCAAAAATGGCATCCTGGATTCGATCGCGCCGGTCCATATCTTCTGGATCTGCTATGCCGAAAACTCACAAAAAGAAGAACTGACCGCGCTCCAAAGAAACCACGCGTAGGGCTTAATGGTCACTTATATATCCAGAGATCACTATGAACTCCGCTTTTTTAGCGAGTAAAAAAACATGCGCTGCAGCTGATGAAAGGGCCTGACCATCTTTTCCATGTATATGACCAGATTAACGGTAAGCAGGCGATCCTATCCAGTATTTACCTGCAAATCAATGGTGGATCGCTGTTTCCCCCACATATCGATTATATATTCCTCAAGGGTTTCGATGCCGGAACAAATGCCGCTGCGATGCAAAAAACTAAACCTAGCAGATCTCCGCTTAATCTGCTATATTTAACTAACCAACAAATGCATGTCCGGCAACCCGATTTATACCGTTAATGATGATGCTGTAGTCCTCGAAAAATACCGGCAGGTTTACCGGAATACCTGGACGATAAGATCATCGACATGGATAAGCGGATGAAACATCCCTTTGATTTCCAGATCGACCCGCTGGAAACGGCCATCCCGTATGTGAACTATACCGTGCCCCCCTCCAGGCAAATACCCTACTGGATCGTCCTGGTCAAAAAAGGCAGCGGTGAAAAGTCTATCTGCTCATTTACCTTCCCGGTAAAGGAACATACGCTATATATTGCACTAAAACGGACGCTGCATGCCAGTAACCACTGATCGATGGATACCTGCGGTTATGTCCTGCTGTTCAATATCGATTTTTTTCTGAATAATGCTTTCCCCAAACACCTCATCAGCAATAAAAAGGTGTTGAAGAACTCCATCGATCCGACCGGCGATTTAAACAATGATTTCTTCGTCCAGCCCACCCGCATTAGGCTTTACTTGTTGAAATGTCGCATAGACCATTCTTCAACTCAGTTTTTACCCTGCTACTTTCAGCTGGGGCTTTAACCGTTGTACCTTCATTCAAGAATACTTTTAGAATATGATTGGCAATTTGACCCTCGAATGAACCAGCATTATCGCCATGCCGGTAAAGAAGCTGAAAAGTTGGTTAGGGATGCATTAGTCCAAGCATACGGTAGAAAAAATGTAAAATGGGTTTCAGGATTTAGCGATGAAGATGGCCGCGACGATACCTGCGGTTATGACATCAAATATCGCATTGAAGGGAAGTGGAAATTGCTTGAAGTAAAAAGTGCTTCCAACGATTCATTTATCATATCCTATAATGAAGTGCAAACGGGACTTCGCTGTAAAGAAAAATATCATTTAGCATTGGTAAAAAATGGCCACATTCACATTGTTGAAGATTTCTTCATGAATGATAGCTGGGAAAACGATTTTATGATCGTTGGAAATTATACAGCAGTTCCCAAGGAGTGGTTGGTTAGCTATTTATTAGCTAAAAATTGATAAAAAGTACAGGCAAGCCTCTCTTAAATAAATACTTGTTGTATCTTTGTACCGATATGGAAATGCAATTGCTCTTGAACATGATGTAAAGATTGTGATGCAGGCAAAAGGCTTTCGATAATGCTAAAAAGGTTCTTTAAATAAACGTATTAAACTGGTCGCGTCATTCGTGGCACCCGGTTTAAGATAAAAAGCAAGTATCTGATATACAGCACCTTATTCGTAAGGTTCATATCCCCTACGGGCTACTAGAGATGCTAAAATATGAAACTCAAAAAGGTTGCGTCATTCGTGGCGTCTTCTGATTAAAGAGAACGAAAACCGCGCTGGGATTGCGTTAGCCGATTAGGTTCGGTTCCCTCTCTCTCCGCCAGTAATATAAAAGCCGCTTTCAGAGCGGCTTTTATCGTTTGAAATGGTTTCGTCCGTTTCTCAAATTCTATATAAAATGTTCGTTCTAAATTAATTGCAGATTCAAAAGGGATATAGATCATTAGGGAGTACATCCTCTTGTTCTATTTATTGTTTGCATAGTAAAATGGCAAAAAATAACCAGTTACCACACGATGATCTTTACTGTTAGTGAATACCGGTCTCCTGTGCTGCGGTGATATGCATGGTCTTAATATCCTGTAAGAATGCTACGATATGAAAATCTGCTGCAGGATGCCCTTCCGGCAATAGGAAGGTTGCTTTTTCATGCGCATTCCTGAGCGTGTGAAATTCACGAACCACATTATAATGCTTCAGGGTTCGCCCTCCATTTTCACCGCTTCGTACATTGGTGGTTGCATGCAATTGTACCAATGCGAGATTCACTACCTGACCGGCATTAAATAAATCATTACAATCAATTGTCCATTCGCCGGTTTTTTCCTGTGTTATGCTGCTAATGATCGTTTGTGAAGATGCGCTTTGCGACTTGCTGATAAAAGCATTCAGCGCCTGTTTGTTGCTGCCGGTCGTTTGATCCATTCCGTTTACAATGGCTTGTGGCGTATAAACATTGTCAGATCCAAACGCAGTTGCGTACAGGCTTTGACGCTTCGAATAGGCGGCATCGCTATACGCATCTTTCCACCCCAGGCGGTTCCAGTAATCCACATGAAAGGACAGGATGATCACCTTTTCACCATAGTCAGCTTTTAGCACGGGCATTAACGCATCGGCCGCAGGGCAACTGGAACAGCCTTCCGAAGTGAACAATTCAACAACGGCAATGCCCGGACTGTTATCTGACAAAGGCCTTCGATCGCGGCGCTCCTGGCTATGCCCGCACGGTATAAATAAGCTGCATACCAGCATGAATATCCATCCTTTCATCCTCATAAATTAAAACATTTAGCCGGCTCAAACTTCAAAAAGCAGCCTGCAATAAAGATTGCAGGCTGTTTAAAACATTTTTGACCCAAAAACTATTTGCCCATCTTGTTATCCATCATCTTACCGTCCATCATTTTGCCGTTCATATCCATCATTTCACCTTCCATCATCATCTTTTTGCTGCCGTTTTTCATCATCATACTACCGTCCATCATTACCATAGTACCGTTCTTCATTTTCATGTCTTTGCTCATCATCATAGACTTGCCGTTTTTCATCATCATCATTTTGCCGTCCTTCATCATCACCCCGTTCATCATTTTAGACTGGGCATTGACAGGCACTGTGGCAAACAGGGTGCAGCCTGCGAAGGCGATCATTGCAATTAGCTTCTTCATGGTATTTATTTGTTTAGGTTAAAAATAAACTTGTTCGTTACCGGATCTTATTGACCGCTACACCTTTTGGCCGCAGCATATTCGATACGGGAATCTGTACGGGTTCGGTTGGCTCGCTGAGGGTGCCATCGGCAGCGATACGCAATACGTGCAGGTAATTGTAGTTGCCTACGCTGAAGTCTTTATTGGTGTGCTGACTTACCACATACATAAACTGCTCGTCCGCAGAAAGCTCAAAAGAAAAATCTTCGCTGGTCGCAAACGTCAGCCCCATACCGGTATAAGTGGGGCCGGATTGTTTCAGGGTAAACATTCCTTTGCTTACCGGAGCAATGGGGTTGGATGCATCGAACACAGAGATGGTATTGATACCAGAATTCAATGCGTATAAATGGTTGCCGGCTTTATTGGTGCGTATCCAACAGGCGGCAAGGCCTGCACCAATGGCTAACTGATAAGCGAGCTTGCCGGTAGCAGCATCGATCGAATAAACGCCTACTTTACCAGCCAATGGGAAGCCCACATAGAGCACATTGGCAGCCGGGCTTTGCCAGAGGCCAAGTGCACCGCCCGTTTCAGGAATAGTGAGTGGAGATTCTATCGGGCTGAGCACACCGGCATTATTAGCGAAAGAGCGCAGCGTACCTACTGCGGGCGTTTGCATGAAGCCGAGAAAGTCACAGCCATAGGCGAATTTCCCATCTCTTGAAACGAAGGTCTGGCTTGGAGATACACCGGCTGTGGTTTCCAGTTTTGCACCGGCAACCTGTGTCAAAGAGCCATCGGCGCCGAGTGTGAGCGTATTGTAATTGGGCTTGCTGCTCGTTGCGGCCAACGGATTCTGGCTCTTGTTCACCACATGCACTTCTGTGCCGGAAACATAGATGCTGCAAGGCGTTTCACCGCCGGAAGAGAAAGGTGATCCAGGAACCGGCGTCAGGCTGCCATCTGCCTTCACGCTAAAAACCGTGATATTGTTACTCCCGGAATTCGCTACAAGGAGGTACTTTTTATCTGAGGTGAACCAAAGCTCATAGTCGCTGTCGGCAGGGCCAAGAATTTGCTGGGGATTACCAAGACCTGTGCCGCCTGTAAGGAACGGGCTGCCGGCAATCTGGGTAAGCGCGCCATCGCCGTTATGCCGGTAAGCGATCACCGCATTCTTACCGGAATTATAATCATTGGTCTGTACATAAATGATCTCCTCTGAACTTTTGCCAGTACCGTTGTCGTCATTTTTGTTGCAGGAAGAAACGGTGCATAAAGCAGCGGACAGTGCGGCCACCGTAAAATATCTTTTCCAGACTGAAATCGCCTTAATGCTGTTGTTCGTTATCATAGCTGTAATCGTTGTTTTTGCTATGACAAGATTAGGCAGCTATTTTCCCCCATCGTGTCGCCTATCTGACACGAGGATATTTTTTTCTTCAGCGTTCTAAAGACCTACCCCACTTTCGCCAGCTTCTGCAGGAGATTCATATTGTGAATAACGATTGATTGCTTATCGAACGAGAGCAACCCTTCACACTGCAGCTGATTGATAATGGTGGTAACTGTTTGGCGGCTGGTACCGGTGAGGCGGGCTATATCTGCGTGCGTTACAAAGTTCTCGATAATGGAGGTTCCCATGGACGAGGAAGCAGTGTCATCCTCCGTCAGCGTCCAGAAAAAATGAATGAGGCGGGTGCGCACATCGCGGTGCAAAAAATTAAGCAGTCTGCTCTGCACTTTACGAAGACGGTTGCCCATCTTTTTTGAGAACTCAAGAGACAGCTCCGGCCTTCTGGTCAGCAGCCTGGAAAAATCGTCCACATCAAATGCGCACAGCGCAACATCGCTTTTGAAGGCCTGGGCAAACTCACCATGCAGGTTATTCCTTTCCAGTGTAAACTGGCCAAACATATCATACGGCTTCAGTATTTCCTTCACCAGCTCTTCGCCTTCGTCGCTCACATTGCCAAGCCGTATGCAGCCTTCTTTGATGAAGTAAAGTTTCCGTGCAAAATGGGCATCAAAATAAATATAATCGTTCTTCGGGGCGACAATGAAATTGTGTTCAATGTTCAATGATTCAAAGTCTTCCTCGCGCAGTTGACTGAGCAGATCATCCTTGCGGATAAGAATCATTTTATCGTCAAAACAAAGTTCCATAAATAGTCAGGCAGTGGGAATTACGGTAAGATACGGCGAATGCGAACGAATAGTTTGCTTAATGGCCGCTGTAATAATCGTAGCCCCGCTCTGCCCAATAATCATTGGGCGGCGTATCGCTGAAAAACAAAGTGCCGATCTGCTTCAGGTGCTTGATACCGTACTTCACCGGGATGATAAGGCGCAGCGGATAACCCTGATTTTGCGGCAATGGCGCACCATTCAGCTCGTAGCAAAGAATGGTCTGATCCTGAATGGCGCTGGGCATATCTATGCCTACATAATATCCTCCATCCGGAGTAATTAACCCTATATACTTGCTCTTTTCCTGTTTGTCCAGATGATAGGCTTTCAGGAAATCAATCATCCGCACGCCTGCCCAGTGTGATATCTGGTCCCAGCCTTCAATGCACTTAAAGTCGAAGACCACCTGTGTTTTGGGCAGCTTCATGATATCGGCCAGCGAAACGCTAAGCGTGTCGCCTTCACCGCGGACGACATGCAGCCGCCAGGTAAGCGTATCGTTATCTCCGGTCATACCGATGTTGCCGTTGACGCGCACCTTTTTGGCAGCCTGTTTCACGCTGTACTTCTTAGCCTTTCTTGCGGTATCGAATGTCGTGGTAAATAGCTGTTCATTCACCTCCAGCACCTTCCTCAGCGGCTTTTGTACTGTGTCATGCTTTGCCGGCGGCGTGTGATAAAGCCATTGCCAGGAATACCAGCCTGCTACGGCCAGCAGCAAAAATACTGCGAACGATTTGATTGTTCTGCGGCGTATCTGCTGTTCTACGGTCTCTGGTGCTTTGATTTTTTTAGGGAGTTTGTTGCTCATCCGGATCCTGTGTTTTATTATTTGATGCTGCTAATGGTGGTACTGCAGACACTTCGTCCTGCACCACTTCAAACCCGGCGATTATGCCCCGAAAGTTATTCCAGCCTGCAAGCACTACCTGTGCTATATGCACCAAGAAGAAGAGACAATAACCAATGGTGAGAGCGAAATGAATGATACGGGCAAACGCATAGCCGCCGAAAAGGGCCACCAGCCACCCAAACTGCACTGGCTTGTAGATAGCCAGGCCGGTGAGCAAAGACCCCACACCCATCACAATGATCATAGTGTAAGCGATGCGTTGGGCAGCATTGTACTTATCTACGGGCGGCAAAGGCATCTTACGGATGTGCAGATCATGCAGGACTACCTGCCAGGCCTCCCGAAACGAATGCCTGTTGGGAAACAAATAGCGCCACTCGCCGGAAAACAAAGTAAACAGCACGTAGAGCAAACCGTTCAGCGCAAAGGCCCACATAAACACAAAATGGAAAGCCATACCCTCTGCCAGGCGATGCGGAATATGCAATGCATCGTAAACAGACTTAGGAAAGAATTTGAGAACGGTGGTATCGCCCCAGCCCAGGCGATATACATCATTGGCCCAGTAGATCAGCACACCGCTCCAGATCATTATCGTAAGCACAGGGAAGTTGATCCAGTGAAACCATCGTATAGCAAGCGGATGTTTTTTTATGATGCGCTTCATATATAATGCCAGTTGATGGCACTACAAAGTAAGTAAAAATTTAATGCCTGATGAATAAAACATTTTTGGCCTTCGATTTTAAGGCCAGTTACTGCTACTGGATCCGCGTTCACAAAGGCTCAGAATTTGACGATTAATGCCTAACTAAAGCCTTCTTTATAACAAGAAGAAGGCGGATTAGCCTGTGCATATCTCTTCTAAAATAAAACAGGAAGATTATCTCTGGAAAAACATAAAGGGCGCTAAAGTGCTGAGTATAGATGACCGTGGCGGTGTAGCCAATTCTACAGGCTGGAGCTGAATGCAGGCTGATTCCGGACAAATCTTCAACTCCCGGAATCTGAGCTTAATCACTTCAAGACAATAATGAGCAATGCTGACAATAACATTGAGCGTGCCCTGTCCCATATTCTCTAATGATTGCTTTGGCACTGTTCATTAAATGGATGCTGCATCTTACTTTCTGTTTTTTATGAGTGATTTCAGTTCATGGAATAAGCGGTCGCTGAGCTTCAGGTCTTCGGTGATGATCTCCGCCTGTGCGCTCAGTCCTTCCCGGTATTGCAGCTGCCTTTTATAGCTCGTGGTCAAGCCCTGCGGTAAAATGATTTTGGCCATAAATCCACTGTCTGTAGGTATGCTGGAGACAAAGGCAAGCGTGCCCTTCAACGTCCCGAACTCCTGATAGGGATAGGCCGGCAGTCTGAGCAGCGCCCGTTTACCAATGCTGATCTTTCCAAAGTTGGATTGCGGAATCAGGACCGTTGCATAAAACTGTGCATCTGCGGGGTTGATGTAGCAAATGGTTTGGCCATGCGTGATCTGCGTATTCTCCTGAATGATGCTGGCGAATGCTACCTTTCCGGCTACCGGCGCCATCAGCAGGTACTTGCTTTTCCAGTCATCAAGTCCGGCCTTCAGGGTGTTGAGCGCCTGCATAAAAATCCCTTTCTGCTGCGCAATGTCGTTTTCGAGCTGTGCCTGTTCTTTCTCTTTTTCGTGCCGGCTGCTTTCGTTGCTGATTAATGAAGCGTTGATCTGCGGAATGCTCATGGCTTTGGACAGGTATTTGCTTTTTTCAGCCCGGTATTCGAATTCGGAGATCGCTTTGTTTTTGTTCAGCGCCTGATTCGCTTCGTAGGTCTGTGCGGCCAGTTTCAGGTCTTCCTGCTGTATGGTGCGCTGCTGCGCTAATGTCTGGTGCAGTCTCTGAAGGTCGGCCATGTCATGGTCCAGCATCTTCTTTTTGTGGAGATAAAAGCCGCTGGACAGATACTGCCGGTATATAGTCATGGCCTGCGTAAATACCTGATAGAGCGGCTGCACTTCACCGAGATGGGTGTAGGCGGGCAATGCATAGCGGGCAGGCTGCTCTGCGTCTGTAGCTACGGTTATCCGCAGGGAATCAAGTGCATCGGAGAGCGCCATTATTTCAGCAGGCGTACTCCGGCTTTCCATAAAACCGATTACCTCATCCTGCCCTACCAGCTGCCCTTCTTTTGCCAGCATCTTTATGAGCAGCCCGTCTGTTCTGGCTTTTATTTCTTTGGGCGCATTTACAGAAGTAAGCTTTGCATTGGCAGTAACCGTATCCGGAAAGCGGATGAAAAAGGTAAGGGTAAGCAGCAGAACAATTACTGCGAGGAATACCAGAATGCCGTTGCTCACAATCCAGCCGGGCTTCTGAGAGATGATATCCCGGACTTCATGCGATAGAAGCTTTATATTTTCTTCTTCTGACGGGCGCTTTTTTTCAACAACTATTTCTGGCATAAGTAGTGCTTTGGATGGATGCTGTGGCTTATTTTAATCTCCAAGCTCCAGCTGGTTCTTCACGAGGGTAAAGTATTCGCCTTTGAGCGCAATGAGCTGTTGGTGCGTGCCCGTTTCGGTGATCGTCCCTTTATTGAGCACCACGATCTGGTCGGCATTCTTTACCGTGCTGAGTCGGTGAGCGACTACGATGACCGAACGGTTTTTAAAAAAGAGATCCATATTTCTCATGATCACCGTTTCGTTATTGGCATCAAGGCTATTGGTGGCTTCATCGAAAAATACGTACGCCGGATCTTTATAGATGGCTCTTGCAATGAGGATGCGCTGTTTCTGTCCTGCGCTCACGCCCACTCCTTCCTGACCTATTTTTGTGTTGAACCCGAGCGGCAGGCTTTCTATGAAGTCCAGGATATTGGCCGTATTGGCTGCTTCTTTCAGGCGCTTTGTGTCTATTACGGTATCGCCTACGGCAATGTTGGCGGCTATGGTATCATTGAAGATGAAGCTTTCCTGCATGACGACCCCGATGGACTCCCGCCATGCCCGGTGACTGATGTTGTCAATATCATTATCCCCGGCCCTGATGTTTCCATTGCCAGGCTCGTAGAATTTCAGGAGCAGCTTCAGCAGGGTGGTCTTCCCGCTACCGCTGGTGCCTACGATGGCGGTCGTCTTTCCCTGCGGGATTGAGAGATTAATGTTTTTGAGTACGGGGTCGTTGCCGGCGCCGGGATAGGTGAAGGACAGATCTTTAATATCAATTGTCTTATCGGTGGGCAGGTCTGTGTTGAATTGCCTGTCTAATGGTTCTTCATCTTTCAGGGCATGTATTTCATTGAGTCGGTCAAGGCTGATCCTGGCCAGTTGCCAGCTCTGCACGAAGCTGATCATCTGCTCGATGGGGCTGTTGAGCTGACCAATGATGTACTGAATAGCCAGCATACCGCCGAGGGTCATTTGTCCTTTGATTACTGCCTGTGCTGCCAGAAAAGTGATGACGATGTTCTTGCCTTCATTAATAAAGAAAGCGCCGGTCTGCTGCCATTGATTGAGCGCCAACCCTTTCATGCCTAGGCGAAAGGTACGCGCCTGCAGGTGCTCCCATTGCCAGCGCTTGGATTTTTCGCAGCCATGCAGCTTGATCTCCTGCATGCCCTGCACGATCTCCATAGTCTTGCTTTGCTCGGCAGCGGCAATATCGAATTGCTTATAATCGAGCTGTTTTCTCTTCTTCAGAAATACCAGTATCCAAAGCACATACAGAACAGAGGCCAAGGCGAAAACTGCAAAGATGCCGGTGTTGTACATGGCCAGCACTACTGAAAAGATAACCAGATTGAACAGCGAGAAAAGTGTGTTCAGCGAGGTGCCGGTCAGGAAGCTCTGGATACGCTGGTGGTCATTCATGCGCTGCATGATGTCCCCCGTTTTTTTGCTGTCGAAATAGCTGACCGGCAGCTTCATGAGCTTGATCAGAAAGTCAGTAAGAATGGATATATTGATGCGGCTGCTGATGTGGTAAAGTATCCAGCCACGGATAAAATCTACTGCAAGCCTTCCGGCAAACAGTGCCAGCTGCGCGCACAGCACGATATAGATGAAGGGCAGATTACCGGTATTGACGCCGGTATCAATGATGCTTTGGGTGAGGAATGGGAGAACGAGCTGCAGAAGGCTACCGAGCAGCAATCCAAACATCAGCTGTATAATGAGGCGCTTATAAGGATACAGATAAGTAACGATGCTGCTTAGATTTCTGCCCTTTTCCTCTTTAAAGTCTTCCTCATATTCCCTGTTGTAGAATGCAGGCGTAGGCTCCAGCGTGAGGGTGATCCCTGTTTTTTCGCCGTCTTCGACGTGGCTCAGCCACTGCTGCTCAAATTCCGCTTCGCTGTATTTTAAAAGAGACCTGCCGGGGTCTGCAATGTGATATTGCCCTTTTTTGATTCGGTACAAAACCACAAAATGGTTTTGCTGCCAGTGCAGGATGCACGGAAGCTTTACATCTTCCTTAAGCTCCTGCAGGGTTGGCTGAACGGCGATCGTCCGGAAGCCGATCTTTTCAGCGGCATCGCTGATGCCCAGAATGTTCACCCCTTCTTTGCCAATTTCGGTCAGTGCCCGGAGCTTCTCGATGCTGAATGCACGGCCATAATAGCGGCTGACCATGTATAGGCAACTCGGACCGCAATCCATCTGGTTGCGCTGAAGAAAATGAGGAAACATAGTTATTGATCCATTAGATAAGGGGCTATCATTAAAATAGCCCCTTATCATTTTTATTTATGAATTTGATTTTTAGCAATCAGATCCGGGGCAATCGACATCTACACATTTATCATCGCCTGTGCAGATGAAATCCGCTGCGCATTGGTCACCATTTCCGCCGGTCCATGTAGTGCCGTCAGTAAACGTAAATGTGCATTTACCGGCAGCAGCCATTTTTCCGCCATTTACACTTTTCATTTCTGTTCTTGATAGCTTTTTCATTTTTTGAAAGTTTTTTAGATTAGATAATTAACATGCGCCGGAACCTTCACAGTCAGCATTCGTGCAGTTATTGTCGCCAATACATGCATGGTCTGCTGCACATTGAGCTTCTGCTCCTGTACCTGATATCTCGTAAGATTGTGTTGTGCCATTGGCAAATGTGAAGGTGCAGCTGTACGTCTTGTTACGGCCACCGTTAACCATTTTCATTTCTGTTCTTGATAGTCTTCTCATTTTAGCGTTGGTTTTTAATTTTGAATGCAATACTTATTTCGTTACCGAAAATGGCTCGGCTTTAATCTGCACCCGGACAGTCCAGATCAGAACAATTATTATCGCCTGCACAGGTTCTGTCAGCTATTGCCTGGCAAGAGTTGGCGTTGGGCTCATCCATGCATAGCCAAGGAGATTTATTGCCATTGGCATCCGTGATGGTGCAGCGTATAGTAGGATATCTTCCGCCCATTACACTTTTCATGTGTGTTCTTGATAGTTTTTTCATTTTTTTAAAATTTAAAATCGTGATACAATAAATGGAGTTACTTTTTTCCCTGAACAATTTGAAAAATGGCTAAACGATCTGCCTGACCTTCTGAGTATTCAATTCGTGATAGGTTGTTAGTCACCCGAACGAACACATTCTTTGAAAAATAGTTTTACTTCTATATTTCGCTACAAGGTGCATATTGATTGCATGCAGGTGGTCTGCCATCGCAAAAGCATATATCAACGGTGCAGTTATTTCCATTTCTGTTGGAACCACATTGCCAAGTTGTCTGTCCTTGATATTGCTTACAAGGATCACCGGAAGCTTCTTGGTAGCCACCAATTACGCTTTTCATTTCTACTCTCGTTAGTTTTTTCATTTTTTAAAGTTTTAAATTTTTGACACAGCAGTTGCAACTGTATCGGTTATCGTGAATTCAAAGGCAACTAACTGAGCCGTGCACTGCTCAATTCATTGAACTAGCTTTCCTGTACGGCAAAAGAGCCGGCCAGCTCTGGGATCATTTTTTCAACATCAGTTAAGTTGTAGCGGCCCGGCAAACGGCGGCCATTGACGAAAAAAGTTGGCGTGAATGCGATTCCGGCATCATGCATCCATGCCGTATGCTTTTTGAGTGTACCGTCCACATTTATTGCTGCATCGCAGTGCCACTTCTCCTGCCACCGCTCCAGATCCATCCAGTGAAACCAATCGGTAATCATCGATTGCATATCACCTGCGTTTTTTGCTGCAATAGCTTGCTGTAGGATCGCTTTGGTCGCAATCGTTCTCTTATCAGCCTGATTGGCAGGATTGCAGAGAAGCCTGATCTGCACATTCATTTTGCCCGGAAATCGCTCCAGCAGGGCATCTAGCTCCGTATGTGCTTTTGCACAGGGGCCACAATAAGGGTTGCATGCAACGGCGATACGCAACGGCGCATCTGGATTGCCGATCAATAAATCATTTTCCCAAACGCTTATATCGGCCTGCGGCTCTGCATCTAACTGGGTGAGGAAAAGGCCTGCATCGGTCTTCCATTTTTTTAAACCATTGAGCTCTTTTTTATAAACAGCGCTGGTCTTGATCAATTGTTTTAACGGAAGAAAACCGAGCGTTATCAGCAAGCCACCCGTGATGAATGCACCATAAGAAAGATAGGAAGCACTTAAAGGATCGGCCTGAAAAAATGAGATTCCTGACTGCAGCAAAAGAACGCCCACAATACAAAGGCACAGGGCACACCATTCTTTCAGCTTTACTGCCTGAGTATAAATACTCCATACAGCCACCGTAATACCTGCAAATGCCAGATTGATAATACCGGTAAGCAATGGATGATAAACGCAGCCGGCAAGATAAAAAACAAACTGTGTGGCAAAATAAATTACTGATGCATCTGCCGGTGTGATGCCCATAATGCCTTTAGCAAATCTGCTGCGCAGCACTTTTTCACAGCCGCCATTACTTATCGTGCCACATACCTGCTTTACCAGTTCACTTTGGTAGCCAAGCTCTGTGCCGAGCGCCGCAATGCTCACTGCAAGGCCAGCTAACGAAAGCAAACCAAATACATTGACCGGCCAATAAGGGTAAATAGCAATCGAAGAAAGGAAGGCTAAAACACCAGTAGCAATAAATGCCGCAGCAATAGCTTTATTGCGCCATTGCGCCTTTTGATACTGATCATTTTCTGCGTGCTTCCATTTTGTTCTATTTGCAGGATACAATGCTATGCCGCTCCAATCTTTAGTGATCTCCTTTTGCTTTTCCCATGCATCTACACTGGGAATAAGGTGCATGAACTCATTACCCGGCTGCCTGATGTGCGCCAACAGCGGATACTGAAATTCATGGATGTAGGACGCATCTGCCTGTACTGCATCATACTCAAGGCCGCCGCTCTCCAGAAAGTCTGTGAGCGCCGTCAATGCAGGATAATCAGGATGGCTGGTGATCGATTCTTTGCAGTAATCCGTATTTACCTTATTGCCGCAGAGAATGAGCCACTCATGCGCTATCACCGATAATTCTTTGTTGAGATTATTTTGTTTCACGGGAATATTTGAATGATGAAAGCAAAGGCGATAAGTGCTTAGTCATCGGTGCAGACTGGCAGAGAATAGGATATCACACAACCCCGTCCGATTCAGTATTGCCACCAATCACTTTTTTTCGACACTTGGTAAAAGAAATGTTTACAGGGAAGTAAAAATCTATGCTTTCAGATTTGACTATGTTGATTATAGATTCGATTAGCGGCATTGGATATTTGAAAATCAGCGCATTAAAACATTTATCTTTTGTTCCTATCTTCGTACCATTCCCTTATGCCTTTACGAATCGTTGTTGTTGAAGACGAACCGGCTATACGCCGGCACCTAGAAGATGCTGTTGCCGCATTGCCCGATTGCGTGCTGCTGGGCTCATGCGGCACGCTTGCCGAAACACGCGTACTGCTCCATACCACAAAACCTGATTTGTTATTGCTGGATATCGAGCTTTCAGATGGCGTTGCATTCGATCTGCTGCAGGATGAAGAATCTTTTCAGTTCAAAATCATCTTTATTACAGCGTTCAATCAATATGCGCTGAATGCTATAAAGGCAGGTGCGATAGATTATCTGCTCAAGCCATTCAGTAGTCAGGATTTAGCGGCAGCGATTCAAAAGGCTGGCAAAGTCTTGCCTTTTGAAAGACAGATGCTTGAGATAAGCCATAATCAATATCTCGGTCGCACCCCTCAAAAACTGGTGCTGCGTTCAGTAGGATCACTGCAAATAGTAGAAACAGGACAGATCATGTATTGCCAGAGCTATGAAGGCTACACTACTTTCTACCTGAACGATGGTCAAAAACCGGTAGCCAGTCATGCCATCAAAACGTACGAAGACATTCTGCCGCCATCCACATTCATACGTTGTCATCAGTCATATCTGGTTAATGTAAATTACATCAGCAGCTTCTTGCACGAGGGCATCATTATCCTGAAAAACCGCCAGCAAATACCGGTGAGCCAACGTAAAAAAGAAAGGCTGCTGGCAGTTATCAACAGCCTGTAGCCAGGCATCTGTGACCTAAATTTTCAGCGCTTTTCAGCGTATATATATTCGACCGGAACGGTTGCCCGGCTGCTACTTGCAAGCACAATTAGAGAACAAATTTAGCTATCCTTTTTACGCAATAATTGTATGAAACTTCTACAGCATTTTATGGTGCTGTCTTCCATTGCGCTACTATGGATTGGCTGCAAAGAAGCACCAGAGCATTTACGATCCGGAGCACATTTGGTAAACAAAAATGTAGAGAAGAAACTGGACAGCACGCTTCAGCTGAAGGATGCAGGTAAAAGTTTTTCGATAATCAGCAGGCTTTATCGGCTTCCTTCCGATAGTATTACCCATGCATTTGTATGTCATGCCATGGCTAGATGGTATTTTCTAAATGGCTCAAACGACACTGTAATTGTGTACACCAGGATGGCATTGCCATATCTTGAACAGCATACTGATTTTACCAGGACTCTGGGTGATTGTTATTATATGCTTGGCCTATGTCTCAGGCAAAGCAGCGAGCCTAATTCTTTTTTAAGCAATTATTATCTTACCAAAGCTGCACTTCTTTGTAGTAGTCCCGGCGCTGATACCATATTTCCGTTCAGGTTCAGGGCAGTCATACCCGGGCTCGCATCACTATCCAACCGGGAATGTCAGTTATTTGATCCTTCATTGCAATAT
The DNA here is from genome assembly GCA_965200035.1 of Chitinophagaceae bacterium. Lineage (GTDB taxonomy): Bacteria > Bacteroidota > Bacteroidia > Chitinophagales > Chitinophagaceae > UBA1952. The sequence goes on along the minus strand of OZ241334.1, from coordinate 2,732,334 downwards.
GCCCGTACCGCTGTTTCGATTAGCAGGCAATATCAGGATAGCATTCCGCTGGAATACATTGAATCACTAACGACTTATTCCAGGATCTTGGTCGAAAAAAAGCTATACGATTCAGCTTTGTATTATTGTAATGCCGCACGGATATTCAATGAACAAAAAGCTCATAGTGAACTGATGTCGCAAAATATTGATGCCGCTGTTGGTGGATACTATTTTGCAAAAGGCTATCTTGATAGCGCTGCATCATGCTGTCTCAGAGCTATTGAATTCCAAGAAAAAAGTCTTGAGCCAACTGCTCCCGCTGCCATCTTTAGCGGCTATAGCAGCATGCTGGGAATTTATGATGAACTGCATCGCCCCAAAGACGCTAAAAAATATTTGGATAAAGCAGAGAAATTGCTCGCAAAGAATAAAAGTGTTGCTGATGCAGCGGCACTAAAAGATTTTGCGATCAACAAAATCCTGTATAATATCCTGTATAGCAATTCAGCATCCACAGGCACACTGTTTAGTGATTATGTGCAGCAGGAAAAGAGCTTTTACAATAAGGAGCAGCTCAAGATGGAAGAGTCGACTTTTGCGGAGTATGATCTTGCCAATAAAGAGCGAAAAATCCAGGCGCTTAATGTGCAGCGACTGGCCGCTGAAGCCGATCTGCAGGCGCGCAACAGTTTGCTGGCAATCGCAGCATTGGCTACTTTGCTGGCCATATCGGGTATCATCGTATTGATCTTGTTGCAACGTCAGCGTAAATTAAAAAACACGCAGCAGATGCTCAGCGTTGAGCACCATAAAATAGAATTGGAGCAGCAACTCCTGCGCGCGCAAATGGAGCCTCATTTCATCTTCAATACACTGACTAATCTGCTAACGTTGATTGATAAGCATGAAAATAAAAAAGCTTCGGAATATGTGCTGCGTTTCGCCAATCTGCTGCGTACAAATCTTGAGAACAGCCGGGAGAGCCACGTACTGCTGAGCGAAGAGCTGGATGCGCTTGAGAATTACCTGGCACTGCAAAAAATGCGCTTCAATGATCTTTTTGATTTCAGGATCAATATGGATACAGGCATTCATGCTAAACACCTCTGTATTCCACCTATGCTGATACAACCCTTAGTGGAGAACGCAATTATTCACGGCTTTAAAAGTATTGATTACAAGGGCATGATAGAGATCAGTATAAAAGCAGACAACAGTTTATTATACTGTACGGTGCAGGACAACGGTGTTGGTTATAACGCAGCCCGAAAAAAAGGAAGGCAGGGAGCATCCAGCGCAATCACAAAGGAACGTCTTGCCATTCTCAGCCGGCAAACAGGACAAACAGCTTCTCTGGAAATCATAAAAGGGGATGAAGAAAATGGGATGAAAATTGAGTTGATCGTACCATTCACAGGCGATTAATAAATTCAATCAAGCCTTCCTGCCGGTAAAAAATCGATCTTATATGTGCGCTTAGATCAAGGGCGCGGTTGATTGTAGATAAAGAGGATTAATTACGGTAGTGCTGCTGCAGGCAGTGAATCAGACGGTCATCTTTAGCGCTGTCTATCCAATCCTGTTCAGGAATTGAACAATATGCTATATCGCCGGATTATTTGGCCGGCTCAAAATGCATATTTATCTTTGTAAATAAGATATTTAATTGCTAAGGCATAATATGAAGAAGGATATAGTTACAGGAATGAGACGGCTGACCCAGCATTACGCATACACTTCTATCCAGATGCATGAAGCCGTTGCCCGAAAGGCAGGACTATCAGGAACGGACCATAAATATTTAGGCTTCCTGATGGAAAAGGGACAAATGACTGCCGGTGAGCTTTCAACCCTGACCGGCCTGACGACCGGTGCTGTCACGGGCTTGATAGACAGATTCGAGAAGAAAAAACTGGTGAAAAGGAAGTTTGCCAAGGACGATAGACGGAAGGTCATCATTGAGCCAAATACGGAAAAAATTATGGCGCTTTTAGCTCCTCTTTACAAAGAGTTCCGAAGCGAATCGGAGAAACTCATCGCTTCTTTTTCAATCAAGGAAATCAAAGTTATCGAAGCCTATTTTTCAAAAGCGATTGAGCTGATGAATGAGACAACCTATGAGCTCAACAATAAATAATCTCAAAAGAAAGCAATTGAAAGATATGATCAATTATGTACTGGACTTTTCTGAAACTGACAGAACAATGGTTACATTAGCTGGCGGCAAAGGCGCCAATCTGGGAGAGCTTAGCAGGATTGAAGCGCTCAATGTGCCCAATGGTTTTTGCATTACAACAGAAGCGTTCAAAAGGATTATTGAAGAAACGCCGGCACTCAAAGAATTATTAGATCAGCTATCATTACTAAAAGTGAATGAGCGGGATAGCATTCGTGAAATCAGTGGTAAGATTCGCAGGATTATTGAGGAAGCTATCATTCCCCGGGATATTATTGAAAACATTATCAGTCACCTCTCAAAATTTGATGATAAAGATGCTTTCGCTGTGCGCTCCAGCGCTACTGCGGAAGACCTGCCAACAGCTTCTTTTGCGGGGCAGCAGGATACTTACCTGAACGTTATTGGTAAGGATAATATCCTAGAGCATATCAGTAAGTGCTGGGCATCCCTGTTTACCGAGCGGGCCATCGTTTACCGCATTCAGCATGGCTTTGACCATCGCAAAGTCCGGCTCGCTGTAGTCATTCAGCAGATGATTTTTCCGCAGGCGTCAGGCATCTTATTTACTGCTGATCCTGTTACTGCTAATAGGAAGATATCGTCTGTTGACGCCGGCTTTGGATTGGGTGAGGCGTTGGTGTCCGGACTGGTGAATGCTGACCATTATAAAATTCGTGAGGGCGAGATCATCGATAAGAAAATTTCTACTAAGACGCTGGCCATTCACGCCTTACAGGAAGGCGGCACGAAGGAATATATGCCTGATCCTGAAAAACAGAATAGTCAGGTGCTGACAGATGAACAGATCCTGCAGCTCGCACAGACAGGCAGAAAGATTGAAGCACATTTTGGGCGTCCTCAGGATATCGAATGGTGTCTGTTTGATGGTGTATTTTATATTGTTCAGAGTCGCCCGGTTACCACGCTCTACCCTATCCCGGAAATGAACGACTCCGGAAATCACGTCTATTTATCTTTCGGACATCAGCAGATGATGACGGATGCTATGAAACCACTGGGCTATTCTATGTGGCAACTGACGGCCGCACGACCTATGTATGAAGCCGGCGGAAGACTATTCGTTGATGTGGCACCCGATCTGGCTTCACCTGCTAAAAGAGCTGTTCTGATCAATGTTTTAGGTAAGTATGACCCGCTCTTCAAAGATGCATTGACGACTATTATTGACCGGGATAATTTTATAGTGTTATCATCTGATGATAGCTCCGGCAAGACAAGGCCACTAGCGGATTTTCAAGCATTGAATGATTACGATCCCACACTCGTTGCTCATCTGATTGAGCGCTACCAGGCATCGATTAAGGAGCTGAAACAAAATATCCGGTACAAATCCGGTTCGGAACTGATCGGTTTTATGCTGAATGATATTCAGTGGTTGAAGCAATATATAGCCGATCCGCAAGGCTTTGGCGCGATTATGACTACGATGAATGCGGCAACATGGATCAATGAGCACATGCAGGAGTGGCTGGGTGAAAAGGCTTTGGCAGACACACTCGCTCAGTCTGTGCCCAACAATGTTACTTCGGAGATGGGACTTGCATTACTGGACGTTGCAGATGTAATTCGTCCTTACCCGGAAGTCATTCATTATATGCAGCAGATGAAAGAAGATAGTTTTCCGGAAAGGTTGGTAACGTTGAATGGTGGACAAGAAACAATAGATACAATTAATAATTTTCTCAGTAAATACGGAATGCGTTGCGCTGGTGAAATCGACATTACTAAACCGCGCTGGACTGAGAAACCGGCTACCCTTTTTCCCATGATCCTGGGCAACATTAAAAACTTTGAGCCCGGTGCCGGCAAGCGGAAATTTGATCAGGGTTTACAGGAAGCATCGAATAAAGAGCAAGAGCTGCTCCAACGTTTGAGGCAATTACCGGATGGAGCACAAAAGGCTGACGAGACGAGGCGAATGATTGAAGTGATGAGGAATTACGCAGGTTACCGCGAGTATCCAAAATATGCCATCGTTAGCCGCTATCTTATTTATAAACGGGCTTTGCTGAAAGAAGCGGACCGGTTGGTACAAGCCAACGTCATTCAGAACAAGGATGATATTTACTATCTCACTGTGGAGGAGCTTCATGAAATGATACGTACCAACGAGTCTAATGATCACATCATCAGCCAGCGAAAGGAAGAGCATAAAATCTATGAAAAGCTTTCTCCGCCCCGGGTAATGACCTCCGATGGTGAGATCATTACAGGCGCTTACAGGCGCGAAAATCTGCCGGCAGGCGTCATAGTAGGTTTGGCCGTTTCTTCTGGTGTGATCGAAGGCCGCGCACGGGTTATTTTACATATGGATGATGCTGATCTGGAAGCCGGCGATATATTGGTTACCAAGTTTACAGACCCGAGCTGGACGCCGCTGTTTGTATCTGTCAAAGGGCTCGTTACTGAGGTAGGTGGATTGATGACGCATGGGGCGGTGATTGCCCGTGAGTATGGGTTGCCGGCAATTGTGGGCGTGGACAATGCTACCAAACGGATCAAAGATGGTCAGCGGATAAGGTTGAATGGGACGGATGGGTATGTGGAGATATTATAAAACCGGATTTCTTTTTCCTGTTAAATCAAAAAGCCACTCTTAGACGAGTGGCTTTTTGAGTAAAATAAAGTCCGCGAATATTATTGAGTAACCGCAAAGCGCGTTACGCTTGATTGTCCATTTGCTGAGAGGCGAACGAAATACATACCTGCCGGTATGTTATCTGCAAGAGTAATGGCTTGCTTGAAAGAGCCTTTGTCAAGAGAGGCGGCTGTCTGATAAACTAGCTGACCGGAAACATTCATAACGGAGATGAACACTTGCTGCACATTAAGCGGATGGCCACTTACGGTGAAAGCGCCACGGTTGGGATTAGGCAGGAGCTGTACATCGAAATCATTGCTGCGTGCAGTGGAGATGCTGGTGGTCTTGGTGGAAAATGCCTTATTTTCCCATGAGGTGTAGTTACCATTGGTGCCTTTGCCACGTACGTGGAAAAAATAGCTGGTGCCTGCGTTCAAATTGCTGGCGGTGTATGATCCGGTGGTCGCTACAGTGCCTGCGGTGGTAGGTGCGCTAGCTGTCTGATCTACTTTTACTTCATAGCTGGCTGCGCCGGTTGTGTTCCAGGTAAAGGATGCTGAATTTGCGGTCAAAGTGCCATTGGTAACAGTGCAGGGCGCAGTAATGATACCGTTTAGCGCTACGCTTGTGCTTACTCCGGTTGCCGCAAACTGAAGCTGCTCATTATTGAACTCACCGGCAGTAAGGCCGCTTTTCAGGCGGATGTACACGTTGGTGGCAGGCAAGGCATCATTGGTATAAGGAATGGTTGCGCTGCTGCTGAAGGTGGTATTGTTTAAAGAGATTTCATAGTCTGCAGGCGCCGTTGCAGTAACGTTACCGGATGATACAGCCATGATCGCGCTTTCGATAACTACGGTTTGGGCCATGGATGTAGCAGCGCCGGTGGTGTAGCCGAAGCTGTTCATAGAAGATGAATTGGCGCTCAGGTACGGCCCGGCAAAGGCAGCTGCAGAGCTCAGGGTCATCATCAGGGCAATAGGGAGAATTTTTTTCATGGTTTTTTAGTTTTTAGTTTGGTGTTAAGACGCTTGAATGAATCCAGATCTTGGGTTTTAGTATAAATATTTAAAAAGTCAGCTCGTTGAGACCACCAATGTGTGGATGTATAAAAAAGATGATTGCAGACTAAGAAATAACAGGCAGGCGCTAATATAGGTGTAATGTCAGATAATGAGTAGAACGATGACCGTTTGTTATTATCGCACAGTAGGGTTGTATTGCTGCACGTTCATTTGCTTCTGATGGATGGTGGTTCAATAGAAGTATGCTTTCTAAGATAATCTGCTACTTTTCAGATTGCATCCACAGCGGCTTTTCTTTCTGCACTCTCTTGTAAATGGCACAATCGGGCAGGTGCGCACCGGGCAGGTAGCCTGTGCTCATCAGAAATTCATTCACGATCTCGCCGCCGGTGAAACGGAATGTTTTCTTGAACAGCTTCACCCATTCTTCTTTGGTTTTGGGATGGTTCGATTCCAGCCATTGCCCAAACGATCCATGCTCTTTTTGCAGCATTAGAATAGCCCGTGCATTTTCGATGGCCGCATTGATCTTAAGCCGGTTCCGGATGATGCCGGCATCGTTCATCAGCCGCTCACGGTCTGTTTCGGTATAGGCTGCTACTTTTTTTATATTGAAGCTATGATAGGCTTTTCTGAAGGCTGTTTCTTTTTTAAGAATGGTTTCCCAACTGAGGCCTGCCTGATTGATCTCCAGAATTAACCGGCCAAAGAGCTCATTATCATTATGAATGGGGAAGCCGTAAAGATGATCGTGATAGGCTTTGTGCAAGGCTTTCCGGTCGCCTGTCATGGATTCAATAGCGCTGCAATAGGACATACGGGACGGTTAATTTTTGAACCGGCAATCTATGAAATACGCCTGACTTTATTTGCCGCCGGGCTTGGTCTCCTTCGCTGGTTTTTACCATGCAGAAAAGTGCATAAGTGTATTTGTCTTGAAATACAAAAAGCCATCCTTGTTACAGGATGGCTTAGCGTTTGTGTTTATCAACCACTTTATTTACTCCAAAACAATCCTTTTTACTACGGTTACTCCATCTGAAATTTTTGTGATGCGCAGGTAATAAACGCTTCTTGGAAGCTGGCCTACGGGAATAACTGTATTGCCGGTTGTGCTGCCTTTCCATACTGTTTGTCCGGGTACATTGACCAATGATATCTCCAGCTTTTCGCCGCCGCCATTGGACAGATAAAGCTCATTGACCGCAGGTACAGGATATACACTGACGCCATTAATAGTACCGGTAGTGGCGATGCCTGTACTCCCAACACCTAATGTAATGATGAAATTAGCGTTGCTGATATCAAAGAATACATTTCCGGAACCTTTCACTTTGATGCGCGCCAGTGTGGTTGCTATGTTTGGCACGTTAATGGTAGCAGTGCCGGTATTGGCAACGCCAGTGGCCAGCTGATATGGATAGGTATGGCCGCCATCTACTGAAAGATAAATATCCACATTGGCACAATTGATGGGCGCCGCGGTCGTATTGGCTACATCCCAGGTTACCGTTTGAGCAGTATTGCCGATCCATGCTGTAGCGCCGGTGTTCGGGGCGGTTACCACAAAGGGAGTTCCGGTATTGATCACGGTCAGGTGAATGGTATCGTCAGAGATATTGAGGGTGCCTATGCCGTTGAGTACGGCGCGGGTGGTGAGCTTGAAGGTCAGGAATCTTGCTGTATCAGGCAGTCTTTCGCCGAGGTAGTTGGTATTGTTGGCAAGCAGTTTGGTCAGTGTAGGGAAGATGCGGGTGCGGCTGGTATCTGGCAGGAATGACCGGAAGATAGGGCCTCTCAGGTGTGTATTGGTAAAGCGCGCACCGAAGTCGCCCAGGTTCCATTGCTCCCAGCAATAGGTTTTTTCATCATTGCCTACCGAATCCTGCGCTTCAGGTGCGGTGATCTCGAAAGGTGTTTTATAAGGTATATTGTAAGAAGCAATGAATGACGGCACGCTCAGCGATTTGTTGCCGGATACTGTAGTGGTAGGGCACGTAGCGATAGTAGAATTGGTGATGTTGGCGACTATATCTGTGAGGCTTTTGGCATGAAAGTAAGCATCGCTGTGCGCCTGCAGATCATCGGGCGAGCAAATGCCGGCATAGGCCATGATGGTAGAGCCGCTGCCAGGCTCGTACGCAGACATGGAAGAAGCATTGCCTGAGCAAGAGCCGTTCTGGCTGTTATTAAACGGATGGTTTGCGCCGTATTGGTGCCCCATTTCATGCGCTACATAATCAATGTCAAACGCATCGCCTACCGGATTTGGCAGGCCGGTAACGCCTTGTGCCTTCCGGGTGCTGCGACATACAGAACCAAGCGAGGCAATACCGCCGCCGCCAGTGCTGAATACGTGACCTATATCATAATTATTATTACCGATGCGTGCGGTGACAACGGTCTGGTTCTGATCCAGCATGGAATCACCGCTGTTGTTGCTGTAAGGGTCGGTAGTTCCGTTGAGGAAGATCAGGGTATCCTCATTCCCGATCAGGGTCATGCTGATGGCCAGCTCACGCTCATAAACTCCATTCACCCGGTTCAGGGTCGTAACCATGGCGCTCAGTACACTTGCCTTAGTGGGAGTGGCTCCGCCAACTGCTGCTGCATATTCTCCGGTACAGGCCAGTGCAAGACGATAATTGCGCAGGCCGCTTCCATTGATGGTGCGCTTTGCGGTTACGGATTCGTCATTATTAAGATCAACTAGATCATCCTGCTGATCCCCATCGAGCAGGCAAGACATCTGAGTATTGCCCGGACGGGTGTAATCGCGGCGATAATAGGCGATGTAATAGCCGCTGCGCTGATTGCTGTAAGGATCTACAAAAGAGGTATTCTGCCCGTCGAAGATCATGGCGTGAAAACCGCGCAGTGTCCAGTCGATCTTTGCAGAGATACGTGGATTTTTCAGGTCAATAGCGGTATACGTCTGTATCTCCGGATATTTATCCATGAGGGCTTTATCCATAGTTGTGTTCCGCCACGCTTTGAAGCTTTTCACGGAACCATCCGGCATAGGCAGCATTATTATCTGACCTGCATCAGGATTATCCGGCAGCGCAGCCAGCTCCAATTGCAGGCTGGCTTCATCGTCTGCAAACAGGGTGTACTGCTTCGGTACAAGTACCTGTTCCCCTTTTGCCGGCGCCTGAGTGCCTTCCATTTTTTGCCATCCGCTGTATGCAGCCGCCTGTATGGCTGTCATGCCTGCCAGCATGACCATGCTTATTTTTCTGATTCCCATAATACAAGTACGTACATAAAAATAATGCTAAAAGAGGACTTCCGGGTCATAAGCATGTTAACTGTTGATCTGAAAGCGCTGGTACAGGAATGCAACGGCGCCTATCTTATCCGCTATTATTATAAGCTTCTAAAAAATAATCAGATAGCAGTTACAAACTTACCGTGTCCGGAAAAGCCGGTCGTTGCAGCATTCAGCGAACGATGTGTAAAATTCCGACAGTCTGTAAAAATGAAAAAGCGCTCAGGGATGATGATTTCCCCAAACGCTTTCTCCAAAAAAGAAAAATGAATAGCTACCAGCCCAACACTGTTTTCAGCTTGCTCATTCCGCTTTTGCTGACCAGTATTTTAGCCCCGCATTGCAGGCGGGCTATATGGCTTTCTTTCTCGTAAGGCTCTATCTTGGCCAGCTCGCTTACAGGAATCAGGTAAGAACGGTGTACGCGCACGAACTGCCGTGGATCGAGCGCGGCTTCTATGCTGCCGAGCGTGGCTTTTTTTAGAAAGGTTCCGTTGGCGGTAATGATCTTCACATAATCATCTGCCGCTTCCAGATATTGAATCTCCGAGGCCGGGATGATACGGATAGTGCCACTATCTTTCACCACGATGCGCTGCTGGTAGCCTTCCGGCACCAGCTCGGGCATTATAGCTGCACCCGATGGCTGATCTTCTGCACCTGCTTTTTGCAGCCATTTCTGGATGGCTTTCTCAAAACGGTCTTTGGTCACCGGCTTCAGCAGATAATCAATAGCCGATGCTTCAAACGCTTTCATTGCATAGCTGTCAAAGGCAGTGGTGAAGATAACGGACGGCGGATTGTCAAGCAATTCGAGCAGCTCAAAACCACTTAGCCTCGGCATCTGCACATCCAGAAAAACAAGGTCAGGATTTGATTGCTGAATGGCTTTAAATCCTTCAAAGCCATCGCCACACTCTCCTACTATTTCAAACTGAGGGTAAGCTTTCAGCAGGGCCGCGATCAGTTGTCTTGCAAGCGGCTCATCATCGATCAGCAATACTTTATGCATGTAGTTGCGGTATTTTTAAGGTAGTAATAAAAAGGTTGGTTTCCTGACTGGTCTGCACCAGATCATCGCGTCCGTAAAGAAGATAGAGCCGCCGCCTTACTCCTTCCAATCCAAAGCCAGTACCCCGCGCCGGACTGGTCAGCGGGTCAAAGGGATTGGTGATGGTGAGGATAAGCGTGCGGTCATCCAGGTAAATATCAAAGGTGATATATACCACTCCCGATTGTCCGTTGAGGCCAAACTTAATGGCATTTTCGATGAGCGGCTGCAGCAGGAAAGGCGGCATACGCGCATCATCAGTGTACTGCTTGTTGTAGACTACTTGTAGCCGATCACCGAAACGTACAGATTCTATAGCGAGGTATGCCTCGAGATAAACCAGCTCCTCTTCCACAGCCTGCAGGTCGTTGCTTTCTTTCCGTACAGAAGCGCGTAAAAAGTCTGCCAGCCGGCCTACCATTTCCTGGGCTTTGTCGGGGTCAATCAATACCAAGGCATTAATGGCGTTGAGACTGTTGTACAGAAAGTGGGGCTGCAATTGCTGACGCAGCTTGAAGAGCTCGGCTTCACGTAAGAGTCCTTCCGCACCGGCCTGACGCGAAAAGCGGGACTCCAGCTCATAAATACGCTTGTTGGCCGCAGCAACGATGATGATTGGCAGGATGACGCTTATGGAAATGAACAGGCGCTCGATCGTGGTTCCTTTTAGCAGCAACAAATGAAAACGATCATCTCCCGCCCACCATTGCAGGATGTAAATATCTAAATAAGTAGCCAGAAATGCCGCTACCAGCCCGATCAGAAAGCTGTAACCGATCACGCCTACTTTGGTGGGGTAAATGTTTACTGCCCAGATAGCGATTGGGGTTACGAAGCCGCCCGCCATCCAGAAAGCATTGCTCTCGCGCCACGCAGCTACATTGCTCAGGAAGCCGGCATAGTGCAACAGTATGGCCAGCACACCACTCGCAGCTCCGAAGCAGAGCGGCAGTATCCAGCGATAGTGTTTGGTGATAAAGTTCACGGAAGGCAGTAAAAAGGAAAGTTAAGCAGACCAGAGCGGCTCTGCAAGCGGGTCCATTTCCTTTACTACAGATGCCAGCAGACTACCGTTGGTCAGAGTTACTGGCTGCAGGTCTTTGATGGCTACGAGCTGCCATTGTATGTGGCGGCCCTGCTGGTCGGTGAGCAGCTCTTCATCTGCTTCCGCCAGGCGGCGCGCCTCAAGCAGCGCAGCGCGCTCATCTCTGGCAAAGATAAGGCGCCACTGTTCTTCATATTGCTCTTCAAAAATGCCAATGCATTGAATCCGGTAAAGTAATCTGGCAACAAACGCGTTTTGCTCCATAACTCAATATTTGGTGATAGCTGTTAAAGGCTTACGGGCCTTTGGTAGTTAAGATTACCCGCCATAGAAATTGATCTTTTGTCGGGTAATGTAAATGATGATGATTAGTAGGATTTTACTTCTACGCTGCCGAAAGAGCAGGTGCCGCGCAGGACAAGCGTGCGCCGTTCCAAAGCGCTGTCGGGGGTGCGGATACTGCGGTTATCTTCCACGCTGCCCATAGACGGGCGAATTTCGTTGATGACCTCCCAGTAGGATGGCACAATCAGCTCGATGCTGCCGAAGGATACATTGATGTCGATAACGATAGGCTGAATGGTACCATCTGCCTGCATCAGGTTGATCTCTGTGCCGCCGAATGTGGTGCGCACGTGGCCACCGCGAAACTCTTTGGAGGTGACGATCTCTTTGCGCCCACCCATGGTATTTTCAATGTTCAGGTAGCTTTCTCCATTGGTAACCATCTGCAGCCGGCTAGCATCCTGCTCATGTCTTTGCTTATTCCTGAGCGCTATGAACAGACCAGCAGCAATGAGCATGGCCGGGCCGGCAAGGCGGGAAGAAGATACATCTCCGATATGAAAAACCGGAACCAGGTTGACGGCACCGATCGCAATCAGTATCCACCACATATTGCGCCTGAAATTATTCCGCAGTCCGATCAGAAAGCCGATTGCGATCATCACTACCGGCCAGCCTATGTGGAACATGTAGTTGATAGACGGAAAAATATGCAAGGTATGAAGCAGGGCGAAAATACCGATAGCGGCTATGATGAATCCGAAGACCTCTTTACCCTCACGACGCTTTTCAGGATGATTAAAACGAGCCATTGTTCTTAAATTTTAAATTGATGATGTAAAAGTAATGTGGCGGGATGCCGCAGGGAAGCGGCAATAGGCAGGACGGCGGGCGGTATCGGTAAATGAGGGATTATGGTCGGTAAAGCGCTAGCGGGGCTTGAAACCCTGCCGGCGCTACGTAGGTTAGAACAGAAAAGCCCTATAGTAAGGGCCAGATGAACGGTGCCAACGCCACTGAAGCTCAATGGCTATTCCAGCGCTTAACCCCATAATAAACAAAGAGATATTCTAAAAGGCTTTACGCTTAAAAAAGAGAAAAAATCCCTCCTTTTCCCGTCGTATTTTTGCCGACTTATGCAAGATTATCTGAACGGGCTGAATGACGCCCAGCGGGAGGCGGTAGAGCACATCAACGGACCTATTATGATTGTTGCCGGTGCAGGCAGCGGCAAAACCAAAGTATTGACCACACGCATTGCACATCTCATACACAATGGGGTGGATTCATTTTCTATACTGGCGCTCACCTTTACCAACAAGGCTGCAGCGGAAATGAAAGAACGGATCAGTCATATTCTGGGTAACAGTGAGGCGAAGAACCTGTACATCGGCACCTTTCACTCGGTATTTGCCCGCATTATGCGCGCGGAAGCTACCAAGCTCGGCTATCCGGCCAACTTCACGATATATGATACGGATGATGTAAAGAGCATTCTGAGGGAGATTATCAAGGAAATGCAGCTGGATGATAAGCATTACAAGCCTGCTTATGTATATAGCCGCATCTCGGCGGCCAAGAATGGATTGATCGATCCGGCGGCTTATAAGCGCGACAGCCATATACAGCAGGAAGATGCGCGCAGCAATCGCCCGATGATGGGTGAGATCTATGAGTGCTATGCAGCGCGTTGCTTCCGCAATGGCGCGATGGATTTTGATGATCTGCTGTTCAAGATGTATGTGCTGCTGATCAATTTTCCGGATGTGCTGGCTAAATACCAGCACCGCTTCAAGTACATTCTGATCGATGAGTATCAGGATACGAATATGGCGCAGTATGCCATCATCAAGATGCTGGGCGCGGTGCATGAAAACATTTGCGTGGTGGGCGATGATGCCCAGAGCATCTACTCATTCCGCGGCGCTACGGTACAGAACATTCTTCAATTCCAGGACGACTATGAGGATGTAAAAGTGGTGAAGCTGGAGCAGAATTACCGCTCTACGCAGGCTATCCTGAATGTAGCGAATAAGATCATCGCGCGCAACCAGAATCAGATTCCGAAGAACCTCTGGACGGATAATAAGGAAGGCGAAAAGATCAAGCTGGTACGTACTTTGACGGATAATGATGAAGGCCGTTTTGTAGCAGATGCCATTACGGAGATGAAGCTGCGCAATCATTATCACAACAAGGATTTTGTGGTGCTGTACCGTACCAATGCACAGAGCCGCTCGTTTGAAGAAAGCCTGCGCCGGATGAATATTCCCTATCGCCTGCTGGGCGGCGTATCGTTCTATCAGCGTAAGGAGATCAAGGACTTTTTAGCTTATCTGCGCCTGGTGGTGAATCCGCAGGATGAAGAAAACCTGAAGCGCATCATCAATTATCCGGTACGCGGCATTGGCAAGACAAGCATCGACAAGGTGACACTGGCTGCCAGTCAGGCGGGCAAGACGTTTTGGGAGACCTTGCAGTTCCCGGACATGCATGGTATCCGCGGCGCAGGCGCTACTGCCATTGAAAATTTCACCGTCATGATCAGGGCTTTTCAGACAATGCTGGAGAAAGGCAATGCCTATGATATGGCGTTTGCCGTAGGCAAGCAGACCGGACTGGTGGCTGATCTGTATAATGATAAAAGTGTGGAAGGACTGGCGCGCTATGAGAATGTACAGGAATTATTGAACTCCATCAAAGAATTTACCGAAACGCCGGATGAAGAAGGCGAGCTGCGCGAGAAAAGCCTCGGCGCTTATCTGCAACAGATCACGCTGCTGACGGATGCCGACAAAAATGATCCGGAAGCGCAGGATGCGGTGAAGCTGATGACGATTCACGCGGCCAAAGGCCTGGAATTTCCCTGCGTATTCAATGTAGGGCTGGAGGAAAACCTGTTCCCTTCCTCAATGAGCCTGTACGACCGTGCCGATCTGGAGGAAGAGCGCCGGCTGTTTTATGTAGCCATTACACGCGCCAAGGAGCGCCTGTGGATCACTTATGCGAATAGCCGCTACCGCTTTGGCAGCCTGGTGCAGAACGAGCCCAGCCGCTTTATTGAAGAGGTTCCCGAAGATCATCTGGACCGGTCATTTACCGGCAGCGCGCACCGTGCTACCGGCTCCGTGAGCGCATTTGGCAATGTGATGAATGGCAGCTTTGATAAGGTCCCATCACTGAAAAAACTGGCCGATAAGCTGCAGCAGCAAAGGCCCGCGGATCATAAGCCTGCGGCAGATTTTCGTGCAGATAATGCACAGGAGATGACCATAGGCATGGAGGTAGAGCACCAAAAGTTTGGCTTTGGCAAGATCATCAGCCTGGAAGGCGGCGCGGCCAACCGTATTGCAGCCATTGAGTTCGGCAACGGGCACGGGCAGAAAAAGATCATGCTGAACTATGCCAAGCTTCGTATTGTGAAGCCCTGATGTTATTAGCATTGCTACAAACAAAAAAACGTTCTGCCTTTAAGTAGAACGTTTTTTTGTTAATGACAGGAAACTATTTCTGAATTTTTATCTCGCGCAGCACCGATACGTTCTCTGACTGCTGCTTCAGGTACATGTACACTTTAAACGTGCCGCTGTTGGTATTAAGGCTACCAACGCAAAACAGAATATTGTTGGTCGGCGAGTTGCCTGTGTGGGTGAAATCGAAGCTGCGGACTCCATTCTTATTGAAAAAATCGCGCAGCACCATTTGTGCCTGAGTATTACTGTAAGTAGATTGATTTTGATTGATGGTAATATCAATAGAGTTGCCAAAATAGCCGGAAAGCCCGTTTACATCGCCCACTTTCATGGCCCGCTCAATGTTACTCAGCGTTACGCTTTGCGCCATTGATACATGGAAGACCAGAGTCAATACCATTAAAATGGAATGCAATTTTATAAAAATGCTTTTTTTCATTGATACTTAATCTTCCGATCAATAGCTATTAGATAACTGCACAAACCATGCCAAAGTTTTATTAAAGCAGCGGATTTTTTTAAAATATTCCTGATTAATAACATAGACAGATGGCTTTCCCAGCAAAATTAGAATAATTAACTCCCCAAGCGACAATTTTGATATTTTATTAAATAATGATTCTTATTATTTTTTCATAAATCATTGATTTGACCTGATCACTTGTTAAAAGTTTAACTATCCGTATGGTTACTACGCAGCACTGTCCTCTGTTCATATAACACCCGTGACTTAGCTTTGCATTCATGTCCAAAAAAGCAATGCTCCTTATCATGGATGGATGGGGCCACGGTAAAGTTCGTTCCTCGAATGCCATTGCCAATGCCCACACTCCTTTTGTCTCTTCTCTCTATGACCGTTACCCGAATACGGAGCTGGTCACCTGCGGCAAAGCGGTAGGACTTCCCGAGGGACAGATGGGCAACTCTGAAGTTGGTCACCTCAATCTTGGCGCCGGGCGCATTGTATATCAGGAACTGGAGCGAATCAATGTTGCCATCAAGAATCATGAGCTTGCGCAAAGCCCGGTGCTGAGCGCGGCATTCAATACAGCCAAAGCTTCCGGTAAAACGGTTCATTTTATCGGCCTCGTTTCCAACGGAGGCGTTCACTCGCATACAGAGCATCTGAAAGCGCTTTGCGATCTTGCGGCAAAAGCAGCGGTACCGAAAGTGGCGATTCACGCTTTTACAGATGGCCGCGATACAGATCCGAAAAGCGGCTACCAGTTTTTATCTGACTTACAGGAACATATAAAGGACACCAATGCGGTGATCGCATCCGTCTGCGGCAGATACTTTGCCATGGACCGCGATAAGCGCTGGGATCGGGTAAAGCAGGCATACGATCTGCTGGTGCGCGGTACCGGGGAAGCCACTCAGGACGCCCTCGAAGCGGTAAAGAAGAGCTATGATGCCGGGGTTACCGATGAATTTATCAAACCAATTATTGTTAGCGATCAGAACAACAGGCCACTGTCTGTCATTGCCGAAGATGATGTGGTGATCTGCTTTAACTTCCGTACAGACCGCTGCCGCGAGATTACCGAAGTGCTTACGCAGAAAGCCTTTCCGGAATTTGGCATGGGCCCGCTGAAGCTGCATTATATCACGATGACTGAGTATGATGCTTCTTTTAAAAACGTAGGCGTCATTTTTCATAATGATAACCTGACGAACACTATCGGGGAAGTGCTGGCTGCCAATGTTAAAACGCAGATCCGCATTGCCGAAACCGAAAAATACCCGCACGTAACCTTTTTCTTTTCCGGAGGCCGTGAAACGCCGTTTGAAGGCGAGCGCAGGATTATGTGTCCCTCTGCCAAAGAGGTGGCCACTTACGATCAGAAGCCGGAAATGAGTGCACGGGATATTACCAATGCCATCCTGCCGGAAATTGATAAAGAATCAGCCGACTTCATTTGCCTCAACTTCGCCAATGCAGATATGGTAGGCCATACCGGTGTTTGGGATGCAGTAATAAAAGCAGTAGAGACAGTAGATGAATGTGTGGGTAAAATCATTCCTGAAGCTTTGAAGCACGGCTATGCGGTATTCCTGACCGCTGATCACGGCAATGCAGATTATATATTGAATGAAGACGGCTCGCCCAATACGGCTCATACACTCAATCCTGTTCCGCTGTTCCTGATCTCTGAAGATTATAAAGGAGCATTGCAGCCCGGTAAGCTCGGAGATGTAGCGCCTACTATGCTAGCGTATATGGGCATCACCATTCCGGCAGAGATGACCGGCAAGGTTCTGATTGATCCCAGGGGCTGATTGATTTGCCGATTATAGCTTAGTTTGCAGCCATTCATGCAATTATTACTTTGGCCCCTTGCAATCATTACTGTCGCGGCTGTTGTTTACTTTACCTACCGTGCTGATGTGCGGAGGCATGTGCCATATCCATGGCTCACTGCTTTATTAAGAGGTTTGGTAGCTATGCTGGTGTGGCTGTTGCTGCTGGCGCCTTCCATATCCATTACCAAAGAGACTACCCTGAATCCTGCAATCGTTTTTCTGCAGGATGAATCGGCATCCATACCGGCTTCGTTGAAAAATGACACCAGCACTTATAGGGCACAATCGGCTGAATTGCTGAACAAGCTGAAAAGCAAGTACCGCGTCATTATCCGCGGCTTCGGAGCCAATCTGCAAAGCGATACGATCTACCGTTATAAGCAGCCTGCTACCGATATAGCTACAGCACTACAACAGGTTCAGGAATTTTATGGACAGCAGAATCTTGGTGCAGTCGTCATTGCTACAGATGGTCGCTTTAATCAGGGCATTCACCCATTGTTTCAGAATCCGGTATTGCATAGTCCGCTTTACGCTATTGCACTCGGAGATACTGCTACAGCAAAGGATCTGCGCATTACACAGACTTATGCCAATCGCACGGTAGCGCTCAATAATCAGTTTGAGATAAGGGCTGACTTACTTGCATTAGGCTGCGAAGGTTATAATGGAACTGTTCAGCTTTCCGAAGGCGCGAGTACGCTGCAAAGCATTCCGCTTAATGTTGCTGCCGGTAAATATGACCGGTCCATCTCTTTTACAGTGAAAGCAGCTGTCGCAGGATTGCATCATTACACGCTGATTCTATCTTCTGCTCCCGGCGAAGTGAATGTATCCAACAACCGGCGGGAAATATTCGTACAGGTCGTTGAGGAGAAAAAATCCATTCTCATCTTAGCGGCTGCCCCCCACCCCGACGTCAATGCGCTGCGCGAAGCCCTCGCCGGACTGGAGACGTATAATGTAACGGTAAAAATGGCGGATGGTGCGGCGATCAATCCTGCCGAATACCAGGTGATTATCCTGCACGGACTGCCCGGCGTTACAGGCAGCATTCCTGCATTAACCGGAAAGCCGGTCTGGTATATCCTCACCAATACCAGCGGAAATAATATTACCACAACCGCAGCCACGCTTAGCATTAATAATGCCGCGCAGCATGATGTCTATGCGGGGCAGAACACTTCTTTTTCCACTTTTGCACTACCCGCGCGCATTGCCAGCGTAACGGATAAGCTCCCTCCGCTTAGTGTCCCTTCAGGTACAGTACAGGCAAGCACAAATACACAGGCATTGTTTACCCAGAAGGGCAGCCAGCAACCTTTGTGGATGCTGCAATCGGGCAGTGTGCCACAGGCGATCTTAGCGGGTGAGGGTATCTGGCGGTGGCGTTTGTATGAGTACCGGTATTTTCATAATCACGAAGTGGTGGATGAGTGCATCCGGCAAACGGTAGCCGCTCTGGCCGCTAATGTGCAGGAAAATCCATTCCGCGCAGAACAGCCGAAATATGAATGGAACGATGGAGAGAATATTTCGTTCAACGCTTACCTGCTGAATGCATCCAATGAGCAGATCAATACACCGGAAGCTGCTCTGACGGTGAAAGACAGCGCCGGTAAAATCCAGCCGTTTTCTTTTGAGCGTACGGGCAATGCTTACCGGTTAAATATTGGCACACAGCCCGGCGGCACTTATAGCTATACTGCCAAGACTACTTACAATGGCAAGGCATATATGGCTTCCGGCAGCTTTGTGGTGGCCAGTGTGCCTATGGAGCTGATGGAGACCGGCGCAGATTATCCGCTGCTGTACGGGCTGGCCAAAAAATATGTCGGCGCTTCTTTTATTCAGGCCAATATGCAGTCGATATATGACAGCATTGCGCACAATCAGTCTATCCGTCCGCTGTTGCAAAGCACGGAGGAAAGCCTTCCGCTGGTGGACTGGAAATGGTATTTCTTCCTGATTCTGCTGGTAGCGGCATCTGAATGGCTCTTGCGGAAATACTGGCTGGCGCAATAGTGCGCTGCGGGCCAGCGGCCCGTCAACAGCCCGAAGATAAGCTCCGGACTGCTTCAAATTTAAGATTGCCCTAACCCCGCACAGTTTTAAAATAAATAACTTGCCCTACGGATTCAGAAACGATCCATTCTACACAAAATCAATCCATGCTTTTACATAAAACCAAGATCATTGCCACCGTTGGCCCTGCAAGCAATACGTATGAAAAGCTGCTGGCGCTGGTACAGGAAGGGGTCAACGTATTTCGCCTGAACTTCTCGCATGGCACGCACGATCAGCACTTGTCGGTGATGCAGCACATCCGCCGCATTAATGAGGAGCATTTATTTAATATCGCGATTCTTGCAGACTTACAAGGTCCCAAGTTGCGCGTGGGTGAAATCCAGGATAATGCGCTGGACTTGAAGATTGGCGATGAGTTTTTATTTGTCAATGAGCCTAGTATCGGTACACATGAAAGCGTGTATATCTCCTACCCCAATTTCGCGCATGATGTGCAGGTAGGGGAAAAGATATTGCTGGATGATGGCAAGATAGAAGTATTGGTCATTGAGATTCTGCCAGATGGAAAAGTGCGCGTGAAGGTGACCGTACCAGGCATCCTGTCCTCCAAAAAAGGTGTTAACCTGCCGGATACCAAAATATCCCTGCCATCCCTTTCAGAAAAAGACTTGACTGATCTCGATTTTATTATTGAGCATCATATAGACTGGGTAGCGCTGTCGTTTGTACGGCAGCCGGAAGATGTGGCTGCGCTGCGCGAAATATTGAAGCAAAAAGGCAGCAATGCCAAGATCATCTCCAAGATTGAAAAGCCGGAAGCGCTCGAACGTCTGCGTGAAGTAATCCTTGCCTCAGATGCGGTGATGGTGGCCCGCGGCGACCTGGGCGTAGAGCTGCCGCTGGAGCAGATTCCGATGATCCAGAAGAAAATTGTGCGGATGTGCATTCACCGCGCCAAGCCGGTGATCATAGCTACGCAGATGATGGAAAGCATGATTGACCGTACGCGGCCCAACCGCAGTGAGATCACCGATGTAGCGAATGCGGTGCTGGAAGGTGCCGACGCCGTGATGCTTAGCGGCGAAACGGCAATGGGCCAGTATCCTGAACTGGTAATCCGCACGATGGTCAGCATTATCAATGAAGTGGAAAAAGAGGACGCCGTCTATAACCGTAACCTGCAGCCGCAGTCAAAATCCCCGTCTTTCCTGAGCGATGCAGTATGTTATAATGCCTGTGAAATGGCGCGCGATGTACAAGCCAATGCTCTGATCGGGATGACGCAGAGCGGCTACACCGGATTTATGCTTTCGAGCTACCGTCCGCGTTCGCCCTTGTTTGTATTTACCAAAACGCAGACACTCATCAATCAGCTAAGCCTGAGCTGGGGCGTACAGGCTTTCTACTATGATAAAGAAGATGGTATTGACAAGGTGATTGACGATCAGATTTGCTTTCTGAAAGAACGCGGGCTTATCAAGGAAGGCGATGTGGTCATCAATACCGGCAGCCTTCCGGTCGAGGAGCATCTGCCTACCAATATGCTGAAGATTTCGCGGGTGCAGGGTGCATCAACCGCTATTTAAAGAAAGCGCTTATGGGCGCGTTCCTCTACATTTATTCGTTGACCAGCATGTTGTCGATCAGGCGGATGCCTCCCAGCCGGGCAGCTATCAGGGCCACCTGTGGAGTGTTTTGATCGTAATTGTCCATCAGATTCAGGTTGGCTGCATTGGCCAGCTCTATATATTCCGGCTCAAATCCTTTGGCTTTTAGCAGCTCGGCGCATTCTTTCTGTACGATGCCGAATTTACCATCTTCCGCTTTGCTTTGTATTGATACGAGGCATTGATAAATGATGCCGGCCAGGGAGCGCTGCGCTTCGCTCAGCCTGCGGTTGCGTGAGCTCATTGCCAGACCATCCGGCTCACGTACGGTCGGGCAGGTAACAAGACTTATCTGATTATCCTTACCCATTTGGCGGACAAGATCGGCGATGACCATGCACTGCTGATAGTCTTTTTGACCGAGGTAGAGAAAATCGGGATTCACAATTTCCAGCAGTCGGCCTACCACCTGCCCCACACCGCGGAAGTGCCCGGGACGCTGTGCGCCTTCCAGTACCGTTTCCAGATAATCGAACTCATAAGATTTTACCTTTTCTGCTCCGCCGGGATAGATTTCATTGACTTCAGGGAGAAACAATACTTCACAGCCAGCCTCCGTCAGTAGCAAGATATCGCCATCCGTGCTTTTAGGATATTTTTCAAAGTCCTTAGGATCATTGAATTGGGTAGGATTTACAAAAATACTGCATACTGTAAATTCTCCACGATTAACCGCCAGCTTAATCAGCGAAGTATGACCGGCGTGCAGCGCACCCATTGTAGGAATAAAAGCAATCTTGTCTTTGGTTTTAAGGTACGCTTGCAGGTCGGCAGCATGCTTGAAAATAATCATAGAAGAAGCAAAAATTTCTGCTGGAAAACTTAATTGAAAATGGGATGGTAGATTTTCGTAATTTTGCAAACTATTTACAGCGCCTTGCTGTGAGTTAATTTCTTTAATACAAATAGCGCCCATGTCTGCTGACGCAAAGAAACGTGTTTTAATTGTTGCAAACGAACTATCTCCCTACTTAGAGTTTACAGATTTTGCCCATATTCTGAACAAGCTGGCGATTAAGACTTTTGACTCTGGCATGGAAATACGGGTGATCATGCCCCGTTTCGGCGTGATCAATGAGCGCCGCCACCGCCTGCACGAAGTAGTAAGGCTGTCCGGCATCAATATTATTATAGATAAGGACGATTATCCGCTCATCATTAAAGTAGCCTCTCTGCCGAATGCGCGCCTGCAGGTTTACTTCATGGACAACGACGATTATTTTAAGCGCAAGCAGGTATTTCGCAACGATCAGGATGAGTTTTTTGATGATAATGCAGAGCGCATGATTTTCTTCTGCAAGAGCGCGCTGGAAACGGTAAAGAAATTCGGCTGGCCTCCTCACCTCATTCATTGTCATGGCTGGATGACTTCTTTGCTGCCATTATACCTGAAGACTGCTTATAAGAAAGAGCCGGTATTCAATTATTCAAAGGTGATTTACACAGCGCAGCCGGATCAGTTCAATGAGAAGCTGGGCGATAACTTCATCCAGAAAGCGATGATCAATAACGAGATTAAAGAGAAAGATATGGAAGCTTATAAGAATGGCTCCAATCTGGATCTTACGCTCGGAGCAAGCAAGTGTGCAGATGTTGTGATTCACGGCGCTCCGGATCTGGACAAAAAAATCATCGATGAAATAAAACCAAGCCGCTACAAAAAAGTAGTTAAATGGGAAGATAGCTGGAAAGAAGACGTGACGCCGCTGCTGGAGCTTTATAAAAGCTTAACAGCTTCTTAGAAAAACATTCGGCACATTCGCACCTTCTCTCTTTTTTAAAAAGTAATCCACTTTGAATTCTCGCATATCAAAGCTTTCTCTGGCTGTATGTGCAGCTCTCACCATGGCGCTCGGCCTGGGTAGCTGTAAGGAAAATACCATTATCAGTTCGAACGTGACACCGGCGGTAGATAATATTCATACCTTCCAACTCTACCTGTCAGATAGTTTTTTTGAAGCGAAGACAGTCCGGGACGATTCTATTGTCACCAATTCTGCGGCTTTCTCCATTTACCAGGCTATCGGCTGGGTGCAGGATGATCTTGCGCGTACGGTAGGCAGCACCTATTTACAGGTAGTACCAACCACCACCGGCGCAAAGCTGCCTTCTGACGAAGTGATTGACTCCGTGGTAGCTATTCTGCCGTATGCAGGATTTACTTGGGGTGATACGATCAATAGCAGCTCTTATACTATCAATGCCTACCAGATTACAGATACCCTTTCTATAGGCGCTGTATATTATCCTTTTACTCAAAAATCCACCGGAAATACAATTGTAGGTACCGGCACATTCAGGGTTGGACCGCGCGGTAGCGGTGTTATAGCTGATTCTGTAATTGTAGATGGAGTCAGGGTAGCACCACACCTCCGTGTAAAACTGAATAATTCAATCGGCAATACCATTCGCGCTGCGCTGGATACCAATACTTCTTTTGCAGGCTTCATTGGCGCATTCCCGGGTATTTATTTTGTTCCGGATACTTCCGGCCCCGGCAGAGCACTTCCTTACTTTCTGGTAGATGGAACTGTAGACCGGTATGCAGGCGCCAACATCCTGATGTACACCCACAACAGCACTAACAGGGATACGGCTTACTCTTTGCCTTATAACTCTACTTATGCCAGCCGTTACAACCGCATCAGCCGCACCTTTACCAATACAAGCATTTTCGATCCCAATTCACAAGTGCTGGCTTTAGAAAACCAACCCGGCGCCGCTATTGATTTCCGCTTCAAAAATCTGGATAAGCTTACAGCTATTCCGCCGACATCTGTATTAAATAAGGTAGAAATTATTTTCACCAAGAAAACAGACGCGTCTATCGATCCTTATTTCTTTGCGCCGGGCCGCATCTATCCTTACGGCATCAGCAGCAGCGGCATCCGTTATACTGTGCTCGACCGTGGAACTTCCAGCACTACAGATGGGCTGAACTTTATAGACGGCACACCAAGGGACAGCGCCGGAGTCATCAAATACACGCTGAATATCCCAAGAGAATTACAGAGTGCTATTACAAGTAGCCAAAGTGACTTACATTTATTGATTACAGGCACGGCCACTTATCCCGGAGCATACCGATTATTGGTCGGCAGCATGAATAATATAGATCCGGCAAAGCGCCCAATAGTAAGAATTATTTATTCCAAACAAAATTAATACCCTTTGTAATGTGCGGCATTGTAGCCTATATCGGTAAAAAGGAAGCCTTCCCTATTCTCATTAAAGGCCTTAAAAGACTTGAATATCGCGGCTATGACAGTGCGGGCGTTGCCCTGCTGAACGGCGATCTGCATGTATATAAAAAAGCAGGTAAGGTAAGCGATCTGGAAGCGCATACAGATGGTCAGGAAGTATCTGCTACCATGGGCATCGGCCATACACGCTGGGCAACCCACGGTCAGCCCAATGATATCAATGCGCACCCACACCTTTCACAGTCCGGCAATCTGGCACTGATCCATAACGGGATCATTGAAAATTACGAAGTGCTGAAGAAGAATCTGAAGAGCAGAGGCTATTCTTTTCAATCAGATACAGATACAGAAGTGCTCGTAAACCTGATCGAAGAAATTCAGAAGCAGGAAAAAGTGCCGCTCGATCATGCAGTGCGCATTGCCCTCAATGAAGTGGTAGGCGCTTATGCAATTGTGGTAATGGATAAAAATGATCCGGACCGTATGGTAGCCGCCCGCAAAGGCAGTCCGATGGTGATCGGCATTGCCGAAGATGGCTTTTATGTAGCGTCCGATGCATCACCGATCATTGAATATACCAAACAGGTAGTGTATCTGGATGATCAGGAATATGCGGTAGTTAACCGCAATGGCGCATTCACCATTCGTACGCTTGGAGATATTGAAAAATCACCGGCTATTCAGAAGCTGGAGATGGAGCTTGAAACCATTGAAAAAGGCGGCTTTGAGCATTATATGCTCAAGGAAATACATGAGCAGCCTAAAGTAATAGCAGATGCACTCCGCGGCCGTATGAATGCCACTGAAGGCTGGATCAGGCTCGGCGGCATCAATGAATACAGCAATCGAATCAACAAAGCCCAGCGTATAATCATCACCGCCTGCGGCACTTCATGGCACAGCGGTCTGCTGGCAGAATACCTGATCGAAGATCTGGCGCGTGTACCGGTAGAAGTAGAATATGCTTCTGAATTTCGCTACCGTAACCCGATTATCACGGAAAGCGATGTAATCATTGCTATTTCTCAAAGCGGCGAGACAGCAGATACCATGGCAGCCATTGAAATGGCGAAAGAGCGCCAGGCGTTAATCTATGGCATCTGTAATGTAATTGGCTCCTCTATCGCGCGCCTTAGCCATGCTGGTTCTTATACCCATGCAGGCCCGGAGATCGGCGTAGCTTCTACCAAGGCATTCTCCAATCAGGTTGTCATCCTTACCCTCATTGCTTTACAACTTGCCCAGGCGAAAGGAACTATTCCTACTTCGCGCATGAGGCAGATTCTGTTTGAGCTGGAAAATATCCCGGCCAAGATACAAGAGGCCCTAGAGCTGGATAGCGAAATCCAAAAGATCGCCGCTATTTATAAAGATGCCAATAACTTCCTTTATCTCGGTCGTGGCTACAACTTTCCGGTTGCTCTGGAAGGCGCGCTGAAGCTGAAAGAAATCTCTTATATCCACGCCGAAGGCTACCCTGCGGCAGAAATGAAGCACGGTCCGATTGCCCTGATTGATGAAAATATGCCGGTAGTGTTCCTTGCTACCAACGCCAGCGCTTACGAGAAAATCGTCTCCAATATTCAGGAAGTAAAAGCACGTAAAGGACGTATCATCGCAATCGTTACCAAAGGAGATACGCAAATCAAAGAACTGGCCGATCATGTGATTGAAGTTCCGGAAACCGAAGAAGTGCTCAGCCCGCTGGTTACAATGATCCCATTGCAGCTATTGGCCTACCACATAGCCATTATGCGGGGTTGTAATGTAGATCAGCCGCGTAATCTGGCGAAGAGCGTAACAGTAGAATAATTCAAAATGCAATATGCAAAAATTCAAAAAGGGACTATCTGACAATTTTTGCATTTTTAATTCTTCATTTTTAATTCTTAATTCCTAATCAGTACATGCCATACCTTTTTACATCAGAGTCTGTATCCGAAGGACATCCTGATAAAGTTGCAGACCAGATATCCGATGCATTGGTTGATAACTTCCTTGCGTGGGACCCCCAGTCCAAAATTGCCTGCGAAACACTTGTGACTACGGGTCAGGTAGTGCTGGCCGGCGAGGTAAAATCCAAAACTTACATTGATGTGCAGACCATCGCCCGCGATGTGATCAGCAAAATCGGCTATACCAAGAGTGAATACATGTTTGAGGCAAAATCATGCGGTGTGCTGAGCGCCATCCATGAGCAAAGCCCGGACATCAATCAGGGTGTAGACCGCGCCAAACCTGAAGAGCAGGGCGCCGGCGACCAGGGTATGATGTTTGGCTACGCTACCAACGAAACAGATAACTACATGCCGCTCGCGCTCGATATGAGTCATACATTGCTTCGTGAACTGAGCGCTATCCGTAAAGAAGGTAAGGAAATGACTTATCTGCGCCCGGATGCCAAGAGCCAGGTAACGCTTGAATATGGTGATGACGGCCGCCCGATGCGTATAGACGCCATCGTGATCTCTACCCAGCACGATGACTTTGCAGATGAGAAGCCCATGCAGGAGCAGATCAGCAAAGATGTAAAAGGCATCCTGATACCACGCGTTATTGAAAGCTTCCCTCAGTATAAGGCGCTTTTCAACGATTATATTAAATATCACATCAATCCAACCGGCAAGTTTGTGATCGGTGGCCCGCATGGCGATACAGGCCTTACCGGCCGCAAGATTATTGTAGATACTTATGGCGGTAAAGGCGCGCACGGTGGTGGTGCTTTTTCAGGAAAAGATCCGAGCAAGGTGGACCGTTCCGGCGCTTATGCAACACGCCATATTGCTAAAAATCTGGTAGCTGCCGGCGTTTGCGATGAAGTAACCGTACAGGTAAGTTACGCCATTGGTGTAGCAAAGCCAATGGGCCTTTTTGTAGATACACGCGGTACTGCCAAGGTGAAAATGAATGATGGTGAGATCGCCCGTATCGCATCGGAAGTGTTCGACATGCGCCCTTACTTTATTGAGCAGCGCCTCAAGCTTCGTCAGCCTATGTATAGCGAGTGCGCCGCCTACGGACATATGGGCCGCAAGTCGGAAACCGTCTCCAAGACATTTAAATCCGCTGATGGAAAAAGCAAAACAGTAGAAGTTGAACTGTTTACCTGGGAGAAACTCGATTATGTAGATCAGGTAAAAGCTGCTTTCAAGCTCTGACATTACTCATTGATAAAATAAAAAAGCCGGTTTTATACCGGCTTTTTTATTGCACTGTGCTTAATGATTTTTATCCAATCATAACAGATGGACGCAGCTTATCTGTAAAACGTTTTCCTATTCTGATAAAAGGCAGCTCCACGGTATAATGCAAAATGGTTGCCAGCAGAAGGGTCAAAAGAAAACAGACGATCATCATCACTATAAACCCCGTTTTTGCATTGGAGAAATGGCCCATGAAATAATCCCAGTGATCGTAAATGCCTTTTACGACCGTCCAGTGCATCAAATAAATTCCATAGGATACCTTACCGATATAACGGAAAATGCTGTGCGAGAGGACGCGCTGAATACGTTTTCCCTGTACCAGCCATACCAGAATCATAAACGAGCCAAGCCCGGTCCAGAAGAAAAAGTCGATCTGAAAATAGCCGCTCAGGTATTTATACGTAGGGCCAAATGGTGACAGCGCTTCCAGATGCCGGACAGAAAATAAAATGAAGGCAATAATCAGCCATAGATACCGGAAGCGATACCATCTGGTCTCTTTAAACTGATCGCTGTTGATCTCCTGAAAATAGCAGCAGATAAGCATCCCCAGCGTAAAGTGAATGAAGAACTGATTAGTAACCCTTGCTACAAACAGGATCGCAACAATAAAGTAAATCAGTAATTTCCTGTTTTTCTGAGCAAGCAGAACCAGGAAAGGAATAAAGAAAGAAATGGCCAGCTCAACCGCTAACGTCCAGCTAGGTATAAAATAATGCGGATGCTCCCTCAGCAGAATGGCTTCTTCCCAAAACTCTGATTTGTTCTTGATAAACGTATCGACCAGCGCACCCAATCCCAGCTCGTGCCGCTGCCAGTAAAGCGCATTGATCAGAATAGTCAGGAAAAATGCCGGAAACAGCCGGAAATAACGGTTGATCCAGAACTTCCGGATATCCAGCGCATCGCCTTTTACAAGATATTTATAGCTGAGCACCAGCCCACTGAGCACGAAGAAAAACGATACCGCATCGCTGCCATTGAAAACCAGAAAGCTTAGCTTAATAATAGTGCGCTCCGGGTAGCGCCAGCCCACGTAATGATAGAACAGGACCATAGATGCCGCAATGCCCCGAGCCGCATCCAGATAGCCCAGATGTCGTGGTGGCACAATGGCTTGTTGATCGGTGGTCTTAACTTTTTCGGGCGGCATCATACGCGGGCTTAAAAATAGGTCAGTATCAGGAGGAATTAACCAGATGCTGCTGAAAAAATTGACGCAGCGCCATCAGAAAATATATTTCTCTATCCCGCGTGTGCAATTTTCCATTTTCCTCATCTTTATGGTAACGAACAGAATGCTTTGCCTTCACAACAGTCACATACCAGCCTGAGCGATGACGAGCTGCTGAACCAGTACAGGTACAGCGGCGACAACAACTGGCTGGGCATTCTGCTGCAGCGCTATACGTTGCTATTGCTGGGTGTGGCTATGAAATACCTGAAAGATAAAGAAGCTGCGCAGGATGCTGTCCAGCAGATATTCCTCAAAGCATTGATCCACTTGCCGCAGGGAGAGATACAGAATTTCAAAGGCTGGCTGTACATCCTCATGCGCAATTATTGCCTGCAATTGCTTCGTGATAAAATTTATCCGGCTGCTGTAGAAGCGCTGGAATATGTGCCGGCTGCGGAAAGCGATCACGAAGATTTTCTGCTGCACGATGCTACGCTTGAGCAGATGCAGGAATCTCTTCATGAGCTGGCGCCGGAGCAGAAAGAATGCGTTAACCGCTTTTATTTGCAAAAGCAGAGCTATCAGCAAATAACGGACGCTACAGGGTTTACCTTTGCACAGGTAAAAAGCCATATCCAGAATGGCAAGCGCAATCTGAAAATATCCATCCAGAAGAAGCTTTCAAACCGGAACAGAAAATGAGCGCCCCGCTACATACAGAACAGGACGGCACCAATGCCGGCGGGCTCTCAGATGAGCAGATGATAGCTTACCTGGAAGGCAGGCTTACAGGTGATGAATTGCGCAAGGTAGAGCTGCTGCTTACCGAAGAGGGAATGGACAGCGATGCGCTGGAAGGGCTACGGGGAATCAGCACAACAGAAGCACAGGAAATGACCGGTGCAATTAACCGTCAGCTCCGTCAGTCCCTGAAAAAGAAGAAGCGCCGCAACCGCCGCGGCATCATGGAGCAAAAATGGTCCTGGATGGCAGTAGCTGTTATTCTCCTGCTTGCGGTGATTTGCTTTGCAATCTTCTGGATGATGACACACCATTCATAGATGCCTACATCAGCTCGCGGATCAGCTTTTCCTGGGTAATGCCCTCCGCTTCTGCCTTGTAATTGCGCACTACTCTATGACGCAGCACAGGCAATGCCATCGCCTGCACATCTTCAATATCAGGTGAGAACTTACCTTGCAGCAATGCATGGCATTTAGCGCCCAGCACCAGATACTGTGAAGCGCGCGGACCGGCGCCGTAGGCTACATATTGTCTGGTAATGTCCGGCGCAGTGGCTGCCGATGGCCTTGTCTTGTGTACCAGGCCCACTGCATATTCCAGCACATTATCCGGCACAGGCACACGGCGTATCAGCTCCTGAAATTCTAAGATGCCAGCAGCATCCAGAACTTTTTCCAGTTGTACCTGGCGGGAGCTGGTGGTATTGCGCACGATACTTACCTCTTCTGCAAAAGAGGGATAATCGAGCGTGATCATGAACATAAAACGGTCAAGCTGGGCTTCCGGCAGCGGATAGGTACCTTCCTGCTCTATCGGGTTCTGCGTAGCAAGCACGAAGAAGGGCGCAGGCAATGGATAGAGCTGTCCGCCTGTGGTAACGCTGCGCTCCTGCATGGCTTCAAGCAGCGCAGCCTGCGTTTTAGGAGGGGTACGGTTGATCTCATCTGCCAGTACAATATTGGCAAAAACCGGCCCTTTGAGAAACTGAAACTGGCGCTGTTCATTCAGTATTTCTGCACCGGTTATATCCGAAGGCATCAGATCCGGGGTAAACTGAATGCGCTTAAAGCTAAGATCAAGGGCATCGGCAACCGTCTTGACCAGCAGCGTTTTTGCCAGGCCGGGTACGCCAACCAACAGGCTGTGACCGTTACAAAGTATAGAAGTGATCAGCTTATCTACTACATCTTCCTGGCCAACGATTACCTGGCCGACTGCCTGGCGTATTTGGGCAAATTTTTGGGTGAGCGCCTGCGTGGCTGCTACATCAGAGGTATAAGGCATTTTTTAATTTAAAAATCAAAATGCAAAATGCAAAACACTATTGGCTTTGATTCTGCAGCGAAAATTAGCTTGAGCTGCGTAAGTTCTATTATTTTGCCAAGACAGACAAAACAAAAATGGCAGCAGATATTACTTTGCGCGAAGCGCAGCAAAAAGTGGATGAATGGATCAGGACTTATGGCGTGCGCTATTTCAGCGAGCTGACCAATCTGGGCATTTTGATGGAAGAAGTGGGCGAGCTGTCGCGCATTATGGTAAGGCAGTATGGCGAACAGACATTTAAAGAAAGTGACAAGGGAAAAGACTTGGGCGATGAAATGGCCGATGTGCTGTGGGTGCTGCTTTGCCTGGCCAATCAGACAGACATAGATCTGACGACGGCGCTGATGAAGAATCTGGAAAAGAAGACCCAAAGGGATGGCGACCGTCACCATCAAAATAGTAAGCTCAAATAAAAAGCGCTCCTTACGGAGCGCTTTAAGAGTTTTGAAGAAATGGATAATTACTTAGTAATCGTTAGCTGAGAAGCCATTGCGTCGCCTTCAGCAGTCCTTACTAGGTAAGTGTACATACCGGCAGGTAATGCAGCTACAGGTACGGAAATTACATGCTCACCTTGTCCAAGATTAGCAGCAGTCTCAGTGTTCAGCACACGGCCCGCCATATCGATTATTTGAATAGTTACAGTAGTATTTTTAGCCAGTGCGATCTTTACGTTTGCTGTGTTAACAGCTGGGTTAGGATAGCAGCCATAGAAAGTTAAATTATTCTTCTTAATACCGGCGATACCCACACCTACACGTGAACCGCTGAAACGGATAAGTGGAACAACAGAAAGGTTACGTGCATACCCATAGTAATAATAAGCATCCTGCCATGTACCTGCATTGTTCTGAATAGCATTACGCGCATAGATAGTTGTATCGTTGCCAGCTATGCTGTATTCGCCAATACCTAAGCCATAACCACCACGTGTAGTACGGAGTGTAATAGAGTCACCACCTAATGATGCCCAGTTATAATTCAATGTATAGCCCAAATAGAAAGAATAGTTGATACCATTCGTTGGAGTCTGGAAGTAGTAAGACTTGATAGAGTCACCAGCTCCGTTACCTATACCCAGATTTTTGATCGAAACGGTATTTGAAGTAACAAGCGTAGAAGGTGCGCCAGTCAGCTTTCTGTTAGTAGCGACTTGAGTAGTCGCGCCTTGACGCCATACGCTCCAATCAATTGTTTTGGTAGTAGTTGCGCTGTAACGGCCGTGCCATAGAGAAACTACACCGATAAGATTAATCGTTGTATCTCCACCATAACCAAACTCAAACAGCTCTGCATAGCCTTTTGTTCCCAGTGCATTAGTACCGAATGCATAACCACTGTCAGTCGGTGCAACACGGTCAATATAGCTTGCTGCGGAAGTATCGAACAGCTCCTGAGTATAGTTGTTCAAAAGAATGGTAGTATCACTAATACCTGTACCACGCTGAGCAGTAGTTGCATAACTGTTAGCAACACGAGGTAAATAGTTAATTGTCTGAATGCGTTCTGCTTTCTGAGCAAAACCAGTCATCGCTGCTGATAACGACGCTACAAATAGTAAAGTTCTTTTCACTTTTTTTTGATTTTAGCCCGCAATATAGGGTTAAATGTCAACACACAACATAACTCATCCAAAAAATCTTATTTTTAGTTTACAGTTCGATAACATACGCGAATCCGGTCCAAACCCAATATCAGCAAGGCATTTCGTATATTTGCAGATAGACTTTCAACAAGACAGGAACGTATTTTTCAGCATGGTTTTTTCATCCAAATTAATTGAAGACGCAGTCGGGGCTTTCTCAAAGCTACCGGGCATAGGCAGGAAAACAGCGCTCAGAATGGTGCTTCATCTCCTTAAAATGGAGAAGGATGATGTGGCGGGCTTTACCAATGCATTAGCGCTGATGCGCGAGCAGATACGCCACTGCAATATCTGCCACAATGTATCGGATACGGAAATATGCGCTATCTGCTCCAATGGCTCGCGCAACCGCACACAGGTATGCGTGGTGGAAAGTATCCGTGATGTAATAGCCATTGAAAGCACGCAGCAGTACAATGGCCTGTATCATGTGCTTGGCGGCATCCTGTCTCCCCTCGATGGCATTGGTCCCGATCAGCTGAATATAATGCCGTTGCAACAGCGTGTGGCCGGGCAAGGCGTGGAAGAACTGATCATGGCATTAAGCCCTACGATCGAGGGCGATACAACGGTTTATTACATCTCGCAGCAGCTCAAAAATCATCCGGTAAAGATTACGACCATCGCCAGAGGCATTGCCTTCGGCGGCGAGCTGGAATATGCGGATGAGATGACGCTGGCACGCTCTATCGCCAAAAGGCTGCCGGTAGAAAACTATGTAAGCACCCGTTGAAAAAACGGCGGCTAAATTTGCCTCCTCCCACCTCCCGCCCTACCTTTGCGGCCACAACCAATCATCTTCATCTTTATGGATATTCAGCAACTGGAAAAGATTGCCGGTCAGGTGCGCCGGGATATTGTACGTATGGTGCACGCCATACAAAGCGGTCATCCGGGCGGTTCGCTGGGCTGCGCGGACTTTATGGTGGCTCTTTATTTTCATACCATGAAGCACAATCCGGATTTTCATATGGATGGTGCAGGCGAAGATATTTTCTTCCTTTCCAATGGTCACATTTCGCCGGTCATGTACAGCGTGCTGGCCCGTGCCGGTTATTTTCCATTATCTGAGCTCAGCACCTTCCGTAAGCTCGATTCAAGACTGCAGGGCCACCCTACCACGCATGAGCATCTGCCGGGCATCCGTATTGCCAGCGGTTCTTTGGGACAAGGCATGAGCGTGGCCTGCGGTGCTGCCATGAGCAAGAAACTGAATGGCGATGACCGCATCGTTTATTCATTGCACGGAGATGGCGAGCTGGATGAAGGACAGAACTGGGAAGCCATCATGTTTGCCGCTCACCACAAGATTGATAACCTGATTGCTACGATAGATGTAAACGGACAGCAGATAGACGGACCCACAAGCGCTGTAATGAATGTGGAATCGCTCAATGCAAAGTTTGCCGCTTTTAACTGGCAGGTGCTTGAGATGGATGGAAATAATATGACTGAAGTGGTGAATACGCTGGAAAAAGCCAAAACTTTTATGGGCAAAGGCAAGCCGGTAGTTATTCTGATGCGCACAGCTATGGGCAAAGGCGTGGACTTTATGGAAGGCACCCATGAATGGCACGGCATTGCGCCCAACGACGAGCAGTTGGCAAAAGCACTTTCGCAGCTTCAACTGACAGACGCAGACTATTGATATTTAAGGATAAAAGAAAGAGCGGCAGGGGATTCTGCCGCTCTTTCTTTTTGCGCTTTTCTTAAAAGGTTGATTGCTGATTAAAGTCCAGATCGAAATCATTGGTGCCTCCACCTGCCAAAGTGAGCATCAGCACACTTTCCGTTTCAGCAAAAAAGCTCCGCGGCTGGCTTTGCGTTAATGCCAGCGCATCGCCTTCATCTAGCGACATGCTTTGCTCCAGCGTCTCGATCCAAATTCTCCCTTCCAATACCTGTAAGCAGGATGTGCCTTCCAGCGTATGAGCCTTTACTTCAGCATTCTGCTTTAACGCAATCAATACGATACGCAGCGCATCGTTATGCAGCAGCGTGATTGCGTTCCGGTCGCCGTTTTCCCATGCGTGTTCACTTTTCAGCTGCCGCACAGCATCCGGTATATTCATACGCACCAGCGTTCCATCCAGTACCCGGTCACCTTCCGGCCGGTTATACGTTGCTTTATTTTGCCTGGTTTCCATAATAAATCGTGTTAGGTACGGTACGCTTAATTGCGCGAAAAAGTTCGTGCCGCCACCTTGTACCTCCCATCATACATGAGGATATAATTTCCAGAAAAGACCGGGATTATCTACCGGCTGGCGAAAAATAAATGCTTTTACATCTGCGAAAGGCTCATCCAGTATCCTGAAGAAATTCCATTTGGCAATCGACCTTGCATGCTGCCCGCGGCGATATTCCTGATGAAACCGTTTCCATTTATCAGGCATGACCAGCGCGGTAAACAGTGCAGTTGATAATGTGAATGGCGATATTTTCCCATTGCCAATAAGGAAAAACTGCATGGCTGCCTCATCATCCAGGCTGGTATTGAAATCAAATAACAGGTGAAAGGCATCGTGCCGCTCTATGCGGTCAACAGGCTGAAGCGCTTCCCGCTTCAGGAACAGGCCCAATTCATGACCAAGCGTGGATACAGGATATTGCAGCAGGTCTTCCCGGGTCAGGCCCCAGGCTTTGCGCCGCCGGTATATCTGTGCATGCAGGGGTACAACTTTGCCAAGCAGCCACAATAACATCCGCTCGCGGAATGAATGTTCTTTACGATAGGAAATAATAATGGGTTTCATAATTAAAAAGTACTTTGAAATACAAAGTAACATTGATTTTCTTGGATGCCCAATAAAACCTGTACGTCCAACGTCCGATACATACATGGTTTCTCTTACATTGCATTTTTCAGTATTTTAGCGCAAAATCAATTCTTCTTGAAAAAATTTACTATAGCCCTACTTGCCTGCGTACTTGCAGGTAACCTGCATGCTCAGAATATCCGCATGAAAGAGCACAGGATACTACCCGTATTTCAGCGTTTTGAAAGTGCAGCAGATCTGCGGTCACCGGAAGAATGCCTGAGCTATCTGCACAAGACTTATCAGCTCGGCAACGACATGACTTTCAGGCACCTGCGTACGGATAAGGATAATATGGGC
The DNA here is from genome assembly GCA_965200035.1 of Chitinophagaceae bacterium. Classification (GTDB taxonomy): domain Bacteria; phylum Bacteroidota; class Bacteroidia; order Chitinophagales; family Chitinophagaceae; genus UBA1952. The sequence goes on along the minus strand of OZ241334.1, from coordinate 2,697,002 downwards.
ATGGAGCATATCCGTTATGCTCAATGGTGCCATGGACGCGTTGTAGAAGGCGCTGTGCTGATCTTGCACGTCCGGAATAATCAGGTAATCAGCTGCAATGGAGATCTCTTTCCGGTAAATAATCCGGCTACTGTGCCGGCACTGACGGAAAGCGCCGCGTTGACGAAGGCGCTTGATGTTTTTCAGGCAACGGAATATGCATGGGACCACAATGCTTTTAATAAAAAACAAGAAAGAACGCTACCCAAAGGCGAACTGGTGTGGGCACCCGAAAAAGGAAACGCTACCAAAGGAAATTTCTCACTGGCCTGGAAGTTTGACATCTATGCGCTGAAGCCGCTCAGGCGTGCGTGCGTGTATGTGGATGCAGTGGATGGCCATATTATCTGGGAGCAGAATAAGCTTATGGATATGCATTCGCGTGGTACGGCTTATACGAAATACAGCAGTATGCGCCAGATGGTGACCGATTCTACTGCGCCAAATTATTTTCAGCTTTTTGATGAAACGCGCGGTACGGGCATTCACACGCTGGATATGCAAAACTCTACTTCCGACTCTTATGATTTTATAAACACGACGAATACATGGACTGATACCGCCGGCACAAGAGGCGCTGAATATGATGTGCACTGGGGCTTACAGCGCATTTATGATTATTACGACAGCACGCACGGGCGGAACAGCTTTGACAATCTGGGCAGTGAGATTGACGGATATGTGCATTTTGATGTAAATTTTGCCAATGCTTTCTGGGATGGTCAGGAGATTGTATTCGGCGATGGTGACCTTTCTGTAGGAATGAGGCCACTGACAAGTCTGGATATTATAGGGCATGAATTCACGCACGCTGTGACCCAGTATTCTGCCAACTTAAACTACGAATATGAATCAGGAGCGCTGAATGAATCATTCAGCGATATATTCGGCAAGACGATTGAGAAGAAGTACAAGCCTTCTACTTTTACCTGGTATATAGGCAAGGAAATCTTTAATGATGGCTCGATCATGCGGAACATGTCTAACCCCAGGACAGGACAGGCCCCCGATACCTATGGCGGCACTTACTGGTACACCGGCACAGACGATGAAGGCGGCGTACATACCAATTCCAACGTGCAGAACTATTGGTACTACATCCTTACTACAGGCAAGACAGGCACCAATGATCTGAACCACAGCTATTCCGTTACAGGTATTGGCTTTGATAAAGCCGCCGCTATTGTGTACCGCAGCCTGACCAATTATCTGACGCCTTTTTCCGAGTATTCAGATGCACGTATGTATAGCATTGAGGCAGCGGAAGATTTGTTCGGTAAATGCTCTAATGAAGTCATTCAGACGACCAACGCATGGTATGCAGTAGGCGTGGGCAATAAGTTTCCGAGTGCAAATGTTGTAACAGCTTCTGCGAATGCATTACCGGCCAGTGTGGCTGCCCGTGAATATGTTCAGTTGCAGAGCACTTCTACCCACGCTACTTCCGTACAATGGTTTACAGATGGCGCGCTCACCAGCAGCAAAGTCAGCGATAGCTGCAAATTTTCGACAACAGGGTCGCACCAGATTGTGTTGGTAGCCGCTAACAGTATGTGCACAGACACTTTAAAACGCTCTATCCAGGTAACACCCGGCCTGGCCATACCACGTATTGGTGCGCAGCCCGCCTTCAGCGTTTATCCGAACCCTGCAAGCGGCTATTTTGTACTGGAAGGCAACAGCAGCAACAATGGCATCCAATACATCCTCACCGATGTATCTGGCAAAGCTGTAATCAGCAATCATGCGAGCGGTAAGGCCTATAAAGAGTATGTATCCGTTCGCCAGTTGCCCAGCGGCATTTACACGCTTACCGTCAGAGACGGAGAACAGACTAATGCGGTGCAGATCGTGATCAGGAATTAAGCGCTTTTTCTGATCTGTCCATTGCTCAAAAATACCCGGTCCGTAAGCGCACCGGGTATTTTATTTGTTACAAACAGCTATAAGCTTCTTCATCAATTCAGGCTTCTGAAATCCACCGGCACGAGCTTGCTCACACCGGGCTCCTGCATGGTCACGCCATAGATCACATCTACCGCAGCCATCGTTTGCTTGTTGTGCGTAACGATGATGAACTGAGAATTGTTCGAGAACTGACGGATCATATTGGTGAACTTGCCCACATTGGCGTCATCCAGCGGAGCATCTACTTCATCCAGAATACAGAACGGCGCCGGCTTGATGAGGTAAATGGCAAACAGGAAGGCCGTAGAAGTAAGGGTCTTCTCTCCACCCGAAAGCTGCGTCAGCGTACTCGGGCGCTTGCCTTTTGGCTGTGCATATATTTCGATGCCGCTGTCCGCCACATTATCCGGATCGGTGAGGCGCAGGTCTGCCGCATCTTCGGCGGTGAACAGGGCTTTAAATACTTCCACGAAATTGGCCCGTACGGCGTCAAATGTTTCGCGGAACTTGGTGTTGGCAGTCAGCTCTACTTCTTCGATGGTGGCCAGCAGGGAATCTTTGGCATCCACCAGATCAGTTTTTTGCTCTACAATAAAGTCATGGCGCGCCTTGATCTCGGTATAGGCTTCGATAGCAGTGGGATTCACTTCTCCCATATTTTCGAGCCGCTTTTTCATGCGCTCGGCTTCGGCATTGAGCTCATCTACGCTTTGCTCGGTATTGCGCGGCTGGTCCAGTATTTCTTCAAGATTTACCTTGAACTCAACGCTCAGCCGTTCTTTCATTCCCGCCAGCTTCAGCTTCATCTCATTGAGCTTGTCTTTGATGCTGTTCAGGATGGTATCTGCCTGCTCACGCTCGCGGCGCTTCTGTGATAAGGCGCTTTCCTGGGTACTTACTGCATTCCGCAGTTCATAATAAGCCCGGTCTTTTTCATTGAGCTCGCGCTCATCTTTTTCTTTCTTAGTAAGCAGTTCATAAAGCTCTGTATCACCTCCGTGCAGCCTGCCTTCTGTTTCCGCAAGATGCAAAGTGGTCTGTTGCAGCTGATCTTTGTTCTGAGCAATCTGGCGCTGTGTATCGTTCAGCTGATTGTTGCGGAAAGCCAGTTCCTGCTTCAGATTTTCCAGCTTGCTTTGTTGCCTGGTGTACTGAATATTCTGCTGGTTGTACTGCTGCGTGGCCATGTTGAACTCCATCTCTACCGCACTGAATTCGCGCTCGGCCTGCTGAATGCCGGTGTGCATCTGCCCCAGTTGATCGTTGATCTGCTCAAGGCCTGAGCGGGTATCGTAGATGCTGTCCTGGGTATGCTCCAATTGCTGCTGAAGATCTGCGAGGCGATGCTCGCTAGTCACATTCAGATGCTCAAAATTCTCTGCGCGGTGGGTGAGATTCACCACATGATTTTGAATGCGATTGATGTCCTGCCGGGAAGCTTCGATAGCGCGATCATTCAATGCCTGATTAAATCCGGTAAGGCGGGTCTGTGTATCGGCGATGTGCTGGCGCAGATTATTAGTGATATTAGTAAGCTCGCCGATCTCATGTGCAAGGCGCTCAAGGTTCTTGGCGCGGCCAATTTTATTTCCTTCAAAAATGCCTACCGAGCCGCCATTCGCTGCATAGCGGCCACTACGGAAACGACCGCTTTTATCCACCAGCACATAGCCCGGCGCATAAGCATTTTCCGGAAGCTGATCGTAGATATATACTCCATGCAGCAGGAATTTCGCCAGCGGCATATAGCGCTCATCTACCTCTACCGCATCCAGCGCGTGCATGTAATTTCCTGCATGTACCGGTTCGGCAATCAGTTCATCCGGCCTTGGCGCTACTTTATCGAGCAGGAAAAAATTGGCTTTTCCTTTCTTCGCTCCTTCGAGCAATCTGATTGCCTGCGCAGCTTCTTCGATATTCTCAACTACATAATAATTGAGGTATTGATCGAGCACGCTTTCAAGCGCTGTGCGGTATTCGGGCTTTACAATAAATACGTCTGAGAACAATGGCGCGCTGGCCTGCCAGTCTTTATTCCGGGCCAGAAATTTGATGCTGTCCGGATAGCCTTCCAGGCTTTCCACGAGCGATTTCAGCAGATCATGCTCATTGCGGCGGCTGTCGAGCTTCCGGTTTTCCTCTACAAGCTGTGCCCGGTAAGATTCAAGCTGCGACTGGCTTTCGAGGATTCTTTCTTTCACCTCTTCCTGACGCTTTACTAAAGATTGCAGATCATCATGCTTATCCTGCAGCGTTACTTCCGCATCTACGCGCTCATGGTTGATCTGGCTGATCTGGCCCATGCGCTGCGCGCGCTCATCCTGCACCTGCTGCATACTGCGCTGTATATTCATCACAGAAGTATCTGCAATAGCTACTTTCTTTTCCGCATCAAACTGCTGGCGCTGGATGCCCTGTAATTCGCCACGCATAGAATCGAGCAGGCGCTTTCTCGCATCAAAGGCTTCGCGATGCTCATCCACATTGGCACGCAGCGATTCGAGCTGGTCGCGCAGGTCTTCGAGGCTTTCAACTTCTGTCTGTATCTGGCGGTCTGCAAAAGCAATGGATTCTTCTATTTGCTCCAATTGCTGCCCCGCACCGCTCAGGAAATCGGTCAGGTTTTTTTCTCTTTCCCGCAGATGCTCCAGCCGCTGTGAGGCCAGCTTTTTCTCACTTTCCAGCTGACGGATGCGGTTCAGCAGATCGTTGAACGCTTTTTGCAATCCACTCAGCTCCTGCTCTTTGCTGATAAGCTGTACTTTCTGGCTTTCTACAGTCGCTTCTTCGTTGGCGGAAGCAGCGTCGAGCTGTAGCTTCCGGTCGCTTTCACGGTCATGCTGCTCATTGAGCGCTTTGTATTGGTCATTGAAGTCTTCTAGCGATGCTTTGGCCAGCTCAACGCTTACTTCTTTGTATTCGCCTTTGATCTGGAAATAACGCTCTGCTTTTCTGGCCTGGCTTTCGAGCGTGCGCAGGTTGTTGCCAATCTCAAAGAGCAAATCCTCGATACGGCTCAGGTCCTGCTCGGTGGCGTCCAGTTTTTGTTTTGCTTCTTTCTTGCGTGTTTTATAAATAGAAATCCCGGCTGCCTGCTCCAACATCCGGCGGCGGCTGCCTTCTTTATCTTTGATGATATCATCCACCATGCCTAATTCAATAATGGCGTAGCTGTCGTTGCTTACACCGGTATCGAGGAACAGGTTGTGAATGTCTTTGAGGCGGCAGCTCACATCATTGAGCCTGTATTCGCTTTCGCCGTTCTTATAAAATTTACGGGTGATGGTAACGGTTGTAAATTCAGTGGGCAGCAGATTGCGGGTATTCTCAAAAGTAAGCGATACCTCCGCCATGCCGCTTCCCGAGCGGGTGCGCGAGCCATTAAAGATGAGGTCTTCCAGATTATCCGAGCGCAATGATTTGATCTTATGCTCACCAATCACCCAGCGGATAGCATCTACAATATTGCTTTTGCCGCAACCATTCGGCCCTACGATACCGGTGATCGGATGATCGAGCAGTATCTGGGTTTTATCTGCAAAAGATTTAAACCCTTTTATTTCCAACGATTTCAGACGCAATGCGATTCTCTTTTAAGGGTAGCAAAGTTAATTAAATCAATTATGTGTGCTCCTTTATCTCAATTAATGGTATTGACTTAGTTTGAGACTGGTTACCGTTGGATTGTTAAGAGGAAGACCTGACGTATCATAGACACCTACTTCTTCGTCATCCCGGAGCGTAGTGATAGCGAAGACCCGGGATCTCGCATCAACCTGTGTGATATGTTATTAGGTCGCTGTGAGATCCCGGGTCTTCACTTCGCGAAAAGCTTCGTTCCGCTCCGGGATGACGGCTGAATGAATAAAGGAAGCATCCCACAGCAAACAAATACAAATTCTGACTGAAACTGTTTTTAATTAAACAGTCCAAACTTCCTGAATGGACAAAAAAAACCCGCCGCACCAGAAGATGCAGCGGGCATTTAACCAACCAAAACTTTATAATTAAAGCTTTACGAAAGGAAGGTGCTGTACACCCGTTCCGTCATTCACTTCAGCGGTATAAGTACCGGGCGCCAGGCTGCTGATATCTACCTGCGCATCTTTGCTCAGTGTAGTGTATTGCATCAGCTGGCCCATTGCATTGTAGATGCGCAGGCCGGCATTGTGCTGTACAGCATCCTTGAACCGGATGTTCAGCAAGTTACTGGCAGGCACTGGATAGATGCTGACCATATCTTTCTCCTTCGCCACATTATTGATGCCTGTCGGGGTAAAGGTTTCATAATACAGATCAAGGGTTAAATCAGCGTTTAAGCTGTAACCCGTGCCGTCATAGTCATAAACGTACACACGCTGATAGTGGTTATAAGCATTGTAGCTATAAGCGATCTTCTCAGAAGGAGTAGATGCGCCTGCTATTACATTTGCAGATAGCTGGCTGTCCAGGTTGTTCTGTGCATTGTAATAGCTGTTGGTTACATAGCCCTGCATCCAGGAGGAAGAATTATCATCCCAATCAAAGGTGGAAGTATAGATAACATTATTGCCCTGGTATTTAAATGTATCAATAGAATTGTTTTCCCAGGTAATGCCGCCATCGGTGGTGTATTCGGTAAGGGACGTATACAGCTTGTTGTTGGCATAAGTGTAGGTATTCCGGTTGTTCACCTCCAGACCCATACCAAAATCCGCTTTGCGAACCGACCCGATCAGATTGCCGGAAGCATCATAAGTATAAGAAATCACTTCAGAAGGCATAGCTGTACCGTTCTGGTAGCTGACTGAGCTGTCACGGATCACGTGGCCGGCATTGTAATTATAAGAATAAGTAAGCTGCGGAGCATAGCTGCCTGTTAAGCCGGCAGAGGTATCATTGTTACTGGCAACGTTCAGAATATTGCCGGAGGCATCATAAGTGTAATCGACACGCGTCTTGTCGTGGTAGTGGATACCACCGTAAAAATTATCTGCATCGCTGTATTCCTTGCTCACCGCGTTTCCCGCATAAGTCCTGCCCATATATGCCATACTACGTACTGTATCGCCCTCTTTGGTCTGGAAGTAGGCACTATCATACTTTGAAGCTGGTGCATTCCTGCTGACCGCGAGCGGATAAGGTTGTGCCTGCTCATAGAAAGCAGCGAAAAAGCCGCGCTCCAGATAGGTATTCAGCACATTATTATCCAGGTTAGAGCCGCGGCTGTTATTATTATACTTGTAATGCGTGCTGTCTATGTCCCCTCCGCCATAGTTCAGCCTCCAGCCAGTAAGCCGGTCTGTAACAGCGGTGCCTCTCTGTGCAGCCTGCGGCCGCTGATGCTGGAGAATGCTCTGTGTGATCGGGTCTGGCTGGTGCCGGGTAAATGGGTTGTTGCTGTGGTGGCGGGTCTGGGCTTGTAGCAGGGTTGTAGATGCTAAAAACAAGGTTGATAGCATTAATTGTTTTTTCTTCATTAAATGTTTTTTGAACTTTTTTAAAAACGATGGCAAATGTAGGTTATTGCACTAGACGTACTATTCAGTAAAAAAACTGGGTTAGCGCGTAAAAAATGTCTCTTTCACAGGCTGGACGTGTTACCGACCAATCGTTCAGCAGCGCTGACGAGCTTCCCGTCAGCGTTGACCAGGAGTTCGTTAGCACAAACTTAGAGCTCGTCAGCGCTGACCAGGAGCCCGTCAGCACAAACCCGAAGCCCGCGGTACAAACTTAGAGCCCGTCAGTGCTGACACAGAGTTCATCAGCACAGCTTTTTTTTCAATAAATAATTGAATTACAGCATATTATAAACATTTTTGCAGACGCCAGAACTTTCGATAGTTAGCTGTAATCTCATTATGCCGCAGTTAATAATGCCCAGGCGAGCACTCAGCCACATCTTTACCTGTTATTTTTTAATCTTTGCACATGAACCGGCAGGAAACAGCAGCAGCCATCGCAGCGCACCTCTCCCAACACAAAGATGAACTGACCCGATACTGGCAGCAGTCAACGCCCGTGCGCCATTTTTACATAGATGACCTGCTGCCGGAAGCTGTGGCCCTCAACATTTACAATGCATTACCGGACTCAGCCGCGCTCATGCTGCGCAATTCGGTCAAGGAACGCAAGCGGGTGGGCATTAAGCTCGAAGATTATGCGCCCGAGATGACCGATATTCTCTTTGCTTTTCAGGATCAGCGCGTGTTGGATATAGTGTCCGAGATTACCGGCCTTACACAGCTTCATGCAGATGCATCGCTCTATGGCTCCGGTATTTCGCAGATGCTGGAAGGCGATTTCCTGCTGCCTCACCTGGATAACTCGCACGATGGCGATGGACGGCTGTACCGGGTGCTGAACGCGCTCTATTATGTAACCCTGGACTGGCCGGAAAATGCCGGCGGCAATCTGGAGCTCTGGGACAAGCCCATGAAGCAGCACAAAGAAATCCATGCAAAGTTCAACCGCCTGATAATGATGGAGACGCATACAGAATCTGTGCATTCAGTTAGCAAGGTGATAAAGCCAGGTGGCGTGCGGGCCTGCATCTCCAATTATTATTTTTCGGAAGAGCCGGCCAATCATAAGCAGCACGTGCACAAGACCACTTTTTTCGCCCGTCCGGAAGATGGCGTGGTCAAGAAGATCACCCTGAATATGGAAGGAACGGCCAAGAACTTCCTGTCCAAGTTTTTAGGCAATAAAAGCACGCGCACCAGGCACCGCCGCGACTGATATACTATTTGCCTAACCAGCTATTGCCGCACCTGCTTACTGCCCGTCCTGACCTACCTTTGCGGCCTAGAAATACAACATGGCCAAAGTATCCATTAATATAGCCACAGGCAGTCTGCAGCAGGAAGAAATTATTGTTGGGATTGACCTCGGCACCACCAACAGCCTCATTGCTGTAGTGCGCGAAGAAGAAGGGCGCCGCTTTCCGATGGCGCTGCGCGAAACAGATGGCCTTACCCTCGTGCCGTCTATTGTACATTTTGGGGAAGATGGCGCTGTTCATGTAGGCAATGAAGCGCAGGAGCACCTGATTACGGACCCGCGCAATACTATTTATTCCGTAAAGCGGCTGATGGGTAAATCTTACAAAGATGTACAGAAAGATGCCGGCCATTTCGCGTATAAAGTCATTGATGAGGACACCGATGCGCTGGTAAAGATCCAGGTTGGCGAAAAATTCTATTCTCCCATCGAGCTGTCTTCCTACATCCTGCGCGAGCTGAAGCACCGGGCAGAGCACCTGCTGAAAACACCGGTCAACAAAGCAGTTATCACCGTACCCGCCTACTTCAATGATGCACAGCGCCAGGCCACGCGCGATGCGGGTAAGCTGGCCGGGCTGGATGTGCTGCGCATTGTGAATGAGCCTACCGCAGCCAGCCTTGCCTACGGGCTCGGCGTGAAGCCGGAAGAAGAAAAGACCATTGCTGTGTACGATCTCGGCGGTGGCACATTCGACATTTCCATTCTCACGATTGCCAACGGTATTTTTGAAGTGCTGTCCACGCATGGCGATACTTATCTGGGTGGTGATGATTTTGACAATGCGCTCGTGGATTGGTGCAGGGCTGAGATGAGTAGCGCAGGTGTATCAATGCCCGATACAGGTGAGCATTACCAGACCTTGCGCCTCGAAGCCCGCAAGGCGAAGGTTGCATTATCGGCACAGGACAGCTATCCCTTCCATGTTGCCGGGCATGATATAATCATCACTAAAGAAATATTCAACTCACTCATTGCACCGCTGGTCGAACGCACTATCAGCTCTTGCCGCGCAGCGATGAAAGACGCAGGCATTGCCACCTCTAAGATAGATGCAGTGGTGATGGTAGGCGGCTCTACGCGCGTGCCGCTGGTAAAAGAGCAGGTAAAAGCATTTTTCGGCAAAGAGCTGTTTGATGAGCTGAACCCGGATGAGGTTGTTGCGCTGGGCGCGGCGGTGCAGGCAGATATCCTCGCCGGAAAGAATACAGATATGCTGCTGCTGGATGTAACTCCGCTCAGTCTCGGCATTGAGACGATGGGCGGCCTGATGGATGTGCTCATTCCCCGCAATTCAAAGATCCCGACGAAGGCCGGAAGGCAATACACTACGCAGAAAGACGGCCAGAGCGGCATGACGATATCTGTGTACCAGGGTGAGCGTGATCTGGTAAAAGACAACCGCAAGCTGGCTTCCTTTGATCTGAAAGGCATTCCGGGCATGCCTGCCGGGCTGCCGAAGGTAGAAATTACCTTCCTGATCGATGCGGATGGTATCCTGAAAGTAAGCGCGGCCGAGCTGCGCAGCGGCGTGGCGCAGAGCATTGATGTAAAGCCGCAGTATGGCCTCACCGATGCCGATGTGGAAGCGGCGTTGCTGGCTTCGCTCACCAATGCCCGCGCCGATATGGCGGAGCGCGCGGTTGTAGAAGCGATTACCGAAGCGGAGCAGATGCTGGGCACTACCGAAAGCTTTCTGGAAAAGCATGGCCGCCTGCTGGAGGAAAGCGAGATTGCAGAAACAAAGGAGCAGATACAGCGCATCCGTAAGGCCATCGCTACGCGCGACAAAGACCAGATACATACCGAGACTGAAAAGCTGAATGAGCTGTCCCGCCCTTACGCGGAGCGCGTGATGGATATAGCTGTTGGCGCGGCTATGAAGGGGAAGCAGATTTAGGGTCTTATGCCCCATCCCGACAGCGTTAGTGCGCGGTCCCTTACGGAAAATCCAAAAGGGGGAAGAAGATGTTATGTATGAGTCTGCGACAGCAATTAGTTTATCTTATTAAAGTTTTGGTTTTAAAGCAAAAGCCCGCATGAACTAAAAGTTCATGCGGGCTTTTATAAAGTGATCATATAGCCAGACTGCCGACTAATGACCAAAGACTAACGGCTAAAAAACCATTAAGCCTCCGGCGCTACCAGGCGGAAGCCGTTGCCGTGAATGTTCACGATCTCTACGTTTTCATCTTCACGCAGGTATTTGCGCAGCTTGGCGATATATACATCCATTGAGCGGCCGTTGAAGTAGGTATCGCTGCCCCAGATGCGCTTCAGCGCTGCTTCACGCGGAAGCAGATCATTGCGGTATTCGGCCAGCATAGTGAGCAGCTCGTTCTCTTTTGGAGAGAGGGTATGGCTCTCACTACCGTGCTTCAGTGTACGCAGCTTGCTGTTGAAGTGGTACATCCCGATCTGGAATTCGATCTGGCTGTGCTGCTTGTCCTGCTGCTCTTGGTTGCGCTTCAGCACTGCTTTGATCTTCTGCAGCAATATCTCACTGTCAAATGGCTTGGTGATGTAGTCATCCGCGCCCAGCTTGTAGCCATTGAGAATATCTTCTTTCATGCTCTTGGCCGAGAGGAAGAATAGCGGTATATCAGGATCTACATTACGGATTTCTTCTGCCAGCGTGAAGCCATCCATATTCGGCATCATCACATCCAGCAGGCATATATCAAACTTTTCGCGCCGGAAGGCGGCCAGTCCCAGAATGCCATCCCGCGCCAGCTCTACCACAAAGTCATTCAGCTCCAGATAATTTTTCAGCACCTGGCCAAAATTGGTGTCATCTTCCACCAACAATACTTTGTCTTTTTCCTTGTCCATGTTGTATTTAGGTTCGTAAAGTTTAATTTTTTATTGTCCGGGCTTATCCTTTCTATGCAGCATTCGTGGCGTTGGCACCGTTCATCTGATTGCTTCTATCGGGCTTTGAGGCTCTGTGCTTTCAAACCGCAAAGTGCGCTGAGCATTCGCAGAGATTTAGCGGCGCTTTGCGTGATCTTCGTGCTCTTTGCGGTTAAGATTATTATCCTCATCCGGAAACGAAAGTAATATTCAGCCCATAAGCCACGCGGGAAACTTTTGTTAAAACCTCGGGCAGTTCATCATCTTGCGGTCCATTCCTTCCTGATTCCCATAAGAACCCTGCCAGCGGATACCTACTTCAAACGCACCATTGCTGCCATTGTAGGGGCTCAGCGCAGAGGTCGTTACATCGTAGCTGAACATGGTGCGGAACCCGCCCCAGTCAACGCCTGCCGTAGCAATCACCGCATCGCCCTGCCGGTAATAAGCACCGAGGATCACGTGTTCGCCATTGCGCACATTGCCACCTACATTGATGCTGAACAACGTACCATATATCAACTCAGATGCTACTTTTTCATTAGTATAATACACAGACGGATTAATGGTCACTGCATTGCTCAGCCGGAAAAGCGCATCCAGATTGCCGGTTGGCCGCATACCCATTTCATTAATCATGCCATAAAAGCTTTCCTTAGGCGTATTGATATGCGATAAGCCAGCGCCCAGCTTGATGTAAATATTTTCATTCGGGAAGAGCGCATAGTTCAGGCCGGCGCTTACATCAAAGTAATTCGTCTTTATTTCACCGGGCTTTTCATTATTAGCCATCGTGGTATTGAATACTACCCCATCCCACTGATCGTTGAAAGTAAGCTTGGCAAAGTCCACGCTGCGCTGTGCATAAGCCGCGGAGAGCCCGCCCGATATCATGCTGGTAGTACCGATCTCGATATGATAGGCCAGAAAGCCTTCGAATCTGGTGAGCGAAAGGTCGCCATTGCCCGCTTTATCATTATAAAAAGCAAAGCCTGTGCCCAGCCAGCTGGTCTCATTATGCATACGAAATGCCTGAAAATCGGCGTAGGCGCTGAATGTTTTATAAGGCACCGGCAGCGAGGCCCATTGGTTGCGGAAATTCACTCCTGCCCGATAATCATAATCGCTCATCAGCCCGGTATTGGCCGGATTCAGCAGCATGGGCGCATTATAATACTGGGAAAAGTGCATTCCCTGACCACTTGCATTGTAATGCAAAATGCAAAATGCAAAATGTAAAATTCCTATGGTGCGTATCCATTTTTTCATCACCGTACAATGCTCTTTTTGTGGTAAACAAGCCAACTTAAAACTAAAAACTCAGCACTCAACCTTTTAGCGTAGCAGCGTTACATTTCCTTTGCGCTGCGAGGTGGTTCCATCGATGAAGGTTACGTTGAGCACCCAGCCATAAACCTCTATCTCCTGTTGCTTGCCTTTGTAAGTGCCATCCCAGCCATAAGCGGGATCATTGGGCGGTGCATTGCTGGACTCGAATACAAGCTGTCCCCAGCGATTGAATATTTTCAGGTTGGACGTTTCGATAGCGCCGCCGCGCACATAAAATACATCATTGCTGCCATCACCATTCGGGCTGAAAGCCGTAGGCAGCTCCGCCCCTGTAAGCACATCGGAAGCTACGGTTTTGCACACGGTATCCTTACAACCGCGATTGCTGGCCTCAAGGCATACGGTATAGTTGCCCGTTCTTCGGTACTGATGCGTTGGATTCACTTCTATGCTGGAAGTGCCATCACCAAAAGCCCAGGTGTAATCGGTGGCATTCCGGGAAGCATTGTGGAAATCCGTAGGAGTATTCGGAACCGGTATCACCGGCGTAAACGTAAAGTCCGCTACCGGCGATGTTTTCACCGTCACCGTTCGTATCAGGCTGTCCACTCCATTACATGCTTTATCATTGGTGACTACAAGCTTTACAGTGTAGGTGCCCGCGGTAGCATAAGTGTGTACCGGCGATGCGGCTGTAGAAGTTGTATTGTCCCCGAAATCCCACGTACTCGTCTGCGCATTCTGGGAAGTATTGCTGAAATTGATCGGCGATCCCTCGCACAATGAATCGGTGAGGTTGAAGCCCGCTGCTACGCTGGATGCATTGACGGTAAAAGTCTTGGAGGTGCTGTCCGGGGAATTACAAGCCGTGCTGTCCCGCATGATAAGTGTAACCGTATAAGTGCCGCCATTAGGGTAAGTATGCAATGGTGGTGTGGTACCGGTAAATGTGGTATTATCGCCAAAGAGCCAAGTAAATCTTGTAAAGCCCTGCGAGCCGGCGGTGGGACTGTATTGGGAAGTATTGGTAAACTGTACAGTGTAAGGTCCGCAGCTATCCTGCACATGATAGGTAAAATCACTGTTGATCCCATTGTTGGTAACTATGATCGTGAGAAAGGCAGAATCCACTGTAATGCTGCAGGCATTGGGATTAGAGGCTATTAGCCTGACCCTGTAAGTGCCCGGCGTGGAAAAGGTATGCTGTGGGGTGACCTGATTGCTGGTAGCCGTATTATCTCCAAAATCCCAGATGTAGCTGGTAGCATTTACTGAGTTATTTTGAAACTGGACGGTGAAAGGGGCACAGCCACTCGCGTTTGGAGATGCAGCGCTGCGCGCATCTACCGCTCCCAGCTCAAAGGCTATTTTAAGCGATGCCAGATTACAGTTGATGCTGCCATTGGTAGGGCTGTATGAGCCGGGCGTAGTAGGTATTTGTCCGCCGCCGCAGCCGCCGCAGATCGCCTGATATACGACACCTGTTTTATCAAACCTGCTGGTACCGCCATCTACGTGCTCACCAAAACGTGCATTGGAGTTATTTCTTCCGTAAAACGAACCATACAGAAGCGATTGAGCATTCCGGCTCAATACAATAAAGTAAAAGTCAGCGCCGTCTGTAGTTCCCTGAAATGCGTTGGCAGTTGTAGGCAGACCGGTTGTGGTACCTACGCTTGAAGGCATGGTGGGAATGTCCAGATTGCCGCCCCAGCCGGAGATGTAGATGTTCTCACAGGTATCTACCAGAAATGCTACAGGAGATATATTGGTATGATTAGGATCGCTGCTGCCGTACACGGTGGACATCAGATCGGAAGAAAGACCGGAGTTCAGCTTAATGATGAATTGACTGGAGTTGGCATTGGAATAAGTGCCGGCAGTAACCGGAAATGCGCCGCCCAATGATTGTCCCATAGCATAGACATTATCGCTGAAATCGACCTGCACACCATACACCTGATCAAGATTGGTGGTACCGATAGACGTAACCGGACCACGCGTATAAGTGCCGCTGTTGGCAAAGCGCGCAATGTATCCATCTGAGAAGCCGCCCTGGTAAGAGCTGTGCCAGGTGCTGCTGCTGAACGGAAAGTTAGAGCTCATGGTACCACCGCCTACATACAGTTGTGTCTGTGCATTGTTGAGCGCCATTACATAGCCGGCATCATCATTGGTGCCGCCGAGGTAAGTGCTCCAGAGGAGTGTAGAGAGCGTAGGATTGAGCTTCATGATTACCGCATCCTGCCCGCCGGCATTGGTTGTCTGCTGCGCGTTGAGCGTAGGAAAATCTGTAGAGTTACTGCTGCCTGCGAGATAAATATTTCCTGCATTATCTACCAGCACCTCACTGCGCGAATCGTCGCCGTAGTTATATTTCAGGTTGCCAAACGTCTCTTCATTACCGCTGAAGTTGGTGCCGTCTCTGCCAGTGCCGCCCATATAGGTAGAGCCGACCAGCGCAGTACCGGTGCTGTTAAGCTTGGTGATATAAATGTCGCCGCCGCCATTATAAGAACCATCGTAAGCGCCGGTAGTTACCGGAAAGTCCGGCGAGCTTGTCTTACCGCCGATGATCAGATTATTATTGGCATCCACGATCATACTGTGCGGCACTTCATTGTCTGAACCGCCGATGTAGGTAGCGAAGAGTTTGGTAGTACCTGTAGGATTAAATTTAATGATGCCAATATCGCAGGGAATGCCCAGGCCGTGCTCATCCGTAGTCTGATTGGATACACCGCCGCCGAACGTGACCTGAAAGGCGCCCGGCGATACCGGAAATGAACCGCCGCCGCTGCCGGAATAAAACAGCACTGCGCCACCTCCATAAAAATTGCCCTGCGCATCGTAAGTAGCGGTGAAGCCCCAGTTGTCAGCCGTGGAGCCGGTGAATGTGCTGAATACAATAGTAGGATCAATCACCAGCAGCTTTGAAGCATCGTAGCCATCGTACAGATCGTATGTAATACGGTTTCCTTTCAGGCGGTAGCGGCAGGGAACTTCCTTGCGGCCTTCCTCTGTGTATTGATACGCGTAAGGCTTCAATTCCTGCACATCGCCTACAGATGTTTTGATGATCAGATTGCCGCCTTTCAAGGTGAGAGCATCCGGACCTTCGAAACGCAGCTTAATAACGGAAGGGTCTGCATGAGGCGATACCATGAACTCATACTTCATATTGCCGCGGTCAGACGCCACGTGCATATCAATGCCCTGATAAAGACCTGTGTAATCAACAGCTAGCGCCGGGTGAATATTGCTTTTCCAGCGGGAAGGGTCTTTGCCGAGAAAGTAGTTGTAATACCAGGATTGTTCCTTGCTGTCAGTGATCTTCGGCGTCAGCGCATCATCAAAATGCAACCGGTACGCATGAAAGTCCAGCTTTATCGGACCTTTCGTCCAGCCATGCTTTAAAGCATCTGTCTTTTCCGGATTGGAGGCGGCCCCGAGCAGATAAGTAATGGATTTTTCTGAAAGAAATACATCGCCCTTACCGGTTTCTGCTTTATAGGCAAAAGGCGCATCCCACTGACCATCATTGCGCACAAATTCCAGAGACTGTGCCTGAGACAGGAAAGGAGTTAAAAATAATAACGAAAAGAAAAGGTAGCGTTGCAGCATAAGCATCCTGAAAATAATACCCTTCAGGGTTTTTGTAAATGTAATGAAAATCCCTGCTACAGACGTACTATTAACCGGCGTGCGTTTGCCTGCGCCAAAGTTAATTGACAATCTTATTAGCGCAGCTGGTGCTGGCAAAAGCCTCAGGCTTGGCCTTGAATGCAAAGCCCATTCCTAATATGTAACCCATCGCTTCGCGCAGCGCTTCATTGCTCTTGAATTGTGGATTGGTATTGATATCCGCATGTACTTCCATATCCACATCATACGTGTTGAAAAGATCGCACAATTCGTAGGCAATTTCGATGCTCATAGCTACTTCCGTCAGCATCCGTTCTTTAATAGAAAATACTTTTTTAGCACGCTCATTGTGAATGAACATAAAGCCGCCGCGATGCTCCCGGAGAAAAACGATGACCGTGGCAAATTCCGCTTCCGTACCATAGACCTGAGAATCTGTACCAATGCAGACTTTGAGCTTATAGCCCGCCTCTGTTTCGCGGATGATCGCCTGTTCTACGGCTTCTTTAATCGGCAGCTTCAGGGTTTCACCGCTAAATGTTCTCCACTTCATAAATATTTATTTTACTAAAGATACCCACTATAACAACACATTTATATTACCACAAAATCAATTTTTAAATAATACAGACTTTATGAACATTTGAAAACAGTACGGCTCAAAACCCGTTCAGGCCGCACTTTGCGCCATATTGCGGCATCCCGACCGGAACAGTATGTAACTTGCGCCCATGCCTTTTCAAAAGCTCAACGAGACGCATATCGCCTTCTTTCAAACCCTGCTTCCGCAGAACCGTATGCTGCTCGATGAAGAGCACCTGCTCAGCAATGCCTCGGACCATACAGAAGACTTTAAATACCTGCCGGAAATAGTGCTGCAGCCCGAAACGGTGGATCAGGTAAGTGCGATCATGCGGTATTGCAATGAGCAGAATCTGCCGGTCACCCCGCGCGGCGCTGGTACCGGGCTCAGTGGTGGCTCACTCCCACTGCACGGCGGCATTTCGCTGGATATGCGCCGGTTCAATCAAATCCTCAACATTGATACCCGCAATTTTCAGGTCATCACTGAGCCGGGCGTTATCACCCAGGTATTACAGGACGCAGTGAAGGCGGAAGGCCTTTTCTACCCGCCCGATCCGGCCAGCAAAGGCTCGTGTTTTATAGGCGGCAATGTAGCGGAGAACAGCGGCGGCCCGCGCGCAGTAAAGTACGGCGTGGTAAAGGATTATGTGCTGAATCTGGAAGTGGTCATGCCCAATGGAGAGGTGATGTGGACGGGCGCCAATGTGCTGAAAAACTCGACCGGCTATAATCTTACGCAACTGATCACAGGCAGCGAAGGCACGCTGGCGGTGATCACCAAAATAGTCTTACGCCTCATTCCTGAGGTAAAGCATGATCTGCTGATGCTGGTGCCGTTCCGGTCTGCTACGGAAGCCTGTGCAGCGGTCAATGCGATCTTTCTGGCGGGTCATACTCCATCTGCGCTGGAGTTTATGGAGCGTGATGCACTGGAATGGTCCATACGATTTACACAGAATACATCTGTAAGCCTGCCGGATGATATTGCCGCGCACCTGCTCATCGAGGTAGATGGCAACAACATGGAGCAGCTTTATACCGATATGGAAGGCATTGCCGCCATCATGGGAAACTATGATACCGGCGAACTGCTTTTTGCCGATAGTCATGAACAAAAGGAAATGCTCTGGAGCCTGCGGAGCAAAGTAGGGGAAGCCGTAAAAAGCAACTCGGTCTATAAGGAGGAAGATACGGTTGTGCCGCGCGCCTTCTTACCGGAACTGTTACAAATAGTAAAGAGCTTGGGCAAAGAGTATGGCTTCCAGAGCGTATGCTACGGCCACGCCGGCGATGGCAATCTGCACATCAACATCATCAGAGGCACACTCAGTGATACAGACTGGAAAGAAAAACTCCCGAATGCCATTCGTCTGCTGTTTGAAAAAGTAGTGCAGATGGGCGGCACCATATCCGGCGAACATGGGATCGGCTTGGTACAGAAAACCTATATGGACATCGCCTTCAGCGATGCGCAACTGACCCTGATGAAACAGATCAAAAACGTATTTGACCCAAAGGGCATTCTGAATCCCGGTAAAATATTCGCTTAAGGGCGCGGCTCATGAAAGCGCTCGTCGGCTACGAACGTGCTGTCGTTGAGCGTACCTAAAAAAGAAAGCAGACTGCTCCGGTCCTGCGCGCTGAGCTGAATACCGCCCTGAAGCGACGGATCCAAGGTAGCTGATGCGGTCACACCATGATCGTAATGGTCCAGCACTTCATTCAGCGTTTTGAAGCGGCCATCGTGCATGTAAGGTTTGGTAAAGCCCAGATTGCGCAGCGATGGCACTTTGAATTTGAACATATCCGCCAGGTTGTGCGTTATATGTGCGCGGCCGCTGTCGTTTACAGCAGTAGCGCTCAGTCCATTGTTCCGGAAACTGTAATCAGTGAAAAGCGGCGCTTTGTGGCAGGATGCGCAATGCTGCTGAAAGACGGCCAGACCCGCATTTTCTTCTGCAGTAAATACAATGCCTTCTTCATGACGCATCACGCGGTCGTACTTGGCATTGTTGGATATCATCGCAGCCATGAATTGCGCCAGCGCGCGCAGCATGTTTTGCGAGTTAATATTGGGATTGCCAAACACCATTTGAAACTGATCGCGGTACACCGGATCTGCGTTCAGCCTCGCTACCACAGAATCTATCTTCAGGTCCATCTCTACCGGATTCTCGATCGGCGCTATCGGCTGATTCTCTATATTAAGCACTCCCCCATCCCAGAAAAAAGTAGTGGACCAGGCAAGATTAGCCAGCCCGGGACTGTTGCGCGTTCCTACAAGACCATCCACCCCATGACTGATGTTGTGATCTATATTGGCAAAAGCGGCAAATGACTGGTGGCAGGAGCCGCAGGAAGTAGTATTGTCGCGGGAAAGGCGTGTATCATAAAAGATCTTGCGCCCCAACTCAAAGCCGGCCTGAGTGAGCGTATTGCTTTCAAAAAGATAGTGCGCTTCCGGCCAACCATCCGGAGTGATGAATCGGATGGATTGCGGCGCAATGCTTGTATCCGGATCTTTACGGCAGGAATTAATGAGCAGCGCAAGACCGCTCAGGGTCAGGCAGAGCAATACCAGTTTCTTCTTCACAAATTTCGGTGCTGCAGTATGATTAATTGTCCACGTGATCTACATGAAACATATCGGTGTAGTTGTCTGCAATGCGTTTGGCCGTTTCGCCGGTAGTCATGATGAAATAGTTGTCTGCAAAATGGATCGTCTCAGGCGTCTTGAACCATTCCAGCGCATCGGAAAAGATGTGCACGTTCGGGCTGTTGGACGTAGTCACCTTTGCCGGCTCAGGGAAGGTCAGTGTTACTTTTCTAAGCACATTGTACTCGCCGCTAAATCCGGCAATGTGAAAAGTCAGCGCCTTATTGGCATCACCTGAAGAAGGGGACATTCCTTCCATCTTAGCCATAATATAACCCGTATTCCAGGTCCACAGCATACCGTGGCCGGGGTCCAGTGAGCCTGACTGTGCGCCTTGGACATTTCTGGCGCTATCTACGCCGATCAGAAAAGTGACCGAGGTATAATTGCCCGCAGGCACATTGCTGATGGAGAACCGGTGGCTGGCCGCATCTTCCTGATCTATGAGGTGAAAGCTTTCCAGCTCATCAAATGTTTTGCCATCGGCGGTAGCAACACTCACATTGCTGATGTAATATTTGTAGGTACTGATCTTAAAGCTGTCCTGATTTTCATTTTTATACCAATGGTCGAAGCCAAGCGCTTCATTTCCCACCACGTTCGAAAACTCAACTTTCAGTGTGCCTGTTCCCTGCGGGGCAATTACCGGATCTTCTTTCTTGCGGCAGGAAAAAAGCGTGCTGATCACTGTCAATAAAATAACAGCACCATAGATATATTGCTTTCTCATAGCGACAAATCTAAGATTTTTTGATGGTAAAGCTTACCATTTCAGGTCGCTATCCTCATGATCAGGCGGTGAATAACGGGCTCTTGACATGATTTTCTGCAACTGCCTGTCCCAGATAAGCAAAGCAATATTTTCCGGCGGATTGGCTGAGACGATTGCATCATTCAGCTTATGCTCTGAAATATCCAGGCGGTACATGAGTTGAAAAAAGGTTGTCTCATTCCCGCTCAGCAATTGCGCTATGCGTTGCGCCAGTGCTGCTAAAACCTGCTCTTTACCAATGCTTTGCTCGGGCGCAATATTCCATTCACCTGCCAAAGATTGAACGATCTCCTGCTCCATTTTTTTTCAGGAATTACAATACTTTAAAATGTTCTGGCTACTGCTTCGGGCACAAACATGCCCGCATCGCCGCCGTGCCGGATCACATCGCGCACCATGGTGGATGATACGGTTGAATAAAGCGGTGAGCAGGTAAGAAACACGGTCTCTATTTCCGGAGCCAGCATCCGGTTCATATCTGCAATCGCCTTTTCGTATTCAAAATCGCCCACTGAGCGGATTCCTCTCAGCAGATAATTAGCGCCGATCTCCCGGCAAAAATCGATGGTAAGACCGCTGTAGCCGGCTGCGCTGATATGGCTGACATCTTTAAATATCTCGCTGATCCAGTCCTGGCGCTGCTCTGCGGTAAACATGTTTTGCTTGCCCGCATTGATGCCGATGCCGATCACAATCTGATCGAACAGACCCGCAGCACGGCGGATCACATCTACATGACCATGTGTGATCGGATCGAATGTACCTGGGAATAGCGCTATGCGTTGCATAAAATATTATTGACCGGGTGAAGCCGTAAAGAACGTAAAAATAGTATCGCCATACTTTTTGGTGCGCAGAAAATGCGGATGACTCTCATAGCCATGCCGGTAATCGTGCTCAAGCACAAATATACCGTCGGCGGTAAGCAGCGAGCGCTCTGCAATCGTTTGCGGCAGCTGATCCATGCCAGCCAGCGCATAGGGAGGATCGGCAAAAATAAAATCAAACGGACCAGCAATCGTTTTTAATGTCCTGAATACATCGCTCTTCAATACCGTAAGCTGATCCGCAATTTTGAATGCCTCGGCGGTCTTTTTGATGAATTGTACCGAAGCCGCATCCTGCTCTACAGCAGTCACTTTAGCAGCGCCACGCGAGGCCAGCTCATAGCTCACACTACCCGTTCCCGCAAAAAGCTCAAGCGCTGTGCATCCGTCAAAATCAATCAGATTGTTCAGGCTGTTAAAAAGTCCTTCCCGCGCCAGATCCGTAGTTGGCCTTGCAGGAATAGTAGCCGGAGGATTGAACCGCCTGCCGCCCAGCGAGCCGCCTACAATGCGCATTGATAAAGCTGTTGCGCCAGAAAGATCACCGGCGACCAGTGCCCCTGTCTTCCGGTCTCACTGCCCGACCATTGTATTTTTGGAAAGAACGTTTCCAGCTCAAGCATCATATCATAGTCTTCATCGGTAAGCGTAGTTGCTTCCAGCTTCAGGTCTACAGGTTGTATCTGCTGCTCGCGGCAAAGCGTGGTAAACTGCCAGGCAATGTCTGCAATATCCTCATAGCCGAATACCTGGTGCCAGCAGAGCTTCCCGCCATTATATAAGGTAGCCATTACTGTATTACCGGCAATAAGACAGCGCAGCAGATTGCCATCCTGAGCAGGACGGTTGAGCTGGTAAGCAGCCAGTGGTAATACATTGGCTTCCGGAAAATAACTGTGCAGCAATGCCTGCATCTTCACCGGTATAGATAACATGTAATGTGCTTCCTCGCCTTTGGCCACAGAAGCCAGTACAATATCTTCAGGATGCAGGTGATATAGTGAGCGCAGCCATTTACCAGACTCCGCTTCATCGTACAGGGCATCCGGCACAATCAGTTGGTGCTCGCTTCCTATAAAGATGGTCTTTACCTGTTGAGGCATCGTCAGCAGGGGCTCATTCAGAAAATGCTGCTCAAAAAAATGAGGGTTCCATGTCCCATTCACCTTTCCCTCGTTGGAGTGGCGAATCATCAGAACGTGACTGGATGCATCGTAACCGGTAATAGTGAGGATGCCCGGCAGCAGAATGCACCTTACAGACACTACTTCGCTGAGTAATGTTTCCCCGTCATGCGCCTGAAAGGTATGTGTCATTGAGGCAGTATTTTGCGAAGCCATAGAAAGCCCGCAATTATAGAATAAATTTGCGACAATCACTTACAGACAGGATTGTATTAACCGTATTCGGGATTTTTTGTGAAAGCTGCTATTACTAATAATTATATTATCCGGCTGGCCCTGCCCATATCGCTGGCCATGCTCATTCCGCTGCTCAATGATCTGACCAACAATTTCTTTTTGGGCAGAGTAGGCGTGCGCGAACTGGCGGTGAACGGGGTGAGCGGCATTTTTTATCTGGCGCTCAGTATGGTAGGCTATGGCCTGGCCAATGGGGTACAGGTAAAGCTGTCGCGCCGTGCAGCCAATCTGGATTATAACGGCATTACCAAAATATTCATCAACGGCGCTATGCTAACCATGCTGCTGGCGCTGTGCCTGATGATGCTTTCCCTGTGGCTGGCGCCACTCATCTTCGGACTTTCCATGCACAGCAATGATCACGTGGTCATGTCCATTAACTACCTGTATATCAGGGTGTGGGGGTTGCCTTTCCTGATGCTTACGCAGCTGGCTAACGCTTTTTATATATCTATTGCGCGAAGCAAATTCCTGATGGCAGGTTCTCTGGCGGCTACGCTCACCAATGTTCTGCTTGATTACATCCTGATATTCGGCAATTTTGGCTTCCCGCGCATGGGCCTTGAGGGCGCTGCGCTGGCTTCCGTAGGTGCAGAAATGATCGGCGCAGGGGTTATGTATGGCGCTTTCTATCTGTACCGGCTGTACCGTCAGTTTCCCATACACGAGCATTTTGTACCGGATCTGCAGCTGGCCAAGAGTATGCTCAAAATTGCTGCGCCATTGATTATTCAGTATTTTTTCTCCATTGGCGGCTGGCTGGTGTTCTTCATTTTCGTAGAGCATCTGGGTGAGCGGGAACTCGCAGGGTCACAGATCATTCGCAGCCTGTTCCGCATTGTATCAATCAGCACGTGGGCTTTTGGCGCTACCTGCAATACGATGGTGAGCAATATTATTGGCCAGGGGCGGCAGAGCGAAGTAGTGGGATTAGTGCATAAAATCTGGAAGATCAGCCTGACGGCCACCGCTGCCATTTGCCTGCTGATGCTTGTCAGTGCTCGCTTTTATCTTTCGCTCTTCACTTCAGATCAGGTGCTGATCGACCTTACGGTTCCCAGCCTGCGGGTGGTGGCTGTAGCTACTCTGGTAATGTCGTTGGGCACGGTTTCGTTCAATGCGGTGATCGGCACGGCCAGAACAACGGTCAATCTGATTATTGAGGTAAGCTGCGTTTGCCTGTACCTCATCTACTGCTACATTTTTATCGAACGGATGCGCTGTCCGCTGTATATGGCGTGGCTTTCCGAATTTGTGTACTGGACTTCTATGCTGGTGGTCAGCTATATCTATCTGCGCAGCGGGCGCTGGCGAGGACGCATAAGGGCATAAAAAATGCCGGCGACATTTTAGTGTTACCGGCATCAGATTATTCAGAAAAATCTTACGCTACGAAAGGCATAGCTGTTGCTTTCATGATCATATCCCGGATAGTGCTCATCGGTACGCGCTCCTGTTGCATGCTGTCGCGGTGACGAATAGTTACCGTACCATCTTCCTTGGTTTGGTGATCGATGGTGACGCAGAACGGCGTACCGATCGCATCCTGGCGGCGATAGCGCTTACCGATTGCGTCTTTTTCTTCATAAAAACATTTGAAGTGCGGCATGCATTCCTGCATCAGCTCACGAGCCAGCTCAGGAAGACCATCTTTTTTCAGCAATGGCAATACCGCCATTTTTATCGGCGACAGAAAAGCCGGGAATTTCAGCACCACGCGGTCATCTTTCTTTTCTTCCGTGCTCAGGTCTTCCAGCTGATAAGCTTCGCTCAGCAGCATCAGCACGCAGCGGTCCAGCCCGATTGAGGTTTCTACCACATAAGGAATGTAATTGCCGTAAGGCTTGCCGGTTTCGGGATCAACATCATTATCGAAATACTGCATTTTCTTTTTGCTGTACTCCTGATGGCTTTTCAGGTCAAAATCGGTGCGGCTGTGGATTCCTTCCAGCTCCTTGAAGCCCATCGGGAAGTCGTACTCGATATCGCAGGCGGCATCTGCATAATGCGCCAGCTTTATATGGTCGTGGAAGCGGTAATGGCTTTCGGGTGTGCCGAGGCTGAGGTGCCATTTCATGCGGGCCGCTTTCCAGTGCTCATACCATTCTTTCTGTGTGCCGGGACGTACGAAAAACTGCATTTCCATCTGCTCAAACTCACGCATCCGGAATATGAAGCCACGCGCTACAATCTCATTACGGAATGCCTTTCCTGTCTGGGCAATACCGAATGGTATTTTCATCCGGCCGGTCTTCTGCACATTCAGGAAGTTCACGAAAATACCCTGAGCCGTCTCAGGACGCAGATATACTTTATTATCCTCGCCTTCCTCCGCAGCTACAGCGCCCATTTCGGTAGAGAACATCAGATTGAACTGGCGTACATCGGTCCAGTTGGCAGTACCGGATACAGAGCATTTGATCTTATTATTTTCAATCAGCGTTTTCAGGCCTGCATAGTCATCCGCAGCCAGCAATGCATCCATCGCAGCCAGCAGCTTTTCAGCAGCTTCTTTATCCAAAGTTTCTGCAAATCCTTCAATCAAATGATCTACCCGGTAGCGCTTCTTGCTGTCCTTGTTATCGATCATCGGGTCAGAGAAATTATCTACGTGACCGCTGGCCTTCCACGTAGTGGGATGCATGAAGATGGCGGCATCAATCCCCACGATGTTCTCGTGCATCTGGGTCATGCTTTTCCACCAATATTCGCGGACATTGCGCTTGAGCTCGGTGCCCCACTGGCCATAATCATATACCGCGCTGAGCCCGTCATATATTTCAGAAGACTGGAAGATGAAACCGTATTCTTTGCAGTGACCAATGATGTCCTGCAGCTTACTTTCGTTTGCCATAATAGGCCGCAAAGATAATGGCAGAGCAACAACCCTGCTTTTCAAAAATTAAAGCTTTTTCTAAAAGCGTTATTTTACAGTACAACTCACACTCATGACTAAATGGGTAAAGCTATTTCTGATCATTTTTATCATCAGTGCTGCCATAGCGCTGGTGCCGACACATTTTTCCCATGATCCTAAAGGATGGGTAACAATAGCCATTATAGACCTGGCTATCGCCGCTGCGATCAATCTCGTTTTAGGAATATTTTTTGCTCTTGCATTGATTTTCAACAAAGAAGCGCTGCCTTATATGTTGGCTCATTTGCTTACGTGTTTACTGCTTTGCGCAATAGCGTATTTTTTGGACTACTTATAAGAACCATAATGAAATATTTTTCGGCAATAATGCTGCTTGCTATACTGACTTTTACAAGTGCTATTGCAAAGACAAACAGTGAAGATGCCATAAGACAGGTACTTTCTACACAGGTAAACGCCTGGAATGAAGGCAGCATCGAGCGCTATATGCAGGGCTATTGGCATAACGACAGCCTGATATTCATTGGGAAGAACGGACCTGTATATGGGTATCAGCCCACCCTGCAGCGATATCTCAAATCTTACCCCGATACGGCTGCTATGGGAAAGCTCAGCTTTGAGATCATCTCCCTGCAACAGCTTTCGGAAACGGCTTGTTTTGCGATTGGCAAATGGGCATTGAAGCGCAGCGCGGGCGATGTATCCGGCTCGTGGACTTTATTGTTCCGTAAGATCAACGGACAGTGGAAAATTGTGGTAGACCATAGTTCGTAATCGCTTTGGCATCAATTTTGCATATCCCTTTAAAAACACCTGTTTCATGAAAAAAATCACCTCGGCCATTGCGCTGGCGCTCACCATCATTACGTTTGCGTCCTGCGTCTCCAATAAAAAGTACATGGCTGCACAGCACCATATCTCCGGCTTGCAGCAGGATAGCCTGAGCCTCGAATCGCAACTGGCGCAGGCCAAAGCGCGCCTCGGTCAGCTCGAAGGAAAGGTAGATCAGATGCAGGCGAGCAATCAGTTTACCTCTAATCAGCTCAACCGCAGCCAGGAAGAGATTGCCAGCCAGCGCCAGAAGCTGGAGCAGCTCCAGGCATTGATCGATCAGCAGAAGAAAAATACGGAAATGATCCGTGCCAAGATGGCCGAGGCTTTGAAAGGCTTTTCCAGCGATCAGCTTAGCGTAGCGACTAAAAATGGTAAGGTGTATGTAAGTATGCAGGAAAGCCTGCTCTTCCCGTCAGGCAGTGCCACTATCAATCCGAAAGGAAAGGAAGCACTGGGCACATTGGCCAATGTGCTGAACCAGAATATGGATATCAACGTAAATGTGGAAGGACATACAGATTCTATTCCTATCCGCCAGCGCTATGAAGATAACCTCGCGCTGAGCGTAGCCCGTTCTACGGCCATCACGCGCATTCTGAGCAATGATTACAAGGTAGCGCCAGAGCGTATTACCGCCAGCGGACGCAGCCAGTATGAGCCGGTTGCCGATAATTCCACACCAGAAGGCCGTGCCAGAAATCGCCGTACAGAAATCATCCTTGAACCAAAGCTGGATGAGCTGATGCACCTGATCGAGCAGAGCGGTACCGCGCAGCATGAATAGTTTTCGACAATTTAGTTTATCCATAAAACGCTGACAGGTTTGAAATCCTGTCAGCGTTTTGTTTTTAAACAGACTTATTTTTGATGCCATTATGAAGATGTATGAAGTGGTATCAAAAGCGGATGCGCAGCGTTTTTTGCAGGTAGCGATTGATATTTATAAAGATGATCCGGAGTGGATACGTCCGCTGGATAAGGATATCGAAGAGGTTTTTGATCCGGAAAAGAATAAGTTTTTCAAGCGCGGCGAGTGCAAACGCTGGCTGCTGCTGGATAATAGCGGAAAGGCCATCGGCAGGATTGCGGCATTTGTAAACCGGCAATACAAGCAGGAGCAATCTACAGGCGGCATCGGCTTTTTTGAATGCATGGACAGCAGGGAAGCGGCCCATTTTATGTTCGACTATTGCAAAGCATGGCTGCAGGAGCGGGGCATGGAGGCCATGGATGGCCCAATCAATTTTGGTGAGCGCGAACGCTGGTGGGGATTATTGGTGGATGGCTTTACAGCACCGCTTTATTGCATGAACTATAACCGCCCGTATTACCAACGGTTGTTTGAAGATTATGGCTTTCAGCTTTATTTCAATCAACTCTGCTATGGCATGGACGTAGATACACAGCTGCGCGAAAAGTTTTTTGACCGGCATGAGGCATTGTCCGGCGACCCAAACTATAAAGCCATCCGCATTCAGAAAAACAACCTGAACAAATTTGCCAAAGATTTTACTTACATCTACAACAAAGCATGGGCGGGACATGGCGGCGGTAAAGAAATCGAAGAGCGCACAGTAGTAAAAATGTTCAACACTATGAAGGCAGCGATGGATGAGGATATTTCCTGGTTTACCTATTATAAAGATGAGCCCATCGCAGTATGGATCAATCTGCCGGATCTTAACCAGTTTTTTAAGAAGATGAATGGCAGGTTTGGCATGCTGCAAAAATTACAGTTTCTCTGGCTGAAAAGATTTGGCGAGTGCGACCGGTTTGTGGGGATCGTATTTGGCATTATTCCCGAATTTCAGGGCAAGGGCGTGGATGCCTTTATGATTGTGGAAGCGGCCAAAGTGATTCAGCCGGCCATGCATTACAAGAAATATGAGATGCAATGGATTGGCGATTTTAATCCGAAGATGGTGAACATTGCAGAGAGCCTGGGCACAACGCTTACGCGCCGGTTGGTAACGTACCGTTACCTGTTCGACCGTACCAAAGAATTCAATCGCCACCGGATGCTGGGATAGCGCCTGCTCAAAACAGAGAGAATAGCTGAATCACTTCTGCGGCTTCCTTCACATCATGTACCCGCAGAATAGACGCCCCCTGCTGCAATGCTGCCATGTGCAAAGCCATAGTTCCATTAAGCGCCTTATCCGGATTTACGCGAAGCGGCTTGCAGATCATCGATTTTCTGGATATACCCGCCATTATGGGCTTTCCGAGCGCTCTTAAAACAGACATATTGCCCAATAATGCGTAGTTGTGCGCAACCGTTTTCCCGAAGCCGAAGCCGGGGTCCAGGATCAGATCCTGAATGCCTTGCTGCTTGCACTGCAGCATTTTTTCTTTCAGATAATCAAACACTTCCCCGAGCACATCATCATACTGCGGATTGTCCTGCATGGTCTGTGGCTTGCCCTGCATGTGCATGGCTATATAGGGCACACCCAGCTTGGCCACCATCTGCAGCATATCCCTATCCAGGTCACCGCTGCTTATATCGTTAATAATATTTACACCCGCTTCAACTGACTCTTTTGCTACCTGTGCATGAAAGGTATCTGCCGACAGCCATGCTTCCGGGAAATGCTTATGGATGGCTTCTATAACAGGAATAACCCGCTGAAGCTCCTCTGAAACGCTTACTAAGGCTGCCTTCGGCTTAGTAGAAGCGCCGCCGATGTCTAGTATTTCCGCGCCGTCATGCAGCATCTTTTCCGCTGTACGGAGCATGCTTTCTGTATCGCTGCCAGTGCCTTTGTTGTAAAAGCTATCTGGTGTAGCATTGAGAATGCCCATGATCACCGGCTTTTCAAGGCTCAGCATGCGTCCACGGCTTTGCAGCGCGATGGCTACGGGCAAAAGTGTATTTTTGAAGCTCATTGCTTTGCAAAGAAAATGCACGACACCATCTCTACCAATCTTCCGCCACACCTCGCACATACCTTACAGCAATATACCACTGTTATGAGCCGCTGCAAAAGCCTGTTTCTTAAAAAGGCAGCAGATTACGGCACTTCATGGCGGGTGCTGCGCCCCATCTCCATTGTAGATCAGATTTACATTAAGGCATGGCGCATCCGGCAGATACAGGAAACGGGAGAACAACTGATTGCAGACAGCATTGAGAGTGAATTTGGGGCGATCATCAATTATGGTCTTATTGCATTGATCCAGGAAGCCAATATGCTGGATACGGAGTTCGATTGGCCAATTGCACAGACACAGCGCTGGTATGAGCAAATGGCGAAGATTACGGAAGACCTGATGCTGCAGAAAAATCATGATTATGGCGAGGCCTGGCGGGAGATGAGCGGCGAATCTTTTGTGGATCTTATTTTAGTAAAATTGCTTCGCATCAAGCAGATCATTGCTAATGATGGTCGCGTGCAGGTGTCTGAAGGAGCCGGAGCTAATTTCATGGATATCATTAATTATGCGGCTTTCGCTTTGATCCGGACGGGGGAAGCGGCTGTTTAACCGCAAAGGGCGCAAAGACTTCGCAGAGGGCCGCGAAGGATCTGTATCCTACTGGTTTTTAGTTCTTTGCGCATCTTCGCGAGCCCTTCGAACTCTGCGGTTAAAAAATTATTCACCAAGTGCCCTACACAGAAAACGAGCTATCCAGCATCGTCCTAGGAGAAATTATTTACGTACATCAACAATTAGGTCCGGGGCTGCTGGAATCGGTCTATAAAACCTGCCTGGTTCACAAATTGATTACAAAAAACATCATCGTAGAAAAACAAAAGCCCATTCCTTGTATTTCGAAGGCATCCGTATGGAGTGTGGCTTCAGGTGCGATGTGCTGGTAGAAAATAAAGCCATCATAGAAGTAAAAACAACAGAATCCTTGATTGATGTTCACCCCGCCCAAGTATTGACTACCTGAAATAACCGGCACAAAACCGGGCCTTTTATTCAACTTCAATGTCTTAAGAATGAAAGACGGCATCCGCAGAGTAGTCAGCCGGCTTTGACAAAAACCATCTTTGCGTAACTTGGCGCTCACTTTGCGCCCTTCGCGGTTCAAAATTCATCAACATGGCAACAACAGTAACAAGAGACGTGCACCGCAATCAGGCATTGAATATTTTCCTTCAGATTCTCCGCGTGGCGGTGGGATTATTATTCATCTTTTCCGGCGTGGTCAAGGCCAATGATCCGATGGGACTGGCCAATAAGATGATGGAGTTCTTT
The DNA here is from genome assembly GCA_965200035.1 of Chitinophagaceae bacterium. Taxonomy (GTDB): domain Bacteria; phylum Bacteroidota; class Bacteroidia; order Chitinophagales; family Chitinophagaceae; genus UBA1952. Next base: position 2,666,326 of record OZ241334.1, on the reverse strand, counting down.
GAGCCTGCGGTCTGGAATATGCCATATATGGTTCCTTATGCGCTGCCGCTTTCCATCCTGATGATTGGCTTTGAGATCATTGCCGGTGTTGCGCTGTTATTGGGTTTTGCCTTCCGCATTTTCTCCTTTTTTCTTTTATTGCTCAACCTATTTTTCACCTTCCTCACAGCTTACGTCTATTACTGGGATGTGATCATGCATTCAGCCAAAGTGCGTGAGTGCGGCTGCTTCGGCGATTGTATTAAAATATCCAACTCAGCTACTTTCTGGAAAGATGTGGCGCTGCTGGCTGCCGCGCTGATCCTGTTTCTCTGCCGCAGGTATATCCGTCCGCTAATGCCTAAATACCCCAATACATCCGTTTTTGTACTGAGTATTTTTTTCGCTTTTGGTATTCAATGGTGGGCGCTGGAGCATCTTCCTTTTCATGATTGTATGCCTTATCATGTTGGTAATAATATCTGGGAAAAGCGTCAGATGCCTCCCGGATCTACGCCTGCCGTGTATGAAAGCGTATTCACTTATCAGAAAGGCGGTGTGAAAAAAGATTTTACGCAGGATAATCTGCCGTGGGAAGACAGTACCTGGGTATTTGTAGATCGCAAGGACAGGCTCATCAAAGAAGCAGTGGGCGAAGCAGAGATCAAAGACTTTACGGTGAATGACTTTGCCGGCAATGATTATACAGAACCAATGCTGAAAGACACCGGCTATACTTATCTGCTCTTCCTGAAAAATCCGGCTAAAGCGCGCACCGATAATATGGACCGCCTGCAACGGCTCATTCAGGATGCCCGCAAAAAAGGTGTAAACTTTTACATCCTTTCCTCCGGTGCCAAAGCAGCTACCGAAGCATGGCGCGATAAATGGGGCTTGCAGGGCGTAGATCTTTATACTATAGATGGCACGGCCAATAAAACTGCCTTACGTTCTGATCCCGGACTGCTGCTCATCAAAGCTGGAACTATTAAAGGTAAATGGAGCTTCCGTGATTATCCGGATGATGCGCCTGCTAAGTAGGGCTGAACGGTTGAATAGTTAAATTGCCGGATGGTTGAATTGTTTATTTTTTAATAAAAATTATCCATTCAATAATTCTGCTCATACGCATCGTAGCTTATCAACAATTCAACCAATCAATAATAAAGAATGCTTCGCTTTCTGTTTCGCCGCATCCGCTATAGCATTCTGGTGTTTTGGGGCGTCGTCACGCTGGTCTTCTTTCTGTTCAATGTATTGCCCGGCGATCCTGCACGGCTCACGATGGGGCAGCGCAGCGATCTGGCCTCGGTAGAAGCCGCACGTAAAGAATTGAATCTGGATAAGCCGGTGCTTACCCGCTATGTTCTTTTTTTAAATGATCTCTCACTGGTAGGGCTGATAACGCGCGATACCAGTATGACCCGTCCCGCAGGGCTACAACTAATCAACCTGAATGATCGTAAGTATATAGCACTCAAGCAGCCTTACCTCGGCCGCTCTTACCGCACCAAGCGCTATGTAGGCGAAGTCCTGGGCGAGGCATTGCCGGGAACTGTTGTACTGGCGCTTGCCGCTATGCTGATCGCTACCTGCCTGGGCATTACACTGGGCATCATTGCCGCGCTCAATAAAAATACCTGGCTAGATACGGGGTCTATTGCTGCGAGTGTAGCGGGCATCTCCATGCCTTCTTTCTTTGCCGGACTGTTGATTGCTTATGTGTTTGGCTACTTGCTGCATAGTGTCACCGGGCTTAATATGACCGGCTCGTTGTGGGAATATGATGCCTTTACCGGACGCCACCTTGCGCTTCAAAACCTGATATTGCCCGCCATTGCTTTGGGTATCCGTCCATTGGCCATCATCACACAGCTTACGCGAAGCGCTCTGCTCGATGTGCTTACGCAGGATTATATCCGCACCGCTTATGCCAAAGGACTCAGAAAATACCGGGTAGTGCTGCGCCACGCATTGCCCAATGCATTGAATCCTGTAGTCACCGCTATCAGCGGATGGCTGGCCGAGTTGCTGGCGGGCTCTTTTTTTGTGGAATACATCTTTGGCTGGAAAGGAATAGGGAAGATTACAGTGGATGCGCTGGACCGTTTTGACTTTCCGGTAGTGATGGGTTCTGTTTTACTTACCGCGCTGATCTTTATTGTGGTCAATTTAATTACAGATATGCTCTACAGCCTGCTCGATCCGCGGGTGCGGTTATAGGTGCCGCCAGCGCTGTATGCAGTTAGGTCATTTATGAGCCAACTGTTTACATCTTCAGTAAATATTAAGTTTATAATAAATTCAAAAAACATTGTTTCTGAAACACAAATCATTATCAGAAAGCGAAGATTAATTAATTATTAAGTTTTCGGCACGCCATTAGTATTGGCTAATGAGTAGGCTTACTTTCGCCCCGAATATTCTATTCTAAATACAGCTTAAAATGGGTCTTGGAAATTTCCTCAAGATATTTACACCTAAAGACAGGGTTTTCTACTCTTTGTTTGAAGAAGTGATGGGCAATCTGCAGAAGATGAGCGCCGTGCTGATTCAGGCGCTCAACGAGAAGAACCGCACAGAGCGCGACCGCCTGCTGCGCATGCTCGATGATCTGGAGCATAAGAATGATGAGGTAACACACCGCATCTTCATTGAGCTGGGCAGGAATTTCATTACGCCTTTCGACCGCGAAGACATTCACTCACTGGCTACAGCGCTGGATGATGTAGCTGATTATACCTGGGGCACTGCCAAGCGCATACTCAATTATCAGGTGGATGAGGTGGACGAGGTGATGCAGCAGTTTGCCGTAATTATTGATAAGTCCATTTCTATGCTGCATACGGGTGTGCATGAACTGCGCAATATGCGTAACCTCAAGGCCATCACCGATGCATGTGTAGGCATCAACAGCCTGGAAAATGAGGCAGATGATCTTTTTGACAAAGCTACAGTAAGCCTGTTCACTTCCCTGAGCATGAATCCGATAGAGCTGATCAAGCGCAAAGATCTGTACCAGGAGATGGAGATTGTGACCGATAAGTGCGAAGATGCTGCCAATGTAATCGAGTCTATCATCGTTAAATATTCATAAGCCGTACGGCAACTTATATGTCTGTTCTGCTGATTGCCATCATCGCATTTGCGATCATCTTTGATTACATCAATGGTTTCCATGATGCGGCCAACTCTATAGCTACAGTTGTATCCACGAAGGTGCTCACGCCTTTCCAGGCAGTGGTCTGGGCTGCGTTCTTTAACTTCGTAGCCTTTTTTCTTTTTAAGGATCACGGCGTGGCCAATACCATTGCCAAGACTGTAAACAAAGAATTCATTACCCTGCCGGTAGTGCTTTCCGGTCTTATATCCGCTATTATCTGGAACCTGTTTACCTGGTGGCGCGGCATTCCTTCTTCCTCTTCTCACACCCTTATCGGCGGCTTTGCCGGCGCAGCTATCGCGCACGCAAAATTTCATGCCGGGTCCAGCGTAATCAACTGGTACACGCCTGATAAGACAGGCTGGGTGCCATCCGGCGTGCTTGTGATCATTGCCTTTATCGTGCTAGCACCATTGATGGGCATGTTTATTGCCTACCTAATCTCCCTGTGGTTCCTGCATTCTTTCGAGAAGAAATGGTGGCCGAAGCTTATTTCCATCACCGTTCTGATCGCGGTTGTGGCCGGGCTTACCACGGTTATTGCAACAGATGCATCGCGTATTGTAGGGATGAAATTTGCGGGCGACTATACTGGGAAGGGGCTCAAGGTAGAAAGCGTTTTCAACAGCTCTCCGGCTGCTAAAATGGGCATTCAGAAGGGCGATATCATCCTCAGCACTGATGAGCAGCCCATTGACGAGAAGAAAACCATCGATGCGGTGCTGCTGAAGCATGTGGCAACTGACACTGTACGCTTTCATATTCTGCGCAAAGAGGCTGAGCAGGACGTTGTAGCCACTTACCATACCGTTTATGATTCCCGTTTTCTGGATATTATGCTGTATGGTGAGAACCTGAAATGGCTGCTCGCTTCATTGATTCTCATTACCATGAGCGTCGCCACCTTCTTCCTCAGCAGGCTCAATTATGCTACCGGCACCAAGGTATTGAAGCGGCTGCAGCTGGTTTCTTCTGCCGCGTTCAGCATAGGTCATGGTGGCAATGATGCACAGAAAGTAATGGGCATTATCATGGCCGCGCTTGTAGCATACAATCCCGCAAAATATCATCTGGAAAACATGGTATCATGGGTACCGCTGGCCTGCTACTCGGCTATTTCTCTGGGTACGCTCAGCGGCGGCTGGAAGATTATCAAGACCATGGGATCACGCATTACCAAGGTAACACCATTTGAGGGGGTAGCTGCGGAAACAGCGGGCGCTATTACGCTCTTCTTCACCGAGCAGCTAAAGATACCGGTGAGCACTACACATACCATTACCGGTTCCATCATAGGGGTAGGCGCTACCAAGCGGCTTTCTGCCGTACGCTGGGGAGTAACCATCAATCTGCTCTGGGCGTGGATACTCACTATTCCGGTAAGTGCCCTCATTGCCAGTCTGGTTTACCTGGTTGTACAGCTCTTTGCACATTAATTTTTTATTTTCAATACTATCTTCCATGAAAAGCCCCGGATTACAGGGGCTTTTTTACTACTTTTGCGGCTTGCTTTTTCCAAAGGCATAAGCCTGCTATTACATGTCTCTCCCCCCGCTGCTTAAGCACGTTTACAATTACGGAACCGAAGAAGTTATACGCCGCGGCAAACGCATTTTTCATACAGCCGGCGTACAATTGCTTGATGTAGATCATTTGCTCCAGCAAGTGCGCTTCCGCGTGCGCAATGATGTTTATCAGAATTACTACACCGTTACCATTAACCGGTTCAGCGATCCTGCCCAGCTTTCTGTTCGCTGCCAGTGCCCGTATAATCTCGGTGAGATCTGCCGCCACGAGGTAGCGGCTCTTTTTCAGCTCAATGATATTGTGCAATCCGGCTTCTTCGATAATGCCGATATTACCTACAATCAGCAGCACACCGTAGTACGTATGCGTACGGTGAGTGAGCAGATGTTAGCGGTATTTTCCTCCCCCAAAATGATGGAGGAAGCCACACAGCTTGCCCGAAGTAAAAAAGTATTGCTGACAGGCACCAAACCGGATACTATAGAGGCGACAGTGCTGGACGATGAGAAGGAATACAAAGTAGTGATCCGGCAAAATGAAGAGCGCTATTACGATACATCCTGCGGCTGCGATGAAAAAGAGTTTCCGCTTTGCAGGCACAAAACAGCCACTTATCTGCATATATTTTATAACCATGGTCCGCAATATTTCCTGCGGATGCAGAACTGGGATATACAAAAGAACAAGCTCTTGCAGCAATATGGCTATTCGCTGACTGACGATCTTACCGGCAAGTTTGATTTTACCTATCAGGACGGCAAGCCATTCCTGCGCGTGCTGGACCCATCGATTAAAAAGGTAAGTGCAACTGTGCCTTCATCTGCACCGAGGGTGGTAGAAAAGCAGGTAATTGCTGAAGTTCCTGCTTCAATTGCAGTACATGAAGAGCAGCGCATTGGGGTGGTGGTGAATACGTCTGTTCCCTGGTATCCGTTCGTGCAGTTTGATCTTGTAGGCGGTGAAGCCGACGATGAGTCAGGCACCTTTACAGGGAAGATTGAGCGACTGGAGCTGCAGCAATACATCAATGCCATGATATTCCGGGAGAGAGATCGTGAGCTATTGCCAATCACCCGTAAATTCCTGCCCGAAGAGATTCTGAAATACCTGAAAAAAAATCTGCCGTTCGGCGATTTTCTGGATGATTATACACAGGTGCTGAAGCCTGAGCCCGCCACCGAAATACGTGATGCAGTGTGGGAGTACCTGCTGCCAAAATACCAGCATCTACTGGCGCGCTTTTCCACTTATCCGCTGACGTTCATTCGCAGCAGCGCAAAGCTGACCAGCGCTTCGCTGAAGCCGGTCCGCTTCTCAGCGCATCCGATCAGGGCGCGGCTTAGCGTTGTAAACGGCAAAAAAGATTGTACACTCAGGCTGCTTTGGCAGATCGGCGCCGAGGTGCTTGATTTCAAAGAAGCAGAAGTCCTGAATGCCGGATTGGTGATTCATCAGGATACGCTGTATCCGTTGAATGCACTCGCAGCCATCCCGATCGTAGCCGGTATGCTGCCATCAGGGACAAAGAAAATAGCGGACACCGACTGGCCTGCATTTCTGGAGCACGAAATCATGCAATGGCGGCAACAGATCGAAGTTGATTTTGCGCCTGAGCTGATTGCACATTCTGATGCCGTAAAGCCTGCCCTGCGCCTGCATCTCCAGGAGCGTGACCGGATGCTGGTGCTCATTCCCGCATTTGCCTACGGCAGTCTGGAAATAAAGTGGGGTTACCAGGGCGATGTGATTGTGCCGATGGATGGAAAGATCAATATACTGCATCGTCACAGCAAAACGGAGGAAGACTTCATCAATCTGATCCAGGGCCTGCATACCGATATGAAAGTGGCGGAAGAAGATCATTTCTTTTACCTCCCTGCAGATGATGTGCTGGCCGCCAACTGGTTTTTCCGGTTTATCGATATTATGCGCGAGCAGCAGGTGGCCTTGCTGGGCATGAATGAGCTGAAAAGGCTGCGCATCAGCACTCACCGGCCTGAGACCAAAGTGAAAGTGAGCAGCGGCATCGATTGGTTCGACACCAGGGTGGATATTACTTTCGGCGATCAGCATGTATCCATTACCGATGTCAAAAAAGCGCTGACCCAGCGCCAGAATTATGTACAGCTCAGCGATGGCTCTATAGGTCTGCTACCCGAAGACTGGGTGAAGAAATATGCATTGCTCATCAAGATGGGTGATGCGAAAGATGGAAAGCTAAGGCTTAAAAAATTCCATTTTTCCGTACTGGATGAATTATTGGCCGAAGTAGATGAACAGGCTGTGCTCGATGAATTGGAGGAAAAGAAAGGCCACCTCGCAGATATTATTGATAATGACTATAGTAACCTTGCGCCTCCCGCACAGCTGAAAGCAAATCTTCGTCCCTATCAACAGGCGGGCTTCCAGTGGCTTGCCTTCCTGCGGGAAGCGGGTTGGGGCGGCATTCTGGCCGATGATATGGGCCTGGGCAAAACAGTACAGACCCTATCTTTCTTCCAGCAATATTTTAATGAGTATCCGGAAGCAAAATTCATGGTGATCTGCCCTACTACACTGATGTATAACTGGGAGGCAGAAATTAAAAAATTCACCCCCGATCTCCGGCATTTCATCCATCATGGTCCCAAGCGAACGGCTACTACCAAGGCTTTTGAGCACTATGATGTAATCATCACAACGTACGGCACTATGCGCAGCGATGTGAAAATGCTGAAAGAATTCGAGTTTGATTACGTGGTGCTGGATGAATCGCAGGCCATTAAAAATCCGCAGTCGCAGGTGGCCAAAGCCTCTTTGCTGCTGAATGCGAAGAACAGGCTGGCGTTGAGCGGTACTCCGGTTCAGAATAACACATTTGACCTGTATGCGCAGATGAATTTCCTGAATCCGGGTATGCTGGGCAGCAGGGAATTTTTCATGAATGAATTTGCCACACCCATTGATAAGTTTGGCGAAGATGAAGTAAAGCAGCAATTACGGAAGCTCACCTATCCATTCATGCTCCGCCGTACCAAAGAGCAGGTAGCCAAAGACCTTCCGGAAAAAACAACAACCGTACTGTATTGCGAGATGGGCGCAGATCAGCGAAAGATCTACAATGCTTACCGCAACACTTATAAAGACCAGATCCTCGGTATGATCGACGAGCGCGGCATTGAGCGCTCACAGATGCACATTCTGTCCGGCCTTACCAAACTGCGGCAGATATGCGATTCTCCGGCCATTCTGAATGAAGACGAAAAGTTCCCGAACCATTCGATCAAGCAGGAAGAGCTGATGCGCGAAATACTGGAAAATGTAGGCAACCATAAAGCGCTTGTATTTTCCCAGTTCCTCGGTATGCTGGCGCTCATCCGCAAAGAGCTGGAGGCGCAGGGCATTCCTTACTCTTACTTCGATGGCAGCACTTCTTCTACCGATCGTGAGCGGGCTATTCAGGAATTTCAGCACAATGAAGAGTGCCGGGTATTCCTGATCTCGCTGAAAGCCGGCGGCGTAGGCCTCAACCTCACTGCGGCTGACTATGTATATATTGTTGATCCCTGGTGGAACCCGGCGGTAGAGCAGCAGGCAATTGACCGTACGCACCGTATAGGACAGACGAAAAATATTTTCGCCTACCGGCTTATCTGTAAGGATACGATCGAGGAAAAGATGCTGCTGCTGCAGGAGCGCAAGCGTGCGCTGGCTACGGATCTGGTGGCAGACGATAATTCATTCCTCAAGAAGCTGACGCGCGATGATATTGCCTTCCTGCTGAGCTAAATTTTCTTTTTCCTGCATTATCTTCGCCGTAGAAGGGTGCTTAGCTCAGTTGGTTAGAGCGTTACCTTGACATGGTAAAGGTCGTTGGTTCGAATCCAATAGCACCCTCTTCAAAAAACATCCGGTCACTTACAGGCCGGATGTTTTCTTTCTTGCAGGATATGCAGCTACTGCCTCCCCGCAAAAAAATGTAATTTTGCACCCTCTATTCCACGCCATGCAAGCCACACAAAATATGCCGCAGCCGGCCACACTCGAACAAGCCGTAAAGCTGGGCCTCCGGGAAGAAGAATTCCACCAGATCGCCGAAATTCTGGGCCGTACACCCAATTTTAATGAGGTTGCCATGTACTCCGTGATGTGGAGCGAGCATTGCAGCTATAAAAACTCCATCAAGTGGCTCAAGACCCTTCCGCGCGAAGGCGAACGCCTGCTGGTAAAAGCCGGTGAAGAAAATGCAGGCCTTGTGGATATCGGCGACGGACTGGGCTGTGTATTCAAGATCGAATCGCACAATCACCCTTCTGCCATTGAGCCATTTCAGGGTGCAGCTACAGGAGTTGGGGGTATTCACCGCGATATTTTTACGATGGGGGCAAGGCCGATTGCTTCCCTGAACTCGCTGCGCTTCGGCAAGCTGGATAATCCTAAAACCAAGTGGCTGCTGAAAGGGGTGGTCAAAGGCATTGGTCACTATGGCAACTGTTTTGGCGTTCCTACAGTGGGTGGCGAAGTTTATTTTGAAGATTGCTACCAGACCAATCCATTGGTGAATGCCATGAGCGTTGGTATTGTGAAAGTGGGAGAAACAGTTTCCGCTACTTCTTATGGCGCGGGCAATCCGGTCTATATTGTTGGTGCGGCTACAGGCAAAGATGGTATCGGCGGTGCATCATTTGCTTCCGCAGATATTTCGGAGAACAGCGCTGAGCAATTGCCATCTGTACAGGTGGGCGATCCGTTTGAGGAAAAGAAATTGCTGGAAGCATGCCTGGAAGCCATACAGACCGGCACCATTATTGGTATGCAGGATATGGGCGCGGCGGGCATCACGTGTTCTACCTCAGAGATGAGCGCGAAAGGCGAACATGGCATGATCATCCATCTGGATAAAGTGCCTACCCGTCAGGCCAATATGAAGCCCTGGGAAATGCTGCTTTCCGAAAGCCAGGAACGCATGCTCATTGTGCTGAAGAAAGGTCAGGAAAGCGCAGTGCAGGCCATCTTTGACAAATGGGATATTCACTGCCAGCAGATCGGCGAAGTAACGGCTGATAAGAATCTGAAGTTCTATATGGATGATGAGCTGATCGCTGATGTGCCTGCAGAAAGTATGGTGCTGGGCGGCGGCGCACCGGTATATGAGCGCGAATGGAAAGAGCCGGCCTACCTGAAAACAATAGCTGATTTCGATATCAATACCATTCCTGAGCCAACCGATCTGAAAGAGCTGGCCTATGAGCTGGTTCAGCTTCCCAACATCGCTTCCAAGCGCTGGGTATATGAGCAGTACGATAGCATGGTAGGCACTGGCAATACTCATACCAATGCCCCTTCTGATGCAGCAGTAGTACGCGTACACGGTAGCCCGAAAGGCATCGCGATGACTACCGACTGTAACAGCCGCTATGTATTTTCTGATCCTTATAAGGGTACGATGATCGCGGTGAGCGAAGCGGCGCGCAATATTGTGTGCAGCGGCGGCACGCCGGTTGGCGTTACCAATTGTCTCAACTTTGGCAATCCTTACAATCCCGAAGTCTATTATCAGTTTGTCAATGCCATCAAGGGTATGGGTGAAGCCTGTAATAAATTCCGCACACCGGTAACGGGCGGCAACGTAAGCTTCTACAACCAAAGTGAAGATGGTCCGGTCTATCCTACCCCAACTATTGGCATGGTAGGCGTGCTGGATAGCATGGACAACAAGATGACGCTGCGCTTCAAAAATCCCGGCGACCTCATTTATCTGGTTGGAAGCAGCCACAACGATCTGAATTGCTCGGAATACCTGCATCATCTCTGTGGCGTTACGCACAGCCCTGCGCCTCACTTTGAGCTTGATGAAGAATATAATGTACAACAGACGATTGCCAAACTGATCGAAAAGAATACCATTCACTCAGCGCACGATATATCTGAAGGAGGTCTGTTTACCTGCCTGCTGGAAAGCGTTATGGGCACGCCGTTCGGCTTCTCTATCTTCACGGAAGAAGACATTCGTAAAGATGCATTTCTGTTTGGCGAAGCGCAGAGCCGCGTAATAGTGACCGTTGATCCTGCCTTCAAAGGCATGTTTGAAGCTGAAGCAGCCGGTGTGGCGCACAGCTATATCGGTAAGGTAAATGGTACCGGCGAGATCTGCATTGATCAGGCTGGCTGGGGCTACCTGAGCGATTGGGAAAATGCCTATGATAATGCTATAGAGAAGATGCTGAACGCATAGAAGCCCGCTACATTTTTTTAGAAAAGCACAGAGCATTTTGGTTCTGTGCTTTTTTCTTTTGAGAATATTTTGTGGAGGAAAACTTACCAAACTCAAACAGAGGAAAGTCAGAATAGGATAAAATAAAAGCGCCGCCTGATTCAGGCGGCGCTTTTTAGCTTTTAATTGATTTGAAGCGAAGACTAAGATTACTCGTCGTCATTCTTGCGGGCCTTGCGCTTAGGCATGTCGCTTTCTTCTTCGTCATCCTTAGTATCCATCATACGGGTATCATCCATCATTTCGTGGTGACCCTTCATTTTGTGGCTGCCATGACCGCAACCGAAATACTTCTGGATACCGAGGTTGAACTGCTGGCCGATTGATACGCCGAAAGCACTTTGCTTGCTGGTACGCTCAAGGTTAGCAACACCGTTGTTATCATAATCAAACTTGCGGTAAGTATAACCAATGCCGCCGATAGAGAAGCTCAGAGCGCAGCTCTTTGCAAACATTACACCTACAGCAGGGAAATAGCTTGCGCTAACGCCGTTCCAGGTATCTTCAGTGCTTGAATTAGGACCAGAGATCTGATAGTTGTAGTTGGTAGATTTACCATTCAGGTAGTTAACATTCAACTGGCCGAAAACGAAAAAGTGCTCACCCAGCATTTGTGTATAGCGAACGAATGGACCAACACCAAACTCACGGTTCTTGCTTTCGTAAATATCGCCTGCAGCAAGAGTGCTCTTATCGTAATCCAGCTTAGAGCCAACATAACCGAAGTTAACACCTACCGTAAGGTGATTGTTGATGTTGAAGCCAAGACCTGGTGCAATGATGTAATCACGTGTGCGCGGCTGGTCAACTGTATTGCCGATACCGGAAATCTCAGTCCTGTCGCTGCCATGAGTAGAAGTGAAACCACCAGTACCGTACAGAAGCACGCTGTGGGATAAATCTGTCTGTGCAAAAGCACTGGCTGCACTAGATGCAACCAAAAGGGAAAGGATTAATTTCTTCATACTGTTTTTAAGTTTTGGTCAGTTTGCTTGCAAATGTAGTAGCTAATTTCTTGTCATGCAAGTGTACATTAACCACAATATAAAAATCTTTTATTGGCCCGTATCATCCTTAAACCAGCCGCTATACATTACATAATTATTTGCAATCCGCTCTACTTCGCCTTTCAGCAGCTCCGGACTGATGTTCTTGATCTTTTTTGCGGGCACGCCGGCGAAGATGCTGCCGGCCGGCACTTCGGTGTCTTCCAGCACTACAGCGCCCGCTGCAATGATGCTGCCCGTGCCGATCCGCGCCCGGTCCATGACAATAGCGCCCATGCCAATCAACACATTATCTTCTACCGTGCACCCATGCACGATAGCGTTATGCCCTACCGATACATTGTTGCCAAGCACCGTTTCCGTCTTCTGATAAGTGCAGTGGATACAAGCGCCGTCCTGGATATTGACCTTGTTGCCCATTTTAATCTTATTCACATCCCCGCGCACTACTGCGTTGAACCAGATGCTGCATTCGCTGCCCATAGTCACATCGCCTACTACGGTGGCATTGGGTGCAATGAAACAGTCGTCAGGAATTTGCGGGGACACTCCATTTACAGGAAGAATAACAGGCATCGCTCAGGCTTTTTATTTAAGCATGCAAGATAGGCGCCTTTCGCACAAAATACTTGCTCACAGAGGCGCAAAGACACGGAGACCTGGCACATTGCATAATAGAATTCATATTAGCGCATATAGCCGCTAACAGTATCTGTGCTTTTAATCTCAGTGCCGCTGTGACGCCGTGTGCCTGAACCTAAACTACTTCGAGAAGAGATTATATTTCATAATGCACCAGATAGCGCGGAAGCCATCTTTCCAGCCGATCTTTTTTCCTTCTGCGTAAGTACGTCCGTAATAGGAAATGCCCACTTCATAAATACGCACATTAGGCACTCTGGATATTTTGGCGGTGATCTCCGGCTCAAAGCCGAAGCGGTTTTCCTTCAGTTTAATAGACTGTATCGTCTCGCGGCGGAACAGCTTGTAGCAGGTTTCCATATCGGTCAGGTTCAGGTTGGTGAGCATATTGCTCAGCTTGGTGAGCCAGAGATTGCCGATAGAATGCCAGTAAAACAGGATACGGTGCGGCTTTCCGCCGATGAAGCGTGATCCGTACACCACATCCGCAAATCCATCAAGAATGGGCTTCAAAAGGATATTGTATTCATTCGGATCATATTCCAGGTCTGCATCCTGCACAATCACAAAGTCGCCGGTAGCGCGCTCAATGCCCGTACGCAGCGCAGCGCCTTTTCCTTTATTCACTTCATGCTTGTAATAAGTGATTGGCAGATCGGGGTTCGCTGCCTGGTATTCTTTGATGGAGGCTTCAGTGTCATCTTTCGAGCAGTCATTCACGATGATAATCTCCTTCTGCAACTCCTGCATCAGCACTACAGCCTTTACCTTATCGAGAATGCGGTGAATGGTAGGGCCTTCATTATAGGCAGGAATAACAATGCTAAGCGTGGTGCTCATCGAAAAAAGTTGCGGGAATAAGGGCGCGAAAGTACAAAAACTTCAGCGTAGTCAAGGCTAGGCAACCCAGGTTGCTGTGGAATGCTTCCCTGCGTCAGCATCACTTATACAGCGGGTCATCCTGAGGCACGAAGGATCCCACAACACACCTGTGCCGCAAACAAATACATTCGCCAAACGATTATCCAATTGCCTAATTTTACCGCTGTTATGCAACAATACCTTTCATTACTACAGCATATACTGGACCACGGCGCGGTAAAAAGCGACCGCACCGGCACGGGTACCATCTCGGTATTTGGCTATCAGATGCGTTTTGATCTTCAGGAAGGCTTCCCGCTCGTTACCACCAAAAAGCTGCACCTCAAGTCCATTGTCCATGAGCTGCTCTGGTTTCTAAAAGGCGATACCAATGTGGCTTACCTGCATGAGCATGGCGTAAAAATATGGGATGAATGGGCAGATGCCAATGGCAACCTGGGGCCGGTATATGGTCACCAATGGCGTAGCTGGACCGGTGCCGACGGACAGGTTTACGATCAGATTAAAGATGTGCTGCACCAGATCAGAACGAACCCGGACAGCCGCCGCATGATTGTGAATGCGTGGAATGTAGCCGACCTGCCAAAGATGGCGCTGAGCCCGTGCCATGCACTATTTCAGTTTTATGTAGCCGATGGAAAGCTGAGCTGCCAGCTTTACCAGCGCAGCGCAGATGTGTTTCTCGGAGTGCCATTCAATATTGCATCCTATGCGCTGCTCACTATGATGATGGCGCAGGTATGCGGCCTGCAGCCGGGCGATTTTATTCACACCTTCGGCGATGTGCATTTATACAGCAATCACGTAGAGCAGGCTAGGGAACAGCTTATCCGCAAGCCTTACCCGATGCCGGTCATGAAGCTCAATCCTGATGTAAAAGACCTGTTCGATTTCCGCTACGAAGATTTTACGCTCGAAAATTATCAGGCGCATCCGCATATTAAAGCTCCGGTGGCTGTTTAAAATAATCGCTAATCGCATCACTGCTGTAAGACGCTTTTTCAAACAATTCCCAATCCTGAAAAATGGACGTTCAACCCCAGATTATCCGTGTGCTCAATCAGCTTTTTGAGATTGAGAAAAAGTCGCGCAAGAGCGATGGCAACCTCAATATTCAGCGTAATATAACCCGCATCCAGGAAGCATTTGAAGAGCTCGGGCTGCGCATATACAATCCGGACGGAGAAAAATACAACGAGCTGCGTACTGATTGCGAAGCATCCATTGCCGGCGATGCGGGCAAAGACCTGTTCATTACAGACGTTATCAAGCCGGCTATTTTACAGATCAATGACGGCCACCCGATTCTGCTGCAGAAAGCGGTGGTCATTGCCGATAATAAATAAGCTACAGGCATTATCCTACAAGCGGCTCAGCGCCGGACATTTTTTGAATCTGCAATCCGATTTTTAATCAGCAATGAACGACAGCATCAATTACGGGATCGACCTTGGCACCACCAACTCCCTGATCGCGAAATTCAGCAATGGCTCAGTAGAAGTATTCAAGAACCCTACCGGGCTTAAGGAAACGCTGCCTTCCGTAGTGGCCTTCCGCAAAGAGCGCATTATTGTAGGCGATAAAGCACGCGAATATGTAGAAAAAGATCCGTCGAACGTGTTCAGCGGCTTTAAGCGCAAGATGGGCACCGGCGAACAGTTTTTTACAGCAGATGCAGGTGTGTTCAAATCACCCGCGGAGCTGAGCTCACTGGTTTTGAAAGAGCTGAAGAACTTTATCTATACCGGCGAAACTCCGGATGCGGCCGTGATTACCATTCCTGCTTCTTTTGATACCATACAGAGTAATGCGACTAAGGAAGCGGGCTACCTGGCGGGCTTTAAAGAAGTGGTGCTGCTGCAGGAGCCGATTGCCGCATCGTTGGCCTTTGCCAATAAGCGCGATGATCAGGATGAGCTGAAAGGCCAGTGGCTGGTCTATGATTTGGGCGGAGGCACTTATGATGTAGCGCTGGTTCGCTTTCAGGAAGATGAGCTGCGTGTTACAGACCACGAAGGCGATAACTATCTCGGCGGTCTTGATTTTGATGCGGCCATCATTGAGCATATCATTGTGCCGGAGCTGGAAAAGACCGGACGCTTTCCGGATATCGGCAAGGAGCTGCGGGGCGCAGGCAGCCGCTACAATCGCCTTTACTATATTCTGCTGCACAAGGCGGAGGAAGCCAAGATAGAGCTTTCCGCGCGGCCTGAAACTGAGATCGAATTCGGGATCGAAGATGAAGACGGAGAAGAACATGATATGTGCATCACCATTACCCGTCAAGCCTTCGAAGCCTGCATTCGCCCGCAAATCAGGTACAGCATCGACCTGATCCGGAAGCTGCTGGAAAAGAACAAATTCACCGCTCACGACATTACAGAAATTATACTGATTGGCGGCAGCACTTATATTCCGCTGGTACGCGAACTTGTAACCCGGGAATTGGGCATTGCTGTTAATTGCACTGTTGACCCCACTACCGCAGTAGCCATCGGCGCGGCCTATTTTGCTGGCACTCGCCGCAGGCAGGTGCCTGCAGCATCTGCTCAAAAGATTGCGGTGCAAACCATAGACCTGCAGTGCCGCACTGCATTTGCCAGGACCAGCCGGGAAGAGGAAGAATATTTTGCCGCTTCTTTTGAAGGCAGCGCATTAAGCCAACATTTATCTTACCGCATACGCCGTATGGACGGTGGTTATGATTCCGGCCTGAAGCACCTTGCAGAGCGCATTTCAGAGATGCTGCCGCTGGTGCCTTTTGCATCCAACACTTTTAAGCTGGAGGTGGTTGACGCCAATGGCGACATTCTTCCGGTGACCATTCCATCAATTGAGATCAGTCATGGAAAGTTCAGCATTCAGGGGCAGCCGCTGCCCGATGATATCTGCATCGAGGTAGATGATCTGCTGCATAAGACAACCAAGCTGGAGCTCATTTTTGAGAAAAATAATATCCTCCCGCTGCGCAAGACGATCATCCGCGAAGCAGGAAAAATTGTGCGCAGGGATACGGAGGAAAGCATCATCATCAACGTGCTGGAAGGCAGCCGCTATGCGCTCCCGGCAAGCAATCTCCCGATCGGCATTATTGAAATCAAAGGGGCAAATCTGCAACAGGATCTGGTGAAAGGATCTGATATAGAAATAGTGCTGGAGATCAATGAAAGCCGCGACCTGAAAGTGACTGCTACCTTGCTGATGAATGACCAGGAATTCATGAATGTGTTTGTACCAACGGTGCGCCAGGTGAGCATCGACCGCATGAAAGGCGAGCTGAAAGACCTGATGTACGAAGCGCGCATTCAGATGAACAGCGCACAGCATAATGAACATTATGAGCTGGCCGCCCAGATACAGATGATTCTCGAAAAGCTGGAAGCCGCCTATGATCGCGCAGGCACCATTGCTGCTGATGATGTGACCGATGAAAAATATCAGCTGGAAGAACGCAAGCGCTCACTGGCCAAAGAGCTGGATGTGCTCAGTAAAAACACCAATCTCAATGGCATCATCGATGAGTATCTGGATGAGCGGGAGTATACGCTGCAGCTGCTCAACGAAAGCGGACAGCCCGATCTGATAAACCGGTATGAAAAGATCATTCAGCACCAAGAGCAATACCTTGCTTCACAGAGCCTGCACATCATTAAAGGAAAAACCACTGAGCTGCGCCGGCTGAGCTGGGAAGTGCGCAAAAAAGATCCGGTCCAACTGATCGGGCTGCACCATTACTACAATATGCTTTCCGAAGATCGCTTTTCAGACCCCGGAACTGCGCGCAATTATATAGACCTTGCCGACAAAGCGATTGAGCGGCAGAATTACAATGAGCTTCTGGCGCTGATTTATAAAATCGACCATCTGCTGATCGATCAGAATGCGAAAGACCAGTTTTACGGAACGGGCCTCAGTTAGCATTGTGCATGCAGGAAGCCAGCCGAAAAAGCACAATCAGAATGAATAGGATTGTTTGCCAAGAAAAGCTGCTGTCCGTATTTGCAGGTGATGTTCGCAAGGGTTTTCCTTTCATCTTGCTGTAAATGATCCGCATATTTTCACGGATAAGATGCTGGAGGTCTGAAGGACAGCTGATGCTAAACGCTACTTTTAATGCCGCATAAGCTACCCGGTAATGATCGCCGGCTTTGTCGCAGATCACGCTCAGGTCGTTCAGCCTGCTGGCCAGATCATGCCGCAGCAATCCGAAATGCTCATCGGGCAGCGCATTGAGTAGCGCTATCTGGTTGGGCGTGCACCATTCTTCAATCTCACGGACATCTACCGGCTCATTGGCTATCCACCGCATGACCGTATGCCGGGTTACCGGATCTTCCACCTGCTGATAGCGGCCTTCATTGCCGGATAAACGATTGGCCATGGTTGTCAGCGCTGCCTTTCTGCTCAGAAAAAAGCGGTGCGCATAGGTAAAGCACTGCTCCACATCCTGCATACGCAATAGTTGGTGGCGCTGCACAATCAGATGATAAGACCCGATAGGCTGCTCTTGTTTCAGGCATTGCCGTACCAATACGTTGACCGCTTCGGCAAAGAAAGGCGAGACAAATACCTGAAAATCCGGCATTTCATAAATCGGATCATCCCTCCAGCTCTCTGTTGTCAAAACAGCGTTTTCCAGAAACTGCATCAATGCCTTATCCTGAAAAATGATTTGATGCCAGCCCACTTGCCGCTCATCACCCAGCTCGTCAAACAAATGAATGATGTCCTGTCGGCTTAGCTTCCGTTCATTGACCGTTAAGATTGCGGCATTGCTCAATTCCAGCTCTGCCAGCATCTTTTTACGGGCAAGCTGCAAGTCGCGCCGGGTAGTAATGGGCCCGGTAATGCCGGCAAGGCGGATAGGCGACTGGTACATGAATTTTTTATAAGGCTTATAAGGGGGGGGGTAAAAATAATAAACGCACGGTATAAACAGCTACAGGTCGCGCTCATCAAGCCCGAGCTGAAAAATGATTCTCCCATCTTTTTCAGCCTCAATATTGACCGTATCACGGAAAGGCTTTCCCTGAATATTCGTTCTGGTAAATTGGTCATAATCTGCATTGAGATAATTATCCGGACCGCGCGTTTGCATAAAGCTGCCCCTGATCAGATAGGAGCGGTCAGGATTGTCATTCTCTGATGTAAGCAGTATTTCGTGCCAGGCGCTGTCGCTCCAATTATTGCCGATGTAAAAGCTGAATCCGGCTTCATAATTCCCTTTATAGATGAACGTGCTGCTCTGTCCCGGCCTGAGGTAAATAGCGCTGTAGTAGCGGCTGTCCACATCTGTAAGCACAAATACATCCATGTCTTTCAAGGTGTTTGTAAAGATGGTATGCGCTGCGCTCAAAGTATCTTTAGACGGTTGCCTGATACGAAAAAACGATTGCCATACGGCCGCGAATGCATCGGCACAGGAATCACATGAAATGCGAATAGAGGTATAGACCGGCGTAATCTTTGGGGTATCTGTTGACGGATGGGTAGCCAGCGCCTTTTTCAATGCCCGGTAGCGCTCATCATTATACGTCTGATCTACATCCATGCTGTAGGATTTCTCCACCCTGGCTGCGACAATATCTTTAACATCGTTCGCTTTAAAGCGTCCGGCAATTTTTTCCAGCGCAAGCGCCAGGACGATGAGCGCCACCACGAATATGGCCACTTTCGCAAGCAGCGAAAACAGTGTTTTCGGCGAATGCCCCAGTAATGCCAGCCTGTTCCGGTAGATAGACTGATTTTCGCGTATCAGCTGCATCAGCGAATTACTGGTCGTCACCATAGCTGCCAGTCTGATGATTGCGTTAGCCGCTTTCACCCGCCCGTTTTTCTCCTGAGCTACGCTCAGATTATTTAAGCTGCTGGCTATCTGGTACCGGAGATTGTCGAACGTATCGGGCAGCATATTCAACAGGGTAAGGCGCTTTTCTGTTGCCCATCTCATGATCTCCTCAGTTGCTGCTTTTACACCGGTTTTTTCAATCCGGATCAGCTCCTCCAGGCTGTTGTTCTGTGTGGTAAAATACCTGAAAGCCGGCTGGTACGCTCTGTCCGCATCCTGAACGTCCAGCAGGTGATACCATTCTTTAAGCAAAGCATAGTAAACGGCAGCCGAGTCATCTTCCCGCAGCAAACGTTGCAATAATGTACGGATCGCTTCTGCCGCTATGGGCGAAAAATATCGTCTGTGTGCAGCATCTATGCCTGTAAGATCAAGAATTTGACCATCCTGCAATTGACCGGTTTCCAAAAATATCAGCAGCACTTTATTCCTGAAGATCGTTATATGCAGGCTGCGCTTTTCGCTATCGCCGAGCTCTTCAAACAGATCATTGATATCCTGCCGGCTCAGCGCAATGTCATTTACAGAAAAGGTTGATCCGCCACTCAGCTCCAGCTCCGCCAGCATTTTTCGCCGGGCCAGCTGCAGCGCCTTAGCGTCGATATCTGCGTCTGTAAGGCCGGCAAGCCGGATCGGGGATCGGTACATAATAATTAGTCAATAGAAAAGCGGGCGCTAAAAATAAGCAGTTTGGAAACAGGCTCTTCATAGAATATTCTTTGGCTTATGCATCCGCACAATACATTTGCAGGCGAAAAACTTTCCCTTTATGCACGTCTCTTTTATGGTAGCTGCTGCTGAAAATAATGCCATTGGCAAAAACAATCAGCTCCCGTGGCGACTGCCGGCCGATCTGCGCTTTTTCAGGCAGACAACGCTGGGCAAGCCGGTGATTATGGGGCGCAAAACCTGGGAATCGCTCAGCGGCAAGGCGCTTCCCGGCCGGCTGAATATCGTGCTTTCTTCAAAGCCGCTTGCTTTACCGGAAGGGGTGATGCATCAATCTACTATTGAAGAAGCCCTGAAGGCCGCAGCAGACAGTGGCTCAACAGAAGTTTGCATCATCGGCGGCGGACAAATTTTTGAATCAACCCTAAACTTAGCAGATACCATTTATCTGACCCGTGTGCATACAAGCATCGAAAATGCGGACGCTTTTTTTCCTGAGCTGATTGAAACGGTGTGGAAGCTTGTATGGGAAGAGCCTCATCAGGCAGATGAAAAAAATAATTTCGACTTCACCTTCCAGCGCTGGGAAAGAAGGCAATGAATAGTTACAGGACCTTACAATATCTGAAGTACCGGTTAAAGGCCAAGGGCAGGCACGGTGTACATTCTCCGTTTGTTTATCGCTTGGTAGAGGAAGCGCTGAATATTCCCCTGATCCGCTTTAAATGGCAGCTCCTTCCGTATGCAGATGACCAGGACAGATTAGGTGTTTTCTATCATCCTGATGTAATGAGGCGGGCGCTTCGGTACTTTGACTTCAGGAAGATCATCCCTTTTTATAAAGACATGACCGCACCTGAGCATGAGCTGACGCTTTATAAAAAAGATGTGCTGGAGCCGGATGAAATTCCATTCAGCCGCAGTGAAAAAACCATAGAGCAGCTTTTTTATTTCGACCAGCAGTCATCAGAATACTGGTTCCCTGCATTTGAGCCGCTTTTATCGGCATTAGATGCACAGTCTGTAATTGCGGTTACCAATATTCACAATTCGCCGGCTCATACAGCTGAATGGGACCTGCTTTGTAGTAGAACAGAAGCAACCCTGAGCATTGATCTTTTTGATGTAGGCCTCCTCTTCTTTAATCCGGATTTCAAAGAGAAACAACATTTTGTGCTGAAGCATGCATCTTAAAATGCTTTAAAATCGCCTTTTGAAACCGTGTTTGCTGTGGGATCCTTCGTGCCTCAGGATGACCGCTGTACAGATCATGCTGACGCAAGGAAGCATCCCACAGTGACCCATGTAGCATTATATTGCAAGGATGTCTTGAGCATCACTAAACACTAAAAAAGCCTGCAACCGATTAACGATTACAGGCTTTTTATCAATGAATTATCCGTCTGTTACTGCTTCGGTGCTTCCTTCTTATCACCGCCAAATATATCTTTCAGCTTATTCACCGCGTCACCGGCCATATCTTCCGCCTTGTTTGCCCAGTCGCCCATTTTCTTCGTGGCATCCTGCGCAAAGTCTTCTGCCTTATCCTTCGCCTTACCGGCAAAATCGCCCAGCTTATCGCCGGCATCTGAAGCCATGTCTTTTGCTTTATCTGTCCAATCGTTGCTCTGTGGTGTGGAAGGTGCGGCGGCAGATGCAGCAGTGGCGTCAAAGCCACCGGCGAAGAAGCTCTCTACCATGCCCGTCATCTGGGGCGGCAGCTTTGTTTTCAGAAAATCCTTGGTTACCGATACGGCCTGCGCAGCCTGTGCTTCCGTGAGGCCGGCCTTGCTTACCAGCTGTTGAATCAGTTCGTTCATAATGGTTGATTTGCGTTAAATGATAAAGCACAAATATCAGCCAAAAACAAACGCACAGATCGTATGACCTGTGCGCTTAATGGTAAAATATAGTTTAAATTTTATGCTGCATTCAGATATTCCATTTTGGAGCGCTCGATCATGCGGCGGGCATAATCAGCAGAAAGCACAAACTCTTCGGTCTTTTCGCTTGGAAGATCAAACATAGCATCGGTGAGGATCATCTCGCAGATGGCGCGAAGGCCGCGGCCGCCGAGTTTGAATTCAATAGCCTTGTCCACCATATAATCAAGCGCGTCTTCTTCTACAATCAGCTTGATGTGCTCGTATTCAAACAGCTTTTTGTATTGCTTGATAAGTGCATTTTTCGGCTCGGTCAGGATGCGCTTCAGAGCGTCGCGGTCCAGCGGATTCAGGTAAGTGACCAGCGGCAGACGGCCCAGCAATTCCGGTATCAATCCAAAAGAACGAAGATCCTGTGCATTCACATATTGAAGTAGGTTAGCGCGATCCAGTTCTTTGGTAGCCTTAATGGCATTGTAGCCAATGGAAGAAGTCTGCATCCGGCGGGCAATCATCTTATCGATGCCTTCAAAGGCGCCTCCGCAGATAAACAGGATGTTCTGCGTATTCATCTTCACCATTTTCTGCTCCGGATGCTTGCGGCCTCCCTGTGGCGGCACCAGCACTTCGCTGCCTTCCAGCAGCTTCAGCATACCCTGCTGTACGCCTTCGCCGCTTACATCGCGTGTGATAGAGGGGTTATCGCCCTTGCGGCCTGTCTTATCGATTTCATCTATAAAAATGATTCCTTTTTCTGCAGCGGCTACATCGTAGTTGGCAGCCTGCAGCAGGCGGCTCAGAATGCTTTCCACATCTTCTCCTACATATCCTGCTTCAGTAAATACAGTGGCATCTACAATAGCAAATGGCACCTGCATGAGCTTGGCAATCGTTTTTGCCAGTAAAGTTTTACCTGTGCCGGTTTCACCTACCATGATGATATTGCTCTTTTCGATCTCAACTTCGTCCTGCATGGGCTGCATCAGGCGCTTGTAGTGGTTGTACATCGCAACGCTCAGCACTTTCTTGGCATCGGTCTGCCCGATCACGTACTGATCAAGAAATTCTTTGATCTCACGGGGCTTGTAGATTTTATGACGAGTCAGATCATAAGGATCATTGCCTTTTTCTTTGTCGGTACTCATTGCATCCTGCAGCAGGGTGTGTGCATTTTCGATGCAGGAATCGCAGATATTACCTTTCATCCCCGTAAAGAGGATGTTCACATCACTTTCTGCACGATCGCAAAAAGAACACTTCCGTTCTGTTTGTTTTGCCATTAAATCAATTTCTAAGTAAAAGTAATTCGGGCGGCAAAGTTACGTCTTACGGAATGAATGAGATTTACCTGTTGCATTCAGCAACCTGCCCTTAACAAATCATATCATTTTCAGTAGCCTGCACATTTCACAAAAAATGTCCTTTTCTGTACCACGACAACGCGGATTTAATGGAATATTCACGCACATCAATTTTTAATGAACTACCTTCACAGAAGTACAGTTATAATTAAGTTGCAAATAAAACATGGCGAGATCACAGGAATCATCCAACAAAAAAGAACTAGAAAAACAGAAGGCAAAGAAAAAGCGGGACAAGGCCGAAAAGATGGAAGAACGCAAAGCCAACTCGGGCAAAGGAAGAAGCCTGGAGGATATGATGGCTTATGTAGATGAAAACGGCAACATCGTGGATAGTCCACCGGACCCGAACAAGCGTAAGGAGATCAATACAGAAGATATTGAGATCGGCGTGCGCCGCAATCAGGAGGCCGATGTGCCTGCCGCCCAGCGTAAAGGCACCATTACGAATTTCAATGATTCCAAGGGCTATGGATTTATCCGCAGCGAGGTGAATGGAGAAAGCATATTCGTACATATATCTGCACTAATAGACAAAGTGCGTGAAGGCGATAAGGTAACTTTTGATGTAGAGAAAGGTCCGAAAGGGCTCAATGCCGTCAATGTAAAGAAAGCCTGATCACTGTTAATAGACAAAAATCTTAAAAGCCTGCGCTATGCAGGCTTTTTAAATTTTAATAAGTCCGGCACAACCGTTTTCAGCGCACACGCGTATATCTTCGGGAGAGGATGATCGGTGCTGTTGATTTAATGCTGTACACGCAAATGGAGTAACAAGTCTCAGACATGGATTATGTAATTACTGTAAATACGAAAGATCAGGCAACAGGCTTTGAAGAAAAGATCAGGGCGCACCGGCTGGGCCTGCTGCACCGGGCATTTTCAGTTTTTATATTCAATGACCGCAATGAGTTGTTGCTACAGCAGCGGGCTTTCAGCAAATATCACTCCGGCGGGCTTTGGACCAATACCTGCTGCTCGCACCCTTCACCGGATGAGCAGACTACTATAGATGCCGCGCACCGCAGGCTGCCGGAAGAAATGGGCTTTGATTGTACGCTGCGATACTGGAAATCATTCACCTACCGTTCTGTGCTGGATAATGAGCTTACAGAGCATGAGATCGATCATCTTTATACAGGTACTTATAATGATGCGCCTGTGATTAATCCTCAAGAGGTAAATGCCTGGCAATACCTTTCCCTGCAGGAAGCAGAGCAATGGATGAATGCCGCTCCGCAGGAATTCACCGTATGGTTCCGGTTAATATTTCCGGAGCTTTTAGCATACAGAACATCCGTGCGCTGAACTATACTTTTACGTATGGATTATTTTAAGAAGCTGCGGGAGCTGCTGGATATAGAGCAGCAGGCAGATCGTGAATCTTACCGGAAGCTGACCCAAAGCACCTCTGCGGCTGCGCGCCGGTCGGCGGGACTTGCCTGGTACCCGATTGCCATTCGCGGCACAGAGCCGAGCCGGGGCGATTATATAACCCTGGAAGTAGAGCGCACCACCCATCAGGATGAGTATCATCAGCTGCGCTTCGGCGCTTCGGCCATGCTGTTTTCCAATCACCATCCGGAAGAAGACCGCATTGCCGGCACTATATCCTGGCAGAGCGGCAACCGGCTGAAAATATTATTGCGCACCGAAGAGCTTCCCGAATGGGCAGACAATGGCAAGCTGGGCATCGACCTATTATTTGATGAGGCCAGCTATGCAGAGATGCAGCAGGCATTGAAAGATGCAGAAGCAATACACGAAAAACATAAAGAAGGCCGCCTGGCACGTGTGCTTACCGGAGCGCAGCCGGCTGCATTTGATGAGCATATTCCACCGCTGAGCTTTCCAAAGCTGAATGCATCGCAGCAGGAGGCAGCCCATAAAATCATCACCGCGCACGATCTGGCCATTGTGCATGGCCCGCCCGGCACAGGCAAAACGACTACACTGGTACACGCCATCAAAGCACTGACACAGCGCAACGAGGGGCAGATACTGGTGACGGCGCCAAGCAATGCAGCGGTGGACTTATTGAGCGAACGGCTTGCCGATGAAGGACTGAACGTATTGCGCGTAGGCAATCCGGCAAAGGTATCGGAACGGCTCTCAGCGCTGACGCTGGACAGCCGTATGGCGGAGCACAGCGCGATGAAGGAAATTAAAAAGCTGAAAAAGCAGGCAACTGAGTTCAAAAATATGGCGCATAAGTACAAGCGCAATTTTGGCAAGGCCGAGCGCGAGCAGCGCAAAGCGCTGTTCGATGAGGCGCACCGCATCATGAAAGATGTAGGCAATACAGAACAGTACATCATCAACGATCTGCTTGGAAAGGCACAGATCATTACGGCTACACTGGTGGGCGCTAATCACTATACAGTACGGCACTTACGCTATCATACAGTAGTAATTGATGAAGCCGGACAAGCGCTGGAACCTGCCTGCTGGATACCGATACTCAAAGCACAGAAAGTAGTGCTTGCCGGCGATCATTTCCAATTACCGCCTACTATCAAATCTATAGAAGCAGCACGCAAAGGCCTGGGCAATACATTGCTGGAAAAAGGCGTGGCGCTGCATCCCGCAGCCGTAACGAGGCTTGATGAGCAATACCGGATGAATGCAGTTATCATGGGCTATTCATCCAAAGTATTTTATGAAGATGCGCTGAAAGCTCATGCTTCTGTGGCAGACCATTTATTGTTTCCGGAAGATGTGCCTTTGAATTTTATAGATACGGCTGGCTGCGGCTTTGAAGAAAAAGCAGATGGCACCAGCACAGCCAATCCCGAAGAAGCCGCTTTCCTGATTAAGCACCTGATACGGCTGACAGCGCAACTGGAAGCGGCTCATTATAACCGCGAAAGTTTTCCGGATATTGCCATCATCTCACCCTATAAGAGACAAATAGATTTACTCAGAGAAGGCCTGCTGCATGCTGCAGAGCTTCAGCCTTACGTTAGTAAAATATCGGTGAATACCATTGATTCTTTTCAGGGACAGGAGCGCGATATAGTGTACATCAGCATGACGCGGAGCAATACGGAAGGCACTATAGGCTTTCTTGCGGATGTGCGCCGCATGAATGTAGCCATGACGCGCGCGCGCAAAAAGCTGATCGTGATCGGCGACAGCGCAACCCTTTCGTCCGACCGCTTTTACAACGACTTTATTGAGTATGCGCAGGATAAAGATGCTTACCAGAGTGCCTGGGAATTCATGGATTGACTGTAGCGGATAAATTCAAAAGTTGCTGTGGGATGCTTCCTTGCGTCAGCATGATTTATACAGCGGGCCATCCTGAGGTACAAAGAATTCCACAGCATACATAGATTCTACAGCTAAACATTTCAAAACTTATTAAACTTTAAGGATCAGGAAAGAGCATTACTTTCGTGAAGCCAGCTTTACAGCAATGTATGGTAGCCCAAAAGACCCAAGCTTATGACTGCGATTCCCGGCGTGAAGAAAACGGTTCATTTTATTGACCAACCTGCAGCCTTGGAGCATTGTATACAGGATTTGTCCGCGCAGCAGGTCATTGCTTTTGATCTGGAATTTGATAGTCATCATCATGCTTACGGCGTTACTCTTTGCCTCATACAGATTGCTACTCCTGATAAATGCTACATCATTGATCCGTTCGCCAGTATTGATCTGAAGCAGGTGTATCGCGTTTTTGAAAATGATCAGATCCTGAAGATTGTTCATTCGCCGGGCGAAGATCTGCGCCTGCTGCACCGCTCTGGTTGCTATCCAAAAAATCTTTATGATACAGAAGTAGTTGCCAAGCTGCTGAATTTTGAGCAGACATCGCTGGCGGCAATGTTGCAGGAAATGCTCGGCCTCACCATGAGCAAGCAGCAACAGAAGAGTAACTGGCTGCGCCGTCCTTTAACTCCCGAGCAGATACAATATGCAGCGGATGATGTGGCGTGGCTGCATCAGCTGAAAGACGCTCTGGAGCAGAAAGCGTCACAAAAAGAATTAGATTCTTTTGTAGTAGAAGAGCAGGCGGCACTGAGCACCACCATTTATCGCGCTGAGGTGAAAGATCATTTTCTGAAACCTGCGGATAAATACAACCTGAGCCCTTACGATCAGTATGTGCTGAATGAGCTCTTTATTTATCGGGATGCACTTGCACAGCAGATCAACAAACCGGCTTTTCAGGTAATGGCGGAAGATGTAGCCCGGGAATTGGTGGCCGGAACGCTGGTGCCCTACGATCTTGCAGATGAAAAAGGCGTGCACCGCAATCTTAAATCAACCCGGCTGATGGATGAGCTTGCAGACCGGCTGGATGAATTCCGGGAAAAAGCACGGCAGACAGGACTTTCCAGATCACTTCCACCGCGTGAAATATTTACCCCTGAGCAGCAGGAAGCGCGCAGTAAGGCGAATCGCGATCGCATCCGGAAATTTACGCCAATACAGCAGGCGCTTGCCGAAAAATACGGGACCCATGCGGCACGGCTTATACTCAGCAGTACAGCGGTCAATGATCTGCTGAGCAAAGCCATTTCGCTGGACGGATTAAAGCACGCTTACCGGAAAAAACTGGTGCTTGATACAGCAGCTAATCTCGGTATTGATCTCAGCCATTACGAGTAATGTCAGATTTTTTTTCTGAATAATCTTTCTGTCTAAATTGCTACAGACAGCTATTTTTAATGTTTTTTCCACAGAAAATATTGATTCTTAATTATTAAGAAAAAACAATGTGGAATACAATAACATATTGTACATTTCGTACCGATATGACACTGCAGGCAGAAAATTATATGGAGCGCATCAAAGCCATTACCTCTTCCCTGATGGCTTTGCGAACGTACGGGATACCCGAGCTGACGAAATTATTAACCGATTTCCGGGATGCCATTTATCATCTATCCGCAGCCAATGTTGTGCCCGCTGCCAACCTCATTCAGTATAAGGAAAGCATGATTGTAATAGAGCACAATATCAACAACGGGCTGCGGGAAGAAGCGTACTTAGCGCTATTCATCAATACCAATAATCTGCTGCAGGAAATCATCAGGCACCGGCAGAATGCCTGAATCCGATTACTGCTTTGTGTCTGTGGCTACAGGCTTCTTTACCAGGATTCCACTCTTCTTTTTATAAGTCAGGAAGGTCATGATCTGGCCCAGCTCTTCCGCGCTCACAGTCGTTTCGGGCAGGTCGCTTTCATGCTTGGGGTTGATCACGCGCAGCTCATAGCCTACTAATTGCTCCGGGGTAAAATCAGGTACCAGCATTTTCTTACCCTGTGCCACATCATGGCAGCGGGAACAATTGATTTGGTAGAGCACCAGTCCTTTCTCGCATTGCTGTGCAAATGCTGCCTGTATGGGCGCGGCCATTGCATCAGGAAATTCATAGGCCACTTCTTTCTTTCGGGCAAAGCATTGTATCCACACAAAAGCGGCCATAGCGGTGAGCAGTAATATCATTTTCACTTTCATAGAAAAACAGTTTTTAATAATCACCGCCGGGCTTCCTGCGGTTAAGCGCTTTGATATCGGATACAGGCAGCGAAGCAGGTGGCAGGCCGGGCTGAACAGGCTCATCCAGCGACCGGATAAAGGCGATCAGGTTGCTTTTCTCACGCACCGTCAGCTTCAGGGAATCGGCAGACAGCGTTTGATTAGGTACAGAAAGGCCATGCCCCACGCCGCCGCCGGCATCATAAAAATCAATGACTTCATTCAGGGTTTTGAACACGCCATTGTGCATGTAAGGTGCGGTGTGCGCAGCATTGCGCAGCGATCCGGTACGGAAAGCATGAAGTGTTTCGGTAGCAGGATTTACGCTGTATCGTCCGCTGTCTTTGCTGAGCGCTATATAGCCCGCATCTTCAGGTACGCCCAGCACTTCAAATTCAGAGCCAACGAAGGGCGGCTTTACCCCATTGAACTGGGGCACGAAATGACAGGTGCCACACTGCGCCTTGCTCATAAAAATGTTGAAGCCTTCTCTGGCAGACGCATTCAGATATTTGCTACCGTTCACTGCCTCATCGAACGCAGCATCATGCCTGCTGAAGCGGCTGTAATAATAAGTAAGCACAGAGGCCAGATGCTCAAACGTTATCTCCGGTTCCTGCGGCGTGTATTGCAAAAGCTTTTTAAAGCTCCTGCTGTATTCTTTGCAGCTCAATACTTTTTTAAGCAAATCAGTTGCATCGCTGCCCATCTCTGCGGGATTGGTCACTACTTCCTGCGTCTGGTGCTGCAGGCTGAAATGCTTGCCATCGAGCATAATCAGGTGATTGAACTCAGCATTCAATAGGGAAGGTGAATTGCGCGGCAGAAAATCACGGTGATTGTAAGCAAAAGAAGCAGCCGAAGCTGTATCTGTAAAGTACTGGTCGGGCTTATGGCAGGATACACAGCTGCGCATGTTGTTGCCCGAAAGAATAGGATCATAAAAAAGCAGCTTGCCCAGGCGCTCCATATCTGCAAGCGCCGTGCTATCCTTTACCCGGAGAAAAATGCCTTTAGGGTTTTGCCCGTTATAAATATTCTTGCTGAAGATAGAAGTAGCAGCCTTATTGATCGAATAATCTACCAGGCTGCGCGTCACCACATTGTAGCCGGCAATGAATTGCTGGTTTAGTGCATACAGCGGATTCACATAATCTTTGATAAAAGTAAAATGATCGAAGCGGCTGTAATCCGATGGCTGCGATTGCGCGAATACAACGGCTTTGTGATAGAGCGCCAGATAAGCCTCAGAAAGCGGCGTGGCAGGAAAAGATTCGTTAAAAGCAGTATAATTTTGCGCTGTTTCTGAAAGTAGAATGCGCAGCTCAGGAATAATCTGCGCGGTATCGGGGCATTCAAAACCGGTGGTATAAATTGCGGCAAGATTCAGCAGATAAAGCCGGTTGCAAAGAAAAAAATGATGGTAAGTATTGAGATTTCTGGTAATCGAATCAGCGCTGTAAACCGGCATTGAATGGATCGAAGAACGGATCAGTGAAAGAAGCGTGTCTTTAATGATAACCGGCTCATCCAGATAAAGCTGAGCCAGCGTGAGGCCCGCGCCTTCGCGCTTATAGGGCTTTTCAAATTTCTCGAACACTTCTGTCTCCCATTCTACCGGCAATGGCCCATTGATTTTTTTATAAGTAACAGGCTCAAAATAGCGCAGCCAGAAGTCAACGCTTTTCAGGCTGTTGCGCGCTTCCTGCAGCTCATGCTGGATGCATTGCACATCATGTATATCGGTAAGATCGCTTCGCTGAATAAGCTGCATCAACGCAGCCTGCTTCGCATTGAAGCCGGCTATCCGCTCATGATAGACATTTACATAAGCCTGCGGATTTTCCCTGAAAGAAAATATCAGCAGCAGGATCAGCATAAAACATAAAGAGCAGGTAATGTTTCTCTTCATCCGCGTTTATTAATGGCTGTTCAGAAAAATGATAGAACGGGATACGCCGTTACAGCGCATCCCGTTATTTGTTTTAAAATAATTGACCTCAACGATCAGCAGCCTATTAGTGAGCTACTGAAAGCTTCATCTTGGTTACCTGACTATCCGTAGCGATCTGCACGAAATAAGTACCGCCTGGCAGGGATGATGTATTCAACACGATCTGCTGTTCGCCGGCCTGCATTTTCTGGTCAACGGCTTTGATCATTTCCTTACCATCTATGCTGAACATGCTTACAATCACGCGCTCTTCTTTTTTCAGTGTAATGGCTACAGTAGCCGCTTCGCTGGTTGGGTTAGGATAAAGCTTCGCAAAAGAGTTGTCGCCGTTTACAGAAGCGATACCTGTTGCACTGCGGCCTATACCCTGAATCGCAAAATCATAAGTAGCTGCATCGGCATCATTGGAAGCGACATTCATAGTAGCCGTGCGGATGCCCTGCGCAGTTGGTGCAAACTGTACCGTTATGGCCTGAGAATCGACACCTGCTATAGTCAGCGGGAAGGCCGGCGCGCCTGCAAGCGTAAACTCAGCAGACTGAGTGCCCGTGAAGGTGATACCTGAAACTTTCAGCTCACCTGCGCCGGTATTGCGGATCATAAAAGTCTTCATCACATTGCTGCCCGTATTCACCGTACCGAAGTCCGTATTGTTGGCCGGGCCCGCAGTAGGGTCGCCATCTGTAATCACCACATTGTTGCCCGCTACGCGGATGTCCGGAGATACGCCAGTGCCTTTCAGCGCTACATCGTAAGTCTGCTCATCCAGGTCATTGCTCATGATATTCAGCGTAGCATTCTTTGCGCCGTCCGTAGCAGGCAGGAATTGAATAGTGATCGTCTGAGATGCATTGGCAGCCAGCGTCAGCGGGAATGCAGGTGGTGTCACCAGTGTATAAGCCGCAGCATTGGTACCCGTAAAGCTGATGCCGTTCACTACCAGGCTGCCCGGGCCACTGTTCATAATGCTGAACGTCTTAGTGATGGACGCGCCGGTATTCACATTGCCGAAGTCTGTATTGTTGGTAGTTACAGGTGTAGTGCTGCCGTCAACGATCGTAATGTTATTACCCTGCAGCGCAATCTCAGGATTGGCAAGAGCCGTACCCGGATTGTAGAGCGCCAGCAGCTGACCACCTTCTACCAGTTCACCCGGAATATTATAGTGCGCCTGTACGGAAGTAAGGAACATACCAGGACCCAGAATATTCTGTACATCTATCTGGCCGGAAGCTTCTTCATCAATCGTCAGGAAGTTGGCGCCGCCGGTATAGAAGCGCGTAGAGTCGTGGGATGCAATCTGCTTCAGCGCATCGGTGGCAATCGTGTATTCCCATACCTTGCCTACGTGTGCATTGCTGCCTACGTCTTCCACCAATATGATGTGGCCTGAGTTGTCGATCGCCATATTATCCAGCATCTGCTGTCCTTCCGTACCATCCAGCACAGCAGTGATCGTACCGCCCTGTGTGATATTTCCGGGATTGGCAAAATGCAGCTTCCAGAGGCGGCTCGGTGCGTTGAACGCATCCGTAGTATTGAAGTAAAAATCAGAAGGATTAGAAGGGTCCCATGCACCATCTTCCGGACGCAGGAAGGTAGTTACACCCGCATTATTGCTGTTTGAGTTCAGGGTAGTGCCCGTCATATTCTGTACCAGACCGAGATCTACCATAGAGAATGGCGTATTGGCCGCAGGGGTGCTGGCGCTCGCTTCTGTCAGCAGTCCGTTCACCGCTACGCTGTACAGGTGACCACCGGCCAGACCTGCTTTTTCAATTTCAGTACCTGTAGTAGTCTTGGCACCCATGTAGAAGTAAACCTGGCCCGGAGTAGCATCATCCATACCGGCAACAACTGTGGTATCAGACATGCGCGGACTGGCCACCGCATTTTCCCATGAGAACTTGCCAAGGTAAGGAAGCTCATAAGAATTGCCTCCATTGGGCCCGGTAATGATGTGGCCGAAAGCACGGCCTTCATTACCGCTCTCTTCACCATTCATAAAGATGCGCTCCTGCGTTCCTTTACCGGTCAGGTCATTATAAAAAGCAGAAACAGGTGCAAGGTCTGCAGAGCAGAAACGGTTCAGCGCAGCCAGCGAAGTCGGGAACGTACCATTATAGCTGATATAGCTATTCGTAGCAGGATTCCAGAGCTTGATGGTCTGGATCAGATCAGCGCCGCTGAGTACAGACAAAGTATTCTTGTCAATGATCCATTTCGATACAAATGCGCCGGCAGAGCCATGCGCACGAACACTGCCCAATGGCACAGGAGGCGTACCGGCAGTGCCGATCTCATGGTTCATTACCAGGGTGAATGTGCCATTGCCGTTGTCAAATGCGCCGAGGCCATCCGGGATACCAACCATTTTGTAGCCGTTAGGAGCAGCATCGCCCACCGTCATGATCGATGTGGTAGAAGCATTAGGGATAGTAGGTACCAGGTAAGGAGTAGTAGAAGTGCTCGGACCAGTGATACCCTGCGAATAAGTAGGCTGAGTACGCTGGAAATAAGTAAGCTTATTGGCGCCCTGCAGTCCGTAAACGATCAGGTGGCTCAGGTTATTTGTTGCAATACCAATACCATTTGCCAGCGGGCATGACTGACCATAATCATTGTCATTGCAAAGCGCAATAGTGCTGTCATTAATAATGGTAAGGC
Source organism: Chitinophagaceae bacterium (assembly GCA_965200035.1). Lineage (GTDB taxonomy): Bacteria > Bacteroidota > Bacteroidia > Chitinophagales > Chitinophagaceae > UBA1952. Next base: position 2,632,999 of record OZ241334.1, on the reverse strand, counting down.
CTTCTGCCTTGTCCAGCGATGATGGCCATCCATTGGCCAGCAGGTTCATAAACAAAGTCTTCTTCACCGGCACAATGCCCTTGCCTGCAAGACCGGCAGAATCGGTCAGCGATTCAACAGTCTGCGTGCCGTACAGGCCCGATGTTACTGAAGTAGCGCCCGTAATATTGATCTTGTACATCCGCTTGATATCGGTAGTGCCTCTTGCGGCAGCTTCCAATACCAGGAACGTAGTATCGTTGATGGCGGTCATATCCCCCAGCTTCCAGTCCTGCAGGCGAATCTGGTTAGCGCCGGCAGCGCCGATCACCCCATCATTCATATACACCATCATGCGGGTAGCATTCGTAGCAGGGTCTATCTCCAGCATCCGGTGTACCTGCGATGCCTCGCCAATCGCCTTGGTCGGGTAAAGCAGCGGGCTCTGAATGAGCGCATAGATCTTACCATTTGGCGCGATGGTCAGGTTCTCAAAGCCACGGTTATTCTTGCGGTATTTAAAAGCCGTATCAATCTGAACATCGATCGCCTGTGCACCCGGAAGGTTGGCAAAAGGCGTATAGCGCTTTACCACCACTCCATTCTTATTCAGCTTCCAGATGGTTGGTCCGCCTTCTTCAGAAATCCAGAAATAACCATCCTTATCTACCGCGATGGCTTCCGCATCAATCGCCCAGATATCTTTTGGAGCAAGCTTGGCTGCATAGTTGGCACAGTTCAGAACGGTATCTGTAGAAGCTTCTTCCGTAGCCGTGCTGCCATAGCCGGTTGGGTTCAGCACACCCGTTGCATTCGTGCCGTTCGGGCGCTTCATGGTAATCGTTTGCAGGATCTGCACCGAATCTCCGTTTACCCGCACGCGGTGAATCTTGGGAGCATAGCCGGCAAAGCCATACAGCTTGTCATACATAGGGGTACAGCCTGCCGGGTTTGCATTGGCGCAGTCAATATTCACTCCGCGGTCAGAGCAGATCCAGAACTCCTTCCCGTTGGTGCCGGGAATGGAATAGAGCGCTGAAAAGCCCGCTTCGCGGTAGTTGATGCCCTGAAATACACCGATCGGTGCTGAAGTGTAGTTTTTGTAATCCTTCAGCAGTGTGATCTGTGCATCGGCCACCATACCAGAGCAGCCGAGCAGGCTCAGGCATGCCGCGGCAATTCGTAAATGTTTCTTCATGTTTTGGCTGGATGATTTGATGGGGCGAAAATATCCGGCCAGTATTGTCAAATAGTTAATGACAAATGATGATAGGGAGAACTTAATGTTATGCGCCTGCGCATTTGGTCGGCAGGAAGCCTGATTATTTTGTTTGGCATTGCCGTAGGCTTTTTAGGGATCATGCACCTAAAAAAGCCGGTCTGCTTCAGACCGGCTCAACTATGCACCATATATCGCGTTACCTCAATTATTTCTTTTATTGCTCAATGCTCAATACTATTCTTTCACAACCTTGCCTTTGCCTGTAACACATCCGTCACTTACCATGCGATAGAGATAAATGCCGCTGGCAAGCTGGCTTACGTTTACAGATTCTTTACTGTTGGTCAGCTCTTTAGAGATCAGCACCTTGCCGGTTACATCTGTCAATTCAAACAGAGTCTTTGCGCCACGCTGCACATCCCCATCCACAATGCTCAGCATACCGGAAACAGGATTTGGATATACGCTGTACCGTGAAGCAATTTCATAGCCTGTGCCGGTACTGCTCATTCCACGGCTTTGTGGCCTGGCATCATCATCCATAGCAATCTGCAGACCAAAACTTACATTGCCGTAAAGCATTTCACCTTTGCCTTCCTCTACCATAAACTGGCGGAAGTGTACCTGTTGCATGGGCACGTCAAATGGCACCGCCACGCCGTCGCGCAGCACAAAGGAAATATTTACCGGCAGCATCTCGCCGGGATTCAGCACAATGCCTTCCAGACTGAGCGGTGTGGAAGGATCATATAAAACTGTTTTTCCCTCATCATCCGCACTGGCATAATTGCCCTTCTTACCCGCTGCAGCCCAACGGTCATAAAGGCCGCCTAAATCAACCTTAGCATATACAAACTCTGAAAGGTTACCGGCCAGATGCCGATGGACGTCTTTATCGGTAATCAGCTCCAGCCTCGTAGCCAATGCTACGCGCTCGCCATTGCCTACAAAAATGTGATGCAGGTCGGGGCGGTTAGTGCCGCGATGACCGAGATTTACCAGAATAAAATTCCTGGTCACCACATTATTATTGTTATGCACATTGGTGGTAGTACGGTTGACTTCTGTAGCATACATACCTTCCTGCGCAGCAGATGGCTCTACTATACGCGCAAGGCCGCAGACCTCTACTTCCGTACCGCCATTCAGGTAATCCTCCGGCTTTTTCGGATACCACTCATGGTTAGTTACAAATGTATCGCCGGGGTTCAGTACAGGTATACTGATGCCGGCTTGTGGGGTGATCTCGCCACCGGCAGCAAGCGTGCCGCCCGCAGCGGCCGGAAGCTGGCGCGTAGTCCAGTCGGCAGGCCATTGCTCGCCGGTGGAGAATAGCGTCCAGTAGAGCCTGGCTACAGCATCTGATGGAGAGGCAGCGCAGCCTATGTTACGGATGCGCACATACATATAATTAGGGTCACCGTTCTTGAAGTATTCCGGGTTTTCGTGCTCACGCACACCATCGGCCGTGCGGCGGTTCCAGATGTCGGGGCTTTGCCATATCTGCCAGTTGGTAAGGTCCACATTGGTCATGCTGCTCGGCTCATCCATCATATCCAGCCCTGCATCCTGCATAGCCAGATCATAGCCGCTGAACTTCAGCCTGCCTTTTACAAACCTGCTGGCTACCTTCTGTACCATAGAGCCATCATATACGGTGAGCTGAAAGTAAAAGGTATCCGTACCGGCCAGGGTATTAATGCTGGTGATGGTGGGGTTGGCAATATTGTAATCATCAAGAATAGCGGCATTGCCCGGCACAGGCTCCCAGTGATATTTAAGTGTACCATTGCCATTTACCACATGAGGGGTAAACTGTGGCTTTACGCCATTGCTGGAAGAGCCGGGCGCGCAGATCGTATTGATGCCTATGGCATCGATGTACATAGTTTGGGTGGCAGGGTCGTTGCAATTGAAAAAAAACTTTGTCTGTTCAAGTGCTGCGCCAGCATTTAGCCTTTTACCAATCTTACCTGCATAGGGGATATTATTGGGGATGTTGTCAATATTGAATCCTGTTGTCTTAAGCAGGTATTCTACCTGATAGGGCGATAGGCAGGGCTTGGCAGCAATCATTAGGCCAACAGTACCGGTTACAAGCGGTGCTGCACCGGAAGTACCGTCAAAGGTGGTGGTATAGTGATTGCCGGTATCGGTGGTTACGTTGTCCCAGCCTGGCGCAGCCATATCCACACGCCTGTTGTAATTGAATACTTGCTCAGGAGTATTAAAGACAAAACAGTCCTGAGTGCGATAGCTATGATTTACACTTGTGCCAACACCAGTCACAGAAATATTGTGGTTAAACGATGCCGGAAAAGCATACGAGGATGAGCTGCAAAGACCATCGCCATTGCCACCGGCAAATACTGCAGTTGTTCCATTCTCGTAAATCTCGTTATAGATGTTCTCACGGATCAGGTACTGGTCATTGTAATCGGTATCGTTAGTACAACCACCGTCATAAAGGATGCTGCCATTGGTTACCCTGACACCATCGAGCGCCATATTCAGGAACTCGCCGTCCGGCTGATTGGTATTTGTTGAAAGGTCGAGATTACAATTGTACCCGATGCTGGATATGCCCATACCATTATTGGTGTTTGCTGCAATCAGGCCGGCTACCTGTGTACCGTGATATACTGCCGGAGTGCCCATGACATTGGAGCGGATACGTTTAAACTTTCCTTTCAGATCAGGCTGGTTCACATCTACCCACCGGTCAACCATGCCAATAGTTACGGGTTCATAAGGCGTATGGGTGGAATCAATGCCTACACAATCTTTCCATGCATTGAGCGCGCCAATTATTCTCAATGCCGGTATTTCATACCCAAATCCAATGTATTGATTATTGACAGAATAGTCATCGGGTTCATTGCCTGCTGTTTTGATTTGGTAAATCTGTTCGCCATGAGGATAAGCCTTAGCGCTATAGTTCATCAGATCGTACATAAGTTGCAGCGAGTTGGCCTCTACATAATACACTCTGCGCAGCATTTCGTAGCGAGAACGTGGAAAAGCCTGATTGAACCCGTAAATGGTATAGCGCGCCTGAATGCTGTTGAGCGCAGCCTGCTCAAAATCGAGCCGCAGATGCCCGCTTTGTGGTCTTACCATTGGCAGATAATGTGCATCATTGATGCTGAGATAAAAGCGCTGTACGCTTTGGCTGTAGCTCGCTATATGGCATAGCACGGCCATTAAAAGAAACATGAATTTCTTTTTCATTGTTTGTTCGGAGTGTTTGAAACTTGTTTTTAAATATTTGTTTGGTACGATGCGCGCAAGGGCACAGCAGGCTTATAGCCTGCCACTGGCTAAGGTGGCGACATGATGGAAGAGGGGATTAAAATGAAGAGATAAGTACCCTTATGGGTTGCGGATAAGCAGGGATTGTGCGGCGGCCTGACTGGTGCCGAAAAAATGACAACGAAGGGTGTACAGCCCTGTAGGTATGCCTTGTAATGCAATCTCTACACTTTGAGCTGGTATGAAGCGGAACTGCTTGGCTACTTTTCCATCTGCCGCAATCAGCTCGGCACCGGCTATCGATTCAGTGGATGATGTAATTGTAGCCATAGTGGTAGTAGGATTAGGGAAAATAGTAAAGCGCACGGGAGATGCAGCAGGTGCAGCACCTATAGCGGTAGGCGCATCGGCCAGGTAGCGCACCGTAGTCATATTATCCGAGCCTTCACCAATACCTAATATTTTGCCATCAGGCTGTATCACAGTAGCTGCAAGTACATTGTACGTACCACCTGCAGGATTAGTAAGAATTATTCCATTATGGCCAAAAGTTGAATCAAGTGAAGACCCATCAGCTTTTATACGCGCCAAAACAAAGTTATCCCAGCGTGTATCGCCTGAAAAAAGTATTCGTCCATCCGGAAAGGTTAAGACAGAACTAGCAAAGGGCGTAGTACATGCAAATTGAAATAATCCTTGCTGCCCAAAAGTATTATCCAGCGTGCCATTTATATTAAAGCGTAACACGAAGGCGATATCGCCGTAAGCACCTGCTACCAATAATTTGCCATCAGATTGAGCAGACATTGCATAGCAGTAAAAGACACTCTTTGGAAAATCTATGTAGTTCAGTCTTCCTGTATGATTAAAAGTTGTATCAAGTCGTCCATTTGGTAAATGCCTTGTCAATAGCATGTCTGTTGCGTTATTCACAAGACTGAAATCTGTCCCATTCCCTCCAGTCACGATCTTGCCGTCAGCTAATAAAGCAAGTGCTTTGCAGTCCCCATCATACCAGTCTAGAGTAGAAATTCCATTTACACCAAAGGTGCTATCTACTTCACCATCTTGCAGATAACGACTGAGATACATCACAAAAGTGCTAGGCGTGCTGCTTGCTACTAATATTTTACCGTCAGGCTGTAGTGCCATTTGATTGGCACAGTCCGGTGGCATGAATTGGCCCATATTGCCAAAACTATGATCTACAGTGCCGTCTGGCATCAAGCGCATGATCTGACAACCAGCAATCAAGATCTTTCCATCGGGTTGAACAATTATATTGTTTACCGCTTCTAGGGATGGTATGTCAATCACTCCAAATGAGCCAAAACTTTCGTCAGGCGAACCATTCGAATTATATCGTGCTATTACCGCTCCATTAATATTACCACCACCGCAAATTACCTTACCATCTAATTGCAAAGCCATTGATAGGCCAGTGGTTGATTTGTTCTGAAACTTAATAAAAGCAAGGCCGCTATGGCCAAAGCTTGGATCAAGTCCCTGATGGTTCTGCGAATTTACATGTATGGCAATGAGCAAAGCACCGGCAGTGAGAATAAGAAATCGTTTCATAAAAGCTTGGGGATGTAAACTTTAAAGGGTAAAATAATAGTGCAAATATAGTCCCCGCTGCCGCAAGCCTGAAGTACAGCTTTAGTGTAGCCGGCTTGTGGCCTCATCTCACATTCAGGATAGCCACAAAGCCATCTGTGCGCAGGCGAGTGCCTCAGGCGTGCGGCAGCGGGGGATAAAGTACTAGCGTATAAGCAAAGATTGAGCGGCGGCCTGACTGGTGCCGAAAAAATGACAACGAAGGGTGTACAGCCCTGTAGGTATGCCCTGCAAGGCTAGCTCTGTACTGTAAGCAGGTATGAAGTGAAATTGCCTGACCAGCTTTCCATCTGCCGCAATCAGCTCGGCACCGGCTATCGATTCAGTGGATGATGTAATTGTAGCCATAGTGGTAGTAGGATTAGGGAAAATAGTAAAGCGCACGGGAGATGCAGCAGGTGCAGCAGCTATAGCGGTGGGTGCATCTGCCAGGTAGCGCACCGTAGTCATATTGTCCGCAGCTTCACCCACGCCCACTATTTTACCATCGGGCTGTAAGAGGATGGAACCCAGCCAGTTCACCCCGCGCCCTGTAGCGCTGGTCATTATTATTCCATTCCGGCCAAAGGTGGAATCTAACGAAGAGCCATCTGCCTTTACACGCAGCAGTATGAAATGGGTATTATTATCGCCGCCCAACAGTATTCTGCCATCCGGCAGCAGCGCAAGGCATCGGGAAGTAAATGACATCGAGTTTAAGCGAAACTCACCATTTATTCCGAATGTACTATCGAGTTGACCATTTGTGTTGAACCGGATTACAGCGCTTGTATCAGCTCCATCACTTGCAATCAGCATTTTATTATTTGCCTGTAGAGCCATCGCATATCCTCTATGCAAAGTCTGGTTCATGTAATTTTTGGTACCTGTATGGTTAAATGTAGTATCCAACTTCCCATCAGGCAGATGGCGGGTAATAAAAATATCTGCGGGATAGTCGGGTGGATGGCCGGTATCAACACCATTTCCTCCTACCACTATAGAGCCATCAGTTCTTATTGCAATTCCATAACAATCTCTGTATTGCCAATCTGTAGCTGTGCTGCCATTTGTTCCAAAGCTGCTATCCAAGACCCCATCAGATAAGTAACGCATCAGAATACGGCTCTCTGTAATACCACCAGCATAAGCATGGCCAGCTATCAATATCTTTCCATCCGGCAGTAAGGTCATCCGGTCAGCGCACATAGGCGGGTCTAGCTGGCCGGTAGTGCCGAAGCTGTGATCTACGCTGCCATTCGGCATAAGCCGCATTATTCCGCAGCCACCTATTAGTATTTTACCATCCGGCTGCACTACGATATTGTCTATAGCATATCCCAACGAGGTAGTATTGAATATCCCATACGAGCCAAAACCTTGATCTAATGTGCCGTCTGCATTGTAACGCACAACGAGTGAATTTCCATCTGAACTGCCACCCGATAAGATTTTGCCATTCGGCTGGAGAGCTACAGCAAGACCATGACTTGAGTTGTTTTGAAATTTAATCAGTGCCAGGCCATCCGTACCAAAAGTGCGGTCAAGCCCCTGATGATTTTGCGCAAGGATACCGGCTGAATAAAGGAAAAAGCCTGCAATAAGGAGAACAATTCTTTTCATAAACAATTGGGGATGTAATCTTTAAGGGATACAATAATAGCGCAAATATAATAACACAGTTCAATTAAGCAAATCTGCCTAATAAATTTCCTACACACTTTATCACCTTGCTTCGTGACCAGACAGAAGCAGTACAGAGATGAGGACATATTAGCAGCATTCGGCAAAAAAGTACGTGCTATCAGAATGGCATCCGGCCTATCTCAGCAGCAACTGGCACACAACTGTGGCATTGAGCTTAGCCAGATCAATCGTATAGAGCTGGGCAAAATCAATACCAGCATCTCCCATCTCTTCCTGATTGCTTCTCAATTAGGCGTATCAGCTCAGGAATTAGTTAACCTGGAAGCCTCCTGATCCCCCGCTGCCGCAAGCCTGAAGTACAGCCTTAGTGTAGCCGGCTTGTGGCCTCATCTCACATTCAGGATAGCCACAAAGCCATCTGTGCGCAGGCGAGTGCCTCAGGCGTGCGGCAGCGGGGGATAAAGTACTAGCGTATAAGCAAAGATTGAGCGGCGGCCTGACTGGTGCCGAAAAAATGACAACGAAGGGTGTACAGCCCTGTAGGTATGCCCTGCAATGCAAGCTCTGTGCTGTGGGCAGGAGTGAAATGGAACTGTCTGACGACTTTTCCATCTGCCGCAATCAGTTCAGCGTCTGATATAAATTCAGGGGATGCTGTAAGTGCAGCAATAGTGGTAGCGGGATTAGGGAAAATGGTAAAGCGCACGGGAGATGCAGCAGGTGCAGCAGCTATAGCGGTGGGTGCATCTGCCAGGTAGCGCACCGTAGTCATATTGTCCGCAGCTTCACCCACGCCCACTATTTTGCCATCGGGTTGTAAGAGGATAGAACCCAGCCAGTTCACCCCGCGCCCTATAGCGCTGGTCATTATCATACCATCCCGGCCAAAAGTTGAGTCCAAAGAAGATCCATCTGCTTTCACACGCACTAATATGAAATGAGTATCGTTATCACCGCCCAACAGGATTCTGCCATCGGGTAGCAGCGCCAAGCACCGGGTGGAAAAGGAGGTAGGGGTAAAGCTGAATTCACCATATACCCCAAATGTGCTGTCAAGTTGACCATTGAGGTTGAACCGGATAATATAGGTCGTATCAACAGCATCGCTTGCAACAAGTACCTTACCATCCGGCTGCAAAGTCATAGCATCACCTCTTAGGATAGTATGGTTCGTATAATTCTTGGTACCTGTATGGTTGAAGGTAGTATCTAGCTCTCCGGTAGGCAGGTGGCAGGTTATAAATATATCTGCCGGATAGGTAGGCGGGCGGGCAGTATCATCACCACTTCCACCTACCACTATGCGCCCGTCAGGCATCAATGCAAGGCCTTTACAATCATCATATTGAAAATCTGTTGCGGTGCTGCCATTGTTTCCAAACGTGCTGTCGAGCGCGCCATCAGGCAGGTAGCGCATCAGTACACGCCGATCTGTGCCTGCAACATTTGCATTTCCGCTTATTAAAATCTTGCTATCCGGCAGCATAGTCATTTGGTCAACACAAATGGGTGGATCAAGCTGGCCGGTAGTGCCGAAGCTGTGATCTACGCTGCCATTCGGCATAAGCCGCATTATTCCGCAGCCTGCTATCAGTATTTTACCATCCTGCAGTACTATTATATCATTGATCTCTTCTAACGATGGTGTATTAAATGCCCCGTAAGAACCAAAGCTCTGATCAGGAGTACCATCCGCATTATATCTTATTACAAGCGCCCCACCACTGCTATTGCCACCGGAAATAATCTTACCGTCAGGCTGCAGGGCCAGAGCGGTGCCGCTCGTTGAGTTGTTTTGAAATTTAATTAACGCCAAACCATCTGTACCAAAAGTGCGGTCAAGCCCCTGATGGTTCTGCGAATTTGCATGTATGGCAAAGAGCAAAGCGCCGGCTATAAGAATAAGAAATCGCTTCATAAAGGTTTGGGGATGTAAACTTTAAAGGGTACAATAATAGTGCAAATATAATAACTCAATTAGTCAAATTTGACTGTACGAGTCTTGCTTGTGTGATGCTTTTTTATCCGGTGAAGTATCTGCGCGATGAAGAAGGCATCAGACTATTTGGGGAACGGCTGAAGACAATACGCCTCGAAAAAAAGCTAACCCAGGAGCAACTGGCCTGGAAAGCCAATATTGAGCCCATGCAGGTATCTAAGATAGAGCGCGGCATTATCAATACAAGCCTCAGCCAAATACTGAATCTTGCCAAAGCGCTGGAGATAGCCCCCGCAGGCTTTTTTTCGGATTGGGTGTAGATTCATCTTTATTTATAGCTTACCAAACATCTGCCCGCTGTGGGATGCTTCCTTACGTCAGCATGACCTATATACGCAAGTCATCCTGAGGCACGAAGGATCCCACAGCAGCAAGGGGTCCACCCACTCACACAGCAATCTTATTCCTTTTTTTCTACACCGCTGGTACACAACAACTTTGTCATTCCGTAAGGAATCTTTATGCTGATTGCAGGCCTGTAACTTACTGTGGATTCCTGGCGGAATGACAAGTCGCTGCTTTATAAATACTTAGAATTGCTAAGAAATTCCTGCCGGTTACGAACTGGCTTCCGGTTTCTCATAACCGGCATCCGCATTCTCCGAACTGCCTTCCGGTTTCCCAGAACTGGCTTCCGGTTTTTCAGAACCAGCTTCCGCATTCTCTGAACTGGCACCCGCCATGTCCGAACTGCCTTCCGCATTCCCATAACTGCCTTCCGTTTTGTCAGAACCAGCTTCCGCGTTCTCATAACCAGCACCCGCCATGTCCAAACTGCCTTCCACATTCTCATAACTGCCTTCCGCTTTGTCAGAACCAGCACCCGCCAGCTATATGATTGATTTTTAGAAAAGGCAGCATCAACGCCTATTGCCAGCGCAGCGTTTTGCGGCTGCATTTCCAGCAGCGGTACTGCCTTACCGGCAGGAAGCCCAGCAGCGTTTTCAGCAGGAAGCTTCGTTTGATCCGCTCGAGCGAGCGGCATTTACAATGAACGCAGGTCATATCCGGCATATTCTTTTAAAAACACTTTTGGGGCAATGATTCCGGATGCAGGAAATACCCTGCAAACCTACCTGTGCCGCGCAACCGCTCCGTTAATTAATGATGACCTAATTGTTATAATAACACATAGCTCATTCATCCTGTCAATGGCTTTGGATGATTGTTGACCTTTTGTTGATACTGTAGTAACAATGGCTTTATACAAAGCGGCTTCTTTTGTAATAATGGATAGCGTAAAGAGAAAGCCCGAAGTAGTCGTCATCTCAGATGTGCATCTGGGCACTTACGGATGCCACGCTCAGGAGCTGCTGTATTACCTCAAAAGCATCAGGCCGAAAACGCTCATCCTGAACGGGGACATCATTGACATCTGGCAATTCAATAAGCGGTACTGGCCCAAAAGCCATATGAAGGTCGTACGCCACATCCTCGGCCTCATCAGCAAGGGCGTAAAAGTCTATTACATACCCGGCAATCATGATGAGACGTTGCGCCGCTTCGCCGGCTTCGAGCTCAATTCATTGAAGATAGTGAACAAAGTGCTGCTCGATCTGAACAATGGCACCAAAGCCTGGATCTTCCACGGAGATGTATTCGACGTGACCATGCAGCATTCCAAATGGCTGGCAAAGCTGGGCGCCATAGGCTACGATTTCCTGATCCTCCTCAACCGGATGGTGAATTTCATCTCACTGAAAGTCTTCCGCAAGGGCAAGCTGTCTTTATCCAGGCGCATCAAGAACAGCGTAAAGAGCGCCATCAAATTCATCAACAACTTTGAGCTCACGGCCGCGGGCATCGGCATATCCAAGGGGTACGACTACGTAGTGTGCGGCCATATACACCACCCCGAGATCAAGACCATCACCAATGCAGAAGGCAGCATCACCTACCTCAACTCAGGCGACTGGATCGAAAACCTGACCTCGCTGGAATATGCAGACGGCGAATGGAAGCTCTATCATTTCCATGAAGAAGGCTTCCAGAAAGATAATGACGACGAGCTGGACACCGATCAATTGTTCAGCAACCTGCTTAAAGAATTCAACATTACCAGAACACCATGAGAATACTTTATGCCATACAGGGCACCGGCAACGGGCATATCTGTAGAGCCCGGGAGATCGTGCCGATACTGCAGCAATACGGCGAGGTAGACACACTGGTAAGCGGCACACAGGCAGATGTAGATCCGGGCTTCCCCGTAAAGTATAAGCTGCACGGGCTGGGCTTCATCTTCGGGAAGAAAGGAGGTGTAGATGTAATGGCTACCTACCGGAAGAACAATATCAAAGGATTTCTGGAAGAGGTGGCCATGCTGCCCGTAGAGGAGTATGATCTGATTATCAATGATTTTGAGCCGGTGAGCGCGTGGGCCTGCTACTTCCGCAAAAGAAAATGCATTGGCCTGAGCCATCAGTATGCCGTGCTCAATAAATGGGCGCCACAGGCAAAAAAATCAGACCCGGTAGGCAGAGCGGTATTGAAGCATTATGCTCCGGTGACCAATGGCTACGGCTTTCACTTCGATGCCTATGCAGACCGTATTTATCCGCCTGTGATCCGGCAGGATGTAAGAGCGCTGCATCCCGGGCATGGCAAGCATTACACCGTTTACCTTCCTGCTTATGATGATGAGCGCATCATCAGCGTGCTCTCTTTATTTAAAGAGGTAGAATGGCATGTCTTTTCCAAACACAACCACGAAGCTTATGTCAAACAGAATATTTCCATCCGCCCTGTTACGGGCGAAGCCTTTCTGGAAAGCATGGCATCGTCTGCCGGCGTACTGTGCGGTGCAGGTTTTGAAACGCCTGCTGAGGCCATGTATCTGGAGAAGAAGCTGATGGTTATTCCTATGAAAGGCCAGTATGAGCAGCAGTGCAATGCGGCAGCGCTGAAGAAGATGGGCATCGCTGTCATCCGAAGCCTGAAGAAAAAGCACGCCGATAAAATACAGGCATGGCTCAGCTCGCCCAAGATCGTTCCTGCGCACTATCCGCACCGCGCCCCCGAGGTGATCGAAACCATTATCAAAGAAAACGAAGCTATCACTGCATCCCAACCGCCTACCGATGTCGCTATTCCCTCAGTTAAGAAGTTCAGCAGAATCATCCTTGCTAAAATCCTTTCCGGAGTCAGCAGATAAATACGATATCGTCGGCGCCTCACAGTTCGGGCCGGACTTTAAATGGGGCGTGGCTACGGCGGCCTATCAGATAGAAGGAGCTTATAATAAAGATGGAAAAGGCCTTTCCATCTGGGATGTATTTACCGCTACGAAAGGGAAAATCCCTTCCGGTACCAATGCCAATGTGACGTGTGATTTTTATCACCGGTATGCGCATGATCTCATCCAGATGCATCTGCTCAACATCCCGAATTTCCGCTTCTCGCTGTCGTGGAGCCGCATTTTTCCGGAGGGCAAAGGCCGCCTGAACAGAGATGGTGTGGACTTCTATAATCGCGTCATCGACTTCTGCCTGGAGCTGGGCATTGAGCCGTGGGTAACGCTCTACCACTGGGATCTGCCGCAGGCGCTGGAAAATAAAGGTGGCTGGACTACACGGGACATTATCTATTGGTTCTCCGATTATGTGGCCTGCTGCGTTAAAGAGTTTGGCGACCGGGTTAAGAACTGGATGGTGCTCAATGAGCCGATGGGCTTTACCGGCGCAGGCTATTTCCTGGGCATTCACGCGCCCGGCAAAACGGGGCTGGATAATTTTCTGCCCGCTGCGCACCATGCCGCGCTCTGCCAGGCCGAGGGTGGCAGAATCATCCGTGAGCTGAGCAAAGACAGTAAAATAGGAACCACTTTCTCCGGCGCGCACGTAGCGCCCTACCGGCCGGTGCCGGACGACCATGATGCGGCAGGCCGGCTGGATGCGTTGCTCAATCGTTTTTTTATAGAGCCATTGCTGGGTATGGGCTATCCTATGCAGGAGCTGAAGGCGCTGCGAAGAATAGAACAATACATAGGACCGGACGATGAAAAGAAGCTTGCATTCGATATGGACTTCATTGGGGTGCAGAGCTATACCAGAGAAGTCGTGCGGCACAGCTATTTTGTCCCGTTTATCAATGCACAAATTATCAAAGCAGAGCGGCGGGCAGTAGAGACCACAGCTATGAACTGGGAAGTCTATCCCGAAAGCATGTACAACATCCTGAAGAAATACGCCGCTTATCCAAACATCCCACCAATCATTGTCACCGAAAATGGCGCTGCATTTCCCGATACATTGACAGACGGTACCGTACAGGATGATCGCCGCACCGCATACATCAAACAACACGTAGCACAGGTGCTGAAGGCGCGGGAAGAAGGGGTGAATGTAACCGGTTACTTCGTATGGTCGCTCATGGATAATTTCGAGTGGGCAGAAGGCTATAATCCAAGATTCGGCCTCGTGTATGTAGATTTCAAGACACAGCAGCGCATTATCAAATCGTCCGGCCGCTGGTACAGCCATTTTCTCCGGCGTTGATATGGCATCACAGATGCCCGGTCCTTACAGTAGCCGCATTGCAAATGCGGCTCTGCTCACATATCACACAGATCATCCTGAGCCCCGCGAAGGATCTCACAGCTGCCAAGTCCTATATATCCGTTCTTTGTCCCGAACACCCCCTCAATCTGGCCTTCACAGCCGCGCTGTACCACACCATAAGCACATAATTTCGGGATACAAAAACAGAATACTATGGAAATAAAACCAGCAAGCAGCCGTATGTACTCACTCATAGTGCTGTACGATATGCACACCGATTTTTTCTTCCGCGCGCTTAAAGACATTTCAGATGAAGATGCCCAAAAACGCCTGGATACCAAAGCCAACCACATTGCATGGATCACCGGCAGCCTCACGCAGGAGCGGTACGATTTGGCCAATGCCCTCGGAAAAGACCTGCGCCAGACAGCCGATGAGCTATTCAAAGATCATAAAGGCATTCAGGAAGGCGCCACCTACCCCGCTCTCGATCAGTTCAGGAAAGACTGGGAAAAGATCAGCCCCATCCTGCGCGAAGCGCTGATGAACGCAAGTGATGAGTGGCTGGACGATTCTTTCGAGATGATGCCGGGGCATAAGATGACCTACTTTGACTGGGTCACTTTCCAGACCTACCGCGAGGCCAATTGCATTGGCCAGATCGCGCTCTGGCGCAGGCTGCTTGGCTACGATGCGCTGAACTACATGTAAAGTACAGGCTATCCTGCTATTCAATAAATCTCCTAAAAGACCGGCTTTCAGGCCGGTCTTTTCATTGCTGTTAACAAACGGGTAGTAAATATATCGGCCTCGCCAAAAGCGTTTGATTATAGTCCGGTTAAGCAAGCTATTTTCTTTCAATACCGCTGATACACAACATATTTTTGATCTGTGAAAAGAATAGAAGGGTTGAATTTAAAATGCTTAAAGCTATCAAAAATTGACACCGAATAACAACGCAGCCGCACAGGTTTCAGGAAGTGCAAAACATCTGTTCGCAACAATTGCATTCATAGCCGTAATGACTCTGGGGGTATTAGCAGGCTCTTCTGCACAGGCAGCAGTTGCCTCCCGCAACCTGAAGTTCACCGGCGCTTACGAATCCATCATCGACAAGCAGGCGGCCCTACAGCTACAGCGTCAGGTAGCCGCCCCTAAAAACAATGATGCAAGACAGCGCTTAAAGCAATTCTTCCGCTCAGAGCAGGAAAAGATGCAGCAGCCGGTAGCTGAATTAGCAAGCGACAAAGATTAATCGGGCTCCGTCTGTAAGCAGGCTCCACTCAGTTGCTTGCCATACAAAAACAGGTCATCCTGAGGCACGAGGGAACCCACGAAAAATAGGCTTACCGGACACAAGTCGCTGTGGAATGCTTCCTTTCGTCAGCATGACTTATACAGCAGTTCACCCCGAAGCACGAGGGAACTTCGCAGAAGGCAGCCTTACCTATTGCCTTACAAACAAGACCTTTCTGTTCACAACAGCAGATTCCCCTTGCCCATCCATTGCAGATACCCGGATGAAATAAACACCAGAAGCCACTTTCTGGCCCTGCGCATTCTCTCCGCTCCATACAAAAGTGTAATTACCTTTTATAGCCGGTCCATTCTTCGTAGTGAACACTTCATGCCCGTACAGGTCAGATACAGATACTGTTAGCGCAACATTATCGGGTACGTCAAGGCTCAGGCTGGTACGGTCGCTGAACGGATTCGGATAAGCATCACCCACGGTAATACCCGCCAGCGGAGCAGCAATACCTGAAGCTATACCTGTGGTAAAGCTCCATACAGCGCCGGTGGCAGTGCCGGCAGCATTCTTTTCATCTACTCTCCAGTAATAAGTAGTATTCGCCGCAAGCATTCCGGGGCTATAGCTGGCCGTAGCTTGGTTACGCACAAACACCGGTGGGTTAGCAGTGCCAAAATACACATCGTGAGACTGAGTGCAGGTTCCGGCAGTCCAGCTCAGGGAAGGCTGGCGTGCTATATTGGTTGCGCTTGTAGCCGGGCTTGCTGCGGATGCCTGTGCAGGTGTGCCGGTAGCTGTATTGATAGCGCTGGCATATTGGGCTGTCTTAACGGTATTCTTAAAGTCATCGTACAGCCACATAAATCCGCCGGTAATGCTGCACTGCGTTTTCCAGGTGGTCATCTTCGTCTGCACGCCGGTTGGCGTATAGTTGTTGTCCCACAGTCCTGGATATACCGGCAGGCCGTTAAAGTTCCAGCTGGTGCTGCAGGGGCTATTGCCTGCGCCGCCATCATAGCATTGCAGATAGATAGCATCTACCGTACCCGGGCTTTGTGCATTGGTTTGGGAAGCCACATTCTTCCAGTAGGTAGCATTGGTGTACGGGCAGAGCGCCACTTTATACCCCAATCCCGCCAGCATCACAGAAAGCTGTACCGATGAGCTCACATCATAGGTAGATTCATCATCAAAGTTGATGGCGTCAATCTGCGGAATGGAATCTTTCAGCGCCTTGAAGTTTTTGTAGAGGTTGGTCGCAGGTCCGGTGCCGTGCGCCGTTATCTGGTTTTTGATGTTCTGAAAAGTAGCACTACCCGCCGCGCTGATGCCTACTTCTATGCGATTGACAGAGGTAGGCTGGGTTTTCAGCAGAGCTACATTATGCGAAAAGTCCGGGTGCATGGTATAACCGATGTACTGACCATTGGCTACAATGGGAAACTCGGCATTATAGTTGAAGTTGCCCGCCGTATCAATATGGATCGTCCAGATAATGGCCGTTGTAAAGCCGGAAGCCCGCAGCTCAGGAATGGTGGTAGCAGGAGTCTGGTAAAAGGGCCCGCCGCCGTACACTGCAGAAACGCCGCACGATTGCGCATGAACGCGGACGCCTGCACTGGTCAGGAAAAGGGCAACAAAAAAGTAAAGGATTTTTCTCATGCTGATCATTTATTACAACAAGGTATTATAAACCTGCCGGAATCAGAAAGGACTGCCGGATGCAGATTATAAATGAATGGTTATTGGCCGCCATCTTCCTAATGCAAAGTATGACTCTGATACGGGTGAAGTACGGGACTGGTACGGGGGAACTAGAGCTATGATCTCTTTAAGAATAATGAACTGTGCAATAAACCCGCTGTACAGCCGTTTCAATGGCATACCAAAACCAACAATATCCCATGCAAAAAGGCCTTGCCGCAACAGGAGCGCTGCTTATCATCCTGCTGTTTTCCCAGTGCAACAAAGACGATTCCGATAAAGTCTTCAATGCACGTTTCTACACCACGAAGGCTAATGAAAAACTGTTCCTGTACGTTGATGGAGCCTACAAAGGCGAGCTGCCCTATTTTTCCAATGTGCCTGCGTGCGATGCCATCTATGGCGATGGCACCAGGCCACTCACTGCACAGCTACCATCAGGCGAATATAAGATTATGGGTAAAAACAAACAGGGCGAAGTCATCTCTTACGGAACCATACAGATCAGCAGGAACAGGATGTCCACATCCGGCAACACAGGTGGCCTGAGCCTGAATGACAACGAAGACTGCCTTGCAGTAGGTGTTTTTTAAATAATAAAAAAGCCGGCAGAGATTGGAAGCCGGACGTTGTCCGCGATTGTGTATTATCAATCGGCCCGATTCCCTGACTACTTAATCATGAACAACCGCCTAACAACGTCCGGCTAAATATAGCCTAATCCAAATCCACATTAGATCCCAGCACATAAAAGCAGCCTTTTTTGCCGGGATTGCCATTTACAGCTCTCACCACCTGATCTTCACAGGCCTTGACCAGCTTTCGGCGAATGAAATCCCGTGAGTCGAGAATATGCGGCGGCACGATGTACTGGTAGCTGATTTCTATAACTTCCATCACATCTTCCAGGTCAAGTGGCTTCAGGGATTTCCTGAATATCTTAATGAACACTTCATTGACTTCTTTCTTGTTATTTACGTTGTACTTGTTTCTGTTTGTCTGATTATCGTAGGCCTGCATATGCCCGGGGTGATCGCTGTAAAATTCATCCACTGCCTTGCGAAGCAATCTGTTGTCTTCCTGCAGGGTGCTGATTTTATCATTTAAAATTCTAAGGACATTGCACAGATTCGTGATGCTTATATTCTGCGCTTCATCCAGTCCCGGGAAAAAATAATCCGGATTATTTGTATTCGCCATTGCTATCCACCCCGGGCGCAATTGTATTGTAGCCTACTATGCTCTCGGGCAGAGGCGTGCTTTCGAAAGCCAGTGGCCATCGCCCCGTATAGCGGGCAACCGTTTTGGTAGTGACCGTCCATATACGTCCCCATGGATCTTCGCGGATGTTATAAAGGACATTATCACCCAAGCCATCTGCAGCTGTATAATTGGTGAATCTGCTGCCATCGAACCTGCTTAAACCATTATAGGTGGTTATCCATAAGAAACCCTTACTATCCGTCAAAAGACTTTGGCAAACGTTGGACGGCAGGCCTTCTTTCCGGGTCAGCTTGATCAAATCATATCCCTCTTGCTGTGCGTAAGCGTCGGAACCGACACACATTAATGAGAGAAAAAAAATTAATTTAATTGTACGCACTAGGAGACAATTCTTAACGTAGGAAATAATTTTTTAAGACTACTATTTTATATATGCAGATATTTTTTAATAAAGTAATTAGAATTCAGCTTGATTCAAGAGATAAAATGCCATAAACACATAGCTAACATTTTTATAACTGTAAATCAATGTTTAACGAAAAATACAAGCGACAATTTATATAGAAAAAGTTTTATGCTAACTATGTCAGAATCGCTGTATGAAATATAAAATAACGTATTGCACTATTCATCAAATATAAAGCAAAAACGGAATCCTCCAAGTCTTTCCCAAAAATTACGACTAGTGTAATAAATGCAAGCTGGCAATTTGCAGATTAAGCAGCTCATAAAACGCTCACAGTGAATGCCTGCGATATTATCATCCCATCCTGAAATAAAAAATCTTTTTTGATTATGCTGTCTGCGCCCGACTAATAGGCCACTACAGTGTCGTCGTCTCTAAATAAAATCAGGTTACCGATATGCGCCAACGAACGACTTAAGAGAATGGAACTGCTATTTACCAAAAAAGAGCTATAGTGACTGTAGCTCTTTTTTGTAGAATCAGCTTGCCAATAGCTGCATGTTCATTGTAACCAGTCAGAGGGCGCTTTGCCAAACTTTCTTTTAAAAGAATGCGAGAAATGAGCGAGGCTTTCAAAGCCTAAATCCAGGTAAAATGCAGATGGCTTCTGGTTCTTTTTTTCAATGAGGTGGCGTGCTTCCAACAATCTTCTTTCCTGCAGCCAATGCCTCGGCGGCTTACCAAAGGTTCTTTTGAAATCACGCTTAAATCCTGCGAGGCTTCTCCCGGTGAGTTGTGCAAACTTTCCGACCGGAAGGTTGAAATGGAAATTGCTGAGCATAAATTTTTCCAGATCGATCTTGTAGGGTTCTGAAAAATCAAACAGGACTTTGCTGAGCTCTGGCATGGTGTGCAGCAGTAATTTCACTGCCTCTTTTATTTTAAAGTAGCCATCGCAGTCGTGAGTTTTTCTTCCGGATTGCGGACGTAGGGTATTACAGATTGGAAATAGCCGCGTAGAAAATCATTTGCGGGAATAAGAATATTGGGCGGGCCAATGTACTTCTGCGGCAGGTCTATCTGCTCTTCGAGCGCAATCTTTCTCAGTAAGTCTTCCTGCAGGGAAATGACGATCGTTTCATAATTTTCGCCAGGCAAAGGTGATTTGGTGATCTGCCCCAATTGGTTTTTACCAATCAGCAATATCCCGCCTTTCCTCATCGAAATTTTCTGGCTGGAAGTTTCCAATGTAAACAGCCCCGAAACCTGCAGTACTAATGTATTGTGCTCCAGAAAGCCCACCTTCTCCTTTCTCATGACTGTGAGATAAGCGTAAAAGATTACTCCCGGGATGATTTCAGTTGGATTCGTCACTACGTAAAAATATTGAAAGGCAGGCTTACGAAGCCCATTGCTAACGCTGCAAATAGGTGCTGCCCAAAATTGAACCAGACGCAAATTGCGTGTTCAAAGTATTCATCTCTTCGGGAGAGAAGACGATTTCCATAGCCTGCATATTTTCCGGTAGCCGCGACCTCCGGCTCATGCTTACCAGCGGCATGATATGCCCGCCCTGTGCATTTACCCAAGCAATTGCTAATTGTGTTGGAGTCAATCCTTTTTCCTTTGCCATTGTCTTCAACAATTCAACTTTCTCCAGGTTTTTAATCAGATTTTCACCCTGAAAGCGTGTAAAGTGATTGTGATAATCCTCGGATGCCAATGGAGCTTTCATGTCGCCGGTAAGCAGACCTTCAGCTGTATTAGCGAAAGCCACCACGCCTATGCCTAACTCTTCTGCGGTAGGCAAAAGGTTGCTTTCTATCTGGCGATCGGCCAGTGAATAGCCTATTTCCAGCGCGGTTACGGGATGAACACTATTTGCTTTGCGCAGCTGCTCTGCGGTTATTTCAGAAACGCCGAGATAGCGCACTTTCCCTTCCCTGATCAGGTCTGCAACGGTACCAATCACATCTTCTATCGGAACGCTGTTGTCGAGCCTGCATGGTTGATAAAGATCAATAGTCTCTACGCCCAGACGAACCAACGAATAATTGATGAAGTTCTTGATGGCTATCGGGCGCAGATCCAAACCAAGCCACTGACCGTTGTAAAAGATGGCACCAAACTTAACGCTCAGGAATGCATCGTCTCTCCGGCCCTTGATGGCTTTGCCTACCAAAAGCTCATTATGGCCGCTGCCATAAAAATCGCCGGTATTCAAAAAATTAATGCCGTTATCCAACGCTTCCTTTATGGTTGCGATACTTTCCTTTTCATCATTCACCGGGCCACCCCAAACGGAAGACATGCGCATGCAGCCTAGTCCGAGCTTTGAGACGAGCGGGCCATTATTGCCAAGCGCTATTTTTGTGATCTTTGTCATTGTTGATCTATTACAGGTTAAGAATGGTCAAAGGTCAGTGGTTAAATCCAGGATTCGCTTTCTTTACGGCTCAATTTACTTGTCCATATGGCTCATCAAGATGAATTAAAAACCGCTCTTACTGCCATCCGCCGCCCAATGCCCGGTAGAGCTCAACAGATGCGCTTAGCTGATTCCGCCGTATGGCGCTTAGTTCCAATTCACTCTGTAACAGATTTGCCTGCGCTGTGATCACTTCCAAATAAGTAGCCATGCCATTCTTGAACAAAAGGTTTGCACTACTAATAGCGGTCTGCAATGCCTCTACTCTTTGGGCTGCCACGATGTAGCGTTTCTCTATCTGCTCAGTCTGCACCAAAACATCAGAAACTTCTCCGACCGCATTCAATAATGTTTGCCGGAAACGGATAACGGTCTTCTCACGTTCTACCTGTGCCAGGTGATACCGCGTTTGCAATTGCCTGCGCTGCAAC
The DNA here is from genome assembly GCA_965200035.1 of Chitinophagaceae bacterium. Taxonomy (GTDB): domain Bacteria; phylum Bacteroidota; class Bacteroidia; order Chitinophagales; family Chitinophagaceae; genus UBA1952. The sequence goes on along the minus strand of OZ241334.1, from coordinate 2,611,360 downwards.
AGCGGCTGGGTAAGACTGCCCGCCGCAATGCCAAACAAAGAGGCCGGAATGCTGAACCAATTGGTGAACTTAAAAGCATTTACCCCTCCACTCGCAGTAATGTTCAATGTTGGATACATGTTAGCCCTAGCGATACCTACCTGCGCATTAGAGACCGTTAGCGCCAGTTCGCTGCTTTTCACATCAGGACGCCGGCTTAGCAGATGGACTGGCAACCCTGATGGTATCGCTGTTGGCACTGCCACATCATTAAGTGATGCTGCACGGGTTACATTATCCGGCAATCGACCGGCAAGGATATTCAGCGCATTTTCCTGTATGGTCATATCCTGCCCCAGTTGTGGTATCAATTGTGCTGCTGTCAGCCGTTGCGCTTCGGCTTGCTGCACGCCCAGCGCCGTTACCTGCCCGGCATCATACTGCAGGCGGATAATGGTAAGCGTGCTATCGTTGAGCGCCAGATTTTTCCTGGCTACAGCGAGCTGTTCATCCAGCATCAGCAGATTGTAGTAGCCGGCAGCTACTGAAGCTATAAGGCGTGTCTGCAGGCCCTTTCTTGCTTCCTCCGATTGCAGATAAGCAGCAAGCGCGCTACGCTTTTGGTTGCGCACCTTTCCCCATATGTCAGCCTCCCAACTCAGTCCTACAGCGGCAGTATAATCTTCAATATGCGATGTACCCAAAAACTGGCTCAGGCTAAGCCCGTTCAGACTGTTATCAGAAGGGCGGGAAATACCGGCATTTACCTGAAGATTGACATCAGGAGCATAACCCCATTTTGATTGCCTCAGCAGCAAGTGAGCTTGCTCCATGTTTTCTGCTGCCAACTGCATATCGTAATTACGTACGATAGCACTGTCGATCAATTGCTGTAACGCTGCATCAGTAAAGAAAGTTTTCCAAGAAATGTCGCCTGCACTGGCTGTATCATCTGCTGCGGGGGCATTGCGGAATGCAACGGGTAGCGCAGGATTTGGCAATGCTACATCTTTGGTAATGCGGCAAGCACTAAACAGCATACTCGTCGATAACAAGAGCAGGCCTATGCGTATGATTTTCATGATGGTTATTTGAAAGTGATGAATCAGTAACAGGCTTGCGGCTTATTTTTTCCTGCAAGCGCTGGAACACGATGAAGAAAATGGGTATAAGGAACAACCCTAGCAAAACGCCTGTAAGCATACCGCCAGCCGCACCAATGCTGATTGAGTGATTGCCCTTGGCAGAAGGACCGCCCGCATTCATCATGGGTATCAGCCCTACTATAAAGGCCAGTGAGGTCATGATGATCGGACGGAGGCGCAGTCTGGCTGCTTCCAGCGCGGCTGCGGGTAATGACTTACCGGCACGACGGCGCTGTACCGCAAACTCTACAATCAGGATCGCATTTTTAGCCAACAGGCCTATGAGCATAACCAGCGCTACCTGTACGTAGATGTTATTCTCGATACCTGCCAGACCAATAGCGGCAAACACTCCAAAGATGCCGGTAGGGATAGACAGGATTACCGCCAGTGGCAGGATGTAGCTTTCGTACTGAGCCGCCAGCAGGAAGTAAACAAACAATAAGCACAGTGTGAATATCACCACTGATTGGCCGCCCGATGAGATTTCTTCCTTGGTAATACCTGAGAACTGATAAGTATAGCCTTCCGGTAAATTGGTCTTTGCCACTTCTTCAACAGCACGTATGGCATCGCCGGAGCTATAGCCGGGCTTTGGCATGGCACTGATGCTGATCGAGCTGAACAGATTATATCGCGAGGCATTTTCTGCGCCGTAAACGCGCTTCAGGGTTGCCATAGAGCTTACAGGCACCATATCGCCGGTGCTGTTTTTTACAAACACCCCATCCATACCGGTCGGGTTGGCCCGCGCTGTCCAATCGGCCTGCACCATTACCCGATAATATTTACCAAAGCGGTTAAAATCTGAAGCCTGCGCACTGCCGAAGTAGGCCTGTATCGTCTGCAACAAATCGCGTACGGATACACCTAATTGCTTTGCTTTTACGTCATCCACTTCCAGCTCCAGCTGTGGATAGTCGGCATGGAAAGAAGTAAAGGCAAAGGCTATTTCCTTGCGCTGCATCAGCGCGCCCAGGAAGGAATTTGAGACGCTGCTGAATTTATCCAGCGGTCCGTTCATACGGTCCTGCAGCACAAGATCAAGTCCATCTACATTGCTGAAGCCCGGTACGGTCGGGAAGGTGAACACAAAGAAGTTTCCTCCCTTGATGCCCGCCAGCTTGCCGCGGATGTCGTTCATAATGTCATCAATATTCTTTTGTGCTCCACGTTGTTTTTCGGGCTTCAGCAGTACAAAGCAAACACCCGCTGAAGAGCTGCTGGATTGCGTGAGAATATTGAAGCCGGAAAGCGTATTCAGTAATTCTGTATAAGCCTGTGGCTGCAAGGATTGCTCTGCCTGATGCAAGACTTCGGTTGTACGGTCCAGCGAAGCGCCGGAAGGCATGGAAAGCGCAATGGCAATAAAGCCCTGATCTTCTGAGGGGATGAATCCACTCTGCGTTTTACGCATCATCCAGAATGTACTGACCAATATCAATACCAATCCGGCCAGGCTCACCCATTTATGGCGAATCAGGAATTGCAGGCTGCCAATGTATTTCCTGGTCATCCGGTTGAAGCCACTGTTAAACCCTGCAAAGAATTTTTCTTTAAAGCTGGCTTTTGGTGCGTGAGGACTAGCTCCATCAGCATGATTGTTTTTCAGCAGTAGTGCGCATAAAGCAGGGCTCAGCGTAAGCGCGTTCACTGCAGAGATCACGATGGCAATAGCCAGGGTAAATGCAAACTGCCGATAAAACACTCCAGTAGATCCTTTCATAAATCCGACTGGTAGGAATACAGCAGCCATTACGAGGGTAATTGAAATGATCGCTCCTGTAATCTCACTCATGGCAGAAATCGTGGCATTTCTTGCGGTAATGTTGCGATGTTCCATTTTGGCATGTACAGCCTCCACCACCACAATGGCATCATCCACCACAATACCAATGGCCAATACCAAAGCGAACAGGGTAAGCAGATTGATGGAAAAGCCAAACAATTGCATAAAGAAGAAAGTACCCAGAATGGCCACAGGAACGGCAATAGCAGGTATCAGGGTAGAACGGAAGTCTTGCAGAAACAGGAATACCACTAAAAACACGAGCGCAAAAGCTTCAATCAACGTATGCTCAACCTGTTCAATTGAAGAATCGAGCGCATCTTTTGTATTGTACAGGATATTGAACTTCACTCCTTTCGGAAAATGGGCTGACGCCTTCTCCATAAATTCACGGATAGCAATCTGTATCTCACTAGAGTTAGAGCCTGATAGCTGGAATGTTCCGATATCAATGCCGGGCTTACCGTTGATGCGTGTATTGCTGGAATAGCTATAGGCGCCCAGCTCTACACGTGCCACATCTTTCAATCGCAGCACAGAACCGTCAGCATTGCTGCGGATTACAATGTTCGCATAGTCATCAGGCTTGTTCAGTTTGCCTTTATATTTTACGATGTATTCAAAAGCTTCTTTGCTGCTTTCGCCAAACCGCCCCGGCGCGGCTTCCAGATTCTGATCCTGTATAGCTGCTGTTACTTCCTGTGGCGAAAGCTGGTAAGCGGCCATCTGCGCGGGGTTCAGCCATACGCGCATCGAGTAATCTTTATTGCCACCGAAAATGATAGCCTGTCCCACACCTGGAATTCGCTTAATGTCCGGCACCAGATTAATGTTGGCATAGTTGGCCAGAAAGGTCTGGTCGTACTGTTCCGGGTGATCGCTGTACAAATCCACTACCATCAAGAGGCTGTTTTGCTGCTTGGCTGTGGTGATGCCCGCCTGTACTACTTCTGCCGGTAGCTGGCTGGTCGCCTGTGCTACGCGGTTTTGTACATTCACGGCAGCCTGATCCGGATTGGTGCCCAGCTTAAAATAAACGGAGATAATTAATGAGCCATCATTACTGGCGGTAGAGCTCATATAGCTCATGCCTTCCACACCATTGATTGATTCTTCAAGAGATGGCGCTACCGACCGCAGAATGGTTTCAGCATTTGCACCGGGATAAAGCGCAGTTACCTGTACCGCCGGCGGCGCGATGTCCGGGAAGCGCTCCAGTGGCAGGGTGCGGATGCCCAGTACGCCCAGTATGACCAGCAGCACGGAGATAACAGTTGCCAGTACCGGGCGCTCAATAAACTTCTTAAACATGATTAAGGCTTGATAAGATTAAATGAATGATTCGCGGTAAAGCATTATTGCTTCATCGATATGGCCTTACTTCCGGCCGGCGCAACGGGTTGTATCACCACGCCATCCTGCATATGATCCAGACCGCTAAATACTATGCGCTGCCCGGATGCAATACCTGATTGAACGATATAATTGTCACCGCTTTTTCCACTGATGGTAATTGGCGTTTTGGCCACTTTATTGCTATCCCCCACGACGTACACGAACAGCTTGTCCTGCATTTCCAGCGTAGCAGCAGCCGGCACCAGCACTACCGCATCGTGTGGTATGGCAAGACGTACTCTGCCGGTATTTCCGGATCGCAGCAAGCCCTGTGGATTCGGGAAGCTGGCCCGTAATGTGATCGCTGCGGTATGCTTGTCAAACTGACCGTCGATCATGGTTACGTGCCCCTGCACATTGTATTCTGTGTTATCGGCAAGCAGCAGCGTAACCGGAGGCAGCGCTTTCAATTTGTCATTTATTGTGCTGCCCGGATATTTCTCTTTGAAGCGAATGAAATCTCCCTCGCTTAATGAAAAATAGGCGTTCACTTCTGCAACATCTGTAAGGGTTGTCAGCGCCTGTGGATCGGCATGACCTACCAGACTACCCTGTTTTTTTGGCAGCCGGCCAATGTAGCCGCTCACCGGCGCTTTTACCAGTGTATATCCCAGATTGATCTGCGCGGCTGCTACCGCTGCTTTCGCTTGTTCCGCATTTGCAATGGCCAGTTGATGCGTTGCTCTGGCTGATTTTAGCTGAACTTCTGAAACAACTTTATTTTTAACCAGCGGGGCGATTTTATCTATTTCAAGCTGCGTGCTGCTGATCGTTGCTTCGGCTGCATGAAGCCCGGCTAATGCGCTATTGTATTGTTCGCGGTAAGGCAGGTCATCAATTTTAAATAAGCCCTGACCAGCGTGTACAAAGCTGCCTTCATCTACCAGAACCTGCGCCAGGCGGCCATCTACCTGTGGCCTGATCTCTACGTCAGTCTTTCCTTCCAGAGATGCGGTGTATTCATTTTCAGTAAGCGCGCTGCCTGTTGTGATGGTTACTACTTCGGTTGCGGGCGGTGCGGCTGCCTGCTGCTGCGGTGATTTACTGCTGCAGCTTTGCAGCACGATGGCTGCCGCCATAAAAATTAATGGAAACTTCATAATGGTGTAATATTGTTTAACGGTGTTAAGTAAAAGGGGTAAAAAATTTTAGTCGGTCATAGACCTTATGATGCCGCTGATGGCGCTTTTCAGGATTTGCTTATTCATCTCATCGGTAGTGCCTACACCGATGCGCGTAATGTTGATGGATACCAATCCATGCACTACAGACCAGAAAGTGAAGTACCAGCGGCACAGCACATCTTCAGATGGATTTTTGGCGGGAAGAACGAGGCGGATTACTTCGGTAAAAAGATCATATGGTGATTCATGCTCGCCGAGCTTTGCTTCTATGGCGCAGCAGTTCATCTCTACACCAAACATTACCTGATAGTATTCTTTCTCAGCGAAGGCAAAATTCCAGTAAGCCATCCACATGGCTTCCAGCTGCTTTGCCGGCAGGCGGTGCTTTTGCTGAGCTTCTACAAGCCGGTTATAGAGCAATGCATAGCCTTGTCTGGTCAATTCCAGCAGGATAGCTTCTTTGTTCGTAAAATATTCATAAATGATTGGTGCTGTGTATTCAATGACGTCAGCAATCTTCCGGAGGCTCAATGCCTGCCAGCCATCCTCTTTCACTATTTGCAGCGCTGCGGTAAGGATCTTACCCCTTGTTTCCTCCTTTTGACGCTGTATCCGTTCTTTGCTGGCCATATCTGATAATTGCACTTAAACAATCTAACACCGTTAAGCAAAAGTACCGCAGGAATCTTTACAGGCTGCAACACAGCCATCAAATATTGCAATGGCAGAATAGATAGCCTTACTAAAATAATAAGAGCATTTATCTTATGCCCAAAAACCAAACTTCTTCATTTGGAATAAATACAGCCAGAAATGGATGATACAGACAGCGTAGATTATATTTTAATGTTCATTTTTCCGTTTGCCTAAAACACTCCGATAGCAATATCGTAATTTAGCTTAGCAATCATGCATTGATAAACCGCCGAGATATAGTTGCTTTCAGAGCTGGCCAACGATGATTCCGTATTGAACAATTGATCGTAGCTTAATCCACCCAACTCCAGTTGATCGCTTTGGTTTTTATAAACCTGTTGCGCGAGGTCGTAGCTTGCTTTGGCGGTTTGCAGATTTTGTATTGCATTGCTTAAGTCTGTCTGTGATTGCGTCACCTGGTAGTTTATATCCAGGGTAGTTTGCTGCTGTAAGGCTTCGGTTTGGAACGCACGCAGTTGAGTTTCCTGAGTGCTGTTACGGTTTGTAAAATGAGCGGATAAAGGCACGTTTAATCTAAGACCTACGCTGTTGAATGCGGACCACATATCTGTATTGGCATAGCTGAAATTGAAATCCTGGCTCAGGTGTTGCGCAGCATAATTTCCTACGAATGAAAGAGTGGGCAATGTCATGCGGCGTTGCCTGCGCATTTGCAGGTTGTCGGCTTGCTGTTGTAGTTGAAGCTGCCGGATTTCAGTACGGCTCTGTATAGCATTCAGGCCAGGAACAGGAACAGGAAGGTTTTGATTGTCAGGCTCGCCAAGGCTATCCGTCAGCTTCAATTTTGTATCAGCAGGTACATTGAGCTGATAGCGCAGCGTCACCAGGCTCAGTTCATAATTCTGCTTGCTGATGGTTACCTGCTGACGCGAGTTTTCATAGTCCAGCCTGGCTCTCAGGTAGTCATTTTCAATGATTGCACCATTTTTATATCGGCCGTTTGCAACGGTTAAGTATGCAAGCAATCGTATTTCTTCCTGCTGCGCAATCCGGTATTGCAGGCTTCTCAACAGCGCATTCAAATAAGCAAGGCTGATGCGCTTTTTGATGTCCGTTTCCTTTCCCCGGTTCTGCTCTCTCTGTAAGGCTTTTTCATTGGTGGCAATCTTTATATCAATACCCGTGGCGGGGCTGTAGATGGTTTGATCCAATTCAAAGTTGAATACACTAATGCTTTTAGCTCCAAGCGCTATAATGACGGGATCGGTGAAGCCAGCGAAACCGGCAGGAACAAAGGTTCCCTGTACCTGCGGACTGTACCGGACATCGCCTTTAAAGTTCACATTTGGCAACCAGGCCTGTTTGCTGCGTACCACTTCTTTTTGAGCGATGTCAATGCTGTAGCTGTTTGCTTTAACATCGTAACGGTTTTTTATTCCAAGCTCTTGTGCCTGCGCAAGACTCAGCACTAATGAATCCGTTTGCACGGGTTGAGCTTTTGATACTACGGCTATGCCTAAAGCAGCAAATACAATACAGATGATGCGTTTCATGATTGGCAGATTAGTGACCGATTTCAGCATCGATCGGTTTATTTTTATTGTAGCGAAGCATTAGGATGATGGGAATGCAGCCGAGCACAGCCAGGCCTAACATAAAAAAACCCTGATCGTAAGCTATTACAGCTTGCTGCCTGCTGATGAACGAGCCAAGAAATCGCCACGCACCACTATTGGCTTCCTCTGCAGGATACCCTGCATTGAGCAAAGCCTGGCTGAATGCACTGATCCGTTCCGTTGTATAATCGCTGAACTCAGAAATATTCTGCAGTAGTGCGGTTCTGGTTTGTACGGTTTGGGTATTGAGGAAAATATTGATAAACGCGATGCCAACTGCGCCCCCCATCTGGCGCAACATGTTTGACAAGCCGGTTGCCTGTGAAAGGTCCCGTCCCGTTAATCTGGCTACAGATAAACCGATTACCGGAGTCATCATCAATGCTGCACCGATGCCTCTCAGCATAAATGGCCAAAAGAAGAAGCTGCTGCCGGCTTCAGGCGAAGCGAATGATACGAGTATCATAAAAGTGCTCATCATGATAGCCCCAACAGACATTATTATCTTGGGATTAATTCCAATTCTCATCATTTTCGCAACCAGAATCATGGATGCAGCGGTAGCTAATGCGCCCGGTATCATAAATGCGCCGGTTTTAGTGGCGGTCCATCCCAAACATGTCTGCGCGAACATTGGGAATATGAATACCGATCCGGATACCGCTGTACCGACCAATAGATTGAGTATGTTGCCCAAGGAAAGATTATAGCTCTTATAAAGGCGCAGATTCACGGCGGGATCATCAATACTCAGCTCCCGCCAAATGAAGGCAACGAGGCTGAACGCTGATACAATGGCGAATACCATTATCTCTGTACTTTCAAACCAATCATGCGCGCCGCCTTCCTCCAAAACATATTGTAAGGTGCCGATACCGGTGATCAGGAAGATAATCCCCCACCAGTCCATCTCACGGGGTTTACCAACGCCTGTAAGATCGGGCACATAGCGCCAGGAAAGCAGGCCTGCCACAATGCCTATAGGTATGTTGATAAAGAAGACCCAGTGCCAGCTAAAATTGTCTGTAATGAAGCCGCCGAGCAAAGGACCGAAGGTGGGTCCAAGGATGATTCCAAGTCCAAAGATGGCTGTGCCTATAGCTGCTTTTTCCGGCGGATAAGCCCCGAAGATGATAGACTGTGAAGTAGAAAGCAGCCCTCCCCCACCAAGACCTTGAATGAACCGCCAGAAAACCAGCGTCCACAGTGAGGTGGACAGGCCACACATCACCGAGGCAACCGTGAAGATGATGACTGAACCGGTGAAATAACGCTTCCGGCCGAACAGCGCAGAGAACATGGCTGATAGCGGAATCACAATTACGTTGGCGATGCTGTACCCGGTAACTACCCATGCTATCTCCGTAGCGGTTGCACCAACGTTTCCACTGATTTCGCTGAGCGCGACATTTACCACTGTTGTATCAATCAGTTCCAGCAGCGCACAAGCAATGGCCGTTCCTACAAGAATGGCGCGTGTAACATCAGTCGGGTAATGTATGGGACCTAAGCTGGTTGATGCATTTACAGAAGCCATACCTAGTTGGTTTTAATTTTCACAAATGCGCTCAGCCCAGGATACAAAGGTGTTTTGGCCCGGTCATTGGCAGTTAATGGACGCAGCGATATTTTGATCGGGAAGCGCTGAACCACTTTTACGAAGTTGCCACTGGCATTATCCGGTGGCAATAATGAAAATTTTGCACCAGTCGCACCTTCAAACGAAGCAACCTTTCCTTTCAGCATGAGGTTTGGATAAGCATCTACCTTAATCTCCACTTCCTGACCTTCCCGAATGGAAGCCAGCTGTGTTTCTTTCACGTTTGCCGAGACCCATAAGTGCTGATCATTAATCACTGCGCACAGGCTCTGACCGGTAGATACGTACTGACCTGACTGTACGGCCCGCTTGGTTACAATGCCGTCACATGGTGCAAGCACATACGCTCTGTGCAATTCATCTTCAGCGATAATCAGTTCCGCATTCCGCTGCTCAACAAGCGCTTCCGTTGTTGATATCTGAGCCTTGTCGGACTGAGCGGATGCACTCTGGCCTTTTGCAGTAGCCAGGGAAGACTGCCGCTTGCTGAGTGATTCCTGATATTGCGCATTTGCAATAGTTACCTGTGTCTGAGCGGCTATAAGCTGTTGCTGTGTTGCCCCCTTTATGCTGAACAGCTTTTGGGTGCGTCCATATTCCTGCTCTGCTTGCTTCATGGATGCGGCCGCTACATTAGTGGCTTCCTGATTTGACCTTGCCATTTGCAGCGAGGCTGAAGCATTTTCAGCGCCGGATGAGGCCTTGCTTATATTAACCTTGATAGCAGCTTTTGCATTCGTCACAGCTGCACGCGCCTGCACGACGTGGGCCAGGAGCACCGTAGTATTGAATCTGATCAACGTATCGCCCTTATGGACGTGCTGATTATCTGTAAAGTCAATCGCATCAATGTATGCCGTTACTCCGGAGCGGATAGATAGAATGTCGCCATCAAGCTGAGCATTGTCCGTAGTCTCATATTTTCCCTGATTGATGAAGTAAAAAATGCCGATTGCTATGATAGAGCCGATACCTACCGTAATTAGTACATACTTGATCAGGTCCTTATTTTTAAATGTCTGTTGAGTTATCATATTTTTAGTTTTTACTAGTTTGTTCAGAAAAAAAAGAACAAGTCAAGTCAAAAAAATTGCACTGCTAAAACTTGCTACTCTTTTTCAGGCTAGCCAGATTTTCATTTAAAGATTTGCTCATTGCTTTCATAACGCGGACACGCGTCTTGATCGTGTTATTAAATTCCGGTGTGTCAGCAGGTCTGTTGTTTAGAATTTCCTGGTATAGATCGCCCATTTTCTGCATCTTCTCAGATACTTCCGTGATAACGCTTTCAAAGTCAGTTTTGCTAATCTGGAATATGCGCCTGCGCTCACCGAGGCGTGTATGGTGCTCCACTTTTTTCAGGCTCTGCAATTGGGTCAAAGCTGTGCTTGCTGCGCTTTTGCTGACACCGAGCGTAGCAACGATCTGGTCGAAAGTCAACCCTACGATCGGGCTTACCGTTAGAAGCGCCATAACTTTTGCTGCGGCCGGAGATATGCCACTGCTCTCTATTACAGATGCCATTCGCTGCAACAGGTCTACTTCCTTATCAGATAATTTTATTGCGTTTGACATTGTTGTTCTCCTTAGGATTTCCGCTGTCAAAGATACAAATTTCTTTTAGTTCTGAAAAATAAGAACCAAAATTCAGACTTGTTTAACAAAGTGCAGAGGTCATCAGATGATGCTGGTTTTTAGAATTAGCGAATAATGGCTGGTAAACCAATACACACGAGCTTTCAGGCAATACTATTGCCATTAGCCGCCGACTTGCCTTTCTTATACAACCAAGTCATCAGGATGCCGAAAAATGCGTAATCCTCAATTCCTCCTTGTGTACGCCTGCCTGCAGTGTAAAATCTTTCAGCGGCGTACGGCTGCGCTGCAGAATAGCTCTGGCTTTTTTATACTTCAGATGATTGGCGTACGCAGAGATCCTGCAGACCATATAACCCTCATTACCGTCCAAGAAGCCGGCTTTGAACACATAGGATTGCAGAAAATTAAAGAACGGGCATACCCATATTTTCAATGGATTGATCATGTTGCCTTTTTCTGCTTTGATGCCCGCCATAATATCTGTGTACTTTTCCACTTTCCGGAGATGCGCCGCTACCGAGTTGAAGCTATAATGGTAGAGATCGCCCTGCAGCTCGCCGATAGCCGCGCCAGAATTATACGGTTTCCATTGCTCATGGATTTTGTTGCCACGCCATTTTCCTTTGGTACGGTCGAAAAGCCGTACTTTTTTATCCGGGTACCAGCCGCAATGCCGGATCCAACGGCCGCAATAGTCGGTCAGGCGCTTTAACTGATAGGCACTGTGCTCTGCACGTGTTTTAATCAGGCGAATGTTCAGCAAAAGCTCAGGTGACAGCACTTCATCGGCATCAAGAGATAATATCCAGTCATAGGTTGCCTGGCCGGTAGCATAATTTTTCTGATCCACATAATCCTGGAAAGGATGCATTATGACCGTAGCGCCAAGCTTTGCTGCAATAGAAGCCGTATCATCCGTAGAATAGCTGTCCACAATGATGACCTCATCTGCAATCGCCCTTACAGACCGGATGCAACGGCCAATATTCTCCTGCTCATTCAGGGTGATGATCACGACACTCAACAGCATTTGCTTACTTTTAAAAAAATGAAAAAATCAGTAGCACACTTCCACGAAATGATCTACGCTTTATAAGCCAGATGAATTCGGACCCATCCTCTTGAAGGCTCAAAAAGGGCTTGCCGGTCGTTCATACCGCTGCCGCCCATACCGCTATGACCACCGCCACCACCCATACCACCTCTTCCGCCGCCGCCCATACCACCGTGGCCTCCACCTCCTCCATGACTACCACCACCACTGTGCTCACCGCTACTGGCCGGCTGGTGCAGTGCATGAATCTCAAATCCGATATCGAATGCATGCCCGAGGTCACTTTTATCTAGCGTCTCTTTGTAGAAAGAACGGAAAGGAATCTTGGCTTCCCAGATCAGCACATCATCCGTTTTACCGATTTTTGTTTCAATGCCGCAATCGTTATGCTGGGAGATCATAAAAGCGCCATTGCATCCGCTGAAACCCTGCAGGGAATAGTCTCTGGCTTCACTGATCAGCTTATTCATCCGTTGCCCGGCCTCGCCGCGCTGCTCCCCTTCCTGAGCCGTGCCGGTATGCATATCCATCGGCTCTGTATTTTCATGCGGATACAGGATGCCCAATGTTTTTTCTTTTTTATTATAAGGATCGATCCATACGTTCATGCCCGCCCGCAGTATTTTCAACTGGGTCATGCGGTCGCTTGACTTGATGGTCAGGTACAGATTTTTCTGATCGTTGGAAAATGAGTATTCGATTTTTGCCTTACTATCCATAAAAGAATAAGGCAGATCCCAATCATCATACTGCCCGTCGATGGCTACAGGCTTGTCCTGCCATAGGATTGTTGGCACGGAGGATGTCTGTGCAGTATGCCTGCCGGAACTGCAGGCGGTGAACAGACAAAAAAAGCAAAGTATGGCTATGCTTCGTGCAATCCTTTCGTTCATAAAGCGCTTTCAGTAAAGCTATTTATGTTTAAAATGCCGCTGTAGCATGTTGAGACGAACGGCGTGAAAGTTGCGATAAACGCCTAAAATGGCTTGCCGGTCAGCTTTGCCAGCGCGTCTTTATATTGTTCGCCCACCGGCAATTCAATATCTGCAATGAAAACTTTATTCTTCCGGATAACCGTCAGGTGCTCAAAATTGACGAGGTAAGATTTATGGATACGGATAAAGCCGCCGGGAGGCAGCATGGCTTCGATCCCTTTCATGCTCATTCTCACCAGCAGCATTTTCTTCTCCGGATTGGCAAAGTAGATGCGTACATAATCTTTGACCGATTCGACATAGCTGATTTCCGGAACAGGGATCTTTACCAGGCTATAATCCACATGCAGAAAGATGAACGGGCTTTCCCGGATATTTTTTTCCGGATGCAGGGCTCTCCTGAGCGTGTGCCGCTCCAATGCCTTGTTGGCTGCTTTTATAAAACGCTCCAGCGCTACAGGTTTCAGTAAGTAATCGACCACATCCAGATTATAGCTTTCCAGCGCAAACTGCTCATAGGCGGTAATGAAAATGAACATAGGCTTTGTAGTCAAAACCTCCGTAAGCCTGAGCCCGTTGAGGCCGGGCATCTGAATATCTGAAAAAACAAGATCGACAGCGGTGCTTTGCAGCAGAGTGATTGCTTCCAGCGCATTTTTACAGCGCCCTACGAGATTCAGAAAAGCAATCTTCCGGATATTGTCTTCCAGAAGGTCCAGCGCGAGCGGCTCATCATCTATAATAATACAGTTCAGCATCAGGCGAGCGTAATTTGAAGCATGACCATAAACCATTCGTTTTCCTGATCAATGTCCAGCGTAAACCGGTCATCATATAGCAGGTTCAGGCGCCTGCGCACATTGGCCAATCCGATCCCGTGCACTTCAGCAGATGGTGACGCTTCCGGTGCAAAGATTCTGTTTCCTACACTGAAGTGCAGGACATTGCCACTTAGCTGCATGGCTATATTGATCACGGCATCTTCCCCGTTGCCAATACCATGCTTGAATGCATTCTCCACAAATGGAATAAGCAGCATCGGCTCAATCATATAAAGGGTGTGCTCGGGGATGTTGAAGGCTGTGTTGATGGCTACTTCTTTCCCTACGCGGATGCTTTGCAGGCTGACGTAGCTTTGAAGATATTCGGCCTCGCTGCCCAGCGATACCCGCTTCTCGTCTGTATCGTACAGCATATAGCGCATGAGCGTTGAAAGGCGGAGGAGCATAGGCTCCAGCCTGTCTGACTTCACGCGCGAAAGGGCTACAATGTTGTTGAGCGCATTGAACAGAAAGTGCGGACTGATCTGCCAGCGCAGAAATAGCAGCTCGGATTTCAGGGTTTCGTTTTCTTTTTCTTTCTGCAGCTTTTCGGCATTGATGCTTTCCTGTATCAGGGTATAGCAGAATGCAATAGAGGTGATCACGATATAGATAAGGACCGGCTGTATCAACAATGGACGCTGCGATGCGCCATAAAAGGCGAATTTCAGGATGCGGACAGAGCCCATCAGGCAGCCAATAATGCCCACTTGGGTAAGCAGGAAGAGTCCATACTTTTTCAGCGCAATAAACCTCGGGAAGATGAAATAGACATTTGCGTAGAACATGGGCACCATCAACAGGCTCATCACAGAGAGCACGTACGGAAAGCCCTGTGTGGCCCCGAAGCGCGCCGGTGGTGGTGGCCCGTTAAATCCGCCCTGTGCATAGCGCCCGCGCCATTCGGCATGCAACAGAACCTGCAGTGTAAAAAATAACACCCAGCCGGCCAGGTGCAATATCAATACCAGCCATTGCCTGTTTTTCTGCATCCGGATAATGGTGCTTTTAGCCGGTAAATATAAAGAACTAAGCTTTGGGAATTTTTCCGCCACAAGAGCCGGCAGCTACCTGATTACCGGCAATAGAAAAGGCCGGGGCATTCTTTAAGAATACCCCGGCCTGTTAATGGATCATTTAACTATTTTACTCCTATCTGTCGCCGGCGTCACTTGCCGATATACAGCACATCTTCTTCAGGTGCCGGAAAAGGTATGCTCAGCAAATAATTCATGTCAATGTCCTCTTTCAATGCACTTAAAAATTCCGGTGTAACCTTCCTGTAGTTTTCCGTAAAAAACAGGCTGATCGCCTCATAAAATAATTCTACGATACCGCTCATATTATTATCCGCTAACAGCTTACCGGCAGGTATAATAACTGTATATAGCTTGTCGCCATTAACAGACTGGGCTTTCAATACATTTACCTTGTCAGGAATTCGGGTACCGGTTTCCATGATGGTAAATGCCAGCAGAATATCGGGCTTTGAATTAATTATGATGCCAAACGGCTGCAGTATTTTTTCAAGTACAAACTGTTCGAAATAGGCCGCAACCTTATGGGATATTTTTGGAGGAACATCAACAGCAGATACCAGTTTTATCGATAGTTTTTTGGTCATATCCTGAATTTGAAATATTTACTTAAAATGTCGAGCGCTTTCGTGCCCAGTTTATAGACTCCCAACTCCAAAGACATATACTTGATGATATGGGAAATATTGCCTATCGGAATGCCATTTTTCTCAGCAAACTTAAGTATTTCAGCCGTCTCCAAAGCTTTCATTTCCAGCTTCGAGATTCCCGATGCAGCATCCACAATTCTTGAAGATACAGTCATGCTGGAAGGCAATATTCGCTTCAGTTTACTGATCTGCTGCGCCAGGCGTACCGGTACTCCCGTAGCCGTCAATCTTGTTGCGTCAGCAATGCCATACTTGAAGACCTTGCCTTCTACGGCAATTTCGTAAAGCACATAGGACCCTTTCGCCTCATTTTTGTTTTTATGGATGGCAACGCCTATAGCGGCAGCACCCATTGCCGCGTTGGTAACATTTCCTTTCCCGTTTGTATCCTCAATTTTATTCAGTACAAGTCCGTCACCAAAATCTACCTGATTGGAATTACCCAAAACCCAGGCTAATGTTTTAGACGCAGCCGAATAGTCAAAGAGCGCTTTATTGTATTCTTCATACATCTTCTGCAGCTCACCCATACGGGTAGCAAGCGTTGCCGCCATGAAATCTTCATTGCTGGTACCCTGCACAAGATCAGAGCCCATCTTAGGACCCCAGTACATATAGTTCCAGAACATTGCAAGGTCAAAGACAATATCTGTGCGGTAAAGGTTCACCATCTTTTTAAGCGCGATCTGATAGTCCTTGATCGGTCCTTCAAGCTCTTTCATTCTGGCTCTGCTGGTCTTCATGACGTCGATGGCGGCATCGAGAAGCTGTTTATTGGCCGGATTGGTTCCGGATTTCTGCTTGCCATGCGGCTTGGGCTTTTTATCTTTTTCCTTATGCTGTTTCCCGTCCGGGTCATGCATCATCACAGGATTATTGGCACAATAGCAGTAAGGAGATAAAGCGGGATTATTGCTTTCCATAGGATCGCAGGCAGTCCACCTGCAAAGCCAGGGCGCATAGTAACGCGCGCCATGATAATAGAAGCCGCTCTCGTCATCCCGCTCCTTGCCGGCAAAGCGGTAACGTTTAGCCGTTGCTTTAATATTCGCATTCATAGCCTGATAAGAAGTAGTACCATAAGGATGGTATTCTTCGTAACTGATGATATCGCCTTTCCCATTCAGCTCCAGCGCTGCATTCTGCAATAGATTGCTGTAGATGTAACGGGTAAGAATATCCTCTGAGCCATCGCTGTCGTAATTTTTATTCCTTACTTCCAGCATTGCTATACGGCCTGTATCATCCAGGATATGAACGGTGCTGCGTTCTGATTGTATCGCATCATTGCTGTCATATTTGCGGAACAGTTCATAGTTGCCCAGATAAATACGCTCTTCTTTCAGCCCGCCTTTGTCTGTGTACTTGCGGGTACGCCGGCCGCTGCTGTATTGGTACCACGTTTTCACATGACCCCGTGCGATAAGCGTAAGCTGCTTATTCATATCCCATTCAATCGCATCAAGATGAGGCATCAGCAACATGTTACCGTGTTCATCATAGCCCGCACCACCATTGTAGTAATCATAGCTATCGCTCCCTACGCTTGTTTCATAGAGATAATTATTGCGGTTGCTGTCGTATTTGAATGTGCGGGTATAGCCGCCTATGCCTGCAGTGTGTTTCAGCTCAAGAATATTGCCGGTTTCATCATAAGCATATTGCTGCGTGTAGTTCTGCAACGCTTTGCCATCCCATTTGGGAGTAGCATTGATCATACTGTCAATGTCGTTAAAGCGGTCGCCTTTGTCAAAGCCATTGCCATTGATCATCTCACGACCTTCGGCCTGAATGAGCCGGTATAGCGCATCGTAAGTATAGTAGCTTTCCGGCTTTATAGCATTGTTGTTATAGAAGAAAGTGTCCAGTGCCTTATCCACAACGCTCGTTATGTTTCCTACCGCATCATGGCAATAATGAAGATCCTGCTCAATTGTATGAGGGTTGGTATTAAGATTGATGGTGCACACACACTGCAGACGAAAACTGAGCGGGTTATAGGTATATTTCGTCTTTGTATTGTTGCCATGCCAGATCGCTTTTCTTCGTCCTTTGGCATCGTAATGAATGTCCTTTACATACACCTCTTCGTTTCTCCCGGAGTGGGTGAGGTAAACGGCTTTGAGCGCACCGGATTTGCCATATTCGTGACGGGTAATATTATTACCAGCGTCTGTAATGGTCACCGCCCTTCCAAGAGCATCTGATACCGGTGTTGTTGTAAAAATTTCCGGACTTAAATCTCCTGCGCCAAGTATGCTCCAATCTGCATCCTGCAATGTCGGGTCTTTGAGCAGGCTGATGAGACTCTGCACCGGCTGACCTTTAAAATCGTAGCTATCGATACGATTTTCACCGCTGCCATCGTGGGTAATGGAAAGTCTTCCACGCAAATTATTGTCCTCCAGCGTGCCGGCTGCCGGCAATATGTTTTCACCGTAGATCATTTCGGAGATATAGCGCTCCTGATCCCAGTTTCCATTGCCCAAAGGAAGAGACAGCTCGTGGCGCAGCGGTCTGCGCAACTCATCAGCTATTACATGACTGCGGCGCTCGGCTGCATCCCAGGAATAGCTCGGCTTGCCGGCCACATCCACGAGAATGAATTGATAGCCGCCATCAATACTGCATTGCCATACAGGCGCTTTAAGCATATTGTATTTATACTGCAGCTGCACACGGTGAATAGATGGACTGCCTATACCATCAATAATACTCAGGTGGTTACCCTGAATATCGCTATCAATGAAACTATGGATCTCATGATTTATAGTATCCATAATAATGGTATAGCACGGCTTCGAAAGGGTATCCAGAAAAGTGGTTTCAGGCGTATTCCAATGTTCAATTGTTTTTTGTGCAGCATCCTGTTCATAAGCGCCCATGCTTCCATTGATCCGCTCTGTATACCATGAGCTGCTCATTGCGGTATCGTTGGCATCAAAAAGCGTTTGGCTCCAGCTATCCCATATTGTATGAGCATAGGTACCATCAGGCATTTCTGTAAGATAGGCCCGGTCAAGCGGGTCGTAATGAACTCGCGGGCTTACCCCCTTTGATGCGGCCTGTAAAGCATGATCGTACTGGTGGGTATCGCTGAAATAAGGCTCGTACTGCAATACCGCATTCCCTTTATTATTATAAACAACTTTCCCGTTTCCAATCCAGCGGGCAGTATTGGTATCCGGATCGTCATCTGTCAGCACTTTATTCATAGCAATACGGCCAAACCCATCTGTATAGGTGATTCGCATCAATACCGGACTCTCAGGATAGTTGTTTTCTACGGCCTGGTGGTCGGCAACCGTTCTGAAATGTTCTTCGCGTGCTATCATTGAGTTGATAACAGGCTGACTATCCAAATCGTACAGACAACGCCAGGTAGCATGGCCTAAAAGGTCTTCTGCCGCGTCTTCAGGATTATTGAAGAATACTGCCTGCATGGCTATATCCATTGGGCTGTCCGCATCAATCGCATCTCCGGACTTATAGTTTAATTCATCGGCTTCAGTAATACCCCCGGGATTTTTCCCTTTCACGGCCAATGCTACTGGCATACCTAATGCGTCATAGCATATTTCCGTATAGTTCAGGTTAGGATCTTTTACTACTACAGGTTGCAGGCAACGCCAGTCATAGTCCACAACCGTTGTTACATTCCCTATCGGATCTGTAGCGGTTTGGGGAAGCAGATTATATCCGGTCCAGTAGCTGGTATAAGACGAATTCCCCCAGGGATCTTCGAAGCTTACAGGGTTATAAAAGCTGGTTGCCGGTGAGCTGTAGCCAGCGCTTCCTGATGGCACCCACCACCAATTGTATTGAGGATCTGAGGAGGCCACAGCAATAAAGCCTGCTACATCATTGGTACCTATATAACCGGCTTCCTGCAGCATTCCGTCATCCAGCCGCTCATTGGAAGGATCATTATTGAATGATCTGTTGATGATCTCTTTGGTGAATGCCAGTGTGTACTGCTGGTCATGAATGGCCAGTGAATGCAGCACACCTATCGGTGCTACAGTCGCGGCATCATCTTCTCTGAAAATTGTACGCTGGCACGACAACCTTCTCAGAGTGGCTACCGAGGAAGACGGCGCTGATGCATAATCTATGGCGGAAGAAACAAGCGGCAGCACATTGTAAAAGCTGTCTTTGGTAAACAGCTCTGCGGGATAAATTGTGTCCGGCAGGTGTAGCTCGTAGGAAGAGACTTCATGAGCCACGCGCGTGCGATAGGCTACAGTCGTTTCAACATCGTTTGTGTAATCATGAGTGCTGTAGGTAATGTGCATCTTGCCCTGTGCATCTTTCACAAAATCAGGAAGAGATGCCGGTGTATGCTTGCGCGGATAGGCTATTTGTGCACTTTCCAGCACATTGCCGTAAACATCCATAGATAGATTGATCTCTTGGAGCACCCGTACATCCATTGGCATCCGCTCGCAGCTCCAGACTACTTTCTGCTCCGGATGATGCAGGAATGATGCATACCGGTTGTTCTTTTGATACTGCTCCAACAGCACCTTGTAAGTAGAAACCGTAACGGTGTAAGGTGTTTCTTCTGAAGGCGAGCCATCCAGCGCATATACTTCCTGCCTTATCGGCGCGCCCTTAAGCGCCCGGTGTGCTTCCCGGATCTCCTGCGGCGAA
Organism: Chitinophagaceae bacterium; assembly: GCA_965200035.1. Classification (GTDB taxonomy): domain Bacteria; phylum Bacteroidota; class Bacteroidia; order Chitinophagales; family Chitinophagaceae; genus UBA1952. Next base: position 2,591,306 of record OZ241334.1, on the reverse strand, counting down.
AGGCCGGCAGGAAAATCAGCATAAGTCGGTAGCGAATCCCAGCCCTCAAACTGATAATACTCCTTTGCAAACTGATCCAGCAAGGTGCTTTCACGCATCCAGGCGCCGGTATGATTCCAGGTTTTGGTCAATACAGGATATTGCTTCAGGTCATTTTCGGCAGGGCTGTTATTTTGCAAAGCATAGAACGCTGCCTGATCTGTATCAATCATCTCCACACGGCCAAACCCACGAAACTCGCGCTCTTCATGATCATAATAGCCATGATGATAGCTGTAAGATTGGGCGTAAGTAGTCTCACTCACCGCATCGGTGGTCGTTGTTTCACTGAGGCATTGTACCGGGAAGGGCAGCTTTGTAGCCCAGGGCCGGCCTGCCTTTTTATCTTCCAGATAATACCTGGTTGAGCTTTTATAGGTCAGCGCCGTTTCCTTGCCCATACCATTCTGGTAAGACTGAAGAATGAAAGGCTTTCTGCCACCCATCAGATCAATATAGCGCATCGGTAAAGACGCATGTTGGGGCAGAGATGAGCTCCAGACAATACAGCCGGTGCCATTGCCCAGAAAATCAAGCACAGAGATCGGGCTGTCTTTATCTACAGAAGGAACCACGCCTAACGATACCGGGGCGCTCCAGCCATTGCCTGCCAGGTTAATCCATGCGGTGATGCCATCGGGTGAGCGGTAAAGAAGATCGGGCGCGCCGGTGCCGCTGATGTCCGACAGATGCAGGTACAATGGATTAAACAGATCTGCATTATCAAATACAGGAGCATTGCTCATGCTTACCCTGGCTCCGAATTTTCCATAGCCGAGATTGGGCCAGTAGCATACTTCACCGTTTTTGATGCGTACCAGATCGGTAAGTCCGTCACCATTCATGTCTGCGAGAAATACGCTTTGTACCGCATCATTAATCAGCAGGCGCGGACCTTTTTCCTCATCCCAATAGGTATTGCTTTTTCCGCCTTTAGTATAACCTTTCTTGCCTTTATTGGCCCACCAGGTCCAGATGTTCTCATCCGTGATCAGGATATCCGGCCTGCCATCACCGTCAAGATCCAGCATTTTTGTATAGGGGCTGGACCAGTTGATATTGGCCATGTTTCTGAAAGGCATAAATCCCTGCCAGTGCTGCTCGTCATCCAGCTCAAAATAGCCGGGGTGCGAATTATCGAGGTTCACAAGCTGTCGCCTTCCGTCTGCATCCAAGTCCTGCCATTGCATGGCTTTTCCCAAGCCTTTGAATGAAGGCTTTGTGGCTACGGCAACAGCTTCGCTGAAATGCCCTTCGCCCATGTTCCTTTTATAAAACCATCCATTATCAGCTTCGGAAAGAATGCCGGAAATGCCCTCGCCATACAAGTCAGTCCACTGATAGTTGCCGGTAAGTCCCTGGGGAGCATTCCGGCTGTCTGTGGCGTCCACCTGATGCACGGTAGTATCCCATTGAAGCGGCTGATAAGCCATTGTCATAGGAGGCAGTGACTTTTTATAAAAAGAAAGGCCGTCCGGTTTCTTCTTATAGCCGGTCTGTGTAATGGTCTTTATAAAATCTGCTTCCACAAGACTTTCCGGTACATTTTCCTGCTGATAGGAAAGATCAAGCGAGCGCACCGGTACCGGTATTATATTCTGTCCATCGCCAAGCTCGGCAAAGCTGTGGAACATCAGTACACGATGGCATTTGCGCCAGGTACGGATCTCAAAGCCCGCATGAAAATCCGAGAACGGGTCTTTACGGCACGGCCACGTGACATCCGGTGTGTAAGCAGGCACATCACCTGTATGATCGCCAAAGTCAAATACCGCTTCCATCAGGTATTGCGGGGAAGATGGCAAGGCAGGCTCATACGCATTGGCGTCAGAGATGAAGAACGGATTTTTGTTGCAGTATCCTACCTTTTTCAGGTATTTATTGGCATGGTGTGCAAGCTCGTTCTGTCTGTTCTGCTCGTGCAGCGCTTTGGGTACGTTCACGGTATCCTCTGCTATGTAGGTGTACTCCTGTACATTCCCTTTGTTGTCAATAACAAGCTGGGGAAGCCATTTGAATACCTTGTGCGCAAAGGCAGGATCAGCAATGCGTGCATCTGCGGTGAGCCCATACCAGCTGGTGATATTATCTTTTGTTGTTACTCTCCACCACGTATCAGCGCTATTTGCCTTACGGATATGCTCGATACGGGCAAAAAGGCCTTCAATGCGCGGGATATACCGGCGGATCGTATAGCTGCCGGAAGTGATTTCCTGAATAGTTCCGTCCGTCTTTAAGAGCGGCACCAGATCTTCAGCGCCTGCGAAGAGGAATATGTCGCTTTCGTCAGCATCTTCGTAACGGGGTAGTTTTTTATCTGTCTTGCGCTGAATGGCAGGCAGGCTCAACGCCCATCCGAGACCGAACTCGCCATTGCCGCCACCGGAATTGTAAGACAATGCCAGAGAGGGAGTAAAGCCGCTGCGGCCTTGTGTCAGAGGCAAAGGCACTTCCAGAGATGCCGTGCCATTCACTGCATTTACATTGAACTTCTCATCAATACCCTTCAATGCTCCGCCGCCTTTGGGCATAGCAATACTTGGCGCCTGTGATTTATAGAACGGACTTTCATCGCCGCCACCCTTTGTCTGGGGCTGTACGGTGTAGTTGTCCAGTGGATACGACTGTTTTTGCTGCTCATCGGTTTTGCCGGCTTCAGCTTTATTATGATTCTTCATTTTTTATGGTTTATCAGGTTATAAAACCCGCCTGCCGGAAATAAATTCCGGCAGGCAAGGCTTTAAAGGGTTTGAAAAGAGCATCAGGATACAGAATAGATCGCTGCAAGCCACAGCATATCGATATTCCTGAGCACGGCCGTAAGCTGGGCCGGCGTAGTTGCTGAAGATGCACCGAATGCGAGCTTCATGGAATACTGATTATCTACCGTTGTAGTACCGAAGGAGCCAGAACTCTTGTAATCATTGGTTGTATTGAGCGTTGTAAGCGTTACAGGTGTGCCTGTTGCTTTCTTCACCACAATGTCTGCAATGACTGTATTGTCTGTTCTGATTGCTTTGAATACACCACTGCTCAGGCTGATCGTCCGTCCTTTGCAGAACAGCGGGAAGAGATCCGGATGCACAGGTAATGAGAGGATCGCGTTCATATTGCCACCCTGTACTTCATTGAGGTATGCATTCCACTCATCCGGGAACTCCTGCTTCACATTGAACAGTCTTGGAAGCCTGGCGCCTGCTGTGGCATTGGCAATCAGTGCAGCAATGTTATTGTTCGCACCTGTTGCCAGGCCGCCATCATACTTGGCTGTATAGTTCACATGGATGATAACGTCTGTGATTGAGCTGATATCGAATGAAGCATACTTTGAAGGCAGCTCCAGTGTCCATTCGCCGATAGCGCCCGCTCCTTCAAACGGAAGGTAGCGTTCATCACGGAAGTTCATTTCAAACATACCGCTGTCATTCTGCGCGCTGCTGGTAGCAATGGACTGACCACCACCAAACAGATAAGTAAACCGTGAATCATTGCCCGCTACTTCAGTGTAAGCAGTACTGCCATTTACCGGATTTTTACGATAACGGCTGCTGTTCAGTGTAAGCTTGGCACTTACTGTAGTGTAAGGGCCGGCCACACACGGAATACTGATGCTTACAGATTTGATGCGACGCATGTAATGCCCCGGATAATCCATATCAAACAGCCATTCAGGAAGTGAAACGCCTACCGCATCACCTGCCTTCAGCCTGATCAGTGCATCGGCATCGAGCGCTGCCAGTGATATATGCTTGGTCATTTCGTGCTGACGCTTGTTCAGGTCGAGGTAAGAAATGTCCATTCGCTTGATGTCATAAAGCAATGCTTCGCCGGCGAGTAGCCCTTTCTTCAGACTGTCCCAGTATCCAAACTGGATAAATGGTGTGGTTGGCTCTGCGCCCAGCTCATAGCTGTAAGAGCGCTCGGCACGCTTGGCCACATCAAATGCCAGCTTGTAGCTCTGGAAGTAAGTCATGGATATCTGGCCGATCATCCAGTCATACAGGTCTTCGTTGCTGTATTTATCGTGCATAGCCTGATCCATCTCCTGCGCATTTCTGAACTGAAGATTATGATTGACCAACTCTTTATCTGCAATGGCAGCACGGATCTCCGCTCCTACCAGTTGCTTTTCGATCTGCTTCAGCTCTGCATCAGCCTGCTTGCGCTGCTGTGCCCATTCTTCGCTTCTGCGCGCATGACCGGCTTTTATGCCAGCCATAGAGCCGTGGATATCATTGATGGTAGATGCTATGCCTACAGCGGATGCTCCGGCTTCCACCAGGCTACCGAGGTTAGCACCACCCCAGGTTACACCCATAGAGAATGGCGAACCGATTTTCAGATTAGGGAAGGCGTGCATTGCCCCGCCGAGGGTTTGCAGTACGCCCTGCGTTACTCTGAGCGGAATGCTGGTCTGTATGCTGTCCAGCTGAGACTGCTCGAAGGAGTTAAGGCCTTTCTCAAGGAGTGTGCCGTAATAATCTCTTCTCACGGTAACCATATTCCTTTGCTCAGTCAGCGCATCAATCTGTGCCTTCGCTTCATTAATCTGCATCTCGCGCACTTCCTTCGCTGCTTCCAGCACACTGATCTCGTGGCTGCTGCGCAGCAGCGACAGATGTTCTGCGTCTTTCTTCTCAATGGCAGCCAGTAATGATCCGCCAAGCGATTTTACCTCCTGAGCCAGCTCCGATGCTTTCTGCACCATTACCGAGAACCTGTATTGTGGCAGCGGTGAGAACAGCTCATTTACAGCATCGCTCAATGAAACTCCTGAAGCCGCGGCCCTTACCAGCAGTGCCGGATCAATGGGCGGCTCAAACAATGCAAGCTGACGCTCTACGCCATCAATGTTCTGACTATTGCGGATCTTGAACAGGCGGTCTGCAACAATGTCCCAATAGCCTAGTAGCTGGCTGTTTGGCGGAATGCAGAAGTAGAACATGTACAGCGGATTGGTAGCGCTGCCAGTGTACTGCTGCGATACTCCTGTAGGCGCAAGAATGGTCTCTACCTGTACCAGCGCATTGGAGAATGCATTCATATTGGCCGGGTTAGCTACCATGTCTGCATAAGTCTTGGGTGCAGATGCTACACGCGCAGGCATTTTCACCGGAGGCTTGCCCAACAATTGCGCTGCAAGAATGTATAGCAGTGTTGCCTCGTTGATGGATTCCATTGTATCGCGGCGGAAGAGCTGATCGCCCCATGCCACCAGGTTATCCAGATATTTCATGAGCACATTCTTCATATACGCGCTGATGCGTGTGCGCGCTACCAGATGTGGCTTGAACGGGTCATTGGCCCACTGCGCCACCGCATTCTGCAGATCCGGGCTGGCCATTACCTGATCGATAGATGGTACACCCTGAATGGACTCTCTATAGAATGGAAAGAACTGCCAGAAGCGCTCTGCACCATTGCCATGCGATGTCTGTGACTTATTGGTCGGGTTGAATACATAGTGGAACCACTGCATGGCCTCAGTAAACTTCTGATCCTGCATCAGGCGTGTGGCAATCAGCAATGGGATATGAAAAAACAGCTCCCAGTTATAGATTGCATTCGGGCTGTCATAGCCAAAATCCAGGGATGCTTTCGGATATACATCGTGATCTGCGTTCGTCTGATTCAGCGGCAGATAATGCAGCACCTGTGAAGTAGGCTGATAGGTTCCCTGGAATGCCATATCATCATTGGAAGTATTCAGTGAGATAAAATCCCAGTCGAATAATCCATCCAGTCCATAGCGGTCCAGCTGATCCATCAGGTTATTGACCCGATAGTGATAGAATGGATAGAAACGGTAATAGCTTACACTACTGATTATGCTGAAGGCTCCTGATTTGGCCAAAGTGGTCGTACCGTAATTGGCCTGATCCAGCTGAAGGGTAAAGTCACTGCTGATACCGCCGGAGCCGGAGCGCAGGGCCACTCCTGAGAGCAATTGCGCTGAGCGATCCTGAGCCACATTCCGGGTCGATATTTCAATCGGTGCCGGCAAGGACACTTTTTCTACGTAGAATGAGTTCTTATAATCCTTGTAGAAGAATCTCGGGAACGGTATATAGCTGCCACTGTTGCCCTGCGGAATCATTCTGGAGAAAACCAGGTATTTATCCGGTGAAGGTGCACTGTTGAATTCGGGCGCCTGGTTCAGCAGCTTAACGCTGACAGGCGTTGTGGCGTAATTGGTAAGGTGCTCATAGCCCTGGCCAATTGACTTCTTGTAGCTATACTGGCTTTCATCAGGTTGGTAAGGCAGGTTCTCTACCAGCTTATCATAGAATGTATAAGGAATATTATTCCGGTCGGCATGCACCTTATTGTGCTTCACCGTGAATCGTCCCTTGAACTCTTCGTACTTAACTGCATTCCAGAAATAGAATTCTTCTGTATAAGCGCGGTAGCCGTTATCATCAAAGCGGTTCATAAGCTGGGTTGCCCAGTATTCCGGATCGCCGGCCCATGATTGGGTCATATACCAGCGGTAGCCGCCTGCGCCTGGTTTTTTAGCATCGAGGAAGGCATTCAGGTCCGATTGGGATACATACTTTTTGCGTCCGTGCACGATCACTTCCAGCTCGTTATCGCTGTTTACGCGTGCATAAGGCACCATACTGCTCTTCAGGAATTCAAAGCTGTCATTGAACGTATCTATGGTGTAAGGCTTCAGATCAGGAGTCCAGTTGTAAATATGACCATAGTTGAATCTTATGTCAACCAGCCGGGCTGCGCCATAAGGGTCTGTGTCAAGGTGCTCCTTGCCAATTTGCTTCGGCGTCCAGCGACCATTCTTCAGCTCCGTCCAGTTCAACTCAATGCGCCAGAATTTTTCCGTATGCTCGGGCTCATCGCCTACTGTAATCCTGCTGATCTTGTCTTTCACCTGCTCGGAGAAAGTAAGCCAGTAGAGGCGAAGGCGTCCGCGCCATTTCACCGGCGCAAACTGATCTCCATCAATCTGCGTATCCATTTTTTCCCACGCATTCCAGGTGCCACCTGTGCGCTTGCGGTAGTAATAGATATGCGGCGTAGAGCGGGTTCGGCCCCATACATGCACAACTGTATCTGTTACGGTGCTGCCATTGATGATGTCTTCTGTGTAGTAACCTACCACTTCAAGATGTGCGACTTCATCCAGCCGCTCCAGATAAGTACGGTAGGCATCCTCCATCGTCAGTGAGGTGATGTCATTCTGCTTCAGGAACTTTTCCAGCTCTATGAAGAATGGTGACTTATCATCACGCAGATCCGGCTCAATCCAGTTTTCAGGATAGATGAAAATCTTGCGGTTGGCTTCCCAGATACGGTACCATTTGCGCCACAGATTCCACTGACGAATGGTGTCCGGAGAAAGAGCCTGCAGATTATTGCTCAGATCGCTTTCCTTTTGCAGGATGCAACGGTCCACAAAGAGTTGAACAGTACTGATAGCCTGTTTGATACGCGAAGTCTGTACCACAGGCATCATAGCCGTATCGGTAAGCAATGTCTCGAACAGATCATTTGCAGTGACCCAGCGATTGCGGTAAGCCAGCGGCGGGAAGGCCAGCAGGTAAGCTACCATTGCATCGCGGCGGCTGCTGCGAAGGCGGTCATTTACGGGCTTGCTCTGCTCCAGCCATTCTTCATTGCTATAGCGCGCTTTTACAGATTGCACTACAAAGTCGGCATCGCTCTGCACCTGAGGGCGCAGGAGTGCATTGGTGATATTTACACAGCTGTTCATATTCACCTCAAGCACCGCACGCAGGTCCAGACAGCCAATCACTCTGCGATAGCTCTCCGGGTCCAGGTGTGGCTGGCCGGTGGCAAAGTTCAGGTTGAGGATGCCGGTTAAGCCTGTATTGGTCTTTGCACCAACCAATACTTCAAGATCGGCCTCGCTGATCTGCAGGGCCTGTACCATTGACTCAAACCATTGTTGCTTTCTGGTGGCAGCAGTGCTTCCGGTCATGCTGAGCAGACTGTAAAGCACCGTTACCAGTCCGGTAGGTGAGGGGGTCATCGAATTGCGGACATCCAGCCAGCTGATAAGCATAAACCAGGTGTCTGCACTGACCGGCGTAATAGTGGCTGTACTATTCCAGGAATGCCCGACCGGCAGATTGGCGATATTAGGAATGCCCAGCGCCGTTTTATTTTCAAGGAAGAATCCGGTATCGGCTGCGCTGAGATTGCCGGTATCGGCTATATGCGTAGCCTTATCGAAATGCTCGAGGGCCAGCAGCACATTCTGTGCATTAGGGTCCGTGATGTCCGGTGCTCCGGTACTACCGATAAACTTTTCCGCGATCAATGCTTCGTATGCATCTGTAGCTGTACCGGCGGTGATCCAATCAGCCAGCAGTAGTTCACTTACCGCAAGGTCTGTTTTGTAAACGGTGCTCAGGTAGTGGCGCACTTGTCCTTTCAGGGCAGCGCGCGTATAAATGCTGTTCACCAGCTTCAGGCGATCATTCTTTACGATAAGTGTGTAAGCCGTAGATGGCGGCGTGCCTACCAGTTGCGCAGCAATGCTGCTCTTCTCTGGTGCGCTCAATTCCTTCGGAAGCAATTGAATCAAACGGTTACGGTCATCAGTGCTGAAAGTATAAGTGGTTGTGCCGCTTTGCCGGGAAATGTTGGCAATGTAGTCCACGATAAATGCGGCATCTGCATCATCCAGTGCCAAACCTACCTTCACCTGTAAGGCTTTCGCATCAACGGTGCCTGCGGTATCGATTACGCTGGTATTCAGCTTCGCCAATATAGTGCGCAGATCCTGGTAGCGTGTGAACAGCATATCCTGCTGTTCTGCTTTCGCTGCATCCGTATCGAAACGATCATCAAAAAGGTAATTCAGGTCTGATGCCTTGAAGCCACTGTTGCGTAATATCCTTACTTTATCAATAAAGAGCAGAGTAGCAGACAGATGGCCGGTAGCATTGTATGCAAATGGGTCTATGCTGTTGGTCAGGCTCTTTAGCCAGCTTCTGAAAAGGCACCAATCCTTGATATCAATCTGCAGCAGGCGCGCCAGCGTGAATTCGCGCAGCAGGTTCAGCACATTCTTGTAATTAAAAGAGAATGCACCGGTACCGGAAGTCTGGAATACGCTACTCAGACCGCTATCCGCATGGAAGAATTGGAACAGCTTATCAAAGTCCTGCTCGGATATCTGAAAAGCAGCCATTACATAATCCAGTTGTGATTGAAGGATCGCTGTGGTCACCCCCGCACTGGAGGTTTTCCACGCAGCCATATCTGCAAGGAATGGATAGCCAGTGATCTGGTCATAGTTAGGCACTACAGCCTGGTTGCGGAAGAAGCGCTCATATTGGGTGGGTATCAGCTCCGGCTTATCGCCGCCATAGCTGCTGTAGCCCATGTAGCCCATATCTCCCCAGAAAGGCAGAAGGTCATCTACGCTGCAGGTCAGGATTTCGGTCATGCGTTTGACCTGGGCAACGGCGATCAGCAGATCATCCGTGATAGCCGCGCCGGCGCTTACATTCAGCATTTGGAATGCACGGTCAAGCTCATACTTGCTCCAGCCGGTATGGCGCTGCAGTCTGATAAAGCGGTGTATCACCAGAAGGTCATTTTCCGTAAGACCGGTAATCACCATCTTGGAGGTGTCACAAGCCGTTTCAGGAGTAGCCGTTATTTTCAGGCGGCGTGTCAGCGGCGTAGCAGTAACGATCGGATTGACATAATAGCAATCCAGCAGCTCAAGGATATCTGTAAAAGAAAGTCCGCTCTGCTGCATCAGAATATCTACACGATTCAGGAACGGTGTAGCAGCTGATACAAGCGTGCCGCCGGGTATGCCAATAAAGGAAGACCTGTTGGAAGGATCAACGATATTGCTGCCGGTAACGCCATAATAAGTGCGCAACAGAGTAGAAGCGCTGTCCGTGATGATAAAATATTCACCCAATGAAGCGCCCGGATTTTCTCTCGTAATATTCAGATAAGCGCACGCCAGATCAATATTGTTCAGCGTAAACGCATCCGGCGTGCCGGTAAAAGTCTGCGCAGGCTGATAAGGCTTGATGTTGATCAGCGAGAGATACTCCTTGCCCTGCTCATAGAAGTAATTGTATGGAGCGGTCCAGGGGTATTTAGCCGCTTTCAGCTTGTTATAAGGAAGCGATGCTGCAGTGCCGGTGCTATTGATATACTGCGGGGTGGCACTAAGGGTTTTTTCATCCAGCGTAGTGTCGTGTGCATGGATAGGATATAGGGGCTGGCCGGAAACGGTCGATGCATTGGTGCCTGATGCAGACATCAGGTCTTCCAGTAATTCATTGGCAAGATCAATGTAAGGCAGTGCTGTATTGGTATTCTTGCAGGTAAGCTTAATGTCCCACAGATCGGGCCGCTTTGCCTTCAGCCAGTTATAGGCGCTGGCATTGTACTTTCTGAGCAGCTCCAGTGAGTCTACGAAATAGGCCGCAGGGCTGAACACCGACATACAGTTGTCGCAAGTGCAAAAATCCACATTGCCAAACAGAGAGCGCCAGTCCGGGTTCGCATCAGGCGGCGGGGTATAGATGGATGGCACATTGAGGTTAAGCCACTGATAAGCGTTCACAGACAACGCCTGTGTTACCATTACTGTAGTGACTGCATTATTATAGGCAACGCTTGCATTGGCAGCGCCGCCGAGCGCATAGGCATAGCTGCTTACAAACTCTTCCTGCCCGAGTTGGGTAATGGCCTTGGCAGAGTTGAGCCCGCCGGTCTGTAATGCAGCCACACCTTCATAAGAAGGCGTAATGGCACTCAGGCGCTGTGTAGCTGCTACTTCACTTACAAACTTATTCGTGTCTGAAATGCCGGAAAAGTTAAAGCCCTGATCTGCTGTAAGTGCGGAAACCGGAGTGCGCAGCAAATCAAATCCCGGATTGTTTCTGGTGAATGCGCTCAGGCTCTGCTTAAGCATGGGGAATGCACCTTCTATATCTGTCTGGATTTGCTGGCTGACTGCTTCGGTACGGAAGGCTCCATCATAGTTATTCTTTAGGGTAGCCGCATAAGCCGCAACGCGCTCATCGTTGGTGCCATCCTGAACATAGTCCGGAAATACAAAGTCCTGGTTCATATTGCTCTGAACCATTTGCTGCCATTCTTCCTGCGTCTTGCCGGCCAGCTTATCCGTTGTCATTCCCTGCATGGCTTTCGTCATTGCCGGGTTGCTGCCGGTGATGAGCGCCAGGCTTAAAGTATGCTTCAGGGCATCCGCCTGATCTATAGTAAGGCCCGGTACATTGCCCGTTATCTGCTCAGTGTCCCAGAATTTTGGATCACCGGTGTCATTGTTATAGTAATAGTGCAGGAATCCTGACACCACATTCTCCGGAAGCGTAGCTGAGAGAATCTTATAGGCTTTGGCATTTGCTGCCGTTTGTCCCGCATCTCCCAGGATTTCCTTGCTGGCAGCATCTTTCAGCATTTTCACACTGTTATTGATGGCACCTTTTTCGTAATGCGATATCGTATTTACTGCTATAGAATACTTCAGGATATCTGATAGCTCCGCAGCCGGAATGTTGAAGATCGTTTCCAGCGATTGCTGTCCGGTCTTGCGCATAATCGCATACAGAAAGTCAGCCTGTACGCCGGTGGTTCTTGAATACTGCTGCGCCAGCAGGTGCATACGCACGAGCAGCTCATTTTCACCGGTGCTGCCTGCTATAAAGGAAGTATCACCTTCATTCAGCGCGTCTGCATTTCCGCCGGCCGCTTTAAGCACCTGATTGTTGAGCGATGCATATTCATCCGCAATCTCTTTAGCGCTATCTATCGGCATCTTCAGCTCTATATTAATGTCTGTGCTGATCTTGAAGATGACCGGAGAGCTCACTGTTTCACCACTGCTTTCCACAATGGCCGTTACCTGGATTGCATCGGTACTATCGGCATTTCCTGATGGAGTATATACCATTTCAAATGTTCCCTGATCTATAGTATGTGTTACAGCCACCACCTGATCGCTTCGCAGGCCTACCGTATGCAGCTCTACGCGGATATTCATCACCGGCTTTCCATTATTGTTCAGTACGATACCCGTCACTTTGATGGGCTCTATCGTGCCATCCGGATTAATGAATTGATTGATAATGTGGGCTGCATTTTCATCAATACTGTTTTGGTAGGGAAAGCCCAGTTGCTGCGAAAGCCGGATCAGCATATAGTTGGTGCCACCGCCAAAGAGCGATTTCGACACCTCATCCATCATCAGATTAATCTGGTTCGAATCGTCAACGTGCAACATGCCCTTATTGATGTACCACAGGATCGCTTCATGAAGATTTTTGATTTCGTTTCCTTGTTGCCCCAGCTTAATGGGGGCCGTAATTAAGTTCATAGAATTTGTTTTTTAGAATATTGATTATGGGCCACTGAGCATTCTGTATCGCGATAGTTGTTCAGTATTGTTTGCAAAAGAATTGCCGACGCTTGCAACCTATCTGCAAGCATTCTTCAGTGATCGCCGATAACAACTGCGAAATGGTCAGCAGGAAATTTTATCAGTCAGCCATCCGCATTACAGACCAATTTTTAAAAACCGGTCATGGTAAATATTCTCCTGAATATCCTATAGCAACCCGGCGGTTGCAAAGCGGTTGCATCAGGCAAATGCCCTTAGTCCTACAGCGGTTTCGCTTATACAAGAAACGGACTGACGGGTATTACCGTCAGTCCGTTTTGCGGTCATGCCGCCATACTATATGATCGCTATCACTATAGGCTCCGGCCCCAACCAAAAAGATGAGACCATCTCTGCTCGTTAGAAAAGCACGGTTTGAGTCATTAATATTTCTGCTTTAATTTTTGCTAAACGCACAAGTTGTTGCACCTCCTAATGGCAGGTAGTAATCAGTGCTTATAGGTGTCAAGTGGTCGCTGGTAAACGATATGATTCGCTCCTCTTTCTCATGCACCTTTTACGGCTTCTACAAAGGCAGGATGAAAGACTTTACTTTCTTACTGGATCTGTACTCTTTCATCAGGCGATAAATGGAATAAATACCCGGAATCATTGGCAGAATAGCAGTCCACATACCCGCAAAGTAGTAGTGATCGGTAGTTTTATAGTAATAGTTGGGCATGTCGGAAATTCGTGTTCCCCTGATCGTCTCTGTCAGTTTATTTAAATTGCCCGGCTCAAGGCTGGGCTGCATCAGTGGGAAAATGAAATGCGTAAATTCGGCCACACCCGGTCCGATAAAGATAAACCAGGCAACAAAGCCAGCCAGGCGAATACGGCAATAAAGCCCTAATGTGGTAAGCGTATAGATCGTTGGCCCCACCAGGGCAAACACCATCAGGAAACTGCGCTCTGACCACGGAATATTGAACAGCCTGCTCATGGCCGGGCCAAAACCTGTCAGGTATTCTTCTGTAATATGGATCTGCAGCCCGGCAACTGTAAGGATAAAAAGCGGCAGCATCAATTTTGGATCGGTCGGGTTCTTGAAATAAGTAAGATACCAGAGCACGAAAGCAACGATTGCCGAACTCCCGATAATGATTACCGGTGGAAGTCCCATATTAATATAGCCCAGTACCGGTGCGACGATAACGAAAATACTGGCAGCGAAAAGGCTTAAGGTCCGTCTGATTCTGGTGGTTTGCATAGATGCTGAAGCGTTAAATATTCAGCTGCAAAGCTCGCCGGTCCGTACGACCTGTTTTTTTTCAAATGATAAATAATCAGCGCTTCGCTCTTATGCGGCTCAGCGACACCTGGGTGATACCAAGGTATGCCGCCAGATCACCGAGGCTGATTCGTTGCATCAATGCATTGTTCTGCCGCACAAAATTTTCATAGCGTGCCGTTGCATCTTCTTCCAGCATTTCACTCACACGGCTCATCATGTTCAGCGCTGCCATAGATACCAGCTTCCGGAAAAACGTTTCAATAGCGTGGTGTTTTTTGCAAAGGTCTTCCAGATCATCGTAACTAATAAAAGTAATGGTAGTTGGTTCCAGGGCTACGATCTCATATTGCGCCGGTGATTGGTTAAGGTAGCTGTCAAGCAGTGTAAACATGGCTCCTTCCGGGAAGAAGCGCATCACAAATGCTTTGTCTTCACTATTGAAAAACAGCTTGACCAGTCCTTCATTTATAAAATATAAAGACCTGCAGATCTGACGTTGCTTCAGGATAAAATCACCTTTACGAAAGGCTTTAGTATATAACCGGCCCGACAAATCTGCCGCTGCATTATGATCCAGCGGAACAAGGTTATTTACAGAATTTAAAAAATCCGGCATTCCGGATTTACCTGTATCCATAACAGACTAAGTGGCTGCCAGCCATTTGTTTTGCATCTTTTGAGATGCGCCATCGATAACAGAAAGATACGCAAACCGCATCAATTATCTCTTCACCAAAATTTGATCCAAAGCAATAATGCTTAGAGCTAATGCAGCATCCTCATTAAATATCCGAATCATTGATCTTTTATGTAAGAAGTGCGATAATAGCTGCCGGTAGGTATAAATACCCATCGTAAAAGGCTACAAATACCTATTGCTACTGGTGTGGAGCAAAGACATCTTTACAGTGTTCAAAAACTTTACGCTCATGGAAAATTTGTCGCTGCGTTCCCCGCATTAATTCTTAGACTTCTCTGAATAATCAGTGTAGCGACGAGAAAGCTGGCGAGCATCGTATTCAGCAATGACTGGTATTTTCAAGCAGTCCGGCGTGATGCATGAACACAGCACGTACAGACAGGCTTACGCAATATGAAGGTCAGGCTTTTACAATAAAAATTACATCTGCAACTTTCAAAAATCACCATCGTGAAATTCATTCTTACAATATTAACCGCCTGTTGCATCACATTCCCGGCCAGTGCCGGCAGCCATTTCAAGACCATTCACTTCACCTCCTATTGGTCGGAGACTCAGAAAAGCGGTTTAGATATGCAATTCGGCTCGTCTCCTGTTGCAGGCATGTCCAGCCGGGTAGAGGGTGACATCATCATTAATACAGAAGATTCCACGCTGAGCATAGGCGCTGAAGATAGCACGCCGAGCGTGTATAAAATGACCCGTACAGATGAGGAGTCTGACGACAAAAGCAGGCAGATCCGTACGCTTGATCTGCAGATCAAAGACAAAGACGGAGCTACTTATGGTGTAACTGTAAAACGTGATTACCAGTATCGCCTGATGTGGGTTTATATCTTTCCAAAAGGCAGTGATACCTATCGCGTATATGGTTGCAAATACCTTAAGAAGTTCAACTGAAAATCATGAAGAATTTGTTGTTCTCTCTGCTTGTAGCCTGCACTATCGCTACAACGGCAGCCCAGCCAAAGCTCACGGTCACACAGCAGCAGGCCACCGATTTATTTAAAGCCGGCAAGCCGGACGAAGCCATCCCGCTGTTTAAAAAAGCGCTGACTGAGAACGGTAAAGACCTGTATACGATCAATGCCCTCAGCATCCTGTACTTCAATGGCGGCAAGTACGCCGAAGCCTATGATGTGGCCGGTAAGGGTATTGATAATTCGGATGGCGCTATTCCGTTCGTAACGATGCGCGCCAAGGCCGGATACCAACTGGGCAAGTCAGCCGAGGTTATAAAATTGGTTGATGGATACAATGCGAAACATGCACCAGACGCAGGCTTGCTATACATTAAAGGTGAAGCGCTGCAAGCTAACGGTAATGCGCAGGGCGCAATAACCAATTACAGCCAGAGCATCGCTGCCAATGCCGAATATGCGGATGCTTACCTCTCCCGGGGCAGGTATTTCAGCGAGCTGGGTCGTAGTGCTGCAGCTATCAAAGACTATGATAAATACATCTCGCTTATGCCTGATGAATCAGAAGGATATGCTTTGCGCGGTGTCGTCTATGTTAATATGCGCAAGCCCGATGACGCGTTCGCCGACTACAACAAAGCCATCATGCTGAACGCTAAAGATTACTACTCCATATTCCACCGCGGCGAGATTTACGCGGCGCGGAAAGAAAGCGACAAAGCGCTTGCCGACTTCAATGCCGCCATTGCCATTAAGCCGGACTATCCCGATACTTATGGGCAGCTCGCGCGCTTGTACGTAGATATGAATCAGGCAACCAATTCGCTTCCGGCCATTAATAAGGCCATTGCATTAGACCCTAAGCGGGCCGCATTCTACAATGAGCAAAGCCGCGACCTGAATACATTGGACCGCTATGCGGAGGCTCTAGCAGCGGCCGAGAAAGCAATTGTACTCTCGCCAGCGGACGGGGAAGGATTTATGTGGAAAGCCGTTTCGCTGGCCAATGCGAATAAAGCGGCCGAAGGCATTGCAGCCGCTACTACAGGCATCTCCATTGCGCCGGAATATTACCTGCTCTACACGGTCCGCGCATCACTGTACCGGGATCAGGGCCATGCAGCGCTTGCCGATGCAGATGACGCAAAGGCCAAAGAGCTGGCCGCTAAATAATCCGGATTATGAAGTATTTATTACTATTCGCAATCATCATTCCATCATTGCAAAGCCGCGCTCAGTGCCGTTCCGGCAATTGTGTGAATGGAAAGGGCATATATGATTTCGGCTGGTGCGTCTATACCGGCGAGTTCAGATATGGCAAGCCTGAAGGACAGGGCTCAATGAAGTACGACGACTACACCTACACCGGACATTTTAAGAATGGACTGGAAGATGGTGATGGCGAGGAAGTGACGAAGGACGGCAAGCGGGGCCCGGTGCATTATTCTGCCGGAAAGAAACAAGCCTTTGCCCTCGTGCATGTGGATGCAAAAGATTACAAGCCTTTGCAGGCGCAGGATGCGGGCTGTAAAGATGGTGATTGCATCACTGGTTTTGGCACTTATCAGTTTCCTTCAGGCAATAAGTACGTTGGGAATTTTAAGAACAAAAAGCGGGAAGGACAGGGCACTTTCTTCTTTTCGAACGGGGATACTTTTGAAGGTACTTTTCTGGATAATTTCCAGTACAGCGGCACTTATACCTATAGCAGTGGCGCGAAATACGTTGGTACTTATTATGCGGGCGGACAGGAATACAACGGCACTATTTATTCGCCTTCCGGTAAGTCCATCCCTTATGTAAATGGCAAGCCCGTCATGCCACCGCCCTCGCCCGCCGAAAACGAGCATTATGGCATCTGCTCTTGCTGCCATGGACACGGCACCATTGTCAATCATTCCTACGGCAGCGTACTCTATCAGGCCAACGATCATTATCATCAGGACTTCTACACCATGTACCGTGATGTAACCTGCAATTGCTGTCACGGCACAGGCGCGGCCTCAGACCAGCAGCCAGGCGTAAAGGCCGACCGGTTTGACAACAGGTATCATGTAGATGTGATCCACTAAATGCCGGGATAACGTTCAATCTTTCCTTATGAAAAAGCTATTCATACTTCTTGTACTGCTCATCATTTCACATTGCTCTTTCGCGCAGCTAAAGTTTATACGCTGCATTTCCGGCGATTGCAGGAACGGCAGGGGTCAGGCGATCTTCATCAATCCTACCTGGACCACACCCGGCGAGTACACCTACACCGGAACATTCAAAGAGGGTCAAATGGATGGTGAAGGCTCACTCATATCCAACGTGGGGAATTTCAACGGCTCTTTCAAAAACGGAAAGCAACTGGGATATGGCATTGATTTTTTCAGCAAGAAGGTGAATGGAATAAATGTTCCGGACAGCGAAAAATGGGTGAACATCGGCCGCTGGGATGAAGATGATAGCTACCATTGCATTCAGATTCATGAAGATGGCACAACCGGTTATTACAATACGGCGGGTAACGGTGAGCACAGCAAGCATTTTCATCCCTATGCAGAGGTAAAGGATAAATGGATTAAGACGCATGTAGCAGATTACCTCGCAGCTATGGAACCTGTTTTTGCGGAGCGCAGGCGGGTGCATGATTCCATGTATCCGCCGCAGGTAATCGTAGATCATCATATGCTGATACGCAGCCAGGGCCGTGTCAATACGGCGCGGGGCAGGTTGGAAAATCTTTGCTCCTGGGATTGTACCAGCGGCCTCAAATATTATGTGACGGCGAGCAATGTGGTGCGCGGCAAGCTTTCTATTATGCCCATTGGTGGATTTGTGCGCTACCAGGTGCGGGGTGAGGATGATCAGGAAATATGGGAAGGCGCTGCCGACCAGTACTGGCATCCTGAAAAAGATGGCCGGTACAAATTTCTCATCATTTTTGACGTAGGCACCGTCTATGGGGCTCAGCCTGCCGATGGCGCGCAGATACAATGGTCGCTGCGCTCGGAGACATTATAGCTGCGGCTGTTTCACCTTCAGTAAAGCCAATGTTCGCCTCCCTTCCCTATCTTTCGTGTCTCATATCCCGGCCTCATGATTCGTAAACCGTGGCTCACCGTTTTGCTGCTCGGGCTTTTTGTGCATGAAGCGCGTGGGCAGGCAGATAGCCTGATCCGTGTGCACGATACCGCAACCGGCTCTGACTTGCGGAGCCGGCTATCTGCAAAAATTTCGGTAATTCTTTCCGACAATAATCCCGGCGAATCTTTCTCGTGGGCAAAAAGAGGATTTGGAGAAACCAGTGGCAACGCCAGCCCGGCCCTGGCTTCCTGCGCCAACCAGATCGGTGCATATTACAAAGACCGCAGCATGTTTGACTCTGCTGCTTATTATTACAAGATAGCACTTGATGCAGGCCGGCAGCTTCGCGCGCAACGCATTATCAATGGAATGCAGGCCAACCTCGGGCAACTTTACAGCCTGAAAGGCGATTTTCCTGAAGCGCTTAAATATCAGCTCCCCGCACTTGCTTATTACGAAGCGGCAGGGGATGCGGAAATGCAAAACCGCTACATTTCCACGCTATCCATTGGCAATACCTATTACCATATGCACCAGCCACAGAAAGCGCTGGCATATTACGACCGTATATATCCTGCACTGAAAGATGGCAGACAACGCGCAGCCGCGGGCGTATTTACAGGCATGGCGCTCTGCTACGGCGATTTGGGTGACACGGTGCAGGAAGAGCGATTGCTGCAAAAAGCACTTAATTTAAAAAAGGCATCAGGCGATTCGCTTGGCATAGCGCAGACACTCAGTAATCTTGGCAACGCCGCATATCACAGACATAACCATGAAGCGGCTATAGTTTTCTATAATCAGGCGCTGCAGATTGCGCAGCGTACAGGCAATAATGAGTTAGTAGATGAATGTCGCCAGAATATAGCCACGGCACAAATGCAGCACGGCAATTCCAAAGGTGCTATCAGGCAATTCACTGCTTCTCTGGCTGCAGCAAAGGCTGCGGGTAATCTGCGCATTGAGAAGATTGCGCTGCAAAACCTGATTGGCATTTATGATTCCCTGCATGATTATGCCTCTGCCTATAAATACATCACTGAATATGATAGCGTAGCAGATACCGCACGCAGCCAAAACTATATCGGGGCAATTGCGGATGCAGAAACGCGCTATAATACGCAGCGTGCTCTTCGCGACCGCGACCGCCTCAGCTATGAAGGCCGTATTCAGTCTGCCGCCCGGGCACGCGCCCTGCGCGAGCGCAATACCGCAATCGCCGTCGGCCTAGGTTGCGTTGCAGCACTGGCGCTCATCTTCCTGCTTGCCCTGCGTATCCGTACTATCCGGGCAACAACGAAAGAAGAACAGCGTGCAACCCGATCGATTTTTGAAGGAGAACAGGCAGAGCGCATCCGTATTGCGCGGGACTTGCACGACTCTATCGGGCAAATGCTGGCAGTAATGAAAATGCGCCTCACTTCGCAGCCACAGGACGACCTAGAAAATAAAACAATCATTACCAATCTCGTAGACAAAACGATTGATGAAGTACGCGCCATCTCGCACAACCTGATTCCGGAAGACCTTACCTTCGGTACGGTGCGCGCGCTGGAAAATCTATGCGCCAGAATGGCCCAGAACAGTGGTATCGCAGTACAGTTTTTGGTGGATGATGCTGTGCGGGCACACCGCTTCAATCAAGAGTTTGGCCTATCGCTCTACCGCATAGTACAGGAGGTACTGGGTAATATTATGAAGCATTCCGGCGCGTCGGAGATCAGCCTGTCTATGTCGCAGGTCAATAGCGCAATCGTGCTGCAGATTGAAGATAATGGCAAAGGGTTTGATACGGCTGCAATCGGTGAATCAACAGGCATTGGCTGGAAGAACATCTACGCACGCGTAGGTTTACTGAACGGCGTTGTTGATGTACGCTCAGAGCGCATCTCCGGCACACGCATTCATATCTCTATCCCGCAATAAATGCATATTATGGAAAACATACCCGCCATACCCCATGTCAACATCCTGCTGGCCGACGACCACAAAATCATTCTCGATGGGATCTGCGGAATGCTGGCTGACCAGCAGCACTATCATATTGTCGCTACCGCCCCGGACGGGCAGCACGCTATGGAGATGATAGACGCATCGCCAAATGATTTTGATGTGCTGCTCACAGACATTTCCATGCCCCTGCTATCTGGTATTGATCTCTGCCGGATGGTAAAGGCAACGCATCCGCACATCCTTGTCATCGTGCTTTCTATGTACTCGTCCATAGCCGCTGTGCAGGATGCAGTGATGGCCGAGGCGGATGGCTACATTCTTAAAAACTCTGGCAAAGAGGAGCTCGTCAAGGCGCTGCATAAGGTGTGCAATGGCGGTACTTATTATACCGAGGCCCTGCTGCCAATCATCTACGGACAATTCCAAAAGACGAAAACAGTGGAGGAAGTACAGCGGATCCTGAGCGCGCGTGAGTTGGAAATCCTGGCCCTCATTGTAAAAGAGCAGACAAGCGAAGAAATTGCCACACAGCTCTTCATCTCCAAAAAAACGGTAGATAATCACCGTGCGCACATTCTCGAAAAAACCAGCTGTAAAACAACAGTCGGACTGGTAAAATGGGCGATAAAGAATGGAGTTGAGGTATAGCTTAGCGCGATTTTTGGAACTTCAGGATAATGTTAGTTTTTTAATTTTTGAGCTTGCTCTATCAGCGTCCTGCTGTGCGATGGAGAAAAAAACTTCATGATCGAAAGACCAAAAAAATTCGTTGACGATGCAGTGGTCTTTCCACTATAATAATATTGGCCAACCACAATGTTGAAATGGATCAATGGAGAATAAGAGTATTCTATACCCGTAGTAAATTCAAGCACCAGATTCTGCTGTGCATTAAAAACATAACCTATCCCGGGCGTAATAGTATTCGTAAACTTCCCCTGTTGGAAAACATTCAGATTCGGGCGTATTTCTGCATAGACAGTCGTATCATGACCATTTTTAGGTTCCAGATTAGTTTTGCCAATTGCCAGCCCTAAGCTAAATACATCCCATTGCCTTCCGGCTTCTATTGACAGGTTGGACTTGCTGCGTATAGATCCTATGTCATTGGTTAATGATGGTACAATACTAAGATAGGTCTGTGCTGCACAGATGACAGGCAGGATAAACAAGCAGATAAGTATCGTTTTCAGTTTATTCATTCAATTGTTGTTACCGGGTTTTTGCTGCTGGTGTTTCAAAGATAATTTCCTGATTAATGATTTCTGCTTCATGAATACATTCACTGTGATATTATCGATGCTAATTTTGAATTGCTGATAATTAGTTTTTTTAGAATAAAGCGGGCAGAGCACGCATCCATTTGCATATCTTCTTCATTGAATGCAGCGATTGAATCATATACTTTTCAGGCATCCTGTTGAAATATTTCCTGAAGGCCGTGACTGAAAACCTTATATGCTTCCGCTGACCGGTTAAAAGTGGTATTATTCCATGCGGACAGGCTGCCGCCGGGCAACAAAAATCCTATCTTAGCCGTTAATCTGGAAAAACACAATTATATTTTTATGGAATTTACCGCGCAGCAATTAGCTGATGTATTGAAAGGACAAATCGAGGGAGATGCCGAAGCGAAAGTTTCGAAGCTTTCTAAAATTGAGGAAGGCGTTCCCGGCTCGGTATCTTTTCTTGCCAACCCTTTGTATGCGCAGCATATCTACAATACGCAGGCTTCCATCGTTATCATTAATAAAGATTTTGAGCTGACGACTCCGGTTTCTGCTACGCTTATCCGGGTAGAGCGCGCAGAGCTGGCTTTTGCGCAGCTGCTGGAAATGTACAATACCGTGAAGATGAATAAATCGGGCATCTCGCCGCAGGCATTCATCTCGCCCAAAGCAGAAGTAGGTACTAATGTATATGCAGGTGAATTTGCCGTGATCAGCGAGGGGGCAAAAATTGGCAACAATGTAAAGATCTACCCGCAAACGTACATTGGCGATGGCGTAACGATCGGCGACAACACCACTATTTTTGCCGGGGTAAAAATCTATTCGGATACAGTAATCGGCAAAAACTGTATCATCCATTCGGGCACGGTGCTGGGCAGCGATGGTTTTCGTTTTGCTACCGGGCCGGACGGTGGACAGAAGATACCCCAGATAGGCAATGTAGTAATCGAAGATGACGTGGAAATCGGCGCAAACTGTGCGATTGACCGCGCTACGCTTGGCTCAACGATCCTGCGCAAAGGCGTGAAATTTGATAACCTGATCCATATTGCGCACAATGTGGAAGTTGGCGAGCATACTTATATAGCCGCGCACAATGTAATAGCAGGCTCTACCAAAGTGGGCAAGCATTGCATGTTTAGCGGGCAGGTAGGTATTGTAGGGCATCTGCAGATTGCCGACCGCACGATCATTACTGCACAATCAGGCATCTCGAAAAGCATTACCAAACCCGGAGAAGTGTATATGGGATCACCGGCTTTTGATGCCAATAAATATCGCAAGGCATTTATCCACTTTCGCAACCTGGATGCACTGGCCCAAAGAGTAGCCGGACTGGAGCGTACGACTAAAGAGCAGGCAGGACAATAGGATTGTTCAACCCGGTAAAAAAAGAGCAGGTCGTATTACGCGACCTGCTCTTTCATTTTTCCATGAGCGGAAGAAGCGTGCGTTATTTTCAGCACTTTCATCTCCCGGAAGCCAATCATTTTATTCTGATCAGCATCCCATACCTTGAGTCGCAGGCAGGCCATTATATCCAGAGGATTGAGCGTGGTAATGCGTGGATTATTCAACTCCGGTATGGCAGCCATAGCCTCCGGCAGCCGGTAAAACGGAATGCGGGAATTGAGGTGGTGAATATGGTGGTAACCTATATTGGCCGTAACCCAACGCCAGAAAAAATTAAGCTTCATATAGCTGGATGATTCCAGCGCAGCGAGCGCATAGTTCCAGCTGGCATTAGTCTTAAAAGAAGCAGTAGGGAAATTGTGCTGCGCATAAAATAAATAAGCGCCGAGCATATGAGATAAAAAGAAAGGCAGGAAAAAAGAAAGCAGCCAGACAAGCCAGCCGAATTTCACGAACAGGAATACCGCAATGGAAACATGCAGCACCACAATACCCATCGAATCCCAGTGCTTGCGCGGATTTGCCAGAAAAGACTGAATGCACATGCCATAGAGGAACATTGTAAAATAGCCCATCACCATATTCAGCGGATGGCGGGTAGCCAGATATTCAAAGCGCTCACGGCGGGTAGCTTCTTCAAACTTTTGCCGGGTCATAATGGGATAAGAACCAATGCTGGCGCTGAAAAGCTTGGCGTTGTGGTTGTGGTGATGATCATGTGAGCGCTTCCAGATGCTGGGCGGCGTAATCATATAAATGCCGAACAGCGTGAAAATCACATTTGCCGCCTTTGATTTATAAAGAATGGTATGGTGCTGGAAATCGTGAAATATAATGAAGAAGCGGGAAAGCAGCAGAGCTGTGGCAAGGCTGCAGGCAACACGGCCTGAAAGTGATGGAACGAGGTAAGTACCAGCGATAGCACCAACCAGCAATACAAAAGTAGAAAGGGTATGAAACCAGCTTTTCCAGCGGATCTCATGCGCAAACCGCTTTGTGGCAAGGATCAATTCTTTTCCGCTAAGCATATATGCAAAGTAAGGTAAGAATTTGTTAGCATGTTGGCAAGGTGTTGTTATTGAATCTGTCTGCTGCGTGGCTTTTGCCAGTAAATACAGAAAGAGGAAATGATTATCTTGTTTATATCGCTTTCAGTTTTATCAACCAATCCTTTTTCTTTTGTTGCATATTCTATATAATGAAGGCTGCAGTCTGTAAAGCGCAAAATCTGATTTTTATTTACGTGCGGTCTCTACAATAATATAAGTCATCTGCCCCATCATCCCTCGGCTATCCATCGAGAGATTTTCAAATCTGGCGGCTATTGACGCTCGCTTGGCTTTCCATTCCCTGCTTTATATTAAATGCACTTAACCCGAGTATTTCATCTGCTCAGGCAGAAAAATATTTTCAAATAAACTTGCGCAACTGAACGGTTGCATGTATATTTGCAATCAATCAGTTGCTGATACCATGAGACGAGACGTATTTCAGGCGATAGCCGATCCAACCCGCAGGGCCATTTTAAGCCTGCTGGTATTGGGTGCAATGACACCCAACGCGCTTGCCGAACATTTCGATAGTACGCGTCAGGCTGTATCAAAACATATCAGGATACTGACCGAATGCGAAGTGGTAACACAAAAACAAAATGGCAGAGAAATTTATTATCACGTTAATCCGGAAAAAATGAAAGAAATCGATATTTGGCTGGAACGCTTCCGCAAGATGTGGGAGAACCGCTTTGATCAGTTAGATAACCTTTTAGTTGACTTATAAATTAAACAATCATGACAAACAATCTCGTCTTCAAAAAAGACCTTGCCGCAAAAAAAATTCAGGTGGTACGTGAATTCAATGCGCCGGTTGAAAAAGTATGGAAAGCATGGACAGAACCTGACCTGCTTGAAAAATGGTGGGGTCCGAAGCCTTGGATAGCCAAAACCAAATCGATGGATTTTACTGTGGGCGGTACCTGGTTATATGCTATGATGGGCCCCGAGGACCAGAAACACTGGAGCGTTGCGAAGTTTACGGCCATTGAGAATGGTAGCCGTTTTGCTGCTGACTCTTTATTCTCTGACGAGACTGGCACTGTAGCGTCAGGTACACCGGTAAGCCATTGGGACAACAAATTTGTTGCTATGGGCGATAAAACCCAAGTGATTGTCGATATTAACTTCGATGACGAAGCAAGCATAAAGATGATGGTAGAAATGGGCTTCGAAGGCGGATTCACCATGGGCCTCAACCAGCTAGAAGAGTTGCTGACTTCAGAATAGGTTCAATTCCTGCTTTATACTTTTTAAGGTGGAAGACCGGGTTCAATGCAATAAAGCATTTGCTAAAAGAAATTCCAAAAAACAGGAGAAGAAAATAGTTATAACGATTCAAACAAAATAAGATGAATAAACAAATATATCCTTGCTTATGGTTTGATGGTCAGGCCAGGGCAGCAGCAGATTTTTACTGTACGATTTTTCCTGATTCACAAATAGTCAACGATTCAGGAATGGTGGTGAATTTTGAGCTCAATGGACAATTCTTTATGGGTCTGAACGGTGGCGATATGTTTAAATTTAATGAAGCTGTTTCTTTTGTTATCCCCTGCAAGGATCAGGAAGAAATTGATCATTATTGGTATAAGCTTATTGCAGATGGTGGTCAGGAAAGTCAATGTGGTTGGTGTAAAGACAAATATGGATTATCCTGGCAAGTGGTTCCGGTTATTTTAGGGGAATTGATGTCAGATCCTGAAAAAGGGCAACTTGTAGTGCAGGCATTTATGAAAATGAAAAAAATCGATATCGAAGCTTTGAAAAATGTTTAAAAGTGGCGAAAAAGAACAATATCATTTACTGGGTGAGCACAGGATTATTCTGTGCTTTCCTTTTTTTAACCAGCATTTCATATCTCACTGATCCCAACTTCATACTTATTTTCAAGCATCTTGGATTTCCTCAGTACTTCAGGATAGAACTTGCTATCGCAAAAATTTTAGGCGTTTCTCTCTTGCTTGTCCCCCGGATCCCATCAAGATTTAAAGAGTGGTGTTACGCTGGTTTCGGAATTACTTTAATATCGGGCCTGATTGCCCATGCTAGTAGTGGTGACCATATTGGATATACCCTCAATGTTATTTTTTGGTTTGTGCTTTTAATAATCTCCTATATATTTTGGCACAAAAGAATCAATGAACAAGTAAATTCTGCAACAGGGTAAATCGGGTACGATAAAAAAATACGGCAAAAATCAAATAGAAGACCATCAGGTTTCCATGCAGATATTAGCACAAGTATTGATTGATTTTTTCGCTAAGTAGTCGGTAGAATAAATGCACAGTCCAGGTACTACATTAATTATTATATTGATGTAGTGCTTTGCAATAAGAATTTTAGGCGGCTACAGTCGCAAGCATTTAGCGGGCGACTAAGTCAGTTTTTCAACTGAGGCAATTTAAGAATGACTATACAAGAATGGTCCTTACAGACTACGCAGATATGGGATAAACAATAAAATCAAAGATAAATGGAAAACAAAAGGATCATAAGCGAACGGGCGTTGGTACTCGGTGGTGGCGGAGCATCAGGCAATGCATGGTTGATCGGTATCATCGCCGGCCTGTTCGATGCAGGATTGGATGTGACTACAGCAGATTTGATTATCGGGACATCGGCAGGATCGACGTGCGCTGCCCAGATAACCAGCGCGATCCCTTCCCAACTGCTTGCAGGCATCCTTTCCGCTGCGGCGCCTCAACGGTCAGGCCCGACAAGCACCGGCGATGGCCGCGTTCCAAATGGGCCGGCGGAGAATCATTTGGAGAAAACGAACCGAATTATCGGTGCAGCTGCAGATGCGGCCGACATGCGCCGCAGAATGGGTGTGGCGGCGCTTGAAATGGATGGGGCGTCAGACAATTCTGTGCAGACGCAGTGGCGCGCTACGGTCGCCGCCCGGCTGCCCAGCCAGCATTGGCCGCAGCGACCAATACTCATCACGGCCGTTGATGCTCATACCGGTGTACCGGTAGTGTTTGACCGCCACAGCGGAATTGATTTGGTGGATGCAGTGGCGGCCAGTTGTGCCGGTGGCTTCGCTTACAGTATCGGTGACAATCACTATATCGACGGCGGCTACCGGGCAGATGTGAATGCCGATCTGGCGGCCGGGTACGGGCGGGTGTTGATAATTCCACCACTCGGCAATAAAACACGAAAACCGCCAGATTGGGGACTCCATCTTGCCGCACAGATTGACGAGTTACGCACAAGCGGCAGCAGAGTTGAAACCATTTTCCCGGATAGCGATTCTCAAAATGCACTCGGCACAGGCATGAATCTAATGGATTTATCGACGCGTCGCCCCTCCGCTCAGGCAGGCTACAACCAAGGCAAAGCCCTTGCCGCGCAGCTCACCGAATTCTGGCGCTAATGCTTATGAAAGCAGTTGATTCGGTGGGCATGTATATTATTTCAATAATTTGGTAAACAGCACTGTATTTTGGGAATATGCACGTAGCGGCGATATCACAGCCATTGATGGATCATCTGGTAAGGTGTCTCTCGGCTATATAGGAGGGGGTAGTCCGACTTACGGTTCAAGCTATGTTGGATTCAATTTAAGATGTGAAAGTAATGGCAATTGGTCTTATTTAGGAACCAGTGGAACTAACGCAGCAGTCGTCATGTATAATGCCGGTAATGGGTAATGATCTGGCTTTCTCAATGAGAAAAGGAACTGGATCACCTTCTGGCTCTATGACGGATATTGATGTGGCAAGTAATGTATTAATGCGTCTTAATGGCGATGGAAAATTGGTGATTGGAAAATCCGGTCTCAATGGAACGCTCACAAAATGGGAAGGTTCTTACAAACTGTTTGTTGAGGATGGAATTCTCACAGAAAAAGTGCGTGTTGCCGTAAAGACAAGTAGTGATTGGGCTGATTACGTCTTTGACGAAAATTATAAAGTAATGCCTTTACCACAGTTAGAAGCTTACGTGCAACAAAACAAACACCTACCTGGTGTTCCTTCTGCTCAGGACGTTGTAAATAATGGAGTTGATCTACAAAAAATGGATGCCACTCTCCTACAGAAGGTGGAAGAACTGACTTTGATTGTGATACAACAGCAAAAAGAACTCGACAAATTAAAAAAGAAACCAAAGAATTCAGGTCGTGGCTAAAGTGCTTGCTTGGCTGACATGTCTTCATTAATATCTATTAACAAGCCTGCGAATGAAAATAATTATCTATATCACACTATTATTTGGTATAGTACGCACGAATGTATTCAGGTTGGAATAAGGTATAGATTTACGGGTAGAATATGAGTTAAAACAAGTAAAAATTAATTTTCTATGAAACCGATAAAATATATAACACTTCTTCTACTGACGGGAATGATATGCCTGAGTAGTTGCCACAAGGGTGATGATCCAGCTAACTTAGTGCCTCAGAACCTTAAAGATCTTTACTTATATCGCCAAGGAAGTTATTGGACAATGCGCGATTCCCTTACAGGACGTTTAGATAGCTTCTATGTAACCCGTTTCGATTCTTCCATTGGCCAATATAGTGGAGGTGCGTTTGAAGACAACTTCGTAAATATAAGCGAGGCGAATGTTGATGGCATAAATCAAGCTGATTCAGCTTTTTACGGATTTCATCTTCATGGTGATGGTGCATCATTTCAGTATTCTGATTACCTATATAAAGAAGATATGGCTTGTGACTGTTTTCGAATTACTGATCCTAAAAAGAACTATGAACTGAATGGAAAAACATATAATAACGGCATCGAATACAATGCAACGTTTACATTGTATGTCAATCAGTAAGACGCAGGCATCGCAGAATGAATTCCTTTATAATCACAACGAAGGGTTTATCAAGCTGAGGGTTAACACCAAATTTCGAAAGTTCGTTTGGGAATTGGTCCATGCACATATTGTGCGCTAAATTTTTAATTTAAATGAAATCAAAAATATTAATAACTATACTTACCCTTGTAAGTTGGGCAACGACAGCCCAAACACCTTATCGCAACGTAGAAAAATATTGGTGGTATCGTTACCGGCTGGTAAACGATTTTATGAAAATCGGTCCAGAGTGTGGCGAAAGCATTCCTGCAACTGTCAGATGGCGTGAATATGAATATGACAGGAATTCGCCTTGGGATGGGCTGCAATGGGGCGATGCTACTCAACATCTCGGCAATTACATTAATATGCTGGCTGGTGAACAGACAATGCTTCGTAGCTGTGGCTTAGCGTCGACCGTACAAACATGGAGTTGTATTATGCGCTCAATGCCTTTGAGCGACTTGACAAAAATGCAGAAGAATACTGCGACGATATTGATGGAAATTATCAGTGTAAAGCAACAGGTAACTGGAAGTATATTAAAGGCAAAAACGGTTTTTTCATAAGAGATGATGTTCCTGTTTACCGTAATGAAGATCCAGTATATAAAAACTTTGTTGATTTAAACAAAGAGCATTTTAACAGACCTGGTATTATTTCTACCATAGAAGTGAAGCACATCCGGGATGCTGCCTTTTCGAACCATGTTCAATTACCATTTCCTGGCGCGCCAGTGCCCGCTTCTGTTCCTTCTCACGCGCCATCTGGCACCAAACGAATGCCCACTGAAGAATCACATGATCAGATGGTTCAGTTGTTTGGGGGAATGGGTATGGCAACACGCCTGCTGGATAATTCCGCAACCTATAATGGAGAATTGCTGGCTGATAAAGCTGCACGTAACATGTTTAATATGATCAATTAGATTCCGTATGGAGACAACATCTTCCAAACGATGCAATGGGTCATTCGTAATCCTACGACGGGCAATCGCGTTATCGGCATTGGCAACGGCTCATCTGGTGCAGGCGGTGAAGGGTTTACGTTTTATAGCCAAGGGGCAGTACCGGCTCTAATGCAAACGGCGAATGGTCACAGCGTAAGCAGCACTGAAATAAATGATCTTCAGAACCAAGCACACGTAGGCGGTTATTCTCAAGCTTGGCAAACCACACAATGGCTTGGCCCTGGTGTAATTATCGGTCAGCTACGAGCTGCCGATTGCGTCTATGCCAATACCTATGCAGCTTTTGCAAACAATTAGATGGTTGGAATTCATATAGGGCCATGGATCATTGGCAGAAATATGACTTGGGATAAAATTGTGGCGCACGCTAAGAAAGAAAGCTTCTGTATGCCCCATGTACCACTTATGTATCGCATTGTAAGCGGGCCCGGTACAGGACATGGCATTGGGTTTTCCACCGATAATGGTTTTGGATATGGCGATCTTTTTGACCGCGCCCCTTTTGTGGCTGTCATAGCTACCATCCTGATAAAATGTACAGTGGCTTAACTAAAGTCTTGAATTCTACCTCTTCGCAGGAATATGGCGATTGGTACTGGTCCTCAGACAATTTATGCCAAGACTATGATAGGAGAGGTGCACAGGTAGATAAAGCGTCAGATGGTGATTTTAATAATTTGGACTATATGATGCTGTTTAATTTGTATAATCTGAATGACAGAGACTATCTGGGAAAATATTTCAACAACTATTATTTAGAAGATTTAAGAACAAATTACTATGACTTCCCTTACTATTTAGGGAGTTCATCGATGCCTCTGACCTTAAATTATCTTGAGTATTTATCCTTACGTAATCGTCATGCAAAAGGTACCAACGTAAGTTATAGAGGCGCAAAAGTTGTAGACTTAAAACCTGGCTTTTTAGCCGACAGTGGAAGTACCGTTTTAGTCTACGTGAAGGATTATGATTGCAGAAAAGATGACTACCACTTTGCTACAGTAAGAGGAAGGTACGTGGCTGGGAAAGGTACCGACGAAAGTGCTGAGACAGGTGGCGACGAGGAAATTCCTGTTGAATATGCACCAGATGCGGTAGACTATCATGTAAACGAAATAGCTGGAAATCCGGAATGGAGTGAGCCGGATTCGACCTTTATGCCAACGCAGGATGATGAGCAACAATATCTAGACAGTATGATCAATGACGTATATGCATCCGGAGACTCTGTGCTTATCGGACAGATAGACAGTTTACTTCCATACTATGATATCCCTGTCGTCCAAAGTAGGGGAACTTCGAACAATAATGTAGCGGGACATACCTCATCTCTCCAGTCAATAATATATCCCAATCCGTCTTCCGGAAAATTCACTCTTGTACTTGCAAGTCCTTCATCAGGGCACCTCAAAGTGCTTAATGCTTTAGGTACAAATGTGTATGAAAAAGACCTTAATCGAGAGCAGAGAATCATTATTGATTTAGGAACAAATTTGAGTCCAGGCAACTACACGCTGCAGTTGGAGACAGAAAGAGGAAGAGATATTAAAAAGCTGACGATTTTACGTTGACGCTTGGTCACATCAGAATTAATCACGTCCCACGCTTGCTAAAGGCGTGGGGCTTTTTTATATCAATTATTTGCCCTGCTTGAATATAATTTTAATTTTGATAAATTGTTATGCTGAAAAATTTGAAACAAATTCTGTAAAGCAAAAAAAGTTTGTTTATAGATAGACCAAGGTACACTTATGAACAATATCGGGGGCCTACAGGCTTTAATTTCGTTTTTCTTTTCATCCGCAGCCCTTTGTTTACAAGGGGATTTTTTATGCTATTGCAACTTTCATTGCTGTGTCCCCCGCCAGGGCTCGAACCTGGGACCCGCTGATTAAGAGAGGGCAGGCCCTGATTCCTTTTGCTTATAAATTGGCTGAATGGAATGGAATGAGACCACTTGCTTTTTGTTGAGCCATATCCAATATTGCGACTTTTCGTGCGGTCTGACAAACCCTTGAAACAACTTCCCATGCTTGTAACTCTGGCTCCGATTAACAAGGTGTGATATGTATAGAAGGCATTCAAAATTGAGGGTCGAAATCTATTTGCCATCTAGCCCACTCAGCAAAGAAACCGCTGGAAACCGGTGGTAGATAAACGTTTTTGTTGGGCGATCAGAAGCTGAAATTGTTCTTGCTCCCTTCTGTAGCGTTATGCCAAATACCTTTGTATCGAAAGCAATTCGCTGCCAGTTTACGATACAACCCTCGGGTGAAATATCTCCCTCGTATTTAGTTTTTTCATGACTCCACCTATCACGCCCCCGAATTCGCCCCCAGGATATTGAGTTAATCGTTGCCTGGATAATATGGTTCCTGATCTCATATTTCCCCCAGCCATATAATTTGTTCGTCTTGTTCAAAATATCATTGTAGGTTTTTACGACCTGTAGTGAGTCCATTGGCACCTCAACCAACTCACAAACTCGACCATCCGGGAAAAATACCAATTGCTGGCGCGTGTAGTATTGCTCTTTAGGGCAGTGGCAACTATCATCCGGGAACTGACAAAGTCTGAAGAACCCATCAAACCGTACCTGCCCCGCCGGAGCACTCTGCAACGTCTGGGCTAGCGCATTTGTGCAGCCCATAATAGCTGCAAGCAGGATAGTCATCACTAAAATCAAGGTCTTCATCTTTACTTAAGTAGTTAAGTCTGCGCATTTGCAGGCATCCAAAAATAAGCTCAGCCAGGCACAGTCTTGTGGCCTCTTTAGTTACAATCTGCATCATTCCGGCTTCAACAAACACGATCTTAGCTCTATATTGTGGTGGTTAAGGAAAGATTGATTGAAAGAATAAAAGGTATGTTCTCGCGTAGAGAACCGGCGCAACAAGTTGATAAGCGATCCGGCATTTGTTTGGTGTCTCATTGGCAACATTATTGATCAACATCCTATTGGCGCAGACCCACATAGTACCACCGGTACCAAACATTTCTCAATTGGCACTAAAGTCCACTGTATGCAGGCGCAATGGGGGTTGATGGCTATGAAAAGATAAATGTCATTGGCCGGCACAGGAAGTCAAAACGTTATGTCTGCTTGGTCAGTGCCTGCCAGGTTCATAACAAACTGGCACCTTCAAAAAGTCTATCGCCCTTATATTTTGAATGTCATGACCAACGACACATACGGATGGACCAGCAGCGAGGAAGATAAAGCAACTATCTTGCAGATGCTGGAGTGGTTACCAAATCGGACTGTTAATGTCAATGAATAGCACACCTATGATATCACCTTTCAAAGGATTTAATACCAAGTATCTTCTCAAACTAAGTCTATATGGAGTGGGACTATGTTGCTAACCATAGCCATAGCATTACTATTACAGAAGTTGGCCAATATCATACAAAGTGAGCATCCTCCAAAGGAAGTCACCGTAGTATTCCTCAGCCCGGCAATTTTTATCTTAGGTATTGGACTGCTTGCCCCAGGAATACAACTCCATCTGCCCATTCCAACCAACAATTACAACAAGTACGGGAAGGTCATGATCGTCGCAGGAATGGTCTTACTCTTTATGGTTTTCTATTTCACTTAGCTATAAACGTAGGCCGACATAAGCAACCTTCGATAGCACGCTGTCTCGTTGCTCAGTTGGTAGAGCAGCTGATGATAAACTTTATTGCAACTTTCATTGCGACTTTCATTGCGAGAACAAAACAAAAAAGGCTTCCGTTTTCACGAAAGCCTTTCATTAAAGTGTCCCCGGCAGGGCTATTCTCGAACCAAGACTTACTAAAAATCAACGAATTGAGTGAATTGCACAAGCTAATTCAGTCGGGTAATAAATAATTGTTGCTGATTGAAAATATGAATGAGAAGGGCTAATGACAATCACCGAATTAAACCAGTTATTCAAAGCGATTTCAAGTTCGGCATAGTACTTTCAGAGATTGACGAACGGCAATTTGAGCGACTTGTCATGTTGGTTCTTCGCAATTTGAATATGCAATAAGATGATTGTTATGAAAATTATATTAGCTGCATTACTTGAAAATGCCTGAACGATTACGCACAATACGTTTGCCTGCTAAAAATTCATACTGTATTTTCTGGGCTAGATGTCATTGCGATTAATCATGAAACATCATTATGTTTTCTGCTCGGCATTGTAGCAAAATCACAGATTACAGACAGTCGTCAAAAAGCGTTCACACTGTAAATGTGATGCCGACCAATTCAAACTCTTGTACGCTCGAACTACAAATTATGTTAACTACAAGGTTTTTTTTACATTGGTAAATGCTAAATGATGATGTTGCGGAATTATAGTCGCTTCCGAAGCTTCAGCTCTATTATATTAGAGTTGGAGTTTGGAACAGTGAAGCTTAGACAGTGTAATAAGGACCAAAAACAAAATACACAATTTAATAGCGCCAATGAAGTCGTTAGATCTTTTAAGCTTACAAACAACCGAATATCCGAGACTAAGAAGTGATTTAGCATATGCCAAGCATCTAACAGACACGAAGGATCATTCCAAAGCTGCACAGTGTTATAAGGACATCGGCAGGAACTTTGCTAAATTAAAGTCATACTATTTTGCTTCTGAAATGTATCGAGAAGCAAGTGATGTATATGAGCGGTCCGGAAACTTCTTTGGTCTAATCGCTTCTCAACTTGCCATCTATAAAATTTCACGGCTTACAAACAATGTAAATGACATGGCGTCCGCGTATGAGAAGATTGGCTCGTGTTACAGGTGGTATTTAAGCGATTTTATTAGCGCGACCAATTACTACCTGGAATGTGCTAGGCTGCATGAAGATAACCAAAACTACATCGCAGCTTTCGGTAAGGCGAGGTTAGCTTGTGAGTGTGTCGAAGAAACGAATCGCACTATGCTAAAAAAACAAGCTTTCTCGCTGGCGACAAGAACAGCGACAAAATCAAATTTTCCTGAAAAAGCTGGGGTGTATGCATTGAAATGGTTGGAAGTAATTGTAGGCTCCCCTAAAAACTGGTCGAATTGGAATTAGAGGTTTGAGTTGGCTCATAAAGGTATTTCAAATATCTTATCCACAAGTCCGCGCTATACGGCAGGGACAGCTGAAGAGCTATCCTGCCTACGCGGATTTGTGGATAAGGCTTCTGCACTTTCATCGGCTGTCGCCTTGCTATTTTGCTTTTCCTGATTGGCGTAGTCTACCGGTGAGAGGTAGCCCAGCGCCTTGTGTGGGCGTTCATGATTATAATCCAGACGCCAGGCTTCACACCTCATCCGTGCTTCGCTCAGGCTCTCAAACATCCAGCTGTTCAGTAACTCACGTCTCATCGATCCGTTCTTCCGTTCAATGTAGGCGTTCTGCATCGGCCTTCCCGGCTGGATATAATGCCAGCTTACCTTGTGTTGCTCGCCCCATTGTTCCATCAGATGGCTAATGAACTCTGGTCCGTTGTCACTTCTTATATTGGCCGGCTTTCCCCTCAGTACTACAACCTGGTCGAGCGCCCTTTGCACCCTGAGCGCAGGCAGTGAGGGGTCCACCTCAATCTTCAGCGACTCACGGTTATAGTCATCGATGATGTTCAGTACCCGGAACTTACGGCCATCGCTAAGCGCATCGCTCATAAAATCCAGCGACCAGCATTGATTAGGGGCTGTAGGCACTACCAAAGGCTGCTTCACCCGTTCGGGCAACCGCTTCTTTGATCTTCGTCTGATGTTCAGACGCATAGCCTTGTAAACCCGGTAGAGCCGCTTATGGTTGATCTTTTCACCCTTGTTCCTGAGCCGGTAATAGCAGGACCAGAACCCAATGGCCGGGTGTTTTGTGGTAAGGGCGGACAAGTGATCTTCCAGTTTACGGTCGTCCTTTTGCCTGTGTTTGTAACGGTAGGTGCTGCGGCTGATGGCCGTCATGGCACATGCCCTGCTGACGTTGCAGCCTTCTTCGGTGACAAGCAGGCCCACAACTTCTCTCTGATCAGCAGGGCCTACCATTTTTTTGCCACTACGTTCCTGAGCGCCTGAAGGTCAAAGCTAACCTCGGCATACATCTTCTTATACTGTGCCAGCTCGGCTTCGAGCTCTTTGACGCGCTTTACCTCGCTGATCTCCATGCCGCCGTACTTTGCCTTCCAGTTGTAGAAGGTCGCTTCTGAGATGCCGAGTGCACGGCTGATGTCTTTGACAGATTGGCCGGCTTCCTGCTGCTTGATTGCAGATACGATCTGGCTCTCTGTAAATTTGGATTGCTTCATCCCTGATGTTTCTGTTTTAAAGTTAGAGATTATCCCTACTTACAAAACGGTCAACTTCCGGGGAGCCTACAACCGAATCGAAACGACTGAACAAATCCCTTAAAAAAACCGATAGCCTGGGCCTGTTTTTACAAGCCTTTCCCAACGGGGCGGCCTATTGGTATCACAAATACGTTTTTCAAGGCCGCCCGCGACAAATCTCCTACGGTCACTATCCAACGATTTCCCTTAGCGATGCACGGCTGAAACGAGCCGATTCCTATCGGTTAGTCAAAGACGGGATAGACCCTTTACAGTTAAGAAAGAACCAGGCCGCTCAAGCGGCAAGGGAAGCCGGACAGGCCTTTGAATCCGTAGCCCGTGAATGGCATGAGCGCAATAAAAGGCTGTGGTCAGATGATCATGCGCAGCGCATCTTAAAGCGGCTGGAAAATTTTTTGTTTCCTTCAATCGGAAAAATTCCGGTTAGCCAAATGAAGCGTAAGCAGTTGCTGGATATTATCCGCCTTGTCGAAAAGCGCTCCCCATCAGATGCGAAGCGGTGTGTTCAGCACGCACGAAAAATATTCGCTCATGCAACCGATGAGGAATATACTGAAACCAATATCGCGCTTGGCATGGAACAAAGCTTGTTGCCGCAAAAACATGGGCATTTCGCCTCCATGCCCATTGAAATGCTTCCGGAATTTCTTTGTGATCTGGAAAGCAACGATACAGGATTATCAGAGGATCGATTAGACGCCATCGAGCTATTGATGCTGACAGTCGTTCGCCCCAATGAGCTTGTCAGGGCTGAATGGTCAGAAATTGACTTGACGAAGCGGCTTTGGATTATTCCCAAAGAAAGAATGAAAATGCGGCAAGACCATCATGTGCCTTTATCATCGCAAGCGTACAGGATTTTCCGAAAAAGGTATGAAGCCAATTTTTCAAGAAACAATCTTGCGCCAAACAAGTTTGTTTTCCCAAGCCGCAGAAAACGCAAGCAGCCGATGGCCCATAACACCATCTGCGATATTGTGATTGAAATGGGGTATAAGGGCAAACACACAGGGCATGGTTTCAGGGCGCTATTTATGGGGATCGCAAAAGAAAAGCTCGGCTATCGCCATGAAGTGCCAGACAGGCAATTAGCACACCGCCCAAAGAACAATGTCGATCGTGCCTATGACCGCGCCCTCTTTTTAAATGAACGGGCAAAGCTCATGCAGGAATATGCTGACTACGTAGATCAACAAAGAAAAAGACAGACTACGTCTGACGTGCCAACGCTTAAGGTCGGTAGCGATAAAATAATATTACAACAGACAAACTATAAGATTGGCACGATGAATTATGGACTTACAATAAACTATACTCAGCACCCAATTATAGCGTCCAAAGCGTCATCGGTAAGCTAGCGATTTAATCAAATATCTTCACACTTTCTCTCGTCAAATTGAGACCAGTATTATGATCATTAACAAAAAAACTATTGAGAAACTGCGGCAACTAATCAACGAAGAGACGGAATACCGCAGCGGTCCTAAATTGGTTCATTTCTTCAATGAACTTGGTTCAAAAGATATATATGGACGTGGCTTCCCTTCGCGATGGGAATTTACTGATGCTAAGTTGGAAGCAATAAATGGCAAACCTGAAATCGACAGATGTATTAAAATGGTCTTTCAGCCATTAAATTTTATTGGAAAGATAGACACGCTCGACAATCTAATAAAGGGATTTAATGAATTCCTTGTTTTTGACGGTTGGCAAGTAGTACGAAATGATAAAGAAATAACTTTTGCGAAAGCAGGAAAAATAGAGTCTATCAAACCTTCAGAATCTGCAAAACCAGAAGAAATAAAAGAAGACGATTTTCTTAAGCACGACTTTAAAAATATTGATT
Source organism: Chitinophagaceae bacterium (assembly GCA_965200035.1). GTDB lineage: Bacteria > Bacteroidota > Bacteroidia > Chitinophagales > Chitinophagaceae > UBA1952. The sequence continues at coordinate 2,553,332 of OZ241334.1, read as the reverse complement.
TAGATAAAATTGGCTTACAAGGTGCCTTAGTCGAAATTTTGAATGAAAGAATTACTGAGATACAACGATGTATTTCATCGAACGCTCCACTTTCGGTTGTATTTCTTTGTGGCAGTTCTTTAGAAGGCATATTGTTAGGTATCGCGCTTAACGATCCGAAACTATTCAACACAGCGAGCACCACTCCTATGAAAGATGGTAAGCCTAAACAATTCTATGATTGGTCGTTAGCGAACTTTATTGATGTTGCGTGCGAACTAAACTTTATAAAAGAGGATGTGAAAAAGTTTAGCCACTCTTTAAGAGACTTCCGAAACTACATTCATCCTTATGAGCAAATGAGCAAGAACTTTAGTCCTGATATTCATACAGCCAAAATAAGTTGGCAGGTATTAAAAGCGGCTATTTTTCAGCTTTCGAACAAGCGGCATTAAAGATGATACACATCTTTTCCTGTGCAATTCCTGTGCAAATAATCAAGAGGTTACGCGCTTTCGCTTGTAACCTCTTGATTTGAAAGTGTCCCCGCAAGGGCTCGAACCTTGGACCCGCTGATTAAGAGTCAGCTGCTCTACCAACTGAGCTACAGAGACAGAATTTTTGTTCGGTTGGGGTGCAAATGTACGATCTGGATTTTAAAATGCAAAATTCAGTCAGAGAAATTTCAGCTGCTATAATTGCCAATCCATGATGGTATGCGCCCATTCCGGCCGGTATGGGGTCTCCACTTTAATATAATTATCGGTGTAGCCTTCCATCATGGTGCCGTGCTGCGCGCTCTCCCACAGCACTTTCCTTGTCTGCCCTGTGTGCTGTGCATTGAAGTACTGCTGCTTCTGATAGGAAAGCTGCCGCAAGGCCTTATTCCGCTCGTTGCGTATGTGCACTGGCACTGCAGGCTTCATATCGGCTGCAAGCGTATTAGCCCGCTCCGAATAGGTGAATACATGAAAATAAGTAACCTCCATGCTGTGCAAAAAGTCAAAAGTCTCCCTGAAATCTTCCTCTGCCTCACCCGGAAATCCAACGATGACATCTACTCCAATAGCGCAGTGAGGCATTAACCTTTTAATCTGAGCTACCCGATCTGCATAGAGTTCCCGCTTGTAGCGACGCCTCATGGCACCAAGTATTTTATTGCTTCCGCTTTGCAGCGGGATATGAAAGTGTGGCATGAATTTTCCTGATCCGGCCACAAAATCAATGATATCTTCGCTCAGCAAATTGGGCTCGATGCTGGATATCCGGTAGCGCTCTATACCCGGCATTGAGTCAAGTTCGCGGATCAGATCGTAGAAATTTTCTTCGCGCTGCTTACCGCCTTCATTTCCTTTTCCGAAATCGCCCAGATTGATACCTGTCAGCACGATTTCTTTGGCGCCGCCTGCTGCCAGCTCACGCACATTATTTAGTACTCCCTGAATACTATCGCTGCGACTATGACCTCTTGCGAGCGGTATGGTGCAAAAGGAACAGTTGTAATCGCAGCCATCCTGCACTTTCAGGAAAGTACGTGTACGGTCAGCTACGCTGTATGAGCTGTTGAAACCCTGCACTTCTTCAATATCGCAGGAACAGATACGGGCACTGTCGCCCTTGGTCAGGGTTTTCAGGTGAGCTGTTAGCTGGAATTTTTCTGCAGCGCCCAGTACAAGATCTACCCCTTCTATAGCAGCGATTTCCTGCGGCTTCAACTGTGCATAGCAACCGGTAATGACCACAAAAGATTCAGGCGCACGACGTTGAATGCGCCGTACCAGCATCCGGCATTCCTTATCCGCATTATCAGTTACCGAGCAGGTATTTATCACATACACATCTGCTTCCTCATCAAAATTCTTCTTCACAAAACCATCTGCTTCCAGCTGACGGCTCAGGGTGGAAGTTTCAGAAAAGTTGAGCTTGCAGCCCAATGTATGGAAGGCAACGGTCCGCGCTTGCATAAGGCCGCAAAACTACAATGGTTTGCCGTATTAATCTGTGTTTAAATAGCGCTTTCAGAGGCCAATCGCACTGCTGTAAATGCTCTATAAAGCAAAAGCGCAGCACCATTAAAGGTGCTGCGCTTTGATAAAATCCTGGTTTGCTTAGAAACGGTAGCCGATCTTAAAGCTGAACTGCACCAATGGACCATCATCAAATGAGTTATAATTATAGCCGTCTATGCTATCCTCATTGCTGTAATAAGTGAAGCCGAGGCCAAGCTCAACACCCAGGTACAGGTGCTTGGTAGGCTGTATATTCAATGAGTTATTGACCAGCACACCTGCTTTGAATACATCACGTTCGCCATAATTATTGTAACCATTGTTATAATAGTAGTAATCATTGACATTTCGCCGGCCAAAGCCGAGTGCAGCAGCAACGCCAACGGCATAGCTTACGCGGCGATTGCTACCTGTCGGATAAATCTTTACGCCCGGGTAGAAGTATTTGAATGCCCGGGTTTCACGGCTGTTGTTATACGGATTGTTTTCACGGAAAAAAACCACTGCAAATGGCAATACCACGCTAACGATATTTTTCTTGTCTATTACGCGCTCGTATTGGAGTCCAAAACCAGTGGCGCTTTCATTGGCCATCTGTATGGGTGCCAGGGAGAAGATATTCTTGCCATACTTCTCTTTGGAAAGCCCAAACCGGTGACGAGGACGGTAATCATCCCGATCTCGGCGGTCATCACGGCGGTCGCGACGATCATAACGGTCGCGGCGGTCGTCGTTGTTGTCCATTTCCGCATCATCGATCTCATCCTGCGAACCATTGGCGTAGCGGATAGTCTGCACGTTGTTTTTGCCGATGATGAAGTCAGGGCCATCGGGATTATCCCATTTCTTATAAGTGATGGTGCGGGTAGATACTTCTTTTACTTTGGCCTTAATAGTGCTGCCATCACGAAGGGTGATGCGATCCTGGGCAGAAACGGCTGCGATAGCAGCAGTAGTAAGAATGGCTGTAGCAGCGATTTGTTTGAATATCATATAGAAATTAAACGGGTTTTGGTTCGGGAGATTAACGGATGTGAGGATTGATTATTGCTATGACGAGGATTTTACCCTTTTTCCTTGGGTTACTGATCATTTTTTCTGATCTGTCAGAAGCGGCCGCCGAAGCGGAAACCAAACTGCATACAAAACCGGGAGTCATACACATTGTTCGGGAAGGTGGCTCCCATACCTATATGGATGCCAAACAGAAAATGACGGCGCTGAAAGTTTAGGTTGTTATCCAGCATGATGCCGGAGGTGAATGTATTGCGCACATGAGTAGGCCCATTATTATAGATACGCTCCCGAAGATTTCCAAGAACAACGGAAGGCCCGAGTGCATAATCAAACTTACGGTTTGCACCGGCTACATGCACCTGCAGGCCGGGCGCAGTGTAAAAGAAATGCCCGTCATCCGCATGATCCCAGTCGTTAATTCCAAAGGCAAAATGCACCGGTACCTGAATGCCTACAATCTGATCCGGACCAAACAGGTGCTCATATGTAAAGCCAAAACCATAGCAGACATAACCATTCACTACTACCAGATTGACCGGTGAACCCGTTAGTGTATTATCGCCTACAGGCATGCCGCGCATTCTCCGATCTTCGCGGGAGTATTGCGGTGCGGCCGGCTCTTCATTACTGTGCAGATAATTCTGTGTGAGACTGAAGCCGCCGTTTTTCGCAAGTGAAGGAGTATTATGTTCCTGAGCATGTACAGATACCACCATCAGGAAAAAAGCGGTTGCTAAAGAAAAAATCAGGTGTTTCATAGAGTTGATGGTTTAGTAAATGCAATTATATACACTTTAAAACTTCCGGCCTAGTTTAAGACCGATCTGCACCATCCATTTCCCATCTCTGGCAAAATCACCAAACACAGGCCCGAAGGCTCTATGCACGCCAAACACTACTTTGCGCCTGGAACAAACGGTAAAATCATTATCCAGTGTAACGGCGGTCATCAGGTACTGACGATCGGTGTTGGGCGTATAGCTGTCATTGGGATAGTAGGTATAATTTACATTACCGATCAATACCGATAATCCGGTAGCCAGATCAACTTTTGAGGTCGGCTTAAGCCAGTGAAAACGTATTCCGGGAGCTGTCCACACATAGGTGCCATCTTCAAAAGGCTGATAATTCAGGGTTACGTCTTCTGAAGTAGTGAAGCCTGTATAGACCGGGATTCTGATGGAGATAAGATGCCGCTCACCGATGAAGCGCTCATAATCAAGGCCAATGCCCAGCCCGCTCTGCCGGCCGAATACCAGCAGATTCACCGGCGCCAGCGTAAGCATGTTGTGAAAGCTGGCCAGTGTCTGCTTTGACTTTCTGGACTCTTTGAATACCTGCTCCCGCCCGTGTGCGTAAACGATTCTTTCTATCTTACTCTTGGATACATAGCGCTGCGGCGAGCCACAGTAGCGGAGTAATAAATCAGAGAATTGGTGATCTTCTTTACATGCACCTCCATAGTGCGCCCGTCTTTGAAGTAAAGCACATCCTGCGCCTTCAGCATGAATGCCGGAAGCAACAGGATCAGGATTAAAAGGTATTTTCTCATATGCCGGAGGATGCTTAATAATAATTGAAAATACCGAATTCACTTTTAATAACTACTTCCTTATCAGGCGCTTCTTCCACATAACCACTGATCTGCGCATCTATGTCAAAGCCTTTGGCTATCTGTATAATGCTGTCCGCGGTCGCCTGATCGGTATATATTTCGAGCCGCTGCCCCATGTTGAATACCTGGTACATTTCCTTCCAGTCGGTGCCCGCGCTTTCCTGTATCAATCGGAACAATGGCGGTACGGGCAACAGGTTATCCTTCACTATGCGCAATGGCTTGGGCAGGTAATGCAATATCTTGGTCTGGCCGCCGCCGCTGCAATGAATGATGCCGTGAATGGCATCGAAATGACGGTCGAGCACCTGCAGGATGACCGGCGCATAAGTGCGCGTGGGCGATAACAGCATCCTGCCGATATCCAGCCCGGTTTCGGTAGCGTCCGTGAGCCTGTACTTGCCATTATATACAACCTCTTCCGGCAGATTCGGATCTACGCTTTCCGGATATTTTTCTCCATAGGTCTTGTGCAGTATTTCGTGGCGCGCGCTGGTAAGGCCGTTGCTGCCCATGCCGCTGTTGTAGGCATTTTCATAAGTAGCCTGCCCGTATGAGGCCAACGATACGATCACATCGCCCGCCTGCAGCTTATCGGTTGTCACCAGCTTATCACGGCGCATCCGGCAGGCCATCGTGCCATCCACAATTACGGTGCGCACTACATCGCCCACGTCAGCAGTCTCGCCGCCCATCAGGTGCGCTTCTACCCCATAATCACGCAGCTTATTGAAGTATGCCTGTGTGCCGTTGATCAGCTCAGAGATTACCTCGCCGGGTATCAGCTGCTTATTGCGGCCGATGGTAGAAGAATAAGTGAATGGTCCGGTAGCACCTACGCACAGTAGATCGTCAATATTCATGACAATGCTGTCGATGGCTATGCCCGGCCACACGCTCAGGTCGCCGGTTTCTTTCCAGTACAGGTACGCCAGGACGGACTTAGTGCCTGCCCCGTCGGCATGCATCAGGTTGCAGTAATTCTCGTCATTACCCCAGAAGTCAGGATAGACTTTGCAGAATGCTTTGGGATAAAGGCCATGATCGAGCTTAGAGATGGCCTGATGCACGTCTTCTTTCTGGGCGGATACTCCGCGCTGGCTGTAGCGGTTGGTAGTGGACATATTTGGTATGCTTCGGCAAACGGTTATTGGCCGCAAAGGTAATATGCTTTGGCGGAGGGTGCTTATCGGAGGCTATTAAACCCTGCACCGGTCGCTGTGGGATGCTTCCCTGCGTCAGCATGACTTGTGTTCGTATTTAGTCGCTTGTCGTTCGTCATTGGTGGCTGCTTACTGCCTACTCTTTACTGTCCACTAACCGCTGTGGGATGCTTCCTTGCGTCAGCATGACTGATGCAGCGGGTCATCCTGACGCAAGGAAGCATCCCACAGCGCGCATACACTACAAAGGAGACAGTGCACTATTTTAGCAGAATATTCTCTTTTTAAGAATTTTAAGACCGTCAGGAAAATATTTGCGGTAAAAATGCGTTGCAAGAGAAGCCATCATTCTCTTTTATGAAAATCAATACCCTGCTCTGTTGTTCGCTGCTATTGCTTTTTGCGGTTGCCTGCCATTCTGAAGAAGAAGAGGTGGCACAATCATCGGTTCCTGTCATTACCGCTCCGCAGGTTATCCTGAATCCTGCTGCGCCAAATGTCTCTCTGGACAGCTTTACCCAATATTATTCTGCTTCTTATCCGGTGGCCGCTTCTCTGCCGCCTGCTGAAAAAAGCAAAATGTTCATCCGGCGCGACAAAGATTCGCTGACAGTCAGTGGCGTTGTTTATGCAGCAGATGCGCGCAGTGCGCGAACTGCCTGGCGCTTTTACTTCAAGGCATCCGGCAGGCAATGCTACGCTTATCTGAAACAGGATTACAGCAGGGTTGAAAACGGATTGCAGAAACGATCCAGCCGGGAAACGGGGTACTGTCTGCACTTCTTCCGCACAGAAAGCTAGGCGTTGGTTTTTAGCCACATAAACTTTATGAATAGCCCGCAATAAGGGCTGTCAGGGAAACAATTGTTGCTATACCCTGCGCAAACAGTGCTGACAGCAGCGCAAAGCGCACTGATAGGGACGCAAACGATAGTGGCGGGCACACATACGATGATGATGGCAGCGCATACGGCGATGGCAGCGGCGTATACGATGCTGATGGTGGCGCACAGCGGCACTGAGTGCCGTCAGGCATTATTATTAACGCTCTTTATTTTGGTAGAAATGCTGCCAGCTTTTCGCTCAGCGCTTCTTTGGCCGACAGCCATTCTTCGCGGATGATGCTGAACATAACCGTATCTCTTACGGTGCCATCCGGCATTACCCGGTCTCTGCGCAGGATTCCTTCGAATACTCCGCCTATTTTTTGAATGGCAGTCTGTGAGCGTAGGTTTATGTCCCTCGTTTTCAGCTGTACCCTGTTCAATCTAAGCACTTCAAAGCAGTAGGACAGCAGGATGAGCTTGCAATCCAGATTGTGCCCTTTCCCCCATACTTCGGGCGTGTACCAGGTCCAGCCGATCTCCAGCTTCTGATGCTCCGGAAAAATATCGAGGAAGCGTGTGCTGCCGATCAGGCGGCCGGTTGATTTTTCAATAATGGCAAATGGATACTGGCTGCCGGCAGACCGGTGCAGCAGCGCATTGCGCAATTCGGTATGCAGTTTCCCGCTGTCGCAGCCATTGACCGGCAGGTTGGTCCAGATACGGTCATCCGCCCCGATAGCGATTAATTCCTGAAAGTGCTTTTCCGCCAATGGCTCCAGCCGGACCAGCTGCCCTTCGAGCATTACGGGGTGCGCTATTCTAAACATCCTGATTAAATGGTAGGAGCAACAGGTTTCTGATAGAGCTTGCTTTTAACGATGCCCCATTTGTGCAAGCGGTGAGTCAGTGACACGCGCAATACGCCCATGCCATACTTCATGCTACGGCTGAAGTTGATGCTGGATGCCTCTTCAAAATATTTGGTAGGGCAGGTGACTTCGCCGATCTCATAGCCATTCATGAATATCTGCGAGGTCATTTCATTGTCGAACACGAAGTCATCGCTGTTGTGCGTAAAATCAATGGAACGGATGACCTCTGCGGTGAAGCCACGATAGCCGGTGTGATATTCGCTGAGCTTTTGATTCAGCATAATATTTTCAAACATCGTGAGGCAGCGGTTGAAGAAATACTTGTACATTGGCATACCACCTTTCAGCGCGCCCTTGCCCAGGATGCGGGATGCGAACACGACCGGATACACCTCATTGGCCATAATCGAGGATATAGCCATGATCAGCTGCGGCGTGTACTGATAATCTGGGTGCAGCATGATCACGATATCTGCATTCAGCTCCAGCGCTTTGGCATAGCAGCTTTTTTGGTTGCCTCCATAGCCCCGGTTTACCTGGTGCTGCACAATATGCCGGATGCCCAGCCTACGTGCTTCTTCGATCGTATTGTCGGGGCTTTTATCATCTACGAGCACTACTTCATCCACAATATCAAAGGGGATTTCCCGGTAGGTGCGTTCCAGAGTAGCAGCAGCGCGGTAAGCGGGCAGAACGATAACGATTTTTTTGCCGTTGAGCATAGAGCTTGGTGAAGGTCAGTGATGCGAAATTCCCGTCCTGTACGGGACAGTGCGCGAAGATACTATGGTTATGTCTGATTTTTAACGTTGTTCGGCAGATCGGCTGTTACACGATTTTCATACTGGTGACTACGAGATTGCTGGCGGCTTTGGCCAATAATACTCCTGCTTCATTTTTCACTTCACATTCTGCGTGGATGATCTTTTTACCGGCGCGCACCACCCTAGCGGTAGCAATTAAGCGTTCGCCTTCCCTGATCGCATAGAGAAAATCCACGTTGAGATTCAGCGATGTGTAATGGTTTTCCGCCTCCAGGCTCACTACCGCCCAGCCGATTACTTCATCGATCACCAGGCTCATCATTCCTCCGTGAATATGGCCGTAAGGGTTGGTCATCTCCTTTTTTACCGGCAGGGATATGGTGGCCTCGCCCTTATCAATTGCCTCCAGCGTAAAGCCCAGCCAGTTGCCCGCGGGCGACCGTGCATCCATTACCAGCTTTCCCAGATATTTGTCTCTGATCTGTGCTATGAGAGAGGTTACCATGCTATTGTCGTTGCTCATCATTCTTTATTAATGCGCGGCAAAAGTAAGGGTTTGAATAATGTTTGCTTAAGCCGGTAGCATAGCCTACGTTTGCTATAGAAATATATCCTTAACCATGACCATCACACAACTTGAATACGTAGTGGCCGTTGCCACTTATAAAAGTTTTGTGGCTGCCGCTGAAAAATGCTTTGTAACACAGCCTACCCTCAGCATGCAGATACAAAAGCTGGAAGATGAGCTTGATATCAGGCTTTTCGACCGCAACAAGCACCCGATCGCCGTTACCGAGATCGGTGAAGGCATTGTTGCACAGGCCCGCATTGTGCTGGCTCAGTGTGAGAAAATCAATGATCTCATTCAGCAACAAAAGAATGTGCTTGCGGGTAAGTTCCGCATCGCGGTCATCCCGACTGTTGCTCCCTATATTCTGCCCGGCCTGCTCGATAAATATGCAGCCGCTTACCCGGAAGTAAGCCTGGTGGTGAACGAAATGGAAACCGGTGCTATTGTAAAGGCGCTGCGCAATAATGAGATCGATGCCGGCCTGCTGAGCACACCACTGGAAGAAACAGGCATCAAGGAGTATCCATTGTTTCAGGAGCCTTTCCTGGCTTACTTTTCAGAGAGCGATAAGGCTTTGAAGAAGCGATTGATCACTCCCGATGATGTGGATTTAGAACAAATCTGGTTTCTCAGCGAAGGTCACTGTATGCGTAACCAGATCATCAATCTCTGCAGCGATCAGATCCGGAAAATTCAGGAAAAAAAGCCTTACCGCTATGAGAGCAGCAATGTTGAAACGCTGCGCAAAATGGTGGACAAGAATGGCGGACTGACGATCCTGCCGGAACTGGCTACAGCAGAGTTCAATGAAGACCAGATGGAGCGCGTGCGTTATTTTCAGGAGCCGGAACCGGTGCGGGAAGTAAGCCTGGTGACCAACGACCACTTTGTGCGCGCAGCCTTGCTGCAGAGCCTTGCGGATGAAATTCTGAAGCTGATACCTGAAAAAATGCGTGTTCAGAAAAAGACACGTAAGGTTTTACGCATTCAGAGCGCTAAGCTGTAGCAATGTAGACTCGGTTAATACCTAATTCTATTTCTTTTACCTGATCAAAGGCCGCTTCCAGAGCGGCTTTTGCTTTTTGAGCATCTTCCCGGGAATGGATCATGTAATTGAGTACCAGATAGCCTTGCGGTGAAAGGTGCTGCCTGCATTCTGCTATAAATGCATTGCTCAGTACGAAATCAGGCACCTGCCTTCCATTGAAAATATCTACAATCAGAAGGTCATACAGCGCTGTATCCGTTGGCAAAAACTGTTGCGCGTCTGCGCAGACTGATTGTATCTTTTGCGTCATTACTTCCGGCATCAGCTCCAGCGCCAGCGCCAATACTTGTTTGTCCAGCTCTACCAGAGTAAAGACAGGTTTACAGCCTTTTTTATGAAGGATCTGCACTGCGCTTCCCAGTCCTGTGCCCAGTACCAGTACGTTTTTCACTTCAGGAAGAAAGCGGTCAAGCGCATGGAAAGCACTTACCAACGGACGATAGTAAATACCATCGGAATACAGCGCATCTGCCGTAGCCAGTTGCCAGCGGCCACGATAATAATAAAGATCCAGTACAGGATTATATTGACTGGATGTGCGCCGTATAAGTACGGGATAAAAAAAGCTGCACAGCTTTTGAAAAATGGTAAGCTTCATGCAGCCGGAAAAGGATTAAGGACGGTCTTTCTTCCTGCGGAACAGGCCTACCTTGCTCTCATTGCCACTGATCAGTCGGCTGATATTTTTATGGTGCGTAAGCACTACCAGCAAGGCGGTAGCAATCGCAAACAGGCGGTAGCTGATCTCAGGCTCATGAAAGATAAACAGGATCAGCAGCGGGAAAGCAACACTTGCCGTGATAGAGCTGAGCGATACGTAGCGGGTAAGAAAAAGCATGGCCAGAAAAACACCGACCAGACTGGCGGCTACCAGTGGCTGGATGGCCAGGATCATACCAAACAAAGTGGCGATGCCTTTACCGCCCCTGAAATCAGCCCATATCGGGAAGATATGCCCTACAACAGCCACCAGCCCCAAAGCTACCTGAAGGTCTGTGATCTGCATACTGCTCCATGGAAAATGAGATAACAGGGAGAGTTTTACCGCTATAAATCCTTTCAGCATGTCACCGAGCATGACTACCGAGCCTGCCTTGGGACCAAGGATACGAAAGGTATTGGTGGCACCGGCATTACCACTGCCATGCTCACGGATATCAATACCAAATACACGTTTACTGATCCATACGGCGGTCGGGATAGAACCAATCAGGTATGCCAATACAATCAGAACTGCTATGCCCATGCTTTAATTTACGGTTACGGATACTTACAAAAATAATCAATTCGGGGTATAATCATAATCTATCCCGCTGTTAATGCGGAATAGCAGTATTGCCGGTTATTGTTTAGTAAAACGGATGGCCATCCAACCATTCATAGACTTTGCAACCGGGTTGTTCAGTCCTTCATTGTTAGCCGCTTCTGTAATGGCTGCTTCATCTTCTTCCAGAATGCCGCTTAATAATAAGGTACCTCCTGTTACTACTTGACGGCTCATCGTATTCATGTATTGCAAGAGAATATTGCGGTTGATGTTGGCAAGGATTACATCATAGGTGCTTGCCTGAATATCTTCCAGCGATGCCTGAGCAATGGTCATTTCTGTTTCATTCATGCCAGCGTTTTCAATCGCATTTGTTACACTCCATTCATCATTGTCAATGGCAATAATGCTTGTTGCGCCGAGCTTTTTAGCAAGAATGCCTAAGATGCCGGTGCCTGTTCCGAAATCCAGCACGGCACAATTGTCAAAACCGATTTCGCGCATGCCTTCGATCATGAGCTGAGTAGTGGCATGATGGCCTGTGCCAAAGGACATTTTCGGGGTGATGACTATTTCATGAGCAGTATGTGCCACCGGCGGATGAAATGATGCTCGCACAGCACAGAAGCTGTCTACAATTACCGGCTCAAAGCCTGCCTCCCAAATGGCATTCCAGTTTTGCTGCTGTATTGTTTCTTCGCTGAAGGATAGCTGGTGCTGCGCCGCCAGTTCCTCTACATCCATGCGATGATAGTCCTGCTCCGTTACGGAAGCGATAAGCCGGTCTTCCTGCTCTTCAAAACCTTCAAAGCCTGCCAGCTCCAACTGAGCTATGAGCATTTCCCGCTGGGCGGTGTCATTGGTAAGAAAGGTAATCTGCTGATAGTTCATTACTGATCCGTTATAAAAACAAAAGCCACCGTCTGGTGGCTTTTGCAATAAAAGTAACTTATTTATGGAATCTTAGTCGTGATTCACGCGGCTGCCGGGGCGGCCTGCGTCAGAGTCTGTATCAGGCTCATTGTCATCATCGCTTCCATTTTCGTTTTGCAACAGATTCTTTTGCTGATCTATATTACCGGGCTGTGCACTGTTGTACAGGATACGGCGCTTCGGATCATCAACAATTACGCGGAACTCCGTACGGCGATTCAACTGACGACCTCTTGGGTTATCATTGCCGCTTGGCGTTTCATTAGGCGCTACAGGACGCTTTTCTCCAAATGCTTTGGCAATCATGCGATCACCGGTAATGCTATTCTGAGAAAGATAAGTGCGTACTGATTGTGCACGGCGCAGAGACAAATCCTTGTTATAACCATCGGTTCCCTTTGCATCAGCGAATGCATAAATTTCAACACTCAGAGATGGATTGTCCTTCATGAAATTCACCAAAGAGTCAAGAGAAGCAATGGATTCCGGACGCAGGTTGGCTTTGTCAAAATCATAATAAACATTGCTCACCTGGAAGCCGCCATCGATGCCGATGCTGTCCATGTAGATAGTAACAGAAACTTGGTTGTCCGGATCTGAACGCTTTACATTTTCAGTGTTTACGGTGGCGCGGGTAGAGATGAAACGATCCTTATCACCTGTGAGTACAAAAGCATGGCCGCGTGGTGTAGAGAACTGGAAGTTACCGTCACCAGACTGATAAGTACGCTGTGTACCTTGCTCGTCAACAATCTTTACGACTACATCCTGCATCTGGCGCTGAGTGCGGGTATTAATCACGCGACCATTTACTCCGAGCTTTGGCTCATATTGTACTCTCCAGATATCATCACAGCAGGTAGGGTTTTTCAGTGCGATAGAACCGATACGGTTAGATACGAGATACGCATCAGGCTTGCCTACGGGGTCTTTGATATAATACAGCTCATCAGCGGAAGTATTCAAAGGATAGCCCATGTTAGTTACGTTGGCATAACGGGAGGGACCGCCATCTGCAGAGAATACGTCAAAGCCGCCCATGGTAACCCATCCATTGGATGAGAAGTACAGCTTGTTCACACGAGAGTCGTAGTATGGGGTAACTTCATCACCTTCTGTGTTGATTTGCTTACCGGCATTCTGAGGGCGACGGTAAGTACCTTTTCTAGGGTCGATGATCGAGTACCAGATATCATAACCACCACGGCTTTGCAGCTTGCGGTTAGAAGAGAAGAACAATACTTCTTTCTTACCGACGGTAGCTACGTAAGGCTGTGTGTTAGAGCCACCTTCATTAATGCCTTCGCCCAACTCTTCCGGATTGGTCCATTTGCTGTTCTTAAACATTGATACGTAGATCCTACACATCACTTTCATAGAGTCAGCCTCACCGCAACGGGTAAAGTAGAAACGGTCACCACCAGGGCTGTAAGAACCGTTACCGGTGTGCATATGCGGGTCGTTGAACTTTCCGTCATTAAAAGCCAGCGGCCATTGGAAAGAATCTACCTCAGCAACACGTTCCTGCTTACGGCTTACCATGAAGCGGGCCATATAATCGCTGCGTTTGCGTTTATCTACTTCCACTACGCTGTTCTGTACCATAGAAGAAAACAGGAGGGCAGTATCGCCGAGTGGGTAAGGGGAAAGTTCTGTGTAAGCGCTGTTGACATTCGGACCAGCGTTCTTCATGGTTACTGCAATCGGATCATTGATTGAGTTCTTACCCATGTTAGCACCGTCGATCTCACGCTGTGCGCGTTTCTTCAGCTTTTTGTAGGTCTTTGGATTGTCCTTGATAAAGCGGTTAAATACAACGATGGCAGAATCGTACTGCCCCTGCATTTTCAGCATCATAGCGCCCTTGTACACAGCCTCAGGATAGATCTTCGGAGCGATAGCATAGGCATCTGCATAATACTTAGCAGAAGGCACATAGTCACGGGTAAACCAGTAAGACTCGGCAAGCTGATAGATCAGGTAAGGATTGCGTGGTTGCTCCTGAAGCAATTGCTGGTAGTATTCAGCGGCATTGAAGTAACTGCCTGCACGAAACAGACCATCAGCCCAGCGAAGCTTCTTATAATAAGGTAGTTTCTTAACAGGATCATTGGCCTTGTTGCGATATTTGTCTTTCCGCTGCTGGGCCTGTGCATCGTATTGTACACTACTAACGAGGAGCATTGCCAGAAGAAGTAGCAGCCAGTTTTTTCTCATGTGGGTGTGCATTAATAAATCGGTATAAAAGTATAAATACAATCAAAAAAAAGAAAGCCCTGTTAAAAATTTTTTTTGGGTTTCTTTTTTGCTTAAAAAAATTCACCCGGTACTAGGTACCGGGCGAACAAAGTAGTGGATATTTTCTTTAGAAACGAGCGCAAGGATAGATAAGCTTGCGGGCAAAGTCAAGTGGGTTAGGCGCAATGTAGCGCAGAGAGATTTCAAAACCGCCATTTCCTTTGGATGCATCTTTCAATGCAGATACGTTATAATCGTAAGAAGCACCTACGCGGAAGCCTTTAAACTCTACGCCTGCAGTGATCATGGCAGCATCATTATTGCGGTACCAACCGCCTACAAATACGCTGGTAGCCACAGAACGGAACTCAGGATTGCCGAGGAGGAAGTTGAATTCACTGCCTGCGATAAGTTCATAAGCCGTAGCCTGTGTCTGATACAGGACTCCCGGACGGATGCTGAAGCGGTCACCGGTGTACCAGATAGCGCCTACCTGTGCATTATAGCGCATTCCCAGGCCTACCTCGCTGTTCTCTCTCCTCGAGAAAGACTCACGCGGCTGTGTGAGGTTATTGGCGCCTACGCCTACTGTATAGCCAAAGCGGTCGCTGGTGCTCTGCGAGAAGGACACGCCCGCATTCACATTCCAGTAGTGGATATGATTGTTCAGGAACGGATATTCTGCCGAAGAGCCCTGGTTGAAATAACCATTGGTAAATTCATCACCAAAATAAAGCTTGCTGATATCAATGCTCTTGGAGGTATAGCCGCCCTGTAAGCCTACAGAAAGTACGCTTTTAGGCTCACTGCCGCCGCCCAGGAATTTGTGGTAGGCTACCGAAGCCAGTACGGAAGTATTGGACAGGTTGGCATCGCCCGCTTTATCGCTGTAGAATTGCAGGCCTGCAGCGAGGTAATCATCCACAGAAAGATCATGAATAATCGGCGCATCTACGGAAGCCGCGACAGTAGAAAAAGGCGTAGTGATGCTCTGCCACTGATTCCTGTAGATAGCTGCCACACGTGCTGTACCATTAAAGCCACCGGTAAAGGAAGGATTGACAATAAGCGGTGAAGCTTCGAACTGCGTGAAGTGAATATCCTGCGCTGTTGCCTTTGTGCCTGCCATAGCCAGCAATGCTGCAATACTGGCGGCTTTGAGTGTATGTTTCCGGATCATGAGATTCGTTGGTTTGCTATGATTGGTTGCGTTTTTTTGAGTGTTTTGGGAATGCGCCGAAAGCCACATTAACGGTTGAAAATACGGAAATAATTCAGAGTTGCAATACTGTGTTAAAAATGTATGATATTCTGTGCGTGTTTCAGGCTGATCTCCGGCGTATCCATGGCTCATAAAGACGGCGCAGAAAACCGGTTGGTTGGTCGCTTTTCAAGGTTTGTTTTGTTTTCGTGAAGCTGGTTCCGCTGTATCAAAAAAGAAAGCACTATTCTCCAACGGATTACCGGAAACAAAAAGCCGATCTGAAATTCAGACCGGCTTTAAAATTTATGGATCAAAAAGTGATTACTCCATTGAGGTAGCGCCTTCGATCAGTACCGTTGCTTTGTTGTTCAGCACTTCTACGAAGCCGGCAGAGATTTCATACACTTCAGAGGTATTCTTATCCTTAATGATCTTCATCTTGCCTTTGCCCAAAGAAGCGATCATTGGTGCGTGCTTGTCCAGTATCTCGAAAGAACCTTCGATGCCCGGCAACTGAATGCCGTAAACCTTACCGCTGTAAACCTTGTGCTCAGGTGTGAGAATGTCTAATTGCATGTTTTTAATTCAAAATGTAAAATGTAAATGCAAAACCAGGAATAGGCTATTTTGAATTCTGCATCTTGAATTTTTAATTCTTAGCCTGCTCCATCATCTTCTTGGCCTTCGCGATGGCGTCATCAATGGTACCTACGAGGTTGAAAGCTGCTTCCGGATACTCATCTACCTCACCATCCATAATCATGTTGAAGCCGCGGATTGTCTCTTCAATTGGTACGAGCACGCCCTTCAGACCAGTGAACTGCTCTGCTACGTGGAATGGCTGAGACAGGAAGCGCTGCACCTTACGGGCACGGCCTACAGTCAGCTTGTCCTCTTCTGAAAGCTCATCCATACCAAGGATGGCAATGATGTCCTGAAGCTCCTTATAGCGCTGCAGGATCACCTTTACACGGTTGGCGCAGTTGTAGTGCGCATCACCTACGATGGCAGCAGTAAGGATACGGGAGGTAGAATCGAGCGGGTCAACCGCTGGATAGATACCAAGATCGGCAATCTTACGGCTCAATACCGTCGTGGCATCGAGGTGAGCGAAGGTTGTAGCGGGAGCCGGATCAGTCAAGTCATCCGCAGGTACATATACAGCCTGTACGGAAGTGATAGAGCCATTCTTGGTAGAGGTAATGCGTTCCTGCATCAGGCCCATTTCTGTGGCCAATGTGGGTTGGTAACCTACTGCTGAAGGCATACGTCCCAACAGGGCTGATACTTCAGAGCCGGCCTGTGTAAAACGGAAGATATTATCTACGAAGAAGAGGATGTCTTTACCCTTGCCTGTGCCATCACCATCACGGAAATATTCCGCCATAGTAAGACCAGACAGCGCAACGCGCGCACGTGCTCCGGGAGGCTCATTCATCTGACCGAATACGAAGGTTGCCTTGGATTCTTTCAGCGCTTCCATATCCACGCTGTCGAGGTCCCAGCCACCGGCTTCCATGCTGTGCAGGAACTTGTCACCATACTTTACGATGCCGGCTTCGATCATTTCACGCATCAGGTCATTACCCTCACGTGTACGCTCACCAACGCCTGCAAATACAGACAGACCACCGTGGCCTTTGGCAATATTATTAATCAGCTCCTGAATCAGTACTGTCTTTCCTACACCCGCACCACCAAACAATCCGATCTTACCACCCTTTGCATAAGGCTCGATCAGGTCAATAACCTTAATACCTGTAAGCAATATTTCAGATGCCGTGCTCAGGTCTTCAAATGCAGGGGGCTTGGCGTGAATCGGGCGGCCGCCGTTATCTTTATTGGTAGGTTTCAGACCATCAATGGCATCACCTGTTACGTTGAAAAGGCGACCATAAATCTGCTGGCCGGTAGGCATGGCAATAGCCTTGCCTGTATCTGTTACTGCCATACCGCGGGTAAGACCTTCTGTACCATCCATGGCTACGCAGCGAACGCTGTCTTCACCAAGGTGCTGCTGTACTTCCATTACCAGCTTGTCTCCATTCTCACGGCGAAGCTCAAGGGCGTTAAAAATTTCAGGAAGTTGACTATTTCCTTCAAAATGCACGTCCACTACTGGACCGATAATTTGCTTTATTTTACCAACGTTGGCCATACGGTAATTCTTATATAAAGAGTAATATGTTTCTCTAATTGGGCGCAAAGGTAATTCTATCATGCCAATCAACAAAAGGTAATTATCTTTTCTGCAGATGAAAATAGAAAGTGCCTTGTAATTCAAATCCGTTCTAATTTTATCCCCTTTCCCAAAAAGAAGCATCACACGTTTGGAACAAGTATACTCTCTGGGCCGTACCGGCATTATTGGTAATGGAAGCTGGGGCACTGCACTGGCTAAAATCCTGACAGACAACGGGCAAAAGCTGACCTGGTGGCTGCGCAACGAAGAAGCGGTCGGGCACCTGCAACAGCGCCATCACAACCCGCATTACCTCACATCCGTATCGTTTGCTGCCGATAGCATCTGCCCGACCAATGATCTGGATAGCCTGCTTACCAACTGCGATACTATTGTGTTTGCCGTGCCTTCTGCCTATGCGATGGATGTGCTGAATAGGATCAGTACTGCTCAATGGCAGGGGAAAAATGTGATCTCTGCGATCAAAGGCGTGCTTCCGGAATCCAACCAATTGCTGTGCGATTACCTGCAGGAAAAGCATCAGTTTGACCTGAACCATTATGCAGCGATTACAGGCCCCTGCCATGCGGAAGAGGTGGCCGCAGAGCGCCTGTCTTATCTTACTTTTTCCGGACTGAATGAAGAGCTGGCGGCTGCGAGCGCACAGGCTTTTGCCAACCGTTACATCCACACTACACACAACCACGACATCTGGGGAGCGCAATTTGCAGCGGTGTTGAAAAATATTTTCGCCATCGGTGCGGGCATGGCACATGCGCTGGATTACGGTGATAATTTTCTTTCAGTGTACATCACGGCCTGCTACCGCGAGATGTATCATTTTCTGAAAAAGCATTTCGAGCACATTCACCCTTCCAATGAAGAGCCTGATTTTCATACCAGCGCTTACCTGGGCGACCTGCTTGTAACGTGCTATTCCCTGCACAGCCGGAATCGGACCTTTGGCGCAATGATCGGGAAGGGATATACCGTTAAAGCAGCTACACTGGAAATGAATATGGTGGCGGAAGGCTATTATGCAGCGCGGGGCATGCAGGCCATTAGTAAGTCTTTCTCGATGGAGATACCTATTGCTACACAGATCTATAAAGTGCTTTGGGAAGGTCTTTCTCCGAGGGAAATGTTTGCTGCGCTGGAAGGGCAGCTTTCCTGATTAATGCTTATTCGTGCCTGACTGAGGCGGCCATTGGTAAAGCGCCAGTCTTCTTTTGTACAATACAGCAAGCCTGTCCTGGCCAATCACCGCGTCCAGAATACTGTCTTCCGGATGCGGTAAGGGGAAAGTCTTTTCGCCAAATAATTTCATGTCGTAGCTGTGCATGGTGCTGCCCTGCCGGTACACGATCTGTTGATCAAAAGCCTGAAAAGCATTAGCGCCGGTAAGCGGCAAGGTGCTGGTATAAGTTGCAAACTGATCGAACAGAACAATGCCTTTTGTAGTATCGCAGGCATAAACTCTGCGATCGCGCTCCAGCAGGAAGGTAATGTTGGGCACAAACGACAGCTCCTGCCTCAGATCATTGCTGCTACGGATAATTTCCCCCTGTTCATTCAGCTTCATCAATTGCGCTCTGAATGGATCATAGACCCAGAGATTGCCGTCGGAAGCCAGCGCAATAGCCGTAGCAGAAGTGATCTGCTTGCGGCTGAGATCTATTTCGGCTTTCTGCGTCAGCATCCGGTCCAGCAGTACGGCTTTGTAAAAGGCGGGATAGTAAAGCAGGATTCTCAAAGGATTGGTAGCATCTACCAGACCGATCTCACCATTTAGTACACTGCGGTAAAAACCGGTGCTGTCTCCAAAATTGTTGTAACGAATAAGCGTGTTGTCATTTTTCACTGCATAGGTATTGCCCAATTCATCCATCGTGATCATACGGGTTTCTGTCTGTATGCTGTGAATCAGCCGCAGGCTGTCCTGAGCTCTTGCTACAGATGAAAACAATAAAAGGAGCAGTATAAGCGATTGCTTCATGATCTGGTGGGCCAAAGCTACCGGTAAATTCAATAAAAAAGCCTGACCGCAATTGGTCAGGCTTTTGAATAGGCATGCTTGTTTTTTATTAGCGGGACATCGACAACGTGCACGAACCAGTGCTGGTGTTGTTTGCATAAGTATAGCTCACATACACACTATAAACTCCGCCGCTGTTTATGCTGTAGCGGCCATAGGTACTTGAATAAGTAATGCCATTTACTGTTTGCTGAGGGATGGTAAAATAGCCATCGGAACTGCTGCTGTTGTCACAGTCAACCACTGCTTTTACCTGATTGCCGCTGCCATCGAAATTGCTGAACATAACTTCATTTGGGCTGCCCGCAACTACGGTAATATTCTGCATAAAACTGCCAGTGGTGCAGCTAGTCCGGGAATTAAAACCGGTGGCGGCTATGTAAGCGTTACAGGAAGGTGCCGGTAATACGTGAACGTTGAACGGGAACTCGCGCTTACCGCTGACGCTGCCTTTAGCCACCAGCTTCACGGTATAATCACCTACAGCCGCAGAGCTGTCTATAAAAGAAGCATAGGTGCTGAAGCTCGGATAGCCCGAAGAATCATCCATCATATAATGCAGGCCGGAAGGCAGCCCTTGCAGGGAAAGCGTGATCTTCTCCTGCTCAGAATTTTCATAAACCACGGAGAAATTTAACCATGCAGAACCTGGAAAGCCATTGCTCCGTTTTTGAAGGGTAAGGTCATGAACCCCTTCAACATGGTAAGGCGGAGTATAAGGTCCGTAATAATTGTTTTCATCTTTTTTGCAGGAGGCAAAGCCGATTACCAAGGCGGTAAGGAATAATAGTGATTTCTTCATGTGTGTGATGATTTGCTTTAAGGTGTGTTTTATTCTGGATTAAATGAATGACTGTCGATATTAAAAATTGATGAGCTGCTCTCTTAGTTGGTCAGGCGATATTCACAGGAACTAACGCCATATCTGGCTGAGTATTGTGTAACGCTCAGCGTAATAATGTGCTGCCCGTTGGCAACAGAATAAGCGCCGGTACCGGAATATACGATTTCGTTAAACGTCTGCTCAGGAATGGATAGTGTGTTGTGTTCGCAATCTATATCTGCATAAATCTTCGCGCCGGTATTGTCAATATTGCTGAAAAATACCCGGTTATAACCACCTTCTGCCCTGGTTACATTCTGGACAAAATTACCGGTACTTCTGCATGGGCTCACAGTTACATAGGATGAGCCGGTTACATCGCTGGTGCAGTCGGGTAAGCTGGTCACTACTACGTTAAGCGGGAAGGTTATCCGGGATGAGTAATCCGTGACCACCATATTCAAAGTATAATTGCCTTCTACCACACCGGAATCGATGAAGCGGACGCTGGTCTTGAATGGCGGAATGCCCGAAGATGTATCGATAACATAGGAAAGGCCCGCCGGCACATTTTCCAGCGAAAAGGTTACATAATCATGCTGAGATCCTTTAGTAGTCAGCAATAATTCGATTTCAGGACGTTCGTCACCATTATGGCTACCCTTTATTAATGAAACAGTGCTTGGCCCTGTCATCGCAAAAGAATCTACCCCATCATCTGCCACTTTTGAGCATGATGAAAGGAAGCAAATCAGTATCAGAAAGGGTAAAAATATTTTCTTCATTATACTTTAAGCTATTGTCCCGTAGCCGCTAAGCTTCAAACAAGATACATAAAAAGGCAGACATAGAGTATGCCTGCCTTTTAGACGTAACTAAAGCCGTAAATCTTGGGTTAAGTGGCCTAAAATACCCCGTTTAATCCCTCAGATCCATTTCATTAATCAGATTCTGTGCGTGTCCCAGCTTATCGATCAGGAACAGAATATAGCGTGCATCGCAAACGATGGTACGTTTATATTTCTTGTCAAAAGCAATGTCGCCGCTCATGGCTTCCCAGTTGCCATCAAAGGCTGCGCCGATGAGCTCGCCATAAGCATTGATTACCGGGCTGCCGGAATTGCCGCCGGTAATGTCATTGGTAGTAATGAAGCAGGTGTGCAGCTTGCCATCGGCATCTGCCCAGCGGCCATAGTCATGCGCTTTCTGCAGGCGGATCAGCTCTTTCGGTGCGTCAAATTCATTGTCACCCGGCTTGTACTTTCTTTCCAGACCATCCAGCGTGGTGAAATAATCGTAATAAACGCCATCCTGCGGGCTATAGCTTTTCACCTGGCCGTAAGTAATGCGCATCGTACTGTTGGCATCCGGATAAAACAGCTTGTCCTTATTCATCTTCATCAGGCCGCGCACATACCACTTGCTCAGCTCTTTTTTATCTGTAGTGTACTGATCGTACTTAGGCTGATAATAAGTATTGAAATTACGGACGAAGGAAATGCCATATTGCGCAGCAGCATCTTTCTGAATGGCGGCCTGGGTTGGCTTCTTTACAAAGGCATCGAAGCGCGCATCATCTATCAGGAAGGTATTGGCGAATACATACTTTGCATAGTCGTTGAATGTCTTGTCCCAATTGGATGTACCAAACTTTTTGAAGATCACGCGCTCGTAGATATCGGGAAGCTGCGCTTTCGGCACATCTTTATAAAACATTTCGGCGGTTTGCGCCAGCAATTCCTGCTCTGTTCCGGCATCAAAGGAAGCCATGATGGTTTTGCGTCCGGTCTGCAACAGATCAACATACTTTTTTACGCTATCCGCATTGCCGCTTTCCAGCGCTTTTTCTACAGGCTCAAGAGCTGCACCGAGCTTTGCCAGCGCAGATGCGCGGAAGCATTCGCCGTAATAAGTCACATGCTTTGCATACGGGCGGTAGGCTTTATAAATGTTGTTGTAATCATCCACCAATCCCTGATAATTCTCGCGGCCTTCCGCCCAGCGGTTGAATGTACGCTCTTCCCGCTCTTTCTGCTCTACCACATGCAGACGCTTCAGCTGCTCTGTCTGGCCGATGTAGTATTTCCAATAGTTGGCAATGCTTGCGTAAGAAGAAGTCAGCTTCAGGTACACCGCCTTATCAGCATCCATGTGGCGGCGCATAATGCTCAGGCGCATATCGCGGATGTGCACAATAGACGGATTGATCTCTTCAATAGCCAGCGCTACCCCGCCCGATACTTCATAACGGTTGGTACGGCCGGGATAGCCGAAGATCATGGCATAGTCGCCTTCCTGCACCCCTTTGGTAGATACAGGCAGGAACTTTTTAGGATGATAAGGTTTATTATCCGCAGCATATTCCGCAGGCTGATTATCATTACCGGCATATACGCGGAACATGGAAAAATCCGCTGTATGGCGCGGCCAGATCCAGTTGTCCGTATCGCCGCCAAATTTACCGAGTGATTTCGGCGGTGTGCCTACCAGGCGGATATCCGTATATTTTTTGTACACCAGCAGCAGGATCTGGTTGCCGTTGAAATATTCTTTTACATTGCCTACATACTTTTTGCCCTGCGCTGCATCTTCTTCGATCTGCTTATAGATCGCCGCTGTCTTCTCCGTCAGCTTCTTACCGCTCATGCCCTTGGTGGCTTCATTCACGCGATCGGTCACATCTTCAATGCGCTGCAGGAAGATCACGTTCATATTCTTGGCGGGCAGCTCTTCCATCTTGTTGTGCGCCCAGAAGCCATTATCCAGATAGTTATTCTCTACGGTGCTGAGCGCAGCAATAGCGCCATAACCGCAGTGGTGATTGGTGAGCAGCAAACCTTCTGAAGAGATCATTTCCGCTGTGCAACCGCCGTTGAACTGCATGATGGCATCCTTCATGCTACTGTGGTTGATGCTGTACAGATCCTCTTTGGAGAGCTTCAGCCCGAGGCGTACCATCTCGCTGTAGTTTTTACCGATGAGGCTGGGAATCCACATCCCTTCATCTGCACGGGCCACCTGAAGCAGTGCTACAGCACAAAGCGTAAGCAATAGTTTTTTCATTGAAGAATAATTGATGAACGAGCCGCGAAATTAAGCAAAGCAGCCTAGCATTAAAGGGTTATGAGCAGGGTTAAATTTATTACTTCAAACAAAAATGCCGGCAGAGCTTTTGAAACACCGCCGGCGCTCATGATAAAGTCTGTTAATCAATGCCGAATGTACGATCCTGCCCTGCTTCGCCGGCCAGCAATACCTGCCATGCCTTATCTACATCGCCGGTATCTAACAGCTCTTTGGCGTATTGGTGCAATGACTGGTGCAAACTGTGCTCATCACTTTCGAACTCGCGGAGTATCTGCGCCAGGCGGTCGTCATACATTACAGGGCCGACTACAGGAATGACCGAGCTATTGCCCAGAATACCTAAGTTGTTTCCAGTCAGTATTTTGCTATCGCGGATCTGAACGGGCAGATTATCAATGCCTATGCCTACATTAAGATTGGGCTTAGGCACTGTAAATACAGAGCTGCCGGATGCCCGGCAATAATAATCGCCGCCCATACGCGCTACCAGGTCTATTTTATGCGGGTCTATGCGCCCCTCTGCATCCAGCACATCATCATTGATGTGCATACAGACTATCTCACAAATCACCAGATTACCGGCCCCGCCTTCCTGCCCGGTTTCTATCACCTGCAGCACTTTACATTCCAGGTGTGCAGGCGATTCCGCTACACGAAATGGCTTAACAATCTCTGATTTAACTGGTGTAAAACCAGCTTTCTTAAACTCATCAACTCCCACCGGAAATTCACAGGAAGCCAGGTTCATCTGCTGCACAATTTCGTAGTTCACTACATTGATCACTACTTCTTTCGTGGCATGTATATTCTCCAGTGTATGCTTAATAGTATTGTCCCTTACGCGGCGGGCCGGTGAGAAGATGAGAATTGGCGGCTTTGAACCGAAAGCATTGAAAAAAGAGAAGGGTGAAAGATTGGGACGCCCCTCTGCATCAACCGTAGATGCAAAACAAATGGGGCGCGGCGCTACAGCACCCAGCAGCAATGCGTGAAACTGAGCGGTCTTTATCTCGCCGGGGATGATCTTCATAAATATGGTTTGCTGACGGGCGCAAATTAAGCAATGCAGGACGGATATTGTGGTAATGGGTCAAAAGGTGTAGCGTTTCGCCATCCCAACAGGAAAAGTCTTCCACAGTTTTTAAAGGTATTTAACCTTGGATAATGAGCATTTACCACACCCGTTTTTTGAAACTGTTGTACCACAACATAAAAGTTTCTTTACATAATTCTAACAATTCAACACAATATGCTGGCATTGTGTTTTAACCATAGAGTATGAAGAATAACAGAAGCTAAAAGACGATTATCATGAAACACTTAGCCACAATATTAGTTACCGGTGCATTGCTTTTCGGAGCATTCAGCGCACGGAGTCAGGAGACACTGCTTGAAGGGCAGAATACTATTACCAAGAATGGTGCACCAACATTTACGGGTGGTACTACCAATAGCCCGAGTGAGTATTACGCGGATTATACGCGTAATAACAGGCAGCCTGAGATAACAGCGATTGACAATGTATATCCTAATCCGGCCCAAAGTTCTGCCGGCGTGGTATTGTCCAAAATTGCCGTTCAGCCGGTATCGCTATACGTTGTTAACTTAAACGGTAATATCCTTTCTTCCTACCATTATGATGGCGGCAGCCAAAGGTTAAATTTTGATATGGGCTCTTTTCCTGATGGCGTTTATAACATTCAGGTACAGGAATCCGGAAAAGCAATGCAAAGCATTAAGTTGTTGAAGCAGAACTAGAGGTGGTGTGCAATGCTTTGCACCTAAAGAGAAGCCGCAGTAATCACTGCGGCTTTTTCATTGAAAAAATGTGTACAGAATTTAATTTTCTGCCGGTTTGTTTTTGCCCTGATTCATTTGCATGGCTTTAATCGCCGGCCTGTTGCGGTCTGCAGGAATACCCAGCGCATCGTACAAGCGATCCTGCACAATGGTACGCACGCTTAACTTGTTGATCAATGCATTTTCTGCATTAGGGTTCACCCGGTTGGACAGAAAAACGAACACGATGCCACTGCCCGGATCTGCCCATACGCATGTACCGGTGAACCCCTGATGGCCAAATGCATAGCCACTACAACGGTTGCCCGCCGGTCCGCCATCCGCTTCATCGGAAGCAGGCTTGTCGAAGCCAAGTCCACGGCGGCTGATGAGGGAATTGTAAACAGAGAAATAATCGACTGTTTCTTTTTTGAAGAAGGTAATTTCCCGGTAATGCCCGCCATAAAGCAGCATCTGAAAGATAGCCGCTACATCATGTGCTGTGGCAAATACGCCTGCATGTCCGGCTACGCCGCCAAACAGCGCAGCGCCCGGATCGTGAACATATCCCTGCAGCAATTGTCCGCGGAAAGCTTGATCATTTTCGGTAGCGGCAATGCGCTCCAGTGGCAGGTATTGCAATGGATTGTAGCCAATGCTTTTCAAACCCATCGGTATATAAAACTGTTCAGCCACATAACGATCTATAGTCTTGCCAGTGATCTTCTCCACTACTGCGGCCAGAAAATAATAGTCCAGATCACTATAGACCATTTTGCCTTTATTCTCCAGCGGACTGGCAATAATGGTCTTCCAGATGGTATCGCGGTAGTCTTTACGCATCCATAGGTTACGGGCTACTTCCTGATTGTATATGCTGTCTCGGCCTGCATGAAAGATGATCGGGGAAAGATGACCAGTGGTATCGTAGAAAGCTTTGTAGAAAGGAATCCATGCTTTTAGACCAGCCTGATGCAGCAGCAGATCACGGATGGCAAGACCGGCCTTATCTGTATTGTACGTGATGGGTAAATATTCGCCCAGCTTACTATTCAGATTAAGCCTGCCCTGCTCGTAGAGCCGCATCACTGCCAGCGTTGTGCTGACTACTTTGGTGACAGAAGCCAGATCGTAAACAGTATTGGCCGTAACCGGCACCATCCTGTCTGATGCCTGATAGCCGAATGATTTATCGTAAAATACTTTGCCGTCTTTGGCGGCAAGCACGCGGCATCCGGGAAATGCGCCCTTTGAGATCGCATCATTCACAAACTGATCTACGCTGTAGAGCTTGTACGGATCAAGAATGCCCACCTCTGCAAGCGTCTGCACCGGCTTCAGCTCATCATCATACACTTTATTTGGATCAATGACCAGCCTTCGGGTAGGCCGTTCCATCATCGGCACTTTTTCATAGCGGATCTGACCTGTAGCTTGCAGGCAGCAAAGCATTGCAGACAGAAGAAACAACGCACGGTTCATTTCACGAAGGCTTTTAAAAAAAGAGTAGAGAGGGGTTATTGCAAGCAAGGTGGTGTGACTGGTAATTTACCGGAAGGTTTAGGATACCTGGTGATGAACTGAAAAACGGCTTCCTGGGTCCATTCATTGTCTTCGTAGGCTACCATCAGTTCTTTGGCATGGCACATATATTTCAGCGCATAAGGATTGCCCATCACGGCTATGATCACATTGTTTTTCCCGCCTGCGGCATTAATGAATTTAAGCTGCTCTTCATCAAGCCCGTAGTTGTTAGATGGATAAAAGCTCAGGCTGTGTACGCCTACAATCACTGCGCTGTAATTGTCTGATATCTGTTTCAGCAACGCAGCTGCATTCTCCCCTTTCGGCATCGACAGTCTTTTATAATGTGCCTCGTTTCTCCATTCGCCTTCTACTTTTTCATTCAACGAGCCATTTACAGAAATGTATAAAACAGAATCGTAGCCTTCATGCCAGTGATGCGCAATATCGCCGCCTCTTACCAGCGTAACAGCTGATTGTGCAATCTTACCGTTCAGCGCAGCGGTGTATTGGTTGATGTCTTCCGTAATGTGGCTGGCATCGATTGGCTTAAAACGAGAAAGCCCGGCATTGTACTTGGCGCGCAATATCTTCTTAACGCGCTCTTCCAGTGTATTTTTTAATGCAGGATCGCTCTGAAGCGCAACTTCAATTTTGCGGATAGCCAGCGGTACGTTCTGTGAGAAGAGCAATACATCATTGCCCGCTTTGAACGCGCGCAGATCTACCTCTCCCGGCTCAAAATATTTAGCCACACCCTGCATGTTCAGCGCATCCGTGAATATGAGCCCATTAAATCCCATATCGTGCCGGAGCAAGCCTGCTACTGTGCTTGCAGATAAGGTGGTCGGCACATGCGCTTCTTTTTCCAAAGCAGGTACGGCCAGATGAGCTACCATCATGCTCTGCACACCAGCGGCAATCAGTTTTTTGAACGGGTAAAGCTCAAGCGTATCCAACTGAGCCATGGTCTTGTTGACAACAGGCAGGTCTTTATGCGAGTCCACATCCGTATCGCCGTGACCGGGAAAATGCTTAGCGCAGGCCATTATCCCGAAATCCTGCATACCCCTCATATAAGCAATAGCCATGCGGGATACGCGCTTTTTATCTTCGCCAAATGAACGTGCGTTGATCACCGGATTATTGGGATTATTATTTACATCTACCACGGGAGCAAAATTGATGTGAACGCCCAGTCGCTTGCATTGATAAGCCACAGCCATGCCCATAGCATAGGCCAGTGCCGTATCGTTGGTAGCACCCAGCATCATCTGACGGGGAAAGTTGGTCACGCTATCCAGCCGCATGCCCAGTCCCCATTCCGCATCCATGCCAATCATCAACGGAACCTGCGCCATTTTCTGATAGCGGTTAGTAAGCGTTGCCTGCCGGGCAGGACCGCCTTGCATAAAGATCAACCCGCCGATCTGGTGATGTACAATCAGCTGCTCAATGGTATCCTGATTGAATTTTGGTCCGCCGGAATAAGCGGCTATCATGAATAGCTGCCCGATGCGCTCTTCCATGCTGAGGCGCTTGTACACACTATCCGCCCAATGCTGCGCCTGCTTGCTACCGGCAGAACTATTATCACCATGTGTAGTGGGGCTTTGTGCAAAAACGCAGGCATTGACCGGCAAAAGCAGGCAGAAAAGCAGCAAACGGGCGATGGAACAAGGCATAAACGTCAAAAATAGCCATTATGATTTGCACCTCCTGCCGCATTCGCAAAAACTTATTTTAAAGGACTTGTGAATCATTTCAGGCATTTTTACCTTTTGATACGCAACTGTCGAATACCTGTGATATCCGTTTAATTCCTTTTGATAGATTACTTTCGCAATCCGTTTCAAGCCTTTTCTGTGGATCGACGTTGCGGGCTTAATGAAGCACAGATCAGCCGTACGATGGAAAGGATCATTGAATTTATGAACAAGATTTAAGCACCGATGCTCGAAATAATCATTTTAATTTTTCTCACCCGCCGTATTGGTGCAAAGGCTTTCCAAAAAAGACAGCCGAAGGGTAAATGGCAGGCAGCAGTAGTATTTGGCTGGCTTGGCTTTGAAATATTTGGTGGTATGATCGGCTATGCGATCAGCAGGCAAATACTGCTGGCCGCTTTTCTCGCCCTGGCTTGCGCACCAGGCGGCTATCTGCTGGCCAAATATCGCCTCGATCAATATCCTGATGCGCAGAATAATGACTGGGCAGACCGGATAGGTGAGCATGATGCCTAATAATACTTATAACAGATCATAGCTTGTTCAGCACTTCTCTGATTGCACTGTTGGAAGGATTATACAGCAATGCACGCTGATGGGTGGCTTTGCGCTCACCGGTCTTTACCTGCGCTATCAACAGTACAATATTATAATCGAACAGATAGCGGTCTATAATTTTCTTCGCATCGGCAAATTCTTTGCGATAATACTACATCTGCGCAATGCGGTAATTGGCCTACCGGCGCGTTCAATAATCTAAAGCAGTTTTTAGTTTTCAGCATTCCATTTTAGCCACACGGCGCTCGTGCCGACCGCCTTCAAAAGCGGTGTTGAGAAAGGTTTGCGTAAACTCTTTCAGCTTTTTAGCCGAAATAAAACGAGCAGGCAGGCATAATACATTCGCATTATTGTGCTGGCGGCAGAGCGCAGCTACCTCATTGTTCCAGCAGAGCGCAGCGCGCACACCATGATGGCGATTGGCCGTAATGCTCACGCCGATGCCGCTGCCGCAGATCAGAATGCCCGCGGTAGCAGCACCATCCTCTACAGCCTGCGCTACCGGGTGCGCATAATCCGGATAATCGGTGCTTTCTGTGTTGTGTGTGCCTTTATCGTCTACTGTCCAGCCCATTTCCTGAAGCGCTTTCTTCAGCAGTTCTTTATACTCGAAGCCTGCATGGTCTGCGCCGATTGCTATTGGCCTTGATTGATCAAAAGTGGCAGTCATTATTGATTCCAATTATGCTCTTAAATTTCTGATTGATGCACTGTTATTCATTATCCGCTTCTATCTGACGGCGCATACGCTCGTTGGAGGCACGCTGGCTGATGCCGATGCCCATCTCGTAAAGGAACACTAGGGGGAGCATCACCAGGAACCAGCTGAACCAGTCCGGCGGGGTGATGATCTCGGACAGGATCATGATGATGAGGTAGGCATAGCGGCGTTTGGCGCGCAGCAGCGTTGGAGTAATAATTCCCAGCTTGGACAGGAAGAAGACCACGATCGGCAGTTCAAATACAATGCCCATACCCAATGTAAGATCACTCATCGTTTCAAAATAATTGTCGATGGTAATGATATTCTTGAAGCTGGGGCTCAACTGATAATTGGCAAAGAAATTGATGGTGAACGGCGCAATGACATAGTAAGCAAAGAGCACGCCCATAAAGAACAGCAGAGAGCTCCAGAATACAATTCCCTGAGCATGCTTAAGCTCCGACGGCTTCAGGGCAGGCCGCAGGAATCTCCAGAATTCCCAAAATACATAGGGAAAGGCAACGATAAAGCCGATCAGAAAAGAGGATGAGAAGGCAGTCATAAACTGGCCGCTGAGCTCCGTATTCTGAAACGAAAGATTCATTTCGCCCATACACAGGGCATCTGTATGCAAAGCTTTGCCCAGGCTGCACAGCCACTGGTAAGAGACAAAGTACGAATGCGACGGACCCAGAATGATGTGATCAAATATCCACTCGATATTAAAGAATACGACAATGGCGCCAACCAGGATGGCGGCAATAGAGCGGACGATATGCCAGCGCAGGTCTTCTATATGATCCATGAACGACATTTCGCCGTTCGGGTCTGCATTGTTCCGGTTAAGGAAACGGGTGACTATACTCACAGTGGTTATTTAGACAATGGCCGCGAAGTTACATAACGCCGCTTTGATGAGTGAAAAAGTTGTCCTAAGAATACGTATGGAAATCATCTGCGGTTTTATTGGGCATCCATAAAATCAGGCCAATAAAAAAGCGGCCCTTACAGCCGCTTTCGTGATTACAAAACTTTTTATTTTTTATAAACCTGTACCATGCATGTATAATCCTGCAGTCTTTCAATCTGCTGCTCACGGCTAAATGAGCTCATGTGCGTGGCTTTTGGCAGATGCAGATCTTCGGATTGCTTCAGGTCGTGCAGCAGGCGCAGCAGCGCTTTGGAGCTTACTGCATAGGTAGTACGCTCTTCAGCATTATCTTTGCTGCGGATGAAAGCCAGCACATTGCCATTATTATCAAGCACAGGAGACCCGCTTTGTCCCGGAGCTGCTTTTACATCAAGCTGGTATTGCATAGAGTCGCCTTCATATCCGTTGCGGGAAGAGATATAGCCTTCATTATATACAATTTCGTCCTGCGGAAAGCCGAGGGTATAGATGCGCGCGCCCAGCGCTGCTTTGCCGGGGGCAAAAGTATAAGGCAACTCGCCTTTGCCAAATCGGAAGTTATCGTCTTCGATTTTCAGGATAGCCAGGTCAGCCTTGGGGTCAATGGCCTTGATTTTTGCTTTATAATAATGCCCGTCTCGTGTTTGGATATAAACCGAATCAGCGCCGTCTGTTACGTGATAATTGGTGATGATGTAGCCATCATTGGTAAGCGCAAAGCCGGTGCCGCTGTAATTGCTGGGCAGCATCGCCTGCGGAGCGGTAGTGGTGGCAATCTGCTTGTCCTTAATGGTCTCGATCTGCTGCTGCTGGTTGCTCTGCGAGCGCTTGATATTGTCGATCTCGCGGCGCAGCAACTGAATGTTTTGCGTAGTGGCCACCTTATGATCGTTCGAGCGTACGGCAAGCATGGTGCCGAATGAAGTAAGCACAGCTACACTTGCAGCTACGGCCGCAGTGCGCCAGCGCTGAGGAGTAAAGTTGATGATGCGCTTTTTCTGTACCGGCGGCGTCACCAGCTGATTATGAATATTCTGCAGCAGGGCTTTATAGCTGCGCTGCTTGCGGCTTCCCTCCAGGCTTTTTAACAAAGAGATGCTTTCCTGATAGCCTTCTGCAAAGGCCGCATCGGTGGCGAGGCGCATCTCCAGTCCTGCCTTCTGGGCCGGGGTGAGCGTGCCTGCCAGCTCAGCTTCCGCGAGGGCTATTATTTCTTCTTCTTTATACATTGAGTCAACTTCTTACTTTCTATAAACCTTATTAACTGTTGAAGAACAATTTCTTCAGGCGGGTCAGGCATTTATACTTCTGCGTCTTTGCATTATCCGGATTGGTATAGCCGAAATCTGCTGC
Source organism: Chitinophagaceae bacterium (assembly GCA_965200035.1). GTDB lineage: Bacteria > Bacteroidota > Bacteroidia > Chitinophagales > Chitinophagaceae > UBA1952. Next base: position 2,521,144 of record OZ241334.1, on the reverse strand, counting down.
GATCTGCTGCATGCTCTTATCATGATGATAAAAGGCTTTGAGCAGGGAGCGGCATGGCTCACCGATCTGCTCCAGGGCAGCATCGAGCTGCCCGTAATGGGCCTCGCGCTCCTGATGGGCCACCACATCTTCATCATAGGCCCAATCACGTCCGTCCTCATCGCCACCGGCATTATCCATGAAGGAAATGGGCTGCTTTTTACGGCGCTCCAGCTTTTTAAACCAAAGGTGCTTGGAGACGGCAAAGAGGTAAGTGCCTACTTTACAGGTAAGCCGGAAATCGGGATTACCGGACTTTTCAAAGAGCACCACCATAGCTTCCTGGAATATATCTGCCGCGTCTGCATCATCCCCTCCGTTGCCCTGTATCCAGTGCAGCACGATCGGGTAATGCTGGCGGTACACCTGCTGAGTGGCTGACGGCTGACCGGCTGCCAGTCCCTGCAACAATTGCTGTTCCGTCAAAGCATTTGATGGCTGGTACACGTATTAATACAGGTTTTGTAAAAAAGTAACCCAACTATGATCCTGATTTTTTAAGAATGCGGGCTCCTGCAAAAATAACGGCTGGCGGCTTATGATATACTTGAATAAACTCCTGAACAGATTGAACGGGCTATTGCATAGCTGTTACTTGGAATTTGTTTGTCTGAACAGGGATTTGAAAAGCCTGAATACCCATTTGAAAAGCTTGAACAGGCACTTGACAGGCTTGAACAGCCATTTGACTTGCCCGATAACCATATTTACGCTGCCTGATAATAGTTGACGGAACCGGAACGTAAAGACAACTCAACCTACCACATTCAGTGTCAGACCTGAAAAGTTTTGGTCAACTTATCTATCATAAAGATGCTGATTTTTATCGTTTTAGAAATTCCGATTAATTTTTTTCAAAAAAACGCCTGAAACCGGGGTTACCTTTTCCTGCTTTCAGCATTAATGAGAAATCTAACAACAAAAACAAACAGAAATGAAATTCGTAAAATTCAGCATGTTCGCTCTGGCTCTTGGTTTCTTCGCTGCTTCTTGCAACAACGATTCTACTACTACTGAGTCAACTACTACTGATAGCACTGCTATGGCTGCTCCAGCTACTACGCCTGAGCCAACTCCAGCTGCTGCTCCAGTTGACAGCGCTGCTATGGCCGCTCCTGCTGCTGACACTATGCACGCAGCGACTTCTACAACTACAACTACTGAAGTTAAGAAGTAATTCTAAACTCCTAATCATAGGAAAGCCACTCAATAGGGTGGCTTTTTTATTTGTTGTAATCACTCAACATCTTTTGCATACGCAGCAATAAGAAGCCGGATCATATCAAATGATCCGGCTTCTTTATTTCTTTAAGACCAACTGATGACTAGTAAATAGTGATGTAACCGCTTTCCAGCTTTTCATCATCCTTCTGTAATTCAAATCGGTAAATGCCTTTTCGCTGAAAATTTCTCTTATCAATAATGAGCGATTCTTCCAGCAGGCGCGGAATATCGAGGATTACTTTATTCTTCTGGTCATAAAAAACGAGCTCATATTTATGTTTTCTGGCCTCCGGCAGCTCCACATTTACATGGCCGGTAAATGGATTAGTGAATACATACTGAGATTTTATATATGCATAAGCGTCGAGACCAGTGGCGTCCGGGATGGTAAGCGATAAAACGGGCTTATCAGGCACAACACCGGCGGCTTCTCCTGTAGTATCATGAAACACTACTTTCGCAGCCAGCTTTTGGAGCGAATCGTTTGACGGCATCACGCGCTGTTGTATCAGCTGCGCGCTATCCACAAAAAGCTTCATCCGGTTGCCATACCATGTAAGATCCGAGTTGAATACGATATACAGGCGGTACCAATTCTTTCCGGGGTTAGGGTGACCATCTATAAATGCCTGCGGACCTTTCTTCAGATTCTTTACATAGCCGATGGTAGCATAGTTATAATTGCTGTCTGCAGAGCGCTGTACAGCAATTGATTTGATACCATCATACTGGCAGGTCCAACTAAGGATATTCACTCCTTTTTGGGTCACGCCGACCATATCGGGCAGGGAAGGCTGGGCAAAGGCTTTTGCGTTGCAAAGCAGGAAGATGAGCAGGAAAAAGAGGACTCTGTTAACTGGTTTGTTGGTCATTGCCGCAAACCTAAGCCAAAAATTGTTTGTGGTAAATATCAGACCTGTTAAGATGCTACAGATTTGAGGTTTCGATTATTCTTTATAGCTTACAATCCAAATTTATGTTTCTATAGAATGAGCTTATTTACAAAAAAGCCTATCAATGATTTATTGGCAGAAGCAGAGGAATCTGAGAAAGGACTGAAACGAACCCTATCGGCAGGAGCGCTCATCGCATTAGGCATCGGCGCGATCATAGGTGCGGGCCTGTTTGTGCGCACGGCGGCAGCGGCGGCGGAAAGCGCCGGTCCTGCGGTGACTTTCGGCTTCATCATTGCAGCCATCGGTTGTGCGCTGGCGGGTCTTTGCTATGCGGAGCTTTCTTCTTCTATTCCCATTTCGGGCAGTGCTTATACATACACTTATGCTACTATGGGCGAACTGCTTGCGTGGATCATTGGCTGGGATTTGGTGCTGGAGTACGCGGTTGGCGCCGCCACAGTGGGCATTGCATGGAGCGAATACCTGAACAATCTGCTGGTGAATGTGCTGCACTGGAAAGCGATCCCTTATGAATGGTGCCACTCACCATTCGAGCATTCGATTCCTGATGCTACCGGCGCAATCATTCATGGTATGATCAATGTGCCGGCATTTGGCATCGTAAGCCTGTTGAGCCTTTTGCTCATCAAAGGAACCAAGGAATCGGCTTTTGTAAATAGCCTGATCGTAATCACCAAAGTAGCGATCGTCATCCTGATCATTATCCTGGGCTGGGGCTTTATCAATCCGGCCAATCATTCCCCTTACATTCCTCCTGCTACTGTTTATACAGACCATGTAGGCGTAAGTCATTCATTTGGCGGATTCTGGGGCATCGTTGGCGCTGCAGGAACGGTATTCTTCGCTTTTATCGGGTTTGATGCAGTAAGCACTGCAGCACAGGAAACCAAAGACCCCAAACGCGCGATGCCAATTGGCATTCTGGGCTCTTTAGCGGTTTGTACAGTCCTCTATATTTTATTTGCCCACGTGCTTACAGGCATTGCTCCTGTCGAGTTTTTCCGTACAAGCGGTAAAGAAGCGTCTGTGGTGGCGGCAATCAATACCTACATGCCTGGTTATGGCTGGTTGTCAAGTCTGGTAACAGTGGCTATTCTGGCAGGTTTTTCTTCTGTAATACTTGTCATGTTGCTTGGTCAGAGCCGTGTGTTTTATTCGATGGGTAAGGATGGATTGTTGCCTTCCATGTTTGCGCATGTGCATCCGAAATTTGGCACTCCGTACAAAGCCAATCTGTTTATTCTGGTTATTGTAGGTCTTTTCGCCGCATTCATCCCCGGTGATGTAGTGGGCGATATGACGTCCATTGGTACTTTATTTGCCTTCATGCTCGTATGTGCTGCGGTGATTATTCTCAGAAAATCCAATCCCGATTTGCCCAGGCAGTTCAAAACGCCATTGGTTCCATGGGTTCCCATTCTCGGCATTATTGTGTGCGGCCTAATGATTCTTGGGCTCGGCTGGACAAACTGGCTCCGGTTGATCGGGTGGCTGGTGATTGGCTTTATTATCTACTTCGGATATAGCGTAAAGCATAGCAAGCTCAGAAATAAGCGCCCTTAAGAGAAGCAATGGCTTGATTTTTATCCTCACTTAAGGGTCAGGAACAAAACAAATCAGCTATGAAAAACACGATCAAAAATACGACGATGCTGGCCTTTGTAGCCGGTGCAATAGCAGGGCCAATCATTTACTATATACTGCGCCGGAATAAAGCTGCCCAAACTGCCGACAGTAACTATGGTACCGCTACGCATCCCAAAAAAATGTTTGCCGCATACAGGGGCGAGCACAAGCCACACCACAGAAAGGCCGACAATAACGGGCATCTCAACTAATTTTTAAGTTCATTATTTCACTGCAGCCGGCGATGATCAGATCAGATCGCCGGCTGTTTTTATCAAACAAAATGGATTCTCAGACACCCCAGACATTGGTATCATACACAGACCACTCGGTAGTTGCTAACAACATCAATCTTCACTACATCGAATACCCGGACAATGGTCTGGTCATGCTGATGATGCACGGCCTTACAGCCAATGCGCACGCGTTTGGCGGCCTTATTGCCGCCGGTCTTTCCGATCGCTTTCACTTATACAGCGTAGACCTGCGCGGGCGCGGCCAGAGCGATCATCCGGCTTTTCATTACGGCATGAACGATCATGCACGGGATATCATCAGCCTACTGGATGCATTGGGCCTGCAACAAGTCATTCTGTGCGGCCATTCATTCGGTGGTCTCCTGTCCATCTTTCTTGCATCCAATTATCCCAGGCGCGTATCCAGGGTGATTATCCTGGATGCTGCCGCGCGCATGAATCCACGTGCCGCCGAGCAACTGGGTTACCGGCTCTCTACACTGGACAGTGTGTACCCTTCATGGGATGAATATCTTGCTGAGGTAAAGAAAGCTCCCTACAATACATTCTGGGAAGAAAGCATGGAAGAATATTACCGGGCCGATGTACGTCCTGCGGCTAAAGGCGGCATTACGCCGAGCGCTAACCTGTCCAACATCATTGAAGCATCGGTAGGATTATCCCAGATTCCCTGGATGTCTGAAATTGAGCGTGTAAAGCAGCCGTCCCTGCTCATCAATGCACCGGACAATTATAATCTGGATGAGCCTTTGCTGCCCGATGATTATGCACGTGAAACTGCGCAGGCCTTGCCCTCAGGCCATTATGTATGTGTAGAAGGCAATCACCAGACCATGCTGTATGGCAAAGGAGCGCGACAAATAGTAGCCGCTATCCGCAATTTCTGCTTTGACAAAGGTGAGCAGGCTTAACGAAAAAAGGGTGTGTACGATTTTTGTAGCTTTTTGACTTACAGGCTCTTTGGGCTAAAGGATGGAGCTGTATGCCAGGAAAGTGAATAAGCTGTTTACATGGATAAAAATTTGCTGCTGCTTTGCGCTACTGCTTTGTGCGGGAAGTGTCCGTGCGCAGCATCAGCCTGCTGCCGAATGCCCGCCTGGCAAGGATACGATGACGGAACTGACCGGCAATAAAGTGCGCGATACTATACGCCGCAAATGGATGCACAACATCTTTCAGCAGGCATGGAACTCAGTTCAGAAGACACCCGGCGATACGGCTTTTGAAAATAATGTGCTCAATACAAAAAGTGAGGACGCATTCATGTGCTACTCGGGCGCGGTGATCCGCCATATCAATACCTCTCAGTATGGCTTTGACCGCAACTTCATCGATACCACACGGCGCATCACTTCTTTCGCTGCCCGCGCGGCGCGAACGCTTCACCGTAATACCCGCGACTGGGTGATTCGGGACAATCTGTTTTTCCGCGAACACCAGACGCTCGACCCGTACATCATTGCCGATAATGAACGCTATCTGCGTACCATCGGCTACCTGCAGGATACCCGGATATTGGTAGAGCCGGTTCCGGGATCGGATGATTCCGTAGATCTGCTGGTCATCACCAAAGACCTGTTTTCGATCAAGGCGGATGTAGATAATTCAGGCATCTCCAGTGGCAAGCTCAGGCTGCGCGAGGATAATTTTCTGGGCATGGGTCAGCAGATTTTCGGCGCAGTGCTGTATGATCCGAGGCGCAACCCATCTTTCGGCTACGAGGCACAATATGCCAAGTACAATATCGGCGGGAGCTTTATACAGGGTACGGTAGCTTATACCAATACCAACAGCAGCCGGAGGCTGGGGCTTGAAGATGAAGAAAGCTATTTTCTGAGGCTGGACAGGCCACTGCCTTCTCCTTATTTTCATGCGGCAGGCGGATTGGAAATGAGCTACAATAAAGCGCTGAATGTGTACAATCAGAATGACTCTTTTTACAACCAATACTCCTATACCAACTTTGATGTATGGGCCGGATACAATCTTTTTCTGGAAGACATTTTACGGGGAGATAACAGTAACCGGGAACGGAAATTCCTCTCGTTGCGCTATCTCAACCAACATTTTATTGAGCTTCCGGAGATCTTTAAGCACCAGTACAATTATGTTTATAACAGCAAAGAGGCTGTGCTGGGGCGGCTTACTTTCTTCAAGCAGGACTTTATTAAAACGCAGTATATCTATGGCTTTGGTGTAACGGAAGACGTGCCTTATGGATACAATATAAGCCTCACCGCCGGCTGGTGGAAACAGCTCGACCTGAGCAGACCTTATGCCGGGGTGAATGTGGATTATTATGTAGCCAAGAGTGAAGGAGCATTTGCCCAATATTATCTGCGCACAGGCGCTTATTTTCATCAGAATACAGTGCAGGATGCCAGTATCCTTGCGGGTTTCCGGTACTTCAGCAAATTGATCTTTACCGGCAATGTCAAGATCCGGGAATCCATCAGGGCTACTTATACGCAGCTCTTCAATCGTATAACTTCTGAGCCATTGCGGATCGATAACCCTTTTGGATTGCGCGAAGTTGGCACCGACAGCTTATACGGTATCCAGCGCGCTTCCGTGCAGACCGAGACTACTGTGTTTACAAACATCCGGCTCTATAAATTCAAATTGGCACCTTTTGTCTATGCAGATGTCAGCGCATTGCGCGCAGAGCATGATCCGTTCAGCCAGACCAATATCTATACCGGCATCGGCGGCGGCCTCCGTACCAGGAATGAAAGCCTGATCTTTGGCACCATTGAACTGAAAGCAATCTGGTTTCCGAGAACCATACCGGGCAATACAGCTTTCCGCATCACCCTCAACTCCGACATCCGTTACCGCTACAATACACAGTATGTACAGGCGCCGGATATTGCCCGCCTCAATACAGATTTTTGATGCTATACAAGATGCCGGCAGTAAAATTCAATGCTCTTATCTACCACCTGCTGCATCGGTTCAGGCAGCGCCTGCTCAGGCCAGGGATGACGACGCCCGAATACATGATCTGACGCTACCGTAAATAAAGAAGCAACAGGCTGCCATTGCTGCAATTGATAAGCCTTCTGTACCGGCACGGCAGGGTCTTCTGTACCATGACATAGGAGAATGGGAATGCTTAGCTGCTTTACGGCCTGCTCAATGCTGAGCTTTTCCTGATGTGTTGCATAATCTTCATAAAGCTGATAGCCCAATGGCATTTGCTGATTGGTACGGCTGTTCGCCACATACTGTACCCCTGTTTCTTTCCATTCTTTCATACGGGCTTCCGGCCAGTTGGTCCACGGCGTCTGGCATTCTGCTATGGATGCCCATGTCACCAATGCCTTTATCCGCGCATCTTCGCTGGCTTTGATAATAGTAATGCCTCCTCCAAGACTGTGACCCAGCAGGCCTATCTTGTTATGATCTATTTCTGCTTTAAACGGATTCTCTTCGGCGGTTGCCCAATCGATCACAGCGCCTAAGTCTTCCAACTCTTTGGTATAATTATTCGCTACATAAGCATCCAGATCTACAAACTCTTCCGGATGCTCAGGCGTTGTTCCATTAAACGCAAAGTTGAACTTGATAAATACAAAACCAGCCGCCGCGAATTGCGTTGCAATGAGATCAAAATTCCCCCAGTCTTTGAAGCCGTTAAAGCCATGTGCATAGATGATTACCGGCTTAGGCATTCTTGTTGGCTGAAAGAAAATATCGATAGCTATTGGCTTATTGTAGCTGTTGTAAAGCAACATGTTTTTATGAGCATCCATAATCCATAGTTTTTAAAATCATGATTCCGTCTGTTCGTACAGCTTGAAAAAGCTGCCCAAACCATCGATAATATCGCCGGCGATCATGCTTGTCCTTGAATGAATGCGCGCCGCTTCATCGCCGGCAAAGCCGTGCAGGTAAACGCCCATTACAGCAGCACGATCTGTCGTATAACCCTGCGCGCAAAGCGATGTAATAATCCCGGTAAGCACATCGCCGCTACCAGCCGTAGCCATACCGTCATTGCCGGTAGTATTGCGATAGATGCTTCCGTCTGATAAAGTAATGGTCGTATGCGTTCCCTTCAGCACCACATTTGTATGGTATTGAGCAGAAAATTCCTGTTGGGTAATGAACCGCTCCTCATTCGATGAATGCCCGCGGGTAAGCCGGTCAAATTCTTTGGGATGCGGCGTAAGGATGGTTTGCGGAGAAAGCAGGTTGTACAAATGCGGCTGCTGAGACAGCAATGAGATGGCATCGGCATCAATTACGAGCGGCTTTGCATAATACTTCAGAAGGGCTATCAGCAGTTCTTCACTCTCTTTGTGAATGCCCATTCCCGGACCAACACCTATCGCATCAAAATCGCGGAATGCAGGATATTCCTTGCCCTTTTTCCGAAGAATAATCATCGCTTCAGGAAGCTGGCACAATAGAGGCGTTACAGCTTTAGGAATGGTATATACAGACAATAGGCCACAGCCGGATCGCAGTGCCGCATGGGAGCATAAAATGGCCGCACCTATTTTCCCCGCACTACCCGCTGCAATCAGCGCGTGACCGAATGTTCCCTTATGGCCGTCTGCAGGGCGCGGAATAATCAGCTGACGGATGAGGGGATCATCTATGGTAATAACATCTTGCTCCATACTATTGAAGGTAAAAATTAAAAGCCATGTCTTTCAGGACATGACTTTCTCTTAATTATAAATGAAGTGCTAGTTGCCCGCAGTTCTTCGCGCTTCATCACGCTGCTGCTGGTTGGCAAAAATCTGGAATTCTACGCGCCGGTTTGCGGCGCGGCCTTCCGGCGTTTCATTGGTTGCTTTTGGAACTGTAAAGCCGAAGCCACGGGCAGTCATTCTTCTGCGGCTGATGCCTTTGGAAGCGAGATAGGTCGTTACCGTTTCAGCACGGCGCTGAGAGAGCGTATTGTTGTATTCCGCAGTGCCACGGCTATCTGTATGTCCGTCCACCTCCAGGTCTGTATCCGGATAGCGGTTCAGCACATCCACCAGATTATCCATAGAGCGGTAAGCACCATTGTTCAGCTCTGTACTATTGGTGGCAAACAGCACACCATCCGTAAACTCCACGACAATGCCCTCTCCTACCCGTTCCACATTTGCACCGGGTAAATCATTTTTCAACTCATCTGCCTGCTTATCCATCCGGCGGCCAATCAATGCGCCTGCACCACCGCCTACGGCAGCTCCAATCAGCGCGCCGAGCGCTGCGCCACCCGGACGCTTACTAATAAGCGCTCCTACAGCACCGCCAACAACAGCTCCACTGCCGCCGCCGATTACAGCGCCTTTTTGCGTTTTATTCATAGAGGCGCAGCCCGAAAATAGGAGGCCCGAGGCCAAAAGGCCAATCAGGCCGGTCTTTAATGTCTTCATAAGTAAAACCTTTATGTTGTAATCGCTTATCCGACTTAAAAGATCATTCCTAAGCTTAACGGACGGCTGTTAAACAATTGCCAATCAGTCCTTCCCGCTTACAGTCATGACGATTTCCCCCTTTACTCCATGAGCCTCATAATAAGCAGCCAATTGAGCGAGTGTTCCACGGCGCGTTTCCTCGAAAAGCTTGGTCAGCTCACGGCTTACAGCTGCGTTACGGTTTTCCCCAAAGTACGTAGCCATGTCTTTTAAGGTGCGTGCCAGGCGGTGTGGCGATTCATAGAAAATCATAGTGCGCTCTTCTTCAGCAAGGCTCGTGAGCGCAGTATGACGCCCTTTTTTCTGGGGCAAAAATCCCTCAAAAGTAAAGCTGCTGGTAGGAATGCCGGATTGTACCAATGCAGGAACAAATGCGGTAGCGCCAGGAAGGCATTCTACACCCAGTTCTTCACGTATGCACTCCCGTACCAGCAAGAAGCCGGGATCGGAAATGCCGGGAGTGCCGGCGTCGGTGAGCAGCGCAAAGATTTTACCGCCTTTCATTTCCGCTACCAAATGAGCCAGTATTTTATGCTCATTGTGCAGGTGGTAAGGGGTCAGCGGCTTTTGTATATTATAATGCCGGAGAAGAATACCGCTGGTGCGCGTATCCTCGCAGAGAATCACATCGGCGCTTTGCAGCACCGCCACGGCACGGTAGGTCATATCCGCCAGATTACCGATGGGCGACGGCACCAGGTACAGATTGGCCGGCGGCCTTGCCGATGCTTTTTTCTCTTCTGCCATTTATTCGGTGATGCTTACTTCAAAAGCTTCCATGACGCCGTTGGCGAGCAGCTTTTTACAGGCGTCTTCAGCCATCGATTTTGCTTCATCTTTACGGGCAGCATCTACCTGCAGGGTAATGTGCTTGCCAATGCGCACTTCGCTGATCGCAGAAAGTCCGAGATTGTGCAGGCTGCCGGTCACTGCCTTTCCTTGCGGATCGAGCAGTTCTTTAAGCGGCATAATGTTGATATGAGCAGTGTATTTCATCTTTATGGAAGTGGAAGAGTGATGAAGTTGAGCAGTGAAGAAAGCCTGGTACTTTGAACTCAGCAGAATTACTTAAGCGGTTCCGGTTCAGCTTTCAGCAGGCTGGTTTCTTCTTTTTGTTTTGGTGCGATCAATGAAATAAGGATGTACAGTACAAAGGCAAATGGTATCGCGCTGAATTTCAGAAACGGGATTGCCGCCAGTGTAGCTAACACTAAAATGAGCTGCGGCCAGCTATAACTGATGCTCCACTTAGCAGGCATCAGCTTCAGGAAGCGGATGTTGGACACCATCAGGTAGCACAGCACGGCAATAAGCCCGTAAAGCGCCCAGCGGGAGCTGATATAACTGATCCAGCCGGCAGGCTGAAACCAGTAAACGAGGGCCAGAGAGGCTATGAATATACCAACAGCAGGAGTAGGCATTCCGGTAAATTCCCCTTTCTTAGCAGGCGTCACATTGAACCTCGCCAGGCGCAGAGCCGCAAAGCAGGCAATCAATAGTGCAGGCGCAAGGGACAGCTTGCTGATATCTGAAGTCAGTGGCTCGCTGAGTACTACATCCCAAAGCATCTTGTACAGAATCATGGAGGGGGCTACGCCAAATGAAACGACATCGGCCAATGAATCAAGGTCTTTACCTATAGGTGAAAAGACTTTCAGCGCGCGCGCTACCCAGCCATCCAGCAGATCGAACAGCCCGGCAAGAAAGATGAACAGGCCTCCGGCAGCCATCTCCTGTATGCCATATACCCAATTCCATTCTGTGGAAGGATAACCTGTTGTATTGTTATAGATCAGGAAGGGTTGTGCGTTGAGCACACATATAATAGCGAGACAGCCGCAAAACAGGTTGGCAAGCGTAAGCAGATTCGGCAAATGGCGCATTGGAGCGTAAAAGTAAAGGGGATGGGCGAAAATGCCAACCTTCATCAGACAGTTAGGCAAATAACTATCTTCCCGGAATAATGTTGTACTAAGATTACAACAAAAAAGCAGATAAACGGAGATGCCGCTTACCTGCTCTATCGATTATTCAAAAAATAGCTGCTTACCATTTCACGCTCACCCCCAGCAGGAAGTTGGTGCCGGCCTGCGGAAAGTAATAGTTTACCGCAGTGCGCGCACTGCTTTCTATATAGCTATAGGTATAGCCATTGCTTTCGTACATCCGGTTGAACAGGTTGTTGACTGTAAGCATCAGTCCCAGCTCACGAAACGGACGCACAGGTAAGTTGTAATTGATGCGCAGATCGGCCAGTGTATAATCTGCAATGCTGCGGTCTTTATTGGAAGTATTGTCTAAGTATTGACGGCCTACGTATTTGCCGATCACATTAATGTACAATCCTTTACCATTGCGCGTGCGTGCAAATGGCTGAAACTGCGCCGTAGCGGAGCCGATCAGGTTGGGTGAGAATGCAATATCAGTAGTGCCATAACGATTCACCTGCTGGCTGCCATCGTCATAGTTATCAATGTATTCGCTGAAGTTGCTGACCTTATTCTGAGAGATCGTTGCATTAGCCATCAATTGCAACCACCACTTCGGCTTTATCGCACCCTGCAGTTCTATGCCGGTCCGGTAGCTGGAAGCAACATTCGTGCGGGTATAAGCTCCCACATCATTGATCTGGCCGGTGAGCACGAGCTGATTGTTGTAATACATATAATACAGGTTCGCGCCCACGCTCCAATGGCGCTTATGGATTTCGTAACCGGCTTCTGCATCATAGAGCTGCTCCGGCTTAGGCAGGTAACCTGCACCTGCTTCAAAATCTTCGCGGTTCGGCTCATGGTTGGCAATGGCAACAGAAGCATATAGCTTTTGACGGTCTTTCGCGGTATTCTTTAAGAAATAAGAAATGCCGGCCTTAGGATTGAAGAAATTATAAGTAACGGCAGGATGCAGATCCGGATTATCCTTGAAGCCATTCATATAATAGCCAATTGTACGCCATTGCACATCTCCAAACAGAAATAAGTTTTCAGACACTTCATACTGCGCCTTTGCATAAAGGTTAAAATCATTTTTCTGCGAATTGAGATCATACCAGCGGTAATTATCGGGAAAGCCATATTGCGCCCAGGTCACATCACCCGTATGCCGACCCTGATACTGGCTCCAGCCGCCACCGAAGCTGAGCTGCCACGCATGCTTGTTATATAAGAGTGAGAACACCGTACCATAATGGTAATTGTCCAGCCCGCGGCGACGGATCAGATCTGTCTTGCTAAACGTATCGCCTGCCGGAGTAGTGAACGGCGCTGCGTGATAATCCGAGAATTTCTGATCAGTCTGGTATTCTTCATAATAGCCAATGCCGCGTGTAAGGAACAGGCCAATGTGCGCAGATAATGCATTGGTAAACTGGTGGTCGGCAAAAAGCTGGTAATAATTCTGGCGGTAAATGTCAGCCTGATTCTCGTAGTAAGAGCCATTTGCCCGGATGCCCAGCTCATTGTACCGGCGGTTGGTGCTGAGCGAATCCTGCGGCACGCCATTCCACGCTTGTCCTGTTTTTTCATAGCCCTGTAATGCCATGAAGCGGATAGTTGTCTTGCTGCTTGCACGCCATGCGGCCATTACCTGCAACGCTTTTAAGTCAGACGCAGAGCGGTCAATATAACCGTCTGAAGATATTTTGGACAGGCGTACGTCCAGCGCAAAGCCGCTTTTGGAAAAACCCGTGCCGGCATGTACTGTATATTTCTGTGTATTGAAAGAACCATAGGTAGCCGATGCCTCAGCTCCTGCTTTTTCCATTACATCAAGATTAGAAATGCTAAGCGTTGCGCCGAAAGCGCCGGCCCCATTGGTAGAAGTGCCTATACCGCGCTGCAATTGAATAGAAGAAGTAGAGGAAGCCAAGTCGGGCAAGTCTACGAAAAAGGTTCCCTGACTTTCTGCGTCATTAACAGCAATGCCATTCAGCGTTACATTGATGCGCGTACCATCCGTACCGCGAACGCGGATGCCGCTGTAGCCCACACCGGCTCCGGCATCTGAGGTTACCACTACCGAGGGAGTGTATTGTAACAGATAAGGCAAGTCCTGACCGGTATTCGTCTGTGCGATCTGCAGCCGGGTCAGTTCCGTTACAGCAAATGGCGCGGCAGTACCGGCGCGGAGCGCACGGACTTCTACCGGCTGCAGAGTCCGCATAGCGCTGTCATTGTTTTGCGCAAAGGCGGCCGCAGGAAGGGCAAGCACACCGATAAAAAATAATGTTGGAGAAAAATGGCTCATATGGCTTTGGTTGAAGCATGAAAACAAAATGCTCAAAGCACGTTTCTTCCCAGCCTGATGATAAGCCTGCCGATTTGGATTACTAGCCTTTTTGCTGAATTCAGAGCGCGCAAAATAGGTTAGTCTTCTTCCCTAACCGGCATTACCCGGTCCAGGTTCAGCGGGTATAATCTCAGCCTGTTAAAAAGAAGGCACCCCGAGGCAATATTCAGTTGTAATAAAAATTGCGGCGCAAAGATATCTTTTTTTCATTGAAATAAAATTTAAAGGAAAGATGATTTAAGATTGATTTTTGTCTAATTTCGGTACTCAACCACATTATACTTCCATTCAATTAGAGAAAGATGAAGAAACATTTCCTCATTGCGGCTGCGCTTGCGGCAGGCACGTTGATAACGCAAAAAGCTCAGGCACAGCTGGCGCTTGAAAACTTCAATTCCGGCTCCTTGCCAGCCAACTGGGTATTGATCAGCGATGGCCATACGGTAAACAACAGCTTTACCGGTGTAGCGGCTATACGCACTGCCCTGAACGCAAGTGCGTGGACGCCTTACCAGGTAGTGGCTACCGGTGATTACAGTATGATTACCACTTCTTACTTCAATCCCGCTGCTACTGCAGATCGTTGGTTGATTACACCTTCTTTCACCGTTACAAGCGCTAACACCATTTTCAAATGGGATGATGATGATTTGGGCTCAGGCGAAAACATTCAGGTGCTTGTATCCCCTACTGCCGGCACTACAGCTGCTTCATTTACAACTACAATAGTTGACCAGCCAGCAGGCGGCGGCGCAGGTTCTACCACTACACACGCCGTATCACTGTCTGCATATAATGGCCAGACAATCCGCATGGCATTCCGTGATCACGTGAATGACGGATGGGGTCTGATCGTTGATAATGTGCTTACCGCGATTCAGCCTAATGCTACCGATGTAGCGCTCACTTCTATTGCTCCGGCTTCCGGCTCTGCATTCGTATATGGTGGCGCAGGCTCAGCCCGTACCATCAGCGGTGTTATCACCAACAATGGCGCACAGGCGCTTTCTTCTTTCACTATTCAGTACAAGCAGGGAAGCAATGCAGCAGTAAGCCAGACGTTTACACCGTCTGCACCAATCCAGCCACTGGCAAGCGGCAGCTTTACATTCACTACTCCATTGACAATCCCATCTACAGGTACTTTCCCTGTGAAGGTATGGGCAGCCCAAAGCGGCGACGCGGTTCATACAAATGATACACTTGCTACTACTCTGATTGGTATCGATTCTCTGCAGCCACGCATGGTTCTGTTTGAAGAATTCACCGGTGCATCGTGCGATCCTTGCGCCAATGCAGCGCCAAATGTGGACTCTGTTGTTTATAACAACCTCAGCCGCATGAATGCAATCCGCTATCACGTGCCTATTCCTGCCCGCGACCTGCTCTATAATGCATCTAAGGCATCTGTAGATCCTCGTATGACTTTCTACGGCATCAACTCAGCGCCAAGCGGCCGTATCGGTGGTGTGGATCAATATCCTGGCCGTGGGTACTTTACTTCAGAAGTTGTAGCCCGCGAACAAAGTGCAGGTGCACCATTCAAGATAACCGGTTCTGCTACTTTCGATGCTAACACAAAGACGTTCAATGTTTCTTCAAACATTAAGTCTTATGCGAATTTCGCTGCCAGCACGCTGAACGCTTACATTGCGCTTACCGTTGATACAATCACTTATACTTCGAATATCAGCCTTGAAAGCCTTCCACAAACTGAATTTCCTCAGGTTGTTGAATATATGTTCCCGGCAGCAGGTACCCCACTTGCAGCTTTCACTCCCGGCCAGACACAAACGGTTACTTCTTCATGGGTAAAGAATCACGCATGGGGCGACAAGACCGGCGGTTTTGCTTATGATTCAACCAAGACTGGTAAAATCACTATGTGGGTACAGGACAAGAACAGCAAGGTTGCTTATCAGAGCCTGAGCCTTTCATTGTCAAACATTTCTTCGCTTTCTGTAACTAACCTGATCGGTAACAATGGCAGCATCGAAATCTATCCTAACCCTGCGGTATCTGCTTCTACAGTACGTTTTGAACTGAAAGAATCTGCTAACATCAACATTGAAGTTGTAGATATGACTGGCCGTACCGTTAAGACTGTAGCTAATGAGCGCATGAATGCCGGTACACAACAAGTAACGATCCCGGTAACGGATCTTGCAAGTGGTGTGTATAATGTACGTCTTTCCACAAAGGAAGGAACAGTTACACAGCGCCTGAATGTGATCAAATAATATCCTCCTTTTTTATAGAAAGCTGCAGCTAACCACTGCAGCTTTTTTTTATTATAGATGGTGTAAAGAGCATGATTTTTAAAACTTTTGACTTCATATTTTCCTTCCCCAATTATTGTGGTATAATATTTGGGAATTACTCTTGAAACTATTAATTTGCATCCTTTATAATGGTGAGTTCTATGAAAAATGTTTTACTCTTTATCCTGTGCCTGTTATCTTTCTCTGTAGTAGCTGATGCACAGTCTTTTACAACCAGCAGCGGATCTTCTGATACCGTTACCAAGAGTTATACCTCAGGTACGACTATAGAAGTCCATAACGACCTGATGAGCTCCAGCTCTACGCCCGTAGCCATCAAGTGGCGGGTTGCTACTTTTGCTTTTGATGCTGGATGGGATGCTGCAGCTACGGGTATCTGCGATAATTATCTGTGCCGCTATAACCTGAATAATCTGGCAACCAGCTCAGAGAAGTCTGATCCATACAGTAATGGTTCATTCAGCGATTTTCACGTTCTGTTTGCTGCCAACAATCCGGCTAATGGCACTAGCGCCAAGGTTACTGTTCGCCTGACAGATACAGCTACCAACTATTCACGCACGCTTACTTTCATTGCTTATAAGAGCGCACTCGGCATCAGCACAAGCGTAGTAAATTCTGATAATGTAAGTCTTTATCCTAACCCTGCCCGCGAAGCAATCAATGTGATCTTCGACAAGCAGGCTGATGTAAAGACCATAGCGATCTACAACATGATCGGTAAGGCAATGCGCATCTTCAAGCCAACAGATAACAACAGCGCGCGCCTTGATCTTGATAACATTCCTTCCGGTGTTTATTTTGTACGCCTGATGAACAGCGATGGTGAGATCGTAGCTACCCGCCGCTTTACCCGCCAATAAGCTCAAATATTCTTTTTATGAAGAAGCCGGATCTTTCAAAAGATCCGGCTTCTTTATTTTCAGGATTTGGGTTCTTACGATTCCTTCAACCCAAGCTCGTGCAACCCGTCTTTCACAAATTGTCCCAGCTCGGCTACATAAGCCGGTGAAAAATCGAAGCTGATGCCAGCCGTCTGATACAGTTCCTTTAACGTCTTCGTATAGCCCAGCGATAATGCGCTCATATAATTGTCCAGAGCAGTTTGTGGATTATTACGGTACTGCCTCCACATAGCGATGGCCCCAAGCTGTGCAATGCCATACTCAATATAATAGAAAGGCACTTCGAACAGATGAAGCTGTTTTTGCCAGAAGCTCGCCCGGTATTCTTCAAAGCCTGTCCAATCGACAACGCCCGTTCCGAACTCGGCCAGTATTTCCAGCCATATCTGCTCACGCTCAGCCACCGTATGCCCTACGTGGGTGTAAATCCAGTGCTGGAATTTATCAATAGTAGCAATCCAGGGCAATACAGAAATCACCCGCTCCAGCTCATCCAGCTTAGCCCGCTGCAGCTCACCGGCATCTGCATAAAATACATTCCAGTGCTCCATCGTAAAAAGCTCCATGCTCATGCTGGCCAGCTCTGCAATCTCCATCGGGTATTCCTTGAATGCGCTCAGCGACAGATTGTGCGACAGGAATGAATGCACGGCATGGCCACCTTCGTGCATCATCGTAATTACATCACCGGAAGTACCGGCCGCATTCATGAAAATGAAAGGCACACCGGTTTCAGCGAGCGGACAATTATACCCGCCCGGCGCTTTACCTACACGACTGTCCAGATCAAGGCGCTTCATTTCCTGCATGCGCGTAAGGCATTCACCGAAGAAAGGACGAAGCCTATTAAAGACTTCCACCGCCTTGTTGCTCAGCTCTTCTCCATCTTTAAACGGATGTAATGGCTGAATACCAGCCGGCTCTGCATCCGCATCCCAGGGGCGAAGCTGGCCCAGCCCCAAACGATTTTTGCGATGCTCCTGCAATAGTCTGTGCAGCGGTACAATATGCTCGCGGATGGCCTCATGAAAGCGGAAGCAATCTTCAGGCGTATAATCGAACCGGCCAAGTTCGCTGAATTTATAATCACGGTAATTTTCAAAGCCTGCATTCACCGCTACTTTCTGGCGGCGCTCCAGCAGTTGATCAAACAGCTCATTCAGCTTATTACGATCTTCCAGACGGCGCACTGCTATCTTGCGGAAGATGGTTTCCCTTAGCTCGCGATCCGGGTTTTGCAGGAATTTCGCGGCCTGTTGCAGCGTATATTCTTTGCCGTTATACTCAATGGTCATCTTGCTGGAGATAACGCCATATTGTTGCGCCAGAACGCTCAGTTCAGATTGTATCGGAATATTGGCTTCACGGTAGAGCTTAATGCTATTGCCCACGCTCCGCAGGTAAGGAAAGTATTGCGCTGTATCCAAGTCTTTAGAAAAGGATGACCCGATCAGCTTTTGATTCAGCTCAAACATATACGGCTTCATGCGCGGCTCTATCTCAGTTACAAAATAGGTGAAAGCATCTTCATAGGTAGTATTGGTGGTGTCGAGCGTCATACGAATCTGGCGCCAACTGGCGTCTTCACTGATCACCGCATCCAGTTCGCTGAGATCGTTCAGCCAGTGCTGCAAATCTTCTTTGGTATTGACCGTACGCTCTTTTAGCTGCTCAAAATAGGGCTGTAATGCAGCCCAGTCAGTGAGTGTAAAGTCTTTGGATAGAAATGTTCTTGGTTTGGGCTGAATGTCTGCTGTCATTGTTTTCATCTGATATTTCCGAATGTTTTTAGGATGTGCAATGTAAGGGATTGCCTCAAAGGAGAATCACAAAAAATCATAATGATTTATAAATTAGAGCTATTAATTATGAAAATTTGTTTTTTATGCGTTTTATCCAGCTCTCTAAAAAATGAATATTAATATTCTGAAAATCATATAATTTCGTAAATTACATTTTACAATACTACGGTAAATCCATTCGTGACAAATGGGCATACAAATCCATTTTTTTGATTGCCGCCGGTTTGTTACATTTGTACCAGTTGTGAATTTAATGGGTTAGTAAGTAGCCGTCCCGATTCTTCGGGATGGCTTTTTTAATCCCTGATTTTATCTTTCCGGCACTTGTTGGTCATTGCCCGCTTCTACATGGTTGCATCAACCATCTTTTTTACTCATTCTTTATTGTATTCAATCTGATGTTCGGGCTTCCACCTGACGATTCATTCTCCTATTTTTAATTCGCGCAATCCAGGCTTTATGGCAAAAACAAAATCAGCATTCTTCTGCCAGCAATGTGGCTATGAAACTCCGAAGTGGACGGGCAAATGCCCTTCATGCGGAGCGTGGAATTCTTTTGTGGAAGAAATTGTAGAGCGGGATACACCGAAGAAAGGCGGCGAGGTAAACTGGAGCGATGCATCGCCCACCGAAAAGCGCAAAGCCCATAAGATTGATGAAGTAGTCGCAGGTGATGAGCCGCGCATCAATATGCCTGATACAGAGCTGAACCGTGTGTTGGGAGGCGGCATTGTACCAGGCTCGGTGGTATTGGTTGGCGGTGAGCCGGGCATCGGGAAATCAACTTTATTTCTTCAGTGCGCTCTTCAGTGGAAGCGCGGAATTACATTGTATGTATCGGGCGAAGAAAGCGCCCAGCAGGTAAAGCTGCGCGCAGACCGTGTGGGAGCGGCCAATCCGAATCTGTACATCCTGAATGCTACAGATACGACCACCATTTTTGCAGAGATCAAAAAGCTGCGTCCACAACTGGTAATTGTTGACTCGATCCAGACGCTGGAATCTCCTTACGTGGAAAGCGCTGCGGGCAGTGTATCGCAGGTACGGGAATGCGCCGCTGAGCTGCAGCGCTTCGCCAAGACGAGCAATATACCAGTGATCATCATCGGACACATTACCAAGGAAGGCGCCATTGCCGGACCTAAAGTGCTGGAGCATATGGTAGATACTGTATTGCAGTTCGAGGGCGACCGGCATTATGCTTACCGCATTCTGCGCACGCTGAAGAATCGCTTTGGCTCTACTTCCGAATTAGGCATTTATGAAATGGTGGCGACCGGCATGCGTCCGGTGTCCAATCCATCCGAGATATTATTGTCGCAGCACGATGAGCCTTTGAGCGGCATAGCTATTGCTGCGATTATGGAAGGCGCACGTCCGCTGATGATTGAAGTGCAGGCGCTGACCTCGCAGGCTGTATATGGTACGCCACAGCGTACCGTTAGCGGCCTGGATCTTCGCAGGCTGCAACTGTTGCTGGCGGTGCTGGAAAAGCGCGGCGGCTTCCAGTTTGGCGCCAAAGATGTGTTTGTAAATATTGCCGGCGGATTGAAGATTGAAGATCCTTCTATCGAGCTGGCGGTGGTGTGTGCGTTACTTTCTTCTTATGAAGACCGTGCGCTTCCTTCCAACATTTGTCTGGTAGGCGAGATTGGCCTGAGTGGGGAGATCAGGGCGGTGAACCGGATAGATCAGCGGATAGCAGAAGCCGATAAGCTGGGCATGGATGTGATTTTCATTCCTAAAGCGAATGCGCGCGGCCTTGATCTGAAAGGATTAAAAATAGACGTGAAGCCGGTGAATAAAGTGGAAGACATCTACCGCGCATTGTTCTGATACTATTTGTTTTAAGAATTTTTCGGTTACTGAAAAGTTTTGCATGGTTTTTGCAGTGATTCTGTAAATAATTGATGCATGCCCTTATTGAATGAATTTGTACACGGCTTATCTCACCTGTTGTTTCCGCAATTGTGTGAAGGCTGTCGCGCGCCGCTGATGATAAAGCTGGAAGATACCCTGTGTCTTATCTGCAATGAAGAGATTGCCAAAACCGGTTTTCACAACATTCCGGATAACGATGCAGCCCTTCGTCTTGCGGGGCGCATTCCCTACCAGCACATCACTGCGCTGGCGCACTTTACACCGGATGGATTGCTGCAGCATCTGCTCCATGGCCTGAAGTATAAAAACAAGAAAAGAATCGGGCTTTTTCTGGGCAGGCAACTGGCGTTTGAATTAAAGCAAAGTGACTGGCTGCAAACGGTTGATGTAGTTATTCCCATTCCGCTTCATCCTAAAAAGGAGGCATTGCGCACTTACAATCAAAGCGCCCTGATAGCAAAGGGCATTAGCGAAATAACCGGCAAAACAACCGACTTGAGATCGCTGCAACGTGTACGCCATACAGAAAGCCAAACCAAAAAATCACGGCAGGAAAGGGTAGTCAATATGAATGGCGCTTTCGTAACAAAAGATACAATTGCGCTAAAGGGAAAACACGTTTTGCTGATCGATGATGTGCTGACTACAGGCGCTACTCTGGAGGCCGCGGCTAATGCGCTGCTGCAGATTCCGGAGCTTACGGTAAGCATCGCTACCATTGCCCTGGCAGAGCAGTAGAATATTTTATCAGGCGCGCTTGCAAAGACAAAAATTGCTTATTACCTTTTGATTAAGTTTTAAAGTAAAATTTATTTCTGCCTAAATAATTCAAAAAAACCATGAAGAAACGTACACTTATTACCGTCGCGATGCTGTGCTCCGCATCTATGGCGATGGGTGCGGGCTATCAGCTTAACCTGCAGGGCCTGCGCCAACTGGCTATGGGCGGTGGCGGATGCGCCTGGCCGTGGGATGCTTCTACTATTTTCTATAATCCGGGTGGGCTGTCGCAAATAGATGGCGTGCAGGCTTATGGTAGCGTGCAGTTCATTATTCCACGTGTGCAGTATATAGAAAACCAGGCCGGCGGCACTTCTACCCGCTCTGAATCGCAGACATTCACTCCTTTTAATTTCTATGTAGGAGGTACAATCAAAAAAGGTGGCAGACTGGGCGTAGGGCTGGGCGTATATACTCCATTCGGCAGCGGCCTTAAGTGGGATGACAATTGGGAAGGGCGTTACATCACACAGAACATCAACCTGCAAAGCTTTTTCTTTCAGCCTACAATAAGCTATCGATTGAGTGACATCGTTTCCGTGGGCGGTGGCTTTATATATGCTGTTGGCGATGTAAAATTGGGACGCGCGCTCCCTACTACTAATGCTGAAGGATTGGACGGAAAAGCAGACCTGAAAGGTAATGCACATGGTACCGGCTTCAACGTGGGCGTTAACCTGAAAGCCAGCGACCGCCTGCATTTCGGGGTTTCTTACCGCTCTAAAGTCTATATGGATGTGAATGACGGAGACGCCACTTTTACCAATGTACCGACCTCGCTCCAGTCGCAATTTCCGAATACAAAATTCAAGGCTACTCTGCCATTGCCTGAAGTGCTTTCTGTGGGTGTGGGCTACAAACCAACGGATAAGCTGACGCTCCAGCTTGATTTTAACCTGACCGGCTGGAAGGTTTATAAGGAGCTCGACTTTGATTTTGAAACCAATACTCCGCTGCTAACGGACTCCCGCGCGCCACGCAATTATGAAAACAGGCTGGCATCGCGCATCGGCGCGCACTACCAGGCTACCAAAAGCTTTGCTGTCATGATCGGTGGCGCTTATGATCCATCGCCTGTGACCGACAATTATGTATCGCCTGATCTTCCGGATGCTAACCGGGTAGTGATCACAGGTGGTTTTTCTTTTATGCCGGTAAAGCATTTGACCATTCTGGCGGCGGTAGAATATGTAACTTCTGAGAAGCGCAATTCCATTTATGCGGAAGCCAACTTCAGCGGCCGTTACCAAACCAAAGCTATTACACCAGGCATTGGCATCACTTATGATTTCCGGTAATCCTTTCTTAAAAAGAACAACACGATCATGAACAGGAAGAATATTTATATAGCAGGGCTTGCAGCCTTATCGCTCAGCGCCTGCAAGCCGCATCTGGACACGGATGCGCCCAGCGCCGGAAACCTTGACCTGAGCAGGTATGTAGCGGTAGGCAACAGCCTTACCGCAGGCTTCGCTGACGGCACATTATACAGAAGCGGTCAGGAAAATTCTTATCCGAATATGCTGGCCAAACAGTTTCGTATGGTGGGCGGCGGCGATTTTAAAACGCCTTACCTGACCGGGGATAAAGGATTTCCAACTTTAAAACGTGTGCTTGGTATTGCCGTTCCCTGCAATGGCGGCGACCCTGCCATATCACCGGTACTGGAAGATACTATAGGCTTCGCAGCCAGCAATGCTACCAATGCCGCAAGTGTTGCTGCCGGTGGTCCCTACAACAATACCGGTGTGCCGGGCATCCGTGCGATTGATTATCTGTTTCCCGGCTATCCTGCGTTAAACCCTTATTCCAGGCGGTTTTTCAAGGACATATCCGGGTCGCCACTGGAAGAGATCAACCGTATTGGCGCTACCTTCTTTACGGCCTGGATCGGTAACAATGATGTACTGGCCTATGCTACTTCCGGCGGTATCGGAAAGGGAAGCAATGGCACTATCGTGGATCAAAACTCTATTTCTTCGGTAGCGCTGTTTTCCATAGCTGTTGATTCTGTGCTGAACCGCATGACCCAGGGCGGCGCTAAAGGCGCGGTGATGAATATCCCGGACGTTACGGCCATACCTTATTTCACTACAGTGCATCCTAATGATCTCGCGCTTTCGCAGGACCAGGCCACTGCGCTGAATGCTGCGTATGCCGGTACGGGCATATCATTTGCTGCGGGCAATAATTATTTCGTGGTTCAGGATACTACCGTTCCGGTGCTTAAAATGAGGCAGATCCGCAGCGATGAATACATCCTCATTACAGTACCTCAGGATTCGATCCGTTGCGGTGGATGGGGCTCACGGAAGCCAATTCCCGCTCAATATGTGCTCGATCATAATGAAGCAGAAAATGTGCGTACTGCAACGACCACGTTTAATGGCATTCTGCAACAGGCAGCAACTTCGCGCGGCCTCGCTTATGTGGATATGAATACCTATCTAAAGTCATTACAGGCAGGCATCCTCTTCAACGCCAGTACATTCAGCACGACTTTTGTACGCGGCGGCGCATTCTCGCTGGATGGCATACACCTGACGCCACGTGGCTATGCGCTCGCCGCCAATGAGATAATACGTACGATCAATGCACACTATGGTGCTTCCATTCCGCAGTTGGATATCAACAGCTATCCGGGCTTGAAATTCCCTTAGTCAAATCGTTTTCACTGATAAATAAAAAATCCCGTTGCCTGCAGCGGGATTTTTTATTGCCAACCACGCCGGATTATTCCGTATTTTAAAGGATGATTGTGCATTGCATGTCCTAACATTTGACCATTACAACCCGTCTTGCTTATTGTCAAAATTTCTTGCTTATGAATAAGCTGTTGCTCTTCACCGGTATTCTTTGCGTTGCGTTTTCCGCCTGCATTAAAAACAATGGCGATAATCAGAACCTGAATCCGGTCAATCAGAATCCATTTGATTTTATGTCCGTGAAAAATGGCAGCTACTGGCACTATGGCGTTCGGGACAATGTTTCTTACATACGCTTTGCGCGCGGAAAAGATTCCGTGATGCTGGGCATGACTTACAGTTATTATGAGCGTAAGGATGATAACGCACTGGGCTTTCAGCCGGAATATTTTGGCAAGAATGGCGATTCGTATCTCACACTGATCGATATTGACGGGAATGAGAATAATTATGTCAATTACCTGTTCTGGAAAGACGGCGCTACTGCGGGCGCCAGCTGGAACAATACGGCCAAAGTCTCTTCACCAATCGGCAATGTGAATATCCTGATTGAAACAAGCGTTGCAGAAGATAACCTCAGCATGACCATCAATAACAACACGTACAGTCATGTGATTCACGTGCACAGTAATGCAAAGGGGGGACCGCTGGCTACCGATCTGGGTACAATGGATATCTGGTTTACAAAGGGAACAGGTATTATCCGTGAAGAAGTCGATATTGATATTCTCGGGCAATACCAGCAACAGCATACAGATTCGCTGCTCGAATATTACATTGCTCCTTAGGTTTAAAGCTCTTCTCTGGATTTTTCTACTGCAGTATAAAGCTTGTAATAAGCGCCTTCCGCATCTATCAATTCGCGGTGATTGCCCCGTTCGAGCACTTGTCCTTTATCCAGCACCAGAATCTGATCTGCGCTGCGGATGGTAGAAAGGCGGTGTGCAATCACAATAGAAGTACGGTCTTTGATCAATACATCTATGGCATGTTGAATGAGCTGTTCGCTTTCGCTATCTACCGAAGAGGTGGCTTCATCCAGAATAAGAATAGAAGGATTGTACAGCAATGCACGTGCGAAGGAGATAAGCTGTCGCTGCCCCTGCGAAAGCGTATTGCCCCGCTCCATCACATTGTAATGATAGCCACCAGGCAGGCGGAGAATGAAATCGTGCAGGCCAAGTAATTTAGCCACTTCTTCTACCCGCTCAAGAGAGATGGATTCATTACGAAGCGTAATATTTTCATAGACCGTTCCGGAAAACAGAAATACATCCTGCAGCACAATCCCAATGTGCTTACGCAGCTCGTAGATATCATATTCGTGCAGCTCATGACCGTCTATCAGGATCTGTCCGCTGCTAATTTCATACAGCCTGTTGAGAATGGAAATAATTGAGGTTTTTCCAGCGCCGGTATGCCCTACCACCGCCATCGTCTTACCAGCAGGCAAATGAAAAGACACACCATTCAACACGGGAGTGCCCTGCCGGTAAGAGAAGTAAACTTCTTTGAAATTTACATCGCCCTTAATTTGCTTAGGAGCGTACGTACCATTCTCCCCCTGAAAATCATCGCTGTCCAGCACCGTAAAAATGCGCTCACCAGCTACGAGTCCCATCTGCAGCACATTGAACTTATCTGCCAGCATACGCAGCGGCCGGAACAAGAGGTTGAGGTACATAATGAAGGCAACGACCACACCGGGCGTTACCTCATAGCTTAGCATCTGCTTGGCGCCCCACCAAACCAGCAATCCCATGCTCAGCGCAAGAATGATCTCCACAATCGGGAAGAAAATGGAGTAGGCAAAAATGGCTTTGACATTCGCATCGCGGTGCTCCTGATTGATATCATTGAACTTGCCCATCTCGCGCTTTTCAGCGGCAAATGCCTGCACGATATACATGCCGGTAATATGCTCCTGCACAAATGCATTCAATGCAGCCACCGCATTCCGTACTCGGTGAAAAGATTTATTGACCGACTCTTTAAAGAAATAAGTAGCGATAATCAGCCCCGGAAAAGTAGCCAGGCACACCAGCGTCAGCCGCCAGTCTGTAATCAGCATTACAATAATGATAGCAATGATCGTCAGAACGTCCGCAATGATGGAGATGATACCTTCTGAAAAAACGTCATTGACTGCTTCTATATCATTGATGGTGCGGGTAGTGAGTGTGCCAATCGGTGTAGTATCGAAATAGCGGATATTCTGAAAGAGGATTTTGTGAAACACGCTTTTGCGCAGATCATTAATCACCGACTGGCCCAGCCAGTTGATGCGGTACAAAAACCAGAACCGAAGCCCGCTCTCGATTACTAATACTCCGAACTGGATAACACTGATCCATATCAGTCCTTCGAGCATTCTGCCGGCGATGAACTTATCTACCGAACGCTGAATGAGCAGCGGACGAAGCGGTGCCAGTGCTGCCAGTATTACACAAAGGATTACCGAGAAGGCAAGCGTATTCCGGTAAGGCCGCGTATAGGAGAACAGGCGGCGCAGCTGCGATAGCGAGAATTTTGGTTTTGCGGGGGCTGTACTGGACAATTGGATTGTGGATAGACTTTATGTGCTATTCCTCATTTCAGCTTAAAAAAATCATGCGGCATCTTCGCTCTTGGCTTCCATCAGATAAGCCTTGATAAAGCCATCTATTTCACCATCCATGACCGGACCTATATTACCTACCTCATAATCTGTACGGTGGTCTTTGATCATCTTGTAGGGATGGAATACGTACGAGCGGATCTGTGAGCCCCATTCAATTTTTTTCTTGGTGGCGTTGGTTGCGTTTTTGGCTTCTTCGCGGCGGCGCAGCTCTTCTTCATAAAGGCGGCTTTTCAGCATCTGCATCGCCTTTTCACGATTACCTAATTGGGTACGCTCTGTCTGGCAGATCACGACAATGCCCGTAGGGATATGGGTCATCATTACCTTAGTTTCTACCTTATTCACGTTCTGTCCACCGGCACCACCGCTTCGTGAGGTTTCTACTTTTATCTCACTGTCTTTTACTTCAATATTGATGGTATCATCGATCAGGGGATAGACGAATACGGAGGCGAATGAGGTATGTCGCCTTGCATTGGAATCGAATGGTGAAATACGCACCAGCCGGTGCACACCGCTTTCCGCTTTCAGGAAGCCGTAGGCAAATGAGCCTTCGAACTGCATGGTACAGGTCTTGATGCCTGCGCCGTCGCCATCCTGCCAGTCGAGCATCGTTACCGTCCAGCCTTGCTTTTCGCCATACATGCGGTACATGCGGGCCAGCATTTCAGACCAGTCCTGGCTTTCCGTACCGCCTGCGCCGGAGTTGATGGTTATAACAGCCGGCATTTCATCTTCCGGCTCATCGAGGGTCGACTTGAATTCCAGATCGTCAATGCCTTCAATCGCTTTTGCGTATGCGGCCTTTACTTCTTCCTCTTCGGCCTCACCTTCTTTCCAGAATTCAAACAGAATGGCAAAATCCTCTACATCCGTATTGACTCCATCATAAAGGTCAATCCAGTATTTATTGATCTTGATTTCTTTGAGAATGCCGGTCGCGCGTACATTATCATCCCAGAATCCGGGCGACAGGGTCAGCTGCTTGTCACTTTCCATCTTGGCCGTCCTGTCCTCTACTTTGATAAACCGTTGCAGGTGCTGCACCCGGCTACGCATCTCTTTTAATTGCTCTGCAGTCATAATTTGAGGATGCAAAGATACAGGATATGCAGAACGTGCTTTAATAAAGAAGAACGCGCCCAAAGGCGCGTTCCTACAAATATTTACAAGGCAATTTCTTTATGCCTTTGCCTTGTCAGGATACACCAGCGGTATGCCCTTTGTGTCTTTCATCTTGCCCCAGCCACCTAATACATTGCGGAGATTGTGGAAGCCCTGGCGCTTGAGCAATGATGCGGCAATCACTGAGCGGTAGCCGCCTGCGCAATGCACATACAGGTTATTATCGCTATCCACCATCGCCAGGTTCAGCGGGTCCATCATATCGCTCAGCGGCAGATTGGTGGCGCCTTGTACATGGCCGGCTTCGTACTCTCCGGGCTTGCGCACATCCAGTACTTCCAGGCGAAGGTCATGCGGTATGTCCATAGCCAGTTCATCTGCGTCAATATCAATAATCAGGTCTATTTTTTCACCGACATCGCGCCACGCTTCAAAACCACCTTCAAGGTAGCCTTTAACGCGGTCGTAGCCTACACGCGCCATGCGGATGATGCTTTCTTCTTCCTTACCGGCTTCTGCAACCAATACATAATCCTGCTCGTGAGGCAACAGGCTGCCTACCCATTCCGCAAAGCGGCCATCCAGCCCTACACTGATAGACTCAGGTACAAAGCCTTCTGTAAAAGTGCCGGAATTGCGGGTATCCAGAATCCATGCGCCACCTTTCACCGTTGCTTTAAAATCTGCTATAGATAGCGCTCTCACAGAGTCGGCCTTCAGCTCATCCATGGGCTTGTAGCCCTGCTGGTTGATGCGCGCATTTACCGGAAAATAAGCCGGCGGTGTGGAAAGTCCGGAAGTGACCGTCTTGATGAATTCATCCTTCGTCATATCCTGCAGCGCATAGTTGGAAGCCTTCTGAGCGCCCAATGTACTATAGGTTTCAGGACCGAGGCTTTTGCCGCAGGCAGAGCCGGGACCATGTGCGGGATAGACGATCAGATCATCATTCAAAGGCTTTATTTTTTCATGGAGCGAGTCGTACATCATGCCGGCCAGCTCTTCTTTGGTCATATTGCCGCTGAACAGATCGGGGCGGCCCACATCTCCCACAAACAAAGTATCGCCGGTAAAGATGCAGTAAGGCGCGCCATCTTCCTTGCTCAGCAGATAGCAGGTGCTTTCCAGTGTATGACCGGGTGTATGCAGCGCTTTTATAGTAAGCTTACCTACTTTAAATTCCTGTCCGTCTGTTGCTTTGGTAATGGTAAAACCAGCTTTCGTTTCCGGGCCGTAAATGATCGGCGCTCCGGTCTTACGGCTCAGCTCCAAGTGCCCGCTTACAAAATCGGCATGAAAATGGGTTTCAAAGATGTACTTGATCTTCACGCCCAGGTCTTCCGCTTTTTTCAGGTACACATCAATGTCGCGCAGCGGATCTATCACGGCAGCTTCACCATTGTCTGCTATGAAATAAGCTGCCTCGCTCAGGCAGGCTGTGTACAGCTGTTCTATAATCATAAAAGAGTATTAATCGTTTCTACGATTTTTTTAAAGAAGGACTATAATAAACTAAAGTAGCGATTGAGTTAACGGCAGCTACATTACGGCCACCCATGATATTGATGAGCGGCATTTCGCTATATAAGCCAAAATTATTCTCTAAACGACTAGTTACCAGCATATCTGCCGGAAATATAATCCCGGCGATGAGGTAATAGTCTGTGAGTGAATTGCCCATTATGCTACAACAAATTTGATCTGACCACACTGTTACCACTAAGTTGTCAGCGTAAAATGTGTCTATTGTAAAGGTAAGCAATACAATTATGGCAGCGATTGATGGGCTTGTCAGGAAAATTGATGGTCAACAATTCCTGAATGCAGACTATGTGATGAAATGTGACCTAAAAGGTCAACTAAGGTCATTTCCGAAAAATGCCTGTATATACAACTATCTTGGGGTATGGGCAAAAAAAAGCCAGCCTGAGAACAGGCCAGCCCCTATAAACCCTACTGCAATAGTAAAAACGTTTTTTGATTTGAACAACTTTCTTTTTGTAAAAGTTTTGTTGGCATTTACCCGCAGCAAGCCTATTGGTTGTTCCCCGGCTTCGACGTTATGGCTCCGACCACTATTAAATTGCTACTTTTGCGCTCCACAATTTTATTATAGGATTTATGCAATTCCTGGATTTCGAGAAGCCACTGGAAGACCTCCATGGCCAGATCACCAAGATGAAGGAACTGGGCGAGAAGAACGGTGTAGATGTCACGGCTTCGGTACAACAACTGGAAGCAACGCTGGAAAAGACGCGCGACCAGATTTATGAAAATCTCACTCCCTGGCAGCGGGTACAGCTCAGCCGTCACCCGGAGCGGCCTTATACCCTTTATTATATAGAGCAGATCTGCACCAATTTTACAGAGCTGTTTGGCGACCGTCAGGTGAAGGATGACAAAGCGATGGTGGGCGGCATGGCTGAGATTGATGGGCAACCGGTCATGGTGATCGGCCAGCAGAAAGGCGTCAATACCAAGATGCGCCAGATGCGCAACTTCGGGATGGCAAATCCGGAAGGCTATCGCAAAGCATTGCGCCTGATGAAGATGGCAGAAAAATTCAATCGTCCGATCATTACGTTCATAGATACTCCAGGCGCTTATCCCGGCCTGGAAGCTGAAGAGCGCGGTCAGGGCGAGGCTATTGCCCGCAATCTTTTTGAAATGGTGAACCTTCGGGTGCCTGTGATCTGTATTATTATCGGGGAAGGCGCCTCCGGCGGTGCGCTGGGCATTGGCATTGGCGATAAGGTGGCGATGCTGGAAAACACCTGGTACACCGTGATCTCACCCGAAAACTGCTCTACGATTCTTTGGAGAAGCTGGGATTATAAGGTGCAAGCCGCCGAGCAGCTGAAGCTGACTTCTAAAGATATGATGGGCTTTGGTCTGGTAGATGATGTGGTGGCCGAGCCGGTCGGCGGCGCTCATGCCAAACCGGAAGAGATGACCGTACGGCTGAAAAAGTATATTCTGGAAAGCATCGCAGAGCTGAAGCCGATTGACGCGGATACACGCATCCAGCAGCGGATCGATAAGTTTGCCGGGATGGGATTTTATGAAGAGATAGAGCTACAGGCTGATGAATCATCGGAAAATACAGCTTAAGACATTCATTTCCAACTTGCTATTCTTGCTTTTTAATTTTTAATTTTCACTTTTTATTTCTATAAAATGTCTGCAGCAACCAGCAAGCATTTATTCAGCGGCACCGGCGTAGCGCTGGTGACACCCTTCCGCAAAGACCTATCTGTAGGTTTTGATTCATTGCGCCGCCTGGTCAACCATGTTATTGAAAATGGGGTGGACTATCTGGTAGCGCTGGGCACTACGGCGGAAACTCCTACCCTTACTGCAGATGAGAAGAAGGAAGTTCTTTCCTGCATCATCAGTTCGGCAGACGGGCGTGTGCCGGTTGTGTGCGGCATGGGCGGCAACAATACTGCAGAAATACTGCAACTGCTGAAAGAATACGATCTGAGCAAAGTAGATGGCCTGCTGAGCGTAGCTCCTTATTATAACAAGCCTACACAGGAAGGCATGTACCAGCATTTTAAAGCCATTGCCGCGGCTACCGATAAGCCGATTATTTTATACAATGTGCCCGGCCGTACCAGCAGCAATTTATTGCCTCAGACAGCGCTAAAGCTCGCGACTGAATGTTCCAACATTGTAGCGATCAAAGAGGCTAGCGGCAATCTGGCTCAATGTATGGAGCTGGTAGCCGGAGCGCCGGAGCATTTTGCCGTATTATCCGGCGATGATGATCTGATTGTGCCACAGGCTGCTATTGGTATGCACGGTGTTATTTCCGTAGCGGCCAATTGCTTTACCAAAGATTTTACCAATATGGTGAATCTTGCGCTGGACGGGAAGTTCGACGAAGCACGCAATCTTCATTACAAGCTGCTCCCGGGCATTCATTTGCTTTTTACAGAAGGCAATCCCGCGGGCGTAAAATACACCCTTGAAGCGCTTGAGATGGGCTATAATAATCTGCGCCTGCCACTGGTACCAGTCAGTGAGCCGACAGGTATAAAAATAAAATCCTTTCTTGCAACCCTGTAATACCTTTTTCAGATGAAGAGAATATTGCTCGCGCTGGCAGCGATGATCATGCTAAGCCAGGCTGCTATTGCCCAAAAAACTAAAGTAGTTATTGAAACCGAGTACGGTAAAATTGTACTGGCGCTGTACGATGGCACTCCCAGGCACCGCGACAATATGATTACGCTGGTGAAGAAGGGATTTTATGACAGCACGCTTTTTCACCGGGTTATTCCACAGTTTGTGATTCAGGGTGGCGATCCTAACTCCAAACATGCCGCTGCCGGCGTTAATCTGGGTGATGGCGATGTAGGCTACCGCATTCCTGCAGAAATCGACAGCCAGTATTATCACAAGCGCGGCGCTATAGGTATGGCGCGCGATAATAATCCGGATAAAGCGTCATCAGGTTGCCAGTTTTATATTGTTACAGGCCGGCCGTTCAATGAGCAGGAGCTGGATAATGCTGAGATACGCAGCGGACATAAGATCACTCCGGCACAACGGGAAGTATACAAAACACTTGGCGGCACTCCGCATCTGGATGGCAATTACACCGTGTTTGGCGAAGTGGTAGAAGGGATGGATGTGGCAGACAAGATCACGACTTTATCGCGCAATGCCATGGACCGCCCCGACCATGATGTGCGTATGCTGAAGGTCTATATTCAGAAAAAGAAGAAACACTTTCTTTTCTTTTAAGTTGTCCAAAATCAATTCTTGTCATTCTAAGCCTGCTGAGAAATTTATTACCAATTCTCTTGCATTAAAGTGACTATCTTTCCCATAAGATGAATTCGCGGATCGTAACGCTGTTTGGTGAAGAAGAGCTGGTGCCGGAGCAATTGCAGGCTGCCCCAAAGCAAGCCTCAGACAATGCACAGCAAACTGCGGAAGGATCAGCCATAGACTGGAATAACTGGCAGCCGCAAAAGCAGTATTACCCCATCGGAGAAGTAGCAAAACTATTCGGTGTGCGCACTTCGCATATCCGCTTCTGGACGACAGAGTTTGAACTTAAAGTACGGACTACGCAAAAGGGTGACCGGCTTTATACTCCGCAGAATATACAGGAGCTGCGCAACATTTATCATCTGGTGAAAGAGCGTGGCTTTACCATTTCCGGGGCAAGGACTAAACTAAAAGAGCATACGGCCGTCTCAGATGAAATGCTGGACCTGAGGCAATCACTGCTGAAACTGCGCAACCAGCTTTCCATCATCCGTAATAAACTGGTCTGATCTTACGTTCTTAATTATTGTTCTGATACTATGAAACATATTCTATTCCTTGCAGCCATGCTGTTTTCCGCCGCTTCTTTCGCACAGACTTCTGATTATGACATCTCAAAAGATGATGAGACCGGAGCTGTAGTGTTCAAAGGGCAGATTTCGTTCAGTGATCTTCAAAAAGAGCCTACGTTTGACTGGATGAAAAAAGGGGCGGCCAGCTACAAACCATCCAAGGAAGATATCAAGTATCTGAAGCAATATATGCCAGCCTACGATCTGGTGATTCTGATGGGCACCTGGTGCGATGATTCCCAGCACCTGATTCCGGATTTATATAAAGTATTAACCGCAGCGGGCTATCCAGCTAATAAGGTAAACATGTTCGGCGTGGACCGGGCGAAGGAGACCAAGAATATTGAGCATAAGCTCTACCGGCTGGAAAAAGTGCCGACTATTATCGTGTTCAAAAATCACTCAGAAATCAGCCGTATCGTAGAGCATGTAAACAAAAGCATTGAAAGCGATCTGGTAGAAATTATCTCCAACGATATGGAAAACGCACCTGACGCAAAGAAGTAAATCCCGGTTATAATCGACCATCTTAAATCCCTTCTGTCACGGAAGGGATTTTTTATTTACTCTCCTTAAATATGCTGTCGCTGAAACCGGTGTTGATCTTATAGCTGAGATAGCGGATTTCTATCCTTCCCTTTTTCATCTTCAGCTTCTTTGCGCGCGCCACCATTTCCTGCGTACCATCGTCATAATCCATCGTTACGCCTTTGGGTAGTTTATAATCCTTGATATCTAGCACAAATACAACACGGTCGGGCAGAGCAAGGTTGGCGTATTTTGCAAATTCCAGATTCATAAGCACCGTACCGTTTTCCCGCGTGGTGGTTTCTGTGCGTAAGGCGAGACCGCGGGCTATATCCACCCATATTTTGGTGAGCACAATGTCCGTTTCGCCCTGTGGTATTACCTGAATGATCTTCGTCTTATGCCCATCCACCATGTCATCACCGGCGTCAATGACCGTCACATTGCCCGAAGGAATCAGATTGCCCAGCGTCATGCTGATGCTTTTTTTCGGCATGATGGAAATACCGCCGTTACGCTCCAGCTTCAGCTTGTCCGGCGCTTTGTAATAAAGCTTTCCGGCCAGCAGTGGTACGCGCATAAATGATACATCCACCTTCATCCGCACATCAGCTACATAGTCATTCACCAGCGTCAGCTTTTGCCTGATGGTATTGAACAGCGCATTGGCTGCTGCATTATTCTGGGCATTCACCTGAAGGCTGAATGCAACAAAAATTATAAAGAGCAAAAAAGTCTTCTTCATCTTCCGGATCATTAAGTCTGAATATCTTTTCTGTTGAATAAAAAAATGGTGAGCCCGACAAAGCCTGCAATGTAAGCGCATAGCACTGCCACTGATTTCAGCAACGCAGCTTTGGGCACGGGGTCACTGAAAAAGCCCTTCCAGCCCAGCATGTGCGAGGTAAATAGAAATGGCTTGATGACATTGAACAGCGATACGTCCAGATTGGTAACGATGGTAAAGACGATCACCACGCCCATCGTACCTACGATCGGGCCGATGCCATTGTCTGCCATCACCGAAAGGAATAAAGCCAGTGCAGCCACGGCAGCCATAGACAAGGCGGCAAAGCCGAATGCACCGCAGTAGCGCCAGATAATATCATCGCGAAGCAATACGATTACCTGATCGCTTTTTCCGAAAGCAAGATCGCCTGTACCGAAGATCAGCACGGAAGTGCCGAGCGTAGTAATAGCGAGCCAGATGAGCAGCAGCACAGAATACACCACACTTGCGCCGTATTTGGCGATCACCAGATTAGCCCGCGACACGGGTTTGGTAAGCAACAATCGTAAAGTACCGGCGCCGGATTCACCGGCCAGTGTATCGCCCGCTACCAGCGCTACCAGCAGTGGTATCTGCATGATAAGCATTCCGAGAATCACGTAAGTCACCAGGTAGCCATTCATCAGATTGCCGCCAAGCTCAAACTGGCTGCTAACGCCCTGCAGAAAGAAATCCATGAACTCCTGCCCGTTCGTGTAAAGCGCCAGCTGTATCAGCGCCGCGAATGCGGTAATCGTTGCAAAGGCAATATAGGTGCGGGGCCGGCGGAATATCTTAGAGAGCTCTATGCCCAGTAGCTGCATCATGTGTCAATGAGATAAAGTATGCTTCCAGTGAATGCCTTGCCTGCAGTTGCCGCAGCCTTGCGCCTTGTGCGATCAGCCAGTCGGCCAGCTCCGGCACTTCATCAGGATGCATTTTGAAGGTGAATGTGTTATGGCCGGCTTCCTGCAGCAGCGTGCTCCATTTACTCTGCCGGATGGCGTCTTCTATCTGTTCGTTGGGCTCAATCGTTACTTCCATCAGCGTTTCTGCAGGATTGAGCAGCTCGGCAACAGCGCCTTCCACGATCTTTTTTCCCTGATGAATGATGATCATGCGGGTCGCCATCTGCTCAATCTCATACAATAAATGTGAGGAGATGAGAATGGTTTTCCCATGATCGCGGCTTAGCTGAATAATGAGGTTCCGCATTTCAGCAATGCCTTGCGGATCGAGGCCATTAGTCGGCTCATCCAAAATCAGCAGTTCAGGATCGTGCACGAGCGCAATAGCAATGCCGAGCCGCTGCTTCATGCCTTGTGAATAGCCGCCTACCTTATCTTTTTCGCGCCCGCGAAGGCTTACCAGATCAAGCAGCTCATAAAGGCGCTCATTGGAAATTTTTTTACCGCTCAGGCGGGCAAACATTTTCAGATTATCCCAGCCGCTTAAATAGCCATAAAGATCGGGCCGCTCGATGATGGCCCCAATATGTCTGAGCAGGCTGCGCTTGTTGTGCGTAAAGTCTTCGCCGTTAATTTTTATGGTTCCGCTATCCGGACGGATAAGGCCGAGCAGCATACGCATCGTCGTGCTTTTGCCTGCTCCGTTCTGGCCGAGAAATCCGTAGATATCACCGGGATTGATGGTAAAGGAAAGGTCCGTGACTGCCTGCAGATCTTTGAAGCGCTTACAGAGTCCGGAAGTTTGAATAATTGGAACCAAAATGGCTGACTGACTGGTTAGGGTTGCATCAGTCCTGCAATTTACGAAAGGCTTCGGGTGTGGTATGGAAAGGTTTTGTTTAAATTTCAGGATTTACGAACTGTTGACGGTTCAGGCCGGCTGTGCTCGTCCCGACCCCGGCGACTGCAATTTTAGATTTGTATTTGGTTAAAAGGCTGACTTTGACTGCAAGGCACATACACAACCTTTATGGATGGCGTGTACATTTGTAAGAGATGAAACGTGTATTTCCGCTGATCGTATTATTGATTGCGCTTTCTGTGGTGGGCATTCTGTTTATACAGATGCAATGGATACAGAATGCGGTACTGGTAAAGAAGGAGCAATACGAGCAATACCGCCGGAATACCGTCCGTACGATACAATCTTCCATGGACGAGCTGTTCCTGCAGAAATATGGTTTGCAGAGTGGCTTTGTGCAGGTCAATGAAGCATCAAAGCAGCGTACGCTGGCTCAGTATTTTACCACGCAGATGTTCAGCGATGAAGAGGTTCATGATCTGATCCAGACTGCGCTGCGCAACAACAATATCAAAGACCCGTTCGAATATAATATCACCAATATTTTTGGCTTCTCGCTGAAAGCATCCGGCCACCCGCCAAGCCCTGCTTCGGAAGGAACTATTGATGTGAAACTGACCGCCGACAACTCCGCCCAGCCGGAAACCCTTTACCTCTACATCCGCGAGAGCAACAATTATATCATCAGCAGCATGGGCTGGATGATTGTGGCATCGATCGTTCTCACAACTATTATCATCTCAGCTTTTGCGCTTACCGTGCGCACATTGTTTAACCAGAAAAAACTTTCCGAGATCAAATCGGACTTCATCAACAATATGACGCATGAGCTGAAGACGCCGCTGGCTACGATATCGCTGGCGGTAGATGCGCTCAATAATAAAAAGGTGATCGGCAATGAAGATCAGATACGCTACTACAGTGGTATGATCCGCGATGAGAACAAGCGGATGAATAAGCAGGTAGAGACGATCCTACAGGCGGCCCGCATTGAGCGGCAGGAAGTAAGCCTGAATCTGGAACGGCTCGATGCCCATGATGTGATCCGCAAGATCGCAGAAACGCTTATTCTACAGATACAGGAAAAGCATGGTACGCTATCGCTGAACCTGAAAGCGCCCCGTTATTTTGTAATGGCGGATGAAGTGCATTTCTCCAATATCATCAATAATCTGCTGGATAATGCGATCAAATATTCCAAAGAGGATGTGCCCGTCAGTATTATGATTGAAACGGTCAATAACGGCAGCAATCTGGCGATTCGCATTAAGGATAACGGCATTGGTATGACCAAGGAAACGCAGGTAAGGGTATTTGAAAAGTTTTACCGCGCGCATACGGGCAACCTGCACAATGTAAAAGGCTTCGGGCTTGGCCTGAGCTATGTGAAAGCCATGATAGATGCACAACGCGGCCGCATCAAGCTGGACAGTACGCCGGGTAAGGGCAGTACATTTATTGTGTCTTTTCCGGTAGCATAATACTTATAGGAATGCGCCTCGGGGCGCGTTCCTGCTATATGATCACGCACAGACTCTTGATAACTGCTGCCAGGCGCATCGCATCATAGATTCTTGCCTCGCGGGCGCCATGCTGCTTTACAGATGCTTCATGCGAGGTCACACAGCGCTCACAGCCATTCACCGCAGAAATCACCAGACTCATCAGCTCAAATAGCTCTTTGCCCAGTGCCGGATTCATCATTATGCTCATGCGCAGCCCGGCCGGTGTATTGTTGTAATGCTCATTGCCATGCATATAGTGCCGGAAACGGTAAAAGATATTATTGGCCGACATAATGGATGCACACGCATGCGTTTCTGCAAGCTCTGTATCGGAAGCTCCTTCGGCTGATGCAAGCTTTTGAAAAGCATCGATCAGTATCGTATGGCGCTCATTGGCCGCTACGGAAAGCGCTAACAACAATGCCTCTTTACGATTGATATGTTGCCCGCCAAGCACAGCGCTCACATTCAGCTTCAGGTCTTTCAGGAAATGGCTATCAGTAGCAGCAAGCTTTTGCAGACCGGCAGTCTGATGGTCTGCAGCTATGCCCAGATCATTGAAAAAGTTTTTGATCATTTCGTGTTGTAATGGTTCCATTCTCTGAACAGGAATTAGTAAGAGCGGCTAAAAATTTACCGCCTTATGAA
This sequence comes from Chitinophagaceae bacterium, assembly GCA_965200035.1. Classification (GTDB taxonomy): domain Bacteria; phylum Bacteroidota; class Bacteroidia; order Chitinophagales; family Chitinophagaceae; genus UBA1952. The sequence continues at coordinate 2,482,697 of OZ241334.1, read as the reverse complement.
TAAAAAAGAGACGCACTTATGCTGTGCGTCTCTCATTGACGGATATGATTAAGCAGATTGTAGCTGCTGGGTAAGCGTCTCTTCGCCTTTGTGCCAGTTGCAGGGGCAAAGCTCATCTGTCTGAAGGGCATCCAGCACGCGCAGCACTTCGCCAACGTTACGGCCTACGCTCAGGTCATTGATGTTTACCCAGCGTACGATTCCTTCCGGATCGATGATAAAAGTAGCACGGTAAGCGATCTTTTCGCTCGGCTCAAGGATGTTCAGCGCTTCTGCAAGAGACTTGGAGGTATCGGCAATCATCGGGAAGCGGAGATCTTTCAGATCAGCATGGTTCTGGCGCCAGGCAAGGTGTACGAATTCAGAATCTGTAGAAGCGCCAAGTAGTACCGTATCGCGATCATCAAAGTTGCTCCAGTTCTTGTTGAACTCGGCAATTTCGGTAGGGCAAACGAAGGTGAAATCCTTCGGCCACCAGAACATTACTGCCCACTTGCCTTTGATGTCTTCATTGCTGAGTTCTTTAAACTCTTTCCCTTTTTCCATAGCCACTACAGCCTTCTTGGAGAATTGCGGGAACTCACTGCCCACGGTCACAAATTGATTGCTCATTGCTTTATCTGAATTTTAAAATGTTCTCTTTTTTGCTGCGCAAAGGTCGCTTCCAGAGGGCATTTGAACAAAGATGCTGCCCATATTTTTACCTATGAAAAAATAGGGTGAATCAATGTGCCGGTTCGCTACAGCCAGTTTGTGAAAATGATGCAAATAAAAACGCCGTGCCTGAAAATGCACGGCGTTTGATATGGTTTCTATGCTGTTCAAAGATCAGTTCAGCGAGATATCCGGCAAAGCGGCAGGCTGCGTATTATGAAACAACAGCGGATGGCACTCGATATCTGTGAAGTAGGGATGCAGGGGAAATTTTGCAATGACCTCAAGCGCTTCCTGTTCGTCTTCCGCATTCAATACGCACCAGATAAAGTTGCGCGACTGTGATACGCTGTAGGATATCAATCTGCCTTCTATAAACAGCTTATTAATGTGCTCACGATGGACCGGTATTCTGGCCGCAATCTCATCTGTCAAAGCGGGCAGCTCCATCTGAAAAATATATGCGCTCATGATTTTTGATCTTCTATATAAATCCGTTGCGCAAAATTAAGCTCATTATCTGATCAGTGTAACATTTCCTGATTTGATGAAATGCTTTTGACTGATGCAGAATCCATCGGCTTCCCATACATACACACCCAGGCGCGCAGGCTCACCATTTACATTGCCATCCCAGCGCTTGGTCGGATCTGTGGTAGAGAATACCTCTTGTCCCCAGCGGTCGAAAATCCGGAAATAGTTGAGCTGCACAATCTGGCGGTTCATGATGCCGAATGTATTGGTAGTGCCATTGCCGCTCTGAGGCGCAAAAGCGTTTGGCAGGTTCAGATCGTTGCAATCTACGTGCACCACTACAGTATCTACGCTTACACAGCCTGTAGTGTTGCGCACTTCCAGGTAGTAGGTAAGATCGTTTGCAGGATTAGCCCTCGTTACCGGACTGAAGTCGTTTTCCAAGTATTGATTAGGATACCAGGTATAAGTGTATTCAGGACCACACGTAGTCAGCGGGCCGCCGATCAGCGTGCCGCTTCCATCTGCCAGTACACGGTCAGGACCGGCATCTGCATGGTTCTTATTTACCGTAACCAGCAGGTTGGTATCCAGTACACAACCGTTAGGGTAAGGGATATTCACATAATAGCGTGTGGTATAATCAGGATATACTTTGGTGATGAAGTTGAATGTATCGGTGATGTTATAGTTAGGCCTCCAAGTATAAGAAATGCCATCGGGGCTCTGAACAAAAAGTGTCGCCGTATCGCCCTGACAAATGGTCGTATCGTTTGAGATGGTCAGTGGCGGAATATCCAGCACACGGATCTGGGTACACTGTACCTGCATATTCGGCTGCCCTTCGTTGATAGCCAGATAAATATTGTAGTAGCCCGGGGCATCATAACTGTACACCGGCGGATTAGGCAATACGGAAGATTGCACACTTGCATTGGCGCACTGGCTGAAGGCGATCTGCGCAAGGGTATTGTCATTGCGGTTGATCACAAAAGAGTATAGGTTGTCCCCTTCACGGATAACGCGCGAAATATCTGCAGGGCCGGACAGGGTGCCTGTAGCTGCGGCTACGGCGCTGGCAGTATAGGTGCCCGTAAAGCTCGGGATCTCAATCTTCGTAATGCTGTTGCTGAGCCTGTTGGTTACGAATGCATAAGTCATATCGCAGTCGCGCACCAGAGAGATGCCGGATGGCATGAACAGGTTGCCACTCACTTCCGGTACAGGTACGATGGCAGGTCCGTTGGCAAGAGTGTTACCCAACTCTACTCGTGTAAGGGTGCTGCTCTTTTCATTCGTCACAAAAAGATACCAGAAGCCATTATCCACAATGCCGGTGATATCGCTCGGTCCTGAGAATGCGGCGCCCAGCGTACCGAGATTGGTAGCAGTAGGCGTGAGAGAAATGTTCGCGCCAAAATTGAGCCGGATCAGGTTGTCGTCATCTGCATTGGTAATGAAGCCATAATAGTTTCCTGCATCCTCAGCCACAAAAATACCGGTAGGATTGTTGAGCAGACCGCCCAGGTTACCAAAGCTCACGCTGTTGGGCACATTGGCAAGGCTGTTGCGAAAGTCAATACGGCTTACAGAAGAAGAAGCGCCGCTGCCGCTGGTCACAAATAGAAACCAGGAACCGCGTGTTTTTACCAGAAAAAGATTGTTCGGATTAGCAGGAATATTTCCTTCCAGGCTGCCCAGATTGGTGATCTGAGGTGCATTGGCCTGACTGGTGCCATAGCTCAGCCGCAACAGCTCGCCGGTACCGCGGTTCACAACAAAAGCATAGTAATTGCCGCCATCTTTCGCCACGTCGATAGAGTTCGGCACATCAAGGCCGAATCCGGTACCCAGATTGGTTACCGTAGGTGCATTCTGCAGATAGCCGGAGCAAAAGCCCCAGTAATAAGAAAGCGCATTGGTCGCATTGCTCTGAAGTTGTATGGGCTGCCGGATGCACACGGTATCTGAAGGCAGGGTAAAAAGACCCTGTGCGCTCAGACTCGTCCATTGCATACCGATTAGAAGTGCCACCAGAAGTAAGCATTTTCTCATAAGTCGTAAAAATGAAGCTCTATATATTGGGCTAATATAACCAATCGCTCAAAACTTTTATAATGAAGTGCTATTTTTATTTTTCAAACCACATCAAAATCACATGTTTTTCTCTACTGATCAATGCCGCACATTCTGTAAGACGGTGCTTACTACGCTTTTCGTTGGTGCCGGTCTCGCGGCCAATGCCAAAGAAGGAATGTGGCTGCCTCCAACGCTCAAGAGCCGGGAGGCAGATATGAAATCGATGGGCCTGCGCATCCCGATCGAGCAATTGTACAATGAGCAGGGTACAGGCCTGAACAATGCAGTGGTGCTTTTTGGCGGCGGATGCACCGGCGAGATCATCTCTTCAAAAGGGCTGCTGCTGACCAATCACCATTGTGGCTACAGCAACGCTCAGAAACTGAGCAGCACGTCCAATGATTTTTTTGCCAATGGATTCTGGGCGATGAATATGAGCCAGGAGATTCCCTGCACAGGACTTACCGTCACTTTTATCCGCAAGATGGAAAATGTGACCGATAAGATCACTTACGACCTGCCGGACACGCTGGCCGATGCCGGCCGCGATTCAGTTATCAATAAGCGGATTGCCGCGCTGGAGAAGGGCTATAAGTTTACTTCCAAAATGGATGCAACCATTCAGCCTTATTTCCGGGGCAACCAGTATTGGGTCATTCTCTCCGAAACCTACCGCGATGTACGTTTTGTAGGCTTTCCGCCGAATGGCGTAGGTAATTTTGGAGGTGATACTGATAACTGGATGTGGCCCCGACATAATGCAGATTTCAGTCTTTTCCGGGTATATGCAGATGCCAATGGCCGTCCGGCAGACTACAATAAAGCCAACAAGCCCTACCGTCCGAAAAACTTCTTTAACATCAATGTGAGCGGCTATAAAGAAGGCGATTTTACGATGGTGTATGGCTTTCCGGGTACTACGCAGGAGTACATTTCCAGATCGCAGCTGAAGCAAGTGGAGCAGATTTCGGACCCGATCCGTATTGAAGCGCGCACGCTGAAGCTGAATGCTTGGAAAGAAGCGATGGATGCTAACCGCGATGTGTTCATCAAGTACACGGCCAAGCGCGCTACCATTGCCAATGGCTGGAAGAAGTGGCAGGGCGAGGTACGCGGCCTGCACATCAATAATGTAAATGAGATCAAGCGCGATCAGGAAGATAACTTCCAGGCTTGGGCTATGCGAGATACTACGCTGCCGTATGCGGACAATGTACTGGCGGCTATACAGGCCTCAACAACAGCGGCCAATGATGAGTTGCGGGCAGAGGAATACATCCGCGAAGCGGTAGTGGCCATTGAGCTGGTTGCACAGGGCGCGGAGCTAGATGCGATGCTGAAAGCGATGAAGAAAGGCGACACCAAGGCGCAGCAGGAAGCCGCAGCAAGGCTGGATGGCTTCTATAAGAATTATGATGCGGCTACTGACCATAGTGTGTTTGAAGTGCTGATGCCTTTGTTCATGGAAAGATGCCCGGAATATGTACCGGATTATTACCGCCAAAGGCTCGCTGCGGCAGGTGGCAATTACCATCGCTGGGCAAATAATGTGTACCATACCTCAAGGATCGGCAACAGCAGCTCTATCAGCGGAATGACGGAACAGCAGATTCTTGCAGACCCGGCCTATCAGCTGTACCATGCCATTGCCGTAGTAAGAAACCAGCAGATTCTGCCGGTCATCAGCAGCTACAATAAGCGCATGACGCGTCTGAACCGCCTTTATATGGAAGCTCAGCTGCAGGCACAGCCCAACCGTAATTTTTATCCGGATGCCAACCTTACTTTACGCCTTACCTATGGCCGCGTGAAAGGTATTGATCCCGATGGGCCAGCCGGCTATTCTTACCAGACCAATATTGATGAAGCCATCGCCAAAGACCAGCCGGATGTGGAAGAATTCCGCGTGCCGCAGAAGCTCAAAGATCTGCAGGCTTCGAAAAACTATGGGCGCTGGGGCGTAAAGGGAACCGTGCCGCTGGCGTTCATTGCCGACAATCATACTTCGGGCGGCAACTCAGGTAGCCCGGTATTGAATGCGAAGGGCGAGCTGATCGGCACCAATTTTGACCGTATCTGGGAAGGCACGATGAGCGATCTGTATTTTGATCCGAACCTGTGCCGCAACATCTCGGTAGATATACGATACACCCTGTTCATCATTGATAAATTCGGCGGTGCAGGATGGCTGCTGAAAGAAATGAACCTGGTCAAAAACTAAACATTTCTCTTACAGAAAAAAAGCGCTTCGTTTGAAGCGCTTTTTTTCTACTAGCTTATTTTTTCTTTGTTCGCTTTTGCTGCTGCGGATTATTCAGTTCTGCCATAGATGGCATATTGCCGGTACAATCCACCAGATTATACCCGATGTGGCGGTCATCAATCAGGGTAAAACCTTTGTCCTGCGCTTCATACCAGTTCAGGTGATTCACCACTTTGCCTTTGTAACGCAGTTCTATGATGCCATCATTATTGCTACAGCTAAACTGAAGCGCAGGCTTATGATTGATCTGCACACGGCCATCGGTCCTGAAAGTGATCGTCTCATGATCTTTTACGCTTTCATACGTACAGTCATTGCACAGATAAATAGTTACAGACTGCGATTGGGCAGATACAGAAAATAAAGAAGCTGCAAGCAATAATCTGAGTTTCATAAAAGAAGGCAAGCTGAATGAATACTAAAGATAATAAGCGCTTTTACTTCACCGTATTCCGGTTAATGCCGGCCTTTGCCTGCTGATCGATCGATGACTGAAAATCATGCCCTCTCATAGACAGGCATTGATTGAAATACTTAAGCGCATCATCCCGCCGGCTGCTGTTTTCGTACAAAAGCGCCAGTTGCAATGCTGCGCGCGCACCAAACTGCTCTTTCCGGCTGGTGCCTTCTGTAATGGTGAGCTGATAATACTGGATGGCATGAGGCAAATCACCCATTCCTTCATAAGAACGTGCCAGCCTGAACATATATTCAAGGCGGTCTGCGGCTTCGGGAAATGCCTGTACCTGAATAGCGCGAAGATGGCCAAGCGCAGTGCTGTACTCGCCTGCTTCTGTCTCTATCCTTGCGCGGAGCAGCGCGGTGTTGGGCCATGTATTATTTTCCGCAAACCGCTGTGCCTGCTTGTCGGCATCTGTATTGGCATTGCCACGTTCTCTGATGAGCTTTCTCATTGCCTGCGCCTGCTGCTTATTGCCCTGTAAGTAATAAAACAGCGCGCACTTCATCAAAGCGTCTTTGGTATAAAGCCGTCCTTTATTGCGGGCTATGTACTGCTGAAAATGATGGATACATTCCGGGCTGAGCGTGAGGTAAAGCGAATTGGCCAACTCATACTCAAATACCGGAAACTGATTATAGACAGGATCGTGCGCTATCTCTTTCAGCACATTCAGTGCCGGGGCTGCCTTATGATGGTTCAGGGCAATATTCGAAAATACAAAGCGGCTAAGCGGATCATCGCTAAAAGCTGGTGAGCTGACGGTACGCCACACTTCCGCCTGACGGTAGAGGAGGTAAAACCGGATGTAGCTGTCGTAGATAACCGCTTCCTGGTGCAACGGCGTTTGCGCTGCATTTTTTTCGAGAAATGTACCCAGCCTGCCCGATCCGCGGCGCACATTGCCTTTCATCCCAAATATAGCCGCCAGCCATTTGTATTCATCAGGAATAGTACCTGCGACGGCTTCCTCCACTCCTAAGAAAAGATCATTCTGCGCAAAAGAAGGAAAGCGCTCTTTATTCTCCCGGATCAGCAGATACGATTTGCGGAAGGTAGTAGCCGCTTTGAAGTTCTCTCCAAAGCGCCCGTGAATAATGGCCCAATGCATATAGATGCCGGCCTTGCAAAACCGCTTCCAAGGATCAGCATCGCTGCCCCGGTCAATGAGATCGAGGCGATCGCTTTGGTGCGTCTGCCGTTGCTTCAGCTCATCAGGATCGCCATTGAAAAACAGCCGGATAAAATCTCCATAGTCAGCCAGATAAGTGGCCATAAGGTTGCGCGGATTGGCCGCAAATTCCCTGCGGATAATCGCATCCCCCTCATCCGGCTTCATGGACATATAGGCATTGTATGCCTGACTGCAACGGGCATTATAATCAAACGTATAATCGGCTGCATAGCCTGCTGTGCTGCACCAGATCAGCCCGATTATTATAGCAATCGTTCTTTTCATTACTTCGCCTGCGCCGTCGCTGTATCTTTTGTTTTATTGGCTGCCTTGCCCATCAGAGAATCGGCCTTTGCTACCGCCATCGCGTTGATGATCGAATCATTATTTCTTTTCAGCTGCGCTTCAATGATGGCCGTTTTCGATGTAACGATAGAGTCAACCTGAGACTGTGCCTCCGCGGCTGTATTATCTGTACCGCAGGATGCCAGCAACCCACAGCATATGATAGCGGGTAATGTGATATATTTCATGCAATGCGTTTAAAACGTGCTGCAAAAATAGACGGATTTTATCTCCGGAATTGCAAACATCCTGCCAATAAAAAAGCCGCTCTCAAATGAAAGCGGCTTTTTTAAAAGAGAAAATATTAATTATTTGGCTTTTGCCGGTTTGCTGCCAGCAGGTTTGGCCATCAGGTCTTTCAATTGTTTTGCCAACTCATCATTCGGGTTGATAGCGGTGATCTTGTCTATATAAGTCTGTGTTCCGGCCTTATTGCCCTTGTTATAGTTTACAAGCGCATAGTAGCGGTACACACCTACCAGGTCATTCTTCTTGTCATAGTCCGGGCCTACAATGCCCAGCCACTTATCGTAGTAAGGGATGGCGGCTCCGGTCTTGCCTTCATTATCCTGAGCGGCAGCTACGCGGCCACGCCAATAAGTAGCAGAGTTCTGGTCAGGGAATTTTGTTTCCATTTGCTCAAACACCTTGGCAGCATCTGTGTAGTTCTTTGCATAGTAAGTCATAGTGCCCCACCAGAAATAATCCGTTGCAGTAGCTTTATCATTGCCGTTGATCGCCTTGCCATAATATTCTGCAGACTTTGCAAAGCCCGCATCTGAATTCATAGAACGGTAGCTTTCTGCGATGTCTGTGTACACCTTGGATTTATTAACTGAAGTATCCGCAGTAATGGCTCTTGAATAATAATATTCTGCAGAGTCCGCCATTTTCATTTGTCCATACAGCTTACCCATGTACAGGTAATCGCTTGGAATAATACGTTTCGCATCCTGCTTGGTAAAGAAAATGCGCATGTTTTGCTGAGCCGCTGTATAATCCTTGGTCTCGTACTGGCTGTAGCCCAAAAGACGGTACATATAAGGCTTGGCCTGGCAGGTGCCGATTACTTCATTCAGCTTAGTGATAGCCGCCGGGTAATCTTTACCCAAGAAGAGAATATTGGCGTACTGGATCTGATCGTCGCAGGACTTATCAGAATATTCAAGGTATTTTTCAATGTTCTGACGGGCCAGCGCGTACTTACCGGAATAGAAATAGGCATTGGCGAGATCGCGGTAAGGAAGCGGATTGGTAGGGTCGGCATTTTTGGCGTTCTCATAGTTGGCCAGCGCTTTTTCATAATTGCGCGCAGCATACCAGAGCGCACCGATGCGGCTGTAGCCCAATGAGTTTTTGGCATCTTTGGTAACGGCGTTCTCATAGTTGTTCATCGCCTCGCCACCGCCGGTTGTCTGCTTCAGGTAAGCATCGCCCAAACCAATGCGCACATCCACATTGTCCAGCTTTTTATCCATCGCCTTCTTATAAAGGTCAATTGCCTGCTGTGCATTGCCGCCGCCATAGTTGATGGCATCTGCTGCATATACGAGTGGCTGTACATCTTTCTTACCTGCCTTGTCTGCGATTGCCAGCGCCAAGCGCTGCCCTTCCGGCACATTGCCTTTTTCGAAAGCTACTCGTGCCATACCAGCCATATTGGCCAGATCAGTCGGGTATTTTGCAAAATCCGCGTTCGCAGCATCCGTATTGCCCATACCCAGCTCTGCAAGACCAAGATAATAGTTGGCATTCGCATTGCTGGCAGCCATTGGCGTCAGGATCTTTTTAGCGCTTTCGTAGCGCTCGTATTTTACCATCTTGATCCCTTCATCGAGAGATTGTGCCCTTGCGCCAATGCTTAAAGCCAGAACGCCCATGAGTGCCATCGATTGTTTCATCTTCATTGATACTTTCATTTGTTGAGAAGTAAGTCTTTTAGACAGATAGGCCGTTTTAAAGTTTAGAAAGAATGCGGTAAGTATTAGTTAATTGCGGCTTCGCGGATCACGATATTGGTGCGAAGCGGAAAGAGATGTGCATGAAAGAAAATGAGCTGGCCACGCTCATGCGCCAGAAAGTTGGCAAAGCCGGAACCGAGGCCGGTCCAAGTTTCGCGGTTGATGTAATATAGGTGTCGGGTCAGCGGGTAAGTACGCAGCGCTACATAGGCCTGATAAGGCTTGTGGTATTCTCCGGTTTTAGGGTCTTGCACAGCCACTACTTTTACTTTACTGAGAAAAGAGCCGGTGGTGCTGTCCCGGTCATCGCTCACATACGAAAGGCCGATGAAGCCGATCGCAGCCGGATTTTTAGACACATAATCCACTACGGCAGGATTGCCTTTGGCGGCGTATACATTGTTACCCAGCTTGGCTCCGCGCAGGATAGAATCGGTCATAAAGCGTACAGTGCTTGAGCCCTCATTATCCACTACAACGGTGTATTTGTTTTTGTATTGCCCGGTCAGGATCGCCTTCAGATTATCTACCGTCAGTGCAGTATCCGCAGAAGCCGGATTGATGATTACCGCTACAGCATCGCGCGCTACTTCGAGCGATGATGGCGCAATAGCATTCTCCTCACAGTATTTGCGCTCTGTTGCATTCAGATCTCGCGTTACCAGTGCTATACGGGCTTTATTTTCAAGCAGGTCTTTGATGCAATCGCTCTCCGCCTTGTAATGTGCTGTGATATGCGCTTCCGGATAGCTGCTGTCAAAAACCTTCAGTTGCTGCTCTATAATGGGCTGGTACGTTTCATCTACCGAGATATCGACTTTACCGATAGTAAGCGTATCGGCAGGTACATTTGGATCATGGCCGCAGCTGACTATTGACAGGCAAAGAAGGAAAACTAGTGTTGATACCGACAGGAAACGCATTTGAGCAATTTTAGCCAAAAATGAGGAAAGAACAGGGTTTGGAAGGCGGTTTGTAACAGTAATTTAACAGCGATCGCTACCCTTCCTCTTCATTGGTCATCTTCAGATCCTGCACGCCGCGCCATAGCCGGAACGCACCGTATAAAAGCAGCAGTGCGCAGAATCCGTAAGCAAGACTTGGATTCAGATTGACCGAACCGAATTTGTGCATGGTAGCTATGGCAATACCGAGAATCACGTAAAGAATTCCCATGACAATGTTCATCGTTGCCCGAAAACGATAGCGGGTAGATGCCCGTTTTTTATCAAAGTCCTGACTCATTGGTTGCTGTATCTTATTTGTATGAATGCCCGCAAAAGTAAGACGCAACGGGAAGGAATTTGCATAAATGCATCCGGATACGGAAGGTAGGGATATAAAAAAAGAGACCGCGGGTTAGAGCAGTCTCTTTTAGTTCTTATAAGCAGAAGCTTATTTCTTTTTAGCTGGCGCGGCTGCCTTCTTTGCAGGGGCTGCGGCCTTCTTCGCTGGTGCTGCAGCTTTCTTTGCAGGAGCTGCTGCTTTCTTAGCTGGTGCGGCTGCCTTCTTTGCAGGAGCTGCGGCCTTTTTAGCCGGGGCTGCTGCTTTCTTTGCAGGAGCTGCAGCTTTCTTAGCTGGTGCGGCTGCCTTCTTCGCTGGAGCTGCGGCCTTTTTAGCCGGGGCTGCTGCTTTCTTTGCAGGAGCTGCAGCTTTCTTGGCTGGTGCAGCAGCTTTCTTTGCAGGAGCTGCTGATTTTGATGCGCTTGCGCTCTTTGAAGAGGCAGCGGCTTTTTTGGCTGGTGCTGCTGCTTTCTTTGCAGGAGCTTTAGTTGCTGTTGCCATAACCGTTGTGAATTTAAGGGTTAAAAAAAGAACTTATGTCAATACTGCTTTGGCGGGTTAGTGCTACCGGCAGTAGTGGTACTCATGTTGTCTTTATTCAATAACAGCACTGGAAGCATGGGTTGTGAAACCATACTTGCCTCAATCAAAAACTAATAAAAAAAGAACTTCTGAACTTACGGCAAAACCGCCGGGCGGTTAGGCCTCGGCGGTAGCAGCTACTTCGGAAACAGAAACAAATGTCTTGGTCCTAGTCTTCCGGAATTCTACGATACCGTCCTTTAATGCGAATATAGTAAAATCTTTTCCTAATCCAACATTTTCACCGGGATGATACACGGTGCCACGCTGGCGGATGATGATATTACCAGAGATTGCAGGCTGACCACCGAAGATCTTTACGCCAAGTCGTTTGGCGTGCGAGTCCCGGTTATTCTTTACGCTACCTTCACCTTTTTTGTGTGCCATTGTTTATAATCTAAAACTTGTTTATTACTAAAAATAAAAATTAAGCGATACCGTTGATACGGATACGTGTGAGGTACTGGCGGTGGCCATTGCTCTTCTGGTATCCTTTACGACGCTTCTTTTTAAATACAATCACTTTATCACCCTTCAGGTGGTCAAGAATTTCTGCAGATACAACAGCAGACGCAGCAGTACCAAAAGAGAAATTGTTGTTTTCGTTGCCGGTCATCAGCACTTCCTTAAACTCTACCTTATCGCCAACATTACCGGCGAGGCGGTGCACAAACAATTCCTGGCCGTTACGAACCTTGAATTGCTGACCTGCTATTGTTACTATCGCAAACATGACTTTTCTAAAATATTTCGCGCAAAGGTAACATAGTTTTTGTAGAAGGTGCAAATAAATTTCAAAGAACTTCTTTCTATTGTAAAAATAACTTATAAAAAGTCATTCCATGACAGGGAATAATATAAATGCGCCGATACAGGATAATTGTAGTTTTGTATCAGTCCCCTTTTATCCAACATCCGGTCATGAAGATCAAGTCCTTTCTCGCCCGCCCTTATGCATCCGTCATTTACAGCAGAGTAAAAAAAGGGATGGTTACGGCGGTTGCAGACCAGCAGGCTATTCTGCAACAATTAATCAAGACCGGCAGCAAAACCATTTTCGGGAAAGATCATTTGCTGGGCGGTGTTTCGGATTACAAAGGCTTTAGCGAAGTGATACCGGTGCGCGATTATGAAGCACTCAAACCTTATATAGAGCAGATCAAAGCAGGTAAGGAAAATGTGCTCTGGAAAGGCAAGCCCATCTATTTTGCCAAGACATCGGGCACCACCAGCGGTGTTAAATATATTCCTATTACCAAAGACTCCATCTCCAACCATATAGATACCGCCCGCAATGCGTTGTTGTGCTATATGGCAGAAAGCGGCAACAGCGCTTTTGCAGATGGAAAGATGATCTTCCTGTCCGGCTCACCGGTGCTGGAGCGTGTAGGTGGCATTCCTACAGGTCGGTTAAGCGGCATCGTCAATCATTTTGTGCCCAAATACCTGCGCAGCAATCAGCTGCCTTCTTATGAGACCAATTGCATTGAAGACTGGGAGGAAAAGCTGGGCAGGATTGTACATGAAACGATGCATCAGGATATGGCGCTGATCAGTGGTATCCCACCCTGGATGCAAATGTATTTTGACTGGCTGCAGGAAAAGACAGGCAAAAAGATTAAACAAATGTTTCCGAACCTGCAGGTACTGGTGCATGGCGGCGTAGCGTTTGAGCCTTATAAAGCTAAATTATTCGAAAGCCTCGGCGGACCGATTGATACGGTAGAAACATTTCCTGCATCTGAAGGCTTCTTCGCCTTTCAGGATACTTTGGATAAGGAAGGATTGCTGCTCAATACAGATTCGGGTATTTTCTTTGAATTCATTCCTGCGGATGAAGCGTTCAATGAGCACCCAACCCGTCTGTCATTAGCTGACATTAAGGTTGGCGTCAACTACGCACTCATTATCAACAGCAATGCAGGCCTCTGGGGTTATAGCATCGGCGATACGGTGCGCTTTGTAAGCACTGAGCCTTACCGTCTCGTTGTGACCGGACGTACCAAGCATTTCATCTCTGCTTTCGGCGAACACGTGATTGCAGAAGAAGTGGAGGGCGCACTGATGGAAGCGGCTAAACATTTTGGCGCACAGGTCATCGAATTCAGTGTAGCGCCCATGATTCAGGCGAAAGATGAGCTGCCTTTTCATGAATGGTTCGTTTCTTTTGCCAAAGCTCCTGACAACAAAGCGGCGTTTACCCATATGGTAGATGAAGAACTGCGCAAGCGCAACATCTATTACGATGATCTGATACGCGGCGGCATTTTACAGCCGTTAAAAATTACAACATTGCGCCCGGATGCATTTATTGAGTTAATGAAATCGCAGGGAAAACTGGGCGGACAAAACAAAGTACCACGCCTGAGCAACGACCGCAAGCTGGCAGATCTGCTGATAGTTTATCAATCGCATTGATTTCATTGCACTTCAAAAGTTACTTCATAAAAAAATCCCGGCTGACCAGCCGGGATTTTTCGTTTTTATAATTATTGGCTCATTACACAATGAACGGATCTACGATGGCCAGAACGGCATCCATAGACAGTGGCTCATCAAATGATTCAGAAGCTGCTGTTGCGCCAATGGTACCGCCTACGCCCATGATGGCAGCGATATCAACGGTTGACTGCATAGTATTTTCTTCACCGGCATAGTTAGCCGCTACTAGGCTTGCAGGAGTTATTCCACTGTTGTTGCCGGAAATCCATGGCTTCACATCTGCCTGGCCCAGATTTTTACGCATCTGGCGGATGTGTGATGCGTGGCGTGCTTCTACTGAGTGAATATTCAGCGCAGCAGTCAGTACATCGTTATTGGTCATCAGATCAGGTGCTGCGCCCTTGTATGCGCGAACGCCGGTATCTTCCAGCGTTTGTGCGACTGCGAGGAACAGGCCATAGTTGCTGAAGGCTGCAGCAAAAGGACCATTACCACTGCCATTGCCACCGCTAAAATCGAAAGTAGGCTTCGTGATCGGTGTACCACCGGCTCCGGTGATCGCTGCTTTCAGAAAGTTTACGTGTGCTGCTTCGTGAGCGCCGATGGTGCCCAAAGCATTTTTTGCTGTCTGGTCAGGACCGTTAGCGCCGAAACCGGCATAATCGCCCATTGCTCCTGTAGCATAGAATTCTGCTTCCAGATATTCAAGCGTAAGCGCGTAGTTCAGAACATCCAGGATGGAAGCAGTACCACGGCCATAAGCCTTTTGGAAAAGGGAACCAAGTGCAAATGGCACAGCTGCCAATGCTACTTTGCGGCCCCAGTTTTTGATAACTTCGCGGCGCTGGCTGGTACGCTCATATACTTCCGGATCCAGCTTTTCTATTTCTGATAAAATACTTGAGAAATTCATGATGATATGTTTTTAGCTGGTTGGAAGATTGTTTGCGTTGAGGGATGAATAGAGATACGCGCTTGCAACACTCAGAACCTGAGCAGGAGATTTGCTCATTTCCAGACCATTGCTGTCGATAACCTCGCTGTTTGCAAAGGTGCCGGCAGAGATAATATCGCGGATATAAGCTGCGTGGCGTGCTTCTACAGAAACGATCTTACCGGCAAGCGTCAGATAGTCCGGGTTTGCGATGAGCTTTCCGGCACCGTTGTAAGCGGATACCCCTAGATCTTCAAAAGCTTTAGCTGTACCCAATACGCTGGCGCGGTTGGTAAAGTCAATAGAAGTGAAGTTTACCTGCAGGGCAGGGATTGCGTTGCTGCCAAGAGCGGCTTTAAAAAATTCGCGGTGAGCAATCTCATGATCACGGATATCTTTCAGCATGGCGGCTTCCATAGCGCTGATGCCATTGTAAGGTGAAGCAATCACCTTGGTATAGAAAGCGGCCTCAAGCTGCTCAAGCGCATAAGCGTAATTGAGAATTCCGGTGTCGCCGCTGCCAAGATTGATGGCATCGCCATCATCATCTTTTTTACATCCTTGTGCGCCAACAAGCAAGCCTACTCCAGCGATGCCTCCCGCTAGTCCGAAGAACTTACGGCGCGACATACCTGCAGCCGTCGCCTCAAGCTGGTCGTTCTGTTGATTTTCTTTCATGAGATTATATTTTTTGGTTAATAATTTGATAAGCCGGTGGCTCCCGTATCCAAATACGAAGACTGTGCCTTAACGGTTTCGCAACTTAAAAAATTTATTCTGGGAATTCAAGAACCGGGCAAAGAACTTTGCATATGTACCCTGGTTTGGTTGAAAGAAAATGCCCGTTCCAAACAAACGGAAACGGGCAATCAATAAAATTAAAGGTTGATGCCCAGCGGAGAATCAGTTTTTTCCAATGACAAACACAAAAGATTTCGTGTTTACCTCGGGCAATAAAGAAAGCACCTTATTGGCTTTACGGATGATCCGGTAACGCTGTAAATCTACAATTTCGAGCGCCGGCGCGTAACTTCTGACCAATCTTGCCTGCCGTAGAAAGTGTGCAAGAAATACCCCGGATGCCACATCAGTAGCAATAATGTCGTGGATATAATGCATCCACACTTTATCTTTTTTGCTCCACATCATCGTGAATTTTATCTATGATCAATGGCGGGACGGACGGTATGCTTTGTT
The DNA here is from genome assembly GCA_965200035.1 of Chitinophagaceae bacterium. GTDB lineage: Bacteria > Bacteroidota > Bacteroidia > Chitinophagales > Chitinophagaceae > UBA1952. The sequence goes on along the minus strand of OZ241334.1, from coordinate 2,466,848 downwards.
GAGATCACTACCGCACCCGCACCCTCTTTTAGTAGTATTACAACTCTGTGCCAGCAACAAAGACAGGCTCAGGCAGAGGGCGATCAACAGGTTTCTGTTCATTAACTTAGCTAGCTTAAAAGTACTTTTGTAAAAATAACTTTTCCTGCATACTACCTCTGCTAAACATATCTTAATTGCCCCACTGGACTGGGGATCAGGGCATACAACACGTTGTATACCTGTAATCCGTTATCTGCTGGACAGCGGTCATTATGTAACGCTGGCAGGCAATCAGGAGCAACACCACATTATCAGACGTAATTTTCCTCAGCTTCCTTTGGCCGATTTACAAGGTTATGAGGTAAAATATCCGTCAGGCAGGAAAAGCTTCATGTGGAATATCCTGAAACAGCTGCCACGCCTGATAGAAACAGTACGTGCTGAGCATAGCTGGCTGAAAGATTTTACAGCAAATAACGCTGTCGATGGTATCATTTCAGACAATCGTTACGGCTTGTATCATAGCTCCGTTCCTGCGGTAATACTTACACATCAACCGGGCCTTGTATCAGGTATGGGTTCATTCTGTGATAGCCTGCTTCGCCGTATTCATTATTCTTTTTTGGCGCGTTTTAAAGCGGTGTGGCTGGTTGACAATGAATGCAGGGATAATCTTTCGGGTGAGTTGGCTCATCCTGCTGTGCTTCCGCCTAATGCAAAATACATTGGCCTGCTTTCGCAAATGACCCCTAATGTTTCTGAGAAGAAAAAAGATCATCTGCTGGTGCTACTTTCCGGTCCTGAACCTCAGCGAACTATTTTGCAGGATATTCTTTGGAATGAAGTTTGCGCTTATCAAGGTAAAGCGATTTTTATTGCCGGTAAAATCAATGGCTTCATCCCTGAACATATTCCAAGCCATGTTCAATATCATCAACACCTGACCGCAGATGAGTTACAGCCATTGCTTGAAAATGCCTCTTACATCATTTCCAGGAGCGGTTACAGTACACTGATGGACCTGGCGGTGGTGCAGAAAAAAGCATTGCTCATTCCTACTCCGGGACAAACAGAGCAGGAATATCTGGCGCGGCACTTACATGATTCCGGAATTTTTCCCCGTTTTGAGCAGGAGAGGTTTTCCCTAAAAGATGCACTGGTGCGTGCCCGGGATTTTCCTTTTCATCCGCTTGCAGCCAATGCAGTTAATGATCAAATGAAAGAAGTGCTGGATGAATGGCTGGCTAAAATCTGACCATCTGCCGAAAAGCAAAAGAGCCCTGCAAGCAGCGGCTCTTTTGTGTTGGTACAATAAAAGCCTTGCGGCTCATTGTACCCCCGAGGTTTGGCACCGGCGCAAAGATAAGCATTCCGACAATTGTTGCCACGTTTGTATTTTCTTTGCGGCATATATTCATTTATGCTGCTCAATCAACTTATAGACCGTCTTACTGCGCGGCGGCTCGTTACAGCCATTCTGTTCTGGGTAGTTATTTTTCTCCTTTACCTGCCTGCAGCGAAGGCAGGTTTTGTATCAGATACTACCGGCTGGATACAATCTCTTGAGCGCGATTCTTTCTGGGAATATATTAACCGCACGCACTTTGGTGTGAAAAGCATGTACCAGATCACGCAGTTCAATACCTGGGCACTCTTTCAGCTTTTTGGTAAGAATGTGTGGGCATGGCATCTGACGCATGTTACATTGCATGCGCTGAACTGTTGTCTGTTGTACCGCTTATGTGTCCGCCTTTTTCGCAATACAGGTCTGGAGCATCCGGCGCGCCCGGCATTCATTGGGTGTCTTCTGTTTGGCATCAGTCCGTACATTTCTGAGGTGGTGGTTTGGGAAGCATCGTTTCACTACCTGCAGGCGTTGATTCTTATTTTCAGTATCATGATATTGGCGCAGCGTTTTCAGGAACGGCCTTCTGCGGGAAAAGCATTGCTTGCCGGTGTGCTCTTTCTGATCTCTACTTTTACGCTGGAGCTTTTCTACCTGACCCCTGTGCTGGTTTTTACGCTGGCATTTTATTACCGTAGTGCGCTTCATTACGATAAAGCTGTTTTCCGGAAAACGATCCTTTATTTTACCCTGCCGCAGATTGTTCTGTTCATGCTTCATCTGGCCTCTTTCAGAATAGTGTATGGCGGTGGCATGGCGCATTTGGGTTTTCAGATGTTCCAAAATCCGCTTCCTTATTTTCTGGTACGTGCGCCCTGGTATTTTTTTCATCTTACCTTATGGGGACGGTTCTTCCCTGCCGGCCTCAAAGCGGCTGTCTATGACATCTTCCGCACACGTGCCGGTTCTATTATTTTCTATACGGTATTGGTGGCAGTATGCATTTACATTGCTGCTAAATATCGCAGTATGACAGCGAGCAAAAAGCTGATCAGCCTGTTCTTTGTATGGCTGCTGATTGCTTTAGCTATTCTGGTGCCTTTATTCTTTGCAGAGCTGTTATTGGTAGTCTGTGACCGGTATATGTACCTGTTGCTGGCCTTTTACTGGATGCTGGTAAGCCTGTTGCTTTTCCGGATAAAACGTGCTTCTTTGCGATATAGCCTGCTGATTATTTTAGGTTGTATCAACCTTTTTTTCACCCTGAAATTATCCCGTAAGTGGGGGCAAAGCGCTGAGATTATTGCTGCTATACAAAAGAGCTCTGTGCTGGCGCCGGGTAAGGTAAAATTACTGCTTAATTCTCCGGCCTGTCTGCAAGGCATTCCGATGATCGGCACCTCACGGGAAGGAGAATTCCGGCTGATGCATAATCTGTTTTTCCCGCCGGTCATCAAGGATACGATGCTGGAAGTAGCCGGCTACAACATGGACTGGAAGACGGACGGCGCTCATGCGGAAGTGATGAATGACAGTACCGTGAAAGTGACCCTTAACCAATGGGGCACTTGGTGGTGGCTGGGCGGCTTTGGCGCTACGAGCTATGAGAATGCCTGGTTCCGGCTGGATATGGTGGATGCAGGTCATTGGTACAATGTGATCCTGAAAAAACCTGCCAGTGAATACCAGTTGCTGTACCAGACCGGCAATGAGCTGAAAGTGGTGGATATGAACCGCAAGGGCGAACAATATTAGGCCATGCGATTAGCCAATTATTTTACAGAACGGCCGTGGCGCATCTTTGCCGGGCTCTGGCTATTATTGTTTATTCTTTACCTGCCGGCGGCACATTCGGGCATGGTAGGCGATAGCATCGGCTGGCTCGAATCGATCCGTAAAGATTCTTTCTGGGATTATCTGAACCGCACCCGTTATGGTTCTGCGCATAGTTTCTATCAGTTTACGCTGTTTATCAATTGGGTTTGCTATCAGCTATGGGGAGTGCATGCATGGGGCTGGCATTTACTTTCTCTGACGGTTCATGCGGTAAATGCTTACCTGCTTTACCTGTTTACATCAAGGTTGTTTAAGGATGCCAGACTGAAGCAGGGGAATACATTAGCTCTTTGCGCAGTGGTTGTGTATGCGCTGAGCCCGTATCATGTAGAAGCAATTGTATGGGAAGCTTCTTACCATTATCTGCAGGGCTTCATGATTATTCTGATAATACTGTTGCTGGCACAACGCTGTCTGCATGATTTTAAACCAGCGCTTGCTATATGGGCGGGACTGCTTTATCTGCTGTCCATTTTTTCTCTGGAGATATTTTATCTCACGCCGCTATTCGTCTTTACCCTCGCGCTTTTCTATAGAATGGCATTGGGCTACAGCCAAAAATCATTATTCAATCTTATTCTCTTTTTCTGCCTGCCGCAATTGCTGTTGCTGGCTTTTCATTTTGGTCTGTTCCTAATGGTCTATGGCCATGAGGTTCCGCATGTAGGTGCGGATATCCGCAGGATGAATGCCGGCTATTTTGCTACCCGACCGCCGGAATATCTGTTCCATCTTTTGTGGGGACGATTCTTTCCGGATGCTTTTCGCCATCGGGTACATGCATTGGTTATGACCTACCCTTTCGCCGCGTTCTTCTACGGCTCTCTGATTGGAATTGGTATTTATCTTTTGCTGAGGTTCCGGCGGCTGGATGCCAAAGTAAAAACCATCGGTCTGTTTTATTTGTGGATGCTTTTTTCGGTGAGCATTCTGCTGCCACTCTGGTTTCCGGGAGTGCTGCTTTCCGTAAGCGACCGTTATCTGTACCTCTTAGCGGCTTTTTATTTTACAGGAATTACCCTACTGGTAAGCAAGCTCAAAAGCGATAGACTGAAAACCGGTTTGTGGCTGATTGCTGTAAGTCTGAATATTTTTTTCACTGTCCGGCTGTGTAATTACTGGGGGCTATCCACCCGAATGATTGATGCGCTTGAAACGGATGTACCTGTTCAGCCGGGTAAAGTCATTTTGATGCTTAATAGTCCTGCTTCTTACAAAGGCATTGCTATGATTGGCTGTACGCAGGAAAGCGAATTTAAGCTGGTCAATGAATTGCTGCATGGCAATACCATTCCCAACCGTATGACCGATGTGCTTGGCTACAACCTCGCCGCAACTGACGATGGCGCTTATGTGAAAGTGCTGAACGACTCGACCGTACAGGTGAATGTAAAACACAGGGACATCAATTTTTGGTTTGGCGGAACGGACGGCGTGCATCTCGAAACACCTTTCTATAAAATCACAGATCAGGATACAGGGCTTTGGTATCGCCTGATTCTGAAAGGCGATCCTGCCCGGTATCAATTGCTCTACCAGACCGGAATGCGGCTAAAGACGGTGGATATGAATCAAAAAGAACATACGCAATATTAAACGCATCATCCTGTACCTTTGCGGCTCATGCAGCGTGTCAGGGAAAAAGCAACAGCAGTTCAGCCATCGGCGATCAGCCGCATGGCCAGTCATGCCATACTTACGGAAGAGCAGGAGATCTTTATCAATAACCATATCCGGCTCAGGATGTACCGTATTGGCTGCAATGAAGCTATGCCGGAAGAGCATGCCCGCTTCCTCACGTTGCCTTTGGATGAAGGCCAGTACAGTGTACAGCTTCTTTATCTGAAGCACGGCGATAACAGCGATGACGCCGCTATCTATTCCATCGAATTTTATCCGGATTTTTTTCAGCAATGGCCGGAAGATTTTTTACTTCAGCAAAAAGCTTTTCGTTTTGATTGCACGGCAGAGCAGCAGTTTACTATCTGTAAACAGAGCGAAGATTTATTGGAATTGCTTTTAGCACGTTCGCCTGACAATCGGTTCAGCCATGGCTTGCAGCTTACCGAAACAGCGCTTCATTTGTTCCGCCGCGCTATCGATCAGCTGAATATCCGCTTTACTGCATGCCCGGTTCCTGCCTGCCGTTTTCTGGCTTATGAAAGTGAGCGCGAAAAGATTGCCAAAGCCCGTATGATCCTTGACGATCAGTATGATGAGAGCATCACCATCAAAGAGCTTTCGCGGAAAGTAGCCATGAATGAGTGCTATCTGAAAAAAGGCTTTAAAGCACTGACCGGCAAAACAATTCATGAATACCAGCAGCTACAGCGTATTACCCGCGCAAAGGTGATGCTTCAGGATGAAGGACGTTCGGTAACGGAAGTGGCGGCCTTGCTTGGCTACAGCAGCATCTCACATTTCAGCACTGCATTCAAGCGCGCTACAGGTACCAAACCCTGTGAGCTGCTCAGATAATTTTTAAAGAAAAACAACCTCTATTATAAAGCAAGAGCCGGTGTAGTTACACCGGCTCTTGAAGTTTTTGATCGATAAATTCTACTTTTTCTTAGGCTGTAATAATGCAGAATATTGAGTAGGCTGCGCCAGTATAGCCAGCGCTTTGGTTACTTCATCATCGTCATTCAGCCCTTGTGCCAGGCGGCCGCGCAGATAGTAATAGCGTGATACGATCTCGCTTTCCAGCAGGCCTTTTACTTCTTTCTCATTTTTCTGCAGATCCAGCTTTTTATCGTGGCCTACTTTAGTTCTGAGCGCTGTGATCTCGCCTTTGGCCGCATCATAATACTTTTCACGAACGGCTGTTTTCTGTAAAGAATCAAGCGCTGTTTCTGTCTCTGATTTATAGGAATAATCTTTTCCCTCCAGCCATTTGGTGAATGCATCCCACTCAGTCGGTGACAGCGAAAAGGTTTCTGCCGGGCCAATGGTCGGATGATTTCTTACATATTGCGTGGCATAATCGAAGATATAATTTTTGGTGTACAGCGCAATGCCTATTTTACAGATCTCCGGTTGCACCATGGCTACATCCGGCTCTACGCCGCCGCCGCTCAGCACTCTTCTTCCGCCTTTTGTATGATATTCTTTCTTTAATGAATCCGGCACGGCTCCTACACTGCCATCCGCATTGCGGTGCGCATAATCGAGTACCTGTATGCAACGGCCACTTGGTGTATAGTAGCGTGCTGTGGTGAGCTTCAGGCGGGCATTATAGCCCAATGGTCGTGTTGTCTGCACCAATCCTTTACCATAAGACCGCTCCCCGATGATCACGCCGCGGTCCAGATCCTGCATAGTACCTGCTACGATCTCGGAGGCAGAAGCTGAGGAATGATTGACCAGTACGGTCAGGGGAATTTTGGTATCCCACGGAGCGTCTGATGTTTTAAAATCCTTGTCCCAGTCCTGAGCCTTGCCTTTGGTGCTTACTACGAGTTGACCGCGATCCACAAAAATATTGCAGAGACTTATGGCTTCGTCGAGCAGGCCGCCCGGATTGTTGCGCAGATCGAGCACTACTCCACTCATGTCTGGCTTAGCTTTTTTCAGACTGTCCAGCGCGTCGCGCACGATGCGGGCACAGGACGGGGTGAACTGCGTGAGCCTAACATAGGCTGTGTTTTTATCTGTACCAATAAGTCCTGCATAGGGCACACTGGACAGCTCTACTTCGCCACGTATAATCATTTTAGATACTTCCTGCCCATTGTAAGCATCCTTTACCTTCATATTCAGCTGCGCACCCGGCGCGCCTTTCAGCAGCAGGCTGATCTCATCAATCGTCTTGCCCTTTACGGCCTGGTTGTCTATAGATATAATCAGATCGCCGGGATGCAGGCCCGCTTTCTGGGAAGGGCTGTTTTCATACACATCACCCACATAAGTCTGGTCGTCTTTTCTGCGCATCGTAGCGCCTATTCCGCCATACCTGCCGGTAGTCTGGAATTCATATTCTTCGATATCGCTTTCGGTAATATAATTGGTGTACGGGTCCAGATCATCCAGCATGGCATCTATCCCTACTTTAACCAGTTTGCCCGGTTCTATGGGATCTACATAAGAAGCGTTCAGCTCTTTAAACAGCGTGGCGTATATATCCAGATTTTTACTTACCTCAAAATAGGAATCGCTGTTTTTTGCCTGTACAAACAGACCGATAATCAATGTTACGCCTACGCCGGCAGCAAACCCTCTCGCATTTTTAATCCGCTTCAATAATCTGTGCAACATACTGGTTTCTTCCTTTTTCTTTACTTACGCAATGTACTAATATTTAGCCTTAACGGAACTCGGGGCAATAATAGCTATTTGGGCAGGTCGTGATTAATCTCTGCGCCTGATTATCAATCATAAAACATCTGCGGGATGCGGATTTTTTTGTAGTTTTAAACGATCATGAAACGTTATTTTATTTTAGCATTATTAATGGCTTTCTACGTGCACGCAAAGGCGCAGCAGCAGTTTGTGGAAGGCAGGATCAAATATGCAGTCAGCATTGGCCCGGTATCGGACAGCGCAGGGTTTACAGAACACGCAGGCACTTATACGCTCATTATCAAAGGCAATCAGGTACGGAAAGAGCTGGTGATGAATTCCGGCTATCAAAATATTCTTTTGGTAAATAATAATGCGGGCAGCGCCTATTCGCTGGTCAGCAATGGCGGACAGCATTATGCCATACAGCTTACCGTACAGGACCTTAAAGAGCGGCAGAAACGATATGAAGGCTTTAATCAGAAAAACCTGCCGGGCAATATGACTATTGCAGGATGGCCGGCCGAAAAATCGCTGATTACTTATAAAGACGGCTCTGCATCTTCTCTGTACTATACTTCTTCGTGGCAGGTAAGCGATCCGGGGGTGTTTGATCGTTTTCCGGGTATAAAGGATGTTCCGCTTTCGTTTGAATACCGGAATGAAGAGGGCATCACTATGCATTTTCAGGCGGAGACTTTAGAAGCTGTACCTGTAGAAAGCGCCTCATTCCGCGTACCTGCCGATTACAAGATCATCAGTAATGCAGAATACAAACAGCAGCGCCATTAACACCCCGCATTCTATATTTTCTGTATATTTATAACATGCTTAGAAAGTTACTCATAGCCCTGTCATTGCTCTCAATTTTCTCAGATGCTCACAGCCGCGTTTTCCATAGTTGGGAAGATGCGCTGGAGAATCGCTTTGAAGTGCACGAGATCAGAATGAACTACCGGGGCATTGATTCTATTCCCGATATTCTGGATCAGTTTCCGAATCTTGAAGAGCTGGATCTGAGCAATAATGCGATCCGCACATTGCCTCCCTCTTTGTTTCGCTGTAAACATTTAAAAAAGCTGACGCTCTTCCGGAACAGGATCGCAGTGGTGCCCGAAGCGATCGGGCAACTGACCATGTTAGAATCGATTTCCATTAGCCATAACAGAATAGAAATGCTACCTGATTCTATCTGTTTCATCTTTGGCCTTCAGGAGCTGCTGGCAAGCAACAATCAGCTTCACGATATGCCGGAGCAGATCTACCGACTCAGGAAGCTGACAAAGCTCAAACTGAATGTAAATAAGATTGATACGCTCAGCTTTACTTTTCCGAAAATCAACGGGCTTACTTATCTGGACCTCAGCGACAACCGGCTGCGGTATCTTCCAAATAATTTTGGTGAACTGGTACATCTGGAACAGCTTTACCTGAGCAGAAACCAATTGATGAATATTCCTCCATCCATCGCGCGGTGCAGGGAAATGCGGGAATTGGATGTAGTGCACTGCGGTGCACTGATGCTGCCTTATGAGCTGAGCCTGCTGCCCAAGCTGGAGTATGTATATCTGGATGACCGCACCGTTCCGTTTTTTCAGGACCCGCGCTACAGCCGCTGGCAGAAATTTTACGTAATTACGTCACGGACGCCACAGCCCTACCGGTTTACTCAGTAGCCTGCCTTTGATAGCGGCTAGTCTTTGTAATGCTCTTTAAAAAAATCAACAGTTTCCTTCAGGCCATCGAGGAAGCGTTGCGTAGGTGCGTAGCCAAGCAAACCGGATGCTTTAGAAATATTGGCCAAAGAATTGCGAATGTCGCCTGCCCGCTCTTCGCGGTAGGTTGCCTGGTGGTCCATTCCTAAAATATCACGTACAGATTCGTACAGGAAATTGACAGAAAAGCGTTCGCCAACGGCAATGTTATATACTTGTCCGAAAGCCGCCTCATTGTCTGTAAGCATTCCACGCACATTGGCCTGCACAGCGTTATCAACAAAAGTGAAATCACGCGTCTGCTCGCCATCGCCATTGATGTAAACAGCGGTTCCTTTCATAATTCCACTTACAAACAGCGGGATTACTGCGGCATAAGGCCCATCAGGGTCCTGGCGCGGACCGAATACATTGAAATAACGGAAGCCAACTAATTTCATCCCATACAGCTTACCAAATACATCGGCATATAGCTCGTTGGTCTTTTTGGTAACCGCATAAGGCGATAATGGGTTCCCTACCCGCTCTTCAGTCTTGGGAAGGTTGGGCTCATCACCATAAACCGCTGAGGAAGACGCATAGACAAATGCTTTGACGCTACCGCTGTCTTTAGCGGCTGTAAGCATGTTCAGAAAGCCGCTCACATTTACTTCATTGCTCGTTACCGGATCTTTTACAGAACGCGGTACAGAGCCCAACGCAGCCTGATGGCTGACATAATTGATCCCGGCACAAGCTTTACTGCACGTGTCAAAATCACGGATATCACCTTCAATAAATTCAAAGCGATCATCATTCAGGAACGGTTCAATATTTTTCTTAAACCCCGTAGAAAGATTGTCCAGCACCCGCACTCTCGCTGCTCCATGCTCCATCAGGTAATGCACAATATGCGAACCGATAAAGCCCGCACCACCGGTTATCAAAAAGCTTTTGCCGGAAAGAGCACCTGAGTAAAAAGGAGGAAGCATAATATTTTAAATGAAGCTTAAAGGCTCCAGTATTTAAGAGATTTAATATTGTTTCTGTAGGTGCCTTTGATATCAACCAGCATGGCACCGGGCTTGAGCAACGACTGAAAGTAAGCCTCGTCTTTATCTGCATAATCGCGGTGATTGACCGCTACGATCACGGCATCGTATCCCGTGCCCGGCTTTTCCTTCAGCCCAAAACCATACTCGTGCATCAGTTCATCCGCATCCGCATGCGGGTCCACCACATCTACCTCTAGGTGATAGCTGCGCAGCTCTTTTACCACGTCGGCTACCTTCGAGTTACGGATATCAGTCACATCTTCCTTGAACGTGCAACCCATGACCAGCACTCTGCCCGCCGCTACATTCATTCCACTGCCAATGATGCCCTGCACCGTCTTCTTGGCCACATACGCCGCCATCTCATCATTGATGATACGTCCGGCAAGAATCACCCTGCTCGTGTAGCCCAACTGTTGGCTCTTATAAGTCAGGTAATAAGGGTCCACTCCAATGCAGTGGCCGCCTACTAAGCCCGGGAAGAACTTCAGGAAGTTCCACTTTGTGCCCGCCGCTTCCAGCACTTCATAAGTATTGATCCCTATCTTATCGAAGATGACCGACAGCTCGTTCATCAACGCGATATTCAGATCCCGTTGCGTATTCTCGATGATCTTGGCTGCTTCGGCCACCTTCACCGATGAGGCACGGTGCACGCCGGCGCCAACTACCAGCTCATAGGTCTTTGCCACTTCTTCCAGCGCTTCCGCATCTGAACCGGATACTACCTTGACCACGTTTTCCAATGTATGCACCTTATCACCCGGATTGATGCGCTCTGGTGAATAGCCATATTTATAATCCACACCAGCCTTCAGACCCGATATACGATCGATTACCGGCAGGCAGTCCTCTTCAGTACAGCCAGGATATACGGTAGATTCAAAAACCACATAGTCGCCTTTCTTAAGCACCTTACCAATCGTTTCCGATGCCTTGAGCACAGGGGTCAGATCCGGTACATTATGCTCATCTACCGGCGTGGGCACAGCTACTATAAAGAATCTTGCTTCTTTTAGCTCATCCAGGCTGGCAGTGAAAGTAATATCACAATTATCAAAGGCATCTTTTTCCAACTCATTGCTCGGATCAATGCCTTCTTTCATCATATCCACCCGCTTCTGATTGATATCGAAGCCGATAACTGATATTTTGCGGGCAAATGCCAGAGCGATCGGCAGACCTACATAGCCAAGGCCAATGACGGCCAGTCTGGCATCCTTGGAAAGTAATTGCTGGTACAAGGTGATGGTGTAGTTGTGTGAATGTAACAGAACCGGTCAAATCCCAATTTATTGAGGCAGTTAGCAGTTCTATTTCCGGGGCGAAATTAGTCTAAATACATCTAAAAGCAATATGCAACCGGATGCAGGTAGCGGGTAAAAGGATTACCCGCCCATTAAAAAAGCCGCAATGGTGATTGCGGCTTTCCTTAAGCTTTTTTGGCTTTCGCTTCGGCAGCAGCCTTGCGGATCAACTGACGCGCCGGACGGCTCTTGCCGAATGACCCCATCGCTATCTTGCCCTTGCGCGTGCGCTTGTCACCTCTTCCCATAATAATGTTTGATTTTTAAAATAAATGAATTTCCCTGCCTGAGCAGGCCGCGAAATTAATAAAAAAGCAGGAACTGACCTTCTTACTAAAGTCATTCCTGCTTTTACTTAAAAAACTACAGCAGCCGGACCTACTGCCCGCTGCCGGCTAATCACTGCTTACTTTTTCTTGGCTGCCTTCTTCTTGGTCTCGCTGATGCCGTCTGAGAAGCCCTTGCCGGCCTTGAACTTAGGCACACGGCGCGCCTTGATCTTGATTACCTCACCGGTCTGCGGGTTGCGGCCGTTACGTGCTGCACGGTCAGATACCGAGAAAGTACCGAAGCCTACCAGCGTTACGCTGTCGCCACCCTGCAGCGCGCTTACTACGCCTGTTGTAAAAGCGTCCATGGCCGCACCGGCCTGGGTCTTGGTGATGCCTGCGTTCTCGGCGATGTGGTCAATGAGTTCTGCTTTGTTCATAAAACTGTGAATTTTGGAAATTGATGGATTGTTACAAAAAAGGAAAATGATCAGTATAATATTTCAGCGGAAGCTGCGCTGTTGGCTGTGCTGAGGCAAATATACTTCCCTTTGCCACACTACCAAATATTTTTCATCTACCCCAAACCCGCACCCAGCAAGCCTTTCCACAGGTTATGCACAATTTGCCTCTACTCAGAAAAACGATTAAGCTTCTACCTGCATGACGGTACGGAAAGCAATCATCTGGTCACCGAATTTTTTGAGCCCTTTTTCCCTCATCAGCGGCGCGTGCTCGCGAACATAATCATTATAATCTTCCAGGCTGTCGCAGAAGTATTGTGCAATATAGGTAACACCATCTGTCTCATCCTGCTCCAATAGGCGCGATAGCCGGCTGCTGGTAAAAAGCCCGGTAGCCACCAGCTCATTCATATGCTCTTCGCGCATCCATCTTACCCATTCTTCGGCGATTGCGCGCGATACTTTTACGGTTACGTTATAGATAATCACTTTTTAATGCAAAATTTAGAATGCAAAATTCAAAAACGTTTGGTTTGGGCTTTTAATTGCAGTGAACTTTAGCCGGAAGAAAATTTATTAACTGCGTTTCGCCTGCGATGCTGACAAAGCGAAAAGCAATACGCCGATCAGGCTTCCGATTGCATCTGCCGCCACGTCCAACAGGTCATAGCTTCTGCCTAGTCCGGGAAATGCACCTTGCAGGCATTCTACTAAATAACCCATACAGCAACCCGCAATAAATATTACTGTTGTTCGCTGAAAAGCACGCGCAGGATAGGCCGCAAACCACAAAAAAGTAAATGGTGCAAACAGCACCAAATGAACCCATTTATCGATCAGAGGAATGTCTGATTTGGGTAGTTCATCACCGGGCCAAAGGCATAAAATAAAAATAAGCAAGGTCCACAGAACTGCGGCAAACCTTGCTTGTTTTTTATACGGTGACTGCTGGGTGAAAAGCCGGCTGAGCATGTGCCTTATGCGCCTACCAGGCTCTTGTATGCTTCCGCATCCATCAGCTCATTCACTTCATCCATATTGGAAATGTTCATTTTTACCATCCAGCCTTTGCCAAAAGCATCCTGATTTACATATTCGGGATTGCCTTCTAGTTCGGGATTTACCTCAGTGACCATGCCACTGATCGGCAGATAAAGATCGGACACTGTTTTCACCGCTTCTACCGTACCAAAAATTTCGTTGGCAGTGAGCTCTTTATTGAGACCGGAAACCTCTACGTAAACGATATCGCCCAGTTCATGCTGCGCAAAATCTGTGATGCCTACTGTAGCAACGTTGCCTTCAATGCGGATCCACTCGTGGTCTTTGGTGTATTTAAGATCGGCTGGGAAATTCATGTTTTTAATTTGGGGTTAAAAATAGAGAAATGTGGCGGCAATTTGCAGTTTCGCATCAGGGAATTTTGGCGAAAGCTACGCATTCCTGCAGCAGGTTATAATTGGTATCTTCGTTCATCAAGACCATGCGCTTATGATTCCCCAATGGCAAACCGGCATCGTGCGCCGTATCGAAACGGTCAATGCTACTACCCGCAGTTTTTTTATTGAGCTGCCGGAACGGGATTCTTTTGATTTTAAGCCTGGTCAGTTTGTAACGCTTGACCTGCCCATTCATGAACAGCGAAACCGCCGCTGGCGCAGCTACAGCATTGCCTCTGCGCCGGATGGGACCAACATCATTGAGCTATTGATTGTAAAACTTGAAGGCGGCGCGGGAACCACTTATTTATTCGATAAAGTGCAGGAAGGCAGTGAGCTTACTTTGCGCGGGCCACATGGCATTTTTACCCTGCCCCAGCAGCTTGATGATGATGTGTTTCTGGTGTGTACCGGTACGGGCATTGCGCCTTTCCGCAGCATGATCCGGTATATGCATCGGCATCCGGTTGCGCATAAGAATATTCACCTGATTTTTGGCTGCCGCACGCAAGATGATTTACTGTATGCCCATGAGCTGCAGCAATTGACTAAAAGCATTGAAGGATTCAGCTATCATCCTACTTTATCCCGCGAAGACTGGACGGGCAGGAAAGGCTATGTACATGCTATTTACGAGGAATTATGCTGTGGCCGCCAGCCGGCGCAGTTTATGCTATGCGGATGGAAGGCAATGGTGGATGAAGCGAAGCATCGTATCCTTGAAATGGGCTATGATAAAAAAGCGGTGCATCTGGAGCTGTATGGCTGATCAATAATCGTACCGGTCAAATGCGGTGTAGCCTTTTGGCTCCCAGTCTTTATCATATCCATAGCGCCACCAGCGGTTGTCGAATGCATCTGTGCGGTCCTTGTATTTTTCTTCTGTGTTTTCCGCTGCGATCAGTTCATTCGCCCGCTCTATAGCCAGCAGGGTGCTTGCATATAGTGCTTCGGAAATGTTGCGCACATCTTTGGCATAAGCGATGGTCTGCTCGATGCGGTGCAACAGCAGCTCTATCACATCATCTTTATAAATGCTGATGCGCTCAAATTCTTTAATGATCAGATTGAGGCGGGATGCTTTGGGATTGGTTCTTGCATTGCCGTTGGAGAAATAAAATTGCTTGCCAATTTCTTTTTTGGCATTGGTTACAAAACGGGTGGTATCGCCGCTCAGCTCAATCTCAAAATATTTTTTTACGACATCAAATTTTGCACAAAGCTTTTCTATTTCTTCGATCAGCTCTTCTTTTTCCAGCTCACTCAGAAACCGCGTTAATGATTGTCTTTTCGCCATAATACTGCCTCCCTATTTTATCGCTTCTTTTTCTTTTTGCAGCCGTAGCATCTTATCGCGCAGGCGGGCAGCTTCCATAAAGTCCAAGTCTTTGGCGGCCTTTTCCATTGATTTTTTTGTGCCGTTGATCAGCTTATCCAGCTGTGCTATTCCATTGTATTCTACGGCTTCTTCGGCGGCTATGGACAAGGCTTCATCCGGCACTGCGTATTTGCTCTTTTCATCATAGCCTTTAATATCCAGCACAGAAGTCTGCTTCATGATGAGGTCCACATTCTTGCGCACGGTTGTCGGGGTGATATTGTGCTCGATATTGTACTGAACCTGCCTTTCCCGGCGGCGGCTGGTCTCATCAATGGTACGCTGCATACTATCCGTTATCTTATCAGCATAAAAGATAACCATGCCCTGCGAGTTACGTGCGGCGCGGCCTGCCATCTGCGTCAGTGAGCGCTCATCCCGCAGGAAGCCTTCCTTATCGGCATCCAGAATAGCCATCAGAGATACTTCGGGCAGGTCAAGGCCTTCGCGCAGCAGATTGACGCCTACAAGCACATCAATATTTCCCAAACGCAGATCTCGCAATATTTCCACGCGCTCAAGGGTATCTACCTCACTGTGAATGTAGCGGCTCTTGATGGAGATGCGCTTCAGGTATTTGTCCAGCTCTTCGGCCATGCGCTTGGTGAGTGTGGTACACAGCACACGATCGCCTTGTTTCACCCGCTTATCGATTTCATCAAGCAGGTCATCAATCTGGTTCACAGACGGGCGGATTTCGATCGGAGGATCAAGCAGTCCTGTTGGCCGTACAATCTGCTCTACCACTACTCCATCGCTTTGCTCCAGCTCATACCGGGCCGGCGTAGCGCTTACAAATACTACCTGATCGAGCAGTTGCTCAAATTCATGAAAGTTGAGCGGGCGGTTGTCCAGCGCGCTTGGCAGGCGGAAACCAAAATCCACCAGGTTGAGCTTGCGGGAACGGTCGCCGCCGTACATGCCTGATATCTGAGGAATGGTCACGTGGCTTTCATCGATTACCAACAGAAAATCATCCGGAAAATAGTCCAGCAGGCAGAATGGTCTGGTGCCCGGCTGACGGCGATCCAGAAAGCGGGAATAGTTTTCGATGCCGGAGCAGAAGCCCAGCTCCTGAATCATTTCCAGATCGTAGTTGACCCGTTCCTTGATCCGTTGTGCTTCAAGCGGCTTGTCGATGCTTTTAAAATATTCGGTCTGATTGTGCAGCTCATCCTGTATTTCGTGAATGATCTTCGCCATCTGGCCTTTGGGCGCCATGTAAAGGTTTGCCGGAAATACGGCGGCGTTATCCACCGGCGCTATGCGCTTGTTGCTCTCAATCTCTATGGTTTCAATATCCTCAATTTCATCGCCAAAGAACGTGATGCGGTAGCCATAATCCACATATGGAAGATTGATATCTACGGTGTCCCCTTTTACACGGAACGTGCCTCTTGCAAACTCGCCCTGACTGCGGGTATAAAGCGCATTGACCAGTGCGTGCAACAGTGCATTCCGGCCTACATTTTCCCCCTTTCTAATGCGTATGATACCATTGGCATATTCAGTAGGATTTCCCATACCATAAATGCAGCTTACGGATGCTACTACGATGATATCTCTTCTGCCGCTCAGCAGATTGCTGGTAGCACGCAGGCGCAGCTTTTCCAGCTCTTCGTTGATGGAAAGGTCTTTTTCTATATAAGTATCGCTGGTGGGAATGTAGGCTTCAGGCTGATAGTAATCGTAATAGCTGACGAAATACTCCACCGAATTTTCCGGAAAGAACTGCCGGAACTCGCCATAAAGCTGTGCTACGAGCGTTTTGTTATGGGTAAGCACTAATGTAGGCTTCTGTACTTCCTGAATCACATTGGCCATAGTAAAGGTTTTACCGGAGCCGGTAACCCCCAGCAATGTCTGAAATTTCTCTCCTCCCTTGATCCCTGCTACCAATTCCCGGATTGCATCGGGCTGATCGCCCGCCGGTTGGTATGGCCTGTCTATTTTGAAATTCATATCCCTGCAAAGTTCGGTTATTTTAGGTTGTGTGCCATGCGCTTCGCGGGCTATAAATGGGCAGTAACATCCCATTTGCTGGCATCACAGGTGCCAGGCCTGGCGAGCCGCATTGCAAATGCGGCTTAGCGTTGTCTGTATATATCGTAGGTTGGACGGTCTGAATTGATTACCGGCTTCTGTAACGCACGGGTTTGTACTTTTGAATGAATGAAAGAGATCATCTCCCTGCATGATATCCGCAAGAGCTATTACCTCGGCAAGCAAGAGCTTCCAGTGCTTAAAGGCATCAACCTGACGATACAACGGAATGAATATGTGGCGCTGATGGGACCATCCGGCTCGGGAAAAAGTACGCTGATGAATATCCTGGGCTGTCTGGATACGCCTTCGGCCGGTAAGTACACACTTAATAGTAAAGATGTGAGCCACATGAATGAAGATGAGCTGGCCGGTGTGCGCAATGTAGAGATTGGATTTGTGTTTCAGCAGTTCAACTTATTGCCCCGGCTGACCGCCTGGGAGAATGTGGCCGTACCGCTTATCTATGCAGGCGTAGGCAAGAAAGAACGCGAAGAGCGCGCGCGTGCGATGCTGGATAAAGTAGGATTGGCAGAGCGGGGGCATCACCGGCCCAATGAATTGAGCGGGGGGCAAAGCCAGCGGGTAGCCATCGCGCGTGCGCTCGTCAACAATCCATCCTTGATTTTGGCGGATGAGCCAACGGGCAATCTGGATACAAAGACTTCCATTGAAATCATGGATTTGTTCAGCCAGATACAGGCTTCCGGCAATACCGTTGTATTGGTAACGCACGAAGAAGATATTGCCAACCATACACACCGCGTAGTGCGCATCCGGGATGGTGTGGTAGAGACGGATCTGGCCAATGAGCATCCGATCCGGAGTATCGTAAACCAATAAATGAATCAGACCAAAAACAGGAACATGTCTTTCAAGATTTATACCAAGACGGGCGATAAAGGATCAACCTCACTGATCGGCGGTACACGCGTGCCCAAGAGCCATATACGCATAGAAAGCTATGGCACGGTGGATGAACTGAACTCTTATTTAGGCGTGGTAAATGATGCCTGCAATAACGACGAGATCAGCAGCTGGCTGCGCGAAATTCAGGACCGCTTGTTTACGTTGGGAGCAGAGTTGGCGACCACACCGGAGAAGGAAGTGAAGATGAAGCTGCCCGACCTGCATGATGCAGATGTAATGTGGCTGGAGGAGCGGATAGACCGGATGAATGAAGTGCTTCCCGAAATGCGCTCCTTCATCATTCCGGGCGGGAACATGGGAGCTTCGATGTGCCACGTAGCGCGCTGTATCTGCCGGCGGGCAGAGCGCTTATGTGTGGGCATGAATGAAACCGGAGAAGATGTTCCTGAACTGATCGTTCGTTATCTGAATCGTCTGTCTGATTTTCTATTTACGCTGGCGCGGTATATTGGACATTTGGCTGGAGCCGAAGAGCTGCCTTGGCGGGCGAGGATAAGAAAGGAGTCTTGATGTAAAGAATAAATTGAATTCTTGTCATCCTGAGCTTGCCGAAGGATAATACCAAAAGGCTTCGACAGGCTCAGCCTGACAACCAAAGGACTATTGTATCATCGTTTAATAACACCAAATCTCTTACCCCAAATCCACCAGCATCGCTTTTGCTCGTGCATTATCCGGATGATGTTTCAGCAGATTGAGCAGGTATTTTCTGGCCTTGTCATTCGTGCCATTATTGTGGTGCCACACGGCTAAGTTGATTAGTGTCTGCTCATGGTCGGGGTCAAGCTCGTGCGCCCGGTTCAGGTACTCGTACGCCAATGTGCCTGCACCCTGCTGCATATATACAAAGCCCAGATTGCTGTTGCCCAGCATATACTTCGGATTCTCTGTGACGATGAACGTGAATACTTTCTGCGCAGCAGGCAGATTGTTCAGCGCCAGCAAACAGGTACCATACTTGTTCTGAAAGTCAAGCGCGTAAGGCATCAGCTTAATGGCCTGCTCATACCAGGGCAGTGCTTTTTGTGGCTGTCCTGTCTTTATATAAGATTCTCCGGCACGGTAAGCAGCCCATGCATCCGGCATCTGCGCAGCATTCAGGCGGTCTGTGTATTCAATCACTTTTCCGTAATTCTCCAGCAAAAAGTACAGACGAATAAAATCCTTGTTTTGCTTTTGGCTCTGCTCAATATCCTGTGCTTTATTCAGGTAAGCCAGCGCCGAATCGAGCAGGCCGGCGCTTTTATTGAACCGCTCGTAGAACTCCATATAAGCGCGGCCAACCGTAATATTATCCGGATGATCATTGTTAAAGCAGCGCAATCCCAGGAATGCAGTGATCTTTGCTTTTTCCTCAACCGCCATCGGCCGCTTGCGGATGTAATGATCGGTAACGGCTACATGCGGAATATCTATACTGCCATTGTGCGGCATGTGGCAGGTGACGCAATCATTGCCCTTGGCTGCGCGTTTTACCGGCGTCTCTGTACAGCTTGTTTTTAGTGCTGCGACCTCTGCATTCCATATACCTCCGCCGTGGCATTTCTGGCAGGCATTCAGGTATTGGGTGCGTGGTGTGAACTTTACGCTGATGTGCGGATTGTGGCAGGTAATACAACTCATCTGACCGCTGTTTACGTAGCAGGCGCTTTTCTTCATCCGCTCTACGTGGCTGGCCATAATCATCTTGTCCTGCGCGCCTTCGTACTGCGGCATGAAGGTATTTTCCATTTCGGAAAGATGCATGCCCGGGCGGAAGTCAAAAAATGTTTTGCCATCATTCAATACAGAAACACCCTGCAGGTGACAGCGCTGGCATACATTGTTCTGAAGATCGATTGGCAACCTGCGCGGATTGACGATGGAATAATCCGGTCCTTTAGAAGTATCTACAATAATGCCTTTCTGCTTATTGGTTACGTGCATAGAGCCCGGTCCATGACAGCGTTCGCAGTCGATGCCATTTTTGAGCGAGAGATATTTGTTCTGACTCTGCTGTACAAACTCGGGATAGCCGTTGTGGCAGGTCATACATTCACTTTCGATGATGCGGCCGAAACGTGTGCTGGCACCGTTTTCAAAGCCCGGTGCAAAATCCCATTGCTGCTTCTGTGTGTAAAAGGTAATCGGCGCCTGGTAGATGTAGCCATTGCTGCTCCACATATGCGAGTTGGTGTGCTGCCCGGAGCCGATGATATAGCTGACGCGCTCCGTACGCTTGTGCACGGTGTCTTTGCCCTCTACACGAAATTCGGTGATGTATAGTGAGTCGCCGTTGAAGAATGGACGGTAATAAAAATCAAGCACTTTATCATAAACGAGTGCATGGCCGGGACGAAAATCAGCGGCTGACTTTTCACGATCTGCAGTATGGAAGCTCTGTCCCATACCCGTTTGTATAAAGTTGTTGTAAATCTCTGAGTGGCATCCGCGGCAGGTTTGCATCCCTACATAATGCACGGTAGTATCATAGACGTTGAGCCAGGGCGATGATCCTGAAGCGGTGGCTGCTGCCTGCTGCGGCTGCGGACTATTGCAAAAGAAAGCGGAAGCTATCGCAATGAAGCCGATGAAGGAGAGGATAACAATGCGTAGCAGACGGGACGACATACTTTAATGCAAAATGCAAAATTTAGAATGCAAAAATGCTTAATGACTTTGACCGGAAAAGCTCAATAGACATGCATCTGATGAACGGTGCCAACGCCACTGCTGCTGCACCTGCTTCCTCCGGCCGGGACCAAAAAAAGCTTTTATTCGAGATAGGTGGCGCTCATGTACCTCGGACACTTATAGACTTTCAGCTGAAAGGAGAGGTTGAAGATGAAGTACAGGTACTGATCGTTGGTATGACTATTGCCCCGCTGCTTGCCGGCACGACCCAGCTTTTCGCTGCCATCCTCACCGGAGCGGTCCTGAAGATTGTAGCCTGCATTGATCAAAAGTGGATCGTTGGGGAAGTTATTTTCGCCTACGTAAGTGGTGCTCACATCATCCAGATAATCGGTGAAGGTAATGCGGTCTGCTACCTCAAAGCCGAGGTTAAATCCGGGGCGTATCCAGTATTTGAAGCCTGCGCCAATGGGTATGCAAGCGGTTACATGGCTGTATTTGCGGTTACTGTAAACATCTGTGTTCTGCCCTTCCGTACCGAGCGGACGAAGGAAATATTTTTTGTCCTGATAGTAAGCGTAAGGGCTGTAATACAATGCCCCGATGCCTGCGGTGAGGTAGGGCGTGAAGCGGTGAGCAGGATCGCCGGTTTCGAAGCGCACAAAATTGAGCTCGGTTTGCAGGGCAAGCTCTACAATATCATTGCGAAAGCTCAGGTTGCGCTGCTGCTGGTAGGGATTGCTGCTGAACTTATCGTCATAGCCGATCTTGGTATAGGAAAGCGATGCGCGCACCGAGATGTATGGATTGAGGTGTTGCCTTACAAAAACGCCACCTGCGGGCCGTACATATTTGAAGCCGTAATTATCGTTGAGATCACCGAAATACTGGGAGCCGCCCAGGCTGATGCCATACTCGCTGCCACTGTAGAAATTCTGAGCATCTGCGCCTTTGGTAAGGGCAAAAAGAGCAATAAACAAAAAACCGATACGGCGCATAATCATTACAAGCAATAACTACAAATGTAGCCTATTTATTGCCTTTATGGCAAGGTCGCAACGGCGAAAACGGTTATTTCTGAAACCCGCTTCACGCTTAAAGTCATAAAATACCCGGTGCCAATCTCAGGGTCATTAACTTGCATGGGTCATGAAAAATCTGAGCTCGCTGAACAAGTATTTTGTCCGTTACAGAGGCAGGCTGGTACTGGGGATTCTTTTTGTAACAGTGTCCAATTTATTTGCAGTATGGTCGCCGGTTATTGTGCGCGATATACTGGATCATGTTCAGAAGCAGGTTGCCAGGTTCCACACTTTAGTGGTGCCGGATGCGGTACGACAGGAAGTGTTCTCTTTTGTATTGATGGGCGGATTGCAATTGCTGGGGTTTGCGGTGCTGCGCGGTGTATTCATGTTTGCCATGCGGCAGACGATCATTGTGATGTCGCGCCATATAGAGTATGACCAAAAACAGGAAGTGTATGCGCATTACCAGCAACTGCCCACTCAGTTTTACAAAACGCATTTCACCGGGGATCTGATGAACCGGATCTCGGAAGATGTAGCGCGCGTGCGGCAGTACACCGGACCGGCTATCATGTATGCTATTAACCTTGTAGTGTTGGCGATCATGTGCATTTGGGGAATGCTGCGGGTGAATGCCTGGCTGACATTATTTGTAGTAGCTCCATTGCCGCTGCTGACCTTCTGCATTTATTATGTAAACAAGATCATCAACCGGAAAACGGAAAAGATACAGGCACAGCTTTCCGGCCTTACCACTACGGCGCAGGAAGCCTATTCGGGCATCCGGGTGATCAAATCGTTTGTACAGGAAAAAGCGATGCTGCGCTTCTTCAATGAAACATCGGAAGAATACAAAGACAGCGCAGTCAATCTATCCTTGACGGAGGCGATCTACTTTCCGTCTATGACTTTTTTTATCGGGCTCAGCATGCTGGTCACCGTGTTGATCGGTGGCTATCTGGCCATACAGGGAAAAGTAACTGCAGGCAATATCGCTGAGTTTGTGATCTACATTAACCTGCTGATGTTCCCCGTATCCAGCTTAGGCATGGTGGCTTCAATGATGCAGCGCGCAGCGGTATCCCAACGCCGCATCGATGAATTTCTATACACAAAACCAGATATCAGCACGCCGGACAATGCCATACAACACCGGACAAATGGCAATGTCGATTTTCAGTATGTAACATTTACTTATCCGCATACAGGCATCAGAGCGCTCAATCATTTTAACCTGGATATAAAAGCTGGACAAAAGATCGCCGTGATCGGCAGGACCGGATCAGGCAAAAGCACGCTGGCACACCTGCTGCTTCGCATGTATGATGCACAGGAAGGCACTATAGCGATTGATGGCCATCCGGTAGAGCAGCTGGACTTACAGGCGCTGAGAAGCAGCATTGGCTATGCTCCGCAGGAGGCTTTTCTGTTTTCTGATACGATTTATAACAACATCCGTTTCGGACGGGAGAATGCTACGGAAGCTGAGGTAAAAGATGCTGCCCGCATGGCCGACCTGGAAAAAGATATTGCCGGCCTGGAACATGGCTATGAAACCGTGGTGGGTGAGCGCGGCGTCATGCTGAGTGGCGGACAAAAACAGCGTATGGTATTGGCGAGAGCCATTCTGAAAAACAGCAAGCTGCTTATTCTGGATGAATGCCTGTCGGCTGTGGATACCCGTACCGAGAAGAACATCCTCAACAATCTGCGCAGCTACCTTACAGATAAAACGGTGATCGTGATTACGCACCGCATCTTCACTTCCTGGACGTTTGACAATATCGTTGTAATGGATGACGGTAACATTGCGGAAGAAGGTTCGCACGAAGCGCTGATGGCACTGAATGGCCGTTATGCCAGGCTCTACCGCCACCAGACCGAAACCAGTCGGGCGTAATCAGCAGAGAGTTTACTTCGCTGATTTCTTCAACAGCGTCTCTTTTACAGAGTCATCCATCTCTGCATATTCTCCCGGCTGCAATCCTTTGATAGTTGCGTCGCCAATAGAAAAGCGAATGAGCCTCAGGGTAGGAAAGCCTACGGCCGCGGTCATTCGGCGCACCTGCCGGTTCTTGCCTTCCGTGAGCGTCAGTGCGATCCAGGAGGTAGGAATATCTTTACGGAACCGGATAGGCGGAAAGCGCTCCGGCACTTTCGGCTCTCCTTTCCACTCTTTGGCTATAGCTGGTAATGTCTGGTGCTTCTTGCCATTGATATTGATGGTCACCCCCTTGGAAAGCTGCTTCAGCGCTTCCTCTGTAACGGTTCCTTCTACCTGCACACAGTAGGTGCGCTCGTGCGCAAACTGCGGCTCCATGAGCTGATGACTAAGCGCTTTATCGTTGGTAAGCAGCAGGAGTCCTTCGCTATCATAATCGAGCCGGCCAACGGGGTACACATCTTTTGGCACTCCCTTAAAGAAATCTGCCAGTGTTTTTTTATCGCCTTCTTCAGAAAACTGAGAGAGCACCTGGAATGGCTTATAGAAAAGATAGTAGCGGAACATAAAATAGTGATTGGCTGAAAGGCTTGCCCGGTAAGGCTTTGAACAGAAAAGAAAAAAGCCCGGTGGAGTTGTGGGCCACCGGACTTCTATGAGGATGGGTTAGTAAGCACGATCCTTGACACAATATTAAACTGTTTTTCTCCGACTAAAAAATTTCTCGCCATTTTTTTTGCGCAGTGTGGAGAACGTGTGAATTGCCCTTTGAAGTTTTGAGTGCTTGGTGTTGGGTTTTGAGTGTTTGATTTGTATGCGCGTCAGAACAACTATTCTTCACAAATCCAGCTGCATTATCCTCAATAAACACTAAGAACTAAAAACTCAACACTTAAAATCGCGCTGCCTCACCAGTCTTTATCCATCTTCACCGGCACTCCTTTGCCTGGCTGTTTTTTATCCTGCAGCTTGCGCTCTTCCTGCTCCAATGCTTTCAGGATATTATTGGCCTGCTGCTGCGAAAGCGTGCTGGGCTGAGGCTCCGGCCGTTTGCCCTGTTGCTGATCCTGCTTGTCATCTCCAGTCTTACCATCCTGCTTTTTCTGATCTCCATTCTTGTCCTGATCCTTTTTATCCTGCCCGTTCTTATTGTCCTGCTTGTTCTGATCCTGCTGATTCCTGTTGTCTTTTTTATTCTTGTTGTCCTGCTTGTTATCCTTGTTCTTGTCTTTGTTTTTATTCTTGTCCTTATTGTTCTTCTGATCCTGCTTCATTTTTTCGAGCGCGTAGGAAAGATTGTACTTCGCATCAGCGTCCATCGGATTTTTGCGCAGCGCCTGCTTATAGGATTCTACTGCGTCACTCCATTTTTTCTCACTCATGTAGGTGTTGCCGATGTTGTAATTAGCGCCGGACTGGTCCTGTACATTCGGCGCGCCTTTAGCCGGCGCCTCCATTACCTTGCGTGCAGAGTCGTATTTCTTCTGCTGAATGAGCGCATTGCCCAAATTGAAAACGCCGGGAGTGTAGTTGGGATTTTTCTTCAGCGCATCCTGATAAGCATCCTGCGCTTCTTTATATTTCTTCTGCTCATAAAGCTGGTTGCCGCGAATAACCAGTCCTTTCTCCTGTGCCATGAGGGCCGCGCTGTGTGTAAAAAGCAAGAGTATCAGCAGTAAAAGTCTGTTCCGTTTCATGCAGTCTTCAATTCGTATTTGTTTTTGCGTGCGCCGGGTATCATCCATTCGATCACGAGCAGTAAAAAGGCTGGCAGCAGGAAGTATTGGAAATAGCTTTTGTAATCTCTGTACGATACCGTGCCGATGCTGCGCTGCTCCATGCCTCCCAGCTCATCATCCATGCTGGCGGCTGCATCTTCTGCATTGTTTAGCAGTGTATAAGTGCCATTGCCCGCTGCCGCCAGCGATTTCAGTTCTTCTTCATTTAGCTTGCTGATCACCGGATTGCCTTTCTCATCCAGCTTCACAGCCTGTGTCTGCTCATCATAAAGTGTAGTGCCCTGCGGCGAGCCAATGCCGATTGTATGCACCACAATGCCGTTATCCGCCGCTTCTTTCACTTTGGCTTTCGCATGTTCATCATGATCTTCGCCATCTGAAATAACAATCAGCGATTTGAATTTTTTCTCTTTTTGCGAGAACGACTGAATGGACAAATCCACCGCATCACCGATTACCGTGCCTTGTGTCGGTACCATATCGGGACGTACATTTTGCAGCATCATCCGCATGGATGAATAGTCAACTGTGAGCGGCACCTGCATGTAAGCTCTTCCCGCAAATATAATGAGGCCTACACGGTCGTTCTTCAGCTTGTCCAGCAGGCGCTCGATGAATTGCTTCGCGCGCGTAAGCCGGTCGGGCTGAATGTCTTTGGCCAGCATACTCTTTGATACATCGAGTGCGATCATCACATCCACACCTTTACGCTCTATCTGCTCCGCCTTGCCTCCGCCCTGCAGATTTGCGAGGCCAATGATGGCAATGGTCAGGGCCGCAGCAAGTAAAATGAATTTCAGGGTACGGCGCCCGGCAATGAGCCCGGTAAGCTGCGTGCCGATCAAAGATTCATCGCCCAGCTGCTGCAATTTTTTCTGCCTCCACCACAAAAGAAGAATGTAGAGCAGCGCGAGCACCGGAATAATAGCCAGCGCCCATAAATAGTGACTGTATTGAAAGCGTAACATGTATGCCTGCAAATGTAATGAGCAGCACGTCCTTTGAAAGACGAGGCGATTTCATTTTGAGATTTTTTAACAGGTAATGCTGATTATTGAGAAGATGCGTCTGGATGTGTTAACCATTATCCCAGGTCTATTTCAGTATTATCGCCAATATTCAGGCTTTGGCTGAGCCCCCTGATGAATGCATCGCTGCCGATGATCGAGGAATGCAACACTACTTCTTCAAGCACCGCGTAAGAGCCCAGAATAGAATCTTTGATGATGGACGACTGAATGGTTGTATGCTCGCCAATCGTCACATTCGGCCCGATGATGGAATTACGGATAACACAGCCTTCTGCAATGCTGACCGGCGGAATAATTACCGCGCTTTCATGTTGGTGCTCCTGCGCAGGATTGGCTTCCTCCATTGCACGGAGCAGCGTGGCATTTGTAGATAGAAGTGTTTCCTTTTTGCCACAGTCAAACCAATTGGCTACACGGAATGCATCAAAGCGGACACCGCTCTCAATCATCTGTTGCAATGCATTGGTCAGGTGATATTCTCCCAGTTCATCGCTTTCGGTTCTGCTGTTCAGATGTCCGTTCAGCGCGGCGAAAAGCACACCAGTCTCCTTAATATAATAGACGCCCACCATGGCCATATTGCTCTTGGGGATAAGCGGCTTCTCCACGACCCTTACCACACGGTCATTTTCATTCAGCTCTGCAACGCCGAACGAGCGCGGATCATCTACCTTCTTCACCCCGATCATACTTTGGTTGCTCTGCAACAGGTTCTCTACATTATAATCGCAGATGGTATCGCCAAGCACAATCAGCAGCTCATCTTCATCCTTTACCGCATCTCGTGTGAGCCAGATAGCGTGCCCGGTGCCGCGCCGGTCTGTCTGTGTAACGAGGGTGTATTTGAGATTGGGATAAGTTTTGGCAATGTACCGCTGGATCTTTTCCCCCAGGTAACCAATTACGAATACAAAATCAGTCACGCCGGCCTCAAGCAATTGATCGATAATAACGCTTAAGATCGTGCGCCCCGCCATCGGGATTAAGGCTTTGGGCTGTGTGTAAGTAAGTGGACGGAGATTGGTGCCGGCTCCGGCTACAGGAATGATCGCTTTCAAGAGTTCAATTGATTTGCTGCGTACACAGGGAAAGCGTGAAATTAAGATAAACTGGCTGCACATAGGATGCATCCTGATAAAGGCACGAATTTTTGAACCTGTAAGATTCAAGCATGCAGCACATGGAAGCAATCGCAGATATTACCCTAAGCAGGAAAAAGCTGAAGCAGCTGGTAAGTGACGCTACGAAAAGCGCAGAGGCCATTAATCTGGTATACGTCAGCGATATGGACAAAGGTATTACCCGCGTGAAGAGCGGCAAAGGATTCCATTATCTGCAGAACGGACGTCGTGTATCGGGCGATGCAATACTGGGGCGCATCAAAGGGCTGGTGATTCCCCCGGCATGGCAGCGGGTATGGATCTGCACTCAGGACAATGGACACCTGCAGGCTACAGGCATCGATGCAATGGGCCGGAAGCAATATAAATATCATCCGCTGTGGACGCAGATACGCAATCATACCAAGTTCTTCCACCTGTATGAGTTCGGAAAAGCGCTGTCCGCTATCCGTAAAAAGCTGGCAGAAGATCTGGCGCTTCGGGAGCTGTCACTCCAAAAAGTATTAGCGGTTATCGTATCAGTGATGCAGGAAACAGGTATCCGCATTGGCAACGGCGCTTATGAGAAGATGTATGGCAGCTATGGCCTCAGCACGCTCAAAGACAAGCATGTAAAAGTGAATGGCAGTGAAGTAAGGTTTGCATTCCGTGGTAAGAAAGGCGTAGAGCAGGATTTGACGTTGAAGAGCCGGAAACTGGCGAAGTTGGTTAAGCAGTGTCAGGATATTCCGGGCAAGGAGTTGTTTCAATATTATGGGGAAGACGGGCAACGCCACAGCATTGATTCAGGAATGGTCAACAGCTACATCAAAGATATTTCAGGCGGCCACTTTACAGCCAAGGATTTCCGCACCTGGACGGGCACAGTACAGGCATTGCTGGCTTTTAAAAATCTAGGTTGCGCAAAGACTACCACAGAAACCAAACAAAGAATTGTAGCTGCGCTGGACGCTGTATCGCAGCAATTGGGCAATACGCGCACTGTTTGCAAAAAATATTACGTGCATCCTGCCTTGCTGGAGATGTATGAGTGCAATGCGCTGGAAAAATACCTGAGAGAGCTGGACACCGTCACTGCGGAAGAAAAAGACGGAATGCATCATGAAGAGCAAGTGCTGATGAAGATTTTAGGAAAAGCATAGTGAGCTTCTAAGCTATTAACCCTTATCCTTTGACAAGCTCAGGATGACAGGAGTGATGAGTTTTCAATGTTCCTCAAACCGCAGAAGAGCATAGATTCAATATCGGTAAAATTTGAAAAATATTATTGTACGTAACACCTTTTTCACCTCCGGGGAAGGCAGGAATGGGGCGCTAAGGGATCTTTGGTTCTTTTTTGCCGCCAAAAAAGAACATTCACATAAGCTGTACGAAGACTTTCTCCATGACACTCTTTTGACAATCCAAACAGGAATGCAGGAAAAGAAGCCAGTAGTTTTGCGCCGTTATTAAAACACGCAACATGAAAGTTCATTTTTGCCTGGCACTCTCGCTGGTAGCTGCCCAGTCTTTCGCCCAAATCAGTAAATCAATAAAGCCTGCAGATTCGCTCGTCTATACAGACGAAAAACATTTTAAGAATCTGCGCCAGCTCACTTTTGGCGGCGACAATGCAGAAGCCTATTTTGGTTTCGATAATGAGCATATCGTGTTTCAGCGTACAGCGCCGAAAGAAGGCGTAGAATGCGATCAGATTTTTTACGCAACTATTCCTAAGAAAGCAGGTGAGACATTCAACTATAAAATGGTGAGCACCGGCAAAGGACGTACCACTTGCTCTTACCTGATGCCGGATAAAAAACATTTCCTCTATGCATCCACACATCTTGCAGGAGATGCCTGCCCGCCGCCACCGCCTAAGGGCGATGTAAAAAAATACATCTGGCCGATCTACGAGAGCTTCGATATTTTTATAGCCGATCTTAACGGAAATATCACCAAACAGCTCACCAGGACACCAGGCTACGATGCAGAAGCAACCATCTCCCCAAAAGGCGACCGCATCATTTTTACCTCTACGCGGAACGGCGATCTTGACCTCTATACCATGAAGCTCGATGGCTCTGACGTAAAGCAGATCACGCATGAATTAGGCTACGATGGCGGCGCATGGTTTTCACCGGACGGCAACAAGATCGTATGGCGCGCATCCCGCCCAAAGACGGAAGAAGAGATCAGAGAATATAAAGAGCTGTATGCCAAAGGGCAGGTAATGCCTACTGCTATGGAAGTCTTTGTGGCCAATGCAGATGGCTCTGACGTGCATCAGGTCACCAATCTTGGCAAGGCCAACTGGGCACCGAATTTTACGCCGGATGGCAGGCACATCATTTTCGCTTCTGATTATGAATATCCGCGCGGCTTTCCGTTCAACCTGTACATTGTGAATCTGGATGGCACTGGCCTTGAGAAGATTTCTCATGATGGAGGCTTCGATGCCTTCCCGATGTTCTCGCCCGATGGCAAGAAATTTATCTTTTCTTCCAACCGTCACAATGGGGGCACACACGATACCAATCTGTTTATCTGCGACTGGATCAACTAAGTAAATAAAAGTACAGGATGCGGAAATGGCAGACTTTCAAAACAGAGAGGTCTGCCATTTTTCATTAATATCAATTGGCATAAAAAGACTTTATTCCGCAAAATTGTGGTAGCTTGTCTCCCCGCTTTCACAAAGCGGATGTGATTTTTCTAAATGAATCTGTGATTATGCAACAATTTGGCTTTCCCTTTCAGCAGTCGCTCAAGAAGCAGCTGCCCGCTCATATACAAGACCTGATTACCGCCGCCGAAGCCGCTGCGGACAAGGCTTATGCGCCCTATTCCAATTTCAGGGTAGGCGCAGCGCTGGTACAGACAGATGGCACGGTGCTTACCGGCTCCAACCATGAGAATGCGGCTTTCCCGGCTGGCATCTGCGCTGAGCGCGCATTGTTCGGATCGCTGGATATGGGCAGCGGCAATAAAGTAACTTCTATAGCTATTGCTTACAAGACGGACAATAAAGACCCGCACCCGCCATTATCTCCGTGCGGCATTTGCCGGCAGACGATTCTGGAAGCGCAATTGCACCAGCAGCAGCCTATTGCTGTATATATGAGCAGCCCCGATGGACAAGTGATTTTAGTGGAAGATGCCAGCTATCTACTGCCCTTCCACTTCAGCAGTGAATATCTGTAGCTGATAATTTTCTCAGGCCGCCTGCGGCTGAACGCCAAACTGGCGCAGATGATGCCATGCGTGCTTGTACAGCAAATGCACCCATTGCGCATAATCCAGGTCGCCGAAAAACGGATTGGTAATGATTTTCCGTTTGTCTTCACTGAATACATCAAAGAAGTCGTCGATTTGCACCTGTAGCTCACCGAGGCTATCCTGAATGGATTCGTAGCGCTCCAGTAGCGGATCTACCGGTAGCTGCACATTGGGCGTATTTTCCCTGAATGGCTTTTCGCTCATCATAAAGGCCTGCATCTTCCCGATATTTTCCGGCGGCGTAATGCAGTCTTTCGGGTCCTTTCCATTGGCAATCATAAATGAGTCGGACATGTGCTCGATCATCTGATGCACATTCATCCTGCCCCAGGCCGGTACTGTTTTCGGATCTATCGCCGCCAGCGACTTCACGTACTCATGATGGAGAAATGCTTCTTTTTCCTGCATGGCGGCAAGGTACACATCCGGCGGAATAATTTTCAGCATCCGGCGTGGTAAAGAGTTTCTTGTTGTG
The DNA here is from genome assembly GCA_965200035.1 of Chitinophagaceae bacterium. Classification (GTDB taxonomy): domain Bacteria; phylum Bacteroidota; class Bacteroidia; order Chitinophagales; family Chitinophagaceae; genus UBA1952. The sequence goes on along the minus strand of OZ241334.1, from coordinate 2,435,624 downwards.
GATTCATTATCTTGTTAACCTGTTCTATGAAGTCGCGCACCATAAGGTTGCTGGTTATCATGACGCTGCTTGCCTGTACGGGCATCATCGTATCGCAGGTATATTGGCTGAGGCGGGCGTTTGCCCTGCAGGAGCAGACGTTTAATCTGGCGGTCAATGCAGCACTGCGGAATGTGGCCGGCGAGATCTGGAAGATCAAAGCTATTCAGAAGCCCAATTATAATCCTGTAGAGCAGATTTCAGCCGATTATTTTATCGTTCAGACCAATGTATATGTTGAGCGCGATGTGTTGCAGCATTACCTGATCACGGCTTTCACCGGGCAAAACATCATCACCGATTTTCAGTACGGATTATCTGATTGCACACGCGCCGATTCCATGAATTACATGGGCTATTACCACATGGCCGGCAACGGGAAGATGCCGGTAAAAACCAAGCCTTTTCCACATCTGAAACGGGAAAATTATTATTTCGGTGTTTACTTTCCCCACCGCCGTGAGTTCCTGACTTCGCAGCTCTCTGTATTCACTATTTTTTCTCTGGTGCTGCTGCTGTTCATTGGCTTTTTAGGCTACCTCCTGTTCGTCATTTTCAAGCAAAAAAGACTCAGCGAGATTCAGAAAGACTTTGTGAACAATATGACCCATGAGTTCAAAACACCATTATCCAGCATTCAGCTCTCCGCCGATGTGTTGAAGAACCCGGATATTGTAAACCAGCCACAGCGATTGCTCAATTATGCAACCATCATCTCCAACGAGTCAAGTCAGCTCACTGCGCAGGTAGAGCGGGTATTGCAGATGGCTCATGCTGAGCGCGGCCATTTACAGCTTAAAAGAGAGCCTTTCATCTGGCAGCATCTGTTGCAGGAAGAGGTGGACAGCATTCTGCATCTTACCCAAAGCAGGGAAAAGAAAATTGAGCTGCACATGCCTGATGCGCCCGTGCGTTCTACAGGTGATGTGCTGCACCTGAAAAATACCATCGGCAACTTAATTGATAATGCGATTAAGTATTGTGAAAAGTGCCCGGAGATCATCATAAGCCTTACCAGCACAGCAGCCGCTATACGCATCACCATTTCGGATAATGGCATTGGCATTGACCGGCAACATCAGAAAATGCTCTTCCGGAAGTTCTACCGCGTGCCTACCGGCAACATACATAATGTAAAAGGTTTTGGTCTTGGCCTGAATTATGTACGGCTTATTACGAAGGCCCACGGAGGTACCGTAGCCTGTGAAAGTAATTTAGGCAAAGGGAGTATATTTACACTAACCTTCCACTATAAAAACATAAAATAAAATGGCTGACACAAAAGCGAAAATTCTGTTGGTTGAAGATGATCCAACACTGGGCTTTGTGGTGAAGGATAATCTGGAAGTGAATGGTTATGAAGTAATTCATGCTACAGACGGAGAGACCGGCTGGCAGTTTTATATGAAGCACAACTTTGACATGTGTGTGCTGGATGTGATGCTGCCCAAGCGCGATGGCATATGGCTGGCTACGCAGATACGCAAGAAAAATGAGTCTGTTCCCATCCTGTTGCTTACGGCAAAAAGTATGGATGATGATAAAATCGCGGGCTTCAAAAGTGGGGCTGACGATTATATTACCAAGCCATTCAACATGCAGGAGCTACTGCTGCGCATAGAGGTATTTCTGAAGCGCACCCGCCGCAAAGAAGATGATACTCCGAATGAGCTGAAAATAGGCAACCTCAGCTTCAACTACCGCGATCTTTTGCTGTATAGCGATGAAGAGCGCCAGCAGCTTACGCAACGCGAGGCAGATCTGCTCCGTTACTTAGCGCTCAATCCCAATCGTGTGCTGAAGCGGGAAGAGATTTTGATGAACGTATGGGGCAAGGAAGATTATTTCCTTGGCCGTAGTATGGATGTGTTCATTACCAAGATCAGAAAGCACCTCAAGGATCAGCCGGGTGTGGAATTGCAGACCATTCATGGTATCGGATTCAAGTTTATTTCCGGCAGCGAATCGTAATCATTAATTACTCCTAAATTTTCTTATCATAAAAATATTCTACACCGTTTTCATTAGATAACAAATACTTTTGCTGCTCGAAAAATCATGCGTATGAATAGTCGTATCCTATTTTTACTGCTGGCGGGCACGATGATCTTTGCCTCCTGCAGCTCTTCGAAGAAGCTGGCAAAGCGCAAAAAGTACATGGAGCAAACCTATACTGACTTCCGGAAGGTGCTGAATGATGCTGACGTTGCTTTATTGAATGATACAGTGAAGATCTTATTTAGGAATCCGGTTCTTTTTGACTTTAATGAGGCAACGATATCTCCAGCACTCCTGCCTTCGCTGGCGCGCATGGCCAATGTATTGCAAGATCATCCCAAAACAGAAATCCTGATTACCGGCCATACAGATGCTGTTGGCGGAGATAACCCAAACAATCAGCAGCTTTCCCTGCGCCGCGCAGACAGTGCGCTGAATGTCCTGGCCTACTACAAGGTAAAGCGCAAGCGTATGGATACCTGGGGGCTCGGCACCAAAGAACCTATTGCGTCGAATGCTACAGAAGAAGGAAGGGCGCGCAACAGGCGGGTAGAGTTTATCGTGCTTTATAATTACGATAAAAGCGCAAAGCCAGTCAACTAAGCATACCGGTTTATCAAACCGGAACAAGCGTTCCGGTTTTTTTGCAGCTGCATAAGCAACCTGAGTTTCTATTTTGCATCATCACGACCTTATATTTTCATACCACTTGATTTTACTGTAATTTGCGAGGCGTAAACTGTACTGTTTCATGATTGAGATAAAAGTGCCTACCGTAGGCGAATCCATCAGTGAAGTATCGCTGGTAAAATGGCTGAAAAAAGAAGGGGATTATGTGAATCGTGATGAGCTGCTCTGCGAACTTGAATCCGAAAAAGCAACTTTTGAGCTGAATGCCGAGCAGGCCGGCATCCTGCATATTGTAGCCCAGGAAGGCGCCACCCTGGCCATCGGAGATCTTGCCTGTACCATCGATGAAAGCGCAGCAAAGCCGGAAGGCGCGCCTGGACCAGCAGCAGCACCTGCCGAAGAAAAAAAGAAAGAGGCCGCTCCGGAACAAGCCGCAACGCCGCAACCGAAAAAAGAAGGGCCTAAAACTGCGCCAGCCGCCGATGTGAAAGCCACACCGGTAGCGAACGCGATCATGGCGGATAAGCAGGTAAAACCTGCTGATATAAAAGGTTCCGGTCCACAGGGCCGCATCCTGAAGCACGATGTACTGGAAGCGTTGCAGCATCCCGGCCGTAAAGGTGGCGATGAGGCATTCAGCCGCAGTGAGCGCCCCGAAAAGATGAGCAATCTACGTAAGACGGTTTCCCGCCGTTTGGTAGAAGCCAAGAATACGACTGCTATGCTCACCACATTCAATGAGGTGGATATGACCCGCATCATGGAGCTGCGCAGCAAATACAAAGATATTTTTAAAGAAACGCATGGCGTGAATCTGGGCTTCATGAGCTTTTTTGCTAAAGCCTGCTGCATAGCGCTGAACGAGTGGCCTGCCGTTAATTCCTACATCGATGGCGACAACATTCTCTATCACGATTACTGCGATATCTCCATAGCTGTATCTGCACCAAAAGGGCTGGTAGTGCCGGTGATCCGCAATGCGGAAAGCCTGAGCATGGCGGGTATTGAAAGCAAGGTGGTAGAGTTGGCCAAAAAGGCCCGTGACAACAAGCTCAGCATGGAAGAAATGACTGGTGGTACATTCACCATCACGAATGGTGGCGTATTCGGCTCGCTGATGAGCACCCCGATCATCAATATTCCGCAAAGCGCTATTCTGGGTATGCACAAGATCCAGGAGCGCCCGATGGCTATCAATGGAAAAGTTGAGATTCGCCCGATGATGTATGTAGCCCTGAGCTACGATCACCGCATTATCGACGGCCGCGAGAGCGTGAGCTTCCTGGTACGCGTAAAAGAACTGCTGGAAAGTCCTGAACTGCTGCTTTTCGGTCAGGACCCGGTAAAGACGCTGCTGGAGCTGTAATTAAAAAACACAAGTAATAAATTTCCAGCTGTAAATTCACTATCAGGGAACAAAAGTACGGTACCGCAGTAGAACCAAAGATTAATAGTATGGTCGACTTTAGAGTCAGCTTTACAAACTGGCTCCACCACTATCAGAAAAGTAATCCAGCTCTTCGCGCAAGTCCAGATAAGGATGCTGTTGCAATAATTGTTTCACTTTACCACGATAGCTTTTCAGAAACTTTTGGTGCTCTTCCGTGCCCGGGAAACGCGGCCGGTGATTCCTTGCGGTCATGATATCTTTTACGGCTTCCATCACCGGCAATGCCGCCGGATTTATACAGGCTTTTACAAACTGCTCCCATACATATTCTGTAGCCAGATAATTGGGATGCACAAAGTCGATATCATAGAACCGGTAATCGCGCAGAATATCGATCACCAGCTCATAAGCAGGAAAATAATGGCAATTGCCCATTGATTCGCAAAGCGTATGAACGGCTTCTATGAGCCTTGCTTTACTGCGGTTATTTTCTACTACCCCATCCCGGATATGCCTTACCGGCGAGATCGTAAAAAGTATTTTCAAGTCGGGATTCACATCAAACGCCTGCTCTGTAGCCTGTTTCAGGGAAACAACGATTTCTTCTATCGATAGGAGTTTCTTTTCAAACCATTGCGCCGGCGCTCTGTGATTATTGGCTACCGGACGATTACCATCCTTTAGAAAATACTGAAAAGAAGAGCCCAGGGTAATCATCATCCAATTGGCATCTTTCAGAAAAAAATGCGCTTCTGTGTTCGATGCATTAATGCTTTCCAGAACAGATGCTTGGTCGATGCCTGAAAAGCGGCTGTGATGATCCCAGCTATGCCAGGTTTCATGCAGGTAAAAAAGATCATCAACCACACACTGACGGTTATCCAGATAATTATGAATGCCGGATGCCACGCTGAGCGGATTGAACAGAATGCCATGAGGGTTTTGCAGAGTATGGAACTTGTGCTGCGCAAGCCGTGTGCTCATATGCTCGGTAAAGCAGGAGCCCAGCAGCAATATTCTATCGGTATAACGTATGGGGCATGGCAGAGATGGAATATTTGGCTTCAGGGTAAGCTCCATAATGGCGATTTGGGTAGGCCGAAGTTACTCTTTCCGGCTTTTCTGTCGGGCAGCACCTATTTTGGCGGTTGGCGAGTGTCTTATTGGCACTATATTTAACTTGGTTTAAATTTTGAAGTACCTACTTTAACGGGGACATACCCTATTCGTTTTTAAAACAAAAGTTCAACGCAATAACAAATTATGGATGCAAATGAATTTCGCAAATATGCGATAAAGCACCGCGGCATCAGTTCGCTCACTTTTGACGACTATGCTCAAAAAGCAACGCCTACTAATTTCATAAATCCCACTAACCTCACGCCTTACATTCTTGAGGAGCGCAGTCTCAACAACCTGACCCAAATGGACGTGTTCTCGCGCCTGATGATGGACCGCATCATCTTCCTCGGCACGGGCATCGACGATCAGGTGGCCAACATTGTAACGGCCCAATTGCTGTTCCTCGAAAGCTCAGACCGTACGCGCGATGTGCAGATGTACCTGAACTCGCCGGGTGGCAGCGTGTATGCAGGCCTCGGCATTTATGATACCATGCAGATTGTAACTCCTGATGTAAGCACGATCTGTACCGGCATTGCGGCCTCTATGGGTGCCGTGCTGATGTGCGCAGGCACTACAGGTAAGCGTACTGCGCTCAAGCATAGCCGCATTATGCTGCACCAGCCAAGCAGCGCCATCGGTGGTCAGGCTACCGATATTGATGTTACCGTAAAAGAAATCAAGCGCATCAAGCACGATCTGTATAGCGTGATCTCCGAGCACAGCGGTCAGCCTTTGGAGCGCGTAGCAGAAGATTGTGAGCGTGACTATTGGATGAGCGCTGAAGAAGCCAAGGCGTACGGCATCATCGATGAAGTACTGGTCAGGAATCCACGCAAGGATAAGAAAGACTAGCATCAATCAATAAAACAATAAAACCGGTGGTTATATGCATGGCAGTTAAAGATTCCATCTTCAGATCACCAGATTTTCAAATCATCAAATCAAACATAAATGTCTCAGCATAAATTGCATCAAATGAACATCCGCATGGATGATGAAGACAAGCCGGAAGAGGAAGAAATACCGGCTGGTGAAAAGCAAAGCCCGTTCAGTATGTGGGCTAAAAAGAGTGACGAATTATTTTTCAAAAAGCGCACTGTATATCTGTGGGGCGGCGTAGATGACAGCTCTGCGAAGGACGTGGTAAACCGCCTGCTGTTGCTTGACTCAGACAATCATGAAGAGATTAAGTTTTTCATCAATAGTCCGGGTGGCGTGGTGACTAGCGGCATGGTTATCTATGATGTGATGCAGATGATCAAATCCCCCGTATCTACCATTTGTATGGGCCTTGCCGCTTCTATGGGCTCAATCCTGCTCTCTGGTGGTGAGAAAGGTAAGCGCTACATCTTTAAGCACGGTGAGGTGATGATTCACCAGCCAAGCCTTGGCGGCTATTTCCAGGGCGTAAGCGCTGATCTGGAAATCCACGCCCGTCAGATTCAAAAGACCAAGCAACTGGGTGCACAGATTCTTGCAGAGAACTGCGGCCAGTCTTATGAAAAGGTCCTGCGCGATCTGGAGCGCGACTATTGGATGGATGCCAAGGAAGCCCTTGAATACGGCATTGTAGATGCAGTATGGGAAGGAGCTTTGTAAGTATTGAATTTATTAAACAATAAAAAACGTCCTGCGATTGCAGGACGTTTTTTATTAGCTGGTATGATGAAGCGATGTTTATTGTGATGTCAATGAGAATAGTTTCAGCAACCACTTGCTTTATTATTGAACAAACCATCCAACAGCACATTGATTATCTTATTAAGGATCAATAAAAAATGCTCCAAACTAATTGCATAAATTCTTAGCGGCGCCTGTAGCAAAGCCGTATTTTCCTTTGCATCAATTACTTAAATTTGTAAGGATAGACCGGAACAGACATCATGGAAAAAGTTCGTTTAGATAAATATTTATGGGCCATCCGTATTTTCAAGACGCGTACGCTGGCTACTGCTGCCTGCGATGAAGGAAAGGTAAAGCTCAATGGGCAAAACATAAAACCAGCCCGCACGGTAGCCATTGGCGACCGTTATGACATCAAAACTCCTGCGCGCCGCTGGACAATTGAAGTGACCGGCCTCCTGCCCAACCGCGTAGCCTATGAAGATGCGATCAAACATTATGTAGATCTGACTACGGAAGAAGACCTCCAGCAGAAGCAATACATTACCTCTGCTTTTTTCACCGGCAAGCGCAACAGCAAGACCGGCCGCCCCACCAAAAAACAGCGCCGCGATCTCGGCGATCTGCTTGGTCCTGATGACGAAGCAGAAGAACAGGACTAGCTACACTGAATTGATAAAAAGAAAAATCCCGGATGGTTATCAGACCATCCGGGATTTTATTAAGTAACTAAGTCTTGTTCTCGTATCAATAAACCCTGCGGATGTCACCGTCTTTCACATTCACCCAATTCTGCCCGAGATCTTCGCTGCGGTAAAGGCCTGTGCTCGTTCCTGCATACACATACTGCTTGATCACCTCATTCTTGTAGGTATCTGACTTGGCCGTGATGCTGTACACTACTGTACTTGGCGCAAATCCGTTGCTTGAAGAAATAAATGCACCGGAAACGAGGCGATATACCCCATTGTCCGTAGCCACAAGCAGGGTCTGGTCAAAAGGTGCATAGGTATCATTCACTGCGGAAGTGGAAAGTCCGGAATACTGAGTCCAGTTGCGGCCCTTATCGTTGCTGAAATAGACTCCGCCCACCGGGTTAGATGCGATCAGTGCATCATTCAGGCGCGACAGGAAATAGTAAGATGCCGGCAGCCCATTGACTGTTACTTCAACCCATGGATTGTCTTTGGAAGTACGGGTAAACAATCTGTTGCTGATACTGCTGTAACCAAAAAGATCACCGCCTTTCAGTTGCGTAAGCGAGGTAGGAAAAGCAGGACCGGTGATATTCGGGTCCCAGTTAGCATCTACCTTCCAGGTCTGCCCGTGATCTTCGCTGAACTTGATTCCCTGTCCGGAAGTGCTGCATACATAGAGCCGGCCATGGCTGGTCACATCCAGTATGACGGATTGGAATATGGAATAAGGATTGGCGGTAAAATCGGTCGGATTGAAATTCTGGCCATCATTAGTGCTCAAATGAACATTGTTCTTAACAAACAGGACATTGGTCCCGGAGGTTACGATAGCGCGCACCGGAATACCATCGTAGTCAAATACACGCTTATAGTTCTGGCCATCGTTCGTGCTTTCTACCCCACCATTTACATCGCCGTAGTACAGGCTATAAGGTGTGCGGATCACATTATTATTATCAATTCCATTCTCTTTACGGCAGCTTTGAAAGCAAAGCGCACCGAAGGCAGCTACAAAAGTCAGGCTACGAACCCACTTGCCATATTTCATGGTGAGCAAAATTTTTAACAAGATTAAAAAAATTATCCGCTTCTCCAATACCGACAGACAATATTATAAGACGGACAAGATCACGGTTTCGTTTGCAAAGACCAATTTAAGATCCGATGCAACATACATAATCTGCTCAGCTACCTGCCACACCCTCTTTTTTTGCCTGCCCCATGAGCTGAGCCATACGTAAGAGTTGCAACAGGCTGTTTTCATCTTTATTTACCAGATTAAGCGTCATGTGATACTCATTGGATTCCCCTTTGAACTCGCCACCGTAGAAGGTAATGTTGCTCAGCATATTGCTCATCTGCAGCATCATGGTTGCATTGGTAGTGCCGCCGGTGAGCATACCCATCATCGGAGTCATGGTCTGCTTTATATCAAAATACATGCCTACCGGATGGCCGGTCAGATTATTGCCCGCTACCTCAGGTACTTTTCCTCCGCTCTTCGCCAGAAAAGCCTGTGCATTGGCAGCCACGTTGGAGACTGCAAAATATTTATCGCCCACCACCAGGCTCATATCTTTTGTGCCCGGAATAGAATAAGTACCCGGCGATGTCTGCTGCAGCCCACCTTCCTGACCGGCCAGAGCCAGCAGCTTATTAAAGCTGGCTTTGCTATTGATCTCCATAGCGTATACAAAGTCTATGTCCGGTGTGCCTGACGATACTTCCATCATGGAGTCCTGTGGATTGACTGCCTTCGCACGTACATTATTCAGTGCCAGCACCATATCGCCGGTAAAGGCATTAAGAATCTCATCCACGCTCAGCCCTTTCTGCATCAGCACCATATTGGCCATTCCCGAAAGGTTCATCCGGTCAAGCATCATTTTGGTGGCTTTAGGGGAAAGATGGTAGCCGGCAATCAGGTTCAGATTTTGAGAAGGAGTGCGGCTCAGAATATCTTTATCAATATTATCCGCTCCAAATAATTTGGCTACATCCTTCATGCTATCGCTCGGGTAGTATTGGATAATGCTGCTGATCTTTCCTTTTTCGAAATCAATGCCGGTGGCCATCACCGCATTTTTCCATAGCGTAACCCCTGTCATCATGCTCATCATGCCCATACCGGCATTAGCAGCATAGCTGTCCATGATGTTGCCGTAAGACACGTACACGCTAATGTCGTGGCCATCGCTTTCCAGCTTTTTAAAGCGCTTGTTGCCGGTTATCGAATGCTTTTCATCCTGGCCAAATGCAGCATCCATTTCCGATGCGCTCAGCGCGGTATCCACTTTCGTAATTACGGCCACAGTAGTCGTAGCCGGGGCCGGCATATCCATAGGCATGGTCGTATCATCACCGCCAACAGGTGCGGGCACAGCGGCCATTGTATCAACAGCAGTGGCTTCCATACTTGCGTCTTCGGAAGAAACAGATGATTTGGTATTCATCACCATCAGCACATCATTCGTCCAGGCGGCGTAAGCCTTGCCGTCCAGCAATGCTTCATTGCGGTCTTTTATTTTATTGATGGTTGCGGTGGGGAATACTTTTTTCACAAAAGCGGTCCATTTACCTGCATCTTCCAACGGCACTACAATGCTCATTCGTACATCATTATCAAAACGCTTATCGGGCTTTGCATAGAAATAAAGCGTGCTCATAAAGTCGATGCCGGAATGCTCAATATCATTCAGCGCTTCTTTGCCTTTGGCATTCTTCGCGCTTTCCTTCATTTCATCAAGGATCTTGCTGCCGGTAATGGCGCTCCAGGCTACCTTCTTACTGATCTCGCCTGTATTCACACCCACCACTACGGCTGCATCTTCAGGAATATACCGTGCGTGCTTGGGTAGAGAATGGCAGGCGCTGAGCAGCAGGATGCACAGAAGCGCGGAAAGAGGGAATTGAAATTTTTTCATAGTGTAATGGTCAGGATTATTTTCTGGAACAGAGCGATTGGCGCTTCCTTCCGGCAATGATGGATTTAAATGTAAAACTTCCGGTTGAAAATATCCCCGCAGTTATTGGCTGCGGGGAATATGAAAGGTTCGAAAAAGATCAGTCTTTAGAAAGGCAGATCGTCCGGGGCATTCTGCGATACATTGCCTGCAGGCTGGTTGCTGAAGCCGCTGTTACCGCCATAATTATTGCCGTTGTTGTTAAAGCCGCCGCCATTGTTGTTATTCTGAAAGCCGCCACCGTTATTATTATTGTTCTGATAGCCATTGTTGGCAGGCTGCTGGGTGCCATTGCCTTGCTGCTGTTGCTGTGCAGCGTTCTCAATGCGCCATGCATCCAGATTGCTGAAATAGCTCACCTTCCCTTCCTTCTCATAGCGCGTGCCGCGGATATTGAAATTTACCTTCAGTTGTTCGCCGATGTTGAAGCGGTCTATGATGTCACACTTATTTTGTACGAGCTGCATTTTAGCGTAGCTGGTATAGATATTCCCGTTGATTTCTTCTGAAAGCTCCAGTACAAATTCACGCTTGCGAAACTTGTCGCTTACCACGTTGGTGTCATACTTTTCAATAAGCTTTCCGGTGACTTCTAAATTCATTTGAACAAAAATTTAATTAATAAACAAAAAACGATTTAGCTTCAAAGATACAAAATAAACAGATTGTACCCAGTGTATAAAAGGAAGAAAAATGCTATGAAAACCAGCGATAAACAGAGCAGACAAAAAATTAATAATCCATAAAAAATCCCTGCACTCATTGAATGCAGGGACAGCTTTTAAACGGGAGGGATATGGGGCTCGAACCCACGACCCTTGGTACCACAAACCAATGCTCTAACCAACTGAGCTAAACCCTCCGTACTACCGGAATTTCCGGACGGCAAATGTAAAAAGAAATTTTGAACGGTCAAATGTTTTTAGAGAGAAAATGTAACCGTAGCCCAGGCCGCACATTAAGTTTAGATAAAAAAATGTCCAAAGCCTTTTGCATTTACACAAAATGAATTATTATTATACCGAAACAAAATTGTTTAACCCAAAATTTCATTGCACATGAACATGATTGATTACGTAAAAAAGGCGTTTCAGAATTACGCCAACTTCAACGGCCGCGCTACCAGGCCTGAATTCTGGTGGTTCTTTCTGTTCTACATTATTGTTTATACAGTATTGATGGCGTTATCCTCCGTCACTGTTTTAGCCAGCATTTTACTGGGGCTCTTTTTTCTCGGTATCATTATACCATACATAGCGGTCGGCGTACGCAGAATGCATGATGTAGGCAAAAGCGGCTGGTTCATCCTGATTCCTATTTATAGCCTCATCCTGCTTGCTACAGAAGGCCAGGCCGGTCCTAACGAGTACGGTCCCGACCCAAGAAACCCTTCTACCAGCTTCGACTTTGAGCAGCAGAATTTTCAGTCCTGATCATATAAGAACCACAGTTCTACTGACCGGCGCATCTTTCCACAGATGCGCCGGTTTTTTATATCCAAATCTCCTTCCGCTTTCTTCCTATTTTTGCGCACCTTTCGGGCATACGAATCATCATCTGCCTGATCCGGATTAAAATTATTATTCGAAATGACCGCTTCCGAGATACGCCGGCAATTCCTGGATTTTTTCAAAGACAAAGGCCACGTAATTGTCCCGTCCGCACCCATCGTAGTCAAGAACGACCCTACCCTGCTGTTTATCAACTCAGGCATGGCTCCCTTTAAAGATTCCTTTCTGGGCAATAAGCCCGCCCCTGCGCCCCGTGTGGCAGATACGCAGAAATGTCTGCGCGTGAGCGGCAAGCACAATGATCTGGAGGAAGTAGGCGTAGATACCTACCACCACACCATGTTCGAGATGCTGGGCAACTGGAGCTTTGGCGATTACTTCAAGAAAGAAGCCATTGCCTGGAGCTGGGAGCTGCTGACAGATGTCTATAAAATCCCGAAAGATCAGCTGTACGTCACCGTATTTGAAGGTGATGAAAAGGAAGGTCTTCCGCGCGATGAAGAAGCTTACAGCTATTGGAAGCAATACATTGCCGAAGACCGCATCCTGATGGGCAATAAGAAAGACAACTTCTGGGAGATGGGCGATACCGGCCCGTGCGGACCATGCACGGAGATCCACGTAGATACCCGCACGCCGGAAGAGCGGAAAGATGGCAAAGGCGGAAGTCTGGTGAATGCCGACCATCCGCAGGTGATCGAAATCTGGAACAATGTATTCATGCAGTTCAACCGCCTGAAAGATGGCAGCCTGCAGCCATTGCCCGCCCAGCACGTAGATACCGGCATGGGCTTCGAGCGCCTGGTGCGCGTGCTGCAGGGCAAACAGAGCAATTATGACACCGATATATTCACCGGCACGATTGCCGAGGTAGAAAAAATCACCGGCAGAAAGTATGATTACTCTGATTCAAAGGAAGCCATCGCCTTCCGCGTAATTGCCGATCATATCCGAGCGATTGCCTTTACCATTGCCGATGGCCAGCTTCCATCCAATACCGGTGCAGGTTATGTCATTCGTCGTATCCTTCGTCGCGCCGTTCGTTATTATTTCTCCTATCTCGATTACAAGCAGCCGTTGCTGCATTCGCTGATTCCGGTGCTGGCAAAGCAGTTCGAAGAAGTATTCCCTGAATTGCAGGCCCAGCTTGACTTTGTGGGCAAGGTGGTGCGGGAGGAAGAGGATGCATTTTTGCGGACGCTGGATAAGGGGTTGGAAATTTTTGAAAAGGAAACGCTGAAGCATTCAACTAAGATGTTCTCGGGCGATGTAAATGAGATTGTACATCGAACGTTTATTCCTGGCGAGACTGCTTTTAAATTACTTGATACTTATGGTTTCCCAATTGATTTAACGCGTTTAATAGCGAAAGAAAGAAGTTTTGAAGTTGATGAGGAAGGTTTTGAAAAAGCACTTTCTGAGCAGAAAGCCCGCAGCCGCGCCGCTACAGCATTAGACACGGAAGACTGGATAGTGCTGAAAGAAGGCAGCCCGAAATTCGTAGGCTACGATTCGCTGGAAGCAAAGACGGAAGTGCTGCGCTACCGCAAGGTGAAAGCCAAGGGCAAGGAAAGCTATCAGCTCGTTTTAGAAACCACTCCTTTCTACGCAGAGAGCGGCGGACAGGTTGGCGATAAGGGAAAATTAAGCATCAGGAATGAAGAACTGATGATTGTTGATACCAAAAAGGAGAACGACCTCATCATTCATTTTGCAGAAAGCATTCCGGATGACCTGAGCGGTGAGGTATTTGCCACGGTCGATAAAGGCCTTCGTAAATCCACCGAGGTGCACCACTCTGCCACACACCTGCTGCATGCCGCGCTGCGCAACATTCTTGGCACACACGTAGCGCAGAAAGGCTCGCTGGTAAATGGCGATCAGTTGCGCTTCGACTTCTCTCATTTCGCGAAGATGACAGATGAAGAGATCATACAGGCAGAGCAGATCGTGAACGCCAAAATCCGTGAGGATGTGCCGGTGGTCATCAAGAGCATGAGCAAAGAGGAGGCCGTAGCGATGGGCGCAATGGCGCTCTTCGGCGAGAAGTACGGCGATGTGGTGCGCGTAGTAGTCATGGACCCATCTTACAGCATCGAGCTGTGCGGCGGCACGCACGTAGGGCGCACCGGCGAGCTGGGCTTCTTTAAGATAAAGAGTGAAGGCGCCGTGGCAGCAGGCGTTCGCCGCATCGAAGCCGTGAGCGGCAAAGCCGCGGAAGACCTGATACATGCAGAGCTGACACAGCTTCGCATCGTGCGCGAGGCGTTTAAAAATCCAAAGGAGCTCGGCAAGAGCGTAGAGGCATTGCAGGAAGAGGCAACATCGTTGCGCAAAAAGCTGGAAGCATTGGAAACAAAGCAGCTGGCCGTACTGGCAGAAGAATTAGCTTCCGGTAGCCAGCCTATCAACGGCCTTTCCTTCGCTGCGGCGATGGTAGAGGTATCGTCCGGCGAGGCAGTACGCAAAGTAGCAACGGATGTGCTGCGCAGGCTTACGGATGGCGTGGTGGTAATTACTGCTAATATCGGCGGCAAGGCTTCGGTGGCCATTGCTTTATCAGATGCAGCTCAGGCGCGCGGTCTGGATGCCACAAAGCTGATTAAGGAACAGGTAGCGCCCCTCATCAAAGGAGGCGGCGGCGGTCAGAAAGGACTGGCCACTGCCGGCGGTCAGGAGACAGATAAGCTGAGCCAGGTAATCGAAAGCATTCAGGCGATGCTGTAGCATCTGTACGGCACCTATACAGCGGCGTTCTTCAACAGAGGACGCCGCTTTTTCATTATCCGGGAATAAATCCCCTTAGACTTGACAAGCTGTCCTTTCCCCCGCCAAGTCACAAGCCGTCACTAATGACTATTGACTGACTGTCTCTGAAATCAGAGGGTGTTTTTCAATACTTCGCCCAGTTCGCGCAGCTTGCTTAGGGGCAGGTCTTTCAATGTCTGTACCCATTCCAGGCCGCTTTCCTTTTCCGGGATAAGCGTTGCCATTGGTATATTGGTGGGTTGGCCTTCGCGCGGCGTCCATTCAAGCAGATCGTGCGGAGTGCAGTTAAGGACCAGGCACAGCTTTTCGAGGTGTTCCAGCTTTAGTGAAGACACGTCGCCGTTTGCGATCTGGTGCGCTGTGCTGTTGGCGAATCCGGCTTTGATGAGAAAGGCAAATGGCTTTCGAATGGACCGCGCTTTGCATACCCGGTCGATGTTCAGCTGAAGCATAAAATATCTTTTTGAATTAGCTGAAGGTATGCGCTGTCTTATATACTGATCCGCGTGTTTTTACCAAAGCACAAAACGGATTTATGGAGATGCACCTTTGGTATATTAAAGTGCAGTGCAGTTACCTGGAATTTCCATTGAATAGTGCCCGGACATGACCTGGTTACGTGGATGAACATCGAAGTTTAGAGCTATGGTATGGCAGTTCGTAAATACTTTATTGCAGTTCATCAATATTTCAGTACAGTCTGTAGATAATGTGCTGTAGTTCATAAATATTCCAGTACAGTCCATAAATATTGTGGTTCTGTTTGCAGATATAGTATTGCTGTTTGTAGCTATTTTAATATAGTTTGTAAATGCTTCTTTGCAGTTTATAGATATATCAGTACAGTTTTTAGATGTATTTATCCTGTTTGTAAATATTTAGATTCGTTATAAAATCAGAGCTATACATTTCTTCGAAGAAGAGCGCATTTTCATTGAAGTTTCTGTACGCTTCATAGATGCTGGCATGGCTTTTCTGAATGTCTTTTGGCGGTTCAGGTCGCTGGCGCGTCCCGACCCTGTGCCCGTGCCTTGTGCCCCTCTGTTAATAGGGATTTCTGGCGGGGTCGTCTTCCAGCTCGAAGCGCGGGGATACGATGATGTCCCTTACGCGGCCGTTGATCTTGTTGAAGCCCCGGATCATGAGCGACAGCTCGTAGCCGCCGAGCGCAGTGGTGTAAATGCGGCTCTGGTTCATGCTTACATCGTAAGATGCAGTGAGGCTCCAGTTATGGTAGTCAAATTTTACAGTGGGGATGATGGCATCGTTCAGCCGGTAATAGCAGCCGAGGTAAAGCTTCAGCTTGTCTATGTTTTCACCGCCTGAGTTGTTCAGCAGGTAGCGGATCATGGCGCCGCCGATCAGCTCTTCATAAGGTGCCTGCTTTTGGTAGTTGAATTCGCAGATAAGCCCGAGATTCTGCAACAAGGCTGCCTGAATACCGGCATTCACCGTCCAGCGGGTTGAGAGGTTGACGGATTCCGCCAGGTAAGCCTGTTTCGGCTTGGATAAGTGATACGCGCCTGCGCCAAGGTAATAGTTGACGTTCCAGCCAATAGAGCTGTTGAGGCTGATGCCTGCCGATGCATCAAAGCCGGAGATTTTATTGTTGTTGATATTCTCTCCGGTGGGGTTGGTGGCGCTGTAGTTGCCGCCGATGTACTGATTGGCGAAGCGCATCTTGGATAGGTTCATCGAGCGCTGCAGGTAGCCTGCGCCAAGTCCTACTGAAATGTAGCTGTAGCGGGTGTCGCCGAGGGCTTTGTTGTAGCTCACAGAGCCGTAGGCGCCGGTATTGGTGAAGTCGATAGAGCCTGCCTTATCGTAAAAAGCGCTCAGGCCGAAGCTCATATAATCGCCCGTGTTGCGCGACATGAGGATGCGGGTTTCTCCATTGATCATTGCAGTCTGAAAGCCTGCGCCGAATGAGCTCCACTGGTTTTTATAGTTGGCGCATACTTTATAGTCGCCGCTGAAGATGCCTACGAGCGCGGGGTTCCTGAGGGTGGCATTTTCATAAAACTGCGAGAAGTGAATATCCTGCGCGGCGGCGCTGAATGCGGTTCCGGAGATCATGCTTAAAGTAAGGATGCTTTGTATCAGTCTGTTCATACGCATTTTTTCTAGGGCACTTGGTTATTCTAAAATGACTTTTATTCAGTGGCTTTATTCATTCAGCGCTTTTCATTCAGCGACTTGTCATTCCCGTAGGGAATCCATAGTAAGTAACATGGATAAAAATTCCCTGCAGGAACGACAAATTTGAACCTGCTGGCGATAGTTTCCCGGCCTCATCGCACAAGCGTGATATCTCCTTTTACTACGATGGGGCTGCCGTTCCTGCAGAGGGTTTCTACTACAAAGAGAAATACATCGGGCGGAAGGGCTTTGCCGCGGAAGGTGCCGTCCCAGCCGCGCTCAGGTACATTGGCCGGAATATCTGTGGCAGTGAATACGGTCTCGCCCCAGCGGTCATAGATCATGAAGCGCTGCACATTATTGATGCCGAGCCCCTGTGGATAGAAGTAATCGTTCTGCCCATCGCTGTTAGGGGTGAAGGTGTTGGCCATGTAGATGGCTGAGCCATCGCAGGCTACTTTTATGCTGATGCTGTCGCTGGCTTTACAGCCATAGCTGTTGCCCACTTCTGCTACATAGGTGATGCTGTTATCGAGCGTGGCTACCGGCTCATAGCAATCGCTGCAGCTCAGGCCATCGGCCGGGGTCCAGGCTATGGAAGATGCACCGGTGACTTGTGTGCCAAGCGCCACAGTAGCGCCGGGTATGCCGTAGAAGTCTGCGCCGAGATGAATGTCCGGCTTCGGCATCACTACCACCTTCTGGGTGAGGGTATCTTTAAAGCAACGGTTTTCGGTGATGATTACCTGATAGATGGTAGTGCTGTCGGGCGAGGCTACGGGGTTGGGCAGATTGGCGTTGAGCAGGGTTCCGGGCGGCGACCATTCGTAGGATTCGCCTCCGTAGGCGCCCAATGCGATCCGCTCTTTGGGGCAGATGTAGCGGGTGGTATCTATGTTTACCGGCACACGCCTCAGCACCGCTATGTTCACCGTATCTATATCCACGCATCCGTTGCGATCGGTGCCGGTCACATAGTAGCTTTTGGTGCTGTCGGGGTAGGCGGTGGGCTGTGCACAGGCAGTACAGGTAAGGAAGGCGGCCGGCTGCCAGAGGTAGGACGCTGCGCCGTTGGCGGTCAGCAATGCACTGTCGCCAACACAGATATCTACATCTGCGCCTGCGCTTACCGTTGGCAGCGGGTTGGCGTTCAGAAGCACGGTATCATTTGTATGGCATCCTTTTGAGTCAGTGACCTGAACGATGTACTGCCCCGCCTGAAGATTGCGCACAGTATCGCCGCCCTGTAATGTCCCGCTGACCCATGCGTAGCTGTAGGGGCCGCTGCCTCCTGTGGCGGTTACGGCTAGTGTGCCCTCGCTCAGTCCTGCGCAGGGTGCTTTTACAATGGTGGTATGGCTGAGGAGGGGGAGAGGCTGGGTAATGACTTTTGTAGCGGTGATGGTACACCCATTGGTATCGGTGATGGTACAGGTGTAAGTGCTAGCCACAAGGTTGGTGATGCTATTGGCAGTGACCGCAGGTGTGGTGTTCCAGGAATAGGTGTAGCGTGGTGTGCCGCCGGATACGCTTACCGCAGCGCTGCCATCATGGCCACCATTACAGGTTACATTTATTGATGTGGATGATACGGATAATGGCGGTGGCTGGGTAATGATTACCATATTGGTAGCAGAACATCCGTTTGCATCGGTCACATTCAGGTAGTAGGTGCCGGGGGCCAGGCCGGTGGCGGTGGCGGTGGTCTGTGCAGGGCTGGTGCTCCAGTTGTACGCATAGGGTGGCCTGCCTCCTGCAACGGCGCTGCTTACTGTTCCGTTAGCCGCGCCGTTACAGGTAACGTTGTGCTGAAACAGGGTAATGGTCACCCCCGCATTCACTACTGCGTCATCGGTAATGGTACAGCCGAATGAATCTGTAACGGCTACTGTATAGACTGTATTTACGGTTGGTGTGGCAATGGGATTGGTACAAGTGACGCAACTGAGCGAGGCTACGGGTGTCCAGCTATAGGTGAACGGAGGCGCTGAGCCGGTCTGAGTGACATGCAGCATGGCCTGCTGCGACCGGTCGCACAGATAAGAAGTGTCCGGCGAGGCATCGACTGATAACGTGGAGTACCTGATTTCTGTAGTCAGTGTATCAACGCATCCATAGCCGGGATACGGCGTCAGCACTACATGATAAAAGTTGCTTGGTGCAGGTGATGGCACGGTGATGGTTTGCCCGGTGCCGGCCAGTATCTGGTAGCTGTTATCGTACCACTCATAGCTCTGATAGCCCGGCGGGCCTATCAGTGGAGTTATGGGAGCATTGTTGCAATTGGCGCTCGTGATGATGTAGCCTTCGCAGTTGAGGTCTACATAGCCGTAGCCAAAATGCCCGCCCATAGAGCAGTCAGAAGAGGCAAACTCGATCAGGATGGTACTGCCCGCCATATTGGCGATCCTGAGTGTGGCGGCAGACCAGTCTTTGTAATAAACGGATGGACTGACATTGGACTGCTGGAAGCCGGGCAGATTGCTGGTGGATACGAATATGCTGTTGTTGCAGGGAAGAGGCTGGCCGGTGGCCGAGTCTGTGACGGAGAGCCGGAAGAAAGGCTGGTCGATGGGCTGATGCCCGCCATCGTTGAGCACTACGGCGTACCTGTAGATGAGGTTATAGTTGGTGGCATTGGCCGGCACATGCAGTGTATAGCGCACGCGCTCCATTTCCCTGCCGGTAGATGAGTTGCCGAGCTTCAGTGAATATTGTCCGCCGCCGGGCGCTACTACGGGAAAGTGGCCGTATGGGTCCAGCGCTGCACCGGACATGATGGCGTGCCTGGTGGGTATGACGGCTGTGGGCATCCACACATAATTTCCATTACCGGTATTGGTCGATGTTGCGCATTCCCAGTTAGTAAGGCTTCCCTGCTCAAAGTTGATATTATCAGGACAGTTTGTGACCTGGGCACGGGCAGACGTAATTAAAAACAGGCAGGCGTAAAGGCAGTATAATTTTAAGAGCTTCATAGGCAAGGATTGGAAGTTCCGGTAGGGGCAGAACAAGCTATTATGACCTTCGTCTTAAAACAAATATAATTTCCTTTTGCAGAAAAACATATAGCAGATCAGCTACAAATTATTTTTTGCACTATGCAGAAACATTTCCACACAGCTATTCATTATTATACAACTGTGTCTAAATTTGCACCCGCATGAATACCTTCAGATACGATAAGGAGCAGCGCCAGGCATGGGTGCTGGATAAGCTCAATGGCGCTAAATCTGTAAAGCGCATCTGCCGGGAAGCCGGTATATCAAGAGCTACTCTGTATAATTGGATTGAGGAGTTTCCCCGGCAAAAGGACGCTGCGATCAAAGCGAAGGCAGAGGAGGAAACAGTTGATATAAAGCTGATTGCAGCACCGGAGCTGAGCCTGAAGCAATCCGTATCAGGCAGGTATGAGATGCTGCTGAAGGCGCTGACGCAGATAGATGCTACCGGCGCGGTGAAGAAGAAGCTGGTACAGGTGCTGGTCAAGAGATTTACCCTTACAGTGGCTGCCGCCTGTGAGCTGGTAGGGCTGGAGGAGGATGCTTACGGATACCGTCCGCGTAAGCCGGAAGAGGATGACCGGATCGTGTATGACGAGATCACCCGGCTGCTTGAAGAGGATAAGACCCGCACTTTTGAGCAATGCTGTAAGCTGCTGCAAAGCGCTCATCCGGGATGGCCGCGCAAACAGATCAAGCGCCTGTGGGGTGAGAAAAAATTATATCTGCAGCGGGCGCGTACCCGCAGGCGGGCGGTTGCAGTAATCAACCAGCCAGACCTGCAGCGTATTCAGCGGCCGGGTGCAAGCTGGCGGGTAGCGCATACGGTAATGCCGGATGCTGCCTGGGTGCTTTCTATCATTGATGATACAGATGGCGCTCCGCTTAATGCGGTAGCCGGCCACGGTACACCGGGTACGGAAGATGTAATCAGATTGCTGATGAATGCCAGTACAGAGAACGGCGCTCCCCGAAAGATTATACTGGCGGGCAAAGAGCCGTTCAGCAACCGCGAAATCACCGTATGGATCTGGGAGCAGAAAATAGCCCTGCAAACGCTTTCACTGGGCAAGCCTGAGAATGAAGCAGCCTTTACAGCGCTGGAGCAGAAGGTGCAATCAGAATTGCTGGAGCATGGGTTTGGTAGCGGCGACCGTGGAGCAGCGCTCGATCAATGGCTTTCATCAAGTGTTGCCATAGCCTGAGGCAGATTCATTAATAGACATTCTGCGCATTGAGCGCTTCAATGAACTCTTGTAACAGCTTAGCTGTTTGCGGGATGTTGTTGAGCGAAAGGCTTGCCGGCTTATCAAATACATCGTGGTAATAGCCGGGGCCCCCATTGCTGTACAGGAAGAATGCAGGCACGCCTGCTTCGGCAAAAAAGTAATGATCTGAGTTGGCTGCTTTGCCCCTGCTCTTTACATCAGGCAGATAGCCTTTCTTTTGGTTGATGCTTTGCAGCAGCGAAAATGCTTTGGGATGCTCGGTAGCGTTGACTACGGTAACACCGGCAGAAGCATCGCCCATAATGTCCAGATTGATGAGGAAGCGCATTTGCGCCAATGGCACAATGGGGTGCGCTACATAATATTTTGAGCCAAGCAGGCCGGCTTCTTCGCCGCTGAATGCAATGAATAATATGCTGTACCGCTGCGGATGCGCTGCAAAATAACCGGACAGCCACAGCAGCATAGCCGTACCGCTCGCATTGTCAGATGCGCCGGGGAATACGGCGAGGTCACCCATTTTGCCTAAGTGATCGTAATGGGCGGTGATGACGATGAAGCTGTCCGGCACTTCTTTACCGGTTACCTGTGCTATGATGTTGGTGCTTTTGGCTGCCAATTCAAATTTGGTGGCGACTTCTACGGATGCCTTTTTCGGCTTGCGCCGGATGGCGCTGTCCTGCACATAGCAGACGAGCGCAGGGATGGTATCTGTTGCTACCGTCCAGTTCATCTTGCCGTGTATGGGGAAAATATAGGCTCCTCTCGGCAGCTCTGCTGCCAGTGCGCTGTTACGAATACCTAAGGTCTTGCTTAATGAGTCGGTGCCTTTGATATAGAATATGCGGTCTGTGTTGAATTTGCGCTTTTGCGCTTCCCATTCTTCCCTGTTCTTAACACCAGCAACATCTATGCGGGCTATTTTTTTCTTTTCCTGCCTGTAAGGCGAGGAAGCGGCATCTACCAGAAATTCTTCACCGGCTTTGAGGCTTTTGCCATTGATCTCCAGCGATACTACACCTGGAAACGTATTGACGGGAAAGGAATAGGTCTGGCTCCAGATGCTGTCTGCACCGATGGGCATGAGGCCTGCTTCCTTGAACTTGCGCAGGATATAGGCGCCTGTCTTTTCATGTCCTTTATCTACATAGCCTCTGCCGCCCATAGGCCCGCCGCATAAGGTGGCTATCTGGTGCTTGAACCAGCGCGCTTCCTGTGCGTGGGCTATTAGTGAACCATAAATAATGAAAAAAGAAGAAAGGAGGGCTCTGCGCAGCATACTGTATATCTAACCGGCTTTAAAATTAAAGAGATGATCTCTTATGCAACGGAAAAATCTGCGCGTACCGGCAATAAGAAATAGTGCAGCGTCAGCGAACGGTATTTAACCGTTCCACCTCCGTACTACGAGCGATGAATTGGTGCCGCCGAAGCCGAATGAGTTGGACAGGAACAGATCGAATTTGCGCTGCAGGGTTTCCGGTATTACGTTGATCTTGGCCGAATGCTCGTCCGGATTTTCGAAGTTGATGTTCGGGGCTATGAAGTCGTTCTGCATCATGAGCATGGAATAAACGATCTCGCTGGCGCCGGCCATCCAGCACTCATGCCCGGTCATGCTTTTGGTGGAGCTCACCGGTACTTTGCTGCCAAACACATCGAAGATAGCTTCTGCTTCAGAAACATCGCCGGCAGGTGTAGAGGTAGCGTGCGCATTGATGTATTCGATCTCGGAAGGAAGGACGCCTGCATCTTTCAGGGCTTTGTTGATAGAGCGCTCCTGCCCTTCGGAGCTGGGGTTGGAGATGTGCTGCCCGTTGGATGAGAAGCCGTAGCCGATCACTTCGGCCAGAATATTTGCTCCCCGTGCCTGTGCGCTTTCGAGGCTTTCCAGAATCACGGATGCAGCGCCGCCGCCGGGCACGAGACCATCGCGGTCGCGGTCGAATGGTCGGGAGGCTCTGGCCGGCGCATCTTCGCGAATAGAGAATGTGCCCAGTGCATCGAAGTTGGGCATGGAATAAATATTTATTTCCTGTGCTCCGCCGCAGATGACGTGCTCCTGAAGTCCTTGCCTGATAAAAAGATAGCCCAGCCCAATAGCGTGTGATCCGGAGGCACAGGCGGCAGAGATGGAAAAGTTGACGCCGCGCAGCTTGAAGATGGTGGACAGGTTCATGGTAATGGTGGAGTTGAGCACCTGGAATACGGAGCCTGAGCCTACAAGTGTAGTGTCTTTCTTTTCGCGTACGAGATCTATGCCTTCTATGACGGGCTGTGCGCAGCTATCGTTGCCGTAGATAATGCCGGTCTCGTTTTTTTCCAGGAAGTCTGCATCGATACCAGCCTGCTTCAAGGCTTCTGTGGTAGCCATGTAGGCAAATTCTGCCTGCTCGGGCATCATGATTCTTGCACGGCGGTCCAGCAGGCCTTTCAGTTGTGGACGCTCCACAAAACCGGTGAGGCCGCTGCGGTAGCCCATTGCTTTGCGCGCTTCATCGAGGATAATACCCGACCGGCCTTCAAAAAGAGATTTGGCGACTTCTTCTTTTGACTTGCCCAGTGATGAATAAATACCCAGTCCGGTGATGACGACGCGATTCATAGTTGTGTATCAGTAAGCCTGCAAATTTAATGCGTAAAAAGTTTACTGACTTACCCGTTTGCTGTGAACTGTGGCTTTGGGCGTCTTTATTCTGTTTTTGCCTCTCTTACTTTTTGCTGTGTCATGATAGAAATCGTCAGACTGTTGCGCCTGCTTTTGGGATATTGGCTATAGTAATTTTACAAAGTTTAACCAGAGACGGCTATGCATTATTCCTTTGACCCCCGTTTTTAACAGTGCCGTGTCCGGGCTGGTTTCTTCTTTTATAAGTATGGATCAACAGAATTTTTGATCATCTCTATCAACTCTGCGTCCATAAATTCATACTCGTCTTCAATATCAAGGATTATGATGGTGCTACTCACAGCCTCATTTGGAAACTTTTCCAATAGTCTCTGTTTATGCTTCTTTTCCATTACAAAAACTATGTCTGCCCATAGAATGGCCTTGGATGAAACTTTATTTTTAGCTGATGGTTCTGTCCCTGCTGATTTTGCATAAACGCCTTGCCTGCTTTTATAAATTTTCTCTGCCGTTGGGCTTCGCCATTTGTTTCTACTGCAGACGAATAATATATTCATTGGTATTTTTAGAGATTAATTCAAATCTAAAACCACATTCCTTTTTGCTTGCCCAAAAAGTAAGCAAAAAGTGCAGTTGCGCGCAATGCCTGCACCGCGCAACACCGTTCTATTGAACTTTGGTGCTACTGTGGTGCCGGGCTGCATGTTCCCTGATTTTTTTCCGGCTTTGACAACTGCTGCTTAGCGAATGTCTTTGGTTCTGCTTATAAATCTTTCTTATCCGCTAAGCCAATATAGCAATTAAGAATAGAGGCCGCCGTTAATGGAAATTACCTGGCCAGTGATGTAGGACGCGCTTTTCGAGACCAGAAAACCTGCTAAATCTGCTACTTCTTCTGCGGTGCCGAAGCGCTGCATGGGAATCATTTTGGCCAGGTCTTTTTCGTTGAGCTCTTCGGTCATGTCTGTTCTGATGAAGCCGGGAGCAATGGCATTTACGGTAATATTGCGCTTGGCGATTTCCTGTGCAAGGGCTTTGGTGGCACCGATCATACCGCCTTTGGCTGCGCTGTAGTTAACCTGGCCGGGCATACCTTTGAGGCCACTGAGCGATACCATGTTGATGATGCGCCCGTAACGGCTGAGGAGCATAGGTGTGAGCACGAGCTTGGTAACGATGTACATGCCTTGGAGGGAAGTATCTATCACACTGTCCCACTGATCGTCTGTCATGCTCATGAGCAGCGTATCCTGGCGGATGCCTGCATTGTTGACCAATACTTCGATGAGCTTGTCTTTATTGGCTTCCATCCAGCCGCCGAGCACTTGCTGCACCTCTTCGCGGTTGGCTACGTTGAAGGCGATGGCTTCTGCTTCTACGCCCTCCTCTTTCAGGAGGGTTACTGTCTCGTCTGCCGCAGCTTTATTGCCTTTATAGTTGACCAGAATATGATATCCGGCCGCAGCGAGCTTCAGGGCTACAGCGCGCCCGATGCCGCGGGAACCGCCGGTGATGAGTGCGTATTTCATGAGTTTTCAGAGGTTTTAGCTTCGGTTATTTATCAAGGAACAATTTCAATAAATAAGCAGGAATCAGTTAGTTGAATGAGTGTGCAATGAGCTCTGCTACCGGCTTGTACTTGTCTGCTTCGGTGGCAGTATAATGCAGCCAGGCATAGCAAAAGGCATCATCCCGCTTCAGCACTTTTATATAAAAAATCTCTTTGCCTTCTGTGCCGGAAAAGATGAAAGCTGTTTTACTCGATGTTTTGTAAGTAACAATGCGGTGTGTGCCCTCTTTCGGAAAGCGTCCGCCTTTCAGCTCTATCCGGTAAAGCTGCTCCAGTGTGATGGCTGTTCCGTCATCATTAAAAGTCCAGTTGCCCGTGCCATATACCGAAAGCTTTTCTGCGCCTCTGATGTCTTTGAAAATACGGCCATCGCCATTCTGTGCTTCCGGAGCAGGCTTCAGCAATTCAGGATTGTAAGAGATGCAGTAGCCGTAGCGCTGATTGCAATATTCCTTAGCCGCCTGTGCATGAAGCAAAGCATCCTTTCGCATTCCAAAAAAGAAAAGCGTAAAGAAACACAGCAGCCACCTCACCGGTTTTAAATTTTGCATTAAAATCCCATAAGCTTTTTCATCTTTTCGCCTACTTCGGTGGTCATCAGCCAGTTCTTGATGCTGCGTAGCCTTTCTGAGGAAGGAGTATCTTCTTCAAATGCAGGTGCCAGTGCACTCAGTTCATCATACATCCAGCGGGTAGCGGGTGAAAGGCGATCTGCAAAGTCTTTGTAGGCAATGGCCTGCACAATGGCAAGGGCGTGTACGGAAAGCACTTCAAAAGTATTCTCGATAACGCGGGCGCACATCTGGGCGGCATTGCAGCCCATGCTTACAATATCCTGATTATCGTTGTTGTTGGGGATGCTGTGGATGTACATAGGCGTGCTCAACGTCTGATTTTCTGCAACATTGCTTACCGCAGGATACTGCATGCCCTGAATGCCGAAGTTGAGCCCGAGCCGCCCCATGTTGATGAAGGCCGGGAGCTTTTTATTGAGGTGCGGATTGAGCAGGAAGTTGAGCTGACGGTCGGCCAGCATAGAGAGCTTGGTAATGGCGATTTTGAGCTTATCCATTTCGAGCGAAATATAATCGCCGTGGAAGTTGCCGCCGTGAAAGATGTTTTGCGCTTTGGTATCAATGACCGGATTATCATTTACTGAATTCAGCTCCTGGGTAATGATTTTTGCCGCATATTCAATGGTGTCGTACACCGGACCGAGGATCTGCGGTACACAGCGCAGGCTGTAATATTCCTGCACTTTATCCTCTATCACTTCTTCGGTTACTTTCTTATCATAAAGGTGTTCGTGGCGCTTGCGCAGGAGTCCGCTTTTGCGGGAAATGGCCCTCATAGCTTTGGCAATCATCTGCTGCCCAAAATGCAGCTTTACCTGATTGAGCTCTTCAGAGAAATGATCGTCATAAGCTTCCATGATCTCATTCACCATGAGTGAGAAGAGTATTTGTCCGGTAAGCAGCTTGCGGGCGTGCAGTACGTTGATCGCGCCGATGCCGGTCATAGCGGAAGTGCCATTGAGCAGGCCAAGGCCTTCGCGGATATGGATTTTCAGCGGGGCAATATTCAGCTGCTGATATACTTCGGATGCTTTAACGAGGTTGCCCCGGTACCAGAAATCGCCTTCACCGATCAGGCCAAGCGCCAGATGAGCAAGCTGCACGAGATCGCCGCTGGCGCCTACGCCACCGTGAGATGGAATGCATGGATAAGCTTCTGCATTGATAAGGCTTTGCATCAGCTCAATCAGGCTGATATGTACGCCTGAGTAACCAAGCATCATAGTATTGAGCCTGGCCAGCAAGGTAGCCCGGCATTGCTGTGCAGACAGGTATTGACCCATGCCGGAGCTGTGGCTGCGGATGAGGTTGTATTGAAGGGATTCGCGGTCCTGATCGTCGATGCGGTATTGGGCCATGGGTCCAAAGCCGGTATTGATGCCGTAGATGAGTTTATCCTGCGAGAAGGCAGTCAGAAATTCATAGTTTTCTATTACTCCCTTTTTTGCATTTTCTGTTATATCAATGGATTGAAGCTGCAGCACGATCTGCTCAAAGGCGGCCAGATCGAGGGTTTTGGCATCTATGGTTATTTTCGACACTAGAACGTATTTAATTATTCAGGTCGCAAAAATAGGTAATTCTATGGGCTGTTTTTTATGATAAGCGAATGCAGATGATGGTGTGTTGCCTGCAGATATATGAAGCCATGATTTCTTCTGACATCTACAGAAGGAATTATTGTAGCATAATCAAGACCAATGCCTCAAACTTTCGGCCTTTCGCGGTCGCGGACGGCGAGCGGCTTTTTATCTTCCTCTTCTGTACCCATGAGGATCGCCCAGGGCTTTAATCCTTCTACCCGCTCGAAGATGATCTTGAGCATGGCTGTGAGCGGAATGAATAAGAAAGTTCCGGAAATGCCCCAAAGGATAGAGCCGGACAGAACAGCTATAATGGTAATCAGCGGGTTCATCTTTACGCGGCTGCCTACGATGCGCGGCATCAGAATATTGGCATCCAGAAAATGCACCGCAATCAGAATGATGATGACCGTAAGCGCATGGCTGGGCGTACTATTGCTGATAGTAACCAGCGCGGCAATGCCCGTAGCGG
Organism: Chitinophagaceae bacterium; assembly: GCA_965200035.1. GTDB lineage: Bacteria > Bacteroidota > Bacteroidia > Chitinophagales > Chitinophagaceae > UBA1952. The sequence goes on along the minus strand of OZ241334.1, from coordinate 2,407,679 downwards.
TATAAATACCTATGTACGGAATGATGTTGAGCACTGCCGCGAGTATGCCCAGCAGCAAGGCATATTTTACCCCGAAGATGAGCAGCAGGATGATGTTAAGAACAGCTACTACAGCCATTTCGATCATCAGTCCTACCACGTAGCCATTGGCCAGCAGGCGGGTTTCTTCCATGACTTCATTCACCCGTGGATGGTAACGTTCTGAAAAGAGGCAAATGATAAACTTCTTCAGGAGGCCGCGATGGGTAAGAATGAAGAAGGTGAAGATGAAGACAAAGATGGTCCAGATAATGAAGCCGATAATCGCTGCAAAGAAGGCCTGTGCGAAGACGCTGGCGCCGTTGACAATAGCGGCTCCGGCTTTATTGATGTACTCGATCTGCCGGGAATAATTGAGGTGATACTTAGCGCTTACCCATGCCTGAAGCTCTGCAGTCCACGCCTGCAGCCGCTTGCCCAGCAAGGGAAGATCTTTGGTAAAGTCGGATATCTGCTGACCGAGAAAGTAGAACAGACCTGCCACAAGCATCACAAAAGTGAGGATAGAAAGCAGTGCCGATAAGCTGCGGGGCAGTCTGCGCCGCTCAAACCAGCGGGTGACTGGCAAGAGCATAAATGCAATCAATAAAGAAAAGAACAGCGGTATAATGATGCTTTTGGCTTCATGCATCAGCAGCAGAATAAGCACTACAGACAACAGTATCAATGCCAACCTCGCATAAAAGGGCAGCTTGATTGTATTCTGTTCCGGCTGATTCATAATAGTGTGAGAATATTGTAGGAAGGTTATATTTTGCCTGCACCGGATTTATCCCGTTCGGCAAGCAGTACCGGATGCGCTTCGCTGTAAACGGCTACTACTTCATCCAGCACTTGTTGCAATGCTTCTTTGTCTTTTACTTTTGCAAAGCTTTCTATTTTGGTCAGGTTGTCAAACATATTGCGAACGCGGATGACGCTTACGGAGCTTTTAAGGAAATGTGCCTGCCGGTAGATGGCTTCCCAATCTTCGGTGGTTCTGGCCAACTGCTCTAAATGCTGCAGCCCTTCGGGCATGGTTCCCAGAAAGAGATTAATCACCTCGCTGATGTAAGACGGGTCATTGCCCGCCAGCTCGCGCAGGTAAGAAAAATCGATGAGGTCATTGTTCATGGAAGGTGTGTTTTTCCTGGCTATCGCTCTGTTGTTTTGTGTGAGCCGTAATATTTCCTGATAGAGGTCTTTGGGCTCAAACGGCTTTGATATATATCCATTCATTCCCGACTCAAAGCATTTTTCTGCTTCACCTTTCAGCGCGTCGGCTGTCATAGCTATGATAGGAATCATGCCATCAATCTCGCGGCGAATGATGCGGGTGGCTTTGTAGCCGTCCATTTCGGGCATCTGAAGGTCCATAAGCACAATATCATACTGGCCGGCCTTGAGTGCATTCACAGCAGAAAGTCCATTATTTTCTACATGTACACTGGCGCCTTGTTTCCCAAGCGTGATGGAAACGACTTTCTGATTGATAAGGTTGTCTTCCGCCACCAAAACGTTCAGGCCTTCGAGCAGTTTCGAATCATCTATACTTACAGAAGGCTGCAGCGTGAGCGCATGCTCCGGCAGCTCGCCTATTTCGTAGCGGATGTTGAAGCTGAATACCGATCCCCGTTCCGGTACGCTCTCTACCCATACGCGGCCACCCTGCAGCTCTACCAACTGCTTTACAATAGCAAGTCCTAAACCAGTACCGCCGTACTTGCGGGAAGTGTTGACATTATTTTGCGTAAAGCTTTCAAAGATCATCTGGAGCTTATCCTTCGGAATGCCAATTCCGGTATCGGCTACATTCACTTCAAGCATACACTGGCCCGAAGAAGACTCTACGCATTTTGCCGTGATCTGCACACTGCCCGTCGTGGTGAATTTAAGCGCATTGCCTACCAGATTGATCATGATCTGCTGCAGGCGCAGGGGATCGCCCATCAATACTTCCGGCACATTATCATCAATATTGACCACGAGCTTTACCATCTTCTCATCTGCCTTGAATTGCAGCGGATAAATGGCTTTTTTGATGGCGTGACGCGGCTTGAAGGCGATGTGCTCAAAATGGAATTTGCCGGCCTTGATCTTGGAGAAATCAAGGATATCGTTGATGATGGCGAGCAGGTGACGGGCTGACTCCAGTATATTATCCGTGTATTCATGCTGCTCACCGGTCTGCCCGGTGCTGAGCAGCAGATTGGTCATCCCGATGATACCATTCATCGGCGTTCTGATCTCGTGGCTCATATTGGCCAGGAACAATTCCTGAGCGGTACGCGCACTTTCTGCGGCACGTGTAGCCTGCATCAGCTTAAGCTCATTTTCTTTGCGCTCGGTAATATCGGTGGCAAGACCACAGATGTTCTGGACTTCACCATCATTATCCAGCAGGGGAAATTTCATGACCCAGAAGTACGTTTTCCGGCCATTCCGCTCCAGCGTATCTTCCAGTGTGATCGTGCTCTTGTAGGTCTTTACCTGTTCATCGGCAATCTGATAGCTGTCGCGGCGTTCACCGCTGAATACTTCCGTATCCTTTCTACCAAGAATCTGGCTCGGCTCAAGCCCGAATATCTCGCCGAATTTCTTGTTGACAATTACATAGCGGCCATCGCTGTCTTTGATATATACGGCGGATGGAATATTGTCAATGATATCCTGCATGAGCTTTTGCTGATGCTCCCGCTGCCCGGTCAGCTGCGCTACCTCTTCCTCCATCTTCTTTTCTGAATCCACATTCCAGTTGATGGTCTGCCACTCCACAATCTCGCCTGCATTATTCCGGATCGGCGACAGTCGGTAAGATATCCAGCGCTCCACGCCACTGGCCATGGGCACTTTCATTGTTTTGGAGAGAAAGCTGATGTCTGTATTCCATTCATCGACAGGTGGCAGGGCTACGCGGGTCTTCATACCTACTACCTGCTCCGGTGCATAGCCGGTAAGCAGCTTCACATTATCGCTGGCATATTTAAGGGTGCCATCCAGCCCTATGATACACGTGGTAAATAAGGAGGTCTCTACCAGCTTTTTATATTTTTCTTCATTGTCTTTTGCCAGGCGCTCTGCTTTGATTCTTTTCCTGAGGTTGTTATAAATCTGCTGCAGGGATATGCCCAGGAATATAGCCAGCAGCAGGAATGAAGCGATGGAAAACAGGAACCGGTTATGACTGAAATGCTCGAATTGTTCGGAGCGCTCACGCAAGAAATTATTTTCTGTATTAACAAGCAGGCCAATGCTGGTCTTCACACTGTCGTCCAGCTTCATCAGCTCATTTTTTACCGGCTGCGTAGGCTCGCCTTTCATCAGCTTTAGCTTACGGTCGATGATGCCGCCAAGCCCCGTTAAGCGATCATGCTGCAATTGGTTATCGGCCGTGAGCCTGAGCAGTGAGTTATAATTGGTGTAAATATTCCGTTCCAGACTCTGGTAGCGCTCATTGCTCACCGGGGTTCCAAATGCGCTCTGCAGCTGCCATAGGTTGGCATATACGTTCTCCAGCTTGTTGATGACTACATTGGTATGCGCCACCCATTGCTGTGCCTTCACAGACTGGCGGTACAGACTATAGGCCTGATAAAAAAACACAAACAAAAAGACGATTACGGTTGCAGTAATCATCCTGAATATCCGCTGCAGCGTCATGACTTTTTTCTGATTAGCAGGCCTTTTGGAGATACCGTTAATACCTCGTTACGAAGATATTCATTAATACCATTGGTAGTTAACGCTGCTTCTCGGTCAGGTACTTCCAGTAGCGTACGGGCATATGCTGTAAATGCAGCTTTTTATTGTTGCGGGCAGGAATGCCTGTTGAATGAAAATAGTCTTTCCAGAGCATCTGATAGAGCGGCTCATGGGCTTCCCATACTTCCCCGCTTTGCTCGCGCACATCCTCGCTCCAGTTGATCTGTACTTCTGTGACCAGGCCGGTTTCCTTTTGGTAATGAATGCCATACTTACGGTGTGCATCATAGATAAGCCAGTCCTGATCGGCATAGCGGCTTCTGAAATGCCTGATAATCAGTGGCAGCACATTATGATCCGGCTCTGCCGCTGCATAGTACAGCCCGTCTTTCAAAAGCTGGAAGCGAATGAATGCTTCCATGCGGTGCTTTTCGCGCCACACTTTCCGCGCCATCTGAACGATGGCCAGGACTGCCTGATTGCCAAAGTCTTCGCTCACATTTTTATCAGAAGAAAATACATAACGCACATAGTCCAGCATAGTGCGCTCAATGCCTTCCTGCTCTGAGAGAAAGCTGTAGTAAAGCTGATCCAGTGCGGTAGCGGGCATTTTTTTGGAAAGCCCTTTCCATACTCTTCTTGCTTTCAGCGCATCGGTAGTTATATCAATGGCGGATGAAAAAAAGTCTTGCTGTGCTGCGCTGCCACGAATGAATGCTACCTTTTCAAGCCTGCGCTCGTATATTTCAAAGATTGCGGTCAGCAGCCCGGCCATAGTGCCATCGTAGATGATCTGGGTCATTTGGTGGGCCGATAATTTGTTTAAGATGACACGTTCCTACACCTTTAAAATAACGATAGCTGATTGGTATAATGCGCTTCAAACTTGCTGTGGGCATTATTGAGGATGCGCTGCCTGATACTAATGTCTGTAAGGCCGTTCACCTGCCCTTCTGCCACATCTCTGCAAACGATAAAGTACATAGCGCGGCTTACCACAATACCGATCTTGCGCAATTGCTCCCAGCCAATACGACCGAATTGCCTTGCCTGAACGATCTTCAGCGCTGAGCCGATACCGATGCCCGGCACCCGCTTGATCATTTCAAAATCGGCGGTATTCATATCTACCGGAAACAGGTGCAGATTGCGCAATGCCCAGCCCAGCTTGGGGTCCAGAGCGGTGTCCAGCTGCGGATTGGCCTCATCCAGAATTTCATTGACTGAGAATCCATAGTTGCGCAACAGCCAGTCTGCCTGATAAAGACGGTGCTCCCGCAGGGCAGGAACCTGACTTTGCAATCCGGGCAATCCATTCGTATCGCTGATGGGAACGTAGCCGGAATAGTACACGCGCCGCAGCTTGAAATCCTGATAAAGCGTATCCGCGCGCTGCATGATGGTCCGGTCGTTTTCGGGCGTAGCGCCGATCACCATTTGCGTGCTCTGGCCGCCGGGCGCAAAGTTGGGTGTGGAACGAATGATTTTTCGCTCTTCTTTCATCCCGGATATGGTGCGGCTCAGGTAAGACATCGGCTTCTCTATATCCGCTACATTCTTTTCCGGCGCCAGTTTTTTCAGGCTTTCCTCTGTGGGCAATTCTATATTTACGCTCAGGCGATCTGCATACAAGCCTGCTTCGCGCATCAATTCTTCGGATGCCCCCGGTATGGTCTTGAGGTGTATATAGCCATTGAAGCGATGCTCTGTGCGCAGCGTCTTGGCTACGCGCACCAGCCGCTCCATGGTATAATCGGGATTTTTAAAGATGCCGGACGACAGGAATAATCCTTCGATATAATTGCGCCGGTAGAAATTGATGGTAAGATCTACGACTTCTTCTACAGTGAATGCAGCGCGCTTGACCTCGTCATTGCTTTTGCGGGAAATGCAATAGGCGCAATCGTAGATACAGAAATTGGTCAGCAGGATTTTCAGCAGAGAGATACAACGGCCATCCTCAGTATAGCTATGGCAGATACCCATGCCTGTGGTATCGCCCAATCCTTTGTTTTTATTATCGCGCTTGCTGCCGCTTGAAGAGCAGGAAACATCATATTTAGCAGCGTCTGATAGTATATTCAGTTTTTCTCTGATCCGGTCCCAGTTCACACATTTTCCTTTGCTTTAAAGATACTGAAACCATGCCATCTAAAGTGTAAATAAATCGTCATGATGCAGGCTGTATGGCTATCTGTTTTGGCTCAGGAACAGCATCTTTCTTTGTGGCAACTAAAGGCTTAGCCGGCTTTCGGTAAAGCATTATAAAGAGATAGATAATGATTATTAGAAAGATAAACGCCACAAATTTTCCCTGAAAAATAAAGTTGTTGTAAATACTGAGATGAAGCCAATGGATAACGCTTTCCAGATTCAGAAAGATAGCGATTGAGAAAAGGATATAAGCGGTAAAACGCTTTGTGTAAAAGGCATAAGCAGTGATAAAGATGAATGCTGGAAATGCATAGCGCTCGTGCATCTCTGTATTGCAGAAGAAAAACAATACGCCGGTCAGCGCGGCAGCAAGCCACAACTCTTCCCTGCTGATGCTTGTCTCTTTGCCTTTATGAGCGTCCAGAACTTTATGCAGCAGGGGCAGCAATGCGAAAAATGAGGAGGCCATAAAAAGGAGCAACCCAATGGTTTTGTAGCTGACCAGCCCAAAAGGTTTAATGGTATTCCGGACTCTGGTAGGATCGGCAACTACCCAATACCAAAGGTTATAGGCGTTCAGGGAAAGCTCGGAAAAGTAGCCCGAAGAATTGCGTAGTATATTCCAGATAGGCTTGATGCCGGCAATGCCCGCAGTAGCAAAGGGAATGAACAACAGCAGCTGCGATATTGCCATTACAAGCACAATCTTTCTGATCTGCCGGAGCTGATAGTCTTTGATTAATTCGTGCACAATTAGCAGCCCCCATATGGGTGTAAAGATGATGGCCTGCAGCTTCATATTGATGGCCAGCACCAGTGCAATGCTGCTCCACACATACTTATGCCGGGCGCCCGCAAAGAGCGCGGCAAATATGAATGCGGCGCTGATCGCATCGGCCTGACCCCAGACAATAGTGTTGTAGGAATAGCCAATATTCAGCAGCCCGATCAGCACCAATGTCAGATAACTGATCCTGAGGTTTGCCCATTTCCAGACCATCCGGAATCCCCAGAACTCAAACAGAAGTGTAAAGCAGCGGAGTTGGGTAAAGTATTGTTCAATGTTCTGCTCACTGCCGGCCAGCTTGCCGAATATCCAAAGGATGTATTGGTAAAAAGGCAGGTAATTGGTATCTGAGATATAGGCGTGATTCAGGCCATTGCGGAAAATGTTTTTGCCCCACAGTTGCCAGCAGAGATTGTCATAAGGATGACCGGGCATATACGGAAAGATGCACGCCAGCATCAGGAATATAGCGGCAAGCCTAAAGAATTGATAAAGGCGATTGGTCTGCTGCATGCTGTCTTTCTGATGATTACGCTAAGCAGATCAGTCGAGCAGCAGGTTAGAATCCTGTACCAGTCCGGTCCAGTTCATGCTTTCCATGCCGGAGATGCCTTCGATACTGCCGGATATCTGCAATGAGTTTTTAATGATGAGGTCGAGCATTTTTTCTTTCTTCTTCCAGTTTTTCTCAAAATCATCCCGCTCTTTCTGAAGCTGCTGGCGAAAGGCGCCAAAGCTTTCCCGCATGGTATTCCACTGAACCATAAATTCTGAGCCTGTGAGGTAGTCATAAAGCATTACCATCTTATCGCCCTTATTTTCCTGCGATATGCGGGCTTCATAAATCTTGATGATCACATTGCGCAGCACGCTCACTAATGCTTTCACTTCCGGAAATGAACAGATATAGACGCCCTGCCGCTCGCCGAACCGGTCCATATCTTTTGGAAATGCCTGCGTTACAATAACGGCCAGCTCTGCATTGCAGCTCTGCATATCCGCCTTCAGCTTTTCAATCCAGTCTATGCCAAAGGCCTGGGTGCGCTTGCTCTCAAAAATAATGCAGCCGCATTCGTTGCCAAATGCATTGCGCACGGTAAGGATACAATCTGCACCGCGCACTCCTTTGCCTACTTCTTTAATGGTATCATAAGGGAAAGCAGTGCGCAGCAAGGCTTCCAGCGCCAGCTCCTGTACTTCGCCCTGTAGCTGCATAGAGCCCTGCTCTGCTTTACGCAGTGCTTCCTGGGCCAGCTTTTTCTGATCGTCCAATTGTTTTTCCAGCTCCCTGAGCTTCATATCCATCTCTTCCTGTCGCAGCTTTGAGCGCTCTTCCTCGTTCTTCCGCACTTCTACTATAATGCGTGTGCGCTCTTCCTGGATCATGCGCTGCTTCTCCAGCTCCAGCGTTTCTTCGCGCTTACGGAAATCATCTTCCTTGCGCAGGAATTCCAGCTCTTTGCGGCGGGATTCCTTTAGTTGCTCTTCGCTCTGAAGCTTTTGCTCTTCCAGGAAGCGAAGTTTTGCGCCGAAGGAATGTGCTGTTTGCTCTTCTATCTGTTTCTGAAGAGATACCTTGGTACGCTCGCATTCTTCATCTACCCGCTTCTTAATATCCGATTCCTGATTGCGGCGCGCAGCTTCCAATTGCTCCTGCTGCTTGCGCAATGCTTCCTCGCGGGCCAGTATCTCATCCTTTTGCTTACGGCTCTGCTCCGCCCATTTTTGATTGTATTGTGCAGCAAACTTTTTATTAATCGCCTCTTCCATAGCCACCGAAGGCTCGAAGTGGTGGGCACAATTGGGGCAGGTAATGGTGGTGGACATGCGCTACAAAATCTTTCTTGAAGATCAAATTTAAGACGCATTGTGCAATACGCTTTCCACAACTTATTTTTGAGCAGCTTCCGCTTTCTGCATGTTCCGCACCTTCTTATTTATTGTCTTGTTGCTTACCTCTTCGTACAGCCTGTACGCACAGGTTCCGGCGCATGCATTGCGGCTCTATTATAATGCGCAGAAGCTCCAGGCAGGCAGGCAGAATGAGCAGGCGCGGCAGGCGCTCTATAAGGCAATTAAAGTTGATCCCGGCTATGCGGATGCTTACAGTCTTTTAGGGAAATGGCTTTTTGAGGCGCATCAGTTCAAAGCCGCGTCAGAAGTGTTTCTGCAAGGGATGAAGAGCGTGAAAGACGGCAACCGGATATTTGCGAAAGCAGTTGCAAAAAGCCTGCTTTACAATGGCGATTATGCACAGGCATCACAATACATTCCCGGCAATACAAATGATGCTGAGTGGAAAGCATTTGCAGCCCAGGCCGCATTTTTGAAAAATCTTCCTGCACAGCCAGACACAACTATAACGGTACAGCCTGTGGGTACGCCCATGCGCATCAACACCAGCGCGCCGGAGCTATTTCCCCTGCTTTCGGCAGACGGACAGCATTTTTATTTTACGCGCCGCGTGAATGGCATCGATGAAGATCTTTTTGTGTCAGAGCGTGATAGCTGCGGCGGTTGGTTCCGGGCAAAGAATATGGGCACTCCACCCAATAGCTCGGCGCAGGAATCTGCCCAGATGATCTCCGCAGACCGGCACTACCTGTTTATGACCCGTTGCGATAACCGCTCGCCCAATGGCTGGGACCTTGGTGGCTGCGACCTGTATATGGCCTATACGGCCGATAGCATCTGGAGCATTCCGCTGAGCTTTGGCGCTACCATCAATACTCCCTCTTATGAGGGTATGCCTTGTCTTTCTTCTGATAATCGGGAACTGTTCTTTGTATCTGACCGGCCCGGCGGGTATGGCGGTATGGATATCTGGTCTTCCCGGTTTGAGCATAGTCTCTGGCAAATGCCCCGCAATCTTGGTCCGGCCATCAATACAGCCGGCAATGAGACAGCCCCCTTCATCTATGCAGATAATAAGACATTGTTCTTCGCCTCCACCGGACATACGGGCATAGGCGGGAGTGATCTTTTTGTGGCGCACCGCCTGGATGATGATACTACCTGGGTAGATGTTGCTAATCTAGGTGCACCGATCAATACCCCTTATGATGAAGTGAGCATGAGCGTCAGCGCGGCCGGCGATACGGCTTATTTTTCATCGGACAGGGATAGTGCCGCGGGTAATTTTGATATTTATCAAGCCCCCATTCCTGCAGTGGGCAAGCCTGCTGCTGTGAGTTACTACAAAGGCTTCGTGTATGACAGCATCGGGCACACGCCGCTTAACTATGCCAATATTTATTACACCGACAGCGCTACGGGCAAGGAGCTTTATCATGTAGTCAGCAACCGGGGAGATGCCAGCTATACTATTGCATTGCCGGTCGGGCATACGTACACGTTGATGATTAGCCGCATCGGCTACCAGCAAATATTTGATACCGTGCATTGCTATGCCGTAAATGGGAATGAGCCGTTTGCCAAATCATTTTCATTATTGCCTTTCGATTACCAGCAGCCGGTATCAGATACACTGATAATGACCGTGCCTTTTCAGAAAAATATTGCCACGCTGGCTGACTCGTTGCTCGAACCGCTCAAACAGGCAACGCATGAATGGGAAGGAAAAAGCGGAATTACTATTTTAGTGAATGGCTACACGGATAATTCCGGCACACCATTGCTCAATGAACAGATTTCTTTTACGCGCGCCCGCGCTGTAGGAGAAGCCATCAAATCACTTGGCTTTCATGAAGAAATGATGCAGGTGCAGGGATGGGGAGAAGCTAATGCCATAGCAGAAAACGATACAGAAGAAAACCGTAACAGGAACCGCCGCGTAGAGATTATTATCAGGCATTAATCTGTTGCGTAATTTTTTGTATTTATTCTGATAGTGATGTCATTAATCCTTCAGAGGGCTGAGTACAGAAATCATTCGCTTTGTTTGGCTTACCACAACAACCGTCATTCAAAAAAACAGATAATTCTTTATTTGAATGACAATTAATACAGAATCAGCGTTGAAATCTGACCGTTGCACAATACAATACACCCGATAACAAGTCAAATATGTTATTGGAATGCAAGTTTTAAGCAGGCTGAAGTATATTTAAGGCTATTTATTTATAGCCCGCAGCCAACCATCATCAGCACATTGATTGTCCTAACAGTGTACTGCCAGAAAACTACGATTACATTATGAAACGTTTTTTAAAACTGATCCCTATTCTCCTTGCATCGGTTTGTGCTTCTTTATCTACCCTTAGAGCCCAGACCAGCACATCGGATTGCATTGGCGCTATACCAGTGTGTGTACCTATTTATACGCAGAATAATGCGCCCGCCGGCAGCGGCAATACACAGGATCTGGATGCGACCAATCAAGATTGCCTTTCCAGTGGCGAACATAAGACCAGTTGGTATATCATCAATATTGTAACGAGCGGAACCCTTGCATTCAACATCACTCCCGTAGATCTGAATGATGACTATGACTTCGCAGTATGGAATGTAACCCCCAGCGGTTGCGGACAAAACCCATGCGATATTGTACATACTGCCCCTCCCGTACGTTGTAACTATAGCGGTACATCAGGTATCACCGGTCTCTCGGCGGCAGGCGCCGGCCCATCTATTGGTGCAGGCGGCACGCCTTTCAGTACAGTGATCAACGCGGTGGCCGGTGAAAGCTATATGATCCTGGTTGATAATTTCATCCAGTCTCAGAATGGCTATACGCTTGACTTTACACCCTCTACCGTGTCTATTACCGATACCGCCAAGCCTTTTTTCAGAAACGTAACTACTGCCTGCGGCTTTGGCACTGACGAGCTGATCGTATCTATGTCTGAACCGATTACCTGCAACAGTTTATCCTCCAATGGCTCCGAATTTTATCTGACCGACGCTGCCGGCACACCGGTCAACTATACGGTCACCGCTTCCTCCAGTAATAACTGCCTGTCTGGCGGTAATTTCTCTAATGTTGTTAACCTGCATTTGTCCGGCATTCTTCCTGCCGGTAATTATGTGCTGCATGTAGCGAAAGGACTGGATGGCAATACTCTTTCTGATAACTGCGGCAACCTGCAGGACACGACCAGCTCCAAGGCATTTACCATACAACCCGATCCATCTCCCTTATCCATTGTGAGCCTCGACACTCCTGCCTGTATCAAAACGATTATCCGGCTGGCGAGGCCTATCCGCTGCAATACCGTTGCGCTGGACGGCAGTGATTTCAAAATAACCGGACCGGATGGAACAGCCAAAGTAATCAGCGCAACGCCGCTGAGCTGCCAAACGGTTTCCGCAGGCTGCCAGGGTACTGTAGACCTGACGGATACCATCAGCCTTGAGTTCGATAAATCGCTTTTGCTGCCGGGCACTTATACGCTCAGTGTAGTTAATGGCACCGATGGCAACAGCATTATTGATACCTGTGGCTCTGCGATAGCGCCTTACAATTTTATCGTTTCCGATGGTGGTTATGTGTTCGTCAGCAATAATAATCCGCTGATCGTATGTAACCCCGACTATATTGTGCTGAGCGCTTCCACACCTATTCCACAGGCCGTACATCCGGGCTACAACTGGTCTGGCTCATTCCTGAGCGATTCTACGATCCAATTTCCTACCGCTTATATCGCTGCTTCCACATCCTATACCGTTCGCGTGATGGATACATTCGAGTGCTACCGCCGCGCCAAGCTTGATATTATTGTTCCTATCCGTCATCCGAAGATATTGAACCATGATACGGCTATATGTATTGGCGACTATACAGAGCTGCTTGCAGGTGGCGGTGTTGATTATGTCTGGTTTCCTTCAACCGGCCTGAGCTGCACCAACTGCTCCAATCCCAATGCATCTCTTACGGTGAACACCATCTACTACGTAGCTATTTTTGACCAGTACGGTTGCTCTGATACGCTTTCCACAACCATTTTGGTCAATCCGCTGCCCGTGGTTACTATTAACGACGGCAGAGATACGACCATTATCTACAGTGAATCTGTGCCGCTCTACGCATTATCGCCGAAGGGTAAGTTCTATACCTGGGAACCGGTAACGGGGCTGAATAATGCCAACATTCCCAACCCGATTGCCACTCCGCCGATCACGACCAATTACACAGTTTATGTAACGGATCTCAATCAGTGTAAGAACACGGCATCCATAGATGTAACCGTTCGCAGGGATATTCCGGTGGCAGTGCCTTCCGGCTTTACGCCTAACAGCGATGGTCGCAATGATCTGTTCCGTGTTGCCAACCTCACGTTCCAGAAGATCGAAGAGTTCCGTATATTCAACCGTTGGGGTCAGGAGGTGTATAGTAGTCATGACAATTCAGGCTGGGACGGTACTTATGGCGGCAAAATGCAGGACGCCGATGTATATAAATACCTGATCCGGGTAGCTTATCCGGACGGTACTGTCAGGAACTTTAAGGGCGATGTAACGCTGATCAGATAATAGTCTGTCACTTTGTAAAAAAAAGAGAATGCCGAATGGCATTCTCTTTTTTTTATTGTCGCTGTTATAGGAATTAAAAGCGTTTGTGCGATTGTTCCTATCAGATTAGGTAGCCTTGTATCTTTCGGCAAGCTCAGGATGACAAAGGGAATTGGCTTTTAGAATAGATTATATAGGCTCTTTGGGCTAATCAGGATCATTAGATGGTAGCGTTTTAACTACCTGACCACCTTATCACTTCTGATTCCAAATCTTTTAAGAGGGCTTGCAAAACCTCCAACGCAAAAAAGCCGGTACACGAATGTGTACCGGCAACGTATTTGATTCAGGAAAAATTCCTGTCTGAAAACTTACTTTACAGAAGCTACGAGCGACTTGAAGGCTTCCGGCTCATTCATGGCCAGATCAGCAAGCACCTTACGGTTCAGGTCGATGCCCTTTGTAGAGAGCTTGTTCATGAACACAGAATAGCTCATGCCTTCTTCACGTACAGCTGCATTGATACGTACGATCCAGAGGCTGCGGTAGTCGCGCTTCTTCAGCTTGCGGCCTACATACTTGTAACCAAGACCCTTTTCGAGTACGTTTTTGGCAACGGTATATACGTTTTTACGCTTGCCGTAGAAACCCTTGGCCTGCTTTAATATTTTCTTCCTTCTCGCGCGCGATGCAACGGCATTTACCGAACGTGGCATATCTTAAATTAATTGAAAATTGAAAATTGAAAATTGACAGAACAGGTGATTAGCCTATTGCCAGCATACGCTTTACCAGATCAATATTGGCGGAATGCACATAAGCATTCTGGCGGAGGTGACGCTTACGCTTGGTAGCTTTTTTAGTATTCAGGTGGCTTTTGCCCGCGCTGAAACGCTTCACCTTACCGGTACCTGTAACCTTAAATGTCTTCTTTGCGCGTGAGTGCGTCTTTAACTTTGGCATTACACTGAAATTTGGGAGGGCAAAAGTAAGCGTTATAATTTAAAATTCAAAAGTAAATTTATACGGAAGCGCTATTTACGGCTGTCCGCACCCAATTTTCCTGATTCAGATGCTGTAAAGTAACTTTTACACCATATTTACCTTGAAGGTATGCTGCCAGATGCTCCGCCGCATACACAGACCGGTGCTGACCGCCAGTACAACCGAGTGAAACACTCAGGTGTTCAAAATCACGGGTCAGATAATCTTCTACATTCAGGGAAACAAGGTGATACACATTGTCTAAAAACTGGGGCATCTTGGTTTCCGTCTCCAAAAACTTGACGACCGGTTCATCCTTACCGCTCAGGTGCTTATAAGCATCATAACGACCGGGATTCAGCAAGCCACGGCAATCAAACACATAGCCGCCACCATTGCCGGAAGTATCTGCAGGAATTCCTTTTTTATAAGAAAAGCTGGAAATAACCACTGTCAGCTTTGAATCAGCAGAAGCCACAGGCGTAATAAAACGCTCCTGTACGGCAGGTGCGCTTAGTTGCTCCAATAATTTACGCAATTCAGGATAGGCCGGCAGATGCGGATGATCGCTCAGATAGACTTCCAGATTTTTCAGGGCAGGAGCAATGCTGGCGAGGAAATGCGGCTTTTGCTCCAGCAATCCGCGGAAGCCGTAAGCGCCCAATACCTGCAGCAGACGCAGCAATACAACCTGTGCATATCCTTTCCTGAAATGAATCTCATCAATGCGTGGTACAGGCAGTTCATTCATGGTATGGATATAGCTGTTGAGCAATTCTTCGCGCCACGCAGCGGGAAGCTGTGCTTTGGCCTGCCAGAGCAGGGAAGCTATATCATATTGCGCCGGTCCCTGCATACTGCCTTGGTAGTCGATGAACCAAACCTTGCTGTTATGGATCATGATATTGCGGCTCTGAAAATCGCGGAACATGAGCGCCAGCGGCTGAATGCGGCCGAGCTCTTTGCTCAGATCCTCCATCTCATCGTGTAGCGCCGTACGGTCGTACGGTATTTTCTGAAGGTCTGCGAAGTAATATTTAAAATAGAGCAGATCGCCCATAATAGCCCGCTCATCAAACTTGTTGGTAGCAAAGCACTGGTTGAAATCGGCTTCGCGCCCGGCTACCCATTGAAAGCGCGCCAGCTGCGCCAGGCTCTGCTGATACAGCTTTTTCACTTTGTCTGTAAAGCCTTCCTTCATCAGTATGCCAAAGAGCGTAACATCTCCCAAATCCTGCTGCAGATATGCCCTTCGATCTTTGGATACCGCATACACTTCCGGCACAGCTACCTCATGCTTGCGTAGCAACTCTGTAAAATAGAAATAGCTATTGTTCTCCGCCACATGGGTATTGAGCGTGCCAATAGCGCTGTTTTTCGCATTGGCCAGCCGGTAATAGCGGCGGTCCGAGCCGGACACCACGAGCGAATCAATGCTATCCGGTGCGGTGCCGAAATGGTCTTTGAATAACTGTTGCAGGGTTTCGGTGGTAGATGCTTGCTGCTTAGCCATGTTCGTTCTTCGGATAGTCAAATAAAAATACCTTTCTTTCTACGCTGTTGTATTCATACCAGTGCTCAGCTTCCAGCTCAATGCCGGCAACGCCACAGGTAGGCATATGATCTATCTGAATGCCTTTGGCAAAGGACTCTGCCGCAAACTCAGATACACCGGGATTGTGGGCTACAATAAAAACCGTCTTCACCGCATCGTCCAATGTATTGATCACTTCCACAAATACGCTGGAAATACAGTGATAGAGCTTGTCAAGCCATTCTACCTTTTTTATATCATAATCCACGGCGGTAGCTATGAGCCGGGCGGTTTGTGCCGCTCTCTTGGCCGTGCTGGCAATGATCAGGTCCGGGATGATTTCCTTTTTCCTGAGCCGCTTGCCCATGTCGGGAGCGTCATGCAGTCCACGGTCGTTCAATGGCCGGTCATAGTCGCTCTGAAGCGGATTAGCCCAGCTGCTCTTTGCATGGCGTATAAGCACTATTCTTCGTTTCATGTGCTGCTTTGTCCTTCTTTATAATAGTGAAGCCTGAGATCGGCGCCGTCAAATGCAGCATAGCTGTTGTAACGGATCCAGTCACCGAGATTAATGTACAGACTACCCTGCGGCAATGGATATTCCAATGCCAGATGCCGGTGCCCGAAAATAAAATAGTCTATGTGCGTCGTTTTCAGCATTTCCAGGCAATACTGAACCAGCCATTCGTTCTCCGGTCCCTGAAATATTTCTTCCTGTCCATCTTCGTGCTTGGGTCCCAGCCTGCTGAACCATCCAGCCATGCCAACACCTGTATCAGGGTGGATGCGGCGGTACAGCCATTGGGATACGGGGCTGCGAAGCACTTTTTTCAAAAATTTATATCCATTGTCGCCGGGACCAAGGCCATCGCCATGCGCAATCAGAAATTCCTTGCCGTTGAATGTGCGGCGGATTGGCTCATGATGCACCGGTATATTTAGCTCATCTTCAAAGTAGCCGCGCATCCACAGGTCATGATTTCCGGTAAATGCTTCTATATGAAGGCCTTCATCGCTCATTTCTGCCAGCTTGCCCAGAAAACGGGTGTAACCTTTAGGGATTACATTGCGGTATTCAAACCATACATCAAACAGATCGCCTACGAGGTAAAGCTGTGCGGCATCTTCACGAATCCAGTCGAGCCAGCGGCACAGGCGCTGCTCGCGGATGCGGCTGGAGGCTGCATCAGGAATACCGAGGTGAAAGTCGGAAGCGAAATATATTTTTTTGCCTGCAGGGATGTCCATTAAGCGTATAGAAACGGGGGTGCAAGGTAGGCTAAAAAAATAAGGTGCATGAACAGGGCTATCCCGGGCTGTCTCATTTTGAATTGATCTGTAGACAACCGCATTTTGGCAGTGCAGGAAACATTGTATGCCGCAATCAACAGTTTATTCCTGCACAGGTTGCTGTGGGATGCTTCCTTGCGTCAGCATGACCTGTGTTTATACAGGCCTATTATACAACGGATCATCATGAGGCATGAAGGTGTCTCACGGCAAAAACAAATTCTGGACTGCTGCGATACTTTTCTGAGTAATTATCCAAAAAAAGAAACTGGCTATGAAATAATCCACAAGCCAGCCTATCTAACAACATGATCTGTTAAACGTCCAGTCTGCCTTCGTTGCCTTCTGTAGCTTTGGCCGGCTCGCCGGTGAGCTTTGCGCGGATGTAGGAAAAGAGGATTTTGATCCGGGTGATGTCATTATCCCAATAGTGCGCGGAGGTTGGCGTTACCTTAATTAGTGCCAGGTTCGGAGTATCTAATCCATCTGGATACCAGGTTTTCATGAACTCATTCCAGAGCTCTTCCATTTTGGCTTTGTCATGCACCACTTCTGCATTCCCCATGACGCACATGTATGAGTTTTTGGCCGGGCTGGCATAGTTGAGGCATACTTCCTTACCGCCTTTGCTTTCCTGCGTGGCAGAAGTATCTTCCGATGAGAAGAACCAAACGGTGCCGTTTTCCTCAACCTGAGCATTGGCCATTGGCCGGCTGGCCATATCGCTGCCCGGCTCCATGGTGCAGTACATACATATCTGAATGCTGTCTGCCAGCTCTTTCAGCTTTTTGAGCGCTTCGGCGCTTTGAAGATTCTTTTCCATTGCTGTTTGTTTTGACTAACAATTGAGATTCTTAAAAAAACAATGCCCGAACCCGTTTTAGCTCAATCAACAACATTTATCTGCAGATGTGCTGTCTCTTACGCCATTAAAAAAGGCCGCCTTGCGGCAGCCTTCCTGATTAAGCTATTCCAAGCAGCTCAACATCGAAGATGAGCACGGCGTTTGGCGGGATGGAAGCTCCTGCTCCGCGCTCGCCGTATCCTAAATCTGACGGTATGTACAGCCGCCATTTAGAGTCAACCGGCATCAGCTGCAAGGCTTCTGTCCAGCCGCGGATCACCTGATTCACGCCAAATGTAGCGGGCTGGTTCCTTTTGTAAGAGGAGTCAAATACATTGCCATTGGTGAGGCGGCCCTCATAGTGAACAGTGACGCGGCTGCCGGCGCCGGGTGTGGCGCCCGTTCCTGCCTGTAATATCTCATACTGAAGGCCGGATGGCAATACGACCACTTCCGGACGTTTGGCGTTTTCTTCCAGCCACTGGCGGCCTTCTTCCTGTTGCTGCGTGTTTTTGGCTCCCATCATTTCTCTTAGTTTATCCTGTAAACTCATTTGGTTTTAAATTTTAGCGTACAAAAATGCTTTGATTATCCGGATTTTAAGATGTTATCCTTATTTTTCTTCCAGAATGGGCTGACATCCATATTGTTCAATCAGCAGGGTATCATAGAAATCTGCCCGCCGGAAGAGATCGTCGAACAGCGGCAGGCCATTATCTATAGACAGCTCCATATCAAAAATGAGGCTGCTGAGCACAATATTATCGCCCTGTATGGAAAACAGCTTGCCGCGCAGACCATAGTTCTCTTTGAGGAGGTAGGTGTAAAGCGGGGCTATGTTCTGTCTCGGAAGCTGACAAAGCATGGCATCGGAAATGATGAAATAGTTTTCCGGATTGAAGGTGACTTTCACCCTCGCCGACCCGGACTCGACTTCCCAGCGGTTTTGTCCCGTGCGCGCAAGGTCAGGATTGTGGCCGAGCTTTTCCAGAATATCTTCAATGGTCTTGGCCATACCGGATACCGGGTCTTCCTCTTCACCGTCGCTTGCAGTCTGTGGGAAATCAATCTTGGTGCCACAGTTGGGGCAGTATTTGCCACTATCTATATTCTGCTGGGTAACGAGCGTGCTGCACGAAGGGCAGCGGATAGCTAACTGTCCGCGGATAGGCAGGTATTGGTCCAACGCTTCTTTCAGATAGCTGACCGGCAGCGCAAAGCCCAGATTATCGCCGCCTTTAATGATGAACGTATTGACGCCGACAACTTCTCCTTCTTCATCTACCAGCGGACCACCACTATTGCCGGGATTAATGGCTGCATCTATCTGAATGTATTTGATGCCCTGCTGCACACGATCTACCCTTGAAATCACCCCTTGCGTAGCGGTATAGTTCAGTCCGTACGGGTGACCGATGGCCACTACTTCATCACCGTCTTTGAGCAGGCTGTAATCACCGAGTTTCAGATCGGGAAAGTCATTCACATTATTGGGAGGCATCAGGAAAGCGAGGTCATGCTTTTCATCTGCCAGCACTACCTTAGAGAGCTGTTTGCCGAAGTTTCTTCCTTTGATGGTAGCCTGTCTGGTATCGCGGATTACGTGATTGTTGGTCACGATCAGGTTGTAGTCTTTTACATAAAAGCCTGTACCCGTGCCGCCTTTGGTAGCTATCTGTATCA
The DNA here is from genome assembly GCA_965200035.1 of Chitinophagaceae bacterium. Lineage (GTDB taxonomy): Bacteria > Bacteroidota > Bacteroidia > Chitinophagales > Chitinophagaceae > UBA1952. Next base: position 2,388,272 of record OZ241334.1, on the reverse strand, counting down.
CCGCATTCTGAAACCGCTCTATTACGTCCTGTATGGCCATACTTTATTTTTTTACATCAAGGTTGAGGTGTGCCATCTGATCACTGAACGAGGTACCGAATGCATAAAGCGATTCGTAGTTGACCTTCCCATGATCCCAGCGCAGGTTTTTGTACTTGTCCGGGAAATAATTGATGGCATTGTTCACCGCCTGCTCAATGGCCGGCCGGTTGAATGTTCTGGTTTCTTCATTATAAAAAGGCTCGCGCATACCCAACTCTTTGAAGAAGGCAGCATGGATCACCGCCATATAAATGGTGCTGAGGTCTTTGAGCACGCGCGGCATGCTGTAGGCGTAGTTGCTATACACCACTCCATATTCATTCAGGTCAACGGCAAGATGCGCATACTTGTTCTCCACATACCACTGGGCATCTTTGTTCGCCCCAGCTATATTATCTTTTACTTTCTCAAGAGGCGCCGGTGTGGTAATGGCAAAGGTGCCGGTGGTGCGATATACGCCTGCGGCAAAGTCCTCACGGGTCGTATTTACCAGTTTGCGCAATGCCTCCCGGATGCGCTGGTTGCGCTCCACAAGCGGTATTTCATCTTTCTTATCCCAATACAGACTGCTGATACGCTCCAGTTCGGCCAGCAGCCTGGCTTCGGGCGTAATGAGAAAATCAATGCGGTACAGCAGCGACAGAAATTCATAGGCAATGGCTCCCGAGAAAGAATCCGCATTCAGGTCCGTAGTCTTGTCCAGTGCTTCTTTGATCCACTGAATGAAATATTTATATTTTACCGCCAGCTCCTGCTCCGATACAGGCTGTACATGGTCCGTATTGGCGGGCTTCAGCACCGGGAAGTCGGCCATCAGCAGGTCATCCTGCCGGTCGGCCTTGGTAGCCAGCTCACGCAGGCCATAATACATCTTGCTGGGCGATGCAGATTTTAATGCGGTATCAAACATCATACAGAGCGCCTGCTGCTCATTCATCGCACAGCGGGTGTAGTACATGGCATAATTAAGCTCCAGTAAGCGGCGCATCACAGCGGTGCTGGGCACATCCATAATGGCAAGCGGTGCATGCGCTACAATCTGCTGCCCGTCGCAGGTACCGTATATTTTTTTAGAGCCCTGGATGATCTCGAAGGTAAACTGATCGCCGTTGCGCTCGTAGCGGACATTACTGACTTCATCATTGCGGATGTAATCAAAGAATGCATCGAACGCTTCATTGTATTTTTTCTCTTTGAAAAGATCTTCGGCTTCGTACCAGCGCTGCGTCTTGGCGTATGATTTATTATTATCGTTATAGCGGCCAAAATTGATCCCGTTCAGCCCTGCAAAAGGGTCTGTTATACTGGTGCTGCGCTCTTGTGCCTGTTCCGGCGGCGGCTTTTTTATTTCTTCCTCTTCCTCGTCATCTTCCGGTCTTCCGAATACTTTGTCTAACCAGCCCATAGCGTGCTTTAATCGTGAATTAGGTATCGTAAATATAAGGCTTTAAAGACAACATGATTCTGCCTGATACAGCTTCTCCCATCTATGCAGAAAAATAATTTGCATTCATCTGAAGCCCTGCTTATCTTTCCTGAAATCACCCGACTATGAAAAAGCATATCCTTACATTAATGGCTGTAGCAGCCCTCGCAACTAGTGCTGGCGCCCAGCAAATGGATCAGGCAGCCGCTATGAGATCCTGGAAAGAATACATGACGCCCGGCACTGTACACAAGATGCTGGCCAAGAGCGATGGCAAATGGAATGTTGCCACCAGTACGTGGATGGACCCGTCAGCGCCACCCATGAAATCGACCGGAAGCGTAACCAACAAGATGATTCTCGGCGGCCGCTACCAGGAATCGATGTACACCGGGCAAATGATGGGTCAGGCATTTGAAGGCCGCAGCCTTATGGGCTATGACAATAAAAAAGGCATGTTCAAAAGTGTATGGATGGATAATATGGGCACCGGCATTATGACGCTGGAAGGCAAGTGGGATGATGCTACCCATACCATTACTTTCACGGGCATGGAAGTAGATCCGATGAGCGGCGTGGAAAATCCGGTGCGCGAATTATTCACTTATAAGGATGATAACCACCAGCACATGGAAATGTACCAGACCATGAACGGACAAGAGCTGAAAATGATGGAGATCGATTTTACGCGCTCAGGCAAAGATTAATATTTAATTGATAAAAATCAGCCGGCCTATAAAAATAGTCCGGCTTTTTTATGCCCAATCGGGTCAACTTTTACAGCCGTTCACTTTTTCCAGCACTACAGCCATTATATTTGCCGGCTAAACGCTTATTTAAGTAGCCATGCGCTTTATCGTTACCTCTACCGCACTCCTGAAGAACCTCCAAATGATCGGAGGCGTGATCGCTACCAATACCGTGCTCAGTGTGCTCGAAGATTTTCTATTTGAATTAAAAGGCAATACCCTGACCCTGACCGCTACCGATCTGGAAACGATGATGCGTGTACAGATGGATGTAAATGAAGCGCAGGATGACGGACGCATCTGCATTCCATCTAAAATATTGCTGGAATACCTGAAAAACCTGCCCGAGCAGCCGATCACTTTTACCATCAGCGAGAAAGACCTTTCGATCGAAATGTCTTCGAGCGTGGGCAAGTACCGCATTGGCGGCGAAAAGGCGGACGATTTTCCCAAAGAGCCGGCGCCGGGTGAGGCAACCACATTTACGGTCCCTTCCATTGCCCTGATCGAAAGCATCAATAAAACACTGTTTGCGGTCAGCTCAGATACGCTGCGCCCGGCCATGACCGGCGTTTATTTTGAGCTGTCTCCCGATAGCATCAACTTTGTATCTACCGATGCGCACCGTTTGGTACAGTTCCGCCGGTATGATGTGACCTGCCCACAGACCGAAGGTTTTGTGGTGCCCAAGAAGCCGCTCCAACAGCTGCGTGGCACACTTCCTGCCGATGAGACGCCGCTTGAGCTATCTTATAATCAAAGCCACCTGTTTGTCAACTCTGCGCGTATCAGCCTGAGCTGTCGTCTGATCGATGCCCGCTTCCCCGATTATAAAGCCGTTATCCCTTCCGATAATCCGTATAAGCTGACCCTGAACCGTGCTGAATTTATGAGTGCGCTGCGCCGGGTCAGCATCTTTGCCAACAAGACCACCAACCAGGTAGTGCTGGATATTAATGGCAATTCCCTTCAGCTTTCCGCACAGGATATCGATTTCTCTTATGAAGGCAAGGAAACCCTGAGCTGCAACTACAGCGGCGAGGATATGAAGATTGCCTTCAATGCCAAGCTGATGGTAGAAATGATCAACAATATGGATGGCACTGACATTCAGCTCGACCTCAGTACACCTACACGCGCCGGTATTTTCCGCCCCATCGAAAAAACAGAGAATGAAGAAGTACTGATGCTGCTGATGCCGTTGATGGTCGGCGTTTGATTAATGCAAATTTAAAATGCAAAAGCGTTGGTTCGATACCAGCGCTTTTTTATTCCCACAGGGTCGGGACGCGATAGCGACCTGAACCGTCACAGGCCGTTTTTAATTAGCCTTATTTTCCCGTAAATACATACTGAATCAGATTAGCGCCCATTTGCAGGGCTGCCTGCCGCTTTTCGGGAGAGTCATTATGTACCTCAGGGTCTTCCCATCCGTCACCCAGATCACATTCATAGCTGTAAAAGCAAACGACACGTCCTTTGTAGATCAATCCGAAGCCTTTAGGCGCTTTGCCTTCATGCTCATGCACTTTGGGCAGTCCGTTCGGGAAGCTGTACCGCTCATGATATACCGGACTGGAAAACGGCAGCTCGACCAGCGTAAGCTCCGGAAATATCTTTTTTAACGCCGGGCGCACATACGGATCAAGGCCATAGTTGTCATCAATATGCAGAAAGCCGCCGGCTTCCAGGTACTGACGCAGATTCTGGGCTTCTTCAGGAGTCACATCCCAGCGGCCATGACCAGTCATGTGAATGAATGGATAATTGAATATCTCCGGACTGGCTGCGGCCACCTGCGCTTCCTGCAGCGCAAATTTGGTATGCAGGTTCTGATTGCAGAATTGCGCTAAGTTCTTTAATGAAGTAGGATTGGCGTACCAGTCGCCACCGCCGCTGTAGACAAGCAATCCAAGCTTCATCTGCTGCGCCTGCCCATCAGCACAGGCCAGCAGCAACAGACAACCAATAATTGTTGCTTTGATAGATAATTTCATAATGAATGTTGTCTCACACGATCGTTGGCAAGATGAAAATAAGCACAGGCAGCTATGGCTGCGGTTTCTGTTCGTAAGCGGGTAGTTCCCAAAGTAATTCCGGCAGCGCCGCTTGCCAGCCCCATCGCTACTTCTTCTTCTGTAAAATCCCCCTCCGGACCAATGAGTATCAAAGTATCTGTATGTTCCTGCAAGGCGTGACTCATCGTTGATCTTGGCAATTGTTCCATACAATGCGCCATCAGTATCTGCCTGTCCGCATCTTCTTCCAATAATGTCTGAAGAGGCGTTGGTTCATCCAGTTGCGGCAGCCAGTATTGCTGCGACTGCATCATGGCCGATACCAGGATGCCTTTGAAGCGATCGTACCGGAAACGCTCCCGCTCCGATCTTGAGGTAATGATTGGGGTAATGCGCTGCACACCCATCTCCATTACTTTCTCCAGCAGCCATTCATTTCTTGAGGCATTTTTAGTGAATGCTACAGCCAGGTGAAGGGCCGTCAACGGTTGCTTTATTTTATTTACTTGCTCAATGCGTACAGTACACTTCTTTTTGCCGGTTTCTGCAATCGTACAGATGGCGGATAGTCCTTTTCCGTTGGCCAGCTCCAGCCGTTCGCCTTCATTCATGCGCAATACTTGCACAATATGGCGGGCAGCATCCTCATCCAGCGGCAGCACAGTTCCGGCAGTAAACACGGACTCCTGATAAAAGATAGGCAGGGCAGACATAGCGTAAAGATAAGGAGGCGTGGAATGGCTTGCAGAAATAACCAGTGTTTTAAAACTATTTTAATGGGTTCGAGTGTACTTTTGCGCCTTACCAAAGTACCTTGTTGTATTTCTATGCAATTAGCAGCCCGACTCGACCGTATTTCAGAGCCTCAGACCATCAAGATGGCCAAGCTTAGCCGTGAGCTTAAAGCCCAAGGCTTGGACATCATAGACCTCAGTCTTGGCGAGCCGGACTTTGCCACTCCCCAGCACATCTGCGATGCTGCTACCAGAGCTATGGCAGAAGGTTATACCAAATACACACCGGTAGCCGGATTTATGGAGTTGCGCGAGGCTATCTGCGCCAAGCTGAAGCGCGATAACAATCTGGATTATGCTCCTCAGGAAATCATCGTTTCTACCGGCGCCAAGCAGGCGTTGGCCAATGTGGTGCTTTGCCTCCTCAATCCGGGTGATGAGGTGATTATTCCTACTCCTTACTGGGTAACTTACAGCTCACTCGTACAACTGGCAGAAGGCGTTTCTGTATTCATTCCCTGTAGCATTGAATCAGATTTTAAGCTTACGCCGGAGCGCCTGGAAGCGGCCATTACTCCCAGGACACGCGCTTTCATGTTCTCCTCGCCCTGCAATCCTACAGGCAGTGTTTATACTCAGGAAGAATTGGCCGGTTTGGCTGCTGTGTTTGCCAAAAATCCGCAGATCACTATTATCTCTGATGAAATATATGAGTACATCAATTACACAGGAAAGCATGAGAGCATTGCCCAATTCCCGGAATTGCGCGAACAGATAGTGGTGGTCAATGGCTTCTCTAAAGGCTTTGCGATGACCGGTTGGCGGCTGGGCTATACCGCTGCTCCAAAAGCGCTGGTAGATGCATGCGATAAATTTCAAAGCCAGTTTACCTCTGGCGCCAACTCTATTGCGCAACGCGCAGCTATTACAGCGCTCACCGGCGATCTGAAGCCATCCCGCCTGATGACTGCTGCATTTCACCAGCGCCGTGATTTTGTGATCAAGGCTTTAGGCAATATGCACGGCGTGAAGATCAATATGCCTGCAGGGGCTTTTTACGCCTTCCCGGATATCAGCTCTTTTTTTGGCAAAAGCGATGGTGAAATGATCGTAGCCAACGATGAAGAGATGAGCATGTATCTCCTGCACCGTGCCAATGTAACTACGGTAAGCGGCGGCGCATTCGGTGATAACCGCTGCATCCGTATTTCTTTTGCTACTTCTATGGATAAGCTGGAAGAGGCGATGAAGCGCATATCAACCGCGCTGAATAAGCTGAAATAAAGATTTATCACTTTGTAGGAACGCGCCTGAGGCGTGTTCTTCATTTACAAAAAAATCTTCCTTGAAATAAAAAGAATGCGCCTTTGAGCGCGTTCCTGCGTTATGGTTTTAATAATTACTTGCTTAAGTGCATGCTTCGCTCCTTGTACAGCGTACGGAACCAAGGATCGCGCAGGGTCTTAATAAAACGAATGGCTTCGCCTGTGCTTTTCATTTCAGGACCAAGCTCTTTATTTACGTTCGGGAATTTATTGAAGGAAAATATCGGCTCTTTCACAGCAAAGCCTTCCAGTTTCTGCTCTATTTCAAAATCTTTCAGCTTCTTTTCGCCCAGCATCACCTGCGTAGCAATGTTCAGATAAGGAACATCATATGCTTTGGCAATGAACGGCGTGGTGCGGCTGGCGCGCGGGTTGGCTTCGATTACGTAAACGTGGCTGTCCTTGATCGCAAACTGAATATTGATCAGGCCGAGGATGTTGAGTTGCAGCGCAATCTTGCGGGCAATGTCCTTCATCTCTTCTACTACCAATGGGCCGAGGTTGAAGACCGGAAGCACAGAATGGCTATCGCCGCTGTGAATGCCTGCCGGCTCTATATGCTCCATGATACCCATGATATGCACATCTTCGCCATCACAGATAGCATCAATCTCCGCTTCCTGGCAGCGGTCCAGAAAATGATCGATCAGAATCTTATTGCCTGGTAAATGTTTAAGCAGGCTCACTACGCTTTTTTCCAGCTCCTCATCATTGATTACAATACGCATCCGCTGGCCGCCCAACACATAGCTTGGACGCACAAGCACAGGATAGCCTACTTCGCGCGCTACCTCCATAGCTTCATCGGTGGTATAGGCCGTTCCGTATTGCGGATAGGGTATGCCCAGCTCTTTCAGCAAATCCGAGAAGCGGCCACGATCTTCGGCAATATCCATATTATCGAAAGACGTGCCGATGATACGAATACCACGCTCATGCAGCTTCTTGGCCAGCTTCAGCGCCGTTTGTCCGCCGAGCTGCACAATCACTCCATACGGGTTTTCATGCTCTATGATCTCCCAGAGATGCTCCCAATACACAGGCTCAAAATAGAGCTTGTCGGCAATATCAAAATCGGTGGATACGGTTTCCGGATTACAGTTGACCATGATGGCCTCATACCCTGCTTCACGAATAGCCATCAGGCCGTGCGTACAGCAATAGTCGAACTCGATGCCCTGACCAATGCGGTTGGGACCGGAACCGAGGACGATAATTTTCTTTTTGTCAGAAGGAACAGACTCGTTTTGAAGAATGGAATGATTCATTGGATGAAGCGGATGGATTGGCAGAAGCGGCGCAAAGATAATCAAAGTAGCGGGTTGGGACCGAAAGTGCAGGTATTGCCTTAGCTGTTGCTTTCTTTTCTACTCATACTGAATGTTAATGAAAACAGGATGCAGATACTAATACGGCAGATTTAGTTAACAGGAATAAAAAAGTCAAACCAACACCATTTTCTAAAGAATAGTTCTATTAATCATTATACAGGTTAGAAATAACAAAGTTGTTAATTAGATAAGTAATGACGCAATTTTTAAAGGAATAATTACCGGAATAACAGTGAGTTAACCCACCATTGCTTAGTATTCCTAATTAACCAAATTATTTTTAGATAAATAAAAATGTGGTTGTATGGGAAATAAAAACTACGCAAGAAGGCAATTTTTCAAAAAGCTTACACAAGGCAGCAGTCAGGAAAAGCCTAACATATCGGCTACAAAAGATCCGCTGTTTGAGCGCTATGCGCGTAAGCAACTTGGTGGCCGGCACTACAGCGAACAGATCATCAATCCGCCTGTAGGACCGGATGCTAACCCCACCGCCAACCGATCGGGCAATGTAACCAGTGGTCTTAATGCTTACACCGGTTCCTGGGGCAACGCAGAAGCTGCGCACCTGTTGCGCCGTGTTGGCTTTGGAGTGAAAAAGGGAGACCTTGATGTTTACACAGCCATGACCATGAGCGGTGCGGTAGATGCATTGCTCACTGTTCCCACCGTTACTCCTGCCCTGCCGGCACTGCCTTACTCGCCGCCATCGGCACCAAGCGGCACGCCACTCAACTACTATAATGCTACCTATGCAGACAGCAGTGGCATAACTTTAGGCGCCGACTGGACCGGTACTAACCTCACCTTCGCATCCACCTCTAATGATGGCAGCGTGGAATACACCCGGCAAACGAGCCTCAGCGCGTGGTCATGGGGCATCTGCATCAATGACGGCACAATCATCCGGGAAAAGATGGTGAACTTCTGGTATCACCTGATCCCGGTGAACTTTGATGATGTGCGTGGAATGATTAATAATTCTTCCACCGCCAATCACCAATACATGAAGCTGCTGCGCGATAATGCGCTGGGCAATTACAACACGCTCATCCGTGCCATTGCCAAAACGCCTGCCATGCTGGTATATCTGAGCAATCAGTATAGTACGGCCAATGCGCCTAACGAAAATTTTGGACGGGAGCTGATGGAGCTGTTTATGCTGGGCAAAGTGCCTACGCAGAACTATACGGAAGATGACATTAAAGCGGCGGCGAAAGTGCTTTCCGGCTGGCGGGTGACCAGCAGCTTTACGGGTCCTTTTCCATTTACCGTAGGCTTCAGCTATACATACCACAATCAGACGAACAAGCAGTTCTCTTCGTTTTTCGCAACGCCGCCGTCTACTGGCGCCATCAACAATCAGCCGATGGCCAGCGGCGCCAATGAGTTTGATCTCTTTTTCAATATGCTGTTCGCGCAGCAGGGTGTCACTATCGCGAAGTACATCTGCCGCAGGCTTTACCGCTTCTTCGTTTATTACGATATAGATACCAATGTAGAAGCCAATGTGATTGCACCACTCGCTACTGCACTCATCAATGCCAACTGGGAGATCATGCCGGTGATGAAAATGCTGCTGAAGAGCGAACATTTTTATGACCTGGCCAACCGCGGGGTAATGATCAAAAGTCCATTGGATATGATTACCGGTCTGATCCGCTCGATGGCTATTGAGACGAATGTAAGTACCGGCACAGCCAATCAGTACACGATCTGGAACAGCTTTCAGAGCAAAGCGAATGCGATGGAGCAGGCCTATGGCTTAGTACCTAATGTATCCGGGTGGAAGGCTTATTATCAGGAGCCTACCTATTACCAGAACTGGATCAATACCAATACCATTCAGCAGCGGGAAAGCCTGTTGAAAACACTGGCGGGCAATGGGTATTCATCCGGCGGGCTTACGGTTAAGATCGATGTATTTGCAGCGGTACAGCAGTTCTCCAACAGCATTATACGAATGCCGGATACGCTGATCGATGCACTGCTATCGGTATTGATGCCGGTAGACCTGGATGCCACTTACAAGACAGGCGCCAACGGGCTGAAGCAGCGTGCATTGCTGAACAATCAGGCAGCAGATCACTACTGGACAGATGTATGGGACTATTACATAGCCCCGCCGGGCACGGCTACGGCCACCCAGGTCACCAACAATAAAAATGTGGTGAAGGGCCGCCTCAATGCGCTGATCAATGAGCTTTTGCTGCTTGCAGAGTTTCAGCTTATGTAATCCATACACCTCCTAAAAAACTGATCATGAATCGTAGAAATTTTCTGAGGAGCTCGGCTGTACTGAGCACGCCACTCTTCTTTTCCGGTGTTCCGGTATTTGCAGGAAGCGGATTATCCAATCCATTGCTGGATGCATTGAGCAGAGGTACAAGTACCTGCAATAAAATACTGGTCATCATTCAAATGAATGGCGGCAATGACGGCCTGAATATGGTGATCCCGATTGATAAATATACTGAGCTGGGAAATGCGCGCTCCAATGTGCTCATTCCGTTTGACCCGGTCTATTCATCGGTCTCTACCAAAGTAAGCTACCTGCCCGGCTCATCCGCTACAGGGCTGCATCCGGCCATGGGCAAGCTCCGCGATATGTTTGCAAATGGCAAGGTCGCTATTGTGCAGGGCGTGAGCTATCCGAATCCGAATTACAGTCACTTTCAGGCGCAGGACATCTGGTTTTCCGGGATCAACAGCGCTGGTCAAAATCAGGACACCGGCTGGCTGGGACGTGAATTGAATACAGCGAATCCCGGCTATCCTACCGGTTATCCAAATACTGCCACGCCAGATCCGTTAGCTATTCAGATCGGTGGCTCGCTGCCGCTTTCCCTGCAGGGGCCCAGCATCAATATGGGCTATAATGTGCCGAATCCGGCATCGCTCATCAGCGTAGCTACGCAAACGCCGGCGCCTGCACCAGCCAGCGATTATGGCACGGAGCTCACCTTCCTGCGCATGATGAAAGACCAGAGCAATGCCTATACTTCACGTATCCAGACTGCTTATGGTGCGCAGACTACGCAGTCCACCATGTATGCTGCTACCGGCAATACGCTTTCCGACCAGCTTAAAGTAGTAGCGCGCCTGATTGGCGGCGGACTGGCTACGCAGGTGTATGTGGTGAACCATCCTGACTCATTCGATACGCATACCGATCAGGTGCTGGCCGGCGATCATGGTACCGGCTATCACGCTAATATCCTTGGCAAATTGTCTCTGGCCATCGCTGCTTTCCAGGATGATCTTACGCTGATGGGCAAAGCGAATAAGGTGACCGGCATGACCTTCTCGGAATTTGGCCGCCGGGTAATGAGCAATGCCAGCACCGGAACCGATCATGGCGCAGGTGCACCAGTGATTTTTTTTGGCGCAGGAGTAAATGGCTATGGTGTAGGCTCAAGCACAGGCATCTTCGGTACCTCACCAATCCTGCCGACTTCGCCGACCTCCAGCACGCAGGTTCCTACTCAATTCGACTTCAGGCAACTGTATGCTACGGTGATGCAGGACTGGATGTGTATGGACAGCACACAGTCTCAAACTATTCTTGGCGGCACCTTTTCCAAGCTGGGCATTTTCAATATGAGTGTAGCGCTTCCGCTTCAAGGCATTGAGCTGAGCGCCGCATGGCAGGGCAATGCCGCAAGGCTGAATTTTGTGGTGGATGGCAATGATGCCACGGATCATTTTATGGTCGAGCGCTCTTCAGATGCGGTTGATTTTGTACCTGTGGGTACGCTGAGCAACTACAGCAACAGGGTACGCGAAGAATATAATTTTGAGGATGAGCGAATCAGCTCACCCGAAGTATTTTACCGGATCAAAGGTTATTCGAAGCAGGGCGACTTTAAATATTCCAATACCGTTCGGTTACAGAATGGCGCGGAGGTTCAGGTATTGCGGGTGTATCCGAATCCGGTGACCAATCATGTGATCACAGTAGAATTCCTGAAGCCTGTGAATGAAAATGTAGAGCTTTCTATTACCGGAATGCACGGCGAGCAGTTGTATTACAATCAGGTGAACCCGAATGGCACGAAGCTCACCTTCCGCGTATCCGATGCATTTACGCCGGAGACACTTTATGTGCTGCGGATCAGCTATGGCTTTAATGAGATCAAGGAAAAAATTATTTTCTCAAATTGATCATCGCATCTTCTTCAAACAAAAACGGCAGCGCTGGTGCTGCCGTTTTTGTTTCTACAAACTTTCAGGTAAGTGTCTCGGTAAGCAAGTGAATCAACGTACCTACAATGCCGCCTACAATAGTGCCATTGATGCGGATGAATTGCAGGTCTTTCCCAACTTCCAGCTCAAGCTTGCGGCTCAGCTCTTTGCCTTCCCAGTTTCCTATAGTGTTGGAGATCAGGTTGCCTACCTGCTGCGTATTGCGCAGAATGTATTTGTACGCATTGAAGCGCAGCCAGCTGTCTATTTTTGAGCGCAGGCCGGGATTGGCGATCAGGTTGTCCGCCATTTCCTGCAGGAGCTTTTCAATCTGTTTTTTCAGGTTGGAGTCGGTAGCAGAAAGCTCTTTGAGCAGCGTTGCTTTCAGCGATCTCCAGATGCTTGTTGCATATTGATGAATGGTGTCTGCGCTCAGCAATCCTTCTTTCAGCTCATCCAGCTCGTCCTTCCAGCGCGGCTGTGTCTGCAGGTCTTTGGAGAACTGATATAACTGGGTAGTGATCTCGCCGCGCAGCCGGTGATCCTCCTCCAACTCTATCTCTTCAAAATAATTTACAAGTCCGTTGGTGATCTTTCCGGCCAGCTTCTTATCTACAAAATTGGGAATGAAAAAATAGCTTTCCGACTTTACTTTTTCCTGTACCAGCCCTTCATTCTGCCGGATGTAGTCCTTGATTTTTCCGGCCAGCAGGGTAACTACTTCTTCGTGCTCTCCCTTATCAAGCAGGTAAGTCAGCGTATTGGCGGCGATCTTATTGAGCTCTATGCTCCCGATCATGGCCCTGCCTTTTTCTTCAATGAATGAAGTGATCGTATCATCATCCATCCTGCCTACAATATCTTTCATCAGGTAAGCGGCTTCGCGGATCAGTGCGGCTCTGTTCCCGGGTTTCTCCAGCCATTGCGCTACATATCCCGAGACTTCTATCTTCTGAATGTACGGACGGATAGTGGCCGGCGTCAGAAAGTTGGAGACGACAAAGTTGCCCAGATTATCCCCGATCGATTTTTTGCTCTGCTCGATCAGATTGGTGTGCGGAATGGGAATGCCAAATGGATGATGGAACAATGCGGTGACGGCAAACCAATCGGCCAGCGCGCCCACCATAGCGGCTTCTGCAAAAGCGCGCACATAGCCGATCCACACCGCATGGTCTGTGCGCGCCAGCCAGGTCATGCCTGTATAAAGCAGCATCATAGCTACGAATAGTCCTGTAGCCAATAGCTTATGGCGGCTCAGCTGCCGCGCTTTATCTGATTCCTGCATCATTAATGTTTAGCGTTGCCTGGAAAAAATTTCCGGCTATAAATATTGCTCCAAAAAACCGCGCCTCAATCTTTCTGTAAAATACAGCCTGTATTAAAATCAGGATTTAATAAGGATCAATAAACGCATTTTGGAAAAATACGTGTTAGCACGGATTTCAAAGGCCTGCATTATGCCGCAGCTTTGCATCATAAAATTCTTAACCAAAAAACAATTTTTTATGAAAGTCCAATCTCTACTTTATGCCACAGCACTCCTGAGCCTTTCCGTGTTTGCATCCTGCAAGAAGAACAGTGATGACACATCTCCCAGCTCAAATAATCTGGCTCCGGGCAAGGCTGCCATCTCATTCAACACAGGCAGCGATTTTTCCGGCAGTACAACGTTCAATCCGGCCAGCCCGGTACAGGCCAGCGCTATCCGCCAGGCTTCCGGCTCAGGCTATGATAATATTACGCTGACGGTTAACGATGTAAATACCACCAACTTCTCGACCCGCAATGCGCAATTCATCATCCTGCTGCAAAGCGGCTCCAGCACCTCAGCAGGTACGCTACGGGCCAACTTTTCCAACACGGCTTCCGATCCTATCTTTCCGGTATTGGTGATCAGCTCTACCAACGGCACTGCTGCGGGCGACAGCTATGCTTCTGAGTCCGGCGCAGTCGAAATCACTAAGCTGAGCAGCACAGAAATCGAAGGTACGTTCAGCGGAAAATTCGTAAATGAAGACAAGGGCACGAGCATTACACTCAGCAATGGCAAATTTGCAGGCAAGTTTAAATAAGCCCTTATAGACTCCTTTTTAAGTAAAATGCCGGATGCAGCTGCATCCGGCATTTTACTTTTTACATGTTCATAAGACCGGGATAGAAGCGCAGATAGACCTCAGCGGCCAGCGGATGATCTCCATACAATACATTGAGCTTCGAAGGAGCGCGGTACACGGAGCCTTGTATGCCGAGCATCATACGTACAGGTGAGCGGTGCAGCACATCATATCCTCCGCCCAGGGTGACTGCATTTACCGGAAAGCGTGCATCGTGCCCATACACCGCTTCATCCAGGCTCAGCTCTTCAACCGACTTCTGCACCCATTCATAGCGTGCGTAAATTACGGTGCGTTCGCGGCGCAGGGCGGCTTCCAGCAGTGCTGCATGTTCGGCTTCATTGCCATGTTGTTTGTTCATTCCCCAAAGCATGGTAGCATTCAGAAAAGTCTCTTTACCCAACACTTTGCTGTACGATGCAGAAGCCGTAGTGCGGTAAACATCTTCATCTGAATGCAGCGCTTCAGGGCTTTTTATAAATCCATGCGATACCTGCAAGGACCAGTTTTTTCCCGGATTGAACCAAAGGCGCGCACTCCTTGAATCGAATCGCGGCTTATCAAAATTATACCGGTTCTCGTTGGGCTCACGCCCGGTAAAAGAAGATGCTTCCAGCTTAAACATTCCGTAACGGATGCCTGCCGTAGCCACGCCAAAAGTGATGTGTGTGGCATCTACCCAGTGATGGCTCAGCGGAGCATCAGGATTATCCATGCCCGATGCCCGGTGCATGAAGGTGGTCGCACCCAAAGCAGGCTCACCGGGATAGCCAACGTATAGGTAAGCATCCAGCTTTGGCGAAAAAGAATAAGCGTAGCTTACCGATAGCTCAGAGAACAGATCATGCGGGTGCTGACGATCTACCAGCGGTACGCCATGCGCAGACTCACCGCTTTGAAACAACAAAGGATAGCCGCGCTGGCCGGTAACGACGGCATCGAGTGAGAACATGGATGAAAAGTGTAAAAGCCCTTTCCTGCCTACCGGCCGCTGCCCCACAGTCATCATCATATTGGGCGCATCCCATTGAGCATCGCCACGGCTGCCTTTGCCGGTAAGATCCTGATGATTGTAACGTATAAAGACATTGCCATGCAGCATGTACATCCATTTGCCAGAATGCTTCATATACATGTACATAGGCGATGAATCGGGGTTCCAGCCGGTACCGCTTCCGTTGCGGCTCATCGGCAGGTTGCGGGATAAAGCATGGCTCATAGCCGTGTCCTCCATCTTCATATCATGATGGTTCATTTCAGGCATATCCATGTCCATTCCAGAATGATTGTGGTGCTCCTGAGCCGCAGCGCAGTAAAGCATCAGGAGCAGCGTCAGCGTGGCTATCCATTGTTTCATCATTGCTTGATTTTTTAGCGGTTCATCATCCCAAGCATCGTTGCGCTCATGGCTACCATGAGCGCAACTTCAAACAAGGTGACCCTGCTCAAAGGCAGCTTAATAATCGTTCCGAGGCAGGCGCACTGTATCCTTTTTTCCGCAAAAGGCTGATAGATACTCCAATGGTACTTATCGTCATCAGCACCAATGCAAATACATTCACAGCCACCGGCTGTATATTAGTGATGTTTTTATCTGCATACAATTTAATACCAACCGGCGCGCTTATCTGGCACTGAATAATCCCTTTTCTGTCTATGGCAAAGTCAAGCAATGGATTCAGGAAAGATAAGCGCTTTTGTAGGTGAGCTTACGCCAGCTTTCAAAATAAGGAATATAGGATGCATTGCGCTCGTAACGCTGCTCTTCAAAGCTATAGAACATCAGCTGCATGCCGATGCCGTAATTCAGTTTATGCAATTTGTCTGAGCGTAGCTGCGCACTCAGATAATAGTTACTTTTTGAACGAAAGTCTCTTGCATAATCTCCAAATTATCGCCGGCTCTTGCTACATTGATTCCGCTGCCTATGTTGAAATCAAAACGGGTTTGCGCATTGCAGAGGTGGTAGTAAAAAGCAGCAACAGGGTTAAGAGGCTGCTGATTTATTCATTTTCATGGGTTTAAGTGAATGTGGGTTTCACTATTAACCCGATAGTATCCTATTTATTGTTTACAGGATCAACAAAAAAAGCCTGCGATCATCTGCAGGCTTTGTAAATCAATAATTTTTATTCAGGAAACGGCAGGCCGCTCAAAGGTGCTGTAGAAATAAGGTGTTTTCGCTTCGAACTCGGCGCTGCAGGTATCCACCATTTTGAATATGCGCTTAACGCCCTGTGCTTTGCGGTAATCATACACTTCATCAGAGGTACAATCGCGCAGCAGCTCTGCAATCTGATCATCTGAGAAGCCCATTCCTTTTACTTCCCACATCAGATCGGTGTCCATATTCTCCAGGTGCTTGCAGGCAATTATTTTCTTTTCGATATTGACGATGTCCTGTATCTGGTACAGGAACCAACGGTCGATCAGCGTCAGCTCACGAATGGTCTTGATAGAGATGCCCGCGGCCAGCGCTTCTTTGATGCGGAAAATGCGATCCCACTGCGGGCGCTTCAACGTTTCCATCAGCTCTTCGGGGCGCAGCCTGCTGGTGCTGAGAAAGCTCAGGCCGGTAGCGTTGTTTTCCAGGCTCTGGCAGGCTTTCTGCAACGCTTCGGGGAAGGTGCGGCCAATCGCCATCACTTCTCCTACACTCTTCATCTGCAGGCCCAGCGTATCATCTGCACCTTTGAACTTATCAAAATTCCAGCGGGGCATTTTTACGATCACATAATCCAGCGCCGGCTCAAAATATGCGGAAGTGGTTTGTATGATCGGGTTTTGCAGCTCATCCAGGTTATAGCCGATGGCGAGCTTAGCCGCAATCTTGGCAATGGGATACCCCGTAGCCTTGGAAGCGAGCGCAGAAGAACGGCTCACGCGTGGATTGATCTCAATGGCAATGATTTCTTCTGTTTCAGGATTGAGAGCAAACTGTACGTTGCAGCCTCCGGCGAAGTTGCCCAAATCGCGCATCATGCGGATGGCGGTGTTGCGCATCAGCTGAAAGGCCGTATCGGAGAGGGTCATAGCGGGTGCTACGGTAATACTGTCGCCGGTATGGATGCCCATCGGGTCAAAGTTTTCTACCGTACAGATGATGACTACATTATCCGCACTATCGCGCAGCAGCTCCAGCTCAAATTCTTTCCAGCCCAGCACTGCTCTTTCTACCAGCACTTCATGAATGGGAGATGCCTTCAAACCTGCATCCAGCGCGGCATCCAGCTCTTCTTTTGCTTTTACGAAGCCACCGCCGGTACCACCCAGCGTAAAGGAAGGACGGATCACGATCGGCAAGCCAATTTCCTGGGCAAATTCTTTTCCTTCGAGCAGTGAATTGGCCGTTTTTGCCTCCGCTACCGGTATGCCCATCTCGATCATCCATCTGCGGAACAGCTCCCGGTCTTCGGCTTTATCAATGGCCTTGATATCCACACCGATCAGCCGCACGTTGAAGCGCTCCCAGATACCCAGCTCGTCGCATTCCTTACACAGGTTCAGCGCAGTCTGCCCGCCCATGGTAGGCAGCACAGCATCGATTTCGCTTTCTTCGAGTATCTGCTCAATACTTTCCACCGTCAGCGGCAGGAGATATACTTTATCCGCCACGATCTTATCGGTCATGATGGTAGCCGGATTGGAATTGATGAGAGTCACTTTCACTCCTTCTTCGCGAAGCGAGCGGGCGGCCTGAGAGCCGGAGTAGTCAAATTCGCAGGCCTGACCAATGATGATGGGACCTGAACCTATAATGAGGACTGATTTAATGGAAGTATCGCGCGGCATACATTAAAAAGTAAAAATTAAAAAGCAAAAAATTAAAAGAATGCTTCGTTTAAGCTTACATCTGCGGCGCTGAGTGGCGGAACCGGGCCCGGCGCCCGAGGCGCGAAGGTAATACGTTTTCAACGAAATGCCGGTCTTTATACACCGGCATTTCATGATGAATTGATCTTCTATTTACGCATTTAAAGCACAGCTTAATAAACACCGGCTGCCGTTGTATCCATCGGCACCGTATCTGCATCGTCATCTGCCGGTGGTGGTATGGGAATGCTTGCGGGCAATGGCATAAACAGCGTATAAGGCGGCTGGCTGAAGAAGACCTGCCCGTCGCTGCAATATTCAAAGCGCAGGGTATTCCCGTTTCCCTGCCGTGCAAACATGCCGCCGGCTTTCATGGGCTCTGATACTGTTCCGTACATGATGGTTACCGGGGTAATAGTGGGCGGCAATTCATTTTCTCCGCCTCTCAGCACATAGCAAAACCCGTCCGTAGCCTGTATTATCACATCCAGCTCGCCGGTTATTTTATTCCTGTACTTGCCGATAGATAATGGCGCTACCCTGCTGAGTCTGGGACTGGGCTTGCAGGAAGCGGCTATTTTCAGCACTTTACCTTCACTGTTTTTCAGCACTGCCCGCCCGATCATTTGTCGGTAGATGAAGCCTAACTTATCCAGCTCGTTGTAATCATTTTTAAAATTATCGAGGTCATCGCTGTACTTTTCAAATAAGGCTTTGTCTGTAGTTACGTATTTGGTATGCACATAGAGCGTGCTGTCATTTCCGGCCAGATAGCTCCAGAAATTATTGCTGCTCGTGGCTTTATAAAAACCATTCGTCAGCTCGCCGGTGCTCAGCTTTAGCTGGCTGGCCGAGTTTTGCTTTACATTCTTTGAATCCAGGTAAGTGCCATAAATATCCATACGTCCCAAAACCGGCGAGGTGTCTGATGGATCTTCCCGCAGCGCAATATTATTGGTCAGCGCATAGACGGTGGGTAGGTTCATATAAGCGTGGTATTGCTGCCATAGCCATACACCTGCCGCTCCCAATATGATGAGCAAAATCGCAGGAACCATCAGCTTTCTTATCATGCTTTTGGGCTGCTTTACCGTAGCATAAGTGGCCTGTGCCGACGGCGGCGTATTATTGCTGACCAGTGATGCAGGCATTGCCGGTATTTGCACGGGTACCGGCGCTACCTTCTGATGATAAACAGATAGAAAGCCCAATTCAAGCTGCTTCGCCTCGTCGGGCGTAATGTTGGATGAGCGAT
This sequence comes from Chitinophagaceae bacterium, assembly GCA_965200035.1. GTDB lineage: Bacteria > Bacteroidota > Bacteroidia > Chitinophagales > Chitinophagaceae > UBA1952. The sequence goes on along the minus strand of OZ241334.1, from coordinate 2,369,277 downwards.
ATACATTGGGCAATGCCTGACGAATGGCATCATCGCTGTAATGATCCCACGCCGTAATGCCAAACAGCTCCAGCGGACGCCTGACGCGCTCCTCTACCCAGTGCAGGAATGGCTTAAAATTGGCCCTGCCAATACCCGGCGCCACCGGATAGTAGCTATATGCAGGCGCATTGCTGATCGGTGCTGTAGGGTTTACGATCATCACCGGTGTGGTAATCTTCGGAGGCTCTTTCAGGAAAGCATCTTCATAGCTCCAGCCGGTCTGCCGGGGTATACCGAGCCGGTCATACAGCGCTTCGAGGGCTGCAGCAATTTCATTGGCGGATTTACCGTTGAAGCTGGCTCCATTGTTATAAGGCGCAGGCAGGGGCTGCTTCAGCCGGTCAGCCAGGTAGAGCAGATAATCATTGATATTCTGAGCGTTGATTGCTTCAGCCATGCTTTGCGTTGGACGCTTTTTCGGTTAGTTGAAATAAGATATCGTTGGGCACACGGATATACGTATCGTTCCCTTCGGTATGCAGCGTAAAGATAGCGGCTATTTCCTCCTTCGTCTTATTGTGCGTGATGGAAAATTCATCTGAATGCACTTTGAGCAGCAGCGGATTATCATTATAAAAATCAGAGGCACGCGCACCTTGTCCGGTCAATGATATCCGTAGTTTTCCATCTTTTCGTTCGATGCCAGCAGTAGTATATACCTGCCTCAGCAGTGTGGTGAATGAATCTGCGTTCATTGCCGTAAGATGCCTGCTCTCCTTAAAATCCGGAACTTCCGCCGTAATCTCTTCGGGGCGCGAGGGCGAAGGTGCATGCCGGTAAAGCAGCAGATAACCAAGCAGGCACACAAGCAAAGCTGCGCCCATAAACAGTAAAGGCTGTCGGTTCTTTTGGTTCATGTGCTGTGGTTATTGCATATAGTTTTTGAAAGAAGAAGAGCTGACAATGGCATCGATGATCTGGCGGTAAAGCGCCCAGTTATGATCGCCGCCAATCTGATCAGCCGTAAAATAGACGGTATAGATTTTTGCTGTGCCGGCGGCTTCTGTAGTCAGGTCTTTATTGGAAAGTATCAGCTCCAGCCTCCGGCTGTTAGCATTGAGCCTGCCTTCGCTGCCGATCGTTCCGGTCTTGGCATAACAGAAGAGCGTACCGTTGCTCCACACTTTGCGCGCACTTCCACCGAATAGCTTTACGCCTGTGCCACCAACTCCCAGCACCTGCTCCATGCCTTTGTAGATATAGCTTTGAAGAAACTGCTGATAGCTTCCGGCAGCCCAGGTATTATCTATCTGAAAAGGCCGGTATGCACTGGCTTCGCGCGGGGCAATGTGTAATTTAAGACTGGCATTTTGCGTAGCAAGCCTGCCGTACATTTCCGCCATTTTCACCGGCGTCATATTGTAGGGAGTGCCACCCAGCGTAGGATTGCGCAGCCCATCAATAAAGTTGCGCATAGGATCGGGGAAGGCACGCAATTGCTGAATGAACGAAGACTCTTCGGGAAAGCTCCAAAGAAAAGAAGCGATCTGCCGTTGGGCCAGTGTATCAAAGATGACCGTATCGCCATAGCTGACCAGCGTACGCGCATAGATGGACCGGTCTGCTTTGTTATCATCATCTACATAGAGGCCGTAGTTGGTGCTCAATCCTTTTGCCAGCACAGATTCTTTATTGCCAAAGTAAGTTTTGACTGCATCATCCGCCAAAGCAGTGCGCGGCCATCCGCCTTTACGGTAAGGTGCAAGCCGCATCGCCGATCCACGGAATCCAATGATTGGCCCGGTATTCCGCCCGCCATCCGCATCATTGGACAGTACATTATTCAGGGCATATTGTCCGCCTTTTTCAAAGCTGGCCTTGGGATAAGAGCCGAGGAAAATGATCAGCGAATGATACAGATTGTTTGACTTGCGGATGTACGTAAGAAAGTCTGCGCCCTGGAAATCACCATCGTGCGATTCCCGCCAGGGCTTTGCTTTCAGATCAAATCCGCCGTACTGCCTCAGCTCGCCAAAGCCTCTTGGCGACTGCTCTTTGGTACCCGGCGAATTTAGATTAAGCTCTCCCCAACCGGCGTTCACCTCTTCCGCTACGGCTGCGGCTACTATCGGTTTCACAGAAGAGCCCGGACCTTTAGCCAGATGCAATAAGTTAACATTGCCCCATTGATCGCGCTCCAGGCGCGTGCTGCTCCGGAAGAAATGCTCCTGCTCCAGCCGGGCTATGGCTCTCCGGTTATTAGGATCAAGCGGTTTGCGATTGCGCGTAAAATCAGACATCAGGCGGATGTTGCCATCGCCATCCGCAGCAATCACCGCAAAGCGGAAGTTAGGACGCAGACCGGCTTTCGTGCTTTGCGGATAGGAGGCGCTGATCATCCATTCCACAGAATCAGTAAGATTATAATCCAATGTAACCGGCGCATTTTTATGCAGGATCGTATCGTTGGTATAGGCCGATGATGCAGTGCGGGCATACTGATAGATCCAGAAATAACGGCTGGCCAGCGGATAAATGAGCCGTTGACGACCATTGATATAATGGTTGGCCGCGAACAGCTTGCCGGAAGCAGGCTCGTAGCGCACTTGCCAGGGCTTACCGCTCTGCACCACATAAGCCAGTGCGCCCGCAGGCAATTCCTGCACATACCCACGCACTTCCTGTACAGAAGGCCTCGACTCGCCCGGCAGATAAATGCTGAGCACGGCGTCTTTCTCGCCCGCGCTGTTTTCTACATTCACCAACGCAAGCGGTGTATTGCGCCTGTATAGCCATCCGGCAGGGATGACGGCCACTTTCACCGGTCCGCCGCCAGCTACATAGGGCAATGAGCGAGGTGCATATGTCCCGCTGTTGAGCGTTACAGCTCCGGCATTGCCGCCCTGCTGACTGGCATATTCATAGACATTGCCGGTCCACTGGTGGCCTTCCTCATAAGCAGGCAGCTCCAAGTACACATTCCGGTTGTAGGTTACCGAGTAGCGCTCTTCCTCATCATCGTAACGCAGGTAGACCGGGCTTTCCGGCTGAAAGGCTTTGGCCGGCTGCTCTGAAAGCATTTTCAAAATACTCCGTGAATAAGGACTTGCATTTTCTGAAAGCTGCTGAAAGTCGGGCGTTGTACGCATCTTGTTCAGGATGGCGAAGATGTTGGGCCTGCCGCTGCGCGGATTACTGGTGGCGGTATCCTGCATGTATTGCAGTAGATCATTCACCTGATTATTAATGAGCGTTTCAGTCTCCGCCATCCGTACGGTAAAGTCCCGTTCATTCAGCAGATTGGGTCTGCCGGTTGCGATGATGAATACAACGAGAATGCCGAGGAATGTAGCCCATGCAATGCCCCTTTTTTGCAATCCCCCGCTGGACAGTTCTGCCGCAGGCGGTTTGCCCAGTAATAGAAAGAGCAACAACATCAGCGGAAGAATAACGCTCAATCTGCTGGTCAGGGAAAGGAATGGAAAATCCTGCCCGAAAAACACGAAGCGATTGGTGGAAGTGAGCCATACAAACAGGCCTACCGTAAACAATAATACGATGCTGAGCATGGCGCTGTATGCGTGCGGCGTCAGCTGCTTCGGCGCGAGCCTTGTATAAACCCGGTACGAGAGGAAGTAAAAAATAAGCGGCACAGCCAGCAATACCAGCAACATCAGCATCACCGCATTGCCCAGCTCTGAGATCACGAAGCGTGGCAGCACCACATCGCGCGTCTGCGTGGTATAATCTACACCGGCATCGAAGTACGGGCGCAGGTTCACCCTCCTGCGCGGATCGTACGGCTTGTTCAAATAGCTGTTTACGAACCATTGTGACTCTGCTGTCTCCAGGATCTTTCTTTCTTCGAAAGAGTTGTAGGTGCTCTGATTAATGACAGAATCGACCGGCATGTAAATGAGCGATGCCCGGTGCGATACATACTTTACATCGTCACGGATATAGCGGTCAATGAACCGCCAGGTGAATGGCAAAGCAATCAGCAACAATAGAACACTTAAACCGATCAAAAGACGGTTGCGCAGCTGTTGGCGCGCATTCAGCACTATATAGATAAGTATAGCGGCAAGCAGGATAAAAATGATCGCTACGATTCTTCGCTGCAATAACAGCTGGTGAAACATGCCTCTCCATGAGATAGCCACCAGATACAGCGCGAGCGAAAAGAAGCCATAAATCCAGTAATTATGTGGCTTCCAGATAAGATCGGTGAAACGTGTATCGGCGGTAGTAAATGGCCTTCTGGCAAATGAAACAGCAATATTTTTAAACAAAAGAAAGAGCAAGAACAGTACCGCAAACCCCCGATCTACCATCAGCAGAAAAACCAGCGTGACCAGTGAAAGCAGAAATTCCGGGCTATCGTAGAAATAGTAGAACCAGCGGGCAGGATAGCTCATCCACTGAGGGATATTTCCCTGCTGATATTTCGACCGGTCGGGCATTACGGCCAGCAGCCTGCGGCAAAGCACCAGATAGCTGCCTACAGGAATCAGGATACTGCTGATGCGGGTAATGATATCAGCCCCGATATGCGGCCCGAGCTTTACACCGATCATACAGGCTACCAGCACAAGAATCTGTACAATAACAACCTGCTTTGGCGTAGCGGTATAGCTCACCAACCGTTCGGATAAAGAACTTGTGCCAGCGCTTTTTTGACTTTGATCTTTTCGTCCGGTCAGCAACCGCCAGCCGATTATTCCTGCAAAGAAAACCAACAGATACAAGGCAGTATTGGGCAGCAGCGATCCTAAACCATTTTTAAAATCAAAAGAAAGATAGCTGTCCAGCTCTCGGGGGGTGGCATCTTCAGATGGAGGAAATGTAGCAATACGCCACAGCAGCAACACACGCACAAATACCAATGCAAAAAGCACATAGTAAATGAGCGGCTCAATGCGCACCAAAGATGGAGACGGAAAGAAAAAAAGCACCAATGCGATTAGCAGATACAATCCGGTAATAATGCCGAACAGCATCCCGTAGGCCATGCGGTGCTGTGAAAAATCGCGAACACTATAACGCCATTGAATATCGTTGGCTGCACTTCGCAGGCTGAAGCTGCCATCCTGCTGTTGCGCTTCTCCGCCTTTGAGTCTTGCATCGAATATGCGGGTATGTAATGGCAGACCGGGCTTATCAGCAGTGACCCGTATAGTGCCGCTCACGTCATTGGCCGCAGCTTTGCGCACATCTTCATGAAAGAGGTAACCTTCATCCAAAGGACTACCGATAAAGCCACTGTAATGATTGTACAATGAACGGATGTATTCAATGCCTGCCTGCGGCCGCTGAACACCTTTAGGCTTCAGGGAAAAATATTGCGGGCGGCGGAAAACCAAGCTATTGCTTCCTGTCCCATCTGCCTGAAAGGTGAAGGCGGCGGCGTTATTGCCAAAGCCGCAATAAACTCTTGAGCCAACAGGGATGTCATGTTTTACAATTGCGCTGTATTCCTGCTTCGCACCATCATTGCCATAAAGATTGTAGCCCGACGATATAAACTCATTGGAAGGGAAAAAGACCAGATGCCGAAACGTGCCCGCTTCATGATCTGCCAGCACATAACAGTTGCCCATGCCACTCAGCCAGTGCTCCAGTATTTGTCTCGTTTCTGCATAATGACTTTGCCAGGTGTCGCCGCGCAGCAACAGATCGTCCAGTGGAAGCCCGGTATTGATCTGTGTTTTCAGGTACACGCTGAAGTCATCCTTAAACGGCATACCCACGCCGAAAACCCTCAGCCCTTCCTCGTCTGTGCTTTGAAAAATTCCTCTGATAATTGTCCGTTTCTCAGGACCAAAAAACAAGCGGCTGAAAAACCCGGCAGAATCTGTTTCCTGTATGGAGAGTTTCAGCGTAGTTGTTCCGTTCGAGAGGGTAAATCCATTTTCAACCGGTGCTTTATACGGAAGATTGACCGGCGTATAAACAGAATCTTTTTCTCCCGCAACCTGCAGAAACACGGGTGTAAAGAATTGTTTGCTCTCAAGAAGGATACGTTTATCAGGCTGTGCGGCGACTGCCAATGTACCATTTTCGCATGACCAGATGCCGGGTGCATTGTATTGATCCGAAGAGGTATAGAGCGTAAGATTTTTTTGAAAAGAAACACCACTGTTGTAAATGGAATGATAGTCTGCATTCAGAAAATAAGGAGTCTTCTCCCGCGGCATCACAAAAAGTCCAAGCGTGATAATACCTGCTATATAGATGATGGACAACAGGCTGAAAGAGGCCAGCCGGTAAGCGGTGCGGGCTTTATGATTCCACTCTTTTCGCACTACGTCCGGCTGTACCGTTGCAACAGCAAGCGCTTCATTGCGGCTGCGCTCAAAGGCAGCCCATACAAAGTACCAGGCCACCGCACAGCTTACCGTCAGCAGCAAAAACACGACCAGCGCATTGCCCCACCATGCTGCCGCGGCAAACAGCAAGATGCATACAATGACACCGGCGATAGCACCTTTACTTAAAAACTGCTTCATAGAGATCAATGGGTTTTATTGAGGGCTTTGCACAAAACGATAGCCGCGTATGCTGATGTCCATACCCGATCCGCTGGCGCCCGACTGCCGGAGCAGTTCAGCAATGGTAAGCACCAGATTGGGATAGCCGCTTCTTGCCGATACTGGAACCGGCTGCGGCTCGGCAGCTTTATGACCCGTAGCCGGGGAGCCATTCAGCTGTAGGTTATAGATATCATGCTCATCCCAGATACCGGCGCCATAGCGAACCAGCGAGTAATAGTGGAAAGCCATCAACACGATCTGCTCTTCTACAATTGCCTGGCTTATTTTATCAGCAGGATTGATCTTAGCGCCCCCGGCAAAATCCGTAAATGGCCGGATAATATAACTGGCTGCCTGCTTAAAATAGGCTTCCTGTCGCGATGCCTGAGTTTGCAACTGCTGTAGCTGATTTTGTAATCCACTCATTTGCCCGTGTGCTGCGGCAATGCTTTCGTTGGCTGTTTTCAGTCTTGTCTCCAATGCGTGGTAGTCTTCCTCCAGCTCTTTATTCTTTGCTGTTTCAGCATCTGCTTTGGTAGTTGCTTTCTTCAATTCGGCTCTTGCATCTTTCAGATCTTTCTGCGCTTTTTTCAGCTTTTGATCAGTTGCCAGCACATCATTGACGGTAGCTCCATCATTGCCCGTACTTTTCTCTAATGGCTCCTCTTTATCTTCTTCAATAGTCACACGTGCCTGAAGGGTCTGCTTCATAGAGCGACTTAATAAATAACCTCCCCCAGCGCCAACCAGTATTCCGATCAGCGCGTATGACCAGGCCGGCATTGTGCTGCCTTTACTTATATCAACAGGCGCCGGCGCGGCTGGCAGAATCATTACGCCTTCTACCCCATCCTTCCGGACTATGGTATTGACAAAGGAATTGATGTCGCCTGCAGCATCGCCGGTGGCTTCTGCGTCATTGGCTGCCGTATGCGCTATCACATCTTCCGCGCCTTTCAATGCTGCTGTGGCGCGGGCTTCCTCACCTTTGGCAAAGCGCAGATTCTTGCCGTTTGACGCAGCAGAGTCTTCGGTCATTTTAAAGGTTTCGGATGCCTGCTTTTCCCGGTTGATCGTTAGCTGGTACTGGCCTTTGCTCTCTTTTTTGAGGCTCACCCATATCGCGTCGTTTCCCGGATTGCTGCTGCGCAGGATACGTGGTGCCGCATGGCCGGTTATATGAAATAGCAAACATGCCAGCAGGCTCAGCAGCACTGATTGGTATTTTGGCATAAAATGAATGATTAAAAAGAAGAGCTGATTTTAGGATGAATGACCGGTGAATGCTTTGGCATGGCGATCCAGCAAAGCTTCAATGTCCTGCGTGCTGAAGGCTGCGGGAAAAAGGGAGGGCAGCAGATAATCTTCGCCGCTTTGCGCAATGTCTTTGTCGGCCTCCAGCTCCCCTTCATTAATTAGCCTCCCATCGGGTGTCATGCGCCTTACGAGGAAGCGGCCGGTAGAGCCTTCCGGCGAAAAGACCAGATCGAAACGGCTGCCTGCATGGCTGTGCCGGAAGCTATTGTCTCTTGGAGAAAGGAATCGTCCGCCGATCAGCAGTTTATGATGCTCAAAATCGTTCAGCAATGTGTTCAGCGCATCCGTGGTTTTCATCTCTACATCTGCATTGCTGCGCAGCATCCAGGCGCCGGAGGTCAGGTAATCGAGAAAGCTCTTTTTTTTCTGTACGGATGCTGCTGCTGTATTGCGCTGCACGGCTACCTGCACCGGCCAGCCAATTATTTCCGGTTGTAGTATAAACGGACTGTTGAGCACGCCACGCAGGGAGATGCTTTTATATTCTGAGGGTGAATCCGGTACATGAATGGCATCTGGTGGCAGAGAAAGCAATTGGCCCAATGAGGCGCGCAAGGCATCTGCCAATGGACGGAAAAGAAATCCACGGCCGGTAAGCAGAACACCTTCACATTCCAGTCCTTTTTCTTTCAACGCTTTGGTGATAAGCTCAAGGTTAGCCGTTACCAGTCCGGTGATCGCATCGCACACCTGCTCTACATAGCCTTCTTCGTCAGGAATATTCTTTACCTGGCTGAGCAGCGATAATAACGTCTGGAATTCACGCCCGCCCAGGTTGCGGAAATTCGCGCGGTTCTCCAGCTGCACGGCATTCCATTCGCTGTTGATATCGCGCTGCCGCAGATTGGGATCATAGTGAATCTTGAAGCTTTCTATCTTCTGTGCCAGCTCATTCAGCCAGAACGGCTCCGCCCTCGTTTCAGGGTCGAGGAAGTAGGTGCGCACGAATTTTCGGATAGCTTCTTTATCATCCGCCACATTAGCGAGATATACGATTAGCGCCTGGAAGATAGCATAGGAGATCAGATTGCCCGCGCCGGCAATGCCATTGCGGTACACCGGCACTAAAGGCTCACCCGCGCTATTGCCAGCCCGGATGATAGAAAAGTCCGTAGTTCCCTTACCGCAGTCTATGGTGATGTAATATTTGCCCGGCGTGCTGCGCAGGTTATGTAATGTATAGTAGCCGAGGAAGGCCGCATCGCTTTCCGAAATCGTCTGTACTTCCCAGCCAGCCAGTTTAGTTGCGCCCCGCTCCTCCTGTACGTTTTGCAAAATGGTATGCAACGTACGCAGGGTAAGGCTTACATCTGCCTCATTATAAATATTGGGTACCAGCAATGTCAGGCGGATGTACTGTGGCGCTGTTGCCCGGCGCAGCTCCGGCAGCAGCCAGGCCCGGATCATATTGCGCAGGATGCTGCCGAATGCTTTATCGCGCAGCTCATCCAGCTTTTGAATGTCGGTATCGCCATCTTCTTTGATCTTAAAAGTCATATTGGTAATGCTCGATCCGTGCTTGCGTGCCAGCTTAAGGTTGGGCAGCTGATGGTAGAATGGGATGATGTTGTTCAGCTCATCATTAGGCAATACCATGCGCAGATTTTCTCCTTCATTATGCAGAAAGTCTTTGTCCTCATAAAAAGCGCTGATGCCTTCCATTTCTTTTTTTACGAAGAAGATGGATTTATAAAAAGGCTGTCCTTCCTCCTGCTGCAGATATTTTCCACGATACTCAATTCCTGTGAGCGCTTTGAGCTTTTCAAACAGGTCAATGGTCTTCTGCTCTTCCTGTAGATGACCGCCACGCTCGATAGTCCGCTGCTGAATGAGCTGCGATGCTTCTGAGCCAAAATCAAGCGCACCTTGTAAGAGCTGTAATGGATGCACTAATTGTAATAACAGGTCTGCGCTATAGCTGGCATTTTCATTGCCCATCCGGAAGGTACAGGGTATATGGCGTGCAAGATCAGTCCCAGCGGTTGCCAGGCGGTCGGTCTGCGCTTCGAGCACTACATGCCGCTCTGTATCCCGCCAGTAGAGCTTTGTTCCGTCTTCGAGTGTGCAGAGCAATGCGGTCTGTTCGGTAGCTGTATAGGCAGATGATACCGGCGCCGGCTCATCTTCATCACTGAAAAAATCGCCGTGCTCTTCGGTTATCTCTTCCTGAATAACGGTAGGTATGTGCCTGGCAACCGCGCCCGGCCTGATGATTATTTCAAGGCTGCTGATGGCAGCATCAAAATTCATACTGAAAGTACAATGGCGCATCAGCACATCCCTGCCGCCTTCTTCGCCTAGCACCTTTGCCGTACGCTCTTTATCGATCTGCAAAAGCGTAGTACGGCCGCGTCTTACCTCTGCCACAAACGGCTCCGGATGGTTGTATCCCGACTCTGCTACCAGATCCAGATAATAGATGCGGCGGTTGTTGATGGCAATCGGGAGAATGTAGGACATAGCGCTGATTATGTGTAGAGAAAAAAGTAAGGAAAGTTAATCAAGCTGAGGCAGTTTATAGCAGCCTGAAGCAAGTTTTAAGAAAGGGTTTTTAAATGTTCTGTATAGTTGGCATCGCTTGTATCTGCTTACCTTGCCGGGAATCACTTCATTTGATGCATGAGCTTTAGCTAAGACCTCCATCAATATAAAATGCCTCTTACATTACTGCAAGAGGCATTTCAGAGTGGCAAGAAGCTGTCACCGCCATAATAAGTTAAAAGCAGCCAGCCCGGCAACTTGTACCAGACTGGCTGCTGTAATAAAGCATTCAAAGCTACTTCTTCACAAAGTTGCCCTGCTGCATTCCCTGCTCCATGCTTACCGTATAATGGTAAACTCCCGGCGCAAGTCCTGCAACGTTCAGCTCATTTGCATTTTGTCCTTTGTTGATGTTTAATATTTGCTTCAGCACTACCTGGCCAAGCATATCGGAGATCGTTACGCTTGCGGCTGCATCCACACTGCTGTTCCAGCTCAGCGTCAATGCTGTGGTGGCAGGGTTAGGATACGCTTTAAACTGACCATTGCCCGGCAGTGTGGTGTTGGAACCATTGCCCGGCGCGCCGCGCCAGTTTACACCGCCATTCGCATCGCCGGTAAGCCCATCGCTCAGAATCTTAAAGTAAGAGTAGCTTCTGATGGTACCGCAGCTGCCTGTTGCAGAATAAGTAACGCGATATACATACCGGTTTTTGATCGCATCATAGTTCGTGATATCGGTGAAGTAATGCGCATTGGCCGGTGTTGGGTTCGTTTTTCCATCGAATATATAGCCACTCGCAGGAATGCCTGTAGCCGGCAGATTTCTGTTCAGGATTACTTGCCTGAATACCAGCGGGCTGTCATTGCCGTGTGGCTGATCGAACTCTTCCACCAAGATTTTATAATTGGTAGCAGAACCTACAGAAGCATTCAGATCACCATTGATTACTCCGACACTTGATGCGCCCATCCAGCCAACATAACATGGCGGTATAGAAGCAGGATTTATAACGCCAGCTGCAAAAAACGAAGGCCCTGCAGAGCCAGGTGTGATCACCTTTCTGTCAAGTGCGCCTGTATAAGATGGCCGTGTCACTGAGCCAGTCACCGGGTCCACGCGTGGGGTACTCGTACAGTTTGAGTTAAACGTTTGCGTAGAGCTATAATAAGATCCATCAATCGGGGCAATCATCAGGAAGTCCGTCGGATCAACCAAGTTGAAGAACAAAGAGCTTGTAGCGCTGCTACACGGATTGTTACTGGTCATGGTAACTCTAAATGGCCCTCTGTAATTGGCCAGCCACGGGAAAGAGTTAACCAGGTTTACCAAAACACTAGGTGCTGTGCTGGGAGTAGTTACCGTATTCAGCGTTGGTTGGATCGGATTAGCTGTAAATGCCCAGCTGCTGAACGAGCCAAACATGGCCGGCGCCACAGTACCGGTTTCTATTTTGAGAGTATAGCTTGTATGCGCCCCGATCAGAGAAGCATTCAGCTTCAGCGAATCATTGCACAGATAAACAGAAGGCACAGAAGTCGGGTAGATAAATGGTCCCTGATCCACGCCATTCACCGTAAAGCTTGGCGGCGATACAGAGTAGTTTGTCAGGCTGTAATTCTCGCCATCTATCTGTCCCTGGATGAAGTAGCCCCAGTTACCTTCGTAGTTGTTTCCGTTCACCGCAGTAGAGCCATTCATCAGCGGGCTGATCGTGTTGGTGCCTGTATTAAGCACATACATCGGGCCGCCTGAGCTTACTGTATAGTAGCCATAAGCGTTGGGCAAAGCGTTTGGATTCATTGCCAGGTATAGCTTGCCGTCCTTGCCACGCTCAATTTCGGAAAAGCCAAAGTTGAAGCCGGAATAAGGCGGAGATACAGTAGCAGTAGTGAATACATCAACTGGCGCTGCCGGATTGGCTACCGGTACATAATACAGCCCGCCTACAGTATTAATGTAGTTTGTCCAGCTGTGGAAGCTGATATACACACGGTCGCCGCTACCAGCCATTGGCACATATTCAAAACCGGAGATGATGCGAACAGAGCCGCCGGGAACAATTGGAAGGCTATTGCTGAGCGTAACAGGCGAGCTGGTTATATTCACCAGATCCTGCAGCAACACAGCACCGCTCAGGTCCAGCATCAGCAGCTTTTTACCGTCCGGAGTTACTTCCATATTCGTTCTGCTGTCGAGTTGATTAGTCAGCGTTTTTATATTGGCCAGTGAACCATAGCTGCCATTAGCGGCAATAGTCAGCAGCTTCAGCGTATTGCCATCACTTATATATACTCTGCGCGAGCCATTGCTGTCCAGCGGCGCTACAGCTATAGAGATGCCTGAGTGTGCGTAGCCATCGTTGATCAGATCTGCGCTGGTTGTCTCGGTAATGGCTGCCGGGTTGGTTGCATCAAGCGTCCTGATCGTGAGCTTATTGCCATGTGGTGGTCCGAATACACTTTCCCAGCCAATCGCATAATATTGCTTGCACTGTCCGGGAATGTAAAATACATTCTGATAAGTGCCGCTACCAATATTGGTGCCGGAAAGGTTGTAGATACCGCAGTTGTCCACAAACACCATTCCGCTGCCGGATGAGCCGGGCGATATAGTGCTGGCGCGCTGTTGGAATAGATAAGTAGGTCCGGCGCCGCATCCGCTGATGGCAGAAGTGCCCGGCAGCGTTGATGCTGTGCCTGAAGAAGTAGTGAAATGTATTTTGGTGCTTGGTGGCAGGATCCAGTCGTTTGCCTGTGAAAAAGCATTGAAGCTGCCTGCGAGCAATGTGGCCGTAGCCAGAGATTTAAGAAGGGTTGTTTTCATGTTTTTGGGTTTGATAATTTAGGGTTTTAAATAAATTTTTAAAAGGAGTTCATGGCATAGGCAGACAGGATTTAAGGATGAAAGAATAAAGAATGACAGGAGGATGAACAGATAAATATTTGATAATGAATCGATAGCAAAAGTAATGCAAGAAGTAATTCGTACACAAAGGTGCACGACATTATTTTTTATCCGACGTGAAAAATCACATGAAAGCATGTTTTTTTCCGAAGCTTTATTTATTGAAACAGTAATCGATATAAAACACAAAGCCCGCCTGTGCATTACAGGCGGGCTTTGATTAAAAAGTCAAAGCACTAATCGATACTTGCCAGGCCCAGCTTCAGCGCATAGATGGCGAGGCCGGTTCTGGATTTTACGTTCAGCTTGTCAAAGAGCTGATCGCGGTAGCTCTCAACAGTTCTTGAGCTGAGCTTCATCAGGTCGGCAATTTCCTTGTAGGTCATTTCTGAGCAGGTATAGCCGAGAAATTTCAGCTCCTGATCGTTGAGCACAATTTTCTTATACTCAAAGCCACCTTTTACCAATGAGATCAGGTGACCATTTACCAAGTCTGTATGGTAGAAGTCTTTTTCATAAACGGTTTCTATAGCGCGCATCAGGTCTTTGGGCTCATCTTCTTTCAGCAGATATCCATTCGCGCCCAGCCGCAGCATCTTGATCACGATAAACTCATGATCGAGCATAGTGAGCACGAGGAATTTCATCTGTGGGTATTTTGCCTTCAGTGTCTGCAGTGTTTCATATCCATTCAGCTCCGGCATATTAATGTCCAGAAGACATACGTCCGGTGGCGCTTTGAGCTGCGCGATGGCATCTATCAGAGCTTTGCCGTTGGCGGCTTCTGCAACCACCACAAAGCGGTCGCTATCGTTGAGCAGGGAAATGATGCCCCGCCGGAACATGGTATGATCGTCTGCTACACCTACACGGATCACAGTCTGGTCTTTGGTCATTTTTGCTTGTTTACAGGTAACTCCAAAGTTAGCGTTGTTCCCGAGCCTTGCAAAGAATCTACGGATAGCTCTGCGCCCAATTGCGTGGCCCGCTGCTGCATACTTAAGAAACCCAATGAATCAAATTGCTGTAATTGTTGTCTGTCAAAGCCCACTCCGTTATCCCGCAGCTTTACGCAGAAGCGGTCATCATGGCTCTCCAGTGAGATATGAATTTCCGTTGCCTTCGCATGTTTCAGCACGTTCTGCAGGCCTTCCTGAATGATCCGGAAAATCAGCAGGCGCTGCCCGGCATCCAGGTCATCTTCCTGTATCGCATCCAGGTAGCATTTGATGCTGCTGAATGCTTCTATCCGGTCAAATTCTGCTTTTACCGAATGCTCCAGCGTGCGGTGCTCAATCAGGCCGGTGTTGAGGCTGTGGCTCAGCAGGCGCAGGTCTTTAACGGATTTTCGGAAGAGCTGCAGATTATCATCCAGCTTTTGCAGCAGCTTTTCATCGGCTACCGAGTTCTTCACATTGGCCAGCTGCATACAGCCAAAGCTGAGCACCTGGGCAATGTTGTCATGGATATCGCCCGATACCGTCTGAAATGCCTGCTCCTGCACCTCGATCTTTGTGGTGAGCAGGGAACTTTCGTAATCGAACTTCAGCTGCTGCTGGCGGATCGTGTTTTGCACTTGCTTGCGCTTCTGGATGAGAAAAAACAGCACAATGATGACTGAGAACGCTGTAATGAGCAGCGTACCAAATAGGTAAAGGGATATCAGATACGGGTTATTTGACAGATGAAATCAATTTGTGATAGTTGAAAAATATGGCGGCTATACCCAGGTAAAACATCAGGTTGGCGGTGTAAATAATCCGTTCCGAAATGATGTACAATGAAGATCTTCCGGCATCGAGCAGATTATAAATACCCCAGCCGGTATAGGTAACGCTCCAGTAAAACATGAGCGCAAGGGTGATCCAAAAGTAACTTCGTTTCCTGAAATCCGGAATATCTGCAAGCAGTATTTCGCACAGGCTGAACAGACATAATATAATGATCACCGTTCCCTCAAAAAGCAGGTAGTAAGAGTTGAAGGTATTGAGCGGCTGAAAGTACCAGCTATTGATAATGCTGAGCACTACACCTGCCACCCCGATGATGATCCCGATATTCGTCCGTTTCAGAAATGCGCTGCTCGTATTGAAGTACAGACAAATCAGAAAAAACTCGACCGGGCTGTATATGTGGTACGTGAACATATTGTTCCGGAAAATCTTGAAGCACAGATAAGCCGCCAGCTCCTGAACGAGCGTAAGTCCCATCAGTATAGTGATGATCTTGTCTGCCTTGTAAAGCATATTCCACCGCCTGTACCCGGATATAAAAGTAATCAGTACCAGCAGGATGTAAATGGGTAACCTGAGCTCCATCATTTCAAACTATGTTTAATAAATGTAAGCATCTGTGTTACCATCACAATGTACAGGGCATGGAGAACAATGCTCATAGACTTCATTCTGTGCATTTTTTACATAGCTGCCAGTGCTGTTTACTCCTACGATAACTACGGTGAGCGCCTGCGGGTTCATGCCTGCAAATTGGCCATAACGACTATTGATATAAGCGGGTTGGTGCGCCAGCATGAGCTTAACGGTCTTTACGTTGGGATTTTTAAGATAAGCACGCATAGAATCTGCGTCGAAAGACAAAGAACGAAGGGAGCTGTCGTTGCCCGGATAGCCAATGCTGGTAAGGTAGCTGCCGATCATGCGATTGGCACTGTCAACAGGGATAGAGGCCGAATAGTCATCATTGGTGCCGCGCAGTGCGTAACCAGTATAAGGGGTTTGTCCTGCAGTTGGAGCAACGGGCTGCACGGCTCCCTGATTTTTTTTACTGCAACTGTAAATGCACATGATACTTAAAAGAGCTGCTACGGAAAATTTCCTGAACATAAAGTGTGATTTTGGCGGTGATAAATTGGTTATTTTTCACTGCAAACCTACCTTGATGATCAGCTTATTACCACCGTTCTTATCACGGCGGAGGCATGTTTTTTAACTTGAAAATCCAGTGATTAAAACGGATGCATTATTTGAAATAATGATTAATAATGCGGTATAAAATCCGTTGATTTTCCAATAAAGAAAGGGCTTTAATCGTTAAGATCAAAGCCCCTTGATTTTATAGTATCTACCTTATCTAATACTTGCCATCTCCATTTTCTCCAGTCTGCTGAAATAAGTGTTTTTTCAAACATCTATGCTCACTGTTAGTATGCAATGGCATGTAATATGGAAATTAGTTTTGCCTGAAGTCAAAATTGACCATCCAGTTGATGCCCATACGGTCTGTAAGCATACCGAAGTAAGCGCCCCAGAACGTTTTTTCCATAGGCATCGTCACATTGCCGCCTTCTGCAAGCGCGTTGAAGATTTTATCAGCCTCTTCTTCACTGTGTGTATTTACCGAAATCGCAAAGTTATTGCCTATTGTTAGTTGCTTGTATTCCGGCGGGCAATCGCTGCCCATGAGTATCGTGCCTTCACCGATTGGGAGCGATACGTGCATTATTTTTTCACCGTATCCGGGTTGCTGCTGGTCACCCGGCGCTTCTTTAAAACGGTTGATCGTGATAAACTCAGTACCAAATACTGATTTGTAGAGATTGAAAGCCTCTTCACAAGTGCCACTGAACGTGAGATAAGGATTAATTGCTGCCATAACTGGTTGTTTTATTGTTTAGAAAATTGAATGAATATTTATTGAGAAGTACAGGATTTTCGGATACAGTTACCAGCGCCTATCATCCTGCTTCCGTGATTGTTGAATGCCTCTTACTGTTTTTCTAATAATGCTTTTAAGTTATCGAGGCCTGTCTGTAAGTCTCCGCCGATGCTCTTATCCATATTCATGAACAGCTGCATCGCATTCATCGGGTAAGGCATATTGCCCGCGAAAGCCCATTTCACTTTTGTCTGCGTTTCTCCCAGTGCCTCATTAGTCATATATCCGTTTGCTACAGATTTGAACGGCTTTTCAAAGCGGATCTCAAAATCCATACGCTGACCTTCTGTAATACCTTTAATTTCCTGCTCACCCTTTCCTACCTCTTTATTGCCTTCCCAGGCAGAGACGAAACCTACGGTGCCATCCGTACCGCGATATTCCTTTTTCATATTCGGGTCCATCATCGCCCATTTGCTGTAATTGTTCTGGTTCTTCAGCATTTTAATGTAATCAAAGACCTGCTGCTTCGGCTTATTAATGGTCACTTCGCGCTCCACTTTATAATCTTTCTTTACAAAGAGCGCAATAATGAGCACAAGTGCAATAATGGCAACGATGAACAGACCAATTCCTTTCAGGATTTTCATGATAATGTGTGTTTGTGTGTGATTAAATAATGAATGCCGCGTTGTGTGTGTGCAGCATATCTGCGCGCTAAAATGCGAATAATATTTTATAATTTAAAACTTAAACAAGCTACTGGTTGTGATAGTTAAACATCCTGCCAACTCAATATTTATCTGTTCCCTGACTGGAAAGCTTTTTACTAATCCGCGTCTTTCAGATCCACAATGTAGGAGATCAGCTCTTCGATCTTTCCATCTTTGAACTGGTATATATCGCAAAAAGCGCCGCGGTAATCTGATCCGTCTGCATTCTTCATCTCCATGCCCCCGTCTGCAGCTACCATGTTCCCTTCGGCAATGATGCGGTTTAAATACATCTTCGGCGGCGCTACAGGCTCACTCATACTGTCCATAAAGTCACGAATGGCCTGTTTGCCGTGCAGGGAAGGCTTGTCCACCATCGTCCACACAATCTGGTCTGAGCAGTGATCGAGAAAGCGCCCGATCTCATTGGTAGAAAAGGCATCGTTGATATCCTGTACAATTGATTTGTTCGTAGCGCTCATAAGGTTGTTTTTATGATGAATGGTTTTTGAGTTTTTCAAGCACCGGCATAAGGCGCAGAAGTTACTCCCAGATGATGAATAATATTCTTCAGCTGATGAAGGTGACGCTGTGTGTGAAACAGAATAAAGCTGCACCATTCGAAGCGGGTAAGCAGGCCGGTATTGGGAAACTCACGGTCGAGGCATAGCGCGGAAAGGTCCAGCACTTTAGTGGACGAGCAGATGCTTTCATAAGCATTGCCAAGCGAATTAATCAAGCCTTCTTTTGGATGTATGTGCTCTACCGGCTCAACAGATTTTGGCGATTGCAGCCTGGTGCTGAAGTCAAGAAATATACGGCGGAGCAGGGCGATATGCTCATCCGGCGCACGATGTGCATCCGTTACATTGCCGCGCAACAGATCAGCCGCGCTGCCGGCCGATTTCAGCAAATGCTCTGCCAACTGCCCGGCAGTCCAGCTATGCTCAAAAGGCACCTGATCCAATTGCTCTGTGCTGATGCTGCGCAACAACGTATTCAGCTCCCGGGATACTTCATTTAATTCACTGGTCAATGCTGCATGGTTATTCATAGATCATCGGTTTTCTAAAACAAAGGTACTTCGGCCTGCCGCCGCAGGAGATGGCTGTAATAGTCAATATGGGGGGGCGTTCGGGACAAAAAAGGTACTTTGCATGAGCCTTGGGCAGAAAAAACATGATTATGGTACAACTTGGCATTTTACTTACCCGGCAATATCGCCTGCTCAGCGTAGCAGCTATGCTGGATGTCTTTGAGACCGCTAATCGTTTTTGTGAAGCAGATGGTGAGCCATTGCCTTTCCGGATCAATCTGCTCTACCCCGGCGATCAGCAACCTATGATCGATGCCACACATGATATTTACCCGCTCAGGCAGGCGCCACCGCAACAGATCATTTTGATACCCGCATTCGCGGTAGATGATGTAGCCGATTCTATTACTACCAATCAGGAATGCCTGCCCTGGCTGCAACAGCAATACCGGCAGGGTGCCGAAGTGGCTTCATTTTGCAGCGGCGCATTTTTACTGGCGGCCAGTGGCCTGCTCAATGGTAAGCCGGCCACTACCCATATACATGCAGCTCCGGCCTTTGCCAAAGCTTTTCCCGAAGTACAGCTTCGCTCCCGCGAGGTCACTACGGCCGATAGTGGGATCTATACAAGCGGCGGTGCTACCAACAGCTTTCATCTAATGCTGCGCATTCTGGAAAAATATTGCGGGCGCGCCCTGACCGTGCATGTGGCCAAGTATTTTGCGATAGATATGGATCGGATGCAGCAAACGTATTTCAGCACCTTTAAGCCTATGCACCAGCATCGCGATGAGCTGGTGAGCGCGCTGCAACTGGCTATTGAAAAGAATTACCGTGAACCTGCAACGGTGGAAGATCTGATGACGAATATTCCCGCCAGCCGCCGCAATCTGGTAAGGCGCTTCAAGATTGCTACCGGCTTCACACCCATCGAATACCTGCAGAATACACGTGTAGAAGCAGCCAAAAAATTACTGGAAGCCACTACAGACAGTGTGCAAGGTGTGATGCTGGATTGTGGATATAATGATCTGAAAGCATTTCGCCACTTATTCCGCAAAGCCACTGGCATGACACCAACTGCTTACCGGGACAAATTCTGCAGCCGTTTCGTCCCGGAAACCGCTGCGGCCTGATTATATATTATCAGGAAAGCAATTGCTCCCATTCTCCTGCGCCTGCCCTTACCAATGATGGCGGATTGGTAGTACAATCAATGACCGTGGATGCCATTATCGTACCCGGCCCCCCATCGATCACCAGATCCACCACTTTGCCGAAGCGCTCGTGCATAAGCTCAGGGTCTGTATAATATTCCACATCGTCATCCATCGGAAGTGATACGCTCATAATCGGGTGACCTAATTCACGTACCAGCTCATGCACAATCTTGTGTTCCGGTACGCGGATGCCTACCGTATCTTTCTTTGTTTTCAGCATCTTCGGCACTTCTTTGCTGGCTTCCAAGATAAAGGTATAAGGTCCGGGCAGCGCGCTTTTCAGCATCCTGAATATGGGTGTATCCATACTTTTGATGTAATCAGAGATATGGCTCAGATCGCAGCAGACGAATGAGAACTGCGCCTGCTTGGGCTGAATGCCTTTTATGCGACAAATCCGCTCAATAGCCGCTGTGTTGAAAATATCACAGCCAAGTCCGTAAATCGTATCGGTGGGATAAATAATCACGCCGCCTTCACGCAATACCTTGACCGCAGTCTGCACATTGCGCTCCTGCGGATTATCCGGATGAATATGTATGAGCATAACAAAAAAGTTTAAGAATGGCCGGAAATTACTTTACATATTCCGGATGGCATTCAGCACAGCACCAATCCGCTCTTCCGGCGTGCCGCGCAAAATGATAAAAGGAAGCCCGCTGTTGACCACCATATCAAGGTACTGTAAATAAAAATAGTGCCTGTCTTTATAATCGGGATAGCCGCGCAATGGATCAGCCACCCAGGGTATATCCGGGAACGACAGCACATAAAGATTATAACTCCGCTCAGCGATTTTGGCCAGTATCCGGTGGTGGCATCTGCCATACATCGTCTCCCCCCAGATACGCACCATATGCAGATCGGTATCACAGATAAGCCATTCATTCGCCTGCATAGCAGCGCTGTCTTCAGCTTCAAGCTGACCCTGAGCAATGCGCAGCAATTCTCTTTCCTCCCTTATATTTATTTGCCGGCCCTCTTCCAGATAATTGCGGGCATACTCCGGCACCCAGTTAGTGCCTATTCGTGCGGCCAAAGCAGCGCAGAGCGTGCTCTTGCCTGAAGATTCCGGACCGGTAACGACCATTTTTTTCAGCAGTGGCTGGCTGTTCATTTCCTAAAAGTAATTCTGATCAGCTACAGTTGGCAAAAAGCTGGATAAGGCAAGAGACAGGCCACCTGAGCATTCTTTAAGATAAAACGGAACAAAGGTTTGGAGGTTAAAAGAATGTTGCTATCTTTGCCGTCCCGAAAGGGGATTCTACGGAAGGTGCGGTAGCTCAGTCGGTAGAGCAATGGACTGAAAATCCATGTGTCGCCGGTTCGATCCCGGCCCACACCACGGTCAAAATCAAGCGGTTAAGAGATGAAACTCTTAACCGCTTTTTTCTTGTCGACAACAGTCCGACAACAAATTGTGCTTTACCTATGCCGACTCGATATTCGGAAAGTTATGCGGCAGAGTGATTGAGTTACTTACCTCGTCACCATAGACATCCCATCCTAATCTTTGCTTTCTGGCAAAAAGATCGATACGCTTATTTCCAAAATGTTCAATCATTGAATAAAATCCATCTGGCTTTGCAGAGTGTCTGGTTGATTTTTCAGCAAAAACTGTAGGGACTGCCTTCTGACGCGGATACATATCCAGCTTGCCTTTGTATCCAAATAGAACAAATTCTGTCCTATGGTGAAATCCAAACAAACACATGCCATTTTGTTTGTCCCAGGTAAGTGTGCGTTGATAGCGAACGCCCCACTCATTAAATAATTGAAAAGCATCCGGCAGGAACTTTTGAATAGTCCACAGAAACACAACGCAGTTATCATCTGCGATATGTTTAAGAGGCAAAGCTTTTATTGCCATCAAATCCATTGTCTCATAGTCCAGCTCTTTCGTTTGATTTGGCCGAACTCGCCGCTGAATTTTATTAATAGGCCATGGGGGATCGATTACGATCAAGTCATACTTGCGCATTCCTAGACTCCAGATGAATTGTATAATGGTTAATCTCTTTTTATGAACTTACATTTGTGGCGAGCGTGGATTAACTGTGACTTCCTTCCCCTCTTCAAAAGAATAGAATTTACCGCGCGAGAGAATTAAATGATCAAGCACCTGAATGTCCAATATTCGGCCCGCTTCCTTGATTTTTTCGGTAATCGTTATATCCGCAGCACTTGGGCTCAAGTTTCCCGAAGGATGATTGTGGGCCAGAACAATTGAAGATGCATTCGCTTTAAGTGCGGCTGCTAATATCAGCCGGACATCCATGACAGTGCCCGAAATCCCCCCGGACGAGTTGTTATACATCCCTAACACCTTGTTGCCTCTGTTAAGCAATAAAACTTTAGATTGTTCCAGCAAATCCAACTTATTATCGTCCCAAGCTTGCATAAAAACTGCATGAGCATCGTCAGCACATTTGACTTTAGGCCGCGTATCGAAGTTTGGCTGAGACTTGTAGATGATAGCTATTTCCGACACGCCAAAAAAACTATCAAAATCACCTTGTGACATTTGACCCCCGTGGTTCTAAAAATTGCGAAAATGAGAGGAAAGCAATTATACTTTCTTACCGATCATGTAGAAGGAAAAATCATTTTGTCAATATATCCCTAGCACGTCCGAAGAGTATCCATTAGAGCTTAAAACGCCTTAGAAATTTAAACAGGTTCTCTCCAAAGCGAAAGAAATATCAATGTGTGTATGTTGACGACAGTGAGGATACCTTAGCAATAAATTGAATGACCAGACTCTAAGAGTAAGAGTTTGTGAAAGTCGCGGGTTGAATTAATTAAACAAACCCACGACTCTTTCGTTATTGGTGTCTTGCGCTATCAATATAATTTGCCAGCGTTTGCATCATCTCCGTTCTTTCTTCAATAAATAAAGACCGGTCATAAGCACGATCCACAGCATTGGTCGGAACATGCGCCAGCTGACGATCCGGCACTTCATGGCGATAACCTAATCTTTCTTTGGCTATCCCCATTCCCAATGCGCGGAATCCATGCGGTGTATGAATGTCTCTATATCCCATGGTTATCATAGCCGCCCCAACATCTTTTACAGACATCGGTTTTTGCGCGTCAAGCTTGCTTGTAAACACATACTCGCTTTGCTGTGTTCTATCCAATGAAGCATTAACCGTATTGCGCCTGGTCAGGATGGCAAGCGCTTGAGACGATAGTGGGACGATATGTTCTTTTCTCATCTTCATCCTCTCTGCCGGGATGATCCAAACCGCTTTGTTTAGATCAAACTCCGGCCATTTTGCCTTTGTCAATTCACCAGATCTCACCAGCGTTAGCATAAGCATTATCAGGGCATCTCTTTCATGCCCGGTAAGATTGGCCTCGTTTTGATCCAAGCGGCGCAAAAAGCCAGATAAGTGGTCAATCGGCATTGATGGGCGGTGGCCGCGCTTATAGGGCTTTAAGGACCCTTTAAGATCGAGGGCGACGTTGTAAGGCGCATAATCCCGCACCACAGCAAAGCGCAGGATATTAGTGGCATATTGCAGCGACTTTCTCGCGATTTCATGTGATTGCCGGATTTCGATTTTTTGCAACGCTTGCAGCAAAACAAGGCGGGTAATTTCCTTAACCGGCAGATGGCCGATGAATCTAAACAGGTCTTTTTGCAGCACCCGAATGATTTCAGCAGCGTGGCCTGAACTCCATTTTTTCAGATTGTGCAGATACCAATCCCGACCCACTTGCTCAAATGTGTGCCAAGTTTCCTGTCTGGCTATTTGCGCTGCCGCCTTGCGCTGGCTAGAAGGGTCTTTGTTATTGATGACCACTTTCCTGGCTTCGATATGCTTCTCCCTCGCTTCCCCAAGCGAGATTAACGGGAAAGTGCCAAAGGATAGCAACTTTTCTTTTCCAGCGATCCGGTATTTATAACGCCAGTAGCCCGACCCGTTAGGGCGGCAATCGAGAAAGAGGCCGTTGCCGTCAAAGAGTTTAATGCGCTTGTTATGGTGTTTAGCTTGTTTAATGGCAGACTTGCACGCTAAATCGGTTAGCATGGGATGACTCCTCTCGGCTGTGAAAATGTGCCCCCCAGCCATACCCCCAAACGGATCGGATTTTGCAGGACTTCATGGTAAGGTGCAGCACCTGCGACTTATCATGAATTGTTTCCGTGCAAAGGCTTACGGACTTTCCCGTACTTAACGGTAAGTCAGAACTTCTTTCTTGAGGGGAGAGGCGGATGGCCATTTTCTTGTTTCTGGTAAAGGGGTTGATTGAAAGGGCAGCGAGGCATGACCCCCAATTTGACCCCTGATTTGTTTTGCTTTCCAGCACTTCAAATCCTACGCTGATGATGCATAAAATGCAAGCGTTTTTTGCGCTCTTATTGCCTTTCGGTCTTAGTTCGCAGCTTTATTGCCAATGCATATTTAAGATTGGATATGCAGCATTCAAGAGACGACTCTCATTGTTCTGTCAGACTTGCTTTCGTCCTTTTGTTGGGAAAATGAAGCCGCCGATACGCCTGTAAACCTGCCAACACGGTTTCCGCTGCGCAGACCCTCCGTGTTTCGGTTGACAGGTGCGCTTCGCCGCATCTGTGGCGGCTTCTGAATGTTCCCACAAGGACGGCATTCAAGCCACCTTCACAAAGGAGAGCATCTAATGAAAAACGCAGCAACCAAAACCAACAATGCTTCGGCCCCAACGCATATCGCCTACCAGGTCCGTGAAAGCAACGAGCAGCAAAGCTACTGGACGCGCATCGGCGCAGCCTGGGCGCATAAGGATGGCAACGGGTTCAACATCCAACTGGACAGCGTCCCACTGGATGGCCGTATTACCCTACGCAATGCCGCAGAAGCAAAATAATCCCACCATCCCGGGTGGATATAACATCCACCCGCTTTTCCTAGGAGAACAACTATGACCGTCAATCCTTTCTACTCAAAAGTAAAACCTAAACTTTCAACAAAGACCGTGAACCTACCAGTCTATGCCAAGCTGCCAAACGCTCCGGTAAACCGCAGCCCGGTGCCGCATCTGACGAGCCTCTATCATTTTGCTTCCGCCGGTAATTACGGTGATCGCAACTATCCCGGCAACTGTGGCGGCAATCTCATTCGCGACCTGTTGCGTTTCTTTCAATCCAAACGTGTGCTTGATCCGATGACAGGCAGCGGCACCTGCCGCGATGTCTGCCGGGAATTAAGTGTCGATTGCTGGTCCAGCGATATGCACGAAGGGATAGATGCCTGCCAGCCGGGACAATTTCCTCAAAATCATTTCGATTTTGTCTGGATACATCCGCCTTATTGGCGTCAGAAGCTTTACACCAACGACCCACGCGATCTGTCGCAATCACCCACTTTGGAAAGTTTTTTGACCCGTTATGAACTGCTCGTTAAAAACTGCGTTGATGCGCTGGCAGACAATGGCAAACTGGCTATCCTGATGGGTGATTACTATGAACGGGCGCATGGCTACATCCCTTTAGTGTATTGGACAAAGCATTTTGCTATGCAAGCCGGACTGCAGCAGCATTGCACCGATATTATCCGTTTCAGCCACGGGGCCAGCAGCAGCAAAAAAACTTATTCCGGTAGCTTTATTCCAGGCCTTCATGATGTGTGCATGATTTTTGAGAAATCACCATAAAATCGAATCTTATCATACACTTGAATGATAAGCTTTCCGGTAACGTCCGAAGCCATTGATTGGACGCTGATACCGTTCTAAGTGTTCCCGCGATGCCAAAATTGGCACTCATTTCTATCACCCATATCGACGCCATCAAAGCACAGCCTGTGTATTGCGCTCGTTTTGTTGCGTCGGTTCTAAACCTGAAAGGAAATGCCCACATGCAGTATACCCGCTTATTCGCGTTATCGACACAGCCGGTCACCTTACCGGATACCGGTTATATCCGTCTGCCGCTTGTCCTGGCCTATGCCGGGCTTAGCAAATCCACTTGGTACGACGGCATGAAAGCCGGGATTTACCCCAAGCAAAGCAAGATTGGCCGCCGTGCCGTCGGCTGGGATGTCGAAGACATCCGGCGCTGGAAAGCAGCCAATAAAAAGGCCTTATAGCCTTTAATCGCTTTCCCAACAAGCAAACTGCTCCCCCTTATCAATGCTTTTTCAAAAGGAAAAATCATGCACATCAGCGATGCCAAAAATATCCCCCTGTTCCAGCTTGTCCAGCATTTGGGCGGTAAGTATTCCCATACCGACCACCACGGCCAACAATGGTATTTTTCACCGTTCCGGCCCAATGAAAAAACCGCTTCTTTTAAGATCAACGAGCCGCGCAACACCTGGTATGATTTCGGCCATGCCGGTGACCGCAGCGCCACCGGCGCGGGCGGCGATACGATTGACCTGTGGTGCGATTACTACGGCAAGGACCGGGTTAAAGGGATCAAAGAAGCCTTAGAAGCGTTAGCGTCGTTTACCGGTAAATCTCCCTATCCCAAACCCCGCGAACGCCAAGCCGCCAATCCGGAATTAAAGGAAGCGCCGCGCTTTAAAAAGCTGCGACTGCATGACACCATCTTTTACCGCAGCCTGACCGAAGAATTGAGCAAGCGGCGGATTTCAGAGGCCGTTGCAGGAAAATATTTGAAGCAAATCTATTTGCAGGATACGCAGCATCCTGACAGGAAGCTGAATGGTTTTGCTTTTGCCAATGACAGAGGCGGCTATGAGATTAGTATTCCCGGCGCGGAAAAATCCTTCAAAACCAGCTTGCGGCCAAAGTCGCCAACGACTTTTCGTGCAAAGCTTAGTAAGAAGCTTTTTATTTTTGAAGGCATGTGGGATTTCTTAAGCTGGCAGGAAATGCAGGATAAGGACGAGCCGGAACATCATACCATTGTGTTGAACTCTTTGGCTTTCACGAATGAGATCATCCAGCAGATTATTGCTGCGAAAGAACAGATGGATACCGTCCTTTTGTTTCTTGACAATGATGATGCCGGGCAAAAAGCCATGCAGTTTATGAATGAGCAATTGACCGATGCCGACTTCAACGTTCGCACGATGGAAACGCTATATCAAGGCTACAAAGATCTCAACGATTATTGGGCGAAAGACCCCAACGCGCAGAAGATCACCAAATCAAAGCCAGCGCCGGTTAAGTATTACACCGAAGATTCTGCCTGGTACATGGTGATGAACAGGCCAAAGACAAAACCGGAATAAGCAGGCGAAGCAGAGTTGGCCTTTTTTTTGGCCTACTACCTCATGGCTCAATATCCTATGACAAGCCCGTATTCTATTACACGATACGGGCTTGCCAATCCATCCCAAATTAAAGGACCCCTATGACCCGATTGACCCAAGAAGACATCGATCCCCTACAAACTCCAAGAGTAATAGATAGGCACCGACGGTTAAAAATGCGGACTCATTCACTGGGAGTTGATGATTATTTTCTGCGCTTGGCTAATAATTTCATTTATAAATTTCTTAAATTCCTCTTGGGACCAACCCAATATTTGCGCTGTGATATTGAGAAATTCAGCATTTTCATCTTGATCCTTACTATAAATCTGCATTGCTATTAGCGAAGATTGCAACATCTTTATAATATCATTCGAGACTGGTTTAGAGGATAATTCAACAAGTGCCCAAGAAAAATTAAGAAGTTGCAGGTAGAATTTTGGATCTAAACTTAGGTTTTTTTTATATATCTGCCAAATCATTTCAAACTTTATTAAAGCTTCCTGTATATTTCCCATTTTAATTAATACATTGCCCAAGTGACAGAGCTTCTTTGCAAGTTCCAGTTCATACGAAGTCGATTGTTCAACTACAAGCTTTTCCAATAGATCTACCGCAGAGCTGAAGTATTTAAATGCACTTTCAAATTCACCTAATTCCTCAGCTATTATCCCTTGAAGAACGTTTTTCTCAGCATATTCGCTAGGACCCATCTCGTTCTCACAATATTTTTTTGTATACTCTTTAAATAAAATGTCGCCGATAGGTTTTGCATTCTCGAAATCTTCAGTAGTCACAAGAACGAGCAATTGATTTTCTAAGGCAAAGAATTGAAAGTCGCCTGTTTCCTGAGAACTACTAAATAAAGTAAGTCTTTCGTAAGATAATTGGGCAGATTCCTTATCGCCCAAATGATTATATATTAATACTAATTGACGGTAAATATGTATATGATCTCTATTCCAAGCCGGATCTTCTTCGTCACTAAAATAAAAATTATTTAACGCTTCAAGCGATGCGATTGATGCAGCCTCATACTCTTTAGAATTTATGCAAATATCACTGAGTTTCATCGCAAGCAATCGTTTTAAAGGGCAATGCAATTTTTTATCATACTCTGTAAATTTTTCAAAAGCCTTTAAACCCTCTTCTATATTAGCTCTAGCATCAGTAATCATACCGAGTTTTTGACACGCTACTGCTTTATAAAAAAGTAGAGTTAACAAGTCTAAATCGACTAACTCGTTCCCTTGAAGTTGGCTAAATAAATAGTTGCATCTACTTTGCGTTTGTAAAAGCGATGTAAAATCAAAGCCACGATCAATTAGTTCGGATGAAAAAAAGTTAATCAAGATTTGAACGTCCGTAGCCTTGGGAGAGAGACTATAAAAAATTACTTTTTGAATTAAGCGATGTAAAGTGTATGTTTTTTCCTTAGAACTATATATGATCCATCCTTTCTTGGAAAGTTCGGATAATAGAAGTTTAAGTTCACCTAAATTGACATCAGTAAAATTGCTCACCTCCTCAAGTGTGTACGAATTAGGTTCCAGATAATACCACGTTTTTAATATGATAATTTCGTTTTGGCTCAACGATACAACATCAAACAGGAACAAAAGTTGTTTAATTAATTCGCCTTTATCAGCCCCATGTTCTGTTAGGATGATTTGATCAAGTTCTGGATCATTCAGCTGGCCTTTCAATAATTTCTCATATAAAGACTCTAACGTGATCGCGTCAGTTTCCTCCAAAGTTTTCGCGGCGACCTCTATCATAAGCGTATGATAGGAAATCTCGATAAGAAATTTTTGCAACAAATCTGCGTCTACTGGTTTTTGGCAAAAAGTTTCAAATAGTTTTATCGCATCTTTCTTAGTTAGCGAGCTAAGAAGAACATTTGTAAGTCCCGGAACCTCAGATCTGCCAGTGACTAATATTGTCCAGTAAGAATTTATTGGCAGTTTATGTCTGTAAGAAATTATCCTGTCATCGAAGTTGTCAACAACTAACAGATTGTTCCCTTTAATGCTGTTTAATAGCCCAATAGTATACTCAAAGCGCTGTTCAATATTTAACGTTGGATCAATTGAACCCCCATTCAGGAATATATACAGAGGCGTAAAGGCAGCTTCAATTTGACTTTGGCCGTCTGAAATATTTTCTTTTCGAATTTCATCATTTGCCATACCAATACTAATCCAGGCAACATGATCAAAATTGCCACCATATTGCTCTATAAAACATTTTACAAGCGAGGTTTTACCAATGCCTGGCACACCGTGTAAAAAGACAATCTTTTTGGATGTCGAAATGGTTTGGTAGAGAGTAGCTAGTTCGTGACCTCGCCCAACAAAATCATCCGTCCGGCTTGGAACGTGTCCTAAAATTTGGGGTTTCCTTTTACCGCTACTATCAAATTTCTCTACGACAACTTTATCTTCAAAGTCTTTTGCTACAGCCGCATTGTTTTCAAAAATTAATGCGTTGGAAATGTCGGAGTTCTCAGAAGCCGTAGGTAGTAATGTGGTGTATTCTTCGGCATCTGGTGGGTAGTACTTGTTCTTAAATAACTCTTTAAGTTGCTCTAGTCTTATTTGTGTGTGTGCTTTATTCCATTCATTGTTTTTATCAATGTCATCAAAAATTAATTTTAAATTTTGCCCTTTGCTGCTTTCAAATTCTACGCGTTCGCCAACACCGATGTAAACTAAGGCCTTAAAAAATGTTCGAGCGTCTATCTGACAATCTTCTAACTTTTCATGTTTTTCAAAGCCTCTATATCTGGAATAGAAGTAATCGCGCCCGCAGCGGTCAGATCCGCCTTGGAAACGAACAGCAACGCGAAACTGCCGAGCTTTAAAGCCATCTTTATACCAAACTTTGGGACTTAAATACTGAAATTTTTTAGCTTCCTCAAGTGAGAATTCTTTCTCCAGAAATTTTGCATGTAACGTTTGATAAAACTTGCAATAAAAATACCGGCTTACTTTCATAGTAATAAAACTAAGTAATCCGAAACATTTATTTCGGAAGGCGCCCCAAAAGACTCGGTTGGCTAATTTACTGTGGCGATGGTGGCTCTTGAATCGTGCCTGATTCCGATTTTGCGTCAAAGTCGGACTTCGTTTGCAGCTCCAGCAGGCTCTCCATTTGGGTGCAGAGATCATAGCCTTGGTTTTTCATTGTTGCATGACTGACCCCTTCAAAAATATTAATGAGCCTTGGCAACAGGTCATGAAAAGCTAGCAAATACCCTTTTGCTACTTCTTCACCATAAAGTGAAATAAATTTTTTCAAGTCTTTTTGACCAGCAGACTTGCGTTTTGCCGGAAGCATAAAATCTCTGTTTTTAGCGAATTCATTTACAGCCATTTGAAGACCCAACACATTATCTAAAAAGATATTGTACTAATGTCGGTTGCATATGTCAAGCCAAATATTTTATCAGATATGCTGCCCTAAATGGCTAATTGGGGGGGAATAAATGGAATTCTGAGAATTCCCAGAATTCTAAACGTTTGGATACGCTATTGCCCTGCATGCACCTTTACATCGGCTACTGCAGGAGCCACATGAATACAAATAAAAACTCAATTGCCTAACAATTTAAAACCAACAAAATGAACAAAGATCAATGGTCAAAGACCGAAAAGAACCTCAACAGCGCAGGCTTCTCACAATCATCCAGCAACCCAAACAAGTGGTCAATGGATCAACTAGTATCCGAATCGATTCCAGCAATGGGTTCAATTCGAACGGCAGTAAAGTTCGCGGGTATGATTCCTGCAAAAACCACCTCGATAAAAAGAAGAGCTAAAGAGGACGGATGAAAACGGCAGGGGTATGCTAGCTACCCCTGCCAATTCAAAGCCGATCCTTAATTGTAAAAAACAAATCTCAAATGGAACAGCCACCGCCATTACTGGCATTCGATATACACGCCTCCCAAACGGAAAGGAAGATTTTTCAGCGACTGACTCTCCAGGGCTGGAAAGCCTACATCGAAGATCTGCCTGTGATTAAAACGGCTGCACCGGAACAACCAACAAAAATTTCAAACAATGAAACAACAAAATAATGATCCTATCCAGGCTAGAAATGGATGGAAGGATTTTACTGACATGATCGGACTCAATCCCGAAACCTTTCCGGTTGAGTTACGGCAGTTGCTGATGATCTACCCTAAGCCGGCGGCGGTCGCTAAATTATTGATGGTTCTGATCGGCACGGTCTTCCTGCCGGTCACGATGGTAGGGCTGCTGATAGGCTATGTACGGGCTTACAAGCGCTTCATGTACATTAAGGGAGAAGCGCCGAGAATGAACAACCTGCCCTTCATTGTAAAGTTCTCGATGGCGCTGGGCGTTATTTTCGTCTGGACGCTCTTCATCGTAGCCGTCTGCCTGCTGCGTCATTTGCTTTCAAGCGATTTCTCTGCGTTCAAAGTCGCAATCATTTACTGCCTGACCAATTTTATAATTTCAATAGCCGCCTATAAGGTTTTCCGGAGGTGGTACATCGGGTATAGCAACCTGCTTCTCGAAATTAACCAGCACGGCTCGGCCAGGTATGCTGACCGGGACGATGTGGCAGAATATACGGATCGATCCGGATTATTCATCGGCGGCGATATGACACTGGCAGACAAGGGGCACGTCTGCACTTTTGCAGGTTCCAGAGGTGGCAAATCCGCTAATCTTATTGTCAATGCCTTGCTTGGCATTGGCGGTTACCTGGGGTCATTTTTCGTGATCGATCCTAAAGGGGAACTGGCGGCGATATGCAGCCGCGCCTTACGGGAGATGGGGAAGAAGGTGGTCATCCTGAATCCATGGGAACTTTTAAAGGACAATATCACAGGAAGCGACACCTACAATCCGCTGGATATACTATCTGATGGAAAATCATCCCACCTCATCGATGACGTTGGGATTATGGTGGAGATGCTTTTGCCTCCCAAGGCCAATGATCATAATTCTTTTTTCACGGACTCAGCGCGTAACCTTATTTCCGGGTTGTTGCTTCACCTGGTGTGCAGCGAGAAGTACCAAAAGCCCACGCTAACTGACCTGTGGAAAATGTGCCGCCTGGTCGGTGAAGATTGGGACAACTTGTTAGCTGATATGGCCACCAGCACTCATCCTGTGAATGGCGAAGCCATACGCCAGGCAGCCAATGAGATTTTAAAACAAATGGCAAGCCCGGAAACGTTCAGCAGCATCCTGTCAAACGCCTTGGAGGCCACCAGCTTCCTGAAGTCACAGGCGATCCAAAAAACCATCGTCTCCGGCTTTTCACCAGCCACTTTAGCAGATGGAAATACCGTGGTGTTTTTTACCATTCCTGCCGACAAGTTGAGAAGCCAATCTGCACTCATGCGACTGGTGACGGTCAGCATGCTTCGCGCAGTGGTAAGAACGCCGCGTGAGAAGGTCACGTTTATAATCGATGAAGCGGCCTTTTTAGGTGCAGTAAGTGAATTCCCCACTGCGCTTGCCGCCTATGCCGGATTCAACATTACAATGTGGCTCGTTTATCAAGACCTTTCGCAGATAAAATCCCTCTATGGCGATCTGTGGGAGAGTATCATCGCAAACTGCGCGGTCCGCCAGTATTTCAGTCTCAAGGACAACTTCACCTGCGAATACGTAAGCAAGGCGCTCGGAACAACGACCGATACAGTTTTTCAACGGGATTGGCTGGGCAATGTATTGAAGGTTGAGAATACAAAGAGAGATCTGGGTACCCCGGATGAGGTTCGGGGTTTTTCAAAAGAGGAGATGTTCATCTTCACGGGCGAGAATAATGCGATACTGGTGCCCAAAGCACCTTATTACTTCAACCCGGCGCTGATGAAAGATGGCAAGCCGATCTACGATCCCAATCCCTATATCAAGAATAGTAAGTAGTTCTGGCGTCAGTTTGACAGATGCTTATTTTCTTTTCGTGGCCTGTCCTGTCTCGTTCGTCTAATGACAAACGACAGGATGCTGCCACGGCCAACGAAGCATCGCAATGTGCGTTGCAGACTGCGCCGGTTGCTTTTAAGTAAGCGGGAGGGTATCTAAGCTACCCTCGCAAGACATAGCTTGTCCCACATCCTTGCAGGGACGTGAGGACAAACTGTCTTGCCAAAGAGATGCTGCGCTCTCTCTGGACACTCTCGCTTTCAGTATTTGAAACAAAGAACCATGGCACAATCCCCCAAAAATGGTAGCGCAAGACGCAGTGTTTCGGTGCGTGTGCGCGTCACAGTGGCAGAGCGAAAACAAGTGGAACAGTTTGCGGCCAATGCAGGGCTAACAATCTCTGACTGGATCAGGGCAAAAATAGTAGGTGCGAAACCGCTGCTAAGAAAGCCTTCGCCAGACCGCGAAGTGTTGCTTCGCCTGTTGGCATCGCACGGTAAGGTAGGCTCGCTGTTAAATCAGATAGCTAGGCAATTGAACAGAAAGCAGGATACGGAGAATGTGGCGTTACCAGTTGAATCAGTGATGTACATCATAGAGCAAGTGAAAACAGTCACGATCCAAATCAGAGAGAGGCTCGATCATGGCAGTCATCAAGTCAAAGATTAGAGGTCATGGCCGTCAGTTAGCGGCTTATCTGACTGAGATGGGCGAAAACGAGGAGGTGCGGATTCTTGACGTAGATGGCATGGCGGATTTTGACGAGACTGATTTAAAAGAGCTGCTAAAAGACTTTTCACGGAATGAATTGCTGACCAAAAGCAGACAGGGCATTTACCACGCGACAATTAACCCACCTGACGAAGCCAGCCTTGTGATACGTGACGCAGATTGGCTAATGGCGGCGGATATCCTGGCGGAAGAAATTGGATTTAGCTGCCAACGCAGGGCGATTGTCTTACACCAAAAACACGGCAGGCGGCATATCCATGTTGCGTTTGAAAGATACGACCATGAAAAATCCAAAATGATCCCCATTGATCACAACTACCGCAAGCAGGATAAGGCACGGGCGAAGTTGGAACAGGTCTTTAACCTGAAGCCGACATCACGGCGCAACCCCGATCACGCCACGGTGAAACAGGACCTGACGGCGTTATGGACCCAAAGCACGAACGCTATGACGTTTTTGAACGATGCGAAAAAGCAAGGCTATGTGATTGCGTCCGGCTATGACCGTATCCCGTTTATGGTCGTCAATCAGAAGGGTCGTGCTTTCAATCTGGTGCGCCATCTGAACGGCATCAAAACCAAAGAGGTCCGTGACCGGTTCCGGGATATTGTCCTGCCAAATGAACGGGAAGCAATTGCCTTTATCAGAACACAGGAAGCCGTCACCGGTCAAAAAGCAAGACAGGAAAAAGAAACAGTGCCGGGAAATGAAAATGCCCTGCGCAATGCTTTCATGGAGAACCTTACAAAAATGCACCAAAAGCAACAACAGCGGCCCAAGGGACCGAGGATGCACTAACGCCAAATACAAGAACGATGGATTACCTCATAGAATTTATCATTATGCTTGGTGTGACGCTGGCTGCACAGACAGGTCTGATGCTGGTTCAGCGCCGCGAGCTAAAGCAGTCAATCCGGTTAATAAGAGCGACAAGGACGTTGATGACCCTTAGAGCACCCAACATCCCGCCGGAAAGACATCTACAAGACAATGTGCGGGGCCGGGTCATGAAGGAGCCGGTGATCCGTAAATCATCCCGCTATGTGCTCGTGTCTTACCGACCGGAGAAGGCTTTCAAAGCGGAATTGAAAGGAGAGGCGATTGAAGTCTATTGGAGCGGCATGCTGCCGAATGATGATCCGACGTTCATTCACCTGAATTAACCAAAAGCGCATACTCTATCAACAATAGCTTATGAATGAAGAACTATTAAACCAACACCAACGTGAATGGGAAACCTTCGACGTTATGCAAGCGATGGCGCTTGACGACCTTATTACCGGCGAAATAGAGATCCGCAAGCGCTTCGGCATGATCGATGCGCATCTGCCGTTTCAGGAACGCAACAAGATAGCGCGCGACCGCCAGGCATGGATCGATGAATGGGGCGGCAGAGGCCGTCAGGCGAAAACGCTGACCGCAAGACAGCAGGAACAAACCGAAGATCAGGAGACGGAAGCGATGCTGGAGGATATGTACCGACAGACGCAGGCAGATGACGGGCTGAAAGAGGAAATTGCGCACGCGCTTGATGAAAAAGAAGCCGTCACAAGTTTTTATGAAGTGAGGGATGAACCTGTACCGGCGGCCACGCAGCAGCGCTTTGCCAAGCGTTTACTTGAGCTGCGGGATCGCTATGACGGAAAAGAACCCCAGCAGCGAAGAACGCTGGATGATGATGATCTGGAGCAGGAAGCGGAGAGCATGCAGGATCTGACCAGACAGCACGAAATTATCAGGATGCATTACCAGCGGGCTGAGTATATCCCCCAAACATCGATAGAACAGATGGCAAAGGACAAACAAGGTTTCCAGGAAGAGACCGAAACCTATCGCTTATTTCAGAAATCCCTGCTCGAAGGGAGGCCGCGATATGAAGATGCAGTAGATAATGGTACGGCCCAGAAATCAGTCCCCGGATCAACGGAAAGCGGCGATGAAACAGATGGGCTGATACCTAACCGTGACGCCGGTTCGGCGATAGAAGATCATAGACCGATCCCGGAAGAAACTTATGAGACAAAGGTTTCTCAAATGGTCAGAAATGTGCAATGGCAGGAATTAAAAACGGAACAGGATCTCATTGCCCTGGAATACCATTACAACATCAAAGAAGCAATTCCGCCGGCAACGCAGCGGCGCATGGACAAGGCTTTCGCTGAATTTAAAGCCAAATGGGACAATGAAAAGCCCGAAGTCCGGCCGGACGGGTGGAAGACGCTGGATGAAGACGACCTGAAAAATGAATTTCAGAGCTGGCGTAACCTGATGGTATCGCACAATGTTGTCGAATATTTTTACGCGAGACAGAATATGCAGGTGCCCCTCAGCACCAGAGATCGTCAGCTTAGGGAGGTCGATAACTATCAACGCGAAGTGGACACTTATAAAGCCTCGTTGTCACAGCAGCCCGCCGGTGAAAAGGCACAGGCAACAGCGGAGGATTTTAAGGCGCAGCTAAAAGCCCTTCGGGAGCGTAACCATCAATCCGGACCACGGCCAAAGCCAGGTTAGTTCACGTTAACCCATTCAATCAGTAACGGTGCTTTTGCCCCGTCTTTTAAACCGGCATCAATGCGTTTCTGGTCGTAAGGAAGGTCAATCTCAAAGCACCCGCTGAAATATTTACGCAATGAATGATCGATCCATTCCCAATCATAGGCAGCGGTTTTATAAAGCACCTTATAAGCGATGAACTCTTTGATCATCCGGCGCAGAAACACTTCGTGAGTGATGCCGTGAATGTGCGGATTATACAAGTCACCAGCATAACGCATCATAGCTTTTCGCGCCAGGTGGCCGTAGCGGGGCAGCGTGGCAGGATCGCAAAGAAGATAATGGTCATTGAAAGCCGACCCATACAGATAGCGCGGATCGTTTTCCTGATTCAAAGCAGCAGACAAATGAGCACACATGACAACGCACCTAAAATTTTGTATTCAAATCATATCATAACTATTTATAAAAATCAACCGAAATGGAGCAGCAACCGAATATTCCTGATTTCATGAAAAAATATCATCAGGGCAGTGATTACGAAGGACAGGCGATTTTAGAAAATCTCGGCAAACAGTATCAGGACGAACGCGCTACTTTTTTGCAAACAACGTTTGTCCAAAAGCAGGCGTTTCAACGGGACTGGAACAAGCTGACCGGCCAGAGCAAACAATTGACGGTCGACGAGGCTTTAAAACCGATGCAGGCGCAATATAACGAACAGGCAAAAAAGATCGCAACGGCGCATGGCTATCAGGAGCAACAACAGGGTCAAGACAAGCAGGACGGGCAACAAAAAAATCCCGATGCCAAACCGCAACAGGATCGCAACGACTTTTTGCAAAAACTAAGGTCGCAGCGGGAACAGACAAAGCCAACTCAGCAACAGAAAGCGCCGCAATCAGACTCGTCCTCCGGGCAAAAGCCACCGCAGACAGACCGGGAAAAATTTACGGCCAAGCTTAATGCGATGAAGCAGGAACAGCAGCATATCACGCATAAGCCAAAACTATGATCATTTTAAAAAACATTTTAAGTTATGGAAGTAATATGCCTTGAGGACACCGCTTTTTACGCCTTGCTTGGCAAGGTGATCGAACAGATAAAATCGCAGCAGGATATCCGTGAGGATAAATGGATCTCCGGCACTGAGGCGATGAAAAAGCTGCGGATCACCAGCAAGACGACCCTGCAAAAAATGCGCGACGAAGGGCTTATCCGCTTTTCGCAGCCTGAAAAGAAAATCATTTTATACGATGCAGATTCGATCAATCTGTATTTGGAGAAACACGCTAAAAACACCTTTTAAAGATGGACGATCAAAAACAAGAGGAGCGCTACATTAATGGTTATAATGACGGCTATCTTTTAAGCCGCTATGAACCGGATCTGATGAAAAAGCTCGTGCAGCATACGCCCTAGGACAATCCCTATTTTCAGGGCATTGCACAGGGCAAGCAAGCCCACGAGCGGGAAGTATTCAAACAAGCCCTGCAACAGAGCCAGGCGATGCAACAGAGTACAAAGCCGAGGATGAAATAGCGATCAACGTAATTGGTGCAGTCCTTTAATTGCTGATTTGTCCTTACTGTTTGGGGGTTTAATCAACGAAGAAACTAACCGAAGGCGCGGTGTCCGCCAACAATAATTTTCGCCTGAAGGCCTCTTGGAAGCAGGAGGCCTTTTGCCCGCCCCACCCAAAATTTTTGCAGGCATCTAACGCTTCGGGACTTCGGTTCCGGGGCGTTTTTGTTTCAACAACCACCAACGATAAGGACACAACAATGAAACTCTTTACCCTAGAACAATACAATCAACTGATCGAAAACGGCAAGCCTGCCAATTGCGACAAGGATCATGTACCGGTTGTCAAGCTCTTTATCCCCGGTACAGGCTGCACCTGGCTGCTGAATGAGATCGACCAAACCGCACCGCTGGCCTTCGGCTTGTGTGACCTCAATCATGGCTTCCCTGAATTAGGCTATATCGATCTGAATGAGCTGGCCAGCATTGAAACGCCGCTAGGCTTAACCGTCGAACGTGACGAACATTTCACCGGCAGATATCCGATGTCCATCTATGCCGAAGCCGCGCGCATCCGGCGCTATATTGTTGAAGATGACGAGCTATTTCAAATGCTGGCGACTGCCAAGCGCAATCAGTTCGCCCTTAAACTTTAAACCAACATACCCTCAACAGTCTGTCTGTTGAGGGGTTATTTTGATAGTTGCGTTTGTATTTAGCGTTTATAGATCGCCATTTCCACGAGCCCGTTATTGCGGCCTGTGCGTTGCAACAGTTCTTCGTAAAAGGCTTTCGCCTGGCTGATGCCACCGGGTTGCAGATAGGGGGTAATGTCGGAAGCGGAAAATTCCTGAAAATACACCTTTGTATCCGGCGTGAAATGCAGCAACAGCTTCTTCGTTTCCACATAGCTGACCCGCTTCGACATCGGCGCGGTCACCTCAATGCTCAGGCTGATACTGTCATTGACCGGTGCAACCTTAATGTATATATCATCACCCGACGGGGTTACCGGCTCGATGATCCGGCTGGCGGGCGTGAACAGGTTGAAGCCGGACAGGTTGATGGTACAATTGGCGTATTCGGAATGTTCCGGACTAAGTGCGTAAAGGCTCACCTCATAGTCAATGCCGCTGGTGGTGTCCGTGATCCTCATTGAAATCTCTTCCCAAATCTCTCTGCCGGGGTACATTAGAACGGACATTTCCGTGATGCCCGTTTCGATAAAGTCATGTTTTGCGGGTCTGGCCGGGTCTTTCTTCTGGCATGAGCCAAGAAAGAATAAAATGCACAGCGCGGGCAGGATAAAATAGATTGATTTCATAGTTTGCTTTTCTAGAGGAACAATGCCACAGGCTATTTCAGGAAGCGGTAATAAAGGCCGAACTGGATGATCTGGTTTCTGATGTCGTCCGTGATTACGTAAGTATCGCTATTGCCGACGGCCATATTGGTCAGGCCGTATTGGTAGCGGATATTGACCCCAAGGCCGAACGGGGCCGTGTATTCGATGCCCGATACTAACGCCCATTCCGTTTTCTGCTGGTCCTTTGCAATATTGGTGGGCGCTGTCGAGTAACCGCCGTGCTTGTCCAGCACAGCGGATTTAAGCCAGCTGCGCTGGAATCCGCCAAGCAAGGCGATGCCTTTGAAGCGTGCTTTAAGGATGAGCGGAACGCTATAATATTGCAGCTTATAGGTATGCGATTGTTCGCCGAAATCGGTATAGTAATGATTGAACCCCGCACTGGAAGAAAGCCCTTCGATTTGTACTGAGGCGTATTTGAATAGCGGCACTTCGACAAAGAGGCCGCCGCAGAAGCCGGACTTGCTGCTGGTGGCTTCGTTGTTGTGATAGCGGTCGTCCTTGATCATGGTCAGGGAAATATCGGAAATGCACACATTGGTGCGGATGCCAAAGTGAAACCGATGCTCGGCGGTACTCTGGTAGCCTGCGACCAGCAGCAGGCCGGTAAAAAGGAAATGCTTCATGTCAGCGGCTTTAAAGAAATAAGAATAGCATGGATGAAGGCTGTAAACGCCTTTCATCCATGCCGGCTGCGGTTATTTTCTTTTGTACACATAGACGTCCAGCGTCGTAGCGGTTCCTATCCGGGAACTAATGGTGAGGGTCGTATTATCCACCTGATCAACGCGCGGATAGGTTGCCCAGCCCCCGCCGTGACTAAACGCAAAGGTGGAATCCTGTGCCTCCACATACCATCTGAACGGCTGATCGTAACTCATGGCAAAGCCGCACGGCGTCGCGCCGCCATTGACCGTATAGGTCAGGTCGCTTTTGAACGTATAAGTATCATCCTTTTCGCAGTCATCGAGATATTCAGTGCGGGTGACTGTGCCATTTGCGTTGGTATGGACCGTGGTTTTGCTCTCCACCCGCCATGAGCCGACAATCTTCTGCTCGACGCTGTTGAGGTTAGAACCGGACGGTCCGGAGCCGCCATCATCTTTTTTACAGGAGAATAAAGTGGTTGCCGCCAGCGTGACGGCAGCGATCAATGAGTAAGTCTGCTTCATTGGTTTTTATTGGTTTTTAAGGAAAGAAATAATGATTAGAGCGCGAAGATTTCCCCGCATCTGTTGCACAGCCATGAGCGTTGCCATTGCTGATACAAGGGGGGATAAGTGTCCTTATTGTATTGCCAGAACTTCCAGAAGATAAAGCCGCCGCCTGCGATAAGCAGCAAACCGGGAAAGACATGGATAAGCCTCATGATCAGCAGCCCTACCCCCATCATTGCAATCGGGATAATGATCTTTTTCTTCTCCGGCGGCGCGGCGTTCTTCGCGGCGATGGATTGGGATTTGCCTTTAGTGGTGGTTCTGGCTGAGCCTATCCCGGCACCCAAACCACCACCGCCAAAGCCTATGCCGCTGCCGTGTGTACGGCCAGTGGTTTGAATGTTTTGTGTGCCGTGTTCATAAACCACGCTTAGTTTTTGGATATTGTCGGAGTGACAGTGTGGGCATTGCATCGCGTTTCGTTAGTTTGTTTTGAGTGTAATGAATAAGTGTTAGTGGTGTCGGAATTAGGAGTGGAAGCGTTTGAGGAGATTTTGAATTGTTCTGATGTGCCACCGATGCCCTTCTTTGTAATATGTTGGCACCCTCATCCTGTTTAGTTCATTCGCAATGGCTCGGATCGTTTTGATGCCACGCGCTTTGATTTTATCGATAATGGGCTTCATTCGGCAAGCGAACATTTCGGCATGGAACTGGTTGATTTTGGAAGTAACATATTTGCCGTACCAGCCAAGCTGCACACCGTGCAGTTTGGCAGCTTGCAGGGCAGCGCTGGTATTGCGGCTGATGTCTTCTCGCGCTTTTTGTGCGACCGCAGCGAGAATGTGGATCGTGAAGCGGTCCGCATAGGGATTATTAACCACTTTAAAATCTGCATGCGCTTCCATGAGCGTAGCGATGAATGCGACGCTACGGCTGAGCCGGTCCAGGGTTGCAATAATCAATGTAGCGTCTTCTTTCCTGCATTCTTTTAGCGCAGCCTTTAACGCCGGGCGATCATTGCGTCTCCCTGAATTGATGTCGATAAAGTCGTTGACCAGGATAAAATCGTTGGCTTTGGCAAAGGCTTCAACGGCTTGCTGCTGTGCCTCTAAGCCCAATCCGCTGCGTCCCTGGCGTGCGGTCGAAACTCGATAATATGCGATAGCTTTTTTCATGATTGAGCCTGGAATTTTTGCCAGGCGGGGAAGGACTGTATAAAGGCATACCAACGTTTACCTTTATACGAATTTTGCCTGGCGGGTTGGATGATCAGCAAGTATTAGCTGAAAGCCCTTTGAGTGACAAGGGACTATATTTTGCGGTTCGCAAAAACAGCATATCTGATCGGCTAACTGTATAACTACATACGTTCGTATGCATTTATACAAAAAATATTTTTCCCGCTTCTGCACCGTCAAAAACGGCTAAAAACAGGGTGTTTTTCTCCTGTTATATTTGACGGACAGGCAATAGTTTGGCGCTTTTCTAAGCGACGTTTCATCACCCATTCTATCATGTCCGGTCCGGGGCTGCACGTTAAACGATGTGCCTTATCATTGCTGTCATTGACCCTTGCGCTTGCCGCGCAAGGGCAGATCAGCTATCCTCAAATGCCGCAGGCAACAGGTTTTACGCCTGTGATCGGTACGCAGCCATCCGGCAATTACAGCTATTCCAATAACGGTCAGTCACCAATTACGCTGGGGGCGACGTCCCGGGATATTGCCAACCGATCCATTCAGGCTGCCTCTCCCCATCGGATCAGCGCCGCAGAGCAACAGCAAGAGCTGGCTGGCATCCTCGCTGAACTACGGAATGACGAAAGGCATACCACCGCCATACGCAGCGGCAAGGGTTTTAGAGCGGTCAGCGTTCAGGAGCTACAGCGCGCTAAAGCGATCACTGCCCGTTATTACGCCGCCCTGGATGTGCTTAGCGGCATGCTGGCGGGCAAGCGCCCGCTTTCTCTTATCGAGGCTTATTATACCATCGAGCAAGTTTACGGCCAGCCGTATCTATCAAAAGCGGAATATAAAGCCAGCATCGACCATTCTGCCGCCTTTATCCGGCAATGGATGCAACAGCAAAAGATGGACGTAAAGGATAACGATGCCCTTAACCTGGCTGTTCAGAAATTTATGGGTGAGGTGCTAACGGTGAATAAGCCGCATTACACAAACGGCGATCACAGGACCTATGCTCTGACGACAGAAACGCACAGGCCATTCTTTTACGATTATAAAGATTATCAGGGCACGGAAGATCACCGCGATTTCTTTGTCACCAAGTGTCTTGCAACTGGCGGCGGCCAGTGCAGCTCGATGCCTGGGGTTTATCTCTGCCTTGCCGAAGCCTTGGGTGCAAAAGCCAGCCTGTCTTTTGCCCCGCAGCATTCCTTTATCAAATGGCAGGACAAGACCGGCGCCATCCGTAATTACGAACCAACCAGCAATTGGGAAATCTCGGATGAATGGTACAAGGACGATATGTTTATTTCGCCCGAAGCGGTGCGCAGCGGCATTTATCTCGATACGATGAGCAAGCAGCAGATGATTGCGCAATGCGTCTATGACCTTGCCACAAGCTATACCAGAGCCTGCACCCTCGTCACCGATGACGGGGCTTTCCTGTCTGATTGTTTCAGGGTGGCGCAACCTTACTTCCCGAAATACAACAACCTGACCGGCTTATTTCTCTATAGCGTCTATACAAAAATGCGCATGCAGCTCGCCATGATGAAGACCGGCATCACAGATCCCAACGGGATTATGCCGGGTAGCGAAGCGGCAGCGCATATGGCCGAGCTTGCCAAAAACGAAGCGTTTATCAAACACATGGGCTATCGGGAACTGCCGCCGGATATGTATGAGCAGCTTTTGAAAGAGCATGAATTTAAAAACAAGATGCCGCAGGCGCGCAGAATTGACGGCAAAACAAAACGCAGCCTGTTTACCGTTTCCAGATAAACCCTAAACACATTCTTTTATGAAACTGAAATCTCTTTTGCTGTGCGGCGCTCTAATAGCCTTTGCGTCCGTTACGTTTGGGCAAGCGGCAAACAGTATCCAGCCTTTTGCCAGCGCCAAAACGGAACTCGAAGCCATGCTGGATGGCAAAAAGCCTCTCAGTTATGAACGCGCCATATTCGCTATCGAAAATGCCTACTGGCAGGGGACGATCAAGGATAGCGTATTTCAGGCTGTCCTTGAAAAACACACCGACAATATCCGCAAGATCATCGCCGCGCAAAAGCCGATGCCGGAATATAAGTCAACCGATGTCCTTGAACTGGCGCAAATGAGCCTTGCGGAACGGAAAGAACATTACACCGATGCCGTGATCAACGGCGCGATCTTTCAATATATCACCGACACGACTTTTATTCTCGGTAAAGACCGGCTGACCTATCATCTGCCCTATGGCTATTCATACCACGACCCGATGGGCAGCACCGATTGGGCGAATACCCAGGTTGCGCATTTGCTGGATAGCAAAAGCGGCAACTGCTTTGCGCTGGCCTCGCTGTTTAGGATATTTTCCGAGCGATTGCATTCAACGGCATGGCTGGCTACCGCCCCCGGTCATATCTATATCCGGCATGGGGATGACAGAGGCACATTGTACAATGTTG
This sequence comes from Chitinophagaceae bacterium, assembly GCA_965200035.1. Taxonomy (GTDB): domain Bacteria; phylum Bacteroidota; class Bacteroidia; order Chitinophagales; family Chitinophagaceae; genus UBA1952. Next base: position 2,325,439 of record OZ241334.1, on the reverse strand, counting down.
AGCTATCCAATGGCGGCTCATTCCCCGGCACCGGCACCATTGAAACCCTGACCTATAGTTCATCGGACGCCGTCAGGAACAACATCACACTGCGCGACCTTGACCTAAAGCAATCCGTAGCCTTGTGCCTTGTCTATCTCGCTAAAGGCTATCAGCATAAAACAGGAGCCAAGCCGGACGATTTTATGCTATCCTGCGCCGAAGCCGCTTTGCGCCATGATCAGCTTTGCCTGAACGCTATGTTGCTGAAAAGCGAAGTGTTGGCGCAGCAGATCGCTGTAAAGGGAGACGACATCGCCGAATTAAGGAGTGATGCAGATTTCCAGACTTACGAGGCATGGCTGTCCAAGCTCTACGTTCTCGGCTATCGGGAGATGCCGCACGAGATGCAAAACCTATTGATGAAAGGCTGGACAAAAGACAGTGTGACGATCCTGATTTCACAGCGCCATGCGCCGAAGCCAACGATCAAGGGCGCGCAAAACACCCGCTATGCCAGCTTGAGCTGGGGGCTGTTCGACGAAGAAATGCGCACCAAGCCGGTGGAGCAGTACGGCAGTGCTTTATTTGACACCCGCACGAAAAAGGTCATCGGTTTCAAACAGGTGCAAGCAATGTATAACAATTATGATTTCGACCCGGTGGCCTTTGCCTGGAATGTTGACCCGCTGGCGCATAAGTTCCCCGGCCAGTCGCCTTACAGCGCGATGAACAATAACCCGATCCTCTATGTTGATCCTGACGGTCAGGCGGGGATCATTTATCTTATTCCTTTGGCGAATTCGGGCATGTCCGGGAAGGAACTGCTATCAATTGTCAACTCTGCCAATGTCGCTTTGCAAGGCATGAAACTTACAGCGCGGGTACAACTTTTTGCAGGCAATCCGGCAGATTTTAAAACCTATAACCTTGATCCAACCGATGCCGTTGCAGTGTTGGGACAGAAAACCGATGTCGTCAATTACGTATCCGGTTTTCGTCCTGGCTTAGCGCGAAACATGCAAGATCAATTGGGCGGTGATTCCCCTGAAAACAGTGAACAAGGTGGTTTCGTAATTGGTCTGGATACAAAGACAGTGAGAAGCTGGGGCAAAGAAATGAACACTGATTTCAGCACGGCGGCGGCATTTGCTATCTTGCATGGCGCCGGGCATAATGCAGATGATAAGATGAATCATGTCGAAGTGTTACGCGCTTCTTTGCGGTGGTCGGGCGGTCATGTCGGCTCAGCGGTAACAGGCGCGCTTAGCTTAGGGGAAGGAAATACTGTAGGAGGATGGGGCAAGGAAGAAGGTGTCAACTCTCTAGGCGATCTCATGAACAACAAGCCGCTCCGGGGAAGCAATCGCAATTCGATGTTTATAGAACAAATGCAAAAACGCTTCGGCATTGGCGAGGCAAAAGATAATTACAGCAGAAACGCCGCCGGATGGCAGTATTTAAAAAAGATATACAAAAGCGAACCGGTACAAGGCACCAGACTTCAATGATGGCTAGAATTCAATACTACATTGTTGCTGGCGTTTTTTGCAGCCTCTGTTTTCTATATGGGTCATGTAATAGCCCAAAAGACTTTGATCACATCACGGTGGCAGACTTAGCAAAGTTCTCGCTACCCGACGTGGAGCAGAATGCTATCGAGCAAAATAAAGTCTTTAAAATAATCTTAGCGGATAGTACGGGGCGCGAACTCGGTTATTCAGAATACGATCGCTTCGGACGTCTTACGTGCAGTGTCGCAAGTGGCGTTTTTAGCTCATCCCGCTGCTATCGGTATAATCAAGCATCTTGGCCGACGCAAGAAACAGAGCGGTCAGATACAGGTCCTCAGGTCACGATCATACAATATCTGCTGTTTCCAGCATCGCGCCGTCTGTATGCACTTAAAACAACGGGTAAGCAGAACTATTTAACCGAGAGCGTTTGCTATTCCTTCAATAAGTCAAACCAATTGCAAAAAGCGATGACCATCGATTTCATTAAACAGGATTCAATCGTAACCGAATATGCATACCAAGGGGATTTATTAAAAACCGAACGTACCAGCGTTTTTGCCATACCGAAGGGTATTGCCAATGAAGAAATGAAGGAAGGATTGCTCGAAACCCAGGAGATTAGGTCTTATTGCTATTCCGGCGCAAGTAAACTTGATTCCGTAACAAAGGTGTTTACCTACCAAGATCTAAAGCAAAAGCGGAAGATCATTCAGCTTTACGATCCTTTCGGACTGAGAAAGGCATTATTAGTAATCCGTCCGGAAAACCATATTTTCTTGTCTTATCACGTTCTAAAATTAAACTAACCAAAAATCGCTACCATGGCTAAATGCTTTTTATTCGTTCTGGGCGTACTTTTTTCTCAATGCGCTTTTGCTCAGCTTTCCATTGATAATGCAAAGCGATTTCTCACAAACGGCGCATATAGAGATTGGAAATTGGGTAATTATAAACCTGATCTAGGACCTGCAGCTTGCTCTGGTGATGGCCAGATTTTCGAGTTTGTCAGTAATGGAAAATTAGTCTGGAAAAAATGCAAAAATGGGATTAGCGAAAATTCCACCCTTACTTGGACGATTGAACCAGTTGCCAACTCAATAGGTGAATATTCAATCACCTTTAGCAGGCCTGTCCAGTTCACAAATGATGGGCCAGCTTTTCATTCGCTGAACTTGTTTTTTGACACGCCTAAAATTAAAGCAAAGAACAAGATATTAACCTTGAAGAGCTCACGACAAGCTCAAAAAGAAATCGTCCACACCTATAGCCTCGTCTCAGTCAACTAATCATGAACGAAAATACTCATCGAAATTTTGATGTCTGCTTTAGAATCTTGAGCTCTGTTGGTGCGATAATAGTCTTTTGTTGGGGAGTAAAGCAATTTCGTGAACAGGGCGAGCGTGAACTGCGCCTCGAAAAGGCGAAGATATACTGGAGCTTTCAAAACCAACTCTACGTGGATATGTGTAATGCTGCAGGTGCCTTAGCTGCAACTGTTTCTGACTCCAAAATGTTTGAAGTAGAAAAGACAAAATTCCTTTCAAATTACTATGGCCAAATCTCATTGGTTTCTGACACCTCTGTTGAAAAACGTCTCGTTGCAATCCGAGACTACCTTTCTGACATCAATCTGCGTAATCCCGATAATCAGATTGCATTTAAGAACAAAATTCTCCAACTCAGTGACGCTTGCAAAAGATCTTCTATAGTTTTTCAAAACCAGCTTAAACAATGAGAACTATCCTTTTACTGTCGATTTTTTTCGCCTTAGCGAAATTTGCAGGAGCACAATCGACCTATCAGTTTTATTACTTATCTATTGGTTCAGCACATTACGAACATGACCCTTCAAAAATTGGTGTTGAAGATTATTCACCACAAGATGACATTGAATCCGCCACCACCTCAACGCTTCTTATGAAGCAACTGTTTGAGAAGGAAGTCGGCGCAAAAGGGAGTACCATGATATCAACGGAAGATAGCTTAGTTACACGACAACGCGTCTTCGATAGAATGGATGATCTCATTGCCACCATTAAAAAGGACAAGGCAGCAAAACCATTTATTATATTTTATTATTGTGGTCATGGGGCATTGGATAAAGGATCTTTAATAGAATTCCTTTTAATGGGTGATTACGCCATAGATTTAGTCAAACATAAATCTTATCCTCATAGTACTAATAAAGCAGTCAATAAAATAATACAAGTGCAGGAAATTAATGACTACTTCTCGGCTAAAAACATTGAGCACATGATACTTATAGAATGCTGTAGACAAAATTTAGCTGAGGTTTCAGGGGCAAGAACTGCGATTGACACGTTAAAGAGCTATATGTATAGGCTTATCGACAGCACGGCAAAAGTTGCATTATTACATGGCATGACAAAGGAAGATATGGATATAGATGTTGCTGAGGCAAAAGAGGACCAAAACGAAAGTTTTGAAGACGCTTATCTAGGCTTTCAGGCCATAAATAAATTCAAGCAACCGAATCCAGTAATCTTCGCGACGATTCCCGGCGTAAGTACAAAACCTGTCCACATACCGAAAACCAAACTCATCAATTTTGACGAAATAGATCAGACGTCTGACATCGGACCATTGTGTCGAAGAAGTATAATTGCATTCGATAGATTCCTAAAGTCGGGAAAACAGCTTTACTTGATTCAAAACTATGTTACTGACCTGCTCGACAAAAATTTAGATGATAATTCTATCCCTTCAAACTCTGGTTATAAGGATAATGTCGATCATGCTAGAAAAGTTGTTCTAATCAGAAGATAACTTTGAAAGTGTATCACTGGTCCGGAGGCTATTCTATCTGATGTCGATCTGCTTTTCACTGTCTGCAATGATTTCGGCCTTGCCTTTATATTCTTTGACTTTCCCAGTCACGCAAATATCCTTGCCATCCAAAAACGTTTCCGGTGCATAAGAAAAATTGGCCCGGTCATTTTTGAAAATCACGACCGTGAAGGGAGAATTCGGATAGGCAGCGCCCATATTAATGAAAGTCGGACCATTGCTGCCTTTATCCTGAAACTTGCCGCCATAGACGTGGCCACAGACGGTTACCTGTTCGCCGATGTGATGTGCCGCATCCCCCGGGCTGATCGCGCCCTTGGGCAGCGCCGTGCTTACTTGGGCCGGGGCCTGCGATCCTTTGGCATTGCCTGCAGCTGGACTTGAAATCGTTTGCTGCATATTGTTGGTAAAGATGCTTTCCATGAGCGCTGCAAGCCGCAGCCCAGCATTGAGCAATTGTTGTTGAATGATGGGCTTTGCTGCAATCGCATATGCGTCGTCCAGATTGTTGCCGGTGAATCCATAAACTTGGGGCAGATAAGCTCTGCTCTCGTTCATCCAGCCAACCATATCAAGGTTGATTTGGCGCCTACCTGCCTCTGAAAGGGATGTATAGAGGCCTTCAACGCTGGCAAGCGTAATGTGCTGCTGCTGGACGATATCATCATCCCATACGCGGTGCAAATTTGATCCTGTGCCATTGAACTGCACTTGAACCGTATTGCCGCCTTTGTCTTCAGCATAGCCTGCATGCAGCGGCATATGCAGATCACCGGTCAGGTGAAACAGGATCATGACCGCAACTTTCACTTCTTCGGGCGTCAGTGTCTGCCTGTGCTTCAATTCAAGCCATGCGGCGGTCATTTCCGTGACAGCATTTTCTTCGGTGCGGGCCGGATAGCTGGTGCCTTTTTCAAAATCCACATAGTGCCAGGGCTTCATGTAATCATAGGCAGGATTGCTGCGCATATCATCCATCCAGGTGGCAGCATCTTCCGGCGACGTCGCGCCAAGCGCATTAAGAACGGCTGATTTTGTTGCCGCGTCCATGTGCTGTATGGCAATTTCTGCAACGAGGTGATGACCGTCGCGGCCCCAGGCCGATGTCCTAAACGACTGACATAGGACAAAGCAAGAGCATAGAATGTTTATAATGGTACAGGATAGCCCATGCATTGAGAGTCGAGACACAGTGATTGCGCTTTTAGGCAAAATTCTGCTTTACTGAAAGAGAGTACATTATTAAAATATCAACGAATGGGATGCTCCTTCGTAAACCAATACTTCTCAACGTGCATCTATTGGTGTATTTACTAAAGTTAAGAGGTCTGCCCTATTAAAACAATCGGCGAAAGGCATAGAGCTCTCTTTAGATATGCTCACCCAAACAAGTAAACAAATTTCTGTGGAATGTTTTAACTTAAACTACTTTTACGCTTCAAATACCAATAGTGAAATTAATCAAATATAAATTTAGTCTGCAAGATTCAGATAAGTATTCAGTCAACCAAGTAAATTTTGATTGGGTAGACCTGCAGGATACAAATTTGTTTGTTGGCAAGAATGCGTCTGGAAAAACGACTCTAACTCAAGTTCTTACCACCGTAAAGAACACCCTCCTACCAAGTAGTTCCCTTGCAACGGGTGACCTCTGTATTGAACTCAAGAGTGAGGACGGAAGAATTTTTAAATATGAAGTTGAATGTGGAATAAAGAACGATAGCACAGAAGTAGTGAAAGAGAACCTATCTATTAACGGAAGGCCCTTTTTAGAAAGGGACGAATCCACTACCGCCATTCGCACAGCAACTGAGGATAGTTTTATTTTTATTAATCCGCCAATTAATAATACTGTTATCCAAGTTAGAAGGGACGCGAAACAACATCCATTTTTCGAAGAACTCGCGTTATGGGCAAAAGGTATATACCTTATCAAATTTGCCGATGCTCACCCCAATTCTTTGCTATTTGGCAATAATGCGGGTATAAATAGCAAAGAAATCAGCAATGCGATAGAGAGCTTAACAGAACTTGAAAAAGCTCAAATCTTAGATGAATTTAATACCCTAGGGTATGAAGTTCGTCTAATCAACTTCGTAAAAGAAGGTGAGCAAACGGTCTTATATATTCAGCAAGAAGGTGTAAAATTTAGTATTCGGCAGGACGCAATGTCTCAGGGAATGTTCCGGTCATTGTTGTTATTAATTTATTTGCAGTATTTAATTGAAAAACAAGGAGCGACGTTAATCATTATCGATGATCTGTGTGAAGGTCTAGATTACGATAGAGCCACCATATTGGGCAAGCTAGTATTTGCCAAAATGAAATCAAAACAAATACAATTTATTTCAACATCGAATGATTCATTTTTAATGAATGCTATTGATATCAAAGAGTGGAACATTATTACAAGATATGAAAATAAAATTACATCATTTAATTACGAAAATAGTAGGCAGCAATTTGAGCAATTTCAATTTACTGGGCTGAATAATTTCCAGCTATTCGCGTCAAACTATCTTATAGAAGGAAAGTGATTATGAGGAAAATTGCTGTTTTTGTTGAAGGTCAGAGTGAACTTGTTACTGTTCGTAATCTTCTATGGCATAAATTTGAATTTCAAGTTAACTTTACTTGTTTATCACTATACAAAAAAGGGGAATTCAAAGAGTGCCCCTATCCCTTTGCACATCCTGGCTCCCAACATCATTATTATATTTACAATGTCGGGAATGACAATAGTGTGATCAATGAGATTCTAGCCTACGAAGGCAATTTGTGGAATCAAGGATTTGAAAAGATTATTGGTTTAAGAGATATGTATTCGAAAAATTATAGAAACATAAGCTCCATAATTGACCCAGATCTAAATACACGATTTATCGACGGTCACAGTGATACGATTAATAAACGGGCACTAAGGCCAGAGCATATACACTTTCGTTTTTCAATCATGGAAATGGAAGCATGGATATTAGGAATGCATCAAATATTTGAAAAAATTGACGCCAAACTAACGGTTGATCATATTAAAAGCAACCTAGGGTACGATCTAGCTGCAGTCGATCCGGAATCATACTTTTTTAAACCTGCTAGTAATTTAGGTGAAATATATAATTTGGTGGGAATGAAATATGACAAAAAGCTTGGGGATATAGAATCTATTTGCAGCAAAATCAGTAGCCAAGATTTTAATAACCTATATGGAAAAGCTGTTTGTCAAAGTTATAACGACTTTTTAGACGTATTGATTTAGTTGAGGGTTAGGGTCGTGGCTCAACTTGATCCAGCACCCATGCTACATAGTTGAATAATGGTCGTCCTGGAGTATTGAGTATATAATCATAAACTAAAGAAATTCCACCATTCGCCCACCCCTGAGCAATTTCTATCACCTTAGTCGGTTCTAATAAGATGTCCACATCCTTGGTTTTTTTATAGGCCAATGCCATTAAGATTGGAACATCAATTTTAGAATTAAACGTCTCCCCACTAAATGGGCCATGCTTTTTTATGAACTTATCTTCATATTTATCAAGTTTGGCCCCAATACATGCTGCAACCATAAAAAGGTCCTTTTTCGTCTCAAAAGGATAATCCTCTATTCCTTTTACCCCCCTCCGTACGAGTACATCGTAAACCTTATCGTCCGCATCCTTTTCTATATAAACTGTGATATTCACAAATGGGTTGTCTGTCATCTTACCTAATTGATGTTTTGCGATTCACACTATCAAATTCCAACTCGTATATGTATTTCGCCTTCGATTTTAAATTCCTTTGTGTTTGTTCATTCCATTCTGTACTTGGAAGTAAAAACAAAATAAGCTGACTTGTTATTTCTGGCAGGCGCTTGGATATAACTGCATGTACTGTTTCGTCTAGCCTGCCAAAAGGCATATCAATCACTAGAGGTGGATTCTTTTCAGAAACTCTAGAGATCGCGGTAATAAACGCTAAACTTAAACATTGTGATTGCCCATTAGAAAGCCTCTGTAATGCTTCATTACCATTGGAATCTAGAACCTCCAATTCGTAATCTTTACTTAAGGACACATGATATTCAGAGGATGAAAAAATAAAATTCTTAAATTCCTCTATAGTCAGCTTTTCAACAGCGGCTCTACTTTCCTCTGCGAAGAGTTCATATATTTTATTTATCTCTTCTGCCGCCCGTCTAGCTAGCGATTCTCTCAGTTGATAAGAACGCACCTTTTCCTGCTTTTTTGATAACTCCTTTCTATCAACGTCAAGCTTTTTGACTTTGTCTGTAATGATTCCAATCTGATTTTGTAGATCAGCTTCCCGCCTAATTTGAGCAATTTCATCGATGCGATATTCGTCAAGCTGACGCATGATAAGTACTATGTCTTCTTGTGGAAGAATTTTCAAATCGGCATCTATTTGATCTTTTTCCAGCCGTAGTTTAAATAAGATACTATCAAAGTCGTGAGCTTGGCTATTGGCTCGCTTTAACTCTATTAAGCCGTCATTTATTACATCAGAAACATTTTTAATATCTCCTCTATAGTCTAATAGCCGTTCATTTGATTTCTTATTTTTATCAATTTCCAATCTCGCCATTAACGCATTGAAAATTTTATTTCCAGCTTCAATCTTTTCCATGCAAAAAAAACACGAACCATTATTCAGCATTTCCTCGATGAATATCTTAGCAATGTTTTTAGGTACTTCTCCTTTTTTGATCTTAGTATTTAAATCATCAACAAGTTTTAAGCAATCGTCACCAATCATTTCCATTGCTGAGATGTACGCTGATTTTCGAAGGGTCGCTAATTCATCTTCACGACTTTTAACAGTGCGCTGTATGTCAATTTCTAGATTATCTCGTTTTTCTTGAAGTTTACTAGTATCCGGCAGATTCTTCAACTTGCCTTCCAATATCTTGATATGTCTTCGCGCGCTGTCAATCTCATTTTTATTTTCCTCAAGTTCACGTTTTTTTCTCTCTAACATTTCCCATTCGTTGCTATAAAGCGCCTCAATCTCATGTAGTACGCCTTTTGACTCTCTCTTTGAGTTACTAGCATATTCCCTTGCAGCGTCATCTAAATGTTCCTTAGCCTTCTGAAAAAGCTCTAAATCAACTACTCTAAAAATTGCGTCTCTTACTTCTTGGCTAGAGCCAGGCGAGGACAATGAGGAAATTCTATCACCATCAAATAGAAAATAATCACGAACATTATTTGGAAGCATCTCATCTAAAAGCAATTTATGATGCCTTACTGTTACATAGTCGCCCTCTGCTTTTATTTCGGACAATTTTGTATTCCTAAATAACATCTTAGGAACTATCTTGTCAGCTTTTACATTATCCTTTTCAGGTGTTACCTCTACCGATTGTGATATATAATATCTCTTTCCTTCATGTTCAAAATAGAGGGCGCATGACATTACTACCTCCGTCTTTTCTATATAAGCATTTTTTAATGCAGCTTCATTAACATAGTCTAGAATATCTATACTCTTATTCTCCAGCAAAACTCTCTCGTAATCTTCGCCATATAAAGACCAATTGATTGCCCGGAACATCGAGGTTTTACCAAATCCTCCTGAACCAATAACGATAACTACAGGCTGTTCCGTTGTGGTATCCAATGGTATTTTGTGTTTTCCAAAATAGCTTGAAAAATTTTGAATTTCTAACCTTTCGAATTTCATCTTTGATCATTTAATTCCATTTGTCGAGCTACTTCATCAATTGCATCCCGGACTTGTTGCCGTGGGAAATTTTCCTTAGAACTTGACCGGTGCCTTTCTTCAATTTCAACGACATTAGAGATAATAGTTTTAACATCATCATTTGCAATTTTCTCGAATAGCTTCTGTAATCTACTTTTCTTCGACATAATTTGTTTTTATTCTCCCAATACACCAAGATAAGCTGCAATATCAAAAATTGAGTCTAGTGAAGTGTGTTTATTTAAGGCTAAGCTAGAAAATTCCTTCACTCTTTTGTATTCCTTTCTAAAAGCGCCTCTTACCGCATTATATGAATCACCGCTTTTAGCATCCATGATAAATCGTAAAGGAGGAATTGAAATCAAGTCGTATATCCTTGCAAATTCCTTACCCTCGAATTTTCGCAAAACTCGGCCTCGTCGCTGAATAAATTCTTTTGGATTTCCAGAACTTGCTAGAAAGTATGCCGTTCGTGTAGGAGGAATATCAACACCTTCATCTAAGCATTTCATGGCAATTAGTGCCTCCAAGTCTCCCTTACTAAATCGTTCTAAAATATTCTTCCTCTCGACCCGGGTTTGTTCACCAGTAAACTCATGTATGTGGACTTTCTTGTCTACTCCGATTATTCTTTTAACTCTATCAAAGATTTTATCTCCTACGTAAAACAGCGTATGCGTCATATTGACGACATCCGGTATATTATTTACCGTCCAATTGACTTTCGATTCTGAATTATTTTGTATTCTAGCCCTCTTGATTAATAATTTTTCAATTCGATCGTCGTATTTATCGCTATGATACGAACTAAGCTTCTCAATCTGCCTAGATATAGCACAATATTCCGCAAATTCAGCGTCGGTCATTTCAACTGGAATTGGAAAGTAGTAATAGTTTGTGAGGTATGTCCCAATAGCTTCTTTCAAAGGAAGACTAAAAATCGTTTTTTGAAAAAAATCATAAAGCTGATTAGTACCTATATCATCAAAATACCGTTCGGGGGTTGCGGTTAATCCAATCCTATACTTTGAATTATATGGAAGTAATTTTCTCAAATTAGCTGATCCCAAGTAGTGCGCTTCATCAGCTATGAACACTGAATCGCTCCAAAAGTCCTGCATTAAGCTCTGAAAAAAAGTTGAGGATAGAGAAGCATTGGTCGTTGCTATTACTACTAGATCTATGACCTTTCGAGCAAATAATTGAAGTTCTCTAGATAAAATTGGTTGCCATTTTTTTCCAGCTTCAGCTACTAGAATTGCACGGAACCCGAACCTTTTCGCCTCGTCGCACCATTGCTCTACTAAATGGATAAATGGGCACGCAATAACAACTATCAGACGCTTATCTCTCTTCAATAATTCGACTGTCGCTGCCAATGCCGTGATTGTCTTGCCAGTGCCGGTGGCCATTTCAAATAACCCAATATTGTTATTTTCAAACCAGGCGGCAATTGCAGATTTTTGATAAGTATGTAGTTTAACAGGTATGGCGAAGGGCGGCGAAGAGATTGGTTTTTCAGCTTCACTAGCTAATTGTTCGTTGATTTTGTCTTTTAGCACTAATATTTTGTTTTTAAACGACTCAGAAATACTGGGTGACTGTATCGTTTGATATATCAATCTTTCTTCTTCCACGAGTAAATCTTCCAGGTTAGCTACAGGAAATTTTTCGCGAATGCTAGAATGAATTTTATCAATTTTAATTACTCTCACATTTTTAAACGTTCCCTGCCAAATATTTTCAAATAGGTTCTCAAAATGCTCTATCCTTGCTATTTCACTTCGTTCCTGAGTCCAAGATTTTGAACATGTGATTGATTCGAGATTATTGACTAATGCAGTACTTGAAAAGTTTGTTGATCTATTAAAAGCGACTCTATTACCTTCTTTATCCTTAAAGATGCCAAACTTATGATGGGCAATGCCCGCCGAGCTATTTGATGGTGTAATGGCAATTATTTTCAACTTATTGTTAGCAATTAGCCATGATAAGCAATTAAAAAAATGTTTGTCGCTACGCGACAGTGTTTCTTCAAGTTTGAAAATGTCGTCATTTATGAACTGTTCTATTAATTCATCTGGATTGGCACACATCCCTTTTTCGATAGCTTCTGTGTCTTGATGAGACAGTACGTCATTAATAATAATTCTCATTTGCCCCCCTTGGCAAATAAAATAAGCAAATCCAAGAGAAAGGGCTCGAAAACTACTTGAACTAAAGTAGCCCAATCCTAAATCTAACCTATCACTTTCTGTTAGCGCATCAAAAAAGAATTCAATCGGCTCGGTATCACCACTTGAGTAGACGACTTGAATGTTCGCGTTACTTAGCATTACAACTATTGTAAGCCTTTGAGGCCCAGTTCCATTTTACTGGAAATGAAATCGAAACCATCTAAGCTAGGACTCTTTTTTATTTCTTCATTGATTAAATCAAGGCCGTGATCAATATGCATTTTGATGTATTTAGGAATATCCTTATCAGATTTGTACACCTGATAATGAGCACAAATCAAGGCCACATAATAATTAGTATTATTGCCAAAAAGGGTATTCCTACTGTATTCCTTACCCTTCGAATCTTTTGCTTCAGAAGGCGTGAATTTTACATTCTTTGAAAGCGAATATGCAAATGCAATTCTCGCAATGACATTCTCAGGACCAAGGGCTAGCTTCCTTGTAAGATCTGTAACAATCGATCTATTGGCTTCACTCGTCCTAATGCTGGTAAATGTGCTCATATAAATCTCTAGATTTTGAGAATAGATTTTGAGGATTAATCTCGACTATATCTGAGTGGTATTCTGATTGGTTATCGATCAAAAAGACCTTATTTACTTTAGGTAATAGTAATTGATACTCCACTTCGGTTAGTTCTTTTTCGAGAAGTGGGAAAATTACGACCTGTTCTGAGATTCTAGGATAGAACTCGGTGATCACATTCAAAGAGTGCTTTTTATCAAACTTCTGAAGTGGCGAGTCTACAAATACCGGAAAGTTGATATTTGACTCGTCAACAAGCGACTTCAACAACGCAGTAGCATACAACTGCTGTTCGCCTTTGGATAAGGTTTCTTTGTTGATTTCCTTACCTCGTTTGTCGTAGAGGTAAATGTCAATGATATCAATTTTTAGCTCAACGTCAACTTTGCTGATAAAATCTTTCTTGTGCATCAGATTGTTCAATTCAACCTTCAGTCTATTCTCCAACGACAATTTCTTTTCAGACTTCAGTTTGAAAATGAAAGTGTCTAGCTCACCGATTATTCGCTCGGCCACCGCGTCTTTCGCTTTGTCAAGTTCGTTGACCTTGATTTTTTTACCGAGTTGAGCTACGACAACATTCTTCGAATTAATGTCTCTTTGAAGTCCCCCAATTTCTTTATTCAACTCGTTGATCCGGTTGTCAATGTCTTCGATCTTTTTATCCACAAGGATTTTTTGCTGCCGAATTTCTTTAACCAGTAAATCATCCTCTTTGGCTTCTGCATCGGCCAATTTCCTGATCACTTTTGAAAACGCATTCCTATTATTTTTATAGGCAGATGTCAGGTCTTTAAAAGTACGGCTGTACGAATGCCGTAGGTTCTGGTAGATCGCTTCAAATTCATTCTTCTCGATATCACTATACTCCAGCAGCACTTTTGTGTCTTTCGTTTGAGCGCCTAGATAATTTTCAATACTCTCGTCAAGTAGGTCAGAAAGTGTCCTTATTGTAGACGTATTGAAATCTAGCTGCTGAATGCGCGAAACGAACTGTGTCTTAATAAGCTTGAAAGTGCTGAGATCGATGGCATTGTTAATGTTCTTTTCTTCAGCAACAATCTGTTTTTTTACAGTCTGCACAAGGCCACCGACCATTGCAAATGGAGCCAAATCCAAAAGGTCTTTCATTTTGAACTTGATGCCTTCCCCTTCTTCTTTAAGCTTGTTCTTCAGCCTTCTTAACTCAATCAGATCATGGACAGTAATTGAATTGCCTTCTCTAATTAACTTTTCTTGGTATTGTTCTGAAATATGCCGTTTTGAGAGTTTTTCTTCTTGCAGCAATGTTATCTGGTTTTCATATTCTACAACCAGGTTTCTAAACTGCGTTATTTCTTTTTGCAGATCGTCAAATTTCCCTTTCTCTTTATCATTTGGTGCCTCTTTACGTAGCCTGATTCTTAAGTCTTCCAGATTTGTTTTCAAATCCTCGTATTTCTTCAGTCCCAAAACCTCCGAATACGCCCTACTCAAATTACGTCTATCTTCTATTGTCTTCACCTCTGCCAATGAAACGATTTTTTCTGCATCAAAAAAGAAAAATTTGGCAATCTCCTTCGGCAGAATGAAATCGTTGATGAAAATCTCCGGCCCCACTTCGCGCGTGAGTTCATTCTCTAATCCATCGATGAAAATGCGAACCCTGTCTTCGCCTTTGTCTAAATAAAATTCCCGTTCGATTCTCAATTCGTTGCATGGCAGGGACGGGATCGAAACATCTGTCAAATCGATAATAACCCTATAATTGTTTTTCCCATTTTCAGCAGATAGTTTATTGAGATTACTGGTCGCAAATTTTCTGTAGCCACCCGACTCATAAATCTCTTGTCTGAATTTATCATCGACGTCAACCATCACCTTGCCATACAGGCACCAAACAAGAGAGTTTAGCAGAGTTGTTTTACCAAACCCGTTGTTGCCTGATATTAAAGAAACATTTTTGCTACTGTCTTTAGAAAAACTCACTTCTTGGCATCCGTGATAGATGCGGAAGTCTTCAAGCGTTATTTTATTTATGAACATACTCTATTCCGTTTCTTTGATAAACTGTTCGAGATGGTTTTCAATGACCGTGTGCAATCCACGATTATTCATCAAAATGGTTTTTGTCTTTTGAATCTCTAAGAGCTTGTTTATCCTATCAAAATCTGCAGGATGTTCTTTGCAGGCTTCTTTAAGTAACCCCTTTTCTTTAATCAAACCTTCATTTCCAGTGTTTAAAACGATGTCTTTGCCGTAGACTCTATGGTATATATCGGCGACATTATTTTTAAATAGATTGTCGCGATACCAGATTACCTGAATTGCAACCAATTCTTGATAGTTAATTAATGTGGCCTCTTGTTGACTCAATTGTATTTCCTTTTGTGCTCTCAATAATTGCTCAAGAAATTGTGCTCTAAATGTGCCAGTGTATGGTCCCATTGTGCCCTCTTTCAGAGTACCATCTCTTCTTTTTTTCTCCCTTGCTGTTTCATCATCTCTCGATTCAGCAAGCAGATCACGTAGTACAGACAATGGTTCCATCCAACTTTCACCATTATCAATTAAGGCTTCCATTGACTTGTCCTTATTGACGACCGTACAAACCCAACAGCCAAACCGACTATTTCCACAAGAAGGAGTTGTCGTATCGATAACTAATGGGCAATCCCCCCCGCTTGCATTCCTGTAAAGAGTTACTAAATCTCTATTGGATGCCCCCCACGGTGAAGGGACTGCCATAAGGTATTCCCAAACCTCTGTTGTAAGAATGTCCTTTATTGGCGCGAAAACATAGGCATTAGGCAATACGTGCTTTCTCAAACGTTGACCTTCTATGTTATGCTTTTTCATCGAGCCAGCTCTTTTTGAACTTTCATCGCTCCGTGTGCCCAATAAAATTATCACTTCCCCGTCTTCATTTATTTTTTCCAAAATAAACTTAGTCGTTGGGTTGATTTTCATTCGCTCTGTACACCACCGGAAAATATTGTTTGGGGCAGGGTATCCTTTGCCTATTAGGTTGACCCAAAATGTATCTTCCAGTTTTGGGATTGTGCGATTGACAGTTATGGGCATCGACTTTTCTACTGCTGACCGTTGAATTTTATCAAGAATCTCCTCGGTGTACTCAAGGATTTTAGGATTTTCAACCAACGTGTTATTGCAGACAACGTGTATCTTTCTTTTTCTTAACTCTGCCGGGTATTCTTTAAGGGCATACCACACTAATTGTAGCAACATCGTGGAGTCCTTTCCCCCACTGAATCCAACTATCCATGGCCTATTATTATCATCCTCAAAGTATTGTTCTTGGATTTCTGATATTATATGCTGAATCTGCTCTTTCACTTCGGGAGTATTTCACGTAAAGCTACTATAGTATAATTTGAGAAGGTAGAATACTAATTAATAGACCTTAATTTCTTGTTGAATGGTCACAAACGCCAATATGCCATTATAGAAAACCTGAATTTTTCTAGCCATTCTAAAAGTTTTAAATTGTCAAAAAGCCTTTAATGATTGGACTTTTTAGGAGGATTGAAAGTCTTCTGACCAAAGGGATAAATGAAAGGACAAAATTGATTGATTTCTTTGCGTAGCAATTAGCGTATTAATGATTTAATAGAAAAAACACAACCAGTATTTTAGAGTCATTTAAACAAGTTCCAGTGTAATATGTATACAAATTGTTGTCGCCGATATTGACGGCAAATAAAAGCGACATTTTCGCGGATAATACGGAATTCTTTGCCACGGAAAATAAGCATTTCAATAACTACCGGAGGGTATTTCCCACAACCAAATTTATTAGCGTATGATACCAGGAGCGCAGTTCCCAATCTTTATTTTTGCAATTCTCATGCATGTGAAGATTAAAAAGATAGTAGGATAAACCTGATAGTTGAACTGTTCATTATGTGTGAAGAGCGCTTCACCGAACGACGTTGTTGATCTTTGAGATATCTTAAAAATTGGAAAGTACCATCCTTACTTTAAAACACATCTAAGGTTGCGCTTTTTAATTTGTTCTTCTTCGAGTTTTAACTTTTGCACCTCCTTATCCATTAAAAATTTGTATCCATCATGACACATCTTGAAATAGTATTGTGAAGTTCCAACGTCACCTTTACTACGATTTGCCTCAGCAAGATTCTGATAGAGATAGTACACAAAATCGTCTGATCTGCTGTTTTGAATTTCAGACACAAACGTTAGAGCCGTTCTAAACAAGCTTATTGACTCATCGCAATAACCCATAGAAAGGAGGTTATAACCCGCTTGGTTCAATTGAATTGCTTTCTGCCTTGGATTCATTAAACGAAAATCTGTCTTCAAAAAAAAAGACACTCCTTCTAACTGGCGTCCAAGCAATATGGACAATATTCCATTCATGGAATAGGTTGATTTTATTAAATCGTCTTCCCACCCCAAGTTTTCAAGGACGTTCAAACTACGTCCACAGTGTACTAGTGCATCTTCATATTTACGCTTTCCTACGCTTAACGTAGTCAGCAGATTTTCGACAAAAGATACATAGGGAACAGTTCTCAATTCTGAATATTCATTTAAGTCCGAAGAGGCAAGATTTGCCCATTTTAATGACGTAGGAATATCACTTATTCTTAGATAATCGGTGGCAATTTCATAATGGATTGAAGCAAGTGCAAAACTTTGAACCTTCCCCTTTTTGTTGAAGGCTGGAAAAAGTGCGTGTCCATAATACCATTGTGCACTATCATCTTTCTTTATCCAGCAATAGTACTGGGCCAGATACCTATACAGAAAATCGCAATCATTTCTGTCTCCTATATATCTCAAGGCCTTGAACAAGTTTACTCTGGCACTATCAAAAGATCCTCTCTCTAGAAAAAAACTACCTAATTTTTGATAGCTACTAACTAGATTTTTTTGATCCACTTTGTATCTAGTGGCAGCCCATATAGCGTTTCTATAATTCTCTATTGCAATCACATCATCTCCCATCTTATCACAACATACTGCAATGTTGATATAAGAATCGAACAATAACTCGTGATTAGAAAGGTTTTCGGCCAGCTGTTTAAGATCTTTCGCATATTGAAGTGCAGTAGCAAAATTTCCCTTGTTACAATTTATAAATCCAAGGGTATATATAAGATTGATTCTTTCGGTATCCGTCGAAGCAAACTCTCCATATTTTTTCAATATACCTAAAGCTTCGTTTGATTTACCAAAACTATTTGAAAGTATATCAGCTTTGAGAATTGCACATTCAATATTCGAACCTTCATAGTTAATTGCTTCATCAACTTCTATTAGTGCTTTAGATGGTCGAAAGTTTGCAACATCATTATTTGCTAGGATATACATTATCTCTGAAAGTTCATGTTCAGTCCCAGGTACCTTCCTTAATTTATTTCTAAGTCCTTCAAGTAATAAAACCAAATTCTTTTCATCGTTTGAATACAAAAGCTGGACTGCTATTTTAATAGATTTTTCAAAATCTTCTCTATCAAAATCGGACATGGAATTTAATTTTTTTGATATTTCTCCCAGTTTTGTGAGGAGCTTCCGGTCATCAAATTGGTAAATATTTCTTATGCTGTTAGTTGTCCTGTTATCTTCGATTTTATTGAATAATCCAACTTGATTAGATCCACTTGTACTTTGTTGGCTAATCTGTGAAAACGACCTTATAGGGAGCAGCAATACGATAAATAGAAAAATCCTCATATGATTATTTTGCATTGTTCGTATTTATGCCGCCGACTTGGTTATTACCAGACGTACTCTTTTGCGTAACGGTTATTTGAGAAGGCCTTGCACTTACTGAATCACTTTGTGGTTTCAAACTCTCAGGAATGATGGGTAATACAGTGGCACTTTTATTGCTTCTAAATATTTCATATTCCGGAAGCGGCCTAGGTATATTAAAAAATAAAGAAGACAAGAATAGTATTATACTAGCAAGGGTAATATATAGTAATATATAGCCTGCTAATTTCAGCGGCATGTCTTTTGATTTAGCAAAAGAAGAAAAAATGAATAGTAAAACCATAAGTCCTATCATAGCCAATAGGGTTATGATAGGCAGTTTGCCACTATCTTCAATATTATAAAACTTCACAGCAGCAGCGGCTGCACCTATACCTAAAATTGCGAAAGCATATTTTACTATGGGCACAACTTTCATCGAAGCATAAATGGTTTTTAATTCATTCGCCATATTCATAATTTTCGAATTAAAAATAGAATATTTTGGCTACGTTGTACATCAATAATTTGTTGCCTCGCCATCTCAATTTAAGGTATTCGGCCTGTTCTTTTTGTCTAATAAAGTCCATTCTATAGGCTACCGCAGGATTGAAAAGGCCATTGGTAACAATACCAACCTCGGTGGACTGAATACCCAAAACGCTGCTTTAGATGGACCATGGAAAATAGCAATGGGGATGATCGAAAAATCTTTTAACCCTCTACCAATGCGATGCAAGATTGAACGTACCATTGCATGGATGAACTGGGACAGATGGCTTTCCAATAGAATAGTAGGTTTATAAAAATCTGTGCTTGGGCAGTCGAGATCAATTTAATTCTTGGACTGTTTGTATTCTTAACGGAAAAAATACCCTACTTGAACATGTAAAGTACCCTATTATACAAGCAAGTTACGTCTGAATTTTGCACTGTTGACAATGAAACTTTTGGTCAATCAGGTGTGCCGAAAACTGCGCTTTGATAGAGTAGGCGAAACAAAATGTTCATTATGAAAATCAGATTAATGCTTGCCATGGTAGCTCTTTTCTTTTGCAATGCGCAAGTCAATGCGCAAAATGAAAATGCAAAGCTTACAAAAGTAACAATTACATTTCGGACACACAATGACAACAAAGACCACGACACAAAACTGTATGTAAAAATCAAGAGCAAGGTCAATTTATTTCTTAGCAAAGACGTTGCGTTTGGAAATGAGCTTGGTGGTGACATGGAATTTGTTGATCCATCTAATCACAGCTTCGATTTAACCTTGAATTCTTCGACAATAAAAGTTAGTGACCTCACTGCACCGTTTATTTCAATAGATGTTCAACCCAACGGTAATGATCGCTGGATTTTTGATTATTCTATCAGGTTGGAGTTTAGTGACGGCAATGCCTACTCGTCAGAAAGCCAAGGGGTGATTCTTGACCAAGACAACAGACATCATGAAGGGATTTTTACAAATTAGTACACTGTAAAAAGATCTAACTAGAATAGCGAATGTTTATTTAATAAAGTGGTTGTAATCTCAGCCACTTTATTAATATTGTTGAAGAACAATAAAAAGAGGCTTTTTAAAGCTTGGTGAATTTGTAGAAAGTCTGATGGTGTATTTACATCAAGAATACTCCATATGATCCTCCGTCTGCTATAATCAAGTAGACTAATTTTTATTTCTGAGTGAAATAAAGCAGGGAATTCGCGTCCGCTTACGCTATATCATTTCATACGCTAATCGAAATAGGTTATAGGAGTGCTGGCCAAGACTTTAGTAAGTGAACTGTAAATTTTTTCTGCAAGCTGCTTGCCATTTGGATAGCCAGCATAGATTGAAAATCCTGATCCAATCCATAAAATTGCTTCTTCCTTCCTTACAAGGTTGAATATCTTTTCTAGTAGCATGGGTCCAAATTCATTGCTATAAATTTAAGCAATTCGCCTTATTGCGCGGGTTTGTTGGCTGAACTCTGACCTTTTTTCAATACCGCATCAAGCGCATCATCCGCCTCTTTGTGAGCGAAATTTGATTGATAACCTATTGTCGTCAAAATGTTAGTATGGCGATAGAGCTTCTGTAACATTCTGATATCAATTTCTTCGCCTGCAAGCTGAGCAAATGTATGCCGAGAGATATGCATCGTTAGCTTTTTACTGATTTGCGCAGCCGGGGCCACATCGTTCTTTAAGACTTTATCAATCACACTTACCTTAAAGGCAATAGTTCTTTCCATTATGAAACGGTCTTGAAGGTCAACGCCGTTCAACTCCGGAAAAACCAGATCACCAGAATTCTCTTTGAACTGTTGATACTGCTCCAAAATTGCAGAAGCTTTTTCTGGAACTTTTAGTGATCCGCCCTTCTTATTCTTTCCCATGGTGTAATGGAGACGGCCGTTTTGAAAATCGCCCCATGTGAGGCGCAGAACATCGCTCACACGCATACCAGCAAAGTAGTACGAAAATAGCCAGAGGTTTCTAGCATGGTGTGCTTTTCCCTCCAACTCGACATTTTCTAAGGCTTCGATGTCTTCCTCATTTAGCCCAACCTTACTCGTATCAGGAAACTTTATTGCAAGTTTGCCTTTGCCGAAGGGATAATATCGTTCATCAACTACGCCAGCACCAATGGCAAAGCTGAATACTGAGCGTATGACCACAAGATGATTGACGGCTGACCGTTCAGACTGTTTCAAAGTGTGTTCAACATAAGATTTGAAACGTTCTAACAGCGGAATGCTGATGTCCTGAAAAGGTGTATCGTGTTTCAGGAATACTTTGAAATTTTGAATGCGTGATTTATCGGGGGTATAGCGATTATATTTCCCTGCATCTTTAAGTTGATCCAAGTAAAGTTGAGCCTGCGGAAAGAAAGTTGCTTCAGCTTTGGGCTTAACTTTCTGCTTCACAGCACTGGCGCTTACATGCCTTTTATCCGTTTCAAGCTCTAACGAATGGTCGTTTGCTTCCGCTAATTTTTTCAGTAAATAGTTATTGAGCCTGGTGCTGTTTGGATGGGATTTTTTTACACGCTGTGCTGCCTTATCCCAATCGGTTTCTTTGATAGAATGCTCTAGATAGATAAACGTCGATTTTCTATCTTTGGTAATACGTATGACAAGGGGGTAAGTGCCGTCCTGCTTCTTATCTTTCTTCAACACTATTTTCATCACGGCCATATTCAAACCTACTAATTAATCCGACAACTATCCGACAACATTTTCCGTTTTGATGTGGTTTCGCTAGCATTGACCTGTTTATGAAACCTAGTGCTGGCGTGGCTTTCGACCCACATCAAACCTCATCATCGCAATAAATTGGGGACTGAAAATCCATGTGTCGCCGGTTCGATCCCGGCCCACACCACGGTCAAAAGCCTTTAGCACATAAATATGCTAAAGGCTTTTCTTGTGTCAATCATTCTGATTAGCTAAAACCTCTATAGAAGCCTTTATAGATACATCCAATTGCTTCAACATTCTTAGGAACAATCTCAGAATTTCTCCCTTGGCACCATGATACAGGCCGAAAATTTTAACGTCTGTGCTTTGACGGGAATTTTATTTTTACCGTCTGAGTGTCTAAAGAATTCTGCCTATGTCTGCCCTGTTGAAATCCGCTGGCCTTTTGCTTGTAGCTGTTGTACTTTTTACAAGCATTGCTCATGCTCAATATCATTATAGCATTGCCGGCAGAATTATAGATGATGGTGGGCGAGGTATTGATGATACCGCTATCAGCGCTAGGCTCGCAGCCGATAGCACTGTGGTAAAGATTGCATTATGCGACCATGACGGGCGCTATGCGATTGAATTTACCGCAGGCCAGACGGCCCTGCTTACCGCAAGCGCAATAGGCTTTACAGATGTGTCTATTCCTGTATCGCCAACAGATACAATTGTGGATATCATCCTTCACAGTAAGTCTGCTGAGCTTAACAGTGTAATTGTAACGGCGAAGACAAAGCCATTGATAGAGCGTAAAGTTGACCGGACGGTTTTCAATGTAGCCTCTTCCATCAGCGCTGCCGGCGGCAATGCTTATGATGCGATAAAGAAAGCGCCTGCCGTTATTGTAAAAGAAGGTGATAACAGTATTACCATTGCCGGCAAGAGCACTGCACAGGTCATGCTCAATGGTCGTTTGCTGCAACTTTCGGCTGAAGACCTGACTGCCTATTTACAGGCTATTCCTGCTGATAATATTGACCGTATTGAAGTTATCACCGCGCCACCTGCACAATATGACGCTTTGGGAAATTCCGGCCTGATTAACATTGTGCTGAAAAAGAACCGTTCGACTGGCTATAACAGCACCATGCGCCTTGGCTACGAGCAATCTACTTATGGCACGGGCGTTGGCGGTGCAACGATGAATTACCGGAAGGGGAAAATTAACTTTTATGGAACGATTAATTATGCCAATGGTGCAAAGCACAATACAGAACGGCTGAACACTTATCTGCCCGATCAGGAGTATCGATTAATTGATCCGTATAAAAAGGAGATTTCTAACCTGCAATACACTGCTGGCGCTGATTATGAGTTAAATAAATCACAGGTGCTGGGGGTACAGTTCAACAGTACTTTGTTCGACCGTACTGATGCCGGCAATACAGATGTATTTATAGCGCAACGGAACACAGGAACAGTTGATTCTGTAGGCCGCACCATCAACCACAATGATGCGAACCGCCGCACAGACATCCTAAACCTTAATTACGTTCGGACCATTGACAGCACAGGTAAAAAACTGACGCTAAATGCTAACAGATTATGGTATAATAATGACCGGGTCCGCGACTTTAATACCACCAATTATCAGGGTCTGTTCGGAGCACCTACCGGCTTTGCAGAACATGATCAGAATGCCGGCGTTCAGCAAGTAACGATTACGACGGCGCAGGCAGATGTAGAGTTACCTTACCATTGGGCAAGCCTGAATCTTGGCGGCAAAGTGAGCTTTGTGGACAATTACAGCAGCAATGATTTCCGCTCGCTTATGAATGGCGTTTGGGTCAATAATCCTTCCATCTCCAATGCATTCAGATATAAAGAGGCGGTACAGGCTGCATACATCAGCGCGCAAAAAGAACTGCCGAAATGGAGCTTTCAGGCAGGGCTTCGGGTGGAGGCAACGCAGGTAAAAGGATATTCGCCTACCCTGAATCAAACCAATGCTTCGGCCTACCTGAATCTGTTCCCGACCGCTTATATTACTTACAAGCCATCGGAAGCTCATGTGCTGAGCCTTACTTATAACAAGCGCATCAACCGGCCCGGCTATTCAGAACTGAATCCTTTCAGAGTCTATAGCTCACCATATCTCTATTCCGAAGGCAATCCTTATCTCGGCCCTTCTTATGACCATACTATTGGGTTAGATTACACATTGCATCAGAAGGTGACATTCAGCGCATATTATGAACACGAGCTTTCACATTTCGGTCTGTTGTTTGGAGTAGATTCACAGACTCATTCCAGCTATACATCTATCGCCAACTTCGGCACTTTTACGGCTTATGGTATTTCTGCAAGCGCGTCTTTTTCACCGGCAGCCTGGTGGGAAGTGCAGGCATTCGCTACCGGCGGTATACAAGAGATTCGTACCCATGCAAGCATCAACACTCAGGAGCAGTTTTACGGGCAACCTGCCACTTATATATCAGTCAGCAACAGCTTTGTGCTGAATAAGAAAAAGACATTGCTTGCGGAAGTGAATGCTTATTACATCAGTAAGCAGCAGCAGGATTTATTTGTGGTCAACCACAGTGGCAGTGTGGATACGGCTATTAAAGCATTGCTGCTGGATAAGAAACTTGTGGTAAGCCTTGGTGCCACAGACATTTTCGCTACGCAACGCAGCCGCTCGGTCAATCAGGCAACCGGGCAGACTTTGAATAGCTATTTCGACCAGCGCAATCTGCGGCTGATGCTGAACTACAAGCTTGGCAGCGATAAAATAAAAGCGCGACGCGAACGCGCAACCGGCGTAGAGGATGAAAGCAAACGAACCTGATAAGAATCAATCTCACAACGGCCATTCACTTTCAGAAGTAACCAGCGGTTAATCCTTTTCCAAAAAGAAAAGCGCCATTTGCATGAGTGCAGATGGCGCTTTTTATTGAGGCAGATGATTAACGTGAAGCGTTATTTATTTCCAGCCGCCGCCCAGTTCTTTATAGATATCCACGACTGCATTGAGCTGCTCTTTCTTGGTCTCTACCAGCTCCAGCTTGGCTTCCAGCGCATCGCGCTGAGTCATCAATACTTCAAAATAGTCTGCGCGGGCCGATTTGAACAGGTCATTTGATACATCTATTGACCGGTTCAGTGCCGCTACCTGCTGTGATTTCAGGACATAGCCCTTCTCCAGATTATCGACCTTGGAAAGCTGATTGTTTACTTCCAGATAAGCATTGAGGATAGTGCGCTCGTAGTTATAGACCGATTGTATCTGCCGTGCATTCGCCGCATAATATTCTGCCTTGATCGCATTCCGGTTAATGAGCGGACCAGCAATATCACCCAACAATGAAAAGATAATAGATTCAGGCAACCTTACCAGATAGGAAGGATTAAATGCGCCAAAACCCAGGGTAGCCGTAATATCAAACGAAGGATAGAACTCTTTACGGGCAACCGATACATCCAGTTTTGCTGCGGCCAGGTTCAGCTCAGCCTGCCGGATATCCGGGCGATTGGCCAACAGTTGCGAAGGAATGCCACTGCTTACCAGAGCAGGCACTAAGGTCAGGAAATCATTATGGGTGCGAGGAATCTCCTGTGGATAGCGCGCCAGCAGAAAATTGATCTTATTTTCCGCTTCCTTGATCTGCTGCAGAATATCGAACTCCATACTCTGCGATTTCAGCACTTCTGCTTGGAATTTCTGCACCGCCAGTTCTGTAGTTCTGGCTGCTTCTTTCTGCACTTTTACAATCTCCAGCGCATTCTTCTGAAGCGAAATACTCTGCCGTACAATCTCCAGCTGATAATCAAGCGAGAGCAGCTCATAGTATGAATTGGCTACCTCAGCGATCAGGTTGGTGATTACAAAGTTCCGGCCCTCGACGGACGCCAGATAGCGCTTGTAGGCGGCCTTCTTCGCGGTGCGCAGCTTCTTCCATACATCCACTTCCCAGTTAGCTACCAGCCCGAAACCATAATCAGCAATCGGGTCGGGAACTTCCTGTCCGGGCAATATTTCTGTGCTGGCATCACCGGCGCCATCGCTGGTATAGCGGCCTACTTTGCTCAGTCCGGCGCCTACGTGCGTACCCACGGTTGGCAGGATAGCGCCTTTGCGCGCGCGTACCTCACTCCGGGCTATCTCTATCTCCTGCAGGGTACTGTTCAGCTCCTGATTGTTCCTGAGTGCGGTATCAATCAAGCCAACAAGCACCGGGTCTGTAAAGAAGGTGCGCCAGGGCAATGCAACCACATTGGTAGTATCCTGATTGCTGTAATATGCCTGCGGCACCGCTGTATTTTCTGTACGCTGCGCCACCTTTGGAATGGAACAGGCGGCAAGACCGAGGCAAATGCCCAATGGGGCTGCAAACCGGGCAATCCTGAATTTATACATTGTTATTAAGATCTTCAGTTAACGGATTTTCTTCTTCGTCCTTGATGAATTTATGCCTGGCGGCGATGCTGCCGAATACATAGTATAGCCCGGGTATAATGATGACCCCGAAGATTGTACCGAGCAACATACCACCTGCGGCGGCCGTACCAATTGTGCGGTTGCCCAGTTTGCCGGGACCTGTGGCAAATACCAACGGTATGAGGCCGGCAATGAAGGCAAAGGAAGTCATAAGGATGGGACGGAACCTGGCCTTGGCGCCCTCCAGCGCGGATTCGCGGATAGAGAGACCGGTGCTGTGGCGGTGAGCAGCAAACTCAACGATCAGTACGGCATTCTTACCCAGCAGGCCAATGAGCATCACCATTGCTACCTGTGCATAGATATTATTTTCCAGGCCGAAACATTTAAGCAGGAAGAAGGCACCGAAAATACCTGCAGGCAGGGAAAGGATTACGGACAGCGGAAGGATGAAGCTCTCATATTGCGCGGCCAGAATCAGGTACACAAATCCAAGACAGATCAGGAAGATATAAATGGCCTGATTGCCCTGCCCCACCTCATCTGCAGAGATGCCCGCCCAATCAATGCCGAAGCCTCTGGGCAGTGTCTTCTCCGCTACTTCATTGATTACTTTAATGGCTTCACCGCTACTATGCCCGGAAGCTGCGGAACCACTGATCTCCGAAGAGTTGTACATATTGTGCCGGGTGATTTCCGAAAGGCCATACACTTTCTCCATCGTCATAAACGAGGAGAACGGCACCATTTCATCCTTGTTGTTTTTCACATAGAGCTTCAGGATATCATCCGGCTGGGCGCGGTATTCCGGCGCAGCCTGTACAATTACCTTGTACTGTCGTCCGAACTGGATGTAGCTGATCTCGTAGTTGCTGCCCACCAGTGTAGAGAGCGTATTCATTGCATTATCAATCGAGATGCCTTTCTGCTGTGCCAGATCATTATCTACTTTCAGCAGATATTGCGGAAAGGATGCACTGTAAAAACTGAAGACGGAGGAAAGCTCTGGCCGCTTGCTCAGCTCACGCACAAAGTCGTTATTTACTTGCTCCATTTTTTTGTAGTCGCCCGAACCTGCCTTATCGAGCAGGCGCAGCTCAAAGCCGCCCGCAGCACCATAGCCCGGCACGGCCGGTGGCTGGAAAAACTCGATATTAGCGCCGGCTATATCTTTGGATTTTTCTTCCAGCTCATCAATAATCTCCTGTACGGAGTGCTTGCGATCTCCCCAGTTTTTCAGGTTGATGAGACAGGTGCCAGAGTTAGAGCCGGTACCTTCTGTAAGAATTTCATAACCGGCCAGCGCAGATACAGATTGTACTCCATCAATCTTCTCAGCAATTTTCTGCAATCTTTCTGCAACTTCATTGGTTCGCTCAAGCGATGAGCCCGGCGGCGTCTGGATAATGGCGTAGAACATGCCCTGATCCTCATTCGGGATAAAGCCGGAAGCAACCGTTTTGTTCAGGAAATACGCACCGACACAAAAAGCAATCAACACACCGAAGGTGAAAGTGCGCCTGCCAACCACACCACTGAGGACGCTCTGATATTTATTGGCTGAGCGGTTAAACGCATTGTTGAATGCATCCAGAAAGCGATTGACCGGTGTACGCTTCCGCTGCATACCATGTGTATTTCTCAGGATGATGGCGCAGAGCGCAGGCGTAAGCGTAAGAGCCACCACACCAGACAGGATAATAGCCGTAGCCATCGTAATAGAGAACTGCCTGTAGAACAGGCCTACCGGACCAGACATGAATGCTACGGGAATAAATACAGCGGCCATCAGGAAGGTAATGGCAATAATAGCGCCGGATATTTCTTTCATTGCCTTCTTCGTAGCCTTGCGCGGCTTCAGGTGCTCCAGCTCCATCTTGGCATGTACGGCCTCAATCACCACAATGGCATCATCCACCACCACACCAATGGCCAGTACCAATGCAAACAGGGTAATGAGGTTCAGCGTGATGCCAAAGAACTGCATGAACATGAACGTACCAATGAGCGATACGGGTACGGCAATGGCCGGGATGATGGTAGAGCGCCAGTCGCCGAGGAAGAGGAATACTACAATGCCTACCAGCACAAAGGCTTCGATGAGCGTGTGGATTACTTTTTCGATAGAGGCATCCAGGAAGGTAGATACGTCGTAGCTGATCTCATAGTCCATGCCCTTAGGAAATGAGCTTTTCTTAATTTCTTCGAGCTTCGATTTTACATCCTTGATTACCTGGCTTGCATTGCTGCCATAGGATTGCTTCAATACAATCGCCGCCGAAGGACGGCCGTTCAGGTTAGAGTAGATATCATACATCGAGCTGCCGAATTCTATCTCGGCTACATCTTTCAGGCGCAGCAATTCACCGTTCGGATTGGCTCTTACCACTACATTTTCGTACTGTTCTTTGGTAGTAAAGCGGCCCGAATATTTCAATACATACTCGAATGACTGAGACCTTTTACCAGAGCTTTCGCCGGTCTTGCCGGGCGATGCTTCCAGGCTTTGCTGGCTCAGCGCTTCCATTACTTCATCCGCAGAAATCTTGTAGGCCAGCATGCGGTCGGGCTTGAGCCAGATGCGCATGGCGTACTCGCGGTTACCGAGGATATCAGCGAAACCTACCCCATTTACGCGCTTCAGCTCAGAGAGCAGGTTGATATCGGCAAAGTTGAACAGGAATTTCTGATCGGCATTCGGATCCTTGCTGTAAAGGTTCACATACATCAGCATGTTCGACTCTTCACGGGTGATCTTCACGCCTTCGCGCACTACCAATGGCGGCAGCTTGTTTACTACTGATGCCACACGGTTCTGCACGTTCAGGGCAGCCTGGTTGGGATCAGTACCGAGATTAAACACTACCTGAATGCTGGCCTCACCATCGTTACCCGCATCGGAGGTCATATATTTCATACCGGGCACACCATTGAGCGCGCGCTCGAGCGGTATTACCACCGCTTTGATCATCAGCTCACCGTTGGCGCCGGGATAATCTGCCGTCACATTCACCTTGGGCGGCGAGATGGACGGGAACTGGGTCACCGGCAGGCTGGTCATGGCGATGAACCCCAGGAATACAATAATCAGCGAGATCACGATCGAGAGGACCGGCCGCTGTATAAAACGATTAAACATTTTTAGACAATGCTATTAGGGAATTGAATGATTATTCTGCCTTCAGGCGCAGGTGAGCCATCACCTCATCAGGCTTTTCAAATTCGTATTTGATCTTGTCGTCGTCCTTCACTTTCTGTACGCCTTCAAGCAGTATTTTGTCGCCTACCGTGAGGCCGCTGCTGACTACATAGATGTCCGGCAATTCACCGCTGATGGTGATATTCCGCGAATGCACCACATTATTTTTATCAACTACAAACACGTATTTCTTATCCTGAATTTCGTAAGTGGTTTTCTGAGGAATGACCAGCGCATTGCGGAGCGGAATGGTCATCAGCACCTTGCCGGTCTCACCGTTTTTCAGCAGCTTGTTCGGATTATCGAACCGCGCGCGGAAGGCAATGTTGCCCGTTTCGCTGTTGAACTCGCTTTCAATGGTCTCTACATCGCCCTTAATTGGAAGTGGCTCATTGTTGGCCAGCAGCAGGGTCACTTTGTTATTGCCACGCCCCTTTACATTGGTCTCGTAGTTCAGGTATTCCGGCTCGGATACGTTGAAGTAGGCAAACATCTGGCTGTTGTCGGAAAGGCTGGTGAGCAGATCTCCTTCATCAATCAGGCTACCCAGTTTTTTGGGAATGCGGTCAATGGTGCCGTCAAAAGGCGCACGTATTTCAGTAAAGGAAAGGTGCAGTTTGGCCAGAGATATTTCCGCTCTTGCCTGGTCGAGCTTGGCTTGGGCCATTGCCTGCTCGTTTTTGGAAACGATGTTTTTATCGGCCAGCGTCTTGGCATTCTGCAATTCGATCTCTGCCGCCTTGGCCTCTGCCTGTGATTTCAGCAATTCGGCCTCATACAGCTTGGGCATGATGCGGAAAAGCACCTGACCGGCTTTTACAGACTGGCCTTCATCAACATAAATGTTCTGCAAATAGCCTTTTTCCTGCGCACGGAGCTCAATGTTCCGCACAGAGCGTATCTGCGATACATACTCTTTGGTAAAGGCCGTATCCATAGTCAAAGGACTGGTCACGGTGTATTTCGTGGCCTCCTCTTTGGCTTCCTGTTTGGGCTTGCAGCTTGCATGGCATAAGAGTGCACACATGCCGGTGTACATGAGAATTCGCTTCATGATTTTTTAAAGAAAATGGATGATATGATCCGGATAAAAGTCCGGAAGCTGTAGTGTGATGAGATGCAACAGAAAAGTTGATCGTGCGGGACGAAGCCCGGAAATGGTTGCGCTTAAAAGGCGGAAATACAGTTTTGTATTTGGCATACAAGCCGCAACCATTGGTTATTGCTAAAAACGATCAGATCCTTAGAACGCCCTGCAGCAGGTATCGATCACATACCTGCACGGAACAGTGCACCGCAGGATTAAAGCTTTTGGGAAGGTATTTCAGGATGGACCGAAAACGCGGAGGTGAATAAGTAACAGCGCTCTTAACAGTTGCCGCCCGGTATTTTGGGGTCGGAAAGCTGTTGGGATCTTCATCATCCACATCATCACTGATAAAGCCTTCCATGGCTTTATCCGGATCGGCGTCTGTAACGGTGAAGCAATCCTGCTTTACCGGGGCCATTTCTATCCGGCAGGTGCTTTCATGAGCGGGGGTTGGCGCAGTGTAATTATAGTCATTATACGCTGCGGCATAGACGTATGAATCCCCTGCTAACAGAAGGATACACAACGATATGAAAAAGATGACCGCTCTCATTTGGGCCGCAAAGCTATCAAAAAATTGAACGCAGTAGGAAACAGATGTTGATTAGATAGTAAATAATAGGTTAAGTTTTGATGAGCGTCGATTTATCCTGCCTACAGTATTTGATTTGAAATTGCATAATTTTCTATTTGTCGGTCACCAATTCAATGACTTCTTCTACGCCAATCTGATCTAAAAAATATGCATCATGCGATATTACCACGAGCGTGCCGCTGTAAGCAATGATCGCATCAGTCAGGATTTCTATATTCTGAATGTCCAGATTGTTGGTTGGCTCGTCCAGAACAATCAGATCCGGCGCTTCCCCGCCAATGGTCAGGCAGCACAGTATCAGCCGCATTTTCTCGCCGCCGCTCAGCGCCGCACCGGGTTTGTCCCACCAGGCTTTGGTAAATAAAAAACGTGTGAGCAGACTCTTGACTTCATGCTCCTCCAGATGAGCTGTATTGTACTGCAATGCCTGTTCGTATACCGTCAGCCGGTCATCAATAAGCGAGTATTCCTGATCTATATAGATGGCGCGCGTGACTGCAAGAGCGATGGCACCTAAAGAAGGCTTTAACTCACCCAACAGCAGACGGATAAGCGTAGTCTTGCCCGAACCATTGTTGCCTTTGATAGCTATGCGCTGCCCGCTGACGATCTGAAAGCTCAGCGGGGATTTCCAGAGCAATTGGTCACCGTAGCTATAGTTGATTCTTTGCGCATTGATGAGCATCTTTCCCTGATGCAGCGCAGCATCATCAAATCCGATCTTCATCCGGTCTTTATCCGGCAGCGTTTTGCGCAGCTGGCTCAGCTCCTGAGATAATGCTCCTGTTTTCCCGGCGTGAATGTCTTTCATCCGAGCGGTGCTTTTTTCTGCATTATTGCGCAGCGTATTCATAGATATTGTGGGCAGCCCGGATTTTTCCTGCTTCTTCCTGCCGCGTGCATCCAGCTTCTGTTGTCGCTCTATGGATTCCCGCTCCGTCTCTTTTGCTTTGCGCAATGCTTTCTCATGGTTTTTTACATCTTCATTCAGCGCATCAGCCTCTATCGCTTTCTGAGACTTATAAAAATCATAGTTACCGCCGTAAATGGTGATGCCTTTTTTGCTAAGCTCATAAACGATAGTCAACAGATTCATCAACATACGATCGTGGCTGACTACTACCAGCGTGTCATCGGTCGTCTGTATATAATTATAAAGCAGTGCGCGGCTCCCTGCATCCAGGTGATTGCTGAGCTCATCAAGCAGAACGATTTCCGGTTGATGAATATCAATGCCGGATAAGAAGACTTTTGTCTTTTGTCCTCCACTCAGCGTACCCATTTTGCGGTTCAGGCTGAGATTGCCCAACTCCCAATGGTCTAGTGCGGCATAGCATCTTTCCTCTACGCTCCAGTCATCGTCAAGCAGGTTAAGATTTTCTTCCGTTACATGACCATTCAGGATTTCCTGCAGCGCGTGAAGCTGATGATCTATCCGCAATGCCCGGGCAATGGTGTACTCATTATACTGGCCGAAGATCTGCGGAATATAGTAAGGCTTTGCGTCAGCTTTTACAATGCCGCTCTGAGGTGACAGATGGCCGGCCATAATATTCAGCAAAGTAGATTTACCGATGCCATTATTGCTTGCGAGCGCTATTTTTTCGTGTTTGTTGACGACCAAATTCAGGTCATCGAATAAAAGATCCTTGTTGGGATGAGTATAAATAATGTGCTGTAAGCTGAGCATAATTTCTTCCTTAAAAAAGTGAACGATCGCACCGCTGTTCGGGTGCATTACCTTTTGGAAAGAAATCAGTTTTTACATTATTCCGGTCTTTTATTCAGAGCCGCAAAGATAAGGATTATCCGGGAGAGGATTGCTCATGGTACACTGCTTCTCTACCCGCGTACCCAACGGCGCATGGCAGGAAAAGGGCGAAAATCTTCCGGTGGCGTAAGATGCCGATTCCAAGCCAGGCCAATATATTGCAGCATTGGGGCGCCCAAAGGCATAGATGATTGCATGCTCTGCAGAATGCTTTCGCTGCCTCCTTTGTACCCATACTCATGAAATACGACCCGAACATCCATACCAAGGTGATGACAGGCCGCGTAAGACCATGCCATAGCCATCATCTCCTCCGAAGCATGATCTTTCCGCTGACCCAGCACCGCCGCATCCAATGTAGCACGCTCTGCCAGCGGCACTACGGCAATATGGCCTGCTTCGTGCAGCAGATCACCGGGATGTTTCAGCTGTTTTCTATCGATCAGAATGCTACCACGCTCTATAGAAATGCCGGGCAGAAAGGTATCTCCGTCTAAAGGCTGTCCGGTGACCTCAATGCCTACAGACCGGATAAATCCGATGATAATTTCTGTAAGCTGATTGTTCTCTTTGATATCCGCCGGCTGCATCTCCCGCTCCATCCGCGCAGCCATCTCCTGCATCGCAGGATCACCGGATCTTTTCAGCTCTGCAATGACCTGCAACTGACGGTTAAGATCCTGCGCTGAGGTATCTTTTATACTTTTTACAGGCAGATCATTTTGGGAGAAACACGCCGTGAGCCAGTCATTCACCATACAATCTATTACCAGATGAATGCGGTCAACGGGCGATTGATTAGACAGTCGGTGTGGCAGGCTTGCATTGATGTACCAGCACTCGCCGACCTGCATATTCAGCCGGTCACCGTCCAGATAAAAGTCTACCAGCTCGTGCGTATAAACAGGGATGTGCAGCCTTGCTTCGCCTTCTTCAAAGTTGAGCCCTGCATCCGTATGTTCTTTCACAATAGTTCCATGCTCCAACTTCAATAGCCGCACGGAAGTCTGCGGGCATTCCAGTGATTGCAGCACACTTTTGATGTAAGGGCATTGGTTCAGCAACGGAGTGTTTTCAAAATGGCTTTCGCCACCCAATTGTTCTGTCAGAATATTGTCCAGACGCCCGCCCGGAGCCCGTAACGATAATCCGCTCCAGCTGCCCTGATAAGCGCCCGTATTAAAATGCGCGCGCCAGTCCTGCTCAATATTCAGCACCTCCTGATACATACGTGAGGCATCAAACTGAAACGGAAGCTGCAAATAACGGATCATGAGGTTTGGTTTTTGGTAATGATAAAAGGTCCCATGACAAGCACATCGAGCGCGCAGGACAGAAAAAAATCCAGCGCCTCCTGCGGTGTCTCTACGATGGGCATACCCCTTCTGTTAAATGATGTATTGACCAGCACTCCAATGCCAGTCAGCTCTTCAAAGCAGCCGATCAGCCGGTGAAAATCCGGGTTCCAGCCCGCATCTACTGTTTGCACTCTACACGTGCCATCTACATGCACAATTCCCTGAAGCTGTTCTTTCCATTCATCGCGTATTTCATCCACCAGAATCATGTACGGGCTTTCCCATCCATATCTGAAATACTTGCTCACTTCTTCCTTCTTTACAGAGGGTGCGAACGGGCGGAAGTCTTCCCTGAATTTGACAGCGCTGTTAATATGCAGCTGAATGCCTTTTTTCCTCGGGTCGGCCAGGATGCTGCGATGCCCAAGCGCACGCGGACCAAACTCTGCACCTCCCTGATACCAGCCAATCACTTTTCCCGCTGCCAATGCTTCTGCGGTTGTTTGAACAAAATTATTGGCCCGCTGCCAGGTAAAATGTGCGGATTGAGGATGATGGATCAGCTCATTTTCCACCATGCTCTCATCATAACTTTTACCAAAAAATACAGTTGAATGCTGCGGCGGATGAATGATCTCTTTACGAAGCACCTGATGCCAGCCATAGAAAGCGCATCCCAGCGCAAGCCCGTTATCGCCCGCTGCGGGCTGCACATACAGGTTTTCAGCGATCTGCTCTTTCAACAGCTTTCCATTGCTCACTGCATTCAGCGCTACACCGCCTGCATAGCAGAGATGATCGTGCGGGAACTGCTCCATCCGCGAGCGGGCTATATATACGACTGCACGTTCGGTTTCTTTTTGTATCCAGCGGGCTACATCTGCATAATGCTGAAAATCCTTTTTAAAAGAATCGTAGCTATCGGCGGGAGATTGCAGTGCATCCAGACATTCATGCATTACCTCAACGCGCCCATCTTCTAAATGAAAAACCGGCTGCTGCAGATACCTGTTACTGCCGTAAGGCGCCAGCCCCATGAGCTTTCCGGCATCATCCAGATTACCGAAACAATAATTGCTTGCCGCTGCATACAGGCCGCCTATCGAATGCCAGGTCACCGGCATGCGCAATATGGCTTTTTCAAATTGCCGGGACTCAGAAAAATCTTTATGAAGGCAGGTGAGTGAGCTGCCATCATAATGGTAAAAGCTGTCTTTCTCGCAATAGAAGCCGGGCTTGGCACACCAGTATGCTTTGGTGGCTTCATCCGGCCAGTCATCGCACTGCGGGGCGGGGCTACCGGCACCATCGATCACCAATACATTGCTCGCCTTAAAAGGGCTGGTACCAATGGCACTGTAAGCGTGCGCAAGATGATGCGAGATGGTTACTACCTGCACATCGGGATGAGAAATGCGCCTGCCGGCATACCGCTCCGGGCTAATGTCTTTTTCGAAATTAGCTGCCTGCACCATGAGATCAATATCCTGCATCTGAAGGCCCAATGCATCCAGGCAATATTGTACAGCGGCGGCATCATTCCCCCCATCGTGCTTGATGCGGGTAATGCGCTCTTTCTCGATCGCTACGGCGATGCGGCCATCTTTGAGAATGCAGGCAGAGCCATCGTGCGAGAGGCCGGTGCCAAGGATGTAAACAGGCTTGCTGCTCAAGCGTAAAGGGCATTTAAGAAAAAAGACCGGAGGGATGCTCCGGTCTTTTCTGTTGGGTTATCTTTTTTCTATTTTGACCGTTTCGGTAGCTGTGCTGTTCGTCAGCCGAAGCAGATAGATACCTGCTGGAACGGACTTCATGCTTACCGGCAGCAGCGCATTTCCAGCAGCATTTTCAATCGTCTGACGGTACCATACTTTGCCGGCAACGTCTGTGACAGAAAGCTCAAGGCTGCCTTCCGGGGCATTCATTGTACGGATATACAGGTCATCGCCGCTCAGTGGGTTCGGGCTTACCTGATAGTACGATTCCTTATTGCCCGACTGAGTGATGGTAATGGTTGAAGAGTAGTTCTGTGCACCATTATCATCCATCATATTCAGGCGGTAAAAAAGGCGTGCTGCATTGCTTTCGGCTTTGCTATCCAGGAATTGATACGCGTCTTTATTCGCAGCGGGTACATTGCCGATATTGCTGAATTGCCTGCCATCATAAGAGCGTTCGATACCAAAGCTGCTCAGGTCTTTTTCCTCTGCAGTCTTCCAGGACAGCATCACTCCGTCTTTAGCCTGATTGCCTTCGAATGAAATGAGCTTAACAGGTAATGGCGAGCCTATGGTACCCACGCCAAATGGAGAGAAAGAAGTAATGCCGGTGCGATCTACAGAATAAGTGCTGCCATTTACCGTTGCCGCCTTAAAGGCCATGCCCAGCCATCTGCCGCCGGTATAATGAGAGAGCGTAACCGCAGTCCGGTTAAACGAAGTCAGCTCATCAGCTGCATTCCACTGGGTAATCAGAGTAGCATTGGATCCACCTGCTATATCTTCTGTAACAAACCAGGTCTTATTGACCACCTTCGATGAAATAGGCGCGCCCTGCGGGGTTTCGCCAATGTAGCTATTATATACACCATCAATCACGCGGGCAGTAAAATTATCTACAGTACCGGAATTGCTTAAGGTTGCAGGCGTATAGTCAGTGCCTGTGCCAATTGGGAACAGGAAGGCTGCGGAAAGATTATTCTTTTTAACGCTACCATTACCATCGGTAACTACATAGCTGCTGGTGCTTACACCGCTGAATCCCGTGCCATCAACAACCAGATTATTGCCACCCAGAAACAGCTTGCCGCTGGCCGAGAAGGTTACGAGATTGCTTACTGTTACCGTACCACTTAATGTCTTATCACCGGCACCTGCAATATTTATATTGTAGTAGCTACCACCCGGAACGCTTTGTGCGGCTGCGCTGCTGAAGGTAGTAGTGGCACCAGTAGCATTCGAATTGAATGTTCCGAGGCTGATCACATCTCCGGCTACCGTCAGTGTGCTGCTTGCAGCTACCGTCAGCGAGCTGCCCGGATTGATGGTAATGTCATGTGCAGTAGCGGTAGTGGTGCTTACAATGGGCTTGTTGGTTACGTTAGGGATAACAACATCCGTATTGACATCCGGCACCACATTGCAGGACCAGTTAGTGGATATATTCCAGTTAGTGCTGGTAGCTCCGGTCCAGTTGGTACGGAAGGTAAGTGAAGCTGCATTGCTGTAAGAAGTGCCGCAGGTGTTGGTAGCCGACAGGCGGTACTGATAGCCGTACATATTGGCAGGCGCGCCTATAATGGTCAGGCTGGACGTACCGGAATTGGAATAAACGCCTCCGTCTGTGATGTTGGTGAAGCTTCCGCTGCCATTGGTGCTTACCTGCCATTTATAAGTAATCGCTCCTCCTGTAGCGGAGGCAGAGAGAATAGCGGTGCCATTCGGGCAGATGGTAGCATCAGAAGGTTGCGCACCAATCGTAGGCACGCCATTATCTACCGTCAATACAGCGCCTGCAGAGTTTACAGAGCCACTGCTGTTGGTTACAACAGCCTGATAGGCATATCCATTAAAAGTAGCCGGAGCATTGGATACTGTAAGTGTCGCAGTTGTATTTCCTGAGTAATTGGCCCCGCTTACATTGGCATAAGTACCGCCGGTTCCCGTAGTGCTTACCTGCCATTGATAGGTGAGGCTCGTACCGCTCGCCGAAACGCTGAATGTGGTGCTATTGGTACCTGCGCAAACAGTTTTTGCAGTCGGATCTGAAGTAATAGCAGGGGGAGCAACACCGATAAAGTTGCAACCCGCAGGAACAGCGAACGGACTGGCATTATTTGTTATAAAAGTCCAATTGGCTCTATTGAGTATAGCATTTCTGGCGGCGGATGCATTTGCAAATGGCGCCCCGTTAGTGCATACAAAGCGACCAGCATAAACTTGGCCGGCACCGCCGTTACCCGTCCACATAGCGCCGGTAGTAGGCCCTGTATAGGGACTTAGTCCTGGTGGCATAGCGCTTGTACCTGTACCGGTAATAGTGCAACTACCACCTGCATCCCAATTAGCATCTTCTCCTGTATAGCCACTACAAGTCTGCCAGTGCAGGCCGGCCAGTACCGTAACGGTGCCACCCAGTGTGCCCTGGTAAGCGATAATCTGGTCAAGGGCAGCAAGACTGATGCCTTGTCCTGCGCCTAGGGTAGAAGTATTGCTGCCTATTGATCCCGTCTGCAGGCCTGTAGATACATTGTAGGCGGTAGTACCAACAATCATAATCTCAGTACCGGCAGGAATTATACTACCAGAAGTCCAGACGAGACTTGTTTCACTGGTGCCATTGTCTGTATTCCAAGTTGAACCATTCCATCCGCGATCTGTAAAGCCAATAGATGTACCGTTGGGAATCGGCACAAGCAGGACAAATGAAAACGTATCAGAAGCTGCGGTGCCTTTCGTGTCAAATGATGTGAATACGACATCACCTACGCCAAGAGCAGAAGACTGATGGGCGCAAATCACCGATAGCACAAGAACGGCAATCAGCCGTCCGATCTTTGTAAATAGTCGATTCATATTGTAGTATTGATTGGTTATTAATTGTCTTGTTTTTTGATTATTGCTCCATAAGCTCCGGTACAGGTGCCGGACTCATAAGCTGCATACCCGCTGCGATTCCAAACATGGTGAGCCGGAAGCCGGGAAAATATCCTTCTTCTGTATAAACTACATCCAGCCGCAACCCTTTACCGTCTTTCGCGTACACGATCATGCCTTGCTGGGGGTCTGCATAAAGCACTGCGCCGGGCTTTATAAGTGCGGCATCGCCTGTAAGATTGATTTCTGTTACATGCGTAATGCCAAACTTCCAGTTATTGAAGATAGCCGTAGCCCCTTTGAGTTGGGGATTACAGGCATTCACGAGCGCTTTGATCTCCGCGGCATTCATTGTTTCCCAGTTGATGAATGTATCTTCTGCAGCAGGTTTCGGCAGGTAGCCGGCATTCTCTTCTTCCTGCGGTTGGGTATTCAGCGGTTCACCTTTAAGTATCTGGTCCAGCAGCGCTCTGGCGAGCTTTTCGCAGGCATAGGCAATCTGCGAGCAGAGCATTCCATGAGTAGTATCGGGGCTTGTTTCAATGGGCTCACGAAGCACAATCGCCCCCGTATCCATTCCCTCATCCATCTGATGAACAGTAACGCCGGTCTGGTAGATCGCACTGCGCAGCGTGTAGAACATCGGGTCGCTGCCACGCATTTCCGGCAATAATCCTCCATGGAAATTCAGAAATCCATATGGAATTTGTGGCAGGCTATTGACCGGTACCATCCAGGGGAAAGCAATGACAAAAACCGCGTCAGGCTGTGTGCGCTCTATCAGGGCAGCAAGCTCTTTGCGGTAAGTTGATTTATTCAGCGATACAAAAGGCACCTGAAGCTGATTGGCTAACTCCAGAAATGGCTGATGTACGAAATCATGCAAATCAGGAACGGCTACAGTCGCCAATACCTGCTCGCGATGCAGGTATTGCAATGCCGGGACTGCCATCCGGTTATGGCAGATAAGCAATATGTTCGGGCGCTTTGTCATGATTCGATACAGGGGTAGGTGTTCAGCCAGTTGGTAGACTCCTCTCCAAGAGATGAAATGTCTTCCTGTAATAATTCCCATTGCTCGTGGGCATTACCGGTAACGCCCATAATCTGAAGTTTGCATTTCCCGTTCTGCTCATTGCGGATCGCCTTTACATAATAGACCGGCGGCAGGCTCTGATTGGTTTCCGCATCTATCAGTACCGTTCCCCGCGGGCTTTCGTAAGTAGTTCCTTTCAGTTCATTAACTGCTTCAGCGCCTTGTTTTTCTTTTTGAAAAATAGTGTTGATAATCATGCCGGCTTCGTAGCCCAGCACGGAGAAAACATTCTGTCCGCGCCCTTGTGTTTCCATCGCTTTCCTGAAAGATGCATTGGCGTCATTGTCCAAATCGCGCGCCCAGGTGACTGCGCCGTGCATATCTACACCCGGGTAATCCGACTTTTCCAGCCAGCTCTCTTCCAGCATAAAAGGCGAGACGAAAAGATGGCCGGTAAAATTCTGTGTTTTGGCCGCCTGCTCACAGAAATCCTGAAGCATATCCCCGCAGAAAGCAGCCAGTACGGCGTGTTGCGGCTCATG
Source organism: Chitinophagaceae bacterium (assembly GCA_965200035.1). Classification (GTDB taxonomy): domain Bacteria; phylum Bacteroidota; class Bacteroidia; order Chitinophagales; family Chitinophagaceae; genus UBA1952. Next base: position 2,285,209 of record OZ241334.1, on the reverse strand, counting down.
GTTCAGGAAAGTGGTCAGCGGCTCTATGGTAAATTCTTTGCGTTTCAGTGTTGTAACGTGATTGAACACGACTTCCGCGCCTTCTTCTGTGAGGGCGCGTGAATAGGTATAGCACGACCGGTAGCCCGCATCGAGAAAAGAAGAGGTAAAAGCGAAAGAGGTAAATCCTGCACGTGTAGCCAGTGTAGCAGCGGCGCGGCAGCAAAGCGTGCCCTGCAGCGATACGAATATCACATTGGGCAATACCTGCGGATTGGGCTGCATAAATTGATAGCCACTATCCAGACAAATGAAAACAGCATTGGCAGAAGCAAAAAGCGATTGCAGCTTCAGCGCTGTATTCGGATTTACATAGCCAGCCACTACGGCACAGCCATCCATCAGCATCTTTTCGCAGCTGTTATAGATCTGTTGATCGTTGGAACCGACGCCGATATTGTCCGTTACTACCTGGATATCGGTTGATTCATTCGCCTCAAGCCCTGCACGCATTCCCCCAAGCAGATCGAAATTAATAGAAGGATACAGAACAGAGCGGGGCAGTAAAAGGCCCGTCTTTTTAGTCATTGCTGTATGGATGTCGTTGTTGTATTATTGGTTGTCCGGATGATAAAAGATCTGCCGGCAAACGGCCGGCAGATCCTGGAAATATTAGTTGCGTGAAGGAAATATGCCCTGCAGCGCAATACTGTAATTGATTACCTGGAAAGGGCTCATGTTATTGAATGGCTGTGAGCCGCCGGCAATCCCTACCACCATATTTTCCTGAAATGGTCTGAGGGTAGCATTAGCCGCTACATTAGAGTATGCACTGCCGCCTGTTGTGATAGCAAATACATTGTCCGTCGGGTCTGTACCGGCTGCAGTATCTGCAAGCACAGGTATTTTGATCGCAGTTGCTGTGGTGTGCGTATGTGACGGGATATTCGAAATCAGCAGCGTGGTGCTGGTTGTGCCCGCCATCTGGCCCATGGTCCAGCTCATGCTTGAAGTATCTATTCCCTGACCGATAATCGTACGGCCCTGAAGGTTTGGCAGGCCAAAGGTCGTTTGACCGTTACCGCCATAAGTGGTTCCAAGCAGTGAAAACAGTGCCTGGTTAGTGCTGATGGGCAGTAATTGTCCGGAACAAGTTGCCCAGCCTTTTGGAGCAAAGTTGAAGCCGAAAGACATTACTGCACCCATATATATATCCATGATTAGTGTTTTTGAAGGGTTAAGTGATTAGTTTCTGCTTGGAAAAAGGCCATTGATCGCAATGGAATAATTCATTACCAGGTATGGGCTCATTGTTTGTACAGGAATGCCTGAGCCGGCTGGCATCATTGTACCATTTGCAGTGAAAGCAGGCATTGAACCATCGGCAGGACTATTGCTATACAGGCTGGTGCCGGAAGAGATTGCAAGCGCATTTCCGGATGGAGTAGGCTGGTTAGCTGTATCTGCCATGACCGGAATAGCGATCGTGCTGTTGGCAGGATGCATGTGAGCAGGCATTTCAGCAAGGCTGACCGTATGAGTTGTAGCTCCGGCCACTTCACCTATCTGAATGTTATTGCCAAAACCTATTGCAGTGCGTCCCTGAAGATTGGGCAGTCCGAATGTAGTCTGACCATCGCCGCCATAATAAGTGCCGAGCAGGCTGAACAGTGCGGTATATTGACGGATCGGTAACAGCGCGCCGTTACAGGATGCCCATCCTTTTGGCGGGAAGTTGAATCCAAACGCCATAATGGTGCCGATAAAAGGTTCCATGTTTAAATGTTTTTTTGGTGTGTTTAAATTGGATTAACAGGATCAGTTCCTGGAAGGGAAAATGCCGAACAAGGATATAGAATAGTTGATGGCAAGGCTCGGATCGGAAACATCAAAAGGCTGGGAGCTGCCGGTGACAGATACTGTTACAGGGGCATTAAAGCCGCGCATAAAGCTGTCTGTGGCACCATCTGTATAAAGGTTGCTGCCGGTGACCACTGCCACACGGTTATCGGTAGGGTCCGTCGAGTTGCCGGCTGCATTATATGCAGGAACAGAAACCGGGTTTGTGCCGATGTGATTGTGCATGGGCAAATTACCATTGGTTAGTGTCACCGCGTTAGAGCCCGAGATCTCTCCCATATCAAAATTGGTACCAACTAAGTTGCCTTGGCCTACAGGCGCATTACCCACTAGGTTTGGCAGTCCGAATGTAGTCTGTCCATTACCGCCAAAAGTTGTACCGAGCAATGCGTATAGGGTGGTGTTCTCCGCTATGGATATGATCTGCCCATTGCAGCTGGCCCATCCATAAGGCGGAAAGTTGAATCCGAAAGCAACGATGCTTCCAACAAATACTTCCATGATTAAATTGGTTTGGTGGTTAAAAGATTGATTGTTAAACTATTACAAGAACTTATTATTATAAATAAAAAATATTGTAGTAATTTTTACGGGTATATATGATATTCGGTGACGAAGATATAGCGTCATTTTTTTTTTACACCCCGTTTAAAAACGGTAAAACAAAATTTTTTATGTTACATATTACATGGATGTTATGGTGCAAGTTGTCAGTTCAATCTTATGAAATTAACTGTTTAATTATAAAAACTATATTTTTCCAGGCAAATTAATTGCTTAACCTTTTTAAGAATTTATTATTAATAATATAGGTTTTCCACCTTTCCATATTTATGAAAAAGGCTTGGCATGTTATTTTGCATCTTAATTCAAATACCGATCTATATCATGAAAAAAAATTTCCTCATGCTCACAATTGCAGCCGCAGGCATCAGTGCCTGTAATGGCGGCAACGCTCAATCAAATACCGAGACAACCACTACGGTGAAAGACACAGTCATAAAACAGGCGTCTATCCAGGAAGAAGATGCATCCTATCCCGAAGACACTACTACTGCGATCTCCTTCATTGCCTATGATAAGAATGCGAAAGGTCCGTTGCCGGTGGTGATGGTATTGCCGGAATGGTGGGGCCTGAATGATTACCCGAAAATGCGCGCGCGGGAGCTGGCGAAGCTGGGCTATTTTGCGATGGCTGTAGATCTATTCGGGCAGCGCAGAGTCGGGCAGACGCCGGATGAAGCAGGCAAGCTTGCAGGTGCGTTTTATAAGGATACTACGCTGCTGAAAAACCGCCTGAATGCAGCATTAGCCAAAGTGCACTCCTACCCACAGGCTGAGGCTAACAAGATTGCCATGATTGGCTACTGCTTCGGTGGCTCTATGGCATTGACAGGCGCAAAAATGCACCTGCCGGTACGCGGCGTAGCCAGCTTTCACGGAGGCCTGAAAGGCACGGCCAGCAAGACGGTGCCGATGCTTATCTGTCAGGGCGAAGCGGATAAGATGGTGACACCGGAAGAGGTGACAGCCTGGCGCAAATCCATGGATTCGCTGGGTGCCGACTATGCCTTTAAAAGCTACCCGGGCGCAACACATGCATTCTCAAATCCTGCAGCTACAGCCACCGGCAAGAAATTCAATATGCCGATTGAGTACAATGAAGCAGCGGATAAGGGGAGCTGGGATGAGCTGAAAATGTTCCTGAAAAAGATTTTCTAAAAAAATATGCCGGTTGCGGCAATCTTCCTGCCGCTATAAATTTTCTATCGTTCACCATACATTGTGGAAATGCATTTCAGCAAATCAGCCGCACTTACCTTATTAGCGCTCAGCCTTTGCCTTTATAGCCAGGCTCAGTCTAAAAAATATACGGTCACTGCCGGCCTCTCCGCACAGATATCTCATACGCAGGGCAAGGGCACGGTGGAGGTAGCCATACCCGGGGTAGAGCTGATGAATCTCGACCTTACACAGCCTAGCAATGGTGTCTTCCAGATCAAGACGAGCGATTACAACTTTGACGGCTATAAAGATTTCGCTTTTGTGGGAGTCAACACGGCTACCGGTACACAGGTCTATGACATCTACCTCTACCATCCTGCAGATGGCGTATTTGAAGCGTTGGAGATTGCCGATGGCGCCTGCGATGCCTTTGGCAATGTGCGCACCAATGCTACGGATAAAACGTTGCGCAGCTCTTGCAAAAAAGGAAACAAATCGAGCCAGGATATGTATAAGTGGACCTCGCAGTTCACGCTTGAGCTGATCAGCAGTACGGACAACAGTACGGAAGCGCTTACGGATGAAATCGAAGACAAGGCAGAGAAAAAAGCAGACAAAGCGGAGCAGCGCAAGGACAAGCGCGATGAGCTGAAGGATAAACGCGGTGACCGGAAAGCACAGCGGGACGAAGAAAAGGATGACGATTAATGAATGATTTTATAGCAGACAAAAGGGCGGCATCAATGATGCCGCCCTTTTCATTAATTGCTTTTAGGCTTATGTTTCCAGCGATTGCAGATCTTCTTCACTGAGCGTGATGTTTGCTGCTTTCACATTCTCTTCAAGGTGCGCTACGCTCGATGTGCCGGGTATCAACAGGATATTTTCAGCATGCTGCAATAGCCAGGCCAGTGCTACCTGATGTGGCGTGCTCTTGTGCTTGAATGCCAGGGCTTCCAGTCGTGCCATGCTTTGTGCATTACCTGCATTCATAGGGTTCCAGGGAATAAAAGCAATGCCCTGCTCGCGGCAATAATTCAGCTCCGGCTCCCATTTGCGGAAGTCATAGCTGTATTTATTCTGGATGGATGCGACTTCAAAAAAATCACTGGCAGCTTTGATCTCTTCAATGCTTACTTCCGACAAGCCAATATGCTCAATTAGTCCTTCCTGCTGTGCCTGTTGCAAAAAGCGGAACGTATCTTCCCTTGGTACAGCAGGGTCTATCCGGTGCAGTTGATAGAGCTGAATGCGATCCTGCTTCAATCGCTTTAATGAGCCTTCGAGCGCTTTTTTCAGATGATCAGGATGACCATTGGTCTGCCATTCGTTCGGCCCGCTGCGCATCAACCCGCCTTTGGTAGCAATCACCAGATCCTGCGGATAAGGGTACAGTGCTTCTGCAATCAGTTCTTCTGAAATGTTAGGTCCGTAAGCATCTGCAGTATCTATGAAATCGATGCCTAGTTTTACCGTTCGCTGCAATACACGGATGGCTTCTGCACGGTCTTTGGGCTCTCCCCAGATACCTGCTCCTGTAATGCGCATGGCGCCGTATCCCATCCTGTTTACAGTAAGTCCTCCTCGTAAAGTATAAGTAGTCATAGTTGATGTTGATTTTTTTCCGGAACGGAAAGTTAGGAGGAATGCTGCTTATGGCGATAGATAATCCGGTAAAGCCTCTATTAATAAAACGTATGCAGTCATTGACCTACATTTGATCAAACCGATGTATGAGGCTTCTCCTTCTTCTTGCTGCAATTGCCATTCTGTTCTTCCTGCTGAAATACGGTCGATCTAAGAAGAAGGCAGCTCCACCTATTCCGGATAATACTGAGCATGACTTGCTGATGAAGCATGTGCGCTTCTACCAGGAATTAAATGCCGCAGACCAGCAGGCTTTCCGTACCCGTGTGCAGCATTTTCTGGACACTGTAACCATCACTCCTGTAGGCGAAGCTACCATCACCGATCTGGACCGGCTTTACGTAGCATCGGCCGCAATCATTCCTATTTTTTCTTTTAAAGACTGGGCTTATAATAACCTGAACGAAGTGCTTATTTATCCCGATGCATTCACCAAAGATTTTAGCGGCCGGCCGGAAGACCGGAATGTGCTGGGCATGGTGGGTGATGGGGCGATGCACCGGATGATGATCCTGTCTATAGGTCCGCTGAGAGCGGGTTTTGAGCAGGCGGGCATTCACAACACAGGTATCCACGAATTTGTACATCTCCTCGATAAATCGGACGGTGCTACCGATGGCATTCCGGAAGCGATGCTGCCTGCTGATCTGGTAAAGCCGTGGATGCAGTACATGCACCGGGCCATTGAAGAGATCAGGCGCGGGCATTCGGAAATCGATGCTTATGGCGGTACCAATGAAGCAGAATTCTTTGCCGTGATCTCTGAATATTTTTTCCAGAAGCCGGACAAGCTGAAAGAGCATCATCCTGAACTGTGGGAAATGCTGGAAAAAATTTACCAGGTAGAAAATATAGACAAGGCCTAAAACCCTGTCAGCGTTGAAAGAACATTCTACCTTTTCTTTGTATCATACTCCGGCAACAGATGAACCGCATAGACCGGCTTTTTGCCTTACACACCTTTCTCCAGTCCCGTAAGCATACGATGGCTTCGGATATCGCTATGCATTTCAACATATCGATGCGTACCGTTTACCGGGATATCCGCGCCTTGGGTGAATGCGGGGTTCCGGTATCTTTCGAGCCGGTGAAGGGCTATTTCATGGTGCAGGGTTATTTCCTTCCGCCTATCTCCTTTACTACGGAGGAAGCCGCCGCGCTGATGCTCATGGAAGGCGCTACGCGCGTATTTGCAGACAAGAGCATTCAGCATCTTTACGGAACGGCGCTCAATAAAATCAGGTCGGTATTGCGGTCATCTCAGAAGGATGGAATTGAAGCGCTGAGCTCCAGCACGGGCATTCAGCTACCTTCCTGTATGGAGGCAGATTATGATTACCTCGCTACCCTGCAGACTGCTATAGGGCAGAAATGCATTCTTGAAATTGTCTATACTGCTAAAAATGAGGAGCAGAGCAGTCGCCGGATAGAACCAGTGGGACTGATGTTCTATGCTATGTCTTGGCATCTGATGGCCTGGTGCCATAAGCGCATGGCTTATCGCGACTTCCGGGTATCTCGCATCAATGAGATCCGGAACACGGGCGAGCCTTTCCTGAAGCAGGATCATTTATCGCTGGAAGAGCTGCGCCGGGAACTGCCGGTAGATTACTGAAAATATTTTTTCAACGTCCGGTTTCAGACTGCCATAGGGCTGTCAGTGGCGCATATTTTCTTTGTGCTATGGAAAATAAGACACAAAAATTCGAGATCATTCCGGCACTGATCAAAGAGCTGGATGCAGAGATCATCCCTACACGCAAGATGCTGGCCCTGATACCTGATGATAAGCAGGACTGGCAGCCGCATACCAAAAGCATGAAGATGGGACCACTGTCGGTACACATCTCAGAGCTGCCATCATGGATCAGTATGGCGCTTCAGACGGACGGGCTGGACTTTGCAGCGCAGCCTTATATGCCTACTGCCGCCGCCAACAATGCAGCGCTGCTGGCCATGCTTGAATCTTCCTACCAAAAAGGACGGGAAGCGCTGGCAGCGGCGCAGGAAAGCGAGCTGACCGAAAAATGGACATTGAGAAGCGGTGATCATATTCACGCCGAGTTTACCCGTTACGAGACCATTCGCCATGCATTTGCACAGCTGGCGCATCACCGCGCGCAGCTGGGTGTATATCTGCGCCTGCTGAATATTCCTATCCCCGGCACATATGGCCCAAGCGCTGACGAAGCCACTTCATAAACGTAGAGCAAAATAAAAGGCTGCCTCTTTCGGGGCAGCCTTTCTTATCAATCTGTAGTGCTTATTTCTTAGCAGTCTTGGCAGGAACCGGATTGCTTGTAGCCTTGGCAGCAGGATTTGTTGTTTCATCCTCATCTTCACTGTCCATTTCCATCATGCGCTCAAGCTGACGTACTTCCTTCTTCAGATCATAGATGGTCTTGTACAGCTCATCCATTTCTGTGCGGGTAGCTACCGGAATGTTTACAAACAGTTTTTCCATTTGCAGCTCAGAGTCTTTCTTCAGCTTCAGCTGCAGGGCACTTACTTCGGCCATCAGTTTGCTGTAATCTTCACTTTCAAACAGGCTTACAAAAGTCTTATCGCTGATGCTCATCCACTCTTGATAGAGGGCCATCATGCTCTTTACTTCTTCGCCGTGCTGGATCTTGTTGGTCACGTTCTCGGCCAGTGCATCCATTACCTTAGTACCTTGGTTGTACACCATATACTGAAGCTCTGCATTCTTGATGCTGTACACTACATAGCGGTTGGCGAGGTCCTGCCATTCTGCTGCGTTCTTGGTGTACTGGTTTGGAGTCATCATGCGGCTGATCGGGCTTACTGCCTGCTGCATCATGTTCTGCATATTGCTGTAAGCAGAGAGCATATTGCCAAACATATCGCCTGTGTTCATGCCCGGCATGCTGCCCATCATCTGACGGACTTGCTGAAAGCCGTTTACATTCAGATTGCCCATTTGCTGAAAGCCACCTTTCATAGCTTCAGTCATCTGGTGCATATAAGTGCGCACGTTATCCGGCATGAAAGAGAAGAACTTGTCCATGAATTCCTTGTACAGCGCAGGGTTCATGTACTGCTTGTACTGATCCATGTTGAAGGTTTTTTCCTGAATGCTCTTCCACATTGGCTGCCACATTTCAGCGAAGCGGGTAAAGCCGTCTGTAGTGTTCACCATGTTCTTGTAAGCATCCTGGATGGTACCGCTCTGCAGGTTCTTCTGGAACTCGGCAAAATTGCTGTGCAGCATATCGCTCCACTGAGTAAAGAAGTTATTGGCAGTTTCGGTAGCGCCCTTCAGATTGTTCATATTGAACGGGTTCATGTTCTGGAAATTGTTCATGTTATTCATCCAGGTATTCATGGTGCCCATATTGTTCATCCAGTTGTTGTACTGGCTTGTCATATTGTTCCAGTTGGCAGTCATTTGCTCCATTGGGTTAGCAGCAGTTTGCTGCTGAGTGGCGTTCTTCATGAAGTTGGTATTCATGTCCCACATTTGCTTGCCCCAACCAGACTGCGTGTTCATCCAGTTTTGGTAGAAGTCATTCATCTTGCTGGCATTTTCCTGCATGTTGTTCGTAGCAGTGGTTGCTTTATCAGCAGTCTGGCCAAGAACGTTCTTTTGGTTGTCGAGCCAGTTTTTATACCACTCGCTGCCCTTCTCCATGGTTTCAGTGATGGGATTGTTGCCGTTAGTCAGCTTTTTGGTGTTTTCCAGCACAGTGTTCACCATTTGCTTCTGGGCATCCATCATGGTATCCATGAAGCCGTTGTTGTTTTCGTTAGCCATAGCTATTTGTTTTTAAAACTTTTTTGTAATTAGGCAAAAGGCCTTTGTTCCTTTTGGCGGCGCAAAGGTAGGGCATCTATCTTAAAAAATCGTAAATGTTTTTAATGATTTTTTCTTCGTAAGAATTGTTAATCCGGTGCTGCAAGATCAGGGTGCTTTCTTTCTTTATGGTTAAGGCTTTTTTATCAGATGGTTAAGCCTTGTTGCGCAATGGACTTATCCGTTACCTTTGCAGCCCTTCAGGCCTGAAAAAGCTTACAAAACCGGCCTTTAATGATTGATTATGAAGAAAATCGGAGATTACCGCAAGCTGCTCGGCGTTACCAAAGCAGCCACGCTGGCCGAGCTGAAAACCATTTACCGCAACCTGGTTAAGGAACATCACCCCGACAAGTTTGCGCTGGATAGCGAAGATCGCCATATTGCAGAAGAGAAAAGCAAGACCATTATTGAAGCCTACCACTTTCTGGTAAGCATTGCTCCGGAAACGATGGCTTTGCAGGCTGAAGGCTATAAAGTGACTGCCAATTCATCGCCCATTGTTGAAATCCTGTTCGAGGACAAAGTGCTGGAAGTAAAGTTTGCCGATGGCAGCAGCTACGAGTATTTTGGCGTGCCTAAAGAACTGTACATCAAGTTTGTGAATGCACCATCGCCTACCCGCTTTGGTCGCAGACATATCTACGATGCATTTGTCTATCGCCAGGCCAGCAAGACAGATCATGTACCTGCATAGTTTTTCCTGAAAAGCCTTTATACAAAGAGCGGCTGCCCGGTAGGTAGCCGCTCTTTCTTTTATTGCCGCTGCTGTGTTTGTGATGCTTGTACCAGTTGCTGTGGAATGCTTCCTTGCGTCAGCATGACCTGCGCGGCTTGGACATATACAGCGGGTCATCCTGAGCCTGCCGAAGGATCCCACAGCGAGCCTGGTTTAAACCGAACCACTACTTCATCGCAGCCTCGATCTCTTCAACCGTGATCGGGATGTTTTTAAACAGATCCTGATTGCCATCTTCCGTGATCCATACATTGTTCTCAATGCGGATTCCCATCTGCTCTTCCTCAATATAAATGCCCGGCTCAATGGTGAACAGCATACCTTTCTCTACCGGCAATACGCGGGTTCCCAGATCGTGCACATCTATACCGAGGTGGTGAGAGATGCCGTGGTAAAAATATTTTTTATAAGCAGGGTTATCCGGGTCCTGCTGATCGATCTGCGCCTGGGTGAGCAATCCTATTTTCAATAACTGACGCTCCATTTCCTCACTGGCTTTCTTGGTATAATCAACAATAGAAATGCCCGGCTTCAGAATGCTTTTAGCATAATTATGTACGGCCAGCACAGCATTGTACACTTCTTTCTGACGGTCTGTAAACTTACCATTTACCGGAATAGTACGTGTAAGATCAGCGGCATAGCTTCCATATTCAGCGCCAAAGTCCATCAGGATGAGCTCACCGTCTTTACACTCCTGATTGTTCTCTACGTAATGCAGGATGCGCGCACGGTCGCCGGAGGCAAGAATGGCACCATAGGCATGACGCGTAGCACGGTTGCACAGAAATTCGTGCGTGATCTCCGCTTCCAGCTCGTACTCCATGACTCCCGGCTTGATGAACTGCATGATGCGGCGGAAAGCCTTTTCGGTAATATCAATAGCACGCTGAGTGATGGCAACCTCTTCAGCAGTCTTTACCGAGCGCAGCTCCTTAATGATCTTCGCCGAGCGCTCATAATGATGCAACGGATATTTCCTCATCAGCTGATGCACAAACAGCAGATCTGGGCGAAAAATGGAAGCATCTGTACGGTCATTCTCATTGGTATTGAGGTACACATAGTCGGCATGGTGCATCATTACCTGCAGCACCGGATCAATGGCGTCGGTCCATTGAATGTTCTGAATGCCTGACATAGCTGTGGCCTCATCCTTGCGCAGCTTATGGCCTTCCCATTTTTCGAGATGCTCATTGGGCCGAAGCAGCACCAGCACTTCCCGCATGGTCTCATCCGGATTATCGGGATACAGAATAACCATGCTCTTTTCCTGCGCTACGCCGGAAAGCCACATCACATCTGAGTTCGGTATATAAACGTATTGCGCGTCGCCGTTGGCGGGCAGCACCGGATTTCCGGGAAAGATAGCCACACTGTTGGGTTTCATTTTAGCAATAAAGCGCTCACGGTTCTGTGTATATAATTTGGAATCTATGGCTTCGTATTTCATTCTTTTTTTGAGTGGTGAAATGGTGAAAACTGGAAGGGTGTGAAGTTAAGGATGGTTTGGGATTTGCTTTCGCGGGAAATGAAAAATCCCCCGGCAGGCGGGGGATTTTATCATGACCATTGGAAAGTGTGCTGTAACAGCTGTGATTCCATCTTCCTGATTTCCTCTTTGGCTAAAACGTATATTCCTTCCCGCAAGTAGTAGTGAAAAGTGAGCCCGCTTTCCGGCTCTATCACAAAATATTCCTTCACACCAAAGCGTTCGTAGAGATTCTTTTTCTGGATAAGATCGTAATCTTTATTGCCCTGTGAAAGAATTTCAATAATAATATCCGGCACGCCATGAAAATGTCCCCGCGCTTCAATATTAATTGTATTATCCGGAAGAAGGATAAAAATATCCGGTTGTACAGAGGTGGACCTATTGTCCAGAAATACATCAAAAGGTGCAGTGTAGAATCTGCCGCGCTGATCGTATTGCTTGAAATAAAGATAAATCTCACCAGCAAGTGTTCCGGAAACTTTCTGGTGTGCTTCAAATGGGGAGGGGGGCATATAGATAACGTTATCGATAATCTCCGCGCGCGTGCCTTCAGGCAATGAACGATAGATGTCCATTGGCGTCTTGGGAATCGCTGGCGTAGTTAGCTCAAACATGATTTTAAAGTTACGCAATTACCACTATTATACATTGAAGCGGAAGTGCATTACATCGCCGTCTGCCACTAGATATTCCTTGCCTTCTATGCGCAGGCGGCCTTTATCTCTTGCAGCCGTTTCGCCACCGAGGCTGATGTAATCATCATATCCGATCACTTCTGCTTTGATAAATCCTTTTTCAAAATCAGTATGGATTACGCTGGCGGCCTGTGGTGCTTTCCATCCTTTGTGAATAGTCCACGCACGCACTTCCTGTACACCTGCGGTGAAGTAGGTAATCAGCTCGAGCAGATTGTAGGCTGCGCGGATCAGACGGTTGAGACCAGGCTCGCTCAGCCCGTATTCATCCAGGAAAAGCGCTTTATCATCCGGGTTATCCATTTCAGTGATCTGGGCTTCGATAGAATTATTCATCACGATTACCTGCGCGCCTTCTGCCGCTACGGATTTTGCCAGTGCTTCAGAATACTGATTACCGGTATGGATGGATGCTTCATCCACGTTGGCTACATACAGTACCGGCTTCTGCGTAAGCAGGAAGATATCATAGACCGCTTCTGCGTCTTCGCCTTCCAGCTTCATTTCGCGGATATTCCTGCCTTGTTCGAGGTGCTCTTTACATTTCAGCAAGGTTTCCAATTGGCGCTTGGCTTTCGGATCGTTCTTCGCCATCTTTTCCACGCGGCCTATCTTCTTATCTACACTTGATAAGTCTGCCAGCTGCAGCTCTGTATCAATGATTTCCTTGTCACTTACCGGATTGATGGCGCCTTCCTCACGGAGGACATTCTCATCTTCAAAACAGCGGATCACATGTACGATGGCATCTACTTCCCGGATATTGCCGAGAAATTTATTGCCCAGTCCTTCACCTTTGCTTGCCCCTTTTACCAGACCGGCAATGTCCACAAACTCAATAGTAGTGGGCACGATGCGGTTGGGCTGTACGATCTCGGCCAGCTTCGTCATCCGCTCATCCGGCACATCTACCAGCCCTACATTCGGCTCTATAGTGCAGAAGCGGTAGTTGGCCGCCTGTGCTTTCGCACTGTTGCTTACTGCATTGAAAAGAGTTGATTTTCCTACGTTGGGCAAGCCCACGATACCTACTTGTAACGCCATGTTCTGCTTTGAAAATTTGCGCGAAATTAGTCGTTTTCTGTGAAGGATATTTTATGCCGGCATATTACTATCCAACCCGGTCAGGATTCAGGGCGGCAAAGGCGGCCCAGTTGGATTTCTTGCCGGTTTTCTTTTTAGCAGGGCTGAAATCGGTGATGCCTGGTATGCGCTGATGATAGTGATGGCAGAGCGCTACGGATACGGCATCGGCTGCATCCATAAATTTTGGGTTGTCTTCTTCCAGCTTCAAAGTGTGCTTCAGCATTTCCCATACCTGCTCTTTGGTAGCATTACCCCTGCCGGTGATGGATTGCTTCACGGTACGTGGAGCATATTCTGCAGCGTTCAGGCCACTCACCATGGCAGCAGCAATGGCTACTCCCTGCGCACGTCCCAGCTTGAGCATACTCTGGACATTCTTGCCAAAGAAAGGCGCTTCAATAGCTACCGCCGATGGTTTGTGAATGCGGATAATGCTCTGCATCTTGGTAAAAATCATCTCCAGCCGCTCGGCGTGCTCTTGTTTGCGGGCGAGCTGCAGTACCCCCATTTCCACCAGCGTTATGGTACTTTTGTGCACGGCTATCAGTCCGTAACCCATTACGAGGGTTCCTGGGTCTATGCCTAAAATGATCTGCGGGGCTGCCTGCTGCACAAGGTTGAAGATTAGAATATTTTGAACAAAACTACCAAAATAGCCCTGAACTATGGATTGGGGGTGATCGTCACCGCTTTGTTATTGTGGAGCTTATATCATCAGGTGCATAAGCAATTGGGTGATATGAACGACAAAGACTGGTGGCCGCACGACACTACAGGATGGCTGATCGCTGCGCTTGCGCTGCTTCCGGCCAATCTGGGCATTGAGGCCGTTAAATGGCGTATGCTGGCCGGCAGCGCTATTCCCATGACGTTGCGGCAATCACTCAAAAGCCTGTTAGGCGGCATTGCATTTTCGATCATTACCCCCAACCGGATCGGTGAGTACCCGGGGCGGATTTTATTTCTGGATAAAAAAAACAGTACCCGGCTCATCAGTGTCTCTGTGCTGGGCGGCTGTACCCAGCTGCTTGCTGTGCTTATCTTTGGCTTACTGGGGCTTGTTTATTATGCAATTCATTTTCCCTCAGCGCTGGTGTATGTGCTTTTGGCAGGCTGTGCGGCATTGATCTGGATAGTGGGGTTATTCTATTGGTGCTTTGAGCGTTGGGCGCCGTTGCTGGAGCGTATCCGCTGGCTCAGGAAGTTTCACCTGTACGGGCAGATGCTTGGCCGGTTTTCCCCGCGTGAGCAGTGGGTTATTTTAGGGCTCGCCCTGTTACGCTTTGCTGTATTTACGATGCAGTATTATCTGATGCTGCGGTGGATGAATGTACCCGTACCGCTTGTAGATGGCTTTTTCCTGTGTGCGTTGTTCTTTTGGGCGATGGCTGTAATTCCGTCCATTGCGCTGGCCGAATTGGGGATTCGTGGGGAGGTGAGCCTTCTGCTTTTTCATACTTATACAGCCAATAAGCTGGGGCTGCTTTCCGCTACCTTTGGCCTTTGGGCGATTAATCTGGTGATACCGGCGCTTATTGGCAGTATTCTTTTATTGAGATTAAAATGGCTGCGGTAGTTAACTGTTTAGTAGTCTGCACTTCCGCCAAAAACTTTGGATATTTGATTGCCCGCAATATTTATGAAAAAATTCTTCCTGGCCCTGTTTCTACTCTTTACAGCCCGCACGGCAATAGCCCAGCAAACTGAGTTTTGCGGCCTGCATAATATTTCTTTTATAGAAGGAGAGCATCTCTATTTTAAAGTCTATTATAATATGGGCCGCATTTGGGTAGGCGCCGGCGAGGCGAATTTCAATGTAGCTGGCGAAGACATAAATGGGAAGCATGTTTACCACATCACTGGCGATGGCAAGACCATGAAATCGTACGAATGGTTTTATAAAGTGCGCGATCGTTATGAATCTTATATAGATGCCGGTACTATGCTGCCGTTGCGCTTTGTGCGGAATGTAAATGAAGGCGGGTTCAAGATCTACAATAATGTAACCTTCAATCAGAACATCGGGCAGGTGGTGACCACCAATGGCATTTTCCAAGTGCCAAAATGTGTGCAGGATGTGCTTTCGGCAATCTATTATGCCCGCAATATTGATTACAATAAATACCAGCCCGGCTCCAAGATTCCGTTCACCATGTTTCTGGATGATAAAGTCTACAACCTCTACATCCGCTATATAGGCAAAGAAAAGATCGAAACCCGCTATGGTGTGTTCAATACCATCAAGATATCACCGCTGCTGATCGAGGGCACAATCTTCAAAGGAGGTGAAAAAATGGCAGTATGGGTGACCGACGACAATAATCACCTGCCCGTGCGTGTAGATAGCCCAATATTGGTAGGCAGTGTAAAAGTAGACCTGATGGACTACGATCACCTGCGGAATGCGCTCACCAGCCTTATCAGTAAAAAATGATATTGTAGCTGACTTAAAAGATTAGGTTTTTTTGATAAAAGAGCAGAGCCGGCAAAAATGCCGGCTTTGCTCTCTGGCGTAACCAAATGGAATATTGTGAAACTAAATGATGGAAGCTTCAAAAACGACAGAAACAACTGCATAGGCGCAGAGCGTGTCTTCTGACCAAAAAATTCTGACTATGCCACAGCATCGGAAGCTAAAGTGTTCAACCCGCAGCGGATCATGAAATCATTGGTGAAAACCGCGCGCGTTTCAGGCTTCAACAGTATTTCGCGGCTACGTTTCCATGACTGCACCTTATTGCTGCTATACATATTGGTTACACGGTTTGCATTCAGCGGTTCATTTAGTTTGCCCCAGTGAATAGTGCAGGGAATGCCCTTATTTTCCAGCCGTGCGATCACCTTGGCAAATACCTGGTGATTGCCTTTTATATCCAGCCCGTCCATCTCTATCACGCAGGTATGCTCAAAGCGGGTGAAGCCAAGGGTAGCTTTCGTTCCTTTTACAAAACGCACTGCCACCGCGCCGGCAAATGCGTTCACACCTATTTCCGCCAGTATCTGCTCTACAGCCACTGGCAGTGAGCTTGTTGCTACGGCCAGTGCGAAGCTGGCGATATTGCCGGTAAACCTTGTGTCCCGGAATATGGAGCCGATCGTTTTGGGCATGAGTGTTGCCGGACGTATGTTCTTTTCAAATTCCTGGCTCGTTTTTTTCTTAATGGTATTGTAGCTGAGATCGCCCCCCAGCGCGGAAAGCAGGCCTTTCATCATCCATATAAATTCCGGGCTGGGACCGGTATTGAGGCCACTCTGGTCCGCCACAAATCCTGGCGGTACCGGCACCTTATAAAACAGGAAAACATACATGCCGCCCTTGCTTCCTTTCCTTACCGAGTATGGGTTCAGGTTGATCTCCATATGGTATAGTTCATGCCCCGGTACACTATCGGGAAGATCGGGCAGTAATACTTTCAGCTTGCCGAAATCCAGTGTGGAAAAGGCATCCATCAGCTCGTCCGAATAAATGAAATCGCTGATACGGTATTCCTTCAGTAGAAAAAGCGGCTCTGTTTCCAGCATCACGCTGTGAATAATACCGAATGATCCGAAACTGACCAGCGCAGCATTGAACAAGTCATCATCGCGCATTGACGTTGCGCCCAGCCAGTTGATAAAAGCGTCCGATGCTACGGGATACGATGCCCGCTCCAGCCACACATGGGTATCGCGGCCCGTCACCAAATGAATGCCTACAATGGCGTCATGTACTGCACCAGTGAGTAAGGCTGCGCCGTGCGTGCCGGTGGATGTGGCCCCGGCTACTGTCTGCCCATTACTGCCGCCGGAAGCTCTGATGCTGCGGGCCGGGTTGCTTTCTATTTCCAGAGTCTTGTTCAGCCGGGACATTTGTACACCGCATTCCACCAATTTCAGCGCATCGCTGCTCCTGCCGCCGGTAAGGTATGCAGGGCTTACGAAGTTGTCCCGGACATTGATGATGAGGTCCAGGCCTTTAGTCTGCAGCATGCCGCCACGGCACATAGCTACGGGCGATAGTGACCAGTTGGCCCCAATGGCGCGGAGAGTCAAATGATTGTCTATAGCATTGCCGATGGCCCATTGCAGGTTGCCGGTAGCCCGTTTGTAAAGGTCGCCGGCGCTTAAGCCGGTGCCGGAGTGGTTGGGCTGCCAGGATGCGTTGAGCGTAAAATGCTGTTTGAAATTTTCATGGCAATTTTGCCAGGGATCATCAGGTACAAATGGTGAAATGCCGGGGCGCATGTTGGGTATAATTTTGGGATTAATGATTGATATCGACGTCCTGTGTACCACTCCGCTGGGCACAATCCCAATCTATCCGTTGCCGGACAACAAACCCGGCGGTGATGAAGCCCAATACCACATCCATCGGGCGGGTCGTGATTTTTACCCTGCTGATACCGTTCGGACACAGACTTCTGATATCCTGCTTGCCGTTCCTTCCCTTCCATAAAGAGGCATGTATCACCGTATCATGGCAAAAGTGCTGACCGGAACCAGCGCAGTCGGCGGATGGGGAATCAACTTCCAGTACCCTGATTACACTGCAGGAGCTAAACATGCAGATAATGACGGGCAGAAAAAAAGTGCTTTTAAATGGTGTGGCGTTGCATTTCATAGGGCGTGCTTATGCATAAAAATAATAATTTATTTTATTGAGCACGAAAAAAAGAAAGCGGAGTCTTGGAAGAAATCAATGTCTATAAAGTCTTCAATCGTAAGAGATTTAATAAATATCTTACTGCCGGCGCAGCCAACGTGGAAACTATCAAAAAGGTAAAGGAAGAATACTGATTTGCATTGTGAGAACGCCAAAAGCAAAAAATATTTCCTAGAAAGCTGTAACCTGAACGTATCAGATACAACAGCCGAGCTGACTAAATTTCTTGCGGTAAATAAGAAAGCAGCTATGAACCGAAATTCATAACTGCTTTATCTTGTAGTGTGCCCCCAAATGGAATGTTATCGAACCAATTGATGGAAATTCTGAAGAATTTAGCCCATTATTAATGTTCCGCTAGGTGTCACAATATCTAAAACTTGGCTATACGCCAATTGATAATAGTAAAATGAATTAACTGATACTGTTCTGCCTGTTATTTATACCAAGGATTGCAGAAGCGCTATGCGGCGGCTGAGTTGCCGGTAAAAGGAAGGAAGAATAAGCCACTGGATAAGGCAGCCAAAGAACATAACAGGGCGCTGGCTTCAGAGAGAATTGAAGTAGAGCATTATATCCGGCGGCTGAAAGTGTTCAGGATTGTGAAGCACACCTACCGCAATCGCAGAAAGAAATATTTCCTCAGACTCAACCTGATCGCTGCTATCTGCAACCTCCAATTACCTTTCTGATTTATACAAGAGCTCTAATGAGCATAAAGTAGAAAGTGATTTAATCACTTTCTTTGCATCATTCATTAAACTGGAGGAGAGTCGGCCTGATACCAAGCACTGGCCACGTTCTCAACTTCAATTAATGGCATAATATGCTGCTTTGTAATTTCTTTATGGGTAGAATTGTTCTATTATTCTTGACTATGTTGCTTGCGGGGCTGCAATGTTTACGGGCACAGAAACCACTGTTAAGACATTATAGCACGAGTGACGGACTGGCTAGTAATACAATATACAGCACGTTCCAGGATAGCAGGGGATTTATGTGGTTCTGTACAGATCTTGGTGTAAGCTGTTTTGACGGGCACCAGTTCAGAAATTTCACTTCGAAAGACGGCCTGCCAGATAATGAAATTTTTAATTTCAGTGAAGATCGTTTTCACCGCTGCTGGATGGTGTGCTATAATCATAAAGTGTGCTACATTCTTAATAACACAGTTTACTCCGCGGCAAACGATCTGCTTTGCAGGCAACTGGATAGCACCCATATCGATTACACCCACATGTTCTTCAACAAAGATGGCAACTTTTGTCTTTCCGGAAGGCATATATATGTGATCCACAGGGATCACATTGCACTTTATTATCCTGCCCTGACTTTCGGAGTTGTTTGTTACTACTTTCAGGAAAACGGGGATGAGTATATGATCGACAGCAGGAACATCACGAAGCTTGTAAGCGGTCGGAAAATAGGTGTTGCAGAAGGCGATTTCCGTTCGTTCGCTTATATCGATAGCCATGCATGGGTGTTTGGGTACGATCGCCAACGGCGCAGAAGCTGCTATGATTATACCATTAATGGGACACAGGTCACTGGGAAAAAGATACCTGTGCCATTCTATGTATATGATTTTCTAAAGCACGATGACAGCACTATCTGGTGGTGTACCGAGAAAGGGCTACTATCCTACAAACCGTCATCCGGCCTGATTGACACAAGCAATATATTATTACCCGGTAAAGCAATTAATCGTGCTTTCAAAGATAGTGAGGGCAATTTGTGGTTCATTACAATTAATGACGGGATTTATATGCAGAGTGCAACAAAGCCTGTTATCTACAATAAAGACGGCGGGTTGATATCTGATAACGTATTGGCCTTGGCGGTTGACTCGTCCGGCACACTTGTTGCCGCTTATGATAATGATGCCGTTACCGTAATTAAAAGCAGAGCAAGACCCCGTTTTTCATTGTATCGATCCGGCACTGGCGTAGGCACCCGTTATACCTACTTTCTCAACCCTCATGAGGTAATCCTTGGCAACAATAGTGGTGTCTATGGCCTCAACATTGATAACGGACGTTTACACAAAACAATGAAGGACGTTGCACAAAAATCAGCTTCAATGCACAATTCCTTTTGCCTTTTAGGATACTACGCGGGGGCATCATACTATAATAAAGAAAACGGCTTATTAAGCACGCTGTGGGACAGTACCACAACTGCCATTACACAGGACCGGCAAGGCACCATTTGGCTGGGCACGCTTAACGGCCTGTATTCCTTACGAGGAAATAATGCTCAGCATTTTGAATTGTATAAACCCCTCGGGTATAACCGTATCACTGCCCTTGCTGCAAGTGGTAATCTGCTTGCAATAGGCACGGATAAAAACGGAATATTCCTTTTGTCGGGAAGCAACCTTCTTCATGTAGACGAAAGCAATGGGCTCGGAAGCAATATCTGTCGCAGGTTGCTGGTAGGCAGTGATGGAGCTGTCTGGGCCTGCACGAATACAGGATTAGATAAGGTTACAGTGAGTGCATCCGCCACTTTCTGCATCTATCATTATTCCCAGTCAGACGGCTTGCCGCCAGGCAGGGTGAACGATGTAGCCTTCAGGGGCGGCAAAGCCTATATTGCAACGCCTGGGGGCATTGTTGTTCTGGATGAGCAGCCTACTATAATTAACGCATTGCCACGTGCTTATATTGTGTCTGTGAGCACGAATGATACTCTTTATAATTACCCGGAAAGCATTGCCTTGAATTATAAAAACAATAGCCTGCAGATCAACTATACCGGAATATCCTTCGCCGGCGGCAGCGATCTCACTTACCGGTATTTGCTACAAGGGGCTGGCCCGGATACAATTTATACTCCACTTAGATCGCTCAGTCTGAGCAGTCTGAAGCCCGGGGATTACAGACTGCTGGTATGGGCTGCGGTAAAAAACGGCTATTGGAGTAGGCAGCCTGCTGTTTTTACCTTCACTGTTAGCCCCCCCTTCTGGCAGCGTGCCTGGTTTATTACCTGGGTGCTATTGTTTGGTGCAAGTATGGTATGGTTAATATTCCAGTACCGTATCGGACGGATCAAAGCATCGGAAATGCAGAAAACCGTATTTCAGAAAAGCCTGGCGGAGCTGGAAATGCAATCCATGCGTGCGCAGATCAACCCTCACTTTATGTTTAATGCGCTTAACGCCATACAAAGCTTTTACAGTCATCATGATGAGCGGGCAGCCAATCGATATCTGGTTTCTTTTGCCAACCTGATACGCAAGACTTTAACGCTGGCAAAGGAGCACTGGCTGCCGCTCTCCGAAGAGCTGGCAATGCTCAAAGCCTATATAGAACTGGAGCAAATGCGCTTTTCCAATGCCTTTGGTTTTGAGCTCATCCTGGCGGATGGTGTTGACCCAACCACTACTAAAATACCTGCCATGCTCTTTCAGCCATATGTGGAAAATGCTATTAACCACGGACTGCACTATTTGGATGACGGATCCGGCATGCTTATAATTAACTGCAAATTTCAGGATAGCAGCCTTATCTGCCGAATCGAGGATAATGGGATTGGCATTAATGAGTCGGCCCGCCGGGATCGCCGGCCGGCGAGTCATCAGTCGATGGGCATGTCGATCACGCGCCGGCGCGTAGAGACCATTAATAAATTGTACAGCACAGCTATTATAGTAACCATTACGGACAAACAGGCACTAACACCACAAAGTCGCGGGACGATCGTTGAGATAATCATCCCACTTAATACCTGAACTATGGACAAAATAACCGCAATCATAGTGGATGATGAACAGGAGAGCCGCAATACCCTGCATAGCTTTTTACTTAAATATTGTCCGGATATTGAGGTGGTAGCAGAAGCCTCCTCTGTAGCAACTGCGGTGAAGGCAATCGAAGCTCATGCTCCCGCACTGGTGTTTCTGGATATAAATATGCCCGGCACATCAGGCTTTGAACTTTTCGAAGTGCTGCCAGAGCCTGCCTTCCGGACCGTCTTTGTAACGGCATATGATGAATATGCACTGAAAGCCATTAAATACCACGCACTCGATTACCTCCTCAAGCCCATTGATATTGACGAGCTGGTTGCAACTATTGATCATTTAAAAAAGGTGATGCATGCCGACAGCAACAGTACAGCCCAGCTCAGGAAGCTGATTATGTCTTTACATAAGCCCGCCCTGAATGAGCGGATTGCCCTGCCAGTCCTGGATGGTCTGGTCTATGTTGATATTAACGAGATCATCCGGTGCGAGGCGGAAGGTAGCTATACCTACATGTACTTTACGAATAGGAGCAAAATGCTGATCAGTCGGCCACTGGGCACCTATGAGGCTATACTTAGAGACCATGGCTTTGTGAGGATCCACCACCATCACCTCATTAATCTGAGCCATGTAGAAAAATACCAGCGCGGTCGCGGTGGATTGGTAATTATGAGCGATAAAAAAGAGATCATTGTATCGCAACGTAGAAGAGATGAGTTTCTAAAGAGATTAGACGATACATCTCTTCGGTAGCACATCCGGAGGCTTTAATGTGCAGTTATGAAACCGCTGTGGTATAGGCTGTACTAGATACCGCGCACTTAGCAATTTCTGCTTTTGTAGTTGCTGGATAAGCTGCAATTTACGGCAGCGAATTCCCGCACCAACCTCAAAAAATCGATTTGCTATGAAGTCAGCCATACTCATTGCCATTGCCCTGACTGCAACCTTCTCCATGAATGCACAGACCTGGCAGTGGGGCAAGCGTGGCGGATGCCAATTTGATGGAGTCAATAGCCAGCCCCATGAACAGATCAAAGACATTGCTACAGACAGGAACGGAAATGTATATGCGCTCGGGCTGGTGGAAAGCAGTGGCGGTGCAAGTGTGGATGGTCATTCACTGACCCTGTATGGTTTTAAGGATGTAGTGCTGACTTCCTTTAGCTGTAACGGCACTTACCGCTGGACAAAAGTGATTGGCGGAGCCAGTAATGACATGCCGATAGCCGTGGCCACGGATACGGTTGGGCATGTCTATGTTACCACTTTTAACCTGCCCCCGACCAACTTCAGCAGCGATACCACTTCGCCGGTCAACAGCGCTAAAAGCCTTGCTCTGCTACAATACGACACGCTCGGAAATTTTAAGTGGTTGCGCCAGCCGCAATCCGATACAGGTACCTATACTTATATGGTCAATAACTCAGACACCTATGATCTCCATGTGGAAGGGAACGGCGAGGTATCCTGGTTATTGCTGTTGCCTGCCGGCCTTGTCTCCGGCGGCGGGGGATGGGCATTGCCATCACCATCTACCTGCGTAGTGAAATACAATGCGCAGGGGGCCATGATCAACCATTCGGTCCTTCAGATACAAACTACACAGGTGGCCTTCACTAGCATCCGGATGGCACAAAGCAAATCAGGGCGGGTAATTGTGGCCGGGACCTACGATCCGTACAATAACTCAGGTACTTTTTCTATTGGCGGCCAGCCGGCTGTCAATGATATGTTTATGGCAGCTTTCAGCGCTGCGGGACAGCTGCTTTGGAAAAAGGAGAATACATTGGCGCAGTCTGGAAGCCGCCTGTTTTCCCGTCCGCAGATCGATGCACAGGGCAATATTTACTACTCGGGTGATGGCCAGCTGGGAGATTCCTTCAACGGCGCCAACTTTTATAACAACCGTACGACCTTACCTTATACCACGCCATTCATTGCGAAAGCAGACTCTAACGGCAACCATCTTTGGTTGAAATGCGCAAGCGGTACTGCTGTGGACGCTGGTAATTCCATTGTACTCAAAGGCAATAACGAGGTGTTGCTGTCCGGCACCGGCAACAGCGTATGGTGGGATACTACGCATCGCATCCAGGGGGCGCCCAACTGCGGTTATTATATCTATACCAACCGTTTTGACGCTGCCGGGAATATTCTTGGCATGGACTCTTTAAAAGGCACTTTTGGCGCAGACAACTTTGCCTATTGTAATACGGTGGACAGGAATGGTAACCTTTTCATTGGCGGCGAGTTCAACATTACGCTCAACATCAACAGCACGCAGTCTATTAGCAACAGCGGCGGCCGATCTGATTTCTTCATTGCCAAGTTCGGCTACCCCTGCGGCTGCACTGCGCCGGTAGCCAACTACACTTCCACTACTACCGCGGTAAAAACTGTACAGTTTACTTATACCGGCACCTCCACCGGTATAGACAGCCTGATATGGAATTTTGGTGACGGACAACGCCTGAAAGTAACCTCCGGCTATATAACGCCTACCATGCACACTTATGCTGCCAATGGCCACTATATAACCAGCGCAACTGTATATGGCCTCTGCGGCAGCGACACTTATAGCAAATCATATACACTGGATATAGGCACGGTTGCCGCACTTAGCGGAGTAAAATTTTACCCTAACCCCGTAAGCGACTATTTCACAATTGAAGGTGCTGAAGGCAGTAGTTACCTCTTACTGAACAGTATCGGCCAACAGATAGCATCCGGTACGATCAGCAATAACATACATCGGCTTAACACAGCAGTGCTTCCTGCTGATACCTATATGCTGCAAATCATACGCGCAAACGGAATGCGTGGCACAACAGCATTTATCAAAAATTAGATTGTCATCGCGGCAATCTTCCTCTTGATCGTAAATCAGTAATACCAAGCTGTTTTTAGGATGCTCGAAAGCAGGTATGCGAATAACTTAACCAAACAAACCGCAATCAAATGAATAGAAATATACCCTTCATAAAGAGCTCAGCGACCTTTATCTTTTTCATCATTTTTGCAGGTCTTGGACGACTGCAAGCGCAAACTCTGGTAGCTGGCGATATCGCCTTTACCGGGTACAATTCGAGTTCCTATGGCAACAATTTTTCCTTTGTATTATTAAGAACTATCTCGTCCGGCACACAAATCAACTTCACGGATATCGGCTGGGACCCTATTATGTCTTCCCTGCACTCAGTCAGTTCGGATGGCGTATTCACTTGGACGTCAAGCACGATGATGACCCAATTTACGGAAGTCACTATTGTAATAGGCGCTTCAGGCACATCTATTACCTCTGTAACGGCTACTTCCGGATCTGCAGGTACTGCTACTGCGCCCACGGCGGGGGGGAACGGTGGCACGGGTACAGGCATGGTTTTAAGCGGTGCGGGCGATCAGATACTGGCCTTTACTGGCACGCAATCCTCACCCACCTTTATTGCCGGCATTCACTGCAACTCACAGACAGTACCGGTTGGCACCAGCGGTGTCAGTACACGGGCAATCTGGGATGACATCCAGGCTGGTGGCATTCCTTATGGCGCCAATGTCAGCCACATACCTCCTGGCCTTACCACCGGCGTAAATGCTGTGATGATAGTAGATGGGAGCTTCCTGGAGTATGATGTAGCAAAATACAACTGTACCGGAGCTGGTACCAGTTCCTCTATCTCTACGCTCACAGCTGCTATCAACAATGTGAGTAACTGGTCTATGAGTAATTCTACCGCAGCTACTTTACCCTCTGGCTGCAGCTTTGCAGTTACCGCGCCGCCCGCCATTACCGGCCAGCCATCCAATGCCGGTATCTGTGCAGGCGGCACCGCTACTTTTTCTGTAACGGCTACCGGCGCCACCAGCTATCAGTGGCAGGAAAATACGGGCAGCAGCCTCGTCAATATCACTAACGGCGGCATTTACTCCGGCGCTACCGGCGCTACGCTCACCATTACCGGCGCTACCGCCGCTATGAACGGCTATACATACCGTGTGAATGTGACAGGCACATCTACTGTTACCAGCAATGCTGCTACGCTTACGGTTACATCGCCCGGTACCTGGCTGGGCGGCAGCAGCACAGCCTGGTCCAATATTGCCAACTGGAGCTGTGGCACATTACCAACAAGCAGCACCAATGTGACGATCCCCTCCGGCACCACTTACAGCCCGCTGGTAGATATTGCCACCGCAGTAGCCAATAATATCACGATCGGCTCCGGAGCTACGCTTGCTTTCACCGGCACTACCAATGTGCTGGACATATACGGTACGCTCAGCAATACGGGTACCTACAACCCCGCGGGCGGCAAAACTGTTTTTGCAGGCGCTGCCCAAACCATTCCTGCGCTCACTTACACCAGCCTGCAGATGAATGGCGCAGGGAGTAAGACACTGGCCGGCACTGTTACGGTCAGCGGCACCCTCACCATGACCAACGGTTATCTCCTGCTGGGCAGCAATAACCTGACGATTGCCAATACCGGAAATATCAGCGGCTCCAATATCAATTCGTTTGTCGTTATAAATGGTACAGGCGGTCTGATACAAAATAATATCGGCGCAGGCGGCCGTATAGGCACTATCGCTTTCCCGATAGGCATTAGCACCACCTCTTATACGCCGATGTACCTGAACAATACTTCGGGCACGGCGGATAATTTCAAGGTCAGGGTTATCAATAATGTGTACTCCAGCTATGACGCAAGCGATAACCCTACCAGCGCAGCCCTTACAACCAAAGTTGTAGGCCGCACATGGCTGATCACCGAAGGCACAGCCGGTGGCTCTAATGCTACCGTTACGGCACAATGGAACGGCGCGGATGAATTAAGCGGTTTTGATAATTCTAACTGTGGTTTATTGCATTATTATGGTAGTAAATGGCATAACGATGCCGGCGCCCCTATGGCTGCCGGTGGCTTTGACCCTTATACAAGATCTGCTGCGGGTGTCACCAATTTCTCGCCTTTTGGTGTTGGTAGTACAGGCGGGCCCCTTCCCCTGCCCCTTAGACTGCTCTCGTTCAGCGGACAACACACCGGGAACGATGTGGCGCTCAACTGGACTACTGCAGATGAAAAAGACGTTCATGAATTTATTCTGGAACGCTCGGAAGACGCTGTTGCTTTTATGCCGCTGAATATAATTGCTGCAAATAACAGCAGCAACCACAAGAATACCTACCAGTTTACAGATAAGGCGGCAGGCGGAGCTGCACAGTTGTATTATCGACTGAAGATGCTGGATATGGATGGCAGTTATACCTATTCCAACATTATCAGTATTGCAGGTTGTAATAAGAGCACAGCTACCCATTATGTAATCTATCCTAATCCTATTTCTGGCAACAAGGTTTTTATTCGTACTGCGAATTTGATAACCGGCAATCTAAATATTGTAATATGCGACATGGCAGGACGGAAGTTGTATCAAACCAGCATACCTTCTTCAGAAGTAAACAATAGGCCTGTGCCTTTATCAGTCAAGCTTCCTGCTGGTATCTATATGATGCAACTCAACGATAGCAACATTACACAGCAGGTTAGGATCGAATGGCAATAAGCAGGAAACGTTTAATGGAAGATATTTAAGCAATTCTAAAACTTACCACCTTCTGAAAAAATATATTATAATATTCCTAGTATCACGAGTTTTAAGTCATTTAAATTACAAACTAATAGAATTTTATGAAAAATCTTATCGTAGCCTTACTTATATCCTTAATCATACTCTCTGGTTGTATTAAACACGCGTTCTCTGATGATCCGCGGTGCTGGCAATGCACGGAAGTCAAAACTATTGAGAATTATAATACGCACATGCGCTATCGCACTGATTCATCGACCAGCCAGGTGTGCGACATGACGTACAGGATAAAGTTAGTCTATGAGAGTCGTAAGGGCCATTATATTGAATATGGCCAGGATTCTATTGCCCTGTTTACAACCAGTTGTAAATAGGGCAATTGCGCCCAGGATTATCTTAAAGTAAATGAAGCAAATTAAGTTGATCCCAATTGAACTCATCTTATTTTGCAGATGGTTCTTGCTAAAAGATTTGAACTGAAGCAATTATCGAGGGTGCGTTAGAGACTAGTAATTTGGATACTCCTATTTTTCGCTTGATAATTGAGTGCATTTAAAGGTTTTGGAATGGATTTTATTCTTTTGAATTGGTCCTGTCCAACTCGCATCTTCGTAAAGCTGCTATAATAGTGGCCTTTACGGTTCGAAGAAAATAAGAAAGGAAGAGCATACAAAGATGAAGGAAACGCTGTACTGGCTGCAATCGGTAGCGGCGTCCATTTTTCATGAGTCACTTTATGCGGATGCCTGCTGCGCGCTGCGCAATGAAATGCTGCTGCTCGATTATAGGTAGTGGCAAATAATGTAAGTAATGGCATTAATGTCCGCCAAGCCATTGCTTAAATGCTTTTGCTTTTTCACGACTAATGAAGATATCGGTGTCGCTCCATTTCCACAAACCCACATGTAACTTACCATTGAAGTGATGCTGTATCTTTTCTATTGAGGATACGGGAACAAGATACCTTCGGTTGAGCCGGAAGAACATGGTGGGATCGAGCACCTGCTCCAGATCGTCCAAAGACTCATCCAGTATAAACCTGCGCCCTGCCTGATCGTGTAAAAAAACGATCCGGTCGTCTGCTCTCAATAGTGCAATATCATTTACCTGAATCGTTGACAACTTATCGCCTGCCTTTACCAGGAAGCGCGATTTATAGGCAATAGGAGCCGCCAATTTTTCATGTAATATCTGGTATAGTTTTTCATTTAGATTTTGCTGGAAATACTGCTGTAGACGACCAAACTTTTCTATCGCCGCTTTTAGCTCTTCTTCATCAATTGGCTTAAGCAGATAGTCGACGCTATGCAGCTTGAATGCCTGCTGCATATACTCATCATAAGCAGTAGTGAAAATCACGGGAGCTGCTACGCTTGTATTCTTGAACAGTTCAAAGCAGGTACCGTCGGCAAGCTGGATATCGGAAAGTATAAGATCTGGGGCGGGATTGGAGTGAAACCAAGCTGAAGCACTACGTACGGATTCCAGGACAGCTATAATGCTAATTTCCGGGAAATACTTATTGAGCAGGAGGCGCATATGCTTCACCGCTGCCGGCTCATCCTCAAGAATCAATAGGTTCATAACGTAATCAACGGAATTTTAACGGTAAAAAAGTCGGTTTTATGAATCAACACCGGCCGGTCTGTTATCATTCGATAGCGCTCTACGATATTTGGTAAGCCAAGGCCGAGAGATGGCTGGAGATAGCTTTTGGGCTGATAAGAGTTGGCGACAACCAAATAATCGGCCTCGTCTCTAATAATTATTGAAAGCGATTTCTCTGTAGAAATCTCATTATGCTTAATCGTATTTTCCAATAAGGTGAGTAACGCATGCACTACAATATGCTTTTGCTTACCTGCATCTGAGAGATTGATTAAAACGCTTAGCTGCCCCATAAAACGCTGCTCATTGAGGAAAAGGAATGCACTTGCCACTTTAAGCTCTTTAGCCAGCACTACCGTTGATTCCCTGGGATGCTGCAGTGAATAGCGGAATATGTTGGAAAGTCCTTGTACAAACTGAACTGCCGCTGAAGGTTGCTCTGGAATAAGCCCGGCCAGGGTATTTAGCGCGTTAAAAAGAAAATGTGGGTTGACCTGATTTTTCAGCGCTTCATGCTGACTCTGTATAAGCTCGGTTTTCATGCGCCCATTGTCTTCTGTACTCTTTTTCCATTGCTGCAGAAAATGCTGGCCATTAATAATCAGCCCCAATAGCATCGTGAATAATGCAGCATACATGCTGTTTAAGCTATAAGTATAGAGATCGGGCCTGGCACCATTACCTATCACTACAAGTAGCTGCATAGACAACACCATAAGGACAACACCGTAAATGCCGGAAAGGATTACGGTTAGCGCTAAATTCCCGGTAGGTCTCCGGTGCCAGTTAAGGCGGCGCTTAAAAAAGCAATAATAAAGTGCCATGTATCCCAGCCACCCGGCTGTAGTAACCGAGAGGCTGAAGGAAATGCTGAACACCCAGCTATGGCCAGTTGCATAACCCGGGTAATTAACCAACAGGTTCACTGCTATTACCACTATGTATAACAGCAATAATAACAGCAGCGGGCGTCTTAGCTTAGTCATGTTTTTTCGGGTCCGCTATTTGTTTCAGTACATAACTAAGCGCATCTTCATCCTTCAGTACAATATTAGGTGCTACCCCTTGTTGGTCTATTTTAAGCCCATCCGAAGTATAGTAGGTAGCAGTAGGTACGGTAATAGTATAGCCATGACCAACACTAAAAGATTCACCATTCAACATTGCCCCTGCTGTCGTTTGGCCAACAATGGTTGCGAGGGCATGTTGCTTCAATGCGTAAACAATCGGCTCACAGGTGCTTGCCGTCTGCTTATCTGTTAGGATGTAAACCTTGCCTCGAAACAGAGGGGCCGCCGGATAGCCTTTAAGACAAATACCAAAATATTCTGAAATCCCATTGAGTAGTAAATGAGAATTTGCTTCGGAAAAAGACGGAAATTCATGATAGTCTTTCTCCAACGGGAGTGCAGTATGTGACCGGAAATATTTTTGCGTCAGCAGCACGCCTGCAAAAAGCGTATCGGTCAGGAAATGCCGGGCAAAGGTCATGCCTGCCTCGATAGAACCGCCTGGATTACCACGCAGGTCCACAATGAGCGTACTGTATTGCTTATCCCCGAGCTTTCTGAAAACACTTTCCATCGCAGCAGATGTTCCCCCAAATGAATTGATTTTAAGATAAGCAATATCACGTGTTTTTTCCGACAGCATTAAATCATTGTCGATACCTGTGATCTTATCGGAATCACCAGGTGATGGGACGTACAATGCAAAATGAGAAAAGGAAAGCTTTCGGGCATAGTAAAAGAAAGCCATAACCAATGCCGCATCATCGCCTGTAATAGTGCTCACTCGTTTTATCTCATTTTTGAAATCCTGCCATTCAACTGTTTTTAATAGAGCCGGATCGTATAACTTGTTTTCGGCTACTTTCAGTGCACTATCGACGATCAACGAATAGTTGTTTAAAGGCATTTGAGGTTGTCCCTTAGTCCCCGTAACATAGCCCACAACTTCATAATTTCCATTGCTCAGTGCTCCGGACATTTGATTGCCGGTTATATTGGCATTGAAATGATAATTTCCAAAAGGGGATACCAAAATGCCTGTGATAGAATCACGATGCAGTACTTGTCCTTTTGTCAATCGTAGAAGGCTTCCATCTTTGAAATTACTGCCGGCCATACGTCCCAAACGAGCTTTAAAATTGCCAAGCACCTTTCGATCCATATCCTTTTCAGAGTAGGCGTGAAATTCAATTGAATCAGACTTACCAATATCATCCGTTTCAAAATTCATCACAACTTGTAATTTTCCGGCATCTATCGTAGTTAATGTGATCAGCCAGACACCAGAAATAAATGAATCAGAATGATGTTTTTGTGCGCAACCGGATACGGAACAGTACACCAGGCAATAGAAAAGCAAATTTACAAATCGCATGACATTAGTTATTAAATGAGTTGCAAACATGGTTCTTCAACAGTCTTCAAACAAGACATTTCGGGTGAAACGTCTGTTCCACCGTGCCAGCCGTTCATAAAGATGTATAGGAGTGATTTGTCCTATGCCACTTTGAGATTAATATCTCAAGGCAACTAAATTGATTAGAATCTGAAGCATTTGGTTCGATAACATTCCACTTAGCGGCACAAAAAAGATTCCTTTCGGAACCTTTTTTAGATAAGCTGAACTCCTTTACTGGCGCGCATTTCATTAGGGTACGATTCGGTTGCCCACAGTGACTTAGAATCAGACTTGCGCCGACTTCTCTCACACTTCTTAGGGCATGGCTCTATTGCAAATTTGATGGCGGATAAAGAAGCTGTACTAAAACAAATCAGCGGGTTTATTGACATTAAGCAAGCAAGTATTCAACAACAGAAAAACGCAATAGACGTTATCAGCGCGAATAGTCAAAAGATGGCAAGAGAGCAGCCCAAGGAGCTGGTAAAACTCAAAAACGATATCGAGCTGGTAACGCCCAAGGAGCTCATTTCTAAGTTTGAGGAAATGCTTCAAAGTAGTCTTCCGGAGGCGCACTGGCAAAGGCTATTTGAAGAAAACCCATTTATCTTGAATATGGCTTTTGGCATTTCGGTCATTAAGATACGGGGCTTTGCATCTGTAGGCGGGCGTAAAATCTCCGGCGATGGCGATAAGATCGCTGATTTCCTTTTTAAGAACAGCATCAGTAATAATGCAGCAATTGTTGAAATAAAGACACCGGCTACAAAACTTCTTAACGCAAGCCCTTATCGTGATGAAATTTACAGCCCTTCTTCCGAAATAACAGGCGCGGTCAATCAAACCATTGATCAAATTCATAAGCTGCAAACACATTTTGCCACCCTCAAGATGAACAGCCGTATTTGTCGGTACCCCTGTTTTAGGACGGTTCTAAAGTAGAGGTTTTGATTTGTTTTTGGCTTATCAGCCCGTGAGCGGGGGTACCCCCGCTCACGGGCTGAGCGTTTTCTGCGGCCCACTCGCCGGGCGTTTTATTGTTCAACCCTTCATGTGGTCTTTCGGTGTTGTAATGCCTCAGCCACCCATCGGCCATATCCTGCACCTGCCAGCGTTCCATGAACAAGTACATGTCCAGTATCTCACGACGGAACGAGCCGTTGAAGCGCTCCATATACCCGTTCTGCATCGGCTTGCCCTTCTGGATGAACATCTGACTGATGCCCCACTCTTTGCACCACTCAGTGAAAGCAACTGATGTAAACTCCGGCCCGTTGTCTGAGCGCAGCATCACCGGCTTCGCACCCCTTGCCTCAATGACCCGTTCCAGCACCCGGATGCAGCGCTGCGAGCCAATCGAAGATGCCGCCTCTATGGCCAGCCCTTCCCGGCTGCCCTCGTCCATCACATTCAGCGTGCGCACCTTACCGCCGCAGGCCAGGCTATCGCTCATGAAGTCCAGCGCCCACACCTGATTGACCGATGGCTGCTGTTCCAAAGGCTGCCTGATTCTTTCCGGCAGTCTGCGCTTGCCTTTGCGCCTGCGCAGGTTCAGTTGCAAGAGCCTGTAAACTCTGTAAACCTTCTTGTGATTATCCGTGCTGCCCTTACGCCTGAGCATCGCCAGGCACTTCCTGAACCCATAGGACGGATGCGCCTCGGCCAACGCCTGCAGCTCGGTAATGAGCCCCGTATCGTCTCTTCGGCTCTTATAATAATAGCCGCTCTTCGACACCCCTGATAGCTTGCAGGCCCTGTCCACACTGATGCCGTGTTCCTTTAACTGGTTCACGGCTTCATCCCGTGTGGCAGGGCCCAGCCTTTTTTTGCGAACAGATCTTTCATCGCCTGCACTTCCAGCGCACTGTCAGCATACATACGCTTCAGCTTACTGTTCTCTTCTTCCAGCTCTTTAAGCCGCTTGACGTCGGATGCTTCCATGCCCCCATACTTGCTCTTCCACTGGTAGAAGGTGGCGTCGCTGATGCCTAAGCTGCGACAGATCTCTGAGACCTTCAGACCGCCTTCCTGGTCCTTGAGAGCCTTCACTATCTGGCTCTCACTGAATCTTGATTTCTTCATTTCCACTGTTGGTTGGTTTTAAAATTAGAGATGATACTCCACTTTTAAACCGTCCTGATTATAGGGGTACCGACATATTCAAGACCTCGAAAGCTATTCAATTATCGGAGTGCTGATAGCCGGAATGTCTTTTAGCGATCTGGAACAACAGAAATCATTTGAATTTTTTCGTGGCAACTCAAAGAGCATTCAGATCATTACGTTCGATGAGTTGCTCATGAAGTTGCGTCAATTACACACCTTTCTTTCAGGTGAAAATTCCAAAGAAAAAGAGCTGCCGCAGGCACAATCTCAAATTGATCCTGAAGATTTGCCATTTTGAATCTGCAGCGATTTTTGTTGGTTGATACTGCATTAAGTGGCTAGGCCTAGTCTTTGAGCAATGCGAAGGAGTGCTAAGTGATATCGTGCAA
This sequence comes from Chitinophagaceae bacterium, assembly GCA_965200035.1. Lineage (GTDB taxonomy): Bacteria > Bacteroidota > Bacteroidia > Chitinophagales > Chitinophagaceae > UBA1952. The sequence goes on along the minus strand of OZ241334.1, from coordinate 2,251,675 downwards.
TTCAGCAGGACTTTTTATATTTTTATAGAATGCAGCAAACTGTCTCTCGAATGCCTAGAACCTCTACTGCTCAAGATGCGATACGACTTCTATTCATTTTTGTTCGCGGCTGTGAGTCTTTGACAGTAGGTCCTCCAGGCTATGTGGGCTGCTTTGAGGGAAAAACAAAATTGCACGCTATGGATTTTTGGGTAAGATACCCAGACTACCTAGCTTACCAATTGCTCAACCGGTATGAAGAGGAAGGTGATGAAAGATATTTACAGAAAGCACAGGATATTTTTCAAACGGAAGAACCAGACATCAGATCGATTCCGATGATCAGGTACCGTTTTGGGGCATATGACGACATCAGTGAAGCCCTTTCTATTCTGCTTTCAAAAGGCCTCATCATAACGGACGGGGATAAAATAAATGGAAAGATTACTGCTTACGAATTCTATGTAACCGGAAAAGCAAAAGAGCTTATTGATTCAGTCGTTTTAGAATACCCAATACTCAAATGGTATGACGACCGGGCAAGCCTCGTCAAGGAGCTATCAGGAAATCTAGGAGGAAAAGCCCTTAAAGAAATCCAGTACGAGCATATGACCTATGCCAATACAAACCTGGGAACACTGATTCCTTCGATCAAACACCAAGTTCAAAACCGCCTAACCCAAATAGTGGCTAACCATGAGTAAGGAACCTACCCCTGCAAAGCAACCCGGATGGCTGGATGCCGTAGCGAAGCGCTACAAATATTCACGCAAAGATGTTCAGGCGTTTGTAAAAAAGTATAAAATACCGCTTACCCCTGCGCTTGGAAACCCTAAACGGATTCACATTACCAGTGTTGTTTTCTCAGGAAAGAAGGAAGGACTTTACACCAATGACTTTGAATTTAGGTTTGATAATTTAGCCCCTGGCATATGGGGACTATTTTCGGATGGGAACGGCAAAGGAAAATCAAGTGTGCTGGAAGTCATAAAATGGCTAATCAAAGGGCGCGTTTCCGATGGTCTTCAGTCGGGTGTAAAGAACTGGATACGGCATGCCGTACTCGGTTTTCGCATTGACAAAATTGATTACCAAGTCGAGATACACCAGGAAGGCGATCTGTTCAATGGTGAAATAAAAAGGGCACCTGATGGTGTAAACTGGCAGGCATTTAGAACATTCGGTTCAGAGGAGGAGATGGCAGTGGTGATGTCCGACTTTATGCTGGATCAGCTGGAGTTGGAACCCTTTGCATCTTATAAGAAAGGGGATAACGAATTGGACAGCGGTTCAGAGGTTACTCATGGTTGGCCAGCGTTATCTGCTGCTATGTTTATCGGAACCAGCTATGGCGCAATATTCGGAGACACCGCAATGTCTGGTCTGCCAAACCGGATTCTGAACATGTATATGGGCTTACCTTGGATACCTACTCAAGCTGCGCTCAAGGCGTTGGAAGGTCAGCTGAAAGGCACATCAGCGGTTGAAAATCTGTACGTCGATAAAGCAAAAGAAGACCGCAAAAAGAGGCTATTAGATATACAAGGGCAGCTCGAAGCAAAGCGAAGTGCACTGAGCAAGCTTCCACAGCCACAAAAATCAAGACAGGAATACAATAAACTGATTGAAGAATATAACAGGGCTTATGAGCTTTCAAATGACGCTAAAAGGCGATTAACAGATGTCAGGCCTGAACTTGAAATCATCGAAGCCAGCTTGAAAGCGGATAGGATTTCGTTACAACACTTTAAAGAAGATAACGCTGCTCGACAGATCTTCAAACAGCTGAATCCAACTTGCTGCCCGCATTGTGAGCAGAAAATTTCTCAGGAACAATTGGAAAAGGAAAAGACGCAGCACACATGTGCGATTTGTGATAGAGCAATGATTGATAGCCAAGATTCAGAGGAGTTGTTGAATGAATTGACCGAAAAACTTCAGGCTTCTACCAAAGCGCATCAGGTGCAAGCGCCGGTTAAATTGACCAGTTGAGGCCGGTTTAAGTTGACCAAGTTTGGCCGGACTAAATTGACCATGCTGCGCCGGTTCAAACTGACCAGCTAAGAGAAGAAAAAAAGTACACGCTGTTGGAAGGCAGGAGGTCTTAAGTTTCTATTATAAAACTTAGGTACCGATGGCCAATAATCCAATCAGCATGATTAAGATCAGACAGATACTGCGCCTGCATTCCCAGGGGTGCAGCAAAGTACAGATAGCGGCCCGGACAGGCATTGCACGCAACACGCTCAAGAAGTATCTTAAAGACTTCACAGGCAGCGATCTGAGCTTCGAAGAGCTCAATACCCTGAGTGATAAAGATCTTGAGGATCTGTTTATAAAGCCGGAAGAAAAACCGGTAAACGAGCGTTTGCAAACGCTGTTCAGCCTGTTCCCGGCCATCGATAAAGAACTTAAGAGGAAGGGCGTTACCCGTGAGCTGCTCTGGGAAGAGTATAAACGTGACCACCCCGATGGACTGGGCAAAAGCCAGTTCAAACATTATTTTGCCCAATGGAAAGCGCAGGTCAATCCGACCATGCACATGGAACATAAGGCCGGGGATAAGCTCTATGTAGACTTCGCCGGGGATAAGCTGGGGATCCTAGATGAGCAGACAGGCGAGCTGCAGCCCGTAGAGGTCTTTGTAGCCATCCTCGGTGCCAGCCAGCTTACTTATGTAGAAGCCGTTAAAACGCAGCAGAAGGAAGACTTTATTGCCGCTTGTGAGAACGCCATGCACTTCTGCAATGGCGTCCCGGCAGCCATTGTTCCGGACAACCTCAGATCGGCCGTTACCAAGAGCAGTAAGTATGAGCCGCTGCTCAATGAGACTTTTGCGGACTTTGCCGAGCATTACGGCACCACTATTTTACCGGCAAGAGCCTACCGTCCCAGAGACAAGGCACTGGTAGAGAATGCTGTCCGTATTATCTACACCCGGATCTATGCCCGGATCAGAAAAGAGAGCTATGCCAGCCTTGAAGCATTGAATGCAGCTATCATTGCAGCCCTGACCGAACACAACAATGCATTTTTAAAAGGACGGAACTATAGCCGCCGGCAGCAGTTCGAAGAGATCGAACAGGCAGCACTGATGCCCCTTCCGCCACTGCGCTATGAGCTCAGGCAACATCTGTATGCGACAGTGGCCAAGAACGGCCATATAGGGCTTGGCCCGGACAGGCATTACTACAGCGTTCCCTACCGCTTTATCGGCAGGAAAGTAAAGGTGCTCTACTCCCGCCACAGCGTTGAGATCTATTATAACTACGAGCGCATCGCCTTGCATAACCGTACCAAAAGCCCTTACAACTATACGACGGAACCGGATCATCTGGCATCGGCCCATCGCTTCGTCAGTGAATGGACACCGGAACACTTTACCTCGTGGGCGGCAACCATTGGTGAAGATGTGAAGCTGTATATCCTGAAGATACTGGACCGAAAACAGTACCCTGAACAGGCTTATAAGTCCTGCGTAGGTATATTAAGCTTCGCTAAAAAGGTGGGTCATGAACGGCTCATTAAAGCCTGCCAGCGGGCGCTGGGCTATGGGGCATATAATTACAAAACGATCCAGAACATATTGGAAAAAGAGCTGGACAGCCGCGACGCGCCGGACGAAACTGACCAGCTAAAAATGCCTTTCCATGATAATATAAGAGGGGAAAACTATTACAGATAATCAATCTTAAAACAAACAAAAATGAACACAGCAACCTTAGAAAAGATGCGTAAGATGAAGCTTTCAGGCATGCACAGGCTCTTTAAGACCAGCCTGGAAACGGAAGAGCCAACGGCTTACACGCCCGATGAGCTGATTGCTCACCTGGTAGACGGGGAATGGGATGACCGGCAGAACCGCAGCATTGAGCAGAAGATAAAGAATGCCCGGTTCCGTTACCGGGCAGCCCTGGAAGACATGTACTATCCTTCGGACCGTAATATTGACAAGAACCAGATCCACCGGTTCGCAGACTGCACTTTTATCGACAGGAATGAGAACATCCTTATCACCGGCAGCACCGGTATCGGTAAAAGCTACATTGCATCGGCCCTTGGCCATCATGCCTGCAGCCTGGGGTACAAGGTTATTTATCACAATGTGCCCAAGCTGTTCTCCAAGCTGAAGATGAGCAAGGCGGATGGTTCTTACATGAAAGAGGTAGCTAAAATAGAGCGCCAGCAGCTGCTGATCCTGGACGACTTCGGCATGCAGCCTTTTGACGCTGCCAGCAGGGCTGCACTGATGGAACTGGTCGAGGACCGTCATGGCAAAGGTGCCATGATCATTACTTCGCAGGTGCCGGTCAGTAAGTGGTATGATGTGATCGGCGAACAAACGATAGCAGATGCAATACTGGACCGGATCGTCCATAATGCACACCGTCTTGAGCTGCAGGGGGAATCACTCAGGAAAAGACGTAAAGTAAGTGATGGAACGAATACTTAATTTTATCCCATGCCTGCCGGCGGCACCTCATTGGCGAGCGATATCTTTTTTAAGCTTTGGCGCCAGGATTAAGCTGTTGCAGGAAAAGATATCGCTCACCAATAAGGGTAGAAAAGCTCTTTAAATAAACAATTATTTTTAACCATCTAACATGCGCGTACTTCCTTTCTTCGCCAGCAGATCAGGTGGTCAATTTGCTCCGGCTTAGACTGGTCAATTTAACTGGCTCATCCACCATCAGTTAGTATTTTTTGCCTGGACGATGCGAACAAATCAAGTGTATAAGCAGTGTGTACTAAACCTGCTTTACGTATAATTAAAACTTCCGCAATACAAATACGATACAAGGCGTCAATATCAGGGAGATTAGTGCTCTTATTTGTAAAGACCGTAAAAAACTTCTTGACAGTCTTATTGATTTGAATGGTGTCGTTATTCATTCGAAGTTGCTGATTAATTTCCTTACTTAAATATTGCAAAAGGTCAATTTGACCCAAAATTTTAAGCTGCCAAGGCTTCTCACAAAAGTACTCCGCTAGCCAATAGCAGCGCTCGCCTTTAGGACAAAAGTATTTCAATGAACCGCAGAATCTGACTAAAGGTCTCGCAATTTTCACTCACGGTTCTACGAAAGTCTACACTATCACAACAGGGCACAAGAACACCCATCTGGAAGCACATGGCACAGCGATGGAGAACATTAGCGCCAAAACACTACACTATAGCGTTTATTTTCTTTGAAAAATCCCGACCGTTTTGGGCCGCTCAATCGTCCATAGATAAACCACGAACAAAATGGAATCTCTAAAAAACAAAGTAGCTGTAGTATTTGCCGCCTCCGGCGATATTGCGGGAGCTGTTGCACGGTCGTTTTCCGAACATGGCGCAAGATTATACATTACTGCCCGAAACCTGGATGCTGTAGAAGCATTGGCCCGGGAACTCAACGCCAGTGGCGGACATGTAGAAGCCGCTAAGGTGGACGCCATGGATGAAACCGAAATAGACAGCTTCCTAAAAAAGGTCGTCGCGGACAATGGCCGGTTGGATATCGTCTTTAACGGGATCGGAGTAAGCTACAGTGAAATGGGTGGTCGCCCACCTACGACCACCGCCACTTTCGAACAGTTTATGACCCCAATGAAAACTCTTTGCGGCTCACAATTCCTTACCTCTCGGGTAGCAGCTAAGTATATGATGCAAACCAAATCAGAAGGCACCATTCTGCTATTAACGGCTGCACTGTCCAGGTCGAAGCTATCTAATGTGGCAGGCATAACGGCCGCTAGTGCAGCCGTTGAAGGGCTTACCCGGGTAATGGCCACGGAATGGGGCGGAGACGGTATAAAGGCGATCTGTATTTGCCCCGGCGCTCTGATGGAGACCAAGCGGATTTCCGGATGGATTGATGCAGCAGCTGAACAGTACGGCGTGCCCTCAGAACAGTTGATTGCTCAGTACAAGGCGCTCGACATTCTAAAGACCAGCCCGACGTTAAAACAAGTAGGTGAGACGGCAGCATTTCTTGCCTCTGAAACAGGCGTAGCTTTCAACAGCCATATCGTGGATGTGGATTGCGGCAAGCTGAACATCCTGTAGTAAATTAAATGGTTGCAGCTTTCATTTAGAAAGCTGCAACTTCAATTTTTTAAGTCAGTCGATAAGGATGAATAGGGAAGACAGCCTCAAATCGGCTATGGCCGGCGATATCAATGCGTTTCAGACGCTGTTTGCCGAATTTCAGAAAGAGCTGAAATCTTACCTGTACCGCCTGCTTACTGACCGTAATGATGCAGACGACCTGACGCATGACACATTCATCAAGGCATTTACCCATTTATCGACCTTTAACCAGGAAGCTTCTCTGAAAACCTGGGTATTCAAGATAGCAACTAATCTTGCTTACGACCATTTACGGAAAGTAAAAAGATGGCAGCCGGATGCCCAGGATCGGGCGGCAGATCTGGCCATAGGTTCAGATGACTTTAAACAGGCCTTCTGGCGGGTTCACGATACGTCGCCTGCAGGGGCCTACGAAATGAGAGAGCACATCGACTACTGCTTCACATGCATTTCAAAGACCCTTCCTATCGAAAACCAGATTGCGCTCATCCTAAAAAATATCTACGATTTTCAGGTCAGGGAAATTAGCCTAATCCTTGAAAAGACGGAAGGCGTGATAAAACACCTGCTCAACGATGCCCGGAATACCATGACGGATATTTTTGAGCATAGGTGTGCGTTAATCAATCAGAATGGTGTTTGCCACCAATGCAGCCACATAAATGAGGTATTCAACCCGAAGCAAAATCAGCAGGAAGCATTGATGAAGCTGGAATTGGTAAAAGCCTCAAAGAAGTACAACAGGGAGCAGCTCTTTACCCTGCGAACTTTACTGGTAAAGGCTATTGACCCCTTGCATGCCTCGGGTACCGATCTGCATGAAGAAATCATGAGGTGTCTTAGAACAGCCATTGGTGAAAAAGTGCCTTAGTCTGTTTCTCATTTTGCTGGTTGCTCATCAGCCGGAAGTGCTTGCTTTTTTATTCCGTTGCTCTAGATAGGCTACCAATAAGAAACATTACGAGGTGGGCATTGAAAGGTAAATCTCAAATAAGTTTGCAGTTATCTCAAAGACATGGAAAGCAATGCAGGTAAAACGAATTGTTGCCGATATTAAAACGCCGGACGTCGCAGCCGCCCAATCTTTTTATGGTGACGTGCTCGGGCTTGAGCTATTGATGGACCACGGCTGGATTGCTACCTATGGCACTCAGGACACCATGAACATCCAGCTCAGCTTTGCATCTGAAGGCGGCTCTAGTACGGAAGTGCCTGACCTTTCAATAGAGGTAGATGATGTAGATGCAGCCTGTGAGCAGATGAAAAACGCAGGATTCCCGGTTGTGTATGGACCTGTAGACGAGCCCTGGGGCGTTCGCCGGTTTTACGTTCGCGATCCTTTTGGTAAGCTCATTAATATCCTTGCGCATCATGCCTTTTGATCCTGAAAATCATGTGGTGAAACTTTGCGCGCAAGGCATGATGGTCGAAGGCGCGGGCAATGCAGATAAAGCGAAGCAGCTTTTTCAGCAGGCATGGGATATAGCTGCGGACGATTTCGAAGCGTTTACTGCCGCACATTACCTGGCCAGAAGCTACGACGATCCGGTACTGAATTTACAATGGAATCTGGAAGCGCTTCATCGTGCACAGCTCATCCCTGCCGAAGAGATGCTGCAATATTATCCGTCCCTGTACCTGAACCTTGGCAAATCTTATGAGCAATTGAACGACAGGAAAGAAGCATACCATCACTACCAACTCGGCGAAGATTATAGTAAGTATTTGCCGGAAGGGCCCTATGGGAATATGATCCGGGCAGGCATCCATGCAGGATTGAGCCGGGTAAAGATGTAGTTACTGCACTGTAAAACTATATGCAGAACGGCTATTGTATTGAAGCTTGGTGGTAGCGTTGTTACTGACCTGACCCTTCCTTCCACACAAACTAGTCTGTCTGGAAGGATAGAGCCAATTTTCTGTTTTATGGAAACCGCATATTCCATTCTGCGCGCAGTATTAGATTGTCCATACAAAGCATGGCAATTATCCAAACAACAAAATGCTGTGCCAGACCAGTTAAATATACATGGCAGTTTGAACCTTTCTGTCCAGCAGGTGAATTCACCGGAAAAGCTAGCCATTGCTGCATATTGTATCGCAAATATGAGTGAGGATGAGAAGCTACTGCAAACCATCACGGTTTACTATGGACATACGTCAGCGGAAGATTCGCCTGTTTCTAAAATCTCTATCCGTCTTTCAACCTACACGGCAAAAGCACAAAAGCTACTCGCAGATTTCACAAAGATTGTTTCTGCAGATGCGCCGCCATCCTTTCATCGCAATCCGCACTGTCCTCAATGCCCCTCCCAGACCGACTGCCTGAATAAGCTGAAAGAAAGGGATTGCATCAGCTTGCTTGGTGGCATTACGTCTAAAGTTCTAGCCAAGTACCACAAAAAAGGCATCTTCTCGGTACACCAGCTCTCGCACCTGTTCAGGCCACGCCGACGCAGACACGGTCCACAGACAAGAGGCCATTTTTCATGGGAATTGAAAGCACTCGCTATCCGTGAACAAAAGACGTTCGTGCTGCACCCGCCGGAATTATCTACCAATACAATAGCCATCTACCTGGACTTTGAAGGATTGCCGGATAAAGGCACTCACTATTTGCTTGGCGGCGTCATCCGGCAGGAAGGTGAACCGGATCAAACTTTTTCCTTCTGGGCTGACACGGTTGACCAAGAGCCAGCCAATTTTTCCAAACTTGTATCGCTTCTGCTCAGCTACCCCGATGCACCCATTTATCACTACGGCAGTTATGAAGGAAAGGCATTAAAGCAGGCAGCACGCAAATGGCCTGCAATTTTCAAAAAGCATCTTCCGGTCATTGAGAAAAGGCTAGTAAACCTGCTGAGCTTTCTACGCAGCCATATCTACCCACCTACCTATGGCAATGGCCTAAAGGAAGTGGCATCCTACCTCGGCTTTACCTGGAATGATGCGGATGCAAATGGCCTGCAGAGTATAGCATGGCGTAAAGAATGGGAAGCTTATGGTTTAGAGCATCGCAAACAGCAGCTCATTCAATACAACCTGGACGATTGCAATGCGCTTTGTAAGCTGCACAATTGGTTCATACAGCTCGCCACCAATGCTATGCAGGATAATGTGCAGCAGGTAGCCGAAATGAAAAGGCATACGCCTTACAAATTACAGGGCAATCAAGAATATGGGGACGACTTTCTAGTCATCAGCAAGGCTGCATACTTTGATTATCAGCGCAGCAAAATCTACTGGCGGAGTGAGAAAAATTCAGCCTCGCCGCTTGCTGGAGCTCAAAAGCCAGCTGAGTCAAACAAGAAGAAAGGAGTTGCCACTTGGCGGCCGAAAAAGGCCAATGAGGTAATTGTAGTGCCACCCATTAAAGCTTGTCCGCATTGCGGCCATACAAAGCTTTATCAGAGCCGTGAGCCTACCAGAACCAAGGTGATGCAAACCGACCTGAAGTTTACTGCATCAGGTGTGCGGCAACATGTTGTTGAATACCAGTCGGGCCGTGCCAAATGCGCTAAGTGTGGCATGAAAACCAGCAACCGTAATCTGCGCATCATGCACTTCGGCGATAACTTCTTTGCCTACGTCATCAATCTGTACGTAACCTGCCATATCAGCCACGAGATGATTAGCCGGATGCTGAAAGAACAGTTCAATATCCAGGTGAAGCACATGTACCTCGTGATGCGGAAAGAAAAATGGTGGCGCAGGAACTGGCAACCGGAAATAGACTTCGTTCGGGACATTGTACTGGCCAGCCCATTCATCCATATTGATGAGACGACCATCCGCCTGAACAAAGGCAGTGGCTATGTGTGGGTGCTGGCTACCGCTCACACCGTCTTCTATCATTTTACCCCAACAAGGGAAGCCGGCTTTTTGCAGGAGTGGTTAAAAGGCTATACAGGTATCATCATCACGGATTTCTTTCCTGGTTATGAAACGCTTCCAGTGCGACGTCAGAAGTGTCTCATTCACCTCATACGAGATCTAAACGACGATTTATACAAGACACCCTTTGACGACGCTTATAAGGCGATGGTTACGGACTTTACAAAGCTGATGCGCAGTATCATTGCTACAATTGACCGGTACGGACTGAAGAAGAAAGCGCTTCAAAAGCACCAGAGGGATGTAGATGCTTTCTACCATGAATTTATTGATGCGCCTGCCAAAGGTGAGTTGATGGCCAAGTACAGCAAGCGGCTGAAGAAACACTGGAACGAACTCTGGACTTTTTTAGGTGAAGACAATGTGACCTGGAACAACAACAATGCAGAAGCGGCCGTAAAGGCATTCGCACAACACCGGCGTGGCGTGAACGGGCAAGTCAATGAAACAGGCTTAAGACTTTATCTTGAAATGCTAAGCATCGCTCAAACCTGCCGGTATCGCAACCTGCCTTTCCTGAATTTTCTGCGACGCAAAAGCGGTCTCTGGGAAAATATACCGGCAGCAGCATTGCCCGGCTTTCTGCCCTTTGCACAGGCGAGGATGTACATGCACCGGTTAGGCTTTGATCGTAAGCAACAATGGAACGAATGGAAGGCATCTGGAAAGCGGCCACCGTTCATTCCTTCCAGCCCTGAAAGAACATACAAAGATAAAGGCTGGGTGGATTGGCACGACTGGATAGGATTCAGTTTTCTTCCTTTTCCGGAAGCCCGTACTTACATGCGCAGGTTAGGTCTCAAGAACCGGGATGAATATTGGGCTTGGCTGGGTAGCGGGAATCGTCCGAAATACATTCCCTACAGCCCAGAGAAAGTATATAAGCACACGGGCTGGTTAGATCTCGGCGATTGGCTGGGAACAGGGAATAAAGGCAATCAGAGGACACCAAAACTTACATACAATCAGGCAAAGGCTTATGTTCAGGCACTAGGCATCACAACACAGCAAGAATATTTTGCGTGGCGCAGTAGTGGTGAACGCCCCTCTACTGTTCCATCAGATCCAAGTCGTTCCTACAAAGAGTTTGAAAGCTGGGGAGTCTTTCTGGGCACTGGCAGAGTTGCCAATCAAGATAGGGAATACTGGGATTATCAGCAGACAAAAGCATTCCTGCAACCGCTTTGTATTCGTTCAACGAAGCATTTTAGAGAACTATGTAAGTCAGGTACAATTCCGGCGGACATTCCAAGGAATCCGCATGCTTTTTACAAGAAGCAAAATACATGGGTGAACTATCCGGATTTATGGGGACAAGTGAGTCTTGGTACCGAAAATTGAATGGCATTTCAAGTACTAAAGCTCTTTTGCTTTTTGTATCTTTCGCCAATACTTTTTTACCGGCAACTACTTTAAGAAATAATGGCGAAGGCTGCAAAAATCATTCCCGAAGAACCACTTGAAAAAAAGCTCTGGAAGGCTGCCGACAAGCTCCGTAAAAACATGGATGCCGCGGAGTACAAACACGTGGTATTGGGCCTGATATTCCTCAAGTATATCTCCGACGCTTTCGAGGAACAGCACCAACAGTTACTGACGCAGGTCAGCGAAGGCGCCGACCCTGAAGACCGCAACGAATACATCGCCGAGAAGATTTTTTATGTGCCTCCCACTGCCCGCTGGACGTGGATACAGGGGCGTGCCGCACTGCCCACCATAGGTAAAGATCTGGACGATGCTATGGACGCTATAGAGAAAGACAACCCTTCCCTGCGTGGCGTGTTACCCAAAGTATTTGCACAGGAAAAGCTGGATAAGACGAGCTTAGGCGGACTAGTCAATCTGGTAGGCTCAGCTACGCTAGGCACTAAAGAAGCGCAGAGCAAAGACCTGCTGGGCAAGGTATTCGAATACTTCCTCGGCGAATTTGCGCTGGCCGAAGGCAAAAAGGGCGGACAGTTCTACACCCCACAAAGTGTAGTAAAGCTGCTGGTAGAAATGCTGGAGCCCTACGAGGGCCGTGTGTTCGATCCCTGCTGCGGCAGCGGCGGCATGTTCGTGCAAAGCGAGAAGTTTATCAACAGCCATCGCGATCATTACAAGAGCGGTAAAGCCGGACTGGCACTGAATCCTGCCGACCGCATCTCCATCTATGGACAGGAAAGCAACCAGACCACCTGGCGGCTGGCCAAGATGAACCTGGCCATCCGCGGCATCGACAGCAGCAATGTAAAGTGGAACAATGAGGGCAGCTTTCTGAATGATGCCCATAAAGATTTGAAGGCCGATTTTATCATTGCTAACCCGCCATTTAATGACAGTGATTGGAGTGGCGACCTGCTTCGCGATGACGCCCGCTGGAAAGTGCTGGGCGAAAAGCTAGCACCGCCGGTAGGCAATGCCAACTATGCCTGGATACAGCACTTTCTCTATCACCTCGCGCCTACCGGGCAGGCGGGGTTTGTGCTGTCCAAAGGCTCACTGACTACTAATACCAGCGGCGAAGGTGATATACGCAGGCAACTGATCGAGAAAGGGCTGGTGGACTGCATTGTAAACCTGCCCACCAAGCTGTTCCTGAATACACAGATACCGGCCTGCCTGTGGTTTCTCTCACGCAATAAGCGGAATGGTGGCTATAGAGATCGTACGGATGAAATCCTTTTTATAGATGCGCGGAACCTCGGCTTTCTGGTGAACCGTAAGAACCGCGACCTGAGCGATGGCGATGACGGTGATATTGTACGCATTGCCAGCACTTATCATAAATGGCGGAATGTGGATGGCGGTTATGAAGATGTACCGGGCTTCTGTAAATCTGCCACTATTGAGCGGGTGCGGGAGTTGAACTATGTGCTTACGCCGGGCCGCTATGTGGGCTTAGCGGATGAGGAAGATGATTTTAATTTTGAGGAGCGCTTTAATGCGCTGAAAGCCGAGTTGGAAGCGCAAATGGGCGAAGAGGCGGCGCTGAATGAAAAAATTAAAGAAAGTCTTTCCCGTATAATCGTTCCGAAATTGTCCTAATGAAAGCCCTATTGGATACGAATATTATCATCCACCGAGAGGCTGGCCGAGTCGTGAATCAGGACATTGGCATACTCTTCAAGTGGCTGGATAAAACCGGTTATCAAAAGTGTATTCACCCGGCAACTATTGATGAGATTAATAAGAATCCAAATAAGGTTACGGTTGCAACATTCAATACTAAACTTAGCAGCTATGAGGAATTAAAGACCACAGCACCGTTGGCGGACGAGGTCGCGCTTGTATCAGTGCGTTTTGATACAAAGCCTAATGATAAGGTGGATACCCTACTTGTAAACGAGGTGTTCTGTGAAAGGGTTGATGTATTAATCACAGAAGACCGAAAGATTCATGTAAAGGCAAAGGCGCTGAATATTGCCGACAAAGTATTCACGATTGACTCGTTTCTGGAAAAGGTAGTATCTGAGCATCCTGAACTTATTGATTACGATGTACTTGGCGTTACGAAACAATACTTCGGTGAGCTTAATCTCAAAGACCCATTCTTTGATAGTTTTCGTGAAGACTATGCAGGCTTTGATAGCTGGTTCAACAAAAAGGCAAATGATGCAATTGCCTACGTCACCTTCAATAAGGGACAGCTATTATCCTTACTATTTATGAAGCCGGAAGAAGCGGATGAAAACTATTCTGACATCACGCCTATATTCAAGCCAAAGCGCCGTTTGAAGATTGGAACATTTAAAGTAATTAGTAATGGTGTGCGGCTCGGGGAACGTTTCCTGAAAATCATTTTTGACAACGCGCAGCAATACAAAGTAGATGAGATTTACGTCACCATTTTTGATAAACGTGAAGAGCAACAACGGTTGATAGCTCTGTTAGAGGATTGGGGGTTTACCTATCATGGTACGAAAGAGTCCAAGAGCGGAACGGAGCTTGTTTACGTTCGGGATTATACACCCGCATTTAATGCGATTGACCCCAGAAAGACCTTCCCATATATATCAGCCAAAAACCGCTTCTTCCTTATCCCTATCTATCCGGCCTACCATACTGAGCTGCTGCCGGATTCTTATTTACGTACAGAATCGCCCAAAGACTTTGTAGAGCACAAGCCACACAGAAATGCGATTAGCAAGGTGTACATTTCACGCTCTAAAGAGCGCGACATTCACAAGGGCGATGTGCTAATTTTCTACCGTACTGCTGATAAAGGTCATGCTTACTATACAAGCGTCGTTACTACAGTCGCTATTGTTGAGGATAAGATAGAAGCTATAGTTGATGAGAAAGACTTCATTCTCAAATGCAGAAAAAGAAGTGTATTTACAGATAAGGAATTAGCAGAGTTCTGGAACTACAAGTCGTGGTCACGGCCTTTCATCATCAATTTTCTAGCTGATGTTTCATTCCAGTTAGGCAACCGCATTAACCGGCAAAAGCTTCTGGAATTAGGCATTATATCAGGCACAGAAAATGAGTTGCGAGGCCTGAAAGAGATTACTAGAGTACAGTTTGAACAAATCATCAGAGAAACAGGAACGAATGAAAGTATTATTGTCCATTAAGCCGGAGTATGCGAACAAAATTTTTGACGGCTCAAAGCAATTTGAGTTCCGCCGCACCATTTTCAGGGAAGATGTAAAAACTGTTGTGGTCTATGCATCCTCACCTATGCAACTTGTAATTGGCGAGTTTCAAATAGAAAAAGTCCTGAGTGATACGCCGGAAAATCTTTGGCGACTGACACGGGAATTTGCCGGAATTGATGAGCAGTTCTTTTACGAGTATTTTGCAGATAAGGCAATCGGACATGCCATCAAAATAAAGAAGACCAGGAAATACAGAAAGCCGTTGTGCATACGTGAGGACTTTAAGCTGTCCCCGCCCCAATCATTTATTTACCTGTAATCAGCTGTAAAGAAAGCCTTATGCCCGACAAAGACATCCGCTGGATTCAGCGGTTCAGCAATTACCGGAAAGCACTAAAGAAGCTGGGCGAAGCTGTTGATATACTCGACATGAGCGAGCTGGAACAGGAGGGCCTGATTCAGCGCTTTGAATACACTTACGAGCTGGCCTGGAAGACCATGCAAGATATAGTGAGAGAACGCAACCCCGATTTTACCGGCGGACCAGGTCACGTACTTGAGCAATCTGTTGAGGAAGGGCTAATTCAGGATTTAGACGGCTGGAAAAGCATGAAGGCTTCGCGGGAAAAGACTTCGCACACGTACGATGAGGACACCGCAACCGAAATAGCAGAGAACGTCGTGGACGTCTATTATGATTTGCTCATACAATTAGAAACCCGCCTTCAATTGGAAAAACTAAACCGGGAACAGCAAGGATGAGATTCGGACTGAATGAAGTTACTATTGAACAGCTCTCAACGGTATTTGAGACGAACCCCAAAGTGGATAAGGCTTTGATATTTGGCTCGCGGGCTAAAGGGAACTACCGGAACGATTCAGATATTGATATTGCCATTAAAGGCTACAACATAACCTCGAAAGATGTGCTTCAGCTAAGCAGCTCTTTGGAGGACGTGGACATTGCTTATAAAGTTGACATCGTGGGTTATGAAAGCATTAAGGAACCCGCATTGGTAGAGCATATTGATAGGATTGGGGTAGAGCTTTATAGCAGTTGGAGGGAATGGAAGCTTTCTGAAATTACCGAGCCGATAAAGACGCCATTTAATCCTCTCACTGGAGGCGAATGTCCCTATATCGGATTAGAGCATATTGAGCAGGGTACACTTAGACTAAAAGGTGTTGGTTGCTCTTCGGAGGTCACAAGTAACAAATTTAGGTTTCAGGCAAACGACATTTTGTTTGGCAAATTGAGACCATACTTTAGAAAAGTGGTGAAACCCGATTTTGATGGCGTATGTTCAACAGATATCTGGGTGTTCAGGGCAAAGGCAGGTGTGAGTCAGGACTATCTATTCTATTTCTTAGCAAACAGTATTTTTATTGAAACTGCAAATGGCGGGGAAGGTGGGTCACGTATGCCAAGAGCGGATTGGAATTTTTTAAAGAACAGTCTTTGGGAAATTCCAAAAAAAGAAGAACAAATAGCCATTGCAGCTGCCCTCAGCGCCCTAGATGATAAAATAGACCTGCTACACCGCCAAAACAACACATTAGAAGGTTTGGCAGAAACACTTTTCAGGCAGTGGTTTATAGAGGAAGATGGTCAAAGGCATGGTGCATTGAGTGATGTTCTTGATTTGGTCTATGGAAAGGCATTGAAAGACGACGTTAGGAGTGGTGATGGCTATCCTGTGGTTGGTTCAAGCGGCATCGTAGGCTACCATTCCAGTTATCTTGTGGAAGGGCCGGGCATTGTGATTGGAAGGAAGGGAACGTTAGGAAGCGTGAGTTATTTGTTTGACAGTTTTCATCCGATTGATACTACCTATTTTGTAAGGTCAAAGATCAATTCACAGGGAATGTTCTACGAGTACTTTCTTCTAAAGACAATGAATTTCGGGGAAATGAATTCAGATTCCGCGGTACCGGGCCTTAATAGAGATATCGCGCTCTCTACTGAAATAAAAGTACCAGATAGGAGTAGGATACACGAATTCAACGAGTATTGTAGGCAATTGTTTGAGAATATAAACTCAAACACTCTGCAGATTCGCACCATTGCTAAACTCAGAGACAATCTCTTGCCTAAACTGATGAGTGGCGAAATAAAACTTGGTCTAACATGAATTCCATAGCTATCTGGTATGAGACGAAATCTGGCGATGCCGGCGCTGCGGTGCCGGAGCTGGATATTCATATCAACCACTGGAAGCTCAGAATCAATAAAGGTTTTTTTGCGAGAAAGCTGCGCAAGCTATCTTCTAAAACGTTTGGAAGACTTTGGCCAAAACTTTCTTTTGACGACAGCGACTACTTTCTGGATATCGGGCTGCATATCAATAACGGCGAGGATGTCAGTGCTGTTTGTATCTATGTCCCATTTGTTTTTCAAGACAAAGGCAAGGTGATTGAGGATATTGGGGAACGGCTCAAAAGTCCAAGAATCCTATCCGCAGTATTCAATGAATTTTATACGCTAAGCACAACGCAAAGTCCCAAATATTTTGAGGTCAGGAAGAGCAATGTGCCGATATTCAATGTTTACTCACTGGATATTGCGAACGATATTAGCATTGAGAAGAAATACAGTGGAACTATTCTTCGTTTTCCGTTCCAGCAGTTTAATGGGTTGCCAACCTACTATAGGCTAAGGTTGAAGTCCTCATTCGTCACTGCATTGAGCTACGTCTACTCACCATCCAACTCACTGTTTGAAAGCGCGAGTTCCAGTATTGAGATTACAGACTTTAGAATAAACGATACGCGCGACCTAGATGTGTCGCTGGCGGAAGAAATGGCCGGCAAGGGCAAATTCAACATCGCGCTCATCCACTACTTCATTATGAGGAGCGTTCGCGACGAGCATATGCTTTCAAATCAGGACTTAAAGAGCGTTCGCCAGTTGGAAGAAAGTACCTGGGCGTCTTATATCACTTCATCAGAATATAGGTACGCTAAGACCTTTGCTTATCATCTGAAGCAAAAGGTGACGGAACAGGAGAAACTGGACAAACAATATTTGACGGACTTTACGGCCGTATTCAAGTTTAAGTTTGAAGATGTCAAACTGATTAGGTACATTTTCTGGTTCTTGGTTATCGCTTTCGCGATTGAGCTGACCGCAAACTGGCTATATGACCTGATTAAGGATACAGGAAAGCTACCTTGGGTGAAATAGTGAATGAGCAGCGGATTGTGAAGCCCATCACCAAATCCCAAATAGAAATCCATGTCATAGAAACCCTGCACTTATTAAAATGGATCTAAATGCCTCGATTAATGTTTAAATTTGAGGCAGCAAAACTTTTAAAATACCCCATGAAATATGCAGCCTCTAATTGGCAATGATATTGAGAGCGAGCTTAGTTATGCGTACCTTCATGCAGTAGCATCTAAGGCAGGTGCGGCATGCGCGAATTGCAATAGGCATGAGGATAACCGTGGTGTAGATGCAAAAATTACTGCTTGGGGGCCATTTTCCGGGGGAGGCGCGAATGATCTTGAGGAAATCGACCTTAAAATTCAACTGAAAGCTACAATCGGCACTCCACTTATTAACGACGGTTACATATCTTATGCGCTCAACGGTATTAACCGGTATGATGATTTAAGAAAACAAACGTTGGCTACGCACCGAATTTTAGTAGTGATGTTCTTGCCTGGCAATGACACTGATTGGTTACAAATTTCAGAGGATGAACTGGTACTTAAAAAATGTGCCTATTGGGTAAGCCTTAGAGGTGCAGCTCAGTCAGCCAACGCTACCAGCCAGACAGTATATATTCCGCAGGCTCAGATTTTCAATCCGACTAGCTTGATGGATATTTGCGGAACATTGAGCAGATATGGTACCCTAAATTATCAAATGCCGTGAGCATACAATGGAATAAAATAGCGTCTGCCGATCTGCGGGATTATGCAAGAACACTCGGCTGGCAGCAGCAGCAAGCGGCTGTTGCTGAGGGTCTGTATGTATTGTCAAATCCTCTCCTGCAGAAGAGGCAATTGGTATTTCCAACTGATGCCGATGCGCCGGATTATGCAGATGCAATCGAAAATACCGTTACCAAGCTAGCAGAAATTACACGTCAGCCACTTCAGATAATTATTGAAAAACTGAGTGAATCAAAAGATGACACACTTCGCTTCAGGATCATTGATTCAAAACTCGACGAGCCATTTCTTCCACTATCTTATGCTGTGTCTGCAATTAACGGCGCAAAGGAATTGTACCTTTCTGCTGCGAGTACAGTTCTAAAGCCACAGGCACATCATCCGCGCTTGTCGAGGCGCGAGGCTTGGCAATTACTTGATGCCTCGAGATTCCGCCATACAGAAGCTGGCAGTTTTGTGCTGAAGGTATCCAGCCCTGTGCAGGCACTGGATATCCAGGCTAATTTATTTGAGCAGAGCATACCATTTGCGCGTCAGACCACCCTTACAATCAACAAAGGATTAAATCAGTTAGTCAATGCGATATTAGCTGACACCTTAACTGACTTGGTAGATAAAATAAAGGCAGATGACAGGCCTGAAATATCTTCCAACCTCTGCAACGCTGTTATGGGCTTTAAAGAGGAACATAACAACGTTGATCTGTTCATTGATTTTACATGGGCTAGCGCTTTCCCCATTCCCGCAGATATTCCTGTAAGAAAGCTTATTAAGATTCAAAAAGACTATTTCTCTAGGATTGACGAAGTAAAGAAGGAGCTCAGAAATACAGAGCAGCAAAAAAATAAGGAAGAGACCTTTATGGCCACGGTAGAAGGTCTTTATGGCGACATTGGCGATGATGGTAAGCGATCCGGTGATGTGATTCTCAATCTCTATCAGGCAGAAGAAGATATAATCAGAGCAAGAATAACTTTAGATGCGCAACAGTATATAGTAGCGGATCAAGCGCATATGACTGTAGGGGCATATATTAAAGTGAAGGGAAAATTGCTGCCTGGCAACCAGCCGAGGAATCTCACAGAGTTTTCTCAATTTGATGTGATTCTGCCATAGAATCCTATGCTATGGCGAAGCCCATCACCGAATCCCAAATAGAAACCTCCGCCATTGAAACGCTGCAATCACTGGGATGGAGCTATCTGCCCGGCCTCGCCATCGCCCCCGGCGCAGAAGAGGCAGAGCGGGAAAGCTTCGAACAAATCGTCCTCACCGCCCGCCTGCGCAAAGCAGTTGCCACCCTCAATCCGCACCTCCCACAAGACGCCCAAGAGCAGGCCGTACAAAAAGTGCTACGCATCTATTCGCCCGATCTGCTGCACAACAACAAAACCTTTCATCAGCTACTTGTAGAAGGCGTCAAAATCCCTTACCAGCAAGACGGCTTCGACCGCAGCTATGAAGTTGCGCTCATGGATTTCGAGGAGGCACTCAACAATGAGTTCCTTGTCATCAACCAATACACCATCGTAGAGAACGGCCAGAACAAGCGGCCGGATCTGCTGCTATTCATCAACGGCCTGCCGCTCGTAGTCATAGAGCTGAAGAATGCAGCCAGCGAGCAGGCTACCATTCGCAAGGCCTACGAGCAACTGCAAACCTACAAGGCTACTATTCCAAGTTTGTTTACCTACAATGCGGTCTGCGTTATTTCCGATGGGCATGAGTGCAAAGCCGGCAGCCTAACCGCAGGCTTCAGCCGCTTCATGACCTGGAAGACCGCCGACGGCCGCCGGGAAGCGTCCCGCTTTAAGCCACAGCTGGAAATTTTACTGCAAGGAATGCTCAATCCTGCCACTTTGCTCGACCTCATCCGCAGCTTCATCGTCTTCGAAGAAACTAAGCGGGAAGACCCGCAGACCGGTCTTACGCAGGTACATACCGAGAAAAAGCTGGCAGCCTATCACCAGTACTACGCCGTCAATCGCGCCGTGGAATCCACCATTACGGCAACAGGCGAGAAGGGCGATAAAAAGGGCGGCGTGGTATGGCATACGCAAGGCTCGGGTAAAAGCCTCAGCATGGTATTCTATGCCGGCAAGCTGATCACAGCTCCGCAGATGCGCAACCCGACCATCCTGGTGCTCACCGACCGGAATGACCTGGACGATCAGCTCTTTGACACCTTCGCCGCTTCCCGTCAACTGCTGCGGCAAGATCCGGTACAGGCGCGCGACCGTGCACAGCTAAAAGAGCTTTTGAAAGTAGCCAGCGGCGGGATCGTGTTTACCACCATTCAAAAGTTCCTGCCCGATGGCCTGCAATCCACTTACGACCTGCTATCAGACCGGCGAAACGTAGTTGTAATTGCCGATGAAGCGCACCGCACGCAATATGGCTTTGAAGCAAAGCTGGTAGATATAAAAGACAAGGAAACAAAAGAAGTAATTGGAAAGCGCATTGCCTACGGCTTCGCGAAGTACATGCGCGATGCCCTGCCCAACGCCACCTACATCGGCTTTACCGGCACACCTATAGAAAGCACAGACGTAAACACGCCGCAAGTCTTTGGCCAGTATGTAGACGTGTACGACATCTCGCAGGCAGTTGCCGATGGCGCTACGGTTCGCATCTATTATGAGAGCCGCCTTGCCAAAGTAAACTTAGACGAAGAAGGGCGGCGATTGATTGAAGAATTTGATGCGGAGCTGGAGAACGATGAAGAAGTTTCCGAGCGCCAAAAAGAAAAAGCGAAGTGGACGAGGCTGGAGGCGATTGTAGGCAATGAAGACCGGATAAAAAACTTAGCCCGCGATATCGTCCGCCATTTTGAGCAGCGCCAGCTCGTATTTGATGGCAAGGCTATGATTGTAGCTATGAGCCGACGCATAGCCGCCGATTTGTACCGGGAGATCGTTGCACTCAAACCAGAGTGGCACAGCGACGATAAGAGCAAAGGGCTGATAAAAGTGATTATGACGGCCACCAGCGATGACGGCCCGGAATTGCAAAAGCATCATACAACGAAGCAGCAGCGCAGAGACCTTGCCGAGCGTATGAAAGACCCGGCAGATCCGCTGCGACTTGTAATTGTCCGCGATATGTGGCTTACCGGCTTTGATGCACCCAGTCTGCATACGCTGTATGTGGATAAGCCGATGCGCGGCCACAACCTGATGCAAGCGATTGCCCGAGTGAATCGCGTATTCAAAGACAAGCCGGGCGGCCTTGTAGTAGATTATTTAGGCTTGGCTACTGACCTAAAAAAAGCGCTGTCTTTTTACTCGGATGCCGGCGGCCGAGGGCAGCCAACCGTTGATATAAGCAAGGCTATTGACCTGATGAATGAGAAGCTGGAAATAGTGCAGCAATTTTTCAACGAGGAAACCAGGACGCAAAAAGATATTCTTGTTGAGGAGCCGGAAGCCTACTATCAGAATAGCTACCGCTTTAACTACCGGCGATTCTTCATCGTAAATAATCCGCACCAAAAGATGTCGATCATCCTGCAGGCAGAAGAGCATATTCTCGGCCTGGACGATGGCAAGTCACGTTTTATTCGTGAAGTAACACTGCTCAGTCAGGCCTTTGCCTTGTCAGTTCCCGCTGAAGAAGCGTTGGCGATAAAGGACGATGTTGCCTTTTTCCAGGCAGTGAAAGCGCGGCTGGTAAAATTTGAAGACGCAGGCACAGGCAAATCAGATACTGAAATTGAAACAGCGATTAAGCAGATCGTCAGTGAAGCGCTCAGCTCTGACGGGGTGATTGACATTTTTGAAGCGGCAGGTGTAGACAAACCTGAAATATCCGGCTTAGAAGTACTGTCTGATGAGTTCCTTTTGGAAGTAAAAGGAATGAAGCATAAGAACCTCGCGCTGGAGCTACTGAAGAAGTTGCTGAATGAAGAGATTAAGATGCGTTCCAAAACAAATCTCGTGCAAAGCCGGAAGCTATTGGAGATGCTGGAAGGCGCCATTAAGCGATACCAGAATAATTTGCTCTCGACGGCCGAAATAATTCAAGAGCTAATCAATATTGCGAAGGAAATCAGGCAGAATGACGAGCAAGGTGCGCTGCTCGGATTAAGTACAGATGAAATCGCATTCTACAACGCGCTTGAAATTAATGACAGCGCCGTTCAGGTGTTAGGTGATGAGCAATTAAAAGAGATCGCACGCGAAATCGCAGATAAGGTAAGAGCTAATGCAACC
The DNA here is from genome assembly GCA_965200035.1 of Chitinophagaceae bacterium. Taxonomy (GTDB): domain Bacteria; phylum Bacteroidota; class Bacteroidia; order Chitinophagales; family Chitinophagaceae; genus UBA1952. Next base: position 2,229,032 of record OZ241334.1, on the reverse strand, counting down.
ATTGACTGGACGATCCGGGAAAGTGCACGTGCAAGATTGATGGTGATCGTAAAACGCACGCTCACTAAATACGGTTACCCGCCGGATAAGCAAGCAAAGGCAATTGAAACTGTATTGAAGCAAGCAGAACTGATGGCTGATTTTTTTCTTAAGGCTTGATAAACAACCCTACCGTTCCATTTTTGCGATCTGACACCGATAAGAATTAGATTGCTTTCACCTAAAAAGCTGATTTGCAACTAAAATATTGGCTATGCCTCGCGATTACTACACGATCACTCGCGTTTGCTACATCGTTACTCGCGTTTACTACATAATTACTCGCGATTTCTACACCTTTTGCAGCGTTTACTTCATTCCTTCGCAGCCAAAAGACGGTTTCCAGCAGACACTGTCGGGTGATCCGCAGCCAAAGGACGGTTTGTTGCAGCCAATGGAATGTTTTTAGCAGCTTCTACCAGCCATTCACCCTGCCGGAACCATTTTGGAACCACGGAAACGCCTGAACTACCCCAAAGGAACCACATTACTACCATGAGATACCCTGTTGGAACCTCGAAGTACTACAATGGAACCCTGTTGGAACCCTACCGTAACCCTGTCCTGTCCTGAAAAAAGTTGTCACGCCCTGAAAACCATGAATAATGGTTAGAAATAAACCGGGATTCGGTTGTCAATGGTTTTGCTATCCCGGCCTTTGGTTGACACTAAAATTAATCAATCCTAATTTCGGTTTACACAGTAATTCTTAACCCTGATTTTGGTTGACAGGGCTCCCGGTAAATAAATCAAGCCTGCGAGACTTTTTCTCATTTTCGGGTCTTCTTTGTATCTTCTCAACCCATCTTAATAAGATGCACCTGTTCTAAGAAAAATCGATTGAATGAGCCCACTAATCGCTGTAACCAAACTTTTAGCCCGACATGAGCAAGCCCTCACAGATCTCGGCCTGCATGAAGCTAATGGCAATCTCTTGAAGGTAAACCTGCAACTCAATAGATTGCGTACCGGCAAAGAGCAGCTAGAATTATTGACGCAGTACTATACCGAGACGCTGGCAGTATTGAGATCGCTCGATGATAATGGCTATGCTCAGCTGCCATTGCTCAAACAGCTAATGGATCTGTCGGCCATCAGTATGGACGAGGTAACAGCATTCACTGAAGAATACGCAGGCTTTACCGGCCAGACAGGGCAACTGGATACGGTGGACTTCACCAGTATTGAACAAGCCAGCCTCAGTGATATTCCCAAGGATCATCTTGTTTATCCCATATTGCAAGGCTACAAAGACTACGCAGCAGGCGAGCATTTCCTGGATAGAATCAAAGGGCTGATGGATTTGCTTGATGAAGGCAGCAGCGCCAATAAACTTACCGCCGAGCAGGTCGAAGAAGTCAAGGATGAAAAGAGTAACTCCCTGACGGCCGCCCAAAAGGTATTGGCGCTATACTACCTCATGCGGTGGGCAGGAATAGAATTGGGCGAACGCCAGGGTGCCCGGCAGCATCGGTTCATAGCTGCGCTTACCGGTATAGCCGTAGGCACTGTCAAAGAAAGATTTCCTACAGGCAGCGTCACCGATAAGCCCAACCACATCCAGAATCTAAAGGCCCTTGTTCCACTTTTAGAGTCCATCAATGCACTGAAGCTGGTGGAAAAAATCGAGGCCGCTATAAGCTTGGAAGAAGAGGAAAGAAGGGATTAACAGAAGAGCGGGTACTTCAGGGGGTACCCCCGGCTTTCGACCTTCGTGGTCAATTCTAAAAGAATTGATGACTATGAGAAAGCTAACCACACTTCACAACAAATGGCGACGACAAGATATGAGGCAGCGACCTCACGGAACTTCGCGCGCGTATTTTAGTAAATATTTTTTAGAATCCCAAAACAGCTTCTATCTTTGATATGAAACAGCAGATAAGTAGTGATCAAAAAGGAAGCGCAATCACCCGAGACAATGACGGCAATAAAGCCAGAGTCATACCTTTTAAAGCCAAGCAGAGCCGCGCCCAGTCTAAATTCAATGGCCAGATTTCAATCGAGGATTGCAAAGCAATTCTTTGCAAGGATGGAGCAGAATACAGTGATGTGCAAGTAGAAGTAATCAGAAGAGTACTCTATGCACTGGCAGAAGTAGACTATAAGTACCACACAGACCTGAATCAAAACAGCAATCAACAACAGGCAACCATTATCTCACTAGATACACTTAAGAACGATGAGCAGCAAGAAAGCCATACTTTATTTCCGCGTAAGTACAGACGAGCAAGCTGACGGCTACAGTCTTGCCCATCAGGAAGAGCGCCTGCGCAGTTACTGCGATCTGCAAGGCATCAACGTAGTGGCAACCTACCGTGAAGATCATTCCGCCAAAACTTTCGAGCGACCGGAATTTCAAAAGATACTGGGCTTCCTCAAGAAGAACAAGGGGATAGCCGATCTGCTGCTATTCACGAAATGGGATCGGTTCAGCCGAAATGCAGGCGATGCGTATGGCATGATCAATATTTTGAAGAAGCTGCAGATGGAACCTCAGGCCATAGAGCAGCCGCTTGACCTGACCATTCCTGAAAACAAGATGATGCTGGCTTTCTATCTGGCAGCACCAGAAGTAGAGAACGACCGCAGAGCGCTCAATACGCTCGTAGGAATGCGTAGGGCGCGCAAAGAAGGCAGATGGCTGGGACAAGCGCCTAAAGGCTACAAGAATGGACGGGATGAGCTGAATAAACCCCTGCTGATTCCAGACGAGCGGTTCGCGCCGATTGTAGCGTGGGCATTTGAGCAGATGGCACTTGGCATCTCTGATATTGATACAGTACGGAAACAGGTCAATGAAAAGGGATTGCCCGTAGGACGCAGCCAGTTCTGGAACCTGATCCATAACATGGTCTACTGCGGTCGTGTTGAGATTTCTGCCTACAAAGACGAAAGCGCACATTATGTGAAGGGCATCCACAAGCCACTAATCACAGAGGCGATATTCGATGAGGTGCAGGACATTCTGCATGGCAGGAAGCGCGTCACAAAAGTGCGCAGCACCAAGGATGAGAACCTGCCCTTACGCAGCTTTGTCGTTTGTAAGAGCTGTGGCAGACCTATTACAGGCAGTGGTGCAAATGGCAATGGCGGGAAATATTATTATTACCACTGTCAGACAGCAACAGTTTGTAAAGAACGTTACCGTGCAGATGTAGCGCACGAATCCTTTGCTGAACTTCTCAAAAGCATCAGCGCCAAGAAAGAAATTCTGGAACTCTACTACCACATCATGTCTGACTTCTTCCGGAAGAACGGCTCTGACAAAACAAAACAGACGAAGGAAATACAGGCTCAGATTGATAAGCTAAAGCAGCGCATCCAGAATGCACAAGCGCTCATGCTGGATGCTGAGCTAAGCGCAGCAGAATACAAGGATATTCGCAATGCGCTTACGCCGGAAATAGAATCGTTAGAGCGAAAGAAGGTGAGCATTTTGACATCAGAAGACGATTACCAGAAGTACTTAGACGAAGGCATCCCATTGCTTCAAAATATCGACAAACACTGGCTGGCAGCGGATTTGGCAGGGAAACAGCATATTGTTGGTTCTATCTTTCCGCAAAAGCTGATTTTTGAAAAAAGCAGTTATCGAACCATCGAAGAGAATCCTGTGCTCAGCCTGATCGCCAATGCCAGCGCGGTTTTCAGCGATTCTAAAAAGAAAAAAGGTCAGCAATTTGCTGACCTTTCCACTTTGGTGCCCAGAACTGGATTCGAACCAGCACATCCTTGCGGACGCTGCGACCTGAACACAGTGCGTCTACCAATTTCGCCATCTGGGCAGATTTAATTCAAATGCAAAATTAAAAAGTCAGAAATCCTTTGAAATTTTACAGATTCAGGTCGTCTTTAAGAACTTAGGGCTGCAAAGATAAGCGCCTTCAGGAATTCTCCAAGAAAAATTCCCGGATTCTTTTCAGGCTGTCATCAGGCTGCATCCGCGCAGTGCGGTATGATCCGCACGGCCTAATATTTCAAATGTACCCTTGCTATGCAGATGAGCAATATCGTCTGTACCAATAAAAGCGCAGGAATGTACATTGGCCAGATCAATAATGTTGGCGCAGCCGGTGCCTGTATGACTTACGGTGAGCGGATCGTTTAAATCCCGCACCAACACCCGCATGGTGGATGCAGGCGCAAAATGGCCTTCTTTCACCGCATAGGCTTGTGATAGCAGTTCAGTCATGCCATACTCCGAATGAATGGATTTCAGATTCCACTGCTGCTGCAAAAATTCATGCACCTGGCTGCGTGTCCACTCTTCCCGCCGGCCTTTCATGCCCCCGGTTTCCATTACAATTACGTTTTTGAGGCTCAGGGTATGCGCTGTTGCGAAGTCTAGCAATGCGAAAGTGACTCCCAGGAGAATTACCGGTTTGCCTTCATCTGATAGCTGCATTAATTTGCCTGCCAGTTGCCGCCATTCATTCAGGTAAAATCCGCTGCCAGCCTGGCCTGAGCGCTGCATCAGCACGCGCGCCATATGCACGAGCGAGGCATTGCTCCGCTCCAGATAAGAAGGTAATAATGCAAGGATCACGTAATCTTCCGGGCTGCCATATACTTCTTCAAAGCCGCGTAAAAGCGCAGCTTCATAGAGTCCTGCATCTTTCACATAATGGCGGCTTGGTACATCGCCGGTGGTGCGGCTGCTTTCAAAAAGCAGCTCTTCCTGCAGCCAGCTGCCTGTGGCTATTCTACGTGTTTTGAAAAAGGAAATGGGCAGGAAGGGAATTTGCTCTATCTGCTGCACCGATCCGGGCGTTACATTCAGCGCATTTACATACTGGTGATAAAGCTCATTATGATGATACTGGTAATGAAAAAGCTCCAGCGCAATATTGTTGAAATCGGCCCCGTTAATTGTTTGTATATATTCTGCTCCTGCCCCGGAAAAATGCGCCACTTTCGATAACTTTGGTATACTATGATTAGAAGGAATGGATTGTTTATTCTGCTGGTAATGACCGTGCTTTTTGCAGCCTGCCAGAAGTCCGCGAATAATTCTCCTTACCCGCAAATTACATTCAAATACCTTACCCCTGATTCGGTAGCAGCGGCCTCGCCCAGAGATACCGTTTATTTGGGCTTTGATTATACCGATGGTGATGGCGATCTCGGCAATCCGGGCCATAATCCGGCCTCCTATATTTATCTGATAGATAGCCGTGATACTTCTATGAAGCAAAACTATCCTTTCCCGGATGTAACGGATGCAGCGGCGCATGACCCACAATATGGCATGAGCGGCTCTTGTCTGGTGCTGATACAGGCAGCTACACTTATTCCACGGTCAGATACATTGCATACCAATCAGGGTGATACGGTGCAGTTTACCACATACATTGTGGATGAAGCCGGACATGAAAGCAACCGGTTTCTGACGCCTAAGATTTATATCCGTCCTCACTAAGAATTAAAACCAGCCTTTCCTTTTGAAATAAAGGATCATAAAGACGGGAATAACGAGCATAGCGCCCACGGAAAGATAGAAGCCGGTGGCTTTATGCTGTAAGGGTATCACATCGAAGTTCATTCCGAAAATACCGCCGATTACGGTAGCAGGCGCGAGTAAAGTGGCTACCATTGTAAAGATTTTCATCACTTCATTCATCCTCAGGTTGATCTGATTCATGTACAGATCCTGCAGGTTCATGAGCATATCGCGGTGATTTTCTACAAAGTCGTTGGCCTGTATGGTATGGTCGAGCACATCACGGAAATATTTTTCGTGCCGCTCTTCCAGCAGTTCATTGTCGCTGCGCACAAAATGCGCTACCATTTCGCGCACCGGCAGCACGGCACGGCGCACCAGCATTACATTTCGCCTGAGGCGGCTGATCTCTGCGAGCTGACGGGTTGTTTGCTTGCGGATCAGGCTGTCTTCCAGATTTTCGATCCGCTCGGCCAGCTTCTCCAATACGTCAAAATAGCTGTCTACAATCAGATCCAACAGGCTATAGCAAAGATATTCCGCCGGCCTGCTCCTGATGTTGCTGGCAGGATCGCGCAGCTGCTTGCGTACGGGGTTGAACACATCGCGCGTAGCTTCTTCCTGAAAGGAAAGCAGAAAATCCTTGCCGAATACAATGCTTACCTGCTCCAGCTCAATGGTACAGGCATCTTCATTAAAAAACATCATGGGCAGCACGCAAAAGATCACCTTGCCGCTTTCCTCCATTTTGGCGCGCTCATTCAATCCCAGAATATCATCGATAATCAGATCGTGCACATCATAGTGGTGGCACAGGCGCTTCACGTCTTCTTCCCGCAGGCCATCCATATTGATCCAGGTAATGTGCCCTGAATCTTTATAAATGGCGCAGGCAGCCTCGTCCGGCACCTGACGCTCATCCAGATGATCTTTGCTATAGTCAAATATGGAATAGACAGGCGCTGCCACCTGCTTTGCTGATGGAGTATCTGACGCCTGCTCCTGATTGGCAACCATGACGAATTGATTGTTGAGATAACGAATGTAATATGCATTCACGACCGGGCAATTAGGCTGTTCTCTTTTTATAAGATCGTTAGGTTATCCTATCATCATAAAAACAAGATTAAAAGCATTATCGCGTAGTAACATCTACACAAACACCATATCTTTAAGCCCGGACCAACAAAGGATGATGTATGAAAAAATTACGCCTCATCATTGCAGATGATCATCACATCCTGCTTGATGGACTGAAGGCCATGCTGCAAAAGCAAAAGGATATTGAAATAGCCGGCACTTATGATAACGGCCAGGATCTCTATGATGCGCTGGATACCTCCGGCGAGCTGGATATTGCCCTGATCGACATCAATATGCCAGGACTCAACGGCCATGAGCTTGCGCTGAAGATGAAAGATACGCACCCGCATGTACGGATCATTGTGCTATCGATGCACGATGATGGCGGACATATTATGGAGATGGTAGAAGCAGGCGTAGCGGGCTATCTACTCAAGAATGCCAATGATACAGAGCTGCTGGAGGCCATACATATGGTGGCGCGCGGACGCATGTATTTTTCACCGGAGGTGGGCGATAAAATTGCAGCGCTTGCCCATCAGCAGGCGCAGAAAAAGAATGAGCCGGAAGAGCCACGACTTACTGAACGGGAAATGGAAATCCTGAATCTGATAGCGCAGGAATACAGCAATGCACGGATCGGGGAAAAGCTGTTTATCTCTGAGCGCACGGTAGAAACACACCGGAAAAATATGATGCGCAAAACCGGGCATAAAACGATCGTTGGCCTGCTCAAATATGCGATGGATAAGAAGCTGGTGTGATTTGGTTTTGAGTTTTGACTGCCTGGTTCTTAGTGTGTGCTGTGATTGCCTTTTGACTTGTTTCTTTTAGGGAATAGCTGCCGGAAGAAGTGCAGCTTTTCCTTGCCTTTATTGGCTTTGCGCTTCTTCACTAGATCGGTGATTCCTTCCTGCCTTACCGCGGTTTGTATACCTGCTTCAAAGAGATTTCTCCAGATGAGATTAAAGAATGACTTGGTAGTATCGCGGATTACGTGCGTAGTGGCCGTTCTTACCGGCTGGCCTTCCATGGGATTGTCATTGTACAGCAACAGTTCATTGGCCACGAGCGATACAAAGCCGCGATTGTAGAGCTGCTGCGTCTCTTTATCCATTTTTTTGATCTTCACCTTCAGGTCGTTGTACAGGATCGTTATCCGTCCGTCTGCACTGTAATCGTTGCCGCATATATCGAATGTAACCTTGTGAATCTGCAATGATTTGATCTCGGCCAACGCCAGCGCTTTTGCCGTTTCGCTGAGCTGCCGCCCATTCATTTCCTGTAGCCTGCCCTGTACATTAAACTCCCCGTGGCGTTCATCCAGCGGAAAGGTAAAAGCCGCCGCCATATTGCTTTTGCGCATGAATTTACCGGCAAATCTTATCCTGCAATGCTGATGGCTCACTATTGCTTCCGGCAGATTGCTGATGCTGTCTATGCGGCCGGTGATGCTGCCGAATTCCAGCGTTCCCGGCATTCTCGTCTTATCATTAAACTCTGTATAATGGAAGCTTCCGTAAAAAAGATCAATCACAGGTATCGATACCGGAAAGCCCAACTTTTTCAGGAGCTGATGCGGATACTTGCCTACCCTGCTGCTTGTACTGGGTGGATAAAGACGGCTTACATAAATATCGAGATCGGGATTGGTCAGCTCCAGTCCTTTAGCAAAAAAACCTTTCCGCTGCAGCAGGCTTTCCCAGTCAAATCCGGTTATAGCCACCTGTGGAAAATTGCCCTGATAGATTTCCTGCTGCACTTTCTCTTCCCTGTAAAAAGCAGGCTTGCTGATGGCAGGCTTCACATACACTCCGCTGAGCCGGGCAGTGTGCTCCCCGCTGTTGAACTGTACGGTATCCATCCCAAACAGATAAAGCATACCCGGCTGCCGGTAACCAGCATTGCAGAGCATGACCGTACTTTCTTTTGCATAAAGAAACCGTGTGCTGTCCGCCTTTTGCCCGGGCAGGTAGAGCCAGTCGCTGAGCGCAATTTCTCCGCCTCTGGCATTCAGCGTAGCCGCATCTTTTTCCTCGCTGGCAATGATGTTGATCTCAGGGTCGTGAATGCGCAGCAGCCTGGCCAGTACACGCTCAATAGTCGCTTTTTCTTTCGGCTTAATGGAATGATCCCGGTTGGCGCTGTCGATAATTTGTATGGAGATGCGCGGATGATAAATATCCGCCTTCCTGCACACCACTTCTTTATCGGCCGCAAAATTGCTCAGCCTCAGCCCCGATATTTCTATCTCTGGAATCGTGATATCCAAGATCATTGCCGGAAGTCTTTTTTCCAGCCGTCTTCTGGCCAGCACCGCGCTGTCCGGCCGCATACGCAAGTTAAATATGGAGATGCTTCGCCCGAATATATTGACCTTAAAGTCGCCGGCAGTGACCAGGTATAAGCTATCCGTGGCTTTGGCCGCCATCATGGGCAGCTTTGCCTGAATGATTTTTTTGTAGTGCTGCGAGAGGTAAAAGCTTGCGCCTGCCAGGATACCCGCCGCAATCAGTACGATCAAGGCGGCAATCTTCAGTATCCGGTATTTCAGACTATTGGTACTCATTCTGGCAATGTGGCGAAAAGTTAACAGCATCCGCTGACATGAGCAAGACAACCGCTTCTATTTTCCGATAGTTGTTGGTAATTAAATCAACAGAACGCAAAATGCCTCACTCTATTATATCCATGTCCCGGATTAACCAGTCCGCTGTTTACGCTTATCTTGCACTGTTTCTATAAAAAAGTTATTCCAAAGATGTATCGTACACATACCTGTGGCGAATTGCGCCTTGCTGATGAAGGCAAAGAAGTGACCCTGGCTGGCTGGGTGCAAGCGATCCGTAAGATGGGCGCTATCACCTTCTTGACCCTGCGCGACCGCTATGGCGTTACGCAGATTTATTTTGGCGAGCGCCTCAACCCCGTGTTGGATGAAACGCCGCTGGGCCGCGAGTATGTAGTGCAGGTGCGCGGCATCGTGCGCGAGCGCGAAAGCAAAAATGCGAAAATGCTTACCGGTGATATCGAATTGCTGGCTGATGAGTTTAAGATCATGAACAGCGCAGCCACGCCACCTTTCACGATTGAAGAAGAAACAGACGGCGGGGAAGACTTGCGCATGAAGTACCGCTACCTCGACCTGCGCCGCCCTACGCTGAAACGCAATCTGGAGCTGCGCTATAAGGTAAACCGCTCAGTGCGCAATTATCTGGATGAAAAAGGATTCTGGGATATTGAGACTCCATTCCTCATCAAATCTACTCCGGAAGGCGCGCGTGATTTTGTGGTGCCTTCCCGTATGAATGAAGGACAATTCTATGCGCTGCCGCAAAGCCCGCAGACGTTCAAGCAACTGCTGATGGTGAGCGGATATGACCGCTATTACCAAATCGTCAAATGTTTCCGCGATGAAGACCTTCGTGCCGACCGTCAGCCCGAATTTACCCAGATAGACTGTGAGATGGCTTTTGTAGAGCAGGAAGACATTCTCAATACTTTTGAAGGGCTGTTCAAGCATGTGTTCAAAGACATCAAAAGCGTGGAGATGACAGAAGATTTCCCGCGCATGACTTTTGATGATGCCATGCGTGATTATGGCAATGACAAACCTGACCTGCGCTTTGGCATGAAGCTCGCCAACATTAAAATAATAGGTGAATTTCAGACACTGGTGGAAGCTGTGCCGTATGAGATAACGCCGGGCGAAGCTGAAAGGCCAATGAAGAGCACTGTTTCTTTCAAGCTGTTTGAAGATGCGGAAACCATTATTGGCGTTACGGTAAAAGATGCTGCTGAATATTCACGCAAGCAGATCGATGAATTAACCGAATGGGTAAAGCGCCCGCAGATCGGCATGAGTGGTCTGATCTATATCAAGTATAATAAGGATGGCTCTTTCAAAAGCAGTGTAGATAAGTTTTTCACGCCACATCAGTTCAGTGAGCTGGCGGCTTTCTGCGGCGCGCAGGAAGGCGATCTTATCCTGATCGTAGCCGGTGCGGAAGACCGAACCCGCAAGGCGGCAAGCGAATTGCGGCTGGAGCTGGGCAACCGTTTAGGGCTGCGCAATCCAGACGAATACCGGCCGCTCTGGGTCATTGACTTTCCATTATTCGAGCATGATGAAGAGGGCGGACGCTGGGTAGCGCGCCACCATCCTTTCACAGCGCCCAAGCCGGATCACATTGCAGTAATGATTGACAATAATCCGCAGATAGAAGCAGGTACAGCCTATTATAAGCATCCATATAATGACATTAAAGCCAATGCTTACGATTTGGTGCTAAATGGCACTGAGATCGGCGGCGGCTCTATCCGCATCTATCAGCGTGATCTGCAGGAGAAAATGTTTGCCGCACTGGGCATGAGCCCTGAGGAAGCGCAGGAAAAATTTGGCTTCCTGTTAGGTGCCTTCGAGTACGGCGCCCCTCCGCATGGCGGGCTGGCATTGGGTTTCGATCGCTTATGTGCTTTGCTCGGCGGGCAGGAGACTATCCGTGATTTCATCGCCTTCCCGAAAAACAACAGTGGTCGCGATGTAATGCTTGATGCGCCTTCTGAGATCGATGAGAAGCAGCGGAAAGAGCTGGGTATTTAATGTGCTGATGCGTTGATACGGTAATGTGATTTGATGTAGTGAAATGTGATTGATGTTCTGTCATTTTCTTTAGAAATGTATACACATGACAATTCCCTTATCGCATTCCGCATATTCCATCACATTGCCGCATTATCAAAAGTTGCTTTTGAAATACAAACTTGTGCCTTATCTTTAGCGCACTACAAGGAACTATATTCTTTATGAAGAAGCTGATACTGGCTATATCTGTGCTGTTTTGCACTGCAGCAACCATGACCTCCTGTAATAACGGAGCTTATGATGCTGACCCTAACACAAACAATGGAGGCACTACCAACCCAATCAATACCGGCGGGAATGGCGGTGGAAACAATGGTGGCAGTTTCAACTGGACAGGCACCGATCCGTTAAGCGCAAAGATCGACGGAACGCCCTATCAGGCAACTTCCGGGTCTGCGTCTGATCTTGTTGGCTTTCTGACCATTGATGCCGGAGCCTCATCGCCCAGCACCTCCTTTCTGCTTTTCTTTCCGAGCAATACGGCAGCCGGCAATACGGTTAATTTCAGTGGTACTGCTTTCGCTACCTACACAGATGCAGCTAATACGATGTATAACGGTAGCCCTTCCGGTGGTGGCAGCGGCGCTCTAAAGATCCTTGAGAATGATGCGACTCATGTAAAGGGGCTTTTTTATGGTACCCTTAAAAGCTCAGGCGGTGCTACCAAGACCATTACAGAAGGCTATTTTAACGTAAAAAAATAAAAAATCACTTTTTGATACAGGAGCCGTAACAGATCGTTACGGCTTTTTTTGCGCCTGTTATTTTGATACAGATGCCTGCACCGAGGATGAATTCTCTCAAAAACAAAAAGGCTGCTCAATGAGCAGCCTTTTCAATATCAGAAAAGCTTGTGAATTAAGCGATTTCTACTTCAGCACCAGCTTCTACCAGCTTAGCCTTCAGATCTTCAGCTTCGGCCTTGCTAACGCCTTCCTTCAGGTTCTTAGGAGCACCGTCAACCAGTTCCTTTGCTTCCTTCAGGCCAAGACCTGTAAGATCCTTAACCAGCTTTACAACGCCCAGCTTAGAAGCACCGGCGCTCTTCAGGATTACATTGAAAGAAGTTTTTTCTTCTTCAACAGCAGCACCACCTGCAGCAGGACCGGCAACCATTGTAGCAGCAGCCGGCTCGATGCCGTATTCAGACTTCAGGAAGTCAGCAAGTTCTTGTACGTCCTTAACAGTAAGGTTTACTAATGATTCAGCGAGTGATTTGATATCAGCCATTGTATTAATTTTTTGAAAGTTTTTTGTGAATTGATGATATAATGCGACTTGGAAGCACTTGTTTAATGTGGTAATGTGATATAATGCGACAATGAGATTAATCGAAGCTTACAAAAACATTACCGGATTGCGATGGTGGCTAAACGGACATACTTATCGCATTACCGCATGAGCACATTACCGCATTACTCAGCAGCCGGAGCGTCTGTTTCCGGAGCAGTAGCTTCAGGAACTGAAGTCTCGGTAGCAGCAGCTTCGCTGTTGCCGCCTTGCTTGCCTGCGTGCTCGAGGAGCGCAGCAATTACGCGGCGTGCAGGTGACTGCAGCAATCCGATCACTTCGCCGATCAGCTCGTTCTTCGTCTTAATGTTCTTCAGTGCGTTCAGTTGATCATCGCCCATGAAGATATCTTCGCCGATAAAAGCTGCCTTCAGCACTGGCTTTTCGCCTTTGCTTTCAGTACGGAAAGAAGAGATGATTACCGCTGGCTCTTTTGGAGAGTCAGAGAACATCAGGGCGGTTACGCCATGAAGCGCATCATAAATGCCGGCATATTTTTCGCTGTTGATGCTTTCGAGCGCCTTGCGGATGAGGGTGTTTTTAGCCACGGTCATTTCCACATTCTTCTCGAAGCAGGTACGGCGCAGCTTATTGCTTTGCTCTACCGTCAGTGACTCTGTATTGGTGATATAAAAGTTGCTGTACTGAGAAAATTTCTCTTTCAGCACTTCAATTGCTTCATTTTTTTGAGCAGGTGTCATTTCTAATGATTTGAAAATTTGAAAATTTGATGATCTGAAGATGCCTGGAAGCAGCTTCCTCTAATGATCAGTTTTCAAGATTAGGAAACAGATTTTGTATCGATCATCATGCCTGGGCTCATGGTAGCAGCCATGCTGATGCCTTTCAGGTAAGTACCCTTGGCAGTGGCAGGCTTCATGCGGATCAGTGTATTGATCAGCTCCTGAGCATTTTCAGCGATCTTGTTTGATTCGAAAGAAACGCGGCCGATTGATGCGTGAATGATACCGGTCTTATCGATCTTGAAGGCGATCTTACCACCCTTTACTTCAGTTACTGCAGCAGCAACATCGTTGGTTACGGTACCGGTCTTCGGGTTTGGCATCAGGTTACGCGGACCGAGTACTTTACCCAGACGGCCGATCTTTGGCATCACGGAAGGAGTAGCTACGATTACGTCCACATCAGTCCAGCCGCCTTCGATCTTGGATACGAACTCATCCAAACCTACAAAATCAGCGCCTGCGGCCTTTGCTTCCGCTTCCTTTTCAGGCGGGCAGAGAACGAGTACGCGCTTGGTCTTACCAGTACCGTGTGGCAGGCTTACTGTACCACGGATCGCCTGGTCAGCTTTCTTAGGATCAACGCCCAGACGGATGTGCACATCTACAGAAGAGTCAAACTTGGTGCAATTGATCGTTTTTACCAATGCGCTTGCTTCTGTGAGTGTATATTGCTTGTTGAGGTCAACCAGTGCGTTGGCTGCCTTTCTTTTTTTAGTGATTGCCATTACTAGAATGTTTTAAGGAAGTAAACAATGAGGCTTTGATTAAGAAGCCTTGGGCATTTCGCCTTCTACAGTGAGGCCCATACTGCGTGCAGTACCGGCTACCATGCGCATAGCGCTTTCCACGGTAAAGCAGTTCAGGTCAGGCATTTTGTCCTTGGCGATCTCTTCGACCTGTGCCCAGGTCACTTTACCCACCTTTACGCGGTTACTTTCCTTAGAACCTTTAGAAACTTTAGACGCTTCCATCAGCTGCACGGCAGCAGGAGGAGTCTTGATCACAAAGTCGAATGACTTATCTGTGTAAACGGTAATCAGTACCGGCAATACCTTGCCAGCCTTATCCTGCGTGCGAGCGTTGAACTGCTTGCAGAATTCCATGATATTTACGCCTTTAGAGCCCAGTGCGGGACCAATTGGCGGAGCAGGGTTGGCAGCGCCACCCTTGCATTGCAGCTTTACGAAGCCGCTGATTTCTTTGGCCATGTTTAAATGTTTGGTTTTAGCGAAAATTGATGGATCAGCCACTTGCTTTCACCATCCTCTTTCTCCCAATGCAATCTTAATAAAAGAGCAGTATGAGAATTTGGAGCGCAAAGGTATGGAAAAGTCAAAATTAAAAAGTCAAAATGTAAAATTATTTTTTACGTCTTTGGAAAACCATATTGATTGATTTTCTGTCGCACAGCAACCATTTCCACTGGCTGAATAGGCCTTAGAGACGCTATTGCTATGCTGCCGGAACAATTTTCCTGCCAGCCTCTATCTTTACAGCCATTCATAAAAATCAATTAGCCCTTATTATGGAATGTATTGTACTGGCAGGCGGCTTAGGCACCCGGCTTCGTGGCGTGATTGGCGAGCAGCCTAAATGTATGGCACCGGTTATTGGTCAGCCTTTTCTGGCTTTTTTGTTTCGTTATCTGGAGCAGCAGGGTTGCACCAAATCTATTCTTTCGCTGGGATATAAGCATGAGGTGGTGCTTGATTGGCTGAGCACGCAAACACCGGCCTTTGAAGTAATGTGGGTGATCGAAGAAGAACCGCTCGGCACCGGCGGCGGCATCAGGCTGGCTATGGAAAAGAGCACTGCGGATAAAGTGTTTGTGCTGAACGGGGATACTTTTTTTGATGTGAATCTGGCACAGATGCAAGTTATAGATGCCGCAACGGTAATTACCTTGAAGCATCTCCATAATTTTGATCGTTATGGTTCCGTAACTGTAGATGAAAATGATGTGATTCTTTCTTTCGAAGAGAAAAAGCCGATGCCGGAAGGCTTCATCAATGGCGGCATTTACTGTATAGACCGGAAGCAGTTTCTCAATGTTCATTTTCCCGAAAAGTTCTCTTTTGAGAAAGATTACCTCGAGACATTTGTAGCCCACGGCCTGTTCAAAGCATACCGCAGCGAAGGCTATTTTATAGACATCGGTGTACCGGCCGATTATGAAAAAGCACAACACGATTTTAAAGACTTCCTGCCCGCATGAAGATCACCATTATAGGACCGGCATGGCCGCTGCGAGGCGGACTGGCTGACTTCGACGAGCGGCTGGCGCGCGAGCTTCAGACGCATGGCCATGAGGTGAGCATTTATTCTTATGCACTCCAGTATCCCGGTTTTCTTTTTCCGGGAAAGACCCAATATACAGATGCTCCTGCACCAGCCGGGCTTACCATTCATACGCTCATCAATTCCGTGAATCCGTTCAGCTGGATCGCAACGGGCAACCGATTGAAAAAGGAACGTCCCGATCTGGTGATCGTGCGTTACTGGCTGCCCTTTATGGGGCCAGCGCTCGGCACCATTCTGCGCCGTGTAAAAAGCAATAAGCATACGCGCGTGCTGGCGCTGGCAGATAATATTCTGCCGCACGAAAAGCGGCCGGGCGACGCTGCCTTTACCAACTATTTCATGGGTCCGGTAGATGGCTTTGCTACTATGAGCGATAAGGTGATGGAGCAGCTCAAAGACCTGACCCGCAAGCCCGCAGTGCGCGTGCACCATCCATTGTATGATAATTACGGTGAGCCGATAGACCATAAGCTGGCATTGCAAAAGCTCAGGCTTAATGAAGACAGGAAATACCTGCTTTTCTTCGGCTTTATACGCAAATACAAAGGTCTTGATCTGCTGCTCGAAGCAATGGCTTTATTAAAAAATCAGGAAGAAAATATTCACCTGATTGTAGCCGGTGAATACTATGGCGACCGGGAATTTTACGAACGCATTATAGCGCAGCATCAGCTACAGGATCGCATACATCTCTTCACCGATTTTATACCGAATCAGGAAGTGCCCGTTTATTTCAGTGCGGCCGATGTAGTGATGTTGCCATATCGCAGCGCCACCAACAGCGGCATTACACAGATCGCTTATTATTTCGAAAAGCCCATGATCGTTACGAATGTGGGCGGGCTGCCGGAAGTAGTATCAGACGGGCGTACAGGAATTGTCTGCGAACCGGAGCCTGCCGCTATTGCAGAGACCATTATGCAGTTCTTCACACCCGGTGTAATGATCAATACATCCAATGCGCTGAAGGAAGAAAAAGAACAATATTCCTGGAAAACATTTACCGATAAGCTCCTTGGCTTTGCCTTTGGCAAATGAATAGTTTGGCCGTCTTGGCTTATCAATAGAAAATTTTACTTTTTGCAAAAGCCGCGCAGCTGATCGCTACAGGCTTTTAATTGCTTCCGGATGGTGTAAAGGCATAATTTTTATCACCGTTATTTCATTAAAAAGCCTTGTTCTCCATGAAAGTTATTTACACCTTGCTCATAGCCGGACTATTACCGGCAACGGGTACTGCTCAAAACAAAACCATCCCGATGCGGCCTGAGCTGCCGGCGCCAAATGCTACTAAATCAGTCAAGAATTTCAGCAAAGTGAAAGGCTGGTCAGACGGACAGATGCCTACTGCACCGAAGGGCTTTACGGTACAGCTTTATGCATCCGACATGCAGAACCCGCGCAATATGTACGTCCTGCCTAATGGAGATGTATTGGTGGCAGAGGCTAATACGATCAAAAATACTTTAATGCAGGCCGGAGCAGTGGTCATGGGTGCGAATACGGCAGAGAATATGAAAACCAGCGCCAACCGGATCAGCATTTTACGGGATGCCGATAAAGATGGCAAGATAGAAATGAAGGAAGTATTCCTGAATGGGTTGAACCAGCCTTTTGGCATATTGCTGCTGAATAATTGGCTCTATATAGCTAATACAGACGGCATCATGCGATACCCTTATAAGACAGGAATGACCAAAATAGAAGTCAGCGGCGAGAAAATAACAGACTTGCCCGCAGAAGGCAAAAACCAGCACTGGACGCGCAATCTTATTGCCAATGCCGATGGGTCTAAAATATATGTAGCTGTTGGCTCAGTAAGTAATATGGGGGATAATGGCAAAGACATAAATCCGCAAAGAGCCTGCATCATTGAGATGAATCCGGATGGCACAGGCAAGCATGTGTATGCATCCGGCTTGCGCAATCCCGTAGGGCTTGCCTGGGCGCCCGGCACGAAGATGTTGTATACCACCGTAAACGAGCGTGATGAACTGGGCGATGAGCTGGTGCCCGATTATCTGACCAGTGTAAAGGAAGGCGGCTTCTATGGATGGCCCTGGTGCTACTGGGGCCAGCATGAAGACCCGCGCACAGAAGTAAAGCGTCCGGACCTGGTAGCTAGGGCTATTGTGCCCGATGTATCGCTCGGATCACATACTGCATCTTTAGGGATGGCTTTTTATACAGGCAATGCTTTCCCGCAATCCTATCGGGGCGGTGCTTTCATAGCTCAGCATGGTTCCTGGAACCGTTCTGTGTTGGCCGGCTATAAGGTTATCTATGTGCCTTTTAAAAACGGTAAGCCTTCCGGACCAGCAAGCGATTTTCTTACTGGCTTCAAAGCATCTGATACAGAAGAAAAAGAAGTGTATGGCCGGCCAATAGGTGTGGCGATGCTTGGCGATGGCTCTATGCTGGTAACAGATGATGTAAATGACCGCATCTGGCGGGTAGTGGCTGAAAAATAAGAATCACTTAAATCAAAAAGCGAAGGCATGATCTGACGATCATGCCTTCGCTTTTCTACAGGATAAATAACGATCAGCTTTTGTTCTTCAGGATCGAATTGGCGTTTTCGAGGAATTTCGTTTCTTCCTTGCCTGCACTGGCATCCGGATAGCCCAGTGAGCCGAATGGAGAAATATTGAACTTGCCGGTCGAGTTGTCTTTAGCCATATTGAATATCCAGATAGTCGGATATCCCTGCACCTTGAAGAACTGCTGCAGTCCTTCATTCTGCTTGGCCAACGCTTCGGGCAATTGTTTGCTGCGCGGAAAATCCAGCTCCAGCAGAATTACTTTACTTTTTGCCCAGGCCTGGAAGCCGGGCTTATCAAATACATTGGCTTCGAGCCTGTGGCACCAGCCACACCAATCGCTCCCGGTAAAAAAAGCAAAAATGGGCTTCTTGCTCTGTGCGGAAAGCTCATATGCTTTACTAATATCCGTGTACCAGGTAAGGTTGTGCTTTACTTCCTGAGCGTGAACAGCATTGCTCAATAGGATCATGCTGAATAAAACCAGGCTTAGCTTTCTAAAAAAAATCATAACGTGAATAGAATATAATTGATCAAAAGTAATCATCAAAATACCGAAATTTTATGCAACCGGCATGTTATTACACTAACAGTGGTTTTCTAGACCAGTTAATAAAAGTCAGCCCATATCTTCAATAGTCTCTTAATATTTTAATGTAATAAATTATTTTATAAGTAAATATTATTTTCTTGCATCCCCATATAAAGCGCGTTTAATTCAATTTGACTATTTATCTTGCGCGGCCATTTCCGATTCCATCGGAATCAACAGGTATCACAAGTAACTACACATATCTCAAATGAATCTTAAACAATCCCTTTTCCTGATTATTTTGCTCTTACCAATACATGCCGGCGCAAAATTAAAAGCAGTACCCGTTCTCTATCCTAGCTATTGGAAGCTGGTTGACATGAACAGCTGGAGCGGCAGATCCAGAAACAGCGTTCAGATCACGCTGCCACCTCACACCGTAAAGCTGGCGTACGTCATTTCTTCTGTGGATGACAAGGAGCTTCAGTTCGTCGACTATGGAAAAAGCCTGGATTTCTACAAATACAAGCATTATAAAGGGCGGAAGAGTCTGGCCGAATACCTGATGAATTACTATTCCGGAAATCCGGAAGATTCTGTCAAAAGCCTGGCGTTTCTGAATCCGGTAGATACTCTGGGTATATTTGGTACCTTCCTTTTCACTGATAGCATGAGCGCATGGGCCTTTAATAAGGGAAAACCGGCAGAATGTGTAAACCTCTACAGCTTTCCATCATGCAAAGGCAAAATGGTTTCTCTGGATATGATTGTGATACAGAGCCCAACAATATGTGGATTGGATTTTCAAATCCCAGCAACAGCCGCCCCGTGTATATAATGCTGGAAGCAGCCGCAATGGTAGATGATCCGGCAGATACGGTAAAAGAAGAGGTGCTGACTGAGGAACAGCGCATTAAAAAGCAGGAAGGCTTTAAGCCCGCTGTCTTTGAAGGGCAGAGAGATGTCGGCCACTATGTTTATGATAATATGGAAGGCATCTATCATAGAACAAAAGCCTGTGTTGGAATAACTGCTAAGATTAGCGAAAAAGGGCGCTTGTATGATGTCAGAGTAGTGGCGGGCGGAGATTACGAGCTGGATGCGCTGGTAGTACGTGTGATAGAAGAAATGCCGCTATGGACACCCGCCACACAAGATGGCATACCAGTAAAATCTTACTGGCACTATACCTTTTGCTATTGATTATTGCATTAGCAACCTGTACATAAATCAGACAAAGCAGCAACAAAAGGTTTTGATACTTTGTGCTTTAATGGTTAAACAACTGTCGGAAATTCTGCTTAATTTACTTTCACCCTGAAAATTCATACAACCCTTAACCCTTCTGTAAACCCATAATACATGGCAGCGTTTTTACGCGCAAGATGGCCACTGCTGCTTGTTTTAATCTTATTCCTGATAGCGAAGATTCCTGTATTGCATTACCCTTTTTACTGGGATGAATCATGGTCTTACGCGCCGGGTGCGAGGCTAATGTACAATCAGGTCCCAGCCTGATGCCCGATGCCATAGACACTTATTTCTCGCGCGGGCATCCACTCTTGTTCTATGCAACAGCCGCCGCATGGATGAAACTGTTCGGCATAAGCCATACGGCGCAACATGCCTTTAGCCTGACGATTTCCTGCTTAACGCTCGTTAGTATTTATGAAGTGTGCTTGGCAATATTCAACAAACGTATTGCGGTCATTAACCTGCTGCTTGTGGCTACACAGGTTATTTTCTTTGTGCAATCTATTTTGCTGCTACCGGAAATAATGGTAGCGATACTGTTGCTTTTAAGCATCTATTTCTATACAGCACCAAAATACCTTCTTACCTTTTTATGCTTGTCTGCACTGATGCTTACTAAAGAAAGCGGGGCTGTCGCAGGGCTTGTACTGGGTTTTCATGCTTTCTATTGTCTGTTCAGAAAAGATATACTTACGGATAAAAGGATCAAACGCTTTATTTCCATTGCAGGCGCAGGTGTGGTTGTACTGAGCTTTTTTCTACTACAGAGAAAGCTGAACGGATGGTTCTTTTACCCTGAGCATCTGGCTTATATAAATATGGACTGGCTGATGTTCAAGGGTAAGCTGCGGTTTTTTGCAGAAATACTTTTTGCCCAGCAAAGCAGAGGCTATTATTTTACATTTCTTGCCTTTTTATCGCTTACTGCCGGCATCCTGAAAAAAGATTTCAGGCTATTGCTGCCATTGTTTCTTTACATCTTACTATACCTGTTTACTTACGAGTACATGCTGTATATAACGCTGATATTCTTTTATCCCTTTGATGTACGCGGCAATCATGTACACCCTTTACCAAATGATACGATTCAGAAAAGATGGCCAGAAACAGACAACATTTATCTCGATAACTGTTGTCTGCCTTATTGCTTATTTAACGTTCTGCTGCATCAATTTCTTTACCGCCTGGTACCTGCTGACAGCCCTTATTCTTATAATGATCTTGTCTGCCTATATTATCAACACGCTCATTGCTGCATTAAAACCAGCAGTTTATTATGCCACAATATTAATGATAGCAGCTGGCGGCGCTATGGGTTTCCTGCATAGCGGTGGCATGGGCGATGTAGACACCTAGGTATACAAAAACATGGAGCTTCAGCAAGCAGCGGTAGATTATCTGGAAGAACATGAACTGTATGACCACAGTATAATGGCCTACCCATCGCTCCTGCAGGTACACCTCGTACAGCCCTACACAGGATTTCTTAAATCGAACAGAACCTTTAAGAAGATCGTTTACAACAATACTCCGCCAGCCGAATACATTGCCGTAGACAATATTGAGCATGTCACGGTAGATAGTAATCAGTTGAAAGAGCAATACAATCAGGTATTCCGCCTGAAAAAGGGCGAGGCCTGGGTAGAAATATACAAGCATAAATAAAAGTCAGAAACCATTTCTGCTACGCATCACAGGCCAGTTGTATGATGGCACAAACAAAAAATCCCTGTGCCAAAAAGCACAGGGATTTTTAATTTTTACTTAGTAATTTTTACTTAGTAACCCATGTCCATACCACCTGGCATACCTGCGTGGCTGTGTGCAGCTTCCTTCGGAGCCGGCTTGTCTGCAATCACACACTCGGTAGTCAGCAACATACCTGCAATGGATGCAGCGTTTTCCAGCGCTACGCGGCTTACCTTGGTCGGGTCTATTACACCAGCACCCATCAGGTTTTCATATTGCTCTGTGCGGGCATTGTAGCCATAATCACCCTTGCCTTCGCGTACCTTATTCACTACGATAGAGCCTTCTACGCCTGCATTGGCAGTAATAGTGCGCAGTGGAGATTCCAGTGACTTGCGAACGATTTGGATACCTGTAGTCTCGTCGTTGTTCTCACCGGTCAGGTTATCAAGGCTTTCGATAGCGCGGATGTAAGCTACGCCACCACCTGCTACGATACCTTCTTCTACTGCGGCGCGGGTTGCGTGCAGGGCATCATCAACGCGGTCTTTCTTTTCCTTCATTTCCACTTCGGTAGCCGCACCTACGTACAGTACCGCTACACCACCGCTCAGCTTAGCGAGGCGCTCCTGCATCTTCTCCTTGTCATAATCAGAAGTAGAAGCTTCGAGCTGGCTCTTGATCTGATTTACACGGGCAACGATGTTTTCCTTTTCGCCCTTGCCGCCTACAACGGTTGTATTATCCTTGTCGATGGTAATACTTTCTGCCTGACCGAGGTACTCCATAGTCGCATTTTCCAGCTTGTAGCCCTGATCTTCAGAGATTACGGTACCGCCGGTCAATACAGCGATGTCCTGGAGCATTTCCTTGCGGCGGTCGCCGAAGCCCGGAGCCTTTACTGCAGCGATCTTCAGAGAGCCGCGCAGCTTGTTTACTACCAGCGTAGCCAGTGCTTCGCCATCTACATCTTCAGCGATGATGAGCAATGGACGACCTGTTTGTACCGTGCTTTCGAGAATTGGCAGGATATCCTTCAGGGTGCTGATCTTCTTTTCATAGATCAGGATGAATGGACTCTGCATTTCTGTCTGCATCTTCTCAGTGTTGGTCACAAAGTATGGAGACAGATAGCCACGGTCGAATTGCATACCTTCTACTACGTCAACCGTAGTTTCAGTGCCCTTAGCCTCTTCTACAGTAATTACACCTTCATTACCCACCTTAGCCATTGCTTCAGCGATCAGCTTACCAATGGTACTATCATTGTTGGCAGAAATAGTACCTACCTGCTCGATCTTGGAATTATCGTTACCAACCTTCTGAGACTGAGCCTTCAGGTTTTCAACTACAGCCTTTACCGCTTTGTCGATACCACGCTTCAGGTCCATTGGATTAGCGCCTGCAGCTACATTCTTCAGACCTTCGCTGATGATGGCCTGTGCCAGTACAGTTGCAGTAGTAGTACCATCGCCCGCTACATCAGCAGTCTTGGAAGCTACTTCCTTCACCATCTGAGCACCCATATTCTCGATAGCGTCTTCCAGCTCAATTTCTTTGGCTACAGTTACGCCATCCTTGGTAATGCTCGGCGCGCCGAACTTCTTATCGATCACTACATTGCGGCCTTTAGGGCCGAGGGTTACCTTCACGGCATCTGCCAGTGTGTCAACACCCTTCTTCATTTTGTTGCGGGCCTCGATATTGAAAAATAATTGCTTTGACATATTCTATTGTTGAATTGTTTTATTGTTGAATTGTTGTGTAAATGCGACTTTATGTTTTGAGATATGTGATTCTTCTTGTCTGAACCAATAAGTTGATAAATACATTCAGCATTACCACATTTCATCACATTGCCGCATGATCGCATAGAATTAAGCGATGATACCGAGAATATCGCTTTCGCGCATAATCAGCATCTTGTCGCCTTCTACCTCGATGTCCTGACCAGCATACTTGCCATACAGAACGGTATCGCCAGCCTTTACGGTCATTGGCTCATCTTTCTTACCAGGGCCTGCAGCTACTACTGTGCCACGCATTGGCTTTTCCTGTGCAGTATCCGGGATAATGATGCCTCCGGCTGTCTTTTCTTCTGCCGGTGCTGCCTTTACAATTACGCGGTCGTGCAGTGGAGTAATGTTTGCCATTATTTGTCTGTTTATGTTTGGTTTGTTTTAAAAACGATTGTTAATAGCATTTACTGCATCAATTGTGCCAATGTATGCTTTTGCGTCATTTTTTCAGCATTAGCGGCTGTTTCAGGCATATGGCCGGTCAATTTTTCACGCTGCAAAAGTACGCCATCCAAATTGGCAGTGCTATTTTAAGTTTTTACTGCCTTTGTCAGGATGCTTTTCACAAAACAGCAAAAGCTTTTTACGCTTATCAATACTTATTAATAAGATAATAATAAGGTGATATCAGGTGATGAATGAAAACGTTAGAAGATGTATCGGGGAAGCGGCGATAATATTCTGCATCCGGCGACAGGGTGATCATATTGCCGGTGCGTACATAATCTGCACTGGAGTAAAGCGCCGGCTGCTTATATCCGGGAAGCGCTTTCTGTACCAGCTTTCCTGCCATATTACCCAGGTATTTTTCAAAGCGGCGCTGCGCTTTACGCGTACCGCCATCCAGCCGGCCATACATATACCCGATTACCATTGCTTTGGGAAAGCCCATGGAATGAATGCTTTTCCGCGCGCCGGTGAACGGATTGACAGCCGGTTGTTCATTGATCGTCTGCACGCTGAACGGAGTCTGTGGCACCCAGTCCGCAGGGTTGATCACATTGTACGCCCAGCCATCGCGCGTGATCTGCTCATAGCTATAGGCATAATAGAGATTGCCAGGCTTGGGCGCGGCGCTGCAATAGGTTTTGAATACAATATCGCGTGGTAATTTTCCGCTTGCACGAAGATCATACAGGTAAGAGGTGAGCAGGTAAGCGATGGCTCCGCCCTGGCTGTGGCCGGCAATGATAAACTGATGAACTCCGGCTGCGTACTGCTTTTTGATTTGTGTTACGATGCTTTCAGACATGAAGCCCAGCCCGATCGTCCAGCCAATATGTACGGCTGCGCGGGGATTATCGGAAAGATGATAATGGAAGGTGAAGGTATCAGACAGCCGGATCTGACCAGTGGCCGGGATCATGGCCGAATAAAAATTTTCCAGCCAACTGATATTTTTGCCTGTGGTGCCGCGCACCTCTATCACTCCGAGCATATGATCATTGCGCATCCACAGATCCCAGCGATTGTCCAGTCCGGTTACTTCTGAGCGGTAAGCAAGCTGATAATTTTCCGGTAAGGATATGTGGCCTTTCTTCCAGGGCGTATCAATTTGGTGCGCGGTCATCTTGAGCAGCTCGGTAAACTCTGCTTTGTCAAATCCCGGTTTCAATGATTGCGCCTGTGCAGTTTTTGCGCTAAACATGCAGACGAGCAGCAGTATCCGCCATAGCTGTCCTTTCATAAATAATGGCTTTATTTTTTCCGGCATCCGCATTTTAGTAAAATGGAAAATGGTTTACGAAACATATTCATCAGGCAATGCAGGTCCGCTCTTGTAAGGCACGAGCATATAGAGATATACCATCCTCGAAAGGCGCATCAGCCAGGGCTGCAGCAAAATAACGACTACGGTGCTGACGGTAAGAAAATAGTAAATGCTGTAATCGCGGTAATCCATCCCGAATACAGGCCAGTACCAGAGCAGGTTGCCAAACAGGATGATGATCGTCAGCGCATAGTTGATGCCAGCGCCATTATTGTTTTCGCCTTTAAGCCGCTGTCCGCAGACGGCGCAATGCTCTTCCAGATCTACCACCTTGCCCAGCGGGAAAATGCCCTTATGGGTAAAGACCTGCCCCCGGCGACAATTGGGACATTTATTGGTAAGCATACCGCCTATAAAAGACGATTTTGAGGGAAGTGTGCCCATCAGCAGGTAGTGAGGCGCAAAGGTAAGCCTGATTCAGCAGTGTTGTTCAGCCTGTTGTTTACACTTCATTTTGTTCCCTGATCTTAGTGCCGTCCGCGATCAGATTATGAGTGAGCGGCGACCATAGTACATCTGAGAAGCCCAGTATTGCCCCGGCCGCTACCACTAGATTCCGTACCGTTTCCACCGTGCCCGCAGTATCTGTATTCGGCCATTCGTTCCGCCCGTAGTAGGCAGAAGTCACATATTTACCATTCCTTGTGATGAGAAATGAGCTGCTCGATGCTGCTGAGAAAAAATGTGCGGTATGCTCTTCGCCCGGCATCGGACATGGCTTTAAAGTAAGCAGGCATTGCTCTTTGCGTTTGCCGGTATTGAATTTCAAAGTCTCAGCCTTTACCCAATCATACCCATCGCCATCGGGGTTTTCTGGAGCCGGCGCGCCGATCCGGATGTAATCGTTCAGCTTCAATCTACGGCGCTGCGGCTTCAGGTTGTGGCTCATAATCCGGAAGCCACCTTTGTTTGCCGGTGACAGCTCATTCCAATGATTGACATTGAGCAGCCTGCTGACGGCATTGGCATAGCAAAGCTGTGCATCGGCTGTAGTGATGAATCTGCGGGTCGCGGTAAAATGCTTGGTCAGTCCTTTTTTATGCTCCGGGATTTCATTTTCGATCGTATTCATAGCTGACTGTAATTTAAGAAATGGCTGGTAAGTATTCTTATACAGACGCTTAAAAACAATGCGCCACAAAACAAAACCGCCAAACAGCTGGCAGCTTTTAAACTTTACATTATAAAACTCCGGCTCAGAAAACGCTAATGCATGGCAAAAAAATTGAGAAAAAAGAAAGGCTGACGAAACAACTAGGTTCCGTCAGCCAGATAAGTTGCATACAGAGAAAAGCCAGATGGGAAGGGCAGAACTAATGCAGATACAGGCTATTGGTTTGTAGACCCAAGTTGCGTCTGCATTATTTGATCTCTTACAGCTTATAAATAAGTTATCGGTGCTAAGCCGCCCGCCTGCCGCTGATCATCCGATACAGCCACAGAACAATAATGGCGCCCAATACGGCCAATCCAAAACTGGCAAGACTGAAATCATTGACATCGCGGTGCCAGATCATCATACCGATCCAGCCGCCTACCACGCCGCCGATGATACCAATGATGATGGTAATGATCCAGCCGCCGGGATCTTTGCCGGGGTGAATGGCTTTAGCGATAGCGCCTGCAATAAGGCCGAAGATGATCCAGGATAAAATGCCCATAGTGTTTTTCTTTAGGTGGTGAATAATATGATTAATCCTATCCAAAAACCATACCATTGTGTTGCCGGGCAAGTCCTGAAAAAATATTTATCCGCATACACAATAAGCTGAATAATCTACGTTACTTTCATAGCATACAAGCATAATCCCAAATTATGAAATCCATTCTCCGGCTCGCCGTCATCCTGACTGCCAGCCTTTTTTTTGCCCAAAGCTGTAGCAACCGCAATGGTGTGGAAGTGACCGGACGGAACTTTGACACAGAAGTAGATGAACAGCAAAATCTTGCATTTACCTTCAATAAAGACCTCTACCCCGACAGCCTGCTACAGCAGTGGGACAGCATTCCCTATATCGAGTTTCAGCCTGCCGTGCATGGCATGTTTAAATGGAACAGCAGCAGTGAGCTTCAGTTCTCGCCGGCCAATGGATTTCTGCCGGGCACGGAATACACAGCTACCGTTACCCGTCAGGTATTGCGCCGCAGCAAAAAGCCTTATGGTCTGGGCAAGGCCACTACGTTTAAATTTCACACAGCGCCATTGCATGTGGCAGCCACCCATCTTTCCTATGCAAGAGGCCAGGGCGGAGGCACTGTAATGACGCAGCTCGATCTTGATTTTAACTACGACATTCTTGTAACCGATGCCGCAGCCAAGCTGAAGCTGAGCTCCGGCGGAAGGCCTGTAAGCTTTAATACGATCAATGGCGGAAAAGGAAAAACAGTATCCCTGCAATTCCTGCCACTTACCGGCGAAGACAAACCAGTGCAACTTAAAATAGAAATAGACAGAGGCATCAGGCTGGCCAACGCCAATTATCAATCGGCTACAGATACTGCGCTGCAGGCGGAAGTGCCATCGCGCTATACGCTCAGCATTACCGGCATTGAATCGCAGCATTCCGGCACGGAAGCAACGGTGACTTTGAGCACCTCCCAACCGGTCAATGAAGAAGGCCTGAAAAATTTCATTACCATAGAGCCTGCTGTTGCTTTTGAAGTAATGACGGTAGATGGCGGTATTACCCTCACCAGCACGGAGATGAAGCCTGACCAGACATACCAACTCACGGTAGCCCACGGACTGGAAGGCGCTTTTGGCGGCAAGATGAAAGCAGATTACTCCGAGCAGGTTACTTTCGGCAAGCTGGAACCGACCATTACTTTTGCCAATACCAAAGGCATGTATCTCTCTTCACGCGGCTATAAAAACATTGCGCTGAATATTGTGAATGTGCCGAAAGTAGAAGTCACCGTTACCAAGGTTTATGAGAATAATGTGGAGCAGCTTATGCGCCGTGGCACCAGCAATGATTACGGTTCTGATGAAGAAAGCGAAGGCGGCGGTTCCTTTGAATCCTACAATACCGAAAACCTTGGCGATACCATTTTTCACCGTGAGTATGAAACCGCGAAGCTGCCCGGCATCAATGCCGCACGGGTGCTGCATCTCGACTTTCAGGACAAGATCAAAGGATACAATGGTGTGTACGTGATCAAGGTAGCCAGCAAAGATCATTACTGGGTGCA
Source organism: Chitinophagaceae bacterium (assembly GCA_965200035.1). Taxonomy (GTDB): domain Bacteria; phylum Bacteroidota; class Bacteroidia; order Chitinophagales; family Chitinophagaceae; genus UBA1952. The sequence continues at coordinate 2,200,708 of OZ241334.1, read as the reverse complement.
GCAGAGCAAGATTCTCTCGATCTCGGATATCGGGATGATCGTGAAAGAAGAGAAGGACAATATTTATGTATTCACCAATTCCATCCGGGATGCTTCGCGGATGAGCGGAGTCAAAGTATCTTTTGTTTCCACCAACAATCAACAGCTGTATTCTTCCGTCTCGGATGCCGATGGCATTGCCGTATTCAAAGATATCAGCAAGACATCTCCCGGCTTTAAGACGGGCATGATCACGGCAAAGAACGGAGATGAATTTTCATTTCTGTGGATGGATGGCAGCCGCATTGAAACCTCCCGTTATGATGTGGGCGGCCGCGAGCCGAATGCCACCGGACTGAACGCCATGATCTATGCTGAGCGCAACATTTACCGCCCTGGTGAAATTGCTCATGTAAGCACTATCGTGCGCGATGAAAGCTGGAGCAATCCCGGTGAGATACCGGTACGCCTGCGCCTGCTGATGCCGAACGGCAAAGAGTTTGCTTCCATGCGTAAGATCCTGAATGAGGAAGGATCTACAGAAACGGCTTTCCCGATACCGCCATCCGCCATGACCGGCACCTATACGCTGGAAGTATATAGCGGCAATGATATTCTGCTCAACAGCTATCAGGTAAGCATTGAAGATTTTATGCCCGACCGCCTGAAAGCTTCATTGAAAATAGATAAGCAGGAATACAATCTTGGCGACAGCATCCGCGCTACCATCCAGGCCGATAACCTGTTTGGCACACCGGCTATGAACCGGAATTTTGAGTGCGAACTAAACCTGGAAAAAGTGGCTTTCTCTTCTGAGAAATATGATAACTACAGCTTTAATATTGTCAAAGACTTTTCATTCACCAGTCACTTGCAGAACGGCACAACCGATGAGCGCGGAGGCGCATCTGCGGCTTTTGGACTGAGCACCGATTATGCCGAAGCAGGTATGTTGAAAGGCAACATTACGGCTACCGTATTTGATGAAACTGGCCGGCCGGTGCATCGCTACGAGCACTTTACTGTTTACACGCAGCCGGTGTTTCTTGGCGTTAAAGAAAGCTATGATTATGTGAGCACCCGTGCATCCATGCGCATCCCCATCATCGCGCTGGATAAGAATGGCAATCCGCAGAACAATGTACCCGTACAGATTACTGTCATCAAGAAAGAATGGAATACCGTTATTGAGCAATCGGGCGATCATTACCGCTATGTGTCTCAGGAGCAGAAAAAAGTGGTCGCTCAAACGGCGGTGCGTATCTCAGGCGCTAATATGTACTATAGCTATGTGCCCATGCTCAGCGGTTCTTATGAAGTGCATATAGCATTGCCCGGCCATGAAGGCTATGTGTCCAAGTCTTTCTACGCCTGGGGCTACAGCGATTCTCAGTACACTTCTTTCGAGGTCAACAATGAAGGCAATGTGGACATCAAGCCCGATAAGGAAAAGTATAACCTGGGCGATGAGGTAAAGCTGCTCTTCACCACTCCATTCGAAGGCCGCATGCTGGTAACGGTAGAGCGCAATCAGATGTTGAAGCATTATTATGTGACCACCAGCAATAAATCGGCATCGCTTTCTTTTAAAGCCGATGATATCTGTGTGCCGAATGTGTATGTGACCGCCACCCTTTTCCGCCCGATGGACGGTACCGATATGCCGCTCACCGTAGCGTATGGCTTCCGCAATGTACCGGTGGAGAATGTAAAAAATCACCTGCCCGTATCGGTAATGATGGTAGATAAATCGCGCAGCAAAACCAAACAGACTATTACCGTGAAAACCGCGCCCGGCGCCTATGTGACCGTTGCAGCCGTAGATGAAGGCATCCTGCAGGTCAAGAATTATGAGACGCCCGATCCTTATACTTACTTCTATCAGAAGGTTGCGCTATCTGTGCTGAGCTATGATATTTATCCGCTTTTGCTGCCCGAAATTAAAACCACGCGTAGCAGTACCGGTGGCGATGCGGCCGGTGCCAACAGCAATCTACGGGTCAATCCATTGTTCGTAAACCGCGTGAAAAATGTCTCTTTTTGGAGTGGCATTATGCAGGCAGATGGCAGCGGCACCATTCGCTATAATATTGATATACCGCAGTTTTCAGGAGATATCCGCGTGATGGCGCTGGCTTACAAAGGCAGAGGCTTCGGCAGCGCAGACAATCATATGAAAGTGGCCGATCCGGTAGTCATTTCTACAGCGCTTCCTCGCGTGCTCAGTCCTAAAGATGAAGTGATGATGCCGGTAACGCTCAGCAATACCACTGCAAAAGATGCGGTTGCCAATGTAACAATGCAATTGAGCGGTCCGCTGAATGTGACGGGTACCGCTACGCAACGGGTAACCATCCCTGCAAACCGGGAAGCACGCGTTGTCTTTAATATTGCTGCGCAAAACAGCATTGGCGCAGGCAAGATCACGGTGAGCGTTCAGGCTATGAATGAAACCTTTACGAACGAAACGGAGATCGCCATTCGTCCGCCTGCATCCTTGCAGAAGATTACCGGCAGCGGTACTGCTCTTGCCGGCGTGGTGACTACCATTAATCCAAGCGCAAATTTCCTGCCATCTACTGCATCCGGCAGGCTCATCATTGGCAAGTCGCCGCTGGTGCCGTTAAGCAGGAATATGGAGTACCTGGTACAGTACCCTTACGGGTGCGTAGAACAGAGCACTTCTGCGGCATTCCCGCAACTCTATTACGCAGACCTAGTCAAGAGCATTACCGGCGCTAATGTGTCAGATCCTAACCCGAACTACAATGTACAGCAAGCCATCCTGAAGCTTCAGTCCATGCAGATGAGCAATGGCGCGCTCATGTACTGGCCGGGCGGTGGCAGCGAAAGCTGGTGGGGAAGTGTGTATGCCACACATTTTATGCTGGAGGCAAAAAAAGCCGGCTACGAGGTCAATAATACTACACTGGATCACCTGCTGCAGTACCTGCGTTTCCGGCTGCAGAAGCGCGAGATCGAAGTGCTGTACTATAATCAGAATCTGAAAAAAGAGATCGCCGCGAAGGAAGTTGCTTACTCACTTTATGTGCTGGCGCTCGCCGGTCAGCCGCAGACGGCTACTATGAATTATTACAAGGGCAATCCAAATATGCTGGCCATCGATAGTAAATATCTGCTGGCGGCGGCTTATGGACTGAGTGGAAATCCACAGGCAGCAAGGCAGGTATTGCCTAATGCATTTGCCGGTGAAAAAGCCAACACGTCTTTTGGCGGGTCTTTCTATTCCTACATCCGCGATGTTAGTATGGCGCTGAGCGCGCTGATAGATATTGATCCGTCTAACCCACAGGTAGGGCCTCTTTCCAGAACAGTGAGTAGTATGATGCGTGGTCAATACCTGAATACGCAGGAGAATGTATGGGGTATACTGGCTCTGGGTAAGATCGCGCGTGCAAGCAATGCTACGAATGCGACTGCATCAGTATTCAGCGGCAGCAAACAGATCGGCGCTTCTACCGGCGCTTCCGTTACTATGGATCTGAAGCCGTACATAGGACATCCATTACAGATGCAGGTGAAGGGTAAGGGTAATTACTATTATTTCTGGGAGATTGCCGGCATCACTGCCGATGGCTCTTATAAAGAAGAAGACAGTTACCTGAAGGTACGCCGTATTTATTATGACCGTACTGGCAAGCCAATGGTGGGCAATGTTTTCCGCCAGAATGATCTGATCGTGATTAAGCTGTCACTACAGGCTCAGTTCAATACTCCGGTAGAGAATGTAGTGGTGACCGATATGCTGCCGGCCGGCTTTGAGATCGAGAATACCCGCCTCAATGATATGCCGGATATGAAATGGATCAAGGATGAAGCCACACCGGATTATCTGGATTACCGCGACGACCGCATCAACCTGTTCACTACGGCCAATAGCACGCAGAAAGACTTTTACTACATGGTGCGCGCGGTATCTCCCGGCACTTATCAGCTAGGTCCGGTGCAGGCCGATGCGATGTACAATGGATTCTTCCATTCTTATAACGGCGCTGGTGTGGTGAAGGTGAATTGATGCTGCTTTACAGCACACACGTCATGCTGACGCAAGGAAGCATCCCACAGTGCACAGGGTCTTACTAATCAAAAAGCCTGCAACTATTTCATTGCAGGCTTTTTTTATCTTATTTTGATCACACAGGTTTTTGTCCATCGGTCATGCAGGGGATGACCACCAAATCCGCTGAGCGCCTCAAATGGTACAAAGCGACTGAGGCTTCTGAGGATGGCCTGTTTCCAAGTGATGGGTTCATAGGTATCATCCTGTACTGCCCTCGTTCCGGTAATGAGCTTGCCCAGTGTCTTTCCTTTGGTAGCTCCTTCAGTTATAGAATATACAATTATCAGTATCAACGCTGTCAGCAGCCGATCCATGAGCTTTGACCCCATGCTTCCTTCTGTAAAATAGCTGATGAGATTGGGTAAAGCGATGGCCAGCACAATGAAAAAGCCAAGTACCAGAAGATAGCCTACGGCCAGATCAATCAGGAAATTAGCAAAGCGCTGCCCGACAGATGCGTATTCTTTAAAGGGAACTACCGTATCGAAAACAGAGTTCTGCTCGTCTTGATATTGTTCATTCATATAATCAGGGTTTTTAGAAGACACAGGTAAACTACCGCAGCCGGTCCAGCGATTTGATCAACTTATCATCTTTACGGATGCCTGCTAGCGCAAAGAACAGAAATACCAAAGCGATCAGGCTGGGAATGAAGCCCGGCAGCATGTATTCAAAGTTGGTAGCCGGCGGGGTGCCGTCTTTCAGGTTAGCTACGTGCATCAGCATTACAGAGATGAAGCTGATGATGCTCAGCATGCTAAGCCATACCAAACCTCTTTGCCGCTTACGGTCTTTGAAGAAAAAGATAGCTACCAGCGGCAGCAGAGTCATTACGGCCGCAAGAATAAACAGGGGCGTAAAGGTACGGGCCCGCTCTACGATCCACGGCGAAAGCGCCAGACCAAGGGTACCATAGTTGTAGCGATATAAAGGCGTGATGAATAGAAGGCCGTTCAGCATGGCCGCCAGAAACAGCCAGATGCTTTGTATTCTTTGGATCATAATTAATGCAAAATTTAAAATGCAGAATGCAAAAACTTTTAGCTGATAGTATTTTTACCAAAATAGGGTTGCAATATTTCCGGAATTTTGATGCCCTCCGGTGTTTGATTATTCTCCAGCAGGCAGGCCATAATGCGCGGCAGCGCCAGCGATGAGCCGTTCAGGGAATGCAGCAGCACCGTCTTGCCTTCCGCATTGCGGTAGCGGGCTTTCATACGATTGGTCTGGAAGTTCTCAAAATTGCTGACAGAGCTCACCTCGAGCCAGCGCTCCTGAGCCGCGCTCCATACTTCAAAGTCATACGTAAGCGCAGAGGTAAAGCTCATATCGCCGCCGCACAGGCGCAGGATACGGTAAGGAAGCTCCAGCTTTTTCAGCAGCCCTTCTACGTGCAGCACCATTTCTTCCAGCGCATCGTAGCTCTTCTCCGGCTGTACCAATTGCACGATCTCTACCTTATCGAACTGGTGCAGGCGGTTGAGACCGCGCACATCTTTGCCGTAAGAGCCGGCCTCGCGGCGGAAGCAGGGCGTGTAAGCCGTCATCTTCACCGGCAGGCTGGCATCGGGCGTGATTGTATCGCGGTAGATGTTGGTGACCGGCACCTCAGCCGTGGGAATCAGGTAAAAATTATCTGCAGTAGCGTGGTACATCTGTCCTTCCTTATCGGGCAGCGAACCGGTGCCCATGGCAGAGGCCTCATTCACCATATAAGGCGGGTAATATTCCTGATAGCCTGCATCAATATTATAGTTGAGGAATGCCGTAATGAGCGAGCGCTGCAATCGGGCGCCTTGTCCTATATATACCGGAAAACCGCTGCCGGTGATCTTATTGCCCAGCTCAAAATCGATCAGGTTATATTTTGTGGTCAGCTCCCAGTGCGGCATTTTCTGCGCGGTAAGATCAGGTCTGTTTCCTCCTTCTCGCACTACCTCATTTTCTTCCGGCGTCCTGCCTTCCGGTACGCTGCCATGCGGTAGATTAGGCAGCTTGATGAGCATCTCGTGCAGCTCATTTTCAAGGGCGCTGAGCTCAGCCGCAGCATTCTTTTCCGCATCTCGTTTTTCCAGCACCTGTGCTTTGATCGCTTCTGCTTCTTCTTTATTCCCCTGCGCCATCAGCTGACCGATCTGCTTGGAGGAACTGTTGATGAATGCTGCAATGGTATCATTTTCCACTTTGATCTTGCGCAGGCGCTCATCGGTATCAATGATCTGATCTACCAGCTCTGTCTCCTTAAAATGCTTCTTGCGCAGTCCTTCGAGTATATGATTTTTATCTTGCCGGAATAAAGTAATGGGCAGCATAAGTCCTTTTTAAAATTAAACGCGGCAAAGATAAGGGGTAAGCATACTTTCCGCCTGCCTTTAATATGATGGTAGCGTTGGGGATTGCTCTTATTAATGGAAGTATGGGTTCCCCAAATGCAGGAACGCGCCCTGAGGCGCGTTCTGAAAGGATGATCTTGTGTGAAAGAACGCGCCTTAGGGCGCGTTCCTGCAACTACGTCAATAGGTGTTATTTCAGCGGCTCGCTGGCTGAAAGGGTGAAATTGCGGCTCATTGTTGTATTCGGTCCTGCTACCGGATTACCGCTCTTATCGATCAGCGTCAGCGTTACCATGCACTTGCCAGTACCGAGGTTCTGGATGAATTTTGGCTTCCATTCATTGAGGTTAAAGCTGGCCGTAGCGCCGGTTGTTTCATTCTTAATGTCTGCCTTCACCTGCAGATCGGTGCCCAGCTTGGCATTAGCCAGGTAGAAATCGAGCAGCACGTTCGCTGTATCCTTGCCTATATAATCACCTTTGGGACGGCTGTAGAACAGCATTGGTGTCTTAGGCGTTTCTGCCTTTACCAGCTTGCCCGTTTCATCGATCTTAAAGTTATAGACTACCGCAGCGCCTTCACTCTTGATTGATTCATGGTAAGAGCGGGACAGGAAGCAGATGAGGCTATGCTCAGTATTGGTCTTCAGCATCACCTCATGCTTTGGCTCATACAGCGCTACATAAGGCATATTATCGAGCACAAAGTGTATGTGCTGGCCTTTATCTGAATTGTTGCAGAGCTTGCCACCTGCATCGGCGGTCTGGTTTTTCAGCTCATAATTTTTTACAGCAAAGGCAAAAGATACTTTAGCAGAATCGGTACCCACTTTAGCAGCGGTAGCAGAAGTCATCGTTAGCTGCGCGCCGGGAAATTCCGGTGAGGCGGGCACATCTGCCAGCGCGATAGGCGCGGCCGGCTTTGGCGGTGTTGTAGTAGTGGTCGTAGAATCTGTTGTTTTCTGTTCGGTGGTTTTGCTGTCATTAGTACAGGCGGCGAAGAGCAGCGTGGAAGCGGCCATCATTACGGCTGCTTTATTCATGGTTGGTTTCATGGATGATGTATTGTTTTGGGCAATAAAGCTACTAAGTAATTGGTGTTTAGAAAGCTGCCTGCTCATTTGTGGGACAATCTGTGGCAAACAGCGGTATAAATATTTTTCAGAAAAATTTAAGCATCGGCCGCCTGTCCGCTTTTGCAGGCTATATTACATTTGCGCATGAATGCTGCCGGGATTACAAATCCTGTCAGTGTTTATGCAGAACAAAAAAACATTTGTGCCCACTACTGCCGAAATATTAAAAAAAGTCCGCCGAATCGAAATCAAGACCCGGGGATTGAGCAACCACATTTTTGCGGGCGAATACCATTCTGCCTTTAAAGGACGGGGCATGTCGTTCAGCGAAGTGCGTGAATATACTGCGGGCGATGATGTGCGCTCGATAGACTGGAATGTGACAGCGCGGATGCGCACCCCGTTCGTAAAGGTATTTGAGGAAGAGCGTGAGCTTACCGTGATGCTGCTCGTAGATATCAGCTCCAGCTCACTCTTTGGCACGCAGCAGCGCCTGAAGCGCGACCTCATTACCGAAATCTGTGCAGTGCTGGCTTTTTCGGCAACTACCAATAATGATAAGGTAGGCGTCATCTTCTTCAGCGATAAAGTGGATGGGTTTATTCCTCCCAAGAAAGGACGCAGCCATATTCTGCGCATCATCCGTGAGCTTCTTTCCATTGAGCCAAAGCGAACACAGGATACGCGGGTAAATGAAGCCCTCGACTACTTGAATAATGTATTGAAAAAGCGCACCATCACTTTTCTGCTGAGCGATATGGTAAGCGCACCGTTTGATACAGCCTTGCAACTGGCTGCACGCCGGCATGATCTGGTAGGCGTGCATGTGTATGATAAGCATGATCGTGAGCTGCCGGATGCCGGGCTGCTGCAGGTGACCGACTCAGAAACCAGTGAGCTGCGCTGGCTGGATACTTCGGATAAGAAGGTGCGCACCCAATATGCTAAAACCTTTGAGCAATACCGGAATTACAGCATCAGCGTATTCCGCAAAAGCGGCGCAAGGCTCATGGAAGTACGGACGGATGAGGATTATGTAAAAGTGCTTCAGGGATTTTTTAAAGGCAGGTAGCAGCGGTTAATAATGGATGTTTCTTACAAAATGAATTTAAGCGTATTCAATAAAACAGGACTGCCCATGCTGCTGCTGGCAGCACAGTCATTGATTGCCAATGCGCAAACCGGCATCGATGCCAAAACGGGCGTGCGCATTGACGCAAGCCGTATTACAGTAGGCGATGAAGCCCATGTATTTCTGGAAGTACAGCACAATCCTTCTACATCCACGATTCAGTGGGCGCAGCTTCCTGATACTTTTTCCAGGCTGGAGATCACCGGCAAAGGGCCAATTGATACTACGAGATCTAACGGGTTGGTTACCTATAAGCAGAAGCTTGTTGTGACTGGTTTTGATTCAGGCATATTCACCATTCCTTCCTTTCAGTTCACGGTATTGCCCAAAGGCGGTACGCCTTATGTGTTGAGCACGGATTCTATGCATCTGCTGGTACAGACCGTTGCTGTAGATACAACCAGGCCTTTCAGAGCCATTAAAACCATTATTCCGGTCAATGAGACGATAGCCGGCAAGCTCAAGGATCTGCTGCTGGGCAGAGCTGCCGCGCGTGATTACATCTGGGTGGGTATAATATTTGCATTGATCGTTGCACTGATTCTGGGGATTATAATAAAGCGTAGAAAACCTGTTGTCATAGCTACCGGACCACAGGAATCACTGCAGGAGAAAGCGCAAAGACTTCTGAATACCATTGACAAGGAACAGCTCTGGCAGAAAGGCGAGGTCAAGGAATATTATGTGCGCCTTACCGATGTGCTGCGTGGCTATATCGAAGCCCGCTTTGATACGGCAGCACTTGAGCTGACCACCGATGAGCTGATCGAAAAGGCAAGAACAATACCGGAACTGCAGCAGATAGCTACTCCGCTGGAATCTATTCTTCGTACCGCCGATCTGGCAAAATTCGCCAAGGCACAGCCTTTACCGCAGGAGCATGTAGAAAGCATGCAGCTCGCCCGTGAGCTGGTCGTTGCCACCACTCCTTCCTCATCTCAATCAACAAACCCTACTACCACGGCCGCATGAAAGCATTGATGGACTGGAAGCACCTTTCGTTTGCATATCCGTATTATTTCGGGCTGTTGCTGCTGGTTCCGCTGCTCATCTGGTGGGGTTACCGGCAGCGGCGCAATGCCACTGCCTTCCGGCTAACGACCATTGGCGGCCTGAGCACGCTGGCCCCTTCTCTGCGCATCCGTCTTCGCCCGGTGCTCACTGTTTTGCGGGTTGTAGCGCTGGTAGCGCTGACCATTGCATTGGCGCGCCCCCAGTCAACGAATGTTACAGAAACGATCGATAGCGAGGGTATTGACATTATGCTGGCTGTAGATGTATCGGGCAGTATGCTGGCCGAAGATTTTAAGCCCAACCGTATTGAGGCCGCTAAAAAGGTAGCAGCCGATTTCATTGATCAGCGCCCAACCGACCGTATTGGCCTCGTCATCTTTTCGGGAGAAAGCTTTACCCAATGCCCGGTAACGATTGACCATGCGGTGCTTAAAGAGCAGTTGGCGGGTATCGAGAGTGGAGTACTCGTAGATGGTACGGCGATTGGCGATGGACTTGCAACCGCCGTTGACCGGCTGCGCAATACGAAAGGAAAGAGCCGCATCATCATTCTCCTGACCGATGGGGTGAATAATAAAGGAAAGATCGGCCCTGATCTGGCGCTGGAAGTGGCCAAGACTTACAAGGTGCGGGTCTATACGATTGGGGTTGGTACCATTGGACAAGCACCTTACCCGCAGCCGATGCCGGGCGGTGCGATGCAGAAGATCATGATGCCGGTGCAGATCGATGAGCCACTGCTCCGTAAAGTGGCGAAAGAGACGGGTGGTAACTATTACCGGGCTACCAATAATAGTTCTCTGGAAGGAATTTATAAAGAAATTGACAAGCTGGAAAAGACAAAATTGGAGATGAGCAGCTACAAGCACTACTCTGAGCTTTTCTTTCCTTTTGCACTGATTGCAGTAATATCACTGGCGCTGGAAGTCTTATTGCGCAATACCTTATATCGAAGTATTACCTGAATTCCATTTAACATTTTTTCGTCTATTTATAGGATATTTTAATGTTTTTAGGGCTTATCTTTACTGTTATTATCAAAAAAGTATATTATGGTGAAGCTTCGGAATGTTTTATTAGTAGATGACGATGCGGATGACCGGGAGCTTTTTGCCGAAGCGCTGGCCACCATTGATCAGGAAGTGTGCATCTATCCGGCTCACAATGGATACGATGCGCTGGATGTGCTTAAAGAAAAGCATCCGCCCATACCGGATATTATTTTTCTGGACCTGAATATGCCCCGCAAAAATGGAATTGAATTTCTGACAGAAGTCAAAAACTGCGCGGAATATCACAACATTCCGGTTATTATTTACTCTACTTCTCCGGATTTTAAAGAGCAAACCAAAGCGCTTGGAGCAGCGCATTATATGGTCAAGCAAAATTCTTTTAAAGATCTGTGCACCGAGCTGGGAAGTGTACTGTCACAAAACTGGCAATAATCCACAGGCATTAAACCGGACAGGCAGCATTTTTAAGATCGTATATTAATCCAATGGCAGCATAAGCTGCTCCGTACCCATGCGGAACGTCTTCCGGTGATACGGCGAGAGGCCATGCGCCACAATACCTCTGCGGTGCTTTAAAGTGCCATATCCTTTATTTTCATTCCATCCATAGTGCGGATGCTTGTGATGTAACTGTTGCATATACTCATCCCGGTGCGTCTTTGCCAGGATGCTTGCCGCAGCAATGGAAGTGTACAGGCCATCGCCCTTGATAATGCATTGATGAGGAATGCCTTTGTATGTTGCAAACCGGTTGCCATCGATCAGCAGCAGTTCAGGCTTCATATGTAAGGCTTTTACCGCTTTGTGCATCGCCCGGAAAGAAGCTTTCAGAATATTGATCCGGTCGATCTCTTTATGATCTACAATGCCTACTGCCCACGCAACCGCATGCTGTTCGATGAATATCCGCAGCTCTCCTCTGTTGGCTTCCGTGACCTGCTTGCTGTCGTTGAGCAAAGGATGAAAAAAATCTACAGAAAGGATGACCGCAGCAGCATATACTGGACCCGCCAGGCATCCCCGGCCAGCCTCATCGCACCCCGCTTCCAGTAAGCCACTGCCAAATGATTGCTGCAACACCCGATCTCGATTTTAAGTAATTGAAATTACTTCAGATGCGCCATTAAAAACGCAAATTGATTGTAAACCAATCCTGCAAAAATAGCGCAGCAACAGCTGCGTATATCCTCCTCATAAAAAACCGGATGAGCAGCAAATGCCGACATGCATCTTTTAGCACCTTTTCTAGATACCGCAGCAAACATTTGTACCTTTGCAGGCTTGCGGAGAATTTTAAGCTGCGCAAAAGACAGAACGAATATGAGTTCCAATAAAGAAACACATTACAACAGGCCGGAAGGTTCGGATGAAGGGAAAAGTGGCGGGCGCACCAGAAAGCCATTGTCGGCAGACCGTGCTAAGGACAAAACCAAGCGAAGCGCAAAAGAAAGCGGCCGCGAAGAAGCGCCCCGCAGTGAAAGGCCGGCCCGCGAAAAGCAGTTTCGGGAAAGAAGCAATGACCGCGAGAAACCGGCGTTCCGTAAAAGAGAAGACGGCGACCGCCCATTCAGAGAAAAGAGAAATGATGGGGATAAGCCGGCATTCCGCAAGCGTGAGGATGGCGACCGTCCTTACAGAAGCAAGGATAATCAGGATGATAAGCCTTTCCGTAAGCGCGAAGAAGGGGATCGTCCATACAGAGCCAAGAGTAACTCAGATGACAAACCATTCCGCAAGCGGGAAGAGGGTGACCGTCCGTACAGAGCAAAAAGCAATTCGGATGATAAGCCTTTCCGCAAACGCGAAGAAGGCGATCGCTCATACAGAGCAAAGAATAACCCGGACGATAAGCCGTTTCGTAAAAGAGAAGACGGCGACCGTCCGTACAGAGCAAAAAGCAATTCAGACGATAAGCCATTTCATAAACGTGATGAAGGTGATCGTCCATATAAAGGAAAGAGCAACCCGGATGAGAAGCCGCCGTTCCGCAAGCGGGAAGAAGGCGACCGTCCGTTCAGGGAAAAGCGAAGCAATGATGATCGGCCGTCATTCCGCGGCAAGACCGGTGATCGGGAAGAAAGAGGCAATTATCCAAAGCCGGATCGGGAAGATCGTCCCAAGCGCCCGCGCCGGGAAGACGGGGATCGCTCTTTTTCCAAAGAGCGCAGATCGGCTCCAAGTGCTGGTGATGACGGCCTGAAAAAATATGTACCTTTTGAGCAGCGCGAAGGGGAGCAGGAAGAAGAACCAAAGCGCCGCTTTGACCGTGAAGACAAAGGCGACCGCAAGCCATCCTTTAAAGGCAGGCTTGATGCAGGCCGTATTAAACGGGATGACAGCCGGGATGAAGAGTCCAAGAAACCCGAAAATCCGTTTGAAGGCGAAGATTTTTATGAAGATGAACACCCGTTTACCCGCAGCAATAAATGGGACGAGCGCTCGAAGGCAGGCCCGATGACGCTGAACAAATATTTAGCGCATAGTGGTATCAGCAGCCGTAGAGATGCCGCCGCGATTGTGAAGGAAGGAAAGGTGAAGGTGAATGGCACCGTGGTGTTAGATCCGGGCTATCGCGTGAAAGAGAACGATACGATTTCTCACGATGGCAAGATCATGACGCCCCAAAGGCATCTGGTGTATATTTTGCTGAATAAGCCAAAAGGTTTCATCACTACTACAGAAGATGAGAAAGGCCGCCGTACTGTTATGGATCTGGTAGCCAATGCGGGTGTAGATCGTCTGTATCCGGTAGGCCGCCTGGACCGTGCTACTACTGGCGTTCTGCTTATTACCAATGACGGCGATCTGGCACAGAAGCTCTCTCACCCAAGCTATAATTCCAGAAAAATCTATCAGGTCACACTGACCGAGCCACTGACGAAGCGCGATTTTGACTACATCGTAGCAGGAAGTGTAACGCTGGAAGATGGGCTTGCACCGGTAGATGCGCTGGCATATCTGGAGAAGAAAAACGAGATTGGCATCGAGATACACAGCGGCAAGAACCGCATTGTGCGCCGCATCTTTGAATCGCTGGGCTATGTGGTGGAAAAGCTGGATCGTGTGGTTTATGCAGGCCTTACCAAGAAGAATGTATCCCGCGGAAAATGGCGTTTTCTTACAGAAAAGGAGATCATCCGCCTCAAGCATTTTAAGGGTTAATTCTTTTTTATAAGCTGAAAAGCCCTGTAGTAAACACTACAGGGCTTTTTGTTTTGATATCGATTTCTTACTTTTTTGCTCGCCCAAAAAGTAAGCAAAAAGGCAGTTGCGCGCAACATCTTTCTATTAAGCTTCAATGCTACTGTGGTGCCAGGCTTTTTTTCCTTAATCTCATACAGTGATGAAAAAGAACACCATGGAAAACCATGGGGTTCTTTTTAAGAGATAAAATATTAACTGATAACCATACCATGCCCAAAGGCCCCTTCCGGGGAAGGCCGGTATGGGGGACTACGAAGGCAGGCTCAGCAGAAAGCCGATGGTAAAGTTGGCATCCCAATCGAATACGAATGTATCGCAGCCGCTAGCTTCTGCCAGCGCTTTGTAAATGTTAAGGCCGGCTTTGATTTTGGCTTTATCTACATTGTACGTACCCGGTGCATTCAGCACGGTATAGCGCTCTTCGCCCTGGCGGCCCATTTTGGCCAGTTCGTACGGTACGCCGCCTATGATGAAGCAAACTTCCTTTTTTGCCGCAGGCAGTGCCGCCATCTTGCCTTTTACTTCGCTGGTTACTGCATCATCCGCTGTTCCTTTTTCATAGTATTTTGCCCCCGGTAGTTCTAGCGCTTTCAGGCTCTCACCTTCATACCACGATACTTTGGTATTGCCCGATCCGATATCCGCCACAAAAGAATTGTCCTGATAAGAAGCCGGTTGTACAGATTTGAGGGCCAGCTTGCCTTCCTGCTCAGGCGTTACGAGATTCACTATATAGCCCATTTTTTTCAGTTCGCTGACGATGCCTGCAGTCTTTGGCTCTTTCTGTGCGCCGGATGAGATCACGAAGTGCATATTCTTGTTCTGAACGCCTTTTTCAAACATGCCTGCCAGGTATTTCTTCAGACCTGCGCGGATGTCTTCGGTGGTGGCCAGTCCTTCATAAGCGAGCGATTGTCCGAAATCCTTGGACACGATCTCCCAGTGCTTTTCTCTATCAATATTGATGATAAACGAGTTGAAGCCGGACGCGCCTACTTCTACTACACCTTTCATCGTACCATTAACCGGCTTTTCAGGCTGGTAGGCAAAGGTGCGGCGCTCACCGCTGGTGCTGCCGGATGATTCTTTGGATTTTTTACCTTCTTCGCTTCCTGCATTATCAGATGAAGTGGTGGAAGATGTGCTGGTAGTTTGCTCAGTCTTTTCAGGAGCGGGACCTGCGCCTATGAAGCCGCTCTTAGCGCCCAACCATACGGCGGCAATAAGTGGCACGCCAATGATGATTGCTTTTACAGGCCAGCGGAGGCGGCTCCACGTTGATGGTTCGTTTGCCATGTTTTTGGGATTATTTGATGAATGGTTATGCTGCAAAAAGAATAATGATTTCCTGAAAATTAATCAAGCAAAGAGAAACCGCGATCTACTTTTTCTTCCGGCTTCAGTTCGTAAGAAGACGTACCAATCTGGCTTACATTCAGCACCTTCAGGTTGCGCTCGTCCACTTTTTGAATAAAGGCATTCAGCTCTTCCTGGCTTGGCGCGCCGCCTACAGTTACCTTATTGTTCTGATCGAGAAATTCCAGGTTGGAGCGGATATCGGCGATGTTCTGGGAAATAGCGGTTGTAGCGGCGCCCATCGCTTCCTGGAATACCCAGCCATCCTTGATGTTGAATACTTCGGCCAGTCCGTCTGTAGCGCTCTTCATCTTGTTGGTCGCCTCCAGCTTTTTGTTGATGATAGAGATACTGCTGTCCAGTGTGCTTACGTAGATGCGTGCGGCGCTCTCATTATCCTTGAGCACTTCCAGCACTTTGGCAAACTGATTGGCGTATTGAGCATAGCTGCGTGCATTCTGCTCTTCCGCTTCTCCTTCCTTGCCTACCAGGAATGCTTTGGTGCGTGTCTCTTTGGCATCGCGGCGCAAAGCCGCTGCTTTCTCTGCATTCTGCTGCGTATCGGAGTTTTGGGCTGCAGTATCGAGGTTGGCTGCATCTGTAGTGAAACGCTTGGCCAGTGCATATTTGTCAGTAGCAGCGCGTTGTGCATTCTCGCCGCTCTGGATCATATCAATGCGCACGCCATCTACATTGGCGATTTTGTCTTTTACTCTTTTGAGTGTATCCTTAGCATCGCGCAGCAGCATTTGCAGCGAAGTAATCGGGTTGTTGCGTACAATATTTTGCTCGCTTTTGAAAAGCAAGGTGCTTCCTGCCCGATGCAGCACCTGAATGATGCGCGGAGCCAGCAACAGCAATACGATCAATACAACAGACAATGCTATTAAAAGGATGCTTTGTGTGGCGAAGGCTATAAAACTATGCACGAATGCCAGTATAGATCCGATATTCATTACGAAAGCTGCGGCGCCGCCCAGCACAAGTATCCAGAAGAGGATAGCACTGGCGGTTTTCTTTCCTTCAGGCGTTTTCACTCTGGCAGGCAGCTTATCGCCTAATACCTGAAAGATGGGTAACTGATTGCGTAACTCTGCGGGAATGGTGGCCGGCATGTATTGCGAACTTGTGCTCATAGCAATTCTTGTTTTAAAAAAAGTTTTATAATTCCTTTTCTACAATGGCAAGCATGGCACGCATCTGTTGTAACATGGCTGTGATGGTGGACCTGCCGCTTTGCATTTTTTGAGCAATGTCCGCCATTTTCGGCTCGTAGGTCGCATCCAGTTCGGCGAGTTGTTGTTTTTTATCGGTGAGCGACTGTTGCATGGCGGAGATCTGCTTCTCTATATCTCCTATTCCGGCCGTCAGGTTTTGACGTTGCTGGTTTTTCTCTCCTTCAAGCTGCTGTTGTTGGGCAACTTTGCGGGCCAGGTCTGTATCGAGCGCTTTTTGCAGCTCGCCGGTGTAATAGCTGCCGGTGCTCAGAATTTTATCTTTCGTCAGCGTTTTGTCTGCATACTTCAGCGCGTTGAATGCTGCACGGATATTGGCTCCGGTGGCTCCGCCGTTCTCTTCCGCTGCATTCCATATTTCCAGAAAATCCACGCCCGGCTGATTGATGGATTCGAGCAGCTGGTATGCTTTGGCGCGCATCTGATCATCCGGATTGCCGGAAGGGGGGGTGCTGTTATTGTTCCCTGAAAGGGATGTAATGCTTACCGGAAGCGGCGGTGGCGTCTGCTGATAGGTCTGCTGTTGTGGTGGTACAGGTGGCGGAGTCTCTTTTTGCGATGGCGCAGACTGTTCTGCAAATTCATCTTTGAAAAGCAACTTCTTCAACCCGCCGAAAAGCCCGCCTGTATTGTTGTTATCTGCCATAATCTAATGTACAATGCTATATCAAATGTAGCAGAAAATTGGACGAAGCATTGTCCGTTATCGCTGCCTGGCAAATCATTGAAATTACCCATTCTGTAGCGGCTCAGGTCGCTTCGCGTCCCGACCTTATGTAGCACAGCGTTATTTTTTCAGGCCTATTTCGCGCAAGCGCTCATCCAGATATTCACCGGCTGTTGCATCTTCGTATGCTTTCGGATGCTGCGTATCAATACAGCTATCCAGGCACTTGAGGCTCATATCGCTTTTCGGGTGCAGGAAGAAAGGAATGGAGAAACGGGAAGTGCCCCACATTTCGCGCGGCGGATTTACTACACGGTGTGTGGTGCTTTTCAGCTTATTATTGGTGAGGCGCTGGAGCATATCGCCCACATTCACTACGATCTGCTCCGGCAGCGAGGTTACCGGAACCCAATCGCCCGTTTTGGTCTGTATCTGCAGTCCATCAGCGCTGGCTCCTACCAATAGGGTAATGAGGTTTATATCTTCATGCTGCTCGGCACGGATAGCAGACTTCGGTTCCTGCATGATGGGCGGATAATGAATAGCGCGCAGGATGGAATTGCCATTGTGCACATACTGATCAAAGTAGTGCTCATCCAGACGCAGGTACAGCGCTATGGCCTGCAATAATGCAGTTCCGCTTTGTTCGAAAGCCTTGTAGGATGCGCGCAGCGTAGGTGTGAATGGCGGTACTTTCTCTACCGTTACATTATCCGGATATTCGCTTTTGATCGGGTCGTTATCCGTCACTTCTTGTCCGTACTGGAAAAACTCTTTCAGGTCCGGCGCATCATAGCCTTTGGCGTGCTCGCGGCCAAATGAAGTGTAGCCGCGCTGTCCGGCCAGCTCTTTCTTCTCGTAGCTTTCCTTTTCTTCTGTAGAAAGGATGAAAAACTGCTGCACATAAGCGTACAAGTCTTTGATCAGCGCATCGGGAATGCCGTGATTTTTTACTGCCACAAAGCCTACTTCTTCGTAAGCCTTGCCAAGCTGCTGTACAAACTCCTGCTTTTGCTGCGGAGTGCCGTTGGTAAAATGAGCGAGATCTACTACAGGGATATTCATGTAAATGTCGTTTTTATTTTTTAAAATAATCGCTGAAAAGGTACGCCATTCCTGCAATTCAGAAAACAGCAGCTTACCGGAAGCGATAGTTTTTCAGTTGCCTGATTTCAATATTTTCTTTTTCCGCAGTGATGGAATAAAGCTCCTGAAAAGTCTTGCCATCGCCACCCATATCGCTGCCGGCAATGAAGCCTACAATATATTTATTACCGCCTTCCGGTGCTGCGCGCAGCAAGGGTTTCAGGCTTTTGCCGCCTGTAGGCATCGTTATCTTTCCGGTAAGCACGCCGGGGCCGCAATGCGTGTTTACATCATACACAAATCCATAATCGCCATTGGCATTGGCCTGTTCATTGTCACTGCTCACCGTCAGCTTCACCACAAAGTAAAACCGGTTGAGCGCATCGCCATGATATTGCATACTATCCGCGGCTACCACCGCGCCTGCGCCGGGCGGCGTCCATCCCGCAGCAGGGTTGTTTTTTGAAGCATTATGGTCCGGTGCGCTACAGGCAGCGAGCAGGATCAGCACCATCAGGACAGACAGCTTTTTCATATCGCGGCAAAAGTATTGGCAGGCAGGCATAAATCCCGCTGTTGGCGGTAAAAAATGCCTTGTGCGGCCAAACTTCCGGTGTTTGGGCTACTTTTATTCATTCGAAGCATACAATTACACCTCAATAAATGAAAAAATGGATTTTGCCGGTTGCACTGATCGGCGCACATTGCTGCCTGCCGGCCCCCACACAGGCACAGGTAAAAAAGACAACTACGGTGAAGACAACTACGAAAGAAACAGGCTTTAAGGTAGAGGCCGAAGGCTTTGCTGACCTGCAGACCCTGCGCTATCAGGTGCCGGGCTTTAATGAGCTGAGCCTGCAGCAAAAAAAGCTGGCTTACTACCTGTACGAATCAGCGCTCTGCGGACGCGACATCATCTATGATCAGAAGAGTAAGCACGGAATTCTGCTGCGCAAGACGCTGGAGGCGATGTATAGCCTTAACATGGAATCCAAAAGTACACCGGAATGGGCGCAGTTTAAAGCCTATTGCGGACGTTTTTGGTTCTCCAACGGCAATCACCATCACTACGGCAATGAGAAGTTCATCCCTGAATGCAGCCCGGAATATTTCAGAAAGATGCTGATGCTCATAGATGCTAAAAAGCTGCCACTGGATGCCGGTGAAACAAAAGACGCTTTCTGGACCCGCATACAGCCGCTCGTCTATGATGCAACAGTAGAGCCTAAAGTGGTGGATCTTCGCCCGGATGTGGACAATGTCGTCAACTCATCCAACAACTTCTATGAAGGCGTTACCCAAAAGCAAGTAGAAGATTTTTACAACAAATTCCCGACCACGGACAATGCGCCATCCTGGGGTCTGAACAGTAAAGTAGTCATGGAAAATGGCCAGGTAAAAGAGCATGTATGGAAGAGCGGTGGCATGTACGGCGCGGCCATCGACCGCATTATTTACTGGCTGAAGAAGGCCAGCACGGTTGCTGAAAATGAGCAACAAAAAAAATCGCTCGATCTGCTGGTGAAATTCTACCAGACCGGCGATCTTAAAATATTTGATGATTACAGCATTGCCTGGGTGGAAGATGTGAACAGCCGCGTAGATGTGGTGAATGGATTTATAGAAGTATACATGGATGCCATTGGCAAGAAAGGCAGCTACGAAAGCACTATATCCATCAAAGATATGGAAGCAACCAAGCGCATTTCCGCCATTGCCGCTCAGGCCCAGTGGTTTGAAGACCATTCCCCGCTAATGGATAAGCACAAGAAAAAAGTGGTGAAAGGCATTACCGCCAAAGCCATTACGGTAGTGGTGGAAAGCGGCGATGCTGCGCCCAGTACGCCTATTGGCATCAACCTGCCCAATGCCGACTGGATCCGCAAAGAGCATGGCTCCAAGAGCGTATCGCTGAGCAATATCATTCATTCTTACAATGTTGCCAGCGCCAAGAGCGGAATGCTCGAAGAGTTTTGTGTGAACACTGAAGTGCTCGAGCGTGCCAGGAAATACGGCGCATTGGCCGCCGACCTGCACACCGATATGCATGAGTGCATCGGCCATGCGAGCGGACAGATCAACCCCGGTGTGGAAACGACTGACAAGACGCTGAAAACTTATGCCAGCGCACTCGAAGAAGCACGTGCCGATCTGGTTGGCCTGTACTATGTGATGGACAAAAAGCTGATCGATATCGGTGTAATGCCATCGCTGGAAGTAGGCCGCGCCGAGTACGACAGCTATATGATGAATGGCCTGATGACGCAGCTCACACGCCTGAAGCCGGGCGACCAGATCGAAGAAGCGCACATGCGCAACCGCGCGCTGAATGCTTATTGGGCGTATGAGAAAGGAAAGAAAGACAATGTGGTCGAGTTCGTAAAAAAGAATGGCAAGACGTATGTGCAGGTGAACGATTATGATAAACTGCGCGATCTGTTTGGCCAGTTGCTGCGCGAAATTCAGCGCATCAAGAGCGAGGGCGATTTTGAAGCCGGCAAAAACCTGATCGAAACATATGGCGTAAAGGTGAACCCTGACCTCCACCAGGAAGTGCTGGAGCGCTATGCAAAGCTGAATGTAAAGCCATACAGAGGCTTCGTACAACCTAAGCTGACTCCGGTGATGAAAGGCGATGAGATCATTGATATTAAGGTGACTTATCCATCCAGCTTCTTTGATCAGATGCTGGAGTATGGCAAGCATTACAGCTATTTGCCGGTGGTGAACTAATCATCTTATCAATGAATACTTCAGGGGCTATTCCGGTAAGGGATAGCTCTTGTGCTTTTATCTTTTCCCAACGCTGGCAGGGTTTTAAACCCTGCCAGCGTTAAAGCAAATCTCGTTTTACCTTTTACTTTTGCCCTTTTAATTCCGGAAACAATTGCCTCAGAATTTCACTGCAAAGATTACCCATGATAGCCGGGAGCTGCTGGCTATCGTGCTGCCCGCGCTGCGCCGCGATGGAATGCATTATGAGATAAATATTCCCGGCTTCCCGCGCTTCTTCATGAAATGGAGTGAGCTGGACCGGTACGATATTGTGGATGGGAAAGGGCTGAATGTGCCGGATAGCATGGTCCTGGCGGTAAGCGATGCAATCGAGCGCACCGTGGGCAGCAATCACTAAAAATTGCGGTGAACATTCACCTGTTCGTTCGTCAGCGCTGGTCTTTACTGCTATCCTCATCCTACATTTGCCCTTATAATTACATCAGTGATTGCAAAGCATCTCCATAGCGCTATAAAGATTATCCGCGGCTCCTTCGTCAGGCTTACGTACAATGATCCTTTGCGTCTGGCTGGCGCTACAGCCTTTTTCACCTCTTTTGCCCTGCCGCCTATCCTGATGATTATCGTGCGCACACTTGGCCTTTTCCTGGACCGGCGCACCGTTGGCCGGCAGCTTTCCGGACAGCTGAGTATGATTCTGGGGCAGGACAGCACCGCCAGCATTCTGCAGGCCATCCGCAGCTTCCGCGCGCTCCAGCACAATTACCTGATCACTATCTGCCTGTTCATCTTCCTGATATTCGTAGCCACTACTCTGTTCAATGTGATCCGTAATTCGATCAATCAGATCTGGCAGGTACGGCGCAGGCCGCGCTCAGGCATCCTGGCAGGCTTACAGTCAAGAGTCTTTTCGCTCGCAGTCATTTTACTGGCGGGTATCTTATTCTTCGCCATGCAGCTGATAGATACGGGCCGACATATGCTCGGCAGCTATCTGGTCAATGCATTTCCCGAAACCGTTTTTTATCTGGGCGCCTGCCTCAGCGAAGCCATCGTCATTCTTATAAGCGCCGTATGGTTTTTCGTGCTCTTCATGCTGCTGCCCGATGCCAGGCCTGCTACAAAAATTGCCTTAACGGGCGCGATCCTTACCAGTATCCTGTTCAATATTGGTAAATGGGTACTGCAATTATTGCTGAGGCCCGGACAAGTGCGCAGCTTCTACGGCGCATCGGGCGCTATTGTGCTCGTGCTGCTATTCGTTTTCTATTCATCCATGATCCTGTACTTCGGTGCAGCGTTTATCCGTACCTGGTCAGAATTCCGGGAAAAGCCGCTGCATCTTAAAGCGCACGCCCTGCGCTACCGGATGGAAGAGGTGGAAGAAGAAGATTTGTAAAACTTCTAGTGCCAGAATCCCTGCGCCCTGATCTGCCGCGGGTTAATGCCATGCTGCCTCAGCGCCTTTCGCAGGCCTGTCATCAGATCATTATTGCCCGCCAGGTAAAACACCTGATCTTCATAAATCGGACAGTCGAAAGCCCACCGCATGAGGCTATGCTCCATCGAATACCGGAAAGGCAACAGCTCAAGATTCAGATGGCGGGAGAAATCATGCTCGTACTGCTGCCGGTGCTCCGGCTCAGCCAGCACGATAGCGCCATTAATGTGAGTAGCCTGCCCCGCAAGCTGCGCCAGCGCCAGGAAGTGGCCGATAGCGCTCTGATCTCCCAGAAATGTAGCTTTTGCCTCCTGCCCCGGAGACTGAGGTGTAGGACCAATGCCCAGATAGGCAATCGTATCTCCCGCCTGCAGCTCCTTTACCCAGCGCGCACCTGCGCCATCGTGGCCGGCATCTATGTACAGTGTGCAGGTATGTGTACCTGCATCCCAATCGGCCGGGGTATAATCGCGGTAAATGAATGGCGCTACGCGCACCTTGATGTGCTGCGCCTTTTGCCAGCGGTGAAAATCTGCTTCGGGCAGGTGAAGGTCTATTTCATAAAAAGAGGCGGGCGTCCATGCTCTTACGGCCAGTACCCTGCCTTTGTGTGTAAGCCTGTTTTCGAGGAATGTGGTAGCCTGCTTACGGATACCTGTTGCTGCTGCAGTCATACGTACCTTATTTGGTAATGCAAAGCACGTACAGAACGCTGCCGCCAGCAATGTCTTATCAGAGGTGATGATTGGACAATTCGCGGTATTTGCTGCGAAAGGCCAGTGCTGTCATGCCCATTACCTTCCGGAAGAGTCTTGAAAAGTAAGCATGGTCTTCAAAGCCCAGCCGGTGGGCGATCTCCTTGACCGTAAGGTCTGTATAGTAGAGCAGCCGGCCTGTTTCCAGCACGGTCTCCTGCTGTATCCAGTAAGTAGCCGGGAAGCCCGTCTGCGCCTTCACCGCTTCGTTGAGGTAAGTGGGCGATATATTGAGCAGCGCGGCATAGGCGGCAGGGCTTTTGTGGGTAATCAGGCGCTTCGCTACCAGCTCACGGAATTCGGCGGCAATCGCCGTCAGCCTGCCTACCGGCCTGCCCGGCGCATCGGCTACCCTGCTGAAGGCCGCAGAGGCCATGCCCAGAAAACCATTGAGCAGGTGGCGCACTACGGTAAGGGGATAATGCTCGCCTCCGCCCTGCATCACCCGGTAGAGCAGCGCCAGGCAATCTGCCAGCAGCTCAGGGTCCTGCACTTTCATGACCTGCCGCTCCAGCAGCTTGTTTTCAAATACCGCCCTGTAGGGCGCATCTATCAGCGAAGTATTAATAGCGAGAAACCATCCCGCCGCCTGCTGCACGCCCGGCGCATAGGCATGTACCTGGCCGGGCAGCACAAACCCAATCATATTGTCCCTGATCTTTACGGGCTGAAAATCGAGCATCAGGTTCGTCTCGCCGCTATCCTGCAGGAAAAACATATAATGGTCATCGCGGTGCGCCTGCAGCACATGCTCGCCCATATTCTGCTCCTGGCCTGTCTCTATGCGCTCCAGCTCTATGCCGCGCCCGTGTTCCATTTCCATAGAGTGCATGGGTATGAGCGTTCTTTTCCGGGAAGAGGATGCCATATAGGGGTTAAGCCGGTTTTTGATTCTGCACCAAAAGTAAAGCCCCTGCTAATGCGGGGCTTCATTAAATATTGCCTTTCATATGGTCGAGCCGGTCGCGGTAAGCGGTGATGTCGCGGTAGAGCTGCAGGTTCTCTTCCATGATGCGCACATATTTCAGTTCCTTTCTCAGCTCATAATTGTTTATGTCTTCCTCTACCATACCGCTGGGTATGCCGGGCGAGTCTTTCCTGAGCTGCTCGCTCAGATCGTAGAAAAAGTCGTGGTTGAGTGCGATGCATATCCGCTTCAGATAGGCCGTATCCACATCAGATTTCGTGAGCTTCTTATTCAGGTTTTGCTGTGATTCACCCAACAGTACCGCCAGATCTTTCTGCGTCATGTCATGCATCTGAAGGTGTTTCTTAATAATGCCTGTAATAGTCATCGTGAGCCGGAAATAGGGCTGCAAACAAACCTTGAATAAGGCTGTAAAAGCGATTCTGATAACTTATTTGTAGTTCAATAAAACTTTAAAGTGTATTTTATACACCAAATAGTTGTAAACTTGTAAAGGTATTGATAATATAGATTAATAAAAACATAAATAAAAATTTCACAAAATGACATAGCATACTTACATGGCTATCTGAGAAAAACAAAATGATTCCCTCTGTCATCCGTTCGATCAATCATAACAAGCCACGATCTTTTCTCTTCAATTCATTGTGCTCCTATGCAAGAAACGACTAACAACTTAGGCGGGAATGTGACTGGTATTCCCATAAGCGAAGTACCATCTTATCAACCATTATCCGGCCTGCAGGATGGCAGGCTACACCTTAAAAGCGGCAGAGTGCTCGATCTGCAACACCCTGAACCGGATATGATTTGCGCTGAGGACATTGCGTATGGTCTCGCGCACGCCAGTCGCTTTACTACTCAATCATCAAGATTTCTCAGCCTTGCGCAGCACAGCACCATCCTATGCTGCCTCGTGCCACCAGCTATGCGCAGGGAAGCGCTTCTTTATGATGCAGCGCAGGCTTACCTGGGAGATCCTACCACCGCTTCATCTACCGATATTCCTTATGCCATCTACCGGCGCTACAAAGAGGCGCTTATGAAAGTGCTCATTAAAAAGTATAATCTGGATATCTATAAAACAGAACGCATCATATCTCTGAATGATGAGCTGCACGGCATCGAGCAGGATCTGCTGCTCAGGGACAATGAGCAACGCTGGGTAGAGATGCATCAAAAGCTGGGATTTCAGGACTACAACCTATGGCCTCCTCAGCTATCCGAAAATGCATTCATCTACTGTACAAAAGGCTGTTTGCTGTGACCAAAAGGGTCGGGACGCGAAGCGAACCTGAACCGCCAAAGGACAAGGAATTTCAATGGCCTGACAAGCCGTTCATTTTTACACAAGCAAAAGCCAGGTAAAACTACCGGCTTTTTTTGGAAACATGGGTCTATCAGGTGTTGGAAACTACTCTTTAATGATCTGCTTCGTGATCTGCTCACCGGCACCGGTGCTCAGGGCCAGCCTGTAAGTGCCGTGGGCAAGGCCGGCCAGCGGTATGGTAGCCTGCCTGCCGCTGATGGCGCCGTGCCATACCAGCCTGCCATCGGCAGCGAACAGCCGCATGGTACCGGATATATCCTGCCCGGCGCTGATGCTCACTTCTGTAACGGCAGGGTTCGGGTAGATGCGAATGTCCTGCTGCGCCTCGAAGAGTACCGGCAGCACAGCAGAGTAGGTAATGCGCCCACCGGCATCTTCCTGCATGATGCGGTAGTAGCCTGTACCGCTCAGCGGCTGCTCATCTGTAAGGCTGTAAGTTTGTACGCCGCTGACAGGCCGTGCTTTGAGGGTGCCTATGGTATAAAAGCCGGAGCCATTGCTGCTGCGCTCTGCACTGTACTTTACAGCATTAGATGCATTGACCTTCCACTGTAAGGCTATGGCAGCCTCCTGCTTTGCAGCAGTAAAGGATAACCATGATACCGGCAGCGGGCTGCTCACGCTGAAGGCGCTGGCGCTGGTGACCGACCAGTCATCGTAAGAGCGGATAAACAGGGTATGATTGCCCCCCGAAAGGCTGGCTGTATTGACGGCGAAGGTGTAGTTCTGGATATTGGCCGAAGGCGCTACCGGCACAGCAGTAGCATGGCCAAAACCGGGATCGGTATCGAAGAAGTATTCGAGCTTAGTGATATTGCCGGGCACTGCCGGTGCCGGCGGATAGGACGGATTATCATCTATCAGGAAATCGCGCTCGCTGGTTTCGCTCCATATGCCTGTTGCGGCTTTGGTGCGCAGGTACAGACGGTGAACGCCTTGTGTAAGTGCACCGGTAAGTATGGCCACCGGCAGATTATTAATATCCAGGGCAGCAGTTGTAGCGATAGCGGTGCCGCTGCCAAAACCGGGGTCTGTATCTACAAAATATTCTGCACCGGTCACATTGACTGCGGCTGCCGGCGCTGATGGATAGGCCACATTATAGTCTACTAGAAAGTCCTGCTCGCTGGTCTCGCTCCAAATGCCGGATACGCTTTTACTACGCAAGTACAGGCGGTGAATGCCAGCGCTGAGCATACTTGTGTTGATACTTGCGGTGAGGCCGCTGATAGTAACAGCGGGTGCGAACGGAATGGCTGTACCATTGCTAAAACCCGGATCAGCATCTAAAAAATATTCTGCACCGGCAATATTGGTGATGGCAGGCGGAGCCGGAGGATAGGCCACATTATAATCTATGAGAAAGTCCTGCTCGCTGGTCTCGCTCCAAGTGCCGGATGCGCTTTTGGTGCGCAGGTACAGGCGGTGAATGCCAGCGCTGAGCGCACTTGTGTTGATGCTTGCCATGAGACTGCTGATAGTAACAGCGGGTGTGAGCGGGATTACAATACCGCTGCCAAAACCGGGATCGACATCCAAAAAATATTCTGCACCGGTGACATTCGTGATGGCTGCCGACGCTGAAGGATAAGCTATATCCGGAAGACAATTTGCATAGCCGTACATCGTACCGCTGTTGTTATTGCCGCTGGCATCGGGTGTAGAAAAGCTCATGCAGTTGTAGGCATCCAGGTGATAGAGCACTACGGTAGAAGCATCTGACATAAAGGTGCCGGTGGGCGGGGTAAAATTGGTGGCATAACGGGCTACGCTGGAGAAGCGAACTTCATCGAGCTGGCCTGAGTGGCGGTATATAGCACCGCCGCAGCAGGAGCTGTTGTTGACCATGAGCCCGAGCGCATCAACTCCATTGGTAGCCAGCCCACGGTTGATGGGCAGGTTTCCTACGTTTACCCCATCTGCAAAAAGCAAGGCATTCGTACCATTTACCGATACAGCCCAGTGATGCCATTGATTATCTGAAATAAAAGCCTTGGATATTACGGCATTGTCGCCGGTTGTTGTATTAAGCCCGGTATAGAAGGATAAATAGCCCGCCTGTGTGCTGACAATCAGATCGCCGGAAGCTGCACCCGGAGAAGAGTTGCCTATTATATTGGGCGCACGCCAGACCTCGCTGTTAGGTGTTACATTAAGGTCGGTGCTTTTGATCCATCCTTCAATAGTAAAGACAGACAAGCCATTCATCATACCGGCAGGAGTAATGCCATACTGTGTGTTGCCATCGAACGTATAGCTGCTACCCAACGGCAATGTGGTGCAGGATGCAGAACCTGTGTTGGAGACAAGATCATTATGCGTTGCAGATGCGTCATTGATTTTCACCCCGCATTGCCCCGAAAAATGCAGCAGCGACAAGGTGTTGGCATCCGGTGTGAATGAGGTAGCCGGTGTGAACGAAGCGGTATAGCGCGCATTATTGGATACGCGCATTTCTGCATACTGCCCCTGATGAAAGAAATTGACATTGGCCGCATTGTTGCCGCCCGTACCGAAGTCAAGCGAGGTAGCGCCGATGGTCAATGGCGCATTGGTGCTGATAATGCCATTGCCTGTAGATGATGATGCAATGCTGTTGCCATCTACAAACAGGGTCATCGTGCTACCGTTATCTACCAGCGCTATGTGGTGCCAGTTGTTGTCATTGATCTGCAGCGTGGATGACTGGTAACTCTGATCGGCAGAAGAATTCAGACCTTGCCAGAAACCGATGTAGCCATTGTCTGTAGTAATGCCAAAGTCATTGCTGATATTGCCCGCCGTACACATCCCCGCCATAGTCGGGCGCTGCCAGTAGGTGCCATTGCTTTTGCTCTCGGTTGTCTTTACCCAGTATTCAATGGTAAAAGTGACCGCTCCATTCAGCACATTGTTATTGAATGCCGCAAAGCTGCTGCTGCCATCCGTGCTCAGGTAGTTAGCAAATGACTGTGCATCTGCATTGTCCGTCAGCAGGCACAAGCCTGCCAGGAGCATAAAAATTCTTTTCATAGCTCATTGTATTTTAGCTAATGAACTAATTGTTGTTGCGCGTGCTCAGGGTCACATTCATGGAAGGTGTATTGAGCTGGATGCTGGATGGCACACTGAGCTGATAGATGGTAGGAATAGACGGAATACCGGAAAGATGATATGGGTCGGGACCACCATAGGCTCCACAATCGGGCGTATAGGCCGCAATGGTAACGCCGGCTCCTATAGCGGGTGATCCGGGCTTGAGCCTGTAGCGGCTGTCAAAGCTGCCCGTGAGCACGCAAATAGCGCTGAGCGGAATGTTGATCTGATTATTGACAGCACCGGCAGGAAATGTTGGCGAGGTAGAGAACAAATTATTCTTGACGATGCTGTTGGCCATTGCGATGTTGGAACTAACGATGTTGTTGGTGAAGTAGCAATTGTTGATATTGACGCTGTTCTGGTCGAATACGCAATTGCGGACAACGCATCCGGACACAAAAGCAGAACAATCGAAATAGGTGGCGATAATGCAATTCTCGATCGTGGCATTGGAAAGCGTGCCGGAATTGAAATAGGCCGGACCGCCTGCAATCACTGACTTACGGACCGTAAGGTTCCGGCAGTTCTTATTGTTCATCACAAACCCGTTCAGGTAGCACTTCTCAAAGCTGATATTGTTCACGCTATCTTCCTGATAATACACGTAAGAGTTACTGACCATGCCCATGATTTTGGTACCGCCGGCTGTGCTGTATAAAAAGAAACCACCTACCATCGACTGATTGGCAGTAGCCTGCAGTCCGCCATTGCCGCTGTTGGCTGTATCCAGCAGATAGCCGCCACCGATGATGACCAATGGCTTATGCAAGTCGATGCTGGAATAGTTGATCCCGGTAGGCTCTATATGCAAGGTATCGCCCGGCATCACCGAAGCTGAATTCGCTGCGGTATTGGGATTGCTGAAGTCTGCAATGATGTTCGCAGCATTATTTACACGCCAGATTTTGGCATAGCTACAGCTACATGCCAGGCAAAGAAATACTGCCAGAGTAAGCATCTTTTTCATAAGTGCTGATTTTTATTGGTTAGGGTACAAATGTGGTTCAGATTGCAGGCTGTAACAATCCTGTAAAAAGGGGATTTTTAAAAAATCCCTGAAAAAAGGGATAGAATGGCTGCGGGGCGGAACTACTTTTATGTAAACGTTCCGCCATTCTATAACCATGAAAAAGCGTCTGCTTCCTATACTGCTCTGTATGTTGCTGCAGTCTGCCGCCTTTGCCGGAAGACTGAAGGACAGCCTTCTTCATCAGCTGCGCGTAGCACGGGAAGATTCCAACAAGGCATGGCTGCTCTTCGAGATCGGTGCGAAGTATGAAAGCATTATGCCTGACAGCGCCTGGTATTATCTCAGCAGGGCCGATTCATTATTTGCACGCCTCAACCACGATTATGGCCGGCTGTGCAGCACTACGGAACTGGCTTATGTACTTACGCTGCAAAGTAAATTCCAGGAAAGTCTTTTGCTGTGCCGGCGTGGAGAAGCATTGGCAGAAAAGCTGCACGACCAGCGCGGATTTGCCTCTACCTATACCAACATGGCCCTGAATTATTCATACAGCAGCCTGCATATGGATAGCAGCATCTTCTATTATTTGAAGGCGAAGAAGGTGTACGAGCAGCGGAAAGACACTTCAGGGATGGTAGTGATCAATGGCAATCTTACCGGCGTTTATATAAAACTGCATCAGCCCGAAAAGGGCTATCAGTGCGGCTTGCAGGCAATAGCGCTCTGCAGGGCTATTGGCGACCGCTACAATATCTGCAATGCGCTGACCAATACGGGAAGCTGCCTGTATGAGCTGCACCGCTATCCGGAAGCAATTGCGCTGTTTCAGGAATCGTTGGACTCGGGCAACAGGTCAGGCAGTAAAGTGGATATACTGCCCATTCTGTTGAACCTTGATAATATCTATAAAGCAACGGGCAACTATCCACCCATATTGGAGCGCGCGCGCAAAGCGCTGGAATTGGCTTCGGAGCTGGGCGATAAAGATGATTACTGCATTGCGCTGCAGGACCTGGCCTTCTACCATTTCACGCAAAAGGACTATGACAGCGCCAGCTTCCTGACGCACCAATCAATTGATACAGCCCGCGCCAATCATCTGCTCACCTCTCTTGAAGACAGCTATCAGCTACTGGGCAGTATTGCTCTGGTAAGGGGCAATCTCAGTGATCACTTTCATTACAATGCATTGCATGATTCGGTGCGCCAGCAGATATTCTCAACAAAAATAGACGCCAATACACTAGAGCTGGAAGCACAGTATGAGACCACTAAAAAAGAGCAGCGCATTCAGCTCCAAGCCGCTGATATCAGGCGAAGCCGGCTGCTGGCGGCACTATTGACCGCATCACTTATTGCCGCCATCTGTATCATCTTTCTCTCATTGCGCAGCTACAGAAACAGGCGCAGAGCTATGCAGCGTGAGCAGGAGTTGAGCGAGCAAAAGATTCTGCAACTGGAGCAGGAAAAGCAGCTTAACGCTACAGAAGCCGTGCTGCAGGCGCAGGATGAAGAGCGCACGCGCATGGCCAAAGACCTGCACGATGGATTGGGCGGAATGCTCAGCGGCATTAAATTCTCATTTGCGAATATGAAGGACAATATGATCATGACACCCGACCAGCAGATGGCGTTCGGCAAAAGCCTGGATATGCTGGATGCCTCCATTGGCGAACTACGCCGCGTGGCGCACAATATGATGCCGGAATCGCTGATCAAATTCGGGCTCGATGCTGCGCTGCAGGATATGTGCCTGTATGTAAACAGTACGGGCGTGCTGAAGCTCGCCTGCCAGACATCCGGTCTGTCAGAAGACGATACGGACAAGACGGCATCCATCAATATTTACCGCATTGTACAGGAGCTGATCAGCAATATCATTCGTCATGCAGGTGCTTCGGAAGTACTGGTACAGGTAACCTGCTCGGATGGCCGCTATGAGATCACGGTAGAAGATAATGGCCATGGTTTCAACGCAGATAAACAGCAGCAGGGCATGGGACTTACCAGCATCCGCAACCGCGTGGATTATATGAATGGCACAATGGACATCAGGTCTTCCGCTACGGAAGGCACATCTGTTTTCATCGTGTTTAAAAAGCCACTATCATGATTCGTCTGTTCATCGTTGATGACCATTATATGGTGGTCGAAGGAGTGCGCACTATTCTTCAGCATGAAGACAGCATCGAATGGATGGGCCACGCGTCAAGCGCCGCCGCCTGTATGGCATTTGTGCATCATCAGGAGCCGGATGTGATCCTGATGGATATTAACCTGCCCGACCAGAGCGGCATAGAACTTTGCAGTGCGGTAAAAGCGTTGCGCACCGCCGTGAAGATCATTGCGCTGAGCACCTTCAACCAGCACAGCTATATCACTAAAATGATGGAAGCAGGCGCAGATGGCTACCTGCTGAAGAATGCCGCAAAAGAAGAGATCATGGAAGCGCTCCACACTGTAATGCGCCACCAGCAATACCTGAGCTTTGAAGCTGCCACAGCCATTCGTCGCCAAGACGCGCCTGATGTACCGCTGCTTACCCGCCGGGAGAAGGAAGTGCTGGCGCTGATTGCAGAAGGCCTGACCAATGCAGAGATCGCGGCGCAGCTATTCATCAGTCTTTCTACGGTTGACTCTCACCGCAAGCATCTTCTGGAGAAGCTGCAGGCCAAGAATACAGCAGCTTTGGTAAGAATCGCCATCGGCTATAAGCTCATTAATCTCTGACTGTATTCAATCGTAGCCTAAATAGTGATCACCAGCCTGTGACCAGCCGGAACTTGCCGGTAGAATGCAGCTTCAACATCTTTCAGCTCACTAGTCCGAGTATTAACGATGAGCTTACCCGAAGCAGCCCATTCGAATACCTGCGGCAATATCCTGGTGAACAATCCATGCACAGCATCACGGCCAAGACTGCCCTGCCCCGATCCCATAATGCGGATGTCTGTGCTGCGCAGCACCTCGGATGATATTGCTGCGTGATCGCCGGCTGTAGCGCCAATGGATACATAGCGCATCGGTCCTTTCTCTTCAGAAGCTTTCAGCAAAAGCGCCGCAGGATGCCCCCAGGTATAATCCAGCACTACGTTTACCGGCGTTTCATCCATTGCTGCTTTTAGTTTGGTAAGGATTATGTCGTCATTTCCATCCAGACTTATTAGTTCGTCTGCGCCCAGCGATTGCAGTTCTGATAACCGCGCCTTATTTCTGCCGGTAGCAATGACTTTAACGGCACCATATAGCTTAGCGAGCTGTACCGCCAGCGCACCGGTAAAGCCTGTAGCTCCATGAACAAGCACTATTTCTCCCGCCTGCATTTCTGCCCGATAAATCATAGCCGTCGCCGAGCCGATTACTGCATTGAGCAGCGCCGCTGCCGTTATATCATCTATACTATCGGGTAATGGAGTCATCCATCCTTCTTTCATCAGAGCCTTTTCTGCCAGCATGCTTCCTCCCAGGTAGATACCGGCTACGCGGCTGCCATCCGGCAATAAGCCAACGCCCATCCTTCCGGGAATCTCAGGATTAGCCAATGGCCTGGCTGAATAATGCGTGCCCTGTGCAATGCTTCGTTCGTTGCTGGCAATCGCTACCGCTTTCATTGCTACTATTGTTTCTCCTGCTACCGGTTGTGGCTCGGGCATCTCTGCATATATGGGTGCTGCTCCCTGCTGATAGATGACTGCTGCTTTCATAATCGCCATTTGATACTTAAATTTCATCAAAGGTGAGGCGGCGGCAAGGCATCGTCCAATAACAATTGTAAAGAAATGCTACCTCCGGTTGCGGATGCGGCTCAGCGATACAGGAGTAATGCCGAGATAAGAGGCAATATAATGCTGCGGCACCCGGCGGATGATGTCCGGATAATTTTCCAGCAGCTCTTTGTAGCGCTGCTCAGGGTTATTGCGGATGCGGGAAAGGAATAGCTTCTGGTAGAAGAACAATCGCTGAAACAGCACTTCCTGCATCCGATCCTGAAGCGGCTTTGAAGAATTAACCAGCTCCAAAAAGTCCGCTTTGGGAATGCTGCGAATGATCGCCGGCTCTATGCTTTCAATATTGAAAAGGCCGGGTTGCCCGCTCATAAAGCTTTCGATGGAGGTCACCATTTCCTGCTCAAAGAAAAACTGTACGGTAATATCTTTTCCCTCATTATTGAACCATGCCCGAAGGCATCCCTGCTCTATGAAGAATGCATTTTTAGATATTGCGCCTTCCTGCAGCAGCAGCGTTTTTGCGGGAATTTCCATCGCCTCAAAATGGCTTAGAAGTGACTGAAACATGGAAGTATCTAATGGCATTCTGCGGCGGGCATTTAGTATCTGTCATTTGCAAGCTACAATGGTTCGGTTAATGAAGCAGCAAAAACAAAAGCGGGTCTGCAGCAACTGCAAACCCACCTTTCATAAAAGCTATGATGATAGTATTTATTGCTGCTTTACTACCTTCTCTACAGCCAATAGCTGGCCGTGCTCATCTGTTACGGTAAGCATATAGATACCAGCAGCAAGCGCGCCAAGCCTCATTTCTGTTACATTCTTCTGCTCTATGATTCTCCGGCCATCTATGCTGCTTAAAGTTGCATTCACCTTCGCAGTGCTACTGATGAAGAGCACGTCTGTAGCAGGATTAGGATAAATATTCAAAGCAGTGCCGTGCACATTATGGATACCGCTGGCGCGGATGGTGAGTGTATTCGATTGTCCTATGCAATGTCCGTTGCTCACTTTCACATAGTATGCTCCGGGCTGAGTGGTAGTAATCGTTCCGCTGGTTGCATTCGGCACCACCACGCCATCTTTGTACCATTGGTAAGAAATATAGCTTCCGGTTACGGTCAGTGTATTATTCGACTGGGTAATGGTCGCTGTTGGCTGCGGCACTACTATGATCTCTTTACAGGCCGTCATCTGCGTAGCAGTGCCTTCATCCATGTGCAGGGTAATGGTATAGGTACCGGGCGCGCTGTAAGTATAGGCTGGCGGAATATTTTGTGCGGATGATGGAATGCCGGACTGCGTACAGCTTGCCAGCGTCATCAGCGTCAGGGTATTATTGTCTGCATTGGGAATGAATGAATAAAGCGTATCACCGATTCTTACCGACTCCGAGATGGAATGGGGAAAATACAGGTTGCCCTGATTGCCTAAGTTAGTAGCGGTAATGCTGCCTGTAGCGCTATCGCCCGCAAAGCTGATTTTTACAATTTCATTAGAGCCATTGGTGATGTATCCGCCCAGCTCATTGCAGGTGCGGAACTGGATCAGATCGGTTGGCTGGCTCAGCTTATTGCCCAGATTGCCCAGGTTTGTGCCGGTAGGAGTATTCAGTAGCGAGATACCGAAATCTAGGCGGGTAAGGGTATTATCACCGTAGTTGGGAATGTATCCATACCATTTGCTTCCATCTTTGATAAACCTGCAGGTAGTAGGATTGTAGAGGTTACCGATGTTGGACAGATTAACGCCTGTAGGAGCATTGCCCAGCGAGCTGCCGTAGCTGATTCTTGCAATCGTTGAGCTGCCTCTGTTGACCACATAAGCATACCAGCTATTGGCCTCTTTGAATACATGAACGCCAATCGGGTAAGACAGCGTACCGACATCTCCATAGTTCACTGCTGTGGGAGTGTTGGCCAGTGAAGAGCCGAAGTTGATCGTTACAAGCACCGGACCCGCCGCAAGCTGTCCGCCGCCTACCAGAATACCGTACCAGTTGTTACCATCTTTTCTGATCTCCAGCTGTTCTGATTGTACCGGCATTACTCCCATTATGCCCAGGTCAGTAACAGTGGGCGTATTCAGCAGGGAGCTGCCATAGTTCATCCGCAGCAGATTACCAGGTCCGCTGAACGAGTTGATGTGGTTCACGCAAAAGACATAATAATTATTACCCTCTTTTACCGGCACAGCAAATACAGGCTTCTGCAGCATGCTTGATGGATTCCCGATGTTGCGGAAAGCGGCTGTGGGCAGTATTTGTGAATTACAGAACTGCCAGTAATAGTTAGCGCCGGTTGACTGGTTGGTAATATTTACCGGGGTGCCGGCACATACTGTATCCGGTGCGGTAAAGCTGATGGTTTGGGCATTGAGCTTACCGCCCAGACATACGATGCCCAGCAGTGCGGAGTAGAGTTTATACATAAACGGGTTTTGCGCAAATATAAGTCTGCCCTGTTTACTTTTTATAAATTTTACAATTAAACGAAAAGCACTGCGTATATGCTAAAACCCCGGTTGAGACATGACTATTCACCCGCATTTAAAGTCAGGATGCGCCGGATAATTGCGCCGAGGTTTTCATTGCTGTCATTCAGCGATCCCCGCCAGGCTATGAATCCATCCGGCCTCACCAGCATTGCATCCTGCACATCCATTCCTGAAATTTCACCCCATTGCCTGCCAACCGGATCAGCACTAAATGCATACAGATTTATAGTTGCGCCGCCCCTGACGTTTACAAGCTGTTGCGACCAGGCAGAAACAGATGCCTCAAAAATGATCAGAAGAAAATTTCCTTTAACCAGATCAAGTGTTGACTTTGTGCCCTCGTCATTCAACCATATATGCGGCACTCTTGTTCCGGGCTGTCCGAGTCCGGCTTCCATGCTAGCTTCGGCTTCTACGGATACCACTCCACCAACAATCGCTTTTGAATCATAGCGGTAATCCGGTAACCCGATAAAGTTCTTCATGCCTTTCAGCACTTCTTCTTCTTTTACAAGACCTTTCGCGTCTGCCATATTACCGGAACGCACTGCATAGAATGCACCGATTGCCTGCCGCTCATCATCGTATGTATCCAGCAGAGAGGCGCCTGCATATCCACGCACGACCATACCCAGCTTCCATGCCAGATTTTGAGCATCCTGCATTCCGGCAGTGGCCCCCTTCCCGCCGTAAGGCGTCATTGTATGCGCCGCATCACCAGCCAAAAACACACGGCCATGCTGCATCTTCGTTGCCACGTTGACCGTCAGTTGCCACGGAAGTATATTCAGAATACGGATTGAGGCATCCGGAAATCCAATGATTTTGAGCAGGATGGCAATGATGCGCGCTTCATCAAAATCCGCAGGCTTTTCGCCTTGTGCAGGATCATATTTCAACTGGAACACCCAGTGATTTGTATTGTTGATGGAGGTGAGGAATCCGGTAAGCCCAGGTTCATCAATCAGAAAAAGACTGAACTCACGTCCCCTGACAAATTCGGCCAGATCAGCCTCAAAATAAATATTCAGAAAGTCAGCTATTGCACCGCGGCCAGATGTGGGAATCGCCAGTTGATTTCTGACCGGGCTTTTAGCGCCATCGGCGGCTATAATGTAATCTGCATATACGGTCTGCAATTCCCCGGTCTCTCTATCCCTGATACTTGCTACCGCACCATGATTATCATATTCCAGCGATTCAAGCTGGTGATAAAAACGGATGTCTGCGCCCCGGTCAACAGCCGCTGCAAGGAGTATTGGCTCCGCAAGATCCTGTGTGCATCTGGCACCTGCTTCCGGCGTGAGTTTGCTGAGCTGTTGGAGTCCTTTCATCTGGCTTGGAAAAGTGACCTTGTTTTCTTCTACCGGCCTGGGCCCGAGTGTGTCTTTTAAATTTTTGCCCCGCAGTATGCCCCATGCAGGCCCCAGCGCTTTTCCGGCTTCCCGGATCTGTTCGCTCAGGCCAAGCTCACGCAGGAGCTCCATTGCCCGGATATCAAATCCTCTGGACCTGGGATGGATAGCGGTATTGCTGTGCCTTTCAATAAGCATTGGCGTAATGCCCTGCTGAAGAAGAAACAGGGATGCCGTTAATCCTGTAATGCCGCCGCCTATGATCAGGACCGGTACCCGTTTGTTACCTTTGTTCATGTTAGTTGGTATCTGTTGATACGCAAAGCTCTTTTTATGACGAGTGCCCCGAGTGCATAAAACGGATTAAATAGTACCATCAATCTAACTTCTTCTCCAATGGCAATGAGGCAGCATGATACTTACCCACCTTTAGCAAGCCTGTTTGAGCCAACTTCAGGGGGCGTGCGAAGAGCAGAAATGCCGATGACCGACCGTGAGGGTACGCTAACCCGAACGTCCTGGGATGGCATTACCCTTATTGACAGTGAGATGCGCACCAGTGAGGCAACCGCGCCCTGGAAGCATTACAATACCGAGGCGTTTGTGGAGCTCAATTTTATGCTGGAAGGCAATATGAGTCAAAGCAGCGAAGGGCTCTATCAGCACCATCAGCAATCCACAGGCTATTCCAATTTATTGTTCAACCCATCCTCTCTGGAAGAAAGCAGGCTTATCGGCAGCGGTAATTTCCGCTGTTTCGGAATACACTTTGCAACAGAACGATTGAAGCATCTGATCAGTGGCTATATTCCTCAGTGGAGCCACCTAGCGGAAAAAATCGATAATGGAAAACCGTTTGTCCTTCATTCGCATGATGCAGTTTTACCACTCAGCCTGAAATATCTGTTCAATAGGGTCTGGTCTCATCCGCAGAGCGATGGATTGAGCAGGCTACATTTCGAAGCTTTTACGATGAAGATCCTGAGCCTGCAATGTGAGGCCTTATCTTCGTCTTCGCCTCAGTTGAAAGCGACCATTTCAAAAGAGGAACAGGAGCGATTGGTTTATGCCCGCGAGCTATTACTGCTTCGGCTAAGCCATCCGCCAACCATACGGGAACTGTCTTTGCTGATCGGGCTCAATGAATTCAAGCTCAAAGATGGCTTCAGGAAGCTTTGGGACACCAGTGTTATGGGTTTTGTGCAAGAACAGCGGCTTGAAGCTGCCCGTACAGCCATCTATACCGGTGGCAAAAACATTTCAGAAATCGCCTACGGGCTTGGCTACGCTCATCCTCAGCATTTTCACCGTGCCTTCAAAAAGCGATATGGTGTAACGCCCAAAAGCCTTACAAAGTAATTTTACCACTGTTGCTGCTCAGGTAAAAATGGAGTGAATAAACCGGTGCAGCCTAAAGCTACTCCTGGTTTTGCAGGACGATATTCTTTATGTACTCTTCAAGCGTGATTATTCCCCGATCCGGCGACTCCGGCTTTGCAAGCTTATCCAGCGTTAGCTTAGTCATGGCTGACATTGATTCAGCACCCTTTTCAGAATAGCCCATTGCTTTCCACGCTTCATTCCAGCCTGCTTCCGGTGTTTCAACAGCTTTCACCGGCTTGTTCAGCGCCTTTGAAAAAGCAGCGGCGACATCATTTGCCGAGTATTGTTCCGGCCCTTCTACATAATGACTACCGGTATTGCTTACCGGCGTTTGGATCAGGTGAGCAGCAATCTTTCCGATATCTTCCGGGGCAGCCATAGGCAGCTTAAAATCGACCGGAAACAGCGTGTGAACGATTCCTTCTTTTGTGGCTGTTTCTAATGAGCCTTGCCAGTTGCTCATGTAGTAGGCGGCGCGGATAATGGTTGCCGGAATGCCGGTTCGTTTCAATCCTTGCTCCAGATCGTAAAGCACGCCAAGGTCGCCAATGCCCTCGCCGGGCTGCGCACCGTATGTGGACTCTGCCACGATTTTTTCTATTCCGGAATCTTTCAGAGCTTCCAGCATGGCGGCTACTGTATGTTGCTCTTCCGTAACTATATCAGATGATGGCGGGGCCGGAGGATTCAAGACAAAAAGACGCTTCCCGGTACGGAAAATATCGTGCAGCGCTTTTATATCATGTGCATCGGCCACAGCGAGCCTGGCACCTTTTTCTTCAACAGCTTTTTTCTTACCGGGGTCGTGCGATACGATCGTAACTTTTTCGCCTTGTCGGATCAGTTCATCCGCGACTGCGCCGCCTACATGACCTGTGCCACCTAAAATAATATACATGATGGTTCCTTTTCTGAAAAGGAATGCAAAAAATCATGCCCTTGTCTATTCGACATTCCATAAATGCAAAACCCGCTTTGGGAGCGGGTTTCAACATATTTTGTGGAGAATACCGGAATCGAACCGGTCACCTCTTGCATGCCATGCAAGCGAATGAGGGTTTTCCATTTTTATCGTTAGTTACTTTTGTGTTGATTTTCAATGCATTGAAAATTTATTTTTCTCCTTTTCAATTAATTTTTTTCAAAATTTACCGCATTTGTTGTACCTATGTTGTACCCATTTTAAGCTTGGTACAACATGGCTTCTGTACACGTCCTACTCCGCTCACACAAAACGAACAAAGATGGTGAGCACCCAATTTACCTTAGAGTTATCAAAGATCGCCAAACGCGCTTCATAGCGATTGGTGCGAATTGCACCCCAGAGCTATGGGATGCTAAAGCAAATTTGCCGAAGAAAAAGCATCCATTGTTTCACGAGATAGTCATAGCTATCGAAACAAAAAAGATCGAAGCCAATAAGCTGCTGCTTGATTTCTCAAACGAGAAAAAGGAAATTTCAGTTGAGGAGGTGAAATCAATCCTCAAGAGCTCCAGCACTAAAAAACTACAAGTCCTCGCCTACTTTGATACAGTCATTGACAACCTGCGAAAGGCCGGAAGGATTGGCACCGCAGAGATCTTTAAATCGACCCGAAATAGTCTTTCAACTTTCCGGAAAGAGAAGGACTTCGACTTTTCGTTCATCACCTCTAGCTTTCTTTGGAAATGGCATGAATCCCTGATCGAGCGCAGCGCCCAGCTAACTTCGATTTTCGTATACATGCGCACCTTCCAGCGGCTGGTGAACATGAGCAAGGAAGATAACATGGTCAAGAAGACCTTTGATCCGTTTACTGAATTTGGCTTGGCGAAATACCGCAAAGCAAAGACACGTAAGCGAGCCATCTCGAAGGATGACATTAAGCTGATCGGCGGCTTTAAAGCTAAGGAAGGAAGCCAGCTGTTTCATGCCAGGAACTACTTTATGTTCAGCTACTACAACCGGGGCATCAACTTTATAGATATGGCCCACCTGAAGTGGGAGAATATTCGGTCCGGCAGGCTGAACTATGTACGTCAAAAAACAAAGAAGCCTTTTACCATGGCTATTTTAGAGCCTGCTGCTGAAATCCTGAAATACTATAAGGATAACTACTACTTGGGAGAGGACAGTTTTGTCTTTCCAATTTTGAATCCTGAATTTCTATCGCCGCAGTCTATTAAGAACCGTTGTAAAGTGGTGCTTCGGGAAGTTAATTCGAGTCTTAAAACGATAGCTGCAGAGCTAGAGCTCGCCGAACTGAAATTAACCACTTACGTAGCGCGGCATTCTTTCGCCACTGTGATGAAACGGAGTGGACAATCAGTAGCTATTATCAGCGAAGCTATGGGACACGACAGTGAGAGTACTACGCAGATTTATCTGGACAGCTTTGAGAATGATGTGCTGGATGAAGCGACCAAGGCTATATTGTAACACTATAATTAAAGACACACGCATACTCCTAAGTAAAGCTGAATATTTGAACAGAACCTGTCGAAGCAGAAAAACGAAATACTAACTTGAAACTATGGGACTAAGCATTCACTATAAAGGCGTTTTAAAGAGCCCGGATTTAATTCGCTCCTTAACTGAAGAGGTTGCTGATATCTGCGACGTGCTGGCGTGGCGTTATAACCTTGCTGCGGATGACCTGCTTGAAGGTATCAGTATCACTCCAGAAAAATGTGAGACGCTCACGCTTACATTCTTGCCTGATGGCAAACTTGCCTCACGCGCTTTCATACTGCTCAATATGCCCGCCGATGCAGCCATTTTCACGAAGACTCAGTATGCTGGGATGGATGCTCATATGGCGATCATCCACCTCCTGCGCTACCTAAGCGGAAAATACTTTAGAGCCTTTGAGCTTATGGATGAAGGTAACTTCTGGGAGACGAATGATGTGGAAGTGCTCCGGATACAATTCAGTCGATATGAGAGTGCAGTAAATGCAGTGGCGAATGCGCTGAAAGATTTTCCTTCAGCGGATGGCGAAACGCCTGATAGTTTAGTTGCAAGGCTGGAAGCTTATTTGAAACAGCGGTTAACCCGCTAATCAGCCAATACGGCCAGTCATGGACGCATTTTTATGGGTTATCATCAAAACCAGATCAGTAAAGAAATTGAGGTATGCTGAACGGTTTTGAGCCCACTAGATAAATCCGTCACCAAGGGCCGGTGTTAGGCTAACAAGAGCTCTAGTTTTGTTTTCCATTTCTCCCAATCCGGCATTTCCAACTGTTGCAATGCAAAAAACTTTTGGTTATGGCTGTGATGTACCAGATGGCAGAGCTCATGCACAATTACGTATTCAATACACTGCCGGGGTGCTTTAATCAGTTCCGGATTAAGAATGATTTTTCCTTTCGGTGTACAGCTTCCCCAGCGGGTAGGCATTTCCTGAAGAAAAAGATTTTCAGGCTCAACTCCATATTTCTTAAATCGTTGAATAAGTGGCTCAGCGAGTTCGGCAAATTTTTCCTTAGCCTTTAAACGATACCATGCATTAAGTATATCGCCAGCCTTTCCTTTTTTCGTTTTCAGTATTTGCAGTTCACGTCCGTTAAAATGAACGCTGTTGTTCTTAGCAGGAACAATTTTCATCTTATACTGCCTGCCGAGGTAAAGATGCGTTTCCCCACTTACAAACTTCCTGGCCGGCGTCAGCGGATGGAACGTGAGAAAAAAGCTGAGCTGTTTAATGATCCATGGGGCACGCTTACGGAGTCTTTCATCCACTTTTTCCAGCGGCGTATCCAACGGTGCTTTCACGTGTATCTCCATTTCCGGAGTGACAGTAATGCCGAGTGATTTTCGGCCGGAGAATTCCAGGAAATAGTCCAGTCGCCTGGAGCCATATTGCAATGAGTGTATCATGCTTTATATCTCAGCTTGGCTATCTCAATGCTCTTATCAGCCAGCTCTTCTGCTTCGTGGATAGATATATTCAGTTCATCGATCAGGTACTCGCCGATATAAAAATTCATCTTACGCACGATGTCCAGCTTTTGCGGCCAGTCTACAATCCTGTATTCATTAATGATCCTGTCTGTTTCCAGAGCAAAAGAAACCCCCTGCTCTTGCGAAAGTTTTCCGGAAGCCATGACCAGGCGATAAAAGGCGACAGACGCTTCTTTGTTTTTCAGGCTATTGGGCATATCGTTTGCACCATCTGTCATAGCTTGCTCTCGGAAGTCCTTCAGGCGTTTCAACGCTTCTACTTCTGATAGTCTGCCTGCGCGCATCTCAGCAATGGTCTGCTGGATCAGTTCAGAAAGCTTCCGATAAAATACCGGGTCTTCATCCATGCGCTCGGTAATATGTCGCGCAGTGCGGCTGGCAATTGTCTCGGCCTTCGCTCTCGTACCCACCACCTTCTCCAGTTCGTTCTCAAAAGCTTCGGCATCGAGTATGCTTACCTGTTCCGTCAGCCTGATCACCTCTTCCGTAGTTACATGCTGATCCAAAAGCTTCTGCAATTGCTTCTCGTACTTCTTAAAATCAATACTGTCTGAATAAGTATGCACAACGGCATTACGCAGCGCGGTATAAAACCGCAGGTCTTTCTTATAGC
This sequence comes from Chitinophagaceae bacterium, assembly GCA_965200035.1. Taxonomy (GTDB): domain Bacteria; phylum Bacteroidota; class Bacteroidia; order Chitinophagales; family Chitinophagaceae; genus UBA1952. Next base: position 2,157,774 of record OZ241334.1, on the reverse strand, counting down.
GGTCTTTCGTCTTATCCGGTGTATCATTTTCAAAGTCAATGGAAGACAAAGCCATCTTTAGGCATGTGGCAAAATCACTGAACTTCTGGTAAAATTCTGTACGCAAGGCTTCGTCTGAGAGGGCCGCAGCATAACTAACAAGATCCAGCTTATTAGGCAAGGTCTTGAATAGATCGGCGAGTATTGAATGCAGCTGCGGTAGCTTGGCAATCTCCTGATTAATGTCTGTGAATGTTCCTTCCAGTTCGGCCTGCTCAAATTCTGCGAGGCTGGTGTACACATTCATCGCTTCATCCAGCTCGCCGATAATGCCTTCATAGTCGATTATATACCCCCATTCTTTGCCTGGCGCTACACGGTTCACACGGGCTATTGCCTGCAGCAATGTATGCTCGCGCAGCTTCCGGCATACATACATCACAATCACACGGGGCTCGTCAAAGCCGGTGAGGAGCTTATCAACCACAATGATCAGCTCTGGATAGTCGGTCTTTTTGAACTGATTGATCAAACGATTTTCAAAGTTCTTCCCGAACTTGGTTTCCATCTTCTTCCAGAAAGCTACGACCTCATCAGTCGGCTCTTCGTGCGCATCTTCATTGCCTTCGCGGTTGTCTGGGGCAGAGATAATTACTTCAGTGGTCACTTTGCCAATCAGGTCAAAAGCTTTCTTGTATTTAATGGCGGTGGCTTTATCGGGCGTAACTACCATGCCTTTAAAACCGCTGCGCTCGCCGGTTTTGTCCAATCCCCAGTTCTGGCTGTAATGGTTGCTGATGTCGCGGGCTATTTCGTCTATCCGCTGCTCCGTTTTGCCAATGAGATTGGCACGGCTGTATTTCTTCTTAAGGTCTACCCGCTCATATTCGTTCAGGTCTTCGGATACATAACTGAAGCCCTGGTCCAAAGCTTTATGGTTAACGTCCTGTATTGCATGACGGCCTTCATAAAGGATGGGCACAATAGCTCCGTCTGCTACTGCATCCCGTATAGTATAAGGCTGTCCTATGATCCCCCCGAATTTCTGCGCTGTACTTTTCTCTTTCTTCATCAGTGGCGTACCGGTGAAGGCCAGAAAACAGGCATTGGGCAGTACCTTTTGCATCTTCACGTTGAAGGTGCCGTATTGGGTGCGGTGCCCTTCATCGATCAGCACAAATATGTTGGCTGATTCCAGTGGCGACCTGCCCAAACGATCCACCGCTGCTTCAAATTTGTTGATGATGGTAGTGATCACCGCATCGCCATTGCTCTGGAGCAGGGTTACGAGCTGACTGCCAGTTTTCGCATTGTGCACCGGCACATCTACTTGCCCAAAAGTATCAGTGATCTGTGTGTCTAAGTCTACGCGGTCGGTAACCAGTACAATCTTGGGGTTACGCACTGTCTGGTAAAGCTTGCGGGCCAGCATGGCCATCGTAAGGCTTTTACCGCTGCCTTGTGTATGCCATACCACGCCACCCATTCGCTTTCCCTGCTCTACATGCTGTATGCGCTCGATGATGTCCTTGATGGTAAAGTATTGCTGGTAGCGGGCGATCTTTTTATAAACCCCGCCTTCAAAAATGATGTAATCTTTTACTAGCTCCATCATGCGTTCCGGACGGCAAAGATGGTAGAGGTATTCATCCTGCGCACTTATCTGCAATACTGCCTGTTCGCGTAACTCCATCTGCTCACGCTCCGGGGCAGTTCGTTCCTGGTAAAGCTTTGCTTTTTGCTCAGCACTTAAAGGAGTGTTCACAAGAACTGCCAATTGTTCATTTTCTGATGCCAATTCTTTCCACGCTGCCCAGAATTCTTCTCTTGTATCTGTTGTCGCATATTTCGTCTGCAAGCCGGCTGTTGCCAGCAACACCTGGCTATATACATATAGTTGCCGAATGCCGTCTTCCATCTGGTTGCGTATGTGCTGGGAGATGGCCTGGCTGAGCGGCTCTTTCATATCCGGCCGCTTGCACTCGATAATGCAAAGCGGGATCCCATTGACAAATAAAACAATATCCGGACGGTAATGCTCCTTGCTGCCATTGCGCATTACGGCATACTCTTCAGTTACATGGAATACATTGTTGTGCAGGTGCTCCCAGTCTATGTATTGCAGGGTGAAGCTGCGCTTATCACCATCTATGCTTTGCTCTAATGCTTTGCCCAGGGTAATGCGCTCGTAGGCCACCTGACTAGCCCGCATAAATCCTTCCTGATAAGGCAGGTCTTTTAAGGCTTGAATGCCATGCTCAATATTGCTGTCGCTGATGTAGGTGCTTCGGGTAGAACTGATCTTCTTTTCTGCATTGAGTTCTTTCAGCTGCTTGCGCAGAATTTGCTCTAGCAGCACATTGGTTGTCTTCCCGCCGCGCGCTGCCAATGCATCCTCGGGTGTGAGGTAAGTATAGCCTAACTTGCTGAGTAGTTGTAAAGCTGGGATCTGGGAAGCGTGGTCTTCGCGGAAGGATGGAACTTGCATCTACCAATTTTTAAGTGTTAGTTCTGATTCCTGACATTTCACATTGATTGCATTTAAAGACTTGAGAACGGTCTTAATGTTTTCCTTTTTCCACGATTCCATCTTCGGATGAAATATAAGGTCAAATCGAAGAGCACTAAATTCATTTAATTTTAATTTTAGAAAAGGCAGATCAACATGGAGATGTTGTGTTAAGTTTTGTTTATAGAGAAAACGAAATTCTTTTTCAAAATCAAAACAACAATCCTTTTGAAATCCAATGATTTTCACCCCTTCCTTAAACTTCATTCTTGCGTTTTTGTCCAGGAAGTCAACATACTTGACTTTACCATAGTACAGATAATCAATCATTCCCGCATCATCCCCCAAGTTGCCATCTCTTATAGAAGAGATCAAATTGTTTGCTGAAACTCTGAGGGCAATACCGTCAGTATTTGAATATGAATTCCACATAGCAACAGACTCTCTATGATCTATCAGCCAGCAGCTTAAGAAGTATTTTTGCTGTCGCTTTTCAATAGATAATTCGCGTTTATTTTCAGATATAGGTGCAAGTTTACCAATCAATTTCTCGGTTTTATTTCCATACTTGATTAATAGCTGATTCATACTGATTCCCTCGTTCAGATCTTCCATTCTGTCCATTCGAGTAAAAAACAGTGATTTATCTATGAATACAGACAAAAATTTCTGAAAATCAAAGTACCGCCATAGATTATCAGTGTCAGTGACGGCTAGCCCTACTCTTTTAATTTGCATAGTGTTGATTCATGGTTTTGGAAAATGAAACAACATTACCTCGATCCGAATGATTTTTTGCAGGTCATCCGGGTGTGAAAAATCGTAAGCTATTGATGATTCATAAGTCTCTTTTCTTAACTGCTTGTACTGGCAATGATTTGGTGTCTCGTGCTTCACAGTGTTGATCACACCTTGGAAATCCTTTTGTTCCACGAACATCATAATTGCTGCCTTTGAATCCCTTGTGGTGAGGTAGCCGAAGAGTTGATTGATTGTTTCATGATACTTTTTCGCACCTTTCCAGAATTTACATTCAGCAATAAATAGGTTGGTGCCATCTGGCGCGTGTTTAAGAAGAATATCAGTTTTACCCTTTTTGTTGAAAGCTTCGCCTACGCCAGTAGTAGAATCATAGCGAGTTTCTAAAAACAACAAAAACTGATCACGTAAATCTTCTTCCTGCTTTCCTGTATATAAAGAAGGCTTCCGCTCAATTGCTTGGCCAGCATTGTAAATGACTTCAATAATGTCACGATACACGTTTTCCTGAAGAACGAGGATGATTTCTTTCTCATGCTCCTTTGCTGTTTCTGCTATGGGTTTGGGAATGATCTTTTTTGCAACTGGTGGTGGCACTAAGTATTGATCAGATAAAGGGTTAATTCTCAAACCAATGCTCTCCATAAATGAACGTTTATGATTGAGATGGTCTAACCGCTTCTTAATGAGAGAATCGATTAAACCTGGCAGTGCCAGATCCCATGGCGCCACTTCTGTGTTAAGCAGTGGGATGTTACGGCTAAGGTCAACGATAACCCTATCAACTTCTTGCTTGTAAAGGTGAGTTTCAAGGCTAGGCAATATGATTTTAAACAATACTACTCCCGGCGATATTGAAATTATTTTAGGATAAACCATCGTGGAGCGACTACCGTAACAATCAAACAATTGCCAGCTGCCGCTAAAAGACAGGGTTATTTTAATTTCAAATAGTTTACGTTCGCGCGCTTCCCCCCATTCATCCCGAAAAGTCTGATCAATTTCTTTGGGTTCTCCAGGTTGTGGATCATGAAGAATTAATGGCCCCAAAGAAAAGTCTTCAATTAGCTGCTCTTTCCATTGTGCTAAGTTGAGTCGTTCCGGATGTTGTATTTCTTCGATCCGCTTGGTAAGATTATTTTGTATCTCTTCAATTAAGTGAGGAAGATAGTTCTTACTAAAAAGTCTTTCTGCCATTTTTTTAATTTAAAGTCTCTCTGCTTTGTCCTACTTTACTTAGCGCTACTTTATCAGTCTTCATAAAAGACATTTGCTTCTTTTCTTTTGATGTCCTAGTAGGGCGCAGCTGATCCAAAGCTATGTCTGCAACTACTTTCTTGATGGTGTGCTGGATGATGTTGAATAACGGACTGTCGGTTTTGTAATTTGCTTCCGCCATAAAATGAACACGGCCATCTTCAACTAATTTCTCGCAAATCTCTTTACCAGAAAGAGCTACTCCTTTTTTCCCCTTTTTGGCTTTATCGAAAACCGCAATAGATGTGCCGCCTTGATCAGTGACGAGCTTCATGGCAGGCACATCCGTTTCCCCATCACCGACATAGATCATATTGCTGAAGGGCACGGGACGCTCCTGATGTGGAACGAACTTGTTGATGAGGGTATTATCGTAAGCATTGTCAATGCCTTTATTGATCCGGAACAGATACTGGGTTTTGCTGGTATAATCGATGGCCAGGGCTGGCCATTCTGCCACATCATTCGCATCGAACTTATAGCCGGATGCGTAAATCATCTTGAAATATTTGGCGATGGAAGTGCCTTGAACAATCTCGCGTAGACCGGACGAAATAATGTAATGTTCCAGTATTATTCCTTCTGCCTTTGCAAAGGCATTGATAGCGTCAAAGTATTCTGTCACTCCTTCGAAGAAGGATATCTTCTTACCATAATCCTTGAATGCCTTTTTTGTTATGCGCACCTCTTTCTCACCTGCCTTCTTAAGCATGAGTTGCATGTAGATGAGTATTTCGTTCATGTCATGGGTTTTTGCCAGACTTTTCACTTCACCCCAAAATGCGGCTTTGTCTATTCCGAGGTTAGGAATAAACGAATGCTCCTGCATGTTGCCCGGTGCGAGTGTGCCATCAAAATCATAGGCAATGGCAATAATCTTCTTTTTAGCTTTCATAGTATATCAGGGTTTAGAATTTCAATCGTTTTTTACCTGTGAGCAATACTTGCATCAGGCCTTTCTTCTGCTCCTTTAAGCCATCGAGCTTTTTGCGCAGCAAGTTCAATTCATCGTCTGCAGTTTGAAGGATGTTGGTGATTGCGGTTTGCTCATCAACAGAAGGAAGTTTCATCCCTAAACTGAGAAAGGCTTCAAAATCAAAAGTCATCTTCTCGATATGAACACCATAGCTTGAAATGTAGGTCTGGTGATAGAAATACTTCAACTGTGAAAACCAGTTGAAATATTCCATGTCTAAAATCTTAGAATCTTTTGCGACTACAGCAATGTAGGAACCAGAGATTTTCGCACCATCAAATCGCTTCGTTACTAATGCGGATGCACCATGTAGGATTTGCATTTTTGAGAAAAGAAAATCACCTGCATTCGCAGTCCTCAAATCTTTTACTTTGATTTGATGACCATAAAGTGCTTCTCTCAGAAAAATGCCTCCAGAACGCCTGCGTACGCTAATTAGTTTGTATAGGTCGCTATCATTCCATAAAACTGGGCGTTTCACTCCCTTAAAAAGTTGGGCATAGCCATATTCCTTCCATTCTCCACCAAACTCATTCAACCGTTTCTTACCTGTAAGAAGGCATTGCATAAGCCATCTTTTGCGGCGCTCTTGTTGGGAAATGAGCTTGGTGGTGGTGGTAATGGCATTATCCCAGGTATTGAGCAGGTCAGCTATGGCTTTTTGTTCGGCAATAGAGGGAACTACAATCCGGAATTTTCTAATTTTTTCAAGGGTAATTCTCGTAATAGCTTGCCCACCAATCGCATTTTCAATGATAGTTTGACCATCTTCACTCTTGATAAACTGAAACAGAAATTCGTTTGTCAGTCTCTTTTCATCCCCTCTAATTAATGCCACACTTGATAGCAAACTAAATTCTTCATCTAAAGGATTTAAACAGCAATTTCCAGTGTTGGCGCCATCCTTCGTTAAAAGAATATCTCCCTTTACTACAGGACACCGCTTGTATATGGACCGGTGTTCTTCCTCGGAAACGTATGATATATTTGACAAGTCCAGCCCTTCGTTTCTAATGTTCTTTGAAGTGATGTACTTATAAGGTCCGCCATTCGACTTTGGGGAAAAGTGTGTGCCATCGAGAATACGTGCACATCCATCCTCAAATCTTATTACTTCCCAATCCTCCGGAATCACCCCTAACGCACTTTGTTTATAACCTGCCTTCATGTCTTTCAAAATAATTGTTTAAACCTTGATAATGGCTGCGCTGTTATAACCAGCCTGTTCACCATATTTCACATAGCCAAGCTGGTTGGTTAACATGCTTGTTTTGCCAATCCTAAAAGATGGTACATTGCTATGGATATGACCGTAGATCCAATAGTCTATGGCAGAGCCGTCTATAAAGTTGAATAGCTCGGTTGCAAAAGCCTCGCTTAGCTCAGAGCCTTTATACTGTGGCGGGTATTGCATAAACGTAGGCGAATGGTGCGTGGCCACCACTATGTTTTCTGTTGTGGCATTGGCAAGGGAAGCTTCAATATATTGCCTGCATTCCCGGTGCATTCGGCTACTATGTAAGGGGCGGAAGCGTTCGGTACCGCGCTTTATTCGTTTATAATCTGCCATGCCTTTAGCAATGTCCCATTCAGCCGCCGGGCTGATACTGCTCCATAAAGTAGAGCAGATAATAGTCAGGTTGTCGTGCACCACCGTCTCATTATTCAGCAGGAATACATTGCTGCGGATGGCTTCTTTGAAACTGCCGCTACGCTGTAAAATATCGCTGCCGTAATATTCATGGTTGCCGGGCAGCCAGTAAGTTGCTACGAAGTGATTAGCCACAAAATCGAAGAAACCTCCAAACCGTTCCTGTTCTGTAAAAGGTATAACATCCCCGGCCAGTATCAGGATATCGCCTACCGGCTCTATGGGGCACGCTTTCAGAAACTTATAATTGTCCGGAAATTCCAGGTGCAGGTCGGAGCAGTATTGAATGGTCATTTCTTCTTCCCTTTTAATTGCTTCAATGCCTCATCCAGCTCATCTGCAGTCTGGTCCATCACGGTCTTATCAAAGTCGCTATGGAATGAGCCATCCTGAATCACCCGGAACTTTTTGTACTCTCCTTCGGCAAACCGGCAGGCAATATCATGGCTGATCTTCCCTGCATCCTTCAGCACTGCGTAATCATTGAACTGTAGGAATGCATCGAGCTTGCCTACCCAGTCTTCCATGCTCATAGGTATTTGCCGCTTCGCCTGGTTTTCTGCATAATCCAGGTACATTGTTACGATCCGGTTCAGTTCATCAATTTCCTTAAGCTCAAGGTAATTCTTAGCAACACTTACATCGCTTTTCAGAATTTTTCCGTTTGCTCCTGCCTTCCAGTTGGTAAGTCCCATATTAGGGGCAATGGCTTTGGCGCGCGACTTGATGATCTCTGCTGCAGTCATACCCGTAATTGCCCAGTGCAGCTTGTTCTGCACCGTTTTATAGAAAGTAAGCGTCATCCTGGCTTTAGGGTCATAGTCGATGCTGCATTGTGCGTAGATATCAGTGATCTTTTGGTAAAACCGCCGCTCGCTGGCGCGTATCTCACGGATGCGCTCCAGTAATTCGTCAAAGTAATCCTTACCAAACCGCTTACCCTGCTTCAAGCGCTCGTCATCCATCACAAACCCTTTGATAATGTACTCGCGCAAGGTCTTTGTAGCCCATATGCGGAAGCGGGTGGCAGAGGTACTGTTTACCCTGTAGCCTACTGATATAATAGCATCCAGGTTATAAAACTGAGTATTGTAGTTCTTCCCGTCACTGGCAGTTATCCGGAAAATCCGGATAACTGAATTCTTATCCAACTCGTTGCTGCTGAATACATTCTGAAGATGCTCATTGACGGTTCTTACATCTACCCCAAAGAGCTCAGCCATCTTTTTCTGAGACAGCCAAAAGGTTTCCGCTTCAAAGAAAACTTCTATATGGGCATCGCCTTCCGGCGCGGTATAAAATAAAACTTCAAATTTTTCCATAGTCTATAGGATTAGATACCCAGCTCTTTTAAATATCTACTCATTTCTGCCTGAACCGTTTTCAGCTCGCCCTCTAGCTGCTCAATTTCCTGCTGCACTGCGGCGATATCTATCTCAGCTTCTTCTTCAAACGTATCCACATAGCGCGGGATGTTCAGGTTATAGTCGTTTTCCGCAATCTGCTCATAGGTCGCCACATAACTGTACTTGTCTTCTACTACACCAGCATTCAGCTCGCCTGTATTAAAGCGTTCATAGGTCTTTACCACTTTCTCAATATCCTCCGGCCGAAGCTTGTTTTGATTTTTGCCCGGTGCATAACCCTGACTGGCATCGATAAATAACACATCCTTGTTGTCACCCTTGCCCTTATTAAAAATGAGAATGGCCGCAGGGATACCGGTACCAAAGAAGAGGTTGGCTGGTAGACCAATTACAGCCTCAAGTATATTCTCTTCAATGGTTTTCTGCCGGATCTTTCCTTCACTGCTGCCCCTGAATAATACACCATGTGGCACTACTACTCCAACCTTGCCTCTGCCTTCATAAGCAGTTTCAATCATGTGACTGATGAAAGCCCAGTCGCCCTTGCTCTTTGGCGGCACACCACGCCAGAAGCGGCTGTGCGGATCGCTGGCTGCTTTAAAACCAGTTTGTGCTACGCCCTTCTCGCCCTTCTTTTTGTCATCTACATCACTGTCATCAGCGCCCCATTTATCTAAAGAGAAAGGCGGATTGGCAACGACCGTATCAAACTTCATCAGCTTATCATCTTCTTTTAATTTTGGATTACGGATAGTATCGCCCCAGCGGATCACGGCACCATCAAAACCATGCAGGAACATGTTTTGCACCGCTAATGCCCAGGTGCTGCCGTTGGCTTCCTGCCCGTATAAGGAGAAGTTGTTAGAGCCAACTTCCTTACCCGCCTTAATTAAAAGAGAGCCGGAGCCACAGGTAGGGTCACATATCCTGGCACCCGGTTTACTTTTGGTAAGCTTTGCCAATAAGGTAGATACCTCACCCGGAGTGTAAAATTCGCCCGCTTTTTTACCGGCATCCGACGCGAAGTGGGCAATCAGGAATTCATAGGCATCTCCGATTACATCACCACTTTCAAGATGGGCCGGACTAAGATCGAGTGCGCTAAAATCATTCAGCAGGTTTTTAAGACGTGTATTTTTGTCCTTTACATCGCCCAGATTATTGCTATTGAAGTTGATATTTCGGAAGATACCGCTACCATCTTCACTAAAGAGCTTTTCACGATTGGCTTCTTCCAGATCATTCAGGGCAATATCAATCTGCTCGCCAATATTTGGATCTGAGCGATGGCTGTGCAGATAACTAAAGGTGCAATGGTCTGGTACTACGAAGCGTTCCATCTTCATAGCCCGTCTTGCACGATCAGCATCACCTTTATACTTTTCAAGATGTTGCTTGTAAATGTCCTGATGGACATCGCTCACATATTTTAGGAAAAGCATAGTAAGGATATAGTCCTTATACTGGCTGGGATCAATAACACCGCGGAATGTGTCGCAGGCTTTCCAAACAATCTGGTTAATGTCTTTAGTAGTTATCTGGCTCATGCTGATTTTTGTACAGTTTGTAATAATTGCTTTTGTAAGTTTTGTTCTTTCAATAGCTGGAGTTGCCGGCTCAATCGCTTTTCCTTTTTCCAGAGCACATGCAATTGTACTATTGATAGCTGCATTTCCATTGGCGGAATGGGGATTTGTAAAGTGCTCAGGTCGGCCTTAGAAATAGAAGGTAATGAAGTGCCTTTTGAATGTGCAGATAATGATTTTTGTGTTTCCGGATGATTAAGATACCACCTGAGGTAAGCCGGTAGTACCTGCTGCAGATCGCTAATGCGCAAGACGATGAATATGGATGAGGCTACAGCCGGTGCAATCCGCTCGTCATAGCATACGGCATAGTGCTCCTGTCCTTTAGCCACAATGAGCACATCACCTGCCTTCAGAAAATTTTTCTTTAACCGGTCGTTCGCAGGTAGGTCTGGACGCAGATTGGGTAAAAGGTTTCCATCAGCGTCATAATGCCTGCCTTGTAAGTAATAGATTTCGCCATGAACAGTGCTGGTGCCAGCAAAGACACCACTGCTTAAAGTAACTACATCACGAAGTAAATACTGCATCATTGCCATAAGACCGGCAAAGGTTCAGAAAAGGTTGGGATATTTCAGGAATTTATTTTTCAGTATGAATCCTACTAAATATTTTAAGTGGCCGAATTTTACCATAAATAGTTCTATTTCAAAGCAGTAGGATACCCGCCTGACGGGTGTACTTAAATAATGATTGTATAGGGTATAAGGTATTGGTTAGCTGGATTGCAATATTTGAAACACGCACCACCTTGGCTGCAAAATCGACTAGTATAGGTCTTATCGTCCTTCCAGTTATGATTTTTGCCTTCCGGCAGCAATTTCCACCAGGTTCATAATCCCGGTTAAATCTGGTTTCATGCATCCCTTGATTAGAAACAATGGCACAAAGCATAGTGCGCAATACGTACCTACATTTTCCACATAGCGCCCCTCGACACCTCCCCGCTGGCCGCTTGCCGGATACACCAGGGCACTATACTTACAGCCCCGAAAGAGATTGTAAACCAGCATCTGCTTCAAATCCTCATCAGCCGGACGGCTGTCCGGTATGCGCTTCCATTTGGTATCCAGTACTAAAACTGCATTATCCGGCTCTTCTGTTTTGAATAATGCGATGTCTGGCTTTACCGTGCGCATGTACCCGCCGCCGGGTTGCCAGAAATTGGTGCGCACTTGCTCTCGCAGGATATACTTACCGGAATGTATTTTTTGCAGCTCACGGCGCAATAGACGGGCTATATACTTTTCCCAAAGTGCATTCATATCAAACATCAGTGCCAACACATCGGCTGTGCCGCGCCGTACATCAGGGTGATAATTAAGCAATAGCAGACGGGCAATGCCGTGCGCAGTGCGGTAGCCTTCCGTCTTGCGGCTATATACCAGTTTCTGGAAGAGCGCCTCTGAAACTTTTACTTCATGGCATTCCGGAAAATCAAGCAGTAATCCTTCCGCATCCGACTTGATGAATGGTGATAGAGTAATACGACTGATAAATACTAAAGCCTGCCTGATGATCGCATTATGCGGATGATCGCGGTCGTAAACAGTATGACGGGTGTAAAAGCGCTCGGAGTGTGTCACGTTATGACGGATGTTTTGTGCAAACAGCAGACTGCCTTTTAATGCAAGTACATTGCCCTCTTCCTTTCGATACTGCCGGGTAAGACCCCGTTGCATCAACTGCCGCACTTCGTGCAGAAACAGCAATAGGTAGAGATCAAGTATAGAATGGCTACGTAAGCGTAGCGCTGCATAGCCGGTGTCTTCCGGCAGGAGCCCGGCAGCTTGCAGCATGGTGATCAGAAAATCACGCCAGACGGTCTCGCCACCTGCGCTGTCCCTGTCTGCTTTAGGCAGCACTTCAATCGTGAGTTCACCAGCCTGCAACACGCCTACGTGCTCATTGAACTTTACCCCATTGTGAACAAGGCTGAAAAAGGGGCTGCCGTTGCCATGATAATCCTCCAGTATCCGGCGCTGTGGCTCAGTAAAACCAGCCTGCCCTACCTTGAGGGTATCATGCTCGAAGACAGTGAAGTGGACCTTATGCTTCATTGTCAACCGCTGCGGGCGATGCCGGTTTTCTCAATAGCGTATCCAATGCTCGGGCAAATGCCTGTTCCGCTTTGACCTCGTCCTCATCCAGTTTGCTTGTCCAGTCCGTAAGCGCCCAAATCTCTTTCTCGCCTAAGGCTTCGAGCTGATCAGCAGAGCCGCTACCATTGGGTAAATCCGCGAACAAATTATCACCGCTGGTGGCTGCCTTTTTCAGGTCGACGAAGCCCTTACCCAGCACCAGGCAAATGCGGCTGTAATCGCCATAAAAGTATTCCTGCAGCAGGGGAATAACCTTATCGGTAAACACACGCAGATAGGCCTTCCAATCTGTGCCAGGATTCATAAAGTAGCTGTGGCCTATCTTATGATCACGACCGGCCAGGACTTCCATTCGCTCATTTATCTTTTTCAGCACGTCGCTGAAGTGGTAAGTGTTGCCATGAATTGTTAATTCTGCACTAATCAGGTTTTCGTGTGGTGGCATCTCCCTGAATGAAAAACGCCGCCGCAGGGCTGTGTCCAGCGCTTCTACGCTGCGGTCGGCAGTATTCATGGTGCCGATGATATAGAGGTTGGGTGGTACGCTGAACCTTTCGCCGGAATAGGGAAGGATTACTTCGAGTGCTTCGTCCCTGCCGGCTCGTTTATCTTCTTCAATAAGGGTGATAAGTTCGCCGAAGATTTGAGAGACGTTGCCGCGGTTGATCTCGTCTATGATGAGGACGAAGTTTTTAGTGGTATTATCTACTGTTTCTACTTCGACACTATAAGCCTCACGGATATACTCACCAATAGCTACAGTATAGGGCTTCCAATCCCGAATAACGCCGTTCACAATGTAATCCTTAATAAGTTCCTGCGTCAGCGTCATCTCCGTTGCCGTTTCTGTTTGCGGAATAGCTACGGAGCTCCCTTTGGAATTGATTTTGACAAGGAAGTCCTTCTTATGAACGGGAGTTTTTAGTGCAACACTTCCGGCCTCAGCTACATCAGCAATAAACTGTTGGTAAGCTTCTTCAAAATTGGCTGCAGACTTCTTCTCCATAGCCAACTTTACTATTTTTTTGAAAAGCCCATCTTTTACCTCATAGGATAATCCTGCATCACTGCCCGCTAAAGGTGGTACAGGCTTAATGCCTTCTATAAAATCTTCGTAGCTGAAGCTTTGATGAAAAGTTATGAATTGTATGCGGCCTTCGTCAATCAGGGAGTTATAGCGTTTACGGTAGCTAGCCCGCCGTTCACGGTCAGTGTCACCTTCTGATTTAAATGCAGGCTCAGCACATTGAACCGCCTGCTCAAGTGTGGTATAGGTTTTTCCAGTGCCTGGTGGGCCGTAGAGGATGGTGTTGAGGGCGCTTATATTAGATTTAGCAGTAGAGAGATCGCCTTCTTTCAAAAGGACTTGAGAATATGAAGATTGATGAGCATCTATTTGCTGAATAATTCTAGTTGCAAACCCTGTATCTAACTCTTTGATTAATCTCTATTAGACCCTTTATGTGCATCCCCGATACCATACCGATCAATTCCTTCGCCTCTATTGTTTGCATCGAAAAACACCCATTTTTGAACTTTTATCGATTTTGTCCATCCATCATTATCTGTACGTTCATTAGTGTTCATCACTTTGCCGTATGCAACGAATTTGCGTTTATAATTCAGCAAAAAGTAATCATCCGCTTGGATGTTATAAAAATTATGATGGTTGGCTGAATCTTCATGGAACACAAAAGCTGATTCCGCTTGGATGATATCGAAAATCCATTCACAGTAATCGGCATCAGGCTTACAGACTACTCCCGAATAATATTTAGCTAATGGAGTTTGCTCATCTTCCTTTTTGGCAACGATCTCAAACCCTAATGCGCGAAGTGGATTATTAGTAGAGTCACCGCCATAAAAACTAGGTTCGTCAATTGGTCCTAATCCGGCAAGATCTATAGCTATACGTATAACCTCCTTGGGTGGAAAAAATTGGCCCATGTAACTAATGTCATAACCAGTTGACTTTTTTAAGGTGATACCATTGGCAATTATTGATTCTAGCGCATCAATAATTTGTTGTCTTGAAAGCAATGTGGCAGGGTTTGGCATAGATCAAATGTTTACGTACTTTTTTAGTGATGGGATTGGCTATCAAAAACATTATAGACTTCAACTACAAATATTTTTTATAGGGCTAATTGTTGACACAATATAAACTTCGATTTTATAATTAGACTAAAATCAGCAGCGACCTTGTTCTTATTTCGTCCGTAATAATACATCCTTCCCTTCCGCCCGCGCCTGCTTGACCTGCTGCTGAAGCTCCTCTGACAACATGCTCATAGGCACGATCATATTGTCCAGCATCACGAACTGTGCAAACGGATCATTGTCTATGGAATCTTGGGTGGAAAATTCCCGGTCGCCATGATGCATATCCAGCATGTCTTTGATCAGCGTTGCCTTCTGCGAGGTAGTAGATCCATTGGTGCCAAAGAAGGCATTGATATCTGCTGCCGGCGTATGGCACTTATTGCTGCGGTCAAACATCCAGTTGACCGAGCCGAGCGCGTGAATCACGCCGGCCGCCCAGATTTCCGGCTTGCCCCGCATGAAGGGCACCGGCTCTATCTGCGCCAGCTCTTTAATCACCCGGTCGGCCAGCCCGAGGTATTCCTCATTCAGCTTTTGTGCGCAGAAGTCTTCAATCATTTTCAGGATTTGTTCCTGCCGTTCCGCTGCTTGCCTGTTTCCTATCATTGCTGCTTTTCATTGTAAGTAATCCGTCCATCCACTTGCCGGGCAAGCCCACGGCTAATAGCAACATCAATACCTGCGCCCATTGCTTCCTCCACCTTAGTACCCAAACGCGCATAGCCAAACAGGCGAGCGCATTCCTTTACTAATTCCATGCGTGGGAGGCTGAGTTGTTGCGCCAGAATATCGCGTACCGCCACTGCAATCTCTTCCGGCGGCAGGTCTTCGGCATCGCGTTTTTGCGCTTCGTTTGCTGCCAGGCGGTACTGCTCATATAGGGCGGGATTCTGCGTTTCTTTCCACAGGAAGGTTTGCTTGCCATGTGCGGTTTGCCGGATGTTCATACTATCCACAATACCGTCCAGATGACCAGCAATACGTGCACCTGCCCGACCAATGCCCCAGGCCGCGAGCACACGGCGGTAAAGCAGGCTTTTGCTGATGGGTGATTCACCATCCAGCACCTGGCCAATCTGTTTGCGGATGCGTGCGCTGCTCTGCCCTTGTAAAAATAGGTCGGCGGATGCTGCCGCGACATCTGCCAGGCGACAGACTTCATAAGTAAGCGCATTGCCGGCGGCTTTATTAATCGGATTAGGAAAGTTAGAGATTACAGAACGGTCAAGTGCAGGCTCATTAATTGTCTGATTGGCCGCTACAGCATCTCGTCCAGGGGGCGCCATGGCTAAAGGAACCGGCAATACTTCCGGTTCGTGAGGCGTATCCTTCTTTGCCGCCTCAATCGCTTCTATGATACCTGCAAGCACTGCATCCGGCGTTTCCCACCAATCGGCAGCCCATACACGATGCAGCTTCCATCCCAGTGTGCGCAGCACGGATACCTGTACTACTTCGCGGTCCCGCGCGGTCTTGGCCGCGCCATAGGCCGGTCCGTCACAAACAATACCTAACAGGTATTCGTGGGGCTTATCCGGATGCACTACAGCCATATCTACCCGGTAACCGGAGCACCCTACCGACTGATTGATTGAATAGCCCTTAGACCTAAGTGCAGCCGTAATGCTGGTCTCTAAGCCAGTGCCGGCAGCCACATTACTAACAGCCTTTACAGGCAACGCGGATTTCCCTTTTTCTGCAAACGCAAGGAAGGCTTTGAGGCCGGCTACACCCTCTGCAGACGTACGGGCCAGGTCTATTTGGTCGCTCTTCAAAGTGGCAAATACTTTCATTTCATAGCGTGCACGGCTCACCGCCACATTGAGCCTGCGCCAGCCACCATCACGGTTGAGCGGACCGAAGTTGAGGCTGATACGACCGGCTTCATCTGGGCCGTAGCAAATGGAAAACAGGATCACGTCGCGCTCATCCCCCTGCACATTTTCCAGGTTTTTGATGAAGATAGGCTCGGCAGCTTCGAGCGCCGCTTTTTCCAGGTGCGGCGCCTTGCGGAATTCTTCAGTCAGTAAATCTTCAATCAGGTTTTGTTGCACCACGCTGAAGGTAACTACGCCTATGCTGCGGGCGGAAAGGGCCGGGTCGCTCAGGCGGCGAACGATCTCTGCTACGATGGCCTGCGCTTCGGCTTTGTTCTGTCGTGTCTTGCCTTTATCATAAAAGCCGGGCACATGCACCGCCGTTACTTTCGTAGCGAGGTCATCGGTGCTCGGGAAGGTGAGCAGGCTATTCTCATAGTATTTGGCATTTGAAAAAGCGATCAGGCTTTCGTGCTTGCTGCGGTAGTGCCAGAGCAGGTACTTTGACGGCATAGAAAGCGCCAGGCAATCGTCGAGAATGCTTTCGAGGTCTTCTTTCTCCAAGTTGTCCTCATCTACATTTGCAGTTGCAAAGAAGGACGTTGGCGGCATCTGCTTCGGATCGCCGACTACAATTACTGTGGTACCGCGCGCGATAGCCCCCACGGCCTCGCAGGTGGGCATCTGTGAAGCTTCATCGAAAATAACGAGGTCGAACTTTGGTCCGCCCGCGTCAAAATATTGCGCTACCGAAATAGGGCTCATCAGAGCGCACGGCATTAGGCGCGGCAATAGGTTGGGGATAGAGTCAAACAGCTTTCGGGGGCTCATAGCACGTCCGTTGGAACGGATAGCTTTTTGCAGGATGCCTACCTCAGAGCTTTGCGAAGCTTCCTGGGTAAAGTCTGGAATCCTGGCTGCGAGCCGTGCATAGAGTTCTTCCCTTGTAAGCTGTTCAAAGCTTTCGCTTAAAGCCTTGAAGCGGGCAATCTTTTCTTCGAACAATGCCGTATTGAATGCAGCAAGGGCAGGGCTTTGTGCCAGAATATATTCTGCCATTGTACGGTAGAGACTTTTGCGATAAGCCGGCTCTAATGGTATTGCTCCAACACTGCCATTGGCAAAAGCCTGTGCTACTGCATCAAGGCCAGCGGAAGCGGCCTTCTGAGCCCCTGCAATCCAGGCACACCAGTCTTTTAAACCATCCAGACCAGACTGCCAGCGGGCAACACGCGCAGCTTCACGGTCGATCCAGGATGACGCCTCATCCTCATTATTGGGCTCTGCCGGATGTAATAGCGCAGTAACCCGTGTTGCCGCTTCTTTTACTTCGCTATAGATCGCGATAAGCTTTTCTATTTGCGGCCTGTAGGCACTGATAAATGCATTTGTGCCATCACCAAGTGCCGCTGCAAAGTCCGTACGCCAGCGCTGTAAGCCTGCCGGACCAGTGAGGCCATTAGCCGTGCCGTTCAATGCCACCACAGCATCTGCCGCAGCATCTATGCCTTCCCAATCTGCTTCCTCTTCACTATGCAGGAAACCTGCCAGCCTGCGTGCATCTGCATTGGCAGTTACCTTCTGCTTCAACTCACCATAATCAATGAGCGCCTGCAATGTTTGAGGCACCACGTCTTTAATGAGCTGGCCCTCTTTCGCAAAAGGTTTTAATGCTTTTAAAACTTTGGATTGTCCCAGCCATTTTGGTAAGAACCATTTGCTGCTCGCTGTATTCCATGCGGCCAGCAGGGTTGCTGCATCTACACCAAAGACATTGCTTGAGAACGATTGCAGTAGTGCCGACTTTTTCGCATCCCGCATCCGGCCCTGCGCCGTCCATGCTTTCAGGCTTTTAAATGTTTGCTCCGGGGAATCGGCAGTAATCAATGAAGGGGGCATCGCTGGGAGGCCAAGTATCGCACCAGCAAGTGCGGCAAGTGCTTCAGTGCGGGATTGGCTCTGCGCACCATCGGTTATATGCAACAGGCCTGAAACGGTATCGGTGGCCTTCTTAAGATCGCTCAGCGCCTTGCTGTAATTATTCAGTGCAGCGGCAGCTTCACCTTTTAGCGCGGGCGTATAAAAAAGCGGACTCGTTCCAAGTAATGCATGTGCCAGGGGGCTGCCAACAGCTTTTGCCACTATGGACAGCTCACGCACGGTATCATTCCAGTCCTGCAGGCGATCTGCAGTAAGAGTTGCAAGAGCAGTCTGTGGAATTGGAATACCATCGGGCGTCGCCGCGTCTTCGGCGCTCCACCGGCTGAAGGCTTCATAAAGCGACAGGCCGGCCGGCCATTTTTGGTGCAATGCTTTAACGTGTTCATTCAGCTCTGCCCGTACTATTGCCAGTCGCTCGCCTTCTTTTAAAAAGCCTTCCGGTGCAGCCTTATGAGCGATGGTGGTAGCTCTTTTAAGCTGCTCAATGATGGCTGTCTTTTTTGCTTTATTGCTGTGCAGCTCCAGGCAGAACGGACCAATGCCAATGCTTTCCAGTCGGGTTTCCACTACATCCAGCGCAGCCTTCTTAGCGGCGACAAACAGTACCTTCTTACCCGCAAACAGCGCATTGGCAATGATGTTCGTGATGGTCTGGCTCTTACCGGTACCCGGCGGCCCGTGCAGCACAAAGCTTTGTCCTTCGCCCGATGCTATGACGGCCTCCAGCTGCGAAGAATCGCTGGCAATAGGCAGGGCAATGGATGATGGTGGAAAAGCATCATCGAGGTTCCGGGTAATGTCGGGTGCTATTGTCCACTCCAGCTTGCCGCTTACGAGGCTGGCAACGGTCTTGTTCTGTAGCAACTTGTCTGCATTGTTGTGAATGTCATTCCAGAGAATGAACTTATTGAATGAGAAAGTACCCAGCACTACCTGCTCTTCAATATTCCAGCGGGCCTGCGCCATGATCGCGCGACGGACGATATTGAATACCTGTGCTACATCTACACCGCTTTCATCCCGGGGTAATACTTCCAATCCGCCAATGGCGATGCCGTAATCCTGCCGCAGCTTTTCCAGCAGCGTGATATTCATCATAGGCTCTTCTTCCCGGCTGCGGATGATGAAACCCTGCCGCGCGCTTTTACGCACGATCTCTACCGGCAGCAACAGCAATGGCGCAAAACGTGGCACTTCGCTTGCTGCTGTCTCAAACCATTTCAGGAAACCCAGGGCGATGTACAGCGTGTTGGCGCCATTCTCTTCAAGGGCTGTGCGTGAGGAACGATAGAGTGCAGTAAGATTATTTACCAGCTCCGTCTCGCTCAGGTAGCAACGAAGCCGCTTCTGGCTAAGCTCATGCGCCGCCAGCTCGAGCATCGGGTCGGCATCGTGTAGTGCCTGATAAAGACCAGCGCTACGTACCGGATTATCCCAGTCGGCAGGTTTGGGCAGGACTTGAAATTCAGCGCCGCTAGCCAAAGCGTCTTCCAGCTTTGCAGGATTGATATGTATAAATTGAACGGTGCCTTTGGTGACGCGCAGGTTCAGCAAATTGTTGCGCAGCGTGAGGTCTAACAGCTTACGCTCCCAAAGCTGTTGCTTACCTACAACCACAGGTTTGCCATCTACCACCACCAATGTTTCGCCAAGGCTTAGCGGCGCATCATTATCACGGGTTGTCTGCGGCGCCTCTTCCAATAGTTGAAAGCCCCCGGCTGTGGCCATGCGCAGCGGCAGCGGACGAATGCGCGAAAAGCGGGCACGCTTTACATCTACGAAAAGTACAAAGGCGGCTGTGTCTAGCAGATGACTTTCGGCGGCACGTACTGCATCGTCAAACCTAGTGCCCTTTCCGGCATTCATACAGGTGCTTTCTACAAGCGCAATCTCGTTGATACCGGACGCGATACGTTTGGTAAGCAGCGATGGGTCATCACTCACCGGGTCGGCAAAGGATTCCTCGATTAGCCAGGCACCGGCAAAAGCATGGCCGTGTATCACAATCAGGAGCGGATGAATGCCTGCTGCTTCCATACAGGCGGCATACAGTAGCGACATATCCAGGCAATTGCCCATTTTCTGGGCCAGCACTGCATCGGCAAGCCGTACGCGCTGGCCCCGCTCTTCAAAGGATGCAGGGACGGTGCAGTAAACCAGTGCCAATTCGGCAAGGGCTTCATAAAGCGCCGCCATTTGCTTTCGCACACGGTCGGGATTACGGCTTTGATAGGCATCGAAAGACGGATTGCCCGTCCAGCCTGTAAGAATCTCTGAGGCCCGACGAAGGATTGCCGGTATTTGCGGATGGTTTGGTGTGATGAAAGCAGCAATGCCTTCCGGCAAGAGTGAGACACCCTGCCAATGGTCATACGGCAGGATAGCGATATTGTAATGCTGCTCAAAGAATAGATTGTTGCCCCTTGAAACTTTTAGGCAGAGGTCGCCTTCCAGGCGCTCAGTAAGTTCGGCAAGAGCCAAACTGCGCACCGGCATCTGAATAGCATCGAGCTCAACCATTCCGCCTGCTGGCAATAAGTCTATGCGGTGTTCAAAAGAAGCGGCAAAATCAGGGATGAGCGAGATGGAAATACAAATGTCGCGCCAGTCTTGCTCCGTTTCATTCCTAAGCACAAGGCGTCTTACTATAGGGACGTGGGCTTGCTGTAGCGCATAGTTGAAGGCATGTGCATAAGCGAACTCGGTAACAGATGGTAAAGTTGTAAGTGCTATAGTGGAAGGCTCTGGATGCATACGCTATCAATAATGAGTTTATAGAAGTGTCATTGTACGCTGGTAATATTTATCATATGGCTATAGTAGTAGAAAAGACATCAACGATTCTAAGATCCTTGATGAGCAGGCAACATCATTCTTAATACCAAATAGGTTTGATAAATGTACTCAACTGGCATGGATAATCCGTTTAGGGGGCGTGGCAAATTCAAACATTAATGTGGCGGCGTTATCAGCTTACGAAATGCCTTAATGCTTCTTAAACCGAAACTTAAAGCGTTGATGTTACCACATGTTTTTCAACATTTTCTCAGGCAGCTTCCCTTCCTCATTCAACCATTCCGACAATGCGTAGAAACCTCCACGCGTTCCACGCATTTTCTCAATATGCAGCCGACCTGCTTTCACCGCGTTTGAGAGCACTACCGAAATAAAATTATCGCGTTGATACTTTAATCCCTCGGTACTGGCCTCCATAATTTGCAGCTCTTGGATTATTTCCTGTGATCGAAGCGGCCGCTTCAATTTTTTGATGCAGAACACAATCTTACCCTGCCAACTGAGGGAATGATAGCGGGGGGCTTTAGGATTTTCTAACTGCTTGTTGCGATTTTCAAGCCACTGGTTCCGCTTTAAAAGGGTTTGATACTCCGCTTTGCCCTTGTTGGCTATCTCCATCCATAAATACATCTTCACGTCGGTGGATGTCAGCTCGCTGTCGAGCTCCTTGATTCTTTTTTTCAGACTTTCTATCTGTTCTAAATACTGATTGATCATGATTTTTGTTTGTAAATGGCTCTTTTAATGGTGTTGTAGGGTGTTTTAGCTGATTTTGGGGGTCGGCCAGGGTTCCTAAGCTGCAAAAAGTCCTCGAAAGGCTGAGAAACAGCTGGAATTCTCGTTTTTTCGTGCAGTTTTGGCGACTTACACTAACTGGCGCTAACATTCTGCTAATCCGACACTACCTTTTTGCTAACCCGCTACTATCAACCCGGCTTTTTCCGAGCGGTTTTGGCTGAGGGCCTGGTGAAAAATGGCTGATTTTAGCGAGTGGCTTCACAAACGCCGGTGAGGTTCATCTCTTGCAAGGAAATAATCCAGAAAAGATGTGGATCACCTTCAATTTCTGAGGGAAGAAGCCGCACTTTTCAGCTGGCTATGCAACTTTCCGGGTGAAGTTTTGGATTCCCGCGCGCATCTGGTCGCGCGATTGCTTTTTACCTTGTGCCAGCCATTCATCCAAATCGCTTTTTGTGAAGAGCAGCCGCTTGGCTCGCTTGATGAATGGGATTGTCCGGCTGCTGGTAAAGCCATAGACGGTCTGCTTGGCGAGATTCAGGTAACGGGCAGCCTCGCTTACCGTCAAATACTTTGCACCACTGTGCGCACCCGCCGCTGTTTCGGAATTTTTGTCGCGCCCATTAAGCGCAGACTGCACTGAATCAACGATCAGCTGCTTCAGTTCTTCGGGGGTTGTGAGAATTACTTTATCCATAAGTTTTGCCTTCGCTCCTGTTGTTTTATCAAGAGCGGAAAGCAAAAGTCATCACAGACAAGTCGTGGGGTCGGTGGTGGGGTAGCCCCAAATTTTCAATCCTTTTCTTTGTTTAGCTTTTCGCTGAATTTGGCAGTGCGTTTCTCTTAAGGTGCGATGACCGCGAACTCATACAACACGGTGTAAAAGTTATTCATGGAGTTGTTGACTGTTGGATAAAAGGGTAAAGCAGGGCTATTTCTGTGAACTTTTTTATGTGTTGGCTTCCTACTTTAATTAGCTAATCAATAATGCCTTGCAATGCCTCGGCAATGAGTTTAAAATTGGTAATTAAACGGTCTGCATCTTCTCTGTGAAGGTACATTTCGTCGATCTCACTTCTTACGAATCCATCACATTTACGGGTAAGGGCAGCAATAATTTGTTCTCTAAGAATACGGTCCTTGTTGAGGATGGGTGCCATTTGCCGGCCCAGCATTCTTGCAGCAGCAACATTCAGCTCCATATCCTCCTCAATGAGGTCGTCATAGGTGCCTTCATAGAGCGTGTTGCCGGCTATCTCCCCATAATTATTGAGCAGGAACAGGAAGTCGCCCCAGTCTTTGGCACGCAGATCCGGCTTTTCGCTAAAGGCAATAAGCTTCATGATACACAGCCCTGGCAACGTTACAATTCTAAAATTGCCCAGGCTTACGGTCGCATCTTCCAGGATGGTCTTGGTGCCCAATACAGACAGCTCCATCTTGGGATCTTCGAGCATTACCTCTCCATCTTTCTCCTGTAGGCCGCCGTATGGGATTAAATCCATCATCAGCGGCCCGATATAGAATCGGTAAGGTAGCTTGTCATCGCGCTGGAATCCTCTTTCGCTGATCAGGTATTGGGTCAATGCGTCCCAGGTAGCCCGATCGGGTACGTACACGCAATAATCAATATCCGCAGTAACACGGCTCTCGAGGTCCATATGCGCCATCCATACGTCCCTTGATTGCGCACCAATCAAGTAGAAATCGACGGCAAGTTTGCCTAATGCTGCCTCTAATCCGTCAAAGACAGGCTTATAAGCCTGGCGGAGCCGCTCAAAATTGTGTTGCCATGCTTCTTTCATATAGTAGTTGGGCGGTTTCTATGCATCGGTGGTCGCCAGTGGCCAGTAGGTCGGCGTAGACCAATAGTGGCGGTACGGTTAGCTCAATGGTGTCGGCACCTTCCGGCCAGAAAGGGTGTAGCAGGACGACATTCCCCTTAGGGTCCGGGGCAAGCCGATATTTCTTCATAAGCGCCAAGCGGTCTTCGCGCGTGTAGAGGCTCAATATTCCAGGCCTTAGATAATGCGTGAGCAAGTCGGCCGCGGGTTCTGAGCCCCACCAGGTTCTACCCCTTTCCAGCTCAAGGCCTTTCCATGCCTCGAACTGCTCTTTTTCTACAAAGCGAAAACGCCCTAAGGGCAGCTTAGGATGCAGCTTTTCCTCATAGGCAGCTACCCATTGTGCCAGCAATTCCTGTTTGTTTTTGAGGCTGGTTGTTTCCCGCCCCTTCACGAGGAAGCCCTGGGCGATTAGTTTTTTGAACAGTGGCGTAATACCGCCCAATGCCGTAGCAGTTTTGTCGGCAATCTCGCGATAGGTGAGGTTGATAAGTGTTTCATCCAAAAGAAAATGATAGAGCAGTCGCGTTTCTGTTTCAGTAAAACCCGCAGGTCGGGTTCCCGCATTATCACCGGGACGTTTTTGGGTATCTATAAAAAAGAAAGTAGCGCCATCCTGAAAAAAAATATTGCCATTGCCTTCGAGATAGGCTATGTTCTCTGCCCGTAGAACCTCCTTTGCCTTCGGTTGTATCATCTTCGCTATAACTATAAAGTGCTCTATCTGATTCCCCTGGACTAATAATCGAGGTAGCATATTGGTTTTTACTTCCATTTTAATCTCAGCATCCAAGCAGTGCTCTACCGCGCCGATCTTTAAGCACACCTGCCCATCAGCAAAACCCTTATGAGCAAGCCATTTTGCCTGAACTGGCAGTAGCTTTTCCAGGTTTGCAAGGGCATTATGTACAATTTCCGCTTCGACCATGTTCATATAATTTTTAGGTTCACACAGGCGTGAACAATGCCATTTTATGAACAAAATTATACAAAAAATGATTCTGGGCTACTTTCAATTGGCACAAGCCGCTGCGGGCTTTGGTTTTCAGTCTGAGTTTGAACTGTCTGGCCAGTTTTGAATCCAGAACGGCATTGCTATTGTTTTAAGATTAATGACAACGTAAAGCCAAGTGCAATCGCCCAACGGAACCAGATGGTTGTATTCAGTTCCACTGAGCATCAAGCCGCATCCCGCGCTCCTACCATTCACACTTAAGTAACGCTTTAGCCTTTGAGGCTGCTGCTTCTTATACCCTGCTCTTCATTATCACGGTTCATGCCATAGAATTTGTTTACGCTCCTGCTGCATTTGTTGTCCTCTGGATCGGAAAGCAAAAATACTTACATACAAATCTCGCGGCAGTAACAGGGTAGGCCCCCCAATTTTTAGTCCTTTTCTTTGTTTAGCTTTTCGCTGAGTTTGGCGATGCGCTTCTCTAAAGCTGCGACAGCATTTTGAATTCCGGCTGCGCCTGAAGAATTGAGTGGTTTGAAGAAGCGCAGCACGAACCGCAGATCATTCAGGTGATTGGCATCTTCCTTTTTCCAGGCTTTGTTAAAAGCGCTTTTGATTCCGCTGTTTCTGATGTTTTCCTTTCCTGTATCCTTACTCAATGGAATCTTCTTCGCAGAGAGTAAATGCGCGAACTCCATAAGCCGCGTTGTATCAACGCCGGTAATACCAAGCGCTTCCTGGAAAAGGTAATGGATGGCAATGGCTTGCTGGGTATGCGTGAACTCGCCGAAAGATTTTGGGTCTTCAACAGAAAGTAACTGTGAGCTATTGGTAACGCCGTTCTCTAAAAGTCTGAACCGATACTCATTCAGTGCACTGGCATTTGATTTTATATGGCTTGTCAGCACATTTACCTTCACTCTCGCCAGGAGTGCTTCTTGGAACTTGGCTTGTAGTTTCGGAAGCACATCGGCTCCATGATTCGATTTCTCGTTTAGCGTTTCCGCAATTGCTGCAATGGCTAAAACGAAAGGATGGTTCGGTTCAAACTCATAAGGCTCGCCCATTGCTGAGTCCTGAAACTCACGCAGCTCATTATAAAGATTCAGTAGCTCTTCGTCTGGTTCTATCTTGATGAGCTTTGATTGAACCAATTCATTTGCGGCAATAGGATCAAGCGATTCAAGCTCTGCTTGTAGGGATGAAGTGAATGTCGGATACTGTGCAATTTCACCATCTGATAAGTCTGCAATCGTTGCGTAAAAGCTTTTGAACAGGGAAAGATTATTGTCTTGCATTGGAAATTGAGTTTAAAATCGCTGCGCTTTCTATGATGCTACGAACCAGATAATTAATAGAATAGATTGCCCTAGAGCGGTGTTAATATTGAGCTAACGCATCTGCCAGTGACATTCTTATCTTCTGCTGTAAGTGCGCAGGTGAAAGCACTTTAACTTGATGCCCATAGGAGAGCAGAACCTGGATGAGCTCGTTATTGATAATTACATCCAGAGAAATGTACAGACCTTCTTCCGTCATTTTTGCCTTTTGAGATCCATGAATAGGTTTAGTAAGAACATAACCTGCCCGCTCAGGCGCAATAAGTATTTCGATGTGTTGAACCACTTCTCCATTTGGCTTCGTCACCCCAATTACATCATCAAAATATTCTTCGAAATCAATATGCTCATTGCTTTGGTAGGGTGTTGATACTTCACGAATGTCCTCTATCCTATCAAGGGCGATTGTAGAGACACTGGATTCAAACCTGGGATTACAGCCGAAGGCAAACCAACGGTTATTGTATTGATTTAGGTAGTAAGGATGAAATATAACTTCATAGGGTGCAGGCGCTTTAAAATCCTTATAGGTAATGCACACAGGCTTCCTATATTGGATGGCATTATATATTATACCCAGCCACTCTATTCCTTTCAGGTATTGGTTAGCATCGAAGGCAATGATCGGGGTCGTTTCTTCCGGCTTAATGCCTTGTTGTAGCTTGGCAGTTACTTCTTCCATCCACTCAAATTGAGGCATGCCTTTGAATTGTTTGAGCACATTGAGTGCTTCTTTCAGCTGCGTTATCTCCAGCTCATTGAGCGGCATTTTATGAATAGAAAATCCCTCTTCAGCGTAGCGATAATAAACTTCCTTACCACCATCGCGGTATCTATCTAATTCTATGTTCCACCCATCACTGCTCTCCATATATTCAATGTCTTTGTAAAACTGTGATCTTCCGATGCCTTTTGTTTGCGGGTCATAAGCTTCAAGCGCTTTATTAACCTGTTCCATTAAGAGCGTGCTAGTGTACTTCACCTTGCGGTTATTGAAACATTTATCGAGCGCGCGGTAACGGATATAAGCAAGTTTGTTTTTAGCCATGAGGTTGTACTTTTAACGGATTAAGGATTATTGACGCAAATAACAGCAAACCTGTCCAGATAGAATGGACACGTTGGTACTTCCTTTGCTAAAGTTCTTTGAATGTCCGGCAGTAAGATATTGAACCGCCGGTTTTGCTGTAGCAATACAGTGATTCTGGCATAGACAACTGGAAGGTGCAGTGGTGCACTTTCAATTACCGGTTGGTCCGGCACTTGTGCCAATATTGAATGTTAGTTTTATCGTCGTTGTATGGCGATATTAAAGAAGTTCAATTTTTATTATTTGGATTTAATATTAATTTATTATTTCTATTTTCTCATTATGCATTTAATATATTGAGAGACAAAGAGTATCCTGCCGGGCATTCAATTGCTTTACTTCAATCATTATGAAACTCCAGGCCGCGCAGATTTTACGCATACGAAACAGCTTCCAGCAAATGGAAGAGGTTAATGATTTTTTGCGGCTGCTCAACGAGGTAAAGATCTTTAAGTATGGTGAAAATGCACGGCCGTTCACCCTTCGCCAGATTTACCGATATGTGTTTCCAGATAACAAAGTGGCTCACAAGCGCTACTTACAATTCCAGATTAAAAAGAGGTCAGGAAAGCTTCGTACCATTCACGCGCCGGTAAGAGGATTAAAAATGATCCAGACGTGCCTTAACGTGATACTTCAAGAGGTTTATCAGCCTCACGTAGCGGCAGTAGGTTTTGTACCTAGAAAGTCCATTGTTGACGGCGCACGACTTCATACAGGACAGGCATTCGTTTACAATATTGACCTGAAAGATTTTTTTCCGAGTATAGACCAGGCACGCGTATGGGCGAGGCTGCAAACGCCGCCCTTTAATCTCTTGAAAGGAACTTCCCGCCAAAAAATCGCCAATGTCATTGCCGGACTCTGTTGCCACACTATAGATGCCACTGGGCGAATAGAAGATGGTACGATTAGATTCGGCGTTGAGGATGAAAAGACCGGAAAAACCACCTGCAATGTCCTTCCTCAAGGCGCACCTACCTCTCCTACGCTGACCAACATTATTTGCGAGCGGCTGGATCGCAAACTAGCCATGCTGGCAAAGCAACACAACATGCGCTACTCGAGATATGCAGATGACATTACTTTCTCTTCGGACAAGTATGTTTATGATGAAGACAGGGATTTTATCAAAAAGCTGCGCAGTATAATTGCAGATCAGAATTTTGTAATCAATAAGGACAAGACGCGCCTGCAAACCCGGGAGTTCCGGCAGCAGGTAACGGGCCTGACGGTGAATGAACAGCCTAACGTTCCGGTGCGCTACATTAAGCAGGTGCGCAGATGGCTATACTTATGGGAGAAGTATGGGATTGTAAAAGCGCAAGCTTACTTCCTGAAAGATTATTACGATACAGGCAAAGGTCGCGGACGTAGCGCGGCCCCTCATATCGGTAATGTAATCAGCGGTAAGCTGCTTTATCTTAAAATGGTGAAGGGTGCGGGTAATAATACCTATCTACAACTGCAGGCAAGGCTGGATATACTCTTACAAAAGGATAGCGCCATTCAAGCTGCTATGAATGAGCTGAAGCTTAATGCTAAGGAACTAAAGCGGCAGGGCATCGAGCGCAATGACCGGGATTTTATTTTGTCCAATGCTAAGAGGGCAATGCTGGAAGCTGCTGCAAACGGCGTCTTGGATGTGTTAGAGGATTCTGGCAAGTTCGTTAAGTTGCGGGCGCATGGAATAAACAGCACACCAACTAATTTAGATGTAAAATCACCAGACGCTATAGTTTCGATTAATGAAACGCAAAAGTTATTTCATTCACCTATTGAAGATATGAATATTGAGCATCCGCTATCTTCTACTAACCCTACGTTAAGTAAAATATTGGACATACTAGCTACCCAAGGGATAGATGATGCCGTATTAGCATTCAACAAAACTCTAAAAGACAGGAATGCAGACAACTAGAGAAAATGAGAAGTACCTAATTCGGTTGCTTGATGAACTTCTCTCAAGTCCTGGAACAGAGTGGGCATTAGAAGATATCGCTGCGATCTTAAATAAGCATATTAGTATGCCTAACGTAGGGGCATATTCACTTATACAAAAGATTGACCGTCACTGTATTGAAACAGTAAGTTACAGACAAGCAACAGAATTTTATTCAGGGATAAATATTCCAAGCATTCAGCAGTCCTTGGTGGAAGACTTTGGGCAAATGGAACATGAGCGAAAGAGAGATAATTTTCAAAATTTTTCTCTACATATGTTTCAACAGGTGGAAAATCTAACAAACTATTTATTTAATAGTATGCGAGTACAGAATGCTCTAAAGGATTTTTGGGATAAACCAGCCTTTACAGCATGGCAAGTCGGCGGCAGAAAAGATAGACAAGGAAAAAATATCTTGTCTATTATCAGATTATTTGAGCGCGACTTAAAAGGCAATCTTCTCGAGTGGAATACCCCACAATTTAGCACAATTGAAAAAATTAGAGCTGTACTCTATTTCTGTACATATAATGCGGATGTTTCACAACCATTATTTGAGGAAAGATCAAAATTATTGGAACTTCTTACAGTCACAAGAAACCAAAATCATCGAGGCAGCGTCCAAACAAATAATCAACAGAAATTGATTGATGCTATTAATGCGGATATACCCGGCCACTATTTAAAATTCTATGGGGTCTTGGGTGAGTTTGTAGGAGGAATTAAACAGAACACCGGTTTGCTTAATTTACAAATGAGCAACCTCCCATATGACAGTTCCAGCAAGAAAAATACAAGTACAAACCGGCTGGGCGCAAAAAACGAATCCGTCTTAAATCAAATTCGTGATCAATTGAAGTAATTCCAAACTTTCCACTTCTACTGGACACATCCACCCCACATTTGTTTTCATAAACACATCACACTATGAAAACAGCTACTATTTCCATCATCGATTGCCTCCACTTCGATTGCCCAACTGCCCAGCAGAAATCCTCCCTGCTTGCTATGGCCGAGTTCGTGAAGGAAGATAACAAAGATGATTTCCTGATTCTTTGCGGCGCGGCGGGTACGGGCAAATCGTCTATTATGTCGGCCCTTATAAGTTACCTGAACGCGAGGGGCTGCGCTTACCAGATGGCTACACCTACTGGCAGAGCGGCGCGCATCCTGGGCCGAAAGACAGATGCGAACGCCAGCACGGTGCATTCCATGATCTATCATACGGCGCCCAACCCTGAGACCGGCGTCGTACACTGCACACTCAAGTCTGCGAAAGATGAAACCCAGACCATCTTTATCGTTGATGAATCCTCAATGGTGGGCGCATTGCCGCAACGCGAAGATGGGAGCCTGTTTGTGACTCCCGGTGCCTTGCTGACAGATCTGTTGCAGTATATCAGAAGCGGCAATGCAGCCAACAAGGTAATTTTCCTTGGCGACAGAAACCAACTGCCACCAATAGGTGAGCGGGATTCTTATGCCTTACAGGCAGATTATCTCCGCACTCAGTTTGGCTGGCAGGGAAGTTCCCACCTACTTACCGAAGTGAAGCGCCAAGAAGACGGTAGCTACATTTTAAAAACAGCCACCCGGATAAGGGAGGCTATTGATAGTGGCGGCAGGGTATCTATTGAAGCTCCGCACGCAGGTAGCCTGCCTCATGCAGTGCCCCTTTATCTGGCAGATTTTAAATCTAAAGGTTCGGACTACTGCATTTCCATTGGCCGGTCTCACAGGCAAAACCGTTATTTCAACGATCTGGTGCGCAAGCAATTGTTCGGCGGCAATGTAAGGTCAGTTGAAGCAGGCGATTTAATGCTTGTGATGCAATCATGGTCAAGAAATGGGCATATGCTTTATAACGGCGATCATGTTACAGTAGAAGAAGTATGCTTGGATAAAACAGAAACAGTAGCCGGCCTGCAATTCGTGCCCGTAAAATTGCGCTACCGTAAAATGGACGGAACAGAGGCAGTGGTTGACGACTACTTATCCCTAAATTGTCTTTACAATGAGAACGGCCTGCTTACTTCCGAACAAGAAAAAGCAATCCGCTTTGAGCGGAACAAGAAAAATCGTCGCTACCAGGAAAGCGGCAATCCGGAAGATGACCGCTATGTTGGAGCCATTCATCTCAACTACGGCCATTCAATTACCTGCAATAAAGCGCAGGGCGGTGAATGGGACAAAGTATTTGTAAATGCAATGGGCACAGCGCATGATATGAAGTGGTCTTATACAGCTGTTACAAGGGCTAAGACTTCCTTAGTTCAATATTAAGTGCATCACCACTATAGGAAAGGAAATCACAGTATCCTGTGTTTTTTCTTCTTTTTCAATGTGAGATTCAACTACTTTTGCCCTAAAATCACAATATGCTGTTAGTTGAACGTTTGGGTAAGGCCATTAAAGCGCAGCGAAAAAGCCTGCGGATCACTCAACCGCATTTAGCTGAGTTGTCAGGTGTGAGCGTCAACTGGCTTAGCGCCTTTGAACAAGGAAAGGGCAATCCAACTTTGAGAATACTGGAGAAGATAACTGAAGTCTTAGGTATGGAGCTGCGCCTTGACATAAAAAGCACCACTCATAACGCATGAGACAAGCTATCGTCTTTCGCAATGGCATCGAAGCAGGTGTCCTTACGGAGGAAAGCCGCGAGCGCTACATCTTCCGCTACCATGATGCTTATCTGGCCAACGCTGCGTTGCCATCCATTAGCCTTACACTGCCAAAGAGAGCGGAGGAGTACCAAAGTACCTACTTATTCCCATTCTTCTTCAATATGCTTAGTGAAGGTGTGAACAAGCGCCTTCAAAGTCTACAATTAAGGATAGATGAAGCAGACAGCTTTGGTCTACTCATGGCCACTGCCCAATGGGATACCATCGGCGCAGTAACTGTTAAACCGATTGAGTCATGAACCCGCACCAATTGACACGGTGCCCAGGCTCGCTTGCCGAAGGGTTCAGCACTTATAGCCCACGGGTGCTGCGCCGCATGTTCGGCGGCAGCAAGGTAAGCCATATCCTGCCTTACGATCCGCCACAGCAGAATGAAGCAGTAGCGGAACTTTTTATGCAGAACCGCAAGCGTATTTCTATCTCGGGCGTTCAGGAAAAGCTTAGTCTCGTTTTAGATAAGCGTGGGCTTCGGGTGACAGAAGAAGGCGAGCAAGGCACCTATATATTGAAGCCTATTCCGCAAGATCTGAAGAAGGTAGCTCAGGTACCGGCCAATGAGCATTTGACCATGCAGATAGCATCGCAGGTATATGGAATAGAAACTGCTGAGGCTGCGATGATATTTTTTAAGGATGGAACTCCAGCCTACATTACTAAACGCTTTGACGTGAAGGCAGACGGGCAAAAGCGCGGCAAGGAAGATTTTGCCACGCTGGCCGGCAGAACGAGCTATAATGCAGGGCCAGACTTTAAGTACGATTACAACTACGAGGCTGCCGGTAAATTAATCCAACAGTATGTGCCGGCCTGGCGGGTAGAAATTGAAAAGTATTTCGCGCTGGTAGTGTTCAATTATCTGTTCGCGAATGGCGATGCACATCTCAAAAACTTCTCGCTACTTGAATCTGATAGTGGCGATTACCGACTGAGTCCGGCGTATGATTTAGTCAACACTCGTCTGCATGTAGATGATACCGACTTTGGGTTGAACGGCGGTTTGTTTGAAGATAATTTCCGCAGTGAAAAGTGGCGGATACGTGGCCATGCCTGTACAGAAGACTTTAAAGAGTTTGGCCGCAGGATTGGTGTGATGGAAAGCAGGATTGATAAGCTTCTATCTCCTTTTATGGGAAAGCAGCCAGAAGTGGAGTCGCTCATTGCCCGCTCGTTTTTGAGCGAAGAAAGTAAACGTGGATATCTACATACTTACCGGACACATCGGAATTCATTTCTGGGTCAATAATGCTGTACAATTCAAGCAGCTGG
The DNA here is from genome assembly GCA_965200035.1 of Chitinophagaceae bacterium. Classification (GTDB taxonomy): domain Bacteria; phylum Bacteroidota; class Bacteroidia; order Chitinophagales; family Chitinophagaceae; genus UBA1952. Next base: position 2,125,069 of record OZ241334.1, on the reverse strand, counting down.
TAAGTTTCTGATGGCGGCCTGTGCAAACCTTTTCATTGTCTAGATATGCAAGCGGCCCTGGTCATTATCTATAACCGCACCCGTTAGGGTATAATTCAATTCTTAATTTGCTACTAATACCTTATCGGGTATAAAATCGAGTGCCCGAAACTGACCGTACTGTTTACACTTGAAAAAAGTAACCACCAATCCAATTCAATTTTTTCGCCTGTATAGGTATCCCGCCAAATGGTACAGCATCTGGCTATTGTCAAACTGTCCCTTCCCCATGAAATTATTCGGGATACAGGCATCGAAGAAGCGGGATAGCGCAAGGTCGTAGCAGGTATAGTGGAATCCTTTCCAGCTTACCTGCCAAGGTAGAAATGAAGGCCCCACATGGTCATAAAAATATCGGTATACGGAAAGCGTGTCTCGGTCGTTGTTTACTATCTGAACTTTGAACCAATACCGGGTAGTGCTTGTCATTCCTTCATTCTCATCTAGCATTGCCTTGATGGTAGCTGTAGAAACAGTATCAAGCCGTGGTAGGATTTCCCTGCAGTAGGCTTCTGGCGCATTGGGCCGGCCGATAAATCCGTAATGGATTTCAGTGTCATTTTGGTAAGCAATCGCCAGGCAGCGCCGTTGGTCTTCTGCGCTTATGCCAAAGTCTTGGTAACATGGCACTTTACTCATGTGGTCATTGATCCCAGACAACAAGCAATCAAGCCCATCGATGCTGACGGTATGTTCGAAACCAGCGAAGGCATTTCCATCCGCATCGAAGTTTCTTTTTATCCGCAGCGGCTCGCCGCGCCGTCCCGAATAAGTGACATTGCTATTGTAGTTGTGAAAGCAACCAGAAGAGCCTGCGTTAATAGAAAGGTTAATGACAGGTGACGAAAGAAAGCTCTTGATCGGGTCTGCCGGTTGATAGGGTGCGTAGGTATGGTTACGTAAGTTGTACCGATAGTTCGATCCTACACCATCCCACAGGATTGCAGTGGAATCGTCAAGCAGTTTTAGATCGCGGATGAAGAAATTGGTACTTGCTTCCCGATACCAGCCCTCACCGTGTTTTTCTGAAATGTATAGTCCATCGGATTTGGTGCCCCAGATCAGGCGCCTGCCCTTAGTGGTGACGTCCATATCCCGAATCTCATGGTCAGTCGTATAGAGTAAGTTGACCTTTCGCCCTTGCGGTGAGTAACGGTATATCCGGTTAGCTGCATCCATAATGAAGACATTACCATTCACAACCTGCAAACTGAGCGGAGAAGATTCAAGTGCTGCGCCGGTGAGCTTTTCAACATGTGAAGGATCAGAGAAGGCAACAACAAAAAAGCTGTCGTTGACCGCGTACAGCTTTTTTGAGAAAGAGTCGCGCGTCAGGCAGGTGAGCTTCACCGGAAAAGCCTGCCATTGAATCGCGCTTTTGAGAGTGAAGAAAGTATGTCCGTGCTGGCGGACCATGTAGTAGCTTCCCCAATCTATTATTGACTCGATCTTGGTGTCCTGCATTCCTTCGTTACTGGTGTCAGTGTATCGTTTTTGCTGGTGCGGGGTTTCGATATATTTGATATGTGCCCAATCGTCTTCTGTGACAATGAGCTCATCCCTGTCGGTCGCGGCAATGCCGTGGGCGGCATCCGCCATATCGATGCGGTAGATGCGGTCTGATTTATCAAGCGGCAGTTTTATTGTTCTCCAGGCTAGCCCATAGCTGCTGGTGCGGTAGATTTCTTTATTAAGTCCACCCAACCAAGCGTTTCCTTTTTTGTCGTTGTAGGCAGTGTAAATCCAGGAGTTGCCACCATAGTTCCGGCGCTGCCATGTAATTCCGCCGTCTGTGGTGAGAAAATAACCGTTCTTATCGCTACTTCCCTGAGTAGCGGAAATGTATCCGGTAATGATCGCTGTGTCTTTATTGAAGAAAGATACCCGTTCAAAGAGTGGGTTGTCGATAGAAAACCCGTCGGTTGTATCCTTAAAGTTTGGATGGCAGTGCCAGGTTGAGTCGACGTGATTACAATAGAAAATCTCGCCTGTCTTGCTAACCAGCCAGAGCTTCTCATCCGATCCGACCGAAAGCTGGATGCCACTGTGATTTTCAAGGACAGCGCGCCTGTCTTTCATTTGCCCGTAAAGGGGTGCGGCTAAAAAGAGCACAAGCAAAAACAGAATATAGGTCCGCATGAAAAGATTATTCTTGTCTTAAAAGTACAAGAAACTAAAAATATACATTCATTGTTAGCCCTTACGGGCCACATTGAACTATGAGTACCAGCTACTACTATTAATCATTGTTTACCTTAAAATTTTTGGGCAATTATGGAAAAATACCGTAGACCAGACCAAGACTATATTGACCAATACGATCGGCTTACAATAAATATTCTTAAAGAAATTGAGCGGGAGGAACCAGCGCATTCACTTGGAGTTCCGGATGAAATAGCGGCTTTCCCACAAGAAGTAAGACTTCATGATACTGGCGTAATGCGTGCACAGGAAAAAGAACATTGTATCAGACGATGGATGTTTGTAGATGAGGAGAAGGACAGAATGATACAACGATATCCCATTCCTCAAAACATCCGGTGTCCTGCCTGCAATTCAGGAATGGAATTTACAGACCACCTATTCAAGCAGAATAACTCGTTGCTGCTGTTTGTTTTTACCTGTCCTAAAAACCACATTCCTCGCAGAGCTATCTATCCTAATGGTAATGAGTTTCATTTTCCTATCAGATCATGTATAAAATGTGGGTGTAAAATTAATCACTCAACAGAGCGACGAAATAACCGACTGATTTTAACAGACGTCTGCAGAAGTTGTGGTCATGAAGAGATCACAGAATTTGATCTGAATCATATCCCTGATCCGCCTATTTCAGATGAAGACAAAAAGAAGTATTGTACCAAATTTATTGGTCAGAAATCATTTGAGCAAACTTTCCGTGAACTTGCCGAGATCCATGATCTCATTGTGAAGCAAGAAAAGATAAAGGAAGAAATAAAGAAAATTGAGTGGCTCACCGTTCCACAATTGGAGGAGCGGCTACGCAAAATATCAGAAGGGCTAGGCTTTATAAAGTTAGTTTTCGAGAAGCCCCAAATGAAAAGGCACGTAACGATAGAATTTTCCGTTCAGGATCCATCCCGGAGGAAGGACCAAGAAAGCATTAAAGTGCTGAAAAAAGCCATAGAAGCAGACTTAAATCAACCAACTGGAAGTTGATGAGCAAGGGCATCTCCTACAGGCTTGGAGTTTTAGATGGCACGCTTAAAGCGCAAGAGCAGCATAATATTGATACAGATGAAAGCGCAGCCAAGGAGTAACTAGCTTTCCAGATTGACAAGTACAATTTCGCCATATCGATCCTCGATTAAGACTCGTATTCAGTGTTGGCGCAACAGAATACTGGTTACAACGAAAAGGCCGATCAATCCATGCACAGCACTTCATGATCGACCTTATGTTTCCGGCTTTAACCGACTGTTTCCTTCGCTACTGCTGTGGCGATGTTGGCGGGTACCAGCTGGTATTTAGCAAACGTTACTGAAGCCGAAGCCCTGCCCGCAGTGAGGGTGCGCAAGACCGTCACATAACCGAATAGTCCAGCCAACGGAACCGTTGCTTCTATCAGCTGCACATTGTCCTTCATCTCTATGTTGCGGATGATGCCGCGACGCTTGTTCAGATCGCCGGTGACGGCCCCTGTGTACAATTCAGGGGTAGTCACTTCAACCGACATTCCAGGCTCTAGCATTTGAGGCGCTGCCTTCGCTGCTGCATTGCGGAAACCATACCAGGCTGCCTGCTCAAAATCCTGAGCATGCGAATCCTTCTCGTGGAATGCACCATCTAATAACCGCACACGCATCGCATCCACCGGATAGCCAGCCAGAACGCCATTGCTCATGGCATCCACAAAACCTTTACTCACCGAAGAGATAAACTCACGGGGAATGGCCCCGCCTTTTACCTCATTGATAAATTCAAGTCCGGACAAACCATCTTCACGCGGCGACAGCTCAAACACAATTTCAGCGAAGTTGCCTACGCCTCCATTCTGCTTTTTGAACGTCTCCTTATGCAACACCGTTCCTGTAAACAGCTCACGATAGGCAATCCTGGGCTCGCCAACATTGATGTCCACGGCATGAATGGTGCGCAGTTTTTCCAGCACCACTTCCAGGTGCAGCTCGCCCATGCCTTTCAGCACAGTTTGCCCTGATGCCGCTATGATCTCAACACTCAACGTCGGGTCTTCATCCGCCAGCTTGGCCAGGGCCTCACCCAACCTGCCGGCATCTTTCGACGCTTTTGCCTCGATAGCATAACCGATCATCGGCTCCGGGAAGTGCATCTTCTCCAGCAACACCGGATGCGCAGGGTCACAAAGCGTATCCCCGGTCTGCACGTCCTTCAGGCCGATCACCGCACCGATATCACCAGCAGTTATCTCATCAATCGTCACGGGCTTATCGGACATGATGCGCAGCAGGCGACTTATCCTCACCTTTTTACCGGTGCGCGCGTTCCATAGCTGGTCGCCACTGCGAAGTGTTCCGGAATAGACGCGGATCATGGTAAGCCTGCCTGCGTAATCATCGCTGACTACTTTAAAGGCAAGCCCGGTAAATGGGGCATCAATACCCGTACTTATTTCCAAAGGCGCACCAGTTGTTACATCTTCCGCAGCAATCATCGGTATATCTTCCGGCGAGGGAAGGTATTGCACAACAGCATCCAGCAAAGGCTGCACGCCTTTGTTCTTAGCTGCTGCACCACATAGCACAGGCACTACCGCCCTTTGCAGTACTGCTTTGCGAAGCACGTTCTGCAACAACTGCAGTTCAATTTCCTCACCGGATGTATGGGCTTCAAGAAGCTGTTCATCCAATAAAGACAATTCATCCAGCAATTCATTTCGGTGCTGTTTCGCTAAGGCCGAAAGTGATTCCGGTATTGCTGTTTCCTCTAGCTGGCTACCGTCATCTGTCGGCCAGATCATCGCCTTCATCTTCAGTAGATCTATTACCCCGGTAAACTCATCTTCAGCGCCGATTGGCAGCTGGATGGGCAAAGCCGGCGCACCAAGGCGCGCTCTTATTTCGCCGACAACGCGGCTGAAGTCAGCACCCTGACGATCCATCTTGTTGATCATCGCAATGCGCGGCACGCCATACCGGTCAGCCTGGTTCCAGACCGTTTCTGATTGCGGCTGTACCCCAGACCTGGCGCAGAACACTGCTACCGCACCATCGAGTACACGCAAAGAGCGCTCTACTTCCGCCGTAAAATCGACGTGGCCGGGCGTATCGATGATGTTCACCTGGTAGCTTTGGCCTTCATAGTTCCAGTAGGTAGTAATGGCAGCGGACGAGATCGTGATGCCGCGTTTTTCTTCCTGCGGATCGCGGTCCATCATTGTGTTGCCGTCGTCTACATTGCCCAACTTATGGGTGATGCCTGTATAATAAAGCATGCGCTCTGTGACGGTCGTCTTACCGGCGTCCACGTGTGCCATAATGCCTATGTTCCTGTTGTATTGTAGCTTTCTCATGAGAGAATCTGTTTTGAATGTTGAATAAAAAAAGCCGCCCGGTTGAAACGAGCGGCTCTTGTTTTGGAAAGTGATAACATGATCTCCCCGTTACCAGACCGCTCCGGTAAAAAACAATTTTGAAAATGTGAGGATGATGCGTTTCATCTTTCCTGGTAAAAGTTGTGGTTGAAATATGGTTGGAGGGGAAGCAAAACAAAACAGGCTGCTTTGATTAAAGCAGCCTGTTGCGGATATAATGAGCTTAATGCTGTATTAACCGATAGGTGCTGCTTCCCCATGCTGAATGAAGACAATACGCGTGCTGGCAATTACCGCCCGGATGACAGTAGTTGCGTTATGGCAGGTGGTGTATGTCTTAAGCGTGTTCATAAAAAAAGGTACTCAGCAGCCGCAAAGGTAGTGGCTATTTGTAAACAGACAAAAGTTTTTAGCGAATATCAACTTCTCTGTTTGGAATACAGTTGTAATCTAAAAGGTAGCGCTCTCACAATAATGGAGAACAATATCCTACCGATTGTTGTACCCATAAAAAAACAAGGGTTTCAGTTTTTAGCTGAAACCCTTGCTGGTATTGGGTGAACGCTACCGACAAATTCTCGAACCAGTTAATCGAGTTTATGCGGAACATCTTTCATCTTAAAAGAGAGTTGGGTAGTGTAATTCAAGCAATTAGCTAATCAATGGTCAAGCTATGACTATCAATTGACCTTAGCGAGTTATTGATTAAAAAATCTTATTGCCATTTTCGAAAGTTAAAGCAAAAGATCTTTCACTTACACCCTTCAATCCCTACTGTAAAGTAGACAATCCTTCTAAATGGATGCAGCATAAATGGTGTGAATTTTACCAAATAAAATCCATCATTAGTCATTAGGTAAAAACAAATCCTTACCTTTGGTAAGAATTTATTACCTAAAGCCTATGAAAACAGATGTAACGAAAGATCAGATTATAGCTGCAATGCTGACCGCTTTTAAAGAGGTTCAAACTGTGTTGGAAGGAGAGGAGGAGGTGACAGCAGACTCTCTGCCTGGCGAAGACTTCGTGTATATTGATAGTGAGATCCTCCTTCAGGTGACCGGTACTCTCAGTGATGAACTTGGCATAGAAATCCCTGCGAAATGCCAAATCTTTCTTGGTGATCAGGGCGAGCAACTCACAGTGGAGCAGGCGGCTCAAAAGGTGCTTAACTTAAGCTATAAGGATGGACCAAGATAAATTACAGGCCCGCCGCGATATTATCGCATTTAGGCTACGTGAGGCACGCAGACTGGCAGGATTGTCGCAGCTCCAGGCAGCAACGCTGCTCGATCTGCATCGTCCGGCGATTTCTGAAATAGAGGCAGGCAGGCGGAAAGTGACTGCGGAAGAGATTGTTGTCCTCGCTGAATTATACCACGTCGAGCCAAAATGGCTGCTCGGGGAAAGTGAAGAGTCGCTCGATATTAATGATACGCGCTTGCAGTTAGCGGCTCGTGAACTGCAAAAATTAAAGCCAGATGATTTGACACGTCTGCTTAGCTTGCTTGCGATAATTCCAAAATGATGTACGCTTCAGATAGAAAGCAGCTGGCAGCGGATGCGCTGAAAGCCTCGGCGGGACTGAGACGACGGTACGGATACGACACCTCATCGCCGATCAGTATCTATGACCTGTGCGAAAAGGCGAGCGTGCCGGTCAGATTCGTGGAAATAGACATGGAAGGCATGTACATTCACCTTGGCGAAGGCATGAAGCCCACCATCTTTCTTTCGGCGCGCAGACCCTTTCACCGGCGTGCATTTACCTGCGCACATGAGCTCGGCCACCATCACTTCGGGCATGGCATGTCAGTCGACGAGTTGTCGACCGCCGAGCGGGGCTATGATCGAAACGAATTTCTTGTGGACACCTTTGCAAGCTATCTTCTGATGCCGCCCCTAGGGATCAAAGCTGCATTATTAAAACGCCAATTAAACAACCAGAGGATAACCGCTCATGACTGCATGATCCTGTCCTCCAGCTTCGGTGTCGGCTATTCGACCTTTATCAACCATCTCTTGTTTAACAATTATCTGACCAAGGCCGTTGCAGAAAGGTTGCTAAGGTACTCCGTCAAGACACTCAAGCAAGACATCCTTGGCGAAATCGTTCCTGAAACACTATTTTTAAACGACTCTTTTTTTAATGGAAAGACAATAGACGTAGAAACCACGGCTTACATTGCGCTACCTAAAGACGTAAATATTGAATCAAGTAATTCTGTGGTGGAATATAAGCAGCTGTCGTCGCTCAACATTTTCAGGGCTGTTAAGTCCGGCCTCGTCCGCGTGACATCCGCCACCCGGGATTGGAGCTGCTATATGCGGATACAACGTGCGAACTACATTGGCATGAGCCAATATCGACATTTAGGAGAATAAAACTTTCATGTATGGAACACTATCTATTTACCGGAACTACTGTTACTGAAGTATGGTATCAATCGCTGGCCGCCGCCTTAAAGCCAGGTAAGAAAATCCTGTCCCCTGTTCTGATGAGTTTGCAGGATTTTGATCCAGATCAATGCGAAATTGCCGATCCGGTGAGAACAGCATTGGATGCGCTTTACAAGAAGCATAACTTTAATAGCGTCATAACGGTGGCAAATACGATTTTCCCGCTCCACCTTTCTAAACTGGCTCGCGGTAATCGTCAAACTCTGTATGACAGCTATAAGAGGGTTATGGACAGGCGAATAGCCATTGACCGCCGTAATCGTGGCGGCCTATATTTTGAACGGCTCATCTCCTATGATGACACGCCGGAGGGCAACCAGCTTGAATTTATTATCAGAGAGTTCACGGGCAGATCCGGAGTCCGGAATTCAATGCTCCAAGCTTCAATTTTCGATCCTAAGCGCGACCACAGGCGAGACGCCCAGGTTCCTTTTCCCTGCCTTCAGCATGTCAGTTTCAGCTATGACGGAGACGATTTGAGTGTCCATGCGTTTTATGCCACCCAGCAACTTTTTGATAAGGCTTATGGCAATCTGCTTGGTTTAGTGCGTCTGGGAAATTTCATGGCAAAACAGATGGGTAAGACCCTTAAGAAGGTAAATTGCTATGTGGGGCAGGAGAAGCTTGAACGGATCAATAAGACAGATGCCGATCTGATGGCTATTGTGAATATTGCAAAAGGGTATCTAGGCCATGAATGAAGCGCTGATCGAATTTGCGCCCCTTGTCGTTGATGCGCCTTACGCGTACGATGACATAGCGCCTGTAAAGCCCACCATTGTCTTTGATGCCTATTGGCGCTTTGCTGCAGAACGCCAAATGATTTTGTACAAACGGATTAATCAGTATCCGCTGCCCTGGAGCGACGACTATGTGCTCAGGAAGCACAAATTTACCAACGCCTATCGCGCAACCGATCGGGTGAGCCAGTTCCTGATCAGGAACGTCATCTACAATAATGCCTATCCGTCAAATCCTGACGAGGTGTTTTTCCGGATCATGCTATTCAAGCTGTTCAACAAGATAGAGACATGGAATGCGTTTGTAGATCATTTTAAGGTGATTTCTTGGGAGGCTTTTGACATGGCGCGCTATGACGAATTTCTGATGCAGCGAATGCTATCGGGTGAAACCATCTATTCAGCCGCTTACATTATGCCTTCAGGCAAATCTTATTTCGGATTTGAAAAGAAGCACTCGAACCACCTAGCGCTAATTAAAAAGATGATGAATGATCGCCTTCCGACTAAAATTCAGAAGGCCCGCAGCCTACAGGAAGTCTTTGAACTCTTGAAAAGCTATCCATCACTAGGTGATTTTCTTGCTTATCAATATGCGATCGATGTAAATTACAGCACGATCATCAACTTCTCAGAATCAGAATTTGTCGTGCCCGGCCCTGGTGCAAAGAGTGGGATAAGCAAATGCTTTACAGATATGGGGGGGCTAAGCGAGGTCGAGATCATCAGGTTGATGGCCGACCGCCAGGAAATCGAATTCGAACGACTGGGTCTGGATTTTAAAACGCTCGGCGATCGCCGCCTACAGCTGATTGATTGTCAAAATCTGTTTTGCGAAACCGACAAATACGCGCGGGTCATGCATCCATCGGTCAAAGGAAAAAGCAACCGCTTACGGATAAAACAGAATTTTACTTCCCAAGGCAAGGTGACGGATTTGTTTCTGCCACCGAAATGGGGTGTCACGAACGCTTTAAAAACCGTGTAGATGCAATTTAATGAATATCAGTTCAAAGCACTGAGGACGGAAAAAGATAAAGGGCAAAACAGTTTAATCATTTCACTGTTAGGGCTAGCCGGAGAGGCGGGAGAGCTTTTAAGCGCCTACAAAAAATATTTGCGGGATGGAGACGCCCATGAGCTTTATACCGAGTCAATCAAAGAGGAACTGGGAGATCTATTATGGTATTTAACCAACACCGCCAGTAAATTTAATATTTCCCTTGAAGATATCGCTGATGCTAATTTGAGCAAGGTGAAGGCGCGGTGGCTGCAAGAAACCGATTATATTCATCCTGTGCTACGAACAATGTTTTTTTACGATGCAGAATTTCCGGAAAGTGAGCAGCTGCCGAGGAAATTCGTGGCTACCATCAAAGAAGAACGACAAGGAAATGTATATTCGACCACGACCCATATAAACGGACATCAGGCTGGTGATCCATTGACCGATAATGCCTACCAAAATGACGGCTATCGGTACCATGACATTTTTCATCTCTCCTATGTCGCAGTTCTGGGATGGTCTCCCGTGATCAGGAAGCATGTGCATCGCAAACGCCGCAGTAGCCCTCAAGTAAATGAGGTCGAAGATGGAGGGCGTGCAGCCGTCATCGAAGAAGGTATATCAGCCCTTATTTTTGCCTATGCCAAACAACATCGTTGGCTTGAGGGGGTGCAATCTGTCGATGATTCGCTATTAAAAACGGTCATGACAATGGCTGCCCATTTGGAAGTTAAAGACCGCACGGCGGCAGAATGGGAAAAAGCAATCTTGAATGGTTATGCTGTTTGGCGAGAGATAATTCGGGCAGGTGGCGGTGAAGTGTACGTTGACATGTTTGCCTCAGAACTGTCTATCGTCAATGCGGGAGATCATTCCAAAATGACGACAGCGGTTGCATAAGCTGGAGTGTGGCTAATGGAGATGTAGAATTTTGTAACACCCAGCGCTGAAGCAATCTCCTGCGCCATATTGTGCAGCCTCAATGCCGGTGCGCCAGAAGCTGAGCGAATAATTTCGATGTCCTGAAGGGAAAGACCATCGATCAAACCGGTGCCTAAGGCCTTTACAGTGGCTTCCTTGCCCGCAAAACGTCCTGCTAAAAACGTAAGCCTAGGGTGCTGGTTGAAATAGTCGATTTCCGATGGGCAGAAGCAGCGCTCGAGGAAACTGCTTTTCTCAAGGCTCTTTGCCATTTTGGCAATCTCAACGATATCGGTTCCAAGTCCAAGCATAATGGGAGAGAACAATTTAATCGGTATAATTCAGATTGTGATATTACTTTAACGGCTAGAAATAAAATGATCATCTAAACCTTAATCCTCATGTCGTTTCTCGGTTCTGAAAAGTTGAAGATATTCATTAAAAGGCATAACGTTATCTCGACTTTCGATGAGCGCCGTATTAAGGCTGGCGCTTACGAACTCGCATTGGGAGGGGAGGTATTCAGGACTGATTCTAAAGACAAGAAGAAAGAATTCTTCTTCAAAGACAATGACCAGGTCGTGATTAATCCAGGCCAGTTTGCCCTGCTATTATCGAGCGAACGATTGAATATCCCCCAAGATAAGATCGGATTTATCTCCATCAAGGCAGGCATTAAGTTAAGGGGGTTGGTAAATGTGTCTGGATTCCATGTAGATCCTGGCTTCAAAGGCAAATTGCTGTTTTCAGTTTACAATGCGGGATCAGGTCCTATTTCGTTGTTGGTCGGTGAACCATGTTTTCTGATCTGGTTCTCCGATTTACAGTTGGAGCCAGGCGAGACTGACTCTTACGCTGCTGAAAACCATGGGCATAATGGGCAGGAGACGATTAAATCAACCTATATTGATCACCTGCTGCAAAGCGAAGTTGCCTCCCCGAATGCTTTGAAGCAAAAGATTGATGATAACTTCCATGCGCTGAACGTGAGACTGGCAACCATAGAAAAGGAACAGACTGCTAAGGATTATCTCATAAAAACAGCTTTGGGCTTAGGCATTATTATTCTCGTTAAATTCCTGTTTGATTGGTCTAGTTATGATAATGGGTTTAAAGAGGGAATCAATAAAAAGACAGAGCTCTACAAGTTAGATTCAGCAATAAACCAGCTGAGAATAGAGCGGGAAGCTATGCAGGCACCAGATAGCCAAAGAATGACCAAAAATGTCAATGGCCAATAGCTAAAAGGACGGCAAGGTGGATTCAGCAACTTATTATCCTGCGATTTGCCCGTATTTAACCGGTAAAGAATATGAATTCGAATAATGATATCTAGCAACAAACACACTGGTGCTAAAATTTTCGCAGAAAGAAGCGGTCGCAGCGATCGATTTGCGCGTAAATTATTCCAAATGCCTAATGGTATTTTGTTCGACGGAATACCAATATGCAGATGCGGCAGTCGTTGTAGCACTTTTGAGTATACGTCTTAATCCACTCTAACCCCGGCATTCAATGCTATAGCTAAGAACAATTCAACACCAATTGTTGTACCTATGTTGTACCCATAAAAAAACAAGGGTTTCAGTTTTTAGCTGAAACCCTTGCCCGCATTGGGTGGAGAATACCGGAATCGAACCGGTCACCTCTTGCATGCCATGCAAGCGCTCTACCAAATGAGCTAATTCCCCGTTTGTGGTAAAGGATTGCAAATATAGCAGCTTCCGGCGCATTCCTCCAAACATTTTCTTATCTTTATTAGACACCGTATAAGGCTATGTGGAAGCAACTGCTCACCTATTTTTACCTGCGTAAGCGCGACCCGAATGCGCCGCGTAATGCCAACATTTTCCTGATGCACGGCATGAACCGGATCTCGATTTTCGTGTTCCTGATCGCTATTATTGTGATGATTGTACGGGCTATCGTGCGCCACTAATCTCCATCCATCTCTTCCCATATCAGGGGCGTCAGATTTTTCCGGGAAGGTCCGGTGACCAACTCGCCGTCAGGCCGGTAGCGGGCACCATGACAGGGACAATCCCAGCTTTGCTCTGCGCTGTTCCAGGCCACAATGCAGCCCGCGTGCGGACATACCGGATCTACGGCTGTTACCTTTCCCTGCTCATCTTTATAAAGCGCTACGTTCTTACCATCCCACTCGGCCAGCACAGCTTCCCCTTTTGCCAGCTCTGCGAGCGTGCTGATCTTTTCATAGGCAAAGCGCTTACCGATAAACTGGCTCACTACATCTGCATTCTCTTTCAAAAATTCGGTAAATCCGGCAATAGGCTTGATGCGGGAAGGCTTCAGCAATTCAGCGTACGGGCAGTCTTCCCTGTTAATGGCTCTTGTAATCATGATGCCGGCCAGCGTGCCCAATACCAGCCCATTGCCGCTGTAGCCTGTGCCTGCATAAGTATTCTTATGGCCGGGCAATAGACCTATATAGGGCAGGCCGTCAGCGCTGTTGAAATATTGAGAAGACCATTTGAACTCTATAGACCTGACATTATAGATACCGCGCAGGTAGGCTTCCAGCTGCATAAATACCTGATCCGTATTTTCTTTATGACCTGTTTTGTGATCGAAGCCGCCCGCTATCAGGTATTTCTTACCATCTTTTTCCTGGGTTCGGAAATAATGATACGGGTCTTTCATATCATAAGCCAACCCGTCCGGATAGTTGTCATCGCTTAGCTGACAAGCCATTGCATAGCTCCGGTAAGGTGCGCAGCGAAAATGCAGGATGCTGATGCCGGGTGGAACATGAGTCGCATGTACGAGCTTGTGTGCTTTGATATCGCCGAGGGATGTAGACGCTGTTACAGGATCATTGTCATCGGCAGATTGAACCACGCATTGCTGCAGGATCACCCCGCCGGCCGCTTCAAAAGCTTCTGCAAGCGCCATCAGATATTTGGTGCTGTGAAACTGTGCCTGAAACTCAAACCGATAGGCTTTGGTATAAGGCAGCGGCACTGGTATCTGCGGGCTCGGGCTTACTACGCATCCCGCGCGAACAGAAGCTTCCACGATAGTCTCCAGCTCTTCCTCTTCTTTTTCATCCTGGGCAAACAGATAGCCGGACCTGTAGCGGAACCCGCACTGAATATCGTAACGGCAAATCAGGTCTTCAATCAGGTCGATAGCTTCGCGGCCTGCATCGGATATGAGCATGGCACCTTCCTTTCCAAAGTCCCGCTCAATAATATTGTACGGGCTGTCAAGCATCGTATTGAGGTGCGCCGTGGTGCCGCTGGTGGTGCCGAATCCGAGTGTGTGTGCTTCTGCAATGATGCATTTCTTTCCGCTTTCCTGAAGCAAGAGCGCTGTGGTAAGGCCGGTGATACCGCCGCCTACGATGAGCGCATCATATACAAGGCCTTTATCCCAGCTGTTTTTGGGCGTAAAGTCCTCTATACCGTCCTGCCAGAGGCTTTTCTGGTGGCCATCTCTGTTCATAATATTCAGGCATTCGTTTTAATAGCCGGTATAGGAGTAAGACACAAAAATCCCGCCTGTAAATATTGTTTAACTGATGGTCGCTATCAATGAATCTGATTACCGGCTGCCATGCCCACGCTCACGTTCGCTCTTGCTCCTCCTTAATGGATTGGCTGTGTGGTCGCTGTACTCTTTGCGCTGCTGGAGCAGGCTGATGGCCTGAAATACCGCTTCGCGAAAAGAAGAAGGATCGGCGAGGTCTTTACCGGCAATATCAAAGGCTGTACCATGATCGGGCGATGTGCGTACCACCGGCAGACCAGCCGTATAATTCACACCTTCGCCGCCGGCAATGGTTTTAAAAGGAATCAGCCCCTGATCGTGGTACATGGCCAGCACCGCATCGAATGATTGGTAGCTTCTGCGCGCAAAGAAAGCATCGGCGCTGTAGGGTCCGTAGATGGTATGTCCCTGCTGCTGCAATCCTTCCAGCACAGGCTTTATGATCGTTTGCTCTTCGGTACCGATCTTGCCGTCATCGCCGGCGTGCGGATTGAGCCCGAGCACGGCTATGCGCGGCTTGCCGATGCCAAAGTCTTTGATGAGGCTCTCGCGGAGAAGGGTGAGCTTAGAAGTCAATAGCTCTTTGGTAATGAGCCCTGCTACCTGCGCTACCGGTACGTGCTCTGTAGCCAGCCCCATGCGCAGTTCTTCGGTATAAAGCAGCATCAGCACATCTTTTGCGCCAAAAGCATCTTTGAAGAAAGGAGTATGTCCGGTAAACTGAAAATCGGGCAGGTGGGTATTGCTTTTATGAATGGGGGCCGTCACTACGGCATCGAGCTGGCCGTCTTTCAGGCATTGGGCCGCTACCTGCAGGGAGCGCACAGCGTATTTGCCGCCGGTATCGGTGAGAATGCCGGGCTGCACAGGCACTTCTTCCTCCCAGCAGTTGAATAGGTTGATATTGTTTTCTTTCAGCGACTCAAAGTCTTTTATTGCATGATAGTTAAAGGGATATTCCGGCAGCAGGTTGCGGTAGAAGTTGATGAGCTTGGCGGAGGCGAACAGCACAGGAGTGCACAGCTCAAGCATGCGGTTGTCAGAAAATGTTTTGAGAATTACTTCCGGTCCTACACCATTCAGATCTCCGATCGTAATGCCGATCACTGGTTTTTCTAGCATAGGGTTAAAGATAATAGCAGAAGGGGCGATTACATAATTTTTTGCCTCTGGTGCTGTCATCTTCCCTTTTCCCGAAACGCAGAATTATCTTTACGAAATGCTTCACAGTAAGGAAAAAGAGGATGATTACCGGCATAAGGCGCTGCGCAGGGATTTGATACAGCTATTAAGAACGAAAGGCGTTAAGGATGAGCGGGTGCTGACAGCCATCGAGGCAATTCCCCGTCACTTTTTTCTGGACTCTGCCTTCGAACGGATCGCTTACGAAGACCGGGCATTCCCCATTACAGCGGGGCAGACTATTTCACAGCCTTATACCGTAGCCTATCAATCGCAGCTACTGGATGTAAAGAAGTTTGATAAAATTTTGGAGATCGGCACGGGCAGCGCTTACCAGGCTTGTGTGCTGGCAGAGCTGGGCGCACAGGTGTATAGTATTGAGCGGCAAAAAGAACTGTATGATTTTGTAGGAAATTTTTTCTTCATCAAAAGATACCCGAATATCCGCCGGTTCTACGGAGATGGCTATGAGGGACTGCCTTCGTACGCTCCTTTCGATAAGATCATTATCACGGCGGCAGCGCCATCCATTCCGCCCAAATTAGTGACGCAATTGAAGCCCGGTGGCTTTATGGTTGTTCCGGTAGGCGATGAGCGCGGCCAGAAGATGATGCGCATTCTGAAAGACAAAGAAGGCAATATAACAGAAGAAACGCTGGGCGATTTTTCCTTTGTGCCGATGCTTACGGGCAGGAACGGGCACAATAATTAATGCCACAGGCAAGCTCTTGTTTACCGATTCCCGCCGTACTTTCGCGGCTGAAAAAAATTTCAACACAACTTAATTCAATATGTCGCTTGTAGTAATTGGCACCATGGCGTTCGATGCGCTGGAGACTCCTTTTGGTAAGGTTGACCGCATTGTCGGCGGCTCGGCTACTTATGTGGCCTGGTCTGCTTCCAACTTTTATCAGCCCATCAAGCAGGTATCTATTATCGGCGGAGATTTCCCGCAGGAGGAGATTGAGCAGTTGCGTGCCCGCGGCGTACAGTTCGACGGCGTGGAAGTAGTAAAAGATGGCAAAAGCTTCTTTTGGAGTGGCCGCTACCACATGGATATGAATACGCGCGATACACTTGTGACAGACCTGAATGTACTAGCTCAGTTCAATCCGCAAATCCCTGACGGCTACCAGGATTGTGAGTTTCTGATGCTCGGCAATCTTGTACCGGCTGTCCAGTTAAGCGTCATCAATCAAATGAAAAAGCGCCCGAAGCTGATTGTGATGGATACGATGAACTTCTGGATGGAAACTGCGCTGGATGATCTGAAAGAAGTCATCAAGAAGGTGGATGTACTGATGGTGAATGATGCGGAAGCGCGCCAGCTCAGCGGCGAGTTCAGCCTTGTGAAAGCAGCTATGAAGATCCAGGAGATGGGCCCAAAATACCTGATTATTAAGAAGGGTGAACATGGCGCGCTGCTGTTCCACAACCGTCAGGTATTCTTTGCACCGGCGCTGCCGCTGGAAGAAGTATTCGACCCAACCGGCGCCGGCGATACGTTTGCCGGAGGCTTCATCGGTCATCTCGCCAAAACGAAGGACATCTCTTTTGAGAACATGAAAACAGCCATCATCGTAGGCTCTGCCATGGCTTCTTTCTGCGTAGAGAAGTTTGGCCCTGAGCGCATGAAGGAGATCGGCAAAAAAGACATTGACCGCCGCATGGAAGAGTTTGTAGAGCTGGTCAATTTTGATATCGATATTGTGGAGTAATCCGGAGCATCATTTCCCTGAAAGCAAAAGGCTCACTGAATTAGTGAGTCTTTTTTTAAGTTGCGTGTGTGCTTTATCAGAAAGTGCTGCCTTCTACTGCGTCTTCAAAGCGCGGACATTTGTTGTAATCCATTTTTTTCTTGGTCTTGCCGCGGGCATAGATCGAAAATTCCCATCCGCCCTGGCTGGATACATTCGGTTTCAGCGAAGAGGTAGTCACGTCGTAAGAAGCGGTGAATGAATACATCTGCCAGTCAATTTTCACTGTCGGGATCACCGCATCGCTTACGCGATAGAAGCAACCAAGATATACTGCGAAAGGCGGTGTAGTGCCTTCCTCTGCTACCGGCTTCCAGCTTGCCAGTCCGCCGAAGATGATTTCCTGATACGGCTGCTGGTTCAGATAATTGGCGTGAAAGGTGATACCATATTGCTGATTGATGTTCCAGCGGATACCGAGGTTGCCGCTGTACTTGGCGCTCAGGCGTACAAATGATTCATTGGGATTGAAAGACTCCTTAGGCTTGGTCACATGGAATGCAGCGCCACCGATGTAATAATTCACCTGATTATGGCTGCCCGCAGAGCTGTTGAAAGAAACACCGGCGCCAAGATCAAAATGGTTCACCTTGCCAAATCCCAGCGTCTCACCATTCGGATTGCCTCCGCTGTACCCGCCATTTACATACTGATTGTCAAACGTCATTTTCGTAGCATCTACAGAGCGCTGAATATAGCCTGCGGTAAAGCCTGCGGAGAGATAGCTGCCGTGCGCATCTTCCATCGCCTTATTGTAATTGATGGCCGGGTAAATCTGCATGCTGTTGAAGTTGATAGAGCCGGCATGATCGTAGGAAGCCGTTACGCCGAAGCTCACGCAGTCGCCTGTTTCTTCATTGAGCGATTTGCGCATCTCTACAGAAGCGAGCACCGTCTGGAATGGATTGGCGATGCTGCCCCACTGTGTGCGATAGTTGACACCGGCTTTGTAATCACCACTGAAAATACCGGTCAGTCCCGGATTACGGTAGATCGCGTTTTCGTAGAATTGTGAAAAGTGAATGTCCTGCGCACTGGCTTTTCCTGCAGCCAATGAAATCATTACAGCGGCAAAAAGAAAAGATTTTTTCATACTCACGAGTGTTATTAAGTGAATTGGAATTTTTTTATTCTTCTGATTGATGTGTGGTGTGTCAACCAGTATAATAATGAGGTGCGCCAATGCGTGGATCAACGCACCTCTTTCATTTTTTTATCGGATCAGCGATATATCGCCCTTTACTTCCAGCGGCTCGCCGGTAGTACACTCTGCATTCACGATGTACACATACACATCCGGCTTCAGCGGCTGATTTTTGTAGGTACCGTCCCAGCCATAGTTCGCATCATCAACCGGCATGTTGGAGATATCATAGATCAGCTCGCCCCAGCG
The DNA here is from genome assembly GCA_965200035.1 of Chitinophagaceae bacterium. Taxonomy (GTDB): domain Bacteria; phylum Bacteroidota; class Bacteroidia; order Chitinophagales; family Chitinophagaceae; genus UBA1952. The sequence continues at coordinate 2,106,528 of OZ241334.1, read as the reverse complement.
GTCGTAGATGCGGAAGCGCTTCACGGTAGTAATGCCGCGGCCGTGCGGATAAAAGCGGTCGTTCTGCCCATCTGCATTCGGTGTGAATGTATTTGGCATCCAGAGCTGCTTGCCATCACAGGTTACAAAGAGAGTCACTTCATCGCTTGACTTACAGCCAAAATCTGAAGCTACATCTACGGTGTAATTAGTGGTCTTGGTTGGCGACGCTACCGGGTTAGGACAAGTAGTGCAGTTCAGCCCGTCTGAAGGCGACCATACATAAGTCGCTACGTTGGTCGCGGTAGGATTGAGCTGTACCGTACTTCCGGCCAGTACATTCTGATCCGGTCCTGCATTCACCGTTGGTATAGGATGTACATTCACCGTAGCTGACAAAGTATCTGTGAAACAGGTTCCTTGCTTGATGATCACCTGATAGGTAACATTACCAGTTGGCATAGCTACAGGATTAGGAATATTTGCATCGTTCAGACCTGCATCAGGTATCCACTGGTAGGATGAACCGCCCGATGCTGAGAGTTGCACCGATTCGCCGGCGCATATATCGCCGCCCGGACCTACGCCCACCGGACCTTTCTGAATGATAGAGATCACCACTTTGTCAGAATCCACACAACCGTGTACATCCGTACCAATCACCTGATAAGTAGTATTGGCTACAGGAATCGCCAGTGGCGCAGGACATGCGGCACAGCTCAGCGTAACAGCAGGTGACCATACATAGGCAGATGCTCCGCTGGCCTGAAGCTGAGCGCTTTCACCCGCACAGATCGTCTGATCAGGACCGGCGTTTACCGGTGGCTGTGTATAGATGGAAACGGTTACATTGTCTGTATTAGTACAGCCGCTGCCATCTGTTCCTGTTACGGTATAAGTGGTGGTAGATGCAGGCGTAGCCACAGGCGATGCGCAGGTAGCACAACTCAGCGTACCGGCCGGAGCCCAGGCATAAGAGACTGCGCCACTGGCGTGCAATTGTGCGCTTGTGAGCATACATACGGAAGTACCAGGTCCTGCATTTACCGGAGGCAATGGATTTACCGTGATGGTCACATTTGCTGTATTGCTGCATCCTGCGGCAGTCGTACCCGTTACCACATAAGTAGTGGTAGTGGTTGGCGATGCTACCGGATTGGCACAGGTAGTACAGTTCAGCGCTGTAGCCGGGGTCCATACATAAGTAGCCGCGCCGCTGGCACTCAGATTAACCGGGCTGCCGGCGCATGAGGTCTGCGCAGGTCCGGTTGTAACCACGGGCACCGGATTTACGGTAATGGTTACTGTAGTAGTGGCAGTACAGCCGGGGCCGCTGGTACCTGTTACCGTATAGGTAGTTGTAGCAGCAGGATTAGCCACAGGCGAAGCACAGTTGGTACAGCTCAGATTGGTAGCAGGGCTCCATACATAAGTAGCCGCGCCGCTCGCCGTAAGCGTAGTAGATGTCCCGGCACAGATTGATCTTGTACCAGCCACATTGATTACCGGCGTTGGATTGACCGTTACGGTTGCTGTAGCACTATTGGTACAGCCATCGGCGTTGGTACCGATCACGGTGTAAACTGTGGTAGCTGCCGGGCTTGCAACAGGGTTGGCGCAATTGGTACAGCTCAGGCCGGTTGCTGGGCTCCATAAGTAGCTGACTGCACCGGTAGCAAGCAGGTTGCCAGTGCTGCCCGGGCATATGCTGATGCCCGCCGTAGCTACAGTTGGCTTCGGCGCAACAGTAATCTTCACAGAATCTTTATTAGAGCATCCGGCAGCGCTGGTGCCTACTACAGTGTAAGTAGTTGTAGCTGCGGGGCTTGCAACGGGATTAGCGCAGGAAGTACAGCTCAGGCCTGTAGCAGGACTCCACACATAAGTAGCGGCTCCTGTAGCATTGAGGTTTGCAGTGCTGCCCACACAGATTGTTTGCGGGCTGCCGGCACTTACTGCTGGTATCGGGTTGACAGTTATCGTTACGGTAGTGGTAGCGGTACAACCAATACCACTGGTGCCTGTTACGGTATAAGTAGTGGTAGCGGCAGGTTTGGCAACCGGATTGGCACAGCTGCTGCAGCTCAGGCCGGTAGCAGGACTCCAGGTGTAAGAAGCAGCGCCGCTGGCGGTAAGCTGTGTACTGTCTCCGGCACAGAAAGATCTGTTGCCGGTAACGGTTATTGAAGGTGTAGCATTGATCGTTACTATAGCTGTTGCCGTATTGGTACATCCGTTAGCGTCTGTACCAGTTACGGTATAAGTAGTGGTAGCAGATGGACTGGCTGTAGGATTGGCACAGTTGGTACAGCTCAGGCCCGTTGCTGGGCTCCACGAGTAAGTAACGCCACCGGTAGCCAGCAGGCCGCCACTGCCGCCCGGACATATACTGATGTTTGAAGTAGCTATTGCTGGCCTCGGATTCACGGTTATGGTTACCTGTGCTGTATTCTTACATCCATTGGCATTCGTACCTGTTACGGTGTAAGTAGTCGTAGTGGTCGGATTAGCTACAGGCCAGGCGCAGGCAGTGCAGCTCAGGCCGGTTGCTGGGCTCCATACATAGGTAGATGCTCCGGTAGCATTCAGTGCTACGCCTGATCCCGCACATACAGACAGATTGTTGCCGGCGCTCACTGTTGGCAGTGGATTCACAATTACGGTAACTGTACCGGTGGCGGTACAGCCCACTCCACTGGTACTTGTGATGGTATAGGTAGTGGTTGCCGATGGCTTTGCATAAGGGTTGGCGCAGGTGGTGCAGCTCAGGCCGGTAGCAGGGCTCCATACATAGGTGGCAGCACCGGTAGCAGTCAGTACTGTTGAGTCGCCGAGACACAGCGTACGGTTTGAACCAGCAGAAATAGTTGGCTTCGGATTGACGGTTACGGTAACAGAGCCAGCGGCTTGGCAGCCATTGGTCACTGTGTTTCCAAGCACCGTATAGGTAGTGGTCACTGTAGGTTTGGCAATGACTGTGCCGCCCGTAGTAGTGCTCAGTCCTGTTGATGGCGACCAGGTAAAGGTAGCGGCACCAGATGCCGTAAGTGTTGCAGAGTCACCTGCACAAATCGTCTGGTTAGGTGTCACCGTAAGTGTTGGATTGGCAATGACCGTAACAGTAACCTGAGCTGTATTTTTACAGCCGACTGTGCTTGTACCCGTCACGGTATAAGTGGTGGTGGCAGACGGATTAGCCGCCGGGTTGCTGATATTCGGGTTGTTCAGGCCGGTAGCCGGACTCCAGCTATAAGTGGCGGCACCTGTAGCATTCAAATTTGCAGAGGTACCATTACAGATAGAGACATTGCTTCCTGCACTCACATTGGGCAATGGATTCACAGTTACTGTAATAGACTTTGCACTGGTACAGCCGGAGGCATTGGTAGCTGTAACAGTATAAGTAGTTGTAGTGGTTGGATTCGCATAGGGGCTGGCACAATTGGTACAGCTCAGACCGGTAGCGGGGCTCCATGAATAGCTCACTCCACCTGATGCAGACAGTACCACAGAATCTCCCAGACATACAGACTGATCTGAACCGGATATAACCGGAAGCGGATTTACGGTAATAGTACGGTATGCCGTATCAGCGCAGCCGCCCTGTGTACTCGCTATAAGTCTTACGGTATAAGTGCCTGCAGTAGCATAAGCATGGGTGATTATAGCGCCTGTGCCGGTAGTGGCATCACCAAAAGACCAACTGCGGCTAACCACGGGCCCGGTGACTATCTTTGAAGTATCCATAAATGTAACTGGCGCTGCAACGCATACAGGATCAGGCGCTGCAATAAAGCCCGCTGTTAACTTATTGACCTTAATAGTATCACCTCCGATGACAGCTACACTGCATCCATTGGCATTGGAAAGAATCACTTTTGGCAGATAAGCACCAGGCCGGGTGTAAGTATATGTCACCATATTGCCGGCAGTTGCCTGCGTCACACCATTATCGTAGTCCCAGACAATAGAAGTAGTATTCTGGGAGGTAGCGGTAAATGAGATGGATACCGGGAAACAGCCGTTGACCGGAGTATAGGAGATTGTACCAGTAGGGCCGGCATTTATCTTAACTGTTTTCTTCATGGAGTCTACGCAGCCATTGGCGCTATAAGCTCTCAGGGTCACGGTGAATGTGCCTGCTGTAGTGTACACCGCACTTGGATTGGCAGCAGTGGAAGTATTGCCATTGCCAAAGTCCCATTGATAAGAGGTAGCGCCTGTGGAAGCATTGGTAAAATTGGCTGTGAACGGCGGGCAGTAGCCAAGCGTATCATTAGTCGTAAAGCCCGCTGTAACTTTGGAAATATTGATATAGGCAGGCCTGATCAGGGTATCCTTACAGCCGTTTCCGTCTGTAGCAATAAGTCTCACGGTATAAGTGCCCACATTTACATAAGTATGGCTGGCATTATTTGCTGTTGAGGTACCGCCATCGCCGAAATCCCACGCGAAGCTCAGGGGTGCTGTTCCAGTTGATGTATTGGTAAAAGAAATCCCTTGACCCTCACAGCCAAGCACGGCCGAGCTTGTAAAAGATGCAGCAGGTTTTGTAACAATAATATTGTTTGCCTGAGTAATGGAATCAATACAGCCATTTACGTCGGTTACGATCAATGTAACATTGTAGGAGCCGGAAGCTGAATACAGATGACTGGTAGTCAAATTCGTACTGCTTACAGAATTTCCATCGCCGAAACGCCATGTCCTGCTAACAATGGCACCGCCGGTAGAAGTAGAAGCATCCGTAAAGTTAACAGATATAGGTCCGCAACCACCGCTGGGATTCCGGGTAAAAGACGGTATAATGCCATTTACATGGATATAGGCAGCCTTTAATAATGAGTCCTTACAATTATTTACACCACTGACGGTAAGCATTACACTATAGTTGCCCGGTGCAGTATAGATATGGCTGGCAGTAGCCGTAGTGGTGGTGATATTTGTTCCGTCGCCAAAATCCCATTTGTAGGAGGTATAGTTAGAATTAGCCTGACCGGTAAAGCTGACAGGAGAATTTTTACAAATAGTGGTGGGCGATGCGGTAAAAGCAGGATTTAAATCAAAGATTTTTATCTGCCTGACCAAAGAATCATAACATCCGGTAGTAGCATTCGTAACATACAGGCGGATATTGTAAGTCCCATTGGCCGGATAGTTATGCGGCGGCGGCGTAACGCCTGTGAAAAGCGGGCTTCCGTCTCCAAATGACCATTCATAGGTACTGGCGCCCAGAGAATTGTTTACAAAAGAAACCTGATGGCGGTTGCTACAGCTGGTTATAACACTGAAAATAGCTTTGGGAGGAAGCACGGTGATCATATTGACCACAGTAAATGTATCTGAGCAGATCCCGTCAGAAGCGATCAGACGAACGGTGTAAGTACCCGGTGCGGAATATACATATATAGGATTGCGGTCCACAGATGTTCCGCCATCGCCAAAGGACCAGGAAAAATGTATAGTTCCTATTGATGAAGTATTGGAAAAATTAACCGGATAATTGGCACAAACAGCAGTAGGGCTGGCAGTAAAGCTTGCTGTAGGTTTCATAGTGACATTGGCAGTATTGGTAATCGTATAAGCACAGCCATTCGACAGAGTGATATTAAGCGTTACCGGATAAGTACCGGGAGCGGTATAAATATGGCCCGGGCTTGAAGAAGTGCTTGTTCCCCCATCGCCAAAATTCCAACTGTAACTTGTTATGGCGGCGGGGGCATTCAACACGTAAAAAGACATGCCGGCAGGAGCGCAGTTATTATTGCCATTGATACCGATACTGGCTCCGGAAGCAGTGTTTACATTGATAAAGGAAGACAGTTGCAGCACACTTATACAGCCACCGGCAGAAGTTGCAGTAAGTTTTACATTAAAGTTATTGGCAGTAGTATAAGTGTGCGTCGGATTTATAGCGGTAGAGGTGGTACCATCTCCAAAATCCCATAAATAGCTTGTCGCTCCTACAGTTCCATTGGAAAACTGTACGGTAAATGGTAGTGTGCACCCTGCCGTATTATTAGCTGAGAAGTTTACTGAAGGGCTTGGATTAATTACAATTGTTTTTGTAGCCGAATCTGCACAATTATTATAATTTACCACCAGTTTGACTGTATAGGTACCAGGATTATTATATGCATGGGATGGGTTCGCCACATTTGAGGTGCTGCCATCGCCAAAATACCAGGTGTTGTTACCTGCGCCAGGTGTTGTCGTGTTCGTAAATGTTATTGTATTACCGGTGCAGGCACTGGATGCACTGGCATTAAAACCGGCTACCAGGTTGCCAATATTTACCACGTTGGTCTGCGTAAGTGTATCCCTACATCCGCTGCTGCTGACCGCAATAAGTCTTACTGTATAAGAGCCCGCTACGGCGTAGTTATGGGTTGGCGAAGTAACGTTACTGGTAGCACCGTCTCCAAAATCCCATTGATAAGACGTTGCGCCGGTAGAAGTATTACTAAAAGAAGCAATAAGAGGTGGGCTGCATGAATTGTTGTTGCTGGCCGTAAAAGATGCAGTTGGTTTTGGCGCAACAATAATATAGTTGCTCTTATTCAGCACCTGATTACAGCCTGCGCTATTTGTTACAACAAGCGATACACTATAATTACCTGAAGCAACATAAGTATGTGATGGATTCTGAGCCGTACTGAGCGTGCCATCTCCAAAATCCCAGTAGTAGGAAACGGCACCGCTGCTGTTAGAAACGCTGGTATTGGTAAACTGCACTGTCTTGGACGCGCAGGTAGCCGTTAGATCATTTGCAGTAAAAGCTACAGTAGGTGTAGGATAGGTTATGATATAGGCAACTGATGTCTTGGTATTGCTTCCGCTGGCATTGGCAGCAGTCAGGATGACCGTATAAGTGCCGGGCGTTACATAAGTGGTAGACGGATTCTGCAGCGTGGTCAGCGTACCATTGCCCAGATCCCATGACCACGATGTGGGATTGTTGGTGCTCAAATCTGTAAACTGAACAACAATGGGTGTACAGCCGGAAGTAATGCTGGATGAGAAGTTAGCTACCGGCGCCTGAGCAATTACTTTATCCGTCCCAAAAATTGCGAGGATACCTACCAGAAAAAATGAGTGTATAATTTGCTTCATACGTTCTATTTATTTGTCGAAAAAATCCTACTTATTTATCAATAAATGTATGATTTTTGAAGAACAAATTTAACATTACATTCCACTTTGTACAATTATTAGATGATAATTTAATGTTATCAACTAATTTTCAAACCACGAAAAATCTAATTAAAACAATATCAATTGACAATAACTTTGCCAATATTTTATAAGAAATTAAAAATTGCTTCATTTCTTAATGGCTAGTTGCCGCTTATAGAGCTGTACTACGTTCTGCAACCCATAATAAAGGGCATCAGAAATGAGCGCATGACCGATCGAAACCTCCTGTAAACCGGCAATCTGCTGCGCAAAAAAACCGAGGTTTTCCAGGTCCAGATCGTGTCCTGCATTTAGACCTAAACCAGCCTCTCCGGCAGCACGCGCCGCCTGCAAATAAGGCGCAATAGCAGCCTCTTTTCCTGATCTAAAACCGGATGCATAAGCCTCTGTATAGAGCTCTACACGATCAGTGCCTGTTTCGGCAGCTCCATAAATGACCGATGTTACCGGATCTATAAATACAGATACCCGGATGCCAGCTTTCTTGAAAACAGCAATGATCTCCCGCAGAAAATCCTTTTCCCGGACCGTATCCCAGCCATGATTGGAGGTAAGCTGGTCCAGCGCATCGGGCACCAGTGTGACCTGTGCCGGCTTCGTCTCCAGTACCAAATCAACGAATTTCTGCTCCTTCGGATTGCCTTCGATGTTGAATTCTGTGGTAATGATGCCTGCAATCTCCCGCACATCGCTGTAGCGGATATGGCGCTCATCCGGCCGTGGGTGTACCGTAATTCCATCTGCCCCGAACCGCTCGCAGTCTATGGCTGCCCTGATCACACTGGGGTTATCGCCGCCACGGCTATTACGCAGGGTGGCTATTTTATTAATGTTTACCGAGAGCTTGGTCGTCATTGCAGCAATTATAGTTTAGTAACAGCAAAAGTACGTGAGCCGTTATTATAGTCACGAATGAGACTATCTGGTCAGGGCGGTATCGGGCTAACATAGGAACGATGAAATTTGAGTTGCGGAGACAAGTTCTGTGTATCCGGCGCTCTGTGCTCTTTGCCTGCGCCTTCCTCCCAGTCAAGTCGGGTGCTCCTCCCACCCTCCTCCCAGTCTTCCCCGGTGCTCCCCCCACCTACATACCGGTCTCCTCCCGGTCTCCCCGGTATTCCCCGGTCGCTCCCCGGTCAATCGCACAGAAATCAGCCCTTCAAAACCCCTTTCAGGCAGGTCAGGGAAGAAAAAAATGAGCACCACCGTTCATGAAAAGACCTTTTCCCCGGCAGCCTGTACCTGCCCAGAGGTTCTCCGGTTTCAATGCAGATCAATCAGTCCCGGCGATCAGCAAGGCCTGAATGTGTACCCACACAGGCTGGCGGCCATTCATCCGCTTTATAATATTTTCTGCGATCCGCCGATCTCCGCCTTATTTAGTGCAAATTTGCAGACCATACTGTTTGCTTCTTTTGCAGCTACTGTTCAATATAAATCTTGCCCTGCGTGCCATTGGCACCAACCTCCTGCGCTCCATCCTAACCATTCTCATCATCGGGTTAGGCATTATGGCGCTGGTAGGCATCCTCACCGGCATCGAAGTGATCAAGTCTGCCGTACTTTCCAATTTCAGCGATCTTGGCGCCAATTCGTTCCAAATAACGGGCGATATCATGAAGCAGAAAAAGAATAAGCGCGGGGGCATATCCATATCTGTCACCGAGGGGCGGAATATCAAGTGGGATGAGGCAAAGGCCTTCAAAGAGCACTACTTTATTCCATCGCATATCGGTATTTCTATGTCGGGCACAGGTACTGCTACCGTGAGCTATGCCGCGCAAAAAACCAATCCTAATGTAGAGGTGATGGGGGTCGATGAAGCTTATTTTACGATCAGCAACACCACCATGGGCGCAGGCCGCACCTTCTCGCCCTACGAGCTGCAGACAGGCAGCTACGTCTGTGTACTGGGTAAAAGCATTGCCACCAAACTGTTTAAAAACAAATGGCCGGATGCCATTGGCAAAACAATATCCGCCGGCGCTACGCGTTTGAGGATCATCGGTATTGCGGAAGAAAAGGGCGGCAGTATGATGATGAACGCAGACAATGTGCTCTTCACTCCGATCGGCACGGCACGCATGCTCTATAGCGGCAGCCAGACCTATGCGATCAGCGTGCAGGTAACGGACATCAGCAAAAAAAATGTGGCGACCGATGAAGCAGAAGGACTGTTCCGGATGATCCGCAAAATACCGCTGGGCAGGGAAAACAATTTCAGCATCAACCAAAATGATAACCTGGCCACCATTGTACTGGAAGACGTAAAGAAAATAACCGCAACCGCTGTAGTGATCGGCATGATCACCCTGCTTGGCTCTGCCATCGGACTGATGAATATCATGCTCGTGTCTGTCGCCGAGCGCACCCGCGAGATCGGGGTAAGTAAAGCGCTGGGCGCAAAGCCGGCTACCATCAGGGGCCAGTTCTTTACGGAGTCTATTGTCATCAGCCTGATCGGCGGATTGCTGGGGGTCGTTCTGGGCTTGCTTCTGGGCAATCTGGTGGGCCTTATTTTTAAAACAGGATTTATTGTGCCCTGGGGCTGGATGCTGATGGGAGTAGGCATCTGCGCCATTGTGGGGGTCTTATCCGGTATCTATCCGGCCATCAAGGCATCCCGTCTGGATCCTATAGAAGCATTGAGGTATGAATAAAGAGCGTGGACTGATTTACAAGAGCACCGGGAGCTGGTATCTGCTGCAGGACAGCAATCATCGTATCTGGCAGGCCCGCATCAAGGGAAAGCTGAAGATCGACGATGCTATCTCATCCACCAACCCGATCGCCGTGGGCGATCATGTGCTGTTTGATATAGAGCAGGAGCAGGCCAATACAGCGATGATCACCGGGGTGGAAGACCGCAACAACTACATTGTACGCGTATCGCCCCACAACCGGAACCAGAAGCATATCGTGGCGGCCAATCTGGATACGGCGCTGGTCCTGGCCACGATCGCCTCTCCCCGTACCTCCAATGGTTTCATCGACCGCTTTCTGATCACCGCAGAGGCCTATCATATACCGGCCATCATCGTCATCAACAAAACCGACCTCCACGATGCCCGGGAAGAGGCGCAGCTCGCCCACTGGCGGGAGATCTATGAAGGCGCGGGCTATGAGGTCTACCCGATATCCGCGCTTGATCCGTCCACCATCCAGGCATTGCAGGAACGCCTTCACGGCAATACGACCCTCTTCAGCGGCCATTCCGGCGTAGGCAAGAGCACCTTGATCAATCAGCTGATGCCGCAGCTGGAGCTGCGCACAGCAGAGGTTTCGGACTGGAGTAGTAAAGGCCAGCATACCACCACTTTCGCAGAGATGTATGACCTGCCGGGTGGCGGCCGCATCATCGATACGCCGGGGGTGAAAGAGTTTGGCCTTATCAATATGGAGCGCGAGGAAGTATCCCATTATTTCCCGGAAATGCGCCGGGCGATGCACGGCTGCCGCTTCAACAATTGCCTGCACATCAATGAGCCGGGCTGTGCAGTAAAGGAAGCCGTGGCAGCAGGCGGCATATCCCGCAAGCGTTACATCAGCTATATGGCGATCCTCGATTCTATTGAAAAGAAGTGGTGATTGCTTTACGCAGGCTGCCGGATCGCTCTTTTCAGGTAAGGCCGCACAAAAATCAGGATTAACATTTTCTGCCAAAAACATACTGTTTACGGGCATTTAAGCGTTTAATCGAATCGTATTTTTAAGGTCATTTTCGCTCAGATCCTTTACCGGCAAGGATTTGCAAGGATTTTGCAAATCAGCGCATTTCATTCAAAATTGTGCATAACCTGTGGAAAGGCTTGCTGGGGGCGGGTTTGGGGGCGATGAAAAATATTTGGTAGTGTGCCAAAGGGAAGTATATTTGCCTCATCACAGCGATTAGAACGCTTACCTAAGAAAAAGCAGTCAACTCATTTTTCCTTTTTAAAAAAGTCCATCAATTCTAAAAATTCACAACTCATGAACAAAGCAGAACTCATTGACCACATCGCAGAAACGGCAGGCATTACCAAAACTCAGGCAGGTGGCGCTATGGATGCCTTCACCTCAGGTGTGGTAAGCGCCCTTCAGTCCGGTGACAGCGTAACCTTGGTAGGCTTCGGTACCTTTTCGGTATCTGAGCGTGCAGCGCGCAATGGCCGCAACCCGCAGACCGGCGAGGTGATCAAGATCAAAGCGCGCCGTGTGCCTAAGTTCAAGGCAGGCAAGGGCTTCTCTGATGGCATCAGCGAGACCAAGAAGAAGGGTGCCAAGAAGAAATAAGGCAGGTACCGCGCATTTCTTCTCTGTACGAAGCGTTTGACTATGGTACAGGAAGGATGCCTTAAAATAGGGGCAGGAATTGTTTTAAAAGACAGTTCCTGCTTTTTTATTATTTTCGCGGCCCTGTCCCGGTGGCAGGGGGTTAGAAAATCATTAAAAAAATAAAACATCAATCATGGGAAGAGGTGACAGGCGCACACGCAAGGGCAAGATAGCGATGGGATCATTTGGCAAGAGCCATCCGTCCCGCCAGCTTATCCGCAAAACTGCTGCCGAAGCAAAAGCAAAAAAAGCTTAGCGCAACTATTTTACTTAGCGGCTTTACTGTTTCTGATCTTGGAGGTGGTCTGTAGATCAAAGCTATTTCCCAGTCAATAAAATTTTTAGGGCTGATAGATCTTATAAAAAACTCATAGTCACCGGCTTATTATTAAATTTAATTTTACTATGTTTGGCCATCGAAAAATTATCGGATGAAAGAATTGATTCAGCAATTTCCGCAGCAACTGGAAGAAGCCCTTCAGATCACTCAAAGTTATAAGTTTAAGAATCCTGTGCTGCCTCTTACGAACGTCCTGCTGACCGGCCTTGGAGGCAGTGGCATCGGCGGATCCATTGTCCAGAACTATGTTGCAGATAAGCTGAAAGTTCCTTTTGTAGTTAATAAAGACTATGCGCTGCCAAAGTTTGCCGGCGCAGAGACACTGGTGATCGTTTGCTCTTACTCCGGCAATACGGAAGAGACGGTCGAGTCTATGAAGCAGGCCATTAAGGCCAAAGCTCAGGTGACGTGCATTACATCCGGCGGTGAGGTCGCGACGCTGGCCGAAAAGCATGGCTTGGATTGCATCCTTATACCGTCCGGCATGCCGCCGCGCGCCTGTATTGGTTATTCGATCGTTCAGATACTGAATACCCTGCGCCGTTTTAAGCTGCTGAAGAATAAGACCGATCAGGACATACAGGCATCTGTAGCATTACTTAAAGGGAGCACAAAAGACATTCAGAAGAAAGCGAAGGCCATTGCGCAAAAGCTGGATGGCAGGCTTCCCGTTATATATGCGGCTGCCAACTATGAGGGCCTGGCGGTCCGCGTGCGTCAACAGTTCAACGAGAATGGCAAGATCCTGTGCTGGCATAATGCCATTCCGGAGATGAACCACAATGAACTGGTAGGCTGGCGCCAGAAGGACGACAACAAAGTCGTGTTACTTCTACGCAATGAGGATGATTACAGCCGCACCCAGACACGCATGGAGATCAACAAGATGGTGATTAAAAAATATACTCTTAATATCATTGAAGTATTCTCAAAGGGCACCAGCTATTGGGAGCATATCTTTTACTTCATTCACATGACGGACTGGGTGTCTGTGTTCCTGGCCGACCTGAATGGCAATGACGCTACAGAAGTACAGGTGATCAATGAGCTGAAAGGCGCACTGGCCAAAGTGTAGCCTGCATTTTATCTATAAGCAGAATGAAAAAAAGCGCTTTAAGGCGCGTTTTTTATTAGGAAATATGCAGCCATGGCCTTTCCGGATCCGCGAAAAAAGCAACGGATGCTTTATTTTCTTGCATCGAGCTGCGCATAATAATAGTGAGACATATCATTTACCAGGCGTTGATAAGAAAAAAGAGCTTTTACATGGCTTTCACCTATATGGCCAAAAGCATTGCGCAGACTGCTATCTTCTATCAGTTGCAACAATGATGCCGCAAAAAGGCCTGCATTACCAGGCGGCGTGATAAAGCCTGACCGGCCATCCAGCACCACATCGGCCACACCTCCTACCCTGGTTGAAACCACCGGCTTGCCGGCTGCCTGCGCTTCTATGAGCGATAATGGCGTTCCTTCATTATGTGAGGTCAGCACTACAATATCCAGCCCGGCCAGCACCACGTCCATTTCCGTTTGCCAGGAAGTGCAGAGCGCCTGTGTAGCGCGCTTTTCCTGCGGATAGTAGGCATAGTCGACATATGCCTGCCTGAACTCCGCTTCCATCTGAGGGCGCATATCGCCATCTCCGATGATAATGAAGCGTACTTTCTTTTGGGTCTTTTTCAGCACTGCTGCGGCTGCGGCCACAAAAAGACTGTGATTCTTTACCGGCACAATACGGCCAATGATACCAACTGCTATTTCATCAGCTGCTATTTCATACTGGCTGCGGAAGAATGCGCGCTTCCGGCCCAGGCTATCTTCAAAGCGGTCCAGATCGAGGCCCAGCGGAATGACCTGGATTTTATTCGGCGGGCATATTCTATAGATATCGCCAAGCTCCTTTTTTTGAATATCAGATATAGCGATGATCCCTGTAGATTTTCTTGCTAGGTAGCGCTCGATATTAATGAACGCATTGCTCTTCCATTTGGAGAAGTAGGAATGAAACACATGCCCGTGAAAGGTATGGACGACGACCGGAACCTTGCAGGCAGAAGCTGCCAGCCTGCCGATTGTACCGGACTTGGCAGCATGGGTATGAACTATGTCGGGCCTAAAATCCTGGATGAGGGCCTTGATCTTCCTGTAGGCGGCCCGGTCCTGCGCAAGGTCTATGGCTCGTTTCATCTCCGGCACCACTACAGGCGTAATGCCCAGTCTTTCCGTGAGGTGGGTAGCGTCCTGCTCATGATCGTCCTTACCTCCAATGATCAGCATGGTTTCAAATTCCGGCGCCATGAATTTGGTCAGGTAGGTAGCGTTGAGCACCGGCCCTCCGATGATCAGGCGGTTAAGGATTCGTACTACTCGGGGCATTGAGGGTAAAAGAGTAAAAATTAAGTATTGAAATTGAAGAGAACGGCTGATCGGCGCATCTGTTGCGGATCTGGTCAAGCAAGGTATTTCTTCCACCAGTGCTGGAATACGATCAGCGCCCAGATGGTTGCATGGCTGTCTTCCGGGTTATTGCTGCGCAGCTTCGCTTTCAGGGCTTCGGTAGCAGCCGGGTTGAAAATGCCCTGTGCCTCTACAAAAGATCTGCTCAGCAGATCATCATTGATCATACCCCAGAGCTCTTTGCGGAACCAGTCGAGCAGCGGGATCTCGAAGCCCTGCTTCGGCCGGTTATACAATTCTTCCGGCAGCATCGGGCGAAAGGCATCCTGCACAATCCGCTTTTTGATGCGGCCGTTTATTTTGTAATCCGCCGGCAGGCCAAAAGCAAAATCCACAACTTTATGATCGAGGAACGGACTGCGCACCTCCAGGCTGTTGGCCATGCTCATCAGATCCACTTTTACCAGCATATCGCTTAGCAGTACCAGGTTCATATCTGCCACCAGCACTTCATTATAATCTGTTGTGGCAATAGGAGACAGCAGCTGCGCTTTTTCGCGCTGCAGAAGAGCGGTATCTATATCAGCCTGCCTGCTGCTGTGCAACAGCTCATCTGCCTGTCCGGGGGTATTGAAGGATGCCCAGCGCCAGTACCGCTCCTGGTCTCCCAAGCGCGCGCCGGCGGCAAACCGGTATAGCTGGCGGAACTTATTGGTCATTTTCCCGTTGCGGCTGTGCGGCAGGGCTTTCCAGAGCGGATAGCCGGCCTTGACCAGACCATTCAGCAGCGAGGGCTGGCGGACCTGCCATTCTGCACCATGCTTGTTATAGCCTGCAAATACTTCATCGCCCCCGTCGCCACTCAGGGCAACCGTTACATGCCGGCGGGTGTACTGGCTCAGTATATATACCGAAATCGCGGAAGAATCGGCAAAAGGCTCATCCAGGTAATCCAGCACTCCGTGCACATGCTCCAGAAAATCATCGTTGGACAGCGAAAAGACGGTATGATCGGTCTGATAGCGGTCTGCCACCAGCCGGGCATATTTTGTTTCATCAAAAAAGGGATTGTCCTTATAGCCTACCGAAAAGGTCTTTAGGTGATCCGTATGGCGACTGGCAAGCGCCACGACTACCGAGGAATCGATGCCGCCACTGAGGAATGCCCCGAGCGGAACATCGGCAATCATCCGCTCCTGTACGGCATTGTCCAGCAGACTGATCAATTGTTTTTCTGCCTGCTCATAGGTGTATTGTCCATAGCCTGCAGGATTGGTCTTAAGCGTATAGTAAGCCTTATACTCTCTGATGCCCTCCTTATTGACTTTCACGTAATGCGCCGGCTTCAGTTTGGCCACTCCCTCGAACATGCTTTGCGGCTGCGGCACATAATTGAGCTGCAGGTACTGGTGCAGGGCGCTGTAATTAAGCCTGCGGGGAATATCATAAGCCAGCAGGGCCTTCATCTCCGAAGCGAAGGCAAAAAAGCCTTCATCCTGATAATAGAGCAGCGGCTTCTTGCCAAAACGATCCCGGGCAAGGAGCAATTCTTCCTTTTGGGTATCATAAAAAGCAAAGGCAAAGAAGCCGGACAGCCATTCGAGGCAGGTATGGCCATGTTCGATCAGCAGATAGAGCAGCACTTCTGTATCTGAATGGGATTTAGGCCCGCCGATGCGCTCCCATACGCCGGCAAGATATTGCCGGGAAAGCTGCTCATAGTTAAAAATCTCTCCGTTAAATACCAGCACATAGCGCCCGGTAACATCCCTCATTGGCTGACTTCCACATTCCGAGGTGTCAATAATGGAGAGCCGCCGGTGGCCGAATGCCGCATTGGCATCACCAAACGTGCTGCCTCCGTCCGGACCGCGAAGTACCAGCCGGGCATTGGCAGCAGCTACTTTTTCCAGAGGATTGCCTGCAGCTTTCTGCTTTAATAGAAGACCGGTAATACCGCACATAAAGATGATAAGAAAAATTAATTACAGGATCAGATAGCCCCTGATGAATCCAGGGCTGCAAGGTACAGATTTAACGCAAATTCCTGGAAAATGCCAGTAAATAACTGTGATCAGCCTTATGTATATAGCAGGTTCAGCTGTGTGTTATGATTTTATCAGTCTATATTTGCGCAAAATTTATAGCAGCATTTTATGCAGATTACGATTGTAGGTACCGGGTATGTAGGCCTTGTAAGCGGTGTATGCTTTGCCGAAATGGGAAATGATGTTGTCTGTGTGGATATCAATGAGCGCAAAGTAGCGCAGCTTCGTGCCGGTAAATCCCCTATCTATGAGCCGGGACTCGACCTCCTCTTAGAGCGCAATATCAAAGAGAAGCGCATATCCTTTACCACATCCCTGAGCGAAGGCATAAAAGACGCCCGGGTGATTTTCCTAGCCCTGCCTACCCCGCCGGGCAAAGGCGGCGAAGCCGACCTGCAATATGTGCTGGATGCAGCGCGTGATCTCAGCGGCATGATCACGGATTATAAGGTGATTGTCAATAAAAGCACCGTACCGGTAGGGACGGCGGAAAAAGTGACTGCGGTGTTGACTGAGCGGCTTGATCGGCAGCTTTTTGATGTAGTATCCAACCCTGAATTTCTCCGGGAAGGCGTGGCAGTCGAAGATTTTCTGAAGCCCGACCGTGTAGTGGTCGGCACAAGATCAGAAAGAGCGCAAAAGCTGATGGAAGAATTATACAGTCCTTTTGTACGGCAAGGAAATCCGATTCATTTTATGGATGAGCGCTCTTCCGAAATGACGAAGTATGCCGCCAATGCCTATCTGGCTATGCGCATTTCCTTTATGAATGAAATGGCCAATCTCTGTGAAAAGGCAGGCGCCAATGTGGACGCTGTGCGCACGGGCATCGGGTCAGACAACCGGATCGGAAAGCGCTTCCTGTTTCCCGGCGTAGGTTATGGAGGCTCCTGCTTCCCTAAAGATGTGCAGGCGCTGGCACAGACTGCCCGTGAATACGAATATGATTTCCGGATCGTAAAAGCCGTTATGGAAGTCAATGACCGGCAGAAGACCATGCTGGGTGGTAAGATTAAGGCCTACTTTGGCAATGATCTTACTGGCAAGACTTTTGCCGTATGGGGCCTTGCGTTCAAGCCGGAGACGGATGATATCCGGGAGGCACCGGCTCTTGAGCTGATCCGCGAGCTTACGGTTGCCGGCGCGCAGATACGTACTTACGATCCTGAAGCGATGAGCAATGTACGTCAGCAACTGGGCGAAGAAGGAATCTATTATGCTGCAGACCAGTATGACGCGCTTAATGATGCCGATGCCCTTATTGTTGTTACCGAATGGGCTGAATTCCGGAATCCCCGCTTTGAAACTATTGCCGAACTGATGAAAGCGCGGGTCATTTTTGATGGCCGCAATGTGTACAGCCTGCAGAAAATGGAAGAGCTGGGCTTTTATTATGAAAGCATGGGCCGTCCAGTCGTTCAGTTGCCCGTGGACCAGATGGCCTGATCCGCTGCAGCTGCCTGTCCGGTTTCAGATTTTTCCGCGCTGCACCAGAGGCCCGTCCGGTCTAGCATTGAAGTAATTAAATATTAACGATCATTACATAAGCGCCTGAACGGCGTTACAAAATAATACATCACCACACTATGGCTAAACGTATTCTCATCACCGGTGCCGCCGGTTTTTTGGGTTCTCACCTCTGCGATCGCTTTCTGAAGGAAGGATATGAAGTCGTGGGGATGGACAACCTGCTTACCGGCAATATCCGCAATATCGAGCACCTCTTTCCGGTTAAGGAATTTACCTTTTACCACCACGATGTGACCAAGTTTGTGCATGTACCGGGCAATATTGACTATATCCTGCATTTTGCCTCCCCCGCATCGCCGATCGATTACCTGAAGATGCCGATTCAGACCCTGAAGGTGGGGGCTATGGGCACGCACAACCTGCTGGGCCTTGCGAAAGCCAAGGGCGCACGCATCCTGGTAGCCTCTACCTCTGAAGTATATGGCGATCCGCTGGTGCATCCGCAGACAGAAGAATACTGGGGCAATGTAAACCCGATCGGTCCGCGCGGGGTGTATGATGAGGCCAAGCGTTATATGGAAAGCATTACCATGGCTTATCATAACTTCCATGGCGTTGAGACCCGGATCATCCGTATATTTAATACTTACGGACCGCGCATGCGCCTCGATGACGGCCGTGCGCTGCCCACATTCGTTAACCAGGCACTGCATGGCGAAGACATCACCGTTTTTGGCGATGGCAGCCAGACCCGCTCTTTCTGTTACGTAGATGATCTGGTAGATGGCATATACAGATTGCTGCTTTCTGATTACCACTTCCCGGTCAATATCGGCAACCCGGTGGAAATTACTTTGCAGGAATTTGCAGAAGAAGTGCTGGAGCTAACCGGCGCCGACGTAAAGATCATCTATAAGCCGTTACCGCAGGATGATCCGAAGCAACGGAAACCGGATATCACTAAAGCGCAGATGCTTCTGAGCTGGGAACCCAAGGTAGATCGCAGCGAGGGACTGAAGCGTACGCTGGAATATTTTAAAAATTATCTTCAGAGCACGGCAACAGTTAATGTATAAGGAAAGATTCCTTTCCCGGTAAAAGGCTGACAAAGGATAATTAATCTTTTCAGCAGGCATTGGGTTGCGGCAAATGAGGCAACGGACAAGGTATAGTTAACCTAACTAAAGAAAGATTACAAGCAATGCAATGGATCACACTTGCAGATTATCTTTTGCTGCCATTTTACCTGATGGCTATTTATTTTATTGCCTATAGGTTCCGGAATAATAATTATCCCCCCGGTCATCCGTGGCGGCCTTATTTCATTCCCGGTCTGACTGTTAAGATTACTGGCGCCGTATTCATCAGCCTGATCTATCAGTATTACTATGGTGCCGGCGATACAATGTATTATTTCGAGCAATCGAAAGTGGTCAATAGTGCTTTTGACGAATCGCCGGCAAAATGGCTGAGCCTTGTCCTTCATATACCTAAAGGCTATGAGGGTGAGTATATTGAATATACCTCCCGGATGCTTTGGTACACTACTCTCAACAACTATATGGTGGTGGTGGCAGCCGCTGTGCTGGGTGTAGTCACCTTCAGCACCTATCTTCCTATTTCTGTCTTATTTGCCGCCCTCTCTTTTACCGGCATTTGGGCTTTGTTCCGCACATTTGCGAAACAGTATCCGCATTTTGTAAAGCATATCTCACTGGTCACTCTATTTATCCCGAGCACCTTTATATGGGGATCAGGTATTTTCAAAGATACGATCTGCATGTTCGGGATGGGCTGGATGATCTGCGGTGTATTTACCTTGCTGATACAGCGAAAGCTCAGGCCGCTGGAGGTTATGATGATGGTGCTGGGCACTTACCTGATAGCGGTAATCAAAATCTATATCCTGCTGGCCTTTCTCCCAGCTATTGGTCTGTGGCTTGTTTTTTCCTACTCCAGCAAGCTGCAAAATGCATTCGTAAGATTGGGGCTTAAGATCGGATTGATTGCTTTCACTGTAGTAGGTTTTTATGCTTTATCCAATACCTTCGCAACGGATCTGGGCCAGTATTCGCTGGATAATATTGAGAAAACCGCTACCATCACACAAACGTATATTTATGAGTCTTCTGGTGAACAGGGTTCCAGATATAGTATCGGAACCGTGGATTTTACTCCGCTTGGTATTGTCCAGTCTTTCCCATCTGCTGTAAATGTTTCCCTGTTCAGGCCATATCTCTGGGAAGCTAGGAAACCGATTGTTTTATTCAACGCAATTGAAGCATTTCTTTTTCTGTTTATTACTTTAAAGCTCTTGTTCAAGCTTGGTCCATCTAAAGTATGGAAGGCTATCAATCAAGACCCCAATATACAGTTCTGTCTTATTTTTACGCTGATATTCGGTTTTTCAGTGGGACTTACCTCCGGTAATTTTGGTACGCTGTCGCGCTATCGGATTCCGTGCCTTCCGCTGTTTGGCACTGCGCTCGTACTTATTTATTACCGGTATAATGACCCAGAAAAGCCGTTCCTCAGCATCAGATAATGTACGATTTCATGTTAAGCCACTTTTAGCGTTTGGCGGCCATTTTTTTACAGCAATTTGAACCTTGAATCGCCCTTAAATAATCAGCCCATGTACAGTGGTGTAGCTGCACATGGGCTGGAAATTATCCAAGCTTTATTTTCTGTATAGCAAGATCAGGTAAGGGCCTTTTCAGCAGCCTGTCTTCCGGTCAGCTTATCAAAATAGTTTAGGTACAGGTTTTTACAGGCATCTACTGAATAATGGTCATGGACCGTTTGCCAGCCCGCTTTACCGATCCGTTCCCGGGCTTCCGCATCCTCGATCAGCAGGGAAATATCCTCAACCCATTCATCTTCCGTAGCAGGAAGGAATCCGTTTACGCTGTCCCTGATAATAGCTGCATTTACCCCTACCGGCGACATCAGGGTAGGGATACCCAGCGCCATGTACTGAAGCCCCTTAAGTCCACACTTGCCTTTGGCCCATTCGCTGTCCGGTAAGGGCATGATACCAATATCGATAGCGCTCAGATCCTGAACTTCCGTAGCAGCTACCCATGGCTCCCCCTGAACACCTAATTCTTTGCAATAGTATTTACCATCCCCGATCACTTTAAAGGTGACCCGGTCGCCATACTTATCCTTAATACGCTGAAGCGCCGGTATCGCCAGCGCAAAATGCTCAATGGTGCTGAAGCTGCCCGACCAGCCTATGCAAACCGGCCCATCTTTTTTAGGAGGAGATATACGCCTATAGGCTCTTGTATCTATAGTGGTAGGAACGATGACGACCTGATCATTGAACTTCCTTGCATAAGCGGCCAGGTATTCATTACCGGCAAATACCAGGGCTGACTGGCCAATGATCTTGGATGTCTTGGATGCGTCTTTTAAGAATCCGAGCTTTTTATTGGCTTCCGATACTAGCTGCATCCATATGGAATCATCAAAGTCAAAGATCATCGGCACCTTGCGGCCGATGGCTTTTTCAAAATAGGCAGTGCCCAGCATGAAGGCTTCCCGCTGCACGAATACAAGATCATATTTACCCGCTTTACGCACCTCACGAAGGCGTTTTGCGATGCTCTTTAAAACGATGCGCAGTTTATCTTGCAGATTTCCCGGACTGTAAAACTTCTTGTCGTCCGCTTCATTAATAAGGTAGGAGAAATCGAACTCATACCCATTCTCGGACAGATAGCCGAGGTATTGCTCAAACCGGAAGCGCTGCGAAGGTGAGCGGTCCGGGCGGTGCAGGCAAAGGATCAGTACTTTTTTCATAAACCGGTTTAAGAGGTTGCAGCAGGCATCGTTTGTACCTGCCAGCCGTCAGGCAGTTTCTCTGTGATCTCGATATTGCCGAATTCCTGGCTTTTGCGGACGCCTACAACTTTGGCCCATGCGGCCATTTTAGCAATGCCCTCCTTCAGGTCAATGCCGCTTGGATCCCCGAAAGTCTTATGGGCCTTCGAATGATCAGAGTAAGCATGCAGCACCTCATTACGGGCGCTCAGGTAATTGATATCGGGCGCAACGCCAAATTCCGCACATACCACCGTTGCCAGCTCATTTACAGAATAAGGCTTATCAGCTCCGATATTGAATATTTCGTTATAGGCCGCAGGAATATTCACGCACCTGGCAATAGGTATAGCCACATCATCAATAAAGCTGAAAGCGCGCGACTGGGTACCGTCGCCAAAGATCGTTAGCTGCTTGCCCTGCATGATCTGGTTCATGAAAATACCGATTACGTTCCGGTACTTATCACCGATGTTTTGGTTTGTGCCATATACATTATGCGGACGAAAGATGACATAATTGAGTCCGAACATTTCATGTGCAGCCCGCAGATCCAGCTCTACGGCATATTTGGAAACTCCGTAAGGGTCTTCCGGCTGAGGCACGGTTTCTTCGGTCATGGGCAGCTGCCCGGCACCATACACAGCGATGGAAGAGGTGAATACGAAAGATTTTACTTTATGCTTAACGGATTCATTGATGAGGTTTATGCTGCCTATCAGGTTATTATTATAATTAAAACGACGGATAAAATGGGATAAACCCTCTGCAGCGTAAGCTGCCAGATGATACACATAGGTAAATTCATACTGTTCAAACAGGCCAGCAACAAGCCGCTCATCTGTGACGCTTCCTTTTACAAATACAGTGCCCTCTTCAATATGATCTTCAAAGCCACCGCTCAGATCATCAAGCACTACAACGGTATGCCCCATTTTCAGGCAGTGATGGACAACGTGGGACCCGATAAAGCCTGCGCCACCGGTGACAAGGGAAACTGGTTTCATAAATTATCTGAATTTTATCTGATGATTAAAGTTGAAGAATGAACTGCCTGACTTACGATAAGGCATCCTTAATGAGCTGCCATAACTTTTGCAGCGGTACAAAATTACTTATAGTTACCTGGAAAAATGCTATACGGATAAATTATAAAGCAGCTTTATAGCGACTGAATTTTCTCGGCATAAACTGCTTCATAAACATACCTGACTGTATCGAATGCACGTTCCCGGACTGCAAATTGCCTGATAAGAGGCGCAATGCTATCTTTCCGGTTAAGGAGCTGCTCAAGCTTCTGCAGGGTATCGTCCATGTCTTCTGTGACGGTATCCGGCATCAGCACTCCTAAATATGGATTATTGGCTATGTTTTCATTATCATCGCGGATAGCAGCGGTTGCAATTATGGGCAGGCCCATAGCCCAATATTCTGCATTTTTAGTAGGACATCCATATTGTCTTGCCGCTGAAGGACGGCTGAAGCTGATCCCGAAATCAGCAAGCGACAGATAACGGGGCACCTTCCGGTGATCTACAAAAGTCACTGTATAAAAATGCGCAGGAATACCCTGAGATCCGAAAAGCTCAGTCACGCTATTTTTGTCCATTGCAGTGCAGATAATAAGGTGAAAATCCGCTGTCCAGAACCGGATACAGGCTTTTATAAACGTACAAAGTTCTTTATCATAGTACATCCCCCCTATCTTGCCGGTGTAAATCGCCACGATTCGTTTTCCTTTGCTGGACCAACCGATCAAACTGTAATCCGGTGGTGTTCTGGAAAAAAGCGCCGGATCCACGCACAGCGGCCGGTAGCTTATTTTTTCCAAAGGGGGGGCGAGCTGGTACCGTTCCCGGATATAGAACGGAATTCCTTTCGATACGGCAAGGAGCCTGTCGGCCCGAAGCACGATCTTTCTCTCTAAGGAAAAGAATATTTTAAAGAGTCGGCCTTCCCGATTCCATACCCCGGTCTCTTCCATCACCTCAGCATGGGGCTCAAAGCTGTCTACCACCAGCGTTACTTTTTTGAACTTGCTCAGCACCCAAGCCAGGCCGGCAGCCGGGGAGCATAGCGGATGAAAATAGCTGATCCTTTTCAGGTAAATAAAGGCGATCAGGTAGATAAAGCGGAATGCCCAGTCCGTCAGCGCGCGCAGCTTGTTTTTGTGATAATTAAACCGGATGAGCTGTATCCGGTCCTTTGCCAGCACGGCCTGTGCAGCATGGTATTCCCGCGGGGTAAGCTCCATCCCCGGCTGCTCCAGGCAAAGCAGATAAATGTTGCCATTAATAGTCCGGGAAATGATTTTGAGGTAAGGCAGTGTTGCTGCCTGTATCAACCCATCCTTAAAACTCCAAGTAGTAAATACCAGTATATTCTTGCTCCGCTGCATCATGTCTTTACTTTCCCGGTTTAAGCATCATCATCCATTTTCTGCCCGCCAAATATTTTAATAAGGCTTTGATGAATGCAGGCCGTATTCCCCCGTTCTTCATTGCCTGCAAGATAAAATGAACCGACTGCCGGCGGTTATTATCCAAATAAGCATGAATGCTGCAGAAATAGCAGGTATAGGCCCATAAAGTCTTCAGTGCCGGAGCCGTGAATTTATTTTTTTCGATAAGGGATTTCGTTGCAGCTATCCGCCTTTGTATCAGCAGCTGATTTTGCTGCATAGAGCGGGCATCATGCTGGTGCATTCTTACCCCTGTTTCTTCAAGCAGCCGGATGGGGTGGCGCTGCAGGTTCTCTACCAGAAACATCCAGTCTTCCGTAGTAGCCAGTGCCCGGTCCTCCCGGAACAGTACTAGGTCCGGGTTATCCTTCCTGATACAGAAATTACAGGAAAAAGGATTTCCTTCCAGCACCAGCCCGAGCTGATGCTCACCCGCGGCTATCCCTGAAATGGCAGATGGTTTTTCCCGCCCGTTGATCAGAAAATTATACTTTGCTGCATAGAAACTATAAGCGGGGTGCGCGCTGATTCCTTTATTCAATACAAAGAGATAGTCCGGCTTCATTTCATCATCTGAATCAAAGAACACAATGTAGGCACCTGTTGCGATGCTGATCCCTCTATTTCTGGCAGCGCCACGCTCTGTATTTACCTGGTGATAATACCGGACCCGCGCATCTATGCCGGCTATCTGCTCAACTACAGCACGCGTATCATCTGTGCTGCCATCATCGATAATGATCAGCTCAAAATCCCGGAAGGTCTGCGCCTGCACCGACCGGATCGCCTCGGGCAGCATAGCCACCCGGTTATAGGTAGGCACAACGATTGAAAAATAGCTGTTACTCATTTGAATCTGTCTTGCAATTATTAAACCTTTTTTTCAGCGCTTCCATTGTCAGATCATTCATCCTGCCCCTTATGTATATATTGCCTATGGACGTCTTATCCGCTTTAGCCGCTTCATCCAGGCAAATAAGCGCGCCTTCCCCGGCTATCAGCCTGCCGGCTATTAAAAGGCTTGCTTCCAGACCTATGCAAAGCATGCCGCCTTTGCTGACAACCACACTGCTGCCGATCTTTATAGCTAATGCTCCGCCCGGATAGATCGTGAGTGCTCCGCCCTCTTCTATGGTAAGCGTGGCATCCCCTTTATCGTCACCTACTATTAGTGTATCATAAGTAGATAATGAGCACTTTTTCTTAATAGCCACAGCACCTCGTGTGCTACTGTCATGGCTGATAATGCTATTGCCCATATCCCATTTCAGGGATGCGGTGCTGCTTATAAAATCCGTTGCACCCTCAAAAATGGTGTTGGAGCTGTGGTTGCTGCGGACGTCAGCGCTGTCAGGGACCATATTCATTTTTATACGGCAATTGCGAAACAGCGTCTTTTCTGCCGGCTGCACATTGCCGGGCGACATATAGACCAATCCGGTCTTTGCCGCTTTGAAATCGCAGGAGTCAAATACCATGTATTTTGCCCCGCTCGATTCTATCAGGTATTTAAAGTCGCGGTAGTACGCTCCTGAATCCGTAAAATGGCAATTGGTAAAGTAAGTGCCATCTTCCCGACTCTGCGCACGCGCTCCGAATAAGAAGCTTCCCTGTATGGTACAACCGGAAAAACGGAATTTCATGCCTTTGATCCAGAGCGCAGCAGCATCGCCGCTGACTACCCTGCAGTTTACAAACCGTACATCGTGTGAGTAGGGGCCGCCTTCGTCGGCGATAATACCTACCCCTGCATTACCGGCAAAGGTACAGTCGCGGAACAGGCCGTCTTTCAGAATGAGGCCGCTATTGGGCTCAAAATCTACGCCGGCCCGCGGCGCAGAGGAAAAGCTGGTGCGTGCCGTATAGCTAAAGGTGCAGCCGGTAGCAGTCAGGCCCGCCCCGCCGGTCCATGATAGTCCTTGACGCGCATTGTGCTCAAAACGGCAGCGGATAAGCTGCAGCTGTTGGGAAGGCGTGTTCCATACCTGAGGTGTCTGGTTAAGTATCTGTATGCCATCCCGCCCGAAATGGTGGATATAGCAGTCGCTAACAGTAAGTTCTGAGGTATTTTCTATGAACAGGCCGTCATTGTCAATCTGATAGCCAGTATCTCCAAATTCATTGCCTAAGATCATTCTGCCATTATTGCCGTCGAGCTCAAGATCTGAAATATTGATTTTGCTGCAATTCTTGAGCCTGACTCCATGACCGATAGCTACCCGGTATTGATAATCTGTCGTTTTATATGCTAAGCTTTTTATCCGGCCTGTGCTGTCCGGCTTGAAGCTTCCATAATACAATCTGTCTGCAAATCTAATCCTGGCTCCCCGTGATCCCTGAATAGCAAAATCAGTGCAGCCTTCAAAGGAAAGTATGTCCAGAGCGGCAGGCAGCAGGAGCTGCTTTCCATCAGCTTTATGCTGTGGGGTAATGATGTAGGTTCCTGCCGGTATGATCAGCACCGCATTCCCTTTCAGCTCATTGATCTTTTTTACTGCATTCAGGAAAGCCTGTGTGTCATCCTTATGGCCATTGCCTGTGGCATGAAAATCTTTTTTGATATTAAAAACGGCCTTACCATAAACGGATCCGGCAGTAAGCAGCAGGCAGAGTGCGAATAAAGTTTGTCTAAGCATAGCGCATGAGGACTTAAGGCAATATCTTCAATCCATGCAGGATGCGCTTGATCCAGTAGATATATGGCTTATGGAGATAACTGATTTCAACGGGGATAGATGTAAAGTT
Organism: Chitinophagaceae bacterium; assembly: GCA_965200035.1. GTDB lineage: Bacteria > Bacteroidota > Bacteroidia > Chitinophagales > Chitinophagaceae > UBA1952. The sequence continues at coordinate 2,079,746 of OZ241334.1, read as the reverse complement.
AACTTGATCATTTAAGTGATAGACCCGGTCGCGCGATACCAATACTTCCTGCCATTCACGCTCTTTAACATGCGGCGAATGATGGCCGTTGGCGATAGCGGCGTGGCGAACGTCGAGCCTGCGCTGCACCTGTACCGGCGACCGGTACTGGTAATGCAGCACAACGATCAGCTTCGGATAGACAAGGCCCATATGCCTTGGAAAGCTGCTTTCGGGTCGCCAAACCAGCCCATTGCGGTGCCGCAGAAAGCGGGCTTCTACCCAGGCTGTTTTTGCAAAATGCGGAATATGAGGCTTGTCCACTTTAAAGTCGCCTGTAAAATGATACCCGGCCACATCCTCGGGCGTAAGGTGAAACTGAATGAAACGGGCACAGGTATAATGATACCTTGCCGGGACCGCCTCCAGATAAGCGCGTGGATCTTCTGCATAAAACTCATCTGCATCCAGGCGGATGCACCACCAGTCACCGGGACTGGCAAGATGCCTGAACTCGTTGTAAACACTGCTTCGGGTACTGTCGCGGAATGGCGTAGGATCCTGCTTCCAGGGGGTAATCACATCATTCTTCATGGCCAGCACCTTCTCCCATGTGCCATCTGTGCTGCCATTGTCGAGGATAAATATTTTATCAGCCCATTCAACAGCAGCTTTCAGATTGCTCTCAATGACGTCTGCTTCGTTCTTTACTACGCTAATCGCAAATATTTTCATGAAATAACATTAATAAGTTAAAGAGGGGAGGTCCATGTATGAATCTTTCACTACAAAGCTAGTCCTGTTTTCAGGACCCTCATGTACCAAGGCAAAGGAGCTTTATGATAGATGTATTTACCTTCCTGCGTAGCGATCATGGCAGCCGTCTGGCATTGCCATTTTTTAAAATTACGCTGTGCAACGGCCATCTTCAGGAAATAATAGGAATTGTATGTGAAAAACCGGACCGTATCCCGGAAGGGTGCGGGCTGCTCATGTTGCTCATCCGGAAAGCTTTGTACTTTAACCGGATATTCTTCGAGGCTACAGCCATAATACAGCCGCCGGATATACTTAAAATTACTCTTGCCTTCAGAGATCATATGCCGCAGTTTCAGGACAGGCGCTCTGCCAACCGCTTTATTGAATTTCGGTGCTGTATACACGATCTGAACATCGCCGACGCTGGTCAGCGAGTTACCACTTCGGTCAGATGCAGTATAGGCGCCGGATAGAAAAAGCCGCGCATATTCCTCCAGTATCTCCCGCTCCACGATCATCCCGGTGCCATAGGGAATATATTCGAACCCGTGGGGATTATAGCTCAGCTTTACTTCGTCCAGATGTATCTCCTGCAGCTTTTCGAGGGCATGGGCCTGCGTCCAGCGATCCGGCCGGCCTATGAAATCCACCCATATATTGCCGGGACTCCAGATGCCTGCCTCAGGATACCGTCGCCGTAAAGCATCCAACTGAATCAGGTAATCTGCTTCCGGCTCATTGTCATCATCGAAGAAAATGATAATCTCGCCTGTGCTTGCCTGCATGCCGGCAATGCGCGCATGCGCCAGACCGGGCTTTAATTCACGGATTAATCTGACCCAAGTGCTGTGCTGCATCAGGAATTCGCTGAATTCAGAGCGCTGACTGATTGCCGGGCTGCTGTTGTTGTCAACCAGCAAGTATTCCACTTCCATACCGTCCGGCCGCTTCAGCGCTGCGACGGCAGCCAGAGTACGGGATATAATCCGGTAATCGGGATTGTAGGTACAGGTGATAACAGATATTTTCACGTTTTGAAATTATTGATAATAATAATTAAGTTTTAAGAGGCAGCCTTCCCGATAATACTCAGAAATGTGCCTGCCGCATCCATATCCAGTTTATTCAATGCTGAGCAGTAAGCCGCTACTCCTGCCTGCGACCAGTGAACCCGTTTTTGCCAGGCTTCCTCCAAAGCAAAAGCAAAGGCGGTTTCGTCAAAATCCCTGCTGATCCATCCATTTGTGCCATGGATGATCAGACTAGTCACATTGCCTACAGGCGTGGCTACTGCAGGCCTGCCACAGGCCATTGCCTCGGCCAGTACCATGGGACCTGTCTCTATAGGGGAAGCAACCAGCAGCAGTTCATTTACTTTCCAGATACTTTTTACATCTCCTTCATGGCCGTGGAAAATTACTTGCCCATTTATCTTGTGCTCCTTTGCCAGTTCTTCAAGATAGGCACCATCGGGTCCTGTGCCGTAAATATTCAATATCCAGTCTCTCTTTTTCCAGCTATCGCCGCTCAGCAACCGGATAACCAGGTCTTGCCGCTTTACAGGCGCTGAAAGGAGCCCGATCATTGCAAATGCAGCCCGGTCTCCAGCGGGGAAGGGCATGGCCTCAGGAACGGCTATGTTCAGTGGGTTGGCTACCAGGCTTATGTTGGGTAACTGATATGCCAGCTGCTGCTGCATTATTTCTGCCTGACTATTGCTGATAACCAGCAGCTGTTTGGCTTTCAGATAGACTACTGCCAGATCTTGCCGCATCTCCTTTGGGAGCACCTGGCCAACGTGGTAGCTATGGCAGATGATCAAAAAAGGAATATCTGTTTCTTTCAGGAATTGTAGTACCTGCCTTTCGGTTCCAATGTCAAAAGCTGCACCCTGGCTGATGACCAGCACATCGGGCCGGAAATGAATAAGCCGGGATAGCTCCCGGGTATATTTGTGAGGCAGATTTCCCAGCTTACCGGCTATGCGGTGGTGCAACTGATGCTTGTAGGGTGTCCGGAAACAGGCTACAGCGCCTTTGGCCAGTAGCCCCTGCAGGGTGGGATGCACTTCCGGCCAGCGGGCAGTATCAAAGAATACCTGATGGCCTTCCTGCAAAGCGCGCAGGGCGGCAGCCGACCACAGATATTCACTGCCTCCCCACGGCGCTCCTTCCATCGTAGAGATAAATGCGATCCTCATCTTTTTCTCTTTAAAAGCAATGCACGGATCATCCACAGGTTGCGCCTGCTGAAATGGCTGTAATAAATGCTGCTTGCCAAGCATCTCCATACAGCGCCGGGATCGCTGCCTGCCTTCAGCATACTGCTGCAAAAATCTATCCAGGCATTACCTCTGATTTTTTTGCGTTGGCTAACGGTAGTCTCCGCAACTGATACGGGTAGGCGGTGCTTCCATTTTTCATAAAACCTCACAGAGCCTGCTATCCATCCCTTGTTGAAAGAACCCTGGGAGAAATGCTCAATCAGCAATTCATACGTTACAACGATCTTATAACGCCGGGAAATCTGCGCGGAAAAATCAATATCATAAATATGGAATTGCGGAAAGTTCACTTCATCAAAAGGATTGTCTTGCCATACTTCTTTCCGGGTACACATAAACAGACCATCAATGGCAACCACCTCTTCCTGGCGAAGATTATCCGGATTTTGAAGAATATGTTCTGTGTGCCCGTCCTGGTAGTTTTCGATCACATTGCGCCGGCAAAACTCAAGGCTACCGCCCCACCAAGGGGAGGGGGCATCTACCATATATTTGCTGCCGGTAACCCCTGTAAGGCCAATTGCCTCATCCGCTAAAATCGCTTCTATTATGCCGCCCCAACCTGAAGTGTGGATAAGAATATCTTCGTGCATAAAGCAGAGGACATTGTATTTGCTTTGCCGCGCCCCATTATTATAGGCAGCGCATATTCCGAGCTCACCGTTGCTGTTATCAATGCCAATTATTTCATAAGGCACACCTACAGTGGCTTCCACATTCCGGGAAACCTTTGCAAACAGCATGGGATCTTTTGAGCAGATAATAATTGAAATCATACTATCTGGCAGAATAGGCGAATAGCTTTTTTTCCATTATTTTAAAGATGTATGAACAGGGCTTAAAATAAGCTAAGACCGATTCTTAGGATAGATACGCAGTACATTATTGATATACTCCCTTGCAATGAGAAATCCCGCTCCGGGATATAATTCTCTAATGGCCTGATACATATCATACTTCTGCCTGACCGAAAGCTGCCCTGCAATGCACGCCCTTCGCCACATCCAGAGCAGGTATTTAAGGCTGTCGTCATTTACCAGTGGATCAATAGCCACTTTCGATTTCAGAAACTTAATTACATGTGTTGCTTCATATAGTGCTGTGCCGTTCCGTTCACTTAATTTGCGCACGGTGGCATTATGAAAGCGAAAATAATTGAGCGGCCTGGCAAAATAAATAACCTCGCCCAGCAGCATCAGTCTTATCCAGAAAATCCAGTCGCCCACTAAACGAAAATCTTCGGGTGCCCCGCCGGCGGCCTCTGCAGCCGTTTTTCTGAATACTACAGCGCTGGCATTGGGGACAATATTCATATAAGACATGTAGGACGCCGCCATTTGAGCGCCGTCCATAATAAAATTGTCTTTGAATTTATCAAATTCCGGCTTGTTATAAGCTTCATTCCATATTCCATGTACCTGTCCTGATTCATCTATCCGGTAACTATTGGAATACGCCATAGATGCTTTAGGGCATGTTGACAATACTTTTATCATCGTTTCCAAAAACGTCGGTGCGCAGGTATCATCACTCTCGGCTATCCATATATAGCTGCCTCTTGCTATTGACAAGCCTTTATTCCACTGCCTGAAGGTGCTGCCGGAGTTTGTCTCATTATATATTATGCTGCTTACTCTAGAATCGCTTCGGTATTTTTCTATGATAGATTTGCTATTGTCTGTGCTGCAGTCATCCATAATGATCAGCTCAAAATCCTGAAAGGACTGGCCGAGCACAGAATCAATGCGCTGTGTGAGATATTTCGCATGATTATAATTTGGAATAATTACCGAAACCAGCATTTACCTTTGAAAAATTTAAATTTACCTAGATTTTTTAAAACTCTAACTGAGGATAACCCATTTTGGTGATCGTCTTATTATATTCTTTCCACTCGCCAATATCCATCCAGGCGCCTTCGCTCACCGGGAATACTCCTACTTTACCACCGTTCAGCCTGATGTCATCAATCAGCTCGGTGATATGGTAATGTTGCCCGTCGGGAATACGATCCAGCATCGCAGGCTCCAGAATATACATACCGGAGTTGATCTTGAAGGTCAGATCCGGTTTTTCTTCCATGCCGAGCAACCTTCCATCCTTGCCTGTTTCTAAAACACCATACGGGATCGGATAATGTTTAATAATGCCTACAATGGTGATATCATTCTGATGGGTCTTATGGTAGTTATAGATCTCTGAATAATCTGTTTCTACAATAATATCACAGTTGGTAACAAAGAATGTTTCGGTAAGGCGGCCTTTCAGCAGATGCAGGCTGCCTCCGGTGCCCAAGAAAGTACCTTCCTTAAAATATTCAATCTGATACTGATCATTATTCAGGGTATCGAAATAATGTATGATCATCTCTGCCTTATAATTGACCGACATCAGGAAATTACTGCATCCGACCTCCAGGAATTTGTCCAGAATATGCTCCAGAATGGTCTTATCACCGATAGGGATGAGGGGCTTGGGCAGTACATTGGTGATTGGTTTCAGGCGGGTTCCTTTACCTCCCGCCATGATGACTACAGGGAGATTGAGATGGGTAGCGTGCGTCACTTTTTCATTACCCAATATTTCTTCCCAAAAGTGTACCGTCAATAATTCATTGTATTCATTGACAACCGGCATAAACTCCATACGGTGACTGAGCATATCTTTCCGGATAGATTCAAAAGGTGTACCGGCATCTGCGTAAATGATTCCTTGCCTGAGAATGCCGCTGATCTTTTCTTCAAGCGAGACATTGCGTATGATGGCTCTCTGAATATCACCAATGCTTACCAGCCCTTTAAACAAATGATTCTCTGTAACGATCAGCAGCTTTACCTGTAGATCGTCCATTCGCCGCAGTGCATTCAAAATGGTAGCGTCTGATGGAATGATGACTTTTTTTATCCGCTCTGTAAAGACAGGTATATGCATAAATTTTAATTTTAAAGGCTTGAAGCCATTTGCCGTAATCCATCTTCCAGTGAGATCTCAGGCTTCCAGTTCAGGAGTTTCCGAGCTTTACTATAATCGCATATGGTATCCAGAATCTCATCCGGCCTGAAATTATTCAGATATTCGGTCTTTAATGGAGCCGGATAGCAGGGCCGCACCAGGTCAACCACTTCTTCGATCGAATAGCTGGCGCCGCTGCCTATGTTAAACACTTCGTACCCGCTGACCGGCCGCTCCACAGCAGCCAGTATAGCCCGTGCCACATCACGGACTTCCACGTAGTCCCTTTTAGGACGGGGATCGAACAGCGTAATCATACCGCCTTCCGCTGCCTGCTTAAGAATCTTGGGCAGCAGGAAGTGGTCCTTTTGCCCGATCCCGTAAATATTGAATGGGCGGAATACCGTTACATCCAGCCCAAAATCCCGGTGGTAGGCCCTGCATAGCTCTTCGCCCATGATCTTTGATTGTGCATAAGGATTTACTGCGGCGATCTCATGGATTTCATCGATAGGCAGATATTTCGGGTGGCCATATACATAACTGCTGATAAATATGAACCCGGCCTGACGCACTCGTGCCAGCTCCAGCATGTTCAGGGTGCCAGTCACATTTGTCTCGTAAAAATCCCGTGGGTGCGTATAGGCATCCGGCACATAGCTTTGCGCCGCTAGGTGTATAACCCTATCACAGGCCGGGAGTGCATTGATTTTGCTCCAGTCCAGAATATCCAGTCCTGCCTTGCGCTCTACGGCAATAAGGGCATGTCCTGCATTTTCCAGTAAAGGAACCAGAGCTGCGCCCAGAAAGCCGGATGCACCGGTCAGTATGATCGTCATGAAAAAACTTTATACATTGTAAATATCAGCCTTGTACTGCTTAAGGTTCTCCGGCTTCTGGAACCATTCGATCGTTTCGGCAAGCCCTTGCCGCAGGTTGTACCGCTGCTCCCAGCCGGTATGCTGCTTCAGCTTTTCATTGCTGCCGTAGAGGCGGAATACTTCGCTTTTTTCAGGACGCAGGCGCTCCTCATCCTGTGCGATCTTTGCGGCCGGATTGATGAGGTCGATCAGGGTCTGCGCAAGATCCCGGACGCTGATCTCTGTCTGGGTAGCTATATTGCAGTCATGCCCGATCAGGTTATCTGATTTGGCGATTTCCACGAAGCCGTTTACAGTATCTTTTACATAAAGCAGATCCCGCGTCGGCGTCAGATCACCCAGCTTGATGCTTTCAACCCCATTCAGGAGTTGGGTAATAATGGTTGGGATAACTGCTCGTGCAGACTGGCGCGGGCCGAATGTGTTGAATGGACGGACAATGGTTAAGGGAAGATCAAAGCTGCGGTAAAAAGAATCAGCAATGCAGTCCGCACCGATCTTAGAGGCAGAATAAGGGGATTGCGGCTGGCGCGGATGCTTTTCATCAATAGGAATGTACTGCGCAGTGCCATATACTTCTGAAGTAGAGGTTACAAGTACCCGCTCAATATCCAAGTCTTTGGCTGCCTGCACAATGTTGAGGGTGCCTTTCACATTGGTATCTATATAAGAGTCCGGCGAATGATAGCTGTATGGAATAGCAATCAGTGCTGCCAGGTGAAAGACTACATCAGCGCCTTTCAGGGCAGTGCGCACCCCATTGGGGTCCCTGACATCTCCACTGAAGATTTCGATCTGCGCGAGCGTCCCGCTGCTCAGGGTATCCAGCCATCCCCATGAGTTGAAAGAATTGTAGTAGCAGAAAGCCTTGACCTTACAGCCTTCCTGCAGCAGCCGCTCTACCAGATGGCTGCCGATGAATCCGTCAGCGCCGGTGATGATTACTTTTTTATTGTTTAATGATCCCATAGTTCGGTTAGTTCATATTTTGGAGCGCTGCCATACCAGCATTAAACTGTGCAGCGATCAGATGCTGATCACAGTGATTTACTAGGGCGTATTCCCGGGCTTTCATGCCATGCATTTCCAGCAGCTTCCGGTCCTCATAATAATTATTGAGCGCATTGCAATAATCCCCTATATCGAGAAAGGGAATGATGTAGCCTCCGTAACTTTGTACAAAAGGCTCTGCCCCGCCACTATGCTCGAAGCAAATAGTCGGCACCTTAAAGAGTGCCGCTTCGATCATGATATTCGGGCAGGTGTCTTCACGTGATGTAAGGGCCAGTACATCCAGCGTTTCATAGAATTCGCCAATATTAGGTGTTTTGCCTTCGATTACCACTCTGCCTTCTAATCCTGCATTATGAATATCCCTGGAATATATCTGGTAGTAAATATTGCTTTCCGGAATACCTTTCAGCACAAATTGAAGGTCCGGTATCGGATAAGCCACAAAAAATTGCTGGGCAATGCATAAAAAGTAATCCATTCCCTTTGCCCAGGCCGGCATGCCCATCATGCCAATACGGAATTTAGACGATGGCTGACGAACACTGCCTCCCCGTCTGACATAATCAGGAATCACATATTGGTTCAGCGGCATAATCTCTGCTTTTACCAGTTTATTCTGCTTCAGCAGTACGCTCAGCGCAGGGGTCGGGGAAAAAATCAGTTTAGGCGAAGATAATTTGTAAACTCTTTCCTGCAGCAGAAAAGAGGTGGCGACAGGCATTTCGAAAGTACATAAAGTAAGGCTGCTGAAACTATCCAGCTCCTGCTGACTGAAATAGTCCAGTGCAAGAATCGTATTCAAAATAACCACATCATAGTTGCGGATGCGGGCAAGCAATTGCTCCCGGCCTATGTTCCGGGAAAGCAGCTTATTTCTTACACGCTGCCAAAGGGTTTGCTGATGAACCGGAGAAAATATTTTATCCGTATATTTCCTGTAATCATTTATAAGTTTTCCATGTGGCTGCAGAATGCATACGTCTGCATGATACAATTTCAAATCACAGACTATTTTAAGCAGGCCCAGCATGGCAACCGGACCGCCTGTGTAATCGTCATCAGGGGTAATAAAAAGAATTTTAGCCACGATCAATCAAGAGGTAAGAATGCAAATGGGATGTCATTGGATCAAAGTTGCAGGCAAAGAATTTCCTTCCAGACAACATTTAGTTATTATTTCTTTAAAACATTCCTTAGCCGAAACAGCGGGCGGCCCAGCAATTGATGCGCATAGAGCCGCTCGCGCGGGTTGGCGGTACCCAGCCCTTTCAGCTTTTTCATACAGGTGACGGCAATCTTTTCTTCCTTGCCTGCCAGCGCGCGACCCAGAATATAACGATACCACTCGTCCAAAACAGGCTTTAATTCATTGGTCATGCCTCTGCGCTTGCCATAGAACTGTTGAATTTCACCAACCGAAAGTTCAAACCGAAGTCTTTTTGCCAGATTCCGGCTGTTTGACAAGCTTTCTTCATTTTTCCTCCATACTCCGGTCGATTCGTTTAAATAGCCAATCTTTTGGTGCTCCGTTGCAAAGAGCCACAGGGGATAATCTTCCATCAGAAAACCTTGATCGAGCACGCCTGCCCTGAATGCTTCATTAACAACGGACGCTTTAATCATAACCGTAAGCCCACCTACGAAGTTTCCATTCAGCAATAAGCTTTTTTCACTATCCGGCACAGCGCCGGCCGGTACCGGCGCCGGGGTAAATCGGTTGTCCGGCAGATGTAAAATCTCGTAAGCGGTATGAATCATAGAATGATCCTGATGGGCTTTAAGAAAGTAATATTGCTTACTTAATTTTTCCGGATTGTTCCAGTAATCATCGCCGGCACAGAAGGTAATGTACTCACCAGCTACTGTATGCATGGCTACCCGGAAGTTTTCCATAGCCCCGATATTTTGGGGATACAGCGAAAGCCTTATTTTATCCTTATGCCGCTGCTGGTAAGCCCGGCAGATATCAGGAGTCTTGTCTGTAGAGGCATCGTCGCTGATAAGGATTTCCCAGGATTGATCAAAATCCTGCTCCAGAATGCTATCCAGGGTCTGCGCGATCGTTGCCTCCTGATTGTAGCAGAATACCGCAACTGAGACTTTGGTTTTTTTGATTATATGCTGATCTTCAATAATCATGCGCGAAAGTTGCTGATCTGCTTTGCTATATACTGTACCATCTCCGGGGTCATTCCCGGCCAGAGGGGCAAACTTAGGCAGGTTGATGCAATCTCTTCTGCTATCGGGTAGCTGCCTTTTCCCTTACCTAAGAATTCATAAGCTTTTTGTAAATGGGGCGGTACCGGATAGTGGATCAGCGTGCCGATGCCCTGTTCCTGCAAATGCTGCTGCAGCTGATCCCGTTGCTGTATGCGCACTACATAAAGATGGTAAACATGAGTGGCCCCGGCTGCCGTTTGGGGCAGTATCAGTCCGGGAATATTTTTTAATTCTTCCTGATACCAGCCAGCTATTTGCTGCCGTTCGCGCGTCCAGGCATTTAGGTGCTTCAGCTTTACAGACAGGAAAGCGGCCTGGCACTCATCCTGCCGCATGTTGTAACCGATAACTTCATTGTAATACTTTTTCTCTGAACCATAGTTGCGCAATATAGTGGCCTTACAGGCCAGTTCGGGGTCATTGGTCGTAACTGCGCCGGCATCGCCCAACGCCCCCAGATTCTTACCCGGGTAAAATGAGGTGCCGTTAATATGCCCCCAGCTTCCTGTAAGCCTTCCCTTATAGGCTGCGCCCTGCGATTGCGCATTATCTTCGATTATATAGAGTCCATGCTTTTCCGCAAGAGTCATGATCGCCTCCATTTCACAGGCCTGACCATAAAGATGCACAGGCATAATAGCACGTGTCCTGGGGGTAATAGCTGCTTCTATTTTTGCAGGATTCAGATTATAGGTATCAATATCAGGCTCTACCAACACCGGTTTTGCCCCAACGTAAGATGCTGCCAGCAGTGTGGCTATATAGGTATTGGAAGGAATAATAATCTCATCGCCTGCGCCAATACCCAGGCTGCGCAGGGCTATATGCAGGGCGTCGAGCCCATTGCTGATGCCTACACTGTAGCCTACCTGGTTAAATACTGCATAATCTTTTTCAAATTGCTTTACCCGTTCCCCAAGCACAAAATAATTGCTGTCATAGAATTGCTCAAATGCCTGCATCATTTCTTCCTTTATAGGCGCATGCATTGATGCAAATGATAAAAAGGGGATATTCATATATCTTACTTTATAAATTTTTCCAGCTTTTGATAAGCTGCGGGGTTAATACTATAAAAATCCTGTCGCCGGGCCCGTCCCCCAAAAGATTCTTTCCAAAAGAGCATCCCTTGGTTTATATCTCTTCCTTCCTTTTCATTGACGATGCCAAAATCAAAATAATGGTGCTGTACCAATACCTTATCGATCAGCTCTTTAAATAAGAAATTCAGCGATCCGTTGGCCCTGCCGGCATTAGTAGCCGATATATACTGGCAATGGGCCACTTCAGGGGTAAGGAACAGGGTAGTTCCTGCCATGATCTGACCATCCAGCACCGCATTGTATTGCCTGATATGGTCCGGGAACCTTTCTTTAAGTAACTTAATTTCTTGCAGAGTATGTACCGGCGCTACGCCAAAGCGCTCTTTCAGGTTAGGTACCAGTACCTTTTCCCAGAATTCATCCGGGCAATCATCTTCAATAAGCTGTACTCCTTTTCTTTCTGCTTTGATCCCTTCTCTGCGAATATTTCCGGTACATGGAATATAGTTAGCATGGTCAATTACAAAAGCTACATCGCGCCGGTAAAGGGTAGCATCCAGCAGGAAAAGAATGTATTCAATTTCGTCGGTAGCGCTTTTATTAAAGAAAGCCGGGAATTGCTTCAGGATGAATTGATGGATCCCGGCACTATGCAAATATTTCAAGAGGTGATATACTACCTCTATACAGAAGGACAGCTTAGCTGCCTGCTGATAAATAATACCGCCGTAAGTGAGCCCCTGATGCGATACAAGCACATTACGTTCTGTAATATTAGCCGGCAATGACGCTAACAGCTTATCCTGATCATCAAGAACCAGCAACGAATGATCGATGAACTGGTCTGAATGATAGTCCATAAAGCCCCGGTTAAAAAGGAAGGTGCTATTCTTGCTTTGAAGAATAAAGGCATTCCATTTTTCCGCATCAGTTAGAGGATTAAATTGTCTGACGGTCATGTTTCTCAATTTGCTCCAGTCTTTTTACCAATTTTGCCGGGTTGCCAGCATACATGCAATAAGTCTCGACATCTGAACAGACAAAGCTATTTGCTGCGATAATGCTGCACTTTCCGATATGTACATTAGGCATGATAGTTACACCAGCACCGATCCAGACATGATCTTCAATGATTACATCACCGGTTATTATCGGATAGAATTGCTGCATGAACTCGCTGGCATTTGGCCCTGAGTCCGTCATGATATTTACGTTTTGGGCAATAGATACATGCTTACCTATACGCAGGGTCTTTGCATAACCGTTAAGGATACTGAACATACCTACATAACTGTGGTCGCCTATCTCCAGCAATCCCTCCTTACTTCCATAAATGGAGCAATATTTGGCAATTTTTACCCCATCTCCAATGGCTACATTATTGATGCTTGAGGTAGCATCTATTTTTACATTACTGCCAAGTTGTAAATTGCTGATTTCCATACTTTTCGAGAAAATATAAGATCAAAGAACAGAAAAAATCCAGATCACCGCTGTTCAACCCCTGATGCACCGGGATAAAATAGCTGTCTTCACCATAAAAAATACTTGATTCAACGCCATTTTGCTGCATAAATATTTTTAGCCGCGGCAAATCTATGCCTGCTGCCCGGAACATGAATACACCGGGAATTTCTTTTTCAGAGAGTGTAAACTGGGGTTGGAAGCCGAACGAGCCTAATTTATCGTCCAGGTACAGATAATTTGATAACCGCTGTTCCCGGATAGCTGCTTTCTCATTTAAATAGAATGTTACAAGGGATGCTAGATAGCTATCCAATTGCTCATTTTTATTTGTTTCTTTATATAAAAGCGGATTATTGCACTGTAAAACCCCTCCCATATTTACCGGGAAAAATTTTGGAAGGCTATAAATCACAAAATCGCCTATAGTGCCTGTTTTATTGTCTTGATCTGTAGAAGCAAAACTGAGCGCACGATCCTCAATAATAGGTAGGTTATGCACCTTTAGAGATTGCAGTTCCGGAAAACAGAATCCAAATTCATGGTTTACAAAAATGAGCCTTGTTTTATCTGTCTTTTCCTGCGACCACTTACAGAACTTTTCAATCTCATTGGTTACACAACTGCTAATATATTTATTCCCGGATGTAGTGATAATCCATACTTCATCCTCCTCTTTTAAGCTATAACATTCCAGAGCTTTATAAATGGACTGCTTACCATTATTGCACCACATAAAATGAGATCCAAAACAGGATTGCAGTTTTTCCGGCTCTATTTTTTTGGCAATAGCAATCTTTTGATTCTGTGCTACAAAAGATGTATTATATGGCGATATTCTATAAGCCGGACGCCAATAAGCTTCAGGATTAATAACAAATCCGTTAAAGGTATCAGCCATTTGACAATGTTAAAAAATCAGCATAATCTCTTATATAATCATTGGCGTCATACAATTCCGAAGCCAATACGAGACATACAGAGCCGGAAGAAAAATTAATCTCACTTGCCCATATCATAGGGGGTATATGCAACCCAGTATAAGGTCGGTTTAGCTGAATTTGGCGCTGAATTTTTCCATCATCTAACAATACTTCAAAACTGCCACTCGTCGCTACTAAAAACTGATGACATATTTCATGTGCATGAGCGCCACGGCTTTCGCCGCCTGGTATATCATACAAATAAAAAATGCGTTTTATGTTAAAAGGAATTTCCGAAGAATTATGAATAGCGGTAAGATTTCCTTTACGGTGAGCTATTTTGGGCAATGTGATCAGCGAGCAATCATATACGGACGGCTTCTTTATCATTTGATTCTCCTTTTATAATCTTCAAAATCCCGGAGATAATCTTTTTCGTCATAAGCCTTGTCTGCTGCAATTAATGCAACAGCATTGGTAGAAAAGTTCTCCAGATGGCGCCAGATCATTTTAGGAATAAGCAATCCATGATAAGATCTGTTCAAAGTAATTCTTTTTTCCTCTTTCCCATCATTTAACACAACATCAAAGGCACCTGAAAGTGCTATGATCACTTCCTGAAGCTCTTCATAAGCATGCCCGCCCCGCTGCTCGCCCCCCGGCACATCGTATATCCAATATACGCGCGCAATGTTAAATGGAATCTGTTTATGATTTTCTAAAAAGGTAAGATTTCCACGATCGTCTAATATTTTAGGAAGAAAGATAAGTTCATTCATAGAGGACTGTTATTCAAAAACAGATTTTATTAGTTTAGCTGGATTCCCGCCAACAATCGTATTGGACTGAACGTCTTTTATAACAATTGAACCATTTGCTACTATTGAATTTTCACCAATCGTTACACCTTTTAATATAGTGCAATTATTCCCTATAAAGACATTCTCTTCAATAATTACCGGTTTGCAAATATATTTACCGTTGTTTCTATTTTCTGGATGGATACCGTGAAAGTCTGAGTCCGTTATGGTCACATTGACACCTATCAGCGTCCTACTGCCTACTGTTATTTTAGTGCGGTCACATACAATACATAAATTATTATTGGCAATTATGTTGTCTCCAAACACAATTTCAGATTCATAACTTCTACTTTCAATATATATTGAGCCATTATAAAAATGTGGGGATGGATAATATCCTAAAGTCACATCTACACCAAAGAAAATTTTTCCTATCCCAACAAATAGAGCAGGTTGCCTAATTATGGGATTACCAATGACATTTTTATTATTATTTAAGCCTTTATATATTTTTACTCTAAATGATTGTAAATATTTTTTTATTATTTTATCTAATAACATGTTTTATATTTGGTCTGATTATACCGGGAATTTTAACTAATGTATTACCAACATTTGCAAATGTTTCTTCTATGCTAAAAGTAAATATCTTATCCGTAGATAAAAGAATATATTTTTGAGCCTCTGCAAAAATTAAGCTAGCACGATATTTGCCCGAATTCAACAAAAATCCAGGTATAATAATGTCTACAGTGTAATTCTTTGTATCAGAATCCTTATTTGATGCGAATGGCGCATATGCCTCAAAGATCAAGATATCTTCATCATTGTAAATATTATAGCTAAATCCTAAAGTTCTATTCTCAATTTTGCATTCGAAGTTCGTACTGATAATTATATTATCTTCAATTTTTAGGTTCTTAGATCCATCTTTTCCAAAAAAATTCACTGATTCAATCTTAACAAATTCATTCTCTAGGTTTGAATCAATCTTATAGTCAATATCCTCGGAATCAATTTTATATAAATCTAATATAATTTCTACGGGTGCTTGAGCCATCAACTCTCCAAATTTCAGGTATAATGCATTATCACATAGTTGTCGAACCGCCGGTAAGTTATGACTCACAAAAAGCACAGTCCGGCCGTCATTCACGCTTACGTCCTTCATCTTTCCCAAGCACTTCTTCTGGAACTCTACATCGCCTACAGCCAGCACCTCGTCAACGATCAGAATTTCCGGCTCCAAATGCGCTGCCACGGCAAAAGCCAGCCGTACATACATACCTGATGAATAACGCTTTACCGGTGTATCTATATAACGCTCCACACCCGAAAAATCAACAATCTCGTCAAATTTGCTTTTGATCTCTGCCTTCGTCATGCCCAGAATAGCACCGTTCTGAAAGATATTTTCGCGGCCGGTCAGTTCGGGGTGAAAGCCGGTGCCTACCTCGAGCAGCGAAGCAATGCGTCCATGAATCTTAATACTGCCCGCAGAAGGGCGGGTCACCTTAGACAAGAGTTTCAGTAAAGTAGATTTACCAGCGCCATTGCGACCAATGATGCCCAATACCTCGCCTTTTTTTACTTCAAATGCAATATCTTTTATGGCCCAAACGATATTGCCCTTCCCCTTCTGGGTACGATCATTGCTCTCTCCCACCAGCGCGAAAGGATCTTCCTTGCCGCGCATGCGGGCCCACCAGCGATTAAGATCCTGACTAATGGTGCCGGTTCCTATTTCTCCGAGCCGGTAGAACTTTCCAAGGCCATCTACTTTAATAGCAATATCAGACATATTTTTTATTAAACTTAAATCTGTGTGGCTTTTAATTTAAAAAATGCAAGTTATATATCAGTCAGTAGATGTTAAAAGCCGGCGGTAGCTTGCTGCAAAGCTATTATAACTAAAGTGTTTTTGTGCATGTCGGTAAGCGGCTTCGGATAACCGGGCCAGTAGCCTCCGGTCGCTATTGAGCAATAACAGCAATTCTGTAACGCGGACTTCAATAAGTGCCTCATTTGCTGAGCCAGACACCAAAAATCCGTTTTCTCCATGGCAGATATGCTCTGATATAGCTCCTACATCAGTACAAATGCAAACGATGCCCTGTGCCATGGCCTCCATGATCACCATCGGGAAACCCTCTCTCAGAGAAGTAAGCACCAGCACATGGGCTTTAAAATATGCGGCTGCTATCTCCGGATTTGTAGCCGGGCCGCCGCTGTAATAAATGCCCGCCGCCCTGATCTGATCACTGAGTACTGCTAGATCGCCGATCATAGAGAACAGTGCCTTACCTTTCATTCGTGCAGCAATATCAATAAAAAGTTGTGGCCTTTTTTCGTAGGTGCCCCGACCGCAATACAATATACTGAGCTGACTGCTGATATCCTTTGCCGGCTGCGATGCCGGCACTATAGTAGCGTTGTCAATTACTTTTATCCTGCTGAGATATTCCGGCGAGATGCCGAGCCGCCTGTACTGGTCAGCATAATCCCGACGGGTCTTTTCATTGCTGACTACTCTTGCATCCAGCAAGGGCACTGAATAAACGCTGGTATCTTCAATGCCGGGATCCGGGAAGCTGAAAGCGTGCAACAAGTCTATCTTCCTGATGACCGGATTTTGAATACGATCAAGCAGGCAGTAATAACGGAATGCATTAGCGCTGAAAAGAGATAACGAAGTGGTGCGCTTATTGATCAACCAGATAAGCAAGCTGTAAAAGAATACTACAGTCTTCCGGTGCTGGCTAATCTCCGGGAAATCAATACAGGTAGCGGCATCAAAAAAATCCTTTTTAAAAGCTGTCACAACAGATGGCTGGGTAAATATGACTATATTTCTTTTATTATTGAGTGCTTTTACAATATCCAGATGTGCCCGCTCTGCCCCGCCTGGTTGATAGAATGGAAAGATGAAGATAACACGCGCCTTAGAAAACGCCCGGGCAAGCCTTATACAACTTACCAGAAATAATATATATTTTTTATATCTCTTCAATGAGCACTGAAATTTATGAGCAGCCAATCGGACAAGGTGCAATCAGATTGAATCCATGAAATTTTTCTCCACCTTATTGAAAATAACGGTTCCTACAGCTACGAGCAGAACCATCACTCCAAAGCTATAGCACAACCCGGCAATGCTGAATGTACCGCTACCGATAAAGGCATATCGGAATGCTTCGATAATAGAACTCATTGGATTCAGCAGGATAAGCCACCTGTATTGATTGCTGATTGCGGATAAGGGATAGATGATCGGTGTTGCATACATCAGGAGTTGGACGCCGAATGTAAGCAGAAATACCAGATCGCGGTATTTGGTGGTCATAGCGGAGATAATCATTCCAAAGCCAAGACCGAGTCCTCCCATCATGAAGACCAGGACAGGGATCAGTAATATGGTAACATTGGGATGCACTTGATCTTTAGTAATCAGATAATAAACCCAGAATAGAAGAAAAAGGCTGAACTGGATGGCGAGTTTTATCAGATTGCTGACTACAATAGAGAGCGGCATTACCAGCCGCGGAAAATAAACCTTGCCGAAAACACTGGCATTATCACGAAACACAGTAGCCGTTCGGTTCAGGCATTCCGCAAAATAGTTCCAGAGAGTAATGCCCGCCAGATAGAAGAGTACCATAGGCACGCCGTCTGTACTCAGCTTGGCGATCCTGCCGAAAATAACGGTAAAGGTGAGCGTAGTAAGAATTGGCTGCAGGAAAAACCAAACAGGCCCTAGTAATGTTTGTTTATAAGTAGCCACAAAATCTCGCTTGACCATTAAGAAAAGAAGATCTCTATATCTCCATACTTCCCGTAACCTTAGATCAAACAGATTGCTGTGAGGCTGAATGACTTCCGTCCACTCATCATGATCCAGCTGGTTTAACTGAGCGTTCATAATATATAATATTAATTTATTGATGTTCCTGACAAAAGGCTAATTGATGGCTATAGCTACTGACCAATGCGGGTAATTTTAATTCACAAGTTCATATATATATAGATATATATAAAGGTAAATTAATTATTGCATTATACATGTAATTTAGTTAACATTTTAATTATTTAGCGAAAGCGTATAGAAAATTTTTATTTTTTGCTGCTATGTAACATCTAAATTTGACACTTTACTTATTGACATTTACTAAATCAATCAAATAATAGTCATTTTGCAAACCTCCGCTTTGAGGATTTTAAAAGTATGGCCCTTAATCATTCGTTATCCAAATATGAAAAAATCGGCTTTCCAGATACATACCGGGCTGGTAAAGAAGAAGCGATTTTAATGACATCATCTATAAATTGCAATTCAGATCAGGTGTATCCCAAAATACTGTGTGGCTTGAAATTGGACCAGAATGCAGTGATATACCGGCAATGATCAGCAAAATTTGCCAACAGAATAATTCCCGGCTTGTAATGGTTGATTCTAAAGAAATGCTGTACCTGTTGCCGGATGAGGATCATATAACAAATATTTCGGGCGCATTTCCTGATGAAACATCTGATCTCCTAGCTAATTATAAAGGCTATTTTAACCTTATCAATTCCTACAGCGTACTTCCGGTTATTTTCGGCTACAGCTGTATATTCAAATTTATAGATAGTACTGTGTCCTTGCTTAAGTCAGGTGGGCGCTTATTGTTAGTCGATATTGGCAATATATCCATGAGGAAACGTTTTTTCCTCTGAAAGAGGGGTTTTGTTTCATAAAAACTTTATAAATAGAGACGAGGGGCTGGAAGTACAGCATCTTCAGCTTGAAGAGAACTGCATTGATGATGGCATTGTAACTGGTATTCTTCAACGCTATCGGGGATATGGTTACCAGGCATATGTGCTTCCGCAGCCTGATAATCTGCCCATAAAGACATTCTTATTCATAGATTTTAGTACTTACGACCGCTTATCATGTACAGGATTATTAGTTACTACCAGCTTTAAATTAAGGCTTTCCAAAACCAGTTCCGTTTTCTTTTTTTTAACTGCCCTCACAACAGCCTTTTGTCCGGTAAAAGGACCTGTTTTTATCTCAAAGTTATCTCCTTCCCGGTAGCTCAGGGGCTCGATAATAATATATTCGTTATTGCTTACAAATGTTCGCAGTGCTTCTATTTCATGATCCCGGATCAATGCTTTTTCTCCCAGCCAGTATAAAAAGTTGACTACACCGGGAGTCATGCGTACCCTCGCTGTCTCTTCCGGTAATATCTGCACAAATACATAAGAAGAAAAAAGCGGCACTTCAACGATTTTTTTTCGGTCGCTCCATTGCTTTACTGTTCTGTTTAAAGGACAGTAGGCCGTTATTTCCTGCTTTTGAAGAGCTTCGAAAACTTTTTTCTCCCAGCGCGGCTTTGTATAGATTACATACCATTCCTTTTTCCCTGACATAGCTTCGCCTCCTCAGTCACATGAGCTATTATGCAAACCATTCATTTTCAGTTACTTACTCCAAATAAGCACCTTCGGCATCTGCCGGTTGCTTTCCGGCAAAGCATTATATTCCACTTCTGAAAAAACGATATACCGAATTTTCCGGGTAAGCATAGCTCTTACCTTTTCTAGCAGCTCTGTAAGATATACAGCATTCACATCACCTATAATCTCAAGATCAATAATTAGATTATCTCTTCCTTTGGCAAACTCACCTGTCAAATATACCCTACTAACCTCACCTAACTGAGATAAAACCTGCTCGATGATCTGATCAATACCTACATATTTCATCAGGATGCTATGCAGCTCACTAAAAAGCGGATGTTTACGATTTGCGCTGAAAAGTTTTTTATTGCCTTCCATCTCTGCGGATATCATACCGGCGGCTTCAAGCTTATTCAGTTCCAGCCGGATGGCATTGCTGCTTTCACCAAACTCCTCTGCAAGACCGCGCAGATAAGCTTTATTGCTGGCGTTCAGGAAAAATTTCAGCAACAGCTTAATACGTGTCTTAGATGAAATCAACGCCTCTATCACTTAAATTGAGTAGAAAATTTACTCAAAGATAAGTACTTAATTTTTTAAAGAGGTGATTTTCTCTTTAATGCTCAAAGGCAATATAGCACTACCCCGATACTATCAATTAAACAGAATCATCTTATGCGGGAATGGGAACCTACTATAAAGAAAAAAGCCGGCTTTCTTAAAAGGCCTGCTTTTTCTTATTTCTTTTTTCCAAGCAATTTTTTGAGTCCTTTTTTCTGCGGCACATCATCCTCATAATAGCCGCTGCCGTTTCCATAC
The DNA here is from genome assembly GCA_965200035.1 of Chitinophagaceae bacterium. GTDB lineage: Bacteria > Bacteroidota > Bacteroidia > Chitinophagales > Chitinophagaceae > UBA1952. The sequence continues at coordinate 2,059,160 of OZ241334.1, read as the reverse complement.
CCGTAACCGTAGCCATACCCGTAGCCGTAGCCATACCCGTAGCCATATTTTTTGCTGTGATCTACTCCATTAAAAATAATTGCTGCATTCTTTATTTTCCCATCTTTAGTCACATTATCCAGCATTTTGACCTGCTCCTTTATGGTATATGCCTGGCGTGTTATAAATAATGTCACACCTGCATACTGGGAGAGAATTAGTGAATCGGATACTAGGCCAAGCGGGGCAGTATCGATAAGCACTATGTCAAACATCTCCTGCAGATCTTCAATAAGCTGCTTTGCCTTTGGCAGCATCAGCAGTTCACCGGGATTAGGTGGCATCGGTCCGCAATTGGCAATATAAAAGTTTGGATGGATGCCGGAAGGCTTGATCACCTTATCGAGCCCCACCAGGTCTGCCAGGTATCCGCTGATGCCACCTTCTCTCGGGATATCCAGCCGCTCTGAAAGCTTGGGCTTGCGAAGGTCAAACTCCATTACCACTACTTTTTTCGATGCCAACGCCATGGTAAGTCCCAGATTGAGCGATATGAACGATTTACCCTCACCACTAATGCTGGAAGTAATCATCAGCACCTTTTTATTAGCGCCGGTGGCCATAAATTCAAGATTGGCCCGTATAAGACGAAACTGCTCTGCAATACCTGTACGCACCTTCTCGCCAACAACCACATCCAGATTATGCTTGTCTTTGCTGATGCTACCAATGATCGGAAGATCTGTCAGCGATTCTATATCTTTTTCATTTGTAACCTTGTTGTTGAGCAACTCTTTTCCGATTAGGATAGAGGAAGGTAAAACCAAGGCGATGAAAACGCTGAGCAGATAGATCGTTTTGGGCACAGGGCTGATAGGACCACCAGAGCTGTAAGGGGCAACGACTAATTTGGACTTATTCGTAGCAGCATACATATTAATCTCATTTTCTATACCCTTCTGATACAGATATAGATAATTTCCCTGCAAGACATCATATTCGCGTTTCACATCATTAATAGAGCGGTCTACTTCCGGCATACCGGATAAGAGGCTGCTGTATTTGCTTGAATTCTGTGTTGCACGGGAAATATTATTGTCAACCGCCCGTGTAACATTGTCAACGGCGTCGGCAATGCCTTTGCGCAGACTGGCCGCCTCGCTTTGCGCACGCAGAAGGGAAGGATTTTTAGTACCGGTGGTACGGTCAAGCATACCGGCCTGCTGCGCTGCTGCATTATACTGGCTAATGAGATTATTCAGTACGGGGTCTGGTACGCTAACGCCGGAAAGCATTTCATTATTGTCGGTATTGCTCAGGATGCGCTCCTTAAGCGCGCCAAGAGACATTTTCTGAACAAGCAATTCTTGGATCTGCTGGTCAGATGCGGTCTTACTGGTGTTGTAACTATTAACGGAATAGCCCATATCTCCAGCAATACCGGCACCTCGCTTGATCGATTCCACTTTTGTATCCATTGATCTCAACCTGCCTTCCAGATCTGCCACACGCTGATTGATAAATTCCCGGGTTTTCTGAGCAAACTTTGTATTATTCTCCAATTCATTCTGCCGGTAAAAGAGAATTAGTATCTTCATAAAATCTACCCCCCGGTATGGCAGCACGTCAACGTAAGAAAGATTTAGCAGGGAGGTACGGCCATCGGCAGGTAGCGCCTTAAAAGAGCCGGTTATCTGCTGGGTCATATCAGCCACCGGCTGCATTCTTACTTTGATGCCTGTTTTTAAATATCTTTTATTGACCGCCGGCCCGGCAGTATAGATGATTTTGAAGCGTCCAAAGTCTGTCTGAGTCCAAGCATCATACAGAATGCGTGAAACTTTGCTTTTTTTAATGAGTTCAAACTGGCCATCTACCACTTCTTTGATGATGAGCTCTCTGTTCCCACCGATATATCCTGAGCTATCAAACACAAAACGCACCGGGCTTTCCTCATAAATCTCATTTTCCTTTACGCGGCCTTTAACCCAAAAGTGGATGTTCAGGTTCAGAGAGTCTACTACTTTGCTGATCAGATCCTGAGATTGCAGAATAAATATCTCATTATAGAGACCAGCTGAAGAGCTTTGCTTATTAGTATTGAACTTTTCCAGAACTGAATTTTGCAGGTCACTCTTATCCTCGATCATCAGGGTGCTACCCACTGAGTAAACCGGTGTCTTGTAACGAAGATAGAGCCACGCGCCACTGATAAAAAAGAGAATAGAGATCACCAGCCAATACCAGTTGGCAAGAAAAGAAGCAATCAACCGCCGATAATCGAAAACAGAATTGATCTGCTTGCTGAATCGTCTGGCTATCTGCGATGAATTATTCGTTTCCATTGGTTCTGTTTCTTTTGCACTGAATTGTTGAATTATTTGGCCAATCTGGTAATGCCATATACAGTAAGTCCTGTGGAAAGCAGCGTAGTGGCAATTGGCAGATAAAGCCTGAGGAATTCATTGGATTCCTGCCTGCGGATCCTGGAAGGCTCTACATAGACAATATCATTCTGCTTCAGGTAATAATAAGGACTGCTGAAAACCTCCCGGCTATTCAGGTTGAGATGGGCAATTTCTTTTTTGCCATTATTCTCACGGATCACCATAACATTCTCTTTCCGTCCGGTGGCCGGGATGCCGCCCGAAGCAGCAATGGCCTCAATGATATTGATCTTATGATTGGGTGCCAGGATGGTTCCCTGTATTGGCACTTCTCCCAATACCACGATCTTGAAGTTAACAATTCTTACTTCCACTACCGGTTCTTTTACATATTCATTTTTCAATCTTTCAGCAATGGTTTCCTTTGCCTGGCGGATCGTCATCCCGCCAAGCTTCAACCGTCCGAGCGCCGGATAATCGATATAGCCGTCTTTATCTACCAGATAACCGGAGTTGATCGCACCTGTAGCTCCTACATTGCCAGCAGTAATCATATATGGAGTGCCGCCTTCTTTAAAAATACCTACCGGATCGGTAGCAGAGATGGTGCTAATACTGGTCACTGTAATAGCCATAATGTCATCTGCCTGAATGATTGTCTCGTGCTTCTCAGGGCCTTGCAGAGAGGTCACGTTGGAATCGGGCACCTCATTTGTACGGAAGTAAATAGTTCTCTGAACGCCACCACAGGAAGAAAGAAACAGGATTACAAAAAGCAGAAGAGGTATATAATGACGCAACTTAAACATTTCCATATTTAAAAATAATTTCGCGAAGGTAAAAAAAAGCTTCAGTATATGGGTCAGGAATTTGCCAGAAGGGATTGATTCCTGAAACCGTACTTTTCCAGCTTCACCATAATTTCCGGGTGCTCTTTGACGATCTTATCTACATTCGCCAGATGCCGCTCATGGTGCAGGTCCGAGCCGCAGAAATCGTAAACATTATGCTCCAGAAATTTTTCTGCAAGGCCTTTCACTGTCTTGCCATAATAGCCCAGAACTGAAAGCAGGTTCATCTGCATCATCATCCCTTTCTCTTTAAGATCCAGGTAAGTTTTTACGTTCTCTTCATACAGGTAGCGCTCCGGATGCGCCAGAATAGGCTTGTAGCCGAGCGATTGTATGGAAAAGATCATGTCACTGAAGTTGCGGGGCCAGCCAGCCATCGATACTTCCACCAGCACATAATTGTCACCAAAGGAAAGGAGCCCGTCTGGCAATACCCCATTCATAAACATATTATCCAGATAGTATTCAGCGGCAATACCGAGCTCAACCCCGATTCGCTGATCGGCAATAAACCGCTGCAGCGAGGTAAAATGCTTTCTAAGCTTTTCGGCACTGTTATCGTAAAACTCAAGCTGTATATGGGGAGTGGTGATCAGCTTCTTATAGCCTTTATCACGCAACCCACGGATCAGATTGAGGCTGTCTTCCAGATCTTTGGAACCGTCATCCACGCCGGGCACCAGGTGGCTGTGCATATCACAGCCCAGAAAAGAGAAGTCCTTAGGTACGTCTTCCGGCGCAACTTCAGGTTTAGATGATTTTTTTTTGAAAAAAGAGAACATGAGCTATCAGCTAATTTTCGCTGCTGTAAGATCCTGGAACCACTCCTGAAAAACACAATACATTTCTTTATCAATTTCCGTGCCAGACACGTAAATATCGATCGTTTTTTTAAGGGGCGATCCGGTATTTTTCCCAATTTTCTTCCATTTTTTCAAACACGATGCGATCATGTAAACGGCTGCTACGGCCCTGCCAGAATTCGACTAGCTGCGGCACTACCCGGTAACCGCCCCAGAATTCAGGCCGGGGAATGGCTTCCTGTCCATACATTGCTTTAAACTGCACTTCTGCCTGCTCAAGCGTAGCCCTGCTTTTAATACGCTGGCTCTGGGGAGAAGCCCAGGCACCGATGCGACTTCTGGCAGGACGGGAGTTAAAATATTCATCGCTTTCCTTATCACTGATCTTCTCAACCACCCCTTCTATACGCACCTGACGCTCCAATTCTTTCCAGAAAAAAACGAGTGCCGTATGATGCTGCGCCTCGATCTGGTGGCCTTTGGCCGATTCATAATTCGAAAAAAAAACAAATCCGGAGCTGTCCAGTCCTTTCAGCAGTACGATGCGCGCGTGCGGCTTGCCGGCAGCATCTGCAGTGGCCAGTGTCATGGCATTTACTTCTGTAACGGCAGCGGCTTCTGCCTCTGCAAACCATTTTCCGAAAAAAGCCAGCGGGTCAGCACCTGCATCTTCTTCATTGAGCGATGCGCGCTGATAATCCTCACGGATGGCCCCAATATGCTGGCTGACAGGCTGCAAAACAGGCTTACTTGTTGGAGGTGATCACGTACTTTACAAATACATAAGTAATCGCTACCAGCATCAGCAGGATAAATACCCAGCAAAGGATGGGCGCAATCTTATTACCGGCTTCGTAAACTGCATTGAGCATGAGTACAGGCTTCGTCATGATAATATGGAACGTTTTGGGGTGCAAGATACAACAGCCGTTTCGTAAATTATCCCCTGCAGGCCTGAATTACCGGATTGTTTTGCCTATTTTGGCAATAGAACGATCTTCGCTCCGCCATGTTCCTTCGTCACGTCCCTTTCCTTAAAGCAGTAGCGATGTACTCGTTTACCGCTTTTGGCGGTCCGCAGGGTCATGTGGGTATGATGATCAAGACTTTTGTGCAGCGCCGACACGATGTTACGGAAGAGGAACTGATGGAGTACAATGCATTCTGCCAGATGCTACCGGGGCCATCCAGCACACAAACGGTGATGCTGATTGCGCTGAAGCGGGGGGGCATTCCACTGGCGCTGCTCACGCTCGGACTCTGGATATTACCGGCGTTCATGATTATGGGAGCCTTCTCTTTTCTGCTTCATTTTTTTGATACAAAAGATATAACGGCCAACCTGTTCACCTACATCCGGCCCATGTCGGTCGGGTTTATCTTTTATGCGGCAGTGCGCATGCTTCAGACGAATGTGCGCTACCCTGCTACCTGGGCCATAATGGTCGGCAGTGCACTGACTACTATACTGATCAAATCGCCCTGGGTATTTCCTGTGTTGATGGTGGTAGCCGGTGTAATCAGCAATTTTTCCAACAGGCGCATTCCGGGCCGTGCAGAAAAGCCCAAAAAAATACGCTGGATCAGCCTATGGCTGTTTGCTGCGCTGTTTATTATTGCCGGTGTATTAAGCGAGCTTTCCCGCGTGCATCATTGGGAGTACCGGCGCGGATTCAATCTGTTTGAAAATTTTTACCGCTTCGGGGCTATTGTGTTTGGCGGAGGCCAGGCATTGCTGCCCATGATGCTCTACCAGTTTGTAAACCGCCCACAGCACGCTGGTCATCCTTCATGGATGTCCGCAGATGACCTGCTGACTGGTTTTGGATTGGTGCAGGCTGTGCCGGGACCGGTTTTTTCTGTCTGCACTTTTGCCGGTGGGCTGGCTATGAGCTCTTTTGGCTCCTGGGGACAATTGACCGGATGCTTCATTGCTACTATTGCCGTATTTCTACCCAGTACCTTGCTACTATTTTTTCTGTTTCCTATTTATCACAATCTGAAGCAGCATGTGATCATCTATCGGGCGTTGGAAGGCATCAATGCCGCTGTAGTGGGCATCATCTGGGCATCGGGCATTGTATTGCTGCAAACCCTTTCTATACCCCAGTTTGAATGGAGCAATCTGGTAGTGATCGCCATTACATTCAGCATTCTCTACTTCACCAAAATACCGGCGCCGTTTGTGGTGCTGGGCTGGCTGCTGCTCGGCTGGACGATGCACATTTAGTACATACATCATCCGCAATATCTCTTATGGATGCAGCTGAATAGTGCTGGAAGGCGTTGCTGCCTGGGTATCGAAGTTTTGCGTTTCTTCTGTGGCCGGCAGGCGGATGATGCTGTAGCGCACATTATTGATACCGCCCCTGTCTGATACAAACCGGAATACCACGGTGCCATCTGCAGGCATCTCAAAAGTCTGATTGATCTTCTTGCTGTCTTTGATGCGTATCAACACCGTTTGCGGCAGCATCACCACCATAGCGCGCTCCAGCATTTTAGAGGCATTAGCGGTTACGGTCACTTTATCGCCTTTCGCGAACTTGTACAGCACTTCTGTATATCCACCAATACCGGGCACTGTGCTCACGGTAGAGTCGGCCACATTTACGGGCCTTGTGGCAGCATGCGTGCCGGCAGCTGCAGTTGCAATCGATGCAAGCGTAAAGATCAGCTTTTTCATAGTGGGATAAAGTTTGCCTTTTTAGGCGCAATAACCATGCTATTTTACTGAAATACGCGAAATATCAAACATATTCTACGGGCTTCAAAACAGAATGCTACAGAAGCTTTTTTTCTCATAATACCGGCATCACTCTGCAGAAAACTGCCGCTGCAGGAAATCCTTACTTTTGCGCTGTTATGACGGAAGAGAAATCACTTAATTTTTTAGAAGAAATCATTGAGGAACACCTGGCTGCCGGTAAATACCCGCAAGGCATCCATACCCGCTTCCCCCCTGAGCCGAATGGCTACCTGCATATTGGCCACGCATCCTCTATCTGCCTGAATTTTGGCCTCGCCCAAAAGTATGGCGGCAAGTGCAACCTGCGCTTCGACGATACCAATCCGGTGACGGAAGAAACGGAATATGTGGACAGCATCCGTTATGATATCCAGTGGCTCGGCTTTCAGTGGGATAATGAGTTCTATGCTTCCGACTATTTTGATAAGCTGTATGATTTTGCAGTAGCATTGATCGGTAAAGGATTGGCTTATGTGGATGACAGCACTGCGGAAGAAATTGCTGCCACTAAGGGATCTACCAGCGAGCCGGGCATCAACAGTCCGTACCGCGCTCGCAGCATCGAGGAAAACCTGCGTCTGTTTGAAGAGATGAAAGCAGGAAAGTACCAGGACGGCGAAAAAACACTGCGTGCCAAAATAGATATGGCGCACCCTAATCTGCTCCTGCGCGATCCGCTGATGTACCGCATCAAGCATGCACACCACCACCGCACGGGCGATCAATGGTGCATCTACCCGATGTACGATTTTGCGCATGGCCAGAGCGACAGCATTGAGCATATCACGCATTCCATCTGTACGCTTGAGTTCATTCATCACCGCCCGCTTTACGATTGGTTTATTGAGCAACTAGGCACTTTTCCTTCGCATCAGTATGAGTTTGCGCGCCGCAATCTTACCTATACGGTGATGAGCAAGCGCAAGCTGCTGCAACTGGTGAATGAAGGGCATGTAGAAGGCTGGGATGATCCGCGCATGCCTACTGTGAGCGGGATGCGCCGCCGCGGCTATACGGCAAAGGCTATCCGCCACTTCTGCGATACGGTGGGTATTGCCAGAAGAGAAAATATCGTGGACCTTGGTCTGCTGGAATTCCATGTGCGGGAAGACCTGAATAAAACGGCCAATCGTGTAATGGCAGTGCTAGATCCGGTAAAGCTGGTGATCACCAATTATCCGGCCGGGCAGGAAGAAGCGCTTGAATCAGAAAATAATCCGGAAGACGAAACAGCGGGCAGCCGCAAACTGCCTTTCAGCAATGAGCTGTGGATAGAGCGCGAAGACTTTATGGAAGTGCCGCCGAAGAAATTTTTCCGGCTCGGGCCCGGCCTGATGGTGCGGCTGAAACACGCATATATTGTCAGGTGCGAAGACTTTAAAAAAGATGAGGCAGGCAACATTACTGAAATTCACTGCACTTACATTCCTGAGAGCAAGAGCGGGCAGGATACCAGCGGCATCAATGTAAAAGGCACAATTCACTGGGTGAGCGCGGCCCATGCAAAAGAAGCAGAAGTGCGCCTGTATGACCGTTTGTTTAAAGTAGAAAATCCGGCTGCAGAGGAAGGCGATTTTAAATCTTATATCAATGAGCATTCGCTGGAAAAGATCAGAGCTTATGTAGAGCCACTGTTGATGGAAGCAAAGCCCGGCGAGCATTTCCAGTTTCTGCGCAAGGGCTATTTCTGTGTAGATAAAAACAGTGCGGAAGGCAAGCCGGTATTCAACCGGACGGTAGGCCTGAAAGACAGCTGGGCTAAAGAAGTCAAAAAAGGTTAGCTAAGTACGTATCCCACACGATAAAAAGTGTGGGATACTTGTTTTAAGACGTTATCTATGGTTCAATGCAACTGCAATACATTAGCGCCAAGCTCAGGATCTTTGATGCGCTGAAGCTTTTGCGGATGAGTGGTAATCATGATCTCCAAAGAACCCGTGCTTACTGTAGCGGCAAGCATATGACCACCATGTGCACTGAAGTCTTTGTCTGTAACGACTCCGTGCAGGTGTAAGGAAGGCTGCCCGTCCTGCCAGGCTATTGAGCCATTCATGCCGGCGAGCTCCATATCAAAAAACTGTTTGGGATCGTACTGTTTGGTGTCCCGGTTGAAGTAGCCGAAGGTGGCATTTACAAAGCCCATACCGGATATGCTTGCCGAAGCTATTTTCTCCTGCACCGCCAACGTCTCCAGCTCGCCGAATATATTATCTCCCTGGCGCAGCACCATCAGATAGCCGGCCGGCACTTTGATATATCTTTTCTGTGAAGCATCAGTACTGCGCTGTGCATTGGCAGTGATTACGATAGATGATAACAGCAACAATGAGCAAAACCAAAAGGCGCTTTTCATGATCATGTTTTTACCAGAACGCTCTAAATACGTGCCATCACCGGATCGCCGATTCCGTGTCTATAATGGCTGGCAGCATTTTTAATCAAAACATTTGTTTATTGCAGCGCAAATGCCCTATCCCATCCATATCAACCGGACTTACGCTACGCGGCTATGCTTCATAGCTTTGCTCTTGCTGGCCGGGGTGGCGCACGGACGTGAATACCGGTACCTCAATTTTTCTACCAAAGACGGGCTGGCGGGTGATAATATTTACTCAATGGTGCAGGACCTTGATGGCTTTATCTGGGTTGCTACAGAAACCGGCCTGAGCAGGTTTGATGGCACCAGCTTCAAGAATTATACAGCTAAAGACGGCCTTCCGACCAGTGAGATCATTTTTCTCTTTCTGGATAAGCGCGGGCGTATATGGATCGGACCGTTTAAAAATGAAATCTGCTATTACGAAAACGGACAGATTCACAATAAGAAAAACGACCCTGTTCTGAGCAGGATTCCGGTACTTACCGAAACCAAATCGGTGGCCGAATCTGCAGACGGAAGCATACTGATACAGGCAGACAACTGTTACGTAATCATCAAACCGGATAACAGCTTTAAAGCTTACAAAAAGCATTATCAAGGCCCGCCGTTGTTCAAACCGGTAAAAGGTGCAGGCCCTTTTTTAACTGAGATCATTGATGTGCATGATTATGCGATTGGGAAAAATTTTACGGTGGGCTTTAATTACAATCAGCCATCATCTGCCAATAAATACATCTTTCCTAATGCAGACTCTAGCGTTATCTACAAAGGCGATCAGCTCATTTTTGCCCACAGGAATCCGCTTAACTCTACTTCATCCTATCTGTATTCCGATTCCGTTTACATCTACAATACCACCAATGGATCGCAGATCTATAATTTAAACACCGGCCGGTATGAATACCAGCTGCTCAACGGCATCTGGACCAACCATACACTCATAGATCGCGAAGGCGGCATCTGGATTGGCACAAGGGGATTTGGTATTTTCTACCTGCCACCCGATAAAAATTTCAGCCTTTCGGGCACAACAGGTAATCTACCGTTTCAGGCGCTCAACTTTTATGCAGCGTCCGGCCAGCTGATAGCTGGTAATAATGATTCAAAGTTTTGGTTGATTGATCAGCAGAATTATTCTTTGAAAGGCATGCTCGATCCGCATCACCTGACTACAGAAACATTTTATCCGTTGCGTGGCAACATGCTCAGATACTCTGACCGGGCGATTATTAAGATTGTGGAAAACATACACATCTCTCTCGGAGCGCCTAAGACCCTGGCAATAGCGGATAGCAAAATGATCATCGCATTGCATGATAAAGCGATTACAGTGCCGCTCGGCGACACTTCAGCCGAGACAATCTGGAGTGAGCGGGCAGCCTGCGCTTACTCCGCCAACGGGATGAACTATGTGGGGACACTGAATGGGCTGTATGCTTTTCCTGAAGACGGGAAAGTGCATTCTTCAGCCAACATCCGCCCGGTGGTGACCGGTGCTATTGTATCGCTAGCTTATAGCTATAACAACGGGCTGATCTGGGCGATCTCATCCGACAATGGCGTGTATTGCATCCGAAAGGACCGGCCGATCATGCACATGAATGAATCGAACGGGCTCTCCTCCAATACCTGTACCTGCATTTTTACGGATGGGCATCGCGTGATCATTGGCACCAATAACGGCATGAATGTGATCTCCCCGGAAAATGACTTCGCGCTGGACAAATATTACATACTGGATGGCCTTGCTTCCGATAATATCAACTGCGTGTATGTAACAGGAAATGAAGCCTGGGTAGGCACACCCAAAGGCGTTTCGATTATTGATATTTCGAGGAAGCAGATAATGTCTGTATGTACGCTCACTATGAATGATATTTCTGTAGGTGGAATTTTACTGACGCACGGCGCAAAGTCGATCCGGCTGGCACCGCAGCAAAATGATCTGGTTATTACCTATTCCGGCATCGCCTTCCGCTCAATGGGTAAGATAAAATATACCTACCGGTTGGTAGGTTTGAACGATGCCTGGCAGGTTACCACTCAAAATTCATTAAAATATCCATCGCTGCCGGCGGGCAGCTATCGGCTGGAAATCTTTGCAACAGACCGGTATGGGAAGCAAAGCAATCGGTGCACCATTGCCATCACAGTAGATAAAGACTGGTGGCAATACTGGTGGGTGCAACTGTCGGGCGGCATATTAATCATATTTCTTACGGCACTCATTGTGCGCTGGCAGATACGCAGGGTGCAGCGGCGGGTGCAGGAGAAGGCTATGCTGCAGAGCAAAATCATAGAGCTGGAGCAGCTTGCATTGCAGGCGCAGATGAATCCGCATTTTATCTTCAACAGCCTCAATTCTTTTTATCAGTACGTCATCAATAAAGACCTGCCGGGAGCCAGCAAGTTTATGAATGATTTTTCCAAGCTCATTCGCCTGCTTTTCGAGATTACTTCACTTAAGGAATTACCGCTTGATAAAGAAATTTCTTTCCTCGCCACTTATCTGGAGCTGGAGAAAACCAAGCTCAACAATGCATTTGATTACCACGTAAATATTGATCCCGAGCTACCGGCTGAAGAGATTACCATACCCTCATTCATCATTCAGCCTTTTGTGGAAAACAGTATCCGGCATGGCATTCAGAACAGGCGGGACAATTTGGGTGAAATAAATATTTCTATCTTTCCGCAGGCAAATGCCCTTGTTGTATCAATCGAGGATAACGGAGTAGGCCGCGAATATACCGCGCGGATGCGGGAGCAGCAGCTGGCCATTCACCACTCCAGAGGCATTGCCCTGACCACTGAACGGATAGAGCTGTACAATAAGACCCACTATACCAATATAACCCTGGTCACTACAGACCGCTACCATGAAGATGACAGCCCTGCAGGAACGACCGTAACTATAACCATACCTATAAATGATCTCAAATGATACACACACTGCTGGTAGATGATGAGCCCGGAAACTCTGATATTTTATCGACTTTGCTTACCGAATATTGTCCTTCTGTAACAATTTGCGGAAAGGCATCCAATATTGATGAAGCTGCACACTTAATTACCACAACAAAGCCTCAGCTCATATTTTTAGATGTGCAGATGCCCGGCGGCAGCGGGTTTGATCTGCTTGACCGCATTTCCAACAAGTATATGGAAGTCATTTTTGTTACCGCCTATGACAGCTTTTTGCTGAAAGCCATCCGCTACAGCGCTATCGATTATATCATGAAGCCGGTGAACCTGACTGAGCTGACGGCAGCGGTACAGCGTGCAGAAGAGCGTATTACCGGGAAAACGATTAACCATCAACTGGAGCTGTTGCTATCGAATATTAGGCAGCCCGCCCAGGTACAGCGCATCGCCATTCCCAATAAAGATGAATACCTGTTTGTTCCCGTAGCAGACATTATGCGCCTTGAGGCCAAAGGTGCCTATACCGAAATTTTTGTGAGCAGCAATAAGTCTTACCTCGTTTCCAAAAACATCAAAGAATATGAAGAGCTGCTGCCGGAAGCCATGTTTTGCCGGGTGCATCATGCGCATCTGGTGAATCTGAACTTTATCAAAGCTTATCACAAAGGGCGCGGAGGTCATATTGAAATGCAGTCGGGCGTTAGCATAGAAGTATCTGTAAGAAGGAAAGATGAATTCCTGAACAGGTTCCGCTAAAGGCTTGATTGCACAGTTATCAGAAAAAACGACACACTTATCTGATCGGGCTTTGCAGGCTGCGGCCGGGGTCGGTTATTTGCCTTCTATTCCCAATCTAACCGGTATCCATGAGTCGAAGAAGATCAGGCAGCAGGCAGCTCCTGACTGCCGTGTGCCTATGCGGCGCCCTTAATGCAAGCGCCCAGTTTGTGATTGTGCCCGGCAGCGCTACCATAGCGCCGGGCGCCTCTGTTGCCCTTTCTGTCAGCAATTCGAATAGTTATCCGCTGCTGGAGTCGGCAGATCTCTCCGGCATTGCCAACCATAGATCTTATGTGCTTGATGCTCCGGGATCGATTATACCGCCATCCGGCATGGTTACCTACGCCGGCGTGCCATTCAATAGCCCTTCCGGCAGCTTTGACTCCTGGAATGCATCTGCAGTGCCCGGAGCCGATACCGGCGCAGTAGCTAATGTCACTATCAACATTGCCTGTCCCAAAAAGGTGAGCACCTTGTACACCCTGATCAACTCTTTCTGGGGCGAGTGGAATACGGCTAAAGATCTGGCCTTTATCCGGCTTGACTTCACGAACGGCAGCAACGCCATTATACCGCTGAACGGGGATGTCAATCTCCGGGATATCCGCAACCAGTGGACAAGCGGCCTTGGCGCCAGCACCAACAACGGCTTTGCGATCAGCACCTCCGAAGTATGGTCGGCCGCTGAGCCGGCACAATTCGGCGAGCCTATTACCTTTACTTACCGCCGGGATATGCAGACCATTATATTGCCTGCTCCGTACAATGGCTATTACCTGAAGAGCGTGACGATGATCGACAGCGGCGCCAATTATGGGTCTAATGCTCAGGATATACAGCGCATGTATTTATCAGGGCTTACAGTGAAGGCCACAGCGGGTGCGCCCATTACCTGGCATTCAGGATCACCTACCGGCCCGGTCATCAGCAATACCGGTGCTCCGTCTTATAAGATCACCGTTACTCCGGACATCACCACTACCTATTATGCAGTTGCAGAAAGCCAGGCCTGCATGCAGCAGGCTACTATTACTGTACGGCAGAGCGGGGTGGGTATTTCAACAGTAGAAGGCAATGATGCCGGTGTGCAGCTCTATCCAAATCCTGCGGATAACCGGGTGAATGTGCGCCTGAGCGATGCCCTGCCTGATAATACTCCTGTTACCATCGAGATCATAGATATGCTGGGCAAACAACTGTTGCGCGAAGCATGTACCCGATACAGCAGCACTGGCATCTCCCTGAGTACGGAAGCGCTTTCCGCAGGCAGCTACATCCTGCAGGTGACCGCAGACAACAAACCCATCTGCAGGAAGCAACTGCTGATCTCAAAATAGTGCCAATCAATTTACAGCCCCATAAACCTCATGCTGTAAACCCTTTAATACCTATAGCGCCTGCCCGCTGTAAACCCTGAAAAAGAAATCCCCGGCCACTATATAGCCGGGTTTTTTGTTTTTAAAAAGAGCAATAATTGTGTTGCATTTTTTACAGATAACGCTCATTTTTGCCTGGTGCAGCTATCTTATCTGAATGTTCCGGTAAAATCTCCTTTCAGCTTTAAGGAATGTCATTGGTTTTTGGACCGCAATCTGGATGACTGTATGTACCGGATAACTGACCATACGGTGCGCAAGGCAATCCTTATCGATAATAAGCCTGTATTAGTCGAAGTTTCCGGCAGTGAGCAGGCATTACGCGTAAAAGTGCTTGATCAGAAAATAAGGAAAAACGAAACTGAAGAACTGCAGCATTATATTGCCGGTTGGTTCGATGCACAACGGGATCTGCAGCCATTTTATAAAAGGCTTTCAGCTCATCCCGCACTAAGCTATATGCCCGAAGCGTTCTATGGTTTACGCCTGCTATCAATCCCAGATCTTTTCGAAACGCTTTGCTGGGCCATCATCGGTCAGCAGATCAATCTTGCTTTTGCTTACAGGCTCAAGCGTAGGCTGGTGGAGCAATACGGTACCGCTATCGATCATGAGGGCGAGCTTTATTATCTGTTTCCATCACCGGATGCTATTGCGGCTGCAAATCCTGAAACGCTCAGGGCGATGCAGTTTTCAGTACGGAAAGCAGAATACCTCATCGGGCTGGCGCAGAGCTTTGTACAGGGCACTATCAGCTATGCTATATTGGAAGCATTGCCCGGCGTGCAGGAGCGTCTGGATATGCTTACATCCGTCAGGGGCATCGGCATCTGGACGGCTAATTATAGCCTTATGAAATGTATGCGTGAACCATCCTGCGTGCCGCATGGCGATGCAGGTTTGTACAATGCATTGCTGCAGCACAAGATCATAAAGAACAAAAAAGATCAGGACGCCATCGGGCAGCTTTTCGCTTCTTTCAAAGGCTGGGAAAGTTACCTGGTACTGTATTTATGGCGTAGCCTTTCTTCTTCAAACCTTACCGATTGATGTGATCCGGCCTCTTTATTTTTCTTTGGTTGAGACAATAAATTTCTTAAGTAAATAATCATTTACTTACTTTTGTGCTTCATTAGAAAGATTAAAAGTTATGCGGCCGAAAAATCTGGAAAAGGAAGCAGCAATACGTAGGCTGGCGCTTCAGATCATAGCAGAAGAAGGACTGGAAAACCTGACTATGCAGAAGCTCGCTAAAGCGGCTAATATTTCTCCCCGCACCATTTACATCAAGTATGAGAATAAGGAAGACCTGCTCATTAAATTATTTATAGAAGAAGTGCTGGAAAACTATGAGCGCGCAGTGCTGGAAGGCTTCGACGACCAAATGAATTTCGCAACCGGCGTCAGGAAAATCTACACCAATACCTTCCGCTATCTCAAAGCCAACAAGCCGGCCTTTGCGCTGATACAGTATGGCAAATCTTCCCCTTTGCTGAATAAGGCTTTTCAGGAACGTGGCATTGCTCAGGGCAGGTTCTTTGCGCCCATCCACCGCTTTATCAGACGGCAGATTGCGGCAGATCATATCATCTCGCTTCCATTCGATGTCTATCGCGCTATGTTGTTTTCGCCCATCATTGATCTGGTCAGCGAATACTTTGACTACCGCGAGCGGCCCCGGCAGATCATTACTGAAAAAACAGTTCTGGCCTGTAGCGAAGTGCTAATCAGGGGATTTTTAAAATAATTGCTTAAGCATCCATCATGAAAAATATTACCAACAAAAAGATAGCTATTGTAGGTGGTGGCCCCGGCGGACTTACTCTTGCCCGGCTGCTGCAAATGAATGCCGCCGATATAAAATTATATGAGCGGGATGCACACAAAGATGCCCGTCCCAAAGGCGCAACGCTTGACCTGCATGAAGAGTCCGGCCTGCTTGCGCTCGAACAGGCAGGGCTCATGGATGCATTTCTCACCAACTACCGACCGGGTGCTGATGCGCTAAAAATTCTGGATAAGCACGCCAATATTCTGCATTCTGACGATACAGATGGCTGGCCGGATGCCAGTCGCCCGGAGATAGACCGCGGCCCACTGCAGCAAATGCTGCTTGATTCGCTGAAGCCGGGAACTGTTATTTGGCATAGTCATTTTGATACGCTTACTCCACACGATGATGGCTGGAAACTGACTTTTAAAAATGGCACGTCTGCTTTTGCAGATCTGGTTATTGCTGCAGATGGAGCCAATTCAAAACTTCGCGCTTATATCACTCCAATAAAGCCATTTTACTCCGGCATCACAATGGTAGAGGGCATGGTTTATGATTCAGCAACCGCTACTCCGGAAATTCATCAGCTATTAAACGGCGGAAAGATCTTTGCGATGAATGATAACAAAAGCATTATTGTAAGCTCCAAAGGTGATGGCAGCTTAGTATTTTATACCGGCTGCAGGAAGGATGAAAATTGGTGGCAGAAAAGTGGGATCGATTTTAAAAATAAAGAGCAGGTGCTTTCCTGGTTTAAGGAAGAATACACAGGCTGGTCGCCACTGTGGCTCAAGCTTTTTGAGCAGGCAACAATGCCTTTCGTACCGCGACCACAATATTGTATGCCATTGGATCAGCATTGGGATTCGTTACCGAATCTTACGATGCTCGGCGATGCAGCCCATCTCATGCCGCCCTATGCCGGCGAGGGTGTGAATATGGCCATGCAGGATGCGCTTGAGCTTAGTCAATGCCTGCTTGACGATCAACATGCCGATCTTCAGCAGGCTATCGCAGCTTATGAAAACCGGATGCGCGCCAGAGCATCTGCCATTGCTGACATCACATTACAGGCAACGGAAGCTCTGCACTCGCCGGATGCGATCAATTATATGAAACAAGTGATTGCTTAGTCAGCAGCCTGCGCAATGGAGGTATCAAGGAATTGCTCCAGCATAGGAATGGCAAGCGCAGGCAATGGATTATTTGGCACAGCCGATTCTGCGGCGTTCATCCATTCTCCATGATAACCGGGTAGAATAATGAGCCTTCCCGCGGGCAACAAGCGATAAAGCGCCACAGCATGCTCCGGCAGGATCACATCCTGCTCACTGTTGATAATCAGCGCAGGCATTTGCACAGTGCGAATAAGATCGTCCGGAATGTCCCGGAAGTTTTTCATGCGCTCGACATCCCGGTCAAACATTCGTTGTAAGCCTTGCTGGTCGGGATTTACTTTGAGATAAGCATCCTGCAATGCTTTCGGCATATGGCTCAGATTTGCCTGCTTAAAGCCTTCCCAGAATTGTGGATCAACACCTGTGCGGTTATATAACGGTGAGGCCAGTATGAGGCGTTCTACCTTTTGGGGATGCCGTATACTCATCTGCAATGCCGTAGTAGCGCCATTGCTGAAGCCAAAGATCACAGCGCGCTCAATATGTAGCAGATCCAGCAGCGCAGCAACATCATCTGCATCCTGCTCAAAGCTCAGTTGCTGGCCTCTGTCTTTGGTATGACCGTGCGCCTGCATCTCTACTGCTATCAGTTGGTACTTTTTCTGAAGTACAGGTATGGTGTAGCCGAATGTACTTTCAAGCGTAGAGCCACCGCCGTGAATAAGAACCAGCGGCTTTCCCGATCCGTGAATTTCATAATAAAGATTCGGGCCGTTGATATCGGCATAGTGCCCGGCTGGAGACGATGTTTGATCTGTAGACATTGCTGTGAAGTTGGCTGAGATAAAAACAAACAAATTCTATAATGAGGTTACGTCTTTTGCGAACATACACGCGTCCCTAAAGAATCCTATTGAGCTACCGGAAATGTATGCGCACTAAAACGCCCGCGGGAACCGCAGGCGTTTACGATTGGATCAACTGTAGTCTCTGAAAAGTTCCGACGATTTCAGTTACAGCATCGTTTTAGCGGGGTGACGCTAAATAGTATTTTTTGTTTCAATAGAAGTGACAATGACCCTCAATATTGTCAGCTTAACTTTTCAAAAACAGGCTTTGCTTCATCAGGCAAAACCAGAATCTGACACAATATTAAGCGCGCCGGAAGATTTATTAATCGTGATTTTCCACCAGGATACCGGCTTTTTTTCACTTTACAATATCAATTGCTTTGCCGTTCAGACTTTGATAAAGACAAAAATCATTTCTACTGACTCAATTTTATCAATTGTGCTAGCTGTAAAATCTGCACCCGCTTACCGGTAGTGCTGATAATGCCTGCGCCAATCCATTCTGTAAAAACCTTAAAAACGGTTTCATATATGGTTCCTGCGTAGGCTGCGATATCCTGCCGGGAAATGGTGAGGTTGACAAAGCCTTCTTCATCCGCACCAAATGTTTCTCTCAGCTCAAGCAGCGCCCGCGCCAGTCGTCCTTTTACATCCATCTGCGCCAGCTCAGTCATACGCTGCTCTGCTTTCTGCAGTTCCGTTGCATAACGCATCAGTAATTTATGGCTGAAAGTAGGATTAGCCTGTAAGCTGGCCTGAATATGTGTCTCTGGGATATAGCAGGCTGTAGTAGCTTCCAGGGCTGTAGCAGATACCGGAAATGTACTGCTTTCACCTAAACCGCGCAGACCTACAATATCCCCGCCCGCCACGAAGCGGATGATGAGCTCTTTTTGCGCCCCCCAAGGCTTATGCACCTTCACTGCGCCGTTTAGCGTAAAGTACATGCCATTAACCGGCTCGCCTTCTTTGAATAATGGTTCTCCTTTCCTGAAAAGCAGGGTTTGTTTTTTTAAGGCCGTCAGGGCATTCCAGGGCAGCAGGCATGATTGGCACAGAAAACAACTGGCTGTATCGCAGGAAACATTTTTCATTGGAGAATTAGACCAAAATAAAGCCTAAATATCAATATCTGAATTTTTAATCAACAATTTCTTTTCAAAACATTGCACAAGTCATATTTTTGCAAACTGATTAATGATTTTATGCAACAACAAGATGAGCATATTCCGGTCTCTGTGTCTACGGAACCAATATGGGGGAAAAAGAAAAGAAAGATATCGGTTGCGGGCGGTGTAGACAAGCGCATACTTTACCTTGGCCTGCAGGCTGTTTTCAATGCCCTCATCATTGGTTTTATCGCAAAAGGGCTGGTTTATCTAATTGATCTGATCACTAATGTTGCTTTCTATGGCAAATTTTCCTTTAAGTCTGCCAGCCCTGAGCACAACACGCTGGGGCTTGCAGTGATAGCCATACCCATCATAGGCAGTATATTGGTAGGGCTTATGGCGCGCTATGGTTCTAAAGCCATCCGTGGACATGGCATTCCGGAAGCAATGGAAAAGATTATTCTGGATGAGAGCCGTATACCTCCACTTATTACATTGCTCAAACCATTATCAGCTGCTATTTCCATCGGCACAGGCGGGCCATTCGGTGCAGAAGGGCCCATTATAGCTACAGGTGGTGCATTTGGTTCTTTTACCGGTCAGATCATGCACATCTCACCCACCGAGCGCAAGATCATGCTGGGCGCAGGTGCCTGTGCAGGTATGTCGGCCATATTTGGTAGTCCGCTGGCTGCGGTTTTGCTGGCCATTGAGTTACTGTTGTTTGAGTTTTCACCACGTTCCATTATCCCGGTAGCCCTGGCTTGCATCACCGGCGCAGGTATGCATCTATGGCTTTTTGGCAGCACCACGGTATTTTCCATGGGCATCATTGCTGCGCCATCGGGCATGGCATTATCAGGCTATTTATTAATGGGAGTTGTGATTGGTGTTGTTGCATCATTGGTATCAAAGTCAGTCTATGCTGTAGAAGACTTGTTTGAGCACCTTCCCGTTCACTGGATGTGGTGGCCTGCCATCGGTGCGGTGGCAGTGGGTATCACCGGCTATTTTGCTCCGTCTACGATGGGTGTTGGCTATGAGAACATTCAGCATTTGCTGAGCGGACATCTTACACTGTCTATGCTGCTTTCACTTTGTCTGCTAAAGTATATTTCATGGGTCATCTCACTGGGCAGTGGCACTTCCGGCGGCACTCTGGCACCGCTCCTCACTATTGGCGGGGCATTCGGCGCACTATTGGGATTGTTGCTGTTGCATCTTTTTCCCGGCTGTGGCATCACACTGGCCACAGCCGCACTGGTAGGGATGGCAGCAATGTTTGCAGGCGCATCGCGGGCATTGCTTACTTCTATTGTATTTGCGCTGGAAACGACCGGACAGCCAAGCGGGCTATTGCCATTACTAGCGGCATGTGTGGCGGCTTACTTCGTATCTTTTTTCCTGATGAAAGGCAGTATCATGACTGAAAAGATCCGGCGGCGCGGTGTACAAACACCTGATGTATATGAAGCTGATCTCTTACGATATGCTTGTGCAAAAGAATTGATGGTGCCGGTGGCCGCAGATCAACCGGCACTGCCAGCGGTAAGTGAAACGGAAGACCTGAGCAGTTGTGTACAGCTGATGGGGCAAAATGATCTTACGTCCCTGCTTGTGACTAGCGCATTAAATCCAAAGGAGGTAAAAGGCATCATTCATGCAAAGGATATCATGAAATACTATAGCAATGAAAAGCAATCGGTGCATCAATACGATTCTCCTGCACGTACCAAACGCTGGATGGTGCGCGCGAGGCAAATGGTACAATTAGGAAAATAGTTTCCACACCAAAATAATACTGCACATTGCACTAACCGCTGTAATTCCTAAAAAACAAAAGCACACCTGGCTTCGGGTCGGACATGAGCATAGCGATAGCCGGCTTACGAATTCCTCCAGAGAATATTAAAGGGGGGCTAGTGGATAAATCGGACCCAAACAGCGGTTGATTATACATTGAAAGATAGACTGGAATGATGGCAAAATCTTTAAAATGCTAAAAGCCGCTCGGGGAGCGGCTTTTAGCTTAAGTGGTGGACCCGCTGGGAGTCGAACCCAGGTCCAAACACATGCCCGATAAGCTTTCTACATGTTTATTCCGGCATTGGATTTCAGAAATGAGCCGGAGCCGGACAAACCAACTCATTTCCTACATCACTGAAGTTTTCGTGCAGAATCCATGATCCTATCCTGCCTTAGCCCGCTTTTGTTTAAGTCGGCGGCGGCTGCAGCAGCAGGCAAGCTACGTGCGGCGGCCCAAATGGTTACTTAATCACTGATTAAGCAGCCATGGCATACTGAGTATTGCCAGTTAGATTTTGGGTATTCAGATTTACGTGCTAATTATCCAACGCACGACATGCTTACACTCACCCTGCCCTATGCTGTCAAAACCGGTCGGGCCCTTTTTAATTCAAAATTTAAAATGCAAAAGTCAAAAAAGGGTCTTCTGCACTTATATCCTGTCTGCAAATGTACTGTTTTTAGCCGGCACCTGTCCGGGCAATTGTTCTCTTGTGTGAGTCTATGATGGCCCATTAACGCTTAAGTAGGTAACCGGTTAATCAGATGCCTTCCAACAAAAAAAAGCAGCATCTTTCAATGCTGCTTTTACTATAATGCATATGCCTTGTGACCTAGTACCACCATGGCGTTTTACGTGATTTCACTTTATAGAAGAAGTTGATCGAAATGGTTGAATAACCATCTTTCACACTATTGTTGCCGCGCTTCTGGCCGGCACTGTGCTTGACAGTAGGATCTATCTGATAAGACTTATCTGCCAGCGCTGCCGCTCTGGATGCATCGCCGTTCTCGGTATTCAGGTTAGCATTGAAGTAAGCCGGATCAATATAGTCACCGCTTACATTATCCAGGTAATCGGTGAAGCAGTAGCGGTACATATACTCAATACCCAGGCCAAGCTGGCGGCCTATATCCCAGCGGATGCCTAAGCCCAGCGGCACGTTCATCTGCCATTGACTGTATTTCTTCGGTGCACCGTTAAAATTGCCGCCTTGTCCTTCCAGATTCAACTTATCCAGTGGTACCCATTGGTTTTTTCCGGTTACAGGATCAGTGAGCTCACCTTTGGCCTTGAAGTGGTAGCCTCCAACACCCAGCAGCAGGTAGGGCTGAAAATGGCCGCCTGCGCCACCGCTCATTACATTGAAGCGGCGTGGATTGATCTCAAGCAGAAACTGGCCTTCCCATACATTCGTCTTCACATTCAGATTGCGGAGATAACGCTGGTAAGAGTCGTCTTCTGTGGAAGATGCTTTCTTGGCTTTGGAATAATTGAAGTCATCGGAAGCATAGAGCGTGCCATAGTTTACGCCAAGGCGCAAGGCAAGTGCCGGATGCGCGGTATAGCGCCCGTAAAGGCCGCCCATAAACTTGGGGCTGTGCCAGTATTTATCATTGTTATAATGATCCACGATTGATTTCGTGCCCACATCGCCCCAAAGATCCGTCATGCCCACATTCATTCCCACAGACCATCCCGGCGGCTCCACATATTCAGGCATGCGGTACAGATGGTTAGTCTGGGCAGTGCCTGCAGCAGCGGCAGCCATTCCTATGCACAGGGTTATAATACTACGGAGCAGTTTTTTCCGCATTGTTTTTCCTTATTTAAGCTTACAAGATAGAAAATAATGTCTATTTGCAAAAATGAGGTTAAATAATTTTTACATTAGGCACACTTATTTGCCGGTAAATACAGCCTTTCTCTTCTCGGTAAAGGCAGCAGTTCCTTCCCGCATATCTTCTGTGGCAAAGCATTCGCCAAAGCGGGTTACCTCATTTTTAAAACCATCAGGAACGCCTTTCGCAGCGTCATTCACACAGGCAATTACTTTACTTAAAGCAATCGGTGCTTTGGTTTGTATTTTAGAAAGAATCTTGCGGGTGCTTTCGATCAACTCACCGGCAGGGAATACATGATTCACCAGACCCAGCGCTTTCGCTTCTTCCGCACCGATCATATCTGCGGTCATCATCAGCTCCATCGATTTGCCTTTACCAATTAGCTGCGTCAGGCGCTGCGTGCCGCCATAGCCTGGTATCAGGCCGAGGTTCACTTCCGGCTGGCCGAATTTCGCGCCTTCACTGGCTGTGCGAAAGTGACAACACATCGCCAGTTCGCAGCCACCGCCCAGTGCAAATCCATTTACTGCTGCTACCACGGGCTTAGGGCAATTTTCAATCTTATTAAATACAGCATCCGCGCCTTTTTGTGCTAATGCAGAACCGCCGGCAGCATCCAGCGCGGCAAATTCTGTGATATCAGCGCCTGCTACGAAAGCCTTTTCTCCGCTTCCGGTCAACAGTACAGTCCTGATCTCAGCATTGCTATAGACTTCATCCAGCGCTTTGCCCAGTTCTTCGACTACATCTTTGTTCAGCGCATTCAGCTTATCGGGGCGATTGATGGTAACGGTAAAGATTCCATCCTGCAATTCCGCAGTAATTGTTTGGTACATATATTGATTGTGTAATGATTTAAAAAGCCAGAATTGCGATGTAGCTATGGCTTCCGCTTTTTCTGAAAAACGCGTAAATGTAAGAGAATGTATTATTATTTACTCTTTGCCTTTTTTTGCTTTTTCACGATAGTCACGATAGCTGCTCTTTTTGACAGGATGCTTTGCTGCTTCGGTTCGTTTGGCCTTTTCCGGAGTCGGTGTGGGAACGCTTTTTTTCTGCGCAGCTTTGGGTAACTCTTTTTCGCGGACAATGACCGAGGCTTCTTCTGTATTGCTGCTGTCCGTCATCAACTTCTGGATCATCTCCAGTTCCTCGGCAGTCAGGTAGCGCCATTGTCCGGAAGGCAGGTTGGCCAGATGTACATTCATGATGCGCACCCGCTTCAGCCGCACTGCTTTATAATCCAATACTGCGCACATACGCCGTATCTGCCGGTTGAGCCCTTGTGTAAGCGTAATGCGGAACACGGATTTTGCTTCCTGTACTACTTTGCAGCGCTTGGTGCGTGTGCCGAGAATAGTGACGCCACTGCTCATCCGCTCTATAAAATCGTGATCAATAGGCTTATCTACAGATACCACATATTCCTTCTCATGATTATTGCCCGCGCGGAGCATCTTGTTCACAATGTTGCCGTCATTGGTCAGGAAAATCAGGCCTTCCGATTCTTTATCCAGACGCCCGATCGGGAAGATGCGCTGCGGAAAGCCTATATAATCAATAATGTTGTTTTTCTCCTTGGTATCAGTCGTAGAGGTCACCCCTAACGGCTTGTTGAAAGCGATGTAAACGGTCTTTACTTTTTTCTTGCTGATGGGCTCGCCATCGATCTCCACCACATCGTCCGGACCTACGCGGTTGCCCAAGGCAGCCGGAAGCTCATTGATGGTTACCCGCCCCTGCGTAATATAATCGTCTGCTTCCCTGCGCGAGCAGAAGCCCGTGTCCGAGATATATTTATTCAGTGAAACAGAATCCTCATTTTCCTTCGAAATCTTCGGGACTTTTTTACGCATCATCTATTATTTGTAATCGCGCCAAAGCTACGAAACACCAGTGCCCCTCAAAGAAGAAAGGATTCAATTTTTCTGCCGGATACGCTGTGCCGCTTTGTTAAATTTGACAAATGCAGGATGCACAGGTGAACGAAGTCCTTATTTTTGGCAGCAATCACCCATAACTGTTTTTATATGCGTTATACCTTTCGCCGGGCAAAGAACCCGAACGATGCCCAGAAGAAAAAGAAGCCTGTGTGGCGCGAGTGGCTCGACGCAGCGGTTTTTGCTATTGTAGCCGCTACCCTGATCCGTACTTTTTTTGTAGAAGCGTATACCATTCCTTCCGAGTCTATGGAAGGCACGATGCTGGTGAATGATTATCTGTTCGTCAGCAAGATGTCTTATGGCGCGCGCCTGCCGATTACACCGCTGGCGGTGCCACTTGTTCATAATGAAATGCCGATCGTTGGCGGCCGAAGCTTTACCGATGCGGTGCAGTGGAAGTACCGCCGCCTGCCGGGCTTTGGCCATGTTGAGCGCAATGATGTGGTGGTGTTTAACTTCCCGGACGGCGATACAGTGTTTGTTGATCCGGAAGGCCATTTCATGCAGGAAGACTATTATTCTGTAGCACAGGTGCCGGGCCTGGTTCAGAGCTACTTGGCCAATGGATATACTTTATCTCACCGCCCGGTTGATAAAACAGATAATTATATCAAGCGCTGCGTAGGCATTCCGGGCGATATGATCGAGGTAAAGCAGAGCAGGCTTTTCGTGAACAATGCACCTTCACAGGCCTATCCGCATTTAAAAAACGAGTACTGCGTATATACGAATGGACAGGCCATTTCTGATGAGACGGCGGAAGCGCTGCATATTAATATGAAGCCCCTGAAAGACCTGCAGGACCCGCAGAATGGTGCAACTTACAATTTGCTGCTGCAGAATAAATACGTACCGGAGCTGCAAAAGATACCCGGCTTCAAAGTGGTTCCTTACTCAGTGCCTCCCGGCTATGTGTACCGGTCGCCGAATGGCTGGCCTTTCACCCGCGATACGGTGCATCATAAATGGAATGTAGATAATTTCGGGCCGGTCACCATTCCTAAAAAGGGTACGACGGTGACCCTTACTCCTGAAAACATAGCAATTTACCGCAGAGCCATTAGTGTATATGAAGGCAATACCCTGGAAGAGCGCGGCGGCCAATATATTATCAACGGACAGCCCGCCACACGCTATACGTTCAGGATGGATTATTACTGGATGATGGGCGACAACAGGCACAACTCGCTCGACTCGCGCTTCTGGGGCTTTGTACCTGAAGATCATGTGGTAGGCAAAGCCTCTTTTGTGTGGCTCAGCTACGGCGAAGGCGGCATCCGCTGGAGCCGCCTGTTCAGAGGCATTCACACTTTAGAGCAATAATCTTTCTGCCTGAACTTTATGAATCAGAAAACGATTCTGGCCGCAATATGTCTGTTGCTTTCTACAGCGGCATGCAGCAATGATCAAAACAGTCCGCAAAATCCTGCATCAGATACGCCTTCGGCTAAAAGCGCATCCGCACCCGATGCACAGATACTTTTTCAGGCCAATTGTTCATCCTGCCACAAGCTGACAGAAGATGCAACTGGTCCTGCGCTGGCCGGTGCACTGGCACGCTGGAACAATGAGCGGGCAAGGCTCAAGAGCTTTATCAGAAATCCGGCGGCGGCATTGAATGCAGGCGATCCGCGGGCAAAAGAACTGATGGCCAAGTGGAGCACCATGATGCTGGCTTATCCTAACCTGACCGAGCAAGAGTTGGATGCCCTTCTGACACTGATGCAGTAGGGGGAGACAAATGTTAATTTCCCTATTCTGTAACTAAAGCTGTTCCATTCAGCTCATCTTGCTATTCCTACCAATTTTTCTTCATCCCTCAAAAATCCCCCCCGATTATGCAGGAAGAGCTTCTTGAAAAGAACAAGGCTTTGTTCAGCACCGATAAAAAATCTGCGCTGGATGCTATCTCACATGCCCAATTCATCGCTTTTGCGCCCTATGTATTTCAGGCATCCGTACTGCTCCGCGACAAAGGCATTCTTGCCCACCTCGACAAGGCGCGCCGGGCGGGCGATACGCTGGAAGGCATTTCCACTACATTAAACCTGAATCATTATCAGGTACGGGTATTGCTGGAAGCCGGGCTGGGCATTGGTCTGGTACACCGGCAGAACGAAACTTATTTTCTTTCCAAAACAGGCCATTTTTTCCTGAACGATGCTATGACGCGCGTCAATACAGACTTTATGAAAGATGTATGCTACGATGGCGCGCAGGATCTGGAATCTTCCCTGAATGAAGGCAGGCCCAACGGCCTTCACCATCTTGGCAACTGGGATACTATTTATCAGGGATTATCTATTTTGCCGCAGCCTGCGCACAGCAGCTGGTTTGCCTTTGATCATTATTACAGTGATAATGCTTTTCCCGAAGCGCTGCCCATTGTCTTTGCCAGTAAGCCAAAGAAAGTGCTGGATATCGGCAGCAATACCGGCAAGTTTGCTCTTGCCTGTCTTGATTATAATGATAAGGTAGCGCTTGGTCTGGTGGACCTTCAGGTGCAGCTCAATGTAGCCATTGATAACCTTGAAGAAGCCGGTTATAAAGACCGCTTTAAAGCCTATGAGCGCAATATGCTCGACCCGGAAACGACTTTGCCGGAAGGCTATGAGGTGATGTGGATGAGCCAGTTTCTCGATTGCTTTGCCGATAACGAGATCGTTGCCATACTCCAGAAATGTCACACTGCGCTACCTGACGATGGCCGTATATTCATCAATGAAACATTCTGGGATTGCCAGCGCTTTGAAGCCAGCGCATTCAGCCTGCAGATGACCTCGCTGTATTTTACCACCATGGCCAATGGCAATAGCCAGATGTATGACAGTAAAGTATTCAAAAGACTGGTTGAGCGCGCAGGATTTACCGTTTTACAGCAGCATAACAACATAGGCCTCGGCCATACTATATTAGAAATTAAGAAAGCGTAATTTTGCAGGGTTACTATTCCTTTAAACTGCGGCGCAAGCCTCAAATACCTGTAAGATGAGCATTAAAAAGCAAGTGGACGTTCTGGTGATCGGCGCCGGACCTTCCGGCAGCATTGCCGCTGCTATTATGCATAAATCCGGACTGGATGTGCAGATTGTGGAGAAGCTGCGCTTTCCGCGCTTTGTGATTGGTGAGAGCCTGCTGCCGCGCTGCATGGAAGCGCTGGAAGAAGCAGGTCTGCTCGATGCGGTGAAGGCCAAAAATTTTCAGCAGAAGTTCGGGGCTAAATTTATCTGGGGCGATAAGCTTTGTGACTTCAACTTTTCGCAGCAATATACGCCGGGCTGGAGCTGGACCTGGCAGGTGCCCCGTGCAGAATTTGATAAGACACTGGCCGATGCCTGCGAAGCCCGCGGCATCCCGGTACATTATGAAACGGAAGTGACCAACGTGGTGATTCATGACGATGGCTCTTCTACAACAACCGTTAAGCAGGCAGATGGCACTACCGAAACCATTGATGCCCGCTTCATTGTGGATGGCAGTGGCTACGGCCGTGTGATTCCTACTTTGTTCGGCCTCAACAAGCCTTCTACGCAGTACACGCGCAAGGCGATGTTTGCCCACATGAAAGATCCATACCGCCAGGAATCGGTAGAGCCGGACCGCATTACCATTTATGTGCATAATCTGAAAACATGGATCTGGGTGATTCCATTCTCGAACGGCAATACGTCTGTGGGTTATGTTGGCAATCCGGAGTTCTTCGATCAGTATCCCGGCAATATCACTGAGCAATTTCATGCGATGCTGGAAGCTGAGCCAGACCTTAATCGGCGCTTCCGCGATTATGAGCTGATATGGGAAGAGCCGCGCTTTCTCCAGGGCTGGAGTGCTAGCACGGATTCATTCCACGGTAAAGGCTTTGTGCTGACGGGCAATGTGACTGAGTTTCTCGATCCGGTATTTTCATCCGGTGTAACGCTTGCTTCTGTATCGGCTCAGAAAGCAGCCAATCTGGTCATCAGGCACCTGAAGGGCGAAGAAGTCGATTGGCAGAATGATTACATGAAGCAGATGCAGATGGGCGTGGATGTGTTCCGCACTTTTGTGAATGGCTGGTATGATGGCGCGCTCTTCAAAATCTTCTTCGCCGAGAACCGCAACGAGGATATGCTGAACCAGATATGCTCCGTGCTTGCCGGCTATGTATGGGATGATAGCAATCCATTCGTCAAGAAATCAGAAAAGACGGTCTATACGCTGGCGCGTTACCTGGAAGCAACCGCCGAGCAAACGACTGCCTAAATAGTGCACCTTTGTATGAAATTAGAAAACCGCATGGCGCTGTAGCTATGCGGTTTTCTTTTGCTTTTAATTTTCGCATTTTGCAGTGTGAATGCGGCTGCTTTCCGGCTGCAATTGCGTACTAAAATTCTGCATAAAACCATGGTTCAGTTAACGATACATTCGCTACACATTAACGACGGATTAGTAGCAAAAGACCTGTCTCCAAAACTACATTTACAGAGTGCTTCACCCGAAGATGCTTACCGGGATCTGGGTTGCAGCTACCCGAAGTTCTTTAAAATGGATGTGCTCTGTAAATGGGCATGGCTGGGCGCCGAGGCCCTGTTGCGCACGGATAGCGATATGCTGTACGATGGCGCAGACAAGGAACGGATTGCCGTAGTGATTGCCACAAAGCAGGGTTGCCTTGCAGCAGATAAGCGCTACCAGGAAACACTATCCACAATACCCAGCCCGGCGCTCTTTGTGTACACGCTGCCCAATATTATGCTGGGCGAGATCTGCATCCGGCACGGCTTCAAGGGGGAGCAGCTCTGCCTTGCGCAGGATGCCTTTAACGAACAGGAAGTAATCTTCTGGGTAAAAGATCTGTTTAAGAACCGAGGAATGGAATACTGCCTGTTTGGATGGGCAGATGCTACCGGAGAAGATTATGATGTATGCCTCTTTTGGGCATCTAAAGACGAAGAAGACCAACTTACACCTGAGGCGATAACGGGTGCTTATAAAAACACCACATGACAAGATAAACACACACAATACAACCGATAGAAGCATGAGAAAGCTGCGTTTGATCAGGCCTTGGAATCTACCTACAAGGCGTCAGAAAACCGGATATGATTTCCGGGAAATAATTTCCGCTCCAACCATATTTGTCCCTTGCCGGGGCCCGCAGTGCGAAGACCATCTGCCGGTGGTATCGCTGAACAATCCAAGAGTATTCATTTCCTGCCGTTCTCTCGCAGGCTCACCGGAAGCCAACGACGGCCGCCTGCATACAGCAAACTGTCCACGGTAAATAGCTGCTGTAATGCGCTAGCTTTACCGGATGGCCGCCAGCAATAGCACACAACGATTCAGTAACCGCGTGGAAGATTATGTGAAATACCGTCCGCATTATCCGGAAGGCGTGGTTGATTATCTGGAGCAGCAATGTGGCTTTCATAAAGAATGGGTGATCGCCGATATTGGCGCAGGAACGGGTATTTCTTCTCAGCTTTTTTACAAAAGGGATATAGAGTAATAGCCGTAGAGCCCAACCGGGAGATGAGGGAAAAAGCAGAAGAGCTGCTGCAGCAATTTCCCGGCTTTAATGCAACAAACGGAACGGCAGAACATACAGGTTTACCGGATAGCAGCATCGATGCAATCATAGCAGGACAGGCTTACCACTGGTTTGACGCCGGCAAAGCAAAGACAGAATTTATACGCATCCTGAAGCCCGGCAGACCGGTTGTCCTCATCTGGAATGAGCGTCAGACACATTCCCCATTCGGGCAGGAATATGACCAACTGATCCATAAGCATGGCCGGGATTATGTGGCCGTACAGCACCGTAATATTGATGCCGGTGCTATTGCCGCTTTTTATGCGCCGGCGATTATGTCGGTAGCTACTTTTGAAAACGAACAAGTCTTTGACTTCGAAGGCCTGAAAGGCCGGCTGGTTTCTTCTTCCTATATGCCGGCAGCGGGCGAAGCGGGCTACGATGCAATGATAGCAGACCTGAAGCTACTGTTTGAGAAATACGCAGAAAGCAACCAGATCACTATTCACTATCAGACGCTGATCTATTCCGGCAATCCAAGTGCTTAGTAATGCTGTATTATTTATTCGCCCTTGCCAGCGCATTTTACCAGGCAATCCCAGAGCTTGCGGGCAGATTCATCCCAGTCAAACTTTGCCGCCTGTGCGGGCGCCGCGGCCACGAGCTTATTGCGCAGCACCTCATCTTTATAGATCAGGCTCATCTTCCCGGCAATATCTTCTACGGATGAAGGATCTGCCAGCAGAGCGGCATCGCCTGCCACCTCCGGCATAGAAGAAGTGTTGGATGCGATAGCCGGTACATTGCACTTCAGCGCTTCCAGAATGGGAATGCCAAAGCCTTCAAACATGGACACATATACCATGGCATATGCCGCGCCTACGATACGGCTCAGCTCGCCCACATCCATGTAGCCCACCCATTTTACATCTTCCTTAAAAGGCATGGTAGCCCGCATCTGCACCAGCTCTTCAAACTTCCAGGCCATGCGTCCTACTATTACCAGCTTCATGCCGCTCCGTTGTCTTTTCTTGAAGGCAATAAAGGCTTTCAGCAGATTAATGACATTTTTCCGCGGGTGCAATGCTCCTGCGAAGACGAAATATTCAGCTCCGCCGGTGTACTGTTCTTTTACCGCTTCCCGCTCCTCGTGAGTCAGCGGATGGTAAGCATCATGCGCGCCGTTATAGGTAATGGCAATTTTCTCTTCCGGAATGTGATAGCGCTGCGAAATGTCCTGTCTGGAAAAAGAAGAAACTGTAATGATCTGCTTTGCTTTCTGTGCAAACAATGGTGAGTAATGCTGCAGGTATTTCCGGTGGCTGTACACAATATGGCCCGGGTAATGCTCAAAAGCCAGATCATGCATCACGAGGCAGGTAGGCACTTTAGTGCGCAGCGAGGCCAAGCCGTCGGTAGAAAGAAACACATCTGCCTTGTACTTGCGCAGCATCAAAGGAATGCTCCACTCAAACCACAGATAGAAAAGAATGGGATGGCGCGCCTGTGGCGGCACTACTACCGGGGTTACATTCGGGCCAAATACAAATGAAGGGTCATAGGGACGGTCAAAGAAGAAAATGAATTCATGCTCAGGATGGCTTTTCACCATTCGCTCCAGCATCTGGTGCGTGTACCAGCCAATGCCTTCGAGCTTTCCTTTTAATAGCAACCGTGTATTTACTGCAATTCGCATAGCCAGAATGGGCGCAAAAATATACTTTTGGTGCTTCTAAATGCGTAGGAATGCGATAATGTGGTGAAATGCGGCTCAAGGGCTTAACATTTTCTTCCGGGATGCGGCAGGCTTTGCCCCACCGGATGCACATTCCCTCACATTCAACACATTGATTCTTAAACATGCGTCGCTTCTTTGCACGGAATCTCCTTTTTGTGCTCGGCATCAACCTGCTGATCAAGCCCGTATGGATTTTTGTGATCGATCGGACCGTGCAGAACCGCGTAGGCTACTCAGATTTCGGCACGTACACTGCCTTGCTCAACTTGGCCATCATTTTCCAGATACTGATCGATTTCGGGCTGAATAATTATAACACCCGTACCCTTTCGGGTGATCCGGAACGCTTTGCTACACAATTTCCATTGTTGCTTACCGCACGTCTTCTGCTCATCGGACTATATGCAGGCGTGGTCATGCTGGCCGGTGCGCTCTGGGGCTATCACGGGCAGGAGCTAGCCCTATTGGGCGGAGTTATCCTGTTACAGTCTTCTGCCATTCTGCTGCTTTTTATCCGCAGCAATATCGCTGCCCTGCAGCAGTTCCGTACAGATGGGGTCCTATCGGTGCTGGATCGCTTCCTAATGATTATCGTTTGCGGCGTTCTACTGCTGCTTCCTGCTTCGGCATTTACCTTCCGCATCGAGCATTTCATCATTACACAGATCGGCTGCTATGCGGTAGCTATTATCATAGGCATTATGCTGCTGAGGCGTATTGCACCGATGCCGGTGCTCTTTCATTTCAGCCTGAAGCCGGTGCTGGGCATTATCAAAGAAGGTGCGCCCTATGCCCTGCTCGCTTTTCTGATGGCTATTTACATGCGGTGCGATATGCCGCTGATCGAGCGCCTGTATCAGCCGGATGGCAAGACGGAGGCCGGTAAATATGTAGCGGCTTACCGCCTGCTGGATGTAGCCAATATGTTTTCCATCATGATCGCCGGGGTGCTGATGCCTTTATTCGGGCGCATGCTGGCGCAGAAGCAAAGCGTGGCGCCGATTATCCGGCTGTGCACTAATTTATTGCTGCCGGTATCCTTTGCCTGTGCGGTAGGATGCTGGCTCCTGGGCAATGACCTGATGGAAGTGCTTTATCATCACCGGAATTCTTACAATGGCCTTTTGCTCGGCTGGCTGATGACCTCTTTTCCTGCCTATGGCATCATGTATATTTATTCAACGCTGCTTACCGCCAATGGCCGGATTGCTTTGCTAAATAAGCTTTCCTTTATCGGAGTGGTGATTAATGTTGGGCTTAATTTATTTCTTATTCCCCGCTATGGTGCGCTGGGCGCGGCGGTTACTACCAGCTTTACCCAATGGGTGCTGGCCTTCTGCTTTATCTATTTTACTACAAAACACAATAACCTCCCGGTACAGCTGCGATGGATTGCCGCGCATGTCATCTATCTGCTGGTGATGGTTGCCTGTGGATGGGCACTCGAGATGCTTCCCTTGCCCTGGAAGGTAAAAGGGCTTTTGCTGGGAGGCGCAGCCATCCTGTTTATTATTTTATTCCGGTTCATCTCTCCCAAAGCGGTGAAAGTATTGCTGATGAAGCGCTGATCCTTCCCTGATGGCATCTGTTCAATCCTTATCTTCGCGCGCAGCAGGCACAAACCTGCTACTGGCATGAGCACACCCGTTTTTATTGTCAATACAGGTATTATTTCAGCGATCGGGCAGGATACGGAAGCCTGCTACAAGAGCTTAGCAAATGGGATTACCGGAGTAAGCAAAGCAACTATTCTGCAAACAGTATGGAGCGATGAGTTGCCTGTGGCAGAGATCAAACAGAGCAACGAGGCATTGGCCGCTCAGACCGGCATCGACCCACAATCGCCCCGTACTGCATTGCTCAGCGCCATTGCCGTACAGGAAGCGCTTCAGCCTTTTCCCAAGCTCACGGAACAATATCCGGTAGGCTTCTTTTCTGCCAATACTGTTGGCGGAATGGACCTGACGGAAACGTTCTACAAAGAATTTGCAGCAGATAAGGCGGCCGGCGATGTAGCGGCATTTGCTCATCACGAATGCGGCTCAGTCACCATTCTGGTAAAGGATTTCTTTAACCTGAATGGCTTCACAACAACGATCAGCACCGCCTGCTCTTCTTCTGCCAACAGTATTATGATGGCGGCGCAAATGATTAAGGCAGGAATGCTGGATGTTGCTATTGCAGGCGGCGCAGATGCGCTGTGCCGGTTTACCCTGAATGGCTTCAATACGCTGATGATTCTGGATAAGCAGCCCTGCCAACCATTTGATCAACACAGGCGCGGGCTTAATCTTGGTGAAGGCGCAGGATATTTACTCCTCATGAGCGAAAAAGCCGTGAAAGAAACCGGTGCAGTACCTATTGCCGTGGTAAGTGGATACGCTAATACCAATGATGCCTATCATCAAACGGCTTCTTCACCTGAAGGCATTGGTAACCTTATGGCTATGCAAGGCGCCTTAAGCGTAGCCGGCCTGCAGCCTGCAGCTATTTCCTACATCAATCTGCATGGTACAGGTACGGCCAATAACGATTCTTCTGAAGGCGCTGCTATCGATCAGCTTTTTGATGGTAATGTGCCGCCAGCATCTTCTACCAAGGGCTTTACCGGGCATACGCTGGGAGCTGCGGCTGGTATAGAAGCTGTGTTCAGCACATTGGCCATTCGTGAGAATGTTCTCTTCCCGAATCTCCGCTGGGCTACGCAGATGGAAGATGTAAGCTTCAAGCCGGTAACCACCTTTCAACGTGAAGCCGGCGTTCAGCATGTGCTTTCCAATTCTTTTGGCTTCGGCGGCAATTGTTCTTCTTTAATTTTTTCAAAATGCTGAACCTGAACCTTTATGTGCACGGTGCTGGCCGGATAGTACCTGAAGGAAATGCGGAACACGATACACTGAAGCGCCTGGCAAATGAGCCCGACTATACAGCATGGATACCGCCTATGCAGTTGCGCCGCACCAGCAAGGTAGTGCGTATGGGCATTGGCGCTGCCAGCCTTTGCCTAGAAGCATCCGCTATTAAGAAGCCGGACGCTTTGTCTGTAGGTACAGCCATGGGCTGCCTGCAGGATACAGAGGTCTTTCTCAGTAAGATGGTAAATCAGGATGAGAAGATGCTTACCCCTACGGCATTCATTCAAAGCACCCATAATACCGTTGGCGGACAGATTGCCCTGCTATCGGGCTGCCATGGCCATAATATGACTTATGTGCACCGGGGCCATTCTTTTGAACATGCGTTAATCAATACCCGGCTTTACCTGCAGGATCATCCGGGTAAAACAGTTCTTACCGGTGGTATCGATGAGCTTACGAACAGCAGTCATATACTTATGCAGCGGCTGGGCTTTTACCGGACTGAGACTGCTAAAAATGAGCCGCCGGCTGGCGTAACTGCGGGCGAGGGCGCTGTATTTTTTGCAATCAATAATCAAGAGGATGGCAGTATCATGCACATCCAATCTTTATATCTTTTTAATACTACCTCTACTGAAAAGGCGATCGAAGAAGTAGCTCACTTCATAGCCCAAAACGGCATTGCTCATCCTGATCTGCTCATCCTGGGGCGCAATCAGGAAAAAGAACAGAATGAAGGTTTTTATGATGGCGTGCAGATGCTGATTCCGGATGCGCCCGTAGCGTTTTTTAAAGATGGATGCGGTGAATATGCTACAGCAATTTCCTATGCATTATCCATGCTTGTTCATGATTATTGTGGCGACCGGCAGCAGAAAAAGAATAAAATTGCTTTGATTATCAATCATTTCTGTGATTATTACAGTTGCTGGATCATCAATTATTAGCCAATTTTTTCAATATCAATATTTTTATTGGATGAGTTCAAACGTTCGATAACGGATATTGAGAAATTAGCGGACGTCTATTGATTGTCAACTAGTCAGGTGATTTCAGGGGGTTGGTTTTACAAAAAACAGACACATGATGTAGCGCACCTATGTTACTTTATCCGGAGAAAATCATTAATTTAGTTGCCCTCCCTGCCAACCGATTGAGGTTTGCATGTGTCTTTAAATTTTTAATACAACTCCCGATTACTATGCGATATTTTTTACATCGTTCTTCAGTTGCACTGATCATAGTCCTTTTTGCCGGTTTTTTCAATAAAGGAGCAGCTCAGGTAACGATTGCGGAAAATGATACTACAATTTGCCTGGGTGTCAGCAAGACAGTCCATGCCTCCAACCCGGCGGGCCTGCCGGTAGGTGCGGCAATCACGGTAGATGACCACTGGTCGCTGCCGATTTCACTCAGCTTCCCTTTTACTTTTTACGGAAATACGTATACTCAGTGCCTGATATCTACCAACGGGGTTATCGGTTTTAACCTGGGCAATTCCAATCAGGGCCACAACTGGCTGGTAGCGCCTACAGGCACCGGCGCAGGTGGGCCTATTCCGGGAAATACGGATGTGCTGAATGCTATCTGTACCAACTTCTCCGATATTGATCCAAGCCAGGGAGGACAGATCACTTATACATATGCCGGCGTAGCGCCTAACCGGAAGTTCATTGTCACTTATTGCGATGTACCGATGTACGATTGCCCTACGGTGCTTACTTCTTTTCAGACCATTCTTTATGAAGGTTCTAACAAGATCGAAATGTTTCTGCGTAGTAAACCCGTCTGCACTTTATGGCCTACCCCTCCGGGCATAGCCATCCAGGGTTTGCAGAATGAGTTCGGTGGCGTGGCAAATGTGGTACCCGGCCGCAACTATCCAAATGTATGGACCGCTCAGCGTGATGGCCGCCGTTTTACTCCGAATGGCCCGAACGATTACACCATCGATTCAATTCCATTTACACCAATCGCCCTGGCAGGCAATGCAGGCTTTACCTGGTACACGCTGCCTAATAATGTGATTAATGCTTCTTCTACGAATTCTATTACTGTTTCTCCTACCCAAACCACTACTTATTACGTACGCCAGGTGTATTGCTCTGATACTACGATTGATTCCATCAGAATTGTTGTAGGCGGCAATCCGCAGATCCGCAGCGTGCAGACAGTCAATCCTACTTATTGCGGTGCTACAGATGGCAGCCTGATTCTGAAAGGGCTGGATCATAATGTAAACTATGATGTCCATTACAGTAAAAACGGCGTACCGCAACCAAGCTTCATGGCCGGCTCTTCAGCAAACGGTGATGTAACGATCCCTAATCTTGAAGCTGCCATTTACAATTTTATATCGGTCAGTGTCGGCGTCTGTCCGGCAGGCAATACTGTTGGCCCTTACACCCTGTTTAATCCGCCTATTCCGGTTGATTTTACAACGGTGCTGAAGCCAAGTTGTGGCGGTATTGATACCGTTGTATTTACCAATACCACTCCTACTCCGGGCACGATTAATTATACCTGGGAGTTCGGCGATGGCACAACTGCTACTGATCACGATCCATCTCACGTGTACAGCTCAGGACAAGGTGTTTACAGCGTGCGCCTCACGGCAGATAATGGCATTTGCAGAGATTCAATACGCAAGAATGTAGATACACGCCACCCGCTCATTGCCAAATTCAAAGTTGATTACGATACGGCCTGTATTGGTCAGGTACTTAACTTCCGGGATACTTCTACGTTTGTAGTTGGTTCGGCAAATCCTACTTATTTCTGGGATTTTGGAGATAATACAACCGGTTCCGGCAGCACACCAATCCATGCCTATACACAATCCGGCCGTTACCATGTGATGATGGTGATTACAGATTTTGTGCCTTGCAGTGATACCGCGTATATGGACGTTTACGTAAATGTGATCCCGACCACAACCTTTACGACCAATGTATCCAGCCTTTGCGAAGGACTGAGCAGTCTTTTCACAGCCAATTTTGCCGGGGTACAGCCTTCAACTTATCAATGGTCGTTCAGTGATGGCACCGTTATCCCGAATACCAATCCGGTATCTCACTCATTCGACGCATCTGGTGTATACACAGTTACAGTATCTACACACTATCAGTTCTGCCCCGATACTTTCTTTACGGACAATGTAACGGTTCATCCGTATCCTATGGTAAATCTGGGTCCGGATACATCGCTTTGCCCGGGCAGCACACCACTCGTACTGTTTGACCATACAGGCACAACAGGTACTTATACCTGGACTACCGGTGCGGTTACGCCAACTATTTCTGTAAATACAGACGGCATATATGGCATCACGAAAACGGTGAATGGCTGTACGGTATCTGACAGCATCACAGTGTACAAGCGCTGCTACCTGGATATTCCAAATGCATTCAGCCCCAATAATGATGGTAATAATGATTATTTCCTGCCACGTCAGCTCCTGAGCCGCGGTGTTACTGCCTTCAAGCTGAACATCTATAACCGCTGGGGTCAGCTGATCTTTGAAACAGCTACATTGGATGGTCGTGGATGGGATGGCACGTTTAATGGCGCTATTCAGCCGCAGGGTGTATATGTATATGTTATTGACGTAAGCTATGAAGATGGCCGTTCGGAGCATTATACTAATAATGTAACCCTGATCAGGTAAAGAACGGTTTTTACTAGTACAGTCAGTTTTAAAATCCCGGCCTATATAAGCCGGGATTTTTTTAGGAATGGAATTGCATTGGGTCAGAAAAAAGCGCCGGTCAGGAAATACTAACCGGCGCTTTTATATTATTGATGTTTTAAAATTAGTGGCTTTCCATTTCGCCCAGAAAGCGCTCTGCGTCCAGCGCGGCCATACAACCGCTGCCTGCGGCGCTGACTGCCTGGCGGTAAATTTTGTCCTGCACATCTCCTGCGGCAAATACACCTTCTATATTAGTCTTGCCGGTACCGGGAACAGTCATCAGGTAACCTTGCTCATCCATATCCAGCCATCCTTTGAAGATATCGGAATTAGGCTGATGGCCGATGGCTACGAAGAATGCTCTGACAGGTACATCCTGCGTTTCGCCGGTCTGGATGTCTTTGATGCGTACTCCACTTACCATTTTATCGCCCAGCACTTCATCGGTTTCGCTGTGCCAGTACACCTTAATGTTCTCTGTCTTCAATACACGGTCCTGCATGATCTTGCTGGCCCTCATTTCCCCTTTGCGCACAAGCATATGTACTTTACTGCAAAGCTTGGATAAATAGAGCGCTTCCTCACAGGCCGTATCGCCGGCACCTACAATGGCTACCTCCTGCCCTTTAAAGAAAAAGCCATCGCATACTGCGCAGGCGCTTACCCCATGACCATTGAGGCGCTGCTCGCTTTCTATATTCAGCCACTTTGCAGAAGCACCGGTAGCAATGATTACTGACTCTGCCTCGATGGTCTTTTCTTCATCAATCTCTATTTTAAACGGGCGCTGCGAAAAGTCAACTTTGGTAGCCAAGCCCCAGCGGATATCAGCGCCCATGCGCTGTGCCTGCTTTTCAAAATCGATCATCATCTGTGGCCCCATAATGCCATCTGGATAGCCCGGATAGTTCTCTACATCTGTGGTAATGGTCAATTGTCCGCCCGGCTGCAAGCCCTGATAGAGTACCGGCTTAAGATTGGCGCGTGCGGCATAGATAGCCGCCGTATAACCGGCAGGACCGGAACCAATAATGAGGCAATGCACTTTTTCTGTCTCAGTCATTATATCGTATTTATCTTATTTCAGCAGTTTCTGAATGGTAAAAGTGCGAAATGCCGCGCAGAGGAGCAAATAGGCGATGCTTACAGCGGAATAAAAGTTTTCATCCCTGCCGGCAAATCTTCTGAAAATGAAAAAAGCAGCACAAACCATCGTTCATGCCGCTTTGTACTAAATCATTTAAAAGTTCAGAGATAACCCTTTTCTGCCATAGCCTGAAACAGCTTTACCAGCGGCGAATCTTCACGGTAGCGGATCATTACTTTTTTACCGTCTGCCAGGGTTATCTGCCATTCTTCTGTGGTATTGTTGGTATGCTTTACGGCAGCTACTTTCTTGTTTACTGCATCATACACAGTATAGGCCGTTTGTCCTTTCGGAGCAGCGGCTACTTTCTTAAAGGTGCCAAGCAATTCATCTCCATCGTAAATTTTATTGTTCACGATATTAATGTTCAGCGGGGCAGGTGCCACATTGCCTTGCTGGTCGTTGTTGTCATGTTCATTATCGTTGCGGCCATTATTATCACGATTGTTGTCATATCCCCGTCCGTCATCTGTACGGTCATTTCTGCGGTCGCCAGAGCGCGGATCATCATTTCTTCGGTTACGATCATTGCCATACTGGTCATCGCGGCTATTCCGGCCATCATCATAACGGCCACGGTCGTCATTGCGTCCGCGATCATCTGAAGGGTCCTGTACAAAGGAGCCATTGTACATGACTACAAATTTACGCTCTGCTTCCCGGCTCACCTGATTATTCTGCACCAGACGCGCTGCAGCAATGCTGCGTGCCAGCGATTTGATGACACTGAAAGAGGTAAAGCCATGCAGCTCGCAGGAGTTGCCCGATTGCGAAAAGGTCATTACATAAAAAGTCTCTGTGCTGCTTCCCGCCGCTGGTGAATAGGTAGGTTGCTGCACTGCCTTGAGATAAGCGAGCTCCCGGTGCTGCATATTTTCGAGCGTATAATCTGCTGTAAACAGAATCCGGTTGCGGGGCATCAGAAAGAAGGAAGGAGTGCCATCCACGCTGATCAGGTTGGTCTTCTTTTCCACTTCAATTTTCTGGGCAATGGCCGGTGTAAGCTGCAGAAGCAGTACCAGAGCGAGTAATACCTTTTTCATAAGGATGTGTTTTATTGTTATTTTTTGTGGGGGTAATGAATAGACTGGCGAAAATCAGTTTTGTAAAAATTCTTTCATCAACATTTTTCCGACCACTCTATCGATGGGCAGCGTGAAGGTGTTTTCGGCAAGCTCCTGAAGCGGTAGCCAGTACGTTCGCTCTTCGGGGAAGAGGTTGGTAATCATATCCGGCACCGCCGCTTTTACGAGATAATAAATGGAAATGACCTGCGTATCGTTGAAGGCCGATTGCTGAAAAAAATCGGTGGTGTAATAATGCTTCAGCACTTCAATATCCAGATTCAATTCTTCTTTCCACTCCCGCTTTAATCCGCCGATAGTGCCTTCGCCCAACTTCAGTCCGCCGCCGGGCAGCTTGATTACCCGCTGCCCTTTGATGAGCTCATCATTCACCAGAAGCTTTCCCTGTCCGATCCAGATGCCGTAAACGCGCACATTGAAGCGCAGTGGTTGATATACGTTCATGGAATTGTTTTGATCATCTGCTAAAGCACAAAAAAAATATTATTAATGATGATACAGGCATTTTTCCGGATTTCTGATAAGCCATAAAACGCCTAGTTCAGATTCAGGCCCAGCATAAAGCCGATATAAGAGCGTCCCTGATAAATCCAGTATTGACGGTTTTCATCCGTCAGATGATCATACCCGAGGCTGATGCCTGCCGATAAATTATTAACAGCAAAGATGGCGGCCACGCCTTTGGAAATGATGAAGCCATCGTACTCTATATCAATCTTGTCTTTCGTGACCCACGAATTCATGGCCGTGGCGCCGATGCCACCAAACACTCCTACGCTAAACCCGATATGGGTCAGGTGGCGGGTATAAGCGCCCAGATGATTGGAGCGGTAGGTAGCGCGATAGCCATCTGTGCGGTAGCCGATGTACAAAGCACCATTGTAATTGGCATTGAACTGCCGCGGAAAGCCCTCTACAGACGGCCGGTATTTAAACGGGATGGTGAGCACATCTATATCCAGCGATGGCTTGTAATAATATTGCTTTGCCTGAAATTTTTTGGCAGAGACCGGCAGGATGACCTTCCGGCTGGTATCAAACACATCATTGCGCACCATCGGCATGACCGTAATGGTGTCTTTATCCTTATCTTCTGCAACGAATACGCGGGAGCTGCGCCCTCTCAGAATGGAGCCATAATAAACGCCTTCACCAAAATCATACTTGGCAGAATGCCGGATCACCGCGCAGCCTTGTACCAGCAGGAGGAAAAAAACGGATAAAAGGCGGAAACTTCGCATAGGTCAATCAGCAGCAACCGCCGCTTTGTATGACGTAAAAATAAGCGATAGAAAGGCAGAAGGTCAATAAAAGATCAGAACCACTTCTTCTTGGTAAAGTAATAGCTGGCGCCAAAAGCAATGACCACAGAGATGATAAGCGATGAATAAAACCCTTCGATTTTATTCTCGCCGGGGAAGAT
Source organism: Chitinophagaceae bacterium (assembly GCA_965200035.1). Classification (GTDB taxonomy): domain Bacteria; phylum Bacteroidota; class Bacteroidia; order Chitinophagales; family Chitinophagaceae; genus UBA1952. The sequence goes on along the minus strand of OZ241334.1, from coordinate 2,017,027 downwards.
CACATTCATCCCGAAAAAAGCCGCTACAGTACCCGGCACCGTCAGGATGATGGTAATGGAAGTCAGCCGCTTAATGACCAGGTTCATATTGTTGTTGATGATGCTGGCATACGCATCCATGGTAGAGGTGAGGATATTGCTGTAATTATCTGCCATTTCCAGCGCCTGAGAGAACTCTACAATCAGATCGCTGAGAAATTCCCGCTCATCCTGATCGCAGTTGAGAAAATTGGTACGCTCCATCTTCATCAGCAGCAACTCATTGCTCCGCAGGGCGGTGGTAAAATATACTAAGCTTTTCTGCACACGCATCAGCGCCAGTAATTCCTCATTCCGGTTAGAGTCGTAGAGGCGCTGCTCCATCGTATTCCGGCGGTGGTTTACTTCTTTCAGCGTCTCCATAAAATCCATCACTACTTTTTCAAAAATCTTGAGCACCATCATGGTAGGTCGTTCCGGGTGGCGCTTCGCAAACGTGTTCAGGAAGCGGCGGATGGCATCATTCTCAAAAGAATTGACCGTGACCACCTGGCTGCGCTGGGTAATGATAATGGCAATGGGGATGGTGATAAAATAGGCATCGCTTTCATTCAGCGACTTATTTTCCACCGGCGTTTTCAGGATCACAATCTTGACTCCGTCTTCCTGCTCATAGCGCGCGCGCTCCTCAATATCCAGCGTATCCGTGAGGAAATCCATGGGAATGCCCATCTGTTTCGACAGGTTATCCATCTCCGCAACCTGCAGGGGCGGCGTTACATTCACCCAATTGGCGCCTTCCGGCTGGTCTATTTCCAGCGTCTGCCTGTTCAGATTTTTGTAAGATTGGATCATGTGTGGAGCATTCGCCGTAAGAGGCGGTCAAATCTACAATGTTAATAAGCAAAAATGGCTATTATAAACAGATTAAAAAGCCTGTGTTTCTTACTTTTGCATTAAATATCGGAATCATAACAAAATATATATACGCACCATGAATGCTTCCCGCAAACTGATGACTCTGGATGAGTTTACGATTCAGGAAACCCGCCGCTTTCCGCAAGCCACCGGAGAGCTTTCTGCGCTGCTGCGCGATATCGGCCTTGCCTGCAAAATGATTAACAAGCAGGTGAATAAGGCAGGGCTCGTAGAAGGCATTCTGGGTAAGCATGGCGCTACTAATATTCAGGGCGAGGAGCAGATGAAACTGGATGTGTATGCCGATGAGACGCTGATCTCTGTGTTGCGCAACAGTGCAGACTGCTGTGGCATTGCCTCTGAGGAAAATGATGATTTTGTATGCTTTGATGATGAATTCTCGATGCAGTCAAAATATGTAGTGCTGTTCGATCCGCTGGATGGCTCTTCCAATATAGATTGCAATGCATCGATTGGTACTATTTTTGCTATTTACCGCCGCGTAACGCCAATAGGCACTCCCTGCACGGCAGAAGATTTTCTGCAGCCGGGCAATCGTCTGATGGCTGCCGGTTATGTAATCTACGGTTCCAGCACCATGATGGTATCTGCCACTAAGTATGGCGTTAATGGCTTTACACTGGAGCCCTCCCTAGGCGAGTTCTGCCTCTCTCACCCGAATATGGTGTGCAGCGACAAAGGAAAGATCTATGCAGTAAACCAGGGCAATACCGTAAAGTTTGATGATGGCGTAAAGCGCTTCCTCGAATTTTGTATGGAAGACAATAAGGCCGAAGGCCGTCCTTATACGCACCGCTACATTGGCTCTATGGTAGCAGATCTGCATCGTACGCTTATCAAAGGCGGCATTTTTCTGTATCCGGCAGACCGCGCCAATAAAAATGGCAAACTGCGCCTGATGTATGAGTGCAACCCAATGGCTTTCCTCATTGAGGCTGCCGGCGGCGTAGCTACTACAGGCAATGGCCGCATTCTGGATGTTATGCCTACCGAGCTGCACCAGCGTGTACCGGTATTCATCGGCTCAAAGAACATGGTGGAAAAAGCTATTGAATGTCTTCAGGACGCAGTGGTAGCTTAATCCGCAGGGGTCGGGACGCGACAGCGACCTGAACCCGTTACAGGCAAATTCTTCCTCTTATAATATATCTTATGGCGGTTCAGGTCGCTGTCGCTTCCCGACCCTATCCGTAAATTCCCGCACTTATCTGTTAAGTGCGGGAATTTTAACGTTCGCCAATTCTTTACTTCTATTAATTAAGAATTAATTTTGGCCCTCTTTAACAACAATTATTTTTTGCATGGAGCAAATACGGGCCGCGATCACTGCGGTGGGCGGTTATGTACCGGATTATGTGCTTACCAATCAGGAATTGGAAAAGCTGGTAGATACCACAGACGAATGGATACAGACCCGCACCGGCATCCGCGAGCGCCGCATTCTTAAAGGTGAAGGCCTGGGCACTTCCGATATGGCGGTGCCGGCCGTGCAGGATCTGCTGCGCAAGCGCGGCATCGACCCGATGGATATAGAGCTGGTGATCTGCGCCACAACAACGCCGGATATGCAGTTTCCCGCCACGGCAAATGTGATCTGTGATAAGGCAGGCATGAAAAATGCCTTTGGCTATGATATATCTGCTGCCTGCAGCGGCTTTCTCTATGCGCTTACTACCGGTGCTCAGTTTATCGAAAGCGGCCGCCACAAAAAAGTGCTCGTGATCGGTGGCGATAAAATGAGCTCTATCCTTAATTATGAAGACCGGGCTACCTGCATCATCTTTGGCGATGGCTGTGGCTGCGTACTGCTGGAGCCGGATACAGAAGGATATGGCGTGGTCGATTCAGTGCTCAAAAGCGATGGCGCCGGGCGTGCGCACCTCCATCAGAAAGCGGGCGGCTCTATGAAGCCGGCAACGATGGAGACGGTGATGAACAAAGAGCATTTTGTATATCAGGAAGGGCAAACCGTATTCAAGTTTGCCGTGAAAAATATGGCGGATGCAGCAGCAGACATTATGGAGCGCAACAATCTTACGGCCGATAGCGTAACCTGGCTGGTACCGCATCAGGCCAATAAGCGCATCATCGATGCCACACGCGAGCGCATGGGCCTTGATCCGGAAAAAGTAATGATCAATATTGAGCGCTTTGGCAATACAACAAATGGCACTTTGCCGCTCTGCCTCTGGGAGTGGGAAAAGCAACTGAAGCGCGGCGATAATGTTGTACTGGCGGCTTTCGGTGGTGGCTTCACCTGGGGCGCTACTTACATCCGCTGGGCTTATGACGGCGATAAGATTTAATCATCCCCTCTTGTTAAAACAGATTTTCTGGCAGGAATTTTTAAATGTTCAATAAACTATGATTACTTTCCATTGTCTATAGGTACAGTAAATCGATATTGATCATTTATAAAACACCGGTTATGAAATACAAACTCATTTTAAGCGCGCTGGTTGCAGCATTTATGACGATGGGCCTGAGCTCCTGCTACTATGGCCCCTATCACCACCACGCCCGTCCGCATTACTACCGTCCGTACCACCATGGCTATCACCACGGTTACTGATCCCAGGCGGCAGATTTTTTAGAGCAACATCCGTTGCTCTTTTTTTTACGCTTTATGTAATCATTGCTGCGGAATTATAGCGAAACTTGCAGCCTTCCTTTTTTGAAGAATTTTATATTGAATCATGAACAACGCGGAAGCACTCAAGAAGATCATTAAAAGCCGCCGGACCATCAAGCCGGGACAGATGAATGGAAAAGCCATACCAAATGAGCAGATCATGGAATTGCTGGAGCTGGCAGACTGGGCGCCAACCCACGGAAATACAGAGCCCTGGCGATTCTTCGTCTATGCAGGCAATGAAAAAGTAAAAGCATTCTGTGAGCAGCATGCGGCGCTTTATGAGGCGGAAGCCGGCGATAAAACAGATGCTGCCAGAAAAGAAACGCTGCTGCATATGGGCGATAAGGCTTCTCACGTGATCCTGGCAGCTATGAAACGCGGACACCTCACCAAGATACCTGTGCTGGAAGAACTTGCGGCTACATCTGCTGCTATTCAGCATTTACTGCTGGGCGCTGAGTCGATGGGCATAGCTGCTTACTGGGGCTCTGGCGGAATGGTGCTGAGGCCATCTTTCAAAGAATTTTTAGGGTTGGGCGAAGAAGATCAGATGCTGGGAGCGCTCTACTTTGGCTACAGCGATGTGCTGAAGGAAGGTCAGCGCGTGATACCTCTGCAGGAAAAAATAAGATGGATGTAATAGATGCGCCCTGTGATTTGGATAAGAAGGCCCGTACTTTTGCAGCCATGATGCGGTGGGTTTTATGGATGATGTTGTTGCTATTAGCCGGTACAGCTGCTATGCCGCAGGCTGATGCGCGGGTGAATACCGCAGCTTATACCATCGACAGTACAGGCATCCGGCAGCAAGTGCGCGTTCCCGTTCATCAGGACATGGATAGCCTCCTCTATAGCCGGTATGGTGGTAACATGCCCGCGATCAAGGATGCAATCAGCAGACCTCATCACTCACCCGACCATACGGCAGATTTTTATGTATTGCTGCTGCTCTGTCTCATCCTCGGCACTATCCGCTTTTCCGATCCGCACTATTTTGCCATTTTGCTGCGCGCATTCCGCAATTCATCGGGCAGCAGGCATTTCAAGGAACAGATACAGAGCGCTACCGTATCTAACTTTCTGATGAACACTTTCTTTGCGGTAGTGGCCGGCGCCTATATTTATTATGCGGGCAGGCTATACGATACCGGCTTTCAGAATACCTATGAAAGCAAGTATATGCTGCTGATCCTGATCGGCGGGATGATGCTGATTTATCTGATCAAGTACCTGGTAATCCGTTTTTCCGGCTGGGCATTCCGGGTGACGCCGATCACTGAACAATATCTGTTTAATGTATTTCTGATCAATAAAATAGTGGGAATTGTGCTGCTGCCATTTGCCATTTTACTGGCTTTTGCTATGCCGCAATGGGTTGCTCCGGTGGTGATTATCTCGCTTTTGGCGGTAGCGCTGCTGCTCGTAAACCGGTATACGCGCTCGTGGGAAGTGTTCGGCTCCTTCTTCCAGTACAGCCGGTTTCACTTTTTTACCTACCTTTGCGCCTCGGAAATATTGCCCATGGCAATTTTAGTGAAGATATTATTGCGCACCCTTGCGTAAGATAGCATATTAGTAGCACAATCATAACCTTCGGATTACTGAATATGGCCAAAGCTGTACGCGCACAAACCAAGAAGAGTCAGTTGGAGGAATCAACCCCTCCGGTTAAAGAAAAGACTGCTCCAAAAGCAAAAGTGATGAAGGATAAGGCTCCGGTAGTGAAGGCCAAGAAGGTAAATTCGGTGCTAATTACCCAGCCCCGTCCCGATTCAGATAAGTCGCCTTATTACGAGCTAGCCCGCAAGTACAATCTAAATCTTGATTTTCACCCATTTATCCTTGTTGAAGGCATTCCCGGTAAAGAGTTCCGCAAGCAGCGGGTAGATATTGCAGAATACACCGCCATCGTGCTTACCAGCCGTAATGCTGTAGATCATTTTTTCCGCATCTGTGAAGAGCTTAAAGTGAAGGTGAGTCAGGATATGAAGTATTTCTGCATTACCGAAGCAGTAGCCTTGTACCTGCAGAAGTTTATTCTCTACCGCAAGCGCAAAGTATTTTTCAGCGCCGATGGCAGCACACAGGGATTGCTGGATGTAATTGGCAAGCATAAATTAGAAAAGTACGTGCTGCCGGTAGCGGAAAATGGTAAGAACGACATTCACCAATATCTGGTGAAGCACAACATTACTTTTGCAGAGGTTACTTTGTTCCATACAGTAGCCAACGATATTGACCTGGTGATGAAGAAAGGCTCGTATGATATGATCGTTTTCTTCAGCCCATTCAGCGTACAGACTTTGTTTTCACACGATCCGAAGTTCAAGCAGAATGGTACGATCATCGGCGCTTTTGGCCCTACAACGGCTAAAGCCGTGGAAGATTGCGGCCTCATGCTGGAAGTGAAAGCACCTGCGCCAAACGCACCTTCTATGGTATCTGCCATGGAGCGCTACCTGGCGGACCAGAAATAAATAATTTCTTACTGATACAAATAAAAAGCCTGTAGAAACTACAGGCTTTTTTATTTAAATGCTTCTGTATTAAAGCTCAAATACGTCACCTTCTTTCGTCACTTCTACATTCGGAAAGATGGCTGCAGCTTCCCGCTTAAACCCATCCAGCTCTTTGTAGCGCGATGAATAGTGGCCTAATAACAGCCTTTTGGCTCTTGCTTTTGAGGCAAGCATTGCTGCTTGGCCGGCCGTGCTGTGGAAGCGCTGCAGCGCCTTCTCCAGATTATCATTCAGGTAAGTGCTTTCATGATAAATAATGTCGGCATCGGTAATGTGCTCGAGAAAAGATTCTGTGTAAAGCGTATCGGCACAATAGGCATAACGCTTCTCCGGTGGTCCCGGCTCGGTAACCCATTCGTTGCTGATGATCTCACCGGTTTTGGTCTCATAATCTTCTCCGGCCTTCAGCCGGTCATAGAAGTAGGCAGGTATCTGGTAAGTAGATGCTTTTTCGGGATTGAGCTTACGGCCGCGCGTCTTTTGTGTGATCAGAAAACCGTGGCACTGAATGCGGTGCTCTACGGGAAAGCAGCTTACCGAGAACGTCTTTTCATCTACCAGCAATGCCGAGCCTTCTGCCAGTGTATGAAAATGCAATGGATAGCATAGCACGGATGAAGCTACGGCAAGCATGTTATTGATAAGCCCTTCCAGCGGAGCGGGTGCATATAAATGCAGCGGAGTGGTACGGCCCAGCAGGCTCATGGTAGTGAGCAGGCCAAAGATGCCGAAATAATGATCGCCGTGCAGGTGCGAGATAAAAATGTAATTGATGCGTCCCCAGCGTACATCGTATTGCTGCATCTGGGTCTGGGTGCCTTCCCCGCAATCGAGCAGGATATCCTGCCCACCGGGCAATGATACCACCTGTGCGGTCGGGTGACGATCGTATGCAGGCAGCGCTGAGTTATTTCCGAGAATCGTAATCGTCATAAAAGGATGTGAAAGGTACGAAAGGTGCAGGTTTGTTTTTATGGAATTGATGCCGAAAGGTCATCCACTATCTTTGACAAGCTACCTAAAATGATGTTTATGAAATACCGGCTGAGCCTGCTGCTGTTCATGCTTTTTACCATCCACGCATTCGCCCAGAAAAACACGACTATGCAGGAACCGTACAAACAACAATTTTCCCGCGCGGACTCGCTCATGAACCAGAGCGGACTGCCACAGAGCGCCGTAAAAGTGCTGCAGGATATTTATAAAAAAGCAAAGACCGCAGACCAGCCGGTACAGATGCTCAAGGCGCAGCTCTATCTGATGCAGGCGACCGCACAATATGAAGAAGGCGCCGATACAGGCAATATACGTATGGCGGTAACCGAGGCAAAGAGCGCTGCATTCCCCTACAATGCTATTTGGCACAGCATCGCAGCACAACTATACTACAGCTATTATCAGCAGCACCAATGGCAGATTCTGCAGCGTACGCCGCTTCACCAGGAAGGCCTGTCTTCAATTGAAACCTGGGATGCACCTCATTTCTTCCGTTCAATTACCCGTCACTACGATCAGTCTCTGGAAGATGAGCGGGAGCTGAAAGCTGTTGCGCTGCAGCCTTTTACGCCCGTGCTTACCGGAAGTGTGGCTACCCGTTACCTGCGACCTACTCTTTTTGATTTGCTGGCTTACCGTGCTGTTGGTTATTACAGTCGCGAAGAGTATGGCATTACCCAGCCGGCCTATCAGTTTATCCTCAATGATCCTGCCTATTTATCGGATGCGGCAGCCTTTGTAAAGCTCAGCATTGCTTCCAGAGACAGCACCTCTAACCAGCTAAAGGCTTTACTGCTCTATCAAGATATTCTTGCCGCTCACCTGAAAGACGCTGAACCGGATGCCTTAATTGATGCAGATTTGCAACGGCTGAAGTTTGTCTATGACCATGCCACTTTTTCAGATAAAAAAATCAGTTACAGTAAGGCGTTAGCCGACATTTCCAAACGCTATCCGGACAATGCCGCTGCAACAGAAGCCAGCTACCGGATGCTTGCCTTACAGTATGAAACACCTGTTCATCCTTATTCAAAGACTGCGGAAAAACCGGAACATGCACCACGTGATTTAGTTGCTTTAAGAAAAGCGCTGCTTGTGCTTGCAGCAAGATTTCCAAAGAGTGAAGGAGGCATTAATGCCCAACAATTAGCCAAAAATATCGCCACACCCAATCTTTCTGTACAGTGCGAAGAAGCCATAATACCGGGTGAGTACAGCAAAGTATTGATGACTTATAAAAATGTGCCGCAGGTGTGGGTGCGCGTGCTCATTCTGAAGGAAGATGATTTCAAAAAGCTGATGCAGAACAATCAGGAGGATGGGAAGAAAATACTGCTCAGGAGCGTTGCTGTTCAGTCTTTCTCACAATCTATGCCTGCCGCTGATGATTATGAATCCCATACTACAGAACTTCCTGTTGCGCCATTGTCAAAAGGATTTTATGCGATTATGCTAAGCGGAAATGCTACTTTTTCTGAAAATGATAACGGGCTTGTGTATGCCTTGTTTCAGGCATCAGACATCAGCTTCATTACCCAGCAGGGCACCGCTTCCGGCTTTGTGCTAAACCGGAAAGCGGGCAAGCCTTTAGCTGGTGCGCAGCTTGATTTTTATACTCAGGAATGGAAGAACAGCAGCTATACATGGATCAAAAAAGCAAGTGCAAAAGCACAGGCGGACGGCTCTTTCGATGCGAATGGAAACAACCTTTACACTACCCGAACCATCGTTCATTATGGCAATGATGTATTCTATGCAGATGCCGGCATTTACGCCTATGGACGCACACCCGAATCGAAGGCCAGCACCGCTACTTTTTTCTTTACGGATCGCAGCATTTACCGGCCCGGACAAACCGTTTTTTTCAAAGGCATCGTTGTAAGAAAAGAGGTGGACGTAAGTCAGACACATGCACTGGCCGGCACAAAATCTGAAGTGACTTTTAAAGATGTAAACGGACAGATGATCAAAACGCTGACTCTGACCACTAATGAGTTCGGCTCATTTACCGGCAGCTTCGTTGCCCCGCAAAGCGGCATTACCGGGCAGATGAGCATCAGCGATGCAACAGGCAGCACGTATTTTTCTGTTGAGGAATATAAGCGGCCAAAGTTTGAGGTAGTCTTCGATACACTGAAAGGCAGCTATGCATTGAACGAACAGATAACCGTCAATGGCATTGCCCGCGCTTATGCCGGCAATGTGATTGACGGCGCAACAGTAAAATACCGCGTGGTGCGGGAAACATACTGGCCTTACCCCTGGCTCTACCGCCGTATGATTATGCCCGCTTCGGCAGAGGTAGAAGTAAAGCAGGGCAATGTTGCCACTGATGAAATCGGCAGGTTCAATGTAACCTTTACTACATTGCCCGATGAAACGATTGAGCCTGCATTGCGCCCATTCTTCAGCTACACAATCTATACAGATGTAACAGACGCATCGGGCGAAACGCACAGCGCATCCGAAATCATCAAAGCTGGCTACCAGAGCGTGCAGATCAGCGCAACAATACCGGAAAAAGCCACACCGGAAGAACTGGAAAAACTGTCGGTAAGCATCACCAACCTGAACGGACAGCCGTTGCAGCAACAGGCGACTATTACCATTACTGTATTGAATGCTCCAAAGCGAATGTTCCGCAACCGCCTTTGGGAAATGCCTGAGCTTTATGTGATGGACGAGCCCACCTTCAGACAGCATTTTCCATTGGATGAGTATAAGGATGAAAGCAAGCCTGATACTTGGGAAACAGGCTCAATAGCCTATCAGCGCACGTTCCAAAGCAGTGAAAGCAGTATGCTGGCCATTCCTGCAGGCACATTCCGCAAAGGTTGGTATGTCATCTCTATAACTACCAAAGACAAAAGCAGCAATACCCTTATTGAAGAAAAAAAGTATGTACAGATCAGCGGTGGGGATGCCTATGCGCCAATTAATATCGCCATAAATAAAAAGACTTTTGAGCCGGGTGAAACAGCAAAGGCAACGGTTAGTTCCGGATTTAAGGATGTGTACATCATACAGCAGGAAGCAGGTGCGACTGGTAAAGCCGTTACTAAAACAATTGCTTACAATGGTAATTCTGCTACTTGGATCAAAACCCTATCAGAAGCCAATCGAGGCGGTATAGCGCTGCAATGGCTGATGGTAAAGGATAATCGGGTGTACACAGAGCAACAGTTCATCAATATGCCGTGGAGCAATAAAGATCTGCAGGTAACATGGGCTACGCACCGCGATAAGCTATCGCCCGGCGCCAAAGAAACATGGACGGTGACTATACGCGGCAGCAAAAAAGAAAAAGCGGCGACAGAGCTGCTGGCGGGCATGTACGACGCTTCGCTGGATGCATTCCGCATTCATGAGTGGAGTATAGACGGGCTATTTCCTCTAGCCAACAACTATACTTCATGGGATAAGAATGGCGGATTCGGCATTGCATATAACCGCGCGCTTACCTACTACATTACCCCGGAAACGGACGGTTATTCCAAAGAGTACGAACAGCTTATTTTTCAGGATGCACAGCAGGAAGTCTATCGTTCCGTAAGTGGCAGAAGTCGTGGAGGTGTTGCTTATGACCGGATGGCTGCGCCTGCGGCACCTATGGCCAGCGCAAAGGAAGCAATGCCTGCAGGACAGATGGAGAAAAGCCTTTCCTTTAAAAAAGTGCCGCTTGCGGAAGCCAATGAAGCCAGAGACCAGAAAAAGCAGGAAGGGCAATCGGGCGCACCCCCTCTTCGTAAAAATCTGCAGGAAACAGCCTTCTTCTTTCCGCAGCTAAAGACAGATGTTGATGGCGCTATCAGCTTCTCTTTCACATTGCCCGAAGCCCTGACGGAATGGAAGTTCATGGTATTGGCTCATACCAAAAGCATGGCAGTTGGCCAGCTGACCGGCAAGGTAAAAACCCAGAAAGAGCTGATGATGCAGCCTAATCTGCCCCGCTTTTTTCGCCAGGGAGATGAATTGACAATCATGACCAAAATCAGTAACCTGAGTGATGCGCAGCTCAATGGCACGGCACGACTTGAGATTGTAGATGCACAAACACTGCAACCTGTTAATCTTTCTTTCCGGTTGAAAGAAGAGAAGTTTTCATTTAGCGTAGCTAAAGCGCAGAGCACCACAGCAGCCTGGACTATACACATACCGGAGAGTCGCTATGAGCCGGTATTGATCCGTATTTCAGCAATAGCAGGAAATTTCAGCGATGGGGAAGAAAATATGATCCCTGTGCTTACCAACCGTACACTGGTTACAGAAACATTACCGCTTTGGATGAATGGCACAAGCACGAAGTCTTTTCAATTGAATAAGCTGCTGCACAGCGATACGAGCAAGACGCTTGCGCAACACCGGCTGACGGTTGAATACACAACCAACCCTGCATGGTACGCGGTACAGGCATTACCCTATCTGATGGAGTATCCTTACGAATGCGCGGAACAAACATTTAACCGCTATTACGCCAATGCGCTTGCAGCGCATATTCTGGACAAAGTTCCCCGTGTAAAAGCAATATTTGAGCAATGGAAAACAACAGATACCACGGCTTTGATATCCAATCTGCAGAAAAATGAGGAGTTGAAATCTGCCTTGCTGGAAGAGACTCCCTGGGTGATGGAGGCCAAAGATGAGACTGCACAAAAGCACAACATTGCGCTGCTTTTTGACAGCTATAAGCTTAGCATCAGTCAGGACGCAGCGCTCAATAAGTTGAATGACATGGTTCTTTCGGAAGGTGCTTTCCCATGGTTCAAGGGTGGCGGACAAGACCGCTACATCACCCAATATATTGCTACCGGCATGGCCCGCCTGAAGCATCTGGGCATTACCAATAATAAAACCGATGCCTTACAGGAACGGATGCAATCATTCCTGGATCAGCAGATCACCAATGACTATAATGAGCTTATCCGCTCAAAAGCAAAGCTGGATGAGCAGCAGATCAGCTACCTGCAGGTGCAATACCTCTACCTGTGCAGTTTTAATAACCATACAGCTGCCAATAGTAAAGCCTTTAACTATTACAAGCAGCAGGCAGCGAAGTATTGGCTCAGATTCAACAATTATTCAAAAGGGATGATTGCGCTGTCTCTTTACCGGATGGGTGATAAGGGTACCGCTGCCAATATCATTCAATCATTGGGCGAAACTGCGCAGCACAGCGAAGAGCTGGGTATGTACTGGAGCAATGGTAATTCCGGTTATTGGTGGTATGAAGCACCAGTTGAAAGTCAAAGTCTGCTGATCGAATGTTTCAGTGAAGCAGCACAGGATGTAAAGGCAACAGATGAGCTGAAGCGCTGGCTGCTGAAGCAGAAGCAAACGCAAAACTGGAAGACTACCAAAGCCACAGCAGATGCCTGTTACGCACTATTGCTGAACGGTACGCAATGGCTCACCAGCGAACAACAAGTGTCTATCAATCTTGGAGACCAAACAATTAAGCCAGCTAAAACCGAAGCAGGTACCGGCTATTTCAGGCAGGCATTCGCAGCGCAGGAGATCAGTCCGGAAATGGGTAAGATCAAGGTTACTGTTTCCAATGATAATGGCAAGATGATGTTCATACCATCCTATGGTGCTGTGTACTGGCAATATTTCGAACAGCTGGACAAGATCACCAGAGGCGCTACTCCACTGACGCTGACCAAGCAATTATTCATTGAGCGGAATACAGATCGCGGACCTGTGCTGGAAGAAATCAAAGACGGTAATACATTGAAAGTAGGGGATCGCGTAAAAGTGCGTATTGTACTCCATGCTGATCGTGACATGGAATACCTGCACCTGAAAGATATGCGCGCTGCGGCGTTTGAGCCGGTGAATGTACTGAGCGGCTATCGCTGGCAGGCAGGTTTAGGCTATTATGAGAGTACGCGCGATGCATGCTCCAACTTCTTTATTTCTTACCTTCCCAAAGGAACGTATGTATTCGAGTATCCGGTAAATGTGATGGCGAAAGGTGATTTCTCAAATGGCATCAGCACCATTCAATGCATGTATGCACCGGAATTTTCCAGCCATAGCGAAGGGATGAGAATACAGGTAAGGTAGGCAGGGTCGGGACGCGATAGCGACCTGAACCGCTACAGGAAAAACATCCCCCTATGAAGGGATTCCCGCAAGGGAACGCGCGCAGCGTAAAGGGGGTGTTTTATCACACTTCTCTTACACCATAAAAAAGTCGGCCTCTTTTTATCCGGCGTTCAGCATTTCTTCAATAGCCACTACCAGCTCTCCTTTAGAAATAGGTGTACCCTTGATCTTATTATAACCTATAGCATCGATCAGATACTGATCGCGGATGATCTTGATCAGCTGGCCATTATTTATTTCAGGAATCAGCACTTTTCGGTAAGACTTCAGCAGCTCTCCCAGGTTTTTGGGGAATGGGCGCATGTGGCGCAAATGCGCGTGAGCTACCTGATGGCCTCGTTGCTGCAATACAGCTACTGCACTTTTAATCGCGCCATAAGTAGAGCCCCAGCCAAGCACCAGTACATCACCGCTCTCAGGACCACTATCCAGCTTTTGCAACGGTATATAATCGGCAATCTTATTCACCTTTTCCTCACGGATCTTCACCATCAGCTCATGGTTGTCCGGATCATAGGAAATATTGCCGGTGATGTTTTCCTTCTCCAGCCCGCCAATGCGGTGCTCCAGTCCCGGCGTGCCAGGCACTGCCCATGGACGAACCAGCTTTTCATCACGCTTATAAGGCAGGTATTTGGCATCGCCTTCGTCTTTCGCTTTTTTGAAAACTACCTCGATTTCGGGAAGGTCTTTGCTCTGAGGGAATTTCCAGGGCTCTGCACCATTGGCAATATAGCCATCGCTCAGGAAGATGACCGGCGTCATGTGCTGCACGGAAATACGCACGGCCTCATACACTGCATCAAAACAATCGCTCGGCGTGGAAGCGGAAACTACCGGCATCGGGCATTCGCCATTGCGCCCGTAATAAGCCTGCAGCAGATCGCTCTGCTCCGTTTTGGTAGGGAGGCCGGTAGATGGTCCGCCACGCTGAATGTTGATGATCATCAGGGGAATTTCCAGCATTACAGCCAATCCCATTGCTTCCGTTTTCAGCGCCATTCCGGGACCGGAAGTAGTGGTCACACCGAGCGCGCCGCCATAAGCTGCGCCAATAGCTGCTGTGATGCCGGCAATCTCATCTTCCGCCTGAAAAGTGCGGATATTAAAATTCTTGTAGCGCGCCAGCTCGTGCAAAATATCTGAAGCCGGCGTAATCGGATACGTACCTAAAAACATCGGCAGGGCGCTTTTCTGCGCAGCCGCTATCAGTCCGTAAGCCAGCGCTGTGTTACCGGTGATACTGCGATAATGACCCGGATCAAGCTTGGCTTTCGCTACTTCATAACGGGTGGTAAATGCTTCTACAGTATCACCATAATTATAACCGGCTTTCAGCGCAAGAATATTGCTGTCCAGAATTTCGGGGCGCTTGCCAAACTTATCATTCAGGAAAGAGAATGTGCTGGTCATATCCCGGTTGTACAGCCAGTAGAGGAAGCCGAGCACAAACATATTTTTTGCACGGTCTTTCTCTTTCACGCCCATCTGGATCTCTTTCAGCGCCTCGCGCGTCAGCTTGGTTACGTCTATCTTATGCAGCTCGTAGCCGATGAGTGAGCCATCTTCCAGCGGATTCACACCGTCCGGATAATTAGCCAGCCGAAGATTTTTCGCATCAAAGCCATCTGTATTGGCAATGATGATCCCGCCTTGTTTCAGGGCTTTCAGGTTTACCTTGAGCGCGGCAGCATTCATTACTACCAGCACATCGCATATATCACCCGGCGTAAAGATGCGCTCGCTCGAAAAGTGCAGCTGAAAACCGCTCACCCCGGGCAGCGTTCCTATGGGGGCGCGGATCTCAGCCGGAAAGTCCGGGAAAGTAGAAAGGTCGTTGCCGATTAAGGCCGTATTATTGGTAAACTGGCTGCCGGTCAGCTGCATTCCATCGCCGCTATCGCCTGCAAATTTGATGACCACATCAGCAACCGTTTGTGTAGGTGTCATATTTCCTGACTTAAAAATAAGGCTGCAAAAGTACGGCAGGGTAGCGGGAGAGTGGATGATTAATTTCTATAGGTTACACAGGGCCGGGACGCGCAGCGACCTGAACCGCCAAAGGCCACAATATGAAAAGCCACATTCCATCACATTCAGCAACACATTAAACATTGTCAAAGCCTTCTTTACCCACAAAAAAATCGTACTTTCGCGGCCGGAAATTCCATCTATTACCAAATTTTATGTCGGGACAGCTTAAAGAAGTACGTAACCGGATCAAGTCCGTTACCTCTACCCAACAGATTACCAAGGCCATGAAGATGGTGAGCGCAGCCAAGCTGCGCCGTGCACAGGATGCCATCACCCAAATGCGCCCTTATACCGAGAAACTGCAGGAAATGCTGAGCAATATTGTTAGCTCACTCTCTGCTGACCTGAATATGCCGCTGGCGTCTGAGCGCCCTGCAGAGCGCATTCTGATGATTCCGATCACTTCTGATCGTGGTCTGGCAGGCGCATACAATACCAATGTGATCAAGCTCACCCGCGAAACCATCCGCGAGAAGTATTCAGCCCAGAATGAAAAAGGTAATGTGACCATTTTGCCGATTGGCAAAAAGGGCTACGAATATTTTGTACGCTATAATTATAAAGTAGTGGACAACTTCTGGACCATCTTCTCGGATCTTTCATTTGAGAATGTGCGCCAGGCTGCGATTTACGCTCAGGATGCTTTCCTGAAAGGAGAATATGACCGTGTAGAGTTGGTATACAGCCAGTTCAAGAACGCAGCAACCCAAGCCTTCGTAAGTGAGCCTTACCTGCCTATCCCAAGGGTGGAAAAGACAGAAGGCAGCAAGGAAACCGACTTTATCTATGAGCCCAGCAAGGAAGTATTGCTTCAGGAGCTGATGCCAAAAATATTGAACACTCAGGTGTACAAGGCGGTGCTGGACGCGAATGCTTCTGAGCATGGCGCCCGCATGACAGCGATGGACAAGGCTACAGAAAATGCGTCCGAGTTGTTGAAATCGCTGAAGATCAGCTATAACCGCGCCCGCCAGGCAGCCATTACTACTGAGCTTACAGAAATCGTGAGCGGCGCTGCGGCATTGCAGGGTTAATCATTTTTTAATTGAAAATAGAGAAGGCCGGTTTTTACGAACCGGCTTTTTTGCATCCATACCAAAAGAAAAATCCTGCATTCATGAATGCAGGATTTAAATATTAAGTACGGCCTTTACTTATTTGACCATATAATTGCAAAGCTTATACAGCGCCCGGGCGCCCACTATTGAGTCAATGCTGCTGCCGTCTTCACCGGCGCTTACCTCATTCAGGTCAAAGCCGATCAGCTCACGGCCGCTGGCTACTACCTGTTTAAAGAGATAGAAGACTTGTTCCATTTCAAAACCGCCCGGTACCGGTGTACCTGTATTGGGGCAAAGCTTCGGGTCAAGGCCATCAATATCAAATGAAATATAAACTTTCTGAGGCAACTGGGCCACGATGTCGCTACAGATTTCCTTCCATGTACGGCCTTCAAACTGCTGCTCCTTAATGTCTTTATCAAAATAGGTAGCAATCCGGTCAGTATTTTCGCCTATGAGCGTTACTTCCTCATCACAATAATCACGGATGCCTACCTGTACGAGCTTTTTCACCTGCGGTACTTCTTTTAGCACGTTGTACATGATAGAAGCATGAGAATAGGTAAAGCCTTCATACGCTTCACGAAGATCTGCATGTGCATCGATCTGTAAGATGCCAAATTCCGGATGTACATCGCCCAGCGCAGCGATAAAGCCCAGCGGTGTGCTGTGGTCGCCGCCCAGAAGACCCACTTTCTTTCCTTCTTTCAGCAGGCGGCTGGTCATCTCTTTCACCCAATTGTACAACAGCTTACCGCCACAATTAACCTCGGCCAGTTTTTCGGAAAGCTGCTCATTTTCTTCCACTTTGCCGCCATCTCCTAGGTGAGAGATAATCAGCTCAGCGCATTGGCGCAGGAAATCGCTTTTCTTGCGGATGTTCTTATCTACCGGTAGCATGTGAAAGCCCTTCTTCCAGCCATCTACCACATCGGGATCGTACAGGTCCACTTGCAGGGATGCATCGAAAACGTGTTCCGGCCCGCGGGCAGTACCCTGACGGTAAGAAACGGTCACCTCCCAGGGTACGGGAAGCAGCACCAGCTTCGCGTCATCTTCATTGAATGGAAGCCCAAAAATATTGTTGGATTTCAGCCCTACAGAATTAGGGTCAAACATCGACAGATCTGCAGCCATGATTGATTTTCTTTAACGGGCGCAAAAGTAAAACTTAATTGAAAGCAAACCCGTAACGCCGTAACTTTGTGACCTGCGTTAACAGGATTATGAAGAAAACTCATATTGTTTTGCTCATTCTGGTGGCTGCTGCCATTAGTGTAGTGGTTGCTATGTTTGCCGATTTCAGCACGTACGAGACGTTTGCCTCTGCCGAAAAGCAGCCGGGCAAGCAGTTTCACGTAATGGGCTTTCTGGAGAAGGATAAGGCTATGGTCTACGACCCATTGAAAGACCCGAATAAGTTTACCTTTTTTGTGAAAGACAAAGGTGGCAATGTGCGTGAGGTAATATTTACCGGCGCCAAGCCAACGGATATTGAAAAGAGTGAGCAGATCGTGATGAGCGGACACATGAATGGCAATGTATTCCAGTGTAAGCAGATCCAGATGAAGTGCCCGAGCAAGTATAAGAACGACCAGATAGCGGTTGGCTCTTAAAGTTTTTTATTGCAAACAGCCTGTGTACAAGCATTTGTTTAATGCAGCGCAGATTGAAGAAATTTTTACCACAGATAATGAACACTCAATTCATAGGTGAGCAACTCAGACCCGGGCAACTGGGTCATTTTTTTATCATCCTTACGTTTGTGGCCTCGCTGTTCAGCGCCTTTTGCTACATCCGCTCGGCAATGTCGGAAAAGACCAATCCGGCCGACAGTCATAGCTGGCTGATGCTGGCGCGCAATTCTTTCGTGGTGCACACTTTTGCCATTTTCGGCATCTTCTTTGCCCTTTATTACATCATTACCCATCACCTTTTTGAATACCATTACGCATGGGCGCATTCCTCTAAAGCCTTACCCGCCAAATACCTGCTTTCCTGTTTTTGGGAAGGGCAGGAAGGCTCGTTCATGCTCTGGGCATTCTGGCACAGCTTGCTCGGACTGGTAGTCATGAAAACGGCCAAAGGCATGGAAAGCCGGGTGATGACGGTGATAGCGCTGGTACAGGTTGCTTTGGCTTCTATGCTATTAGGCTTCTATTTCTCTCCTGATTTCAAAATAGGTAGCACACCATTCTTGCTGCTGCGCCACCAGATGGCCGGCGCTCCCATCTTCTCCGATCCCAATTATCTCACCAATTATATACAGGATGGCAATGGCCTGAATGTGTTGCTGCAAAACTACTGGATGGTAATTCACCCGCCGGTTTTGTTCCTGGGTTTTGCTTCTACGCTGATTCCTTTTGCCTATGCGATTGCTGCCCTCTGGAAAGGCGATTACAAAGAATGGGTAAAGCCTGCTGTGAACTGGAGCCTGTGGACGGGCGGTGTGCTTGGCCTGGGTATTATGATGGGCGGCGCATGGGCTTATGAGTCGCTGACGTTTGGCGGTTACTGGGCGTGGGACCCGGTAGAGAATGCATCTCTGGTGCCGTGGCTTACGCTGATTGCAGGGCTTCATACCCTAGTGGTCTATCGAAGCACCGGGCGCAATTTTATTATTACTATGGTGTTTCTGCTGCTCACTTATGTGCTGGTATGGTACTCTACCTTCCTGACGCGCACCGGTGTGCTGGGCGATACTTCCGTACACGCTTTTACGGGCGAGGGAAAATCTTTGTATTGGCATCTGATCGTTGTATTAGGCCTTATACTGATTGCCTGCGTCTGGATGATGGCGCGCAGGTGGAAAAGCCTGCCGCGCGTCAAAACGGAAGAGGCCGCTTCTTCCCGTGAGTTCTGGATGTTTATTGGCTCGTTTGTTCTTCTGCTGAGCGCGGTACACATCATTATAGTGACTTCTATTCCGGTATGGTCGCCGTTGGCTAAATGGATATCCGGTAAGGATATTGCACCGCCGGTAGAGCGTGAACGGCATTATAATAATATTCAGATCTGGGTAGCGATCATCATTGCTTTACTTTCTGCTGCCGTGCTGTTTTTGAAGTTCAAGACTACGCAGATGAGCACTTTGTGGAAGCGCTTTGCTATTGTGCTGGCTTTGTCTGCAGGATTAACACTTCTGATTGCAATCAATCAGAAGATCAGTGAATGGCAGTATGTGCTGTTGCTTTTCGCGGGTTGTTTCGGGCTGGTGTCTAATGTTTTTTATGCGCTCGTAGTGCAATCTGGCAATCTGAAAAAGCGTGGTGCAGCGCTTACGCACTTCGGCTTTGCCATGATCCTGGTGGGCATTCTTATATCCTCTTACAACAAGCAGGTGATCTCTTTCAATACAACCGGTGTGGTAACGGATTTTGGAAAGAAAACGGTAGCGGAAAATATCCGCGAGAGCCGCGAAAATGTGATGATGTTCAATGGCGTAAAGATGGCAATGGGCAATTATGATGCTACCTATCTCGGCGACAGCACCTCATCCAGCGATCCGCGCCTGTTCTATAAAGTGATGTTCCAGCGTAAGGATAAGAATGGCGTTCGTGAAACTTTTTACCTTTATCCGGATGCATTTCTCAATCCTAAAGGACAGCAGGGCCTGAGCGCCAATCCGGCTTCCAAACATTATCTGGATCGTGACATTTTTACTTATGTAAATTCAGTGCCGGACAATAGCAGGAAGATTGATACCGTCAGCTATAAGAGCCATACTGTACATAGCGGCGACAGCATTTTCCTGAACAATGGATACATGGTCTTCAATGGTTTTGACCGCGACATTCATAATCCGAACTACACCGCGCAGCAAGGCGACATCGCTGTGGCAGCCAGGCTTACGGTACATACACTCGAAGGCACACCACAGGAATTACGCCCGGTATTCATCATCCGTGGCAATGAGATGCTGCAGATAGATGATACGGCCAAAAGCCTGAAAGCCTATGCCCGCTTCACCAATGTACTGCCACAGCAGGATGCAGCGGTGATCGATGTGAAGCAGGCAGATACTAAGGACGACTGGATTGTGCTGAAAGTGCTGGTATTCCCGTGGATCAATATGTTATGGCTTGGAGTGATCGTTATGGTGTCCGGCTTTATGCTGAGCCTGCTCAACCGGGTTACTAAAAAAGAAAAAGTGCAGCTTGATATTATGAAAGCTTAGCGCTTCTTTCAACCTTTCTGCTGATTTTCGAAAAAGATTTGTGTTGTGGAAAAATAAAACTTGGGAGCAATCCGTTCATTCGTAACATTTGCAGCCTACTCAAGTTTCATGTGCCTCCCGCAGTCTTGCCGCTCTTTTTTATTATTACTTACTGTTCTTTTTTTCGCGCTACCGGTTCAGGCACAGCGCGCTATAGAAGGGCATATCTCGGATAAAGATCGACATTCTGTTTCTTACGCTCTGGTAACGCTGCACCACGCAGACAGCACTGTAGCAGAATCAGCAATGACGGACAGCTCCGGATTTTACCATATCAATGTTCCTGCACTGAAGAATATGCTGCTTAAAATCAGCGCTACAGGATACGCAGATCAATGGTCATTATTGCGGGACACACCGGATAGCCTGAGCATAGTTGATGTGACACTAAGCGACAACACTTCCCGAAATTTGCATGGTGTTATGGTAACTGGCAGCAAGCCGCTGATTGAGCGCCGGGTAGATCGTACCGTTTTTAACGTAGAAAGTAGCGCCGTAGCAGCCGGTGGGGATGCGCTCGATGCGCTGAAAGTTGCACCGGGCGTGCGGGTGAATGAAAATAATATCAGCATTGCAGGCAAGTCAACCGTAAGTGTGATGATTAATGACAAGTTGCTGCAGGTATCGGGCGATGAGCTGGCCAATGTGCTTAAATCCATTCCTGCGGATAATGTATCAAGGATAGAGATCATCACGACTCCTCCGGCAAAATACGATGCAGCTGGCAATTCCGGCCTCATCAATATTGTGACTAAAAAGCAATTGAAGAATGGCCTTAACGGAACTGCGGCACTTAGCTACATTCAACGGTTCAGCAGGGCAGGCGGCTTCAACAGCAACCTTAATTACCGGCATAACAAGATCAACATCTACGGCTTTGCCAATGCCTATCGCGCCAACCAAATGCCGCAGCAAAATATCACTACCTATTACCCCGATCAGCGCTGGGAGCAGCACAATGATGCCACCAGCAAAAACGTATTCAACAGGACACAGATCGGGGTAGATTATAACCTGAATCAAAACAGTACCATTGGGGTGCTTTATACACTCGGGAACGGCGGTAATCAGTATTCGGAAGATGAGCTCATTACTTCCAATGCATACAACCTGCGTACGGGTGGTATTGACTCTTTTATCACCACTGCTGCACATACGCAGGATCGTGGCCTCAGGAATGTGGGCAACATCAACTATCAGTGGAAAGCAGATACAGGTGGCAGAAAGGTAAATGTGGATCTCGATTATTTCAACCGTAGAGGCAAAGCTTACCGGAACCTGAACACCAATAACTTTTTCACGGATAGCCTGCCTACCGGCGTCACAGACATTACCCGGACTTCGGGCGTTCAGCAGATAGATATCCGCTCAGGCAAAATTGATGTGGAATGGCCGCTGGCCTTTGCCAGGCTTACATTTGGTGGCAAAGCATCTTTTACGCACAACACCAGCAACAATCTCTTCGAATACTTCCGCGACACCACTTATCATGTGGATGAAGGCAAAACCAATTCATTTGACTATCACGAAAACACCGAGGCGCTGTACTTGTCTGCGGCGAAAACACTTGGCAAATGGGAGCTGCAGCTTGGCCTGCGTGGTGAATATACCCAGACAAAAAGCTACTCCGTGGCGCTTAGCGAGGCAGCCCGCAATGAGTACCTGAAGCTCTTCCCGACCGTATATCTGCAGTACAATCAGGATGATGGACATGCCTGGAATCTTAACTATAGCAAACGCATCAACCGTCCTGATTTTTGGGACATGAACCCGTTCCGTAATTATTTTACAGCCACCTCTTATTCACAGGGAAATCCGTTTCTCCAGCCCTCGTTCAGCAATAATCTGGAACTGACTTATTCCTTGCATTCAAAGTACAGTTTTACCGTCTTTGCACAGAAGGTCAATAACCTGCAAACCCGCGTCAGCTTTATTGATACAGCCAATAAATCGTATTCATTCAACATGGCTAATGTGGGCGATGGCTCGAGCATCGGCACATCTGTAAACGGCACATTCAATCCTGCTAAATGGTGGGAATGTGTGCTTTCGGGTAATGCATGGTACACGCGTTTCTCCTCTTCTTTTTATGGAGATGGAGCACGCGCATACAGCCGGCCGGGCTTTACAGTAGAGACGAATAATACCTTCTATCTGAATAAAAATAAAACGCTGATCGCCAATCTTAATTTCACATACAACAGCAGGAACATTGATGATTTTGATCTGGTGTATGCCAATGAAAGTCTGGAAGCCGGTATTAAAGCCATGTTCTTTCAAAAGCGTCTGAGCTTCGCCATTAACGGTTTTGACATTCTGCGTACCGAACGTAATTATATAGACAATCAATACAATGGTACGCAGCAGCGCAATTATTGGGATGAGCGCACCTTCCGCTTCAATGTTACCTGGAAGTTTGGCAGCGATGCAGTGAAGGCAAAGCGCGAGCGAAGCACCAGCCTCGATGACGACCAGCGGACCAAGTAGCATCATTATTTACAGATTTCCCCTATTTTTGTACAACGCGCCACTGGCAAAGGAACCGCCTTTCTTTCCTTTCCTGCCATACACATCCGTTGTAGCTGCGCAATTTTTCTTACAAATTTTTAAAACCATTTAATGGAATATAATACCGTGCGCACGCGCATGCTCATGCCTGAGTATGGCCGTAATGTGCAGAGTATGGCAGAATACCTGCTCACTATAGAAGACCGCGATAAGCGGCTGAAGAATGCGGAAGTGGTCATAGAGCTGATGGGTATCCTCAACCCGCATCTGAAGCAGATCGAAGATTACAGACACAAGCTCTGGGATCACTTATATCAGATGACTGATTTCCGGCTGGATGTGGATGGTCCGTATCCGCCGCCAACACCGGAAGAAGTGCGCCGCAAGCCGCAGCCCATTCCCTATCCGCAGACAAAAATCCGTCACCGTCACCTGGGTCACAACCTCGAAGCGCTGATTCAAAAAGGATTGGAAGAAACGGAAGAGGAGAAGAAACAGGGCTTTACCCAGCACATCGGCTACTACATGAAGCTGGCCTACGGCACCTGGCACAAAGAGCCGGTGCATGATGATATGATCAAAGGTGAGCTCGCGCAATTGACCAAAGGCCAGATGCAGTACGAATCCGGTGGCTTTAAGGTACACTTCGATCCACGCGCGCAAAACAGCGGGCAGCAGGGCGGCAACAAGAATACCTTTAAAGGCAACAAGAACTTTAAAAGCAACAACAACCGGAATTTCAATAACAGCAATAGCGCCAATATATCCGGCGTAGGCACCACTCCGGCCAAGAATAACAATTACAAGAACCGGAAATTCAACAAGAACAAAAGCAGTAATCAGGGATAAGGATTTACTTTATTCCTGTAAAGGCAAAGCTGTCGGGGAGAAATTGATTTTCTTTACGCCGGCTTTTCTTTTTCATAAAAAAGAAAGACAAGCAACGGAACAACGACCAGGAAACTTCAGTACATGGCAAAGACCTTTGAAATCCGCGGCGGACGAAAGCTCAGCGGCACCATTACTCCGCAGGGAGCCAAGAATGAAGCGCTGCAGGTGCTCTGCGCCTGCCTGCTTACCACAGAAGCGATCACCTATACCAATGTGCCCGACATCGTAGATGTAAACCTGCTCATTGAGTTGCTGGGCGATATGGGCGTATCTGTAAGTAAGCCGGAGCCTAATACGGTGGTGCTGGAGGCGGCCAGCGTTAATCCTGATTTTTTTACGGGCGATACGTTCAAGAAAAAATCCGGTAAGCTGCGCGGCGCGGTGATGGTGGCCGGACCTATGCTGGCGCGCTTTAAGGCAGCGCAGATACCGCAACCCGGTGGAGATAAGATTGGCCGCCGAAGGCTGGATACACATATCCGGGGCTTCGAGAAGCTGGGAGTTTCTTTTGAGTATGATGATGAGCAGCACATATTCAGGCTGGATGGCCGCAACCTTGCCGGCGCTGATCTCTTGCTGGATGAGCCTTCTGTAACCGGTACCGCCAATATTTTGATGGCGGCGGTAATGGCTTCTGGAAAAACGACGATCTACAATGCAGCCTGCGAGCCTTATGTGCAGCAACTTTGCCATCTCCTCAACAGTATGGGCGCGCGCATCACCGGCATTGGCTCTAATCTGCTTACTGTGGAAGGCGTGGAAAGCCTGCACGGAGCACACCACCGTATGCTTGCCGATATGATTGAGGTAGGCTCATTCATTGGCCTTGCAGCTATGACCGGCAGCGAGCTGACCATTAAAAATGCGGATACAAAACATCTGGGCATCATCCCCGATGCGTTCAGGCGGCTCGGCATTCAATTCACAATTACGGGAGACGACATACATATTCCCGCGCAGGACACCTACGAAATCCAGACGTTCATTGATGGCTCTATCCTCACGGTTTACGATCATCCGTGGCCAGGCTTCACACCGGATCTGCTGAGCATTGTACTCGTAGTAGCTACGCAGGCCAGAGGCAACGTGCTGGTACACCAGAAGATGTTTGAAAGCCGCCTCTTTTTTGTAGACAAGCTGATTGAGATGGGCGCGCAGATCGTGCTATGCGATCCGCACCGTGCAGTGGTGATGGGCCTGGATAAAAGAGCATCGCTCCGAGGCATTTCTATGGTATCGCCGGATATACGGGCGGGTGTATCGCTGCTGATTGCCGCGCTGTCGGCACAAGGCAGGAGCACGATTCATAATATTGATCAGATTGATCGCGGATATGAGCGGATTGATGAGCGTCTGAATGCTTTGGGAGCGGATATCCGAAGAATAGATTAATTATAGAGGAAACGCACCCAAGTACAATAGAAAGACGATAACCTTATCCTTCTATATGAAGGGAAATAACGATCATTCTGGTATGTAGCTGCTCGATCGCGTTGGTGAGCGGCAGGTTTTTATCCTTATAAAGCTGGTTCATGAGTCCCTGGCTGATCTTGATCTCCGGCGAGAAAATGAAGTTGGGATAATAGAGCTCTATGCCAAAGCCCAGCTCTGCGCCCACATCCACCGGCTTTACTTTCAGGTATTCATCTGTCTTGCGGGAGCGGGCATTGGCCGCCAGGTCATAATCGAACTTACCTCCTACGAGCGCATAGAAGCGGAAATTTCTCAACCGCTCGCTCTTGAATTTTAATTGTACCGGCAGGTGAAGGTAGATGGATTCGATAGAACGCATCTCTAAAGTGTCCGGTCTGTTAGGGGTATTGAAATCCAGTTTTTTTTCAGCGAAGGAAAGCGTGGGAATCAGTCTGAGATCTACCCATTTATTAAGCCTTAAATTGCCAATAAGCCCTAAGTTGAAGCCGGGAGCCACATGCGGCTCTATCTGCATAAAAGTATCTGTAGCAGCAAAGTTTTGCGTGTACTTTACCTGATAGGTAGAAAAGTTGAGCCCGAAGCTGAGCCCGAAATAATAGGGCTTGTCATCATGCTCTGCCATGTTCATAATTTTATGCTGGGCAGCAGCCGGCGTCAGAAACAGCAGGCTCAGGCAAAAGAGGACAAGGATGTTTTTCAGGCGTGCAGAAAACTTCATTCACTAATAACGTATAGGTACGAAGGTACAGTATGACCGGCGTTTGTCAAGGTTTTTCCGGCATCATTAGTTTTAATAATTGTCCTATATCTTTTACCGTGGTGGCAATTCCTACCTTTGCGGCTGATTTTTATGAAACTATTACTCCATTACCTCAGGCCATACCGGAGCATGGTCTTTCTCGCCCTGTTCTTAGCGGCGGTAAACCAGACTTTTTCTTTGCTGAATCCATATATTCTTGGTCATTATCTGATTGATATGTATGGCAAGCAGCCTGAAAAATATACATCGCACGAATTTTTTGCGGGTGTGATGGGCGCGCTCGGAATGATTATCGGCGCAGCTATGATATCGCGTATTGCCAAAGCATTTCAGGATTATGTGGTGAATGTGGTCATCCAGAAGTTCGGCGCAAGAATCTATACAGATGGGCTACGCCATGCGCTGCGCCTGCCTTTTGCCGATTTTGAAGATCAGCGCAGCGGCGAAACGCTGAGCATTCTTACCAAAGTGCGTACCGATTCCGAGAAGTTCATCAACAACTTTGTAAATATCCTTTTTGCCACGCTGGTAGGTCTCATATTTGTGATGGTCTATGCTTCTACTTTGTCGCTCTGGCTGCCGGTGGTATATGTAGTGGGCGCAGTTATCCTGGGTACATTGACGAGTGTGCTGTCCAGAAAGATCAAGGTGATTCAGAAGAAGATTGTGAATGAGACTACGGCGCTTGCAGGCTCTACCACAGAATCATTGCGCAATATTGAATTAGTAAAATCACTGGGGCTTACCCAGCAGGAAGTGCGCCGCCTGAATGCCAATACATTTAAAATCCTGAAGCTGGAGCTGAGCAAGGTGAAGAGCATTCGCTCCATCTCTTTCGTGCAGGGCACTTTTGTGAATTTTCTGCAGCAGTGCATCATGTTCATCCTGATGTATTTCCTCTTTCATAAGACGATTACACTGGGTAACCTGATGAGTATGCAGTTCTATTCCTTCTTCATCTTTGGTCCGCTGCAGGAATTGGGCAATATCATTCTTTCTTACCGCGAAGCACAGGCATCCTTAAATAATCTGCAGACGCTGATGGAGCGCCCGGTAGAGGTGAAGCCGGCTAATCCCGAAACGTTGAATCAGGTGACTTCGCTGCGGTTCGATCATGTATCGTTTCAGCACCAGAGCGCAACCAAGGCCGCTTTACAGGATGTATCATTTGAGGTAAAGCTTGGAGAAACGGTGGCTTTTGTGGGTCCTTCCGGTTCCGGAAAGACTACGCTGGTGAAGCTCCTTGTTGGACTCTATCACCCGATCAAGGGAACGATCTTTTATAATCAGCACAAGGATTCTGACATTGATTTTGATGAGCTCCGCCACCAGATTGGCTTTGTAACGCAGGATACACAGCTCTTCTCCGGAACGATCAAGGAAAACCTGCTGTTTGTGAATCCCAGCGCTACAGACGAAGAGATTGAAGATGTGCTGCGCAAAGCGGCCTGCTATAATCTGCTTTCGCGCGCTGAAAATGGTATTGATACGATGATTGGTGAAGGCGGCCTAAAGCTATCCGGCGGTGAGCGTCAGCGCCTGAGCATTGCGCGTGCGCTGCTGCGCCAGCCGCGCCTGATGATCTTTGATGAAGCTACTTCTGCGCTTGATTCATTGACGGAAGATGAGATCTCGCAAACGATCCGCGAGATCACGGACCGCCGGGAGCATATTACAGCAATGATTGCGCACCGCCTTTCCACGATTATGCATGCCGACCGCATTTTTGTGCTTGAAAAAGGACAGATTGTCGAGACGGGCACACACATGAGCCTGCTGGAAGAGAAGGGACTTTATTATGCTATGTGGCGCCAGCAGATTGGCGAACGGAAGATAGAGTCTGCTCCTTTGCTGGCTGCCCGTTGATTTTCTGGCATTGCAAATGCGGCGCAGTTTTACCTTCATAAATGCGGCCCGACTGAAAATCAGTCGGGCCGTTTGTATAATCACCTTCTTTGCCTGAATGCTTTTGTTGTTTGAGTCAGCTCCTTAGTTATTCTGCTGGTTTTCTTTGTCCAGCGCATCCATTGCTTTTTTGTAAAAGCCTTTGGCGAAGGTCTGCAGCTCTTTGGCCAGCTCACCATTCTTGGTGGCGCGGTTGTACGTTTCTGCCATGCCCATAATAGTCTGGTAGAAGAACTCATTCATCTCATCCACCATCATCTTCTTGGTCCAGAGGTCGATGCGGAGGGCTGATTTTTCCTCGCCGTCCCAGAGGCCGAGCAATATGCCTTTGGCTTCCTGCAGATCATCGATACCGCCATCCGGCGCATGCCATTTAATCTCTTCCGGCATTTTATCATCGTCGAGCGTTATGTGTATGTTGATTTGTGACTGATGCATTCTTTTTGATTTGATGATTTGGTGGTTTGATAATGTCTTTGGTTAGCTGTTCGGTTCAATGCGCGTGCTCCATTTATTGAGCTGGTTCACGCAGGCGGCTATGTCTTTGGGCAATGGCGCTTCTGCCGTGATCTCATGGCCATGCATATCGGTGAAGGACAGCTTGTAGGCATGCAGTGCCAGGCGGCTCAGCAGCGGCCGTTCGGCTTCCTCATTTTTAGACATGTTGTACTTGCGCTTGATATTGCTCAGCAAAAACGGTTTGCCATCTCCATATAGCTCATCGCATACAATCGGGTGGCCAATGCTCTGCATGTGCACGCGTATCTGGTGGGTACGGCCGGTATGTATCTGGAACTGCATCAGCGAAAAAAGCGGCCACTGCTCTACTACCCGGAAGTCGGTAACTGAAGCTTTTCCTTTGGCCGCAGTCGTCATCTTGCCTTTATGAACCGGATGCTCAATGATCGCCGCTTCAATACGGCCCATCTCCGGCATTACGCGGCCGTGCACGAGGCCGGCATAAAACTTGCCGATGTTGTGCTCCATAAACAGGCCGGACATGTACTTATGCGCTACATCATTCTTTGCAAAGAGGATAACGCCGCTGGTATCCCGGTCTATGCGATGCACTACCCATAATTGCTGCCCCAGCTCATCCTGCAGAAAACGGTGCAGCGAGGTGAGGCCGGTATTGAAGCGGTCTGGCAGCACCAGCACGCCCGATGGCTTATTGACTATGATCAGGTCTTCGTCTTCGTAGAGTCTTTCTATTTTCATGCTCATGCTTTACTGCTGGTACCAGGCTTCGAGGCAGGCTTCTTCGCCGGCGCGCATCTTTGCTGCGTCTTTTTTTGTTTTGTCCTTAAAGCCGCATAAGTGCAGCGCGCCGTGAAAGATCACCCGGTGCAGTTCATGATCGTAAGCCGTTTTGAATGTTGCCGCATTGTCTGCCACACGCTCTGCGCTGATGTAGATTTCTCCGGTCAGCTCCGTGCTGCTTTCCGAGAGGTCAAAGGTAATGATATCTGTAAGCGTATCATGGTCGAGGAATTGCCGGTTGATGCCGAGCAGGGCTTCATCGGAACAAAAGATGTAGGTAAGCTGCGCCTTTTTTACCTGCGGCAAATGGTCTTTGACGAGCGCATCCAGAAAAACGGAGAGCTTTCTCTTTTGCTTCAGCTTCGAGGCAATATCCTGATCGTGAAAGGCGGCGGGCATTATTGAAATAGAATCGGTGCTAAATGTTTAATCAGTCTCTACCCAGATGTTTTCGGCATCCTTCTTGCGGATGCTGAGGTAATAGCCGGCAATGCGGATCGCCAGCGGATCGCCCATCGGGGCGATCATCTCAATCCATACCGGCTCTCCGGGAATGCAGCCCATCTCCATCAGCGTAAGCCGGAAATCGGCATCTGTATGTTCTTTAATAGCAGCTTTCCGGCCTTTGGGAAGCTCGGAAAGGCGCACAACCTGTGACATGACCGCAAAGGTAAGTTAGTTTTTAGTGTTGAGTTCTTAGTGCTCAGTGCTTAGTTATTTGCTCCCCGTACCTTTGCGCCTCCTCATGCGGCGTTTTGAGAGAAACAACTCAAAGCTCAGCACTAAGAACTCAACACTAAGAAATGCACATCGGCTTATATTTTGGCTCTTTCAACCCCCTGCATACCGGTCACCTGATTATTGCCAATCATGTGCTGAACAATACGGAAGTGGATAAGATCTGGTTTGTGCTCTCCCCGCATAATCCACTCAAGGAATCCCACTCCCTGCTGAATGAGCACGACCGCCTTCACCTGGCCGAGCTGGCCATTGCAGACAATCCGAAATTCCGCGCCAGCAATGCAGAGTTCAGCCTGCCGCGCCCTTCCTATACCATTGACACTTTGACTTATCTGAGCGAACGGTTTCCGCTGGAGCGGTTTTCGGTCATCATGGGCGGCGATTCTTTCCAGAACATCCACCGCTGGAAGAATTATGAGCAGCTGCTGGCGCAGTATGAAATTATTGTCTATAACAGGCCGGGCTTTACCGTAACGCCGCCGGAAAATGCGCATGTAACCATCATGGATGCGCCGATGCTGGATATATCGGCTACATTTATCAGAAAACAGATACAGGCAGGAAATTCCGTGCGCTATCTGCTGCCGGATAAGGTGTGGCAATACATTCAGGACAACAGGTATTATAAGTAACAGGTATCCATTCCTATGAATAAAGTGCCAGTACCCATCCATATCATTGACTGTTCCTGAATAAAAAATAGCAGTTTACGCCCACATATCATTTATAAAATGAAGATAATTGGCCGTTCAAAGAGCCAGGAAGGCAATTCGCGGAGCAAGGAAGGCTGTTATGTTAACAAGGAAGACCATTCACAAAACAAGGAAGATCGTTCTGTTAACAAGGAAAGCTATTCACGAAACAAGGAAGCCTGTTATGTTAACAAGGAAGACCATTCACGAAACAAGGAAGGCCGTTATGTTAATGAGGATGGCAATTTACCCGGCAAGGAAAGCAGTTTAGTTAATGAAGAAGCCTGTTCACGGAACAGGGCTGACCATTCACACAACAGGGGAAGCCCGCTTAGAGCGCTAACAGCTTTGTTGACGAAAACAGGCCACCCACCCCATGACGAAACAGCTGTAATCAACTCTTTCAGATAAACAGATTCCCTACGGGAATGACAAGTTTGTGTGTATATTCTTGCTGGAAGGAAAGAACCGGGAAATATCGCTAGCGTTACAGCACATTTTACAGCACATGGCTTGCAGCGGCTTGTCATTCCCGCAGGGAATCCCCAACAAGAAATTTAAGGAAAGATTCCCTTCGGGAACGAAGAGCTGATCACTGATGCTACACATCATCGATCTCTACGAACTGCTCTTCCTTGCCCGGCCTTACCAGCTCATATTGCCTGGCGAAGTTGCACCAGTGGCAGTCGGGCTTGCCGCATCCTTCATCGAAGTCGTGGTTCATGATTCTGCCGTACGCATCTTTGATCTGAGCTTTCACAATCGCTTCATCCTGCTCAAAGACCGGCACGACCTTCTGTACATACTCGCCCGTCTTGCGGCTCGGCTCTACATAGTCGAATTTGCCGATCTGCACCCGCCAGTAGCGCTCAGGCTGCGCTTCGATCAGCAGCTTATAGAACACCATCTGCCGCCAGTAGTCGCCGCCCAAAGGCTGCTTATCATTCGGCGGGCTGACCTGCGTGGTGCAGAAATCCGGATTGCCCGTTTTATAATCCACTACAGTGCAGGTATTGTCGTCAAACTCCAGCTTATCGATCTTACCCGTTACCGGCACGCCATCCAGCAGCAGGCGCGGCACTTTCCATTCGATCTCTACATTGGTTGCCCAATGATTGATGTTGCGGTCGTAATAGGCGTCCAGTATATTCTGCCCCTGCTCTTTGCGGCGCTCATACTCAAGCTGGGTAAAAGATTCTGCTTCAAAGAACAGATATGTTTCGAAATAACGGATCAGCTCTTCCTTGGATGGGAATTGCCCGCCTGCCGCCTTCATGTCTTTAAAGAAACGCTCCAGCGCATTGTGCACCGCCGAGCCAAAGCCCAGCGCATCGCCTTTCAGAAATGGAACCTTCAGTACGCTTTCATAATAAAACGCCAGCGGACAGCGCAGAAATTTGGATAAGGTCGTATAGCTCAAAGTAAACTGCTGCAGCGTACGCTCGATCCATGCGCGGTTGGCCAGCTCTATTCTCAAAGCGCTTACCGGCTCCATCGCCCATTCCAGGTGATGCATGATACCGTCTGCCGGCACGGCAATTTTAATGCGCTCTTCCGCGCTGCTGATCTCATCTATAAATACAGAATTGGCCAGCTCTTTGCCTACATTATCCTGCTGCGCGTAAGAGATGTAAAGGTGCTTTTTGGCACGCGTGAGGGCCACGTAAAACAGCCTTCTGGCTACTTCGGTCTTATAAGATTTATCATCGTTTTCATCCGTTTTGGTAAGCGTATCCGGCAGCTTGTATTCATTGCCTGCGCCACGCTTTTCCTCCCAGTAGTTCTTGGTGCAGCCCAGCAGGAATACATATTCAAACTCATTGCCCTTGGCGCCGTGCGCGGTATAAAACCGTACGCCATTATCATTCTGAATCACCTTTTGCACCGGAATGGAAATGCCTTCTTCGCGCATCCGCTCAATATTGCGCAGCAGCTCTGCCGGGCGAATGGTGGCTTTGCGCTCGTACAGCTCACGCACATGATCGAAAAAGGTATGCAGCACCTGCATATTCCAGATGGCATCATTCCCTTTCAGCAGATAAGCCACGATGCCGCTTTCATGCACGATCTTCTCTATCAGCAGGGGCAGGGGCAATGTCTGCTGCTGCTGTATCCAGTTGTCCAGCTTCTGCCCAATATGGTATAATGCTTTTGCCGAAGGCAGATTCATGGATTCGAGCAGTAATCCTTTCGCCAACAGCAACCGCCAATAGCGCTCATTGCGTGGCTGCTGCTGCAGGTAAAGGGAAAGCGTGCCCATATCCGTAGGCGCAACGCCATAGTAAGGCGCGTGCAGCAATTCAAACAGAATGCCTTCCCCGCCGAATGGCTGCCGGCGCTCTTCATCCAGATAGCGCAACACATTAATGACCTGCTGAATCAGCGGCTCATCCAGAATATTCACCGGCTTTTTCACGGTATAGGGAATGCCTTTGCGCTCCATCAGATCCATGATGTTGGCAGCCTGCTTGTGCTGGGCATAGAGCACCGCTACATCATGCATCGGCACTGCCTGCCGGCGCAGCGCTTCTATCTGCATCACTATATCCGCTTCTTCGTGCAGCAGGTTGGGATAGATGCGCACTTCCGGCACAAGGGTATCTGCGCCATCCCGGAACCGGCTGTTGGACGCCACAATATTTTTATCGAGGCTGAGCTGTGTGAGCTGATAGATCAGGCGCTGCTGATTGTTGGCAATGGTAGCTGTTGCCTTATCCAGGATGGCCTGTGAGGACCGGTAGTTCTGCGGCAGCACAATCACCTTCACACTCTCTTCATAATGCTCATAAAAGTCGATGATGTTGCGGATACGCGCTCCCTGAAATTCATAAATGCTCTGATCGTCATCGCCCACCACAAACAGATTTGGATCATCCCAGAATTGTGTGAGCGTGAAGAGCAGCTCGCTCTGCGAACCATTGGTATCCTGAAATTCATCGACCAGCATAAACTGGTAGCGCTCCTGGTAGCTTTCGATAAGCCCGGGTATCTCTTTGAATGCGCTCAGCACCCAGATGATCATGTCATTGAAATCGTAGCGCCCGCTTTCCTTCATCTGTCCGTTGTACGCATCATAGAGCTTTGCAGCGGCCAGCGTGGCCTGCATCCGCTTTATCTCTTCATCATATTGCGCCTGCTTGAGGTCGCCTTTCTGGTAGCCTTTGCCGGCGCGCTTGTAGCGGTAAGTATCGCGGTTGGGCAGATCATCAACATAGGCATTGACCGCCTCTTCGATGTCCTGCGCATTCAGGTGCTCCCGCTTCATGAGGTCAAAAAGCCGGTTGAGGCGCGGCGCATCGAAGTAGATATTGCCGCTCAGCTTGCGCAGGGTATGGCCTCTGGGCAGCTCTTCCAGCATGTTGTGCAGCAGCTCTGTGCGCTCCAGATCGGTAATAGGCTGCAGCGTGCGCTTGCTGAAGTAATCAGGGTTTTGCTGAATGACGGTATTGCAGAAGCCGTGAAAAGTGAAGATGTTGATCTTATGCGCTGCCGGACCAATGATCTGCAGCAGGCGGCGGCGCATGGAATTGGTGGCTTCATCCGTATAGGTAAGGCAAAGGATCTCGGCAGGCTGCACCTGGGCCTCGCTGCGCAGCAGGTTGGCAATGCGCATGGCCAACACTTCCGTCTTGCCCGTGCCGGGCCCGGCAATCACCATGACCGGACCATATATCGTATCCACCGCTTCCTGCTGCTGTTCATTCAGCTTACCGTACCGTTCTTCGAAAATATCCTGATTGACGAGCATATGCTTTCAAAATTACCTTATTCATCAGGATTGCAGCAACCGCTAACAAACGATTTTAACCGACATTTGCTGCCTGAATATTACAGGCTCATGCTACACCGTTTCTTTGCCGCTCTGCTGCTGATTGCTTCCACCTTTACGCTCCATGCGCAGGAAAAAAAGCGTGATTCGCTGCCTTATCAGAAATATCCCACGCTGCCGGCTTTCAATCTTTTGCTGCAGGATAGCGCTACTATTTTCAATACTTACAATGTGCCCGAAGGCCGCCCCACGCTGATGATTTTTTTCAGCCCCGACTGCGACCATTGCCAGATGACGATCAAAAATCTGCTTGGCAAGATGGACTCATTAACGGGTGTACAGATTCTTTTGTTTACCCCAATGCCGCTATCCACGCTCCGTCCTTTTGCCGCGCAGATGAAGCTGAAGGATTATAAAAATATTATGGTAGCGAAGGATTATGAATATTTCTTCCCAAGATTCTATGGAGCCAATTATGTGCCCTATATCGTGATCTATGACCGTAAGAAGAAGTTTGTAAAAATGTGGGAAGGTGGTGTGAAGACAGAAGAATTGATGGCGGCGCTCAAGAGCCTTTAAGCGAACGGATAAGCTTTAAAACGGACAGCCGTTGCATCATTCTTAAGGAGCAGGAGAACCATAATTGTCTTCAGAATAGCTGATGTGGTCAGAAGCAAGGCCTTTCAGTAGCCGGTAATGATCCTTTCAAAAAAAAATTAGGCGACTACTTATTTCAAAAAAATGACTTTTGGAAAGATTTGCGTTGTATTTTTGCAGCCAATTTTCCAAAAAAAACTCATAAAGAAAATTCTATGCAGGAATTTGGCAAGAAGAACCCGTCAGCAAATCTGGCTGATATGGGTCTCGACGTGGCTGTGGCACACTGGAACCTTTCTCCGGAAGAATTGACCCAGAAGACACTGGATCTTGGCCAGGGTGAGCTGAACGATACCGGTGCGCTGTCTGTAAGCACAGGTAAGTTTACCGGCCGCTCGCCTAAGGATAAGTTTTCGGTGCGTGATTCGATCACAGAAGATACCGTGGACTGGGGTGATGTGAATATTCCGATGGCTCCTGAAGTATTTGACACACTGTACAATAAAGTGTGCGCTCATATGAAGGGTAAGGAAGTATGGGTACGTGATGCTTATGCCTGCGCCGATCCTACCTTCCGCCTCAACATCCGCGTGGTGAATGAGACACCATGGGCCAACCTGTTTTGCAACGATTTGTTCCTGCGCCCGACCGCAGAAGAAGTTCAGACCCAGACTCCTGACTGGACCATTCTGCAGGCGCCTTCTTTCCACGCAGATCCTGCTGTGGATGGCACCCGCCAGGCCAACTTCACCGCGGTGAACTTTACCCGCAAGATCATCCTGATCGGCGGCTCTGCCTATACCGGCGAAATGAAGAAAGGCATCTTCGGCGTATTGAATTTTGTATTGCCGAATGATCATAAAGTGCTTTCCATGCACTGCTCTGCCAACGAAGGCAAGGATGGAGATGTAGCGCTGTTCTTCGGCCTTTCCGGCACAGGCAAGACTACGCTTTCTGCAGACCCTAACCGTGCCCTCATTGGTGATGATGAACATGGCTGGGCCGATGGCTCTGTCTTCAATTTCGAAGGCGGCTGCTATGCCAAGTGCATTGATCTGAGCGAAGAAAAAGAGCCTCAGATCTGGGCTGCGGTAAAGCCGGGCGCACTGCTGGAAAATATTAAGTTTCACGAAGGCAGCAAGACTGTTGACTACGCAGACGCTTCTGTTACTGAAAACACACGCGTTGCCTACCCGATCGATTTCATTCCGAATGCAAAGGAAAAATCTTATGGCGGCGACCCGAAGAATATTTTCTTCCTTACGGCTGATGCCTTTGGCATTCTGCCTCCGATCTCCAAGCTCACTACCGAGCAGGCCATGTTCCAGTTTATCTCTGGCTATACAGCTAAAGTAGCTGGTACGGAAGTTGGCGTTACCGAGCCACAGCCTACTTTCTCAGCCTGCTTTGGCCGCGTATTCCTGCCGCTGCATCCTGCCAAGTATGCAGAGCTGCTGGGCAAGAAGCTGGATGAGCATAAAGATGTGAATGTATGGCTGATCAATACCGGCTGGAGCGGTGGCTCTTACGGTGTAGGTCAGCGCATGAGCCTGAAGCATACCCGCGCTATGATTACGGCTGCTATAAATGGTGAGCTGAATGATGCCGAATATGCAGCGCATCCGGTATTTGGCGTACTGGTTCCGCAAAGCGTACCGGGCGTACCTGCTGAGGTGCTGAACCCGCGTGATACCTGGGCTGATCAGGAAGCGTATGATAAGAAGGCTTCCGAGCTTGCTACTCTGTTCAACAAGAACTTTGAAAAGTATGCAGCACAGGCCAGCGATGCGATCAAGAGCGCAGCGCCTAAGGTGATGAGCGAAGTTGCCTGATTAATGCAAAATTAAAAATGCAAAATGTAGAAGCTCGGTCTTGTGACCGGGCTTTTTTGCTTTTAACGGACTACTGATTCGGCTGCATCGATTCATCGAATCGACTAACGGATTGCTTTGTTATAACTCCTGAAAAATTTTGCTGAAAAGACTTTATCAGAAACTAGATAATAGTACAGCACTTAACTTTTGGCAAACTGCATGTATGTACATACATTTGCATGATGAGACTTGAGGAGGTTTTAAAAACAGAGCGGTTTGAATCGATGGCTCACAAGTCGATGCTGAATCTAATGTACACTGCTTATTGGGCTAAGACAAAAGTAAGCACCACGCTGAAAAAGCATAGTCTTACCAGTGAACAATTTAATGTGATGCGTATCCTGAAAGGAAAACACCCTCAGGCGATGTGTGTAAAAGATATTGCTTTACGCATGATCGAGCGCAGCTCCAATGTACCCCGCATTATTGACCGTATGATTCTGAAGGGCATTGCAGAACGTACCCAATCGGAGGCAGACCGCCGGGAGACTTTGGTAACCCTTACAGAAACAGGACTGAAGATACTGGACCGTGCCAATGCCGATATGCACAAGATGAATGGTACGCTCAGGCTGACCGAAGAGGAATCCACTATTCTGAATGACCTGTTGGAAAAAATCCGCACAGAAGATTAAAAGAACATTTTTATAACTCAGTAAATAAAAAACAAATAGCTATGGCTACAACCAAATGGGCATTAGACCCAATGCACTCTGAACTTCAGTTCAAGATCCGTCACCTGATGATCACCAATGTAACCGGGCAGTTTACCCAATTCACGGTGAATGCAGAAACAGAAGGTGACGATTTCAGCACAGCTAAAATCAACTTCAGCGCAGAAGTAGCCTCAGTCAACACCAACAATGAGCAGCGCGATGGCCACCTGAAATCTCCTGATTTCTTTGACGCTGAGCAATTCCCAACAATGACTTTTGAAAGCACTGAAGTGGCCAAAAAAGGCAGCGATCTCACCGTAACCGGGAATCTTACCATGCATGGCATTACAGGTCCGGTAACACTGGACGTAGAGCTTGGTGGAATCCAGCAAGATCCGTATGGCCAAACGAAAGCCGGCTTTGAAATAACAGGAAAGATTAACCGCAAAGACTTTGGCCTTACTTGGGGCGCTGTTACAGAGACCGGTGGCGTAATGCTAGGCGATGATGTAAAGCTGGTAGCGAATATTCAACTGGTAAAGCAGGCTTGATACGCACCAACAAAAGATGTTTAGATAAAAAGCAAGGCGGCACAAATGTGCCGCCTTGCTTTTTATTCAGGAATAAATGCTTAGCGCTTCAAAACAAATGGCAGCGCATTGAGCTTCCCTTCACTGCTTACCCGCATCAGGTAGCAGCCGTTGGCAACTTCACCGCCAAGCTGTATTTCCTGATTCCACTGGTCGTTATGATCAGGCGTGGCTTCTGCATGATAGACGGTCTGGCCCAGTGTATTGATTACGTCGAACGAAAAGCGCTTACCCATGAGTGCTGGATTGCCGGAAATGCTTACGGTAAAATATCCGTTATTCGGATTCGGATAAAGGGACCAGCCGCCCGAGCCGCCTGCTATGCCGGTTATTGATGTAGTGCCTATCCGCATGGTGATCCAGTTGCTGCCCACCTGAGCTTCCTGCTTACAGGGCTCAGAGCTATTTAAAGAAGCCGTAATCACATCGCCATTCCGAAGAGCAGATGTTGTATAAACAGGTCCTGTTGCAAAGGGGATGGTTATGCCATTTCGCTTCCATTCATAGACGGGTGCAGCGCCACCATTAGAAGGAGTAGCGGTAAAGATTACTGTTGTTCCCTGAGGCACAGATCCGGACGGATTAGCGCTGATCACTACTGAAGGATTAACTGTATTGCTTACCTGAACCCCCATTTTATTGGACAGAATGACGGGCGGGAGTGGACATGAGGCTGATGAAGTCAGGCTTACCTGCAAGGTATCTCCATTGGCAAAATCAGCGGTATTGTAGTTAGGCGTCGTCACACCAGTCAATAACTGACCATTCTTGTACCACTGGTAACGCGGGTTACCACCGCCACCGGTAATGTTGGAGATAAAAGTGACCGGATTGCCCGCGCAGAGTGAAGTAGGGGGAATGGTATTGATATTGATGCCCGGATATACAGATGGTACGAGCGTCATTGGTCCGACCTGTGCAGTAGCAGATACATTGCCCAGGCAGGGATGCGCCAGATTCATCGCTACCGAGATCACATCGCCCGTAGCCAGTCCGGCATCTGTATAAGTATTGCCTGCACCATTCACAATTGTTCCATTCTTACGGAATGTATAGACCGGCGTTCCAACAATGTTGGTGCCGGTAGCAGTAAATGTAACTGGTACATTTGAGCAGACTGTATCACGGTATGGTGAAGAGGTAAGTGTTACCGCAGGAGTGCCTGTAGGGATGGTTGTTACCGCAAAGTTTTGCGTTGCACTGGTACCGCATACGTTAGAAGCTGCTACAGTGATTGCACCACCGGCGCTGCCAGCCGTGAGATTGATGCTGGTGGCTGT
Organism: Chitinophagaceae bacterium; assembly: GCA_965200035.1. Lineage (GTDB taxonomy): Bacteria > Bacteroidota > Bacteroidia > Chitinophagales > Chitinophagaceae > UBA1952. Next base: position 1,977,583 of record OZ241334.1, on the reverse strand, counting down.
ACCGGCGCCGCTCCAGCTTGCCGGGAAAGTCCACTGATAAGAAGTAGCTCCGCTTACCGGATTGGTGATGTAAACATAGCTATTACCCGTACATACCATTGCCGTACCACTGATTGTGACCGGAGTAGATGGTATGCTGTTTACAACCATTGTTACACTATTACTGTTTGCTGTAGGTATGGTAGCACAAGGTGAATTGCTGGTGAGCATACAGGTTACTATATCATTATTGGCTGGTATATAGGTAAAGGCAGCGCTATTGGTGCCGGCATTAACGCCATTTACCTTCCAGGTATAAACCGGGCCGGGGCCGCCATTCAATGGAGTAGCATTGAATGTTACAGAGGTACCGGAGCAAATATTATTGGCGGATGGAACAACAGTGATACCCGGCGCAGAAGTAGTCGTTACCGACATGGTTACCGGAGGGGATGTAACTGTAGGTGTGGCAATGCAGGATACATTACTGGTGATTGCACAAGTCACCACATCATTGTTGACGGGTATATAACGATATGTAGCGCTATTGGTGCCTGCAATGATACCATTCACCTTCCACTGATAGACAGGACTCGTACCGCCATTTACCGGCAGGGCCGTGAAGGTGACTTGTGTTCCCGGGCAAACATTATTGGATGATGGGGATACAGTTACCGCAGCAATAGTATTGGTGGACGTTACGGCCATAGTTATTGCATTGGAATTGGCGGTGGTTGATGTAGCGCAAACGGAATTGCTGGTAAGCACACAGGTAACTACATCATTGTCAGCAGGGATATAGGTAAAAGTGACACTGCTTGTGCCGGCAGGAACACCATTTACCAGCCATTGATAAATAGGGGCAGAGCCACCGGATATAGGATTGGCCGTAAATGTTACCGGCGTTCCCGCGCATACATTATTCGCTGATGCGGTAATGCTGATGAGCGGTATAGTAGGCACACTGCCGGCGCAGCTTCCCAAATCGTAAGAGTTCAGCGGCGGGGAAAAGGCAACCGTGCTGTTTAGCGTCAGTGTTGTAGGAGTCAGCGTATAGCTTGCGATGCCTCCATTAAGCGCATTATCCGTATAAAGTGTACTGCCGATGATTGCGAATCCGCCACTTGGCGACACGGTCAGATTGTTGGGATTGCTGATGGTCCAGCTCTGTAACAATGCGCCTGCGGGGCTGTATTTTCTCAGGAAGTAGGGCGTTGAGGTCTGATTCAGCACATACCAGTTGCCATCACAGTCGGCCACAAGATCGTACGGACCTGCGCCCCTGAAACCAGCAACATTGGTAATCAGCACATCATTGCCACCCCCGTCATAACGATATACATCGCCGGTGCTGCCATTGAGGCCAAAAATATATCCGCCACCCGCAGCAATATTCACGGTATGCGAGACATGCCCCGTATTTACCCATGAATTGGTAGTTGGATTGTAATAAGCGTAGTAAAGGCCCGAGGAGGCAACCTCAAGCAGGGTATAAAAGGTAAGCGTCGAATTGCCTGAGCGGAGCACCGGACACACAGTAAGCCCCGTGCTGTTGGTAGATGGCAGCGGAATAGTATTCTGCACAGGATTAGTTACCGAAGGCGGCAGCGACGGGTCAAAGTTATAGACAGACGCAGAGCTGCTTTTGATAGAGTAAATTATATTACACGTCGGCAATTGAGCTTTGGCGCAAAAGGCCAGAAGTATAAAGAGTGCAGACAGTAATGGCGCTAAAAAGGGTATAGCTTTTCTGTTCATAAAAGACATTCCAGGGTTAAACAGTATAAAAAGGGGGTTCAATGAATATGCATTTCTTCAAGCTCACGGGCAGAAATGATTGGCGGGGTTGCGGGATTTTCGAGTAACTGAATAATGTGTTGCGCTGTGCGCTCTGCATCCTGACGGGTAGCGAAGCCGAGATCATTACCTTTTCCGGGCATTACGGCTTGCGCCAGCAGCAGTTGGCCATCAGCAAAAATGTTGTAGCCAAACGTACCTGCTTTTGCGGGAATCAGCTTAAAGGTGAATACAAACCGGTGATGATCATCCGGATGGCTCAGTGAAGACAGGAATTGAGGGCTTGTTGTGGCAGGCGTTTCCAAGATTTTCTGCGCCTGCAAATCGTTTGCACCGATCAGCAAGGCCGCGATCAGGCAATATTTAATTTTCTTCATAAAAAATCACTTAGGAATATAGGTAATATACGGGATTAGCATGTATGTCTATTGTGAACGGGCACAATTGAGCAATTTACATACTGCAATATTATAGAATAATGTACAAAGAAATCAACCTGAGCGTTTGCGCAACAGTATTTTCCTATTCGTCTTCATCCTTATCCATCACGCGGAAAGATACAGTAGCCGCGCTATTCCGGTACATGGTGAGGATAGTCACTTCATAATCTTTGATGCGCAGTACGCTGCCTTTGCGGTAGTCTTCCGGAAAATGATAGGCTATGTAACCCGCCAGCGTTTCGTATTCATTATCTTCTTCCAGCCGGTCGGGAATATATTTATTGATGTCTGCCAGCTTGCGGTGCGCATCAATGATGTAGGTACCATTCTGCATTTGCTGCACATAAGGCTTCTCATCATCATACTCATCCTGTATCTCACCCACCAGCTCTTCCAGGATATCTTCTACCGTTACAATCCCGGATACTTCCCCGATTTCATTGGTCACGATAGCCATCACAGTACGCCTTGACTGCAGTGTTTTCAGCAGGTCTTTGATCTTACGGTTATCGCTTACAAAATTGGCCGGACGGATGAGCGGCTGAATATGGTCGCCCGTATTAGGATCGAGCCTACATTTCATCAGGTCTTTGGTATTGATGATGCCGATAATCTCATCGATCGTGCCTTCGTACACCGGATAGCGGCTATAGCCCTCGCGCAGGGCAAAATCCAGCGCTTCTTTTACGCCATAGGAAGATGGCATGGCGGTAATGTTCTTTCGCAGCGTCTGAATATCTCCCGCATGGCGGTCATCGAAGTCAAATACATTCTGTATCAACTCCCGCTCGGTCTGCTCAATTGCGCCGCCTTCATGGCTTTCGGTAATAATCATTTTCAGTTCCTCTTCCGAATGAATATCAGCTCCATGCACCGTTTTAATGCCGAAGATGCGCAGAATGAGATTGGCCATATTGTTGAGCAGCCAGATGAACGGACGGAATACCAGATAGAAGGCGCGTAGCGGCCAGGCAATGCTGAACGTAGTGCTTGCAGGATAGCGGATGGCAATTGACTTCGGCGCCAGCTCACCAAACACAATATGAAGCATGGTAATGATGAAAAAGGCAATAGGCACTGCAATGCGGTGAGCTGTTACCTCTTCCAATGCGCCCCCGAAATGGTGCACTACATTCAGCATGATATTAGTCATCACCTCTTCACCTACCCAGCCGAGGCCAAGCGATGCAAGGGTAATGCCCAGCTGTGTAGCCGCCAGGTAAGCATCCAGATTATTGACAATTGCTTTTGCCGCATCAGCGAGCGCTTTATTTTTACCTGATTTTACTTCGATCTGTGATGTGCGGACCTTAACGATCGCAAACTCAGCAGCAACGAAAAACCCATTTAATAAGACAAGAAAAAGGGTCAGAAATATTTGAAATGCCATAGTGATCCGCACGTGGCGGACAATTGATAGAAGGCAAAAATATTAAAACTAGACGCTTCAGGCGTAATTATTACTTAAGCGATACCATACCCAATGGCTTACATCCGTTTTACGTCATCTTTACGAAACCAGACCCATCCCTACAACCAATATGAGCAACAAATACGTTTTCCCTTTTGCCGCACTGATCGTCTTCTTTATTGTAAGCTGTAAATGCCATGATAAATGCCCTGCCTTCGATGAGCAGAATCTCACGTACATTCCTTATGAGCAGGGGCATACGTACCAGTTTACCAATACTTCCGGCACAAAAATCTCTTTTCAGGAAACCGAACGGACCACTTCCGATGAATATGATGCGGATGTAAAACATGATGAGTTTGGCGGCTGCTCGGTCCAGGACTGCTTGTCTAATGCCTTCATGTCGGCAACAGCCAATATCTCACGGAATGGAAAGAATACCATGGAAGTAGCGCTGGTCATCGGTGGCGATTTATTTGCCGCTTCTTCCGTTAAGGTTTTAGACTTTACCGGATACTTTGATATCAATAACGGCAAGCTGCAAAATGGCAATCATGGATATATCTCTGCCAGCGAGCGGCTGGGTCCGCATCAATACAATAATCTGCTGGTTATGAATGCCGATACGATGACTAATCCGGATCAAAAAATCTGGCAGGTTTACTTTAGTCAGTATGGTGGGCTGGTGGGCTTTCGCGACCGTCAGACGCAATCACTCTTCTATCTGGACTAAATATTTTTCCGGTTGGCGTTATCCTCCCGCAGAATTACCTTTGCGGCCACATTATTCCAGCCATGAAATCCACTCCTTTTACGCAAAAGCACCTTGATCTGGGCGCTAAGATGGCCGAATTTGCCGGCTACAACATGCCCATCTCTTACACCAGCATCAACGAAGAGCACAATACCGTGCGCAACAATGCCGGCGTATTTGACGTAAGCCACATGGGTGAGTTTATGCTGAAAGGGGAAGGCGCTCTCGATCTGATCCAGCGCCTAACCAGCAATGACGCTTCGAAGCTGACTGCCGGGAAAGCGCAGTATTCCTGCCTGCCCAATGACCGTGGCGGCATCGTGGATGATCTGCTCGTCTATTGCATTGAAGAGAACAAGACCTACATGCTGGTGGTGAATGCCTCCAACATTGAAAAAGACTGGAACTGGATTTCCACGTTCAATACGAATGGCGTGGAGATGGAGAACATCAGCGACCGCACGGGTCTTCTGGCCATTCAGGGCCCGAATGCAGTTAAAATACTGCAGGAGCTGACCGATATGGACATTACTAACCTGAAATATTACACGTTTACAAAAGGCCGCTTTGCAGGCGTGGATAATGTGCTGGTAAGCGCTACAGGCTATACCGGCTCCGGCGGTGTAGAGATTTATTTTGAAGATAAGGATGGCAATGCGCAGAAGATATGGGACGAGATTTTTCGCGTAGGCTCACCTAAAGGGATGAAGCCGATCGGTCTCGCTGCCCGCGATACACTGCGCCTGGAGAAAGGCTTCGCGCTGTATGGCAATGATATTGACGATACCACCTCACCCCTTGAAGCCGGTCTTGGCTGGGTGACCAAGTTCACCAAAGACTTTACCGCCCGCCCGATGCTGGAAGCGCAGAAAGCAGAAGGCATCAAGCGCAAGCTGGTTGGTATCGAGATGGTCGATAAAGGCATTCCCCGCCATGGCTATAAGATACAGAATGCCGAAGGCCAGGAGATTGGCTATGTGACCAGCGGCACGCAAAGCCCAAGCCTCAGCAAAGCAATAGGCATGGCTTATATAGCCAAAGAATCTGCAGCAGATGGCAGCGATGTATTTGTGGTGGTGCGCGATAAAGCGCTGAAAGCCCAGGTTGTAAAAATGCCTTTTGTACAATAAGCTTCACGAAGAAAACATATTGAAAAAGCGGTTCTGAAAAGGCCGCTTTTTTATTGCTTTTGTCCGGCTGTTATTCCATGAAACTGATCGTATGCCTGCTCTATGAAACCACGTCCCATATCAACTAAGTTAGGCTCTGTAAAAAGCAGCACTACCGCATCCGTTTGCTTCAGCTCATCCATCCAATTGATCGCGCTCAGCGGTTGATCGGTGATCTCTGTACCCGGCCCGCGCCAGACTACCGCCTGCCCGAAATAAAACCAGGATTGCCACCGACTGTAGCAATGCTGCGGAAATCCTTCGTTCAAGAAAACCCAGAAAAAGCTGTCCGAGATAAAAATGACATCCGGTTTCTGAGTGGTAGCGCTGTCTTCGTTGAATGATAGATTGTTGTAGCAAAATTCCTCTTTGGTATAAGGCCAGATCAGGTTGAGCGCCGCGCTGATGTCGTTATCGCTTCCTTTAGGTGGTTGTCCGCAGGTAGTGCCGGTAGTAGTGACCGTTGGTATTTGCTTGTGCAGCAGCCTGCCCAGATAGCGGTTAAAAGTATCAGCAGCAAGGTCGGCGCCGTAGAGCGTCCAGTGAATACCCTGTTTTGAGAACAGGCGGTTGGGATACTTTGTTTTTATACTTCGGTACCAGCCGTTGAGGTCTATGTTTTGTATGCCCAGCTCCCCGCACATTTTCTTAATGACACTGTAGTTGGTCTTGCCATCTGGCCTTGGCTGCGGATGAAGGTTTGGCAGGTATTCAGGATAGAAGCTTGACTTGGAAGGCGCAAATGCCAGCACCAGCTGCTTGCCTGCACGGCTGAGCGTGTCCTGTATGTAGCGCAGCTTCAGCAGCCGCTCGCGTATGAGGCTGTCGCCTTCAAAATCTGCTCCGAAGTAAGCATCCTGATAGCCGCTTTCAAACAGGTACTGCTGCTTGCCCATCATCACATTGCGGGCATGCAGCTTGCCGAAAGCAAGGTAATCCAGTTGATTATTAATCCGCACAAAATCGGTCTGGAATCCGGTATGATCGTTCAGGTAACTTTCTTTCTGTGCCTGATAAGCGCCGCGCAGCCAGGCATCCGGCGTAAATACGGTATCCGGCGCAAGATGAACGTCTCCCTTTAATGGCGCGCTTTCTATGAAAAAGAATACATGATTCAGCATGGGCAGCAAGAGCACCAGCATCAGGAAGCCGAACAGCCATTTCCGCAGATCCAAGGTCTTTTTCATACGATCAGAACCTGAAATAGATGAACGGATTAAACGAAGCAGTCATGATGCGCCCTGCGCAAACAACCAGTAGTATCAGGCTTACGAACGTCATCAGGATATGCCGCCGGTTGGTATAATGCTGGTGATAAATGGCATCCTGTATTCTTTGCCCGAAAGGCAGCAGTGTGAAGAAGGAGCAGACAACAGCGAGCAGCAGGAAGAAATAATAATCAGCTTCGGGAAGCCATTTACCAGGAAGCGGTGCGTAGGTAACCATCCGCTTCAGGTAAGCCAGGGAAGGATGCAGATGCTCCAGCCGGAAGAAAACCCAGCCAATCAGCACTACTATAAAGCTATATACAACAGACAGTTTTCCAATTTTGCTCAGCCACTTGCCTAAGAACATGCGCTCAAGCACCAGAAACAGCCCGTGATAAGCGCCCCAGATAATGAATCCCCATGCAGCGCCGTGCCACAGGCCGGAAGCGAGAAATACCAACCAAAGATTGAAATACAGACGTGTGTTGGATACACGATTTCCACCGAGCGGAATGTACAGGTAATTGCGCATCCATGAGCCAAGCGTGATATGCCAGCGGCGCCAGAAATCGGTGATGGAAGTAGCAGTATAGGGATTGTTGAAATTCTCCGGAAATCTAAAGCCCATCATTAGTCCCAGCCCGATCGCCATATCTGAATAGCCTGAAAAGTCGAAATAGATCTGGAATGTATAGCTGAGCGCTCCCATCCAGGCAGTGAAAGTGCTGAGCGTGCCGGGCGGTGTGTGAAAAATCTGGTCGGCCTGATTGCCCATTACATTGGCGATGAGCACCTTCTTCGTCAGCCCCAATACAAAGCGGTACAATCCCCTCAGCCGGTACTCGGTTGTTTCGTAAGCGCTGCGGTCGTACAGTTGGCCGGCGATATCGTGATAGCGCACAATTGGCCCGGCTATGAGCTTCGGAAAGAGGATAATGTAGGTCTGATAATCCCAGAAATTGCGCAAAGGCTTATGCACGCCTCGGTACACATCCATCACATACGTGATCGTTTCAAAAGTATAAAATGAAATGCCGATCGGCAATGCCAGTTGTGTCCATTGAATCGTATGACCGTCCGCTACATTCAGCACGGTATTGATATTCCCGATAAAAAAGTTGCTGTATTTGAAATAAACCAGTAGCCCGAGATTAATACTCAGCGAAAAGGCAAGCAGCAATCTTCTTATCCATAAGATGGGCGTTTCCGCCATCCTGCGCACAATCACAAAGTCTGCAACCGTAGTGCCGAGCAATACGAAAATGAATTTCGGCGCTCCCCAGGCATAAAAGACAATGCTCCCCAAGAGGATCACCACATTCCGGTACCGTGCATCTGCCAGATAATAAACCAGCAGAAACAGCGGCAGGAAATAGAACAGGAATACAATACTGCTGAATACCATGAGGCACTTTCGGGAAGGCGCGTAAAGATAACAGCTATATGGCGTTCAGGTATGCGCTCATCTGTAAATCCCTTTGAATAACCGGAAGTATGCAGCCAATCCTGCAATAAATACAAAAAGCGGCCCTTACCGGATTTTTTTTCTTTTTTTTGCAGCGCTGCAGCCATAAAGCATCCGCTTTTTGCAGCGGATTTGCCAATCCGAAATCAACAAGATGCTTCCTAAATACAACAGAATACTTTTAAAGCTCTCCGGCGAAAGCCTGATGGGCGACCGCAACTATGGCATTTCACCCGCCATGCTGGAATCTTACGCCAAAGACATCAAGCTGATTACAGATATTGGCGTTCAGGTAGCTGTAGTGATCGGCGGCGGCAATATCTACCGCGGCATGAACGAGGCAGAAACCGGCATTGAGCGCGCACAGGGCGATTATATGGGTATGCTGGCTACAGTAATCAATGGCATGGCACTTCAGGCTGCGCTGGAAAAGGCCGGAGTAAATACCCGTCTTCAGAGCGCTATTAAGATGGAGCAGGTGGCTGAGCCATACATCCGCCGCAAGGCCATTCGCCACCTTGAGAAAGGCCGTGTGGTAATTTTCGGCGCCGGAACAGGCAATCCCTATTTTACAACGGATACGGCAGGCTCGCTACGCGCTATTGAGATCAATGCAGATGTGATTCTGAAGGGCACCCGTGTAGATGGCATCTACACTGCTGATCCTGAAAAAGATCTGACCGCTACGCGTTTTGAAACACTGTCTTTTGGTGAGGTCATTGCACAAGGACTGAAAGTAATGGATATGACTGCATTCACCCTTTGCCAGGAAAATAATCTGCCAATCATCGTATTCGACATGCACCGGCCGGGCAATTTGCTGGAAGTAGTAATCGGTAAGTCGATCGGTACGCTGGTGAGCTGATAGCGAACGTTTAAAGCATTGTAAAGCCGGGTTGCAGGGATGTAATCCGGTTTTTCTTTCAAATAAATTTTTGCTTATCTCGTCCGGAAATTTGTTGTGAAAGTGCCGGCATAAATGAGGATAGCCGCCTGAATAAAGATTCACTAAGTGTGATGACAGCCACGCGTGGATCGCCAATAGTCAGCTCAACCGTGCGGGAGAGCCATGTTTTTTTCACTTTTACAGACATGATCTCTTGCCAGGGTATCATTATAGGTTTATGAAAAGTGCGGAACAGGATAATCGGTCTCAGATAAATGCCCTGCTCATTGTATTTCAGCACGAGCACATTCCTGTATTCCACCAGGTTGATCTTAGCGTAGATGATGCCTATTCTTTTGCCGGTAAAATCCGTGAAGGCTTCATATTTTTCAGCAAGCGCCGCCCACCCAAATCTTGATATAAGAAAAGTAGCCAATAGCCACATCCCCGCGAAGAAAAACGGGAACAGGTAAAACAGGTTATGATTCATGAGTTGTTTTATTTTATCTGCAAAACATTACCCTGCCCAGCCTTCCCGGTCCAGGCTGCGGTATTGAATGGCCTCCGCCAGATGCTCTGGTAATATCTCATCACTGCTTCCAAGATCAGCTATTGTCCGCGATACTTTCAGAATGCGATCGTACGCGCGGGCAGATAAATTCAGTCGCTCCATGGCTTTCTTCAGCAGATTAGCGCCCACATTGGAAATCGTACAAACTTCTTTAAGCTGCTTTGATCCCATATGTGCATTGGCATATACGCCCTGCTCTGCCTCAAAGCGTTTTTCCTGCCGCTCACGGGCGCGTATCACGCGCTCACGCACGGCTGCGCTGGGCTCACTTCGGCTCTGTGCCGACAGCTCATTAAATGATACAGGCGTCACCTCTACATGCAGGTCTATACGGTCCAGCAAAGGACCGGATATCTTATTGAGATAGCGCTGTACCATCACCGGCGAGCAGCTGCACTCTTTCTCAGGATGATTGTAATAGCCACAGGGGCAGGGATTCATGGAAGCCAGCAGCATAAACGATGCCGGAAAGTCAATGCTCATGCGGGCCCGCGCGATCGTTACGCGCCGCTCTTCTATGGGCTGTCGCATCACTTCCAGCACCGTACGCTTGAACTCTGGTAGTTCATCCAGAAATAATACGCCATTATGCGCCAATGATATTTCGCCGGGCTGTGGATTGCCACCACCACCAACCAGCGCTACATCTGAGATAGTATGGTGCGGTGAGCGAAACGGCCGGTGCGCTACAAGCGACGTATTACCGCTGAGCTTACCCGCTACAGAATGTATCTTGGTAGTTTCCAGTGCTTCCTGTAATGAAATAGGCGGCAGGATGGTTGGCATCCGCTTGGCCAGCATCGTCTTGCCCGCTCCCGGCGGGCCAATCAGGATGGCGTTATGTCCGCCTGCGGCGGCAATCTCCAATGCGCGCTTTACATTTTCCTGTCCTTTTACATCATCAAAATCTATGTCGAAATGAGCCTGCGCATCAAAGAATTCTTCGCGCGTATTGACCCTAACCGGATGCAGATTGTTTTTGCCGTTCAGAAAATCCACTACCTCCAGAAGATTTGCAGCGCCATAGACTTCCAGATTATTGACCAATGCGGCCTCGCGCGCATTTTCTTTCGGCAGAATCAGGCCCTTGAATTTTTCGGCACGTGCCTGAATAGCTATTGGCAGCGCGCCTTTGATGGGCTGCAAAGCGCCGTCCAGCCCAAGCTCACCCATGATCACGTAGTCACTTAATCGATCTGCCCCGATCTGCCCGCCTACGGCCAGCATCCCGATGGCAATCGGAAGATCGTATGCCGCGCCTGCCTTCTTGATATCCGCCGGCGCCATATTGATCAGCACTTTGGCACGGGGCCGCTCCAGCTTGCTGTTACGCAGGGCAGAGGTCACCCGGTCAAGGCTTTCCTTTACCGCATTATCCGGCAGGCCAACGATGAAGTAGCCTGTTACGCCACTGGAGGCATCGACTTCCATCGTGATCGTCATCGCCTCAACGCCATACACAGCACTGCCAAATACTTTTACAAGCATAAATTTGTTCCAAATTAAAAGGGGGCGGCAATATACTGACAATTACGGGCTTACAGCAAACCGGCTTTGCACAGATCAAAAGAAAAGTGTCAATTCAGCTTTCCCCAGACAGCGGCAATATCTTCCGGCTTCAGCTTATGAATGACGGCGACACCGGGCTTTTCCAGTAAGATATAATCAATGCCCTGATCGTCTTTCTTCTTATCCATCCGCATGATCTCTATGGCTTCCTTTACATCAAAATCAATCTGCGTTGGTAAGCCGTATGTTGCTAAAATGCTGGTCAGCTGCTGTCTTGTTGCCTGAGGCAATGCTTTATGCTTTTCGGAGAGGAGCACCGCTACAATCATACCCAATCCTACGGCATAGCCGTGCGGCAGATTGCCCATCATCTCAAAGGCATGGCCGGCCGTATGGCCGAAGTTGAGCATCTTCCGCAGGCCCGTTTCATGCTCATCTGCATGCACAATTTTGTTCTTGATATCCACACATCCTTCAATAAGCCCCGCAAGCTGGTGTGGATGTTTTTGGAAGTAGGCGACATCGCTTTGCTGCAAGGTGGTAAGGATGCGCGCATCGGCGATATAGCCATATTTAATGATCTCGGCAAATCCATTGCTCCATTGCTCTTCAGGCAGTGTCAGCAAAAAATCAGTATTGTAGAGAATGAAAGAAGGTTGACGGATAGTGCCGAGCATATTTTTGTGCATGGCTACATTCACGCCATTCTTTCCGCCGATGGCGGCATCCACCATAGCCAATAGTGTAGTCGGCACAAATGCAAATGGCACTCCGCGCATGTAGATGCTCGACACGAATCCGGTAATGTCTGTCACTACGCCGCCGCCCAATCCGATCAGCAAGGTGCCCCGGTGCGCTCCAAGCTCCATCAGCCTGCCGGCAATCATTTCAACGGTTTCCCAAGTCTTGTGCGCTTCGCCTGCCTGCATATTGATGATCCGGTAATCTTCCAGCTGCTTTCCATAAAGTGCTGCCACCGTTTCATCGGTAATAATCACAGAAGATTTCGGCGGCGCTTTTTCCCGCAGATCATCCATCGTGGCTTCAGACAGGTATTCGGTAGTGCCCGATGGGAAGGAAAAGGGAAAGGTGCGCATGGCGGCAGGATTATTGCCCAAAGGTAGGAAGCTATGACCTCGTAAAGAGTTGTGATAAGAACGCTGATGGGTTTATTGTACTTTTGCACCGGTTTTCAGGGAAATGCTTTCGGGTGTTTTCTGAACCGGCTCAGGTCGCTGTCGCGTCCCGATCCTATGTGTAATGCATGGCTTTGAACCATGACTTATAAAACAAAGCAATGAGCAGAAACGGTAAAGTACTGGTGGCCATGAGTGGCGGTATAGACAGCACAGTGAGCGCGCTGATGCTGCACCAGCAGGGTTATGATGTGGTGGGCGTGACCATGAAAACGTGGGATTACGCTACTTCCGGCGGCAGCGGCAATGGCAAGAAAGAAACCGGCTGCTGCAATCTAGATTCGTTCAATGATGCACGGCAGGCAGCAGTGGAGCATGGCTTCCCCCATTATGTGCTCGACATTCGCGAGGAGTTTGGCGACCATGTGATCCGCAATTTTGTGGATGAATATATTGCCGGCCGCACCCCTAATCCCTGTGTGCTTTGCAATACACACATCAAATGGGCTGCGCTGCTCAAACGCGCTGATGCGCTGGGTTGCGATTTCATTGCTACCGGCCATTATGTAAACGCGCGGCAGGAAAACGGGCGGGCCATATTGTCCAAAGCGCGCGATCTCACCAAAGACCAGAGTTATGTGCTCTGGGGGCTTGGTCAGGAATGCATTTCGCGCAGCATTTACCCGTTGGGTGATCTGCTGAAGACCGAAGTGCGCCAGTATGCGGCCGATCTTGGCTATACTGAATTATCGAAAAAGGCGGAGAGTTATGAAATCTGCTTTGTGCCGGATAATGATTACCGCGGCTTTCTGAAGCGTCAGGACCCGTTGCTCGAAGAAGCGGTGAATGGCGGCGATTTTGTACTGAGCGATGGAAAGAAAGTAGGCAGGCACAAAGGCTATCCGTTCTATACGATCGGGCAGCGTAAAGGCCTGGATATGGCTTTTGGCAAGCCCATGTTCGTAACCAGGATCATCCCGGAGACCAATACGGTAACGCTGGGGGAAGCGCATGAATTGCAGGCTTCGCAGATGTGGGTTGGCGGCATCAATATGGTTAAGTATGCGGCTATTGATAATGGCATGCCGGCTACTACCAAGATCCGCTATCGCGATGCGGGCGGTGAAAGTGTGCTGTACAATGATGGTGACCGCGTCCGCATAGATTTTACCCATGCAGTGAGCAGCATTGCGCCCGGACAGAGCGCTGTGTTTTACGAAGGGGACGATGTGATCGGCGGCGGCATTATTCATGCGCAGTAGGCTACATTCGCTCGCTTCATATCGTCTGCATTTATTCATTGTAACGTTCTTAGCGATGATCCGCCCAATGATTAGCCAACTTTTTACGTTATAGCTTTCAGCTTTTACCCTTGTTTTACTATATTTACCAGCTTATAAGGAATTCGTTATATGAAAAATAGGTTTTTACCCTTCCTGCTCATTATCGTTCTTGCTTCGCTGGCTGCCTGTAAAAAAGAGTCAGAGAATGCATACGTATATGGCAATGACCTTACCCGGGGCTATTATCCGCTGAACAAGGGACACTATGTGCTGTATGACGTTGATTCCACTATCTGGGATGATTTTACAGGCGACAGTGTGATGCGACATATGCAGGTACGCTATGATGTTGCAGACAGCTTCACCAACAATGAAGGCACCAAATCATTTCAGGTAGAAGTGCGCCGCCGCGCTGATGACAGCTCTGCTTTTATGACCAATGATGTGTTCTTTGCAACGCCGAGCGCCAATGCACTGGATATCACACAGAATAATCTTCGCTTCCGCAAGCTCGTATTTCCGGTACAGGCCGGCACCAGCTGGAATGGCACCAGCCAGATTGCTACGAACGATCAGGATCTTCAGTATTTTAAAGACTGGTACTACACTTATTACAACGTAGGCCAGAGCTACAATACCGGCAATGTGAACTTTGATAATTCAGTAACCGTACAGGAAGTGGATGATACATTGAACAATCCGATTACGATGCCTAATGTCTATGCAGAGCGTACATTCTCCAAAGAAATCTATGGCTTTAATGTAGGCCTCATCTACCGCGAAACAACCCGCTGGACGTATGACCAGGCCAACTCTTCCGGCACTTATGCCAAGAAGGGCTACCGGGTAATTATGCGCGCTGTTGACCACAACTAAAGAGAAAAGATAATGCGCCGTCTGATTGGCATATTGTGCGGATTGATACTGATGGCGGAAGGATCGACCGCTGCTCCCCAATGGGCATTCCGCGTTCACTTTACAGATAAGACAGGCTCGCCGGCGCTTTCAGCGCCGGCTGCTTTTTTAAGCGCCAGAGCATTGCAGCGCCGCAGCACGCAAGGCGTATCCGTGATTGACGAAGACCGTCCGGTATCCCCTACCTATCTTAATGATGTGCTGGCTGCTACAGGCGGCAAGCTGCATACTACTTCACGCTGGCTCAATCAGTGTGTGATCCTTTTGAATGATTCTTCGCAGATCGCGCAGTTACAGTCCAAAACATTCGTATCCGGCATCGATTATCTGGGCTACTTTGCTACTGCCCTGCACAACGTAAAGCCGGGCAATCCTGTTTCTACAACGCCTTACACTCCCACAGCTTATCGTGGCACCGGCACTGCTGCTTATTATGGCAATACCTGGAACCAGACCAGCATGGTGAATGGCGATTATCTCCACGATCAGGGCTTTACCGGACAAGGACAATTGATTGCTGTGCTCGACTTAGGCTTTAATGGCACCGATACCCATCCCGGATTTGACAGCCTCAGAAATCAGGGCCGCCTGCTCGATACGTGGAATTTTGTGAACGCCAGTAATGATATTTATTCACCTGCATACGATCATGGTACTTCTGTGCTTTCTACTATGGCAGGCATCATCCCCGGCACCTTTGTAGGCAGCGCTCCGCACGCCCAATACGCGCTGTATCTGACGGAAGATAATTCCATCACTGATGCAATGTACGAGCTGGATAATTTCGTAGCAGGACTGGAGCGGGCAGATAGTATTGGCGCTGATATCATCACCTCATCGCTCGGCTATTTTGATTTTGTGCATCCTCTACCTTATTACATTTATCCGAAGGCAGATATCAACGGACATACTACGGTAGTGGCAAAGGCTGTAAATACCGCTGTAGCCAAAGGTATTTTTGCGGTGATTACAGCAGGCAATGAAGGCGGCAGTTCCTGGAATTTTATCCTTACTCCCGGCGATGCAGATAGCGCACTTACTGTCGGCGCAGTGCAGGCCACTCGTACCATTGCAGGCTTCAGCGGTCCCGGCCCAAGCAGCAGTGGTCGTATAAAGCCGGATGTGGTGGCTCAGGGTAGTCCCGCAGCAGCATTTGCGAACACAGGTTTCGCCAATTTGAATGGCACTTCCTTTTCTACGCCACAAATCGCCGGCTGGGCAGCTTGTGTGCGCCAATTCAAGCCGGGTGTTAGCCCATACCTGTTACGCAAAGCCATTACGATCTGCTCAGACCGCGCCGGTAATCCTACTTCACAGGAAGGCTACGGTATTCCGGATTTTAAGAAAGTGCTGGGCACGGTAGGAATCGCACAGGTTCCCGGATTAAGCCATGAGCTGACTATATTACCCAATCCCTTTTCAACGGTCATTCATTTGCAGCTTACTGTTGCGCAGGCTACCGATGTTGTATGCACCCTTACTGATGTGAGCGGTCGTATTGTAGTCACGCAGGCATTGCACGCCACGGCTTCAGGCCATGATTATATGCTTACCCCTCCGGCTACGTTACCGGCCGGCAGCTATTTTCTGCAGACTATGATCGGGCAGGAAGTGCTGATTAATAAGCTGGTAAAGCGTTGATCCATTATACGGCCCTCAATGGCGCAAACAATCCCTAATTTTGCGCTTTGACCATTATTCTTTAGAAGCACCGATTTCATTTTGATTGAGAAGAAAAGTAACCTGCAGGTAGATGAGCAGGCCGTACTCGTGGGCCTTATTACCAAGATCCAGACAGAGACGGAAGCCAAAGAGTATCTGAATGAGCTGGCGTTTCTTGCCGAGACGGCGGGTGCTATCACTAAAAAGCAATTTCTGCAAAAGCTTCCTTCCCGCGACAGTAAAACGTTTGTAGGCAAAGGCAAGCTCGAGGAGATACGGGAATACGTACAAGCCAAAGGCATCACACTGGCTATTTTTGATGATGAGCTCACCGGCTCGCAGATCATCAATATTGAAAAAGTGCTGGGCATCAAAACGATTGACCGCAGCGATCTGATCCTCGATATTTTTGCCCACAGGGCAAAGACGGCGCAGGCGAAAACACAGGTGGAGCTGGCACAATATCAATACCTGCTGCCCCGCCTGAAAGGCATGTGGCAACACCTGGAAAGACAGGGTGGCGGCATCGGCTCGCGCGGACCGGGGGAAACGGAAATCGAGACTGACCGCCGGATTGTAAAAGACAAAATATCCCTTCTGCGCAAGCGCTTAAAAGATATAGACAAGCAGAGCACTACCCAGCGCCAGGAGCGTGGCACCTTCATTCGCATAGCGCTGGTGGGCTATACTAATGTAGGTAAAAGCACGATCATGAACCTCATTTCCAAGTCAGAAGTCTTTGCAGAAAACAAGCTTTTTGCCACGCTCGATACGACCACGCGCAAGGTGGTGTATGAGCAGACTCCTTTCCTGCTCAGCGATACGGTTGGCTTCATCCGCAAGCTACCCCACCACCTGGTAGAAAGCTTCAAGAGCACGCTGGATGAAGTGCGCGAAGCAGACTGTCTGCTGCACGTGGTAGATATCTCGCATCCGCATTACGAAGACCAGATGGGCGTGGTCAATAAAACGCTGCAGGAGCTGGGCGCTTTTGACAAGCCAATACTCATCATTTTCAACAAGATGGATTTGTATGAAGAGCGCACGTTCGATGAATGGCTGGACCCGGAAGTAAAACAGGACCTGCTGATACAACTGAACCGCCGCTGGATGGAGCAGACCAATAATGCAGCCGTATTCATCTCCGCCACGGAGCGCCGCAATGTGGATGGACTGCGCGAGACCATTCTGCAGAAGGTAAAAGATCTGTATCAGGAGCGCTACCCATACCTCACCCAGTTTTATTAACCACAGGGTCGAGACGCGACAGCGACCTGAACCGCCAAAGGAATAGGAGCCACAGGTACAACAGCAAAGCTCAGGCTCGGGCGCCGACTATCCATTCTAGCCCTTTGCAGAAAAGCTACGAGCTTCCATTGCTATCCGGGCTACTTCAGCTATAGAACAGCTTATCGGGCTTTTATTGTTTGGGTATCAGCATCCTTCTTTTCCATTCGCGCCCCCTTCCAGTTGAAAGGAGATGGGCAGTGTAAAGATCACAGCTACAGGTTTTCCCTTTAACAGGCCGGGATGCCAGTGGGGCATACCATGAACAGCGCGCAATGCTTCTTCATCCAGCAATGGATGGCCCGAAGAGCGCACCAAATGTGGGTTAAGAATTTGTCCCTGTTCGCCAACGGTAAACTGCACTACGCTTCTTCCTTCCTCACCGCGCGAACGGGCAGAGTCGGGATAATGCAGGTAACCGGTCAGCCATTGATTGATATCGCCATTGAACTCCGGCATCTGCTCTACTGATTTGAAGGCAATAGTTCCGTTCTCAAGTATTTTGATCTCACCATTTTTGGGGAGCGCTCTCATACGTACATTCTCCATATTGACTGGCGTTGCAGCAGCATTGCTCCGGGAGACGGAAGATTTCTTTATAGGCGATTTCTTTGATTGAGCCAGCATCGCTGTACTTACAAGAGCAATAGTGAGTACTGTAGCAGCAATCAGTAAAGTGGCCTTTTTCGGCGTTTTAATTTCCTGCAGCATCATAATACGGCGTTTTAAAGAGTGATGGAAAAAAGAATGTGCGATGGTTAGTGATGGAGCAATGCCCATGCTTTGCGACAGCAAAAGAGATGCATAATCGCCCGGATCAATATCCTTGCCTGCTATACCGTCTGCCTCAAATTCATGCACCATCTTCAGCTCACCGCCCAGCAGCCAGTGTGCCGGTGATGCCCAGAAAATGATGTGCAATACCTGCAGCAGAAAAGTATCGTATCGGTGGGCAGACCGGATATGAGCCAGTTCATGCTGTACGATTACCGGATCTTTATATTGATCGGGAAAGAAAATCTTTCGCCCGAGCGTGCCGGGACCGATGCCTGTATCTGTAATAATAGTATAGCCATCCAGCTTTGTCACGTTGCCTTGTTTCAGCATTTTGCTGATTTGTATATGAGCGCGCATGTACAGAAAGGCCAGTATTATTACAACTACGCTATAAAGTGCGGGCAGGATGTAGACCCACGATACAGAGAAATCAGCACGCTGGTGTTGCAACTTAGCGCCGATGCTCACCTCAGGAAGCATTACCTGATAGGCGGCAGCGACTGAATGATTGCTTACAGGCACATGAATAAACGGAAGCAGTACCGGCAATATCAAGCCAGCCAGCAGATAGAGCCTGCTGTAGCCATGCAGCGGACGATTGCGCCAGATTATTAAATAAATGACCCACATGGCAGCGGCGTACAGACTTACCTGAGCGAGGTAGATTAAAAAAGCCATAGCTTACTGTTTTTTATTTTTAAGCGATTGAAGCACACTTTCCAGTTCATCAATATCCAGATTCTTATCTGCCACAAAAAAGGACACCATGTCTGCAAAAGACCCATTGAAATATCCTTTTACTACCTGGGCAATGGTGCGGCGGCTATAATCTTCTTTCGATACCAAAGCCTTAAAGCGATTGAGATGGCCTACCGGCTCGATGGCGGCAAACCCTTTTTCGATCAGTATTTTCAGAATGGTATTTACGGTATTGGCATGTGGCTTGGGCTCCGGCATAGCGGCGATCACATCTCGTACAAATGCTGCATCGTGCTGCCAAAGCGCTTTCATTACCCGTTCTTCTGCTTTCGTGAGCTGCGGCAGCTCGGTCTTCTTCTTGGTCATTTCTACTAATTAATTAGTAAATATACTAAATGAATAGTAACGGCAAAATATTTTTTAGGAAAGGAAGATTTTTTTGGGTAAAACGGACAAACGACCTAACGACAAACGACTAAACTTTTTAACAAGCCTTCAATCATTTATCCTGAGCATCTCCCGTAATCTTTAATTAATTTTGACCTGTTTTACTTTTTTTTTCAAAGCCACTGATGGATGCAATCGTAGCCGGCCCGCTGCTGAGCCAGATAAATAACCCCGATGATCTGAAGAAGGTTCCTGTAGAGCAATTGCCGCAGGTATGCGCCGAGCTTCGTCAGTATATTATTGATACCGTAAGTGTATATGGCGGCCACTTTGGGGCCAGCCTCGGTGTGGTAGAGCTTTCGGTAGCCCTTCATTACGCCCTGAATACGCCTGACGATCAGCTTGTATGGGATGTGGGTCACCAGGCTTATGGACATAAAATTCTTACCGGCCGAAGAGAACAGTTTCATACCAACCGTAAGTATGGCGGGCTGAGCGGCTTTCCCAAGCGCTCCGAAAGTCCGTACGATGCTTTTGGGGTAGGCCACTCCTCTACTTCTATCTCTGCTGCTTTGGGAATGGCCATTGCTTCCAAATATAAAGGCGAGACAGAACGGCAGCACGTAGCCGTGATCGGTGATGGCGCTATGACCGCCGGGCTTGCTTTTGAGGCACTGAATCATGCCGGTGTAAGCGGCGCCAACCTGCTCGTGATCCTCAACGATAATAACATGAGCATAGACCCGAATGTGGGTGCGCTCAAAGAATATTTAACGGACATCACCACCTCGCAGACCTGGAATAAGATGCGAGACGACATCTGGAAGCTGCTTGGCAAAATGCCTTTCCCCCAGTTCCAGCAAGGGATGGCTTCTAAAATTGAAGCGGGATTAAAAGGCATTGTGTCTAAAAGCAGTAATCTTTTTGAAAGCTTGGGTATGCGCTATTTCGGTCCTATAGATGGCCATAATGTGCTGAAGCTGGCCGATACGATCAAAGACCTCAAATCCATTCCCGGCCCCAAGCTGCTGCACATCAAAACCGTAAAAGGCAAAGGCTATGAGCTGGCGGAAAAAGATCAGACGCTCTGGCATGCGCCAGGCACGTTTGATAAAATCACCGGCAAGATCAATAAAAAGCTGGTGACGGTGCCCGAGCCGCCTAAATACCAGGATGTTTTCGGCCATACCATTGTAGAGCTGGCAGAGGCCAATCCATTAGTGATGGGCATTACACCTGCTATGCCCAGTGGCTGCTCCCTGAAATTCATGATGGAGGCTATGCCGAACCGGGCGCTCGATGTAGGCATTGCAGAGCAGCATGCCGTTACACTCAGCGCAGGCCTCGCCACGCAGGGCATGAAAGTGTTCTGCAATATTTATTCATCCTTTATGCAGCGCGCTTACGATATGGTAATCCATGACGCGGCCATCCAGAAGCTGCCGGTCATCTTCTGCCTCGATCGTGGCGGCCTGGTGGGTGATGATGGACCTACGCATCACGGCGCATACGACCTTGCCTATATGCGCTGCATCCCCAACATGATTGTGAGCGCTCCGATGAATGAAAGCGAGCTGCGCAATCTGATGTACACGGCCCAGCTTCCGGAAAATTTATTGCCTTTCTCTATCCGCTATCCGCGCGGTCAGGGCGTAATGCCTGAATGGCGCACACCATTTGAAAAGATCGAAGCCGGAACCGGCCGCAAGATCTGTGATGGTGAGGAAGTAGTTATTCTCACCATAGGCCATCCCGGTAACTTTGCCGTAGCTGCCTGCAAGATGCTGGAAGCCGATGGACTGCATCCGGCTCATTATGATATGCGATTTGTAAAGCCATTGGATGAGGTGATGCTGCACGAAGTAGCGCAACATTACAGCAAGATTATTACTGTGGAAGATGGTACGATCGTTGGCGGTTTTGGCAGCGCAATACTTGAATTTATGGCAGCGCATAATTATACGCCTGAAGTGAAGATGCTAGGCATTCCCGATCACATCATTGAGCATGGCAAGCCGGAAGAGTTGCATCGTGAATGCGGCTTTGATGCGCCGGGCATTGCCGTAGCCGTACGGGAAATGATGAACGTTTCCACAGTCATTTCGCCGGAGCGCTTTCCTGATTTTAACGGCAAGAACTAACTTACAGAATAACATCTGATAATTATGAAAGCCGCCAGAAAATCTGGCGGCTTTCTATTCTTTAAACTCACCATTCTTTCCCGGAAATAATCCTCTCAATCCGCGCTTCCACTTCTGCCACCGGCTCATCAGGATCGCCGCCGGAATTCATGTATCGCACTAAGCCATCTGCGCTTATAAAATACTGAGTAGGATAAGCCAGCGTAAGATTATACCGGTCTATTACTTGCTGATCCAAATGCAGGATGTAATAGTTACCTGGTGGCTGGAAGTTGTCAAGCCCGATCTCTTTCAGCTCCTTCAGGCGTACTTCCTCTGAATCATAAGTGATGTACACAAAATCAATATCTGGGTACTTGCCTGCAGCAGCTATATACACCGGCAGCTCATGACGGCAGGGTGGGCAAGCTGCGAAGCCAAAGCATACCATATTGGCATGATGCAGGTGACTAAAATCTCTCGTCTTGCCATCTGTTGATTTATAAATGCCCGGCAACGGGAATGGCTTACCCTCGACTTGGCGATACCAGTCTTCCGGAGTGTTGAAATAGGAATTTTTCTTTTTATGGACCTTGTGCTTATGTTGCGCAATGGCAGGATAACAATTCAACAGAATAAGAAAAAGGTATATCAGTGTTTTCATCCTGATTTTTGAGAAAGCTAATTTAAAGATTGTTGAAGCTATGGCTATAGATCAAAATTATGCTATCGGTTGAAGTACCCTATCTTAGCTAATCAGCGGTTATTTTTTCTGCTCAACAAATATTGTTATGGGACTTAAAGTAATTCTTACCGGCGTAACAGGCATGGTGGGCGAAGGCGTACTCTTTGAATGCCTGCGCAATCCCGCTGTAGATGAAGTGCTGGTAATCGGCCGCAGGCACTATGAGCTGCAACATGCAAAACTGAAAGAGTTGTTGGTACCTGATTTTTCTCAGTTGAATGAACATGCTGCAGAGATAAGCGGATATGATGCCTGCTTTTTCTGCGCGGGCATCAGCTCTGTGGGCATGAAGGAAGATAAATACACGCATATCACTTACGATACTACGCTGGCATTTGCCCACAGCCTGCTTGCAGTAAATAAGGCAATGACTTTTTGCTATGTCTCCGGCGCACAAACAGACAGCACTGAAAAAGGACGCATCATGTGGGCAAGAATAAAAGGCCGTACAGAGAATGCACTCACACAATTGCCGTTCAAAGCAGCGTACAATTTTCGTCCCGGCGTGATGCAGCCTTTCGAGGGTCAGCGCAATTGGAAGTCCGGTTATAAACTGATTGTAAAAGTTATTCGCTTTTTTGCCGCGCAACAGGTAATCAGCCTCGAAGAGCTTTGCCGGGCAATGATTGAAGTAGCCCGCAACGGACACAACAAATCCATTCTGGAAATAAAAGACATCAAAGAGTGCGCTAAAAAATCATCCTGATTTCCTGATAAGCGTACCTAAAATTGTCAGCGAACCATTCCTTCCAGGAACCAGAGTACATCTCCCATCCCTTTTAAGCCATCGGCCATCAGCATAAAGTTTTTACCTACTTGCTTCAGCCTTGCGCTGTGCGTAGCAGTAGTCTGTATATGCTTCATGATGTATTGGAAGGTATCGCTCTCAAAGTAGGGCGAATCGGGATTGCTGATGAAGTACAGGCGCAATTGCTCGTTCTTCAGGATAAGCTTTTCGAAGCCCAATTCTTTCGCCACATGGCGGCATCTTAAAGCTGTAAAAAGGTCCTGCACCTGCGGTGGTATGGGACCAAAACGGTCTTCCAGCATCTCGCGGAAAACATCCACATCGTCCTTGCGTTCCAGTTCATCCAGCTGTGTATAGAGGCTCAGGCGCTCGGTGATATTCTCTACATAAGTATCCGGTATCAATATCTCCTGATCGGTATCAATGGTACAATCGGAGACAAAATCGCGCTGGCGGTCGAGGTCCTCTGCAAATACATCCTTGAAGTCTGTCGTCTTGAGCTCACGCATTGCTTCGGCCAATATCTTCTGGTACATTTCAAAGCCCATATCGGTGATGAAACCACTTTGTTCGCCGCCCAGTATATTTCCTGCGCCACGAATATCAAGATCACGCATGGCTATCTGGAAGCCGCTGCCCAGCTCATTGAACTGCTCTAATGTCTGTAATCGCTTCCGGCTATCGCTTGGCAGCGTAATCATACTTGGCGCTACCAGATAACAGAATGCTTTTTTATTGTTGCGCCCTACACGGCCACGCAGCTGGTGCAGATCGCTGAGGCCAAACTGATGAGCATTGTTGATGATGATGGTATTGGCATTGGATATATCCACCCCGCTCTCTACGATGTTGGTGCAGCAAAGCACATCATATTTATAATCGATAAAGTCAACCAGCGTCTTTTCCAGCTTGCTGCCTTCCATCTGTCCATGCGCAACGGCTATGCTCAGGTCAGGACAAAGCTCTTTGATCTTTGAAGCCATATCGGGCAGGCTCTGCACCCGGTTGTGAATGAAGTACACCTGACCGCCGCGCTCTGTCTCAAAATAAATGGCTTCGCGGATCGCATATTCATCAAAGCCCATGACCTCTGTATGAACGGGCTGACGATTGGGCGGCGGCGTATTCATAATGCTCAGGTCACGCGCGCTCATGAGCGAGAACTGGAGCGTACGCGGGATGGGCGTTGCCGTTAGTGTAAGTGTATCCACGTTGGCTTTTACCTCACGCAATTTTTCTTTTGCTGATACGCCAAATTTCTGCTCTTCATCAATGATGAGCACACCTAGGTCTTTGAATTTCACATCCTTGCCCAGCAGCGCGTGCGTGCCGATGATAATATCGACTTTGCCTTCTTCCAGCTTCCTGTAAGTATCTTTTTTCTCTTTTGCAGATTTAAAGCGGTTCACATAATCGACCGTACACGGAAAGTCTTTCAGGCGGTCTTTGAATGTCTGGAAATGCTGAAAAGCGAGGATAGTAGTCGGTACTAAAATGGCTGCCTGCTTACCATCTACTACAGTCTTGAATGCAGCGCGCACCGCTATTTCCGTCTTACCAAAGCCTACGTCCCCGCACACCAATCTATCCATCGGATGCGGTGCTTCCATATCCCGCTTCACATCAGCAGTCGCCTTTGCCTGATCCGGCGTATCTTCATAGAAGAATGATGCCTCAAGCTCTGTTTGCAGATAAGTATCGGGCGTATGCTGGAACCCGGATGAAGATTTGCGTTTGGCATAAAGCCTGATGAGGTCTGCCGCAATATCTTTTACCTGTCGCTTGGTCTTGTTTTTCAGCTTTTCCCACGTATCCGAGCCCAGCTTGTTCACCTTGGGCGGCGAGCCTTCCTTGCCGGTATACTTGGATATTTTGTGCAGTGAATTAATGTTTACATACAGCACATCATTGTCTCTGTAAATGATGCGCACAGCTTCCTGCATATTGCCGTTGACCTCTATTTTCTGAAGGCCGCTATACACGCCCACACCGTGATCGATGTGTGTCACATAATCGCCCGGCTGCAGATCGCGCAGGGCTTTCAGGGTAATAGCTTTGCCTTTTGTGTAAGCCTGCTTTACCTGATACTTGTGGTAACGCTGGAATATCTGATGATCGGTATAGCAAAGAATGTTGTGATCGTGATCGATGAAGCCCTTGTATATGGATACGGGGATAGGCACAAAGCTCAGCTCGGCCTGAATGTCTTCAAAGATGCTCCTGAGCCGCTCCAGTTGCTTGGCCTGCTCCGCAAAAATAAACGGCGTACAGGCTTTGCTGCAGCGCTGCTTCAGATCCTGTATCAACAGATTGAACTGGCGGTTAAACACCGGCTGCTCCTCGGTGGCAAACTGGATGGTGATGGCTTCTCCGCCAACATGCTTCTCCAGAGAATGATTGAACCATTCCATCAAATGCCGGTTGCCAATATACTCCAGCCATAGCTCCGGCAGCTCAAAGTCCGCTTTAGTAAGCTCTTTGAGGTTCGTTTCTTCATGATCGAGATCTACTGTGCCCAGCTCTATTTTCTCTGGCATGTCATCGCTCAGCTGACCAATTTTGCCGTAGGTATAGTTGAAATCCTTGAACCAGAAAACAGTATTCTCCGGCAGGTATTCCAGCAGGGATATTTTCTCGCCCGTCTCAAACTTCGTCTCGATGTTCGGCAGGATGCTTACCTGCAGCAGCTTCCGCTCAGAAAGCTGTGTTTCCGGATTGAACAGGCGGATCGAATCGACCTCATTGCCGAATAATTCTATGCGGTAAGGATGCTCATTGCCGAAAGAATAAATGTCCAGGATGCCGCCACGCATGGCAAACTGACCCGGCTCGTATACAAAATCTTCCCGCCGGAAGCCCAGCTCCACAAACTGCTCCATCATCTTATCCGGCTTCAGATTTTCACCGACCTTGATTGAGATCATATTTTTGGTGAGCGAAGCCGGATTCACCACTTTTTCAAACAGCGCTTCGGGATAAGTGATGAGCGCTTTCTTCCTGACCACATCACCGCGGAATTTTGCCAGCGCTTCGGTGCGCAGCATCACATGGCTGCTGTTGAGCTCGCCGAACTGTGCCGTCTTCTTAAAGGAATCGGGGAAATAATGGATGTCCAGCGCGCCGGTCAGGTGCTCCAGATCGTTATGAAAATAGGCTGCCTCTTCCTTATCGTTAAGCACAAATACGTGATTCGATTCAGAAAGATGCCATAGAGCGGCAGCGACAAAAGCGGTAGAAGAGCCGCGCAGGCCATCGAGATAAGCGCGGATTTTAGTATCAGGCAATGAGAAGGCGGCCGCTAATTGTTTTAAGCGGATGTCATTCTGATACAGGCCCAGCAGTACTTGCAGGTTCATGCGGATGCAAAGGTAGTCAGCGGCAGGCGATTATAAGTCTGCAAATGCACTGAAGTTTTCACGATGTTCATTACAAAATCAAAAAACAATGCAGCCTTTGCGGTTAAGCGGCAAAGGCTGCATGTGATATTTCAAAAGCTCCGGAACTTATCTGGTGGTAGCAGGAACGGTCTGCATGACCGGCCTTGCCTCGTCCGTAGTATTGTTGCTGCGCTGGTCCTGAATAGCGCCGCTGTTGTTCTGACCGCTGTGGGCGGCATCATTCACGGTACCGTCCACGCCGGTAGCGCCATTGCCCGGATTACGGGTCAGATCAAGCGTACCGTCCGGGTTCTTGGTGTTCACGTCCTGTACTTCCTTTACGGTGGTAACAGTAGGCTTTTTAGTACGGTTGAGGCGTTGGGTCTGTGCCTGTGCGCCGGCGGCTATCATTCCGAAAGCGGCCAGCAATAAGAGTGCTTTTTTCATAGAATCTTATCTTACGTTGTTATTAATATTGGGATTGTTCGGATTATTCGTTGCCGGATTGGTAGCGCCATTGGGCGATAGTGTTCCGTTCGGGTTCGTTGTGTTGATCCCGTTGTTGGTATTGGTGTTATTGTTCGGATTGTTGCGGTCGGCATCGGTCGGCGCATTCATTCGATTGTTCATGCCGGCTGTATCGGCTGCGTTATGCGGGCGCGAATTGGTGCGGCTGGTGCGGCTGGTCTGGGCAAAGGCTGTGGTTATCAGTACACTCAGCAGCGCAGTCATCCAAAATATCTTTTTCATAAAAAATTATTCTTTAGTAGTATGATTGTTCCTACAAAAACCCCGCCGCTGCACGTTTTTCGGCTCCGCTCATTCTGTTAAATAAAGCAAGTCTGTATCAGGCTTTGCACTATCATTATTCCTTAAATTGATAGAGGTACCCGAACTAATTGAGTATTTTTGTACAAAATATCTGTTTTTATGTTGAAGACCGGCAATACGATTGTGAGTATTTATACTGAGATGACTCCCAACCCGGAGACTATGAAGTTCGTAGCCAACAAGTTACTTTATCCCGGCAAGAGCATCGACTTTCCGGATGAAGGCAGTGCCGCTCCTTCGCCGCTGGCCAAGGAATTATTTGCTTTTCCGTTTATCCGCGCCGTATTTATAGCTTCCAATTTCGTAACCCTCACCAAGACGCCGGACACCCAGTGGGATGATGTGATTCCTACTATCCGTGAGTTCCTCAAGGCTTACCTCGAAGAGGGAAAGACCGTGGTGAACGAAGCAGAGGTGCCAGTGAAGAAGGATGGGGATAATGTGGTGAATGAAGATGACAGCGATGTGGTCAAGCGCATTAAAGAGTTGCTGGAAAATTATGTAAAGCCGGCCGTGGAAATGGATGGCGGCGCAATCGCTTTCCGCAGCTATAACGATGGTATCGTTAACCTTATGATGCAGGGCTCCTGCTCGGGTTGTCCTTCTTCCATGATCACGCTGAAAGCCGGCATCGAAGGCATGATGAAGCGCATGATCCCTGAAGTAAAGGAAGTAGTGGCGGAAGCGGAATAATAACGCAGCGAAAGCATAGAATATTCAGCGCATGAAAGAATGGCGTCTCCAAAATAAATGATCTGTAAAGGCAGCGACTTACCCAAGTTGCTGCCTTTCTTTTTTGCGCCGGCCGCTGTCTTTACGCTTTTATCTTTTAAAATTTTACCTTTTACCTTTCAAAACTGATGAGCATCCAGAATAATTATGTAGCCATCATGGCCGGCGGTATCGGCAGCCGCTTCTGGCCGGTGAGCCGCACCAGCTATCCCAAGCAGTTTCATGACCTGCTGGGCACAGGCCGTTCGCTGATCCAGTGGACGTACAACCGCTTCAAGCATATCTGCCCCAAGGAGAATATTTACTTCATCACCAATCAGCAGTACATCTCGGTGCTTAAAGAGCAGATACCGGAAGTGCTGGATGCCAATATCATCTCTGAGCCATCGCGTAAGAATACCGCTCCCTGCGCCGCTTACTTTGCCCACAAGATTATGGCGCTCAACCCGAATGCCAATATCATTATGAGCCCGGCCGATCACCTGATTATGGACGAGCGCGCTTTCGAGCGCACTACGTACGATGCGCTGGACTTTGTAGCACACCATCCCGTACTGCTCACCATGGGTATCAAGCCAACGCGCCCCGATACCGGCTATGGCTATATTCAGTACGATGTAGAAGAAGAACTGGATAAAGTATATCGTGTAAAGACTTTTACAGAAAAACCTTCGCTGGAGCTGGCGCGCACATTCTTGAAAAGCGGTGATTTTCTCTGGAACAGCGGCCTGTTTATATGGAATGTACGGACGATCATGGAAACGCTGGAAAAATTCCTTCCGGAAATTCATGAAGTGTTCGTGCAGGCTACAGAAGTTTATAATACACCAAAAGAAGCTGAGGTGATCAGTGAACTGTATGCGCAGTGCACCAATATTTCCATCGATTACGGCATTATGGAGAAGGCTAAAAATGTCTTTGTGATTCCGTCTTACTTCGGCTGGTGCGATCTGGGCACCTGGGAAAGCGCTTATGATAATTCAGAAAAGGACTATCTCGGCAATGCGGTGCATGGCAAAAATGTAATGGTGATCGATGCCAATGAATGTATGATCAAAGCGCCGGACGATAAGTTGATTGTGGTGCAGGGATTGGAGCAATTCATCGTAGTAGATACGCCCGATGTTTTGCTGATCTGTGAGCGCAGCAGGGAACAGCAGATCAAGGAATATGTAGCCGAGGTCAAGCGCAATAAAGGCGAAAAATATTTGTAAGCATACGGGTCGGGGCGCGATAGCGACCTGACCCTTTTTTATAGCCACTATGTACATTCCGCAAAAGCACAGCACCACCGGCACTACCATTTTCAGTGTAATGAGCGCACTGGCGCACGAGCATCAGGCGATTAACTTATCGCAGGGCTTTCCGGATTTCCCGATTGATGAGCAATTGGTAAAGCTGGTGGCTGAAGCGATGAAGCAGGGCCATAATCAGTATGCGCCGATGCCCGGCCTGCCACAGCTCCGCCAGGCTATTGCACAGGATTTTGCGCAGCGCTATGCTATTGCCATCGATGCAGAAAAAGAGATCACCATTACACCGGGCGCCACCTGTGCCATCTACACCGCACTGACCACCATCCTAGAGCCGGGCGATGAAGTGATTGTGCTCGAACCTGCTTACGATAGCTACATTCCCAATATAGAGATGAATAGCGCGAAAGCTGTTGCGGTACAGTTGCGCGCGCCGCTTTTCAAAGTTGATTGGGCGGAAGTGAAAGCGGCAGTGACTTCCAGAACGAAGGCCATTCTTGTAAATACTCCTCATAACCCTACAGGAACCGTATGGGAGCAGCAGGACTGGGATGAGCTGAGTGCCATCGTTGCCGATACGGAAATCTTTATCCTTTCGGATGAGGTGTATGAGCAACTGGTTTATGATGGACGCCGGCACCATAGCGTGCTGCAGCAGGAATCTTTAAAAGACCGGAGCTTTGCCTTTTTTTCCTTTGGCAAAGCCTTTCACAATACAGGCTGGAAGATCGGTTACTGTATAGCGCCGCCATCTTTGACCACTGCTTTCCGGCGCATTCATCAATACCTTGCCTTTTCCGTTCATACGCCTGCACAGGTGGGCTTGGCCGCATATCTGCAACTGCCCGATCGTCCCAGTCCTGCCGTGATACTACAGGCTAAAAGAGATTATTTTCTGGAGCTGCTTCGTCAGACGCCTTTCCACATTTATGCTCCGGCCGGAGGGAGCTATTTCCAGCTTGCGGGCTATAACAAAGTCAGCAGTCTCCCGGACCGGCAGGCGGCGGAATGGCTTACCAAAGAATACGGAGTGGCAACGATACCTGTAAGCGCCTTCTACAGCAATCAGCAGGACGACCATTTGCTGCGCTTCTGCTTTGCCAAAAAAGAAACGACTTTGGATGCAGCCGCACAGCGCCTGAATTCTCTTACTACGAAAATACTTCTCTAGGATATCAGCACAGTACATAATAAGTCCATCAATTCTATATGGGCTAACGGTTTGATCCAGTTATTTTCATACATGATCTGAATTATCAAATGTAAGTGCTACATTTGGCGCACAACTGGATCTATATGCACCCCCTGAACCGAATTGAAATTCGGCGGCATACCCTGCAGTTCTGGTTGCTCTTCGTTGTGCTATTGGCAGCCACCTTTGTGCCTGCTTATGCATTTGTATGGGCATCCGGGCAGCAGCACAAAGCCTTTATTGCCGGCCTGCAATCGCACCGGCAGATGCTGAACAAGCAAATTCTCCTGCACGATAAGGTAGATTCCCTGTATGGCTATATCGGCATGGTGAACAGCCAGAAGGTGAATAATTACCTCTTTCTGGAGAAATATATCTCTGACGTCAAGAATGATATCACCACTGTTATCGGTGAAGACAGCTCAGGCCGCTTCAATGCGTACAAGCATATGATGAATACGCTGAACCGGCAATTGCTGCTCAAAGATTCTATCGTGAAAGCGGAAGCCCGGGAAAATCTGATCAAGACCGATCTGGTATCCTGCATGGCGCATACCAAAGGCATCCGCAAAGACATCTTTGCCCGTACCCAGCTTGGCACCGGAAAGTAAATCCGGATTTTTTACTCCTTACGCTCTTCATTCCCCCACTTAATGAAACAGGACATGATTACCCTCAGCCGCAGGGAAAAGCGCTACCGGCTGGCTTACCTGCTCATCCTTTTTTTTGTAACCGCCGGCCTGCTCATCTCGGTCATCTTCCACAACAGCGGCGCCTTCTCATCCGATGTAGCTGCGCTGGATAAAGATTATCTGAAGCAGGAAGCCGACTACAACATGCGTCAGAAAGAGGCCGTGCCAATCTATGATACCCTGTTTACGCGCATTGCCGCATTACAGAATGTACAGGCTACTGCTATTGCGGAAACGGACATTAAAAACGGCATCAACACGCTGTACAGCTTCAACGAGTTCAACCCCAATAAAGACCCGCGCTTTGCGGCATTCAGCCAGATGGCGCTTTTCCTGAAAATATATCTGGAAGATATGCTGGTGCTCAAAAAGAAGATGGAGAACATCGACCGGTTTGCCGGGCAGCTTTCGCAATGTGAGATTGGCTTTAAAGACCAGCAGACATTAATGAATCAGCGAAGGGCACGACGGTGGCTATACGGGCGCCACCAGTATGCTGTGCTTTCCGCTGCCGGCTATCTTCTATGCCACTTACCTGGCTTTTGTGCGAATACCTGTTGAAATCCATGAGGTATGGCATTACCCGGTAGGCTCGGAAGAAATTTCTTTTGAAGGCCTTGACTTTAACCGGCTGATGGTGCTTGACCTGGAGCTGAGCCGGCAACCCGCAGATAATGACCGGATGCGCATTAAGGCCAAAGCGCCTGCTGAATTGCCTTTCGGGGAATGGTTCAAGAAATTTCTGGACGATTATAATGCCAAATATCCCAATGCTACTATTGCTTTTACAGAAAACGGCGGCGATGCGCACGGCTGGGTGTTCTATATCAAGCCGTCGTTTTTTCACCGCCGCCACCTGATCGATCCCGGCGTTTCCGTACAGGAAAACAAGGTGCGCGAATATGTTACGATCATCTCCAAACGTGTGTTTGAGCACCGGGAAGAAACTTTTAAACCTGCCTCTTCTAAACTAATATCAGAAACGATATGATTATCCCGCAACAATATCTGCCCGTCAACTGGACCGATGGCATGAAGGTGAACAAGGAGCACTTTATTGCCACCGAAAATTTCACCATCGATCATCTGCGCGATGCGTCCAGTATTGGCATCAGCAGCATTAATTTCGGACTATTGCCGCCTTTGAAAGGAAGCGGCGCACAGCTCAGCAATTACGAGGTTACCAAAACGGCTACCAATCAGATTCAGATACGCGTTACCCATTGCCAGGCCATTACGCCGGGCGGTGTCCGCATCTCTATTGTGAGCGGCGAGGGTATCAATCAGGATGCGATCATGGAAGTGATCGATCTGGAAGGCAATGGCGAAACCAATATGCTGGATGGCCATGAAGAGCGCTTTTATGTGATCCTGGTGGTCAATCCTTTTGCTCGCATGCCATCGGGCAATCCTGACCCGGAAGAGATTCCTATCCGCCAGCCCTTTGTACAGCCTGCTTACTCGCTGCAGCTTGTGCACACCAACAATGTGAATCTGGACCAGCTCGGAGGCTATCATCTAGTCATCGGGCAGATCGTTCGCAATGGCACGGATTACAGCAAGGACAAGTATTTCATCCCGCCATGCAGCACCGTTACCAGCAGCGAATTGTTGATGCATTACTATCAGTCGGCCGGTAAAGCGCTGGAAGATTTGCAGCATCTCTCACTGCAGATCATCGGGAAGATCAACTACAAGAACCAGAAATCCGAAATTGCGCAGAACATCAAAGCGATGGGCCAGATGCTGCTCAACTTTACAGCTGAGCATTATTTCTACTTCCGCAATATGGCGCATCAGCAACCGCCGGTAATGCTGATCAGAGCCATCAGCATGTTGGCGTCGCATACTTATACTTTATTGCAGATTCTTCCTGAAAAGGAGAAGGAAGCGTTGCTGAATTATTTTTTCGAATGGAGTGATATCTCTCCGGTTCTGTTGCTGAAAAAGCTGACCGCCGTTATTGAGATCAATTACAGCCATTATCAGGTAGGCAGCCATCTGAAAGCTGCGGATGAATTGTTGAATGCCCTGGTGCTGATCTGGCAAAAGCTCAATACGCTGGAGTACATCGGCCAGCATAAAGAAAATATTGTAGTCAAGGAAGAGGTAGTGGCCCAGGCAGTGAAAGAGCGCAGAGGCTGGAATATTCTTGATTAAGGCATTATCAAAAGAACAAATTCCCTGCCAATTGGCAGGGAATTTATTTATGAAGCGCTTTGCATCATTTTTATAAAATCATCCTCACTGAGAATGGCTACAGAGCCCAGCTTCTTCGCCTTCTCCAGCTTTGAGCCTGCATCTTCGCCTACGATCAGGTAATTGAGCTTGCTGCTTACACCACTCAGGATCGTTCCGCCCTGCGCTTCGGCCATCGCTTCTGCATCGCTGCGCTTTAGCTGGCTTAGCGTACCGGTGAATAGAAATGTTTTTCCGGTAAACAATCCATCTGCAGATGTTGCTTTGTGTTCGTTCTTCAGGTTGAGGCCTAATTCTTCCAGCTCTGCAATCATATGCCTGTTTTCCGGATTCTGGAAAAAGTGAACGACTGACGCAGCTACTTTTGGCCCTATATCTTCAAGCGTAATCAATTCTTCTGCAGTGCGGTCATAAAGTGCGGCCAAGTGATTGACTGATGAAGCCAGGGTCTTAGCCGTCGTTTCACCCACATGACGAATGCCCAAGCCGAAAATGAGGCGGGCAAGCGGCTGCGTCTTCGACTTCCCGATAGCGCCCTGCAGGTTGGTAATCGATTTGACACCGAAGCCGCCCAGCTCCTGCACTTTGGTCCAGTCTATTCTGTAAATGCCGGGAATATCTTTCAGCAGTCCCAGCTCACAGAATTTACGCACGTTGGCATCGCCGAGGCTGCGGATATCCATCGCATCTTTGGAGGCAAAATGAATCATGCGCTCTACCACCTGCGCCGGGCAAGATACGTTGATGCAGCGCCACACCGCCTCGTCCTGCGGGCGCTCCAGCTGCTCGCTGCACACCGGGCAATGCGTAGGGAAAGCAATGGGCTGCTCGCTTCCGTCACGCAGCTCGGTCAGGGGCTTTACTACATAGGGAATCACATCGCCGGCACGCTCTATCAATACCGTATCACCAATGCGCACATCTTTTTCACGTACAATATCTTCATTGAACAGGGACAGGGAAGAAATAGTTACTCCTCCCAACGGAACCGGCTCTGTCTTGGCTACCGGCGTAATACTGCCTGTGCGCCCGACCTGATATTCTACGCGCAATAATTTAGTGGTAGCCTGTCTTGCGCTGAACTTATATGCTACTGCCCAGCGGGGATGGTGAGAGGTCATGCCGAGCTTATCCTGAAGCGCAAGGCTGTTTACTTTGATCACCAGGCCATCTATCTCAAAAGGCAGATCATCCCGCTGCTTTTCAAATTCGGCGCAGTGCTCAATGACCTCTTCAATGGTACTGAACAGACGCAGCTCTTTTGCCGGGGTAGGAAAACCAAGCTGGTAAAGCCATTGCAGCGAATCAAAGTGCGTATCCAGCATTCCGGGACGCTGATCAGGATGGTTGAGATGAGTATAGCTGATGTTGTATAAAATGGCTGTGAGGCGGCGCCTGCTTACTTCTCTCGGATCAAGCATGCGCAAGGTGCCGGAAGCCGCATTGCGCGGATTGGCCAGCGGCGACAGGCCTTCCGCCGCGCGCTGCGCATTGAAAGCGGCGAAAGTGTCTTTATGAATCACGACTTCGCCCCGAATCTCAATCGTATCAACACCATCTTTAAAGAAAGGCGCGCTGAGCGGAATGGATTTGATCTGACGGATGTTTGGGGTGATCTCTTCTCCCATTACGCCATCGCCGCGTGTGGCGCCACGTACCAGCTTTCCATGCTCATAGACTAATGAAACACTGGCACCATCATACTTTGGCTCTACGCAATATTGGATGGGTTCGCCTTTCGCGCCTTCCCGCACTTTTCGATCCCAGTCGTAAAGGTCTTCTGCATTGTACGTATTATCCAGGCTAAGCATCGGCACCAAATGGCTGACGCTTGGGAACTTCTCGCTCAGCCCGCGGGCAACACGCTGTGTCGGGGAATCTTCTGTTGCTTCTTCAGGAAATTGTTCCTCCAGATGCACGAGCTTTTTAAAGAGCGCATCATATTCAACATCCGCCAAAGCAGATTCACTCTGTACATAATATTTCCAGTCGGCCCAGTTGATAACGTTGCGCAGCGGCTCCATTTGCGCGGCGGCTTTTTCCTTGTCGGAAAGCAGTTCCTTTGCCTGATTATAATATTCTTTTTCCTGTTGGGGAGTGTACATTTTTTTTGTCATTTACCACTAAGGCGCCAGACACACAAAAGAAGGCTCACTAAATAATCCTCCTTGCGCTCAGGGCCTCCGTGTGCATTTCATTCAGCAATGCTGAGGGATTAAAAAATCTACCACTTACAGCCTGCCTCTTTCAACACTTCCTTAATCGCATCATAGGTTTTCCGGAGAATAGGTGTGATGCTTTCCGCGCTTACCCACCGTGCTTCCTCGATATTCTCTTCGGCCTGGGGAATCAGCTTTTCCCTTGCAGTGCCATCCATATGATACCATGCAGTACGCTTCAGCAATGCCTGCTTGTGCTGTGAATAGATGTGGAATGTATCACAGATCTTTTCGCCGAGCTTTAGCTGCTGTAAGCCTGTTTCTTCGCTTACCTCACGCAATGCGCAAGCCGGCATGTCTTCCCCTTCATCGCGCTTGCCTTTTGGCAGATCCCACTTGCCCCGGCGGTAGATCATCAGCACATTACCATCTTCATTGGTCACCACACCACCAGCGGCATCAATGGGCGCATAAAGCCGGTGCAATTCATACTGCAGCGCCTGTGGCGAAATATCTTCGATGATGCACCCAAGTCCGTGAAACTTTTCCAGGTGATGAAAGCCAAGCCGGAAATTGCGCTGGAACGCGCCTACCAGATGCAGATAGCCTGCAGCTACCGGATGCTCTTTGACATAGCTCCGCGCATCGTTGGTGAGGATGAGCGGCTTGTTGGTATAATATATTTTCTGTGCGTAGTACATAAGTGATTCGGGTTGGCGAACTGTTGGCTTTGGCGTAGGTTTGAGGCTGCTATGAGCACACAAAAACAATTCGCCGAAAAGCTGCTGCAAATTAGGGCACTCCAGATCAATCCCCAAAAACCTTATACCTGGGCATCTGGATGGAAAAGCCCGGTGTATTGTGATAACCGTAAGGTATTGTCTCATCCTTATGTGCGTGATTTTGTGAAAAGTGAGCTGGCCAATATGGTGCTGGAGCATTTTCCTGATGCTGAAGTGATTGCGGGTGTAGCAACGGCAGGTATCGCGCATGGAGTAATGGCGGCCGATCTGCTGAAGCTCCCGTTCATTTATGTGCGCAGCAAGCCTAAAGAGCACGGTATGGGCAATCAGGTAGAAGGCGAGCTGAAAGCAGGGCAGAAAGTGGTGGTGGTAGAAGACCTGATCTCCACCGGAAAAAGCAGCCTTGAAGTGGTAGAAGTGCTGCGCGCGGCAGGCGCTGAAGTGATTGGTATGTGTGGACTGTTTACCTATGGATTTCCGGAAGCAGACGCTGCTTTTGAAAAAGCCGGCGTTCCGTTGCATACCATATCCAACTACAATGCGCTGATGGAGCTGACGGCCGAGCAAAACCTGATTGACGATACACAAAAGGCTTCCTTAAGTGAATGGCGCTTAAGCCCGTCTACCTGGGGAAGATAGGAAACAATACGACACCTCTCAGCACCAAAAACTCAGCACTAAAAACTGAAGATGCCCTGGCTACGGCTCATCCGATGGAGCAATCTGCTTATTATCCTGCTGACGCAACTGTTGGTGTGGTTCTGTGTATTGTTGCCGGTACAAAAAGATTACGAAGTAACGTTGCTGCTGACTCCATTGAATTTTTCCCTGCTCTGTATCTCCACGATGCTCATCGCAGCGGCGGGCTATATCATCAATGACTATTTCGATATCCGCATCGATACGATCAATAAGCCGGACAAAGTAATTCTGGAGCGGAAGATACCGAGGCGCATGGCGATTATCGTGCATTCTGCATTGAATACACTGGCTTTGGCAATGGCCGGAATAGTAGCATTACAGGCGCATCATACCGAATGGCTTACGTTACAGTTATTGTGCACGCTTATTCTCTGGCGCTACTCCACTACCTGGAAGCGACAGTTTATGATCGGGAATGTAATGGTCGCTTTAATGACAGCGCTTACCGTGTTGGCACTGCTTATTTATGAGCCCCGCCTTTATCCTTTTTTGAAAGAAGCGGCCATCAGCCCCACGGGCAGTTTCGGGATGCATCCCAATCCGGTATGGGTCATTTATTTCTTTTGCTTTTTTGCATTTACACTTACGTGGATGCGGGAAATCGTGAAAGATATGGAAGACTACAAAGGCGATGAGGAAGAAGGCTGTATCACGATGCCAATTCGCTGGGGGCTGAAGCGCACCAACAATTTTCTATACCTGCTCGGCGCTGTTGTAAGCACCGTATTAATACTGGTAGCTGCTTTGCTCTTGCTAATGGATGACTGGCTGATGGGCGTATATATGGTGCTTCTTGGGATGAGCATCCTTATATGGCTACGCTTTATCGGAAAAAAATTTACTACCCGGCATTATAGCCAGGCCAGCCGGTGGCTCAAGATCATTATGGTGCTGGGCATTGGTACTTTATTACTCTATCGTTTTCAATATGACTCCAATTATTCTCGCTTCCGGCTCGCCGCGCAGGCGTCAGCTGCTCGAAGCTGCACATATCAGTTTTGAGGTGATCGTTGCCAATGTGGATGAGACCAATCCTCCCGGTATGCCCGGCCATGAGGTACCCGTACACTTAGCGCACAAAAAGGCGCAGGAAGTATCGCGCAACCAATCCGGCAGGCTGATCCTGGCAGCGGATACAGTAGTACTGCTGGATGATGATATTCTTGGAAAGCCCAAAGATGAAGCAGATGCAAAAGCTATGCTGGCCAGGCTTTCAGGCCGTACTCACCGCGTAGTGACCGGCGTGTGCCTCATGCAGGATGATCGTGCCGATGTTTTTTCTGTAACCACAGAAGTTTATTTCAGGCAACTCAGCAGGGAGCAGATTTCCTTTTATGTAGATACCTACAAGCCTATGGATAAGGCCGGTTCTTACGCCATACAGGAGTACATTGGCATGATCGGCATTGAGAAGATCAACGGCGATTATTATAATGTTATGGGATTACCAATTGGCGATATAGTAAAGCGTTTAGCATTATAAGCTATATGCTTTAATCCACAACAATTAAAATAGCACGGGCATAATGAGATTATGCCCGTGCGTAAATTATTCATCCTGTAGTTCAATCCATACCGGAGCATGATCGCTGCTCTTTTCCCAGCCCCGCACATCGTGGTTCACACCGGCAGCCTTTAGCCGGCCGGTCAATTGCGGGCTCAGTAGAAAATGATCGATGCGCAGCCCCGCATTGCGGCCGTAAGCGTTGCGGAAATAATCCCAGTAGGTATAGATCGTTTCATCAGGGTGCAGTTTTCGGATCGCATCGGTCCATCCCTGCACCATCAGCGTCTCGAAGGCTTCCCGGGTTTCTGTCCGGAAGAGCGCATCTTCGGTCCAGCGCTCAGGCTTGTACACATCTTTGCCTGTTGGAATCACATTATAATCGCCGGTCAGCACAGTTGGCTCGCCCGTCTTAAGGAGCTTAGCTGCATGGTGCGTAAACCGCTCCATCCAGCTAAGCTTATAATCATACTTCGGGCCCGGCGCAGGATTTCCATTGGGCAGATACAGGCAACCGATCCGTACATCATTCACCATAGCCTCTATATAGCGGCTATGCACATCTTCAGGATCACCCGGCAATCCCCGGCTTACTTCCTGTGGCTTTTGCCCGCGTGCGAGGATAGCTACCCCATTCCAGCTCTTCTGGCCGTGCCATACAGCGCTATACCCGGCTTCCTCCAGGGTTGCTTCCGGAAACTTTTCATCCGGCGCTTTCAGCTCCTGCAGGCAGGCTACATCCGGTTTCGTCTCCTCCAGCCAGCGAAGAAGTACAGGCAGGCGGGCGCCAATGCTGTTGACATTGTAGGTAGCTATCTTCATAGATGGTCAGGTGGTTCTCCCAAAGCTATTCAAAATCGGGTTATCCATAACTGCACTCTTTCCAACAGCCACATAAATAATCTGCGGCTAAGAGGTCTACTTATTTCCTTACCAGTACGGTGGCATGTAATGGCGCTTCCTTACCAGCATTGCCGGTAAAGGTTACATAATACATCCCGTTTGCAAGCGCAGAGATATCCAGCGTTTTAGCCAGCATATTACAACTGCCGGTATATACATTTCTGCCCATTGCATCCACAATTGTGATTACACCTTCTACGTTCTTGCTACCCAAAAAGCGAACGGTAATGCTGTTAGCTGCGGGATTGGGAAATACATCCATCGACGCTTCTGATGTAGACGTACCGCCCGCCATCGCCGAGAGGTAGTCATTCAATACAGTCTGGTCGCCATTGCCTCTTGCAGCATTCTGGCTGGTAAGGTGGTTGCACTGATTTTCATCAATCTCTGCAACAAAAGAGCTACCTGCTTCTGAAAGGAAACCATCATTAATGATTACCGCATCTCCCGCAATATAATGCAGGGTACAGTTGGTACCGCTCTGCACATCTTTGGAAGTAAGCGTTCCATACACTTTATAAAGCAGGTCCGGCTGTGGAACAGGCAGGTAGGGTATAGGCACGTAAATGGGCGTCAGCGTCAGGTTCTGAACGGTTAGATTTTCCGGTACGAGGGTTGGCAGCAGATCAGGAAACGTAGCCAGAAAGCCTCTCATAACGGCGCCCTGCTGCGGTGAAAATTCGGTCATGCAGTTGAATAGGGTATAGCTCATGATATTGTGCGTATCCGGATTATACGGATCGCCGTTGCCATCCGTAGCGCCGCCGATATATTGGCAGTTAGATGGACTGATGATCAGCGGATCGATATTGAAATTTGGAGCGGCTCTGGTATCGCAGAGCAGATCGCCACAAGCCGCGCAGTTCGTTCCGTTTACATATTCGGGGCAGGTTGCTACTGACTCATGCGTGTGCAGCAAGCCCAGTACGTGGCCGACCTCGTGCGCCAGAGACCCGATGAACACATCGTTTCCATCAATCTTACCACCCAACGCTGCCGAGAGGTTGACATAGCTATAGTTGAAGCCCGGATACAGGTACGAGATAACGCCATCTGCCTTTCCTCTGTTGTCCGGCCCTTCCAGGGGTAGTACGTATATATTGATTGCGTTAGGAACATACTTTATTCTGATGTTCGTCAGAAAGTTATCGTACGTGAAATATTTCTGGTACAGTTCTGTGCTGTCAATATAATCAATCGAATGAAGGCTGAAACAAATGTTATGCGGATTGTAGGCATCGTCCAGCTTGCTCAGCGCGGTATATACATCTGCCGGAGTACGTCCGCCGGTTCCGTCTTTTCGCCGAAGGATATGGAATACGATCCGGACAAAATACTTGCCCTGAAAATTGGCGTTGGTGCCTCTTAGGGAAGCAACATTCGCCTGAGTGGCTTTCTCATTTTTTTGGATGTCTGTGCCGCAGAATGACTGGGCAGACAGCTTGTCCTGCGCGCAGAATGCTAACAGGAATATGAATAGAATTAGTTTTTGGGTCATGGTTATTGTCTTTTAAGAGTTACCTCAATGGAATAAGGATGATCTTCTTTTTGGTACGAACTACCTTCGGGAACAGGACGGGTTTTCAGTAGATACAGTTGCACGCTATCTGTCTCCAGGTGCGGCGAATGGGCATTCACGGATAAATCTCCACTGAAACATTCAGGGTATGAAAACGTATCTGTCAGATATTCGGAACCTCCTGTCAGTGAGACGCTGGTGTACACTCTGCCAAAGTCGGCAACAACGCATCCACTGCCGAATTCACGATCATCTCTGATAACTTTTTCAAACTTTGCAGTGAATACCGGGTGCTCATACTGTCCCGTGCTATTGTTCCGGACATTACGCGTTGTATCTGTAATTGCAGCCGATTGCCCCTCAAGGATCTCGCAACGCTGATTAAGGTAACATTCCTTTGTGCCGGGCTGCTCATCTGCCTTATGGCAGGCGGCGGCAATAGTGGTGGTGAATGTCAGCGCAAGGGTCCGTAGCATCTTTCCCACAAGGCTTAGTTTCTAAGCTCGTTGATCTGATTCTGCAGGTGCGCATTCTCCTTTTTCATTTCGATCATGTAAAGGGTAAGCTCTTCTACTTTTTTCAGCAGGATTTTATTCATCTCACCTACATCTACGCCATGCTCAATTACACACTGCTCAGAAGGCACGTCCGGCAAGTGATTGTTGGCCTTGATATAAGTCTCCACTTCACTCAGAGCCGGCAATTGATAATCCTGCTCAAACACGTTATCCGCCCAGCTGGAAATCTGTACCACTGCTTTTTTACAAACAATGCTTCCATCCACACTCAAGCGGAAATCGCCGTAATTGCCTGTGGCTGCCTGATCGCCAATGATAACCTGACCGTTTTTCATCACCTTCATCCTGGGGATGAATGCATGCTTGTTTTCATCGAAGTTTTCAAAGGTGATTCCACGACCTCTGTCACCGAATGAGATAAGCCGCATTTCGCCGGCATCACGCTCATCATTTGAGTTCATGCCCGCACCATACATAATAATGCTGGGGCCGTGAAAATAGCCGGCATTCTGGCAGATGCCCAATATGCCCTGAGAACCCCAGCTTCTGATAATGTGCTCTGTATTATCATCATCTTTTGCGCCGTCTTTGATCAGCGATATATTGTTGTCAACAGTCAGGCGGTCGAGCTGCTGGGGTCTTGTACCAAAGGCAGTATTCCCAAAGGAGTTCATGATGTGAAGCGGTGTGTAAGACGGAATGCCATACACTTCAATAATGTTTGGGTCCTGTACCTGCCAGGTATTGGGGTTGTAAATCTGGAAGTTGGTTTCAATTTTGAATTTGGGCTTGAAGAAGTCTATCGGAACTGCCGGCCCGGCAGGCCGCTCCGCAATGTGAAGGTAAGCGGATGGGTTGGTCAGTCCGATGCCTACATCGTCACCGGTAGTGGTGGTGGGAACGCCGGTTCCGCCCCAGCCCTGGGCATTTGTTTGCGCCGCGCAGGCAATGAGAAGACCAGCAGATAACAGGATTGATTTTTTCATAAAATTTTTGAATGGTTTGTTAGGTGATTTGGAAAAAAACAGGCAACTGGGTTTAAGAATATCCGTTTACCGGATCGAATATAGAGACAACCCATAATAAAAAGTACCGTTTTAAAACGGTACTTTAATTCAACTTAAATGCTTATAAGGAGGCTAATAGTCACCGCTTTGGCATTAAAATTCGGCACCTGGCAATGACTCATAAAATATTGAAATTCACTCCGTTAATTCATCACAGGCAGTAAATTTCAGGATGATTTCTCAGACATAAGGCTCACCAGCTGCGCTGCGACCTCGCTTCCAAGCGCCACCCCCATCCCACCCATCCTGAAAGCACCAAAAAGGCGGTCAGAAAATGCCTTTACAATAGGGCCTTTGTGCGCGCCAAAGCCCATGATGCCTGCCCAGCGCTGAGCAATGGAAAATGGCGTATCCGGCAGTATTATTTCACGCAGCTTTTGCTCCAGATCCTGCTGAATCAGCTCATTCAGGGCAATGTCTGTGGTGCGCTCACTTTCAAAATCAAGGTTGCGGCCTCCGCCGAATAGCACCCGTCCATCCAGCTCACGGAAGTAATAATAGCCCTGATCGAAATGGAAAATGCCTTTGAATTTCAACCCTGGTATCGGCGCTGTAATCAATACCTGTCCGCGTCCGGGAATTACATCTTCTTCCGGCAACAGCGCTTTGGTGAAGGCATTGGTACAGATGTACAATCGCTCTGCCTGCAAGGGCAACAGCTCATTCCGGTAAGGGCTTTGCACGAAAATCTTCACCTTTTTCTCTGTTTCTTCAAAGCTGGTAACCACCGCGCCGGTCTTCACTTCCACCCCTAATGAACTTGCTGTTTGCAGCAAAGTCCGCATCAGCATCCCGCTGTGCAATCCGCCTTCACTGTTATTTTGGATCAATGCTTTCACCTGATTGCGGCTGAAGCCGAAAGGGTCTATTGCATGGTTTTTTTCCTCAAATGCCGGATAGCCAAGAATAGGCAGCAGCAAGGCATTCAGATAATCCAGCTTGTCCAGCGCATATAATTTCTGATTGCTTAACAGCTCATACCCGCCTTCCGCTTTGTAGCCAATAGCTTTATCGCCAAAGCGCGTGCGCAGCTTCTCCAGTCCTTTTTTGCGCTGCTCAAACAACGCCACTACTTCATCTTCGCTCCTGCCCGAAAGATCATCGAGCAGCTCGGTGGCGCTACCCATGCAGGCAAAGCCCGCGTTGCGCGTGGTAGCGCCGGTAGGCAGCACTCCCCGCTCCAGCACCAGCACAGATTGCTGAGGATAGCGCTCTTTCAGCTCAATAGCCGTACTGACCCCGACAATGCCGGAACCGATGATAATGTTGTGATAGCTGGTAAAAGACTGTTGTTCCCAATAGCTGAGCATAAAGCAAAGGTAGAGCGGCAGGTGATTTGTATCTTTATCACTCAGGCAACAGGCATCCACTCTCCTTACTTTATCATCAAAACCAGCCGCCGGCGTTACCTTTGCCGGCCAAGCAATAATCATGGAATATAATTTTTCCGCCATTGAACCGAAGTGGCGTCAATACTGGAATGAACAGCAGCTCTATAAAGTGAGCAATGACGGTACCAGGCCTAAGTTCTATATACTCGATATGTTTCCTTACCCCAGTGGCGCGGGTCTGCACGTAGGTCATCCGCTGGGCTATATTGCTTCCGATATTTTTGCCCGCTATAAGCGGATGCGCGGCTTCAATGTGCTGCACCCGATGGGCTATGATGCTTTTGGCCTACCCGCAGAGCAATATGCTATTGAGACGGGTCAGCATCCTGCG
The DNA here is from genome assembly GCA_965200035.1 of Chitinophagaceae bacterium. Classification (GTDB taxonomy): domain Bacteria; phylum Bacteroidota; class Bacteroidia; order Chitinophagales; family Chitinophagaceae; genus UBA1952. Next base: position 1,933,522 of record OZ241334.1, on the reverse strand, counting down.
GTAACAACAGAGCAAAACATCAAGCGCTACCGCGAGCAGCTCGATAATATTGGATTTTCCTACGATTGGGACCGCTCTGTGCGCACTTCCGATGAAAGCTATTATAAGTGGACGCAGTGGATTTTTACCCAACTGTTTCAAAGCTGGTACGACCGTAAGCTCAACAAGGCCCGCCCGATCAGCGACTTGATTACCATTTTTGAAAAGGAAGGAAATGAACGGAACCGTGCGCCGCATGATGAGACGTTTTGCTTTTCCAAAGATCAGTGGAAGCAGTTCTCCATCAAGCAGCAGCGCGAAGCGCTGATGTATTACCGCCTTGCTTACCTGGGCAATGCAGAAGTATGGTGGTGTGAAGCCTTGGGTACGGTATTGGCCAATGATGAAGTGGTGAATGGCGTGAGCGAGCGCGGCGGCCATCCGGTGATCAGAAAGCAGATGCGCCAATGGTTTCTGCGCATTACCGAATATGCAGACCGGCTGCTGGAAGGTTTGAAAAATCTGGACTGGACGGAAGCCATGAAGGAAATGCAGCGCAACTGGATCGGCAGGAGCAATGGTGCGGAAATCAGCTTTGACATTAAGGACAGCGCGGAGAAGATCAAAGTATTTACCACCCGCCCCGATACGATTTTTGGAGTGGATTTTATGGTGCTGGCGCCTGAGCATGAGCTGGTGAGCCACCTCACTACCGAGCTTTATCAATCGCAGATAGCAGAGTACAAGCTGTACGTGCAAAGCCGTAGCGAGCGCGAGCGCATGACCGAGATCAAACAGGTAACGGGCGCTTTTACAGGCGCTTACTGCATTCATCCTTTTACACGCAAGCCCGTTCCCATCTGGATTTCCGAGTATGTGCTGGCAGGTTATGGCACGGGTGCTATTATGGCTGTACCAAGCGGCGATGAGCGGGACTTTGCCTTTGCCACACATTTCAAGATTCCGGTCACCAATATTTTCGGTGCTGCGTTCAACGGCGCTGAGGCTAATTCATCCAAGTCATGCACCATTGAGGGCAGCGATTTCCTGAGCGGCCTTTCGGTGGAGCAGGCGAGCGAGGTGTCGATTCGCGCTATTGAGGATATGGGCATTGGCGAGCGAAAGGTAAATTACAAGCTGCGCGATGCGGGCTTCAGCCGCCAGCGCTACTGGGGCGAGCCATTCCCGGTTGTCTATCACAATGGCGACCCTTATACGGTAGATGAGGAAGGTATTTCTCTGAAAGATGAAGACCGTGAACTGCCGGTAGTATTGCCATTTGCAGAAAGCTACAAGCCGGGACCGGAAGGGCAGGGACCGCTGGCCAATATGAAGAATTGGATGATGCTGGGCGCAGACGAGCGGGAAACGAATACGATGCCGGGCTATGCCGGCTCATCCTGGTATTTCCTGCGCTACATGGACCCACACAATAAAGAAGCCTTTGCCTCCCGCGAAGCCACGGACTATTGGGAGCAGGTGGATGTATATGTAGGCGGCACCGAGCATGCAGTAGGGCATCTGCTGTATGCAAGGCTCTGGACAAAAGTGCTTTTTGATCTCGGCTATGTTTCTTTTGAAGAGCCTTTTAAGAAATTGGTAAATCAGGGGATGATACAGGGGAGTTCTAGGTTGGTATATCAAGCTCTTCTAGTTTCAAAAGACATTTTTTCTCTAGTAGAAACTGGTGAAATGGAAATTTTTCAAGGTTCATCTCAAAAAGTCTTTGTTTCCCACGGGTATTATCGCCAGTATGAGAACAAGGAAACAGATATCCTCGAACTTATCAATAATGAGCCAGCAGTAAAAAATAAAGAATTAAAATGTTTTCAGATAATTCCAGTTCATGTGGATATTCGCTATGTCAATGGTGTAGAATTGGATATAGAATCATTTAAATATTCAAAACCAGATTACAACGATAGTAAATATCATTTTCTTTTGGAAGATGGTAAGTATATATGTGGAACGGCCACCGAAAAAATGTCCAAACGTTGGTACAATGTCGTCAACCCGGATGATATTGTAGCTCAGCATGGTGCGGATACGTTCCGGATGTATGAGATGTTCCTCGGTCCTATTGATGTGAGCAAACCCTGGGATACGAAGGGCATTGAAGGCGTGCACCGCTTCCTGAAAAAGCTCTGGCGCCTTTATTATGATGAAGCGAACGGCTGGATGGTTACGGAAGAAGATCCGAATGAGGCTGAGCTTCGCGTGATTCACAAGACCATCCGCAAGATCGGCGATGACATTGAGCGTTTCTCTTTTAATACTGCCGTGAGCCAGTTTATGATCTGTGTGAATGAGCTTACCTCGCTCAATTGCCACAAGCGCACCATTCTTGAAGCGCTGGCAGTGATTATTGCGCCATTTGCCCCGCATTTAGCCGAAGAGCTGTGGAAGAAAGGCTTCAACCATGAAAGCTCGGTGCTGCAGGCTCCGTTCCCCATCTGGGAAGAAAAATTTGTACTGGAAAATACCAAAAAATATCCAATAGCCATCAATGGCAAGACCCGCACGGAGCTTGAGTTTCCGCTGGATATTTCACAAAGCGCGTTGGAAAAAGAAGTGCTGGCCGATGAGACGGTGATCAAATGGCTGGAAGGCAAGCAGCCTAAAAAGGTGATTTATGTGCCCGGCCGTATGATTAATGTGGTGATTTAAGTTAATTCATCAATCTGTAGAAAGGGCAACAGCGATCGCTGTTGCCCTTTTTTCTTAAAGCAAATGCTCACCTGTTTATGACCGGATGGTGCCGCGCATTATATTAGCTGCAAATATTTTTCCTATGACCTTCAAACGGATTTTGCGCTGTATCAGCATCTCACTTTTTGCCCTATCATTTACACCTTGCTTTGCCCAGCCGCCTGCCGGCATTAAAGTAACGATGGGTGCCGAGTACAAATTACCCGGCAAGCATGATGAGGCCGGCTTTATACAGCTACCATCCGGCGATTATCTGCAGCTCAGTCAGCGAAATGATGAATCGCTGAGCATTCAGAAGCTGGACGTGACCGGCAAGGTGCTGACCAGCGAAATCAATCCGCTGCAGGGCGATCCTAAAAACTGTGAGACACAAGCCGTCATCAATCTCGGGCAGCGCGTATGGTGGTTTTATTCTGTAAAAGACAAGCGGGATGCACCGGGATCTTTGCTGGCTCAGGAGATAGATGCAGCCAGCTGTAAGCTCACCGGCAGCAAAATAACGCTCGCCACCGATATCAGGCCCGATCAGCAGGACGATTATTACCGCTATCCGCAGCTGAGCATCACCCGCGACTGGCAGTTCACTAAGTCGCCGGACAACAGCAAGCTGCTGGTATGGTGCAAGGGCGATTCGATCCGCCGTACGCATATCAATGCTTCGGCTACTTTTTTTGTCTTTGATGATCATCTGGAAAAGATCTGGCAGGTGGAGGCAAAACTCCCATACGCCGAAGCCAAGTACCGGCCACGCCCTTATGCGCTGGCCAATGACGGCACCGTATATACCACCGCAGCTATTTTCAATGAAGATAAAAACTTTCTGCAGGCTATGCCCAGCCGTTTTGAAGTGCTGAAATGGACGAAGGGCCAGCCCGTGGCACAGGTACCGGTTTCTTTACCGGGCAGGCTGGCCGCGGATGCGATTGTTGTGGCCATGGCAGACGGCTCTGTATATGTGGGCGGCTGCTATGCCCGTGCGCGCACGCAGGCGGTAGAAGGCCTGTTCCTGTATCTTTTTGACCCTGTGGCCAATGCGTTAAAGCCACTGTCGGACAGCAGCCTGTATAGCTACCGCCACCTGAAAATAGCTGATAATGATCGCGGAGTAAGCAAATTGCCGCCTGCGCCAACCCTGACGATCATGCGCATGCGCGGCATCCGGAAAGCTGATGACGGAAGCGTTTATCTGCTTGCCCAAGAGCAGTATGATGAGATTTTTTCCAGCGGCAGAACCATTAATCCAAGCGGGCCGGGAATGCATTCTGAAGATTTTAATCACCCCCGCGCTGCCGGTGTGGAAGAAAGCACGGTGCACCATTTTGATGATATTGCCGTAGCGTGCGTGAAGCCGGATGGCCGGCTGAAATGGATGGCTGCCATACCGCAAAAACATGCAGGGCGCGGCGTGGCCAATAGCCTTACATTCGGAAGCTATCTTTATAACAACAACTGCTACCTCGTGTACCTCAGCAACCGCCGTAATCTGAAGCGGGATGAGAGCGATGACCTCAAGCAGCATATGGATGGCGCAGACGACGCCTATCTCACGGTCGCAACGATTAGCCCTGAGGGCGTCGTTACCAAACAGACGCTTATGGAAGAAAATGACGACCGCAAGAACTTTGATGTGGGAAACATTCACCCGACCGGCGCTCAGAAAATTCTGGTAAGAGGCTATGAAGGCCATCTTGAAAAAACGGATAAGCTGCAGCTTGATGTACTTGAGCTTTCGGGCAATTGATACATGAAGCCCCAGCTAATTTTTTGATTGAAGGTGCTATTCGCGTGATAGCGCCTTTTCTTTTGAATTATCAGGTTTCAAACAAGGGTATTCCCACCTGAAAGAAGCCGGTTCATCTTATCTTCGCAGCTATATCAGAACCTTATCCATGCGCAAAAACCCTGTTATCATTCTGTTCCTTTCCCTTTGCTGCATGATGCTTTCTTCCTGCTTTGAAGTAATTGAGGAAATCACGATGCATAAGGATGGCAGCGGTGAGATGACGATCACCATCAACCTGAGCCAGAGCAAGACCAAAGTGGCTTCTATTTTACTAATGGATAAAGTAAATGGCTATAAAGTGCCCAAGCGTCCTGAAATTCAGAAAGAGATCGATGATGCGGTGATTTTTCTAAAGAAGCAGCGCGGTATTTCCAATGTCCGCAGCACTTCAGATTTTACCAACTTCATTGCCAGCGTTACTTTTTCTTTCCGCGAGGTAGCCAATATCAACAATATCACGAAGAATATCCTGGAGCAGAACAAGATCAAAGCCAGCAATATTTCCACATACACTTACAATAAAGCGACCGGCACTTTTGCCCGTACGTACAAGTACCTGCCCGATACCAAAACGGAATACAACAAGCTCAAAAAGGAAGACCGCGAAATCTTCCAGACCGCTTTCTATACCAGCATTTACCGATTCGATGACCGCATCTCTGCGTTCAGCAATAAGCTGTCCCGCCAGTCAGGCAATGGCAAAGCGCTGATGCAGCGGACTCCCGTTACGGATATTATCAATGGCACAGCCAACCTTACACACCAGATACAGCTCGCTAAATAATCTATGAAAAAAGCACTCCGGATAGCCGCCCTTCTCCTGGCCGGCTACAGCGCATCCGCACAAAAAGACCTTGCGTACAAAATCCCTAAAAATGCGTATGCCGTAGCATCGCTCAGGACCGATCAGCTGTTCAGCCTGCTTTCGGTGCAGGAGTTCAACGAGTCGAAGATCGGCCGTGAGCTGATGAAGAATCTGTCGGGCTACCGCAACAGTGATGGTAGCATCCGCGATATCGGCGTCAGCTTGTCATCGCCCATATACTACTACAATCGCCGTACGGATAGTGTGTCTTTTCACTGTGTACTGCTTCCGCTTGAAAATGCGCAAAAGCTGGATCGTTTCATCAAGAACAAGGGTGAAAAAGTCACCAATGATGGGAACATGCGCATGGTACAAACGAGCGATCATGAGAAGATGGCTTTTATGTGGAATGATGAGTTTGCCCTGCTCGTGATGGCTGATCTCAAGCGGCCGTTCTTTGAAAAAGAGGAAAACAAAGCGCGCTACGGCAACTGGGGCTACTATGATTTTTCACCGTCAGATTATGGCACTACAACTACGGTTGATTCTACTATGGTAGTGGAATCCATTACACCTCCTGTAGAAGCGCCGCCACCGCCGCCTTTGCGCTATCCAAAGGCGCATATAGCTAAAGGCTCAAATAACCATAGACCTTCACATACAGCAGTAGTAGCACCACCACCGCCAATGATCGAGGAAGTAGAAGAGCAGGACGTTCACCGCCTTGACAAGGGTAAACTGGCTACCGAATGGGCCGGTGCTTATGCAGCAAAAGTATTCAACAGGTCAGAAGACGCATCTTCCATTCTTGATAATGAGCGCTACCGCCGCAGCGCAGATGATCAGGCAGTAGCATCGTTATATATCTCCGATATGCAGGGCATTTATGGCGATCTGATGAGTAGTTTTTATGGTCGCAAAATGGGCAGTTTTATGCGGGGCTATGGCAGCGTCAATGCGAACCTTTACCTGGATAAATACACAGCCCGCCTCACTACGCAGCTGGAGCTGGACGACCGCAAGGCAGAGATGTACCGCAGAATTTATGACCACCGCATCAATCCGGAATTTGCCCGGTATGTGAATAGCGACAGGATTATAGGGTTTGCCGGATATTCGCTGGACACAAAGGCTTACCTGGAAGAAATGCCCAAGATTCTGCAGCAGACTTACGGACATTATTTCAAAGCAATGGGCAAGAATTATCAGGAAGAGATGTCTCTGGGCGCCGATTTCTTTTCGCTCTTGCTGGATGAGGAAGCCGTAGCCAGAGTGGTAAAGGGCGATGCATTATTGTTGTTCAATGGCGTATCTACCCGCGAGGTCAGTTATACTACTTACGATTACAACAGCGATACCTATGAGCGCAAAGAGGTGGAAAAGACGAAGACGGAAACGCTGCCCGATTTCCTGTTCATGATGTCGTCTGACGATGTACGTTTGATCCGCAAGCTGCTGAGTTACGGCATCGACAAAGGACAGATCACTTTACGGAACGACATCTATACAGCCAGCAGCAAATTGATGAAAACGCCAATGCCGGTACATCTGATGATCCGAAATGGCATTATCTTCATCGGCACTTCGCTCCGCGATCTGCAGGATATCCGTGACGACCGTTATGAAGGGCATATTTCCAAAGGACAGAAGAGCCTGCTGCTGGATAACAATATGAGCCTCTTTTTCAATCCACGCAATCTGGAAGGCCGCATCCCGCAGACGGAGATCGGCAGCCTCAGAAAATGGAACAGCTTCAATACATTCCTGGGCAAGACCGGCGTGATGTATGCGAAGTCAAGCGGTATTCATGGCAATGTCATCTCTGGTGAGATCGTTGCAGAAGTGCCGGACGGCAACAAAAATGCGCTCACTTATTTCTTTTCCATGATCGAAGATCTGGCCAGGTAATCCGATGAAAAAATTCTTGCGTACAACGGCAGCAGTATTGGTACTGCTGCTTGTTTGTTTTGCCGGTTATGTGCAATACCGGAAGTGGTCTTCTTTTCAGACACCCATTCCTAAGAACGCGGCAGCAGTAATCCGAGTCAATGCGTACAGCATTATTCAGACCCTCATTCCCGATTATCTCAGCATTTCCCGCAAAGAAAAAAAAGAAGAACTGGACACTGCATGCAAGACGCCGCCTTCAGGCATTGAGCTGCCGGCCAATCTGTTTATTTATACCGTAAGCACCAAAGCGCTCACTACATTTTTCACACGCCTGGAAGTCAATGACGTCAACGATTTTAAACGGACTATAACCCGGGTACTAAAAGGCAGCAGCGTGGGAAAAGCCAATCCTGCATTTACAACAGTAATAAGCGCTGACCGGCGGTTGACGATTACCTATACCAATAAATTCGCCGCTCTTGCATGGTCTCTGAATCCGGAGCCCGTTACCGATATTCTGAGCGATATATTGCTTCAAAAAAATGTAGTTGCCATTGCAGAAAGCCCATTCCGCAGGATCTGTGATATGCCCGGACATATGGTTTATCTCGATAATAAAAACCAGGCATCTGTGAACTTTGGGAAAGGCAGTGTAACCGCAGACGCTGTGCTACAATCATCATCCTTCAAGCCATCAAATACTTCTGCTTATCAACCTCAGGACGCCCGGCCGGCGCTGTACGGATGGCTCCATGCGGATGTGGGCAATCTGCTTTCCGTAGGTCCATTCACGCTCCGGGCCGATAGTTTCCTGAAATATTACAATCATAAAGTGACAATGATAATAGATGGAACAACAACTCAGCAGGAAATGGTAATTACCTATGGTTATAATGACAATTTTGAAAAAGTAGAAAAATCGGAAGTTCGCAATGTGACCGTTCCTCTTATTACACTGCAATTGAGCGCAAAGCCGCAGTTGTATGCTTACTTAGTAAGGCAGGGCATCATACAACCGGATAGCGGTACTGTGAGCCGCAGCTTTTTCCCGCTCTATCAGTTGTATGGCAAAAGCACAGACAGCACACTAGTTGTTAGCACTGGAAAGGATCAGATCATAAATTCCGGCGCTGCACAAAGCACCGGTTTTGCCAATTTAGACATCCGGTTTGATGCAGCCGAGCGTCAGCAATTATTTCCGCTGTTATCACCCTATATACACGCATTGAGCACATTCACACTTACTGCAAAGCAGGTAAACGATCAACGCATCAATGTACATTCCGTGATTACGTTTGATAACCGGCAACGGAATGCGCTATTGCAGCTGGCAGATAATTTCTAGCAAGAATTCCGGTATTTCCCGCGCCGCACTTCCTAACTTTGCGTCCGCTATGTCCAATCGCCGCATTACCGTCATTCTGGTTTCCTTTTTTATCCTGCTGGCTGCCGTATTTATGTTTTGGTTCAACAAGACCATACGCGAGGCGCCGAAGCAGCTTCCCGTGCTTGGTGAGCCGGGCCACAGGGTTGAGCCCTTCTCTTTCATCAATCAGGAAGGCGATTCCGTTACTAATGCAACCGTCAAGGGCAAAGTGTATGCTGTAGAATATTTCTTTACCACCTGCAAAGGCATCTGCCCGAAGATGAATGAGAACATGAACAAAATCTACCGGGCTTTTCGGGGCAATAAAGATTTTATGATCCTCTCGCACAGCGTAGATCCGAGCCATGATACGGTAGCTGCGATGAAGGCTTACAGCCTGCGCTTTGAGGCCGACCCGAAGCAGTGGATGTTCCTGACCGGCGATAAGAAAAAGCTCTATGAAGCCGCACGCTATTCTTACCTCATCTCTGCACAGGACGATACAACCGGCGTATCGGTAGATGAAGATTTCATCCACGACAATCACTTTGTGCTTGTAGATCGTACAGGCCACCTGCGCGGCCAGTTTTATGATGGCCTGAAGCAGACGCAGATAGATTCCATGATCAGCGATATTAAAACGCTGCTCGACGAAAAGCAGTAGACATCATGCGTTATCTCTGGCATCACATCAGCACCATTCTGGATACTTACCGGAATGAAGCGCCGCTGCATCATTTCCTGAAAAATTATTATCGCAATCAGCCTAAGCTGGGCAGCCGCGACCGGCGCGCGCTAAGCGATGCGGTTTATGCATGGTACCGGTGCAGCAAGGCTTTTGCCCTGCAAGAGAAAACGCAGGAAGAGCTGATATTGGCCGCTTTATTTTTATGCGGCCTGCGGCCAAAAGCATTCGTCAGTCAATTTCCTGAAGCGTGGAATGATGGATGGGAAAAGGATGTAGCAGGCCGGATTGCATTGCTTTCTGCGCACGATTATGAGGTCCATGTTGATGCGCTTTTCCCTTACGAGGTCACCTTTTCTACCGGCATTACCAAAGAGCAATGGCTGTATTCATTAATGGCGTTGCCCCGGCTATTTCTCCGCATCCGCAAGAATGCAGATAAGATTGGCAGAGTGCTCCAAAAGGCTGCCATGCCTACCGAATGGATCACACCAACTTGTCTGGCATTGCCGAATGGAAGCGCCATCGATCAGCTGATTTTACCCGATGCTTACGTTGTTCAGGATGCTTCTTCACAAGCTACCGGTACCTTTTTTAAGCCTTCGGCCAATGAGCAATGGTGGGATTGCTGCTCCGGTGCCGGTGGCAAGTCTCTCTTATTGAAAGACTTGCAGCCTGCCGTAAAGCTGCTTTCTACGGACATCCGCGAAAGCATTCTGCATAATCTACATCAGCGCTTTCTGCAGTATGATTATCCTAAGCCGTCAACATCGGTGTTGGATACGGCTGATAGCGAAGCGGTGGCTAAGAGAATGGGTACGCGCCTGTTCGATGGTATTATTTGTGACGTTCCCTGCACCGGCTCAGGCACTTGGGCGCGTACCCCGGAAAACTGTTTCTTTTTTGATACTGCTTCTTTACCTGATTATGCTGTGCGTGGCGAGGCTATTCTGCGTAATGCTTTACGGTATCTCAGGCCGGGCGGGAAGCTGGTTTACATTACCTGTTCTGTATTCCGTTCAGAGAATGAAGATGTGGTGGAGAAAGTTGTTGCAGAATCTGGATGGTCGATTGCGCATATGCAATTGATTAATGGCATCGATCAGCAAGCCGATTGTCTTTTTGTGGCTGTTATTGCAAAAGATGTCTGATTTTTTTGCTGGCATTACAAATGCCAGTCCTTATTGCGCCGCATTACAAATGCGGCGCAGCTTTGTCTTCCTTCTTCTTTTGTATTATGCGTGGCCTGTGCCTTCTGCCGGATGATAGGGACCTGCAAGATGCGTATCTGTTTTATCCACTACATACAGCGGGCGCTGGCGCACATTATTGATGATGCGGCTGATGTACTCGCCCAGTATGCCCAGCGATAATAGCTGCACCCCTCCGAGAAAGGTAATGCTGATGATGGTAGATGCCCAGCCCGGTACCGTATCATGCTCCATGAAGTAGCTCCAGAGCGCATACACACCAATGAAAAAAGAGATGATGCAGACGATGAAGCCCATACTGGTAGCCATTTTCAGCGGAGAATCCGAAAAAGCGGTGATGCCATTGAACGCCAGGCGAAGCATTTTCTTGAACGGATAATTGGTGGTGCCAAACTTCCGCTCATCCCGGTCAAACATGACATAGGTGCTCTTGAAGCCCAGCCACGCGATCTGCCCGCGGAGATATTTATCGTACTCCTTCATCTCCTTCAGGTACTCCAGCACATCGCGGCCAATCAGGCGGAAGTCGCCCACATCTACCGGAATATCAAACGATACCATGCGTGCCATCAGCCGGTAAAAAGTGCGGGCGGTAAACCGCTTGAAGAACGTTTCGCCCTTGCGCTCAAGCCGCTTGGCATACACTACCTTGAATCCCTGCTGGTATTGTGCATACATCTCTGCGATCAGCTCCGGCGGGTCCTGCAGATCACCGTCTATCGTTACAATAGCATCACCCGTGGCATAATCCATACCAGCAGTGATGGCGATCTGGTGGCCAAAATTGCGTGAGAAAGCAATGTAATGCAGCTTCGGATTGGCCATGCATTCCTGTTGCAGCAGCTTCAAAGATGAGTCCCGGCTGCCATCATTCACAAAAATGAGCTCATAATCCGGCGTAATGCTTTCCGCAGCTGCCTGCATCCGGCGCACCAGTTCACCGATAATGAGCTCTTCATTAAACACAGGCACTACAATGGAAAGGACAATCGGACGATCGGGCATGGGTAACAGCTTGGTAATATCTGGTGCAAAACAAATAAAAATGCAGGAATGTATGATCGAAATAGTTACCCCAAAGTCTGTAATGCATCCGGCCCTGCTTTAAAACCGTTAAACAGCGCTTCTTCCCTTACATTTGCCCGGTGGGATTTCTTTATCCGTTATTTTTTCTTGCCGCTGCTACCCTGGCCATTCCGGTGCTCATTCACCTCTTCAATCTGCGGAGGTACAAGACGGTTCTGTTCCCGGCCACCCGCTTTCTGAAAAATATACAATTGCGCTCCCGTCGTCAGAGCCAGGTACGCTATAAGCTGTTGCTGGCGCTGCGTCTTTTGTTCCTTGCCGTGCTGATTCTGGCTTTTGCACAACCATTCTTTAATAACAACAGGCAGCAAAAAGCATCCGGCAATCTTCAGGTTATTTACGTGGATAACAGCCAGAGCATGAGCGCCAAGAAAGGCGTTCGCTCCTTATTCGAGATTGCCCGCGATGCGGCACGCCGGCAGGTGCAGACTGCGCCGTCCGGCACGCGGTTTATCTTTTTGAGCAATGACCAGCCGGCTTCCTGGCAGCCATTGCCTGCGGATAAAGTATTGTCGCTCATTGCTGCGCTGGATCTGTCGTCTGTTGCAAAGAACAATGTGCAGATCATGGCTCAGGTTCAGAACATGTTGCAAAGCGAATCTGCCCCGGGCGCCGATCTTTTTTATTACTCAGACTTCCAAAGGAATGCATTTGTTACCCGGCCGGATAATGCGCTGCTCAAGGGCATTATCTTTCATGGCGTAGCGGTGCAGGCGCAGGAATTTTCCAATGTATTGATCGATACAGCTTACCTGACCACGCCGATATTACAGACCGGCCAATCGCAGACGCTCATCGTGCGATCCAGGCTGACGGGTAAAGCTCCGGCAAATATTCCTGTGCTCCAGCTTGCCATAAATGGACAGGTAAAAAGTGCAGCTTCGCTGAAATTCACGAATGATGTAAGCGTTGACACACTCCATTTTTCCGTGAATGATGCCGGCTGGCAGCGCATTCTGCTTTCTGTGAATGATGCCGGTCTTCGTTTTGATAACACCTTCCGTATAGCGGCCAGAAGTTCGCCGGCCTTGTCAGTGCTGGTGTTGAATGAAAACAACGGCAACCCTTACATACAGGCGGCCTTTCGGGCATACGATGGATTTAGGGTTATGGAATCTTCAGTAAATGCTGCTCCTGCCAATTGGAAAGATTACAATCTGGTTATTTTTAATGGCATCACCCAATTGAATGATGCAGTTGCCAGACAACTTGGCGGCGCACTTCAGTCCGGCCAAAGTATGGCCATCTTCCCCGGCAAAACGCGGAATACAGAAGGCCTGAATACCTTATTGCAGGCAGCAGGCGATATACGCATTACAGGCTACGATACTGCTTCGCAACCGGCCACGACACTGCAGCAGGGCAGCGATCTGGTGAAAGACCTTTTTGATCAGATTCCGCCGAATGTGCAGCTTCCGGTGGCAGCATGGCATTACAGCATTCAGAGCGGCCTTACGGCCAATGGCCAATCCATCCTGAGCTTCCGCAACGGCGATCCGTTGCTAGCCAGATATACACCCTCCCGCGGCGCACTCTATCTGCTGGCCACCAGCGCAGACCCGGAAAGCGGCAATTTTCCTTCGTCTTACTTTTTCGTGCCTTTCCTCTATCAGATGGCTATGCAAAGCCGCGGCGGCGATGTCTATGCGCTCACAGCTGGTTCCGGCCAGCCGGTTTATTTATCGCTGGACAATACCGGCGACCGGAATATGGTGCACCTGTATGGCGAAGGAAAGCTGGATGCCATTCCGCCGCAGCAGCCGGCGGCCGGCGGCGTTGTCGTATATGTAGATGCCGCAGTGCAGCAGCCGCAGTTTTATCGCCTGGCAGCAGCCAGCGGCGACAGTGCCGTAGTAGCGCTCAATGCCTCCCGGAAAGAATCTGCCCTGGATACATGGGACCTGGCAGCGCTGAAGCGCGACTGGAATGGTAAAGAAGCAAGCTGGCAGGCCGCAGATCAGGTTACCGGAGCATCTGCAACAGGGCAGGCGGGCGCTTTCCCTCTTTGGAAAGTTTGTATAATTTTGGCCTTGCTGCTGCTGGCCGCCGAAACGTGGTTGCTCACCCGTCCGCAACAGTCGCCAACCATTGCTACGTCCTAATATCCAATCATGCTTATCCGTCAGGCTACCGTAATCGACACCACTTCTTCTTATCATGGTAAAGTGGTTGATGTATTGGTTGGAGATGGAATAATCCGGAAGATTGCTCCACAGATTGACGCGGTAAACCATGAAGTAATATCAGCCAATGAGCTGTATATCAGCAGCGGCTGGGTAGATATGCTGGCCGATTACCGTGAGCCGGGCCATGAGCATAAAGAAACCATTGCCACTGGCCTTGCGGCGGCGGCGGCGGGCGGATTTACCGATGTGCTGCTTGCGCCCAATTCCACACCGGTTATTGATAACAAGGCTGCAGTACAATTTGCCTTACAAAGAGCTGTTGGCCATGCTACGCGCCTGCATCCGCTGGGTGCCGTAAGCCAGCATATTGAGGGTAAAGCATTGGCAGAAATGCTGGATATGCGCGCTCAGGGAGCCATTGCCTTTACCGATGGCTGGAAACCCATACAGAATACCAACCTGCTGCTCAAAGCGCTGGAGTATGTAAAGGCTTTTGACGGAATAATTATACAACTGCCGGTAGACATGTCTCTGGCGACGGGCGGACTGATGCATGAAGGTGATCTTTCCACGCGCCTGGGAATGCCCGGCATTCCTGCATTGGCGGAAATTTTATTGGTACACCGCGATATTGAGCTGGCACGCTATGCTGGTTCAAGGCTGCACATTACCGGCATCAGCGCGGCAGAAAGCGTAGCGCTCATCCGCGAAGCAAAAAAACAGCAGATAGAAGTAACTTGTTCCGTGACGCCCTACCATTTAATACTGAATGATGAAGCACTAACTACTTACAATAGTCTTTATAAAGTAATGCCTCCATTGCGAAGCGAAAGTGACCGCCTTGCATTGGTAGCCGGCCTTAAAGATGGTACTATCGATTGCATTGCCTCACACCACCGTCCGCAGGACTGGGATGCAAAGAATAAAGAGTTTGAATACGCCGGCGAAGGCATGAATATTCAGGAAATGACCTTCCCGATCCTTTGGAGCAATATAGGCCGTGAAGTAGGGCTGGAGCGGTTGATTGATGCGATGAGCGATGCGCCACGCAGGATTTTAGGACTGCAGCAGGCAGCTTTTGAGCAGGGAAAAAGTGCTTCCTTTACACTGTTTACTACGGCTGGCGAAAAAATATATCGGCAGCAGGAAATGAAAAGCCTGGGCGTGGGCAATCCATTCTGGGGAAAGCCTTTGCAGGGAAGAGTATTGGGAATTTTTAATAACGGAATAATAAATATTGCATCATGAAACAAACCAATGTTCTTTACGGCGCCATTACCGGCATCGCCATCGTTGTATTTTTAGCAGCGCTGTATGTGACCGGCAATAGCTTTAAGCCAGGCCTGGGCATGGTTGCTTACGTAATCTTTCTTGCGGGGATTCTGCTGAATGCAATCAATTTCAGCAAGGCCAATGATGCTAACGTCACTTTCGGTCAGGTTTTTGGTTCAGGATTCAGAGCCACAGCCCTGATCCTGCTCATCGTTACTGCGTGGACGGTGCTCAGCTTTTACATCTTCCCGGATATGAAGGATAAATTCATGGAATTCATCCGGCAGAAAGCAATAGATCAGGCATCCAAATCTGGTTCCGATAATACGGAAGCGATGGAAAAAGGCATGGGCATGGTAGCAGACCATTTTGTGCTGATCACGGTCTTAGGCACTGTCTTTTATAACCTGATTGCAGGATTGATTTTTTCCGTGATCGGAGCTGCTGTGGCTAAAAAGAATCCACAACCTTCTTTTCCCGCGCAACAATAGCACTTTCCCTTATTTTCGCCCTGCATGTTACCGGATATTTCCATTGTCGTACCGCTTTATAATGAAGATGAATCACTGCCAGAGCTGATGGAGTGGATAGACCGCGTATGCCGGGAACATTCCTTCAGCTATGAGGTGATTATGGTGGATGACGGCAGCACGGACAATAGCTGGATGGTTGCAGAGCAATTAAGCAATCAGTATCCTGCCGTAAAAGGTATCCGCTTTCAGCGCAATTATGGCAAAAGCGCTGCGCTCAACGAAGGCTTCAAGGCAGCCACCGGCAATGTGATCATCACTATGGATGCCGACCTGCAGGACAGCCCGGACGAGATACCAGAGCTCTACCGTATGATTATGGAGGATGGCTGGGATATGGTAAGCGGCTGGAAGAAAGTGCGCTACGATAATGCACTGACCAAAAACCTGCCTTCCAAGCTCTACAATGCAGTCAACAGGCGCATATCCGGCATTAAGCTGCATGATATGAATTGCGGCCTGAAATCGTATCGCAGAAAAGTGGTGAAAAGCATTGAGGTATATGGGGAGATGCACCGCTTCATTCCCGTACTGGCCAAGGCAGCTGGCTTCCGCAAGATCGGGGAAAAAGTGGTGGTGCACCGCGCACGCAAATACGGCGTATCCAAGTTTGGCTGGGAGCGCTTTATCAATGGCTTTCTCGATCTGCTGTCTATTACATTCATCAGCCGGTTCGGCAAAAAACCGATGCACTTTTTTGGTCTCTGGGGCTCAATCATTTTTTTCCTGAGCTTTCTGTTCATTATCTATCTGGGCATTGAGCGCATCATTGCCGGCGCGGGCTATGGACTAACCAACAGGCCGCTGTTCTATGTAGCGCTTACCACGATGGTAATGGGCACTCAATTCTTCCTGGCAGGCTATATTGCCGAGCTCATCTCGCGCAGCGCTGCCGACCGCAATCATTACCTGATTGAAGAGCGCATCGGGCTGGAATCTCCTTTGGCAGAAAAATAAATTCCGGGCTTGCATTAAACCCCCGGCCGGTCTTTCTGTTTAAGCGTTTCTACAGTATAGTGTGAGATTTAAATAATCGTAACCGCTGTATTGTGGGGACTTTTTTATTCTACCTTTATTTAATTAATTCCTATTTAGTCTCATGAACAGATTCTTCAGGTATTCATGCGTTGCTGCCCTGCTTTCTCTCACTGCGGCAAGCACACAGGCCCAGTCTTGGGGCGAGCGGCTCGATAAGGCCATCAACAACAATCAACAGAATAATAACCGGAACAACCAGAACGGAAGCAATAATCAGAACAACAACCGGAATAATAACGACAACGGTAACTACAATTCCAATTCCGGAAATAATAACAATAGCAGCAATAACAACAATACGAACAATAACAACGGCCGCAATGGCGGAGGCTTGTTCGGCGGCAACAGCAATCTGGGCAATGGCCTGGGCAATTCAGAAATCATCAATGGCCTGAAAGAAGCATTGACCATCGGCGCTAAAAATGCAGGCGCACGGCTCAATGTAGCCAACGGCTTTTTCGGAAATAATCTCATTAAAATACTGATGCCGCCGGAAGCGGTGAAGGTGGAGAATGGACTGCGCCAGGTAGGTATGGGCAAGCTGGTGGATGATGTGATCCTCTCTATGAACCGCGCTGCCGAAGACGCAGCCAGCAAGGCCGCGCCTATTTTTGTAAATGCGGTGACCAGCATGAATATCCAGGATGGGCTGAACATCCTGCGCGGAGGCAATGGTGCAGCAACTGAGTTTCTGAAGCAGAAAACAACCGCAGCGCTTACCGAGGCTTTCCGTCCCGTGATCAAGACGGCGCTTGATAAAGCAGGTGCTACCGTGCTTTGGGGCAAGGTGTTTGAAACATACAACAAGCTGCCTATGACCCGCCAGAAGATCAATCCTGATCTGGTGGCCTACGCTACCGAGCGTGCGCTCAACGGCCTGTTTGTGACCATTGCCGATGAAGAATCCAGGATCCGCACCAATCCTGCCGCCCGCGTAACTGGCCTGCTTCAGAAAGTGTTTGGAGGATAGCAGGCTTTATTCAGCGCATTTTTTCTAATATTGTATAGTACTCATATTTCCTGAAATCTACTGACAACACATTGTATATGGAAGCGGAACAGACCACAGCTACAGCCCCTGAAGAAAACGTATTAAAGACTTGGTGGAACAGCGCAGCTTTTGACGGCAAAGAATTTACCTCCCTGCAGGATGATGGCACCCTTGTATTGAACGCAACACCTTTTTCGGAACAAAGGTCGCTCGGGCAGCTCACCCCTGAAAATGCAGAAGCTTTTACAAAAGCCCTCAGCGAAAAATTCCCGGAAGTATCCGCAAGGGTCAAGGAATTAAGCGGCGAATGGGATGGCACGGAAGATAAGATGAAGCTGCATGGCAAAGTGAGCCGTACCCGCGATTACCTGATGCACGCCAATGCGATCGGCGACTATGCTCCGCTGTATAAGCAGGTAGCGGGATGGCATGATACGCTTTCCAATTTATCGGATCAGCATTACAAAGCCAAACAAGCCTTGGTAGAAAAGGCTGAGCGCCTCGCAGAAAGCGATAGCTGGAAAGAGACGACCGCCGCTATGCGCGCACTGGCTGATGAATGGAAAACAACAGGCTTCACCGATAAAGACCGCAGCGACGACCTCTGGAATGCGCTGGAGGCTGCCCGCAATAAATTTTACGACCGCAAGCGCCAGCACCAGGAAGGACAGGAAAAAGAACTGCTCCAGAATCTGGATATTAAGATGGAGCTGGTAGAGAAGGCAGAAAATCTCGCTGCCTCCGAAAACTGGCGCCAGACCACAGATGCCTTCAAAGCGCTGATGGATCAATGGAAGGAGACCGGCCGTACGATCAGTGATAAGAATGAAGCACTCTGGCAACGATTTATTGCCGCCAAGAATGTATTCTTCGATCGCAAAAAGCAGCACTATGGCATTATACAACAGGAGCAGGAAGGCAATTTTACCAAGAAGCTTGACATTGTAACGCGCGCCGAAGCCTTGAGTGAAAGCCGCGACTGGAACGTCACTTCAGCCGCTTATGCCACGCTCATGGATGAATGGAAAGCCGCCGGCCGCATAGCGGTTGATAAGGCCGATGAGCTTTGGGAAAGAATGAGCAAGGCGAAGGACATTTTCTTCAACAATAAGCGCCATCATCTCGAAACGCAACGCGTAACGCTGGATGATAATATGGCGCAGAAGCATTCACTCATCAAGCGCGCGCAGGAATTGCAGTACTCTACCCAGTGGCGCGAAACGATGGATGAGTTTGCAGAGCTGATGGAAGAGTGGAAGAAGATTGGCCCGGTGCCCCGTGAGTGGAATGAGAAGCTTTGGGAACAGTTTATTGGCGCACGCCGCACGTTCTTTGAAAATAAAGACAAAGACCGCGACCGCCGCCGTGGGCAGATGGCCCGCCAGCAGGAAGATCGCCTGACCCAGACCCGTCAGTTTCTCCAGACACTGAAGAATGAGCTGAAGGAGGATGAAGAAAATCTGGAAGATTACAAGCTTTCCCTCACCAATATCACTCCCGGCCCGAAAGCCAAAGAGCTACAGGCTCATCTGGAAAAGCTCATCGCACAGGCTAGCCCATCCATGAAGCGCAAGCAGGAAAAGATAGAATCTGTGACTAAGCAACTCGAAGAGATAGAAGCAGGCTCAAAAAAACCGCGCAGGGATGGTGCTGACCGTAATACATCTAAAGCAACAGAAGAGCCGGCTACAGATACTCCGGCAGATCAGCCAGCCCTCTCTAATGAAGCAGAAGAAAGAGCTGTAGCAGGCGATGAGCAGGCACCCGAAAAAAACAGGACACAGCTCGATGCCGGAGCAGGCTCTCCATCGGAAATAGTAAAGCCGGAAACGGACCTTTCATCTGATCAGGGAGCTGTTGAAGAAGCATAAATTATTCTAAAGCCGGGATTGATTCCCGGCTTTTTTATTTGTTTCAGATTTATTGCCACAATGGAGCAATTCCCATCCAGATTTTCGGTGTATCACAGGTTGAAATAAACCCTTGGAATAGCTCACACTGTAAAGTATAGATTACCTATTTTAGCTAGTCTATCCATTAGGATATCCGGTTATGGCAAAAAATAAGACAAATGAAACGGCAATTAGTGTAGTGGATTTCATTAATTCCTATGTTGACAGCGCCCCTAAAAAGGTTGATAGTTTTCATTTAATTGATCTGATGAGCGGATGGTCGGGATTTGAACCCAAAATGTGGGGACCAACTATCATCGGATTTGGAAGCTACCATTACAAATATGCGAGCGGACATGAAGGTGATGCGCCATTGATCGGGTTCTCGCCGCGGAAAGCAGCATTTTCACTCTACATATTTTCACCTATTGAAGAGCAGAAACAACTTTTAGACAGTCTGGGGAAATTTAAAATAGGCAAAGCCTGCATCTATGTGAAAAAGCTCTCTGACATTGACATCGATATAGCAGAACAGCTTTGCAAAGCAACCATCGCTTATCTGAACGAGCATCACGAATGTGCATGCAGAACAAAATAGTGCAGGACAAATGGCCTGATTAGATCCGGTAATGAGGCTGGCATTATAAATCTCCTGCAATAATCTTCCTGTGAGCAAGACTCTTTTTCAAACCGGGACACTATCAAATTTTCGCTTAAAGCGGCAGACCTCCGTTTATTGCCTAATTTCGCGGCCTGATATTTTAATGCTCGTTAGTTTATAAATATGTGGCACCGTTTAGCAGGCTTTATTCTAAAATTCCGGGGCGCCCTCTTGGCACTGCTTCTGATCGCGACCTGCATCATGGGCTATTATGCCTCGAAGGTTGAGCTGGGCTATGAATTCACCAAAGCCATACCTACCGACAATGAAAAGCTGGTAGAGTTTCAGGAGTTTAACAATACTTTCCACGGCGATGCTAATACGATGGTAATCGGCGTCAAGACGAAAGATTTTTTTCAGGAAGATTTTTTTCGTGATTATACTGCGCTGATTCATCGGCTGGAGAAAGTAAAGGGGGTAAAATCCGTGATCGGCGTGCCTACCGCTGTAAACCTGGTCAAAGATACGCTGACCGGTCAGCTCAAAGCCGTAAGCCTTACGGCAGATCCTGCTCACTCAAGCGCGCCGGAGGTACAACAGGCTTTACATAACCTTCCGTTCTATAAAGGTTTTCTCTTCAATGAATCGGACGCTTACCTGATGGCCGTAGGCGTAGACAGCGCTACTGTAAACAGTAAAGAGCGCACGCGGCTGATGAATGATATTACCGGGCTCGGCGATGCCTTTGGCACCCGGCATAAGGTAATGATGCATTACTCCGGCCTTCCGCTCATACGCACCACGATGGCTACGAAAGTGCAAAGCGAGCTGAAAATGTTCCTGCTGCTATCGCTGTTGCTAACGGCTGTGATCCTGGCGCTGTTCTTCCGCTCTTGGGTAGCTGTTTTTTCATCCATGGTAGTGGTGATGATCGGAGTTGTATGGAGCACGGCCACCATTTATCTGTGCGGCTACAAAATCTCGCTGCTTACCGGCCTCATTCCGCCACTGATCGTAGTGATCGGCATTCCGAACTGCGTTTACTTCCTTAATAAGTATCATACAGAGTTTGCCAAGGGGGTGAGCAAGCGTGAAGCCCTGATCACGATGGTGGATCGTATGGGCATCGTCACCCTGTTTACCAACCTTACTGCGGCCATTGGCTTTGGTGTATTCTTCTTCACAAAGAGCGCTATCCTGAAGGAGTTCGGGCTGGTGGCCGGGCTCAATATCATCGCGATTTTCTTTATCTCGCTGATCCTGCTGCCCTCATTGTTCTCGCTGCTGCCGGCGCCTAAAGCGAAGCATACTTCCTATATGGAGAGCGGCTGGATGACCCGCCTGCTGGATGCACTGACCCGCTGGACTTTTAACCACCGCCCGGCGATCTACACCATTACTATTCTGGCCTGCATTGGTGCAGGCATAGGCATGGCCCGGCTAAAAAGCGTTGGCCACATTGTGGATGACCTGCCCAAGAGCGATAAGGTCTATCAGGATCTTAAATTCTTTGAAACAAACTTCCATGGCGTCATGCCGCTGGAGCTGGTGGTAGATGCGAAGAAAAAATACCTGGCCACTACGCCCACCACACTTTTGAAGATTGATTCTCTCCACGAATACCTCAAAAAGTTTGATGAGATCGGTCATGCGCTGGCCATCACGGAAGGGGTAAAATTTGCCGTACAGGCACAGTTCGGCGGCGACAGCAGCTCTTATTCATTGCCTGCCGTAGGACTCAGCTCCGTTGGTACAGCATTGCGAAAGAAAAAGACCGCCGGAGAAGATGCCAACAATCCGTTCAACAAATTGCTTTCCTCATTTATAGACAGCAATGGGCAAAAGACCCGTATCTCCATTAATATGGCAGATGTTGGCTCCGTTCGCCTGCCTGTACTGCTGGACAGTATCCGGCACAAGACAGACGAGCTCTTCCCGAAAGATAAATATACGGTTACCCAGACCGGCACATCCATCGTATTTCTGGAAGGCTCCAAGTTCATCATCAACAGTCTGCGCGATAGCCTGATTCTTGCTTTCGCCATGATATTGGTGTGCATGATCGTGCTCTTCCGTTCCTGGAGGATTGTGCTGATCTCCCTGACGGTGAACGTCGTACCATTACTGATTACTGCGGGCATTATGGGCTGGGCCAATGTTCCGCTCAAGCCAAGCACGGTGCTTGTCTTCTCAATCGCACTGGGAATTACGGTAGATGTCACCATCCGCTTCCTGGTAAATTACAAGCAGGAGATGGATCTGCATGGTGAAGACATTGCCTCAACCGTAAAGCGCACCATTCATGATACCGGCCTGAGCATTATCTATACCTCGCTGATCCTGATTGCCGGCTTCGGTGTATTCTGCCTTTCACAGTTTGACGGCACCAAATCTCTGGGTTTCCTCACTTCCATTACGCTGCTTTTGGCAATGGTCACCAATCTGACTTTGCAGCCCGCATTGCTTTTATGGATAGACCGATCAAAAAAGAAAAAAGGCGCGACCAATAACATTAACGATGATAAAAGGCTGAATCCTTAATTTTGTCGGTGTAAAATGATTGACCAGTAAGATGCATTTTGATAAGATAAAGAATAAAGGTCAGGCCCGCCTGTTCCAAAGTGAGCTGATGGAGAATATGACCAAAACGCATCCTGTAGTTATCTACAGTATGTATTTTCCGGTGATTGTATTGATGCTGTATTATGGCGCTGCGTATAAGGAACTGAGCATAGGCCGCGAGATCGTTATGTTCATTGTTGGCGCGCTTGGCTGGAGCTTCTTTGAATACATCATGCACCGCCATCTCTTTCACATGATCGTGGAAAAGCCGAAAGCAAGGAAGTTTGTCTATACGATGCACGGCGTGCACCATGAATTTCCCCGTGATAAGGAGCGCCTGTTTATGCCTCCGGTACCCAGTATGATTATTGCGGCAGTCCTGTTTTCACTTTTTTATTTTATGATGGGCTGGAATGCGCTGGCTTTCTTCCCGGGCTTTCTGTTTGGCTATATTTTGTATGGCACTATGCACTTTGCCATTCATGCCTTTGCGCCGCCTAAGTTTTTGAAAGCGCTCTGGCGCAATCATCACCTGCATCATTACAAGGCAGAAGACAAAGGCTTTGGCGTAAGCTCTGTATTATGGGATATCGTATTCCGCACAGTACCCAAGAAGGAAGAAGCCTGAGCAGGATCAAAATGTTATTTGCAGGAACGCGCCCTAGGGCGCGTACTTTAGTTAATAAAGCTAAAGAGTTTTTGACCACCATTCATCCGTCTGCGGTGTACTGCCAATCGGGAATGGATGCTTTTCTCCGTTGAACTGATAGGCCCACTTTTTATAAAAAGCCTGCGCGCGATAATTATATTCCCATACGCCTAGCCAAAGCAATCCATAGCCATTTGCCGCCGCATAATCTTCAAAGAGTTGCATCAGCTCATGAGCCACGCCTTTCCCGTGAAAATCCTTCGCTACATACAGGCGGTTCAATTCCAGCGGCCGTAGTTGCTTATCATAATGAAACGGCACTTCATTTTCGCCAAAGCGCAGGTAACCTGCAGCTTCACCATTGAGTTCTGCAATGTAATAGTGATCTTCAGGATTCGCCAGTTCTACAGCCAATTGCGCATCATTATAAAAATGCTGCAGGAATTCCTGCATATCAGTTTCCGTGCAGGTACCTGTGAATGTATCGTAAAAGGTAGCGGACGCCAGCTCAGATAATAAAGCGGCATCCTGCACAGCAGCTCTTCTGATGACGGTATGATTCATAAAAAACAAAAACGCTGACAGGGCCTGAAGCCACGTCAGCGTTCGGAAAAAGGTGAGCTTATTTTCTTGAAATGACGGCTTCGGCCTTAGCCATGATATTTTCTTTGGTAAGGCCATACTTCTGCAACAGCTGCATTGGCGTGCCGCTTTCGCCAAAGGTATCCATGACCGCTACCATCTCAATCGGGGCCGGCAACTTGCGCGCAAGCACACCCGCTACGCCTTCACCTAGGCCGCCATTCTGCTGATGTTCTTCTACCGTTACCACACAGCGTGTTTTACCAACCGATTTCAGGATGGCTTCCTCATCCAGCGGCTTGATGGTGTGCATATTGATTACCTCAGCGGAAATGCCTTTTTCAGCCAGCATTCTGGCTGCTTCAACGGCTGTCCATACCATGTGACCGCAGGCAATGATCGTTACATCACTACCTTCTGCAAGAACATCCGCTTTACCGATCTTAAAAGCGCCGGCATCTTCCGAAGTGAAGTTGGCCCATTTCGGGCGACCGAATCGCAGATACACCGGACCTTCATATTCAGCAATAGCCATTGTAGCCGCTTTCGTCTGATTGAAATCCGCGGGCACAATCACAGTCATACCCGGCAGCATTTTCATCATCCCGATATCTTCGAGTACCTGGTGTGTAGCGCCATCCTCGCCCAATGTAAGGCCGGCATGAGATGCACAGATCTTTACATTCTTACCGCTGTACGCCACACTCTGACGAATCTGGTCATATACGCGGGAAGTTGAAAAGTTGGCAAACGTAGTTGTATAAGGGATTTTACCGCCAATCGTAAGGCCGGCAGCTACGCCAATCATATTGGCTTCGGCAATACCGCACTGGATAAAGCGCTCCGGAAATTCCTTGATAAAAGCATTCAGCTTCAGCGAGCCTGCGAGGTCGGCCGTAAGCGCGACTACATTCTTATTGCGTCGACCGGCTTCCAGGATGCCCTCGCCAAAACCGGCGCGGGTTTCTTTTTCATTCAGCAGTTGTACGTCGTGGATGGTTGGCATGGGCGCAAAGGTAAATCGAAGTTCTGAGTTCTTCGTGTTTAGTGCTGGGTTTAGCAGGTATCATCATTAAAAATCAGGCACTAAAAACTCAGCCCTTAACATTCAAATAGCCCCATTCTTTCAGCCAGGCAATTACTTTATCTTTATAATCACCCTGGATCATAATCAGCCCTTCTTTGGCACTGCCGCCGGCCCCACATTTGGTCTTCAATTGCTTGCCAAGACTTTCCAGATCATCCTCTTTACCTTTAAACCCCTCTATCAGGGTCACCACTTTTCCGGCGCGCTGTTTGGTATCCAGCTTCACCCGCAGCTTCTGTTTCTCTTTGGGCAAGGTATCCGCATCTTCCGGCTCCGGTTGCTGGCTTCTCATATAACTGGAATCCGTAGAATACACCAGACCGCCAAAATGATTTTTGTTCTTAGCCATAACTAATAAATTTTTTTGTCCAGCCCCACAGGGCTCCGTGTCACAGCGCCTCTGTAAGCAAGCTAAGCATCCATACAAAGCTCCACCAAAACACCGTTTGTTCCTTTAGGATGTAAAAAGCAGACCAGCTTTCCATCAGCGCCTTTCTTGGGTGTTTCATTCAGCAATTCAAAACCCAGTGCCTGCAGCCGCTTCATCTCCGCTTCAATATTCTCCACGGCAAAGGCAATATGGTGAATGCCTTCTCCTTTTTTAGCCAGAAACTTTGCAATCGGGCTGTCTTCCTTCGTAGCTTCCAGCAATTCAATTTTTGAATCACCGGTTTGGAAGAATGCGGTATTGACGCCTTCTGCAGCCACTTCCTCCGTTTTATAGCAAGGGGTATTCAGCAATTGCTCAAACAATGGAATGGACAAATCCAGGCTTTTGACCGTAATGCCAAGATGTTCTATTTTCTGCATTAAATGATAAGTTTTGTAGATGGCAACATTAAGAATACTCTTGCCATATAATGGCCGAAAATAGCGCATCCTGGCGTAACTTTGCCTTTCAGTCAAACCCTGTTTCAGGGCTTCTTACAACAAATTATGGAATTGAAACTGCCAATATATCTGGATAACAATGCCACCACGCCTATGGATCCGCGTGTGCTGGAAACGATGTTGCCCTTTTTTGTAGAGAATTTTGGTAATGCCGCGAGCCGTTCACACTCATTTGGTTGGGTAGCTGAGGAAGCGGTAGATTATGCCCGTGAGCAGGTAGCCAAGCTGATTGGTGCCGACCCTAAGGAAATCATCTTTACTTCAGGCGCTACGGAAGCAGATAACCTGGCCATCAAGGGCGTGTATGAGATGTATGCTGCCAAAGGCAACCACATCATCACCTGCACTACAGAACATAAAGCCGTACTCGATACCTGCAAGCACATCGAGAAACTGGGCGGACAGGTTACTTATCTGGAAGTGCAGGAAGACGGCCTTGTCGATCTTCAGGCGCTCGAAGCAGCCATCACTCCTCAAACCATTCTCATTACCATCATGTATGGCAATAATGAGATCGGCGTGATACAACCCGTAAAAGAGATCAGCGCTATTGCCAAGAAACACGGCGTATTGTTCTTTACAGACGGCACGCAGGCAGTAGGTAAAGTTCCGGTGAATGTAATGGAGGACGGCATCGATCTGATGGCGTTTTCCGCCCATAAAATGTACGGACCAAAAGGCGTTGGCGCATTGTACGTTCGCCGCAAAAACCCACGGGTAAAAGTAACTGCCCAGATGGACGGCGGAGGCCACGAGCGCGGCATGCGCAGCGGCACGCTGAATGTACCGGGCATCGTAGGCTTTGGTAAAGCCTGTGAGCTCTGCCTAAATGAAATGGAAAGCGAAAGTAAGCGCCTGAGCGCGATGCGTGATCGCCTGGAAGCAGGCCTGATGGCGCTCGAAGAAGCTTATGTGAATGGCAACCGCGACCATCGCCTGCCGCATACCACCAATATCTCTTTCAAATACGTGGAAGGCGAAGGCCTGATGATGGGCTTTAATAAAAACATTGCCCTGTCTTCCGGCTCTGCCTGTACGTCGGCTTCCCTTGAGCCTAGCTATGTGCTGAAAGCACTGGGCCTGGGCGATGATCTGGCGCATAGCTCACTCCGCTTTGGCCTTGGCCGCTTCACCACCGAAGATCAGATTGATTATACCATTAATGCCGTAAGCGAAACAGTATTGAAGCTGCGCGAAATGAGTCCGCTGTGGGAAATGTTCAAAGACGGCGTTGACCTTGACAAGATCGAGTGGGCGCACCATTAAAAATTTAAAATGCAAAATGCAAAAGTCAAAACCTGCATTTTGCCTCATTGAGTAGACACCTAGGTTTTGACTTTTTTAATTTTAAATTTTTGCACTAGACATGGCATATTCAGATAAAGTTTTGGATCATTACAGCAACCCGCAGAATGTAGGTACGCTGGATAAATCAAAGAATACGGTGGGCACCGGCCTTGTAGGCGCGCCTGAGTGCGGCGATGTAATGCGCCTGCAGATCGAAGTGGATGAAGTGAGCGGTGTGATCAAAGACGCCAAGTTCAAGACGTTTGGCTGTGGTTCTGCAATCGCTTCTTCTTCTCTGGCTACAGAATGGCTGAAAGGCAAAACCGTAGATCAGGCTCTGGCAATCGATAATATGGACATTGTGGAAGAACTGAACCTTCCTCCGGTAAAGATTCACTGTTCCGTGCTGGCAGAAGATGCGATCAAGGCAGCGATCAATGATTACCGTGTAAAGAATGGTATGCCTGAATTGGTTGAAGAAAAAGCGCATCATTAATTTATACGCGTTCTTTTCCCTTTTGTAAATTAAAGCGTGAACATGATGACGAGCGAAAACGGCACTGGCAATACACAATCTGGTGTTCCGGCAGGACTTCCGGGTATATTCATTACCGATAAAGCGAAAGCAAAGGTCGAGCAGCTGAAGAGCGAAGCCGACCTCGGCGATGACTATTTTGTACGTGTAGGCGTGGTAGGCGGTGGCTGTTCCGGGCTTTCCTACAAGCTCGACTTTGACAATGAGTCGCAGCCCGGCGATCAGGCATTTGAAGACAAGGGAATCAAGATTGTGACAGACCTCAAATCATTTCTTTATCTCTGCGATACAGAGTTGGACTTCAGCGATGGCCTGAATGGCAAAGGATTTCATTTCATCAATCCCAACGCCAGCCGTACCTGCGGATGCGGCGAGAGCTTTTCAGTATAGTTTTGTGTGTGCAAAAAATGAAGTAAAAAAGACCGGCTAATAGCTGGTCTTTTTATTTAGCTAATATTCTGTGCCTGACTTTAACATCGATTACAACATATAGCAATGAGGGAACAAAAAGCCCGGCAACATAGTAGCAGCCAAGCTAAATAGAATGATATTGCGCGCTGCTGTCATTACGCGCAACTGCCTTTTTGCTTACTTCTTGGGCAGGCAAAAAGTAATCAAGCACCACGGTTCGGCAGGCTCACCATAACAACCGCTACGAAGGCACCATGCCAACTGAAAAACCCAAATTTTCATATCCATCAATAACAATTTCCGATACAATTCTACAGCCTGCAAAGGCGCGCCATCACTGATTAAAATGTACTTTTACAGCTTATTTCTGATATTATAATCATGCAATTAGCCGGGTTGTACGACCGTGCCCTGCGGTTCGAGTTTCTGAGTGCTGAGGAAGGCGTTTTTCTGTTTGAACAGGCTCCGCTGGCGGAGCTGATGTATGTAGCCAACGAGCTGCGCAAAATCCAGGTTCCCTATAATAAAGTGACATGGATCATTGACCGCAATATGAACACGACCAATGTGTGTGTGGCCAACTGTAAGTTCTGCAATTTCTACCGCATACCCGGCCATCCGGAACAGTATGTAACGGATATTGCCACTTATAAGCGCAAGATCGAAGAGACCTTCCGCTATGGTGGCGAACAGCTCTTATTGCAGGGCGGGCACAATCCGGCACTCGGCCTGGATTATTATACCGATCTTTTCCGCGAGCTGAAGCAGCTTTACCCCAACCTAAAGCTGCACGCGCTCGGTCCGCCGGAAGTGGCGCATATCTGTAAGATTTCCGGTGTTACGCACCGCGAAGCTTTAATGGCGCTGAAAGAAGCAGGCATGGATTCTATGCCTGGCCCGGGCGCTGAAATCCTGAACGACCGCGTACGCCGCCTGATTTCAAAGGGCAAGTGTGGCGCACAGGAGTGGCTGGATATCATGCACGAAGCGCATAAGATCGGGCTTACTACCAGCGCTACTATGATGTTTGGCCACGTAGAAACGATCTATGAGCGCTTTGAGCATCTGGTAAAGCTGCGCGAAGTGCAAAGCCGCAAGCCGGAAGGAGCGAAGGGTTTTCTGGCCTTCATTCCATGGACTTTTCAAGACGTGGATACGATGCTTAAGCGTATCCGCGGCACCAAGAATCTGACTACTTCTGAAGAGTACATCCGTATGATTGCCATGAGCCGTATTATGCTGCCTAATGTGAAGAATATACAGGCATCATGGCTTACGGTAGGCAAGCAGACTGCACAGATGTGCCTTCATGCCGGCGCCAACGACTGGGGCTCTATTATGATCGAGGAAAATGTAGTAAGTGCCGCCGGCGCACCGCACCGCTTTACTTCAAAGAGCATCCAGGCCGCTATCCGTGAGGCAGGCTTTGAGCCGCAGCTGCGCAACCAGCAATATGAGTTCCGTGAGCTTCCGGTGATGGAAGAACAGGTGATTAATTATTGATCTTATTTTTCAAACAATAAAAACGGGCAGTTCAAAAGACCTGCCCGTTTTTTATTAGCCCGATTATTTCTTCCCATTCCCGGTATTCATGATTAGGCTTACAATAAAACCTTTGTTATACTGAATCACATTCCTGTTGGTGACTTCACGGCCTAGCTGCAGGGTTTGGGTAAAATACCCGCCTTCTGCTCTGTAATGCCTGTTCAATTTATAACCCACGAGAAGAGCAGTACGGTTTTGGTCGAAGATGTTTTCTCCTACATTTTTCCCGAGGCCAATGAACAATTCATCGTATGCTGCTGCATAAAATTCTTTGTCATCGAGCGTCTTGCCCTGTAAAGGACATTGTAGCCGCAGCATATAGCGGAAACGGTTCAGGAAGGTAAAGTCATCCGGCTTTTCGGAAGCAGCACTGTTGTATTTGGCCAGCCAGCGCTGCTCCAGCCGGAAACGATGGGTAAGCCCTACGCGACCGATCTCATCATTGATCTGCACCTGCTCTGCCACGCGATGCTCAGGGAATGTCTTGCCAAAGCTATTGATTGTGTATTCGCCATACGGATACGTCTCTGCCCACACGTAGGCTAATTGCACCTGCAGGGCGGGCGTTACCTGATAATTGATAGCCGGGCGTAAAAGGCTTTGCTGCCAGCTTTTACCAAATTCTGTGCGCCGCCACTGGTATTCAGCCTGAGCGCTCCATTTTTTTGAAATTTTATGTGTTAGGCTTACCGTGTACCAGCCAATATCGTTGTTCTCGCTGAGCCGGGTATTCTGCGCTTCCGCATCTACCGAGAAGAATGCCTGGGCCATGAGCGGCAGCACCACTCTTTTTCTAAAAACAGATCTCATAAGCCGTGCAAGATACGACACCCCATTGCTTTACATTTGCTTCGTGCTTTATTTCCGGAATCTGCTTCTAATATTCTTTATTGCCTGTGCTTCGCAAAGCTGCGCCCAGCTTAGGGCGCTGGAGTATCAGGATGTACAAAGCTTCCGGGTGCAGCAGGCCGATCTGCAGCAGGCCACGATTATAACTGATCTGCGCTTTTACAATCCTAATGGCTATGGCCTTGATCTGAAAGACGGCCATATTAAAGTCTATTTCAATGACCGGTATGCGGGCGATGCTGTATTGGATGAACGTACCAAGGTACCGGCGAAAGATACATTTCTGCTTCCCATAATCATTACCGCTCCAATTCAGAGCATCTTTGTAAATGCGCTGGATATGCTGACGAATAAAGAAATACTGATACGACTGGAAGGCAGTTTAAAAGCAGGAAAGGGCTTTATTTTCGTGCGCGTGCCGGTGCATTATGAAGGGCGACAGCACATTGATCTGTAGTGTCTGTACAACACTTAGAATTTATTCTTCCACATCATGCTTTCTACCGGCTTGTCGGGCTGGGCATTGTATTTGGCATTGCCTTTCTTATTATAAGGCACTTCAATTTCTCCTTCTACGGGAAAGTAGATGAGCTGGCCCACAGGCATTCCCTTATATACTTTTACCGGCTGCTTTACAGAGATTTCGAGGGTCCAGTTGCCGCAAAAGCCTACATCGCCTTTACCGGCAGTGGCGTGAATATCAATACCGAGGCGTCCGGTTGAGGACTTGCCTTCGAGGAACGGCACATGCGCATGTGTTTCTGTGTATTCCTGAGTTACGCCGAGGTAGAATACGTGCGGGTAAAGCACAAAGCCTTCATCCGGTATCTCGAAATACTCGATCTCATTGTGCTTCTTCGCATCCAGAATATGATCTTTATAGGTAGCCAGCGTGCCGCCGAGGTGCACGTCATAAGAATTGCTGCCCAGGCAGTCGCGGTTGTAGGGTACAATTCTGATGGTTCCTTTGTCTATTTCCTCAAGGATGCGTGTGTCGGCAAGGATCATGATGAGTAGGTGGCGCTTTTGCGTGCGCAAAGATAGGCGCTGGAGCCAATTCTGCATTTTTACAAATAAATGATGATCGGCGACAATGAAATATGCCGATGCTTCGTCTATAAGTGCAGAAGGGTTGCTGTAAAGATGATGGCTACGGACGAACAGCAACCTGATGGATTGGAAAGGAAATACTTTTGGTTTTGGTTTTTTTTCTGGACTAGTAAAAGAAGAGACGCTTTCGGGCGTCTTTTCTTATTCAATATACTGCGTGAGCGAATCCAGTGAAAAGGTGCCGGTAAAGGTACGCGTCAGCTTATGATCGCTGTTGTACACATTGATCTGTGGCAGCATCTGATAGGTGTAAATGTAGAAGATAAGATTGGCCTTATCCCACCCGATCTGCTGAAATGCGGGATGCTTATCCAGCTCTTTCTTTTCAATAAAGTCTTTCAGCAATTGCTTGTTGCGCGCTTCTGTGACCAAGATTAACTGCGTTTTCTGCATATTGGCCGTCATGCGCTTCATGGTATCAAGAATTTGCATGCAATGCTCGCATTCCGGCGAAAAGATCATCAGGAGCACCGGCTTTCCGGCTTTCAAAGCTTTGTTGGTAATGGTCTTCCCATCAGGCTTTATAATCACGAAATCCGGGATCGGAGCGCCGGCTTTTTTAAAGTCGGTCTTTAATTGCGCCCCGGCCAGTAAGGGAAACAGAAGGAGCAGTGTAGCCAGCCATTTCATGGTGCAATCATTGATTTTTTTGGATAATGCTAAATTAAGCAAACGCGGCCTTGCCGGACGCGAAAAGTAATGCACAATCGTGTCAGGGTTTTTTGCGATGCTTCCAGCGGCGATGGCTCCAGAGCCAGTTTTCAGGCTGTACCCGCAATTGCTCTTCCATAAATGCGATGTAGGCCAGCATGATCTCACCGGGAGCTGTTAGGGAAGCATCGTCCCACATTTTTGTGAGAGTGATGTTGTAATGACCACGTGCTATCTTACGGATACCGGCAAATACAACCGCGCCCTTAGCACGTCTTGCCATGGCTTCCGGCCCGCGGAAAAAGGGCGCTTCGCGGTGCATAAAAGGCAGCCACAGCGCAACATTCGGGTCTGATGGATTCTGGTCTGCAATCATGCCGATGATGTGCCGCTTCTGCTGAATCTGCTGCAGTCCGCTCTTCATGCCTTTCATTGAGATGAGCTCAGCACCGCTCCGGCTTCTGATCTTCTTCATCAGCCGGTCGAATGCAGCATTGGATACCGGCAGATATACACCTGCAAATTGTTGTGGCGCGCGATACTGACAAATGACGTTGGCCCACTCCCAGTTGAAAGTATGGCCCAGCAGCGCGTAAATATTTTTATCATCTGCATCCAGCGCTTCGAATACTTCCCAGTTGCCGGTAATGTGGCGGTTCAGATCCCGCTCTGATATGCTGAGCAGCTTTACGGTTTCAATCCACTGATCGCAGAAGCTGCGGTAAAATCTGCGCCTGATAACGGCAAGCTCTTCCGGTGATTTTTCCGGAAACGCGTGCACAAGATTGTCCAGCACGATTGCCTTCCGGTAGCCGGTTATGTAGTACAGAATGAAAAAAGCAAAATCGGACAGAAGGTATAATACCCGCAGAGGCAGTATGGATAAGGGATAGAGCAATGCCAGCAGCAGGTAATACATCTGTTTTATTTATTGTCGCCGTAGAGGTTATAGATCTTCTGAATGTCTTTCAGCGTTTTTTCAAAGTCGATGTTCAGGTCTTTCAGCAAGCCTGTTTTCAGATCGAATACCCAGCCGTGCACGATCGGATATTGATGATCGTGATAGCTCTTCTGTACGGCTGCCAGCTTAATAACATTTCTTGCCTGCTCTATCACATTCAGCTCTACCAGGCGGTCGTACCGGGCATGCTCATCGGCAATAGCATCCAGCTCTGCCTCGTGCAGTCGATATACATCGCGGATATTGCGGAGCCACGGGTTTAATATGCCCAGATCCTGCGGGGTCATTGCTGCCTTTACCCCCCCACAATTGTAATGCCCGCAAACGATGATGTGCTTTACATGCAAATGACTCACCGCATAGTTGATCACCGCCATTACGCTAAGGTCTGTATTGGGCACGAGGTTGGCGATGTTGCGTGTTACGAATACTTCCCCCGGGTCAAGGCCCATGATCTCATTGGCAGGCACACGGCTGTCTGAGCAGCCGATGTACAGGTAATCCGGGTGCTGATCGGCAGATAGCTTTTTCAGAAAATCATGATCTGCCTGTTGCCGCTCTTCCACCCAGCGGCGGTTGTTTTCAAAAAGTTCCTGATAAGTAGCCATGAACGATTTTTATTTGCTGCAAAGATGCATTGTTTGGCTTTATCAGCACGCGGCGCACCATTGTTTTATGCCCCTGACTTTGATTTCAATGGCACATTTTTAATCAACAGATAAGCATGGCAAAGCAGCATCGTACTTTTTCCCGGCCTTTGGCGATGATCTGGGGTGGTGTTGCGCTCCTTCTTTTGTTCCGCGATGCTTATGTGGCCGGTAAGCGAAAAAAGAATCCATCCGCTGCTGGCGATTATCCGGCAAATAATTTTCTTCCTGTACAAAGCCTGCTACTATCTGTAGGTGCCTTTGCTGCGGACCTTTATGCAATCCCTGCGGTGCTTAGAAACAAGCCGGCTATCTCTTCCGGAGAACTGACCTTGCTAAGTCCGGAAAAAGTACCTGCTTATGATCATGTTGCATTAACGCAGGATGCTAATAACAGAGCTGCCAATCAGAAAATCAGCGATCAGCTTTTGCACGGTACTATTGCCGCTTGTGCTTTATTGCTGCTGCTCCGCCCTTTCCGGAAAGATTTCAATAAGCTGTTTCTGCTCTATGCACAGGCGCACGCGCTCACTTATACGATCTATACTTTTTCGCCAATTGGTCCGGCTTTTCAAAGCAGGTATCGTCCGGTTGTTTATTATCCTGTGGTCGCGGATGATGAGCGCGGACGAGGCAATAACCGAAATTCGCGTTACAGCGGGCATACCGGGAATGCTGCTGTGGCTACTTTTTTTATGGCCGGTCTTTTAGGTAATCACTATTTCCGGTCAAGCCGTTCAGGACGTTGGTTACTTTATGCACTGGCTTGTCTTCCGCCTTTGAGCGTGGGGTGTTACAGGGTAAAGGCATTGAAGCATTTCCCTTCGGATGTATTGATGGCTATGTTGATTGGCGGAACTTGCGGAGCTGCATTTCCGGGCATTTATCATCTGCGCCATTCAGAAAATCCTGATTAAAAAATCCCGCACTTTACAGGTGCGGGATGGATGTAAAACATTTTATTTGCTCACCAG
Organism: Chitinophagaceae bacterium; assembly: GCA_965200035.1. GTDB lineage: Bacteria > Bacteroidota > Bacteroidia > Chitinophagales > Chitinophagaceae > UBA1952. The sequence goes on along the minus strand of OZ241334.1, from coordinate 1,898,817 downwards.
CCTGATGATCGGCACGACCATTTCTTCGAGGCTGATGCCGCCATGCTGGAAGGTGTTGCGGTAATAGTTCACAAAGTGGTTATAATTATTCGGGTAGCAAAGGAACTTGTCTTCTCTCGCAAAGATGAACGTGGAGCTTACATTAGGCGTAGGCAATCCTGCCAGCTTCGGATCGCGGAAGGCCAGCACGTCTTTTTCTTCGTACTGCAGATTGCGGCCATGCTTGTAGCGCAGGTTGGTGGTGGTATGGCGGTCGCCCACGCATTTGCTTGGCTGCTTTACCCGCACCGTTCCATGATCTGTGGTGATGATGAGCTGAATGCCTTTATCTGCAATCTTGCGCAGCGCGCGGTAGAGCGGTGAATGCTCAAACCAGCTTACGGTCAGCGAGCGATAGCTGATCTCATCACCGGCCAATTCTTTCAGCACTTCCATTTCTGTGCGTGCGTGCGAGAGCATATCCACAAAGTTGTACACGATTACCGTCAGGTCATTTTTCAGGTAATTATGGATGTTGTCTTCCATACTTTTACCATCATCATTGTTCGTAATCTTCAGGTACTGCCATTTCAGGTCGTCAAGGTGCAGCTTTTTCAGATTGCCTTCCAGGAATTTATCTTCAAACAGATTTTTGCCGCCATCTTCATCATCATTTTTCCATTCGTTCGGGTATTTTTTGGCAATGTCTATTGGCATCATTCCTGCAAAAAGGGCGTTGCGCGCATATTGCGTGGCCGTTGGCAGAATGCTGTAAAACAGGTCTTCTTCCAGCACCCGGTAAGATTCTGAGATAATCGGCTGAAAGGCTTTCCACTGATCGAGGCGCAAATTATCAATCACTACCAAAAAGGTGGGCTTTCCCTTTTCCAGATGCGGCGCTACTTTGCGGGCAATGACTTCGTGCGAAAACAAGGGTGCATCGATGTTCTTGCCGGTAATCCAGTTGCTGTAATTTCTAGAGATGTATTTGTAAAATTCAGTGTTCGCCTCTGCCTTCTGGTTCTGCAATACTTCCTGCATTTCCGGACTGTCGCTGCGCGTCATCTCCAGTTCCCAATAGACCAGCTTGCGATACAGCTCTTTCCATTCTTCATGATCGGGGTTGGAGGAGAGCGCCATAAACAGGTTGCGGAATTCCTGCGAATAAGCGCTGGTAGTAGCCTCGCTTACCAGTCGCTTGCTGTCCATTATTTTTTTCAGTGAAAGCAATACCTGATTGGGGTTTACCGGCTTGATGAGATAATCTGAAATCTGCGCGCCAATGGCTTCTTCCATGATATTCTCCGCTTCATTCTTCGTGACCATGACCACAGGCAGCGTAGGGTGCAATTCCTTGATTCTGGCAAGCGTTTCCAGTCCGGTGATGCCCGGCATGCTCTCATCCAGCAGCACTACATCCATGGCCTTTTCTTTCAGCAGCTCAAGCGCATCGTGGCCATTGGAAAGCGGGGTTACAGTATAGCCTTTATTCTTCAGGAAAAGGATTTGGGACTTAAGGGAATCTATTTCATCATCTACCCAGAGAATCTCGCCTTGTGTATTCATGTATCGTTGATTGATTATTTATGCTTCCGTATGAAAGTAGGAAAATTGTGCCTCGCTGTATCTTCTTTAACGCAAGATTGGCGTGCGTGTTGCCTTTAATGATGAATAGGTTTTGAACCCTGTAAGCCTTGGCTTAGCTTGCGCTCCATGAATGATCAGAATATCCCTATTCGCCGGGCGGTGCAGGCAGATTGTGCGCCTATGCTGGAGCTGGTGAAGGAATTAGCCGTTTATGAGTGCGCTCCGGATGAGGTCACCGTTTCCCTTTCTCAGTTTGAAGAAAGCGGCTTCGGCTCAAACCCTGTGTGGTGGGCATTCGTAGCGGAAGATCCGGTGTGTGGAAAAGTCGTTGGCTTTGCGCTGTATTACATCCGCTACTCTACCTGGAAAGGCCAGCGTATGTATCTTGAAGATCTCATCGTTACAGAAGCATGGCGTGGTAAAGGGATCGGCACTCTATTGATGGATGCTTTGATTCAGGAGGCTAAGGACAAAAGCTTTCATGGTATTTCCTGGCAGGTGCTGGACTGGAATGAGCCGGCTATACGATTCTATAACCACTATAATGCACGCTTTGATGGTGAATGGCTGAATGCAGCTATTGATGTATGACCTTTTCCTGTGGCGGTTCAGGTCGCTGCGCGCGCCGACCCTGTGTGCCTTATTTCAGTAGCCAGTACACTGCTAATGCAGAAAAGTAGGCCAGCCCCAGCATATAGGTAAATTGTACTACCGGCCATTTCCAGCTCCGGGTCTCGCGCTTTACAATGGCCAGCGTGCTCATGCACTGCATGGCAAATACATAAAAGATCAGTAATGATACGCCGGCAGCCGCAGTGTAAACTGGCCGGCCGTCACGCCAGGTTGCTGCCCTCATTTTTTCGCGCAGTGGCGCATCTGTATTTTCATCGCTGCCTACGCTGTACAGGGTGGCCATCGTACCCACAAATACTTCGCGTGCAGCAAAAGAAGTGATCAGGGCAATACCAATCTTCCAGTCGTAGCCCAGCGGACGGATGACCGGCTCTATCGCATGACCCATGATGCCTGCAAAAGAATTTTCAAGCCGGTCCGATTGTTTTTGCCGGGCCAATGCTGTTTCCTGTTCCGGGTGTGCGGCTTTGAGCGCTGTGTATTTTTCCTCTACAAGCTTCATTCGCCCGGGCGGACCATAAGACGAAAGTGTCCACAGGATGACGGAGATCACCATGATTACTTTACCGGCATCCGTAATAAAGATTTTTGCTTTCTCGATCATCGTTGTCCCTACATTCTTCCAGCGCGGCGCGCGGTACACCGGCAGCTCCATCAGGAAAAAAGTACGGTCTTTGATCTTAATCACAAAGCTCATTACGCGTGCTACGATTAATGCGGCAAAGAAGCCCAGCAGGTATAAGCCCATCAATACCAATCCCTGAAGATTAAAGATGTGCAGAAAATAAACACGGGGAATCACCAGCCCGATCAGAATAGTATAAACAGGTAACCTTGCCGAGCAGCTCATCAACGGTGTTACAAGAATTGTGATCAATCGTTCTTTCCTGTTCTGGATGGTGCGCGTGGCCATAATGGCTGGTACTGCACAGGCCATTCCGGAAATGAGTGGCATTACCGAGCGCCCGTTCAGGCCGGCGCTGCGCATCAGGCGATCTGTGAGGAAGGAGATGCGCGCCATATATCCGCTGTCTTCCAGAATGGTGATAGCACCAAACAGGATCATGATCTGCGGAATAAATACGGCGATCCCGGAAATACCCGCCAACAGGCCGTTTACCAGCAAGTCCCTGAACAGATTGTCGGGCAGGATGTTTGTCAGCCAACTGCCTGCTGTGCTGAAACCGCTTTCTACCCAGTCCATAGGATACTGCGCCAGCCAGAAAATGCTTTGAAACAGCAGGAACAATACGGTCAGTAAAATCAGATTGCCCCATACCGGATGCAGCAGCACTTTATCGATCTGCTCGCTCACAAGCGCGCGCTTTACTGGACTTGCCTCCACCACACATTGCTGCATGATCGTACCAATGCGCTGATAGCGAAGCATGATCTCTTCCGCCTGCACTTTGCTTTTAGAAAATCCCTCCACATCCAGCAAAGCAGATATGCGGATGCGCTGGGCGGCGTTCAGAAAGCCCAGCTCGGTATAGTTGCAGGCAATGTGCAATGCGCTGTAAGGACTGTTGACACCGCCAAGCTCCTCCACTTCCTGCAACCAATGGCCGGTGAGAGGCAAGAGGTCTATAAATGGTCCCCGCTCGGAAGTCTGCGGTGCATGATAATTATCCGCGATTGTTTTTTTGAGCTGAGGAATGCCCTTATTTCTTCTCGGATTTATGGCGATGACCGGTACTCCCATTTGCCGCTCCAGCTCGTTGGTATCGATCGTAATGCCTTTTCTGCGGGCGATGTCCATCATGGTCAGGGCAATGATCACCGGAATTTTCAGGTCCATGATCTGCGAGCAGAACAGGAGGTTGCGCTTCAGGTTGGAGGCATCGGCAATGACTATAATAAAATCCGGACGGTCAGGATTATGTGGGTTAAGCAGCACCTCATAAGTAACCTGTTCATCTGCGCTTTTTGGATAGAGGCTGTAAGTGCCCGGCAGATCAAGGATTTGAGCGGTCAGCGATTCCGAAATTTTGGACGTACCTGTTTTTTTATCCACGGTGACGCCGGGGAAGTTGCCTACTTTCTGATTAAGACCGGTGAGGACATTAAAAAGAGAGCTTTTCCCGGAATTGGGATTGCCGACAAGGGCTATTTTACAGGGGCGTTGCGCCATGATTATTTGCGCCGCAAAGTTAATGCAGATTTAACCGCGAACCTTTCGGCAAGTCAGTGGACGGTACGTTTCAGACGTTTTTTTACCGATAATGTAAATCAGCCGGCAGTATAATAAATCAGCCTTTATTTTCGTTGTGCTTCTTGAAGCTTATTTTCCGTTTATGAATGGCAGCGTTTTGGCGCTCAGTAAAAATAAGGAGCATCACTTTAGCAAAGCAAACACTTCATTTCTGACACTCCTTACCGGATTGGGTGTTGAAGGTGATGCGCACATGGGCATTACCGTAAAGCATCGTTCGCGCGTAGCGCAAAACCCGGATCAGCCAAATCTCAGGCAGGTACATTTGATTCACGCAGAGCTGATTGATGAGCTGCGGGAAAAAGGCTTTCAGGTAATGCCCGGCTCTATGGGCGAAAATATTACCACTTCAGGAATTGATCTCCTAAGTCTGCCCAAAGGCGCTCGTTTACACATTGGTGATGAAGTGATCCTGGAAATTACCGGACTCCGCAATCCATGCAGCCAGCTTGATCATTTTCAGGAAGGGTTGATGAAAGCGGTGTTGGATAAGGATGCTCAGGGCAATCTTATTCGCAAAGCAGGCATCATGAGTGTTGTAATAGCTGGTGGTAAAATCCGGGTCTATGATTTGATAAAAGTAGTGTTGCCTGCACTTCCTTTTATGGCGCTTGAGCGGGTATAGCATTTATAAAAAAGAAAACCGCCAGTGCGTTTACACCGGCGGCTTCATTCTAAAAACTCAACGAACTCTTATTCTTTCCCTTCCGGAGATTCCTTCTTTTTTTCTTCTTCTGCATTTTCTGAATGAGCAATTGAGAAGACTATCTTTTCCTCTTCTTTATTGAAGTCTGCCGTTACCACATCGCCGTTTTTAATGCGGTGGTTCAGGATTTCTTCTGCCAGCGGATCTTCCAGATATTTTTGAATAGCACGATGCAATGGACGTGCGCCAAAGGCAGGGTCATAGCCTTTTTCCGCCAGATGAATCTTCGCCTCGTTGGTCAGTATCATATCAAAGCCCAGATTATTCAGGCGCTTCATCACACTCTTCATGATGATGTCGATGATCTGATTGATGTTTTCCTGATCCAGTGAATTGAAGATAATTACATCATCAATACGATTCAGAAACTCTGGAGAGAAAGTACGCTTGAGCGCTTTTTCAATCACGCCACGATTGTTTTCCTCACTGTTGCTGGTTTTGGCAGCAGTAGTAAAGCCTACACCATCGCCGAAGTCTTTCAACTGACGGACCCCGATGTTGGAGGTCATGATGATGAGTGTGTTCTTGAAATCTACCTTGCGACCCAGACCATCAGTGAGCTGGCCATCATCCAGCACCTGCAACAGAATGTTGAAGATATCCGGGTGCGCTTTTTCAATTTCATCAAGCAGGACCACACTGTATGGCTTGCGCCGAATTTTCTCGGTCAGCTGTCCGCCTTCTTCATAGCCTACATAGCCCGGAGGCGCGCCAATCAGGCGGCTCAGAGAGAATTTCTCCATGTATTCACTCATATCAATGCGAATCAGCGCATCATCTGAGTCGAACATATAGCGGGCCAGCGAACGGGCCAGCTCGGTTTTACCTACACCGGTCGGGCCGAGGAAGATAAAGGAGCCAATTGGCTTGCGTGGGTCTTTCAGACCTACACGGTTACGCTGGATAGACTTAACGACCTTCATGATCGCATTATCCTGACCTACTACAGCGCCCTTCAGATCTTCATCCATACGGCGCAGTTTCGCGCTTTCGGCTTCTACCATCCGCATTACCGGAATGCCAGTCATCATGCTCACCACCTCTGCAATATCTTCTTCACCAATCGGGTAGCGTTTTGTCTTCGCTTCCTCTTCCCAGTCGCGCTTGGCCTTTTCCAACTCTTCGCCCCACTTCTTTTCTTTGTCGCGGAGGGCTGCTGCTTCTTCAAAGCGCTGGCTCTTCACTACTTTATTCTTTTCGCTCTTAATGTCCTCGATCTTCTTTTCCAGGTCAAGGATATTCTGAGGTACATTAATGTTCTTCAGGTGTACGCGTGCGCCTACTTCGTCCATCACATCAATGGCTTTATCCGGCAGCAGGCGATCGGTCATATAGCGGTCGCTCAGCTTCACACAGGCTTCGATCGCTTCCTGATCGTAGGTTACATTGTGGAAGTCTTCGTACTTGTTTTTAATGTTGGTAAGGATGGTAATCGCCTCATCAACGCTTGGCTGCTCTATCAATACTTTCTGAAAGCGGCGGTCGAGCGCGCCATCTTTCTCGATGTGCATCCGGTATTCATCCAGCGTGGAAGCGCCAATGCATTGGAGATCGCCACGGGCAAGGGCTGGCTTGAAAATATTGCTGGCATCCAGAGATCCGCTGGCGCCGCCTGCGCCTACAATGGTGTGAATCTCATCAATGAAGAGAATCACATCTTTGTTTTTTTCCAGTTCATTCATGATGGCCTTCATGCGCTCTTCAAACTGGCCACGGTATTTGGTACCTGCTACCAGCGCGGCAAGATCAAGGGATATCACACGCTTGTCAAACAGGACACGGCTCACCTTGCGCTGAATAATGCGCAATGCCAAACCTTCAACGATAGCGGTTTTACCAACGCCCGGCTCACCGATCAGGATCGGATTATTTTTCTTCCGGCGGGAAAGAATCTGAGACACACGCTCGATTTCTTCTTCACGACCTACGATGGGGTCAAGATTACCCAATTCGGCCAGCTTGGTAATGTCACGTCCAAAATTGTCAAGCACCGGAGTCTTGCTCTTGCTGGCGCCCGCGCCACCACGGCGCTGCTGCTGATACTGACGGCGTTCGTCATCATCATCAAAGTCTTCGGGGCCGCCCGGATCGCCATATTCAGCGCTTGGGGTACTACCACCATGGCCTTGCACAATGTTCAGCTCGTTTTTAAAACGGTCATAATCCACTTCATACTGGTGCAGTATCTGGGTGGCTACATTTTCTTTGTTCTTGAGGATGGAAAGCATCAGGTGTTCTGTTTCTACCGTGCTGCTCTTCAAAGACTTTGCCTCCAGCACTGTAATGCGGATTACCTTTTCTGCCTGGCGGGTGAGCGGCAGGCTGTTGATATTGGCAACCGGTTTGCTGTTTTTATCTTTAATAGCCAGTTCCAGCTCTTTACGCAGGTCAAAAAGATCTACCTGCATGGTTTGCAGTACACGTACTGCGAGGCCATCACCTTCCCGGATGAGGCCAAGGAGCAAATGCTCCGTGCCAATGAAATCATTGCCCAGCCGAAGGGCTTCCTCGCGGCTGTAAGAGATGATCTCTTTGACTTTTGGTGAGAAATTAGAATCCATTTTTCTTAGTCCTTTGTTTTTTAAAATAGGGCACTATTGCGTGTACAATATTAGCAGCGAAGAGGTGCTTTAAGATATGCTTTCCGGTTATAATGGTATCGCCTCTGGCGGAAATATCCTTACCTTAAATTTACGAAAGGAAAGGATAAGCAGATGCATTATTTTAGCCGTTACAATCCATTTACAATACCTAAAGAACAAACGCTATACTATGGAGTTCAAAATTGATACCAAAGAGATTTTTACCCAGATATCGCCGCAAAATGCCCTGCTGAATGCTAATATGGCAGCGGAGCTGGAACGAAAATGCACGGAACTGACCGATAGTGGCAGCAATAACTTCATCATTAATCTCGATGCCTGCCAGAATGCGGACGAGGACGCTTTCGAGGTGCTGGCAACGCTGCATGAAAACCTGTACGGCAATGGTCAGTCGCTGGTATTTACCGGTTTTTCGCAAGAGATACACCAGCTCATACGCGATGCTCAGATGGATACGGCGATCAATATAGCGCCCACCGACGCAGAAGCTATTGATATCATCAGTATGGAAATACTGGAGCGCGATCTGTTCAATGAAGAGTCCTGATTGCGCGCGCTGATTTACTAACAAAAAAGCCGGGATAATTACCCGGGCTTTTTACTGTTTATCATTCCATAAAGATGTATCGTTTTACATCATTGCGGGTGATTTTTTTATCGGATAGAATTACAAGTCGCTCTATGGCATTACGCAGCTCACGGATATTTCCTGTCCACTTGTGGTTTTTCATTGTTTCCAGCGCTTCCGGCTCTATCGCCTTTACAGGCTGGCTGTATTCCTCGCTTACCTGTTTCAGGAAATACTGCGCCAGTTCCGGGATATCATCTGCACGGTCGTTGAGCGATGGTACACGAATCAGGATGACGCCGAGGCGATGATACAGATCCAGGCGGAAAGCCCTGGCTTCTACTTCTTCCACCAAGTCTTTATTGGTAGCAGCAATTACACGCACATCTACTTTTATTTCTTTATCGCCGCCAACGCGGGTGATTTTTCCTTCCTGCAGGGCGCGCAGCACTTTTGCCTGCGCGGAAAGGCTCATATCACCGATTTCATCCAGAAAAATAGTTCCTCCACTGGCTTGCTCAAACTTGCCGATGCGCTGCTTGATGGCCGATGTAAAGGAGCCTTTTTCATGGCCGAACAGCTCGCTTTCAATGAGCTCAGAGGGGATGGCCGCACAGTTCACTTCGATCATTGGCCCAGCTGCCCGGTTGCTCTGCTCATGCAGGCTGCGCGCTACCAATTCTTTACCAACACCATTTTCACCGGTAATGAGCACGCGTGCATCGGTTGGCGCTACTTTGGCAATGGTTTCCCGGATCTGCTCAATGCCATCTGATGAGCCAATCATGCCTGCCGCTGACTTTTTATTGATGCGGGTGCGCAACTGGCGTGTTTCGGTTTCTAACCGGCCTTTGTCCATCGCATTGCGGATGGTAATGAGGAGTCTGTTCAGATCCGGCGGCTTGGATATGTAGTCAAAGGCGCCCTTCTTCACCGCTTCCACGGCGGTTTCCAGATTACCGTGTCCGCTGATTACGATGAAGGGGATTTCCGGCTTCAGCAGACGGGCTTCCTGCAGCACTTCAATGCCATCCATTTTAGGCATTTTTATATCGCAGAGAATGCTGTCGTACTCTCTTTCCCTGATCATTTTCAGACCTGCTGCCCCGTCTGATGCTTCTTCTACCTCGAAGCCTTCAAAGGTCAGGATCTCGGTCAGTACCTTCCGGATGGCCCGCTCGTCGTCAATAACAAGTATTTTCTGCATGGTTGCTTGTGTATGAATACCTTTTATTTGCGCACTTCTCCTTTCCGGTAATTGAGGGATTTGGCTGGAGTTCCATCTTCATTGTATTGCTTCCATTCCCCTTCTTTTTCGCCATTTTTATACAAGCCTTCCGCTTTCAATTTTCCGGTATGGTAGTACTCTTTCCATTGCCCGGTCTGCTGATCATTCGTGTACTGGCCAAACTCATTCACTTTACCATTGTCATAATAGAGCGTAACATCGCCTTCTATGATTCCTTTCCGGTAATTGTAATCGGCTGCACGCTCGCCATCTTCATAGTACCAGCTGGTTTTTCCGTCTCTTACATTGTCGTTATAGTTACCTTCCTCCTGCGTATGCCCATTGCCATAACGGCGCATATAGCTGCCGCTTCTTTTGCCTTCTGAATAATAGGTTTCTTCCTGTGTACCGCCGCCCCGCATAAACGTGCGACTCGGCCCTTCCAGCAAGCCGTTTTTATAATTATCCATCCGGTCTGTCTGTCCGTCCCTGGTGATCTCCAGGCTCAGTCCATCGCGCACGCCGGCTTTATAAGAGGTAATATAGTGTGGAAATCCAATGTCCCAGAACTGCGTCCAGAGCCCTTCTTCTTTTCCATTCAGCCGGTATCCTTCCAGAGTTACTTTGCCCAGTGTGCGTACCTGCATAAATTCCCATCCGCCCGCATCTTTGCGGCGCAGTGTATCCTGGTCCTGAGCACTGGATTTTTTACTTATGACCAGTATTAACAGGCCGGCAATTGTGATAAACTTTAAAAATGGTGTCCTTATGTAAAGCATTAATTTTATAGTTTGGAGATTGTTGGTCAACAGTGCGAAATTATGTCAGGTAAAATTGAAAGGCATTGTTTTTGATTTATTTTAAGCAAATAACTTTTTATGGTAAAAACGATTTTTCATGAAGCGGATACGCGTGGTCATGCCGATCATGGCTGGCTGAATGCTCACCACTCTTTTTCTTTTGCCCAATGGCAGAATAAGGATCGGGTGCATTTCGGAGCGCTTCGTGTATTGAATGACGATATTGTTCAGAAAGGCGTTGGTTTCGGCGAGCATCCGCACGATAATATGGAGATTATCAGCATTGTGCTCGAAGGTAAGCTTGCGCATAAAGACACTATGGGTAATGTTGAGTCCATCAGGCTGAATGAGGTACAGGTAATGAGCGCAGGCAGCGGGCTGGAGCATAGTGAATTCAATCATAGCAAAACAGACCCGGTCAATCTGTTGCAGATCTGGATTTTCCCAAAGCTGCGCAATATTGCTCCGCGCTATGAGCAGAAATATTTTGAACCTTCAGAGCGTCAGGATGCATTGCAGACTCTAGTAGCTCCAACCGGTACACCCGGGCAGGCGCTGACTATTAATCAGGATGCATGGATCTATCGTGCAAATCTTGAAGCCGGAAAGGAGCTGAAGCACACTTTGAAAAATACCGGAAACGGCGTTTATGTTTTTCTGATAGATGGCGCAATTACGATGAATGACCAGCCGCTCAATAAGCGCGATGCAATCGGCATCTGGGATACCGATGGATTCACCATGTCTGCAACTAAGGATAGCGATATATTGCTGATTGAAGTGCCGATGGAATTTTAATCAAACAGAAGTGCAGGAAAAAGCTCTGACAGAAAAGCTCAGCCAGGCGCTGAGCCAAACATTACCCGGGAAGGTGGCTCAGGAAATTATGACCGGCCGCGTGCTTCCCATGCCTGATCCGGTGCCGGAAGATGCGCGACCAAGCGGTGTGCTAATTCTTCTTTTTCCAAAAGATGAGATTTTACACATGCTGTTTATCCGTCGCACAGAAGATGGACGAGCGCATGGCGGACAAATCTCTTTTCCCGGCGGGAAGCAGGAAGTGAATGATGCCAATTTAAGGGCCACGGCATTAAGAGAAGCGCATGAGGAGGCTGGCGTTGTATCGGGCGATGTAACGATTCTTGGTGCGTTGACCCCGCTCTATATTCCGGTGTCCAATTTTATCGTTTATCCGTTTGTTGGCTATAGCGATCAGGTGCCTTTCTATAACATCAGCGAACATGAGGTAGCGGAGATTCTGGAGCTTCCTGTTGAATGGCTGCTCGAAGATGCCCGTAAGGTCACTACAACAGTGCGGCCATCATCCCGGCCCGATATGCAGCTAACTGTTCCGGCTTATTTATTAACTGATGGCAGCTTTATCTGGGGCGCTACCGCAATGATTTTGTCTGAGCTGGAAGTGATCTGGAAAAAGATGATTTCCTGATTTATTCCTGATGTTTTAAAAAAGAAGAAGCCGGCTGAATAGCCGGCTTCTTTATGTATGCTTACTAAATCAAAAACCTTATTCCTAACGGGCAAAATTGCGCAGCTTGATCACCGTACGGCGATTCTGTGCCTTGCCTGCGGCTGTTGCATTATCTGCTACGGGTTGGGTTTCCCCAAAGCCATGTGAAGTCAGACGGCTGCTATCGATACCTTTGCTTACAAAGTAGTCACGAACGGATGCTGCACGGTTTTCGGAAAGCGTCATATTCATTGCATCGTCACCTACGTTGTCTGTATGGCCTTCGATGTCTGCATACAACGTGGCGTCTGATTTCAGAATGCTCACAACTGCATCCAACGACTTAAAGGATGTCTTTTTCAGTGTAGCCTTTCCGGTTTCGAAGAAGATGGCCTTAGCCGCCTTTTCTACCTGGCGAATGACTTCCTGACGTATTTCAGGGCAACCGCCATTGGTCTTTGAATATACTTCAGGGCAGCGGTCTTCATCATCATTAAAACCATCACCATCCTTATCCGGAACCGGGCAACCCTGGCGGGCAGCTATGCCGGCTACGTAAGGGCACTTATCATCTTTATCTGAGATACCATCGCCATCGCTATCCGGACAGCCATTGAATTGTGCAAGACCGGCTACGAGCGGACAGGCATCATCCTTATCAGATATACCGTCGCCATCCGTATCAGGGCAGCCATTAAATTGCTCCAGGCCGGCAATAGTCGGGCATTGGTCGAGGCTGTCCACTACGCCGTCGTCATCTGAATCCAGAACAACTGGTGGTGGTGGTACTTCAATATTTGATGCTGGCTTGGGATCATGATATCCTCCCTTAAACCAGTAAACAAATCCAACTGAATGCTGTAAATGATTCTGGTCATTCGAAGTAGCGGCAATTTTGTATCCTGATTCAATATTTAAAAACAGGTTGTCGCTCTTGGAAAGATTCACGTTCAGACCAACGCCCAACGGAATATCTGCCCCAAAGAAATAGTTGTGGTATGATCCATTGATTCCCGCAAATAAATAAGGAGATAGTATCCAATCTTCTTTAGGAATGATGTTGTAATTAACACGCGCATCCAGTTCTATAAGAATGTGCTCTTCCCGGATACCCCGGTCATAAAGCCTGCGGTTAATGTAATTGGAATCTTTATCTGATACCGGATACTGAATATTGGAGAGCGATAGAGCTGCGCTCACATCTATGTGCTTATTAAGCTGCCGCCAATAGGTGAGCTTAACGAGCGGCGTCCAAAGCAGCGTTTTATGGCTCGTAGTTCTGGCGCTATCATCTTCAAAACGCACGCGGTTTTTATCTACCAGAAAATAGTTATCTGTCTGAGGACCATAAAAGTCATAAGTGCCAAAGTGAATGCCTATACCTTGATTTTGAGCAAAAGAGGTGCAGGCGCTTACTAAGGCTGCAATAAATAATAGCGTTCTTTTTTTCATGCCTCAAGGTTTTAGTGTTGTTTTACAAAAGTTCGGATGCCGGTGCCAAATGAAGCACTGATTACCCGGTAAGACATGCTCGTGTCTGCACCATATGTAATGGTAAAGTCTTCTGCAGAAGTGATTCCGTCGGTAGTTGGCTGATCTGGCGCTACCAAAGTGGTATCATCCAATTGTGCAAAATAAACGGTGATTGGCAAAGAGGCCGATCCGCCGAAATTGCTGGAAACATAAAGGCCCCTGGCCAATTTATCAACTTCTGTAACTACGCCGGTCGCCTCGCGAAGATAATCTCCGCTGAGATCGTAGCTATTATCAATATCTGTTACTACCACATAGCGATAAGCGCCCGCATCAAATTGGCTTTCTGTAGTTCTGGTGTAAGGCAAAACGTAAAGACCAGGCGTACTGACATCAACAGTTGCACCGCTATCCGGGGTAATATTAACTGCCTGCCCATTTTCACCGACAAATGTAGCGCCCGCTTCTGTGTACGGATCACCCACGTGCAATGATATGAATTGGTCGCCTACGATCGTAACAGTCGGAACTGTTTTTACTACGGACACTGTATCGTGTTTTTTCTTGCAGGATGTAGCCGCAATGGAAAGCAGCAGGATAATTGCTAAATAGGAATATAATCTTTTCATGTTTTATCTTTTAATTTACGTCCCAATAAACTTTAGCGGTAACGGGTTTTGTCCCGGGGAAATTCGCGTTCCTGGTAATTTCTACATCAGGATACAGGAAACGGGCGGGAAATTCACTTAGCTGAGCATTTACAGAAAGCGTGAAAAACTCAGGATAGCCTGTGCGACGCCATTCAGTCCATGCTTCAAATCCCTGATTTCCGGTCATAGAAAACCACTTTTGGGTAACGATATGACGCACCTGAGCTGCTACGCCACCACCGGTTGGATAGATTCCCCAATAAGAAGAGGCTATATAAGTAGCTGCATCTGCGCTGCTAAGCCCCCAGGTAGCAAAGTTTGCCTGAATACCACTTTCAAACAGACTCTTTGCAGTGCCTGTGCTGGTCAGCCAGCCCCTTGCTACTGCTTCCGCCTGCAGGTAAAGGCTTTCATAACCGGTCATTAAATAAACCGGTGCCGTTGCAGAACGGTTATCCAATACATCACCACCAACTCTGTAGCTTGGAATGGAATAGGCACCGGGACTTACTGCTGCATCATAATCGCCCTGAGCTATCCCAACGTAGGTACCATCATTGGTGGTATCAAAAAACACACCTATTCTCGGATCGTTATCGCTTACCATAGAATCGATTACAGTAGCGCTTGCCACAAGATTCTGAGTTGAGCCTACCCCTACAGCTTCTGCATAAAGCGGGTTTTTGTTTCCGGCAGTTGATGTATAAGCAATTCTCGCATTATCACCACTTTCCAGAAAGGCAGCGCCATTCAGCGCAGCAATACCAGCCTGCGCTTTTGCAGGGTCGCGCTCGCTTAATCTGAGCAACATCTTCAGCTGAAGTGTATTGGCAAATTTCAGCCAGCTATTCATATCGCCATTGAAGATCAGATCGTCACCCCCCGGCACTGTAGGATCACTTAGATCAATCAATGCTTTGGCAGAATCAACCTGTGCGATCAGGCTATTGTAAATGGAAGCCTGGGCATCATATTTTGGCGAGAGAATGCCGCCGCTGGCATCATCTCCACGAAGCGCTTCTGAGTAAGGCACATCACCCCAGGCATCTGTAATTACCTGAAACATGTAGGCTTTCAGCAAAATAGCAATGGCCCTGTATTGTTTCTGATTTGTTGTGATGGCTTTTCGCTCAAGCTGTACAAGATCCGTTCCTACACCAGCATACAGATTTTGCCATGAACGGTCAAAATCCGGGGAGGTAGGCTGATATCTTTCCAATGAACGGTATTGACTGGAATTCGGATTCTGCGTCCAGTATTGCCCCCAGATAGAGCCGTAGGTCTGAAAGTCTACGCCCATATTGGTGGCCAATCCTACTTCTACGGAAGGCAACAGAAGCTGAACATTTACATCATTCGCAACGTTAGGGTTTGTATTTATATCCAGAGACTTGCGGCAGCCGGTATTGATAAATACCAATCCTGCGATCAGCATCGTGAGTTTAGCTATTTTATTTTTCATACGATATCTTGTTTCGTTTTAGAAATTAACTTTCAGGCTGATACCATAGTTACGCAGAGATTGACGCGCTTCATATTCGTCGCCCTGTTCGTTGGTTGCTCCACCTGAGTTCATTTCAGGATCTGTATATCTGTTTTCTTTAGGTGTCCAGATAAACAAATTGTTTCCGTATAAACCTACGGTCACACCGCCTACATACTTTTTGTTGAACCATTTTTCAGGCATCGTCCAGTAGAGGCTGGCCTCACGCATCTTTATGTAGCTCGCGTCTATCACGTGTATGCCGCTATAATTTTGGGCATCGCTTGTATAAAAATCGTAAGGCAGGAATTTGTAAGATGTATTTGTTGCATAGTTGCCTGGTGAGGTTTCATACACAGAGTTTGGCCACACATAGGCTTGCCGATCATTGGTAACTGTTTCTGATGCAGTACCATTAAAATCAAGATTACGTTTGGTTTGGCTGTAGAAGTAACCACCTTGCTTTGTATCAAAAAGCACATTGAATGATATGCCTTTATAGCGCAGCGTAGTACCCCACGAGGCAATAAATCTTGGCTGGAAAGACCCTTTATAAACGGTATTAGTCGTAGTCAGCGGTTTTCCGGTAGTGGTATCAATAATTACATGGCCTGCGTTATCACGCATTACATCAATCGCATATAATGCTCCGTAAGGCTTACCCACTGCTGCGGCAATAGTCAGGCCACTAAAACCACCTATCCCGATTTGGGATACGCCGTTGGTTAAGCTAAGCACCTCACTGTTGTTCTTGGTATAGGTCCCGAAAAGCTCCCAGCGAAAGCCACTGGCTGTAGAGATTGGCGTACCACGAAGGGTCAGCTCGATACCCTTGTTTTGCACTTCACCCACATTTATGACCTTAAAGGCATATCCGCTGGATGGCGCAAGTGGAATAGGAGTGATCTGATCGACAGAAAGACTATGATAATAAGTAGCCTCTGCAGTTAACCGATTATTGAAGAATCCTAGCTCAAGGCCAACTTCCCAGTTATTGGTACGTTCAGGGCGCAGATTAGGGTCGCCAAAAGTATTCTGCAATGTAAAGCCCGGATGGCTGTTAAAAGGGAAAGTAGTAGTACCAAAGCCCGTGCTGATTGTATTGGATACATAAGCAGCGGTGTTATTTTGATATGCGAGTGCGCCATTACCTACTGATGCATAGCTGGCACGTACCTTACCATAGTTCAGAATCCTCGTACCTATCTTATCCTTTAATGCCTCTGTGAATACCCAGGATGCATTTACGCTAGGATAGAAGAAAGATCGGTTTCCGGGGATAAGCGAAGAGGTCCAGTCGTTTCTCCCGGTTAATTCCAGAAACACCTGATTCTTATAGCCCAGCTTAATATCTGCATATACACCATACTGACGCAGATAATCTAGGCTATTCGCTCCCGTTATTGGCCCCTGAGCGTTTGCCAGATTATAATAGCCCGGTACAACCAGTCCATTACTGAATTCATCAATCGTTCCACTCAGTGTATTCGTCTGATTGATTCTCATATTATGGCCAAGCAGCACATCAAAGCTGATATCAGAGCTCAAATTTGTGGTGTACTGGGCAATCAGGTCGTTATTAAAAAGGAGCCCATTGCTGTTGATTTGTGCATAGCCACCATTAGACTTTGCTACGTTATCACCGTAAAGCGGATCGTAAGGTAAATACAGATAAGCAGGAGACTTCAGTGTATAGCGGTTTGAAGATACGTCTGCAGAAACCCGGTCAAAAATGTTGAAATGTCTTCCTTTTTTATATCCTAAGGTTAATGCACCGATTACGCGGTCTGTCTTTGAGCGATTATCATAATTTTCCGCCAGCCAGTAAGGATTTTTATAATAAGCTCCATAATAGCCGTAGTGAGCTACGCCCTGCGCATCAACGGTACCGTACGCGTTAAACGGATCACTCAGATCTTTAAGCTCCCATACGGGTATATCGCGCGGCGTTTGGTTCAATGAACCCGTTACAGAGCCAGTCGCTTGTCCGGTTGACTCGATCCGCGAATTGATATTAATATAATTCAGCGTAATGTTAGAGTAGAAATTATCGCTCAGCTCTGTAGAGGCATTGAAGCGAACACCATATTTATTATAAAAAGTGTTGGGCACAACCCCTGTGTTGTTCAGAGAATTCAGCGATAAGAAATAAGTGGTCTTTTCTGTTCCGCCGGCTAAGGAAATATAGTTTTCAGAGGTCAGGCCTTTTTTGTAAAAGCTCTTGATATTATCTGGCTGCGCAGAATAAGGTTTTACTTTTTGCTGTCCATTGATTTCCTGTCCCCAGGGACGAACCTGTCCATCGAATTTTTCACCCCAGCTGAAATTCTCTCTGCGGTCATTGGGGTAAGCGCCTGCATACAGGTTACCTTGTCCGAATTCATTTTGATATTCAGGCAGCTTCAATACTTCACTTACGGTAAATTTTGAGCTGACCGTTATTTCTGTCTTCCTGCTGCCTTTTCTGTTTTTACCGGTTTTGGTCGTAATCATAACCGCACCGTTAGCGCCAATGGAACCATAGAGCGCTGCCGCCGCCGGGCCTTTCAGCACAGTGATTGATTCTATATCATCCGGGTTAATGTCATTGCCCTGATTACCAAAGTCCAGTTGAAAGCGGCTGTCATCCAGAGGAAGACGCGCATTATTATTGGTAATGACGCCATCAATGACAATCAATGCATTATTATTACCACCCAATGACTTTTCTCCTCTTAGCACAATACGCGTAGAGCCACCGGGACCGCCAGTTGTAGAAGTAATGTTCACACCCGCAGTTTTACCCTGAATGGCAGAAAGCGCGCTTACATTATTACCGGCAGTCAGCTCATCATTGCTTATTGTAGTGGCTGCGTAACCCAGCTCTCGTTTTTCGCGGCGGATAGCCAGAGCGGTGACAACCGCTCCGGTCAGCTCTTTAGAAGCAATCTGCATTCTGACGACATTGGCGGCTGATGCTGGTACCTCACGGGTTGTATACCCAAGTACCTGAATTATCAAAGTAGAGCCGGCAGGGGCGCTTATTCTAAAATTACCGTCAAGATCTGTCAGTGCACCAAGATCGGATGTTGGCGCACCTTTAATTGTTACTGTGGTACTTGGCAATCCCTGCCCTCTTTCGTCGAGTACCCGGCCCGCTATTATGCTATTTGTCTGGGCCCAGGCCGCTCCCGCGCCCAAAGCCATCAGCATGATAAGAAGTAAAACAATTCTTTTCATACGCTTCATTTTTAGTTTAAGTGTCCGTTAGTTAAGATTTCTATGACCCTAATAGGGGGAATTATACAGTGAATTTAAGTTAATAGCCCGGTAACGTCAAAATTTTTTTACCAAATCTTTAGATATATTTAATGTCTCATTAACATTAAATATTAATTGAAAGCCGTAACGTCATTCTTGCTTTTGCATATCTTTAACAGTACAAAAACCGTTCCACTCCGTTTTTTAAAGTCTTACCAACTGTTTGATTATGAATAATTACTGATGCGCTTACTACCTGTATGTTGTATTATCTGAGCAGAAAAAGCAGAAATGAGTACAATGCTCAGAATGTGTTCATACCCATTTTAAGGCTTCCGTTCTTTCAATTATAGCCCAACCTAAGCTTATGTTCATCTTTATCTGAAATAAAAACCAGCCAAAATTTCTTCAAAAACCTCCCTGTTTTTGCCAGTGATGAAAATTTATTGTCAAAATAAAGGCTGATTATCAACAGCTTTAAACACCCGATAAAAAAAATCACATAAAATACTTGGCTGGTTTAAATGTTGCCTGTACTTTTGCAGTCCGAAAAATTTCAGAAGTTATCCCCAGTGGTGGATTTCTGAGACAAGCAAAAAGAAAATACGGAAATGCGACACCTGAGTTTCAAAACACAATCGGCCAACGAAAAGATCGTAAAGCGCGACTGGTATGTGGTAGATGCCACCAACCAAACGCTGGGCCGCATGGCTACCAGAATTGCACACGTACTGCGTGGCAAAAACAAGCCTTACTACACACCGCACTTTGATTGCGGCGATTATGTAATCGTTGTCAACAGCGGCAAGATCGTGCTTACCGGCACCAAGCTCGATGACAAGGAATACATCACTTTCTCCGGCTACCCTGGCGGCCAGAAGAAAGAAAAAGCGCGTACGCTGATTGCCCGCCGCCCGAACAAAGTAGTAGAAGTAGCCGTAAAAGGCATGCTTCCAAAAAACCGCATGGGCCGCGCGATGTACAAGAAACTTTTCGTTTACGAAAGCGCCGAGCATCCGCACACAGCACAACAACCTAAAGACTTAAAATAATTGTTGAATTGCTGCATTGCTGCATTGTTTTTGCAACAGCATCCATAGCAATACAACCATACAACCATTCAACAATACCAAATGGAAAAGCAAACCAACGCCGTAGGCCGCCGTAAAGAAGCGATCGCCCGTGTGTACCTTTCTAAAGGTACCGGCAATATTACCGTGAACGGTAAGGAATACAAGCAATATTTTCCGCTCATGTACCTGCAAAATCAGGTAGAGCTGCCATTGAAGACCATCGAAGCCACAGAAGGCTTTGACGCAGTGGTAAATGTACAGGGCGGTGGTCCTAAAGGCCAGGCTGAAGCCATTAAGCTGGGCATTGCCCGCGCACTTTGCGAAATCAATCCGGAATATCGCCCAAGCCTGAAGAAGGAAGGCCTGATGACCCGCGATTCCCGCATGGTGGAGCGTAAGAAATTCGGTAAGGCCGGTGCCCGCCGTAGCTTCCAGTTCAGCAAGCGTTAATATTCAATGTGCCATGTTTCATGGATCATGTTTCATAAGTTTTACACTTATCTGGCATGAAACATAAAACATGAAACATAAAACATTCCTAACAACAAGAAATTATTCCAACCATGGAAGAAAATAAAAGCCTTCATCAGCAGTTGCTGGAAGCCGGTGTACACTTTGGTCACCTGAAGAAAAAATGGAATCCGAAGATGCTGCCATACATCTTCGCTGAGAAGAATGGCATTCACATTATTGACCTGAACAAGACGATCGACGGTCTGCAGGAAGCCGCTGCCGCTATGCGCCAGATGGCTAAGAGCGGTAAGAAGATCATGTTCGTGGCTACCAAGAAGCAAGCGAAAGAAATTGTTGCCGAAGCAGCTGCCAAGGTAAACATGCCATTCGTTACCGAGCGCTGGCTCGGTGGTATGCTCACCAACTTCCAGACGATCCGCAAGAGCGTGAAGAAGATGCAGAGCATCCAGAAAATGCTGGAAGACGGCACCATGGACAGCGTTACCAAAAAGGAGCGCCTGACCCTGACCCGCAGCAAAGACAAGATGGAAAAAGTGCTTGGTGGTATCTCCCAGATGGGCCGTACCCCTGCAGCACTCTTCATGGTAGATATCTCTCACGAGCATATTGCTTTGGCCGAAGCCAAGCGCCTGGGCATCACTACCCTCGCTATGGTAGATACCAACAGCGATCCTACCAAGATTGATTTCGCAGTACCTGCTAATGATGATGCTACCAAGTCTATCGCGATCATCGTGAACTACCTGACTGCAGCAATTATGGAAGGTCTTCAGGAGCGCGCTACAGCTAAGGAAGCGGGTGAAGAAGAAGCAACGGAAGAAACAGACGACAACCAGAACGTGCGCATGGAAGGCGGTGAAGAAGAAGGTGGTGGTGAAGGCGGCGAACGCCGTGCCCGTACTGGTGGTCCTGGCCGTGGTCGCACAGGTGGTCCTGGTGCAGGTGGTGGCGCAGGCCGCACCCGTCAGGGTACCGGTACTGGTGGCAATCGCCCGGGTGGTGGCGGTGGCGCTGCTGGTGGCAGTGGCCGCAGATAAGCAATCCTATTCGGCACGCTGTGCATCAGCAATGAAACCGGTGTGCAGGAACATAACAATTATTAAAAGCCCCTCTTTTGGGGCTTTTAAAATAATACGCGTAATTTCGCGCGTCTTTTTTAAACAAAAAACAACCGAACAAACATAAATATTATGAGCGTTACAGTATCTGCTGCAGAAGTAGCCAAGCTCCGGGAGCAAACAGGCGCCGGCATGATGGATTGCCGCAAAGCCCTCGTAGAAAGCGAAGGCGATTATGAAAAAGCGATCGACTACCTGCGCAAGAAAGGCCAGAAAGTAGCTGCGAACCGCAGTGACCGCGAAGCTAAGGAAGGTGTAGTGGTAGCACGCACCAATCCGGATGGCAACTACGGTATTATCATCACTATTTCCAGCGAAACGGACTTTGTATCCAAGAACGAAGATTTCGTAAAGTTTGCAAACGACATCGCTGCTATTGCTGAGCAAAATATGCCTGCTGATATCGATGCACTGAAGGCGCTGCCTATGGATGGCGCAACAGTTGGCGACAAAGTATTGGAAATGGTAGCCAAGATTGGTGAGAAGATTGATGTAACGCGCTATGAGCAGGTTTCTGCAGATACTGTAGTTGCTTATATCCATGGTAACTACCGCATTGGCGTACTCGTAGGCATGACCAACGCCAAGGGCGATCATATCACCGAAGCCGGACGCGATGTAGCGATGCAGATTGCCGCTATGAATCCGCTGGGATTGAACGAAAGCAGCATCGAGCCACACGTGATCGAGCGCGAGCGCGGCATCGTGATGGAGCAGATGAAAGCTGATCCGAAGATGGCCGGCAAGCCGGATGAAATGGTATCCAAGATTGCTGAAGGCAAGCTGAACGCTTTCTTCAAGGAAAATACCCTGATGGCCCAGCCGTTCGTAAAGGACGCAGGTAAGAGCGTAGCCGACCACCTGAAAGGCGTAGACAAGAATGTGAACGTAACCATCTTCAAGCGCGTAGCGATCGGGTAATATTCCTCATTAAATTTTTCATAGTAGAAATTCCAGTCTCAAAAGGGCTGGAATTTTTTTTGCTTTTATAGTGTCTGTAGCAGCCTGTTCGCTGTGGTTCCCTCGTGCCTCGGGAAGACCTGTATTGTGTATAGACTTCACATAACATTGTCATGCTCAAGCAAGGAAGCATCTCACAGCGACTACAAATCAAACCCTGACCATAGCACGTAACCCATTGATTATCATCCTACGGTCGCCTGCAAATCAATTGCGGACGCCTGCAAATGACCTGCGGACGGCTACAGAAAGCTTGCGGGCACCTTCAATACAGCTGCTAACTCCTTCAAACGGGCTGCGGGCGGCTTCGATGCTTCTGCGGACGCATGCAACCCAACTGCGGACCCGTCCGGATGATCTGCTGCCGCGTACAAACCAGCTGCGGTCACCGTCGAATAGGCTGCGGACCGCTTCAAACACCCGGCGGGTGCCTCCAACCATCCTGCGGGCGCCTCCGGATGAACTGGGGCAGCCTTCAGACAACCTGCGGGCGGCCCGGACATGAAAAAGCCCGGCTCTTCAACAAAACCGGGCCTTCCCATTTTAAAACCAGGCACCTGCAAACTGCAAGTGCCAACTGCCAACTAACTACCCGGAGTACCAGGGGTATCAGGGCCGGTATAGGCGCTCTGGCGGTCGGCCACTTTGGTAAAGGAGAAGCGGTCGCGGAGGGCAGGGTTGTCTTTGAAGAGGCGGTGGCCATAAGTGCAAAGGGCGATCACCTCATTGTAGATCGCGTTGAGCTCCGTCAGCTGATTTGCCGTCAGTTCCCTGCGGTCGTCCTTGAAGCCTTCCTGCGCGCTGTTTTCGCTCATATAGGTATTTGCAAAATTGCGGAGAGCGCTGATGCGCTCCGGCGGCAGGCCGTTTTCCGTCAGCTCATCCTTGAGGCTGGCGTCGATGCCTTCGGTTGCGCGCTTCAGCAGGTGGCCCATCGCTTCCTGCTTGCGGCGGGTGGCATCGGTATGGTAGGTGTTGAAGCCGAGGTGGTTGAGCAGCTCAGTGCGCCGGGCGGGGTTGCTTTTGTAATGCGATTCGATGAAGGCTTTGAGGAGACCCAGTTCGTGAAGGGCGGCATCATGGTCGGCCTCAAGGCGGATAGTGGCGGCGCGGAGGGCAGCGGCATTGTCGGCGCCCAGGATTTCGCGGGCTGCGTTGTCGATGCGCTCACGAAGGCGGTCGAACCAGTCAGGGGTGTACGAAGTATCTGCGCCGATGAAAGTGGCCTGCTGGCTGGCGGCGCTCTGGGTGATGGTAGCAGCGGCAATGAGCATCACGCTGTCTTTGACATGGTAATTCCGTTTGTGTTCGTTAGGCATACTACAAATAAGTTTTGTTTCGCTACATTCCACTGCAATTTTAGTGCCAGAGTTTTGAGATTAATTGTTCGATAATTGTATATGGCATGTTTTATTAATTAATATTTTCAGGTATGTTTTTATAAATTTTAATGAATCAACAATTTGTACTTAATTTGAACTCTAGTGTTTTTTCAGAAAAATAATCAGGCGCTTAGCTGCTTCATGGTTAGCTGCTGCAATTAAACCATCTTCTATGAACATGAATTATATACTGGCAATCTTCTTCCTGTTTGCCGGATCATCCTGTAGCCGGGAGCCTGAACCTGAAAAATATGTGCTGCCCAACAATTATCAAGGTCCAATACTAATTGCTTTTGACCGGGATGACGGGCAACCCAAGCGTTACGATAGTTTAGGAGAACGCATTTTCGAGATAGAGCCGGACGGTAGCTCCCGAACGCAATTTGAGGCGCAGTATGGTGAGGTTCCGACAAGATTTTATTATAAAACCCAGCAAGGCGATATGCGACTATTTACCAGTTTGGACAATGATAAATATAGCTTGCGTAAATATATTTATGATTATGGCAGCTTCCCGCAATATGGATTATTTATTGATGGAATCACTGGTATAGATGGAAAAGTACGTTTCTGTGAATTTTTTGCTGCAAGAACAGAAGTAAAACTTGACTCTATCAGACAAGTGTACCGAAGAGATTTACATGATAACTCTGGCAATATTATCGGCTCACAAGAAAATACCTTAAGTAATAAAACAATCAGATAATATTATGAAACTTCAATTTAATGCTTTCATTCCAGGTCATTTAGGCCGGCCTCTTTCTATGTTGGCATTATCTTACAAAAAGGTATCGCTTAAAAATGAGAACGAATTTTATCAATATTTACAGCGAGTTGGTGGCAGCAAAACGTGGATAAAAGAACCAGCAAGCGATAATATCTATTGCGCCACTGACAGCCGCGAATTTGGTGAGCATAATATTGCTTTTGGAAAAGAAGAACATAAAAGTCGCCTATTTCTCTATCCCAAAAAGAAGTTTGGTAACAATATAGACCTTAGCAGTATCGGTAGTATGCATCAGAAATATGGTAATGAGGTTTTTCAAAAACTATGTGATCTTAGCCACCGGGTGCGCACACATATTTCTTATGGTATGCCAGATAACAGCGGTCTTAAACATACATACCACTATGGCGGCAGTAGGATCAATCTAATCCCTACAAACCATCAAAGCTGCCACTATGCCAATCCTAATTATCCGCTGTATGGCTCTATCGAAGTTTTTGAGGATAAGAGGTCTGATCCTTACGACAGCTGGCTGAAATGGTACGATTGGGTGGTTGACTATGATGAAAATAAGTCTGTAATTGTGGTAGCGGCAGAAGCGGGTTACCCTTATGCAGAGCCATTCTCGCCCAATATTGATTTCCGGCTTACAATTGAGCTGATGCGCCTTCAGAACAATTATCAAGTCAGGATACACGGATTTCATAATCAGTTCCCGGCTTATGAGCTTTTACTGGATGGGGTACTTACCTATAAGTTCATGCCTGCCAGCTCTGGCCCCGGCATCTATAACCTGAATGCGCACCAGCAGTTTTCTGTAGAGCGTTCGTATCCGCGCGTTAGGCAGGCAATGATGCGTAGAGCTTCTGTTTTAGGCTATTGAGGTGTTGGATGTTTGTGGGAATAATCTCTTTGGATTGGGTTATTAAACGGTAATATATTTTGACTTTATTTTTTATGTTTGGAAGCCACGATTATTATCGTAAATCCGGCTTGGATAAACAACTTTCAAATTCCAGAAAATGACCAGAATCATCGTCACATCAGTTGTGCTTTTTTTGACTTTATTGAGCACCGATTCTTTCGCACAGAGAAGCCATCCTTATTATGGCGGCGGGCATCACACTTCCAGCCACGGAGGAAGTTATAGCGGTGGATCGGGAAGCTCTCACCGTGGCGGGCATTACCGGAATGTTCGTACTTCTAATACTTATGGACGGCATAGAAGATGATTAATCGCGTTTGATTCGGCGTGTGCTGAAGATAGTCCTTTGCAGTATTGCCGCCTAGGCCGGTTTACGGTTGGGTAGCCTGTGGTTGCCTTTACTGTTCGCTAGCTGGTTTTAAGTAAACTGCCATGGATATAAGGTATATTGACATAGGCGGTAAGCCTCAGTTTACGCCAAAGTGAGTCCCTACATCTCAGTTGTTCCAGATGTCCTGCGGAACATCTGGAACACGGGATTTACCTACCGTTTGTAATGGCTTACTGATTTATTAAGCTGCCATTACAAACGGCGAGTTATTCTTTATTCAGGGCGTCTTTCGGAACACGTCGAATACCAGACGATCTTATTGCCAAACAAATTGCCCGGGGTACTTCTGACCAGTTGCTTCGTCAACGAGCTGATAATAGTAGAATCCCTGATGATTGATATAATGCCCGAGCGGCACATCTGTTCCGCCGGTCACTTCTTTGAGGTCGATTGTTCTGCCGATCACATCCGTTATAAGCAAGGTCGCTTGGTGATATGCGCAGGAACCTTTAGAACTGTTTGCGGCCCGCCAGGGTTGGGATACAATACCGGCACTGATGTTTTGCCCGCTACATTTGCTACCGCTAATGTAAATGAGCAGCTGGCTTCATTATCAAACCAGCTTACCGGCTGCGGCCCCCGGATATACCAGGATGAGCATGGCAGGCTTACATGCGGTATACATTTCGATACAACTCCCTGGTTGCTGAAACAACGCAGCTGTTCACAGCCTTCAAAAATGAACGGGTACGTGCTGAACGCAGGGCCATAGTTTGTACCTAGTCCTTCGATAAAAATATAGTCTTTCGCACCATAGCCCGATGGCGGGTTAGATCTGGTGGCGCGCATGTCCCAGGTTTTGTAATGGTTGTTTCCTATCTGAACGGAATCTATGGAATGAACTATATGCTTGCTGTAGCGATTACCTACTGCCAGAGTAAAGGTGTCATTCACCTGCAGATTGTAATCGAAAAGTACATGCTCGGCCGTATCAGCTGGGAAGTAAATTCCTCTGAAATAAAGTCTGTGGTCAGCGGTGTCTTCCCTGATTGCAATGGAATTGAGCGTGCGATATGAGTACCCTGCCAACATCGTATCCTTTCCGAACCGTACATCGATAGTTCCGGAAGTTAAATCGGCAGTGAGACTAAGCAGGGTCCACTGATTTGTGGTGTCGGTGAATCTGATTTTCTGTGCATTTGCTGACAGGCTTGCCAGCACAGTAAAAAGAAGTAATAATTGCTTCATGGGTTTAAAGGTGGTTTTCTTGCTTTTAGCTTTGCCAGTGGTGATTCAGGCCGGCTGTGCTCGTCCCGACCCTGTGGGTTATAGCTTTCTGATCTCTGTTAGCTTTAAGCCGGTCATCTTTTTGATGGCGGCTTCATCCATTCCTGCCGCCTTTAAATTAGCGGCTATTTCCAGCGCCTTTTTCTTTTCTGCATCTTCTATTTCTATCTGCCTCTTATATTCCTGCATTTCTATTTGTTCTTTCTCTATGATGCGCCAGGTATCCGAGGCTTTTAGCTGGGCTATGATGCCGTGGTCGGCCAGGCTGTAGTGGCTGTTCTCGGAGATGATGAGGTGGTCAATCACCTCTACATTAATGATCTCGCCTACTTTGAGGATGCGGTCGGTAAAGGCTTTGTCGGCACGGGAGGGGGTGAGCTCGCCGCTGGGGTGGTTGTGCACGAGCACGAGGCGGATGGCGAGCTTGTAGATGGCCATGCGGAAGACATCGGGCGGGTTTACATTCACCCTGTTTTGCCTGCCGAGGCCTATGAGCTCTACGAAGAGGAGCTTGCCGGCGCTGTTGAGCCCCATGACCCAGAAGTGCTCCTGGCTGCGGCCCAGCCTGCTCTCCCGCTTCAGGATCTGCTGCATAATGGCGGCGATGCTTTCGGGGTTGCTTATGGCTGCCTGCTTTTGCGCTTCGGTTAGCTTTACGTTCATAGGGTTGTCAAATCTAATTCTTTCTGTTCTTTTTTTGGCGAATGGGTGCTGGTATGTATTGTCAGGCTGAGCTGAGCCTGCATTGAGCTTGCCGAACTGCTGAAGCCTTTGCTTTTCTGTTCTTTTTTGTCAGCAACGGCGAAGCCCTCATGAGAACCGCTAAAGCAATAAACAACTGCGAATAAAAAAGAACCAAAAAACTGCCGCCGCGCGGTTACCGCTGCGCGCCGGTGCCTTTCTATTTAGCTTATTTGCTACTGTGGTGCCGGGCTTTTTCTCCCTGATTGTTTGAGATTGGCTTTTTATCGTTATCCTGTATCGATTGGTGGGTTCTTCAAAATGCTTTGAGCCTGCCGATATATTGGCAAATTCATTACCTGTTCAGGGTGTTTGCGGGTACGTTCTGAACAATCAGGCCATACGGGTTGATACGGGTTGATACGGGATATGTACGGGGTATGTACGGGACTACTACGGGACATCTACGGGACTACTACGGAGTATCTATGGGACTACACGGGAATAAGCTGCCGGGTGGGAATGGAATGACTGGTTTGATGGTGGTGGTGGTAATGGCCGCCGGCTGTTGGGTTTATTCTTTCTTCTCTTTTCCTGCCTGCATATCTATGCGCCTTTGCCGGGCTATGTACACGGTGGCGGCGAAGAGGACGGGTACTTTGAAGAACAGCACGAAGAAGGCGACGCGGGGTACGAAGAAGCTGAGGGCGATGCTGAGCAGGCCATTGATCATATCCAGATTGCACATGGTGCGGAAGCGCTGGCGGTCATCGTCCGATATTTCTGCTTTCTGGATAAAGTCGGATTTCAGGTCGGCACTGTCCCAGATGAAGTTCTGAAAGGCGGAGAGCGCAAAGATGTTGAGGCTGTACACGAAGATGGCTGCGGGATCGCCGAAGTGGGTGCTGAGCACGCTGGTGGAAAAGGGCAGGATGATGATGAAGAACAGCCAGCAGATGTTGTAGCCCATGACGCGGTCGTCCATCTTTTGGATGTAGGTGTACATGCGGTGGTGCATGCGCCAGAAGTTGGCAATGTTGACAAAGGACAGCAGGAAGGCGAGGTATTTGCGCCAGGGCAGCAGCAGATCGGGAAAGGTGAGGTGCCGGCCATCGGGCAGGTTAAGCTTCAGATCAAGCGCGAGCAGGGTGATGGCAATGGCTACAATGGCATCGCTGAAGAACAGTACGCGCTCAAACGGAATCTCTTTCTTGTTTACCTCGTTCATCTTTGCAAATCTAAATAATCAGCAGTGTCTCAGGTTGATTTTCCCAAGCCTGAAGGCTTTGGGTTAAGGATATCTGGCGTTGGCTAAAGCCGGCTACACCTTCAAAGTGAGGCACCGCAAAATAATCGTGTCTTCTAGGGCCGGCATACATTTTCCTTATAATCGCTTTTAAAAAGACCTTCCCGTATTTGCAATGGCTGCGGACTAATGCGTATTACCTTCGCGCCCGTTCACCATTTAAAAAACATAATGAACCGTCTTTTTACAGGCTTTTTATTGCTTTTAATTGCTTTCTCCGCATCGGCACAGTCACCGCTCGATTCGGTTATTATCCGTGAAAACCGCCTGCAGATTCCTTACAGCGGCGAAAACCGCGATGTTCAGATCCTCAGCCGTCAGGCTATTAAAGAGCTTCCCGTAAAATCCGTGAATGAGTTGCTGGCTTATGCCGCAGGCGTGGATGTACGTCAGCGCGGTCCGTGGGGCACGCAGGCAGATATCAGCATTGATGGCTCTACGTTTGATCAGGTATTGATCTTGCTGAATGGCATCAAGCTCAGCGATCCGCAGACCGGCCACCACAAGCTCAATATTCCGGTGCCGCTTTCGGCCATCGAGCGCATCGAGATTCTTCGCGGTCCCTCTGCCCGCTCTTATGGGGTGAATGCCCTTGCCGGAGCCATCAATATCGTAACCCGCATTCCCGATCATAGCGCTGTGGAAGCAGAAGTATATGCAGGCTCTTCTTTTGAAAAAGATACTTCCAATGGCAAGACTTATACAGGCTGGGGCGCACAGGCTTCCGGCAGCTATGCGGGCAGGAATCAGTCGCATACATTTTCTATCGGGCATCAGGAAGGCAATGGCTACCGGTACAATACGGACTATGATGCTTACCGTTTGTTCTATCAGAATACCATTCGCCTGAATGATAAGAACACGTTGCAGGCAATGGGCGGCTACCTGAGCGACCGGTTTGGCGCCAGCCTTTACTACGCAGCGCCCAATGATAAGGAAGCTACCGAAACGGTACAGACGGCCATTGGCGGCCTTAGCTGGACGTATCGACCCAATGCCCGGCTGAGCATTACGCCACGCGTATCGCTGCGCTACAATAAGGATGATTATATCTACATCCGCCAGAAGCCGGAAGTCTACCACAATATTCATGAAACGAATGTGCTTACTGGTGAGGTGAATGCAACGTACCAACTGGATAAAGGCACGATCGGTGCGGGCGGCGAATGGCGCAGGGAAGCGATCAACAGCAACTCGCTCGGAAAGCGCAACCGTGAGAATCTGGGCTTCTTTGCCGAGTACCGGCATAGCTTCAATGCGCGCTTATCGGGTACAATCGGCATTTACCTGAACAGCAATACGGATTATGGCACGCAGGCATTGCCCGGCATTGAAGCGGGCTATGCGCTTACCAGACACTGGCGCATAACGGGCAGCGCGGGCTCGGGGCAGCGCCAGCCTACCTACACCGATCTGTACTATAAGGGGCCGGCCAATATTGGCAACGATACTTTGCAGCCGGAGAAAGCGGTGTATGCTGAGGTGGCGCTACAATATCATCAGCCTTATTTTGAAGCGCAGGCAAGCTATGCATACCGCCACATTACAGACTTTATAGATTGGGTGCGCACTACGCAGAATGATCCCTGGCAGCCGCAGAACTATGCGCAGATCAATACGCGCATCTTCTCGGCGCGCGCCAGCTATGATCTTGGCCGGCACTGGAAGCTGCCTTCCTCCTGCAGCATCCTCCTGAATGTATCCTACACTTATCTTGATCCTACGCTGGAAAGCAGGGAAGGACTCAATACCAAATATGCGATCGATGCGCTGAAGCATCAGGGTGTGGCCTCGGTGAATATGCTGCTCTGGCGGGCGTTGCAGCTCAGCTTTACAGGTCGCTACCAGCAGCGGTTCAATCTGGCGGACTATTGGATTATAGATTCACGGATCGGCTATCGCATGAAGCGCTTTCTGTTTTATATAGACGGAAATAATCTGCTGAACACTACTTACAACGAGGCCGGCGCGGTGCCGCTGCCCGGTCGCTGGCTGGCGCTGGGTGTGCGGTTCAGCAAGGGATAAAAAAACAAAAAGGGAATGGCCTGTACATCATCGTACAGGCCATTCCCTTTTTTGAAAAGAAATAAAAATTTTCGTTTACGCTGCCGTTACGGGAAATCGGGAATTATTCCCTCCCTTGCGCGAAATGATCCTGCGGCCAAGCTTTGCCAGGTACTTCCTGAAGAAATTAAACTGACCCAGAGGAATGCTCACCAGCATTACAGACAATGGCCACAGGATCGTTACCATCAGCAGATAGGCTACCACCCAAAGAACGCCGCGCTCTATGGCAGCCAGATCGATGAGCTTGTGCGCCGCGCGGCCGCTGATGCTGCCGCCAATGGCGAAGGTGCAGAGAATAAGCGCTACCCGTCCGGCACTTACTCCCCATTTATCCTGAAGTCTTTTAAACATGATACTGCAATTAATATTTTTAGGTGATCTGTTCAAATCACGACGCAATATTATGACCGTATTCAGACAGATGCTTTCGTAAATGGGAAAACTTTGATGCTCCGGTGACAATCGACGCGGTGAATTAGGGCGCATTAAAGCCAGAAGGTGCGTTACGCATTGAATTGCTTACCATTTTGTCTTTTAGCTTTGTGCCATGAGTTCCTTTTCCTGCAAATATTTATGGCTCTTTCTGTTGCTGCTTTCATTTTCGGGAATCGCGCATGCGCAGGCTCCTGATTATCCTAAGAACTATTTCCGCAATCCGCTCGGCATTCCTATTCTGCTGGCAGGAAATTTCGGCGAATGCCGCCCCGGGCATTTTCACAGCGGCATAGATATCAAGACAGCGGGAAAGGAAAACCAGCCGGTATATGCAGCGGCGGACGGGTATATATCGCGCATCAAGATGGAGCCGGGCGGCTTTGGTCATGGCCTCTATATTACACATGCCAACGGCTACACTACGCTCTATGCGCACCTCAATAAGTTTATACCTCCCCTTCAGGAATATGTGCGGAAGCAGCAGTATGCAGGGCAGAGCTGGACGGTGGATATTACTTTTAAGCCTGGGCAGTTTCCCGTAAAGAAAGGTCAGCAGATTGCCTGGAGCGGCAATACAGGCGGCTCTACCGCACCGCATCTTCACTTTGAGATCAGGGACACGAAAACGGAGCATCCGCTGAATCCGCAGCTCTTTGGCTTTGACATAAAAGATACCAAAGCGCCGGTGCCGCTGAAGCTGGCAATCTATGACCGGGCGCAAAGCATTTACCTGAGTAGGCCTGCGTTATTGCCTTTGAAAATAAAAGGCGCGGGCTATCATCCGCCGAGCGATACGATAAGTGTTGGCCAGCTGGCGGGCATTGGCCTTGAGGTGAATGATTATATGAATGGAAGCGAGAACACCCTGGCTTTTTATACGGCGGAATGGTACCTCGATGAGGTGTTGCAGGGACGCATCAGGCTCAATGATATTGGCTATGATGAAACGCGCTACCTCCATGCTTATGCCGATTATAAAACCAGACAATCAGGTCCGTGGATACAGTGTTTATTCCAGGTAAAGGGCAACCGGCTGGGTCATATTTATGAAGCGCTGAATGGTGCGCAGGGTGTGCTGCGTATTAATGATGACCGGGTGCACCAGCTGCGCATCAGGCTGGCAGATGCTGTGGGCAATGCATCGACCATTAACTGTTACCTGAAGCAAGGCGAACTGGCTCCGGCTGCATGTACCAATCTGGCGATGGCAGATAAAGGATTGACTGTTGACCAGACAGGGCTGCGCTATACGCTGGACGACCGGATGCTGTATGATGATGTGTGCATTGCGCCTGCAGATTATCCCGGCAATCCTACACGGGTAGCAGCCCGGTATCAGGTGCTGGATGCATCGATACCGGCGCACCATTATTTTCCGCTCAGCATTAAAGCGGCGGCGGGCGTTCCCTTTGATCAGCGCAGCAAGGTAGCCATGATCTGTAGCGATGGAAAGAAAGATAACGGGCAGGCAGCAAAGCAGGATGATAAAGGATGGTACACGGCTTCTGTGCGCGCATTCGGCGAATACCGGTTGGAGGTGGATACAATGCCGCCTGCTATTGCACCATCGGTTCCCGTCAAAGGCAATCTTGGCAAGGTAAAGCGTATTTCTTTTGTGGTGAAGGATGCGATGACTTCTGTAAAAACATTCCGCGGAGAGCTGGATGGCGCGTGGATGCTCTTCGAGCAGCATGAGAACAATTGGTTCTACGAGATGGACGGTCATTGCCCGAAGGGGCCGCATAATCTTGTGGTAACCGCTACGGATGAAAACGGGAATACTGCCACGCAATCGTATAATTTTACGCGATAGGATTTTGAGCAAACGGTATTCACTGTAACCACTCAAAACTTAACACTCAACATTCAACTACTATAAATATGGCATTACAAGCAGGCATCAAGGCTCCGGCATTTACGGTAAAAGACCAGGATGGAAAGGAACATTCGCTCAGCGATTACCTGGGGCAAAAAGTGGCGCTCTATTTTTATCCGAAAGACGATACTCCGGGCTGCACGGCACAGGCCTGTAATCTGCGTGATAACATAGCCGGGCTGAAAGCGGCGGGCATTCAGGTGCTGGGCATCAGTACGGATAGTGAGAAAAGCCATAAAAATTTTGAGAAGAAGTTCGGTCTGCCTTTTCCGCTGCTGGCCGATGTTGATAAGAAGATCAATGAAGATTATGAGGTATGGGGTGAGAAAAAATTCTGGGGCAAGACTTATATGGGCACGCACCGGGTCACTTACCTGATCAATGAGCAGGGAATGATTGACCAGGTGATCGAGAAGGTGGATACGGACAACCATACGGCACAGATTCTGGATATCTGGAAGTAAGCTGATTTCTTGTTTTTTGCCTGCTCATGGTTCGACAGGCTCACCATGACAATGCGGTAAAAAGGCAGTTGCGCGCAATGACTGCGGCGCGCAACACTTTACTATTGGGCCTGGTTGCTACTGTAATGCCGGGCTTCTGTTCCCTGATGGTTTTTGGGTATTAATTGTCGAAAGAATTTTTAAACTTTTTTCCGTTTTTAAACGGTTGGCTGAATATTATAGCCTGACTAGATTCGTGACCGGTTTATTAAACGCTTTTTCTATGAACATGATTGATCCGAATGCAAATAATCATTCAGACCAAATGAATCCTAACAATGATGCTTACTGGCAGAGTCGTGGATATGGAAGCCGTCCTGACGATTGGGATGATGATAAGAGTTCTAATGCTGATTCTAATGACGACAATGATTATTATGATGAAACTTATGGTGATGATTACGAGTTCAATGACGATTAATATTCTGTCGTTGCCGCGACCCAACGCCTCAGGTTTGCAGCAGCAATGAGAAAATCATTAGCTTGTTGTTCAATAGATACTTATGCTCGCACTCGTCTTCATGATCCCTTTGATCGCGCTTACAATGATTTTTGCGGGTCAGAAAGGCTCTGTGCTAAGAACCATCGGCGTTGTGATACTCTGTCTCTTTGCGGCATTGTTTCTGTACGTTTTGTACTTAATGTCCAATTTTAGCTGCCCGGGTTGTACACATTGACAATAGGTCAACCAAAAGCCGACAGCGCACAAGCCAGCGCCTCAGGCTTGCGGCGGCAAAAAAAAAGCCCGGCTGCTGTAATGCAACCGGGCTTTTTTATAGATTCTGTTTCTGATTTACAACTTCTTTTCCAGCATATCGCAGATGCGGTTCAGCGCTACAGTGAGGTTATTGAATGCTGCTTCTGAAATACCGTTGTAGTTGCTATCTGCATTGTGATACGCATTGTTTCCAAGCACATTGGAATCTGTGACTGCACCACCTATATGAAATCCTTCGCCCTGCTTCACCAGCTCTTCTGTGGTGGTGCCCAGCGCAGCGGCTATCTTATCCGCTTCGGTGATGGTGATCGGCGTTTCTCCACGCTCCAGCTTTTCTACTTCCTGCTCGCTCATGTTCAGCTTTTGGGCCAGCTCTTCCTGCGTTACGCTCTTTTCCTTCCGCGCTTTGCGGATGCCTTTGCCAATGCTTTCTGCCAGGAAGTCCGGTAGGGTGTATGCTTTGTTTTCGTTGGGGCTGTTCGTTGTCATGAGATGAATGCGTTGCTTTGGTATGGGTAATGAAATATGGATGTACAGCAAAGCTAAGGTTCCTTTCAGGCTTTTCAAATGACCGGGGGGGGGTGTCTTTGGATAGGCATATTGTATTGTTGATCTGTTGAATTGCTTTCCTTGTTGAGTGAATAGCCTTCCTTGTTCCTTGAATGGTCTTCCTCGTTAACTGAACAGGCTTCCTTGCCGGGTGAACTGCCTTCCTTGTTAACTGAATGGTCTTCCTTATTAACATAACTGCCTTCCTTGTTTTGTGAATGGTCTTCCTTGTTTTGTGAATGGTCTTCCTTATTAACTGAACTGTCTTCCTTGTTTCGTGAATAGCCTTCCTTGTTAACATAACAGCTCTCCTTGCCGGGTGAACTGCCCTGAATTTTCATTTAACTGTTCGCCTGCTTCAGCGAAGAGGTATCCTGCCCGACCGGATAAGCATTCTTTTTCCTGAGCAGGCACCATTTACTGAGTTGTATAATGCCATTTACCCTTATCATTGTTAGCTGTTTATGAAAGCCCGTATTCCCGTTCTCCTGATTGGCTCAAGGCTTGTGCTTGGTCTGGCTATGATTGTATTGAGCCTTGCCCGCGTCCGGTATTATCCCGTGCTGGCTGTTACCCTGCTCACTGTTGGGCTGCTCACAGATATTTTTGACGGCATCATAGCAAGGCGGCTGAATATTTCTACCCAAAAACTGCGGCGGCTCGACTCTACGGTTGACCAGATTTTTTTCCTTTCCGCAGGAGTTGCCACGTATGTACAGCACCCCGGTTTTTTCACTGCCCATGCATACAGTCTCGCACTGCTTTTGGGTCTGGAGGCGCTTACTTATGTGGTCAGCTTTATAAAGTTCAGGAAGGAAATAGCTACCCACTCCATCGGCGCCAAGCTCTGGACTTTGCTGCTGGTGGCTACTCTTATTCAGGTCATTTTGCAGGGCCAGTCAACCGTGCTGTTTGCTGTCTGCTTTTGGGCAGGCATCCTTACGCGGCTCGAAATTCTACTTATCATCCTTACGCTGAAATACTGGACGAATGATGTGCCAACCTGGTATCATGCAATCCGGCTAAGTAAAGGCAAAGAGATCAGGCGGCACAGGATGTTTAACGGATGATGAGCGCTGAGCCGCATGGCTGCTTATGAATGATTGCCGGCCTTTACCAGCGCACCAATGCGCTCGTTGAAGTTCGCTCTGCTGATGCCGGTCAGCCGCTCCAATGCTGTAAAATAATTGGCATTGCTCTTTTCATAATGCCCGCAGCTGAGCAGCTCTTTTACGGCGCCGAAGCCTTTGTCTTTTTCAAGCTGCGCTACAATGAGTGCGTTGATAGTATAGGCGGCCATTAGTGGTTTGGAAGGGTCATCGCCATGATCGTAATCGCTTTCGTAGATGGCCAGCCAGTTGGTATCTGCATGGTTGCCGAGCTTATCCATAAAGCTCTTGCGTATCTGCTGCCAGGTAAGCCCCCAGCTGCCGCCATATAAAAATGCGCAGCCTTCATCTACCGGCTTATTGATGATGGCAGGGCTCATCACACGGCGCACCCGGGCATGCCACAGATCGTGCGGATCATAAGTAATACCACCACCCGGATTGCCACAGACTAATATGGATTGTCCGTTTTCTGCCGAGCTCAGCGCAATGCTGGCGTAGCCGTTATAATCAAGCTTGTAGCCTACGCCCATTGTGTAAAGCGCGTCCGGTGCATTGGCGCAGCAATAGACGATGCGCAACTCTGTCGGGGCTGCCAGCTTCTTATCGTAGCGGGCTATAAGGCTTGCATATCCGGCAGCCTGCTGCTCGTTCAGCTTGTCTTTAAAGCGGTAAGTGAACGTGCCTATCTTTTTGCTCTTCCAGTCCTGCGTATTTGCATGGAGCGGCGATGAGAAGTAGTAATGATGGTCTTTTTCTGTAGCAATGAAGCTGAAGCTTGCCCGCAGCACAGCCTGGTTATCACCTGTGCCCATGTAGGCGCATTGCACCAGCGAACGGTTGCCTTCGAGCAGCGCTATATTGGTGAGGTAGCATTTGTAAAATGCGGTGTCTTTGTACAGCCCGCTGCCCTCTATATGCTTCAGCTCATCCGTCAGTACCGATGTTTCCAACAGTTCTTCTTTCAGTATAAAAGCATTCTCGTTATTGGGCTTGTCTTTCTGCTTCAGAAATCCGTTGAACGCGGCAATGATCGCAGCATTCTTTGCAGAGTCTTTCCGCAGATTAATCATGGGATTAATGTGCAGTTCCTGGCCAAAGGAAAGCGCAGGCAGCAGCAGGCAAATGCCGGGCAGGAGATTTTTCAGGCTCATGAGTCAGATGGTTTTATTAGAAAGAGAACTACCAACCACACCTGTACCAGCGCATCAGCCTCAAAGACGGCTGCATAAAGGGATTAGCGGATGCCATTCCTGTTATTGATTTGCAAACGGCACGCGCATTTTATTCAATTGCGGTATAAAGTGCTGAGCGTACAGACCGGAAGACAATAAGATTAACAGGAATGAATAGCGGACTGTCCGGAAATTTGTCCTACTTTTGAGGACAATTGTCCGGATTACGGACAATTGCCTAAATCAGAACCGTATGGCACCCGTAGCGATCGACATCACCACTAAGCTCAATAAAGAGATCACCAGTATTGTGCGCCACTCCGGCCTCGATAAGAAGCTGCTTACCGGTAGCAAGAATATCACGTACTCGGATTTCCTGACCAATAAGATGATGATGATTCTGGTGATCCGCGAAGGCGTGCCCTATTCCCTCTTTAATCTGATACAGCATACTACTCCTTTTACGGATGAGAACTGGGCAGACTTCCTCGACCTTTCTACCAAATCGCTTCAGCGCTATAAGCAGACTTCAAGAAGCTTTAAGCCCATACAATCAGAAAAGATTATAGAGATGGCTGAGGTGACCCAGGTAGGCGTAGAAGTATTCGGCAACGATCGCGGGAAGTTTAAGCTATGGCTGGAGACGCCCAACTTCGCGCTGGGCAATCTGAAGCCGATGGAGCTGCTGAAAGACTCTTACGGGAAGGAAATGGTGATCAGTGAGCTTACAAGAATCAGCTATGGAATCCTTGCCTGATGGAAGCTTACCGCCTTTCGCGCGAGCTGTATGCATCACCGCTGTCCGGCAAGGGCGCTGCGCTTAAAGGCGCCAGATGGAACTCCACAGGTGTGGAGATGATCTATACGGCCAACAACCGCTCGCTGGCCATGGCTGAGGTAGCGGTGCATTTCACGCTGGCTACACTCCCGTCCGATTATGTGATGATTACGATCTTTATTCCCGATGATACTTCTGTTCACAAATTAAAGAAGACTGAGCTGCCGGTTGGCTGGAATGCCTTTCCTCATCCTGTAGCCACGCAGGTGATCGGCGACCGCTTTATTGCAGCGAATAAGCATTGCATTTTGCAGGTGCCATCAGCCGTTACACAAGGCGATTATAATCTGCTGATCAATCCCAACCATGCAGATTTTGCAGGCATCAAAATACTTACTATTGAGCCCTTTCCGTTTGACAAGCGCATTTTCAGATGAGCAGAGTAAGGCGATAGTGATAAGCTACTGCGCTATTCCATAAGAGATCCGGATCAGATCAATCACATCCGGCGACAGGTCGTCGTCATCATACAGGCGGATGTAATGCTCATGGCGCTTGCCGTACATGCTGGTCTTATAAATGGGAAAGCCCTCACGTGTCTCCGGCAGCACAAAGTTGACATCCAGTGAATCTTTTAATGGCTTGACGACGAGAAAGGTGCGTGCGGCAGCAAATACAATGCAGGTTTTGGATGCGCTGAATACAGTACCCGGCCATTTCTTCACTGCCTTTTCCAGCTTCTTGTAGAGCGGATACAGCGTAGGAGGCTTGCCTTCGAACAGCTCCTTGATATCCTTCTTCCCGCAGTAATGATACTGCTTCAGCGAGCGCAGCGGGCGGCTGCATTTGGGACAAAGTACGTGTTCTGCCATAACGATAGACAAGCAATAAATGTGATGCCAGCAGCCCGCGCTGAAATAAACAGGTTCAGCAGATACGCCGCTCTTTCTTTTTACGATGACAGGATAGCCAAAGGCGATGGCCATTTATTTGGAACATTCGTTCCGTTAAAAATACCTTTGTGGAACAATCATTCCAAAATAAACAGAACAATGAGCAACGAACAAAAAATTGCATTGATCACCGGCGCTAACCGTGGCCTCGGCTTTGAGACTTCCCGCCAGCTTGCTGGTCAGCATGTAAAGATTCTGTTGGCAGCACGCACGGAAGAGAAGGCCGCCGAAGCAGCAAAAACATTGCAAAGCGAAGGGCTGGATGTAGTACCTGTAAAGCTGGATGTAACCAGTGATGCAGACATTGCCGCACTGGTCAAAAGCATTGAAGAAAATTACGGCCGGCTGGATATTCTGATCAACAATGCGGGTATCAGCAAAGGGGAAGGCCTTTTTTCCAACAGCACGCTCGATGTAGCGGTAGAGGATATCCGCGATACCTTTGAAACAAACTTTATTGCACCGATCAAAATCACCCGCGCACTGCTGCCGCTGCTGAAGAAGAGCAAGGCAGGACGTGTGGTTAACCTCTCTTCCATTCTCGGCTCCAATACCGAAGGCGCTAATCCTGATTCTATGATTTATGGCGCCAAAGGACTTGCGTATAATGCGTCCAAGGCTGCGCTCAATACATTTACCATTCACCTCGCCCATGCATTGCAGGATACCAACATCAAGGTAAACAGCGTGCACCCCGGCTGGGTAAAAACGGATATGGGTACTGATGCTGCACCCATGGAGATACCTGATGGCGTAAAGACTTCTGTAGCAATGGCCACAATCGGCGAAGACGGACCTAATGCATCCTTCATGCATCTGGATCAGCAGATTGCCTGGTAATTAACCACTTTTGTGTGTGATGATGACAGCCTCTCTGTGGCCTGCAAAGCGCCGTGGGGAGGTTGTATCTTTACAACCAGCAGGAAGATCTAACCCGGTTATCGTATGCCACGAGAAAAACAATTTGATGAAGCGGATGTTCTGGAGCGGTTTACGGAAGTATTCTGGCAAAAGGGCTATAATGCCTGCTCGGTTGGAGATCTGGTAGCAGCAAGCGGCCTGAGCCGCAGCAGCCTGTACGATACATTTGGTGATAAAGAACAATTATTTGTCCGCTGCCTGCAGCATTATACCATCCAGGTACGCGAGAGCCTCGAAGAAGCTACTGCCGCAAAATCCTCTGCTATAGAGAAAATCGAAACTGCACTTCGTTTGCCTTTTGCCGCAAAGAAAAAAAGCAATGCAGGATGCCTGCTCGTCAATACGATGGTAGAGCTGAACAGTTGCTCTGCCGATATTCATCAGGTGCTGCTCCATGCGAAAGCCGGTTACGAAGATTTCCTGGCAGATTGCGTAAAGCAGGGACAGCGGAATGGTGAGATTACCAATAAAGCATCTTCTGAAAAGCTTGCCGGCTTTCTGTACACTGTATTCTGCGGGCTGCTGGTTGCTTATAAAGCCAAACCGCAAAAGACATTAATGGATCAGCAGATTGCACTGGCAATGAGCTTGCTACAGCATTCGTAAGCTTCGCTTGTGATTTATCGCCTCAAGCCCGGCGCAATATTCAGCTCATATAGTCGTTTTACCCAAAACAACTTTATGAAGAAAGCCCTCTTTATTCTTGCTCTCTCCACACCCGGTTTCACCGCATTGGCACAGGATAAAATAGCTATTACCGGCGGTTCGGCTTATCCCAAAAATGAAGCAGGCGTTTTCTTCCAGACCAATCTTACCGGTACAGAAAACAACATTAACATCAATATGGGCGGTGTGCAATATACGCACTGGATTACCCCACACCTGGGCTTTCGTTTATTGGGAGCCTATGGCAGCTACACAGATAAGTCGGCAACTACCACGTACATACCCAACCGGGATACCATCATCACACAACAGCGGCATACCAAAATCAACATGCCGGTAATTGGTGGCGGACTGATTGCCCAGCGTCAGTTTTATAAGCATATTTATTTGTTTGCAGGATTGGAAATCAAAGGCAGCTATGGCACAGGCCATGCAGATACCGTAGTGCGCACCACCACGTACGATGGACCATCAACCGGCAATGAAACTTATTCTGAGGAAAACAGAACAGGAACGGGAGCAAGGCTCTTAATGATTAATGCAACCGCAACCATTGGGGCAAAGCTAGAGTTTACAAGGTTCAGTCTGGGCCTTGAATTATTGCCGGTACAAATGGGCTACCAGCATATCAGTTACAGCAATAACAGCTCCGGCATTGCTGATTTCAATATCGGGAATTTCAGCCAGCGCATCTTTCTCAACTACCGGTTCAGGTAAATGCTCAGAAGTAAAATAAATAAAGGCTGCCGTTCAGGGCAGCCTTTATGGTTACAGACTTATTTCACTAAGCGATATCCGGAAATCATTTTGCTTTCACAAAGCTGAAAGTCTTTGGCTCATCGCCATTCATCACACTGATGTAATAGCTGCCGCCCGGCAGATTAGCCGTTTTAAACATCGCTACTCCTTCCTGAGCCACGCCCTTGTCCAAAAGCCGGCCATAGGCATTATACAGCATTATCTGATCACCATCGCTTACGCCGGTCACCGTTATAAAATCGCTGAAAGGATTCGGGTAGGCATTGACCAATGTTTTTTCAGCATCTATAATTACACTGATGATGGCAGTAACGCCTACACTCCCATCCGCCTGCTTTACAGCAATGCGATAGTAGCTTTTGGTAGCATCCTGCTCAAGGGTTTTGTTATAGGCCGCTTTTCCTTGTGGGTGAAGTGCAGCGATGGTAGCAACCGGCGAAAATACCTTTCCATCCTCGCTCCGCTCTATCGTATAAGACGTCACGCCCTGTTCATTAGCTGTGCTCCATTCGATCTCTGCGTTATGCGCACGTGCGTATGCTTTGAAGCCGATCAGGTTTACCGCCAGTGGTGTGCCTGTTACAATCAGGCTGGTGCTTGAGCTGTCATTGTTTAACTGTCCATTGCCCTGCGAGCTGCTCTGCGCATTGCCAGCCAGCAGTGGGTTTGCACCGGGTAGATATACAATCGAGCCTTTGAGCTGTCCGCTGCCGGATACTACTTTTCCCTTAATAGTAATATCTATATCGCCACCATCAAAGCCAAAGATTATGGCGTTGTTGCGAAGCTTCATCGTGTTATTGGTACCCGTGGTGAGCGATACCACACTCCAGCGTGTATCGCTGCCGGCCTGCACACTGATGATCTCCGCATTGGTACCGGCAGTAAGCGTGATCTCGAGCGAGTTGGCCACAATGTCTGTACTGCCCTGATTGCTGGCCGATACCTGGAGCTGGCCGTTCGTGTTATTGGCAATGCTGCCGGGATTGGTTATTACATTGATCGCAGGGTCTGCCTGTGCATTTGCCCTGTAAAACGCCGTTAAAGCGCTCAGCATTAAGATGATTATTTTCTTGTTCATGGCGGGATAATTTTATTGGTTATTGGGCAGTGAGGTTGATCGTGTATTGATTATTCATGTTGTTGCTGTCGCCGCCGCTGTTGTTCACGATCGTTGCGGTGATGTTCTGCTTTGTATTAGCCGGCGTATTCTGCTTACGGGCTATGCTCAGCCCGATCTTGCTGACGCCATTACCGGCAATGGTTATACCCGGCTTGAGGGTACAGGTCACGAATACACTGTTCTCGGTAAAAGTCCAGTCGCTGTTCTGTACTGCCGTACTGCCATTTACATTACTGGTAGTAGTGCCTGCAGCATAAGTAATGGTGAACGCTGTTGGCTTCAGCAGCTTCAGTACTACCTGCCCCGAAGAAGGGCCGCCATGAAGCTCACTTACAGTAAGCACAAAGTCGCGCGCAACGCTTGGCTGGGTAAAGAGCGTACTGTCAAACACGAGTACCGGCGTAAAGTCCGGTCCGATCATGGGTTGTACCGAAATGGTGAGCGTAGCCGTATCGCAGAGCGAAGGCGTACCTCCATCGCATACGGTATAGCGTACAAAGAAGCTGCCCGTATAGTTGGCTGCCGGCGTGTACTGGAAGCTGCCGTCCGGCGCAAAGTAGAGCATACCTACAGAGGCAGGAATGCTATCAAGCACGGTGGCGCTCAGCGGATCATTATCCGGGTCGCTGTCATTGGAAAGCACATAGCCGGTGACCGCTGTATTCTGAAGTGTATTGTACACATCATCCTGCGCAAAAGGCGGATCATTGGTAGCACCGGTTTTGCGGGGCAGCACATCAATCACCAGCTGCGATGCAGCGCAAAGCTGTGGCGTGCCATTGTCGCATAGTTGTATCTGTGCCGTGTCGCGGCCTACAAAGGAGCTGTCCGGTGTATAGACGTAAGAGCCATCTGCATTCATCGTCAGTGTACCATTCTTCGTAGTCTGGGCTACTGAATAAGTGAGTATACCGCTTTCAGGGTCTACATCATTGTTCTTCGCATTACCACGCACACTTTTGTTGACGATAGTCTGGCTGTAATCGTCCTGCGGGATAGGCGCAATATTTGGTGTGCCGGGGATGCGCGGAGGCACTACGGTAAGGATAGCCTGCTGGCTTGTGCAGAGCGCGCTGGCGTTGCATACGGTATAGCTGAAAGTATCAGTGCCGGTGTATCCGTTGGCAGGCGTGTAAGTATAAGTGCCGTCTGCATTGATCGTCACCGTGCCGTGTGCCGGTGTGGTAGCGGGCGTTGTATTATAAGTAAGCGACTGGTTTTGCGGGTCCCGGTCATTGGTACGCAGGCTGCCGTTTAC
This sequence comes from Chitinophagaceae bacterium, assembly GCA_965200035.1. Lineage (GTDB taxonomy): Bacteria > Bacteroidota > Bacteroidia > Chitinophagales > Chitinophagaceae > UBA1952. The sequence goes on along the minus strand of OZ241334.1, from coordinate 1,855,033 downwards.
TGGTGTGTTGAGAATGGTTACCGAATGGTCTGCCTCTGCCAGTGGCGGCTTAATGCAGTAGATGCCTGTCGTTACAGAATCCAGCTCATGGGTATTCACAAAAGCGCCGAATACATCGAGCACAGGAATCACACCAGCCAGTGGCGTAGTGCTGATCTGTATTTCATCGAATGGCTTATTGGTCTTGAAGCCTGCATTGTACACTCCGGTACCATTAGAGATCAACGGGATAATGGCCGAAAGATTGAGCAATTGTCCGCCGCTGGCGCTCTCCTGCAGCACACCGTGATTGTAGGTAGTGATGCGCAGTGTCTTGAAGAGCGATACCTGCAGGAAATTATTCGGGTCGCGGATGGCGAAGCCGGTAATGGTACCTGCGGGATATGTAGTCACCGCATCATGTACCGAAAGCGAGGTGCGGGCAATCACACTGCCAACCGTTGTGAGGCGTGCATAGTCATTCCGGGAAGCGCTGATTACATGATCGGCATTATTGATGCTGCAGGCAGCGCATACTGCGCCGGTAGTGCCTGTATGCAGTCCGTCCACATACACTGGGTAGTCCGGACTGTTGAGCCAATAGGTGCTGTTGCAGGCAAAGGTGCCCGTGCAGAAGCTGGTGAGTGCTACATTGTACACCTTGGTCACTCCAAGATTCACATTCACCGGCTGATTGATCTTCAGTCTTACTTCATCAAAAGATTTGGTGGTTGCATTGCCTACCATGATCCGGCCATTGTTGCCGAGGCCCAGCAGATCGGTAGATATACCGGCTAGCAGCGTGCGGCCGCTGAAGTCATCCTGCAAGGCGCCATTGAGGTAAGTCATTACATGCACATCATCCAGCACGCTCACATCCAGCAGTGCCGGATTTTCGATCTCGAAGCCTGCATAGGTGCCTGCATTGTATGGAGCGAGTGCATTGCGTACAGATATGCTGCCGCTAGTGAGCGCGCCTGCGGTAAAGTTGATGAGAGCTGCAGTAGCTGCATTACCGTCGATCACATTGGCCGTGCGCTCTACGCTGCAAAGCGCGCAGGCGGTGCCTTCGATGCCGGTACGGGCCAGATTGATATATACAGGATGCGTGGCTTCATCCAGCAGGGCAGGCGTATTGCATACCAGCGCCGGACCGGGACAGAATTTGCGGAAGATGGCTCCATAGATATTGGTGGTGCCCAGGTTCACGCTCACCAGCGATGGATTGATGATCAGCTGCGCTTCATCAAATGCTTTGGTTGTTGCAAAGCCTACCTTCTGCCGGTCACTTCCGGAGAGCAGCGTTGCGCCTACGGCCATTTCATTGCCGGTGCTCATTTCCTGAAAGATACCGTCTTTATAAGTAGCGATAGACAGGCTGCCCAGCGCGCCTGCAGAAAGCAAGGTAGGATTGCTGATATCGAAGCCTGCATAAGTGCCTGCCGGGTAATCTGCAATCACATCCTTTACCGCAAAAGTGGCGGTGCCTGCTACGTTGGCCACAGAGGCAATGCTGGCGTATGTTGCGGGATCGTTATCTACCGCGTTTTCTGCATTGCTGATGGCGCTTACAGATACGGCGCCGGTCACGCCGGTGTACTCAGGATCTACTACCACCGGGTATTGCGGAAAGGCGAGCGCGGCACTGCTGTTGCACGCCAGGCCGGGACTGGTGCAGGAGCCAGTGCTGCGCAGAAATGCATAATACACATTATAACCGCTGAGCCCAAGTGAAGACGTAGCCGTCAGCTCTATCCGGTCAAAAGGTTTGTTGGTATAAAAGCCTACCTCCAGCGCGCCGGAGATGAGGGACGAATTGACGGCCAGCAGCGATGCCGCCGATTTGGTTTCCTGTAATGTGTGATTCAGGTAAGTCTTTACCGTGAGCGAGCCGAGCACATTCAGGCTAATCACGCTGCTCTTGACCACGAAGCCGGCAAAGTTGCCTGCGTTGTAATCGTAAGTTGGGTCTTCTACGCCAATAGTTACAGAGCCTGAGGTAAGGAAGAAAGAGCCGGTGGCAGCGTTGGTCGTGCTGTTGTCTGTGACATTGCCTGTGGCAGACCATGAGCCGGAGCCGGTAGTGCTGTGTGTTTCCGTTACATTAAACCGGGGGGCCGAAGGAGTGTTGATCCAGGGTACGGGATCTTTACCGCATACCAGGTAAGATTGTTGGGCGGCTGACGGGTCAGCGGATGCGAGGGTCGCGCAGAGCGCGATGGCTAGTTTGGTTAACGTTTTTCTCATGCGGTTTCATTTGAGGAACTGATTGATTGGTTACAGCAATCATAGAGTGAAGTGGTTTTATAGAATTTATTCTATCCGACAAATTTAAAGTCGGACAAGTGGCAAATCCAAATATTATATTGGTTTTATAAAATATATTATTTTTAAAAGATGATGAAAGAATTTTATTTAATCCTTTCATACCAAGTTACTTCTTCTTGTTCATTACCTTTTTTGAGATACGGACATTAATGCTTTATGGTTTTAACAATAATAGGATCTCTTTAACATTTTTTCTTCGTTTATGTATTGCAGCCTATTCCATTTCATTTATCTGAATTAACAGGTCTAAATTTTCTTTAACCTAAAAATAGTTTTCCCTCATTGTCCTTTTTCAGTGCCATTCTCTGCCGGCTCAGGCTACTGTATCAACGGTCATGAGCATCCTGATAAAGACCTTACAACGCCCGTGCAATAACGACCTGACTCGCTGGAAAATCCCCATGATTAATGGGCAAAATCTCCATACAATCGCCTCCCGGCAGGAGTACTTTTGATATTCACCAAAAAACTATTTAGTATCATGAAAAAAGCTCTCCTTTTGTGCGCCATGCTGCTTCTTGTAGTAATGGCCAAAGCGCAGAATATCGTTCTGCAGAATACCAGTTGCCAGCCTATCGGCTATGCGATCTATGCAGATGCAGGCTGCGGCACTTCTTCCCAGTCCACCATCTATAACCTCCCACCCGGTGCCGGCCTCAAGCTCAGCATGTACCCGGGCGGCCCTTATCCAATGGTCAACTGGACCGGTCCTATCCCGGTACCGGGCGCTCAGTTCAACGCCGTTAAGGTTTTTGATCCTGCTTTTGCCTGGGGCAATGGCGTAGGCCAGCCTTGTGTAGGCCTTCCTTTTGCATTCGGCCCTCAGCCCGGCTGTGGCGCTCAGTGCAATTCCAGCGGATGGGGTTCTGCATTTACCTTCATCAACGCATTCTAAGAAAGCTGCAGGCATAAAAAAAGCCTGACTGTTTCAACCGGAAGCCGCTGCATATGCAGCGGCTTTTTTAATGGATAATGCCCATCCCGCAGTGGAAAAAACACATCCCGCCGGGTGGAAAAACACCTTGCGGAAGGGCATCCGCCGGTAGTACATTCGGTACAACCATAAAAACATTTATATCATGAAACAAGTATTACTCTTAGGTGCCATTCTGCTGATGGCGTTCATGAGCAAAGCGCAGAACATTGCTCTGATGAACAACAGTTGCCAGCCGGTGAGCTACGTGATCTTTGCCGATCCGGGCTGCGGCACCTCCTTCCAGTCCAAGCCTTACACCTTTACACCCGGTGGCGGTATGAAGTTCAGCATGCTTCCCGGCGGCCCTTACCCACCGGTAAGCTGGAGCGGCTCTACTCCGCCTCCCGGCTCACAGTACACCGTGGTCAAAATATTTGATCCGGCATCTGCCTGGGGCAATCTGGTAGCCGCGCCCTGCTTTGGCGGTCCTGCATCCTTCGGCCCTCAGCCCGGCTGCGGAGCACAGGCTAACTCCACCGGCTGGAATCCCGCCGTTTTTACTATCATAAACGTGTTCTGATCGTTTATTTTTCGTTCAATCTCTTTTGGCCTGCATGTATCTATGCACGCATTACCAAAGCAAAAAAAGCCGTTGCCTGTGCAACGGCTTTTTTTGCTTTATAAGCAGCATTGCCAGGCATCCAGTGAACCTACCTGTCACCCACAGCGATTGATGCAGCCCAAGCTCCCTTAAAAGTTCATCCTGCAAGCCGCTAAATCCCCGTCCCACAACCCCTCTTACCCCGTTGGAGACTCCGCTTACCCCGTATAGGAACGGGGTAAATGCGGTTAATAACTCCGTTTACCCCGGTAGGAGACGGGGGTAGCGGGGTTGGTGCACGGAGTAATCGGGGTTCCCGACACCGGTTATCCCGGTGGAAGGCGGGGTAAACGTACTTCATGGATGGGGTAAACGGGGTTCACCAACCGCGCTGACGATGTCTTGGACGGGGTTAGGGGCCTCCCCGGCACAAAAAATCCCCCCGCGGGTTGGGCAGGGGGATGGCGCTTCATAGTGATTGGGTGGGAAGCGGGTGTAGGCTCCCCTAAAAACTGGTCGAATTGGAATTAGAGGTTTGAGTTGGCTCATAAAGGTATTTCAAATATCTTATCCACAAGTCCGCGCTATACGGCAGGGACAGCTGAAGAGCTATCCTGCCTACGCGGATTTGTGGATAAGGCTTCTGCACTTTCATCGGCTGTCGCCTTGCTATTTTGCTTTTCCTGATTGGCGTAGTCTACCGGTGAGAGGTAGCCCAGCGCCTTGTGTGGGCGCTCATGATTATAATCCAGACGCCAGGCTTCACACCTCATCCGTGCTTCGCTCAGGCTCTCAAACATCCAGCTGTTCAGTAACTCACGTCTCATCGATCCGTTCTTCCGTTCAATGTAGGCGTTCTGCATCGGCCTTCCCGGCTGGATATAATGCCAGCTTACCTTGTGTTGCTCGCCCCATTGTTCCATCAGATGGCTAATGAACTCTGGTCCGTTGTCACTTCTTATATTGGCCGGCTTTCCCCTCAGTACTACAACCTGGTCGAGCGCCCTTTGCACCCTGAGCGCAGGCAGTGAGGGGTCCACCTCAATCTTCAGCGACTCACGGTTATAGTCATCGATGATGTTCAGTACCCGGAACTTACGGCCATCGCTAAGCGCATCGCTCATAAAATCCAGCGACCAGCATTGATTAGGGGCTGTAGGCACTACCAAAGGCTGCTTCACCCGTTCGGGCAACCGCTTCTTTGATCTTCGTCTGATGTTCAGACGCATAGCCTTGTAAACCCGGTAGAGCCGCTTATGGTTGATCTTTTCACCCTTGTTCCTGAGCCGGTAATAGCAGGACCAGAACCCAATGGCCGGGTGTTTTGTGGTAAGGGCGGACAAGTGATCTTCCAGTTTACGGTCGTCCTTTTGCCTGTGTTTGTAACGGTAGGTGCTGCGGCTGATGGCCGTCATGGCACATGCCCTGCTGACGTTGCAGCCTTCTTCGGTGACAAGCAGGCCCACAACTTCTCTCTGATCAGCAGGGCCTACCATTTTTTTGCCACTACGTTCCTGAGCGCCTGAAGGTCAAAGCTAACCTCGGCATACATCTTCTTATACTGTGCCAGCTCGGCTTCGAGCTCTTTGACGCGCTTTACCTCGCTGATCTCCATGCCGCCGTACTTTGCCTTCCAGTTGTAGAAGGTCGCTTCTGAGATGCCGAGTGCACGGCTGATGTCTTTGACAGATTGGCCGGCTTCCTGCTGCTTGATTGCAGATACGATCTGGCTCTCTGTAAATTTGGATTGCTTCATCCCTGATGTTTCTGTTTTAAAGTTAGAGATTATCCCTACTTACAAAACGGTCAACTTCCGGGGAGCCTACAATACGATGTTAAACCACTAATTGTCTTAGTGGACGATATGGTTACCACCGGAGCTTCTTTTAAAGCCTGCAAACAACTCTTACAGAATAGATTTCCAGATGCTCGTATTATAGGATTGTTCGCCACTAGGCGGAAGCTAGACAAGCCGGAAGACGTCTTTGCAGATGTTGATGATCTTTTTGGATAGTACTACTATTTGCCTTTGTCTTTAGGATTGTAGTTTAGAGCTTGTGTAAGTTTTTGATTAAATCCAGATTGTGATGTTATTTGCTTCTGTTGTTCTTTTCTTTCTGCCAATAATTGCCTAGCAGATTTAACCTCTTTCATTTGGCCTATTCTGGACTGGAAGTCGGTATAAGAGCCTAGATTTTCTTTACTTCTAAAAAGATCGTCAGCATTTTCCCTTATTACTTCGCCTTTCTCTGTCCTAATTATTTCCCCAACTAGGTTAGCAAGACTAAGGGCATTTATTTCACCTCTTATTTGCAGAAAGTCCCACACGGCATTTCTTACAGAATCATAACTATCTAAGATTAAAATCTTCTCGTGTTTACTCTTTCGTAGTAATGCTGGGGTTAAAGCTATATTTCTTTCAATGCAATATTCTTTGATCCGCTTATTTATAGTTTCGGGATCAATCTCCAATATTTTATTCCTCCAAGAATTGAATTCAGCAAATGGGTTTTTGGCATTACTTCTGGATGCAAACACTTCCTTGTGTGCCTCTTCAATCATTGCTTGATGACTAACATACTTAAATACTTCCTTAAGTTGGATAAGGCCAAGGACTTGCTCATGTGTTAGTAATTCTAGGGAATTCTTCTTGCGTTCAAGCTCTGTAAGTTCTTGGAATTTTTCAACTAGGAATAGTTCAAACTCAGGACTTAGCCAAGCGGCAAAGCGTATTGCAATATCCTTGTGAGCAAATGTTCCATTTACCCGCGCTCTTATACCTTTCGCATCTGTTAAGTCAATCCACTTTTTTATAGTTAGCGTTCTTTCTTTGATAAGGTCATATATGGCGCTCAAATGAGCGCCACTAAATTTGATGTTATGTTTTCGTTCCCAAACTGCCATAAAATCAACGGTTTGTCGATTTCTAATCCAAGTCAGGATAGATTTTCTACTCTTCCAAGCCTTAGCCATTTCGGTAAGGTCGATGTAGTACTCCTCCTCATCTGACCAAAGAGTAATAGGGACGCCATCATAGGTGATAATAGTGTTGTTGTTGATTTCTTGTTCCATATTACTTCGCAATTAGATTATTATAGGTTAAACGAACATTTGAATTTTTCAGCATTAAATTGAAGCGACTACAGCCGTTAATATCGCGGGTATTAAAGCGGAACGAAAGTTCGTTAGCGTACTTCTGCATGTGCTTGGGGCTGATGTTGTGGTAGGTGCCAATAACCATTCTATCGAACATTGAAAATACGCCTTCTATGCTGTTTGTGTGAATGGTTTTATTGCGCACATACTCTTGTTTGCCGTGATCTACTGTTTCATGTGCTACAAAGTGATCTTTCGCATGGTGGTAAGAGCCTGACATATCGGTAAGCAATACTGAATCGGAATCTACATTATCCAGTACCGATTTCAGGACTGCTTTTTTATCTTCTACCACCTGCAGACGAAGTTCTCCGCCTCTTACCAGATAGCCCATGACCATTGATTTATTGGCGTTAGCTCCTTTCTGGCCTAATGCCTTTCTTTTTTTGTGGGTCATATTCTTCATCTTGCCGCCTACGTAGGTTTCATCCACTTCTACTACCTGACCACCGCCGCCTACTTTGTTATCTTCGTTCTCGGTAGCGGTAATGCCAAAGCACTGGCGTATGCGGTGGTTCATAAACCAAGCCGTCTTTTGGGTTACATCTATATCACGACCTAATTGTAAAGAGGAAATGCCTTTTTTATGAGCAGTTACAAGGTAGATAGCCATGAACCACTTTTGCAGCTCCACCTTTGTATTATCAAACATGGTAGCGGTGCGTACATTAAAGTACTTGCCTGTGTTCTTACACTTGTACTTGTTGCCGGCACATTTGTAAACTTTAGAATCAGCATCGAATGGGCTTACAACATTGCCATTCCAGCGTAATTGCTCTAAATGGTCTATGCAAACCTGCTCATTTGGGAAAGCCCTTACTAACTCTAAGATGGATTTGAATTCAATGTTTATCATGGCTTATCCTGTTTGCTGAAACAAAGATAAGTAGTTTATTACACCAATCCAAATTTATTTAGTGTAAACTTCTATATAGTTACCCCTTCGAAGGGGGACTGAGGGGGATGTACTAGGCAGATCGGCCAAGATACTCCCACTGTGGAATGGGATGCTTTCTTGCGTCAGCATGACTATGGTACGTATTAGCCTTGCAGCATGCAGGTCATCCTGAGGCACGAAGGATCCCACAGCGGATAAGGATTAACAGCATTGGTTGTTGTGGGATGCTTCCTCGCGTCAGCATGACTATGGTGCGTGAGTCTTGCGGTACGCAGGTTATTTTGGGTCGTGTTTTTTTAGAATTATTGCTCTATGCGATCAGCTTGCGCATCTCTTGTATGGCTGCTGTATTGGCGAGACTTCCGCCGTCTGTGATGGCAGCAGAGTGGTACTCGGCTGCGCCGGTCTCTTTTTGGATGTGCATGATATTGCCGCCTCGGATGCCACCACCCGGCATTATGGTTATACGTCCGGCTGCCTGCTGTACCAGTTGCTTTAGCTTGCTGGTGTAGTCTGCCACATTGCCGGTGCCGCCGGAGGTAAGCACCCGCTGAAAGCCACAGCTGATAAGGGTTTCGAGCGCAGCAGCTTTATCGGGCAGGTCATCGAAAGCGCGGTGAAAGGTACAGGGTAATGGATGCGCCAATTCGGTCAGCGCTTTGTTGGCCTCGGCATCTATTTCGCCGTATTCATCGATTATGCCAAATACAAACCCATCTGCGCCGAGCGATTTTGCGTGTTGCAGGTCGGTCTTCATCTGCGCTACTTCGGCAGCGGTATAAGTGAAGTCTCCGCCGCGCGGCCGTATCATTACGAAGAAGGAACAGGTGAGCGTTTGTTTTGCCTGTATGATATCATCCCACGTTGGCGTGAGCCCACCGGCTGCAAGACCGCTGCACAGCTCTACGCGGTCTGCGCCCGCGCGGGCTGCTATCTGTGCAGATTCCAGATTGAAGGCGGCTATTTCGAGCAGTGGCTTGTTCATGGTTAGATCGCTTTGTCGGCACAGAAAAGCTGATTGGGAATGTCATTGGCATATACCGCGTACTCGAAGCCATCCTGCAGGCAGTAAGCGCCGTACTCGCCGGTCTTGCTCAGCGCCAGGAAGCCGATCTGTATCTCCATCGGGTTTTTGCCCCTGCTTTTCTGCAGCTTCAGGATGCGCTCTACCGCTGCGCGGCAGGCTTCTTTCGGCGAGTGCCCCTGCCGCATCAGCTCTACCACCAGGTGGCTGCCCGCTATACGGATCACTTCTTCGCCATGGCCGGTAGCAGTGGCTCCGCCTACCTCATTATCTACATACAGTCCTGCGCCTATGATGGGCGAGTCGCCCACGCGGCCGCTCATCTTGAAGGCCATGCCGCTGGTGGTGCATGCGCCGGAGAGGTTGCCCTGCGCATCGAGCGCCAGCATGCCTATGGTATCGTGGTTTTCGATGTTTACGATGGGCTGGTAGTGCGAGGTCTTGAGCCATTCGCGCCACTCGGCTTCCGATTCTTTGGTAAGCAGGTTTTCTTTTTTGAAGTCCTGGCTGAGCGCGAACTGTAACGCGCCATCGCCCACGAGCATTACGTGCGGGGTCTTCTCCATCACAGCGCGCGCCACAGATATCGGGTGTATGATGTGCTCCAGGCAGGCTACGGAGCCGATGTTGGCGAACTCGTCCATAATGCAGGCATCGAGCGTTACGTGGCCATTGCGGTCGGGTCGGCCGCCGTAGCCAACGCTGCGCTCGGTGGGGTCTGCCTCGGGTATCTTTACGCCGGCCTCTACGGCATCGAGCGCGCGGCCGCCGGTACTCAGCACTTTCCACGCCGCATCGTTGGCATTCAGTCCCATCTCCCAGGTAGAGATCACAACGGGCTTTCTTACCGCGCCGCTGGTATTGCTCTCTACAGGTGGTATGAATGCTTTGACTTTGTTGAACGCCAGTGTAGCCGCAGTGAGGGCGCTGTAGCGGAGAAAGTTTTTACGTGTTGGCATAACCGGAGGAATTACTGCAAAGAACGAAAAAAAGGGATGGGTTAAGTTATTTTTTGTGGCGGGCCATTTGAAACAGCTAATCACACGGGAATAACATTCGCCGGATTGCAGGCGCACAGGTGTTGCGCTATTTTCATCCTGCTTAAAATAATTTTTCACACCATTCAAAAAAACGATGCTCATGAAAAACATGCTATGCACCCTGGGGCTGGCGCTCCTTACTACCGCAGCTTTTGCCCAGACGAGTACCCACCGGCTGGGGCTCTCTGTTGGCGCAGGCCCGCAGGATTATAAAGGCGATCTCGGTAATGGCTTTAAAGTAAACAGCTACGATGTATGGCGCGGCGCGGTCACGTATCAGGCCGGCTATTACCTCAACCGCTCATTTGATGTAAGCCTCTTCGGCTCGGTAGGCGATCTCGGCTTCTGCCAGACGTATGATGTAGCCAACACTCCGGTAGATGATGATGACCAATGTCCCGGCTGCGTGGGACAGGTTGGCCTCGGCAATCTCAGCTCGCGCCTGGCTACGGCAGGGCTTTCGCTGAAATATAAGTTTGCCAATGGCTACCTAATGAAGGAGAAGAGCCGGTTGCAGCCTTATGTATATGCAGGTGCGGCGTTCAATAAGGTAACTGACCGCATGAAGATGAACTGTGTACGCGAAGGAAATTACCTATCGCTGAATGCGGGGCTGGGCGTGCGCTATTATATCACCAGCCGCCTGAATGTGGGCTACAACTTTTCGGTAGGGTACTTCACGCGCGATGATCTGGACCGTATGTCGCACCACTGCAAGGGCAATGATATGTATATGCAGAACTCGGTTACGGTGGGTTTTGATCTGTTTTGATTTTTGACTTGTTGATATAATATTTCTTACTTTTTGCTTGCCCAAAAAGTAAGCAAAAAGGCAGTTGCGCGCAATGACTTCGGCGCGCAACGCCGTTTTATTGAGCTTTGGTGCTACTGTAGTGCCGGGCTTTTGTTCCCTGATTTTTTAGCTCTACATTCTTATCCTTGCGTTGGGCTGAACGGCAATAAAGGATTAGCTGTCTATTTATTATAACTTCCGGCTTTCCTGATTCATGAAAAAAATAATCGGTTATCTCCGCGACTATTTTGCGGAGCAATGCAATTACCGTTACCTGATTGTGTTGATGCTGTGCCTTGCCGGCGCTATCGCGGTCAACTTCGGATATCTGTCTGAAGACCGTTGGATCAAGTATGATCCTGATACATCTTCACGCCTGATTAAATACCTGGTTGGCTATTCGGTGGTCTTTGGCGGGGCTTATGCATTGCTGTCAGCTATTGATTTTAAAGACCGCAGCCTGCGCAGCGGGAAGCTCTGGCTGCTGATTCTGTTTGCTGTTATTTTATTCTCATTGCGTGCCTGGTGGCATTTACCGGCAGAGGTGTTGTTCCGTTATCCGCCCGAGTATTTTACGTTGCTGAACAAGCTGGTGATTAATCTTACCGGCTTAATATTTCTTTGTCTTCCCTGCGCTGTTTACTGGCTGTTTGTTGACCGGAAGAAGGAACACTTTTATGGATTTCATTCAAAGGGCGTAGTGCTGTGGCCTTATTTCGTGCTGATTCTGATGATGATGCCGCTGCTGCTGTGGGCCGGTACTCAGCCCGATTTTCAGGAAGTTTATCCGCGGGCGGCGAGGCTTCAGTTGCATCCCGGCATGAAGTATTACCGCCTGGGCACGCTGGTTTATGAGACTGTTTATAGCCTGGATTATGTAGTCACTGAATTTTTCTTCAGGGGCTTTCTGATCATTGCTTTTGCCCGCTTTGTAGGTCCGAAGGCTATACTACCAATGTGCGCATTTTATGTAGCCATTCATTTCGATAAGCCTTTGGGCGAGTGTATCTCGTCTTTTTTCGGCGGACTGCTTTTGGGCATTCTTTCTTACCGCACGAGATCCATTTATGGAGGCATTATTGTGCACTTGGGTATTGCGCTGGGCATGGAGCTGATCGGCTGGCTGCACCATTGATGCATGAGCCTGAGCAGCTAGAAATTGAAGCGAACACTGCCGAAGATGCCGAAATATTTTTCCTGCGATTCATCCGGCAATGGCTTGGGGGTTACGCGCCACACAAAATCTATCCGAAATAGCTGGAAGATATTCTCCACGCCGGTTCCGATCTCTACATACGGATTGCCTGCCAGCGTACGGAAGGTGTAGCCTTTATCAAAGTTCAGCTTCTTATTTTCATCCGACAATGATCCGATGATGCCTTTGGCCGTCCAGAACTGGCGCAGCTTGGCTTTCTTGAGGTAGGGTATATAATTGAAAATGCCGCCGCCGATATTGTGCTCGATGTTGAATCCCGCATACTGATCTGAAAGGAATTCATAGCGGTTCATCATGTTGAACGCATACTGGTTGTAGTAATGAAATTCGTTGCCGGGATGCACTTCCAGCAGCGGATAAGGCAATGTGCCGAATGTCTTGCCCGCAAAAAAGTTGTAGTAAATAGAGCCTAATGGCGCAATCTTCATCCGGTCGGAGACAGAAATACTGGCTTTCTGATAATTATAATTGCTGCCCAGGAAACCGCTGAAGCCATAGCCATAGCGCGCTTCCACAATAGGATAATCACTACCAAGTCCGACACGATAATAATTGCCTTCCAGGAATTTTTCTTTATAAGCAAAACGCAGGCGCAGCCCGGCTTCTGAGCTGACGACCTGATTTACATCATGCCCTTCCTGATCTTTGAAGATGCCTGCCATAGGCAGTGGCGCGTAAGGCATGTACTCGCGGTGCTGCAGGGTGAGCATGTGGCTGAACCCGCTGAAGTAAGATTTGTAAAACTCTGCCCGTGCATCGGTCACGAATGCGAGCTTCCAGGGCACGCCGCTTTTGCGGAACAGGTTGCCGAAGATGTTGTCTGCACCGATCTGGTTATCATAGTAAGTATCTGTACGGTCCACATCATGACGGTAGGATGCGAAGATGTAGGTGCGTGGCTTACGATCGAGGAGCCAGAGGCCGGATGCATAGTATTTCCAGCGCTCATCTTTGAGACCATAGGCGCCGTAGCCGGAAAGATAAATGTCTTTAAAAAGCTTGGGCGTGGTGCCGATCCCCAGCCGGAAACGCTGTCCTTCTACCGGATTGCTGCTGTAGGCATAATAGTACGGACCCAGCTCGAACGGACCAACATCAATCAGACCGGTAATCGCAAATTTCATGATCTTCTTGAACCGGGTAAAGGAAGGCAGCGCATTCAGCGTATCCATCATGTTGTAGATGGCGCGTTCATTTTTATTGAGCGTATCGTGGCGGGCGGTGGTCCAGTAGGATTCTCCCATGTTCCTCGCTGTATCGGCCACCATTACATCTTCCCGGTATTTTTTATTGTTCACCACATTTACTACACTGGTATCATTGGCTACAATGTCTTTATAAGAAGTGGTCTTGCGCCCTACAAAGCCCGGCAGCTTAATGTTGTACGGACCTACAAAGTCGGCAGTGAACTTATCTTTTACCGGAAACCAGAATGTGTCGGATACCGGAGCATATTCCTGATACACACTTACGCGGGTCACCCAGTTGATATTGGCATCTTTAGGCACTTCCATGGAGATGCGCTGTAATGCGAATGAAGAATCTGCTACCCAGAAGTCACCGTAGAATGTATTTTCTCCATTGCGCTTGGGCGAGAACTGCACCAGAAAGATCGGATGCCCATAGGCTTCCTGCGTATCACGGATCTTGTATTTATAATAAAAAGTGCCGTTGGCTGAGATCGGGCTTACAAAAGATTTATCGAATACGGGAATGAAGTTGTCATAGGCATTCAGATTCTGGTACATAGCCCCGAGAAACTGATCGATGCTCTCATTCTTGATTCCTTTCACCTGGCTGGCGCGTATGAATTCCTTGGTCTTTTTAGGATCCCGCTGGAAGTAATAATCGCTCAGCGTTTCTGTAAGGAAGAAAGGAAGGAAAGGAGTTTTCTCAGTAGTAGAATCCAGATTATTCCAGATAAAAGAGAACTTACGGATCATGGGCACCGGCAATGCTTCAAACTGTTTCTTGGTCATGTGCTGCAGATCCACTTCCAGCTTGTTATAAACCTCGTACCTGTAGTTGGCCAGCCGGTCAGGATTGTTTTGCGCTTTATGCGCAATGATCTTTTTCACCAGTGTGATGGCCGGGTCTTCGCCTGCATGAAATACAAACTCGCTCATGGCGGTAGCTTCGCGGATCAGCTCTATATTAAGATGTGCTTCGTGATTGCTGAGGCTGACACGCCGGTAATAAGTGCCATAGCCAAGCGCCTGTACCTGCAGACTGTCATTGGGTGCATTATCTGCATTGAAGCTGAAGTTGCCATCCAGGTCTGCCGGCGCGCCGGTGCCGGTGCCCGCAAAAGTGACTACTGCAAATGGAATGCCTTCCCCGGTGTTGTGATCTTTAACGGTGCCGCTGAACCGGTATCCGCCCGTGGTATTTTGTGTTCCTGAACCGGAAGGCAATGTTGTATTGACCAGAGTATCAGCAGCACTTTTCTGCGCGGTATCTGCTGCCTGATGACTAAATGTATCTACCGTATTCTGATCAGCCTGCTTAAAACTATCCGCCACATGTACCAGCGAGTCTATGAAATGAGTATCGGCGATGCCTGTCTGGGCCATGGAGCGCGCACCAGACGCAACCAGCAGAACCAATATCAGTAAAAGGGAGACAGGATTAAAAAGCTTCATACTCAAGACCACACGAAGTTAGGCATTGCCACCTAGTGGCAGGCTTATTGTATCTGCAAAAACCGTACCGTATAGACTTTGTCCTGCTCCGATCGTTTAATCTGTTGTTTTCGGAGCGGGCGGTTATATCCACATGATTGTGTCAAAAAATTAGTCAGAACAACGATTACATTTACAACAGCATTTATGGATCTCAGGAAATTCCGCCGGAAGGCTTTGCGCGACAAAAACAGCAATGTTGCTTTTCTTCAGAAGCTGGATACGATTGTACCGGAAGGTATGCCGGATCTGGTAGCAGAAACGGATGCATCAGTATGGGCAGATATTGATTGCACTAACTGTGCCAATTGCTGCAAGACGATGACGCCTACGTACCACCGCGCCGATATTCTGCGCATTTCCAAGCATCTGGGCATGAAGCCCAAAGAGTTCATTACAAAATGGCTGCATCAGGATGAGGATAATGGTGATTGGGTGAATACCAATGTGCCCTGCCAGTTTCTGCAGCCCGACAACCGCTGCGGCATCTATGAAGTGCGCCCGCTGGATTGTGCGGAATTTCCGCATCACAATAAAAAGCCCTTTGATGATTATAATGAGACGTTCATCGGCAATGTAATGCGCTGCCCGGCCACTTATGAGCTGGTGTCTCGCCTGAAAAAGCGTATTGAGCGCGATTATGAATGGTAGCCCGGTAGGGTCGGGACGCCGCAATACCCAACACAGTGCGGCCTGAACCGCATTTTAAAGATCAATGCAGAATCGCCTGCAACACTTCCAGAGATTTCATCGGACCCATATGCTCTGTATGCCGGTGCAGAAATTGAAGGTACCACTCCATCAGCCGCGTGCGCATGGCGGCATTCATCTCTGTATCTTGTAATGCCTCAAAACGGCGGGTACCCAGCAGGCGGTTGAGCGCCTGAATATCTTCATCTGTAAGGGTAGAACCGAGCGCTGGCGGCTGTGCAGTAAAGCTGCCTCCGGCAAGGTCAAGATAAGGGGTCTCTGGGGTATAAGCGCCTTGCAATTCATACCCCAGATACCGGCTGCACTGAATGAGGAAAAAAAGCGGGAAATTGGCTACCGCCTGAGCAGGTAATTTGTCCAATTGCTTGAAATAATCTACTGTAAAATCAAACAGTTCCGGCGCGGGCGCTTCCTGAGGCAACAGGCGGAATAATAATTCTACCGAAAACAGAGCAACGCTGTTGCGGATGATACTTTCCTGGAGCTGATTATAAATATACAGGGGCGAAAACTCGCGGATGCGCTGCAGCGATTTCCCGGATTTATGATAGACTACAATATCCAGCAATGTAGCCGGCTGCAATAGTCCTGCACGACTGGTACGGCCTTTGGCCATGGTGCGTATGCCCTGCACAAGGTAGGTCTGTACGCCATAGATGCGGGTAAACAGGGTGGACACAAGACTGGTTTCCCCATACTTGATGGAGCGCAATACAATGCCCTGTGTGGTCTGAATCATACTTAAAGAAGTACAAAAGCCTTGCCGCGCGGGCCGTAGGCCCGTCAACCTCAGTTAAGGAAGATCATCTTGCCGGCAGCCGTCTGAGAGCCGTCTTTATTGGTGACGAAGATCAGGTACACACCGCTTTGGGGGCGATGACCGGTATAATCCATACCGCTCCATACAGCCTGTCCACCGAGCGCTTTGGTGCGGTAGATAAGCTGTCCGGCAATGTCTGTGATGCGCACATCTGCATCTGTGGCAAGGCCTTTGATGGAAATGGTGCCGCCATAACCTGCAGGTACCGGATTGGGATAAGTAATTACGCTGGTATTGGTAGTCGTCCCTTCTGTAGCGGTATAGCGGAAGCTAACCATACCCTGGTCTGTTCCGATGTATACATCGCCCGTTACCGGATCAACAGCTATCTTCTGGACAGCATTGGATGGCAGCGGACTGTTCTTGACGTTGAATTGCTGAATGATCTGATTGGCATCGGCGCTGAGCAGCCACACGCCGTTGGCCGTTCCTACCCATTTCCGGTTAGCGCCATCTACCGCAATGGTCTGTACGCGCTCTCCTACAAATAGGAAGTTGGCAAACGGGTCAAACTGTACCACACGAAGCTCGCCATCGCACTGGCCCTGTGTGGCCGCATAACCGCAACTGATAATCCCGACACCATTGTCGGTACCTACCCATATAGAGCCATCACGGTCTTTGGCCAGGCACAGCACATAATCGCTGGGCAGATTACCCGCGCCTGCGCCTTTGCGGAACTGTGCATAGGAATCATCGTTGCCATTCTCAGGAGTATTGCCATCGTTATACACGATCACGCCACGCCCGTGCGGACCAAAATACCATTTCTGATTATTGTCATCGATCACGAGGCCTGCGGAGCCATGTACGTAGCCGCCTGTAAATGGCGTCGTATAATGGTACCAGTCTCCCGCAAGAGTGCGTACGGCCAGCTCATCTTCCGAGATGTTTTGGGATACCCACATATTCCCGCCCTGATCAAATGCGGTGCTCGTTGCCGGGATCGTCTGAGGCTCATTGATCTTTCGCTCAAGCGGGTTAGCGCTGATAACGCCCGCTGTATAGCTATTTCCGTCCGGTTTAAGATACACAAGCCCTGTCTGCAGAGTACCTCCATAGATCGTTCCGTCAGCCGGATCTTTGGAGAGATGGACCACATCTTCTGTAGATGCCAGCGCTCCGGTATTGGCAGGCCTGTAGTTGGTCCAGCGCTCATCTTTGAAATGAGAGATGCCATTGCGGTTGCCTTTCCGGATAAAATTATCATCATACGCGCCGTGTGCGATCCATACTTCCTTGTTGTAAGGCAGTATATCAAAAGAGGAGGGCGCGAAAGGACCTTCGGGAAGAATCCGTTCCTTCTTGTTGAAACCAGTGATCTTTTCAAGCCCATAATCATAATAATGATCGGCTATCCACATGCTGCCATCCGCCAATTCAGTCACCTGCCTTACTTCTCCCAAAAGACTATGATCGAAGGTATCGGTCACCTGATAATTCATATCGATCTTCCGGATCTGGCTGTAGAAAAGCGGTTCGTAGAAGTTGGTCATGTACAGTGTTTCCTTTCCTGCATCCAGGTGGGCAACGGTATTACCGGTATGCAGAATATATTGCAGATTGGTTCCATTAATCAGCATCAGGCTGTCTGCTGTAGTTACAAATACTTTTTGACCTACGGTTGCGAGGCTGGTATATACATTGGCCGTATCAATCGGCGTCCACACGGCAAATGCCTGCAGGTTGGGATTGTTCCGGTTTACCCGGTAAAGGCCGCGTGAGGTAGCCGCGTAGAAGTAGGTATTATCCGCCGTAAATGCGTTGATGGGAATCGTCTGATTATTGCGGGTAAAGGTGTAGGTTTCCGCTACCTTCTTCGAGTCAAGGTTCAGCACCACGATGCCCAGTCCTGTACTGAGGTAGGCTCTTCCTTTATCGGTAAAAATATCATTGATCGCCTTGCTGCCGGAAAATGTCTGGTCTTTCAGGAAAGGAATATTGTAAAAAGAATTGTCTTTAAACAGGTCAATGTTGCTGTTCTGATAGCCGAGTATTACGGTATTGCTGCCTGCATCATAGCCGATCTTCGCCATGCCCACATCGGCCATGCCTTCTACTTTGCTGTACGTGCTGATCTGCCCGCCGGCTACATCATAGCTAAAAAATCCCTGCTCGGAAATGGCATAAAGCGTTTGCCCGTCTGTGGCCACGCCGATCGCATTATTATAAGGCAGGTGACCGCGCCAGTAACCGATGGGCCGGTCCTGCGCCATCAACGTGCCTGAAGCACAGGTAAGTAAGGTAAAAAGGGTATTCTTGAGGAAACGACCAATCATAAAGCTAAAACAAGACGTAAAGTTACAATCTATTAAACGTGCTGCCAGCATATATATTGCCGTTGCGGGCTGTCAGGCAGGCTGGCTGTCGAGCAGAAAATGAATGGTGCGCGGATAGTAAAAATGCTCCAGCTCATGCACCCTTGCGGCAAGGGTATCCGCCGTATCTTCCGGCATTACCGGACAATGCACTTGTAAGAGAATAGCACCTTTATCATACGCTTCATTCACTGAATGGATGGTGATGCCTGACTGCGCTTCCTTGTTTTCCAGAACGGCGTTGTGCACATGGTGACCATACATGCCTTTCCCACCATATTGAGGCAGCAGCGCGGGATGGATATTGATAATTTTTCCGGAAAATGCAGCTACAATGGATTCCGGGATTTTCCAGAGAAATCCTGCGAGCACTATCAGTGATGGATTGTAGCTTTCCATCTGATCTATAAGCAGAGCTTCACCGAATGTTTTCCGGTCTGTAATGAGAAATGGAATGTGCTCGTCTTTGGCAATATCGAGTACGCCCGCATCCTGCTTATTGCTTACAATGAGCGCTACCCGGGCTTTTCCGTTCGTCTTAAAATAATCAATAATAGCCCTTGCATTGGAGCCTTTGCCTGATGCAAAAATGATGATATTGTGCACGGATATTCTTTTAAAAGTGCCTCCTGAAAATTAATGTACTTAGATGAAGCGATGATCAGATGCTTCCGGTGCGCCCGCCATCTACAGGAATGCTGGTCCCGTTTACATAACCAGCAGCCGGCGATGCCAGAAAGGCAACCATGGCTGCTATTTCTTCCGGCTGGCCAAAGCGCCGCGCAGGTATCTCTTCGATCATTTCTTCTTCTACTTCGCTTACTGCCAGTCCGGTCTTTCCGGCTTTGTTATTGATGATGCTTTCTAACCGTCCCGTAGCTGTTGCGCCTGGCAGCACATTGTTTACCGTTATGCCATCTGCAGCCAGCTCATTGGCCATCGTTTTTGCCCATGATGCTACGGCTCCGCGTATGGTGTTAGACACACCCAGTCCCTTCAGGGGTATTTTTACAGAAGTAGAAATAATATTGATGATGCGTCCGTAGCCGGCAGCTTTCATGCCGGGCGCCACCAGTGTAGCCAGTATATGATTGCAGATCAGGTGCTGATTGAATGCCTGCAGAAAAGCATCGGTGGTAGCGTCTTTAGCCATCCCCGCAGCAGGACCGCCGCTGTTGTTGATTAATATGTGCACAGGATGCGCAGCTATGAAATCTCCCGCTACTTCCCGCACCTGTTCCGGCTTGCTGAAATCCGCCACCAGATATTGATGCACCTGATTTTTGGAGGTGTCCAGTGTACGAATAGCCTGCTGTAAGGCAGCTTCATTACGCGCAATGAGGATACAGGAAGCGCCAAGACCCGCGAGCGCTTGCGCCGATGCCAGCCCAATGCCTTGTGTGCTGCCGGCTATCAGGGCCGATTTGCCGTAAAGATCTAATGATAACATAAGCCGTAAAATTAGGCACTGAAGGCAGAATAGTCTTTAAAAATGGAGAAAAACATTTGCAGCCAATAATGAAAAGGCCGGTATTGCTACCGGCCTTTCAAAAGGTATCAAATTCGTATGTCTCTTATCTCAACAGCAGGAATTCTCCCTTCTCTTCGATCCAGTCCTTCTCACGGCACATATACTTGATGTAATAGTAGTATGCGCCTGCATCCTGCTCTCTTCCGTTGTAAATTCCATCCCATCCATGCCGTTCGTCCTTTGACTCAAAGACTACCTGACCCCAGCGGTTCACTATGCGGAAGCTGGCAATCTCATGATGGCCTTTTGTAACCGGGCGGAAAAAGTCGTTTTTACCATCGCCATTAGGCGTAAAGGCGTTGGGGAAGTACACCTCGCAGCATGGCTGGGTAGTGATCAATGCACTGTCAGAGGCAACACAGCCATATCTTGAAGTCACCGTAAGCATCACATAACCGGTCTTCTTTACCACGCCCCATGCTTCATAGATATTACCGCTGCTGAAGAAGTTGTCCGGTTTCCACACAAAATGAGCGGCGCTGTCCGTTTCGCTTGCACGAAGCAGAATACTATCGCCCGCGCAGATGTTGTTGGAAGACACCCCGGCGATTCGTGCATCAGGATAGTCATGTACTGTGATCGAATCATAGGTAACACGCGAAGGACAGCCAATGGTCGTTGCTACCAGCTGAATCACCTTCAGGCCTGGCGAAGACCAGCTGATGCCATAAGGTCCGCCGGTTCCGGCTCCGTAGAGCACGCGTCCGTTATCAAATGTATAATTGTAGCTGGTCACATTGCTCGCCGTACTGTAGAGCGCCACGTTTACAATTTCATCCACACACGCATCTTCCTTGGAAGTTGCATACGCTGCGGGGCTTGGCCGTACAGTTACATCAAAGAATGTTTCCGGGCCTACGCATCCATAGTTGTTGACCTGCATCCGCACTCGATAGGTACCTGCACTATCAAAACGAACAATATAAGGACCAGGACCGCTGCCGCTTAATACGGTTGTGGCGAATGGTGTTGTCTTGAAATCATAGATGGCATTGCTGCGCGGATTCCCATAATAGTTGAAGGTATCGATCACACCCTGGCAGATGGATGATTGCGTACCGAGGATAATACCGTTTGGCTTGTAGCGGATCTGTATCTCCTGCTTGGTGCGTATGCTTTCACAACCGTTGTTGTCCTGGGTTACCCAGTAAGTGAGCGTATCCTCGTAAGCAGTGTTGGGCACTGGCGGTGTGGTAGTACCATTGCCGCCTACGGGATTCATATACCAATGGAGTGTATTGCCCGGAATGAAGCCTGCGGTCAGTGGCGGTGCAGCATCGCCTGCGCAATAGATCAGTGGTGTGGTAACGGTTGGCGGCGGTGGCTTTATGCTCACAATCACGCTCACACTATCAGAGCGGATGGGGCAACCGCTTACGCTGCCGTTCAGCACATAATATCCACTATTGGCAATAGTTACGCCATTAATGGTTGGGTTAGCAGATGTAGAGGTAAAGCCTGAAGGACCGCTCCATGAATAAGTACCACCGGCAAGATTGCTGGATAGCTGAAGCGTTGAGCCTTCGCACAATGGTGAATTAGCTGTTGGCTTGGCAGTAAGAGAATCGCCGCCATATGTAAAATAAGCAGTCGGGCCTGGAAGCGTCATTGAAGCGGTGAGAATGCCGGATGTATTATCCAGCCGGTACACGGTTGTATTGGCAGATGTAAATGCAGAATCGGTAGATACAAGCAGGTTTCGGGTGCTGGCCGGAACGTCTGAAGCATTGATAGCAAGAGTAACTACGCCTACCGTGCCGGTAGTCTGTGCCTTCCATACGCGTGCAAGCCTAAGAGAGCTGGTGCCATTGGTTCCGGTACCGGCAAAGCAGCGGGTAGAGGTCAGGCCCAGGTTATTATCTCCAAAAACAACGAATGAGTTATCCGGGGCAATGTTATTCGGGTTCGCAATATTGGTGACAGGAGTGTTTCCGCCCTTGTAATTTCCTTTGTAAATAGTCACCATTCCTACCGGTGCATTGATGGACATAGACTGGCGCTGCATGAGCGAGTCTGCATCGTCACGGCCAATGCCGGTAATATTGTTGCCGAAAGGAATGTTGGCAGCGCGGCTCCAGATTACAGTACCATTGGCTGATGTATAATCATTGTTGTTGGCCGCCACCTGGTCAAGGGTAAAGCCATACTTGATGGCCAGGTAAGATTCAACTTTGTTGCGCTCTGCAACCGTAAGCGTTTTGTTGAATACAATGACCTCAGCAATGTCAATAGTGGTCGGATAAGAGTCACCCGTATATTCATTGCCAATGCTGAAGCGGCCTGGCGTTGTGCCGGGGTTGAATGCATTTGTTGCTGTGGCGAAAGTGGCGTCCAGCTTGCCATTCAGGCGGATGGTCTTGAAGCTTTGCGTACCCAGTGTAACCAGTTTGTAGAGATTGAACACATTGCTGGCAGAATAGAAATTCGGATTGTCGCCGCCAGGGAAGTCAAATCTTATCTGTCCCGGATTACTGGTGTTGTACTCATTGCCAAAGCGCTGTGAAGTCGTGTTATTGAACTGCCACTTGAGCCATACACCAGTAGATGTCATGGTATGCAGCTTCATTACTTCAAGCACAGTATTATTCGCCGGATCAAATATGTTGTTGCCCGGAAAAGCGTTGAGGCTTACCAGAGAGGTATTGTTGGCCGCTACAAAAGCCAGTTGTTGATTGAAGTTGATCCCTGCCTGCTGATACGTTGGCGGCTGTTGCCCGCTCAACCCGTTGGTCGGTGAAAAATTGCCTGTAACGCCCGCACCGGAAAGATCGTTCCACAATGTCACGCCGTTTGTAGCATTTACCGTTATCCCTTTATCGCCCCTTAACCATAATTTAATATTGCTGGACACACCGCCCGGCGATTGGGCAAAAGCATTGAAAGAGAACAATAAACCTGCAAGGAAAAGTAAGTTTTTCTTCATTTTATTCGGAACAATTTCACATCCCAAAACTTGGTGCGGAAAGTAAATGTAAAAAAAGGATTCAGTATTTAAAATAATTCATCCATCTTCTTTTTCCCTCGGAAAGACTTTTATATAAACCAATTTTTTGATGGAAATAAAAGAAAGACATGGGTATTAGACACCCATGCCTTTATTTATCGTTGGTTTATGTACGCTGCCTTATAATAATCTTACACAGCGGAGACAATTGATGTCGTTTCTATATGACACCTATTTCATAAAAATGACTGCGAACGTAATATTGCTGCGCTAATGCCTGCAGTTCTTCCGCGGTAATGCTTTTGTAAATGCTGATGTTTTTGTTGAAATTATTTTCATCCATACCATTCAGGATAAGGGTACGCCAGCGACCTAATATCTGAAAAGGACCATCGAGATCGCCAAGCAGTCTGCCCAGGAGATAATTCTTTACCAGCAGCAGCTCTTCTTCAGATGCCGGCTCGGCGGTCAGCGCATCCATCTCATGATATACTTCTTGGATGGCCGCTTCCATTACATCGCGCCCCACTTCCGTTTGAATAACCAGTGATCCGCCGTGCATCATGGATTGCAGAGCGCTGTAAATGCCATAAGTGTAGCCTTTATCTTCCCGGATATTGCTCATGAGCCTTGAGCCGAAATAGCCGCCCAGCATGGTATTGAGCACTACCATCTTTGGAAAATCAGGATGATGGCGATCGGGAAACGTGCGCCCTATGCGGATAGATGCCTGCACACTGCTTTCATCGTTCATAATGCGGTGCTTCTGCTCGCTCGGCGCCGGCGCACTGAATGTTGCTTTGTCTTCTATCTTACCGGTCGCAGGATTTTTACCGAATAGCGTATTGACCAGCGTTACTTCATTGCGGCCTATTTTACCAGCCATGAAGATCTGCATATTGCCCCACGCATAATTCTTTGCATAAAATTGCTGCAGGTCTTCCCGGTTAATGGCTTCTATTTTTTCCTGCTTTGAATAGCGTCCGTATGGATGAAATTCGCCAAACAGTAATGCGTCAATCCGCTGGTTGGCTACAAAGTCTGCCTTACGCAGATTCACCTGCAATTGTTGAATGCTGTTCTGCTTGTACAACTGTAATTCGTGCTCAGGAAATACAGCATCTGTGAGCAATTCATAAACGATGGGAAGCAGCCCCGGCAGATCTTTAGTGAGCGCATATAATGATACGGAGGAAAAGTCGTCTCCCGCACTGGCCTTAAGGTTGGCGCCATAATATTCGATGGCTTCGCTGATCTCATGAGCCGTGCGCTTTGAGGTGCCGTTTTTAAGCAGCACGGCTACAGTCTGGGCTATAGCAGGCTTTGGCTCATACCAGGTACCGGCGGGAAATATCCAGTTGATCTCTACCACATCCTGCACGCCGGCATTGAGCCAGTAGAATGGAATGCCATTGTCCAGCGCTTCTTTATTGATCGGCGGCAGGTTGTAGCTGAATTCTATGGCGTCGTGTATGGCGGGGGCAATCTGTCTGTCTGGCATATTTTTCTGTTTTATCGCGCTGGAATGTGGTCCGGCAATGTTAGGATATAAATTTCAGTACCGGTTGAAAGGCTTTCCGGCAACCTTTTTTATCAGCTTTTATTTCACAAAAAGCGCGCGCAGCTCTCCGGCTTCTTCCGGCTTCATTTTCCCTCCGAGTATCAGGCGTATCTGCCTGCGGCGTAATGCGCCTTCATACCGCTCTACTTCTTCCTTTGTATCAGGAATGAGCTCTGGTACTTTTCGCGGCTTGCCATTCGGGTCCAGTGCCACGAAAGTGAGGTAGGCTTCATTGCTCAGATATTTGAACTGTGCAGACAGGTCTTCGCCCCACACTTTCAGGTACACTTCCATACTGGTGCTAAAAGCCCGTGTCACGTACGTTTCAATGGTCAGCAGATTGCCCAGCCGGATAGGATTGGCAAACGAAACATTATCTACAGAAGCCGTCACGACCGGACAGTTGCAATGCTTCATGGCAGAAATAGCGGCGGCAATATCCATCCAGTGCATGAGTTTGCCACCCATCAGGTTGCCGAGCGTATTGGTATCATTGGGCAATACCAGCTCACTCATGATATTGCGGGTATCAATTGGTTTTTTCGAAAGCATTTCGGCTAATGGTTTTAAAACGCTGCAAAACTACAGTGTTCCACGTCCATAGCTGCAATGATTGTATTCACAATAGCTATCTGGTATAAGCTTTAATGAGCGGGCCCATTGATCTTAAGAAATACGAACGCTGTTCAGTATATCAATCAACTGTGCTACATCCTGCATGGTAACTGCGTTGTACAAAGATGCCCTGAATCCGCCCACGCTTCGGTGCCCTTCTATACCCTCTATATCAGCGGCTTTGGCTGCCTTGATCAGTGCCTGCTCGGCCTGCTCGCTCTTTCCGCGAAACACTACATTCATAAGACTGCGGCTTCCTTCTTCGGCAACTGCATAGAAAGCCGGGTGCTGTTCAATGGCTTTATATAGCAAGGCTGCTTTTGCTTCGTTCTCCGCTTCAATAGCAACAATGCCCTTGCGCTCTATCCACCGCAGCGTGAGCAGTGATGTATAAATAGCAAATACAGGTGGTGTGTTGAGCAATGATTTTGCAGCCGCTTGTCCGCGATAGCTCAGGGCATCGGGCAGGGTTCTTACCATGCGCTCCAACATATCTTTTCTTACAACCACCAGTGTAGCTCCTGCCGGACCAATATTCTTTTGCGCAACGGCATAAAATAAGGCACACTTCGTATAATCGCGCTGCGCAGAAAATATATCCGAGCTCATGTCAGCGATCAGTGGTACCGTACATTCAGGAACGCCGGGCCACTGAGTACCGTAAATAGTATTGTTGGTGGTAAAATGAACGTATACCAGATCAGGATTTACGGATGCCGGCCATTGTGGCAAATGAGTATAATGATCTTCGCGCGAAGAAGCCAGTGTGCAAACATTGCCATAATAGGTCGCTGCCTTCTGCGCATCTGCGCTCCAATGCCCGCTGTCTATATATCCTGCAGTTCCTGTTTCATTTAAAAAGTTCATTGGCACCATGGTAAACTGGTGCCTGCCACCGCCCTGCAGCCACAGTACCTCATAATCATCGCCAATGCCGCAAAGCTTTTTTACAAGCCGCCTGCTTTCATCCATGATGGCTTCGAAGTGCGCGCCACGGTGCGGTATCTCAAGAATGGAAAGAGCGGTATCGCTGTACTCGATTACAGCAGCAGATGCTTCTTTCAGTACTTCTTCCGGCAGCTTGGCCGGTCCGGCGCCAAAATAGATTTTACGATGGCTCATGCTCAGGGTGTGATCAGCTTTACAGTAGTGTCTTCAGAAATGGTGACGCCGCCTGTAACCGCAAATTTCATGGCTTCCGCAGCGCTCAATCCCTCCGCATTTTTTACCTGCACCGCATCTACAATAATCACCCAGCCACTGATGGCGTAAGAATGTGGTAGATAGACGGCTACTTTTCCTTCCATGCCCAGGTAGCTCATATCATGTTGCGTCAGGAATCCGATGCGCCAGATCTCCGGGCTCATCTGGGTACGTACCCATACCGGTTGTGTGAATCTCTTTTTATCACCTACAAAAGACGACATCACTTCTTTAATGGATGAATAGATGTATTTGATGCCCGGCGTGCGCTCCAGCAGATGGTCAAAGAAATCAAAGACTGCTTTTCCAACAAAAAACTTGGTTCCTAAAAATCCGATAATAGTGACTAAGCTGATAACAATAACAAAACCTAACCCCCTGTATTGTTTGATATTGTCCGTTATAATGAGGCTGTCTATCCGGTAGAATACCCAATATATTATATAGATCGTAAGCCCGAACGGTGCGAGAATAATTAATCCTTTCAGAAATGAGCGGAACGTCAGGGCAGCAATGCGGCGCATACGGCAAAGGTAGGGGTTGGGCAAGCTATTTTACGGCTTTATACAGATGCATTTATACAGTGGCTTTCTTTTATTTTTGCGGCTTTCCATTATTGTCGTGTATTTTATTATTCGCCCGTTTTTCTGTCTTGCTTTAATGCTGCTGCCTGTTGCACTGACCGCACAGGAGGCGGGTCATAACCCGGCAGGCCTGGGACTTGAGGCAAATTTTATGGGCGGCAAAGTATTCAAGCATAGCACCAAATTCCTGGCGCCGGTGCCTGATTTTTCTTCTGCATTTGAGGTGGCATTGGTACAGCAGACAGACGGGCGCAAGGAATGGCAGCAGCGCAGAAAATATCCGCTATGGGGCGTGGGCATTACTTATACAGATTATGGGCTGAATGATATTTATGGAAAGTGCATCGGCATTTATCCGATACTGCAGTTCCCGGTAGTCAGAGGCAAAAAACTGGAATGGACGATCCGCTTTGGGCTGGGGCTGGGCTATGTAACCAGGCGTTACAGCCATGCGCCGGACTGGGATACGCTGAATAATGCGATCAGCAGCCATCTCAACAACTTCACACTCTTCACCACCGATCTTCGCTATCACGTAAATAAGCATTGGGATGTACAGCTCGGTGCTAATTTCTCCCATATTTCCAATGCAGCGTTCCGGCAGCCAAATCTTGGAGTGAATATGTATGGCGCTCATCTGGGCGTGCGGTATTATCCGGCCACCTCGGAGCCCGAAAAGCTGGCGCGTAAGCTCACTCCGCTTACCAACCGCTGGCTGGTACAGGCCCGGTTGGGAATAGCCATGAATGGCGCCGGCAATGGCAGTGGGCCTATATATCCGGTCTACCTCGCTTCTTGGTATGCCAGCAAGCGTTATGCCGGTAAGAATAAAGCATTTATTGGCATTGATTATTCTTATCATTCCAACATTTATGCTTTTGAAAAGAACAATGAGATTTTTCCGGGCGATGAGAAAGCACATGCCTGGAAGAGCGCGGTGTTCGTTGGCCATGAATGGTTGATGGGGCGCGGGGCGGTAATGCTGCAGGTGGGTGTCTATATTAAAGAAGCGGTGCTTCGCCTCGATCCTTACTATGAGAAGCTGGGATATAATTACTATATCATACGGCAGGAAAAGGGACTTTTAAAGGAATTGTACCTTTCTGCATTGCTCAAAACGCACCTAACACAGGCAGAACTAGCCGAGCTTGGGCTGGGCTTCAGTTTCTAAACGAGCTTTCGTATTAATTCAATTATGCTTTTTTGCATTTTTCAGACCTGCTGCTGATGCCAAAGCGCACTTAAAAACTGGCAATCAATTCTTAAAGTCAATTATATTAATCATTATATAATGATGCCTAGTTATCCTAAGCTTTTACCTCTGGGTTTTTAAATATTTCAGTTATCGGCTAAATTTATGATTTGCATATCATTAGTAAGCCACTATAATATTAATGGCACCAAGTAGCCCAAAAGGAATCATGCCATTAAAATGCCCTCAACATTCTATTTAACGATATTTTAACCATTGTGGCGTATTATCTATAGGAAACTTTGTTAAGAATTTGCAAATTCATATTGATCAATCTATTGTAAGTTTTCCGTCCATAACAATTTGGCTATGCCTTAGAAACATTTTGACTTGCTGGCTAGATATAATTTGACAATTTATATTTGTTGTAATGCATTCACTTCATATGTATAACTTAGGGGGCTTTTTTTTAATGGAAAGTGAGGTTATGTTTGTATCACAGATTTTCTTAACCAAAATCAAAAACAGCACCATGAAAAAAGTAATCATGACCGCCGCGCTCGCAATCGCCGCTTTCGCCGGAGCAAAGGCCGCAGGCCCGGTAACCCTCAATGGTAATTTCAACATCGTAGTTAACGACTATCTTACGATGAACCCGAACGGTAACTGGGGCAACGGTTCCACCCACGTGTTCAATACCCCTGCCGAAATGGCTACCGGCTATGAAGTAGGCGTTACCGGCTTCGTGGTAGAAGCTTCACGCAGCTGGCACGTTACGTACTCTGCTACCGATTGGACGCGCAGCGGCGCTGCTCAGGCTAACGTTGACCAAACGGTACCAGTAGGTGACATCTGGTCTATCAAGGCTGATAACGGCACTCCCGGCGTTTGGACTGTAGGCGGTTATTATCCTGCAAGCGTAGCTGGCTACAACATTGCTGCAAGCAATGGTGGCCTGAACAAGACTTTCGATCTGAATGGTAAAGTGACGCCTGGCTTCGGTCACAACATGAGCGGTACTTACACTACCAGCATCGCTGTTATTGCTTCTCTCGACTAATTTTTATGGTCAAATCAGAAAAAACCTTCCTTTAAAACAGGGAAGGTTTTTTTTAGCTCAACTCGTTCATCTGTTTGCATTCCGTGCTGCAACGTTCAATCATATTATGGATTGTCATTGTTGCGCTGCTTATAGCGGCGTTGCGCCCGTACGCGTTATGCGCACAGTCTGCTCGTTTTTACAATATCCGCTTTACAGACTCGCTCATACTGGAAGAGAATCAGCATGTACTCAGTGGCGTTATTAAATATGAAAATGTTACTACACATCCTTCGTCTCTGAGTAATCTGCTCATACTGCCGGCTGGCTGGAAAAAAATGGATGGCGCGCAGGCAGAACAGGATTCCGTCTTAGATCTGAAGGCCGGTGAAGTAAGAACGATTGTATTTAATCTGCTTAAAGCCAAAAGCATCCACGCGGGGTGGGACAGCATCCGGGTTATTTCTGTCGATAAGCTGACCACCGATACACTCATTCATTACCTCCATATATCTTTACCTCCAAAGCCTGATTTTTCCCTGAAATTGCTGAATGAGGAGCAGCACCTTATTGGCGAGCGCCCGGAATTCATCACATTCCACGCCGATCTGAAGAATACCGGAAATGTACAGGATACAATAGATCTGGCGATTAACAGTCAATTGTTTGATTTCACATGGGCTGCAGTATTGATTCTTAAACCAGGACAGGATACTGCATTAGACATTCCCTGTACCGTGAACAAATCAGCCTGGAACAATTTATACACAGAATCCATATCCCTGAAAGCGCGCGACCGGCAGGGGAAAAAAGAGCGGTATTTCCTGTATAAAGTCAGCAAGCCAAGAAGCGATTATAACCAGACAGACAAATCTGCCAATACAATGCCGATCACCATTGGCGGCGGATTGCTTTCAATGGGCTCGAATATTACCTATTTCGGGCAGATCCGTGGTCAGATCAAAGCCGGTGAGCACAGCCTGAGCTTCAGCTACCGGAGCAAGGAACTGGGAATAACAGCCAATACTTACCAGCCCAATCTCTTCCTGCTTTCCTACAGCTACCGGCACATTTTGGTAGAAGCCGGCCAGGTACAGACGCCACATAATTTTTTTAATTCAGGACAAGGTATATCTGTCAGCTACCACGATAATAAAGGATTGAGCCTTTCTGTGGCAGCAATGAAATACATGGAAACGCCATACCTCAATCAGTTTCGCAACAACAATATTTATGCAGCAGCCAGCTATAATATCAAGCGGGTGCATGTGCTGAACCGGGTCGAGTCTAACTTCGATATGTACTATAAAGTAAACAGCTACCTGATAGATAATGAGCTTGATCTGCTCCATACCAAAAAAATCAGCCTGCGGGCTTTCCTGGGCGCAGGCTACGAATACAGCGCAACCCATGAGCCGGGCCTGAGCTATTCCGGAACTGGTGCAAGTGGCGGATATGAGCTGCAGTACAATCCCGGAAAATTCCGGCTGCTTTCTAATGTCCGTATGTACAGCAATTATTTTCCCGGCATTTACCGGGGATTGAAAAATCAACAGCATGACCTGATGTATCTGATCAAAAAAGCGTTTATTGGCGTTTCTGTTATTTCAAATGCTGTTGAGCGCAATACGCTCCGCGATACACTTTATAATACGGATTACCTCAAAATCAACAATGCCAAGTATGGCCTGCTGGGCGGTTATCTGGGCGATCGCCTTTTTGTGACCATGCGCGCCGGCATCCTGCAACAGAAAACTACGGTTTACAGCCTTAATAATGCCGCTTTCTTCGATGCGGATGTTCGGGTGAAGTTTGGAAAAAATTCGAGCTTTAATCTGGGTACCTACAATGCTTATAAAAATCAGCATCCCGAAAAAGCAGCGTTTGTTACCAATACTTATATTAACCTCAGCACGCGATATTTCGGCTTTACAGGCTCTTACAACCGCATTCCCGAAGCGGGCGATCATCCGCTGATCACCTCTTATGTAGAAACTGTGAATGGCGGACCATGCGTTAATTTCAGCTTTTTCAGGCAGGCGCTCACCGGCTCGTTACGCTATACAGTTGGCAAGACGCTGAACGAAGCTTATCTGCGCACAGGTATCGGCGGGCAGCTCAATTTCCGCACAGGCAATGGCGGGCTTACCATTGGCATGAGCGGTTTTTATCCGCTGAAAGATCCTACGGGAGTTACGCTTCCTGTTACAGAATTGCGCTACGGATCTATGTATCTGTACAAGCGCATCAATGTGCCGGTAAAGCGCATTAAAACCTATGACATTGCCCTTACGCTGTTTAATGATGAGAACAACAACGGCAGCCGGGAAGAAAATGAGCCTCTGCTGGATCACGCAGTAGTCACTATTGATGGCAAAACGCTTGTCACCGATGAAAAAGGAACGATTCATTACAACCGTGTAAAGCCGGGCGTTTATAAAGCAGGATTTCTGAACACAAGCTTCGAAGACCTGATTCCCAGCAATGGAGTAGTGCAAATGATTGAGCTGAACGAATCCGTCACCAGATTAGTAGCCTTCAGAAAAGGAAAAAAATTATCCGGGCGGCTGTCTGTAGACCTGGATTCGCTCAGCAATACCACCATTACACCGGGCAATTTCAAGATCATCATTACCGATACTACCGGTAAAGTTTATAATACAATTACTGATCCCAAAGGTGATTTTTACATTTTCCTGCCCGAAGGAATCTATCAGGTATCGCTCAATCCCGATGCTTTTGCCAACAGTGATTTTAAGCCCGACCGCATGAGCCGGCAAATTATCCTGGCAGAAAATAAGAACAGCAGGATAGATTTTCTGATCCGGCAGAAAAAGAGAAAGATCCGTTTCCTGGAAACGCCCGGGAATGAAAAAAGAGCCGGACATTAGATTTCCCGCTCTCTTTGAAATTGATTAGAATCAATTATTGCTTCCCTATTCGTAAGCGGTTTATAAATCGATGTGCCTTTTTTACCGTACGGTAATTACCTTCTGCGCCGCTTCAATCGTTACATCATCATCATTGGCGTCTATCAGCGCGATGGCGGTATATTTTCCCTGAGGCAAACCTTCGGGAATGGTAAAATCAACAAAGCGATCCTGCTGCGGGAACAACGGAACTACCTTCGACTCCAGCGTTGTTTTCTTACCTGTTTCATTGGACGATAGCTCTATGGAGAATTTGCAGAACATCTGCGTACCACCTACATTCCTGCACGAAACCCGGTAGCTGTTCTTCGCCGGCAGCTCACTGAAAGCGAGCATCTTGATCTCTTTATTGGTTACATTAGGCGGTGTCTGGTAAATGTGCACTCCGATGCCCAGCGTCTTGTTGATGATCGTTTCCACCTTCGCGCTTCTGGAAGGTGCTATTTTTTCTGTCACTGTCTTTACAATCAGCATTGTCCATTTCATCTCTGAGATCGCCGCTTCATTATCCGGCACCTTCATGGTAACGGTTACATTCGCAGATTCGCCGCTCGCCAGCTCTACAAAAGGCTTATCAAAAGAAACCCAGGCTGCGCATGATTGTCTGGAACTGCCGGGAGGTCCGTAGATATGTTGCCCCACCGTGTCTCTTGTCCAGTCCATGAATTCGAGCGCCAGTTGATACTTGTCTTTGGTCGTATTCTTAATGGTAATTGCCTGACTGCTGGTGCCGCCTTTATCGAGATTAAAAGATAAAGTAGCAGGAAACACAGATATATTATCATGCTCTGCTGATGCCGGTAAAGGCGATTTTTGAGGCGGGGCAGTATTTTCCTGAGCAAAAATGCTGAACGGGATTAAGCCTAAAAAAAACAGCAGCAAATTCTTTTTCATAGATTGGTTGGGAGCAATTGGCGGTGATTGTTCAGATCATTACATGCAGCAATTAATTTTTTATGATTACCACGTTATGAATGTTCTATCCCAAATCTAATACAAGGTTGCAACCTTTTTCAGACCTCATTTTCCATCTGATTATTTATATTTTATTATAAATTGCTCCTGTTGTATTTACATTTTTTCAAATTAATTTTTTCGATACTTTCCGACAGTATTGTCCATACACAGCCCACAAAGTCCAATCGCTTTATAAACTAACTTAGCCCATCTCTCTGATCCTTATTCATTGCAAATGAGATTTTGCCCTTGTTGACCTCCATGAGAAACCTTCTGATCCTATTTGCTCTCCTGGCTGGCTGTCATATCGGCCGGGCACAGAGTCGCATTCAGAAGCCCAATGCTTATCCGGAACATGAACAGCACATTCCGCTAAGTATGGATATTTTCAATTCCGGAGAGACGATTCATTTTACTATAGCAGCAGATTATCAGTCAAGCAAAACAATCCCTGCCTATTTTCAGATTAGTGTTCACGGTAATCAGCCCTGGATATTAACCGCTTCTACAAACACCCCTTTGATCAATGCACCGGGTGAACCCGCCAGCGGCAATGTAGGCATTAAGCTGCGCAACAGCTATTCCGGCCAGCCCATCAGTTTATCCGGTACCCCACAGGTCATTCTGCGTGGCGAAAACAGCTTTCCGGAAAATAACTTCCTGCTTGATCTGATTATTGATCCTCCCTTCAACTCTGCACAGGGCAATATTAATGGCCTGATCAATTTTGAGCTTTCAGCGCAGTAATGTGTTTCCTTAAAAGGTATTTGCTGAATTATACCTTCACCACCTTGAAGGCTACATTGCGGTCCTGATAATAAACAATCACCGTGTACTCGCCCGCAGGCAGATTGCCTATGTGGCCTTCATACAACGCTCCGTCAATATAACCTGAGCTGATGATGGAGCCTTTGGCATCATACAAATGAAAGTGGATATGGATACCCGCTTTGGGCAGCTTAATATAGAACTGATCCTGCGTGGGATTCGGATACAGTGTCACTTTAGAATCACCATCCACATGGTCTGTAGCAGGCGTATTTTGTGTATCGCGGTTAGATGGATTATTATTGTTTTGAAGAACCAATCCGCCAGCAGCCGGCGGTGTATCCCCTGCATAATTGTCTTTGCAGTCATAATACCGCTTGATGCGGTTGCCGGCAGCATCGTAGTCATACCAGATACCACAGGTATATCGGGGAACCTGACCCTGGCCTTGTGCAGCAAAGCTGATAAACATAATGGCAGCAAATAAGAGTTGTTTCATTTTTGGAGACTGTTTTTCATTAATGGTCGTTGATGGGTATCACTTTATCAGAAGTTCTTGCAAACTGCTAGTCGGCCGCTTTATTAAAGTGATAAGTAATGCCTAGTTCTAGCGCAGGAACTAACAGGTGCGTTGCACTTCGCTCCTGCTGCCCGCCCGGCAGGCCTTTAGGAGTATTATAATCCCAATAATTTGTTCTCGTGACCGGTATAGTATAAAGGCTACCTTCATATTTGATTTCGC
Organism: Chitinophagaceae bacterium; assembly: GCA_965200035.1. Taxonomy (GTDB): domain Bacteria; phylum Bacteroidota; class Bacteroidia; order Chitinophagales; family Chitinophagaceae; genus UBA1952. The sequence goes on along the minus strand of OZ241334.1, from coordinate 1,820,486 downwards.
CCTTGCGCTCGATATCTGTAAAACTATAGCTGGCACCGATCCGCAGCTGCAGCGCCAGACGCGGTGAGATGTCATATGCTGCGCCGGCAGCAGCCAAAGCGCCCACGCCAAGATTATTATAGATTCCTTTACTATATTGATATTCACCATGAATGCCGCTGGCTCCGCTATAGCTTACCTGTTTTTGCTCTACTGTAATATCAGTGACCGGCAGCCCTTGCGGCTGCGTGCTGCGCTCCTTATAATGAAGCAGAAGTGAACCGTAAACGCCCACAGATATAAAGGGTCTTATTTTCCCAAAATGCCCTATGCCAAATTTTCCTTCTAAAGGAATAGTCAGATAAGACAGGCTGGTAGCAGATGTATAATCTCCCCCTACAGTTTGGCTAGTAGTAGTGCCTTGTTTATACGTGTTGTACATTACGCCGAGCGACAATCCCTGAAAGGTATTTTTACCATTAGAAAACCCGAAGCGTAAGCCAAAGCCTTGTGTCAGCTTATGGTTGTTCGTTACCTGACCTGATTGCCGGTCTGTTTTGTTTTGCAGGTATGCCCGATTAATCATTGCTGAAGCATCAGTGTACCAAGTGGTCTGCGCCTGAGTTTGGTTACTAAGCATCGCTCCTATGAGGAGTAGTGGACAGAGAAGTTTCACGAAGATTACTGTTTATAAAAGGTGAAGATATCATCGGTTTCTACGTTGTTTAGAACATGGCCGGCTTTAAGCACAAGTATATCCTTATCAATAGTGTATTGATTTTGCCGGTGTTGTAGGATGCTGGTCTGCAAGTACACACTATCTTTCCAGGCCACGTAATAGTTCTTCTCCGGAAAGGGTGGCCTTGAGGTGTTATCCACTAGGGTGAAAGTGCTGTCTGCATAGAACGTAAGCACCATTCCATTAGCTGATGTATAAGAATAGGTCGTGTCACGCTCTACCGTCCTTGTGCTGGCGTTGATTGTTTTCGTATTATACTGATTCAGTACCCATGTATGGGCAATTAACTGGCTATAAGACGAAGTCACTTGCGAACTATCGTCTTTTTTGCAGGATATCAGGATGACGCTAATTAAAAGCGCTAAGCCAAACGTTTTATTCATTTTTATCAATGAGTTTAGATAAGTAGCAACAAAATATTTTACATGTCATTTGCACCAAAGGCGGGCATCCTTTTTAAGCCAGTTATCAGAGGATGGAAGCGGGGCGTAGGGCACAAACCGGTACACCTCCCGCTCTTTCTTCTTCGCAGGCAGCTTGATACCCTTGTAAGGTATGAGATTGTAGCTTTCCTCTGGGACCAGCTCTAGGGTCTGGCCATCTATTATACGATACGTATCCTGCCAAGGGTCATAAGTGTCTGACCATGAGCCCCCAATGTAATTAAGATATTGAACCACAATTTTATCGCCCACAACTTTGTAGATGCCCCAGAAGTCATGACGAATAATACTTCCACCGCTCAACTGAAATGGAAAAACGGCTTCCAGATTATTATAGCTAAAATCTCTTCCGTCAAGGCCTACCTGCAGTGCCGACCAGCACGACCCGTCATCAAAGAGCACCATGTTTGATACAAAATCTGTATAGCAGACCATGCCCTTTCCATAGCCGGAGCATGTCGTGTCTTCATGTATAATGCATCTGTAATAGCCGTTCAGGCTGATCCGCTTGTCGAGACCGGTGGTCTGCCCGGTATAGCAGTTGGTAATCAGCGCGGCAATCTTATTAGGAACTTTTCTGGCCAATGCACTAAATGAGCTAAGTAGCAAGGCCATTGCTAAAAATGTTTTCATGATTATCTTACAAAAAAAGCGCCGATAGTGCCGCAGTATATGTATAAACTACTCGGAAAATTAGTATAGTTCATATAGTAGGTTTTAGTATTTTATCAATGTTTATATTAAATTTTACAAATTCTGTTGAATTGAAATTTTAGTGCCTACCTAGCCAACAATCTGAAGTGGGTAATGGTTCATACTTTATAAACCGAGCCGGATAGGTGTTTAATTGGCACTTACTATGCGTTTTGGACTTTATTAATAAGATGTGCTCTTTGTCTAAAATTTTGTACCATTCTTCGTTGAAATCCCATTTGGCAGAACCCCATTTGCCGGGCATCCGATAGACCCATTGCAATACAATAGTATCATTTGCTAGCTTGTAAATTCCACAGGTTTCATCTGAAATGTACAGTTTACCATTCAGCGCTGATGGAATGCTCGAATAAGAAAGCTTTGCAGAACCGTTCTCATAAAAAATAATTTGCTGGGAAATCGTGTCAAATGGTGATTTATTTTCATCTGATATAAGTTCATCTACACGATAATAACCGTCAATACGAATCGCAGAACTAATATGCATTATCTTTTCATCAACAGGAATCGTTATTTGTTTACTTATCCGCTTTGGAATATATTGGGCAGCACACCTGATAAATAATCCTAAACCCATGATGAAAAAGAGAATAATTGGGAGTATCATTATTGCATCTTCTCTTTACACTGTAACCACGTCTCCTTCTTCAACCAACAATCAGGCGGTGGTATAGCCGAACAAGGGATTAAATGGGCTGGTAAAAATTTGCGCGCTCTTTGAGCCTTCGCAAACGTTTCTATATCCTGCTCGTTATGCTTATGCAAGGCCTTTGTTTGGTTGGGCAAGTACACTATTGTAGTATTATCCAATATTTTATATTTTAATTCCCAAGCATACCAACTGTCATTTAGGGATGCTTTTCTATGTATGTACTGGATTATTAAAGTGTCGTTGGCTATCCTATATATTCCCCAATGAGGTTGCAAATAATATTTGTACTTTTCTGGTTCCTGATTTGCTTTAGATAAATATTCGATTACTTGTTGCTGAGTTGTGATAAAAGGATTAGATGAATTTTGCATTTTGGTAGAATGTGTAACAAGATTATATAACACAGTTCCGTCTTCATAGAATATCATGTCCATTGTGAAAGAATCCGATTCAATTCTATCTTTGCCAGTCTCACCCTGCCCATACTTACTCAAATGAATTTCCCGATAAAAGCCACTAATTAAAAATTTTGAGCTAGCAGCAGATTTGCCTGTATAGCAATTGGTGAATTGTTGCTTTGTAGACTTGGGAACCTTTTGACTATGGGCACATGTGAAGCAAAGAAGCAAGACGATTAAAGCATAATTTTTCATACGTTATCTTGTGTAAAAAGCACCAGGAAAACCGCCATAGATATATAGCCCACTACTAAATTGATAATCTAGATAATAATTTTGATTGCCCGCGCGGAACAAGTCGTTTTGATGCATGCCATTTTGCAGAAAGTCTTGTACCCACGTACCATTCCAACCTAGCCTAGATACACTACTGCCATTTTTATACTGTGCATATATTGACGAATTGAATACCTTTCCATTGCTCCAAGAATTGTAGTTCGAGGATTTATTGAATCCCCATATCTTACTGGGTCTGTTATCAACTTCAGAATTTTCTCTTAAAGGGTCATTTGTATTGATCAATGCCCCAATCGAAAATACCCCTACGCCAATACCTAACGCTGCTGTACGGAATTTGTCTCCGGAATTACCGAAAGCAAGGAAGTCATTTTCATGCGAAGCGTGGAAATCCCTCAGGCCAATGCTTAAGGAGCCGGTATACTGATGCCCATACCCATTGCCCGTTTGCCCGCCATAATAGTTATAACCATAGCCCAGCGAATATCCATCGTATCCCACAGCCGCACTGGCGCCAACGCTATATGTTTTGAAATTAGTGCTGCCGCTGCCCCCCAGCGTAATCGATCCCTTATCGCCAAAATGAAGCTGCTCGGATATGCCGGCATTGGCAGACGGGCCGCTCATCAGCCCAACACCTACGCCTGCAGAAGCGGCAAAGTCGCCATCATGATACGAATAGTTTACAGAAAGGCCCAGGCCAAATATATCAATTCCTGCAGTTACCGAAGTGTAGCCATTGTTATAAAGCGATATTTGGCCTAAGTTGCCAACTTCAGAGCTGGCGCTCTGCGCCGAATTATAGGCTTTTCCAAATGGGTTGCTCTCACCGTGGATCAGGTTGGAACCCGTCTCCCCTAAAAAGGCAGAGGCAAAGAACATAGCTCCCAGCACGTTGCCACTCGGATCTGTGTATTTAAGCGGATTATTCCAGCAGTAACTATACCGGTTGTAGCTCTGGGTATTATCTGCGGCCTGTATGTAGTTGTCTGGTGAAAGCATTCGTCCCAGTACGGGATCATACAATCTCGCATTCATATTGATAAGGCCAAACTGTGGCAGATGCTCATGTCCGGTAAAGCCACGTATCCATTTAAACGAAGGGTCCGGCTCGAAGGTAGGATTGGGCTTTAGCTTCCAGCTTTCAGGATAGTTTTGAAATCCAGTCTGTCATTAATCAGATTTTCGTCACTTTGAAGGCCACATTGCGTTCCTGATAATAAACGATCACCGTGTATTCGCCCGCAGGCAGATTGCCAATATGCCCTTCATATAATTCTCCATCAATATAGCCTGAGCTGATAATGGCGCCTTTGGCATCATACAAATGAAAGTGAGTATGAGTGCCCACTTCGGGCAGTTTGATGTAGAACTGATCCTGCGTAGGGTTGGGATACAGCGTCACTTTAGAATCACCATCCACATGGTCTGTAGCAGGTGTGTTCTGCGTACCCCGGTTAGATGGCTGATTGTTGCTTGGATCAGTTGTAAGCCCTTGTGCCGCCGGCGGATAATCAGGTTCTGTACGGGCATCTTTACAATCGTAGTAGCGCTTGATCCGGTTGCCCGCAGCATCATAATCAAAATAAATGCCGCATTGAATCTGCGCGCCTATCTGCGCCTTTGCCTCGAAAAGCCCTGCTGTACAGCAAAGAATAATCAGGAATAGCTTTTTCATAAAATTGGTGGGGTTTAAAAGTTGGTTTTTAGTCCGATGCATACATAGCCCTTGTAGCCATAGCCGCCTTCCGCAACGATTTTTACGGTATGGCCATAGCTGATGCCAAGCGGGCTGATCAGAGATAGTAAGGCCACCATTGACGGCAGTGCTTTGCGATGAGTTTTTGTAAGCCATACCCAGTGAGCCGAGCACATAAAAATCCCAGTTTCCCTTGCTATAGTATTTATAGCTGCTCTCTGCCGCTAACCCAAGCATTATATCTCTGCACACTTCTGAATTGCCATAGCCATTTAGAATGTCCGGATTTTTTTGCCTGAAGAAAGAAGCCATCACATTAACTCCTAGCCAGATCTACTGGTTGAGCTGCTTATGATAGCCAATGGTAACCGGGCCGGTATAGATGCGGCCGCTTTTAAAAGCAAACGGACTGGTATGCCTGGAAATATTATCAGTGCCGGGATTGTACTGATGGCTGCCCAGTATTTTTACCTGCTGGAATACTCCCAGTGAGCAGGTAAAGGCACTTTTCTTAGTTGTTTTTCCGAAAGCTGACTGCATGCATAAGCACAGCATCAGCAGAAGGGCATTCGTCTTTTTCATTGTTGGGGATGAAAGGGTATTTATTTTGATGGAGGTAAATGATTATTGGAAGCTTTTAACATCGCTTATCCGGCAGCTTTCTAAAATTGGTATCTGGAAGAAGCTGCTCCATTTTTCTGCAGTTCGCTCATTCAGCGCGTTTATATGTAAATTGTCGTAATGGCATATATTCATGAGCAAATTTTGCTTTTCATCAGTAAAGAAGATGTATGGCATTGCTGCATTACATTTTGTAAGAGTGAATAAATGGTTTAAAAGAGCCGGCAGATTGTGGAGATCAATAATCACTGCGCCATTAAATTTTTTGTCAATTCCATTGTCCGATAAGAAATTCTGCATCTCGATCAGGTTTGGGTTATTATCTGTATTTCGCAGCCATGGCTGGTCAGTATCACCCATGAAAATGAATGTGCTGAATTCCATTTGACCAAGAAGCGCCATCAATTCTCTTATTACGATTTCAGCAGAATTTTCACCCTCCTTTGCATCTGTAGTCAGCACTTCATCTGTGAAGCTGTTTGGAAAATAGCATTCTTCCGAATCTTTAATCGGGTCATAAGTCCGAAGAGGAAAGGCCTTATACAGCTCTAAAGCCGCTCGTCTGTCTATTTTTTTCATTTTATTGAAATACTGTTCAACTCAGTGGATGATCATTGATTCATTAAAGTGCTTTGTATTGTGGTTTCTATGGTCATTATCTTTAATCTTTAAATAATTGTCATTAATAGTCATATGTTATTTTATAAACTAGGCTATCCTGATTTAGAAATACATTGAGATTTTCTGAAGCCCCAATTGGCAATTGATATATAGCACCTTGTTTTGCCTATCTATATAATTTTTCAAAACAGTGTCAGGCTCGCCCATTACATCTATTACTTCTGTCTTAGACATGCCTACATGCAGTCTTTCACAATTTTTTAGGTTTTTGTATCCTCTATAGTTCACAGCATAGTAGGTACCTAAAAGGATAGGGATAATCAGAAGCGCAGCATGTATTATCTTCTTCATTATAACCTTTAGTTCCCTTATAATATTAATTTTTTACATTATATACCTCTACCGCCATCATGAAAATTCCTACAAAATATTAATTCCTCCTTTTGGGTATCTATTATTTGAACATAATAGCCATAAAAATCTACGATTTGGTCTTTGAAAAAATATAGACAATTAAGTTGTTCTTTATATAAGTCGTATAGCCTATAATCCACATGACTGATTTTTTCAAATGAGGTAATAAATTCTCTATGATTCGTGTATTTATGTTGCCGCTTTACAGAATCAAGTTGCTCACTTGGTAATTTTATTTTTAACAAAGCTTGGTTAGCTTCCTAAACTCTATAGAGCGATTTACTATCAATCGCTACACCAATATTTTGCTTAAAGTCTGACAATACAATTTGCTCATTGTCTTCCGCACATGAGCAAAAAACAATTGTAACTATTAGAATAAATAGGGGATTTTTTTTCATTTATTATAATACAAATTGATATAATTCTGAGTTGGATACTCCTATATATGATTGCCCACGTTTGTATTTTTCCACTAAAAATGAAGATGTATCACTTAATCCAGTATATTTAATAAAATCTTTAACTACATATGGCTTTTTATCCCCTCTACAAGAGTAGAATAAAACAGATATCAATAGGAATATTGTGATTCTATCTTTTATAGTGCACATCGATATATTTGTCCTAGGTAGTTCCATGCCTTAGGTAGTATTCGTATGACCGATTTTCAGACTAAATGTTAGGTTTGGATTAGTTACCATAATTTAGACAATAAATGATCTGGTTAGTAGACTTATTTAAAACAATGATGCAATAGGAATAAATGTTCTTAAAATGATCATCAAAATAGTATGTGTTTGTATTAGCTCCTTGGTCTATTTTATATAATTTGAAGCTAATATTTGGTATATTATTTTTCTTTACTTCTTTTATGAACTCTTGATATGATGTAAAATGTTTAGCTGCTAATATCGTATTTACCCCATCATCTGTGATATTAGCTTTAATCATCGTCTGATCATTCAAAAATTTATACTCAGAAATTTTATACTCTTTTTTTTGTAGCGCTGTATATTTCTCAAACAGATTGATGTCATGCTTGTATTGCCCCACAGGAGTATTGCATGAAGCGAAAATGCTCAAGAATATAGCTAATCTCTTTTTCACAATTATTTTTTATAGTGTTTATCAATATACGATTGTGCTAATGCTATGTCATCATCTAGCAATATATTTGATATTTATTATCTAACTTAATTATGTTAGAAAAACCCTGCTTGAGGTTCTTCAAAATATCTGGAGAAATGCAATTTTCTCCCGTTGGTATCTACCACGATTAGGAAATAGTCATATTGATCTCTTACCTTTTCTTGAAAATAGTATAGCTGACCATACGTGCTATCATTAGTGTTGAACAGTTTTAATGATACGTGTCCTTTTAATTTAGAAGTTGCATTTTGATAACCAACAAACTTATATCTTTTTTTTAAAGCATTTATATCTTTCAAATCAATCTTGGAAACGACATATCCCTCGTTATTTTTGAAGGCTGCTTCTGCGATTTTAGATGTATCAATGCCCATATAAGCTGAAAAATCATCTTTTAGAAAGGGTGCATTATTTCCTTTACAACTAATAAGTAATAACGAAAGCAAGGTTGAAAAGAATATAGGTTTCATTTTTAGTGTTTCTGAATTTCATTTGTAAATGGCGTTAATCCGTATAATACCCAAAATGGTACCCCAGGTATCGAGCTACCTATTATGGTTTTTGTCTCTGCCCAACCACTCCTACTTCCCGTCGACTGTCTTTCAAAATTCCACCAATCTGAATATCCAACTATTCCCTTTTCATTTGCATAAAGTTTGATCGAGCCCGCAGAATTTTCAAAACTTGTCCCATAAGTACTTACATCCATTACATAAAGCCCAGGATGCCCTTTAACTGGTTTAAAATTATTTTTATCAATGCCATTTTTTTCCTGCAGTTCTGTAATAAGCTCCTTAAAATCTTCATCACTAATAATATAATCCATACCAGATCTACCAGTGTAATGCTGTAATAACCCAAGTAGACGTAGTGGATTACCTCCTCCTCCATGATTTACAAGACGAGAATATTTTACTACGTGCATACTCTGATTCAGCAAATACCCGTCAACCCCGATCAAAGCGCCCTGCCAAAACTTACCGCCGGTCATTAAAGCACCGCCGCCGCCGGTAGCTGCCGCAAATACAAGCCCTCCGCCAAAAGTACCTAAAGTATTCGGCGCCACTGCCTCGCCGATGGAGCTGGAGAAAGAGCCGAGCGCACCTGCTACGAAGCTGCTGGTCTCGCCGGTAGTTACCAATCCTACATAGCCGTGCATCAGCCCGCGGGCAGCTTCATTGGCCAGCCCTGCGCTGGGTACTGCACTGGGATTGATACATACATTGGCCAAAGGGCTGAATGCATTGCCGATGCCCCAGGTAAACGCACCGGATACGGCGCCCGTTACGGCAGATCCGGCAAAGTTGAGCCAGTTCCAGTTGCTGAAGCCGCCCTGACTGCTGGCTACTGATAATGTGTAAGAGGAAGCCGAGATGATCGCGCCTACGGCCATTGCCACAATCAATGGGTTATTTCCATCCGGGTCTATATAGCTGAGCGGGTTGTTATGAGCGTAGCTATAGCGGTTATATGCCTGCGTGCTGTAGGCATTGCTCAGATAGTTGTCCGGGCTGAGCATTCTTCCAATGAGCGGATCATAGAGCCGGGCATTCATATTAATGAGCCCGAACTGCGGCATATGCTCATGCCCGGTAAAGCCTCTGAGCCATTCGAAGCCCTGTATTGGTGATGTATTATAAGACCAAGTTGCAGGATCGCGGTAGCGGCCCCATGCATCGAAATTCTGCTCGTAGATTACGCTACCATACTCATCCGTCAGCTCCCAGATGCTGCCCAGGTGATCGGTGTAAGGATAATACGTGTGTACCTGGCGGTATTCATCGCCCTGCGCACCTTCGCTATAGAGAATAGCGCAAATGCCATCCGGCCCTGCCACATAGTGGATCATCCGCTCTGTATTGCCCCGGGTATGTATCTCTATGCCTTCCGGCGCATAGATTCTCGTTTCTTCCAGGTTGCCATTGTTATACAGCTCGCTTACCGTGCGGTCATAATCGGCATCATACCGGAACAACTGGGTCCAGTCTCCTTCCGAAACCCGCTCAGCCCTCAGGAAGGAGTTGTACTTGATGTCTTGCGTCAGGGTCGGTATCTGGTTCTGATTATTCGTTATATAAGTAACAGCGTTCGGCTGCTCCCGTAGAGGTAATCGCCTATGCCATCCTTGTGCTTTATGTTTCCGTTCAGCTGACTGTAAGCAATCGTTGCCGGCGGCAGCTGTGGTCCGTTGATCTGACCGGTGGTCGTATTGATCAGTCGGTTCAGGCCATCGTAGGAAAAGAGGTCTTCATTATTTTTCAGCAGATCAGCCGGCGGATGATATTGCGGGTACTGTAATCATATTCCAGGTTGTAATCCATGACCGGCGATTGTATCCGCGTCAGGTAATCATAATCATAGGTGAAATTGGTTGTTAGCCCGTTGCCCCGCTCAGCCGCCAGTGTCTTGCCCGATCCGTCAATGGTCGTACGTTTATACAGGGTGTTGCTATTCCATTTTACTTCCATCCAGGTCCCGTAATTGTTATACACTTTCTCTATATCACTTCCATCGGGGTAGATTGTATTGGTGAGTCTGCCGTACTGGTCATACGCATATCCGTATTCATAAATTTTGCCACGGATCTCCTTGTGCATACCGGTCTGCTCGCCATACTGGTTGTAGTCATAGCCTGTGCCTTCATTATTAAAGTCAACAACCTTTTCGAGTTGGAATGCTTCACCTGGTAATGTTGCATTTTTATAATAGAATTTCGTAGTACCCTCCGTACCGTTACGGCTCTCCATTCGCCCGAGCACATCATAGGTATACTTATGCACATTGCCGTTCGGGTCCTTTTGTGATACCAGCTCGCCATAGGCATCATAGGTGTAAGAATAGGTTCCGGTGTTGCGCTCTGTGCTTGTCACTTTGCGGTTGTACTCATCATATTTATTCTGAACGATGGGTGTTCCCGATGGGCTTCCCAGGCGGGTAGCAATCATATTTCCGCGGCTGTCATAATCCATATACACACTGCCGCCCGCATCTGTTGAAGCGGTAATCTTTCCTGCGGGGTCGGTTATCTTTTTCTGAATCTGCCCGGATGGCAGCATCGTAGTTACTGCATTGCTTCCGCCGGAATAGCTGTAGCTATAGTTGCTGCAGCCAAGCTGATTGCAGGCCGATGTTACTCTGTTCAGGTAATCATAGGTGTAGCTCGTTGTAAGGTAATTAGCCGTACCGCTGTAATGAGGCTGCTCTTCAGAAATTTTGTTTCCTTTGGCATCATAGGCAAAGTTCGCTTCTGCAAATTTTGGGAACATAAACGTCATGCCCCAGAAGGTGATGGGGGTTGCCTGAAAACAGCTATAATTTATTGTTGCCCGGCCGGCTGCATCAATATATTTGATTTCGCTGGATCCACCTTCAGTAATCTGGCTGGTAGCTATAAGGTTGATCCCATCCAATTGCCAGATACGCCCTGTGCTCACTGCGTTGCCCTTAGGGTAAATGGTTTTCGTTAGATTAAAATAGGCATCATGCTCATAGGTCACCGTGTTCTGATCAAATCCGGTATGGCCCGTTACTGCTCCTGACCGGGCATCGTAAGTAAAGTATTCGCTTTTGCCAAGCGCATTTATTTTCCGGATGGCAAACCTTGCCTTATCATCATACTCTATCCGGTAATCTCTTGATTGCACACCCGGTGACGATATCAGCTCGCTTGCCAGCAGGCCGGCTGTGTTGTAGCTGTAGCGGTGGCTCACCTGCTGAGGCAGTCCTTCAAATTCAATCCGTTCATACAGCTTACCATCTCCGGTATAGTTCAGGGCGGTGTTATCCGTTACACCGGGTTGCCCCTGGCGTGTGCTTGTTGTGGTTATGTACACTGGCTTTGAGGTAGCGCCAAACGTGGAATATAGATAGTCGGTACTGGTTGTTTCTACATTGTTGATATCGGATGTGCTTTTAATCACGTTCACCCGGTCGTCATAATTGCTGACTGTTGTAGATGATGTATTTGCCAGCAGATCTGATATTACTTCTGTTTTCTCAACGATGGCGTTGGTCACGCCATTGTTATTCACCCTGACCGCACTTTTGGAGGATGATAGCAGTTGCCCGCCCATTGTATAGATGCTGGTAGAAGCAATTCGCGGAAGCACATAAAATATCCCGGGCTGTACCGGTACATTATCCGGATTAATGGTGAACTGCATTTCCTGCTCCGTCTGCTTTTCCTGTATATAGTCGGTGGTTATTGTCTTTCTGAAACCAATGAATCCAAGTCCCCGCTTGCTGAATGTGGCATCCTGATATTGGTAGCCGGTATTTTCCAGCTCAGCGGGCGCGCTTGCCAGCGAGCGGGTATGCACTTGCGAAATCGCCAGCAGCGGAAACTTTACGTAAGGAATATCCTTATCAATAAAAGAATTGCTGCGCGAGTAGATGGCGGATTTATTCAGGTATTCGTACTGAAACTCCGTTTCTACATTATATCCGTTCGTTACCTTCTGCAATACTTTTTCCTGCCCATCTGTATTGAACTTTATCAGGTAAGTATAATTGCCGCCACCGGTTTGCTGCGCCAGATGCGCAGTAAAAAGATCGGCCCGTCCATCGCCATTCATGTCATTGGGCAGCACGCATCCTGTACAGGTGCTCAGCCATGAGTTATATATATACACTTTGTTGTTGAAGGAATTATTGCCATTGCTGAAATAGGTATTCAGCCTTTGTTTCCGGTTATTATAATCGCCAGCGGAACCACCTTCGCTAAAGGGTACTGCATGTATAATGTCCGACTTACCATCGCCATTAAAATCAGCCACAATGATCTGATCAGATTCATAAAAGTGATCGGGGATCGGACCGGTTTTTCTGTTGAATTCCCGGTTTTGATCATAGTAGTCTCCGATCAGCTTGCCGGTTCCGTTGAATGGCTGCGTTTTATAATCGCTCTGCCCATCGCTGTAGGCAATCTCCCACAGATCGCTGCTTCTTACTTTGGTCAGCAGATCGGTCTTGCCATCTCCGTTAAAGTCACCGGTGTACACATCGTGCCATACAGTAGGGTAAGCGCCCTCATGAATCATGTCAAACTGATGCATGTTGTGATCCAGCGTAAATATTTTCGTTTTAGCGCCCAATACAGTGAGCAGCTCGTTTTTTCCATCACCATCATGATCTATGACCGCCATGTAGTCTGGCCTGCTCAGCTCAGGAATCAGTGATGAGCTACTATTGGGAGCATTGTAGTTCAGCATCTCAACAAACTGAGGTGTAGCCGTACGCCCGAGATAATAGACCATAAAACCTTCATCTTTCTGAGCGGTGATATCTCTTGCGGTGATAAATACATCCGGCCAGCGGTCGCCATTGAAATCGCCAATGGTTATCGGGTTTTTGAAATCGTTTGTTTTGTACTCGTGCCCCGGCGTATTCGGCAGCGCTATATCCTGTGAAGTAAAGGTGCCGCCACTGTACCGGATAAGGATCAGCTTTCTCAGGTAAGTATCGCCGCCCACCGCCTGAAAAGCGCCCACCAGCAGATCGTCATTCCCATCGCCATCAAAGTCGCTTGAGAAGTGGCTTTGGATATTTACAGGTATATCATATTTAACCAGGCCAAACATCGCACGCTGTGGCGAGGAGGTAGTAGACGGCAATGTGAGGCTGCCCATCTGCTGCATATTTTGCCCGGTGCTATTCCCTTTATAAAAGGTGTAAACGATGTTTCCGGAAGGGTTGCCGTTTGTTTTTATAATGGCTATATCAGAAATGCCATCCCCATCAAAATCACCGGTCGCTCTTTCATCCCCACCTACAACTACTGATGTAGGAGTTACTTCAAATTCAGTGCCTCCATTCCCATATTTAAAGATGGTAGAATTGAGATGGCTGTTATCTGACCCGTAAAGCACAACTTCGTTCAGGAACGAGTATTTGTTATTGATGATCTTATTGTCGTGTCCGTAATTAAGCTGATAGGTATAGACCGGAGCATCATTTTCGGCAATTACATCAATACGGTCAGGCAGATAATTCTGCCCGATGGCAGTACCGGCAATGTAAACTGTGTTAGCATCATCCCGCTCTTCGTAGGTGAACTTTATTTTATTGTAAGGAGCTATGCCTGCATTCATATTGCCGGTATAGTCAATCTCTGCAAGCATTACTTCATTCGCAATCTTCTGATATTTGAAGTCGATGTAGAAGCCGTTAATATCGCTTACCTTGCTTATATACCATTTCAGAATGTCAGTGCCATCTGCTTTAAATATTCTGCTGTTATCATCCAGCCCATATTCATACTTAGTCCCCTCTTTATCTGTGTATGTATAGTGGTAGTCGCCTGGATAATTTCCAACGGCCTCCACTTTAATGCCTTTCGAATTGGCAAATACAAGGGTAGGAGTTGGCGCCTGAGGATCGGAGGTTCTGATCAGGCGCTCGCCGTCCAGCATCAGCCGGTCATGCTTCTTTTGGGTGGTAAAAGGCACATACGGATCAAAGATCGGAGCTGTCTCTCCATCATAGATCATACTGGCATTCGTCTGTTCAATAACGCTTATCCCGCCAATGTTCCATCCATATCCTGCATGCCCGTTTCCGCTCTGAGAATTATATTCCAGAGAAATGCCGGGCACTAAGCCATTGCTGCCCGGTGCCATTTTGATAGGGATAGAGTAAGTAGCACCGCCGGCCGGCGAGGTACCGTGTTTTCCTTCGATAGCTCCAACAGGCAGAGATACATCAATGCTCCGGTTGCCGGAAGATTCATCCAGGAGAGGCTGATAGCTTACGCTTTGGGCAGATGAGACGACTGCAATGCAAAGTGCGGCAATAAAGCCCGGGATAAAGGCTCTGAAAAGTGATCGTTTAGGGTACATGAAGTGGCGGGTATAAGCCCGGTTTTTCGTTTTCGCCTGCAAACGTAAATTAGTTTCTACCTATTCACCAAAAAATCAGCACTAAACATTCGAATTTTTATTCATTATATCAGATCATTTTTCATTTAGAAAATAATAGCATTTCCATCAGGCACTTATATGATTCATGCAAAAGATGATTTTCACAAATCAGATTTTGTCGTTCATGTATTTCTTCATTATTCCTGCAACATTTATGCACTCAGTACATTATTTTTAGTGTTAAAAAAGCATTTAAAACACACAAGCTATGACCACCCAAATCTTACGTGCCTACACTGGCAAAGACGCCGAAATGCTTCTTGCTGCAGATGTTATCCTCAACGCTGCTATTGAGCACGCAGCAACCATACAGGAACAGCGGCCGCTGTGGAATGCGGCCTATTATACGGCGCTCAAAACCCGTGTGGCAGATGCCGCCACCAGCATCCTCGGCGCCAATACCATTGCCGGCCTGCGCGATGCTACCAGCCGCCTGCGCCGGATTGAGGCTACCGCCCTGAAAGACTTGGCCTTCCTGAAGGTGCAGATAGAAGAAGATTTCCGCAAAGACCATGAGCGCCGCGATACGCTGCTCAACGCGCTCGGCTTCGATGCCCGCTACAAAGCCGCACGTACCAGTGGCGATCAGGAAGCGATCGGCGCGGTGCTTGCCCGGGTCAGTACCGGCCTCACGCCGGATATTGCTCAGGAGCTGACCGGTAAAGGCATCAGCCCTGCCCTGCTGAGCGAGCTCACGCAGGCAGCGGTGGATATCCGCGCGGCAGACGTTTATCAGGAAGGTGTAAAAGGCAGCCGCCCGCAGGCCACCCGGCAATCGATCGCTACCCTCAACGACCTTTATGAAGACGTGATCGGCGTCGCTAAAATAGCCGCCAGGATATTTTCGGATGATAAGGCCACCAAAGCCCGTTTCAGCTATGCCAGGACTATCAAGGCCATGAACAGCTATACAGGCACAGAAGACAAGAAAGAAAAGCAGCTATAAGAGGAGATCAAGGTTAAGCCCCACGATACAGGTCATGCTGACGCAAGGAAGCATCCCACAGCAGCCAAAGCTCACCAGCGACTTTTAAACAGCAGCTTTTATACAGCGGCACTTATACAACAACTTTGTCATCCCGTAGGAATCTTATCCGTTCTTTTTTGTCAGCAAAAAAGAACCAAAAAACTACCGCCGCGCAATGACTGCGGCGCGCCGGTGCCTTTCTATCTGGCTTTGGTGCTGCTGTAGTGCCGGGCTTTTGGTACCCTGATCTTTTCCTGCGTCTTTGTTCTTTTTGATTAGCCCACGTTTTGTCATGCTGACGACAGGAAGCATCCCATAGCAAACAGGCGCCCCAATAACATAAGCCGCTGCGGGATCCTTCGTGCCTCAGCATGACCCCGCTGAATAAATAGGCTCTTACGCTAGTCATCCTGAGGCACGAAGGATCCACAGCGGCTTTCACATCTCGTTTTTACACAACGACTTTGTCATCCCGTAGGGATCTTATTGCTTTCCGTTCCTTTGTCAGCACGAAGAATACCACAGCGGCCTATGCAACGAAGACCTTGTTTGCTGTGGTATTGATAAAGCTCTTCGCTATATCGGTCACGTACTTCTTTATTTATTCCACGATCTTCTTTGTCTGTACCATAACTTTCTAAGCCGCTTCCACGCCGTTCTTTGCCACTTCCATGCTCTTCGATGGTCTTTCCATGAGCTTCTTTACTGCTTCCTTGCCTTTCTATGCACCTTACACGCTTTTCGATCATCCTTCCACCTGCTTCTTTACGGTCGTCCTGCTGTTCGAAGGCCTTTCCACCTGGATTCTTTGCCGCTGCCGCAGCGTTCTATGCACATTTCCCGCCGTTCGAAGTCTCATTCCACCGAATATGCGCTAAATTTGGTGCTTAGCCTGTTATGAGCACAAAGTCCCAATTTCTTGTACGCAGTGAAGTGAAAGCGCATGATCTGGAGCATAAGCGAAAGATCACGTTCAATATTCAGAAATATGCTGATGCCGTTGTAAAAGGCAAAACCCAGTATCATGATCTGGACCTCGCGCGCCGCAGGGCCAAGAACGTGAAGTGGGAGGCAATCGAGCATCTGGACCAATACCTGCTGCAGTTTGAAGCGGCCTTCACCGCCCGTGGCGGAAAGGTAATTTGGGCAGAGACGATTGAGGAGGCACAGGCCGCCATCCTGGATATCTGCCAGTCGAAAAATACCCGTCAGGTAGTGAAATCCAAATCGATGGTGACGGAAGAGATCCACCTAAACAGCTTCTTGGAGCAGCACGGCATCGAATCTGTGGAAACGGACCTTGGAGAATACATTCAGCAATTGGATGGCGAACCCCCTTACCATATTGTGACGCCGGCCATGCATAAGAGCAAGGAAGATGTGGCGCGGGTATTTCATGAAAAGCTGGGCACTGAGCCTAATCTTCCGCCATCGGACCTGACCATGATTGCGCGCGAGAAGCTGCGCGAAAAGTATATAACGGCCGAGGTGGGCATTACCGGCGGCAATTTTCTGCTGGCAGATATCGGCGCTGTATGTGTGACGGAAAATGAAGGCAATGCCCGGCTTACCACTGCTTTTCCTAAAACGCAGATTTCAATTGTCGGCATCGAGAAGATTCTGCCTTCGGTAAATGATCTTTCCCTGTTCTGGCCGCTGCTGGCTACCTATGGCACGGGGCAGGTAGTAACTGTATACAATACCATTCTCAGCGGTCCGCGCCAGCCCGGTGAAAATGACGGACCGGAAGAGATGTATGTAATTCTTCTGGATAACGGGCGTACCAATATGCTTGCCCGTCCGGAAGTGCGCGAGGGCTTGTATTGCATTCGCTGCGGCTCCTGCCTCAATGCCTGCCCGGTCTATAAAAATATAGGTGGCCATACGTATGCCGCCACCTATAGCGGTCCTATCGGCTCGGTAATTACCCCGCATCTGGCTGGTATGAAGGAGTACAAGCACCTCAGCTATGCTTCTTCGCTCTGCGGCAATTGCACGGAGGTATGTCCGGTGAAGATCAATATTCATGAAATGCTGCTGGAGAACCGGCATATTTCTGTAGAGGAAGGACTCAATGATGCCAGTGAAGGCATTGCCTGGAAGCTTTGGAAGCGCGGGATGCAAAGCCGCCTGCTGATGAACAGCGCAGGACCGGGATTGAAAAATGTGATGCTTAACAGAGTATTTGGCGCTACCTGGCTTCATCGCCGTGAAGGGACGATATTTGCCCCGAAAACATTTGGCCAGCTCTGGAAGGAGCATGAGAAGCGCGGGTAGATGAGCATTACCCACCATCACCTTCCCACCATTACCATTTATGCGGAGCAGGATACGCCCCGCCTTCGTTATGTGCTCGATTGGCTGTTTACAGAACGGTTAGGTTTAGATTACACTATCACTCATGATTCTGCAATAGCAGCTACTGCATCATTTGCGATTGCTTACGGCTATCTGCCTGCCGTTTTTTCTGTACCTGATACGGGATTGCTTTTTGAGCAGGGCATCAGCAAGCAATTTTTTCTAAGTTACGAGTGGCAAGGCCTCTATGCACCATTTTATACGAATGACGCTTTATACACTGTTCCTTTTGACTTGTTTGGCGGGATTTTTTATTTCCTCTCGCGCTACGAGGAGTATCCGGAGCAGGAGGTAGATAAGCATGGGCGCTTCCCTGCCGGTAAAAGCAGGCTGGCTGTGGACGGAGTATTGGAAAGACCGGTGCTGGATGAATGGATAGCGTTTTTAAGGCAATATCTGGAGCGCGAATGGCAGCTATCGATTCCCGTAAAACCAATCACGTTTTTCCCTACTTATGATATTGATATTGCATGGTCTTACCGGCACAAGGGCGCTCAGCGCCTGATCGGAGCCGGGCTGAAAGATTTGCTTCGGAGAAATTTCTGCTCGTTCTTTTTAAGGATGAGGGTCATTGCCGGCAAGGCTTCCGACCCTTATGATGCTTATGAGTGGATGGAAGCGCTTCACCAGAAATATGGATTAACGCCACGCTATTTTATTCTTGCTGCCTTACAGTCCTCTCCGTTTGATAAGAATATCCATCCGCAGCATCCTGCTATGCAGCGCCTGATCGGTGATTTGCTGAAGCAGGGTACTGTAGGGATGCATCCATCTTACTTTACAGATAGTTCTTTCGGTCAGTTTACAGCGGAGAAAGCAGCGCTTGAAAAGATTATTGCCGCGCCGGTCACTACTTCCCGCCAGCATTTCATCCGCGTGTTTTTACCAGCTACTTACCGTACCCTGATTGCAGCTGGCATTACGGATGATTACAGTATGGGCTATGGCACTGCTTTAGGATTCCGGGCAGGAACGGGCCATTCTTTTTATTGGTACGATCTGGAGCGGGAAGAGCAAACGGCGCTTCGTGTGCATCCATTCTGCTTCATGGACACTACGGCTCATTTCGATCTTGAACTGGATGTGCAGACTGCTTTTGAAAGACTAGAAGCAATGAAAGTGCGACTGGAAGGGTGTCATGGTGTGCTTACTACCGTGTTTCACAATTTTTCGCTGGGCAGTGAGCCGCAATGGGCCGGATGGAAAGAAGCATATGAGCAGTTCATTGTGAACAGACTTGGCAAGTATTCCCTTCGGGACTTTCCGAGTCCGTCATAGACTTGCGCAATTGCTATTTACGCACAATCACGCGGGTACCTACGCCTACTACTGTAAACAGTTCTTCGATGTCCTTATTCTTGATAGCGATGCAGCCATCCGTCCAGCCGATGCCCATATCTATCATATCATCGCCGCCGGGCCATATACCGTGAATGCCTACTGAGCTGCCGGGGCGGGCTGTGGCCGGTATTACACCTTTTGCCTTCAGGTCATTGAAGTGTTTCATGGTTGAATCTGTAGGATAGTTGAGGCCCAGGAAGCGGGTATATTTTGAACCGGGATTTTTACTGGCAATCCTGAATTTTCCTTCCGGTGTGCAGCGGTCGCCTTCCACTTTTTTATCCATTAGCGGATTAGGGCCAAACACTGCTTTATAGGCGCGGAGCATTCTTTTCCGGTACCAGAGCTGCAGCACATAGTCAGATTTATCTACCAGCAACATTACAGAATCCTTGTTCATCGTGTCTGCACGGAACGGAACGTGAACCATACCTACCGGCGATACTTTGGGCATGATGATGGTCTGCGTAACGCGCATCATTCCCTGATTGAATTGTACAATGCGTACGATATGTCCTTTGCCATCGCTGTACTCATCAAGCACCTTTATATTTTGAGGACGCGGCGGCGTAGCCGTTGCATCCTGCTGCGCTTTTATAGAAAATGGCGTAATGATCAATACGCAAAAAAACAGCTTGAGCAAATTCCTCATTTCACCTGGTCTTTTTAGAGCCATGCGAAACTAAGCATTCTGGCTTTTCGGAGTTACTGCCTGTTTGTAAATAGGCACCGTAGAGCAGGGCTCTCCATACATAATAGATTTGACCACAGGCCGCAGTTTTGCCGTAGCAGCTACATAAGCCGTTTGAGGAACGGGAACTTCACCACAACCTTTTAACACTACTCTTTTATCCTGATAAGATGCTGTATCAATGGCATGAATGTGCTCAACGATCAACTCTTTTTTCACTTCTTCCAGGGTGCCAAAATGTACTGAATCTGCTACTGGCTGAAGATAGCTTGCAGCGAGCATAAACGCCCACATAGGTATAATCGCATCCACTGAACAGATAATTCCTGTATGCTTTCCGGCGTACTGTGTCCAATCATGCTCCACTAACGCAGCCCGGTAATCTTTCTCCCGCAGGATCATTTCACGAAACAGGAAAGGCTTCAGATTGAATGTAGCCAGTGTATCCTCTTTAGGAATGAATTGCTCCAGATCAAGGGTAATAATGCCACTCTCCGCTACTTTATTTTTTATCAGATCCATCAATATCTTTTTAACTGAATTATGGCTATGGCGCGCGATAGTTTATCAGTATAGACTCGTCCGCTATACACCGCAACAGGCACGCAAAATTACGCCTAAAATAAAAACAGCCTTGCCGGTTGGCAGGGCTGTTTTTATTGATAGCATCTTCATTAAAACTATTGGAGGTTCTTTGGATTGAAAGAAACGGTGCCATTACGGCGCAACGCTTCCGAGATCATCTGCCCTACATAGTTTTTGGTCTGCATCGCTTCCATCATTATCTGCTGTTGCTGCATCGGATTAGGCGGTATGTTGGAAGTACCACGGTGCGTGAGCGATACAAAATAAACAGCTTCACGTCCCTTCAATGCAGGTGAAGTCTGGCCTTGCTGGAATTTATCATTGAAGATATAGCCCAATACCTTCGGCTCATAGCCAATGCCTTCGGCAAAGCTTTGGCCGCCTTTCAAAGAATCTGCTGTAGCTACCTGTTGTCCCGATGCCTGTGCAATTGCTTCCAGCGAACCAGACTTACCATATTTATCGGCCAGCATCTTACCTTTCTTCTCTGCTTTTACGAGACCATCTATCTGAGCGCGCAATGCAGTAGTCAGCTCAGGCAGTCCTTCCTGCTTTACTGCAGAAACTTTAGCCACTACATAATGCTTGTCCAGCTGGAGCGGGTTGCTTACATCGCCTACCTTGGCTTCATACATCCAGCGGATGAGCTCGCGGGCAGGGCCGAGGCCCGGGATCACGAAATCGCTTGCTTTTACGTTTTCTGCTTCACGCTTGTTGAGGCCTTGCTTCTTTACGGCTGCATCAAAGGATGCGGCCGTATTGTTATTGCCTGCAAACTGGTTAGCCATAGAGAAAGTAGCGTTGGAAGAACGGCTGCTGGTGATCAGCTCTTTGCTAACGGTAGCAAGCTTTGCAGATACCACCGGATCTCTTTGGTTCAGGATTTCTATATAGTGATAGCCGGCATACTTATCGTTACTGACTTTTACAATCTTCTTTTCACCGGGCTTTCCTTCAAAAATGAAATCGCCAAATTCTTTTGAAATATCTGAGCGCTGGGTCAGGACAAAATCATATTCACCACCTGTAGCTTTGCTGCCATCGTCATTAGTGTATTTGGTAACCATTGCCTTAAAATCTGCACCACCGGCAATAGCCGTTTGTATACTGTCAATCCGGGCTTTTGCTACTGTAGAATCGGTCATCGGCTTGCCGGCATCAGCAGTCTTGATGAGGATGTGACGGCATTTTACGGAATCAGGCAGGGTAGCTTTGGCAATTACTTTGGTCAGCTTATATTCTCCGTTTTCAAAATAGGGACCATATACAGCACCTACCGGCTGATTGAAAATGGTATCTGCAAATTGAGAAGCAAATGTCTTTTTGGTCACATAAGCATCCTTATAAGGATCGTCTGAATTGCGTGTTACAAATTTCTGATTGTCTGTAGTGGCACTAAACTCATCGCGCAGCTTGGCGATAGAAGTGATAACCTTAGAAGTATCCTGTCCATCAGGTGCTATATCATAGACTACATAATCAATGCTGCGCGTAGGCTGGTCTGTTTCGAACAGTGGCTTGTGGCGCTTCATATAATCTGTAAGGTCCGCGTCTGTTACTTTAACCTCAGCATCGTTCACTGAAGTGTAAGGGATTTTTACATAACGGATGCCTGCAGCCATGTTGCCATCCTGCTCGCTGCGGCTAAGCATAAACTTCGGCACATAAGTACCACCGGCAATGAGAGACGTATATTTCTGTACCAGACGTGTACGAACCAGGTAACGCTTGAGTGCTTCCCACTGCTGGCCTGCTTTGGCATACAACTCACTTTCTTGCTGAGTGCTTCCGCCTTTTTTCACTGCCGCTTCAAATTGCTTGATAGAAGCAGGATCGAACTGACCATTCTGGCCGGCGAAGTATGGGAACTGCTGTACGGTAGGATCAGGGTTAGGACCATAGAACATATCTTTCTGCTCCTGCTCGGAAATCTGAAGACCCAGCTTGTCCGATTCTTTTTGAATCAGCTTTTCCGTAACCATCTGCTCCAGAATCTGCTGACGGATTTGTGCCTTATCCGCATCAGTAAGCGGCTGACCTTTACGGAACAGCTCAGTCAGATTTTCGTATTCTGATACCGTATTATAGTATTCCTGCGCCTCGATCTTGGTGCCGTCAACTTTAGCTATACTGTTATCGCGGCCGAAGAAGCTACCAAAGCTACCGTTGATACCTTCTGATACAATAAATGCCACGAGTGATAGTGCAATCACAAAGCCCGCTAATTTGGCATACCGCTCCCTGATTTTCTGAATTACCGCCATAAGAGGTTGTGTGTGTTAAATTTTATTTTAAGGCTGGCAAAATTAGAAGAAAATATGATAACGCCAATACCAGACAGATTTTGAAGGATTTCCGGCTTTTCCGGGAAAATTTTTTGACTCTTATAATATTACAGCATTCTACTGACAGATCAGGGTGGAATAATTGATTACTGAGTATTTGCTGATGCACATTTGCAGTTATTCAGCAGGATGTGGATTACTGTGCATAACCGGAGGCAAAAGATAAACCGGATTGGTGGAAAGAGGTTTTCCGGCCTTGAATTAGGCGTTGTTCTTTTTATTTTAAGGATTGCTTCATCATTTATTCACATTGAAAGCAGAATCCACAGGCTGGAACTTTTCAGCAGCAGGTTTATACACATTTCCACCTTGTCCTGTGAATATACCATAGACTATAGCAATCTATAGGGGATAACCTGATGCATTAAGTGTAAGAACACCTGAACGCGTAACTTGCAACGGTAAAAGTTTTTTCTTTCCACCAATACACGAACGTAATAGTAACCCCTTCATTTTTAAAAATCTCTTTAACTATTTATTATGACTGTGGATTTCTCAACAGCAAAGGCAGAAGTTAATCAAAAAGGCTTTCTGGATATATCAATTGATCCGACCCTTGATTTGTTTGCAGAGATAGAAAAGCTGAAAAAAGAAAAGAATGCAGTGCTGTTAGCACATTATTATCAGGAGCCGGATATACAGGATATTGCAGACTTTATTGGAGATAGTCTGGGCCTTGCCCAGAAAGCAGCTACTACCGATGCTGACGTGATTGTATTTGCAGGAGTGCATTTCATGGCTGAAACGGCCAAGATTCTTAATCCCGGAAAGAAGGTGCTTTTGCCAGACCTTAATGCCGGCTGCTCACTTAGTGATAGTTGTCCGCCGCCTCTTTTTAAAGCGTTCAGGGAAAAGCATCCAAACCATCTGGTCATATCCTACATCAATTGCTCAGCCGGCATTAAAGCGTTGAGCGATATCATCTGCACTTCTTCTAATGCAAGACAGATTGTGGAAAGCCTTCCGGCAGATCAGGAAATCATCTTTGCACCAGATCGTAATCTTGGTGGCTACATCAATAAAGAGACCGGAAGAAACATGCTTTTGTGGAACGGCGCCTGCATGGTGCATGAAATATTTTCACTCGAAAAGATAACCAGGCTAAAATTGCGTCATCCGGAAGCTAAACTTATTGCTCATCCGGAATGTGAGGAAGCTGTATTGGCTATTGCCGATTACATAGGTTCCACGTCGCAGTTGCTGAAATATGTAGAGGCCAATCCTGCTCAAACTTTCATAGTTGCTACAGAAACAGGCATACTGCATCAAATGCAGCAGGCAGCGCCGGATAAAACCCTTATTCCTGCACCGCCAGACAACGCCTGTGCCTGCAATGATTGTCCGCATATGAAGTTGAATACGCTGGAAAAAGTCTATCTCGCGCTCAAGTATGAAATGCCGGAAATAACAATGGAAGAAAACCTGCGTCTGGCGGCAAAAAAGCCGATCGAACGGATGCTGGATCTAAGCCGTAAATTTGGCCTGATCGGTTGATTTTTAATTAAGTATGATAAAACGCCATAAATTTTTTTGTTGGTAAAAAAATAACCGCGTAATTTGCTAAATTCATTTTCAAACTAATAACACATTTATGAACAAAACTTTCCTTACGAGGATAGCGCTTGGTCTTGGTATGATGACTATTGCGGGGCAGGCTAGTGCACAAGTGGCGCCAATATTTGATGGCAATCGTGCTGCTGAATATGTAGGTGCAAGATTTAACATCAATACACCTGCGTCTATTGCTGGTGCAAAAGCTTACGATATTTCAAATGATGGATCAGGTGGTGCTAACGAATGGGGAGCTCCCATTACAACGCCTTATATCAATGTAGCGATTGCCAAGGCATTTGACACATTGGGTGCAGGTACAGTGTTGCTGAATGGCTCAAGCGTTTCTTACCCTGATCTTACAGGTAAGTTTGCGCTGATTTTCCGTGGCGGTAATATTACATTTACACGTAAAGCAAAACTTTGTGAAAATGCAAATGCTGCAGGTGTTATCATCGTGAATAATATTCCTGGTGGTCCGGTACCAATGGGTAATACTGCTACCGAAGGCGTGGTGAACATCCCAGTGCTGATGGTATCTGATGTAGATGGTATGGCGATCAACAATCAGTTGAAAGCTGGTAACACGGTTACTTTCTCTCTTTCAAAGTGGGGCTATAACCTGAACCATGATCTGGGTATCATTCCAGGTGGCACAGTATTACCGCATGCTTATGCCATGCCGCTATCTCAGCTTGGTGCAAGCAATGGTAATCCTGTCGCTTATAAAAACCAGACAGGCGCTTTCATTGGTAACTTTGGCACATCTAACGAAACTAACGTTAGGTTGAGTTCTAATGTTACATTTACACCAACCGGCGGTAGTGCTTCTACAGTACACGCCGATTCTGTTACAATAGCATCTTTCCAACGTGTGGATTCTATTTTGATTCCTTCTGTAGCGACTGCTTATGATTTGCACGCAACTACAACGGGCCGTTTTGACTTTAACTACAATGTATCACAGGATAGTACTGATGCTGCAAATGGCGACAACACATCTACCGATCATATGTATGTGACTGACTCAATCTATTCCAAAAGCCGTTACGATTTTACTAATAACGTACCTTTCGCAAATGTAGGATTTCAGTTTGAGGGTACATCAGCTTACGTTGCAGGTCCTATGTATTACATCAGCAAGGGTGGTTATCAATTAAAGAATGCGAAGTTTACTATCTCTGCAGGATCTACTACTCCCACACTGGGCTCGCTTAATAGCCTGACTATTAACTTATTCAAATGGGTTGATGCTGATGCTGACCATAAAATCACTGAAAATGAACTTTCTTTAGTGAGCAGTGGTACAAGATCCTTTACAGATGCTGATTCGAACTTCAAGCCTTTTGAAGTTGCTATGAGCAATCCGCTTAATCCTAATCAAATCACCAAAGTAGAAGACAATACGTGGTATTGGTTGGCTGCAGATGTTCCTGCTGGTTTCTTCCTTGGTTGTGATGGTGTGCTGAATTATCAGCCTCGTACTTATGTACGTAGCCGTACTACCAGCTCGAACAGCACTATTGAAACATTTGCACCGGATTTTAATGGTGATGCAGCTACGCTCGTTAGCGATATTAATGGTGGTGGAACTGATCCTATTCGTTTAATGCCATTCGAAGCTTTCTCAACAGCTGCGCCTAACTATCCTGATTCTACTCGTTTCTCAACTCAGAAATCAGGTTTGGTACCGTCTATTTCTATGACGCTTTCTACTACACCTGTTACTGGCATTAGCCAAGTAAAAAATAACATTGGTAAGATCAATGTTTATCCAAATCCTGCGTCTGACATGATCAACGTTAGCATTGAATTAGAGAAGCCTTCTGCAACGGTTACTGCCCGCATCACCGATGCAATGGGTAAGACTATTCGTAGCGTGAAATACTCCAACATTCAGAAAGAGATAATTCATATGAACACTGCTGATTTAGCTGCTGGTCAATATTATATGATGTTGAATACGGATAATGGTCCTATAGCACGTCAGTTTACTGTAGTCGCTAAATAATAATAGATTTTAATTATTAAAGCCGGAGCTAATTAGTTCCGGCTTTTTTTATTGTTTCACGTGAAACAATAATATCTTTCCTATTCCTTAATTTTGTAACAATGCTACAGGAATATGATATAATAGTAGTTGGCGCTGGTCATGCTGGTTGTGAAGCTGCTGCTGCTGCCGCTAATATGGGATCAAAAGTTTTATTGGTAACAATGAATCTTCAAACGATTGCTCAGATGAGTTGCAATCCGGCAATGGGTGGTATAGCCAAGGGTCAAATAGTTCGCGAAATAGATGCGCTTGGTGGTTATAGTGGTATTGTTTCTGATAAAAGCACTATTCAATTCCGGATGCTCAATAAAAGTAAAGGCCCGGGAATGTGGAGTCCGAGAACGCAGAATGATCGCATGTTATTTGCTGCAACTTGGCGAGAAATGCTTGAACAAACACCTAACGTTCATTTTTGGCAAGATACGGTTAAAGAGCTAATTGTTTCACGTGGAACAGTTACTGGCGTAATCACAGGAATGGGACACAATATATATAGTAAAGCTGTTGTTCTGACTAATGGAACTTTTCTAAATGGTATTATTCATATTGGTGAAAAGCAATTTGGTGGTGGAAGAATTAGTGAAAATGCTGCTTTCGGTATTACTGAACAACTCGTTTCACTGGGTTTTGATTCTGAGCGATTAAAAACAGGCACACCACCACGTATTGATGGAAGAAGTTTGGATTACAGTAAAATGGAGATACAAAATGGTGATGATGAAGTAGTCGGCTTTTCTTATTTACCCGTTGAAAGAATTGATTCATCAAAACAGCGTAATTGCTGGATTACCTATACTTCAGAAGAAGTACATGACATTTTGCGTTCAGGGTTTGATCAGTCACCTATGTATCAGGGAAGAATAAAGGGTAGTGGGCCAAGATATTGTCCAAGTATTGAAGATAAGGTCAGCCGATTTGCTGATAAAGACCGGCATCAATTATTTGTAGAACCAGAAGGATGGAGTACAGTAGAAATTTATGTAAATGGATTCAGCACATCTTTGGCTGAAGAAATTCAGTTTAAAGCATTGAGAAGTGTACCGGGTTTTGAAAATTGCCGTTTTTTCCGTCCTGGTTATGCTATTGAGTATGATTATTTCCCTCCTACGCAACTTAAATATTCGCTTGAAACCAAAAAGGTGGACAATTTGTTCTTTGCAGGTCAGATTAATGGAACCACCGGTTATGAAGAAGCCGCTTGCCAAGGATTAATGGCAGGTATTAATGCTCACCGAAAGATTAATGATTTGGATCCGGTTGTCTTAGGTAGAGACGAAGCTTACATTGGCGTGCTAATAGATGATCTAATCAATAAAGGGACAGATGAGCCATACCGGATGTTTACCAGCAGGGCTGAATACAGGACGCTTTTAAGGCAAGACAATGCTGACCTGCGCTTAACCAGACGGGGACATGAAATTGGGCTAGCTTCAGACGAACGCCTCAACCTGACGATAAATAAAGAAAAGCAAGTGGAAAATACCAAGGATATACTGAGATCGTTTGCTGTAGCACCTGATATGGCTAACTATTTGTTGACCAGCAATGGATATAGCAGTATGCCTGAAAAGACAAAAGCTGCTAAGATCTTGCTTAGACCATCAATTGGATTGAAAGATATGTGCCAAAAAATACCCGAATTAGGTGAATTGTTGGCTGATAAAGATGATTTGGTACTAGAGCAGGCAGAAATACAACTGAAATACGAGGTATATATAGATAAAGAGCGAGAACTGGTAAAAAGAATGGCTCAACTGGAAGATCAAATGATACCGGAAGTTTTTAATTACGATAAGATTACTGCTTTAGGTACCGAAGCTCGCCAAAAATTGGGTAAGATCAAGCCACGTACAATAGGACAAGCCAGTCGTATCAGTGGGATTAATCCTTCAGATATTCAGATTCTCATGGTTCATATGGGCAGATAAGGTTTGACTATATGGATTTGCAAGCCTCTATCTATCGTTTCTGTAACTATCAGGAGCGTTGCCAACAAGAAGTAAGGGATAAATTGTATGAGCTAAAAGCTTTGCCTTCAGAAGTAGAAAATCTTATCGCGGAACTTATAGAGGTAGGATTACTGAACGAAGAGCGCTATGCCCGAGCATTTGCCCGGGGAAGATTCCGGATCAAGCATTGGGGTAAAGTAAAGATTACTCAACACCTCAAGCTCAACCGTATTTCTGAATATTGCATTAAGAAAGGGCTTTCAGAAATTGATCCGGAAGAATATTATCGGGTGCTTTTAAAATTGACATCACAGAAGTGGAGTAGCCTGAAAGTTGAGCGGAATCAGCACATTCGTAAGGGAAAAACCAGTCGCTTTTTGCAACAGCGTGGCTTTGAGACAAGCCTGATAAATGAGGCGATACAGGAAATTCAAGCAGAAAATGCATAGACTGAAATTAACTACATTTACCTAAAATAAGACCTATACCCTTATGGTGCAGCAGATTACGGAAGGCGTGAGTATTACGGTAGAGACATTTTACCAACCTACACAAAGCAACCCGCTAAATGGCGAATATCTGTTTGCTTATCAGATTACTATTGAAAACTTGTCTGATATACCCGTGAAATTATTACGCAGGCATTGGCATATATCAGATAGTAACGGTTCTTTTCGTGAAGTGGAAGGTGAGGGAGTTGTAGGCCAGCAGCCGCTTATAGAGCCAGGCGGTAGTTATCAGTATGTATCTGCCTGCAATCTTCGCAGTGATATGGGCAAGATGTGGGGGATATACCAAATGCAAAGTGCCTGGAACAAGCGTCTATTCAATGTGAATATTCCCGAATTTCAAATGATCGCCCCATTTAAGATGAATTGACAAATGCCTGAGCATCACCTAGCCTAATAATGAGACATAATAGGAACAGTCAATCAACAAGCAATCAGTCCAAATAATCATCCTAATTCATACAGAATTAATAACGTATTGAAAACGGCCCACATGTTGTTTTTATGTACCTTTGCGCGCCGAAAGGATTACGGACCCTTATTTACTCCGGAATTTTCCGGGTATTTTAATCAGCAATTTATCTGCAATAGCTAGCTCAATACATTTATGAACATTAGAAACATCGCCATTATCGCCCACGTTGACCATGGCAAGACATCTCTGGTAGACAAGATTATCCACGCCACCAAAGTATTCCGCGACAATCAGGAAACCGGTGAGTTGATTATGGACAACAATGATCTGGAGCGTGAGCGCGGTA
The DNA here is from genome assembly GCA_965200035.1 of Chitinophagaceae bacterium. Classification (GTDB taxonomy): domain Bacteria; phylum Bacteroidota; class Bacteroidia; order Chitinophagales; family Chitinophagaceae; genus UBA1952. The sequence goes on along the minus strand of OZ241334.1, from coordinate 1,790,730 downwards.
TTACCATCCTCGCAAAAAATATATCAGTAACCTACAAGGATACCAAGATCAATGTAATTGATACACCAGGTCACGCCGACTTTGGTGGTGAAGTAGAGCGTGTATTGAAAATGGCCGATGGCGTATTGCTGCTGGTAGATGCCTTTGAAGGTCCGATGCCACAGACACGGTTTGTACTGCAAAAAGCACTGAATCTGGGATTGAAGCCAATCGTAGTAATCAATAAAGTAGATAAACCAAACTGCCGTCCGGATGAAGTGCACGATGCCGTGTTTGATCTTTTCTTCCAACTTGATGCCAGCGAAGAACAACTCGACTTCGCTACGCTTTATGGTTCTGCCAAGCAAGGTTGGTACAATACAAGCCTTACCCAAACAGAAGACATCACTCCGCTGCTGGATATGATTCTGGAAAAGGTACCGGCTCCGGAAGCCAAAGAAGGTACACTCCAATTGCAGATCACTTCACTGGATTACTCATCCTTCCTTGGCCGTATAGCCGTAGGCCGCGTTACACGTGGTACTATTAAAGAAGGCCAGAATATTCAGCTTTGCAAACTCGATGGCTCATTTGTTCGCGGTAAAGTAAAAGAGGTCTACGTCTTTGAAGGCATGGGCAAAAAGAAAGTAAGCGAAGTAAAAGCCGGTGATATTTGTGCTGTTGTAGGCATTGAAGATTTCCAGATTGGTGAGACGATTGCCGATTACGAAAACCCTGAAGCGCTCAAAGTTATTCCGATTGATGAGCCCACTATGAATATGCAGTTCTCTATCAACAACTCGCCTTTCTTTGGTAAGGAAGGTAAGTATGTGACGAGCCGCAATATTCGCGACCGTCTTTATAAAGAACTGGAAAAAAATCTTGCTCTGCGCGTAAGCGATACAGATGATGCTGATAAATTCCTGGTGTTTGGCCGCGGCATTCTTCACTTGTCTGTATTAGTAGAAACCATGCGTCGTGAAGGCTATGAGCTGACTGTAGGACAACCGCAGGTAATTGTCAAGGAAATTGATGGTAAGAAATGTGAGCCTTACGAGACACTGGTGGTAGATGTACCGGCTGAGTTTTCCGGCAAAGTAATTGACCTGGTGACCCAGCGTAAAGGCGAAATGCTGATTATGGAAAGCAAGGGCGAAATGCAGCACCTGGAATTCGATATTCCAAGCCGCGGCCTGATTGGTTTGCGCTCTCAGATGTTGACTGCCACAACCGGCGAGGCTGTAATGGCACACCGTTTCCGTGAATACAAGCCATGGAAGGGCACTATTCCCGGCCGTAACAACGGCGTACTGGTATCCAAATTTACCGGCAATACTACCGGTTATTCTATAGATAAGTTGCAGGATCGCGGAGCATTCTTTGTAGATCCGGGTGAAGAAGTATATGCAGGTCAGATACTGGCCGAACATATCAAGCCGGGTGATCTGAACATTAATGCAATTGAAGGCAAGAAACTGACCAACATGCGTGCTTCCGGTTCTGATGGTGCAGCAAGCATTACCCCAAAGATCAAAATGACATTGGAAGAATGTATGGAGTACATACAGCAGGATGAATGCATCGAAGTAACTCCACAAAGCATCCGCTTGCGCAAGATCATGCTGGACGAAAATGACCGCAACAAGTATGCGAAAATGCTAAAGGTAGAAGCATAAGCTGATTCCGATAATAATTAAGAAAGAGGCTGCGTATTACGCAGCCTCTTTCTTTTTGCATAATGACAATGCAGCTTTTACCATTGTAATCTTTATCAATTTGGTAGCTGGCCGACCGCTCTTAAACCACAACTGCTAATATTAAAAGAAAGCAGTCAATCCATCTAAATAGCAGGTAATCAATTAGTGTACGAATTGTTTAATAAAGCTCCAATTCAATATTTAGTTGGATCTTGATTTATAGACTACTATATAATGGAATCAAGAATCTTAACCGGGATCCATAGTTCTTCTTCAGATTCAGGATGATCTTGTTTGTATTGAGCGCCCATAACAGCAAAATGTGGCCGTTCATCTACTGTATAACCATGTTCCGGCAACCATGTGTTGAATATGTACTGATAAAACGGTGTTGCTGCATTTGCTGCGCCTTTATACAAAAAAATAGCGTACAGGCCGCCCGGCGATTCCAGCTTTTCCAAATCTTCCGGAGCATACTGTGAATCTTCCAACTCTAAAGCTGCCCACTTTTCAAAACCGGCATCAGGATTAAAATGCTGAAAAAAAGAAGGCGGATAAATTTCAATGGAATAAAGCTCATCACCGACGCTGCGCAGATTTTTACGCAAAGGCATAAAGCTGCGCCAGAGCTCCGCCGTACTGTTCTGTGAAAAAGACATGGTCCGTCTCATGCCTACAAATATTTTAGCAGGCAGCATCTCTATGCGCGAGGTGATATTCATGAAGCGGTATGTATTTCTATTTGGTATTTGCCCAGCAATCCGGGCAGGCCGGACAAAGAAAATTTTGCCTTTTTGATCCGGTTGTTTTCGGGATCAATGGAATAATTGGATGAATACCGCAAATCCGCTTTCTCTAGTATAGTGCGATCAAACAATGCATTGGCAAGATCGCATTGCTCCAATACGGACTCGGTAAAATCACATCCCGTAAGGTCCACCTCCTGCATGGTGCATTGCTTGAAGATTGTTTTTGGAACCTTTAGCTGATAGAAGGAGGAATGGTTGAGGGTGCATTCTTCAAAGCGAAAAGTCAGTCCCCATGGGTGGCAGGTATCGAACCGCAGGCCAAGCATCTTGCAGCGATGGAACGTTACGTCCCGGAATACTGTTTTCAGCAGACTGGTCATGCTCAGATTGCAATCATAAAACATACAATCGATGAACGTAATTCCAGACAAGCTGCCATTGGAAAAGTCACAGTTGTTGAACCGGCAACCTTCGTACTCTCCATCTTTCAATGATGATTGCGTAAAATCCTGTCGTTCGAAAAGCTCCTGTTCGATGTAAGCGCGCTCCATAGACGTAAAAATAGGAATAATGCAAGTTGCGGATTTGAATGAAAAAGCAGAACAAACTTCCATTGCCGATAAGTATTCAGAAATAGCTAAAGCCAATGCTTCATCACTCCGATATGCCGTAATTTTGCAGCTATGCCTACGACTAAACAAAGACTGGAAAGCGCGCTTGAAAAAAAGATCCTCATACTGGATGGTGCTATGGGCACTATGATTCAACGCCATAAGCTGGAAGAGGAAGATTACCGTGGCGAGCGGTTTAAAAACTGGCATTTGGATGTAAAGGGAAATAACGATTTACTTTCGCTTACCCAGCCTCAGATCATTAAAGAAATCCATAAGCAATACCTGGCTGCAGGTGCGCACATCATTGAAACTAATACCTTCTCGGCGCAAGTAGTATCTATGGCGGATTATGAGATGCAGGAGCTTTCTTATGAACTGAATGTAGCGTCTGCAAAAATTGCGAAGGAAGCGGTTGAAGAATTTGCGGCAGAGCAAGGCGTAAATGCGGCCGATTATTTTGTAGCCGGCGCTATCGGTCCGATGAACCGTACTTTATCCCTTTCGCCGGATGTGAACAGGCCGGGCTACCGCGCAGTGACCTTCGACCAGGTAGCCGGCGCGTATTATGAGCAGGTGCAGGGATTGATTGAAGGCGGTGCAGATATACTGCTGGTGGAAACCGTTTTTGATACGCTGAATGCAAAGGCCGCTATTTACGCAATCAATAAATACTTTGACGATCACAACATCGCGGAAGCAGACCGCCTGCCGGTAATGATCTCAGGAACGATCACGGATGCATCCGGACGTACGCTTAGCGGTCAGGTGCTGGAAGCGTTTTATATTTCTGTGATGCATGCCAATCCGGTAAGCATCGGGCTGAACTGCGCGCTTGGCGCGGCGCAGATGCGACCTCACGTAGAAGAGCTGGCTTCGATAGCCGCCTGCCATGTGAGCGCTTACCCGAATGCCGGCCTGCCGAATGCAATGGGCGAGTATGATGAGACACCCGAAGAAACGGCAGCTATAGTGGGTGAATTCGCGGCCAACGGCTGGCTTAACATCGTAGGTGGTTGCTGCGGCACTACTCCCGACCACATAGCGGCTATTGCCGCAGAGATGAAAAAATATGAGCAACGGCCATTACCGGTTGCAGAAGCAGTATAAAAAAGAGAAACCCTTCCTGTTCAGGAAGGGTTTCTCTTTTAATAAATAAAATCAGATTAAAGCCCGGAAATGCACAGACCTACAGAATAAGGCGTTGCTACAGGACCTTCGCCATCCTTAAATACATTGTTCAGATTATAAGAGCCGAAAAGGCTGAAGTTACCCCAACCTACGCGGGCAGTAGCCGAGAAGCGCCACTTTTCAAAATAGCGGCGGGTATTCAGCTTTTCTACTACTTTATTGCCATCTACTGAGGTATTGCCTTTGGCCTTAGCGCCTACAAGTAAGCCTGCGCGCAGGCCAATGGCCGCTTTAAAACCCTTATTACGGTTATCACGATTGCCAAAGTAGCGAAGCTCAAAAGGAGCCTCTACATAGCTGGTGGTGATTTTATATTTCTTATAATCCTTGCTCTCGGGTACAAACGCAATGCGGCTGCCGGCAGTGCCTGTGTCTGTAAGAGTCACTTGCTGATTGTCGAGATAGACACTGCTGACACCAACACCGATACCGGCGCTGAATGAGAAGTTGGATTTCTTGATCGGGAAATCGTAATTGATATAAGCATTGATGCCCCGGCCCACGCCGCCTGTTTTGATGGAATCATTATTCTTGCTCCAGCCCTCATAAGTCAGCTGAACCATCACGATATCGCGGGATGGCTTCTGTATTTCTGATTTTACAGAACTGGTGGCACTGGATACCTGGGCAGAGGTGTACTGGCTCATCAACATAATAAAAGCAGATGACAGCAGCAGTAGGCGTCGAAACATATTTTGAAATTGGTGCGCAAATATAGTAGCTGCCGCACGGAGGTTTTGTTAAAACATCGTTGCCCGGCATATTTCAGGCACGAACGGAGACTTTTCAATCTATTCGGCTACATTTATCAACTACTCCTGCTCTTAATAATGCATCTGTAAACGAAGGGTATAATATACTTTTACACAACATGCAATACAATCAATCTATTGAGCGCCTTCGCCGTATTATGGATGAGCTGCGAGAGCAATGCCCGTGGGATAAGAAGCAGACGATACAAACACTGAGGCAACTGACCATTGAGGAAACCTATGAGCTGGCGGATGCCATTACGAAAGAAGACTGGCAGGGATTGAAAGAAGAAGCCGGCGATATTCTGCTGCACCTGATTTTCTACAGCCGCATTGCATCCGAGCAAGGGCATTTCACGTTTGATGATGTAATAGAAACCGTGTGCAACAAGCTGGTAAGCCGTCACCCGCATATCTACAGCAATGTGAAAGCAGAAACGGATGAGGATGTTAAGCGCAACTGGGAACAGCTGAAATTAAAGGAAGGCAAAAAATCGATTCTCGGTGGCGTACCTGCCGGGCTGCCTGCATTGGTAAAAGCACTGCGCCTGCAGGAGAAGACCAAAACAGTTGGCTTTGAATGGGATCATATAGATCAGGTAAAGGCCAAGGTGAATGAAGAGTTGGGCGAGCTGTACGAAGCCGTGGAAAGCGGCGACCAAGATCATATCGAAGAAGAGATGGGAGATGTTTTCTTTGCGCTGATCAATTATGCCCGCTTTGCGAAAGTAGATCCTGAAGGTGCGCTTGAGAAAACCAATCATAAATTCATCCGCCGCTTTCAGCAGATCGAGGCTATGGCCGCTGCTAATGGAAAGTCATTGTACGACCTGAGCCTGCAGGAGATGGATGATATGTGGAATACAGTCAAAAAGAACGAAGGGTAAAAAATAAACGCTTGTTCCGCAAACGACCATACGGAGGCTGGATAGCCATAGCTGTGTTGCTGTGGGCGCTGGCGGCATGGTCGGCACACCGGCAGCGAAGCTGCATGAAGCCGGCCATCATGGCAAAAGCAGTGCAGGAGGTTTTGCAGGCCCGCGATGCAAGGCTGCAGGCCATGCTTAAAGACACGGCTTTCGTAGAAGACCTGTTTCATAATGCGCGGAGAAATGATCACTTCAAAAAGGCAGAGCAGCTACCCTACTATCTTTTCGCCTACACAGGCGATAGCCTTGTTTTCTGGAATGATGATGATCTGCTTTCTCTGCCCGATGCTGCTGCTGAGGCGGAAGGCCATCTCGTCTTTCTCAATAATCAATTCTGCATCCGCAAAACATATGTGTATCCTGCTGCGGGAAATGCAGCGCGCAGATTGACTGTGCTTTTCCCTGTAAAGTTTGACTACTCTTTTCAGAACCAGTATCTGCAGGATGAGTTCAGCTATCCGCATTATATACCGGGGAGCACCAGAGTGCTGAATGCGCCGGAAAAAAATACTTATCCTGTGGTGAGCAGCACCGGCCATTACTGGCTGAGCCTCGACTTCAGCGGCAATGATTCCGGTCCGCCTGTTCCGGATGCGGCTACCACTGTTCTGGCGCTGACTGCCCTGCTTGTTTCCTGCATCTGGCTACAGCTCTATCTGCTGCACATTACCCGCTTTAAAAGCTGGAAGCGAGGACTGGCGCTTACGGCATTATTAGTATTGGTCTTGCGTATGCTTGCCCGCTTATTGCCCTTGCCGTTTGGCATCGGCGAGCTGGGCTTATTCTCACCATCTATCTATGGCTACAGCTGGCTGCTCTCTTCTCTGGGCGATCTATTGCTGAACGAGATCGCGATGGTCTGGCTCCTGATCTTTGTGCTTACCGAAATTCCTTACCGGAATTTTCTTACCGGAATTCGTGCAAAAGGCCTCAGAATAGTCACAGCGATAATCCTGCTGTTGGTCTTTCCGGTAGTGTTCTATGGCTTGTGGATCATCCTGCACAGCCTTGTTATCGATTCACAGATATCATTCGACGTGAGCCATTTTCATACGATCGATGCCTACACCATTATCGGGCTGCTGAGCATCGGACTTGGGATCATCATTACGGAGATGATTGCGCGTTTTTTTAAAGTGCAGCTGGATGTGCTTATTGGCAATAAATGGCTGCGGCAATTATTGATTACGGGATCCTGCCTGTTATCCACCATCATTTTTCATCCTGAATCAAAGCTGTTTTATATAGCCATCGGCTGGATGACGGTGTACATGATCCTGCTGGATATACCGAGTAACGCAAAAGCGGCGATGCTCTCCCTGCAAATGATCTTTGTATCGCTATTTACAAGCGCCTGTGTGACCATAACGCTGCATGAGCTCATCCGCATCCGTGATCTGGAGAAAGACCGCATTGCTTATGCCGAGCACCTGCTGGCGCAGCAGGATCCATTGCTGGAATACAACTTTAAAAGCATTGGCCCGAGGCTGATGCATGAACCGGCGATACTGGATTATCTGCAGAATGCCGACCGGGAAAAAAAGCTACAGCTGGCGCGCAGGCTGAATGCGCTTTATTTTAACTCGCTTGCCAACCGGTACCAGCCGGAGTTTTACTTCTACGATAGGGCGGGAAAGCCTTTGTTCAATACCGATACGGCCAGCCTCAATCAATTTGCGCAACGGTTCAGCAATGGTATTTCTACAGAAGAAGAACACCTGGTATTCGATGCCGCGGCCGAGCAACACAACTATCTGGCACGTGTACCTATTGCCGACCATGATATGACAGCGGGATACTTGATCCTGTCTCTTGCGCTGAAAAAAAATATCAACGAAACGGTTTATCCTGAATTGTTGCAGCCCGGTACGATTGACCGGCTCGAAAAAAATGCGCGCTATGCTTATGCACTTTACCGTAAAGGCAGGCGTATCACCCAAACCAGCAACTACAACTTTCCCGCTTCTATCGATACAAGCGGCGGCATAAGACCTCCTGCGATCACGAAGATCAGGAACGGATATTACGAGCTGCGCTATCAGGAAGCACCGGACAGTGTGGCGATTGTGGCGGGCAGCACCGGTAGCTGGCTGAGTGTAGTGGTATTGCTCTCCTACCTGTTCGGAATGCATCTGCTGCTTTCTTTGCTCGCACTGCTTTATCGCTGGCTGCTGCGTATTCTTTCGAAAGATAAAACCACGCCTTATCATTTCACCTTGCGTCAGCGTATTCATCTGGGAATGCTCATCATCCTGCTGCTCTCATTTGTGGTTGTAGGGGTAGTCACGGTTGCCTTTTTCAATGAACGGTATTCGCAGACCAACCGTGAACGCGTTCACAACACAACCCTCATCATTGAGCGCTACATCCGGCAATATCTTACCGCGCAGAGCGGCATGAGCAGCCGACCTGCGATGGACAGTGTTACGCGCACAGCAGAATTCCGCTATGCTCTATATACCCTCGCAGCAAGCCAGAAAACCGATGCGAACATCTTTGATTATGGCGGGCGATTACTGATAGCATCCCAGGAAGATCTGTATGAGCAGGGACTGCTGGCGCCGGTTATAAAACCAATCACTTACCGTAAGCTGCAGGCCGGCAACAGCATTGTGGAAGAGAATGAATACGTGGGCAACTTCCAGTTCCTTTCCTGTGGCATACCGCTGCGCAATGATGATGGCACGATACTCGGCTACATCAGTGTTCCGTTCTTTTCTTCGGAAAGGGAGCTGAACGATCAGGTGTCGAACATTGTGGTCGCGCTGATTAACCTGTATGCCTTTCTGTTCTTCCTGTCCAGCTTTCTGGCGCTGTTTATCAGTACCCGCCTTACCAGAACGTACAATATGCTCATCAACCAGTTTGGAAGGCTCAGCCTGCAGAAAAATGAGTTGCTCGAATGGCCTTATGAAGATGAGATTGGTGTGCTGGTAAGGGAATACAACAAGATGGTGCGCAAGGTAGAAGAGAATGCCGCTATGCTGGCGCAGAGCGAGCGGGAAAGCGCCTGGCGGGAAATGGCTCGGCAGGTAGCACATGAAATCAAAAATCCATTGACACCGATGAAGCTCAACATTCAGTATCTGCAGCAGGCATTGCAGAGCAAGCGGCTGGATACCGAGCAACTGGCAACAAGGGTGAGCGCATCCATCATTGAGCAGATAGATAACCTTGCTTACATCGCTTCAGAGTTTTCCAACTTCGCCACGATGCCTGAGGCAAAGCCGGAGCATTTCCCCCTCAATACACTGCTACAAAGAGCCATTCCGCTTTATCAGGGTGAGCCGGAAATAGACGTACAATTGGAGCTGCCTCAGGAGCAATTAATGGTTCTGGCAGATTACAGTCAGCTGCTCCGGGTATTTACCAATATCATGCAGAATGCCATGCAGTCAATAGCCGCTGAGGAACGGCGGGGACAGATACTCGTGAAACTTCTGCATGAGGATGCTTATGCAATATTGATTGTGCAGGATAATGGGAAAGGCATAGATGCAGATACAGCGGAAAAACTATTCAAGCCTTACTTCACCACCAAATCATCGGGCTCGGGGCTTGGGCTGGCCATGTCGCGGAAGATTGTGGAGCTGTGGAAAGGCAGTATCTGGTTTGAAAGCGAGTCAGACAAAGGGACTACGTTCTTCATAAAACTGCCAATAGAAGAATCAGCGAAAGAAGGATAATTTTTTAGATGATCTGCACTTCGCGCTCCAGCCGAATGCCAAACTTCGCAGACACGGTATTAATTACTTCTTCGGAAAGCTGCCATAATTCACTGCCCGATGCGCCGCCATAATTTACAATGACCAGCGCCTGCTTTGTATGAATGCCAGCATCGCCACGGCGAAATCCTTTCAGGCCGCATTGCTCGATCAGCCAGCCGGCCGGCACTTTCACAGACGCACCATCTACCGGATAAGATGGCATGGATGAATTGGCAGCCAGAAGTGCATGGTATTGTGCAACGGGAATCGCAGGGTTTTTAAAAAAGCTACCTGCATTGCCAATCTGTGCCGGATCGGGCAGCTTACTGCGGCGAATATTGATGACCGCCTGAGCGATGTGCTGCACTGATGGCTCAAGGCCAATCGTATCAAGCTCTGCCTGAATGGCTCCATAAGAGGTGCGCAATACAGGATGCTTACTCAGCCGGAACCGTACGGAAGTGACCAGCACTTTCCCTTTAAGATCATGCTTGAAAATACTATCACGGTAGCCAAAGCAACACTCTTCATTACTCAGTGAAAAAAAGGCGCGATCAGCCCAATGCCATACTTCAACTAACTCAATCGTCTCTTTTACCTCTACCCCATACGCTCCAATATTCTGAATAGGCGAAGCGCCTACCGTACCGGGAATGAGCGCCAGATTTTCAATACCGCCCCAGCCATTACCTATTGCAAAAAGCACCAGATCGTGCCATAGCTCGCCGGCCTGTACCCGCACATACGCGAAGTCGTGATCCTCACGCTCAACCACTATTCCTTTCAGCCGGTTGAGCACCACAGGAAAGTCCACATTTTTAGTAAACAGGATATTGCTGCCGCTACCTAATAACAGCCGGTCATTGTTCATAGCAGTGATTTCCGGAAGCTGTGCTTTATCTGTAAGCGTCACTACATTTTGTGCCATCACATCGATGCCAAATGTATTGTAGGGCTGTAAAGAAATCCTGTGTTCTGCCTGCATTATCCGTGAATGTTCTGATTCATTTTTAAAGACGGGCACGGTTCGCCAAAGTAGCGAATACCTAAGCCATTCTGTGCGCTGATATGCACTTCCCCATGATGGTAATTCAGTCCATCGGCTATATCCTCCGCCAGCAATAAAGGTCCGTCCGCATCGATCTCGTCTGCAAGCGGCGCCAGGTGCGCTACTGCCGCTGTACCCAGTGAGCTTTCGTTCATAGAGCCGAGCATTACTTTCAGGCCAAGCTTTCGCGCTTCGGCAATCATCCGCATGGCCGGTGTAATGCCGCCGCATTTGGTCAGCTTTATATTGATGCCATGAAAGCTCTCTGCACAGCGGGCTACATCTTTTTCTTCAACACAGGCCTCATCTGCAAAAAGCGGAATAGGCGAAAGGCTTTTGAGGTCTTTCATCTCTTCCCACGCATCTTTTTTTAATGGCTGTTCTGCGAATTGCACGCCCAGCTTTTGCAGCTCGGGCAGTAATCGCCGGGCATCCTCAAAGCTCCAGGCTTCATTCATATCTACCCGGAAAGGCTTATCAGTAGCAGCTCTCAATGTGCGCAACAGATCAATATCATCTGCGGCAGCCAGCTTGATCTTGTATAACGGCCAGGGATGTGCGTTCAGCTTGGCCACCATAGCCTCGGCTGTATCCAGCCCAATGGTATAATCTGTAACCGGTGTCTGCGTTCTTTTAATCTTCAACAGCTCATAGAGGGGCATCCGGCGCATCCGGGCAAACAGATCCCATCCGGCAATATCGAGTGCACAGATCAGGAAATTTTGCCCCGGCAGCAAGTGGTGAAGAAAATGCCAGAACCGCTGCGGGTCTATCAATGCATAACGCTCAATCACCGGGCGCGCCTGCTCCAGCGTCGCTGTCATGGCTTCTACCGTTACGTCATAATAATTAATAGCAGGCGCCTCTCCATAGCCAGTCAGCGGACCGATGCCGAGCGATACTACCAGCGAAGGCTGATACGTCTTGGTGCCTTTGGCAATCGTAAATGGATATTGAAAAGGCAGGTTATAATGATAATGTCGAAGCGCTAACAAGAGTAATTGTGATTTGTGGTTTTGTTATTGATTCACGAGAATGAATAAAAGCAGCAGCGGATAAAGGAATAATCAAAATGAAACAGGACACATAAAACACGAAACATCCTTAATGCGCTTCCAGCCAGTTAGCCCCACTACCCGCCTCGGCCAGTACAGGTACTTCATGTGGCAATGTCATGGCTCCTTCCATGCATTCTTTGATCAGGGCTTTTACTTCTTCCAGCTCGTGATCCGGCACATCAAAAATCAGTTCATCATGCACCTGCAAAATCATGCGCGCCTGTAGCTCTTTTTTCTTCAGCTCCTTGTGTACGGTTATCATCGCCAGCTTAATCATATCGGCAGCAGTTCCCTGGATCGGCATATTGATGGCATTACGCTCAGCAAAGCCGCGTACCGTTTGGTTGGCGCTGAGAATATCGCGTAGCCAGCGACGGCGGCCCATCAACGTTTCTGCATACAATACTTCACGGGCACGCTGTATGTTACTGTCCATATAAGCCCTGATGCCGGGATACTGAATGAAATAATTATCGATCATCGTCTTTGCCTCGCTGCGCGGAATGCCCAGCACATCTGCCAGCCCAAAAGCGCTCTGTCCGTAAATGATGCCAAAGTTTACGGCCTTGGCCCGGCTGCGCATATCTTTTGTGACTGCATCTTCCGCTACGCCAAATACTTTAGCGGCAGTAGCGGTGTGAATATCCTTGCCTTCCTTAAAAGCGCTGATCATGCCTTCATCACCGCTTAATGCAGCAATGATGCGCAACTCGATTTGCGAATAATCTGCGGATACTAATTGCCAGCCTTCGCCACGCGGGATAAATGCTTTCCGTATTTCCCGTCCTTTTTCTGTACGAATGGGAATGTTTTGCAGGTTGGGATTGTTGGAGCTGAGGCGCCCGGTCACCGCAACAGTCTGGTTGAATGAAGTATGCACGCGCCCGGTCTTTGAATTGATGAGCAGTGGCAATGCATCTACATAAGTTCCTTTCAGCTTGGTGAGCTGGCGGTAGGTAAGAATATCTTCTACCACCACATGCTTGTTGCGCAGCTTGGCCAGCACATCTTCGCCGGTAGCATACTGACCGGTGCGGGTTTTCTTTCCACCGCCTTCGATCTTCATCAGGTCAAAGAGCACTTCGCCGAGCTGCTTGGGCGAACCTAGGTTAAAACGTACGCCAGCATGACCATACACAGATTCCTCGGCTGCTTTAATATCACGATCCAGCTCTGCGGAATAAGCCTGCAGGAAAGGTACATCTACTCCCACGCCTGCATGCTCCATATCTACAAGTACCGGCACGAGTGGGTTTTCCACTGTTTCAAATAAAATTCTCATGCCTTCGCTATCCAGCGCAGGATTGAATGTCTGCTTCAGTTGCCAGGTGATGTCAGCATCTTCTGCCGCATATTCTTTCACCTGCTCTACAGGTACATCACGCATGGTAAGCTGCCCTTTTCCCTTTTTACCAATCAGTGTTTCAATAGATACAGGCTGGTAATGCAGGTACTTCGCGCTCAGCGCATCCATATTGCGTTTGCCATCCGGCTCGGTCAGATAATGGGCGAGCATCGTATCCCAAAGAGTTCCTTTCAGCTCTACACCATACCATTTGAGCATGAGCATATCGTACTTGATATTCTGCCCTACCCATATCACCTCTTCCCGCGCAAAAAGCGGTTTAAACAGCTCCAGTATTTCCAGCACTGCTTCCCGCTCCGGCGGCATGGCTATGTAATGGCCTTCACCTTTTATCCAGCAAAAGCTCAATCCTACCAGCTCCGCTTCATTGGCATCTATGCCGGTAGTCTCCGTATCGAACGATATTTCCGGCTGCTGCATCAATTGGGCTACCAGCTCTTCAATACTGTGGGTATCTGTATGTAAATAATACTGGTGCGGAGTATTATCAATGGTAGCCAAAGTTTCAGGCAGCTCTTCCAGAATATCTTCCAGCTCACCCGCGCCGAATACCGGCTCTGAGGAAGACGCCTGTGGCAGCGGATTTCCAAACAGATCCATGTTTACAGCCCTGGGTGCTGCTGGTGTACTGCCACCGCCGAAATTTTCGCCCAGGATTCTGCGGCCCATCGCTTTGAATTCCAGCTCGGTGAAAATTTCTTCCAGCGCTTCACGGTTCCATTCCTTCACCCGGTAATCTTCTTCATGAAAAGCGACCGGCACATCGGTAATAATAGTAGCCAGTTTCTTGGACATGATGGCGCTGTCGCGTCCGTTACGGATCTTCTCGCCTATAGCGCCCTTGATACCATCGGCCGCAGCAAGCACGCCTTCCAGCGTGTCGTACTCTGCCAGCAGCTTGGCCGCCGTCTTCTCGCCTACCCCGGGAATGCCGGGAATATTATCCACCGCATCGCCCATGAGCCCTAAAATATCAATCACCTGATCTACCCGCTTGATGTTCCATTTAGCACAGATCTCCGCTTCAGTCAGTATCTCTGACGGATTGCCCATGTAAGATGGCTTATAGATAAAGACATTCTCCCGCACGAGCTGTCCATAATCCTTATCGGGCGTCACCATATACACGGTATAGCCCAGCGCGCCAGCTTCCAGCGCCACCGTGCCAATTACGTCATCTGCCTCATAGCCGGGGTATTCTACGCAAGGCAGTGAGAAGCCTTTGATGATGCGCTGAATATCGGGGAGCGATGAACGGATATCTTCGGGCTGCTCCTGACGGTTGGCTTTATAGTCGGCGTATACACTGGTGCGGTGCACATCGGTATCGCTCTTGCCGCCTTCAAAAACCACTGCCAGGTGAGAAGGCTTTTCTTTATTGATAAGCTCCAGCAAGGTATTTGTAAAACCGAACTGAGCATTGGTATTACGACCTTTGGAAGTAATGCGGGGATTGCGCTGCAGGGCAAAATAAGCGCGGTAGATCAGCGCCATTGCATCCAGCAGAAAGAGTTTTTTTTCCTGTGCCATTTGTAGCGATAAAGGTAAGCGAATGTAGGTTTGAATCTGCCCTACAGGGTCGGGGCGAGCGCAGCCGGCCTGAACCGCAATAGACGCAGCAAAACCCTCATAACCCATAAAAAATATAGTAGGTTTGCCGCTGAAGTCAATAATTGTCATGCGGCCTGTACGGTTTGGTAGTCTTTTCGTCCTTTTTCTGCTTTTTTCTCTTTCATCATTTGCCCAGTTGCCCTCCACGCCCGATGGCGTAAAGCAGCCCCGTATATTGATTCTGCTGGATGGCTCTTCCAGTATGCTGTACAAGTACAACGATAAGCTGATCCGCTTCAATGCGGCCGGCAAGATCGTAGAGACACTAATCGACAGCATCTATAAAGTAAACAATCAGGTAGAGTTTGGCCTGCGCGTATTCGGGCATCAGTATCCTGCTCAGGAAAAGAATTGTACAGATACCCGCCGCGAGGTCATGTACTCCAAAGACAACTATACCCAGATGTCATTGCGCATAGCCAGCCTGCACCCAAGCGGTGTATCGCCCATTGCCTATGCGCTGAAAGAAGCAGCGACCAATGATCTGGAAGATGATGTGCGCAATGCCTACAGCATCATCCTCATCACCGACGGCGGCGAGAGCTGCAACGGCGATATCTGTGATGTGGTGAAGACGCTGATCGAACGCAAGATTTTTTTCAGGCCCTATATCCTGAGCCTGGTGGATGAAGCGCCGCTGAGAAGTGCTTATGCCTGCCTGGGCAGCTTTATTGCGGTGCCTAAAGAATCAGATATTGCCCCGGCCATTTCTACGATTGTATCTGCCTACCGTCCGCTGCTCACGCTGCCCATCATCACAGCTACCAAGCCTGCGGAGAAGAAACCGGATCTGAAGACGGTCACCATTCCTGCATGGATACCGGAGCATACGTCCATCAATTCATTGCCGGTAACTACCAAGCAGACGGAAGTGCCTGCACACCGGCTGCCTGCATTGGCTACGGCTAAGCAACCGGATATTGTATTACCCAAAATAGTGCCAGAGCCGGAACCTGTTCCTGTTGTGAAGCCACCAGTTGTAAAAAAAGATACGCCTGCTATAGCAATAGCGCCGCCGGTAAAACCGCAGCCGCCGGTTGTAAAGCCACTCGTGCGCGATACAGCAAAAACTACTGTAACAGTAAAAGCCTTACCTCCGATTCCGCCTGCGGCAACCAAGCCTCAGCCAACCGCTCCCCCAAAGCCGAAACCGGCAGTATTTTCCATGTCATCCGAAGATGCAACGGAAACAACGCTGCAGATTTTCTTCACAGACGGACATGGCAAATTCTATAAAAGCACACCGCGTATGCAACTTACCGATCCGAAGACTGGTGCAGTGGCCAGGCAATTTTATCGTACGGTAGATGGCAGCGGATCGCCCGACCTGCAGCAGGTACCGGCCGGTACTTATAACCTGATGGTACAGGGCCGCGAGAATACCCTCATGCGCAATGTAATGGTGCTGCCGAATAAGAAAAACAAGATACTGGCGATTGTAAGCAATGGCTCATTGGTTTTCCGGTACAATGGAAATGATAAACGCCCGGTAGAAGAGTTCAACGCTGTCGTCAATATATTGTTTGAGCCCGGCCCTACGGTAAAGCAGGCCTGTACCTCTATTCTGGAATATGCTCCGGGCAATTATCATATCGAGATCAATACTCAGCCGCCGATCAAGCGGAATGTGGACCTGGACTTTGGCGCACAGATCGTGGTAGGCATTGACCAGCCCGGATTTGTACAGTTCCTGAACCGCAATCAGCTGGGCCGTGTTACACTCTACTATCAACTTGGCGATCAGTTCAACCGCTTTTACAGCTTTGATATTACGGGCAATCCTGATGGCCAGCGCGTTCGCCTGCAGCCCGGCCCTTACGAAGTACATTGGATCAAAGCCGGTCCCGGCGGCGGTGAGGTCGTTCAGCGTTTTCAGGTACGCTCCAATGCGGTTACGGAAATTGAATTACATTAACTGCTGAATATGCTCTTGCCTATGCCTCCGATCCTCTTTGCTACCAAGCCTTACCAATATCTGGCGGCGTCGCTTCAGCAGGAAGCAAAAGGCCAACTGGAAATGGGAGCAATGACAATCCGTGATTTCCCGGATGGCGAGCATTATCACCGGATAGACAGCAATGTGCGCGGGCGCCATGTGTGGGTAGTAGGTGGCACTACAGATGATGCAGCCACGATGGAGCTGTTCGATATTGCGCAGGGATGCGTGCAGTATGGTGCCTTTTCTCTCACCATCATCATTCCTTATTTTGGATATAGCACCATGGAGCGCAGTGTGCAGGATGGCGAAGTAGTGAAGGCCAAGAACCGGGCGCTATTGTTTTCCTCTATTCCGCGCACGCCACTGGGCAACCGCATTATCCTGTTCGACCTGCACGCCGAAGGCATACCTTATTATTTCGATTCCGATGTACAGCCGCACCACATTTATTGTGAAGCGCTGCATACAGAAAATGCGCATTACCTGGCAGGAGGGGAAGATTTTGTGCTGGCGGCTACAGATGCCGGCCGAGCCAAATGGGTAGAGAGCATGGCCAACAGAATGGGCGTTCAGGGAGCTTTCATTTACAAGAGAAGACATAATGCGGAAGAGACGGAAGTGCTGGCCGTAAATGCATCGGTACAGGGCAGCCACGTTATCATCTACGACGATATGATCCGCACCGGCGGCTCGCTGATCGAAGCGGCTAAAGCCTATCAGCATGAAGGCGCATCGCGCATTTCTGTGATGACTACACACGGGCTTTTTACCAATCATGCGATTGAGCGGCTGGCGGCATCCGGCATCATCGAAAAGATCATAGCGCTGGATACGCACCCGAACGCGCTGGCTCAGGTACATCCGTTGCTGGAAATACGTAGCGTTGCACCGCTCATTATAAAAAGACTGCTCAGCGATGAACGTGCTGATTAAACAAATCACGACAGAAGATACGGCCTACCCGCAGATGCTCACATTGCGCGATGAAGTCCTGCGCATACCAATCGGTATGTCTGTGTACGACGATGATCTGAGCAAGGACAAAGAAGATATTCTCATCATTGCCGAAAGCGATGCTCAGCTTATTGGCTGCGCAATGCTCAAGCGGATAAATGCACAGACGGTAAAGCTGCGCCAGATGGCTGTTTCCAAAGATTGGCAAGGGCAAAGCATAGGTGCAAAAATCATTCAGAAAGCAGAGGAGATCGCTATCACGGAAAACTTTAGGATGATAGAGCTGAATGCGCGCGAAAACGCCATCCCTTTCTATGAAAAGCTGGGCTACATAACGGAAGGACCGGTATTTACAGAAGTGGGCATTCCGCACCGGCTCATGAAAAAACAAATCCATGAAGCGGCTGTGTAGTAATAGCGGCCATCATACCAAATGGTATGATGCTACGGCTTCATTACCCGAAAGCTGGGATCAGGCATTGCCCTCGGATCATTTTCTGCGTCGCTCATCGCTTGATGCGCATGAAGCGGCTGCCCTGCCGCATATCCGAACGCTGTATGGCGCTATCTGGTATCAGGATATGATTGTAGTGCAGGTGGCCTTTCAGTTGCTGACCATGCAGCCGGAGCATATAAGTCCAACATCATTAAAAAGCTGGCATCGCGCGGCTTGGCGTACATTTTCCAAGACAACGAAGCCAAAATTGTTGGTAGCCGGTCAGCTTTTCCGGCACGATATATCTACGCTTTACTGGTCTGCAACCTTCGCTCCTTTTGAAGCATTCAATGCTTACAGAGATCTTATCCGCGAAGCGCTGAAGGACAGTTGCGCTCATGCGGTGCTGGTGAAAGATGCGCCTGATGCGTTCATCCCTTACTTCCAGCATTATGCTCCGGAATATCTGCTGCTGCGCAATGACAGTTCTATGCAAATGGCGATACCGGAGGAATGGGAGACATTTAATGACTATGAAAAAAGCCTGAAGCACAAATATGCCCAGCGCCTGCGCAAAGTGCGGCAGGCGGCAGCAACACTGGAGGTACGTGAGCTAAATAACGAAGAAGTAAAATCTGATGCAGCTTACATCCACAAGCTATACCTGCAGGTGACTGATCATCAGCCGGTGCGTCTCGGCGTGCTCAGCGAAGCATTCCTTCCTTCGCTGAAGCATTTTTATGGAGATAAGCTCAGGATATGGGGCTTCTATGAAGATGGTAAGATGGTGGCCTTCGCTTCGGCCTGGGTGCAAAGCCAGAGCTTCGATATGTTTTACATCGGGTTTGATTATGACCGGAACAATGAGCTACAGCTTTATTTCAACATACTCTTTTTTGCTATTGAAAAAGCGATCGCATTGCACAAGCCATTGCTGATCCTCGGCCGCACAGCGCTTGAGGCAAAAGCGCGTGTCGGGTGCAGGCCTGAATACCTCCATACATTCCTGTACGTGAAAAATCCATTGGTCAGAACGATTGTTGCCACCTTGCAGCAGCGTTTTACAGAAACGACCGGCGAGTGGGAAAATCGTCATCCGTTCAAGAAGTAAATTGGGCATAAAGCAGGTGTAGCGATGTTTGAAGTAGTTGTTACATTTATTCCACCAAATAACCAATATGCTCACCCAACAACAATCCACCGATTTTGCTGAAGCCTGGCTCAGCGCCTGGAACAGTCATGATTTGGATATCATCATGCATCACTATGCCGAAGAGATCGAGTTTACCTCCCCGTTCATTGTGGCGCTGAATAATGATCCCAAAGGCACGATCCGCGATAAGGTTGCTTTAAGAGGCTATTTTCAGCGTGCACTGCAAAAATATCCTGAGCTGCATTTTGAGTTGGATACGGTCCTTACCGGCGTTGAGTCTGTAGTGCTGTATTACAAAAGTGTGAACAATACCATGTCGGCAGAATTCATGCAGCTGAATGAAGCAGGAAAGGTCAATAAAGTATGTGCGCATTACCTGCCTATACAGTAAGATGACCATTTCGTTGCGTTAACTTGCGGGCGCTAAAAACCGGCTTGCACAGCATTGCTTATGTCTTACGCTTCCTTAGAAGAATGCCTGATTGATCTGGAGCGGAACAACCATCTGGTCCGCATTAGGGAAGAGGTGGACCCGCACCTGGAGATGGCATCGATCCAGCTGCGCGTATATGCTGCCAGCGGGCCTGCCCTTTTGTTTGAGCGCGTAAAGGGAAGCCGGTACAGAGCTGCATCCAACATCTTTGGCACGCTGGATCGCAGCCGCTTTATTTTCCGGGATACTTTTCGTCAGGTACAGGAATTAATTGCTTTAAAAGGCAATCCGATGGCAGTGCTGAAGCAGCCGTTTAAAAATATAGGAAACGGCCTGGCAGCGCTGAAAGCACTGCCGCTTAAAAATCCCGTGAGCAGGCCAGCGATGGCCACGCAGATCAACATTCACGATCTGCCGCTCATTCAGCACTGGCCGATGGATGGAGGCGCCTTCGTAACGCTGCCGCAGGTCTATACGGAAGATCCGGACAAAGGTGGGATTCTGAATGCCAACCTTGGCATGTACCGCATTCAGCTTTCGGGCAATGATTATGAGATGGATCGTGAAATAGGGCTGCATTATCAGTTGCACCGGGGCATCGGCATACATCAGAGCAAAGCCAACCGGAAAGGCCAGCCACTTAAGGTCAGCATTTTTGTAGGCGGCCCGCCATCTCATACGCTGGCTGCTGTAATGCCGCTACCAGAGGGGTTAAGCGAGATGACCTTTGCCGGATTGCTGGGCGGTCGCCGCTTCCGCTATGTATATGATGCGGAAGGGTTCTGCATTTCTACGGATGCGGATTTTGTGATTACCGGAGAGGTCGCGCCGGGCGAGAATAAGCCGGAAGGCCCGTTTGGCGATCATCTTGGCTATTATAGCCTCACCCATCCATTTCCACTGATGAAGGTGCATAAAGTATATGCCCGTAAAAATGCGATCTGGCCATTTACAGTTGTAGGCCGCCCACCGCAGGAGGATACTTCATTTGGCGCGCTGATTCACGAACTTACAGGCGATGCCATACCACAGGAAATACCGGGTATTAAGGAGGTAAATGCGGTAGATGCAGCAGGCGTACATCCATTATTACTGGCCATCGGCAGCGAACGATATACTCCATACGCACCCGCTAAAGCGCCCGCAGAAATCCTCACGCTCGCCAATTGCGTACTGGGCACCGGACAGCTGAGCCTCGCCAAATTCCTGTTCATCACAGCAGATGATACCAATCAGTTGCATACGCACAACATCCGGGAGTATCTCGAGTATGTGCTGCAGCGCATAGACCTTACGCGCGATGTGCATTTTTATACCAATACTACCATTGATACACTTGACTATTCCGGTACAGGATTGAACACCGGAAGCAAGGTAGTACTTGCCGCTTATGGGAATGTGCTGCGTACACTGGCCACCGATGTGCCGCAGCCATTGAAAGAGCTGAACGGATTCGGTCCTGCCACTTTATCTGTGCCTGGAGTTGTCATGCTGGGCACGCCGAAGTTTACTACTTACGAAGCTGTATCTGAAGAAATATGCTCGCTGAATGAGCAGCTTTCAAACCATGCTGCATCACTGAAGCAAACAGCGCTGATCGTGCTGTGCGATGATGCCGCATTCGGCGTAGCCACACTAAATAATTTTCTTTGGATCACCTTTACCAGATGTAATCCTTCGCATGATATTCACGGTATAGATGCTTTTGTAAAATTCAAGCATTGGGGCTGCCGTGGGCCACTCATCATCGATGCACGCATCAAGCCGCATCATGCGCCGCCGCTGGCACTTGACCCGGATGTAGAGCGAAAAGTGGACCGGCTTTTTGCCAAAGGCGGTAGCCTGGCAGGTGTAAAATAATTTTCACACAAAGACGCGGCGGTACAAAGCCGCTAAGAAAGAATTGCAATACATTGGCCATTGCACCTCCGCGTCTTTGCGTGAAAAACGCATGGCATTATCAGATCAGTTCCGTGCATTCACCGCTCTTGTAAACAGCAGCAGGTATGCAATCACAAAAAGCAAAGACGTTACCGAAGAAGCCAGCACTTTCAGAAGCAGATAGCCAATGTTGGCAAAGCTCCAATGCTCGATCACGAAGAAGGTAAAGTGATGGATGACGATGAGAAATGCCGAGTAAGTAAGGAATGGAATCCATCCCATATTTTTCACATTCGGACTTTGATTGGGGTATTCTACCAGGTTCTTTGGTAGAAGCGCGGTAAGCACATTGGTGCGGAGATAAGCAATGAGTACAGCGGCAAAAGCATGCATGCCACCGGTATCCATAAAAGTATCAATCGTCACGCCCATGGCCATGCCAAGAAACAGCAGCAGCCATACCGGCGTTTCAAAAGGCAGCAGTAAAATGAACAGCGGATAGATGTAGGGAATAAATACAGGAAAGCCTGCCGGCTCACTCCACCAGCGCAGCGAGATCTTATTCAGCAGCAATACCTGGACCAGCACCAGCAGCCAGAAGCGCAGGAAATTTTTTAGTTGAATGCTCACTTTTTCTTCACCTCCTTTTGTTCATTATTCAAAGCTTCGACAGCGCGCTGCTCAGGAGCCATCGCATTCTCCACCACATATACATACTGCACATTCCGGAAGTTGGTGGCCGGCTTCAGCAGTAGCAGCCGCTTGCCATTGCGCTTGATAATCTCGGAACGGAGGATCGTACCGATCAGCACATCGGGTGGAAAAAATGAGTAAGAGGTAGTAAATACAGAATCGCCCAGATGCAGCTTTACTTCCATGGGCATATCCGGAAGATAGATCACATCCGGCTTGCGGGTGCGGCTTTCATAATCCCAGCGTACCAGCCCGGAAGTCCCATCCTTTAAGCTGGCGCTCACCTGCTGCTTCTCGCTGAGCACAGAAAGCACCGTAGCGAAGTGCGCAGACGTATGCGCTACCTTGCCAACAACTCCCGAACCGGAAATGACGGCCATACCATCGCGAATGCCATCATCGGCACCACGGTTGATGGTGAGATAGTTATCTTTCTCGATCACCGAATTATTGATCACCCGTGCAGACCGGTAGGTATATTTTGCATATTGTACCGGGTGCAGCGAATCTGCGGCGGTAACGGTGCGAACGGCGGTGCTATCGCGGAGGGTGTCCCGGCTGTATCGGTCGGCGGCTATGGTCGCCTGCAGCCTCGCATTCTCTTTCATCAGGCTGTCATTGACGGTGCCCAGTGAAAAGTAACGGGCAAGATCGTTCTGCTGCTTGTAAAAATATCCGGTGACGGTATTGCTTGAGCTTAGTATGGATGCTCCCTGTAATGTACGTGTACGGGAAATCAATATAGCGCAGACTACTTCCAGCGCCAGGAAGAGAATCAGGTTAAAAAACCGTCGTATGAAAAGGATGAAGTTGCGCAACGGAAGGAATTTGTGTGCGTAAAATCAAGCTTCCGTAGTTACATCCCCCCCGGCCCCCTTCAAAGGGGGAGATGCTACGTAAGTGCCAGTAAGAGGCATAAAAGGAGAGCAGCAATCAGCGCCTGAGCATATACACACCATGACATCCCCCATTGAAGGAATTCCCGCAAGGGACCGCGCGCAGCGCTGAAGGGAGATATTATGGGCATTCATTATGTTCATTTTGCCTTGCTCAGCATCAAAATCACTTCATTAAGAACGGCATCCGGGCAATGTTCTTCAGAGCCATACCGGTACCGCGAACTACCGCGCGCAGCGGATCTTCGGCTACGTGTACCGGCAGCTTGATTTTCTGGGAAATGCGCTTGTCAAGACCACGCAGCAGGGCGCCACCGCCGGTAAGGTACAGGCCACGGCGATAGATATCCGCTGCCAGCTCAGGTGGAGTGCTTTCCAGCGCTTTAAGAATGGCTTCCTCTACCTTGAAAATGGATTTGTCCAATGCTTCTGCCACTTCCTGGTAAGAAACCATGATCTGCTTCGGGATACCGGTAACGAGGTCGCGGCCATTTACGGCAATGTCATCGGGTGGATTGTCCAGCTCCTTCAGCGCAGAGCCTACGTGAATTTTAATCTGTTCTGCCGTGCGCTCACCGATCATCAGTGAGTGATAGCGGCGCATAGCTTCCATAATATCAGCGGTAAATTCATCGCCTGCAATACGGATGCTCTGGTCACACACAATACCTGCAAGAGCAATCACGGAAATGCCGGTAGTACCACCGCCAATGTCAATGATCATATTGCCGGTAGGCTCTTCCACATCAATGCCGATACCCAGTGCGGCAGCCATCGGCTCATGAATCATGAATACCTCCTTGGCTCCTGCCTGGTCGGCACTGTCACGCACCGCGCGCTTTTCTACTTCTGTAATGGAAGAAGGAATGCAGATCACCATGCGCCAGCTGGGCGGGAAAAGGGGCTTTTTAGGAAAAATAAGCTTGATCATCTCACGGATCATCCCTTCAGCAGCATCAAAGTCAGCGATCACACCGTCTTTCAACGGGCGAATGGTCTTGAGGTTTTCATGGGTTTTTTCATGCATCATCATCGCCTTCTTGCCCACGGCTACAATTTTATTGGTGCTGCGGTCTTTGGCTACAATCGATGGCTCATCTACTACAATCTCGTCATTGTGAATAATTAGTGTATTAGCAGTCCCCAGATCCATGGCTATTTCCTGGGTAAGAAAATTAAAAAGTCCCATAATTCGCTACAGTAGCAGGTTTTTAAAAGAAACAGTCGCAAAGGTGCGATAAAATAAGGTGCTTTCAAATTTTATAACACAAGGCAAAACGTTTATTTTTTGTTAGTAATACAGGCCTCCTGCAGTAAAACGTCATGTAGCTTAAAGCAAACAAATAAGTGTTTTTAAAATAAGATGTACAGTTGCACAAGCGGTAATAAACTCCGGCCGAAGCTTGCATTTCCCCTGATTATTCACAAACTTGTAATGCTTCCCTAAAACAAGGCATTCAGCGATATGAGCAACAACAGAATTGTACTGGTGACCGGCGCTACCGGTGGTCTGGGCACGGCTATGTGCAAAGAGCTTTTTAAAGATGGCTATCGTGTAGCCGCCAACTACCGGAATAAGGAAAAAGCTCTTGCTTGGCAGGAAGCTCAGCGTGCAGACGGACTGGAAGTAGAAATCTTTGAAGGGGATGTGACGGATTTTGAAAGCGTAGGCAGAATGATCGGTGAGATCGAGGCAAAGCTGGGTTCCATCGATGTGCTCGTCAACAATGCAGGCATCACCCGCGATGGACGCTTTTCCAAAATGAGCCCTGAAGACTGGAATGCTGTAATCAGCGCCAACCTGAACAGTGTGTTCAATTGCAGCAGGCACGTGATCAACAGCATGATCGACCGTAAGTTTGGCCGCATCATCAATATCTCTTCGGTCAATGGACAGCGCGGACAATTTGGTCAGGCCAACTACTCCGCGGCCAAGGCCGGGATGCACGGCTTCACCAAGACGCTCGCCATGGAAGTAGCGAAATACGGAATCACGGTAAATACGATCTCTCCCGGCTATATAGGCACCGATATGGTCATGGCCGTAGAGCAGAAATACCGGGACGCCATCGTAGCGCAGATACCCATGGGCAGACTGGGCGGCACCCACGAAGTAGCACACCTGGTAAGCTTCTTGGCGAGCGACGAAGCCAGCTTCATCACCGGCGCCAACTACAGCATCAACGGCGGCCAGCACGTGTATTAGTTGTAACCGTGTGTTAATTGTAACTCTAAGATTGTAGCCCTGAGCCAAAATAATCAGGGAACAAAAGTCCGGCACCACAGTAGTAATTAAGCCAAACAGAACGGTGTTGCGCGCCGCAGTCATTGCGCGCAGCTACTTTTTTGCTTGCTTTTTGGCACCAAAAAGTAAGAAGAAATAAAATTAGAAAAGCCCTGTAAGTTTTGCTTACAGGGCTTTTTAAAAGCAAATTATTTCCCGATTACTTTCCGGTAAAAACCGGCTTACGTTTTTCCAAAAAAGCCGCCACACCTTCCGCAAAATCCCGAGAAGCGCCAGCCTCAGCCTGCAATTCCATCTCCAAAGCCAGTTGCTCTTCCAGCGTATGATTCAGCGAAGCATTCATAGCCCGCTTGGTCAGGCCGAAAGCCTTGGTTGGCATCTGGGCAAGCATTGCCGCCATCTTCTTCCATTCGCCCTCAAACGCTTCATCATCAAAGCTCTTGTAGGCCATACCCATCTGCACTGCGTCATCGGCAGAAACCTTATCGGCAGTCATGGCCAGCGCCAGTGCACGCTGTAGTCCTACCAAACGCGGGAGGAAGAAAGTACCGGCAGTATCCGGTATCAGTGAAATCTTGCTGAAGGCCTGAATAAACGTAGCGCTCTTCGCCGCCAGCACAAAGTCGCAGCACAGGGCCAGATTAGCGCCTGCTCCGGCAGCTACACCATTGACTGCAGCGATCACCGGCTTCTCTATATTGCGCAGGCGGCGCACAATGGCATTATAATGCTCTTCCACCAGCTTACGGAAATCAAGGGTAGCAACATCGCTGGCCTCAGCTAAGTCCTGACCGGCGCAGAATCCCTTGCCGGTACCTGTGATTACAATACAGCGCACCGCATCATCCGCAGCGCACGCGTCAAGCTGCTGTTGCAGCGCCAGCGCCATCTCACGGTTAAAGGAATTGTACTTCTCAGGCCGGTTCAGCGCCAGCACGGCTACGCCCTGCTCAATCGTTTTCTGTATGGTTGACATATGGTTCAATGCATTAGTGTAGATTCTGTGATTGGCTTGCAAAGCCTGACCTTAATCGGCCGACTCTTCCGCCTTTTCTCCATTCTCTACAATATCGCCTTCTTTAAAGAGAATGCCTTTCAGAATCTTCTTCCACACAGGCTTTTGGCGCAGCAAAAATTCCAGGTCCATGCCAAAATGCTTGAACTCTTCTTTCTGCGCATTTTCCATAATGGCTTTGGCATCTTTGTTTTGCTCAACGCTCATGCGCTGCTCATACCAGCTGATGGCTTCCGCCTCTTCGATCACTGAGGTAATCATACGGGCAAAAGTGCGTGTTTCCTGCGACAGTTCTTCTGCCGGCTCGTGGTATTGATCAAATCCCATTAGTGTAAGGTTTTGGATGAATAAATGACTCCACTAAGATAGAAAGGTAATCGGGTATTGTAGAGCATATACCTGCACAATTACCAATGGGCGCCAAGGCGCACGCCGAATTGCAGATAGAGATGATCTCCCGAATTTTCCTGATCGCTGAAGGTATCATGGGTATGAGAGAAGATATAGCCGCCGGTAGCAAAAAAACCAAATGCCACAAAATAATCCGGTGAGTAAAATGTCACGCTTGCCTGCCCGAGCAGCGCACCAATAAAATGCTCATCCCTCCGGGACTCAACACTGTAGCCCTGGTCGCCATACCGGCTGTCGAGCCGCTTTTCGTGACCGAGCAGCAGGAAGGCGCCGATGGCAGGATCTACCCGGTACTTGCTGCCCATAGGATGAAAACATACACCCGGCGCCACATAATAGCCATCGATGTTATTGTATATCTGGCCACTATGCGCCCCTCCGAAAGTGCCACCTTTATATCTGGATACCGGAACAGCTATGGAGAACAGCCTTTTCTTTGTAAAGCAGCGCTCGTACTCCAAACCCAATGTGTAGGCAAAAGCGCCGACACCGCCGATGCCTGCGTGGGCTGTGGCTGTATTCCGGTGCGTGTCCGGATGCCACTTCGGGACACGGTGATGCGGACGGTGCAGGGCTAAGGGAATAGCCTTTAAGGCCAACGGTATCGAAAAAAGGATACACAGCGCAAGCAGGGTCAGGGTTCTCATTTATAGCAGTAATTATAAGGCTAAACGGAGATTATTTTTCTTTTATTGCATTCCACGTCTTGTAAAGATCTTCCTGCGCCGGACGGTTTTCCGGAATCTCCGTGAGCGGCTGACAAGGCAGCAGGCTGTCATAACATTCACCCGGAAGCTGCTGGTAAAGCGCTGTTCCTTTGGTCTTCCAGGCAATCATCTCATCGCTTACCTGCTTGATGATTTTAGCAGGATTACCGACTACTAATGAGCGGGGAGGAATCTTCATACCTGCATTCACAAAAGTCAGTGCGCCGATAATGCTTTCGTCACCGATCTCCGCTTCATCCATCAGCACTGCATTCATGCCTACCAGCACATTGCGCCCTACGGTAGCGCCATGCACAATAGCTCCATGGCCGATATGCGCTCCTTGATGCAGGGTAATAGTGATACCGGGAAACATATGAATGGTACAGTTTTCCTGCACATTACAACCATCCTCGATAACGATGCCACCCCAGTCGCCCCGGATAGCAGCGCCCGGCCCTACATACACATCTTTACCAATAATCACATTACCCGTAACGACCGCCTGAGGATGCACAAATGCAGAGGGATGAACGACCGGAACAAAACCTTTGAATGCGTAAAACATGAAACAATATTTAACCGCAAAGTAAGCAAAGCACACGCAGAGATAAGCAAAGGAAAGATGAATAACGCTGAGCCGCATTTGCAATGCGGCCCGCCAAGGTCTGGCATCTGTAATGCCAATAAATCACATAAAAATTATCAGCCCAACCGGTTAAATAACGCAACTTGCAGCAGTGAAAAGGATGGTTCAGCTCCTCTACTTCCTGTATGCAACTATATTATTCATAGCGTTGCTGATTCCTGTGTTCCTGTGCTCGGTGGCCGTATCATTCGGCGGCGCGGTACGCGGCGGCAACCTCATCTATAACATTTGCACCGCATGGGCAGATATCTGGTTTTTCCTGGTGGGCATCCGGGTAAAATACATCTACGAAGCGCCGCCGGATAATTCAAAATCATACATTTACGTAGCCAATCACATCTCCTACCTGGATGCCGCATTGCTGGTAAAAGCAGTCCGGAAACCCTTGCGCCCGTTGGGTAAATCGGAGTTGGGGGATATACCGCTGTTTGGATTTATTTACCGCCGTGCGGTAGTGATGGTAGATCGCAGCAGTGCCAGAAAGCGTGCCGAAAGCATCAGCCGGATGGAAGCCGTATTGCGGAAAGGCATCTCCATACTTGTATTTCCGGAAGGCACGTTTAATGAAACGCATGAGCCGCTGAAAAGCTTTTATGATGGGGCTTTCCGGATAGCCATCGAATCGGGCACACCCATAAAGCCCATGCTTTTTCTGGATACGTATGAGCGTATGCCTTACGACCGGAAGCTCCCGCTAAACCCCGGAAGATGTCGCATCGTATTTCTGAAAGAAGTGCCGGTGAGCCGCGAGGATACAATAGCAGAGCTGCGCGACCGGGTATATACAATTATGGAAGAAGCCATTCTGCGCTACCGCCCATCCTGGCTTAACAAGTAAATACTGAGCCCGTCCCCTAATTTTTTGTATTTTTCCGCCCCTAAAAATCAAGATATCTGCTATGTTTGCCTTTCTCGAAGGAGAGCTTTCCTATAAATCTCCCTCGCTCCTGCATGTGCTGTGCGGTGGTGTGGGCTACGAGGTGAATATCACGCTACAGACCTATGCTAAGATTCAACACCTTGAAAAAGCCCGCCTGCTCATTCACCTACAGATACGGGAAGATGCCTGGGTGCTGTTTGGCTTTGCGGATGAGCTGGAGCGGATCACCTTCCGTGCATTGCTGGGTATCAGCGGAGTAGGCGCGGCTACCGCCCGCATTATTCTTTCTTCACTGACGCCGAATGAGCTGGAAAGAGCCGTAAGCAACGATGAGACCAGGGTATTGCAGATGGTAAAAGGCATTGGCGCCAAAACTGCCCAACGCATTGTGCTTGAATTGAAAGGAAAGCTGCAGACAGATAACAGTGCGGTAACGGCTGTACAGGGCTTTATACACAATACAACGGCTGATGACGCGTTAATAGCGTTGATGAATCTCGGAATTGCCCGTGCGGCGGCCGCAGAAGCGATCAAAAAAGTGCCGGATGCAACGGAAAAGAGTGTGGAAGATGTGATTAAACTGGCGCTGCGGGCTCTTTAAGACCATTTACAACAATACAGTTATATATACACCGATAAGACATTGAAGGGCAAGAGTAATTTTGGTACTAAACTGGTGCTGGTATTGATCCTCGGCGCAGCCATATTCCATGCGGCTGCACGGGGTGCATACATACCCGATCCTGACCCCGATCCGACGCCACCGCCGGCGGACAGCCCTATGCACTTTCCATTAAAAGATCGTACCGGCGACCCGCGCGTGGACGGACCTGCCAATCCATTCGACCTGAAGGACCCGAGCAATGTGAACCGGAACGTTGACTACGACCCTTCGGACAATCATTATTACCTGACCGAAAAAATGGGTAATGAGTTCTTTAAGAATCCTACCTATCTTACCTTTGAAGAGTACCAGAAATACGAGGCCAAGCAGGAAGAGCAGAACTACTGGAAGCGCCGCCTGGATGCGCTTACCCTGTTCAACAAGCAGCCTGCCCTGCCTACCATGTATAAGGAAGGCATCTTTGACCGCATTTTCGGTAACAACACCATCTCCGTTCGCCCGCAGGGCAATGTGGATGTGACGCTGGGCGGCAACTGGCAGAATATTCAGAACCCTACCCTGCCGCAGCGCCAGCGCAAGTACGGCATCTTCGACTTCAACCTGGATATGAACATCAACCTGCTGGCGCAGATTGGTGACAAGATGAAGCTGAACATCAGCAACAATACCAAGCCGACTTTTGATTATCAGAATACCCAGAAGCTGGAATATACCGGCAAGGAAGATGAGATCATCAAAAAGATAGAAGCGGGTAATATTTCCTTCCCGCTCAATACCACGCTGATATCCGGCGTGCAGTCCCTTTTTGGTCTGAAGACGCAATTGCAATTCGGTAAGCTCTGGATCACCGCAGCGCTTTCCCAGCAGAAGTCGAAGCGCAACAGCCTTACCGTGCAGGGCGGTTCGCAGACTTCTACGTTTGGCATCAAGGCAGATGATTATGAAGAGAATAAGCACTTCCTGCTCGGGCAGTACTTCCACGATAATTATAATACCGCGCTGAAGAACTTTCCGGTGATCAACTCAGTGGTTACCATCAATAAGATCGAAGTATGGGTAACGAATAATACCGGTGCTACAGATGGTATCCGGGATGTGGTCTGCTTCATGGATCTGGGTGAAAAAAACAGCTTCCGTCCCGATCTGGTGAATGCCGCCAGCCCGGCCCAGCCTGATAACCGCGCCAACCGGCTGTATGAGCGCCTGCTGCAAACGCCCGGCACAAGAGCCGGGTCCGTGATTGAAAATATTCAAAGCATTCAGGGCGGCCCTGTGGCTAATATCAGTTTAGGCGCAAAGCTTCTCAGCGGCTCTGACTTTTATCGCACTACAGCCCGCAAGCTTCAGCCATCCGAATTTTCCTACAATCCGCAGCTCGGTTACATTTCCCTGAATACACAGGTCAATACCAATGACGTGCTTGGCGTGGCTTATCGCTATACTTATAATGGTAAGGTATTTCAGGTAGGTGAGTTTGCGGAAGACCTTCCTCCCGACTCTGTAAGCGGACAAAAAGCTATCTTCCTGAAGCTCCTGAAAGGACAATCGCAGGTACCAACTATGCCACTGTGGAAGCTGATGATGAAGAACGTATATGCGCTCGGTGGCATCGGTGTTTCCAAAGAAGATTTCCGCTTCAATGTATTGTACCAGGACCCTGGGGGTGGAGAAAAACGCTACCTGCCGGATGGACCGAATGCAGGCGTACCGCTGATCTCGCTCCTGAATCTGGATCGGTTGAATGTGCAGAACGATCCTCAGCCGGATGGCGTGTTTGACTATGTGGAAGGCATTACGATTGCGCCGCAGCAAGGCCGCATCATCTTCCCGGTGCTTGAGCCATTTGGCAATGACCTGAGGCCGGCGCTCGGCGGCAATACACAGCTTGAGCGGAACTACCTCTATACCGTGCTGTATGATTCTACCAAAACCATAGCGCGCCAGTTTCAGCAATACAACCGCTTCATTATGCGGGGCTCTTACAAGTCTTCTTCGTCTTCCGAAATATTTCTGGGCGGCTTCAATATTCCACCCGGTTCCGTAAGTGTAACTGCCGGCGGACAAAAGCTGACAGAGAATGTAGATTACCAGATTGATTACGGACTCGGCCGTTTGAAAATCCTTAATACGGGTGTGCTTAATTCCGGCATTCCGGTGAATGTGCAGTATGAGGATAACGCCACTTTCGGCTTCCAGCAGCAAAATTTTATGGGAGCGAGGCTGGACTATTATGTGAATCCTAAATTCACACTGGGCGGTACATTCATGCGACTGACCGAGCGTCCGTTTACCCAGAAAACAACCTTCGGAGAAGACCCAATCAAGAATACAGTATTTGGCGTAGATGGTAACTATCAGTCGGAAGTGCCGGGCCTTACTAAGCTGCTCGATAAGCTGCCGATCTACTCTACCACCGCACCATCGCTGATCACTGCCAGTGCGGAAGGTGCTACCCTGCGTCCGGGCCACCCAAAGCAGATCAACAGCCTCGATCCGGAAGGCGCTGTCTATATCGATGACTTTGAAGGCACACGCAGCGCATACGATCTGAAGTTCCCGTCTCTTGCATGGACACTGGCAAGCGCTCCGGTAGGTGCACGCGATAAGTTCAGCAATGTATTATTCCCCGAAGCCAGCGTAACTCCCGGCGTTTCATCTTCGAAAAACCGCGCCAAACTAAGTTGGTACAACATTGAGCCAAGCCTGGTAGACCCCGTTGGTGGCATACCGGATTATGTGAAGCAGGATTCGATCAACCAGCACTATGTGCGCATGGTGCTGCAGCAGGATGTATTCCCGCAGCGTACCTCTACCGCGCTTACCACTGCGCTCTCCACTTTTGACCTGACCTATTATCCGCAATACCGTGGTCCATACAACTTTGATGCAGACGGGCTGAATGCAGATGGTACACTGACCAATCCGCGTGGCCGCTGGGGCGGCATCATGCGCCCGATGGACTACAGCGATTTTGAGCAGGCCAACGTAGAGTATGTAGAGTTCTGGCTGCTTGATCCGTTTATCGGCGGCGGCCGCGCCAACAGCGCTACAGCCGGCGGCTCGCTTTACCTTAATCTCGGTAATGTATCAGAAGATGTAAATAAGGATGGGCGTAAATTCTTCGAGAATGGTGTGCCTTTCCCGAGAGACACCACGAAGCTGGAGAGCACCTCTTATGGTGTGGTGCCCCGATTCCAGCAGCAGATCACACGCGCATTTGACAACAGCAACGATGCGCGAGCTGTACAGGATGTGGGCTACGATGGCCTGAACAATGATGAAGAACGGGCTAAGTTCAACGACTACCTTACCGCTATTGCTACTAAATACGGCACCGGCTCTCAGGCTTACATCAATGCACAGGCAGATCCTTCTTCAGATGATTACCATTATTACCGGGATGCGATCTATGATCCGGGCAATCAGAGCGTCCTTACCCGCTACCGCGATTTTTCTAATCCACAGGGCAACTCGCCGGTTATTGATGCCAATGCAGTAGCCTCTTCTGCCGCTACGAGCATCCCGGAATCCGAGGACATTGATAAAGACAATACACTCAATGAAACAGAAGATTATTTTCAATACCGTGTAGACCTGAAACCGGGCGGACTGGTAACGGGCAGCAATTATATTGTAAACTCGCAGACCAGCCGCGTAAAGCTGCCGAACGGTAATTACGAGGATGAAACCTGGTATCAGTTCAAAATTCCGATCCGCGAGTACCAGCAGCGTGTAGGCAATATCGCCGACTTCCGCTCCATCCGCTTCATGCGTATGTTCCTGAGTGGATTTCAGGACAGCGTAACCCTTCGCTTTGCCCAGCTGAACCTTGGCCGCAACCAATGGCGCCGTTATAACTATTCATTGAAAAATCCGGGTGAGAATATTCCCGATGATGAGCAGCGCACGACCGACTTTACAGTTACTTCTGTGAGCCTGGAAGAAAACAGCCAGCGCCTGCCAGTGAATTATGTGATACCTCCGGGCGTAAACCGCCAGACGGCTGCTCAGGGCAATGGACAAAATATTGCTCAGAACGAGCAGGCGCTTTCCCTGCAGGTATGTTCGCTGAAAGATGGAGATTCACGTGCTGCATTTAAAGAAGTGAATGTGGATATGCGTCAGTTTGGCCGCCTGCGGATGTTCCTGCATGGTGAAAGCCAGATCGGGCAGGCGCCGCTGAAAGACGGCGATCTCCGTGCATTCATCCGTATTGGCTCAGACTTCATCAATAACTATTACGAATACCAGATACCGCTCAAGATCACCGCGCCGGGCACAACAGCCGATGTGGGCGTTTGGCCGGTAGAAAACAATCTGGACATTGGGCTGGAGGATCTGGTAGCGGTGAAGACTGCGCGTAATACGGCCAACCTGCGCCCCTACGTTCCTTACAGCCAGCTCGATGCAAAGGGCAATACGATTGTGGTGGTGGGTAACCCGAATGTGGGTGAGGCCAAAACAATTATGCTGGGTATCGTGAATCCTGCCAAGACCGCCACTACTCCCGCCGATGATGGTATGGCTAAATGCACGGAAGTATGGTTCAATGAGCTTCGCATGACCGGCCTGAATGAAACGCCGGGCTATGCAGCAACTGCTAAAGTAGATGTACAGCTTGCCGATCTGGGAAGCGTACACGTGGGCGGAAGTATGCACACAATGGGTTACGGTAATATTGACCAGAAAGTAAATCAGCGCAAGCAGGATAACTACTATCAGTATGATGCCAATACGAACCTGCAGTTAGGCAAGCTGATGCCGAAGAAATGGGGGGTGCAGTTGCCCGTATATGTGGCTACCTCAAAAAGCGCAAGCACGCCCAAGTACAATCCTTATGACCTTGATGTAAACCTGAAGGATCAGATCAGCTCACTGAACTCCGGCGAGGCGCGCGATTCACTGCGCGATGCCGCACAGGATGTAACAGAGATCAAGAGCCTGAACCTGTCGAACGTGCGCATCCTGGGCAATCCTGAAAAGACGACCAGCAAGCCCAAGCCATGGAGCGCCAAAAACTTTGACCTGAGCTATGCCTACAACAGCCAGCTCAAGCACAACCCAACTATTGAGAAAGACAAAATCACGACCAATCGTTTGGGTATCGGCTATGCGTACAGCATCCGCAGCAAGCCATTTGAACCGTTTAAATCCCTGATTCGCTCTCGCTCTAAATGGTGGGGACTGATCAAAGATTTTAACCTGACCCCGCTACCTTCCAGCATAGGTTTCCGCA
Source organism: Chitinophagaceae bacterium (assembly GCA_965200035.1). Classification (GTDB taxonomy): domain Bacteria; phylum Bacteroidota; class Bacteroidia; order Chitinophagales; family Chitinophagaceae; genus UBA1952. The sequence continues at coordinate 1,755,879 of OZ241334.1, read as the reverse complement.
GCGATATGAACCGGATTGTGGAAGAGACGAAAGTGCGTGATCTGGAGACGGATGGCGTCTATGAAATACCTTCTACCTTCTATAAGAACTTTACGTGGCAGCGTACCTACACCCTGCGTTGGGAGCTTACGAAATCGCTTTCATTCGATTACAATGCCAACAATATTTCAAGAATCGATGAGCCTTATGGCAAGATCAATACAGCCGATAAACGTGATTCGCTCTGGAAAGCCATCAGTCGCTTTGGTCGCAATACCTTATTCACACAAGCCCTGAATGCGAGCTACAGTGTACCATTCTCCAAGCTTCCGCTTACAGACTGGGTAAGTCTGCGTGCCAGCTATGGAAGTACCTATTCATGGACTGCAGCATCGCGCCTGGCTGAAAGCCTGGGTAATACTATTACCAATACACAGACGAAAACGCTGAATGGTGAGATGAACTTTGTACAGCTGTACAATAAGAATCGTTTCCTTAAAGCGGTGAATCAGCCGAAGCGTCGTGCGCCAAAAGTAGCAGGCAATAAAAACAACACGAACAAGCCCGCTTCAGATAAGGCTGCACCGGGTAAAGACGGGGATAAAGAAGAAACCGCCGGCAAAAATCAACAGCCAAATCCGGATATAGAAACGAGCCCGCAGACGAATAATGCGCCGGTGCCCAAGCCACCAAAAAAAGGGGAGCGCCCGTCAACACTCAATCTGAATGGGGTAATTGTAAGCACGGCTACGATGTCTGACAATCAGCTCGATTCACTTACCAGACTGATCAAAGCGGATGATCTGGCCAAGGCCAAAGCCGATCGCGCAAAGAAAAAGCAGGATCGCAAGATCGCACGCCGTCAACGCCGAAACAAGCCGGCAGAGCCTGGCACGCTGGCCAGAGCGGTTGGCAGGCTGCTCACTATGGTGAAGCGGACCACCTTCAACTATTCAGAAAACGGCGGTACCATACTGCCCGGCTATATGGACAGCACTAAAGTCTTTGGCGTGAATACAGCCAATGGCGATCCGGGCATAGGCTTCGCATTCGGCGGGCAACCGGCTACCTCATACTTGGACGTATTAAGCAGTAAAGGAAAAATAAGCACCGACTCGCTGTTCAATGCACAGTTCCAGCAGACGTATTCGCAGAACCTGACCTTTACCGCACAGGTAGAGCCGATCCCCAATGATCTCCGCATTGACCTGAGCCTCACCAAAACATTTGTGAAGTCTCATACCGAGATTTATAAGGATACCACCTCCTCGCACAATGGCCTTTTTAGTCACAATAATCCTTACGAAACGGGGAACTACAACATCTCATACATCGCACTGAAAACGCTGTTCCAGGCTGGTGGCGCCAATGGCAAGGCCTATCAGGATTTCATTGCCGGCAGAAAGATTGTATCGCGCAGACTGGGAACGAACAACCCTTATACCAACGGACTGGCAGACCCGAATGATCCGGAGTACAAAAAGGGCTACGGACGTTTCTCGCAGGATGCACTGATACCGGCATTCATCGCCGCCTATAGTGGCCGTAACGCAGAAACCGTGCCTTTGATGGATTACAGCAACTCCAGCATTAAGAGCAATCCATTCCATAACTATTATCCGCTTCCTAACTGGCGCATCAATTATAACGGCCTCAGCAAGCTGCCGCTGTTCAATAACATTTTTACCAACTTCGTGGTGAGCGATGCTTATACCGGCAATCTGTCTGTAAGCTCTTTCACAACATCCTTATTCTTCCAGGATGCATTCGGGGTAGGCTATCCATCGTTCCTGGATTCTGTATCGGGCAATTATATTCCGTTCTTCCAGGTGCCGAATATCACCATCTCAGAGGCATTCGGTCCGCTGATCGGGGTAGATGCATCGCTGCGTAATGGAATGACCGCACGTGTGGAATACAGGAAGAGCCGTACCGTGAGCTTAAGCCTCATTGACTATCAGGTGAGCGAAACACGCAGCTCGGAATTGGTGATTGGCGCCGGCTATCGTATTCACGGTCTGCGCCTGCCATTTTCAATACTGGGTGTAAAGAAGCTGGAAAATGACCTGAATGTGAAGCTTGATATAGGCTATCGCGATGACAAGACGAGCAATACTTATCTGGCGCAGGATTATGAAGTAATCACCCGCGGGCAAAAGGTAATATCCATCTCGCCATCCGTTGACTACATTGTGAATGACCGGATTACGCTACGTTTCTTCTACGACCGAAGGCAAAGTATTCCTTACACTACACAATCGTACCCGACCACTACTACCAAAGCAGGGGTTACGATCAGGTTCATTTTCGCCCAATAGCATTAACGGAAAGCAGCAATTTCGGGGGATTAACCATCGTGCAATTGTTTGGCGGGGTATTCTGGCGTAAATTTGTAAGTCATAAAGCTGTATCATTCATGTCCACCATAGATTTTCAGGAAAAGTTTGACGAGAAGATTGACAACGATGTGATGATCGAGCCGCGCGATTGGATGCCGGACGATTACCGCAAAACGCTGATCCGTCAGATAAGCCAGCACGCGCACAGCGAGATAGTGGGCATGTTGCCGGAAGGCAACTGGATTACCCGCGCGCCAAGTCTGCGCCGGAAGGCCGTTCTCCTGGCCAAAGTGCAGGATGAAGCAGGCCATGGATTGTATCTCTACAGCGCTGCAGAAACGCTGGGCATAACCCGCGATCAGATGCTGGATCAGCTGCACACAGGCAAGGCTAAATACTCTTCTATCTTTAATTATCCGACCCTTACCTGGGCAGATATGGGTGCGATCGGCTGGCTGGTAGATGGTGCTGCTATTATGAATCAGGTGCCGCTCTGCCGTTCCTCCTACGGGCCTTACTCACGCGCGATGGTTCGCGTATGCAAGGAAGAGAGCTTTCACCAGCGTCAGGGATTTGAGATCATGATGAAGATGTCGCAGGGCACACCAATCCAAAAGAGAATGGCGCAGGATGCGCTGAATCGCTTTTGGTGGCCGGCCCTGATGATGTTTGGCCCGAATGATGCGAATAGTCCCAACACAGCTAAAAGCATGCGCTGGCGCATCAAGCGCTTTACCAACGATGAATTGCGGCAGAAGATGGTGGATGTAACCGTAGAGCAGACAAAAATATTGGGCCTTACCATTCCCGATCCTGATCTGAAATGGAATGAAGAGCGCGGCCATTACGACTTCGGTGCGATCAACTGGGACGAGTTCAATAATGTAGTCAAGGGCAATGGCCCGTGCAATAAAGAACGTCTTGAAACGCGTAAGAAAGCCTGGGAAGAAGGTACGTGGGTGCGTGAAGCTGCGATGGCTCATGCGCATAAGCGTAAGGAACGCCGTGAAAATGAGAGCGTAGCAGCATAAGTGATTTTCTCGCTACAGCTTACTTTATCTAATACAAACGAACGTATGTTATCTCTTTTTTCCAAACACCGCTATGGCAACTATGGCGAGAAGGAACTTGCCGGTGGCGAAAGCAATCTTCAGAATGAATGGCCGCTCTGGGAAGTATTTATCCGCAGCAAGGCCGGCTTGGATCATAAGCACGCAGGAAGCCTTCATGCAGCAGATGCACAGATGGCCATTGAAAATGCCCGCGATGTATATACCCGCCGTAATGAAGGCATTTCCATTTGGGTGGTAGAAAGCAAACACATTCACGCATCTGACCCTTCGGAAAGCAATGAGCTTTTTGACCCGGCCAACGACAAGGTGTACAGGCACCCGACTTTTTATGATATTCCCGATGGTATCAGCCATATGTAATTAACAGGCACGTAATCATTTTTTCTGTACAGGTAATTCATTTATGAGCCAATCAACTGACCTTCTCTGCTACGTTCTCCAGATTGCAGATAATGCCTTGATTACAGGCCACCGCCTCAGTGAATGGTGCGGTCATGGGCCTGTTTTGGAGCAGGATATTGCTATTACCAATATGGCGCTGGATCATATTGGCGCGGCGCGCAGCCTGTGTGATTATGCAGCTACGCTTTATAATGATCTTTCGCCGGAAGCACGCGAGCAGGCATTCAGTTCGCCAATGCTCAATCAGGCTTTTGCCCAAAAAGGAAAACTGGAAGAAGATGATATCGCTTACCTGCGCGATGCCTGGGATTTCCGCAATGTACAATTGGCAGAACAGCCCAATGAGGACTGGGCCTTCACCGTAGCCCGCTCATTTTTTACCGATGTATTCAACTACTACTTTTACAAAGCGCTTCAGGAAAGTAAAGATGAATTACTGGCTGCCGTAGCCGAAAAATCATTAAAAGAAGTAAGCTATCACCTGAAGTGGTCTTCTGAATGGGTGATCCGGCTGGGTGATGGTACGGAAGAAAGCCACCGGCGCATGCAGAAGGCTATAGATGAGCGCTGGGCATACACTGGTGAATTTACTATAGCTACAGAGGCAGATAAAGCTATGCTGCAGGCAGGTATTGGTGCAGATCTTGGCGTGATCAGGCAGCAATGGCTCGAGCACGTGAAAAATATTATTGAAGAAGCTACTTTAAAAATGCCGGAAAATACCTGGATGCAACAGGGCGGAAAGACCGGTATACATACCGAGCACCTTGGCTACGTACTGGCAGAAATGCAATACCTGCAACGGGCTTATCCGGGCATGGAATGGTAGATTAGTTATTGCTTTAAACCCCGCTTTAATATTGAATGCTGCTTAAAAAGAACTGGCTTAGCCACACAGGCTTTTGGGCCATTGCTATACTCTACTGCATTGTTTATTATTCAGATGTCGTTGGTCGGTTGCCCTATGGCATCCATGACTGGGCGCAGGCAGACCGGCTTTCGCTGGCTATAAATTTTTATGATCATGGAATGAATTTCCTGCAGCCGGCTACTCAAAGCCTTTATTCTAAAGATGGTATTGCAGGAGTAGAGTTTCCCTTGCAGAGCTACCTTGCTGCAGCGTTGGGATATATTTTCGGCAGACAGCAAATCAGTAATTGCTACCGGCTTCTGGATATTTGTATTGCGCTGAGCGGGCTTTATGCATTATTCCTCATTGTTTACGAGCGCACGCGCGATTTTGTCTGTTCTATATTTACACCACTTTTTATCTTTTGCAGTCCGGTATATGTATATTATTCGGGCAATTTTCTTCCTGATTCTGCAGCAGTATCTATCTGCTTCATCGGGTTTTATTTTTTCTTCCGTTATCTGCGCGATGATCGCCTGAAAAGTCTTTATAGCTCGTTTACCTGGCTTACCCTCGCTGTGCTGATTAAGACATCAACGATCACTTACCTTGCCGGAATCAGCATTTTCGCACTAGGACATCTATGGCGTAAAGGCAATAAAAGAGAACTCTGGCAGACGATAGTTGTAGGAGTTATCACGCTTGCGCTGATCCTCGGAAATCTGTTGTATGTAAAATATCTGGACAACAAATACCACAGTCCTGTATTCCTCGCCGAGACGAGACCATTCAAAAGCTGGGATTCATTTACTGAATATTTTGAAGTAAGCTTTAAGAGGCGATGGATGAACGAGTACCTTCTTTCCCAGCAGTACATCATCTATATTTTTATAGTGACGGTTGGGCTGGTGCTTAGCTTTCAAAAAAGCAAGCGTCTGGTGCTTCCAATAATCATTTTTCTAGCGGGCGCATGTACGCTAAGCTACTTTTTCGGTGAGCAGCTTAAGCTGCATGATTACTACATTTTGCCACTTTTTTTCCCACTCTTGTGCATGCTGCTGTTGATTGCTATGATCAGCGTCCGTCGCGGGCTTCAGGGCAGGCAGTTGAGCGCAGTCCGGGCAGGAGTGCTGGTTGTCATTGCAGCGCTTTTTTTATTTGCAGATTATCAGATCTTCCAGCGGCAAAAGCCTGAAGGCGATTATTATGATGCCAACGCATCTTATATATGGATGGAACACGGTGCACAGGTATTGGATGACCTACACATCTCCCGCGATGAACAGATTGTGGTAGGAGATAATGCGCCTAATCTGGGGCTTGTATATTGCGATCGTAGAGGTTACAACCTGCCGGTAAGTTGGCTGGAAACTGGCCTAACCTGCGTCAGAACTACTATGCAAGACCGAAATGCATCTATCTTAGTATGCAGTGGGGGAACGCTGGCTCATATTCAATCCATTGATCCGGCCCAGTTGAATGACTTCGCCATACTCAGCAATAAGGATAATATGGCCGTGTTGCGGTGGACAAAAGCCAGCTCCAAACCCTTGAACCAATAATTGCTAAACACACGAAATGGAATATCCGGCATTAAAAAACCGCTATCTGAATATGGTCCTGTTTCTGGGATCGGCTGCTTTGCTGGTTCTTTCCGTCCTGTATTATAAAGAGCGAACCATTTTTGAAGATGCGGCCTACTATATAGAAGAAATGACACACAATCACGGCTATACTGTAGCGCACAGCCGTTTTGTGGGCTTGCTTAATCAGTTGTTGCCGGCCATATTCATTAACCTGCATTTGCCCCTGAAGTCAGTGGTGATGGCGTACTCGGTCGGGTATGCGCTGGTACCGTGCGTCTGTATTTTTCTGGCTGTAAAGTGGCTGAAAAATCCCTATGTCGGGCTATCAATTCTGTTCTTTTTTACCCTGATGAATGCCCGGTTGTTTTACTTCACCGTGAGCGAATTTCAGATGGGGATGGTAGTGTTCCTGCTGTACGATGGCGTATATGATTACTATAAAGAAGGCAGTAATCATCAACGGGCATTCTGCCTGGCTGCATTGATTATGGTACCGGTCATTGCCTTCAGCCATCCCCTGATATTGCCCGTAACGCTGGCATGGATGCTGTACAGATGGCTGCTGAGAAGAGATCATTTACGGACGCTGGCATTTCCCGCAGCTATTTTTTTCGGATGCTTTTTGCTGAAAAAATTCTTCTTCACATCGCCCTACGAAGCCGGAAAAATCACGGCTGTAGAGCTGTTTCAGCAAATCTCAACACGCTATTATTCCGGACCCATAGCCAATGGCTTTTATGATTACCTGATCAGCGAGGCCTTCTGCCTGCCGCTGGTATTCCTGCTGCTGCTGATTATGCTGGTTCGCTTTTCGGATTACCGATCTGTCATTTTTCTCATCCTCACATCGGTTGGTTTCTTCTCGCTGATCATTATGTCGTTTGATGATTTTAAATACCAGATTTACAATCATTACTATGAGCATACGCTGCAGCCAATCGTGTTCTTCATCGTGCTTATTTTAAGAGTCTATCTGCCGAAAATCCGCATCAACAAAGCCATCATACCATCTGCCGCACTGGTTATCCTTATCATCTCATTTTGTAAAATTGCAAACGGCAGCAGGCCAATTGCCCAGCGGCATAAATGGATGGCCGCCAATATGCAGTTGATGGACAGTCTGAAAACGAAGAAAGCCGTGCTTTACAGAAAATGGATTCCCGACGGCATACCGCTCAGCTCTTTATGGAATGCATCTATGGAATCATTGCTCCTCAGTTCGCTGGACGGGAAGGAGCATAGCAAAACGTTGTTTTTAGCATGGAATGAAAAATCCTATACCATTAAAGACGATGGCGCAACTATACAGGTAGATGGCTGGCAAATACCGGAAGCCGCGCTGACGAAAAGATATTTTGAACTGGGCGCGGGGAAGTATATCTTTCTGGATAGCGTCATCAATAAAGATCAGCTTAACCGGATCAAGTACCAATGATGACCTGCAGTATCCGTTAGAAAAAGCATTTAAGGAACACCGATCAGGCAATATGAACATTCCATCAGATACCGCACAAGGGAATAAAAACTGGCTGATCGGATTGCTGGCCGGTACCCTGCTATTCATAGCGCCCGCGCTCTACAATGGCTTCCCGATGGTGACGCCCGATAGCGGCGCCTATGTGGGCAATGCCTATGAGCTTACCGTGCCGCTTGATCGTGCGCTGGGCTACAGCGTATTTATACGTGCCAGCAGTCTGGGCCTGACGCTTTGGGGATGCATAGCCGTACAAGCCCTATTGCTGGCTGCATTGCTGCAGATACTGATGCGTCATTTGCTCGGCAGCAGGTATTCGGGAAAGATATTTATTGCTGCCTGTTTATTGGTCACCTTCTGCACCAGCGCAGCCTGGTTTTGCAGCCAGCTCATGCCCGATATATTTACGGCTATACTACTGCTCTGCGTGATGATCTGGCACATGGTACCATTAAGCAAAGCATACAGAGCTTTACTGGCCGTCTTCCTTTTCTGTGTGCTGATGCTTCACAACGCGCATCCGTTAATCCTGGCTTCTATGTCTATCCTTTTGATGATTCATGGCTGGATGCGAAAAAACAGAACGTTTCAAAAAAACCTTGTTCTGCTGGCACTGAGCATTTCTGCGCTGCTGGGTTTTTGCACCCTGAATGCAATTGCGGGTAAAGGGTTTCGCCCCAGTGCGGCCAGCGGCGTTTTCCTGATGTGCCGTATGGTAGAGAGCGGGATAATGGATAAATTTCTCGCAGAGAACTGTGCTAACAACAACTATAAATTGTGCGCTTATAAAGACCAGTTGCCCAACCGCCAATGGATATTTATGTGGAACCCTGAAAGCCCGCTCTACAAAACCGGCGGCTGGGAAGCCAATGAGGCGGAATATCAGCAGATCGAAAAGAAGATACTGACTACCCCAAAATATCTGGCGCTGTTTTCATTCAAGTCGGCACAGGCCTCTCTGCGGCAACTGGCGCAACTGAATATCGGTGATGGCGTGGTACCACAGCCCGAAGGCTCATCGCCCTATCTGAGCATCGGCAAATACCAGCGTTCAGAGCTGAAAGAATATTCGGCGTCTATGCAGAATGAAGGTTACCTCAACCTCACGCTTTTTAACGTGCTGATCGTGATTTTTACTTTTTTAACAGGTGCAGGCGCGCTGCTGGTAGGAAATTTGTATCGTCAGGAACAACCGGATAACAACAACGGGAAGTGGCGATGCGCCTTCGTGCTGACAGCAATATTTCTCTGCTGCAACGCTGCAATCACTGCTACCTTTTCTACTGTGATCGGGCGGTTCAATTCCAGGGTATTCTGGGTGCTGCCTTTTCTCTGCCTGTTGTATCTGCTGAATTATTTTATTGGTTTAACGACAAAGAAAGGATACGGGCGCTCCGTCAGCGGACCGGATGTACATCAGGCATAGCCGGTAACTATATCAGCAACACCAGCCTTTCTGCGTCCTGCAAAAAAGAGAAAGGAATGATACCTTACCGGAAGCATATTCTGAAGATTGTTACAGGCGCCGCGCTTCTTGCCGGTACACATTTCCAGGCCCACAGCGCACAGATACAGGATGCCATTCTCGGGCAATGGAAAGCGGATGAAAAAGCGCTGACCATCGAAGTTTATAAAACCGGTATAGAATATCAGGCGAAGATTATCTCATTTACAGATCATCATAGTAAAGTATCTTCCAATGACCGGCTGGATGAAAAAAATCCCAATCCCGCGCTGCGCGGAAGAAAGTTGATCGGCCTGAATGTGCTGCACGGCCTGAAGTACGATGCGGATGAAAAGCGCTGGGACGACGGGCATATCTATGATGCAGGCTCAGGGAAGGAATATGATGCATCCATTGAGCTCACGAGCGATGGAAAGCTGTCTGTAAGAGCATACAAAGGCTTTCGTATTCTGGGCAAAACCATGGGCTTTCACCGTTGATCCGTTAATTTTACGGAAGGAATATCAGATCACTTTTCCGTTTTTAATTTTACATGTACTACTTCCTGCTTCAGGAGTCCCTGACCCCTGCAATGATGGATGTGCTACTGGCGCAGGGCTATTACCGTATGCGGCAGACTGTATTTACCACCAGCGCTACCATCAACGATGAAGGGATGCTCATAGAAGTGCTGTGGGCAAGGATATGTTTGCGGGGCTACGCCCCGGGCAGGCGGCACCGCGAGCTCATGCGCCGTAACTGCAACTTCTCCTGCGTACTGCTGGATGCACATATTGATGATGAGATCGAAGAGCTGTACAGCGCCTACCGGCAGAATGTGAATTTTGATGCGCCCGGCTCTGCGGCTGCTTTTCTGATGGGTGAAAGTCCGGTCAATTATTTTCCCGCACGCATGTGGCAGGTGCGCGATGGAGGCCAGCTCATTGCCGTAGGCTATTTTGATGAAGGCGAACACAGCGCCGCCGGCATTCTCAACTTCTACCATCCGGATTATAAAAAGTACAGTCCCGGCAAGTGGCTGTATCTGGAAAGCGTGCGCTATGCCGCCGAAACCGGCAAAGAGTTTTTCTATCCCGGCTATATAGCAATGAATTTTCCAAAGTTTGACTATAAGCTGATGGCCGGGAAAGACCGCATTGAATTATGGGACATGGTGCAGGAGCAATGGTACCCGTATGCAGCATCGCTGCATGCACAGCAGTCAGAGAAGTGAGCCTATAGAAAAGCTACAGTACCATTCCATAATACACTTGTCCGCACAGGTCGCCATCAAAATTGGCTACCTCCGGCAGAAAGCCCCATTGCTTGAAGCCACACTTTTTCATCAACGCAATGCTGGCCGTATTATGCTCCAGAATGATGGCGAACAGTACATGCAAAGCCAATGACGGCGCTTCTTTCAGGGCAAAATTTACTAGTTTAGTTCCAATGCCTTTTCCACGAAATGCTTCATCAATATAATAGCTGATCTCTGCCGTTTGCCGCAAAGCCTGTCTGCCACTACGGTAAGGACTAAATGAAAGCCAGCCCGCCACAACGCCTTCTGCTTTATAAACAAATACAGGATACATAGCAGGTTCATGCTGCAGGAACCATTCCCTGCGCTGCAGCATCGAAACAGGATGAGTGTCTGCCGTCATCCTCAAGCCAATTGCCTGATTATAGATGTTGTTGATCTGCTCCAGATCATCGTGATGTGCAGGGCGGATGCTCATGATATTATTCCGGTGATACGGCAAGTGCGCTGACTGTCGCCATTGTTTTTTAGCACACCTTTGCAGTATACGTTACACCAAATATAAATACAGCTATGAAGAAACTCATCACCATGATTACGGTAGCCGCAACCATGCTTACAGCCGGCACCGCCATGGCACAGAAAGCCGCAGAAGACAAATCAAAACGCCCGAGCCCGCCTGCGATGGTTACAGAAACAATCAGCAGCGGAGCTACCATCAAAATCAGCTATGGACAGCCATCCGTAAAAGGCCGCACCATTGGCAAAGACCTGGAGCCGATGGATGGCAAAGTCTGGAGAGCAGGCGCGAATGAGGCAACCGTTTTTGAGACAGATAAGCCGGTTACAGTAGAAGGCAAGACATTGCCCGCCGGTAAATATGCTTTCTTCACCCAAAGGAACGGCGGCAAGTGGACGCTCATCTTCAATAAAATCTGGGATACCTGGGGCGCATATGATTATGAGAAAAACAAAGGCGCTGATGTTGCGAAAATCACCGTGCCTGAGTTAAAAGCGGCACCATTTGCAGAAAAGCTCACCTACTCCATTACCAAACAAGGAATCGTATCGCTTATGTGGGGCGATAAGAAGGTAAGCTTCAAAGTAAGCATCTGAACAATCAGATAAAGTAACAAAAGTCAAAGGCCGCGACATCTCACGTCGCGGCCTTTGTAATGCTATTTATTTAGCGGCCTGTCTGGCGCACGTTTGCAAACGTAGCGCTGATCTTGCCGGCAGCAGGCCCCGTGCCTGAATACACAGTACCATTGGCCGTAAAGCTGCCGCTCAGCACATCATTGCTATTCGTAAGGGTTAAAGAACCCGGTCGTGCCTCTTCCGGAGAATAGATACCCGTCTTATAGATCCAATAGACATACTGGCGCTTGAGGCTTACTGTATTGGTAGCAAAAGAGCCCGGCCAGAGCGTGAAGACAGCTTCGCTGTTTTTGAATGCCTGCATGCGCGGCAGCGTGCCGCTGTAATAATCATAATGCACGGAATCCGGAGTAATGTTCAGGGTATCATTGATCGTAATGGTGCACGTAGCAGCGCTTACACCTGGACTATCGTCTTTCTTGCAGGATGCAAATGCGCCGACAGCGAGCAGTACCAGCGGAATAATTGTTTGCTTGTTCATAAGAAGTTTATTTCTGCAAAAGTATTTTGGTACAAAAGGCTCCACCATCCGTACTGGCAGGTATATTGCAGGCACACCTGCCGGTAATGAGTAATGCGCTAAATTTGCGTACCGTGCGTCGCTTCATCTCATTCTTCTTAGCTGTATTAGTGCTGGCATTAAGCTGCCTGCCCTGTACGGATGCTGCTGCGCCGGCCATATACAGCACCTGTGCTGCGGCTGCGCCACAGGCTGCGCATGAGCATTGCGGCGATGCGGATAACTGTTCTCCATTCTGTACCTGCTCCTGCTGTGCGGGTTTTGTAGTGCCCCCAATGAGTACCGCAATGCTGCGGCAACCAGCAACCTTTTTTGAGAAGCCCAAAGGGTTTTATGCATTAACGGCATTAGCAAAAGTCTTCTTTCCCATCTGGCAGCCTCCGCAGTTAGTCTTCTGATCACGCGCAGCATTCATCATTGCTGTGCGTAAAGGACCGGCGCATTCTATGAGCCGGTAAAAATTCCTGTAAAGGATATTTTCTACTCAAAAAACATCAGAGACTTACTGCAATGAAAGCAATCATCATCGCAGCAGCCCTAGCCGGCGGCTGCACCACTGCCGCTGCTCAGGAACACGGGCAGCCAGCTGATTCCACGCTCAAGAGCGATCTTGAAGTCATTACCATCAGCACTACCCGGAGCAACCGGTCTATCCGCGATATTCCTGCACGCATCGAATTCATAGGCGGCGAAGAGCTGGATGAGAAGGCCAATATGAAGCCCGGCGATATCCGCATGCTGCTCTCCGAAAGCACAGGCATCCAGACGCAGCAAACATCTGCAACATCGGCCAATGCATCGATCCGTATTCAGGGGCTTGACGGGCGCTATACGCAAATCCTGAAAGATGGTTTGCCTTTGTACTCAGGCGCAGCCAGCGGACTTGGTCTATTGCAAACCCCACCGCTTGATCTGAAGCAGGTAGAAGTGATCAAGGGCTCGGCATCTACGCTGTACGGCGGCGGCGCTATAGCCGGTCTTGTAAACCTGATCTCGAAGACACCCGGCGCAGAACGTGAACTGCGGGCACATATCAATGGCACCAGCGCCGGCGGACTGGATATTAATGCATTCTATGGTCAGCGTTTTGGGAAGACAGGCACCACTGTTTTTGTATCCCGCAACAGCAATGCGCCTTATGATCCCGCCGGTATTGACCTTACAGCTATCCCGAAGTTTGAGCGCTATACCATCAATCCCAAGCTGTTCTTTTATCCATCTTCGCGCACCACCATTGTAGCCGGTGTAAATGCCACTTTTGAAAACCGCATTGGCGGCGATCTTCATTACATCCGCGGCGAGGCAGATACACTCAACGGATACTACGAGCGCAACCGTACAAAGCGCATCAGCACCCAGCTGTCGGTCACGCATCAGTTTTCGAAAGAGAATACACTGTCCTTTAAAAACAGCTATGGCTACTTCAACCGAATCATTGGTACGCCCGGCTATGACTTTGAAGGTACGCAGCATCTTACCTATACGGAGCTTACGTATAATCACAATGGGGAGAAGCTGGATTGGGTAGCCGGCGGTAATCTGCTTACAGATGCTTTTCGTGAAGTATCGAACGAGCCTTTTCCCAAGCGGGATTACACGCAGACTACGGCGGGCGCATTTGTGCAAAGCACCTGGCATGTAGCTCCTAAGCTCTTTGTAGAAGGTGGCCTGCGTGGTGATTATGTGATCGATTATGGCTTTGCTGCGTTGCCCCGGCTATCGCTGCTTTATAAGTACAATGCACGGCTCTCATCGCGCATTGGCGGTGGATTGGGCTACAAGACACCGACTATTTTTACAGAAGAAAGCGAGCGCATCCAGTATCGGAATGTACTGCCCATCAGCACCAGCAGAAACGAGCTGGAGAAAAGCTATGGCGCCAACTGGGACATTAATTACCGCACCTCTTTTGCAGGCGGGAAGCTCACGTTCAGCATCAATCAATTGTTTTTCTACACCCGCATCAATAATCCATTGCTGCTGCAGGCCGCAGGTGCCGGCGCCTGGCAGTTCGATAATATCGACGGACATATAGACAGCCGCGGGCTGGAAACGAATATCAAGCTGGGCTATGGAGATTTCAAGCTCTTCCTGGGCTATACATTTACGGATGCCTATGTGCATACAGGAGGGATAAAAAAGGAAAACCCGCTGACGCCACAGCACCGGGTGAACAGCGTATTGTTTTATGAATTAGAAGATCAGTGGAAGATAGGGCTGGAGGCATATTATTACAGCCCGCAGCAGCTGAGCGATGGCGCAACGGGGCGCGATTATTGGCTGTGCGGCTTCATGGCAGAAAAGCTCTGGAAGCGGTTTTCCCTGTACATCAATTTTGAGAACTTTCTGGATGTACGGCAAACAAGATTCGATACCATTTATACCGGCAGCATTTCCTCGCCGCAGTTTCGCGATATTTATGCGCCGCTGGATGGATTTGTAATTAACGGAGGCATTAAGCTGAACCTTTAAAAAACATATGGCGCACGAACATCATCATCACGACCACAGCCATGCTGTAACGGCAGCACAGGCTACCAGCCAGGCATTCCTGATCGGGATCATCCTGAACCTGATCTATGTAATCGGCGAAGCGGTGGCCGGGCTGCTTACGCATTCACTATCGCTGCTCACCGATGCCGGGCATAACCTGAGCGATGTGGCCAGCCTGGGATTATCGCTGCTGGCTTTCCGGCTGGCGAAGCTCCGGCCTTCGCAGAACTTTACCTATGGTTACAAGAAGAGCACTATTCTCGCTGCGCTTATCAATGCGGTAATCCTGCTGGTGGCTATCGGCATTCTGGGTTATGAAGCCATTATGAGGCTGCGTCATCCGGAGCCATTGGAAGGTGGGGTGGTAGCGTGGGTAGCAGGGTTGGGTATCCTGATCAATGGTATCTCGGCCATGCTCTTTGCCAAAAGCCAGCATGAGCTCAATGCCCGAAGCGCTTATCTCCACCTGATGGCCGATGCGCTTGTATCTGTAGGAGTCGTCATAGCCGGCATTGTCATTAGCTATACGCACTGGTATTGGCTGGATGCTGTGGTAAGTATGGTAGTGCTGGTAGTAATCATGATCAGTACCTGGACTCTGCTGTCAGACAGTATCAGGCTTTCGCTGGATGCCGTGCCGCGCAATGTAGATGCAGATGAAGTAGAGCGTATGATGAGTTCCGTGCAGGGAGTAAAGACGGTCACGCACATTCACATCTGGGCCATGAGCACAACAGAGAATGCGCTCACTGCTCACCTGGAGGCAGACCCGTCACTGACATTCACCGAAAAGCTGGACGTGGTAAAAGCCGTAAAGCATGAGCTGGAGCACCATAACATAAGCCATGCAACCATTGAGCTGGAAGATGATGCCAGAACTGGAGGCTGTAAGCTATAGTAGAAAAGGGCTGATTTTATCAGCCCTTTTTCCTGCCTGTGGGTATGTTGATGCCGAGACTTAAGATCATCTCGAATGTGCCGAAAGACTGGCGGGCATCGCCCTTGTAGCTGCGCAATCCGCTGTAGCGCGCATAGTCACCTTTGAATCCGTATTCCAGATAGGCATACTTCCAGAAAGTCGCTTTAATGTCTGCTTCTACGCCGGTATTCCAGCCGCCAAGCTGAAAGTGCGGGTCATTTTGTCCGCCGAAAAGCTGATTGTCCACATGCGGTACTACCGGGCCGATGCCGGCCTTGCCAAGCGCATCGATGCGCACAATATTTTGCTTATCATGCCACAGGTGCATGCGCTTCACCAGATTGATGAGGAAGAAATTGGCGCCATTGTTCAGGTAATAATGAAAGCCATTTTCGCTGGAGAAACGAATATTCGTATCCACATTGCGTCCCTGAAACTGGCCGGTCATGTGTAGATCCTGATCCAGCGCAATGATGTACTTCGTATGGTCGAAATTGATCTCGATGCCGATGCCGCGGTCTTCATCCAGCATATAGCCGATGCGGTAATTGTATTGAGGAATGGTTAGTTGTTGCTTGAACAGCCCTTCATCCCAGCCCCGGTGATCGGTAGCCTTTACTTTATTGAAAGTATAATCATTGCCCAGCTCATCCTGCTTCACATGCACGTTGCTGCGCGTGTACCATTCCGCATTATAGCCCCAGGAAAAATAAACAGAATGGCGCTTGTGCTTTTTAGGAGAAACAGCACTTTGGGCACTTGCAGCATATGTACCTGAACCACCAAGCACAAGCAGAAAAATAATCCGGATATATTTTACAGAAATCATTTGGGCAGCAAAGGTCTGTTAATCCATGCAAATTCCGCCGGGGTATAAAAAGAAAGGAAATCATGCTCAAGCTGCGCAATGTTGTAAGGCGATCATTTGTTTAACAAATTATTTTTCAGGTCTTCGAAGTGAATAGTTACACAAGCCGGGTATGTCATTTACTATTCTTTGCTATTCTGGCCATGCAATCAGTTGGTTGTAGAAGATGATGGATCAGGTACAATTACTGCCAACGTTCTCTGATTCAGTACAATTAAGCAACTAAACGGGAATTTATCAAAATGAAAAAACTGGCAAAAAACATCAAATAATTTATAAAATGAATTTAAAATACTTCACTTTAAAAATCTATTTCATTAAAAGCAAGTAAAAAATAATTTACAAAATTCAATATCTGGCACGGTAGTTGATAGATAAGGAGGTTATCTGAAACAGGATATTCCTTAAAAATCATAAGATGAAAAAATGTTTATTGCTGGCAGGCATTGCTGCAGCCATCAGCTATTCAAGTGTGCTGGAGGCAATGGTGCCGTTCAATACTATGGTAAGAAATTATGTTTACATTGGCAAGCCGGGTCTTAACAGCGCGCCTAACCAGGTATTTCTCTATACTGCTGCCAATCCTGCAGCTGCAGGCGGTGATTTTTCTGCAGGTATACCCATCACTTATACCAATGGTACGGCACAGAATATAAATGCGGCGAGCATTAGTCCGCTGGATGGTTATATGTACGGCATGGAATACGCTTATGCAGGTCCAAACAGTGCTAGTGGCACGCTTTACAGAGTTGGGGCGGATGCTGAGGCTACCAAAATCGGGACCATACAGCCACCAACCAGTGCTGATGCCGGCCGGCCGGTTACTTACAGTTTTGTCAATACCGCATCCGGCAATATGGATAATGCCGGTACCTACTGGTTTACAGCCTACACATTTACAGACCTTAACCCACCTCTCTCCGGAGGCAAGATCGATGTGTTTCTCGGAAGAATTGCCAGCCCAACAGACCTTACCGCCGGCACCACGGCCATTGTACCTGCTTATTATCACCTGGATATTTCTGATCCCATATTGCAAACCGGCTATGCCAATTTTATGAGCGCAGTATATGCATTCGCTGTAGCCGGACAGCCTACGTCCAATGCGAACGGCGGCTGGCAGGATATGGACCTGAATCCTGCAGACGGCAAATTCTATTCTTACATCTCTTTTCCAAATGCGCCGACCACTCCCGTGTTACCAGGCAATAACGTCAGCGAGCCGCCATTGAACAGCCACTTGGTAAAGATTGATGTTGTGAACAGCGGAGGCTATTGGGGTAAGGTAACACTTGTAAATACAACGCCTAACACCAGCCCAAACTATGAGGAAGACGGCGCTTATTTTGATGGTGCCGGCAATTACAATATCCTCTTTACAAACGGGCAATACGCACAGGTCAATACGAGCGATGGCACATTGAATACGATGAATGCTTCAGTACTGCCCCTGAGCAGTGGTGAGATGCGGGGCGATCTGGCTACTAATTCCGCTATTACGCCGCTTCCGGTAAAGCTGATTTCCTTTGATGCCAATGCAGAAAAATCATCAGTAATGCTGGACTGGAAAATCGCAGACTGGCAGGAACTAGATCATATAACCATAGAGCGGAGCGCGGACGCTAAAAGCTTCCATAATACAGTTACCATGAAACCTACAGCTGAAGCCGGTAACTATACAGACGAAGCGCCACTGACTTTAGGATATTATCGTCTTAAAATGATCGGCATCAATGGCGCCTCCATATACAGCCCGGTATTGACAGTTGCAATGGCAACGGATGGCACAGCCCTGGCCTATCCGAATCCTGCAAAGGAAAAGCTGACCATCAGAACTCCAACAGCATCGGTAGCCATTGCGCTTACAGATATGAGTGGACAGGTGCTCAGCTCAAAAGTGTATGATGCTACTGCCGGTATGTGCACACTGGACCTTGCAACAATTCCAACCGGCGCTTATCTGCTGACCGTAAAAGATGCCGGAACAGGAAAACAAATACTTGCGCAGATGGTGAATAAACAATAATTAAAAACAGATTTTTAAAAAGGCCGCTTCCCGATCAGGAAGCGGCTTTTGTATTTATACACGGGACCATGACTATGATCTGCTGACAGGTTATTTTTATAAAAATTTCCGGAATAAAAATCTCCGGTTTTCATGCTCTAAATCCATACAATAGCCATGACCAAAAACAGACTGGAAGCATTCAGCGATGGTGTAATTGCCATCATCATCACTATCATGGTTCTGGAGATGAAAGTGCCGCACGGCAATACATTCGAAGCCATCCGTCCATTGCTGCCCGTATTTCTTTCTTACGTGCTCAGCTTTGTTTATGTGGCTATCTACTGGAATAATCACCACCACATGTTTCATGCGGTAAGCAAGGTAGATGGAACAGTGCTTTGGGCCAATACTCATCTGCTGTTCTGGCTTTCCCTCATTCCCTTTGCCACAGCATGGATGGGAGAAAATCATTTCTCCACATTTCCGGTCGCCATATATGGATTCTTATTGCTGATGAACAGCATCGCCTATTTCATTCTGGTGCGCGTGCTGATCAGGCTGCACGGCGCGGACTCTACACTCGCTGTGGCAATCGGGAAAGACTGGAAAGGAATGGTATCAACAGCTATCTATTTTATCTCAATACCGCTGGCTTATGTGGATGCGCGCCTTTCTTTAAGCGGCTATGCTATCGTAGCTATTATCTGGCTGATCCCCGACCGGCGCATTGAGCAACGGCTCAAAAACCAGCATTCCGAACATCAATCGCACGAGTAAGTGTAATCATAAGTGGTGGCCTTGCCTTGTGCCGTTTGAATCATCTTAGCAATGCGGTCTCCGTCGAAAGTATATTCATTAGTAATAGTCGTTACGCCGGTTGTGGCATTGACTACATTGGAAGATTGCAGCAGATGCTTATTGGTTACCATAGTGATCCCGTAATCCAGAAAATCGGCAATTCCCGCGCCATCAGCCACCTGATAAGCTTTGTCCGTAAGGTAGGTGTAAGAAGTCACAGAAAAAGTATTGGCATTGTTATAAATGCTCGCTGCATCGCCCGTGCTGTTGTAACTAATCGTATAAATGATCGGTGTGCTGTTGCCAACGGTAATGGATTTTGCAATGACCTGCCCGGCGCTGTTGTAAGTATAATCGGTAATGCTCGATACCGTTCCGGTATTGCTGTACACAAGCAGCTTATTGATGTGCCCGGCATTGTTGGTTGTCACCGTATACCTGGTACTACCGCTGCCCGTATTTTCTGTAACGAAGATGCTATCACTTTTATAGGAGAACTGGCGCATTTTACTGGCGCTACCAGTAGTGGATGCCTGGCTAAGCCGTTGCGAAGCATCATAATTCAACGTGGTTGTAGCATCATATTGGTCTGAGGTAATATGCACCATACTGATCCTGCATTCGCCGTTGCCATCTTTCTTTTTACAGGATTCAAAAATACACAGACAGCCAAGCAACACAGCAAGCGTAGATACAATAGGGGTTTTCATGATGCAATATTAAGAAGGCTAAAGTAACGGAATTTCAATAGTGCCCCGATCCGCATTCATCCAACAAAAAAGAATAATGACAAGAGACGACCGGCTAATGTAAATGCAGGCATGAAAATAGTAGGAGCATCCATAGCGGTTGACGGGCGGGAAGCTTCCGCTTCTGATCGCTGTTTTTGAAACTACCATCATGGAATACAAAGACTATTACAAGATTCTGGGCGTAGATAAAAAAGCCACGCAGGATGAGATTAAGAAAGCCTACCGTAAGCTGGCTGTCAAATACCACCCGGATAAAAATCCGGACGATAAAAAATCAGAAGAAAAATTCAAAGAGGCCAACGAAGCAAATGATGTGCTCAGCGATCCCGAAAAGAGAAAGCAATATGATGAGCTGGGCGAGAACTGGAAATATTATCAGCAACAGGACAATCAGCCCGGCGGTGGCTTCGACCGCTCACAGTGGGCCAATGCCGGACAGCAATACAGTGGAAATTTTAATGGAGAAGATATTTTTGGCGGTGCCGGTGGCGGAGATTTTTCTGACTTCTTCGGTCAGTTTTTTAGTGGCGGCGCAGGCGGTGGACAGCGCGGCAGCCGCACTTTCCGCGGGCAGGACTATCAGGCATCGTTGGAAATATCACTGGAAGATGCCTTTCATGGAGCTACCAAACAAATATCGCTCAACAACCAGTCGCTGAACCTGAAAATAAAGCCGGGCATTACTGACGGACAAACGTTGCGCCTGAAAGGAAAAGGCGCGCAAAGTCCGAATGGTGGTGAACCGGGCGACCTGCTGCTCACCATTCAGGTGGCCGCTGCGCCGCATGTTGAGCGCCGGGGCGATGATCTTTATTTCGATCAGCCGCTCGATATTTTTACGGCAACGCTCGGTGGCAAAATACCCGTGCGCACCATGGATAAAACCATCAATGTAAACATACCGGAAGGCACAAACAGCGGTAAAACCTTTCGCCTCAAGGGTCTTGGAATGCCGGTGTATGGTAAAGAAGGTGCGCGCGGCGATGCCTATGTACGTGTGAATCTGGAAGTGCCCAGGCATCTTACCGAAGAGCAGCGCACGCTGTTTACCCAATTAGCCAATCTGAAAAACGAAAAGAGCCATGCTTAAAAAATGGGAACCACTCGATGATTACCTGGAGGAAGAAACGCTGCGTGCATTCATACGCATTCCATTGCGCCACCTGGCTAGCGAGCTCATGGAAGAAATGGGCTACCATTCAGACCATGATTTTGAAGAAGCGCTGACCCGCACATTTGAGGTCTGCTGCACCATGCACATCAACATTCCTCAGCACTTCCGCAAGGTATATATACAGAGCAGCTATGGTGTACAGACCGACTGGCAGCTATCTGATCTGGGCAGTTATCTGCTGCTGGTAAATGGAAATTCGCGCAATGACCGCGTGGCACATGCCCAGCTTTATTTTTTACGAAAAAACGGTTAGCATATACAGGATTAGTCAGTGATCGAAGACCCCCAATATCATGAAAACATACATCGGCTGCTCCGGCTATTATTACCGCGAATGGAAAGATCATTTTTATCCTGCAGGGCTGTCCTCATCCAAATGGCTGCCTTACTACGCTGAGCACTTCAACAGTATAGAGATCAACAGCACTTTCTATAAAGCGCCAACCTTAAAGTCATTGCAAAAATGGTATCGTGAAACGCCGGAGGATTTTGCATTTACGGTGAAGGCCAATAAACTCTTTACTCATCTGCGCCGCATGAAAGACGTGGATGAAGAGATGAATCAGTTTTATGACATCGTCGGCAATGCGTTGCAGGAAAAAGTAAAAGGAATTCTCTACCAGTTTCCCGCATCTGTAAAATACAGTGAAGAAATGTTGGCGCGCATCCTGACATTAGGTGAGCGCGGCTTGCTGCACACAATAGAATTTCGGGACATCAGCTGGTGGCGGGAAGATGTATATCAGGCATTCCAAAAGGCTGGTCTTGTATTTTGCAATATCAGCCTGCCGGACTTCGAAGACATTTTTGTGCCCAGTGAAAAAGCCAATTACCTGCGCTTTCATGGCAAGCCTGTCCTCTACAAATCGGGCTATGAGCTAGAAGCGCTGCAATGGTGGGCAGATCAGGTAAAAGCGCACGCGCCGGAAGCGATTTTTGTGTACTTCAACAATACCTGGTATGGTGAGGCGATCGAAAATGCAAAACAGATCAGGACTATGCTGGCTGCAGAATAAATAGAAAAGCCGCTGTAGTATCTACAACGGCTTTTTATAAAAAGTAAGAATGGATCAGATCTTCCAGTCATCTACATTGCCTGCATCTTCAGCTACCGTAAGCGGGGCTTCTGCAATTGCAGCAACCGTTGCTTCCTGCTCATGGCTCATACCTTCTTCATCCTGGTCATGGTTGAATGCATCAAAATCAAAATCAGGCATCAGATCGGTCTTTACATAGCCAATGGTTTCAGTAAGGCCGGCAAGGAACTTATTAAAATCCTCCTTGTACAAAAACATCTTATGACGGTCATAGCCATTGTCATCAAAGCGCTTTTTGCTTTCTGTAATGGTGATGAAATAATCATTACCGCGTGTAGCTCTTACGTCAAAGAAATAAGTACGGCGCTTGCCGGCTTTAATGCGCTTGCTGTAAAGGCTTTCGTTGTTACGGTTGTCTCTTTCTCCGCCAAAATTTTTGTTGTCGTACGCCACAGTTCTGTGTTTTATGTATTGAATTTGTGTTAACGCCAACAAAATTAGCAGAGAAAGCGAAATATCCAAATTATTTAGGTGTGAAATGCGCTTAAAATGCGCAATTCTTTTCAACAACAAATACACATTCTTAAAGCATTCATCGCCATTCGAATGAAACAAGCAGGCCGGCCAGTGGCAGGATTATTGAAGCTTAAGAAACAGGAAGACAAACAAAGCATTCTACAAAGCATCATGAAAGCCGCTTACAAAAAGGTACAAATAGCCACACTCATCATTATCACCTGTATGCTGCAAACAGCGTGCAATACAGCAAAAAGGGCAGCCGCTTGTCCTGATAATGTGGCTTGCACCATGATGTTTACCAGTATTTCTGTGTATGTAACGGATACAAATACGAGCCCTATTCTGCTCGACGACGCCTATACTATAAATGTAAGTACCGGAGAAACCATTCACCTTGAAGCCAACGGTGCCGGCATGGGCCATTATACCGTACTTGACGATAGCTATCGCAAGAAATTACAGAACAGAACCGACCGGTTTCAGTTCGTAGGAATTAAAAATAACCAGCGGATTGTGGAAGAGTTGTACACAATCAGTGCAGACTGCTGCCACATCAGCAAGGTTAGCGGTAGAAATGAAGTAGTGATCCGGTAGCTTTGCGGCAATTAAGCCCATAATAAAATGCATACCAAAGAAATAGCTGAGCGGTGGCTGGCCGCATTCAATGCACATGATCTGGAAAGCCTGTTGGCGCTTTATGATGAGCAGGCCGTGCATTACAGCCCGAAATTGAGGATTCGCCGGCCGGAAACAGAAGGCTATATAAGAGGAAAACAGGCTATGCGCATCTGGTGGGCAGATGCCCTGCAAAGATTACCTACACTGCATTACAAGCAGATTGCGCTTACTGCAGATGCTGAGCGCGTGTTTATGGAATACGTCAGACAAGTAGATGGTGAGCCGGATATGGCAGTAGCAGAAGTGCTCGAAATAAAGGATGGCCACATCATAGCATCACGCGTGTATCACGCGTAGGGTATAGGTTTATATAGGATGCAATGCCTGCATCCCGGAGAAAATTCTTCTTTTAAGCAGCGAAAGGGTAAAGATCATCGCCAATCAAAAATCAGAAGAAAGTTCGCACTAGTACATCTGCTGGTGCTGAAATCCACTGAGCAGTTCACCATGCTCATTGCGCCATTCCGGAAGCAGGTAAAACCGGGTAAGATCATGTGATTCATCTACAGAAGCCAGGTGCCCCTGCTGGCAGGCTTTGGCGAGCTTGCGCTGTATAAATCCATTGACACCGATGATCTGCAGCGGAATAAAATCAGGATGTTTTTCACGGATGATCGTTACCAAGTCACGCACCGGCATTGCATGACCTGTAGCGCGGATCAGACTTACCAGAAAGGCGCTTTCATCATCATCAATAGGCGGATGGTTGCTGTATGGCAGATCGCCTGTCTGCATTTGATACATCGCCACACTAAGTTGCTCCCGCAGCCTCGCCTGCTGCATAGCAATTTGCTGACAGTCGGCCTGCAGGCTACGGATCTGTTGGTCGAGCTGATTTATTTGGCGCTGGTAATTTTCCAGTTGATGCATTTTATTCATCTGTACCATATTTTTATTATTAAAATGTTATTGATTAAAGCAGGCAGCCACACATATTATATAGCTCTCTGAGTTATAAAATTTAAAAATATTATTTGTTTTAAGGACAAATGCCGTTATACATAAAGGCATTTCACCGGGTATCGTATTTCGTTCACTGGGTTATTATTTCATTTGTAAGAAAAAATATGCCTACAAAATCATGTTTTCGTCTATCGTATCCTGATCTTGCAGAAAAAGAGTGTAACAATCTGTGCTGGTTATTGCTGCAGGGACTGAATTTGGATTTTAAGTCTTGTTTCATAAGCATTTTACTTTTTTGATTGGTCAATACGGTGTAGTATTTTATTAATTAAAACTTTTTGCGACAACGTAGTGCTACTACTGTTTAACTCAATTGTGATATAGCCGATTAGCCATGGACAAATAATAGGTTGTCATCTGTTTAGCAAAAGAAGGGCGAAAAGTTGGAATAAAAATGGGTGAATAGACAGGAGCACATTTTTAATTTATGAAAGATGAAATTCAATTTATATAATGATTTTTATCACATAAAATCTTTCCCCTTTTCATCATAAAATGGATAAAATGTCCGGATTTCTGCAATACTCCAAAACGGCATTACAAGGCATAAAGCCGCATCTCATGTTACAGATCGTAAATGACCTGGCAGGAACAAGAGTGGCTTGCCAAATCTTGCTGTAGGTACAATGAAGTCTGAGTGGCGATAGGCGAAATCCCTATCCTACCAGCACGAAAGATGCGAACTTGCGTGAAACAGTAACCGGCGCTACTTTTTCAATCGCAATAATCATCGATTCATCAAAAGCGATTTTCTCAACCAGCCGGATCTTCGTGCCAATGCTGATGCCCAGTTTCTGTAAATATTGAAGAAAGGAAGAACTGGTATCCTTCACCGCAAATACCTGGCAGGTCTTGCCTTCATCCACATCGGCAAGGGTAGTGCGAAAGGCCTTGGCCATCTTGCCATTGGCCTGTGGTATAGGATCGCCGTGCGGGTCGTACTGCGGGAAGCCCAGAAACTGATCCAGACGATCAGCAAGGTCCGGATGCTTGATGTGCTCGAGCTGCTCGGCAATATCATGTATTTCATCCCAGGTATAGCTCAGCTTTTCTTTCAGAAAAACCTCCCATAAACGGTGCTTGCGTACAATAGAAACAGCTGCTTTCCGGCCCTGTGAGGTAAGGCTGGCGCCGCTTCGCTTGTTATATTCAATCAATTCTTTCTCGCTCAGCTTGCGGATCATATCAATCACAGAAGCCGGATTATTGCCCAAGGTCTCTGCAATAGAGGTAGGCGTTACCTTGCCATCTTCCGCAGATAGATTGAAAATAGCTTTGAGATAATTTTCTTCAGAAAGCGAGTGCATCCTGCAAAGAAAGGAAATCATCAGGTAAGCTGATTACTTCATGCTGAAACGTAAGCCCAGAAAAAAGCGCATTCCCTGTAGAGAGGCATAATTGTAGGAAGGATCGAACGTGTAACCATTCGGATTGTTCACCGCATCATTCACCTGTTTATCAAACGGATCATTGGCGCGAAGGATCGGGTCTGCGGGTATAAAGTTCAGCAGGTTTTTGACGCCTCCATACAATTCCATATTGCTGCCGCAGCGATAAGTAAGCTGCACATTGGCTATGCAGTACCAGGGCGAGTATTCCGGCCGGTAATCATTGGGCACTACAGGCAGGCGCATAGGTCCGTTCACCTTTCCGGTAAGATCAATCGTGTAGCGCCGGTGCAGCACGTAAGACAGGATAAAATTGCCCGACCAGTGCGGCGCATGAAGCTGTACTTTTTTTCGCTCTATGCCATCTGCGCCTTCCTCCATTTGGTACACATCCATGTAAGTGGCGCCGAGCATCGCTTTCAGCGGAAAATGAAAGCTCATATCTGCATTCAGCGATATGCCTCTTGATACGGCATGGCCATTCAGATTTCTATAAATAATTTTATTAGGGTCTGTGTCAAAATCACCTGTGATCTTGTTGGTAAAATAAGAATAGAAGGCGGTAGCATCCAGATTGATCAGCGTATGCAATGCCTGCACGCGATAGACATAATTCAGGTTGCCATTGTAAGAGCGCTCCGGCTTTAGCGCTTCCGCGATCACTACCTGGCGAGCGCCCGTAAGCGCAGCATGATCTTCTGTAAAAAGGTTGACCACCCGAAAACCTGTACCAAAAGATGCGCGCAGAATATGGTTGTCATCCTGAGCATATTTCCAGGCAATGCGTGGTGAATGAATATTGCCGTGGTTGCGGTCATAATCGTAGCGATAGCCCGCCAGCAGCTTGTGTTTCGGCGAGATCTCCCATTCATCCTGTATGAATGCTCCCGGCAATGGTGTCTTTACCGGCTCATTAGCAGGATGCGCTGTGTCTGCATTGGCCGTGCCCGGAGTATTATCATCATAATATGTGTAGCGATAAGAAGCGCCCAGAAGAAAATTGTGCTTTTTACCAAACTGCTTATCCCAATACGCCTGTGCAAAGCCAACCTCCTGCCGTGCCATGTAAGGAATAGTGCCATAGTAAGAATTCTGGTCGTGCCAGTTGTAAGAGAGTTGCAGCATGATCTTTTCCTTTAGCGGCAACTGATACATGCCTATAGCTTCATAGCGCTTTGTATAGATGCTTTCTCCGTAAATGCTGTCTGTGCCGCGCCATTGTTTGCCCCAGCCCATTTGTCCGCCCCAGCGGTCTTCATATACATACCGCAGTGCCAGGCTGGCAATCCGGTTATCTCTTCTCGCCAAACTCCATTTGTTGAATACAGAAATGCGGTGCTGCAGCGTCACATCGGTGAAACCATCACCATTACGGTCTATGGGTTTCTGATAGTTGAAATAATTAACGCCTAGCAGGCTTTGCGCCTTCCCGATGCGCAGCTTACCGGCCACATCCGCACTGTACTCCTGCCAGCTTGTGCCGAATACATCTATGCTCAGCTTCGGTGCGCGGTAGGGGTATTTGGTAATTACATTGATAATGCCACCCATCGCTTCGGATCCATACAGAGAAGAAGCCGGACCCTTTACCACTTCTATCCGCTCTACAATGCTGGTGGGGATACCGCTCAGCCCATACACCGTAGCCAGACTACTCACAATCGGCATACCATCTATCAGGATCAGCGTGTACGGACCTTCCATGCCATTGATATGAATATCGCCGGTATTGCACACGTTGCAGTTGATCTGCGGCTGCACTCCATTGATGAGCCCTACCGCTTCAAAAAGGCTTGGCGTAGGGTTTTTGCGAAACAGCTTGGGTGTGATGATCTCCACGGGTACCGGGCTTTCCGAGCGACTGACCTCTTTCATTGTACCAGTCACTACCACGTCCTTTATGGAAGTAGAATCTTTCAGTGATAGTTGTTTCTGCGCATCCGCTGTAGAAAAAGAAAAAAGGATCAATGAGTATAACGCGTATTTCATCCGGCATTTTTAGCAAGACAAAAATAGGTTTATTTATTTATGAAAATTAGCTAAGACTAATTTTATGAATTGCCCAAGCAAAATGTAGATTTATGGCTTTTTTGGTTCATCATTTCAGGTGCCATAAACAGAATCAGGATTTAAATAGAAAAGCGAAGAACAATCCAACCAAAGCATAGCTATAAAACAGAACTATATCGGCAATAAACAATAAAAAATATGAGCTGGTCCGTTATTTAACCCGGTAGTAATTTTCAAAAAAGTGCCGACATTAGCATTACCCACTCCTTTGATAACCAATAAAGTATCTTTTATGTTGCTTATAGCAGATATTCCGTTGATTGGCCTCTACGTATTGGCCGCACTCCTGTTCATTCTTATCCTGGCTTTTACCCTGCGCCGGGTACTTCATATCAATCGCATTATCGAGAACCAGCGCGATATAAAACATCTTCTGAGAAAGAATCTGGAATTGCAAAAGCGCGCAAATCCTTCTTCACAGGACGAGCAGGAGCAATCCGGCCGCTTGCGTGCAAGCCGCTAAGCGCAAATAAAAAAGGCCGGAATACACATTGGTATCCCGGCCTGTAAACACAGACAATTCCAATCCTACTGTCTGATGATTTTACCTGAAGCAATCAGCTGGCCTGCCCTATTGAAGCCTTGTATGTAATAGAGGCCCGGCGCTACTGCGCTCAGGTCAAGTGTCTGCTGTCCGTTTATCAACGATACCTGTTGCACTGCCCGTCCTGTTACATCCATAACTACAGCGCGTGTAGCAAGCTTTGAGGCCACTTCTACCACACATTGCTGCTGTACCGGATTCGGATAGATGCGGAACGCTTCTACAGCCTGTGGCTGATTGCCGATACCGGTAGGCGTCTGTACCAATGAATGGCGGAGCCCGCCCGGCTCAAGGTCTGCAGCGCTCATAGCCACTTGCCCTTTGGTGAAAAGAGACTGTGCAGAATCTACCGCATAATCCATGAAGTTCATGAACATAATGCCCGGCGCTGTGCCAGAACATGCATCCAGTACAGGATAAGCAGGTGAATTGTTAGGCGTAGCTTTAGCCTGAGGCGGCGTATCGCTGATGTTATCATCATCAGTGCAATCATCAGTGCTGCCCCAGGTGTGAAACAGATTGAAAAAGTGGCCGGTTTCATGCGTGAGCGTCCGTCCGCCCTGCGCTTGCGTATAAGTAAAATACTGGCTGGAGCTGGTGCGGCGGCCAAAGGCGCCATAGAGAATTACCGTTCCCTGCTCTGCTACCGGGAATGCATCATAAGGCGGGCGACGGGGCGGAGTAGAAAGACCCAGAATACCGGCAGGCGTCATATTCGTGATCCATACGTTGTAATAATCGGTCGGGTCCCAGGCACTGGCGCCGCCGGTAGAGCTATATTTTACATCAGAAAATCCATAGGTTGATCCGATTGTACCCGTTTGTGCGTCGAAGGAATTCTTGTTAGTGATCACAATCTCATAACCGGGAGTGCTGACGCCTGTTGGCGTTTTGGTAGCGAGCGAGAAGTGCACATTCATATTTCCGTACAGCGGTTTGAACGCCGCGGGAATCTTCACACTATCTGCATTATGCGCATTCCAGTCTGTATTCAGCTGATTCATCTGGGTAATCACCCGTGCCTGAATGCCGGCCGCGCTGCCCATCTGGCGGAACTGTGCAGAATCTACCACAATGTGAAAAACAACCTTGATCTCATAAGGCGCTTTGGTACCGCGCATATTGGTTGCTGCCGCCTGATAAGCATCTGTCCGTTGTCTGGCCTGCAATTGTGAAGCCGCTATCTGCGCATCAAAATCCGGATTGGTAGCTTTTAGTTGCTCATTCACAAGATCAATGCCGCACTTGTGTCCTGCCGTCTGTGCCTGAGCGCTTGTGCCGCTGATTGCTGCAAAGGCCAGCACAAAACCTGCCACCCACTTGCTCACCCCGCTATAAACCTGCTTGTATTTATTCATGCCGCTGATATTAACTGGTTGGTTCATTGCAAAGATGCAGGTAATTCGATACCGTGTAGTTAACGCATTACTACATAGTGTTATTTAGTGTTAACAGGGCAAACACCATCGCATGTCTATGCAGTATTTTTGGAGATAATGAATATCCGGAAGACTACTATCTCCCTGCGTATGGCGCGCTTCTTTGCGGTCACGTGTATGGTATTCATCATCGGCTTCCAGCTTATCTGGCTCCGGGCCGATTATAAGAACCGGAAAGCTCAGCTGCTTAGCCGTGCAGAAACCGTTTTGCAGGAGCAGCTCATCGAGCTACAGGTACAGCAGATTGCAGGCTCTGTAACGCTGACCAACAGAGACAGCTCTATAACCTTCGACCTCAACAAGCTGGTAAAAGGTGCAGCCGATACTACACAGCGGGAAGAATATCTTTTGCAGAAAGGCGCATACAACGCAGCAGATGTAGCTATCAGGATACCATTGCGCAAGAAAGATACCACCGTGCCGCAAAGCAGGCTGCTCTACGAAAGGCTGCGAAGCAAGAAAGATTTCCGGGAGCGGAATAGAAATTTTGCAGTGATCGGATGGATCAAGGATAAGCAATATCCATATCCTGCGAATGCAGTAAATAAAGAAAGTAGTGAAGTCACCGACATCATCGTACCCGAAACGCAGCGCGGCGTAGCCTATCAGCTTCGGTTCAGCAATCTCTGGCCTTCCATTATTGCGGATATGAAAGGATCGCTGCTGCTGTCGCTGATCTACCTGCTGCTGTCGGTAGCTACCCTTGCCATACTGATGCAGAGCCTGGCGCGCAGCCGTAAGCTGATGGCTATGAAGACCGGCTTTACCTACAATATGACCCATGAGCTTAAGATACCGGTATCCACCCTGTACGCCGCTATCGAAGCGCTGGACCGGTACGATATGGTGCATGATGCAGAAGCTTCCCGCAGATACATCCGTCTCATGAAGGACGATGTAAACCGCCTTTCCGGCATGATCGATAGCATCCTTACCAATGCCCGGCTGGAAGAAGGAAAGATACCCCTGCAGCTTGCCTGCATTCCGATAAAGACAATTATACAAACAGCTCAACAAGTGCTTTCCCTGCAGCTTCAGATCAAAGGCGCCACCATCAGCACATCAGGCATTCCGGATGGCACAGAAATCTATGCTGACAAAGAGCTGATCGGTAATGTATTCATCAATCTTATAGACAATACGCTAAAATACCATGCATCGGGAAGCCCGGTTATTTATATTGCTACATACCTGTCAAAAGGCAATCTTGCAATTGCCTTCGCAGATAACGGTCCCGGCATTCCGCAACAATATTGGCAGGAAATATTTGAGCCCTATTTCCGCGTGCCGGAGGCCGACTTGCATTCAACCAAAGGCTATGGACTGGGATTAAGCTACGCCCGCGAGATCATTCACCTGCATGGTGGCACGATTGCCGTGGCAGACAGCAGTGAAGCCGGTACCACCTTCCGCATAACCTTACCGCTTTGTCATGGCTGAGATCAGGCTTTTATATCTTGAAGATGAGCAATCGCTCGGCAGCATCACGTATGATATGCTGGTGAAGAACGGCTTTATGGTGCATTGGGTGCAGGATGGCCGCAAGGCGCTTGAGCTGTTCCACACCCAACCATTTGATGCATGTGTGGCTGATATCATGATGCCGGGCATGGATGGCTATTCATTTGTAAGAGAAATACGCAAAGCCGATGAACAGATACCCGTCATATTCCTTTCTGCCCGCACCCTTACTGATGACGTGATCAAAGGCTTCGAAGCCGGTGGCAATGATTACCTGAAAAAGCCCTTCAGCATAGAAGAGCTTATTGTACGCATTCACGCTCTCCTCCGGCGCAAGCCTGCAGGCGCAGATACCGGAACCTATACTGTAGGCAGATACACCTTTAGCCGTACTGCGATGGAATTGCAGATCGGGGATCGTGTGATCACCCTCACCGCCCGCACCAATGAGCTCATTCACCGCCTCGTTCAGCAGCAGAATAAAGTGCTCGACCGCCGGCAAACATTACTGGAGCTTTGGGGCGATGATACCCTTTTCAACTCCCGCAGCATGGATGTATTCATCACCCGCATCCGCAAATACTTTGCCGAAGATCCCAACATATCTATAGTAAACGTACGAGGCATAGGCTACAAGCTATTGGTAAGAAGCGCAACAGACTAGGAGATCAAATAGCTCATCCACAATTGGGAAAGGGTAGCAGCACCCCAAAGATCAGCGAACAAAATGCCTGGCACTACAGTAGCACAAAAGCTAAATAGTAAAATGTTGCGCGCCACTGCTTTTTTGCTTAACTTTTTGGGCAAGCAAAAAGTAAGAAAGAGCTATATACTAAGCCGTCAGCGACTGAAGCACTTCTCCCACAGCCATCACCAAATCAGTATCCGGTAACGGCAATAATACCTCATCCGGCCGTGCAATCAGCGCCCGGAGCTCTCCGGCATCATCCCGCTCATAGATCACCTCTATATCATGTATGAGCACCGCAAACCGGTACACATAGCCCTGTGGTACAATCCGCAACGGAAAGCTCAGCTCTTCGCCCTTGTAAGTAACCGGCAGCATAAGACCTTCTTCCATCTGATCATTCAGTTTTTAAATGCTTAGGACAACTTTTGGCGCAGCGCACCAAGCGCGCCGGTAGACCAGAGCGCCCAGACGACCAATACAGGTTGAAACAAAAGGCGAATGCCCCGCTTAAGATCTGAGTTCAGGCCAAAGGCATCGCGGTGATTTATATACTGTGCAATATTCCCCGGGAATACCAGCACAAAGAACATAGCCAGCGTAATGCCCACAAGTACCCGCTGCCTGTTCAGGCCCGCCAAAGCGGTAGCCAATGCAATCTCCACTACGCCCGATACGACCACTACCAGGTCTTTATCCATAGGCACCCAATTAGGAACCTGTGCCTGAAATGCCTTGCGGGCAAAGGACTCATGCCCAACCCCGGCTATCAGCATGAAGAATGCCAGCAGGTAACGGCCTGCCTGCTGATATGGGGTTAAAGAGGTTGTTGCAGGTAAGGAAGTGATTCTATTGATCATAATTAACGGCTTTAAGCGATCATCTCAGGCTCTAAAACAGAGCGGTAGCAAGATCATACCATAATCTGCTGTCACAAGCTGTGTAGTAGCGTTGTAGAATATTTGTTCATTCGATGTAGTTACAGGTGAGCGTTTGAACTCATTCATCGCTTTAAAGCCTTTTGTTCATTTTCTAATCATCTGCTTTCTAATATCTATACAAATACCGTTTTTATCAGTTCCAATAAATAATTACACTCTTACAGTTAAATAGCAACTATTCTACAACCAACCTTTTTAAATGCACCAACCTTTGCATCACAATCAACAACAACAAATAACCAACAACAACCAAACAATACTTAAAACAATCAACCATGTTCAGAAAAATCATCACCGCCGCTTCTCTTATCATCGCTTCTGCTTTCGCCGCCAGCAACGCTTCCGCTCAGGCTTCCTCCTCCGCCACCGCCAACCTCTCGGTCGTGCTTTCCGAGCTGCGCTCTATCACCATCGCTTCCCCGAACGTTACCATTCCTATCACCACGGCCGCACACTACCAGAGCGGTAACTTTACCGAAGTGACCAATCACATTGCCGTTACCAGCAGCGGCGCTTACAAGATCACCGCTACCTCTGCCACCGCTAATCTGGTAAGCGGGTCCAACACTATCCCTACCAATACCATCACCCTCACCCCTTCTGCCGGTACGGTAAACGGCGGCGGCGTGGTTACCTACACCGCTCAGCCACTGGTCAATGCCACACCGGGCACGCTGGTAGCCGGCACCGCCGGCACCACGTCCAGCAGCTTCAACATGAAGTACGCTGCATCAGGCGGAAGTGCTTACCTGGTACCAGCCGGCACTTACACGACTACTGTTACCTACACTGTAGCCGCACCTTAATCCAAACGCAACACTCATCACTACAACAGAAAAAGCAGGCTACCAGCCTGCTTTTTCTGTTGTAGGGTAGAATGGCTTATCATTCCGATACAAACTGAATATAAACAGAAGTGCCCTTGTCCGACGAGGCTACATCTACCTGACCGTGCAGATAGGCCACGCGGTTGCGGATGCTTGACCAGCCTACGCCCGTGCTGTTTTGAGTAATGGATGCATCCATGCCTTTTCCATTGTCTTCTACTGTAATGGTAAATCTGCCGGCCTCATAGGTAAGCTGCACAAGCAGCTCAGAGGCACCGGAATGCTTCACCGCATTGTTCAAAAGCTCCTGCACAATCCGGTACACATTCAGCGATACATCCTGTGAAATGGCAGCCTCTTTCAGGCCAATGCTCTGGTAAGCAACCTTAATGCCGGACTGGGAGAAATAATTGCAGGTATCGCGCAAAGCCGCTTCCAGCCCGAACTTCATCAGCGACTCCGGCATCATATTGTGCGCCGTGCGCCGCAGCTCCTGAATAGAGCTGTTGAGCATATCCATGCTGCGCTCAAAAGCCTGTTGCAGATCGGGCGTGAGAATCAGGTTTTCCTGAATATTGCCAAACGAAAACTTAATGCCGCTCAGCATACCGCCCAGCCCGTCGTGCAGGTCTTTGGCCAGCCTTGCGCGCTCTGCATTCTCTCCCTGCAGCACCGCCTCGGTAGCGGCCAGTTGCTGTTGCTGCTCCAGTTGAGCTATGCGCTGCCGGTGCAGCTCCTGATCGCGCAGCTGCAGCTTTCTGCGGTTCAGGTAAGCGCGCCAGGCAATGGCTGCCAGCAGCAGCAGGCCAATCAGCGAGCCGGTCAGGATGCCATTCCACAAATGCTTCTGTCGGATGGTGGCCGACTGCAGCCGTATCTGCTGCCTGCTCCTTGGCTTTGTACTTGCTCTCCAGATCCTGTGTATTGCGAAGCACAATCATGTTCATAGACACGGCATCCAGCGAATCGGCGCGGTCGTAATAATCCCAGAAAGTAGCGGCATTACCCTTTGTCAGCTCCAGAAAGCTGGTAGAGCGGTAGAGCTTCTCCAGCACCACCATATTGGAGTCGCGCAGCGCGAGCGCAATGCCTTGCCGGGTATAAGGCGCTGCAGCGGCAAACTCTTTATTCAGCAGCAAGGCATAAGACAGGCAGTAGCAGGCTTGGGCAATCAGTCCATCATTCTTTAAGGCAGTAGCTGTTTCATAGAAGTCCATCCCCGTGCGCTTCATCTCCGCGAAGCGGCGCGTCTTCCAGTACATCTCAGTCTTGCCGGCCAGCGTTTGCGCCAGCACCGTATAAGCGCCCAGCTCTTTGGCCAGCGTTATTGCTTCATCATAATATTTTCCCGCCTCATCATAGCGCTTCAGATCAATCAGCACATTAGCCAGCGCGCCTACAGCGGTCAGGTATTGGTAGCCGCCTTTTTTGCTATAGGCCACTGCATCCTGCGCTGCCTTCAGCGATTTGCTCATCTGGTCTGTCTGGCGGTAGAGCTGTGAGAGATTGATGTAGGCGATAGACAGTTTCGTGCTGTCGTGCTGCTCCTGAATCACCGGCAGCGCCTCCAGATAATAAGCCGTGGCGGAATCGTACTTCTCCAGCAGCAGATAGCTATTGGCCGTATTGAACAGCCCGGCAATGATAGATCGCTTTGCGCCCTTTTTACGCGCTTCGCGGAGGCCGTCCAGATTGATGCGCAGCCCTTCCACATATTTGCCCTGCATATTGCAGATCGCAGAAATGTAGGAAGGGTAGCGCAGCTTCCCCACATCGTAATTCAGCTTATTGCTCAGCTGATAGGCCTCTTTATAAAGCAGCCCTGCAGAGTCCACATTAAAGGTTTCGTACTGCTCGCCTACCGCATAATAGAGGAGCGCTTTGGATGTATCCTCCCGGTGAGCGCGCAGTACCCGCATCATGCTGTCAGCTTCCGGATGTTGCTGTGCCGCCACAGTAAATCCACACAGGATCAGAATGGGCAGGAGCGCATATTGTTTAAGCAGCATAAGCTGAAATGAATAGTAGGCGTGAGCGAATAGATGATAAAAATCCACGCTAAAATAGATTGCCACAGCCGGTTATGCTATCCCCTTTTTACAGGATAAAAGAAGGTAATAAAATAGCCCGGCGCAGAATGCAAGCGCATAGTGCCGGCGCTGTATCCTGAACTGTGGAGATGCCCCAATCCCCGGAACCCCATTCTCACCGGGCATGGTATTTACTGAATATAGAACAGTGTAAAGGCAACATCTTATGATCCTCCAATTGAATCCATCCATACTTGTAGAAACCCCGTTAGGCCGCGGGCAGGCCATCTTCATGATCGACTATGGGATGCATCAGAACAGTTGCTGGGTGGTGGCGCTCGAGAAAAACGGAATAGTAAAGCACTTTGACTGCAACGACATTATCCTCACCACCAACTTCACGTACCACATGAACCTGACGCGCAATACCAATAACGCCGAAGAGAAGAATGGCCACAGCGTTGCGTAATGCACATACCTGGATGGTATTATCGTTGAAAATCAGACATTATAAGAAAGCCTGACCGGTTTGATTGGTCAGGCTTTAATTTCATCCGCCTCGTTATGGAGCTCACCTGCTCCTAAGGCCATAGCCTGACCCCTTCAAAACCTGTTATCGCCCGAGGCAGCGCATCCAGTCCTGTTAAAAACATTGCTCTATTCCACCTTCCGGCGGACAAGCTTTCCGGTAGCGAGGTCAATGCTGCAATAGTCTTTCAGCTCATCGCTGATGCCGCCGCCAGGGTCGCCCCAGATATACAGTTGGTCATGGGGCGCATCATAGTACATCAGCGGGATAGATCCATATCCCGTGGCCACCTGCCAGCGGCTGCGGCCATCCCTGTCTGTGCCGGTCAGCAGCAGCAGGGCGTCCTGCTCCGTTGAGGCCTTGTGCAGGATTACGAATCCGCCGTCCCGGCTGCGCACCGGCGCCGCAAGGCTGTTGTAGCGCATCTTCAGCGACAGGTAGGAGGCATACCCGGACATAAGATCCTGCGGCCACAGCGCAGGCTGTGTGCCCACCAGGAAGCCACCGTACAGATAGACGCCGCTGCCCATCACCCGCCATGCATCGTCTTTCCGGCTGGTCGCTGCCGTGACCAGCATCCGGCGCACCGATTCGTTTGCCGGCCTGTCCGATATTCCCTGCGGATTGTTGGCCAGCAGCGTCGTATCCCGCGTATCCAGCAGCGCTATGCAGCGTTGCCCGTCATCGTAGAGCGCCGTGATCTGGTCTTCATAATTATTCCCGAAGCGGTAGCGGTTGCGGAACACCTCATCCGGCTGCGCCGGCTCAGCCATCGCGCCTACCTGTAGGGTGCTGCCATTGATTGTATAATAAAGCCCGTCTGTACCCCGCACCTGCACTGCTCCCAGCGAATCACTGTAGGCATAGCCTGCATCATCCGTATAGCTGCCAATAACCTGCCGGGGCATGGCCGTCGCGATCCGGAAGGCCTTGTTACGCGCCACAATGCTGCCGCTGGCCTTATCCAGCACCAGCAGCTCGCCGCGCAGAAAAAACAGGTACCCGGCCGACTGACCCAGCAGCCTGGCACCGCCCGCCGTATGCCCCGCCTTGTCCCTGCCGTCCAGCTTCGTCTTCCAGCGCCTTTTGCCGCTGCTCAGGTCCGTGCATTGCGCATAGCAGTCGCTCGTGCCATAAGTGCCTTTGTTGCTCACCTCATAAGCCTTGAAGCTATTCATCACACCGGCCATCATCGGTTGCCCGTCCAGCATGTAGAAAGCCGCGTCCGGCTGCAGGGCCGTATGGCTGTGGCTGCCCATCACCCCATCCAGAAGTGCCCATAAGCCTATTACAAAGGCAAACGGCAGCAGCCGCAGCGCCCATCGGCCAATCCGGGCAGGCAGCCCGGCCGGCACCGGCGCCGGCCATTGCAGGCGGAAGAGCCCTTCCGGTATCAACAGGGCAGGATACTTCGGGTGCATATAAGTCACCTGCTGCGGCAGGCTCCAGGCCGAGATTACCGTCTGGTTAAACGTTCGCACCGTAAACGGCTGCCCGTTGCGCACCAGCGAGATCACCTGCTGCGGCGCGCCGTTCACCTTATAGCCCCAGTTGTCAGATACCCCGGTCAGCGCCACCGGCTCTTCACCGCCGTACTGATAAACGAAGCGCGCACGCGCTATCCGGCGGCGGCGCACCCCCCAACGGATCAGCACCACCAATGCAGCCAGCGATACTGCGCCGGCCAATGCCATCCACCCATCCAGAAAAATATTACCCACCGACAGCCCGATCGTCAGCGGAAGAAAGAGCCCCAGGAAAAGACCCACGCCCCCGTCAGGGGCGAAAAAGCGGCGCAGCGCGCTGTCTGCCTCAGGCGTCAGTGAGCGCAGCGGCAGCTGCTCGGCATAAGGTGTAGAAGAGGAAAGCATACCTAGAATATATAAGTAGTGCCAGCAGGCGGTAGCTCCCTTCGGATATGATGAGGTATTGGCCGCGAATACTTATGATCGCAGGTTGTTTAAGTATTCCGGAAGGGTATTTAGAACATAAAAAGGAATGCCGTTTGTACAGTATCCTACGCCGAACCTATTATAGTGGGTTACACTTGGCAATTAAGTCTGCCATATATTACGGTATAACTGTCTCTGATAATAATACTAAGCAAAAAAGTGCCAGATTCTGCAAGCATCCCGCACTTTTTATAGTTTGAATTGTATTTATGTGTTGGAGATATTGCGGCTTAGGACGTGAAATGCTTGATGCTTATGCTGTACCCTGCGCCGAATTGGGTTCTAAAATACTATTGCATTATCCTGCGTAAAATACTCAGGACAGAAAATATTATGCTGAGAAGATAGAAGCTAAGGATTAAAAAATAGTATAGCGCAGGGGATAAACGCTCATTATTCGTGCTGCATCATACCCCAGGCTAAGTTTACTACAGACTGAAGACATAAAGCCACTTCAAAGGCAGGATATCGCGGTCATCCTCCGTACAAGTCCCGTAGATGTCCCGTAGTAGTCCCGTACATACCCCGTACATATCCCGTATCAACCCGTATGAAAGATTTGTATTTTCTCCCCTGGAAATTGGTTTGGTAATGGTAATGGTAATGTTGGAAAGGCCTGCCCATTATTAGGTGCCTCATTGAGCCTTTCGAACAATTGCCTGAAGTAAAAAGTGCGAGATGCTTGCAGAATCTCGCACTTTTTATAGGTTGAATAGTGATTATGTGTTGGTGATCGTGCGACGTAGACACTTGCGCTTGATGTTTGGGTTGCATCCTGCGCCGAACTGGGAGTAAAGGCAATGCACGTGTAAAGCAATATTCAAAGTATGATAGCCCTTTACATGTGCTTGTTGACATGTAAAGAAAACCGCCTTTTCCTTTACATATTGCATGGCGATCGTTTATTGTTTGCCATCACGCACCTATCCTATCCAGTCAAGCTTTTTTACACGTCATAACCCATATCGTTTTTAGTAATAATGGCTGGTGCCTGCTGCTGCTGCACTCCTCCGTCCTTCAATAGGTTAAAAAGAGGCATATTCATATAAAAATTGCTGCGGCCTAGCTTTACCTTGCCCAGCATTCCATTTTCTACTAAAGCTTCCAGATAGGTAGTAGCAGTGGGCCGGCTTACCTGAAGTTCATTCATAATGAATTCAATTTTTGTATAAGGATGACGGAATAGGTTGTAAAGCAAGTCTTGGCTATAGATCTTAGGCAAGCCGTTGCACATACGGTTTTTATAGTCCTGCATCAACTTTCGGATTCCCTCGATCAAAACTACTGTTTGCTGTGCAGTCTGTTCTACCCCTCGCAATATAGAGTACCCAGGGTTCCCAATTACCCGTATCACGTACTTCCTGAAGCAGACGATAATAATCGCCTTTTGTCTGTATAATATGACGGCTTAAGTAAAGAATCGGAAGATCCAGCAAACCTTGTTGTACCAGATAAAGAATATTAAGAATACGGCCAGTACGTCCGTTGCCATCATAGAAAGGATGTATGGTCTCAAATTGGTGATGCAATAAGGCCATCTTCACCAGCGGGTCCACTTTGCTAAGCGAGTCATCATTAATGAAAGACACTAGATTATCCATTAATGCCACAATCTCCGCTTGAGTTTGTGGTGGTGTATAAACCGTTTCGCCTGTCTGGTCATTGACTAGCGCCGTACCCTTCACCTGGCGGTATCCGGCATCATTCTGCTCCAAGATACGCTGAATAGTGAGCACCGTACTATTGGTAATTAGCTTGATTGCGGACGAGCTCAAAGCCTGTCTTTAATGCATCCGCATAGCGGCTGACTTCCTTAGCAGCAGCATTTTTGAAAAAATCTTCAAAAAGCTCTGCCTTATAGAGCTCGTCATGTGTAGTAATGATATTTTCAATAGCGGAGCTATCCCGGGCTTCTTGCAGTGCCAGCGTATTGATGAGAATGGATTCATTAGGTATAGCAGCAGCACGGCCGTTAAGAAGCGCCAAATGACGGTGAGCATTGTTCAACTGTTTCAGCACAGCTCTTGTTTCTATATCTCCCCTAGGTGGAAGTGGCAACACCTTATAGCTCATATAGAGGAATGTTTTGGAAAGGTCGGTTATTACCGTATTGGCTCAGGCTCAAAAGTAATCGTTTCTGTAGGCTCCCCTAAAAACTGGTCGAATTGGAATTAGAGGTTTGAGTTGGCTCATAAAGGTATTTCAAATATCTTATCCACAAGTCCGCGCTATACGGCAGGGACAGCTGAAGAGCTATCCTGCCTACGCGGATTTGTGGATAAGGCTTCTGCACTTTCATCGGCTGTCGCCTTGCTATTTTGCTTTTCCTGATTGGCGTAGTCTACCGGTGAGAGGTAGCCCAGCGCCTTGTGTGGGCGCTCATGATTATAATCCAGACGCCAGGCTTCACACCTCATCCGTGCTTCGCTCAGGCTCTCAAACATCCAGCTGTTCAGTAACTCACGTCTCATCGATCCGTTCTTCCGTTCAATGTAGGCGTTCTGCATCGGCCTTCCCGGCTGGATATAATGCCAGCTTACCTTGTGTTGCTCGCCCCATTGTTCCATCAGATGGCTAATGAACTCTGGTCCGTTGTCACTTCTTATATTGGCCGGCTTTCCCCTCAGTACTACAACCTGGTCGAGCGCCCTTTGCACCCTGAGCGCAGGCAGTGAGGGGTCCACCTCAATCTTCAGCGACTCACGGTTATAGTCATCGATGATGTTCAGTACCCGGAACTTACGGCCATCGCTAAGCGCATCGCTCATAAAATCCAGCGACCAGCATTGATTAGGGGCTGTAGGCACTACCAAAGGCTGCTTCACCCGTTCGGGCAACCGCTTCTTTGATCTTCGTCTGATGTTCAGACGCATAGCCTTGTAAACCCGGTAGAGCCGCTTATGGTTGATCTTTTCACCCTTGTTCCTGAGCCGGTAATAGCAGGACCAGAACCCAATGGCCGGGTGTTTTGTGGTAAGGGCGGACAAGTGATCTTCCAGTTTACGGTCGTCCTTTTGCCTGTGTTTGTAACGGTAGGTGCTGCGGCTGATGGCCGTCATGGCACATGCCCTGCTGACGTTGCAGCCTTCTTCGGTGACAAGCAGGCCCACAACTTCTCTCTGATCAGCAGGGCCTACCATTTTTTTGCCACTACGTTCCTGAGCGCCTGAAGGTCAAAGCTAACCTCGGCATACATCTTCTTATACTGTGCCAGCTCGGCTTCGAGCTCTTTGACGCGCTTTACCTCGCTGATCTCCATGCCGCCGTACTTTGCCTTCCAGTTGTAGAAGGTCGCTTCTGAGATGCCGAGTGCACGGCTGATGTCTTTGACAGATTGGCCGGCTTCCTGCTGCTTGATTGCAGATACGATCTGGCTCTCTGTAAATTTGGATTGCTTCATCC
Source organism: Chitinophagaceae bacterium (assembly GCA_965200035.1). Lineage (GTDB taxonomy): Bacteria > Bacteroidota > Bacteroidia > Chitinophagales > Chitinophagaceae > UBA1952. The sequence continues at coordinate 1,714,316 of OZ241334.1, read as the reverse complement.
CTGATGTTTCTGTGTCGGTACCCCTATAATCAGGACGGTTTAAAAGTGGAGTATCATCTCTAATTTTAAAACCAACCAACAGTGGAAATGAAGAAATCAAGATTCAGTGAGAGCCAGATAGTGAAGGCTCTCAAGGACCAGGAAGGCGGTCTGAAGGTCTCAGAGATCTGTCGCAGCTTAGGCATCAGCGACGCCACCTTCTACCAGTGGAAGAGCAAGTATGGGGGCATGGAAGCATCCGACGTCAAGCGGCTTAAAGAGCTGGAAGAAGAGAACAGTAAGCTGAAGCGTATGTATGCTGACAGTGCGCTGGAAGTGCAGGCGATGAAAGATCTGTTCGCAAAAAAAGGCTGGGCCCTGCCACACGGGATGAAGCCGTGAACCAGTTAAAGGAACACGGCATCAGTGTGGACAGGGCCTGCAAGCTATCAGGGGTGTCGAAGAGCGGCTATTATTATAAGAGCCGAAGAGACGATACGGGGCTCATTACCGAGCTGCAGGCGTTGGCCGAGGCGCATCCGTCCTATGGGTTCAGGAAGTGCCTGGCGATGCTCAGGCGTAAGGGCAGCACGGATAATCACAAGAAGGTTTACAGAGTTTACAGGCTCTTGCAACTGAACCTGCGCAGGCGCAAAGGCAAGCGCAGACTGCCGGAAAGAATCAGGCAGCCTTTGGAACAGCAGCCATCGGTCAATCAGGTGTGGGCGCTGGACTTCATGAGCGATAGCCTGGCCTGCGGCGGTAAGGTGCGCACGCTGAATGTGATGGACGAGGGCAGCCGGGAAGGGCTGGCCATAGAGGCGGCATCTTCGATTGGCTCGCAGCGCTGCATCCGGGTGCTGGAACGGGTCATTGAGGCAAGGGGTGCGAAGCCGGTGATGCTGCGCTCAGACAACGGGCCGGAGTTTACATCAGTTGCTTTCACTGAGTGGTGCAAAGAGTGGGGCATCAGTCAGATGTTCATCCAGAAGGGCAAGCCGATGCAGAACGGGTATATGGAGCGCTTCAACGGCTCGTTCCGTCGTGAGATACTGGACATGTACTTGTTCATGGAACGCTGGCAGGTGCAGGATATGGCCGATGGGTGGCTGAGGCATTACAACACCGAAAGACCACATGAAGGGTTGAACAATAAAACGCCCGGCGAGTGGGCCGCAGAAAACGCTCAGCCCGTGAGCGGGGGTACCCCCGCTCACGGGCTGATAAGCCAAAAACAAATCAAAACCTCTACTTTAGAACCGTCCTAAAACAGGGGTACCGACATCTGTTTTAAAGTTAGAGATTATCCCTACTTACAAAACGGTCAACTTCCGGGGAGCCTACACAAGCAACCGGTAATGCCTCTATAGAAAGCATGCGCTAAAGTAAAAAGTGCGGATGCTTGCAGGCACCCGCACTTTTTATAGTTGGAATTGTGGTTATGAGTTGGACATAATACCGTTCAGGATTTCATTCAATGCCTGTACTACATCTTATGCCAAACTAAATTTTAAATTACTGTTGTATGATCCCGTGCTCGAAGTGTCCTGCAAATACACTTCGAACAACTGGACTAGAGATAAAGGCACGAGCACACTGATACGCAAAAGCTAAGCTGTATGCTCGCGCCACCAGTGGGGCCTCACTAATAATTACTTAGAAAATCTTCAAGCATCACAACGTTGAAAAACTGGTCATCTTTCATGGCGTTGCAAAGCTTTTGATCGGTCGTTACAATTATTTTTGTTTCGGTACGTATAGCAGCATGGAACAGATACTCATCACTGATAAAGTTGGTATTTGGTTTATGCAATATGGCTAAAGTCTCTTCTGGTAAAGGATCTGCTCCACTAATAATGGTAGCGTAAGTAGGGTTGAGAAGAATGGATGTTATAAAAAACTTGATAGGACCATACACTACATTATTTGAAGCGTAAATTTTGGCATAGGTATCTATCTTCTTCATAAAGGGACTCGGTCTCAAAACGATAATCCTATCCTTTCGTTCTAACAATCTACCGATAAATCGTCGCTGCAACTCTTTCTGTTCTTTGCTGGCTCCGGGTAAAAAATATTCTGGCAGCCATTCATTAACTATAAAATCCATTAAGCCTTATTCATCAGTTTTAAAGAATGTGCTCCAATTAGCTAACTCAGCAGCATAAAAATGAGCCAACCCACCTTCTATTTGTCCGTTGTCATTTATTTTTTGCTCTTCCGCTTTAGTGTTCCACCCTTCTTTAGTTAAATGATACACTTTTACTTCTTCTGGATTGATTCTCTTCTTAATAATCGCACTCAACAAGGCATTGATAAATTGCTCGCTATGCGTAGATATCAAAAATTGTCTTCCCTTGTCATTAGCAATATCGATTAGCACATTTACGAGCTTATCAATCAGAGTTGGATGTAAATGTATCTCTGGTTCATCAATACAGATAAAGCCGGCTTGTTGGTAAAGGGCTTTAGCTAGAATAGTCACCAACTGATTGGTACCAAGCCCTTCATTCACTAAATCGGCCGTTAGGCCTGTTTTTTCATCCCTCGTTTGCAGGTAAAAATTGGTGGTATTAGGCACAGGATTTACCGAAAATCTGCGATCAACAATTTTCTCAAGGTAATGTGCTACTTCACCTACCAATTCGCGATCAGAATAGAGCATAGTAGCAATCTCATCTTCTGTTGTGATTTGCTGCGTCAAAGGAACTGGCGCAAAAAAAGGCTTGGTAAAACCTCTGCGTATGGGAGTAAAATCAATAGATGAAATAAATTTTATTGGCGCATCGACAGCCCGTTGAATTTCATAAGCTATGGTTGGCACAGGTGGCTTTGTTCTTTGAGATTTTTCATCGTCACTATTTCCACTTTGATTTCTAAGAATTTTAGCCGTAAGACCATTCCAAACAATTGAAATATCATCAGGTAACTCTTCGCTTTTTACTGCTACAGATTCAGATCCTGTATACGGAAATTCAAATCCAACATACTGTTTAATTTTTAGTGACGGAACTTCTACACTAATACCCGGACCAAAAAATCCACCAATATCTATTCCATAAGTTATCAATCTATTATCTGGGAGGAATTTGAGAGAATTATCAACGGTTAGGGTAATGTTCATGTGATCATCCTCCTCTTTACGATATATAGCCTCCTTATAACCCCCTAAATTGATAAATCCTAGATTAAAAATAGAATCGGTAGCCTGATTGGGATTGGTAATAGCATTCTTCATAACCAGTAGGCTATAAATAACGCTGGATTTACCACTGTTGTTTGCGCCTGTTAACACAGTTATTTTACCCAAATCCAAGCTCATCTCTTTAATGCTACGGAATCCTCTTACGACAAGGTTTTTAATCATAATTCAAAAATAATCACTAAATAAATAAACCGCTAACTAAATAGAGTAAGTACCAATTATACTTTTAACCGCCCAATAACCGCCTTACTCAACCCCGTATATTCCATAATCTTTTCCAACGGCTCACCATTACGTTTCATCGCACGGGCTATATTTTTCTCGCGGGTCTCAATAATATGTTCTTCTGCAGCCTTTACCTGTTCCTTCGCAAGAAGCTTAGCCTCCGCCTCATACCTCCGCTTCAATTCATAAGCAGGTACATACTTCGTACTGTTCTCCAGCTCCTTCAGCAATCCACTATCCGCGAAACTGTAATACCCGGTTTCGGTAATGATCAGGTGATCGAGCACCTGCACCTTGAGGATGCGGCCGGCCTGGATGAGCTGATCGGTAATGTCTTTGTCGGCGTCGCCCGGCTTCAGCGTGCCGCCGGGGTGGTTGTGCACCAGTATCAGCCGTACCGCTCTTTTCTGTAGCGGAATGCTGTAGACCTCCATCGGCTCTACCACCGTCTGCCGGACGCTGCCCATGCTCACCAACTCTATATTGACCAGTGTACCTGCCGTATCGAGGCTCACCGTCCAGAAATGCTCGCGGTTACGGTCGGTCCTGCTTTCCCGCATCAGGATGCGCTGCATAATCGGGTACACATCTTCGGCGCTGCCGATCACGGTTCCTTTAAGCTGCTTGTCTAGCCGGACATTCATAATTTATAGTGTACGTTTTATCAGGGGGAAATAACGGAGAAGCTAAAATAAGCCATAATAACGGGAATGAGCATCGGATAGGAAACACCATCTATCTGTATGCTCCGCAGGTGCGCTATGGATGATGGTTTAGATGCTTTGCTTATGAAATGAAGGTAGCTTATACGAATAACTTCAATGAACATTTATATATTTGAAAAAATTGGTTTTAAGTTTTGTTTTCTCCTCCGGAAATATATGAACGATGTACATTTTGAATAGCAGTATAGTTAGGAGATAACATCATATAATTGCTCAAGAAAATTTAAGTAGCCGGTATTGCACTTTCTGATGCCTGAATGATTTTTATAAAGATGACTATAACCTGCCTAAGCACAACCCTTTTTTCAGGTGTCCTTAAATGTTTTTCATGCTTGTATAAGTGGTGATGTAAGGTTACAAAAGCCGATAATGTGGAAAACGAATTGCTTAAACCAGATCTGACAGGATGACTTATTTTAGAAATAGTCTGATTCAAACAGCTTGTTTAAATAGATTCCTGCGGAATGACAAAGTTGGGGTTGGAGTGGCTTGAATAAAAGGTTTTTAGTGACACATTTTGCCACTGCATTATTGCCATAGATTGGCAAGATTTGATAATCTATTAAGGCGTTTTAGATGGTTAGCTAAAGTCTGATTTTCCTTTTAATGCTTTGATTAGTCTCTAAAATATTTCCTTTGTATCTACTTTAATCATTATAGTAGCACTGCTCACAAAGCTCAAGCAGGTATTAGTCCTTCACCCCGTAATTTAATGTTTCCCATTTCACAGCGACTTGTCATTCCGCAGGAATCTATTATATGCTGCAGGACATGCACCACATCAAACCGGACGCATCAGCATCTCAAAATCAAAATGCGCACCTCTTCGCCCAGCGATTAAACGCAATAGTATAAATATTGAATTTGAAGATTCAAATAGCAAGCTGGTTGCGCCAGTTTGAAAACTGCTCCAAAAAAGCATCCCACGGAACTCCTGCCCGCCGCATTGCGCGGATCGATGCGCTGCCTGCCGACTTGGAAATTTTCTGACCTGAGCCATCTACAAGCAGCGGATGATGGTAAAAAGTGGTTTGCAGGAAAGGGTCCAGCTCCAGCAGCTCCGCCAGATACAACTGGACAGCAGTGCTTAATAATAAATCTTCGCCGCGCACGATGGTATTGATGCCATAGCCCATATCATCGGCCAGGGAGGCCATGTGGTAAGCAGGCAACCCATCCCTCCGGCGAACGATCATATCGCGGGCTTGTTGGTAGAGATTGATAGACACATCGCCCATTAAAGTATCTCCGAATTGTATAGCCTTGTTTTGTGGTGTGATCAGTCGCCATGATACATCCGGTGTATCAAGCGGTATATTTTTGAAGCGGCACGTTCCGGAATATTGTCCATCGGGCGAAACCGCGAGCAGCGCCTTCCGGGAGCAGTTGCAGGCAAACAGATGCCCGGAAACCGCAAGCTGGTTCAGCAATGAATGGTAAACAGGCAGCCTCAGCTCCTGCCGGAACTTAGCCACGTGATCTGCTGCGTCCGTTGGTCCCTGCTGATAGCGGATGTCCAGCCATGACAGCGTTTCAAATATATCTTCGAGGTATTCGGGGCGTATCCGAGGTGCATCCAGATCATCAATACGGAGGCGCAGCTCCCCACCACCCTCTTGCACGATGGCTGAGGTCAGTAAAAAATTAAGCGCATTGCCCACGTGCAGGAATCCACTCGGTGTCGGGGCAATGCGCGATTTTATCATGTGTATTATTTGTATCAGGAAAGCTGCGCTGTTGTTTCGCGGATGCGGGCAATGGCTTCATCCCTGCCTATGGTGTTGGCAATATCAAACACACCGGGACCAAACTTACCGCCCACGAGCATGATGCGGAGCGGCAGCATCACTTCTCCTTTCTTGATGCCATTGGCCGCCACCAGATCGTTGAAGCTGCTTTCGAGCGAATCGTGGTCCCAGGTGTTCAGCTCCTGCCATGCGGTGGTCAGCGCATGGAAAAAGCCCAGGGTCTTTTCATTCCATTTTGCCTTGATAGATGCGAGGTCGGTTTCCTGTGGCCTTTTGAAAAAGAAGGACGCCTGTTCGGTAATATCGGGGAGCAGGGTCAGGCGCTCTTTTACCAGACCGATCACTTGCTCTATATAATTATCTTCTGCCACGATGTCTGCCGCGGCAAGGTAAGGCTTTACCAGCGGCACCAGCTCCGCCGCAGTTTTTTGCTGGATGTACTGATGGTTGAACCATCTGGCCTTATCGAAATCGAACACCGCTCCGCTCTTGCTGACACGGCTGATATCGAATTGCTGAATCAAATCTTCTATGGAAAACAGCTCTTGTCCGGTGCCGTCATTCCAGCCGAGCAATGCCAAAAGATTGACGAATGCATCCGGCAGAAAGCCGCGCTCGCGGAACCCTTCGGTAAAGTCGCCGCTCTTCGGATCAGTCCAGTTCATCGCGAATATGGGAAATCCATATTTATTACCGTGCCGCTTGCTGAGCTTAGATCCGTCTGGTCCGAGGATCAGGGGAAGATGTGCCCATTGAGGCATTTCGCTTTCCCAGCCCAGGTATTTCCAGAGCAGCAGGTGCACCGGCGCGCTCGGCAGCCATTCTTCGCCCCGGAAAGCATGGGTGATTTTCATATCATGATCGTCGGCCACTACGGCGAGGTGATAAGTAGGCATACCATCTGCTTTCAGCAGCACTTTGTCATCTACCAGAGAGGTGTCAAAGCTGACCTCGCCCCGGATCATATCATTGAAAGAAATGGTTTCACCGACCGGTACATTAATGCGTATCACATACGGCGTACCGGCGGCCATCAGCTTTTCAGTCTCCTCTTTGTCCAGCGACAGCGAATTTTTCATCTGCATGCGCGTAGCATGACCATATTGGGGCGATGGGTTTTCCTCAGTTTTAAGGTCGGTGCGCATTTTATCCAGCTCTTCAGGTGTGTCAAATGCATAATAAGCGTATCCGTCAGCTACCAATTGCTCGGCGTACTTGCGGTAGCCGGCTTTGCGCTCGCTCTGTCGGTAAGGGGCAAACGGCCCACTCTGCTGCGGGCTTTCATCGGGACGAAGACCGCACCATTCGAGGCAGGCAACAATGTACTCTTCCGCACCGGCTACGAAGCGGCTCTGATCGGTATCCTCTACACGCAGCACGAAGGAGCCACCGTGCTTTCTGGCAAATAAATAATTATAAAGAACAGTACGTACGCCACCCAGGTGAAGGCCACCGGTAGGGCTGGGCGCAAAGCGAACACGAACAGGCTGCTGCATGGATTGAATTGACGAAGTTGAGTTTTTTTAACGCCGGCAAAGATAGGCAGGCTATAGCCTTATCTGCTCAAAAGCGAAAACGCCCCGGAAGCTCCGGGGCGTTTTCATGATTAAAGATCCGCAGATCGTTTGCTTATTTTTTGTAGCCCAGTGTATAACCAAGGGATGCAGTGATACATGAGGTGCGCAGCGTAGATTCATCGCCGCTGATCTTATTGCCCTGCGGCAGCAGGTTAGAGAGGCCCAACTGATACGCTACACGGAAGAAGATGCCTGAGCGAAGCTGATAGCCCACATTGGCCTGAGCGCCGAAGTCGAAGCGACGGAGGTCGTTGGAAGGAGCATCGTTACCAAACTTCGGGTGGAAGGTGGTATCTGAAGAAACAGTCACTGTTGGTGGAATCTTGGTGGTGGTATTGCCTTTCACAATATCCTTTCCTGAGAATGCGAGCGCTACATAGCCACCGATGCCTATGAAGAAGCGGCCTTCACCCGGATCGTTGAACATATACTGCAGATTTATCGGCAGCTCTACAAAGTGCAGTGTCAGGTTTTCCTTGGTAGAAGCGAGGTACAGGCCGTTATCAAAATTTTGCTCAGAGCCTTGCTTGTAACCCTTGATAGAGTAGAACAGACCGGGCTGGATCTGCAGGCGGTCTGCTATATTGATATTTACGTTAGCACCTGCTTTGATGCCGATCTTGGTGCCGCCTTTGAACTTTTCGTCATAGCTGCCATACTTCTGCTGTCCGCGCATGTTGGCGAAGTTGACGCCTATTTCGGGTGCGATGCCGATTTGTGCGCTGGCAGCTGTAGCCAGTGAGGTAAATCCGGCCAGAAAGATCATTAATTTTTTCATGATTCGTCGTTTTAGTTGTTGATAATCTTCCTCTATTAAAAATGAGGCCAACACGGCGGGCGAATACTTCCCGGATGCTAAATTTTACAAAAATCCCCCCTTTTGTTACAGTGTTAAGGCCAGCGCCTGACCTGCATCCGTAACCATTTTATGGTCTTCTATCTGTTTGATCCACTTTATTTTTCTTATGGCATTTGACAGGAATATCTCGTCTGCATTCAACAGGTATTCCCGCTGTAATGGACGCTCTATAATTTTAGCACCCTTTTTATCGTTGAGTGTCAACAGGTGCCTGCGCATGACCCCTGCAACGCACCCTTCGGATAATGGTGGTGTGTATATTGTCCCGTCCTTTACCCAAAAAATATTGGCAATGGTGCTCTCCATGATATGCCCCTGCGTGTTACAGATCAAAGCATCATTCCATTTATTTATTTTGGCCTGTTTAGCTGCAACTGCATAGATGATTAAATTGCACGTTTTTAGATTGGCCAAACTATCTGTGCTCTTGGATAATCCGGTGGCGATGCCCACTACCAGGCCATTCTCATTGAGCTGGGTCAGCTCTTCTGCCAGCGGAAAGCATTCAATTATAAAATGTGGAGCAAAGCTTGTGGCATCATAAAGGCCACCGCTGCCCGGCCACACCTGTAATCTGACCCGGCATAGTGCGCTCATACTATTTTTCTTTACAGTGCGTTGTACTTCTGTGGCTAGCATGGCTGCGGTGAAATGCTTCGGCACCTCAAAGGAAAGCTGTTCCATGCCGGCAAAAAGCCGCTCCCAATGGTATATGCCGAGCTCGATCTGCCCACTGCGGTAGAGCATAGTCTCGAATAAGCCATAGCCATAGCGGAATGCGCGGTTATCGTGCGGCACACCGGATTTTGTATTTTCTATGAGGCGGCCATTGAGGTTCAGAAACATAACAGACGGGTATTTCTTTGGAAAGAATCCATTACCCGGATTATAAATCCGGAATCACAGGATATTTTTGCACAAACTTATATCTTATGAAGCTGGAGCAACCGGTATCCGTAAAATGGCTGGCAGAATATACAGGGGCAAAGCTGATTGGCAATACAGAGCAGGAAGCTACCGGCATCAATGAAATTCATAAGGTAGCGCCCGGCGATATATCGTTTGTGGACTTCGAGAAGTATTATGATAAATGCCTCAATTCTGCGGCAACGATCATTATCATCAATAAAGAAGTGACTCCGCCTGCCGGCAAGACGCTGCTGGTGACGGACGATCCGTTCAGCGTGTACGTAAAGCTGGTGAAGCGCTTCCGTCCTTTTGAGCCGGCGGTACAGATGATCTCAGACAGCGCGCAGATCGGCGAAGGAACACACCTGCAGCCGGGGGTGTTTGTGGGCAATCATGTAACGATTGGCAGGAACTGCCTGATTCATCCTAATGTGACCATCTATGACCATTGCGTAATCGGCGATGGTGTAATTATCCATTCCGGCACGGTGATCGGCGCGGATGCCTTTTACTTCAAAAGGCGGAAGGAGCGGGCTGCTCAGTACGATAAGCTGGAAAGCTGCGGCCGCGTTATCATTCATGATGATGTGGAAATAGGTGCTGGCTGTACAATTGATAAGGGGGTAAGCGGCGATACCATCATCGGGCAGGGCACTAAGCTGGACAATCATATACACATCGGCCACGGCGCGGTGATCGGGAAGAATTGCCTGTTTGCCGCACAGGTGGGCATTGGCGGTAAGGCTATTATAGAAGATGAAGTCATCCTTTGGGGGCAGGTAGGCGTGAGCAAGGACCTGGTGATCGGCAAGGGCGCTGTAGTATATGCGCAGAGCGGTGTGGCCTCGAGCATAGAAGGCGGCAAGATCTACTTCGGCAGTCCGGTAGAAGAAGCGCGCGAGAAGATGAAGGAGCTCAACTATGTAAAGCGCATTCCGGAGATTCTGGAACAATTGCGCAAGCGCAGCGAATAGTCCGGGCAGGGTCGGGACGCGCAGCGACCTGAACCGGTTACAGGAAATCAGCAGTCAAAATAGCGGATCACGCATTCCTTGAGCAATTGCTCCTGTCCGGTCATATCGGCAACTTCCACTTCTTTGATCATTACGAAGTGCGGCCAGCCATCTTCATCCGTTCCCTGCAGCTCATAGTAGCCTTCCTGCGCTAGCAATGAGCATACAGCTATGTGCATCAGATCCTGCTTCTGCTCTTTGGTAAATTTCAGCCGTTGCGGTCCCTGACCGAATTCATTCATACCGATCAGGAAAAGAATGCCTTCCATATCCGGTACCTTGCCAAAACGCTCTTCCAGCAGGTGCTCTACTTCTTTCCAGCGGCCTTCAAAATGTTCCATGCTGGCAAAGGTACTGCGCGATCCGTTTAAGGAAGATTTAACGGCATCAGAAAAGAGATGCAATTATTTTTGATGCACGCAAAAAAGCGATTAATTTTTCCCTGTTTTTATAACCATTCAATGGAACCCCTTACATCCACCGACATTCGTGAGCTCAATGAGCGCATTCACCAGCAGAGCGCCTTTATAGATCTGCTGACTATGGAGCTGAACAAGGCCGTGGTAGGCCAGAAGCACATGATAGAGCGCCTGCTCATCGGGCTGCTGGCTCAGGGCCACATCCTGCTGGAAGGTGTGCCCGGCCTTGCCAAAACGCTGGCCATCAAATCGCTCGCATCGGCTATTCATTCACGCTTCAGCCGCATTCAGTTTACGCCCGATCTGCTGCCGGCAGATATATTGGGTACGATGATGTACAATCCGCAGGCACATGAATTTTCGGTGCGTAAAGGTCCCATTTTTGCCAACTTCATTCTGGCAGATGAGATCAACCGTGCGCCGGCCAAAGTGCAGAGCGCATTGCTCGAGGCTATGCAGGAGCGTCAGGTAACGATTGGCGATACTACCTATAAGCTTGAAGAGCCATTCCTGGTGCTGGCTACGCAAAACCCGATTGAGCAGGAAGGCACATATGAATTGCCCGAAGCGCAGGTGGACCGCTTTATGCTGAAAGTAGTCATCACTTATCCCAAGAAAGAAGAAGAGCGCCACATCATCCGCCAGAACCTGAATCCGCAGGGCAATCCGAAGATCAATGCGGTGGTAAGCACCGAAGACATTCTCCGCGCACGGCAGCTGGTACGTGAGGTATATATGGATGAGAAGATAGAGCAGTATATACTGGACATTGTATTTGCTACGCGTTTCCCCGATGATTTTAAGCTCGGTAAGCTGAAGCCGCTGATCTCTTATGGTGCATCGCCGCGGGCAAGCATCAGCCTAGCGCTTGCGGCCAAAGCCTACGCATTCATCAAGCGCCGCGGCTATGTGATACCGGAAGATATCCGCGCGGTATGCCATGATGTAATGCGCCACCGCATTGGCCTGACCTATGAAGCGGAAGCCGAAAATGTAACCTCTGAGATGATCCTGAATGAAATCCTGAATGTGGTAGAAGTGCCCTAGCAGGCAGAAGCAATAAAAAGCCCGGACGCTTCACAGTGTCCGGGCTTTTTCATAAAAATGCTTTTTTGAAAGGTTATTGCAGATCACTATTTCCACCCCTAGCCACATATCCGTCAATCACGCGCACCATCAGGTCATTCAGGTATTCCACCTCATACTTGCCGATTGTTGGCTGCAGATGGCTGTTGCCAATACCGCTGTCATCCGTGAGGAAAATGTACGTGCCGCCCGTTGCAATCGCCATATAGCGCATGAGGAACTCCGTTTCTTTATCGATACCGCTGGATACTACCGGAATCAGGCGCACGCCTTTGCGGCTGGCCAGGGCAACAAGCCTGTTTATTTTTTTGATGATGGCAGGATCATCGTGCGGAGGTGCATCGAGCACCAAAAACATCAACCGGGCGCGCGCATCATCGCTCCATTCAAGATCATTCAATGCTACGTCCATAGCGGTATGCACGGCTTCGGGGAAGTCGCCGCCGCCTTCCGCATTTTGCTTTTGTATAAAGCTCACTGTTTCTGAAATATCTTCTGTGAAGTCTGATTTCCGGGTCAGGTAGTCATCCTCTTCATCGCGGTAAAAGACAGCGCCGGTGCGTATCTCCAGCGCTGTGTTATCATTGGAAACTTTGCGGATCACATCGGTCAGCTCTGCTTTCAGGTAGTCCATCTCATCACCCATAGAGCCGGTGGCATCTACCACGAAAGCCGCATCCAGCAAGGTTTTTGCCGGAGCAAATGGCACTGTGATTCTGGTGACAGCCTCTTCGCCGTTATTGATTTTATACGTTACCGCATTATCACCCGCTTCGATTTTCATTCCCTGCAGGTCCTTCTGCTTATCTTTTAAGTAAGGAAATAATGAGACGCTGCCCTTGTTGTCTGTACAGCCTTCCCACAATACTTCATCGTCTGCGGAAAGCAGCTTCACCGGCACATCTGCTGCTGGCAATCCACGCTGTGTAGCCGCTTTTACCACCATGCGCTTATTGAGATTGAACACCCAATGCTCCCGCATATTGCCATAGATGTCTTCTTTCATAAGCGATTGCCAGAAGCTCCAATGGTCTGCATCCCGCCACTCACCGGCGGTAATTTGTCCGGGCTGTTCGCGGTGCTGCGCCTGCGCTCCGGATGTGGTTTCTTCATCTGCCGTAGCTTTGTCTTCGGCCGTTGCCGGCGCTGCATCTGTGGCAGCAGGGGATTCGTGTGTGCCGGGTTGATTATTGCCGCAGGCGGAACAGAATACTATCGCGGCGAGCAAAGGGAAGATCAGCTTTTTCATAAGGCTTGGGGAGGCACATTGTTTGATAGCGCGCCTCCTTTATAGCCCGATAGCCCGAAAGGTAACCATACTACTTGCCGGTTTTAAGCAAGCTTTCACAAAAGGATCTGTTACAGGATTCGTGCTGCCACTGGTTGCTTCAGGTCCGGAATGTGGATTAGTCCCGGCTGTTTTCCCGGCTCAATGCTGCCCAGTCTGGCATCCATTCCTAATGCACGCGCGCCATTGAGCGTGCCCCACCGCAGCAGCGCCGCCCAGTCCATAAAATCAAAATGCTGCTTCAAAGTGTGCAGCTCATGCAATACCGAAAGCTGATGATTGGATGCTAGGCTATCCGTGCCTATGCAAATATCCTGCGTATGACTGGTGAGCATTTTTACATCGGGCAGCGCACGCTCTATATACAGGTTGGCATTAGGGCAAAGGCACCAGAAAAGCTGTTTCATCTGCACCTGCGCAAAGGCTACATCTTCCGCGGTAGTGCAGGTATTGTGCACCAGCAGCATCGGGTGGTCTGCAGAAAAATAAGGCAGGTAAGACTGCAACGACGACTTGCCGGTAGGCACAAAAAAAGCATCGTCCACGCCAAGCCCGCTCAGCAGATTCCGTACATCGCCGGTCTTGCGGCGGTAGTATTCATCTTCTGCCGGGCTCTCCTGATTGTGTATGGAAATGATGCTTCCGGGCGCAGCCGCGTTGATGAGGCGGAACAGTGGGCCGGACACTGAATAGGGAGCGTGTGGTATCAGTGACTGCCGCAGCAGTTTGCTTTGATGCTCCTGCACTGCAAATGCTTCGAGCACCTGTTGCGAATAATCGAGCCGGGCCTGTGCAAATGCCTCTGTGAAGCCAATGCATTCTACAAACGTATGCATATGCAGACCGGGGAGCATTCTTACATCCAGCGTTTCCGTGCTGTTGGCAATATCGCCTGTTGCTACCACACCGTTGCTCACTAATTCCTGATAAGCACTCAGCCGGGCCGCTTTTTTCTGCTCGTCGGTAAAATTGTTGCGCTGGGTAGGAATTGCCTGCAGAAATGGAATAAGGCCTGTGGCTTCCGGCACCATTCCTTTCATGTGCGACAGCTCCAAGTGGCCATGTGCATTGATGAAGCCCGGCGCAATGATTCCTTCAAAAAATTCAGGATTTACTCCCGGATTTTTTTCATGAACAGCAACGATCATTCCCTCATTATCAGCTTCAATTATGCTACCGGCCGGCAGCCAGTCATGCCCGTTATGAATTCGTGTTGCGGTGAAATATTTATTGGATGCGGTAGTCATAAAAGAAGGAAAGCAGCGCAAATTTAAGGGCTGCTTTCCTGACCGCGGCTGCTCTTATCCACCATAAATATCAATTAGCGTTCTGCTTAAAATTGTGCAGTGGCAAGTGCATGTGTTTATTAGAGTTTTAATAATATTAATAAATAATTATTTAACAACTCTATCATTAGCTATTAATCTGTGCAGTATAGCGGCTGTTTAGGTTGTCAGCATTTGGATTTCTTCTAAAAAACTTCTGCAGTCAGTACATTTTATACTTCGCATAGTCATATCGTCTATTAATGTATAAACGGTTTGGTTGTAACTAAAAACCAAATGAGCCAATCATTAGATGTTTTTACTTAGTTATCCCAACCGAATAACTCATTGTTTCACAGCAAATAATTAGTTGTAAAAATAAAAGTTTGGCATGGAAATTGCTCGAAGTGGGCAATAGATGTACCGGTTGATATTATTATAATAATATTCATCTGTGCGTGAAGTCCCCTATCTAATGAAATATTTATCCCTTATTGCTGCTGTAATCATTGCAGTTTTCCATTCATTCTGTGCACAGGCGCAGCTTAATCGTAGCACAGCCATTTTCCGCAATGAAAATATCTTCTGGAAAATAACAACCAATCCTGCCAGCAACCACCACGAAGGTGGCCTCAGTGATCCGCAGGATGGCTCTGTACGCCTGTACCTTAAAAATGAGTATGCCGGAAAAATCAAGGCAATTACTTACTATGTATTCCGGCAAACAGCTCATCCGGAGCTGAATCCCCACGTAACCATTCCGGTATCAGGCAGCGTGCTGACCATTCCGGAACTGCGTTATGCCAGCTATGCGCTTATGGAGCTGCAAATGCAGGATGGGCGTATGATATCTATGGACACTACCCAGCCGCTCTACATATTCTCAGCCGGCCTTTATGCGCAGCCGTCAGGCAATCTTGCAGACTATACTGCCGGTATGGAAGGCTCCAATAAAAGCGGGTTTATAGTAAGCTTTAACCAGAATGCGGCCATGCGCAACAGCATTCAGGCAAGAGGCATCAACCCGACTCCGCTCGGCTGCAATGATGGTATCTGGACGGTGATCTGGACTATCTCCGGATCAACAGGCGGACCAATTATTGTGGCTGAAAATTCCTGTGGCGATCGCTTTGCATTCGAATGCATTCAGCATAACGGTCCCGGTGTAGTAGCCGGCGATGTGCTCAACAGCAATGGCGGAGATCCCTGTAACGGCACACTGGTGCTGACGCCCAACTTCCCTTCTCAGACTTACCGCGCGCTGCCGATAACACCCGTCATCGACGTTGGCTCAGGCTGCATACCCAGGAATGCCGCTACCGGCGCAAACGGATCATTGACCGTAACAGGCAGCTGGATGTACCTGCCGACCAATAACTGGAGTACCGGAACAATTTCCGCTTCAAGACTGCCTGCTACTTATAGCTGGAGCGATGGCGGCACAGGCATTACCAAAAATTATTCGATACCCGGCACCTATACGCTGAGCGTGAAAATAGGGAGCTGCACGTTCAGCAAAGCATTTACCATTGGCAGGAACGGCTATGCAGGTCGTGATACCACCAAAGCGTTTTGCAGTAATGTTGGGATCATCAGTCTAAGCTCACTGGCGCCCAACGCAGATACGGGCGGCACCTGGACGCGCACGGGCGGAAGCGGTGGAGTATTTAATGCTACAGCAAAGACCTTCAACCCTTCCGGCGCTGCTAATTCGGTTTTCAAATACACAGCCCCGGCAACAGGCAGCGGATGTAACTCAGATGCAGCATACGTTACCATCAATATTGCCAATCCGGTAAAAGCAGGTAAAGACAGCACGATAGCCGTGTGCATCAATGCTACCGCTGCCATCAATCTTGCATCCCTGAACACCGGCGCGCAATCCGGCGGCACCTGGACACGCACCGGTGGAACCGGCGGTACGTTCAATGCGGCTGCAGGAACATTTATACCTGCTAATGCTACGGCTTCTACGTTCAGCTACATCGTTACCGGAGGCGCATCTCCGTGTCCGGCTACAGATACCAGCAAGGTGACCGTCAACATTAACCCTGCTGCTACTGCCGGTACGAGCGGTAATACAACGGTATGCTCCAACAATACTGCATCAATTAACCTGTACGATCTTATTGGTGGCGAAACGGCCGGTGGTGCATGGACCAGCGTAGCCGGTACGGGCGGCACTTTCAATGCCGCCGCAGGCACCTTTCAGCCTGCGGGAAATGGTGCGGCTGCAGCACATACTTTCTTATATACGGTAAGCAATACTTGCAATACAGATACATCGCTGGCTATGGTGAGCATCATTCCGTGCTGCAGCCTGTCTGTAGCTGCCACCGCCACTACCATTTCGTGCGCTTCTGCCACCGCAACCGTCAGCGCAGCAGTGACCAATGGCAGCGGCAGCTACACGTACTCGTGGACCGGCCCGAATGGCTTTGCCGCCGGCAGCGCATCGTTCACTACTACAGTGACCGGCAATTATACCGTTACTGTTACAGATGTAAGCAACGCTACCTGCACGGCACAAGCTACCATTGCTGTTGTATCGGCTATCAATAATCCGGCGGTGACGCTTACGGGAAGCAATCCTGTATGTACCAATAGTCCGGTGACCATTACCACCACAGTTCAGAACGGTACAGGTGCTGCGCCATTCACCTACGAATTTTCCAATAGTTCAGGGACTATTTTACAAACGGGCAGCTCCAATACTCTGACGATTGTTCCTTCAGGCATCTCATCGATCGGCGTTAAAGTGACAGGATCAAATGGCTGCTCAGCCATTCAGAATATAGTAGTCAATAATCCTGGCCCTGCTTTGACGCTGACCAATATCGTAAGCATCTGCGCCGGACAAAGCACAACGGTAAAAGCAGACAACGGGGGTATTGCAGGCTACATCTATCTATGGACGGATAACAGCACGACCAATCCCGTACGCGATGTAGCGCCGCCTGCTACTACCAGCTATACCGTAGTGCGCACCACCGCACAGGGTTGTATAGATACGGCTACGGCTACCATTCAGGTTTTTGCAAAACCGGCAATCACAAACGTTGCTGCTGCACAGCCAAATTGCAGCGGCACAACGGGTAGCATTACGGTCAGCGCTACAGGCGATATCGCACAGCTGCGCTATCGCCTTAACAGTGGTGTCTGGCAGGCATCCAATGTATTTAATAATCTGGCGGCGGGCACCTATACTGTGTCGGTGGGCAATACCAATGGTACCTGTAATGACACTACCACACCGCCCATTATGCTCACATTAACCAGTACCATATCCAGCGGCATAGCCGGTCCGGCAGGCGTATGCGCGCTTGAAGATGGATTGTTTCAGGCAAATCCCGGTGTAAGCGGCGCTGTTTATAGCTGGTCTGCAACCGGCTCACCTGCTATAACAGGCGGCAATACAGCCAGCATATTCATTGCAAAATGGGCAGCCAATCAGGCAGGCGCTACACAAACGGTAACGCTGACGGTAACGCTCGGCAGCTGCAGCCAGACCTATAACAAGGCGGTAGTCATCAACAATGCCATCTTCGCGATAGCGGGAAATGATAAAGCCATATGTCCGCAGGCTCAGGTATCGGTAGGTCTTCCGCCTGCACAGGCCGGCCCTCCGGGCGCTACCTTCAGCTGGACTCCTACCCAATACATTCTCGGCAGCAGCAGTGCATCCTCTGTGCTGGTAAATCCTCCGGTGACGACCAATTTTATACTTACCGTTACCGATCCGATTAATGGCTGTACCCGCAAGGATACAGTGACCGTGATTGTAGATGTAGCCGTTAATCCGGTGGCTGACGCAGGAACAGACAAGACATTGCCGGTAGCCAGCGTACCGGACACTGTAAGGCTAGGCGGGCCCAATACGACCCAGCCGGGTGTAGAGCCCAATACAACCATCGGTTACCTGTGGACTGCGCTGAACGGCTCGCCTATAAGCGCGCTCAGCGCTACGAACATCGCTAACCCGGTATTTACCCGCCCCGGCACTGCTGCCAAGACTTCTACCTACACTTATATGCTGATGGTGCAGAAGCAATACATTGGGCCATCTTCATTGCAGGGCGTTACCTGTCCGGTATTTGATACGGTCAATGTGAGCTTTACCAGCCTGCCTGTGACTGTGCGCTTATCGCCAAAAGTATTGCTACAGGGTGCGCTCTATGGCAACTCGCCGACCGCATATGTCTCCGACTCTGTCATGAGGGATAATCTGCGCTCACAGAATATTATTCCATTCAGCACCCCTTACCCTACGCTCACTGATCCGATTACCGGCAGCCGCATGTTTATCCCGGTCAGCAATGCAGTGCCGGAGGAGATCGGGCTGACCCCTAACGGGCAATACCCGCCTGCCCTGATTCTTGGGCTTACGGGCAATAATGCCATCGTTGATTGGGTGTTCCTGGAATTGCGCAGCGCATCCAATCCGCAGAAGACGGTAGCTACCAGATCTGCCCTGATGCAGCGGGACGGAGACATTGTGGATATGGATGGCTTTTCACCGGTAGCTTTCAGCAATATCACAGACCTCAATTGCTACCTGGTAGTGCGCCACCGCAACCATTTAGGGGTGATGACGAAAAATCCATTGATACTGACTGAAAATACCCAGCTCGTGGACTTCAGCCATACGCCTGCCGCCGGCGGTGTAGAGACTTACGGAAACTATGCGCAGAAAAGCCTGACGAATAATCACTTGGCGCTATGGGCTGGTAACATCAATACGGACCGGTTCATCATCTTCAGCGGTACGAACAATGACCCTAATATCCTTCAGTACATCGTCTTTAACGCGCCCAACAACACTACCCAGAGCATTAGCTATATCTATCCGGCCTATACAACCGGCGATGTGGATATGAGGGGAACAGCGATTGCCCAGGGCACAGGAAATGATGCCAACTATATCTCGGAAAATATATTCAGCCATCCGGCAAATGCCAATCGCGCTCAAACCTATATCATTTTTGAGCAGGTGCCTCCCCGGAACAACTAGCATCAACCAATACAATTAATACAGTCCATGAAACAAAAATTGATCACTTGCTTTTGTACCTGTCTGGCATTGCTGGCGGGAATATCCGGCAGCTTTCGCGCAGCGGCACAGGCTACTTCCGGCGCTCATGTGCAATATGGCATCTCTTACAACAGCGCATTGTCCCGGTATGAAGTGTATTATCAGGCCAACTCGCTGGCGCCCGCCAATCCGCCCACCGTTTCCACCGCCCAGCTCTTCATTGTAGTGCCGGATCCCGCCAATGGCGCGGCCGCAACGCCCAATGGCAACTATACGGTCAACTCATTTACCGTTAATACCAGCTACGCTAACGGAACGTGGCAGAAGCAGGACTATTTCAACGGGCCGGTTGAGAATCCGACCAAAGATTATTTCCATGTTTACCTCAGCTCAATGGGCACTACTGATATTGAACTGAATGCCATCAACACGCCGGCCCTGCTGTTTACATTCACAATCTCCGGACCTTGCCCTGGTTCCTTATCAGTGCTTGAGTCAACAGACCCGCTTTACTTTGATCCGTTCTCCGGAAATCCACCCAATAGCCTGAGCTCGAATGTGAATAACAACTTCGATGTGCTCTTCCCCACCATGCCGACTTCTACCTGGAACCCCGGCTTCCTGAGCACCTTTATGGGACCTACCCCACCCTGTGGGGTGCCTACGCCGGTTAAGCTGATCGACTTTGATGCATCGAAGCAGGGACAGACCGGGCTTATCAGCTGGAGCACAGCTTCGGAAGATAACGCAGATTATTTTGGTATAGAAAGAAGCGCAGATGCAAAAAGCTGGACCACCATCGCCCGTGCAAAGGCAGCAGGTACAGGCAGCAGCATCCGGAAATATGCCCAACAAGACCTGCATCCCGCAGGCGGAGTAAATTATTACAGGCTGCGCATGGCCGATAAAGATGGCAGCTATGCCTATTCGCGCGTGCAGTCGTTAACCTTCGACGGCGGCTTATCTGATGGGGATATTTACATGTATCCGAATCCGGCGACGGGTAGCGTAAAGTTTGCGGGTCAGCAGGGCGCCGCCGACCTTCAGATCTATGCTTATGATGGACGGCTTGTTGACAGCTACAAACAGTTCGATCTGAGCAGCAGCCTCGACGTCAGCAAATACGCAACAGGCACCTATCAGGTCAGAGTCATGAGCAATGAACAAACTCATGTGCTACGGATGGTGGTGAGCCATTAGGCTATTGCACCCAATCCACCGGAGGGCAGCGCATGGTAAATGCGCTGCCTTTTTTGAGTACCCTGCATGCAATAGCTCGCTCGGTATTCATGGCATCCCTTTTGAACCTGCTTCAGCTGGTACAACAAGACTTAAACTATGGAGCGTCATAAAACATTTATGGATGAGGCCGGGCAGCTGGCGATCAATGGACTGGAGCAGGGCGATGGCGGACCATTCGGAGCAGTAATCGTAAAGGAAGGCAGGGTAGTAGGCAGAGGCTGGAACCAGACCTTCAGCCATACAGACCCCACTGCACATGCAGAGGTACAGGCCATCCGGGATGCCTGCAAAAACCTGGATACCCTGGAGCTGGCCGGTTGTGTGATCTATTGCAGCGGTGAGCCCTGCCCCATGTGCATGGCTGCCATCTACTGGACCATGATGGATAGCGTATACTTTGCCAATACCAAAGAAGAGGCCGCCGTAGTGGGTTTTGATGATGCCAAAATATACAAAGAGCTGTCACTGCCCTGGAAGGCCAGAGCATTGAGCATGGCGCATTTCCCGAACGGGCTGGCAGAAGAAGCATTTAAAAAATGGCAGGCACAAAAACGGCAATAAGCAACAGGCGGTTTTACAGGAATGTATTCCGGCAAAAAAGCAAAGGCTTTCTTTTAAAAGAAAGCCTTTGCTTTTTAATAGTACCAGCGCATCCTTACTGCTTCACCAGCTTCAGTAATGCCTGCTGCCCGGTTTTGGTATTTTGCAGTTGAACGATATACAAGCCCGGAGGTACTCCCTGCATCACCACCTCCTGAGATACAGTGGTTGATTGGTAAACGACGGCAGATGCTGTGCTGCTTATTTTTATACTCCAGTCTGCGGGTGATTGCAGACCGGTAACCCTCAGATGATCGTCTTTCGTTGGGCTGGGATAGATGCTTATATCATGGCCGGTAGCCATGGCCTCTACGCCGAGCACTTTTGAATAGGTAGCCTTTCCGCTTTCATCCACTTGCTTTAACCGGTAATAGCTCATTCCTGTAAGTGGCAGCTCATCCGTATAGGTGTAAGTGCTGTTGATTCTTGAGACGCCTTTGCCATCTATTTTAGTAATGGCCGACCAGCTAAATGCATCCTGGCTGCGCTCAAGGATAAAATAGGCATTGTTGGTTTCGGAAGCAGTAGTCCAGGTAAGCGCTGCCTGATCATTCACAACTCTGACATCGAAGCTGAGCAGCTTTACGGGTAGCGGTGCCGTAGCCAGGAGCGCACAGGGCGTGGTCAGGTTATTATAAGCAGTAGGATCAGCAGTATTGATGCCCTTGCCACCAACCAGGAGCGTGAAGTTTGGACCATTACAGCCAAGTGAGGAAAGATTTGCAGTAGCACAATCTGTGGCGTTACGGAAAGGGTTTTCTCCGGTAATAGCCTGTCCGCTGCCACCCCCTGTAGGCAGGGGAAAGTAGAGGGTATTGCCCATGCCGCAGCTGAAAGTACCCTGCATGGTGGTGATGGTGGGCGTGTTAGGCCCTGAAAAGATGACAGAGTAGTTGTATTTAATATTGTAATTGTATCCGCTGCCATCATTGCATCCGCTGGTTTTGGAAAGTACCGCTTCTACCTGCTGTACGGCAACCGTTACAGAATAATTGTCGCTGGAGTTAACAGTGCATTGTGCAGATGCAGGGCCAAGAGCCAATGATATGAAGAAGATAGCAAGAATGCTTTCCAGATGATAAAAGTATCTTTTCATAAGCATAATATTTATCATCAAAGGTATAAGTCCCTAATACCTAATATTGTAGCATAAATTTTATATTAAATTTGTAACGTTATAAAAATTAAATTTCAATAAATGTGACTAATGCCTGTTATCATTATTAGAATCTGGTAATGATGTCTATTTATCAGTTAAAAGCATTTTAGTGGATAATTATCTTAGAAGATAAATGCAAGTAATTATCGGCATATTCATATCAAATGACGAAGCATTACTATTTCAATAAGACGATTATATATAACCGGTCTCATTCCAAAAAGCAAAAACCCCCGCGGATATCCGCAGGGGCTTCATGTTCAACCAATTAGTCAGACAACCTATTATTTTTTCATCAGCTTGAGGATCTGAGCCTCACCTGTTTTGGTATTTTGAAGTTGTACAAAGTACAGGCCAGCTGGCATTGCTGGCAGGGTAAGCTCGGCAGAAGCAGTAGCAGACTGATCTACAATAGCAGAAGAGGTATTCAACACCTTTACGCTCCAGTCAGCCGCATTTTCCATACCTGTAAAGTGTACATTTTCGCCATTGTTAGGGTTAGGGTAAAGGGTAATGGTATTTGCGGAAGCATGATCTTCAGCCTTTACTGCAATAATGCGGGAATAAGTAGCAGCGCCATTGGCATCTACCTGCTTCAGGCGGTAGTAGTTCATACCAGCGGCAGGCAGTTCATCGGTATAGTTATAAGTAGTATTGTAGCGGGTAGTACCGGCGCCATCCATTTTGGTAATGTTATTCCAGCTTTTGGCATCAGCGCTGCGCTCAAGGATGAAATAAGCGTTATCGGTTTCTGTAGCAGTTACCCAGGTAAGATCAACCTTACCATTGTTGATCGCACCGTCAAAGCTGATCAGCTTTACAGGCAGCGGTGCAATACCATTCTGGCTGCTCGTATTGCTGCCTGAGGTAGAATTTGGAGTGCCGGATGCTGCAAATGCACAAGGAAAGTTGGATATATTGCCTTCGGAAGAGCTGATTGTCAGCAGCAGGTTGCGGATATTCAGCGAGCCTGGCGTAGCCGTACCGCAGTCGGTTACATAGCGACCCTGATTGTTGGCAGTGATGATCGTGCCGGAACCGGCAGCAACCTTGCTGTTATCCAGACCAAAGTCGAAATTATTATTGTCGCCCGACTGGAATGTAGCGCCAACCCACCAGAAAGTAACCTGACCATTTACGGTAGCAGTGTATTGGATTTTATGATCGTAGTTGTAGCCCCAGCTCTGACCGCAGTTGTTGGCAATGATCTGGATCGGGGTGAACTGGAAGGTTACAGACTTACCGTTATTCAGTTGAACGGTGCATTGAGCATTTGCTTTTCCGGATGGCAGGAAGCCGAGGATCAGGAAAAAAGCGACGATCAGATTTTTGGTAGTAGTAGTTGCTGACATTTTCAATTGGTTTGTAGGACAAAAGTATCTTCAGCAACTCTTTAGAAACATATGAAAAAGTTGTCGAAATTTTTTTAGCAAGGCGTAATTATTAACTGGGACAGCGTTAAACGAGTTAATCATTAATTAATGCAACTAATTGTCATGTGCCAGCAGCAATAGCAATCAGTCAATATTATGTATAAAATAATTAATATACTAGATTTATTATTAATCTTTAACTTAAAAGTGTATAAACGAAAAGGGCCGCATTGCGGCCCTTTTCAACAATATTCTACATTTTCTTAGAGATGAATCGCCTCTCCGAGGGCCACTTCTATCGCATCCTTTACGCTTTCGCTCATCGTAGGGTGCGGGTGAATGGCATCCAGCACCTCCTGATAAGTGGTTTCCAACTTGCGGCCTACTACCGTTTCAGCTATTATTTCCGTTACATTGGCGCCGATCATGTGCGTACCCAGCCATTCGCCGTACTTCGCATCAAAGATCACTTTTACAAAGCCTTCTGTAGCGCCGGCGGCCGATGCCTTGCCGGATGCCGAGAACGGGAACTTGCCCACCTTCAGCTCATAGCCTGCTTCTTTTGCCTGTTTTTCGGTCATACCTACAGACGCGATCTCCGGTGAGCAGTACGTACAGCCCGGCACATTGCCATAATCCAGCGGCTCAGGCATATGATTATACTTGCCATCCTTGTTGGCAAAGGCTTCCACACAGATTACCGCTTCTTTGGAAGCCACATGCGCCAGCGCCTGACCGGGAGTACAATCGCCAATGGCATAAATACCCTCTACATTGGTCTTGCAGTATTTATCTACTGTTATCTTGCCTTTCTCTACCGTTACGCCCAGCGCTTCGAGGCCTACATTTTCAATATTGGCCACTACCCCTACTGCGCTCAGCAGAATGTCAGCCTCCAGTGTCTGGGTAGAGCCGTCCTGCATTTTCACCGTTGCCTTTACACCGTTGCCTTTCGTGTCCACGCTTTCTACAGAAGCATTGGTCATAATGGTGACGCCCTTCTTCTTGTATATTTTTTCCAACTCCTTAGAGATGTCCTCATCTTCAACAGGCACAATGCGCGGCATAAACTCAACCACGGTAATCTTGGTACCCATCGCATTGTACACATAAGCGAACTCGATGCCGATAGCGCCGGAGCCTACCACGATCATGCTTTTTGGCTGCTCTGGCAGCACCATGGCTTCGCGATAGCCAATCACCTTCTTGCCATCCATCGGCAGGTTAGGCAATTCGCGCGCGCGTCCGCCGGTAGCTACGATGATATGTTTTGCTTCATGAATGGTTGCTTTACCATCGGTGCCGGTCACTTCTACCTGGCCTTTGGCTTTCAGCTTGCCCATGCCCATCAGCACGTCAATCTTGTTCTTCTTCATGAGAAACTGGATGCCTTTGCTCATCTTATCGGCCACGCCGCGGCTGCGTTTGACTATTGCCGGAAAGTCGGCGCTGAAGCCATCCACCTTCACACCATAATCCTGAGAATGCTGCAGATACTCCAGCACATTAGCGCTTTTGATCAGGGCTTTGGTAGGGATACAGCCCCAGTTAAGGCAGATGCCGCCGAGGCTTTCTTTTTCTACCACAGCAGTCTTATAGCCCAATTGGGCAGCGCGGATAGCAGCTACGTAGCCACCAGGCCCGCTGCCGATTACGATTACGTCGTAAGCCATATAATAAGTAAGTTTTTCAGAAAAAATATACCAGACAAATGTACTTGATGATTTCGGGATTTTAATATAGACCAAAGAGAAGGCGGCATGTACATACTTGATAATTTTTTTACCTTAGGGTGCGTTATATATACATGTCTGACAAAGACTTACAGCAATATGAAAAGAACAGAAATTATCTTATGCAGCGTTACCTTGGTAAGTATTGTGCTTATAAAGTGTGCTGTGCCGCTGTCAAATGAGCTGGGAGTGATGTCTTTTCTCTTTTTGGCGCTCCATTACCTGCTGTTCACTACATTTCTAGTAAATGATATTCCATTCAAAGGCATTTTTAAGAAAGAGTCCTATCAACGGGTTAATGGCGGGCAAATCGTACTGGGCGTATTTGCCGGCAATGCACTAAGCATCGTTTCTTTAAGCATCTTGTTCGGAACGCTTGTATGGACCGGTTATCAAGTAATGATGTTTGCCGCTTTATCACAATGATTACTGATGGGGATGATCACCCTTTTATTGCAGCTGGTAAAGCCCATGCCTTACAAGAAAAAAATTCTGCTACGCATTGCAGCCTTTATGGCTCTGTGACTGATTATAAAATGGTGGAACAGCGATAATATTCTTCGTTAAAAAGGGTTTCCGGTATTCACCGGATTCTAAAAAAAGGTAAAGGCTCCCTGCATAATACAGAAAGCCTTTACCTTCAAAAAAAGTAGAACAAGAAAACAATAAACCTTACAATGTGATCTTTAAAGCGGCTGCAGTAATCTGACCGACTTCGCCATCGGCTACGAGGCCTTTGGATTGCTGGAAAGCAGCTACCGCATTCATCGTATCCGCCCCGAAAATATTGTCAATCCCGCCCGGATCGTATCCTGCTTTTTTAAGCGCCTTCTGAATCTCGCCGACTTTCGCGCTCACCATCATCGGCAGCATGTAGCGGTAGATGATGTGATCCGGCGGATCGACCACTACGCTCTTCTTGGCTGTATAATCAATGCCTGGCACCAGAATGCCATAATCCCACCGGCGGCCCGACAATGTAGAGGTAATGACTCCGGATTTGGTGCTGTGTGCTTCCACGGTGCCACCTTTACCATCTGAAACTACAATATGGCCGGTCTGCCCTGTTACGGGTACGCGGAGCACATTGGCGCCGGGCGTCTTTGCCGCTTCTTCGAGCGTAATGATCCTGCCCAGCTTCAGCGCATCCCTGTTCCAGTAGCCGGTGTAGGCATCTGCCGTAGCAGGCTTGCCCAGATTATTGTCGCATCCATACAGCTTCTTCGCTACCTGATACGCCAGCCACGAGGTAAATTCGGCACAGTCCCACGGGCCTTTCCAGTTTGCGTTGTTTTTAGGTACGCTTGCCCCCAGCACATACTGCTCGCCCACGTGCATTTTGGCCAGATCAAGAATTTCCTGTCCGCTCATGTTGAAAAGATTTTTTATTGCCTACTCTGGGAAACAGTTTTCGGCGACCCTGTAGTATTGATTGTCTGGATATTAAAATCGCAAATCAACTTTTGTTATACAATGATTGGTGCTTTAAAATACGGTTAAGCCTGCACTAAAATTATATAAGAGCCGTATCATTGTACCGGATGCAAAAATGTTCTGAAAGGAATACCTGCACAAGGTGAATTTGTACAAAAGAAGCAGGGTGATTTACCCGGTAGAAAAAGGGATAAAATACGGGTGTTGAATATTTTAATATGTGGATGATGTCAAGCTATCTTGCAGCAAAATTTGATACAATGAAAAAATCAATGTTACAGGTCACATTGCTGCTGACCATTCTGCTTTGTCCTTGGCATTGCTTCTCACAGGAAGCGGCTGTAGAAGAATCCCTGCACCAAACATTGCATGATCAGCACTATAATACTTATAGATCAGAAGCAACTGATTTCGTTAGTGCCTGTAAGCTTCCGTTTAAAAAGAAAATACAATATGATCCTGTATTGGTAAATGAGCTGCAAAAAATCCGCCCATCTATAGATACCATGATAAGCCAGACCGGAAAAATATTTACAGGCTTCAGAATATTTTACGGATACGATACCGCTGCCCAAAAGCTGATCCTGATCTTTTATCCACTTATTGCAAAAGATAAATATCCTGTACCGGGTACAGATACCGCGAGATATCAGCTCAATAAACCGGCCGATATATTGGATGGATCATTCAATGGCAATGACACTGTATATATAGCTAACGGTTTAGGTGCGCTACAACCGGTATTGGCGAAAGAAACGGCTGTAAAGCAGTATGTAAGCAATTACCGTACAAAGGTTAGGTTTGAACAATGGGGGGGCGGCACCAGGCCTTTTGATGACACGGCTGATTTTAAAAGCATCTTTTATACTTTTCAGGAAATAGAAATGCTCTTACCCGGGGTGAATACCGTGTATTTTGTAAGCCGGATTCACTTTGATGCAGAGCATTATCACGGGAAAGTATTCAGACATTGCATCAGCATAGCGCCGGATGAGCCTTTTGCCGCGGCACCCAAATTCAATTATGTGGCCGATGTAATGATGGCCTGCCCGCCTCAGTGTGACCAAGCTATTACAGTAGCTAATGAGGTAATTGCTTGGATTGGTAGAGATGGCAAAAAAGGCGCCCATCATCATGGTGGCGCTGCAATGGAAGGAGATAACCCAAATCAGGAATGGTACTATATGGGATTCGGAATACTGGGTATGATGGTCGGAAGCCTGGTCACCTTTGTCATTATGAAAAGAAAACGTGATTAATACACCGTAAATCACCTATCCAACCCTTGCTTTTCTACTACTTCATAACGGGCCTTATCATGGCCATTGCGCTTGTGGGAGCTATCACAGGCATCACCAGATGGCAGTTCCTGGCGCTGGCGTGGAAGATAGTAATTACAGAAATGATAGCCGTAGTCTGCGTTCAGACTACGGCTATTGTATTGATGGAGCTGAAGCACCACAATGTCTGGCTCCTCAATATTTTTATCCTGATGGATATGGTCCTGCTGGGCATCAGCGGCATCCTCTTATTAGGCAAAGGAAATATTCAGCGGTTAATGGCCTACAGTCTTGCGGCGGTATTTATCCTGTGCCTTGCATCGTGGGCGGCTATCGGCATCCGGACGGAGATCAATACGGTTGCTTTCCTTACGAGCGGTATTTATCTGTGCCTGCTGTACATGATCCTGCTGTTCCGCTCATCCATATCGGAGCATCCGTTCCGCCAGCCCGCGCTGTGGCTGTGCCTAGCGCTCATCATTTATTTCGGATGCAATATTCCTTTCTTCAGCCTCTTCCATTTCCTCTCTACCAATAGCGAGCGCTGGAAAAAAATCGGTTTTTATCTGTACTTTATCAACACCGCTCTATCCCTGATCCGCTACAGCCTCGTCAGCTACAGCCTTTGGCTGGTGGTCAGGCAAAGACGGGATTTACAGAAACTACCGCAATGAAGAATTACGATATCGCCCTGCTCATCATCTTCAGTACCCTTATCATCCTTTTGCTCATTGCCGGCATCGTCATTGCCATATCCATAGGCTACAGAAAAGCACAGGCAGAAAAGATCAGGCGCGCGCAGATGGAAGCAGAATACCTGAAAGAGCTGCGCACCATACAGTCCGAAACCCAGGAAGCCACCCTCACGCATATAGCGGCAGAGCTGCACGATAATATTGGCCAGCTGCTCACGCTTACCCGGCTGCACCTGGAGAAAGAGCAGTTGATCCACCCGGAAGCCGCCCCGATCTTCGCTCCCATATCACAGGCATTGCAGGATGCTACAAAACAGGTGCGCCTGCTCAGCCATTCCCTGAGCAGCCACTTCATAGCCGATCATGGTCTGCTCCATACGTTTACTCAGGAAATACAGCGGTTAGAGAGCCTGCAAAAATGTGCAATAGCTTTCAGCAGCGATCAGGCAGAACCAGCGCTTACCGTAGATCAGCAGATGATCATCTTCCGGATGACGCAGGAGATCCTGAGCAACAGTCTGCGCCATTCCGGGGCTACAAGCATATTGATCAACCTGAAGACCGATCCGTTTTTCAGTCTCACCATTGCAGACAACGGCATCGGCTTCGATTATGAAGCAGCAATCAGAAACAGTAGCGGGCTGGGCCTGGGAAATATTGAGCGCAGAGCAACTATGGCCGGTATGAAATGCAACGTGGCTACCTCGCCCAACAATGGCTGTGCTTATACAATAGCACCGGATACGAAAGCAGTAGCCTGAACAATAGCAGATGTCAGTATGCTTACAGTAATTATTACTGCTCGTGGTATTGAATGCGCACTGGTTCTACCTCGCCTTCGCAGGTGCCCTGGCCTACATCGATGCTCATCGTGTACACCTCGCTGCTGCGCCCGGCAGAGATATCAAAGTAGATCGATTGGGTCTTCTCTATTTTCTTACCGTCAGATGTGGTGAATTCAAACACAATGGAAGGCTCGCTGTTCTTCACCATCTTGCCCGTAGCTGCCGAAGCGGGAAACGCCTCACGGTGCTGGAAATCCCGGCTGCCGGTATTGGTGATGATATAATTGATCTTGCAGGTATTGTTATAGCCATGATCTTCGCGCGGAAACCGCGTCACATCTACTGTAAATTCATGACCATAAGGTGAAGAGATTACATAGCGGTCGGCCTTCAGCACCTTTACCTCAGGTACCGCAGGCTTCTGCTCGATGGTTACTTCTGTCTTCCGGCCGCAACCGGCGGTCAGTAATAGTGCAAGGAGTAAAGTCAGCTTATTCATTGAAAGGAAACCCGTTTAGAAAAAGCAGGTAAAATATTTGTGCCGCCGGAAATATTGTTGGCCGACAATGCTGATTGATCATTAAAAAAGGCTGGCAGCATCCGCCACCAGCCTTTCATGAAAAGTTGCTGTAAATTTTATTGCGCAGTCCACCCGCCATCTACCGGCAATGCTACGCCCGTGAGGGTAGCCGCAGCATCAGACGCCAGAAACCATACCGTCTGTGCAATGGTATCAATAGAGATAAAGCTCTTGATCGCCTGTTTCTCAAGCAATACTTTTTCAATTACCTCATCGGCCGTCATGTTGTGCGCCTTCATCTGGTCAGGTATCTGCTTATCGATGATCGGCGTATGTACGTATCCGGGACAGATCGAATTGGCGGTAATGCCGAACGGCGCACCTTCCAGCGCAATCGTTTTGGTGAAGCCTACCAGTCCGTGCTTGGCCGCTATATAAGCGCTCTTGAATTCAGAAGCTACCAGCCCGTGCGCTGAGGCGATGTTGATTACACGTCCGTGCTTCTGCGCTTTCATGGCAGGCCAAAGCGCTTTGGTCAAATGAAAAGCAGCCGTCAGGTTGATGCTGATGATCGCATCCCACTTATCTTCCGGAAATTCTTCTAAAGGTGCTACGTGCTGGATGCCGGCATTGTTGACCAGCACATCCACACTGCCAAATTCATCCAGCGCCTGCCTGGCCAGCGCACGTATCTGATCCGGCTGCAGCATATTGGCCGGCGAGAAAAAATGCCTGATCTTAAATTCATCAGCCACGCCCTGCGCAATCTCTGCGCCATTCGGCTCAAGCCCGTTGAAGACAATGTTGTAGCCCTGTTGGGCAAATACGCGGGCAATGCCGAGCCCGATACCGCTCGTGCTGCCGGTGATCAGAATTGTTTTGGCCATGATACAGTTTTTTTAAGACGCGGCAAGGTAAGGTGGCTTTAAGCAAGCACTCTGTTAAATGTAAAAATCTTATAGCAGCATCGATAAATGTATGTACATGCATGTAAATGCTAACCTACATTTGCCCTTACAATCACAAAGCGTATAACTATGCAGGTAGAAATCTGGAGCGATATTATGTGTCCTTTCTGCTACATCGGCAAGCGGCATTTTGAGCAGGCACTGGCCGGCTTTGAGGGAAAGGATGATGTGCAGATAACGTGGCGCAGCTTCCAGCTCAATCCGGATATGAAGGCGCAGCCCGGTACGGATATATATACCTGGCTGGCAAAAGCTAAAGGCATGAGCCGTGAGCAATCTGTACAGATGCACCGGCAGGTAGCTGATATGGCGGCAGAAGCCGGGCTTACCTACGATTTCGATAAGGCCGTAATCGCTAACTCTTTTGATGCGCACCGCCTCATTCAGCTTGCGAAAAGCAAAAGTCTGGGTGATGCCGCCGAGGAAGCTTTATTCAAAGCCTATTTTACAGAAGGCCGTGATACAGGCAGCCACCAGACGCTGACAGAAATTGCCCGGGAAACAGGACTTGATGAAGCTGCCGTACAACAGATGCTTGCCGGTAGTGAATATGCCGATGAGGTAGAAGCAGACATCCGCGAAGCGCAGAATCTGGGCGTGCGGGGCGTGCCCTTCTTCGTGATCGACCGCAAATATGCCGTATCGGGCGCACAGCCTGCAGAGGTATTTTTAGATGTCTTCCGGCAAGCGGCTCCTGCCGCTGTAAATACGAGCACAGATGGCGCCGTTTGCAATACAGACGATGGCCAGTGTATATAAATCAACAAACAAAAATCAAAATGAATCTTTTAGAAGCACTCAACTGGCGCTACGCCACCAAGAGAATGAATGGCACACCAGTGCCGCAGGAAAAGCTGGACCGTATCCTTGAAGCTATTCGCCTCGCGCCATCATCCGCAGGATTGCAGCCGTACGAGGTTATTGTAGTTACAGATCCTGAGCTGAAGAAAAAGTTACAGCCTTCAGCAAACAATCAGCCGCAGATCGTGGAAAGCGGTGCGCTGCTGGTATTCGCTGCGTGGAGCAACCTTACCGAAAAGCATGTGGATGATTATATGGACCTGATTGTAAGTGAGCGCGGAGTACCCCGCGAATCGCTCGACCAGTTTTCCGGAATGCTTAAAAGCATGACCTCACGCCCTGCTGAGGATAATTTTAACTGGGCCGCACGTTCGGCCTACATAGGCCTCGGTTTCGGCCTGATCGCCGCTGCTGATGAGCAGGTAGATGCTACGCCAATGGAAGGCTTTAACCCGGCACAGTTTGATGAGATTCTGGGGCTGAGCGAGAAAGGCCTGCGCAGCGTAGCCATCATGACGCTCGGCTATCGCGATGCTGCCAACGACTATATGGTCAATGCGAAAAAAGTGAGAAAGCCGTACGATCGTATGTTTCACTTTCACAGCTAATCTGATCATACCCAAAACAGTTAAGAAATGAACAAGCATATTGCCGTTATCGGCGCATCCGGCTTTGTAGGCACTGCCTTGCTCCATGAGCTGTTGAACCGGGGTCACCATGTAACCGCTATCGTGCGCAGGCCGGAAGGCATCAGCATCAGGAATGATCGCCTGACCATAAAGCAGGGCGATGCCAACCAAACACAAGAGCTGGCAGAGCTGCTCAAAGGGCATGATGTAATTATCAGCGCTTACAATGCAGGCTGGACCAACCCTAACTTGTACCAGGATTTTCTTGACGGCTCGAAGTCTATCGAAGCGGCTGCTGAGCAGTCCGGTGTAAAGCGCCTGATCGTTATCGGCGGCGCTGGCAGCCTGTATGCCACGCCCGGCGTGCAACTGGTAGATACACCGTATTTTCCGGAAGAATATAAAGCAGGTGCTACCTCAGCGCGCGATTATCTCAACATACTGAAAGAGAACAGCACGCTCGACTGGACTTTTTTCAGCCCGGCTATAGAAATGAATCCTGATACATCGGGTGAGCGCAAAGGCACTTACCGCACCAGCCTGGATACACCGGTGTTCGATGAAGCAGGCAGAAGCATTCTTTCTGTAGAAGACCTTGCTGTAGCCATTGCAGACGAGGCAGAAAATCCGAAGCACATCCGCCAGCGCTTTACGGTGGCTTATTAGCGCGATTAATTTTCCGGCTCTATTTTTACCATTCCATAGTTCATCCATCAAACACGCCATGAAGAAAATCACCATCGCACTGACCGCGCTCCTGATGAGCGCCGCATCCTTTGCCCAGACTACCTGGAAAAGCGACAAGATGCATTCCAAGCTTACGTTTTCCATCACCCACCTCGGTGTGTCAGACGTTGCCGGCCTGTTCAACAATTTTGACGTTACTGCTACCACCAACAAGGCAGACTTCAGCGATGCCGTATTCGAGGTTACAGCAGAAGCATCCTCGATCAATACAGAAGTAGAGATGCGCGACAAGCACCTGAAGAGCGCAGACTTTTTTGATGTAGAAAAATACCCGAACCTGACGTTCAAGAGCACCTCTATCAAGAAGGCAAGCGCTAATCATTACAAGCTGATGGGCAATCTTACCATTCACGGCATGACCAAGCCGGTAACTATGAACCTCTGGTATCGCGGTACGGTAGAAAATCCGATGAGCAAAAAGCCGGATGCAGGTTTCCAACTCACGGGCAGCATCAAGCGCTCTGACTTTGGCATCGGGCCAAAATATCCTGCGCCAATGCTGAGCGATGAAGTAATGATTAAAGCCGATGGCGAATTCGGCCAGTAAGCCATAAGAGCGGTCGAAGCGGTCGGGACGCTGCAATACAAAGCAAAGTGCGGCCTGAACGCAACACAGATCAAATAAAAAGTGGCTGCTTCTGCAAAGGAGCAGCCACTTCTGCATTAAAGGCTATCGCCACGGCGATGCGTTGAAGGCATAGTATGTCTTTTAGCAGAATCTGCATTTACCGGCACAATCTCCGGCACGGGGGCCATCACCGGCACACCACCCAGCACTTCCGGCTGCTCAACGATTGCCGGCTCTCCAACGATAGTATGAGCACCCTCCTCTTTCCTTACTGACTTTGCTTTAGGATTTACAACCGGCGGCGGCGGAATCAGCGTATCGCCCATGATGTGAATGGCTGTATCAGGCGTTATTACCGTTGCAGCGGCTGTTGGCCCGGAACCGCTTTGCCGGGGCTGATTGCAGGATGTACCGGCCATCAGCCCGAATACAAACAGAAAAATTGCTGCCAGCTTTTTAATAAAAGAAAGATGCGTATGCACGATCTGCAGCACAAAATCTTCGGGCGAAGGCAAAGGCACATGCAGCTGATCTTTGCGGAAGCGGCCACAGGCGCCTGTATGTGTTTGAAGGTACAAGACGATTTCTTCCGGCTGCCAGGCAGTAAAATCTACCACCGTCTTGCAGCATTGGGCGCAGTGCCGGCCGCGGCCTTCGGGTGTCATCTGGCTCCATTCTTCGTGGCAGGGCTCGGGAAGTTGAATAATCTGAGGCATAATACAGGCATTTACCGATTCAGATGCTTAACGGCGCATTTTCCATAAAAACGACCCGGATTGGCTAAAATGGGTAATTGCTTCCGCGAATTGTTGAGCCGAACGCATAATCATTACCTGAATATTAATAAATGCTATTCCACGGGGCAATGTTGATAAGTTCCTGAATGTGTGGGCGAAAGGCATATCCGTACATCTATCCCGGTGGTTATCAGTTAAAAGCCGGATTGTCACTATTCACATAACAGAACCGGTTTTCACTTTTCCACACCCTGTGCGAAACCTACCTTTTGGGCATGAAGCTTACCTGACTATTTTTGAAACCCGCCAATATTTCGGTGATCAAAATCCAGGGATAAAGCGTGGGAAAAGACCAATATAAAAATCACTGTGCGTATGCAAAATGAGCTGCTATTGCAGGAAAACAAAGACCGTTTCGTCCTGCTCCCCATTAATTATCCCCGCGTATGGGAAATGTATAAAAAACATGAGGCTTCTTTCTGGACTGCAGAAGAGATAGACCTCAGTCCCGATCTGAAAGACTGGGCTTCGCTGAATGATGGCGAACGCCATTTCCTCTCTCACGTGCTGGCCTTCTTTGCCGCCAGCGATGGCATTGTGAATGAAAACCTGGCGGTTAATTTCATGAGCGAAGTGCAATTGCCCGAAGCGCGCTGCTTCTACGGTTTCCAGATCATGATGGAGAACATTCACTCAGAAACCTATGCGCTCCTGATCGATACTTATATCAAAGATGCTGCTGAAAAGAACCGTCTTTTTCATGCTATAGAAACAGTGCCTGCTGTACAGAAAAAAGCGGAATGGGCATTGCGCTGGATCAACAACGGCAGTTTCGCGGAGCGCCTTGTAGCCTTTGCTGCAGTAGAAGGTATCTTCTTCTCCGGCTCTTTCTGCTCTATCTTCTGGATGAAGAAGCGCGGTCTTATGCCGGGCCTCACGTTCAGCAATGAGCTGATCAGCCGCGATGAAGGGCTGCACTGTGAATTTGCCTGCCTGCTGTACAGCATGTTGCAAAACAAGTTGTCCGAAGAGCAGGTACACCAGATTATCAGAGACGCTGTGGAGATCGAGAAAGAGTTTATCACCGATTCATTGCCGGTTGCGCTCATTGGTATGAATGCCAAGCTCATGCAGCAATATATTGAGTTTGTGGCCGACCGCTGGCTGAACGAGCTGGGCTACAAGACTATTTATAATACCACCAATCCGTTCGACTTCATGGAGATGATCTCGCTGCAGGGCAAGACCAATTTCTTCGAAAAGAGAGTGGGCGATTACCAGAAAGCAGGCGTATTGGGAACAAAGGAGAGTAAAGAATTTACACTGGAAGAAGATTTTTAAAACCTCCATCCCGTCCTTCCCATATAGGGGAAAGAGTATGGCGTAACAAAAAGGGGAATTAAGAAATTATACACAGCGACTTGTCATTCCCGAAGGGAATCTTATATACGGACCATGTATCATACAAAAGATTCCCTGCGGGAATGACAAGTTTGAACAGATTAAAGAATAAAAAAAGCATAGGAAAGAGGGAAACGCAGAACAGTTCATCCGGGAAGCGAACGAACTGACGAGCATCTTCGCAGCCAGTGTAAAAACACTGAAAGCGAATAAAAATTAAAGACATCAAGAACCAAAATCATCATTCACAAATCATAAATCGCATTTTATGTTCGTAATAAAGAGAGACGGAAAGCATGAATCCGTGAAGTTTGACAAGATCACCGCGCGCCTATCCAAGCTGTCTTACGGCCTGAGCCAGCTCGTGGATTCCATTGACGTAGCCAAGAAAGTGATCGAAGGGCTCTACGATGGCGTAACCACCACCGAGCTGGACAACCTCGCTGCGGAAACCGCCGCATCGCTCACTACCAAGCACCCCGACTATGCGCTGCTGGCCAGCCGCATCGCCGTGAGCAACCTCCATAAGAACACCACTAAATCGTTTTCCGAAACGATGCGTGCCCTCTATAACTGCACCGATTCCGTGACCGGCCGCAGGATGCCGCTTATCGCCGATGATGTAATGCAGGTGATTGAAGACAATGCAGAGCTGCTCGATTCGTCCATCATCTACGACCGCGACTTCGGCTTCGATTATTTCGGCTTCAAGACACTGGAAAAATCTTACCTCCTCAAGCTCGACGGTGTGATTGTAGAGCGCCCGCAGCATATGTATATGCGCGTAGCCGTAGGCATCCACAAGCAGGATGTAGAAGCCGCCATCTCCACCTACAATATGATGAGCGAGCGCTGGGCTACCCACGCTACACCTACGCTTTTCAACGCCGGCACACCAAAACCACAGATGTCTTCCTGCTTCCTGCTCACTATGAAGGACGACAGCATTGAAGGCATTTATGATACATTGAAGCAGACTGCTAAAATCTCGCAGAGCGCCGGCGGTATTGGCCTCGCTATTCACAACATTCGCGCTACAGGATCCTACATCGGCGGCACCAATGGCACTTCCAATGGCCTCGTGCCCATGCTGCGTGTATTCAACGATACTGCCCGCTATGTAGATCAGGGTGGTGGCAAGCGCAAGGGCGCCTTTGCCGTATATCTTGAGCCATGGCATGCCGACGTGTTCGACTTCCTCGACCTGCGCAAGAATCACGGTAAGGAAGAGCTGCGTGCCCGCGATCTGTTCTACGCCCTGTGGGTACCAGACCTGTTCATGAAGCGCGTGGAAGAAGGCGGTAGCTGGAGCCTTTTCTGCCCTAATGAAGCGCCCGGCCTCAGCGAGTGCCACGGCGAAGAGTTTGTGCGGAAATATGAGCAGTACGAGAAAGAAGGCCGCGCCCGCAAGACCATCCCGGCACAGGAGCTGTGGTTTGCCATCGTGGAAGCACAGACCGAAACCGGCAATCCGTACCTGCTGTACAAAGACGCTGCTAACAGCAAAAGCAACCAGCAGAACCTCGGCACCATCAAGAGCTCTAACCTTTGTACTGAGATCATCGAATATACCAGCCCTGATGAAGTGGCCGTATGCAACCTCGCATCCATCGCGCTGCCGCGCTTTGTAAAAGAAGGCGAGTTCGATTTTGAGCACCTGTACGAAGTGACTTATCAGCTCACCAAGAACCTCAACAAGATCATCGATGCCAACTACTATCCGGTAATAGAAGCGGAAAACTCCAACCGCCGCCACCGCCCGATTGGTCTTGGCGTGCAGGGTCTGGCCGATGCCTTTATCCTCATGCGGATGCCGTTTGAGAGCGAGCCTGCGCGTAAGCTGAACAAAGACATTTTCGAGACCATCTACTTCGCGGCTATGACTGCTTCGAAAGACCTCGCCAAGATCGATGGCCACTACGAAACCTTCCCCGGCTCACCGCTCAGCCAGGGCAAGTTCCAGTTCGACCTCTGGAAGGTGAATCCCGGCAATGACCGCCACGATTGGGAAACGCTACGCAAGGAAGTCATGGAATTCGGCGCGCGCAACTCCCTGCTGCTGGCCCCGATGCCTACCGCCTCTACCTCGCAGGTATTTGGCAACAACGAATGCTTTGAGCCGTATACCTCCAATATCTACACCCGCCGCGTGCTCAGCGGTGAGTTCATCATCGTAAACAAGCACCTGCTGAAAGACCTTGTGCAGCTGGGCCTCTGGAACAACAGCATGAAGAACGCGATCATCACGGCCAACGGCTCTATCCAGGGTATTGATGCGATACCGGCCGAGCTGAAGGAGCTGTACAAGACGGTATGGGAGATCAAGCAGCGCAGCCTCATTGATATGGCGGCCGACCGCGGCGCCTTCATCTGCCAGAGCCAGAGCCTCAACCTCTTTGTGGACAACCCAACAGCCTCCAAGCTCACCTCCATGCACTTCTACGCCTGGAAGAAAGGCCTCAAGACCGGCATGTACTACCTCCGCACCCAAGCCGCTACGCAAGCCGTACAGTTTACCGTAGAAAAACAAGGCAGCCAGCAGATGGACGCCGTAATACCACAAGCCACCAGCACCACGCAGGAAGACCTCGCGGATATGGAAATGAATGTGGTAGAAGGCGCTGTCT
Organism: Chitinophagaceae bacterium; assembly: GCA_965200035.1. Classification (GTDB taxonomy): domain Bacteria; phylum Bacteroidota; class Bacteroidia; order Chitinophagales; family Chitinophagaceae; genus UBA1952. The sequence goes on along the minus strand of OZ241334.1, from coordinate 1,675,690 downwards.
GTACGATGGAAGAGGGTTGTGTGATTTGTAGCTCGTAGGGACGTGCTTATTTCGCAAATAGTATCTTTATTAATATTGAAAATGTTGGCTAAGCAATTATGCTTGGCCAATGTTTTTAAGAAATTAGTATTATGGAAACATCAACCCTATTAACCTTAGTAACAATATTTATTTCAATAGTATTTGGCATACCTGCATTTATATCTCTGAGACAACAATCAAAAACTAAAATATTTTTCTTTGAGCAACAGAAAATTAATCTGTATGATGATTTACTGAAAAATATTCCTAATTTAAGTATTGCATATAACGGTGAGGCAATTGAGAAAACCATGTTCCTATTAAAGGGAATATTCATTTGCTCAGGTAAAAAAGACATAGTTGCTGCAGACATTCAGAAGGGAATCCTAATCCAAAATAAAGGAGCTAATTCTAAATGGCTAGATTTTAACATAATTGGAAAAACTCAAAACTTAGAAGTAAATCTCACAAATAATGGTGATATAATAGAATTGAACTTCAATTTATTAAAAGATAAAGATTATTTCGTTATAAAGGCATTGGGTGAGTCTGAAGATGTTGATCTAGCTTACAATCATAGGATAGCAAATGTGCAAAGTATAGATGCGAATTCTATAAATAAAGCAGAGAATTCTATATGGTCGATAATTTTAGGGCTATTTTCAATATGCTTTACCATGTTTATATGGTCTATGGGTGGACCGTTTTCACAAGTCCGATCATATGATTTAGATCAAAAATATTATACGCAAAGTGGTGTTGAGATAAGTAGAGATATTTTACAAAAGATTATGGAAGATGATCATAATCGTGAATTTCATGCATTGCTAAATGAAAACAAACTTGGTACATTCCCATACCAATCCCTTTATAGTATTACGGATAGTTTAAAAAACAGGGCAGTTAAAGCAAGACCAAGATATTCTTTCTTTATACACAATAAGACGCAAAAGTATCATGTATATAAATCATACATGGTAGAATTTAAGTTAGAAAACTTAGGTCTATTTGAGCTAATATTTGGGACTATATTTTTAGTAATTGGCCTGTTCATAGTTATGCCTAATGTCATTTATTATTTTACCTACAGAAAAATCACTAAAATAGCCAACCAGAGGTTACTATCTGTGATATCAGATTAAGCTAATTTTCCCCACTGGTTTAAATTTAGCTCAACAGATTTAAACCCTAATAATTCTTATGTTTGGGCAAACTATTGAACATGAACAATGACATACAAAAGCTCTATAAACAACTGGAGGATATGGAGCAAACCAAAGAAATAAAGCAACTCAAAAATCAGATCAAGGAAACGCTGTACCAAAACCTCCGCATGCATTTTCTGGAGCTTACTAGCATTGGTCGCATCATAGGCTATGATGAGCTTCAGGAAGAGCTGAAAAAAGCTATAGATTTAATTGAGCTGCAAAAGCGATGATACCAGCCAGTTGTCCCCCACTGGTTTAAGTCTTGCGCAGCAGACTTAAACCCACAATAAAACCGAGGACTCCGTCCGGCCCGGCAAGCAGAAATTGTTATTATTGCAGCAAATCCCCTCAATTGCAATGGCCACCAAATACCGCTTCTCAAACAGCGCAACCCCGCACTTCATCACGTACGCCACTGTACAATGGGCCGATGCCCTAAGCAGGCCGGCCTACAAACAGATCATCATAGACAGCCTGCAACACTGCATCAGCGAGAAAGGCCTCATGCTGCATGCCTATGTGATCATGAGTAACCACGTCCACCTCATTGCCTCGGCAAAAGAAGGTGTAAAGCTGGAAGATATCATGCGGGATCATAAGAAATTCACCGCCCGCCAATTATTACAGGCCATAGAGCAAAACGCTCAGGAAAGCCGCAAAAGCTGGCTGCTGTGGCTGTTCCGCAGCGCGGGCAGCGCTAACAGCAACAATAAGGCATTACCAGTTCTGGCAGCAGGACAATCATCCGATTGAACTCGTCACCCGTGTTATGCTGTTCCAGAAGCTGGAATACATTCATCAGAACCCGGTAAGGGCCGGCTTGGTATGGCAGCCGGAGCAATACGTCTTCAGCAGCGCTATTGACTACAGCGCCGATATTGCCGGGCGACTGCCGCTGCTGAAGATTGAATAGGCATTTAGTAGTTCAGCCGGACGATTTGTACTCCGCGGGCCGGACGGAGTCCTCGATCTTATCAGGGGTTTTAAGTCTGCTGCGCAAGACTTAAACCAGTGGGGCTTCAGCCTACGCCAAACGGGCAACGGACACTACAGGGAATTCATTACCCTTAAAACGCAGACCGGACACGAACAGGTATTGAGGCATTGTTTTGCTAGGTAGTACGATGTTAGAAGCTGTTTAGATGAATAATAATCCGATCCTGGTTGTAGATGATGACTCCGAAGACCTTGAAACAATACGTATGGTGGCCGAAGAGCTGAATATAAGTAATCCGCTAATGCTGTTCCATACAGGTAAGGAGATGATGGAATACCTGCACAATGCTGAAATCAAACCAGCGCTCATCATCTGCGACATCAATATGCCTGAGCAAAATGGCTATGAGGTGAAAATGCAGCTGGATTCGGATGAGGACATTCCCTACAAGCACATTTCGTTTGTGTATCTCACCACCAGCGCTGCTGATGAAACGGTAAAAATGTCCGCCAGGCTTGCCGTACAGGGGTTTTATACAAAGCCTTCAAACTACCGGGAGTTGCGGCAGACTATAGAGGCCATCTTTAAACGATTTACCTGATCGCTGAACCAAGCTCATTGGCGCGTACATGCAATCCCGGACTTATACCCGTTCGGTTAAAGTCTTGCCTGGCAGGATTGAACCAGTAAAATCCGGAACTAGAAAAAATACAGTCAACCCTATCCCGGTTTATCTCTGATCAGTGTCAGCTTAGGAACCTTTATACGGGTTGATACGGGATATGTACGGGACTACTACGGGATACGTACGGGGTATGTACGGGACAATATGCGGGGATGACCTCAATATCCTGCTTGGTTAATCAGCTAACCCTAGCCATTAATAGCCCGGCAGCTAAGGGAAAAAGACCTTTAAAACAATTCATCTCCATCTGTTGATCAACGCTGTTTCGACTCTGCGCCCCGCTCATTCATCTTCCTGATCTCATTCAGCACATGCTCTTTATTGTCAATATATTTGGATGTTAACACATGCACGCCTGCTATCCAGCACAAACCACCCGACCAGCGGAGATTATAAGTGGCCTGTAATATAAAATTGATCTTACTGCCTTCACTGGTCAGATAGGTCACGACCAGCTTATGCCCATAATCATAAGTCTCTGTGTAAGTCAACACCTTTTGCCAATAGGGACGCACCAGTTCCGTGCTCGTCCAGAGGATTGCCCGGCCCAACGCTGCTTCGGCTACATCATTATCAAAACAATAGCGGGGCAATGCATAGGAAAAGCCAGAGCGCAGCGCTCTATCCAGCCGTTGAGCTAAATTTTGTAAAGCATAAGTTTTTTCTATCCAGTACCAGGTCAGCGCGACCTCGCAGCAGACCCGTGTGATGGTATTGCGCAGGTGTGCGCAATGGGAGTAGGTATAGGCATTGGCGCAGGGCTCCAGCAATTCAGCCGTAATGCCATAATTGTTCAGGCCACCGATGAGCAGGGTTTTCAGACTGTCGTTGAAGCGGATGGCCCGCCGGCAGGCGCTGATGGCGTCCACCAACTGGGCTGAGCTATCATAGCGCCTGATGTCTTCATGCTGCTCCGGCACACAATGGCACAGATAGTTTGCATAATTCGCCATGGCCGGCTCCGCCTGCTCATATCCTGCCGGACATACCGAGCGCTGGTAATCGCTGTCCAAAAACTGTTGGGTCACTGGCACCAGCATCCGCACAATAACAGTCGAGTCATCCACGTCCGGATTCAGCTTTTCTACCTCTTTGAAAATCCGGCGGACCGTATCATTGCTCAGCAAAAAAGTTTTGCTTGTTGCCAGAAAGAAAGCGGCAAGGGGCTGTTCCGGTATTACTTTGGAGGCATCTTTATAATGATGCTTTAGCCGCTGGTAAAGCTCTTCATTTACAGGAGCGTTGGCCTGAGCCCCGGCACGGAAAGATAAAGCGCTGATCAGCAGCGCGAAAAGGATTATAGCACGCACAAATAAAAGGGAATAGAATAACCACAGTATAGTGGCTATAATTTAAAATATAAAAAACAGTTTGACCTAGGCTAAAGCGAAGCAACACTCTAAGTGGGGCTTATCAAACCATTATTCTACAGTCCTACGCATTTTTTAACTTCCCCACCAACTCTGCCGCATTGTGCAGTTCTTCTTCCAGACGCTCATAGCCGATCACTCCTCCGATTTCCAGCAGTTCCAGGAAGTGCATGCGCATATTATCATAAAGGCGCTCTTCGATGCGCTCGCGGATGCGGGCCGTCTCTTCGCCCGAAGGATATTGTTTAAGCTCTTTATACAGTTTCGCGAGGTCGTTTCCCATAGAAGGTGATTTTTTTCAAAAGTAATCAATAGAACTACTCCGCATACCCAACCCATAATACCGTACATTTAAAGGACAGCCATAAGGCCAAACCAATCCCAACCCGGTATGATGAGCCATTTCCCGCGTGTGCGGCTTTTAGCAGCATTAGCTATTGCCTTTTTATTTGTTTCCTGCCATAAGAATGACGATACCGGCATTGCGTCCGGAAGCTGGCTGCTGGATGATATGGTCTTTCACCAGAAAGTTTCCCGCTGGGATAAATATGAAAACGGGCGGGGTGGTGTAGATAGCGTGTACACGTTCACCGTTGGTGCGGATACCGGTTACGATACGGCGATCAGCTTTACATTTACACAGAAGCCTGTGGCCGATAAAAATTATAAAATGGTCTATTTCCCGGCAAAAGAGGATGAGGTGCTGGTAGAAACGTTCCGGCCAAGCTCCCGCCCCACCAGCAGCCGCGACGAAACCGGCGGACAGGTAAGCGCAAGGTTCAGAGATGGCAGAATGACGCTGACCGGAAACGATGTACTCCTGCGCAATTACACTTTTGTAGTCGATTATAACTCACATTGCACCTTTAACGTTACGGACTAGTTCCCTTTTTTACGCTGACAGGGTTTTAAACCCTGTCAGCGTTGGCGGGATACGCACCGGCCGCTGTGGGGTCCTTCGTGCCTCAGGACGACCTGCGCGCTGCAAAACTCATACGCAACACAGTCATGCTGATGCCAGGAAGCATCCCACAGCGACCAACACGGCCGATCTTTCTTCCGGTCATTTTCCTCATAAAAATCCCTTAACTCCCGTCCCCCAACCCTCTTACCCCGTTCACCTACTCCGTTTACCCCGTACCTCCACGGGGTTCCGGACGGGGGTAAAGGCCTTATAAGGTATAAAAAAGCCCGGCACACAAAAGGCCGGGCAGTAAACCGGTATCAAACAGGATAGCTTAATCATCATTCTTGGTGGCGCTGCTGCTCTCCGAGCCGTTGTCGTTGCCGGATGAGCTGCTATTGCTGCTGTTGGATTGGTTAATTTCATTCGCCGTGCTGTTCAGCATACCGGAGGCCGGAGCATTGATGGGCACAGATGCAGCATCTTTTGCCAGATCACTGACACCACTGCTGATGCTGTTGAATACGCCGCTTCCGCCTCCATCATCATCCGAAGAGGAGCTTTGTGCAAATGCAGAGATGCTCAGAAGCATCATAGCCGATACGATGAGTGTTGCTTTCTTCATTTTTATTGGTTTTTATGAAGAGCAAGCGCCCTTCGGTTAGATAAAAGATGTTATAGATGTAGTGAGCGTTCCTGATTGCTGTCATGCAAAGATTGGCTGTCCGGCATCTGCTGAAAAGAGTATTCTTCACCTGCGCCGCGAGGTACTTTTACGGCATTTACCTAATAATGGCTATAAAAGCTAGATAGCAATACAGAAAAGGGCGCATCCATCACGAATGCGCCCTTTTTCTTTTTTAGAAAACTAAATGCTGATTGCTTACCGGATGCTCAGCTTATGCTGTCCACCGGCTTTTCCGTTGATGTAAAAAGTGGCTACATACAATCCCGGCGCAAGCTGTGGCAGGGAGAACAGGCCATAAGACGCGCTACGGCTCTGCAGGTTCGCTTTACCATAGCTGCGTCCCGCCATATCGGTGATTTCAAGGCTCAGCACGTCGCTGGCAGCTACCTCACCATTCCACTTCAGCTTCACGGCATCGGTGGCAGGGTTGGGCGACAGGCTCTCGATAGAAGGTACCTGGTGAGCGGCTATGCCGGTAGCCTGTGCAGGACGGTAGTAGCCATCATCGCCGCAATTGACGGCCTTATGCGGCAACGGCTGCAGATCTCCTTTGCTTTCATTCAGCTCCAGCTTGATCGGAGACTCTTCTACCCCGATCTTGATGTCATAAAGCGTGATGCCTACTACGCCAGGCTCTACGTCGGGGGTTACATCCACAGATCCGGGACAGCCGGATACTTTACCATTAGGATCGCTGGTAATGATGCGTGGCGCAAGATTTGAGCCGGTATAGCCTACATGACCCATGATGGCCAGATCGCTCGATGAGCTGCCCGGATCGGCCATGACCGTGAAGGCGGGATCATTCCAGTAAGACAGGTTTGAATTGATCCAGTAAGGCGTATAACGGCCGGGCAGGTAAGTAGCGGTAGAGGGAAGATTGCCCTCGTTGAACCACGTCAGGTTGGTAGGCTGAAGACCATAGGTAGGGTCAATTACCGGATCGAAGCTGGCGATGAATGGCACTGCGCCATCCGTGAAAGAAGCTACGTTTGGTGGAGCAGGAAGATTGGCCCACATATTGCCATATACGCTGAGGCGGGCATCCTGCTGTGCCAGCACGCCGCATCCCTTGATGTCAGCAGAGTAGGCGTAGGTAACGGTGTTTTTGAACTTTGTGCCTCCGGGCATGATCTGCAGGGATGGGTCTATGCGGGAAAGGGTCCAGGTATGCCAGTAGTAATCATTGCCGACCACATAGAAGTTGCCCGGATATTTTACATCAGGCACCATATCCACTCCCTGAAATCCCTGTGGGGAAAAGGCATCATTGCCGAAATGCGATTCCTTCAGGATGGAGAGCGTACTTGCATCTACCTGCGCTACCCATACTTTGGAAGTGGTGTAGCCAGACTTGGTATCGTTGTTGCTGCCGATCACATAGAGGTAATCTTTGATAAAGCGGATGCGCTGAATCATATCATAGTCATTGTCCGTGCCGGAAACCCTCGGCGTATTGAAGCGCCTCAGCGTGACCGCGTGTGAGCCAAGATCCAGACGGGCAGCAAAGGCTTCTTTGGAGCTTTTCATATCTGCCGATGGATTAAAGGATCCGGAAGTGATGAAGCCTGCAACGTAAAGCGCCTTACCGTCGGGCGACAGGCACATGCTGGTCGGGAACTGGCCTTCACCGCTCATTTGCAGCTGCTCAATAACGTGCGGGCTGCCGGCAGTCGCACAATCGATCAGCACAATCACCGGATGCACCTCGCCATTGGTCTTCCGCGCCTGCACGAGCATCGATGCAACGCCCGGCTTTAGCATCGTCAGCGCGATAGCGCGCACATCATCGTAGTCCGGAAATTTCAGAATGCTGCCAGTGGTATTGGTAGGCTTATCGCTGCTGATGCAGAGCAGGTGAATGGTGTGGTGATCTCTTCCGCCTTCGGTGCGGCTGCCGGCTGCCAGATAGCCTGCGCCCACATCGTCAAAATTGGTGCGCTCAATGCAATAGCCGCGGTAATCCTCCCCATCATCGGGCAGGTAAGAAGTGATCTCCTGGGTCTGGGCACGCAGGAAGGAGGTACTAAGGGCAAGGAACAACCCTACCGTAAGAGTAAATTTTTTCATTAATAAAAAATGTTTATTTGAGATGAGCAACAAACATACCTGCCGGATCAGGTTGCGGCAACGAGATTTACACCGGATGCTGCGGTTGTTTTTCACGCCAGGGAGCAACGACCATTCGCCAGCACCGGACACCAAAACGCCTCAATCCGGCAGGACTGAGGCGTTTACATTTTTGCGATAAGAAAGGAATATCGGTTTTCAGCGCACTACTTGCCGGTTGGCAGCTCAGCCATCATGCAGCTGAAAAATCCCATGATCTTATTTGCCTGCTTGTCTTTCGGCTCGAACAGGTAATCCTGCCCGTTAAAGGACAGTCTTAAAGCAGTAGCCGGACTTTTGCCCAACGCTTCTACATATACTGGACTTACCTGAAACCGGAAAGTAACTGTTGAGTGCGATGGTTTGCAGAATAGGTTTAATCATAGGGTGTGTGATTAAATGCTATGAAAATAAGATGATTACATAAATTTAATCATTCAATGAGCATTACCCAAATGCAATGCCTGCAAGTGCCGGACAGCAGGGCGAAACTGTTGCTCTTTCTTTATGACGCCTGTTTATTCTGCAATAACAGAGGCCCGGTAGGGCATACATCCAGCAATGTACACTCGCCGCAGGCCGGCCGGAAGTGGGTGCATATCTTTTGCCCGTGCCGCATCATCACCTGATGATGATCGTAAACTTCCTGCGCGGAAAAAGAGGCGGGCAGCAGCTCTTCCAATACCCGGTTGGCTTTCCCTTCCCCGATCTTCTGCTCAATGATGCCCAGCCGCACCGCTACCCGAAAATGGTGTGAGTCCACCGGCAATGCGCGGCCACGCATATTGGAGAACGATAGCACAGCGGCGCTGGTCTTTGGTCCTACGCCGGGGAGCTGTTCCAGCCATTCGCGGGCGGCGGCAGCATCCATATCTGCCAGAAATTCCAGTGATAGTTCACCTTTGATCTCTGTGATCCTGCGCAGCACTTCCTGTATGCGCGGCGCTTTCTGCTCCGGCCAGGTACATGCCTGTATCTGCGCTTTTACCGAAGCCACCGGCGCATCCCGCACGGCTTCCCAGTTATCGAATGCAGCTTTCAGGTTACGGAAAGCTATGGCCGACTGGCTGTTCCGTGTGCGGTGAGACAGGAGTGCGGAGACCAGCTCACTGAGCGGATCGAGGTCATGAAAGTACCGGATGTTCTGCCCGTATATCTCCGATAATCGCTGATGTACCAACAGTACGAAATCTGTATTCTGGTTAGGGGCAGTAGTAGTGGCCATGAGGCAGATGAATAATTTGTTGACCCATAGGGTGGGTGTTATCACCTGTGTAAATTCTATGCCATGTACCCGCTTATTAATTGAAAACTCTTATGAAGACTGATGCAGAACTATCCGTACACATTCAGCGCTGCACGGTATGTGTCCACATGCGCTGCTACGATATGCTTTACCTCCGGGCTATATCCTCCGCCCATGCTCACGGCTACCGGTAGTCCCCGCTTTTTACATTCACTGAATACAAAGTGATCGCGTTGGTAACAGTCGTGCCGGGTGAGCTGCATTTTGCCATACCGGTCTGTAGCGAGCACATCTACACCGGCCAGGTAGAGGACAATATCCGGCTGTACGCTATCGAGCAATTGTGGTAAGGTTTGCTCCAGCTTATTTAGATATTCTGCACCGGAGATGCCATCCGGCAGGCCAATATCGAGATCGCTTTCTTCTTTGCGAAATGGATAGTTGTGCTGCCCGTGCATGGAAAAGGTGAATACACGCGGCTCCTGCCTGAATATAGATGCGGTACCATTGCCCTGATGCACATCCAGATCAACGATCAGTATGCGCGTTGCCTTACCGGTATGCAACAGGTAACTGGCAGTGATGGCAAAGTCGTTCAGGATGCAGAAGCCTTCGCCGTGATCGGCAAAGGAATGGTGCGTGCCGCCGGCCGTATTGAGCGCTACGGTACGGTGAGCCAGCGCATACAGCGCGCATTCTACAGAGCCGCGGGCAATGCGGCAAGAGCGGGTAATGAGCGCTTCGGAGAGCGGAAAGCCAATGGCGCGCATCTCGCGGTCGGTAAGCTGCAGGGCTTTCATGCGCTGCCAATAATCTTCGGTATGCGTGAGCAGGGCTACGGCTTCATCCAGCTCCTGTGGTACAAAGAAGTCAGCTTCGGTAACGAGGCCTTCATAGAGCAGCGCCTCTGGCAGGAGATCATACTTGGCCATAGGAAAACGGTGGCCTTCCGGCAACGTCAGGGCATAGGCGCTGTGATGGGCAATGAAGCCTGCCGGCACTTTGTATTCAGGAAGATCGGCCATACGGGAAAGGTACGCGATCGTTGTGTTCAGGATGTTTTGTCGTTCGTCACTGGTCGTTTGTCATTGTGACATTATGGGAACAGTGAGTTGTGCTATGGCCAGGTAAGCACCTACTAATACCGGCCTCCAGAAGTCGGGCTTCCTTTGCTTTCCGCCTCGCGTACAATGATCGACTGCTTCATGAAGATGGTATTGTTCAGTCTTGCTATAGCAGACTGTCCGTCTGTAAAGCTTTCTATTTCTACATAGCCGTATCCGCGGCAGCGTCTGGTATAGCCATCGTAGGCAATAGTGCTGCTGGTGACCACACCGTATGGCATGAACAACCCTTTGAGGCTCTTCTCATCTGCCGTTGTATTCAGGTTCCCGATAAATATTTTCATGGCTGATTATTTACATTGTACGTTGTTTTTATTTCCGCACTTTTTCAGAATACAGGCAGGCATACATTCTATTTGCCTTCTACAACTGTAATGGCATTATCTAAAAGCAGGCTGCCATTGTATTGAGCTATAGCCTGTGCGCCGGAAGCCGGATCGCTGATGCTGATGAAGCAATAGGTGTTGGCCTCTGTCTTAGGCACATTGGCAATGGTATAGATACGGCCGAGAAAGCTGATCTGAAACGGACGAAAGTGGGCGATAATATCGGCCGCAGAAGTAGAAGCACTGAGATTGCTGATGCGAAGATTCATAGAAGATCTTTTAAAAGTGAAAACCTGTTGGTTTCGGTTAGATCATTTATGAGCGGGCTAAAGAAAAGAAGCACCCGGAGCGCAGTGAAGTAAGCGAACACTAAAGGTAGACCTATTGAAAGGACTTACTTAAAAAGAATAACCATCATGCGCGTGCGCTGCTTTGTGTTAACAGCTACAGGCAAGCATATAACACAACCGGAATTATTGGCCTGACTGCCGTTAACATCTTTGCGTAAACTAAAACTGCCTGTGGCACGTTCTTATTCTTACATTACAATACATCTCAGAGCACTTTTTCAGGTTTCTTCAAGGTTCTTCGGCGGTTTCTCTTTCGTCCTTTTCTCTTCAATAAAATCAATCTGGCCTCTGCATTCTTCTCACTGGTCACAAAACTGATTTTATCATGATCATCTTCCTGTTCTTTATTGCCATCTGGTATCTGTCTTTGTTTTCCCAGACTTTCTTTCAGCACCGCTATGCCGCTCACGGCGCGTTCAAGATGAGCAAAGGGTGGGAAAAGGTGTTTTTCGTCATTGCATACATCACTCAGGGTTCATCCTATATGAGCCCGAAAGCCTATGCCATCATGCACCGCTATCACCATGCGTATACAGATACTGAGCAGGACCCACACTCGCCTTCTTACTCCTCCAATGTATTTTCAATGATGTGGCGCACCAGAAGCTTTTATCAGGATATTATCAAAGGGCGCACACAGGTAGAAGAGCGGTTCAAGAAGAACCTGCCTGAATGGGAAGGCTTCGATCGCTTTGCCAATGGCTTTATATCGCGCGCAAGCTGGGTAGTGCTGTATATCCTGTTCTTTGCCTTCTTTGCTACTAATCCCTTTCAATGGCTGTTCCTGCCGGTGATAGTGGGCATGGGCGCTTTCCACGGCGCTATTGTCAACTGGTTTGCCCACAAGTATGGTTACATTAATTTCCGGTTGAAGAATACATCCATGAACCTCTTGTTCATTGACTTCCTGATGCTGGGCGAATCGTACCACAACAATCACCACAAGCATCCTTCTTCCATCAATTTCGGGCAGCGCTGGCACGAGATAGACCCTATGTATCCGGTGATCAGGCTGCTGGCAAAGATGCGCGTGATCAGGCTACTGAAGACAGTGCCCGTGGCTGTGAATGCAGCACCGCACGCTGAGTAATGGCTGAACTTTATAAAAAATCAAAGGCCGCTGTGAGATCCTTTGTGCCTCAGGATGACCCGCTGTATGGAGTCATGCTGACGCAAGGAAGCATCTCACAGCGGCTTGTCTTTACTGTGGCCTGGCCTTGTATTAAGTTTACGTAAGTGAGCAGGCTTGAGACATCAGTCTGGCCTGACAGGCTTCTACAACTTCTTTTCCAGCATATCGCAAATGCGGTTCAGGGCTTCGGTTAAATTATTGAGCGTTATTTCTGATACGCCGATGTTGTAATTATTCGCATAGCTGCTATCAATGGAACTATTTACACCAGGATTATCAATCTATTTCCCGGTATTATCAATTTACATTCCTGAATTGATTAAATAATTCCCAGAATATACATTTTACTTCCCTGAATGGCCAATTGCATTGCTTTATTGCTGCTTTATCCGGGCGGACGGTCATTTGAACCTTCAGATATTGCCGCTCTTCCTGCCAGTGGGAATAATTATTGTGTAGCAATAGCAAAATGGAGCAATGAACACCAAAGTAATATCGCCTGAAGGACATGCATTGATTGATTACCTGCTGGCGGGCAGCCTGCTTACCCTGCCCTCTTTACTGGGCATGAATAAGCAGGTGAAAAAGATCTATACAGCCGAGGCATTATTACTGCTGCCCTACATTGCGCTGACGCGGCAACCGCTGGCTGTCAGGGGAGTTATCCCTTTTAAGACGCATGGAAAGATAGACCCGTTCAACGTTGCGCAGTTTGCGCTCCAGAGCTTTCTGAAACCCTTCCGGAAAGGGAAGAAAGAGCTTGCATTTAACCTCGCATTCACCGCAATTGCAGGCATCACCGTACTGCTGACCGATTGGGACAATAAGGGTTAGCCGTCTTCTCCCAATAGCAACATTACGGGGGAAATATTCATCACATCTATCAATAAGCCTGGATTTTATTTTCGGCAATAAACAACAACAAAAACAAACGAATGGAAGCAATTAAAGCAAAAGGCTATGGCGCCAAAGGGTCCATCTTCAATGGCCTTAAAAGAATGGATTTTGACCGGAAAGCGCCTGCGGCAGATGAGGTGCACATCGAGATCCTGTACTGCGGCGTATGCCACTCAGATCTGCATCAGGTAAAAAATGACTGGGGCAATACCATTTATCCCTGCGTACCGGGCCACGAAGTCATTGGCAGAATCATTGCCACGGGCAATTCAGTTACAAAGTTTAAAACAGGTGATAAGGTAGGCGTAGGCTGCATCATCGATTCCTGCGGTACGTGTAATCCCTGCAAGCATGATGAAGAAAACTACTGCCAGGGGCCCAATAGCTTTACGGCTACCTACAACGGTTATATGAAGCCGCAGCCCGGTGAAGAGTTCAACACCTACGGTGGCTACTCAGACAGCATAGTGGTGAAGGAGTCTTTTGTGCTGCGCATTCCGGATGCGCTGGATATCAAAGCCGCCGCGCCCATCCTTTGCGCCGGTGTAACCACTTACTCACCTCTGAAGCACTGGGACATTAAGCCCGGAGATGCGGTAGGAGTGGCCGGTATCGGCGGTCTCGGTCACATGGCCATCAAGCTGGCGGTAGCTATGGGCGCTGTAGTAACGGCCATCACCACCGATCAGGAAAAGACGGAAGATGCAATGCGGTTTGGCGCTGCCAACGTGATCGTATCTACAGATGAAGATGTGATGAAGGCGGCTGCAAAGTCGCTTGATTTCCTGCTCATCACTATTCCGGACTCATTTGATATCAATCCTTACGTATGCCTGATGAAGCTGAACGGATCAATTGTAACGGTGGGTCTGCTGGCACCCTATAAAAAGCCGGTCAATAATATGGATCTGGCAATGAGCCGCATCAGCCTTGGGGGATCGCTCATCGGCGGCATTGCGGCAACACAGGAAGTGCTGGACTTCTGCGCCGAGCACAACATTCTGCCGGAAACAAAGCAGATCCGCATTCAGGATATCAATGACGCGTATGATGATATGCTGAAGAACGATGTACACTACCGCTATGTGATCGATATGCAGTCGCTTAAAGAAGAGGAGTAAGCAAGAGCCGGTCAAGTTATAAAAGTCTGCCAGGATACCTGGCGGTAGAAGAGGAAACTTATCAGGTCTTCCTTTTCTGCCGCCAGTTCTTTTTTTCAGTAGCAAGGCAAGTCTTTTTCCTGAAATGCTTTATACCTGCTTTTGATCTTTATTTTTACAATCATTATCATCAGGAAATATGCACGAACGTTTACCCTTTTTATTGGCACTTGTTATCGTCATTGTCCTTCTGGTAATGCTGGCCAACAAGTGGAAGATTGCCTACCCGGTACTGCTCGTTGTAGCGGGATTAGGCATTGGCTTTATCCCTTCCTTACCCAGGTTTCATATCAATCCTGATATGATCTTCTTTATTTTCCTGCCGCCATTATTATTTGAAGCCGCATGGAATATTTCTTTCAAGGAGATGAAACGATGGTGGCGCATCATCGGCAGCTTTGCCTTTCTCGTAGTGTTCTTCACCGCATTCTCTGTAGCTGTTTTCGCCAACCATTTCATTCCCGGCTTTACGCTTGCACTGGGCTTTTTGCTGGGCGGCATCGTATCGCCGCCGGATGCGGTGAGCACAGATGCTATCCTGAAGTTTGTGAACATCCCCAAAACGACCTCTTCTATTCTGGAAGGCGAGAGCCTGCTGAATGATGCTTCTTCGCTCATCATCTTCCGGTTTGCACTGATTGCGGTAGGCACGGGACAATTCATCTGGCAGGATGCTATGTTCAGCTTTACATGGATGCTGGTTGGCGGTGCGGGCATTGGGCTGCTGCTGGGATGGCTGTTTGTACAGGCGCACAAGTACCTGCCTACGGATGCTCCTTCTGATATTGTGTTTACACTGATCGAGCCCTATATTCTGTATTGGGTGGCGGAGCAGCTTCATAGCTCCGGTGTGCTGGCGGTGGTATGCGGAGGCTTGTTTCTCTCTAACCGAAGGTTGATATTTCTCAACAGCGCGAGCCGTGTAAAAGGCTATAGTGTTTGGGAGAGCTTTGTATTCATTCTCAATGGGCTGGTGTTTATGATTATCGGGCTGCAGCTCCCGAATATTGTAGAAGGATTACGGGAAAAAGGCATCGCCCTGAGTACGGCTATCGGTTACGGCTTACTGGTGACCCTGCTATTGATCGTTGCACGGATCATCAGCTCTTATGCGGCGCTGATCGCTACGATCCTGTTTCGCCCGAATGTGATACCGCAAAGAAATAACCGCCGCCGCAGGTGGATGATGCCACTGCTACTGGGGTGGACCGGTATGCGCGGCGTGGTATCACTTGCCGCTGCTTTGTCCATACCCATTGCACTGGATAATGGCAGCGATTTTCCGGTTCGTGATCTGATTCTGTTCATCACCTTTATGGTGATCCTGCTTACCCTTCTGGTGCAGGGATTGACGCTTCCTTACCTCATTAAAAGGATGCACGCCTTTGATGGTGCAGATGTGCTGACGGAGGAAGAGTCCATGCAACTGGTTAAAAAAGACCTGATGAGCAGCTCGCTGGAAATGCTGCGGGAAAAATATCAGTCAAGAATTGAAGCCAACCCCAAAATGCAGCGATGGCTGATGCACCTGGAAGAGAAGGCGGCTTCGCCGGAAGAAGACTTTTTTGATGCGGAGATCAAAAGCATTTACCTGGAGATGCTCGAATTTCAGAGAGACTTCCTCGTGAAGAAAAACAAGCTCGTTGACTTAAATGAAGACCACATTCGCATACAGTTATACAGGATAGATCTGGAGGAAGAAAAGCTGAAGCTGATGTAGAAAAGCGCTACTCAATGCAATAGCTGCTGCGTGAAATTATATCTCCAAACCAAAGATGTTGCAGCGGTGGAGCGTCTTTCAGGAAATCGCACTGATATGTACAGATCATCTTTTCTCACCGCTTTATCTGCCATCATTCTGTTGCTTGCCACCAGCTGCAATAAGAACAATGAACATCCGGTACCTGCTACGGCGAAAGCCACAATCACCCTGCTCAAAGTAGATTACCTGACGCGTCAGTTTGAAGGCGGCAGGCAGTTCTTCTTTACGCCGTCCGGTGCGCTCGCAGATTCGGTACCGCTGACCATCTATTATAAAGGCCCCGGCGACTTTGGCAACATCACTTTGAAATACGCCCCTACTGCCGATACCGTGTTTGATGGTACCATCATATGGATGGGCAGGGGCGAAATCCGGTATCCGGCTTTTGCCCCTGCTTCCGCATTCGGCACCAGTGGCATACAGATACCACCGCCTGACAGCGCTACGCTGCAGGGGCTTTACCCGGATGTACATGCGACCCGCTTTACCAACAGCACCATCCGGCAGGCATGGGCAGGCATTGCCGGTCTTTATGTGGCGCGTGATAACCATGTCAGCGGCGGCCGCAAAGCCCTGCTGCTCTATATGCCGAGCGTGGGCATAGGCAATCCTGCGGATTGGGATTTTATCTGGGTACTGTACCAGAAAACGGAGTATTAGTCAGGGTGTGAGTTTATTGAAGAAAAAAGACTGACCAGGGTAAAAAACGGTATGCTGCCCGTGGTAATAACGCTTGTTTGGAATGGCCTGAGCGATGATCTTTAACCCTTCATCTTAAACAGAAAAACCAACCAACATGGCGCAGAAGAAATTCGTCAACAATACACCCTATGTAATCGAGGGCATAATCGGAGTCAGGGATGGCCAGGAACCGGGCCAGACACTGGACACGGTAAATTTTGAACTTCCTGCCGGTCCGGGCAATAACCTGATGGTTGCTTACGGCGATGATAGTAATCCCTTCATGGACTCGCTGGAAATATCCGCCATGTCTGACGGTGCAGTGATTATGACCGATCAGATCATCATTACCCGCAGCAGCGCGCTGGACAATGAGTTCAACATGAACGATACTGTGTACATCGCTATGAGCGGGCAGAACTTCAACGTTACTTCAGGTAATACCTGGACTTAATACTGTAGCACGATCAATAGAAAAGCGGTGGGCTTATGACGAGCCTGCCGCTTTTTTGTATTGTAAAATACCAGAATGGTGATATAGATCCTTCACTACTACCACCGTAATAATTATTGACTTATTTTTAATTAAAATCGCTATACACATGAAAAACAAAATACTCTTCGTAGTATCTCTGCTCTTCGGATTGATGTTCATCAACGCAGGGCTGAACAAATTCTTTAACTACATGCCGATGCCGGAAAAGATGCCGGAAAAAATGATGAAAGTCATGGGCGCCTTCATGGAAATAGGCTGGCTGATGCCGCTTGTAGGGATGGCCGAAATAGTTGGCGGCATACTTGTCATCATACCCAGAACAAGGGCTTTGGGCGCGCTCATCATCTTCCCGGTAATGATTGGCATCCTGCTCACCAATATTGTGACAGACAGAAGCGGCCTCCCGATCGGGCTGGTATGCGCGGCTATCCTGCTCTGGATCTTGTATGACAACAGAGAGAAGTATATGCATCTGGTAAGAAAATAAAATCCCTTTACGAAGGCGGCAGGGCAAAACCTGCCGCTTTTTAATTTATGATCGTAACAGACTATCTGGCATCTTCATCGGGCAGGCGGGATGAAGCACCTAATCAGGAATTGGCGATGCGCATTGCTGACGCAGAGGATAAGTCTGCCATTAAAGAGCTGATTAAAAATCTGGACAGCAAAAACAAAGAGATACAAAGCGATTGTATCAAAGTGCTGTACGAGATTGGCCAGCGGAAGCCTGCGCTGATCGCCCCCCACACCTTACGCTTCATTGACCTTCTGGATAGCAAAAACAACCGGCTGCAATGGGGCGCTATGACTGCGCTCAACAGTATTGCCCCGGAGAATCCCAGGGATATTTTCAAGGCATTGCCACTGCTCACTGCTGCTGCAGAGCAAGGGTCTGTAATTACCAGAGATAGCTTCGTAGGCATACTGATCAAGCTATGTATTATTGATACATACGCCGATGATGCATTCCTGTTGCTGAACGGGCAATTATTAAGCTGCCCCGCCAACCAGCTGCCTATGTATGCAGAGCTTGCTTTATCAGCTATTAATGAAAAGAACAAATCCATTTTTACCCGGACGCTCATTACCCGACTCAGTGATCTTCAGCCGGAAAGCAAGCGCAGGCGCATTGAGAAAGTGCTGAAGAAGTTACAGGGGTAAAAAGCGATAAGAGATGCAGGGCAGGATTTTTTAAGATTTCTGATAATTCCTTTATCCTACATTCGGCTGCGAAGAAGCGCTGTAATGGCGCTAACGCCTGATAATATTTCTCTCGCTCTCATTCCGCATGACTGCTACATTCCGGTATTATTTCCGTCTGCAATGGACCATGCTCAAAAGGCATCTGGCTGAATGGGGCATGCATCCTGCTGTTGGCCTGCTGCTCGCTCTGCTTGCTTTCTACGGCGGCTCTTACTATCTGTTCACTAAAACGGAATATGCCGTATATGCTTATGGTCTTGCGGCTTTGGCTACAACCTACCGCTATAATGATGCAGATAGAAATGACTTTCTGAAGCTAACTTTTTCACTGCGCGAATACTATCGGATCCGGGTGACCGAAAATCTGTTGACCATCATACCGTTTCTTATATTCCTGGCAGGTAAGAAAGAATGGCTGGTCCTATCGGTGCTGGTGCCGTCTGCTGTTTTACTGGTATGGGCCGGTGCGCGCAGGAAGACCGTCCGTACCATACCTACTCCGTTTTATCGCCATCCGTTCGAGTTCATTGTTGGCTTCAGAAGCTGGCTGGCAGGCCTGGGATTTGCTTATTTCCTGACCGTAATGGCGGTCTTATATCACAACTTCAATCTTGGGATTTGTGCCTTGGCACTGATCTTTCTGATATGCCTAGCATTCTATGGCGAGCCGGAGCAGGAATTTTTTGTATGGATTCACCGGCTCAGCGCCGCGCAGTTTTTAAGCTTTAAAATGGGAATGGCTTTATTGCACTCTACATTGCTAACGCTTCCTGTAGCTGTAGCGCTTATCGTTTTTTTTCCGGGGCAATGGATACCTGTAACCGGTGTTATGGCAATGGGCTATTGCTACCTGCTTACTATGGTGTTGGCCAGATATTCCAGATACCCGCATAGTCTGAATATACCACAGGCCATTCTGCTGATACTTGGCTTTGTCTTGCCACTATTGCTGCCGGTCTGGATTCCTTATTTCTATATTCAGTCAAAACGCAGGCTCAGCACATTACTCACATGATCAGGATCGAGAACTTATCCAGGCATTACGGACCCAAGCAAGTATTGTCGGACATCAGCATCACTTTCGGTCAGGGCAGGGTGTACGGCATTGTTGGTGAAAACGGCGCCGGGAAGACTACGCTGTTCAAGTGCATTACCGGAATGGAAAACTATAGCGGTACGATCACATCATCAGTCGCCCCACTGAAAGATCATGTTGGCTATTTGCAGACAGAGCCTTATTTCTTCCCCAAAATTACCGGCAAGGAATACATCCGGCTACTGTGTAATGCGCGTGGAGTAACGATTGAAGACATAGACGGCCGCAATGTTTTCGATCTGCCACTTGATCAGTATGCAGCTACTTATTCTACGGGAATGAAAAAGAAGCTGGCGCTCACGGCAGTGTTGCTGCAACAGTGTCCTTACTACATTTTCGACGAGCCTTTTAACGGGGTGGATATTCAAAGCAACATCATCATTTTTGACATTCTGAAGCAGCTCAGAAAGCTGGGCAAAACGATCATCATCTCCTCCCATATCTTCTCTACGCTTACGAATATCTGTGATGAAATACACTTACTGAAAGACGGCCAGTTTGTGCGTAAAGCCGACAGCACCGAATTTGAAGCATTGGAGCAGGAGATGAATGCTGTATTTATCGGCAATCGCATTGAGCGGCTCCAGCTCAAATGATAATGCCGTTGATTTTGCTAAAACAGAAATGCCCGTGCTATTTTGAAATAGTACGGGCATTTTAGCGTTTACCTGTTGTTACTTTTTGCTTGTTTTCTTAATGCTTTGCTGTGGTGGTGGTGGTGTCACTACTACCCGCTCTGGCGTTACAGGCGGCGTAAGGCCTTCCCACTTGCGTATCCTTTCAGATAGCCGGGTAAGCGCCCGGTTGTTGCCCATGTAGATGAGCATGAGCGGGAATATCTTGAACATGCCTCTTTTGGTACTGTTCATAATATCCATCAGGGGCAGCAGGAAGCCGAGCAGCGGCAGGCCGATGAAAATGACGAGCACAGCGTATTGCCAGTTCTTGCCTTCCGCTGTAAAGCGCCGGTAAAGCACCAGCTCCAGCAAAGTGAAGATGATGCAGAAATAGAAGAAGTAGCCATAAAGCTCTGTGGCAAAATCACTGAAAATGAGCGTTTCGTTCACGGTTGTGAACTGCTTCATAAATCCGCCAATATCAAATGGATGCTTATTCACCAGTCCGCCGATATCATAATGTACAGGCAGGTAGCGATTGTTGTATAAGCCATTGGGCAGCCAGTACCACAGCAGTGGCAGGATAAAGAACATAGCCGCTGCAGACAGCGCAAAGGCAATTCCCTTTTTCTTCTTTATGATATGAAAAGCCAGCGCAGGCAACAGCATCGCTGCAAGCACCAATGTCTCGGAACGGAAATACACCGCAATGCCCATGATTACTCCTGAAAGAAAAATAAAAGACAGCCGCTCCGCCTCGAAAAACCGGAACAGGAAGTAGCAGCTCAGCGCAAAGAAGACTGCATTGGAATAGTCAAACAGCGTCATGTAGGTATAACCATACATTTCCGGAATCGCCAGAAACAGCAATAAGAGAATGCCGGCGATTGTGCTGTGCAGCTTTTCGGTAAGCACCTGATACAGAAATACAATAAAGCTGATAAACAGAATGCTCAGCCATACCTGACCGAACGGAAAGCCCGCCAGCTTGTAGATCACCTGTAAGGAAGTAACGGATGGTGGCTTGAACTGATTGTTATCGCCCACAAGATCAAGCTGGAACACCGAATTGACCATGCTGTGCTCGCGTACAGCGTATTCGGCAATCACTTCGGGGCCGCTGAGCATGTCCCGCGGAACCACAGGATTGTAATAGCAGCGCCATACACTGATGAAGATGATGAGGCCGCAGATAGCCAGAAACGGAAGATCGTACAGGCGCGGTATCGCAAACTGCGGCTTGCGGAGATGTTGCCGTTGCACAGCCAGCAGCACAGCGCCCAGGCCGGCCAGTACACCAATGGTTGAAAAGATGCTGCCTGCGGTAAGCGGTATATGCAGCAGGTCCAGCACAAACGGAACAAACGAAGCAATACCGATGCCGATCATAAAAGACACCGGAAATGTAATGCGCGGATTATCATCTGCGTTGAACAGGCGCAGTATGCCACGTCCGGTAAGGTAATGGGCGACTGCAAGAAGAATGAGGGATATAAGCTCCATTATTAATAGTCGTATTTTTTGAAAGGGGTGGTTAAACTGTCATACTGTGCGGGGCTTTGGATGCGCACGATCCTCATGCCATTGCCGCTGATGTCTATCCAATGCGTAGCCTTCGTGGGTGCGGTGGGATTGTTCATCCATACAGATCTGACGCCGGTGTAATAATAGAAAACAGAAGGCTCGGGCGGCGAGAAGCCCACATTGTTTTGCCGGAAATAGCCCGGAGGCGGAAATACGACGATCGCACCTTTCAGCTCTTTGGACTTGACGAGGTAATCCCTGATCTGCTTGCTCACAAAATAGCTGGCGCCATAGTATTGCTTGCGCTGCTCGATCTCCGTATTGTCTTTGTTCTCCTCATAAAAATCCCAGAAGTACGAGAGCTTTTCATTCCAGTCGCTGTAGATTTTCAGATGCGCAATGAATGCAAGGATAAAAATGGTGATGCCGGTAAGCAGGATTTGTTTGATCGAAAAGTAACGAAGCATTTAATCAGGTTGAAATTTTAAAAGTCAGCTAAGCAAAGTCAGGACTTGCATTAGACGGAGAGTAATGGCACAACGTTAGTATGGGCTGAGATCAAATCCAATGAAGCGTCTTTTAATGATCCGGGGAAAATCAAAGGTTCATAAGACCGTAGTTTACCGGCATTGAACCGATCTTCCAGAACGCATTGCTAACGGGCTAAAAGTAATAACTATATTAGAAATCTCTGAGAAAAACCGTTGGAGATAGCGCACTTTATAAATATTACCTGCTCAATATAATACGGTAACGCTGCTGCAGCACAAAATACCAGCCTTTGATCTTTAGTGGAGGTATGTTCCACACTTCTTCTATATGCTGCAGCACCACAGAATCCTGAACCGTAGTGCCGCTTTTAGTCTGCGGCTTAAAGCAAAGCTCTTTGTGTCCTTCATCATACCCTGCATCCGGTAAATACACCAGTGTTTTCCCGTTGTTCTTATTAGTCACCTTCAATGTGCTGCCATCAACATATCCATTGGCCAGTGTCAGTTTCAGCGACCGGCCATGTATCGTGCCTTTGTAATAAACAGCCTCAAACGCCTTCTGGGCTGCGGCATGCCTGCCGCAAAACAGTAAGTGTGCTAATAGCAATGCATATGCTTTCATCTAAATGTGGTTACGGGATTTACAGGCAATGATCCATTCCAAGCGTATAAAATGCTTCCAAAGAGGCAATACGATTAAAAGGTGCTATGGAAAGCCTAAAAATGAATATGCAAATTTTATAATTGCTTAAATATAATTAAATGAAGCATTCCCTAAAAACCTTCGATAGAATTCGCAGGAATGCTCATAAATCTTACTACAAATGCTGTAGAAGATTTTGACAAAAAAATCAGGTTTAATCGTGATTGAATGCGGCCTTTATCTTCAACAAAAGGCCTTTAAGCATTCTACTTTTGTGTCATCCAAAAATTATTCCATGTTAAAATATGGAATACGGATAGGATAAACCAAAAATTAAACTTGACATGAAAAAATTTTACATTGTATGCGCGCTTGTTGCCGGCTTTAATGCTGCAAATGCCCAAACATCCAGTACAAACCCCCTTTATTACGCTTCAGGCTTCAATGTGTTCACCAAGTCCAGCGTTACTTTTACCGCAGGCGATACACACGGTCCGGTAGCCACCGGCGGTGATCTTACCCTGAACGGTGCCACTATCATCGGCATGAACAGCACAGGTACTTATCCCAATGGCCTGAACGATGCCAATAATTACGGACTGGTAATTGGCGGAAGGATCAACTACAATTCCGGCAATGTAAGCTATGTGAATAATGGTTATCTGCGCCTCGGCAATACTGCCGGCACCACGCTGTATGCAGTGGACAATAACAATGCGGGCACTAACCTGCAGGCTACCAGCGGCGCGTTTAATGCACAGACCCGCGTGCAGCTTCAGCGCCAGCAGCCCGTTGCTTCTGTAACAACTGCCAGTGGCCTCAACTTCACCAATGCATTCAATGAGCTGAATAATAATTCTTCGCTCATCAATACTTACAGCACGGGTAATGCCTGCAGCAACTTCAACTACATTGCTGTGCCAACCACACAGAACCCGCACATTACTCTGGTAGATAATAAGATCAACTACATGAACCTTACCCAGGCGCAACTGAGCAATATCAGCAACCTGGGCTCATTCATTTTTGATAATCACCCATCCGCCAGCCGCATTCTCATCATCAATGTTACCGGCGGTGGTACTTACAACTGGAGCACGCCAAACGTAGGTGGTGTAGATGAATCAGATGGCGCATACATCCTTATCAACTTCTCTCAGGTGACCTCACTTACACTCGGCGGCGGCAACTCTGTCTATGGCTCTGTGCTTGCACCAAATGCTGATGTGTACAAGACAGGCGCCAACAACAACAATGGCCAGATCGTATCCAAGTCGCTCACGATTGCTTATGGCGAAATTCACTACTTCCCTTTTGCCGGCTCTATCAGTACCTGCACGAATGTTGTGTACAGCACACCGCCTTACCGCATCAATTCTTTTACAAATACACCACTGCCGCTGACTGCTGTAACGCTGAAGACAACAGCTGTAAATGGCGGGCAAATGCTTTCATGGACTGCTATGGCAGACAACCTCAGCGCAAGCTATACTGCCGAGCGCAGCAATGATGGCAAGACGTTTACCGCTATCCGCACGATTAATGCCTACAATACAAATGGCGTACAGGATTATCAGCTTACAGATGAAAGCGCTTACAGCACGGTATATTATCGCGTACGCATTCTGGCAAAGGATGGCACAACCGGCTACTCAAACACCGTAACAGTGCGCAGCACTGCGACGGAAGGCACGGCAACCGTATCGCCAATGCCATTCCACAATGTGCTGAATGTAAAGCTCAGCAATGCTGCCGCAGATGCACGCTACAATGTAGTGATGGCCGACATCACAGGTCGCATAGTTTTGCAAACTTTTATCGAAGGCGCTGCATCAACCATCTCAGGAATTGCTGACCTAGCACCGGGTGTATATATGCTGCGCATCACAGACAGCAACGGTATGCCTATAGTAGCTCAGAAAGTAGTGAAAGACTAAACGTTTTAAAGCTGGATTAACCCGGTAAAAACAGATTAATCTGAAAGCCTCTTGCAGAAGCAAGAGGCTTTTTTTATTTAGAAAGAAATCAAATAAAATAGCGGCTGTCAACATGAAGCTCTGCCGGCGGCGCGCCTTGCAGAAACTTTGAAAGAATTACATGCTCTGAATCGTCTGCCGGCGCTTTGCTGGGAATGCCTTCGGTCAGTGCGGCAGGTCCATTATGATTCAAGTCCTGTTCATTGGGACGGGCAATAACGGTGCCGCCCACCTTTATAAAAGAATACCCTTTTTGGAGGAGTGCCAATACATTCGCCTCATTGTCTAACGGAAAATAGCTCTTCTGGTTCATTGACGAGATGATTTAAAATATTGTGCCAACCGGCGTTGCAGGTGTCGATCTAGCCCTAACTATCAGTGTGTATCTTACTATGCTATACTTTTTTAATAGTATGTTTGGATAAGTAATACAGGTCTGAGCCAGTCATCAAAACTCAACGATCAGACGAGCGCAGAGATTCATTTACAGCTTATGCAAGACAATACTTCTACACCTGTAATCAATCATCGTATGAGCTTCTTTTATCTGATACTGCTGGTCACCACTGCACTGACCGCACTGATCACCGGACTGTTTTACAGCTATAGCTGCTCGGTGAATCCCGGCCTCGCACAACTGCCTGATGAGAATTATGTAGCAGCCATGCAATCGATCAATCAGGCTATTCAGAATCCGGCTTTCTTTCTCAGCTTTATGGGTACGCTGGTGATGCTCCCTGTTGCCGCATTTATGAGCTACCGCAACGGCATAACCCTGCAATTTTATTTACTGCTCACTGCCGCGCTTGTATATGGCATCGGATCGTTTGGAGTGACGGCTGCCGGCAATGTGCCGCTGAATAATACACTGGCAGCCTTCAACCTGAAAGCCGCCACTGCTGTGGAGATCAGCGCCGCGCGCCGGGCATTTGAAGAGAAATGGAATAGCCTGCATCAGATACGCACATGGGCTTCGTTGATTGCTTTGATCTTATCTGTCGTTGCCTGTTTGTACCATCATGCAAAAGCAGCATCTGCAAATCTGTAATTACAACATCACACTATAATTTGCCGGAAATGTAAACCGGGCAATTGTTTTTGGCGCACATTTGTACTATGAATTTCGATGACAGGCTTGCCGCTTCTGAGACCCGCGTCTTCAAAGCCGTTTTTCCCAATACAACCAACCATTACGATACACTGTTCGGCGGCACTGCCATGCAGCTGATGGATGAAGTGGCTTTCATTGCGGCCACGCGCTTTGCGCGGAAACGTATGGTCACCGTATCATCCGATAAGATTGATTTTAAAAAGCCCATACCTGCCGGTACCATCATTGAGCTTGTGGCCAAAGTAGTGAGCGTAGGCAAAACCAGCCTGAAAGTATTGGTCGAGATATTTGTGGAAGATATGTACTCTTTCCAGCGGGATATGGCTGTAAGCGGCACGTTCTCTTTTGTAGCGGTAGATGAGCAGAAGAATCCGGTGTCTATTGGCTGAGCAGAAAATTTAAAAAGTCCTTCGTCAGTCAGAAATTTCTTGACTTCATCCATTTAATACGGCGGTAGGCTGCATCTATCTGTGCTCTGCTTACCTGTCCGTCGGCTACCAGCTTTTTAATAATAGCTTGTACCTGAGTAGCGGTCACCCGATCTTTTACATCGCCAACGGTATTGCCAAACATCAGCACATCCACACCGGCATTGATAGACAGGTTGATCGCTTTCTCAAGTCCGTAATGCCTGGTGATCGCACCCATTTGCATATCATCTGAAAATACAGGACCATTATAGCCGAGCGAATCGCGCAGCAAACCTTTGATCATTCTGCGCGATAAGGTAGCAGGATTCCCTTCCGGGTCTAATTTTTTGTTTACAATGTGCGCGCCCATAATAGCATCGATCTGGCCGCTGCGCATCAGTATTTTATACGGTTCCAGCTCAGAAGGCCGCCAGGTATTGGTCACGTCTGCAATGCCCAGGTGAGAATCTGTGGCAGAACTGCCGTGCCCCGGGAAATGCTTGAGAATAGTCCTGATGCCTTTTTCGTGGTGCGCCTGAATGCACCATGCCGCCTGCTGCGCCACCACTTTCGGATCGGCAGAGAAGCTGCGTCCCGGCTTTACAATGACGGGGTTATTGGGATTTATTGCAACATCCACATCGGGTGCATAATTCAGGTTGATGCCTACATAGGCCAATTCATCGGCCAGCCGGCGATTGTAATACAGCGTTGAATCCTGATTGTTGAGCCGCCCCAAATATTGTGCAGAAGGCATCGATACAAAGCCATATTTAGGCTTCATCCGGTGTACCTGTCCGCCCTCCTCATCTATAGATACAAAGATGGGTGCAGGGGCTGCTGCTTTCAGTGCCGTAATGAGCTTTTTCAATAGCTCTTTGGCATCCGTAGGCGCAATATTCTTTTCAAAAAGCACTACACCACCGATCTTCCCATCGCGCAGTTCATTAGTGAGCCGGTCGTTTTCCGTCAGCGCCTTGCGGTCGTCAATGCCTATCATAATCATCTGCCCGATCTTGAAATCGAGGCTGTCTGCCACAGTCTTTTCCCTGCGCTGCGCCTGTGCTGCAGACTGAGCAGAAAGTGAAGCGAACAGGATAGCGGGCATCAGCCATTTAGAGAATGAAAAGCGCATGGGCAGTATTATGAGCTGCTAAGATATTCAGCGAAAGATTAGCGTAGCCATAAGAAATCCTGAAAAATTGCTTTGTAGCCAGGGACTATAGCCCCAAAAAAACGCTTCAGAAAGAATCCAAAGCGTTTTTGAAAAAAGTAAAGAAACAAGATCAGTTTTCTACACCAGCCACCTTTTCCGTCTTGCGTACATGATGATCGCGGTTGCCCTGCGCTTCTTTCGCCGCCTTTACAAAAGCAACAAAAAGCGGGTGTGGATTTTCAACCGTGCTCTTGTATTCAGGGTGAAACTGCGTACCTATAAAGAACGGGTGGTCGGCCACTTCCACAATCTCTACCAGATTGGTCTTTGGGTTGGTGCCGGCAGGTGTAAGCCCGGCCTTTTCAAAAGCAGGTACATATGCATTGTTCAGCTCATAGCGGTGGCGGTGGCGCTCAGTAATGTGAGTTGTTCCATAGATGGACGATACTTTACTGCCATTGCGCAGCGTACAATCATAAGTACCCAGGCGCATGGTACCACCCATCTGGGTAATGTTCTTTTGCTCTTCCATCATGGAGATTACCGGCTCGGCGGTATGACCATTCATTTCCGTGCTGTGCGCATCCGGCAGGTTCAGCACGTTGCGGGCAAATTCCACACAGGCCATTTGCATACCGAGGCAGATACCGAAAAATGGAATCTTTTCTTCCCGCGCAATGCGAATCGCTTCAATCTTTCCTTCGATGCCGCGTGTACCAAAGCCCGGCGCTACTAAGATTGCATCCAGATGTTTTAAAGTATCCAGCGCATTCTCAGGAGTCAGGTGCTCAGAATGAATATTCTTGACATCTACCTTGCACTCATTCATCGCTCCGGCGTGGATCAGCCCTTCCAGGATGGATTTATAAGCATCCTGCAGCTCTACATATTTACCGATCAGGCCAATAGTCACTTTGGATTTTGGATAGCGCAGCTTGTTCAGGAATTCTTTCCACTTAATCAATTCCGGCTCTTCACCCAATGGCATCTCCAGCTTTTCGAGACAGATGCGGTCCAGTCCTTCGCGCATCATCTCCAGCGGCACGCCATAAATAGTATCGGCATCCTGCGCTTCGATTACTGCATCCTTGGTCACATTACAGAACAGGGCAATCTTACGCTTCAGATCGGGATACAGCGGCTGCTCGGTGCGGCAGATGAGAATATCCGGGTTGAGGCCGTTTTCACTCATCAGCTTTACACTATGCTGCGTAGGCTTGGTTTTTAATTCTTTTGCCGCTTTCAGGTAAGGAATCAGTGTAAGGTGCAGCACAATGCAATTTTCATTGCCCATCTCCCATTTCAATTGGCGCACGGCTTCTACATACGGCAGGCTTTCAATATCACCCACAGTGCCGCCCAGCTCGGTAATGATAATATCATATTGATTGGTCTCGCCCAGCAGCGTCATGCGGCGCTTGATCTCATCCGTAATATGCGGAATCACCTGAACGGTCCTGCCCAGATAAGCGCCTTCACGCTCTTTGTTGATTACATACTGGTAAATGCGGCCTGTGGTTACGTTATTGGCCTGGGAAGTGTAGGTGTTCAGAAAGCGCTCGTAGTGGCCAAGGTCAAGGTCCGTTTCCGCGCCGTCTTCCGTTACATAGCATTCACCATGCTCATACGGATTCAGCGTACCCGGATCTACGTTGATATAGGGGTCAAATTTCTGAATGGTGGCGCGATAGCCCCGTGCCTGCAGCAGCTTTGCAAGTGAAGCTGCAATAATTCCTTTTCCTAAAGATGATGTAACACCGCCGGTCACAAATATATACTTGCTCATAAGTTCAGTCCTGATTGCTTAGCGACCGTGCAGTAAGATGTGGCGGTCGTGCAAAGATAATCATGAAAGGTTACAAGCAGCCTTTCAAACTTTGATTTCTTACTTTTTGCTTGCCCAAAAAGTAAGCAAAAAGGCAGTTGCGCGCAATGACTGCGGCGCGCAACGCTTTACTATTGGGCTGTGGTGCTACTGTGGTGCCGGGCTTTTATGCTTTGATCGTTATATTAATTGCAAAATGATCTTTATACTAAAAAACTGTTTGCGGCTTAATTCTCAACACTCAACCTTCAATACTCAAAACCCAATTGCAATATCTTTACCAAATGCCATTGATCAGAGAATGGGAGCCGGATGAGCACAGTCTGGCCGCCGTTTGGAAAATAGAAGAGCCGGAAGAATTTTTTACGGCCACTACCGGGCTGGAGTCGGCGATCAAAAGTGATAAGCGGCGTATAGAACGCCTGGCCGGTCGCTATCTTTTGCAATATTTGAAAGCGGATTTCCCCCTGCATCATATTGCGCCTGATGAGCACGATAAGCCCCGGATTCCCGAAAACCAGTATTTTTTTTCCATCTCACATTCTTATCCTTATATAGCGGCTATGCTGAGCGACCGGGCAGAATGTGGCATAGATATTCAGGTATGGCGCGAACGAATGCTGGTACTCCAAAACAAATTCCTGTCTCCATATGAGCAATCATTTTTTGACAATAATGTACAATTAATTACTCTGGCCTGGTGTGCTAAAGAGGCAGCTTATAAATGGCTGGGCAGACGGGGCATAGATTTCATAGAACAGTTACCCATCACTCATTTCAGAGAAGGAGAAAAAGAAAGTGTCTTTACTATAAGTCTACAAGTTCCTGAAGGCCACCTAAATCTGAGCATAAAAAGCAGTTTGGAAGATGACTATGCTATAGCGCACTCAACATTTTAGGTTTATTTTAAATATTTATTTTCGAGACGCTTTGCATCCTAAATTTTGCATTTTGCATTAAAAAACTAATCTTTGCGAAAATTATAATCTAATGTCGGCACTTCGCTTTCCAGCCCTGCAGGAATTAAATGCAGAAGAGAAAAAAGTTAGCCATTACAATGGAAAGAAGATCACCAGCATCTTCGCCTGTAATGTATTCGGCCCGAAATCGGCCCGCGAATTTCTGAGCGATGAGGCTTACAAGAGCCTCATGAACTCCATGAAAAACGCAACCCGCGTTGAGCGCCGCATGGCCGACCAGATTGCCTCCGGCATGAAGGCATGGGCAGAAGACAAAGGCGTTTCCCACTTCACCCATTGGTTCCAGCCGCTGACTGGCACCACTGCTGAAAAGCATGATTCATTCTTTACGATCAAAGGAGATGGTACCGCCATCGAGATATTTGACGGCGATGCCCTGATACAGCAAGAGCCGGACGCATCCTCGTTCCCCAACGGGGGTATCCGTGCCACTTTCGAAGCACGCGGCTATACCGCCTGGGACCCATCCTCTCCGGCTTTCATCATGGAGACCGGCTTCGGTAAGACCCTTTGCATTCCCACTGTATTCATCGCCTACAATGGTGAAAGCCTTGATTACAAAGCGCCACTGCTTAAATCCGTAGCCGCCCTCAACCGCGCCGCGGT
Source organism: Chitinophagaceae bacterium (assembly GCA_965200035.1). Taxonomy (GTDB): domain Bacteria; phylum Bacteroidota; class Bacteroidia; order Chitinophagales; family Chitinophagaceae; genus UBA1952. The sequence goes on along the minus strand of OZ241334.1, from coordinate 1,644,956 downwards.
AGATGTATGCCAGTATTTTGATAAGAACATACAAAAGGTAACCTGTACCCTCGGCTGGGAGCAGGAATATTTTGTGGTAGATGAAGCGCTCGCCAATGCCCGTCCCGATCTGGTGATGTGCGGCCGCACCCTCCTCGGCCATTCACCGGCCAAAGGCCAGCAGCTTGAAGACCACTATTTTGGCTCTATACCAGAGCGCATATTCGAGTTCATGCAGGATTTTGAGCAGGAATCTTACAAGCTCGGCATTCCGCTTCGCACCCGTCACAATGAAGTAGCGCCCGGTCAGTTTGAGTGCGCACCGATTTTTGAAGAAGTGAATATTGCAGTGGATCATAACTCCCTGTTGATGGATATCATGGCCCGCGTAGCCAAGCGCCACAAGCTGAAAGTGCTGCTGCACGAAAAGCCATTTGCCGGTGTGAACGGTTCAGGCAAGCACAACAACTGGAGCCTCGCTACAGATACCGGTATCAACCTGCTGGCTCCCGGCAAGACCCCGCGCACCAACCTCATGTTCCTCACCTTCTTTGTAAATACAATAAAGGCCGTACATGACTATGCCGATCTGCTGCGTGGCGCCATCGCTTCTGCGGGCAACGATCACCGCCTCGGAGCCAACGAAGCGCCGCCGGCCATCATCAGCGCCTACCTCGGCTCTTACCTGAGCAAAGTGCTCGATGAGGTAGAAAGCCGCGTAACCGATAAGTTCTCCGAGCAGGATGAAGTGATCCTGAAGCTCGACATCCACAAGCAGATCCCTGAACTGCTGATGGACAATACCGACCGCAACCGTACTTCGCCATTTGCCTTTACGGGCAATAAGTTTGAGTTCCGCGCGGTAGGCTCTTCGGCCAACTGTGCTTCGCCGATGCTCGTGCTCAATACCATTGTGGCAGAGACGCTGAAAGAGTTCAAGAAAGAAGTGGATGAGTTGATCGGCAAGGGCGAGAAGAAAGAAATTGCCGTGCTGCAGATATTGCGCAACTATATTGCTTCCAGCAAAAACATACGCTTTGAAGGCGATAACTACAGCGAAGAATGGGCGCAGGAAGCTGCCCGCCGCGGCCTCAGCAATTTCAAGACCACGCCACCGGCGCTCGATGCTTATGTGACTGATAAGGCCAAGAAAGTTTTCTTCTCCAACAATATTTTCTCTGAGCGCGAGCTTGATGCCCGCCACGAGATCATGCTCGAAGAGTACGTGAAGAAAGTGCAGATCGAAGCGCGCATCCTCGGCTATATGGCTACCAACCACGTATTGCCTGCAGCCATTGAGTACCAGAACAAGCTCATTGCCAACATTAAAGGATTGAAAGAGCTCGGCCTGAAGGAAGAGACTTACAAAGCGCAGCTTAATCTGCTGACCGTAATGAGCAGCCATATCCAGCACATCAACATCAATGTGGAAGCCATGATCGCCGCGCGCAAGAAGGCCAACGATATGCCGGAAATGCACAAGCGCGCCGATGCTTACTGCAACGAGATCAAGCCATACTTCGATCAGATCCGCTACCATGCCGATAAGCTGGAGCTCATCATCGAAGACAAGCTCTGGCCGCTGCCAAAGTATCGTGAGCTGCTGTTCCTGCGCTAAGAGAATCAAATAAGGTCATCAACTGCATTAAATAAAAAGAGCCGGATGTTAATCCGGCTCTTTTTATGATTAATAACCTAAGTATTCAGCTATTAAGAACAGGGAACAATAGCCCGGCACTACAGTAGCAACCAAAGCTCAATAGAGCGATGTTGCGCGCCGCAGTTATTGCGCGCAACGGCCTTTTGGGTTACTTTTTGGCATCAAAAAGTGACAAAGAGAAACCAAGTTATGGTTCGGCAAGCTCACCATGACAAATGGCTAAAACAAAAAGCCCCGCATAAACATGCGGGGCTATCAATCAAAAACGGAAGAAAAAAAACTTACTCGATCACTACATTCTTCACCTGCTCCTGACCATTGATCGTCACAGAAAGCAGATAAATACCCTTGGTCAGAGAAGGCAGGAAAAACTGAGGCGCATTGCCAATCGTCATTTCCTTAGCCATCAGCTGACGACCGGTAAAATCAATCAGGCGCAGCTGTGCAGCTACCGCAGCATTGCCCTTGATGCTGATCATCATCTCACCATCGCGTGCAGGATTCGGAGCTACAATCACCTGTTGCTTCACCACTGTATTAATGCCGGTTGGCGGCGGTGGCGGCGGAGGTATTATGTGTGGGATTACATTCACTACAAACGTATCCGTTACACAGGCGTAGTTGTCGCGTACCACATAAGTAGTAGTATCGGTTGGCTTTACGGTAATGGTCTTGGCGCTGTCGGTGCTGCCCGTCCATACATAGCGGCCGTTGAAGCCTGCGGTGAGCTGTACACTGTCGCCTTCATTGATGGTGTAAGCCTTGCGGAAGTTGGTATTCTTCATTAGCGTAAAGTGATCGCGGATCACGCCATCGGCGCACACCCACTTGGCATCGAGGCGATTGTTCTGTACTTCCAGCACCATAGAACCGCCGTGCGTAGCATCGGAGTAAGCAGCCAGCGCATTGTGCGGGTAGCCGGCCTGTGAGCCGCCAAGCTGACCGGCAGAGCCTGATACTACATACACCGTGCCTTTCACATTGATCACTGAGTCTTTCATGTAAGGGCAGGAGTTAGCGCTGCCATCATAGAAGCCGGTAGAAGAGCTGAGGTTGTGCACGGTAGAGTCAAAAGAAGCCTCATTGCCATAGTGACCGGCCATCAGCTTAGAGCGCTCATAGTCGTGGCTGTGACCGCAAAGGATTATATCTACACCCATACGCTCCAGAATCCGGATGAAGTTCTGTCGGATCTGTACCAGCTCATCCTCGTTATCAGAATTGTGTGAGCCCATGGTGTATGGTGGATGGTGCCAGTAAGCTACTACCCAGCCCTTGTTGGTATTGGCAGCAAGATCGGCCTTGATCCATTGTACCTGTGCGCCGAGTGTATCATAAAGTCGGGTAGCGCTGTCTTCCTTGCCGTAAGAGTCCAGCGAAAGGAAGTGTACATTACCAATGTTGAAGGAATAATATGCCTTCTTGTTGGATGCCACACCACCTGCTTCGCCATGAGTAGGCATAGAGAAGAGGCTGTAATAATGAGAAGCATGGTCGAGCTGACGCACGGCGCTGCCATTCTCATAATCATGGTTGCCGGGAGCAGGGTAAAGCGGGTTCTGCTTCAGGAAGCGGTCTTTGTAGATGTTGAAGAACTCAGCCTGAAACTCAGCGTCCGTGCCATTCGTATAGGCATTATCGCCCAGCAAAATCCAGGAATCCATATAGTTGTTGCCGAGATAAGAGATGAGCTGATCGCGCACGTTCTTCTGGTTGGTAGAGTTGTTGCCACAGTCGCCGATCACGCCAATGCGCAGCAGCGAGGTATCGCCCGCCGGGCGGATGGTCATGAAGTAGTTGGCGCTGTCGCCCTGCAGTGTATCTGTGCTGCTGCCAATGCTGTACCAGTATTTGGTATGCGGTGCAAGGCCAGAAATCTTCAGCTCATGCTCGCTCACCTTTGCCGTATCCGTTACGCTCAGGGTAAGCGCCGCAGGCGATGTGCCATAGCGTACCACGCTGGATGATGTAAGAGAGGTGCGCCAGCGTACATTCATGCTGGCGGTAGTGCCGCTCTGGAGGTAAGGACCGCGCAGCAGGCTCTGGGCAGGTGGCGGCGCTACAATGTGCTCTTTCAGCTCCATATCAAAGCCGAGGTCTGAGCTGGTGCCATCGCGCTGGTGTATCTCTACCGCAATGGTATTAACGCCATTCACCAGCACATTCTTCGGAACCATGTAAGGAAAGTAAGTCGATTCATCGGCACCGTCCACGATGGTAGAAGACCAAGTGGTGTCGTTGATAGCGCCGGCAGGCATGTTGCTGCGCAGCACCTCCGTACCATTGATGTAGACAATGGCGCCGTCATCCCGCAGGAGGTTCAGCTCCAGTGAGTCTGACAGGGCAGCTACAGATGTTACATTGATCTTCTTGCGGAAATAATAGGTGATGTATTTATGATTGGCATTAGGGCCATAGCTCAGAGTGGTGGCCGGATTGTCGCTGTAGCCCAGCTTGCCCGGACCAAATGCCCAAGCGCTGTCGTTGAACGATGCTGTGCGCCAGCCAGTGCCCGGGTTGATGCCATTGTCCAGATAGCTCCATACCGCAAACTTATTGATCGGAAAGGTGGTAAGTGGCGGATAATTAACAGGGCCGGTAGTGGTGGTATACTGAATAGTCAGCTTAGGCGCAAAGCTGTTGGTACCATTATTAGAGATGTTACCGTCATACGAGAAGGAATTGCGTACGCCCTCACCGGTCAGGAAGATCGCCAATGAATTGCCGCTCACCCAACCTGTGCGGTTCACAATAGCCTGAATGATTGTCTTGATATCCGGCGACTTCTGATCTGCGCCAGCCGTGCCCGGCGTAGCTGTAGTGCCCCAGGTAGCGCTCGTGCTGCCTGTCCACATCACCGAATCTGTAGTGCGCGGACGCGTGGTAATGTTGAAAGCCGTAGTGGTAAAAGTGGCCGCCGTATCTGCTGCCTGTCCCTTGATTACCGCATCTCCCAGTACCGGGTTCTTATCGCCCTTAGTGCCAAACTGGATATAAGCGCTGGTAATGGTAGCGCCCTGTGGGATGGTGATATTCCCGAAGCGGATACCGATCATCTGCTTCTTCGTACCATCATACATGATCTCCAGGTCGGAGCTGGTAAGATCCATTTGTCCGATGGTTGCACCCGTAGTGCCGGGTACATACTCCTCCGCATCATCTGATCCGGTTGCCACTGCCCGCGTCAGTGTGGTTTGTGCCTTCATGGCCGTTGCCGAGAGCGCCATAGCGCCCGACAGCAACAACATGCGTAACGTTCTTTGCATTTTGCTGAAAAATTTCAGCAAAGGGAAGATTGATGTGTCACCCTATTGTGTGCCGTGCGTTAAGCGACTTTTATTAAAAAGTTACGCACGGCATAACGGTTGTTTCATCAAAAGTTAACGCTGCGGCCAATACTTATTTGTTGTCCAACGGCTCATCAGTCAACGCATTTAGAAATGCAATGATGGCTTTCTTTTCTTTCTTCGTAAGGCCGAGTGGCTTATCTGAAAGGGTCTGATTCTCTATCTTCAGCTTAAGCCCCTTTCCGCCGCCGCGGTTGTAAAAGTCTATCACCTCATCCAGCGTGGTAAAAACGCCGTTGTGCATATAAGGTGCGGTAGCTGCTGCATTGCGTACTGTGCTCGTTTTGAATGCACCGTTGTTGAAGGAGATAGCGAAGAAGTTGTAACGGCCACTATCAGTATCCGCAATGGCATGACGGCGCGAGTTGTTTTGCGGCACGCCCAGCACTTCAGATTCGGTGCGCTCATAATAGGGTGGCAACAATCCGTTGAACAAAGGCGCGAAATGGCATGTACCGCACTGCGCTTTGCCCATAAACAGATTAAAGCCCTGCTTCTGCTCCGCAGTCATAGCCTGCTGCGCTCCATTGATGCAACGGTCAAAAGGTGAGCTGAACGGAGTAAGTGTACGCTCGAAAGCAGCAAGCGCGCCGGTAAGCAGCGGAATGGTGATCGTATCCTTTTCTGTAAGATTATAAGCCTTCCGGAATTGCTCTTTATAATCCGTCTCATTATTAAGCCATACAACGATCTGCTGCAGGCTGGCATCCATCTCATGCTTGTTTTGCAGCACCGCTTCTATCTGCTTTTCGAGGCTGGCAGCACGGCCATCATAAAATTGCGCGTGCTGATAGGCTGCATAATATAAGGTAGGCGCATTGCGGGTTACAAAGCTCAGCTCATCGAGGGCTTTGCTCTTTGCCAGTCCATCGGTAAAAGCTTTATCCGGCCGGTGACAGGTGGCGCAGCTGCGCTTTCCATTGCCGGAAAGTTGCTGCTCGAAGAAGAGTTTTTTGCCCAGTGCCGCCAGCTGTTCGTTGCCATGGCGAAGGTCTTTTGTCTGAAAGGTATTAAGGTCAATAGCATTTCTGCGAAAGATGTGCTCTGCCTGGTGGCTCAGCGCTTCATGGGTATTAAGATCGAGGCCGGCATCTGCTACAAAGTGCGAAAAGCAGCGCTGAAGCGGCAACATGGCGTTGGTAAGCAGGCCTAGCCGGTCAAAATGATCGAACTGAGCATCTGCTTTCAGCAGCGCAATGGATCTTTGCAGATAATAGGTAGTGCTGTCTGCATAAGCGCCTTTTTGTGTTTCAAATAAAATGGAAAGATTGTGCTGTAGGGCTTCAAGCGCTTCGGCTGCTTCCGGCATACCTGTCTTAAGCTGCGGGGCATCGTAGCCGGTAATGCCTAATGTTATAATACGCACCAGCTCCAGGCGAATGCCTTCCAGAATCTGACGATCATCTACCTGCAGACTATATAATTGCGCGGGAATATCGGCGGCCGTTGTTGCCAGCACTTCGCATTCATCCGTCAGCTCTTTCTTATGCTCGTAAGGGTCATCTTCCATCAGCATGCCTTCTACCACCTGCAGTCCTATGGGCGACTGGTATTCTGCATACGGCTCTTCAACCTCATACACCGGCGCGCGGTTGTAAAGGTTCACCGGATACTCAAAAAAATACTCCATGAAATATTCGATGCGCTTATACTGCATCCTGCATTGCTTCAGCGCTTCTATAGCTGCTGCTTTAGTGGCTGCATCATGAGGCTTCAGCGCTTCTATAGCTGCTGCTTTAGTGGCTGCATCATGAGGCTTCAGCGCAGCCACCGATTTCTTTAAAGCGTTAAGCGATTCTGAAAAAGCATGACCATCTTTGGTAAAGCCGGCAACGGTGCGTGTGGTATAATCTGTACGCTGTCCGGAATGCATTGCAGAAAGCAAAAGCAAACAAAAGGCAGCAATCAGGCCAGTCTTCACAAACTTCATTGGGCAAAAATATTGCAGTAGGCCAGAGTTAAAGGACGCTTAATTATTATTTAATATTGGCGGCGGAGCTTTTTGGATAAGATGCCTGAAAAATATTTTTTCCGGCTCAGGCAACCTTTTTACTTAATGCTGCACTTTATAGTGTATCAGCAATGCACAACATGACCATTCCTTTACTCAATGAGCTTTATGAAAGCGAAGCAGCCCTGGCCAGGGGCTGCAAAGAAGGGAATGCCTACGCACAGAAAAAGCTCTATAATGAATACGCAGAGCCGCTGATGATGGTATGCATGAGGTATGCCAATAACCCTGAAGACGCAAAGGATATGCTGATGCAGGCGCTGACAGAGTGCTTCAAAAGCATTGGGAGATATGAATACCGGCAGGATGGCAGCCTGAAGGCGTGGCTGAAAAAGGTAACGGTGAATCAATGCCTGATGCAATTGCGCAAGCAAAAGGATGTGCTCCGCAACTGGGACGAACGGCTGGAAGAAACGATACCGGAAGAGCTGCACCAAGATCCGCTTACCCAGCTTACAGTAAAGGAGATCATGCTGTGGGTACATGAGCTGCCACCGGGCTACCGTACCATCTTCAACCTGTATGTGTTTGAAGATATGAGCCACAAAGAGATTGCCATGCTGCTGGGCATATCGGAAAGCACCTCAAAATCGCAGCTTCATAAAGCCAGAGCATTATTGCAGAACAGAGTTACGAACGCCAAAAGCATTGCATCATGAAAAACAGACTGGAAGAGCAAATGAAGGAAATGCTGGAGGATGCTTCATTGAAAGACGTGTTGCCTGATTTTGATAAAGAAGCGCTGTGGAGTGAGCTGCAGCCGAAGATCAATAGCAGGAAGAAGATTTATGTATTACCAGCCGCCAGATGGGCTTTGCGCGCGGCAGCCATATTGCTGATTGCTGTAATCGCTTATCGATTTTTGTACACACCAAATCATCAGCCGCAAATGATACAGGTAGCTACAACAGTTAAGAAAACAGAAAAAAATACAGTTGCTGCTGGCCATCCAAAACCAGCAATATCGATACATGAGCCCGCTCAGCAGCAAACTAATAAAATGATTGAGCCGGCTCAAAAAGCAAAAGCTGTAGCGGCTGTGCCAAAGCAGAAAGAATCATTACACCCAATAGAAGATGTGGTAATACCGGCACCCATCATTACGCCAAAGCAGGTGGTTCCTGTACCTGCTGCTATAGCGAAAGCAATCCCAAAGGTTACCCATTATCTTGATCTGGATGAAGAAGAGCAGCCCGCCGTTGCTGCCACTCCTCATCCGCTGATACAGATGAAGCTGAACAAGCCGGGTATTCCTGACGACGCCGTTCATCAAAAGCCCGTACGCGATCTGGCTTTTGCATTGGACAGATAAAGAGCATCCGCATTTCTCAAAAACAATCACTTCAACAATCCAATAAATTATGAACACAATTCAGAAAATTGTGGCACTGGCATCGCTTTGCCTGCTAAGCACCAATGCCCTCTGTGCCCAAAGTAGTGCAACAAAAAAAACCGAAACACAGGCTGAGCAGCTGCGCAAAAAATGGTTCGTGATCGATGAAGAAGAAGTAAAATACCGCTTCACGATAGAGCTTGACAAAGGCGAGTCATTGGTCGTAAAGTTTAAGAAGCTCAGCGACTGGTCTTCCCCCGAAGATTTTCTGAGCGCCTTCCGCGCTGCCGATCAGGTGATCGCGCTGTACAAAGATTCGCTGCAGCAGGAGCAGAATACACAATGCCTGGACGTGCATATTCCGGCTAATCAAAAGAACCTCATCAGCCGGTTTTCGCAAAGCAATGAATCGGCAGGCCTGATGACTATTGGCAGCGATGGACCTTCTGTACTGAAGGCCGGCACTGATACGCTTCGCATTCTTCAAAATAAAGGGAACGATGCTCAGATACAGTATGTATTCATGCTCAAGAAGCTGGATAACTACAATACGTTTTCCCGCGATGACTTCTGGAAAAACAAGACGGCGGCCAAGATCGATTCGATTGTGCAGGCTTACCGCAGCAAATGGAAAAACCCGGATGCAAGCCGGCATCAGCTTACCATGACCTATACTCCTGCTACCAACAAGCTCGCGAAATATTATGGTCTTGGCCTTAGCAAAAGTCTATTGTCTATAGAAGGCGGTATCGGTGTGTCGCTGGTGCGCAATACGCTCTGCACCAATATCGAGTACGGAGTGGGCATCTACGTAAGCCATGAAAAAGGCTCTTCCACCTTCGTTCGCCTGTCTAACAACTATTTTTACCGCTTTGCGGAAACTGCGCCCAATAAGCTCAAAGGCTATGCTACCGGCTTCGTGAATATAGAATTCGGCAGCGAATCGAACCACGATCTAAAATCACTGTTTTACAAAACCTCTATTGGCTTCGGCTACAAGCTGATCAACAAGCATGAGGAAGATCGCGATCCCACCATGTCCAGGAAAATGTACCGCCTGTTCTTCAATTATTCGGTCAACAAATTCTTTGTAATAACGCCTGAGATCGTCACCGATTTCAAAAAAGGAAACGATAAAAATCAATGGTTTGGCGTGTCTCTGAATCTGAAGATTTTTTAAAGAGCCGGATTACTTTTCATAGAATATACTGAAAGAGCGCACCGGTTTAAAGCATCAACAGAAAGAGCGGCCATTGGCCGCTCTTTCTGTTTTAGAAAAATATTTCTGCTTAGTTTCTGACCAGCTTCTGCAAGGTAAGCATACGTCCGGTAGTATGATCTGTTATGCGGATCATGTACAGGCCAAGCGGCAGCTCAGCTACATTGATCGCCGTTGCATTATTGGCATGCAGCAGCATTTTTCCGTCAACGCTCATTACCTGTATATCCACTTTCACCGGAGCATCTATCATTACTACATCGTGCGCCGGATTAGGCCATATCTTAGCCGCAGCTCCGTTTACATGACCAATGTCCAGCGTAGAGATCCGTTGTACGGAAGAGGTTGCCGTGCAGCCAAGCGCATCGCTTACTACTACACTGTAATAACCGTCCTGGGTAGCAGTATAAGTTTGCGCAGTAGCGCCGCTGATCATTGCGCCATTCCGGTACCATTGGTAAGTGCTGAAAGCATCTGTGCTCAGTACACTTCCGGTTACAGTGATGACTGCTGCCGGGAAACTATTAACGGTTACATTCTCTGTTGCATTAGAAGGACAGGTGCCATCAAAAATATTGACCGAATAAGCGCCGGTTGTAGATGCGGTATATTGATAGTTGGTAGCTCCCGGAACATTTACCCCATTGCGGGTCCACTGATAAGTAAGGCCCGGCGCACGGTTTGCATTCAGCAGCACCGTACCACCCTGGCAGAAATTAACAGGACCTTCAGCGACAATGCTGGCAGGTGGCGCAGTGATTACATTTACATTAATAGCTGGAGAAACTGCCTGACATGTACCATTGGTGATCTGCACTGTATAGTCGCCGCTCTGGCTGGCAATCAGCGTTTGTCCATTGTTACCTGCAAGCTGTGAGCCATCCAGATACCATTTATAATTATAAGCGGTGCCGGCAGTAGCGCTCAGCGTTACAGAATTGCTCTGGCAGAAGCTGAGCGGGCCGAGCGGTGTGATCGCAGCAACCGGCATGGTGCTTACCGTTACATTAATCACAGCAGATGTAGCAGAGCAGCCATTGCTGTTGGTAGAAATCAACGTATAGAAACCGGTTGCTTTTGCTGTATAACCGGACGTAGTAGCGCCGGGAATATCCGTACCATTTTTACGCCACTGGAAAGTAAGGCCGGTTGTAGCGCCACTGAACAGCACCACTGAATCGCCCTCACAGAAAGCAGTAGCGCCTGTGGCAGATGCGGTAGAGGTTGGCAATGGATTCACCACAACAGTACGGTCGGTAGTGATAGTAGTGCAGGTTCCGTTTATAATCACCACATGATAAGCACCGGCTGTTGTTGCAAAATAGCTATTGGTAGTAGCGCCGGGGATGCTTGCACCGTCCTTATACCACTGGTAAGTATAACCTGTAGCAGATGCCGACTGGAAGCGGATATTACTGCCCTGGCAGATAGGGCTTGTTCCGGTCTGTGTAATGGTAGCCGGCGGCTGGGTAGATACATTCACATTAAGCGCAGGGCTGGAAGTATCGGCACAGCCTGTAGCGGTGAAGGCAACGCGTATCCGGTAAGCGCCGGAAGTGGTAGCTGTATAAGTACGCGTAGTAACGCCGGTGATCAGATTGTTTCTGAGCCATTGATAAGAGACGCCGGTAGTAGTAGAAGCTGCGCCGGTGAGAGTCACAGATCCGCCCTGGCAGAAGGCCAGTGGTCCGCCGGCAGTAGCCGTAGCACCGGGTGTAGGATTAACCGTAACAGAGACTGCAGTAGAAGTCACTGAGCAGCCGTTAGAGGTAACTACTACCTGATAGCTGCCCGCTGTACCTGCTGCATAGCTGGCATTTGTTTCGCCGGTGATATCTGCTCCGCCTCTCTTCCATTGATAAGTATAGCCTGTGCCTGCATTCGCCGTAAGCATCGTTACAGATCCCTGGCAGATCGTCTGTGACCCGGCAGGGGTGATGCTCGCAGTTGGCAAAGGCTTTACCGTAATGGTTCTGGCAATAGAAGTATCTGTACATACACCATTGGATATAGCTACACGATAACCACCTGATGCTGATGCCGTATAAGAAGCGTTTGTAGCAGTAACAATCGGGGCGCCGTTCAGCAGCCATTGATAAGTAAGTCCAGTACCTGCATTGGCATTCAGTACAACAGAACCGCCCTGACAGAAAGTAGTATCTGTAGCTGCAGTGATGGTAGCGCCCGGACGGGGCAGTACGGTCATAGTAATAGCTGCGCTGGTAGCGGTAGCCGGCGTAGGGCAGGCAGCATTGCTGGTCATTACCACACTGATTGCATTGCCACTGGCCAGCGCATTATCGGTATAAGTAGCAGCATTGGTGCCTACATTGGCAGTGCCTTTCTTCCATTGATAAGCTGGCGTAGTGCCGCCATTTACCGAAGTAGCCGTAAAAGTAACCGGAGTGCCTGCGCAGATAGTACCTGTGGGGGATGCAGCAATAGTTACAGAAGGCGTAACGGTAGCATTAACAGTAAAGGTGAAGGTATTGCAACCAGTGGCGCTGCCAAAGCTATTCTTAGGGATGATCTTCCAGGCATAAGTGCCTGGGGTAGTAGTGGCGCTGTAAGTAGTGCCTGCCTGATCGGGCGATACGATGGTTGTTGCCGTGCTGCCGGTATTCAGGTACACATCATAAGTGCTGGCGCCGGCTACAGCAGCCCAGCTCAGTACGGTAGTACCTGCGCATATGCTGGCGGCATTGGCCGGTGCAGTTGGAGTAGCCACGCATGGCGGTGCAGCGGAAGGAGTATTGATAGAGATGCCCATCACATTGAGCACTCCGGTAGAATTGGTTTTATTGAAAGTAATGCTGCGGATCAGCTTGGCGGTATTGCCGGCAGCGATGGTGATGAGATGCTGATACAGACGTGGATCAGTAGTATTGTTGTCGATGCCCGTGCCGCCGGTAGAAGTAACATTTACCCGGCCAAGACCCTGAATCGCGTAGTTGGTGCCAAAGTACCAGTCCTGCACCGTAATAGGCGTTACAGGTTGGGTAGTGCCATCTGTAAAATTGACGGTCATGGTAAGTGAAGAAGTACCGCTTCCTGAAGATGCCAGCACGTATACTTCCGTTGCTGCCGTAGGGGTGACGAATCTCAGAGAATCTGTACTGACAGGTGCCAGCCGCAAAGAATTGGAAGCAGAATAGCTCGCCAGTTGAAACGAAAGCCCGCTGGTAGCCACACTATTGATGAGTCCTCCGTTGGGCATATACCTTGTAGGCGTAGTGCCCGCAGGATTAAAATCAGAAGCCATGAATGCATAGCCCGCTCCATCCATATCCAGAGTAATAGAGCCGCTGGCCGGACCTACACCATTAGCCACTATGTCCGCATTATACCCGAGCACAGCTACCGGCGCATAGATCGCCTTTGCCTGTAGCGCAATCATCAGCATTAAAAGGAAAAGTAAATTTTTTTTGTTCATAGTCGGACGGTTCGTGATGAAAAATTAGTGTAAAAAAGCATCTGTTAGCAAATAGACAGAAGAATACGCTTATAAGTAAGGATTGACATGGAAATATTTATAGAATAACAATCGGTTAATAGCTATGGATACAATACCCCAAAGCGAGTTATTTGCCCAAGCCATTAATTATCTATGCATTGCCATGATCGCACATACCGGCAATCCTGAAAAATGCCGGAACGATTTTTTAACCTTACTGTTCAATCACTTAATCAAATCCATCAAAAATGAAAAAGACTTTTTTAGCACTGCTGCTCGCAGGAATTACGCTACCTGCCTTTGCCCAGAACCGCGAAGGCATGATTGGCTGCTGGACTATGCCTACCTATCATGGCGAAGAGCGCCTTTCACTGATGCGCAACAACACGTTCAGCTTTAATGACTGGAATGGCCGCCGCAGTGATTATGACCTGCTGGATGGCCGCTGGAGCTTTGAAGGGGGAGGTAAGGTAACCCTTTATTACAAAGACCGCTCTAAGCAATCATTCACCGTGCGCCGTGACCGGCGCGGGCAATGGATTCTTTCCAAAGCAGGCGGCTTTCAGCTGATGAAAGCAGACCCTGCAGACTGTAAAATGTAAAATTAAAAGAGCGGTATCCAAAATGCCGCTCTTTTAATTTGCTTGGTGAGCGCCAAAAATCTTCAGTGCATGGCACTGATTTTGAGGACTGATAAATAATTAAGTTCATCCTCAAAATCAGATTTATGAAATATAGCTTACTATTAGCTGCTATCCTGCTCGTATGGAGTGCAGATCTTTCTGCCCAGCATGTAAAAAAGATGACGCCACAGTCCCGGCACCGGAAGGCAATGCACAGGCGCTCAGCTCACTCCATGCATGCAAAGCATTACAGCCGTAGCCACAGCACCGGCATGGCAGAGCCGCCATCCCCTTATCATGGTGATAATACGCCCATCAACGATGGGGTAAAAAAGAACAAGCAGCGCAATCTTAATTACAACAGCGGTCAGCCGCTGCCGCCAAGCAATGGCGGACGCTAAGCGTTTGGAGCAGGTAGCCTGAAATCAGGCTACCTGCTTTTTATCCATCATCATCAGATTGTTGATCACGATCTCTGTAAATATTCTTTTAGAGCCGTCCTTAGCCGTGTAATCGCGGTGGGTGAGCTTTCCTTCCACCATTACCGCACTGCCTTTCTGTAGAAACTTCTCAGCGATCTCGGCTGTTTTGCCCCAGGCAACTACATTGTGCCATTCGGTGTCTTCCACACGCTCACCACGATTGTTGGTGTACACATCATTGGTGGCAATCGTCATCTTCACCAGTTTGTTTCCTGCTTCCAGATTTTTCACCTCAGGATTGTTTCCCAGGCGGCCGATGAGTTGTACTCTGTTCTTTAAGCTGTTCATAACTTGTTGTTTTAAAATTTGAATGATTGTTTTGTTTTAATCTTTAAATAAAATCCTGTGTAGTTGATTTGTTCTGTAGCGGATGATCCATCCCTGTATCTTAAATCATTCTTACTGTGCATTATAGTTTGTTTAAACCTGTCCCGTAAACTTTTGATGATGCAAAGATGGGGCTGTGTGAAAAACGTAGTCGGTATTTACCCGCTTACTTGCGGATAAAAGTGTTTGTAACCGTTTGTAATTGGAACGATTATTGCAGTAACTTAGTCAGAACAATATTTATCATCAGAAAAAGGCTTTAAAATCAATTACTTAAAATGGCTAATGAATACTTACTCCGCGGAAAGCTGACCGCAAAAGCAGGACACCGGGACGAACTTGCAGGCATTCTTTTAGAGGCTTCAGCGCTGGTATCAAAAGTTAAAGGATGCAGGCTCTACGCAATTGGCAAGAATGCAAATGATGTAAACGCTGTATATGTGACCGAAATATGGGACAGCAAGGAAGATCACGCCAACTCTCTGACTATAGAAGCTGTGCGTGCGCTCATCATGAAAGCAATGCCCATCCTTGACGGCATGCCGGAAAAAGGGCAGGAAATTGACTTATTGGGCGGCTTCGGCATCTGATCAATCTGCTTATGGAAACTGTAACACGTACCTGCCAGGAATGCGGCAAGCTTCTGAAAGGCCGGCTTGACAAAAAGTTCTGCGATGATTATTGCCGCAATAATTACAACAACAAACAGAACAGCGATCAGAATAATCTGGTGCGCAACATCAATAATATCCTGCGCAAAAACCGTCGCCTGCTGGAAGAGCTGATCAAAACGGGTGAAGAAATGGGCAAATCTCCACGGCAGAAACTGGCAGAAACCGGATTTGATTTTCGCTACCACACGCATTTATACACGAATAAGAAAGGGCAGGTCTATACATTTTGCTATGATTATGGCTACCTACCGCTTGAGGGCGACTGGCTGTTAATTGTAAAGCGAAAAGAATAAGGCGCCTTTCATACTATGTAATAATCTTCATTTTCCCCAACGAAACGAACAATGAAAAAGCTCTTTAAAGAGTACACCCATTTCTCAAAAGTAGAGCGAATGGGCCTCACCACCATGATCTCCCTGATCTTTCTGCTTTTTGTAGCATGGCAGACCATTCCTTACTGTTACGCTGCACCGGAAGAGGATGCAGCAGAAAACAAACAGCTCGCGATAGCATGGGAGTCATACAAGAAAACGCATCTGAAATCCGGCGAACCCATTGATGATGCAACCAGCAGCAACATTCAGGTACAGTTAAAAACATTTGACCCGAATACACTGGACAGCGTGGGCTTCCTGCAACTCGGACTTTCGCCAAAAGTGGTAAAAGGATTAATAAACTGGCGTCGGCATGGGAAGAAATTTTATAAGAAGGAAGACCTGAAGCCGCTTTACAATCTTTCAGAAGCGGACTACGCGAGGCTTGAGCCATACATATCCATATCTGTCAGCAAGGCTTACGAGCTTCATCATTACAGCAATTGCTATGCAAAGCTGCCGCCGCTGCCTGCCACGCTTGATCTCAATACAACCGACTCAGCCACCATTGTAAGGCTGAATGGAATCGGTCCAACACTGGCTCATAAGATTATAATGCGGAGAAATGCGCTAGGCGGCTTTTTGAAGCATGAGCAGCTGCTGGAAGTTTATAAATTCGATGATACCACCTTCGCAATGCTGCGCCAAAAGCTCGTCATCCGTCCGGAAGCGATCCGGAAAATAAGCATCAATACGGCGACCCTGGAGCAATTGCAGGCGCATCCTTATCTTGGAGAAAAGATGGCCAAAAACATTCTGCTGCTGCGCAATGGCCTCAAACGATACGAAAATATCCGGCAGTTGCGGCAGGTACCCTTGATGAACGAGGAAATTTATCGTAAAATTGCACCCTATTTAGTCATAGATTAAATCTTTTTATCAAATGGATTTCCAACAAACAGATACTCAGGTAGAAATTACCGGCATGGTGCGCGATTTCGCCAACAAGCATATCCGTCCCAACATGATGGAATGGGATGAAAGCCAGAAATTTCCTGTGGACCTGTTTCGTCAGATGGGTGAGCTTGGCCTGATGGGAGTGCTGGTGCCAACTGAATACGGCGGCAGCGGACTTTCCTATTTTGAGTACGTAACCGTGATCGTTGAAATCGCTAAGGTCTGCGGCTCCATCGGTCTTTCTGTGGCTGCGCACAACTCGCTCTGCACCGGCCATATCCTGTACTTCGGCAACGATGAGCAAAAGAAAAAATACCTGCCCAAGCTGGCCACCGGCGAGTGGATCGGTGCCTGGGGACTTACCGAAGCAAATACCGGCTCTGATGCCGGCAATATGCGTTGTACCGCTGTTAAGGATGGTGATGAATGGGTGTTGAATGGTACAAAGAACTGGATCACACACGGTATTTCCGGTAATGTATGTGTAGTGCTGGCGCGTACCGGTGAGCCTCGTACGCCCAATAATGTGACGGCTTTCATTGTAGAGCGTGGTACGCCGGGCTTTTCTGCAGGCAAAAAGGAAAACAAATTGGGCATGCGCGCTTCCGAGACTGCAGAGCTCATCTTTGATAACTGCCGCATCTCCGATGCACAGCGCATGGGCGGTGTAGGCGAAGGATTCAAGCAGGCAATGAAAGTGCTGGATGGCGGACGCATCTCGATTGCCGCGCTTTCATTAGGCATCGCCAGGGGCGCTTATGAGGCTGCGCTGAAATATTCCAAAGAGCGCAACCAGTTCGACCAGCCAATCTCCAACTTCCAGGCTATTGCCTTTAAGCTGGCAGATATGGCTACTAAAATTGAAGTGTCTGAAATGCTGATCATGCAGGCGGCTGATATGAAGAACCGTGGCGTGAAGATGACTAAGGAAAGCGCTATGGCTAAATATTATGCATCAGAAGTAGCGGTGCAGGTAAGCACAGAAGGTGTGCAGATATTCGGCGGCTATGGTTATACCAAAGATTTCCCGGCAGAAAAATTCTATCGCGATTCCAAGCTTTGTACGATTGGTGAGGGTACCAGCGAGATTCAGAAACTGGTGATATCCCGCGATATTCTTAAGGCTTAATTTTTCTTTTACTGGCATCACAGATGCCAGTCCATATCGGGCCGCATTATAAATGCGGCCCAGCTTATCCTCTTTTAAGCGCTGCATTTTTGCAGCGCTTTTTATTGAAATAACATATAGGCCAAAAGTGAGTATATTCACAGGAAGAGCGGCTGCCTATTAAAAACAGTCGCCGATCGGCTAAACCGCTACAATACTATGGCTGCAAAAAATTACGGGCTGGTGCTGGTAGATGATCATGTGGTGGTAAGAAACGGGTTGAAAGAACTGATTGAACTGATGGGTCCTTATAAGATAATGGCTCAGTATGGCAATGGTCAGGAATTATTGGATGCTTTGCCCTTCAAAAAAGATCCTGACCTGATACTGATGGATATGAATATGCCGGTGATGGGCGGCACACGTACGATGCAGCAGCTTCGCGAAAAAGGCATAAAATACCCGGTGCTGGTGCTTACGCTCAACACAACAGACGAAGTAATCATTCGTATGTACAAACTCGGGGTGCGAGGCTATCTTGAAAAAGACTGTACCGCTGCCAGCCTGCAGACGGCACTCAGCGATATTTTCAGAAGCGGGTATCACCACAACGATCTGCTCACCAAAGCGCTTGTTGCAGAAGACAAGCCGCAGATTATTGATGAGCGCAGCCTCGTATCAAGCCAGATGACGGCACGTGAAAAGGACTTCCTAAGGCTGGTGTGTGATGAAGCCGAATACACCTATGAGCAGATGGCCGACCTGCTGCATGTAAGCCGCCGCACCATCGATGGCTACAGAGAATCTTTGTTTGATAAATTTGGCATTAAATCAAAAACCGGATTGGTGCTGTTTGCCATCAAGCATCAGCTGATGAACACCTGATTTTTTCCTGACAACAGATAATGAAAGCCGCCGGAGCATTTAATGCTCCGGCGGCTTTTTTACGGGCATACAAGGATCTGCATCATCGCTGTGTACATCATTGGTAATTCATTGCCGGTTGATTACAGATAGCTTCCGGTCAGGAAAATATACTTGCAGATAGGCTGCAAACATCAGTTGTTATTTCACCTAAATAAATAATAAACGACAACCGATGAACACACAAAACCCGCAAACGCCGGTAGCTTTCGCAGCGCCGGCACAACAAACACTCTATGCCCGCTACGGCGATCCACGCTCAGCAGACTGGGAAGGAAAATGGATGACTTTATGGTCCGTGCGCGAAGAATTTCCCTGGTTCCCGCAAGCCAAAATCTATATTCATAAAGACTTTAAAGCAGCGCTGATTCCGGCTTTCAGAACACTGGAGCAGACCAGCCTGTATAAAGAGATCAAATCATTTGACGGTTGCTTCAACATCCGGCATGTACGCGGCGGCTATTCCGTGCTCAGCATCCATAGCTGGGGTGCTGCTATGGACCTGAATGCACGTGAAAATCCGATGGCTACCACCGGTAAATGGAGCAAAGCATTCCTTGAAACAATGACGAAGCACGGCATTTTCTGCGGACAATCCTGGACCGGGCGCAAAGACCCCATGCACTTTGCACTGGTGAACGGATAACCGGGGCGCGACAAACTTTTTAAAACAATCAAAACAAAGTATATGACACTAAACTTTCTTAATGAAGAAACAAGCCAGATACAGAATGATGTATTTGGCAATCAATCTGCGCCTCCCGGCGAAAGCTATGATGGAGGACATTCCATCATCCAGTCTTCTGGCGATGTAGCAGGTATTGAAATCCGCATGCTGCCGCCGCTTGTGCGCGATAATCATACGATGCAGTTCTGGCCATTTCCCGGAAGGGCGCGCCTGTATTGCCTTACACTGGTAGTAAGCGATGCCTCCAACCAGCTTACCGGATTGATGGAGTTGAATGCATTTCCTCGAATCGGCCACAATGATTCCCTGCCCATCAACAAGACGATCTATTACTGGCAGGAAGATGATAATGGCCTGTCCAAGCCACCCAGCCAGGTGCATGTAATGTGCAGCATCATCAAAAGCAAAGAAGCGCTGCGCGAAACGGCAGATGTGCTGGCCAGTGTAAAAGACGATGAAAACTATAAGAGCCTGATCGGAGAGCTGTCTTCTGTACTATCTGATACAGCATCGCTGACAGCGGTAACGGGCCTGACCATGCAGGCTGCTCACATTGTAGGGCGCTATCTTGGTAAGGTAGATGATCAGCCTATTGGTACGGTAATCAACAGCTTTACCAGACTGCACGGTGATTGGGACCGCCTCGGCATTAATCCTGTAAACGTACGCACACGCGATGTGGACTTCAGCTTTGAACTCATCATCCGCGATCATTACCGTCAGCAGGTAGCGAAGGCCGGCACCCTCATTTTACCGGCGGCTTATCGCCCGTCGCCCGAAGATGTAGATCTGATGGTACCTATGTAACCACTGCCGCAGGCACCATAAAAAACCTCCTGATTCAGGAGGTTTTATTTTTTCCAAAGGTTTTTAGGAAAAACAGGGATAGGTAGGAAACCCGGGTTTATGGGGCTGTCTGCGGTATAGAGCTTTCAATGGGCTCTGCTGATTCGTATTGTGTAATGATCGTTTGCGCGTGCTCCTGGATCTGCGCGGCGAGGTGCACCGGACCTATTACTTTAACATCTTTGCCAAAGCTCATCAGGAGACGTATCAGCTCCGGATTGATCATCAGGCTCAGGCCGATGTGCAGGCTGCCATCTTCATACTGCTGCAGTACGCGCTGGGATTGGTGCAAAGGCTTGGTGCGTGCATAAGGCGCAAATAATGGAGAGAAGATCAGCTCCATCTCTTCTACCTGGTGGTCAGGAGCCAGCGTTACGCCAATCACATCTGAGAAATAATCTTCACTGTTGATGAATGTATTCTCAATAAAAGGCTGCCGCACTACTTTGATCTCCTTCATCCGGTCCAGGGCAAAGACTCCATGATTCTTCTTCTCATCTACATAGCCGAGCAGATACCAGCGGTGATCGTATTCTTTGAGCATATAAGGATGCACGACCCATATGCGTGGCTTATCTGCCTTAAACGTCTGGTATGCGATCTTCAACACATTTTTCCGAAGGATGGCCTGATAAATATCTCCGAGGTTTTCCACGCCCTGCATCTCCGGTGAGCTTTCAAAAGAGATGATGCTGGCTTCACGCGTGTTGGTGTATTTATAGCGGCTCTCCAGCCTTTTCACAATGCCGGCCAGATCATCTGCAATGGAAAATCCTTTGATCTGCTGCAGCAAAAGAACCGCATCATTCAGCTTCGCCAGATCTTCTTCTTCTACAGGCAATGACTTGATCGAAAACTGAGGATCGTCGTAGCGATAATAGCAGCTGCGGCCATCACGGCACATTTCAATCGGGGCGCCGTATTCAAGCTCCATCGCCGAAAGATCATAGCGGAGCTGGCTGGATGAGATAGAGCTTTCCACGCCCTGATGAGCCTCAAGCCGGCGGTTTACAAACTTCAGCAGCTCCGTTTTGCTCCATTTCTTTTTAGGATTACGAAGGCATTCATCCAGTATTTCGAAGCGGTAGCGCGCGGCTTTATTGACAGGCATAGGAATTGATTTGTTGTTTTTAATAACAATATTATGTTGTCCAAGATAGCAAAATATTCATTAAAAAGTGCAGAAAATGAATAGCTGCAGCCTATGTGCAAGCATTATTGGCAGGCGTGGTAACATTCACAACAATTTATCCTGAGAAGCAATAAAACAATTGATATCCAACAAAGCAAGCACCCTTGCACATAGGCTGCAAGCATCGTTTTCACATTTGCATTGTATCTGATCAGTACAAAAAACAAACAAACAATCAACAGATAAAAATCAAAGAAGAAAAATGGAAACGACCTTAAAGAACAGCCTGTTTCGCTTTATCACTTTCCGTGCTCCTGAATATAAGGGACGCATAGATGTACAGACTGCAGCGCAAAACATGAATCTCGGCGCAAGCAACATCTATAAAAAGACACAGCAAGGTGTGCAGCTGAGCGAAGCGGCGAAAGGAATCAATGCATGGACAACTGAAGAACAACTGCGTTCAGTAGTTCCGGCCCAGTATGACTTTGCACAGTGGCTGGCAACAAACCGCACAACCCTCACCAAAGATACGCTGGCCCCACAGCAGGCAATGATGAAAGAATTGCCTGACGATGTGCGCAACCAGATATGGGAAAACCTCTTTTACCAGATTGGAACGCAGCAATCGATGTACCTGAAAGACCGCCTTCTGGAGCTGATCATCGGCGACAACTTTGTGCAGCAGTATAAGCGCACTCCGGATGGCTCTGATGACCAGCTTCGCCGTATGGCACAGGCGCACGTGATTATTCCGAAAGAGCTGTTTGGGAAAGACACAGACTTTACAGCAGAAGGTGAGGCAAATCCTGCCAGCAGGCCTTTTACAGGCAATGCGCTGCACAATAACACCATCGACCTGCTCATTGCCAAAGATGAGGCAGTACGTATTGAAACGGCGATTGCAGCAGTGAAAAGCGCAGGCAATCAGGTGGTGAATGATGACCAGGACCGTAAAGAGGAGGCTTTGGGCCAATACAATAAACAGCTGAATGCAATCATCAGAGAGCGTACTGCCGGATGGGTGTTTGATCCTAAATCGCCCGGTAACCTTCCTTATAATGAAGACGAGCTGCCAACATTTGATTACAGGCCTGCACCTGAAATGGAGCAGGTGGTTGAGAATCTGCCTTCGCAGGCACAGCACATCGTATCTGAGCATGCTGCTGAAGTAAGCACTACGGGCGAGGCTACCAGACAACTGCAGCAGGCATTGGACAATACCGTTGCCCGCATCTTTAAGCTGGGGTCATTCGCAGATGAAGTAGTGGTAGCTGGCGGCGTACCTATGCCCGTTGCTACGCTCACCGAGCGTGAAGAAGACCGCACCGGCTACTCCCTGAAAGCTTTTGAAGTAGAGCCCGGCCTTTATAAAATAGCGCTTGCCATGCGGGCGGCGGGTAAAAATACAGAGATCATATCCGGCGATGTGACCATCAATGGTAAAAGCCTGAATGCAAAAGACCAGGCTGCATTGCAGTCTGACGGCAATACGCTGGGCATTGTGCTGGGCAATAAAGAAGGCATGGCATTGCCTTCGTCCGGCAGCTTTCCGGTAGCGCTGAATCTGAGCCTGAATGATGGCACCACCCGTAAAATCGAAACGCTGGTTCCGGTAACAGGATTAACTGACAAGACGTTTACCGGTACCTGGATCGACACGGTTGCAAAAGACGGCGGTCCGCGCACCATCGATCTGACGCCAAATCCTGCACCGTCAACTTACGGCATCAAGAAGCTGGGTATTGCCGATTACCGGAAAGTAGAGCAGACGATCTGCTGCTACGTGCCCGGCGAAGTATCGCACATTGAGAACATCATGGCGCGTGAGTACAAAGAGCGCAGCACCCGCAATCTGCGCCGTACAGAAGACACCACCACTATTGAGAAGCAGAATGAGCGCGAGCGCCTCACAGATACCACCAGTACAGAGCGCTATGAGCTGCAGCAGGAAACAGCCAGCGTGCTGAACGAGCAACGATCGCTTTCCCTGTCTGCAGGCGTTAATGCACAGTTTACCGGTGCGGCCTATACACTGGGCGTAAGCGCCAGCGGCAACTATGCCTCCAGCACCTCCAAGCAGCAATCGCTGCGCCTGGCGCAGGATTTTGCCCGGGAAACCACTGAGCGCGCTTCTGAGAAAGTGATCCAGAAAGTGCGTGAAGAGCGCGTCCTCAAGATCATTGAAGAGTTTGAAGAGCAGAACAAGCACGGCTTTGATAACCGCGGCGATGATGCCAAGAACATCTCCGGTGTGTACCGCTGGGTTGATAAGATATACAAGAATCAGATCATCAACTATGGCAAGCGCCTGATGTATGAATTCATGATCCCGCAGCCGGCATCCTTCCACAAGCAGGCCATGAGCAATCTTCCGTTCAATGCATCGGTGATTCAGAAGCCTGTGGACCCGGCTACAACAGCTTACGCCATCAGAACGCCTAAAGATATTACCCGCGCCAATTATGCGCAGTGGGTAGCGCTTTACGGCAGTGAAGTAGAGGCACCGCCAGCCGACAGCATGTCGATCGGTAAATCTTTCAGCTGGAATGGCCAGGGTGATTGGGAAAAGTATGATGCGAAAGAAGACCTGAGCATTCCGGATGGCTATTATGCGGTATCCGCAGGCTATAGTATCAATGGACAATGGGACCTGAATAACGGCCAGGACCATACCGTAAGCATGGTATTGGGCAACTCATCTATGGTTGATAAAAACAATAACCTGCGCAACAACAAGAATATAACGGGTTATTTCTACTATCTGGACAACTACGAAAAGAACATCCCGGTTTCTGTATTCGCTAACAACTTCGTCACCTTCAATGCCAATGTAACGGTAAATGTAAGGCTAAGCAGCGCCGTCTTTGAAAAGTGGCAGGTAGATACCTTCAATGCAATCATGAAGGCTTACAATCAAAAGCTGGATGATTACAATGAAGCGTTGGCCAAGGCGAAGGCTGAAGCAGAAGTAGTGAAGCTGACTAACCCGCTGTACTATCGCCAGATCGAAAGCACCGTACTGAAGAAGAACTGTGTTGCCTACATGGTGGGCCAGTCATACATGGGCGGACAATCCTTTACCGCAGGCTCCGGCTCCGGTGTCTATGCCGTACCATCAGCTGCCATGGATAAGTATGCATCCGTAGCGCGCTTTATGGAGCAGGCTTTTGAATGGGAGATCATGAGCTATAGCTTCTTCCCGTTCTACTGGGGCGAGAAGGCCAAATGGAATGAGGTGTACACCTTTGAAAATGATGATCCGTTGTTCCGTGCATTCATGCAGTCCGGTATGGCCAGAGTGATCGTTACCGTACGTCCGGGCTTTGAAGAAGCCGTAATGTACTACCTCGCTACAGGCCAGGTATGGAATGGAGGTCAGGTGCCGGTGATCAACGATCCGTTGTACCTCTCCATTGTGGATGAGCTCAAGACGATTGAAGAAAAGCCGGAAGGAGATCCATGGGAAACCAAGGTGCCTACCTCGCTGACGGTCATCCAGAACAGCACCGTAGGGCTTGATGCCGATGGGCTGCCATGCGATGATGATTGTGCCGATGAGAAGTACTTCTTCGGCTCGGACCTGAAGCTGAGCAGGCTGAAAAAAGCGGAGGAATAATTTATTCATCCATCAGCTAAAAAAGACCCCTGCCGCTAAGTGGTGGCAGGGGTTATTATTTCCAGAATGTCGGGGCAAAAGCAGCTATGCAGGCCATGCAATCATTTGCAACAGCATTGACGGCGCAGGCTATGCAGTCAGCAGCATGCCCGATAAAAATTTGTTTAACTATGCCATTACCTACAGAAAATCAGCTTTACAGCGGAGCTATCAATTTCAAGCAGCTGACGGATGAGCTGCGTATGGAACGGATGAACCAGTCTTATGTATTCGATTACACGCACTTCATATCCCATCAAACAATAACAATCCCGATAGAGCCGGACCCTGAGGTTCACTGGGCTACACGATCCGTACAGACAGAAACATCGGTGCCGCTGGAATATACGGATAACAACGGCGTCAGAAAGTCGGCGGAATACAAAGGTAGCCAGCTCAACATGAATGTAGCGCCGATTGAATCTTCCTTATTCTACAATGCCACATTTGAAGATGAGCAACTGCTGCTCAATACCTATTTAATCTATTCCGGTGCAGAGAAGAACTTTGCAGCGGGTACCAGTGAAGGGCCATTTACCACGCCGGAAAAAAACTTTGCGGCCATTATCAAGTCAGATAACATCGATGATGTGCTTGCATTCACCAGTGCGGTGGCCGGCCAGAGCGCCATGAAGCCCTGCGAGGATGTGCTTGCCAAAGGCGTGCTCAAATTTATTCTTGCAGCCGATAAAGATGAAACGTTGAAAGTGCTGTATGAGCAGGCACCTATAAGTGCGCTGGTCCTCATCAGCGACGATCTTAAAATCAAGCATCTGCAAAGGCTGCTGAAGTATGACGAAGGCGACTGGATTGTGGACGGATGGTTTCAGGATTCCAGCAATGCCATGGCCAGGCTGGTCACCACCTTTCAGGATTACAACAAGATGTATGATTACTTCTATGCCAATCCGGAAGAAGTGCTGAAGATCTACTATTACACCTCCGGTCAGGGTACGCAGGTAGTGTGTGATTTCATCAACGTGCTTTGTCAGTTTCACCAGATGACCACCAAGCAGGTGCCCGCCGTGCAGGCCGAATTTTATGAGGGAACCAACTATACCATAGATGCGGACATTCTGCAAAACGAGGGCAAAACGATCAACATTTCCAACTATAAGACTGAGTATGTAGAAACATACGTGGACTATGATGATGGGAAGAGAACAACGCAGCTTGCCTCAGGAAGCTACCATCCAATGGACTTCATCCGGGTGGTAAAAAAATCCGATAAGGGCGACTCGCAGAGTGAGGAGGCAACGCTGCTACCGGCGATCTACGTAAAATATTTTGCCGACCAGAAGGAATGGGCGGAGGTAGCCATGACGGTAAGAGTCTGCGCCGATCTGCTTGTAATTATAATCACAATTGCCACCCTGGGAGGCGCCAGTCCGCTCGCCGTAGCATTGGGCGTGCTCGACACGGCCATGGCCACCGGCGATCTCATTGTGGCAGCCAGCCAGAGCGAGCTGGAGAAGACACCGGAAGGCCGGGAATTTCTGGAGAAATGGAACAAAGCCATGCTCATTGCCAGTGTAGTAACTGCGGTGCCTGCTGCATTTGCAGCCGGTACAAAGCTGTTGTTGCTCATTAAAAATGCAGCTACGCTCAAGACGGTCAAGATCATGCTCCTGAAGCTCATTCTGGAAGCCAACATCACCAACTTCGAAAAGAACACGGTACGATTGCTGGAAGCCCGCGTAGAGATTGTGATTGCCACCAAAGGCGTGCTGGACGAGCTCAGCGTGGCAAAGCTATACGAGCAGGGCTGTATGCTGGTGACCGGCGAAGAAAAAGTAGGAAATGCAACCGTACAAAAAGCTGCATTGATCTATAAAGGCGAACGGATCGCGCAGGGTACCGCAAACGATCAGGAATTCATCAACGCATTGAAGCAGCTGAAAGATGCGCAGTATGATGCCGGCAAGCTGCTTAAAGCACTGGAAGGATTATTGCCCAGGTGGCAGTTCCAACATATACTCAGCTCGGGAGTGAAGATTACGGAAAATGTACGTAAAGGCGCCTACCTTGTAGGGGGCTGGGTTGCAGACTTTCAGTTTGTGCTTAAAGAGCTGGAATACCCGGTGATAACAGATGCTAAAATACTGGAAAAGGCCTACAGCTTTCCGGTGCCTCAGGGACAGAAATTTAATCTGCTGAATGTTTCAGAAGACGTAGTGAAACACTTTGCTAAAAAAGGCGGATTTTTCAAGCGGGTTAATGCGCCGTGGGTAGATGCGGCCGTACTCCGTAAAGAAGAGATTATAGTTGCGACCCGGCAAAAGGATCTTTTCAGGACCGTGATAAAAGATGGTGAGGAAGTAGAAGTGCTAACCGGCTTCGGTAAAGAAATTCATCGTTTCGAATGGGAGCATGGTTATCGATTCGACCCTAAAACAAAAAGAATGCTTCCACCAGACCAGGCGAAAGGGCTGCCAACACTAACTAAATTTGAACAAAATAAACTTTAAAAAAACATTCTCTTATGAAGATACATGCGGCATTTATCAAAGAACAATTTGCTACCATAGCCACTAACTACGCAATGAAATGGTCATCCTTAAACGAGGCACACCATCTGGCGCTGGAAAATAATAAGGTGCTCATCGAATTTCAAACTGAGCGCTGGGACAGTGAAGACGGAATCACTATATCTGTCACAAACAAGGCGCGCAATGTATACTACTACCCTTCGGATCTCAGGAATGCAAAAGGTCTGAAAGGTTACAAAACATATATGAGCACTGCTGAGCTGAGCACCCTGGAAGGCCTGAAAGAAGGCAACGACAAAATCGTTTATTCATTCAGAATACTGCTGGAGAAACAGTTCCCTACCTTGCCTGCAGGCGATTTCACAACTGCGGGACCAGGAAAGCCGGATGTTTAAATGAGTCCTTTATGTTACGAGTTCAAGAAGAAGAATCAGAAATTCCGCAACTGGATGGCGGTGGTGTACCTGTGTACAATTACAAGGGAAAGCCTTTTACGGGCGTTGTATTCAAAAAAAGGCAAGACGGCTCTCTGGCCTGGGAGCAGGAATATCAGAATGGATTTCAGGAAGGCTGGTGCCGCTCTTATCATAAAAATGGTAAGAAAGCTCAGGAATACCAGGCGCACAACAACCTGGAGATCGACAATACGTTTAAAAAATGGGATGAGGATGGTAAGCTGCTTGCTTCATTCTAAACCGCTGAAAGCTGATGATAGTTATTCGATAGATACAACATCTCGGCAGTAGAGCTTACCGGGAAAAGTATTTGTCCCGGTAAGCATTTACCGCATAGAAAAGCAAATAGTATTTGATAAAAGGATAGTTGCTCACGGGCGGCTATCCTTTTTCTTTTAAAGAAATACCGGACGACTTTAGCGACAAGGCAAATAGCTTGCAGAGTAGCTGTCAGGGCTATTGGCAGCAACATTTGCAGATAGGCTGCAAGCATCAAAAGTTCTTTTGTGTCATCCTCGAAAAAGGATTGGATCAATTATACACATTCAAAAACACAAAAGAATTATGAAACCAGTTACAGCGCCCCTTACACTGGGGCAAACAGGTGCAGACGTGGTGAACCTGCAGGACATTCTGCTACTGCTCATCAGCAAAGGATACATTGACGTTCATGGCAATGAAGGCATCGTCAACCATATCAGCGACGAGCGCAGCCAGCAGCTCTTTGGCGATGCTACAAATGCCGTAATCGGGGACTTCCGGACCCAATACAGCATCACAGGCGATTCCGGCGATCAGGCAGTTAATCCGGGTACGGTAGCCGTACTTAACGAAAAGCTTGCGCTGGCAAACCCCGAAACACTGACGATCAGCGGCATGGTAACTCATGCATCTGGCAAGAAGCTGCAGGATGGCTATAGCGTTTACTTCTATGCGCTGACTTATCCGACCCCTACCGAGATAACACATCAGGTTGTTACGAACGGTACGTACTCGCGCACCCTGACCATGCCACTTTCTATGGATAAAATTGAGCTTGCAAAATCCAATGGGGTACGCATCGTTGTAAGAGCAGATGGCAGCAGCATTGATTTGGCGAAGCAGGACATTACTCTTATTACGGGTGATATTGTGGCTAATCTAACCGTCGATAGTGCTGATGCTTTTGTTGAAACAGAATACACGCAGGTGAAAAATGCCATTCAGACGGTTATAGGAAGTGCACAGATTACGGACATTGATCTCGACGACGCAGCATCTATGGAGATACTGATGAACAGAACAGAAGAGACCAGCCAGCATATCCGCTTTATAGTTACTGCACTCCGTTGGGCACAGCTAATACCTGCTGTAGCACCGGAATCTTTCTATGCCGTTCTACGTCAAAACTGCCGGAAAATATCCAGGCTTTGGGCGCCCAGTCTGTGGATGTATTCTACAATGCGCTTAAAGGTGCAGAAGCGATCAACGTTATTGCTGCGCAGGATGATGCAACACTTCAGACCATGGCCTCTTCTATGCAAACGGAGATCGCCAATTTCCTGCTTTCAGCGCCGGGTACAATAGACCCCGCCAAAAGCGGGCTATATCAGATAACCGCGCATGTAGCGGCTGATGACAGCTCTTTGCAACAGGCATTGCTGAAGACTTACTATGACTGGGCTGCAGCTCCTACGGACAGCCTTTCCGACAGGCTCAGCCAGATAACGGTTCCTGGTGCAGGTGTCCCATCCGTTCCCGTTGATGAAGCAGTGGTAAAACGCTTTTTAAAATCTACGCGCGTTCTCGCGCTTACCGGAAGCAACGGCTTGCTGAGCGAGCGGGCACTTAAAGTGCTGGAAGGCACACCGGCATCGGGTGATCCATCTATTTCCGGTGCATCTGCCCAGGCCAAAGAAGGATTGCTGACCAGGCTCTCTGAAGAAAACTGGAGGACTATCATTGACAATGTTATGGATGAGGACACCTTCTTTTTCCCTGACTTTATTGTTGCCGCTACGCCTGAGGCAGCAAAAGAAAGCTATGCCTCCTTTCTGAAGAAACAAATTGATATCACTTACCCGACCCATGCTTTTGCCAGATCAGTCGAAGCGGCTACTGAAACTCCTTTTCCGCAATTAAAAAGTAAGCTGGCTGGTTTTCTTGATAGCAACCCAACTTTTGATCTGCGTACTACTCCGGTAGTAGAAGAGCTGGCAGAGTCAACTGCGCTGGATTTTACGGGCATAACAGATAGAGATGCTTTTATCAGTGAAGCTGCTATTGCGCAGCGTCTGCTGAATGTAACTCCCAATCATGATCTGGTTGCAGCGCTTGCCGCAGATGGTACCCATTCCGCATTACAGATATCCCGTCAGCCTCAGGATGATTTTATAGCGTCCTACAGTGGGGTGGCCGGAAGCATTGATGACGCTGTAGATGCCTATGAGAGCGCGACAGGCAGGGTGCTATTTAATTTTACTTTGGTTACAGAACAATATACCGACTTAAGCGGAATAAAACACCGCGTGCTCGATGGGAGATTTTACGATCCGGAAAATACTTATGCCGAATGGCGCACCCTCTTCGGATCGCTGGATGGCTGTAACTGCAGCGAATGTCAGTCGGTGTATAGCCCGGCGGCTTACCTGACAGACCTGCTCGAATTCCTCAAGAACAGCATGCGCCAGACATATGATATCCTGCTTCAGCGCCGGCCCGATCTGAAAGATATTGAGCTGGTATGCAAGAATGTCAATACTCCGGTCCCGCATATCGATATCGTTAATGAGCTGCTGGAAGATCTGGTAAGCACAGTAGCGAAAAACGGCGGCTATAAAATGTACGCGCGCCAGACAGTAGCGGATGCTGCCGCCCAACGGGCAATACCTGAATACGTAAACATCTATCCGACCACCTCATCAGCGGATGGCATGCAGGTGAAAGAGTGGAATAGCACCACCAATCTGTATGACAATGCTTACGTCAGAAGCCCGTACCCAACCCTGAAAAATGCGGTGGGCACATCATCTCTTCCCTATAATTTCTACAAGCGGCAGATTGATACACACCTTAACCTGAGCGGGGTAAAAAGCTACGAAATACTGCAGCGTTTCAGCGGAG
Organism: Chitinophagaceae bacterium; assembly: GCA_965200035.1. Classification (GTDB taxonomy): domain Bacteria; phylum Bacteroidota; class Bacteroidia; order Chitinophagales; family Chitinophagaceae; genus UBA1952. The sequence goes on along the minus strand of OZ241334.1, from coordinate 1,614,174 downwards.
CAGATGCCATTGAAGGATGGGAGAACGGGCTGGTAGCAGCCAGCTATCTGGGTCTTTCTGAAGATGAATTAAATATCATCACCGCTACCTATCCGGGCACCAGCAATCCTTATCTGTTTTACGGATTAAAACCGGATGTTGCCGCTGGAGCCAATAAGCTCAAAGGTGTGCAGGACCCGGCTGTGGAAGGTACTACCTATCCGGCTACCGGCCAGCTTTTCCTGATGGTTGGTAACCCGCCGACTTTACAAAATCCCCGCTCAGGATGGGTTGAGCAGCTGGCATTCCGCGTAGATATATTCCTGCAGCAGGCAGGTATCGACTTCCGGGAGCTGCAGACCATTCTGGATTGTTATTTCATCAACCCGTGGACCATCCCGGTAAGCAACGGCACACGCAAGATGGCCATTCGCTCCAATACCGGAATCCAGGCAGATGATACCACCTGTGATCTGAAGAAGCTGCAAATACTGGGGATGGATGCGGATGCGATGTACAAAATCCATCGTTTCATCCGTCTGCGCCGCGCACTTGGCTGGACCTATTATGATCTGGATCAGGCCATGATCAGTGTAAACCATATTGCACCTCAAAACCTGCTGACTGCACCGGGCATAGATATTGAGCTTGATACGCAAACCCTTACGGCACTGGTAGAGCTGGACCGCGTTGCTAAAATGCTGCAACTGCCAGTATCAGCCGTGATCCCGCTTTGGAAGGATATTGATGATCTGCTCATTTATACAGATTACTCAAAGAGTGAGCCGGAATTAATCAAGAGCAATTACAAGCAGCTTTTCCGTAATCCGCTCATCGGTAACATCAAAGATGCCGGCTATCCGTTTCCTGAAGCTGCCAGCGCATTGGATTTGCAGCATTTCAATGCTAATCCGGGCGAGTTTCAAAACTACCTGTCAGGTATTTTCAATATTGCTACAGCAGACTTTAAGTTATTGATTGAGCAGGTGCTTCCTGCCGGTCTGACTACTTCGGGCACCAATAAGCTGGGTGATATCAGCAAAATCTACCGGGAAGTGCTGCTGCTGAAAGCGCTGGGCCTCACCATGAGCGAATGGCTGCAATGCAGAACATGGATGCTGAACGATCATTGCTTTAATGCTGGCACAGGAATAGATTCTACTTATGATCTGGTACCGAATGCCTTCGCTTTTCCATACAATGCGATCTGCTTCATCTCGTTTGTTCATACGCTCAAAGAAGCGGGCATCTCTATGAATGATGCCGGGTATCTGTTGCTGGATGCCTTCCCGGACAATGATGCCGAAACTGCGCAAAGCGACCTGCTGGTTAAAAGGCTGACATCCCTCCGGAATCAACTGCAGAAAAAAACCGCCGCAGCTTATGCAACGGAAAGTGATAAAGACGGATCTGCGCTGAAGGGACTGTTAGAATCCATCATGGATGCGGATGCCGCTGACTATCTCATAAAGATTGCGCAGAATGATCCGCTTATCAGCGCAGACTCAGCTATGGTGCGCAATGAATTTATTACAGAGCTTCTGGCAATGCCTTTCAGCACCAGTGAGATCACGGCAATACTCACTTATCCGCCACAGCCTGCTGAGAGCGATACAGATAGTGTCAAAGCAGCTAAGCTGGCCGCTATAGAGCTGGCAAAAGCTACAGCCCGCCAGATCATCTATGATGTGCTGAAAGCAACGATAGAAGAGCAGACACGCAGGCCATTTGTCATCAGCTTCCTGGCCAAGGAACTGAAAACAGATGAAGCGGTTATTACCACCCTGCTCGAAGACTGCATTAAGGTAGATGCTAGTACACCTGCAGTAGATGTTTTCCTGGATCCGGTATTTATTGATAGTGTTGATATCATTGACCGCTGGTCCAACAATGCTCAGCCGTTTAAGGCCCTGATCCGTTTGCAGAAAGCGGTATGGCTTATCAGCAAATTCAAATTGGAGCTGGAAGACGTAAGCAATCTATGGGGGGCATATCCGGCGATATCCGGTATCTTTTCATTGTCTGAGCTGCCGGTAGCGGCTGCTCCCGGAAAGGCGATCATCCCGGATAAAAACCAGAATGCGGTTATTCCTTTCTGCAGGCTGCTCGCCTTCCTCCGCTGGATGAAAGTCTGCACCTTCCTGGGCAAGAAAACGGCGGCGCTTTACAATGCCATCCGCAATGTGGCTACAACAGCGCCAGACCGGAAAAGAAAAACCCTTAAAGGCATTGCTGAAGCATTCAGCATGTCCGTAGAAGATCTGGAAGTGCTTTTGGGTGATAGCGATTATGATTTGGTCAATGATCCCGCAGGTGCGTTAGTGGTTGACTTCCCTGAGCATACCGCTTTGGTGCATATCTACAATGTAGCCAAGCTGTACCTGAGAATTATTGACTGTCTGGAAATGCAGCATCTCCTGCCTGCGCCAATGAGCACACTGGCTGCTATAGCAGATGCCATTGCCGTACCGGACAGTCAGAAGAAAGCCAATGAGATTATTCAGGTAGTTAAAGCCCAGTACGATGATCCACAATGGCTGGCCGCTATCAGGCCGGTAAGCGATCAGCTTCGGGCAGAGCGCCGCGATGCCATGGTGGCCTACCTGCTGCTGAATCCACCAAATACTTACATCAATCAGTGGCGCAACAGCAATGATATTTTCGAAACCCTGATGGTAGATGTGGATATGATGACCTGTATGAGCACTACCCGTGTTTTGCTGGCAATCAATACCATTCAGCTCTGGGTAGATCGCATTCTGCTGGGGCTGGAAAAATATCCGTCCGGCCATACCACCAAAACGCTTGAGCTGAGCAAGCCTCAGGCCCGCCAGTGGCAGATGTGGCGCAAGCTTTACCGTGTATGGGAAGCCAACCGCAAGATTTTCATCTATCCTGAAAACTGGATCGAGCCGGACCTGCGCGATGGTAAGTCACCTTTCTTCATAGAGCTGGAGAAATTCCTGAAGCAGAATGAGCTGACCGATACCAATGTGGAAGACGCTTACAACACGTACCTGGAGCGGCTGGAAGAAGTGGCAAACCTCGATGTAGTAGCCATGTACCGCGAAGCGAATGAGGAAGTACAGACCAGCTATTCTGCTTTCAACTACACCGACGATGTTACTAAGCGCGATACCATTCACGTATTTGGCCGCACACAGGCACAGCCGCATATCTATTATTACCGCAAGCGGGTAGCTGATGAATGGACCCCTTGGGAGAAGATGGATGTACAGATTGACGGAGATCACTTTGTGCCGGTGATGTGGCGTGGCAAGCTGCGCTTTTACTGGCTGGTGTTTATGAAAGATCAGCTTCAGGACTCAGCTTCGAAAATGACCTCACAGGATAAATATGTACTTGCCCCGGCTACTCGCTGGAAGATACAATTGGCCTGGACGGAATACAAGAATGGCAAATGGACAGCCAAGCAGATGAGTAAGGATGCGCTTTACAGCACTACCGTAACCGAAGAAAATCCGGTCAGCCGCGATCACCTAGGTTATGCTGCCATGAAGTGGGGCAATAGAAAGCGTTGGTGGTTCGAAGGGTTTCTGGAACGGCAGAAAAAGCAGAGCTTCCGCTTTTATGCAAAAATAGATGAGGCGCACGGGCTGAGGTTGGTTCTTACTGAACAGGTTTATTCACCCGACGTAAGCTGGTTTTATTATGCATTTGTCTATGCCAATAATCCAACCTATCCTTTGACTGATCAAAACTTTTCCAACGATTTGGCAAAGATTATAAATACCGAATTGAACAAGTCCTGGCAAGTAGGCTGGATCACAGATCTCGGCTTCTTCAATATACAGTTTCAGGGAGCAACAGTAAGCCCGCTCGGAAATCCGGATACCAATACGCTCGGAGAGGAGAAGAACCTTTATAATGACAAGATAAATTACAGCGGCTTCCCCGGTATTCACAATTATGATCTGGACAATACGCAATACCACTATAATCTTCCGGCTAATCAGGGCTATCGTCATCTGCCTGATGATGCTGCCAACAATCTGAAACTGCTCGGCTATGCACCGGATGTAAGTACGGCAAAGCCAACAGGCAAGTATATCGTTTTCCCGAGAGTAACACCATTGAACTACACTCAGGCAGCTCCTTTAAGAATGCCTTACTTTTTCTATAAAGATTATGACAACAGCTTCTTTGTAGAGAACGTAACCAGGCCGCTTTCTCTTATCGTTGGTACGGTTGACAATGGCTCTCCGGAAGTTGATGTGGCATTGGGAGGATCCGGCACACCACCTGTAAGCTTTGATAGTGGCAATACTTTCGACTTCTTCGGGCTTAATGCTTCTCAGTATCGTTTCCACAACTTCAAGCACAATCAGATAGAAAAATTCAGAGAAAAGCTGTTTAAAGAAGGACTGGACGGGCTTCTCGATTATACCTTTATCTCCACAACACTGACGGATAGCATTGGCTTTAAAGCTAATTACCAGCCTACGGCGAATGTGGCAAAGGGTACCGATGAGGCGCTTTACCCAACCTCCAAAGTATCCTTCGACTTTGATAATGCTACCTCGCTGTACAACTGGGAGCTGTTCTTCCACATCCCGATGCTCATAGCCAATAAGCTCATGCTCGATCAGAAGTTCGAAGAAGCGCGGAAGTGGTTCCATTACGTATTCAACCCAACGATCGGCGGTACCAAATCGGTAGCCAACTTCTGGAACTTCCCGGTATTCAATAAGAATGCCACCAATGTACCTACCCCATTGGACCTGATGAAGGACCCGAACCTGAGCAGTGCAGTAGCGCGTTGGGCCAATGATCCCTTCAAGCCGCATCTGGTGGCGCGTACCCGTGTATCTGCCTACATGAAAAATGTGGTGATGAAATATCTGGACAATCTCATTGGCTGGGGCGATATGCTCTTCCGTACAGATACCCGGGAAAACATCAATGAAGCCACCCTGCTCTACGTATTGTCTGCGCAGCTTACAGGTCGCAGGCCAACACTGATATCGCCACGGGCTACGCCTGTTGCCAAGACCTATATCTCCTTAGCCTCAACTTCTACCGGATTGAACGCATTCAGCAATGGATTGGTCAATGCAGAAAATTTCAGTCTCTCAACCGGAGCCACCAGAGTACGCATACCTGCAGGCTCAGGTACCGGCTTGTCCACTGTTGCATCCGGCAGCATGTACTACTTCGGCATTCCTTCAAATGATAAGCTGCTCAGCTATTGGGATACCATTGCAGACCGCTTGTTCAAGATTCGTAATTGCCGGAATATAGATGGTGTAGAGCGCGAGCTTGCCCTGTTCGATCCGCCGATCGATCCGGCCCTGCTGGTAAAAGCGGCTGCAGCCGGCATCTCATTGAGCGAAGCGCTTTCGGATATTAACTCGCCATTACCGGTGTACCGGTTTGCGCCTATGTCTCAAAAAGCAACTGAGCTTACGCAGGAAGTAAAAGGCCTGGGATCACAATTGCTTTCTGCCCTTGAGAAGAAAGATGCCGAGCATCTGTCATTGCTCAGAAGCGGCCAGGAGCTGACCATGCTCAATCTAGTGACTGAGGTTAAAGAGCAACAGGTAGAGGAAAGTGTAAGCCAGATCAACGGCCTGCAGCAACAACAGCTCATTACCACACAGCGTAGAGACTATTACAAGCGTCTTGTGGATAATGGATTGAATGCACAAGAGCAATTGCAATTGGATAGCATCCAGAACACTATACCTCTTGCTTTAGCTCAAGGATCACTGCAAACATTATCTGGTATTTTTTATGCCATTCCAGACATTATGATTGGACCATTTTCTTCAGGCGTAGGAACAGGGGGGCATAGTTTAGGTGCACTAACTGGAGCTGCGGCCTCGGCTGCAGGCACAGTCTCAACTATACAGTCAATCATCGGACAGATGGCTTCCATCAAAGGTGGCTATAACCGCCGCAAAGAAGACTGGGACCAACAGCTTAAAACCGCAGAAACGGAGCTTAAGCAACTCGATCAGCAAATCTTAGGCGCACAGATCCGTAAGGCAATGGCCGAGCTGGAGCTGCGCAACCACCAGACACAGCTGAAGAATGCGCAGGAGATGGATACTGCCATGCATGAAAAGTACACCAATGAAGAGCTGTACGACTGGATGGCCGGTGAAATATCCTACACCTACTTCCAGGCTTACAAGCTGGCGCTGGATGTGGCGAAACGCGCAGAGCGCTGCTACCGCTACGAGCTCGGTATGGAATCATCCGATTTTATACAGCCCGCTTATTGGGACAGCCTCAAGAAAGGCCTCCTTTCCGGTGAGCAGCTCATGTACGATATCAAGCGCATGGAAGCCTCTTTTCTGGATAAGAACAAACGACAGCTCGAGCTGACTAGGCACATCTCAATGGCACAATTGTGCCCGGATGAGCTGATCCGGCTGAAGACGGAGAAGAAGTGTGATATCAGCATTCCGGAATGGGTATTCGACCTCGATTATCCGGGCCAGCATCTGCGCCGCATCAAGTCGGTAACAGTTTCTATTCCTTGCGTGGCGGGCCCTTATACCACCGTTAGCTGTAAGCTCTCGCTGGTGAGCAGCAAGTATCGCAAGGCGGCCATCATGGTCAACAATTATAACCATGATGACAACTACAAGCAGATGTACGGCAGCATTCAGAGCATTGCCACCAGCAGCGCCCAGAATGACTCCGGTATGTTCGAATTCTCCTTCCGCGACGAGCGCTACCTGCCGTTCGAAGGTGCCGGCGCAGTCAGCAAATGGCGCATCGAGCTGCCCGCAGCCTATGCCCAGTTCGACTATGATACCATCTCGGATCTGATCCTGCATATCAACTATACCGCGCTGGACGAAGGATCGCTCAAAGAAGAGGCCACGACCAATGTGACCAATGTGCTGAAAAGCGCTGCTGAGGATAATGGCTTCATGCGCCTCTTTGATGTGAACCGTGAATTTGCCAGCGAAAGCTATGCGTACAATGCGGCTTACACAGCAGATTCATCATCCAGCCTTACCCTGAAGCTGTCTCACGATCATTTCCCGTTCTATACCTCGGAAAATGCGATTGAGATCCTCGGTTTCAGGCTTGGCATCGTTCCGAAGGCAGAGCTGAATGGCTGTAAGATCGAGCTGTCTTATAAGAGCAATGGCACAGCCTATTCCGTAGAGCTGAATGCAGAAAATCTGATGACCGGCAAGCTGCACACACCGCTGAAGATCGACCGTAATGTCAAGATTCTGAAAGTAAGATTGAAGAATGCATCAGGGTTCAAGAACATTACCGGATCGCTTGAAGAGCTGCAGCTGGTGGCCATCTGCAGACTTGCAGACCTGGATACAGACGCAGAAAATGATCAGGACTGGAGCACAGCTACAGATGCTACGAACAATGCCCAGGAGCCGCTCGGTACGCCGGTGCTTGTTGGCATACCTGCAGACGGATCGGTAACGCTTACCTGGAATGCGGTGGAGAATGCGAGCCAGTACATTGTACAGCAATCGTTCAAATCTACCTTCCCCACCTATGCTACGAAAGTGGTGTATAAGGGATCTGCGCTTACCGTTACCATCACCGGATTGCCCAACAACAAGCCGGTATATTTCCGCATCAAAGCCCTGAGTGATCTGGACTACCTGCCGAGTGCTTACAGCACGGTACAGGTTACCCCTGCAGTAGATGTGCTGCCTGCTTCCATAAAAGGAAAAATGGTAGCCTGGTGGAAAGCAGATGCCGTGGATAACAATGTGGTAAGCGGTAAGCTGAACATCTGGAAGGACCAAAGCGGAAAGGGACAGGATGTACAGGCCGTAAGCACCGCTGCCAGACCGGAAATAATCAATGACTGGAAAAATGGTAAGCCGGCACTGAAGTTTGATGGCGCTCAGGCGTTGAAAAATACCATGCTTACGCTTCCTGCCAATACAGAAGACATCACCGTGTTTATAGTAGGGGAGAAAACCTCGACAGCGCAGACGCAATATGTATTTGAGTTGAGCCCTGCTGTTGATAATCATACAGGCATTGTGTTCTTCAACAATTATCTGGATCTGGATAGTGCCTATCTCAAAGCCGGGGGAGTGTTCAGCTCCAGTGGTATGGCGAAGGAGCTGTTCAATCAGGAGCCGGTATTGTATGAGCTGGGCTATATCATGTCAAACGACACGGCTCCGGAACCCTACATTAAAGTACAGGGAGTGCAGCAATCCAATGTTGACTTTTATCCGAATAATCATGTAGGTAATCACTTCAACAGCGATGCGTTTTTCATCGGCGCACGGAATGGTGCAGAAGGTTTTGCGCATTTCAATATGGCGGAGATGATCATTATCTCTGCGAAGGTGACAGCTGAAGAACGGACAACGATCAATAATTATTTGTCTCAGAAATATAGCCTGGAGATATCACCGGTAAGCGGTATGGCAGCGTGGTGGAAGTCAAGTGAAGGAATTGCTGTATCGAATAACCGGCTGACAAACTGGTCGGACCTTTCCGGGAACGGAAATCACCTCGCATCGGTCGGCAACGCCAGTCCCTATAATAATCTGGCGAGCCTGAAGGGTATTCCGGCAGCGACCTTCTTGGGTAACGAGTGGATGACTACAGCAGCCTTTTCGGATAGTGAGAGTTTTACCGTCACCATGCTGGTGAGAATGATCACGGCAAATCCCGCAGCATTGCTCGGAAGAAACAGTGGTATTGCCGAAGATGCAGGCTGGGCATTATGGGTAAGGAATGACGCGTATGCACCGTTTAGCGTAACTCCTGGCGGAACATTCGTTCCTGCTTATCAAAGCTTGGAGTTTGAACGTATTGTGGGTGCCTGGGAAGTGGTTACTCTGCGCAGAGATGCAACAAACGGTCTCTTCACTGCCTGGAAAAATGGCGTAAAGATGTTTGAAACGGCATGCGGTAACTCATTTAAGCTTACTAATATGCCAATTACGGTGGCCAGCTCGGGATCAGGCGGCAATGGCGCTTTCGATCTGCTGGAGACGATCATCTATCAGAATGCAATCGATGACGCCGGGATTAAGCATAACCATCAATACCTGAATCAGAAATACGACCTGCAAATAGCTCCTGTTGAAGGAGCTGCTGCCTGGTGGAAAGCAGATGATGGCATTACTATTGCGAGCAATCGCGTGGCTTTGTGGAAAGATCAGTCTGGCAACAATAATGATCTGGCACCTTCTGTCAGTGAATACGGACCGGTAGTGACGGCACCGGCAATGAATGGTATTCATCCACTGAGCTTTGGCACGTCCACAGCGCTTTACACCGGAGCTTTCCAGGATACAGACAGCTATACAGCAACGGTGCTCGTAAGGCTGAATACCACGGCGACTACCGGAATACTCGGACGGTCAAGCACACAGGCTGTTGATTCAGGGTGGACCTTGTGGACGCTTTATGATCAATACGCGGCTTTCACTACGGCAATTACCGGCGGCGTACCGATTGCCGGCTACAACCTGTATGCCCCGTCAGTAGGTAAATGGGATATCATAACCGTTCGTCGCGATGCATACCACGGGCACTTTAGTCTGTGGAAGAATGGTCAGGAAGTAAGCGTTGGTTCCTGCAGCAGTCCGTTTGTTACATCCGGCCAACCAATATCAATCGGATCGCTGGGCGTCAATCAGGATTATGGAAACTTCGATATGCTGGAAGCGTTGATTTACCAGGAAGCGCTTTCGGATAATGAGATCGCAGCCAATCATCAATACCTGCAAGCGAAGTATAATCTGCCGGTTATTCCTGAAGATCACATTCAGGGCTGGTGGAGATCAGATCATGGGGTAGATATAAACACCAATGGTGAAGTAATTCGCTGGAAAGATCAGTCAGGCAATGGCCGGACAGCTGTGCCGATTGCTAATATTCCATTGCCACAGTACAGCAGCCATATTGTTACAACAACTACAGCGAATCCAGGTATGCTGAAGCTGGAAGCACCATTAAATTTGGGGAAGGTCTATACGCTTTCTATAGTAGCCCACCCAACAGTAACTTTTAAAGAGCTATTGGGTTCAATGGGACTGTATGGCAGTAACATATCTTATGGACTTTATTCGGTTGCAGGAAACTTATTCAATCACTCCCTGCCGCCAGGCTACTTTATTATTCAGCCAAGCCAAAACTGGCCGCCACTTGATGAAGTCTGGTATCGTCTTGAACGGGACAATGATACTTTAAGCCTTTACTATAATGATATGTTGGTTGGAATCGGAACAACAGCTGTTAATAACGATTTTATTATTGACAACTTATACGGAGAAAGTAATTTATACAGCTTCGTCGGTGGCATCAAAGACATCATTCTCTATGATAAACTCTTAAATGATGATGAAAAAACTCAGCTCAAGGCCTATATCAACAATAAATATGGCCTCTAAAAAACCAAGCTGAACAATAGCAGTTTCCACTGTTATTATATAATCCGCCGGGCCCGTAAGCCCGGCGGATTTTTTTATACCGCTCAGGTACCATTCCCTACTAAAGTTGTCAGGCAACAACGATGAAAACCAGAACAGCAATGCTTGCAGATAGGCTGCAAGCATCCGTGCTTTTTTTGCCTTCAATCACAAAAATATTTTAGTCATGTCATTCAACAATAAGCCGGCAGAATCCACGCAAGCACAACAGGGAGGTCATCTGCTGGATCAATATACGGCACAGCCTTCCGGCAATGGTGAGCAGGGCGATAAAAGCCCGTACTATCATTCCGCAGCGCCATCGGTATCAATGCCCAAAGGCGGTGGAGCGCTTAAAGGTATCGATGAAAAGTTCTCTGTCAATGCCGTGAACGGTACAGCGGGCCTCAGTGTGCCACTGCCGCTTACGCCGGGGCGGGGTGGTTTTACGCCGGCTCTGTCGCTGAGCTATAATTCCGGCTCGGGCAACAGCGAGTTTGGCCTCGGCTGGGGATTGTCATTGCCCGCCATTCAGCGCCGTACAGATAAGCTCCTGCCCCGCTACAACGATGCTGATGAAAGCGATGTCTTTACACTCGCCGGTGCGGAAGACCTCGTGCCGCTGCTCGTAAAAACAGAAGATGAAGAATGGCTGCCGGACGAGCGCATAGAGTCGACTATGATCTACGAGCAGGTAACCGGTGAAGACGGCCATATCGCCTTCACCTCCGTGATAGCAAGCTGCCTCATCAAGCGGTATCGTCCGCGTATCGAAGGGCTGTTTGCCCGCATCGAGCAGGTGCGCAGGCTCAATGGCGCTTCGTGGTGGCGTGTAACTACTAAAGAAAACATTACCACCTGGTATGGCCTTTCTGCCGGCGCGCATATTGCCGACCCCAACGATCCCCGCCGTATTTTTAAATGGATGCCTGAGCTGTCTGCGGATGGCAAAGGCAATATGCAATATTACTGCTACAAAGAAGAGAATCTGGAAGCAGTGCCGGTATCCGCGCACGAGCACAATCGTTTTAACGGTCATTCCCTGTTCACCAATCTCTACCTCAAGCGCATTTATTACTGCAATGCAGCAGCTTACTATCCTTCAGTCGATGCGCCCTTTGCCCCTGAATGGCCTGTCGATACTGAGGGATTTCATATGGAGCTTGTGCTCGACTATGGGGAGCATACCAGTGATACGCCCGATACCCCAGTAAGCTGGACTTCCCGTACAGATGCTTTCTCCGGCTTCCACGCAGGCTTTGAGATACGCACCTATCGTCGCTGTCATCGTGCGCTCATGTTTCACCGGTTCAGTGAGCTGAATAGTGGCAATGCTACATTGGTGCGCTCGCTGGAGCTTGGCTGGCAGAATGATGCAACAGGACAGGGCAGTACCCTCACAGAAGCAGATTACATCACCGGGATCAGGCAGACCGGCTATCAATGGCAGGCCGATGGCTCTGTGCTGACGAAGTCACTGCCGGCAGTTACCATGGAGTACCAGCCGCTGGAGTGGGATCATCAGCTTCATAATGTTTCCGCAGCAGATACCGTACATGCCCCGCAAGGCCTTACCGGCAGCTATCAGTGGATCGACCTTTGGGGAGAAGGCCTGCCCGGTATCCTGACGGAGCAGGATAATAGCTGGCATTATAAATCCAATATGGGTAACGGACATTTCTCGCAGGCAGCAACTATCCCGGTAAAACCATCCTTCAGCGGACTGTCATCCGGCGCCTTGCAATGGCAGGATCTGGATGCTGATGGCAGCCGCCAGCTAGTGGCCCGTACACCCGGTACAGAAGGGTATTTTGAGCTGACGGATGACCAGCAATGGGAAGGCTTTCGTCCATTTGAAGGAAGGGCGAGTGTGGACTGGAACAGCCCTTACACCAAAATGCTGGACCTCAATGGCGATGGACGCCCGGACCTGCTGCTGGCGCACGATCATGTCTGGACCTGGTATGAGAACAAAGGGCGGAAAGGCTTTGCAGAAGGCGGTCGTCTTTCCCCTTTTGTGGGAAGCGAAAGAAGCGAGCAGGATAATCGTCCGCAGCTCGTGCTGAATGATGCCGTGCAAAGCATTTTCCTTGCCGATATGAATGGCGATGGCCTTACCGACCTGGTACGTATCAAAAACGGTGAAGTCTGCTACTGGCCTAATATGGGCTATGGCAAATTCGGCGCAAAAGTGACCATGAGCAATGCTCCTGTTTTTGACCATCCCGATCTGTATAATCCGCTTTACCTGCAGCTCACCGATGTATCCGGCACCGGCGCGCCGGACCTGGTGTACCTGGGCGGCAATACCTTTAAAGTGTGGATTAATCTGGCGGGCAATGGCTTCAGCGAAAGCCACGAAATTGCCACGCTGCCGGGCATGGACGCCTACAGCAAGGTTGCGCTGCTCGACTTTCTGGGCAATGGCACCGGCTGCATTGTATGGAGCTCGCCGCTCCCGCAAAACAGCTATGCGCCCATGCGCTACATCGACCTCATGGGCGGGAAAAAGCCTTACCTGATGCGCAGCTATAGCAATGGGATGGGCAAGACGGTGGATGTTACTTACAAGAGCTCCACGCAATATTATCTGGCAGATAAAAAGGCAAACAAGCCCTGGGCTACACGCCTGCCTTTTCCGGTACAGTGCATCGATCAGATCAGCACTACCGATGCAGTCAGCGAAACCACCTTTACCCAGACCTACAGCTACCACCACGGCTATTACGATCATGAAGAGCGCGAGTTCCGCGGCTTCGGCCGTGTAGAGGTAATCGATACAGATGCTGCTCAGCTCAACACTCAATACCCAACACTCAACACTTTAGACCAGCCACACGTGCTCACCAAAACCTGGTATCATACCGGCGCATGGATGCGTGAGCACACCTTACTGGATGCCTTTGCGGAAGAGTATTATCATTTCAGCGATTGGGGCGTGCTTCCTGCACAGGCAGCTTTTTCAGAGAAGCTTTCCCCGCAGGAGCTGCGCGAAGCGCACCGCGCGCTTAAAGGCTCCGCGCTGCGGCAGGAAATCTATTCGCCCGATGGAGCTGCGCAGGCTAACGTTCCGTATGCGATTACGGCGAACGCTTATCAGGTAAGGCAGGTGCAGCCGGCCATTAAGCTGTGGGGCGGCAGCGGCAATGCTGCTTTCTTTACCTGGACCAGCGAGACGCTCAGCTATACCTGTGAGCGAAGCGATCTGTCAACTGTAGATAAACCGGCCGATCTGCGCCTCACGCACAGCCTGACGCTGGAGGTAGACGATTACGGAAACGTACTGAAAAGCGCGCAGGTTGCTTATCCAAGATGGAGCGGTTATCTGCCGGAATATCCGGAGCCCGGCCAGCCGGATTATCTGAAGCCGGTGCGCGATGCCCAGCAGCAGATGCACATCACCATCAGCACTGCAGACTATACCAACGATGTGGGCGCTGAAACATTAGTGGCATTGCCGCGTATCGATTATAATCCCGATTACCGGCTGAGATTATCCTACAGGCAGCGGGCATACGAGCTATACCTGCCTTCTCAGTCTTACCCGGAAGAGGGTGTTTTATGGACCATTACATCGCTCGGAAATCTTATCCCTGCACAGGATCAGGGGGTGGATTTTTCAACAGCCATGTCCGGCGATACCCTATTGCTGCGCCTGGTATCGCATAGCTATACCCTGTTTGCGAAGGATACAGCACTCAACACTCCGCTGGATACAAACCCTGCTCACCGGCTGGAAGCGCTCGCTATTCCTTATGAGCAGTATACGCTCGCCTTTACCACAAACACCCTTACCTATTGCTACGGCAGCGGTGATGTAACGCCATCCATGCTCGCCGGCACCGGAAATGATGGTGGCGGCTATGTGCAGCTATCCGGCAATGCAGACCAATGGTGGGTGCCATCCGGCAGAGCGGCCTACAGCGGTAGCCCTGCTGCAGCCTTCTACCAACCAACCGGCTATACAGATCCGTGGGGCAATGAAACCAGTGTGATTTACTGGAGCGCTTATCACCTGTTGCCGCAAAGTGTAACGGACGCTTTGGGAAATGTAACGCAGGTCAGCGCATACGACTGGCATACGCTACAGCCTGTTGAGCTGATGGACACCAACGAAAATATAAGCCAGATGGCTTACGATGCTCTGGGCATGCCTTCGGCAACGGCTATTTCAGGTAAAGGCACAGAGGCCGATTACCTGGAGTACAATAGCAGCAATCCCCTCATCCCGGGCTGCGCGGAAGATGACTTATACGTGGATGAGCTTTACGATATACTCGACGGCATACAGAGTGGCAGCATCGAAGCCACAGCCGCGAAAGTACTGGGCAAGGCTACCTGGCGCTGCATCTACAACCTGGATACGCAGCCGGCCAGCGTAGTGATGATTGCACGGCAACAGCACTATCAGCAACTGGCAGATGAAGGAGCGCTGAGCGATCCTGATTTCATCACCCCCACTATGCTGCGCATCACCTACACCGATGGCTTCGGCCGGGTAGCGATGCAAAAGGCGATGTACCGGGAAGATGGAGGCGATAGTGCAGGCGATGCCACTATCAATGCAGACCCGACAAGCAGCCGCGCATGGCTGGGATCCGGCAAAACGGTGTACAACAACAAGGGAAAAGCTGTGCTGCAATATGAGCCTTACTTCAGCAATACCCCGGCCTTTGATCCCGCTACACAGGCCGCTGCGGCGACCGTAAGCCCCAGGCTTTTTTATGATGCGCTGGGGCGGCTCTACCGCACCGAAATGCCCGATGGCACCTACAGCAAAACTACCTGGGATAGCTGGTCGCAGACGGTATATGATGCCAATGATACCGTAGGCGACAGTGCATGGCGCGATACCATCAACGCTATTCCTGCTACCGGATCTACAGCCGTGGAGACCAGCCGCAATACCGCAATAAAGGAAACGCTGAACAGAGCCATGCTGCATGATCATACGCCGGCTGTGATGCACCTGGATACGCTTGGGCGGCCATTCTTCACCCAGCAGCAGCACCGTCAGTTTGATACAGGCGTGCTGCACGATGATCCGTTTTATTACAGCTTCGAAGAGTTGGATATCACCGGCAACCGCCTGAAGGTAACGGACGCCAACGGCAGAGCACAGCTCACCTACCGCTACAACTTATTGAAGGCGCCCTGCTACCAGTATAGTATTGACGGCGGGGAAGGAAAAATGCTCACCGATGCCGCCGGACAGCCGCTCTATCATTGGGATGCCGACAGCCGCATCTTCCTCACCCGGTACGATGCGCTGCGCCGTCCGGTAGCCGGCATGGTTATAGAAAGCAACGTCACCAAAATGCTCGAAAAGACCGTGTATGCCGATGGTCCGCTGGTAAGCAGCGCCCTCAATACAAGGGGAAGAATGCTGGAGCATTACGATGGCGCAGGTAAACAATACGTCACCGCTTACGATTTTAAGGGAATGCCCGTAGCCACGCACCTGCAACTGGTAAGCGATTACCAGCTCGCCGAAACCGACTGGACGGCAGGCAGCGAACCCGCGCTCGACAGCCACGTATTTGAAAGCAGCGCAGTCACCGATGCGCTCGGGCGCATGATCACTGCTACCGATGCAGGCGGCTATATTACCCGCCATGCTTACGACCGTGGCGGCATGCTGCAGGCGGTATATCTCACCAGCCCCAACAACACAGAGGAAACCTATGTGCAGGACATTCATTACAATGCCCGTGGGCAGCGCAAAGCCATCTGGTACGGCAACAATACCAAGATCGTATACACCTACGATGCCCTGAGCCAGCGGCTGAGCCGACAAGCCACCCGTAAAAAGTCAGGCCTGTCTTCGTGGGATGACCTTGCAGACCTGTACTATTACTACGATCCGGTGGGCAACATCACCTTCATCCGCGATGAGGCGGCAGATACCGTATTTTCAGGCAACACCATTGTAGAGCCCACCAAAGACTACACCTACGATGCGCTCTACCGGCTCATCCAGGCCAAAGGCCGTGAGCAGATCGGCAATGCCACCTTCGGCAACGAAGACAACTACAGTGACGGTATGACGCCCGGCACGCCCAATACCAATGCGCTGCAGAACTACACCCAGCAATACAGCTACGATGGCGCGGGCAATATGCTGCTGCTGCGCCACCGGGCAGGGGTGCAGGGCGACTACAGCCGGTACTTCGAATACTACAGCGGCAGCAACCGGCTGCGGCGCACCATTGTGGGCGGCCCGCCACCGGATTACCTGTACACCTACGATGCGCGTGGCAATATGACGTCAATGCCGCACCTGCAGGCCATGAGCTGGAACAGCGTGAGCGGGCTGAGCATGGTGGTAGCGGGCGTGGTCAATGGCTTCTACCAGTACACAGGCGGCCAGCGAATCCGGAAGGTGGTAGAGAAGGCAGGCTTCACCGAAGAGCGGATCTACCTGGGCAGCTATGAGCGCTACCGGAAGCTCGTCAGCGGCAGCACAGAGGTAGAGCGCGACACCGTGCATGTAAGCGACGACACCGGCAGGATAGCCATGCTGGAAGTGCGCAACACCAGCTACCAGAGCGATGGCAACGAGCAGTTGTTGAAGCGCTACATCTATTCAAGCCACCTTCAAAGCTCAAACCTGGAGCTGAATGAGCAGGGTGAGATCATCTCCTACGAGGAGTACCATCCATATGGCACAACGGCGTATCAGGCGATGAGCAGCACGATCAGTGCAACGGCGAAGCGGTATCGGTTTACGGGCAAGGAACGGGATGAGGAAACGGGATTGAACTATCATGGTGCGCGGTATTATGCGCCCTGGTTGTGCCGATGGACTGCTGTTGATCCGCTGGAGAACGAATATGCGCCGCAGTCCTCTTATATTTATTGCTCCTGTAACCCTTTGAATAGTATTGATCCTTCAGGGATGGGCGAGGAAGATAACCCTAAAGGCGGTTGGTATGAAAATAAAACAGGACTACATTATGCACCAGGAATTACATCAGCAGAAGAATTTGCTAATAGCAAATACAAAAATGATGGTAAATTCTGGGCAACAATGGGGGGATATAGCGGGGGTGATTCATATTCCAAAGATCCTTACGTCTCAAACTATCGTTCTGATGGATCGATAGCACACGATTATGCTAGTGGCAAACAGGTAGTTATTCCGTACAAAGGTGATGGTGCTATAACAAAGGAAGGTAAAAAAGGGTTTTCAATATATGATGTGCCACCCATTGCTAATAATGTATCTAAAAGCATACATTTAAAGGCTTCAATTACGGGTAGTTCACTTTTTTTGCAATTAAAAATTCCAATTTTAAAATCATTCCCAAGAGGCGGTTCTAATCCGGGTTTTGCAAGATTCAATTTGAGTTTTAAAGAAATGAGCGGATATAAAGGATCAACCAGTCAGATATTTCTAAATCGAACTATTCCAGAAGCAGCAAGTTTAAAGTGGAAGGGATTAAGATTAGACCATGGACCTAACGTTGTATCTGGCAAAACGGATTGGCATTGGAATAATGAAGCAGCAAGGGAAATAAATTTTGGAAAGGGATTAGTCGCTGACCATGCAGTAGTTGGGAAACTTGGAAGAACAATAGGCTTGATTTCAAAATATGCAAAGCCAGTAGGTACAGGAATGTTGATTTTGGGAGCTACGATGGACGCATATTCTTTAGGAAATGAAGCATATAAGAGCTACCATACAGGTGACTGGAGCAATACAGGTCACGAAGCTGCAAAAATTGCTGGTGGCTGGACTGGAGCTTGGGCTGGTGCGGAAACATTTGGTGCAATCGGTGCTACTTGGGGAGCATTGGGCGGGCCAATTGGAATTGCGGCAGGTGGATTTTTAGGCGGCTTAATTGGTGGAATTGGTGGCTATTTAGGAGGAAGTTGGCTTGGTGGAAAATCATTTGATTATTTTAGCAAGTAAAACTCTTACCAACATGTCGTTCACTTTCAAGACAACAGCAGAACTAAAGTTTAAAAATATTGCGCCAGAATTTGTAAAAGGCTATTTGCAAGAACTCAAATACGTTGAACAGCGTTTTGATAAAAGGATAGCGATTCAAGTCGATATTGCCAGCCTTAGTCAGGATGAAAAGGAAATAATGTTTGATGGTGGAAATTTTACACCGAATTATTTTCTGTATTGGTCCAAGTTAATTTTTGAGATTCAAAAAATTGTGACCTCAAAAGAGTATAGTGCTTTTTGGATAGATTCTACCAACAAGAAATATTATGATGAAACTACATCGACAACTTTAGAGTTAATGACTGACAATCTCAGATGGGAGAACAATAGCCCGAATTTGTTTTACGCGTGGGGCAAGCTAAATCAGGGACATATTTTTAAGGAACCTTTAAACTGTAATGGTATTGTAATGCCATGTATTGAAGGATGGGGATTAATTGCCCTTCTAAATAATGATGACTATGATCTGTTGAAAAGTTTTTTCCCACCTCCAATAGCTTGATTTGTCTTCCTACTGATTCACATGCGACGTTGACGGCACTTAAATCTAGAGTAGATCAAGGACTCTGCCCAGTTTCAGCAGAAATGCTGCGCCAATGGCAGAGTCCTTTTTTATTTGCGCAAAAGATAGCAGTGGATGTCCGCAGCGCATAGCCCTTTTGTGCGTTAGCCGCGAGGACTTAGAACGGATAGCCTAATCCAAAAATATGCATTAATTTGGCGTAGGATGCCGCCCTGTTAAGTGGGTGAGCTTCCTACGCCATTTTATATCCAAAAGCTATAGCATAACAGTGCGTAGGCGGCTATGCTACTTTACCCACACTTCAGCCTACGGCCAACAAAGTAATCTTATGGATTATTTATTTTATATTATATATATATCTAAGCGTCGTGGTAAACAGTGGACAAGCAGAAAAAGCAGTGCTTTATCATCGTTTTCTGGGCTTATTGGGATGATGATTTGTTTGCCAATTTTGGGCTTGCTAGCCTCATTATATTTAAGGCATTTGATAAGCAAAAAAGATTTTTATGCATATTTTGTTATATCATTTTTAGTTTTTCAATTAGGTGCTTATTTTTTCACTAAAAGGCGATTTTCTTACGGAACGATCAATATAATCGAAGATAAATATAAAGGAACAATATCCGTATTTCTGGCAAGGTTATTGCTAATTTTATTGTTAGCAATTATAGTACCAGCCATGATATATATATTTATCTTGCTTTTTAAATAGTTTCTTCGTTAAGATGACCGACAAGTTTGAGTGTTTTCCACCAACTGCACTTAAATCCATAATAGATCGAGGACTCTGTCCGGCTTTAGCAGAAATGCTGAGCCAATGGGCAGGGTCCTTTTCTATTCAATAGCAATATGAGCTCGATGCCGCATCTGCAGGCCATGGGTTGGAACATCCACAATGAGTTGAGCCTGGTGGTAGCAGGAGTGGTCAACGGCTTCTACCAGTACACGGGCGGTCAGCGAGTCCGGAAGGTGGTAGAGAAGGCAGGATTCACCGAAGAGCGGATCTACCTGGGCAGCTATGAGCGGTACCGGAAGATCGTAAGCGGCAGCATAGAGGTAGAGCGCCACACCGTGCATGTAAGCGATGATACCGGCAGAATAGCGATGCTGGAAGTGCGCAACACAAGCTACCAGAGCGATGGCAACGAGCAGCTGTTGAAGCGGTTTGTCTACTCAGGCCATCTATAGAGCTACAAACCTTGAGCTGGATGGGGTTGAATAATAAAACCAAATAAAAAGGTTACTTTAGACAATATTAAAATTGAAATTTTAATACGCATAATTACTTTAAGGAAGTGCACTTTGGTTTTCCAATGATGATACCTTTGTTGGATCCTAAAAAACGACTATGATTACCCTGAGAAGAACAGAAGCCTTTTGTTCAATAATATGTGTAATGCCACCTGTTTATTCTACCATTGTTTACCGGAGTCTCGTTGCTATGCCCAATACACACGGGTCTGGGTCGCATGGAATACTGGTATCAAAGCAGGTATTCTATTTGTCGATTATTGCGCTCGCTATTG
This sequence comes from Chitinophagaceae bacterium, assembly GCA_965200035.1. Taxonomy (GTDB): domain Bacteria; phylum Bacteroidota; class Bacteroidia; order Chitinophagales; family Chitinophagaceae; genus UBA1952. Next base: position 1,593,795 of record OZ241334.1, on the reverse strand, counting down.
TTTGGTATTACCTGTCGCGGTATATTCAGGAAAACTATTTTCCAGGCAAAATACGACTACGGGTAGTGCTTAGTATTCTTTTTTCTGCAATGAGCATCTGGCTGATTTCAGAAAACCTGGTATAAAATGCCGCAGAAAGGAACTAGCTGACTTTTTGATGGTTATACATAAATGACCAGATAAGCAACATTTAAAAGATCCGTATTAATGCGATTCAGGATTTTGTGCCACTTGTTCTTTTAAGTTTTATCAAGGAAACGACCTTTAAGATTTGACCCAGCATCCAATTTTCACTATCTAAATAAAGAATTAACGCTCCGGTCATTGCAAAAAAGAAAATGGGCAGTCCGTGGGTTATTGCAATGCCAAAATGGAATATAATTCCTGATATAAGGAATGCTCTTCTGAGCTTTGAACTGGTGGCGAGGATACAGGCAAAGAGGCCAAGCTCGAATATAATCACACCCCATGACATTAGTGGGACAAAAACGGAAAGCGCAATTTTACTATATATCCATTGTAGATATATGGGTGCTCCAAAGACGTTATTCGTAAACCAGTAATACATTCCCGTCCCATTCAGCCATTCATCCTGATATAATTTACCCACCGCAGCGTGCAGGTAGATTACTGCAACCTGAACAACGATTAAACAATAATAGACATTTGCAAATACATTTATCGCTTTTCTTGTGTTTGATACTATCGGCTGTACTTTCTGCCATTGATTAATTCTATTGTCTAGCATACATAACGGGGCAATTAACAGGCATAGGTTGGATGCAACCTGATCACCACCTTCTATGACCAGAAATGAATTACAAACACTTACCGCCACCCATGCATGCAGCAGCGCGGATATTTGGGGAAGAAATCCGGAAATAGAAAATAGTAAAATTAATATGCTTATAGATTTAGCCAGTACTGGCGGAAACACGTGAAATATGCTATAACATTGAAGTAATGGAGATATAGTAATTTTACCTGGCTCACTCAATAATTCTGTTCTGAGGCTTTCATGAATATCATTAAAGCATAGTAGAAGCAGTGTACTTAAGGCAAGTATTGTTCGGGCCAGCGCCAATCTGCTGTTAAAGACAGGCTTGTGCTCAAGCTGTAAGATTAAATTTTTCACTTTGGTATAATGTTAAGTCCATATGCTTTAAAAGTACCCTTATAATCTCTTTTTAAATGAATCAGGCTCCAGGGACGGGGAAATTCAAAAACAAAAATATATTTTCCTGAAACGCTTGGAGCTAAAGCTTTCCTGACGCTCAGTGTATCATATCGTACAATACTGCGTATAATTGTATCTTTTAATTCATTTATCGTCGAACCTCTATAGGTATAGAGTGTGAAGGTTGTGTCTTTATTTATTTGTCGGAGTATGTTGCTGATTTCGACATTCAATATGCGATTGTGCCTGTTCAAGCCCATATAATTTGCAAAAGATGCATTTCTTATATCCAGCAATTGAACATCGTTGTCCTCGTTCTTTAATATGTACAATAAGGGTTCTTTAGCGCTTTTAGAAAAAAAGGACCATCCCTGCGGAAAAATTGAAGCGCATTTTTGTTTCAGCGTCAGGTTTTCATTAAGCGGATTATTTCCCAAATAAATGGTCATAAAATATAACACCGATACTGTAACAAACAGGCACCCGGCTACAAAGGCAAAGCCCGAGGCTATATTATATTTTTTCATAAAAATTTAGATTGGAATCCGTGTTAACACGGATTCCAATCATTTATTGATTAAAGACCGTCCAGTGAAACGGTTATTGCTGAAAAATAAGCCTCATTCAGGTAGGTACTTGTTTGATCGGGATTATTGGAAATATTATTACCAACCCATACTCCTACAAGTGCTATCACGACAACAACAACAACAATCAATTCAACACCAACGCAATTGGTTTGCATAGCTGCCTGTTGCTGTACAGCAGTTTTTATATCGGTAAGCGTTGAAGAGGAAGTAATCTTGTAGGTATCCATAAAGCTATTTGCCTGCGATTGATAATCCGCATTTGAAACACCTGTCAGTTTCGACTTAATCATATTTCCTCCATCAATCATTGCAGCTTTTACCTTGTCAAAGTCTCCGGAAGTTATCTTACTTCTAAAATCGGCCATGTAGCTACTGCTCTCGTCTTCAATTGCTGCGATAATCTCGTTCTCCAAATCAGTCGCTGCGTCCTTTTGTGCAGGAGTCATATAAGAAGCAAGATTCATACTGCTATAGTCACCCAAGTGGTCAGCGACTGGTCCATCAAGGAACATTACTCCCCTGAACACATCTTCATCGCTGATTGCAGCATTCCTGTTCGCAGTGGTCTTTTGAGTTGAAGCATCTATAGCTGCTTTGTCTTTGGTACAGCTGTAAAAAAGAATCATACAAGCCATGAAAGTACCTATATGGTACTTAATCATCATTTTTTTTAAGGGTATCAGTATCATTTTGTCTGTTGTATTAATTGAAAAATTTGTTAGGAATGGAGATAGGTTTTTAGAATGGCGGGTCTTTGTTAGATGGCATTGGGCTATAATTTATGCATTAGTAAATTCTCTGGTTTTTTATACGCGTGAACAAACAGGGCTAACCTGTAGCCAAAAATAATTTTGTAAAGAGATTCTTTTAACGGATCATGATATTAGCTTAGGAGAGGTTTATAGATTAAGCTAATCTTTTGGAGCTGCGTGAAGCCCCCATGAAAGGGTTAGGATTTGGGTTTGAAAATAGGTCTAAGTAAGGTCTAAGTAATTATTAACGGGTACAATGTACAATCATTATTTCAGCATTTTACTCTTTCCCAAACTTAATTTGGTATGCTGTTAGAGCATAATATTTCCGAAAAGAGAAATTTCAAGGAAAAGGCTTCCATATAGCTGAATACTTAATAGCCCAGCAAACCATTTATCCGGATATTTTATTGTGATATTTATATATGAATAGATAAGTTCTAAATCTGAAAATACAAAAAGCAACAATCGTCTGTTTCTTCTTCAACGTGATTCATAGCCGGGGCGGTAGTGAGCGCCGGGCTAATAGAAATTTTATCTTGTTTGCATTTTTATCCAACTGGTAATTTCATTCAATGCTGTTGGGGAAAATGTCTGTTCAATAGTGTTATATGCTGATGGCAGGCCTGTTGTGCATTCTTGAAAAAGATGGTTCAGGTTTGGAAATTCTTTGACCTTAAAATGTTTATTTCCCCCTTTTTCCAAAGCATTTTTTATCGCGCTTAAATTTTCTTTCGCAGGCACTTGTAAGTCTTTCTCGCCATTAATAGCTAAAACCGGACATTTTATCTTTTTTAATGTTGAGGCAGGATCATACTTTATAAAATATCTCATCCAGGGACTTGAGATCTGCTTTACCTGCAGAGAGATGAAGTCTGCTTGAGTCATTCCATTTGGAACCTTCGCATTTGAGTCATTTTGAAGTGTTTTAGTGATCTTATTCGTCAAGTCTGTTTTCAACGAAACATCGTCTTTAGACTGAGCCACTATCTCAAAAAGTTTTCTGTTTATCCGGATTGATTTTTGTATTTCTGCCTCGGAAGTGCCCATAGCCCTGGCCATGGATGCCTGTTGAAGTAATAATAATTGGTCGCCTCTGATTCCGGTGCCTGCCAGCAGCACTATAAAACTAACATCTGTTGATTTTGAAGCGACCATTGGTGCAATTAAGCCACCTTCACTATGTCCGATCAAACCGATTTTCTTTTTATTGATTTCTTTCCTTGTTTTTAAATAGGCGATTGCGCTTTCTACATCAGTTGAAAAATCCGCTGAAGTTGCAGTTTTAAAATCTCCTTTTGATTCGCCTACACCTCTGTCGTCAAATCGTAATACCGCAATTCCATTAGTTGTCAAATAATCTGAGATTACTAAAAATGGTTTGTGTCCCATTATTTCTTCATCTCTGTTTTGAGGCCCGCTGCCAGTAATCAAAATCACAGCCGGATAATTACCCTCTTTCTTTGGGAGTGTTAAAGTACCGGATAATGAGATATTTGCCTTGCTATTTAAGAAGGTTACATCTTCTGAATGATAAGAATAAGGCTTTAAGGGTTCTTGTGGTCGTTTTACAGTTTCTTTCTCAACAATTTTTCTTGACAGATTTAAAGGGAATTCATAACCATTTTGCTTAAAAACCCCGGTAATTTCATCTCCTTTCAATTCGCCATTATACTCGATTTTGGCATTTACAATTTCAAATTTAATTTTTGAATTTTCAAAAACCGTGTTGGTAACCGGAATTCCGTTGGCGCCCTGATCCGGGCTATCCATTGTTGTACTGTAGCCACTACCAGCTTTTGTGATATTAAAAAAAAGTATCAATTGATTTCCTTGAATTTTTAAGATACCATTCCATTTTCCCGTAATGTCTTGAGCCATTAATGTAAACTGAGATAAAAGGGTAAAAAGTAAAAGGAAGATTTGTCTCATTTATTTTGGGTTTGGATTAGTTTGCTGATTATTTGAACGAATTATTTATTATTAAACTATGATTCGTGTACCCTTACCATATAGCAAGTAGTGGCGGGGTCAGGTTAAAAGTGTTGTAAATCTATAAAAAGTGACCGGAATACCCAATCCTCCGCTTTCATCCCCCGATTTTGCGCGGGGCTGGCGCTCACACCCCCATACAGGCGATGTTTAAGCCTTCGGTAATTTTGGGATGTCCTGCAAAATATCCTGAATGCAACGGACAAGGGTCAGGGTGACTGATCATACGGGTTGATACGGGATATGTACGGGGTATGTACGGGACTACTACGGAGTATCTACGGGACATCTATGGGAGTTCCAGGGATAATTGCGAACCTTTTATCTGCAAGATTTACTGCCGGACGCGGACCTTGTTTTTTACAGCGCTGCAAGGCTGCCTGACTTAAATGAGCGCGCAAATGGCAGAATGGCCGCTGTGAAGGCCAATAAAAGACCATTCAGTCAAGAGCAATCAGGAAGTGGCTGGCAGCAATAGCAAAATGGACAGCCTGCAGCTTTTATCCGGATGCAAGTATGAATAGAGCAATGATAAATATGAGCTACGAAAAAAAAGGCGGGTACCAAAAGGAAAGCACCGGGCAAGGTAAAAAGGGAGTGCTTAGCAATAAAGCCTGCGGCCAGGTGGATATGCCTATTGACAATAATCCTGCCCTCAGTTTACACATCCTTAAAATAGAAAGACCGGCGGTCAGCCGGTCTTTGTTGCACGTATAGAATGATTAGTAAGCACTTATGCACGCGTCGGCATGCACTTATTCAGATCCTTGACCACTTTATTGATATGGTCAAGCTGCCTTGGCGGCAGGGGCGCATCATGCACCTTATCAAAGTCCACCAGCAGGTGGCTGTAACTAAACACATCATCCAGCAACCGCATCTCACGGATGAGTACATCCTTTAAATTCTCCCTTTTACCCATAAATGATCTCTCCTTTAGATACATCACGTAAGATATTTGCTACACGATGTAATATATTTACTACAAAGTATGCGTAAAGTTTTTAAATCAACAAATTTATTCTCTCCTGTTCCCGGCAAATTAACAATGGCTTAAACAATTAGTGCAGCCTTTTCAAATCTTTTGTTAGCAGGAAATCTGCCGGCAGTGAAAAAGCGGTGTATTATTGTATACACTGTCTGATCCAGGATGGCGATAAGCAGGATGGTGGGCATAGAAAACCTGTTCACTGAAAATTTAATGGATTTTCAGTGTAAAAATGGCGCTGCCATAGAGAAAAAAAACAATAAAAAGCACCGTTTTTTAACGGTGTTGTGTTTTGCAAAAACCATCTACTTTAGTCGTGGTAATGCACGCAAGTTCATAGCAGCCCCTATAAACCTGCGCTCTTATCAACCGGAGCAAAACATTATATTGCCCCATCACCTTTGAAAACAAAGAGCCTGATCGCCATACCGGTGTCAGGCTTTTTTTCTATGGCTGTGGCTGGTCCTGCTGCGGCTGCTCGCCCTCTGAGGGATATTCAGGTAAGACTTCTTTTACCTTTGGCAGCTCTTTCTCTTTCCGTTTTTCTATCACTACCGCAGTCTTGTTCGGGGTAAGGCCATGCCCGACCTTAAAAGCATATACTTTAGTAAACTCCGCGCCGAAATAAAGGATGATGGCTGAGTAATAAACCCACAGCAGGATAATGATCACAGAAGCGGCCGCCCCATAGGTAACCCCCAGCTTGGAATTGCCCAGGTAAAAACCGATCAGGAATTTACCGATCAGGAAGAGCACACCGGTAAAAGATGCGCCGGCAATGGCATCGCGCCAGTGAATCTTGGCATCGGGAAGCACTTTATAAATAATGGCAAACAGCAGGGTAATGACCAGAAATAGCACAATAAGGCCCACGCCCTGCACCAGAATCACCTGCCCTTCACCAAACAGGCGGGACAAGCGGCCGGTGAGCAGATCTGCCAGGGTATTAACAAGCAGCGATACGATGAGGAGGAAGCCCATTCCGATAATCAGGGAAAAAGAAAGCAGACGATTGGTGATGAGCCGCAGCCAGCCTTTTTTGGGTTTGGCCTTAATGCTCCAGATATAATTGATAGAATCCTGTATCTCCAGAAATACACCCGTAGCGCCAAGAAATAAAGTGATGGCGCTGATAATGCTGCCGATGCGTGCGCCCTGGTTCTGCTTCTGCAGGCTGGCAATGATATCCACGATCTGGTCGGCCGCCTGGGCTCCCAGAAGGCTTTGTACCTGCCCGTTGATGGTGGTCGATACGGTTTCCCGGTCGAGAAACAGGCCGGCGAGCGATATAATCAGCAACAGCAGCGGACCGATGGAGAAAATAGTGTAGTAAGAGAGGGATGCGCTGAGCTTGGTGCCGTTGTCATCCATAAATTCAGTAAACGTTTCCTTCATCAACTGAAAAAAGGAAGGCCTTTTTGTAGGTGTATCCATTACGCTTGGCTTATCCATATTCATACCAAATGGGTAGCGGCGGCTAAGTTGCGGCATTCGCCTGACAATATTATCCCCAATGCAGAAATCAATTGTGTAAAGAATTCCACATGCCGGATGAGGGCGACATTGAAAATGACTGTTTTTGTGTGCTGGCGCGATTGTTTTTACCCTTTATGCAAAGGACGATTTAGAAGAATCAAATATCAGGATTAAGCAACAGGCCCGTAAGCCGGTTGTCAACATACCAGATAGCAATAGGAATAGACGAAAGGAACAATTAAAGACGGATAGCAGGAAGTGTGTGTTAAAAAATTTTTCAAAAAGAATCCCTGAGCCCGTAAGCTCCCGGATTCTTTTAAGAAGCAATTAAATAGCGGGCCCGTAAACCGGCGACTTTATATACATCATTTAAGAATCAATCCAGGTGCAGCAATACCAGACCCGTAAGTCTGAGCTGCAAAAAGTTGAGCCGGCAATGCGCCCGTAAGCCCATTGCCCCATATTTTCAGAAGAGCAGAGAAGATTTCAGCAGAGTAGGAAACAATTTGAGCAAAGCATTTCAGGCACAGGCATTGAGATGCTTTTTTGGCCTCACGTCTAGTCAAAATTATAAGCACAGCGGGCCCGTAAGCCGGTTGTGCTTATATGGATCATCAAGCAGGGCAGGAACGAGCAGTACCGGAAAAGACCTTAAGCTAAGAAGACAGAAGAAGAGCTGTAAAGTCGTACAAGACTTACAGCTCTTCTTTTTTTGTGACTATGATAGTAACAGATCATTAAGAAAGCCGTCCGAAGATGATCCGGACGGCTTTGTTGTTTTGGTTAGATGATGTACTCTTTATACCGGAAACCGAAAAAGGTAACCTGATTTTTTAATGAAAGAATTTTTCCTGATTGGGAACGGTTGCTTTAATCTGGTATTAAATAAGATAAATGACCAGCCCATCGCGCAGCTTTGGCTCAAACCAGGTGCTCTTGGGTGGCATTACTTCACCGCTGTCTGCAATATCAAATAATTGCCTGATGCTTACCGGATAGCAGGCGAATGCTGCGGCCATATCTCCGCTGTTTACACGGCTTTCCAGCTCTGCCAGGCCACGGATACCGCCTACAAAATCTACCCGCTTATCGGTACGCGGATCATTGATGTTTAACAGCTTGGATAATATATTGTTCTGCAGGATAGATACATCGAGTATACCGATCGGATCGTTGGTGAAGGTGCCTTCTTTGGCTTCCAGTTTATACCAGTTGCCGTTTACATAAGCGCCGAACTCGTGCGGGTGCTGCGGCTTGTAAGGCATTGTAGCGCCAACAGGCGTTACGGTAAAATCTTTGCTGAGCGCTGCTACAAATTCGTCTTTGCTCATACCGTTCAGGTCTTTTACCACACGGTTGTAATCCATGATCTCCAACTGGCTGGCCGGGAAGATGCAGGTGATAAAATAATTGAACGCCTCATCGCCCGTGATGGAATAGCCCAGGTCGCGCATCTCTTTACAGACCTTAGCCGCAGAGGCTGCGCGGTGGTGACCATCGGCTATATAAGTAGCCGGCACTTCTTCATCGAACAGGCGGGTAATGGTGGCTACACGGGCATAATCATCCACCACCCACAGCGTATGCCGCACACCATCTTCTGCTGTAAAGTCATTGGTTGGCTTATGGTCACGCTTCCAGGCCTCAATGATTTCCTGTATATCATCCTGATCATTGTATGCGAGGAACACAACACCCGTCTGGGCGCGTGAAGTCATAATATGGTTGATGCGGTCCTGCTCTTTTTCCGGACGGGTGAATTCATGCTTCTTGATAATGCCTTTGTTATAGTCATCGATCGAAGAGCTGCAGATCAGGCCAGTCTGCGCGCGGCCATTCATCTCAAGCTCATAGATGTAATAGCAGGGCTCTTTATCCTGTATCAGAATGCCATCTCGGATCATGCATTCCAGATTCTCCTTGGCTTTATCATATACCTGCTGGCTGTGCACATCCACAAACTCGGGCAGGTCTATCTCTGAGCGGGTGACGTGGTAAAAATTATTCGGCTGCTTTTTGAAAGCGCGGGCTTCAGCCACACTTACTACATCATAAGGCAGGGTTGCCACTTCGGGGGCCAGTGCCGGCGTAGGTCTGAGGCCTTCGAACGGGGTGATTTTTGCCATGGTCGTTTTAAATAAAAAAGAGTAATCGTTACTGCGTTTCGAGGCCCGAAGATAGGCTCATTTGTCTTTTCTGTACCTGCCGGTGATATTCGGATGCGGATAGCAAACGCCGGTTACATTTCGTAAATTTGCCGCTCGTATTATATTATCTGCTCCGATCATGTCCTTTACTCCGAATAATAAGATCCGCATTGTTACTGCCGCCTCCCTTTTTGACGGGCACGACGCTTCTATCAACATCATGCGCCGCATCATGCAAAGCAATGGCGCAGAGGTAATTCACCTCGGGCACGACCGCAGCGTACTGGATGTGGTGGACTGCGCCATTCAGGAAGATGCCAATGCGATTGCTATTACTTCTTATCAGGGCGGGCACGTGGAGTACCTCAAGTACATGTACGACCTCCTGAAAGAAAAAGGCTGCGGACATATCAAAATATTCGCCGGCGGAGGTGGGGTTATTCTGCCTACGGAAATCGAGGAGCTGCACAACTATGGCATTACCCGCATTTACAGCCCCGATGACGGACGTGCGATGGGTCTGGAAGGAATGATTATTGACCTGCTGCAGCAAAGCGATTATCCGACCGGGAAAAACCTGAATGGCGAGGTAGGACATATCAGCGAGCGCGATGCGAAAAGCGTAGCGAGACTGATCTCAGCTGCCGAGAATTTCCCGAATAATATAGAGACTATGGCAGCGCTGAAAAAAGTACGTGAGCAGGCAGCGCTTTCCACCACACCTATTCTTGGTATTACCGGCACGGGCGGCGCAGGTAAATCATCGCTGGTAGATGAGATTGTACGCCGGTATCTCATCGACTTCAAAGGCCAGGACAAGACAATTGGTATTATCTCTGTTGATCCATCCAAGCGCAAAACGGGCGGTGCATTGCTCGGTGATCGTATCCGCATGAATGCCATCCGCAATGAGCGGGTGTATATGCGCTCAATGGCTACCCGGCAGAGCAATCTTGCCGTAAGTAAGCACATCAAGGACGCAGTAGATATTCTGAAGGCATCCAACTATGACCTGATCATTCTGGAAACATCCGGCATCGGACAAAGCGATACCCAAATCACCGATTACTGCGATCTGAGCCTGTATGTAATGACGCCGGAATATGGCGCCGCTACACAGCTTGAGAAGATCGACATGCTGGACTTCGCAGACATCGTAGTCGTCAACAAATTTGACAAGCGCGGCGCGATGGATGCTATCCGCGATGTGAAAAAACAATATCAGCGCAACCATAAGCTGTTTGATAAAGAAGCCGATAGTATGCCGGTATATGGCACTATTGCTTCTCAGTTCAACGATCCCGGCACCAACACGATGTACCGCGCGCTGATGGACCTGATCCGTGAAAAGACCGGAGCCAATCTGCAATCAGACTTCCAGAGCAGCGATGAGCTGAGCGAGAAAATATTCATTATTCCGCCGGCGCGCACCCGCTACCTGAGCGAAATTTCTGAGAACAACCGCACTTATGATAAGTGGGCGAAAGACCAAAGCGCTGTTGCGCAGAAGCTCTTCGGCATTCAGAAAACCATTGACACACTGGAATCTTCTAAGATTGAAGACAAAGACCGCCTGATTAAAAGCCTGCATGAAGTATATACACAGGTAAAGCTGGAGATGGACCCGAAAAACATGCAGCTGCTGGAAAACTGGGAAGCTAAAAAGCGCCATTATCAGGACGAGTATTATGTGTTCCGCGTGCGGGACAAGGAGTTAAAGATCAAAACGCATACGGAGAGCCTTTCGCACTCACAGATACCTAAAGTAGCCGTACCAAAATTCGAGGCCTGGGGCGAGATATTGCATTGGGCGCTGAGCGAAAATTTTCCCGGTGAGTTTCCATATGCGGCGGGCATCTATCCATTCAAAAGAGAAGGCGAAGACCCGACCCGTATGTTTGCCGGCGAAGGCGGACCAGAGCGCACCAACAAGCGCTTTCACTATGTATCGAAAGGATTGCCTGCTGCCCGTCTCTCAACGGCATTTGATTCTGTAACGCTTTACGGGCAAGACCCCGATCACCGTCCGGATATCTATGGCAAGGTGGGCAACTCCGGCGTGAGCGTACCTACCCTGGACGATGCCAAGAAGCTGTATTCCGGCTTCCGCCTGGCAGATCCGAAAACCTCGGTATCTATGACCATCAATGGCCCTGCACCTACGCTCACCGCTTTCTTTATGAATGCAGCCATTGATCAGGAATGCGAACTTTACATCAAAGAAAACGGGCTTGAAGAAGAGATCAATGCAAAGCTTGATGCCATCTTTAAAGAGCGCGGTACTGAGCGTCCGTACTATAATGCGGCCGGTAAAAAGAACGAACTGCCGGAAGGCAACAATGGTCTTGGCTTAATGCTGCTGGGCGTGCGCGGCGACGATGTGCTGCCGCAGGATGTGTATCAGAAGATCAAAACGGCTACGCTGAAAGCAGTGCGTGGTACCGTACAGGCGGACATACTTAAAGAAGATCAGGCACAGAATACCTGTATTTTCTCTACAGAATTTTCGCTGCGCGTAATGGGCGATGTGCAACAATATTTTATTGACAAAGGAGTGCGGAACTTCTATTCCGTTTCTATTTCAGGCTACCACATTGCAGAAGCCGGCGCTAACCCGATTTCTCAGCTGGCCTTCACGCTGAGCAATGGCTTCACCTTTGTAGAATACTACCTGAGCCGGGGCATGCACATTGATGATTTTGCTCCTAATCTTTCCTTCTTCTTCTCCAACGGCATCGATCCTGAGTACAGCGTGATCGGCCGCGTGGCGCGCCGCATCTGGTCGAAGGCGATGAAGCTGAAGTACGGAGGCAATGAGCGCAGCCAGATGCTGAAGTATCATATCCAGACATCGGGCCGATCGCTGCACGCGCAGGAGATCGACTTCAATGACATCCGTACTACGCTGCAGGCGCTGTACGCGATCTACGACAACTGTAATTCGCTCCACACCAACGCTTACGATGAAGCCATCACTACGCCTACCGAAGAGAGCGTGCGCCGTGCGATGGCCATTCAGCTCATCATCAATAAAGAGCTGGGGTTAGCCAAGAATGAAAATCCATTGCAGGGCTCTTTCATCATCGAAGACCTGACTGATCTGGTGGAAGAAGCCGTACTGAGCGAGTTTGATAAGATCACTGAGCGCGGAGGTGTGCTCGGCGCGATGGAAACGATGTACCAGCGCGGCAAGATTCAGGAAGAAAGCCTGTATTATGAAACGCTGAAGCATACCGGTGAGTTCCCGATCATTGGCGTAAATACATTTTTGTCTTCCAAAGGCTCACCAACGGTGATTCCTTCTGAGGTAATCCGCTCTACAACGGAAGAAAAAGAATTCCAGATAGAGACGATTCAAAACCTCTGGAAGCGCAGTGGCGATCAAGGCCCGGAAGCACTGAGAAAGCTGCAGCAGGTAGCTATCCGCAACGGCAATATTTTCGAAGAACTGATGGAAACGGTGAAGTATTGTTCGCTCGGGCAGATTACCAAAGCCTTATTTGAAGTAGGTGGGCAGTACCGGAGGAATATGTAATGATAGCCGCATAGTTTAACTGTGCGGATTGATGCCTCTAGTACAACTTCTGGCATTCCTCGCACCAAAAGCTGCGCCGCTGCTTCTCGCCGGTATTTTCCTTGTGCAGCCTGGTGCCATGCTTCGGGCAGGTCTTCTGATCGTGTACTTCGAGGTGCGCATCCAGCTCATGCGCTTTGCGCCAGCGCAGGAAATCCTGACTGAAATTAACCGCTTCATGCATGATCTCAGTCAGCTTGCGCGGTGGTATATGACCTATTGGACTTTTAGGCTGCACGCCCGTCCGGTAAAGCGTTTCATTCTTAATGATATTGCCTACGCCCGTAAAAATATCCTGATCCATCAGCACATCGCAGATCATCGTCTCCGGTGGCTGTGCTTTGACGAGCTTCCGCACATGGCGGATGTCCCATTCATCGCTCATAATATCTGTGCTCCAGTCATATACTTCTTCAATCGGCTGCTCAATGTAGCGCATAGAGCAGGTGTAAAAATTCAGCTTTGTCTTGTCATCAAATACCAGATGAAGCTGCGGCGTGCTTTCGCGCTTTTTATTGATGTAATAAACGCCGAACATCAGAAAGTGAATACGCAACGTGAGGTCGCTGCCAAAGTAAAAAAGCAGGTGCTTGCCACGTGTAAATATGCCTTTTACCGTACGGCCTTTCATCCGGGCCGGATCAATGGTTTTAAGGGTTCCGTTGGCAGTATTGATCTTTTTCCCTTTAAATTGCAGCAGCTCTTCCCGGAAGATAATGAGCGACGGGCCTTCTGGCATAATCAGTTCCTTTATTCACTTGTGGAAGGCTAAAAATTCAGGCCATTATAAAGCAATACACTTCTCATGGGAGATTTTAAAGAAGGAGAAACCTGCCCGCTGTGCGACCGGCCACTGGCTGAGCCCTGCAACCGGCACCATCTGACGCCGCTGAGCAAAGGCGGTAAAGGCACGGAGACACTGATCATGCACAAGATCTGCCATACCAAGATCCATTCGGTGCTTACAGAGACGGAGCTTAAAAACTACTACCATACCATAGAGCGGCTGAAAGAGCAGGAAGAAATTGCCAAATTCATAAAGTGGGTGAGCAAAAAGCCGCCGGAATTTTATGATGGCTCGGTGAAGAAAAAGCGCTGATTGCGCTCATCCGATTTCCAATGCTTAACCACGGGGTCCGGTGTATCTTCCGTACTTTTGCATACCTCTGGCCACGATGGCAGAGGTGGCAGCATGTAGCTGCGCGTGATTATTGTTTATTAAAACTTTTGCATGGCATTATTATTCATTGCACTTTTCTTCGGTCACCACTACGCTTCTCTTTTTTTCCAGACCTTCTTTCACCACCGCTATGCTTCGCATCAGGCATTTACGATGAAGAAAGGCTGGGAGCGCTTCTTCTATGTCTGCTCCTGGCTGGCTCAGGGCTCTTCCTTCCTCAGCGTTCGCTCCTATGCGGTGATGCACCGGATGCACCATGCCTTCACGGATACAGAGCAGGACCCGCACTCTCCTTCTTATTCCAAGAATGTGTTTGACATGATGTGGAAGACCTACAAAGTGTATGCGGCCATTTACCACAAGACCTATCCGGTAGAGAAGCGCTTTCTGAAGAACGTGCCTTCCTGGGAATCTTTCGAAAAATTTGCCGGTCATGGGCTCACACGTCTGGGTTGGGCGGTCGGCTATACAGCGTTTTATGTAGCCTTCGCGCCTTCTGCATGGTTCTATCTGCTGCTGCCGTTTCACTACCTCAGCGGTCCGGTGCATGGTGCCATCATCAACTGGTATGCGCACAAGTATGGCTATGAGAATTACGAGATGGACAATACTTCTGAAAACCTCCTGCATGTAGATTTTCTGATGCTGGGCGAGTCTTATCACAATAACCACCACAAGCATCCGTCATCCATCAACTTCGGTGTAAAATGGCATGAGTTTGATCCTGTCTATCCGGTGATCAAATTGCTGGATAAGATGCGTGTGATCAAAATAGTAAAGCAAGTGCCCGCAGTGCAGACAGCCGCTCTTAAGGAGCCGGCGAATGCTTCAAAATTATTTGCAGAGATGGATTGATTTTCCTGCTTGAATAGTCTTCATAAAAAAGTCCCGGCAGATTAATCTGCCGGGACTTTTTAGTTAGATGAGCTTGTTCGACCAATAACTCAGAAAGCGAATAAATTAAGGCTCGCGTAAAAAAAAGGGACAAACAAGTTAAAACCTGTTTGTCCCCTTCTGCGGGCACAAGGTGTCAAAGCTCGAACCATTTCAACGCCGATTTGGTCGTGATTGAAAATTTCTAGCGTGTTGATAATAAAAAATGCGCAGGAAACCTCGTTCGAGTATTCGAATGAGGTTCTTTTAGTCGCGTTCTTTTAGCCGCTGTGAAAGCTTAGGAAATACTGGATACCTATGCCTTCTTTGAACTGTATGAACTGAGCGAACTAACGAAAGATTGGGTCGAAGAATACAATACAAACAGGCCACATAAGCACTACATCCTAACGCCAAACGAATGGGAAGGGCAATTTCATAGCCGCGCTAAACTTCCTATTAATAATTACACAGAACAATTTTGCCTTTTTGCAGAAGAAAAAAGTTTGTTTGCATAACGTAATTCACAGCTCAAAATAGCAGGGATACTTTTGGTTCAGGCATCAGCAAAGATGCAGGAAATCATGAGGAAGAAATGCTGTTTAGGGTTCGTTCTTGCGT
The DNA here is from genome assembly GCA_965200035.1 of Chitinophagaceae bacterium. GTDB lineage: Bacteria > Bacteroidota > Bacteroidia > Chitinophagales > Chitinophagaceae > UBA1952. The sequence continues at coordinate 1,578,425 of OZ241334.1, read as the reverse complement.
TCGTAATACAAGGTCTTCATGCCCAGTCGATCATTCGTGGCAGGGTATTGGATGCAGCTAACAACCCAATGCATCAGGCAGGCGTTTCACTACTGAACAGCCACGACAGCACTGTTATCTACCACACCCGTGCAGATACAGCCGGTAATTTTTTAATCATGGCCCTGCATCAGGGTGATTACCTGATCCGGACGGAAGTTGCAGGCATGGCGCCTGCCCATGTGCCGTTTTCGATGACAGCCGGGGTACTTGATACCACCCTGCAGCCAATTAAGCTACCCCAACAGGACAGGGTATTGGATAATGTATCCGTTACCGCCACCCGGCCGGCATTGGTCCTCAAAAACGGAGCGATTATCATGGATGTATTGCACGATCCGTCAGCTGCCGGTAATACCATGCTGGAATTACTGAAGCGCATGCCCGGCGTCATCGTTAGCGCGCAAAATGACATTTCAGTGGATAACAAAAGCGGCGTTCAGTTTCTCATGGATGGCCGACCCCAGCAGTTGCCGCTGGCTCAGTTTGTACTCTTATTGTCCAATATGCCTGCAGAAGCTGTATCCGCCATAGAGCTCATTAAAAACCCATCTGCAAAATACAATGCAACCGGAAGTGCGGGACTAATCAATATTATATCACGCAAAGCACGTGTGAAAGGAATGAGCGGTACAGTGACCGAAAGTGCCGGCATGGGCAAACGCTTTGGCAATGGCATCAATGTTGCCCTCGACTTTCGTTCGGACAAGCTCAGCATATTTACGAATGTCACTTACCTGAACCGGAATCCGCTTGCTTACGCCACTATTGATCGCAGTTTAAAAGGCAACACCGGTACTAAGTACATGCATTCAGAAACCACAACTAGCAGCACCCTAAATTCCCTGCTATTAAAAGGTGGCGTCGAGTATGCGATTTCAAAACGGACCGTTCTGGGATTATCCGCTTCTGACGCGCCGGTCAGTTCGCAGGACGTGTTTACCAATGAAACCACGCTGGCGGGAGGCAATCTATATTATCAACTGCTTGCGAGGACCAATAGTGATGACAATTATGTTAGTACGACAGCGACGGCATATCTCCAACATCAACCAGACACAAATGGCACCCAGTTCAACTGTTCCGTTGATTGGACTGACTTCTCATTTAAGGAAAACAGGCTAAATGAGAATCGCTTTCTGGACAAATCTGCAGGAGAGGCACAGCCAACGCAAACGTATAAGAATGACAATAGCTTCGATTTCCTGATTGTCTCACCCAAGCTTGACTACACCGTTCGATTGCCTCGCAACCTGCGTCTGGAAGCAGGGGCCAAAGCCGGATTTATCCGTAACCATAGCAATACATTGTTTGCAAGAAGCAGCAATGGCGGAACCTTTGCGAAAGACACCAATTTTTCGAATGCATTCCGCTACAGGGAGCAGATCACAGCGGGCTATTGTAGTTTAATGAAAAGCTGGAAATCAGTAAACGCTCAGCTTGGCTTAAGAGGCGAACATACATCCATTAATACAACCGATATTTCTTCGGAACTCAGGCATCAACGACAATATTTCAATCTTTTCCCGAATGCATCGCTCAACTATAAGGCCGGCGAGAAAAGCAGCTATCAGTTGACTTATAGCTATCGGATAGACCGCCCGGCTTATGATCAGCTAATCCCTTATAAGGTGTTTAATGATGAGCTAAACTACAGTACGGGCAATCCTGATCTTCGCCCACAGTATAGCCATGTAGCCACTTTTGACTATAGCTACAATCGCTTCCTTTTTGTAAGTCTTGGCTATACGAACATTCAGGATTGTATCTATAGCTATCCGGTCACTGCTGCAAACAGCCGCATACAGGTGGATACGATGGCCAATATTGCCAACCGGTCGTTGCTCTCCGGCAGCCTGACACTGCAAAGGCAACTAGCTAAATGGTACCAGCTACAATTAACCGGAACCATTGCGCAAAGCAGCTTCAGGGGTGAACTGAATGGAACGGACGCAGGATCACATGCGGTCATCGGATTTATACGCATAGCCAATGACATGGTGTTACCCTACCACATTCGTCTGCAACTAAATGCCGGTTACTATACGCCTTACCAGGATGCCATTCAGCGTTATGCAGCACGGGGCACGGTGGATATCAGCCTGCAGCGAAGGTTCTTGAAAGACAGGCTGAATGCAGTACTGGCGGTCAATGACTTGCTCTATACCGATAAGACTACCGTTACTACCAGCTTGCCCGATCAGACCAACGCCTATTCCGTAAAGAATGATACCCGGCGTATCCGGCTCACGCTAACCTATCGGTTTGGAAACATGCGCGTGGAACGAAAGGTCAAAAACACCCCGGAAGAAGCAGCACAAAGGATTAAAAAAGCATCGTAAACTAACTGCAAATGTATTGTATCGAGACCACCGGACTATCCTACCGGTTCAGCAAAGAGGAAGCAGTACTGACCAATCTTAATCTCCAGGTACCGGCAGGAGCGATCTATGGTTTCCTGGGAGCTAATGGTGCCGGAAAAACGACAACACTGCGTTTGCTGCTCGGCCTGCTGCACAGACAGGAAGGCAATATATTGATCTTCGGAAAACAATTTGAGGAAGATAGCATTGCCATCCTGCAGCAGACAGGATCACTCGTTGAAATGCCCTCCGTTTACAGCCATCTTACAGCCGTCGAGAATCTGGAAGTGTGGCGCAGGATCTACGACTGTCCGAAATCCCGCATTGCGGACGTGCTAAAGACGGTACAGCTTTCCGACACAGGCACCAAAAAGGCCGGCCGGTTCTCACTGGGCATGAAGCAACGTTTGGGTATTGCCGTCGCCTTGCTCAACAATCCATCCTTATTGATACTTGATGAGCCTACCAATGGGTTAGATCCTACCGGCATCATTGAAATGCGGGAGTTGCTACGCCAGTTGAACCGGGAACAAGGCATGACGATCCTGATCTCCAGTCACATGCTGACAGAGGTTGAACGTTTGGTTACTCATGCAGGTATCATCCACCGGGGGAAAATGTTGTTTCAGGGTACGATGGAAGATTTGCAACAATTGCGGAGCAACACAGCGTCAATTGGCTTCGATACAAGTGATGCCGAAACGACTATGCAAATCATGAAGGCAAATGGCCTGCATCCGACGCTGCAGGCAGATGGGCAGGTAATTATCCCCTTCACAGATAAAACGACAACTGCAAGGTTGAATCAACAGCTGCTTGAGCATCGCGTATCTATTTTCCGGGTAAGTATGCATGGTAATGACCTCGAATCCATATTTATTGATCTTACTAAACATTGATTGCTATGAAATTTATACACAGCCTGCAAAGTGAATGGCTAAAGACACGAAGAAGCGCAGCATCCTGGCTCTGTTTGGGCGGTGGTTGCTTCCTGCCGCTACTTTTTCTTGGGGGCTTTCTGTTGAAGCGCAGCGACCTGAACAGTATCAATGGCGGGAATGCATGGCTTGTCCTGGCCGGCCAGCTATGGCACTTTATGGGCATTCTCTTCCTGCCGGCAGGCATCGTCCTGGCTGCAAGCCTTCTACTCCAGATAGAATACCGGAACAACGCCTGGAAACAATTACTAACCATGCCACAAAGTGACGCAACTACTTTTTCCGCCAAGCTCTTAACCCTGGTGTTTATGACCCTGAAGTTTTTTCTTTTCTTTAATCTTGCCATGCTGGTAACCGGCATATTACCGACACTTCTGTTCAGCAAACGCATGCCCGATGCTCCCTTTCCGGTAACTGCTATACTGCTCCTCAATGCAAAATTCTTTATAGCCTCCCTGCCCATGCTGCTGCTGCAATTTCTCCTGAGTCTCCTGTTCCGGAATTTTCTGGTGTCTGTGGGCATTGGGCTGCTTATGGTCATTACAGCTCTTGTACTGGTCGAGGCCTGGAACTACGCGTGGCTAAACCCATATTGTTTTTGCCCTATGTTGGTGCTGCTTCAGCATAAAACGATCGCGCCGGTTAGCATATACCGGATCTCGGTTTTCTACTCCGGTATATTTATTGTGCTCGCTTACCTGCTATTTCACTTTCGGAAAGTAAGGGGTTAGTTTTGGGTCCCGATGTTTTTGGCTGTTTAGTTCTTATTCATGAAAAGATCGTTCATATTGATGCTGCACCTGTTTTACTGGATGGTGTATTATGGGTTGCTGACGATGTTGTTCGGCCTGAGCACAATATCCCGCCCGCACGCTACGGGGCAGTTTGCCTACTGGAATATGCTCATCCTTGGGTTTGCCATTATCCCTGCGATCCTCACCTTTTACAGTACTTACGGATCTCTTTTCCGACATTTCCTTGCCAGCCGCAGGATACCAATGCTCATAATAACCCTTGCTGCACTTTGCCTGCTGGGCGTGGGTTTCGGTCAGGCCTTGCTGCATAGTTTATTTCCACATCGTATCAATTGGAGCGGTGGGACCGTTATAAGCATGGGTATTGTGATGTTTTTCAACGCGGCGCTGAACGGGATGGCAGGTTTGGGCATTAAAGCCTTCATCACCTGGTACCGGGAGCTGAAATGAAAGGAAGAACTAACGCAAAAAAATCATGAAATCGAATTGGCGTTGATCCGTATGTAGCTAAGCCCGCACTTTCTGTTCAATACGATCAACAACATCGATACGATCGATGATCGGGCAGGATGCCGGTAAAGCGTCCATTTACCTGAACAAGCTTTCCGATATCATGCGTTTTATGCTGTATGAGCCTGGCGCAAAATTGATTCCGCTTACAAAAGAACTTAGTTATATCCGGGACTATATCAACCTCCAACAGATAAGGACCTCCAATAAGGACTATGTACAATACAGTATAATCGGGTCAACTGAGCAGATACAGATCCCTCCTATGCTTTTCATTCCATTCATTGAAAATGCCTTTAAGCATAGTGCTCCGCAGCGGACAGGCAATGTGATCCGTATTATTATAGCAATTGAGCCTAATTGTATCCGTTTTGAATGCAGCAACAAATCCGGCATTCAGGATGGGTTGCCGAACGAATATAGCGGGTTAGGGAATGAGCTCATTGAAAGAAGACTGACCTTGCTGTACAACAATAAGCACCAGTTGTTACTGAGGCAAGAGGACGGCATTTACCAGGTCAAAATCAATCTACCTTTAACGCCCACCGTATGAGATGTATTATTGTTGAAGATGAGCCGCTGGCTATTATGCGTATGCGCGGCTTTGTTGAAAAGATGCTGTCGCTCCAGCTACTTGCTACTTTCGATAATGGTATAGATGCGCTTGTATACCTGGAGGATCATGAGGTTGACCTGGTTTTCCTTGACCTTCATCTCGGGGAGCTTTCCGGAATAAGACTGCTCGAAACCGCCGGCCTTAAATGTGCGGTGATCGTCACCACCGCCTATGATGAATATGCATTGAAAGGACATGAGCTGGGTGTGACCGATTACCTGCTCAAACCCTTCACTTTTGAAAGGTTCCTCTCGGCGGTAAGCCGCGCGAAAGAACGTTATGTACGGCCCGCGCACCCTGCAACTGCGGAGGCCAATTATCTCTTCGTAAAAACAGAGTACCGGTTAGAGAAGTTGATGTTGGCCGACATGCTGTATGTGGAAGGTATGCGTGATTATCGGCGGATACATACAACCCACAAAAAATTATGACCCTTCAAACCTTCCATGAATTTGAAGCAACCGTATCGGAGCAAATACTCTGCCGGGTGCATAAATCGTACATGGTGGCGCCAGGCAAAATTGACTCGATCGAAAAAGATGGGATCCGTATTGGCGAAGTTTTGATACCGGTTTCAGATACTTACCGGAAGCCGTTTTTTGAATTGATCCGGCTGAGGTGACTGGCTTATTTCGAACCATTGAAACCCGCCATAGTTATGCGCAATAAACTAATATGCGCTCATTTCAGTTCGAACTAAAAACCCGCGACTAGCACGGGTTTCATTTTTCTGCGGACTGGACGGGACTCGAACCCGCGACCTCCGCCGTGACAGGGCGGCATTCTAACCAACTGAACTACCAATCCTTTGGTCCTTTGGGTGCATTACTGCGCCGTTGGGGGTGCAAATATAATATCAGGGTCGCCAACTTTCCAAATAAAAGGCCGGAATTTTTTTGAAAAATTTGTTCCACCTGATTGAATGATGCAAAACATTTTACTTGTTCACAACTGATTTCGAATGCCGGGATTACGGATAAAAAAATAGCCGCTTATTGCGGCTATTCAAAAGATAATCATCTTCTTTAAAAAACGTACTTGCCATCCGGCGAGTACATAACCGGAAGGAGTTTTTTGGTCTGCTCGAAGTAATCATATTCGGCTTTCAGGTTTACCCAGAAGCGCTGCTTCGTTGTATCAGAGCCGTATTCCTTACCCAGATAATTCAGGCCTTTACGGTCAAAACGGGTAGGATAGATGTGTACCGGAATGTAATTCTGTCCGGCAAGCTTCGCATTCATACAAAGGATGTAAAGCTCCTTGATAATCGGATCTGTCATGGGCAGGCAGCCTACCGTTACGCATCCGCCGTGAATGTAAATATCACCACCCGGCTTTGATTTGTCGCCAATAATCTGATCTGAATAGTTCGGATAATTCAGCAGCATGGACAGATAAAAATCGCTCTTGGGGTTGAAGTCGTCAATGAAATAAAGGCCTTCCGGCACCTGGCGGTCGCCTTCCCAGCGCTTGGGCCCGAGCGCGCCGGAAAGCGCGCATACACGGTAATTTTTGATCAGTGTATAACGGCCTGTATCTTCGTTGCGCGCCCATAATTCCATTTCATTTGAGCCTTTAAAAAAGCGCAGATAAATATTAGCAGCCGGATAGGGCACTTTCTTTGCAGCAAAAAGATTGCGCAGCGTATCGTTGTACTGTGCCCATGCCTGAGATACACGGGAAAACGAAAACTGGAAATTGCGGAAAGTATTAGCGTCATCCTGCGCTTTTGCCGGAAGGCTGAACAATAACACGCAAAATCCTGCAAGCACACCTTTCAAAAGCTTATTCATCATTATCTTAAGTGGATTTTTTGGAAGTATTTTCTTTCGCGAAAACGACTACAAATATAACATAGAAAGGAAAAGGAATATTCCGGAAAGCAAACAGCAACAAAGCCTTAACGACTTTGTTGCTGTACAAATACCTGGTGATTAAAGAAAACCAATTCTTCCTAGAGATTGCCACGCAGCGCCTGCTCCCGTTCGATGCTTTCGAACAGGGCTTTGAAGTTGCCTGCGCCAAAACTCTGCGCTCCCTTCCGCTGAATAATCTCAAAAAACAGCGTAGGGCGATCCTGAATCGGCTTGGTAAATATCTGCAGCAGATAGCCTTCTTCATCACGATCTACCAATATGCCCAGCTCCTGCAATGGCTTGATCTCTTCATCGATCTTGCCTACGCGCTCTGCCAGATCGGCGTAATATGCATTGGGCGGTGCGCTCAGGAATTCCACGCCGCGCGCTTTCAGCGCAGTGACTGTCTTTACAATATCCTTGGTAGCTACGGCGATGTGCTGAACGCCTTCACCTTCGTAGAATTCAAGATATTCCTCGATCTGTGATTTCTTCTTGCCCTCGGCCGGCTCATTGATCGGAAACTTTACATAACCATTGCCATTGCTCATTACCTTACTCATGAGGGCAGAATATTCGGTGTTGATCTGCTTATCGTCGAAGCTCAGAATATTGGCGAAGCCCATGACATCTTCATACCACTTTACCGTTTCGTTCATGCGGTTCCAGCCTACATTGCCTACGCAGTGGTCCACATACAGCAGGCCATTGTCCTCTGGCGCATAGTCTGAAGTCATTGGTGCATAGCCTGGCAGGAATGCTCCGTTGTAATCCTTGCGCTCTACAAACATGTGGATGGTCTCACCATAAGTATAGATGCCGCTCAATACCACCTTGCCATTTTCATCTTCGAGCGTCACGGGCTCCAGATAAGGGCGGCCACCGCGCTGCGTAGTTTCATTGAAAGAAAGCGTAGCATCGTCCACCCAAAGGGCCAGCACTTTTACACCATCGCCATGACGAAGCACATGCTCTGCAATCGGATTGTCGCTCTTCAGCGCAGTAGTAAGGATCAGGCGGATCTTGCCCTGTTGCAATACATAAGACACGCGGTCGCGCACGCCCGTTTCGGGGCCGGCATAAGCTACATTTCGGAAGCCGAAAGCAGCTTTATAATAGTGGGCAGACTGCTTGGCGTTGCCTACATAGAGTTCAATATAATCGGTCCCGTTGATGGGAAGAAAGTCTGTTTTCTTACGAGCTTCCAGCTCTTGTGCAATTGCAGCGTCCATTTCTTTTTTGGAATTAAAAATTAAAAAGTAAAAATTAAAAAGGTCGGGAAGCAAAATGACAGCGAAGCTGTTTTACATTTTGCATGTTTAATTTTTAATTAAACGGCTCCATTCTGCCATAGCCACTACGCGAAGCAGGGCTTTTTTATGTTCGGAAGAAAGACGATTCATGCAGGCACAAATTTAAGCTATTCCCCAAAAGAATGGAATGGCATTTCCTTACGGCTCTGTATGGGTTTGCTGGCGCTGGGGTGAAAACTCTACATCATAAATTTTTAGCAGCAGCAAGAGATAAGATACCAGCAACGGACCGAAGATAAAACCCATAAAGCCGAAAATAGGCACACCTACCAGGATGCCGAATACCGTAATGATGGGATGTACATCGCCCAGCCGCTTGAGGATGGTAAAGCGCAGCACATTATCCATAGTGCCAATTACGCCCAGTGAATACAGCGCCAGTCCGATGCCGGGACCAGCGCCGCTTGTGGTAAACAGATAGATCACCAGCGGTCCGCAAACGACAGCAGTGCCGATCACCGGAATCATGGAGAAAATGCCGGTAAGCATTGCCCAGAGCAGGAAATCGGGAATGCCGAATATCTTGTAGCCAATAGCTGCAACAACCGCCTGCGCCAGCGCCAGCATGGGAATGCCGATGGCATTGGAGACAACCATATTGCGCGTAGCAAGCCAGATGCCATTGATGTTCTCATCTTTCAGCGGCAGAAAATCCTGTACCCGGCGCTCCATCCGGCGACCATCCACGAGCATAAAATAGAGTAGAAAAAAGCAGAGCACCAGATTGGTAAACGTGTTGAGTGTACCTCCCAATAATCTTGGTAGCAGCGCGCCGCCGCGCTGCGCCAAAGATTTCAACTGATCGCTGCCTACAGAGATGCCCGGTACATATTGCTGCAGCTTCGCCACAAGGCCTGTAAGCGTAGCGGTAAGCTGATTGGTATTATGAAGCAGGTAGCCCGCCTTCGGAGCAAGCATCATTACGATGCCTGCAAAAGGTAAAACGAATACCAGCAACGTGCCCAGCAGGAACATCAATGCAACGACCCATTTCTTCCATCCTTTCACTACCGTAAGCCGGAAAAACCACTGCCGCAGCAAAATGTAAAAAGTAATAGCGGCCAGTACGCCCGGGAAATAATCATACAGCTGCGAGCCGAGCAGTACAACAAGGCCGATAATCAGACCTACCAACAAATATTGCTTCAGTCGGTTGGAGTCAAGTAAATTCATAAAGGGACAAATAGAATAAAGTAAACATCTTTATTATCATCTCTAAACAAATTATTAAAAATAATGCCAGCTTTACGCTGACTGGCACGATATTTTATACTTTTAGGTGGAAACTATCTTTTTAAATCACTCCAAAACATTTTGATCCGTTATGAAAGCAGGAAAGACTGTGGCTACCCTACTGATCGGTGCAGCCCTCGGAGCCGCTGTAGGCTATGTACTCGCTACTGACAAAGATGACCGTCAGGAAACTATTGACAAGCTGAAAGACAAGCTTGCCGGAATGAAAGATTCCATGAAAGACCGCTTCGCCAAGAAGGCTCAGGATCTCGAATCTGAAATTTACAACGCCTAAATGCTGATGAGTATACTCAGCAAATGGAAAGATAAGGCAACCCGATACGTAGATGTACGCTTCCAGCTAATGAAGCTGGGTTTTATAGAGCGTACATCTCACGTGTTAGGCAATCTGATGATCGGCTTTATACTGCTCTTCCTCTCGTTCTCCATGCTCATCTTCATGGGTATGGGCATCATGAAAGCTATGTCGCTTTGGCTGGGCAGTGAAATCGGCGGCTCATTCGCCACTGCGGGCATATTCCTCCTGTTCATCCTTCTGTTTATTTTGCTGCGCAAGAAAGTGCTGATTGCCTTTGCCGGCTTCTTCATTGGTGTCATGACTGCCGGTCAGGATGATGAGGATGAAGATGAGAAAGAAGACACAGAAAAGGAAGATGATGACCAAGAGGAAGATTGATCTGTAATTTTTAACGCCCTTAAATTCCGCCCTCCTTCATGAAACTTTACCGTAAAACACTGACCAGCCTGGATGAGCTTGAGCGGGAAAAAATACGCCTTCGCTACGAGCGCAAAGGCACCAAAAGCAAGCACCTCCTGCCGGATATAAAGAAAGCCCGGAAAAAACTGACCGGTGGCGGATCTAAAAATAAAGACAAAGGCGGCGGCAGCAATCTGATGGGCATAGCATTGGGCCTGCTCAATGGCGGCTCACCTGTGCAGACCATATTATCATTAGCCGGTCCGGTCACCAGTCTCCTCTTTAAAGGGAAAGACAGTGCGCCAAAGCGATTCTTAGGAAGAGTGATCAGAGATATAGCCATTAGTTATGTAATCGGGAAAGGGCTGCAGCTCGCCGTTAAAGGTACCCGGACTTATATCCGGTCAAAAAGAGCGAAGCAAGAGGCTGTCTGATTTTATAATTATCGCATCATCACATACAGGAACCGTCAGGTTCCTTTTTTATGCCGGTTACTTTCTTTCCCTGAAATGCCTTGCCGGGCAAAGCCTACCTAAATCCGAAAAAACGAGGTATTTTCGCCGCCTTATACTGAACAGCGTAATATGAACTTTCAACTTTCCGAAGAGCAACTGGCCGTACAGCAGGCCGCCCGTGATTTTGCACAGAACGAGCTGCTGCCCGGCGTTATTGAGCGCGATGAGCATCAGAAAGTACCCCTTGAGCAGCTTAAAAAGCTCGGTGAACTGGGCTTTATGGGTATGATGGTGGACCCTAAATGGGGCGGTTCCGGCATGGATGCTGTCAGCTATGTGCTTGCTATGGAAGAGATTTCCAAAGTAGATGCCTCTGCATCGGTTTGTATGAGTGTCAATAACTCCCTTGTTTGCTGGGGACTTGAAACTTATGGCAATGATGAGCAGCGCGAAAAATATCTGCGTCCGCTTGCTACCGGCGAGAAGATCGGCGCATTCCTGCTCAGCGAGCCGGAGGCTGGTTCTGACGCCACTTCACAGCGCACTACCGCAGTGGACATGGGAGATCACTATCTGGTGAATGGTACCAAAAATTGGATCACCAATGGCTCTACAGGCTCTACCTATCTGGTAATTGCACAGACCTATCCGGAAAAAGGCCACAAAGGAATCAATGCCCTGATCGTGGAAAAAGACTGGCCGGGTGTAACTGTAGGCGCAAAAGAAAATAAGCTCGGCATCCGTGGCTCCGATACACATAGTATCATGTTCCAGGATGTGAAAGTACCCAAGGAAAACCGCATCGGCGATGATGGTTTCGGTTTCACCTTTGCGATGAAGACATTGGCCGGAGGCCGCATCGGTATTGCTTCACAGGCGCTCGGCATTGCCAGCGGCGCTTACGAGCTGGCGCTTAAATATTCCAAAGAGCGGAAGGCATTTGGCACCGAGATCATGAACCATCAGGCAGTAGCCTTTAAGCTCGCCGATATGGCTACGGCTATTGAAGGTGCACGGCTGCTTTGCCTCAAAGCGGCCTGGCTGAAAGACCAGCATCAGAATTATGATCTGGCTGCAGCAATGGCCAAGCTATATGCATCTGAAATTGCCCAGTGGGTAACCAACGAAGCGATACAGGTACATGGCGGTTATGGTTATGTAAAAGAATTCCACGTAGAACGCCTCATGCGCGATGCCAAGATCACGCAGATTTACGAAGGCACCAGCGAAGTACAGAAGATCGTTATTTCAAGAACGGTGCTGAAAGGGTAATATTAGTTTATCCGCACAATTTTCAAATGGGCTGTTGCATGAGTAACAGCCCATTTTTTTAGCCTAACCTTCATTCGCTATGTCTGTAATAAAGCTGACCGCCTTTATCAGGGCCACACCAGAAATTTGTTTTGATTTGTCAAGAAGTGTAGAGCTGCACCTCGCATCTACTGCGCGCACAAAGGAAAAAGTAGTTGCAGGCCGGGCTTCGGGCCTATGTGAATTAGGAGATACGATTACCTGGGAGGCGGTCCACTTTGGCATTCGGCAGCAACTAACCGTGCAGATTACTGCTATGAACCGTCCGCACAGCTTTACAGATGAAATGAAAAAGGGGATATTCAAAAGCTTCAGCCATGTTCACCTGTTTACGGCAAAAGATGGTGGAACGCAAATGCAGGACATTTTTACTTTCTATGCGCCACTTGGTCTGCTTGGAAAAGTAGCGGAGGTCATGGTGCTTAAAAGCTACCTCGCCCGGTTTTTAAAATTGAGAAATGCCTGCATCAAAAAAATTGCAGAAAGCAAAGAGCCGTCTGATTTGAATCAAACGGCTCTTTGAAATAAATTAGCTGAAAATCTTACTTAGCCAGCTCCTTGATCTTGGCAAATACTTCTTCCTCGCCGCCTTCTTCGTAGCCGGTATGCGTGTAAGCAACCTTGCCATTCTTATCTACGATTACGGTGAAGGGTACATTCTGGAAATTGAGTGAGCGTTTCAGATCGCCATTCGGGTCTATGTAGAAAGGAAATTCCCAACCCTGTGATTTGGCGTAGCTACGCACCAGTCCTTCGGCACGCGACTCATCGATTGATACAGTTACATAATTAAAATCCGCTTCCTTCTGCCAGCTGGGCATTTTTTCACGCACATTCTTGATCTCTTTTTTGCACGGTACACACCAGGTAGCCCAGAAAGAAATTAACGTCACCTTGCCCGGAGCGATCGCTTCATTAAAAGCGATCTTCTTCCCACTGTTTACATCTTTTATCTGCGTAGCAGGCAATGCTGAGTCCTGAGCATACACCGATGCCGAGAACAGAATAGCTGCCGCAAATGCGAATAATCGCTTCATAAAGTACAAGTTGATGATTGTTTGTTAGTCAATAAAAGTAAAATAAAAGCTTTGCAATTCCTATTAAGATTATAATTTCGGTTCCGGGTTTAATTTTCCAATAGCCGTTTAATGAAAAAAATTTTATTGTCGCTCCTTGCAGCGGTCGGCATAGTGCAGTTTGCTGCCGCGCAGGGTACTTTATCCGGTGATCTGCAGATGAATGCCAACTTCTTCCAGCGGGATTCTTCGATTGGCGCTACCACGCCTTCCCTGTACGATCACTATATGAGCAGTGGGGAAGGGTGGCTTACACTGCGCTATAATTACAAAGGCTTTACCGCATTTGCACGGGTAGATGCCTTCCAGAATTCCAATCTGAAAGACCCGCAGAGCGGTGAAACACTGACGGCTTTCGGTATCGGCGCCTTCAGTCTCAGCAAAGAGATTCAGGGGCTCACCATTACCGGCGGCTATATTTATGACCAGATCGGAAGCGGTATTCTTTTCCGCGCTTATGAAGACCGCGGCCTGCTCATCGACAATGCCCTTGTTGGCCTGCACCTGAAATACCGGCTTACTGATAATATTACCCTGAAAGCATTTACCGGGCAGCAGAAACTATTGGTAGATGGCAATGTGGGCGGCCGTTACAAACCGGTTATCAAAGGCTTTAACGGTGAAGGCGATTTCAACGTAGGCAAGAAGCTGCACCTTTCCCCGGGCATCGGCGTTCTCAACCGGACACTCGATGAAAACTCATTCCAGATCGTAAAGAGCAACGTGGAAAGTCAGCCGGCAGGCACCACCTTCATACCACGCTATAATATGTATGCATTCACCGGCTACAACACGCTTACCTATGGCGACTTCACCTGGTATGTAGAAGGCGCTTACAAGACGCATGAAGCTATCAAGGATGATAACTTCCTGTATGACAAAGACGGTAATGTGGTGTACACTACAGTCGGCTATGCACGTAAAGGCATAGCTATAAACCTGACCGGCAAGCGCACCGAAAATTTCCAGATGCGCACCTCGCCCAATGAAGAGCTGCTCAATGGAATGCTCAACTGGCAGCCTATTGTAGCCCGCCTTCGCCCGCAGCGCCTCATAGCCCGCTATACACCTGCGTCTCAGGATCTTTCTGAAATGGCCGGCGGTGCAGATGTACTCATCTCACCCAAAGAAAACCTGGACATTACCCTCAATTACACCTACATCAATACGCTCGATAATGTAAAGCTCTACCGTGAAGCTTATGGCGAAGTGGAATACCGCAGCGCTGAAAAGTGGATCGTGATAGCCGGTGCGCAGATGCTTTATTACAATCAGCTCCGTTATCAGCTCAAGCATACCGATGTGAATGCCTTTACCCCATTTGCCGAAGTGACCTATCGCATCACGCCTAAAAAATCCATCCGCATCGAAGCGGAGTACCAGCATACGGAAGATGACTTTGGCTCATGGGCGTATCTATTGCTTGAGTACAATATTGCACCGCACTGGTCGTTTACCGCAGCGGATATGTATAATGTAGAGCCGCGCGATGGTGGTGTAAAAACCGGCAGCGACGGGCAGCATTATCCATACCTGTTTGTGGCTTATTCCAAAGGCCCGCACCGGGTGACGCTTGCGTATGTGAAGCAGACGGCCGGTATCAACTGTTCAGGTGGTGTATGCCGCTACGAGCCGGCGTTCAGCGGTATTCGCTTAGGCATCACTTCTACATTCTAATCGGTTCAGAAAATTATCAGCCAGCCCCGTTGTTCCAAACAACGGGGCTGTTTTATTATAATCCAACGGGTTTACTTTTTAATTCAACAGGTACTGGCCTATGCCCGCTAATTGTTAAAGTTTGGTACTTTGTATTGCATGGTACTGAGTATTGTTTATGTTTGCATCGTAATTCAGAGCTGTATGAATATTGAGAACACGGAATCCCAGATGCGCAAAGGCCTGCTAGAACTATGCATTCTCGGTATTATTCTTCGGGAAAAAGAAGCTTATCCTTCTGACATTGCAGAGCAGCTGAAAGAGGCAAAGCTGGTAGTGCTGGAAGGAACGCTCTATCCATTGCTGACGCGCCTTAAAAATGCAGGAGTGCTTACCTACCGGTGGGAAGAATCGACATCCGGACCACCGCGTAAATATTACACCATTACCAAGCCGGGGCTGAAATTTTACGCACAGCTCTACGATGCCTGGACCGAAATCAGTTCCGCCGTCAATCATTTAACCACCTCAATCAAATAACCACATCTTTATGCAACGCATTATCCAGATCAATATCGCAGGCCGTATGCTGCCTATTGAAGAAGACGCTTACCTGCTGCTCAAAGACTATCTCAACGCCCTGCACCGCCAGTTTGATCAGGAAGACAGCAAGGAAGAAATTCTGTACGACATCGAGTACCGTATTGCAGAGCTTTTTACGATCCGTCTTCAGAATGGAGTGCCCGCTATTGATGGGGCAGATGTGAGCAAGGTCATTGAAAATCTGGGCACACCCTCGGCACTTGGTGGTCAGAATAATATTTCCTCAGCGCCGGTTCCGTATGTCCGGAAAGAAAACAATTCATCCACCGGCGAAAACCCCTATAGTCGTGGATTTACCAACAGCAAAAGCAATCCCCGTACAGAGGGCGAGCGCCGCATCTTCCGCAATCCCAATGATAAAATCCTGGGCGGCGTTTGCAGCGGTCTCGGCAATTACTTTGATATTGATCCGGTCATCATCCGTCTGATCTGGGCGGCTTCGGTAGTTATGGCAGGCTTCGGTATCATTGCTTACGTGATTGCCTGGATCGTAATTCCTACCCCTAAAACGCCGCAGGATTTTGCCCACATGACCGAAGGAGAGCCTATGAATTTTCACGATATCAAACGCAATATGGCCACAGAAATGGCTGATCTGAAAAAGCGCGGCGAAGAAATGAGCCGCGAGCTGCGTGAATTCTTCAACAAGAAGAAATAAGCAGCCTGTTTTCTGGGGCATTTTAGCTGCTGTGCCTGTTATCTTTGCGCCATGCTATTGAGTGAAGTGGTGGGCCAGCAGGCTGCCAAAGAAGGATTATTGAATATGGAGAAAGGCGGCCACCTGCCCCATGCCCTGCTTCTGCTGGGTCGTGAAGGAACAGGCGGTCTGCCATTGGCGCTGGCATTTGCCCAGTACCTGATGTGCAGTAGCCGCAGCGGGCATGATGCCTGCGGACATTGCGCCAATTGCCAGAAAGTGCAGTACCTGGAGCATGCGGATGTGCATCTTTCCTTTCCATCTATACCGCCAAAGCCCGGTACCAAGGCCAATAGCAGGCACTATATCAAAGACTTTCGGGAGTTCATCGCACAGACGCCCTATGGTACTGCCTACGATTGGCTACAGGCTATTAATGCAGAAAACAAACAGGGCAATATCACCGCAGAAGAATGCCGGGAGATCATTGAGCAGCTTTACCTGAAATCTTATGAAGGCGGTAAAAAAATTCAGATTATCTGGCGGCCTGAATATCTGGGCAAAGAAGGAAATATCCTGCTCAAGCTTATCGAAGAGCCGCCGGCCGATACTTTGCTTTTGCTGATTGCTGAGAATACAGAAGATATACTACCTACCATCCTTTCCCGTACCCAATTGGTACGCCTAGCGCCTGTAGCGCCGCAGGATATAAGCCGAGCGCTGGAAGTCCGCTCACTGGCAGATGCGCGCAGAGCCGCGCAGATAGGTCAGCTTGCCGCCGGAAGCTATACAGAAGCATTGCGGCTATTGCATCATCTTGAGAATGATCTGCTGCCTGCTGTACGTAATCTCTTTAATGCATTGTTTACCAACAACGGCGCAGGTTTCGTAAAGTTCACCGAGCAGCTTTCCAAAAGCGGACGGGAAGGGCAGAAAAATTTCCTGCAGTATATCATTGAGCTGCTGGAGCAATCCATCCGCGCGCAGCACATTCAGGGAAAGCCTTTATCGCTGCCTCCTGAGGAAGCTGATTTCGTAGCCCGGCTCGCCGGGCGTAAGCTGTCGCTCGAAGTGATCAGTCAGATGATCGCCGCCTTATCAGAGACCATTTATCACATCGAGCGAAACGCGCACAGCAAAGCACAACTGATGGCGCTGGCTATAAAGCTGCAGCACCTGATTCAGGACAAGCCTTTACCGGTCCTATAAAGGCAGGGTCGGGACGAGCGCAGCCGGCCTGAACCGTCATAGGCCAGCATCAGAATAACATACCAAATCCAAAAACCATAAGTAACTTGCATACCATGCAGCTACAGGGCAAAAAAATATTGCTTGCCGTCACGGGCAGCATCGCCGCCTATAAAACCCCCGATCTGGTGAGGCAGCTCATCAAAGCGGGAACAGAAGTCAAAGTAATCATGACCCCTGCAGCAGCGGATTTTGTATCGCCTTTAGCGCTTGCTACCGTATCCAGGCATCCGGTATTCAGCAATGTGGCAGATGGCGCATCCTGGAACAATCATGTGGAATTGGGTCGATGGGCAGATGCAATGCTCATAGCGCCGTGCAGCGCCAATACGCTGGCAAAAATGGCGCATGGCCTTTGCGATAACCTGGTATGCGCTGTATACCTGAGCGCCGTATGTCCGGTATTTGTAGCACCGGCTATGGATGAGGATATGTGGCTGCACCAAAGCACCAAGGCAAACCTGGAAAAGCTGCGCTCTTATGGCAATCACATCATTCCGGTCGGGCATGGCGAGCTGGCATCCGGCCTGGTAGGCGAAGGGCGCATGGCAGAGCCGCACGAGCTTGTAGAACATTTGGCTGATTTTCTTACCCAAAAGAATACTTCTTCTTCCCTGCTTAAAGGAAAGAAAGCGCTGGTGACAGCAGGTCCTACTTACGAGCTAATTGATCCGGTACGCTTTATCGGTAATTTTTCGACGGGCAAGATGGGCATTGCCATTGCAGAAACACTGGCAGATCATGGCGCAGAAGTGACCCTGATCCTTGGCCCTACCCATTTGAGCACAGTACATCCGGGCATTACGAACATTCTCGTAAAAAGTGCGCAGCAGATGTGGGATGCAGCTACCCAAGTATTTCCCGATTGCGCTATAGCGGTTATGGCAGCGGCTGTAGCCGATTATCGCCCGGGCACTATATCGCCGGATAAAATAAAGAAGGCTGGTGATACGTTAGAGATCAGTCTGGTTAAAAATCCGGACATCCTGGCTACGCTGGGAAAACGAAAAGCGGCCGGACAGACAGTAGTTGGTTTTGCGCTCGAAACAACGGATGAACTGGCCCACGCTACGCAAAAGCTGCAGGCGAAAAATGCAGATATCATTGTGCTGAATTCGCTGCGGGATACCGGAGCCGGATTTGGGCACGACACCAATAAGATAACCCTGTTGGATAAGGAAGGCATCGTTACTCCTTTGGAGCTGCAAAGCAAAAAAGAAGCTGCTGATGCTATTGTGAACCGAATAATGAAGTATCAATTACAACATGAACACCAGACTGCTTAATACCATCGCTTTGATCATTATGTTGCTGACCGGCATTGCCGCGACAGCACAGGAGCTCAACTGCAAAGTAAAAATAGGGCACGACAAGATCCAGAATACCGACCCGCAGGTATTCACGGCCATGGAACGCGCCATTACCGAATTTATCAATAACCGTAAGTGGACTTCGGACGAATGGGCGCCGACAGAGCGCATCGACTGCAGCATTCTGCTGAACCTGACCGGCAAGGATGGGACCGACCAGGACCTTTACACTGCCACGCTCAGCATACAGGCTACGCGTCCGGTTTTCAACTCCGGCTACAGCGCTCCGCTCATCAACTTTGTGGACCGGGATTTGGTGTTTCACTATTCCCAGTACAATCAGCTCCAGTTTGATGATAACCGCGTAAATGGCGGCGACCCTTTAGCTTCTAACCTCACCGCTGTTCTTGCCTACTACGCTTACTTTATCCTCGGGCTGGATTATGACAGCTTTTCTCCTTCGGGCGGCGCTACCTATTTTAAAAGAGCGCAGAATGTGGTCAACAATGCGCCGGAGCAGGGCAATACCATTCATGGATGGAAGGCGTTCGAAGAAAAAAGAAACCGCTACTGGCTGGTAGATCAGATCATGAGTCCGCGGTTCGAAAACTTCCGGAAATATTGGTACTCTTATCATCGCGAAGGCCTGGACATTATGTACAATAAGCCGGCGGAAGGCAGAGCAATCGTGCTGGCAGGTATTGGTAAGATGAACCAGATGCAGAAAGATAATCCCGGCTCTACCCTGATCCAGTTCTTCTTCAACGCAAAAAGCGATGAGCTGATGCGCATTGTAGCGCAGGCGCCGCGCGATGAGCGTGCACAATACATTCCGCAGCTCATCAGTATGGATGTGGCTAATGCGGCTAAATACGGTAACCTGAAATAACTCCTGCTTCCTTT
This sequence comes from Chitinophagaceae bacterium, assembly GCA_965200035.1. Classification (GTDB taxonomy): domain Bacteria; phylum Bacteroidota; class Bacteroidia; order Chitinophagales; family Chitinophagaceae; genus UBA1952. The sequence continues at coordinate 1,558,885 of OZ241334.1, read as the reverse complement.
CGGGAAATGCCCATGTCCTATCGTAAAAATCTACTCTGCTGCGCAATGATCTTTATAGCAGCATCCTGTAAGCAAAATACAACAGCGCATCTGTCGCCATCGGAGATGGAAAAGGTAATCACGGATATACAGCTTGCGGATGTGTACAGCACAATGACCAAAAAAGACAGCACCAGTGCGCCGGGATTAAAGAACAATGATTCGCTCGTGGTGTACTATAAAGAAGTATTCCGGCACCACGACATTACTCCGGAAGCCTTTGTGCAAAGCCTGACCTGGTACCGCGCACACCCGGAGGAATTGGACAGCATTTATAGCCGGGCAATGGCTAATCTGGATCGTACGGGTAAAATAAAATAGCCCTTTGCCAAATGAAAATATAAACGGCCAGTCAAAGACTGGCCGTTGTTTATAAAGCAGGTTTCAATAAAATTGTCAGAAAAGGGCATTGCCACCTTTCTGCCATTTCCGGTTCAGGTGGTGGTAAGATTTTTCAGTAGCCTCCCGGCCGCGTGGAGTACGCACAATATATCCTTCCTGTATCAGGAATGGCTCATACACTTCTTCAATAGTACCGGATTCCTCACCCACAGAAGTAGCAATATTGGAAATGCCTGTAGGTCCGCCTTTGAACTTATCGATCAATGCAGTGAGAATGCGGTTGTCCATTTCATCCAGGCCATTGGCATCTACATTCAAGGCTCTTAGTCCATGTTCGGCGATGGCCATATCAATGATACCATTGCCCAGCACCTGCGCGAAATCACGCATCCGGCGCAGCAATCCATTGGCTATACGCGGCGTACCACGGCTTCGTCGGGCAATCTCCATAGCTGCATCCGAAGTGATCTTTACACCCAATACGCCTGCAGCCCGAAGAATAATTCCCTGTAGAATATCTGCGGTATAATAATCCAGCCGGTTCTTGATGCCGAAGCGGGAAAGCAACGGAGCAGTAAGCAGCCCGGAGCGGGTAGTAGCGCCCACAAGTGTAAAAGGATTCAGATTGATCTGAATAGAGCGTGCCGCCGGTCCGCTGTCGATCATGATATCGATCTTGAAATCTTCCATGGCTGAGTAGAGATACTCTTCTACTACTGTGCTCAAACGGTGAATCTCATCTACAAAAAGCACATCCCGCACTTCGAGCGAGGTAAGCAAGCCGGCAAGGTCGGCCGGTTTTTCAATGACTGGTCCGCTGGTTTCTTTGATCTTTACTCCCAGCTCATTGGCTACAATTCTGGAAAGCGTGGTCTTGCCCAATCCCGGAGGACCATGGAAGAGCACATGGTCCAGCGCTTCGCCGCGCAGGTTGGCTGCTTTGATAAAAATGCGCAGGTTTTCGATCAGTTGCGGCTGCCCGGAAAAATCTTCAATACTCTGCGGACGAATGGTATTTTCAAACTCCCTTTCCTGTGGATTTAAATCATCTGAAGGCCTTACGTGCGACTGTTGCATAACCCTTAAAATTACTGAATTTTCACGGCTTTTGGGCAAATCCAATACCTTTGCGCGCTATAGCAAACTAAATCAGCATGAGCAATCAGCAACATAAACTGGCTACGCGCCTCATCCACGCAGGCGTAGAGCCAGACCCGCTTTCCGGCGCCATTATGACCCCGATCTACCAGACTTCCACCTATGTGCAGGAAGCGCCCGGCGTGCACAAAGGCTATGAATATGCCCGTACCCAGAACCCTACCCGTACTGCATTGCAAAACGCGCTGGCCTCTATCGAGAATGGCAAATATGGTCTTTCTTTCGGCAGTGGCATGGCGGCAACAGATGCTGTGGCTAAGCTCTTGCAGCCCGGCGATGAGGTGATCGTATCCAACGATCTGTATGGAGGTACCTATCGCATCTTCACCAAAGTGTTCGCCAATTACGGCATTAAATTTCACTTCATTGCCATGCAGGATGCGGAGAATATCCGCCAGTACGTCAATGAACATACAAAGATGATCTGGGTAGAGACGCCGACCAATCCGCTGCTGAATATTATTGATATTGAAGCCTGCGGCAAAATTTCCAAAGAGAAAAATCTGCTGCTGGTAGTGGATAATACCTTCGCTTCTCCTTACCTGCAGAACCCGCTCGATTTCGGGGCAGATATTGTGCTGCACAGCGCTACCAAATACCTCGGCGGCCATAGCGATGTAGTGCATGGCGCGCTCATTATGAACAGCGCAGAGCTGGAGGAAAAGCTGCGTTTTATTCAAAACAGCTGTGGTGCCGTTCCCGGTCCGCACGATTGCTGGCTGGTGCTGCGCGGTATCAAAACATTGCATGTGCGTATGCAGCGCCATTGTGAGAACGGAGAAAAAATTGCCCGCTGGCTGCGCAATAATCCTAAAGTCGGAAAAGTTCTTTGGTGCGGTTTCGAAGATCATCCGAATCATGCGGTGGCTAAAAAGCAGATGCGCGGCTTCGGAGGTATGATCTCCTTCACACTGAAAGATGACCGCCTTGAAGCAGCCATGGAAGTGCTGAAAAAAACCGAATTGTTCTCACTGGCCGAAAGCCTGGGTGGTGTAGAATCCCTGATTGGTCATCCGGCCTCTATGACGCACGGCTCTATTCCGCGCGAAGAGCGCATTGCCAATGGACTGGTAGATTCGCTGATTCGCCTGAGCGTGGGTATTGAAGACGTAGATGATCTGATTGCTGATCTGGATGCCGCGATCGGGTAAGATCATTTTTTCAAAGAAAGAAAGGGCCGTACAAGAAGTACGGCCTTTTTTATGCGGATGACTATTTGTGTCGGTGATATAATGTTATGTATTGTTTGCATAATTTACTCTTTTGGTATTGATTTGCTCATTCAAACTATAAATCAAAAGTTGATGAAACCGGCATGTATTTTATTTTTCGCGGGACTTCTTATCGTTTCCTTCAATCCCATTGTAAGCTCAGCTCAGAAAAAGCTGACTCAGGAAATGATTGATGAGTATGGCACCAAAACTTTTACTTCGGATAAGACGAAAATGATGGATATTATCCAATCATGGCTACACGATTGAATTTGAGCAACCTTCCAAAGGATTAATCAAAACAGGTAGAAAAGATATTGGCGGTACCAGTACAGCGAGCTATGGCAATTTTTCCGGCGTGGCGGTTTACAGGACTAATTACAGGCAGTATGTAGTAACGGTAACGGATGCCGGCAGTGGTGCTGTAAAAGTGGTAATAACTCCTAAAATCTACATTGGCGAGGCCGATATGTCTGACCAGAAAATATGGGGATTGAAAGGACAAGCCGGAGAGTATAAACTATGGGAAGGCTTGTTCAAAAAAATCGAAGAGCGCCTATAATCCTGAACGTTGTTCGCTTGAAAAGAAGCTTATAATAATCACTTTAGTTTTTCTGCACCGCTTTGACTGCAAGCTCCAGCATCACCGGATATTTATTGGATAGCTGAAAAAGGTCTTCCGCAATACCGGCAGGCACTGCGGTGTTAGGATGCTTGCCTGCATTTACAGAGCGTCCGACCCGGTTGCCATCGTTGCCAATAACGCGGAAAGAATTAGGTTGATAGCTCAATCCGTTTTTCCCGGATGCAATAGCGGGAGATAGCAGGATATGATCGTACCAGAATTTTGCGCCGCCACCGGTACCGCACTTATTGGGCTCATCATCTTTTTTGCGTGTAGCCGTAGTCAGGAAGCGCGCATAGGCATCGGGTTCCTTTTCCCAATCTGCAGGATAAGTGACGGAATGATCTATGGCAAATGGCGGATCGGCGAAACGAAAAGCGGCGTCAGCGTCCGCTGTTAAAGATTTATATCCGGCTTCTTCTGTATTGCGCAGGTTGAAATCTCCCATATCAATCACGTTGGGCATTTTGGTGAAGCGATGATGCAGCGCGGCCATCACTCCGGCCATCTGCCGATCCCGCTTTTGGGCATTATCACCGGATTCGGTATGGTTGAGCACGAAATAAACGAATACGGTATCCTTACTGCCGTTGCTGACGGATGACTGCAGATAAAGCCGGAAAAGGTTGAAGTCAGTTTCATCCACAGCCAGTGTTTCCATCCCTGCATAGCCCAGCTTATGATGGTCATAAAACAGCAGATTAATGTTATTGGCATCGGCTGTATTGGTAAACGGACATACCGCATAACGGTCCGGAAAAGCAGTGTTCATCCCGGCTTTGAGTATAGAATCTGCAAAGCCCACCGGAGCACCATTCTTCCCGTGACCAATAGCATCCACTTTCACCAGGCCGGCTACATCAGGCGAGGCATGCTTAATGATATGGCTGAGCCGCTGGTGCTCAATGCTGTTGTCTTCCTGACAGCCGCAGCCATAGCGCAGCACATTGTAGCTCATAATGCGCAGGCGTGATGCAGAAGATGCGCTTTCGCTTTCGTCTTTTTGAGATTCGCTTGTCTCTTCAGCATCAACTGGTTGTGCCCTTTTTGTTGCATGGCTGCATGAGGTGAATGCAAGCGTTGCTACAAAAGCAATTGATAAGCGCATTCCTTTACTGAAAAGACCCTTCATAGTAAGCATAAAAACGAACGGGAAAAAATCAGACCAGCATAATGTACTGCTGCATCTGAATACAGGAAAATGAATCCACGATAAAATTTCAGACCCCTACAGGCCGTACATCCAGCACTTTGATCTGGAGCTTGGTAGTGCCCTGAAATTCATTTTCATCAATGGTATAAAGCAGATCAACGGGACCGCGGCTCAGCATATCATAGTACTCAGCCATCCCGAAGCCGATGCCTTCTACCGCTGCACCACCGGGCTGGTTCACCACAAAGCGCAGGTGCATATCTTTCACCACGCGCGAGTAGCCATGATAATCGCTCACATTCCGCGTAAGGAATACCGGCCGCAGATTGGTCGGCCCGAAAGGCTCAAACTGATCGAGCAGTTTATAAAAGGAAGTACGGATGTCCGGAAAATTGATCTCCGCATCAATCTCTATTTCGGGAATAAGCAGCTCGGGCGAGATGCGCTGCGACACTACTTCCTCAAATCGTTCGGCAAAAGCCGCCACATGATCCGGATGCATGGTCATGCCTGCAGCATAGAAATGTCCGCCATAGCTTTCCAGCAGATCGCGGCAATCATGGATGGCCTCATAGATGTTGAAGCCGCTGACTGAGCGCGCAGAGCCTGTGACCTTGCCATTGGCCTGCGTCAGCACAATAGTAGGGCGATAATAATGATCGATCAGGCGGGAAGCAACGATGCCGACCACGCCTTTATGCCAGTGCGGCTGATAAAGCACGGTTGACTTACGGGCAATCATCACTTCATCCGTCTGAATGAGATTGAGCGCCTCTGCAGTAATATTCTTGTCTATTTCCTTTCGGTCAAAGTTATCTGAGTGCAGCACTTCCGCCAGCAATATGGATTTATCAGGGTCTTTCTCAATGAACAGATCTACTGCTTTTTTAGCGTCATCCATGCGTCCGGCGGCATTTACGCGCGGACCTATTACAAATACCAGATCCGTAATGTGCAGCTCCCGGCTGATGCCTGCCAGGTCTTTCAATGTTTTGATCGCCAGGCTGGGATCATCATTCACTTTACGGATGCCGTAAAAAGCGAGTATCCGGTTCTCCCCATCAATCGGCACAATATCGGCGGCAATGGAAGTCGCTACCAGATCAAGGTATTGGGTATAGCTTTCTTCGGGTAATTTCAGCTTTATGGCCAGTGCCTGTATGAGCTTGAAGCCAATGCCGCAGCCGCTCAGCTCTTTATACGGATAAGTACATTTCGGCTGCTTCGGATTAAGAATGGCATACGCATTCGGCAGTGACTCATCCGGTAAATGGTGGTCACATACAATCACATTAATACCCAGCTTCTGCGCATAATCGATCAGCGCTACCGACTTGATGCCGCAATCCAGCGTAATCATCAGCGTATAGCCATTGGCATGTGCAAAATCAATGCCCGCTTTGCTTATGCCGTAGCCTTCGCGGTAGCGGTGTGGTATGTAAAAGGAGATATCGCCCTTCGGGTACTGCTCGCGCAGAAAAGAATAAACGACTGCTACAGAGGTGGTGCCATCCACATCATAATCGCCGTACACCATGATCCGTTCGTGCCATTCGATAGCCTCGGTGATCCGGTCTACAGCGCGCTTCATGCCTCTCATCAGGAAAGGGTCGTGCAGATGTGAAAGCTCGGGCCTGAAGAAGCGCTTCGCTTCTTCAAAATTGGTCACTCCCCGCGAAGCCAGCAGCTTGCATACAGCCGGCGTCACATTGGGCAGGTCTATTGCCAATTGTGCTGCCGCATCTGCATCGTATTGCTTGATCGTCCACCGTTTCAGATTCATTTATCTTCCTCCCCTGTCCAGTTCCTGTACTGCTTTATAATATTCTGCCATCCAGCTATCTACCTGTTTCATGAATGACTCCTGCTTGCTGTTTTCTGTGAAATCTCCCTCCCGCATAATGCGCGCCAGCAGTGCATCCTGCTCATGAATGCAGCGCAGCGCCGTATCATAAGGGGCATGAGAGAAAGACACCATCTCGTACACAGAGTTGAACTGCTGCGGATAACGGATACCCAGTTCTTTTTCAATCTTCTTCCGTTCCAGAAAAAGCGGATCAGACACCTTATCACGCATCTCAATAAAATTGAGCAGTGCCAGCTGTGCCACAGCGTCGCCATTGATCTTGCGCTTGCGCTGGTAATCTTCCAGAATAGCATTCCAGTCTTCTCCGTATTGGTCAATCAGGCCGTTAAGCACCGAGCAGTCTTCAAAACCGGCATTCATGCCCTGACCATAAAATGGTACAATCGCGTGGGCGGCATCGCCGATCAGCGCGCTCTTGTCCCCAAAATGCCAGGGATGAATATGTGTAGTGATAAGCGAAGAAGTAGGATTGGCAAAGAAATCATCCCGCAGGGTAGGCATTATGGGCACCGCATCCGGAAACTCTTTTTCAAAGAACGCCTGTACCTCTGCTCTTGTTTTCAGCGCAGCAAAAGAAGGATTGCCCTCGAACGGGAAGAACAAAGTGCAGGTGAAAGAGCCGTCCGTATTGGGCAGCGCAATCAGCATAAAATTTTTACGCGGCCAGATGTGCAATGCATTTTTCTCCATGCGCCAATTGCCGTCTTCCGCTGGTGGAATGGTCAATTCTTTATAGCCATGCTCAATATAGTTTTGCGTAGCATTTACCCGGTCCAGGTACGTATAGCTTTTACGCAGGGCAGAATGTGCGCCATCTGCACCAAACAGCAGGTCGGCTTCGATCTCAACTTTAAGATTATCTGCGCCCTGCTCAAAATGGAGTGTATTATTAAATACATCTACATGATTGCAGCGATGATTGAAATGAATCTGCGAACCCTGCTCTTCCGCCAAAGTCATCAGGCGTTTATTGAGTTCACCGCGCGATATAGAATAGATGGCTTCGCCGTTTTTGCCATAAGCCTGGAATGCCGTGCTGCCGTCTGCCTGGTGCAGATAGCGGCCATTCATCGGAATGGCCAATGCTTCCATCTCTGTTTTTAGTCCTGCCAACTCCAGCGCACGCCAGCCACGTGCGCTCATGGCCAGATTGATGGATCGGCCTGCGGCAATGGTTTCTCGGCGCATATCCGGGCGGCGCTCATAAATGGTGACAGGATAACCGCGGCGGCGCATCAGAATAGCGAGCAGGGAACCTACCAGCCCTGCGCCAAGTATGGTAACGGAACGAGGCATTTGATCTTAGAAAACGATGTACCCTTCAAAAGTACGCTTTGATTTTCAGGAATTTCAGGGCTTATTCAAAGCTGGTCGATATTGTTATAACGGAACAGGCTGGAGTTGCAGGATTTCCCGATGCGGCTATTAGTTGGAATGTATCCGGAAAGGTTCATGGATGCAACCTGATGAACGGTGCCAACGCCACCAATGCTCTATAGCAGCAAAAAATGCCCGGACCATAAAAAAGCTACGATTTAGCCAAAATGAGACGCTTCTTCGATTTCACTGCGCTCTTCCTTGGGGGTCAATAGCAGGCCAACCATCATCAGCAGGCTGGTGACGACCACTACAAAAAACAGGATGCCTTCATTGAAATCCTGCATCATGCGGTAAGATGGGATGCTATAGAATAGCAGGATGGTAATAAGGCCGCGCGGCATGAGCAGCAATTCCGGGAAGAGATCGGACTTGAGAATGAATTTCAGATAGAGGAATCGCGCTACCAGCAAGACCAGCACAATCAGGCTGCCCAGCTCCCATACGGGCGGCTGCAACAGCACTTGAAGTTGTATGGAATAACCGAAGATGATGAAGAAAAAAGTTCTCAGGAGAAAGGAGGTTTCGGCAGTAATAGTGTGCAGCAGATCTACCACTGGCTTGATGTCGGACGGTGGGAGAATACCGGAAAATCTGCCCTGGAAAATGGTTCGTGCATTGTTCAGTACCAATCCGAATACCAGCACTACCAGGAGTGAAGGGAGATGAATCAGCTCACCCGAAGCGTAGATAAGTGAAAGCACGGCAAACAGAAGAAAGAATTTCAGGCCGATCTGTATACGGGTAAGGATGAAAATGAGCACTACCGTTGCGCCGGCGGAGATGGCTATGGCCAGCAGAATATTGCCGGTGAAAATGGCGGCCGATTTAATGCTGAGCAGATTGCGCATAAGCATATAGTTGAATGCCAGAATACCAATGATGTCTGAGAAAGAAGATTCATAAACCACAAATTCTTTCTTGCGCTCCGGCAGGTGCGAGGTACTGGGAATAACGATGGCCGACGATATAATGCTCATAGGCACGGCATACAAAAACGATACGCCGAAGGGCTGATGCAGCCATTGCATAAACAGGAGTGCAATAGACACCGCAGAGATCAGGAATACGAACAGCGCTGTGCCAAACGAGCTGCTGATGAGCTTCATCTTGTCCCGGCCGATCTTCAGGTCCAGCGCAGCTTCCAGCACAATCATAAGCAGACCAACGGCGCCCAGTATCTTCACCAGCTTGCTTACTTCCTGTTGCTGGTAGCCATAATAGGCACCAAGGTATTGCGCACCCACTCCCGTAGCGATCAGCAGGAGCACAGAAGGGATATTGGTCTTGCGGGAAATGATGTTAAAGACATAGCTCAGGATCACAATGCCGCTGAGTATAATAATGATGATGTTGGAAGGGATAGCCATGCAGGTAGGAACATACAAAAAGAAGGCCAGACAGGGTCGGGGCGCGCCAGCGACCTAAACCGCAATAGGGCATATATTTGTCAGCATGCACCTTACAGAAAAATAAATATATCATATCTATAACCGTGGAAACAGGCAGCAGACACTTTTTTTTGATGACAACGACTATCTGGCTTTCTTAAAACTCATACGCAGTCAGATAACACCCTATTGCGATCTGCTTGCATGGTGCCTCATGCCCAACCATTTCCACCTGATGATCCGTGCCAGCGATGCCGGATGTGCCGGCCATTCCGCTTTTGGCGGTAAGTCCATGCAAGTGTTTCCTTACCGTCTTGGCCTCTGCCTAAGTACCTATACACAGCAAATGAACCGAAGAAATGGCATTACAGGTTCTATGTTTCAGCAAAAGACAAAAGCGATCTCTGTTACGGAAGCCATGCAGCAGGATGCATTTACCGGTACCAGCATGCAGTATGTGACCAACCTGATGCATTACCTGCATCAAAATCCATACAGAGCGCAGCTCGTATCCATGCCCGAAGACTGGCTGTATTCTTCTTTCCGGGATTACTGTGGATTTCGGGCTGGCACCTTGTGCAAGAAGGAGCTTTTATTGGAATTGACTGGCTACTCGGCAGCTACTTTTTATGAGGATAGCTGTGCTTTTTTGTGGCATAGCCTGTAGCGGTTCAGGTCGGCTGCGCTCGCCCCGACCCTACCCACACAGGGTCGGGGCGCGATAGCGACCTGAACCGTCACAGGAGAAAAAAAGCCGGTCCAACAAAGAACCGGCTTCAATACTCAATAAATTATCCACTAAACAGTCTCTTCCATATAAGCCTCAGTAGGCTCGCAGGTACAGATCAGGTTACGGTCACCCACCGTATTATTCACCCGCTTCACGCTTGGCCAGAACTTATTGTGCATCACATAAGGCAGCGGGAATGCGGCCTGCTGACGACTGTAGCCATGCTTCCAGTCATCACCGGTTACTTCAAACTGGGTATGTGGTGCATGCTTCAGTGGATTGTCTGCACGATCGCCGCCATTTTCAATAGCACGGATCTCTTCGCGGATAGCCAGCATGGCATCGCAGAAGCGGTCCAGCTCTGCCTTGTCCTCACTTTCCGTAGGCTCAATCATGATCGTGCCCGGTACCGGGAAGCTCATCGTAGGCGCATGGAATCCATAATCGATCAGGCGCTTGGCAATATCTTCTGCCTCTACTTCCGCATTCTTCTTGAACGGACGCAGGTCAACGATAAACTCGTGAGCACAAGTGCCCTTGCTGCCGGTGTACAGAATTTCGAAATCTTTTTCCAGACGCGCCTTCATATAGTTGGCATTCAGGATAGCATATTCGGTAGCTGCCTTCACCCCATGAGCGCCCAGCATACGGATATAAGCATAAGAGATCAGCAGGATAGAAGCAGAACCATAAGGCGCAGCGCTCACCGCGTGCATACCCGTTTCCTTGCGTCCTTCATCCACATGACCAGGCAGGAATGGCGCCAGGTGCGATTTTACGCAGATAGGGCCCATGCCGGGACCGCCGCCGCCGTGCGGGATTGCAAATGTCTTGTGCAGATTCAGGTGACATACATCCGCACCAATCAAACCGGGAGCTGTAAGGCCTACCTGCGCATTCATGTTAGCGCCATCCATATACACCTGTCCGCCGTGCTCGTGGATAATTGCGGTAATGTCCTTTACAGACTCTTCATAGATGCCATAAGTAGAAGGGTAAGTGATCATGATACCTGCCAGGCGATCCGCGTACTGATTAGCTTTCGCCTTCAGGTCTTCTACATCAATATAGCCATTTTCCAGCGCCTTCACCACCACTACCTTATAACCTACCATCACTGCAGAAGCAGGATTGGTGCCGTGCGCAGAGATCGGGATCAGGATCACATCACGATGGCTCTCGCCCTTGCTCTCATGATAGTTGCGGATTGTCAGCAGACCGGCATACTCGCCTTGCGCGCCACTGTTGGGCTGCAGGCTGCAGGCATCGAAAGCAGTGATCTCGCACAGATATTTGGAAAGCTCTTTTACAATCTGCGTATAGCCGCCAGCCTGCTCTATAGGCGTAAACGGATGAATCTTGCTCCAGTGCGCCCAGCTTAGCGGCATCATCTCCGTAGCAGCGTTCAGCTTCATCGTGCAAGAGCCCAGAGAGATCATGCTCGTGTTCAGCGACAGGTCTTTGTTCTCCAGCATCTTGATGTAGCGCATCATCTGCGTTTCGCTGTGGTGGCGGTTGAATACCTCTTGCGTGAGGTAAGGAGCCGTGCGCTTCAGGCCTGCAGGAATGCCTGCCATAATTGCTTCTTCTTCTGCATCAAAAGCCACTGCATCATTTTCAGAGCCAAAGAGGTTGATGATGTCAGCAAGGTCGCTTTGGGTAGTGGTTTCATCCAGCGAGATGCCCACCATATTATGGTCGAAATAGCGGAGATTGATCTTCCAATCCTGCGCGCGCTTGTAAAGCGCGGCAATATCCTGCACCTTCACAACTACTGTATCGAAGTATGCATTGCTGTACAGTTCAAGGCCACTTTGTGTAAGCGCATCGCCCAGCGCATGAGCCAGCGTAGCTACGCGAAGCGCAATGTCCTTCAAGCCCTGCGGACCATGGAACACCGCGTACATCGCCGCCATATTGGCCAGCAGTGCCTGCGCCGTACAGATATTGGAAGTAGCCTTTTCACGTTTAATATGCTGCTCGCGGGTCTGAAGTGCCATGCGCAGGGCACGATTGCCCAAAGCATCTACCGAAATACCGATGATACGGCCGGGAATAGCGCGCTTGAACTCATCTTTACAGGAGAAAAAAGCCGCGTGCGGACCGCCATAGCCCAGTGGCACGCCAAAGCGCTGTGAATTGCCGAAAGCAGCATCTGCGCCCAGCTCGCCGGGAGAAGTGAGCAAAGTAAGCGCCAGCAGGTCAGTAGCCATAGCCACATAGCCGCCATTGCTGTGCATTGCATCAATGAAAGAGCGGTAATCGACCACGCTGCCCTTATCATTCGGGTACTGAAGCAGCGCGCCGAAATAAGTATTGTCCAGTTGGGCAGTGGCGAAGTCGCCGAATACCAGCTCTATGTTCAGCGGCGTAGCGCGGGTGATGATTACATCCTTCGTTTGCGGGAATACCTCATTATCCACGAAGAATTTCGGGCGGCTCAGGTTGTCGCTGTTCTTGTTTAGTGTATGGAAGAACATAGCCATTGCTTCAGCGCCGGCAGTGGCTTCATCCAGCAGAGAGGCATTGGCAATCGGCAGGCCGGTAAGATCGCTCACCATCGTCTGATAGTTGAGCAGGCTTTCAAGGCGACCCTGGGATATCTCAGCCTGGTAAGGCGTGTACTGCGTGTACCATCCCGGGTTTTCGAAGATATTGCGCAGGATCACGCTGGGCGTATGCGTATCATAATAGCCCTGGCCAATGTAATTACGGAACGTTTTATTCTTCAGCGAAATGTCTTTCAGCTCACGCAGATAAGCGGCCTCATTGAGCTGTGGCGGCAGATTCAGCTGCTGCTGCATACGTATGGCAGCAGGTACGGTACGGTCAATCAATTCATCAAGACTGGCTACGCCGATGGTCTGTAGCATTTGCTCCGTCTCTTCCGCATCCGGACCGATATGACGTTGCGTGAATTCCCTGTTCTGGCTGGAAAACAAATTCATTGCTGGTTATAAAAGTTGTAGTAAAATAAAAAGATGTGCGAAGGTAAGCCCTAAACCGGAGAAGATGGATCGTACAACATAGCAACACTGCTTATCTGCATATAAAGGCGGGCAATAGGAACAGGCAGCTTGTGTGCCTTGTATCCGGTAGTCGCTGTGGGATGCTTCCTCGCGCCAGCATGGCAATGGGGCTTTCACCAGTTTGAGATAGCAATAAGCATATGCAAAAGACACTGGAAAAGATCAAGGTGCCAAAGCCCGGCACTACAACAGTACACAAGCTCAATAGATAGGCACCGGCGCGCCGCAGTCATTGCGCGGCGGCAGTTTTTTGGTTCTTTTTTGCTGACAAAAAAGAACAGAAAAGAAAGATAAGGGAATGGATCTCTGCGGGATGACAAAGCCATCGGTGAGCATCTGTTCGCTGTGGGATGCTTCCTCGCGTCAGCATGACTTGTGTTTTGTAAGCGCCTATTTATTCAGCGGGTCATCCTGAGGCACGAAGGATCCCACAGCGACCTCTGTCACAGCAAGCAGCTACTTCCTTACATAAAAAACGTAGATATCACTAAAAAGAAAGGTGACCGCGCAGGCAAAACCACCAGATCCACGCCATATATACAGGCTGGAAGAACAGTCGGGAAATATTATAGGCATTAGGCGTGCGGCGTGCTACATAGATATTGGCCGGAAACACACCACAAAGCAGCAGCAGTAAACCAATAGCAGCCGGCACCCGCGACCCGGCAAGCAACAGGCCAATACCCAACAGCATCTCAGCCGCGCCACTGATATAATTCATAGCCCTGCGGTAAGGCCAGTTTTCAGGGATCATCGCCTCCAGCTTCTCCCGCTTCGCAAAGTGCGAGAACCCCACCATGATAAACATGACGGAAGCAGCAATAACGCCCCGCATCGCCGGATCGCTCAAAGTGCCGGGAATAACGAACGATAGCAGCCAGAGAATAGCGTAGATGATAATTAAGCCGAGTAGGAATGCCATTGTATAAAGATAAAACGGCCTGCACGGCCGGCAAGGGTGATTTTTTAATGTAAAATCCCCCAAGGAAGCCGTACAAGACCCAAACTTTTATTGAGTAGAATAGATCGTTCATAGTTTAAAACGGCAACTTCATAAAGTCGTCAGGTTCGGCGCTAACATATTGATAATCCGAGGCCATCTTGCATACAGCGGCATATTCCAACCGCTATGAAATCTTTAAAGAAACTGAACATGAAGAAACTATTGTTTCCGCTTCTGCTGCTGTACATGGCAGATGCCAGCGCTCAAACCAGCATTGCCATTCCGGACAATGCCACTACGCTGTCCGAGATCAGGCAGCACGCTTCCCAAAGCAACATTATAGGCAGCAAAGTACGCCTTGCGCATCCGCTCACCCAAGCCGATGGCAACTGGGGCATAGATACGCGCGGCGGCAGCCTCTGGAAAATGACCTTTGATGCATCCGTACATACCGATGCGCTGCTTGTGTACTTCGATGAGCTGATCATGCCGGAAGGCGCCACCATCAGCGTAGCTACAAGCGATGGCGATAAGCCCTTAGCCACTTTTGATCCCCCACCCAACAGCACTTCCCACGCCTACGCGCTGCCCTATGTAAGCGGCCACCATGCAGTAGTAACCATCCATTTGCCAAAAGGCACTGAAAATCAGCTAAGCATACGCATTTCCGAGATCGGCTGCCTGGTAAGCGCCAATAATACAGCCGGCGGCACCAGCAACAGAGGCACAGCCATCGGCTTTGGCCAGTCGCAGTCCTGCTTCGCCAATGTAGCCTGTACAGAGGGCAATGGCTATACAGATGCCAGCCGCGCAGTGGCCAGATACATTTACCCAAGCGGCTCATCGGTAGGTGCGTGCAGCGGCTCATTAGTCAACACAACCAATGGCGCCTGTAAAGATTACTTTCTGTCGGCATCTCACTGTATGATCAACAGTACGGCTGCCGAGCAGGCACAGGCCGTATTTTACTTCAACTATCAATCGCCGACCTGCACCAACCCAGCAAGCGAGACCGGCCTGAATACACAGACCGTTACCGGCTGCCAGATACGCGCAATAAGCGGCACTCCCGGCACCATAGCCTATGGCAGCGATTTTGTGCTGCTGGAGCTAAATCCTGTTCCGGCTTCCTACAATGTCTTTTATGCAGGTTGGGACCGTACCGGTGGCACCGGCATCAGCCGGGATTCAGGCGCCATCATTCAGCACCCCTGGGGAGATATTAAAAAGATAGCCCTGTACGACACTATCCAGAGAAGCAATACTTTATTGGGAGTCATCCACCACCAGACAGCAAACGGCAACGCTTCCAATGCACCGGGCAGCTCAGGCTCGCCGGTATTCAACAAATTACAGCGCATCGTTGGCACCGTCAGCGAAGGCAGCAATTGCCTGGTAAATGGCCGCGGCGGCTCATCGGGCGGAACCATAGCCGGGCATTGGGACCAGAACGGAAGCACTGCCGCCAAGCAGCTCGCTCCCTGGCTCGATGCTACCGGCACCGGCGCCATGTCCATCAACGGACGGAATGCATGCGGCGTGACCACTACTGCGATCAACAATGTTGGAGGTTCTGCGCAGGGCGGCCTGCAGCTTTACCCGGTTCCGGCCGGCCACCAGCTATACGTAGTACGTGCGGGCACATGGGCAGGCGGTAAAGCTACCGCAACGCTGGTAAGCATCACCGGCGCACTGCTCGGCAACTATTCGCTGAACGATGGCGGAGCACCTACCGTACTAAGCCTGGGCGACTACCCGGCAGGCGTGTACCTGCTGAAGGTAAGAGGCGATGGCTGGGCGACAGCGCAGCAGTTTGTAAAGCAGTAATATGAGCATTGATTAAAAGGAGAAAAGGCCGCCAGTATTGGCGGCCTTTTCTTTTCGGCTTAGCGGGAGAAAGATAGATTGGCCGGATCAGCCTGCATAATAGCGCTGCTCCCTGGCCAGCGTAATGATGAGCCGCCCATCCTCGCAGGCAATATCAATCACCTGACCGGCGTGGAAGCCCGCATCCTGCAGCCACTTGCCGCTGAGGCTGATGATAGAAAAACGGGCAAACCCGCTCCCCGTCCGCACACGCAGGAAATACTTATTGCAGATAGTAAGCAGGTGCTTCAACCCGGAAAATCAAAGGGGAAAAGAGCAGAGAAATAATGCGGCAGATAAGCCTGAAGTCTTAGCAAGCCTGAAGCGCGGTTGAGTGCGCAGGTGGTTTGTGATATTTAGATTTAAGATGTTCGTTTCTAACAGATGTAATCCGGCAGTGAAAGCTGCCGGTGTACGATGAAGAGGCGATACTTGTCCATGCGGCACTTTTTTATTGGCCTTCCGGTCATTTTCCCACTATGAATAATGCCCTGATTCCCTCTTTAAAAACCTTCCGGTTTTGTGGGGGCCGGTCATCCGAAGCTGTCAACCTTTTTCCGGAACAGGACAGGTTTTTCATACGGGTTGATACGGGATATGTACGGGGTATGTACGGGGTATGTACGGGACTACTACGGAGTATCTATGGGGAATGAGCGTAATGTTCTGACAAACATCTGGAATGTGAGAGATGATAACCAAACCCAGACATAGACCTGCCCAGCATCCTTTGTTCCTTCCGGAGAATGCGGGGACGGTGGCTCATATTAGCTTAATATTAAAAAGCAATCTTCGGTTTACCCTGACCACCGGCATGGTCAGCATGATTACCTTTTCTTCAACTCCCTCCCATTCCCAGGAAAAGAAAGCCGTAATCATATGGTTTCGGTTTGTAACCTTACCAGTTGTGGGATCCTTCGTGCCTCAGGATGGCCCGTTGAATAAATAGGCTCTTGCAAAACACAGGTCATGCTGACGCAAGGAAGCATCCCACAGCGGCCTGTGTGGTTGCCAACTGACTATAGATTCCTTTGAAGAAGAACAAGTTGCTGCAAAAAAATTCCAACAGACACTGTTGCGATTCGAAGTTTTAGCGTTAACACATACAGTAACACACCTGCCACCCACCAATACTCATTAGACAGACCCTAATACTAGGCGGACAGATACAAATACGCGCCCGCTATATGACAATACATCACGGTCAGCAATAAATACGAAGCAGGCAGATCGTAATATGAGGCCGACAGATGACAATACGTCATCGCCATATGTCAATGCTTCCTCGGCGGCGGGAAATACGCGCCCGCCACATTCTAATACACACCCGACAGTTAGCGATACGCGCCCGACCCATGACATTGCTTCTTACTTATTAATCTTTGAAAAACTAGCAACTTACACCGGTTTCCTGCAAATAGCTTTCATCCTGCTTACCGCATCTTTGGAAAGAGTTTTATCCGGAATGCGCAGGTATTTAGCCAGCTTCAAATTCATCATCCCGCATCTTCGTTGAGCTTCGAAGTCTGCTTCGTGTCTTTCATAAACACATAGACCAGCAGCGAGCACAGAATGCAGGCAGTAATGTACCAATAGAAATACGCCTCATGGTGCTGCTCTTTGAACCAGAGCGCCACATACTCCGCCGAGCCGCCGAAAATGGCTACCGTCAGCGCATACGGCAATCCCACACCCAGTGCGCGGATCTCCGCCGGAAACAGCTCAGCCTTCACAATGGCGTTGATGCTGGTATAGCCGCTCACAATCAGCAGGGCGGCCATCATCAGGAAGAATGCCTGCCAGAGCGAGGTGGTATGGCTCAGCGCAGTAAGCAGCGGCACGGTGCACAGGCTGCCCAGCACGCCAAAGCCCAGGAGCAGCGGCTTCCGCCCGATACGGTCGGACAAGGCGCCGAAGGCAGGCTGCAACAGCGCAAACAGCAGCAGCGAGCAGAACGAAAGCAACGTGGCTTCGCCATTGCTGAGCTTTACGGTATTGGCCAGAAACTTCTGCATATAGGTGGTATAAGTATAGAAGGCCAGCGTGCCGCCGAGTGTGAGCCCCACCACGGTAAGCACCGCGCGTGGATGCTGCCGCAGCGCAGCCACAGAGCCTTTGCCGGAATCCTTTTTGCCTTTCTGCGCCTCGAATGCCTGCGTCTCGTGCAGGCTTCTCCGCAGATAAAATGCCACTACCGACAGCACCGCGCCGATCACGAAGGGAATGCGCCAGCCCCAGTCCATGAGCTCGGCTTCAGTGAGCAATACTTTCTGCAAGAGCAGCTGAATGCCAAGGGCAATGAGCTGCCCGCCAATGAGCGTTACGTACTGAAAGCTGGAGTAGAAGCCGCGCCGGTTGGCCGTAGCCATTTCGCTTAAATAAGTGGCCGATACGCCGTACTCGCCGCCCACGCTCAGTCCCTGCAGCAGCCGCGCCAGCAGCAGGATGATGGGTGCAATAATGCCAATGGACGAATAGGTGGGAATCAAGGCAATCAGCAGTGAGCCAAGCGACATGAGCAGTACCGAAAGCGTCATGCTCTGCTTGCGGCCCACGCGGTCGGCGATCCTGCCAAACATCCACCCGCCAATCGGCCGCATGAGAAAGCCGAGCGCGAATACGCCGGCGGTATTCAGCAGCTGTGCCGTCTTATCGCCCTTCGGGAAGAAGGCGCCGGAGAAGTAGAGCGCGAATGCAGAATATGCATACCAGTCGTACCACTCAACCAAATTGCCTACAGAGCCGCCAACAATAGCCCTGAGCCGCTGACCGGCTGGTATCCCACCCTGATTGTTTTCCTTACCTGCTGTTGAAGAAGAAGATTGCATATTGCGATGGGTGCCTTACTCCTCATCGCGGCTACGGCCGGCAGCGCCGCCTATGCCAAACAGGCGATAGGCAAGGGCTACACCGCCGCCCGGTGAGCTTTTGTAAGAGAAAGATTGTTTGGGCACAATATAATCTCCATTGCCATTGATCACGGCATATTCCGCCAGCTTAATATCGCCCTTTTTGCTGAAGCTGATGATGGCGCGGGGCGCATTGCTGCCGCCATCCCAGTTGATGTTGCAGTCTTTCAGCCGGTCCACTGCTTCCTGATCGGGCGCGCCGGATACCTGCAGGTTCATGGTCATTCGCATGCTGCAATAGGGTACGAGCTGTGGGTAGGTTTCATACATGCGGTAGAGCCATTCTTTCTTTTCCGCATCATTGTCGCGGCCATCGGCTGCTTCTGCCAGTCCCTGGAAGGCACGGGCAATGAACAGCTTTTCGTACGTGAGGTCGAGGCTGGGATCGCGCAGCACTTCTGTGAGAATAGCGGTGCCTTCTTTGTAATCTCCCTGCTCGATTTTCAGTCGGGCTACAAAAAGGCGGAAGTATTTCTGGATGGCCTTGCGCGGGTCTTTGGCGGCTTCTTCCTGAAAGCGGCGGATAAAGAATTTGGTGCCGAGGTTGTGGATGAGGTACCAGATTTCATCCCAGCTAACGGTGCTTTCAGTAGAGAACAATTTATAGATGACCTGATCGCGCTCAGGGTTCTGCGAAAACTGATTGATGATGACGAATTCCTGCAGGTATTGATCGGCGCGGATTTTGGACATATCCCAAAGCACGCCGGGATTGTACCACCAGTTGTTGTGCTCGAAGCGCTTCATCTCGTACCGGGCCTCTACGGTCATGAGCTTATTGAGCTGTACGCTGAAGTCGTAATGGCTCTGGCCAAGTGTGGTACCTATGTGCAGCTCTTTGAAGATGGCCGCTTTATCGGCATAGCGCTCGCTCTCGGCAATCTGTCCGTCGTAGAACAGGCATCTGGCCAGCGCTATATTGTACCATCCGAAGCCGGGCGTAGAGCCTACCGCGGAGATCCATTCTTTCATAGAAAGCTCGCCCGACTTGGGGTAGCCTTTGTAGATCTGCAGGATGGAGGTATAATACACCCATTCCTGCAATCGCTTGTCGGCCGCATCTATGCCGGATGCGATCTTGTACTCGCGCTCCGCTTCGCGGAAATCACCGCATATAGACTTGAAGGTAGCGTAGTTGTTGTGCGGGAAGTAGGGGCTGTTGCGCAGCACTTCAAAGGCCTTTTCGGCAAGGTCTATCTTGAGGGCATAGCTGTAAAGCATGCTTTTGTAATGATACACGCCGAGGCGCTCATCTTTCTCATAGCCCGGCGGGAAGATGTGCGCATTGAACTTTGCATTGATGGTGATGCGGCGCAGCGCAGAATCGAGGTACTTACCGGCCAGCTCTTCATTCTCATTGATCGAGTTTTTGAGGAAGGCGTACTTTTCTGAGGTGTAAAAACGGTTGCGGTGCGTGATCCACATCAGGTAGTTATAAGCATCAAAGAAGTCTCGCTGGAAGTTCCATTTCAGGTAGCGGCGGCAGAGGGCATAGCTCTTCTCAGGCTGGTCTGTATTGAGGTAGCATTGGTTGAGGTAGGTAACGATGCGCGCATAATCGATGTGCCGGTTGAATACCGGGAAGTAACCGACCAGATCGGGTGTGCGGGTAGCGAGATCGCGGCGGTAATCGCGCTCCATATTGTGCTGCGCGCGCTCAAGTGGCTCTATGGCGTTTTTGAAGCCGATGTAGTCTGCGGCGTGGTTGTATTTGTAGGCGCCTTCGTACAGCCAGCCTACGTAGTACGAGCTGTCGATGCGCAGGAATTCGCGTGAGCGGGGCAGAGCATCGTCGCTATCCATATTGGTGCCGGTGCGTTTGGCGTCTATCTCGTAGCGCTGCGCTGGGTGCGGTCCTGCGGGTCTTGGAGGGATAATGATGGGTTGCTGCTGTGCCTGTTGCTGTTGTTGTGCGCCGTTGTTTTGCTGGCCTTCCTGGGCGTGCGCGGTGCTGGTCAGCATGAATATTGCTGCCAGTATGCTTATTCCCTTTTTCTGAAGCCCTTTGGTCATGTTTTTTCTTTTGGTGCTCACGGCGTCGCGGAGGCACTGCGCGCTTTTGGCGCAACTGTCTGGTTTTTTCCTGTGGCGGTTCAGGCCGGCTGCGCTCGTCCCGACCCTGTGTGGGGCTTGTGGTTCGCCTTTTAGAAAAGGCGCAGCCTGGCCAGCCTTTCGGTTTCTTTGTTGATGATGCTGTTCAGCGCGTTTTGCTTTCCTTCTTTGTTGCGGTAAATGAGGCGGTGGTCGAGTACGGCTCTGGTGATGTCTTTTACATCGTCTTCTATTACGAAGGTTCTCCCTTTCACCAAAGCGTAAGCCCGCAGGCAGCGCAGGAAGGCGATGCCACTACGTGTAGATGCGCCTAAGGATATATCTGCATGGGCGCGGGTAGCACGGACGATGTTGCTTACGCTGCGCACGATCTCGTCATGCACATGCACATTTGCTGCTTGCTGCTGTAAGTCTAAGATGTCCTGCAGACTAAGCACGCGCTCCAGATTGTCGAGGTTTTGGGCAATGTCGAGATATTCGCGGTAGATGTTGAGCTCTGTTTCTTCATCTACGTAGCCGAAGTATAGCTTGATGAAGAAGCGGTCGAGCTGTGCGGACGGCAACGGATAAGTGCCTTCCATCTCCACCGGGTTTTGCGTAGCTATTGAGAAGAACATTTTTTCCAGCTTCAGTGTGGCATCGCCGGTGGTAATCTGGTGCTCGGCCATGGCTTCGAGCAGCGCGCTCTGCACTTTGGGTGAAGCCCGGTTAATCTCATCGGCCAGCAATACGTTGCAAAAGAGCGGACCGGGCTTGAATACGAACTCGCGGGTGCGATCGTCGAAGATGTGTGAGCCGATCAGGTCCATAGGCAGCAGATCGGGTGTAAACTGTATGCGCTTGAAGAGGACACTATCATTTCCTTGCTCGCCGGAAATGCAGTGAGCCAGTGTGCGGGCCAGTACGGTTTTGCCGGTGCCGGGGTTGTCTTCCATCAGTATATGTCCGCCCGCCAGCAATGCGGTGATTACCAATTCTATCTGGGGTCTTTTGCCGCGGATCACGCGCTCCATCTGATTGACCAGTCGTTGTATCTGCTCTGTGGCATCCACCCCTACAGATGCCGGCGCGGTAGTATTTTCCTGTTCCATATTTTCCTTTACAAGTTTACTTAATTCTCAAAGGTTGCCGGGGATAAATATTTGTGAAGGTTTAAAAGGATGAGGGGGCAGCTACGCTGGAAGGAAAATACCGTGCAGCTCATAATTGATCAGATTTTAAAATGGCCGTTTGGTTACGTGGCTTATCTCCTACCTTTGCTTTCTGTGAAACAGGCTATTGCCATACTCCTCTTTGTGTGCAGCCTTTGCCAGTGTATGGTGAAGCTGAGCATCGTAGCGTGGTATGAATATAACAAGCAGTATATAGCTGCCAACCTTTGTGAAAACCGCGATAAGCCGCAGATGAAATGCTGTGGTAAATGTTACCTCAATAAGCAACTGAAGAAAGCGGATAAAAGCGATGAGGCCGGCAGACCGGGACCTCAGAGCAAAAATCAATGGGCGGATAGCAGTCCGTTTATTGTTCCTGAGATCGCTGTTTTTACCAGCAGACCATTTATATCCAGCTCATCGGTTCTTTCCGGCTTCTACCGGCCAATGGCTTTACAGGAATTTACCGGAGCCGTCTTTCATCCGCCGCAGGCAGGTATTTTAGCTGTTCCTGCCTGATTTATTTCAACAATGCGCTGCATTCCTGCGTTCTTAAAGAGTGGGAATGGGTTTTGTAGATGCTTACAGGTAGGGCAGCTTTATTAAGCAAATCCTGCAATTTTCTACAAACACAAATACCAGACGCATGAAAACCATTTTCGGCGGACTGCTGGCTGTGATGTTCATTATTGGTGCGCTTCCTGCAAATGCCTGCGATGTCTGCGGGTGCTCGGGCAGCAACCAGTACATTGGCATCCTGCCGCAGTTTTACCGTCACTTTATAGGGCTGCAATACCAGTACCGCACCTTCAGCAGCGACCATGTTCCTTTTCATATCGGAGATCCGCCGGAGCATTCTACCGAGCAATACCAGACGGTACAGCTCATTGGCCGGTATTATATCAGCCGCAAAGTGCAGCTCCTGGCATTCGTGCCTTATCACTTCAATCGCAAGGACGAAGAAGGAGTAGTCTCTTACAGCAGCGGGCTTGGCGATGCGAGCCTGCTTGGCAACGTGGAAGTGCTGGGCACTAAAAATGCTGATGCGCCATTACAGCAAAAGCTGCTGGCAGGCGGCGGACTGAAACTACCTACCGGCAGGCACGATGCACTGGCCTCTATGGGTGATGATGGATTGCCCAATATGCAGCCCGGTACCGGATCGTGGGATTTTCTGGCCAACGTCAATTACACCATCCGTAAAAAAGGCATGGGGGTGAATGCGGATGTGACTTATACACAGACGACCGCCAACCATGAAGGCTATAAGTATGGCAATCGCCTGAGCGCCGGACTGACCGGATTTTACTGGTGGCAGCATCGTGCATTCCGCGTGCTGCCACAGGCCGGACTGCGCTACAACTATGCCTCTATGGACTGGGATAATTACCGCAAAGGCTGGATCAATGATGTGAGTGGCGGCCATCAGCTGTTTGCTGCCATGGGCGCTCAGGGCTATTACAAATCCTGGGGGCTTCAGCTAATGTATTATCACCCGCTTGAGCAGCAGTACGCCGGTGGCCTGGTGACCGCAGGTGGGCATACAGAAGCTACCTTCTTTTTTCTTTTTTAAACAATCATGACTTTTTCTAAATGAAGACTACTTATTATCGCATACTGTTTATTATTGGTTTGCTGATTACTGCTGCATCCTGCAAAAAAAGTGAAAGCAGCGGAGATCCCGATCCGGCACAGGTATCCATTATCCGTTCTGCGCCACAGTCATCCCAGGTTTTTCACAAAGGCGATACAGTGAAGATGAATGCCGTTGTGACCGCGCCGTTTGAGCTGCACGGCTATGAGCTGATCGTTACCAACGAAACCACCGGAGCTGTCGTCTATGATGTGGATGAACATGTACACGACGATCATTTTAACCTTGAAGAAAGCTGGGCAGACACCATATCCGGCACGGCTGCTCTGAAAGTGATGCTGACCGTTGAGCTGGATCACAATGGGCATTCAAAAAGCGATAGCGTGATGATCAGCACACAACCTTAAAAATTTTAAAAACAAATCAGTTCATTTAAGAAATAACCTTTTTATGAATAGCAAAAAAATCGCGCTGATTGGCGCATCACTGATTGTCTTTGCAGCGGCTTGCAAAAAAGACGATGATGGACCTGTGGGTGGTAAGGGCGGCAATGCACAGCTAAGAGTAAATACCTTTCACCATGCGCGCCGCATAGACAGCATCACGGTATATATCAAATACAACACCCAGGATCAGCCATCCAATGGCATTTATGATGATTCTGCAAGAGTGGTAAAAGCGCCGGCGGATACCGTTGCGGTGTTCTCTGGACTGAAGGCTGGCCAATACTATCTCTACGGCAATGGCTGGGACCCAATGATCAGTCAGGGCGTACATGGCGGCATTCCTTACACCATCACCTCAGAGACCGTGCAGACTATGAATCTGCCGGTATCGGAAGAGTAAAAAGCGATCTGATTTAATTGCAAAATGCCTCCGTTTTCTGCGGAGGCATTTTTATATCTATGCACTGAAAATACTAAAGCAAGGCAAAGCGATCTGCATCTTTCAGGAAAGGAAAATGCTGCCGCGCTTCTTCCAATGGCGCTTTTTCCAAAGTAATAGTATGTACGCCGGCATCATTTACCGGAGGCAGTAAAGCCTCGCCCAACGGGCCAAATACTGCACTGTCGCCGCTGTACTCAATCTCCTTACCATCTTTTCCTACCCGATTGACTCCAATACAATAAGCCTGATTTTCGATAGCGCGCGCCTGCAATAATGTCTTCCATGCAAGGCTGCGGCGCTGCGGCCAATTGGCTACATACAGCAGCACATCATACTCTGCACCCGCATTGCGCGCCCATACGGGGAACCTCAGATCATAACATACCAGCGGGCATATCTTCCAGCCTTTCACCTGTACGATGAGCTTTTTATCGCCGGCATTATAGTGCTTGTCTTCTTCTGCAAAGCCAAAAAGATGGCGTTTGTCGTAGTGATAATGTTGCCCGTCCGGCTGCATCCATACAAAGCGGTTAAAAAAATGATCGCCTTCTGCCGCAATGAAGCTGCCTGCCAGTATTATCCGGTGCTGCGTCGCTATCTCCTTCATCCATTGTACCGTAGGTCCGTTCATATCTTCTGCCAGGTGAGCCGGATTCATCGAGAAGCCGGTGCTGAACATTTCCGGAAGCAGCACGATCTCTTTTTTGCCTTGAATGCCTTGGATAAGCTTGCTATATTGTGAAAGGTTTGCTGCCTTATCTTCCCAGATAATATCTGACTGAACGAGCGAAAATGTGAGTGACTGAGACATCAGGAAAATGCTTTTGGGATAGGATAATTTTGGCTGACCGTTTTTTAAAAAGTACTTGCTATGCGCTTTCGACAACTAATTCCTGCAGTAATCCTCGCGCTGCCGGTTACCACTATGGTAGCCAAAGGTAAAACACCCGAGCTGACCGGCAACTGGAAAGAAACGAAAAGATGGACAGCCAAGAGCGAAGAAGTCTCCTTCACAGATACCGTGCGGATCGATTTTCTGATGGGCAATGAATATGTATGGCAGAAGGATATGGGCTACGCTTACCGGGGCACTTATAAAACAACCGATAAAGCGCTGGATATGGGCGCAAGATATTTTACTATAGCATCTGTGACGCCGGTAAAAATGGTCCTTAAAAGCGAAGATGGAGCCAGCTATGAATTCACGAAGTACAAAAAGGTAGTACCGCCGCCCAGCAATAGTAGTGCATCCAGCACCGCCCGCGCGGCAGATGAAGCGGTAGCGCAGGGAACAGTTGATAAAAGCCAGCTTTCCGGAAAATGGGAAACATTTAAAAGAACAAGCGCGGTAACACAGGAAAAGATCGATTATACGCGCCTCATCAAGTCAGTAGATATTCACCTGAATGGCGATAAGATGAACGGCGCGGCTTATGCGGCGCAGCGCACACCGGAAACGGGCAGTTGGAATATCGACCGCTTTGAGGATAATACCATCTATACTACAGGAACGGATAAGCGCGATTTCAAAATACTCAAATGCAGCAACGGCGAGCTGGTGCTGCAGGAAGGTACGATGACCTATTTCTTCAAAGTTTTCAAATAGAAAACATTATAAAAGCTGCACCAGATAATAGGCGTGCGTAGCCTGCTGCCGTGTCTTAAGGTTCAGAAATTCTGGTGTTAGCTCACTTACTTTAAATAACCGGCCTGTCTTTACCATTTTGTAAGGACGGGCCATTTTATTAAGCATCGCCAGGCCATCATCCATCGTAAGCACATAATCTCCGCTACAGGCAGCCAGATAAGTATGATCTGTATTGCGCAGCGCGCGCTTTGCGTAGAAGTCCAGCGCATCCAGCGGGTCTTTCATCTGCCAGGCTATAAAATGGTTGGCTGGTATATCATGATCGCGGATAAAGCGACCCACCTGTGAGCCTGCCTGATAAGCCAGCAGCCGGTAATAAAAATGATTGGTCAGGAATGCATTGACCAATAGCATCGCTACTACGCTGGTGCGGAGCATTCTGGTTGTTGCCAGACCCTTGCGAAAGGTGATAAATAGCCAGATCATTACCGCAACTGCCCATAGTGCAATGCCCAGCCACCCTGTTGGAAAAACAATGGTAAGGATAAGCAATACGCCTACAAAAAGCAATGCGCTCATCCCCGTTTGTATGCCGGTAAAGATGCGGCCCAGCTTTTGATACTTGTTCCATTCAAAAAAATCATGCATCAGCTTGGCTACCATAATAGCGGCCAATGGAAATGCTACAAAAATGTAATGCGGCAACTGATAATGCGAGCGGCTCAGGGAAAGGTAAGTCAGTATAAAACCTCCGGTAGAAACCCATTCTGCGCTGGCCGGAAGGCGGAAGCGGGATTGAATCAGCTCACGCACATTCACCACAAGCGCCGCCAGAAACAATAAAATCCAGGGAAGAAACGCCCAGAGCATATTCACCAGCAGGAATGACATATCCGCACCATTATCCCACGAGCTTTCGCCGGTAATACGCCCGAAGCTTTGTACCCAGAAAAAGAAATGCAGGCCGGATACGTGTTGCTTATTCTCGATCCACTTTTCAGGATGCAGATCATACTGCTGGTACAGCCCGATGCACATAGGAATGAGCAGGATCAGAACAATGGCCAGATCCAATAAATGCCAGGGATTGAACAGCGCTTTCCAGTTGCGCTTCAGCACCCAATCGGCACCGAACGCAAAAACAGGCACAAAAAGTGCAATCGGTCCTTTGGTCATTAGTCCACCGGCCAGCGCAGCGCATCCGCCCAATATATAATACCATCGCCGCTTTATTTCACATTCTTTGATGCACCACATGGCTGTAATTACGAAAGACATCAATATCGTATCGGTGCGTACATCATTCGTCATTAAGAACAATCCCTGACAGACACCCAGAACCAATGCTGCCAGTCTTCCTGTAGCTTCATCGTACAGCAATCGGGTGAGCCGGTAAGTAGCATACAATGCCAGTAATGCAAAAAGAATAGAAGGCAGCTTGTAGCCGAAATTATTGACGCCAAATACACTCATGCTTTGCGAGCTAAGCCAGAACAGCATAGGCGGCTTATCCAGATAATTCCTGCCATGATCGTACAGGTGCAGATAGTCGTGGCTGTGTATCATCTCCCGACTCATCTCTGCATACTGAGCTGCATCCACATCCATCACATCTACCCGTGCGGCAGTAAAGTACAGGGCGGCAATGAGGAAAAAAATCCAGGCAGGTATCTTGGGCAAGCGATATGTTTTTTGAGAATAAATTCAGATTACGGGCAAAATTAGCCAATGGCATTGCCCGCGCCGCATATATGTTTTATCAATAAAAAATCCCGGTGTGGAGTGCACCGGGATTCTTATAAAGGACTAATGATTGAATTAAACAGTTGCTTCAGCTACAGAAGCATTTTCTGCATGTGCATGGTCTGCGTGTTTGCGGCGTGAGCCCTTGGACTCAGTATCGCTGTTTACCAGATCCTGAACGAATTGCGCGATGCTAGCGATGCGTGCATGGTTAAGTGCATAATGAATAAACTTGCCATCGCGCTCGGTGATAACGATGTTGGCGCGGCGCAGGATAGCGAGGTGCTGAGAAGCAACACTCTGTTCAAGACGCAGTTTTACATAGATATCAGTAACATTCATGCGCTTGTTCTCTTCAAGCAGCCTAACGATTTGCTGACGCAGCTTGTGGTTAATTGCGCGAAGCGTCATAGCTGCTGTCTTTACAGCTACATAATCCAGCTTAATTTGGTCATCTGCACTTTCTTCTTTGCGGATTACCAGCGTGTTTCCATTCATTGTTGTTTCCATGAATTTTATTGATTTTAAAAAAGGGGGTGAAAACTTTGATAACAAAAATCTAATTGAAATGCAAACTATAATTAGTATGTATTTCGAAGGTGCAAATATACGATATGTTCAATTAGTACCAAGCATATATTGAGAAAAAAACTTAAACCAACGTTAAAACCTTATTAAAATAAAGCAGCTTATGATTTATGTTCCATTTTTTCAAAAAGTTTTCTTATGGATATAAACGGACTTTAAATAAAGAGGTTCTGCAGTTGCAATTGACTGAAAAAGTTGATGATCAAATGCATACATAGCTGCGGAAGACCAAAAATAAGAATTAATTTGATTTAACGCATTAAAGTTTATGTTTTTTAGCTCATGCATAATGTCTTCGTCTGCATGGCCAACTATTTTGGTAACCTTGTACTCTTCAATCAGCAAACGTACCTGAACCGTTAGTGCATGTGTTGGTGAAAAAACCACATGTCCAAAATTGTTATAGATACCAGTGAAATATTCGCCCTCGCGCGCGGGTAGCAGGACCATAACCACCTCTTGTCCCGCATCTCCGGCCAATAGCTCCAGCCTGTTCTGCATAATGAGCGGTTTATCAAGTGCGTAGCACAGGCCTTTGGCCGTAGCCAGCCCAATGCGCAGGCCGGTATAGGAGCCGGGACCGCTGCATACGGCAATTGCAGCAAGATCTTTCAATTTGACACCCGCTTCCTGCACTACGGCTTCGATCATATGATTGATCATTCCGGCATGCTCGCGTTCTGCTTCATTCCGCTGCTCGGCCAGCAACCTGCCATTTTCGGAAAGCAGCACCATACTGGCGGGTCCCGAAGTATCTATATGCAATATATATTTCATCATTATTGAGCAAAGCAAAAGTACATGATGCTTACATTTGTCTTCCTATGGAAAAGCAAATCATCCAGACCGCAAGCGCTCCGGCACCGATCGGGCCTTACAATCAGGCAGTAAAAGCAGGTGGATTTCTGTTTATCTCTGGTCAGATAGCGCTGGACCCTGCAGACGGTACCCTGTACCAGGGCGATGTGAAAACGGAGACAATCAAAGTGATGAACAACCTGCAAGCCATTCTAAAAGAAGCCGGAATGGATTTTTCCAACGTGGTGAAGACCTCTATTTTTCTGATGGATATGGGTCAGTTTGCGAATGTGAATGAAGTATATGCTACCTATTTTATGGATAATTTTCCGGCACGGGAAACTGTACAGGTATCTGGTTTGCCGCGCGGTGTAAATGTTGAGATCTCAATGATCGCGGCCGGTTAGAAGTTTCTTCTTTCCTAAAATATGTATCCATGCTTCGAGGCGCCAGAATATATTATTTGTTCCTGCTCGCTTTTACCCTATTCGTTATAGGCTGTGAGAAAGACGTGAAGATCAACCTGAGCACGGGAGAGGCACAATTAGTGGTGAATGGCTATATAGAAACAGACAAGCCGCCGGTGCTGCTGCTTACTCATTCCATCGGATATTTTGAAAAGATAGATCTCGCAACTTTGGAGAAAAGCTTTGTGCATAACGCGCAGATAACCGTCAGCGACGGCAGCAGACAGGTTACACTCCGGGAGTACAATATAGATACCGGCGGCGTGCATCGCTTCTACTTTTATACCATTGATACGTCGGTGCCCGGCTCGCTCAGCTTCGTAGGTCAGGTAGAAAAATATTATAAGCTCACCATCACTGCAGATGGGAAAACGTACGAAAGCACCACCAAGATCCCGAACTGTAAGCCGATTGATTCCATGGTGGCCATAGCGCCGGCCACTCCACCCGAAAAGGCACCCACTGCGCGCCTGCTGAACATCTATTATTCTGATCCGGATACGCCCGGCAATTGCGTCCGGTATTTTACCCAAAGGAACCATGAGCCAATGTACCCGGGCTATAACTCGGTGTACGATGACCAGATAGTGAATGGAGCCCGGAATGCGCTCCTGCCCATTCTCGCCGGCTTCGACCGCAACGCAGGTATTACAGATAGTACCGGCTATGTATTTGCCGGAGATACCGTGCTGCTTAAATGGAGTGCCATTGACCGGCAGGTGTTTAACTTTTACAATACCTATGAGTATTCATTGGGAACCATAGGCAATCCGTTCTCTTCCCCGATCAATGTGCAGAGCAATATCAGCAACGGCGCGCTGGGCATCTGGGCCGGCTACGGCTCCACTTTTTATACACTGATCGTACCCCGGTGATTACGGGTTTCAGAAGGTGA
Organism: Chitinophagaceae bacterium; assembly: GCA_965200035.1. Taxonomy (GTDB): domain Bacteria; phylum Bacteroidota; class Bacteroidia; order Chitinophagales; family Chitinophagaceae; genus UBA1952. The sequence goes on along the minus strand of OZ241334.1, from coordinate 1,528,481 downwards.
ATGCATTAAGATCAATTGTACCAGGCTATAAAAGCAATAGGCTGCAAACCGTACTTTTGCCCTATGAATCTCGAAGCACCAGCAGCTATTCAGAACTATATAGGCGGCAACTTTCAGGCGCCTTCCTCAGGCAATTATCTGGACAATGTCAATCCCGCTACAGGCACTGTTTACAGCAAGACACCGGATAGTACCAGGGCAGACGTTGATGCAGCGGTAGCTGCCGCAAAAGAAGCATTTCCTGCATGGAGCACCACACCTGCGGAAGAGCGGTTCAAAATCCTCAACAAAATTGCAGAGCTGATCAATCAGAATCTGGATGCGCTGGCGCTGGCTGAAACCAATGATAACGGCAAACCACTATCCCTTTCTAAAAGAGTAGATATTCCCCGTGCTTCGAGCAACTTTCGCTTCTTTGCTACCGGCATTATGCATACCAGCACGGAGAGCCATAGTATGGAAGACAAAGCCATCAATTACACACTTCGCCAACCGATTGGGGTTGTGGGCTGCATCTCTCCCTGGAACCTGCCGCTTTATCTTTTTACATGGAAGATCGCACCGGCGCTGGCTGCCGGCAATTGTGTAGTGGCCAAGCCAAGCGAGGTAACGCCTATGACTGCTTATCTGCTTAGTATAATCTGTAAGGAAGCTGGTCTGCCCGATGGTGTGCTGAATATCATACATGGTAATGGTCCTAATTGCGGCTCCGCCATCGTAGCGCATCCTGAGATCAAAGCCATATCGTTTACAGGCAGCACCCGCGCCGGTAAAGAAATTGCGGCTACCGCAGCACCGATGTTCAAAAAAATATCTCTGGAGCTGGGGGGTAAAAATCCCAACATCATCTTCGCCGATTGCGACTGGGAAAAAATGATGCGCACCACCCTGCAATCATCTTTCGCCAATCAGGGGCAGATATGCCTTTGCGGCAGCCGCATTCTGATAGAAGAAAGCATTTATGAACAATTCAAAGCAGAATTCATAGAGCGTGCTAAAAAGCTAACTGTAGGCGATCCGCTGGATGAGCACAGCAAACAGGGCGCGGTAGTGAGCCAGATGCATTTCGATAAAGTAATGAGCATGATAGCTCAGGCAAAAGAGGAAGGCGGCAGGCTATTGCTCGGTGGCAATGTAGTGAAACCTGAAGGGCGCTGCACCAATGGTCTGTTCATTGAGCCCACCATCTTTGAAGGGTTGAATGAGCATTGCCGTACCAATATGGATGAGATTTTTGGCCCGGTAGTAACCCTGCAATCATTCAAAACAGAAGACGAAGCCCTGCAGCTTGCCAATACCTCTGATTACGGCCTTTCCGCCACTATCTGGACGCAGAATGTGAGCCGCGCACATCGTGTGGCGGCGAAGGTGCATAGTGGCATTATTTGGGTCAACTGCTGGCTCCTGCGCGATCTGCGCACGCCATTCGGCGGCTTCAAAAATTCCGGTGTCGGACGTGAAGGCGGCTGGGATGCGCTGCGCTTTTTTACAGAACCTAAGAATGTGTGTATAGAGCTTTAAACAGGATTTATCAGGGTTTTAGTGATCTATAAGATTTACAGTTGTCTATGGAGTATGAAGATATTACCCAGCGAATTATTGGCTGTGCCATGAACGTTCCTTCAGCGCTCGGTAACGGATTTCAGGAAGTGATTTGTCAGCGTTCATTAGCTATTGAAATGGAAGATGAAGGACTGAATTTCTTTAGAGAAATGGAAATGCGAATATTTTTATAAAAACCAGCAGGTAGGCATACGCCGGGAGGATTTTTATGTAGAAGGTTGTATATCAGTAGAGTTAAAAGCTACGTTGTCGCTGGAGCCAGTTTATTTTGCACAAGCCATTAATTATCTTGAAGCTTTTAAAATAAGGAGTGGATTGCTGATTAATTTTGGAGGCTCAAGTCTGACCTTCAAAATTGCTCAACAAAAATTACAATAAAACAAAGGATGCAAACATCCTGGAATCTGATAAATCCTACCAAAATCTTAGTTCTGACGGTTTATGCAATCAACAACCTCCACCAACAAAGCACCGGCCCCCGTAGGCCTCTATCCGCATTCTAAAAGAGTGGGTAATCTGCTCTTTCTCTCCGGCATTGGCCCACGCAAGCCCGGCACGGATGAGATACCCGGCCTGAAGCTGGATAAGAACGGCAACTTCCTTGAGTTTGATTTTGCGGCGCAATGCCACAGCGTATTTGAGAACGTAAAAATTGTGCTGGAAGAAAGCGGCAGCAGCTGGGATAAGCTGGTAGATGTAACTGTTTTTCTCGTAGATATGAAGCGCGACTTTCAGACCTATAATAAGATATGGGCAGAATATTTTCAAGACAGTCAGCCATGCCGCACTACCTGTGCCATCAACGCGCTTCCAACACCGATCGCTATTGAGCTGAAGTGTATTGCAACAGTGGATTAATCAAGTGTAGATATTATAAGAAAAGCGGCCGGGATAGTGAATTCCGGCCGCTTCTTTATGCATAGTTTTATGTCAACTTAACGTGGCATATCCATGCGCACTTCTTTATTAAAAGACTTTCCTTTGGCATCCTTGCCTTCTATGCGCCACGATACACTGCGCAGCATTACCATAGCCGGTGGCTGATCCGTTGACCGTACTTTCCGGGCAAAATCCTGCCAGTCAGCAAGCTCATTGCGGTTCATGCGCATTCTGCGCCCGGCCTGCTGTACGGCATTACGGATAGCTGCCGGCGCGGCATTGGAAGCCTTCAGTTGACCTTCGTCCAGCCCTGAAAGCTGAAAGCTGCTGCCATTGCCGCGCAACGTTTCCCATTCAGAAGAATAGGTACCGAGCGACTCTAAGGGCAATACATCATTGCCATCTTTTAAGGCAACAATTGTCTGGTAGCGCTGTGTAATCTTCTGGACCGTGCCGCTCAATATGCGCAGATTATTACCTGCCAGCTCGCCGTGCTGCAGCTCATAAGTAACGCTGTGTGCGTTTTGCAGATTTTTATTGCCAAAGCTTTTCGTGATAATGTTCGGAATGAAAACAGTTACCTCTTTAAAAGGAATGCTTAGTCCATTGCCCGGTGCAGGAGTCGCTGCTGCTGGTTCATTTTCTGCCGGTTTCGGTGTCTCTGCCGGTGCTGTCTGCGCCGTATCTTTTGGCTGCTCACCCGTAGTAGCCGTTTGTTCTTCATCAGAAGCGGGCCTGAGGTCCGGAACCTGATCTACCAGTTTATCGGGGTCGGTTTCCGTAACGATCGTGGCTGAATCATTCAGTACAATGGGACCATGATTCTTATTGGACGTATTGGTGCACGAAGCGAGCAAAAGCAGAGCGCACGGCACTGCAAAACGAATATTCAAAGCACGGTAATTCACAACAGGCGATTTAGTTCAGCTAAGATAAAAAGTATAAGGAAGGACTTGTTTTTTTAGTATTGCATGAGCTTTTGTACGGCCTCATCCAAGCGGCTTTTGGCCATAAAGTTTTGCTCAAGCTCTATCGCAAAAGGTACTGGTGTGTCCAGGCTGGCACAACGCATAATTGGTGCATCCAGATATTCAAAGCAATGCTCGGATATCCATGCTGCGATCTCACCGCCGATTCCGGCAATCAACGTATCCTCATGCAAGAGCAGCACCTTCCCGGTGCGCTGAACGGCTGCCTTGATCGCTTCATAATCCAGCGGCAGCAACGTGCGCAGATCCAGAATGTCAAAAGAAATGTCGGGATGCGCAGCAGCATAATCGGCGGCCCAATGTACACCGGCGCCATAAGTAATGATAGCAATATCATCGCCTTGCTGTACCTGGCGCGCCTTACCGATTTCGATGGTATAATATTCATCGGGCACCTGACCGCTGATGCTTCTGTACAATGCTTTATGCTCGAAGAACATAACCGGATTCGGATCAGCGATTGCGGCACACATCAAGCCTTTTGCATCTTCCGGCGTGGATGGATAAATAACTTTTAACCCCGGCGTCTTCACAAACCAGGCTTCATTGCTTTGCGAGTGGAATGGACCCGCACCTACGCCGCCGCCGGTAGGCATCCGGATCACTACATCAGCATTCTGCCCCCAGCGGTAATGAATCTTAGCCAGGTTATTGATGATCTGATTAAAGCCCACCGTTGCAAAATCTGCAAACTGCATCTCCATCATGCTCTTAAAGCCTTTAATGGAAAGGCCCAATGCTGAGCCTACAATGGCGCTTTCGCAAAGCGGGGTATTACGCACACGTTCTTTTCCGAAGCGCTCTGTAAAACCTTCCGTTACCTTAAAGGCGCCTCCGTATTCTGCAATATCCTGCCCCATCAGCACCAGATTATCGTAGCGCTCCATGCTCTGGCGCAGACCATCCTGAATGGCCTGGATAAACTTCTTTTCAGAAGACGCACTGTTGGTCGCAGGCTTCATGGCATCGGCTGGTACAGGAGCATATACATCGGCCACTTCAGCAGCGGTATCAACCACGATTGGCGGTGCTGCAAAACCAGTGGCAAGGCCATCTTCTATTTCCTGCTGAATGCCTGCTCTGAGCGTATCTATATCTTCCTGCTTCAGTATTTTTTCCTGTAACAGATAAGCTTCAAAATTACTGACCGGATCTTTCTTTCCCCACAGCTCAAACAATTCTTTAGGCACATATTTCACACCGCTTGCTTCTTCATGTCCGCGCATCCGGAAGGTCATGCACTCGATCAGGATCGGCTTTTGCTCGCGGATGCAATATTCGCGGGCTGCGGTGATATTGCGGTACACATCCAGGATATTATTGCCATCAATCGTGAGGCCTTTCATACCATAGCCATTGGCTCTTACGGAAAGGTGCTCTACCAGAAACTGCTCTTTGCTCGGCGTGCTTAATCCATAGCCATTGTTCTCGATGAGGAAAATGACCGGCAACTCCCACACCGCAGCCACATTGAGCGCTTCATGAAAGTCACCTTCACTGGTAGCCCCATCGCCTGAAAAAGCAAGAGATACTTTTTGCTCTTTGCGCAATTTATGCGCCAGCGCCACGCCATCTGCAATCGCCAGTTGTGGGCCAAGATGAGAGATCATCCCGCATATATGGTATTCATTGACGCCAAAGTGAAAGCTGCGCTCGCGGCCTTTTGAGTAGCCACTCTGACTGCCCTGCCATTGCATGAACAGCTTATCGAATGGCATATTGCGCGCTGTAAATACACCGAGGTTACGGTGCATAGGCATAATGTACTCGTCCTGATCGAGCGCCATGGTAGCGCCAACGGCAATCGCTTCCTGTCCGATGCCTGAAAACCATTTGGATATACGGCCCTGGCGCAGCAGCACCAGCATCTTCTCCTCGATCATTCGGGGCTTTACCAGACCTTTATATAAATCAACTAACTGCTCGTCTGTATAGCCGGTGCGATCATACTGCATCATAAAAAATGGCGGATTGTGGGCGCAAAAGTAGCCTTTCTCTTATTTTATGCTGCTGCCGGATGTGAATTTTGCGGGATGGCAGGTTGCATTCAGGAGTTGAAATGCTTTATCCGTTAATAAACAGGAGCCAAAAAACCTGAAAAAGAAATTTCGCCCAACCCTTTGCCTTTATTGGGAAAAGTATATTTTTGCCGCTACAAAATTTAAAGCATTTAACCATGTCAGAAATTGCAAATCGCGTAAAGAAAATCATCGTTGACAAGCTCGGCGTTGATGAAAGCGAAGTAGCCCCGGAAGCAAGCTTTACTAATGACCTCGGCGCAGACTCACTGGATACTGTGGAGCTGATTATGGAATTCGAAAAAGAATTCAATATTTCTATTCCTGATGAGCAGGCTGAAACCATCACTACTGTTGGCCAGGCTGTTTCTTATCTTGAAGAGCACGTAAAGTAAGCGTTACGCAATCAAGTTTTTCTATTGTAATTTAAAATTGACTTAGTATTAATGAATCTGCCGTATAGACGAGTTGTCATTACCGGCCTGGGCGCCCTGACGCCATTGGGCAATAATGTTCCGGACTACTGGAACGGATTGATCAATGGTGTCTCGGGCGCAGATTTCATTAAGCAGTTTGATGTTACGAAATTCAAGACCAAATTTGCCTGTGAGCTCAAAGGCTTTAACCCGGAAGATTTTTTTGACCGGAAAGAAGCCCGCAAACTCGACCGTTTTTCTCAGCTCGCCGTAGCTTCTGCCAGAGAAGCCGTTGAGCAGTCTGGTATCAATGGAGATGGCATTAATAAAGACCGCGTAGGCGTCATCTGGGCATCCGGTATTGGTGGAATGATCACCTTTATCGAGGAGATGCGTGGCTTCAACGCCGGCGATGGCACTCCAAGGTTCAATCCTTTCTTCATCCCGAAGCTCATTCTGGACATTGCCTCAGGTCATATTTCTATGAAATATGGCTTCCGCGGCCCCAACTTTTCTACTGTAAGCGCCTGCGCCTCTTCTACCAATGCTCTGATTGATGCGCTTACCTATATCCGTATCGGTAAGGCAGATGCCTTTGTAACCGGTGGTTCCGAAGCTGTAGTTACAGAAGCAGGCATCGGTGGCTTCAACGCTATGAAAGCGCTTTCTGAGCGTAATAGCGACCCGAAAACCGCCTCCCGTCCGTTCGATAAAGAACGTGATGGCTTTGTACTGGGAGAAGGTGGCTGCGCACTGGTGCTGGAGGAACTGGAACATGCCAAGCGTCGCGGTGCTACCATCCTCGCAGAAGTGGCCGGGGGCGGCATGAGCGCCGATGCCTACCACCTGACCGCACCGCACCCGGAAGGGCTGGGCGTGATACTGGTGATGAACAATGCGCTCGAAGATGCAGGAATGAAGCCTTCTGATATTGAATACATCAATGTGCATGGAACATCCACGCCATTGGGTGATGTAGCAGAGCTGGTAGCTATCCAGAAAGTGTTTGGTGATCATGCTTACAATATGAACATCTCTTCTACCAAATCCATGACCGGTCACCTTTTGGGTGGTGCCGGAGCTATTGAGGCTATCGCGTCTATTAAGGCCGTTATGCATGGTATCATTCCGCCGACCATCAATCATACCACACCGGATCCGGAAATTGACCCGCGGCTGAACCTGACGCTGAATACAGCGCAGCACCGCGATATCAAGGTAGCATTGAGCAATACCTTTGGCTTTGGCGGTCACAATGCATCCATCATCTTTAAGAAGTACGAAGAATAAATAGCCGGCAATGCGCAAATTGGCGGCACGGCTTCTGAATCTCTTCTCCCCCAACAGGCAGCTTATGCTGCAGCTGGAACATTTACTGGGCTTCACCCCCCGGCACTTACCCTATTATCAGCTGGCATTCACGCATCGCTCCAATATTGAAGTTATTGCGGAAAATAATGAGCGGCTCGAATTTCTGGGTGATGCTATCCTGGGCGCTATCATAGCTGAGTATCTGTTCAAAAAATATCCTTATCAGCCCGAAGGCTTTATGACGGAAATGCGCTCGCGCATGGTACGCCGCGAATCGCTCAATGCGGTGGCGCTTCGTATGGGTATCAACAAAATGGTGCAATTCAACCAGAACGACCGTAGCCTTGGTCGCAGCCATATCTTTGGCAATGCGCTGGAAGCTTTGGTAGGCGCAGTATATCTGGACCAGGGATACCCGCGCACCCGTACTTTTATCCTGAAGCAGATCGTAAAAGCTTACATGGATATGGACACTATAGAGGTGACCGATACCAATTATAAGAACAAATTATTGAGCTGGGCGCAGCGTGACGGGAAAAAGATCATTTTTGAAACTGAAGGTGAAGTAATGGAAGGTCCGCGCAAAGTATTTACGATCATTGTATTGCTGGATGGCGAGCCTGTAGCCAAAGGCACCGGATACAACAAAAAAGAAGCCAGTCAGGATGCTTCTCTGAAAGCGATTAAAGCGCTGGGCATAGAATAAAAAGGCCGTTAATCTTCCTGAAAAACCATTCAGCTTAACGACCGGAATTATGCGCGCAGCAATCCAGAGAGTCTCACAAGCCAGTGTTACCATTGATGGAAAAATTACCGGAAGCATTGCGGCCGGCCTGATGATCCTGCTAGGTATTGAAGCAGAAGACACGGTTGAAGATATACAGTGGCTTTGCAGCAAAATCGTTCAGCTACGCATTTTCAGCGATGAGGAAGGCAAGATGAATCAGGATATAAAAGCTGTAGCCGGCGATATATTGCTCATCAGTCAGTTTACCCTGCACGCATCCTATAAAAAAGGCAACAGGCCATCTTTCATTAAAGCCGCAAGACCGGAGCAGGCCATACCGCTCTATGAACAGATCATCGAAGAGCTCGAGCGCTTACTGGAAAAGCCTATCCAGACCGGAACCTTCGGCGCAGATATGAAAGTAGCGCTGGTCAATGACGGGCCGGTAACCATTATAATGGATACCAAAAACAGGGAATAGCACTGACTTTTGAAGTCCAAACAAGTAGCCATCAATACAGGCAGTTTTTAAATTTTGCATTTTGCATTTTGCGTTAGAAAAAGACGAACAATACATGCGCGCTGCATTGCGCGAAGCGCAGGCTGCCTTTGATGAAGGGGAAGTGCCTGTAGGCGCTGTAGTCGTCTGGGGCGATAAGATTATCGGGCGGGGCCATAATCAGGTAGAACGCCTGGCAGATCCAACAGCCCATGCCGAAATGATTGCTATGACGGCGGCTTTCCAGACTATAGGCGCGAAGTATTTGCAGGAGGCCACCCTTTATGTAACCGTAGAGCCTTGCCTGATGTGCTGTGGCGCTATGTATTGGAGCAAGGTTGGGCGCATTGTATATGGCGCGGAAGATGTGAAAAATGGTTACCGAAAAAGCACAGGCGCAAACTGGCCATTCCACCAAAAAGCACAATTAACAGCAGGAACATTGGGCCTGGAATGCGCACAACTGATGAAAGATTTCTTCGCCGCAAGAAGATAGTGTAGTGTTAGAACAAGCCCCGGGAGCATTTCTACGAATATGGAATGGCATAGAGCAATAAAGCTGAATGATCTTACCGAAGACAAAATCACCGGGCTGGAAATATCCGGCAAGAAGGTCTGTGTGCTGCGCAAAGGCGATCAGGTTTTTGCGTTCGCTGCTACTTGCCCTCATTCAGGTGCGCCACTCTGTGACGGCTGGCTGGATGCACAGAGCCGCATTGTATGTCCGTTGCACAAATACCGTTTCGATCCTGCCAATGGACGAAATACGAGTGGTGAAGGCTACAAGCTGAAAACATTTCCAGCCGAAGTACGGGACCTGGAAATTTATGTATGTTTCTGATCTATTTATAGTGGAACAATCAGGTTAAGCACTGCTTTTTGTATCGCAGCGTCCCTGCCGTGGTAGAAACTTTATGCATCTTTGCGGTTAAATATTTTGCTTCTATCATGATTATTCCCCCTTATCTCCAGCCCGGCGATACAGTTGGCATCACCTGTCCTGCCGGCTACGTGTCCGCTGAGCGCATTGCCTATTGTACGGAAGTGCTGGCGCGCTGGGGATTCAAGGTAAAAATCGGCAAGACCGTTGGTACAGGACAATTTTATTTTTCAGGAAAAGATGAAGAGCGCCTCGCTGATCTGCAGGAGATGCTTGACGATGGTGAAGTGAAAGCCATCCTGATGGGGCGGGGCGGTTACGGAACCAGCCGCATCATTGATAAGCTTGATTTTACCCGCTTCCGTCAGCAGCCTAAATGGATCTGTGGCTTCAGCGATATTACCGTGTTGCATAGCCATATACAAGTTACCATGGGCATCGCAACCCTGCATAGTCCGATGTGTGGGGCATTTACTGCAGAGACAGAAGAAAGCGATTACCTGCAAAGCCTGCGCAAAGCGCTGACCGGGCAGGTACTGAACTATACATTTAACCCGTCCGTTTATAACAGAACCGGAGAAGCAAGTGGAGTGCTCGTTGGCGGCAATCTGGCGATACTGGCACATCTTAGCGGCTCAGCTTCACAAATAGATACCCGCGGAAAAATCCTGTTCATCGAAGATATAGGCGAGCATCTGTACAATATAGACCGGCTGCTGCTCAACCTCAAGCGCTCCGGTCAGCTCGATCATCTGGCGGGATTGCTGGTAGGCTCATTCACAGATATGCAGGATACAGAGCGCCCGTTCGGGCAAACGCTGGAAGAGATCATCTGGGATAAAGCAGCGGAATATGAATATCCCGTAGCCTTCAATGTGCCCTGTGGCCATGATACTGAAAATATAACGCTCATGCTGGGCGCGCAGCATCAGCTGAATGTTAGCACAAATGGCGCTGAGTTGTTCAAACGCTGATAGCATTCAAAGTCCTGTCAGTGTTGACGTAGAGCCTTGCGATGCCACGCGATTAAACCAACTACAGACATGGCTGAAAATACCAGAAACTGTACGGAGCTGAATGCGTAGCCTTTCACGAGGTACAGCGGTATAGAAGCCGTATTCGTAGCGATCCACCAGTACCAGCTTTCCACCTTTTTGCGAGCCAGCAGCACCATACCTGTATATGCAGCAGCGGCGGCAAAAGCATCTGCCCAGGGGATAGCGCCCGGCGCAAAAGAATGCTTCATGGCCGTGAGCGCCGCAAAAATGGCGCCATAGCAGCCGGCAAAGAACAGCAACTGATAAAGCCATTCCCTGGCAGTAGAAAAAGTGATTTGCAGCGTGGGCTGTTTCGCTTTATTTCTCTTAGTCCAAAGCAGCCATCCGTAAATGCTGATGATCGTGTAAAAGATATTGACGCTGGCCTCACCAAACAGGTGCGCCTCTATGCTCAGATAAACATACAGTATCGTATTAATCAGCCCTATCGGGTAAAGCCAGATCTTTTCCTGCTGTTCTAGATAGACACTCGCTATGCCCGCAACAACAGCAATCGCCTCCGGCAGCGTTGTCGCTTTAAGTCCTTCCAGTATCTGCTGCGCAATCGTGGCCATATATGCGGTTGCCAAGATAAGGCACATTGCTGGCACAGCTTTAGGGTAGGCTTTATTAAATATACTTTTCCATGCAGATCAGAACCGGCCGGGTAGAAGCATTCAGTGATTGCGTGATCTCCATTCTGATCACGATTATGGTATTCGATATCAGGTTCCCCGACCTTGCGCACAATTTCACTCACCGCGATGTAGTAGCCGGCTTTCACATAGTCGGCCCGAAGCTGATTGCCTACCTGTTCTCCTTTATGGTAGTGGGAATTCTGTGGCTCAATCACCACCATTTTTTTCACCTCGTACAGGTAGTGGATGAAAAGCTGATGTGGCTCAATCTGGTTTTCCTCTTCTGGCTCAGTCTGGTGCCGTTCCCCACTTCCATGATCGGTAAAAATCCTTTTCTACCGGAAAGCGCAGCCATCTATGGCGGTGTGCTGTTCATGACCTCATTTGCCTTTAGTGCCATGCGGCGCTATGCAGCGCGCCATCATTTATTTGAGCGGGAAGATGAGGAGGTAACAGCGAAAGTAGAGCGCGTAACCCACCGGGTACAGATCAAAAATTACATTGGTCTGGCTGCTTTTGGCCTTAGTATTCCCCTGGCCTATGTTTCTGTATTTATTTCATTCGGATTGTTTCTTATCCCAACCCTTTTGTTCTTCATGCCGGATGGGGTGCCTGAGGCCAGTGATGAGTCAGCTGCGGCCGATGTGGAAGACAGCGATGAGCACAACAAGCAATAAAAAGGCGCTCCTGGAAGGAGCGCCGTAAAAAAGAAAACCCCGGAATTATTTACTTGCTCGCTACGATATGAAGCTGCAGGTTTACTTCAGGATGAATGAAATGATCCTGAAGGCTCTTGTCATTGCCATAGCTCATACCCCACTGGGTACGGTCAATGTTGAAATTGGCTTCTGTAGTGATCTGGTTGCCCGCCATAGCTACCTTAGCCGGGAAGCTGATGCTCTTGCTTACCCCTTTCAAAGTAAGATTGCCGGTAATGGTATGCGTTGCATCCTTCATCATTACCTGACCGCCCTGTGCCGTAGTATCCACGCCGCTCTTCACCGCAGTGATCTCAAAAGTGCTTTTGGGAAACTTGGCTGCATCGAAGAAGTCCGGGCTCAGCAAGTGTCCGCCCAGCTTGGCATTGCCTGCGCTGTCCTGATCATCAGCTTTCAAAGTCTTGACATCAATGGCAAACTTGCCGCCGGTGATGTTGTTATTGTCTGCCGTCAGGCTGCCGTCTTTTAGCATAAAAGTACCGTGGTGCTTGCCTACAGGCTTTGTGCCCGTCCATTCAACGCGGCTTTGTGCAAGGTCTGCTTTGTAAGTGTTGCCGGTTGCAGGAGTAGTTACTGCCTGTGCGTCGGTAGCATTGGCCTTATCGGCTTTCGGTGCGTTCTGGCAGGATGCAAATGCCATCGTGCCGGCTGTGAGGAGAATAGCTAATTTTTTCATGGTGCGGTGATGTTGATTTAATTTTGGCAAATGTACAGGCGAAACATAATTCGATGTATATACACCTTTAGAAAATCTCTATAGCCATATTCACATGAAAGAGCTGACCATTAAGGAATTAAAAAGCTGGATAAGGGAAGGGCATCGCTTTGGCTTATTAGATGTGCGGGAAGCCTACGAGCATGAGCAGTTCAACATTGGCGGGAAGCTCATCCCGTTAGGTGAGCTCATAAACCGCAATCAGGAAATAGATCGCACGGAGCCGGTAGTCATTTATTGCGAGAAAGGCATTCGCAGCGCCATAGCCATTCAGCGGCTGGAGCAGCTGGGCTTCACCGCGCTCTACAACCTCAAAGGCGGCATGAAAGCCTATCGGGCAGAAGAGGTAGCATGATAATGGCTAAGGAGAATTATTAGCTGAAATGAGTGTCCATTAGTTACTTTTGGGCAAATAATAATAATTTAAAAAACGGCTTTATGGCATTACAGCAAGGACAACAGGCTCCTGACTTTACCCTTCGCGATACAAACAAGGCAGAAGTAAGCCTCAACAGCCAGCGTGGCAAAAATGTAGTATTGCTTTTCTTCCCGATGGCATTTACCGGAGTATGCACCGCAGAGCTCTGCAGCGTTCGCGACAATTACGATCAGTATAATGAGCTTAATGCACAGGTCTATGGTATTTCAGTAGATTCCCCATTTACATTAGGTGAGTTCCGCAAGCAGCAGAACCTGAACTTTCCCCTGCTTTCAGATTTCAATAAAGAAGCATCTACCGCCTACGATTCCCTGTACGAAAACTTTGTGCTTGGCATGAAAGGCGTATCCAAGCGCAGCGCCTTCGTTATTGATAAAGATGGTATGGTTCAATATGCAGAAGTGCTGGAAGACGCCGGCAAGCAGCCCGACTTTGCAGCCATCAAATCAACCCTCGAAAGACTTTAATCCAAATAAATCAAAAACAACCAACAAACAGACCTTATGAAGAAAATGCTACTTATTCTTGGCGCCAGCCTTTTTGCCGGCGCCGCGCAGGCTCAGCTCGTCAATGGCGGTTTAGAAACCTGGCGTAACTACACTGTTAATGGCACACAGCTTGAATCACCCACCAGCTGGTACACCGTTGACTCTACCATTGCCACCATTGCTCCACTTGTAAACATCACGGCTACCAAGCAGGTATCGAAGAGTGCAGACGTACATGGCGGCACAGCATCAGCACGCATCATGTCGCACAACTATGGCGGAATGGTTGGCGTACTGCCCGGCGCATTATCCAATGCCAGGCTGAATGTAAACGTGATCACCCAAACCTTCACTGCCACCGGCGGAACTGCGGTAACCTCCAGAACCAATAGCGTATCTGCCTGGGTGAAATATCAGCCCAAGAGCACATCCGATTCGGGTTCAATCGTAGTTGCGGCCGTGCTGCAGGGTGTTCAGGGCACTAATGGCCAGGATTCTGTGGTTGGTCAGGGCATTGCTACATTCAGCACTGTATCCAGCTACCGGCAAATGACGGTAACCATTAATTACACCAGCACTGCTACACCGAATCGCATTCAGATCGGCTTCCTCTCTGGTCCGCTTCAGGGTGGTACAGACAGCAGCACGCTTTTCGTGGATGACGTGACTATGGCCGGTCCAAGTGGCATTGCGCACGTAGCATTCAATGCAGACGTGGTAAAATGCTATCCTAACCCAACCAATGGTATGCTGTACCTCAGCAGCAAAGAGCAGGATATGCTTACCTGGGAAGCCGTAAACGCAGCCGGACAGGTGATCGCACAAAAAACCTTTACGCAGAACGCAGCCATAGAGCTGGGCAATGTACCGGCTGGCATCTATTACTATCGTGTGTTCGATAAGAGCAAAGCACTGGTGCAGACTGGTAAATTTACCATGCAGTAAATCTGCTCTATTGTATTAATGAAAAGCCGCGCGGTATTAACTGCGCGGCTTTTTTGTTTTTATAAAGAAGAGCATAACCAGAAAGAAAGCAGACCCAAAAACACCACAGCCGCTCGAAGAGCGGCTGTGCAATAAAAACGAGAAAGAAATATTACTCCTTCTTACCCCGGCTCTTCTTTTCTTTATACTTGCTGATCAGGTCAACCACCGCTGTACGGCGCATAAACTCAGGATTCAGGTCCGTAAATATCTTGATCCGGGAAGGGGCAAACTTCAGGCCGGCCTCCAGCATGATCATTCCTTCCTTCGTCTTGCCCAATGAGATTAGAATAGCGGCGCCATAATAATTGAAATCAGGCTTATCGCCGCAATGTTCACGGGCTACGGACAGTTGCGTCAGGGCTTCATCATAATAGCCGGCAATGTATAATCCTTTAATCAGCGCTACCCAGGTCGTCTTATTGCCCGGCTTCAGGCGCACTGCATTCAGGTAGCATACCAGCGCTTCATTCTTTACATCCATCTCCATCAGGCAATTGCCGATAGCCATACAATAGGCCGCATTATCCTTATTCAGGTGCAGCGCTACCGAGTAAGACTTCACCGCCTTCTCCCATTGCTTCTCGCGGGCATACGTCTCGCCGATCTTGAAGAAAATACCATCGTCCTGCGGGCTTAGCTGCGAAGCCTGACGGTAAAAATGACGCGCCTGCTGAAAGTTTTTTTGCTTCTCATAGCAGTAGCCCATCGCCTCATAGATCACATCTTCTGCCTTGGCAATCTCCAGGTGTTTTTCCAGCACTTCCAGCGCCTTATCGTACCACTTCAGGCGCATGTAAGCATCGGCCATATTGCGGTAGGCAAATTCAAATTTCTCATCAATCGCCACGCAGAACTCATACGCATCAATCGCCTTCTCATAGAGCTTTAAGCCCTGATAGGCCGCGCCCAGATTAAACCAGGCCAGCGAATTATATGGGTCTTCTTCGGTAAGCGCAGTATGCAGCGCCGCGCTTTCTTCCAGCTTATCGGCAAACTCTGCCCAGAAGCAGATCTTCTGCAGGGCTTCCTCGTTGCGGCGGTCTATGCGGATCACCCGCTTGAGCGTATCATATACCGCTTCAAACTCCTCGCACTCGTCATATACATCAGCCAGCTCCAGCAGCAGCTCTATCTTGTCCTTGCCTTCATATACCTTGCTCTGCTGCTCCAGCCATTGCGCAGCCTGGTCGTATTTGAGCTGGCTTACCAGTATATCGGCACGCAGAAGGTCTGCATCGAGGTTGTTTTGTTCATACTGGTCCATCTCGTCCAGCGCTTTGAGCGCCTGCCCGTACTTCTGGGCCTGGGTCAGGATCTCTGCTTTCAGCAGCAGCACCATTCCGGAAAAAGGATAGTAAGTGCGGGCAATATCGCAGGCCAGGAGCGCTTCATCTACATTGCTGTTTTCACAGAAATATTCAATGACCCGCTCAAATTCTTCTTCCTGCATCATACCTGCCGCCTCGCCATTCTTCACTTGGTCATACTGGCGAAGCAGGTCGTCCATTGAATCATATTCATCGTCCAGAAAATCATCATCCATCATAGCTCACAGTGTTTGTATCAAAGTTAATAAAAAGGTACGCCATCAGCTATAGGCTATGCGCATCATTACATAAGCTTTACACAGGTTATACACACTCTTTTATAATTAGAATAGCTAAGCCATATTGTGCTGCGCATTAATGAATGTATAAAAACAAAATGGTTCTTATGAAAACGTGTCCGGGCAATAGCTTATTGTGGAATTAACGTACAATCTGTGCAGATAAGATCGTAGCTTCGATACCGTTAAAAAACGGTTTTATGCGCTGTCCGGAGCCTATACTTTCGTTCAAAACTTAATTATGGGAAAAGGCGCAAAGCTTACAATCATCAATCAGACAGACTTACAGCTCAGCTTCGGCACCTCCGACCGGGAATTTTGCTGGAAAGATGAGCATCTGGACAAAGTGCATGGCGATATTCCATCCGGTGGCCAATCGGCTGAATTTTATATAGAAGGGTCGTCCAATAGCATGAACGGCTGCGCGATGAAAACGGCCTCTGTAAAGATCAAGGTAGAAGAAAAAGAGCACTCCGACCGCCACTTCGCCAACGTCACCATCATGCAGGACCGTACCCGGTATACGGAAACAGGCAGGCACGTGAACAATCTTCATGCCGACTCTGTGATCAGCTACGGTGATCAGGATCAGGTAGATGTTTACGTAACCAAAACTTACAACAAGAGCCGGTGGATCACCGACCTGATTCCGCAGGACCGGATGATATCCAATATCAATATTCCCGGTACGCACGATAGCGGCACCTTTGCAGAGATCATCGCAGACTTCGACGGCATTACCGGCAAGCTGCCCATTGATAAGCACCAGTTTGCCAAATGCCAGGACAATACCATCAAAGACCAGCTGGAGCAGGGCATCCGCTTTCTGGACATCCGGCTGGCGAGCATCAAGAACATCAAAGAAAAGAGCACCGCATTTACCGCAGGCGGGGCCGCCCTGAAAATGTTTGCCGGCGATGAGTTCGATGAAGTGCTACACATTGTGCATGGTAAGATCCTGTACAATTACACCTTCAATATGGTGCTGAATGATTGCGAGGCATTTCTCAAAGCCAACCCCGGCGAGTTCATCATCATGAGTGTAAAGCCGGATGATTTTGGCTTCGATGAAGCTATCTGGGCAAAGACCTACGATCAGCATCAGCTGTTCTATCATGGATGCCAGTGGCCCACTGTGGCAGATGCCAAAGGAAAGATTGTGCTGCTCCGCCGGTTCGACAGCGATCAGTACCGGGGCTATGATCTGAACGTAAGCAACAACGAAGAAAGCCGGAAGATCAAAAACTGCACCGTGCACCCGGGCTGTACCAATACCTACAAGTACACCACACAGGATGACTATGATATAAACCTGGAGCAGCAATACCTCAAGCAGGGTAAGGTAAATTCCTTCATCGAAGATCATCAAAAGAGCGATCCGGATCTGCTGCTGCTCAACTTCATCAGCTACGTGGGCAAGTACAGCTCAGCCATGACCGCATGGAACGATGTACCTTATCCGCGTGAGGCTGCCTGGCGGATGATGCATTGGCTGCAGCAGGAGCTGATCCGCCGCGGCAAGATCCGCTACGGCATACTGTCTATGGATTTTCCGCAGCAGGCCGTCATCAATACGCTTATTCACAGCAATAAGAAATAGGCTTCAGCTAATCTGCTTAATCAGGAAGCAGGTAATATGTCTGGCAGGCATATTACCTGCTTTTTTTAGCTGGAGAAATTCACTGGCTTGAGATGTTACCCGTTCTTGAATAGCTCAAAATCAACACTATAGATCAAAACGTTCTTTATCTTGCCGGTTCATTTAGACCCTGATCTGGAAATGCGCAATCGCATCATCCCTTATGATACGAAACTGAAACAGCTCGCCGGAAAGCTAAGAAAAGCACCCACCCAGGCAGAAGCCACGCTCTGGCAAAAGATCCGCAGAAAAGCCACCGGATACGAATTTCACCGGCAGGTACCATTGAGTGAATACATTGTGGATTTCTACTGCCATGAGCTAAGGCTGGCCATCGAGATCGATGGCGGCAGTCATCAAGAAGAAGCAGCGGTGCAAAAAGATGCGATCCGGCAGGCGCGCCTGGAAGAACTAGGTGTGCGTTTTATCCGGTTTTCGGAAAAAGAGGTTCGTAAAGATGTGGTGTCGGTAGTAAAGCGGTTGATTGAATTTATTGAGTGGTTGGGGGAGGAGTAAGTTGCTTATCTACTCCCTGAACTTACATCCCCCTCAGTCCCCCTTCAAAGGGGGAAGGTGTTTCGTATATCCTGTATCGTGTAAGGAAACTAGGAGGAACTATTTACAATAGCATAGGACATACCCACCATCACATCCCCCTTTGAAGGGGGACTGAGGGGGATGTAAATTCAAAGGCAAATCCAAAAAAAAGCCACCCCCAAAAAAGCATCAATCCAGCACATCCTTCAGATGCTTGTAGTTGGACTTCACCGTATCCAGCGCTTCCTGCATGTGCCCGCCGAGCATCAGCTTCGTCATCGACTCTGCCATGCCCTTCACCATCTTCAGCTCCACCTTCGGCGGCATCGCCAAAGCATTCGGGTCCGTCATAATATTGATGAGCACCGGGCCTTCCGTCTCGAATGCTTCCTGCAGCGCCGGCATCACCGCCAGCGGATCATTCACTGTCATGCCCTTGAAGCCCATCGCCTGAGCCACCATCGCAAAGTCCGGGTTCAGCAGATCCGTTTCCGTATCCGGCAGGCCATCTACCTCCATCTCCAGCTTCACCATGCCGAGCGATCGATTGTTGAACACAATCACCTTCACCGGCAGCTTGTATTGCTTAATGGTCGCCAGATCGCCCAGCAGCATCGAGAGGCCGCCATCGCCGCAGATGGCGATCACCTGCCTGCCCGGGCAGGCCAGCGCTGCGCCAATCGCGTGAGGCATCGCATTGGCCATAGAGCCATGATTCCAGGAGCCCAGCATCTGCCGCTTGCCGGTAGCCTGTATGTAGCGGGCGCCCCATACACAGCACATACCCGTATCCAGCGTGAAGATCGCATCATCCGCCGCAGCCTGATCAATGGCATGGGCTACATATTCGGGGTGGATAGCATTCTGCTTCCCGGGGTCGTTGACATAAGTAAGCAAGTGCTCCTTCACCTGCGCATATACATCCAGCTGCGCCTTCAGGAAGCTGTCATCCGTCTTTTCCTGCAGCAGCGGCAGGAGCGCGTCCAGCGTTGTTTTGATGTCCCCGTGCAGGCCGAGCTTCAGCTTCGCGCGGCGGCCCAGCTTCTCGGGGTTCGTATCTATCTGTACCAGCACATTATCAACCGGCAGAAACGGCGCATAGGGAAAATCTGTGCCCAGCAGCAGCACCAGGCCCGCCTCATGCATCGCATGGTAGGCCGAGGGCAGCCCCAGCAATCCCGTCATGCCCACCTCATAAGGGTTATAGTGCTGGATGGTCATCTTGCCTCGGAACGAGTAGCCTACCGGCGATTTCAGCAACGCCGCCAGCTTCACCACCTCATCGTGCGCTTCGGTAGCGCCCACGCCACAGAAAATCGTCACTTTCTGGTGCTGGTTGATCAGCTCCGCCAGCTCCTGCAGCTCTTCCGGCGCGGGCAGAATCGTAGCCTTTGGGAAATACGTACGTACTGAGGAGGCACTCTCTACCGCTTCCATCTGGGAAAGATCGCCCGGCAGCCCCAGCACCGCTACGCCCTTCTTGTGGTAGGCGTGCTGCATGGCCGCCTGCGCCATCCGTGGCAGCTGCGCCGGTGTATTGGCAATATGGTTGTAGTTGCTGCAGTCGTCAAACAGCTTCGTGGTATTCGTCTCCTGAAAATAGTCTGTGCCAAATTCGGTGGATATGACCGTAGAGGCAATCGCCAGCACCGGCGCGCCTGAGCGGTGGGCATCATACAGGCCATTGATCAGGTGCACATGCCCCGGTCCGCTGCTGCCCGCGCAGCAGGCCAGCTTGCCCGTCAGCTGAGCTTCGGCGCCGGCAGCGTAAGCGCCGGCTTCCTCATGGCGTACGTGAATCCATTCGATCTCAGGGTGGTGCTGCACCGCATCATTCAGGTGGTTCAGGCTATCGCCGGTAACGGCATATATGCGGCGGATGCCTGCCGCGGCCAGCATGCTTACCAGCTGTGCTGCTACATTCTTTGACATAAGTGGTTGGGTGCCGGGGCAGGTTTTGAATCAGGCTGCCTCGCCTGAGGCCGAGGGCATTAATATTATGCCATCCGCTTCCTTTCCCGGAAGGGTAGGGCGACTGTAGGTATCGCTTCTGTTTCTTCATAAAGCTTTACGAAGGTCAGGCACGCCCGCCGTGTCGTGCAGCCCGGAGATGCGCAGCCGCTAACAATATGCATAGTGGTTTGCGCAATGCTTTAAAAGGTCGCCTGGTCTGGTAGCCATGCTGCCGGCTTTTAGCTGCAGCGCGGCACCGGGCGGGTAGTGATTATGGCCCGCCGGTATTGCTCCAACCCACCTGATGATCTTCGCATAATGATTGGCGCTGTTAAGCCCTGATCCGGTACCCGGAGCTGCCTGAGGCAGCTGCTTCAGGATGGCCATGCAATCGCCTGACAAGGATTGGGCACCTGTTGACGGATACACAACCGCTGTGGGGTATGCCGGATGGCCGCCGGTCAGCTTGTCATAGCCGGGGCGCTGAATGATAAGGTCGGCTGAGGTAAATCCGGTAGCAACGCCTGTCCCTTTCCGGCAGGCCGTACCGGCAAGCAGGGGGGGTATGTTGCTACCAATGGCTGAATATTTTTCAAATACCTCCTGCCTGCCGGCAGCATCCTCCCCGCTACCGGATACCAACAGACGGAAGTTCTGTTAAGCACATACCCAGTTCCGGCCACGCTCCACCGCCCGGTTATCTGCCCGAAAGCTTACATAAGATGTCATCCCGGAATGGTTGCCTTGCGGGGGTACAGTCAGCACTGCCGCATAGTTCTATGGTTTATGGCAGGCAGGGCAGGGTGGTGCCGCCTGGCTATAGCAGCATACGTACCGATTCATGGTCAACCCCGTCAGCGATCCTGCGGCATACAGACAAGGCGTCTATTTATGCATCCGGATAGCCGGGCGGTATGGGCAGCAGTCATGCCTGCCATTGGTTTATAGTATGTCTATTAATAAGGATTGATAAAGGACGCTGAATCAGGCTTAATAAATTGAAATGCAATAATAAAACGGGCAGCACATCAGGCGTCACCGTGCAGGCAGATACCTGCGGTCTGTTCAGGCTGCCGGCGCCAGGGCGAAAGCCGCGTCATCAGCCGGCGGCTCCGGTGCTCCTTCCTTCAGCCGGTAGCATCATGCTCCTTCCCGGGCGGGCATAGCTGCCTCATAGGGTCTCTGCAGCACCGGCAGGAGCAGGGCATCTTTCCGGCTCGGCAGGCCGTTTTCCGCAATAGGTCTGCCACCCTGCCGCACTTCAAAATTCACCTTGGTGGTGGCCGGTATCAGCCGGGCACCGGTCAGCTCCGGCGTTATACACCTGCCGCGGCAGCCATCAGGATAGCGAATATCTGCAATATTTTGGCGGGCGGGCACTGCCTATGCCAGTCAGAAAACCATACGGCGGATGGTGGTTTTCCGGCAGCACAGAACGCTCGCCGGGGGCGCTTGTGCCATCTTTCCGCAGCACAGTGTACAGTGCCTTGCCCGGGCGGACATGAGTGCAGCCCATACCTGCCCGGGGCTGCAGCTGACGAACTGTCCGGCGCAGGAGCGCCTGTACCAGTCCACCTGGTCACACTCTGTAGCTGTAAAGCCCACGGCCTGGCAAAGGCCGGATCACGCAGAAAGTGGGCATGGTCCGTGCCCGTCTTCCTGCAGGCCAGTAGCCCATGCATGGATTGGTAAAAGTGACGCTGCCCACGGTGCCGGCCGGCGGCGCTATGCTTCCTGGCTGAGCCATAGCTGTGCCTGTTTAATTGCAGATCTGTATGCGCTTTGCATCGTATATGGTTCGGGTCAGATACGTATTTGTTCCGTAGTAGTCCCGTACATACCCCGTACATACCCCGTACATATCCCGTACATATCCCGTATCAACCCGTATGAAAAACCTGTCCTGTTCCGGAAAAAGGAACTGCCATCAGCCTGAGCCGGTACAGCTCCGGGCAAGCAGGAAATCATATAATTATTATTTTTCTATTATTTGTGCGGCATTCTACCCGGCGCAGATGAATATTGATCCCGCAGGTTCGGCTTACAACGCAGCCGGCTCAGGAAGCGGATGGCACCGTCTCCCCGCTCAGCAGGTGTGTCAGCAGACAGGTCAGCGCGGCTATGGCCGTCTCATTGGCCTGCAGCTGTGCACTCAGCGCATTGTGCCAGGCCAGGCTGAAGCACTGGATCAGCGCACCATAGATATCGGCGCCTTCGCCGGCTGCTGCCGGGTCCGCTGCAGGCATGGCCGGAGGGGCGGCCGGGGCCTGTTGAGCGGCGGCAGTAAGGGCGGCTACATTGGCGGCAGGCTGCGGGGCAGGGCTGCCGCTCTTCAGGGCATCCCGTACTTCCTGTATGATCTGGTTGCGCTGGGCAGCGGCGGCTTCATTGAGCGCCGTCAGCGATTTGACGAATGCCTCATTATAGGCCAGCAGCTCTTCGGGAGATAAACGGGTTGGATGCATGTTTGACTGGTTTTTGGTTGGTTTATTTGAGGCAGGAAGATAGGAGTATCAGGGTAGATTAATCGAGATAAAAATGATCGAAGTAACTAGAGAAGAGCCGGAACACCACATTTTCTCAAATAATTATAAATGCTATCATAGAATTCAGGAAGTGTTGTTTTGTCCTTGCCATTCCCTTCTGGTACCCATAGCACCATTCCTTCCCTAGCTCTGGTAAGCAGAACCCTATATTTATTGATGAGGTACTTTTGTTTTTCTAATGCGTTTACATTTTGCCAATCTGTTCCCTTAAAAGCATAAAAACGCCATTTATGATCCTGTATTCTTAAATCAGCATCCCAAGCTACACAGGTCCAATCCAATTCTAGTCCTTGAACTGCATATTCGTTGGCTGGAACTTCTAAAAAATTAGATGAACGTATGTCATCTGTAGCATTCAGATACCAATTGCCGAGCTCATCCTGCTTAGATGTGCCCTTTAATGAAGCGCTCATTTCAATGCCATAAGCGCGAATCCTTTTTGCCCCTGAACTTGCTAGTAGCCCTACGCGACGAGTACCTAATCTTTTGCTGCGCAAAAATTGCATTGCGGTATTTAACGTCCTTGTAATGAATATTGGGTATTCAGTTAGCTTATTGACAAATAGCTTATATGCTTCTTCTGGTTCGTTTTGCAAAACAAGCGCCACCCATTTTGATAAATCTTCAGCTTTATACGAACGGATAGAGACATCCAAGTGCAAGTCTGGATTTTCAATAACAGTCACATGCTTAGCCGCTTCCTTATATAGGCTGACAGAGCCAGTTGAGTGGTCTCCACCGTTTAGTTGTGGCGACGTGAGTATGTTCCATTCAGGATATTTTTCTGATATTGCCTTTATCCATTCTTGTATTCCACCTTCTCCATTATTGATTTCCTGACCGCCACCTATTAGGGCTACAAGGGCTGCCCAGTCTGTATGCCTGTCCATGATTTGCAGCATGAGCTCTGGCTCAGAAAGTGGCCGTTCAAATTTCCTTTTTGAATAATCGGCATTCCATGCCCGCTGCGCCTCATCAAAGATGACAATCTTATTATTAGGTGCCGGTTTATCTTCACCATAATATTTATCGAAAAATGCATGAACGTTTTCGATAAAGGCAATAATCCTTTCTTGCTCCCTTTGCTTTATTTCTTGTCCAAGCTTTTTGAGGCGTTTTGTCGCATCTCTTGATAGGGCTTCTCTTAAAACTTTGATCAAAGGGCTATTGCCAGAAACAAAAGTTGCAAGCGATTCGCCTCCCGCTTGAAATGCTGGATAATGAGCAATATTCAAACCGGCTAATGTCTTGCCTGCTCCGGGTACACCTGTAATAAAGCAAACAATCTTTTCATTATAGAGCTTAGCATGTTCAATAGCTGAAACAATAGCTTCTGTCGTTCTGGTAAGGTTCTTTAATCCTGCATGAGATCTGGATATTTCTGCCACATCTTTTCCTGCAAAAAGTGTCTGAGCAGCTTCAATAATAGTAGGTGTAGGGGCGTACACACTTTCATTCCATCTCTTATAAGAAATTGGCAAGCTACGGCTATGCTGAAGATGAACAAGATCGTTTAACGATAAAGCCAATGATGAGCTATTGCAATAAGTTATGGGTTGTATAGGCTCAGAACATGTTATAAAAGTCTGGCCTTTTAACCTAGCTTCTGTGGCAATAAGAATTGGATAGATAACTTTGTTTCTAGACTCAAAATGAAAATCCCGCAGATCAAGGCAGTAATCTAAAAGCTGCTCTTCGTCAGCACGGTTAAATCTAGTGGCTCCTATTTTAAATTCTAAAACAAAAATGGAAGCGCCAAGTAACAGGACGGCATCAATTCTTTTAGAGCGTCTTGCGATGGTATATTCCAGTAGTATACCACTTTCCTTTGCTTCACTAGAGCTTATATTAAGGCTGGTTAGTGTCTGTCTTAAAAGAGAGATTTGAATTTCCCAAGCATCGGTTTGGGTATGAATTTGCTGATAGAAACCTGCGCTATTTCCTGCAGAGGTAAGCGCGCCAATAATAGCGTCCTCATCTCTTTGCAAAAACTCAGCAATGGAGCTAACGTAGAATGCTCCCATTATTGCTGAAAAGCTTCTGCGTTAAAAAACTCCGTAATGGACACTTCGAGCGCTATAATAATCCGCTCTAATATCTCAACAGAGACATTGCGACGTCCGTTCTCTACATCTGTCATGTAGGTGCGGTCAGTGCCTGCTTTATTCGCTAATGCTTCTTGAGAGAGGCCAATTTGCTTGCGCAGCGCTCTAATGCGCACACCTATTTTTAGCTTAATATCCACCTAGGTAAGGTAGAAGCTGGTGGACTATAGGGCAACGGGTTTTAAGGGTCGTTCTTGGACTTGGCAGTATATTTTCGAAAATAGATAGGGTTAAAAACGGTTTTTTAAATCAAAGGCATTATTTATTTTGCCCAGCGATAAGATACTTGTAATTGATAGTAGGAAAGGTGATTTCAATATCTCATCAATATAAAATGTAATGATCCCAAACCGGAAGTAAACACCTATAAAGCTTATTTGATGTACAATAATCCAAACAACTCAGTTCAACAAAGTCAAGTAAAATGCCCTCGTTGCGGATCTAGGTAGTGTTGATAGTTAGGGCATGGTTTGTTTGCGGTGCGCTGTAAAAGTTATGCGCAGATACAGTGTGAGCGATGAAGTATGGGCGCGTATCGGGCTGCTGTTTCCGGTTCATGGCAATAAGGTAGATAACCGCCTGTTCTTCGATGCAGTCTACTTCGTGGCCAAGAGCGGCATCCCCTGGCGGGACGTACCTGAACGATTCGGCAAATGGAACTCAGTGTATGCCAGATTCAACCGGCTGTCTAAGGCAGGCTTTTGGGAAAAGGTATTCGAGCTGTCCACGGACGGCGACCTGAAGCAGCTGCTTATCGATTCGTCTTCGGTAAGGGTGAATCATCAAGGCGCCAATGGTCTTAAAAAAACAAAGCGACGGCAGCCCTGGGGCGATCCCGTGGGGGACTGACTACTAAGATTCACCTGGCAACCGATGAATACGGACGGGCCAGGAGGATCATCATCGGGCCTGGTCATCAGTCCGACTATCGGCAGGCCGGTGCGCTGGTGGCGGGCTTCAGACCCAGGGCGGTGCTGGCTGACAAGGGCTATGATGCAGGCTGGCTGGTCAAAGAACTAAGGGCCGCCGGCGTGGAAGACATTGTGATTCCATCGCTGTCTACCAGAAAAGTACAAAGGGTGATAGATAAAGAAGTATACAAGCAACGCAACAGGATAGAGCGCTACTTCAACCGGCTGAAGAACTGGCGAAGGGTGGCCACAAGGTTCGATAAGCTGGCCTTAAACTTTACCTCGCTCGTCTACCTCGCTGCTACCATCATCAACTTTAAATTAACTCTCAACACGACCTAATCAAATATTCGTAGATAAAAAAGGATTTAATGGTAAAAAAGGCTTGTTGTGGTGCGTTTTTGATTGGCCCGTTAGGTCTGCTGTGTGGTCAATCTGGAGCAAATAAAATAAGAGTTACTTGTTTGAATTGTAAGCATTCTTGGTAAGTATGACCAATGGTATTTCTTTTAACTGTCACGGTATACCAGAGCGATGCTTTAGTTATAGAGGGAAAAAGCATAAGTTTTGCGCTCGTTGCTTGGGTTCTGCCATAGGTCACTCAATTAGCGCTACACATCTGTTTCTTATACTACCATTTTCATGGTGGCTACTTACTTTAGGACCAGTTATTATGCTTATTGATTGGACAATGCAAAACAAATTGCATGTTTACCATAGTAACAAGAGCAGGTTAATAACGGGTATGGTAGGTGGATATGCGATCGGCGCAGCAATTTGGTCTATTGTGAGAATAGGGGTTCTGTACCTTTTGCATAGATTATAATCAACTAATTGCTAATCATGGGCGCACTGGCCAACATGACGTATTTCCAACCCTTATAACCTGCTCTATCAATTTTATTCACTCACTCCCAAATACTAAGTAGAGGACACACTAAAGGCGCTCCGGCAGTACATGGAATCATATTGCTAATATTCATCATTCAGGCCATCGTACAACACGAAGTCACCGAAAACGAAATCATGTTACTTCGAAACCTATAGCCGCTTTAAAGACAATTAGCATTACTCTACTTCCCAATCCCATATTTCAAATCCGCAGCCTTATCAATAGGCTCTACAGATACTACTTCGCCATGCACCGTAAGGCAGAAGGCCACATCATTTTTCAGGAAGCGCTGGTTGGATAGTTGGGCCTGATTGAATTGCGTGATATAACGCGTGTCAGGGTTTTCGCGGACGGTCTTTAGCTGGGCTACGTGTTCGGCGGAGGCGATCATGACGAGCGGGTGGCCAGTGGAGTAGCGGCTGAACCAGCGGATGTAGTACACGGAGCAGCTGGCGCAGGAGCGCGGCGAGATCACCAGATACCAGGTACTGTCTTCGGGAATGCGGTAGTGCAGATCGTCGAGCAGCAGGCGCTCGAAGGCGGCTATGTTGACGGGCTTCTGTGGCGGATGGCTGCAGCCTGTGGCGGCGGGCAGCAGCAGGGCTGCAATGAGTTGGTTAAAGCTCCATTTCATAATAGTAGAGTTTGTTGTACTGCTCCCAGGCGGGCACCCAGAAGCCTTTACCGTTCGGAATTATCTTGTAGCCCCATACCTTACGCGCAGGCATTTGAATTTCGCCCAGCTTCTTTAGCTGCCTGTCCAGCACCACAACGGAGAAAGGCAGGTCTGATACCATATTCACCGTACTGTCCCGATTGTAGTAAGGATATTTATGATTGATCTTCCTAAAGAGATATGAGCAGTCGGGCCGGGTGAAGATGCCTGCATAGGTAGCATGTTCACAACCGAACTGTTGCATGGCACTATGGTCATGATTGTAACTTTCATCAAACTGATCGTCTGATGGTGTCACATACGAGCTAGAGGCATCGTAGGCAGCTAATGGGTTTTCCGGATGCAACGGGTCACATGCATACAGGGAGTCCGATAGGTAATAAGAGGCCAGAAGCCGATGATTGAAATAAGCTAAATTTCTGCTTGAGCCGCTGAAGCCATAATAGTGTCCTATATAGCTTTCGGGCAGCGCACCGAAGGTGGTGACGGTCCGGGCGCTGTCATCAGCAAGCCGTACAGCTGCAAAAAACCTGTGCCGGATAAAAATATCAGGGGTATAGCCGGATGGAACATTATCATTAAAAAACAACAATGGTTGACTAGCATCAAAGGGCACAGGATCGTATGACGTATTGCTGTACAGCTCATGCTCCATTCCGTCTTGATGGAGGTTGATAGGCCATTTCCTTTTTATTTCACCTGCTGCATTGGCCAGGCAAACTATTGCACTATCCGAATGATATAAAAAAATGCTGTCAGGGCCATTAAAGCTGACCACATCAGAAAAACCTTGCTGTAGCAGACGGTTAAGTTCAGGAAGGTAAATCCGCTGTCCTTTGTGCGGAGCGCTCATTTCAAAGGCAAATACAGCATGCTTGTAGCCAACAACCGAAAACAAAACGGGCCTGCCCTGATAATTACAGATATAGCTGCTGCCTTTCAGGCTGTCAGGGTAATTCATGTCCAGCAAGAGCGAATCTTTCAGCCGTACCTGAATATCTTTATTTTGACCGGTAGGCGCATCGCAGGCGCAGAGGAGGCACAGCAATGCCAGCGCGCAGCCATAGAGAAAATGATGGGTGTACATACAATGAAGGATAAAGTGGGTAAAAAACGCCGGCCATGCCTTCATAGCATGACCAGCGTATTGGAAAGTTACAGCACAAAAAATTAATAATGAACCGGAACGATATAGGTATTCTTGGCAAGCGATACATCGGCCGACGTGCCGAATGCATATACATTCTTGCCTTCGCCTGTAGCGATCTGTACAGAGTATGCGCCATTCTGAATCAACGCCATGAAATCGCCATTGCCGGTCAGTGCTTCCGGCAGGTATTCCTGCATGTCGGAATTGGCGAATAGCTCTTTCAGCTTAGCCGGCGTGCCATTTGCCATTGTGGACAACATTTCACTGCGTATTAAAAACGGGCAACGTCCGGTAACGATTACTTCTGCGAGACAACCGTCACCGCCCGGCATGCAATCGTTTGCTGTGCTTGAGTACTGGAATTTATTGGTTGGCCTGTGCGCCACACCAGTTGGAGTGTTGCTTGAAGAAGCAGCTGTGCCTGCCGGGGTAGCCTGCTCCTGCTTGGCACAGCTGGCCAGCAGAATGAGGGGAAGGGCCGCGAGGCCGAAGAAGATTTTTTTCATTTCGGTGTTCTTGTTTTTTTAAAATTTGAGGTTGCTCCTACTCTGTTCTGAAGGTTTTCGGATAGCCCTTTTTGTTTTGCAAAACAGTGAAACAAATGTACTTTCGCTATCAACCACCAGCCAATAACCGATCCATGGACTTTCCTAACTCTGAGGTAACAACTTCTTCACTTTCAGTGTATATGATCAAAAAAGTTGGCAATAACATCCGTAAGGCGCGGCTACAGAGGAACGTCACCCAGGAAGCGGTGGCTGGCGAGCTGGGCATCTCTACCCATGCCTACGGCAACATCGAACGGGGCGATGCAGATATGAATATGAAGCGACTGGAGCAGATCGCAGAGGTGCTCAAAACTTCACCAGAAGAGCTGGTAAAGGACAGCGATGGAACATACATCGTGTCTAATACAAATACAGTCGTAAATCAAGGCTCAAATAACATTATCGGCGTGCGGGAAGAAACATTGCAGACATTGACCGATGTGCTCAAAGAGCTGTGCGGCCTGCTGAAAAAGCAATAATCCCAGACTACCTGATACATCGGATCGGTTCGGGGTAATCATCGCACCACAGGTGCTTCAAGCATCCCCTTCAAGCGGAGCAGCACAATTATAATTAGGGCTTGCTAAATAACTGACGATCCGTGTACCGGCGTTTTTTTTTGTCTGAAATAATATTACCTACTTCCTAATAAAAGGTTGCCAAAAAAAACTGAGTTGAAGATTTGAGTAATGGTCGGCGGATTTTTTGCGCGGAAACAGAGATATAGCGGACAATATCGCAGGTTAAAAACGCCGAGAATTCAAGTTTTCGTAAGAAGTTAGACGCAGTCTATATTCAAAAAAGATTTTGCGACATGGGTGGGGATTGGGGTCAACGTATAGAGCTGACGAGTATCCCAAGGAAAAGAATAATTATAGATGAAGCTAATAATGACAATAAGCATAGACCAGAATATCCGACTTGAATTGATTTCAGAAAATCACTCACAGCCAATCTTTGACTTGGTTGACAAAAACAGATCCCATTTAAGAGCATGGTTACCGTTTGTGGACAGAATGATAGACGTTAGGTTCGCTGAAAATTTCGTAAAAGAAACAATGGAGCGGAATACGGGCGGGACAGAATTTGCTTTCGTTATTATTAAAGACAATACGGTAGTCGGAAGGATTGGAGTTTACAAAATTGACAATCAAAACAAAATCGGAGAAATTGGATATTGGTTAGCAGAAATGGCACAAGGGGAAGGCATCATAACTAAATCTTGTAAATCTCTAATTGAATTCTGCTTTTCTGATTTGGGCTTAAACAGAATTGAAATTAAATGCGGAACTCATAATTTTAAAAGCAAATCAATTCCTGAAAAGCTGAATTTTACTAAAGAAGGTGTAATTCGACAAGGGGAATTACTTTATGACAAGTTTATTGATCTGAATTTATATTCACTCTTAAGAACCGACAGGAAGTAGAAATAACAAAGAATCTCTTCCCTCATATGTTTTAATATTTCTGAGGCTTCTTTGCGTAAGCTGATGTCCGTCACTATTGAGGGGAAGGCTTTATTGAGTAATTGGCATCTTGACGTAATTCGGGCTTGCTAAATAACTGACGATCCGTGTACCGGGAGTTGCGTGAGCTTCCATAATTCCCATTTCTTCACTAACCACCTTATTAATTGCCAGTATAAGGATAAGGGTGCCCTCCCCGCCAGTCGGACGAGGTTTAGCACCAGGGCTATGCAAGCAATCCACGATTCGCTGGTGTCTTTCAATTTCGCTTTGATGCAGTCCAGGCCATAGCCTAGTTTGCCCTGTCCGAATTTGCCCTCCACCGGATTGCGCTCGCCCGGGCTTACGTGGTTGGCCACTGCCTTTGCCGCCGGACGGCCGAGCGGCTTTGATTTTAGCTTGATGCCCCGCTCTTTGAGCCATCGGCGATTCTCCCGATTGCAATAAATCTGATCAGCCAGTATCTCGGCCGGATAGTATCCAAAGCGACGCCGGTATTGTGCCACCGAATCCTGCAAACAAATCCCTTCGTTGAAGGCATCCCAGCTCAGTTTGTCGATGAACAGATAGCCGTCCACCAGACTCACCTGTAGCTTGCTGCCGAACTCCACTTTCGCACTTTCTTTTCCACGAACGATTGGCCGGACATGTGGTTGGTGCAGACTGACAACCCGATCCTCCACCCGGTGCGTCCGGGACTGGCGCATGTTTAGTTGCTGGTCATAAACAATGCGCATGGTTTGCAGATATTTTGCCTGATCTCTATTCAGCGGTGAGCTTTCATAAGTCTTCAGCAATGTATCGATGTGGCCCATGTTGCGGCGCAGGTAACGCAGCTGTTGCCCGATGGCCTTGTAGACCGCCTTGGCCCGCTTCTGTTTCTTCTTCGTCAGATTCAGGAAGTCTTTGCGTGCCTGGCGACGATAGGTGCGGGGTTTGATCTTGCCATGCCGTACGCTGTCGTAAAGCAGATCAATGATCTCCTCCGATTTGCGACGGGCAGCATCCAGCAGTTTAATGTCTGTCGGAAAGGTGATGTGCTGCGGGGCTACGGTAGCATCCATAAGCAAACGCCCTTTCGTTGCCGGTGCCGGCTTTGAAAGGGCGTTTACATCTGAGGCTTCGGACACAGCGTTCTGCTGTTCTGGCTTATCCGGTGGACCGTCCCGCTCCCCCGGATCATCTGAATCCGGATCCGGCCTCATCCCATGGCGTGCCACCAGTTCGCTGATCTGGCTGAGCAAGTCAAGGCTGAGGCGTTTGCGAATCGTGACTAAGAGCGGTGCGGTGAACGGCGCTTCATTGCTAAAGCTAGTGTAGCCGAGGAAGTACTGCATGTACACGTTCTCCGCGATATGTTCGATGGTAGCGCGATCCGTAAAGGTCTCCAGATGTTTAATGATCAGCGCACCGATAATGATCCGACCGCTGAGCGGAGGTCGCCCTTCCGTAGAACTAAATTGTTTGTCGTAGACCGAAACGATCTCATCCCAGGGAATGCTGTGAGCCAGACGCACCTAACGATTCTGGGGATTGAGTTTCTGATCAAATGGCGTCTCAAACCCCAGCAGCGTCAACTGAGCAGGGCTGCTGTATTTCGGTGTCGCTGCAAGCTTTTTGGTACCCTTCGTTGGTTTTCCTTGCATCTGCCAGCTTGGTTTTAACTGACAAGATATTGAAGGAAAACGGTTTGCCTATCATTTAGCAAGCCCTAATTATCAAAAGCAAAAAAAGCCGGTAAATATGATTTACCGGCTTTACTCAAAAACACAAACAGAATCTTACTCCTTCACAAAAGAGAAGTGGTCGCTTTTGTTGCCGCTGGTCACAATGTTGATCATGTACACACCCGGCGCCAGGCTGCTGATATCAATGGATTTTGGCTCAGCAACACGCAGTACGGTCGCATCTACACTGGTGATGATCTGGCCCAGCGTATTGGTGATGTTGATGCTGGCCGCTACATCTGCCTTGGAAAGATTAGACACTTTGATAAAGCCGGCAGCCGGATTCGGGAAGATGGTGAACCTGCCGCTGTTGGCCACAACCTGACCAATGCCCGTCTTGCTAGGCTGCTTCAGCGCGCCATCGCTGTTAGGCGAAGTATTGATCTCGAAGCTCACATTGCCATACACATCATTAGCTGATATGCCATCGGCATTCGCCGCAAACTGGCGCAGGTGAATATTAAAGGTATTTTCCGGAATATCCGGGTTGTTGTTTAGGTTGAACTCAAGGGTTACCGGAATCCGCTCATGGCTTTCCAGCGTGATGTTGTCCAGCTCCATAGTAGTAGTGCCTTCGAACAGTACCGACCTGGTGGCCCGGTCTTCACCGGCTACATTGCCTCTGTGACCGCCATCCATCCACCGGTCATAAAGATCGCCCAGATATACGCGCACATATCCTACGGATGAAAAATCGCCGGAAAGGTACGGGCTGATGATGCGGTCGTTGATGAGCTGCAGGTTAAACGTCTTCCTGATGGTCTCTGCATTGGCAATGTCAATCTGATGTGAGATAACCTTGTTGAGCGGATTGAGGTTGGTCACGATCAGGTTCCTGGTGATGATATTATTGTTGTTGATGACGTTGTACTTCACCGTCTGGTTCAGGTTTTCCGCAATGGTAAAGCCGTGGCTGTCTTCAATGCGGGCCAGCAGACATACATCTACGGTATGGGGGCTGCCGGCGAAGCTTTCCGGCTGAGGAGGATACCAGGTATGGTTCAGGATGGTGGACTGTCCGGGATCGAGCGGGCCGATCGCGAGCGGGGAGCCATAGGTAATCTCATCGCCGCCTTTCACTATATGGCCGGGACCGCCGAAGCCCGGGGCTGACGCTACATGGGTGGTGCTATCCCAATCATCTTTCCAGTATTCACCGGTAGAGGCCTTGGTCCAGTACAGGCGCACAACAGCATTGCCCGGTGCCTGCACACAGCCTACATTGCGCACTTTCACATAAGCATAGTTCGGGTTTACATTGAAAAACTCAGGATTTTCATGGGTAGTGCTGCCATCCTGGTGTTGTCTGTTCCATACATCGGGGCTTTGCCATATCTGCCAGTCGCTGGCATTTACGGTAGTCATCTGGTTAGGCTCATCCAGCATATCTGTATAAGAGTCGCGCATCGCCAGATCCCATCCGCCGGTCTTCAGCTTTATCTTGACGATGCGGTTGGCCACCTTCTGTACAGGCGAAGCATCATATACGGTAAGCCTGTAGTACGCCACATTGGCGCCGGTAGAAGTCATGATCTTGGGCTGGGCCACGTTGTAGGCATCCAGCGTAGTGGTATTGCCCGGTGCCGCCTCCCATACATACGTATAGGGCGCTACGCCGTTTTTGATGATCGGCGTAAACTGCGGAAACACCCCATTGCTGGTGCCGCCGGGCACACAGATGGTATTGATCTCGATGCCATCGATGGTCATGGTCTGTATGTTGGCGTCATTACAGGTTACATGGCCGGTCCTGGTCACATCCACCAGCTTCAGCGCTTCACCGGCCTGGAGGCCGCCTGAGCCGATCTTGCCTGCATAGATCGCGTTTTCCGGATAAGACAGGATCGTATGGTTAGCCGATGTTTTCAGGATGTACTCGATCTGGTAAGGAGTAAAGCAGCTATTGTAAGACTTGATCAGCGCAGCGGTCGATGCCACGAGCGGACTGGCGAATGATGTGCCCCAGCCGCCATCCCACTGATAATGCAGGGTAGGATCGCTGGAAGAGTAGGCGAGGCCCGGTACACGGATAGACGGCGCCAGCAAATCTACCCGGCTGTTGTGGTGCTGTGTGCCGCTGGCGCTGCCAGTCAGATCATAATTGTGACACCCCTTTACATTGAACGTATTGGTTCCGTTGCGCATCTGCTCCCAGCCTTCTCCGCTGGTGCAGAATACGTGGTCATAAGAGGCCGGATAGAGGAAGTTGTCCGGTCCGCCCTGTCCTGCGCCATTGCCCGCTGCAAAACAGGTAAGCGTGCCATTTTCGTAGATCTCATTGTAGATGCCTTGTGCAAGGTATCTGCTGGTAAGGTCCAGGTTGGGGCTCAGATCGTTGTACCAGCTGCCATTAAGCACGGGGCGACCTTTCTGGGCGAGCAGCAGCATGGCATTGTTATCGCCGATGCCATCATTGAACTCTACCCGGCATTTGAAGCCAATGCTCGTATAGCCAATGCTGTTGTCTGTAGCGGCGGCCACAAGACCGGTAACCAGGGTGCCATGCCCGTCTGAAGGGCTGTAGCTGTTGTGCCCGAGCACGGCTATCTGGCCGGCAAGGTCAGGATTGGCCATATCCAGGTGGGTATCTGTGATGCCTGTTATTACAGAGGGGTCGCCTTTGGTGATGCCCCATGCATCCGGCGCACCGAGGAACCGCATCAGAGAGTCGGGACGGCAAGGCCAGTGGTCTGGCAGGTCATTGGGGTAATAAGCGCCCAGCGGTCCGCCGTTCACCTTCTGCTCGTAGTAAGGAAAGTACTGCGGGAAGCCCTGCCTGAGCGCCTGGCCCAGATTATTGCCCGATGAGCAGTCCATGTAATAGATCTGCCGGAGATACTCGTAGTTCGAGGTCGGGAAGGCCAGCGTGAACCCCGATACATTGTACTGGCTCATCAGTGAGTTGATGCGCGGGACCGAAAAAGTAGGCACCCCGCCGGAAGAGACACCGGTAATGATGCTTGGGTCAGGAATGGATACGTAGATGCCCCGGACCGCCGTAGCCTCCAGAGTGGGACTGCTTGTCTGCGCATGGATCAGGCCCGGCAGTCCCTGAAGACAGAGCGCCAGCGTCAAAAGCTTTAGACTTCGTTTTTTCATTGGTTACTTAAAATTTATGGGTGGTGAAAAAGGAATGACTCCGTTGAGTGCTGCTGCCTGCCCGGTAATAACCGGGCAAGACGGATTGCTGTAGGGGTTTAAATGGTTATCGTACTCGTAAGACAAAAAAGGGTTGTAGTGCAGACTCGCCGGGCTTTTTCTGATAGGTAGGAGGAGCGGCAAACGCAATACCTGTATCCAAATGTAGAGCGGGTACATTGCCGGCGGTAGAGGTGAAACAACGGGGCGCAGGGTGAAAAAGACGGCTCATTTCTGCCGAATTCAGCTCATCTGTTCCGGGGGTAATAACTGCCGCCCCATGTGATGCAGACCACTGCTAAACGCTTTCTTAACTGGTATTGAAAGTCTTATAGAGATCAACACTTAGTCTTAGTCGTCCCCGTTTCGGGTTGCCTGCTGTTTGTGCCCAACATGTGCAGGTGATTGACCGATTAAAAGCCCGGCACCATAGCAATGAAAAGACCTTAAAACAAAACCGCCCGCCACATTGAATGTGGCGGGCGGTTTTGCTGATTCTGATTTCTATCCGCAGGCATTTACTGATTGGCCTGCGCTCACAAAGTCATGGCCTGTTTTATTGAGTCTTCCTGAGGTCGTCCAGCTTTTTCTGCTGCTCGTCCACCTCGCGCGCTTTCTTTTCCTCTTCACGCGCTGCCTTTTTCTGGCGGCGCTCCAGCCGTTCTTTATCGCGGTTGGCCTCTTTGAGATCGCGGGCCGCCTCGGCTACTTCTTTTTGCTGAGCTGCAAGCGCAAGCTGCTGCTGCCAGGCAATTACATCTGCATTGAACCGGGTCAGGAAAGCCTTCATGCCTTCTATGATCTGCGGATCGGTAGCCACTGTTGCAAAATTGCCATTGCCGGGCGATACCATCATCGATACCTCAGAATGACCTTTACGGCGCTCTACATTAAAGTACACATCGATCTTGTTGGGGGAGATTTCCGGCCAGGTAACCCCTTCATATTTCCAGAACCCGCTCTCTTTCTGCTTCCTGCCAAGGTTAGCACCTTTGAGCTTTTGCTCAAGGGCATCTTCCGTGGCGCTTTCCGGCGCGTCGTACTGCGCTACTACGCCCGGGCGGTCTTCTTTTTTAAAGCGAATATTCGCATCATGTGCCTCCTGGGCGATAGCGGGTGCAGACAGCAGCACGCAAATACAGATTTGGGAAATCTTTTTAATTAGTTGCATAGCAATCAAAAAAGTAAAACCGGGCCACCACGCCCATAGGTTTTGTTATAAGATAATATGACGGTAAGGTCCTGAACAGATTGCCTGTATACCTGCGCTGCAAAACAAAACAGGCCCAACCGGGTAAATAGGTCTACCTTCCGGCACATCGGGGGTAATGAAGCCTGGCGATTATAAAATACAGGCGCGATGTACACGACATTTTCCAACACATTCAATACCGAAAAACAAGGGGACAAAAAGTTCTTTTTTACGGTAAACAAGCAGGGCAACGGCCAGGTGCCGGTGTACGAAGGCAAGATCAATGACGACAAGTCGGTGCCTAAATTCAGGATGAATAAAGACAGTAACGGAGCATGGAGGATCAGCGGCGATAAAATACCGGCATGGGTCATGGAGCTGGAGAACGATTTCAGCGCACGCATCGAAGCTTCTGTAGGTGCCAAATAAGCACCCATTGGAATAGATGCCTGCTGCATACAGCAAAGAAAAGCACCGGAAATTTCCGGTGCTTTTTATTTTTTTTCAAAAGGGCTGAACTCATTTTGCAAACTTATGTCCGCCGCCGGCGACTGTTTTTCTTCAATGCCCTGCTCTTTACAAACAACAATTATATCAACCCTAAAAATATCCGCCAAAAGTCTGACTATTAGCTGCCACGGAGGCAGTCTTTTCTGTACATTCATCGCCGCAAAAACCAAAAAACCAATGAAGCGTATGAACAAAAAATGCTACACCGCATTAGCCCTGTTATTGCTCGCCGGCAAAGCGGCAACAGCCCAGACGACCACTGCAGCACCCTATTGCACCCCTGTTTTCGGTACGGTCACTTCCTCAAACCCGGGCGGAATCAGCTCCGTAGGATATGGCTCTACAACTAATCCCACCAACATTCAGGAAAACCATTACACCTTCTACAGCAACCTGCCTGCGCTCTCCATTACCGCAGGCAGCTCATTTCTGTTCAACGTTGTTGCCGGCGGTGGCGCATCGGGCAAGATACTAACGCTGTATGTGGACTGGAACCAGGACCATGTATTCAGCACCCAGTCGGCCGGTATCTACAGCGAGGCCGTACAAAGCCAGTCGATCGGTACGGGTGGCAGTGTAAGCCTTGGTGGGCTGATCGGCGATACCGTGGTTGCCGGTACTACCCGTGCGCGTATCATGTGGGTAAGCGGCGTTGATCCCTGTCAGTCTACCGGCACCCCTTACGATGGGGAGATCGAAGACTATCAGGTGACCATTTCCGGCACGAAGCCTATTCCGCGGGTGAGCGCGGCTACCAATCTGACCGGTATGAACGCGACACTCAATGGTACAGTACATGCCAATGGCCCGGGTGCAGCAACGGTGGATTTTGAATACGGAGCTACCGCAACTTATACCAACAGCATCAGCGGCGGCACCGTAACAGCCAGTGCACATACGCCGGTAACGGCGGGCATCACCGGCCTTACGCGCAATACGATCTATCACTACCGCGTGAAAAGCACCAATTCTTTTGGCACCAGCTACAGCCCTGACCAGACTTTTGTAACTACCAGCGGCGTAGGAATCGAGCAGGCAACGGCCACTGCCTATACCATAAGCCCTAATCCCGGCAATGGCCTGATCCGTATTTCCGGACTGCTGCCCGCCCACAGCTACCGTTCAGAAGTCTATGATCTTGCAGGCCGCAAAGTAGCCGAAAGCGCGCTTTCGCCGGAGGGTACGCTGGATATCCGTAACCTGACGAAAGGCATCTACATGCTTAAAATTGCTGACCTGCGCGATCCTTCCGGCCTGCTGCCGGTAAGCCGTGTAGTGATCCAATAAGATTGTACAGCAAGCAATAACGAAGCCACCCTTTCCGGGTGGCTTTTTTGTTTTTCAAAGTAGTGTGATCGCCTGTGCGGCCATGACTTACAAACCATTTTTCGCACCGGGCTGTCTTTATCTTTTCAACCAACAACCTAAACCCTACATTATGAAGAAAACCCACTGCCTGATGGCATTGTTTCTGCTCCTCTATTCCTGCTCCCTACACGCACAAACCTGGCAATGGGGGAAAAGCGGCGGCACCGCTTCCGACATATCATCCGGCAGCGGCTACCTGTGGGATGATGAAGCGGTGTATGATATGGGCACGGACCAGAATGGCAATGTGTACGCTGTTTCCTGTGTGCATTCATCCGGCAGCACACGCCTGGACAATCATTCTATCCCCAATTTTATTACGCCCGGCTATACCATGAATAACCTCATCATCACCAGCTATTCCTGCAGTGGCGCGCTGCGCTGGTATAAGGTCATTGGCGGCGGGGGAGACTGCTCTGTAAAATCTTTACGGGTAGATACTATGGGGCATGTATACGTAATGGGCAATGTTCCGGCGGTAGGCTCACCCTATCCACCCATTAAGTTTGCTTCAGACACTACATTGCCGTACAATAGCTATCAGCGCATGTTTGTGGTGCAATACGATACAGCAGGCAACTTCAAATGGCTGCGCAGGCCGGATGCCGATACAATAAACCCGGCCAACCACAACTGGCAAAGTGAGAGCTATGATATGGATATAGATGGTGCGGGCAATCTGAATATCATTGTGTTCCTCACCAGAGGCGCGCTTGCCGGTACACCCTGTGCCATCACTGCAAACGGCCTGTACATCCTTAAGTATAATTCACAGGGCACGGTGCTTTCTGCGGTTCGTCCGGCAGGCTTCAATATTGCGCCCTACGTAAGCGCGGACCCTAACTTCAATGACCGTCCTCTGGTTGATTTTTACTCCTTCCGGATGGCTCATCTTCCCAATGGCAACTGGATCATTGTGGGTAGCCAGAGTCCGTATTCCGTAACATCCGATTTTACTATCAATGGGCAGGTGGTAAACAATCCCGGCTTTGTTGCCGGCTTCAACAGCCAGTGGCAGCATATCTGGCATTTCATACCCGATACCAATCAGGTATCCTTCGGCGGACGGCCAACTGGTGATGCTGCAGGCAATATTTACCTCACCGGTGATGCGGGTAATGATGTACATCTTTTTGGCAGTACCCTGCATACGCAAGGCTATGGCGCGCCTTTCGCGGCCAAGCTTACGGCTAACGGCAGCCTGCAATGGCTCAGCAATGCATCCAGTAATGAGATTGCCGCCGGCGGCTGTCCTGCCGCTACCTTTTCGGGGGGCATTGTGCTCACACCGGGCGGCGAGGTCATCTTCACCGGCGGCTGCGGCGGGCTTAAGTGGGGCAACTACCAGATAGCAGGCAAGTGCAATGCGGGCTACAACGTGTTTGTGGCGAGACTTGATGCGGCTACCGGAGCCGTACATGCGCTGGACAGTATAAAGAAGGAATCAGGCAATGGCAGCTTTGGCATTACAGTGGCTTTGGGTAAAGGCAACAGTGTATATGTTGGCGGTAAATCGGGCAGTACCCAATATGCAGGGAATGATACGATGTATTATATAGGTGGTCAGGAAGATTTTTTTGTGGCTAAGTATGGCTACTCCTGTACCTGCGCATCACCGGTCTCTTCTTTCACAAAAGCGGCGGCCGCAAGAACGGTTACCCTTACCTACAACGGCACTACCGCCGGCACCGACAGCGTGAAATGGACCTATGGCGACGGGCAGCAGATTACGAAATCGGGCAGTGCAATCACTACACCTGTGGTACATAGCTATGCAGCTAATGGCACGTATACCGTATGCGCTACTGCCTACAATTCCTGCGGTAGTGGCCAGGTGTGCCAGAATATACCGGTAAATGCTGCGGGCATCTCCGGTGCAGGACTTCCGGCTGGCATTAGTGCTTATCCGAATCCGGCAGAAGACTTTCTGGTCATTAATGGCGCTGCCAATGCAAAGGCATCCATCATCAATACAATCGGGCAGCTGATGCACACAGAAGCCATTACTGCAGACCACCAGACGATATCGATAAGCGGGCTGCCGGCAGGAGTTTATATGCTGAAGCTTTCCCTGTCCGGCGGCGCTCAGAGCAGCATCCGTTTTGTAAAAGAGTAAGCAACATTATTCAATGATTTTCCCCGCAGGGAATCTTCTTCAGGCTTGTAAATATTCCAGCAGCTTAAAGAAGATTTCTTGCGGGATTTTTTGTCTAAAAAAATAGCATAAGCAGGCTTGAGTGATGTTTAAAATTGATTATTCACACCTGAATGTCGCTTATCAATTAGTAAATAACTTTCAACAGTGTAGTTCCTGACTTCGTGAAGCAAAATTGATAATTCGTACATAACAGATTGATTGTCTGTATTAATTGTATTGTTTATAGGTATTTTTGAAAGTGATGAAAGCGGTTAGCTGCCATTCATTGTATGCTTCAAAACATTTTAAACAATCAACGGATTTCCCCTTATGCGTCTGTCTTACATTTTACAAAGTGTTTTATGGTTGTCTCTCGCTTTGTTGCCGCGGATGGCAGATGCACAGGCCTGGTCACAGAATTTCAACAGCGGATTTCCCGCTGACTGGACTATGATCAATGATGCCAATACGCTATCGCCGCTGAATCCTTTTTATCCCACCCTGCAGAACAAAGCCTGGACCACCAGAAGCCGCAGCGCCAGTGACACATGCATGGTCACTACTTCTTCCTTTGACCCTCATGCCAGGGCAGACCGGTGGATGGTCAGCCATTCTTTTACCGTCAGCAGTCCCAATATGTATCTGATCTGGGATGACCGTACGCCCTTTCAGTATGTGCCGGATTCCCTGCAGGTGCTGGTATCGCCTACCGCAGGCACTACAGCCGCTTCATTCACTAGCACGCTCTGGAACGATGTAGCTACCAAAGGCGACAGCTTTGGCCGGCATGCAGTACCGCTTGGTGCCTTTAACGGCCAAGCCATCCGGGTGGCATTCCGTGATAATTCCTATGACAAATACTACCTCTACCTGGATAATGTAACGGCGCAGGTATTGCCGCCAGTAGATGCTGTGCTAAGCCATCTGTACCCAATCACCGGCGGTGCGAATGCTTATGGCGCACCCGGTTATGGCAAAGTGTTCAGCGCAAACATTACCAATCATGGCGCCGCCAATCTTACTTCCTTTCGTGTAAAATGTCAGGTGGCCGGTGGTGCAATAGTGTCTACGAATGTTACGGCCAATATAGCCCCGTACACGTCCGCTACTTTTGAGCTTGCCCCTTATACGCTTCCTTCCGTCAGCGGCAGCAGCTATCCTGTAAGAGCCTGGGTAGATGCTACCGGCGATGCGAATCATGTCAATGACTCATCCGCTACCAGCCTTACGGCTGTACCCTTTATGCCCAAAAAGAAAATGATGATTGAGGAAGCTACCGGCACATGGTGTGGCTGGTGTGTACGCGGCATTGTGTATATGGACAGCATTTGGAAAATGCATCCTGCTGATGTAAGCGCCGTAGCAGTGCATGAAGGCGATCCGATGAAGATAGATGCCTATGCCGGCAAGATCACTTCCGTACCCGGATTTTATGGCTTCCCGTCTGTAATTATAGATCGCAC
The DNA here is from genome assembly GCA_965200035.1 of Chitinophagaceae bacterium. GTDB lineage: Bacteria > Bacteroidota > Bacteroidia > Chitinophagales > Chitinophagaceae > UBA1952. The sequence continues at coordinate 1,486,612 of OZ241334.1, read as the reverse complement.
TGAAGTAGCAGACCCAAGCGATGTATTTGATCTCTACCAGCGAAGGAAAGACTACTTTGCCTATGCAGACATTTCGGTAGGCAATATCACCTGGAATAATAATACGGCTACCATACCGGTGAGCGTAAAGCTGGCGGTGAATCTTTCCGGCGATTACAGACTGGTTTTGGTGCTTACAGAAGATCGGGTGCACAGCACTGCCAGCACCAGCTGGGACCAGCATAATTATTACTCACACAAAAAACCAATTGGGAATACCGAATACGACTTCCAGCAACTGCCCGATCCGGTGCCTGCTTCAAAGATGTATTATGATTTCGTTGCCCGCTACCTGTCCGACTCTGCGGGCGATGCCGGTTCGCTGCCTGCTGCGCTGCCTGCTAATACCGTCTATAATCATACCTACACCGCTACTGTTGATCCGGCCTGGTCACGCTCCAATCTGCACGCAGTAGCTATGCTCATCCGTCATTCCGATGGTCAGGTGCTCAACAGCAATAGCAACAGAGGGCCGCTTGGCGTCTCCAATGTTGTTTCCGGCATCAATCAGTTCAGCGTGTTCCCAAATCCTGCTAATGGCAGCGCTACTGCCCGTATTGAGCTGAGCAAAGAAAGCCGGATAAAGCTCGAAATAGTGGACATGACCGGCCGTGTGGTAGCAAGCCTGCCAGCTGCATCCCTTGGAGCGGGTAAGCATCTGATGCCTTTACCTGTAGCCGGAATCGCCGCCGGATTGTATGAGGTAAGGATGGCTACTGATGCCGGCACTGCAACAGCTCTTCTTTCTGTTGTTGAATAAATGTTGTTAATGCAAAATTCAAAATGCAGTATGCAGAATTCAAAATGCAGCATGCAGAAGCCTTTTTTTGTTGGCTGCTTTGTTTTGGCTGATGATTAAGCGCTGATAGAATGATAGAGGCCGCCGCAAATTTTCTTTTGCGGCGGCCTTTTTGTGCAGTGTTGTATGTAGCTGCTTACTGCTTCATCAGCTTCAGATGTTTTGCCTGATCTCCGGTATTTACCTGCAGTGTGTAGCAACCGCTGGCAAGCAATGCTACATCTATCGGGAATGTGTTTTCGCCGGTCTGTGCCATCCACTGCCACCGCGCTACCAGCTGGCCACTGGCGCTATATAGAAGAGCATTTACAGCTTCGGGGCTATTGGCCGTATAATACAGATTGGTAATTGTTTGGGCCGGAGTTGGCGCCAGTGCAAAGCGTCCGCTGTTTTGCTGTGCCAGCATAATCACTTTGGAATAGGTGACTGTACCGCTCTTATCGGCAAACCTGAGCCGGTAATAATTATTGCCGGTAAAGGGGGCTTCATCCGTAAAGGCATCTTCAGCGCTTACCATGCGTTGGTTCTCATAGAGTGTGGCATAGACTTTGCCATCTCTGCTGCGCTCCAGAATGCAGGACTGAGGTAGCTCGGATGGACTGAACTGCCATTCAAGTAAATGGTGCATACCCTGCGCCCGGCCGCGGAAATCTACCAGCGTGAGCGGTAGTGCTGTGGGAGAAGTAATGACCGCATTGAACGTGGCTTTGGTATTTTCCAGACCATCGGCGATGAGCAGATAGTTCGTGCTGGCTGCCAGTCCGGAGAAAGGCGTCAGCGCGCCATTACCGCTGAACGTACGGTATTCTACCGGAGTGGGATAGGCTTGTCCTGTGGGGCAAGTGCTTACCTGATACAGCGCCATTTCCACTCCATCGGTATTACAGCTTGCCAGCGCGGCGGGCGTGGTAGCATAGCCTGAGATCGTAACACTGATTGTGCCGCCAGCCGCTGTGGTCCGGAAGGCATAATATTGAGTATTGGTCACATTGGTACCAATGCCGGTAGTCTTGAACGCTGTATGCTGAGGATCTGTATTCTTATTGGAAGTAGCATGCACCAGATCAAAGGCAATGCTGGTACCGGAATAGGGAACAGTAGCCGGAAACAGACCACTGCATTCATCCCGCGCTGAAATAATGGCGGTCAGTGGCACCATTTCTGAAAAAGAGCCGGGACAGGCCCCGTAAGCGAGTCCTTGCGGGGCAATAGCATACTGGATGCCGGTAAGCATCGGATTATCATAAGAGATACGCCGCAGGCCATTGGTGATGGCATAGTGCATAACAGCGCTCGGATTAACGGCGGCAAATCCACCTCCGGTATTCTGGATAGCATCGATCACGTGAGCCTGCGTAACTGCATGGCCCAGCTCATGCAGGATGACTCCTTCCAGATCAATATTGGAAGTGGAAGTTTCGATGGGGGCGCATGGGCCTTCGGTAAAGCTGGCCGTGCCTTGTGAAAAAGCTGTATTGCGCAGCAGCACATCAAAGCCTACCAGCCGTGCCGGCCGGCCTGAGCAGCGTGAATAGCCTGAAATACATACGCCCAATACCCCGCTGGGCAGGGGAGTTGTGCCGGTGCCGGCATTGTCGTACTCCACAAGGTTGGGGAAAGTATAAGGATCGATCGTTTGAGAATCAGTGGTATTGGTAACCGCGCCTGTAACGTCTGTAAAGTTGACACCGCCGGTTTGCCGGTGGGTGGTCAGCGCACGCTGGAACGTGCCGATTGTGGGCGTTCCGGTAATGTCTACTCCACTGTTAGTCGTTCTCGTGCTGTAATAAATGCTGTAGCCACCGCTGCCATTCGTATTCATCATATTAGGCTCCAGCGCTGCGCCGCCAATCTCCGCTTCAATAATGCCAAAGTCCACAATAAGGTTGGATGCGGATGTGCCGGCCACTGCGCCGGTATTGTCATAAATGCTGAGCGTGCCGGTACCAGCGCGTCCGGGTACTTTCACTACAATCTGTGTATTGGTCCAGCTTACCATATGATTGGCATCGTTCCAGGCAATCAGATAAGGAGTGCCGCCGCCGCCATCATTATTATCATCAAAGCCGACGGCTGCAGAGCCGCTTGGCGTACCAAAGCCGGTGCCGGTAATAGTGAGCGTATTGTTAGCCGGATCATTGAATGCGCCGCCATGTACCCGAAGCGGGCTCCAGCTGCTGATTGTGGCTGCCGTGCCTCTTTTCGCTCCTGCGGATGGCAGGATTTGCGCAATCGGTTTGAGCTCACTGAACCGCTTGCCGGTCAGTTCCATCAATGCAGGATAAAGCTCATTTTCAAGGCTCCTGTACCGTGCGAACGGAGCAGAAGCAGTGCTTGTGGCAAGATCGTATTTCAGGAATCCCTGAGCTGAAGCATAGACATCATACAAAGGGGCAGGTGCTCCCGGGGCTTTCAGCGATGATGCATTCGGATACAGGAAAAACACCCCTGTGTTGCCCCCCTGCAATTCCAGAAGATCGCTGGCTACAATAGCTTGGTCGCCGACTGAGCCGCCTGTGGTAACAATCTGTACAGAAGTGGGAAGCTCGCCTTTAAACACTTTATAAACCTCCAGATCCCAGGCCGTATAGATCATGGTATGCGCAGGGTTCCAGAAAGAGGTGCCTTTCTGCGCCCTTGCCTCCACAATCAGCGTGGCCTTATCTCCTTTCTCTTTAAAATCAACCGGATATAATGCCTGGGCGCTCCCCGAAACAGTCATCCCCAGGAACAATATCAATAAAAAATAAAATTTATTCATCGGTTAAATTGATTAATACAAATGTAATCATTATGAGTACCGGTAGTATTATACTTGGAGTGACGTTATCAGATAAAATCAAAACTGATTTTTTTGTTGCTTTTACTGAACTGGAAGAAGAACAGACGCAATAAAAAAGGCCGCGCCGAAGATTCGGCGCAGCCTTTATAAACAACAGGTACTACAGGTAAGAAATAAAAGACTGAAAGCGCAGTGCTGAAAAATCAACGCCGGCTGAGTGCACAGCCTTCTAGTATTTGCTCACTTTTTGCGTAGCAATAGATTCACCATTCAGGGTGATGCTCAGCAGATAAGTACCTGCAGGTAAATGCTGCAGGCTGGAAGTGCTGAACGTGTGATTACCAACTGTTACTTCATCGCTGGTTTGCGCCAGCATCTTGCCGGTCATATCCAGCAATTGAAGCTTCGCTGTTCCCTGCCTGGACGCATAAAAAGCAGTAGTCACTACATCGGTAAACGGATTAGGATAAACGCTGATCGCTCCCTGTTGCGCTGCGCTCAGCACATTGCTTGTAGCAGGGCCGCAATCAGGATGACTGGCTGTGCCGCGGAATACAAGCATACCCCATTTGTGAAAGGCATGGGTAAAGCGATAGGTGCTGCCCGGCAGGTCATAATACACTGCATAGAGGAAGTTAGGAATAAGCCCCACATCACTGCCTTTGGCATAAGCGATACCGGTGCGAATCGGATAAGTGCCGGGAGTGCTGCTGGCTACAGGCATCCGCATATAATCCAGATTGCTGATGAGTCCGGCGCCGCTTTCCTTCATCTGTACACTTACGTATCCGTTGAATGGGCTGCCATTGGTTGTGTACCATCCTACGTGTATCTGATCGCCGGAATTGCCATCGCCATAATAGAGGGCTGTGTAGAAGGCTTTATAAATACCTGCAAGCGGATAATTGCCCAGTGAGCCATCGTTGACGATTGCAGTAGTAGGAATAGCCGTAGTATGGTAGTCGATAAAGCGTACCGCTATCTTTAAGCCATCGGCATTATAAGAGTACGCCCAGTTCTCAACATCATAGTGGTCGGGGCAGTCGAGCACGAGGCGCAGCTCACTGCCGGTACCTACAGGGTTCACATCTTCAATAAGCGGTGATATGCTTGGCGGCGGGCTGGTGAGCAGTGCAGGCCATGGAACAACAGATTCTATGATCTTTCCTGCAGGCTTATCATGGTATGCATAGTGCACATTCAGATCGCCGCTGGAATGGCTGAATGCCACATCAGGATCAGAAGAAGTCGCCGTACCATTGAGCGTAACCACACTGCTGAATGTCCCGTTGTTGGCCACAATAGTCTGGATACCTACACCCGGATAGCACCATACAATAGCGGTGCCATACATCTTATGGCTATCTATACGGATGCGGCCATACTGCAGGGAATTAGAAAGGGTTATCGTTCCTGCGAAAACGAGTGGAGTGCTGGTAGAGCTTGTGACCTTATAGATATCTACATAGTGGCCGGAGTTGACCTTGTAATAAGCTACCGTAACGATGATACCACTGGGGCCGTTTACGATGCCCACTTCCATGTCTATTACATTCGCATAGGGGAAGACGCCCTGGCCGAAGATAGAGTTAGGCAGCCCTGGCTTGGTGAAGCGCCAGATGAAGCCATTGTTGGCGCCGGACCAGCCGGACACATAAAAGTCAGCAGTACCCCAGGCGCTTGACATATTACCCAGCGAGTAAGCAGAAGCCGTAGTTGGTTTCTGTACCGCTGCGCCGGTAGGATAGATGTTCTGCACAGCTGTTGGCGTGGTAAACACCTGTGCGGTTGCAGATAGCGACAAGCCGGTGAAGGCAATGGTTGCAAGCGTGTAGATTTTTTTCAAACTCAGCATAAGGATGGTTTTTAATGGGTGATTGGTATTAAAAAAGAATGATTGGATTTGAAAGCCGGAACGGCATAAGGCAGTTACGACAGGTTGCAAAAGGCGGAAACCGGATAAGCTGTTGCATAGGCAGAATGGTTTTAATAAATGATCAGCATGAACGTAGATTTTCCGGAAAGGAAGAATCATTTTCAGACTCGACAGAAAGCTTATTTGCAATGATGTTTACACCAGGCTTGTCAACAGTATGATCCGGTAGGTAGAAGGGCAATTTGCGGGGGCAAACGGATGCAACGGTCAATCGTATATTATTCGACAGGCTACTAACTGAATCACTAAAGTAAGGATAGATGATACGGTCTGGAAAGGAGATAAAAACCGTATTTTAAAGACTAATATGAATAGCCTTCATTTACTGACACACCGTTTAGGGCAGCGGGGAAAATAAGGTTGTTCGCCTGTGAAAATCCCATAGTTAATTGTGGGATTAAGACGGAGCAATAAGTGGAACAATCACCTTGCATAACTGCCGGGAAAAAGCAGCAATATAGCGGACATAAAAAAGCCGTCCCGGACAAAAGTCAGGGACGGCAGCTTTGTTGGCGTTGCTGGAATACTTACTTGACGCTGCCACCCGCTGGTGTAGCAGCCGGTGCCGGCGTAGCGGCCGGTGTTGGTATAGCTGCAGGATCAGGCTGCGCGGCTGGTGTAGTAGCCGGTGCGGCTGGCTGGGCCGTATTAGTGAACGGCTGTGCAGGGTCTGCAGATTGCTGTGCAGGCACATTTTGCTGCTGCTCTGTAGGCGCCGGTGCAGGCTGATCTTTCGTTTTCCTGGTCTTGGTCTTATTCTGAGCCTGAGCTCCGGCAAAGGTGACGGCAACTACGGCCACGGACAAAAGAAGCTTTTTCATAGACAGTTCTGATTTTGATTTTTGGCTGCCACCGGTGATCAGTCGGCAATAGCAACCTGTGAAAATAAAAATTCGGTACCAGCAGGAGAGCCTGCTATAAGCGCTTTGATTAAAGGTAGGGGGGAACGGTTAACGAACCGTTCAAAAAAATGTTAAACAACAGGCCTTGTTATTTTAATTTAACATAGCCGGCCCCTTTCGCTGAAAAGCCCTATAGGCGCATCTTATCGCGGATTCCATACCGCTGCAGAATGGTCTGTGTGGTCTGCTCTAGATCAGAGGTTGAGATCACATACTTACTGTTGTCTTCATCCTCAAGAATCATATCCGTATCCCGCGTTTTGCGGAAGGCATCAATCAGATCTGTGAGGTTACGTACTGGTCTTCCGTTCACTTTGCGGATGATTTTATTGCTTACATCATGGTAGCCTACATTGCTCTTATCGGGCAGTACAGAGGCCAGCATTACGATCTCGCCGGCAGTATCAGCGCTGAGCACATGGTCGTAATAATAGTAGCTGAGCTCCGGATTATTGTACGCCCAATAGCTATCGCCCTTGAAATAATAATAGGAAGGCGTAGTAAAGACAAAGCCATCTTCGATATAATAGCGCGGCCTGAGATCAATCTTATCTACCAGTCTTGCACTGGCACGCGCATATTTCAGCGGTATTGAAATGGCAACCGGCCGGCCACCGCGCAATAGTTGCAGCTTTACCGTATCACCCAGATTGCCCAATTGCAGCGCCGTTTCAAAAGAGGTTTTCAGGCTGCCGTCCATCAGGATGGTTCCATCATTTTCTACCGGCAGGTCACCGACTTCTGTAAGCACATCATCCGGGCGCAGCGCGCCGTAGAATGCAGAGTAAGGATGGATGGAATTGATCAGAATACCAGAGGCAGTATCGGTCATGCTATAGCAGCGGCGCAATGCCGGGTTCTCCATCTTCTGCCACTTCAGCAGCAGCGGCACAGGTCCATCGTACCGTCCGTCCTGCACATCCTTCAGAAATATATTGATCACCGGCGTTGGCACCATATAGCCGATCCCCTGGTTCTGCGTACGCCCCTGAAAGGCAATGCCCGCAAGCTTTCCATCCTGCATCACCGGACCGCCACTGTTGCCGGGGTTGATGGCGGCATCTATCTGTACTCCTAAATTATTGTAGTCGCCATAAGTGTACGTCACATTTTCAATCCTCGATACAATGCCCGATGTGACGCTCAGCTCATCGCCGCCCGTAGGAAAGCCATAGGTAACTACGCGCTCGCCAATAGCCGGCAGTCCCGATAAAGGCAGCGGCGTAGCCTTATTGAAAAACCGGCTGTCGGCCACTTCAAGAATAGCCAGATCATACTCCGGAGAAATATACTTTACAGTAGCCGTATACTTGCGTGCATCCCGCGCCTTGCGCACTTCTATAAACTCGCCGAACTCAACTACATGGGCACAGGTAAGGATGCGGTTGCTGTCAATAATACAGCCCGATCCGGAGCTGCGCTCCGGGCTGTTGCGCTGCCAGGGCTGCGCGAAGTCATATTCCTGCTTCGTTACAAAGATCTTCACCACAGACTGGTCGGGACCGGCTGCCAGCACAGAAGGTGCCATAAAACAGAGCGCGATGAACAGGCAAAATGCATGGCTGAAGACTGTTGACCCGGCGAGGAGTAATTGACGCATCATCCTTCAAATGTACACGTTCACCGGCAGGGGCATTGGGAAGCGCAGCTTATTTTAAGAGTTTGGTAAGAGAATCAGCCTTTAAAAAAATCGGTAAAAAGTACCACAAAGACATTAAAGAGTGCCATTGGTACAATGGGATCACCGGTATCTTTGTACAGCAATGAAAAAGGTAAAAAATACCATTCCCGTCTACGATATCTGTGCTTTGGATGGCACAGGTCTGTTGCAGGAAGAAGTAATTGCCGAGCGCTTTGCCTCATATCTGCATAAGCATCCGAACCTGAGCAAGGCACACGGCCATACTTTTTATCATCTGGTCTTATTCACGAAAGGCAGCGGGTACCATACCGTAGATTTTGAGCGGTTTCCCGTAAAGGCGGGCAGTGCTTATTTTATGGTTCCGGGACAGGTGCATAGCTGGGAGTTTGAAGGAGTCACAGATGGCTTTGTGGTCAACTTTTCAGAAGAGCTGTTCCTGTCATTTCTGGCAGAGCATGATTACCTGAGCCGCTTCCCGTTCTGGGCCGGTACTGCAATGAGTGGAGTAGTGCAACTGAGCAGCAAAATATTAAAGGAATGCATTCCACTGCTGGAGCAGCTTGTAGCAGAGACCGCATCCGCAAGATTATTGAACCTGGATATGGTACGTCTGCTATTGCTTTCCTTATTTATACAGGTAGCGCGGTGCATCGGGCATCTGCCTGAGCGTGCAGAAGTGCTGAAGCCATCCCTGTTAGTGCTGCATCAGTTCCGTAAGCTGGTAGATCAGTATTATCCCGAATACAGGCTGCCGAAAGAGTATGCGGCTATGCTGTACATCACGCCCAACCACCTCAATGCGCTGTGCAACGATCTGCTGGGCAAGCCTGCCGGCGAAGTGATCCGCGACCGCATATTGCTCGAAGCGAAAAGGCAACTGGTAAATGCAGATGCAAGCGTTGCGGAGACAGGCTACCGGCTGGGCTTCGCAGATAATTCCTACTTCACCAGATTCTTTAAAAAATATACAGGCGTCACCCCGGAAGTGTTCAGAAAGCAACTGGGCTATGCCGGTAAATCCATGTGATTATGCAGACTACAGAAAAAAGAGATTCATCAGCTCATACAACTCAGGAACAACATACAGAGCATAGCCTCATCGGCAGTGTGCTTGCCAATTGCTGTCCCCGCTGCCGCGAAGGAAAATTATTTACCAATCCCAATCCTTACGATCTGCGCACTACCATGCGTATGCCTGAGCATTGTCCTGTATGCGGGCAGCTCTACGAATTACAGACCGGCTTCTTCTTCGGCACCGGCTATGTTAGCTACGGGATGTCTGTGCTATTGTTGACCGCCGGCTTTGTAATCTGGTATTTTACCATTGGCATGTCGGTAAGGCTGGATGACAACCGCATCTTCTGGTGCATTGGCCTCAATACATTGGTGCTATTCATGCTGCAGCCATTGTTGCAACGGCTCGCGCGCTCGGTATGGATTGCCTTCTTTGTGCCTTATGATAAAGACTGGCGGCAGCACCGGCAATCTGTAACCACTTAATCGCGCATGCCCGGCCTGTTGGGGTGCAGGCAGCGCTGCCAGTAGATGCAGATGGACAGCAACTGCTCTTTCAGCGCCTCATAGTTATTCTCTTTCCGGTAAAAGCCCTGTACATCCAGATCATAAGCCTCATTCACAATCTGAGGGGTAACATAAGCCGTGAGGAATACAAAAGGGATCGCCTTGCGCCGTAGGAAAGGCGTAGTGTTGATCACCTTACGGAATTCCAGGCCATTCATTCCCGGCATACGGATATCGCTCAGAATTACAAAAGGCTGATCGCTGGTGACATTGAGGTAGTTCAGGGCATCTTCTGCTGTAGTATATGCCACTACGCCATTCCTGATACCCAGATCGATCAGGGCGGCTTTAATCACTTCAATATCGTTCTCCTGGTCTTCGATCAATAAAATAGGTCCTGTTAGTGCCATGGGTGGTTAGTTTTTTATTTCGTCACGGATCCAGCTGAAATGCTCTGGTAGTGTAGGTTGGTAAATACTTTGACGGTCGGGCAGCAGCAGGTGAAAGCTGGTGCCTACGCCTGGCTCAGACTCTGCATAAAGGTGCCCCTGATGATTGGCCGCAATACGGCGGCAAAGCGCCAGACCAATGCCTGAGCCCGGATAAAGCTCTTTTCCGTGCAGGCGCTTGAATACTTCAAAGATCTGCTCGGCATATTTTGTCTCGAAGCCAATGCCATTGTCTGTAAGCGTAATACGGTAATAATTGCTGAACGGCGTCATCTTCTGGATGTGGAGTCCGGCTTCTTCCCGGGTAATGTTGATCGCATCTATTTTGATGCGCGGGGCCAGGCCGGGCCTGGTAAATTTAAGGGCATTTCCGATCAGGTTGTAAAAAAGCTGATTGATCTGCAGCGATACGCCCTCGATCACCGGCAGCTTGCCCACCTCAATATCGGCCATCTTCTCCTGTACAGACAGCTCAAAGTCGCTCACTACAGCCTTCATAATCTTCGTCAGATTGACCGGGCGCATCAGCGAATCTGTCTTCAGCAGCCGCGAGAACTCCAGCAAATCGCGTATCAGCTGGGTCATGCGCTCGGCCGATTGGTTGATCTTGGATACCAGCAGTTGATTGTGCACCGGCAGATCCGCCTTATCGAGCATACCTGAAAACATCCTGATCTTTCGCAAGGGCTCCTGCAGATCGTGGCTCGCCACATAGGCATACTGAGCCAGCTCTTCGTTGGAATGAGTAAGCTGGTGGTTGGATTCATAAAGCTCCTCGTTGGTAGCCTGAAGCTCTTCATTCAGTATAACCAGCTCTTCCGTCCGCTCCTGCACTTCGCGCTCCAGCGCAAACTGTATTTTTCGTTGCGCCGTTACATCCTGTGCCGTGCCGCTCAGCATCAGTGGCTCGCCGGCCTCATTGAAGACGAGCTTGCCCTGTGCATGAATGATGCGCTCATTGCCGGTCCGGTATTCGACCGTTGTACATTCAACATTGAATATGCCATCCTTTACTGCGGCGGCTATTGCATCATTCAGCCGGTGGCGCTCATTCGGGTGAATCGGGTTATGACCCGTATTATAAATAGTCTCTCCTTCCCTGAAAGCAAACCACGATTGCAGGCGATTGGAATAAATGATCTCCCGCGTTTGCAGGTCCAGCGTCCACGTAGCCAGCTCTGCCAGCTCTATGGCGCCGCGCAATGCCAGATTCGCAGCTTCCTCGCGCCGCAGATCGCGGGCCACCACCAGCAATGCATTGGGCAGTCCTTTATCATCTTTCTGTAAAGTGATCCTGAGATAAACAGGAATGGATATCTTGTTGTTGCCGAAATGCCGGAATAGCATACGGCCTTCCCAACTGCCCTGAGCAAGCGCTTCGGGCATGGCTTTTTCACTGAGCTTCCGGATGCTTTCGGCCGTGCAGATGTCGGCAAGGGAAAGATCTGTAACCGCCAGGTCACGGATGCCCTGCAGCGTGCAGCCGGTGGTGTTGATAAATTCGCAGCGGCCGGTAAGGTCCGTAATGCCCATCCAGTCGTGGCTGGCAGCGATCAGGGTATTGAGCCTTTCGGCCTGTTTACGTTGTTCTATTTCATCGGTTATATCCAGCAGGGTGCCTGCAAACAGGTAGTACCTGCCCGTAGTGTCTTTCAGATAGCTGCCGCTCACGTGTATCCAGTGTATGCTGCCATCTTTCCAGATGGTCCTTGCTTTATAATTGAGCTTGCCGGTGCTGTCTGCTAGCTCATACGCAGCCTGGCGTATCTTTTGGTCATCCGGATGAATATGCCGCACAAGGTCTGCCCTTACAAGCCTTGCGCCTTCATCGCCGGTAAGGATGCGCGCGCAGGCAGGCGAATACTCGATCCCGTTACTGTTCAGTAATACGCTGAACGATCCGGCATTGGAGGCATCCAGCGAGAGGCGTGCCCAATGCTCCGAAGCGGCAATCCGCTCACGGGTAATGATGATTTCTGTGATATCCTGCGCGGTTCCTGAGAAGCGGTTAACAACGCCCTGTTCATCAAAATAAGCCCTGCCTTTGCAATACAGCCAGCGCAGCTGCTTATCCTCAGCGCCAATCGTTCTGAACTGTACCTCGTAGGCCGCGCGGATAGCGGGATCTAAGGAGCGGGCTACAGTGTCATATACTTTCTGGCGGTCGTCCGGGTGAATGTAGCGCAGCACCTCTTCATAGGGCACCTGCTCTTCGCGGGCAAAGCCGTATAGCTCACGGCACCGGTCGTCCCAGGTCACAGCGCTTGCCTGCGGGTAGAGCGTCCATGTCCCTATCCCCGCAGCCTCAAGCGCAGCAGACAGCCGCTGGGCTTCTTCATTGATATCCGGGAGAGCGTTGGAATTGGGAGCGTGTTTCATTGATCTGCAGCTACAGCACAGGTTACATTTTTGCCCATGCAAGATATAGCAGCCGCTACGGGGCATCAAATGGAAAGCCGCTCTTATCCGGTCATTAACGAGCTTGTTTGCTCAGGGGAAAGTGCTTGAAGGCGATTTGATCGCGCAATAAATAATACCCAGTGACTTAAGTAGCATGGATAATAGATTCCCTGCGGGAATGACAAGTCGCTGCAAGCCATGTGCCGTTAAATGTGCTGTGAAACGTGCTTTAACGCTAACTGTACTTCCCGGTTATTTCCATCCAACAAGGATATATCCAAGCTTGTTATTTCTGCTTCGCAGAGAGAAAAGTTCCCGAAGGGAATCCCCCAACAAGAAACTTAAAGAAGGATTCCCCCCCCTCAGAAATGACAAAGCTTGGGTAAGCTTTTTTGCGGGTACACCTCATACAACTTACCCTGCCGGCAGGAATTTTTTTCCGCTCCAAAAACCTAGTTTTGTCTGCAAGAGCGAATCCCCATGAAATCTGATCAAACACTGGAAAACAAAATCTATACACTGCCCGATTTTCTGCAGGAAACCATTGGTAAGAATATCCGGCGGGAGCGGAAAGATAAAAGCATCTCGCAGGAAGAGCTGGCGCAGCAGCTGAGCATGAGCGGCACAGCAATCGATCAGATAGAGCGCGGCGAAACGCCCTTAACCATTGAGGTGCTGGATAGCATAGCCGGCAAGCTGAATACTACCGCAGAAGAGTTGGTGAAAGAGAAAGTCAGCATCAATGTAAATGCGCCAATGACCGATTCAAGTATAGAGGCGACAAATACAAATAACAATAGTCACAACGTTGGCGTTTCCGAAGAAGTGCTGCTCGGCCTCACGAGTGCGCTCAACCGCATGTGCGATCTTATAGATAAGAAGCTGAAGTAAAAAATCAGAGGGCATATCCGCTGCCCTTTCACCACAGCACAAAGGCCTGGCAAGTCCCCCCTTTTCGGGACTTGCCAGGCCTTTTCAATAACTGAATCCTGACTTCTAGTGATACCTATTTCTTCGTCAGATTGTACCTGATATGTGTTGTCAGGTCTGATGGCATTACCTCGGCAATCTGAAGATCATATTTGTCCTTATCAATGCCGTCAAACAGCCGGATGCCGCTTCCTAAAAACACAGGAGCTATGTGAATGAGAAATTCGTCCACAAGCCCTGCATTGAGGTATTGTTGGATCGTATCCGCGCCACCCTGTATTCTTATGTCTTTACCTTTGGCCGATTGTTTTGCTTTTTCCAGCGCGCTTTCTATGCCGTCATTGATGAAATAAAAGGTTGTTGTCCCTTTCTGAACCCAGGGCTCCCGTTTTTCATGCGTCAGCACATACACGTCGGCGTGGTAGATATCTTCTTCCCAGTGAACCTCGCCCTCTTCAAACATTCGCTTGCCCATGATGTAGGCACCTGTTCTTGCAAACACATCATCAATCACTTTGCTGTCCGCGCCATATTCTTCACCACCCTCCATATTGATATGCTTCCAGAATGCTTTTTGTTTAAACATCCATTTGTGGATTTTCTGGGAAACGCCGCCCATTGGATTTTCCGGACTCCTGTTATCGCCTGCGAAAAAGCCATCAAGTGATATGCCGCAGTCAAAGATAATTTTACTCATTGTTTTCTGTTTATTGATTGTTTATTAAAATTACCCGTTTGGTAAAGCCTTGTTTTTGAAAGATATAAGTACCGTGCGCAGCAGATTTTCCCGCTACTGTTTTAAATACCGGAGCGCAACAACCCCCGACTCAAAGACCGTTGACCCCATCAATTTTAATTTTAATTGCTCTTGCAGGCCGATACCCTCAAACAACCGCCTGCCTTCTCCTGCAACCGTCGGGTGAACCACAAAATGGTATTCATCGATCAGGCCAAGCGCTGCAAGCTGTGCAGGAATGGCTACCCCACCGGTTAAGATATTCCTGCCCTGTTCCTGTTTCAGCTTGATTACTTCATCCTGAAGGCCTGTGCGAACAATGCTCGTTTTGCCCTCTTCAGATCGGTCTAATGACTTTGAGAAAACAACGATTTTGTTGACGGCGTCAAATGCCCGGGCAAATTCCACATCTTCTTTTCGGTCCCCGGAAGGATTTTTCGCCACATCGGGCCAATAAGGAACCATCAATTCATAAGTTTTACGCCCGTATAGAAATGTGTCCGCATCCCGCGTAAGCTGCGTAAAATATTCCATCGTCTCTTTATCAGGAGAAAATTTGGTATGATCGCAGCAGCCATCTGAAGTTATGTTGATTGAATAAATTAAATTTCTCAATTGATTGGTTTTAGTGGTGATTTTCTGACCTGATCCGTATAGCTCAAAAGTAAAATACCGCATTCAGACCGGTAAGGGCAGTCCGCGACAAAAAAGGGGTCATTTGAGCCAAAAGCATTGTCAGCGATTTTTAAGAGGGGCTATCGTGTGCAGAGCAATTGGCTATTTCTGCTTCGCAGAGAAAATGTTTTCGAAGGGAATCCCCAACAAGAAAATTAAGGAAAGATTCCCTTCGGGAATGACAAGTCGCTGCAAGCTATATGCCGTTAATGTGCTGTAAAACGCGTGGTAATGCTAACTGTACTTTCCGGGTTATCTACATCCAACAAGGGTATACACAAGCTTGTCATTCCCGAAGGGAATCTCCAACAGGCAACTTAGAGAAAGATTCCCTTCGGGAATGACAAGTCGCTGAATATCCAATAGTAACCCTTACGCTATATTTCGCACGCCTGCCGACCCCTTCCGCGCGATTCCCAACATCTTCCGACCGGTTCCAGGCACTGTACGCCCCGTTCCAGAGACTGCACGCTTCATTCTAGAGACCGTACGCGTCGTTCCAGACGCCTTCCGCTGCATTTCTGTCACCTTCCGCTGAAATCCTGTCACCCGCCGCTTCGTTCCAGAGGCCTTCCGCCTCATTCCAGACACATGCCAGGTTATTCCGGCTATCTCTGTAGGGAATTAATGCCCTGTCTGCGCTGATTTTTTAATAGATACTACCTCTGACCAACCCTGAAGAATCAACGGGCACTGTCTGCAATCATCGCTTTTGCTTCGGATGCCCAGTTGATGATGAGCGCCGCCTGCTCTTCGCTGAGCCGGGCACGGCCATGCATCCATAAATAAGCCGGTAATGGCATTTCCCGCTCCTGAAGCTGCTCTACCACTTCATCCATCTTGTGCGCGGCGCGCTTGCGGCTATAAGTGCCGAATTCAGAAAAGTTGAGCTCCCGCCTGCCTTCCGCTACATGGTTGGCCAGCCAAAGGCCTGCCGGCTGGATATTGGTGTACCACGGATAGCTAGTATGATTGGAATGGCAATCGTAGCAGGATGTCTGCAACAGCTTAAGCACCGTATCAGGCACAGGCACGGTATGGGTAATATCACTGGCTGCAAAAGCATGTCCATTGTTGCGCGCCGGCCTGAATGCCTGCAATACCACAATCACGATCACCAGCCCGATTAATATTTTCCTGACCATACCACAGAAGAGATAAGCCGCTAAACTACAAGCCGGAGCCTTGCTATTAAAGGGCCTTGCAATAAGTTAATGAAGGTGAACGGTGGACGAACGAACGGCCTCGCCAAAAAATACGCCTGCCTGCTGGTCGAACTCTGTGGCATCATCTGTGGTAAAGAACTCTTTGCCGCCGTTCTGTGTAATGGCGTTCCGGATATCGCCGTGGTGGGACAGATAATTTTCGAGGCTGTCAGCCACCAGATCGCCCTGTGCAACGAGGGTAATGTGTGCGGGCAGGTATTGACGGATCTTCTCTTCCAGCAATGGATAGTGCGTACACGCCAGCAAAATGGTGTCAATATCAGCCGATTGGCTGAGCAGCTCATCCAGGTATTTCCGGACGAAATAATCTGCGCCGGGCTTATCCCACTCTCCATTTTCGATGATGGGCACCCACAGCGGACATGCCTGCTGATATACCGTTACCTCCGGAAAGAAATGCGCCGCCTCCAGACGGTAAGAGCCGCTGTTGACGGTGCCTTTGGTGCCTAAAACACCTACTGACTTTGTTCTGGAAAAATGGCCGATCACTTCAGCCGTTGGCCGGATCACGCCCAGCACCCGCGGACTGCCCGGCAGACCTGAAAGATACTCCTGCTGAATGCTGCGCAGCGCTTTGGCGGAGGCGGTATTGCAGGCAATGATAACGAGCGGGCAACGCTGCGCTTCAATAAACCATTGTACGCATTGGAGCGTGTACTCATACACGGTGGCAAATGAGCGGTTGCCATAAGGTGCACGTGCATTATCGCCCAGATAAGCGTAATCGTACTGAGGCAGGCGGGCGGCTATAGACCGGAATACGGTGAGGCCTCCATAACCGGAATCAAAGATGCCGATTGGCCGGCGGGCAATCCCTTCATGGCTGGTTACAGCTCCGGTAGCTGCAGAATCATACGCTTTCATTTATTCCTCCCCTTCTTCCATATCTTCATTAATCGTCACTTTCACGCGGCGGATGCGCATCTTATCTACCTCCAGCACGGTAAAGTCAAAATTCTGGTAAGAGATGGTCTCATTGACGGCAGGGAACTTACCGGATATTTCCAGCAACAATCCTCCCAGCGAATCGCTGTCGCCGCGCACGTCATCAAAGGTATCGGAAGGGAGGCCCATCATACGGGCTGCATCGTTAATGAGGGTCTTGCCTTCAATCACAAAGTTGCGCTCATCAATCTTGCGGAACTGCGGATCATCTTCATCAAACTCATCCTTGATATCGCCGATGATCTCTTCCATAATGTCCTCCAGCGTTACGATGCCGGATGTGCCGCCAAACTCATCAACCACAATAGCTAAGTGAATGCGCTTCTGCTGAAATTCTTTCAGAAGGTCTTCGATCAGCTTGCCTTCATGCACAAAATACGCCGGGCGTATCAGCACATGCCAGTCAAAATCATCTTCTTCGGTATGCGGCAGGAAGTCTTTGGTATGGATCATGCCCGCCACCTTATCCAGGCTTTCCTTATACACCGGCATCCGCGAATACCCATGCTCGATGGCCAGCTTCTGCACCTGCGGAAAGTTCATGGCATGGTCGGCACCGCTTACATCATGGCGGTTCCGCATGATCTGCCGCGCTGTAATGTTCCCGAATTTCAGGATGCCTTTAAAGATGTTCACTTCTTCCCGGGTAGCGGTATGGCCTACGGTAAGCTCAATGGCATTTTCAAAATCTTCATTGCTGATATTCGAGCCTTGCTTGGAGGCCAGCTTTTCTTCAAGGAATTTGGTAGAAGAAACCAGCGTCCTGCTAATCGGCCGGAAGATGCCATGCATGATCTGCAGTACCGGCGCGCTGAACAGCGCCATGCGCATATTATTCTGCGTGGCATAAACCTTAGGCAGCACTTCGCCGAACAGCACCAGCACAAACGTAACGCCCACTACCTGTATCAGGTAGTAGATAATGCCATGCAGTTTGATGATCTCATCGACCGGCAGGTGATAGATGCTTTCAAAGATCTGCCGGGTAAGCAGGCTGATGGAAATGATAATGGCAATGTTGATGGTATTGTTGGCTACGAGAATGGTAGCGAGCAGCAGCTTGGGCTGGTCCAGCAGGCGGATGGCCTGCCGGGCAGTTGCATCGTCTTTGGTCTTGAGGTAATTAACGTCTTTGGCCTTGAGTGAAAAGTAGGCCGTTTCCGCGCCGGCAGTGATGGCCGTCAGCAGCAGCAGTACCAGTATGATGATGATGAGAATGGTAATCGTAGAGGTACTACTGGTATTCTGCAAAGCCACATGGCCTGCCTGCAGCAATAAAGATAGCGGGACCGTCCCGCCCACGGTGGCACTTTCCAAAGGAAATGGTGGTTGATTATTTCAAAAGTAAAAAAAGGGAAGCAATGCACGGCATCCGCTTCCCTTTTTCCCCTGAAAAATGATGAATTTTTAAAATGAAAGACTGTCTTTGTCGATATCCGGTGCCGGCAGCCCGCTTTCATACGTCATATTGATATCCGGACGGGTAAAATTGGTCGTGTTTTCCTGTGGGAGGGAATGGTCGCTGGCCGTGGCAGGAAAGTCGGTTCCTTCCTTGCGCTTATCGAGCATCACCAGATTATCGCCCACGATCTCGGTGCTTGAGCGGCGGTTCTTGTCTTTATCCTCCCAGTTGCGGGTGCGCAGCCTTCCTTCGATGAATACGAGACTGCCTTTGTGGAGGTATTTCTGCGCCAGCTCAGCGAGGCCGCGCCAGAGCACTACTGTATGCCATTCAGTCTGTGATACGAGGTTGCCGCCCTTGTCTTTGAACGTCTCAGTAGTTGCCAATGGAAACTTCGCTACGGCAATATTTCCTTCCAGGTACTGCAGGTCGGGATCTTTACCCAGGTTGCCTATCAGCATCACTCTGTTTACACCTCTCATATTTTCATTGGTTTTTTCTGTGAGCGAATTATGTGTGCATTTAAAAGTAATTCTTTTTTTCAAAAAAAGAAACCAGTGTACCGGGGAATGCATGGGCTTTCAGCTTGCTGAGCGGCACCCAATTTCCATCGCTCAATGGCGGCAGATTTTCAGGCTCACCCAGCGTTATGGTAAAGAAACGGCTCTCGATCAACTGGTGCGTCAGCCGCTGCTTGAGCGCGCCTTCGTACTCAGGCGCTTCATTTATGCCCAGCATTTTAAAGGCTTCCGTCTGCAACAGCTCACGGCTGTCCAATGCCTGATCGCTCTCAATGAGATAGGGCTGATACAGGTTTTGCCAGATGTCTTTGCCGCTGCGCCGTTGCAGCCACAGCTTATCACCACTGCGCAGCAGCAGGTAATGAAAGTAGCGCAGCCTTACCGCTGCTTTCTTGCTTTTTACGGGCAGTACAGAGGTCAGGTTTTTATGGTAAGCAAAGCATTCTTTGTTCAGAGGGCATTCGGGGCATTTAGGCAGCGCAGGCGTGCATACCGTAGCGCCCAGGTCCATAATCGCCTGGTTGTAGGCTGCGCTATCCTCCCGGTCGAGCAGCTCAGAGGCCAGTTGCTGGAATTGCTTTTTGCCTTCCGTCGTGTCAAACGGAGTATCGATGCCGAAATAGCGCGCCAGTACGCGGTTCACATTTCCATCCACCACCGCTTCGGGCAGGCCGTAAGCAAATGAGGCAATGGCAGCGGCGGTGTAAGGACCAATGCCTTTCAGCGATAGCAGACCTTCATAAGTATCCGGAAAAACACCATCCCGCTCCTGCACGATCTGCCTTGCGGTGGACAGCATATTCTTGCACCGGTTGTAATAGCCCAAGCCCTGCCAGAGCCTGAAAGCGGCCTCGTCAGTAGCATTTGCCAAATGCTTCACCGTAGGATAAGTCTCTGTAAAGCGCAGATAATAGGGCAATCCCTGCTCTGCCCGCGTCTGCTGCAGGATGATCTCAGACAGCCATATCTTATACGGGTCGCGCTCGCCTTTCCAGGGCAGGCTGCGGTGATTGGCCGTATAGTGCCAATGCATCAGGTGTTTAGTAAAAAGAAGATGTTCCGGCTGGCGGATTTTCATATCGCCAATGTAGAAAAAATAGTTGGCACAACGTTTTAAGGGATTGTGATTGAGCTGCCGGCAAATGAACGTTATCTTTTCTTCGTCTTTATGAATGCAGACAAGCAGAGCCATGAGAAGACCAGCGCCGATAACCGTCCATGTAGATAACCCCTGTACAGAAAGCTGGGATGCCATGACGCCAGCGGCCGGCGGCAGGTATTGCGCGCATTGCCAGAAGACGGTCGTTGATTTTAGCAGGATGAATGATGCGGCATTTCTGAATCATGTACAGCGATTCGGGCTTGGCTGTGGCATACTCAGGGCAGATCAAACGATCCGCATGATCGAAGAGCCGGCGTATTATTATAACCGGGTAGCTAAAGTAATGTTGGGTATTGGCCTATTGCTCGGCATCCGGCAAGGAGCTTCAGGACAAGCACGTGACTCATTAAAGGCAGAACTGCTATCCATCAATGCGCCGGATAATCATCCTGCAGAGCAGAATAGGTCTATACCTAAGCAGGATAGCATTACTATAACAGGATCTCTGACAGATGAATCCGGAAGCCCGATTACTGATGCAGTTATCATTGTCAGCGATACAGCCAATAATTCTATAGCTGATGGACTAACTGATTTCGACGGTAACTTTCTGGTAAAAACAGACTTTCGGGAAGATGCATGCTTTTCACTGACAGCGGATTTTCTGTATCACAGAGAAACAAAAATAATCCGGCCGGTTGCCGGAATCAATGAGTACAAAATGATTCTTTCAGTAAACCCATCAGCGTTTGACGGAGCAAGAGTAGTTGGAATGATCCGTTATCGCAGACCTAAATTTTTCAAACGTCAATTGTAAAAAATCAGGCGTTTCTTTCACTCAAGATAAGCACCTAACAATGCCAGCCGTTTCCATCTCCATACCCCAGCCCTGCACGCAGTTAAAAGGAAAATCCGCTGACCGCGGTATCATAGACTGCGATCATTGCCAAAAAGAGGTAGTGGATTATACGGGTATGACTGATGCTGAACTGCTGGCGCATATAAAGCGGCATGGCATGGGCTGCGGCAGATTCCGGCGCGAACAGCTCGACCGGGAAATGAAGCCGCATGATTTCCGCAAGAGTCATTTTTTAGGGAGATGGGTGGTAAGCCTGCTCCTGCTTTCTGCCTGGGTGAAAGATGCACAGGCTCAGCAGCGACGCATAACTCCGGATACAGTGCAGACCATAGCCGATCAGCTCCCTGGTCTGGTCGCCCGGCAGCCGCAGAAGGATACTGCTGCAAAGCCGGTGGCTGTCAGCTCAACTATCTATATTGTTGATGGGATTATGCTTCCAGGCGGGTCAGGCGCCTTTCTCAATCCACCGCAATCCTGGTGGCGGCGCACCAGAACTGACGGCAGGAATTACATTACCCGTAAGTGGTTTCACCTGAGGTACATTCTTGGCAACTGGTTCTGATCTCTGCTCATTGCTGGTTAGCCTTATTACTCAAAATAAGCTCCCAGCATCGCAGATCGCTCGCCTTTCTTAAAAATGCCATAGACAGCGCTACCGCTTCCGCTCATGCTGGCATATACCGCACCATCTTTATACAGCTGCTCTTTGATCTCAGCAAGCTGAGGATGCTGCCCAAATACCGGACGTTCAAAATCATTAATCAGGTGCTCCCGCCACATGCTTACGGGCATCTTCATCACCTCCCGCAGATCATGAGGGGCAGGCGCTGGGGCAATCATGCTGAATGCGCCTGCCGTGCTTACATGCACACCAGGGCAAATGAACTGCAAGCTGTAATTGGAAAGGTCAATACTTATTGGATCTAATTGCTCGCCACGACCAATAGCGTAGCATGGTGTATTATAAATAAAGAACGGGCAGTCCGAACCCAATTTCAAAGCATAATCCGCTAATTGCGCATCGCTGAGCTGAAGGCTGCACAAGTCATTAATCATCCGCAAGGCAAAAGCGCCGTCGGCAGAGCCACCGCCCAGCCCGGCTCCCATAGGAATGGCCTTGCACAGATACATATGCAAGGGCTGCATTTTATCAGGATAAGCTTCTGACAACAGTTGCCAGGCTTTCCAGACCAGGTTATCCGTTTCCCCGCCGGCCACCGCCAGTCCGCTCATTTGCAGCGTAGTTTGTCCTTCGGCCACCGGCACCATTTCCAGCGCATCTTTCAGGCCCGGAAGAGGATAAAAAATGGTTTCCAGATCATGATAGCCATCTGCCCGTTTGCGGGTAATGCTGAGGCCAAGATTAATCTTACAGTTCGGAAAGGTGATCATGATAAGTGCAAGGTAAAGCGGAATAGGAATCAATAACCGCTATCAGGGCAGAAATGAAGCGCACCGTCTCACCCAAAAAGGGGCATGTCACTTTGTTACACCGGTGCAATTTGGCAAATCCTTATCAATTTCATCAACCAACGGATGGCACCGGCACTGTTACCTTTGCAGCCTTATGAAGCGTATCCTTATTTTATTGATATTAAGCGTATTTACCGTATTGCAGGCCGGGGCACAGATGCCGGGAGGCATGCGCGGCGGGATGCCAAAACTGGGCAAGGTATATGGTAAGATCGTGGACAGCAAATCCGGCAGGGCAATAGATGCTGCGTCTGTGCTTTTTCTGCAGGTGCAGAATGGCAAGGATGTGCTGGTAAAAAATACCCTCACCGAGTCCAATGGCGAGTTCAGCTTTGATGAGCTGCCTATGATGGGGCAATTCAAGATCACCGTCATCTATACCGGCTATAAGCAGTATGAAGCGCCGGTCGCTTTCGACCTGGGCGCTTTGATGAAAGCCGGCGCCGCTATGAAAGGCACTGGCAGCGGTGACTTCAGCACCATGACTTCCGTGCCCGGCGGCGCTACCGATCTGCTGAATGCGCTCAGCAAAGATTTAGGCACCATTCGCGTTGAGGCGCTGAACGAGCAATTGAGCGGGGTAACGGTAACGGCTGCCGTACCAACCTTCACTTTACAGGGAGAAAAGAAAATATTCAACGTAGATAAGAACCTGACCTCACAAGGCGGAACTGCGCAGGATGTGATGAAAAATGTACCGGGCGTGCTGGTAGATGCAGATGGTAAAGTAACGATCCGCAACAGCTCGCCGCAACTGCTGATCGATGGCAAGCAATCGCCCCTGCAATTGGATCAGATTCCTGCGGATGCCATTGAAAGCGTAGAAATTGTTACTAATCCATCGGCAAAGTATGATGCGGAAGGCGGTACCGGAGGTGTGCTGAATATCGTACTGAAAAAGAACCGTAAGACCGGCTATAACGGCGGCATCCGCGCCGGTGTGGATAGCCGTGGCGGAGGCAACCTGGGTGCGGATTTCAATTACCGGACAGGTAAGGTGAATCTGTCATTGGTCGGGCACAGTAACTTGATGCGCAACCGGCTCACTGGCTCTAATGAGCGCACCGATTTTTCTACCGATCCCAATCAGCGTAATACGCAGGATGATGTAAATACCACGCGCGGCGGATTTGCCTTTGGCCGTGTAGGGCTGGATTATTTTGTAAGCAACCGCACTACGATTTCGCTGGGCTATGTAAAAGTGCATGGCGAGTTTAAGCCCACCGACAACCTAGACATTACTACAGACAGTCTCTATCCTTCCGGCATCAGCACGGCATGGTCTCAGCGGCACAGCGAAGGCAAAAACCAATTTGATATGAATGGCGTTCAGCTTGGTATGAAGCACCTCTTCAGGCAGCCAGGCCGCGAATGGACTTTTGACGCTTCTGCCAACATGGGCAAGAACAGCAATGACAACCGCTATACCACTACGCTTTATAATGACAATCAGCATACAGATGCGTCAGGCTTGTCCAGCCAGCGCACGGCAGGGTCGGGGCAAAATAATTTTTATACCATTCAGTCAGATTATGTGCAGCCGATGCGCAAGTCCGACAAGCTGGAGCTGGGCGTAAAAGCCACCATCCGTCAGGTAAAAAGCGATATCGATAATTATGTCAGCTTCAATAATGGTCCGGATACGCTCATCCCCAACGTCTATAGCCGGTATAAAAACCTTGATCAGGTGTATGCCGCCTATGCATCTTACAGCGGTAATATAGATGCGAATACAAGCTATCAGCTGGGGCTGCGCGCGGAAGGCTCTCAATATGAAGGCACACTTGAAATGAACAATCAAACGTTCAGCAATGCCTATCCGGTAAGCCTGTTCCCATCTGTATTTGTAAGCCGCAAGCTGAAGAAAGATCAGCAGCTCCAGTTTACTTATCGCAGGGGCATCAACCGGCCAAATTTCTTCCAGCTATTGCCTTATACCGATTATACCGATCCGCTCAATATCCGTCAGGGCAATCCTGGTCTGAAGCCGGAATTTACCAATACGGTGGAAGCCACTTACATGAAAAACTTCACCCGGATCAATTATGTGATGGTCAGCGTGTACTACCGGCATTCGAGCAACCTGATTACGCAATATCAGGACTTAGGCACCAATCCATTTACCGGCGATCAGGCGCTTATCTCTTCTTACATCAATGCCAACAGCAGTGACCGTTATGGCATTGAGCTCACTTCCGGCTGGGATATTACCAAATGGTGGAACGCGCTGGCTAACGTAAACGTTTATAATGCTACGCTCAATACCGGCGAGGCAGGCACTACCAGCAGCACTAATTCTTACCTCAGCGGATTCGGCAAGCTGACCAATAATTTCAAGCTGCCTAAAAAACTTTCCTTCCAGCTCTCCGGCGTATATCAAAGCCGTACCAATCTGCTGCCGGATGCTAAAAATGATGGTCCGGGCGGTGGCCGGGGCGGCGGATTCATGATGCAGAGCAATTCCTCCTCACAGGGCTATCTGGAAGCCAACTGGAGTGTGGATGCTGCGCTGCGCTGGTCGTTCCTGAAGGGCGATGCCGCTTCCCTGTCGCTGAGCGTCAACGATATTTTCGGTACGCGCCGCTTTACGCAGCATACCGAAGATGAATATTTTGTGCAGGACTACTCAAGGCTGGTGAATCCGCAGCTCGTGCGCCTGAATTTCTCTTTCCGTTTCGGCAAAATGGATACAGATCTCTTCCGCCGGAAAAACATCAAAGGACAGATGGAAGGCATGCAGGATGCTTCGCAGAATATAGGCATGTAAGCCATTTTTATTCCCGTTCCACCACAGAAAATACCACGTCATTGCGCCGGAAACTTTTCAGCACACGGAAGCCTTTTACCGTCTGCCAAAAGGGAACGCCATTGCCGGCTGAGTGAAAATAGATGCCATACTTTGTCTGCTGAGCAGGTGTTGTAAGATTCACATTCGGCCACTTGCCTGCATGATTTTGCAGGTATCCGAAGCGGGCATCTTCCAGCGCAATATTCAATGGCCAGTTTACGGTAACAGTGCTGTCCTTCCAGGGCTGCTGCTCTGCCCAGTTGATGCAGGTTTTGGTACAGTTTACAAAATTCTTATAAGCCATATCTGTACAGTCATTGAAAGCTTCAGGCTTCAGAAAGGTAAGATTGTAAATACCGCTTCCGCCTGCCAGAATAATGGCGATCCAATGACGTCGTGATTTAACTATGACGTCTGCCAGAGCGGTAATGCCTGCAGCACCCGGAATGACGATAAAAGGCATGAGATAAAGTACATACCTGTCCAGACCCGGAAACGGCACCGAAAAAGCAATGGCGCTGCCGATCATCACCAGACATGCCAGCAGGGTATTCAATGGCTGTGTTTTTACAGGACGTTGCCTGAGCCTTATCACCAATCCTGCAACAGCAAACAGCGATAATAACCAGCGCCCCTGCCATCTGAATACAATACCGCTGATCCAAAATGCTCTTTTGCCAATCAGGTGAAGGTTTGTAGTCAGCAGTCCTTTGTGATAAGGATACAGATACCAGCCGTTGACGCGCTTTTGCGCCAGCAGGAATATACCGAAGCAGATAAAAGGAACCAGCGTTATCAGAAGCCAGCCAACCGTTCTGCGTGCAAATAAACGGCGCTCATAAGCAGACTGCACGAGCAGAAAAAAGCCGGTGGCCAATGGTACTGCAAGTCCAGATTCTTTGGTAAGCACACAGGCAATTGTTGCTAATAGATAGGTCCACATTTTCCGTTCCATCAATGCCCATAGGGCAATCATCGAAAAGCACATTAGCATCGTTTCCGGAATAATAATGGCTGAGATGGAAAAGAAACAGGGCTGCGCAGCCAGCAATGCCGTGGCAATAAGCGCCGTAAATACATCTAAAGCAGAACGCGCCAGCCGGTAGCAGAAGATAAGCGTGACGCAGGCAAAAATCAGGGATAATGTATGCCCCACGGTACAGCTATCGCCAAACATTCGGAAGAAAGCAGCATAGGCGGCAAAGCAAAGCAACGGATGACCCAGCGAGTGTGCCGGATCAAGCGCAGAGGGCAATATGCTGATATGGCCGCTGTCTTTCATGGCGAGCGCGCTGCGTGCATACAGGCCAAGCTCATCCCAGTGATAAGGTGTGGATAGATCGGGCAGCTTCAGCAGGATAAATATGCTGATGATTAGCGTCGCACCAATGGCGCCTGTATATTTACCCGGCAGGTTCATCGTTGATGCGCAAAAATAGTCAGCCCGTCCGATCTTTCTGTTCGGGTAGCTTTTCTACCTGCTTTAGCGGGGCGGAAAGAGATCAGTAAAGAATGCCCGTTACCTTTGCCTGTCTCCTCCGCATCATGTCCAGCGATCTTGCCAAACCGGCCTCTCCGCCGTCCGACACATCCCTACAAAAACGCAGCACACGCCTAGCCGTATCTGTCTTTTATTTTGCGCAGGGGATTTGCTTTTCCAGCTGGGCCAGCCGCATTCCGGATATCAAAACGGCGCTGCATCTCAGTGAAGGGGAGCTGGGCAGTGTATTGCTGGCATTGCCCTTGGGGCAATTATTGACGATGCCTTTTTCCGGCAGGCTGATTACCCGTTTTGGAAGCAGGCGTGTGCTTATGCTCACTGCGGTCTGCTATGCGCTGCAGCTCACCAACATCGCCCTGGCCCATAATACGGTGCAGCTGGCCGCTATGCTCATCCTGTTTGGCATCTGTGGCAATATGAGCAACCTTGCGGTCAATATGCAGGGCGTGCTGGCAGAGCGTATGTACGACCGGCCCATCATGGCTTCCTTTCATGGCGCGTGGAGCGCCGCCGGCTTTACCGGAGCGCTGCTGGGGCTCCTGATGACCAGCCTGCACCTCCCGCCCTATCCGCATTTCTGGATTGCGGCAGGCATTGCTATCGGCATCAACCTGCTGGCCAACCGGCGGCTGGTGCCCGGCAAGGGCGAGAAGACCAGCAGCTCCTCCTTGTTTTTACGGCCCAATATGGCGCTTGTGCTGCTGGGCATCATTGGGTTCTGCAGCATGGCTTCAGAAGGTGCCATGTTTGACTGGAGTGGGGTCTACTTCAAAGAGATCGTGAAAGTGCCGGAGGTGCTGGTACCGCTCGGCTACGCCTGTTTTATGGTGATGATGGCCTCCGGCAGGTTTGTGGGCGACCGGCTCATTCATCGTTATACCCGCAAGCGGATGATGCAGATCTGCGGTCTGCTGATCTCTTCCGGCTTGTTTCTATCCGTGCTTCTGCCGGTGCTGCCTGCGGTCATTCCCGGATTCATGATGGTCGGCCTCGGGGTATCTATCATGGTGCCTTCTGTATATAGTGCGGCGGGCAGGGTAGAGGGTATTCCCACTGGCCGGGCGCTGGCATTTACCGGCAGCATCAGCTATTTCGGCTTTCTGCTGGGGCCGCCGCTGATCGGTTATATCGCGCAGGTCTCCAGCCTCCGGTATTCCTATGCGCTCATTGCAATATTTGGCCTTTGTATCGCAGGGCTGGTGACACGCGTACGGGCAATCCAGTAATACCTTAGTTGCTTATTCCTGTTCTTCCCAGTCGTGCTGCAGGCGCTCCAGATGCCCGATCATCCGGTTAATGGCTGCATTCTGCCTGCTTACCTTTCGTGGGCGGATGTAATACCAGGCAAACAGGATCCAGCCGAATGTAAGGGTATAGGCGACCGTACCAAACAACAGGTGCCCCCAGGCAAATTCAAAAAGATAGATTGCCATGCCGGTACTGAGGAAGATATAATAGGCAGATAAGAAGGTAGTGTTGACGCGCTTTTGCCGGATCTGTAGCTTTTTCAGCGAAGCCAGCATTGCCATGTTGTCTGTGTCTTCCCGCACAGGCTTTGTCAGTAGCGGGAGCGTGCTGCCCTGTACCAAAATGCCGGCGAGCACGACCAATGCGATCAGCACAATGCTGAAACGTGTGGTCATAAACCGGGGCTGGTAATCCATAAATATTCTGGTAAGCATCCATAGCGTACCTGCCAGCGCAAGCATGCTGAATGCAACTCCTGCTACCATCCTGCGGCGCTGCCTGCTTACTGCAGCAATGATCTTGCCGGCATCTGGTGCCGGTGCGGGCGTGCTGTTCTGCCATAAATCCTGCAGTTCCTTAAACTCGTCCATGCTCTTTTATTTTTTGGGTGAGCTGCTCTTTGATGCGGTGCACTTTTACACGAATATTCCCTTCTGATAGTCCGGCGATAGCGGCGATTTCTGCCTGCGGTAATCCTTCCAATACCAGCGCAATGATGATGCGGTCTGTTTCTTTCAACATAGCGATACATTGATACAGGAGCTGCAATTGCTCTTCAATATTGGCCGCCGGTGCTTCGGGCAGCTGTTCCGGAAGGCCGATAACTGCGTTGCGCTGCTCTTTCTCTACGGCACGCAGGCAATGGTTGGTAGCAATCCGGTACACCCATGTGCCAACAGACGCTTCGTTCCTAAAGCCCGGCAGATGCTTCCATACCGCAATGAATATATCCTGCACCATGTCTTTAGCCAGCTCTTCATCGTTGGTATAGCCCATGCACAGCCGGTACACTTTTGGATAATATTGGCCGTAGAGGTCTTCGAATACCATTATTTCAGGCTGTTATTGATCTGTTGAAGATACCATTCCGGATCATCATACATAATGAAATGCAGCCCTTTTCCGGCATAAGCGATCTGCTTATTCTTGAGTCCTGCGTATTGCTGTTCCATAGCGTCCGCGTATGTTTTAAAAGAGGCTTCCAGCAGGACGATGGCCGGGCACTGAATCGTTGAAAGCGTATTCCGCTGATCGGTATTCATAAATTCGCAATAGATCTGTCCCATCGTCTTCCGGTCGCTCTGCAGAGACCAGCTGACGATCTCAGGCTGCATCACCTGATTTGCGCAAAGCTGCGGCACGGTGCGTTCCTGCATCACACGGAGTGCACTATCGCTCATGTTTGTATATCTGTTCACGAAAACGCTGCAATCGGCATTGGGGTTCGCTTTAAAGGCAGGATTCTGTACAGCGCCCAGGCATGGAAGTGCATCTACCACTATTATTTTAGCAGGCAAGTCAGGATATTGAGATGCCAGCATCAAAGCAATACCACCGCCAATGCTATGACCGATGATTACCGGTTTCCCAAGATGAGCAGTGCGGATATAGGTTGCCAGATCATCTACCCATTGCTTCAGGTGCGGATCTGTTTGCGCCGGCTGACCGGCAAATCCGGCAAAAGTGATGATATGGCAGGTATATTTCTTTTCGAGCTGCGCCACCGTAGCGTCCCATACCTTGCCCGGGCAGGTAAATCCCGGGATCAACAGTACATTTTCCTTACCATTACCTTTCACTACTACCTGAAAAGAGGTCTGTGACTGTGCGTGAAGCATGCTTGCGTGAAGCAGCAGTAAAACAAAGAGCGATAAAAGCCTGAAGCGATTCATAACCAGAGAAGTTTTTCCTTTAGATACAGGCACAGCAAAAATGTTACAGTTTTTCTCAAAAAAATCTGAGCAGATCTTTTTTGATCGTGTCAGCTTAAAACAGGTTATGATTAGATTGTTTGGGGGGACTGAGGTATTACAGGCACCTACTATTTCGTCATCCCGGAGCGGAGCGCCAGCGAAGACCCGGGATCTCGCATCAACCTATGTCATACGGCTTCAGGTCGCTATGGGATCCCGGGTCTTCACTTCGCGAAAAGCTTCGTTCCGCTCCGGGATGACGGCTGGGTAAATATGGGATGACGGCTGAATAAACAGCGACTTGAAATAAAATGATACAGGCTAAATATTCAAATTGAGACACTCTTTCTCTTATTGCTAAACAGGTTTTGACTGCCGGAAATGTACCTTTCCCTCAGCAATTCGTAATTTTGCCCGTCTAAAATTCAATCTTCAACATTCAGCACCTTATATAATGGCTGTCAAGCAACTTAGAAATTATTCAGAAGGCCAGTGGCATACCGCTGCGGCCGACGGTGATGTATTGTACAATGCCATCAATGGCGATCCCATTTTTACTGCTTCCTCCAAAGGGCTGGACTTTGGCGCAATGATGGACTATGCCCGTAAGACAGGCGGTCCGGCACTGCGTAAGCTGACTTTTCAGGAGCGCGGGCGTCTGCTGAAAGCGCTGGCCATGTATCTGCTGGAGCGCAAGGAATATTTCTATGAGATTTCATCACTCACCGGCGCTACGCGCAATGATAGCTGGGTGGATATAGAAGGTGGTATCGGCAACCTGTTTGCTTACGCCAGCCTGCGCCGCCAGTTTCCCGATGAGCGCTTTTATGTAGATGGTGAGGCCGCCAAGCTTTCTAAAAACAACACGTTCATTGGTCATCACATCATGGTGCCGCGTGAAGGCGTAGCCATTCACATCAATGCCTTTAACTTTCCGGTTTGGGGCATGCTGGAAAAGATTGCGGTGAATCTGCTGGCCGGCGTACCTGCCATTGTGAAGCCCGCTACGCTCACTTCTTATCTTACCGAAGCAGTTTTTGAATCCATCATCGATTCCGGCATTTTGCCTGCCGGGTCATTACAGCTTATCTGTGGCTCGGCTCGGGGTATTCTCGATACCATTCAAAGCCAGGATGTAGTCACCTTCACCGGCTCTGCCACCACCGGACAAAGCCTGAAAAGCCACCCCCGCGTAGTCTCAGAAGCAGTATCCTTTAACCTGGAAGCCGATTCGCTGAACTGCTGTGTACTGGGAACGGATGTGACGCCCGATATGCCCGAGTGGGACATCTTTATCAAAGAAGTAGTACGTGAGATGACTACCAAGGCCGGTCAGAAATGTACGGCTATCCGGCGCATCATCGTTCCGGCAGATAAGGTAGAGGATGTGCAGATAGCGCTGGGCAAAAGACTGGCCGGCACGGTAATCGGCGATCCAAGTGTGGACGGCGTGCGCATGGGTCCGCTGGCTGGTCAGTCGCAGCGAGATGAAGTACGTGATCGGGTACAGTTGCTGGCAAAAAGTCAGGAAGTCGTGATCGGTAATCTGGATGAATTTGAAGTAAAAGGCGCTGATAAAAACAAAGGCGCATTTCTCCCACCCATCGTATTCTTCAACGATGATCCGTTCAATAAAACCGATGTTCATAGCATAGAAGCCTTTGGTCCGGTAAGCACCATCATGCCTTATAATGATCTGGATGACGCGATTGCGCTCGCCCGTCTGGGGCAGGGCTCACTGGTATGCTCCATCATTACAGCAAGCGATAAAGTGGCGAAAGATTTTGTGCTGGGCACAGCCCTGATGCACGGCCGTATCCTGGTGCTGAATGCCGAATGTGCCAAAGAAAGCACAGGTCACGGCTCACCAATGCCACTATTAGTTCATGGAGGACCAGGACGTGCAGGCGGTGGTGAAGAAATGGGTGGTAAGCGTGGCGTGCTGCATTACCTGCAACGCACGGCCATACAGGGTTCACCCAGCATGATCACGGCCATTACCAATGTCTATCAGCAGTACGCAAAGCAAACGGAAGACGATGTGCATCCGTTTAAAAAGCATTTTGAAGACCTGAAAGTGGGCGATACGCTCATTACGGCAAAGCATACAGTAACGGAAGCGGACATTACCAATTTTTCCAATGTGAGCGGCGATAATTTCTATGCACATATGGATGCTACCAGCCTTGAAGGAACCATTTTTGAATGTAGGGTAGCGCATGGCTATTTCGTGCTGAGCAAGGCCGCCGGACTGTTTGTAGATGCCAAGAAAGGACCAGTATTACTTAATTATGGCATTGACGAAGCACGCTTTACGAAGCCTGTTTATCCCGGTGCTACTATTGGTGTAAGGCTGACGGTAAAGGAAAAAGTAGATCAGGAAAAACGCAGCGAGGAAGACATCGCAAAAGGCATTGTAAAATGGCTGGTAGATGTGTATGACGAAACCGGTGAAACAGTAGCCATCGCCACTATTCTGACGATGGTGAAGAAGCGCAATCAGGAATAAGTTTTTTCAGTGATCCGGCAGGCTTTTATAAAAGCCTGCCGGATTTTTAAGCGGGTTGGATTATTTCTATGGGCATTCTGAAAGTAGCACTTACTATTCTGGTACTGGTGCTGGTTCCGTATCTGCTGTTTGTACTGCCGAGGCGGGTGCGCAAAAGCCGCTCTGCACGCATGCGCTATTATATTTTCTTCTTCTCAGCCGCAATTTTTATCATCATCATTGTGCGCATGTTCCGCTAGCGGTTTTTGCATTTTTAATTTTAAATTTTGCATTTGCCAATTACCTTAGCCCATGATTCAGACTCATTTTCTCGTTATCGGATCGGGCATTGCCGGACTCACTTTTGCTGTAAAAACGGCACGGAAATTCCCGGATAAGAAGATCGTCATACTCACCAAAGCCAATACCGACGAGACCAACACCAAGTACGCGCAGGGCGGGATAGCTGTAGTGAATGATCTGGAGCACGACTCATACCAGAAGCATATAGCAGACACGCTCATTGCCGGCGATGGCCTTTGCAACGAAAAGATTGTAGAGATCGTGGTAAAAGAAGGTACGGAGCGCGTAGCTGAAATGATCGACTGGGGCACCAACTTCGATAAGAATAAAGAAGGGGAATTCATGCGCGGACGGGAAGGCGGCCATTCTGAATTCCGCATCCTGCACTACAAAGACATTACCGGCTGGGAGATCGAGCGGGCGCTGCTAGAAGAGACGAAGCGCTACCCGAATATTGAAGTCCACAACCATTGGTTTGTGGTCGATATTATTACCCAGCACCATTTGGGCTACCTCATTACCAAAGCAACCCCAGACATTGAATGCTATGGCGTGTATGCCATGAATCTGCACACCTCGCGCATCGAGAAGATACTGGCTGGCGTGACGCTCATGGCCTCTGGAGGCACCGGACAGGTATATCGTACCACCACCAATCCCCGCATTGCCACTGGCGATGGCATTGCTATGGCGTACCGCGCCAAGGGGAAAACCGAAAACATGGAGTTTATCCAGTTTCACCCGACCGCATTATATGAAGCCGGTATAAGTCCGTCATTCCTGATTACTGAAGCCGTGCGCGGAGATGGCGGCATTCTGCGCAATAAAGACGGCGAGGCATTTATGGAGCGCTACGATCCTGCACGTAAAGACCTGGCGCCGCGCGATGTAGTGGCCCGCGCTATAGACAGTGAGATGAAGCGCACAGGTACAGAGCATGTATTCCTCGACTGCCGCCACATGGATGCGGAAAAGTTTAAAGCGCATTTTCCGAATATCTATGCCAAATGTGTGAGCATCGGTATTGATCCATTGCTGCAATTGATACCCGTAGCGCCGGCAGCACATTATTGCTGTGGGGGCATTAAGGTAGATGAGTGGGGAAGGTCATCGATCCGTAATCTGTATGCCTGCGGCGAATGCTCAAGCACGGGATTGCATGGGGCCAACCGGCTGGCTTCCAATTCATTGCTGGAAGCACTGGTATTTGCGCACCGCTGCGCGGAGGATGCTGCGTCCATTATTGAAAGTATTTCCTTCCGTAACGATGTACCGGATTGGGATACGGCAGGCACCAATGATCCGCGCGAGATGATCCTCATCACCCAAAGCCTTAAGGAAGTACAGGCTACCATGAGCGATTATGTAGGGATTGTACGGAACGATGTGCGCCTTGCCCGCGCTATGCGCCGCCTGGACCTGCTGCACGAGGAAGCGGAAGCGCTCTACCGCACTACCTCGGTATCGCCGCAGCTCTGTGAACTGCGCAACCTGATCACTATTGCATTCCTGATTGTAAAAGGCGCCACTTTCCGGAAAGAAAGCCGTGGACTGCATTATACAACAGATTATCCGGGAAAGAGCGAATTATTGCAGAATGTAGTACTGTAGCGGTCGGAACGCTGCAATACAGAACAAAGTGCGGCCTGAACGCTTTATGGAAAATTATGATGTAGTAATATTAACAAAAACCATTTTCTGTTGTTAATAATCAGGAATATTCCGAATCCTGTAAAATCCAGATAATCTGATTAAGATCATAGTCCGTAATTTTGCGGCGCAGAACGCAAGTGCCGTATAAGGTTTTTGCATTTTGCATTCAGAATTTTGCATTAATAATGAACGATATACAATTGCCGCCATCCGCACCGCTTACCGCCAAAGACTTTGCTACCGATCAGGAAGTGCGCTGGTGCCCGGGCTGCGGCGACTACTCTATACTGGCACAGGTGCAGAAAGTGCTGCCGCAGATCGGCGTGCCGAGGGAAAATATTGTGGTAGTATCCGGCATCGGGTGCTCTTCCCGTTTTCCTTATTATACCAATACCTATGGGATGCACTCCATTCACGGACGGGCTACTGCCATTGCCTCCGGCCTCAAGGCTACCCGCCCCGAGCTGAGCATATGGATTGTAACAGGTGACGGAGATGGCCTGAGCATTGGTGGTAACCATACTATTCATCTGCTGCGCCGCAACTTTGATGTAAATATCCTGCTGTTCAACAACCAGATCTATGGTCTTACCAAAGGTCAGTATTCACCAACCTCCGAAGAGCGCAAAGTGACCAAGAGCACACCGATGGGCAGTCTGGATCATCCGTTCAATCCAATGGCGCTGGCTATGGGCGCAGATGCTTCTTTCGTAGCCCGTAGCATGGACCGTGACGTGAAGCACCTTCAGGCAATGCTGTTGCGCGCTAATGACCATAAGGGCTCATCGTTCCTGGAAATCTATCAGAACTGCAACATCTTTAATGACGGCGCTTTTGAAATATTTACCGAAAAATCTTCCAAGGCAGATGAGACGCTGTTTTTAGAGCAGGGCCAGCCGCTGATTTTCAGCGCAGAGAAAAATAAGGGCATTCGCCTGGATGGCTATAAGCCGCAGGTGGTATCGCTGAATGAAGGCTACATTGCAGACGATCTCTGGGTGCATGATGAATCCGATTTTTACAAGGCACAGATCCTGACCCGCTTTTTTGACAACCCTACGATGGAAGCGCACTTGCCTCGTCCGTTCGGCGTGTTTTTTGCGGCGCCGCGTCCATGCTATGAAGAGCAGATGCAATTGCAGATAGAAGAAGCCATTGCCACCAAAGGCTTTGGCGATCTGGATAAGCTGCTGCAGGGCAAGGAAACCTGGGAGATCGTTTAATTAATGCGGTAATGTGCTAATGTGATTGAATATGCTAATGCCGCTATATTAGCTACATCATCAAATCACCGAATTTTCAAATCACCAAATCGCTCCCGAATTTTCAAATCTTCAAATTTTCAAATCGTCATTGGCATCGCTTAAAAATCTGGCAGGGCAAACATTATGGTACGGTCTGAGTACAATCACGGCCCGGCTGATCAATTTTTTGCTGACGCCGCTGATTACTTATCTGCTGAATACGAAACACGGAACCCAGCAGTACGGTGAATACAGCACATTGATGGCGGCGGTGCCTTTCCTGAATGTAATCTTTACTTATGGGATGGAGACGGCTTATTTTAAGTTCTCCAATACCGGGGCCGATCGTGGGCGCCTGTTCCGCACTTCGTTGAGCTCGATCATACTCAGCACCCTAATATTAAGCTCCATCCTGATCCTGCTGCGTATGCCCATTGCTGCATACATTGATCTGCCGGCGCATTCCGAGTACATTACCTGGTCGGTATTGATTATTGCGCTTGACACGCTTTCGGTGATTCCTTTTGCCAAGCTGCGGCAGGAAGGGCGGCCTAAAAAATATGCTTTTACCAAAGTAGCCGGCATTCTCGTCAATATCGGTTGTGTGGTATTCCTGCTGGCCATTAGTCCGTCTTATGTGAAAAATCATCCGGGAAGCAGCTATGCGCATTGGTATGGACAATATACCAGCACCGGTTTTCTGCTGATGGCCTTCATCGCGCAAAGCGCCGTAACCTTATTGTTGCTTTTAAAAGAATGGAAAGGTTTCCGCTTCCAGGTAGATATGGCCTTATGGCGCACGGTGCTGGCCTACGCTTTACCGTTCGTGATTGTAGGGCTGGGCGGCATGGTGAATGAAACGCTGGACCGGATTATGTTGGAAAAGCTCTATCATGGCACGCGGGATGCAGCCAAAACTGCTGTGGGCATCTATTCCGCCAACTATAAGATTGCTATTTTTATCAGCCTCTTCATCCAGGCATTCCGGATGGCGGCTGAGCCTTTTTTCTTCAATCAGGCAGCCGATAAAAATGCGCCGGCCACCTATGCGAAGGTGATGAAATGGTTTGTGATCGTATTGTGCTTTGCCTTTCTGTTCACTGCACTGTTCCTTGATATCTGGAAATACCTGAATGGCTCTGCCTACCGCAACGGGCTGGGTGTGGTACCGATCCTGTTGTTTGCCAATATAGCTTTAGGCATCTATTATAATCTGGCGGTGTGGTATAAGATTACTTCACAGCTCAGGTACGGAGTGGGCATTACCATGGTTGGTGCCGCCATTACGCTTATTCTCAACTATCTGTTCATTCCGCGTTTTGGCATGTATGCCTGTGCCTGGGCTACGCTCATCTGTTATGTGACTATGATGGTGCTCTGCTATTATTATGGGCAAAAGCATTTTCCGGTGCCTTACAATGTGAAAAAGCTGCTGAGTCTGCTGGGGGTTATTTTGGTGCTGTTCCTTACTCATCAGGGTATTTCCAAGCTTACGCCTAATGTGGTGATCCGCATC
Source organism: Chitinophagaceae bacterium (assembly GCA_965200035.1). Lineage (GTDB taxonomy): Bacteria > Bacteroidota > Bacteroidia > Chitinophagales > Chitinophagaceae > UBA1952. Next base: position 1,449,619 of record OZ241334.1, on the reverse strand, counting down.
AGCAGCGGGCTGGTGCTGATGGGCACTTTTATGGCTTTGATTTTTAAGGTAGAGCGCAAAGAGCTCAGATCGTTTCCTGTGATCGGGAAATATCTTTGATTATAAATGCTTGCTTTTGACGGTTCAGGCTGGCTGCGCTCGTCCCGACCCAGCCTGGTTAGTGGCATTTGAAATGCTCGAACGGCTCTTTGCAATGGTTGCACTTGTATAATGCTTTGCAGGATGTGGCGCCGAAGTTGGTGACCAGTTCTGTATCCGTGCTATCGCAATGCGGGCAGGGGACTACCTCTTCATCGAAAAGAGAAATGCCGGTTTTGGCCAGGCGCTGCGGTGGTGCAATGCCATATGCTTTCAGCTTTTGCTTGCCTGCTTCCGTCATCCAGTCGGTGGTCCAGGCGGGCTTGAGCTGCTGCTCTATATTTATTTTGTGAAAGCCTCGTCCTGCCAGCGCCATGCGTATGTTCATGCCAATGACGTCCATAGCCGGGCAGCCGCTGTAAGTAGGGGTAATAACAACGGTCAGCTCATTGGCTTCATTGATTTTTACATCGCGCACCACACCGAGGTCCAGAATGGAAAGCACCGGTACTTCCGGATCCTTGACCTGATCCAGCCATTGATATACTTTGTGCTCTTGGGTTCTGCCAGCCTCGCTGCCGTTCATGGTAAGGTTATCCATCATTCATATGATTTCTAAAATTACCGAATCATATGCACATGAGGTCAAAAGGGCTTTCATGCCATTGAGCATAAAAGTCGATATGGTGAAGTATGACGGTTAAACAATTGCCAATTATCATACATCTTAGAAGGGCTTTATAAGGGCTATGTTATTTTTGTTTTTTCCCAAAACAAACCGGTGCGGCTTTTTATACTGTTGATCTCTTGCTTTATTGTTGTGAATGCTTCAGCGCAGATCGGTCTTTCGCAGGCTACTGTGGTGAGTGGTAAAGTGGTGGATGCGGCTACCGGCAATCCGGTTTCTGCGGTAGCTGTTGTAAATGTAATTACTCAGGAAGGCACCTATACCGATGAAAGCGGGCGATACAGCATCCGCGCCAAAAATGGTGAACAGATATCCGCATCGTCATTGGGCTATAAAACCGAATCTTTTACCATAACGGACGGCAGCAATTACCTGCAGCGACAGATCACGCTTACCAGGCTCAACTATAGCATGAATGAGTTTATTGTGCGGCCCAAGTACAGTCCTTATCAGGCAGACAGCATTCAGCGGTACAGCACTTATGAGCGCACTTTGCTGCGCACGCGTGATGGCTCGGTGATGAGTCCTGTAAGCTGGGTGGCCGAAAAATTTTCGAAGAAGAGCAAGGCGATGTTCCGCTTTCAGAAAGACTTTGCGCGGATGGAAAACGAGCGGTTCATCGACAGTCACTATTCACCGGAGATGGTAGCGCAGATGACTGGCCTGAGCGGGGATACGCTCGCTCATTTTATGAATGCCTACCCGATGCCCTATGAGCTGGCCCGCAATGCAGGTGAGCTGGAAACTAAGATGTGGATACGCACCAATTACCGGGAATGGCTTGTAAAAGGTAAAAGCAGCCTTAATATAAAGGACACTGCCGGCAAGAAAAATTAACCCGGCCGTACTTTAAAAAATATCCAACGCCTCCATATTAAAGCAGATAATTCCCCTTCCGTCTTTTTTAGCTGATTGTTGATATAATTAATTGATTATCATCGCTATTGATTGATTTTCCTACGTCTGAAGGTACTTTAAAAGCCATCTCAGCAGGAGATTTATTGGCTTTTGTTTAGAATAATTAATCTTTCGCCCAACCTTTCTAATCGCGCTTCCTGTCAAGATGTATGATAAGTTCCATGTTTTATCAGAGACTTGTAATTTTTTCCTAAAAAAATTATGGAAATTTGAAAAACTAAGATAACTTACAGCTCCCAATTAGATTTTCTGCGGACGTATGGGTTATTTATGCTTCGCAAAAGTATGTCTGGGAATAAATTAGCATTATCTTCTTTTAATAGTATTACTATGAGCGTAAAAAATTTACTCGGGTTTTTATTATTGCTTGCCGGCATCGGCGTCACTGAATCAAAAGCGCAGACGTATTGTACCCCCACAGGTTTATACTGCGGTGCGGATGATTACATAAATGCGTTTTCTACAACAGGTGGCGCTACAAATATTTCCAATACGGCAAGTGGCTGTAGCTCTACCGGCTATACTTTTTATAACACCATGACCTTTACCGGTGTGCAGAACACTACATTCGGTTTCTCCGGAACGGTTGGTCCCTATCCATCTCTTGAAATAATTAATATCTGGGTAGACTGGAATCAGGATGGCGATTTTGTCGATGCTGGTGAAAATATTTATACTTCCTCAGGCCTGGCCGGCGCCTATGCGGCATATAGCGGTACCGCTACTATACCGGCCGGCGCTCTTCCCGGCACCACACGGATGCGGGTTATGTGTACCTATTCTTCCGCAGGCAGCCCATGTAATACAACACCTGCTTTTGACGGCGAAGCGGAAGATTACAACTTTGTAGTAGTGGCTTCTGCACCATGTACCGGCACTCCAACCGCCGGCACAGCGGTAGCCAGTCCGGCGGCTCCTTGCCTGGGTAGCTCCTCAACCGTAAGCTTATCCGGTGCTTCTCTTACATCCGGCATTTCTTATCAATGGCAGACTCGCCCGAACGCTACTGCTCCATGGACTACGATCAGCGGTGCTACTGCCTCTAACTATTCTATCGCTTCCGTAACAACTTCCGCTCAATATCGTGCCTACCTGAAATGTAGCGCCAGTCCTGCCACTGCAGATACTTCAACACCAGTGACTGTTGCGCCTTTTTCACCAAATCCGGCTTCCTATACTGAAACGTTTGAAAGCATTGTCAATCCTGGCCAGTTGCCCAATTGTATGGTGGCTACGCCGTTCGGTCAATATACCGGAGCTTACACTTCTACAGGCGCTACCGGTGGTTCCAACCACACTCCGGGCGGCACTAAAAATGGCTACTTCTACTATGCCAGCACATCTAATGCCTTTATCACACCAGCCTTTAACCTTGTAGGTGGTAAGACTTATCAGTTCAGCTTTTGGTACCTGAGCTCTACGAGTGGTACTAACTGGACAGATGTAAGCGTGAAATTCGGCGCTACCAACACTATTGCAGGTCTTACAAACCTTGCCGGCAGTGTAACACCTGCACCGGTAAATTCTACTGTTTGGAAGAAATATAGTGTAAATGTGATGCCCACTACATCCGGCGTTTATTACATAGGCATTGTTGCATCGCAGGGCGGCACATATACGGGTACGCCTTATCTATCTATTGACGATCTTGGCATGATCGAGTTGTTGCCTTGTGCGGGTGTACCTAATGCAGGTGCCCCGATAGCTACAGATGTGAATCCATGTCCTGGAAATATCATCACTCTTTATGACACCTTAGTAACCCAGGCTTCCGGTATCACTATGAGCTGGCAGGATTCTTCTGCTGCTCACGGCTGGCAAAATGTAGCGGCTACGCCAAACAACGGCGCAACCAGTGCTTACTTTACTTCGCCTCCAATCAATGACACTACGTTCTACCGTATGTGGATCAAGTGTAACAACACGAATGATACGGCCGTTTCTGTATCTATCCGGATTGATCCTAAATATACACGTCTCCCTTACTATGAGACCTTTGAAAGTATTACGACAAATAACCAGTTCCCGAACTGTATGACGCCACTGACCGTGAGTGCTCAGGTGACAGCCGGTACATATACAGCTAATCAAACCACCTTTAACAGGACCAACCATACCACATTAGGGAGCAAATTTGCTTATTTGAATGGTAGTATAAGTCCTACACTGGCAGGCTTGTTTACTCCGGGTCTAAAGCTGGAAGCCGGTAAAACTTATGAGCTGAGCTATTGGTATCGCACAGGTGTAAGTGGCGGTGGCGGTGCTACAGACATTCAGACGCTTCGTTCTTATTACAGCAGTGTTCCGGCAACATCCGGACTCTTAACAACCAACCAAATTGGTGTTACGATAACCAATCCTAACAATACTGCTTATAAGCAATTCGTGGATATCTTCACACCCACCCAATCAGGTACTTATTACATCGGTATTATCATTACGCACACATCTTATGGTGCTTCTTCTCTGACGGTTGATGATATCGGACTGGTGGAGCTTCCTCCATGTACCGGTACGCCTAATGCCGGTGGTGTTCCTGTTGCTCAGTTACCTACACCATGTCCGGGCGGTATCACCGATATCATACCTGATACATCTGCAGGGGTGACTTATGCATCCAACATACGTTATCAATGGCAGGATTCTTCTGCTGCTCACGGCTGGCAAAATGTACCTGCTGGTGGTGCCAATGATACCCTGCGCCGCTACACTACTTATCCGATCAATGATACTACGTGGTTCCGCGTGGTCATGACTTGTAAGAATACCCCCGGTCCAAACAACGTGAGCATTTCAGGCAGAGTTCGAGTATCCCCGAATTTCCCGACTATACCATACCTGGAAACGTTTGAAGGTATCACTGCCAATAACACATTGCCTCCATGTATGTCTGCAACAGATCTTGGCGGTGGAGTTCTTTCCTATACAAGTAATCAGGGCTCCGGTAATCGTACCAACCATACTGCGGGTGGATCAAAATACGTATCTATCAGTGGGGGGTTTGGTACTACAGATGCACTTTATACGCCAGGATTTAACCTGATTGCCGGTAAAACATATGAGTTCAGCTTCTGGTATATCACCGGTAGCTCAACAACTGCCCCACCAGCAAACTTTACTACATTAGAAGTTCGTGCTGGCACAACGCCTAGCTGGACTACAATGAGCGTTCAGGGTTCTGTTCGTCCTTCTCCAATCAGCAATACTACTTACCAGCGCTTTGCTGCAACATTCAAGCCAACAACTACAGGTGTTTACTATTTCGGTGTGAGCTCTGCAAGAACACTGGTTAGCGGTAATTACCTGTCTATAGATGATATAGGTGTGAATGTGCTTCCTGAATGTACCGGTGCGCCAACTGCAGGTACTACTACTCCAGCTACAACTACTGTTTGTCCAGGCGCATATACAGACCTGACACTGAATGGTGATGTTGTTAGTGGCGGTTTAACTTATCAATGGCAGGAAAGCACAGATGGCACAACATGGGCATCTGTAGCAACGGGTGGCTTTGGTGAAACGACTCGTTATTACGAGACACATCCTATTAATCAGGTAACACAGTTCCGTGCGTTGATCACATGTAACAATGGCGGTGCCACATCCACTTCCGTACCGGCAACAGTTACGCCGAGTTTCCCGACGTTGCCTTATCTGGAGACTTTTGAGGGGATCACGTCGAACGACCAGCTTCCGGGCTGTATGAGTGCTACCAATCTGGGCAGCGGGGTGCGTACCTACACAGCGAACCAGACTTCGGGCAACCGCACCAACCATACGGCGGGGGGCAGCAAGTTTGCATCCTTCTTTACCGGCACAGCGGGCGACAACTACCTCTATACCCCCGGCATGAACATGGTGGGCGGCAAGACCTACAAATTCACTTTCTGGTACATCACGGGCAACTCAGGCACCGGTGCGCCGATCAACGTGACCTCTGTGAGCGCCTGGTACGGCAGCCTGCCAACCCCTGCGGGGATGACCAACCCAATCGGTGCGGTACAGTCCTCACCGGTGATGAACACCACCTACCAGCAGTTCCAGGAGACCTTCAGCCCGGCAACGAGCGGGGTGTACTATGTAGGCATCAAGACCAGCGCTACGGCGGCCACCGCTTATGTGAGCGTTGATGACATCGGTCTGGATACCCTGTCCAGCTGTACGGGCAATCCTGTTGCAGGCGCAGTGGTACCGGTTACCCCATGCCCGAACGTAGCTTTCACGCTGCGCGCTTCCGGCGGCACCTCCCGCTTTGCGGTAGCGGGCCTGACCTTCCAGTGGAAAGACTCCTCTTCGGTAAACCAGAGCTGGCAGAACTCAGCCGGCGTAACGGCGACCACCTCGGATTATACGACTTCTATCTCGGTGCCTACCAGGTACCGCCTGATCGTGACCTGCACAGCCACCGGCGCAAAGGACAGCACCGCCGATATCCTGATCAATCTGGCACCATTTTACCAGTGCTACTGCACCCCGACCTATGCGACCGGTGCCTCGAACAACGGGATCACCAAAGTACAGCTGGTGACCCTGAACAACAGCTCATCGGTAGCGTATCCATGGTATACAGACTATACCCCGCAGCAGCCGACCCCACTACCGGTTCCATTGCTGACCATGACCCGGACAGATACCCTGTATGTGACCATGGGCAGCTACAGCGGCAACTATACCGGTGTATGGATCGACATGAACCACAACAGCATCTTTGATGCCTCAGAATACTTTACCGATGGCATCAGCGTAGGGCCGAGCGGTGTTGCGAAGATTGCGATCACCCCGCCTGCCACGGCCCAGTTCGGTCTTACCCGCATGCGCATCCGCAGCGGTGACCGTGCGGCAGTGACCCAGGGCATGGCCTGCGGCCCTACCGGCTCGGCCTATGGTGAGGCAGAAGATTATTACGTGACCCTTCAGTACCCGCCATGTGCAGGTCCTGTGAATGCAGGCGATGCCCGCACCTCCGACCTGACCACCTGCGCCGGCTACTCGGTAGACCTGGTGGACAGCAACCACGAGCAGCGGATGAGCGGCACGAGCTGGAGCTGGCAGATCTCGGAAGACGGCGGCCTGAGCTGGGACGCAGTGCCGAACTCAGCCGGCAAGGATACGCTGAACAACGTGCTGATCACCCGTGCGGTGAGCTACCGCCTGCGGATGTTCTGCGCCAACACCGGTGACAGCACCTTCTCGACGCCTGCCTCTATCGGCATCAAGCCGGCGTATGCCTGCTACTGCGTGAGCCAGTCCACCGGCACCCCGAACGACTACTCGGACATCGGGGCGGTACAGATCGGCAACATGGTCAACAGCACCGGCGGCCCGCACATCCTGAACCCATCGGCTACGCGTCGTCACAGCTTCTATACCGAGATCCCGAACATCGAGATGAATGCGGATGGCAGCTACCGGTTGTCGATCTATCACATCCAGCGCAACGGGGTACATGAGAATGCACGGGTGAGCGTGTTCGTGGATTACAACAACAACCTGATCTATGAGGCGGGCGCCACGCCGAACAGCGAGCGCGTGTTCACAGGTCTGACGAGCGCAGGCAACTTCTATATCGATACGGTGATCCATGTACCGAATGCGGTGATCCCTGAGACGCCGACCGGCCTTCGGGTGATCCTGAACAGTGACCTGGATCCGAATGCGCCTGCGAATCTGGGCTGCGGTGAGTACCTGAGCGGTGAGACTGAGGACTACGTGGTGAAGTTCCACCGTGCGGTACCTGGCGGCATCGGCAGTGTGGGCGGCAATGTGCAGAATGTATCGCTGTATCCGAACCCGACCACGGGACGGTTCACGGTGAGCGCCTCGGGTCAGCAGTCGCTGGGCGTTGTGGAAGTGCAGGTAAGCACGATTACGGGCCAGACGGTGATTCAGCACAGCTATGACAATGTGGGTTCGAAGTTCAGTGCGGAGGTGGATCTGGGCGATCATGCACGGGGTATCTACTTCGTGGAGATCAGAACAGGCGGACAGAAAATTATCCGCAAAATCTCCCTCAGATAATATAAAATTGTGACTGGTTAAAAGCCGGTTGAAAATAAAAAGGCCCGTGCTGTCTCTGTGACAGGCACGGGCCTTTTCTTATAGATTATTTTATAGTTAGAAAATCTATTTTCTCAAGAATGAAAAGAGGTATAATCATATTGGCGACTTCTTAATAATCATAAAAGAATTAGAACATTGAACATTGAAAGAGTTGTGGAGGAGGAATTAATAATTCCTGGATTAGTAATACTTACCGAAATTGAGATTAGTTTTTCTAAATACAACTTATTTAATCTAAACGGGTAACGCAAATAAATATTTTGACTACCCCAACCGTTCATATCATATGCACTGTCAATGCAAGGACGTTGAAGAAATCTGATTTAGATCACTCCTTTAATTCCTGATATGAAAATTAGAAAACTACTAGGCTTACTATTGTTTTTTGCCGGATTAAGCGTGCAGTTTGCCCAAGCTCAATCCACTGTGCTGATCAGCAATACAGTAAACAACGGTGGGTTTGAAAATGGAACCGCCAATTGGACAATTACCAATGGTACTGAGTTCAATCACTGGGTATTCAGCAATAATGCAACTGCAGGATTCTCCGATTTGAATTCTGCTTACATTACCCGATCCACTATCGCACCCTTTGCGCATACGTTCGATAGCAGTAAAACATCTGTCGTACAATTCTATCAGGATGTGGTCCTGCCCGCAAACCAGCCCAATATCACCCTTTCCTTTAAGTGGATTGGCCAGGGCGAAAGCTGTTGCGATCGCTTGCGGGTCTTTTTTTCCGCACCAACTGTTAGCCCGACACCGGGTACTGAATTGATCAACGACCAGATAGGCGACCCATCTTATAATCTGCAAGGCGCATGGACAGTTGTAAATATTACTATTCCTACAGCACTTGCAGGGAATTCTACTGCCCCAACTACGCGCAGACTTATTTTCCAGTGGCGTAATGACGGTTCTATAGGTACGCAGCCACCGGCCGGGGTTGACAGTGTGGTTTTAGTCGCTAATTGCTCCCCCTCAGTAGCGCCTGCAACAGACATTTCTCCTGCAAGCCCTACAACAGCAACTGCCAACTGGATTACCTTCCCGGGCGCAACGAGTTATGAAATCAGGTATCGTAAAGCATCTGATCCGGTAACTGTACCAACATGGGCCACTTCTACTCCTGTACCGGGAGGCGCTACGGCTACTTCTTTTCCATTAACAGGCCTTGCATCTAATACCGCTTACATTTATCAGATTCTGGCTGTTGGCGGATGTACCAACTGGTCCCCATCTCAACCATTCAATACTGCATGTCCGTTAGCGCCCAGCAATTATTTTGAGGATTTTGAAAGCATTGCAAACAATAACCAATTGCCTCCATGTATGTCATCGACCAGTCTCGGCACAAGAACGTTGACCTACACAGCTAATCAAACAAACTTTAACCGGACTAACCATACGACAGGCGGTTCAAAATTTGCTGTTTTCACCTCTTCCGCAACAAACATTGCTGATCTCTATACGCCCCCGATTGCGCTTACTGCAGGTAAAACGTATGAGCTTAGCTTTTGGTACCGCACAGGCCTGAGTGGAGGCGGATCTCCAAACGATTGGGTTTTATTGGCTTATTATGGCAGCCAGCCAAATGCCGGTAGCATGACCAATCAGATATCAAGAATAGCCAATCCTACTAACACAGCCTACAAATATTTCATTGAAACATTTACGGCGCAAAGCACAGGCATTTTCTATGTAGGTCTTATCGGAACCCATACGGGAAATACCAGCTCCTCAATTAGCATTGACGACATTGGATTAAGGGAACTTCCTCCATGCAGTGGCAAGCCAAATGCAGGTGGCGCCCCTGTAGCACAATTTCCGGTTGTATGCCCGGGCGGTATTACAGATATTATCCCTGATACAGGCCTGACAGTTACTTCTGCTTCTAATATGCATTACCAATGGCAGGACAGCACTGCCAGCAGAGGCAGCTGGAATGATGTAAGCCCAACAGGCGCAACCGATACAATGCGTCGCTATACGACTTACCCGATCAATGATACTACGTGGTTCCGGGTGATTATGACTTGTAAACTATCCGGCGATACTAATGCTTCTCAGAGTGTCCGCATATCCCCAAGCTTCCCGACTATACCATACATAGAAACGTTTGAAGGCATTACTGCTAATAATACGCTGCCTCCATGTATGACGGCGACCGATCTTGGGGGAAGAGTGTTGTCTTACACTTCTAATCAGGGCACGGGTAATCGCACGAACCATACAGCAGTAGGATCCAAATTCGTAACATTTGATGGCAATAATACAACAGCAGATGCAGTGTATACACCGGGCCTCAGCCTCAAGGCCGGAAAGACGTATGAATTCAGCTTCTGGTATATAGCCAGCGCTGGCAGCATCACTTCACCTGCTAATTTCAATGAGCTCGATATAAGGGCTGGCACAACGCCGGATATGACATTGATGGGTGTCCTGGGATCTGTACATCCTACTCCGATCAGCAATACAACTTACCAGCGTTACTCGGCGACCTTTAGGCCTACAGTAGATGGCGTATATTATTTTGGTATCAGGGCAGCCCGAACTATTATTCCTAACTCCTACCTGTCTATAGATGATATAGGCGTGAATGTGCTTCCTGAATGTACAGGTGCACCTGTTGCAGGATCATCTACACCGGCTACTGTAATTGTATGTCCGGGAGCTGCAGCCGATCTTACACTCAATGGTGATGCTAACAGTGGTAACCTGACTTACCAATGGCAGGAAAGCACAGATGGCGGCACTACATGGACCAACGTATCACCCGGTGGCTTTGGCGAACTATCGCGTTATTATGAGACACATGCAATTAACCAAGCAACATGGTTCCGTGCTGCAGTAACCTGCAATACAGGTGTTCCATCTACTACCTATTCCGTAGCATCATTAGTTACGCCGAGTTTCCCGACGTTGCCTTATCTGGAGACTTTTGAGGGGATCACGTCGAACGACCAGCTTCCGGGCTGTATGAGTGCTACCAATCTGGGCAGCGGGGTGCGTACCTACACAGCGAACCAGACTTCGGGCAACCGCACCAACCATACGGCGGGGGGCAGCAAGTTTGCATCCTTCTTTACCGGCACAGCGGGCGACAACTACCTCTATACCCCCGGCATGAACATGGTGGGCGGCAAGACCTACAAATTCACTTTCTGGTACATCACGGGCAACTCAGGCACCGGTGCGCCGATCAACGTGACCTCTGTGAGCGCCTGGTACGGCAGCCTGCCAACCCCTGCGGGGATGACCAACCCAATCGGTGCGGTACAGTCCTCACCGGTGATGAACACCACCTACCAGCAGTTCCAGGAGACCTTCAGCCCGGCAACGAGCGGGGTGTACTATGTAGGCATCAAGACCAGCGCTACGGCGGCCACCGCTTATGTGAGCGTTGATGACATCGGTCTGGATACCCTGTCCAGCTGTACGGGCAATCCTGTTGCAGGCGCAGTGGTACCGGTTACCCCATGCCCGAACGTAGCTTTCACGCTGCGCGCTTCCGGCGGCACCTCCCGCTTTGCGGTAGCGGGCCTGACCTTCCAGTGGAAAGACTCCTCTTCGGTAAACCAGAGCTGGCAGAACTCAGCCGGCGTAACGGCGACCACCTCGGATTATACGACTTCTATCTCGGTGCCTACCAGGTACCGCCTGATCGTGACCTGCACAGCCACCGGCGCAAAGGACAGCACCGCCGATATCCTGATCAATCTGGCACCATTTTACCAGTGCTACTGCACCCCGACCTATGCGACCGGTGCCTCGAACAACGGGATCACCAAAGTACAGCTGGTGACCCTGAACAACAGCTCATCGGTAGCGTATCCATGGTATACAGACTATACCCCGCAGCAGCCGACCCCACTACCGGTTCCATTGCTGACCATGACCCGGACAGATACCCTGTATGTGACCATGGGCAGCTACAGCGGCAACTATACCGGTGTATGGATCGACATGAACCACAACAGCATCTTTGATGCCTCAGAATACTTTACCGATGGCATCAGCGTAGGGCCGAGCGGTGTTGCGAAGATTGCGATCACCCCGCCTGCCACGGCCCAGTTCGGTCTTACCCGCATGCGCATCCGCAGCGGTGACCGTGCGGCAGTGACCCAGGGCATGGCCTGCGGCCCTACCGGCTCGGCCTATGGTGAGGCAGAAGATTATTACGTGACCCTTCAGTACCCGCCATGTGCAGGTCCTGTGAATGCAGGCGATGCCCGCACCTCCGACCTGACCACCTGCGCCGGCTACTCGGTAGACCTGGTGGACAGCAACCACGAGCAGCGGATGAGCGGCACGAGCTGGAGCTGGCAGATCTCGGAAGACGGCGGCCTGAGCTGGGACGCAGTGCCGAACTCAGCCGGCAAGGATACGCTGAACAACGTGCTGATCACCCGTGCGGTGAGCTACCGCCTGCGGATGTTCTGCGCCAACACCGGTGACAGCACCTTCTCGACGCCTGCCTCTATCGGCATCAAGCCGGCGTATGCCTGCTACTGCGTGAGCCAGTCCACCGGCACCCCGAACGACTACTCGGACATCGGGGCGGTACAGATCGGCAACATGGTCAACAGCACCGGCGGCCCGCACATCCTGAACCCATCGGCTACGCGTCGTCACAGCTTCTATACCGAGATCCCGAACATCGAGATGAATGCGGATGGCAGCTACCGGTTGTCGATCTATCACATCCAGCGCAACGGGGTACATGAGAATGCACGGGTGAGCGTGTTCGTGGATTACAACAACAACCTGATCTATGAGGCGGGCGCCACGCCGAACAGCGAGCGCGTGTTCACAGGTCTGACGAGCGCAGGCAACTTCTATATCGATACGGTGATCCATGTACCGAATGCGGTGATCCCTGAGACGCCGACCGGCCTTCGGGTGATCCTGAACAGTGACCTGGATCCGAATGCGCCTGCGAATCTGGGCTGCGGTGAGTACCTGAGCGGTGAGACTGAGGACTACGTGGTGAAGTTCCACCGTGCGGTACCTGGCGGCATCGGCAGTGTGGGCGGCAATGTGCAGAATGTATCGCTGTATCCGAACCCGACCACGGGACGGTTCACGGTGAGCGCCTCGGGTCAGCAGTCGCTGGGCGTTGTGGAAGTGCAGGTAAGCACGATTACGGGCCAGACGGTGATTCAGCACAGCTATGACAATGTGGGTTCGAAGTTCAGTGCGGAGGTGGATCTGGGCGATCATGCACGGGGTATCTACTTCGTGGAGATCAGAACAGGCGGACAGAAAATTATCCGCAAAATCTCTCTCAGATAATGTGGGATAAACCAACCGGATAGCTTACAGGAGTTATTCAGATCAATAAAAAACCCGGACTTCTCATGCAGACGTCCGGGTTTTTGTTACTATGTATTTATAAGAGATTATCGCGCGAGCCTACGCAAGTCCACCTTTATTTCACTCAGCGCGCTTGCAATGGCTGTCATAGAAATATTGCCGGCAGGCACTTCATTGCTTACGTAGCTTACAAATTTCCAGACCTCCAGTACATCGCTGACAGGCACTTCATAGGGCTTGAACTCTTCTGTATTCAATGATTTTAGCGTAAGTGAGCGTGATGCTTTGATGTTGTTGATCACTTGCTTGAATACAAAATCGTGGCCGGCGCTTTTCAGGATCAGAATGCAAAGCGCGTCATTCTTCAGATTGAGCCAGTCCTGTACATATTCAGCTATGACCAGGCTGCCTTCTGGTATCGGCAGCATAGATTTACCGGTAGTAGGAAACATCCGATAAGTTTTATCGGCCGGCAGATGAGGCATGGAAAAGCGGGGCAGCGATGCAATAAATTCCGGGTCGCTGTAGCCTGCCATGTAGCCTGCTTTTGCTTTTACCGGAACGAATTCCATATTTTCCTTGTTATGGCCATCGACTGTTGTAGCCAATACCCGTAGTTTGGTCCCTATAACATAAGTGTCATTTCCTGCTTCCAGCTCCCGCAGACTCAATGCCGACAAGCCAGCCAGATCAACTTTCAAAAGACTATCAATACTGAAGCCAAAATAAGAGGAAAACCGGACCAAATCTTCCGCGGTCGGATTAAGCGTGTTGCCATTTTCATGCGCATTAAGCTTGGCACGCGTAATGCCAAGCGTAGCAGAAAGTTCATCCTGGCTCAGCTTTTTACGCTTGCGCAGAAATTTAAGATTGGCAGCCCAGTAAAGTGTGGTCGTCTCCATGATTTGCTATTTATAATATCGATAAATAGATATTTATAGCAACGAATATACGGAGCTATTTTGAAATGAAAAACATTTGATAATGAGCAAATGAAATTTACACTATCTGATAATAGCTTTCTATTTATTTGAAATTATGCGATCATCTTCATGGGATAATTGCTTTTCAATGCATCCTGCTCCTGCCAATACTCCTGTGCTGGAAGATTGCCTGATGAAATTCATTTTTTGTCTGCCTGTGAGGAAGCCATTTTAATGTTTCCGTAAATATTATTAAGCTAAAATTTCTAAACCAGTTCATGTAACTAATCGGTTTCTTTTATAGATTTGTAACTGAAAGGTTACATAATGTATTATGAGAAGAGATGTTTATCAGGCTATTGCAGATCCGGGCAGGCGCGCTATTATAGGATTGCTGGCAAAGCGGAATATGACGCTCAATGAAGTAGCCGCACATTTCGATATCAGCAGACCGGCCATCTCCAAGCATATCAAGATACTGGAAGAGTGCGGACTGGTAGTAATTACTACCTACGGTCGTGAGCGGCATTGCGAGGCAAAGCTGAAAAAGCTGAAAGAAGTATCGCGGTGGGTAGAACATTACAGTCGTTTCTGGACGGCGAAGCTGGATGCGCTGGGTGATCTTCTCGAAGCTTCAGCGCCATCAAAAAAGAACAAATCATCAAAAAATATCAATCCTGAAAAAGCAGCAAAATGAGCGCACAACCATTGATCTTTGAGCGGACCTATCATGCTTCTGCAGATCGGGTATGGCAGGCAATCACTAATCGGGATGAAATGGCGAAATGGTACTTCGACCTGGTAGCATTTCGTCCTGAAGTGGGCTTTGAATTTTCTTTTATGGGTGGCTCTGAAGAAAATCAATACAAACATAATTGCCGCATTACAGAAGTCATTCCCGGACGCAAGCTAAGCTATACCTGGAGCTATGAAGGCTATCCGGGTGAATCGGAAGTAAGCTTTGAGCTTTTTCCGGAAGGCGATTATACCAGAATGGTGCTGACACATACAGGGGTTGATACTTTCCC
The DNA here is from genome assembly GCA_965200035.1 of Chitinophagaceae bacterium. Lineage (GTDB taxonomy): Bacteria > Bacteroidota > Bacteroidia > Chitinophagales > Chitinophagaceae > UBA1952. Next base: position 1,434,608 of record OZ241334.1, on the reverse strand, counting down.
CGCAGACAAGCCGGATTTCGCTGCGCGTAGCTTTCAGGAAGGATGGCGTGGCATCCTCGGATCAGGCCTTAAAAATTATCTTGAATCAGGTAAGCAATCATAGCTCATCAGATAATAACGATCACATTGCAATGATTGCCCGTGCTGCTTTCAATATGCATCTTACCGCCTAGTTGCTGCAATACGTGCCGGATGAGCATCAGACCATGACCATGTCCGCAATTGCCCTCGGTATCCGGCCGTACAGGAATATCACTGTTTTGCGCGAATGCCTGCAGGTATGTATCGGGTATGCCCATGCCGGTGTCTGATATACAGATATAATGGCGTGGCTGTGATTCCCTGCTGACGCCGGACGTAAAATAACGGAGCGATATTTCCCCACCGTTCGTAAACCGGTTAGCATTATCGAGCAGATTACGGATGATAAACTTCAAAGCTTCGGCAGGAACGGGCAGCTCGGCACGCTCGGTTACATCTGTGCTGATCTTATTATTCTTTGTTGCTAGTTTGTCGTTGATCTCATCCAGGCATTGATTGACCAACGGCTTCAGTTGCGCATTAGGTAATTCCTTGCCACTGTAAAGCAGTTGCAGCCCCGCCCAGGAAATGATGTTGGCAAAGGAATGGTCGGTAACGTTGAGCAGGCCTTTCAGACCACTGATTTCTTTGGCCAGCTTCTCGTGCTCAAACTGCTGGCTGCTCAGTCGGGCTATAATGGCCCGCAACTGGCTTACAGCGGATTCTGATTCGGTGCCTATAGCGCCCACCAGCCGGTCTGTGATCGTTTTAAGCGCCATCAGCTCCTTATTCTTTACCCGCATTTCTATCTGGTTCATTGCCTGGCGCGCAAGCACGCGCAGCGCAAATACCTGATCTTCTTTCAGCCTCGTTCTGCTTTTGGTATCGAGTACGCAGAGCGCGCCCAGTTTATGCCCGTCTGATGTAATGAGCGGCAGGCCGGCATAATAGCGCAGCTTTAATCCGCTTTTTACGAGCGGATTACGCTCAAAGCGCTTGTCGATGCTTAAGTCTTCAACTTCAAACAAAGAGTCTCCCTGAATCGTGTAATTGCAGACTGCAGACGGGCGATCCGTATCCGTAACATCCAGACCCACTTTTGCTTTAAACCATTGACGATCTGTATCCAGTAACGTGATGAGTGATATGGGAGTTTTGGCAAGTTGGGAAGCCAACTGTACAATTTCATCAAAATCCTGCTCTGCCGGAGTGTCTAACACCTCCATTTGGTACAGCTTACGCAGGCGCGCGGTCTCACTACTGCTCATCTCTATATTGTCTGTAAAATTTTAACAAAAATTAACATAGGGTTTTTCAACGTAAAAATATAAAAATAATTACGATAGAGAAATTATAAGTCTTTAAAATGGCTTAAGTATTGTAGAATTATTTCTAATTATTGTTTATTTATAATAATTGATTTAAAACATCATCATTTTAAAAACTATTATTAATCGTCTGATTAACTTAAGGATAACTTAGTTTCAAGTATCGTTTTAAGGGAGTTAACTTCTGAATTTATTCTGTCACGCTTTTTTTGCATCATAAAATCTAATACTCATGAAACCGAAACAGACTTCTATGATTTCAAGTAAAGGATTACTACTCCTATTGTTGAGCATGGTTGGGTTCATAACGGCCCGATCGCAAACGCCAACATCGCTTAGTTATCCGACACCTAATGTGTACATTGCAAATGTAAATAATATATTTCTGTCGCCAAATGTGGCGGGAAATGTACTTAACTACAGCATAAACCCTGCTACATTGCCTGCCGGTGTGACCTTCAGTACAAGCACTGGTATTATTTCCGGTACTCCAACGGCAGCTTTTGGTCCCCAAATCTATACGGTTACTGCAAATGGAGCATCCGGCAGCACTACCGCTAATCTGAGTCTTCAGGTAACTAACAATTTCTTTAATAATAGCTACGCAGCGGTAAGCTTCGGCACCAGCACTGCGATACGCGGCGATGGCACCCACGTAGGCGATACGATGCTGTACACTGCAGTAGCTACTCCAAGTGGTCAGTCTATTGATGCATTTGTGATTACCAAAGAAGTAAACAATGTGACCAGCTTTGCTGCTTATGATCAGGCTGCGGTGACGGGTACCGGCTATTCCGGAAATTCGCCGGCTTATTTTTCACCACAGGTTACCTTTGGCCCGGGCGCAGGAGGCTCGCTGGTATTCAATTTCCAGTTTATACTCGGCGGCTCTTTCAATACCACTACCAAGTCAGGCGCACAATCGGTGACATTGCAGAATGTGAAGGTCAATGCTTATGACTTAGATGGTAATGGTACCCTAAATTCCAACCAATATGCTGAGTTCGGCGCGTTTGACTCCAGCGAAGTAGGTTCCGCTACTATTCTCTCTACTACTTATGATGCCGCGCGCATTCTGACCAAATTCCGTTCCAACATTTCTGCCAACTCCGTTCCGCTGACTGCTGACTCTACCCGTGTGCGTGTAAGCTGTAACAACATCAGCAACTTCAGCATTGCGCTGGGTGCAGATACTTCGGGCCTGGCTTACTATGTAGTTGACTTCAGCTCTGGTCCTGCCTTTGCCACAGCGGTGAAAACACTTGCTCCCAGTCTTGATTTGAATACAACATTGCCCGGCGTAAATAACGTAGCTAGTGGTTGTGGCGCGCTTCAGGCCTTTACCGGAGGTGCGGGACAAACAAATGTGATCATGCCTGCCGGATCAACGCTCAATGAGCTTGAAATTACTTTTGACAATACAACGGCAAATATAGCAGACGGTGCAGGTGAGCGCATTGTGATAGCCGGCGGCACACCTGCGGCGAATGATACGCTGTTGCTGAAACAACCCCCGGTACATCGACCGTTACGGTAGGTACAGTTACTTACCTGATTACAAAAGCGGTGAATGGTGGTATCACGTCTTATCTGTTTACCAATAATGGCGGTGGCACCTTCCCGCTGGCGCAGGCAGAGCTGTTGATTGATGCCTTGCGTTATACCAATACAGCGGCATTGCCCAACAAAGGCAATCGCAACTTTACCGTCAATGTCAGAAATACGACCTTTAAAAGCCCGGATGCAATTTTCACTCCTAACGTTACCTGTGTAACTATCAGCGGCAATATCTGGATAGACAATAATGCACTTGTCAATAACACTGTTGATAGCAGCAGCCGCATCGGGCAACTGGCGGCTAACGGAGCTTATGCGGTATTGGTAAACCCAACCACCAATGCAGTAATAGCGGTTCGTGGGGTCAGCGCAGGCGGTGCTTACAACTTTGGCAAGCAATCTAGGAGTACGTACAACATTATTATCCGCAACAGTGCGCCTAACGTTGGTGATATCATTACTGCTCCTACTTATCCTTCCGGTACATCCGGTGTTTACAGAAGCACTGGTGAAAACCTTGGCCTTGCTGCAGGCAATGACCTTCAGGTAGATGGCATTCTCAAAATCACGATCGGTTCTGATAATATTACTAATGCAAACTTTGGTATTGAGCTCGCGCCGGTAACTGCCAATACTACTTTCAACACTATACCTAACCCAGGCAGCTATAATAACTACACCATCCCGAATGGTGGCTTCAACGCGACAGATGAAGATGGTACCGTGAGCAGCATTACCATTACTTCTTTCCCTGCAGGCGCTAACTACCTGCAGATTGGCTCGACTATCTATACCTCTACCGGCAGCACTTGTCCTCCGCAATCGAGCTGCACTGCCTGGCCTGGTACTGTTACCGTACCGTTCAGTGGCGGTAATCCAACGCAGGCAATTTCTGTTGATCCATTGGCCAATGCAACTACTGCTGTAACGATACCATTTACGGCTACAGACAATGGTAATGTAGTAAGCAATGCAAGCTCTGTAACTGTAAACTTTTCAGCAATTTCCACCTTTGCAATTGGTGGTAATGTATGGAATGATGCGAATGGCAATGGCAGCCTGGACGGCGCTGAAACACTGACCGCAATAGCGAATGGAGGTCAGACGCTTTATGCATATCTGGTACAGACCAGCAATACTTATTCAGGCGCAAATACCATTTATGCGAGTGTAGCTGTAAGCGCTACTACGGGTTATTCTTTTGCCAATGTACCTGCAGGAAATAATTATGAGGTACGCATCGTATCAGCGGCAACCGCTCCTGCAGAAGGCACTCTGGCATCCGCTGTTACACCAGCATTGGCTACAGGCTATACAACTGTGAGTACCACACTGGCCGGAGTACCTACTACAGGATTGAATACAAATAATCCAGTCATTACGATCACCAATCTGACAGCAAGCCAGATCAATGATAACTTTGGCATTGAGCGCCGTGCTGTAACCAGCAACTTTACCGCAGTGAAGCAACTGAACCAAGGTGTAACCACACAGGTAGCAGTGCCGGTCGGTGCTTTCAGCGCTACTGATGCTGAAGATGCTCCAGCAGGCTATACCGGTAACCTCGCAGGCCGTACGGTAACGCTTAATCCGGCTACATCGGGAACGGTGCTTTATAATGGAAATCCGGTTACAATTGCTACTGCATTCCCCGGCTTTGATCCCACTAAGGTGACTGTATTACCACCATCAACAGGTGTAGCTACGGCTACATTCACCTTTGCTGTTACTGATAATGCAGGATTGGTTTCTGCGCCCAGCACCGTCAACGTTCCGTTTGATGGAACAAGCGTAGCCATCAGCGGCATAATATGGGATGATATCAATGGTGATGCAGTTCGTACACCGGCTACAGAACCACTTACAGGAGCAGGCGGAGCATTGTACGCATTGCTGGCAGATACACTTGGCAATGTGATCCAGACATCGCTGATCAATAATACAACAGGTGCTTACAGCTTTGACCGCGGTACAGGCAGCCAGGCATACAACGTAATCCTTTCTACTACCAATGTTGCCATCGGTAGTAAGGTAGCTGCTTCCAGCCTGCCGGGCAATTGGGTAAGTACCGGTACAAACCTTAATACTACAGCAAGCACAACCAATCTTACAGGCATTGCCCGGATCACTACTCCGGCTTCCGGTGCTGTAACTGCGCAGAACTTTGGTATTGAGCAGCGTGCTGTGGCCGATGCAAAGGCCTTCACGATTTCTGGTAATGCAGGTGCAGCTCTTACCAAAGTGACAGTAACCAGCACTGCAGGCGCAGGCACTTACAATAACAGGATTGCCGTTAGCGGTACAGCATCAAGCGGTAACACCCCGGGCGTACTAACCGGCACAGATGCGGACGGTAATAACGGATCATCCCTCGCTATCACAGAGGGATCAGCGCTGAAGCTGAGCATTAATCCTGCCAGCTATACGGCGCTGAATGGCAGCGGTACTCCGGTAGCCAATGGCATTATGCTGATGTACAATGGTGTGCAGTTGCAGCCGGGCGGGTGCCAGGGCGGTGATGCAGGTACTATATGTACTTATTACAACGCTGTTACAGGCGCATGGGAAATACCGAACTACAATGCGAGCCTGCTGACTGTATTGGTTAAAAATGGTGTGAAGACTCAGAGTTTCCAGTACAGCTTTGTGGATGCAGCCAATAAGCAGGGTGCAACTGCTACGTACAGTATTACTTCAACAGTACCATTACCGGTAGACCTGATCTCTTTCACGGCTAAGGCACAAGGTAAGGAAGTATCACTGGACTGGCAGGTAGCAAACGAGGCAAAAATGGCTGGGTATACCATCGAGCGCAGCGCAGATGCGAAGAGCTTTACCGCCATTAATAAAGTAACAGCACGCAATGCACAGACAACGGATGAGTATCACGTAACCGATGCAGCACCATTGAATGGCGCTAATTATTACCGCCTGAAGATGGAAGAAAAGGATGGTTCTTACACGTATTCATCCGTGCAACTGGTAGAGATGAATAATGTGGCCGGTGATCGCATTAACCTCTATCCGAATCCTGTAACGAGTGGTACTTCATTCACAGTGCATACGGATGTAGTTCCTGCAAGTGGCTCTGTAATGGTTATGGATCAGGCGGGCAAAGTGCTCTATTCCCAGTTACTTGACCATTCAATGGATACCAGAGTAAGCATCGGTAATCTGCCTGCTGGTATTTATATAGTTGCTGTGATACAAGATGGACGCTCGCAATTCACAAAACTGGTGGTTCAATAAATACACTATAATGTTAGAAAGGTCAGCCGACAGGCTGACCCTTCTCTTTGTTACAATATCTGGATAATGGCGTAAGTGCTGTTGTTGAATACAACAATGGTATCGGCGGTGTAACCTGCAAATGCTTTGCCCAGCGGAGATTGCAGAGAAATAGCCCAGACCGGCGTATCATTAACCATCATTTTGCCCAGTCCGGTGCTTATGAAAAAGATGCCTTTGTCTGTATAGATAAGTGTGCCCTGTACAATCCGGGAATGCCTGATCCGCGGATTTGATTTCTGAAGCAGGGATAGTTGTGCCTGAAGCGCTGCTAATTGTACAGAAGCTTGTTCCTGTTCCTGATGGAGCATAGCGCGGGCGGTTTCATACTTGTCACCGGCGGTGCTTTTGGTTTCGGCTGCGGCCATCTCCCGCAGGTCAGTCAGCTTTCGCTGCAGGTCTTTTATTCTGCCATCAATAATGGCTTTACAACAATCATATACATGCAGCTTGAAAAGCGGTTGTTCGGCAAGGAAAGGCATTACTGAAGATTGAGCGTCATCCACTCTGCTTCGCTGTTGGCCGGTATTTCCTGGCTCACCGTATCGCTGATCTTGCCCTGCGTCTTTTTGATGGCGCTGCTCACCAGGAAATGCTCGATGCCTTCATGCTCTTTCATACCCATGCTGCGGGCCGTATCTATGATCTTATCACCGCCAAAACGCTTGAACAGCGGGGAATCGAGTGCTGAGAAAATGAAGAGTTTTTTCAGTCCAAGGCGGTCTGCAAAATCTGCTTCCACCGACTGCAATGGATAGCGACCGACAATCAAAAGCTGCTTCCCGCTGAGATTGTCTGTGCTTAATGAATTCGTTTCTGACACCCGTCCGGCAAGGCTTTCCGGTAATTCTTTCCGCAAAGCCGAAACATCATCCCGGAACCAGAGGGCTACAATGCCATTGGCATGTTCCTGCAGCCATTCACCAATACCGGCCTGCATAGCCGTAGTGCTCAGCCATACTTTGTCGGTCACGTCAGGACCATTGCCTTTGGAAAGAAAAGAGAACATGAGCTGATTGGTAGGTATTGGTTATTGGAAGTAAAGAAACAAAATTCCGGGATCGTTTAATCTTCTTCGAGGATTTCAATACCGCTGCCTTCAAAGGTGCGCGTAAGCAGATTATAATGGTCGCCCTTGCTCAGAATATTCACCACCAGATTTTCTACCGAAATAGGCATACCCGAGCTTACATAAGCAATGCTGTTATAGTTAATAAATTTACCGTCAATGATAACCACGCTGCCGGAGCCGATCACCGAAAGGTTTAAGCCTTCCTGCACAATCACGCCCGTATCTTCCCCAAGGCCAATGCCAATAGCGCCGGGCTGCGCCGCTACCGCCTGCGCCAGCCGGTTGAAGCGTCCGCGCTTGTCAAAATGTGAATCAATAATAGCAGCGGGTACAAAGCCCAGACCTGTGGTCAGCTTCACTTCGTCTTTGAGGTGAGCGCGGTCTGCATTACCATCATAGATCATAGTAGCGCTCATGGCCATTGCACCGGCGCTGGTGCCGCCGATTACAAAATGCTCATTAAAATAACGTTCCTGTAATATCTCCAGAAAGCGTGTGCCGCCGAATACAGAAGTCAGGCGAAGCTGATTGCCTCCGGAAAGCATTACACAATTACATTGCTGTAAGCGCTCTAAGTATTCAGGATTGGCGGCATCCTTACGGTCGCGTATGCGGAAATGACCAATGTTGGTACAGCCCAGCTTGTTAAAAGCATCCTTATAATTGACAAATACTTCATCGGGGATCTGCGAAGCAGTAGTTACTACCTCTACCTTCGGCTCTTCGCCCGGCTTGATGAGGCTGATAATATTTTTAAGGATACCTAGTTCAAAAAAGTTAAGCCTATTGCGCTCAATAATACCGCGTTCGAGATCTGTGCCCTTATCTTCAGCACCGCCCACGGAAACCAGGATGCCTTTAGGATGGTCTATCAATGTTCGTTTTTTATATTAAGGAAATATTAAGCGGCAAAGGTAATTCTTTTCATTTTGTGTGATTTACCGGTTGGTACGATTATTTTCAGGAAAGAGAGAAATGCAGCAACAAAATCCGGCCGCAACGCCAGTCAACATTTTTCAATCATATTTTTCTATCTTGTTTCAAAAGTTTCCTGCGGGATGTGTGGCAGTCTTGTGCTCAAAACGCTGAAGCCGTGTTAACGAATCATTTTTCATTTTAAAATTTATCATCTCCCCATGAAGATCCTTGATCTTAAAATCATGAATGGTCCTAACTATTGGTCCATTACCCGTCATAAACTCATTGTCATGTTGCTGGATCTGGAGGAGCTGGAAGAACTCCCGACCAATAAGATTCCCGGTTTCCTGGACCGCCTCAAAGCATTCATGCCCAGCCTTTACAGCCACCGCTGCTCCGAAGAACATGAAGGCGGCTTTTTTGAGCGTGTAGAAGAAGGCACCTGGATGGGTCACGTGATCGAGCATATGGCGCTGGAGCTGCAGACCCTCGCCGGCATGGATACCGGCTTTGGCCGTACCCGCACTGCAGGAAAGAAAGGTGTCTACCATGTAGCATTCTCCTACCTCGAAGCCAAAGCGGGCACATACACGGCAAAAGCCTGCGTGAAAATGGCACAGGCATTAATAAATGGCGAGCCTTACGATCTGGAACAAGACATTCAGAACCTGCGTGAGATCCGCGAAGACGAGCGCCTTGGGCCAAGCACCGGCTCTATTGTAGATGAAGCCATCCGCCGTAGAATTCCTTACATCCGCCTCAACCGTCATTCACTGGTACAGTTGGGTTATGGAGTCAATCAGCGGCGCATACAAGCCACCATTGCCAGCACCACCTCGTCAATTGCAGTAGAGCTGGCTTGTGATAAAGAAGAAACCAAAAACCTGCTGGAAGCTTCAGAGATACCAGTGCCGCGTGGCCGCATCATTCGTGATGAAGAGGACCTGCAGGCTGCTATTGATAAAATCGGCTATCCTATGGTGCTTAAGCCGGTGAACGGCAATCATGGAAAGGGCGCTACCACCAATATCAAAACCTGGGAGGGCGCTGTAGAAGCCCTGGCCGCCGCGCAAAAATATTCCCGCGGTGTAATCTGTGAGAAATTCATTACCGGCCGCGATTTCCGCTGTCTGGTCATCGATAACAAATTCGTAGCCGCAGCATTGCGCACGCCTGCCGCAGTAACTGGAGATGGTAAAAGCACCGTTCAGCAGCTGATCGATCAGGTGAATGCCGATCCGCGCAGAGGTTATGGACATGAAAAAGTGCTGACCTCGATCAAAGTAGATCATTTCCTGATGGGGATGCTTGATAAGAAAGGCTATGACCTGAGCACTATCATTGCAGCAGGTGAAGAGCTCTGGCTGAAGCCTACCGCCAACCTCAGCACTGGCGGCACGGCTACCGATGTCACCGACTATGTGCATCCGGATAATATATTTATGTGTGAGCGCATTGCCCGTATCATAGGCCTCAATATCTGTGGCATTGACATCATGGCCGAAGACCTGAATGAGCCCATTACTCAAAACGGCGGATCTGTACTGGAAGTAAATGCAGCGCCGGGCTTCCGCATGCACCTCGATCCTACGGAAGGCCTGCCCCGCAATGTAGCGGCCAACGTAATTGATATGCTGTATCCGCCGGGCACTTCGGCGCGCATTCCCATCATCGCAATTTCCGGTACCAACGGAAAGACTACAACTACACGGCTCATTGCCCACATTGTAAAACAGCACGGACATAAAGTAGGCTATACCACTACTGACGGTGTGTATATACAGGATCAGCTCATGGTGCGCGGCGACTGTACCGGTCCGGTAAGCGCCGAATTCGTGCTGCGCGATCCTACCGTAGATTATGCCGTGCTGGAATGCGCGCGTGGCGGACTTCTGCGTGCGGGACTGGGCTTTCACCAGTGCGATGTGGCTGTAGTGACCAATGTGGCCGAAGATCACCTGGGGCTCGGCGGCATCGATACGCTGGAGAAGCTGGCCCGTGTAAAAGCGGTAGCTGCGCAGACGGTACCACGCCACGGCTGGGTAGTGCTGAATGCAGAAGACGACCTGGTGTATAATATGCGCAAGGAAGTGGATAGCAAGATTGCCTACTTTGCCCTCAACCCAAAGAACGAGCGCGTTGTCAGACATTGCGCCAAGGGCGGCCTTGCGGCCGTATTGGATAACGGCTACATTACCATCCTCAGCGGTACCTGGAAGATCCGTGTAGAGCATGTAAAGAATATACCCATCACTTTCAACGGCACAGCAGAATTCAATGTGGCCAACGCGCTGGCTGCTTCGCTGGCGGTATATGTACAGCACATCAATGTACAGGAGATCCGCCTGGCATTACAGTCGTTCAAGCCCGGAGCAGACCAGACGCCCGGCCGCATGAATATGTTCAAATTCAGGAATTATTCGGTGATGCTGGACTATGCGCACAATACGCATGGCCTGAATGCGCTGGGCAAAATGATTGGCAAGGTAGAAGCGTCGGTTAAGGTCGGGCTGATAGCCGGAGTAGGCGACCGCCGAGATGAAGACCTGATTGCGCTGGGAGAGGAAAGCGCGCGCATCTTCGATGAGATCATCATCCGTCAGGATAAAAACCTGAGAGGCCGTACGGAAGAAGAGATCATTGACCTCATGACAAAGGGCATCCACAATATCGATCCGGGTAAAAAGATCACCTGCTTCCGCAGAGAAGATGAAGCCATTGACTTTGCGATGCAGAACGCGATTAAGGACTCTTTCATCGTAGTCATCAGCGATGTGGTGCCCGATGCGCTGGAGCAGGTAAGCCGCTACAAGGCGCAGGAAGATGAGACGATGCTGCCGGCGTAGCATTCATGTTAAGACGTTTTATTTTCAAGAGGTATCCGCGGATGCCTCTTTTTTTGTTTTAAGGCATGCCTCGTTCTGAGCAAGGCATGCCTTAAGTTTCATTATCCCCCTAATAAGGGGAAATACGATAGCCGCAATCCTTTCCGGCAATGATTGCTTAAATTCGTTTCTTCACAATCAATACAATAGCCATTATTCAGCAATGAAGAAATCAATTTCCATGATGCTCCTTTTGGCTGCATCTGCTACTGCTTTCGCGCAGGACCGGCAGGATGCCGCTAATTATGCCGAGCCGCCCAAGAATGAATTCTGGGAAAAAATGCAGAAAGATATCAAGACCTACGGTCAGGAAAAGAAAGAGCCGGCCAGGCGTATGACGATGGATTACTCCGGAGTAGATGTGCCAAAATCTATGGATGAATTCAAGATCGTGACCGCAGACAAGCCGGTGAGTCAGGGCATGACCGGTACCTGCTGGTGCTTCAGCACTACCTCTTTTTATGAAAGCGAAGCTGCACGCCTGGGCAATCCGCATATTCAGCTCTCTGAGATATACACGGTGTATTGGGAGTATGTAGAAAAGGCCAGGGAATATGTGCGCACACGTGGCGAATCTATATTCGACGAAGGCTCGGAAACGAATGCTGTACAGCGAATGATGAAGAAGTATGGTGCGGTGCCTGCAGAGGATTATACCGGTGAAAAGCCCGGCCAGCCTTATCATGACCACAGTAAAATGGTGGCAGAAATGAAGACTTATCTCAAAGGAGTAAAGGCCCGTGATTCATGGAATACAGAAGAAGTGGTGAGTACCATCAAAGACATCATGGATCACTATATTGGCACGCCTCCGCGCTATGTAATGGTGAAAGGCAAGAAGGTGACACCGCAGGAATACCTGCATGATGTGGTGGGCATCAATCCATCATCCTACGTGACTTTTATGAGCCTGAAAACCGCGCCTTACTGGACCAATGCCGAATATAAAGTGGATGATAACTGGTGGCATTCTACGGATTATTACAATGTGCCGCTCAACAATTTTGTAAACATCGTAAAAGCATCTTTGAAGAAAGGATACAGCATTTCCATCGGCGGCGATGTGAGCGAAAGCGGCATCGATTCTAAACGTGGACTCATGATGATTCCGTCTTACGATATTCCGTCTTCGTACATCAATGAAGATGCCCGCCTGCTGCGCTTCCTGAATGGCGCTACTACAGACGACCACGCCATGCATATTGTAGGCTATACAGAAAAGCCAAATGGTACGTGGTTTCTGGTAAAAGACTCAGGCGCTGGCGGTCATGGCAATAGCGAACACAATGGCTACTGGTACATGCATGAAGATTACATAAAGCTAAAAATGATGACAGCAACCGTAAATAAAGGCGCTGTAAAAGAAGTGCTGGAGCACGTAACCGCAAGCAAGTAAAATTTGCTGTGATCTTATTGCGTTCAAAACTACGAACGACTAAAGACTTAACAACAACAAAGAACCCGCCTGGCATGCGCCGGGCGGGTTCAATTTTTTAAAGCCGGATGATAAGTTGCTTGGTGATTGGGTGCACCGGCCACGGTAGAGATATCCGGCCTTTCTTTTTAAAGAAAGATTTCCTGAAGTCAGGCAGGTATCTGATACTGAGGATTTAGAGGGGCTTTCCCAAAAGGAACTCTATCATAAGATCATTAATTCCTTCTGGATGCAAACCTACTTCAGTGTCACATATCCGGAAACGGAAATTGTAAATCCGTACGTGTTTTTTGTAAATCCGTATTGTAAAGACCAACTGCGTTTATGTTTTCAAGGCATATGGAATAAGCATTTCCACCCGCGTACCCTGTCCTAAAGCAGAGATGATCGTTAATGATGCAGGATGGCCCGTCTTCTTACCTAGAATAGCGAGCCGCTCTCGGGTAATAACAATGGCCAGCGATTGTTTTTTTCCTTTTGGTGCCTGCGGCGCATTCGTATCATACCCCGGCCCGTTATCCTCAATAATAAAATGGATCACATGTTGCGCTTTCTGCAGCCGTATATTTATCCTGCCTTCCTTTTCTGTATTTCCCTTCATACCATGATGCACGGCATTTTCTGCAAACGGCTGCAAGAGCATGGGAGGAATCAGCAGCTCACTGCTCTCTTCCTCATAATCCTCCCAGGTATCAATCGTGTAGGTAAATGCATTCTGGAAGCGCAATTGCTGCAAAGCCAGATAATGTCCCAGCGCATCTATCTCGCCGCTAAGCGGTACAAAGCTTTCCCGGGCATGCTCCAGCGAGATGCGCAGCAGCTTTGCAAACTGGTTCAGATATCTGATAGAAAGTGCTTTCTCTTCGCGGCGAATAAGGCCCTGAAGCACTGCCAGCGTATTGAAGATGAAATGCGGCTCAATCTGGCTGCGCAGCAAACGCTGCTCCAGCGCCATGCGGTCAACGCTTTCCTGCAGGCGGCGGCGCGCCTGGCGCTGTGCGATGATTACCGCAACAGCAATGATGAGCAGGAACGACAATACAAAAATGGTGAGCACTTTCGATTGAAAGCGCGTCTTGCGCTCGTATGCCTCATTGTCCACATTCAGCCGGCGGATCGCATCTTCCTTGCGGCGTGTTTTGTAGCGGGCATCCATATCTGTGATGGTCGAGAGCCGCTGCTGATCGTAAAGCTTATTCTTGGCGCGCACATATTCTTCCATAGTCCGGTAGCCTGCCGGGCCGGCGCAGCCGGCAAGGGCATTGGCCGCCCTTGCTTCCAGAAAACTAACCATTGAGCCTTCCAACACCTTATGCTCATCCATCATGACCGGAGCCACTTTTTTCAGCACAGCAGCGGCCTTGTCGTATTCGCCATTGGCGGTATAGGCACCAGCCAGCACAATTCTTTGCGAAGCCAGTTCACCGGCATCTGTAAGAGTAGTATCCGCCATTGCCATCCGTTCATATTCCAGCGAAACGTAAATGCAGCTATCGTACTTCTTAACGTCCATGTAGTAGTCGGCTATATGGTCGAGATAAGTGAGGCGCACCGAGGGGTTATTCATCTGTACTGTATCCTTTGCTGCTGTATATAGGAAATAGGCTGCAGAATCATATTGCTTAAGCAGGCTGTAGATGCACCCGGATTCCAGGTAGATGAATACACGCAGGTAAGGATCGGGCTGCGGCATAAGCTCCAGATTCCTGCGCGACAGATCAATATAATTACGTGCCTGCTCGGTGAGCCCCGATATCCGTGCCATCGCTGCAATCTCTTCCAGCAGCGCTGCTTTGGTAGCGGGCGGATAGTGGGATGTTATGTATTCGTGAGTCTCAGGAATGAATAGCGTATCGGTAATATCATTGCCCGCCAGCGAGAAAAAATAGTTGGCCGTCAACTGGTTCTTCTTGTAGTAATAACCCCAGCCCATATACAGGTGAGCCATCGATCTTGAATCCAGATAAGGCAGGCGGGGATTGTCAAAATAGTCCAGTGCATCTTCGCAGGCCGCGATCATCGAATCGCCATTATTCAGCACATCCCACGCCTGTGCCGCGTATGCACGTATCTGGGCATAGGCCAGCGAATCACGGCCCTCATATTTTGCAGCAAGGTGGTTAAATGTATGAATGGCACCTGCAGGGTCTTTGCGCATTTTCGTACCGGTAATGTAGGTATCAATAGCAGCTTCGCAGTCTGCAGGCAGTCTGAAAGAGGCTGCCTTTTCTGCACGCAGTGTTTTGGGTTTCTTATGATTACAGGAGATAACCGCAAGAGACAGCAGCAATATCCGGAGACAATATTTGAAATGCTTGCAGGCAGAATGCATGAATGTTTGTTTAAGCGGATCCCCCGGTAATGTGGGCGCGCACCAATTCTCTTTTTCGCACAGACACTGGCACCTCCACCCCGTTTTTCATATGAAGAATACCTTCCCGGTCGTAATGATGAATGAATTTCAAACTGACCAGATAAGACTGGTGGGTGCGGATAAACTGATGGCGTGGCAGCAGATCATCATACTCTTTCAGGGGCTTTGATACTACAATTTTCTTATTTCCCGTAAGATAGAACGTGGTATAATTGCCATCGCCTTCGCAAAAAATAATATCATCCAGCTTTATAAGCTGCACCTCTCTCTGTGAGCGCAGCACAATCGTCTTATCCGCATATTCATTGCCCGCTTCCAGATTCTTTTGGGTTTCCTGCGTCTGCAGGGCAAGCTGACCAACCTTTCGGTGTACTTTATCGAGCGCAGCATAAAGCTCTTCCTCTACCACTGGCTTCAGCAGATAATCCAGCGCGCCAATGCGGATCGCCTGAATAGCATGCTTATCGTAAGCGGTAATAAAAATAACCGCACAATCGAGATTGGGGATAGCATTGATAATATCAAAACTGATGCCGTCAGACAGATGGATATCCAACAATAACAGATCCGGCTTAAGAATATTGATCAGAATAATGGCCTCCTGCACACTGCCGCACGCACCGATAATGACAATGTCTTTGCGGGGCTCAAGCAAGGACTCAATATCTGCGCGTATAATGGGCTCGTCATCGACGATAATGGTGCGGAGCATAGATTAAAATTAGATGATTAACTAAAAACGTGCCGCATACTGTTAAACGACAGTAGCTTACCTGCTATTAACGGATTAATGTCCGCTATAGTGTTCGTCCTGCTATATAAAACCACATTACCTACCTTTGCGGCCTTATTATAGATAATGGACCGTAATTCCGTCATAGGTTTTTCGCTGTTGGCCGCTATGCTGATCGCGTATTTTACCTACAACAATTATTCGCAAAAGCAATTTGAGCAGAAAAGAATCACTGACTCGCTTACTTATGCGAAAGCGCATCCCGCGCCTCCTGTGGACAGCGCGCGCATCAAAGCGGCTGCCCAAGCCAATCAGCAAAATGACTCAGCGCTCGCAGGGCTTCCTCCTGCTTTCAGAAATACAGAGCAGAGCGTGGCGCTGGAAAATAAAGATGTGACCATCACTTTTTCCACAAAGGGTGCACATCCGATAGCTGCCTTGCTGAAAGATTATAAAACGTATGATGATAAGCCGCTCTACCTGTTCAATGGTCCGGAGAATATGCTGAGCGCTGTGATACCCAATGGACAAAGCCAGGTAGCTACCGGCGATCTGAGCTTTATTGCACAGCAGCAGGGCCCGCAGAAGATTGATTTTGCCGCAGATATGGGCGGAGGCAAGCGCATCGATTTTATTTATACACTCCCTACAGAAGGTTATATGATGAGCTGCGACGTACACCTGACGGGCATTGCAGCCAATTCACTACCCCTTCGCTGGAGCACCAAGAGCCTGCATACCGAGCGCGATATCAATAATGAGCGGCAGAGCACGCAGGTACATTTCAGCGGCATGAACGAAAAGCATGACTACTGGACGGTTAATGCAGATGGCATTCATAAGACGCCGAACGATGGCGAAGCGGTTCGCTGGCTGGGCTTCCGGATGCACTACTTCAGCACCGCGCTGATTGCTGATAATGGCTTTACCAAGACTGAGATCAATGCCGGTACAAAGCCTACGGATAGCCAGGTGATTGCCCAGAGCAACTTTACAATGGAGCTGCCGGTGAAAAATGACGGTACTGCTTCTATGAAATGGTTCATCGGTCCTAATCATTACAAGACGCTGAAAAGCTACAAAGTAGGGTTGGATGAGCTGGTGCCGCTGGGTTCGGGCGTTTTCTTCTTTGTAAAATATATCAATAAGTGGATGATCATTCCGCTATTCGATATCCTGTCTTCCTTTGTCAGCAATTATGGCGTCATCATCATGCTGCTGACCCTATTTATCAAACTGCTGCTTTCCTTTTTTACTTATAAAAGCTATCTGTCGTCTGCCAAAATGCGGGTGCTGAAGCCTGAGCTGGATGAGCTGCGCGCTAAGATCGGCGATGATCAGCAAAAGATGGGCATGGAGCAGATGAAGCTGTATCGCAGCGCCGGCGTAAGTCCGCTCGGAGGCTGTCTGCCAACTTTATTCATGATGCCATTTCTGGTAGCCATGTATTACTTCTTCCCAGCAGCGATTGATTTCCGCCAAAAGAGTTTCCTTTGGGCGCACGATCTTTCCACTTATGACAGCATCGCCCGCCTGCCTTTCTCTTTCTTCGATCATATCTCGCTGTTTACATTGCTGATGACGGCTTCCAGCCTGTTTCTTGCGCTCTACAACCGCAATATGACTCCGCAGGATCCGAACAATCCGATGATGAAATATATGCCGTTCATCTTCCCGATCGTACTGCTGGGCGTGTTCAACAAAATGGCGGCCGCCCTTACCTTCTACTATTTCTTCTCCAACATGATCTCGATTCTGCAGCAGTTTCTGATTCAAAAGCTGTTTATCAATGAAGAAAAGATCCATGCGCAGCTCAAGGAAAACCGCAATAAGCCGGCTACCCCGAGCAAGTGGCAGCAGCGCCTTGAAGAGATGCAGAAAGCCAATGCCGATCGCACGAAGCCTACAACAGGCAAGCGATAAATTCGGTAAGTCAATTTTTTCAACGAACGCTGGCACGGTTAAAACTCTGCCAGCGTTTTTAGTAAGGCAGGGTCGGGACGAGCGCAGCCGGCCTGAACCGTCAAAGGGCACTTCAATCCAAGACCAACCTAAGGTCGGGCACAGGCAATAAAGCCCGATCATCACCCCGCCTATGCCTATCTTTGCGGCCTGTTCAGCAACTTTTAAGATCAACCAATGTCCGTCATTCATCCATACCTCCGCCTGAGCGGCCTTGAGCCCCTGGTGGTGCGCCCGGAATCCAATTTTATCAATGTAGGGGAGCGTACCAATGTAACCGGCTCCAAGAAATTTGCCCGGCTGATCCGCGAGAATAATTATGAAGAAGCGCTGAGCGTAGCCCGCCAGCAGGTAGAAAGCGGCGCTCAGGTGATCGACGTAAATATGGATGATGCGCTCTTGGATGGCGTACAGGCAATGACTACTTTCCTGAATCTGGTGCAGAGCGAGCCCGACATTGCCCGTATTCCGGTCATGATCGATTCAAGCAAATTTGAGATCATCGAAGCCGGACTGAAATGTGTGCAGGGCAAATGTATTGTGAACTCCATCTCCATGAAGGAAGGAGAAGAAAAATTTATTCAGCAGGCGCGCATCTGCCGCAATTATGGTGCATCGGTAGTGGTTATGGCTTTTGATGAGCAGGGGCAGGCCGATACCTTGCAGCGTCGCATAGAAATCTGCCGGAAGGCTTACAACATACTCACGCAGCAGGTAGGTTTTCACCCGAGCGATATCATCTTTGATCCCAATATTTTTGCAGTAGCCACCGGTATCGAAGAGCACAATAATTATGCGGTAGATTTCATCGAAGCAACCCGCATCATCAAGCAGGAAATGCCTCTGGCCAAGATAAGCGGCGGCGTGAGCAATGTGTCCTTTTCCTTTCGGGGGAATGATGCAGTGCGCGAAGCCATCCATAGTGTATTCCTATATTACGCCATTAAAGCGGGTATGGACATGGGCATCGTAAATGCCGGCCAGCTCGTGGTGTATGATGAGATAGAGCCTGAGCTGAGAATGCTCTGCGAAGATGTAATCCTGAACCGCCATCCTGATGCTACGGAGAAGCTGGTCACCTTTGCCGAAACGGTTAAAACCAAAGGCAAGGAAACGACTAAAGCGGACCATGCATGGCGCAGTCTGCCTGTAACGAAAAGGCTGGCGCACGCACTCGTCAACGGCATTACAGACTATATAGATGCAGATACCGAAGAAGCCCGCCAGTCTATGAGCCGCCCGCTCGATGTGATCGAAGGTCCGCTGATGGATGGGATGAATACAGTCGGTGATCTGTTCGGTTCCGGTAAGATGTTTTTGCCTCAAGTAGTAAAAAGCGCCCGCGTGATGAAGAAGAGCGTGGCCTATCTCACCCCATTCATCGAGCAGGAAAAGCTGGACAACCCGGATGCCAAACAAGGCGGCGCTGCCAAAGTGCTGCTGGCCACTGTAAAGGGCGATGTGCACGATATCGGCAAGAATATTGTAGGCGTTGTGCTGGCCTGCAATGGCTATGATATCATAGATCTGGGTGTCATGGTGCCTGCCGATAAGATATTGGACACCGCGCAGAAAGAAGGTGTGGATATTGTAGGGCTGAGCGGGTTGATTACCCCATCGCTGGACGAAATGGTGCATGTGGCCAAAGAGATGAAGCGCCGTGGCATGAGCCAGCCTTTATTGATTGGCGGAGCAACTACATCGCGGATGCACACAGCTGTAAAGATTGCTCCTGAATACGAGCATGGAGTGGTGCATGTGCTGGATGCCAGCCGCAGCGTGACGGTAGCCGGCACTTTGCTCAATGATCAGAGCAAGCAACCTTATCTCGATGAGGTAAACAATGAGTACATCACGCTGAAAGGTGACTTTGACCGGAAAAAGACGGCCAAGCAATACCTGACTTTTGCAGAAGCCCAGGCCAATGGCGTAGCCATTGACTGGGATAATTATACGCCGCCGGTACCACAGTTTACCGGCACCAGGGAATTTGACAATTACCCGATTGAAGAGCTGTGTCCATACATTGACTGGACGCCATTCTTCATTGCCTGGGAGATGAAAGGAAAATACCCTGCTATACTCAGCGATGCTCATTGGGGGCAGGAAGCAACCAAGCTTTTCAATGATGCAAATGCCATGCTGGATAGTATCATTGCAGAAAAATGGCTGCAGGCGAAAGGCGTGGTCGGTTTCTGGGAAGCAGCCCGTACAGCACCGGATACTGTTACCGTGCATGATGTGGATGGAGCGGTTTTTCATTTGGAAAGCCTGCGCCAGCAGATCAAGAAAGCCGCCGGACAGCCTAATGTGAGCCTGGCTGATTTTATAGGCGCCAAGCAAGACCACATAGGCGCCTTCGCCGTATCTATACACGGAATAGAGCCACACATCGAGCGCTTTACCGCGCAGCATGATGACTACAGCAAAATACTCCTGCAGGCGCTGGCCGACCGGCTGGCGGAAGCCTTTGCCGAGGTGCTTCACCTACGCGTACGCCGTGAATGGTGGGGATATGCCAAAGAGGAAACGCTGGCCATTGATGAGCTGGTAAGGGAAACCTATCGGGGCATCCGTCCCGCACCGGGCTATCCGGCGTGTCCTGACCATACGGAAAAGTATAAGCTGTTTGAGCTGTTGGGCGCAAGCGAGGCCGCAGGCATCACCCTGACTGAATCGCTGGCTATGTACCCGACCGCTTCTGTCTGCGGCTGGTATTTCTCGCATCCGCAAAGCGTGTACTTTGGGGTCGGTAAGATCCAGGAAGATCAACTGCAGGACTATGCCCGTCGCAAAAACATGGAGCGGGATGATATTGCCAAATGGCTTTCGCCGAATCTTGATTAATAAAGAACATGGAATCAACTGAACAAAGACCGTGGCCGGTAGTGCCCCCGCCGGTGCCGCACAGCTCAAAGCCATTGCGTACGCTGGCGAACATTGTGAGCTATATATTTCACCCGATATTCATGCCCACAATCATGGCGATTGCATTGTATCTGCTTTCGCCGGTGGCATTCAAAAGCCTGACTCCGGAAATCCTGAAATTCCGCTTGGGAACGGTTGTGCTGCTGACCGTCTTCTTTCCGCTGTTCAGCGTTGTGCTGATGAAGAAGCTGGATTTTATCCAAAGCATTCATATGCGCGATCCCAAAGACCGGATCATCCCGCTGATTACCATCATGATTTTTTAT
Source organism: Chitinophagaceae bacterium (assembly GCA_965200035.1). Classification (GTDB taxonomy): domain Bacteria; phylum Bacteroidota; class Bacteroidia; order Chitinophagales; family Chitinophagaceae; genus UBA1952. Next base: position 1,413,841 of record OZ241334.1, on the reverse strand, counting down.
TTCTGGGTGCAGCAGGTATTCAGCAACCTGAAAGATAGTCCGGCGATCATCAAGATTCTGATGCTGGGCGCGTTCTGGGGCATCATCCTTTTGTTTCTGGTGAGCATCTTTTTCAAAGTAAGCATGCACGCCACTGCCGCCGGGGGCATGGTCGGCATCCTGACCGTATTATTATTTACCAGCCAGGTGAACATGCTGGCACCATTGCTGGTATCGCTCGTCCTTGCTGGCATCATCGGTTCTGCCCGGCTGATATTGGGTGAGCATCGGCCGCCGGAGATATGGGTGGGCTATGTGCTGGGATTTGTAGTGCAGATGGCTGCATGGGCATATGTAATGTAAAAACAGGCGACAGGCTTTGTGCAGTTGCTCTCTCGCGTCCCTGCATGAAAAAAGCTATTGCTTCCGCACCCGCTTGATATCAATCAGGTTCATCGGATTGCTGGAAAAGCCGGTCACATTCTGCTGCGTAAAATGCAAAAGCTGGTCATAGAATAAGGCCATTACAGGCGCTTCGCTCATCACCAGACTGTCCATGCGGCGGTACTGTACCCAGCGCTGCGTATCGGGCAAAGCCATGCTTTCATCGTACCAGCGGTCGAATGTTTTATTATTGAAGCGGGTATAATTGGGTGGCGCAGGCAGGCGGCTATTGAAAAAAGCCAGGTCTGTTTCCGCATCAGGATAGTCGGCTACCCATTGTCCGCGAAAGGCGAGCGCTTTGCCGGTGCTCATCTGCTGTCGCAAAATGTTGGGCTGCATATTTTCTGTCTTTGCATTAATGCCTATATCCGCAAGCTGCGTAGTAATGAAGTTGACAATGTCCGCGAAATTATCCGGCGTAAGAAAGGTAATAGTGCCAAGGCCCTTGCCATTCGGGAAGCCCGCTTCTGCAAGCAATTTTCTGGCTTTTTGCGGATCATAATTATAGCCGATGGTACGGCTGGTATCGAAGCCGGGAAGCCCTTCCGCAATAAAGCCGCTGGTAGCCGGTATGCCAATGCCATTGCGGAAATACGTGGCGATGCGCTTGCGGTCTATGGCATAATTAATCGCCTGCCGCACGGCCCGGTAGCGGGTTGGGGCATGACTCAGAAGCGCATTGGCAGTATCTACCAGAAAGCCGATGTACTCCGTGTTGAGGTAAGTGCTTTTGGTAAGCCGGTAGTGCTGCGCAAACTCTTTTTTCAGCGTTCCGTTTTTGGCCAGCACCAGGTCTTTAAAGGAGCCATCCATCCCGTTTACAAAATCAAGCTTGCCCTGTAGGTACAGGAGAAACTCGGTAGCCTTGCTGTCAAAAAAAGTGATCTTCACTGCTTCGAGGTAAGGAAGGTGCTGGCCTATGCTGTCTTTTTCCCAATAGTTGGGCGACTTATGAAAGATGAGCGCATTGCCTTCATCCCAATCGAAATACTGGAAAGGCCCGGTACCGCAGGGATGTCGGCGATAATCCTTTCCCCATTGCTCCACCACTTCATGCGGCACCACCGAGCAGTAAGGCATACTAAGCATCGGCAACAAAGGCCGAAAGGGTCTAATGAGATTGATGACAAGAGTAGTATCTGAGACCGGTACAAAAGGATCTTTATCTGTGACCCGGTCATTGAATATCCACGCGCCGCTGGATGCGACTGCCGGGTCTATGATGCGGTGCAGGCTGTAAGCCACATCGCTTGCTGTCATGTGCCGCCCTTTTCCATTCGCAAAGGCTGGATTGTCCTGAAAATATACATCGCTTCGCAGATGAAAAGTATAGCGCAGCCCATCCTCACTTACCTCCCAGCTTTTGGCCAGCGAAGGCATTACGCTCAATTGCTCATTGGTCTCTACAAGCGTATTGTATAGCATATGGGTTGTCCACATTGTGTAAAGATCCTTGGCATAAGCGGGGTCCAGCGATTCCAGCGCGCCTGAGGAAAGATTCAGGTTGAAGACCTGCTTTTCCTGCCGCTCGGTGGCTTGCTGTCTGCAGGCACTGAAGCATAATACGACCGTCCATAAATGCGCTGCGCATCTTATGATGTGCATTGCCTGCCTTATAGCGCTGTGATGATATGCTGCTTTTACGGTCAATGAAAATGCTTTGGTAGTATAGATAATGTTTAGTGCTTTGCATAGTCCTGCAGATAGCCACAGGTGCCGATAGCTTCCTGATAAAAAGCCGTATTGGCAGATGCCGCTTTCAACTGCAGGAAGTAAGGATTCTTCAAACTGTTGCTGTAATAAATCTTCAGCTGCTCTTCCTCATAATAGCTGTATGCCTTGCCGGGACAGCGTTTCTGCCAGCATTTGGCCGCCATGAATAACGCCTTTGCCTGCTGCTCTTTGTTCTTGGCTTTCATTGCTGCTTTGGCAAAATTGGCTTCCGCTTTCATAGCCCCATAAAACTCCTGTTCCTCTTCAGAAAGTTTTGTACGTTCGGGACTATTGAAATACGCATTGTCGTCAGAAGTGCTGCGGTAATAAGTGTAAGCATGGTGGGCATTGCCATAGTACGTCATGTTGTAAAGGCCGGTAGCATACTCTATCAGCAGTGTTGGATCATCAGGCGTTTGAGCCAGCTTGGTCTCCAGCGCTGCCATGCGCTTTGCAAACGTAAGTTTGCTCATCAGGTGTGTGGAATCATCTTCCGGCCAAGTCATTTTTTCAGAAATGCCAATCGTAAAAGGATCAGGAAGCATATCAGCCTTATCGCTCTTTTCCAGCGGTGCAATAGCTTTGGCAAACTGATGCTTTCTCAGGTACTTGGTGCCTTCCAGTTCGTAGAGCAGTGCAGCAGTGTATATACTGCTGTCCGTCAGCCAGCGCTCGTAAGCAGTTTTATTGCTTTTTGCGGCAAATGCCTGTACTTCCTGCAGCTTCGCAATAGACATGCGCTCCAGCAGTCCGCCGGCATCATCCGTAAAGTCCGGTGCATTGTAGGCATTGCCCAAACCCAGCGAGTAGATGGCTTTCACGGTATCATCCGCTTTGAGGTAAGCGGTAGTAATGATCGTATTCATGGCATAACGGAATGGCATTAGCTCGTGCTGCTCTTTCAGCCATTTAAGATCCGGCAGCAGTTGCGCTTCCAATTGAGCCGTCATGGTACCGCTGCTGCGTACGGCGTAGATGATCTGCAGCGTATGGTACATATCCTGCTCCGCAGGTTTCATGCCGGCGGCTTTTGCTAGCTCCATCATCTTTTTACAATCAGCCACATTGCGGTCCATAAAGCTGAGGTACGATGCCGACAGGTACCAGAAGGCGGTGCTGCCGGTCTTCTTTTCTGCAGCTGCCTTCTGCGCAAACGCATTCAACTGCGACAGGTATTGCTTTTGTTTCTGAAGCTCAGCCTGTGCCGTGCTTTCCGGTGAGTTGTAAGTGCTGCCTACATTTCGTTCCGCATAAAGCCCGGGCCGCTGATAGCGCTGCTCCACCTTATTGATCTCACGCGTCATCAGTACATCCAGCCCTGTAACCTGCGGATCGGCACTATAAGCCGCAATTATATCCGGCAACGCCTGGTCGTATTCATGAAGCCCATCCATCACATAAACCACTGCGCGCTCATGCGGCGTTTTACAAAGTGGAAGAACCGGCGCTGCATCCTGTCCGGTACACCAGTCGAAGGAGACAAACGCGCTTTTTCTCAGGTAATCGCTTTGATCAAATACCTTTGAGAACAGGTAAGCTGCCTCATTTTTCCGCTTCATCCGGAAGAGCGCGCCGGCTTTCAGCGAGAGGCTCCGCCAATAAGTATAGCTGCCATTTTCCCGCATGCCTGTCAGCTTATCAAATTGTTCTATGGCCTGCGCCGGCTTATTGGCATAAAGGCAAAGCCTGATGACTTGAAAGGCGTACTTATCCTTGATGAAATTATTTTTGGCCGCTGCATAAAGCTGTTGCCCGTTCTTCGCAAGGCGGCTCATCTTTCCGGTATCCACTGCGGGATGATCCCATTCATTTTCTGTAGTCACATAAGGCTCACATTGCTTGGCATACATCAGGTAGCCGAGCGCTTCAAAATCTTTGCTTTTTTCAAACCATGAGGTGAATGTATTGCCTGCAAACTGTGGACGCATCGCCAGCGGCGTGCCCTTTTCGATATTGCCGTACAGAGATTTCAGCTCATTGTAAGAAGTCTTGTAGATGAAGCTGTCTATATCCGCGCCGGTCGCTGCATTGGCTGTATAGCTCTTCCATTCATCCGTGTTCGGGTCGGGCAGAGACTCCGGTGAATTGTACCAGCTGTCATCATAATACTTGGGGCCATCTGTATAATAAAATGGCCGGAATGCTGGCTTCGCAGTAATGTCATTTGCAAAAAAAGTGGATTCTGCTTCATAATCGCCGCCATCTGCGCATGCCTGCACCAGCTTATACAGAGGCAGCAATGCTGCGATGCTAATCAAAACTATGGTAGATCGTTTCCAGGTCATTCGTGGAATATTTGCTTAAAGTTAGACTATCGGTATGGAAGAGCAGGACGTGCACCGTATCGTTGCGCACCGCATTGGCGGTGAAGGAAGCCACGTCCTGTATGTCTTGCAGAGAAGGGCTTTCCAGGCGCAGCTCATCTCCTGATTGTAAATGATAATGATGCCAGACTGTATCTGCCACACAGGTATAAAGCGAGCCCTTTTTGTAAGAAAATAAGGCAGTATGCTGCACCTCTTCCGGCGCTACATCGCGCAAGATGCCCTGAAACTTTCCACTTCTGAAATGCAGGCACCAGCGGAACAGGGGCAAGGCCACATCCACCGGCAACGGATAAGCAGACAGCCGCGACAAATAGTCTTTAACAAGGTCTGCATCCAGTATAGAATTATGCCCTCCCGGCTGCTTGAGGTTGCCCACATTATAGCACATAATCAGTGCCCGGTCCACAGGCGGAATACCACTGATCATTTGGTATTTCACCTGATGCAATCGTACAGTGCAGCTAAGCTTTTTATGTTGGAAAAATGGCTGTTGCTTCAGTAGGATGAGTAGATTGAAATATGCGGTTCGGTTATTAGCGGTCCAGTCGCAATCGATCTGTACTTCTTCCGAAGATATTGTACGTGCAGAAAATAGCTGATTCATCAGCTTCGATATATTCGCGGCAAGCGCCGGCAACTGCTCGTTCCCGACATGTGTGATCGCGCTTTGTGTGATGAATACGACCGGCACGAAATGAAAGTTGGCATCCGGTAATTGTTGAAAGCGTAAAATACCTACCGGCTCAGGACGCTGTGTACCTATATTCCAGTCCACATCAAAACAGCGCAGGTAAAGATAATTGCAGCCGGCCTGCACCAATCTGTTCTGTTCATAGCTGCTGAGTGAAAAGGTGGTCTTCCAGTAATAGAAGCCGCGTATTATAGCATGGTGTTTCCGTGAGTGGCAGGATGATAAAAGAGTGCACAGCATTAGCAAGACAACAATAGCTGTATGCCAAGGTCTGAAAAAATAGAAAACTTTCCTGTGTGCTGAACTCATCAATCTTTACCGATTCCGGCGCAAAAGTAAGCAACGCAGGGTCGGGACACGATAGCGACCTGAACCGTCAACAATAATCAGGCTAAGGCATCAGCACCCCCAGCGCACCGGACGCTACCCGAAAATGGATAGTATGGTTACAGGCATGTGCATCGCCATCCGTCTGCATCAGCTGCAGCTCAGGGTGAGCAATCGTAACTTCCCGGCATCGATAATGCTTTACGTATGGACTTTGGGTAATGTCGCCCTTCATGGCCCGGTACACCAGCTTGGCGCCCAGCAGCCGGGGAAACTTACGGATGATGACCACATCCAGCAGTCCATCGGTATAGCTGGCATTCGGGGCTATTTTGAAGTTATAGCCAAACTGTTGTCCGTTGGCCACATTCACCAGAAAAGCACGTTCGCGTATCTTTTCGCCATCTATGGTAATGCGCCATTCCGGCTCTTTATAAGTCCAGAGATGCTTGGTCACCAGCCAGGAATAAGCCTTCAGGCCGCGCCGCTTGCTCTTGGAAAATTCTCTGGAAATGAGCGCATCAAAACCTACGCCCGCGTTGGATATATAAGGCCGGTCATTGGCAAAGCCAATGTCTGTAGGCACTATATGCTGCTTATTGATAATAGCGATGCACGCAGCGTCATTCAGTGGCAGGCCAATGTTGCGCGCCATACCATTGCCCGAACCGCGCGGAATAATGGCTAAATGGGTATTAGTACCAATAAGCCCTGCAAGCACATCATTCACCGATCCATCGCCGCCTACCGCTACTACTGCAAAAGCGCCTTTATGGGCTGCTTCATTCGCCAGTTCCGTACCGTGCTTGTGATAGCGGGTATGCTGCATCTCGTAGGAAAATTGCTCCTGATCGAGCGCCAGATCTATAGCGCTCTGCATCTCCTTCAGGCGGTCAGTACCGCTCTTTGGGTTCACGATGAATACGAGGTGCTTTTTCATGCGCTATAATATTTGCGCCTTGAGGCTCAGATCCAGGCTTACCGCGTGGTGAATGATGGCGCCTACCGATATCAGGTCCACACCGGTACGGGCATAAGCCACCACATTATCTATATGAATGCCACCCGATGCTTCTGTTTCATATCGCCCGCCGATCAGCGCTACTGCTTCTTCAATATCATCCGGCTCAAAATTGTCCAGCATAATGCGGTGCACACGCCCTGCCTCCAGTACCTCCTGCACATCTGCCAGACTGCGCGTCTCGATCTCGATCTTCAGGTTCATATTGTTGGCGATCAGGTATTGATTGGTCTGGTTAATGGCTTTGGTAATGCCCCCGCAGAAGTCGATGTGATTGTCTTTCAGCATCACCATATCATAAAGCCCCATCCGGTGATTGTACCCGCCGCCAAGCCGCACTGCATCTTTCTCAAACTGGCGGAAGAGCGGAGTGGTTTTTCGTGTATCAAGGATCTTCGCCTTATAGCCTTTGATTTTATCCGCAAATTGGTGGGTAATGGTAGCAATACCGCTCATACGCTGCATACAATTAAGCGCAAGCCGCTCCGCTTTCAGAATGGTATGCACGGATGCGGTGACTTCAAAAGCTGTTTCGCCTTTGGCAATACGGTCGCCGTCTTTTTTATTGAGCGTAAACTTTGCTTCCGGCTCCAGATGATGAAAGATGTCCTGCGCGAGCTGTAGCCCGGCCAGAATGCCGTGTTCCTTAATTTTTAGCACCGCCTTGCCCTGAGCAGTAGCAGGAATAGATGCTAAAGTGGAAAAGTCGCCGGCGCCTACGTCTTCTGCAAGTGCCGCGGCTATAAATTCATTTTTGGTCATTGATTGAAATTCTGTGTGCATACAGGATGCAGGTCAAATATAGGAGGACATTACCTGTTGCCGCAACATTAGATCCATATTCGATAGTTAATGTTTTTAAGCATAGGGTTCAGGCTGCTATCGCGTCCCGACCCCGGCTTTCCAGAGCAGGCTGCTATCGCCATAGCTGAGGAAGCGGAACTGATGAGCAAGGGCATATTCATAAACCTTCTTCCAGTCGTCACCGATCAGCGCAGCTACCAGCAGCAGAAGGGTGGACTGTGGCTGATGAAAGTTCGTAACCAGCCCGCTCACTACGCGGAATGTGTAGCCCGGTGCGATCAGGATGCCTGTTTTAGTAATGATTTTCGGGTGATTATGCTGTTGCATCCATTGCAGTAAGGCAGCCAACGCTTCCGTTGCGGTAGTTTGTACGCGCCTTTCGTAAGGCTCCCACTGGCTTATTGCCAAGTCTTTTATGTCAATATAGGCATTGCTCATTATTTTACAACCAATCCAGTAAAGGCTTTCCAGTGTGCGCATAGCTGTAGTGCCTGCCGCAACTACAGTGCCGGGCAAGTGATCTAAAATTGACTGAATGGCCGCATCGGTTACTTCGAGCCATTCTGCATGCATATGGTGCCCGCCAATTGTTTCTGATTTTACCGGCTTGAAGGTGCCGGCGCCCACATGCAAAGTCAGCAGAGCCGTATCAATGTCTTTCTGTGCTATTGCCTGCATCACCTCCGGAGTGAAATGCAGGGATGCTGTTGGTGCCGCCACGCTCCCTTCTTCTGCTGCAAAAAGCGTTTGGTAACGATTCAGGTCGCTGGCTTCTGCTTCGCGGTTCAGGTAGGGAGGCAATGGTATCTTACCCGCTTCGCTCAATACTTCGGCAAAGGAAAGCTCCGGATTATTCCAGGCCAGTTCAATGATAAAATCATTGGTCGTGCGCTCCACCAGCATCGCCGTCATCAAAAAATGGGATGTGTTCAGCTCCAGTAATACACCGGGTTTCCACTTGGCGGCTCCGCCTACCATACAATGCCACCATACCTTTCCATGCTGTGCCATAGCGGCCGGTATAGATCCATATTGCTCATGTGGCTCCAGGCAAAAAATTTCGATCAGTCCGCCGGTAGGCTTGCGGAACTGCAGCCGGGCATTCACTACCCGCGTCTGATTAAAGACTACCAATGCGCCGGAAGGCAACTCATTGGGCAAGTCTGTAAATACTTCTTCACGGATAGTACCGGCCTGATAAACCAATAATTTGGAAGCATCGCGCTGCTCCAGCGGATAGCGGGCTATCTGCTCATCGGGCAGCTCGTAGGTGTAATCTTCAATGCTCAAATCGGCAGGATGCATAGCGCTTATCTTAGCTGTGGTATGGAGATGCCGGTCATCTTACGGTACAGGTCCATCGCATAGAGGTCGGTCATGCCGCTGATGAAATCCACGACCGATTGAATATCCTGGTACAGATTATCTCCGCTGACCGGAAACTGGGATGAGACCAGCCTGAGTATATGCTTCGACTTGGAGGACTTCGGCTGCAAAACCGCGCCCACAAATTCTTTTAGCAGTCCGCCGATCACATGATAGCCGGCCACCTCAATTTCGATTACCGGGCTGTAGCCATATACATGCTTCACCGAGTGCGCGTCAATCGCTTTCAGCAATGCCCGCTCTTCTTCCGGCAGGCAATCCAGCAGCGATTTGTTCAACGTGCCGGCCAGCATGGTTTCTTCATGCGCCATGAACGCTTCTGTGAGTTTATCCGTCATCAGCCCGATCCACATAGCCCGGATAAACTGGACCTTTTTATTATGATCGCGGATGCCTTCCAGCTTGCGCATGATGTACTCTGTAGAGCGGTAATCGGTGGTATGTTTAAAGAAAGGAAGAAACAGATCCTGAACCGTCTGTAGTGACACGATGCCCAACCGGTGCGCATCTTCCAGATCAATGACACGATAGCAGATATCATCGGCAGCTTCTACCAGAAAAACGAACGGATGGCGCACATACACATCTTTATAGCCTGGCAGCAGGCCAATATTCAGGCTGGCAGCAATATCGCGGTAAGTAGATAGCTCGCTGTCAAAGAAGCCTGATTTTTTAGTAGCGATCAAGCCGGTGCTTTTATTGAAGCCGGAGGCAGATGTGCAAGGATATTTTACAATTGATGCGAGTGTAGTATAAGTAAGGCGCTCGCCGCCCGGCTCCGGCTCATTGAAGCCGGTGGTCAGGATGCGGAATGCATTGGCATTGCCTTCAAAAAATTCAAAGTCGAGCAGTTGATTTTTGGTGAGCGCGCTTTCCAGGGTGGTTCTGTGATTTCCTTCCAGGTTTTTAAAATAAGTACGGATAGAATCTTCCCCGGAATGGCCGAATGGAGGATTGCCAATATCATGCGCCAGGCAGGCAGCGGCAACTACAGAAGCCAATTCGTACTTGTAGAACTCGTAAAAATCGCTTCCGGAATCCATATATTTCTGGACAAGAGTTTCGCCGACAGCCTTCCCGAGCGAGCGCCCTACAGACGCCACTTCGAGGCTGTGCGTAAGACGATTGTGTACAAATACAGGACCGGGCAGTGGGAAAACCTGCGTCTTATTCTGCAATCTGCGGAATGACGAAGAAAAGATCAGCCGGTCGTAATCGCGGATATAGGAAGTGCGCAACACATCCGGATTCGCATCTTTCCGGGGCGGGTCGCCGGTGCGCTTGGCGCTGTAAAGGGTATGCCAGTTCATCATACAGAGGCACGAAAGTAAGCAGTAATAAGAATGAGATGTTTTTTGACGCTTGGTTAAAAATTAATTTCGATTCAAATGCGAAAGTTTCACTATTATTGCATTCGCAACACGATAAAATATCCTGTTGTACACAATATCAGAACTTTACGTTTTTCGTTTCAATAGGGGTAAAGGTCTTTTGTTTCCACAACGGACCGCACAATGAAGAGCGCCTTGTAATCTTACAAGGCGTTTTATTTTTTAATAAGTCAGCTTTTGTTCCCTGATGAGGCTGTAGTGGCGTTGGCACCGTTCATCTGATTGCTGCTATTTTTCTTTTCCTTTCCGCTGTTTTTAAAGTTACCGCTGCTGCGCAGCCGGGCGGCTTTCATTCCACAAACGGTCCAGCGCAGTAATCATATATACATCATTGTAACCTCCTGCAGCATCCAGATATTCCGGCTTGCCGGTAATGGCAATCAGGTGAGCTGCATCCTCAATATCCATACGCTCACCTTTGCGAAACCGGTAAACCGCAAATCTCAAAAGCTCATTTTTCGGATTCACCGCTTGCCATTGAATGAAGGTGCCGCCGCCATTGGAAGTTGCCTTTACCATGAATGGTGATGCGGGCGCAATACTATCCAGCCACGGCATAGCCGGCGGCAGCGCAATCTGCCTGCCCAGCGCCTGTAGGCTATCTTCAATTGGCAGACGGATGCGGTCAAAATTACTGACGCTATACAGCGCATAACCGGAGCTAGGTGCTTCTTCCCGGATATCGCGGATCTGCGAAGTCAATTCATGCGTGCCTGCCCATATTCCACCCTTTGCATCCAGCATCCGGTAGAGTCCCAAACCATAATAAACGTGGCGCTTATAGGCGTGATCGCGCCACCAGGGCAGCAATACTTCAAACGCTGCAGCGCGGTTATGATGCTCCCAATAAAGTTGCGGCAAAGCATAGTCGATCCAGCCTTTCTCCAACCACAGGCGAATATCCGAATACAGATCATCATAATTGGTCTGTCCACCATGAGTGTGCGATCCATCCGGGTCTTTGGGATAATTACGCCATACGCCAAAAGGGCTAATGCCGAATTTTACATAAGGCTTTGTGGTCTTGATACTGTTGTTGAGCGCATAGACAAACAGGCTTACATTGTTGCGGCGCCAGTCTTCTTTGTCCACAATATTATTGTTGTTGCGGCTGAAAGAACCTGCATCATTGAACTGCACTCCCGCAATGCGGTAAGGATAAAAATAATCATCCAGATGCACGGCATCAATATCATAGCGCTTTACCACATCCATAATCACCCGGATCACATAATCGCGCGCTTCCGGCTCACCGGGATTGATGTAGCTTTTGCCACCATAGCTGATGATCCATTCAGGATGCGTGCGGGTAATGTGATTAGCAGGATTTGGATTTTTCTTGCTGTCCGTCAGCGCACGGAATGGATTGAACCACGCATGAAACTCCATATCGCGCTTATGCGTCTCGGCCAGCATAAATTCCAGCGGATCATAATAAGGAGAGGGCGCACGGCCAACAGCACCCGTCAGAAAACGGCTCCAGGGCTCGATCTCAGAAGCATATAAGGCGTCTGATGCAGGGCGAATCTGTACAATCACCGCATTGCAGCCTATGGCTTTTAGCTGATCGAGGCGATGAATGAACTGCTGCTGCTGCTCATAAGCCGGCAGTCCGGGCTTGGACGGCCAGTCAATATTGGAAACAGTGGCAATCCACGCTGCACGGAATTCCCGCTTCTGCGAATTGGAAGTATAAGCCAGCATGAGCAGGCAGAAGAGCAGCAGAATGCGCGACTTGGTGCAGTGAAAAGACATGAACGGATATTGGTCCGGCAAAGGTAGTGCGCGCATTCAAGACGCCGCAGCCACAGCGTGCATCAGGGCGCATTTTTATTACCGCTGATGGCGTTCAGATTGCGCATAATGCCAGTCCATTTTGCCCGCTTGATGGGTGAGCCTTTAAAGATTTTACGGAAAGCCTCTTCACTGAGCTGTGTCCATTCATTGGCTGAAAGATCCAGTATCTCCGGCAATGGAGTAAATGCAGCTTCTTTAGTAGCTTTCGAAAAGCGGTTCCACGGACATACATCCTGGCATACATCACAGCCAAATACCCAGTTGTCATTACGGTGTTCCAGGCCCTGCGGCATCAGCGCATCCTTCAGCTCTATGGTGAGGTACGAGATGCATTTATTGGCATCCACGATTGATGGGGCAACAATAGCTTCCGTAGGACAGGCATCGATACAGCGCGTGCAGGTGCCGCAGAAGTCTGTCGCAAAAGGTGCATCAGGTATTAAATCCAGATCGGTAATGAGCGTGGCAATGAAGAAAAACGAGCCGGAATGTTTCGTCAGCAGATTGGCATTCTTACCAATCCAGCCGAGGCCGGTGCGCATGGCCCAGCTACGCTCCAGCACCGGCGCGCTATCTACAAATCCGCGCCCGTCCACATCGCCGATAGTTGCTTTCACAGAAGCCAACAGCTCATTCAGCTTTGCGCGGATCACGTCATGATAATCCTGTCCCCAGGCATATTTCGCTACCTGCGGCGCATTGGACTGCTGCTGTACCTGCGGATAATAATTCAGCAATAAAGTAATGACCGATCGGGCGCCGGGCACCAGCTTCCGCGGATCGATTCGCAGATCAAAATTGCGCTCCATCCAGCTCATAGATGCCTGGAAACCCTTGTTGAGCCAGGATTCCAGCCTGCGCGCATCATCATCAAGCTGTATGGCTTTCGCTATGCCGCACGCGTCAAAGCCCAGACGGGAAGCCTCGGCCTTGATGAATTGCGTATTGCGCTCTGCTGTGTTGATGAGATAATTGGTTTAGGCTGCGGTACGGAGCAGATCATTCTAAATGGTCTTGGTCAATACACCACGAATTTCCGAAAGCTTTGCCAGACATGCGTTAAGCTGTTGTTTAGGCACTCCCGCCTTAATGCTGCAAAAGAGCTGCAATTCCTTATGATAGATCGTGGCTTCTGTTTGCTTCAGCAGGTACAGCACTTCGCCCATGGAAGCATAGTCAAACGTGACCTCAATCATTGTTTCTATCCATTTCTCAACAATGGGTAAGCCTTCCAGCGCTGTATTAGTAGCGGTCTTGTAAGCATTGATCAGGCCCGGCACGCCCAGCAGCGTACCGCCAAAATAGCGCACCACTACTACCATCACATTGGTCAGTCCAAGGCTGTCGATCTGCCCGAACATAGGCCTTCCCGCGCTGCCTGCCGGCTCGCCGTCATCGCTGGCGCGGTACTGCGTGCCGTCAATTCCCATGCGCCACGCCAGGCAGTAATGCACCGCTTTTGGATGCTCTTTTTTCAGCGCCTGTACTTTCTCTTTCACTTCATCCACCGATTGTATGGGATAGGCATAGCCCAGAAATTTGCTGCCCCGGTCGCGGAAATCAGAAGTGCCGGCGGCTCCGATTGTCCTGTATTTAAGCTGTGGTTCCATGAAGTCCGGATAACATGATGAGCAGAATAGCAAGCAGTGAGAGTACCATACCTATGATTCGTGCAGTATTGGCTTTTTCTTTAAAGAACAATACAGCCGTAACAGCAGCCACCAGTACAATGCCGATATTATTGACCGGAATAGCTGCAGAAGCAGGCAGGAAGCCGCTTTGCAGGAGGCGGAACAAGAAATAGATCGAGAAATAATTGGGAATGCCGAGTATAATACCTGCCGCTACATTTTTCCAGGCAAAAGTGCGCTTACCCATCAGGATAGAAGCAGCGGCAACCAATAAGCCAATAGTACCTGCCGCAAAAAAAGTATGAATGAGGTAAACGGATTGTCCGGCTGAGTCAGCGGCATCATTTCCCGTTGAAAAATACTGGTGCGAAATATAATTGACCAGTGTATCCAGCAATCCGGAGCCGATGAAAAGCAGGAAGGGCAGCAGCACGCTCATCTTTTTTCCGGATGAGCCGGAATCGGTGCGTGTGCTCAGATATACAGCGGGAAATGCAATCAGGATGCCCAGTGCTTTGGTCAGCGTCATCACATCACCATACAGCCATAAGGCAAACCCGACCGGTATCACCAGACTTAGCTTATTGGCGATGGTCGTGGTAGTAATGCCATCTACCCGCGTGCACAGCGCTAGCAGGTTAAAGACGGAAAAGAAAGAAGCGCCCATCAATAGCGCCCAATAAATCCAGGGCTGGGCTACGGAAGCAGCAGTAACCGGGAAGTGACCGAGGAAGATGCTGCCGGTAATCACACAGGTCCAGTAGTTGACCACAATAGCCTGCAGTGTATCGATCTTCAGCCGCTCGAAGACTTTGAATGATACCGTGAGGTACACATTCAGCAGGATGGTCAGGATCAGGTAAATCATGGGGCGCGAAATTACAAAGACATTCCGGCCGGATAGCTGTACCTGCTGTCTTTATTCAGCCAAAGCTGTAATGCATCTCCCGCAATAGCTGTTTCGGATGCAGGAAGCGCAAGCGGCAGATTGGGTGCGGCTATACCGTTACCTATAGTGACAGGCGTTTTAAAAATGCGGGCTTCATCCCAGAGACCGGCTTCAATGAATGAGCGGAGCAGGGCAGGGCCGCCTTCTATAATGAGGGATAATTTATTGTGCCGGTACAGTTGCTCCAATACCTGCGGTAAAATATTTTGCGCAAAATCCGCTTTCAGAAAAGAGATATTTCCCTGTGTTTCATCCCGCTGTTCATTGATAATCCATGAAGAAGCATCCTGATTGTATAAATGACTGTCTGTGGGTAGTTGTAGCTTTCTGTCCGGCACAATGCGCAAAGGCTGATGGCCCGGCCAAAGGCGCGCGGTAAGCATAGGGTTGTCATGCAGTGCAGTCTGATAGCCCACCATAATAGCCGATTCCTCAGTACGCCAGCGATGTACCAAAGTCTGGCTGTAATGATTGCTGAGCTGAGTACGGCTACGATCAGACGGAGCCATAAATCCTTCGGCCGACTGTGCCCATTTCAAAATAATATAAGGTCGTTTGCGCTCGTGAAAGCAGAAAAAACGCCTGTTCAGCCAGCGCCCTTTCTGTGCTAAGATGCCTGTTTTTACTTCAATGCCCGCACGTTGCAGAATGCCGATTCCGGCACCATCTACCTGTTTAAAAGGATCGTGATTGGCAATAACTACGCGCTGCACACCTTTCTGCACAATGCGGTTGGCGCAGGGCGGCGTCTTTCCAGTATGAGCACACGGCTCGAGGCTTACATACATCGTGCTGTCAGGTATCAGGTGCCGGTCTGCTTCGGCTACCTGTTCGAAGCAATTCACCTCGGCATGAGCTTTACCATAGATTTGGTGCCAGCCTTCGCCGATGACTCTTCCCTCATGCACCAGCACAGCGCCCACCATTGGGTTAGGAGCTACTGTACTGGCCCCGCGTTGGGCCAGCTCAAGGCAGCGCATCATATATTGTTCATCAGCCGGCATAGTAGACAGCGAAAGTAAGCCTGATTTCATAACTACGCTTAGCTTTGCCTCATGCAGCACTATTCCCAGGCCTATCAAAGCCTGCGCCAAAGCCTGATGACACTTTACGATCAGGATGAAGCTACGGCTATAGCCCGTGAGGTAATGTTGGTCGCCACAGGCAAAAGCTATTTGCAAAACATAGGTATAGATGCACCGGTTAGTAATGATGAAGAAATACAGCTTCGTGCATGGGGTCATGAACTGGCTACCGGCAGGCCGATGCAATACGTACTGGAAGAATCATGGTTCCTGGGCAGAAAATATTTTGTGGATGAACGCGTACTCATTCCCCGCCCCGAAACGGAAGAGCTGGTGCAGTGGATTATTGATGATTGCCGTAATAGTACAGATGCTCCATCAATATTGGATATAGGTACAGGCAGCGGTTGCATTCCCATATCCCTGAAGCTGGCAATGAAAAGATCAGTGATTGCTGCGTACGATATCAGCGGCGGCGCACTTGAAGTAGCGCATAAAAATGCAGCTACTTACAATGCCTGTATTCATTTTGTAGAGATGGATTTCCTGGATAAAGCGCAGCAAAATCAGCTTGGTAAGTTTGATATTATCGTATCAAACCCGCCTTACATTCCGGTTGCTGAGCAGGCAGAAATGCACCGGAATGTAAAAGATTTTGAACCTAGCAACGCACTCTTTGTACCGGACAATGATCCTCAGCGCTTTTACAGAGCCATCGCCCCTTTTGGAAAAGAACATCTGTATAACAACGGTATTATTTATTGTGAGCTGCACCGCGATTATGCTGCAGATACAGCGCAGTTATTCCGGCAATCCGGCTATCATAACATTGAATTGCGCCAGGATATAAACCGCCATCCGAGAATTCTGAAAGCAATATGGTCAGTATAAAAAAAAGAAACCCGGCCTCATGGCCGGGTTTCTTTTTGCTAACTATTTAGAATGTTACTGCTGCACTTTACTTTTCAACATTGAATTTGAGTACAGTGTTGTTGCCGGGGTTGTCTTGGGGTGCTATTCTGATGAGGTACATTCCGGGTGCGGTGGCTGCTGGGAGGTGTACATCCACACTCCAGTCTCTGGTGTCGGGTGCCACCACCAGCTGCCAGACCAGCTGCCCGGTGGCGCTCAGCACCTCCAGACCGATCCTGCCCCTGCCATTGCTTAAGGCGGTGCCCTTCACCTGTACGGTGAACGCCCCGCTGCTGGGGTTGGGATAGAGCGAGATGCTGCCCACCGGCCCGCTGACGGTGGATACCCCGGTGCTCACCCTCATCTGCAGGGTATTGACACTGGTCACCATAAACGGCGTGGCGCACCGTGCACCGCTCACCAGATCGGCGCTGATCACGTCCCCGTCCCTTAAGGTCGAAGTCGTCCAGCTCAGCCCCGTGGTGCCGGCTACCGCCAGGCCGTTGCGCTTCCAGCGCACTTCCGGGTTAGCCCCCGCATTGGCAACGGCAGCGGTGAAGATCACCGTCTGCCCCGCCCCGATGGCCGTGCCGGGGTTGGCGCTGATGCTCACCACAGGGCTCACATAAGGGCTCACGCTCAGTCCCATCTTATTAGAGGCCACCGAATCGGTGATCCGGCACCGGGCATTGCTGATCAGGGTCACCTGCAGGGTATCGCCATTGGCCGGGCCGGTCAGGGTGTAGGATGGTCCCGTAGCCCCGGTGATCACCGTTCCGTTCCTGGACCAGCGGTAGACGGGGGCAGATCCCCCGCCCGTGGTATTGGCATAGAAGGTGACCGGCACATCCTTACAGAGGTCCGGCGGTGCGGTGGCATTGATGTTGATGCCGGGCATCACCTGCGGGCTGATCGTCACCGCCCCTGCGGATGCCAGGGCATAGCCGCCCGGCGTGGTGGCGCACGGCAGCGAGGTCCTCATCTGCACGCTCACCACATCGCCGGTGTTCAAGGCCGAAGAAGTAAAGGTATTGGATAAGCCGGGGGCACCCTGATTGACCCCATTGACCTTCCACTGGTAGAGGGGACTAAGGCCGCCGCCCGACGGGGTAGCCGTCCACACCAGGGCATTGCCTGCGCACTGGGTGCCCGAAGGCCCGCTGAGCGCTACCGCCGGGGTGACGGGATTGTTGACGATGATGGTCTTCTGGGCAGAAGGCCCGTTGCCGCAGCTGTTGGTGCCCGTTACCTTAACGGTCACCGCGCCGGTGGCAGCAGCAGATCCCGGGGTGCCGCTGATCTGACTGGTAGCGGAAGTGCCCGTCCAGCCCGGAGGCAGGGTCCAGGTATAGGATGCCGCCTCGGCGATCTGTCCGGTAGCGAAGGTGACCGCGCCACTGCCGGTGCAGACCGAATCAGGGCCGGTGATGGCGCCCGCCGTGCCGGGGACATTGGTGACACTGACGGCGAGGGTACGTACCGGTGAAGTGCCGCACTGGTTGGAAGCGGTGACCGATACGGTATTGGCAGCCGTTCCGGCCGTGGTGTTGATGAAGGTATCGGTGGCGCTGCCCGGCGCTACGGTCCAGCCATTGCCCGGTACGGTCCAGGTGTAGGCGGCAGCCTCGGCCACCTTTGGTATCTTATAGATCTGGGCGGTGCCGCCGCACACATTCGCATTGCCGGCAATGGCAGCCGGCTGTGCGGGTATGTTGGTGACGGTGACGGCGAGCGAGGCGGCAGCCGAAGTGCCGCAGACGTTCGATGCTTTAACCGTGACCGCGCCATTGCCGGTACCGGTAGTGACAGGCGGGGTGGTGGCGATGGAGCTGCCGGTGATGGCAGGTGCAGACCATCCGGCAGGCACGGTCCAGAGGTAGGAAGTAGCCTGATCCACAGGTGCGGTAAAGTAGCTCTGGGTGATGCCGCCGCAGACTGCGGCGCTGCCGCTGACGGCAGCCGGTGCAGCGGGCGTGGTGACGACCGCGACAGACAGGGTGCGCGGGGTGGAAGATCCGCATCCGTTGACCGCCGCTACGCTGAGGGTACCGGTGCCTGGTGTGGCCGGTGCGGTGGCAGAGAGGGAAGTGGTCGCAGAAGACCCCGTCCAGCCCGCGGGCGCGGCAGGCAGCGTCCAGGTATAAGAGGTGGCCCCGGTGACGGCAGCAATGCTGTAGGCATTGATCGATCCGCCGCAGACAACGCCGTTGCCGGTGATGTTGGCCGGCTGGTTGGGAATGGAATCGACAATGGTAGCCGTAGTGGCGTTAGCCGTACAGCTTCTGGCATCAGTCACCGTCAGGCTGTAAGTGCCGCCCATGCTCACCTGCGCCACGGCAATGGATGGGTTCTGGGTAGCAGCGGTAAAGCCGTTGGGTCCGGTCCAGCTGTAGGCGTACGGGGTGGTGCCGCCGGCAGGGGCAGCCGTCAGGTTCAGGGGTGCGCCTGCGCAGATCCTGGCCGGTGAGGAAGCCGTTACCGAAAGGGCGGCCGCAGGCTGGGTGACGGTCACCGCCTGGGTGGTGGTGCAGTTGTTGGCATCTTTAACCGTCACGGTATAATTACCGGCAGCGAGGCCTGTAGCCGTGGCAGCGGTACCGCCCGAAGGCGCCCAGGAGTAGGTATAGGCGCCGGTACCACCGGTTACCCCGATGGTGGCACTGCCCGTGCTGCCGCCGAAGCAGGCCACGCTCGTCTGTGCGGTGACCGAAGTGACGATAGCCGGTGGCTGGGTGATGGTAAAGGCCTGGGTGGCGGTGCAGTTGCCTGCATCCTTCACCGTTACGGTATAGGTGCCTGCAGCGAGTCCGGTGGCCGTAGCCGCCGTTCCGCCGGAAGGCGACCAGGAATAGGTGTAAGGCGAAGTACCGCCGGTAACAGCTACGGTAGCCGCGCCGGTAGCCGCACCGTTACAGAGGATATTGGTCTGGCTGCCCGCGGTGGCGGCAAGGCCTGCGGCGGGCTGGGTGATGGTCACCGTAGCCGTAGCGGTACAGTTGCCCGCATCCTTCACCGTTACGGTATAAGTACCGGCAGCGAGGCCTGAGGCGGTAGCCGCTGTGCCGCCCGATGGTGACCAGGAATAGGTGTAGGGCGAAGTGCCGCCGGAAGGGGTGACAGTAGCAGACCCGGTGTTGTTGCCGAAGCAGAGGACATTGGTCTGGCTGGTGATGGCCGCGGTGAGGCCTGAGGCAGGCTGGGTGATGGTGACGGTCTGTGTCTTAACGCAGTTGTTGGCATCTTTGACGGTGACGGTGTAGGTGCCGGCAGCGAGTCCTGAGGCGGAAGCGGCCGATCCGCCGGAAGGTGCCCATGAATAGGTGTAAGTGCCGGTACCGCCGGTAACGGCAACCGTGGCCGCGCCCGTGGTGTTACCGAAGCAGAGGACATTGGTTTGTGCGGATACCGAGGTAGCGATAGCGGCAGCCGGTTCGGTGATGGTAACGGTCTGGGTGGTGGAACAGTTGTTGGCATCCTTGACGGTGACCGTGTAGTTGCCGGCAAGGAGACCTGTAGCCGAGGCGGCCGTTCCGCCGGCAGGCGCCCATGAATAAGTATAAGGGGTACTGCCGCCGCTGACCGCGATGGTGGCGGCACCGGTGGCGGCGCCCTTGCAGAGGACATTGGTCTGTGCGGAAACCGAGGTGGTCAGCGCACCGGACTGGGTGATGTTGACGGTCTGGGTGGTGGTGCAGTTATTGGCATCCTTGACGGTGACCGTATAGGTGCCTGCGGCGAGGTTGGTAGCGGTAGCTGCCGATCCGCCGGAAGGGGACCAGGAGTAGGTATAAGGAACAGTGCCGCCGGTGACGGCGATGGTGGCGGCGCCTGTGGCCGATCCGTTGCAGGCTACATTGGTCTGTGAAGATACAGAGGTGGCCAGGACGGCAGGCTGGGTGATGTTGACGGTCTGAGTTTTGGTACAGTTGTTGGCGTCTTTGACGGTGACGGTGTAGATGCCTGCGGCGAGCCCTGTTGCGGAAGCGGCGGTGCCCCCGGCAGGCGCCCATGAATAGGTATAGGCGCCGGTGCCGCCGGTGACCCCGATCGTGGCAGCACCCGTGCTGTTGCCAAAACACAAGATGTTCGTCTGGGATGAAATCGATGTCATAATGTCCCCAGGCTGGGTTAGCGTATCAATTACGGTAATAGAGCAGCCGGATGCATCAGTTACTGTGGCAGTATAAATACCCGCAGTGAGGCCTGTTGCCGTAGCGCCCGTTCCGCCGGAAGGCGACCAGGAATAGGTAAAGCTGTTAGAGCCGCCGGTGACATTCAGGGTGATGCTACCGGTCGCAGCACCATTGCACAAAATATTGGTGTGCGATTTGGTAATGACTACCGGCGTTGCGGCACTTTCATAAGCACCGGCATCCACAAACGTTTGCTGGATGCGTACAGCACCGGCAATATCCGTAATTACATTGGCAGGCACTGCTGCATTAAGACCTGTATTGATAGCAGGCGAGCAGTTGCTTAAGCGAAGACCATCATCAGCCGTACCCCAAGTATTATCTGCGCCGCGCGGATTGCTTTCATTGATGAAGATAGGATCAGGGGTTTCATAATTGTTGGAGATCGTTACAACTGTGCCGGCAGTAGCGTTGGAAAAGAAAGGTGTTGAACCTGCTGAATTTTTCCAGCTGATGTTGTTATAGATGCCCAGTGTACCCAGATTTCCGCCGCCTGCTCTGATCGCGCCGCCGGAAGAGGCTGTGTCAGCGTAAAAAGTATTGTTGGTTATAAAACTATTGTAAGCCGTGGTATTGCCAGAATAAAATATACCTCCGCCACCGTTGACGGTCAGCGTTCGGTTGCCATAAAATACACAATTGATGATTGAGTCCTGACTGTTGCTGGCATTGATGCCGCCACCTGTACTGGTAACCGCAATGTTTCTGTCGAAGACGTTCCGCGCGCTGTAAAAATTGGAGCTGTTATTTGCATAAATACCGCCGCCGGAATTGGCTGTATCCTGCTGGAAAATACAACCCGTTATACGACTAAGATTGGAGAAGAAAACGCCGCCGCCAGTGCTGCCGGCACGGTTGCCGATAAATACAGAATTGCTGATCACAGCAGGATTGCCGTTGTTCATGACCGCACCACCATTGCCTGTACAGCGGTTGTTGATACAGGTATCGTTATTCATGGTCACGAGGCTGTCGTTTTGGGAATATAGCACACCACCATTACCACCCGAAACATTGCCATTAAAGCGGCTGCCATTGACAATAATGCTGGCCTGGAACTCGCTGATGAGCGCTCCGCCGGATGTGGAGGATGAGTTATTATTGAAAACGCAGCCGTTAATGGTCATTAGCTTGCCACCGCCATAATTGGCGATTGCGCCGCCAGCGAAGCTGGTGTTATTCGTGAAAGTGCTTTGGCTGATGTTGCTCTGGCCGGTTGTATAAATGGCTCCGCCACTGGTGTTACCCAAAGCCGTATTATTGGTGAAGCTGGAGTTGGTAATTGTAAGCAATGAAGCGGCAGAGCTGGTTATAGTTCCCCCTGTAGTGCTGCTTATATTACCGGTGAAGGCACAATTGCTGAAAGCAACTGTATCATTGGTCAAAGATATGCCACCGCCGTTTGTGGAAGCGGTATTGGCTGTAAAGCTGCAATTGCTGTAAGTAGTCACATTGCCATTGCTGTTTACCGCACCGCCTGCGCCATTGGTCGTGAAGTTGTTGTTGAATTGCGTATTGCTGATCGCCATCTTTATGATGCCGGGATTGCCATTGAGCAGCATAGCACCGCCGCCGCTGATCGCCCGGTTTTGTGAGAAAAGACATCTGCTGATAACAGGGCTGCAGTTGGCCGTAGCAGTACTGTAAGCATTGCAATAAAGCCCGCCGGCAAAGTTGGCCGCGTTCTTTGTAACAGTGCAATTGGCAATAGTAGGAGAACATACACCGTTATTGCCTGCGCCGATATAGATACCTCCGCCATCCTGCCGGTTGAAACCAAGACCGCTTACCGTAATAGCGCCACTGCCAGATAATCCGCCTGCACCTTCAGTGACAGTAAATCCATCTAAACGGGTGTTGGTATCAATAGTGCCGGTGCCGGTAACAATGGTGACGACGTGATAAACATTATCCGCACTATCGCTGGCCATGCCAATATTACCCGAAAGAATTGTTGGATTGCCGGTGATATTCGTGCGGACTGCAAGTGTGCTTTCATTGCCGGCGAAGCCGCCATATACTTTAAGCCCATTGCGTGTGATTCGGAACGATGAGTCGCGGCTGGTGCTGACTTCAAAGCCTACCATCGGATAATAAGTACCCCTGGCCACCCATACCTGCGTAACGGCCGGGCAAAGATGAGCCACCGCAAGACCCTGCGAAAGATTGTTGAATGCAGTAGCCCATGACGTGCCATCGCCTGCTGCGCTGCGGCTGCTGTCTACATACACAATACCGCTGTTGCAGGTGAATGGACTTTCATAAGCACCCATGTCAGCTGTTCCGCCCTGAATGCGGGCTACACCGGTAATATCTGCTGCAGGAAGAAAGGGTGCGCTGTTGGTGCCAGCATTGGCTGCAGAGCTGCCGGGTATCAGGTGAAGGCCGTCATCAGCCGTAGCCCAGATGCCGTCTGCACCTATTGGTGAGGATGGCGTGAGGAATAATGGATAGACCGCTATGTTACTCGCACCTGCATAGCCGCCCTGAATATCACTATAGGTAAATGTGGCTGTTGAGCCCGAATTGGCCACGCCGGTACTGTTGCCCCACATAATATTATTGCTGCCGCTTACCTGAGTGGCCGGACTGCCATTGTAAACCGCGCCGCCGCTGGGGGATGTATTGTTATAGATGGTGCAATTGGTGATGACCGTACCTGCGCCGGAACTTGTATAGTTAATAGCCCCACCGGAGACAGGCGCATTGTTATTCACAAACAGGCAGTTCAGCAAGACAGGAGCGCCTGAAAAGTCTGTATGAACGGCACCACCGCGCTGTGTAGCGGTATTGCCGCTGAAAACACAGTCACGAAGCGTAGGGCCGGAAGTATGACAGGCAAAGCCTCCGCCGAAACCCGCTGTATTGTTCAGGAAGCGGCATTTGGTGATGTTTACCTTAGAACCATTGTCCGTATAGATGCCGCCGCCATCGTAGATGGTTACCAGATTGTTGGTAAAAGTGCAGTCTGTGATCAGGGATGTGCTGTCTGCATACTGAACGGAGATAGCGCCGGAATTGAGCCCACCGGTATTAGCGGTAAACTGGCAACCCGTGATTTTGAATCCGCTGTTGACGGATACATTGCAGAATACCGCTCCGGCCTGATAAGCTGTATTGCCTGTGAAGCTGCAGCCGGACAGGCGGAAAGCGCAATTGTCCTGTGCAAAAATGGCGCCGCCATTGACGGTGCTGGTATTGCCGGAAAAAGTACAGGCTGTAATGATCGGGCTACAATTACCGTTCGTACCCGTATTATAAATAGCGCCGCCGAAATTATTGGAGCTGTTGCGGGTGAAGATACAATTGGTGATCCTAACAGTCGTCTTGGTGCCGGTGCCGAGGCCCGATATATGTAGGCCTCCACCATCCTGGCTTGAAATCGATTGACCATTAATGTTGAACAAAGAGTTGTTATTGGCGTACGATCTGGTGATCTTAAAGCCATCTACCGTAGTTGTGCTATCAATGGTTGTGCCTGGTGCCGCCACGATGGTCATTACATGGTAGCTGTTATCTGTACTGTCATTCACAACGCCGATATCGCCTGAAAGAATAGTAGTATTGCCGCTGATATTGGTACGTGTGGTATAAGAGCTTTCGGTACCTGCAAAGCCGCCATATAGCCTCACGCCGTTGCGCAGAATGCGGAAAGAAGAATCACGGCTGGCAGCAATAGCATTGCCGGCCATCGGATAGTAAGTTCCCTTCTTTACATAGATCTGGTTAAAGCAGGTGTAGCGGTTGGCAATAGCGAGCGCTTCACTGACCGTTTTCAATGGTGACAGCCAGGAAAATCCCGTACCGCTCGATGCAATGGCGCTGTCCACATAAAGAATATCTGTAGGCTGGGTAGTAATGGTTACCTGGCTATTGGCTGTACATCCAAGACCACTCGTCAGTGTAAGGGTGTAAGTGCCCGGATTTTTAATGTACACCGATTGTGTGGTATTGCCACCGGTCCATTGATACTGATTGATGATCTCGCTGATCGGCATAGTACGGAAGGCTACGCGGGATGAATAGGTGTTGCTGTTGCCGTACATGCCGGTAATGACCCGTCCATCCGCAGCAAACAGATTGCCCAGCGCAGAATTTCCCGTCCAGCCACCGCCGGCCATCGTAGGCAGGCTGATGCGGCTTGCCGTAGCTGTATTGCTGCCAAGAGCGGCAATGTAGCCGATGCCTTGCCCGAAGCCGCTGGTAGAGTAGAGATACCCGTTGTCTTTTCGAAGGGAATCGCCGACCATCACGGTGTAATTGCCCGGGAAGAGGAAAGGGCCCTGAGCGAACGAGCCGCTGGCATTGCCATTGATATTAGTATATACGACTGCGGTATCAAGCACGCCATTGACCAGTTTACGGCAGCCAAGCCGCCATTGGTCTACGATATTGCCGGATACGCCGGAATAGCCTACGGCTACATAGCCCGGAGGACAATTACAAGGTACAATCGCGCCCGCGCCATTGCCGGAATTGAGCGTAGCAGTAGTATCGCTGAAATCCTTTGCGCTCAGCTGCACGGAATCGCCCGCGCAGAGGTAAGGAGTGCTCAGGATGGTTGCTGTAGGATTCGGATATTGAATAACCACAGTGGCCAGAGAAGTATCGGTACAGCCGCTGGCATTGCCCACTACTACTTTATAATTGCCGGTAGTGTTTGCTGTATAAGTAGCATTGGCTGCCGATGGAATAGCTACGCCATTCTTCAGCCATTGATACGTAGTGCCTGCGCTTGAGGTAAGCGTGGTATTGCCTCCGCTGCAAAAGCCGGTAGTGCCTGCGGGAGTTACCGTAGCTGTGGTAAGCGATACTCCATACTTATAGCCCAAATAGCGGTTTACATCCTTGATCTCACAATCGGTGAGCTTACGGTCATAAACGATCATCTCGGCAATATCGCCGTTGAAGGCGTTGTCATCTCCATCCCAGCCAATGCGCAGACTAGTTTGTGCATCGGTAGGATCGGTATTGTCTGTAATGCTCTGCACCGGCAATGCATTGAAATAGATGGTTGAGCCATTGGTAACGCCATGATCATATACTGCGGTCAGCAGCTTTGTCTGTCCGGCGATGCCGGCATCCGGTACTGCTACATAGGCGGTAGGCAGGCCTACACTTACAATGCCATTGGTATTGCCATAGTAAGGCATGAAGAAGCGGTCCCAGCCAGTGTTGTCATCTCCCCAGATGCCGTGTGCTTCTCCGGGACTGGCCGTGCCCTGGCGGTAAACGGTGAAGATGGTGGTCTGCGGCATAGTCTGTGAACGGATGTCCACATTGGCTACATTATAGATTGATCCGTTGTATTGATCTGTACGGTTGAACTTGATTACATCTTTTCCGCCGATAGCCGCACTGTTCATCACGCCACCGCTCTGGCCTGCGAGCACGGTAGCGTCACTGCTGTTGCCTGATACATCCTTCCAGGTAGTGACCGTAGTGCCGTTGGCCGGGTTAGCCGCCGGGTAGCTGACGCTATCGCCTTTGAGCCAAAGCTTGATGCCGGTTACTACATTGGCAGGTCCCTGCAGGGAAATTATTGGCATTGAATAATTGTAGCTCAGCGCAGTGCCTGAGGTTCCGCCCATAGAATATATTCTGCTGTTAAGGCTGACCAGCGTATTTTCCCCGAGAGATGCAGGTAATGCAGTACCGTTTGCGATCGAATTATTAGCAGGATTGAATATCCAGGTAGTGTTGTAAAAAGGTGCGGTGCCATTCAGGTATGCCTTTTTGCCAGCCACCAGATATATCTTACCGTCATTGGCCATTGTGGCTCCAAATTGGTTGCGGGCATCAGGCAGGGTCGCCACCACACCAGACCAGGTATTCGTGCTGATGGTGTATTTGTAGATATTGGCTGAATAGGTAGTGACGCTGGTGGAGCCGCCAAGCAGATAGAGCGTTCCGTTGCCAGCGCTTACCAGCTTGTGCTGGAATGTGCCTACCGGTAATGCCGCACCGGCGCTCCAGGTATTGGTCGCGATATCATAGATCTGCATTTGGCTAAAACCGCTGCTGCTGGCGCCCCCGGCTACATAAATCTTACCGCCGTAGCTGGCCGCGCCAGCCTCCCATGTAGGTACCGGAATGTTGGCAACAGCAGTCCAGGCGGCTGTGCCCACATCATAGCGATATACATTGGTCAGGTAAGTATTGCTGCTTATACCACTGATCAGATAGACCTTTCCATCGGTGCCGAGACAGTAAGATGCGCCGCGACTGGTGTGAGGGCAGGGCGTACCAGCTGTCCAGGTATTGGTGCCTGTATTGTATATCTGCAATGTGCCGTTCTCTCCGCCGGTGCTGCCCGGCAGCCCGTCGTACCCGGCGATGACATAAATATTTCCGTTGGGATGCGCTACGGCGGCATGCTGTGCTTCGGCTGTCGGAAGCGGCGCCATGGCAGACCATTGTGCCGTTGCACGGCAGGTTATAAGGATCGCTAAAAGCGTAAAAATTCTTTTCATAAATAGAAATGAGGAATGACGAATAATCCGGATCGTATTACAGTACCTTAAGTGCGCGCAGTTCATCTGCCGTTATTGAAAAAGGGCTGGTGCCAGCCTGCATCTTACTGACGGCAAGCGCTCCAACCTTTACTGCATCTGCCTCATTGCGGAAGTGGTGCATGCCGGCAATGCCGGGAACCATTTCCTGACGGATGTAGCGTTTGCCATCCACCATTACCTCATAGCCCCATGCGCCGGGCGAAAGCTGAATAGCTTCTGCTGTTACGGTCTTGCCGGTCCAGCTATTTACTGTCTGGGCTTCCGCGCGGGTGCCGGTCTGCGCATAGGCGCCAGGCACAGCTACAAGCACGCATAAGGTGAGCGCCGAGCTCCTGAAAATTTTCGTCATCACTATTGTAGTTTACTGAATGTGTTTTATTGGTCAGATAAAGCCAGTCCATGGTTCACCATTGCATGACCCTTGCTTTTTTTTAAAGCAGCGGACAGGCGAAGTCTGGTTGGTGGTAAGGCTGTAATTCTTTGCGTACGGCTTATGCCTTGTTATTATCTGCGAAATGGCTTTCGGCGAGTCTGCAACCAAAGAAATAAGCTGGGAGCAGGCAGATGGCTACTTTAGAAAAGTGTAGCATTTTATTCATACGGTTATTGGTTGTGCGGTATCGGATAAGAAACTCAGATAGCGACCTCTTCTCTTGGTTAAAGAAAGGGACTTATCAGAGCAGTCATGATTATTGGTAAAGCAAAGTTAAAAATTATCATAGATGAAAGTGCATCAAATAATTATTTTCATTTAATAATTGACTGCAAATTGATATTTCCACTCATAGATGAATGGTCTGTCTTTTGATAAAATCATAATCATCTGAAAGAGAATGAATCATAAAACAGCCTACCGATCAGTAGCGTCTGAAAAATCAGTGACTAAATGTCAAATAAATAGGGCTGTGCATTGAATGCACAGCCCTCAGATGTTATCGTTGTTACTATTGTTCGTGGATCACAGACTGCCAACGCTACAGCTTATCGGATCAGCAGGAATTCACCTTTCTCCTCGATCTGCTGACCGGGCGCCTCTCCGCCCCCCTCGCCACAGCGGTACGACAGGTAGTAGTAATAGGTGCCCATGTCCTGGGCCTTCCCGTTGTAGGTGCCGTCCCAGCCCCTCACCTCATCCTGGCTCTCGTACACCACCTGACCCCAGCGGTTCACAATCCGGAATGTCTTCACCTGGTGATGACCCCGCGATACCGGGCGGAACACATCATTGTGCGTGTCACCGTTCGGGGAAAACGCATTCGGGAAGAAGACCTGGCAGCAGCTCTCCGTCTTCACATACAGGCTGTCCGAGGATTTGCACCCAAACCCGCTGGTCACACTCAGCCTGATGTAGCCGCTCTTGTACAGAAAGCCCTTGGACGTGTACAGGTTGCCGGTGGCAAAGAAGTTATCCGGGGTCCAGATGAAGTGGGTATTGCTGTCCGTCTCTCTGGCCGTCAGCACCAGGCTGTCGCCCGTGCAGAAGGTGTTGTCGCCTGAATTGGCGGTTACCGTGAAGCGCGCATCGGGCAGGGCGTGTACCAGGAAAGTATCGCCGGATATCCTCGAAGGACAGCCTCTGGAATAAGCGGTGGTAGTGATCACCCGCTGGCCTGCGCTGCTGTAGACCACCCCATAAGGACCGCCGGTGGCTGTGCCGTAGCGGATCACCCCGTCACCGAAGTCATAGCGGAAGGAATCAATGATTGGGGAGATGGTGCTTAAGGCAATGTTGATGATCTCGCCCACGCAGGCATGGTCCGGTGCATCGAAGGTCACCGCAGGCGAAGGGCGCACGGTCACCGGCTGGGTGGCGATGTCCGACAGGCAGCCGCGGTTGTTGACCTGCACGGTAACATTATAGGTGCCGGCAGAGTCGAAGCGCACGATGTAGGGTCCCTGGGTGCCTGCACCGGATAGCTCGGTGGTGGCAGGGTGCGGGTTGGTCCAGTTGTAGACGGCATCGGGGCGTGCATTGCCGAAGTAGTAAAAGGAATCGGTCTCTTCCTGACAGAGGGTGACGCGGGTAGCCGAGATGATGCCGTTGGGCTTGTAGGTGACGGTGACCAGCAATCTTGTACGGTCACTTTCGCATCCGTTGACGGTCTGTGTGGCGTAGTAGAAGGTAGAGTCATCGGTAGAGCCGGTGGGTGGTATGAAGGGGCTCTGTCCGCCGCCGCCGGTGGGGTGCAGGTACCAGCGCACGTTCTGTCCGTTGGCGGTGAGGGCCACCGAATCGTACTGGCAGAGGCGCAGCGGCGATACCACGCCCGGAGGCGATGGCTTCGCATTCACAATCACCACTATCTGAGCACGCGGGCTGGTGCAGCCGTTATTCCTTTGGGTAACGTAAAAATTGAACGTACCGGGTGTAGTAGTAACCGGTGTGGGCGCTGTTGTGGAAGCTGCTCCGCCGGTAGGTGTAGGGTACCATCTTATCGTATCGCCTGTAGCCGTGAGCGGAGCTGCTATCTGAAATTGACAGAGATTAACCGGGCTGCTCACTACAGGACCTGGCACTATCTTGATTTTTACGGTCAGTGGCGCACGCGGTCCTTCACAGCCGCTGCTGTTGACCTGGCTTACATAATAAGTAATATCGCCGTTCGTAGTTGGAGGAACCGGTGGCGTAGTCGACGCTGTTCCGCCGATAGCGATCGTGTACCAGCGCAGGGTATTCCCCGCAGCAGGTGTTGCCATGAGAGAGGCTGCATTGTCGCCATAGCAATAGCTGACATTGGTAACAGCCGGTGTTGCCGGTAATGCATTAACCACTACTGCTGTGCTGTCTTTAGGCGCTCCAGGGCATCCGGTAACGGTTACAGACAATACGTAATAACCTGCATTGACCACATCTGCCTGAGGAATCACCGGATTCTGAGCCGTAGAGGTAAAGTTGTTTGGGCCAGTCCAGTTGAAGCTGGCGCCGGGTATGCTGCTGCCAGAAAGCCTGATGGTATCTCCGATACATACGGGGCTATTGCTGCTTACCCGCGGCGGGCCCGGAGGAGCAGATATATTTACTACAATACCTACACGTGGACTTTCACAGCCGGCAGGGCCAATCTGTGATACATAATAAGTAGTAGTGCCGATAGTGGTAGTGGACGGCGTAGGAGGGGTATTGCTTCCAAGCCCTCCGGTAGCGCTCATGTACCAGCGGATAGAGTAGCCTGCAAGGGCCATAGCAGATAGTGGAGACGCCGCAGCATTCTGGCAATAGGTTAAAGGCGAAGTAAAGGTAGGTGGCGGCGCTGCTCCTGAAAGCACAATCGGCGCGTGCTGATCGGCGGCGGAACATCCGTTTGCAGTGATATAGCTGAAGTTGGTGTAAGTGCCTGCTTGCAAGCCCGTAAAGGTCACCGTGCCGGCACCGCTTACCGTGACATTCTGTGCAACGGGCGTGCCATCTTTGGTATAAGATATCTGCGTTACAATAGGCGACAATCCATTAATGACAAAAGAGCCATCGGATGCAGTGCATGACGTAGGATTGGTAAGGTTGCTGAATGAGGTGAGCGCAGCATTGGGCGTAGGATTAATGACCACATGGGTGGTATCGGTTGCTGTTGTGTTGCCTGATGTAGCGGTTACAATATAAGTGCCGGCATTTGCAGCCGTTACGTTGGGAATGGTCGGATTCTGTATGAACGAGGTAAAGTTATTGGGGCCAGTCCATGAATAGGTAGCGCCGGTCATATTGGTAGCGGAGAGTTGCAACGTGCTTCCGGCGCAAAGGGGTCCATTGTTGGATGCAGCAATGCCATTTGTAGCGATTCCAAAGCTGAATACATTGCCTGAGCCGCCGGTATTGCTCCGGCAACTGACTGCTATAGAGTTGATATTGCCCGATAAGATGGTGATTTGCCCGCCGGCAGATCCGCCTGAGGCGATGCCTACCACAGTGCCATTGATTACCTGTGCAAGCTGTGAGTTACAGGTGCCGGGGTAAGGCGCCAATCCCGCTGTGGTAATTGGATAAAACACGCCATTTAAAAAGACTGAATCCACTTCCGGCGAATTGATACCGGCTATCTTAATGCGGCAGCCTGTAATGGGCGTGGCAAAAGTAAACGTGTATTTACCATATCCGTCAGGGATGCCCAGCATGCTGCCAATCCGGTAAGGGCTTGTACCGCAATCGCTTACTGAGCCTACAACGCCGGTAGGGGTCACGGTGGTATTGACGCCTCCTACAGTCTGCGTACCGGATATATGATTAACAGGATAAAAAGTCTGAGCCTGAGTGTGCGATAGCGCAAAAAAGCTGAGCACCAGAAGAAACGGTAAAGAACGGAACATTGCTAAACTATTGTCGGGGTAAGATCGTATGCTAAAAACAAAGGGCGGTAAATGTAGCGCATTTACCCAAGCTTTAACAATTAGCAATCGGCTTCATGTGTTGATTAACGGATGCGTTAGCATTTGCCGGCAGTAAAATTCCTGAATGTGATGTATGTTCGCGGCACGAATCACCTAAAACATTTAACATTTCCCAACATTTTACACAATGTAGTCGTCTAGGATAGTGTTATTTCGTGTCATCATCTTGAGCTGAACTTTTATGCTTTTAATATTTCGGAGGATAATTACCGCTTTTGCGCTTTTGCTGTGCTGTATGCTTGCTAATAAAGCGGCTGCCAACCATCTTTTTGGAGCAGATTTTAACTATACCTGGGTAAGCGGGAATACCTACACGCTTCGGCTCACTATCTATGGCGACTGTGCCGGCGCATTTACCCAAGGCAGTTCTTTTAATGGGCTGAACGGCGGCACGCCAAAAATATACATCTACAAAAACAGCCTGCTGATTGATTCTGTAAGTCTGACTCAGTCGGGGGCGGGCGTTGAGGTAACCCCTGTTTGTCCATCGCAGGCTAATCAGACCAAATGCTCTGTTCCGAACAGTACGATACAAGGGGTAAAGAGGTACATCTACACTAAAAATTATACGCTGAACGGCACTTCTGCTAACTGGCTTTTCCAGTTTAACGGCGATCTGCCCAATACTCCTACTTCTTACCTTGCCGGCCGCAGTACGAGCATTACAAATATTAACCAGACCAGCGGCAGTATCATGCGCCTTGAGGCTACGCTCAATAATCTGGGGGGGAATAACTCTTCACCGGCTTACACGACTATACCAACCCCGTTTTTTTGTATCAATAAGCCGGCCAGCTATAATCCCGGTACAGTAGATGCCAATGGCGATGTGCTTTCCTTTTCCCTGATCGATGGACTGGAAGCTATACCGCCCAATAGTGTAGGTGGCAATGTGCTTTACATACCGGGCTTCAGTGGCGCCAATCCGCTTGCTGTAGTGCCAACCACGTTCTCATTCAACAATAGCAATGGCCAACTGGACTTTACCCCAAGCACAACGGGCAATTATCTGGTGGTGAGCCGGGTGGCCGAAACCCGTGGCAGTGTAGTGGTGGGTACGTCTATGCGTGAGATGGTTTTTGTAATTGTGCCTTGTAATAATAACCCGCCTACAGGCACGATCTCATCCCCTTCTGCAGGTGTGACTTCATTGAACAGCACCACTATCAATGTGTGTAAAGAGCAGGGGGCTTTTACCTTCAAAATCAACCCGACAGATATAGACGGTGATGTCATTAATGTAACTGCAACAGGATTGCCTGCCGGTGCTACTTTTAATATTACCAACAACAATACCACAGCGCCTCAGGGCATATTCTCCTGGAATGTAAGCGCAGTAACGCCGGGCACTTATACCTTCTTCGTAACCTATACGGATCAGGGATGCCCGCTGGCAAGTAAGCAAACGGTGGCCTATACCATCAATGTGCTTCCCAATCCAAACATGACCTTCAACCTCGTGTCGCCGGCTACCTGTCTTCTGAAAGCCGTGTTTACGCTTACACCGGTCAATGGTATTAACCCCAATACATTTACATTCGGTACAGTGACGCGCAGTGGAGTGACCGGTACCATTACAGACAGCCTGAGCCCCGGTACTTATACCTTTACCATTACCAGCTCCAATGGTTGCAGCCACGATACTTCCATTACCATTGTATCGCCCGTTAATATTAATCTTGCTGCCGCTATCAGGAGCAGCACCTGTAGCACACTGGCTGATGGAAAGGTGGTGCTGACGGCTTCTAACGGTACCACGCCTTATACTTATGCGCAGGGCACGGGAACTTTCGGAAGTGCCAATACCTTCTCTCCGCTGGCGGCAGGCACTTATGTATTCCGTGTAAAAGACAACCTGGGCTGTACAAAAGATACCACGGTCACGGTAAATGACTCGCTGATTATATCCGGCAATGCGGCCGTTACCAATGTCCTTTGTTTCAATGGCGCTACCGGCAGCATTGCCATTTCAGGAATCGGCGGAGCAAGCCCTTATACTTTTGCATCCGGCGCAGGTACCTACAGCGGTACCAATACATTCGGCGGACTCAACGCTGGTAACTATACCATTCACATTAAGGACAACAACGGTTGTATTAAAGATACCGTAGTGACTATTGCGCAGCCCACCGCGCTTGGCGTAACGGCTACGGTACAAAATGTAAAATGTAATGGCGGCAATGACGGCTCTGTAACACTGACGGGTACGGGCGGCACTACACCTTATACTTATGCAGTTGGCGCTGGTGCATACAGCAGTAATGCTACAATCGGCAGCCTTGCTGTAGGCTCATTTACATTCCATGTAAAAGATGCAAATGGCTGTATCAGGGATACAACCATTACGATTACGCAGCCTACGAAACTGGCCTTCACCTTTGCTGTTACCAATGTACTGTGCAATGGCGGCAGCACCGGTACAGTAACCATAACCGCAACCGGCGGCACACCTGCTTATACCTATGCAAGCGATGCCGGCGCGTTCGGCGCTTCCAGTGCACTGAGCGGCCTCAATGCGGGCACTCATATCATTCACCTGAAAGATGCGAACGGCTGTATCAAGGATTCCACGATTACCATTACGCAGCCTGCTGTGCTTGGTGTAACGGCTACTGCCGCTACGCCGCCTTTATGTAACGGCGGCTCCAATGGCACGATCACCATTGCCGGAAATGGCGGCACCACCCCTTATGCTTATGCAATCGGCACCGGAGCTTTTGCGGCTACCGGTACATTCAATAGTCTTATTGCAGGCACTTATCAGCTTCATGTAAAGGATGCCAACAACTGCACTAAGGATACGGCCATTACGCTGATTGATCCTACGCCTATTGTGCCAACCGCGCAGATCAAGCGACCGCTTTGTACGCCGCTTGTGAATGGCGCGGTTACCCTGTCTGCTACCGGCGGTACAACGCCTTATGTGTATGCAGCCGGTACCGGCACTTACAGCTCATCGCCACTGTTTTCTAATCTGGGTTCCGGTACTTATACTTTCCATATAAAGGATAGCCGTGGTTGTGTGAAGGATACGACAATCACGGTAACCGACTCGATCTTCGTTCATGCTACAGTGACTACCAGTCCGGCCAAGTGTTACAACGAGGCATCAGGCTCTATAGCCATCGCCGGCAGTGGTGGTACATCGCCTTATACCTTTGCGATGGGAAGCGGCGCCTATACCGGTACCAGTCCGATCAACAATATACTGGCGGGTAGCTATGTGCTGCATGTAAAAGACAACAATGGTTGCCTGCTGGATACGAATATTTCGGTGACACAGCCGGCGAATATTTTACCTACAGTGGCTATTACACAGCCGAAATGCTTTGGTGACAGCAATGGCATACTCACTGCAGGCGCTTCCGGTGGCACACCGGCTTATACATTCGCGCTGGGCGGCGGAGCATTCGGCACAAACGTTAACTTCACCGGACTGGCTATTGGTACTTACGTCATTCATGTAAAAGATAACAATGGTTGCCTGCACGATACCACAGTAACTATGGGTCAGCCTACTCCGCTGAAGATCGATGCAATTGCCATTTCTAATGTAAAATGCTTTGGTGATAGCTCGGGTTTTGTAACGGTAACGGCTTCCGGCGCTACACCGGCTTATACCTTTGCTGCCGATAGCCGTGCATTTGCCGCAGGCAATGTGGTGAATAACCTGAAGGTAGGCGCGCATATCATTCATGTAAAAGACGCCAATGGCTGTACCAAAGACTCGATCGTTACACTCACCCAACCTACCAAAGGTCATGTGCTGATTACAGATATAGTGACACCAACCTGCGAGGGCTATCGCGATGGTCGCATTAGCATCAACGCAACCGGCGGCACTCCCGGCTATACATTCTCTAAAGACAATGTCACTTTCGATACTCAGAAGGTCTATGCCCGCATTCCTGAAGGCACGTACACCTTCTATGCGAAAGATGCTTTTGGCTGTGTGAATGATACTACAATGGACCTGATCGGCTATCCGCATATCGTGATTCACGGCGTTGCTATCACTCCGCCTTCCTGTCATGGTTTTGAAGATGCCTCATTTGCACTGAATGTGACTGGTGGCAATCAGCCGCTGACTTATGTGCTGAGCATGCCGCGCGATACCAATATGACGGGCATGTTTGATTCCCTGTTCAGAGGTTCGTACGCGATCCACATTTATGATACATCCAAGTGCTTCAAGGATACAACCGTAAGCATCAGTGAGCCCGATAGCCTACTCGTATCTACAACAGTGACTCCGAATGACTGTAATGGCTATGATGATGGCGGCGCTGTGGTGGCCAATGTGACCGGCGGCACCACTCCGTACAGCTATTTGTGGAGCACCAATCCTGCGCAGACAACCGACCGTATAACTGGAATGCCGAATGGCCCGTACATTGTATATGTAACGGATGCGCACAATTGCCGTGATACTGCTAAAGCCATCGTTGCGTATGATAACTGCTGTAAGCCGTTTATACCGGATGCCTTTACGCCGAACGCGGATGGCAAGAATGACCAGTTCCGTGTGCGCTGGAAAGGCGATATCAAGCTACTCAACTTCTCGATCTACAACCGTTATGGCCAGCGCCTGTTCTACACGGTAAGCACCGAGCAGGGATGGGATGGCACCTGGAATGACAAGCCGCAGGATCTGGGCACTTATTTCTATTACATCAAGATGGTCTGCGGCAACGGTGGCAATAATGTAGTGGAGTTCAAGGGGGATGTAACGCTGATCCGCTAAAAACACGGTTACGGATTCGCTTCACAATTAAAAAAAGCTATTTTTGCCCACTCTAAAATAAATTATGGAATACAGGGAAATTGTATCAGTGACAGGTATTGGCGGTCTTTATCAGCTGCTTTCCACTAAAAGTGATGGTGCCATTGTGCGCAATCTGGCAGACAACAGCACGAAATTTATTTCTGCACGTCTGCATAATGTAACGCCGCTGGAGAGTATTGAAATTTACACTACCGGAAATAATGTTCGCCTGCACGAAGTTTTGCAGAAGATGAAGGAAAGTAATACTCCGCGTCCCGATACGAAGAAGGGCAGCAATGAAGATGTAAGAGCATACTTCCGCGATGTATATCCGGACCTGGACGAAGACCGTGTATATGTGAGCGATATGAAGAAGATGGTGAAGTGGTTTGAGCTGCTTCAGACCAATGACCTGCTCGACTTCAGCAAAGTGCAGCAACAACAGGAAGAAGAAGAAAGCGCTACTGCAGAAGGCGAAGCGCAGGTAGCAGAAAATACCAAGAGCGATGAGCCGGTAGCGCTTGTGAAAGATGCCGAAAAGCCAGCCAAGAAGAGCCGTGCCAAAAAAGCAGCAGAGCCTGCGGGAGATGCAAATCTTTTTGGCGAGGAAGGAGAAGAAAAGCCGGTAAAGAAAACAGCCCGCAAGAAGAAGGCTGAAACAGAAGACGCCGCTGCTGATGGCACGGAAAAGCCAGCCAAGAAAACGGCTGCGAAGAAAAAGAAGGAAGAAGAGTAATAGGCCTTGCCCATAAAAAATAAAAACGCCGGACTGTGAAGCCCGGCGTTTTTTATTATTTTAAACTGTTTGCTTGGTAAATTATTGAGCTCTTCTTCAGAGCCGGAATTCATTGTTATCATCCCACTCATGCTCCTGCATCAGATTTCGCCATTCTGCACCTAAATGAAGCCGGTCGCCGGCATAAAGGCAGATCATCCTCACGATCTCTTCTGCGTGCCAGGAATAGATATTTCGGCCAAAACGCACTGCATAGCCATCATAATTAAAGTAAAGATTGCCTTCCTGATAAAGCCGCTGCACTACATGCTCCTGCGTGTCAAAACCCCAGTAATCAATGTGTTTGCCTTTGAGCGGGTGATCTGTCTTTTTTGGGTTGCTGGCATAATGTAAATGGCCCATCTCCGTCCAGAGATAGCGGTGCACCTGCTTCTTCAGAAAAGTAGTCTGTATGATCGTAAAGTGTGCATTCTCTACCAATAATTGCTCCCGGTAAGCCATGCGCGACAGAAAGCGCCATGCAGCCAGCAGATACAGCACCACAGCGCCGACACCCGTAGCCCAGTGCATCCATTGCCCCGAAAAAGGAAACGCCTTCATCAGAAAAACAGAAGCCATGCTGAACGTCAGGGTCAGCTCGGCCCAGAAAAGCGCCCTTACACGGGGCTCCAGACGGTAGCCAAGATCAATCAGCAGATGGTCGCGGCCCCAATTGTATGTAATATCTTTTGCCAATTTCGGGTATTCAGATTAATGCGTTAAGAGACACCGGACAGCACTGTTGCAGTTGTCTGTTCACTGAGCACAGCGTTAAAAACCCTGCCAAACTCAGCTTTAAGTAATTGTTGCACTTCCCCCTCATCTACTTCATGTCCCAGCTCTTTCTTCAGGGAAGTTACGCCCTTATCTTCAATACCGCAAGGCACGATATAGTCAAAATACCGGAGGTCCGTATTTACATTTAGGGCAAAGCCATGTATCGTCATCCAACGGCTACAGCGCACGCCCATAGCGCATATTTTACGTGCCCTGCCGGGTACATCCGCATCCAGCCATACGCCTGTGGCGCCCGGCAGCCGCTCGCCTCTGAGGCCATAATGACTGATCACATGAATGATGATCTCTTCGAGACTGCGCATGTAGCGCCCCAAATCGGTGAAAAACTTTTCCAGGTCAAAAAGCGGATAACCTACAATCTGACCCGGCCCGTGGAAGGTAATGTCACCGCCCCGGTTGGTCTTATAAAAGGAAACACCCAGCTCTTTCAGACGGCTGTCATTGACCAGCAGATTTTCCATATGCCCGCTCTTGCCTAATGTATACACCGAAGGATGGGTACAGAACACCAGTTCGTGGTGCGTAGCCGGCTCAGCAGGCCGCAGCTCTGCCGGTGTATCGTTGAATTCACGCTTCTGCGCCAGCCCTTCCTGCAGCCATCGCTCCTGAAGGTTCCATGCTTTTCCGTATTCAATATTGCCCCAGTCGCTGAAAAAAATCGTTTGCATCTGCTTAATGTACATCCAAAGTTAAGCAATAGTTACACCCCTTTCTCACCCTGTATATACCCATAAATACGCATTGTATTGGGCTTTATTTAACAGCGCAACCATTAAATTTGTTTACTTTATAAGATTGTTACAGGATGATACTTCGATTCATGAAAAACAAAGTTTTGATACCCCTGGTGGTTGGGGGTGCCCTGGCGGCTTTCCTCTCCTTTAAATACATTGGGGATGACAGCGGCTCTTCTGACAACCGCAAAGAGCTGGTGGTCAATACA
This sequence comes from Chitinophagaceae bacterium, assembly GCA_965200035.1. Taxonomy (GTDB): domain Bacteria; phylum Bacteroidota; class Bacteroidia; order Chitinophagales; family Chitinophagaceae; genus UBA1952. The sequence goes on along the minus strand of OZ241334.1, from coordinate 1,375,075 downwards.
GTGATGAAAGCGCTGAAGGATGGGCACTTTTCTCCGCGCGACATTAATGATTCTTTTTCGCACAGTGTATTTGTAAAATTCCTCGATAACCTGGACCCGGAGAAGAAATTCTTTACGGCACAGGAAATGGCTGACCTGAAGCAGTATGAATACAAGATTGATGATGAATTGCTCGGTGGTCATGTAGGGTTTTTTGATAAGGCTAATGCCGCTTTCTCCAAGGCGATCGACCGCGCAGATGGCTATCAGAAAGAGCTGCTCGCCAGGCCTTATACATTTACAGATAATGACCGCGTACAGCTTAATGGTGATAAGCTGGACTATGCTGCTAACGAAACCGCATTGAAAGAGCGTTGGAAAGAATACATCAAGTTCCGCGTGCTGGCTAAATATGTGGATGCAAAGAAAGCGCAGGAAAAACCGGAAGATAAAGACGCAAAAAAAGATGCGACTGCAGTAAAGAAAACAGCTCCGAAAACAGATGTACAGCTTGAGGCAGATGCCCGCGATGGCGTACGCAAAAACCAGGAACGCTATTTTAACCGCCTGCGCAAGCTTACGGAGGATGAGCGTTTTGCTTTGTATGTAAATTCGATCACCGGCAGCGAAGATCCGCATACCGACTATTTCCCGCCAAAAGATAAAGAGCGCTTTGATGAGCAGATGTCTGGTACGTTTTTTGGCATCGGTGCAGGTCTGAAAGAAGAAGATGGTAAGATTAAGATCAGCACCATTATGGCCGGTACGCCATCCTGGAAGCAGGGTGAGCTGAAGGCTAATGATGAAATCCAGAAAGTAGGGCAGGGCAGTGCTGAGCCGGACGATATTCAGGGCTTTGAAGTAGAAGATGTGGTTAAGAAAATACGCGGCCCGAAAGGCACTGAAGTGCGCCTGACTGTAAAGCGGGAAGATGGCAGCATCAAGGTGATTCCGATCATCCGAGGTGAGGTATCTATTGAAGAAACCTTTGCCAAGAGCGCGGTGATCAAAAGCCCGTCCGGTCCGGTAGGCTACATTTATCTGCCTGAGTTTTATGCCGACTTCCAGCATACAGGCGGTCGCCGCTGCGCGGAAGATGTGGCTGCAGAAGTGCAGAAGCTGAAAAATGCTGGTGTAACGGGCATCATTCTTGACCTGCGGTATAATGGCGGTGGCTCTCTGAGCGATGTGGTAGATATGGGCGGCCTGTTTATAGATCAGGGACCGATTGTACAGGTGAAAAGCTCTGATGCAGCCCCAATGACCCTTCGCGATGGCGCTAAAGGTACTTTGTATGATGGCCCGCTGGCCATTATGGTGAATCAATACAGCGCATCTGCTTCCGAAATTATGGCGGCAGCTATGCAGGACTATAAGCGTGCCGTAATTGTTGGCGCGCCTACTTATGGCAAAGGCACCGTACAGAAAGTAATTTCACTGGACGAATACATTAGCCCGATGAAGCGGATGCAGATGCAATCTGCCGGCGAAGGACCGATTGGCGCGCTCAAGCTGACTGTTCAGAAATTTTACCGCATCAACGGCGGCTCTACACAGCTGCGTGGTGTAACACCGGATGTACGTCTCCCGGACCCTTATGAAATGATAGACCAGGGTGAGCGTAAGGACAAGGCTGCGCTTAAGTGGGATGAAATTCCTGCGGCGGCTTATAAATCATCCAACAGCTTCAATGCTGGTCAGATTTCGGCTTTGAGCAACAAGCGCGTAGCTGCCAATCCATCTTTCATGCTCATCCGCGAAAGCGCTAAAGAGATCAAAGCAAAGGAAGATGACAACAGCTATTCACTGAATGAAAAGACTTACCGCGCTGAGCTGGATAAAGCCAGTCAGACTTCTAAAAAGCTGGAAGAGCTGCAGAAGAAAGGCACGCCAATGCCCATCAGCAGTCCGAAAGAAGATATGGCTAAGATCAGTGTAGATAAGGCCTCTAAGGAAAAGAACGAAACGTGGATCAAGAATCTTCAGAAAGACATCTATCTGTCCGAAACGGTAAATATCATCAACGATATGTCCAAAATGCCGGTAACTGTGAATATGAGTACCGGAATGAAATAAGCATAGCTTTCTTAATCAAGCTTAAAAGGCGGCGCCCAAGCGCCGCCTTTTTTAGCAAAGCGGTATAACTGAGAAAGACTTTAACTTTGCCGCCTCTATGAACAAGAGTTTCCGGTTATTGATCTTTTGGAGCGTACTGTTTCTGCTATCGGCAGGCCAGCAATGCATGGGACAAGCATTGCCGGATACTTCGCTTAATACGATCTTACCCGATACGCTTACAGACCGTAAGCAGGTTGAATTGCAAGAGCGGACTCAGGTATCGGAAGCTGTTCCTGTCGCACCGGAGCAGAATCCTGCTGTAAAAGTGCCCTTTCAGCCGAAGCCTAAGAAATCCGCGCTGTTTGCTGCTATCCTGCCCGGCAGCGGTCAGATTTATAACCGCCAATACTGGAAAGTACCGGTCGTATATGGCCTTGCAGGAGTAGCTACTTACTTCCTGATAGATAATACCAACCAATACCGGAAATACCGGAAAGCCTATGTATCCAGACTGACCAATCCGAGCTATGAAGATGAAAATACTTTTGGCAGATCTACCACCGACTTACAGACGCTTCAGGATTATTACAAGAAAAACCTGGATCTCACCTATCTATTGACCGGCGTAGGATATGCTTTACAGGTCATTGATGCGCTTGCCTTTGCCCACCTCCGGAATTTCGACGTTTCGCCCAGTTTATCGATGCGCATGGCACCGGTAGGCACACCAACAGGAGGCGTTGGTCTGGGACTGGTGATGAATTGGAAGTAACCTTCGTTTTGCTACTAATATAAAAGTGCCGGCAAAGCTTGAGCTCTACCGGCACTTCACCTTTTTTGACTATCTGGCATTGATCAGGCAGAGCCGTAGTTTATCAGGTAATCCATTAGCATGCGCAAGCCGTAAGCCGTACCGCCGACCGACATATAGCCGCGCTTGGCAGTAGCAAATGATACGCCGGCAATATCAAAATGCATCCATGGATAGCCGGTGAAATGCTCCAGGAATTTGCCTGCGGTGATAGCGCCACCTGTAGGTCCGCCGATGTTTTTAAGGTCTGCAATATCGCTCTTGATCTGGTCGCCGTATTCATCCCACAATGGGTATTCTACCAGCCGTTCGTATTGGTTGTATCCGCTTGCGGCGAGGGCAGACTTGACTTTATCATCCGCAGTGCCCATGCATACAATGCCATGCTCACCTACGGCAGCGCTGGCAGCGCCTGTAAGTGTTGCAAAATCAAACACTACTTCAGGTTTATACCGCTTTGCCCAATGCAGTGCATCGGCCAGTATCAGTCGCCCTTCGGCATCTGTATTTAATACTTCAACGGTAGTGCCGCTGTACATCCGGATCACATCGCCCGGCACATAAGCATCTTCGCCCGGCCTGTTATCTGTAGCCGGTACAAGCGCAATCACGTGCAGCGGCAACTGCATTTTTGCGATAGCGTACATAGCCGCACTTACCAGTGCGGCACCGCTCATATCGCTCTTCATCCGGTCCATGGAATTGGGCGTAGGCTTGAGGGAGAGGCCGCCAGTATCGTAGACTACGCCTTTGCCCACCAGCACAATCGGTTGCTTGTTCAGCGTTTTTTTAGGCTTGTATTCCATAACAGTAAACGTAGGTGGCGCTATAGAACCTCTGTTCACAGCAAGAATGCCGCCCATGCCTTCTTTTACAATCTGCTCTTTATTCAGTACGGTTACTTTAAAGCCGGCCTCTTTGCCCAGGCTGCTGATCTCTTTGGAAAGCTGCACTGCGCTCAGTGCATTCAATGGCTCATTGACTAATGTGCGTGCTCTGTAAACAGCTTCTGTGAGGATGGTAAGCTCATCTACTTCTTTTACTGTAATGGCGTTGCGGGAAAAGCAGATCGTCTTCAGCGCATGCTCCAGCTTTGCAGCTTCGCTGCGGTATTTCAGGAACTGATAAGCTCCCAATGCTAAGCCTTGAGCCAGCACAAAAGAAGCTTTTGAAATAGCGCTGTGGTTGTGTATGGTAATGTCGCCGGCTTTATAGCTTTGAAGCACCAGGCCTAAGAGAGCACCGCCTTTACGAATGCTTTCCGCAGTCTGCCAATCCGTTTTCTTAGACTTAATCACATAAATAAACAGTTGCTGGCTGTAGTGATTGATAGAAATCAGGGTCTGATCATTCTTGATCGAAGTGGTTGCGTACGCTCTTTCCTGATCAGTAAGATCAAGTGTTTTCAGCGCTTCCGGAGTATCAATGATGTATAGCTGGTGCCCTTTGCCTGGCTTGGACTGGATCTTGAATTGCATGAAGCAAATATAAGCAACAGCGGTTCTCATTACAGGTATGAGCACTACAACAAACAGCTATGGCATTAGAGCATTTGCAAGACAAGCAAGTCTTATTCATCCTGAAAAAATTGGCGTTTTTATGTTTTAATTGTTGCATTTTACAGTCAAGATGTACACACTGAAGAAAAGCCTCGGGCAGCACTTTCTGCACGATGAGCAAATGTGCCGGAAGGTAGTAGATGCCGTGGACCGGAAGCCGGGTATGCAACTGCTGGAGGTCGGGCCCGGCGGCGGTGCCATTACCAAGTATCTTCTTGAGTGGAAAGAAATTCACTACAAGGCTGTTGAAATAGATCGTGAGAAGGTAGAATACCTCGAAAAAACTTACCCGGATATCAGGGGAAAAATTATTGAGTCGGATGTGCTGCAGATAACGAGCCCTTATGACGGCAGCTTCAGCATCATTGGTAACTTCCCGTATAATATTTCATCGCCGATCATGTTTCGGGTTTTGGAGTGGGAGGAAAGTGTGGAGGAAGTGATTGGAATGTTTCAGAAAGAAGTAGCGCAGCGCATTGCTGCAGCTCCGGGAAGTAAAACGTATGGCATACTGAGCGTGCTGTTGCAGGCCTATTATAAGATAGATTACCTGTTTGATGTACCGCCCGGATGCTTTACTCCACCGCCGAATGTGATGAGCGGGGTTCTCCGCTGCACCAGAATCGGGAATCCATATCACATCAATAATAAGAAAGCCTTTACCAGACTGGTGAAAGCAGCCTTTAACCAGCGCAGAAAAACACTGCGGAATGCACTGCGCGGAACCCTGATGCCGGAAGCGCTGGAAGATCCGATCTTGACGCAAAGGGCAGAACAGTTAAGTGTAGAGCAGTTTGCCGGACTCTATAAAAAATATATGGTTTGAAAGGAAAGGTTTTGATTGCAGCGCCGGTACATTCCGTGCTGAAAGAGGGTTTGGAAAAGGAGGGCTATGAGTTGATCATAAAAGAAAAAATCACTCAGGAAGAAGCTATTTCATTGGTAACAGATTGCACGGGCATCATTACATCCACAAGACTGCAGATCAATGCAGCGATAATCGATGCAGCCCAGCATTTGCAATGGATCGGGCGAATGGGAAGCGGTATGGAAGTGATCGATGTGCCTTATGCGCAGATGAAAGGCATCCGCTGTGTAAGCAGTCCCGAAGGGAACAGCAATGCAGTGGCAGAACACGCCCTGGGTCTGTTACTGGGCCTTACCAAGCGCATTCACCATAGCGCCAATGAAGTGGCTCAGGGTATGTGGTTGAGGGAAGAAAATCGTGGTACCGAGCTCGAAGGTCAGACAATAGCAATTATCGGCTTTGGAAATACAGGGCGTGCATTCGCACGTAAACTGCAGGGCTTCGATATGAATATCTTAGCCTATGATAAAAATCCTCAGGAAAACATGCCCTCTTATGTGACTTTATGCAGTGACCTGCAGCCTGTTTTTGATCAGGCTGCCATTGTCAGCTTTCATGTACCAATCAATAACGACACGCGGCATTATGTTAACGCTAATTTTTTGTTACAGATGCACCAAAGGTTTGTTCTTATCAATACGTCAAGAGGAGAAGTAGTTGATTCAGAAACATTATTGGAAGGTCTGGAAAACGGAAAGATTAAGGGAGCAGGAGTGGATGTATGGCCGGAGGAGCCTTTGAATAAAATGGGGAATAAAGAGCGGAATATTTTGGACACAATAGTAGGCATGCCACAAGTAATTATTACCCCCCATATTGCGGGATATAGCTTTGAAGCATTGTATAAAATGAGTTATGTGCTTTTACGCAAGCTGATAACAAGTTAGTAACCAGTAAAAAGACAGTTGTTAGACAAATAAATTAAAGTGGGCGGAATTTCTTTAACAGAAATTTTTATCTTTACCGCCCTCAATTGACAAAATTATCTAAACAGGGTATGAAATTAACATTACGTTCCTTTTTTGTTTTGTTGCTCGTGTGTGTGTCTAGTGCGGCGTTTGCGATTAGTCGTATACAAGGTGCCTTAACAGATCAATCCGGCAATCCCATCATCAATGCAGTGGTCAACGTTACCCAGGGCAATCTGCCTGTAGGTAGTGGCCTGACTGATTTTGATGGCAATTATACTGTTGCCCCCGTGCCTCCGGGTACTTATACGGTAACATTTACTTACCTCAACTTTAGAGACGTCGTTCCGGGCGTACAGGTTGGTGCAGATGCGATTGCTACTGTAAATAACAAAATGAATACCTCGGCCAGCACAAGTGCTACCGGTGGTAAAGATGTGGTTGTGACAGCTGTAAAGCCATTCAAAAAGCCACTCATTGATTTTAAAGCGCCGCCACATGGCATGAGAACAGCTGATGAGTTGGAGCATGCTCCAACTACAAGCCAGATTGAAATGGCGGGTCTGACTACTCAGGGTTATCAGCAAAGAAGAAGCGGTACACTTAGTCTTGGTGGTGGCCGCGGTACTAATACGACTGTGATAGTAGATGGTGTAATGCTCGCTGCGGGCAATGCTCAATTTGCCGATCAGGCTCAGGGTTCTGTAGATCAGGTATCAACCTATACCAGCGGTATTCCTGCTCGTTATGGTGATGCGACCGGTGGTATCGTAACTATTACTACAAAAGGTATAACGCCAAAATTGCGTGGTGGTGTTCGTTTGCAGCACTCTATAGACGGTTACAACAATAACCTCGGTTCTTTCAATCTTGCCGGTCCATTGTGGAGCAAGCGTATCGACTCAACCACAAAGAGGCCAATCCTTGGTTTTACACTTGATGGCCAGGCAGAATACGGAAAAGATGAAAATCCTTCCTATTACAAGAACTACGTACTTAGCGGCGATAAGCTTGCTGAACTCGAAGCTCATCCACTGACCAGACTGCCAAATAACAGTGGTAATCCTGCAACCTATTATGCGACAGAGTCAATTAAAGAAAGCGACTTGACGGCTCAAAAACGTCGGCCCGGCATGGACTATAAAAGAGGCCAGCTTGCCGGCAAGCTGATCTTCCCGCTTACGGATAAGTTGAATATCGTAGCCGGCGCTACTATGAATGGCTACGAACGCTCAAATTATGATCAGGATTATACCGCATTCACATCTGACGGGCAAGCCAGAAGAAATGCTATATCAGGTCGCGGTTTTATACGTTTTACCCAAAAATTTGCATCAGGTGCTAGCGATAGTGGTAAAAGCTCTATCAGTAATGCTTATTACACAATCCAGGCAGATTATCAAAAGGACTACGTCACTACCCAAGATAGGAACCATAAGCAAAATACCTTTGACTATGGCTATGTAGGCAAGTTTGAGCAGTTGTATGATTCAACTTTTGTCCCAGGATATGATGATGGATTGGGTATATACGGTGTGAGACTTACTGGCTTCCGTCCAACAGGTATCAGATATACACCTTCGGATTTAAATCCGATCATGTCTAACTATACAACAGACTATTTTAATATTACGCCAACCCCAACAACATCTATCAATGACATTGCAGGTGGTAAAGGCCTGAGAAATGGTGATCTTCCGGATAAGGCTTACAATCTCTGGCAGAATGTAGGACGCGCCCCGACCGGCTGGAATAAAAGCAACAATGACCAGATCGCTGTAACTGTTGATGCCGCTTTTGATTATAATTATAAGCGTACTAAGCATTCAATTGAATTGGGTCTTTACTATCAGCAGCGTAATGAGCGCTATTACTCTGTGAATGGTTCTGCTTTATGGGGACTAATGCGCCAGTTGACAAACAATGTGGTAAACCTTTCTGAAATTCAGGATACCGTGCCTGCTTACATTGTTAAGAATGGTGTTCGCTATACTCCGGATGATGTTCGTTCTGGTAGAGTTGTAGTAGGACCTAATGACACTATTGTCTATGACCGTCTTGTAAGATCAGAGTTTCAGACTCAGTTTGATAAAAATCTGCGTACTAAACTGAATAAAAGTAACTCGGACTATATCAATACAGACGAATATGGTCCAAACACATACTCTCTGGATATGTTTGCACCGGATGATCTGTGGCTGAATGGTCAGAAACGTGCAGAATACTTTGGCTATGACTGGATGGGCAACCGCGAGACAGGTACTGTAAACTTTAATGACTTCTGGACTAAGAAAGATCCAACAGGTTCTTTCCTTACCCGTCCAATAGGTGCTTATCGTCCAAACTATATTGCAGGTTATTTGTCTGATTATATCCAGTTCAAAGACTTCCTGATTACATTGGGTGTACGTGTTGAGCGTTTTGATGCCAATACCAAAGTGCTGAAAGATCCTTATTCACTTCTGCCTATTAAGACAGTTGCTGACATTACGAATGGTACTGTTGTACCTGCAAATATCGGCAGCAATTATGTAGTGTATGTTGGTGAAAATGGCTCTGTGAATCCTACTGTAATTGGTTACCGTAATGGTGATACATGGTATGATAAAAATGGTACAGAAGTGCAAAATCCTGATGTACTGAAGACAAGCACAAACAGCAGCAATCTTCAACCGTGGTTACAAAAGTCGGCAAGCGGAACAGTACCATCTATTAAAGATGAATCCTATAATCCAAATCTTACTTTTACAGATTATAAGCCGCAAGTGAACGTAATGCCTCGTATTAACTTCTCATTCCCGCTGAACGAACGTGCTTTGTTTTATGCACACTATGACGTATTGGTAATGAGACCCGTTTCTACATCACCCGGTGGCACTAACTTCGCTACCCCATTGGATTATCTTTTATTGCAGGAGAACGCTTCCAGCATTATCGGCAACCCTGATTTGAAGCCGGAAAAAGTAATCGATTATCAGGTTGGTTTCCAACAACAATTGGGCAAGAATTCGTCTGTAACATTAAATGCATTCTTTAAAGGCCGTAAAGACCAGATTCAGATTCGCAGCTATTATGATGCGTATCCAACTACTTACTATACCTACGGAAACAGAGACTTTTCAACCTATAAGGGTTTCTCACTTAGCTATGATCTGCGCCGTCTTGGTAAATCACCAATCAGCATGTTGATCAACTATACCCTTTCGTTCAACGAAGGTACCGGTTCAGATGCAAGCTCAAGCAATGCTGGTGATGGTAATATTGTTTCTGGTAGCAGTGTACTAGCTAGTTATATCTCAGCAGGCCTTCCAAATTCACGGAATTTATTCCCGCTGACTAATGATTCCCGTCATAATATCAATACAACGATAGATTATCGTTACAGAACAGATGAGGGACCTATGATTGGTAGCAGTCATTTCCTTCAGAATGCCGGCGCCTCACTGATTTTCCGTACACGTAGTGGTGAACCTTATACAAGATACTCAAACCCGATCAGCTATGGTAATAGTGGTGGTGTAATCGAAGGCGGCGTAAACGCTTCTCGTCTGCCGTGGCACTATATGTTCGATTTGAATGTCGATAAGGACTTTACATTGAACTTTGGTAAAAAGTCATCTGACGATATGATTGGCCGCAAGCCAGGACTTACTTTTAATATATTCTGTTATGTGCAAAATCTGCTGAATACAAAGGATATAGTTGGTGTTTATGGATTTACGGGTAGTCCAACTGATGATGGTTATTTGACAACTGCACAAGGCCAAACAGTAGCTAATCAAAAGCAGGACATTCAATCTTACAAAGATCTTTATCATCTGAGAACTCAGGATATAAATAAGCTGAATAACCCACGTACAATTGTACTTGGTCTGAAATTGAATTTCTAATAATCGAATCGAAAAGATTGTATTATATGTTAAATATTAGAACACGCATTTATAAAGCATTTGCATCGATAGCTATCGCAGGTATCGCACTTTCTGCAAACGCTTTACCTAATGCAAATAGTACAGGGCACCGGGGTACCGCCCCTACTGGTACCGGCCTCAGAGGTACAGCTGCTTTATGTGATCAGGCATCCGCAAGTGTTGATATTGATATCAACAATGTACGTGCCAGATTGATGAACGGTGGTGATATGTGGTATGATCGTGGTACAAGCACTGCTAAATATGAAGTGCCAAAGGGATCTGGTAAGAATTCATTGTTTGCCGGCTCTATCTGGGTTGGTGGTTATGATGAGCAAAACAACCTTAAAGTTTGTGCGCAGACTTATCGCCAAACAGGTAATGATTATTGGCCTGGTCCACTTGATCTCCAGAATGCAACCATTGATAAAGCTACTTGTACAGAGTGGGATAAAATCTGGAAAGTAAATAAATCAGACATCCTGGCATTTAACGCACTGCTTAAAGCAGGTGTTACCCCTGATGATCCAATATATAACGATATCAAGCAGTGGCCTGCAGCAGGTAACGGTGATGCGGTAGGTAGAAGTGGTGCTTTTCCTTCAGTTGTAGGTACTTATCTTGATACCCGGTCAGGTATTAATACCTATGCTCCGTTTATTGATGTGGATGGTGACGGAAAATATAACTGGCGCAATGGTGACTATCCGGATATCTTCGGTGATCAGTATGCCTGGTGGGTATTCAATGATGCCGGTGGTGTGAAGACAGAAACGCAAACAGGTACTATTGGTATGGAAATCCAAACCAGCACCTTCGCTTATGCTACCAAAGATTATATGAATGATGCTACATTCATTAATTACCGCCTTATTAACCGTGGTACACTGAATTTGACCAAGACTTATATGGCTACATGGACTGATGCCGATCTTGGTTATGCATTTGATGACTATATCGGCTGTGATACGCAGCGGTCATTAGGTATCCTTTATAATGCAACTACGCCAGACGGTTTTGGTGATCAGGCCAGCTATGGCTCGCAAGTACCGATGGTTGGTGTTGACTTCTTCATTGGTCCTAAAAAAGATACTTTTATCAATGGTGTCTACCAGGTGCTTGATACTTTGGGAATGGCTGTATTTAACTATTTCAACAATAGTGCTACCGGTCCTTTGGGTAATCCAAACAATGGTACAGAAATTTATCGCCTGATTACTGGTTTTAACCGCCAGGGAGATCCAATGCACGATGACCGTGCGCAAGGACCCAATTCCACGGCTTATGGACCAGGTGTAGAAACTAAGTTTGCCTTCCCTGGTAATCCAAATAATCCTTCTGAGTGGTCACAGTGTCAGTGTCACATCCCTTATGGTGCAAATCCTGATGGTGACCGTCGTTTTATTCACTCTTCCGGCCCTTTTACTTTATACTCCGGTGGTATCGTGAATGATGTGACTATAGGTGCTGTATGGGTTTCTGATGTAGGTGGATGTGGTACTGCAACATTTACCCGTATTCGTGCTGCAGATGATCTTGCTCAGGAATTGTTCGAAAGCGGATTCCGTACACTTGAAAAGCCCAATGCACCTGATATGACTGTGCGTGAAGGTGACCGTGAACTAATCGTATATCTGACCAATGAAAATGAAGCAAGCAATAACTATCACGAAAAATATGGCCGCGATACAGCTAAGAAATATCGTGAATCTTCTGTAAAAGCTCGTCGTTACGGATATTCTGACTCATTGTATAAATTTGAAGGCTATCGTGTATTTCAATTGAAGAACAGTCAGATCAGCGCTGCTCAGATATTTGGTGATGATGGTCAGGTAGATGCATCTGTTGCGGCAGAAGTTTTCCAGGCAGATATTGCTAATGGTGTTTCAAACATTCTTAATTATACAAGAAATCCTGATAAAGGACCGGATGTCTATGATGCTGCTGTTAAGGTGAAAGGTAAAGACAGCGGGTTGATACATAGCTTCCGCGTCACAGAAGATAAATTTGCTACTGGTTCTGATAAACGCCTTGTAAATTATAAGACATACTATTTTATCGCAATCGCATACGCTTACAACAACTTCCGTGTATTCCAATATGGCGATCAAGCTGATTCTACGCAGAACGAAGCTTATATTGATAGTAAGAGTGCTGCAGGTGGCAAGCCTGTACCGGTTGTAGCTGCCGTACCTAATCCTACTAACGGAAACATGGGAACAACAGTTGGTGCTGGTTTTGGTGATGGTGTTGAGATACAAATGCTGGAAGGACTAGGCAATGGTCGTAATGCAATCTCAATGATACCTTCTTCTGAGGAAGATGCAATGAAAGATCCGAACTACACAGCATTACAACCAACTTATGCTGCAGGTAATGCGCCGGTTGACGTAAAAATTCTTGATCCAAGAAAGCTCCAAGATCTCGATTATGAAATTTGGCTGACAGGTCAGACTTATACTGACCAAACTAAGGGCATCATTGATAGCTTAGGCACTTGGACGCTTAAGGATAAGGCAGGTAATGTGCTTTATTCAGAATCTAATCTGGCAAATAAAAATGACGCTATACTTGCTAATTATGGTTTAACGATCACTGTTCAGCAAGGTCGCAGGCCTGGGGATAACCAAGTTGACCGGAATGGTTATATTACATCAAGCGTTACTTTCAGCGATCCGAGCAAATTGTGGCTCGCAGGTATAAATGATGTAGATGGACCAACTGCCCGTAACTGGATTAGGAGCGGTGGCTCACCTAATGATCCACGTGATACAACGGCTAATGGCTGTAGCGTAAAAAATAATAACCGTGATACTGCTGGCCAGTTCTATGAAACGCTATTCAGCAACAACGATCTGCTGAAAGGATCATGGGCGCCTTATGCTCAGGCTAGTCAGGAAAACAATGCTAAGTGTGGTTTTGGCGTTGCCAGAACGAACAGCCAACCACTGAGTGGATTGGAAAGCGTTGATATCGTATTTACATCGGACAAATCTAAGTGGACCCGTTGCGGAGTTATTGAGCTTAACGATGATGTTAACCTTGCTGAAGGCCGCACTGCTAAGTTTAGATTGCGTCGCCATGCAGGATGGAATCTGGATGTTGATGGAAACGGACGTCCTGTTTATTCTGGTAATGTTGAAGACAGTGGTATGTCATGGTTCCCGGGTTATGCAATTAGCCAGTCTACAGGTCGTCGTCTGAATGTAATATTTGGTGAAGATTCTTATCTGAAGAACCAGCATGGTAACGATATGATCTGGAATCCGACATCTGATGATGTTGATGGGAACAACAACGTATTTTTCGGTGGTAAGCATTATATCTATGTCATGAACACCACCTATGATCGTGGACAAACATTTGTGGATCTTAATCGGAATGGTACTGTTACAGCATTGAACACCGCCTATAATACGATGATGTGGGTGGGCCTGCCGCGCCTGACTCCAGGGTTCAACCTCTTGTCTATCGATGATGGTCTGATTCCTACAGAGACACGCCTGAAGATCCGCGTAGAAGGTCCTTATCGTTCTCAGGGATCAACTGCAAATACACGTAACAACGGTTTGCCAATCTTTGGATTTACAACAAAGAACATTGCGCCGAAACCATTGACCGATGCCGGTAATCCTTATTATGATGATAAGCAGGCATTGCTTGATAAAATCCGTGTCGTTCCGAATCCGTACTATGCTTACTCAGGTTATGAAAGAGCACGTCTTGATACACGTGTTAAGGTAACAAACTTGCCTAATCGTGCTACCATCAGCATTTATGCGCTGGACGGTACGCTCATCCGCAAACTTGAGCATGCCAATACATCTGATAATACGCAGGGCTTTGAAGACTGGGATCTCCGCAATACCAAGGGATTACAAATTGCCAGTGGTATGTACCTGATACATGTGAAAGCAGAAGGAGTAGGTGAAACAGTTATTAAATGGTTCGGCGCTATGCGACCAACTGATGTTGTGAATTATTAATGCTTGATTATTGGCCGGTACTTCGGTACCGGCCTTATTTAAATGATCCATCAGATTTAAAAAAGATGAAAAAATCTTCACTAAAAATATATCTCACCCTTGCTGCAGCCTGCATTTCTGCCACATCATTTGCAGGTAATAAGGATCGTAGCGGACAGGCGGGTGCATCAGAGCTTTTGATTAATCCCTGGGCTGCCAGCACAGGCGTATTCGGTATGAATATTGCCAATGTCAAAGGTATGGAGGCGATGAAAACCAACATTGCAGGCCTGTCTTATACAGATGGTACTGAAATCGGCTTTTCATACGGCGCTTATCTGAAAGGCACGCAGGTTGGTATCAACAACCTTTGTTTTGCCCAGAAATTGGGTAGCGCAGGTGTAGTTGGCGTCAATCTGCAATCAATGAGTTTCGGCGAAATTGATGAAACAACCTTTGATCAGCCGGATGGTGGCGGTGGTACTTTCAAGCCACAGTTCTTCAATATTCAGATCGGTTATGCCAAGTCGTTTTCCCGCGCTATCCATGCAGGTCTGGGCGTTACCTATGTATCTGAAGCCATCAGCAATATCCGTGCAAGCGGCGCCTGCTTTGAAGCCGGTGTTCAATATGTGACCGGTGCGCGTGATAACTTCCATTTTGGTGTTACCCTGCGCAATGTTGGTACAAATATGCGTTATACAGGTGAAGGTTTCGCTATCAACAGCGAAGCGCCGGATAACGAAACTTACGTAATGAACCGCCTGACGCCTTCTGATAAGTTTGAAATGCCAACTTATCTTAGCATCGGTGCTTCTTATGATTTCTTCCTGGATGAGAAGAACATGAAGGATGAAAAGGATATGCCCAAGCATCGCCTGACAGCTATGCTCGGCTTTACTTCTAACTCTTTCAATAATGATTACATAGGCGCTGGTCTTGAATACGGCTTTCGCGAAATGTTCATGCTGCGTGCCGGTTACCGTTATGAAAAAGGAATTGGCAGCTACGATGAGAGCACTACTTTCTATAAAGGATTCAGCGCAGGCGCTACCGTAAATGCCCGCCTTGGTAAAGCCGGAAGTCCTAATCTAGCATTCGATTACTCTTTCCGTCCTACTCAGCGCCCTGATAATGGTGTGCATATGTTTTCGCTACGCTTCCTGCTGCACAGCAAGAATTCAGATGCGTCTAAAAAGGATATTGAAGACGACTTCCGTAATTCAAGCAACTAAAGAGAATTTTACTTACCTTCAACTTACAACGCTTCGGTCACGAAGCGTTGTATTTTTTTGTCATTCACTGAATAACCATTCATAATTATACGATGTCTACTATAAATTATGTAACGAAAGAGACCCTTGAGCATATGCGCAGTGAGTTGACCCAGTTAAAGACTGCAGGACGTGCAGAAATAGCCCGGCAGATTGCAGAAGCACGTGAAAAAGGCGACCTGAAAGAGAATGCTGAATACGATGCTGCTAAAGAAGCCCAGGGACTGCATGAGGCCAAAGTAGCTCAGCTGGAGAATGCTGTTGCGCAATCACGTATTATCGATGCAAAGGATATTGATATTTCCAAAGTATCTGTGCTTTCTAAAGTAAAAGTGATGAATCTGGCCAGCAAAAAATCTGTAGAGTATCATCTTGTTTCAGAAACAGAAGCAGATCTTAAACTGGGCAAAATATCTGTTACTTCTCCGATTGGAAAAGGATTATTGGGCAAAGAGATAGGTGACATAGCCGAAATACAAGTTCCCAGCGGTGTATTGAAATTCAAAATTGAAGGCATCTCTATCTGAAATGGCTACCGTCTTTACAAAGATCATCAATGGCGAAATCCCATCTTACAAAATTGCGGAAGATGAGCGTTTTTTGGCCTTTCTCGATATCAACCCGATGGCAAAAGGTCATACGCTTGTAGTGCCTAAGACAGAGACCGATAAGTTCTTTCATGTAGATAACGATTACCTCAATAACTGGTTGGCATTTGCGAAGCCTATAGCGCTGGCTATTGAGAAATCATTTGATTGTAACCGTTGCGGAATGAGCGTGGTAGGGCTGGAAGCGCCTCATGCGCACATGCATCTAGTGCCAATTAATTCTGCGGATGATCTCAATTTCACGCGCGAAAAGCTCAGGCTATCAGCAGAAGAAATGAAGGAAATACAGCAAAAAATTATTGCAACTCTTTAATATCTTTCTTATGGTAGCACTGCTTTTTGCTGTACACTCCATGCTACCGGCTTATCAAGAAATAATGCTTTGGTAATCGTCCAGGTTTCCTTGAAAAATTCAGAGAACCTGTATTTATCCAGATAGCTTTCATCGGCCCAATGACTATAAGTACAATAGACATTGGGCTGCTTGATGTCTTGCCAGAGCTCAAGGTGCAGGCATCCCTCAAAACCGCGGATACGCTCCTTGCGCTCTTCAAATAAAGTTTCGAAAGACGCAACAGCATCTTCACGAAAAGTAAGCCGTACAATGCGCACAATCACCGGAAGAAGATTTTAATGCTGTTATAAATAAGGTGCTTTTCGCGGAATAGCTTGAACCCGAATAAGCTGGCGGCCTTCCCCCTGTTGATCGCAATTTCGAGATAGCCGGTCGCGTTAAAGCGGCAAAGCTTCATCCCTTCTGCAACATTATAAAAATGTGTGCTCAGCGTACTTAGCTCTTCATTGCGCATAAATTGAATGCTGAATGAACGATCTTTTATATGCTCTTCAAAATCTTCACGCCGCAGATTGATGACTACATTCTCATAACGGTCGATGTGGATTACATGACATTCGATCTCATCTTCTGAAATTTTCGGCAGCCAGTGGTGCGGTGCATTTTTAAGCGTACAGGCAGCAAAGCCAAGCACAGAAGGCTTATTCGTTTGAAGAAGCGCTGCGACGCGCCCGGTTTCATTGAGCCAGTCTTTGAAAATGCCCGGCGTGATCAGCTCAAAACATTGCCATACAGAATATGGTTCAGCGCCAAACGCCAGGGACAGCACACCATTGTCCGGAGCCAGAAAATAATGGTCTTCATACTCACATAAAACAAGCCGTGGCGACTTTTCCGAAAAAATATCGAATAACAGCACATGACAGGTGCCTTTTGGAAAATTGCGAAAAGAAGCCAGTAATAAATAGGCAGCCTGCTGCAGATGAAATGGCTCTACCAGGTGCGTAATGTCCACGAACTGCGCATCCGGAGCATGTTGCATCAATATCCCCTTGGCAGACGCTACAGAAGCGTCTTGGAGGCCAAAATCGGATAGCAACGTAATGCAACTCATAAGCGGGGAGGGAGAGCGCAAAAGTAGTGCGTAGCGCGGGATAATTGTGAAGAAAAGGGGAAATGGAATGTCATTTTTTGCCGCTGTATAAAAATAAAAATGCCTATCCGGCGTTTAGGAACCAATGGTTAATTTTACAGCCATCTACATGAAACAGTTATTCAGCAAACATTTCGGCATAGTGGTTGTACTGGCAGGCTTCCTGCTCGTATTATTGATGGGGGAAGGCTGTAAAAAGCAAAGCACACTGAACAGCGGAGGCGAAGTCAGATTCTCTACCGATACGCTCACTTTCGATACGGTATTTACGGCTGCAGGTTCATTCACACTTAGCCTCAGAATCATTAATCCACAGAATGAAAAAATCATCCTGAGCTCTGTAAGATTGGAGCAGGGAAACAATTCTTACTTTAAGCTGAATGTGGATGGCTTCGCGGGCAATGAAGTACATGATCTTGAAATTGCAGCCAATGACAGCGCTTATGTTTTTGCTACCGTTAAGATTGATCCTAATGCAGAAAATACGCCTTTTTTTATTGAAGACAAGCTGATCGCTACGTTGAATGGAAATACCTTCTCCATTCCTTTTCAGGCCTACGGACAAAATGCCAATTATGTAACGGACAGTGTGCTGGAAGGAAATGTGGTCTGGAACGATCCGAAGCCGTACGTAATTATACACAGCGCACTGGTGAATACAGCTGCCAAGCTGACGATAGCTGCCGGTACTCAGGTGTACATGCACGCAGATTCCCGCTTACTGGTAGATGGCACATTGGTAGTAAACGGAACTAAAAAGGACAGCGTAGTATTTCAGGGCGACCGCCTGGATCGCGCTTATTTTGGCTACGAAGGGTATCCCGGAGAATGGGGCGGGCTTTACTTTACCTCACATGCCAAAAACAATGAGCTGCACTATACCGTTATCAAAAATGCCGGTAACAGTGCGTTCGGTCTATTGCCGGCAGCCATTCAGGTTAACAGAGACAGCAGCAACAGTACGCTTCAGCAGCTTTATATGGACCGTGTGACGATTGAAAACTCGCTCGGCTATGGGCTGCTCGCATTCGGTGCGCACATCCGCGTAGAAAACAGCCTGATTCATACCACAGGCGCACAGGCACTGGCGCTAGTAGAAGGCGGTACGTATGAGCTGGATAATTGCAGCATTATCAATTACGGAAGCGATAAAGTAAGCCATGTGGAATACTCGGCCGCCATCCTGCTCAATTACTTTAAAAACGGGAATATACTGACCTCATGGCCGCTGAATGCGACCCTACGCAACTGCGTAGTGTATGGATCGCTGGCTAATGAATTTGTGGCGGATAGTATCAATACGGCTGCTTGCGCTATCAACCTGCAAAACTGTGTGATCAGGGCAGAAGAAGATCACCTTCCCATATGGCTGAGCCGGGATGCGACGGTAAAGCTGAATGCAGACCCGCTTTTTACGGATATTAATAAATGGAACTTCCATCAGAAAACAGGCTCACCGCTGATTGATAACGGAATTAATCTGTCCGGTGCAATACCGCCCATCCGCGTATCCCGCGACCTGGACGATAAGCAAAGAACAGGACCCTGGGATATTGGCGCTTACGAGGCTGATTAATGATCTGAATCTATCAGCTGATGTATAAATTCGGTAAACCGGCAATCCTGCAGCTCTTTTGAAAAAATAGTATCCCGGGCAAGGTTTATTTTCTCTTTCAGGTTGTTGAGATCTTCTTCGGAAGCTTGTTTTGCCCGTATGATTACCTGTGCCAGCACTTCGTAATGGCCCGGCGCCACAGGCCATCCCAATTGATGCTGCTCAACAAGTGCGGCACCTTCGCCGCCACCGCAGAACAATACCGGCAGGCCGGCAGCTACTGCCATAAATAGTTTGGAAGGCACCGCACCATGAATATTCATCTTCAGCGGAATAAGCACTACATCATAGTCCGGTAAAAGCGCATCAAGCGATGATTGAAGCAACATATTATGCAGGTGGATACCATACTCCGGATGCAGATGTATATAAGCTGCAATAGCTGCACGTTCCGCCCCATCGCCATAGATATCCAATGTAGCCTTAAGTGCGCTAAAATTGATGGCGGTACATAGTGCCAGCATGCCTTGTGCGTGGCCTAAATTTCCTGCATAAATAATCCGTAACGAACGTTGAGATGAAAATTCAGAAGCAACGGATGCCTTTTTCTGCTGAAGATTGCGATAAAGAAAAGCCGGTTTTACAGATGGATATAAATCGGCAATATGCGCTATGATCTCATTGCTCTGGCCACTGAAAGCGTGCGCTTTTTTATAAAGACTTCGCTCCATACGCTGCAATATTCCGAAGATCATACCTTTCCTGAGCGCGCCCATCTCGGTAGCCGTCAATGGCCATATATCGCTGATGTTGACGAGCAGTTTTTTTCTTCCCCATGATGCCAGCAATGCATATAGCCATGCGCTGATGAGTGGCGGTGAGCTTACAATAACCAAATCGGTTTTCCCAAAAATCAAGCGACCGACTGCGCCCAACAAGACAGACCACAAAAAGGTTGTCAGGCTAAGACCACGCATCAGCAGATTTCCGGAATTGGAAGGCACCAGCCATAGCCGGATTACCTGAATGCCATCCACTATTTCTTTTTGCAGGAGCTTACCACGATACTCAGGAAATATTTTTCCGGTCGGGTAGTTAGGCATCGCTGTAATCACCGTTACCTCATAACCGGCATCGCGCAGCAATAAAGCCATGTTGTAGATGCGCGTAGGCGCACCCCCTTTTTCCGGCGGGAAAGAATTGCAGCAAACAACGATTTTTCTCATGTTTCATGTGCTATGTTTTATGTATCATGCATCAACGAACCACAGGATGAAACATGATACATAAAACATGAAACATCCTTAAAGGGTTTCCGGCAGTGTGTATTTCCGGCCTTTGTTCTGCTCTTTCAGCCAGGCTGTGAGCGGACTGAAATATTCCAGCATCGCCTTCGCGTTCAGCTCATCGCCGGTCGATTCCTTCAATACAGTCCGCCAGTCTTTAGACGCGCCGTACTTCAGGATGTTTTTCATAAAATCACCGATCTCTTTATGGCCGTAATAGTTAGTGGCGCGAGGATTCTGGTGCAGGATATTTTTGGCAATGTGATTGTGCAATTGATAGAGGATCAGATAGCTCAATGCATAATCATAATACTGAGCAGGATCATCATTGATGTGTGTCTTGGTAGCTGCGTCGCAGTATTGTTCTCCACGCGCCGTTGGCGGCTCAATGCCCTGGTATTTTTTAGCCAGGCTCCACCAGGTTGCATTGAATTGATCCGGCGAAAGATTATCCATATACAGCTGCTTTTCAAAATTGCTCATCGTGCCCGAAGAGAAAAAGATGAACACCACTGAATTAAGCGCCTCTTTAAGCAGGCTCTGGATGCTGTCTGTCTGTACGTTAGCGCCAATGAGCCCGCGACCTATCAGATAAGGCTTTTGCATAGCCGCCAGCCCCATCATTGTGCCTACCGCTTCGTGGTAAGCCCGGTTGGCGCCCTGCCTCAACAGCGGTGGTACAGAATCGTTCGTATAAGAGAGGTAGTAATAAATGTGGCCCAACTCGTGGTTAGCAGTTTCCCACCATTCTGCATTGGGCACCACGCTCATCAGGCTACGCACATCATGCCCGAGATCTACATGCCAGGCAGAAGCATGGTTGTTCTTTTTGACCACACTATCCGCAGGATATGGGTATAGGCTGCTTCGCTCCCAGAATGTCTGCGGCAGCGGCTGAAAGCCAATGCTCTTATACAGGTTTTCTCCTTCGTGTACAATCCACTGTGCGCCTTTGGGTTTGAGCACTGCATCCAGATCAATGCCTTTCACGGTGACTGCGGGACTCCAATCCTGCCCCCAGCGGTTGGGCAGCCAATGAGCGGGAAGCATATCCGGCACCTGTGCCGCGTGATATCGCTTAGCCATTTCATAACGCATCCAGGTATGCAGCTCACGATACAAAGGCCACAGGTCGCGGATGGCGCCATCCATCAGGCTCATCATCTCGTCCGTCTTCATGCCGTAATCGCTTACCTGATAGGAGAAGAAGTCTTTGTAATCGAGCGCTTGTACCGTCTTGTTACGCAGGTCGCGCAGATTGACCAGTCCGGCTTTGAGCGTTGGACCTATTTGCTTGCTCGCCTCCCAGGCTGCCAGTCGCCTGGCCGGGTCGGTTTCTTTCTGCAGGATATCATCCAGATCATTGGTGCTTACTTTTTTGCCATTCAGCATATACTGAAAGCCGTAGAGCTTTTGCGTCTGGTCATTCTCTGCTTTGATGCGCTGCTTCACCACATCTGCAATCGTCTGCGGATTGTTGGCGGCTGCATACAGAATGGCTTTCAGCTGCTTTCGCTGCAACTCTGTGATGTGCTCATTATCCTTCAGGAATTTTTTTGCCTGCGTTATGTTTTCACTGCTGCCGGTAAAGGCCGCCATTGTTTCATCTGCCTGTCGTGCAGCAAGTGTCGCAGTGCTATCGCCTACCTTTATGGAGATGTTTGCGGTCCACTGGGCTTCTGAAGACGCCGTATAGAGCTTCACATACTTAGTGGTGTACTTGTCTATGAATTGCTGCGCATTGTTGCTTCCGGAGCCGGAAGAAGATGTGGTTGGTCCCTTTTGCTGACAAGAGGCAAAAAGCATTGCCGTAAATGCTAAAGAGAGGTATGATCTGCGAAGCATAAGCGAGATGTAATTTTTAAGAAGGCCTTAAAAATACATCTTCAGATCAAGTAATTCATCCCTTAACAGCGTTAGCCGGATTATGCCTTGCAGCAGATTTTATAATCATTTGGATAGGAATTACAATTCCCTTAATACCTGTGCAGTTACAGTAGAAATGATCTGTGCATGATCGAAGCATAGTTCCGGGAGCTCATTTATTCGGAACCAACGCGCATCACTGGCGTCATCGCCTGCTTTAGCCACAGGCTCATTATCCACAAATACAGTGTAATACAGGATGGTGATCGTACGTCCGCGCGGATCGCGGCCCGGAGTGCCGAAAGCCTGCAATTGGTCAAGCACTTCTACCGTAAGGCCGGTCTCTTCTTTCAATTCTCTTCTTGCAGCTTCTTCTAGATCTTCATCATTTTCAATGAAACCACCCGGCAGGCACCATTTTCCTTGGAATGGCTCATTTTTCCGGCTAACCAACAGGATACTTAACTCGTTCTGAAAGTGTGAAAAAATTGCAATGTCTGTTGTAACCTGTATGTTCTGTTGAGTCATGGCTTGTAACGAATGAAAACCATGCCAGTGACGATAATATCTTTATATGCAACCGGTTAAAGAGTATTGAAACTTTCGCGGGTTTTTTAACGGTCACTTCATAATGTGTAACCCTTTCAACACATCCAGGCCATTTGCAAACAGCATCAACGCCAATAACAATACCAATCCGATGGTAGTAGCTACTTCCATTACCTTTTCACTTACCTGCTTGCCGGTAATGATCTCCCAAAGCAGGAAAATCACATATCCGCCGTCAAGGCCCGGAATGGGCAACAGATTCATAAATGCCAGAATGATGGAAATGAATGCAGTCCACATCAGGAATTCCTGCAGATCGAAGGTGGTAGGAAAAATCTTGCTGAATGTACCGATGCCGCCCACGCTTTCAGTCACTTTCACATCTTTACGGAACAGCAGTTTGAGGCTGGAAGCATAGTTGATGAACTGGTCATAGGCTTCAGTAACACCCTTGCCCATGGCCTGAATGGGATTGTAATGTATCGTTTCGATTTTGAAAAAACGGTCGATATCGGTAACGAACCGGACGCCCAGTGTGCCATTACTGTCTACCATGCCGTGCAGGGAAGCTACCGGTCCGCCATTGCGGATAGCGCTGATATCTATCGGTTGGCCTTTATGTGATTTGATCTCATCCTGCATTTCGTTGATAAAGTGGACAGGCTTGCTATTAATAGAAATAATGCTGTCACCTTTTTTAAGGCCCATCTTGGCGGCCTGAGAATTATCTTCCACCTCATCGATCACCGCAGGAACGCGTACTTCGAACAATCCTTTCTTTTGCGCTATAATGGCTGACTTTGTTTTTTCCGCATCCAGAGGAATAGACATTTTCTGACCATTGCGAAGCAGCTCTACCGATTTCACGCCATCAAAAAAGCTTTTCTTGATCTCGTTCACGCTCTTGCCAGGCCTGCCATTCGTACCAATCAATATATCACCGTCTGCAAGGCCCAGGCTTCTGCCCGCGCTGTCTGCATGAATACCATACACCGCATTAGCCGGAGGCAGGTATTGCTCGCCCCAGACTCCAAAGATGACGGCATAGATCACCATCGCAACAATCACATTTACAATAATGCCGCCAAGCATGGTAAACAGCCGCTGCCAGGCTGGCTTTGAGCGGTACTCCCACGGCTTGGGTGGCTGCGCCAGCTCTTCCTTATCCATGCTCTCATCCACCATGCCGGCGATCTTTACATAGCCGCCCAGCGGAAACCAGCCGATCCCATATTCCGTATCACCGGCTTTCTTCCTGAACAAAGAAAAATTCAGCAGGCCCGAAAACGGAAACAGGAAATCGAAGAAGAGATAAAACTTCTCTACCCGCATCTTGAAGCGCTTGGCGAGGAAAAAATGCCCGAACTCGTGCAGCACAATCAGCAGCGAAAGGGAAACGAACAATTGCAGCCAGCGGACTCCGGTGCCGGCAAGCATCAAAAGGTTATGTGAAGTCATCTACCAGTTTACAATCAGTGTCGGAAAAGCCGCGGGCTTTCCGTTAAAAAATATTAATGCGACAGGTCACCTGTTCTTACGAGCTCATTGGCAATGGCGCGGGCCTCGGCATCGCTCTCCACCAGATCTTCAAGAGCCGGGTTTTCCTGTAAGGCCACCTTTGCCAGTGTCTGCTCAATGATGTCACTCATTTCCAAAAAGCCTACCTTGTTTTTGAGGAATGCATGTACCACTATCTCATTGGCTGCATTCAGCACACAAGGCGCATTTCCGCCGCGCTGCATCGCATCTTTGGCGAGTGCAAGATTACGGAATGTTTTGCTATCGGGGGCTTCGAAGGTGAGCTTCTCAAAGTCTTTGAAGTCGAACCGCCTGAATGAGTTAGGCAATCTTTTGGGCCATCCCAAAGCATATTGAATAGGCAGCTTCATATCCGGCAGGCCTAACTGAGCTTTCAGCGATCCATCATGAAACTGTACCAGTGAGTGAATAATGCTCTGCGCATGTACCACCACATCAATCTGCTCATCCCGAAGGCCAAACAGCCACTTAGCTTCGATCATCTCCAGGCCTTTGTTCATCAGCGTAGCGCTGTCGATCGTAATCTTGGCGCCCATGGTCCAGTTTGGATGCTGCAAGGCATGACTGGCTTTTACATTCACCAGATAATTAGGCTTACGGCCCAGAAAAGGTCCGCCCGAAGCGGTGAGGATAATCTTTTCAATATCACCCAGCTGCTCGCCTACCAGGCATTGAAATATAGCGCTGTGCTCACTGTCCACGGGTATAATGCGCGCTTTCTTCTCATAGGCGCGCGCCATGACCAGCTCGCCGGCTACTACCAGTGTTTCCTTATTGGCCAGTGCAATGGTCTTGCCGGCATCAATAGCAGACAATATGGATGATAAGCCCGCAAAGCCCAGAATAGCGCCCAGCACCACATCTACCGTGTCCCACTGCACTACTTCTTTCAGCGCATCCTCGCCTGCAAATACTTTTACCGGCAGATCCGCCAATGCGTCTTTTACTTTTGGGTACTGACTTTCGTCGGTAATGACCACCGCATTGGGACTGAATTGCCGGGCCTGTGCAATCAGCAGATCGGCATTGCTGTGCGCGCTGAGCACTTCTACCTCAAATTCACCGGGGTGCGCCTGCACTACTTCCAGTGCCTGCGTACCTATCGAGCCTGTAGCGCCAAGTATGGCCAATCGTTTCATGCTGTAATCTTAGAATCTTCGCAAAAGTAAAAGGTAGGTACGGAAAGATGTGGTAAAATTTATGAGCCAGGTCACTTGAGGGTCGGGGCGCGCAGCGACCTGAACCGGCTACCGGCCCCACTCATAACCGCCCACTTTCAAACCAGCCAGCTGCAAAACGCGCTGTACAACGGTATCGGCGGCTTCTTCAATAGTCTGCGGCCTGCTGTAAAAAGAAGGCGTAGCAGGACATATAATGCCACCGGCTTCTGTAAGGGCAGTCATATTTTTCAGGTGAATCAGGTTATAAGGCGTCTCGCGGACCACACAGATCAGCTTTCTCCGCTCTTTCAGCATCACATCGGCCGCGCGGGACACCAGATCGTTGGAAATACCCGCAGTAATGCGCCCCAGCGTGCCCATACTGCAGGGACAAATGATTAATACATCATAACGGGCACTGCCGGATGCCATCGGCGCCATAAAATCCTGCTTGTCCCAGACCCGGAACGGATAAGTTTTATAATCCTCATTGCCCAGCTCATACTCCCATACGGTATGCGCATTGGCGCTGTACACAAGACTTACCTCCTGCAATTGGTCCGGCATAGCCCTGAGCCGGTCGAGCAGCAGGCGGGCGTATACAGAGCCGCTGGCGCCGGTCACAGCAACGGCGATTTTAAGTGGATGAATCATCATTGATACTGCATTATGCAGCAGCTACAAAGCTACCGGGATTAAATTGTAATTTCGGTTAGTTATGAAACGACTGCTGATTTTAGCCCTTGCATTGCTGGTGCTGACGCCGCTGGTATTTGCCGGAGGCAAAAAAAAGAAGAAAAATGCCATAGAAGCGGTGCCGGTTAACGACAGTGAAGTACACTGGCTCACCTTTGAAGAGGCGCAGGCAAAGATGGACAAAGAGCCGAAAAAAGTATGGATCGATATCTATACAAGCTGGTGCGGCTGGTGCAAGGTGATGGATAAGAAAACATTTTCCAATCCGCGCGTGGCTAAATACATGAACGATCATTTTTACGCCATTCGCTTCGATGCTGAGCAGCGTGGGCAGGTCACCTTTCAGGGAAAGCAATATGGATTTATGGCAGACTACAAAGCCAATCAGCTGGCCGTTGACTTAATGCAGGCACAAATGAGCTTCCCGACGAGCGTGTACATGGAGCCGGGCTTCAACCGCGTCATGCCGCCCATTCCCAATTATCTGGATGTGCCCACCATAGAAATGATCCTGAAATATCTGGCGGAAGACAAGTACAAAAACACTCCATTTGACCAGTGGCAACGAGAATTTAAAGGAGAGTGGAATTGATGACTGATACAGATAGCACAACGAAGGCTAAAAAAGTCATAAGCATTCTGGCCTTAGTGGTTCTTATACTGATAGCAATCAGGCATGGCTATGCTTATTTTTGCATTTATTACGTCCTGAACTCACCGTTTGTGCCCAGACAAACAGTTGTGCAGATTGCTCATCTGATTATTTCTATAGCGGCCTTTGTATTTACTGCTATAGGTGTGCTTTGTTACATAAAAAGCAGGTTTGCTGAATTGGTAGCAGTTAGCATAGCACTTATAATAGCCGAAAATCTGATAGTCAATTACTATCCATACTGATTTGCGGGCCTGCTTCCAGCCACATTCCATCACATTAACTAATCTTATTCACCGCATCCTTCACCGGATCATATTTCTTCTCGCCTCTTACCACATACTGCATTTCCTGCTGGAAGAATTTGCAGGCGGGCTGTAAGCCACATTTTTCACAAATAGGCCTTCTGGCGATGCAAATGTAGCGACCGTGCAGGATGAGCCAGTGATGCGCACGATATACCAATTCCTGCGGAATAAATTTGATGAGCTGCAGTTCTGCCTGGAGCGGGTTCTTTGCTTTCAGCGTCAGGCCGATGCGCGCCGCTACGCGGAATACATGCGTATCTACCGCCATATTCGGCTGCTCCCAAATTACCGAGGTGATTACATTGGCCGTTTTGCGGCCCACGCCGGGCAATTGTATCAGCTCTTCTATAGTCTGAGGTATTTCGCCGCCAAAGCGCTTCAGCACCATCTGCGCCATCCCCACCACATGCCTCGCTTTATTGTTAGCAAATGAGACGCTTTTAATAATCGGATGAACATCAGCAGCAGGGTCTGCGGCAGCCAGCTTTTCTATAATTGGATAAGCTTTGAACAAATCCGACGTCACCATATTCACCCGCTTATCCGTGCACTGGGCGGAAAGGATCACCGCAACCAGCAGTTGATAGGCATTCTCATAGTTTAGCTCCGTCTCCGCTTCCGGCGCATGCTCCTGAAACCAATCTATTATAAAGCGGTAACGTTCCTGTCTGGTCATTTCTAATGCAAAATTGAACATGCAAAATGCAAAACTTTGCGCAGTGCAGCCAATCTTAAATACAAAACCTTCCCTTAATTTCTTAAGGAAAGATTGCTTTGTAAGATCATTTAGATGGATTGCCAACTACCCACTACTTAGCCGGTGTAAAATCGAGCACTGCGCTGTTCATGCAATAGCGCTTGCCTGTTGGCTGAGGCCCGTCGTCAAATACGTGGCCCAGGTGAGAGCCGCAGCGGGCGCATTCTACTTCTACACGATCACCATCCGCATCTCGCTTCAGCTTCACACTATTCTTATTCACCGCCTGATAAAAGGATGGCCATCCGGTGCCGCTTTCAAACTTGGTATCTGAGCTAAACAGCAGATTGCCGCACACTGCACAGTAGTAAGTTCCTTTGGCATGATTATCGGCCCACTTGCCGGTGAATGCACGCTCCGTGCCTTCCTCGCGTCCGATATAATACACATCGGCCGGAAGAATTTTTTTCCACTGCGCATCCGGCACATTCAGCGGGGCAGTGCTGGTATGGGAATAATAAGGATTAGGTTTTTTCTGCGCGCTGGAGCACTGTGTAAAGCCCAGGAGCAGTAAAGCTGCAATGAATACGTTTTTCATGTTTTCAGGTAAAATTTAAAAAAAGTAAAATTCTAAAGACTGACAATCGCCGACTAACAACTTCCAGTTCTATTTATCCGGCTCAAATTCCAGCGCCGTTCCGTTCATGCAAAAGCGCTTGCCGGTTGGCTTCGGTCCGTCGTCGAATATGTGGCCAAGGTGACTGTTGCAGCGGGCGCACTCTACTTCAAGGCGCTGCATGCCATACGAGTTATCCGGCTTATAGATGACCGAATTGGGATTGATGCTTTCATAGAAAGAAGGCCAGCCGCAGGTAGAGGCAAACTTAGCATTAGAGCGGAACAGCGGATTGCCGCATACGGCGCAGTAGTACATGCCTTTCGTTTCCGCATTCCAGAGCTTATTGGAGAAGGCATATTCCGTGCCCTGCTCGCGGGCAACGCTATATACCTCTTTAGGTAATATTTTCTTCCATTCGGCATTGGTCACATTCAGGTGCGTTGTATCCGTGCGGGAATAATAAGGATTGCCAGCATGGTTGGCGGTTGTATTGTTCATGGTATTTTTTTGCGCTGGTTTGTTCTGAGCTGTGCAGCTCGTCATTTGTAGCGACGAAGCAAGCAGCAACAGGCCTGATAAAAAGTGCTTCATAACAGTTGTGGAAATGTGTGCTTATAAGAAACGCAGGCCATACAATTACGGTTTCTTAAGGTATTCTAAAATAATGCCTGTAGCTGTACCGGCACAAAAAAGTCTTTGGTGAAGCGCACGCTTCACCAAAGACTTTCCGGAATAATGATTGAAAACGATTTAAGCGACTGCTTCCTGCTCATTGCGCAATGCAGCAGGCTTCTTCATAATGGCATAAGCCTCAATGCCGAAGCCGATCAGGATGAGGATAGGCGCTATGGTAATGCGCATCGGGCTAAACACTTCTTTGGCATTGAATACATGCGGGTCAGGGCTTTTGCCGCCGGACATCACGATGAAGCCAAGCAGCACACATGCAAGACCAATGAACATCCACATATAATTGCCTTTATCAAACAGGAACACTTGGTTACCGCGCGGCACATCGCCGGAGGTAGCAGAAGTGCGCTTTGCCATCGGGCTTTGGTAGCCGGGCGCCGAGGCCGGAGTTACGGGCTTTGAAGCGGGAGTGATCGGCTTCGGAGCCGGATTGTTTTTATTCGGAGTCGTGGACATGATAACTATAAGTTGAAACGGTTATTTGAATTTTAATCGGGGCTTTTAATAAAGGTCATCCACATGCATTTTCAGGTACTTGATCACCGAGCGGTGGGTGCTCAGCAGGGAGATAAGCACACCCAGCAGCAACATCCCGATCATCAGCCCTACCAGCAGCTTCATGTCGTGCAGCTGCATCAGCTCAGGGAAATAGCTTTCGGCTACATACATCATCAGCCAGAGCGCCACAATGGCAATGACCCCGCTGATTACGCCATTGATAATGGCGCGAAGATCAAAAGGCTTGGTAATGAAAAACTGGTTGGCGCCCACCATCTGCATCGTCTTGATCAGGAAGCGGTTGCTGAACATCGCCAGGCGCACTGTATTGTCAATAAGCACCACCACAGAGATCACCAGGATCAGCGCAATAATGCCCAGCACCAGATTGATGCGGCGAAAATTCTTGTTCATCTGCGTCACCTGCACTTTGGGATAGGTGACCTCGCGCACGATATTGCTTTGGAGCACAAACTGGCGGATCTTTTCCAGACTGTCCTGATTGGCATATTCGGCAAATACATTCATCTCCATCGAGGCAAACAACGGATTGATGCCTGTGAGCATATCCACATTATCGCCTTCTGTCTGGTTCACTATTTTTAGCGCTTCCGCCTTGGAAGTCACCGAGGTATGGCGGATAAACGGTTGCTTTTCGAGGACGTCTTTCAGTTGTGCAATCTTGTCATCAGATACATTGTCGTGAAAATCGGCAGTAATCGTAATGTTCTCCTTGAACTCCCGGATCAGCGAGCGACCATTGATCACCAGCCAGCCCAGCGTACCCAGTAAAAACAGCACCAGCGATACGCCTATAATAGCGTATGCATATGATGGTTTGGATTTTTTTCCTGTTGCCATGCCCTTTTCTTAGCCGCCAAAAATATAAAAAATGAAGTAGTACGCTCCAGACTATTATTTTCTTTGGCTAATCTTCACTCCGCGTTATACATTTGAGGCCATGTTTTCCGCAGGGGCAGACTTTGAAAGCCGGCCGGAAGAATGACCAAAGCCAATAAGATTCTCTATTATTTCCATCAATCAATGCACGATCTACATCCTTTTTTTGCCCAAAGGCATTTTATAGAGACGCACAGCCATATTCAATACGATCCGCTGCAATGGGGCAACCAGCTACAATTTGCCACACAGGATAATCTGGATCTGGGCAATGCCGATATTGTCATTATTGGCTGTGGCGAGCGCCGCGGGCATAATGCACAGGCCACCTTCAGCCAAGCGCCCGATGCTATCCGGAAGCAGCTTTATCAGCTCTACAACTGGCATCCATCCATTAAAGTTATAGATGCGGGGAATATACTGCAGGGGGCATCTCTGGATGATTCCCGTGCGGCGCTGCGGATGGTGCTGCAGGAGCTGGAAGAGCAGGGCCGCATCGTGATTCTGCTGGGGGGCTCGCATGATCTGGCGCTACAGCAATACGAAGCGTTCAAAGCGGTCAAGAAAGTAATCAATGCTGCCGCCGCAGATATGCTCATAGACCTGGATGATGCAGAAGCTACCACCGACCGCAGCTTCCTGATGGATATGCTTACCGGTGAGCCCAACTACATACGCCACTACACACACTTCGGCTTCCAGAGCTATTATGTACAGCCGCGTATGCTGGAGATGCTCGATAAGCTGCGCTTCGATTTTCTGCGCGTAGGCCGCCTGCGTGAGTATATGGAAGATGCCGAGCCTGCTCTGCGCAGCGCCAATATGTTCAGCATAGATATGAATACCATCCGCTACAGCGATGCCCCTGCCAACAGCGGTGGCTCACCCAATGGCTTCAGCGGCGATGAAGCCTGTATGCTTACGCGTTTTGCGGGCATGAGCAGCAAGCTCACCTCGCTCGGCATCTTCGGCTACGATCCTGAAAAAGATATTCATGAAATGACTGCCCGCCTCATTGCCCAGATGATCTGGTACTTTGTGGATGGAGTGATTGTGCGCAGGAATGAAGCCAATCTTAAAGACCGGGAAGAATTTGTAGAGTTTCACGTGAGCTTTACCAGCAATGACACGGTTTTCTTAAAAAGCAAGCGCAGCAGCCGCTGGTGGATGCAGCTACCGGAAGGCACGTTCGTAGCCTGTTCCTACTCCGACTATCTGCAGGCCTGCAACGATGAAATACCCGAACGCTGGTTGAGAGAGCAAGAGCGCCTGACCTAAAATCACCAATTATATGAATATGCCTGGAGGCGCTTTCAATCCTAAAATACTTAAATGCAAAAAATGCAAAACCGCATCACCAGCCTCTTCAGCATACAGTACCCGATTATTCAGGCCGGTATGATCTGGGCCTCAGGCTGGCGATTGGCAGCGGCTGTAAGCAATGCCGGCGGACTAGGCCTTATAGGCGCAGGAAGCATGTATCCCGAAGTATTGCGTGAGCACATCCGCAAATGTAAAGCCGCCACTAACAGGCCTTTCGGCGTGAATGTGCCATTGCTCTACCCGGATATAGATCAGCATATAGCCATCATCATCGAAGAAAAAGTACCTGTTGTGTTCACTTCAGCAGGCAATCCGAAGACCTGGACTGCTAAATTGAAAGAGGCAGGCATCATTGTTGCGCACGTAGTCAGCAGCGCTAAGTTTGCCCGTAAATGTCAGGATGCAGGTGTGGATGCAGTGGTGGCAGAAGGGTTTGAAGCCGGGGGGCATAACGGACGGGAAGAGACCACCACGCTTTGCCTCATCCCCGCTGTAAGAGAGGCTATCACTATACCATTGATTGCAGCCGGTGGCATCGCAACAGGCCGTGCCATGTTTGCAACAATGGCTTTGGGAGCCGAAGGAGTGCAGATAGGCAGCCGCTTTGTATGTACTCCGGAAGCATCCAGCCATGAATCTTTTAAAGAAGCCATTGTAGCCGCGGGAGAAGGGGATACTGTATTATCGCTCAAAATGCTTACCCCGGTAAGGCTGATAAAAAATGAATTTACCAGACTGGTGCAGGCCGCAGAAGAGCGTGGCGCTTCCAAAGAGGAAATGGAGCAACTGCTTGGACGAGCGCGTGCCAAAAAAGGCATGTTTGAAGGAGATACGGCACAGGGCGAGCTGGAAATAGGGCAGGCCAGCGCCATCATCAAAGAAATAAAGCCTGCCGGCGAGGTAGTCATGGAGCTGTGGAATGATTTCTGCGAAGCCTCTACCCAGCCTTTTTATCAAGCATAGTTTTCCTGAAAATATCAACGCTGTCAAGGGTTCCAACTCCTGACAGCGTTTTTTTGTGAATGAATCTTTGTGCTAATCTTTATAGATAAGCACTTCTTCCCGGCCATTGCTGCTTTTGCAGGCCCGGTACATGCCTTCGCTGTTGAAAGGCATCGCAATATTGCCGGCTTTATCCACTGCAATCAATCCGCCTTCGCCATCTATCTTCACCAGCTTATCCATCACCAGCACATCGCAGGCTTCCTGCAGCGACAATCCTTTATACTCCATCAGGCAGGAAATATCATGTGCTACCACCGTGCGGATGAATAGTTCACCGTGCCCTGTACAACTGATTGCGCAAGTCTCATTATTGGCATAAGTGCCTGCCCCAATGATCGGGCTATCGCCTACGCGTCCCCATTTTTTATTGGTCATACCACCCGTAGAAGTGGCTGCCGCCAGATTGCCCTGCGCATCCATCGCTACAGCGCCTACTGTACCGAATTTTTTATCAGAATGATCGAGCTGTACGCGATCTTCTTTCAATGCATCCTGCAGCTGATCGTAGCGCTCCTGTACGAAGAAATATTCTTCCGGCTCAAAGGTTATATCCTGCTGCTCGGCAAATTTGCGGGCGCCATCACCTGTAAGCATTACATGCTCGCTTTTATCCATAATGGTACGTGCCAGTGACACGGGATTTTTTACCCCGTCAATGCCGGAAACGGCGCCGGCCTTCAGTGTAGCGCCATCCATAATAGCTGAGTCCATTTCATGCCCGCCTTCGTGGTTGAATACCGCACCTTTGCCTGCATTGAACAGCGGGAAATCTTCCATACTCTTTACTGCCGCTTCCACAGCATCCAGGCTTGTACCCCCATTCTCCAAAACGGTGTAACCCGCATCCAGTGCTGCCTTAAGCCCGCCTTCATATTGTACCTGAAGTTCGGGAGTCATTGTACTGCGGAGAATAGTGCCCGCGCCGCCATGAATAGCAATGGCAAATGGATGTGAAATCATAATGCGAATGTAGGAGGATTAAGAAAAAGGTATTCACAAAAAAAGCCGGCAGAACGAATCCACCGGCAGAAATATTATTATCAAAAAACGAATGACCTCACTGTAGGAACGCACCCAAAGGCGCATTCAAAAAAATTACATTTCAGGATCATCATACTGGCTGTTCCAATGCCACTTTTCGCCTGTCTTGCCCAGACCAGTAAACTTGCTGAGTGATACATTCAGCCCAAACTCGTTGTTGGCACCGGCAAGGTGGTAATAAGAGCGGGCATAAAAAACCTGGAATTTATTCAGGTGAATGCCTGCACCAAATGAAAAGCCCGACAGTGCCCGCTTTTCCGCAAGGCTCAGCTCACCGCGCCGCAGGTGATTATAAGCCACCGTTACCGTAATGCGCTTGCCTACCAGCAGCTCTGCGCCAATGATGAAGTGGCGTAATAGCTTATCACCGAAATGAGATTTATTATCTACCGTATCAGCCGTGCCGAATACATTGCTGCGGTCTATGTCATCCGGATTATTGTAGCGTACATTCCATTCGTACAATTGGTGAACCGTGCCCATCAAGCGCAGCGGCAAATGCGCAAATCGCTTGCTGATGCCCAATTGCAGATCAAAAGGCATAGGCTCGGAAGTGCCGGATGGATTGTACTTCTGCACCATCGCGCCCATGTTTTTGGCGGTAATGCCCAGCGAGAGCAGATTGGCCGTATCGGTGTAAACCACGCCTACATCTGCCAGTAAAGCAGTTGCCCTGCGGTCGTAGAGCGATGACTGGGCAAACTTCAGCGCTGCGCCGGCACGCCAGCGTTCGCCATAGGCATGAGAGGCGCTCAGGGTAACCGCATAATCAGAAGCGCTTACGCTTCCATATTCATTGCCAATATTATCCGTCTGTACAAAATTTCCATAATTCAGGTACTGAACACCCAGACCAAAGGATGTACCGATTTTAGGTACGTAATAGCTGTAGGCCAGATTAGCTACAGATATGCCCGCATAGTAAGCATTGTAGTTCAGGGAAAGCTCGTTATGAAGGCCTGGTCGGTTAAGCGCAGGGTTTTGCAGCATCAATGTCACATCCTTTTCCGGATTAGATACGTTGATCCCGCCAAGAGCTGTAATATGCGGCGATTGCGAGAGATTCAGGTACTCAAAAGCAGCCTGTCCTCCGGTCACCTGTGCCTGCGCGCCTGCGGCGCCCAATAAAAATATAAAAGCAAGCGCACCGCGCTTTAATAATTGCATACCCTCAAAACGATTCATCCCCATGAAATATTGCCTGCTTATTCGCCGGACTTTGTATTTGCCACCATCTGCTCAACAATAGGTGTGCTCACGCCTGTAAAAGAGAAGCCCCCGTCATGAAACAGATTTTGCATCGTCACCATCTTGGTATAATCGGAGAAGAGCGATACGCAGTAGTCCGCGCATTCATCGCCGGTAGCATTGCCCAGCGGGCTCATCTTCTGCGCATACTCAAAGAAAGCATCCATACCGGATACACCGGCACCCGCCGTAGTCATTGTTGGCGATTGAGATACCGTATTCACACGTACCTTTTTGGCAAAGCCATAATAGTAGCCGAAGGAGCGGGAAATGCTTTCCAGAATGGCTTTGGTATCAGCCATATCGTTATATCCCGGGAAGGTGCGCTGGGCAGCGATGTAGGTAAGCGCTACCACAGAAGCCCATTCATTCAGCGCATCCAGCTTCATAGAAGCCTGCAGGATGCGGTGCAGCGAAAGCGCGGAAATGTCAATCGATTTATGAAAGTTATCGTAGTTCGTCTCTGTATAAGGAATGCTTTTGCGCACATTCGGGCTCATGCCGATCGAGTGCAGCATGAAATCGATCTTGCCGCCAAAATGATCCATGCTTTGCTGGAGCAGCTTTTCAATATCCTCCATAGAGGTAGCATCGGCCGCAATGACCGGTGCATTGTTGCATTCAGCAGCCAGCTCTTTAATCTTACCCATACGCAGGGCAATGGGCGCATTGGTCAGCACAATCTCAGCACCTTCTTCCACACAGCGCAAGGCAGTGCGCCAGGCAATAGAGCGTTCGTCAAGCGCACCGAAAATGATGCCTTTCTTTCCTTTCAATAATTGATGAGCCATGAGTGATGTATGATTACAGGCCTTAAAAGTAGAAAAAAGAGGGCAAAGCCCGTAATGCAGTGATTCACTTACAATACCAATGCGTTAAATAAATGCTCCAGCATGGTACCGGCATCGTCACAGAAACCGGGGTGCACACGGGATGTCTGCACAACTGTGCTGCGCATAGCAGTAAGCCAACGGAACCGTTCCGGCAATGGCAATTCACCAATTAAGCCGCTGCCTTTTCCACCGGTACAGATTCGCTCAAAGGCCTGCAAATGCCCTTGTACGGCTTCGGTATCGCAGAGCGGATAGAAAGCGGTCACACGATCCTGCTCCAGCTGTATCATCGCCTTCAGGAATTTCTGCTTTGAGCAGTACAGCACCACTCCCACATTCATAAACTCTTCCCGCTCTACGCGCGGCATAATGCGCACCACTGCATACTCAAATAAGTGCTTCCCGTGCATGTTGTGCGGCTTTTACAAAGGTGGAAGAATGAGCAATGCGCATCATGAGAAATTGCACATACGCCTCACGGTGCGCTTCAATGGTCGGGAAGATGGACTCTGTGCCCAGCCAGCCATCCGGTATGAGCTGTACAATAGCCCGGATGCGCGCTTCTGTAAGCAGTCTTCGGAAAGAAGCATCCACCTCATCCAGCTGCGTAGCCTGTGGCAGCAGCACATGATTTTTGATCAGGGTGAAAGGCGATACAGCTTTCTCCTGCCAGTCATCCCACGAATGGTGAAAGTACAGCGAGGCACCATGATCGATGAGCCAGAGCTCCCGGTGCCAGAGCAGCATATTGGCATTGCGCGCCGTGCGATCCACATTCATCAAAAGCGCATCCAGCCATACGATCTGCGAGGCCATCAGCGGATCTACCGTTACCACTGTTGGGTCATACGTAATGGAACCAGACAGATAATGCAGCGCCAGATTCTGTCCTTCGCTGGCACGCAGCAGATCCTGTATTTCTTCATCCGGCTCTGTACGGCCAAAAGCCTTATCCAGATTGGCAAACACCAGCTCCGGCACCTTCAGATCTAGTGCCCGAGCCAGCTCGCCGCCAATCAGCTCAGCGATCAGCGCTTTAATACCCTGTCCCGCACCACGGAACTTCAGCACGTACAAAAAGCCGTCATCCGCCTCTGTAATGGCCGGCATAGAGCCGCCCTCGCGCAGCGGCGTTACGTAGCGGGTAACATTCACGGTTCTCAGCTGTAGCTGCTCTTCATCCATAAGCTCAGGTATATCGGTGCTAAAATTAGTGCGGATAATCTTTACTGTTCTTTACTTTTGTAGCAGTTTACAAGGCAATGGTGTCCTGCCTTCACCGAACCGCCCGCTCCAAGGGCTGATGGCGCCTGCAAATCATCAATCATCTGCATTGGTCAGGTGGTGCTCAATCATTTGTAGGTATGAACCAGCTTGCTGCCCATCTCAGAATTCCGCTCCGGCTATTGCGCCGCACACTATTGGTATTGCCCGTGGCAATGCTCACCGGCTCGCTTGTGGCCTTATTCCTTTGGCTCCTTGATTGGGCAACGAATACCCGCTGGAGGCATCCCTGGCTGCTTTGGCTGTTACCTGCTGCCGGTATCGTCATACACCGCCTGTATAAATTTTGGGGAAAGGATGCAGCGCGCGGCAATAACCTGATTATGGATGAGATCCACGAACCAAGTGGCGGAGTGCCTGCACGAATGGCTCCGCTGGTAATTGCTACAACGATCATCACCCACCTCTTCGGCGGTTCGGCAGGGCGGGAAGGCACGGCGGTACAGGTAGGAGGTAGCACGGCCGGCTTATTGGGACGATGGATGAAGCTGAATAAGGCGGAGCTGCGCATCCTGCTGATGAGTGGCATTGCCGCAGGCTTCGGAGCGGTATTCGGCACACCGATTGCTGGAACAATCTTTGCGCTTGAGGTGCTGGCGATTGGCCGTATTCAATACGATGCTTTGTGGCCTTGCTTCGTTGCAGCAATTGTAGCAGATGCCGTTTGCAGCGTATGGGGCATTCATCATACGCATTACAGCATTGCAGCCGGCACGAACACTGATCAATGGCTAAGCAGCTTTAACGCTGTGTTATTGATGAAAGTGATTGCGGCAGCAATCGCTTTCGGGCTTGCCGGCCGATTGTTTGCTACGCTTACCCATCATATCAAAGCCTGGAGCTCGCGGTTCATCAAACCAGCCTGGCTGATACCGGTTATTGGTGGATGCGTCATTTTATTATTGGCGCTGATTCCTGGCAATAGAGATTATCTCGGTCTTGGGGTAACTGCCTCATCTCCCGGCGGTGTTTCCATTGTCCATGCATTTAAGCCGGGTGGGGCGGAGGCATTCAGCTGGCTCTGGAAGCTGGTGTTTACGGCTATTACGCTGGGCACGGGCTTTAAAGGCGGCGAGGTAACGCCACTCTTCTTTATAGGAGCAACTTTAGGAAATACCCTTGCAGTGATCTTCGGTGTACCTGCCGGTCTGCTGGCAGGCCTGGGATTTATTGCCGTATTTGCCGGAGCTACCAATACACCATTGGCCTGCACGCTGATGGGCGTAGAACTGTTTGGAGGTGAATATGTGCTTTACTACGCCGCTGCCTGCTTCACCGCTTATTATTTCAGTGGAAAAAACGGCATCTACACTGTACAGCGAACAGCCATTCACAAGCACAGATAACAGGCAAATCAGCTGGTAGCCAGGTACCGCATGAAGGCCCGCTTAGCCACCGGCAGGATGGTTTCATCCAGTGGGAAATGCAATGGTGTTTCCAAGCAGTAAAAAGCAGGATTGAACAAGACAGAATGATGCCGTACCAATTCTTGTTTTATATGTACATAAGTATGGGCGATGCTGCGCGTGAAGCTTTGAATATAATGCACCCTCAATCCACGATATTTAGACGCCTGATCTTCAAACAGAGTGGTGGTATAGCTATAAGCCCTTACATCCTGATGCCTGCCATAGCACAGCAGAAAATAACCTTCATCCTTATAAGCAGGTAATAATCCTACAGGCTCAATGGTCAATTGCCGGGCTACCAGTTCGTAAAGTTCGGTGCCTGTTTCAATAGTGCTTTTCAGCTTGCCTTCTGCATAAAGCGTGATCTGCTCCAACTCATTCATCAGCTCGTCATCGGCCAGCATTTTTTCATAGATGATCTCAGCGCGCTGCAGGCTTATTTCATCCATTTTTTTAGGAAACTGCTCTTCCAGAAAACGCTTATTGCCCCGGAACGCCAGCAGATTCTGATAATGAAAGATTACATCGGAAAGCTCAGGATAAAGCCTCGCCTGACCAAAGCAATCATTCACCTCTTTCAGGTAAGCCAAAAGGCGGTATTTCTGCAATTCAAAATCAATCGTTCCTTCTGTAAACCACGTGGTGCTGAGTCTCATAATATCATCTGTTCTATTGCGCTACCTAATTTAAGCAAAAAGAACCTGACTGCCACCAGGCAATAATAGCTTGACCAATCAACAACAAAAAAACAGCGCCCGAAAACACTGCTTTCGCATGCTGCATTTTAAATTTTGCATTAAAACCGCGCAATAATCTAATGGCGGATATAGATGGGCATCTCCTATGTTCTTTGTTTGGAGAACGCATACTGCTTACCGCCAAATGTCTGGTAAGTGGTATTGCTGACCGGAATGTTTCCGATGTTCCTACCTGTATCTGACTGGCCCATATCCTGAGCATCAAGCACCACATTCTGGTTCTGGTCCATTCCTTTGATATGTGATATTATAAATGCAGTGCGTGGTAGCCTATATACAGCAACATTTACGGTATCTGCATCGGTAAGGCTACCTGCCGGAAACGTCATTGTGAAGCCATTTCTGTTCGGTAATGTATCCGGCAGGAGCGGTCCTGTGTATTCAAGGAATGGGCGTGAAACATTGCAAGAGAATGATGGCGCAAAGCTACCGCCATTGACAGACCAGCTTGTGGGTGTATCTGCATTCCCAACCGGGTTTGCTCTATAATAATAGCTGTTGATGTCAGTGGTAAGCGGGATTCCGTTCAATGTAACTCCTGAAACAGGAACCGTTGAAGCATAGTTGTTAGCCGAGCTGTAGAATACTGCGGATGCCCGTAAATAAGAATTGTTTGGATGCCCTACATAATTTATCTGCACAAAGTCAAGGTTGCCCCAGACTGCATTTGCAGCAGTAACATTGTTGCTATTATTCGGGTGACAGGCGGCCATGCAGCAAGAGACTGCGATAAACAGAAGGGTTGGGTATTTCATAAAAAGGTTTTAGGTGTGGATATAAACGACAACGGACAATACTTTAGTATTGTCCGTTCCTAAAAAAATTATTGAAGCGCTTTAATCATCCAGCTTCAGCACCGCAAGAAATGCTTCCTGTGGCACCTCTACATTGCCTATCTGGCGCATCCGCTTCTTTCCTTCCTTTTGCTTTTCGAGCAGCTTGCGCTTACGGGAAATATCCCCGCCATAGCATTTTGCAGTTACATCTTTACGCATGGCAGAAATGGTCTCGCGCGCTACGATCTTGGCTCCGATAGCTGCCTGTATGGCAATCACGAACTGTTGCTTCGGAAGCAATTCCTTTAGCTTGGCGCAGAGTTTACGGCCAAAATCCTGTGCACGGCTGCGGTGAATAAGTGCGCTCAGCGCATCCACATTATCACCATTCAGCAGAATGTCCATCTTGGCGATATCGCTTTCGCGATAGTCAATCGGCGTATAGTCGAAAGAAGCATAGCCACGCGTACAGCTTTTCAGCTTATCATAAAAGTCAAACACGATTTCTGCCA
The DNA here is from genome assembly GCA_965200035.1 of Chitinophagaceae bacterium. Lineage (GTDB taxonomy): Bacteria > Bacteroidota > Bacteroidia > Chitinophagales > Chitinophagaceae > UBA1952. The sequence goes on along the minus strand of OZ241334.1, from coordinate 1,334,482 downwards.
GCGGCATCTCAAACATCAGTTCAACCCGTGTTGTGGTCAGGTAGTTCTGGTTGATGAGCATACCACGCTTGCCCAGGCACAGGCTCATAATATTACCGATATAATCGGGCAGGGTAATGATCTGCGCACGGATAAACGGCTCTTCAATACGGTCCAGCTTGCTGGGCTCCGGCATTTCCGAAGGGTTGTTTACAATGACTGCTTTATCATCATTGCGGGTCAGGTAGGCCTTGAAGCTTACGTTCGGTACCGTAGTGATCACCGTTTGATTAAACTCCCGCTCCAGCCGTTCCTGAATGATCTCCATATGCAGCATACCGAGGAAGCCGCAACGAAAGCCAAAGCCAAGCGCCTGCGAGGTTTCCGGCTCAAAGGTCAGGGAAGCATCATTGAGCTGCAGCTTTTCCATACAGTCGCGCAGCTCTTCAAAATCATCAGTTTCTACCGGGAAGATACCTGCAAACACCATCGGCTTCACATCCTGAAAGCCACGGATGATCTCTGTGGTCGGTTTAATGGCATTGGTAATGGTATCGCCCACCTTTACTTCGCGGGCATTTTTAATGCCGGTAATCAGGTAGCCCACATCGCCCGTGCGTACTTCTGGCTTGGGTGTCATCGTGAGCTTCAGAATACCTACCTCATCTGCCTCATACTCCTTGCCGGTATTGATGAATTTTACCTTGTCGCCTTTCTTGATTACCCCATTAGTCACCCGGAAATAAACGATAATGCCGCGGAATGAATTGAACACCGAGTCAAAGATCAATGCCTGCAACGGTGCATCTTCTTTGCCTTTCGGCGCAGGAATGCGGTCGATGATGGCATCAAGAATATCATCGATGCCGATGCCTGATTTGCCCGATGCCAGGATAATGTCTTCCGGCTTGCAGCCGATGAGTTCCACGATCTGATCCGTCACTTCCGGAATCATGGCGCCATCCATATCGATCTTGTTGATGACCGGGATAATCTCCAGATCATTTTCCAGGGCCAGATAAAGATTGGAAATGGTTTGTGCCTGAATGCCTTGTGAGGCATCTACCAGCAGCAGCGCGCCTTCGCAGGCGGCCAGCGCACGGCTCACTTCATAAGAGAAGTCAACGTGGCCGGGAGTATCGATCAGGTTCAGGATATAATGTTCGCCCTTATGGGAAAAATTGATCTGTATGGCGTGGCTCTTAATGGTAATACCCTTTTCGCGCTCCAGGTCCATATCATCCAGTACCTGCGCCTGCATATCACGGTGGGAAATCGTTTTGGTATGTTCCAGCAGGCGGTCGGCCAGCGTGGATTTACCATGGTCAATATGGGCAATGATGCAGAAATTACGGATATTTTTCATAAAGGTTCGCGAAATTACTTAATCCTGCCTGGATTGGCCGTTGTTTTATTGTAAATGTTGCAGGGTTAATGCGTTGATGTGGTGGAATGTGATTGAATATTGATCAATATTTCCCGATTACCTGGACCCAGGATGGCGGGTACTTGAGCTAAATGCTGTTATGTAAATGATTCAGGTCGCTGCGCGTCCCCACTTATGGTGTGCCGGAATCAGCAATACAAGTGTAAAAGTCTTTTGAAGTTTAATATCTACCTCTTACCTTTGCGCAAAATTTCAGACCTGGTAATGAGTTCGAGACGCTTCTTTTCCCTGCTGGTATGCGCTTTGCTGCTTTCCATGCCTTTTTCCAAAGTGGTCGCCCAGGCCACTCAGGAGCACGTAAATACAGAGGCTGCTCACGAAGAGATCAAAGGGAAAAAGAAATTTAACGCTTCCGAAGTTATTTTCGGTCACATCGCCGATGCGCACGACTGGCATTTGTTTACCGCTGGTGAAACGCATGTCTCCCTGCCGCTGCCGGTCATTCTCTATAGTCCGCAAAGAGGCTTTGACTTTTTCTCTTCCGGCAATTTTGAGCACGGACATGTAGCATACCACGATTACCGCCTTGTAGATGAGCATTATAAAACGCACCTGAACGGTGCAGGCATGACTCCTGACGCCATCAAGAAACTGAGAAACGGCAAGATCATTGCGATAGATACAGAAGGCCACCCCGATGAGTCAGTAAAGGTGTACGATTTCTCTATTACCAAGAATGTGCTTTCTATGATGATCGGCGCGATTATCGTGCTGCTCATTATGACCTCAGTGGCTAAGAAATACCGCCATACAGGCACTACCACAGCGCCAACCGGTTTTCAGAATGCGCTTGAGCCGGTCATTACCTTTGTACGCGATGAAGTAGCCAAGCCCAACCTCGGCAACAAATACATGAAGTTCATGCCGCTGCTGCTGACTGTTTTCTTTTTTATCTGGATCAACAACCTGCTGGGCCTGCTGCCCGGTGGCGCCAACTTTACAGGTAATATAGCGGTAACAGCCTGCCTTGCGGTGGTTTCCTTTCTTGTAATGATATTCAGTGGCAACAGGCATTTCTGGGGTCACCTGTTCAATCCTCCGGGTGTACCATTCGGCGTAAAGCTGCTGCTGGTTCCGATTGAAATCATTTCCCTCTTCATTAAGCCGATTGCCCTGATGATCCGTCTTTTTGCCAACATTCTGGCGGGGCACATCATCATCCTCAGCATCATCTCCATGATCTTCATCTTTGGTGCGCTGAGCAAGGTAGCAGGCTGGGGCTTCGTTCCGGTATCGCTGGCTTTCTCCGTATTCATGTTCTTCCTGGAATTGCTGGTAGCAGCTATTCAGGCTTTTATCTTCACCAACCTTACCGCCGTATTCATCGGTCAGGCAGTAGAAGAAGGGCATGGTCATGAAGATGGTCAGGACTACCACGTGGCACACGATGAAATCATTGCATAATCATTAATCAAGTTTTTTTTCACTCAAATCCATAATTACAATGTCGTTGTTAAACACAATTCTGCTTGACAGTCAGAGCGCTGGTCTTGGCGCAGTAGGTGCTGGTATCGCTGCTCTGGCTGCGGGTATCGGTATCGGTCAGATTGGTAAAGGTGCTGTAGAAAGCATTGCACGCCAGCCTGAAGCTGCCGGTGACATCCGCGCCAACATGATCCTGACTGCAGCCTTCGTGGAAGGTGTGGCACTGTTCGGTGTTATCGCTGGTCTGCTGGCTGTTGTACTCTAAGTACAGGCAAAAAACTTAACTGCGCCCAACGCAAAGGGCTGAGGGCGCAGTTATTTCTGATTTGCGATCTGTTAATGTGTGATTAGCCATTGGCTATCCGGATAACAATCGCAGATACAATTTGAGTGAAAAATCATAAATCATAAATCGTACATAAAAATGGATTTATTAACCCCCGAACTCGGTTTATTCGTCTGGACGCTGATCGCCTTTCTGATCGTGTTCATGATCCTGAAGAAGTTTGCCTGGAAGCCCATCCTGACTTCCCTGAACGAGCGGGAGAAAGGCATTGCCGATTCAATAGCTGCCGCTGACCGTGTGAAAAAGGAAATGGCAACTATGCAGAGCGAGAATGAAAAGCTCATGCAACAGGCCCGCGAAGAGCGCACTGCTATGCTGAAGGAAGCCAAAGACATGGCAGATACTGTCGTGAATAAAGCTAAAAACGATACCAAAGCAATTGCCGATAAGATGATCGCTGATGCGCAACAGCAGATCAACCAACAGAAAATGGCTGCCGTGACTGAAGTGAAAAACCAGATCGGTGCTATGGCTGTAGAAGTGGCTGAAAAAATCCTGCGCAAGCAGTTGAATACTGCAGAAGCGCAAAATAGCTACGCTGATTTGCTGACGCAGGATATCACGATGAACTAAGAACTTTTTAAGAATTTTAGAAAATGCAAAATCCACGTATAGCGGCCCGTTACGCAAAATCTGTACTTGACCTTTCCATCGAGCAAAATGCGCTGGAAGCTACCTTGCAGGATATGCAACTGCTGGCCAATGTTTGCGAAAGCAGCCGTGAGTTTTGTACAATGCTTCGCAGCCCGGTCATAAATCCTGATAAAAAGCAAGGGGTAATAGCGGCCATCTTCAGTGATAAAATGAATGCGCTGACTAAAGCATTTATAGGCCTGCTGGTAAGTAAAGCACGTGAAGGCGCCTTGCCTGAAATCGCTACCGAGTTCATCAGTCAGTACAAGAAGATGAAGAACATCAGCACAGTAAAGCTGACCACAGCCGCACCAATAGCTGATCAGGTAAAAGAAGCGATTCGCGCCAAGGTAGCTGCAGGCATGCCCGGCCAGCAGATTGATATGGAAGTGAGCATTGACCCCTCGCTGATCGGTGGCTTTACGCTGGAAATGGATAACAAGCTGATCGACGCCAGCGTGCGCCGTGACCTAAACGACATTAAAAAGAAATTTCTCGACAAGAGTTATATCATGCAGATCTGATAAGCTGTTTCAGGACGCTTTCTTGAATTTTGCATTCTAAATTTTGAATTATAACATTATAACTTATGGTAGGTATCAAACCGGATGAAATATCAGCGATCCTGCGCCAGCAGTTGAGCTCAGTAAATGAAGGCGACAGCCTTGAAGAAGTTGGCACCGTTCTCCAGATTGGTGACGGCATTGCCCGCGTATATGGCCTTACAGGCGTGCGTCAGGGTGAGCTCGTTGCCTTCGAAAATGGTGTTCAGGCGATTGCTCTGAACCTTGAAGAAGATAATGTAGGCGTGGTACTGATGGGTGATTCCGGTGATATCCGCGAAGGCGCCAAAGTTCGCCGTACAGGTGAGATCGCTTCCATCAAAGTAGGCGAAGGCATGTGCGGCCGCGTGGTGAATACCCTTGGCCAGCCAATAGATGGTAAAGGCCCGATCACTGGTGAGCTGTATGAAATGCCGCTGGAGCGTAAAGCGCCGGGCGTACTCTACCGTGAGCCGGTAAAAGAGCCAATGCAGACTGGTATCAAAGCGATCGACGCAATGATTCCGGTAGGCCGTGGACAGCGTGAGCTGGTAATCGGTGATCGTGGTACCGGTAAGACAGCCATTTGCCTCGATACCATCATCAACCAAAAAGAATTTTACGCAGCAGGCAAGCCTGTTTACTGTATCTATGTTGCGATTGGCCAGAAGGCATCTACCATTGCTCAGGTAATGAAGGTGCTGGAAGATAACGGCGCTATGGTTTATACAACCATCGTGGCTGCTTCTGCTTCTGAGCCTGCTCCACTGCAGTTCTTTGCGCCATTCGCTGGTGCTGCCATTGGCGAGTTCTTCCGTGATACAGGCCGTCCTGCACTGGTAGTGTATGATGATCTTTCCAAGCAGGCTGTGGCTTACCGTGAGGTATCGCTGCTGCTGCGCCGCCCGCCGGGTCGTGAAGCTTATCCTGGTGATGTATTCTACCTGCACAGCCGCCTCCTTGAGCGCGCCGCCAAGGTGATCAACGATGACAATATCGTGAAGACGATGAATGACCTGCCGGAAAGCATCAGGCATATGGTAAAAGGTGGTGGCTCGCTGACGGCTCTGCCAATCATCGAAACTCAGGCTGGTGACGTATCTGCCTATATCCCTACGAACGTAATCTCGATCACAGACGGTCAGATATTCCTTGAAAACTCACTGTTTCTGGCAGGTATCCGCCCGGCCATCAACGTAGGTATCTCTGTAAGCCGTGTAGGTGGTAATGCACAGATCAAGTCTATGAAGAAGGTAGCAGGTACGCTAAAACTTGATCAGGCCCTTTACCGGGAGATGGAAGCCTTCTCTAAGTTCGGTGGCGATCTAGATGCTACTACCAAGAACGTAATTGACAAGGGTGCGCGCAATGTGGAAATCCTGAAGCAGGCCCAGTTCCAGCCGTACAGCGTGGAAAAGCAGGTAGCGATGATCTATCTCGGTACCAATGGTCTTGTACGCGACGTGCCGGTGAAGAACATGCAGGCTTTTGAAGCGGCCTTCCTGTCTGAAATGGAAATGAAGATGCCGGACTTACTTGCTGAGTTCAAGAAAGGCGCACTACCTGAAGAAGGCCTGGCTAAGATGACCAAGATGGCTCAGGATCTCATCCCTCAGTTTAAAAAGTAAAAAGCAAAAATCTAACAGTAAGCCCTGCAGCGATGCAGGGCTTTTTTATTACTTATTCGAAGTACAAGCTAAATAATATTCTTTATCTTGCCTTGATATTTTGAGTCTTATCCGTGTGTTATATTGCATTTATAAGAAAAAATTTATAAATTGGAATAATTATTTAATCACTAAACTATTTTTATGATGAAAAAATTACTATTGCTTCCCTTGGCAACTTTGCTTGCCGGCGCAGCTGATGCGCAAACGTACCTTGCTGACACCGCTTTTACTACGGATGCCGGCGCTGGTGGTGCGCGTGCCAGCTCGATTTCCAAACCCATCGGCAATAATTTTGGCCTGAGCATGAATAAGACCACTTTTTTTGCGATGGGCGAAGATTTTACAGTACCCGCCGGGCAAACCTGGAAAATTGATACCGTGATTGTTTATGGCTACCAAACCGGCGGTAGCACAACTTCTCCCTTTACAGATGTAAGCCTGCAGATACGTCAGGGCAGCGTCACCGGCACTTCGATGTATGGCGATACTACTACCAATGTGCTTACTTCTTCAGGTTTTTCTGGCATCTATCGTGTAGATACAACTGCTTCCAGCGGCGGGGTGACCAGCACACAACGGCCAATCATGTATCTGAAAGTAAAGGTGGCACCAACGCTCTCCCTGACCGCCGGCACGTACTGGCTCATCTGGTCGGCAGCGGGCAACAGTAGTCTTACCGGCCCTTGGTGCCCTCCCAAAGTATTGCCGGGCCGCATTAATCCCGGCGGACAAAATGGTATGCAACGCGTATCCGGCGTATGGAAAGCTGCTAAAGACAGTACCTCACCTACTGAAATGCAGAATCTCGGATTCAATTTTATCCTGAAAGGCTCATCCCCATCCGCAATTGGTCAGGTGGCCGCTCTGGATGCAGATCTTCAGCTGGTTCCTAATATGGTGCAGAGTAAGGCTGTTATTAGGTTTAACCTGTCTGAGCGTACCCAGGCTAGCCTGAAGATATTCAACGTCAGTGGTCAGTTGGTAACAATCGTTATGAGCGGGGATATGAATGCCGGCAGGCATGAAGTTCCTTTTGACGCAAGTGACCTGGCCGCAGGCACTTACTTTTGCGAGCTGCAGGCATCCGGCGGCAAGCAGCTTACGCGGTTGCAGGTGGTGAAATAGAAAATAAATTCAGCTAATAAAAAAGCCCCTGTAATTGACAGGGGCTTTTTTATTAGCTGAAATAAAAATCAAAGGTCAGCGTTTGATTGCATCTGAACTATTGCTTTGTAAATCGTGCGTATTGCTTTGTTCCATCCTTAAGAATGAGGGTAACTGAGTACAAGCCGGCTGGGTAAGCCTTAGTAGACAGCGTAGTTATGTGCCCCGTTGCAATACCCTCATAGACTTTTGCGCCAAGCAGGTTATAAATTGTAATTGCTGAACCTTCCTTTGTTGGGATACTGAGCCTGTCACTGGCAGGATTAGGGTAGAGCAAAAGTTGCTCCTTAGGAGAAGCTGTAAAAATGCCTGCGCCGGTAAGATCAATCTTCCGGATCATATTGTTCTTCCAATCCCCTACAAACAGTATACCGGTACCATCTACCGCAATGCCGGTCGGATTATTAAAAGTGGCATTTTCACGTATTCCATCGTCATAGCCTGCAACGCCATTGCCAGCCACACTGCTGACCCTTCTGCCCGGAGTTATCTTGCGGATCTTGTTATTTCCGATCTCCGCTACATACAGGTTATTGGATGCATCAATGGCAATGCCGTAGGGCGAAAAGAAGGCCGCCGCGGTAGCCGTATCATCAATATTATCAGGGTTCGAAGAGCCGGCAAAAGTGGTTACCAGTCCACCGGCCGTGATCTTACGGATAATATGATTGTTCTCATCCGCCACAAATAAATTGCCCGTTCCATCGACTGCAATACCGGTCGGATAATTGAAGCGTGCATTGGTATCCTGATCATTGACATTGCCGGAAAGTGTGCTGCCCGCCAGTGTAGAGACTATGCCCGCCGGAGTAATCTTACGGATCATGTTGTTCAATGCATCGGCCACATACACATTGTCAGCAGCATCAATGGCCAGCCCGTTCGGGTAGTTGAACGTGGCAGTATTGCCGGCTCCATTTGCGCTCCCTGCAGTACCTGTGCCTGCAACTGTTGTGACCGTACCATCCGGGGCTATTTTACGGATCATATTATTCTTGGAATCGGCCACAAATACGTAGCCCACGCTATTGAGCGCTACGCTTAGCGGATGATTGAAGCGCGCTGCTGTGCCCGTATCGTCATTCATGCCTGCGATGGAGCCAGCAAACGTAGATACCATGCCGGAAGGCGTTATCTTACGAATCCGGTGATTCTCTGCATCTGCCACATAGAGGTTTTTGTTCTTATCCAGCGCCAGCGAAATAGGCCAGTTGAATGACGCAGAAGTGCCCTGGTCATCAGTATTGCCCGGGGTAAGATTGCCTGCAAAAGTGGTGACGAGCTGGGCGCGGGCGGGTGTTTGTAGCAGGAGTGCAGTCAGTGCCAGCAGCGGCAGATACTTATGGGTAGAGCGTGTGTTCATAATAGTTGGTAAAAATTTTGCTCTTAAAAATACCTTTTTGATGAGTATATGTCAAGAGGCATTTAGAAAAATGAAATGATTTTGTCTTATAATTTCAATAAATACGGTTGATGTGGAAAACCGGAAGAAAATATCAATAACCGCAATAGTCCTGTTTGTCTTAATAGCCACAGGTATAGCGTACACAATATATTTTGCCCGCAAGCCCCGTATCTATGCGGGTTTTGGCATTATTATTCCTGACGGATACCGCATGGTAGGGATTGATGTAAGCAGGTATCAAAAACATATTTTCTGGAACGCTGTAAGTGCAATGAGCGATCAGAACCTCAACATTTCATTTGCCTTGATTAAAGCCACGGAAGGCACCGATTTGTTGGACAAAAGATTTGCCAATAACTGGGAAGAAGCGGCCAGGAATAGGATGATACGGGGCGCTTACCACTATTTTCATCCGCGCAAAGCGCGACTACACAGGCGCAATATTTTCTGCAGCAAGTTAAGTTAGCAACCGGAGATCTAAGACCGGCGCTGGATATAGAGGTTACGGAAGATTGCGCATCCGGGGCGCTGAAAGACAGTATCTGCACATGGCTGAGTATTGTTGAAGCAGCTTATCATACAGCTTCGATCATTTACACCAATGCCGCTTTTTACAACAGATACCTGAAAAAGGATTTTAGTGAATTTCCATTATGGATTGCTCATTACAATGCAGTAAGACCAGGTATTCAGGATGATTTTCAGTTCTGGCAATTCAGCGGCCATGGCCAAGCAAATGGTATCGATATAAGGGTTGACTTCAATGCCTTTTCAGGCGATAGCGCGGCATTTCAGGAGATGCGGCTGGAAATGGATCGCGCCAGATTATAAAACAGAGTTCAGCCTTGTAGATGCCGTTTTGCGCAGGTTGCAGTAGCCTGCTATAGCAGGCAAATCGTACGCTCGTACCTTCGCAGGTATGGCCAACAGACTGATCCACGAACAGAGTCCTTACCTCTTGCAGCACGCCCATAATCCGGTGGACTGGCATCCTTGGAGCGATGAAGCATTTGCCCTTGCGAAAGCGGCCGGAAAGCCGGTCATTGTAAGCATTGGCTACGCAGCCTGCCATTGGTGCCACGTGATGGAGCGGGAAAGCTTTGAAGATGAAGCAACCGCGGCTTACATGAATGAGCACTTCATCTGCATCAAAGTAGATCGGGAAGAGCACCCGGACGTAGATCATCTGTACATGGATGCCGTACAGGCCATTTCCGGAAGCGGAGGCTGGCCGCTGAACGTGTTTGTAACGCCGGAGCGATTGCCTTTTTATGGCGGAACCTATTATCCGCCAAAACCTGCTTACAGCCGCCCTTCGTGGCTACAGCTGCTGGCGCGGATGAATGAAGTATGGAATGATCAGCAGGAAGAAGTTGTTGCCCAGTCAGAGCAAATGCTTCAGCATCTGAAACAGGCATCGGTGATGGCTTCAACTGCCGGACCAGTCTGGGATAAAGCGACCTGTGATAAAGCGGCAGAAAACCTGCTGGCTATAGGCGATAAAGAGTGGGGAGGCTTCGGCGCGGCACCAAAATTTCCCGGATCAATGGCCATTTCTTTTCTGCTGGAGCGCTATCATTTTTATAAAGATGAAGCAGCCCTGGCGCAGGCCGTATTATCCCTCGACGCTATGATTGCGGGCGGCATCTACGATCAACTGAATGGTGGATTCGCACGCTACAGCACCGACCGCGAATGGCTGGCTCCGCACTTCGAAAAAATGCTGTACGATAATGCACTGCTCGTCATCACCCTGTGTGATGCTTATCAGATTACTAAGAAGCCCGGATACCGGCGCGTTATCGAAGAAATTATTGCCTTTGCAGAAACAGAATTGAAAGATAAAAGCGGGCTTTATTACAGCGCGCTCGATGCAGACAGCGAAGGGGAAGAAGGCAAATTTTACACATGGACCTGGAATGAATGGAATGCACTTTTTCCTGAAGGGCATGCGGTAGGTGAAAGCTACTTCGGCATCAGAAAGCAGGGCAATTGGGAGGGCACAAACATTCTGCATATAGCCAAATCAATCAAGGCAATTGAAGCTGAGACAGGGCTTACAAAAGATACCATTGAAGCGCAATTATCTGCAACGAAAACCAGATTGCGACAGGATCAAAAGCAACGCATTCGTCCGCACACGGATGATAAATCTCTGCTCTCCTGGAATGCGCTGATGAATATAGCCCTGAGCCGAACCGGTACTGCATTAGACGACAATCGATACCTGAGCTGGGCACAGCAGCATTTGCAAATAATGATCGAAGCATTCTCAGAAAAAGATCAGCTTCTGCACGTATGGAAAAAAGGAAAAGCGCGCATCCCCGCCAAGCTTGATGACTATGCCTATCTCATACAAGCCTTGCTGGAACTGGCAGCCGCCACAGGCAATAATAATCTGATTGTGGAAGCGGCAACATGGACGGAATATGTAACCGCTCATTTCAGTGACGAAAAGAACAACTATTTTTACTTCACCGCAGCCAATCAGCAGGATATTCCCGTTCGCAAGACCGATGTGCATGATGGTGCAACTCCTTCCGCTAACGCAGTGATGGCGAAAAATCTGCTTCTGCTCGGTATGCTCATGGAACGGTCTGAATGGACGGAGCGCGGTGAGCAGATGCTGCACACAATATCATCATCAGCGCTGCGTTATCCATATTCATTCGGATACTGGAATGTATTGCTGCAGCGCCTCCTGAAAGGAAACAAAACGGGCGTAATTTCAGGAACGGCAGGATCAAAAGCGCTGAAAGAATTTCAGAAAAGCTATGCTCCGGATGTTTATCCCGTGCTCGCCGATAGCTATGATGAGGCTGGTATTCCAATTTTAAAAGATAAAAAGCCTGAAGAAGCCATTTCTATTTTTATCTGTACTTCACAAGAGTGCCTGGCACCGCAGGTAAGCGTTGCAGCGGCGCTGGCTATGCTCTAAGCATCTTCTGTAAAGACGAGAAAAGCGGGCGAATGTTTAGGTATCAGAATGATTTCTTAACAATTTTTTGTGTGGTGCTTGTTTTTTCGGAAAAAACTTCAAATATTGTGTGCCGTTTAAGCGCAGTACAAACTGGGCTTACGTGAAAAATTCATTTTATTTGCCAAATTGCATAAACAATAATAACGGTAGTATGAAACAAATCTCCCTGTCGATCACGGCTGCAGCGTTCATGGCGCTGGCAGCAAGTTGCGGTTCACCGGGTAACGGAGGTCAGCTTGTTGGTAGTCCTAACGTGATGCTGTACAAGGCCCCTGTTCCTACAGGTATGGTTTACGTGCCCACAGGTGTGCTGAGAATGGGAGCGAGCGACCAGGATGTAAGCGGTAAAAATGATGCCCTTATCCGGACTGCGCAGGTGAGCGCCTTTTACATGGATGCCACCGAAATCTCCAATCAGGAGTATCGTCAGTTTACCAATTGGGTGCGCGATTCTATCGCACATACCATGCTGGGCGACTTTGTAGATAATCCGGACGGCACGCAACACGTAGACATGCGCAAGGCAGTCAATTACCGTAACCCCGATGTGCAGGACCAGCTGGCCAGCATGTACATTCCTGCTGAGCAAAGCGGATGGGGCAAAAAGGAAATGGACAACGGCAAGCTGATCTATCACCTTGAATATTATGATTACGCTGAAGCAGTAGCTAACCCGAATCAGCCACGTACCAACTTCATCGTAAAGAGAGAAGTACCGGCCTATCCGGACACAACTGTTTGGATGCGTCAGTTTGCATACTCTTACAACGAGCCAATCGCTCAGCAATACAACTGGTTCCCTGCGTTCAACAACTACCCTGTAGTTGGTGTTAACTGGTATCAGGCAACTGCATTCTGTAACTGGCGTACCAAGCTGTGGCGTGGTGAGCGCGACCGCAACCGCCAGTATCTGGAAAGCGAGTTCCGCCTGCCAAGTGAGCAGCAGTGGGAATGGGCTGCACGCGGCGGCCGCAACGAATCTCCCTTCCCATGGGGTGGTCCTTACACCATGAACAAGAAAGGTTGCTACCTTGCAAACTTCAAACCTCAGGCCGGCAACTATGCAGCCGATGGCGGTCTCTATACTGTACGTGTAGATGCTTACTGGCCAAACGACTACGGTCTGTATAACATGGCCGGCAACGTATCTGAGTGGACCAATACTTCTTACTTCGGTAACGCTTATCAGGCAGTAGCTGACGTGAACCCTGACGTACAATATCGCATGCGTGACAATGATCCTCAGTGGCTGAAGCGCAAAGTAATCCGCGGTGGCAGCTGGAGAGATATTGCTTACTATCTTCAGAATGGTACACGCGATTACGAATTTGCAGATACTGCCAAGGCGTATATCGGTTTCCGCTGCACCTTCCAGGAAATTGCACCAGCTGTAGGCGCTTCCCGTCGCTAACCAAACGGGTAAACCATAATAACGAGCACAGAAAAAATTCAAAAACAAAAAGCAACTAATATCCGACGATGAAAAGCATCACTCTGTTTTTTGAAACCAAGCAAGGCAAATACCTGAAGAACCTGATCATTGGCCTGGGTGCATCCGTGGTACTGATGGGCGCGCTGTTTAAGATCCAGCACTGGCAGGGCGCCAGCGAAATGCTGACTGCCGGTATGATTACCGAAGCATTCATCTTCGCATTGCTCGGTCTCCTCCCGCCTCATAAAGATTACTACTGGGAGCGCTTCTATCCAAACATCGATGAGAACCCACATATCGAAGCTTACCGTAAGGGCACCAAGTTCCAGGTTCCTGCGATTAGCTCAATTGGTGGCTCAGGTGGCGGTTCTTCTGCTACCGCTTCTCTGGATAAAATGCTCGAAGAAGCCAAGATCACTCCGGCTAATCTTACCCGTCTGAATGATAACTTCCAACGTTTCGGCCAGACCGTAGAGCAAATGAAGGATATCACAGACGTAACTGCAGCTACCGGTGCCTATACCAAGAGCGCCCGTGAAACTGCTGAAGCGCTGGGTCAGATGAAGACCACCTTTGTAGGTGCTACTCAAACAATGACTGCATTCAACAATGCAGCAGATGATACAGCTAAATTCCACCAACAAGTAACGATACTCAGCAAGAATCTGGGCAATCTGAATCAGATCTATGAAGTTGAGCTTCAGGATGCAAACAATCACCTGAAAGCGATGAACAAGTTCTACAGCAACCTGATCAACGCAAGCGATGCAATGGCTGCAAGCGCAGAAGACGCTAAGGCTGCACGTGAGCAGATCAGCGCTCTGGCTAAGAACCTCACCTCGCTGAACTCAATTTATGGCAACATGCTCTCTGCCATGCAAGGTCGCTAAGAAATTAGCCCCTTGACTCTATGAGCTGATAAAACAATTCATTTTTCACAAAGAAAAAGAGATAAAGAATGTCCATACCTAAAGAGCCGCGGCAGATCATGATCAACCTGATGTATCTGGTGTTGACCGCCATGCTGGCCCTTAATGTGTCTAATGAAATTCTGCACGCTTTTAAGATCATCAACAATAGCATCGGAAAATCCAACGAATCTATCGCTGGAAAAAACAATGAATCACTGGTCGGCCTGCAGGCTAATGAAGATATGCAAGGGCATCAGGAACGAGTAAAGCCTTATAATGACAAGGCCAAAGCTGTTCATGCCAAAGCCGAAGAAGTTTATAAGTACCTTGAGGACTGGAAAAATAAAGTGATCGCAGAAGCTGACCAGATTCCGGTTGGCAATGCAAACATCACCGCGCTGAAAAGAGAAGATAACATTGATGCAAGCACCCGCCTGCTGGTTGAAAAGAAGGGTGGTGATGAGATCAAGGCTAAGCTGGATGAGTTGCGTAATTTTATGCTGGCTCAGGTAAATCCTAAAGTAAAGGATGCTTTCTCTAAAGAATTACCCCTTCAGATCACAGATCCACCGAAGAGCGATGACAATCCAAGCGGTGATTGGAGCTATGGTACCTTCCACAATGTACCAACACTGGCTGCTGTTACGCTTTTTGCAAAAATGCAAAATGACATTCGTACTTCTGAATCAGCCATCCTGCAGCACCTTTATACAGAAGCAGATGCCCAGCAGATCAAGTTTGACGCGATTATTCCTGTAGCGGTTCCGAAGACGAGCTATGTAATGGCCGGTCAGCCTGTAGAAGCCCAGATCATGATTGCTGCTTATAACAAATCTGCCAATCCATCTATCTCCGCCAGCTCTGGTTCCGTACAGGTACAGGGTGGTATTGGTACCTGGAAAAGTACTGCAAGTGGTGTAGGTATGCAAACCGTTCGCGGACAGGTAAGGATGAATCTGGGTGATCGTGAGTACAACGAGCCTTTCTCTTTCCAATACATGGTAGGTTCTGCCGGTGCATCTATGCAGTTGGACAAAATGAACGTATTCTATATTGGTGTACCTAACCCGGTAACTGTAACTGCTGCAGGCTATTCGCTGGAAGATGTTACGCTCAGTGTTCCTGGCGCAACTCCTACCAAGACAGGTAATGGCAAATATGATATCATGGTAACTCAGGGTACCGGCGCAAAGGTAACAGCGGTAATTTCTGCAGGCGGCAAGCAGGTAGGCTCTATGGATGTGCGTGTAAAGCGTATTCCTGATCCGATTGCAAAGATTGCCGGTAAGTCCGGAACCATTGTTTTGCCTGCCAACGTATTCGGCGCTCAGTTGGGTATAGCTGCTGTTCTTGAGAACTTTGACTTTGACGCAAAGTTTGTGGTAACCAGCTTTCAATTCAGCTACATCCCAAGAAGAAAAGAGCTTCAGGACCTTGGTGCTGTAAACTCAGCACTCTTCAGTGCGAATCCTCAGGTAGCTACCTACGTGCAAAAGCAAAGAGCTATCGGTGACCGCATCTTTATCGATAACATTCGCGCGAAGGGCCCTGATGGCACTACCCGTAACCTCGGCACCATCTCGATTCTGTTAAACTAATTATTATCTTCGTTCATAAATTCAGGAACATGAATTTCTTTCTGTCATATAAAACACTTGCTGCTGCTTCTTTGTTGCTGGTAAGTAGTACCGCCTTCGCCCAGGATCCCGCAACTAACGGCAATAACAATGAACCGGTATCAGGTACATGGCAGCCATCGCTCGTTCGCGATGGTGCATATGACCGTACGCCGCACGTAGCCCGTACACTTGCATGGCAACCGGTGCGTGAAGCAGATGTAATGTGGAAAAAACGCGTTTGGCGCGAGATCGATACCCGTGAAAAGCAAAATATGCCTTTCCGTTACCCGGGTGATGATCAGACCGGCGGTGGCTATTTCATTGAAATCCTGCTGGATGCGGTGAAGAAAGGCAAGATCAAGGCTTATTCTACCTTTAATGATCAGTTTACACAGGCACTGACCAAAGAGCAGATCATGGAGAAGCTTGTAGGTAAGCCTGATACGGTAGAAGTAGAAGATCCGATCACAGGTCAGGTGACCCGCCAGATATCTCAGCGTGACTTTGATCCTGATAAGGTGACCAAATACCGTATCAAGGAAGACTGGATTATGGACCGTAACCTCGGTCGTATGGTGGTACGCATCATCGGTATTGCTCCGATTATTGATATCATGGATCCTAACACTGGTGAGTATCGTACTTCAGCACCACTGCTGTGGATTTACTATCCTGAAGCTCGTCCCGTGCTGGCTCAGTACGAAGTATTCAACCCACAAAATGATGTTCAGCGTATGACCTGGGATGATTTTATGGAAGGTCGCTACTGGAGCGGGCACGTAATCCAGACCAGCAATCCATTCAACACGAACTTCAAGAACCTGGGCTATAACAACATGGAAGCTCTTTACGAAGGCCAGCGTGTAGAAGACCAGATCCTGAACAAGCAATTGGATATGTGGCAGTACTAAACTATCCATCAAAATTTTGATAAAAAGCGCATCACCAGCTGATGCGCTTTTTTATTAGCGCCTCTTTCTTATTAGCTTTGGCATCCTAATCTCCTTACAGTATCTGATGACTGAAAAGCCACGTCTTGAAGTTTGCCTCTCACCCGCTTTGCTTCAACTCTTTGATACAAAAAATACGGTAACAGTTATTATCGATGTGTTCCGTGCCACCTCTACCATCGCTGCGGCCTTGGACAATGGTGCTTTGAGCGTGATTCCCGTTTCGGGCGTTCAGGAGTGCATAGACCTCGGCATGGGTACGCCGAACAGCATTACCGCCGGAGAACGTGATGGCAGAGTGGCGGACGGGCTACAGTATGGCAATTCACCTTCCGAATATCCGCACAGCTTTGTAGCCGGTAAAACGCTGGTGCTGACCACCACCAATGGCACCAAACTGCTCCATATGGTCAAAGATGCGGACACGATCATTACCGGCTCTTTCTTGAATCTGAGCGCTGTCTGTCAATTTCTGATTGCACAGGGCAAGCCGGTACTGCTGGGCTGTGCAGGCTGGAAAGACCGGTTTAACTTGGAAGATACCTTGTTCGCCGGCGCTGTAATAGAAAAAGTAAAAGAACATTTTACCATTCATTGTGATAGCGCACGCGCAGCGCATGTATTGCACCAGAGCGTGACCGGAAGCTATATCGATTTTCTACGGGATAGCTCACATTTTCGTCGCTTATCAGCGTATGGGCTTGAGCAGGATATGATTTATTGCACCACACCCGATCTGCATTCTGTAGTGCCCATATTGAAGGGGCGTGAACTGGTGGCGGCAGATATTTCTTAAAAGCTTTTGAGCTGATTATTATAAGTTCAACGAAGTCAGCCTGAGTCTCAGAAAAACGGATTGGTTGCTTTTTCTCTGCCTATCGTGGTTTCAGGACCGTGGCCGGGATATACAATTACCTCATCCGGCAGGGTGAAGAGCTGCGATTGTATGCTGTGCAACAATGTTTGATGATTGCCGCCCGGAAGATCGGTGCGGCCTATGCTACCCGCGAAAAGGACGTCACCGCCAATAACCCAGCCTTCTTTTACATTATAGAAGATAATGCTGCCCGGTGAATGGCCAGGAGTGAAACGCACTTCCAGCTCATCATCTCCCAGCTTCAACGGCTCATTTTCACTGATAAAAAAATCAGGCTGTGGAGCATCAGGCAGATCAAAACCAAACAGCATAGCAGAACCGCGCGCGCCGGCCAGCACCGGCATATCTTTTTCGTGCATCCCGAATGGAATAGAATATGCTTTGGTCAATGCAGAAACACCGAGAATATGATCGATGTGCGTGTGTGTATTGATGATGCCTTTCGGGGTCAGCTTTTCAGTCTCCAGATATCGGAGCAATTGCGCTTTTTCCGCATCATCCTGCATCCCCGGATCTACAACCCAACACTCATCTTTATCGTTAATAATGAGGTAAGTATTTTCAGAGAATGCATTGTAAATAAATTGTTGCAATCGTAGCATCTGACCGGAAGTTTTTGTAATTTAGGATGCAAACATAAATCAGGAACGGCGGGAATGGATTAACAATTTTTACGAAGGACGAACATTATAATGACAAGATTAACCAGGCTGTTTTTTAATACAGGTAAAACCCTTTTTATACTAGGGTTTTTACTTGCGCCCTATTTTTCCACTGCCCAGATCAATAGCGAAGTTTTTGGCCAGAATCGCGTGCAGTACCGGCAGTTCGACTGGAAATTTTTTGAGACAAGACATTTCAAGGTTTATCATTACGACCGGAATGGCACTACGCTTGCGCGTTATGTATGTGAGCAGGCCGAGCAGGATGTGCCGCTCATCGAAAAGCGTATGGGCAGCCAGTTTCCCAAGCGTTTTGACATTATCCTGTACAACAATTATGATGAATACCGGCAGACCAATGTAGGCCTGAAATATGAAGCACAGATGCAGGATGTACCAGCCGGTACGCTGAATCTGGTGGGCGATAAACTGCTCGTTTACTTCAACGGGGTACATACAGATCTGCGCCGCCAGATACGCATGGGCATTGCCCGTGTGCTGATGCAGCGCATGATGTTTGGCGAAGACACGCGTCAGGTGGTGAAGAATTCCCTGCTGCTCAATCTGCCCCGCTGGACTACGGATGGCTATATCGCTTTTGTGGTGGATGGCTGGGACCCGAAGAGCGAAAGCGAATGGAAGAATGCCATCGATGCACGTCCGAATGCCGGATTTTTTACGCTGGCTGATGACTATCCCGAATTGGCTGGTAAAGCTTTCTGGAAATATATAGCAGACCGCTATGGCGAGAACCAGGTCAAGAATCTGTTGTTTGCCATGCAGCAGCGCTCAAGCCTGAATAAAGGCATTCGCAGCACGCTGGGTATGAAGGTGAAGCCTGCCTATGATTCTGCGCTGAATTATTTTAAAAATGCTTTTGCCAAAGATGCGCTGGTGCAGGAAGCGCCCGATTCATCCAAAGGTCTGATCAACATCAAAGTACCGAGAGATGGAACTATTATCCGCAGCCTTCGCCTTTCACCCAAGGGGCATGATGTGGCCTACTGTGAATTCAAGAACGGCGACTATAACGTATATATCCAGCACACAGCTAAAGAGCAACAACGATCGCTGATCCTGAGCAGCGGCCGTACCGATTTTAATGAGCTGACACCGGATGCTGATTACCCTCAACTGGCTTGGAGCAACAACGGCTATAAAGTAGCGATCCTTTACCGCTACAAACGGGAGACAAGGCTACGCATCTACAATTCATTGCGCGCCAAGATTGAGAACTATGTGATTCCGCCCAACCGCTTTGATCGTGTGTCGGGAATGACCTTCAACGAGACTGATGACAAGCTGGTATTTTCAGCCATCAAAAAAAGCCAGACAGATCTGTATCTGTTTACACTCAAGGGCAGCCGAATGACCAATATCACCAACGATATATGGGATGATGTACAGCCCTGGTTTGTGAGCGGTGGCAGCAGGCGTGGCATTCTTTTTCTGAGCAATCGTCCCAAGCCAAATCTGATCGTGCCTGCCGGTGTGAATGAGCTTCCTTCCGGTCCGATGAATGTGTATTTCTACGACACCAAGACAGAAAGCGCAGAGCTGCTTCAATGCTCAGATAATAAAGCCGGTGGCAACATCACACAGCCCATTCAATATGGTGCAGACAACTTCGCCTATCTGCTAGACACCAACGGCATTCAGAATAAGTATGTAGTGGTTTTTGGCCGTAACGTGCACAATGAAGATTCTGCCATGTCGGTGCCGGTAACCAATTATTCACGCAGCATTCTCAGCCATCAATTCAGCCTCGCTACCGCTCAGGTGGGAGATGTGCTGCAGGTGGGCGATTTCTATAAGGTCTATTTCAGCCCGATGCTGCTGCCGGGAGTCAACACTACCGGAAAAATATTGCAGCCAACCACATTGTCTGCCACAAGGAATGAAGGAATCAGCACAGACAACTACACCCGCATCAGATCCGGCCGGCGCAGAGAAAGAGAACGGTCGAACATTAAAGGCGGGAATCTCTTTCAAAGTGAATTTATAGATACAGATACAACCGCCGGGAAGCAAATGGTGACGATCAGCAGTGCAGATGATAATACGCCGGCTATTGACACTTCCATGCTGCTTAATCCTGCCATTACTGACAGCACTTATCTGCAGTTGAAAGCCCAGCGCTACCGGCTCAATTTCAAGCCTGATTTCTTCAGCCTGCGGCTCGATAATACCATACTGTTTACAAAATATCAATCGGCTAGCGCAGGTGGCGGCACTTTTCTGAATCCACCGCTTGGCGGCTTGCTTTCAGTAAGCCTCAATGATGCGCTGGAGAATCACCGCTTCACCGGAGGCATCCGCATACAGCCGCGTTATCCGCTCAATCAATCCGGCCTGAGCTATTTCCTGCAATACCAGAATTTTACGCACAGAGTAGATTGGGGCCTGACTTTTTACCGCACCAGCGATTATTACGATTACAATGTGCTGTATGGAGACTCTTCAGGAAGGCCCGTTCTGCAGAATCCTCAGCTGGGTAAAGTAGTGCTGAATATGCTTCAGGGCTCAGTGGCATTGCCGCTTGATCGCGTACGCCGCATTGGTCTTCATCTTGGCCTGCGGCAGGATGTGCTTGACTTTAAAGCGCAGGACTCACTCAGCCTGATCTATACGCCGCGTGAAACGAAGTACTGGATCATGAGCCGTGCGGAATATGTGTTTGATAATAGCCGTCCGCTGGCGCAGAACCTACGTACCGGCTTCCGCTACAAGGTATTTGCAGAGTACATGTACGGCCTTTCGAAAGCCAATAAGGGTGGGCTGTACAACTTTGGACTGGACTTCCGCTACTACAAGCCAATTTATAAAAATGTGATCTTTGCAGCCCGCCTTGCCGGTGCGCACTCAGCAGGCAGCCAGCGCATCCTGTACATGATGGGCGGGGTAGATAACTGGATCTCTCCAAAGTACGGCAGCTCTACGCCTAATGGCGATAACTATGCATTTCAGGCACAGGCTACCAATATGCGCGGCTACAAGCTCAGCGACCGTACCGGCAATACTTATGGCGTGGGCAACTTTGAGCTTCGCGCCCCTATCCTGAGCACCATCCTGCAGCGGCCTATACAATCTGACTTGCTCCGGAGTCTGCAGCTCGTAGGCTTTGTGGATATGGGCAGCGCATGGAACGGGCTCGTCCCGAATGGCGATAATCTGAACAACCAGGGAACTTACATCAATCAGAATGGTACCGTAATAGCTACTGCCAATGTCAGGTCCGGATTTGCAATGGGGTATGGTCCCGGCCTGCGTGCTCAGTTGCTCGGCTACTTCCTGCGCCTCGATGCTGCGTGGAATATTCAGGGCATCCGTAAGCCTATCTGGTATTTTTCAATCGGTACAGATTTCTAATGGAAAATAATTTTTTCTTTAAAAAACGCTGATGGTGCCAGATGCTATCAGCGTTTTTTTATGCATCCCAGCGAAAGCCGTACAAATGAATGTTGTAGATATTCCAAAGGCCGCCGGTCTGCTGAAAATAGCATTTGAATGGTCCTGAGATCGTCTGCTCCTCATGATCTTCCGTCTCTATCACATAAGAAACATTGCCCTCAGCAACGCCCATAGAAGGTCGGTCCGGCTCATCCGACTCATCAATCTGTGTACGATCAATGGTAAACTCATAATGACTGATGCCCGCAAAGAGATCATGAAAAGCTACGACCTGCCGGATAAACTCGCTGCGTGTAATCTTTTTTGCTTCCGCGGTAATCAGTATTTCGGGTAAATAATCTGTTTCTTCAGGAATGGTATTTTGGAAAAAATCATTCAGAAAAACGGTGGTCTTTTGCTCAATATCCGCTGCATGGTTCGGATGAAATTCTTCATATTCAAAGATCCAGTTGTGTTCTTCGGAAGGCTGCATGATTTCAAGCGGAAACAAATCCAGCCTTATAAACTCATACTTAACAGCTGTAGGGTAATCTGCATTAAAGCCCAGGTGGAGATGCTTATCATGCAGACGCTGCTCCAGCGCTGCAAATTCCTGTTCCAGTTCATCTTCCGTCATTCCGGCAGCCGGCTTTGGTACCGGTCCGCCTATATAAGTTCCTAAAACCACCAAAGGCGCATCTTTCTGATGTTCCTGAAAAGCTATAATCTGCTTCAGGAACTCTTGTTCTACGTCAGGTGGTATATCTGTATTACTGCTGAACTCTGCCCCCAGCTCAGCCTGCAGCTTCAGCTTGAGCAGCTCATTTTCAATACGCAATTGCTCTTCCGGATCGTCGCTGAATTGTTCTTCCTGTTCCATGCCTGCAATGTATTTCAAATTAAAAATGCAAAATTCAAAAATGTTCCTGTGCCAGAATATTCAATTGATGCATTTACAATATCCAAACAATTTATCCACATTCCATCACATCTCATCACATTTTAACCACATTCTCTCACATTAATATCACCCACTCAAAACTCAGAACTCAAAACTATCTTTACACATTGCCTATGAAAAAGCTCATTTTTCCACTACTGCTTTGCACCATGACTGCTACAGCGCAAAACAAGGCCGCTTTCAACGGTCATTATCCCAATACGCGAAAATCAGACCAGATTGATAAGCTGTTTGATACCAACGTGCCTGATCCTTACCGCTGGCTGGAAGATGACCGCAGCGTTGAAACTGGTGACTGGGTAAAAGCGCAAAACAAAAACACTGACGCTTACCTGGCGCAGATTCCTTACCGCGATGCCATCCGCAAGCGACTGACCGCGCTCTGGAATTATGAGAAATACAGTGCGCCTTTTAAAGAAGGCGATGAGCACTATTTCTATAAAAATAATGGCCTGCAGAACCAAAGCATCCTGTACCGCGGCCTGCCCGATGGCAAGAATGAAGTATTCCTCGACCCCAATAAATTTTCCACGGACGGAACCACTTCGCTATCCGGCATCTCTTTTACCAAAGACGGCTCGCTGGTAGGCTATCAGATTTCCGAAGGCGGCTCTGACTGGACCAAGGCGATCATTCTTGATGCAAAGACAAAGCAGCAGATTGGAGAAACCATGACTGATCTTAAATTCAGCGGGCTCTCCTGGAAAGGCAATGAAGGATTCTACTACAGCAGCTACGACAAGCCCAAAGAAGGCAGCCAGCTCTCTGGTAAGACCGAGCATCACAAGCTCTATTATCATAAAATGGGCACCGCTCAAAGCGAGGATAAGCTCATCTTCGGCGGAGAAAATATGCCGCGCCGCTACATTGGCGGCGATGTAACTGAAGATCAGCATTACCTCATCATCTCGGCAGCCAATGCTACCTACGGCAATGAGCTGTACATTCAGGATATTACAACGCCTGATGCACCTATACTGCCTATGGTTACCGGCTTTGAGAATGAGCATAATGTGATTTATTCAGAAGGAAGCAAGTTATTCATCAGCACCAATCTGGATGCGCCTAACCGAAAGCTGATGGTGGCCGATGCCGGCAATCCGAGGCCTGAAGCCTGGAAAGAGCTGATCCCTGAAACGAAATTTCCGCTCACTGTATCGTCCTGCGGCGGCAAGCTGTTTGCAGAGTATGTGCAGGATGCGGTATCCAAAGTATATCAGTACAATACTGCGGGTAAGATGGAGCGTGCTATCAAGCTGCCCGGACTGGGTACTGCTGGTGGCTTTAGCGGCAAGCGTGAAGAGAAAGAGCTCTATTATTCCTACACTTCTTACATCTATCCGACTACTATTTTTCGCTACGATATCGCTACCGGTAATTCTTCCGTATTCAAGCGTCCGAATGTAGCATTTGATCCCACGCAGTATGAGAGCAAGCAGGTATTTTATACTTCCAAAGATGGTACGAAAGTGCCGATGATTATTACTTACAAGAAAGGCATGAAGCTGAATGGTAATAATCCGCTGATGCTTTATGGCTACGGTGGCTTCAGCATTTCTCTTACCCCATCATTCAGCGTAAGCAATTTAGTGTTTATGGAAGCGGGCGGTATCTATGCAGTAGCCAACCTGCGCGGCGGCGGTGAATATGGCGATACCTGGCACAATGCAGGTACCAAGATGCAGAAGCAGAATGTATTTGACGACTTCATTGGCGCGGCTGAGTACCTGCTGCGGGAGCACTACACTTCCCGAGATTACTTGGCTATTTCCGGCGGCTCCAACGGCGGACTGCTGGTAGGCGCCTGCCTCACCCAGCGGCCCGATCTGTACAAAGTATGCTTCCCGCAGGTAGGGGTGCTGGATATGCTGCGCTACCACAAATTTACCGCAGGCGCAGGCTGGGCTTATGATTATGGCACTGCAGGTGATGGTCCGGAAATGTTTGAATATCTCTACAGATATTCTCCGGTGCACAATACCCATAAAGGCACCTGCTATCCCGCCACACTTGTAATGACCGGCGATCATGATGATCGTGTAGTGCCTGCGCATTCATTCAAATTCGCCGCAGCGCTGCAGGCTGCACAGGGCTGTGAGAATCCAACCCTCATTCGTATAGAAACGAAAGCAGGTCATGGAGCAGGCAAGCCAACCGCAATGCTCATTGACGAGCAGGCAGATAAATGGGCATTTCTCTTTTGGAATATGGGATTGGAATATGGGAAATAGGAATCAGGCAAATCACAAATCAGCAATCATAAATCAATAAAAATGTCCAGCAAATCATTTTACACCCGTTTACAGAGTGAGCTGAAAGAAATCGAAGAAGCAGGCCTGTTCAAAAAAGAGCGCGTGATTGCCTCAGAGCAGGGCGCTGAAATAACGGTAAATGGCAAACAGGTGCTTAACTTCTGCGCCAACAATTACCTTGGTCTGTCATCGCATCCGCAGGTGCTTGAGGCCGCTAAAAAAACCATTGACGATCGCGGCTATGGCATGAGCTCCGTGCGCTTTATCTGTGGTACGCAGGATATACACAAAGAGCTGGAGCAAAAGCTGGCTACCTTTCTCGGCACCGAAGACACCATTCTGTATGTAGCCTGTTTCGATGCGAATGGCGGTGTATTCGAGCCATTGCTGGGTGAGGATGATGTGATCATTTCCGATGAGCTGAACCATGCCTCTATCATAGATGGAGTGCGTCTTTGCAAAGCCAAGCGAGCGCGCTACAAAAACAAAGATCTGGCTGAGCTGGAGCAGCAATTGATTGCGCACAAAGATGCACGTACCAGAATGATCGTTACCGATTCTGTATTCTCAATGGATGGTACAGTAGCCGAGCTGGATAAGATATGCGACCTCGCCGATAAGTACGATGCCATTGTAATGATCGACGAAAGCCACTCTTCCGGTTTCATGGGCAAGACGGGTCGTGGTGTGCACGAGCTTTGTGGCGTAATGGGCCGTATAGATATCATTACGGGTACGTTGGGAAAAGCGCTGGGCGGCGCTTCCGGCGGTTTTACCAGCGGCAAGAAGGAAATCGTAGACATGCTGCGTCAGCGCAGTCGTCCTTATTTGTTTTCCAATACGGTGGCGCCTTCGGTAGTAGGAGCGTCCATCGCTGTGCTGGATATGCTGAGCGAGACAACCGAGCTGCGCGATAAGCTGGAAAGCAATACCGCTTACTTCCGCGAGCGCATGACTGCTGCCGGTTTCGACATCAAGCCGGGCATTCATCCGATTACCCCGCTTATGCTTTATGATGCAGTAATGGCGCAGAAAATGGCAGCCCGTATGCTGGAAGAAGGCATTTACGTGATCGGCTTCTTCTTCCCCGTAGTGCCAAAAGGACAAGCCCGCATCCGTGTACAGATATCCGCTGCGCATGAGCTCCATCATCTGGATCGTGCCATTGAAGCATTTACCAAAGTAGGAAAGGAGCTTGGCGTGCTGAAAGAAGCTACCAGCGCGTAACACCCTATTTAATTATTAGAAAAGCCCGGACTGAGATGGTCCGGGCTTTTTGCTTTTAATCCCAGGATAAAAGTTTGGTCCTGACTCAGCGTCTGATTTTTCGCCCGGATAAAACAGTCAACGCAGTCAGCGAAACGATGATCAATATCGCTTTGGGCACAACAGATTGTATGATCCATTGCTTTATAATAAGCCCATCGTACACTTCCGGCAGTGTACTTTTCATGTACGCATAAGTATGGGTAAGCCAGATCCATTCTATCCGCAGCACAAATAAGCCCCAGATAATTGTTATCAGATAAAGCGCGATCAGCAATGCCTTTCCCGCCCGTCCACGTACATAACGGTAAGTAGCCCATGCCAGCAATAACGGGAATAAAAAATCTGCTGCTTTAAGCCAGATAGAAGAGCTCATCCGGTGGCCTTCACGCGTAAATGCCATTATCTGATCGATCTTGCCGGCGCTCATAGGCAGGTAATCGTCCAGACTGATGAAATCAGCGCTGCGCTGCAATCCCCACGAAGGCTGTACAGCCAGCATTTTAAACAAATGGAAAATGTAGCCCAGCAAAATAACTGAGGCACAGGCAATAAGAATGTACCGGTATCTGTGGGAGCTCATCTGCTAAAATTAATGTGCCGGGACGATTACTTAATGCCGCCCTAAAAATCATTTTTTTGAATGGCATTATCTGTTTTTACGCCGTTTTGTCAACGGTTTGTTACCTACTTTTACGTCACAAAAATTCAAAAGCACTATGGCATTTACACTTCCTGCGCTCCCTTACGCATTTGACGCGCTCGAGCCGCATATCGACGCACAGACGATGCAGATACACCACGATAAGCACCATCAGGCTTACGTAGATAACCTCAATAAAGCACTGGCCGGCACCGATGGTGAAAATCTCTCGCTCGAAGAGCTGATGGCCAATATCTCCAAATATCCGGCTGCTGTGCGCAACAATGGCGGCGGCCATTTCAACCACTCTCTGTTCTGGCAGGTATTGGGCGCAAACGGCGGACAGCCTTCCGGCGAGCTGGCTGATGCGATCAGTGAAGCATTCGGTTCACTGGATGAGCTGAAGGCGCAGATGAGCAATGCAGGCGCCACCCGCTTCGGCTCTGGCTGGGCATGGCTGGGCGTGAAAGACAGTAAGCTGGCGGTATGCTCTACCCCTAACCAGGACAATCCGCTGATGGATGTGGCAGAATGCAAATGCACGCCGATCCTCGGTATTGATGTATGGGAGCACGCGTATTACCTTAAGTATCAGAACAAGCGCCCGGACTATCTGGCTGCCATCTGGAATGTGATCAACTGGGATGAAGTAGCCAAGCGCTTCGCTGCTGCCGGGAAATAATCCTGATTAAAATTTTTTGTCAGAAAGGCTCCAACATGGAGCCTTTTTATTTGCCTGAAATCATGAACGGCTCCATGCGTTGCAGGCATTTGCTTTATGCCTGCTTTGGAAAATAATGCTCTTTCAAGTGCTCCGTAGCATAACCTGCAATGATCGCATACACCGGCATCAGCATGTACATCATTCGCGAAAACTCACCGTTCAATATAATCTGAAAAGCAGAAGTGAGCAGAAATACAATTACATAAGGCTGGCGCAGGTAAGCGCCCGTTGCCGGCATCTTTTTCAGCTTTATCTTTTGCATCAACGGCAGCAGCCACCAAAGCCCGAACGTAGCATAAAGCTCCAGCCAATAGCTGAAGGTCTTCAGCCGGGTAAACTGATCGGGAATAAAGCGCAGCAAATTGGTATCCTGTGCAATGCTGTCTATCATAGGCCGGCTCGTAGTTTGGTCGATGAAGTAGCGCGTGGCAAAAACCACCAATCCTACGAGCAGCAGATACAGTACCGTTTTCCACTTTGGCATATGGCTGAAAAACAGCACCGGCGCGGCAAACAGAAACGACTCTTTGGAAAACGGACCAATGATGATGGCCAGCATCAGGTAGCGATTACTGCGAGTTTTAATGCCATACAGCATACAGATCACGGCCAGGCAAAACAAAATATCCGTATGCGGCGAGCCTACATTCATCAAAGTCCAGCGGCTGGTAGCCACGGCAAGCAGCCCCGCCAAAGCGCCGGCCCTGCCCATATTATAAGCACGGCAATAGCGATAAATAAGCGCACACCAAAAAGAAGCAATCGTGAGGTTGACCAGATAAAAGCTGAACCTCATGGTGAAATCACCCGTCAGCCAATTCGGATTGATTAATTGCGCCGGTTTCTGAATGAGTAAATTAATGCCCGCAGCAAGCATAGGAATCACAAAGCGGTAGCGGCGGTGCAGGCTCGTATCAAAATCGAAATGCGCCATCTTCATATAAGAAACCTGATCGACCGCCGTAGCCATATTATAATCAAAGAATGTGCTCATGCCCATACCTGCAATCAGGATAAAGCAGAGCCAGAAAATGATCCGGTTTTCGGTGGATGAAGTAGTGAGGACGCTCATGATTTTTTATCCGGTGATTAAATGATTGGCTCATTTATAAATGAAGCGCGCACTTTAAGATAATAATCCACTGCAGAAGCAATGAATACGCTGTAAACCGGCAATATCAGATACAAAAAACGCGAAAGATCGCCCGCCAGGAACATTTGAAACAAAACCATCAGTGACCACATCCACATATAACCTTTCCAGTCCTGTGCAAGTTGCCTGCCAAAGCCTTTTACCAGCAGCCCGGCAGCAATGGGGATGACCCACCAGATACCCACGGTTGCCAGCATATCCTGCTGCCAGAAGCGCTCGGTAAAGCGCACGCTATTGGTGATGAGGTACGTGAAATTTTCCGCATCGCTGTGCAGGCTCTCCATAGGCGGATGGCCGGTGAGCCGGTCGTAGATAAAGCGAAAGCTGAATACGGCGGCAGCAGCGATGACGATCCAGATAAGCGATTTCCACTTAGGCACATGGCTGAACAGAAACAGCACCGGTATCATGAACATGAAATTCTCTTTCACAAACAAGCCCAGCATCAGCATCCAGAAAACAAGCCGCGTATTTTTAGTAGCAATGGCGATCAGGCTCATGGTCAGGAAACAGCAGAAAAAAGTATCCACCATAAACTCAGCCGTAAGCGGAGCCGTCCAGCTGGAAACGATGATGATGCAGGGACCCATCAGGCTGGCGATCCTGCGCTTGCCGAGCTTCCTTAAATAATAATAGACCAGCGTACAGTAAGCGGCCGTTATGCCCAGGTTCACACAATAGTGAGTGAGGTACATGGGGAAGTCGCCATTGCCCCGGTTGGGCGCAAACAGATGAATGAGGTATACCAGCAGCCAGTTCAGCGCGCCGATAAAGAAAGGCAGAATAATGCGGTACTTACGCGCCAGCCCCTGCTGAAACTCAAACTTCGCCAGTCCCCAGTACGCCACCGGATCTACTGATTTATGTACATCGAAGGCAATCCAGAGCTTATAGGTAATGCAAAAAAGCATGGCCATGCTGAAGCACCAGACCAGCCCGTACTCATTGCCAATGATTTTGTTGAGTTTTTCGCGCAACTGCATGGGCGCAAATGTACAGTTCGTTTTTATGGTATAAATTTTTTACGGATAAATCGGAACCTTAAAAACAGGCATTATGAACGAACAGGAAAAAGACCGGCAAGTACCATCACTTGACCCGACAGAGCAAAATCCAAAGGCCACTCCAGACCAGCAAAACGTAGTGAATCTGGACAATGATGATGACAATGAAACCAAGCGCGACCTGAATGACGACGAAAGCCTGATGGACTTCGGCTCAGGAAGCGGCGGCGGCAGCGCAGGCGATGGAGCGGGAGCTTAATTCAAATGCAAAATTTAGAATGCAAAAAATGTTGTTGCTGCTTTATTGACTGTTACAACTTTAGTTATCCGACATTTAAAGTAGCTAATACATTCAGAATGCAAAAAGCCATTTCATAACGAAATGGCTTTTTGCATTCTGAATTTTGCATTTTTGCATTAGATCAAAGAGACGCTCCGGTTCACGAACTCGGTGAGGTCTGAGCCGGTGAGCATGCCTTGAGCCAGCAGCGCTAAATCGAAAGCCTGGCGTGCCAGACGGCCTTGCGCTTCTGCATTGTTTTCTGCCAGTATTTTAGTGATGAGCTTGTGGTTGCCGTTGATGGCTACCTTATAGCGATCGGGCAGTGAGCCGTAGAAGTTCATGCCGCCACCGCCGCCCATGCGTGCCATGTCTTTCATGCGGCGCATAAATTCATCCATCGTTACGGTTACCGGCAGCTCTTCGGGATTCAGGCTTTCTACGGAAACTTCCATCGCAGGCTTGTTGATGGCTTTCTCAAATATTTCTTTCACCTGCTTGCTCTGCTCTTCGGAGAGCGCTACCTCATACTGGTCGTCTTTCTGGATCAGCTTGTCCACCACATCGGCATCTACACGCTTCAGGCTGGTCTTTTCGAGCTGCTGCTCCAGGTGGGAGATATAATGGTTATCGATGGGTGAATCCATGACCAGCACATCATAGTCCCGCTTTCCTGCGCTCTGGATGTAGGCATCCTGCTTCGCCGGATCAATGGTGTAGAGATAGACAATATTGCCATCCTTATCCGTCTGTAGCGGTGCTACTTTTTCCTTGTATTCTTCGAGCGTAAACAATTCATTCTTCGTATTCTTCAGCAATACGAAATCCTTCGCCTTCTCATTGAACTTAGGCTCGGAAAGCGCGCCGTATTTGACAAACAGGCCAATATCATTCCATTTCTCCTCGTATCCCTTACGGTCATTCTTAAACAGATCGCCCAGTTTATCCGCCACTTTCTTGGTAATGTAGCTATTGATCTTCTTTACATTGCTATCGGCCTGCAGGAAAGAACGGCTCACATTTAATGGAATATCCGGCGAGTCGATCACGCCATGCAGCAGCATCAGAAATTCCGGTACAATATCTTTTACCTCATCAGTAATGAACACCTGGCGGGAATAAAGCTTGATCTTATTGCGCTGCAGCTCAAAGTCCTGCTTCAGCTTCGGGAAGTAGAGTACACCGGTCAGGTTGAACGGATAATCCACATTCAGGTGAATCCAGAAAAGCGGCTCTTCGGAGAACGGATACAGCTCGCGGTAAAAGTCCAGATAATCTTCATCCTTCAGCTCAGAAGGCGATTTGGTCCAGATCGGCGTGGTGTTGTTGATGATATTATCTACCGCTACCTCTTTAAACTTCGGCTTGCCTTCCTCATCCTCGCCATCCGGCTCGCGCTCAGTCTTGGTGCCAAATTTGATCGGCACCGGCAGAAACTTGGCATACTTGTCCAGAATCTGCTGCAGGCGGTTCTCATCCAGAAATTCTTCTGACTCAGTATTTATGTGCAGAATCACATCTGTGCCTCTTTCGGTACGATTGCCATCCGTGATTTCAAACTGCGTGCTGCCATCGCAGATCCAGCGGGCAGGCTCAGCACCATCCTGGTAAGAAAGCGTCTGTATCTCTACCTGATCGGCCACCATAAAGGCAGAATAGAAGCCCAGGCCGAAGCGACCGATGATCTCGGCAGCATCCTTGGCTTCCTTGAATTTTTCCATGAACTCCGTAGCGCCCGAAAAGGCGATCTGGTTGATGTACTTCTTAATTTCCTCGGCAGTCATGCCGAGTCCATTGTCAGAGATGGTGATGGTTTTGGCAGCTTCGTCCAGTTTCACCTCTACCTGCAGCTTGCCCAATTCTCCATTGTATTGGTTCAGGGAAGACAGGCGCTTGATCTTCTGCGTGGCATCTACCGCGTTGGATACCAGCTCGCGGAGGAAAATCTCATTGTCTGAGTAAAGAAATTTCTTAATGATCGGGAAGATATTCTCGGTGTGTATCGAGATGGTTCCTTGTTCCTGCATATAATTTAAAGTTGAGTTTCCGGTTTCTTTTGAAGCAACAATTCTTATTCCATAAGGCCTTGTTTAGACAAATTGTCAGAAAAATAGGGTAGTGGTGAAGCCAGCTGACCGGAAGAACACTGCAGACACGCCGTTAATTTTTTACTTTCGCCCACCCCAACACCTCATATTCATGGATGCGGCACCACTTCAGCAAAAATACCGGCAGCAGGCTTATCTTTTGCTGGCCGCTGCGCTGGCCGCATGTATCTGTATCAATTACAACAATCTGTTCCGCTGGTTCTGGCATGATGAGCTGATCTCGCTCAGGTATTATCAGCTCGTGCCCTTCCGCACTACCATGACGGATTATGAAGACGTAAATAATCACATTGGCTTTAATCTCCTGTGCAATCTGTATCTGAAGCTGATCCATCAGCAGGATTTTCTGGCATTGGTCTATCATCCGGTACGGCTGCGTCTTTTTCTGCTGCTGATTACCTGTACCACCGTCTGGGTGCTTTGGCGGCTGAGCCTGGAAGTAGGCGGCCTGCGGCTGGCGCTCATCAACCTGGCGCTGCTGCTCACCACCTTGCCGTTTTACAACTTTACCATGCAGCTCCGCGGGTACGGATTGGGGATGCTGGTTGTGCTGGTATGGATGAGGTATGTGTATCGCTATTACCTGTATGGCGGATGGCGGAATGTGTTGGGAGTTACCGTCTTCCTGATCGTGCTGCTCTATGTGCATCCGGGCAATATCTTCCTGATCGCAGCCATGTATCCCGCCATGCTGGTGCCTGTTCTGCTAAGCCATACCTGGCCTAAAGCGCGAAAGATCAGGTTTGTTCTTTGGATGTGGAGCGCCATTACAGCCGGTATGGTATTAGGTATAGCGCTGTACCTGCCCATGATCAAAACCCTGTTTTTTAATCCGCAGGTAGGCCTGGTCGATGGTGGCTATAAGCTGGATTTTTTCTACCGGATATTTGGTGCTAATACTTATTTCTTTATCTCCGTGCGTTATCTCGCGGCAATGGGCGGGATGGCTGGTATTTACCTTTATCTGAAAAATAAGGCGGCCAGGAACCATCCTCAGCTTGTCTTTTTTGCTTTTTGCGGAGTGCTTTATACGGGTGCTTATCTCGTGGCTTTTCTTCGGAGAGATGATGTATTTGTGCGCATCTTCGTGCCGGGCATCGGACTATTCATTTTTGCCCTGGGCATCAGCATCTGCTGGTTCGTTGAGCGGTTAAAGAAAAGCTATAGCAGGCTGGCCGTCATCGTTATTTGCGCATCTTGCTTCATCACCTTTCCTACACAGATACACCGGCGCAATAAGGTAGCAGACTATTGCAACAAGAATGGCATTTTCGCCACCAATCTCTACTATACCTACTTCGCCTACAACTTCGAGCCATTCACGCTGATTGATCTCATCAAAGAACGGTCAAAAGAAAAAGACTTCCTGCTGTTCAGCATCTCCATCAATAAGCGGGATGCTACCGAAGTAATGGATTACCTGCATATTCCCTATCATCTGGAAAATAAGCCGGAACAGGTCAATCGCCTTACTGCCGGCCACGATCACTGGTACCTCATCACCATGGCGAAGTTTGATTATTTCGGGCAAAACTTCCCGTCGTGGCATTTTGAGAAAGTGAATAAGGAAGACTATTTCAATAACCTGTACCGGGTAACCCGAAAATAGATGGCTCATTCATTATCCGAAAATCGTGCGCGGCGTCAGGCAATAGGGTTGCTGATTGCAGGGCTTGCAGCCTGCATCCTCATTTATTACAACAACCTGTTTGTTCAGTTCTGGTGCGATGAGATGGACTCGCTTCGGTACTTCGAGCTGGTGCCCTTCCGCACTACCCTGACCGATTACCATGATGTCAATAATCACATAGGCTTTAACCTGCTCTGCAATGGCTATCTGAAAATCACCGGGCAGCACAGCTTTACAGACATCCTTTTTCATCCCGGGCGGCTGCGCATCTTCCTGATGTTCATTCCCTGCCTTACGGTATGGGTGCTGTGGCGGTTTGGCATGGAAGCCGGCGGCGTATCGCTGGCATTAATCAGCATGGCGGTGCTGCTCACCACCCTGCCGTTTTACAACTTTGCGCTCCAGCTACGCGGCTATGCGCTGGGTACATTGCTGGCGCTCGGCTTCATCCGCTACCTGTACCGGTACTACCTGCATCAGCATAAATATGACCTGATCAAAGGCGGCCTGCTGCTGACTTATCTCATCTATGTTAATCCTACCAATATCTACCTAGCTTTTTGCCTCTGCTGTTGCCTGCCGGTGCTTGCGCTGCTTACTGCATGGACAGGCAAAGAACGCTCACGTTTTATCCTGAGCTGCTGGCTGGTGATCTGTGCTGCTGCCCTGCTGGGACTGGCGCTTTATCTGCCGATGATGAAAACGCTTTTTTCGCTGCCTTATACGGGAAGGGAAAAATGGGAATGGAATTTCTTTCACGAGATCTTCCTGATGAATACCTACTACTTTACCTCTGCCCGCTATCTGCCGTTTCTCGCTGCAATAGCCGGCTTTGCGCTGTACTACCGTAAGTACAGACTGGCGCCGCAACTGGCGTTCATGCTTTTCTGCCTGATGGTTTATACCGGCGTTCACCTCATCGCCTTTCTGCGCAGAGATATCCCTATGGCCAGGCTGTTCATCTTTGAGATGCACTTCCTGCTCGTGCCCGTCAGCTTTGGCATCTATTGGTGCTGTGCTTTGGTACCTAAGCGGTACAGCGCCTTCAGCACTGCGGCGGCAGTGAGCCTGTGCTTTATCGGATTCACCTATTCCCTGAACAAACGAAACAATACCATCCATGAAAATAACCGGCAGGGCATCTTTACCAGCAATCTTTTTTCCACCCTGTACCTGCACGATTTTAATCCGCAAGGTATTCTGAGCATCGTACAGCAGCCGGATATCCGCAATCAGGTCATCGTATGCAATACCCATTTCGATAAAGATGAAGCAGATTATCTCCGCATCAGCGGCATCTGCTTTTATAAGCTAAAGCAGGCCGACACCGCCACCAGAGAGCAACCCTACTGGTACCTGATCTCCAACAATGCGCTGCTGCCCGACACCGCCAGGCAGCACCTGAGCCTCACCCGCCTGAATCTGCATCCTTACGCCACCAATGTCTTTCTGGTAAGGAGAAAATAACGCGTTGTAAAAACAAGAAAGGCTTCGCTATAAGCGAAGCCTTTCTTAAATAGAAACAACTGAAAATAGAAAACAACTGAAAAGAAGAAAGAGCCGAGCCGCATTTGCAATGCAGCTCTACAAGGACTGGTATCTGTGATGCCGGAAAATAAAATTCTAAGGCTTGGCCGGATTCATAATCTGAATAGCATTCTTGGTAGTGCTGAAGCGTGGCGTATGGTTATAATCGCGGCTGGCACGATAAATACCCATGCCCATGCCATTATTATCCTTCACCCATTGCGCATAGCTCAGGGCAGAAGCCGTAGCCTTACTATCCCCATTGGGCGGCGAATCCTGATTGCCGTCAGGATAGATAAATTCATCTCCATTCACCAGCGGCAGGAAGCCTGCGCCATAGCCCGTAACGATAGGCCCAAAGCTCTGTGTGCCCGTACCCGTCCAGGCGCGGTTGCCGCCTATATAAGCTTGGAACATCACATAGTCAAACCGCTCTTTGAGCGGACCATACAGATTGTTGTAGCCAATATTGCCGGATGGCGAAGAAACATCCGTATCATAAATCATAATCGCCTTCTTGCGGTTCATGCTATCGCACTCCGTGCATTTAGGGCCAAAATATCTGGAGAGCGTAGTCAGGAAGTTTTTGGCATTGCTGCTCGGCACATCGCCGCCAAACGTGCCGCTCTCGATATCCACATCGATGCCATCCCATTTGTTCTGGGTGATGTATTCACTGTACTTATCGTGCGCATAGTGCTCGTAAGTGCTGCTGGCAGTTGGATGCGTAGAGTCGATGCCTGCAGGGCGCACATAGCCCGGCACTTTGGTAGCAGGGTCCTTCGCCGAATGATCAAAATAGGCCGCGCTCGGAAATTCGCAGCGCACAATGCGCGTGCCTTTCTTCTGCACCGCAGCCCAGGCAGTCGCATCTTTTGCATAGCCGGAAAACAGCTCAATGATGTCCACGCTATCGGGCGTATTGGTAACATTGGTAGCATCCGCCGGATCATTGCCATCGCCCACGAGGAAGCTCACCATGATCGGGTGCTTGCTCGCCTTGTAATCGACCAGATTTTTCAGGTATTGCTCTTCGGCCGTCAGCGGAGGGGTAGAAGGAGAGTCATCCTTCTTACAGGAGCTTATCGTAGCCAGTAATAAAACGGCCATGCCGGCGCGTACATAGGAAGCGTACCGTGTACTTCTTTGTTGCATGATTGGTGTGGTTAAAGCATACGGCCTGCGCCGTGCGGTTCAGTGAATGGTACAAGATAGAAAATCGGTACAGGAATAGCAAAAGCATTGTTGGTGCTGCTCCGCAGAAGTAGCCGGTTTATTGCCCGACCCGCTCCAGACCGCTTTCAATACCGCGCCGGATCATCCGGCCATATCCGTCATCGGGTAGCAGTGCGGCGTGCGCAAGCGCCTGCCGGTAGCTTTCTCTGGCCTGGTCAGGGTGATCGAGGTCTTCATGGCATTTGCCCACATTCAGGTAAAGCGAAGGCAGGGCTTTGCGGGCTGCATCATCGTTCAGTGTAAGTGCCAGTTGCAGCGCCGTTTCATCCCAGTACAATTTGTCGGTAATGCTTGCCTGATGGCGGGCCACATAATGGGCTGCGGTAAACTGCTCAAAAGGCGTAGCCGCCTCCTGCCATGCCCGGAGAAACAGGCGGGCAGCAGCTTCGGGCTCACCCCTTCCTTCCAGCTCCATGCCCTGCGCGCACAGGCTGACAATAGGATTTTCAGGATCGAAACTCATAGTTAAAGTCGAATTGTATAAAGTGAATTAATGAATGCTGCAAAGAGAGTGCATGGCAGTCTGTTGCAAAGCTATCCTTTCAGGCAACAGAAATGACAGGTTGGTAGATAGCTGAAAGCCACCGTCAGAGCAATGCCCTTTTTTGGTCACTGAAACAATCCCTTCAAATAACATCACAATGAATGCTGCCAGTGATTAAAATACCGTTTAAAAACCCTGTTTTCGGCAGGTGGCGGCTATTACATTCACAGTAAAATTTTAGCTAATCATGAAAACGCTGCTTCTGCTCGTGCTTTTATTCATCGGCCTTACTGCCGCCACGCCCCTTATGGCACAGACCAATCCGGAAAGCACGCAGGCCAATATGCCCGTTGTAGTAGGTCAGGAACCTGCTGCCGTGCTCAATGCCGACTCTGTAGCCAACATGGCGCCGGATGCCACCAAAAGGGCAGCCACGCCAAAGCCTATGTCGCTGCTGGAAGCGAAGCTATCTACCGGGCTGCTGATCTTCGCAGTGGTAGTGCTGCTGATCGTTACCGCGCTCATCCGGATGCAGAAGCTGCAAGGCCCTGAGATGGTGAAATTCGTGCTCATCACTCTCATTATCATCAGCACCCTGTACCTCATTACCGCCGGTTACAGCAACGATCAGATCGCCCCGGAAATAGGCCTGCTGGGCACTATAGCCGGCTATCTGCTGGGCAAATCAGGAGTCAACGATGGCTCAGGCAACAACACGAACAATAACAACAGTAATAGCGATCCTGTACCGCAAAACACCGACCAGCCGGCACAGCCAATCACATCTTTACCGCTACAGCAGCCACCGGTAACAGCTCCGCAGCCGCAGCAAACAACGGTGCCGCAGCAGGTAGTATAAAGATGGCTTCATACGCTAATTACTAAGAAAGACTTCGCTCAAAGCGAAGTCTTTCTTAAAATGGCTGTCTTAAATTCTTTAGGAAAGCTTCTTTTCAAGCAGATCGCACATGCGGTTGAGCGCCGAGGTGAGATTGTTCAGGGATTCTTCGGAAATGCCGATATTAACTGTGCTGTTATTTGCGTAAGCATTGGAGCCGGTCATAGGCGCGCCAATGTATATGCTTGCATTCTTATCCAGTAATTCTTCCGGCTCTACTTCAAGCGCCCTGGCAAAGATCATCAGTTGAGCAGGATCAATAGGCATTTTGCCGTTCTCCATGCTATCCAGCATATTAATATTCATATTCAGCATCTTCGCAAAATCTTCCTGCGAGTACTGTTTTACCTTGCGCTCGGCGCGGATATTCTGCCCGATAATGCGGTACATAAAATCCGGCAACGGATAGGCATGTTCTTCTGTTGTCTGATCCAATTTCATGGGGATGTTTTTGGGAAAGACAAAGCTATGTTTTTTGATGAAAGTTTTTGAGGCAGGTAGCAATTGGTCCGTTATAGCTCCGTAGATACTCCGTAGTAGTCCCGTACATATCCCGTATCAACCCGTATGAAATCCTGGTTATAGTGTTCCGGTTGGGAAAAGCTAATTGGCTCGAATAAATAGTTGGTTGTCCTCTGCTGTATAAGCAACGAGTCCTTTTTCTTTACTCCAAAAAAGTTTTTAAAAAACGTTCTCTCTCCGCTGCCGCGAGCCTGAAGCAGAGGTATTGTGTAAATGCCGGCTTGTGGCCAATCAGAAACCCGCAATCATATATTGTTCCGGTTGGGAACCCATGCGCGCTGTGAGATGCTTCCTTGCGTCAGCATGACCCACCTAACGCTAGGTCACTGTGGGGAACGAAGCTGACCCACACAGCTACTTAAGCACCTGCAAACAGGCTCCGAAAAACATTGCTTTGTTCCCCGCACCCGCAATGGCGGTGGCTCTTAGTGAAGCGCTGGCTCCGTGCCCCTGCAATAATGTGCAGCTATTACCGGCTCATACCCACCATAGTCATGCTGACGGAAGAAAGCATCCCACAGCAGATTGTACAGTAAGCAGCTGATCACAGATTCCTTTAGAAAAGAAACAATCGCAGTAAAACTCAAAATAAACTCCCCTACGATTCGGGTTTTTGCATGAACGTATTCATTTACATCCTTTTCAGCACCCAATACCCATTAAACAGATCCTCATACGTGACGGACAAATGCAATTACGTCACCGAAATATGTCATTGCTTTAGGGACAGATGCTAATACGGGCCGGACTGATGCCAATACCCATTAGACAGATGCTCATGCGTAGCACACAGATGCAATTACTTCAGCGCCACATGACATTACTTCATGGACAGATTGTAATACGCACCGGACAGACGGCAATACCTGTCCACCAGATGTAATTACGTCAGTATTATAAAAGAAAGAAGGGCTGGAAACAGCGATTGTGCCGCTATCTACCCCTGTAATGCCTTCCAGAGCTCATCTTTCAGCACATCCAGCCCCTGTTGGGCTACGGATGAGATGAACAGGTGCGGTACATCTTCCGGCAGGGTAGCCGTGATCTCCGTCTTCAGCTCATCATCCAGCATATCGCTCTTGGAGATGGCAATGAGCATCCGCTTGTGCAGCAGCTCAGGATTATACTGCTCCAGCTCATTGATGAGCACATCAAACTCAGCCGCATGGTCGTTGCTATCGGCAGGAATGAGGAACAGCAAGACAGAGTTGCGCTCGATATGGCGCAGGAACCGGTGCCCCAAACCCTTACCTTCAGAAGCGCCCTCGATGATGCCCGGCAGATCGGCCATCACAAATGATTGATTATCGCGGTACGCCACCATGCCCAGTTGCGGGGTGAGGGTGGTAAAGGCATAATTGGCAATCTTGGGCTTGGCGGCGCTCACTACACTCAGCAGCGTGCTTTTGCCTGCATTCGGGAAGCCTACAAGGCCTACATCAGCCAGCAGCTTCAGCTCCAGGTATTTCCAGCCTTCCGTGCCTTCCTCGCCGGGCTGCGCATATTCGGGCGCCTGATTGGTAGGTGTGGCAAAGTGCTGATTGCCCAGTCCGCCGCGGCCGCCGCGCATCAGGATGATCTCTTCGCCATGATGCATTACTTCGGCCTCTATCTCGCCGGTCTCTTCATCGCGGGCGATGGTGCCGAGCGGCACGTGAATGATGATGTCCTCGCCATCGCGGCCGCTCATATTGTTCTTATTGCCATTCTGCCCGTGCTCTGCATGGATGTTCTTATGATAGCGCAGGTGCAGCAGCGTCCAGTGGTTGGTAGAGCCACGCAGGATCACGTGTCCGCCGCGCCCGCCATCGCCGCCGTCAGGACCGGCCTGCGCGTTGAACTTGGTGCGGGCAAAATGCGCAGATCCGGCCCCGCCTTTTCCGGAGCGGCAGAATACGCGGATGTAATCAACAAAATTGGCTTTTTCCACTGGAGGTTTGATTTGATGATTTGAGGATTTGAGAATTTGAAGATCCTGTGTGGAGATGCAGTGCTCATGATCTGAAGGTGAGCTGAGCAATCACCGTTGTTTCATCTTCAAATCAGCACATCTTCAAATATTCAAATCAGGAAACGGGCAACAGGAACTTCTCGATTTCGCGGCTCAGCATCCTGAACGTCTCTTCGATGGTACCGTCGCCTTTAATGCGCTCGAGCTTGCCGTGGCTATCATAATATTCTGCCACAGGCATCGTCTTCGCATGGTATTCTACAATGCGCTTTTTGATAATGTTTTCATCCTGATCGTCCACCCGGCCTGAAGTCTGAGCACGGCCCGTCATGCGGCGGGTCAGCTCTGCTTCCGGCACTTCCAGCGAGAGCATCAGATGAATCTGCGTGTTTTTAAATTCCAGCAGCTTATCCAGCGCCTCGGCCTGTGCGCGGGTACGCGGAAAGCCATCGAAGATAAAGCCGCGTGCAGCAGGGTTCTCATCGATTTTGGAAGAGATCATGCCGATCACCACTTCATCGGGCACCAGCAAGCCCTGATCCATATATTTTTGGGCTTCCACCCCAAGTGGGGTAAGGCGCGCTACTTCATCGCGAAGCAGATCGCCGGTAGAAATATGCCTGAGGCCATAAGTATTGACCAGATTACCTGATTGGGTTCCTTTTCCGCTGCCTGGGGGGCCAAACAATATGAGATTAAACATAGAAATAAGCTAAAGACCGACAAAAATAGCTTTTTGATTTGTGATTTAGGATTTGCGGGAATGATTTCTAAAGTTTTTGATTACATATAGCCCGTGGCCATGCAACTAGTTTATTTATGAATTTAGCGTAAATGCTCGTTATCGAAATCCTTATGATAGCCACGTTATACTTGTCATGGTGAGCCTGCCGAACCATAACTTTATGTCTGTTAATTAATCCAACTTTGAAAATCAAAGGACGTTATTTTACCTGCCTGCTTGAATGCTGTGATGGCAGTTATTACACAGGTATGACAGGCGATCTGGACCGGAGATTTGCGGAACATTCAGAGGGTCGCGATGCGAATTGCTATACATTCAATCGACGGCCATTATGCCTTGTTTACTACGAAGCTTATCGCGATGTAAAAGAAGCAATTGCCAGAGAAACACAGCTAAAAGGATGGTCACGGAAGAAGAAAGCTGCACTGATACTTGGTGATTTTGGTGAGTTATCTGTGTTAGCGAAAAGCAGGAAACGAAATGATAGCCTTTAAGGCTTCGGCAAGCTCAGCCTGACAAAGCTGATGTTGCAGTTATCGCGGGACATCAAAGCACCAGCAAACCTGCCCGGTACAAACTATTGACCGGCTTGTTTTCCCAGAAAAGCTCAAAATCTTCCAGCCCGGCGGCTTCATAATGCTCCTGCACTTCCTGCAAAGACCATTGCTTCAGATGACTGGCAGAAAGA
Source organism: Chitinophagaceae bacterium (assembly GCA_965200035.1). GTDB lineage: Bacteria > Bacteroidota > Bacteroidia > Chitinophagales > Chitinophagaceae > UBA1952. The sequence continues at coordinate 1,292,978 of OZ241334.1, read as the reverse complement.
TGAGACAAAATACCCGCCAGCCATTGACCCTGCTCTGGTGCTACCTTGATGTTAGTCGTTTCCTTTTTGCTTTGAAAAGTCAGGGAAGCCACTTCCCAGTGAGCGCCTTTCTTCGACTTGGTCACGATTTCGTAATGAGGCTGCCTGCCCAGCCACACCACTTTTGCAGTAGGCTTTGCTGCAATGTAAGCCTCATCTTCCAGCGCTTTGACAATGTAATCAGGGGCCACACTCGTCTTCGGTACTTTAAAGTCAAACCATTTCTGCAACGGATAATCCAGACAAGCGCCATGCATAAAATTGAGCAACGATTTTTTCAGTCCGTAGCCGAAGCTTTCATGATCTGCCCCGGAAGGATCGCGGTGCACTAAATCGTTATTGGCGAAAGTGCCGGTGCCGGTTGTTTCCGAAACCACGCCAAACTTTGCAGGCTCCAATCCTACCGGGCTGTGCGCGGTCATGGCAAACTGGTGCCAGAAGGCCGATTGCAGGATGCCTGCGGCAAACATCTGGCGCACCATCTCTAAAGAGTCAATCGTTTCCTGCGCCGTTTGAGTCGGAAAGCCATACATGAGGTAAGCATGTACCATAATGCCTGCTTCAGAAAAGTTCCGGTTCACCCGTGCTACCTGCGCTACCGTAATTCCTTTTTGAATTAGTCCGAGCAAGCGATCAGAAGCTACCTCCAGCCCGCCCGATACGGCAATGCAGCCGGATGCTTTGAGCAGCAGGCACAGATCACGGGTAAAGCTTTTTTCGAAGCGAATGTTTGTCCACCATGTAACAACCAGCCCACGCCGAATGATCTCCAAAGCAAGGGAGCGCATCAGCGCCGGCGGCGCAGCTTCATCCACAAAGTGGAAACCGTTCTGCCCCGTCTGCGCAATCAGCTCCTCCATACGATCACAAAGGATAGCGGCGGTAAGCGGCTCGTAGCGCTGTATATAGTCGAGCGAAATATCGCAAAAAGTACATTTACCCCAATAACAGCCGTGCGCCATAGTGAGCTTATTCCAGCGGCCATCGCTCCAAAGACTGTGCATGGGATTCACCACTTCGATAGCCGAAATGTAATTGTCGAGCGGCAGATCGCTGTAGTCAGGTGTGCCTACCTGCCCCTGCCGGTAATCGGTGCAGGCTGCATTATTTATAAAGATGACCTCGCCATCTGCTAATGTAAATGTGCGCTTCAACTCCTGCAATTCCTTTTTGCCTTCCGTGTATAGCACCAGATTCTCAACCGGCGCCTCACCATCATCCAGCGTGATGAAATCAAAGAATTCAAACACACGGACATCAGACAGGGAGCGCAGCTCAGTATTGGCGAAGCCGCCGCCCATCGCCACTTTTGTATCCGGTGCATTAGCCTTGATCCATTGTGCACAGCGGAAAGCCGCATACAGGTTGCCCGGAAAAGGCACTGATATGGCTACCAGCATTGGCTGTATTTCCTTCATCCGTTCCTGCAATATCTGTATCAGCAGTCCATCGATAAAAGTCAATGGTGCCTGAAGGGCGGTATATAGCTCATCAAAGTTATTGGCGCTTCGCCCAAGGCGCTCTGCATAACGGCTGAACCCGAAATGCGGGTCCACGCATTCTACAATAAGATCGGAAAGATCTTCGAGGTACATGGTGGCGAGATGCTTGGCCTTATCCTGCATACCCATGCTGCCGAACGCCCATGCCAGATCATCCAATTGCGCGAAGCGCGCGGCTTCGGGGAGGAAATTACGCTTGCATATCTGGCGCGCCAGTGTAGGATTTTTGCCCTGCAGGAAACCAATTACATGATCTATGGTCTGCAAGTAATCTTCTTTCAATGCCAGAATGCGCCGTGCATTGTCTGACCATGCATTTGTCTCATCTATAGTTGCAAAAAGCTGCGCTAATCCGTTTCGTGAAAACAGCGACAACGTTACCTCGATGCCTAGGTCTGACTGATAAGCGGAAATGCCACGGGTATTCAGAAACCCCTTCAGATAGGCCGTAGCCGGGTACGGAGTATTCAGCTGGGTGAAAGGGGGAGTAATCAGATAGACTGTGGCAGACAAGCGAAATTATTTTGCACGGATTGAGCGGTGAAATTACGAAGGATTGGGCGGAGCGGGTTTATAGAGTGGTTAACGGGTTTTTATAAAAAGAAAGAACACGCCTCCTGGCGTGTTCCTACATGATTTTAAAGATTACTTAGTGCTTCGATGGAGGTATTTTTCCTGCCCCTTTGATCTCGGCCTGCATCAGTTCGCGGATGTATTTGACCGGCGCGCTGCCATAGCTCAGGAATTTTTCGTGGAAGTCTTTCAGGTTGAAGCCTGCGCCCAATTGCTTTTTCAGCTCATTGCGGAAATCGTAAATTTCTGTATAGCCGGTAAAGTAGCAGCAGAGCTGCACCTGCGTTACCGATACGCGCTTCCACTTGCCCTCTGCTTCTGCCTGCTGCTGGAATGCTTCATTGACCAGCAGATTCATGGCCTCTTCCTTGCTCATATTCTTGGTATGCACGCTGTAGTCGAGAATGGTATTGCAGGTACTGCGGAGATTCCATTTATAATACATCAGCCACATCTCCGGTTCGTTATTGCCATAGCCTTCCTCCAGCATCATGCGCTCGGTATATACCGCCCAGCCTTCGATCATGGATGATGTGCCAAAGAGTGATTTGATGAGGCTCGGGCTTTGATTGGCATAAACCAATTGTGTGTAGTGGCCGGGTATGGCTTCATGGATGTTCAGGATTTGCAGGATATAATGGTTGTACTCGCGCAGATAGCTTTCGGCGCGCGCCGCATCCCAGCCGGCGAGAGAGCCTACATTGTAATAAGTGTTGCCGTTTTTATCGTATGGACCAGGCGAGGAAATGCTGGCGCCAGCCACACCGGCCATATAATCCGGCTCGCGGCGCACCACCAGTGGCTTGGATGGGTCTATATAGATCAGGTTCTTCTGTTTGATGAAATTCTGCAGCACCGGCAATTGCGCTTCGATAGCCACCTGAAAAGAATCCGGCTTTACATGGTTCATGGATATCTTATCGATCACCTGGCGGATGAGCTGCAGGCTGTCCGTTGGCTGTGGCGCAGTGCCCATATACTTGCTCCAGAGCTGGCGGGATAGTTTCACCATTTCTGTATGCAGCTCCTTTTTGTGGGTCAGCGCTTTCTCATAAATCTCATCTGCCGTATAGCCGGATTGCAGATCGTACTCAAAATTCTTTGTGTACAAATCTTTGCCCAGCCTGAAAGAGCGCGGATGATCGTTCTTCAACGCTTTCAGCCAGTCTGCAAAGCCTTTCATAGCCTTGATAGCCTGTGCCGCACGTTCTTTGATGCCGTTTTTATCTGCCTCCCGCAAGTGTGACAGGGTCACCGCATTGATCAGGTCTTTCTCAAACACAGAGGTGCCGCCGCTGATCTGATCGATGGCCAACTGGGTATGCTCAATGGTCGGGTTTTGCACATTCTTTTTTGCTGCTTCATAGTAGGCCGGAATATTGCCCATGCGCAGATAAATGCTGTGCAGCCTTGCATCCAGCGAATCATAGTTATTGTTCAGCATGTCGGCGAATGTGCTGCTGACATTGTACACAGAAGGGTCCCACTGAAAAGCTTTCTTCTCCTCATTATTCCACATGATGCTCTTCAGCTGGTTTTCGATCATGTGATAATCGGTCTTGTTCTGATCGTTCAGCTCACCAATCTTATAAGCCGACAGTGAATCCAGATTGGCTTTTGCAAATGCATTCTCCCGGCTTCGCGCAGCATCATCCGGCACTACAAGCACACTATCCCATTTGTGATAGCCCTGACCGGAAGCCCAGGCAGGATATACTTTCCAGAGGTCTTCAATAAAATGATCCTTGTAGCACTCAAATACTTCGTTCATATTTCCGGTTGTTTTTGCGGGTTGGGTATTGCAGGCCGCCAATGTGCAGCAGAGCAGGATGCCGGGAAGAAGTTTTTTCATAGATAAATGTTGTGCGTGTTGATGAATGTAATAAGACAATATTAGCTGATCACATGCCTGTGCTCCTCTACAATTTCCCCGTCCCGCATAACCAAAGTACGATCGGTGCGTGCCGCCTGCGCCTCATTATGGGTAATGAGAATAATGGTCTGCTGCAGGTCTTTTCTTAATTGTAAAAACAGGTCGTGTATAGCCGTTGCATTGGCAGTGTCCAGATTGCCGGTCGGCTCATCGGCCATCAGAATGGCCGGCTTGTTGACCAGCGCGCGGGCAATGGCTACGCGTTGCTGCTCGCCGCCGGAAAGCTGGGAAGGCTTATTCTCCAGCCGATCGCCGAGGCCTACGGTTCCCAGCATTTCACCGGCGCGTTTCAGTCCTTCTTTTTTCCCTGCACCCGCTATCCATAAGGGAATAGCCACATTTTCCATGGCGCTGAATTCCGGTAAGAGGTGGTGAAACTGGAATACAAAGCCCAGCTGCCGGTTCCGGAAATCGCTCTGTTTGCGCGATGGCAGGTTAAAGACATCTGTGTTATTGATCCTTACCGCTCCGCTGTCCGGCTTATCCAAAGCGCCCAATAAATGCAGCAGCGTGCTCTTGCCTGCCCCCGACTGACCGATGATAGCGATCATCTCTCCTTTTTCCACACTCAGGGATACATTGCGCACCACGGTAAGGCTGGAATATTTTTTGTAGAGATTAGTAGCTGTGAGCATGCAGAGAAAGACGTGAGGGCTTCAAAAATAGGAAGTTGCCGCAGATATTACCTGCCCTGTTTTTCCGGAGGATGGCGAGCGTGATATAAGGAGATGGTAAACAGTCAAAAAATAATTTGGAAATCTTGGCTGAGGGCTTACATTTGCGAAACCTACTATACAAAGTAATAAATTTAAAATATGTTTTGGACACTCGAACTTGCTTCTCATCTTGAAGACGCACCATGGCCAGCTACAAAAGACGAGCTGATTGATTATGCCATTCGCTCCGGCGCACCCCTGGAAGTAGTAGAGAACCTTCAGGAGCTGGATGACGAAGGAGAGATTTATGAAGGGGTAGAGGATATCTGGCCCGATTACCCGACTCAGGATGATTTCTTCTTTAATGAAGATGAATATTAAACGCTTTGACGCTATCAATAAAAAAGCCCGCATTGAGCGGGCTTTTCTTTTTGGGTTACTTATTCATAAATATCTAGGCGATGGCCAATTCTTCTCACCTCTATGATACGGACTGTATCATCAATCTGATAAATGATGCGATAATCGCCCACCCTGATTCGCCATAGTGCTGGCTGTATACCTTTCAGTTTTTTACAGGCACTGGGGCGTGGTTCAGATGACAGGCCTTCAATTGCAGAACTTATTTTTAAAACAATCGTTTTCGGTAAGTTTTTCAGTTCTTTCAGCGCTTCCCGGGAAATGAAAATCTGATACATCACAGCTTGCCTGCCTTTTTTAATTCTTCTTTGGCGTTGCTCCAGCTAATGATCTCGTCGTCCTTTCTGCTTTCAGCAATAATGATGTCCAAAAAAGTTTCCAACTCTTCCTGATGTCTCTCCAGCGTCTTCAAATCTATTTGAACAGCAACGCGCTCATTTTGGCTGTTAGTTACAAAACTTACCCCTTTCATCTTAGCTCATTTCCTGTAAAAATACACCCTTCTTAACCGCAAAAAATTTCAAAATTACCTGCCGCATCTTCTCTTCCACTCTTCTTTAAATGCGTTGCGCTCCTCATCGGTCATATTATTCCATTTTTCCCGCATTATCTGCCCTCTGCGGCGCATACCGTCCCGTCCATAACCTCTGCCGCCGCCAAAGTTGCCAAAGAGGATTCTGCAGAGCGCCAGCAAGCCTAAAGCCTGCCAGAAACTGATCTTGCGGAAACCGAACAGCTCGGGCAGCAGGTTGTTCCAGAGCAGCATCACCACACCGCCCAATGCTGTGCCTACAGCAATCGCCACAGGCACTGCAAAGAAGGGAAAGCGGCCGCGCGGACGACGGGGAAAAGGATAGTTGCCGGACATTTGTTCTTTCGTTTTTTTAATAGCTGATAAACTCCTGGTATAAATGATTGAGCCGCCTGCGCAAGTGTTTTACCGCATATCCCTTCCGGGAGATGAGGGTCTTGATGTGCTCACCCGTCTCATCGGCTATCTCCTGAAAGGTGCGTTCCTCCAGCTCGTTCTGCACAAAGATATAACGCTGATTTTCGGGGAGCTCTTCCAGTGCGGCAAATAATTGCTCCCAGAAGAGCTGTTTGAGCTGCTCGGCTTCGGGGTGGTCTTCTACAGCCAGCATTATATCCCGGAAGTCGGTTTCTCCATCTTCATCTTCGTAGCTGTAATCGTCCAGCAGCTCTTCTTTGTGCTTGCGGTAACGGTCGGTGATACGGTTACGTGCTACGCGGTGCAGCCAGCCGCTGATCTGCTCAATAGCGCCCACTTCGGGCACATTGCTCAGCTGATACCATACATCCTGCAAAATATCCTCAGCATCCTCATCCGTAGCCACACGCCCGCGGATAAAGCGGAACAGGCGGTTGCCATATTCCTTTACCGTTTGAATAATTGTGGGGCGTGCAGGCTGATCCATGTATAAATGCGGCTGCAAAGTATCTGTTCTTAATGCAGTAGAGAAGATGATGTCGGTAAAAGCCGCCGGATACACAGGCACCGGCGGCTTTTTGATCGGTGAACGGACTTTAGCTGACCGTTACACGCTGAGCCGGCTGGTTGGTTGACGGATCTTTCGGAAGGGTCACCTTCAGGATACCGTCGTTGTAAGCGGCGCTGATGGCGGCGGTGAGCACTTTGCTGTTGAGCTGGAACTGGCGCTCGAAAGAGCCGGCCTCGTACTCGCGGTGAGAAAACTGATCGCTGCTGCCGCTTTGCTCAGGAGCTTTGTAAGAGATCGTCAGCACATCATTCTTTACGGAAAGCTGGATGTTTTGCTTGATCAGGCCTGAGGCGTACAAATGAAGCTGGAAAGCGTCATCGGTCTCTTCGATATTTACCGGAATGCGGTTGCCGAACATCTGGTTGAAGTGCTTCATCCACGGCATTTGTCCACCAAACTTACGTCCCCAGGGACCTTTGCCGCAACGGTGGCCCCAGCTTCCAAATTGATTTCTGAATTGCATGTCTTCTGCTGATTGATTATTGTGGTACATAACGTTGTTGTTTTATGGTTTGTGTTGAAAAGAAATTTTTGAATAATTAATTGATCGGGATGATGCCTTCTGCGCGGCGGGATTGGTAAACAGGCGTTACTTCATCACGACTGTCGAAGCCATTGCTGCTAAAGCCATTGTAGCCATAAGGTGCGCCGCCCATGTAGCGGTGATCAGGACGACCATAAAGGTCTGTACGCTGGTCGAAGCCCTGCCGGCTGTGACGGTGACGGCGGCCGAAGCGGCTCATCACGAAATAAACGATGGTGCCTACAATGGCGAGCGCCATCAATGCTTTGGCCAGAAAGGCCAGTAAGAATGAGGCAATGCCTGCAATGAGCGCTAGGCCAAAGAGCCTTGGAAGAATGAATCTCATGTTGTTTTGGTTTTTAAAATTTGGTTGCTTTATATGGAAGACGGCCGTCTTTGATTTTTACTTTAAGTCCCGGTAATTATTCCTTTGAAGAATCTGATCGCCGGTATTGAACAGGTAAACGGGCGATCAGCATTTTTACTTTAAATGAGCCGGATAATTTTTCGGAAATTTTTTGGTGCAATAGAAAAAGCCCTGCAACACAGTCGTTGCAGGGCTTTGGAAAAAATATTTTTCGATCAGTTAAATGACGGAGCTGGCCGCTTCATCCGGCTCATTGAGCTTAGCTACCCATTCCTGCACATCCGGTGCATCATCCACAGAGAAGGAGCCGATCTTCGTTCGGCGCAGCTCTTTAAGATAGCCGCCGCAGCCAAGCGCAGCGCCAAGATCATTGGCAATGGAGCGGATATAAGTGCCCGTGCTGCAGGCAATGCGGAAATGAACTTCTCCATTTTCGATTTTGGTTATTTCAAATTCACTTACTGTTACTGGTCTTGGCTCCAGCTTCATCTCAATGCCCTTGCGCGCCATTTCATAAGCCCGCTTACCATCTTTTTTAATAGCAGAATGGGCCGGCGGCGTCTGCAGAATATCTCCTGTAAAAGGGATCGTGGCTTTCCTGACCTCGTCTTCCGTAAGCTGCTCAAAAGGCTTGAAATCCATAGGCTCGCTCTCCAGATCATACGTTGGGGTAACTGCGCCCAGCTGAATGATACCGGTATATTCCTTCGGCTGCTTCTGGAATGTTTCGATGTCCTTCGTCTTCCTGCCGGTGCAGCAGATCAGCAGGCCGGTGGCCAAAGGGTCCAGCGTACCGCAATGCCCGATCTTCGTATTGATCAGGCGGCGTACTTTATTCAGCGCATCAAAAGAGGTCCAGCGGTAGGGCTTATCGATCAGCATGACTGCGCCCTGCTGCAGCTCCGCTTTCGTCGGAAAATTTTTCATCAGGCCGCAAAAGTAGCCTATCTCATGCTCATCTGGCAGGTATTGGGTAATTTGCCGCATTCTGCTATGAAGTCATTTGTATGGATATTATTGCTGCTGACCATTACTTCTGGTAATGTAAATGCACAATCATGGCAGATCGGTGCGCAGCAAGGCGTCAGCTACTGGCTCACCCGGAAGGTGATAGGCGTGGACCGCCTGCGGACCTTACCGGGGCAGCACCTGACCTGGGACAAAGCGCTGACGCTTCGTTATCAAACCAGGAAGAAACTGGGCTTTAAGATAGACGCAGGCACCTATCATTTCAGACAACATACGCCCGGCGCGGCAGACAGCATTCTTGCCGTAAATGGTGATACTTATGCGTTGACTTTGCGCATGGGCGTAATGTACGATGTGACTTATCCCCTGCTCAGCTATATGTTTCCGCGCATGGCCGGTATGAAAAGCTATATCGGCTTCACTTGTGCACCATCGCTGCTGTGGGATGATGCCATTATTACCAATACAGCAGATGAATCTGATCACTTATGCCGCAACCGCTTTGGCATGTGGGTAGGATTCAGCTATACGCATGAAGTTCCATTAAGTAAAAAGGTCCTGCTGGTCTCGGAATTTGCCTTTGAAGGACGACCTTTTATCAAGTACAGAATTGATGAAGATGTGCTGCCCGTTCCCAACAAGCGGATAAGCGTACAATCGGGGCTAAGATTTAAATTATAATAGCTCCGCGCCGGCCATTCTACCTTTACGGCCGTATGTCGTTTTTTCAATCCGCACAAAAGCCTTTTTTAATTGCCGGCCCCTGCAGCGCCGAAAGCGAAGAGCAGGTGTTAGCCACCGCTCATGCCCTGAAGCATCTTCCGGTAAAGCTATACCGCGCCGGTGTATGGAAGCCGCGCACCCGTCCCGGCCATTTTGAAGGGCGCGGCGAGGAAGCGCTGGGCTGGCTGAAGACTATGAAAGCCGAAACGGGCATTCCTGCTGCGGTAGAGGTAGCAGAGCCTGCGCATATAGAGCTGGCGCTTAAATACGGTATAGATGTGCTGTGGATTGGTGCGCGCACGACGGTCAATCCATTTCAGGTACAGCGGCTCGCCGATTCTTTAAAAGGTGTCAACATACCAGTAATGGTAAAAAATCCGGTGAACCCGGATGCAGATCTCTGGCTGGGCGCTATTGAGCGTATGGAGCGCGCAGACGTAGCTGAAGTGGTAGCGATACACCGGGGGTTTTCTGCTTATAAGGCGGCTTCTGTATATCGTAATTCACCCAACTGGCCGGTACCGATCGAGCTGCGCCGCCGCCGCCCGGAGCTGAAAATTATTTGTGATCCAAGCCATATAGCCGGTGTTGCCAATCGTGTGGCTGAGGTAGCCCAAAAGGCGATGGATATGGACTTTGACGGACTGATGATTGAGACGCATCCTGACCCCGCAGCAGCATTGAGCGATGCCGCGCAGCAGATCACGCCGCAGGAGCTGAGCATCTTACTCGCCGGATTGGTGATCCGCCATGAGCATACCGGTAATACTACGGATGCGCTGGAGTTTTTCCGTCAGGAGATGGATAGCATTGATGCAGAGATCATTGACCTGCTCGCGCGGCGTATGGAGCTGACGGAGCGCATCGGGCAGGTAAAAAAAGAATTAGGCATGACTGCTTACCAGCCGGACCGCTGGAGGGATATTGTGCAAACGCGTGGTGGCAGGGGCGAGCAGGTTGGCCTTGATCGTGATTTTATTATTGCCCTGTATGAGAAGATTCATCACAATAGCGTGAAGCGCCAGCTGGAGATCTTGCAGAAGGGATAATTGCGTTTTGTTTAGAACGTGCCTCGGACACATGGCTACATGCCTGTCCAGATTTTCCAGGATTCTTCTGCCTGCAGATGTAGCATCTCCAGGCCATTTTTGATGACAGCGCCTTGTTCCTTGCCGAGCTGCAGGAATTTTGTTTGCTCAGGATTGTAAATCAGATCATACAGCAAGTGCTTTTCAGACAATGTATTGTAAGGCAGCTCCGCCGCCCGGTCTTCATCGGGGAACATACCTAATGGGGTTGTATTGATAAGCAGGGTATATTCCTGCAACAGCTCCGGCGTAATGCCGCTGTAGGGAAGAAAAGGTCCGCTGCTTATGCCTCTTGACACCACTTTAAAAGTAATGCCTAATTGCTGCAGTGCATAAACGACTGCTTTTGCCGCGCCGCCATTGCCCAGTACCAAAGCCTTTTGATGATGCGGTTTTAATAAAGGTTTCAGGCTGTCGCGGAAGCCTGTCCAGTCGGTATTATAGCCTTTAAGCACGCCGTCTTTTATATTGATGCAATTGACCGCCCCGATAGCCTGTGCATCGCTGCTCAGCTCATGAATAAATGGGATAACAGACGTTTTATAAGGAATGGTTACGTTCAATCCATTCAGTTCGGGATGCATTTTCAATAAGCCCGGAAAATCCTCGATTGCTGAGAGAGGAAAGGCAGTATAAATAGCCTCGATACCTTCCCGCAGGAACTTTTCCTGAAAATAACCGGGAGAGAAAGAATGGGAGAGTGGATAGCCGGTCAGGCCGTAAAATGACTTTGCCAAAGCGTTGAGACTTTGGCAAAGGTTATAAAAGAATGGATAAAATCTTACTTGTCCAGATAAAGAAAGAAGGTGTCGCCACGCAGTCCGATGCGCATGGTTTCCAGCGGTATCACTTCGTTCGGAGCGAGATTGCCCAGATTCACATTAGCCCCGAGCAGTTGGAGGAAGTACAATTGCTGTGCTTTTTGGGGCGCTTCCCAGATGATTTTTTCGGGAGGAATCTGGGTAAGAATCTCCTGTACCAATCCCTGGCGTACTTCACCGCTGTCGCGGTAGATGCCTACATTGCCGGCTTCGCGGGCTTCGGCAATTACATAAGTAGAGCCGGATTCCAGCTCAGCGCGCATCAGCTCAATCCACTTATAAGGCGGCATAATGTTGGTCGCATCCTTAGATCCTACTTCTGAAAGAACCGTGAACTGCTTGGCCAGCTTTTCTATATAGCCACACTTCTCCGCGTGCGGAATAGTAATAGAGCCATCTGAAACCTCTACATGCTTGATGCCGTAGTCCTGCATCACCCGGACATAATCATCAAACTGATTGCGGATGAGGAATGCCTCGAACAGCGTTCCCCCAAAATATACCGGTATATCGCGCGACTGGTAGAACTCGATCTTCTCGCGCAGGTTGGGCGTTACGAACGAAGTGCCAAAGCCCAGCTTCACCACATCTACATGCGGCTCGGTAGCAGATATAAAGTTGCGCGCCTCTTCCAGGCTCAGGCCTTTGTCCATCACCATGGTCAGTCCATTGATGCGCGGACGCTGTGTGCGCTCCGGAATATTGTTGAGTGAAAAATTCATAAGCAGTTTTCAGTTACGCGGGCAAAGGTAAGCCCGGCATCCCAAACACGCGCTCCAGTATGTATCTTCGCCGTTATAGAAAAATCTTATGCGCATCAACCGTCCTGTTATTGGTTTTATTCTCGGCCTGATCCTTCCATTCGTTGGCTTTCTGATTGTATTCCTGGTATTGGGCGGCGGTAAGAATTTCAGCCCGTTCATCGAGCGCCTGATGGTGTATCATAAAGAGCTGGCCATGGTGATCTCGCTGAGCATTCTGGCCAATCTGGCGCCTTTCATCTACTTCAACAGCAAGCGGCTGGATGCCGCATCCAAAGGGGTTTTTATTGCTACAATGCTTTATGCTGTGCTCATTGTACTGCTTCGCTTTGTATGGATTTAAATGATCTGCAGGCAACACAAGCTTTTTACCGATGCCTAAAACTTAACCTGAGCATCGGCACGCACATTGTATTTTTGCCGGTATTGTGAAAGCAACCAGGCAAACCATCGTCCGCGACCTTAGCTGGCTCGCCTTTAATGCACGTGTCCTTCAGGAAGCCAAAGATCCTACTGTTCCACTATTGGAGCGGCTCCGCTTCTTAGGTATTTTCTCCAATAATCTGGATGAATTTTTCCGGGTGCGCGTGGCTACGCTCAGCCGTATGGTGCGGTTAGGCAAAGCAGCAAAAGTGCATCTGGAGGCCAATCCTGCCAAGATTCTGCGGCAGATACAGCAGACGGTGATCCGTCAGCAGGCCGATTTTGACCATACTTATGCTGAGATCATTGAAGAGATGGAGAAGCAGGGAGTGTACATTAAGAATGAAAACCAGCTTTCAACGGAGCAGCAAAAGTTTATCACTAATTATTTTGATGAGCAGGTACGCACGCAGATCGTGCCGCTGATGATCGAGAGCATCCCGGTCATGCCGCTGCTGAACGATAAGGCTATTTATATGGCCTGTGTACTGGGCAGCACGGAAACGCCCATGCTGCAACGCTACGCGCTCATCTCTATTCCTACCAAAGTATTGCCGCGCTTTGTGATCCTGCCTTCCAGAGAAGGGGTGAAAGACGTGATTTTGCTGGAAGATATCATCCGCTTTTCGCTCCCACACCTGTTTGCGCCGTTTGGCTTCAATCGCTTTCTCGGGTACATCATTAAAGTGACGCGCGATGCGGAGCTGGAGATAGACACATCAGAGCTGAGCGATAATATCATTGCCGAAATAGAAAAAGGCCTGAAGAACCGCAAGCGCGGCCGCGCTACCCGTTTTGTCTTCGACCGGAATATTGATGCACGGCTGCTCGATTACTTAATCAAGCGGCTTTCCCTTTCAGGAAAGGACAATCTGATTCCCGGAGGGCGCATTCACAACTTCAAGGATTTTATGAATTTTCCTTCTTCGGTCTTTACCAAAAAGGAAGAGCAGCGCCGCCGCAAGCCCTTTGTGCACCCGATGCTCGTACAGCCCTGCCGCATTATGGATGTGCTGGATAAGCGCGATGTGCTGCTGCACCAACCCTACCATTCTTTCGATTCGGTGATCGATCTGGTGCGGGAATCTGCGATTGATCCATTTGTACAAAGCATTAGGATTACCTGTTACCGGCTGGCTAAAGATTCCAAGCTGGTGAATGCGCTGATTAATGCCGTGCGGAATGGCAAGCAGGTATTGGTGGTGCTGGAGCTGCGCGCGCGCTTTGATGAAGAGGCCAATCTCGGCTGGAAGACAAGGCTCGAAGAAGAAGGCGTAACCGTTATTTTAGGATTGCCCGATTATAAGATACACGCCAAGATCTGCCTGATTAAAAAGAGAGAATTTGGCAAGACCAAGCAATATGGCATTGTATCGACCGGGAATTTTAATGAAGCCACCGCCCGCTATTATGGCGACCATTGCCTGCTGACTGCCAACCGCAATATTCTGGCTGACCTCAGCCGCATATTCACTTTCCTTGAATCCCCGCATCCGAAAATTGAAAGCCTGAAAGCCTGTAAAACATTGCCCGTAGCGCCTTACAATATGCGGCAGGTATTTGGTGAATTGATTGACCGGGAAGTGAGGGCTGTCAAAAAGAAAAAGAAAGCCTCTATCATTGTAAAGCTGAATAGTCTGGTAGATGCGGAAATGGTTAACCAGCTTTATGAAGCGGCTTATGCCGGTGTGTCTGTATCGTTGGTGATACGGGGCATCTGCGGCGCTTATACGGAGCAGAAGGCATTCAGGAAACCAATGCAGGCCATTTCTATTATTGATGAATATCTGGAGCATGCCCGCGTGTTTATCTTCCATACCAATGGCAAGCCTAAAGTCTATATTTCTTCTGCCGACTGGATGGTGCGCAATCTGGACCACCGGATAGAAGTTGCCTGCCCGATCTATGATCACAGATTACAGCAAGAGCTGATCGACATCATGGCGATACAGCTTTCGGAAAATGTGAAGGGGCGCATTCTGGATAATGGCCAGCACAATGAATATGTGCACCGCCGGGAAGAAACACCGGAAATACGTTCACAGGTGGTCATCTATGACTATCTTGCGAGTAAACACTATGACACTTGATCCTTGCCGCTATTGACATCGGCTCCAATGCCGCCCGCCTGTTGATCAGTGAGGCATCCGTTTACCACGATGGCTCTGTTGACTATACCAAGCTCAATCTTCTGCGTGTTCCGCTGCGCCTGGGAATGGATGTATTCAGCAAAGGACGTATCGGCGAAGACCGCGCCAATCAGTTGATCGAGACCATGAAAGCCTATAAGCTGCTCATGGATATTTATAAGGTAACGGCTTTCAAAGCCTGTGCCACTTCTGCCATGCGCGATGCTGAAAACGGGCCTGCGCTCATGAAGCAGGTACAGCAGGAAACCGGCATTCAGATCAATATTATTTCCGGTCAGGAAGAAGCGAACATCATTTACGAAACGCATATTGCCGAGAACCTGGACGTGCAGAAATCCTACCTGTATATTGATGTAGGCGGTGGCAGCACGGAGGTGACCCTTTTTTCAAGGAATGCCATCGTCTTTAAAGAGTCATTCAACATCGGCACCATTCGCCTGCTGCAGGATCGCGTGAGCGAAGAGCAGTGGGACCGGATGAAATGGTACCTGAAGACGCATGTGAAAGACTATATGCCCGTCGAAGCCATCGGCTCAGGAGGCAATATCAACAAGGTCTTCTCCATCTCGAAGAGAAAAGAAGGAAAGTCCCTGCCGCTGGACCTGCTGCGCGATTATCATAAAGAGCTGAGCGCAGCGACGCTGCAGGAACGTATGCATCGTTATCAACTGAAGGAAGACCGCGCAGACGTGATCGTGCCTGCACTGCAGATTTTCATCTCCATCATGCGCTGGACGGGTGCCGACGAAATCTATGTGCCGAAGATTGGCCTGGCGGATGGATTGATTAAGATGCTTTACAGAGAAGTAGCTAAATAAGACCGAAACGCATTATTTCCGGGTGGGATTATGTCATTTCCAAGTGGGATTATACCGTTTCCGGATGGGATTATATCGTTTCCGGGTGGGATTATACCGTTTCCAGGTGGAATTGCATGGTTTCCGGGTGGAATTATACCATTTCCGGTGCGGCAGCATTTTTTCCCAGGCCCTTGGGTTAAGAGATGTCTGGCGCCGGCTAAAGGCGGCTACCTATTCAAAATGAGCCACTACAAAAAAGCCACCCTTAAAAGAGTGGCTTTTTTGTATGCTGAATTTTGTATTAATAACGGTAGTGCTCCGCCTTAAACGGACCATTCTTCGGAATGCCCAGATAATCGGCTTGTGCATCTGTCAGCTCATCCAGCACTACGCCGATCTTGGCAAGGTGGAGGCGCGCAACCTTCTCATCCAGATGCTTAGGCAATACATATACTTTGTTCTCGTATTGGTCTGTGTTCGTCCAAAGCTCAAGCTGAGCCAAAGTCTGGTTGGTGAATGAATTGCTCATTACAAAAGAGGGGTGGCCGGTAGCACAGCCCAGGTTTACCAGGCGGCCTTCTGCCAGCACAATCACATCCTTGCCATCGATGGTGTAAAGATCAACCTGCGGCTTGATGGTGTTCTTGGTATTGCCATAATTGTCGTTCAGCCAGGCCATATCAATCTCGATATCGAAGTGACCGATGTTACAAACGATCGCCTTGTCCTTCATCAGGCGGAAATGCTTTTCAGTAATCAGATCACGGCAACCGGATGCGGTAACGATGATGTCCGCTTCTTTCACAGCGTCGATCATCTTCTTTACCTCAAAGCCGTCCATAGCAGCCTGCAGCGCGCAGATCGGATCGATCTCAGTCACGATCACACGGGCGCCCGCGCCACGAAGGCTTTCTGCAGAGCCCTTGCCTACATCACCGTAAGAGCCTACTACAGCTACCTTACCAGCCATCATCACGTCAGTAGCGCGGCGGATCGCATCTACCAGAGATTCCTTGCAGCCGTACTTGTTGTCGAATTTGCTCTTGGTTACAGAGTCATTTACATTGATGGCAGGAATCGGCAAGGTGCCCTTAGCCATGCGCTCATACAGGCGGTGTACACCGGTAGTCGTTTCTTCAGAAAGACCCCTGATGTGCTGTACCAGCTCAGGATATTTGTCAAGCACGATATTGGTAAGGTCGCCGCCGTCATCCAGAATCATATTCAGCGGACGGTCTTCCGAACCGAAGAACAACGTCTGCTCAATGCACCAATCCGCATCTTCCAGCGACTGGCCTTTCCAGGCAAATACACCGATACCGGCAGCAGCAATCGCAGCCGCAGCCTGATCCTGTGTAGAGAAGATATTGCAGGAGCTCCAGCGTACCTCGGCACCCAGCTCAATCAGGGTTTCGATCAGTACCGCAGTTTGAATAGTCATGTGCAGGCAGCCCGCGATACGCGCGCCTTTCAGCGGCTTCTGAGCGCCATATTCTGCACGGAGTGCCATCAGGCCGGGCATCTCTGCCTCAGCCAGCCTTATTTCTTTACGGCCCCATTCTGCGAGGCTAATATCCGCCACTTTGTAAGGCAACTGAAAATCTACCTTAGGATGCGTTGCAACACTCATAGTATCTATTTGAAAATTTTTCGCAAAATTAAGGTATTGATGCAAGTTTGCCATTATTAATAAATGAAGCATTACCTGGCTGATCATAAACTGCTTTGCAATGGCTTGCTATAAATGATTTGAGATGAACAGCCGGTGCGTTTATTTCAGGCAATGTATCTTGCCGCTCATGCCCAATCCCGCAGCCCATTATCATCGCAGGCTTACCCTTCATCAAAATGCTCTTGAGCGCGTTCAGCGCAATAGCCGTCTGGTCAGCCGCCTGCGCCTGCTTTCCGTGCTTTCTGCTCTTGTGTTGGCCATTTATGCTTTCCGCTCTGGTGCGCTGTGGCAATGGATAGCTGCTATGGTGTGCGCGATTGCCTTTTTGATATTGGTACGCATTTACACACAAATGGAAAATCAGCTGCACTTACTGCAATTGCGCATTGGGCTGTTGAAAGATGAGCTGGAAGGACTTGGCGGCAATTATTCCGGCTTCCCGAAAGGCGAGGCTTACATTGATACAGCGCACCCATATAGCTTCGATCTTGATTTATTCGGGGCAGGTTCCATTTATCAGATGCTGTGCCGCAGCGTAACGCATAATGGAGCTCAGGCGCTGGCTTCAATGCTTCAGACACCCAAACTGAATGAGGGCTCAATGCTTGAGCAACAGGCAATGATCCAGGAGTTAAGCGCAAACCCTGAGTTTCCGGAAGATTTCCGTGCAGAAGGAATGATGACGTCTGAAGAGGCCAGCGACTATCAGCAGGTCTTAAGCTGGCTGAGTGGCACGGACCAGTTTATCAACAACATCATTGCTAAAATGGCCATGATTTTACTGCCGCTGACAATCACCGGATTAATCGTTTACAGCATCATTAATGGTGCAGTGAAACCGGGCTTAGGGCTGGCGGTGATGGCTAACTGGATTGTGCTGGGCGCATTCGGTAAAAAGATCAAGGCAGCTAATCTGCAGATCGGCCGCACGGCGAGGCTGGTTGAAAAATACCAGCGGCTGCAAATGGTGACCGCCAGTCATCAGTTTCTGCACCCACAACTGGCTGCTATAAGTACAGATGCTCAAAAGAGCACCGCACAGATATCCCGTTTCCGTAAGCTGGCCAATATGTTTGACAGCAGGAATAATGGTATGACCGGTCCGCTGATGAACAGTTTGTTTCTGTTCGATATTTATTGTCTTTTGCAATTAGAGCGTTGGAGAAAAGTGCATAAATCCTTACTGGTTCAAAACATGGAATCAATGGTATTGCTGGATGTATTAGTGAGCCTGGCGAATTATGCATTCAACCATCCTGATAATGCTTACCCGACCTTTAATCAGGAAGGAATGCGGGCTAAAAACCTCCGCCATCCATTGCTCATTAAAGATACTGTGGGCAATGACTGCAGCATCGGTATTCATGAGAAAATCTATTTGCTCACAGGCGCCAACATGACTGGAAAAAGCACCTTCATCCGTACCATTGGGGTGGCGGCTGTGCTTAGCTATACCGGACTCCCGGTAACTGCTGATGAGCTTTCACTGCCGTTGATGCACATCTACACAGCCATCCGGATTACCGACTCTATTCAGAATGATGTTTCTTACTTCCGTGCTGAGCTGAATCGCATCAAAGCGATTATGGATACGGTTCAATCCGGCGAGCTGTTTCTCGTTTTGCTCGATGAGCCATTGCGCGGCACCAATTCAGGTGATAAGCAGCAGGGCACCAGATCTATTATAGAAAAGCTATTGCAGCAAAATGTAATCGGGATTGTAGCTACGCACGATATTGGATTGTGTGCTCTGCAGGAAGAATATCCCGGCAGGATCAGCAACTATCATTTTGAAAGCACCGTTACACCGGATGGGCTGGACTTCGATTTTAAATTAAAGACCGGCGGCTCTACCTCTAACAATGCCACTATACTCATGCGGCAGATGGGCATCATCAGTTAAGCTGATTCTAAGGCACCGGATCGTAGCCATGACCGCCGCCCGGTCTGCAGGAAAGGATGCGCTTAACAGCCATACGCCCGCCCTTCCAGGGACCATATTTTTGAATAGCGATGACCCCATATTCGCTGCAGGTAGGTGTGTACCGGCATTTTGCGCCCAGCAATGGCGAGATAGCCGCCTGGTAAAAACGGATGATCCAGATGAATAAGGTTTTGAACACACGCTTCATGGCAATGATTCTTTTCCGGACACAGGAACAGTTTGGGAAGCAATCAGCTCCGTAAGCCTGATCGCAGCTTTGGTCATAGCCTTTTGTACAGTTTCAAAATCTGCCAGCTCATGGTGGGTATAGATAAAGAATACATGAAGCTGTACTTCCGGCGGAATGGTAGCGTAAACATTGGCTTTCTGCAGCCGCCACGCTTCACGCATCAGACGCTTCAGCCGGTTGCGGCTTACCGCATGTTTGAATTTTTTTTTGGATGCCACGAATCCCGCCCTGGCCGGATACAATTCGCTGCCGCGCGGCACAGGCAGCCATACAATACGGAGGGGAAAAACAGAAAACGCTTTCCCGGAACGGAAAAGCGTTTCAATATGTTGCTCGCGCTTTAGCCGTTCGTCTTTACAAAAAGTAGAACGAAGAGGCATAAGGCCGGCTGAATAGTAAAAGGAATTATTTCAGGCGGCTTTCGCTTGAAACAGTCAGCTTGTGACGACCCTTGGCACGGCGGGAGGCCAGCACTTTACGGCCATTAGCTGTTTGCATGCGCTGGCGGAAACCGTGTACTGACTTACGGCGGCGGCGGTGTGGTTGGAAAGTACGCTTCATATGCTACACAAATTTTTTATTGCCTCAGGGCAAAAGATTTTTTAATTAAGGAGCGCAAAGGTAATAAGAAATATGGAAAATGTGAAAAATTTTGAACAGACTTATTTGTTCGGCTCCAGCTTCATTTCCCGTCCATCATGCACCGCCTGCGCTAAATCTCTGATCAGCAGCGGGTCCTGCTCTATAGCGTTGCCTGCTACTACCATTGTGGCTCCCGCGCCTGCAGCTTTCGATGCCGCCTCAGGGGTCCGGATGCCGCCGCCTACAAATAATGGAATAGCGGTATGAGTAGCCAATTTTGAGATCATCTCTTCAGAAACGGCATACCGCGCTCCGCTGCCCGCATCCAGGTAAAGCAGATGCTGACCCAAAAGCTCTCCCGCCCAGGCTGTACAGAGCGCAATATCCGGCTTGTCAGCAGGAATAGGCGCTGAGCCGCTGATATAGGAGACCGTAGTAGGGCGACCGCCATCAATGACCATATAGCCGGTGCTGAGCACTTCCAGCCCGCTCGATTTTACAATAGGTGCGGAAATGACATGCTGGCCGATCAGGTGTTCAGGATTACGGCCTGATATCAGGGAAAGATACAGGAGCGCGTCTGCGTAAGGCGTTACCTGCGCCGGACTGCCGGGAAAGAGGATCACCGGAATATTGCTTTCAGCTTTAAAGCGCTGAATGCAGGCATCGAGCTGCTGCGCAATCACCAGACTGCCGCCCATGAGCAGATAATCAACCGAAGCATCGTTGCAGAGCTTCGCCAGATGTTCCATCTGCACCGGTGAGATTTTATCCGGGTCGGCAAGTACAGCAAATCCACTGTTGCCCTGCTTTTTTCGGTCTTTCAGCGC
Source organism: Chitinophagaceae bacterium (assembly GCA_965200035.1). Classification (GTDB taxonomy): domain Bacteria; phylum Bacteroidota; class Bacteroidia; order Chitinophagales; family Chitinophagaceae; genus UBA1952. Next base: position 1,272,452 of record OZ241334.1, on the reverse strand, counting down.
TTCATAAATCTTTCCGGTAGCCATATAGTCACTTTTGTAATAATAAAATTCAGCCGGTTATCAGGCGCGGTTCTGGCTTTTCAGCAGATCGCGGATTTCGGTCAGCAGTTGCTCTTCGTTGGTTGGAGCTGGTGGCTCGGCCGGTGCCGCATCATCTTTCCGCTTCATGCTGTTGATGCCTTTGATAATCATAAACAAGGCTAAGGCAACGATCATAAATGAAATGACCTGTGAGATGAAGTTGCCGTATTTGATAGCCGTTCCGGGCACCACCAGCTGACCCAGATCGGTAAGGTTGGCCGCTTTAAGGGCTGGAGTGAGAATGGCCGGGGTAATGATGTCATCTACCAGTGAGCTGACGATCTTGCCAAAGGCCGCGCCGATCACTACGCCAACGGCCAGATCGATTACATTGCCTTTTACTGCAAACTCTTTGAATTCTTTAAAAAAGCCCATGGTTGCGGAATTGATTAGCCACAAAGATAATAATCGTTAAAAATTATTACTTCTTAAAAAGCAGGAGGCCTGTCAGGGGATACTTTTCAATAAAATAATACTGCGGAAACTTTTCTAGTAAAAATAGTTTCCATAGTTTTGCGTCCAATTATGGATGTTCAACAGAAGATACTCAGTGTATCCGTCGATATGTTTCGCCAGTATGGTTTCAAGACTATTACGATGGATGATATTGCGCGCAGGGCTGGGGTCTCCAAGAAGACGCTTTACCAGCATTATGTGAACAAGCAGGAAGTAGTGCAGGCGGCGATCAACTGGTACCAGCACCGGATATCCGATGAATGCCATCATGCACTGAGCACTTCCGAAAATGCGATTGAAGCGATGGTGCGGCTGAACGAAGTGTTGAACCAGACTTTTAAGCAGGTGAACCCATTGGCGATGCTGGAGCTGCAGCGCTTTTTTCCGGAAGCACATGAGATGTTCCGCAAGACACTTTTCGAGCGCGATATGATTGCCATGCGTGATAATATCATCCGCGGAGTGGAAGAAGGTAACTACCGGGAAGACCTTAATGCGGAGCTGCTGGCCATTTACCGGATGGAGTGCTGCCTGATTATGATGCAGCCAAACCTGATGATGAATGAGCGGTACAATACGCAGATCGTAAGCCAGGAAATATTTGAGCATTTTCTGTACGGCATTATGAGCGCGAAAGGCGAAAAGCTATTTAAAAAATACAAAGAGAAATATCAGAAGAAGTAACACACGCACTATGAGAACGATTTTCATTTCATTTACCACCCTGCTGCTTTTGCTCGTGACCCGGGCCGGCGCGCAGGATGCTATTCCGCTGAGTCTTAAGGACGCGATGAGCTACGCGGTAAAAAATAATGGCACTGCCAAAAATGCCCGGCTGGATGTGCTGATACAGCAGGCCAAGAATGCCGAGATCACAGGTATTGCATTACCACAGGTGAACGGACGCGCAGAATATGATTACTATCTGGCGCTGCCCAAGACCTTTCTGGATGCAAGCTCTTTTCCAGGCGGTGGCGGCGATACCAGTAACGGCAGTGATGTGCTTGAGCTAACGTTTGGTCAGAAGCACAATACCACTGCTGCTATCTCGCTCTCCCAGACACTATTCAATGGCAGCATTATTGTAGCCCTTCAGGCGCGTGATGCGGTGATGAATCTGTCACGCACGCAGGCTCGGCTTACCGAAGAAGGGGTGCGCTATAATGTGCAGCGTGCTTACTATAGCCTGGTCGTAGCTCGGCATCAGTTTCTGATTCTTTCGGCTTCTCTTATAAATGCGCGCAGCACACTGCATGACATCACCGAATTGTATAAGAGCGGATTTTCAGAGAAAATAGACATGGACCGGACGATGGTACAGGTAAACAATCTGACTACGGACAGCCTGCGCACTGCCAACCTGCTTAACGTAAGCGAGCAGTTGCTGAAATACCAGATGGGCATGGATATTCGTCAGCCCGTAATGCTTACCGATACTTCTTTGGAAGCTGCCCTATTGAAGATCAACAGCGATATAGCAGAGCCCTTCAGCTACGATGACCGTACAGACTTTAAACTGCTGAATGCCCAGCTAACCCTGAACGAGTATGATCTGAAAAGACATAAATATTCCGGACTGCCTACGCTGACGGGTATTTTCAATGTTGGCTATAACTATGCAAGCAACTCTTTTGACCGTTTATTTGAGCGCTTCCCTTACAATTCTCTGGCAGGTCTTCAATTGAATGTGCCCATTTTTGATGGCCTTCAGCGCAGAAACAGGGTAAAGCAGGCCAAGTTTGTTATTGAGAAGACCAAGAACAGCATCAGTGATCTTCAGCTTTACATCGACTTCCAGGTAGGGCAATCGCGCGGCACACTGAAAAATTCAATGCTTGCGATGGAAAGCCAGCAGCGGAATGTTACCCTGGCCAATACTGTATTTGACTTATCCCGCAAAAAATATAAAGCCGGCGTAGGCAGCAGCCTTGAAGTAAATCAGGCACAGATAGAGCTGCTCCAGGCACAGAACAATTATTTCCAGTCGATGCTGGATGTATTCAATGCACAAACGGATCTGCAACGCTCCCTCGGTCAATTCAAATAAAACCATCACGCTACAAACGACAATAATTATATGAAACGCATCATAACCATACTCCTTACCAGTGCTGTATTAGCGAGCTGTGGAGGGGAAAAGAAAGAATCTAAAAGCGAACAGGACCTTACCAAGCTCAAAAAAGAGCGCGCTGACCTCGACGATAAAATCAAGAAGATAGAAGGCGCTCATCCGGACACTACGAAGAAGCCGACCCCGGTGACGATACTGGAAGTGCAGCCCGGCACATTTAATGGTATTGTTGATGTGCAATCACAGATCACCAGTGATGAAAATGTAAATGCAAATACGCAGTCGCCTCAACCTTCTGTAGTGAGATCAATTTTGGTTCATCCGGGTCAGCGTGTAAGCAAAGGACAGGTTCTGGCCAGTTTGGATGCTTCGACCATTGAACAGCAAATTGAGGCAGTAGCGCCGAATATTATTCTCGCAAAATCCTTGTATGAAAAGCAACAAAAGCTTTGGACGCAGCAGATAGGTACAGAGGTGCAATTGTTACAGGCTAAGGCAGCCTATGAAGGTGCTTTAAAGAACAGAGATGCGCTCGTTGCTCAAAAAAATCTTTTTCGCATTACCTCTCCGATCAATGGCATTGTAGACCAGGTTAATATTAAGGTAGGAGATTTGACATCCGCTGCTTCTCCCAATGGCATCCGCATAGTCAATAACGACAAGCTCAAAGCTGAAGCCAACCTTGGTGAAAGCTATCTGGGTAAGGTAAAGACCGGCGACCCGGTAACACTGTTCCTGCCCGATACTAATGACTCGATCCGTACAACGCTCACTTATGTGGCGCAAGCTGTTGATCAGGCATCGCGCTCTTTCAATGTTCAGATCCGTCTGGGCAGCAATTCAAAGCTGCACCCGAATATGAGTGCCCGTATGCGCATTGTCAATTATCAGAACAAGAACGTGATCACGATACCTGTATCTGTCATTCAGGAGCTCTCTCAGGGGTCTGTTGTATATATCGCAGAAGGCAACAAAGCCAAAGCTGTGACCGTCAAAAAAGGACGCATCTCCAACGGGCAGGTAGAAGTGCTGGAAGGGCTTAAAGCCGGTGACCGCGTAATTACCGAAGGCTTCAGCGATCTCGATAACGGCGCAGCAATCGATGCGCGCTAAAGGTCGGGAGGCATCCTATCTACAATCCGTCTCTGCCTTTAACGGCAAGGCGTAAACATTAGTTATGAAAGACAACCTGAACAAAAAATTCTTCCTCTCAAGCTGGGCCATTGATAACCGTACCGCGGTCTATCTGATCACGATCATCATTACGCTGGCCGGCTTGATGACTTATAACTCTCTCCCCAAAGAAAAATTCCCTGAGATTAAGTTCCCGCAGATCATCGTACAAACGATCTATCCGGGTACATCTCCTGAGAACATGGAGAACCTGGTGACCAAGCACATCGAAAAGGAGTGCAAAAACCTCACCGGAATCAAAAAAGTAACTTCCAACTCGTTCCAGGACTACTCTGTAGTGATCGTGGAATTCCAGAGCAATGTGAAAGTGGATAAGGCCAAGCGTGATGTGAAAGACGCGGTGGACAAGGCACGGTCAGACCTGCCCAAAAACCTGCCCAATGAGCCGGAAGTAAAGGATGTGGACATCTCGGAAATGCCGATACTCTATGTAAATATTTCAGGCAACTACGACCTCAGCCGTCTGAAAAAATATGCAGACAAAGTAAAGGACAAGATTGAGCTGCTGAAAGAAGTAAAGCGGGTGGACCTTGTAGGTGCCCTGGACCGGGAAATACAAATCAACGTGGATGCCTACAAGATGCAGGCTGCCGGCCTTACATTCGATGACATCGACCGTGCGGTAGCCAGCGAAAATGTATCCGTTACCGCAGGTGAGATTGCGCTCAACAACCAAAAGCGTATCCTCTCGCTCAAGAATGAATTTAAGTCCGCCGATCAGATCGGGAATATCGTTGTCAAGAGCCAGGCTGGGAGCAGCATTTACCTGCATGATATTGCCGATGTGCGTGATTCTTTTGAAGAACAGAAATCCTACGCCAGCATGGATGGCAAACCCGTTATCTCGCTCAACATCATCAAAGCATCCGGGCAAAACCTGATTGATGCATCAGACAAAGTACAGGATGTAGTGAAGAAGATGCAGAAAGATGAACTGCCAAAGGATCTGAACATCGGCATCACCGGCGACCAGAGCGATGAAACACGCTCTACCCTGCATGACCTGATCAACACGATCATCATCGGCTTTATACTCGTAACGGTCATCCTCATGTTCTTCATGGGTGTTACCAATGCGTTGTTCGTTGCCATGAGTGTGCCGCTTTCCTGCGCTATCGCCTTTTTGGTCATGCCAACGATCGGCTTTACGCTGAACATGATTGTGCTGTTCTCCTTCCTGCTCGCATTGGGTATTGTGGTGGATGATGCGATTGTGGTGATTGAGAATACGCACCGCATCTTCGACAATGGCAAGGTGCCGATCAAGAGCGCCGCCAAGCTGGCCACGGGTGAGATATTCCTGCCCGTGCTTTCCGGGACCGCTACCACACTTATGCCATTCGTGCCACTGGCATTCTGGCCAGGCACCATCGGCAACTTCATGTTCTATCTGCCAATCACACTGATCATTACCCTGCTCGCATCGCTGCTTGTAGCTTATGTGATCAACCCGGTATTTGCTGTGGACTTTATGAAGCCGCATGATCCGAACGATACCGGCAAGCGCCGCTGGGGTAAGAAGGACAAGATCGTACTGATCGTTGCTGCCTCGCTCGCTGCAATCGGCTACCTGAGCGGCGGCTGGGGCGTTGGCAACTTCGTGGTCTTCCTCTATGGATTTGTTCTGCTGGAAAAATTTGTACTCGAAAAAGTAATCCATCGTTTTCAGAATAAGACCTGGCCACGCTTCCAGGATTGGTACACCCGTTGGCTGAAGACTGCCATGGCGCACCCCGGCAAGACTCTGGGTATTATGGGCATCATCTTCATATTCGCCATTGTAGGCATCAGCATGCGCAGCCCGAAAGTGGACTTTTTCCCGAGCGGCGATCCGAACTTTGCTTATGTATATCTGAATATGCCGGTAGGTACTGATCAGGCTTATACCAATACCGTGCTCAAAGACCTTGAAGGCCGCGTAGATAAAGCACTTGATATGGATGGCGGTAAGAAGAACCCGAATGTAACATCCATTATCTCTAATGTAACAGTAAATGCAGTAGATCCGACCGCTGGTGAAGTTGGCGAATTCCCGAACAAAGGGCGTATCCAGGTAGCTTTTGCACAGTTCTCTAAACGAAGTGGCAAAGTGACTACGCGGGAATACCTCGAGCGCATCCGGAGTGCGGTGAAAGGTGTGCCGGGTGCAGAAGTAACGGTAGATAAAGAAGGTAGTGGTCCGCCAACCGGTAAGCCAGTTGCCATCGAAATTACCTGCGATAACCTTGACACGCTTGTTTCCACTTCAGAGCGCCTGAAACGCTACCTTATGTCGAAGAATATTCATGGACTTGAAGAGCTGCGCTCGGATTTTCAGGCACAAAAGCCTGAGGTTGTGTTCGATATTGACCGTGAGCGGATGAACAATGAATCTATTTCCACAGCCGTGGTCGCTACCAACCTGCGTACCGCTGTGTTCGGAAAGGAAGTATCCCGTTTCCGTGATGCGAAAGATGACTACCCGATCACACTGCGCTACAAGCAGGACCAGCGCGGCGATATAGATGCCATTCGCAACATGTCCATTACCTATCGTGATATGGGTATGGGCGGCATCATACGCCATGTGCCGGTCAGTGCTTTTGCCAATGTACATTACGATAATACTTATGGTGGCATTAAGCGGAAGAATGAAAAGAGGATCATCACCTTGTCTTCGAATGTTACATCCGACGCCAATGGCAATGAAGTTGTAGCCACCGTACAAAGAGAAATGCTCGACTTTAAATTCCCGCCTGATGTAAGTGTGCGTATGGGCGGTGAGCAGGAAGATCAGGCAGAGACCATGGGCTTCCTGGGTTCTGCCGGGCTGGCGTCCATTGCGCTCATCTTCCTGATCCTGATCCTGCAATTCAATTCCATTTCGCGCACTTTCATCATCATGAGCGAGATCCTGTTCTCCATCTTCGGCGTATTGATCGGCTGGGCCATCTTTGGCAACACAATATCGATTGTAATGAGCGGTATGGGTATTGTTGCATTGATGGGTGTTGTGGTAAGAAATGGTATCCTGCTGGTAGAGTTTATGGACCTTATGCTTAAAGACGGCATGACGCCTTATGACGCAATTGTTGAAGCTGGCCGGACCCGTATGACACCCGTATTGCTCACCGCCGCATCGGCGATACTTGGCCTTATCCCACTGGCAGTAGGTTTGAATATTGACTTCGCAACGCTGTTCTCAGAGCTCAATCCTCATATCTTCTTTGGTGGTGATAGTGGTGCTTTCTGGGGACCGCTCGCCTGGACGATGATCTATGGGCTTAGCTTTGCTACTTTCCTTACCCTGATCATGGTGCCGGTAATGATGCTGCTCAGCTTCCGCCTGAAAAGCTGGATTGCCAGGAAGCGGGGGAAAGAGCCGATACAGGTAATGTCTGTGGCAAAATAAATATTGCGATAATAAAATGAAAAAAAGCGCTGTAAATATTGCAGCGCTTTTTTTATTTGTATAAAAGCATGTTTTAAAAAGTTTGGCACACTTCTTGATGCTATATGACCGAATACCAAAAACGAAATAACAGTTATGAGACACTTCTTAAAGGCGCTCTCCATTGTTACCCTAAGTGCTGCTGCCAGTCACTGCATGGCGCAGAATGCACACGAAAGCAGTGTGAAATTTATGAAAGGTCAGCAAAACGCAATCGTTGCTGACTATGATCTGCCTGGTGATGTAGTGGAAAATGCCCTTAAAGAGCGCCTTGACAAAGAAGGCCTCGGCAAAAAGAGCTCTGAAAAAGGCTTTATGGCGTATAAAGCTGTTACCTGGGCCGGCATTGGTCCGGATAAGATGGACATTTATGTGAAAGTGGATGGCAAAGATGGCAAAAGCACCATCACGCTGCTGGCTTCAAAGGGCTACGACAACTTTGTAACCTCTGCAAACGACGCGGATAAAGTACAAAAGCTGGAAGCCTTCCTGAACAGTTTCACTAACGATGCCAAAGCTTATCAGCTGAAGCTGGCCGTAGCAGCGCAGGAAGAGGTCATCAGAAAAGCAGAGAAAGATTACAAAGGCTCTGTGGAAGATGGCGATAAGCTGAGCCGCGACAAAGAAAAGCTCGAAAAGCAGATTGCAGAAAACAAAAATGTGCAGGGCAAAAAAGAGACCGCGCTTTCATCAGAAAAAGGCAAGCTCGAAGAGCTGAAGAAGCAAATGTAACTACTAAAACTTATTAAGGAGGTTGTGTGTTAAAAGAAAAGCTGCCTGTTCAGGCAGCTTCTTCTTTTCAATAAAATTTATGATTTGTACTCGCCTTCTTCCTCTTTATGCCAAAACTGGATGCGTGTAGCCTCCACTTTGATCATGCAGATGCCGGATGTATCCAGTCCCTGAGGAAACCACTGATTCAGCTCGTCCATCCATTTATCCTCCATCATGCTTTTCCGGCGGATAATGCTGGCCTGCCCGTAGCATTCCATAAACAGCATATCATCATTCTGATAGATCAGGCTCACTTTGGCATCCGCTTCTATCTGCCGTACCTTATTGCTGTCTTCATAAGTAAAGAACCATGAATTGCCGTCGTATTCCACCAGGCCATTATTGCTCATAGGTCGTGTGTGAAATCCATTGCGCCCATCCTGCGTAATCAGCATACAGAAGTCAAGATTTTTCATCTTTTCAGCTACGGCTTTCAGAGAAGCATTTTTCATATCAGATCGTTTATTGGTTTGTTACCCGAATCCGTATAATTATAGTGCCAGCTATTGTTTCTGCAATATCATTACAGTAATAAAATGGCGTTCATTATCCAGAATCACCTCATCTTCTGTCTGTAGTATACAAAAAGGCAATAAGCGCTCTATGAAAGGTTTGGCCATCAGGCGCTGCGGAGTAGTAAGCAGGGTGGTGGTGCCCCGGTTCATAAAGCGGATCAGCACTTTATACAGCACTTCAAAAGCTGCAGGATCGTAATTAATATCGCTGAGCAGAAGCACATTGGCACCGAGGTCTGGCGGAAGATGATGCCAGTCGAGCTGCCGGCAGGAAATATTGTTCAGATGATTTTGAGCAATGGAAGCCTGCATAACAGCTACTGCTTCCGGCAGATAATCGCTCAGCAAAACACGAGTGGCGAAATGAGCGGCGACTATGCCTGGCAACCCTAATCCCCCGGCAAGCTCAAGTACATTTTTATCTTTTACCAGTTCCGGATTCGCTGCAATAAAACGGCTCATGGCAAGTGCAGACGGCCACAGCCTGGCCCAATATGGAAATGGTGCGTTCGCATTTTGCGGCGCATCGTAGGCAGCCTGCAGCGCTGACATATCCGGCAGCCACAGCTTTACCGTTATATTGTTGAAAGAAAAATTATGCAGCTGGCTGTTGTAAAGCATCATCATTTTAATTACTTGAAAAAACAGCGCCCGGACAATACAAGCATAGAGCCAAACTTTAAAACCTGTTCCATTTTTCTCCTACTTTCAGGTAATGATTTCCAAGACAACAGCTAACCCGATCCATTTAAAATTACAATTATGAGCAAAAGACTGAACATGGCAAAAGTACAGCCGCAGGCCTATCAGGCGCTGGCTCCGCTGGATGAATATAACCGCAATTCAGAAATCAGCGAGCTGCACCGTGAAATGATCAAGATACGCGCTTCGCAGATCAATGGATGCGCCTATTGCGTGAATAAGCATACCAAAGATGCCCGCAGGCTGGGCGAAACTGAGCAGCGCATTTACCTGATGAATGTATGGCGCGAAGCCACCAATATTTTTACAGAAGAAGAACAATTGATACTGTCCATGACCGAGGAGATCACACTCATACACCGGCAGGGACTGAGCAATGAGCTCTACGAAAAATCCATCACAATGTTCGGCGAAACAAAGACCGCACAGGTAATCATGGCCGTCACGACCATCAATGCGTGGAACCGGATCGGTGTAGCGCTGAGCATGCATCCTGCGCCGGATGCAGCTAATCCATAGGTGTCCTGACATTTCCTGCTAAAAATATTTTTCAAAAAATGTTCCTGAGCATGTCCAGTTTTTGAAAGCCCGTGCATTATTGAAGTATAAACGTTCAATAACCACTAAAAAATCAAAAAATGGAACAACGTATCAATGTGTTTGCAAAGGGCCAGCACGCTATGAAAGCGCTTTATCCACTGGGGAGTTATCTGGCTCAGTCGCCGGTAGGTAAGGATTTGCTGAACCTGATTTACTTTCGGGTATCACAAATAAACGGCTGTGCCTATTGCTTGGATATGCATTCGAAAGACCTGCGTGTAAAAGGCGAATCGGAGCAGCGCCTGTATATGCTGAACGCCTGGCGCGAAGCCACCGTTTATACAGACCGGGAGCGCGCTGCGCTGGCCTGGGCCGAGGCTGTTACAAAAATCACGGATGGCAATGTGCCGGATGATGTTTACAAGCAGGCCACCTTACAATTTTCAGAAGATGAGCTGATCGATCTTACGCTTGCTGTTACAACCATCAATACTTATAACCGCCTCAACATTGCCTTCCGCACTCCTGCGGGCAGCTATACTCCGGGCATGCACGCCGCAGTTACCAACTGATTTTTTCATCCATAACAAGATCAATTTTTTTAAAAGCAAACCAATATGAAAGACTTTATATTCCTGTTCCGGCAGGACGATACAAATTGTAATACTCAGGCATCACCCAAAGAAATGGAAGAGACGGTCCGTAGCTGGCAGGAATGGATAGGCAATATTGCCGCGCAGGGTAAGCTTGCCGATCATGGAAACAGGCTTTCCGGCGAAGGCAAAGTGCTGAAGCCGGGCGGCGTGATTACAGATGGACCGTTCGTAGAAATCCGCGAACGGCTCGGAGGCTTTATCGTTGTAAAAGCCGAAGACCTGGATGATGCTACTACACTTGCACATGGATGCCCGGCACTGACTGGTGGAGGAAGCGTAGAGGTACGCCAGATCGCTCAATAATTACTACAGCACAAAGCCCATACTGTTATACGGTATGGGCTTTTTTATCATTACAAAATATGGAACAGGCGCACGAATCATTGAAGCATTTATTCCAGCAGGAATTTTCTAAAATGGTCGCTGTGATCAGCAGGCTGTTTGGCCTGCAGCATATAGCGCTGGCGGAAGATATCGTCAGCGATACTTTTTTGCTTGCAGCAGAAACCTGGGGCACCAAAGGAATGCCACCCAACCCTACCGCATGGCTCTACGCCGTAGGAAAGCAGAAAACACTTTATCTGCTTCGCAGGAATAAAATACTGGAGCAGAAAGTAATTCCCGCAGTGAAGTCCGGTAGTGAGCTGCAGGAAGAAGATCCATTGCCCGACTTTTCACAGCAAAACATACGTGACAGCCAGCTGCAGATGATGTTTGCCATCTGCGATCCGGCCATTGCCAGCGAAGCCCAGATAGGACTTGCATTGCGCATCCTTTGCGGTTTTGGAATTGATGAGATTGCGGAAGCGTTCCTTACCAGCAAAGAAACGATCAATAAAAGACTGTTCCGTGCAAAGGAAAAGCTGCGCGCCGCACAGATCAGGATGGAGCTGCCGCCGGAGCATCAATTGGATGATCGGCTGGATAATGTGCTGCATATTATTTACCTGCTGTTCAGCGAGGGCTATTATTCAAAAACACAGGATGCCATCCTGCAGAAAGATCTTTGCCTGGAAGCCATGCGCCTGGGGCTGATGCTCACGGCGTACGAGCGAACAGATAGGCCCAAAACCAATGCGCTGCTCGCGCTGATGTGCTTTCATGCGTCCCGCTTCGATGCGCGGCAGGCAGGTGGCCATGCGCATGTGCTATATGATGATCAGGATGATAAGCTGTGGGATCAGGCATTGATCCGGGAAGGATGGCACTATCTTCAGCGTTCTATGCAGGGCAATGAGCTGAGCTCTTATCACCTGGAGGCCGGTATCGCAAGCTGGCACTGCACCAAAGAAGACACACCGGAAAAATGGAACGACATCCTGCGCCTATACGATCAGCTATTGGTCATTAATTACTCACCTGCTGTTGCGCTCAACCGGATATTCGCATTGTATAAAGCTCAGGGCATACAGGCTGCGCTGCAGGAGATGGAATTGCTGAAGCCGGTGCAGAACAATTATTATTTTATGTTGTTGGGCGAGCTTTATGAGACGATTGATGCCACACGTGCGAGGGCAGGTTTTCAGAAAGCCTGGGAGCTTGCGGCAACTGAAACGGAAAAAAAGGGAATAGAGGCAAGAATAAAGCGGATAAAGTAGCGGCGCCACACCCGCATTTATAAATAAAGCAGGTGCAAATTTCAAAGGATAATTAACTTACCGGCCAGCGTAAGCCATTGTATGGCGGCTGCCACGCCAGATGTAGGCCGGCTCATCGAGCGGCGGCGTCTGATCCGGCGGAGCGATATAAAGGCTAGTTGCCGGAATATCGTTAGGTGGATTTTCAAAATCAATCATGATGTGGCTGTAATTATGCACATCAATCCCGATATTGATATCCTCATTGAGGATGCTCCTTAAAGTTTCATATTTTTTCATCGCTAAAGGGGTAGATTAGGTGTGCTGGTGTGTTAATTGATAATGCAATTTACTGTGTTATTCACCACCTGTCTACCGTTTTTTAACGGTATGACACTATCTTTTTAATGGGTATATGCATACCCGTTTATTATCGGGATATGAATGCCGTTATTTATACGGAAAGTGCCGCCGCATGTAAGCAAAGCTTATCACTTTACGCCGGTAAACGTTTCCGCATAATCCGTGCAGGTTACGCGCAACAAAATATTAATGAACCAGTTACAAACAGCGGCGACCTTTCAGATCGAAACATTTTATTTGCCTGCCATAGCGCGTAATGCAGGCGCTACTTTGGTAGCGAACAGTTCTATGGATTTCATTGCCTTGGCATGCGGTAGATTGCCTAAGCTCATCTGCATCATAAATCTGGTATTGCCAAACAGATCTTGTTCGGCACATAATTTATCAATCACTTCCTGCGGGCTGCCTACCAGCAAATGACCGGATGGCGCGCACCCTGCATCAAATTCAGACCGTCCGCCCGGCTGCCAGCCGCGCTCACGGCCTATACGGCTGAAAACTTCATGATGAGCAGGGTAAAATTCATTGCGCGCAGCTTGTGAATCTTCCGCAATATAGCAGTGCTGATTAATGCAGACCTGCGCAGTATTTGCATCATGGCTATATTCTGCCAGGGCTTGTCTGTAAAGCTTTACAAAAGGAGCAAAGCGCGCCCACTGACCGCCAATAATGGCCAGCACAAGCGGCAGATTATATTGCGCCGCGCGCACTACAGACTCAGGCGTACCGCCAACAGCCACCCATACGGGGAGTTGCGGCTGCACCGGCCGCGGATAGATGCCTGTATGATCGATGGATTGTGTATGCCTGCCCTGCCAGGTAATGATCTCCTGCTGAGTGAGCTTTACCAGCATATCCAGCTTTTCTGAAAAGAGCGTATGATAGTCATCCAGGCTGTAGCCAAAAAGCGGAAAGCTTTCTGTAAAAGAGCCGCGCCCGGCCATGATTTCCGCCCGTCCGTTGGAGATCAGATCAACCGTGGCAAACTGCTGAAATACGCGCACCGGATCATCGCTGCTGAGCACGGTAACGCCACTGCTGAGCCTGATGCGTTCTGTACGTGCGGCAATAGCGGCAAGGGCCACAGCCGGCGCGCTGGCTATGTAATCAGGACGATGATGCTCGCCGAGCGCGAACACATCCAGGCCCAATTGATCGGCGAGTATGGCTTCTTCGAGCAGATTGCTCATACGCTGCTGAGGAGTAAGATCGCCCAGATCGGCAAAGGTGCAAAGACCAAGTTGTAGCATGTATGCAAGGTAAGCGTAAAGAGAAAAAATACCCGTCTGATCAGCTGATACCGCTATAGCTGCATCAGGTAGGTTTTTGCTTGGCTTTTTGAAATGATGATTATCATTTACCGCCATTGCAAAACAAAAAGAGCCACCATTTATGGTAGCTCTTTTTGTAAAAAACAATCATGAACGACTCAGCCAAAATTATGATCGTCGGCAGTAGGACCATACAAGCCCGGAACTCTATTGCCGGTCGAGCGCAGATACACGATCATTTCGCCACGGTGATGGTACAGGTGATTCATCAGAAAGCCGCGCGCTACCTGTATGCGGGGCATTGGCGGAAGCAGATCCTTATCGCCTGCCACCATCTTCCAGATTTCCATCATAGATGCGTCCGTGCATTGCTCGAACGCAGCTTTTGCTTTGGCTACATTCTCTTCGAACTTGGCTACGATATTGGATGCCTTGCTGGTGTCGCCCTTATCATATTCATATGTGCTCATATCAAAGACGGGCTGCAGCAGCGTAACCTCATGCCAGTTATAGATCTCTGCAATGTGCGAAGCCAGCTGCGCCGTAGTCCAGCTTTTTTCAGAAGGCTTAAAGTCAAGCGCGCTGTCAGGAATGCTCTGCAGCAACTTGCGTGTATTTTCCGCTTCGTGCATAAACTCGCCGAGCAGACCTTGTACCATCATTTCCATGTTTTTAAATTTTAGAGGGATGAAGAGATTTTTTTACGCATTCGCCATACAATCTGAATCTCAGGACCGTGGCAAATGCGTGTATTGTACCGCAATTATCATGCCATTTTATCAATAGCCTTTATCAGCCCTTCGCCTCCGCATATTTTTTAAAGTTATCAAGAATGGCCTGCCAGCCTGCGCGCTGCATCTCAGGCGGGTTCATTCCTTCCGGATCAAAGGTTTCTGTGATGTTGCACTCATCTCCGCTGACCTCAAAAGTGATGGCTGCCTTACGGCCATCATCCATTGTATAGCTGGTGTATTCATGCTCCCTTACCTCATCGTTGGTGCCGCCGAAGTCAAAGCCCATGCTGCCATCTTTGGCTTCCATGCGTGTTGTAAACTTCCCGCCCGGGCGAAAATCATTTTCGGCATGGGTTACGTGCCAGTCATCGGATGCAAATGCCCATTGAATAATGTGCTCCGGTTTAGACCAGTATTCCCATATTTTCTGTACTGGTGCATGTACGGTAGCCGTTACCGTAATCGGTGTCTGCGTTTGTGTGCTCATTGTGCTTGTTTTTATAGAACAGAATGATGCAAACATCCTGAAAATATCCTGATATACGGACTGAAAAAGCTCATGAGCAACAGATTGCCCGCCTGAAAGGTTAATGCGATTACAGAACAACAAATCCTTCCTACTTTTGCGCCTTCGTTTTTAATAAACAACCTTTTTATATGCAGCATCCAGAAGGCGGCTACGTTCGTCACGATATTCATCATGGCATTGCCACCATCGAGTTTTTCCATCCTTCTTCCAATGCGCTTCCCGGTGCTATCCTGAAAGACCTTGCCCGTACTATCAATGATATGGGCATAGATGCCGGCGTGAAAGTGATCGTATTGCAGAGCGCGGGTGAAAAAGCCTTCTGTGCCGGTGCATCTTTTGACGAGCTGGCAGCCATTCAGGATGAGAAAGAAGGACTGGAATTTTTCAGCGGTTTTGCTCATGTAATTAATGCGATGCGCAAGTGCCACAAGTTCGTGATCGGCCGTGTGCAGGGCAAGGCGGTTGGCGGTGGTGTAGGGCTGATTGCCGCTACAGATTATGCGATTGCTAAGGATGATGCGGCCATCAAGCTGAGCGAGCTGGCGGTAGGTATCGGGCCATTCGTGGTAGGCCCAGCGGTAGAGCGCAAAGTAGGGCTCAGCGCTTTCTCTCAGCTGGCGATTGATGCCACAGAATGGCGCAGTGCGGACTGGGGCAAGAAGCACAGTCTGTATGCAGAACTGCACCACAGCACAGAAGAGCTGGATGATGCGGTGAAGACCCTGGCAGACCGCCTCGCACACAGCAGCCCGGACGCGATTGCACAACTGAAGAAGGTATTCTGGCAAGGCACAGAGCATTGGGATACCCTGCTGGCAGAGCGCGCAGCGATCAGCGGTCGCCTGGTGCTGAGTGATTTTACCCGCAATGCTATTCAGGCATTCAAGAATAAAGTAGTACGCTAGATTTTTAGCGCTTAATAATATTGCCCGGCAGCCTGAATATTTACAGGCAGCCGGGCTTTTATTTTACCGGTTCCGGACTAATGTTTTTTGCTAATTTTCCGGTAATTACAAAACCACACTATGCCGGTAATACTTGTTGCCACAGACTTTTCTAATGCGGGTGATAATGCCGCTCAATATGGAGCCGCTCTTGCGCACGAATGGGGCTACGATCTGCAATTGCTGCATTCTTATTTTATGCCGGTATCCTTTAATGATCCGGGCATACCTGTTGTGCCCATTGATGATCTGAGGGACATAAACAATACGCGAATGGAAAGCACGGCGACGATGATCCGTAATGCTTACGCTGACGTATCTGTTACCACACGCATCGAATACGGAGATATAGGAGATATTCTGGAGGAAGTAATTGAAGATGCTGCTCCTAAATTGCTCATTATTGGCAGTCATGGCGCGGAAGAAGATTCTTTCTGGACGGGAAATACTGCTGCAGAGCTTTTGCGCAGCAGCAAGACACCTATTCTTGCCGTGCCGGATGGCTACCATTATGCGCCGGTGCGTAAAGTCTGCATTGCAGTAGATGCTGCCGGTATGCCTGAAGATGCCGCTTTTAGTGCGTTGCAGGACCTTTTAAAAAGAACTGGCGCCAGCCTCGATATCCTGCATGTAGCTAAGGAAAAAAGCGACTCATCACAGGATAGAATGGATATGCCATTGCCCGCATTTGAGGATAAGGTGCCGGTCAATTTTCATGTGGTAAGCTCTATAGCGCAGGTGGATGATGAAATAGCTGCATTTACGCAGGCAAAGATGACCGACTGGCTGATTGTGATACCGCATCACTATTCTTTCTGGGAATCACTGTTTCATAAGAGCCATACAAAAGCCATGGTGCACAAAAGCGGCATTCCGGTTTTGGCGCTGCACTAAGTATGTGTCATGCTTTATGTATCATGTTTAATATCCTATACCATATACAAGCACAGGTATGAAACATGATACATCAATCCCTTACCTCAGCAAATTCACGCTGCCCTGATATTTTTCTGTGGAACCGCCGTTGATCTGACCTTCGATTAGATAGATATATACGCCTTGCGGCTGTGTCTTTCCATTGAAAGTACCATCCCATCCACGCCCTGCCAGCGAGTTGGTTTCAAAAATAAGCTGTCCCCAACGGTCAAAGATCTGCATTCTGAAACGTGTAAGCCGGCTGCTGAGCGTTTCGCGCGGGAAGAAATAATCGTTGGTGCCATCGCCGTTCGGCGTAAAGGCGTTAGGAATATCCAGATAGCAGGCATTGCGTACGGTGATGCTGTCAGATGCGGAGCAGCCACCGGCATTCGTTACTTCCAGCCAATAAGCGCCGGGTGTTCTTACCACAATTGCTGCTCCCGTTTCGCCAGTGCTCCATGCATTGCCTGAAGCGCCATCATAGTTGCGGTTTACGATAGCAACAGCCTCGCTGTTCGGGCACACACTGGTATCCGGCCCGATATTTACTGTTGGGAATGGATAAACATTAATATTCTTGGTAAGCACAATAGTCGGGCATTGCGGATAGCCAACCGTCAGGGTGATTGGAAAACTGCCATGGTTATCATACGCATGTTTCGTAGTCAGCAGCGAGTCAAAAAGAATAGTACCATCTCCATAATTCCAGAGCAGGGTATCAAAGCCCGGTGTAGCATTGGCCAGGAAGTCAATATTATTGCCCTGACAGATCTTGCTTGAGCTCACATTGAAATCAGCTGTAGGCGCAGCCACTACTGTGACCGTGACCAAAGCGGTGTCAGAGCAAGGTACCTGATCGGTAACAGCATGTTTCACTTTATAAACCCCGACAGCGCTATAGGTATGTGCCGGATTGGAAGAAGTGCCGGTGCTGCCATCGCCAAAATCATAAAAGTAAGTGGGAGGGGTAGTGGTATTATCGCCTGAATTATCAAACTGGAAAGCACCGCCAAGGCAAACAGTGTCGTGATCTGCCTTGAGGCCAACGACCAGCGGGTGACGGGTATCAATGGTGGTAGAAGCAGAGTCGATGCAATTGCGCTTTTTGGTCAGCAACTTTATAGTGTACACGCCCTGACGCGTATAGGCATGAGTCGGGTTTTGCAGGAGGCTGCCCGTATTATCGCCAAAATCCCATTGGTATTGGTCCGGATCATCACCACCATTGTTGAGTGCGGTAAATTTAGCCGTATCTGCAGCGCATCCCAGCTTCACTATCTTGTCAATAGCTGGTTTCAGATTGGTGACCCGTACATATACCGAATCGGTAGCGGGGCAAATAAGGCGGAACTCAATATCATCAATAGCGAAGTCATTGCCGGATGGCGCCGTTTGCTGATCATTGATGCAAATATCAATTGATGTATTGCTGCCGCTGTTCCAGATTGCGTGAAACTGTGTCCACTGGCCATTTACGCCGGGTAGCGCAAGCGGAGTGCCCAGTAAGGTTCCATTGATGGCAAACTGAATGACTGCCGGATTGGTTGGCGTAGTAGAAGCGCCCCAGGCGCTGAAATCGTATTGTGAGTTAGGCACTACCGTAATGGTCTGGCACCAGATATTGGTATTAGGTATTGATGCGCCGTTTACCACCAGCATCTGCCCGCCGGCATTCCCGGTATGGTCAGGGAAAGAAGCAAAATTGGTGTGTACCAGGTTGGGATTGGTCGTGACTGCACAGGTGCCTTCATTGGAAAGAAGGCCGAAAGAGCCGCCGAAGCCCGGTGAATAAGCACTGGTAAATCCGGTCACTCCATTATTGAAATTGCCGTTGTTCACAAAATTGTTGGCAGTGAGCGCAGTAACAGTGAGCTTGTAGGTGGTGGAAGTAGTGCCTACCGTAACAATCGGATTAATGATATCCGGGTTCGAAAGGCCCGCCGTAGGCGTCCAGAAGGTATCCAGCGTGCGGAGGTTGGTGCCAGCGCCAACTACTGTGGGTGATAACTGCAGCGTCGTATTCTTACAGGCGTCAACAGTATCGGGCAGGTTAGCGATGGTTACACATTGTGCGCCTGCCTGAAACGCGCCGCCCGATAGTATCAGCAAAAAGAAAGAACGTAGAAAATTGCGGAACATGGCTTCAAAGATATTATTTACAGAAAATATTTTTTACTTAACTGATCGATTATTTTAATAGTCTTATCAGGCTTACCAGCAATCCGATAATCAAAAAAAGCAGCAGCATCAATGTTGGAATACGTTTTCCCCACCTGGCCGCCTTTTGCCGCTCCTCCCAGGCTTCCTCAATCATCTTCCTCAACCACAGCTCTTTACCTGCCAGCAGGATAAGCCGCTCTTTGATCGGCTCCATCAGATCTAGCCGCAGGGGCAGGGTGGCAGCGAGCATATCTTCCGTTACACGGGCTGTTGCGGTCACATCATTCTGGAGGTGCATTACATTTAGCGGTTCATCTGCCAGCAACAGCAGAATATATTGCTGTAAGGCTATGTGGTTCATCCTGTAAGTATCAATAGTTTCTATGTGGCGGCGCAGGCGTGCCGTTTCATGCAGCAGCCATGCGGGAGTGGTTCGGGCAGATTGTTTCGCATGGATAGTAGTGCCGGACAGCCAGCGTTCATCATCATACTTTTTACGGCTCCTTTCATTGCCCAGAATATTATAGGCCTCTTTGATCTCCCGGAAATGCCCTTCTGCAAACGGATTATCGGCATTCCGGTCGGGGTGATACTGAAGCGCCAGCCTGCGGAACGATTTTTTTATCTCCTCGCCAGTAGCAGATGGCCGTACTTCCAATGTGCGGTAATAGTCTTTAAGACGCATCTGTCAGACAAAAGGATTGGTAAACGAAACAACAATAAAACCGTAAGCTAAAATTACCCGTATCTAGCCGAACGGCAATACAAAAACAAACAACAATGACAACAAATCAATTTCTGATCTCAATGCCCGGCGGTGGTGAATGGCTGTGGATTATTCTGGCAATCATCATCCTCTTTGGTGGCCGCAAGCTGCCTGAACTGGCGAAAGGATTGGGTAAGGGAATCAGGGATTTTAAAGACGCAAAGGCAGGCATTACGACAGAGTTCGAAGATGGAATTAAAGGAAAGCAATAGCTTTTCAGGACAGGTAGCAGACAGATAAAAGGCCATAAAGCATTCGCTTTATGGCCTTTACCATTTTTATCATTAGCCCATACCGGGAAACAGCGCCCGGCCAATGCCTTCCCGGCCCGGCCACGGAATCATAGCGGCAAAAAGGATCAGTGCGATCAGCGTGCACCAGAACAGGCGGCGGAACTTGCCCACATGAGCGCGGCTGCCTTTGGTACCCGCGTACCCGATATGCACCAGCACAATACCGATCAGCATCGTAAACCCGTGCTCGATAGTCCAGAAGCGGGATACAGGATTTTTCATGACCTCAGCCATCACGCCGCCGGAAAAATTATGCTGATAACCTTTCATAAAGTAAAGGGCAAGACCGAGCAGGAGCTGAAGATCGCAACTAATGAGCAGGTAAAGCGCCGTGCGCTTATCGCCATTGGTAAAATCTTTTTTGCCACCCAGTCCCCGCATTGAGGTAATGAGGGTAAGCAATCCAAACAGCAATACTGCCCAGCGTAGCAGATTGTGCAAATGAAGTAAGCCTGTTTCCATAAGAGAAAGAATTAAAAAGAATACGCCTGCTAATTTACTGCCTGCCCGCTAC
This sequence comes from Chitinophagaceae bacterium, assembly GCA_965200035.1. GTDB lineage: Bacteria > Bacteroidota > Bacteroidia > Chitinophagales > Chitinophagaceae > UBA1952. The sequence continues at coordinate 1,251,964 of OZ241334.1, read as the reverse complement.
AATTTTCAGGGAGCGCTCATCTTATTATGAATGAGTGCGCTTCGGTAAAGCTGCAGGAAGGCCTTGAACTCATAAAGCTGCCTGGCGGCATCCGCGGCAGATGTGGATTCATTATGCTGGCACAGGCTATCCTGCGGAAAGCGGAACAAGCCGGTTGCCTGTACTTCTTTTGTCTGTAGCAGATAGCCGTTCTTCAGCCACTGATAGCTGCCATTGTTTTCATTGACCACATAGCGGGGAGCATCTTTCCGGAAAATGCTGTTGCCAAAAGCGAAAAAGCGCTGATCGTAATGCAGGTAGTCGAGCACAGAAGGGAGAATATCCAGCTGTTGCACGGGCGCCTCCTGAGTTCCTTTTATGGATGAATCGCCCGGCGCGTAGAACATAACAGGTATAGCATAGCGACCCATATTGGCATCATAATATCCGCCGCCGGTCTGGGGAGAGCAATGGTCTGCGGTGATTACGAACAGCGTATTCCGGTACCAGGGTTGCTTCGATGCCGTCTCAAAAAAACGCCGCAGTGCATAGTCTGAATAACGGATCACTGCATATATGGGCAGCTTGCCGGGCCCGAAGCGCTGACGGTATTGTGCGGGTACGGTATAAGGCGGATGAGAGCTCAGCGTAAATACAGAGGCAGCAAACGGCTGTTTCATCTGGTTGAGCCCGGCTGCAAAATATTGGAGGAATGGTTCGTCCGGTATGCCCCAGTTGCCATCATAATCCTTTTCATTATTGTACTCCTTCCGGCCATAATAATGATCGTAGCCGGCAGCGGCGGCAAAGATGTCGAAGCTCATGGTGCCATTAGTGCCGCCATGATAGAATGCCGTTTCGTATCCCTTTTTGCGCAGCAGACCGGGCAGCGCATCAATGCGGTTGGTGCCATAGTTGGAAGTGGTAAATGCTTCTTCCATCAAAGTAGGAATGCCTGCGATAATGGCCGGAATGCCTGCTGCGGAATGCAGTCCATTGGCGTAAGCCTGTGTACACAACCGCGTATGATCCATCAGCGAATCCAGGAACGGTGTGTAGGATGTGCCGCCGCCCAGGCGGGTAAACTCTTTGGAAAAGCTTTCCAGAATAATGAGCACTACATTTTTTCTGCGGAATGGGTTGGCTGCATCGCGGTAATCCTTTACGGGATGAATGACTGCATCCGCATCCGCCTCACTCATATACTGTACTTCTTCCAGACCCGGCGTTGCATAAGAGCTGATAATACTGAACGGTGTATTGATCACAACAGGCACATAGCGGCTTTCGGCGACCTGTACAGCATTGCGCAGACCAATAGGAATGTATTGCAGCCCCCCCCGGATAGCGATCAGGGATATGCCGGCGGCAACTACTAATCGCAATAGTTGCCCGCCGATCAGTGCAGGGCCGTAGCGCTGTGGAGGCTGGTCAAGCGGTGTGGCTTTACAGATGCGCCTGTTGATTTTTATAAAGCAGAAAACAAAAAGCACTATAGCCAATGGCACATACCAATAGTCGATCAGGAAGCGGGGCAGCAGATTCCAGAAATCACCTTTGCGGCCGATCATCTTCAACACATCAGCAGTAGAGCGCTTGAAATTATACGGGTAGTAAGCCCAGTCGCTCAGCTCAAACAGCAGCGCCAGCACGTTTATTCCTACAAATATAACTTGTGTAAAGCTTACCCAGCGCGGCATACGCCAGAGCGGGAGTGGTAAAAGCAGCAGCAGAAAGTAAAGGGCATTCAAGGCAAAAATGGCAGACAAATCATAGCGAAGCGCATAAAAGCAGAGCTTAAAAAAACCGCCAATGGTCAATCCGCTGAAGTGTGTGACATTGATCAGGGTAAAGCAAATACGGCTGATGAAGTAGCAAGCCAGCAGCAGCAATAGCTGCTGCAATATTCTCTTAAGCGGTGCGGTTAATGGCTTCATCAAAGCAGATACCCTGTTGCAGATTTTCTTAAAAGTCTTGTACCTGAATAGCGCTTACCAGTTCATGCGCTGGCGGAGTCTCCGGATCTGCTCCATATGATGCCTACCATGCCAGGCATAAAGATCGGCCATCTCCCAGAGCGGCACATAGCGGTCGTGCTCAGGATGAAAATAATTCCGGGTCCAGTCTTCCGGATGCATGTGGCGGAGCAGTTGCCCCCAGCGCCGGTGCAGCGCGTGAAGCAGGGTAATGGATACATTGACGGGCACGATTTCTATTTCCGGTGTCATGGCCCAGAGGCCCTCGTTGTATGGCCTGATGGTGGGCGATTCTTCGGTAAGCGCCAGCTTCAGACGGATGAATGCATTCATATGGCTGTCGGCCAGGTGATGGATGACCTGATTGACGTTCCATCCGCCGGTACGGTACGGGGTTTCCAGTTGGTCGGAGTCCAGATTTTCGATACACACATCCAGCCAGGAAGGCAGCGCTTCGATGGCGGAGATCCATTCTTTCTGAAGCTCCGGCTGATAAGTATCCGGTGCTGAAAAGCGCCCTATCGGGTATTGCAAGTCCTCGAGCGAGTCTTCCATTTGCTAAAAAAGATTAGTAGAAAAGTAAGAAGCTGTAATGCTATGACGCAGGGCCGGTGCAGCATTCACCGCTATGCCGGAGCCAGAAGTGAAATTCATACGCGCCTTAAAATCCTGTGTGAGCACCGGCATAATCTGGCGGTAGGGCAGGAACAGCTTGATCTGTCCATCCGAATAAGATGCCAGATCATAAGGATTGTACACGAATGTGAGGCCGGACGGCGTGATATAGAAATTGGCCGTAGCAGGGATTTCCGATACCAGCAGGCGGCTGCTCAGGTCCTGATCGTTGCCGATGCCGAAATAATCACGGGCGGCCAGCTCCAGGTAAGGTTTCAGCGAAGCAGTATCAGTTACCACCCGGCTGATATTCCAGTCTGTACTAGTCTTTATATCCATGTTCTTGAATGTGCTGCTGTACATACCATGAGCGCCGCCGGTATAAGTGCTTACGGCATCTTCGAGCACAAGCCAGTCATTGTCATTGTAGATCACATAATGGTAAAAAGTTGTGTTGTAATGATAGGCGATGTCCGCGCGCTTTGCTTCCGGCCAGGTACTGTCCACTACCGTGCGCAGCTCGTTCCGGTAGGCGGCAAAATATCGCGAAGCACGTGTCCTGAGGCCTTCATCTACTCCTTTTTTGCCTTCAAAATTCATGGTTACAGCAATGCGTGAGCGCGCGAACGCAGACAATTCCGGGTTCCAGCTACCGGCCGGCCATACCATGCCATAGGAAGCATTGGCATTGGGTTGCTCCGCACGTTCCAGCAATCGGCCTGTAGCATCGTAAGCATACGCCACCAGCCTGGCGCTGCCCGCAGGATATTCTTCAGATAAGGTGACCGGATCATTGCTTTTGGCTTGCTCATTGGCGATGGTGCCGCTGAGCCGTGCGCCATTAGCCTTCAGGTGCCACACGATCTCCCCGTTTTTGCCTTCGCGGAAGATAAAGTCATTAGCCGCAGCAGCAGAGTCAATTGGCATAATAAGTATAGCCGGATTATTGTCGGAAAGGGTGTAATAGCTTGCTGCCGCGAGGTCTTTGTACTTGACGAGATTCAGGATAATGTGCCTGCTGCCCGCCGTGCCGCTGTATCTTTTATAAAAAGTGCCCGGTGTGCCGGTAATGGTATCTACCATACCGACGGTGGTGCTGTTTCCTTCGCTGCTGCCGTTATTGCCCTGCTGACTATCTGTACAGGCAGCAAGGGAAAGTAATAGGAACAGGGCCGGAAATAAAAATCTCATGTTTTTGGAGTGCGGTATAAGGGCAAAAATAAAGCCTTTGCAATGGCTATGAGGTAAAATTGTGCCAGCCTGCCAAAATTCAGATTCCGTTCTCTTTCCAATGATACAGCCGGCATTCTGCGAAATAACCGGGTGTGTAATAATGAAAGCGATCTTAAAATGGCTTGAGCTTGCCTTTGCGCAGCTTGATCTTAAAATCTTCCAGCGAATCTTCTCCACGTATATCGATGCGCTTAAGCTCATAAAGATCATGCGTGGGGATGCGCTGCGGCTTGTTCCCGATGCGGAAAGCGGCCGATAATCCATCTTTTTTAAATTGCTCTTTCATCGCTTTCATCGTTGCAGCATCCCTGGGGCGTGAGCCGTAAGGGTAAGCAAGCGCAGCTTCAAAAGGAATGCCTGCCTCCCGGAAAGCCTCGTAAGATTGCTGCATAATCTGGTCCAGCTCACCGGCGGTATGCTTGGAAAAATTTTCGTGCGCATAGCCGTGCAGGGCAAGTTGAACCACATTCGGGTCAAAGCCGCGCAGGTCTTCAATGGTCAGCTTTTCATTGATCGTTTCTGCTTCCGGCGGCGCTTGTCCATCCAGTGTATGAGCTATGATGAAGATGGTGGCGCACCAGCCCAGCTCTTTGAGCAGCGGGTACATATAGGTCAGGTTATTGCGGTAGCCATCATCAAAGGTGAAAAGCACCGCCTTGTGCGGCCGTGGCTGTTCCCCTTTTGCCACCGCCAGAAATTCCTGCAGCGATAGTGCATTATAACCTTCCTTTTTCAGGTATTGCCATTGCTCCCGGAGCTGCTCCGGTGTGAGCGTCAGCCCGTCCTGCTGCCCCGGCCAGATGCGGTGATACATCAGCACCGGTATGCCTTTGATCGTTGGTAGAAGCCAGTGTAAGCGCATGAGCGCAAATGTAGGCGATGCGTGTCATGCTGACGCAGGGAAGCACATTAGGCAGTGTATTGAAAAGCCTAACCCGCTGTGGGATCCTTCATGCCTCAGGATGACCCCGCTATATGAGCCCACGCTGTGTAGGTCATGCTGACGACAGGAAGCATCCCACTGCGACCTGTGCCTCGTTAAACCGCTGATGGCGGTAAACGTTATTCCCTATATAATTCACCATTATCTGGATGACAACCTTTTATGAATACATTTCCGGAATTTCGGAGCAATGTATTAGAAACTGTTTTTATGACTCGCTGTATGCAGCCAATACTTCGCTGCGTACCGCCGACGGCTTGCTACATTGTTTTCTGCCTGAAAACAGCAATGGTCATTAGCCGTAAAAAAGCCAGAAAGAGCCGCTGCCGGTATGTTACCCCATAATATTAGCAGCAATGAATGATTAATTTTGCGACCCGTTTTCATATCATTACAGGAAGCATCCATTCAGGCAAAACCCAAACAGTCCGACAAACAATGATCTCTGCCATTATCATTACGCACAACGAAGCGCACAACATAGCCCGCTGCATCCGCGCGCTGGACGGGCTGGCCGATGAGGTGATTGTGGTGGACAGCTTCTCAACGGATGATACAGTGGCGATTGCAGAAAGCCTCGGTGCACGGGTAATGCGCCATGCATTCGAAGGCTATGGCGAGCAAAAAAGAGTAGCGATCGCGCAGGCGTCCTACGACTGGATACTGTCTGTAGATGCCGATGAAGAAGTATCGCCGGAGCTGAAGCAGAGCATTCTGGCCATAAAAGGCAAAGAGACCCATGCGGCCTATCAGTTTCCGTTTCTGACCAATTATTGCGGCCACTGGATACGCCATTGCGGATGGTACCCGAACCCAAAATCGCGGCTGTGGGATAAGCGGAAAGGAGAAATGACGGCCGATAAAGTACATGAGGGCTGGCATCTTTACGATCCTGCTTTCACCATAGGCTCGCTTAAGGGGGACATTCTGCACTACAGCTTTCCTACCATCTCCTCGCACTTGAAGAAGATCGAGCATTATTCCGAGAATGGCGCCCGCTTTGATGTGGCAAGAGCCAAAAAAGTATCGCTGCTCAAATTATTGCTGGCTCCCAAGTGGTCTTTTTTTGTGGACTATGTGCTGCGCGGCGGTTTCCTGGATGGCTACTATGGCTACATTGTGTGCAAAAATTCTGCCTTCGCCGCCTATGCTAAGTATGCTAAAATACGTCAGTATACAGCAATGCAGCGATCGTTATAGGCTGGTGAATGGTCTGTTATAGCCAACCATTGACAGGCGGGCAATGTCATATACGTTTTACGCTGGGTTGAAAAAAGCTTTGTAAGTTGGTTATAGATTTGCCAGCCAATAATTTTATGTTTTTTCCCAGATTTAATCAATGTTTTATACAACTGTATTTCAATAAATATATTCCAACCTGCCCGGTATTTATGTCTGTCAAACCCATTTTTGCTTTTCTCTTATTATTTGCATTTGCGCTCATTGCTTTTAACCCCGCCCGGGCGCAGGTAACCATTACCAGCAATGATACTTCTATATGCGCCGGCGCACAGGTAACGCTGAGAGCCAGCTATACCGGCAGGATTCCCCACCTGATCAATCTGCCGGACGATAAATATTCCGGTATCATTTCATTGCCTTTTCCCTTTACTTTTTACGGAAATACTTACACGCAATGCCTGATCTCATCCAACGGATATATTACGTTCAACACAGGCACTCCCAACAGCTTTTCGCCTTATATGATATTCGGTCCTGTTCCCAACCCCGGCAATTCGGACCTGCAAAATTCGATCATGGCCGGTTTTGCTGATTTGTTTCCAAACAATTCGGGCGATATAGACTGGGCCGTTGTAGGTACAGCACCCAACCGCAAATTTGTAGTTACCTGGTGCAATATGCCTTTTTACAGTTGCCGAACCAATTTCATTGCCTTTCAGGCAATATTGTATGAAGGCAGCAACTTAATCGATTTCCAGATCAACCGTAAGGACAATTGTAATACGGGCAATTTCGGTGGCACTTCCGGTCTTACGGTGCAGGGGCTTCAGAAAGATGCTACTGTTGCGGATATTGTGCCGGGAAGAAATGCTACATTCTGGAGCTCTTACCTGGAAGGCATGCGCTTCACACCTGCCGGCAGTAACGCTTATACCCTTACCAGTGTTCCTTACAACTTCATCTCAAGGGCTGCCTGGTACACAAACAATACCAGTTTCCTGAGCACAGACAGCATTATTACGGTAAGCCCGACAGCCACTACTTTCTATGTGTATAAAACAGACTGCGCCGATAATTTTTCTGATACCGTAACAGTTACCGTAAGGCCTGCGCCTTCTATTTCGCTTGGTACAGTAGTACAGCCAACTACCTGCAACAGCTCGGATGGCAGCATTACGCTCAACAGTCTTTTGCCGGGCACGGCTTATACGATCCTGTATAACAAAAATGGGAATAACGTGTCGCTGACCGGTACCAGCACCACATCCGGCAGCTATACGATTACGGGTCTTCCCGCTGGCTCATACACCGGTATTTCTGTGACTCTGAATAGTTGTACTTCCCATAGCGTAGGTCCGGTGACGCTTACTACTTCCGGTGTACCACCTACACCTGTAGCGCTCGCTTCTCCCAATCCATTGTGTGCCGGCAATACGCTTAATCTATCCACCACTCCTGTAGCAGGCAATACCTATACATGGGCCGGGCCAAATGGTTTTAGTGCCAATACAGCCAGTGCATCCGTCAGTAATATAGCTACTGCAGGAAACGGCACCTACTATGTAACGGCCACCAGCACCACTACATTCTGTAATTCTGCAGCCGGCTCTGTAAATGTGGTGGTCAATGCAACGCCTGTAACACCTGTTATAGCAGCTAACACACCGTTATGCTCAGGCGGAACACTTAATCTTTCCACAACTCCGGTAAGCGGCGCTACCTATTCATGGACCGGCCCCAACGGATTTACCGCCAGCTCTGCTGCCCCAACTATTTCAAACGCCGGCACAGTAGCGAGCGGCACCTATAACCTCGTGGTCACCAATACAGCAGGTAATTGCGCTTCCGGCACCGGAAGCACAAATGTCACGGTTAATCCAACGCCGGTTATTGCCAATACGATTCCGGTCAATCCGTCTTCCTGCAATGGATCAAACGGCAGCATCGGCCTTACCGGCCTTCAGGCAGGTACTGCTTATATCATCAACTATTCCAGGAACGGCATACCTCAGACTGCTACAGTTACCGCAGGCACAACGGGTATTGCTACTATACCGGGTTTGAATGCGGGCAGCTATTCCGGCTTCTCGGCAAGCAGCCTGAACTGCACCTCACCGGTACTGGCAATCTCTATATTGCTGAAAGATCCTGATGCGCCGGCTACAATGGTGGCACAAACCAATGTAGCTTGTTTTGGCAATAGCAATGGCAGCGCTACGGTAACAGCCGCAGGTGGCGCACAACCATACACTTATGCGTGGTCGCCCGCTGGTGGCACTGCTGCTACGGCTTCCGGCCTTCCGGCAGGCACTTATACAGTAACGGTAAAAGACGGCAACAACTGTCAGGCTAATCAGTCAGTCACGATCACCCAGCCGGCAGCGGCCATTACCATAGTACCAAATGCCGGCGTTCAGCTGTGCGCAGGCAATACACTAAGCATTACAGCTTCTGTAAATGGAGGAACTCCGCCCTACACCTATGTATGGAATGGCCCGAATAGCTATAGCACCACCAATGCTGCGGTAATGGTTAATGCAATAACTACAGCGGCTGCCGGTACTTACAATCTTACTGTTACAGACAGCAGGGGCTGTACCGCTTCCTCTGCTACAGTGGTTACCGTCAACACACCGCCGGCCCAGCCCGCTGCTATTTCCGGCGCAGCATCAGTATGCGGAGGATCAGCTAATACCTACCGCATTGTTCCCGTAGCTTCAGCCACTTCTTATGCCTGGACTCTACCTTCTTCACCTGCAGGATGGATGGCTCTTTCGGCTGCCGGACTTGATTCGATACGCGTTACAGCAGCCGCTGCCGCAGGTACCGGCGATATTTCTGTAACTGCGATCAATGGCTGCGGGGCTTCCATGCCACAAACAATGCCTGTGACTGTTGTAACCATCCCGGCTACGCCAGGCGCTATTACCGGTGACTCTATCGTATGCATTGGCATCAGCAGAACTTATACCATCAGTCCTGTTCCTTTGACCGCAACTTACATGTGGACCGTTCCTGCAGGGTGGGGTGCTCCGGTGGTTACAGGTGGCACATCCATGACTACCATACCCGCGGCCGCAACGGGCGCGATTACGGTGAAGGCAACCAATGCCTGCGGAACAAGCGCGGTGTCTTCCCTGCCCGTACGTATCACCAATAGCATACCTGCACAGCCCGGCGCCATTACGGGCCTTACTGATGTGTGTGGAGGTACAGCCCAGATATACCGCGTTTCTAAAATAACAAATGCCTCAGGCTATTCATGGACTGCAGGCGGAAACGGCTGGTCTGTAACAACGCCCGCTCTGGATACTTTCGCCGCGATGACTGCCGGTACTGCAGGCGCAACTATATCAGTCACCGCTTCCAATGGATGTGGTGTTTCACCTGCCAGAACGCTTGCTGTCAATGTAACGAATAAACCCAGTGCTGCAGGGGTTATCTCTGGGCCTGATTCTGTGTGTACCGGCACTGGTACTGTTACGTTTTCAACCGGCCAGATCAATGAGGCTACTTCTTATGTATGGACATTGCCGACAGGATGGTCAGGGACTTCTGCGACCAATACGATCAATAGCACAACCGGAACAGCGCCAGGTAATGTAACCGTGAGTGTTTCAGGATTCAATAGCTGTGGTACGGGTCCGGCTTCGCAAAAAAATATTGTGGTCAATAATCCTGTTACACCAGCGGTAAGCGTTACTGTTTCAGGGGTGACAACATGTGCCGGCGATCCGGTCACTTTTACTGCGAACCCGGTTAATGGCGGCGCTTCACCTCTATATCAATGGCGGGTCAACGGAGTCAGTACCGGCGCGCTATCGTCCACATCCGTCTTTACTGTTGCATCGCTCAATAATGGAGACGTAATAAGTGTAATCATGAAAACCTCTTTGCCCTGCGCTGCTGCGGGCGGATGGGCTACGGCTACATTGCCTGCATTAAGCATTATGCCTAAGATAGTGCCGGGCATTAATATCAATGCCACTATGCCTCCTGATCTCTGTAATGATGTGCCGGTTACCTTCTACTCCAATATTGTTGGCGGAGGTACCAGTCCTGCTTATCAATGGTGGAAAAATGCACAGCAGATTGCAGGAGCTACCGGCAATACCTATATGACTTCCGGTCTCAGCAATCGGGATACGATTCGGGTGGTGCTTAAGAGCAATGCCACCTGCCGTACAGTTGATACGGTATCTTCTAATAAAATGGGTGTAAGCGTAAGCCCGTACCTGACGCCGGTTATAACTATCAGCGTAAATCCGGGCACTTCGGTTGGCGCAGGCCAGCAGGTTATTTTCACTGCTTCGGTTGCCAACGCAGGCGCTAATCCTCAGGTACACTGGAAGCGGAACGGACAAACCATTGCGGGCACTACAGGTATTACCTGGACAACCAATTCGCTGAGAGATGGAGATGTAATCAGCGCTGAGCTTGAGAGCGGGGCGCAATGCGCTACTCCGTTTGTAGTAAGCAGTGGCAATGTATTGCAGATGCATATAAGCTCAGGCATTGGCGGCGTAGCCACTGATGATGGAATAAGTCTGTACCCGAATCCTAATGATGGCAGTTTCATTATTCAGATAAAAGGAAATGCAATGAGCTATGTACAGGGCCAGCACATTCACCTCGAAGCGATCAATGGGCTGGGGCAGCTTGTATATAAGAGCGCAATCACGCCGGATAGAAAGGACTGGTCTGTAAACATACAGTTGAGTGAAAAAGTTGCCAATGGCATTTATATGCTGAGTATATGGGCGGAAGATAATCCGCAACACAGGGCCAACCTGAAATTTGAGGTAAAGAAGTAATCATTTTAAGGTTTGAAAACGCAGCCTTCGCCACCTATGTCAAGTGCGCGAAGGCTGTGCACCCTTTATCTGAATCGATGGCTGGCAGGATATTTATCGCTTCTCTGATACCTGTTTAAAATTGAAGCGCATGAATCTCGGTTACGCCTGCATTAACCTTACCCTTGCCGAAGAAGGCATTACCACCAACCGGGGTATGATTAAGCGTACTTTTCAGGATAAAGGCATCGTCTATGCTTCTGAGCTGGCTTATGAAAATGTGCAGGGCCTGCTCAAAATATTGTATTGGAATGTTGCTAACGGAATAAAGATGTTCCGCATCACATCCGAGCTGTTTCCCTGGGCATCGGAGTACCGGTTGAAGGATATGCCTCATTACCACAAAATCTGCAGGGTGCTGGAAGAGGCAGGCAGCCTGCCGGTGCGGGTGAGCACCCATCCCGGTCCGTTCAATAAGCTGGCCGGCGCTGGACCTACGCTGGCCAATACCATCAAAGACCTGGAAATCCACGCACAGCTGTTCGATCTGATGAGGCTTCCGCCATCTCACCACAATAAAATAAACATCCATGTAGGCGGCGCTTACGGAGATAAAGAAGGGACCCTGAAGCGCTTTGCGCAAAATTTCAAAAATCTGCCGGCTAACCTGCAAGCCCGCCTGACTATAGAAAACGATGATAAGCCCGGCCTGTATTCGGTCGCAGAGCTGATGCCTTTGCATAAAGCCACCGGCATTCCCATTGTGTTCGATTATTTTCATCACGGTCTGCATCCGGGGCATCTGTCTGAAGAAGAAGCATTCGATATGGCATATAATACCTGGAGCGATGTTGTGCCTGCCTTTCACTTTTCCTCTTCCCGGAAAGATTTTGAAGACCCCGCCGCCAGAAAAGAAGCGCACAGCGATTGGGTGCATGGCCTCATTCAGGACTACGGCCGCGCGGAGCTGGATGTGATGCTGGAGACTAAGATGAAAGAGCTTTCTTTATTGAAATACCGTGAGGCGCTGAACATGGCATGACCGCAACAAAAAAGCTGCCCGTTCAAGAGCAGCTTTAAGAATGTTTTTTTACAGCTTGATCAGGTCTTCCGTTTTGCGGTCGAAGAACAGATACTGGGTGAGCGGGCTATTCGCATCTTCGGTCACCTTTAGCTTGGTACCATACTGGGTATTCCACTTCTGCACCAGCGATTTGGTAAGCAGGGTTTTTTTGGCGAGGTAAGCTGCCACGATCGGGTGTACCTGCATCGTCAGCTCGCGGTGGCCCTGGTTCACCAGGTACTTGATGTCCTTCTCCATATCATCTACCAGCAGGATAGACGGGCCGATCTTGCCGGTTCCTTTGCACGTAGGGCATACTTCCGCGGTTACAATATTGATCTCAGGGCGCAGGCGCTGTCGCGTGATCTGCATCAGGCCAAACTTCGAGATCGGTAACACGGTATGCCTTGCACGGTCGTTGGCCATCGCGGCCTCCATTGTGTCAAACACCTGCTTTTTATGGTCAGGCATCTTCATGTCAATGAGATCGAGGAGGATGATACCGCCTAAATCTCTCAGGCGCATCTGCCGGGCTATTTCCTGAACGGCTTCCAGATTGGTGGTGAGCGCATTGGCTTCCTGATTTGCTTCCGCGCTTCGGGTACCGCTGTTCACATCTATCACATGCATCGCTTCCGTATGCTCGATGATAAGGTACGCGCCGGACGCCATATTCACCGTCTTCCCGAAAGAAGCTTTCACCTGCTTGGTAATGCCGTAAGTATCGAAAATGGATTGTGGATTGTTGTGCAGCGAGACGATCTCCTGCTGCTCCGGCATGATGCGGCCAATGTAATCGCGTGTCTCTTCCATCAGCTTTTTATCATTTACCACGATGCGCTGAAACTTATCGCTCAGCAGATCGCGCAGAATGGAAGTCGTCTTGTCCCGTTCGCCGAGTATTTTCTGCGCAGCTTTGGCGCCTTTGAGGTTTTGCTGAATGGTCTTCCAGCTATTTACCAGATCCAGTATGTCTGCGTGCAGCTCTGCCGTATTTTTCCCTTCCGCCGCGGTGCGAACAATTACACCAAAGTTTTTCGGCTTGATGCTTTCCACAATACGCTGCAGACGTTTTCTTTCTTCTGCAGAATGAATCTTGCGCGAAACTGCTACAATATCATTAAAGGGAGTGAGTACGAGAAAGCGGCCGGGGAGAGAAATTTCGCAGCTGAGGCGCGGGCCTTTGCTGGAGATCGGCTCTTTCAGGATCTGAACCATGATCTCCGGTTTCTGCGTGACTACGTCAACGATCTTGCCATTTTTGACAATATCCGGCTCCGTCGTGAATTTGCTGAAATCATCGCCCCAGGTAGAGTTTCCATTGATCGACTCGCGGGTAAACTTGACCAGCGACCGGAAATACGGGCTGAGATCGGTGTAATGGAGAAAGGCGTCTTTTTCGAAACCTACATCCACAAAGGCGGCATTAAGGCCGGGCATCAGCTTTTTAACTTTGCCCAGGTAAAGATCGCCTACCGAAAACTGGTCCTGGCCGCGCTCATAGTGCAGCTCCACCAGCCTTTTATCTTCGAGGAGGGCAATCTCAACCCCATCGCCCGAAGAGGCATTAATAATAAGTTCTTTGTTCATGCTACCGTCTGTTTATCAACGCCAGCCTGCATTTCCTCATTTACTTCTCTTTCTGGTAAGAACTATTTTACTGCTTCTGGTCCTGCAAAAATGCATAACGCTTTGTGTTGAAGCACATCATATTTTCCGGTGAAGATCAACGGATATCTATTGCTATAGTGTAAGTGACCCGCTGCCGGTAAAAAATTTCTGCGGAGAAATTTTGTAAAGAATTACGGGCAATCTTAGCTGAAAAAAGAAATTAATTCTTTTAGTCAGAACAAGCAGGCAGCCACTACAGCTACAATAAAATAACTAAATAGGAAGAGGAGCCGGAAGAAATACAGGCGGCCAATTGCCAAAAGCAGGATAACCAGCCTCTTAATGAGAAAAGAAGATGCACCAATGATGGCAGCAGATCTACAATAAAAGCATACTGTACGCAGGAAAACAGGTAGCAGATGGCCTGCTAATACTGTTCCTGCAATAATAACATGCCTATCCTGCCGGTTGACAGGATAGGCTGTAGTAAATTACAATTGCATTATTTCCGGTAAAAGAGGAGGTTAAAGACTGCTGACCTTACTTCTTCTTATGACGGTTCTTTCTCAGGCGCTTCTTACGCTTATGGGTAGCAATCTTATGACGTTTTCTTTTCTTACCGCAAGGCATGCTCTAATGTTTTAATTGTTACTTAAAAGTCTTTATATAATTATCAATATCGCTGCTAAACGCAGGGCTATTCACTACTTTCTTGCACCTTTCCAGGAGCTCAATGGCTTTTGCCTTATCGCCTTTCCCTTTATAGGCTTCCGCCCCGAAGTAAAGCGCCTCGCGATTGTTCGGGTCCTGCTTCAATACGGTTTCGTACCGTGTCACTGCTTTATCGAACTGTCCGCTCTGGATAGACATACGCCCCAGCATCAGATTGGCAGGAATATGGTTGGGATCTTTGGAAGTGACTTCGCGAAGGATACCTACACCCTTCATGACCTCGCCGGTACCATCTATATATCCTGAAGCGAGCGCGAGCTTCGTTGTATCATTATCCGGATTTATTGCTAAAGCCTCGTTGAAACAGCCGATCGCCTGCTGCGCTTCCCACATCATCACAGACGGCGCATCGCTGCCCTGATGAATGAGGTCCAAAAAGAATTGGCCTGCAAAATTGAGCTTTTTTTCTGAATGCGCCAAATGTGCGGATTTCGCGCGCGCATAGCCGGCCATAGGCAGGTTTTTATGCTCCTGCCAGAGCTTCGACAGGTCATCATATACGGGAGACATAGCGGTGGAGTCCCGTATGCCAGTCAGCTGCTGCTCAAGCGCTTTAAGGTCTTTCGCAGCGTGAGCAGGTAAATGCATCAGGCCAGCAGTAGCAATGGAATCAGTAGATGCCGGATCTATGGAAGGACCGGGCATCCCGCCTGCATGATTATGCGGCGCATCGCCGGCTGCAGTGGCCTGCGGCGCTTTTGGCGGAGGAACGGTATTGACGCCCCAATACAGAGCGGCAATAAGTGCTACTGCCGCTCCGAGGGCGATATAATGTGGTGTACGCAAAGGAAATGGACGGGGAAAAATCTGCGCAAAGGTAAGCGGTAAGGCTTACTCTGCGTCGGCCATTTCTGAAATTTTAGTCTCTTTCAGATCATGCTTGGAAGTCTTCACAGCAATCATAAATTCCTTGGCTGGCTTGAAGGCAGGAATGAAATGCTCCGGAATTTCAACCGCTACGTTTTTCTTGATATTACGACCAATTTTAGCGGCGCGCTTTTTCAGGATAAAAGATCCGAAACCGCGAACGAATACAGGCTCTCCTTCTGTGAGTGAGCCCTTTATTTCCTTGAAGAAGGCTTCCAGCGCTACCAGTATATCTACTTTGGCGATGCCGGTTTTTTCAGCAATACTGCTTACTACGTCTGCTTTTCTCATGGTTTGATTGGTTTGGTTTTTGATTGGTTGGTTTTGGTGTCTAAACGGGTGTAATCTACGTTATCATTCGGAAACGTAATAAGCAAAAACTGGATATTATTTTCTAACTATCTGTAGTATTTCTACTATATATCTTTTTTGATTGCCTACACAAACGTACGGTATTGGGCACGTAGTAGATAGTTTTTTATTTGGTAGTTTTTTATTCGATGGTGAAAAAATAATCTATGAGTAATTTTTTATATCATAGTTACCTGTATAGCCAATATGCCAAATTGGGCATTATATTAGGTTATGTCACCTGATCTCTGATTACTTTTGCAGCCAAAATTCAGGGTTTTGCAGGTTCGGGATACACAATATAAAAGAAGAGCGGTGGCCAGGTGGCTGTTGGCAGGTGTCATCATGATTGCCATCCAGGTATTGCTTGGCGGCATTACCCGCCTCACTGGCTCTGGGCTCAGCATTACAGAATGGCAGCCTATTCTCGGCGCTTTCCCGCCCATGAATGAAGCGGCCTGGCAGGCCGCTTTTGAGAAATATCAGACCATTGCACAGTACAAATACCTGAATGCGCATTTTACGCTCGCCGATTTTAAGTCTATTTTTTTCTGGGAATGGCTGCACCGCGATTGGGCGCGCATCGGATTGGCTATGGTATTCACGATTGGCTTTATCTATTTTCTGATAAAGCGCTACTTCGACCGGGAAATGATTATTCCGTTTGTCATTCTCTTCATACTCGGCGGCGTACAAGGGGCTATCGGCTGGATCATGGTAAAAAGCGGTCTGAATGATACGGACCTGTACGTGAGCCATATCAAGCTGACAATTCACTTCCTGTCTGCGCTTGGCCTGCTGTGCTACACAATTTGGTTTGCCTTGAAATTGATAGTACCAGAAGGCCGCCGCATTGCAGACCCCGCATTGCGGAAGCTTACTGTTATCACGATCATGGTGCTTTGCATCCAACTGGCTTATGGTGGTTTTATGGCCGGCCTGAAAGCCGCTACTTATGCACCTACCTGGCCTGATATAAATGGCTCTTATCTGCCCGGTGGCTTTGGCAATTATGGCAATCATGTTTACACAGGTTTTGTACGCTATATATCACATCCTATTGCTGTTCAGTTCATTCATCGCACACTGGCTTACTTGCTTACAGGGCTTATTCTGGGTTGGGCTTATGCGGTGTCAAAGCATCTGCGCAACCGTACATCGCTGATCGCTGACTGGCGTAAATGGCCGCTTATTCTGGTGGTGGTGCAGGTAGTGCTGGGCATCTTTACCGTGCTGAATGCCACACAAACGGTAGCCGGCCATTTTGGAACCTTCGAGCTGCTGGCAGAAGCGCATCAGCTTACAGCAATGGCTTTGCTGGCGGTGATGATCGTTAACCTCTACGGAATCAAAAACAGGAGAGCTGCCTGAGCGCCGTACAGACTAATGCTATTTTTTGTAGCTTCCTGTATTGAATTTCAACAGAGCCAATATAAAGCAGCGGATCAACGTGCTGTATCGTTTTCTGCCCGTGCAGCTTTTTTTGTTGCACTTCAGAAAATACCAGCTTCTGCTCATTTTCTGGGCATTACTCACCGCTACTATTACGGGCAATTTTGCGGAGCATTTTGGAGCTGCTACCCTATTTCTGGCACCCGAATACAATGGTCGGATCAACTTTCTGAGCATGTTGTTGCTCGGCGGCGCTATGGGCATGTTTACCATGTCGTGGCACATTACCACTTTCATCATTCACAGCAAGCGTATCCCTTTTATCGGCGCAGCGCGGCAAGCCTTTCTCAAATACTGCATCAATAATTCATTGCTGCCGCTGGCCTTTCTTATCTTCTACTCTTTTATTTCTATCCGCTTTCAATTGTTTGAAGAGCGTGCCTCTATTCTGCGAATCATCGGGATGCAGCTCGGGTTTTATTTGGGTTTCCTCGTCGTCATCCTGATCTCATTTTTGTATTTCTTTCGTGTAGGGCGGGATATGCTGAAGACCGTGCTGTCCACCATCACCAATCCCGGAGCGCTCAAAGAATTTATCCCTTACGATGCGCTGGATGCTGAGTTTGACATGATCCAGGCAGATACTTATCTGTGTGAGGACATGCAGGTAGAACGGATTGACCAGCTCGAAAAATATGGCCCGCGCTTTCTGAGCACTGTTCTTCGGCGCCACCACAGGAATGCAGTTACAGCCACCATCTTCGCAATTCTGTTATTGCTGTTACTAGGCGTCTTTGCCAGTCAGCCTGCGTTGCGTATCCCGGCCGGCGCCGGTTTTCTGATTCTTTTTGCGGTGATGATGAGTGTGGTCGGGGCATTTAAATACATTCTCAAAAGCTGGGAGATGATCGGCTGGCTGTTTTTTGCCGCTATCCTTTCCTGGCTGGTAAAGCACCAGCTTTTCGATCTGCGCAGCAGCGCTTACGGGCTCAATTATCAATCATCCAAAAATGCGCCGCTGCCGGCATATGATTATACCCATGTGCATGAGCTGTTTACGCCGAAGCGCTATGAGCAGGACCGGCAAACAGGATTGCAGCGGCTCAATGCATGGAAAGCGCATCAGGAAGACACGTCAAAGCCGCCATTGGTTATCCTTTCGATCAGCGGCGGCGGTACACGCGCTGCCTACTGGACCTTCCGCAGCCTGCAATATGTAGATAGCGTAAGCGGCGGTAAGCTGTTCAAAAATTGTGCGCTCATCACCGGAGCATCAGGCGGGATGATGGGAGCGGCCTATTGGCGCAGCATTCATACCGCAGCACAGAAAGGGAAAATAAAGGACGTGTATGCCGGGAGGTACCAGGAAAATATCGGGAAGGATCTGCTGAATTCCATCATCTTCTCATTGGCCAGCGTGGACCTGATCTCGCCCTTCCGCCGTATCACCATAGATGGCCGCCATTACAGTAAAGACCGCGGCTACGCGATGGAGCAGGAATATCTGTACAATACAGAGGGATTGCTGGATCAAAAGCTCGGAGACTATACCGCAACAGAAGCATCCGGTACTATTCCTGCCATGATTATCAGCAGCACCATCATCAATGATGGGCGTAAGCTTATGATTGCGGCGCAGCCTGTCGGTTACCTTACGCAGCCCGCTTATGCTCTGAGCGATACTGTAACACCGCCGATTGATGCCATTGACTTTGCCACTTTTTTTAAAAATCAGGATCCGTATAATCTCAGGCTGGTCACCGCGTTGCGGATGAATGCGACCTTCCCGTATGTGCTGCCGGTGGTAAAGCTGCCGTCAAAGCCGCAGATGAATGTAATGGATGCCGGCCTGCGTGATAATTTTGGTACTGAAGTAGCTTCACGCTATCTCTATGTATTCCGCGACTGGATCAAGGCCAATACCCGTGGCGTGATCTGGCTGCAAATACGCGATACCCGCGAGTATGAGGTATTCCCGTCCTCAGAGCAAGCCAATATCGGCAGCATGCTGGCAGATCCGCTGTTTGTTATTCACAACAAATGGGAGCCTTTCCAGTCCTACAATCAGGGCTATATCAAAGATTATGCGCCTTATTTTCTGGATGGCCATCTCCGCTTCCTGACCCTGCAATACATTCCGGAAAAGAAAGACAAAGTAGCCTCGCTCAACTTTCACCTGACGCGTCAGGAAAAAGAAGACCTGTACAAGACCATCAACAATCCATATAATCAGGCGGTGGTTGATACTTTGCTACATTTGCTGCAATAACAGGCGCAGCCTGCATTTCAGATGAAGACCTTACTATTCCACGTAGATTATTTTTTGGCTGGCGGCATCGAGAAAGTGCTGATCGAACTGTTGCAGGGACTAGACCCCAATCGCTTTAAGATCATGCTCAGCATCGGCTATAATCTTGGTGCTCATGAAATATTGAAGCCGCAGATTCCCGAGTACGTATCTATCCATTACCTGCTGGAAAAAAACAGCCTCACCTTCGCCCGCCGCAAGAAAATGACCGGCCCGCTGCCGATGTATGAGAAGCTGTACGATGATATAATTCTGCCGGCATTCCGCAGGCGCGCGCAGCGAAAGAAAATGCAGGAATTAGCCCAACAGGCAGACGTATTGATCGACTTTGACATGACCCTCGCACCTTACATTAATGATGTAAAAAACGTACGTAAAGTAGCTTATTGTCACTTCAGCTTTACACATTACTGGAACGGGAACAAACGCAAGCTGGATAAGCTGGCAACGCGTCTTGGTCAATATGATCGTGTGGTCATGCTGTGTGATGAAATGAAGGATGAAGCCGCTGCGCGCTATCCGGAGCTGGGTAAAAAGATGGTGCGCATCTATAATGCGCTCGACCTGGAAAAAGTGCGCAAAGCCGCTCTGGAGCCTTTACCCGAAGAGCTGCCATTACCAGGTAAAGACTATATCGTTACCGTAGGCAGGCTTCTCGAATCTCAGAAAGATTTTACCACACTCATTAAGGCTTATGCGCTTTGTGTGCAGCAATACCATATTCAGGAGAGCCTGGTTATCGTAGGTGAAGGCGGCAGCCGTTCTGCACTGGAAGCGCTTGCTGTATCGCTGGGAGTACATGATCGCATGCTGTTCGCCGGCTACCAGTCCAATCCGTATAAGTGGGTAGGTCGTTCGGTGTTGTTTTTATTCAGCTCAAAATATGAAGGCTTGCCAACTGTACTCATTGAGGCACTGGCATTATATCGTCCTATTGTGGCCACGGCATGTCCTTCGGGAGTCAAAGAGACATTGATGTATGGCGAGGCAGGCATCTATACGCCGCCGGGCGATGCGGAAGCGCTTGCTGCGGGAGTGCACAGGCTTTTGCATGATGAAGCATTAAAAGAGCAGTTTCACAGCAATTCAGAAACCATTCTTCGCCAGTTTGATGTGCGGTATATGGTCGGTGAATTTGAGCGATTGGTGGTAGGAAGTGCATAGTCTTATAAAAGCAGAAAAGCCTCATCGCTTATAAAAAGGATGAGGCTTTTTTATTCTGGCTGATGATAGTTAAAGCAGGCCGTCAGGCATCTGATTCAAAAAGCGCTCGGCGGCAATCAGATCATCGTGCAGGATGCGGTCTTTATCCATAAACGAGATGCTTTCGCGGAAGGCCTGCCATAGCTTTTCCAGTGCGGGAGATGTCTTTTTCGGATGACGGAAATCCAGCGCCTGAGCCGCAGTCAATAATTCGATGGCCAGTACACGCTGTACATTCAGCACCACCTTGCGCAGCTTGGTGGCAGCATTCGCGCCCATGCTCACATGGTCTTCCTGACCATTAGAGCTTACAATGCTATCTATAGAAGCCGGAGTGCAATATTGTTTGCTCTGGCTTACGATGGCCGCCGCCGTGTATTGGGCAATCATAAAGCCGCTGTTCAGTCCGGCGTTAGGTGCCAGAAATGGCGGTAATCCGCGCTGACCGCTGATAAGCAGGTAGGTTCTTCTTTCAGAGATATTGGCCAGCTCCGCTATTGCGATTGCCAGAAAATCCAGGTGCAGCGCCATCGGCTGACCATGAAAATTGCCACCGCTTACGATCACATCTTCATCATGAAACACCAGCGGGTTGTCGGTTGCGGAATTGATCTCCGTTTCCATCACCCTGCTCACCGTATCAATCACATCTGCCGTAGCGCCGTGCACCTGCGGAATACAGCGGAAAGAATACGGGTCCTGTACCTGCTCTTTAGGCATCGCCTGCAACTCGCTATCTGCCAGCAACTGACGCATCTGCTCAGCTGTGCTGATCTGTCCGGCATGAGGCCTTACACGGTGGATGGAATGGCGGTATGGCTCGGCTTTTACGCCGAAAGCGTCGGCAGAGAGCGCACTGATGATATTGGCCCAGCGGGAAAGCCTTTTAGAAGCCAGTAAAGCCCAGGTGCCATAAGCGCTCATGAACTGGGTGCCATTCAGCAGCGCCAGTCCTTCCTTGGCAGCCAGTGGCATCGGCTCAAGATTGGTCTCCTGCAGCACCGCAGCAGCCTGGCGTTTCTCACCATTATAATTGACCCAGCCTTTCCCAAAAATAGGCAGGCTCAGGTGGGCCAGCGGAGCAAGATCGCCCGAAGCGCCCAGTGATCCCAGCTCAAAGACTACCGGATAAATGCCCAGATTATAAAAGTCGATTAGCCGTTGTACTAATTCTTTGCGTACCCCGCTGTAGCCCTGACTGAGGCCGTTTATCTTCAGCAGCAGCATCAGGCGCACGATCTCTTCCGGCACCTCATCGCCCATACCGCAGGCGTGGGAGCATACAAGATTTTCCTGAAGCATAGACAGCTCATCGGCGCCAACGCGCACATTGCACAGTGAGCCGAACCCGGTATTGATGCCGTAATAGGTATCTCCCTTCTGTAAGATGTCATCAAGATATGCGCGGTTGATCCCGATTCGTTCCCGGGCGGCGTCCGAGATCGCGAGCGGCTGGTTGTGATGTTCCTGAAAATATGCTAGCGTAAGATGCTCCGGTAAGGCCATAAATGATTGGAATAAGAGCGCAAAAGTAAGCCACCGGACGGGTGGTTAGAAATTATCTGCTTTCTGCTTCATTTTTAAGGCCTTTTTGTGAAAAACAGGTGTATAAACCATACGTTTCAGCCGCTGAAAGCCTTGTCATTGCAGGTATATTTTATTATCTTTGAGCATCTTTTTAAACAGCTATTTTTCAGGCAGCCAGCTGCTGCTAGTTGTTATGGAGGCCCATGTGGTTTCCCAATCATTTTGATAGAAAATTATGAGTGTAGAAAACGAAGTATTACAAGCTCCGGCATCAAGGGAATATGATGCCAATAGTATCCAGGTTCTGGAAGGTTTGGAGGCGGTGCGCAAGAGACCGGCGATGTATATTGGTGATATTGGGGTGAAAGGGTTGCACCATCTTGTTTATGAGGTAGTTGATAACTCGATTGACGAGGCAATGGCCGGCCATTGTAAAAGCATACAGGTAACCATTCACCCGGATAATTCTGTTTCTGTAATGGATGATGGCCGCGGTATTCCTACCGGTATTAATGCCAAGGAAGGACGGAGCGCGCTGGAAGTGGTAATGACTGTATTGCACGCCGGTGGTAAGTTTGATAAGGATTCTTACAAGGTTTCCGGTGGGTTGCACGGTGTGGGTGTGAGCTGTGTGAATGCATTGAGCAGTCACCTGCATACGACAGTGTTCCGCGAAGGAAAGATTTTTGAGCAGGAGTATAACTGCGGCATTCCTCAGTATCCGGTACGCGAGATCGGTGTTTCGGATAAGCATGGTACGCTGCAGCACTTCCTGCCGGATGACAGCATTTTTAAGGAAAATATTTATAACCGCGAAACGCTTGCCGGCCGTTTGCGCGAGCTTTCTTACCTGAACAGGGGGATTGAAATATCCCTGACCGATGAGCGTGAGCAGGATGATGCCGGCAATAATCTTGTTGAGAACTTCTACAGTGAAGGCGGCATCCGTGAGTTTGTGCAGATGCTGGATAACAAAGGTAAGCGCGATCCGCTGCTCCCCGAACCGATCTACATGGAAGGTTATGATGCACCTACTAATGTGGCGGTAGAGGTAGCCATGAGCTATAATACGTCCTACAATGAGCACATTTTCTCTTACGTAAATAATATCAATACCATTGAAGGAGGAACGCACGTAGCAGGCTTCCGCACGGCTATTACCCGTGTTTTCAAATCTTACGGCGACCGCAACAAGCTTTTTGAAAGAGCTAAGGTAGAGATCACCGGCGATGACTTCCGCGAAGGACTGAGCGCAGTGATCTCTGTAAAAGTGCCTGAGCCGCAGTTTGAAGGACAGACCAAGACAAAGCTGGGCAACAGTGATGTGAGTGGTACGGTAAATGTGACCGTAAGCCGTGTGCTGGAGCATTATCTGGAAGAGCATCCGAAAGATGCCAAGCTGATTATTGACAAGGTAATTATAGCAGCGCAGGCCCGTGCTGCTGCCCGTAAAGCCCGTGAGCTGGTGCAGCGTAAAAGCGTGCTTACCGGAGGCGGTATGCCCGGCAAACTGGCCGATTGCTCTGACCGTGATCCTATGCGCTGCGAACTGTATCTGGTGGAAGGTGACTCTGCCGGCGGTACTGCCAAGCAAGGTCGCGACCGGGCTTATCAGGCTATCCTGCCGTTGCGCGGTAAAATCCTGAATGTAGAGAAAGCGCAGGAGCACCGCATTTATGAGAACGAGGAAATCAAAAATATGTACACCGCTCTTGGGGTAACCGTAGGTACGCCTGACGATCCTAAGGCGCTGAACCTTACCAAGCTTCGCTATCATAAAGTCATCATCATGACCGATGCCGATGTGGATGGCTCTCACATTGCTACGCTCATCCTTACCTTCTTCTTCCGCTACATGAAAGAGCTGGTGGAACAGGGTTATCTGTATCTGGCGCAGCCGCCGCTGTACCAGGTGAAGAAGGGTAAAGACATGGGCTACGCCTGGACAGAAGACGATCGTAAAAACCTGATTGCCAAATTCGGTAATGGTCGCGAAGACACCGTGAATATCCAGCGCTATAAAGGTCTTGGTGAGATGAATGCCGAGCAGCTCTGGGAAACGACGATGAATCCGGACACCCGTACGCTGAAGCAGGTAACTATCGATAGTCTGGCAACAGCCGATGGAGTATTCTCCATGTTGATGGGTGATGAAGTGCCGCCACGCCGTGAATTCATTGAAACGCACGCCAAGTATGCACGCATTGATGTATAAGTTGATGCAGATATAAAGTACAAGCTGAAAGCGGGTGACATAATGACATCCGCTTTTTGTTTAAAGTATCCGCTCTATCAGCCGTACATTTACTAAACACGATATTGCTGGACGATGCGCATATTCCTTCTTCTTTTCATGCTCTGTATGACTACTGTGAGCTACGCACAAGCTCAGGAAGAGCAGTGGAATGTAACTGTGCCCAAGGATATTATCATCGTGCAAAGCACTAAAGATTACAATGCCGCCCTGCAAACGGCGAAGCAGGCAGCCACAATGCTTGGCAGGAAGCTGGACTTGGAAGGAAATCACCCCAATAAAAAGCTGGGACTAAGCCTCACCAAGTCAGATTGTGAAGGCACTGCGTACGATTATCCCTGTTATATGGCCCGCGGAGATGGCGCTGCAGAGAACAGCGATTTCATTTCTATTGAATATTCAAATGCTTATGAAGGCTTTGCTAAAGGCTATTACATAGTAGTCGCAGGCATTGCTGAGCCCGGTTCTGCGATGATTAAGAATACTTTGGATGCTGTGAGGAAGCACTACAAAGATGCTTATGCAAAAAGAACCAAAGTCTGGCATGGCTGTATGCATTGATCTTCTCGAAAAAAATAACGCGCAATAAGAATGAGCGAAACTTATAAAATACCCGCAAAAACGCGGATTGGTCATGTGCATCTAAAAGTGGCTGACCTGCAGCGGGCAGAAGATTTTTATTGTGGCCTGCTGGGCTTCGAGGTGATGCAGCGATATGGCACGCAGGCTACGTTCATCTCTGCCGGAGGCTATCACCATCACATTGGCCTGAATACATGGTACAGCAAGGATGCTCCGCCTGCGCCGGTGCATAGTGCCGGATTATTCCATACTGCTATTCTGTATGCCGAGCGAAGCGAGCTGGCGGTAGCATTGAAAAGATTGCTTGATGCTGGCTATCCGCTCACTGGAACTGCAGATCATGGTGTTTCGGAAGCCCTTTATCTGGATGATCCGGATGGGAATGGAGTAGAGCTGTACTGGGATCGTCCGCACGATCAATGGCCTGTAGCCGCAGATGGCAGTATTGATATGTACACCAAAGCGCTGGACATTCAGAATTTATTGGGTACTATTTCTCTCTAAACTTTTTTAAAAAAGCAATCATTTACTATGCAAAAGCAGGATTATCAGCATCACATCCGGTATTATCCGCCGCATCATTATTTCTTTTATCCTGTATCGCTGCTGCTGACTATTGGCAGCGCATGGCTTACATTCAGGGAAGAACAAAAGCTGATCTGGGCGGCGATCACGCTGGCTTTCTTTATGATTATGGTGCTGTCGGTGCTGCTGCGGCAGCATTATGCACTGGATAATCAAAACCGGATTGTACGGCTGGAGATGCGGCTGCGCTATTATCAGTTGACCGGCAAAAGATTTGAGCCAATTGAGGCCCAATTATCATTCGGACAGATAGCAGCCTTACGATTTGCCTCTGATGAAGAGTTGCCTGCGCTCACGGATAGAGCAGTAAAAGAACAATTATCTGCAGACAATATTAAGAAGGTCATAACAAACTGGCAGCCAGACCATATGAGGGTATAATGGTACAGATGTAGGAACGTGCCCCGGAGCGCGTTCCTACAGAATATTTAATAGAAGAAATTACATGCTCATGCCACCGCAGGTGCTGAGCACTTGTCCGGTTACATAATTGCTGAGGTCTGATGCCAGGAAGAGCGCTACATTGGCTACTTCTTCCGGCTTGCCGAAACGCCCCAGTGGAATCTGTGAGAACCACTGCTCGGCACTTGCGCCATCTTTCAGATAATGAGTCATATCCGTTTCAATAAATCCCGGGGCAATGGCATTGCAGCGAATATTGCGGCTGCCCAATTCCAAAGCAACACTTTTAGTAAAACCAATAATGCCCGCTTTTGAAGCTGCATAAGCTGCTTGTCCGGCATTGCCTTTCACACCTACTACAGAACTCAGATTAATGATGCTGCCACTGCGTGCTTTCATCATCGGACGAATCACCTGCTTGGTAAGATTGAACACCGATTTCAAATTAGCCTGCATTACATCATCCCACTGATCGGAAGAAAGACGGAGCAGCAGATTGTCTTTGCTGATACCAGCGTTATTCACGCAAACATCGATGGTGCCGAAATCTTTGGCCACATCTGCCGCGAGGGCTTCTGCTGCTGCAAAATCGCCTGCATCACTTTTATAGGCTTTTGCCTTTACGCCAAATGCTTTCAGCTTTTCTACGAGCGCTTTTGCGCGCTCTTCGGATGACAGATAGGTGAAGGCAATCTGTGCGCCATTTTCTGCAAATTTTAAAGCAATCGCTTCGCCAATGCCGCGGCTGGCTCCGGTGATCAGGGCTACTTTATTTTCGAGCAGTTTCATGTTTCTCTAAGTGCAGGTTGTTTCCGGCTGCTAAAATAATGGGTTGTTGCGTAAAAGCTATAGGCTGCAACAGGATATTTTAGGTTTCTTCCTCATCCAAAAAGAGATCCCCGGCTATGCCATCGGCAAATAATTTCCCTTCAGCAGTCAGTAGCAGTGTACGTTCTTTCACAAAAAGCCTGCCGGTTTCTATAGCGGGTATTGCATCATCAAGAATTTTCTGAACAATATTATCCCCCCATTCCGCTGCAATTTTATTGAGATTACAGCCCCACATCGTGCGCAACGAAGTCATGATATATTCATTGAGCTTTTGTAGCGATGTCAGCGTTTCCGTCTCAAAAGGAATAAGCTTTTCATCAATGCTTTTCAGGTAGAGTGCATTATTGGCTACATTCCAGCGGCGTTCCGACCTGCCATCAAAAGAGTGTGCGGAAGGTCCTAATCCCAGGTATGGCTTGCCTTGCCAATAAGCAGTATTGTGCACGGCATACATGCCCGGAAATGCAAGGTTGGATATTTCATAATGCTCAAAGCCTAGGCGGGGCGCTATATCCATCAGCAGCTCAAATTGTGCGGCGCTTTGTACCGGATCTACCGGAGCGGTTTTTTGTTTTTTGATAGAATAATCAAGTGCCGTGCCTTCCTCCACCGTAAGTGCGTACGCAGAGAAATGCGGAATGGACAATTGGTGCATCCGGTCGAGATTATCTTTCCAGGCGGCATCTGTAAGGCCGGGCGTACCGTAAATCAGATCAATGCTGAGATTGGCGAAGCCCGCATCCTGCGCAGCTTTAATGGCATAATCTGCCTGCTGCGCGTTGTGCGCACGATGCATATAATGTAAGTCCTCGTTCCGGAAAGACTGTACGCCTATGCTGAAACGATTGACCGGTGTGCTGCGCAGATCTTTTAAATAAGCGGGAGAAAGATCATCCGGATTGGCTTCAAGCGTTACTTCCTTCAGCTCATGAATGGGAAACGTCTGGTACAGCTTTTCAAACAGGTGGTTCAACTCATCGGCAGTCAATAGGGAAGGCGTGCCTCCACCGAAATAGATTGTCTCAGCAGGTTCGCCGTGCAGATAATCTCTGGCAAGCTCTATTTCCCTGATCAATGCCGCAATCATCTCATCCTTCCTGTTCAGCGAAGTGGAAAAATGAAAATTGCAGTACGTGCAGGCTTGCTTACAAAAAGGAATATGCAGATAGATGCCGGCCATAAAGAGGCTGTGTGGTTATTTGAGTAATTTTGAAGGGAAGCGATGCTACAATTCCGGCTGATCCTCCTTCTTCTTGCACTTGCTTTTCCTGCTACGGTATTAAAAGCACAAAGTTACCAGGTACGCCTGCATGGTGTTGATATATCTGATGAAAATCTGGTAAAGATCATTAAGCTGCCCGAAGGGATCGCCAATCAGAGCGCCGCCTACGATGTGCTGAAGGGTATTGTTCCTAAGCTGCAGGAGCAGGGTTATCTGGCCGCTTCTGTTGATAGCATTGGCCTTGGCAATGGAGGCTATGAAGTATTTATTTACGCGGGCAGGCAATACCGGTGGGCTGCTGTTTCGCTGAAAGCATTGCCGCCAGCGCTTTTCTCTGAAGCCGGCATCAGCCCCCAGCAATATGCAGGCAGGCCGTTATCGCCAAAAACACTGGGACGTTTCTCCGAGCGTGTGCTTGCATGGTGTGAGAACAATGGCTATCCTTTTGCGCAGGTATGGCTGGACAACATCAGCATAGAGCCGCAGGGCGGGGTAAATGGTACGATCATGCTGGAAAGAGGCGCATTACGCAAGCTCGATTCTGTCATTATCGTAGGCGATGCGCACATTGCCAAAAACTACCTGATGCGTTATCTGGATATTGGAGAAGGAAGACCTTACAACGAAGCCCGGCTGCGCAATATGAGCGTCCGCCTGCGGGAGCTGCCTTTCCTGCAGGAAGAAAAACCCTGGTCGGTACAATTCCGGAACAATGATACCAGGCTTTACCTGAACCTGAAGGAGCGTCCGGCTAATACGGCCAATGCGATCATCGGGCTGCTGCCCAACAGCGAGGCTACCGGAAAATTCCTGCTTACCGTAGATGCGCAGCTGGCGCTGCAGAATATACTGGGTCATGGGGAATCGCTGGCGGCAACTTTTCAGACATTACAATACAAATCGCAGACCATTCAGGCGGATGCCGTATGGCCTTATCTGCTCAATACACCAATAGGCATCGAAGGCCACTTCAGCCTGTACCGGAAGGACACTTCTTTTTCACGGACCAGTCTCCAGCTTGGAGGGCGCTATCAATTTACCGCCAGCGATTACCTGCGCATCTATTATGAGAACAAAGCCAACCACCTGATCTATGTAGATACCAGCTACATCATTGCCAACAAAAAGCTGCCCGACAATGCGGATGTAACAGCCAACGGCGCCGGGATGGAGCTGATCGTAAACAGAACGGATTATCGCCTGAATCCACGGAAAGGCTGGCAGGTGAGAATATCGGGAAATGCCCTGCTGCGCAAGGTAAAAAAGAGCGATGAAGTCACCGGCCTGCGCGATGGGACCGGGTTTGACTATTCCATCCTTTATGACAGTCTGGAGAATAACGCCTATCAGTATCATCTGACGGCAGATGCGGCCTACTTCATTCCCATCGGGAAGAAGGCCACTTTCAAAACCGGCTATTCAGGCGGCTGGATCAGCGGCAGCCAGCTATTTCAAAACGAACTGTACCAGATCGGCGGCTTCCGGCTGTTGCGCGGGTTCGATGAGCAGAGCATCTTTACCAATCAGTATCATGTGCTCACATTGGAGCTGCGCCTGCTGCTCAGCAATACGTCCAACATTTATCTCTTCAGCGATAACGCGTGGCTGCAATCACACTTTGGGGCAGTGCATACAGAGGGCTTTTATAATGGCTTCGGCGTAGGCACTTCGCTGGATACGAAAACCGGCATCTTCACTATTTCCTATGCGCTTGGCCGCAGTGATTTCAATACGCTGCAGCTAAGGCAGTCTAAGATACATTTCGGCTACGTTGCTTATTTCTAGAGGCTTTTAGCACGCTGCACAAAGAATAAAACGAAATAGATAAAATAGAAAAAGCCTCATCTTCCGACGAGGCTTTTTCCCATGTTATACTTCAGAATACTATTGTGCTCTTACTTAGATAACCTTTACGTTCACCGCATTCAAACCTTTGCGGCCGTTCTGAACTTCAAACGTTACGCGATCGTTCTCGCGGATTTTGTCAACGAGACCACTTACGTGAACGAAGATTTCTTCACCGCCTTCGTTTGGCTTAATGAAACCAAAACCCTTTGTTTCATTGAAGAATTTTACTGTACCTTCTTGCATTGTAAAAAATTGAAAAAAATTAAAATGAAATGCGAATATAAGGTTTCTGTTCATAGAAAAAATTTTTTTTATTTTCTTTCAGGAAAGAAATCTCTTTCGATAACACCTATCTCCCTGTATTTATAAAACGACATACCCGTTACATCTGCCTTATTTTAAGGCTTGTAAGTTGACCGGAACCATCGTTGTATAAGTAAGCTTTCTTTAAAAAAGCAGCAGATCGGCCTGTATAGATTAACATCAGCTTGTCATATTTGTCACCTTGCTTACCGAGCAAAACAGACTATTTACCGATAAGCGTGCCGGAAATGCATGGGGCAGATAATAGCTTTGCACCATCAATCACAAGAGTCTATTGTCTATGCAACGTTTTTTTACCTTTCTCACCTGCCTGATGTTTGCCGCCGGCATTACCCATGCGCAGACTACCATATCCGGCAAGGTTACAGATGGGAGAGATGTTCCGGTATCCGGCGCATCGGTATCGTTTGATAATACATTGGACGGCGGCACTACAGATAGCGCAGGCAATTTTCGCTTCACCACTACAGAATCCGGCAGCCAAATGCTGGATGTGAATGCAGTGGGCTTTGAGCCCTATAAAATATCACTGGCCGTAAGCGGTAATGTCACTGACCTCGCGGTGAAGATGAAAGCCTCTGCCCAGCGTATGGAAGGAGTGACGGTAACGGCCGGTTTTGAAACATCGAACGATAAAAACAAAGCTATTCTCACCACGCTGGATATCATCACAACAGCAGGTGCTAATGCCGATGTAGTCAAAGCCATCCAGACCCTGCCAGGTACTCAACAATCCGGCACGCAGACCGGCCTGTTTGTACGCGGGGGCGATGCCAGTGAAGCAGCAGTGATTGTAGATGGGCTTACCTCGCAGAATGCCTTTATGAGCAGTGCGCCGGGCGTGGCGGCCAGAAGCCGCTTCTCTCCTTTTCAGGTGAAGGGCGTATCCTTCAGCAGCGGTGGCTATAGTGTACGGTATGGTCAGGCGCTTTCTTCGGTGCTTGAACTTAATACGGTGGATTTTCCGGACAAGACTACGGTGAATACGGGCGTGAATATGGCGGGCATCTACGCAAGCGGAGATAAGCTTTGGAAGAACAGCGCTGGCTCAGCAACGGCGTACTACAACAACCTTACTCCTTTTTACGGCATTGCCAATACCAATATGGAGTATTATGATGTGCCCAAAGGTGGTGGTGGCTCAGCGCGCTATGCATGGAAGCCTACCAAGGGCGGTATGCTGAAGCTGCTGGTCAATGGCTCATACATAAGTGCCGGCACACGCATTCCTGACCCGGATACGGCAGGAAAGAATTTTGATTACGGCCTGAAGAATGCCAATATCTATTCAAGCATTTCTTACCGTCAGGCGATCAAAGAAAAATGGAGTCTTTATACAGCGCTTTCGTACAGCTACAACAAAGATGACATCAATGCTGGCGGACAGCCGATCAATCAGCATGATGACCGGCTGCAATTACGCCTCGAAGCCAAGCGTTTTATGGCGCACCATCTGACGCTTTTGGCGGGTACTGAGCTGCAGCATTTCAATTACAACCGTCATTTGCCTACACCTACCTATGATGTGAACCAGAAATTTACCGAGAACAGCGCGGCGCTTTATGCAGAAGGTGAGTGGGGACCGCTTTCATGGCTATCGGTAAGGCCCGGCCTGCGCTACGAGCACAGTGAGCTGTTGAATCAGGATGTCGTGGCACCGAGGCTGAATGTAGCATTGCGTACAGGTCGCTTTAGCCAGATAGGTCTTGCTGTGGGCTCGTTTTACCAACTGCCGGATGAGCCTTATCTGATTGCCGGCTACCGGCCAAAGATGCAGGAAGCCATTCATTATATTGCCAACTTTCAATGGATCAAGGGCGACCGTACACTGCGCATCGAAGGGTATTACAAGGATTATCAGCAGTTGGTACGGGAGCGCACCAACACGTATGATCCCAACACGTACCGCTCTATCTATAGCGTACCGGTCGATAACAGTGGCTATGGTTATGCCACGGGCGCAGAGCTGTTTTGGAGAGATAAAAAGCTCATCAAAAATCTGGATTACTGGATTTCGTACAGCTATATTGATACCAAAAGACTGTACAAAAACTTCCTTGCAGAAACCACGCCGGACTTTATATCAGACCACAATCTGAGCGTTGTAGCCAAATACTGGATCGATAAACTGCAGACGCAGATCAACATGACCTATTCTTACGCCAGCGGCCGTCCTTACTACAATCCCAATTATACAGATAACAGCCGGTTCCTTTCAGATCGTACGTCCCCGTATCACAATCTTGCTTTTACTGTCAACTACCTCACGCATGTCAAGAAGTGGTTTACCGTAATTTACGCGGGTATTGACAACGTCACCAATAACCACAATGTATTTGGCTACCGTTACAGCGCAGATGGCACACAGCGCTATGCACAGCTTCCGGCGCTTTATCGTTCCTTCTTCGTAGGCATCAACTTTTCGCTCACCGAGTTTGACAAAGATGAACTCTAGCAAAACGCAATTCCTTTTCTCTTTAAAAAAATATCCAAAACACAGACTAACCATGAAAAAAACATTCATCCTCGGTTCCATGCTCATTGCTGCGCTCAGCGCTAATGCACAGCAGGCCGATTACAAACCGGTGCTCACCAATACGTTTACCGCACTGGACACCACATGGAACAACATGCAGGCCAAGATAGAGTTGAGCAATAAGCTCGTGCTGATTGCAAAAAAATATCCTGATGCATGGGCGGCTCAGTATTACGCTGCTTATGGCAAAGTACAGCTCTCTTATAACGATAAGCTGGAGGCTGCCAAACGCGATGCCTACATCGATGAGGCAGAAGGATTCCGCGATGAAGCAGTGCGCCTGCTGGGCAAGAATACAGATGAAACGTATGTGCTTTCTGCTATGATCGCCAATGCCCGTTTGGGTGTGGATGGCCGCGCACGCTGGCAGAAATACGGAAAGATTTTTGAAGAAAACCTCGATAAAGCCAAAGAACTGAATGCAGATAATCCGCGCATGTACATTTTGAAAGGCATCAGTAAATTCTACATGCCCAAGATGTTTGGTGGCGGTGCCAAAGCAGCATCTCCTTATTTTGAAAAAGCGCAGGGGCTACTGGATAAAGAATCAAAAGACGATATCAATAAGCCATACTGGGGTACCAGCACCAACAACTATTTCCTGAAAATGGTGAAAGAAAACAAGGACTAAACTACAGCAAAACTACCACACACTATCCGGCTTTAGCCGAAGTCAGATATCCCTAACCCCGGCCTTCAGGCCGGGGAATAGAGCCAAAGAAAGGTGCTTGTCCATGCAGACAAGCACCTTTCTTATTACGATTGATATTCAGAAATAAAACACTTTACAGCGAAATAAAACACTTTACAGCTCCACCAGTTCCCGGGCATTCTGCAATGCTGCTTCACTGGGCTGTTCGCCGCCGATCATACGGGCAATGGCCAGAACGCGCTCTTCGGGCATCAGCTCACGTACCTTAGTGGTGATGCGCTGCCGGCCATCTGCATCTTTATAAACATAGAAGTGACGACTGCCTCTTGCGGCAACCTGCGGCTGGTGCGTAATGCAGATCACCTGATGGTATTGAGCCAGATCGCGAAGAAGCACGCCTACCTGGCGGGCAGCCTCGCCGGAAATACCTGTATCCACTTCATCAAAAATGAGGGTTGGCAACTCCATCGCCTGCGCAGTAAGCGATTTAATAGAAAGCATGATACGGCTCATTTCGCCACCGGATGCAGCCTTGTGGAGCGGCTGGAACTGGCCGCTCTTATTGGCATCCAGCAGAAAAAGCACTTCATCTACACCAGTAGGAGAAGGCTGGCCTGCTGCCTGAATCTTTACGCTGAACTGTGCATTAGGCATTCCTACAAGGCCCAGCAGGCGGGTCACATCTTTTGACAAGCCGGGCGCGATCTCTTTTCTGCGTGCGGACAAATCACCTGCCAGGCGGAGCGTATTTTTTAGCAACTGATCCTGCTCTTTTTCCAGCCGTTCAATCGTCTCGGAAAGATTCAGCGAAGCCTGTAATTCCGTTTCCAGCTGTGCCTGCAATCGCAGTAATTCTGCTGTATCGCTGATACCGTGCTTCTTAAACAACTTATAGCCCAGATCCATGCGCTCCTGCAGCTCCTGCATCAGTCCTGCATCCAGATTAACGCTGCTTTCCAGCGTCTCAATCTCTGCTACCAGATCTTTCAGCTCTGCCCATACCGAAGCCATGCGCTCCTGCACCGATGTGGAAGCCGGCAAAATATCTGTCAGGCTGGCCAGTTGCTGGTTGATCTTCTTTAACTCATTCACGATCGGCTGTTCGCCTTCATCCAGCGCATAGCGCGCAGCTTGCAGTGTACCTAGGATACGCTCCGCATGACTTAAAGATTTTAATTGATTGGCTGCATCTTCTACTTCTTGTTCCTTAAAAGAAGCACTCAATAATTCATCCAGTAGAAACCGTTTGTAGTCAGATTCTTTCTGCCATTGCGCCTGCTGATCGCGGTGAGCAGTAAGTGTTGCACTTGTTTTCCGGTATTGCTGATAAGCATCCTTGTAAGCAGCCAGTAAAGACGCATTTTTAGCCAACGCGTCCAGCACATTGAGCTGAAAAGGTCCGTTTTGCAGGGCCATATGGTCAAACTGCTGGTGCAGATCTACCAATAAGGATGTTAGCTTATTTAAAATACCGAGGTTAACCGGAGTGTCGTTTACAAAAGCCCGGGTCTTGCCGGACACACCGATTTCCCGGCGGATAATGCATTGGGCATCTTCATCGTCCAGCTCTTCAGCGCGCAGCGCTTCGCGGAAAGAAGGATTATCGGCTACATCAAAATGCGCTTCAACCACGCATTTTTCATCCTTGTTGATGAGCACTGAAGTATCGGCCCGTTCGCCGAGGATCAGCGACAACGCACCGAGAATAATGCTCTTACCGGCGCCGGTCTCACCGGTAACGATGTTAAGCCGGGCATCCGGGGTAAGGGCAAGATGATCAATAATCGCATAATTGCGGATCACTAATTTCTGAAGCATGTACTGGCTGAAAATTCGTTGACAAAGATAAGGGTTGGGCAGACAGGGATGGCTTTGATACAATGATCTGTGACCCTAAAGATGAAGCCATACAGCAATGAACATCTCCCAAAACCATAATAGTCCGGGTGTATAGTTAATACATTATCAGCCTAAACCAGAGCAGCGTCAGAATAAAAAGAGTAAGATGACTGTAAATGATAGAAGCAGAAATCTCAGCGGAGCGTCTTGCGCTTGTTGCGTTCGTAATCTTCAAATACAAATGAGCCCAGTCCATCCAGCGATGAGTAAAATGCTTTACCTCCATTTACCTCAGTAAACTGGCGTACGAATGCCTGCAGATAAGGATCATTGGCGATCATAAAAGTAATTACCGGTGTCTTGAGGCGGCGGAGCTGGCCTGCAAGGTTAAGGGTGCGGTTCAGAATTTTACTGTCGATGCCAAAGCTGTTCTTGTAATATTTCTTCCCGATCTTCAGACAGGTAGGCTTACCATCGGTAATCATGAAAATCTGCTTATTAGGGTTCTTACGCCGCCGCAGGAGATCCATTGCCAGCTCAAGTCCGGCAACAGTATTGGTATGGTAAGGGCCCACTTCCAGGTAAGGGAGGTCTTTCATCTCGATCTGCCAGGCATCATTCCCAAATACCACAATATCCAGTGTATCCTTGGGGTAGCGGGTAGTAATAAGCTCACTGAGCGCCATAGCCACTTTCTTGGCCGGCGTAATGCGGTCCTCGCCATACAGGATCATAGAGTGTGAAATATCGATCATCAGCACCGTAGAAGTCTGGGTCTTGAAATCACGCTCATGAATCTCCAGATCATCCTCACGCATGGAAAAATTATCCACGCCCTGATTGACATACGCATTGCGCAAAGAGCCTGTAAAGTCAATGCTTTCCAATGTATCGCCAAACTCAAAAGGACGTGTTTCCGGATTAATTTCATCACCCTGACCGGTCTTAAAAGTCTGGTGATTGCCGCCTTTGGTCTTCTTCAGCTTGCCGAATATCTCGTCGAGTGAGCGCCTGCGAATGGTTTGTTCGCTCTTGGCGGTAATTTTGAAGGCCCCGTCCTGGTCATTTTCCTTCAGGTAGCCATTCTTCTTCAGGTCTTCTATAAAGTCGCCGATGCCATAATCGTCATCAGTGAGCTTGTGCTCCCGGTCGAGCTGTGAGAGCCAGTTGAGGGCTTCGGTGGGATCGCCTGCCGTATAATTGAGCAATTGCATGAACAGGTCCAGCAATTTTTCAAATGGGGTATTGTTCTTTTCGTCTGGCTTGTATTCTGAGAAAATAAATCCGCGCATGATATTCTTTATTAAAAGTCAGGCAACACCTGGCCATAATTACTGTTCGTCTTGTGGTTCGGATACTAAAATTAAGGCTATCTGCTGATGTTGTGCTATAGAAAGGGTTTACGCAGCTATTGGGGGTTGGAGAAATGGCGATTACATTTGTCGCGCAGGAAATGGAACCCACAAATGCACATAAATTACAGGCCGACAACCTTCTCTGGCTATTGCTTCCGCTGGTGCAGGTGATTGCCTTGCTGCTGCTGCCGTGGCCTGCTAACAGATATGAACTGTTGCTTGCCGGCAGCTTTGTGCTGATTACGGGCATTGCTTCTTACCAGCTGTTTACAGATAAAAGGTCTTATTCACTGAATAAAATCTGGTGGCTCTTCGGCGCTATCTTTCTGGGCTTTGTTCCATCCATTCAGGCGGCGGTTCATCACTCTCCCTGGCATGACGGCGATATCCTGCCCCGAACCATGCTGTACGCCAATGGACTGATTCTGGTCTGCTTCCTGCTTTATTACCTGCTTCTGAATATAAGAAAGAATAAAGCTCCTACGCCCATAATCATTCCGACTGTTTTCCCAAATCATTATGTAAGACGTTTCCGGCTAGTTGCACCGGTGGCTATGGTAGTCAGTCTGCTTTGCTTACTAATAGCTTATGGTGCGAAAGGACTATTGCTACGCGGTCACGCCGAAACAGCGTCTTTACAATATAATTCTGCTTTTCAACTCCTCTTTGATAAAGGGTTGCGGGGGCTGATGCTCTATCTTTCCGTGGCTGCTATTCTGTTATACAGACAACGTAGTATTTCCGGGGGATTGCTTGCTTTGATATTGCTAACGGCCTTTGCGGGAAATTTTCCGCTGGCATTGCCCCGTTATCTGGCATTCACCATTTACCTGTCTTGGGTGCTTGCCGCTGGTTTTCGCTGGATGAAGCGGCGCTATCTATTCACTGGTATGATCTTAGCCCTTTTGCTATTAGCCGGTCCGGTAGTAGATGTGACGCGCTATGCCGGCAGCGATATGGCAGCGCGGATGCGCAGCCCGGCTGCGCTGTTCCGGAAGTCTTACCTGACCTCTGATTTTGATGCTTACTCCTCACTTTGCCGGGTGATGCAATATGTGCATATACATGGCAGCACGGGTGGACGGCAACTGGGTGGGGTAGCGCTGTTTTTTGTGCCGAGAAATCTATGGCCTGCCAAACCAATCGGTAGCGGAGCATACCTTTTTACGATGCTCGGCTATGAGTTTAAAAATGTATCCTGTACCTATTTAGCGGAAGGCTATATCAATTTCGGCATTGCCGGCAGCCTGCTGTTTACCCTGATTATAGCGTTGATCATTCGGTTTTATGATGCCTATTACAGGCGGTATTCAGTAGAAACGACTTCTTATAAAACGATCTTTTATTTCGTGCTGTGCGGTATGTTGCTGTTCCTGCTGCGGGGCGATCTGCTTTCTTCCTTCGCTTACACCTGCGGGCTCTTGGTAAGCGGGTGGGCGGCGCACCGGTTGCTTATGGCTCGGATTTTTAAGCAATAGCTTTATATGGCAGTACACAAGCTTACACAGCAGCAATTTCTGAAAGCAGATCTGCAAACGGTCTGGCATTTCTTTTCAGGTGCCAATAATCTGCAAAAGATCACGCCGGAGCAAATGAATTTTCGCGTCACTTCAGGCGATCTGCCGGAAGAGATTTATCCGGGTATGATTATCACCTATAAAGTGTCGCCGGTACTGGGCATACCATTGTTCTGGATGACGGAGATTATGCATGTACTGCCGGGAAAGCTTTTTGTGGATGAGCAGCGCCGCGGACCTTACCGGCTCTGGCATCATCAGCATCATTTTGAAGAGCGCGATGGAGGTGTACTGATGACGGATATTGTGCATTATGAATTGCCCTTCGGATTTTTTGGGGAGATCGCCCGCTGGCTTTTCGTGAAGCGTCAGCTGAATCACATTTTTGAGTACCGGAATAAAAAAGTGGAAGAGCTGTTCGGCAAGCCGTAACGTCTCTATAGTCACATCACTGCCAATCAGAAATCATTAATCATATTTACAGCATGGAAGTATTGCATAAAGAAAGTGAAGGCATGTTCTATATAGAGCAGGATGGGGAAGTGGTGGCAGAGATGACTTACAGGCGTGTTGGAGACGACCGTATGTCTATCGATCATACCTGGGCGGATGAACGCCTGCAGGGAACAGGAGCTGCAAAGCAATTGCTGGAATCTGCGGTAAGCTACGCACGCGAAAAAGGCTGGAAGATTATTCCGCTATGCCCGTATGTAAAGCACCAGTTTGATAAGAATCCTGACTTGTATAAAGAGGTGATTGCTTAAGCGCAGCGTTTATAGTCGCCGTGGCTCCCATTTCAGCTTTGGGAATGTTTTCTTGCGTAAAGCGAAATATTGCCAGATAATGCTCTTGGGATAAATGCCTTCCTCATTGCGGTGCGTGACAGATATCTGTGCCTGCCGCCGGTGCTTCATCCATTTGCCGAATGAGCCGTAGAAGTGCATATGCGCTTTGAAAATAGTAGCCACTCCCCGAAAGTTGCCGCTGGCAAGTAGTTGCATTGCAGAAAGTCCGTCAAGCATCAGCCGGAGCGGTATGAGCCAGAGCAGCTTGCCTGCACGCTCATTTTTCAGCAATAGCACCAGCGAATTGCGGTAGTTATAAAACAGCTTCTGTGGACTTCCATAAGAGATCACGCTGCCGCCTACATGATATACAGTGCTGTTGCCTACATAGCCGATGCGGTAGCCGGCATTTTTCAGCCGCCAGCACAGATCCACCTCTTCCATATGCGCATAAAGGTCGGCATCCAGCCCGCCCAGCTTATGGTAGAGATCGGCGCGCACCATGAAACAGCCGCCCGATGCCCAGAATGTCTCGATAGAATCGTTGTACTGATCGTTATCCGTTTCCAGATCATTGAAGATGCGGCCGCGGCAGAACAGGTAGCCCCATTTGTCTTTAAAGCCTCCGGCTGCGCCTGCGTACTCGAATTTTTCGCGCTCTTTCCAATACCGGATTTTCGGCTGGCAGGCAGCAAGCCCTTGCGTCTGCTGCATTGCATTAAGCAATGGCGGGAACCAGACTTCCGTTACTTCGAAGTCGGCGCTGAGCAGCACATAATATTTGGCTTCTATCTGCAGCAGGCCTTCCGCATAACCATGCGCAAAACCTTTATTGACGCCGATACGCAGCGTCTTTACCGTAGGAAAATGCTCTTTGATCCATTGCAGGGTATCATCCGTAGAGGCATTATCGATCAGCACGACATCATAGCCTGATGCGGCTTCTGCAACAATAAGCGGTAAGAAAAGCTCATGCCATTTGCGGCCATTGTAGCTCAGTATCACTACTGCGGTTTCCTGCTCACAAACGATGGGCACGGCAGTCGGGAATTATTTGTAAACAGGCTCGTACTTGGTATTGTCGGGCACTTTTACATCTTCATTCTTCTGAAATTTATGCTCATACAGGTTATAGCATCCTGCCCAGCAAAAGATGAAAAAGCCGAAGAAGAACAGCAGGAACAGGAAGCGCGACTTGGATGGCTTGTTCAGTTCAATATCAGATGGGTTCTCTACTACGATGGGTTCCCCGCTTGTTTGATGCATGTCCATTGAAATTCCGGTGCTTTTACCCCGCAAAAATAGTGTTAATTCCCTCAATTGTGCAATACTTTTACACTCATTCCGTTTTTTAAGAGCCGTTGTTCTTTAAGACGGATACATCTTTATTATTTCTTATTCAGAAAAACATCTTCCCGAAACAGGCAAACATGCGCCGATACCTCAACTGGAAATCTTACCTCATCGCTATTGCGCTCCTGATCGTAGTGACTACGCTCTTTTATACGAACCGCCTTGCTGCCCGCCTCGCTTACGAAGAGCGGAAAAATATACAGCAGGTAGCCAGCGGCATTAAAATAATGGCCTCCGGCGCCGAAAACCAGGATTTCTCGTTTATCCTTTCCTATATAGACAGCAATACGACCATACCGATGATCATGACGGATGGGTCGGGCGGCATTATATCGATCAAAAATCTGGATACTTCAAAATCCATTAATGGTCCCGACTTTCTGGATCAGAAAATGAGCGAGTTTAAAAAAGAACACGCACCAATTATTTCTGATTATGGTACGGGCAGGAACTTTATTTATTACGGGGAATCGTACCTGCTGCGGCAGCTGCGCTATTTTCCTTATGTACAAATGACGATTATTCTGCTCTTTCTGGCAGTAGTGATTATAGCGGTAAGTACCGCGCATCGCGCAGTGCAGAATCAGGTATGGGTAGGGCTTTCCAAAGAAACGGCTCACCAGTTGGGCACACCGCTGTCGTCCATTACAGGGTGGTTGGAGCTGCTGCGCGATCATGAAGAAAATGCAGAGGCGGTGAGTGAAATGGAGAAAGATCTTTTGCGCCTGCAACTGGTTGCCGACCGCTTTAGTAAAGTAGGCAGCGCCCCGCAGCTGGAAGAGGAAAACGTGATGATCCGGCTGCACGGAATGGTTGATTATATGCAGAAACGCTCACCGGCAAAGGTGCAGATAGCGCTGAAGACCAATGATGAAGATGTACCGGTGAATATCAGCGGGCCTCTTTTTGACTGGGTGATCGAAAACCTGATGCGGAATGCACTGGATGCCATGAATGGCGAAGGCCGTATACTGGTAGATGTAATGAACAGTCCGCAGCAGGTAATCATTGACCTGAGCGATACCGGTAAAGGCATTCCCCGGCATCAGCTGAAAAAGATATTTAACCCCGGCTTCACGACTAAGAAACGAGGCTGGGGACTGGGACTTTCACTGGCCCGGCGCATCATTGCCCAGTACCATCATGGCTCCATCTTTGTGAAAAATTCTGAGCCCGGCAAAGGCACCACCTTCCGGATCATCCTGCGGCGGTGAGCAGGAATTAGGTTTATATTTGATAAGACCATTTAAACCGTTTCCATGAAAAAAATCCTGTCAGCCCTATTTCTTGCGCCCATCTTCCTTACAGCCTGTAAAAAGGACGATCCTAACACAGATCAATATATTAAAGTGGGCAAATACACCTATGAGGTTTCAGCAACCGACCGGTACAACCTGCTTTCCAATTCTTACGGCACGGGCGGCACTTTTATAAGCGCTTATAATAATCCCGAGCACATGAGCATCTCGCTTTTCTTTCCTGCTGAATACATGCCTATAAAAGCCGGCACGTATAAAGTGGTTGCTGTAGCCAAAAATACAAATGAAGTATCACTGAGGTATCATGCCGGCATCGATATAATCAAAAGCTCACCGGGTACAGACGGTAAGTATGTGACAGTAACCAGTGCCGGTGGTAAGGTTGCCTTTTCCCTGACAGATGTGGCAGTAGCAGAAGAGGGGGGCAGCGGTGAACTGCTTATCTCTGCGGTTGTGCATGAATAAGCACCTTGCTTTTCTTGCTTTTTAATTTTGCATTTTTAATTTGAAAACCTACCTTTGCAATCCTCAAAAAAGGAAAATGCGGAGGTGGCGAAACTGGTAGACGCACTACTTTGAGGTGGTAGCGCTGTAACAGGCGTGGGAGTTCGAATCTCCTCTTCCGCACATAAGGCGGCAAAATGGAATTATTTCCTTTTTGCCGCCTTTTTCTTTTGGGGCTAAAAGCCTTGGCTTGCTTACTTATCAGCTCAAAAATTCAATTCTTTTTATTGTCTGGTGTGCCTTATCTGTTCTTCTACTTCGAGAGGTCAATTGCATAGTCGTGCAGCGTTGCCTGCCTGCTGAATACCGTATTCCTAAAACATTCTGACCTGCAGACTAAAGCCGCCTTTTTAAATCAGAGAATTCCAATCCCTGAGTTTCCAAAATATCCTTACAGGGGAAAATGTTGCCAGGTTTATGTTTAGCAGAATTTTTTGGGAACAATT
The DNA here is from genome assembly GCA_965200035.1 of Chitinophagaceae bacterium. Taxonomy (GTDB): domain Bacteria; phylum Bacteroidota; class Bacteroidia; order Chitinophagales; family Chitinophagaceae; genus UBA1952. The sequence goes on along the minus strand of OZ241334.1, from coordinate 1,209,895 downwards.
TCACGAGCTAAAATACTAATTAAAACGTTTTAATGCGACTAATAGCATTAAGGATATTTATTATTTAATAAGAAAATTTCTTAAGATCAAAAATCATTATTTAAGTAAATAATAAATGCGTATAAGATTGCAAATTTCAAGTAAAACGCTATTTATTTATTGCTTAAGTTTATAATAATTAAATTAATAAATATTTCTTTAATAAATTTTAATATAATCTATAATTATTTATTACAATGAATAATATTTCACGATTATTGAAAAGTTTAGAATTTCACTAAATATTTTATAAATATTTGATTATCAATACTTAAAAGTAGTAGATTTTCTATAAAAATCTAGAATTATATAGTAAAACAAAATTTTTATGAATTTTAATTTTGCACTTAAATAATCAAGGTATATAAATACCAACAAGTAAAATTATACAAAGTATCATTAAAATATTTGATAAAATACTATATTTTATTTGATTTGGATCTTTTACCTCTAATTGAAATTGCCTGCTTATGAGAAGCATATTGAGAGTCGCCGGTTCCGGTGTTTTATTGCTGCTGGGCGTTCTGAGCGCCGGGCAGGTCATGGGGGAGGGCACGCATCAGCTGTCCCCGGCATCCAACAAGATCACGGCACTGACCCTGATCCCCGAGCGCAACTCGGGCTCTTTCTGGGGCGCCCCCGAAGCCAACCGCCTGCGCTTCTACATCAGCTCCACCGATGAGTACGTCTTCTGCGGCTTCCGCTGGAAGGAGTACGTAGGATCGGGCAGCAACCCCGCTGATGTGACCATGTATTACCGCCTCTACAATGCCAGCAATGTGCTGGTCGGTACGGGCGCCCTTCCCACCTCCGGACAGGGCTATATCCAGAACTACAACCAGGCTTTCAACGGACCCAACGGCGTGGACGGCGTCACCGGTACCGGCTACGACCCCATCTCTTTCCGCATCAGCGATTTCGGCGATGCCTACGGCACGGGTGAATATTCCCTCGAGTTCTACCGCAGCAACAACGGCGGCACCACCCAGGCATCCTCCAGCGTATGGTCCACGGCGCCTTTCTTTGACCTGACCGTTGCCAGAAACAACGGCAGCACCTTTACCTCCATTCCCGGCCGTGTATTCTGCCGCAAGTGGGGGTTTGTAGCGGTCAACTCATCGCTGCAGGTTACGGCTGCCGCCAACTCGTCGCCGTCGCTCTATTCCTATTCCGAGGACCAGACGATCGTCAGGCTCGGCTTCAACGATGTCTTCCGGCCCATCGCCTACGATATGGCCGTCAACTTCTGGGGCGTCAAGAAGACCGGCACGGCCGGTGATTTCGAGACCGACCGCCGGTCGGTCACCTCTTCGAACTCGCCGCAGATACCCGACGGATACCGCCTGTTCCTCAACAGCCCGGACAATAACATCTATCCGGTAAAGCCGATCACCGTTACACCGACCCTTTCCAACCCGCCGGTCACCGGCTGCGGCACCGACCTGCACATCAATTTCAATATGCCGGCCGACGGCGATGCACGCATCCTGCTCGACCTCAACGGGGTTACCGACTATCAGGAAGGCACGGCCGACCGTATCCTGGAAGCCTTTAATGTGGATGCCGGGCAGAACACCATCGCCTGGGACGGAAAAGACGGGCTGGGCAATACGGTGGCCAATACGGCGGTGATGAAGATCAGCGCCATCTACGAGCGCGGCCGCTTCAATATTCCCATGTATGACGCCGAGCTCAACAAGAACGGTTTCAACGTGACCAGCATCGCACCGCTCTATTCCACCACCACCCCCCTTTACTGGAACGACCTCTTTGTGACCAATGTCTATAATTCTGCAGATCAGAATCAGGACAACTATACCGGTGCCGGCATCAACAACAGTTACCGGATACCGCGATGCCATTGCCAACCCGCGCACGGCTATTGTAACCCGCAAATCGTTAACAGAAAGCATTCCCGGCATTAAGCGCGCAGTGCGGCAGGTGCTGGATAAGATGGACGGGCTGGCTGTGCGCTTCACGCGTGCCTCACCGGCCTTTGTAGGCAACTACCACAATGCGCGGATAGTGGTAGATGAAGGCATCCGGCACACGGGCGGCAACAACCGCAAGAGCAGCGATGCAGAGTAGCAGCCGGTAGCATCTGCCGCCGCTGCGCCCGCGAAAGCCCCGCCTGTTTAGGCGGGGCTTTCGCCTTCTCTGATGCAACGTTTCATCGTTTTCAGCCTGATGGCGGGCGATACCTGATTTTTCACCACATTTACCCCATGCAAAGAGCAGAATCCTTTCTTGATCTCTATAAACAAAACAGAACGCTGCCCATCCGCCTTGTATCGCCTACCTTCGGCCAACTTCCGGGCAGGGTTGTGGAAGCCTTTGGACTTACCCACCGCAAGACGCACTACTTTCTCATCTTTATGCTGGAAGGCATGACCCACCATAGCATCGATCTCCGGCCATTCGATATACAGAGCGGCGAGCTGCTCTTCATCCTCCCGCACCAGATACACCAGCTACCGGCCTCCAAGCAGGGCACCCGCTACTTCAAGCTCGGCTTCGACGAGGAGTGCCTTTCCCGCCTGCCCAGCCAGTATCCCTTCCTGCTCAATCCCTTTAATAACCCGAAGGTCGGCCTTGACCCCGCCGCCGCTGTAAGATTGAAGTCGATTTTCGAAATGCTGCTCGGGTTGCTGAGCGATATGGATACGAGCCCTGAGCTGATCCTGGCGCACCTCAACAGCCTGCTGACGGAGATCAACAGCGCTTATTTCGCCAATGAGAAGAGCCCCGCCGATGACCGGCTTTCGAAGTACATCCGCTTCAGACTCTTTGTAGAAAGCCACCTTACAGATCACCCGGCAGTTGCCGATATTGCGGAAGCGCTTGCACTCAATACCAACAGCCTGTACAGTATTGTAAAGCACTATTCAGGCCTCTCCCCCAAAGGGTTTATCACCAACCGGCTCATCCTCGAAGCAAAGCGCAGGCTTTACTATTCCGAGAGCTCCATCAAAGAGCTGGCCTACGATCTCGGCTTCAACGATCCTGAATACTTTGCCCGCCTGTTTAAGAAAGTAACCGGCAAAACGGTGTCTGCGTTCGTTCAGTATTTGTCAGGCAATTAATGTGTTTTGTCCGGGTCGTTGACCGGCGCGCGCCGGACCTTTGACTTCGCAACAAAAGCACAAGCAATGAATCGAAAACTTGGAACAGCCGGACCGCTTATATCAGCAGTAGGGCTGGGATGCATGGGCATGTCCGGCGCCTACGGACAGAGTGATGAAAACGAAGCCATCAGTACGATTGAAAGGGCGCTTGAGCTAGGTCATAGCTTTCTGGACACCGCTGATTACTACCGGACGGGACATAACGAAGAGCTGATCGGCAAAGCGATAAAGGGCAAGCGGGATAAGGTTTTCCTTTCTGTAAAGACGGGTCAGATGGTAGCGCCCGGCCCTGACCGGGCGATGTCTATTGGTCCTGTAAACGGCCATCCTGATTACATCCGCAATGCAGTTCTCTACAGCCTGCAGCGGCTCAAAACAGATTACATCGATCTCTACACTCCGGGCCGGGTAGATCCAAACGTGCCCATCGAAGAGACTGTCGGCGCATTAGCCGATCTTGTACAGAAGGGTATTGTTCGTTATATCGGCCTTTCAGAAGCCGCCGCGCCTACCATTCGCAGAGCTGCTGCCGTTCATCCTATTACTGCATTGCAGATCGAATACTCGCTTTGGAGCCGGGATATAGAAGCAGAAGTGCTGCCAACTATCAGGGAGCTTGGGATTTGTCTTGTTGCCTATGCGCCGCTGAGCCGGGGCCTGCTGAGCGGTGAGATCAGAACGCCTGAAGATCTGAAAGATAATCGCGCACGGATGCCACGCTTTCAGGGTGAGCACTTTTACAGGAATCTTGAACTGGTAGAGAAGATCAGGACGCTGGCTACGGATAAAGGCTGTACCCCGGCTCAACTGGCGATTGCCTGGGTGCTCGCTCAGGGCGAAGATATCATTACCATCCCCGGCTCTAAGCGCATCAGGCATCTTGAGGAAAATATAGCAGCAGAACAGGTGCAGCTCAGCAGCGAAGATTTGCAGAACATCGAAGCGATCATGCCGGCGGGCATTGTATCTGGCAATCGCTATGGCGAAATGTTTATGAGCGCTTTAAACCGGTAAAAAAGAAGTAGTCCGCTCACCAATATGGCATAGGTCAGATGGAAAGCCTTAGTCCGTTTGCTCTTTTTGCCGGATGGCCCAAAGCAGCAGCGCATTCCGCTCGGGGGGCAGCTTCAGTTTTTTGATGATGCTGCTACGGTGGTTCTCTACGGTCTTTTCGGTGATGAACAGCAACTGCGCAATTTCTTTCGTTGAACGCTGCTGCCCGATGAGCTCAATGATCTTACGCTCGCTGAAGGTCAGCTTGCCCAGCTCATCGGCGCTATTGATTTTCTGGTCCATTACCAGCATGGAATCGAGCTGCGGGCTGAACCATGTTCTGCCCTGAATCACTTCCTGCAGGCATTTCTCAAGCTCTGTAGCTGCAAATTCTTTCAGCACATAGCCTTTTACGCCCAGCGTCTGCGCCCGCTTAAAGATGGACAGCTCGTTGTGCATGGTCAGCAGGATAACACGGGTATCGCATTTATCCTTTGCCAGCCGCTCCAGTATCTCGATGCCGTTCATGCCGGGCATACTCATATCCAGCAGGGCGATATCGGGGCAGCGTGCCAGGATGCTGTTGCAGGCCGCGATACCGTGGCTGCAGAGATCCAGCACCTGATATCCTAAGTTCTCCATAAAGGCCTGCGTGCCCATCAGGGTAAACGGGTGATCATCGGCTATGATTACTGTTGCCATTGTTCAGGGGTATTTCAAGGTGAATGGTAGTGCCCTGCAGGGATGAGTTAATGGTTGTTTTGCCGCCGAGCGCCCGGCCACGCTCGATCATGCTGTGCAGCCCGAATGCATGGCCCGACTGCAATTGCCCGGTCACGTCAAATCCCTTTCCGTTGTCCATCACCGTTACCAGCAATTGCCCATCTTCAGGATGTATGGTGACTTTGGCCGCATGAGCATCCGCATACTTTATAACATTGTTCAGCGATTCCTGGATCAGGCGATAGAGCTGCAGCTCATCATCAGGAGGAAGCTGCTTGCTGTAGTCTATCCCTGCTGAAACGAAGAGCTTTCCACCGTTCACCAGCTGTTCGCAGAGATGCTCTATGCTTAGCTTCAGGCCTATCTTGTCTAGCATTGCCGGGTGCAAGTTTCTGCTCAGCATCCGTATATCGTTGATGATACTGTTGATCTGCTCCTCTGCCACAGTCACATCCTGATGTAGTTTGTTCTTCAGCAAAAGCAATTCATGGCTGATACCATCGTGCAGCTCAACGGCTATGCGCCCCCGCTCTTCTTCCGTATTCTTCAGCAATCCGCGTGTAAACTGCTGTTGCAGCCTGGCTTCCCGCCGGCTGCGCTGAAGCTGTAATCGCGCTACCAGTGCGCTGGCAAGCAGCACCGTACCCAATACCGAGAGCATGAGTATCCAGTTCAGCGCCCGCTTCTGCCCCAGCTCTTTCTCCTGGGTCAATATTTTCAGGCTCTTTTGCTGGCTTTCATATTTAGACTCCATCTCTGCTGCAAAATCGCGGTTCTTAAGATCGGTAAGGATGGTTCTTACGGAGTCGTACGACAGGTAATAATCCAGTGCGCTGTTGCTGCCTGTTTGCGTCAGGGCAATGTTGTAAAGGCTGTAATAAGCGTTGGCTGCATCATGATAATTGCTATCGGCCAGCATCTGCGGTATATAGCTCTGGATGACGGATGCTTCCTGCTTCATATTCCGCAGATGCGTATAGGCAATGGCAGAGGTAATGTTGAACTCCTGCTCCTGCGATGGATTGTTGAACAGCGGCAGCATGGCCTTTGCCTTATCAAAATAAAGCACTGAAGAGTCATACTTTTTCAGCTTTATGTACATGCCGGCCTTGCTGATGTACAGATAATATTCAGCTACGGGACTCTGGATGCCTTTCTTAAAAAGAATTTCCGCCTCAAGAAAATACATACGTGCGGAATCTACCTGCTCTGCGTTCAGGAAATCGGCGGCCAGCCCGCCGATAGCGGTTGCGGCCGAAGTCTCATCGCCCCGCTGCTGAAAATAAGCCAGTCCTTTCTTCCGCAACTCCATGGCTTTAGAGAAATCACCCATCCCGCGATATACGTTGGCCAGGTTGATGTAGGCACCTGAAACAGATATACTATCGTGCAATTTTTCTGCCAAAGTGATTTCCCGGTACAGGCTGCTGACGGCTTCTTTCATCTGTCCCCGCAGTTGGCATTGTTGTGCGGTAATGTCATTCATCCGCAGGCTGAGTGTATCATCCAGTGCTTCAGGATGCTTTGTGGCGTACTGCAGATAAAAGCCGGCGCTGTCAGGATTGTGAGCGATGTGCGCAAAATAATTGGCGAGCTTGATGCCTGCGGTAGCCCGGTTTTTATCGTTCAAAGCAGGCTCGGCATAGAGGCCCCGGTAAAAAGGCAATATGCCTGCATCGGCGCTGGTGTGAAACAAGAGTATGGTGCCGAGCGTCTTAATCGTTGCCGGGAACACTGCATTGTGCAAGGCTGGCGCTGTATGGCTGTAAAGCGCACGTACCTGCGGGGCAATGATCGAATCTTCGCCGGTGCGCCTGATCGTATCCAGTTGCTGATGATAAGCGGTGGTAGCCGTATTCCCACCTGTAGCAGATGCCGGCTGCGGAGTGTTGTGACAGGCAGCCAGCACTATGTATAAAAAAAGCAGGAAGCCGGGAGGCGCAAAGCGGAAGAGAGACAAAAGATATACGGGCAATGAGTGCCGGGTGCACAAAAATATTCAGAAACGGAAGTAAAAGCCAAGTTCAGGATTAAAACAGGGGTTAGCACCTACAGGCTGCGGCAGATTAATAGCCGGACATGCCAACCTAATTCCTGAGCAGGATGTCTTGTTATGTTCATTTGCAATTGGGCCACATTGGTAAGCTAAACTTAATATTTGATGATATTAGCTCATTTAATTTTGCCGCCAATACTACCTTTGGCAACATCTTATGAAAATCCTACAAATTATTACCCTCTCTGCGCTATCATTTAGCCTTTGCAGCGCAAGTAATCTTCATGCCCAGGCATGGTCAACCAGAAATCTGGATGATCTGTCCCGCTGGGAGATCGGCGCAGGCGTTGGCGGCGCGCTTTACTTCGGCGACCTGACGCCATCGAAACGTGACTACTTTAATGAAATCACCCCTTATGGCGGTACTTCGGCACGCTACTATCTGGGGCAAAACTTCAGTGTGCGCGGTAATCTGTGCATCGCGAAGCTGGCAGCAGATGATTCCAAATACGATGACCCGACCTGGAAGAAGCACCGTAATTTTTCTTTTACTACAGTGCTCGGTGAAGCTTCTCTGATGCTGGAATACGATCTGCTACGAACCAACCGGGAAGAGACTGGCAGCAGATGGGGCGTGTATGCCTTTGCCGGGCTTGGGCTGGCTTACACCAATCCACACCGCAATTTTGGCCAGATAGACGCTGCCTATTTTGGAAACACTGATAGAGCTGTCAGCGGGCTCAGCGAAGACCGGGACAGTGATCCGAGTCATATTGCACTGGTAGCACCTCTTGGGCTTGGCGCTAGCTATAATGTATCGCGGAGGCTGGCCTTATTTGTTGAAGGAAGCGTGCGGCATGGCTTTGATGATAAGATAGATGGCTTTAGCAAATCAGTGAGCTCCAGCAAGAATGATGCATACTCTTTCTTTTCTCTCGGACTCAACCTGCGCATCAATCGCCGTGGCTGGTGGATTTAAGATGAAGACTCCATAAAAATCAGCACATTCTGGTATGTTCAATATGTGGTGATAATTCATAACACTTATATCAAAATGAAAAAGCACAGGTTCTGTAATATACAGAACCTGTGCTTTTTCATTAAATACCTCAGAAACAGGAGGCAAAATGATCTATGGATTGTTATTGTCACGGATCACGGTAGTGCGCTCGATAGTCGTTGTTTTATTGCGGCTGCTCATAGCTACGATAATGATGATGAGCAAAACGGCTGCTCCGGCAAGCCACATCCAGTTGTTTGCAAACCACGACGGGTCCACAGACTGGCTGTTGGATGTAGTGGTTGTCGTAGTGGAAGATGAGCCTGAGCTTTCCTGAGCGCCAGCTGTGCTATAGGTAAACGCACCAAGCATTACCAGCAGCAGATTTAATAGCTTGTTCATAAAGTTTGTTTTTATAGAATGAATGATAGACGAATAGCAATTACTTCTTGATATGCTTGGAAATATCTTCTACCTCCCGGATATAGTCATTGATAGCAACATCAGCATAAATGCCATAGGCATCTGTAAGAGTTCCCTTCAGGTTATTGTTGGTTTCAATTACATAGAGAATAGCGTTGTCATCCGGATTGGATTGTCCCTCAAAGCGGAAAAAATTAACGATCTCAATCTCGTTTGGAGCAAATGATTGTTCCTTGCTTGGAGCAAACAGCTTTTTATTTTTTACGCTGAAATTTTCAATGTATCCCTTCTTTACCATGCTGTTGGTAATTTCCATCAGCGTATTCATTCCTGCAGGGTTGGCTGTTCTCAGGTCGTCAGTCTGTTTGTTTTCCATAGTGTGTCTGTTTATAAGAAAAAGCTTTATAAAATTGAGCCACGGGTTGTAAAAGTGAAAATGATAATTCGTTTACAGATGCGTTCCGCAATATTTACAGTATGCGGCATCTGTGTCGTGGCCCTCTTTACCACACGATGGGCAGGCTTCTGTATTGTGTTCTTTATACTTCATAGCCGAGGCTATTTCTGTAGTGATGATGCCTGTAGGTACTGCAATGATACCATAGCCAATAAGCATCATCAGCGACGCAACCATTTTACCCAGAGGCGTGACCGGGGAAATATCACCATACCCTACTGTAGTAATGGTAACAACTGCCCAGTAAATGCTTTCAGGAATGCTGGTAAAGCCGTGCTCATGCCGCTCTACCAGGTACATGACAGAACCCAGCACCACTACCAGCATCAATACCGTAAGCATGAATATGGAAATCTTGCGCAGGCTGGCCCGCAGTGCTCCCGTAAGGAACTGCATCTCTGTAAGAAAACGGGTGAGCTTAAAAATGCGGAAAACGCGCAGCAAACGCAACGACCGGAATACCAGTAATGACTGAGCTCCGGGCAGCACAATGCTTAGAAAGGACGGAATAATGGCCAGCAGATCGATCAGACCCAACGGACTGAACACATAGCTCAGTGGCTTACGAATAGCAATGAGCCTCAGTATATATTCAATGGTAAACAGGATGGTGAATGCCCACTCTGCAACAAATGCAAAGTGGCCGTACTGTATGTGCCAGCTTACAATGCTGTCGAGCATTACAATGAGGGTACTGGCTACAATAGCAATCAGCAGGGCAATATCAAAAGCCTTGCCTGCCGGTGTATTACTTTCATAGATCACCTCCTGCAGCTTAAGCCGCCACGGACGGTAATCATTTGAAGATAGGTCAATCATATCAGGATGAACGGGGAAACCCTTCCATAGAGCCACCTAACTATCGTGCCGAAAAATAATTATGGAAAGACTCACAATTGCTGATCAGGTCGTCATAGCAATCGGGATATTGGCGCCTGAGCTGCGTATAATACCGGTTCGCATGGAAGATGCTGTCCGCAGCATTCATAGAATATCTGCTGGAGGCGCTTTCATTATACAAACGGTATTTCTCGCAGCGCCCCGCCATGCGCAAGCATAGCGCCGCAAATTTTCTGTTGCGTGCGGCGTCTTTTGCTTTCAGATAATACTGCTTTGCGAGGTCGCAGTGAAAATATTCATCGTCATCTTCCAGCTTTGTTTCAGTCTCTGCATTGGTCCAGTAGTAGCGGCGCATCATCCATGAATTTCCATACTGGGTCATGTTGAAGTAGCAGTTGGCTGCGAGAAAATAACAGGAATCCCGGTCATTGTTATGGGTGTTTGCCGCATGGTTGAGCAGGGCAATTAACTGCCGGACGATCTGCTGTTTGGGTAGATGAGCGCTGTCTGCTGCAGTATGCGTATGCTCGTTGTAGAGATTGTTGTAAAACGGATTGGCATCCAGGTATTTATAATGAAAGCGCCTGGAAGCCCACAACGAATCATTGATCTTTGAGAAAGCATTCAGCGCTTCCTGCAATCTGTTCTGGCGGATGTATTTGGTACCCAGTAAATCCTGCAGCCGGTCACGATCGTAACTTGCACTGTTGTAAGCCCAGCGGTCAAAGGCATTATCTGAATGATGTGTATGGATGGCATTCAGCAAAATAACTAATTGCTCCGGCGTGTACTGCGCATCCAGGTAGAAGAAATAATTGTCGTAGTAATCTGCATAGAGTGTATTGTGGTTCTTTCTGGTGCGCCAATACACCTGGTGCGACCACATGTTTCCATCATCCCATTCGTCTTCCTGTCCGCTTCCGTTATTCAGCCTGGAGAAAAGCAGCGCGGCTATAGTCGTATTGCCCCGCATCTCAAGCTCACGTGCTACGGCAAAGATGAACCGGTAGTTTTTGTAGGAAGTATCCATCAGCAGCGGCTTTACATAAGCCGGTACAACAGCCCTGCCTGATGGCTGAAGTGCGGTGAGGCAAAGGCCCCGGATCAGGGCAGCACCGCGTGCTACAGCCGGATGACCATTCGCGCGTATCTTCTTCAATGCTGTCAGACTTTGACTGTAATGGCCCGTCATGCAATGAATGTAGGCGCGCGCCGTTTGCCATACTGCAGGGTGAGCCGTATGTTCAATATCTGCCTGATCAATAAGAACCAGCAGGCGCAGCGCATAAGCCTTATCACGATCTACATTACTGAGCGCCCTGGCAATTTTGTCGCTGTTTTCTATAAATGTATCGCGCAGCGATGGATCAAAGCCTGAATACACCGGTGTACAGATCCAGTCTTCCAGCTTGTTGAGCTCACGCATCAGCAGAAAATCTGCTGCTTCGGAATGCGGTGCGCAATGGTACAGGTGCTCCACACAATCAAGCGCTCTGCCTTCACTGCGGATGCCCTGCAGCAGCCATACTGCCGCCTGTTCCTGCTTTGTCGTTGCATACTTCAGCGTAGCGGCTACAGGTATGGTTGGTGTGTACCATTGGTAAATGACCTGCTGCTTATCGGGGGCATAGGTGAATGCCTGTGCTGCATAGAAATTTTTTAACGGACCTTCTTTTTCAATCAGTGCGCGGAAGTGCATGCTCCAATAATCCAGAATAGTACGCTCCCGGTGTCTGGCGAAATATTTATCAAAGATATTCTTAAGCGCATCCGGATTATTGTTGTAATAAGCAAGTCGGATGGCCAGAAATGCATAGCGATACCTGAATATGCCGTGAGCCGTTGCCGCGCGCTGCAGCGCCGAATCAATCATTGCCTGGCGCTGCGGAAGCTGTAGCGATTGCTGCCGCTCCCAAGGATCGCCGAAAAAAGTATTCAGCACTTCGCATTGCTTGGCAAACTGCAGATAACGGATGGCCGCAGTATCATGAGTCTTATACAGCCAGACAAATGTTTTATTATTGTTGTGCGGATCATTGACCGCAGCAGTGGTAAGCGTATATATAGCCTCTTCAACGGAAGCAGAGTCGGCCCTGTTCCTGCAGTATTTTGCCCAAAGACCAACATTTGCATCGTATTCAGATGAGGTAAGTGTATCGCTGTCTCCTACGTCCTGTGGATACAGTAAGCTCACTGTATAGTTGAAATCGCGGTAGGTTTTAAGTCCATAAGCCAATGGGTCTATCAGCCGGAAGCGCACATCTTCGCCACCGGGATAGTATGGACCACAGGCATAGCAAAGATCAGCGGTGAGCAGCGTAATTATACAGAGAATCCAGCTTTTCATAAGGAAGGTTCTGAATTATTTGGGCATCCAGGTGAAAAAATGACAGCGTTGCCCGATCATCGAAAGTTACATGGCTTTTAACCAGATTCAGGGCTTCAGATATTTGCTCCAAGCCCCGCTCATATTTGATCAGATCGCCGCGCCTGAGGTACAGATGATCGATCACCGTATCCTGCATTACCTCGTACCAGAGCGGCTTTACCGGTTTCATGATGCTTAGCAGCTGTGTATTGTTTCTATAGAGAATGCCCGCCGGCCTGTTGTACTGATACACCTGCATCCATGAGTAAATGGGCAGGGCTACATCCAGCGGAACCGGATAATCAGACGTTCTGGTAAGGTAGCTTTTCAGCTCACTGGCGTCAAGGATCGAATTCTTTTTTTCCTGCGTCAGCGGATTGATGAGATTATAGCACATAAGCATCGCGCGGTCAACGGGTGGAATGCCCATTTTGCTACTATATTTATAAGGATAAAGCCGAAGCGTGCACGATAACTTTTTCTCATGAAGCCTGCTTTTCAATGCCTGCAATAAATGGAAATACTGACTTTTGGTAGAGGCTGTCCAGTCACAATCTATCTGCAATTCATGGTAAGCGCCATTGGGACGAACCTGTCTGTGATATTTATCTACCAGAAAAATGATGTTGGAAGCTAAAGTGTCCAATACCAAGCTATTCGCGCTTTTCAGCGCTTCATTTCTGACAAAAATGGTGGGTATGATCTCTGCATTCTTCAGCAAAGTATCGCTGTAATTATAGCCTATATGAAGGCTTGTTTTTGCAACAGGAATCAGTCCCAGCACAGGATCATGATCTACTTCAAAAAATTTCACATAGAGCCTGTTTGAGTGCAGCCGGTACAGATAGCTGACCTCCGAATCCTGCAAATTGGATTCATCAGATTTCCAATAATAAAAAGCCCGCTGGCGGATAGTATTGCTCTTGCGATAGCAGCCGTAGCTGTTCAGAAGCAGGAATAGCAATACAATCAGGCTTATAAAAGATGCTGCCGGCCTTGCCATAAGGAGCTAAAGAAAGTTGTATGGTAAAGTAACAGGTTTTATGTTGTTGTATTGTGTGGATAAGAAAATGGATACGCACTTTTCAGGTCAGGCTATATTATGCTCAAACAGAATTGCAGAAAGAATAGGGTGTGATAAAAACGCGTTTTTCACCGTTTTAAAACTGATGCACAAATAATTTAAAATCACTTACTTGCATATAATGTATTCATAGAGAAACCCCCAAGTCAGTATTGCCAAAGATAAATGAATAAAATTATTATAATTTACTTTTCAATGCTTGAATGAAGACATTAAATTATAAATAAAAAATATAAATTTAAGCAGACCATATTCGATTAGTTAGCGATAAGCGCTAATACATCGCATACGGTTTGTGCCAGTTTCTGTTTTCACGCTTTTTGGATGGTATATGCCAGCTATTTCTTTGCATTTTGCGATCGTTATCTGCTCCACGCTGACCGCGCCTGAGACTATTCTGCGTACGCTGAGAACGCACAGAGTGCATGCACTGAATGTGCTTACTTATAGGGAATGGCTGGTATGCAGCCCGCCGGAGCAATATGATCTGATATGGATCAATGAAGATGAGAGCTCTCTATACATCAGAGATCACTGGCAGAAAGAAAAGATCAGAGCGGAACTTAAAGAAACGACTACCAGATAGGGAACATGGCGTTGACCGGCATTGGCTGCATTATAAGAAAGGCATGTAAGCCGGACCTCGGTAAAGGCGATAGTTATGATTAATAAGTCTTTCTACTCCAGCTGTAGCAGGCGAAGCTCAGAGAGCCGTTTGTAAATCTCATTAGGACGCAGATTGATTCGAAACGGCCGCGGATTCCCATATATATACAGATCTGTATGGAGGCTATTTCCCCTGACCTCACTAAATCCACAAATAATGGAAGCATCAAGATACACCCTGAGACCCGTAGCATCTTCCAATTCTAAAAAAGTTTTCATAATTGCTAAGGTTATAAACCTGTTACAGCCGGTTTATTGCTGTGGAGGTTACAAGTGCAAATAAAAATTAAAAAAACAAAATATTGATGCAAAGATTTAATCGTGTACGACTGATGTTTTAGATTTACTTGTTATCTATTAGTATTAGTGCTTTAAAGTCCGGGCTTATATGTACGGTTTTTAATTAAAGTGAAAACTGCACGTCTAATTTCAGTTAGTATTTATCATTGAATCGTAATTTTGTTACATTCATCTAATAAAAATAGAGTTGAATATTAATATTATATTAGGTTCGATAAAATAAGAATATTATAGAAAAACCGTTACCTTTATGTAGGTAAAAAGGTAATAACCATGATCAGCACTCATTCTATACGACCAACGATCGAGAAATACACAAACGGATTGTTGCCAGTTTCATCCTGCAATCCGGCATGGAAAAGCCTGCAGTGTGATGCTATACGCCTCGCATTAAAGTCAGCACAGCTTGAATTGATCGGGGAACTGTACGACGATATGCTCAGCGACAGCCATCATGACAGGCTGATTGAAGAAATCAAGCTGGCCATTCTCCAGGAAGAGCTACGCCTTTACGCCGGTAGCTAGTATTTGCAGGCTTTTCGCTTATCTGCGCCGGTATGGGTAATGCCTGTGGCGCGGAATATTATTTACAATAAGTGCAACAATCAGCAGGATAATTACGCCGCTCAGCACGGGCGATAATATGTACCTGAATCCAAGACTTTTGATCTTATCTGACCCGATGTTGGCAATCAGCGCCGTTGCGCCGCCTGGCGGGTGCAGGGTCTTGGTCATCTGCATCACTACAATAGACAATGATACGGCCAGCGCCGATGCGATCCAAAGCTGATCCGGCAAAAGCAAGTGTACCGTAGTGCCGATCAGTGCACTGAAGAAATGCCCGCCCACCAGATTGCGCGGCTGCGCAAGCGGACTGTTGGTGGCCCCAAATACCAGCACGGCAGAAGCGCCGAAAGAGCCGATCAGAAATACATTGTCCTGCACGGCGAGCTTGTAAGGCTGTACAAATCCGATAATGCCAATGCCTAAAAATGCACCGATAAAAGTCCAGAGGTGATCTACAGGCTCAACAATGGTCTGGCGGTAGATGACATATTTGGCAACGCGGTAAGTGCGCCTGATTTTGTGCTTCATGGGTTTTCTCTGCGAAAGATACACACCACGTTGCTTTGTAAGAAAGAAGAGCGCCTGATACGGCTTTATACCTGAGTAATCAATTCGAAAAATCGTTTTTTATACGTCTCAGAAACTGGTATAAAAACCTCACCGATGCGGATGCGATCGCGCTCGATAGAGTCAATCTTATCCGGTGCTATCATGTATGATTTATGAACTCTGCAAAGCATCCGCTCAGGAATCTCCAGCTCAAGATCATTAAATGTCTGTAAGGTCATGATCTTCTTTTGCAGTGTATGAATGCGCCGGTAATCACGCATTCCTTCTACATAAAAAATGTCTGACAACATGATTTTTTCCAGCCGGTATTCCGTTTTTACAAACACAAATTTCTTTTCGCTCTGTGCCGGCAGCCTGCGCGTATACTGTTCGCGGGCACGCGTTGCAGCAGCGAGCATCCGCTCAAAAGTAAATGGCTTGAGCAGATAATCCGTAACACGCAGCTCATAGCCTTTCAGCGCATATTCATCATAAGCTGTAGTAATAATGACTTCACATTTTACATTCATCGCCTCTAGCAGGCGAATGCCCGAAAGCTCGCCCATGTTGATATCCAGGAAAAGCAAATCAACCGGATGCTCCTGAAGATATACGAGCGCATCCATACCATTATCAAACGTAGCCGTCAGCACAAGAAACGGGATTCGCTGTACATAGCTGCGCGTGCGGTCCAGCGCCAGTGGCTCGTCTTCAACGATAATGCATTTCATAAAGCGTCCGACAAAGGTAAGGTCAGGGTGATGGTATAAAGATGATCCTGATCGGTAATTGTAAGCTGATGCCGGTTTTGATAAAGCAATGAAAGGCGTTTTTCAATCAGCTCATTGCCCAGACCGCTATAAGCTTCCTGCGTACTGCGGGATGCACCATAATGATTACTGCACCTGAACGTAACTTTACTTCCCGCTATAGTTATGGCTACATCAATCACATTTCCCTGACGTTGAGGTATACTGTGCTTAAAAGCATTCTCAATAAATGGAATAAACACCATTGGCGCTACCTGAAAGCGACCGGCATCGCCCTGCACCTGGTAATGTGCATAATCAGGATTGGCTGAGCGTATCTGTTGCAGGCTGATGTAATGGTCTATATAAGCAAGCTCTTTTTCGAGCGGTATCAGGGGTGTTTTTGTTTCATAAATCATGAATCGCATAATATCTGAAAGCTTGTTCAGGTAAGCAGATGCGCGCGCGGAATCCTGTTCTATAAGCACGTCTATATTATTGATCGTATTGAACAGAAAATGCGGGCTGAGCTGCGCACGTACAAGCGTAAGCTCCATCTCATGTGTTCGCTGCATTAAGGCTTCTTTCCATTTCAGATCATTGTACCATGAGACAAAGCTTTTCAGTCCTAGTCCTGCAATGCCATTCAGCGCTGCATTTACTGACATAAAAAGACCCATGCTCAACATCGTCTCAATAGTCCAGTTGAACATTTTATAATTAGCACGAAGCAACGTTTCCCCAAAGATGGTAGCGCCGATAGCTACTCCTAAAGAAGCGAGTATCAGCAAGCCGATCCTGCGCGGTGCCAGCAGCCGGCTGAAAAGCAAAGTATAAGAGATGTAGAACGCAATCAGCGCGGGTATAAATGCAAAACCGGACATGACCTTATTCCAGAAAGCAAAATTGGCAAGGCCGCCTGTAGCCTGACTGATCAGTTCAAAGAGCAGGGAAAGCAGTGAGAAATATACGATCCAGTATAGCAGATGCAATAATAAAATGATGGGCTTTTTCATAAACAGAAATTGAGCAGGCGTTTTTAATCATTGCCTGAAATCAAAAGTAGCCAGCGCTTTATCCGGCAAAAAACAGACTATGCCAGATGTCGGTATTCATCTGCAAACATCCCGTTTCGTACTGCCAGTCTGTAAATGAAATTGCTGGATTGTCTGGTTAATGCTGCGTCCAAGTTGAAGGTAAAAGCAGATATTAACCAAGAGCTATACGTCAGAAAAAGGCCTTGCGACCATAACGACTTACTGCAGCTTGTCATCCCGAAGGGATCTTATGCGAATCCTGTATTGGCTGACACGGCCATCGGCAATGACAACGTTCATTGGAGCAGTGGTAAAAGAAATGGAAAACGAAAACGGCTCAAGGCTTCCACCCTGAACCGCAGCCAATTGATTTTATAGCGATCCTAAAGATTGAGCCAGATTACATCACTAACCCTTCCAGCTTCCGGTCGGCTTCTTTTTTTAATTTTCTTGCTTTGCCGGTAGCCTTTTGTTTCAGCCGAAGCGTAGCATTTTCGATCAATAATCCGCTGATAATTCCTGCGATGCCATACACCAGTAATCGGGTAGTCTTCATAATTCCTTGTTTTTTTGAAATGAAATTTTAGTGCTTATTGATCAGATACGGCCGTATTTTCTTTGACCGTTTCGATGATGGAATGCGGATCTGTTTTACGCACTGCCACAGAAAATTTATGCTCATAATGTTCTTGCATCGCCATCAGCTGCTCCTGAAGTTCCTGATCTGTCTCATCCGGCGATTCTTCCAGCAGTTCATGCATTTTTTCGTTCAGCTCATCAATAATTTTTAATAAACAATTGTAGGTGGCCTTTCGATAGGGCGGACGCACCGGGAATCGCTCATCCGGAAAATCCTTTTGCATGATATGAACATGCTTTTCTACAACCTGCTCTGCCAGCTCCTGATAAGAATGGCACCATTTTTCAACTCTTTGATCCATTTTTTGTGGTTAAGCTTTACAAATAAAGAGTAACAGTGGAAACACCTAGAATTCCGTGCCAGCAGTTATTTACAGCAATTTAAGTAGTTAGTTGTCTGGAAAGCTGGAAAGTAATACATTGAAAATTCATGAAAATTTGGCACGGTTATTGATGGGGTATTACTGCTGGGTATCTGATTTATTATATTCATTCCCATCACTTAAAGTCAATCACGATTATGGCTACTACAGCATTCATGATAAGGGCGGAAACAGGCATTGCCCATCACACCAAATACCAGCAATTATTTATTGGTAACCAATCCGGTTGATCACAATAATGCAGCGGCAAGTTTCTACTCTTAAGCAACTGCACTTTTTGATGACCTAATATGCACATTCCGGCAAATCCTCTCGGTTTAAAGCTAAGCTCAGGATTTAAAACGCTGATTATTGAAGTGTGATTTCCTGAATAAAAACTTAGGACGTCGTGTTTCTTCTATAGAACATACTCATCTGTGCAGAATTATGTGATCGCCAAAATACTGCGGGAGATGAAATGCTGGCATCTGTATCACGTTATACGCGGTAAGAAATCAGCAAAGAGCAACTTTCTTCAGGTTTTGTTTACAAAATCTGCATATGCCCTGATCCATTTTTATTTATTCATTTTTCTTTCTGATAATCCCTATGAATATTACTCCTTCACCTGATATAGCCCACAGATTGGATACCGTTCTCCTGAGCTATGAAGTTCACATCAGTACCCAAGCCATAAGCGCTGTATTTTCTATATCCATTGACTGTAGGCATGGTCAGCATGATCAGCTAACAATGCATGTTCCATTGTCTGTTATTGACCCGGCAGCCTCAACCGCCTTGTTGCCCTCTACCGATGTACAAAAGCTATTGGGCAAAGTTGCTGACGTAGTAATTAAAAATGCAGGAAGTTCATCAGCTGCCCGTCTTGAAGGGCGGTTCATCATTACCGGACTGGCTTTTCAGCACAGCTATGCAGCAGAGCCAACGTTGATTGTTACTGGTCACAGCCCTACATGGGCGCTTGATGGAATGCCGCATTTCGAGAGTTTTTTAGAAAAAAATCTGACCACTATTGTGGATAAAATAGCTGCCAAAACGCTGCAACAGTTTGAAGCCACGCTACAGGCGGCCCCTACCTTTCGGGATGTGATTTCTTATTCGTGCTGCTTTGGAGAATCATCCTGGCAATATCTTCAGCGGCTGGCTGCCCGGACAGGACAATGGCTGTATTATAACAACCGCACCCTGATCTTTGGCGCTCCTCATAGTGGTGATGAGGCGGTATCCTTGGTTTATGGAGGCAATTGCCACGAGCTATCTATGCGCACAGTAGCCAGTGCAGTGAGCGCGACTTTTTTTGCCTATCAGAGCAAGAGCGATAGCATTTCATCGGCAGATGCCAGAACAGAAAGCGGAAGCGCAGGTTCATTTGCTGAAGAGGCGCTTAAAAAATCGGGCAATGTATTTGGCAGTCATCCTTCACACCGTTATGCCCCATCGTTTCCTGCAGATAAAGGCGTTGTAGAATTACAGGCAAAAGCTCATTCTGCATCAGTCGCTTCAGGACTTTACACCTTAAATGGATCTTCACGATTAATAGCCCTGAAAGTTGGTGCAAGAGTGCAGTTGAATCTGGGCAGGATTGGCGAGGGAGAAGAGCAGCATCCTGATATGCGCATTACAGCTATCAGGCATTATTATGATTGCAGCGGCGCCATGTACGAAAACTCTTTTGAAGCTATAAGCGCAGGCGCACAATCGCCACCTGTAAAGATGGAAAGCCTTCCGCGTACCTATCCTGTAAATGCGAAGGTCATCGACAATGAAGATCCCACAGGACAGGGCAGAGTAAGAGTACAGATGAGCGGCTGGAATCAGGATCACAGTCAGCAGGAAACGGACTGGATACGGGTAGTGAGCGTAGATGCCGGCGGCGGTCCTGATAACCGGGGTGTATCATATGTGCCTGAGCTGGGTGATGGGGTGATAGTGGATTTTGAGGAAGGTAATCCGGACATGCCTTTTGTTACCGGCTCCGTATTCAATGGTGGCAATGCATCGGGACAATCCCATATGATCAGATCTATCACTACCAAAACCGGGCATACCGTAGAGTTGAACGATAATAATGGTGGTACCAGCATTATCATTAAAGACAAAAGCGGCAATATCATCCACCTTGATACACAGGGCAGCAACATTACGATCACCGCACCTGAAACCATGACCCTCCATGCGCGAAATATCTACCTGAATGCCGACGAAAGTGTATCCATAAGCGCCGGTGAAAACGTGAATACAGCCGCAGGAATGAACATTGCCCAGGCTGCTATGATGGATTATACACTAATGGCACTGAATATTCTGGAAATAGCGGATAAGGACATGGTGAAAACCGCTGAAAATATTGAAAAGACTGCGGCGAAGGTCAGGCTAAGCTCAACGGAAGAGAATATTGAGCTTCATAGCGCGAAGGATATAGAGAATAAGAATAATGGCAAGATCAAACTATTCTAAGTTATAGGGGCATGCAACCAGCTTTTATAAGCGTGCTATTAATTCGTTTCAGAAATACAGTATTTTAAAAATGCTGAACTATGGCAGGTAAAATAACAAGTATTGCCGGCGGCGCAATGGACTATAAAGCCGCCAAGCAGATAAGAATAGAGAGTACGGATGCCAGTATGGAGTTGGATTCTGCCAGAGATACGGTGCTGAATGCTAAAGGCAAGGTCAACTATGCTAAATATAAAGCCGGGCAAAAAGGAACGGCAAATATTGTAAAAGGCTATTGGACTGATGGCGCGGATAAGCCGATCACAGAAGCAATCGTTGGCGACTACGTAAAGTTCCACATTGAAACAAGAGGCATCCCTAATGGCGCGCTGATATGGTTTGGGCTGTATGATGATGACCGGCTGGTAAATCCTGCAGAAGATGGCGAAGATGACCAATTTAAGATGGAGCATTATGATACTCATAAAGGCTACTTCACTGAACCGGTAAAAGACGGCAAAGCAGTCATTAAAATAACACTCAATCACCTGGAAACGGCTGTTCATGCAGAGGAAGACCGGATGCTGGAGTTATATTACCGGATAAGCTATCGCAGCCAGAATATTGATCTGCCATTAGATAAGAATGATTACCTGAAGCTGATAGCGCTACCGCTCGTGATAGACCGGTATAAGATGCCGGGGTTGAATATGAGTGGTGATGAAATAGCAGATGATATGGCTTTTGGATATGGGATAAAGCGTATAGGTTCAATTTATGGTGATGAATTAGATAATTATAAGCGCAGTTATGCAGCAAATGGTTGGGATATAACTAAGCATTATGTGCTTGCTAATCTGGATGAATCACCTAAAAGCCTTTTCAATGCCAAGCAGTTGGATGAAGTGGTTGTCAAGAGTAACCATTTACCAGCAGCAGTAGCAGACAAGACTCGCATTAGTCCACCTATATTGGTGCCAACTGCTGAAGAGCGGGCGAAGCAAATCGCGGATGCTGCGAAATCGCAAAGCAGAAAAGCGCGCTACAGCCGTGAAGAAATTATCAGTCACCGCAGATGGCTGATGGAGCTGTCTGCAGAGGCATCTGAATGGTCGCTCCGGGCTGATCTTAGATTAATGAAAACGGCTATGGTATGGGGAGAATTATCGCCGGTGCTGGATGCAATGATTGATAAATTTTGTACAAAAAAGGGAGGCATTTTTGAAAATACCAAGCTTACTGATTCAATCAAAAACAATCCGGCTACGCATCAATACTGCACATTAGTGGAAGATTTTATAGCGCAACATCTCAAGGAAAAAAATGGCAGCTTGATTGGTATAGAGCAACTGGCACCAGATTTTGTGAATGGTAGCAAGCGAAATGCTAAAAAGAAATTCAAGACGCCTGCTTTTGTATATAGTAAGGATGGTAACCTGATTGCAGGCCGGACACTGGCATTGAACGACATATGGGCTACAGAGGTGATTTTAAAATATATCAAAAAACATGGTGAAAATTATGATATAACTTATCAAATCACTTTATGGGACCATTTTGGAATAGATGCGCCAGATATGGATAAATTTTTCTCTTATGGTGCCGGATTCAGAGCCTGGTTTGTACTCCAGCACCTGCATGGTTATAAACCATTTCTAACCAAAATGGTATTTGAGCGCACATTTTCAGGAAACCTGGCTATCGGCGGTGATGACCGCGCGAATGCCAGACAAGAGGCGGCCAGGCAAAAAGCATTACAGGATCGACAGGATGAACGATTAAGGCAACTGACACGCAGAAGACCCGGAGAATACTAACATGAAAAAAGCAATAACCTTACTGCTGCTATTCATATGTGCATGCGATAGCGAGCCCCCTAAGAATCCATTTGCCTTATATCAAAGTGAAGTAAGCAATACCGAAGCGTTTAAAGAAGCCTCAAAATACATAATCCAGCATTGGAGCTATTATTCCAAAGGTGGCCGAGATTGGAATGAGATACAATCTCATCTGATACAAAAGGGATTGAAACTTAAAAAATTCAATGAGTTTCACTTATCGCGCGACAATGGTGATACAAGCATTTCATTTGATAACCACAATGACTATATTTTAGCAGGCGACACGGTATTTAAGCATATTGTAATATATAAAAGGAGCGCTCAAAAAGAGGTTATACCTACCCTGGAAAATAGAATGCTCATTAAAAGAATTGATACAAACCTCTACTATATGGTCCTTGTCGACCGATGTCCCGGATGTATGCTTGGGCAATAGATTATCGATAACTGGATAAAGAAAGAAGATAATAACCTTACTGCTATTATTTGTGTAAGTCTATGCTAACGGAGCAACAAAAATTCATTTGCTTTAGATAAAAATGAGTTATGTGATAATCTTGCATTTAATGAAGCTTCCAAATACATCTTCAATATTGTGGCTACTATTCTAAAGGGAGTGGGATTGGAATAAAGTCCAACATTACCTAATGAAGAGGAGTTTAAAGCTGGGTAAATTCAATGAATTCTATTTGAATTCCAACGCTGGTGATATCAATATTTCATTCAGGAATGATGTTAAATATATTATTATTGGCGAAAGTATATAATAAATACGCAGTTATATAGCGAAAAATTAAAAAATAAGATTTTGCCTACACGGAAATTAGAAAATTGGTAAAAGATTGATACATAATTATATTATAAATTGTATATCGACAATTTATTTCAGGCAAATTTGGTCTATAAGTTGATGGAAATTAACAAACATGATAAGTTAAGATGATAAAAAACATAATGATATCGCTATTACTATTTATGTGCTCATGCCATAGCGATCCGCCTGAGAGTCCGTTTGTTTTAGATCAGGATGAAGTAGGAAATATTGAAGCATTTAAGGAGGCATCAAAATACATTATAAATAATTGGGTTGAATTTTCGCAGGGACATTACAGATTTGATGAGATGCAGGGTTACTTAGAAACCAAAAATTTACAGCTTAAAAAATTTAATGAGTTCTATTTAAGCACTGGTAATGATACAACTATATCATTTACAAATAACAATAAATATGTAGTTGTAGGTGATACTGTATTTAGACATTCGGTAATATATAGTAACAAACCGCGAAAAGAAGTTATGCCTACTAATGAAAATAGAATGCTTATCAAAAGAATTGATACAAACCTTTATTATATGATCCTTATTGACCGCTGTCCCGGATGTTAGATGACCAAGCATTGTAAAATAAGCTCTTTAAATCTTTCTTGTGCAAAACCAAATCAATGTCATTCACTCTAAAATACCTGCACCTTGCGCATACACTTACTTTCGATGCGAGCATCATTGTCAGTGAGCGCATTCGGGAGGAACAAAAAGAATCAGTTCATCATTATAAAATAAGCATTGGCTGGACCTGTCACCGCTCAGGATGGGATTATCTCTTATTTGTCCGTAAAGAACATATTTCTTCTCTACCGGCTAATGCAAGCATGGCCGATAGTCTGGTTCAGGAACTCGGCTTGCCAGCTAACTATCTTGAACTGACCCTGAAAAAAGGAGTTCCTCAAAAGCTGGCTAATAAAGAAACAATTATTCAGGATTGGCATGAAAAAGCGGCTCAGTTACAACATACTTATCAGGGCGATTGGGCTGAGGCAGTCATTCAAAAAGCTACTGGCATCTACAAGCAGGAAGAGACAATTGTAGATCATTTTATTAAAAAAGACTGGCCTATCTGTAGGCTCCCCTAAAAACTGGTCGAATTGGAATTAGAGGTTTGAGTTGGCTCATAAAGGTATTTCAAATATCTTATCCACAAGTCCGCGCTATACGGCAGGGACAGCTGAAGAGCTATCCTGCCTACGCGGATTTGTGGATAAGGCTTCTGCACTTTCATCGGCTGTCGCCTTGCTATTTTGCTTTTCCTGATTGGCGTAGTCTACCGGTGAGAGGTAGCCCAGCGCCTTGTGTGGGCGTTCATGATTATAATCCAGACGCCAGGCTTCACACCTCATCCGTGCTTCGCTCAGGCTCTCAAACATCCAGCTGTTCAGTAACTCACGTCTCATCGATCCGTTCTTCCGTTCAATGTAGGCGTTCTGCATCGGCCTTCCCGGCTGGATATAATGCCAGCTTACCTTGTGTTGCTCGCCCCATTGTTCCATCAGATGGCTAATGAACTCTGGTCCGTTGTCACTTCTTATATTGGCCGGCTTTCCCCTCAGTACTACAACCTGGTCGAGCGCCCTTTGCACCCTGAGCGCAGGCAGTGAGGGGTCCACCTCAATCTTCAGCGACTCACGGTTATAGTCATCGATGATGTTCAGTACCCGGAACTTACGGCCATCGCTAAGCGCATCGCTCATAAAATCCAGCGACCAGCATTGATTAGGGGCTGTAGGCACTACCAAAGGCTGCTTCACCCGTTCGGGCAACCGCTTCTTTGATCTTCGTCTGATGTTCAGACGCATAGCCTTGTAAACCCGGTAGAGCCGCTTATGGTTGATCTTTTCACCCTTGTTCCTGAGCCGGTAATAGCAGGACCAGAACCCAATGGCCGGGTGTTTTGTGGTAAGGGCGGACAAGTGATCTTCCAGTTTACGGTCGTCCTTTTGCCTGTGTTTGTAACGGTAGGTGCTGCGGCTGATGGCCGTCATGGCACATGCCCTGCTGACGTTGCAGCCTTCTTCGGTGACAAGCAGGCCCACAACTTCTCTCTGATCAGCAGGGCCTACCATTTTTTTGCCACTACGTTCCTGAGCGCCTGAAGGTCAAAGCTAACCTCGGCATACATCTTCTTATACTGTGCCAGCTCGGCTTCGAGCTCTTTGACGCGCTTTACCTCGCTGATCTCCATGCCGCCGTACTTTGCCTTCCAGTTGTAGAAGGTCGCTTCTGAGATGCCGAGTGCACGGCTGATGTCTTTGACAGATTGGCCGGCTTCCTGCTGCTTGATTGCAGATACGATCTGGCTCTCTGTAAATTTGGATTGCTTCATCCCTGATGTTTCTGTTTTAAAGTTAGAGATTATCCCTACTTACAAAACGGTCAACTTCCGGGGAGCCTACAATACCAGTAATTTGGCAAGGTAATTTCTCGATTTATGTTGCAGGTGATTTAACCACTACGGGCACTGCTGGTACGACCTATAATTTTCATATAGATCAGGATCAAATTAAATTGGAAATGCTGAGTCAGCATGAACCAATGTCATGTACAGGCGTTTATCATGCGGATACCTTAGATGAAAACTACCTATCCCTATACTATTCAGATATTGAAAACAATTGTAAATGTTTAGATCCATCTTTTATTTTAAAAAGAGATAATGAACAATTCTTTATTCAAAGTACACATTTTGGTGAAGGAAACATTGGTAAATGGTTGCCAATGAAGTTCAAAAAATATAAACTAGGATATCTCATGGGAAAACAAAACGGAAAGAATAGCAATATCATTTCCTGATACACAAACAAATCTTAGCATTCAGGAAAATAAGACCAAATATCAGCACCGCCTGATATCTTTCGATCCTACATTTCTTTCGTGATTTGCCAGATTTATCCTGAATTAGCCGCTTGCAAGAAAAACTTATGTGTGCTTCCGAACCTGTATCACCACTGCTTTTGATACTGGTGTATTGCTTTTCGCTGCTACGCTTTTGATCGGTACCAGCACATTGGTTTCGGGAAAGTAAGTAGCTGTGCAGCCTTTGGGAATAGGGTAGGGGATCACTAAAAAATGCCGGGCCACCCGCTCGACGCCATCGCCGTAGTTAAACAGATCCACCACCTCTTTTTCTGCCAGACCAAGCCGGTTCATATCTTCCCGGTTCATCAGGATCACGCGGCGCTCATTATAGATGCCTCTGTAACGGTCATTCAATCCATAGATCGTTGTGTTGAACTGGTCGTGCGTGCGGATGGTCATCATGAGCAGCTCATTCTGCTTCAGCTCATGCACCTCATGGTCTGCAACATTGAATGATGCTTTTTTTGTCGGGGTATCAAACCAGCCTTCACGGTTGCAGTTGGGAAGATAAAAGCCGCCCGGTATGCGTACTCTCTTATTGTAATCTTCAAAGCCCGGAATCGTGCGCTCGATATCATCCCGGATCGCATCGTAATGATGCCCGTATTTATCCCAATCAATCTTGCTGCGCTTGCCCAGCGTAGCTTTTGCCATGCCGCAAATGATAGCAGGCTCGCTCATCAGATGTGAGGATATGGGCTCCAGCACACCTTTCGAAGACTGGATCACACCCATAGAATTCTCACAGGATACAAACTGGGCTTTACCCTGCTGCCGGTCCATATCAGAGCGACCCAATGCCGGAAGAATTAATGCTTCCTCTCCGTGCACCAGATGACTGCGGTTGAGCTTGGTGGACACATGCACAGTAAGGCTGCACTTGCTGAGCGCTGCTGCCGTAAACTGAGTGTCCGGAGTGGCGGAAAGAAAATTACCGCCCATAGCGATAAAGACGCGCGCTTTGCCTTCATGCATAGCGTGAATGCTGTCCACTACATCGTGGCCATGCTCTTTCGGGGGAGTAAAGCCAAAGTTCTGCTCAATGCTTTTCAGCAGTGCATCCGTAGGTTTTTCAAAAATGCCCATCGTGCGGTCGCCCTGTACATTGCTGTGACCGCGCACCGGACAGGTACCCGCTCCGGGCCTGCCAATGCTGCCTTTCAGCAGCAACAGGTTTACCACCTCTTTGATCGTATTCACCGCATTCTTATGCTGCGTAAGGCCCATTGCCCAGCATACAATGATCTTCTTTTTATTTTTCAGAATATCCGTAGCGTCTCTGATCTGGGCTACATCCAATCCTGCATCTTTGGCCAGTGTATCTACCTCTTTGGTAAGCAAATGCTGGATCAACTCTTTGTAGCCTGTAGTATTCTGAGCAATAAATTTCTGATCGAATACAGTGCCCGGCGCTTTCAGTTCTTCTTCCAATAATAGCCGCTCTATAGCCTGCAGCAACGCCATATCCCCATTGATCTTCAGGTGCAGGAACAGGTCCGTAAGCGTGGAATCGATATTCAGGATGCCTTTTACCGTCTGCGGATTATCAAAGCCCATCAGTCCTGTTTCCGGCAGTGGATTGGCCGAGATAATGATCGCTCCATTGGCCTTCGCCTTTTGCAGTGCCGTAAGCATACGCGGGTGATTGGTGCCCGGGTTCTGCCCGAGAATCATGATGACCTCTGCCTCATAAAGGTCTTCCAGCTTTACCGAGCCTTTCCCGATACCCAGTGATTCGCCCAATGCTACGCCACTGCTTTCATGGCACATATTGGAGCAGTCGGGCAGATTATTGGTGCCGTACTCGCGTACAAAAAGCTGGTACAGAAATGCAGCTTCGTTGCTGGTGCGGCCTGACGTGTAAAAGATGGCCTCGTCCGGAGAGTCAAGGGCATTGAGCGATGCCGCTATTTTATCGAAGGCCGCCTGCCAGGAAATCGGCTGATAGTGCGTGGCGCCTTTCGGCAAATACACAGGCTCGCCAATGCGCCCTTTGCGCCCTATTTCAAAATCAGTATGTGCAGCCAGTTCTGCTACGGAATGTTTTTTAAAGAAATCCGCCATCAACCGCTTCGCGGTTGCTTCTTCCGCCACCGCCTTCGCACCATTCTCACAATACTCTGCAACGCCGGAACGCTCATCATCAGGATCGGGCCAGGCACAGCTCGGACAGTCGAACCCGCCTTTTTTATTCAGGTGCCACAGCCCTTTCCATCCTCTTGCTACACCGGCTTCACCAAATACCTGTTGAAAGGAAGACATCACAGCCGGTATGCCTGCAGCTACCTTCTTGATCTCGCCGAGGCGAAGGCCGGTAAAGTCTTCGGGGTTTTCGGCACCGGCTATTTTCTGTTGCTCATCTTTCATATTCAGCAGGCTTGATTGGGGTTGATATAATTATCGCTCTGATCTTCCGTAGTCGCATCGATGCACTGGAAGTCCTTCTCCAGCAACAGATATAAATCCGTACCATTACCTGTAGGCATGTAATTATCAATCGTAACAAGGTTGTTCGTATCCCAGCCGGCGATCAGCGATTGCGGTACCATCATCGTGATCTTTCCGTTTTCAAATGTTGCAGAAAGTGCGCTGCCATTTTCCTGACGTTGTAATGCGTAGCTAAAAGTGGCATTGCCGAATGGCGTCAGCTCTTCTATAAGGCCTTCATGTACCAGTTGTGCTACTTCAGATCGGGACAAACGAAAACGGACAGATGCTCCTTTAATACGTATTTTCATGAATAACTGATGTGCTTTTCTGTAATGATGTCTGTTGGCTTTTGCACCTTCAAATTTCTGTGTTTTCCGAAGGTTATTCAACTAAAATAATCCGTTCGGGATGCGTATAAATATTAAACCGCTGCGCTCTTAAAAACCCAACCAACGTAATGCCGGCTTCGTTTGCCATAGACACTGCCAGGCTTGAAGGTGCACCTACAGCAGCTATCAGGAAAATGCCGGCCATCGCGGCTTTCTGAACTAATTCAAAGCTGGCCCGCCCGCTCAATAGCAGTATGTGATCGCGCAAAGGCAGCTTATTCTCAGATAATGCAGCTCCAATAAGTTTATCCAGCGCATTGTGCCTGCCAACATCTTCCCGCAGCATCAGCATCGCGCCATTTTGATCAAACAACGCAGCCGCATGCAGCCCGCCGGTGCTGTCAAATATTTCCTGTTGAGCCAGTAATTTATCCTGCAGACTGAAGAGTATGGTGGCCATCACACGCAGAGAAGGCGTAGGAGTATTCTTATAAACAGACACCGTCTTAATTGCATCGATGCTTGCTTTGCCACAAATGCCGCAGGCTGAGGTCATGTAAAAATTCCGGTCCACACCATTCAGCGCAGGCTCAACGCCTGCTTCAAGGCTTACAAGCAGTATATTTTCATTACCCGGCACGGGCGCAGCTTTATAAATCTGATCGTAAGACTGAATGATCCCTTCGGTGAACAGGAAGCCAATGGCCAGGTCCGTGTCGTTCCCCGGAGTACGCATGGTTACAGATACCGGCTTGCGTGTCTGGGCTCCTTCAATAGTGTAGAGCAACTGTATCTCCATTGGCTCTTCTGCCGCTACATAGTCGGTAATGATTGCCGCTTTGGTTTCTGCAATCTTTTTGATCGTAACCTTTCTGACCTGCCTGTTCTCCATCACTCAAATTTAAGGCTTCATCTACTGCCTGCGGGGGAATACCTATTTTCGCGACCGTTATGAATCTTCGTAGTGAGGCAGCACAGACCTGGAAGCTATCGGCACCCATCATATTGGGAGAGCTGATCCAGATGGCATTGGGCATTATCGATACAGCAATGGTTGGGGCTATCTCTTACCGTCAGCTGGCCGCGGCTGCATTGGTGAATAGTGTAATGAACATCCCGTTCGTGCTGGGGCTGGGCATCACCATGGGCGTATCGCAAACCGTATCTATGGCACATGGACGGAAGGATAGTCAGCAGGTTTCTCATTATTTCTACAATGGCTTTTGGGTATGCAGCATTGCAGCAATTATCATTGCCGTCTTGTTGGTAATGAGCAAAGGCGTGCTTTTTCACCTGGGGCAGGATGCAATGGTAGCTATCCTTGCCGGTCCGTATCTGCAGGTAATGGCGTGGTCCATTATTCCCTCACTGATGTTCATGGCCATCAAGCAATTCACGGACGGACTTGAGCTTACCCGTACAGCTATGATACTTTCGCTGGCTGCATTGCCCATCAATGTATTTATCAACTGGCTGCTGATCTATGGCCACTGGGGCTTCCCGAGGCTGGAGCTGGTGGGCGCGGCCTACGGCACACTCTTCGCCCGGCTTTTTATCTTGATAGCACTTGCTGTAATTGTGCTTAGTCACAAGCGGTTTCGCCGCTATATTGCTGTGCGGCAGCATCAATGGAAGCTGAAAAAAGAAACGATTAGAGAGCTGTTGCATATCGGCGTGCCCTCCAGTCTGCAGATCGGTATGGAATCCGGAGCATTCGCTGTATCCGGCATCATCATTGGCACGCTTGGCGCGGTAGAGCAGGCGGCTCACCAGATTGCGCTCAGCTGTGCGGCTTTTACTTTTATGATACCGCTCGGCTTATCACAGGGCAGCTCTATCCGTACCAGCAATGCGTGGGGCAGGAAAGCATGGCATACCATTGAAGTAATCGGCAAAAGCAGTCTGCTCAGCGGGCTAGTGTATGGCTCTGCCTGCGCGCTATTCTATGTATGCATAAGGCATATATTACCGCGTGCATTCACGCACGATGAACCGGTCATTGCCATTGCCTCTATGCTCATGCTCTATGCTGCTTTCTTTCAGATATCGGATGCTACGCAGGCCATTGGTGTAGGATTGCTGAGGGGCGTTAAAGATGTAAAAGCTCCCACTTTGTATGTAGCCATTGCGTATTGGGTAATCGGTATTCCGGTTGGTTGCCTGATGGCGCTTTATTTCAAAATGGGCGCTGCCGGTATGTGGATTGGATTTCTGAGCGGATTGACCTTTTCATCGCTGCTGCTGAACCGGCGCTTTTTCAGGATATTAAAGCGTACGAAAGCGGTGGTTGCGGATATTAGAAAAGATACATCAGACGAAAGGTGAACACATTATTGGATTGATGCCCGGATCCGGTACTCAATCCCGGCGGAATATGATCCGGCGTGCGTATAGACGTAATGGAATACTGATAGCGCCCCTCTACAGACCAATGCTTCGCCAATACATAATTGCCGCCCGCCAGTCCGCTCAGCTCATCCTTCTGAAACGGATAGAGATCATGTAAGTTAACCGGATAGCCGGCTTCATAGCTTTCGTTAGACGAGATCAGGTAGGCATAGGCAATGCCCGCGCTATAGGTAAATTTACCCGGCGCGAAATAGTGCAGCATCAGCGGCACCTCGGCATAATTGAGCTTGATCTTATACACTTCAAGCGCTGCAACGCCTCCGGCATTGGAAGTAAAGCCTTTGGAAACACTGCCTTTCTGAGAAAAGCGCAGCTCAAGACTGGCGCCCAACGCAGGCCGGAAGCGCGCATACACAATAGCCCCGGCATTGATCCCCACTTTATGATACCCTGATTTTGTATCGCCATCTACCTGCGTAAAATTGACACCAGCACATAAGCCGCCGAAAAATATCCGCTCATCCACATAACGGTCGTCTTCCTGCGCGGGAAAAAGTTTGGAAGGAGACTGCGCCTGCACTGTCGCGATCATCATTGCCAGCAGGAATGTAAGGACAGTGCGCATGGTTTTTTGGAAATAAGGCAGGCTAAGCATCTACCCGCTTGCGGGCTACTTTGAAGGTAAAGAGCCGTTGCGTAAAATAGCTGAACATAGCCACCAGCACCTGCGTAACCACATATCCAATGGTAGGGAACACTCCAAAATGCATAAAGATTTTTATCAGCACATAATTGAGCAGCAGACACATACCTACCGTAACTGCATAGCGAAAAAACTGTACCCTTCCGCGCAGCTCAGACTCCGGAAATACGATGTAGCGGGAAAGCACAAAGCCTATTGGAAACGAGATGCAAAAGGCTATAATAAAAGCCGCAATCTCAGAGCTAATGTGCAGCACTCCTGATGGGTAGGGTGTCTTCGGGGCAATCAATACCAGTTCGCGGAAGCTGATGAGCACATCCTGCTCGTGCAATAAATAATGGAAAGAGACAAAGTAGATCAGCACGTTGAGCACCGCATTGGATCCACCACAGGCTAAATACCGGAAGGTTTGTTTATCTATAAACCGCTCGAAGGGCTTATGAAATAAATCAATGACGAAGAGTACAATATGGCGTACGGCAGAAAGCACGGGCGCAAATTTAGTAGATTATTAAACGTGATTACTTATTACAAAGGATGCCGCACCACTGCTCAGGACCATTTGATTTGCTGCAGTCTGGTGAATACCTCTTTTTCCCGCTCACCGCATTTACGGAGCATATCGCTCAGTTCATCGTAAGATACGAGGTCGGTAGTACGGGCTTTTACCAGGCGGGCTGCGCTGTAGGCAAATTTGCGCCAGTCATCACCAATACTTGTCAGTTCTTCAGAAAAACGCAGCAGATCATCATGTTGCAGCATGGTACCGGCTTCCTGCAGGAAGGCTGCATACAGATAGCGGAATCCTGCGCCACCGGTACCAATCTCTTCCTGCATACGGATGATATTGCCGAGGAACAGTGCAGCGCGGCGTGGCGTCAACTTCCGGGGATATTTTTTGATACGGTTGGCCAGCAGAAAGATTGCTTTATTGCCAAACCACGGTATAGGGGGGGAAAGCATGAAGAAGCAAGTCTGCTTAATGCCTTGTTGAATCGCTTTGGTAAAATCAATGGACTTAGGCGCATCGATCACATAATACATAAAGCCCTTCGGCTCCGGCAGCCCTTTGGCAAAGCGAGCTTTTACCAAGTCTTCCGGCGCAATGGTCGCTACCTCATCCATCACCGGATCGCTCACCAGATACTGTCCGTCCTTACGGCCAAAGATCACCAGATTATGCGCATTGAAATGAAAGCGGAATGCTTCGGGCAGGTAAGGCAGATAATAGACAGAAGTCTGCAGGCCTACAGGAATGCCTGCATCCAAAGCGCGGTCCAGCGCGGCCATCGCTTTTTCCGGCGAACGGAATTTCTCGGTATGCATCGTCACATGCAGGCGCTGGGTAACGCGCTTGAAAATCGCACCCGGCCACGTACGGAAGGTAGTGCCCGGCGTGCCATTCACTTTCAGGAAGGGAATATGCGCGAAAAACATGCCGGCACCGATGCCAAAAGCCATTGGCTCACTGATATTGATGCCATAATGGCGCAGCAGATTAGTAGTAACCCCACTTTCACAGTGCGCATGCTGAAAGTGGATGAATACATCCGGCTTGCTTTGGGTTGTATGTACAGATGTATCGTTCTTCATGATTGGCTTTGATTAAGCACCTCCCTTTCCAAAATTCTTCAGCTCATCTACAGAAATGTTGAACACGCTGGCGTAAGCGGCGAGCGTATCGTCCTTCAGGCCGGCAAATACGCCGGCTTCATGTGGCGCTTCACCGTCCATTGCCACTTGCCTACATAACGGGCCAGCAGCGGCACATCCATCAGGGTCTTTTGCATGAAGTAGGCAATAGGACTAAGTGTGCCAGCTCTTACAGCGGCTTCGGTTTCTTTCAGCAGCTCTTCCACCTCTTCCCAGGCCTGTCGGGTAGCGGCATTTTCCGCTTCCCAGCCTACCGAACCTACGCCGGTATATTTCCCGTCTTTATCGGTAGCATACATCAGCTTGCGGAGTTCGCTGCGGCCTTTGTAGTCCAGGCCATCCTGCGGTACCTCGTTTACATTCATGGCAGATCGGTTGCGTGCTTTTATGAAAGTAAAAAATGTCCCACGTTTCTGATAGCGTGGGACATTTTAAGTATTGTCCAAAATAGTTCCATTCCCTTTTGTTGGGAGCGGAACACGGGATTAATGTTTAATCGTCACTTGTTCGTTCAGCTCAACATCTACCAGAATGCGGCCGCAATGCTCGCATACCAGGATTTTTTTATGCTGGCGAATCTCGCTCTGGCGCTGTGGGGGAATCACATTGAAGCAACCGCCGCAGGAATCGCGCATTACCGGTACTACAGCAAGGCCATTACGGTAGCTGTTGCGGATACGCTCATAAGCGGAAAGCATGCGCGGGTCCACCTTTTCCTTGGCAGCATCAGATTCCTTGCCCAGCTCTTTTTCTTCTTTTTCTGTTTCTGCAATAATCTTTTCGAGCTCTTTCTTCTTGCTGGCCAGCGTCTCGTCCAGGAAGGCAATCTTCTCTTCGGAACGGGTGCGCTGCGCCTGGCGTTCGCGGATTTCGAACGTAGCGTCCTTGATATGCTTTTCGTTCAGCTTGATTTCAAGCTCCTGCATTTCCACTTCCTTGTTCAGCGCTTCCGCTTCACGGTTGTTCTTTACATTGTCGAGCTGCTTTTCGTACTTTTTTACAAGTGTTCCTGCATCCTTCTTGCCATTGGTCTTTTGCTCGATAAAGCTGTTGATGCTTTCGATCTCAGCGTCGATATTCTGAATGCGCGTCAGCATTCCTTCTTTCTCATCCTCCAGATCTTTAACTTCCATGGGAAGCTCGCCTTTCAGCGTACGGATCTCATCAATTTTAGAATCAATTTTTTGTAGTGTCAGCAAGCTCACCAGCTTTTCTTCCACTGAAAAATCTTTAGCAACAGCCATATTTAGAAAAAATATTTTACGGGATTTGTATTAATACCGGATAAAACCGGCGCAAAATTAGGAATTTTTTCCTTAAGTAGCTGCCGAAATAGTTCTACTGTAAACTGCTCACTTTCATAATGTCCGATATCGGCAATGATGATTTTGCCGTCTGCGTCAAAAAACTGGTGGTATTTATAATCGGCGGTGATAAAAATATCTGCACCGGCGCTCAATGCATCATTCAGTAGAAAACTGCCGGAGCCACCGCACAAAGCCACTTTCCGGATGGGTTTGTCAGGCAATGCAGTATGACGGATACAGTTTACGTTCATCTGTTTTTTCAAAAAAGAAAGAAATTCAGCAGGCGCTGCAGGCTCTGGCAATATGCCAATCATACCTGCGCCCAGCTCCTGATTATTGTTGCTCAGCGGTACCAGCTCATAAGCTACCTCTTCATAAGGATGATTGCTGAAAAGGGCGTTCAGCACTGCTTTTTCCTGATGTCGCTGCACCAATACTTCTATCCTGATTTCTTTCACCTGCTCACGCGGGCCACCGGCTTCTCCTATAGCTGGCCGGGCATTGGCACCGGGTTTAAAAGTGCCCGTTCCGGATGTGTTGAAGCTGCATTCCCTGTATTTACCGATTTCGCCTGCGCCTGCTGCAAACAAAGCATCGCTCACTTTATCCGCATCCTGCTCAGGTACATAGGTATAAAGCCTGCACAATGTGCTTTTCATAGGCTGAAGAATCGAAGTATCTTTCAATCCCAGGCGGTCTGCAATGATCTTATTGACGCCGGCACGGGCATTGTCCATATTGGTATGCGCGGCATAGAGCAGCAGATCATTCTTGATGGCTTTTTGTACAATGCGCTGCACATAATTGCCGCCGGTAAGCTTTTTCAATCCCCCGAAAATAACCGGATGATGCGCCACGATCATATTGCATCCCTTTGCAATGGCCTCATCCAATACTTCTTCCGTAACATCCAGTGTCAGCAGCACGCCGGTCACCTCATCGCCTGCGTGGCCTACCTGCAGCCCGCAATTATCGTAGCTTTCCTGATAGGTAAGCGGGGCAAAGGTTTCCAGTATTTTAATGATGGATGAGGCAATCATCTGTACGGCGTTTGTTGGGTGGTGAAATTACCAAGAATTGAACAGGCTGTGCCTGAATAAATGATCATAAAA
Organism: Chitinophagaceae bacterium; assembly: GCA_965200035.1. GTDB lineage: Bacteria > Bacteroidota > Bacteroidia > Chitinophagales > Chitinophagaceae > UBA1952. Next base: position 1,174,107 of record OZ241334.1, on the reverse strand, counting down.
AAGTCCCGCATCTTGCAGAGATGCGGGACCTTCACAAAGAAAAATATGATTATTGAACAGCCAGCTTCTGCGCCTGTGTGCCGTGCTGCGTTTTCACCTGCAGCAGATACATGCCTTTTGCCCACTCACTCACCGGAATAATTACGCTCTTTGAAGCGCCGGTCGTGGTGTGAAACATTAATTGCCCCTGCACGCTCATCACATCTACCGCCTGCACCTCATCCGCTGCAAGCGCTTCCCAGCTGATCTGTACCTGACTGGCAGCAGGATTGGGATATGCATGAATATGCGAAGCTACCGGCGCAACGCCGGCTACAGAAAGGCCGGTACAATTGCCCAGCCAGATGCAATCGGCAAACTGCGGATAATCGATAAACGGATTGCGGTTGCCCTGAATACCATAAGCTGCATTGTTGCGGGCTATTTCCTTGCTGCTTACCGGGTCCATATGATGCCATTCCATCAGCATCTGAATCACCCAGGGCTTGAGCGTTGATTTTACGGCCATCTCCCAGCTGTCCACGCCGCCGCTGGTTACAAAGCTGGCGCTGTCTCCATAATAACGGGTAGTGATGTAAAAGTAGCTGCGGGCAATATCTCCCTTGAAAGAATCGATCGGCTCAAAAGCGCTGCCGGAAGGAGCGCCGGTGTAGGTATTAGGGCCGATCTTGGTGCCATTGGTAAACGTCTTTGCAGGAGCGGTAACCTTGCCATAAGGCAGATCGCCTCGCTGACCATTCACATAATAATCGGTAGGGTAGGCCACCCAAAGGTCGGAGCGCATAGGCAGCGACTGGTTGAACTTGCTCTGTGGCCATACGTGCTCATGGTTGTAGCAGGAATTTTCGTGGTTGCTGCCATTGCCGCACTTCTGGCTGAAATCATACTCATAGCTGGGCGTGCCGCCGGGAATGTCTGAGTAAATATCCCACAGCTTACCATCGGGCTTTTTATCTGTGCTCTGAAAAGCAGTCCAGGTATTGGGCTGGGTGCTGCCCGCATAGTTGAGCACAGTGGTATTGGCGCGAATGATATTGTAAAGCGCAGCGCGGAGCGCTTCTCCGTTTTTGCCGAAGGCGCCGTTATAATAACCGGCAGGGGGCTGAGCCGCAGCAACAAGCGGCATACAGCAGAATAACAGGAAAAGTCTTTTCACACCTCAGATTTTTGGATGGCAAAGGTGCAGGATTTTTTTTGGAATGTATTGTTATCAGTAAAGAAGCACACGGTGATCGTTATTCGGCCTCTTTATCCGGATTGATAATGGTAGCGGGCCCCGTGTTGCCACCTGTAGTGGTAGCCTTTACAGGCGTAGTATATTTCATCACAATGCCATAAGCCTTCCGGTTGATCTCCTGCTTGATGTCATCCTCATTGCCACCCGTCAGCGGCGAAGGCAGGTGATAGCTGAGAATCACCTGAAAGACCTTTTCATTAAAGCCATCGAGTGCCACCTTTACCGGGTCTATCACATGGAGCGTTTTTTGCATCATGTCTTTAAGCTCACCGATCATCTTCTGCAATTCATCTTCCGCCAGCCCGTATTGAATATTGAGCACCACTTTCACTCCTCTGTTATCACGCTGCGTCTGGTTTTCCAGGTTTTCATCCACCAGCTTTTTATTGGGGATGATGTATAAAGTGCCATCGCTGCCCCGCAGCTTTGCGCTGCGGAACCCAATGCGCAGTACCTCGCCCTCCAGCCCGCCGACCTTGATGGTATCACCCACCTGAAATGGCTTATCCGTAAGAATGGTGAGGGAGGCGAACAGATTTTCAATGCTCTCCTTGGCCGCCAGCGCCAGCGCAACACCGCCAATGCCCAGCCCCGTAATCAGCGCCGGAATATTGACCTCAAAGACAACGCCGAGTATCCAGAAAAAAGAAATGGTCCAGAGCAGCCCTTTGATCAGCTCCTTCATCAGCGGCAGGATTTGCGCGCGTGCAGCCTGCTTTCTGCGATGCGCATGTTCCCTCTCCGCCCGGTAAATGAAGTCGATGAGCCGCGAAAGCGTCAGCGCAGTAAACATAATAGCGAAGAAGAAAAAAAGATGATCGATAACGCTGGCGGCCGTGACCAGGGCGATGCCTTCCTTGCGCTGAAAGCGGAAAAGCACCACTCTGCCAAGCGGCACCGCTATGAGGTTAAACCCAACGAAAAACAGGATGATGGCAAAAAGCCATTCCACCGGCTTATGGATTAGGCTTTTGAAAAGACCTTTGTACTTGCCTCCTGTAGCCCGCACTGCAATGCCCGCTGTAAGGCTGGCAACGATCCTCGCTACCATCTTCTTGAAAACCAGGGCAACGGCAAGAAGACCACCGCACCATAAATAATTTGCGATGGCAGCTCCCTCAAACGTTTTTTGCAGCAGCGGTATGGTCAGGATCTCACTCATTACTTATCTAGATAGATACATTAAAATCGCGCAGGGCATCATTCAGGCTCGTCTTCAGGTCCGTAGAAGCCTTCCGCTGGCCAATGATCAGTGCGCAGCTGACGCCATACTCGCCGGCCGGGAATTTTTTAGTGTAGGTGCCGGGAATCACCACGCTGCGTGCCGGTACCCGGCCTCTGTATTCCACAGGTGCTGCGCCACTTACATCAATGATCCTGGTAGATTGGGTCAGTACAACATTCGCGCCAAGCACTGCTTCCTTTTCTACCTGTACCCCTTCTACCACAATGCAGCGTGAGCCGATGAAGCAGCCATCTTCAATAATTACCGGGGCAGCCTGCAGCGGTTCCAGCACGCCACCGATACCAACGCCACCGCTCAGGTGTACGCCTTTGCCGATCTGCGCGCAGGAGCCTACCGTAGCCCAGGTATCCACCATCGTGCCTTCATCCACATACGCACCAATGTTCACGTAAGAAGGCATCAGCACCACATTACGGCCTATGAACGCCCCATAACGTGCCACAGCGTGAGGAACGGCCCGCACTCCAAGCGAGGCATAATCTTTTTTGAGCAGCATTTTATCGTAGAACTCCATCGGGCCGGCCTCCCAGGTCTGCATTTTCTGAATGCCGAAATACATGAGGATTGCCTGCTTGACCCATTGCTGTACCTCCCAGCCATTGTCGGTAGGGATGGCAACACGCAGGCGGCCTTTATCTACTTCTTCCATGACTTCATGAATGGCAGCAGTATATTCAGGATTTTGGAGCAGCTCGCGGCTGGCAAAGGCGGCTTCCGTTTTTTGCTGAAGTGGATGCATATGGTTAATGATTTTGGGAGGGCAAAAATAGGATAAGTGGTCTTCGATGTGGTTGGAATGGTAAAACAAACCTATGGTTGGATTTTATTGCGTGTTTTAATGTGATCGAATAATTAATGCATGTTGAGTTATTTGAAATATAATATCGAATAATTTTATTTTTTAAGATTGTTTATGCATTTTTGCAGATAGGTAGCATGCCGGATACCTGTGTAAACTTTTAAACCGGCATCCGGGATTGCTGAAAACGGGAATGAGAGTAGGCACGCATAAAAACCACTAATTATGAAGAAAAGAATGGTACTCCTTTCTGCCCTGCTGACGCTGGGCGCCTTTGCAGCTGTTACAGGTTGTAAGCGTAGTGATGACGATCATTATTACACATACGATGATATGACTTTCTGGAACAATCAGAACAGTATCGGAATCATCACGGTGACTGTAGATAATACCTATTCCCGCCAGATATCCCAGACTCAGCGCGCCTACGACTGTAATTACAGCGGCAGCGCCAACTTCAACCTGACATCCGGCTACCACAGCTATTATGCAAGTGCTACTACCGGCCAGACATGGAACGGTACGTTCTATCTGGATAATTCCTGCCTGCTTTACGAGCTGTACTAAGCAGAAAAGCAATGTAATATCAGAAGCGTGGCACCCATTGCCACGCTTCTGTTTTTTCAGGCAGAGCAGAAAAAATTATCAGAAAAATTTGCAGAAAAGAAAACCATGCTTATCTTTGCAATCCCAAAACGGTAAAACGGTACGGGAAGTTCTTAAAAACGGAAGCATAGCTCAGCTGGTTCAGAGCATCTGCCTTACAAGCAGAGGGTCCGCGGTTCGAACCCGTGTGCTTCCACCCAACCGGCAACATCACTTTTAGCAGTGGAGTTGCCGGTTTTTTCATTTCCTGAAACCCGCGCCAGGCTTGCTATATAAGTGAATACTGAATTTATACGCGAGGTTCGAACTTGGTCTTTTATCCGGTTGTAGTAAAACCCTTCAGGAAAAAGCATTTTTTGTATCAGCTGTTTCTCGTCATAATCTCCGGAAGCCCATGCTGGCGCGAGTTTCAGCGCATAGATGATGGTGTCTTCAACAGTTTTTTCGAGGTTCGACACTTTGTTTTGCCCTTCGCCCAAGCGCTTAGCAATTTCATCGCGATCTTCTGTAAATTTTTCTTTATATCGGAGAAACATCTCGCGGTCTATTTCTTCCAGTATAAATCGCTCCTCCAGCCGTAAAATCTTCTTTTCGACTTCCTGAATCTGTTTTTCCAGAGTAGTGGTTGTAAGACGCTCTTCTTCATTTGAAGCATGGTATTGAGCGATGAGTTCCTGTTTAATGATGACCAGCGAGTCTTCCATCGCATCAATGGTGACGGTCTCTAAAATGCTCTCAAAACGCCGGTGTATATCATCTGCACGTTTATTACAGTTACAACCCTTCGTGCGACACTTGTAATAGTATTTCTGAATCTTTTTCGACTTGTAAGCGGTCATTATCTTACCGCAAATCTCACAGCGGATAAACCGCCTTAATGGCGCTTCCTCATCATCCATCTTGAGCGTATAACCATGGGCATTTTGCGCCAGGATATCGTTCACCTGTAGAAAGACTTCTTTTGATACAGCCTTTTCCTGAATACCCTCTATAACATCTCCTTCCAGGGCATTATGAACCATCATTCCGCAGTAGAATGGATTGGTAAGGAAGTCTGAAATACGCTGGTGCCCTACATTCCATCCTGCCTGTACCAGCTTCACGCGGATGTCCTCATTGCTGATTCCCTGTAGCTTCCATGCGAAGGCTTTCTTTATCAACTTGCCTTTGGCGTTCAGTACAAAGCTTCTTTTGCCATCAGAACGTACAATATCGTAGCCCATTGGTGCCCTACCACACCAAACACCGGTTCTGATTTTCTCTTTAGTACCAGCCATACACTTTTCACGACGTAGCTGATTATCGTACTCGGAAAAGATGAACTGGATGTTTTGTTGCAAGCTTCCCGACACTGTATTCGTATCAGTCGGTTGTGTGACTGCAAATAGTGCAATGCCTTGTTGTCTGAGTTGTTCGGTAATGTAAATCGCATTTCCACCAGAACGGCTGAATCTGTCTACACTATACACTATTATGGTAGATACTTTATCTTTCGATTTCTTAACGAACGTAAGCATACTGTTGAAGTGCTTGCGTTCATCAGTTTTCGCGCTCTCGTATGTGCCGCCGAAGTATCCAAGTATTTGATACCCATTCTTCACCGCATAGTCTTCGCACGCCTTTTTCTGCGTTTCCAAGCTCATGTTGTTGTCAGCTTGTTCTTTAGTAGACACGCGCGTGTATATCACGCAATGACCACCACTGACTTTAAGCTTTTTCTTGCCCTTTGCGAATTGCTGAAAGACTGTTGCGGAACTATTACTCATGCTGCTTTGTGTTGCTTTTGAGAAATGGGTATTGCTTTGGGATGTTGCTTGTGCTGCTTCTTCCTCGAAATCCTTAGTGCTATTTCACAGAATGTTCTTATAGTCTGTAGAAACGCTTCCGCCTCTTCGTCCGTGTAGTGCTTGAAACTGTCCAGCTTCTTGACATCTTCAATGGTTGGTCGGTTCGTAATGCTTGGTAGTTCTATGATCTTAGCGCTCATGGTAGTGGTGTTTGCCACGAAGCTATATGTGCACTGAAAGCGGCTTTTCCAATCGTTTCCTACCTTTTCCAAACAGGCTCAATCTTGCTCAACTTTTTCCGATTTTACGAATCAACAATGCCGGGCGGCATACCAAGCTTCTCAAAAATCAGCCTGATTTGTCTCAGATTAAAGTACCGTCCTTTCTTCTCACCAATCTCGATCATGAATGGCATAAGCCATCTTTTAAGGCATCGGTCGCTGATTTCATACAATGCTGCGAGTTCTCGGTAGCTATATGGTTTGATGCTCTGTTGATTTGTCTTGGAATTCAGTTGCTCTTTCATTGTCTGTGTGTTTATCTGTTCTAAGTGGGTGGTGACATTCTTTACTATTATAGGTGACTAGTGATGGTAGTAGAAATTGAAATCGGCTGCACTTAGATGCAACGATGCAGCCAGGGTTTCAGGATTCAGGTCGTTTTGCGTTTGGTATTTGGTCAGCCAGGTATTAATCAGCGTAGGCACTTCCTTAACTACATCAAGCTCTACAGGCTCTCGCCGGCGGATGCCCATTGTATTAAAACGCCCAACCAGATAGCGTTTCTGGTTAGGAGTTACAAAGCCCAGATCGTCGGCTCGGTAGAGAAGAGCAATCATAGATACCTTCCATTTTCTCTTTAAATTGGCAAGCAACGGCAGCGTTACGCCATCGCTAAAATCCTTGCTGATTTCCTTCTCAGGCATCAGCAGTTCAGCTGCAAAAAGGTTTGCGTCATGTGATACATCTCTATCCCACGCGCCAGCGTTAGAAGTGTGCATCAGCAGATGGCCCAACTCGTAAGCAAGTGAAAAGCGATGCCTATCACCAAGCATAGTGCTGTTAAGTACAATGATTGGGTAGCGGTCGTCGGTGAAAATGCTAAGGCTATCTACCCGTTCAGTGCCGAAGTCAAAAGATGCAATAGCGATTCCCTTGCTTTCAATAAGCGCAGTAAGGTCTTTAATCGTTGGCAGCTGGATGTTCCAGATCTTCCAAAGCTTTTTCGCTAAGCTGGCCGGCGTTGCTTCTCCTGACACATTGAGTGCAGGTAACTCGGGCACCGGTATAGTGAGGCTTCGAGTGACCTGCTGTGTGTTGAGGCGGATGATATTGATGCCGGACGTTATTGGGGTTAAGAACTTTTGAGCTACAGTAGCACGTTTGCGGTAGGCGACATTCTCTGGCACTACCTCGCCCTCTTGGCTGAAGAATGAGATAGGGTAATTTGTGGCCTCGGCAATGAGGCGAAGGGTCTCCGGTAAAACGCTTAACTCATGAGCTTCCATCTTGCTTACTGCGGTGCTGGACATACCGATTTTATCGGCCAACTCTTGCTGAGTGTAACCCCTTGATTCTCTAGCCAGTAATAACATTTTGGTATTCATCCGCTATTGAATTATCTCGCGCATGCAAGCGCTGCGTAAACAAATTTACACGATATTCTGCATTTTTGACAAATTTCTTTACAAAAAATTGCCGCTTAACAGAAACTAAATAAATTACATTTTCTAAGTAATTAGAATGGCGAAGGGGAAAGACGCTAACCGTCTTCCCCTTCGCCATTCTGCAACACTATCTTATAAGAACCTGTTCTTCTCGACGAATGGTTGGTGAGCATCTATACGGATGATTATGTCCATATCGTGAGAGAAGTCCAGTCCGCCACGTGCATCACCGGTTTTAGTAGCATGGAAGATGCAGATAAAGCAGACATCTGGGTTGTGTAGGAACATTTCGCGCAATTGCTCGCGGCTGATTCCCCGGTCGCTAACGCTGTCAATCACTACAAAGCCATATCCATCAAACGAAGCCGGCATAGTTCCTCTAAAATCCAAACCTTCCACCTTATCAGCGCCCCGGTCGATCACCTTCTTCTGCATAGACATTGAAATGCCTTCTTCCAGACAGAGGTATGCAACGTTTCCTCGGTTCAATCCGGCCAGCTCCTTACACAGTTCAATTACGAATGAGCTTTTGCCCTGAAATGGCTTGCCGAATACCATCATTCTAAAACCGGTAGCCGGGTCGCCAATAACGTTTTTGAATTGACCATTGTAACCAATGGTTTCAAAAGTCATTTTTGCGAGATCCTTTGCGCTAACAGTATCGGGTGAAGCGTTGGGCGCTTTAGGGGGCGGCTGATACGTTCTTGACTGTGCTTTTGCCTGCTGCGGAACGATTGGGTGAATAGAGCCAAGCCCATCTACAGGAACAGTCTTCCCGGAACGGCTTAGCTGCATGTCTAGAATGTCCAGGCCATCTACGCCCCTAAATCCGATTGGCGCGCCGTCGCTCTCAGCGCCGGCCAGCCCTATGCCCGTTTCCCAGTAGGACTTTTTTTTGACGGCGCGGCATTCAGTACCGCAATTGACAAGTCTTTGCGCTGCATCATCACACGAGCCAGCTCAAGGCAAAGGCCAGGGGCGGCGGTGTGCCTGAATGCCTTTTTCAAAGACCGCTCTGAAAGGTCTTTTATCCCTTCTTCACGTAGCAGACGGATGATCGCCCCGCCGCCACTGCCAGACGAAACGAACCCCAATCCATTAATGCCAGCACCCGCAGCCACTGCACCCAGTCCATGCAGCTCTACCGCTGGGATGCCAACTGTTTGTTCTTTACCCTGCCCATACGCATTAAGTGCGCGGGTAGCCGCGGATAGCGCATTTCGGTACGGGTCTTCGGTTGGGATTTTGTTGAATGCCGTTTCAATTCTTTTAGATAGCGCGGCTGCTTTCTTCTTGTCGTATGCCTTCCCGCTCATCCTGATAAAGGCTTTCAACAGCTTTATGCTTGTGCGGACTTCCTCGCCCTGCGCCAATTCTTTGTAATGAGATAGGTACGGCTCTTGAATCTCGATTTTACAGCTTTCGCCCATGCCGCCAGCAAGCTTTAAAAGCTGCTGCTGCATTTGCACAATCTCGTTTACCGCCGGGTCTGTTTTCCTGATCCGCTGCTCTGCTATAGCTCGCTGCAGACCGTGCAAGAGTGTCAGCACATGGGCCTGCTGCTTGACTTTACCGTGCATAGACACATACCTTTTGACAAAGGCGGTGGCCGTAGGGATGTGAGCGACTTCTTTCGGTTCGGGAAGATTTGCAGGCAGGTCTGTAATCAGTTTGCTCTTATCCGCTGGTGGCTTTGGCTCAACTTTGGGCTTGGGCGACGCGCGCTTGACCTTCGGTTTGGTAGCAGCTGACGAATGTGCTTTGACAGAAGACTTTTCGGCTGGCGCCTCACCACGCATAAGCGTGCCATCCTTTGCTATGAGTAGGTTGCAGAGCTTGAAAAACTGTTCGGTGGCCTTTTCGGTTTGCTCACCCATATCGGCCCAGCTCTTCGCCGCTGCGTTGTCGGCCACTGTTTTAGGCTTATCGGTAAGCGCTGCGGGCATCCGTGACCAGTCAATCCTGTCACGGTTTTGCAGATAGTTGGATTGTGAAAGTTGCATAGTAGGTCTGTTTTTTGAGTGTCTTTTGTTCAAGGATTAAAGTGCCATTTCCAGTTCCAGCATTTCCATCAGCGCGATGGCCGCTGCCGCTTCCTCGTCTGATTCATTCGGCTGTATGGTGGAATCTGGAAGCAAACCACCTTCCAGCACATCTTTGATTGGATAGAGGTCAAGCAGCGACTGGGTGGCTTCTTTAGTGAGATAGATAGAGTGTAGCGAATAGTCGGTGTGGAAAATCATGTAGGAAGTGCGGCGCTCTAAGGCAAGGCTATCACCGGTGCCGCGCCCGGTAGGAACTGCCAGCCCTTCCGGCTTCTCATTACAGCGCCATTCCGTCCAGGTAACTTCCTTTCCTTTGACTTTCTCTTTTGTCCAGAACGTTTGCCCTTTAGCAAGCAAGGGCGTGATAACCTTGCTTCGGTACTTCGCCCAACGTTCGCGTAAGGAACGTTGCACGGCAACCCGGCGTTCCACATCTTCAACAACCGCTTTATAGTCTGGCGCAGATTCTTGCTGCGGGTACCGGCTCACCAGCCCTTTGATGTCGCTCAGTTGCATATCGGGGTGGTTGCTGTATTGCAGCCCCGGCGTCTCGTAGTAGCACGAGAAGGGAATGATTATGCCATTCTTCATCGCATCGCGCATCAGCATTTCCTTCACCTGCGGTATCTCGTAGCGGTCGGGGCGTTTGCGACCGTTGGGCAGATGCGTAAAGTCGCGCTTGGCCTCATCCCACCTGAGTGTAGCCGTTCCGGTAACGAGGTTTGGTTTGTTGGCGCTTGTGCGAGACAGGTAACATTCGGCAAAAATCTGGAACGGCAGCAACGCCATCCCGTGTTCAGCAACACGCTCGCGCAAATACTTTGCTTTCAGTTCTGCCTGCTTTTCGGCAGCAGTGGCGGCAAGGCGGTCTTTGGCGGCCTGAATCCCTTCCGGCGATTGGGAACCGGCATCGCCATTCACCATAAAGCCCTCTGCGGTGAGTTTTGCTTTCACTTCTTCAAACAGGGCTACGGAATAGGCAGCATACCATAGCGATTGCCGGCTACTCCAGCGAAAGCTTTTGCCCTTCAGGAAAACTGTAATGCCATAGGGCGGTTGTGCCCCAAACCGGACCTCCACACCATTGCGGGCGCTGTTGTGAGCTACGGTCGCACTCTTTGCTTCATCAGCACCGGACAGTCCATCCATCTCCAATTCCAAAGCCAGCATTTCCATCAACGCGATTGCCGCCATCGCCTCAGCCTCGTCGTTGTATTCTTTAGCCGATTGCTTGGGCTGCTCCGGCGTAATATCCCGCTGCTCTGCTTCCGGACGGCGGGCAGAAAGCAGCTTGTCGTTGAGTGAGGCAAATTCATCTGCCCGTTGTTCCGGTGGCCGGCCATCAATAGCAAGTGCCGCCTTCTTTTCGGCTATTTCTTCCCGCAGCTTTTGCCAGCGTGGGCAGAATTGCGCCTTGCTTCCATCCATAGGGTACTCATTCGCGATGGCTTGCTTATCGGCCATGATGCGCTGGTATTCGGCCTTCACAGGGCCGAGGTCGCTTTGTAGGTTGTAACCTTTCGGCTTGAGGATAGTGCTCTCAAACTTTGAGACAATGGCAAGGCTTTCTTTAAACTCATCTGCCGGCCAGTTCAGCCGGCTAATGTCACTATGCTGGAAGTAGGTGTTGTTTGCCTGGATAGCTTTACGCGCCAATGCCAGCAAGGCTTTGTCGTCTTCTGCATTCAGCGCGGCCAATGCCTCTTTTATCTCAACTGCCTTATCGTAGAGCTTCTTAGCATCTTTGTATTCCAGCTTTTCGGATTCAGTGTAAACCCGGCCAAGTCCATTAAGATCAGCACCGCTGTACTCAGGCTTATTGTAAAAAAGCGCCGAGCGGGAAAAGCTGTTGTAGGCATTACGTAGCGATGTTACCAGCGACTCTTTACGCGAGTTGTAGCGGCGCAGGCTGTAATCCGCGCCTTCAATTACTGCCACATCTTCAATAGCACGTTTTACGGCTTTGTTGGCCTCCAGCCGCTCTTCATCAAATTCCATCTTCACCAGCTTGTCCAAGTCGCTGATAAGCGCAATCTTCACCTCGTTAGGATCGAGGCTTTCAACGTCCAGCACATTACCCCGGTCGGCCTTGCTCCACACATCATTAATGCGGGCAGTCTTTTCTTCCAGTTTCTGAAAGACGAACACATCCATACTATCCTGGATGAGCGGCATACAGATGCGGACGTACTTGTACCGATTGCCCTGCCGCCAGATACGGCCTTCAAGTTGCCGCATGTCGGTAGGGTTCCATTCCGGGTAGCAGTTGTAGATAACCGTCCCGTTTTTCTGTAGGTCAATCCCTTCCCGGATGGTGGCGGTACCGATGATGATTTTGCACGCGCCTTCCAAAAATGCGCTTTTGATTTTCTCTTTGCGCTCTTCGGAAACAGAACTTTCAATGATTTCTACCTCGTCAATCTTGCCGCCTTCAAATGGCACTGCCTTCTTGTAACCAACATGCTTTTCCAGGTAGAGCTTAATGAACGGGAAAAGGCCTTTACCCCGATTCATGTAAATCACCTGGCCGCTGGCCCCTTCACCGTTATCCTCATGCCACTTCTTTACCGTGGCAATGCAGCCCATCACGAACTTGAGCTTCGGGCTTTCTTCCATCAGCTCTATCTCGTCTTCCGGTGACACACCTTCATACAGGAAAGGTGACAGCGCATTGTTGAGCGACCAGTTCAGGCAGCGCAGCATAATACCCGGATCTTCCCGGACGTTGGCATTGCGGGCCATGTCAATAATCGTTTCCTGGTTAGATGCCTGCCGGTCGGTCATCTTCAAGTAGGTCAGCACTCGCTTGTCCTTTGGCAAGGCATCCCGGACACCATTGCCGTCCTCATCTTCGTATTCGTAAAGAAGCGGCAGGTTCACCTTTGTTGGACGCACTACGCCGGCTTCCTCGCCGGTACGATAGAGAATGTGCCCGTTGATGAGCTTCTGCAAAAGGATGCGGTTGGTAAAGCCCTTGATGACCTCGCGGGTTTCTATCTGGTCGCGGGCTGTAACCACATATTCAAGCGTTGGGGCTACAAAGAGGTCAAAGAAGTCCCGGATGTTCTCGATGTTCTGGCGCACCATGTTCGGGTATGCTACCAGCGAGAGCATGGAATAGATTTCCAGCGGACTGTTGGTAAATGGCGTTGCAGTAAGCAGCATCGAGCAAGAGCCATACTGCCTTTGCAGGTAGTTGAGCATCAGGAATGCTTTTACCCCGGTAGCACTTTGCCCGCCGGTCATGTTGTAACGGCTACCTTCATCCTCATCAGCTGCCACCCGGTCAAAGACATTCTTGCAGCGGTGCGCTTCGTCTATCACCACGTAGTCAAAGCCAAGCGTGTCCACATCGCAGCGGGTGCCGCTATTAGCAATGCCGATCATCTCGCGCAGTTTCTGCTTTTCCTGCTCAATATCGCGGGCAGTATCGCCTTCGCCAGGTTGTGTGAGAATACGAGCCAGCTCTTCCACCATTGTTTCGCTGACGTTGCTACCCAGGCCGATGCGCTTAAAGCCTTCATAGGTAACAACCGTGATGCTACGAGCAGCCACAGGCTTATCCAGTACCGCATCTGTATCGGTTCCAAGGTTGAACCAGTCATTCAGGGTAATGTCGGTGCCGGACAGAAAGCCGGTCACGTACTTGCCGGTCTTTCGGTCGGTAAACCCACCAATTTCTGCAAGCCACTTTTGGTACGTGGGCTTTGGAACTACTACCAGCGGGCGCTGCGCTTTGCAGGTGCTAATCATGTGCGCTAGGGTAGCTATTGCGGTCATGGTTTTGCCGACACCTACGTCAAAGGCGTTGATGCCGCTGCCCATCGCTTCCATGAAGGCAATGCCCTGGCGCTGGATGGGTGTGATCTGTAGCGGGCGGTTCTTGAAAGTTTGTGAACAAACGAAGCCGATAGGGACACGCTCGTAGTTCAGCTCGCCCCAGCCATTATAGAGGCGATTCCAGAGCAGATCGAGCTTCTGCTGATCTTCAAATGTGAGCACCTCATGTAGGAATTGCGCAAACTTCTCTTCGCCTTCAATTCGGGCATTTTGCTTGCGCTCTGCTTTTTCCACCGCGCTCATATCCTTGTCCCGGATTGAACCATTTGCCAGGTAGAGGTCGGCAACGTCCACCGGCGAGCTTTTGCGGAAGTCTTTTTCTTTGAGCGAGAACAGCCACTTGGAAAACACATAGCTGAGTGTGTAGGACGAACTGCCATCCAACACAATCGTTTTCTCTCGGTAGGCCCGGCGTTTGTTCTTTACCTCTATCCTGCCGGCTTTGAGCTTCAGCTCTTCCACGGTTTCCGTGTCCAGGTATTCTTCCCGGACGGTGCTGATTGAAAAGATGTCTGTGTTGGTAGCTACATCCGAAATGGCTTTGATGATAGGCCGCTCTGCCGGGTCGGGATGCAGCAAGGAAAGCATACGCGGCTTTGCTTTGTCCAATGCTTCCCGGTGCAGCTCGTAAGTTTCCGCACCATAGGTCTGCATGATATGGACTTTATCTTTTTCCAGTTGCAGGATGCGGTCGTAGATGTTGCCGTAGGTGTAGATGGGCAGCGGCAGTAGTTCACCGGCATGGTAGAACATGATGCCTTGTGCCACCCAGCGCTCTACGGTCGTATAACCCGGCGCAGCAAGCGGCACCACATACCTTGCCCACTCGGACGTGATGAACGCCAGGTCGTCCCGCACTTTGCGGGCGCTGCGCTTCCAGTACACCCAAGCGCGTATCTCATCGTCGGTGATGCCGCTATTGTAAGCGTGCATCACGGCGTCAAAGGACATAGTAGAAACATCTTCCGGACTGTCGGGATCGCCAAGTCCGGAAAGCGAAGACGCCTGCAGCCGGGCACGATTCAGTGCTACCGGGTGCAGGTGAGAAATGTCAGGTGTGGTATTCACTATTCCGGCGAGGCTCATAAAATTTCTTATTGTGGCAGCTCAAAAATTCCTTCTTCCCGGTGCGGATGGCTGCGCAGCCACATCCGGGTATCCATTGCCTTTGAATCCTCATCAAAGGCGTAGTAGTTCAGCACGTCTATCTCGTCCGCATGGCGCTTGCACATTTTTACGGTCGAGAACCAGGCGAGGTTGGTGCAGGCAATCCCGCAGTTGAGCAGGAAGGGCGGCATGTAGGCGCGGAAAGTTTCTACCCGGTACATGGATCTGCCGTCTTTCTTTTCCTGGGTAATCGTTGCTAGGGTGTCATTGATCTGGTAGAAGGTTGTAGTGCCGTTGGATGCGCCGGATAGCCCTTCTGCTATTTCCAATTCCAGCATTTCCATCAGCGCAAGCGCGGCAAGTGCTTCCGGTTCATTTGGGCGGTGCTGAGTGGTAGCGCTATGTTTTGCCAGCGGCCCCAGGAATTTTTCAAACACTTTCTCGCAGTCTTCTTTTGTCCCCTTGATGGTCAGTGGAAACTCGCGGCTGCTGGTCAGCACTTCCCTACCGCAGACTTTGTCAGAGTGCTGGTAAAACCACGTGTCCAGCGTCATGTTTTCTACCAAATACAGCGGCTCTGTTTCGTCTGAATCGATGTCGTCTTTCATCCAGCCATCCAAGTCAAAGCCTTCCGGCACCACGCCATAAAGCAGCAGCTTTTTATTGCTACCTTTTTCGCCAGGCTTATCCGGCGGGCACGCAGAAATCCAGGCACGAAGTGCCCGGATTCGGCTGCGGCATTTGACGGGACTTGGAATCATGGCTTAGCTCTCTGTCAGGTATGTTTCAATGTGTGGCATGGCTTCCTGCGGGGTGAGGCCATTGGTGAGGGCAAAGCGCAACACCATTTCTGATGCTTCTTCTACGTTGTCGTCACGGATAGCGCAAAGCGCGGGGTAAGAGACTGGCGAAGCTTCTTTAATTGCTCGCCTTGTCAGCTCTACAAATTCTTTTTGTTCCTGGGTCATAATTAATTTGAGGACCTTTGTATAACGTGAACGATTTTAAGAGAATCCATGACAGTTTCAGCCGACAAGGGTTGATGAAGACTTTAGGGGCTTCGGTTGAATCTGTTGAGCAAGGCCAAGTCGTTCTTGTGGCTCCTTTCCAAGAATCCCTAACTCAGCAGCATGGCTTCTTTCACGGCGGTGTGATAACGAGTTTGTTAGACGTGGCTTGTGGCTATGCTGCTTTGTCAGCAGCACCGGAGGACTGCGAGGTTCTAACTGTAGAGTTCAAAATCAACTTTCTCAAACCAGGGAAGGCAAGAGAACTAATAGCAGTCGGACGAGTCATTCAATCTGACAGAACTTTGACGATTTGTGACGGAATGGTTTATGACGAGACAAGAGAAAAAGTGATAGCGAAAATGACGGCGACTATGATTGTTGTCAAAGCGAGCAATTAAGCATTACGTGTGTTTGAGTATTTCACTTTTTGCGTAGCACGAGAATGTCAGTAGGTACTTCACTATGCGTGAACACTGGTGGAAGACGATAGGCATCTAACAGCTCGCAACCGAGTTCCTGCATAGCTTTCTTTTCATCGTTGTATGTATAGCCATTACGCAGCAGGTTTGAGCCTGACAGATAAATCAACAAGCCACCAGATTTCAGCATTCGTAGGCCGTGGTAGTAGAAGAACAGTTCAATCTGCTTCATCTTCGGCTTGGGGAAGTAAGTGCTGTAAGCGTTCCTGTACTTGCCATAAGGTGGATTACCTATCACCAGGGAAAACGGGTAGCCTTCGAGCCAGGTTACTCGCTTTTTCAAGCGGGTAGTAAATCGCGGCGGCTCCAGCATGGCTGTCTCAAAGTATCCTTCGTGGATGTGGGCTTCAGGATAGAGAGTGCGGGCAATAGCGCGGGATGTAGAATTGATTTCAAAAGCGTAGCACCTGCTCTTGTCAGGCGCTGGCCGCAGCAGCTCGCCGGTGGCGCAGCTTGGCTCTAACACAGTCCCGCCATCGTAGCCATAATGGTGGGCCATCTGCCACATCCATTCGCACACCCATTCCGGCGTATAGAACTCGTATAGCACGCCTTCACCGGTCGCGCCATGCTTTCCCTGTCCACCACTGCCACTGTAGCGGCGCAATAACGCCTTCTCTTCTTCGGTGAATGGCTCGGATTTAGCACGCCCGGCAATCAGTTGTTCAATGTGCTGGTTTAATTCATGCTGATTGCTATGTGTACTTTTTGCCGTTGCTACTTTTACGGGCTTCAGGGTCGTTACGCCTGCTAACCCTAATAGACCTTCTTCAGCAAACGATAGATACTTATCCTTGGTGATGATGAGGTGATCTACAAGCCGGATGTCCACCAGCTTCATCGCGTCACGCAATGATTCGGTAAGGGTTTGGTCGGCCCCGCTCGGCTTTAGATTGCCCGAAGGATGATTGTGCGCGACTACCATGCTTACCGCAGCGCATTTAAGGGCAGCACCAAGGATGATGCGCTTATCCGCAATCGTTGAATTGATGCCGCCCCTGCTGTGTCTGTAGTAGCCGATAATGTCGCAGCGCTGGTTGAGGTAGAGCACGATAAATTGCTCTTGCAACTCTATCTCCTCCTTCCCGAAGGTGGACTTGATAAAGTCCGCCACATCCTGAGCGCTGTTGATGCTGCCGCTGAAAATTTTGCCGGATGCGCGGGTGAAGCCCACGGTCAGTTCTGGTATTTCCAGGTCGGCATTTCCAAGTCCGCTGAGGACGATTTCGGGAATGGATGAGTAGTGCATGTCCTTAGGCTTTCCAGGTCATTGTTATACGCTTGCCGCCTACGGTCATCACACGTTTTCTGGTGGCGGTTGTCTTCGCGATTGTCTTTTTTCTGGCGGTGGATTTCTTGGCTGTTGTTTTCTTTCTCGGTGTGGCCTTTTTGCGGGTGGTTACTTTCTTCTTCATGGGTGTTTTCTTTTTTCGTGGTGCTTTCTTCTTACCGAAGAGGTCTTCTAACATGCTCATGGCTGTTTGGAATTGATGAGGTGAATTGTTGCGATTAGCCCTTCTTAATCAAATACCAACCGAGCAGGCAGATGCCGAGGATGATTCCGGTACCAATTCCAGCTGATTCTTTAGGATGGTTAGCAACCGTGTCGGCCACCTTTTCGATGCCCTCTTCTATTTCCTGAGCCGCTTCTTGAATAGTTCCGAATACACGGTTGCGGAATGCTGATGGAACGAGTCCAACCGCGTAGCGTTTGAAATCCGCTACAGTGATAAACGACTTTCCCTTGGCAATGCCTTTGTTCTGCCTTGCAACGGTGGCTGCTGACAGACTCTTGGTTTGTAGCACCCAATTATCCGGCTTGCCAATCATGGCTGGGAAGAACGTTACCGCATAGACGTCGTAATAGCTTTTCATCTTACCACGAAAACCTGTGAAATACCATTTTACAAGGTCAAGCTGTGAAAGGGCGGACATGGTAAGGATGTGCCCGAGAGATGGAACTTTCCCGGCTTTCACAATACCACTACCCGACGTAAATTGTAGCAAGCCAGCAGCTACAAGGTGTTTATCCGCCCCCTGGCGGTTTGCAGCCGTAGTTTTTAATCTGCTCTCAGCGTACATTACCTGCATCAGCCAGTCAGGATCTACGCTTAGGAAGGCTGCGATGCTTTGCACTTTTTGAGCGAACTCGGTGCGGATAGATGCCGGAATCTTTTCGATATAAAGAAGTGTCATTTTGGATTGTTTTATGCAGTCATGAGGCAATGAAGCGTACCGTTTACGCCCAAGTGCTTTAAGAGATTGTTGTAGGCTTCTGTTCCGCGCTTCTTGGCCTGGGCGAGCACTGCCTCTGGTGAGCCCGGCACCACCTTGTAAAACCAGCCCTGGTTGTAGCGCAGATGTACTTTATCAAGCCGAACTACACCACCTTCCGTGAAGTCGTCTATCATCAACCCAAGCGTGATGGCAGCAACCAGAATATTGAATTCCGGATTTTTCAAGTCGGCGACCGTCACTGTTCTACCGGTATTGTGGTTAGCCGCAATCTTGTGCATCAGGTACTTCTGTTGCAGGATGCCATTCAACCGAGCGCCGAGATACTTGTGGCAAATGGCGATTTCCTGTGCGGACAGCCGGCCTTTGCTCTTTTCAATGAAGATCATCCCGTCCGCAGTACCTGGCGTAAGCTGCATCAAACCGGTCGCGCTCACCGGCGGAACGCTGAGATTCGGCACCCCGGAAGATTCCGTAAAAATGATGGCCAGTATCAGCTCTCGCGGGACGTTGGTAAGCAGGACAGCCTGGTCAATCTCTCGGCGATACTTTGTATAGATCTGGTTCATCTTCGCCCGGTTCATCGCCGCAGGGTTCGGATTGCTCTTAGAAGGCCGGTATGCCGAAAACGTGAGCGGATAAAGCGGCACAGCTGCAGTTGTGACTGCGTGGCTGGAAGATGTGTAAGTAGGCATTGAGAAAGGCTTTTGCTGGATGATCTATTTTGTTGTTCGCTTAGTGCTTCAGGTGAGGGCTGGCCTTATGCCGGCTTGCCGGGTGTTTGGCCACCGGATGATGCGCTGCGCTGGCGTGGTGAACTGGTTTGCTATGAGCGTGCGCACCCTTACTGCCTATGCGGCGAACCGGCTTTTTTATTGGCGCTTTGCCACTATTGGCATACTGCATCGAGTTGAGTGCATTGAGCGCGGCAATTGCGGCAAAGCCACCACTAGTCTGCGCTGCGGCCTTTACCATGTTGCCTGAATTCGGATTCAATGTGATGGCTACTTTCCGCTTTTTCTTTTGAGTTGCAGTAGCTGCTGAAGCCCCTTTGACCTGGATATTTTGGATGATTGCATCAGCTGCCTGCAACGCTTTTTGCCCATTGCCATTCCTGCCGTGCTTTCGGATGTAGATGGCTTTGTAGAGGTCTGGTCGCTGGATAGCCAGCGCATCGCTCAGCACCCCCTTATCAATAATGGATTTCTCTTTTGCCGTTAGTGTAGTGGAAATCAAAGGCGGTATATCGTCGCTCTGTGCCTGCCGGCGATTGATCGCAGCTGTGCCTGCCGCGACAGTCATATCAACCAGTGACCCGGATGAATTTTGGGCGGAATCGCTGTCTGAGCCTTCATCGCCCGATGATGCAGATTCGCCTGCGCCTGTAGCTTCCATTCCTTCTTCATCGCTAACGATACCTGTAGGTGTAGGGCTTTCTGTGCTGGTTTGGTTCACAGCAAGGATTTTTGGCGCTGCTGGTATCTCATCCGTGCCATTGCCGGATGCTGCATCTACGGTCAGTGATTTGCTTTGTGCGCCGCCCTTATTAGCGAAGAGCATAAATGCCCCGACACCGAGACCGGCCAGCAGCAGCATGTTTCCACTGCCGCTTTTTGTTTGCTTACTCATGCTGATTAGATTTTAGTGAGTTGATGAATGCTGTGTGATAGGCACGCTGCCGCTGGTTTCGGTATGACTTTAGGCAACTGAGGGGACGAACTGGCCATTGCCGGCGCGCCGCTGCCGGTGTTGTCTTCCCCGGCGCAAAAAGTCGGCAGGCTTGGTCACCGGTAGAATCGGGGAATCGGGAACCGGTGACGAATCAGGCGCGGGTGGACATTTTTTCTTTTCGTCGCCAGCAATGCGTCCGAAGAGCGCAATAGCGGCGGGAAGCAGAAAGTCCTGCCAGTTGTGCAAGCCACCGATGGCGTTGGCTTGATGAATGCCGGTAAGGATGGCTACCAGATAACCAGCGATGGTGGTGAGCGGGCTGCGCCCGACGAGTAAATGTTTCATTATTTGAATTGAGAAGTGAAAAAGAAAAAGATGATTGCGCAGCCCCGCACCTTACGGGACGCTAAGGGCTGCGTCTTACATCATCGGTTTGCTACAGCTTACCGGCTTAGCTAATCCGGCTGATCGGATTGTAGCTGCGGTACTCTGCCAGCAGCATCACCGCGTTCTCGGTGCCGTCAAAGACATGCTCGGCGAGGCGCTCACTCAGGGTGATGAGCAGCTGGCCGTTGCCTACTTTCTTCGCCGCCCATTCTTCACTTTGTGCCACGCCGTTCACGAAGAGCAGCTTGGCATTCAGCGACGAATCATTGGCTACCACCTGAGCGCCGGTCACTTCGGTGAAGTCTTCCGTGACCATCAGGCCATCCTTGGTTGCCTTGTTGCGGTCCAGGTTGCGGGATGAGGCGAGGAAGCACGCCGTGGATGTGCCTTCCACCCAGAACGTACCGGGGATAGCATCGCGCAGGCTGTCCACCTTGGAAGCGGCATCAGCAGCGGCGGCATTCTGCGCGGCATCTGCCATTCCCTGCGCAGCCTGCGTAACCGAGGTTACAGCGTCGGAAACCTTGCTGTCGGTGTAGGCATTGCTTTCATTCACCGCACTGATGCGGGCGCTATCCGCCTTAGTCGTTGCATCCTGGCTGGCATTGGTCGCTGCATCCGTGATCCGCTGAGCAGTGTAGGCATTAGCATCCTGTACCGCGTCTGTCTTGGCATTGTATGCTTTGAAGCTGGCGTCCGATGCGGCCTGCGTAAGGATGTCGCCCTTGGTGGCATTGAGCTGGCCGTTAAAGCCTGCAACGATGCTATTCACAGCACTGTCGGTATAGGCTTTGGAATCAGAGAGCGTGTCCTGCTTTGCCTGGGCAATGTGCGCGGCCACTTCTGTCTTATCCGCTTTGCCATCCACCTGCAAAAGCAGGGCGTTGATGGCGCTGTCTTCACCGTTGAGCTTTTGAGCCAGCTCATTCAGCGTATTGAGCGCGACCGGTGCATTGTCCACCAGCGCGGCGATCTGCGCTTCGGTGTATGCCTTTGCGCTTGCGAGGGCATTTGCGGCGTCGGTCTGTGCTTGCAGCGCCGATACCAGTGCACTATTGTCGGCCCACATCGGGGCACCGTCGGGGCCGGATACCAGGATTTTCTGGTCGCCGCCGGCAGCGAGGGATTTGAGGTTTCCATCAGCATCCGAGAAGATGATGGCGTTGGCTGTTTGGCTTACAATCTGCCAGAGCTTTACTTGCGTCATACGCTTTGTTTGGTTTGTTTTTGTGAAGAAAAATTGTTGAAGGCCTTCACTGCCACAGCCCGCACGGTTGTGCGGGTATGGCTCACCAAGCAGGGGACGCTGGCTTGTTCAATCTTGGGCTGGGTTATTTCTGTGGCGGATCAGTCGGTTGCCCCGGCGGGTCGGTAGGCTGGCCTTGACCATCAATCGGCGGTCGTGGTGTGGTTGCCTCGGCAGTCTTGTAGTCCACAATCACCAGTTCCGGCTGCCCATTAGCGCCAAACGATGCGCCCTGCAGAACGATGACTTTAGGATTCGCTGCGTTGTAGCGCCACTCGTACAGTTCTTTCTGGCGAAGGCCATTCCTGTACACGTGAAGCGGGAAGGGATAGACCGGTGCGTAGGTGAGCTGAACCGAGTTGCCGGTAGTCAGGTTGGTAAACTCGTCCGTCCAATGCACAGACCCATTCAGCGCGGCTTTCGCTGTATCGGAAAGCACGGCGGTGAGGGGATGGGCTGCGGTACCGTTGCCGGAAAAGATGATGTCAGCGCTGTTTACCGTGACCACCGCCAGCAGGTCAGAAAGATTGACGGTTATGGTTGTGCCATCGCTTTCTGTTAGCTGAAGGATGTAGGTGTTGGCGTCGGGCTTTTGCAGGATAGCGCCGGTCACTTTCACATCAACCGCCAGCGTGGTGAGGTCGCAGGTTTTGGTGAAATGAGCACCGGTGTTGTCCGTGTATTTCAGCACCAGGCTGTTGCTGATAAGCTGTAGGCTGTCAATACTTCGGATGTCGCCGCGCACAAAGGCATCCGTCACCGTGCCGTTGTTGCTTGGAAAGAGTGCCGAAAGAAGTGCAAACTGAAGCTCGCCGTTGGTATCTGAATACAGCGTGTATCCCTGGCCGGGCGCGGTTTGGATTTGCTTGTCGGGGCGTATGCGTGTTCCTGACATAAGGATTGAGATTTTAGAAGGTTAGTTTGTCTGTTAGTTTCAAGCTGCCACATCGTAGAGCGCTTCCAGCAGATCCGTGTGCGTTACTGTCGCTTTGAGTGGGGTGAGGAATACCAGCGTCTTGCCGCTCTTGTTGTAGTCAATACCCTGGCGCAGCTTGATACCGTTGAGGAAAACAAGGCACAGGCTGGCCGGCGATGCGCCGAGGTTGATGGCCTGCTGGCCGTCGGTGAATGGCAAGGCTTCGTTTACCAGTTTTGTAGCGACGGCACACTGATTGTTGTTGCCATTTCCCGGATTATTGTTGCCGTCGCTATTGCCACTGAGATACTGGAATGAGGATAGGTTGTAAACGTCCTCTCTGTTGCCGTCCGGGAATCGTATCTCATCGTTCACCGTATCACCCATCGCATTCAGCAAGTCAAGCAAGCTGAATTCCCGGATTTGGCCGGTATGCTGTGAGCGAAGGCTAAAAAGTGCCATTACGGTGTCCGTTTAGATGTTTTATAATAAAAGAATGAAGTGTGTTATCAGCTCTTGAAGACTGGCATTTTGTAGCCTTTATCAAAAGCATCTTTGAAGTAGGCCGTCTGGGTAGTGAAGTCGGCAGAGGCACTAACCCAGCCTCGTACCGTCTCACCATTCCGCTTCTTCATCTTGCTCGTAGCCCCCTTGTAAGTCCCGTTGATCTTGTACCAGACTTCAATGAATGGCACATGATGCTTTGCGTCCAGCTGGCTCTTCCCGGTAGTGTATCCGATAAATTGGGAAGCCTTGCAGAGTTCCAGGATGTTGTCCTTCGGTGCCGTCAGGTAGCTGCCCTCGTCCCAGGCAAACTTTATCTGGCTAAGCACATTCCCCTTTACAGAAGCCGCTTCCGGCGAAAACCGCAATAGCACATCCTTCAATGCCCAAACTTTGTAATTCGCGCCGAGTGCAAAGCTCTTAGCCGCCAGCACCTGCTTTGACGTAACAGTGCCGTCTGATGATACCTGAGTAGTCGTCTTTGCATTATTGCTTATCTGCCAAACGAACCGCTCAAAGTCTGCTGACGAAAGCTCTGATCGTAGGTCTTTCATCAGGTCCCCGCCATCATAAAGCGCACGATACGCGCTTTGCACAGCTGCCAGGTCAGTGATCGCCGTAGCGGTGGATAGAATCAGTTTTTCATCAGTGCCGTCCCAGTTCATGGGCAGGGGTTTGTTCGGATTCATGCCTTGCCGCAAAAGCTGGGCCTGCTGCACCACCGGGTTATTGCCGGTCTGCTGTAGCACTGCTTCCTCCTTCCGTTTCTCATCCGCTTTACGGACACTGTTTATCAGCATCATCCCGCCTACGCCGAGGATGCTCATGCCGATAAGTGATTGCTTCGTGTCCATTGTGAGAGAGGGTGTTTGTCGTTCGCGTAAATCGTTTGAAAGCAGGCTTAGAGCTTAGCCTTAATGAGTGCCCGTACTGTCGGATTGTTGAGTGCCTTGGCGACTGCTGCCAGCTCTTTGGTGGCGAAGTAGCCGGCTATCACCGCCAGCGAGCCTGCCGCAACTTTTGCATCGGCTTCGCTCTCGCGCTGTAGCGTGATTGGCACCGTAAACGGCTGCTTTGTCGTGCTCAGCTTCTTATTGAAAATGCCCATAGGAAATTTGGATTTGTTGTTTGAAAAAAATGTCGTCCTGTCGGTTAGAGCGGCGGTGCTGGTCCACCTACACTGATGTAGTGAAGGGCACTTTGGATTTTGCTGCGGTCCGCTTCAAAAGCCATGAACATTAGGTGGATGGCGCTGGCTTCCTGGGTATTTAGCGTCTCACAGAATTCGCTGACCAATGATGATATACTGGTTACCTCATCATCGGGCGCTCTTGGTGGTACCGCTGCACCCTTTAAGTCATTGGTGCCATTTAAAAAGCCTGCGGCCTGTGCCAGCGGCGTGCCGACGAATAGTGGTGCCAATTTTGGAAATGCTGCCCCTATGATGCCCGAATAAAATTCCAGTTCCTTCTTTGCCTTCAGCGATACTTCCAGCTCTTCCTTCTCGGCTTCCAGCGAAGCCGCTCGACTACGCAGCTCGGTCAATTCCTGGCTCATCTTGGTAAACTCGTCATTACGCCTTTCCTCACTCAGTCTTCGGCCTATGATGTCGTTCATCTCCCTTACCTGCGCCTCGCCGAGACCATTAAAGCCAGTTGAGCCGTTGGTGTTGTTGGTGTTCACCGGTTGGGCCTTCACTTGCTCTTCCTCTTCCAGTTCCTCGCCTTCCAGCATCAGTTCATCGAGCACTTTGGTGTAGAAGGTTTTGCCGGTATCCTCGTCTATAAACTCAATCCTTACGGTGTCTGCATCCTCGCTGGTGATGAAGCTGCGCACGTTATCTGAAAAGGATTCAATCTCGCCTTTGGTAATCGGGTTCTGTTTCTTCCCACCTCTGAAAAACTGCGCGTTGTAGCAAACATTCGGGTGGCCCTGCGATGCGAACAAGCGAATGGTCTTCAGCAGGTGCTTCATCATATTGTTCAGGCGCTGCCTGTTGAGTGAAGGGGTCGCTTTCTTTGCCATCTTGTTATACGGTTATGTGATACGGCGCGGTGCCTGACTATTTCGGAATTATGTGATAAAACAGGAAGTTGTAAACGTCGTCTCTGGTGAGTGGTGTGCCGTCTGCTTTCGTGTCTGGCAAGTTGATGTTGATGCGCCCTGAGAACTCTTCTACGTTGTCTGTGGAAACGTTCAGTCCTTCTACTACAATGCTGTTGGTGTCCGAGATGATGCTCGTTCCCACCGGCAGCGAAGCTTTGTTGAGCAGGAACATAAACTGGTTCTGAAAGTCCATTTGCCGCTCGCCGCCTTCTTCGCCGGTCAGCGTGAAGTCGTACTGTGATTCATAATCCACGGTGATGCCCCTCTGTTCCATCTGCCTGCGGATGTAGGTTAGTTGCTCGATCATTTCATTGTTTTTTCAGAAAGACACTTGAGGTAGATGGCAACGATGTAGCCGTCGTAGTTTGATGTATCCGCCGGGTTTACCACACCAATATCAACAGGCTTAATCTTTGGGCTGTCGAAGAATAATCCATCGTAGGAAACCTCTTGTACCCCGCCACCGTCGCCGCCCCATTCTATCACCGTCCCGCCCTGTTGTGTTGTCGTTCCGGTCGCAGCTGGCACAGCAGCCGGTTTATTCGCCGTTGACCCGTAGGGATAAAGCAGCTCATTGTTGTAGGTGCCGGTTATCATGCTGCCGCCCTGGATCTGCACATCTATTTCCTGGTAGTCGTTGTTCGCGTCTATAGATGGCCGCTCGTATCGCACATCAAACACACCCAGCGGGCGCTTCCGGTTATTTACATCGAGCGTGAACCATCCAATCCGCTGAATGATGTCTGCGGTGATGCGCGGCACTATCCGCTCGATACCCGATGAGTAACGACACTGAATACCGACAATGCGCGTGAGGTGCAGTGGTAGCCTTGTAGATATGTCCACCGGCAGGAAGGGATTGCGTACCCTTGCGCGGATCGTCTGGTAGTAGTATTGTGACATTGAGCAGGGTCGTTAGCGATTAGTGAGCAGTGGTGGCGTGAGGCAGCTCGTCGTTGGTAAGCCAGAGTTGTATCTGCACATCATATGGATACACAACTGTGTTTGGGTTTGCAGCCTGGGCAGCGTTTGGCGTAGTAGGCAGGAAGTCATTCACACCTAGCACCCCGGATATTGCCTGGCCGTTTGCCGTCAGGAAGGGATTGATAGCACCGTCTGTGTAGCGGCCATTAATCACGCTGCCACCGGCATCCACTACTTCCTCAAACTCAAAGAATCGCTTGTTGGGGGCTACGTTTGGTCCGCATGTCAGCATCCGCACTTCGTGGTCGTCCTTAAAGACTTCCTTGTTGTTGCAGGTCAGGCCAAGTGTTGAGCCGATTTCGGCTATTGTCTGCGGGTAGATCATCCGGATAGCTTTGACGCGCTTGTAGCTCTTTTCGCTGTCCACATTGAAGCGGATAGAAGCGCCGGGGCTGTTCACGCGGATGCGGATGTGCTGCCAGAAGTGATTTTTCATTGTTTGCTGAGATTGATTCTTATTTTGAAGCGGATTCTATCAATGCGATAACCTGTATGCTATTTGACCCTGAGAACAAAATCAATAAGCTTTGTGCGGCGGGAATGCAGTCCGAGGGCGAAGGGAAACCTGAGCAGGCCGTGTTGCTTTTTCTGCAAGCTTGGGATGAAGCAACAACTGACTTAGAAAAATCGGTTGCAGCTCATTATTTAGCGCGGCATCAGCCAAGCCCTACCGATAAGCTGCGTTGGGATGAAACCGCCCTGAGCTATGCTATTAAAGAGGGAAACGAATCCTTGCTTACTCTACTCCCTTCCCTTTACCTCAACATTGCTAAGTGTCATGAAGACTTGGGTAAGCGTGATGAAGCGCTTAAACACTATTCGCTTGCACAGCAGCATTCTCATTGCCTGTCGGATGATGGCTATAGTAGCATGATAAAGTCCGGGATTGCGAATGGCATACAACGCACTACTCGCGATTAAGCCTTCACAATGGATGAGCCGATGAATACAGCCTTGAGCCAGCTGCGCTCTGGTGCGGGCTTGCCCCATTCCAGGTTCATCTCAAACACCTGCTGGTCACGCAGCATCTTCGGGTTGTCGAGCATGAAGGTGTTTTGCACCACCCGGTTGTTACCCTTCGTGTTGAATGCTTCGCACGAAGTCACCGGTATGATGGTCGTGTTGTTCGCCTTCAGCTCAAACTCGCCGTTGCGGATAAAGTCGGGCAGCAGGTCGAAGTTTACACCGAACGGATCAGTGACGCCGGGATCTGCAATGCCATACATGAGACGCACGCCATGCAGCAGGAAAAAGTTGCCTTTCTCGAACTTGGCCGATGAGATGCTGGACATTCCGACCACTTTGTTGTCGTCGTCCCGGAACATCTTCGCGTTCTTGGAACCGTCAAGCGGCTTCACCACATAAGGGTAGGTGTCGGTGATTTGAAGGCTCTGGTTGGCCAGGCCTTTTTGCACATCGGCTGGCAGCAGGCCAATGCGCTTTTCAAACTCACGGCGGGAACCGGACGAGGTGGACGCGGCGCCCTTCATGCGCCGGAAAAGCTTGGCTTTCTCGGCGGGTGCGGCAGTGTCTACCGCGTTCAGGAATTCCTGTTCGTTCATTGCGCCGAGCAGGCTTACATCAGAATCGGCGACAGCGCCTAAAGAGAAGTTCATACGGATTGATTGAATTGTTTTGAAAATGTGGTTGAAGCGTTGTTGGTGGAATTGTCAGGACATAGCGATGGCTTATAGGCTACCGCCATGCCTTTCAATGAGCGAGAACTAATAATGGGTGTTACAGGATTTCTGCGTCCTGGACGCCAAGCATACCTGCATCATCGCGTGTGGATGAATCGCCGAGGTAGGCGGGGGAATCCACGAAGTAGCCGCTCGTTGATTCCGGTGACTGTACTTCGCCGAGGTCGGGGAAGGCCAAGTGGCCGCTGTTGTCCCGGTACACCCATTCCTCGTTTTGCGAGATGGCTGAGAGCGGTGTGAGACCCAGGTTTTCGTCTTCGGCACCACCGAGGCCACTCAGGATGGTTGCATTCGGTGCTACCGCTTTCATTGCGCGGACTGCGCCTGCCGCGCCTACGCCGGCAGCCATCTGCTTAATGGCCGGGCTCTTTGCCTTGATGGATAGGACGGCACCGGCTGCGGCAACGGCTATGGGTGCAAGCAGCCGCTTCGGTACCTTGGACGAGCTGTCCACCTTCATCACCTTTTCTGCGGCATTGATGGCTACGGTGCCGGCGATAAAGCCGCCGGCCACTTTTGCTACCATCATCAGCTCATCAGTCATTGCCTTTTTGGAAAGGGCTTTGGATTTTGTGTTTGCCATGAGAATGGATTGATTTTGAGATTGAGGATTGTGCGTGATTGAACGCTTCTGTAGTTGTGGGAATGCCTGCGAAATCAATGAAGCTTGAAGACGGGGACTTTGCTACGGGAAACGCGGGCTTTCTTCTTAGGTACTCGCCTGTGATGGCTATGCAGGCTGCCCAGGCCAGCTACGCCGGGCGATGCTCTGCCACCGCCGCCGGAGGTAGCATTGTAGATCATGTAAGCACCGCCGGCGGTAAGTGCAAGCGCCAGACCCGGATTGCCCCGGAAGAAGTCACCCACAGTGCCGAAGATGGAACCGAGGCCATCCACACCAGTGCTTCCCTCAACGTCTGCTATTGGCTCGTATTGGAATGCATCGGTCGTCGCAGGCAGCAAACTGTTCCCGGCGTCTTCGCCGGCATCCTCGGTGCTGCTGCCGGATTGTACCATAAGTTGCGCACCTGCATCGGCCACATCAAGAAGTCGGTCGGCCTGCGTGGTTGATTCGCCGTCCGGTGTCAGCTCGGCCTTTTCACCTGGCTTCACCAGCCCCGATTTCTTCAATACGTCCATTACCACTTTGATGAAGGGAATGGCAGCGGCAAGACCAGCAGCCAGCGGCGCTACGCCTAGTTGCCCTAAGCCATTGAGATGGCCCTTCTTTGCGTGCAGCACGGCTTTGCGTAGGTTTTCCGGTTTGCCACCCAGCTTGGTAAACATCTTTTCAATCTTAGCCACTGCCGACTTTGATGCGGCAACGTGAGCCGGGGAAATGCGCTTTGCGGCGGCTTGTTGCGGTGTGGCATAGGCCCACTTCATTTTCTCGGACATCTTGCCGATGTTGAGTTTCAGGGCCAGCAGAAAGCCATTGCGGATAGCGATGGTGGCGGGATTGAATCGAACAAGCGCCTTGCCGATGTTTACTTTCTTCACGGCCTTCTTGATGCCGGAAAAGAACTTAGATGGCTTCTTGGCTTTGCCCTTCGCTTTGCCGAGCTGACCTAATTCGTGAGCATCGTCATCACCGTATAGCTCAGCCTCATTAAAGCCGGTAATCTCGACATGATTGAAAGCACCAAAGCCTGCCAGCGTGTTGAGCGTTTCTTCGTTTTTTTCGAGCTGGCCGAGGGCAGCGTCTCGTTTGTCAGTGTACCAGTATTGGATTGCATAGTCAAGCATTTTTACCGTGTCGGACGGGTTGCCGCCGGTAGCTTCACGGAAGGCGTCGGGTGCGCCATTGATGGTTTGGCGAGTAGCCACCAGGAACTTGTACAGCTCGTTCTCGTAGTGAGATGCGTTGGCGTCGGAGGTGCTACCGATTGGGTACGTGGTGGCATCGTCAAACCCCATCAGCACATCCATTGGCGTTTGGCCATTATCATCCGCACCGTCCACGCCGGACAGTACCGCGATGTTTATTCCTGAGAGGCTCATCTTGTAATCTTTTTTAGCGGTGAAGGGCTTTTCATAATCGGCGCGAGCAAGGACGGCATCAACCGTATAGTAGCCACCAGTAACGCTCTTGCCGTCTTTCGGCACTACCACGTAAACGTGCTGCCAGGTGGGTTGGCTGTACCTCGTTACGCGCAGGCTGTGCTGAATGCCAAGGTTGGTAAGGATGGATGATGCGAAAATTGAGAAGCAGTCGCAGTCAATGCCGGTGGAGCGTTCTGCCCAGCTTCTTGCGGGCCTACGCAGCTGCTCTAACCCGCGCTGGTCAAGCTTATACTGAACATTGTTGTAGAGAAAATCCCAAACGGCGCGGATGGTAGCATCAACATTGTCTTTGCGCAGCAGTTGCGCGATTGGTGAGGTATCTTCCAGATAGGTGTGAATCACCCGTTCCATCAGCACCAGCGTATCATCTACCTCGCCATCCTCAAACACAATCTTGTCCTCGTGGCGTGGCCGGCTGAAGTAGCGGTCGTACTTCGCCCCATCGGTGCGCAGCACGCGCTGCCCCGCGCTTATTTCGCGGTCGTCGGGGCGGTATGGTATGCTGGCTGTTGGCATGGCTGAATGATTGATGAAATGAGATAGTGGTTAGAGTACGCGGGTGGCAGGTAACTTTACGAAGAGTGAATCGGCATAGAGCGAAATCTGGGCTTCAATCGGCACCTTGATCTGTGAGATGGCGGATTGCGCGGCAGCTACCAGGGATTGACCTTTGAAAGCAGCAAACAGGCCGGTGAGGTTAATGCCCTTAAAGAGCGTCATCGTGCTGGCCAGTGGAATCTTTATCAGGATGTCGCCGATGGAGGAAACCTTCTGCGCACCGATAGTGAACGACTTTCCTTCCGCGTCCGATTCGCCTACGTACTGCCCGTTGGAAGTCAAAATCACTACCGGCTTTGAAATCGTGACCGTGCTTCGGGTTGGGTTGTTTACCGCTACCCCGATTGCAATCGTCAGTCCGCTTAGGTTGAGCTGGTGAACTCTTACCGCCGTGATCCGGGTAGAGATGTTACCGGCCAGGGCATTAAGCTGAAAGGCACGGTAGGCAAGGAATCCGCCGCCCGCCAGCAACCCGATTGTGAGCAGCTTACTCATGGGCCTTTCCTCCTTTTCCCCCTGCGGGATTTTTTGCCTTTTGGCTCATAAAGCGCAGCAGCCTTTTATGCAGCCAGCCGATGCCTTCTTTGGCGAAGTATGCCGCGATAGATGATAAGGCCGCGTAGCCGGCTACCGTGAAGCTGCCATCAAAAGTGATGTTGAGCAGATGCGGCGTGATGAACGCTTTTGTGACCCCGCCGATAACACCTGCAGACGTGCAGATGAGCGTGTTTGAATGCTCGGTGGCGAAGTAAGCTGAAAGTGGATTGTGTGTCATACGAGGTGTCAAAATGTTAGTTTTTCGGGCTGATTTATCACAAAGTTCCGACGGCGGGGAGGGGGTCTTTTTCCGATTGAGACCGAACGTGATCGACTGTGCTGAATCTTTTCTGAACGTTTCCGATTTTTTGCGATTTTTTCCTTTTTATTCGCTGAACATATCGCCGGGTATGCCCAGATTTATGAGGATGCTTTTTACCTGGGCGATGGTGTAGAAGTGTCCGTTCTTTTCACCGATTGCGGTGGTAAATGGCCTCAGCCATTTGCGTAGTGTTGGGGGCGTGACCCCATACAGCATAGCGAGCTGACTGGTGGTGTAGGGCTTTAGCGGAAAGGCTACCCCGTCGTCCCTAGATTGCTCTGTTGGCAGATTCTGTTTCATGCGTTGAATGTTTTAGGCAGTGTGAACTGGGCTGATGGATTTACTTGTTGTAGTAGGTGAACATCACCACGGCTGCATAAAACTCTTTCAGCATATGCTCGGCACCGAGGTAGCTCAGCTTTTCCTGGCAGGCGGTCACCGCATCGCGGCAGGGGCGCTGAATGAACGTCAGGTAGTGGTTGGCCAGGACGTTGATGTGATCCATGTAGCCCGGAATGACCTGGCGCTGCTTATTGACCTGACGCAGCCAGGCAAGCGTGCCGCAGAAGCCATAATCGTAGAAGGGATTCAGCCACACTTCCGGTGAAGGCACATACCGCTTCGGATTGGCCGCGAGGTAGCGATTGGTAAGCGCTACACGCTCGCAGAAAGCGATGAATGACTTGGCTGAGCAGCGGGTAGCCTCAAAGTATTTTTTGATGAACGTCTTCGCTTGCTCAACCGCTTCCCGGTCGGGCGTGAAGGCCGGCCAGAGCAACGCTTTGGCGTAAAGCCAGGCCGCGTCTGTGAAGAGATAGAGATTGCTGCTTCCCTTGATTGTGCAGCCGTGGTTGTTCGGATTGAAAGGGATGATTTTTGCGCTCATGACAATTAGTTTGTGTTGTTTAGAGCACAAAGATTTCGTCAGCGAGAGAGGGGCATTTCCCGATTCTGTATGTAAGCGCAGGGTTTATCCTGCAACCGCAGAATTTTGCTGGTAACGTGATCAAAAAGCTGTTTCAAGCTATTTAGAGATACTTTGGGCTATTTAGAGCAACTATGTATCGCTAAGTGCAGGCAAACAATACGGTTCGGCCACTTTCGGTATCAAACCGGCATATTCTGTATGTATGCTGCTGGATTTGGGCAGAAACGCGCATCGAGTGGCTTGAACAATAGAGACTTTAAGTCCTATACCAGAAATCTTTCCTCGTTTTCTCCGCCGGCACTCGGTGCTAGGTGGACACTAGGGTTCAAAATGGTTCCGGGATGGTTCCTGCAGGTAGCCTTCAGGGTGATCCGTGGTTCTGCTAGGGTAGTTTGTGGTTGCGCCAAGGTAGTTCTTGTTTCCGCCAAGGTTAAATGGTAGTTCCTGCGGAATATCTCAGGGTTTCGCTCTAGGTTGATTCTTACCTACAATGGACATCACTGGAAATAGGCTCTGCCAATGTGCGCAGTAGCGCAGCAATACGTCGTTCAAAATATCATAAATCGATGACTGGCCTTACTCACCATTATTTGCTGTAGCTTTGTATCTGATAGATATAAATTATTGAATCCACCAGATACGGACAGAGTGAGTGAGCAAGCGACATTTTTAGCTACCAATCTTAAACGGCTACGTTCACGCAAGGCGTGGAGGCAGCAAGATGTAGCTGAAAAACTTGGTATTTCTCGTGCGACCATTGCGTTTTTGGAAACCGGGAAGACCAAAAATCCTTCCATCCTAGATGTAATGAATTTTGCAACTCTCTATGGCATTTCTACAGACAGCTTACTTAGGTTCGATTTAAGGAAGTTTTCAGAAGAACAAATGAAGGCGCTGGAATCTGGCGATGAGCTGTACACCACTGGAGCTAAACTGCGCATACTAGCTACCACAGTTGACAAAGAAAACAATGAGAACATCGAATATGTTCCTATAAAGGCAAAAGCCGGTTATGTTGGTGGCTTTGCCGATCCTGAATACATCTCGACATTACCACGATACACGTTTCCCGGACTATCAAAAAATAGCAAATACCGCCTCTTTCCCACAACAGGCGATTCTATGCTCCCTTTTCCAGAAGGCTGTTATATCATCAGCGAGTATGTCGAAGATTGGACAACCATAAAGGATGGAACTATCTGTGTGCTCATTCTAAAAAACGGCGGAGCCGATTTCGTCTTTAAGGAAATTGAGAATCGCATAAAAGACACGAAGCAGTTGGTTGCAAAGTCGCTCAATCCGCTCTACAAGCCCTTTGTAGTTCCGATTGATGAGGTGCTGGAGATCTGGAGGTATAAAGCGCATTTGTCCGAAAGTATCACCATGAATATCCCAGATACACCAATGGAACGATTGATTGGGATAATGCAGGACATGCGTACAGACATCGCTAGCTTGACTGTGGATAAACGACCAAGGCAGTAGAACTGACACGGACAATTAAAAATTACTTTTGAACAACGATAGCGTGACGAAAGCAACAAGTATAAAGTCGATAGCCAGCCGGCTTGATTATTCCAACGGAATGGTCATGCAGGAGGGTATGCCTGGTAAGATTGAAGCGAATCCAACCAAGCACAATCTTGCCAGACAAACTTTCGATACTATTACCAATGTCGACGGTATCTATTTTTCTGGGGAACACCCTTTGATTTATTTTAAGTCCCTCAGCGATTTCGATCCGGCTACTATCAGGGCATTGCATAAGCAAATATGGAATCAGGGGCGGGTGCCATTGGTGTTCATCAACTGCCCGCAAGAAATCCGGATTTATAACTGCTACGATAAACCCCTCATGGACCATGAGGACATCAGCAAGTTGGAAATTGACCGTTTTGAGAACAGTGTTGATGAATTAATCAGGCTTGAAGAGACTTATCACCAGTCCAGAATGGACAGCGGTCTATATTGGGGCTCAAACTCAGGAAAGAAAGTAACCCAGACTGCCTCGAAGAAGGTAGATAAATTGTTGGTTGGGAACCTCAAAAGTTTGCGATCTAAGCTGTGGCATGAGCTTCAGGAACAGATTACTGATCCGGTGCCATACATCCATAATGTACTTGGTCGGTCACTGTTCATCTTGTACTTGGAAGATAGAGGTGTAATCAGCCGAGATTACTATAATAAATTTCTGGAAGGCGCGAAAAGCTATTTTGATATACTTAGCGACAAAGGCGCGTCCTATGAGCTGTTCACAGCATTAAACGTGAAGTTCAACGGGGACATATTTAAAGTCACAGCCCAAGAGAATGATCTGATCGGCCCATCGCAGCTTGCCTCAGTGCGTAGCTGTTTCTATGGTAACGATATTGCTACGGGCCAGCAGGCTTTGTGGCGGATGTTCGATTTCAAGTGCATTCCAATTGAATTGCTGAGTGCTATCTATGAAGAGTTCCTGCACAAAGAGGAGGGCGAGGAAGCGATTTCAAACCTTGGTGCTTACTACACGCCACAGCCACTGGTAGAATTTGTACTCAATGAGGTGCTACCGTTCCCGGATGAATATGATTGCGACTATAAAATCCGGATTTTGGATCCCGCTTGCGGCTCCGGGATTTTTCTCGTTGAAGCGTTCAGAAGGTTGATAGAAAGGTGGCGTTATTCACATCCGGGCGCTAAGCTGTCTATCGACCCGCTTCGGGACATCCTGCTGTATTCAATACACGGTGTAGAGAAAAACAGCGAGGCAATAAAAGTTGCGTCATTTAGCCTCTATCTTACCATACTGAACTACTTAGAGCCTAAATACATATGGGAACGCGTCCGGTTCCCATATCTCGTTCAATCAGCAGAACGTGACGATGAGCACCAAGGGCAAAATCTCTTTCATGGGGATACTTTTGAACTTAGCAGCTATGAAGACGTTTCGTATGATTTAATCGTCGGAAACCCGCCATGGAAGCGGGGCAACCTTGGGGATAGCGTTAACCAGTACCTGAATGAATTTGATCTGGGAAATGAGGTGGTACTTGCCTTTTTACACAAGATGGCTTTTACCGCCCCTAAGGCTAAAATAGCTTTAGTAAGTACGGCTAAGATTTTGTTCAATAGCACTTCTGGCTATGAAGAATTTCGCAGATTCCTTTTCAATGAAACTAAAGTAGATGTAGTTGCGAATTTCGCTGCCCTTCGGAAGCCCAAAGGTGCAATTGGGAGAGGGATATTTGAGAAGGCGACCGGGCCTACTGTCGTTATCTTTTACAATGGCATCGATGTGAAAGAGCGCAATGAAACAATCGTTTATTGCACGCCAAAACCTCAGTTCAGAGACTCGACCCGTGCAGAACTCATTATTGATGCTTCCGACATCAAATTTGTTCCATTGCAAGAAGCAGTAAATCCGAACAGCAAAGTTTGGAAAGTGGCCATGTGGGGAACAATGCGAGACTACAATCTCATCAAGTTTCTGGACAAAAATGAAAAGCTCAATACTTTTTTTGATAACCATGGATGGGACTATGGCAACGGTTTCCAGATTTCCAATCCGTGCGATAAGCCTAATGACACTATCAAAAAGCTTCCCCACATTTCTAATACGCGCGTAGAGCAATACTATACCCCAATCGGTAGCACAACGAACATTAGCAACGTCAAGTTTCGCAGGTTAGGCAACATTGGCGCGTACAAAGCGCCGCATGTGCTCATCAAAAAAGGGCAAAGCAATAAAGAGTTCTGTGCGAGTTACCTTGACTATGATTGCTCGTTTAAAGATGGTGTATACGGCGTACACGTGGATGGGAAGCAACAATTGCTGAAGGCTCTTACTGGCTACCTTAATTCGCGCTTTGCCACCTATTACCTATTCCTGACCTCGTCAAGCTGGGGCATAGAACGAGAGCAAATTTTTGCAACCGAAGTGTTTGACTTGCCGGCCCCTGTGTTCTTGGCGCAGGGTAAGGGTTACGATGAGATAGAAAAATTAGTAGATGAAATTATTGAACAGCACAAGCATTTCATTCTGGGCCAAGAACAGCAAATAAACTTGCTCAAAAAAGAGATCGACAAGGCAATTTTAAAAGCGCTTGGGCTGAATAGCCAGCACCTTGTACTTATCAATAGTCTTATCGATTACGGCATAAGTTTTTTCCAGGATGGGGCGAAATCACCAGCGCTACTTACAACCAATAGAGGCGACCTAGAGCGTTATGCCAAGAGTTCGTGTAAGAATTTGAAAAAGCTTCTCGTCAGTTCCCAAACCGGGTTTTGGGCAACTCAGTATCAAACGCCTAAAAACTGCCCGCTAACCTTGATTTCGATCCATTTCAACGACCAGCAGGAGTCGGGAAACATAGTGCCGGACACTACCACCGATGTAACATCGCTCTTAAACAAACTGAATAAAGTTGTTTACAACAGGTACAGTGAAAGCATATACTTCAGAAAAGTGGTCAAACATTATGATGGTGATACACTGTTTATTGTAAAGCCTAACGAAAAGAGATTCTGGACCGAGGCGCAGGCTTTGGAGGATAGCGATAGTCTTGCCCTTGAAATGATGAGCGCGATCAATGAGTAGGCTAACTAACATAGGGCGTTCGTCTAGCGGGAATCCCAAGCGTGTTGCCAAACTCATAGGTGCAAATGACTCTTTTCAGCGCCTCTGCGAAATATTGATCGTTAGGGCTTACACAGCGCTAATTACAAAAAGGCTTTACAAACCGGAATGGGTGGAGGATACATTCAGCGCAAACTTCCAAGTCGTAATAGATGCTATTTGCATTGAGGAAGGCATACCCATGAACATTGTGTACCAAGAGCCGCAGCTCACCGAAGACATTTTATCTGGCACCACTTCCCCGACTGCTGCTAAACGCATGGATCTGGTATTTTCTCAATTTGCATTCCGGGAACGCCTGAAATACGGGGTCGAGGCAAAAATTGTGGTTTCAGCTAACACGCAATCCAGAAATGCAAAACGTTTAAGCCAGGAGTACGTCACCTCTGGTATGGATAGGTTTATCAATGGCTCGTATGAAATGGACGGCTGTATGGTTGGCTACGTTATCAGCGGTAACGCCCATGATACACTCGCTCTTATAAACAGTTACATGACAGGATGCGGACGCGAAACCGAAATATTACAGGATCAGCACACGATTCAGCTACATGCTACCTGCTACCAATCCCGTCATGAAAATTGCAAGCTCAAGCATTTATTGTTCGTTTTTACTTAGGCTGCTGCGTTTGTTGAAGGGGAATTAGGGTCAGCGCCATGCATGAAGAACGCAGGAACTATGTCTTCAGAAAGTAATCCTGGATCAAGTGCAATGATAGCTGTTCAGGTGGCGCGGCTGGGTTGAGGCTTTTAGCAATTTCGCTAAAAAGCGTATCCAAATCTTTCAATTCGCTATCTGGATAGATGAAGGTGTAGATACCGTATTTCTTGTAGTACGCCTTTAC
This sequence comes from Chitinophagaceae bacterium, assembly GCA_965200035.1. Classification (GTDB taxonomy): domain Bacteria; phylum Bacteroidota; class Bacteroidia; order Chitinophagales; family Chitinophagaceae; genus UBA1952. Next base: position 1,136,667 of record OZ241334.1, on the reverse strand, counting down.
CTTTTTGATCTCTTTCTCAAAATTCGCCTTCGCTTCATCGTTTAGCTCAATCAAAGTCTTGTGCTTGCCTGATAACTGCCCATGGCTTGACCAAGGGCTTAGCTCAACACCTAACTTGTCCATCGTGTAAGGGTTGATTACGAGAAAGTCCAAACGATGGAGGTGTTTCCGCCCCTCTTGAAACCTGATCTCAGGGATCAGCAGTGGCACCTGCAGCGGGGTTGCCGATGCGCGAACAAAGTCGATATATCTTGTCGCTAAACCGAGCTGATACTGAGATTTTGTGGTCCGCACGAGGTCATAAAAGAATTCAAGGTACTCTTCTACAGACCGGAAGCGTCTCTGCCTGTTCGTCTGCGGGATGCAAAGCCCTGTTGCCAGAACATGGCCTATCGTCCAATATGGCTGCCCAAACGCGCGTATCTCGGATTTATCATTTTCCCAATCGCCTGTATGCTCGTTGAATCGTGGCGAAACAAAAAGGCCGTAGTCCGCATCATTCAAGCCAAACCAGTAATACGCTTCTTCGTCTGTAGGGCGAACTTTAGAAAGCTCATCGTAATGATTTAGAAAGGCTCGCTTCAGGAAAAGCTCACAATATTTGCGAAACGTATCATTGGCAGGATCATGCAGCTTCTCATACATGTCCCTATAACGATTGCCGAGATTTTGCTTGTACCCCTCATCAAGGCCCTGAAGCCATCTGTGGACATATTCTTCTGGTGTCCGGATTACTTCGCTTTTTAGCTTGATAAAATCATCTGACTTACTACCGATATAAGCGTTGACCGACAGTTCAGAGTCACGATCAATTTCGTACATCACCGTGTCTACCATGGTGCGCAACTCTTCCTTCATCTTAGCAATCGTCTTGTTTCTGGCCGCCTTATTTGGGTCTCGTTGTGCCATATTTTTAATCTAGATGACATGAAGCATTACCTGACTGTGTTTTCGCAATCAGCTATCCGTATCGTTGACGCTGCTTAAGTAAGCGTGACTAATGAGGACACCAGATCCTCAATAAAATTGTAGACCTCTCCATTGCTGTATAATATTCGGCCAAAATGTTTCTGCTGGACTTCTTCATAGTCCTTCTGCTTAGAGCCATTTCTCTGTACAATAAATTTTCTCAACCCCTTTGCAAGCTTCAGATTGTATTTGCGAGAATAATAGATCGAATTAACAACACAAAGTCTATCATTTGCATTTGGCTTAAAAACGACATCAATTGATTTGTCTCTAATAAATCTCAAAAAGTGTTTGCTGTAGCAGAATTTCTGTTCACGAAACGAATATAAGACGGCTGAAAAATTAAAGAACGCCGTTCGCGGTATATGTTCAACCAGGTGATGGAGCGTATTGAAATCCATTACCCCTTGGTGCTTTAGAGCCCAAGTGTCTCTGAGGTACCAGAGATCAAGATTTACACCAGCTACATCTATTTTGTATCCACCATAGCTATTCTTCCGCACCGCGCTTGACTCGAATATGGAGGCGATGTCAACTTCCTGCTCAAGCATTATATCAACATCTCTAATCTCGGTCAATTTCAAAAAGAAGTTACGAATGATGCCGCTAAATATGAATATCTCTGTGTGAGCGGCGATCTCGTTTATTCGCCGGAATATATCATCACTCAGGTTCGCTTCTAAGTAATCATAGAACGCGCTCGCTTCGCCGTCAACCTTGAGTTGAATATCAGATAATCTTTTGGCCACTAAGTTTCTGATAATGGTTTAATGCAAATTGATCCGTCATTCCTGATACAAAGTCAACAATTATTCTCAGCTTATAATACTTTGAAAGGTTATCTACAGAACTGGTTTCGTCGAGATTATTTTCAATCAAGGCTACACGCTTTATACCGCTGGAAAGTAGTCCGGCTGCCCGCTTACGATAAGCTTTGTTGTCGTGAAACAAAAAGTTTATATAATAATCTAGTAGGCCGGTAAGCACAGAGTGGCCAGTCAATTCTAATGAGGTTATCTCTCTACTTGGAAAGATATGATCGAGAGAAAATGTCCGCAGGCGTTTTGCCAAACCCGTTGCATCATCATCGATTAACTCTTTATCGTAATGCCCAGTGGATATTTCATCAAGGTGCTTAAGAAAATTTTTGGCAGCTAGCTCAACAAGACGTTGAATAAGGTAGATACGGAAATTAGCCACCCGCGTAATTTCAATGCCATTCGTTTTATGGTCTTCTTCAAGCTTTCGGAATTGGTCTTCAAGCCCTGGTATATCTACCAATTTACTCTTGATGAATTCATAGCCGTACCAATCTTTATTGAATCCATCTTCCATATCCATAATTAGGTAGCAAATCGAATCAGCAGCTTCCATTAGATAGCACAATGGATGCCTTTTGATTTCGCCATTAATCACTAACCCACAATTGGTAGCTATTTCTTCCAAATAGCCTTTCTCTGACTGAAATACCCCTCGTTTCTTTTTCCCAATAAAGTCATTGTCCTTTGTTGTTGTGTTTGGATACTTTAGGTATGCCCCTAACGTTGCGGACGTCAAATTCAACCCCTTATCATCGTCAAGTATCTGAAGCTTAGTAAGTACGCGAAAGCCTTGGGCATTACCGTCAAATTCAGTGAAGTCTTCCGTCTCATCCCCTTTAAGCAGAATCAAATTATCCAATAGCGCATCAATCTCTTTTATTCGCTCATTGGAGGCCTTCTGACGTTCAGCCTCTAAAGCAGCCTTCTTTGTATTTTCCCTGTCAAATAAAGCACTGAAATAATTTTGAATCACTGTTTCGCCAAAATGCCCAAACGGTGGATTACCAATATCGTGTACAAGGCAAGCATTTTGAAGAATGATAGGGATAGACCGTATGAGTTCTAACTCTGGCTTGGACGTTCGTTTGCGAAACTCTTCATCTTGGCAGATTTTTATTCCCAATGAATAACCAATCGCCATAACTTCCATAGAATGAGTCAAGCGTGAGTGGGTATTGTCATCGGCAGTGAGCGGAATAACTTGGGTTTTATCGTGCATTCGCCTAGTTGCCGGGCTAAAAATCACACGGCCAAAGTCACTTTCAAAAGGATTCCGATCATCTCTGAACGGTGCGGAGTTTTCCTCTGGATTTTCCGGTGGGCGCTTCGATTTTCTGATACGCTTAGTGCTTAATAGTTGTTCCCACTTCATCAAACTTCAGGGTTTTGTTTAAATATTGATTATCAATCCATTTAAATGCCTTGTCACAGAACAAGTCTAGGTCCAAAGCATTTTGTGCCTGTCCAGTGTAAATCTAAAAAAAATCTTGCAGTTGAGCGGTGCTAAAATCAAATGAATTCACACAGCATTTCAAACCTAAAGTTTACTGTTGATCCTAAAATTATTAAGACCTCTTTCATAAAAAGCTTTCAGGCTCTATGTTTTCGAGAAACGTATCGTTGAGCTTATTGTATACATTCAACTTCCCATTCTCGTTGGTAAGCCCTTTCAGGTAGAAGACGGGTAAATAATGATGGTTTCTCAACGGCTTGCTCATCTGCTTAAGTTAAGCATTGCCGGCGATCTATTTGCGGGTCGTGCCGACACTTTTATAGCTCTTGCAATCATTAGAGCAATTATCAATCAACGTCAGAAGTGGTTGGGACAGACTATCTATCGTGTCGCGTTTCAATAGGCCTTTTTGTAAGAGTATCGGAAATACCATTCAATCGGGGTTAGTAACTGAATCGGTATGCCTTCTTTAAGTTGTTCCCTGTACTTTAAAATTGTGCTCCAGTCACGGGTACAAAAGATGTCACACTTGTAAAACAGAGCTTCCACAAGGAGTTTTCTATCACTCGCGTCTCCTAAATACTTCAGTCCTTTTTCAGAAAGAAATTCTTCGAAGTATTTTACTTGTATTCCAGGGGGTGTAAAGTCCTCTTCAATGAGCAGATGAAAATAAGTCCATAATTCCTTGCAATAGTCGTCAAGCTTTTGCCTCTTAGCTAGGTCTTTTGTAGCATTAACCTCTTCAAAAGTTGTCTTTGAAATAATCATTTCAATAGCGTTATGGCTCGCATAATTGAAAATACGAGCTATCGCTTGCAGGTCATCGTAAACTCGTTCGCTGACATCGTGATCTAACTCTGCGCCATCAAAAAGCACATCATAGTATTCGACAATGAAGTTGATAACAGAAGTGTCTAAGAAGATTCGTCTGGGGTAATTCATAAGCCATATTGTTTCATCATTTTGCTAAGCTCTGAAATATTTAGAACCAAACCCGTCTGTAAGCAATCATCTCGAAAAATTCCATCAAAATAAAAATGCCGCTTCAAGACGAAAGCGGCATTATCGAGTATTAAAGGCTTTTATCCCTGGTGCATATCCTCATAAACAGGTCCTCCATGAATGGACGGAACCTTATTACCTGTAGCACGAAGGTAAACGATCATCTCCCCACGATGGTGGTAGAGGTGGTTCATCAGGAAATAACGCACAGCCTGTACACGTGGCATAGGCGGTATAAATTCCTGATCACCATGTACCATCTTCCAGCTTTCATTGAGTGCGGCATCCGTCATTTTCTCCAGCGCATCCTTCGCAGCGGCTACATTCTCTTCAAATTTCGCTACAATGTTCGCCACCTTGCTGGTATCTTCCCTCTCGTACTGAAGGGTAGCCATATCGAGTACAGGCACCGTTAGTGTGCCGATATACCAGTTGTAAATATTAGCAATGTGCGATGCCAACTCTGCTGTAGTCCAGCTTTTTTCGGACGGCCTGTAACTTAGGGCGCTTTGTGGAATGCTATTTAGCAGCCTCCGTGTATTCTCGGCTTCATACACAAACTCGCCCAAAAGGGTCTGTACCATCATTTCCATTGTTCGGATTTTTATTGGGTTGATTTATAATGGGTTTAATGATTCAGCTAAAGATTGCAGCCATCTTATCCATGCTTTGCTCCAGGCCGATTTGCGCGAAGTTGCTGATCGTACCAAAATTGGCATATTCTGTAACCGTCATTTCTGTGCTGCTATCAGTAAGTGCTTTAAAGGCGACAATTGTTCTGACGTCCGGTGGAAAGTCGGCAGGCATTCCTACCTGTACAGGATCTATTCTTTGACCATCTTTATCTGCCAGGTTTTGAATGAACTCAATAGTTTGCAGCGGGATAATCCGCACATACTCCCAGATAGAGTAAAATTCCTGACCTCCCATCTCCTTTGGTGCCAGCATACTGACCAATGATTTCCCGCCTTCACGGAAGTCCATCTTTGCCACTGGAGCCGTAAAATGCTTCGGCCCCCACCAGCGCTTGACCAGCTCCGGCTCTGTCCATACCCGCCAGATCATTTCAAGCGGTGCGTTAAATATTCTGGTGACTTCAATTTGCTTTGCCATACTTGCGAGGATTATTAATTAAACAGCACTTTGATTCGTTTTGCCGGCATATCGCTTATGCCCGTAATGATATGAGATTGATAAAACGCCGAACCAAAAAAGTACGTTTACAAAATATCCGGCCGGGTCATTGCTGCTGAGATGTGCTATCGCTCCCGAGAGCAGCATGATCCCGAAGCCCGCGTAAGCCCATTCCTTTATGGTAGAAGGTACTTGCGGAATAAGTAGCAATGCAACGCCCAGAATCTTTGCAATACCAAGCTCAATACGGAAATACTGAGGGAAGCCGAGATGCTTATAAATACCTACAAATTTGGGATCGGTGAAGTAGGAGATACCGGTCAGCAACAGGAAAGTGCAGAACAGTCCTGTGCTCACCCAGTAGATGACATTTACGCGTCTCGTAGTCCTATGCATTCTGCAGGGCTTGAATATCAAACTTGCGCATCTTCATAAATGCCTGCACTACTCGTGGCCCGCGTTCAGGATCGGACATTAACTCGCCCAGTATCGTAGGAACGACCTGCCAGGATAAGCCGAACTTGTCGTTGCACCATCCGCACTGGCTTTCCTGACCACCATCTGAGATTAGGCTGTTCCAGTAGTGGTCGATTTCTTCTTGGTCTTTGCAGGGGATGACGAAGGAAACCGCCTCGCTGAACTGTACCTGTTCGCCGCCATTCAGGCCCATAAAGGGCTGCCCGTTTAGCTCGAAGTTTACTACCATGCCTGAATCGTTAGTAACCTTTGAATTGGGGAAAATGGTGCAGTAAAAATCTGCTGCCGCTCTGGCCTGCCCGTCAAACCACAGGCAGGGATACATTTGCTTGTTCATTTGCTTTGATATTAGTGATTGGTGAATTTTTCTTACTTGGTTTTGGGGGACTGCATTTCGTTCAGCAGATCTTCTATTGCATCCAGCCTGCCTTCCCACATCTTCTGGTACGGTGCCAACCAGTCCGCCACTTCTTTCATTTTTTTTGGGTTGAAGTGGTAATGAATTTCCCTGCCGGATAAGCTTTGGTTGAGTAGGCCGCATTCGGTCAGGATCTGAATGTGCTTGGAAATCGTCTGCCTGGTAGCATCGAACTTTTCAGCGATAGCACCCGGCGTCATGGCTTGTAATGCTACCAAACCCAGTATGGCTCTGCGCGTTGGGTCGGCAATGGCCTGAAAAACGTCTCTCCGGACTTTCATGATATGCAGCTATGTGGCTGCAAATATAATGCAGTTATCTGACTGCGCAAAAATTTTTTTGAGAAGGTCTGGCTCTAAGTTCTTACTGTGACATAAACTTACCTCCGTTTATTGCTGGTGGGCGCCAGACAGTTGATCGTAAGCATATTAATCAGCCACCTTTTGAAGAAGTCATTAATCTTAGAGAACTTTAAAGGCACATATTTAAGCTGCCCTTTCACCTACCAAAGGAAACTATTGCATTCGCGAAATTGAGGGTAATGCTTCCAAACTGCCTGATTAAATCCTGCCCCAGATTGCCAAAGTAATAACGCTTGCCGGACGGCATCGGCTCCAAGCTTACTTGTGCATTTTTAAAGCACACTTGTTGGCCGTTATTTTCAAACGAAAGCTCTGGTACAGTTAACACAGTCATTTGCCGGTCGCCACCCACTCCTCCAATGCGCACGGTATCCTGGTTGGCGGCCTTAAATGTGTTTTGGAAGGCTTTGTAGAAAACATCGCTGAAAAGGCTGCTTTGAGCACCGCTATCGAACGAAAAGGCTAATGGCTGCTCATGGTAAGAAAGATAGATAACAGGCTCCAGTAAATCTAGGATTAGGTTATGCTGTAGTGCCGTCTTATCCGCTACCGCCGGAATTTTCATAAAGCCGGAGGAAATACTAATTTCTTCCAGCCCTTTAATGACCGGCAAGCCTATGATGCCATTTATTTTGTAAACGCCCTTTCCAAATGACAGCGCGCTATCCGGCAGAATTAAAAAAACGGCGTTCTCAATTATAGCTTTACCGATTTTTAAACGTGGTGCAACGCCCAACCGGGCCAGATTATTAATGCCGTTGATGCCACCTTTCACGCTTACAGTTTTTTGACCAATACGCACCAGCCGCAACTGCTGGGCGTAACTTTCTGATACAGTAGAAATCCCTGCACCAGTATCGAAAATGAAGCTATAGGTACTGTCGCCGGCCTGCACCGGAATATTCCAAAGACCTGCCATGTCTGTAGTCACTTTTATGCGGGAGGATGCATGTTTGACGACCGTCTGTGGGGGAATGGCCTGCAAGACATCCCATATATCACTTTCCTCCTGTTGCTCTTTTAGTGCTACCGGATCCAGATATGTGGTAAAGCGTTGCAACAATACCTCAGACGCAGCATAGGCTGCTTTATAATCATTTAGGAGCACAGCATTGTTATAAGCAAGCTGATGCAATAAAAACTGCAGGGAATCATCACTTGCACCAATGTGCAGGGACTTAAGTTGCTCGATGAACCGCTGGGACCGTATCGGCTGGTTAATCGCATTGCTGAAGAATGCATGGTACAGCAACTTGTCGCTATCCTTTAGCAAGCCCCTGTTCAAAGTAGCACCGAGTTCCGGATACTGCCGGGTGGCAATTAGTTGCGTCAATGACTTTTGCTGCGCGGCAGCCGACCTCCAGAGGAGTAGAGATAGAGATAGAAATACCAATATTGCAGAACGGGCTGCCATGAGCTAAAAAATCAAGTGCATGAGAGATGGATAAGATACGGCAGATCATCAGTCTCTTGAAGTGCTATGGTGTTCTTTTAAGATTTGCCTCTGCATCCTATACATCCGAAGTATCAAACAAGTAAATCTGCACATCATCATTATCTGGGGCAAAGATTCTTCTGTCTGCTGCGCATGCCTCCCCTTCCGGTGAAGCAAACGCGGTTTTGATTGCATCCAGGCTCTCAAAGTGCAATGTGCCAATGCAGTAAACATCCGGATGCCCTGTTACTGAGATAATCGGACTTCTGCCGACGTCATATTTTATGAGTCCAGGGAGCCTTTTTGCCAGTGGAATATGTATCTCAAAATAGTGCTTGTCAAAAGCCTCGGTATCTTTTGGCGTTTTGTAGGTTGCAATCATCCTTGCCATTGTGTTTATTGTTTTTTTGCTTAAATATTCGATCCTTAGAGCCGTCGCTTGACTTTGCAGATTACTGGCTTTGCTTTCTCACAGCCACTATATTACTGAGCGGCTACCGGTTCGTTGTTCTTGCTTTCAGCCATTAAGCGTTAATTTAAATATCATAAAGTTGTCATTATCAGCACCATACTTTTTAAAATTTAATTTCTCCAAAAGTCTTGTCGAACTATGGTTTTCAGCGTGAGTATATGCTTCTATTGAATTTAGTCCGATATATTGAATTCCAAAGTCAATTACTTTTGAAACTGCTTCTTGCATTATTCCTTTTCCCTGATAGTCGGGTAATAATTCATAACCAATTTCTGCCCTCAAATTGTCGTCAGAAAAATCAAATAAACAGATTGTTCCAATTAGTTTGTTAGTACCGTTCAATGTAATCGCCCAATACAACGAATCTTTCCTTTTGATGTTTACAGTAATAGTTTGAATGAAATTTTTTGCATCATCAATTGATTTGCTTGGTTTTCTGCCAAGATATTTGTTTACGTTATCATCCGAACGTAAAGCATATATTTCTTTGTCATCACTACTTGTGAGTTGCCTTAATATCAGTCTATCGGTTGTCAAAACCGGAAATGGTGTAAAAAAATTTTCGGCCATCTTTACTGAATAAAATTGTTCGATTTCGTCAAGCTTTACAATATCAGAGTTCCTGAGAGAATTGCCCAAATTGATTGGACACTTTAGGTCATGCATCTCTCCTTATAGCCCTTAACATCTTACCATAACTATACTTGTACCAGTCAGTTCCATTTCTGAGTTTTCTGGCTTTATTCGTGCTCATTCAGTATCATCCAGGATGTCCCAAATTTATCGCGAAGCATCGCAAAGCGATTGGCGAAAAATGTTTTTTCCATCTTCATAAATATCTCACCCTCGCCGGTAAGCAAGTCATAGATATACTCTGCCTGCTCCGCCTTATCAAATCTGAGTGTGAGATAGGCACTGCGCATCGGCTGGGCATCTGGAACGTCAGCGCCTCTTACAAGCATACCGCTTATCTCTATTATAGCATGAAGAATTGGGTTCTTCCATTCTTTCGGGAAGTTGAGAGGCGCTTGCGGATGGGGTGCCATCATTGTAATCTTTCCACCGAGGTGTTCTTCATAAAACCGAAACGCCTCTTCGCAGGTGCCGGGATAGTTGATATAAATATCAAGGTTTGATGGATAGTTGTTCATTCTTTTGTCTGATTTAAAATATTGTAATTGTCGTTTGTATTGGATAGCTCTTCACCCTCGCATAAATCTGCTTTGTGACAATGCTAATACCCATAATGCTGCTTGGAAAATCTATCCGTATTTAATCGCCATAGTAATAGCTTAGAAGTTGTGTTGCAAAGGACAGGATAGCCACCGAAATCGCCGCACTGGTTTTATTGCACTTATATAAGCACCAAGACGCAGCTAAGAACATCATCGCTCTAAAAAACGCCAGGTATGGCATCGACAAACGATGTGATGATTTAGGCGCAGCAAAATATCCCCATAATAAAATCGCAACAACAGGCAAAGCTGCGGCCAGCATCCATTTCACGTACATGTTGGTTCCCTTTTGAAAACCAAACCATGCAAATGAAATGATCATTACAATTTCCAGCAGAAAAACGATTCCTTTATTGAGTGCTACAATCATGCGCATTTGTAAGCTATTCTATTTATTAATTGGATTTAATAGTCTGAGCGCATTAAAAAGAGCCTGGTGCATGACAGTCGCATGGTCTTCTTCCGGCAGATAATCCAGGAAAACGTGTTCAGCCTTATTTCCGGCAGCCTTAATCTTTTCTGCCAGCAGATTAGCATCCACTTCCATCACACCGGGATGGGGGCCAGACGTAAGGCCCTCTTTGCCAACGCCGATATAGACGTTTGTGCTGCCGGCACCGGATTGTCCCGGATCCTTTACAGGAACGTTTAGCAACGCCCTATCGCTCCACCAGAGGCTCGGGCTGATGATGATGTATTGATCAAACAGCGTCGGCTTCTTCAGCAATATCTCTGTTGCCAGCAATCCACCAAGCGATTGCCCGATAATCGTCTTATTGCCGGTCGCCTTATATTTCTGCCGGATATAAGGCTGCAACTCCTTTTCAAGAAAGCTGATAAACTGATCCGAGTGCCCGCTGGTGGGATAGATTTTCTGCTCCTTGGCTACAGTAGATTGAAAGGTCAAATCCCTTTTTCTATCTACGGTGGCTATTCCTACGATGATAGATTTAGGCACCCGGTTAATCCAACTGAAGTTGTTGAACTGGTACAAGCCTACGACGTGAATGAAATCTTCATCGGCGGAACCGTCCAACAGATAAACGACCGGGTATTTTACGGTATCATTCGCATCATACCCTTCCGGCAGGTAAATATTCAAGACGCGCTTTTCATTCAGCACTTTTGAGCTGATCGTATCAACCGCACCGAGAATGAAGGGTGCTGTTCCGGGTGGCAATTTGCTGCGACCAGTCTGGGCGGAAGCAATAGTGGATAGGATCAGCAGCGACCACGAAAAAAATATCCTTCTCATTGTTGAAAATTGCCTTGATTGTTTTTTACAGTAAGCGCAGCCACGCTTTTTCCCGGTTTGCTTCTTTGTATTTACTGTACGACCTACAAAGTGGATACAGCGCAATGACCACCGCCAGCCACATAGCATAAATGCCCCATAGCGGCAGTCCGCTGCCGACGGGCCGGCCGAAGCTTGTGCCGAAGACAAACTGCGATGTGTTGAATCCTTGCAGCCAGGCCATTAGGAAGACCAGCGGATGAATAAGGTACCAGTGAATCAGGAAATAGAACAGCGGCACCTTGCCGTAAGTTCGGACGATACCGGTGTACTTATTACTTACACTCCCAAGCGTTGCAAAAAGTATGAGCATGATCCCGAGAAAAAGCAGCGTAAAATCAAGTGACGGCGGGTATTTCGCTACATTCAGAAAGGAAAGAAACGAATACAAATTGCTTTTCTGAGCCGACCAGGGAACAGGATCGCCGTAGCTGTTAATAAATCTCAGGATGATAAAAGCACCTATAGCCAGTACACCAATCATTGAAAAAATTGTCCTGCGTCTAGCTTCCGGAAGTTTAAACAAAGCCCCGGCGGCAAAGCCGGTAAGCAGGATGCCGACCCAGGGCAGAGGCGGATAACCGATGATCAGTATCTTGGCTGCGTGTAAAGGAAATACATCCGGCCTTAAGAAAGCCAGCGCAATTCTTTCATACAGCGGCAGGCCAGGTGCGGCGGGTATCAGGTCGGTCAGGTTGTGCAGGAACAGGATGGCGAGTCCTGTAATCGCGATGGTTCTTAAAGACCGGTTCACCAGCAGCCTTAGGATAATAAAGCCGAAGCCAATCGCGGACAGCACATCCAGAAGGAACACATCAAAATGCACATCGAACCACACGCCGAAATTTACCAGAGTAAAGTCCAGCACGATCAGCCAGAGCCCTTTTGTCAGTAGGAAGTTGGCTTTTGCAGCAACTCCGTTTTCCCGCTTTATAGAGATATAAGCCGATACACCGGACAGGAAAACAAAGGTAGGCGCGCATAAATGCGTCACCCATCTTGTAAAAAATAAAGCTGGCGAAGCAGTGCTGAGGTCGGTAGGCTGTTGCGTTACGGAGGTTACGTGCAGCAGGTCACGTGTATGATCCAGCGTCATCAGGATCATCACAAGCCCTCTGATAGAGTCAATGCTGTCAACCCGCTTCATACTTAGGCTTTAGGCTTTTCGCTGAGTGCAAACCAGTTGCCGGAGTCGTCGGTGAAGATGGCCTGATAGGCGTAAGGCTCTTTTGTAGGCGGCTTATTGAAACGAACACCTTTATCCAGTAATTCACCGTAAGTCTTATCCAGATCGTCACATTCAAATACGCCGAAGCCAAACGTTCCGGCCTGTATCAGCTCGCGCATCTTATCTACCGCATCGCCTTTGAACATCATCATGCCTTCCTTGACGGGTAATAACGCTAATTCAAAGCCAAGCTGGCCGGGCGGGCAAACGGTTAACCACCGCATGCCAGGCGCGAACTCAGCATCAGTATGCACGGTAAAGCCGAGCTTGTTTACATAAAAGTCATGAGCGCTTTCCTGGTTCAGGACAAATACGCTGATGTGGTTCATTTTGTTGATCATAGAAATTAATTTTTTATTTTTTCCTTACTGAGCTTCAGAATTGGCGCAGACAGCGATTCGACATTTTTATCGCTTATAACTTCAAAAAAAGATTTTATTAATTTGTTTACACTGTGTAACGTCTCGTTATCTGTTATTTTACCGCTAGCCTCTACTTTGGTTTTAATGAAAGGAATTAAGAGCTGAGTATCAGCTGTCATCCTGGCCTCAATGATCAACAACGTTCCCAATAGTGACTGGTGAGCTATTTCACCTGATAATGAGGCTGTAATGAGCGCAACAGGTTTTTTTGAAAATTCCATTGATGAAATGGTCCAATCAATAGCATTTTTCAACGTACCTGGAACCCCAATAGCATATTCCGGTGTGCAAATCAGTATACCATCCGCGGCTTTTAGTTGCGTACGAAATTCTCTTATTTCTTTAGGGGCAGATTCGTTGTCTGAATCAGGATTGAAATGTGGAAGGTTATCAAGGCCATCAAAAACGGTTATAACAAAAATCTCGGCACTCAGATTGGCGATAGCTTTGATCAAGTTCAGGTTGGACGAAGTCTTCCTTGTGCTTCCTGAAAGTGCCAATATTTTTATTCTCTCAATCATTGTTTTTATCAGTTAATTTATAATCACTCTATTGATTATGATAAACAAGCACCTGAGTCACTTTCAGGTCCTCATTAAAATTCATTACTTCTATTACTGTTTTATTGGTCGTCGTATTCACATAGTGCAGCGATACACCATGCACGCCGATAAACAAACCAAGCAGCTCAAATGCCAGATTGGGCGCCTTGCTTAAAGCAGTCAGCCAATAGCGCCGAACGTTTTCCTTTCCGGCAATAAACCCGCCACTCTCCGGCACTATTGCCAGCGCCGTTGGCGAATTGATGGTAAAATCAGCCGTATAGTGCGCCAGTACCCAATCCACATCATGGCTGTTCCAGGCGGCAATCCATTCCGCAGCAAAGTCTTCTGCAAATTCTTTCGTGATCATCATTGAGCATTAAGAGTTTTATAAGCGAAGTAGGGCCTCTCTCCGGTACTCGTTCGGCCTTTTCTGAAACTTCTGCCGAAACGAGGTAGCGAAATATTCCGGCACCTTAAACCCCGAAGATGCCGACACTGCACTGATTGCCAGGGCCGTGTTTTTGAGCAGCAGCTCAGCATGCTTCAGACGTACATTCAGAAGATATTGGTGCGGCGAGAACGACGTAGCCTGCTTGAATATCCTGCTGAAATGGAACATGCTGATGCAGGCGTAAGTAGCAATCTCTTGCAGCGAAATATCTTTCGAGAAATTCCGGTGCATATAGTCCTTGGCCATTTCTATAGCGGCCACATGGTACTTTTTAAGCGCGCTGTCGTATCCGCCGGCGAAAGGTTTATCGGTGACGATACGGATGACATGATGCAGAAAATCCATCACCAGGCCGTCTATTTCCAGCTTCCTTCCGCTGAAACGGTTCCTGATGATCTCGTAATGCAGGTAATCTGCTTCCGGGTTTGAGGCAAGCAGCAGGGACAGCAGGTTGGGATTGGCGAAGAAGAAGTCACTTTTCAGGCCACCTTCTTCAACGAGTTGGCGGTAGAAGTCGGGGTAAAATCTGAATACGGTTGATACGCCGGCAGCAGGCGGAAGGCAGAACTCATACCGAGGCTTATCGATCAGGATGTGGCCGGTATGAAGATCATATTGCCGGTTAAACAGGTCGTACCTGAGATTACCGCTGTACACGTAGGTGATGCAGAAATGATCAGTATAGCCGCTAACACTCTTCTGCTCAGGGATAGAATCATATTTCCAGAACTTCAGCTCATAGCAATCCGATTGAAGGACAGATTCCTGCTCCTTTTCTTCAGTGCCCGGTTGAAATTTGTGAGAAGACTCCTGCTCCATATCACGCCTTTTAAATGCGTTGGACAAATGTAGCGAGCCTCAAACGCGATACCTCCTAATGGAAAAGAAAAGCAAGATTTTAAAGATTAGCAGCAGTTTGAATTTCTCCTGTCTTCCCCCTTATTACATAAAAGTTTTGACAAATATAGAAGAGGACAATCTTCGTGTTTACAGGTATCTCTCCTTAATTATATTCCTGTGGTGTATTTCATGACCGATTGTTGCTACTAAAAAATCTTCAACCTTTAGTTCAAAATTCCAGACAAGCCCTCTTAAGTTAAGCTGCGCTTCAGATAAACCGCTAACAAAACTGATAGTTGCATTTCTTACGTTTTGAAAGTCTGCAACCAGTTGTTGCAGCGTTAGTTCATCGAAGCGACTATTTGCTACAAATAAATTTTGATCGTAGCCGGGCAATTGAGTGGTGTCTTTCCGGGTAAATCGCAGCATGCGGTATACCATAACCCTTTCATGGTCGGTGATGTGCCCTACAATTTGTTTGATGCTCCACTTATCCGACGCATACCGGTAGCCGGCTTTTTGCTCGCTGATTGTTCCTAGCAGCTTAGAAGTTTCATTTGACTGTAATAGCTCTCGATAATCTTCATTTCCGAAGAGCTCGATATAGTACGGAATGCCATTTTGGACATTATTTTTCATCATTAATATATGGGGTTGTGTGGTGCCGCAGGCTTTTTGGTTTATAAATATTTAGATTTTATGGCCTGAATATGGTGTTGCTCATGTCCCGCTATGTGATAGGCCAGCGCCCTGACTGTCGCCTGGTTTCCCCTCACTTTTCCTGATTTTAGGAATGCGTCAGCAGGTAATCCATCTAAAAACTGAAGGGTAGAAGAACGAAGCGCATCCAGCTCGCAAAGCAATCCTGCAATTGGCCGGTCGTTGGCCCCGGAGTGCTGCACATACTGGCGATCATTAAAGCCCGGCAGATCTGCCTGCTCATTTCTTGAAATGCACAACATCCGGTAGCAGTAGATTCGCTCCATATCCATCAGGTGGGAAACAATCTCTTTAATCGTCCATTTTGCTTCTGCATAACGGTATAGCAGCTTTTCCTGCGGCAATTCGCTCAGGAAAGCAACCGTGCGAACGATGTTTGCCTGCATATGCTCTATCAGTAAACCGTCGTCGGGAATGAGTCGTGCTAGTGGTGGCTCATTCACCAGTAATTCATGATCGCTTGGGAAGTCTATGGTCTTCATAATATTTTCTGCTTTGATAAAGCACTATTCCTACAGTAGGAGCGTTTCAGCTTCTGAAAAGCCCGCACCACCTTTTTAAACACATCAGACAAATGTATTGAGCAGGCAATGTAGTAGCTCGTAATAGAAAATAAAAGCAAGATTTTGAAGGTGGAGATGAGCACTCAGATCGGTAAATGTTAACCGACTTTCCGATTTTCGCACATCAATAAATTACTACTCCTCCTGATGAATATAACATCGCTCATTGCCCAGCATCTCCTTGCCGTCCATGAAGGCAATAACTGGACTGACGTAAACATTGCGGACGTTTTAAAAGATGTCACAACTCAGGAAGCGTCTACACTCACTCCCGCATCACGCAATACAATTGAGGCGCTGTTACACCATATTACTTACTGGAATCGTATAATGGTGCAACGCATCAATGGTATCAAGGTTGAAATATCGGAAAGCAATGGATTTAAAACACTGCCGCTGTTGACAGATGCTGACTGGAATCACCTTAAAGAAGATAATATCGCATCAGCGCATGAACTCTCGAAAGCAATTATGAGTGTCAATGAAAGACGCTTGCCCCAGCCGATTATCGAGGATTACTCAAGCACCTACAAGAACTTACAGGGAACGGTTGAGCATGTACACTATCATCTGGGACAGATTGTGCTGATAAAAAATCTAATGCGCGCATTGAAGAGAAATGCACTTTCAAGATGAATGATTTATTTTTTTTAGAAACATCCCGGCTCCTAATAAAGCCACTGACCTTGAATGATGATGCCTTTATTCTTGAACTGGTCAACACAGAAGGTTGGCTCAGATTTATCGGGAATAGAAATGTAGGTTCCCTAATAGAAGCCCGTTCTTATATCCAGAAAATTATGGAAAGCACTAACGTCTCTTATTGGATTGTGAGCCTGCAGGAAGTAGGGGAAAAGATAGGGCTTATAACATACATCCAACGAGACTACCTGGAATATCCCGACATTGGGTTTGCGTTTCTACCGGCATTTTGTAAAAAGGGGTACGCCTATGAAGCTACGAGTGCTGTTTTAAAAAAGCTGATAGCAGAACATAATCTACAATATATTCTTGCGACGACGCTGCCAGAAAATGGAGACTCTATTAAGCTACTTAAAAAACTGGGGCTGACATTTGAAAAGGAGCTGGAAATTGGTACAAACGGCCTGAATATTTACGGTGCTTCTATGGGCAACTACCAAAAAGGCTATTGATGGGATATTAGAGCAAAAAAACAAGAATTACAGCGCGCAGTACAAACTTGGGCAAATGAAAGGGACCTGTGGCATAATTCAGCGTTTAATACATACTTTGATGTATATGCACTGATGCAGCAAATCTATTAGACACACATACCCTAATTTGGTAAATCAATGGAGAGCCGGAACTTTCCGAGAATGCAAGAACAGCTAATTAAGCCGACAACAACACCATCAACTTTGTAAGCATTGCTACGTTGTGGGAAATGGCTATCAAAGTTAATCTGGGTAAGTTGGAGCTAAAAACACCATTCAAGCAAGCTGGCAGACAAATTAGAGAAAATGGTTTTGAGGTGGTGCCGGTTACTTTTGAAGATACACTAACCATTCCTGCCTTGCCCTTTCATCATATAAAATATGCACGAATTCACAACTAACCAAGTCTTCTACAACGCAGACGGCCTGAATATGGTCGCTCACCTAGCACGGCCACATGGCGAGGGGCCTTGGCCCGCAGTTCTCATTGGACACGACGGCGTTGGTCTTGACGACTACCAGCGGAGCCGCGCTGATGATCTCGCCGCGCACGGCTATGTTGCGCTCGCGATGGACTTTCACGGCGGACAGACCTTTTTTGGCAGGCCCGACGCGATGCTGGCTCGGACCATGCCCTTGTTAGCCGACGAAGGACGCATGCGGGCTATTGGTCGCGTAGCGCTGGACGTTCTCCTCACGACACCTGATGTTGACGCCAACCGGCTCTTTGCTCTCGGCTACGGTGCTGGCGGTCGTATCATCCTTGAGCTTGCGAAAACAGGCGCACCCTTCAAAGCCGTCGCGGTCGTTCATCCCGGCTTGCCGAAACCTGATGCCCATGACTGGCGCGATGTAAACAGCACCATCCTTCTCTGTACTGGCTCCGAGGACCCGCTATGCACTCCCGACCAACTACTCGCATTTGGTCACGCATTACAGGATGCCGGGGTTGACTGGCGCGTAAACCTCTATGGCGGTGCCCAGCACGCTTTTTGGGCTCGCCCAACAAGCACGGACGGATTACCAACCGAAGGGCTCACGCATGTTCAAGCGACCGTGCCAGGTGTCGGCTATCACCCAAATCACACTGAGCGCGCATGGCGAGCGATTCTTGATCTTTTCGGCGAGGAACCGAAATGAACGATGTTAATGAACTCCGCTTCCCTGAGTCAATTATCAAAGACTACTCAAGTACGTTTAAGAACTTTAAAAAAGCTGGTAGCAGAATATAATCTACAAACCATTCTTGCGACGACGCTGCCAGAAAATGCAGACTCAATTAAGTTGCTTAAAAAGATTGGTCTAACATTTGAAAAAGGGCTGAAAATCGAAAACAATAACTTGCATATTTAAGTGATCAGTGAACTGACCACTTAAATATAATTGCTGCCCTATAAAGTCAGTAGGTTAGAGTTGTTTGCAAACTTTACCTCTTAACGTCAGCAATAGTAGGAAAATACAAAACTACCCAAGTACATCCTCATCTTCCCATATTAGAGAACTGACTTTCCATGAGTCATCTATCTTAACAAACTGAAAAAGTTTGCAGCCCTGCTGTTGAAAATATTTACCATCCAACACACCGCTTTTTTCATATCTGGAGTAACGCTGTGCAATATTGTTGCTGATTTTGGTTTCTTCAGAAATCTCCTGCTCTTCGAATTCTGTCAGTGTGCCACCCGTTAATATCTTTTGCCTGGACGATGCGAACGAATCAAGCGTATAGGCCGTGTGCATTCTACCTGCTTTGCGTATAATTAATGCTTCCGCAAGGCAAATATGGTATAATGCCCCAATATCAGGAAGGCCGCTATTTTTATTTGTAAAGACCGTAAAAAACTTCTCGACCGTCTTGTTGATTTGAATGGTGTCGTTATTCATTTGAAGTTGCTAATTAATTGCCTTACCTAAATATTACAAAAGCTAAATTTGACCCAAGGTATTGAAATGCCAAGGCTTCTAACATGGGCATTCGACTATTCAATAGTAACTATCGCCCTCATGACAAAAGTATTTAAATAACCCGCAGAGCCTAACCAAAAGTCTCAATTTTCCGCTCACGGTTCTACGAAATCCTGCAGCATCACTATCGGGCACAAGAACACGCGTCTGGAAGTGTATGGTAAATCCATTGAGAACATTAGTGCCAATACAATATACTATATCGTTTATTTTTTTTGAAAAACCCCGACCGTTTTATGCAGCTCAATCGTCCATAGATAAACCACAAACAAAATGGAATCTCTAAAAAACAAAGTAGCTGTAGTATTTGCCGCGTCCGGCGATATTGCGGGAGCAGTTGCACGGTCGTTTTCCGAACATGGCGCAAGATTATACGTCACCGCCCGGAGCACGGATGCCGTAGAAGCATTGGCCCGGGAACTCAACGCCAGTGGCGGACACGTAGAAGCCGCTAAGGTGGACGCCTTGAATGAAACCGAAATAGACAACTTCCTAAAAAAGGTCGTCGCGGACAATGGCCGGTTGGACATCGTCTTTAATGGAATCGGAGTAGGCTATAGTGAAATGGGCGGTCGCCCGCCTACGACCGTCGCCACTTTCGAACAGTTTATGGTCCCGATGGAAATCCTCTGCGGCTCACAATTCCTTACCTCTCGGGTAGCGGCTAAGTACATGATGCAAACCAAATCAGAAGGCACCATCCTGCTATTAACAGCCGCACTGTCCAGATCGAAGCTATCCAATGTGGCAGGCATCACGGCCGCCAGCGCAGCTGTTGAAGGGCTTACCCGGGTGATGGCCACAGAATGGGGTGGAAACGGTATAAAGGTGATCTGTATTTGCCCCGGCGCTCTGATGGAGACGAAACGGATTTCCGGATGGATTGATGCAGCAGCCGAACAGTACGGCGTGCCTTCAGAACAGTTGATTGCTCAGTACCAGGCTTTCGACATCCTGAAGACCAGCCCGACGCTAAAACAAGTAGGTGAGACGGCAGCATTTCTTGCCTCTGAAACAGGGGTTGCTTTCAACAGCCATATCGTGGATGTGGACTGCGGCAAGCTGAACATCATGTAGTAAATTAGTAGTGGTTGCAGCTTTCATCCAGAAGGCTGCAACTTCAATTTTTTAATGTCCGTGAACAAGGATGAATAGGGAAGATGCTCTCAAACCGGCTATGGCTGGCGATATCAATGCGTTTCAGACGCTGTTTGCAGGATTTCAGAAAGAGCTGAAATCTTACCTGTACCGCCTGCTTACTGACCGTAGTGATGCAGACGACTTGACGCATGACACATTCATTAAGGCATTTACCCATTTATCGACCTTTAACCAAGAAGCTTCTCTGAAAACTTGGGTATTCAAGATAGCGACTAATCTTGCTTACGACCATTTACGGAAAGTAAAACGATGGCAGCCGGATGCCCAGGATCGGGCGGCAGATCTGGCCATAGGTTCAGATGATTTTAAGCAGGCCTTCTGGCGGATTCACGATATGTCGCCTTCCGGGGCTTACGAAATGAGAGAGCACATCGATTACTGCTTTACCTGTATTTCAAAGACGCTGCCCATCGAAAACCAGATAGCGCTCATTCTAAAGAATATCTATGATTTTCAGGTGAAGGAAATTGGCCTAATCCTTGAAAAGACGGAGGGCGTGATAAAACACCTGCTCAATGATGCAAGGAATACCATGACCGATATTTATGAGCATAGATGCGCATTAATCAACCAGAATGGCGTTTGCCACCAATGCAGCCACATAAATGAGGTATTCAATCCGAAACAAAATCAGCAGGAAGCGCTAATGAAGTTGGAATTGGTAAAAGCCTCAAAGAAGTATAACAGGGATCAGCTTTTTACCCTGCGAACTTTACTGGTAAAGGCTATTGACCCCTTGCATGCCTCGGGTACCGATCTGCACGAAGAAATCATGAGGTGTCTTAGAACAGCCATTGGTGAAAAAGTGCCGTAGTATGTTTCTCATTTTGCTGGTTGCTCATCAGCCGGAAGTGCTTGCTTTTTTATTCCGTCGCTCTAGATAGACTACCAATAAGAAACATTACGAGGTAGGCATTGAAAGGTAAATCTCAAATAAGTTTGCAGTTATCTCAAAAACATGGAAAGTAGTGCAGGTAAAACGAATTGTTGCAGATATTAAAACGCCGGACGTCGCAGTCGCTCAATCTTTTTATGGTGACGTACTCGGGCTTGAGCTATTGATGGACCACGGCTGGATTGCAACCTATGGCACTCAGGATACAATGAAGATTCAGATCAGCTTTGCATCCCAAGGCGGCTCTGGTACGGAAGTGCCTGACCTTTCAATAGAGGTAGATGATGTAGATGCAGCCTGTGAACAGATGAAAAACGCAGGATTCCCGGCTGTGTATGGCCCTGTTGACGAGCCCTGGGGCGTTCGCCGGTTTTACGTACGCGATCCTTTTGGTAAGCTCATCAATATCCTTGCGCATCATGACCTTTGATCCGGAAAATCATGTGGTTAAACTTTGCGCGCAAGGTATGATGGCCGAAGACGCGGGCAATTTAGATGAAGCGAAATAGCTCTTTCACCAGGCATGGAATCTAGCCACGAACGATTTTGAAGCGTTTACTGCAGCGCATTATCTGGCCAGAAGCTACCACGATCCAGTACTGAACTTACAATGGAATTTGGAAGCGCTGAATCGTGCACAGCTCATGCCTACCGAAGAAATGCAGCAATATTATTCATCCCTCTACCTGAACCTTGGCAAATCTTATGAGCAATTGAACGACAGGAAAGAAGCACAGCATCCCTACCAACTCGCCGAAGATTAGGGTAAGTATTTGCCGGAAGGTTCCTATGGGAATATGATCCGGGCAGGCATCCATTTTTGCCGGTTCTATCTGCCGGTTCGCTTGACCTCACTTATTACAAGCTTCAAGCCAAACGATCGGCACTCTGGAATCCGGCATACTATGCTGTATGCACCGTTCTGCACACTTGCGCTAGCTAAAGCCATTTCAAATAGCAGCTTATCCCGTATTCCAAATGTCCTGCGGAACACTTGGAACAACCGATAGGATTACGCGATGATGTATCGCTGAATGGCTTTAGAATTGTTCAGAGGTACAGCATCTTTACAATCTAATATGTGTTGAAAATGCGCAAGTTTCGGGTTTCTGATTTCCTTATCATGGATCAATTTTGCTGCATTAAACTGAGATGCAATGACAGAACAACAGCAAGTCAATTATGAGCGCGTAGCGAAGGCAATTGACTACATTAGGGAAAATTTCAAGAGCCAGCCAAGCCTGGATGATATAGCGGCCAGCGTACATCTGAGCCCGTTCCATTTTCAGCGCTTATTCGGCGACTGGGCAGGCACTACGCCCAAAAAGTTCCTGCAATACATTAGCACGGAATACGCGAAGACACTTTTAAAACAGCCGGATGTTACACTCTTCGACGTAGCATACGATGTCGGGCTTTCCGGAACATCCAGGCTCCACGACCTCTTCATCAATATTGAAGGTATGACGCCTGCTGAGTATAAATCGGGTGGCAAGAGTCTGTCTATTCATTACAGTTTTACCCAAAGCCCATTTGGCAATCTGATTCTTGCCAGCACGGCAAAAGGCATTTGTTACATGGCATTTTTTGATGAGCGGAATGAAGCCGTTTTGGGCTTGAAGGCCTCGTTCCCCAACGCCTCATTTGAAGAAGGGGCAGACGAAGTACAACAAGCCGCACTAATGATTTTCCAGAATGGTATGGCTACGTTGCCCAAAATAAAGCTTCATCTCAAAGCAACAGCCTTTCAGCTAAAAGTCTGGGAAGCCCTGCTAAAGATTCCCAGTGGCAAACTGTTTAGCTACGGAGCCTTGTCCAGGCAGTTAGGAATGCCTGGTGCATCAAGAGCAGTAGGGAGCGCTATCGGCAGTAACCCAGTTGCGTTTCTTATCCCTTGCCATCGCGTCATCCAGTCAAGTGGAGGCATGGGAGGATACCGGTGGGGCAATACCCGGAAAACGGCAATCATTGGTTGGGAAGGCGCGCTGAATAAACAACTAAGCGACTCATGAGAAGCATTGACCAAAGAATGGTAAATACAGACTGGGATTCAGCGACGACTGCGCTGAATGACACCGGGTATGCGCTGCTTCCAAGCTTGGTTGACAAAAAAGAGTGCCGGCATTTGATTGATAGCTACACTGTGCCGGAACTGTACCGGAAGACGGTGACAATGGAGCGTTACCGTTTTGGCCGGGGCGAGTACAAGTACTTCAATTATCCTCTGCCCAACCTGGTTCAGAATATCCGTACGTCACTTTATCCGCACCTGGCGATGGTTGCAAACAGTTGGATGGCTGCACTGTCAATTGACGTTCAATATCCGCTTACACATAATGCCCTGCTGGAACAATGTAAAGCAGCGAGCCAGAGCAAAGCCACCCCGCTGATCCTGAAATATGGCAAGGGAGGCTATAATACGCTTCATCAGGATCTATATGGTGAGGTGTACTTTCCCATGCAGGCGGTGTTGTTTCTAAATAGTCCTGGTGAAGATTATACCGGCGGTGAGTTTGTATTGATTCAGCAAACGCCGCGCGCTCAATCCAAGGCAATCGTATTGCAGCCGAAGGAAGGTGATCTACTCATCTTCACCACCAATTTTCGGCCTGTTAAAGGCAGCCGGGGATACTACCGTGCGCCCATGAAGCATGGAGTAAGTGAAGTACACAGCGGAACGAGACAAACATTAGGTATTATCTTTCATGATGCCGAAAGCTGAAGGATGAACCACGCTGATATGGGTGACAGATTAGTAAGCTACAAAATCAGGAAGAACGAGATAGTGTTTGGCGGTAATCGCAGGCTTAAAATTTATGGCACACTTCAATGCAAATCAGGGAAAAGACTTAAACGAGAAAACCGTGTCTTTTTCACCTCTGAACAGGATGCTATAGATCTCGGCTACCGTCCTTGCGGGCATTGTCTACAGCTCAAATACCAAAACTGGAAGAATGCAGTTAAGCGATGATGCGCAATCGCAGCGCGAAAATCTTTTGCCGGTAGATGGTACTGTTATAGACTACGGGGTGGTTGTAAGCACCGTCGACGCGGACCGCTATCTGCGCTACCTGCTAACCGAAATCCCGTGGCGAAATGATGAGGCTGTTATATACGGGAAGAGAATCATTACAAAAAGAAAAGTAGCATGGCATGCCGACCAGCCGTTTGAGTATGTGTATTCCAAAACAGCTAAAACAGCCACGCTATGGACTGCTGAGCTGCTTACGCTGAAAGGGATGGTTGAGCAGCTGACGAGTGAGACCTTTAATTCCTGCCTGCTCAATTTGTATCACGATGGCAGTGAAGGCATGAGCTGGCATAGCGATGCCGAAATAACGCTCAAGAAAGACGGTGCAATAGCTTCGCTTAGCTTTGGCGCATCGCGTAGATTTTCATTCAGGCATAAGCAAAGCGCGGTTAGGGTAGATACCCTGTTAGAACACGGTAGCCTGCTCATAATGAAAGGCACGACCCAATGTAACTGGCAGCACTGCTTGCCAAAAACATCTAAAGCCATAGCGCCTAGGGTCAACCTTACATTCCGGACGGTAGTTGGTCCAATTGAAAGGCGCTAGCACAGCGAACAGCTCTTATGCTCTTACAACTATCGGCAAAAAAGCTACCTTTTTTACTCTTGGTTAAAAGTTCTGATTCGGGCGCGTATAGCCAGCGATTTGAGCAAGAAACGGGTTTTACAGCTGTTGACGTCACGTCACTTTTGCTGTATGAAAAAGTTCAACAACAAGACGGCGCTTATCATCGGCGCGACGAGTGGAATCGGCTATGCCACTGCGCAACAATTCCTCTTGGAAGGAGCAACGGTTATTATAACCGGGAAGTCAAAAGAGCACCTGGATAGTTCGCTGGCGTCGCTTGGCGGCCAGGTTCAAGGTATAGTATCGGACGCCGGCAGTATGAGTGATTTAATGGCGCTTCGTAATCAGGTGGAAGCGCTCACACCGCAAATCGACATTCTTTACGTAAACGCAGGCTTTGGCAGTTTTGCACCCATCGGTGGCGTCACAGAAGATGCCTTTGATGCGCTATTTAATGTGCTGGTAAAAGGCACATTTTTTAGCGTTCAGCAAATACTGCCGCTAATGAAGGCGGATTCATCGATCATTCTCAACACCTCAACGGTTACGGGTTTTGGTTTTCAGTACTTCTCGGTTTATTCCGCTGCCAAGGCCGCAGTGCAATCATTCGTCAAGACTTTTGCGGCAGAGTGTGCTTCAGCAGGTATTCGTGTAAACGCCGTCAACCCAGGGAACATCCGTACGGGCATGGCTGCAAAGGCGGGCATGAACACAACACAGATTGAAGGCTTTGTAGCAAGTACGGTGCCCAAGATTCCACTCGGCAGATTCGGTGAAGCGGATGAAATAGCTAAGGCGGTGTTGTTCTTAGCCTCTGATGACGCCTCTTATATTCACGGGACAGAAATCACAGTGGATGGGGGTTATTTACGAGTGCTCTGCTGAAACCAGTAGTAGACACCTGAAACCTAATCCAGCGTGCTTAGGCAATATGGCTCCTGATTATTAGGTCCAGATAAGCCAAATCGGACCTGAAAAAGTTCGACCTTTCGCCGGGTCTTTCCACATTGAAAATGAAAGGCTTAGTAGTTGGAAAACGCTAGGCCTTTTTTATTTGCACACCATTTGCACACCACAGCACTATTTAGCTTATTTATTTGCAAATTGCTATCGGGCACTAAAATCTAGTGAATCATTGTTAACGGGACCTACCCGCCCAAAAAATGTTTCAATAAATGTAATGCCAAATGGACTACAAGATGACCATCTACATGTGGATGATGTGTCGTTACTGCAGTCGATGCTGGCGTAGGATTACTAAACACTTCTTCTTCTTCGATTGCATTTCTCTCCTCTTTGCGAATATCAAGTTCTATTTGTAAAATCATTTTTTTGATTTCGCTTTGCCTCGAATAGATCAGTTCGAATAAGGTTTTCGCATCCTCATGTTTGAATTTATCAAAGGTCATTAATCTTTGAATAATTGCATTACGACTTTCCCCGTTAGCTACGTCTTCAAGAACACTTGAATAAAGTGCTTTGGTATATATTTTTTGAGCCAGATCGAGGCTGTCATAAATATTTCTCATAACGATTAATGTGTTTAAGAACTGCTGTGAGATGACGTGCAATCATTAGAATTCTCGCATGTTTATTAAAAGTAATCTTTGTCGCAGTAATCTCATCATCACCTTTCGTAGCAGTACAAACAAACCGAATTCTGCAAATACCTTATTAGGTTAAATGGCAGAAGTAAGACGTGGTTTTTCTCCTAAAACACAGGGTTTGCACCCATTGTTCAGCCAATGAATTGTTTTCATATTACAGCGCTTAAAACTACCTCTTCGGGTATTCACTTGCGGCATGAAAAAGGTGATTGCGTTTCTACTATCGTTTGTTGTTTCAATTGTCGGCTACGGCCAGATAAAGACTCCGCACATCCCTTCATTTCCGCAACAGCAGCCTACTTATCAGCATTATTCATCTCCAGTGCCAATCACTTCGATGGGCGGGACAGCAGATGATATTTTAAGACAGGCAAATGGATATAATCCTTCTTATCGGGCTGCCGACGACAAACGCACCGTCCAGCAAATGAATGAGGATCGAATCCGGGAGCAGATGCGTAATGACCCTGCTTACAATCCATCGCTACGAAATGGGGTTAGCAGCAATCAACCACTCGACAGGCAGCAAGCACTTTTAAGCCTCGTACAGAATTTTGCGAACGAGGATAACGACAGACCAGTGAGCAATGGCAGTTCGGAGCTTGCTATCAGAATCCAGCCATTTACGGACGCACTGCAAGTATTAAAAAATATGCTTTCCGGCACTCAAAAATTGTCAGTAGCGGAGGCCTATTTTCGGATGGAGAATGCTTATGGCCAGTGCTATCTTACTTGGAAAGAATTTACTGCCATTCTACAGCAATCCAATGCATTCATTAAAGCATGGATGCAGCAGAACAAGCTAAACTACAGCGACAATGCGGCCAAACATTATGCGCTACAAAAATTCATGTCGGAGCGTGAGACAATTACGATTGTCAGAACGATCAAGGATAATGGCAAGGTCACCGAGGTCATTACACACGATCCTTTCTTTTACGATTATGACGATTACACCGGCGCGAAAGATCACCGCGATTTTTATGTCTCAAAATGTCTTGCGACAGGAATGGGACAATGCAACAGCTTGCCGGCGGTGTACTTATCGTTAGCAGAAGGCATAGGCGCAACGGCCTATCTTGCGCATGCTCCCCAACATTCTTTAATCAAGTATCCCGATAATAACGGAAAGCCCCGCAATTACGAACCCACCTCCAATTGGGATATTTCCGATCAATGGTATCTGGATAATATGTTTGTCAGCAAAAAGGCACAGCAGACCGGTATTTATCTTGATCCCATGACTAGCAAGCAGGTGGTTGCCGATTGCGCACTGCAACTGGCTTTCGGGTTTCATCGCAAATTCGGAACGCTTGACGGTAAATTCATCATGGCCTGCATCGACCTTGCCAAGCCCTATTTCCCAAAGGACAACAACATCAGCTTATATCTTACCTATAGCAACCTTTATGGCTACGAGCTGGGTCGCCTGATGCGGGCAAGGGGTATGAACAGATTGGCAGAGATTCCTAGCGATTCCGAAACAAACCGGGTTTATCAGCTATGGCTGGCGAACGAGGATAAGATCGAGGCGCTAGGCTACGAAGAAACCCCGCAAGGGCTGTACGAAGAAATGATGAAATACCATGAGTTTCGCGGCCATATCCAAGAGGGCTATCACGTGAGCGGTAAAAGCAAACATACCCTTTTTACAGAATCGACGCTGACACAATAATTCTTTTCTATGAACCTAAGACGACTCCTCATGCTGCTTTTTCTGCTGGTTCAGCTCAGCGGCAAGACGTTCGCAGGCGAACCCAAAGAGCGCTATGAAGCCGCAAGGCTGGAACTCACCGCCATGCTGAATGGCAACGCACCATTAAGCTATGAAAGGGCAATCTACCTTATCGAAAACGCTTATTGGGAGGATCGAATTGATTCCACCATGTTTCGCGCTGCTATTGACCGGAACACCGCGGTGATTCGCGACATGATTGCTTCAAATCACGTAACCCCTACGCAAACACCGTCAACGGATTTTTGGGCTGATCTTCGACAATACCGCGACAAGGATAAAGGCTATTTTGATAAAGCGGTGATCAATTGGGCAATCTTCACCTACATGACGGATACCGTATTCATAGCGGATAAGGGCCGTACTGGATACCCTTCCTTAATTTATACCCTTCCGTTGCGCTATTCGACTCAGGACCCGCTTGGAACTGTCGATTGGAGTAACACGCAAGTTACTCATTTGCTTTCCGAAGGAAAGGGCAACTGCTTTGCATTGGCGTCTCTTTACAAGATATTCGCTGACCGGCTGCACTCCGACGCTACCATCTGTACCGCACCCGGGCATATCTATATCATGCATAAGGATGACCGGGGCGCCAGCTATAATATCGAGCTATCCAATGGCTCTTTTCCGGGCAATGGAACGATGGAAACCCTGACCTACACCACGGCCGATGCCGTAAAGAATGATATTTCCTTACGGCAACTGAATCAGAAGCAGGCGATTGGGCTGTGCCTGATTTATTTGGCAAAAGGCTATGAGTATAAATACAAGCTTAAAGGGGATGGGTTCGTAAGTCGGTGCGCCGAAATCGCTTTGCAGCACGATAGCCTGAACCTGAATGCGCTGCTGCTGAAAGCAGAATGTTTGGAGACGGCGCTGCTGAATTCCGGCAAAACCATAGGTCAGTTTCAGGCTGATCGGGATTTTTTGGCCTATCAAGCGCTCATTGTCCGTCTCTATAGACTTGGCTACCGGGATATGCCGCTGGAGATGAAGAACCGCTTAATCAACGGCTGGCAGCGTGACAGCTCTACGGTGATCGTTGCGCATCATCATTCGCCGAAAACATTCGATCATCTGCATAAGAGCTATGACCGTTTTGCCACTCTTTCCTGGGGAATGTACGATGAGAGCATCGAGGAAAAACCTTTGGAAAAATACAACCGTACCATGTTCGATACCAAAGCTCAAAAGATAACCGGCTTTGTTCGTCAGGATGTACTGTATAACGACTATAATTTCGACCCGGTAGTCTTCGCGTGGAATGTAGATCCACTGGCTAGGAGCTTTGCAGGATTATCCCCATATGCCTTTGCACAAAATTCACCGATTGCCATGATCGACCGCGAGGGTAAGCATGGCGAAATTGTCGTGAACAAAGGCAGTCCTAGCGCAAGTGATCCGGAGAAACGCAAAACCTCTGTAACGGCCACGCAAATCTACTATACGACCAATGATCGCGTTAAGGGATTGAATGGTGACTATTCCTTCTTCGACAACGTAAAGTCTAACGATTTGAAAGGCTCTTACGGTGGATGGGAAAAGACATGGTCAACGGCGAAATACAATGTTTCTTTCAATTTAACTGTTAGCGCACCCCTAGAAACCGAAGCGCAGTTAAAAGAGAAACTCACCGAAAACCCTGTCAGCAATTATTTGAATATTGATAAGAATATTGGAAGCCATGCAGGGGGTAGGTATATGTATTTCAGACCTTCGCAGCATTCCCCTAAGAACAGTTTTTCACATGAAAGCGGCCATAATTGGGGAGAGCTGCATTTTCCTAATTTAGTAAGTGCTACGAGCGGCACACCTTCAATCATGTCTTATCAAAATAGCCGCGCCGTCATTGATGAAGATGTGACAAATGTAATCGACCCGGCCGTAGAGCTGGCCAACACTGTTCCTGATAAAAACGTCACCATCCGGGTTTTTGCGAATGAAGATGCCGGCGGCGGCATCAGTGGTTCAAAAACGACGTACAAGATATACTATCCGTCCACGGGTGAGTACGGGGGTTCCACAACGGTCGATTACAGTAAAAAAGAAGGGGCCCGCTAACTTTTAATCCATGAGATTTTCAATTCTATTCTGCATCTTAATTCTGCTTTTTTCTACTAAAGCAGGTGCATGCGACTGCGAGCAAAAACATCCCTTGACCGCATCAGTTAAGGAGGCTGCGATTATTTTCAAAGGCAAAGTCGTAGATGTTATTTATACGAGAATCATTAAAGATAGCCTCGACATCATCAACCCCGATTCCGTATCCTATCAAAAATCCCCCTTCCGGTATGCAGCCTATGTCTATAGGTTCAAAGTGGCACGTCTCTACAAAGGAAAAGGGAATCATAGCGTTGAGGTGATTTCCGCATTGTCTTCGGGCGAATGTGGCTACCCTTTTAAAAAAGGAAAGACCTATATCGTTTATGCAGAAAACGGGAAGGCTTTAGATAAAGAGGGCCGCATAATCAAAACGATTACGACGACATCCTGCACCAGAACGAACTTTTATTCCGCTGCCGAAGAAAGATTAATAAAAAGGAAGATGGCCCTTCACAAGCATTGTAGATGAACCCAACGTTGATAACCATTATTTAGTTTAAACTTCAAAAACTCGCAACAATGGCAAACGCTATTGAGGATGCGCTTAACCGGGCAAGCCCGGAGCAAAAGGAAAGAAATAAGCAAGTCATTGAAGAAGCACGACGCAATATTAAGCTCGTGTCCATGCTGCAGATGGAGGATATCACGCCGGCCAATGCCGATTCCGTTGCCCGCCAAGCACAAATCATCGAGGAAGCTAAGCGCAATATCCCCTTCGATACGATGCAAGAAGTGGATTCCATTTCACCGCCGCTGAATACTCCTTCCACGAAGGAAGCGAATTCGAAGGTCATTCAGATCCATTCAGATGTAGAGGCGAAAATCGAGAGCGTTCAGCAAGGGGAGGGTAACAACTATCTACGTGAAAATGCTGTTGACCGTGCGATGCAACGGCAGACGCAAGAATCGCCGGCATCGGAGCAGCAGCAGCAAGCCATGAGTCGTTAATACAGATTTTATTGTAACTACTAAAGCCAGCTACATGTCACATAAGCCACAGGACGTGATTTACCCAAAAAACAGGATCAAAAGAGTTGTCCGCGTGTTGCACGACGGAACCGAAAGCGGAAATGAATTTTCCCTTGCCGAACTAGAGTTGCACGACGGGACGCATCTTTACGGAATCAGGCATGACTACAGTTATTGGAATGACAACAATCCCGAATTGGGATCGCCAAGTTCTTTTGGCAGACCTACATGGTTTATCCTGCCTGACCTTGCAATCCTACTTCCTATGCTGAATGAGGAAGTCGCTAAGAATGTTTCCACGAAAAAGTAAAACGTTCCTGACCTTCCCATGACCACACCCGATTTTAGCCTTGACCGCGCAATCTATTCCTTCAACGGAGAAGAAGACTTTACCATCGGTAATGCTTGCGAGGGTGTACAAATATTTGGCGGCATCGGCTCAGGTAAAACCAGCGGCAGCGGGGAGGCGCTGGCCCGCTCGTTTTTGCAGGCCGGTTTCGGCGGGCTGGTCCTTTGCGCCAAGAAGGACGTGCTGGATGAGTGGAAGCGTTACGCCCGTGACACCGGTAGGGCCAATAATATTCTCATTTTCGACGCTTCCGGCGATTTTGTGTTCCCCTTCCTTCAGTATGAAATTGAACGCAAAGGCGAGGGGGCAGGCTATACCGATAATTTGGTAAGGCTTTTTACCACCGTTTACGAAGCCATTGACCGAAGTACCAATGGTGATGGAAGCGACCCTTACTGGACGCGGGCCATGCAGCAGCTTTTAAGAAATGCAATAGACCTCTGCATGATCGCGCGCGGACAGGTTTCCGTGCCGCTGATTCATGACGTCATTCTTTCAGCGCCGACGAGTATTGCCCAGCTCGACACGGATGAATGGAAGACTAAAAGCCTTTGCTGGAAACTCTTATTGGAGGGCCACGCGAAAGACCTGGATAAATGGGTGAAACATGATTTCGATAGCACCGCTTCTTTTTGGCTCGAAGAATACCCGGGCCTCGCCGATAAAACGCGCTCCAGCATCATTTCGACCTTGACAACGATGTTGGATATTTTCCTGCGTCGCCCTTTTCGCCGGCTGTTTTCCGATCAGCCGGATGATCGCCGGAAAATCGCCTATCCTGAATTGACCCATCGGGGGGTTATTATCGTACTGAACCTTCCAGTGAAAGAATTTGGCGATGCAGGCAGAGCGGCACAGGTAGTGTATAAATATCTATGGCAACAAGCCGTTGAACGGCGGGAGGTCGCCGATGATACGACACCAGTGTTTTTGTGGGTAGACGAGGCACAGAATTTTGTGACCGAGTACGATATGCAGTTTCAGGCGACGGCACGTAGTACAAGGGCATGTACCGTATACCTGACGCAAAACCTTCCCAACTACTACGCTGAAATGGGTGGAACGGAGGGCAAGTATAGGGTCGATTCGCTGATGGGAAACCTACAGACCAAAATCTGGCACGCCAACAGCGACCCGATGACCAATGAAAACGCGGCAGAGACGATAGGCAGAAGCTGGCAGACCCGGCAAACATCGGGCGAGAGTTACGGGATGGAAAATTTTAATGTCAGCAGCGGGAAGAACGAGAGTTTTGATTACGATGTGCCGCCTCAGTCATTCACCAAACTACGAAAAGGCGCAAAGCTGAATAACCGTATCGTGGACGCCATCATTTTCCAAAATGGGCGGGTATGGAAAAATCAAAAAACCCACCTGCTTGCTCAGTTTAAACAATACGACTTATGAATATAACGCCAAGACCGATTGACGCGTCCGATAAGATCGACCAATCGCGCGACGTTGCCGGCATCAGTAAATGGGCGCAGTCATCGCGCACCGTCTCCTTTATTATGTTCATTTTGGGGTGGTTTACCATTCCCGTTGAAGTCCTGCTTCGCCGCGACTTCGGGCAGCGATGGTTTACGGTTGTCAATTTTTATGCCGGTTTGTTCCTGCTGCTGATTTTTGCGACGGTACAATATGTCACGGTCGCCATTTGGGGGAGTATCGAGAATTTTATTGCCAAAGTAGCAAGCGCTATTAATCCGCTCTATAACGGCCCGAAAGATTCGTACCTGGACACGGCAACGGACAATAGCATGGTATTTTTCCTGCTTTGCTATCTGCTGATGGGCTCTTACCACCTGTTTAAGATATGGTGGCGAAATCGAACGAATACCGCCGTGCATTCCTTCGCGGACGGTACGTCCCGGATCGAACCGCTCGCCGGTCACGTGATAAAGGTGATCAACTTTTTTGCTATCCCGTTCGTATTCTTATACTCCCGCCTGATTCCGAAAAAGCAGCGGAAAGACATGAAGACGCCCCGTCTCATTAATGACCGGGCGGCATTCACCAACACGGTTTTTGAACCTCTTTTCATACTTTTCCTCGCATACCAAATGCCCGGCATAGCTAGTCTGTGGTTATTCCTTTCAGCCTTTGCGTTAGCCATTTGTCGGTACCCCTGTTTTAGGACGGTTCTAAAGTAGAGGTTTTGATTTGTTTTTGGCTTATCAGCCCGTGAGCGGGGGTACCCCCGCTCACGGGCTGAGCGTTTTCTGCGGCCCACTCGCCGGGCGTTTTATTGTTCAACCCTTCATGTGGTCTTTCGGTGTTGTAATGCCTCAGCCACCCATCGGCCATATCCTGCACCTGCCAGCGTTCCATGAACAAGTACATGTCCAGTATCTCACGACGGAACGAGCCGTTGAAGCGCTCCATATACCCGTTCTGCATCGGCTTGCCCTTCTGGATGAACATCTGACTGATGCCCCACTCTTTGCACCACTCAGTGAAAGCAACTGATGTAAACTCCGGCCCGTTGTCTGAGCGCAGCATCACCGGCTTCGCACCCCTTGCCTCAATGACCCGTTCCAGCACCCGGATGCAGCGCTGCGAGCCAATCGAAGATGCCGCCTCTATGGCCAGCCCTTCCCGGCTGCCCTCGTCCATCACATTCAGCGTGCGCACCTTACCGCCGCAGGCCAGGCTATCGCTCATGAAGTCCAGCGCCCACACCTGATTGACCGATGGCTGCTGTTCCAAAGGCTGCCTGATTCTTTCCGGCAGTCTGCGCTTGCCTTTGCGCCTGCGCAGGTTCAGTTGCAAGAGCCTGTAAACTCTGTAAACCTTCTTGTGATTATCCGTGCTGCCCTTACGCCTGAGCATCGCCAGGCACTTCCTGAACCCATAGGACGGATGCGCCTCGGCCAACGCCTGCAGCTCGGTAATGAGCCCCGTATCGTCTCTTCGGCTCTTATAATAATAGCCGCTCTTCGACACCCCTGATAGCTTGCAGGCCCTGTCCACACTGATGCCGTGTTCCTTTAACTGGTTCACGGCTTCATCCCGTGTGGCAGGGCCCAGCCTTTTTTTGCGAACAGATCTTTCATCGCCTGCACTTCCAGCGCACTGTCAGCATACATACGCTTCAGCTTACTGTTCTCTTCTTCCAGCTCTTTAAGCCGCTTGACGTCGGATGCTTCCATGCCCCCATACTTGCTCTTCCACTGGTAGAAGGTGGCGTCGCTGATGCCTAAGCTGCGACAGATCTCTGAGACCTTCAGACCGCCTTCCTGGTCCTTGAGAGCCTTCACTATCTGGCTCTCACTGAATCTTGATTTCTTCATTTCCACTGTTGGTTGGTTTTAAAATTAGAGATGATAC
The DNA here is from genome assembly GCA_965200035.1 of Chitinophagaceae bacterium. Classification (GTDB taxonomy): domain Bacteria; phylum Bacteroidota; class Bacteroidia; order Chitinophagales; family Chitinophagaceae; genus UBA1952. Next base: position 1,101,938 of record OZ241334.1, on the reverse strand, counting down.
TCCACTTTTAAACCGTCCTGATTATAGGGGTACCGACACATTCATGCCAACTGGAAAGAAACGGCTAAGCTGAATAAAGTGCTAGATTTTCGTGACAGCTTCATCGAAGCGAAAGTGATGATGGAGCTAAGAGCGGGAATAGAACAGGCAAATGCGCCGGGCCTACTGATGCAGCAGACGGCGGTGGACATCAGAGAGAACCCGCAGGTGGCGTCGCGCATTTCTGATCAGTATCCCGACCTTATGAGCATTATAGATGACATGAATAGGGATAGAAGCCATCTGGCCAACTAAATTTTCAGTTCAATACTAAAGCATCAAATTAATGCATTCGGGAGAAAACTTAAATCCGGACCTGATTGAGCTCTATAAAGAATCCAGTAACCACTATAAGCATTTAGAGAATCTGAGAAGCCAATATGTGGCTTTTTATTTTGCTTTTTTGCCGGCTACCCTGACTTATTTAAGCAAAGAAAGCGATAAAATCGGTTCTTATATTAATATCGACGTTAGCAGTAATACCGTTCTAGGAGCAGGCATTTTATTGAACATGATCGTTGGAACATTAGTCTTCCTGGCCGTGGTAAAACTTGGCTTTGCAATCAAAAGGCATGAAAAGATTATCATGTATTTTACTGAGGATATCTTAAATAAGAACGAGCTGGAATTCAACGCCGTTACTGGAGACTACGGGACAAAATCGCCGTTTTTGAAATCAAGTTTTTTCAACAATCACAAGTCAATAATCGCAGGGCTGGCGCTGGTTATTTTAGGACTAGATGTGTTTTTCGTGTTCAATTTTATTCAGGGCTTTCAATACTGCCAATGCCCTAATCTCTTTTTAGGAATGTTCTTCGTTTTTATTACCGTTATACAAGGTTTTATTATAAGAGATTTGATCACCTTCAAGAAGATTATTTTTAATGCAGAATAAAATATAGCGCACATTATAGACCGGTATTCTCAATCATAATCTCCTTTACAAAAAGTCCATCTTCGTTCAGATCGCCGCCGATATTCGCTTGGATAAATTTCACGCGGTATGCAATTAAGTGATCAAAGAGCTGGATGAGATTTCTGCCGACGATATTTATTTTCTTATCGGCTGTATGAATTTCTATACCGGTTTCGGTATTAAAGATCATTTCTGTAAAGTAAGAATAAGGAAGGGCAATATGATTGCCGCACGATAGCCGCAAATCAAGACAGGCAGGGCTTTTCGTCTTATCTGTTGAGAAGTAAGGGCACACGCCATCCGTTCCCATTTCACTAGCGGTATCATCGCCTGCAAGCCTTAGTCTACCTTGCTCTAGCCGCTGTCTGAAGTCCATCGTTTCTCGGTTTTGTGTTTAGGTGAATGTTCGGGTCGCTGGCTTGGTCCTGCCATTTTCTGGCAAGGGCAAGACGGTTGATTTCCTGCGTTTGCGATTGGTGTTTTTTCATCAATTCTGTAGCGGACGTTCGTTCGGCGGAATGACTGACCGCCTGCTGAAGTTGACTTTTATCGTCCGTGTATATCGAAACGGCTTCCTTGCCACGCGAGACAGAGACATAGAACTGTTCCATCGAGGATGCAGGGAAGGTGACCGAGCTTTGCGAGATGATCACTTTATCCGCTGTCTTTCCTTGCGCAGCGTGAGAGGTAGAGACGTAGCCATGCTGAAAATGTCCAAACTCCGATGCCAGCGTCGAGCCGTTGGATAGACGGATACCGCCGTCCGGATCGAATCCTTCGATATAGAAGGTCGAACCGTTGAATAAATGGCGGTGATCTTTGCCTTTGCCGTTCGCGCTGAGGCGTATCCGGTCGCCCTCGGCGACATGGATTTGCCTCGGCTCATAGACGCTGAATTTCTTGGTCTCGGTCCATGCCAGCATGAACGCCATGCCGTCTTTATCCTGAGCAAAAATTCCTTTTTCGTCTGCACCAGTGACCACGCACCGCGTACCCGCCTTGATGCCTTTGCCGTGTTGATGGAATGCTAACACGTCACCGTTACGGTAAGTGTCCGGCTGCTGCTTCTGCGCTTCCGTGAGCTGGCGGTTATAGAGTACGCTGTAGGCGTGTTCGTCCGGCCCGATGATTTCACGCTCTTTCAATTGTTGTCGTATCTGCCGGGTCACCTGATCTCCTTCCACGTGGGTGGGTGCAACCACCAGCACATTTTTCATACGGTATTTGCCGACGCTGTAAGCCGACTGTACATAATCGGAGGCAATGGCGTTTACCCGCTCACTGTGATCTGCTATTTCGTGGATCACCCCCATCCGATCGAGCTTTTTGAATCCGCGCTCTGTCTTACCATCGGAAAGGAGTGCTACAGCTTCCTTGTAGTGTTCATTCTGCTGCCGTTGCACCTTATCTACCGTGATTGGCTTGATGCCTGCTTCCTGCTGGATGATGCGAAGCGCATCGCCGCGTGCAACGCTCGTATGTTGGCGTATATCGCCGGAAAGGATCACCCGCGCGCTTTGCGCGTGGGCGATAGACAGAATCTTATTCATGTCGCGGTTGGATACCATGCCCGCCTCGTCAATCCAGATGACTTGGCTTTTTAGGTCGGCGTGGCGGCTGCTATCGAGAATAAGCCGGGCCACCGTGTCCGCATCCTCAAACCCCTCGTTTCGTTGCACGCCGCGGCTTGCTTCGCTCGATGGAGCAAAGGCGAATATCCTTTTGCCGCTGGCAAGGATGCCTGCCTGTACCTCTTTCATCAGCGTGGTTTTTCCGGTCCCCGCTTTGCCGGTGATAATTGTGATGCCATCGGTCGAGGAAAGCGCATGGCGTACGGCCGCTTTCTGTTGGTCATTCAAGAGCGGGTTTTGTGGCTCGTACTGTTCATGAAGCGGACGGAATTTATTCTTCGCCTCCGTACATTTCAGGATCAACTGCCTTTCTTCCTTCAGCGCGTCCTTCGTGGTAATAAAAGTGCGCAACCATTCCTGCACAACCAAAATCGACGCATCCTGAGCCAACGCCTGCCGCACCTGTGCCGGCGCTGCCTTACCGATGGCGGATTTGATGGCTGTGGCCAGCACTTCTTTATCGCTGGCTACCGATTTGCGCTCTAAAAGATGGGCCAAAGCAAACGTTATGGCCTCACGTGCCGCTTGATCGTTGCAAACCGCAGGACGAATGCGTCGCAGGCCGCATAATGCGTCTTGCTCCTCCGCAGTCAACCGGTTTTGCCATTCCACTTCTTGCGCGGCGGCGGAGACAGTCGAACGTTTGGCTTCCCGCGTTTTTGCCCCTATCTGTGATTTTGCTTTTTCGTCGGTAATGTTGTGCTCACGGCTGTATTCTTCGATTTCCTTGGTTCTTCGGGAAAACTTGGCGATCGTTTCTTGCCTGATACCCGTCAGTTCAAATCCATGTTGCGTGCGCTCGACTCCGTATCCTGCCTCCTGCAGATACTGTGCCAGGTTTGCATGAAACACCGCTTCATAGTAGGGCGCATCCTGTTTAAGCTGCAAAAAATGCCCTGCCTTCCATTTCTGCTCTACGTCGTCATGGGTGGCATTGAAGACGAAGCAATGGCTATGCAGATGCGGGTCAGGCACGCCGTCGATGGGGCGCGTCGTGAAATGAGTAAACGCACCATAGGCGATGTTACCCGTCATCCTGTTTTCGTTTTTGCCCTTCGCGCGAACCCGTGTCTGCATTCCTGTTTCGACCTCGGCCATTGTCTCCTGTACGGCCTGGCGAAAGGCAGCCAGTACAATCTTTTTATCGTCCTCACTGCCGAGCGCATAGGCAAGGCTTACCGATTTGCTGGCATTGAACGTGAAATCATATCCTACGGTTCTATCGGTATCATTACGGCGGGTGAGTTTTTTCGAGGTGAGGGGATTCAGGTTGTCGCAGAGATTGGCGAAATCCTGCTTAACGATGTCACCGGCTAGTCCTAATTTTTCTGCTGCCTTGCCACCCCACCTGCCGATGCCATGTTCCTTTTCGGAATAATAGTCGAGCTGCGCAGAATGCCCCTCTTTGTAATACTCCTCGCAGTAGTATTTCTTGGCACCGCCAGCGGATTTACTCATGGTAATGCGTAACATTTCCAGCTCGTTTTCATGCATGGTACAGCCTCTTTTTCGTATGAAAAAATATTGCACTAACATGGTGTAACATGGTTCCATATGGCCTTTGGTTAGTGACCTTTTTTCCGATACCATGAGTAGTAAAACCCGAACTGCCGCGAGCAAATCGCTATCCTGAAAAGCAGCACTATGGAGCGGATGAATTAGCGCAAGCTGATCGCGGAATAAGGCCAACTTCACTATGCCTATCTAATGGGCAGCCTTCGGGAGTAGCTCTTGCGTTGAATCGGGCTTTTATGATTCGGCGCGCGGATTTGCTGGACATTCCCATCTCTAAGGCAGCTTGATCCCGTCCTTTTTATGAAAAGCTAAAGCCGCAGCCGTGCCGGTAAACCTGCCAACACGGTTTCCATTACATGGACCCTCCGTGTTTCGGTTGACCGGACGCTTCGCTCACGTCTTACGCGGCTTTGGGTCGCTTTCATAAGGACGGCAATCAAGCAGGCCTTAAACAGGAGAACGACCATGAGCAACGATGAAACCCAAACCACCAGCGCCTATGCACCAACGCACACCGCCTATCAGGTCCGTGAAGGCAGTCAGAAAAGTTACTGGACCCGTATCGGGGCCGCTTGGCCACACAAAGACTTGATGGGCTTCAATATCCAGCTCGAATCCTTACCGTTGGATGGCAAGATTGTCCTCCGGCTCGCATCGGAAACTAAATAACCCATGCATATCGGGCGGGCTATAGCCCGCCCGATTACCGACCAAGAATTTACTGAGAGGAACCTATGTCTGATTTTTACACCGAAGATTTTGCTGAATTTGGCATCCGTGAAATCAAGCTGCTGAATGTTTTGCTAGCTGCATGGATCGAACAAGGCTTACCGGATGATTTTTACAACGACGGGGTAAAACCAGCGTTAAACAAGCAGAGTGGATATGTTTTTCTAACCAATTCAGAGTACCAGGTAGCAATGATGAATGGGGAACGGCTGGAATCCCATTATTCGCTACCGCATAGTGGCGATGAAGGATTTCTATCTGAACTCATTGAAGAATTTTTGCTGGACGATCTGCATCACGTCGATAAAAAGTTCATTCTGGATTTGGCTGAAACCGCTGAAATGGATTTGCCGAACCAGAGTTTGTAAAAAAATCATTTCCCAAATACGGGCAAAAAACGGGGAGTATTGCGGGATAATAACGCTCAATCGTATAAAGAATCTTTATTAGGTTTGAAGGAGTATCTAGTGAGAAATAATTTCTCACTGCATTGGCAAGTCGTCACTGAACAAATGAATCATTAATTCCCTATCGTTATGCAATACGATTCTATGCGGCCGAATCAAAATAAAGTCTTTCTTACCGTTGCCGTATTACTCTTTCTGTGTATTCCGTTGCGGAGCCGTGGACAGAAAAGTGGATTTGATGTGCGTCCGCTGCTTCCTCTGAAATACTCAGGCACGATGAAGAATCCATTCGCTCATAAAACATCGCCTACCGTCATGACACTTGAACTAAACGACGATGGCACCTTCCAGTTAAGCGGCCACGCAGATGATATTAACCTGATCGGCAAGTGGGATGTGACCGGAAATGAAGTAACAAAGAATCACCGAAAATTATTGCAGTTCGTTGGCGAGATCGACCTGGGCTACCCCGGAACCGGTCTTCCTCATGGAACGACCGCCTCTTTCTCATTAACGGCTCAAGTCACACCAGAAGGGATTACCGGCACGTATGAAATTGGAGAATATGCAGGCTATACCGTTAAACAATATGGTACGATTGAACTTAATTCTAGTAGCTCAAAAAAGGCGTTTCACTAATCTGGTTTGCTTGCTTTGATGTATTATTTCGGATGATTTTACCCATGTATTTCCAAGATGAAAGGTAAGTTGATTTTGGAACAGACGTCTTCCCTTATGTTGTAATAAGCGGGAAAGATGGAAGTTATTTGTCCCGGCCATTGACTTGTAATTTACGTGCGACCTTAAAGGTAGCACCCATAGGGCTTAGGTCTTCAAGCGAAACTAACTGATAGTACGCTCTGGAATTTATTTCTTTACCTGTTTGCCTAATTCCCGAATCAAGGAACAAGTTTGAAATTTTTTGACCTATCGCAGCTACCCCTTTGTCTTTCGAATTCTGCATGATCTCAATTGCCACTAGTTCCATTTCAACACCATCACCTTTAGTGTATGCTTTGACGCTACAGGCAGATCCAACCGGAAACTTTTTCTCTACTTCCTTAGCATCGTTTTCAACTTTAGCGCCAAGTTTTGGTTTATAAGCAATTTTTAAAGCTTCCTGAATTAATTTAATCTCCTTAGCTGTCAGTATCGTTGAATAATCCGACATATACTACTCCCATTAAAGCTGATTCCGTATCTATTATAAGCTATTTTTTTAATTCGTTCACCAATTTTTGTAAGTAATGCTCGATTGATTCAACTCTTTCTTTTTCCCAACGATCGATTATTACTTCTAGAGCTGAAATAGGTTTTAAAATAGCTTCAATTTTTGCTGATTTAGTATTGTGTTCGGCTTCGATCGCAGACAGAGCAGTTTTCGCCATAACTAAGGTTTGTTCGGATAGAGTGCGCTCAGTTAAAACTGTTAGCCTTTCTTGCTGCAATTTGTCTATTTCTTGGTAATGGCCTTGAGCAACCTGCCTTCCTGATGAACCTGAAGGTATGGAAGCCAGTAGTGATTGAAGATTCTGTAAGTCCGAATCAATGGTGGATATTCTGTCGGTATGTTTTTGAATGAGGTTTTTCAGGCTGGCAATTTCACGAATTCTATTTCCAGACTCAGCTAAGTTGTTGCTAATCTCTATTCGTAATTGTGCCAATTCAGAGCTGATACGTACTTCTATATGTAATTTTTCCTTTTTAAGTGTATCAATGTTATTTTCAACCTGCTGCAGTAAATGTATAATTCTATTCCGTTCAGTTTTAGTAGAAAGCGAAGTGATGAATCTATTATAATCAATCAACATAAATTCTTCAAACTTGTACGGTTTCATAGGTGACGCAGGATCATACTTGTCATATTTATTCAATAAAAAATCTAATTTTCCGTCTTTGTATTCCGAATAATGTTGTTGTAATGCTTCGCTAAGATATATTTTAACCCCTCCGGGCTGCAGTAACTTTAGTAGAATGAACACTACGAATATCAGGATTAAAAAAATCCTAATTGTAAGCGTTGCCTTTGATCCGTCAGATGATTCTAAAATAGGAGAAATTACCTTGCTACGCGTCACGCGATCATTCTGTGGAACTGATATCCCCCATCTCTTACCAAGCACTTCGTAGGGAGGTAAAGAAGCAGCTTCGTCATAGTCCTTAAGTTCCTGTAGTCTTTTATTCTCATTTTCAGAGATTCTTCCTTGCGTTGCTCCAATCTTTTTGTCGATGTCTCGAGTCCCTGGTCCGGTATCGCCTACTTTCTTTGTAATTCCTTTTCCGCCGACTTCAATATAACGCTGTTTATAAAGTGTATCTAAAACTTCATCCAAATCAGTTTTCACTGCATTGTATTTTCCGTCAATTACTTTTCTTCCTTCCGCTATGGTCTGCTGCGCATATTTATCGATAGCAATTTGGATGTCCTTATGAAAATACAATTGTACGAGGTAGGGGGCAGTAAAGGCCATCGACAAAGACACTATCAGAACTCTGATTCCAATATTAGCTGGCTTTTCTGCCCAGTTGAGAAATCTCCTGACAAGTTTAGCCTGCTTTTTTGCGGTATCCTCATCTATTATGTATGTTTTCTCATGATAAAATCGCTTGTAGGCATCTAACGTGATTAGTGATTTATCCAGCGACCAAACAATCATGAACATAACGCAACTAAAGACAATAAAACTTAAAACTGCGAAAAGAGCGTTTCCACCCGAGAACAAACTCGCAAAATAACCCCAAGAAAGCCCTTCAGCCGCGGCCATAAAGCCAATTGCAACCTTTCCTGCAGCCATCCAACTATCGGTGCCTGTCGATACGAGATCGTCGCCGTGAATTCTTAGTTGGAAAAACTTCTTAACTATATTTTCCTGTTTTTTGGGCTTAGAACCTAATGCATTTTGCATTTAAAATATTTTTTGGTTGAATTGGATTTGTAATAACGTGACAGAGTTTAGAAACGCCTCTAAGAAGAGTAATTGTGCGAATACGGAAGCAGCTTACACGAATTAGATTAGCACAACAAAATAAACAAAATAAAACTATGTCTATATTAATTTCAATAAACTTTTCAACATAGATAGAATGTATGGTTGTCAAGTGGATTCTGCACACAACTAATTGTTTTCTTATCAAATGTTGGCTTCGATTACTAACAACAACGAACCTGTATCAAACAAGTCTTTTATAAAAAGAAAGGCTGTGTATTTGCACAACCTTCTTTTAATAAATTTATCTAACTATTCTTCAATACAAGCTCAGCGCAAGTAGCCCTTTGTCCGAGATATTATGGTTCCTGTAAACATTTCTCTAACTGGATTTCTGATTGCTCATCTTCGAAGTTGAAGACTCTTATGTCACTATGTTTTCTTTGGGCAATTCTAGGTGTAACAGAATATATCTTTTTTCCATAAAAAGAGATCGTCGTAATTGGCTTGGCTTTTTCTTTTTCCATTTTTTATTTCTAACCTCGCGACGCGGAAGCTTGAGTGATCATTTGTTGAATCCAGCCCTGTAAATCGGCTTCTAACCAACCAATAGATTTGCCATTCAGTCGAAGCTTTGCCGGAAAATTGTTATTCGCCATCATTTTATAAATTGTACTTCGGGCAAGTCCGGTGGTTCTAATTACCTCTGGTAACCTTACTATTTTATGCATATTGTTCCTCATCATTGCTAAAAACTGGTGAGGAAGCTATATACAATTTTCTGCCTTGGCGAAAGTCTCCAAGCGCACAATGTGCCGCAGTATTGTACTAACCGAAGTCAGTTCTATTAGCATGGGTTAGAGAACAAAATGTCTCAAAATGCTGTGGGGGCACATCAGGGGGCATATACAATATTGACTCACCAAATTTCCAGTGCTAAACAATTGGATGGAAGTCCAGTGTGGGCGGCGTCACTGCGTCCGCTTCTATTTTACCTTCTTGAAAACTATCAATGAAAAAATATAAAGAAAAATGTAATTGAAAGGTTGCATTGGCAGAATAGTTCTGTTAATAAAAGGATGGCTTGTCACTTTTTCTTTACTCCAATTTATTTGGGTAGATATGGGGGTAGGTCAAAATTCAATAACCTTAAAACTTATTGATAGACAAACATATGGTCGGTTAATTCGGTAGCGTCCCTGGCCACCAGCGGCTCTTCCATAGACTTCCATTATTGTCCATCAAGGTGTTGAAGAAGAACAGAAATATAGTTCTGTTTCTTCTGTAGCGCCCTTCCACTTTTACCGGGGTACCGATAAAAGTTGGGGGTAGATTTCGGGGTAGGAAAATGGAAGGAGTGAGACGGTGCTTTTAACCGATAGAGCGATCAAAAATGCAAAACCTCAAATTAAGCCATACAAGCTTTCAGATGGAGAAGGGCTGTACCTCTATGTTCAGCCTACCGGCTCCAAGTTGTGGCGGCTTAAATACCATTACCTCGGCAGGGAAAATACCTTGGCGATTGGAAGATACCCGGACATTTCCCTACTGGAAGCCCGGGATCATCGGTACGAGGCGCGTAAGCAGCTACGCTCCAACATTGATCCAAACAATGTAAAGAAAGAAGCGCGGCGTGCAAGTCTGTTTGATGCCGGTAACTCTTTCCGTGCTGTTGCCCAAGACTGGTTTGATATCAACAAGAAGAAATGGACTGCCGAACATGCCGAACGGATTTGGCGGCGCCTGGAGCTTTACGCTATGACCGGGATTGGTAATAGGCCAATCATCCAGATTAAAACCCCTGATCTTGTGATTATCGTCCGGAATGTTGGTAAGAAAGGAAAACTGGAAACAGCTTCGCGCTTGATCCGCACGTTGCACTCGGTATTCCGCCACGCGGTGCACTGCGGTATATTAGATCATAATCCTGCAGCCGATCTGAAAGGCATTATCGCCCCACCTGAGAAAAATCATTTTGCTGCAATCCATCCGTCCGGCTTGCCTGAGTTGCTTGGTAAACTGGAAAGGGCACGCACCAGTACCCAAAACAAAATCGCTGTGAAGCTATTGTTGCACGTCTTTGTACGTCCCGGCGAGCTGCGATATGGCCAATGGGCCGAAATCGACTTTGACAAGCAGTTGTGGACGATTCCAGCTGAGCGCATGAAAAAGCGCCGCGCGCACGTCGTGCCGCTTTCTGCGCCGGCCGTAGACTTGCTTCGGGAGTTACAGCCCATCACCGGATATAGTGACTACCTATTTCCCTCGCAACAGCGGCGCCGGCATCCGGTCATGAGCGAGAATACAATCAACGATGTGCTTAAAAATATGGGATATGGTGGCAAACAAGTCGGACACGGCTTCCGTGCTATTGCCTCCACCGTTCTTAACGAAAGTGGGCTGTTCCGCCCGGATGTCATCGAAGCACAGCTTGCGCATGTTGAAGAAAGCAGCAGTCGTAAACCCTATAATCGAGCTGAATATTTGGAAGAGCGGACGCAAATGATGCAGTGGTGGGGAAACTATCTAAGTGCCGCCCAGCGCACCGGTCATCAGGTAAATTAGGCTAAGATTCAAATAGCGTGGCTACTTTGGCCAATACTTCAGCAGTGATAAAATCGGGAGCCGTCTCACTAAATCTGCCGCCGCGAGCGTTTAAGTCTAATGCACGCAATTGGTGACAGAGAATGACGCCGTTGGCATTTGTGCCCGCACCGCTTAATGAAACAGTAAAGCCGTGCATGCGTGCATAATTTCCCCCACTGGTGATGGGGACGACGACAGGCGTGCCGAGCCGGTTAAAATCACGTGGGGTTAGAATCATCACATAACGCGGATTCGCCTGTTCACGCCCTTTTATGGGATTGAGGTCAACATGCCAAATCTCGCCACGTCGCATTACCACTGCTCGCGCCCAATCGGCGAAAGGTCCTCCCAGGTCGTATCGCACGCTATAGGCGCCGAAAGATCACATTGCGCGACAAGTTCCGCTAAGGTGTATTTCAGCTTGGTTTGTGGCTCAACGATCAGCCGACCATGATCCACCGACAAGCCAACCTTTGTATTGGCTGTCAGGCCCAATCCGTCAAGTAGCGGTTTGGGTATTGCCATCATGACGGAACCGCCGACATTGCGTAGTGTAGCTATAAGCATTACCTGTCTCCTTGTTATATTATAGTATAACAAGGCCGGGACCTGAATGCAAGTGCCTCTTGCACGTTTGTATTCAGACAAGGAAAGGATTTGGCAGTGAATAGTTGGCATACTTGTTACCGTTCAATTCTCAAAACGCCGATCTCGCGTAGGTATTTAAGGGCTTTGGTAACCGTATCGTAATGCACGTCCATTTTTTTGGAGAGGTGCCGTGCGGAGATGTCAATTCTGCCCTGCTGATCTATGCCGGTAATCACGTACAACAAAAGCCTCAGCGCTAAAAGAGGATAGCGGCACTGTTTGCAAATCTTATCGACAGTAGCACGTAGATTCCTTTGTTCGATCTCTACTACATGCTCAGGTGACCATTGGGAAATGCCGTCATTTTGGAAGAGATTATTTTCTGTTTTAGGTAAGTTCATGACACGCTCATAGGTTGTTTCTGAGAACGTATTGCACCTGTGGCGTGTGTTCAGAAAGTATAAGCTGCTCTTTCAGCATAATAGTTCTGTAAATTTCTTTGAAAGGTTTTTTATGGGCGTGAGCGAACACTTATGATCGGGCTGTTGTGGCGATGGCACCGTTCAGCTTTGGACATGTTGTGGTCATTCCTAGCTTGCATGAAAGACGCCAAGGGAAGCGGCGGCAATAGTTCTACGTCGTGCATTGATGCGCCAAGTCCTTGACAAGCGCGCGGATTTTACGGCGGATATGGCTGTTGCGAATGTTCCTATAATCCATAAGCAAAGAATCGAAGTGAAAGGTATTTTCCAAACTTTCGTTAAGTGATAAACACCGGTCATCAGGAACGCTCTCGCAAAGCCTGTCCATCGTGCAGTTGAACATTCTAGCTAGTTGACGCAGCTTAAACGCGGACAACTGATTGACCCCGCGCTCGTATTTCTGTACTTGCTGAAAGCTCACCCCTAAATACTGCGCAAGCTGTTTTTGCGAAAGCCCGAACCGTCTGCGTTGATAGCGGATGTTCATTCCAATGATGCCATCGAATGTTCGTTGCATACAACCCCTTTGCTAAAAGACGCCCGGTTTTAGGCCGGGACGCCGGGAGTTGTAATCGCCGTAGAACGGACGCAGGCTTATTCCCCTTTCGGGTGTTGTATTGAGCCTACTCCCGACACATAAGGCCGGAAGCAGGGCTTTTCGATACGAGCCTACTTTTTCTAACACTATCGCAGTTCTACGGGGATTACAGCCCCCTCGAAAGGCAATGTAGTGCATGGCCATCTCCAAAGTCAATTTTATATCCGGTCGCTGAATGCCTCTGGCTGCAGAGATCATAGGAATGTATTTGTTCGTCTTTTCCCGGTCGCAAAGCTATTGCCCTGTGGAGCAAAAGAAAAGGACTTCGTTACGCCTTCTTAGGTCGGCTACGCTCGCGAGTGTGCCTAAAAAAATCTTCGCCCTCGCTTTTGCCTGGCTATCGCCAGCGGTTGTTGACGGAGGTGGTATTTTTTTAGGCAAATCCTTGTCTTTTGCTCCACAGGTCAATTGCTGGACGCTATCGGTTTGAACGAACGAGGCACTTAAGCCGAGTTCATAAAACCAATAGTTATGACCAGTAAAAACTTTCTGTCCAGACTGATGAAGATGTCTTGGGCGATCCAGCAAAGCAAGCGCAGCAGCCGTGCCAACTCCTTAAAAGCCGCATGGGCGATCCTAAGTAATGAGGAGATCACGATCTTCTTTCTGGCAAAAAGATTGAACCACGATCGGCCGGTGAAAGCGAAGGCATTGCATCAAATTTCATTGTTTAACCCGACAAGCCTTTAAGCCATGAGATACTTTAATGACTGCACCACCATTGAAGAGGTAAAGGCAACGTACAAAAAATTGGCAAAGCAGTATCACCCCGATTGCGGGGGTGATACTGCCACCATGCAGGCGATCAATACCGAATATGCCTTTGCCTGCGCTAAGATTCTCAAAGGCGAAGATCTTAGCGCCGAGGAAGCAGACGAGCAAATTAGACTTTCGGAGGAATACCGAAAAGTTATCGAGCAGATTATCAACCTTGCCGGCATTACGATTGAAGTAGTCGGGCATTGGATTTGGGTAACGGGCAATACCTATGCTGTAAAAACGCAGTTGAAGGAGGCCGGGCTGTTCTTTGCTTCAAAGAAGCAGGCATGGTACTACCGGGCAGATGAATACAAAACCAAAGGCGGCAAGAAATCGCTTGATGAGATAAAGGCCAAATATGGCAGTGAGACAATCAGCGGTAATTTTAAACGTCGCGCATTGAGGTAAGCTAGACCGGGAGCCAAGCAGGGCAGTAGGGCTTGTGCGCCTTGCTGCTTTGCGCTTGTCCACGCTACTTTTCTTTGCTCCGGTGGCAAGAAAAGTAGCAAAAGAAAGCACCGCCTCCGCTGCTTTATCGGAAGGCCGGTTTTTTTTGCTATGTCTGTATTTGCTAAATATGGACATTTTTGATAGCTTTGAATGAAAGGAGATCAGGCTATGAACATCAGCTTCACCGACAAGCAGGAAAAATACATTCAAGCACAATTGGCTTCCGGCGATTACCAGAACGCCAGTGAAGTCGTACGGGATGCCATGCGGTTGCATGAGGTGTACCGCACAAAAGTGCTGGAAGAATTGCGTGCTGAGATCAATAAAGGCTGGGAAGGCGAAACCAGCGGGCGTAAGGTGCAAGACATCATAGCGGCGAAGCGCAAATCCGCGAAAGCATAGAGATGGCACATTTTACTTACAGACTTTCGCAGGAAGCGGATAGTGATCTGGAGGAGATATTCGACTATACGGTGCATAAATTCGGATTCGATCGGGCGGTGACGTATGTAAGCAGCTTTAATGATCTCTTCAACCGCCTTGCCGGTAACCCTCTGCTTGGCCGCGAACGCGCTGAGTTAAGGTCGGGACTGAGAAGCATGGTAAAGGAAAGCCATGTTGTATTTTATCGCGTCCTGAAAAATCATATTCGCATCGTTCGCGTCCTGCATACCAGCCGCGATGTCGTTAAATTCCTGCCACCGACAGACTGACGGCAGCTTGCTATCTGGCCTTGTCTATACCCCTTTCATCCTTCGCAGGAGTGCCTTTCGAAAATCCTTTTGCCCATTCACGTACTTCCTTGTCGTATTCCTGCTTGCCACCGGTAAGCCCCTTGAAATAGCCATTGTGATCATTTTGATTGCCGGTGATCAGCGCGGCTAATTCCGGTTCATGCTTCGCCAGCAAATAGCCCTCATTGAATCCTTTCAGGAACTGTGGATCAACGGCGAGTTCTTCGTTTTCCATAATCAGAATGTTTCGTTTGCGTGCTTGTTTAAATAGGCATGGATGGAGTCGATATCATAAAGGATGATCTTCTTCTCCGGTTGCGAAAAACGGACCTTTCCTTCATCGCGCAATTTTTGAAGCGTGGTCTTGCTGGTAATGCGTAGCATCTTCATTGTCTCTTCGCCGGAGATCCATTTTTCAGTCACAGTGGCGGGCTTTTCCTTGATGCGCTCAAGGACCCGATTGATAAGGGCAAAGAATGCTTCATCCTGAAGGCAGATGACTTCCATAGTGATAAAGTGCGGTTTAAAATAGGAAAAGCACTAAATAATAATCCAAATGCTGCCGGCTAAAAGTCAATCAAAAGGGCCAAAACTTAACCAATAATAAACCATTTTTCAGTACAGTGTTAGAGGGAAGGTATGAGTAATGGTGGAGAAACCAGAATTGCCAGATGCTGCTAAAGCTGCGATTGCGGAGCTTGGTATAATGCCAGGCTTTAAAGACGCCGCGCATGTTGAGATTGCGGAAATTCATGCGCTGAAAAAGAAAGCGCAGGCAGTCAGCGAAGACCTGCAGCAATTGATCGGTGGCGGCACACTGGATGAGGCCACCACGCAGAAACTAAGCGCCGCTCTTGGCAGATTGCGCGGCGCATTACAGGGCGGCGCGATTTCTACGGTAGCGCTCGCCGCGGCCCTGTCCGAAGCCGTTGCCGCTATAGGCGCAACGGAGAACAGCAGCAGAGCGTCTTTCTTGAAACAGAAGACCGAGCAGCTCTGGCAACGGATTGACCAATGCAATAATGAGATTGATGATGATTTCGAGAAAATGCGCAAAGCCGGCATTCTCTTCGATGAGAAGTTGTGGAATAGACATAAGGAGCTATCGGAAGAATTGCAGGCGCACCCGCATGATCTCAGAAATCAGAAAGAACTCGATGCAATAGACGATCAATTACTTCGTCAGGCTGAGCCACAACTGTGCCGGCATCCCGGCGCGAAACCTCAATTCGATGATGCTCAGAAAAAGAGTGAAGACCGCCATCAGTTGGTGGATCACGACTTGGCCGCGTTAGATGCGCTAAAGAAGAAAGCCCTGATCGCAAATTCCGGTTCCGATCTTGATTGGAACACAGGGTTCGAAGAGCAGGGTAAAGACGCGACCGTGAATGATTTTGAACGGTCGAACCTTACGCATAAAGCCAAGAGCATAGACAGGAATGCAATCCCCAACATAACGCGCCTGGTTTTCTTACTGGCTTTTTTCTCTACGCAAATGTTTGTTCGTATGCATACCAACGTATGCTTCCGAACAAAAATCAACCACAAGCCAGCGCTTTTGCCGGTTCAGTAAAATCGCAAACCCTTGCTGAGCGCGCTTTTCTGTAATAGCATTTTCGCATCTCTAACGTATCAGACGGCAAATCTGTTCAAAGGTAGACGTTGGTCTACTTCATAACAGATTCGTTTTGATGCGCTGGTATCTGCAATCCTGCGAAAAAATGATAAAAATGAAAAAGGCAATCACGTATTACCGGGTATCAACTGTGCGGCAGGGCGAAAGCGGCTTGGGCTTGGAAGCGCAAATCAAGGCTGTAAGAGACTTTGCAATGGCTAATAATTATCTCTTGGAAAAGGAATTTATAGAAGTTGAATCGGGCAAAAACAACCACCGCCCCATTCTTAAAAAGGCACTTTTTCAATGCCGGCGCAAACAGGCCACGCTGTTAGTCGCCAAGCTGGACCGTATGAGCCGCAAGGTCAATTTCATTGCGGACTTAATGGAATCCGGCATTGACTTTCGGGCAATTGATATGCCAACGGGGGAGAAATTCATTGTGCATATCATGGCTGCCGTTGCCGAATATGAGCGCGAGCAGATCAGCAAACGCACGGCGTTGGCCTTGCAGGCGGCGAAAGCGCGGGGTGTGGAACTTGGATGGCATGGCCGGCATGTACAGTCAAAAAGAAACCGGGAATTGTCGCGCGGTTTTGCATTGGAGATGCAACCGACTATTGCCTGCTTGAAGGAAGAGGGTGTTAAAACAATTCGCGCGATCACGGACGAGCTGAACCGATTGCAGATACCCACCTACCGTGATGATGGAAGTAAATGGCATGTGAGTACAGTCCATAAAATAGTGAACCTGATAATCTCAAAAGAAAATTGATGAAACAGCGCTTTAAAAAATGGTCAATTACCACTGGCAGCACCATTGGGCGGAATGCCCGGGTACTAATCACGCTCTTCTGTTTTCTGCCCATGCTGACAGCGTTCCGGCCGCCCCAGCAGGATAAAATTCAGCAGGTAGTTGCTGCAGTTAAAGAGGCATATTACAGCGAAGATGAAGATTATCATACTGATGGGCAACGCGTCGTATGGGTGAAATCCTACAAAAACTGGACACCGGGGGATTTGATCATCTTGAAGAATCAAGCCCCGGAGATTCTGAAATTTCTAGGTCAAGCAATTGAGCATAAACGTATGGATGTGCTTGAGCAACTGCTTCCGAATTACTATCGCTTACATGGCGGCGTTCAGACGTTTGCGGCTGACATTAGGCGTACGCTCAGCAATAAAAATCCATAAAGCTTGCCATCTATCTTTCACTCAAACATCAAAGCATATGAAAGCCACTCACCTCATTTTTTTAGGCAAATATTTTATTGGATTTTCCCTTTGCCTGCTGCTGCTGGTTAGCTGCAATACGGCAACCGTACGATTTTATAATCAGGCCTCAGACCCATTTCAGCTTTTTATTGACGGCCAAAGTCAAGGGGTCCTTCCTGCAAATATGTTCGTGGAAAAACCACTGACGGAAGGCACCCATTCCTTGAGGGTAGTTCAAACGGCAGGCTATATGTCATTCCCAACCGAGTACACCAAGAGTATTGCTGTAAAAACCGGTGAGAATTTAGAATGGTCGTGGTGGAATTATATGTTGCCTTCAAACTAGACTTTTCGCTAACACACTTAAGACGGCGGAATATTTTGCGCTAACAGGCGCCATGCAGTATTGATAAGGTTGTAATTCAAACTACTCTTTGTAGGCAGCCTCGTATATTAGCTCAATTTCATGGGCAAAGAGAAATGCAAACTTAGCCTTGCCGGTATTTGCAATATATTTCACCATATACCGCTCTCCAACATAATCCCCACTGCTGTTCAAATTGGCTATAGAAGGATCGCCAACAATCGTATATAAGGGTAAGTGAAATCCTACCTTTCTAACGATATCCCCCTTTTTATATCTATTCATTTTAACTGCGCATTGAAGACAAATATATTGCGTTTTTAAAATCCTTCAAAGAGTGCCAAGGAGAGTTTTTTCTAATCGAAATGCTACACTAAAGTATATCGTTACCAACATTCTGTAATAATTGATTACAACTTATTTTTGATTTTTTGGCTTTGGCAATCGGAAATTAGCAGAGTACATTAGTCTTAAGGTCTTTGCGCTGATCAACTATAACCATCTAGTTAGCTAATCTATATCAGTCGTCGCGCATCGCCACTTAATTAATCAATCGCCGATGAATGATCCAAGCAATTTACTTCGCCAATACTTTAATCTGGATGCTGATAAAGAGGACGAGTCAGAAATCATAGCCAGCATTACCAAAAACATTCATTTTCGTGGAGCGAACCTTTGGACCCTTATTTTCGCTGTCATCATAGCATCCGTCGGGCTCAACGTTAATTCTACAGCTGTCATTATCGGGGCCATGCTTATTTCGCCGCTTATGGGTCCAATAATGGGCGTGGGGCTTGGGGTTGGCCTGTCCGATTTTGATGTGGTGCGCACGGGACTAAAAAATCTACTGATCGCCGTTGTGTTTAGTATTGCTACTTCGGCGCTTTATTTTTACCTCACCCCGCTGCACAATGCTACTTCCGAATTGCTGGCCCGTACAACACCTACGATCTGGGATGTATTCATTGCCTTTGCAGGCGGCATGGCCGGTATCGTCGGTGTGACGCGCAGAGAAAAAGGCAATGTCATTCCCGGTGTCGCTATCGCCACTGCGTTGATGCCGCCACTTTGCACCGTCGGCTATGGCGTGGCTACCAAACAATGGTACTACTCGCTGGGTGCGCTTTACCTGTTTTTCATCAATAGCGTATTTATCTGTACGGCTACCGTACTGGTTGTACGCTTCATGCACTTTCATAAGCGTGTTTTCCAGAATGAGGCGCGTAAGCGCCGCCTCACACGTTATATGCTGATCGTGGTCGTCATTACCATCGTGCCCAGCATCTGGCTGGCCTACCGCATCGTGAAAAAGGCGGTGTTTGAATCCTCCGCCCAGAGCTTTGTGCGCAAGGAATTTACTGATGTAAATACGCAGGTGGTGAGCAAAAATTTCGTGTTTGACGCCAGGAAGCCAAAAATAGAATTGTTGCTGATCGGGGATGTTTTGGATAGTGTGCGGATAGATACGCTCAATAGCCATCTTGCAGGTTATAATCTGAAAGGCACAACCCTTGTGATTCGCCAGGGCCTGAATGCGCACCAGCAGCTTGATCTGGCTCAGATAAGAGCCAGTATTTTGGATGAGGCTTTTAATCGCGCTGATACTGCCAAAGTGATCATCCCGTTGACCAGACCTGCAGCGCCGGTTTTCCCGGATTTAAGCGGTGAGCTAAAAGCACTCTTCCCGCAGATCAGCGCCTATAGCCTGGATAAAGTGGTCTTTAACCGTACGGATACACTCTCGCAAAAAGACAGCGTACTGCTTTTTGTTGCTAACGGCAAAGCAGGCATTATCCCAACCGAACAAAAAAAGCTGACTGATTGGCTGGGGGCAAAATTTCCTGTAGATTCTGTGCAGGTCATTTACCAGCGGCAGCCGTAGCTACCGGCTTTGCAAGCCTGCCCAGCTTCCCGATCGTCAGGCCCTGGACAATAATGGAAAACACGACGATCACATAAGTGATCGTCACGAATGAATCACGGTCCATGGCTTCCGGCAGGGACAGCGCCATGGCCACCGAAAGGCCGCCGCGAAGTCCGCCCCAGGTAAGTAAGGCAATGGCATGGCGCTCAAAGGGGAGCCACCGGCGTAAACCCAGCACCGGAAGCGCTACAGCGATCCATCTTGCAGCAAGCACAACAATGATTCCGATGGCACCGATGGCCAGCACAATGCCGCTCTTGTCGATTACCAGCATCTCAAAGCCGACAAGCATAAAAAGAACACCGTTCAGGATTTCATCAATTAATATCCAGAAATGGCCCACATAGTCACGGGCATGGTCGATGGTAGCCTGCTTGCCGGTATTGCCGGTGATGATACCGGCAATTACCATCGCTATAGGGCCGGATATATGCAGCCGGTCGGCCAAAAGGTAGCCGCCCATCACGATGGCGAGGGTGACCAGTGTTTCTATCTTATAATCATCGACACTGTTCAGGATGAGGTAGCCCATCCAGCCCAAAGCTGCGCCCAGCGCCGCACCACCGAGGGCTTCCTTTACAAACAGACCCGCCACCGGGCCAATCTCAAAGCCGCCACCGCTCAATGCTACATTCATAATGGAAGTGAAGAGCACGACTGCCACACCATCATTAAACAGCGATTCGCCGGCAATCTTCAATTCCAGCGATTCAGGGACGCCGGCGCGCTTAAGGATGGCCAGCACGGCAATGGGATCGGTAGGTGAGATAAGCGAGCCGAAAAGCAGGCAGATGATAAACGGAATGGGCATGCTGAACAGCTGAAAAAGCGCATAGAAAGCGCCGCCTACCAGCAGGGTAGACACGAGCGTGCCCGCAGTAGCCAAGACCAGGATAGGCCATTTCTGCTGGGCCAGCCGCTGCGCGTTGAGGTGGAAGCCGCCGGCAAAGAGCAGGAAGCCCAGCATCATGCGCATGAGTAGGGTATGAAAATCCACCGAGCCGATAACGTTGGTGGCAAATTCATGGATAGAAGGGAATATCCCGGCCAGGGCGACCAATACCAGCGAGGTGGCCAGCGATAGCACCATAATACCGATGGTAGGTGCCCATTTGATAAAGCGATGGTTTAGATAGCTGAAGACCGCGCAAAGCACGATGAGTAGGGAGAGGATTTCATAAAGGTGCATTAATCTTACTTTATTGAGCGGCAAAGGTCAGAAATAAAGATAGGGCAATTAGGTGGCTAGCATGGTTGATAGGGGACCACAGCATTGCAGCGGAATATATTTTGCCGGATATGCACTGGGGCAGACACCGGTAGGCAGGATGATTTGATCTTTTGGCGTTATAAGGCCGTGCTTTGAGACGGTGGTTGTACAATTAATAGCTTGTCTGCACGATTTTTATGCCTGTCTCTTAAAAACAGCCATGCGCATCTTTGGCATCATTCTGCTCGTTGCAGGCATCATCATGATGGCTATTTCGGGATTTAACTTCAAGACCGAAAAGAAAGTATTGGATGTCGGCCCGCTTGAGGTCAACAAAGAAGAGACCCATCATGTAGGCTGGCCGGTCTGGATCGGTGGGGTAGCTGCTGTGGCTGGCCTGGTGCTGGTTGTAGCTGGCCGAAAGAAATAGTCCCTGGCGGCCATTATTCTTTTGCCTTCTTAGCCACATTTTTTTCGCCTTCGCTTACGGTGCGCTCTTCCTTCATTTCGCGGCTCAGGAAAAAGTTAAGACCTGTTCTAATGACGGCAATGGCGCCCAGCTTGCCAATTTCCTGCCAGCTAGGCGCTACGGCGGTCGATAAAATATCCGCACCCAACTGGAATTCAAGCGCCAGGGCAAGGTAGCGTGCCAGGGTCAGGCGGATGGCATTGAAATCGGTTTCCTGCTGCGTAATCAGCGCGCGGCCAAAGCGCCATAGCGAGATGACCGAGCCGATGCCGATAGCAAAAGCTCCGATGATTTCCACAGCCAGGCGCAGCCAGTGTACAAAAGCGAGCACAAAGGCTTCTACATCAGGAGATGGGTGCATCAGGTTTAGCGTTATCAGGGTGAGCATTTGTATAGCGGTTGATGAGCCAGAGCGAGACCCTTTGCAGAACAAGCAGGACGACCATCAATCCGACCGCAATCAGAAACAATGGCAGCGTCTTGCCCCGCTCAAAGGCAAAGGTGAGCGCTGTGGATACCGCCGGCGGATGCATCACATCCAGCAGCAGCATGACGGCAATCGCCAGCACCATGCCTGTCATCGCTGAAGCATAACCCGGCCCTATGAGCCGCACCGTGGCAAAGCCGATTACAGCAGCCGATATTTGCGCGATGCTCAGTGTTTTAATGCTGTTGGTGGGGTGTTGGGGATTCAGGTAGATCAGAAAGGCGCTTGATGCCAGCGAAGCAAAGAGCAGATGCTGCCGGCTGTAGCGTTCCAGAAGAAAGAGCACAGCACCCATGGTTAGTGTCGGCAATAACGCCAGCGTGAGTTCGGTGGTCAGATCATAGCGTCGTCTCATTCTGAAGGATTATTTTTACCGGCTTCCTTACGGACCTTACGGATAAAGTCCTGCTCATAGCCTTCCTGGAGCGCCATCAGCTGTTTCCTGAGCACAGCGTCCGTATCATCCGGCGATTCTTCCAGCAGCTCATTCATCTTGTTATTCAGCTCCGCGACAATCACCATCAGCCGGTGGTACATGGCTTTTCGGTATGGCGGGCGCACGGGAAAATGCTCATCGGGAAATTCATCCTGCATGGCCTCAACCTGTTTGGAGATAATATCCTCTGCTAACTCTTTGTAGTCAGCGACCCACTTGTCAATACGACCATCTGTCATCATAATAATTTATTTTTCTTAATAAAGATATGTCTACACTATCACCCGTACACCGCCCAGATCGGATACGTGGTGAGTAAAATGCCCGCTGGGCGATGAGATGAACATGAAATTGACGGGGACATTCCATTCCCGGCATAGCCGCTGAATGATTTCCGGACCGAATACACCATGTAGCTGCACGTACTCGATCTTGATGTCCGGATAAGCACGGTCCAGCACCTCAAAGTCGCGCATGAAATCCGGCGATACCTCCGCATGGCCGGGCAGCACCGTTACGATTTTGAGCTTACGCGTAATCTCATTTTCCTGCACATAGATCATCACCTTGTTCAAAATGGATATGTCCTCACCTTTAGTGAAATAAACAAATTCCTGGCCTTCCAGCTGCCGAAGAGTCCGCCGGATGTGCAGCCGGCTCACCACCGACAGCCGCTGGAATATTTTAAAAAAGCTACCGATCGCCCGGAGCAGGTACATCAGGATCGCCTTGCGGGCCAACAGCGCGAATATCACCAGCACCGAAGGAATAAAGTACTGAAGGAACATGAACAGATATTCCGGATGCACCGATACATTTCCGTACAGCGCGGCACCAATGGCCACGATCGCCAGTGCTACCACAGTTACTGATGCATGCTGCGGCCTTGGCAGCCGCGCTCGCTTTATTTTTAGCAGCAGATTGCCCACAGCGAAATAGACCATCACCAGCAGAAACGCAATCGTGTAAACCCCGGCCAGCGGTCCGAGCGCCCCCCTGGTGATGAGGAGCACGGAAAGGCACAGCAGGTAAAACAAAAGCAGGATACGCGGCGAGCTGCCCCGTTTGTTTTCCTTCAGCAGGAACTGCGGCAGGATGCGGTCAAGCGTCATGCGGCGGATAAGACCGGCCACACCAACATAGGAGGTAAGGACAGCACCGCTCAGCACCAGTACGGCATCTATGGAGATAAAAGTGGCCAGCCAGCGTCCGCCCGTCTGCGCGCCCATATCCGAAAGTAGGGCTTCCTGATGTGCCACAATTGTTGAGATAGGCATGAGCGCTATCGCTGTAAGCGCCATCAGCGGGTTGATCACCGACACGGCAATCCACATATTGCGCAATGTTTTGACAAAGACACCTTTCTGCTGCTCTTCCACGAAATTGGCCGAGCTCTCGAAGCCTGATATGCCGAGCATGGCCGTGCTGAAGCCTAGAAACAGGGCCACGAAAAACCCGCCCTTCAGCGGTGCGTGAAAATTCAGCGATGCCGCATGCAGCCCGTGCACGAACACATACCAGATACCGCTGCCGATGAGCGCCAGCATGGCGGTGAGGTGAACGATAAAGATGACAACCGCGACAATGGCGGACTCGCTGATGCCAGATGAGACCAGCAGCAGGAAGACCGTCAGCAAGGCTGCCGTGGCCAGCCAGACGTTCAGCGCAGGCACAAGGCTGTGCAGGTATTGCATCGCCTCGCTGGCGGAAATTACTGCCGTGGCCATATAGGAAAGAATGGTCAGGCAGGCGGCCACCGAGGCACTGCTTTTCGCCGTAGTATTGAGCAGTACGTTGTAAGCCCCACCGTTGAGCGGCAGCGCGCCCACCACTTCGCCATATATTTTACGAAACAGAAACAGGACGCCGGCAACCAGCAGCAGCGCCAGCCATGCCCACTGGCCGGCATAGACAACCGCCAGCGCCGATACATACAGGCACGATGAGGTGATGTCATTGCCGCAGATCGCTGTTGCGGCCAGCTCGCCAAGTTTTTTGGTATGTTTCAAGCGTGTAAAGTAAGAAATTGCATACGATGCTGCTACTTGGCCTTTTAGCCTATCATGCGCAGCCAATTGCGGATTTTCTCTTTCGTCTTACCGGACTTCATACTGCTCAGCCGATGTGGTTAACTATCCCGGATATTATAGCTCTATTGCAGCTGTCATACACAGTCATTTGTTGTAGAATAGTTGTAAAGAAAAAGCAGCTACAAGCTGAGACTCGTAGCTGCGTCATCTGTGCGGGCGAAGGGACTTGAGCCCCATGCCTTGCGGCGCTAGATTCTAAGTCTTGTCTATATTACCCCGATGAGGGTCTAGCCAATTGTGCCAGTGACTTGCGCATTATAGTCGTCAAGCGTGTATGTCGGCAGACTGCTAAGATAAATTTCCGTGGTCTTAATGCTGGAATGACCAAGCATCTCTTTAATCACATCGACCGGGACGCCCAAAAGCCTTGCCTGCGTAGCAAACGAATGCCGGATGACCTTGCTCGTCATGTTTTTCATAAGCTCCGGCGGTATGTCTAAAGCTATGGCCAATGCTTTGAGCTGCTTATTATATTTCTTCCGCTCGTAGAGCACATCTTTATCTTGTTCTTCGGATGTCCTTCTTCGGATGATCGGGAAGACAAAAGAGGAATCGGGATGTGAGGTGACGTAGCAGGAAAGGATTTCCTGTAACGCTGGCGTTATCTTGATATCATAAAGCCTACTCGTCTTTTGCCTGCGGTATTGAATGCGCCCGTTGACGATATTTTCTTTTGCTAAATAGGCCAGGTCAATAAAACTCATTCCGCACATCATATAGGACGCTACGAAATAATTCCGCGTAGTGTATCCCTCATCCTCCGGCGAGAGATCGGCCTTGAGAATCTTTTCCAGTAATGGCCATTCCAAAGCGAGCTTACGGGTTTCTTCCCCTTTGATCTTATAATGATCGAAAGGATAATCCTCTTTGTCTGCAAGTCCGGCTTTGATTGCCTTATTGTAGATAGCGCGGATCGCACGCATATAGGCAGATAGGCTATTGGCCACATTTCCATCTTCATAATGCCGCGTCTCAAACTTCATCAGGAATTTGTAGGTAATCTCCTTAAACTTTAAATCCTTACCCTTATAGAGCGTCTGTTTATTGTCCTTGGATTTGCCATCATTTGCGTGCTTGTCGTTGCCGTTGATAAGGTCTTTCAGAATACTAAGCGTCCCTTCATACCACCGAGCTGTGCCGAACCGCTTTGCCCTGCGCAAATCCGTTACCAGCTCATCGGTATATTTGATGAAAGAGCCGGAAGTATTTTGTTGAACGATGCATTGCTTGATATCGGCGAGGGACATTGTATCCGCTTTCCCATCTTCCTCCAGCTTTAGGATGATATCTCTTGCTGTCTTCCGCTTCGTTTGTAGCAGGTTGTTCAGACGCGTGACGGAGGTGATGCTGGTATAGCTGTTTTTGACTTCCCGTTTGTGGTCATCCCAATCTTTCTCACGTAACCGCTCGCCTGTTGGAATAGGTATATTTCTTCTATCGCGGGTAAGTCGTACAACGACCGGATAAGTTCCATCCTGCGATTTATACCGTGTGTCCAAAGCAAGAAAAGCATTCGTTCCCATGCATTAAAAGTAAGGCAAATTTGCACACCATTTGCACACCATTTGCACACAGGATAAGGTTTGATATGGATCAGTATAATCTGATTTGTAATTATTATGCTGAATGTAAACAACTATAAGATTATATCAAATCATATTAAATCAAAAATCATCTGCCTTACAAGCAGAGGGTCCGCGGTTCGAACCCGTGTGCTTCCACCCACGCGGGGAAATTGATTTTACAATCGGTTTTCCCGCTTTTTTTTTATGCTCTAAAACTTCGGCCAGGCTTGCCATATAGCTGAATACTGAATTTATTCGACCGGTTCGATAAGTGTCATTTTTGCGCTCGTAGGTTATTCCATCAGGAAACAGAAGGTATTGTAGTTGCATCTTCTCTCCATAATCGCCCAAATCCCACAGTGGCGCGAGTTTCGAGGCATATTCGAAGCACTTTTGGACGCATTTTTTCAGGTTCGATAAAGTATTTCCAGTTTTTGCGATTTCAACTTCCAACTCTTTCTTCTCAACGAGAAACTTTCCACTGTATTTCCCGAACATCTCGGAATTGATCTCCTCCAAGATGTAACGCTCTTCCAGACGTTCCATCTTATTTTCAATTTCGGCTATGCGCTTTTTCAGTTCTTCCTTTGCAGCCGCTTTGTCGGCATTGAGCTTGTGATAGGTTTCAATCATCTGCCGCTCGATTATTTGTTGCATTATCTCATCGATCTTAATCTGATATGGTGCAATTAGCTTTTTGAAGCTTTGATGCATGTCTGCCGCTCGCCTATTGCACTTGCAGCCAACCGTGCTGCATTTGTAATAGAACTGCTGGTTCTTCTTAGCGCGATAACCGGTAAGCGGTTTATCGCATTCAGAGCAGCGGACAAATTTCTTCAACGGCACTTCTTCATTATCCGGTTTAAGTGAGTAGCCGTGTGCATTTTTTGCAAGCAAACCATTCACCTGAAGAAATAGCTCTTTTGAAACTGCCTTCTCATGGTGTCCATCAACTAGCTTCCCTTCAAGAGCGCTGTGGGCGATCAGGCCACAGTAGAAAGGGTTGCGTAAGAAATCAGAGACCCGCTGGTTGGCCACTTTCCAGCCATTAACGACTAGCTTTAAACGAACATCTTCGTTACTCATGCCTTGAGCACGCCAGCCGAAGGCCTTACGAATGAGCTTACCCTTAGTGTTTAACACGATTTCCTTTTTCCCATCACGGTGTATGATATCGTAGCCTATCGGCGTACGCCCTACCCAACCACCAGAAAGTAACTTTTCCTTCATCCCTGCCATACACTTCTCTCTGCGTAGCTGGTTGTCATACTCGGAGAAGATGAATTGGATGTTTTGCTGTAGAGATCCACTAGCTGTTGTCGCGTCTGTTGGCTGTGTCACCGCCGAAACGATTATGCCTTGCTTCTTGAGCTGCTCAGTGATATAGATAGCATTACCACCTGAACGACTAAACCTGTCGACAGAATAGACAATGATCGCAGATACTTTCGCTTTTGCTTTCTTTACGAAAGACAACATTGCATTGAATTGCTTCCGTTCATCGGTTTTGGCACTTTCATAGGTACCGCCGAAGTATCCCATGATGACATAGCCTTGCTTCTCGGCAAACTGCTCACAAGCTTTACGCTGTGTTTCCAGACTCATATTGTTATCAGCCTGCTCTTTGGTCGAGACA
Organism: Chitinophagaceae bacterium; assembly: GCA_965200035.1. Taxonomy (GTDB): domain Bacteria; phylum Bacteroidota; class Bacteroidia; order Chitinophagales; family Chitinophagaceae; genus UBA1952. The sequence continues at coordinate 1,074,566 of OZ241334.1, read as the reverse complement.
CGGGTGTAGATGACGCAATTGTGAGTTACGGCTTTGATTTTCCGTGTCCCCTTACCAAATTGATCAAAAAGAACGGCATTGTTTGAATTCTTTGAGTTTACAGGTATCGTACGAGTCATAGATATTAAGCGGCTTTTTGGTGCGGATTGCTTTGCGGTAGGATTTGTGTTGTAGTTGATTCAGCTAAGGATTGTCTTGCCCAAGCGCCATAAGCCAGCTCGGTAAAAATGCGAATCGAGTCTAAGAAGTGTTTTAGCTCGCTTTCATTCCAGTGTTCAAAGCCCATCATCTGTTTTAATTCTTCCGTAGTTACGGCTTTATCGTTCTGTGCTTGCTTTTGATTTGGATCGCCTTCAACCCCTATGATACTTAGATTGACAAGTCTCGCCATAGTTTAAAATTAGTGGTGTAGTGATGATGATAAAACAAGGGGAATAATTTAGACTCGATTGCGTCTAAGTTATTCCCCAGAGTCCTTTTGGCTGTAAATAATGGCCTCATACGCCGAGACCAGGCATAACCCTTGATAGGGCCTTTCCTAACTGCTACCTCCGACGCCATTTTTGATGAGTTCGGCGACGATGTTTCCGATCATATATACGAACGTGCGCTCTCTCCAACTTTGCCCCCTCAAACGATTGTAATGATCGAAACCCAGGATGTGCATGTATTCATGGGCGTAGTGAGCCGCTAGGTCTGCCACGTCATTTTTGGCAGCCCAATACGCAAGCACATTTGGACAAATAGCAGTCACACCATCTCCTGCGCCATCAACCCCAATTGTCGATCCTTGGCAGTCATCGGTCCAATCAGATTCGTCACCTGTCAAACGTAGTGTCCTAACTCTTAAATCGACAACCCCATCTTGTCCCCCTTCGCCAGATTCTTCATGAGCCTGCATGATTCGCTTGTAAAGCTCTTCATTGGTCAAACCCTTGGTTTTGATAAACGTGGAGTTTAAAACTTTGCTTTTAAACTCAGGGGAGTTGAGCACCGTCTCTAAAGCGCTCGCAGCTTTTAATGCAAACGCCTTGTACGTGCCGTAGCCTTCTACTGAATGCACGACCACGGTTAGTTTAGAAGATTGAGCCCCTACACGTGTTGACGCCGCGACGAAGACCACAGTCAAAAAAAGTAAAATCAGTTTGTTCATGTTTGTAGTTTGTAGAGTAATAATGTAATATGTGGTGATTCGAATCAAGGATTTAAAAGAGATAGTTAACTAGAGCGCCACTTAATTCCCGTCGCTGGCCTTGAAGAGATTGAGGCCAATGCCAAAGCTTAACCAGCCTCGGTCCTGGTAGGTCCAATTGGTATGCTCGTTATCAAAAAGGTGATCAAATCCTGTGCTAACTCCTATCTGTAGAAAATCCCAGGAATAAATGACGTTTAAGGAAAACGTAAGCGCCCCTAAGTCTTTGCTTTCTGTGATTTTGGCTGCGGTATCTACATCATCCGGGCGTACCGTCACAGAACTCGCACCTACACCCAAAAGAATTGCAAGCGAGCTTTTGCTATCAGCTGAACCAAGACGGATATTCGTACCACCAAGCGCCGACAGTGTAAATGATTTTTCAAACTTCCCCGATTGAGGGCGGTATTTAAAGGGATAGATCGATGTTCCAACCGTTGGGCTAAATCGCTTTGGGTCCGTATTATCATCGACCATAAATTTTGGACTGTCATAATAACGCTGCGCATTATTGTTTACTCGTCGATCTGTTTTACTATCTGCCTGGCTTCTAACCTTGAGTCGGTAATTATCGCCACTGCTTTGAACGATGTCAACCCTGTCGTTTGCTTTGATAGTTTCCGTGTGACCCTTATCATCAGTAACGGCGATATCATACGCCACACGACGATTCTTCTTAGCTGAGGTTACGGGGACAACATTAAATCCAAACTGGGCGTACAGATCTGGTGCTGATGTAAAGAGGCAACAGAATATCAAAATGAATTTTAAGTTTTTCATGTTTTTGATTTTTGATGAGTGATTAAATGCAAAAGCTGTTTTGTCTGGGTGTAATATGGTGTTCAACCTAGAGAACGATCTTGTGACCCGTTCTCAAACTAATGGGAGTATTAGGCGCCCGTTGCAAACTGCACGTGCATTGGGTCTGGTGTCTTGAAGTGACGTCCATCGGACCATCCATGCATTGCCCAGATGTCATACCACCAATCAGGCAACGTATACTTCATTGGCTTACCCCTTGGGTTTTGTATAGGGTCCCAATCGATGGCAATACCGTAGGAGTGCATGGACAGCTTTGTTGCGTCGCTGGTATTAGGGCGAAATGCATAACCGCCACCGGTTCGATCTAATCGGTGCAAATGCAACCAATCCTGTATTTGTTTATCGGAAGGCGACCCGCCAATTTGCGCAATCGCATAGTCCCTGATTTTATCCATGGCAGAAAGGAAGTTGTCCTTCAATTTGCTGTGGATTCGAATACCCTTTTTAAGTTCCGGCAAATTTGTTGCAGTGTCCTGATAGTAAATCTTCCAACCACCAGGCAAAACCGAGATGATATTCTTGCTTTCCCAGGTTGGGTTGAGCGTCCCATCGGCTTTAGCCGGATTGCCGAAGAGATCATTGATTTGGGTGTAACCATTAGGCGTGTCCATAGTTTGATTGTTTGAGTAGTTGAATGAGGTTATTGCTTCAGGATGAATCGCTATTTCTTCAGATTCTGTTTTTGAGATCGTGGGTTTTGTATTCAGTAATGCGTCTTGTGTGATCTTTTCAGGCTTGACCGGTTTTGTTGATTTAAAGATCTGCACGATTCTTTTAATATCAAACCGTAAAAACACCCGATCTACAACGAGTAAAAACACGTATTTAGCGATAGTTAGGATTGTGGAAAAGAGAAACTTTTTAAGCCGAAACAAGCTATCCTTATCCAGCTTTTCCCAGAATGGATTGTTCGGCTCAAACATTGACTTCATTTGGTGAAGACTTGAAACTGATCATTTTAACTGTAGTTTGGATCCAATCCCGATCTGCTTCAAAGCCGCGGAAGATTAGCTCAATCGCAGCAAGCTCCTGTCGATTGAGGGTTGTGCAGAATTCATTGACCAGGTCTGCGAGGGTCGCGTTTTCGTTTCTTTGTCGCATATTGTTGTTGTTTGAAGTTGGTTCATCTTCGTCCTCGGTACCAGCAAGAAGGTTCGCTGCTTTTTCCAGAGGTGATCCTGTGAATAGTTTTGCAATTCCGGGTAGCGCAGTTCCAAGCATCCCGGTGTAGAATTCGAGATCGCTCTTCGCTTTCACCTGAGATTCTAGTTCCTGATTTTTCTGTGTCAACTCAGCTATACGTTGCTCCTGCTGTTGCATGACGTTCTGCCTGCGTACCAGCTCGTCATTTCGCCGGTGCTCGTCGACCTTACGATCAATCAACTCGGAAATTTGGGCGTCTCCAAAGCCTGAAAAAGGATTTGTAGCAACTGCAGACTGCTCAGTAGCGTTTGTGCCCCCGAGTGAATGATTAAGGCGCAGGTCGTCGATGATTTTTGAGTAAATCGATTTACCGGTTCGCTCATTCAAAAATTCGATCCGCGCGGCGTCTGCGTCCTCGCTCTTGATGTAAGTGCGAATTTGTTTGCTAAAACCTTGTAGATCTCCTCGCGCTATGCCATTTTGTTTCTTTCCTTCCCGAAAGAACTGTGCAGTGAAGTACACGTCTGAATGGCCTTGAGATTCGAAGAGGCTTATTGATGTCTGGATACCACGAAGCAGGTTATTAAGCCGGTGAGTGTTCAATGTTCCTTTCATATTGCAAAAATGCAACGGCGCGAATGGTCACTTTCCATTTCGGGAAGCCCAGGGATATTTAGAAACTCAAAAGGGAAATATTAGCTACTCAGAGATCAAAATGGACCAGTTTTACCCAGTTCGTATTGAATTTCCTCGATCGAACTGCTCACGGCCGTCATCGGTCATTATTTGCACTTACAATTGCACCAATAGATGAAAGAACCATCCTCAATTGTGAGTGATTATTGTGGCAAGCGTGTGATTTTGCGTGATCGTGTCTCATTTTTGATGATTCTGCAGTTATAAATCGTGAATCGCATCTATAGAATGGAAGATTGTAGTGATTCTGTTGTGAATTCTGTTCGTTACAGTTTACTATGCGATGCACTTGTCAATCAGTCACCGCATATCTATGATTTAATGAACCAAGGACGGTTGCTATAGAAAGCGCAAGAGCTTGTAGTTCGTTCTACAAAGGCATTTTTTCGACTAATTTTTTGAAATTCCCTTGATAGCTCTATATTTGGTGTAGGGTTTATAGGGGCCGGCATAGTCTTATGTTGGCTTTTTTGTTTTTTTGCATCGTTGTATTGCTATCAAAAAATCAAACCCATTAACCCATGGAGCTTTTAGGAAAACTATTGCCTGCTCTTGTCGCGATTATTTGCGTCCCTTTAGGCTGGATGCTTAATTCGCTTAGCCAGATTAAAAAAGACACTCGTGAGGATAACAGGATCAGGAACGAAGTGCTGTTTTATCTCTTGGAGCTACGACATCTAATAACGAGCTTGGACGTATGGGCGCTTAGGCGTGTGTATACAGAAGAAATGAAGCGTCGGATACAAATGGATCATAATTCTGTGGAGTTTAAAAACCTCATCGACTATACAATCGAAAATGTTATTTCGCAACTACTGAAACCGATATTGGAAATTAAGTATCCGCCAATCAAAATCGAGTTTCCGCGCGTCGTTGCCAAATTGTCGGCGGTCAACCCGCTACTTGCATATGAACTTTCCGACAAGGAAAATATTATCACATACGTCGATCACTTCAAGACCTTCTTCAATAATTCGATGCCTGGCGAAAATCTGTCGGCACAAGAAGCTGCTTTGAAGGAAAGGCTTCTTAATACTTTAGATACCGAAACAATCTTGCAAACAACAGAGACTATCGACGAGTTACTTTTTAAGCTGAGCAGAGAGGTTAGTGGGAAAATGGCTAATGAGATGAATCAAAAATTGGAGGCGCTTAAAATAAGAAACAAAAGCTTAGACGAATCTGCAGCGCCAATGCTTATGCAGTTATTGGATTCGTTAGCCGTCACAGGATAGTTTCGAAGAAACCTCTTTAAGCTTTCTTTCCTTGTAGTATTTCGATCTTCTCGCGCTCGCTAGCGAGTAGGCGCTCGTAAAGCTTCTTATTTTCTTCTATAGCTTCTAATAACTTGTCAATCGGATTAAAGGTGGGATTGTAGTTGACTACGTAACCAACTGCGGAGTAGTTATTATCCGTGAACGTGTTCGAAATGATATTAATGGCAGCTTCTTCGTTGAAGTTTTTTATTGCTTCGATTGGAACTTTTAGTGCCTTAGCTGCAAGCGCCGGTTAAATTGACCAGTTGAGGCCGGTTTAAGTTGACCAAGTTTGGCCGGACTAAATTGACCATGCTGCGCCGGTTCAAACTGACCAGCTAAGAGAAGAAAAAAAGTACACGCTGTTGGAAGGCAGGAGGTCTTAAGTTTCTATTATAAAACTTAGGTACCGATGGCCAATAATCCAATCAGCATGATTAAGATCAGACAGATACTGCGCCTGCATTCCCAGGGGTGCAGCAAAGTACAGATAGCGGCCCGGACAGGCATTGCACGCAACACGCTCAAGAAGTATCTTAAAGACTTCACAGGCAGCGATCTGAGCTTCGAAGAGCTCAATACCCTGAGTGATAAAGATCTTGAGGATCTGTTTATAAAGCCGGAAGAAAAACCGGTAAACGAGCGTTTGCAAACGCTGTTCAGCCTGTTCCCGGCCATCGATAAAGAACTTAAGAGGAAGGGCGTTACCCGTGAGCTGCTCTGGGAAGAGTATAAACGTGACCACCCCGATGGACTGGGCAAAAGCCAGTTCAAACATTATTTTGCCCAATGGAAAGCGCAGGTCAATCCGACCATGCACATGGAACATAAGGCCGGGGATAAGCTCTATGTAGACTTCGCCGGGGATAAGCTGGGGATCCTAGATGAGCAGACAGGCGAGCTGCAGCCCGTAGAGGTCTTTGTAGCCATCCTCGGTGCCAGCCAGCTTACTTATGTAGAAGCCGTTAAAACGCAGCAGAAGGAAGACTTTATTGCCGCTTGTGAGAACGCCATGCACTTCTGCAATGGCGTCCCGGCAGCCATTGTTCCGGACAACCTCAGATCGGCCGTTACCAAGAGCAGTAAGTATGAGCCGCTGCTCAATGAGACTTTTGCGGACTTTGCCGAGCATTACGGCACCACTATTTTACCGGCAAGAGCCTACCGTCCCAGAGACAAGGCACTGGTAGAGAATGCTGTCCGTATTATCTACACCCGGATCTATGCCCGGATCAGAAAAGAGAGCTATGCCAGCCTTGAAGCATTGAATGCAGCTATCATTGCAGCCCTGACCGAACACAACAATGCATTTTTAAAAGGACGGAACTATAGCCGCCGGCAGCAGTTCGAAGAGATCGAACAGGCAGCACTGATGCCCCTTCCGCCACTGCGCTATGAGCTCAGGCAACATCTGTATGCGACAGTGGCCAAGAACGGCCATATAGGGCTTGGCCCGGACAGGCATTACTACAGCGTTCCCTACCGCTTTATCGGCAGGAAAGTAAAGGTGCTCTACTCCCGCCACAGCGTTGAGATCTATTATAACTACGAGCGCATCGCCTTGCATAACCGTACCAAAAGCCCTTACAACTATACGACGGAACCGGATCATCTGGCATCGGCCCATCGCTTCGTCAGTGAATGGACACCGGAACACTTTACCTCGTGGGCGGCAACCATTGGTGAAGATGTGAAGCTGTATATCCTGAAGATACTGGACCGAAAACAGTACCCTGAACAGGCTTATAAGTCCTGCGTAGGTATATTAAGCTTCGCTAAAAAGGTGGGTCATGAACGGCTCATTAAAGCCTGCCAGCGGGCGCTGGGCTATGGGGCATATAATTACAAAACGATCCAGAACATATTGGAAAAAGAGCTGGACAGCCGCGACGCGCCGGACGAAACTGACCAGCTAAAAATGCCTTTCCATGATAATATAAGAGGGGAAAACTATTACAGATAATCAATCTTAAAACAAACAAAAATGAACACAGCAACCTTAGAAAAGATGCGTAAGATGAAGCTTTCAGGCATGCACAGGCTCTTTAAGACCAGCCTGGAAACGGAAGAGCCAACGGCTTACACGCCCGATGAGCTGATTGCTCACCTGGTAGACGGGGAATGGGATGACCGGCAGAACCGCAGCATTGAGCAGAAGATAAAGAATGCCCGGTTCCGTTACCGGGCAGCCCTGGAAGACATGTACTATCCTTCGGACCGTAATATTGACAAGAACCAGATCCACCGGTTCGCAGACTGCACTTTTATCGACAGGAATGAGAACATCCTTATCACCGGCAGCACCGGTATCGGTAAAAGCTACATTGCATCGGCCCTTGGCCATCATGCCTGCAGCCTGGGGTACAAGGTTATTTATCACAATGTGCCCAAGCTGTTCTCCAAGCTGAAGATGAGCAAGGCGGATGGTTCTTACATGAAAGAGGTAGCTAAAATAGAGCGCCAGCAGCTGCTGATCCTGGACGACTTCGGCATGCAGCCTTTTGACGCTGCCAGCAGGGCTGCACTGATGGAACTGGTCGAGGACCGTCATGGCAAAGGTGCCATGATCATTACTTCGCAGGTGCCGGTCAGTAAGTGGTATGATGTGATCGGCGAACAAACGATAGCAGATGCAATACTGGACCGGATCGTCCATAATGCACACCGTCTTGAGCTGCAGGGGGAATCACTCAGGAAAAGACGTAAAGTAAGTGATGGAACGAATACTTAATTTTATCCCATGCCTGCCGGCGGCACCTCATTGGCGAGCGATATCTTTTTTAAGCTTTGGCGCCAGGATTAAGCTGTTGCAGGAAAAGATATCGCTCACCAATAAGGGTAGAAAAGCTCTTTAAATAAACAATTATTTTTAACCATCTAACATGCGCGTACTTCCTTTCTTCGCCAGCAGATCAGGTGGTCAATTTGCTCCGGCTTAGACTGGTCAATTTAACTGGCTCATCCAATCATAGGTTTTTAGTTATATCGAGAAACTGGAACTACTGGTTTTTTCGGTCGGTTTTTGCTTACATTTCGGACAGATGGCGTTTTTTAGGCGATTGATCACAATTTTTAAAGGACAAAAGATGAGTCAAGATTTATCGGAGCAGTGTGCATATCACGAAAGTGGACACGTTGTAATGGCATATTTAGCACAGTACAACTGCGATAGAGTGGCTGTTCTACAAGATGGTTCAGGCAATGGCTTTACTGAAATCAACTACGGCAACCATCAGATGACCATGCTGGTAGCTTCTCTTGTAAATTATTCACAGGAACCGCAAATTTTCCATGATTTGCCACCAAATGCCCAGGCAGTGGCACCTAAAGTAGCATTTAAAGTCTGTGGGACTTTGTTAGGCGGGCCAGCAAGTGAAGCCCTTTATAAAGTAGGCGTCAGTTTTGCTGGCAATTTGCCGATTGACATTGGCGGGCCTGACTTAATGAGGGTTGATAGCATCCACCATTTGCTATCACAGATTGGTAGCCAGCACAACCCAAACTATGTTGTTGAGAACCTGGGGACAGTTGTAGACATTCTGAGACAGGAACAGACTTGGGCTGCAATTGAACAACTATCGAGGGACATTCTAACCTCACCCACGAAGAGCTTGGACAGACAACAAATTGAAAGTTCATTGCAGAAAAGCGGCTATCTGACGTTTGTAGCTCGCACTTAGTGACAGAGCTTGCACTATTTTAACTATGTCAAAGTGTAGGCTCCCCTAAAAACTGGTCGAATTGGAATTAGAGGTTTGAGTTGGCTCATAAAGGTATTTCAAATATCTTATCCACAAGTCCGCGCTATACGGCAGGGACAGCTGAAGAGCTATCCTGCCTACGCGGATTTGTGGATAAGGCTTCTGCACTTTCATCGGCTGTCGCCTTGCTATTTTGCTTTTCCTGATTGGCGTAGTCTACCGGTGAGAGGTAGCCCAGCGCCTTGTGTGGGCGCTCATGATTATAATCCAGACGCCAGGCTTCACACCTCATCCGTGCTTCGCTCAGGCTCTCAAACATCCAGCTGTTCAGTAACTCACGTCTCATCGATCCGTTCTTCCGTTCAATGTAGGCGTTCTGCATCGGCCTTCCCGGCTGGATATAATGCCAGCTTACCTTGTGTTGCTCGCCCCATTGTTCCATCAGATGGCTAATGAACTCTGGTCCGTTGTCACTTCTTATATTGGCCGGCTTTCCCCTCAGTACTACAACCTGGTCGAGCGCCCTTTGCACCCTGAGCGCAGGCAGTGAGGGGTCCACCTCAATCTTCAGCGACTCACGGTTATAGTCATCGATGATGTTCAGTACCCGGAACTTACGGCCATCGCTAAGCGCATCGCTCATAAAATCCAGCGACCAGCATTGATTAGGGGCTGTAGGCACTACCAAAGGCTGCTTCACCCGTTCGGGCAACCGCTTCTTTGATCTTCGTCTGATGTTCAGACGCATAGCCTTGTAAACCCGGTAGAGCCGCTTATGGTTGATCTTTTCACCCTTGTTCCTGAGCCGGTAATAGCAGGACCAGAACCCAATGGCCGGGTGTTTTGTGGTAAGGGCGGACAAGTGATCTTCCAGTTTACGGTCGTCCTTTTGCCTGTGTTTGTAACGGTAGGTGCTGCGGCTGATGGCCGTCATGGCACATGCCCTGCTGACGTTGCAGCCTTCTTCGGTGACAAGCAGGCCCACAACTTCTCTCTGATCAGCAGGGCCTACCATTTTTTTGCCACTACGTTCCTGAGCGCCTGAAGGTCAAAGCTAACCTCGGCATACATCTTCTTATACTGTGCCAGCTCGGCTTCGAGCTCTTTGACGCGCTTTACCTCGCTGATCTCCATGCCGCCGTACTTTGCCTTCCAGTTGTAGAAGGTCGCTTCTGAGATGCCGAGTGCACGGCTGATGTCTTTGACAGATTGGCCGGCTTCCTGCTGCTTGATTGCAGATACGATCTGGCTCTCTGTAAATTTGGATTGCTTCATCCCTGATGTTTCTGTTTTAAAGTTAGAGATTATCCCTACTTACAAAACGGTCAACTTCCGGGGAGCCTACAACTGCACCCATCAGGATTTGCTTCAGGGTAAATCTTAAAAGATCAAAACAGGCGTTTTGTATTGCCTGAGTTTGTCCCTCAACGGACAACTGTTGCTACTAATTTTTAAAGATACTTTATGATAAAACCTGCTACCATACTGGTATTGGTTTGTGCTGCCATTATTTTGCTCTCGCAGTCTTTTCTTTCCCGTTATGAGAACAAATTAAAGCACCATTTAAGTTGTAGGCTGGCACTATACAGTATTGCGACTTTTCCCATGTGCAGGCTTACGGGGTTACGGTTGACTATATTTTTTAAATAATAATAAGCTTTCTGAAAGCTCGCAGTTCCTGCAATTAATAGATATTAATACCTGCAATCACTTACTCACCGGCCGTTCATTTCCGGTTGCCATTGCGGAAAGCGCTGGTGGCTACAGTCAGATGCTGATCACGCGGGATGGTTTCCTGGAGTTTGGCTTAGCATAGATGGTCTGGAGATACGAATTCACCCGGGCAGTCAAAAATAAGCATCTATTTTACAGCCTTTCTTTTCTCTGGCAAACACCCAAATATTACTCGGGCCAGAGCATTTTTCTCGCTTGCTGTATCACTTACCTATCCGATTATAAAGAAGGATTAATCAGTAGCGATACCCCGGTTTCACAAGTTGAGGTAGTTTATTTTGAGTTTCTTTAATTTCTTTGATACAATACTGCACATATCCCTCGTTAGTGTGAGCTGGTATATAATTTTGATGATAAGCTTCCGCGGGCCAGAATTTTGTGAAAGCCATTACCTGGACCACGACCGGACCACTATACCTGGATTTCACAGCTGTTAAAGCTTTCTCGATCTCAGCATGCTCAGCCGGTGAGCGATAAAAGATTATTGTCCGGTATTCACTGCCTACATCGTTCCCCTGGCCGTTCGCCTGGGTAGGATTGGCACTTGCAAAATATACAGTAAGGAGGTCTGTAAATGAAATCTCTTTGGGATCGTAATACACGTTTACCGTCTCGGCATGGCCTGTTTTTCCCGTGGCCACATCTTCGTACGACGGATTTGTTTTAGACCCGCCTGCGTAGCCGCTCTCAACGTCCTTCACACCCTTAACGGTTTCGAAGAGCTCTTCCTCATGCCAAAAACAACCAGCCGCAAAGGTGGCCACGCTGAGTTTAGAACGCTCAGCAGCAGACAATTGTTTCAGGGACAAGGGCTGGCCGGTTTTTTGCGCACACGCACAAAGAGAAAGTAAGAGTACAGATAAGATGGAGAACGTGTGTTTCATAATAGTGATTGTTGAATAAGTACGAAAACTATGCCCTGCCAGATGTTATAAAATGTACAATTATGGCTATTGTTCTATACTCATCAATTGCGAGGTTGCTAATTAACACTCCTGAAATTACGGAATGGGCCGTGCCAGCTTTCCAAGCTTTCCAAGCTTTCCAATGGTCAGCCCCTGTACGATGATGGAAAAGACCACAATCACATAGGTAATCGTCACGAACGTATCACGGTACATGACCGCGGGCAGTGATAAGGCCATTGCTACAGATAAACCACCCCGAAGTCCGCCCCAGCTCAGCAACGAAATGGCATGTCGCTCAAAAGGGAGCCAGCGTCGCAGGCTCAATACCGGCAAGGCAACTGAAATCCACCGTGCTGCAAGTACCACTGCAATGCCGATCGCACCGATGCCCAGGATTATGGCGCTTTTATTGATCACCAGCATTTCGAAACCAACGAGCATGAACAGCACGCCGTTCAGAATCTCATCTACCAGTATCCAGAAGTGGCCGAGGTAATTGCGGGCATGATCAATCTTTGCCTGCTTGCCGGTGTTCCCGGTAATAATGCCCGCTATCACCATTGCTATCGGGCCGGAAATGTGCAGACGGTCGGCAAGCAGATATCCACCCATTACAATAGCAAGGGTAACCAGTGTTTCTACTTTATAATCATCAATGCTATTGAGGATCAGATAGCCTATCCAGCCCAGTAACGAACCAAGAAAGGCCCCGCCGAGCGCTTCTTTCAGAAAGAGACCCGCTACCTGGCTTATTTCAAAGCTGCCGCTGCCGCTCAATGCTACGTCCATAATAGAAGTGAAAAGCACTACGGCTACGCCGTCATTGAAAAGCGATTCACCGGCGATTTTCAGCTCCAACGATTCGGGAATGCCTGCCATTTTTAGAATTGCCAATACGGCAATGGGATCGGTAGGTGAGATCAGTGAACCGAATAGCAGGCAAATGATAAACGGGATTTGGATATTGAAAAGCAAAAACAACCCATAAAATGCCCCGCCGACCAGGAAAGTAGACATCAGGGTGCCGACAGTCGCCAGCACGAGGATAGGCCACTTCTGTTGTGCCAGACGCTGTGCATTAAGATGGAAGCCGCCGGCGAATAGCAGGAAACCCAGCATCATGCGCATGAGGAGGGTATGCAAATCCACCGCACCAATGACCCTCACTGCAAAATCATGTATAGCAGGAAATACGCCAGACAATGTAACCAGCGCAACGGATGTGATCAGCGAGAGCGCCATAATGCCAATAGTAGGCGACCATTTAATATAGCGATGGTTCAGATAGCTGAAAACTGCGCAGAGAACAACCAGCAGGGAAAGAATTTCATACAACCGCATCAGCTTTTTACTTTGGTAAGGAATAAAGATCGGGAATGTGCCTGTGAAAGCTTCCCTGTAAACTGTAGCACATAAAAATAGAGAAGTGCTACTTTTAAAAAGGGAAGATTATGAAGAAATCAAAATTTACAGAGAGCCAGATCATTGGCATTCTCAAAGCCCAGGAAAGCGGACGTTCTGTAGCCGACATCTGCCGGGAGCACGGCATCAGCCAGCCCACCTTCTACCAGTGGAAGACCAAATATTCGGGCATGGAAGTCGCCCGGCTAAAGAAGCTCAAAGAGCTGGAAGCAGAGCTGGCCCAGTACAAGCGCATCGTGGCAGAGCAGTCCCTACAGATTACCGTTCTTAAAGACGTCATCGAAAAAAAGCGCTAGGGCCTGCCGACAAAAGAGAACTGGTGCAATACGCTACACAGGCGCATGGGATCAGCTGGCCGCCATTGCGCAGCTGCACAACCGCTGGGGCTTCTGGATAATGCATCATTACCTGAGGCGCCAGAACTACCTTTTTTGTTTTTGATACACCTGTAGTGATATTATGTCAACTCTGTGTTCATGATTGCTATCGTTGAAATAGCAGATTCCCAATCTCTTTCCATAAGCCTTTACACATTTAGCGTAACCAGTATTTTATCGTCATAGAATATTCTGACGGTGTGGTAGTATCTGCTGCTTTCTATATGCTCGACATAGTTCACATTTTGCAGAATGCCTTTGTTGCTGGTGGCGGGGTTCAATAGTTCCAGGTTCAGTATTCTGGGGTCGAAATCTACCGGATAGATTTTATGGAGCTGAGCCGTGACGATCGTCATTTCTACCTTTACCATACCACTTACCATAAGCTCGTGAATTTGGTTGCTGTACAAAACATCAACATACCAGTCTTTGGAAATCATAATAGAGCGTAAATAAGTAACGAAGAATTTATAATGATTTTATATTGAATTAACATGCTTTATCAGTTGATTATTTGCTGATCACATAAATATATAAATCAAAATTGTCCGTTTGTCTTCGAACTTGTTACCTGAATTTTCACGGTAAAAGGTGAGATTAACCCCCTTGGATAAGCCAAAATTTAATTTGTCGTATTGATTGCAAACGGCTGTGTAATTATCCGTGTTTCCAGTTTCTGTTTTATTGGCTTGCTCAGGTAGCTATACGGCTTAAAGTTTTGCGGATAACGCTGATGGGATGTTATTACCAGATAATAAATGATTCATGTGACCTATGAGGCGAATCATCAGCTAATTCAGGATGCAAAATTACCATTCGTGCTACCGTCCTATATTATAAGCCTATTAACTCAATCTTAATAGATAAGGTAGATTTATAAACAGTTGGTTTAAAATCATAAATATCATTTTATTACACTTTATATCAATAAAATTTACGTTAAATATTTATAGAGTACCAAGACATGTTTAGGTAATCATTTATTTATCTGATTAAGATTTTTTTCAATACACCTTTACGCCGTATCTGGCCAGATGCACGAACAATTTTGACGTGCGGGACGCTAAAAATCGAAGGTTTAGCACGCTCAAAAAGAAAAACCATTAAACTAAAATTCCATGAAAAAAAATCAAATTGCGCTTATCGGCGCATTAATGCTGGGCTCGCTTTTTGCAGAGAAGGCGACGGCTCAGATTTTCACAGATGGATTTGAAGGGGTAAGTGTTTCCGGATCTACTGCCAATAATGGTGGTACTACCGGCGATGCTAACCTGGGCATATCTTCTACCCTATGGAGCTCTACCGGAACCCTGACGACTTTTGGCGGCGTAGCCCCAACTGCCCCAACAGCGCTTTCACTTGCCAGCTCTACAGCCACTACCCAGACATGGACACTCACGGTACCGGTGCACAATTGCTACGATGCCATTATGAACAAAATCTCTTACAACTATCGCTCTACCAATACATCTTACAACTTCCTGACTGTAAAAGTAAACGGTACTACGGTAAGCGCCGGCACGATCAATGCCAACTCTAATTTCCAGAGTGTTACCACCACTTTCGCAAATGTTACTGCAGCTACTACCATCAATGTTCAGTTTATCATGAGCGGCGGTACTCATGGCGCCGGCGGTACTTTCAGGCTGGATAACGTCAACCTGTATGGTAACGTTTCACCTGATGCTTCTGCATGTAGCGCTACTCCTGCCAACGGTTCTGTATCTGCTGACGGCGGCGTTACCTCTTTCTGCGGTACGGCTTCAACTACTCTGACGCTTAACGGCGGCACCAGTGGCTGCGGCATCCATTACCAATGGCAGAAGTCTACTGATGGCGGTATTGTATGGGCCAACACCAGCAGCGCTGACACCAATCTTACTTACATCGCCAGCTCTATCGGCGCTACTACAGATTACCGTGTAGTGACTACTTGTGCTAACAGCGGTCTTTCTGCTACTTCTACCGGCATTGAGCTGCAGGTAAATCCGCTTCCGGCCAATACTTCGATCAGCGGTATCCCTGCCGCCGCCGTTATCGGTACTAACTACACCCTGACTCCGGGCACGATTGGTGGCTTCTGGAGCAGCAGCCGTCTGAATGTAGCTACCATTGATGGTTCAGGCGTACTGACTCCGCTCTTCGGTGGCACTACTACCATCTCTTATGTAACTGTAAGCGATTCCGGTTGCCAGAATGTGCGCAATACGGACGTGAATGTGGTATGGCCTAACACACTGGCATTGTATGCCGGCAGCAATGGCAACACCACAGGCGTTATTGCCACTTCAACAGATGAAACGGTTAATCAGCTTGCCTACACCGGCACCCTGAGCGGCAGCAGCCTTTGCACCAGCGGTGGCTTCAGCGGTATGACTGTTCCTACCAGCGTTACTACTTACAGCGCTGCAGGTCCTCATGTATTCTTCAAGATCAAGCCGGTTGCGGGCAAAGCGCTTAATGTATTCCGCATTGCTGCCAAGACAAGAGAATCTAGCACTGGTCCTACAAAAGCCAAGATTGCGATCAGCCGTGATGGCGGCGCTACATGGGCTGCACAAAGCGGTGAAGAAATCCTGAGCACAGGTGGCGGTTGCGGCAGCAGCGCTAACTCATGGAGCCTCGATACGGCTATTACCGGCATCAAAGACAGCATCCTCGTAGCGGTGTTCCCTTATGCACCATCTTCCGGCACAGGCACTATCCAGATCAATACGCTTGAAGTATATGGTGTGATCACTTCTGATGCTGATTGTAACCGTATCCCCAATGCAGGCTTCATTACTCCTACTGCTGCATACATCTGTGACAGCGGCTCACGTTTCCTTTCTCTGGACAGCGGTGTGTTCACAGGCGATGCCGGTGTAGGTATCAGCTACCAGTGGTATAAGAATGGTTCGCTTATTCCCGGCGCTAACAACATCTCTTACAATACAGGCAAGCTGCACGCCGGCGTTGACGGACCAGTAATCCTGTATACCGTAAAGACTACCTGCAGCCTCGGCGCTACCACAGGTACTGCTACTTCCAACAATGATACGGTGAATGTAAATCCTACTCCTGCTACAGGCACTATTACTTCCCTGCCTTCTTACCTCGGCGTTTCCAAGTATTCAGAATTGTTCAACTCAGGTACTCTGGGTGTAACCGGAGCAACAGCCGGCGGCACAATTACCTGGAGCAGCAACGATACGAGCTCAACTGCCATTGACCCTGCTACCGGCGACTATATCTCTCTGCTGCCAGGCGTTTCTGTAATCACTGCGCTGAATAAAGTAGCAGGTTGTACAGGTCGCAGCAAGGATACCATCTTTGCGGTACAGCCAGGCACTATTGCTGCTTACACAGGTACCAATGGTACAAGCACTGCGGTGAAGAATTTTTACACTACAGAGCTGAGCGTTACTCCACTGGCACAAACCGGCTACGGCGTAGTTACTCCTTGCGGCTTCGGCGGTCTTTCCGGCCTGACCAACAATGGCGCTACTTCTTTTGACCCGATCAGCGGCGCGCATGCTTACTTCCAGGTTTCTGCGAACACCAGCCACAGCACTGCTATCGACGGCTTCCACGTTACCCTGAGAAGGTCAAACTCTGGTATCCAGACAGTGCACCTTGCTTATAACTATAACAACTCAGTTTGGACTGATGACGGTGTTGACTATGCAGTTGATTTTGATGATTGTGGTTACAGCACTACTGACCTGGTATTTGCAAACAGCATTCCTTCACTGGCAAGCGGTGACCAGATCCAGTTCGGCATATTCGGTTATGACCCGATTGCTACCGGCGGTTCACTGCAGATCAATACCATCGATATCGTCTCCAACAGCACACCAGCCCGTCCGGGTAACCTGTCTGTAGGTACGGTAGGTAATGATGTAAACGTGAAGGTATATCCAAACCCTGCTACCAGCACCCTGAACATTGCTGCTGCCGGTAAGGTGGACGCTGTGGTTATGAGCCTGGATGGTAAGACCCTGATTGACCAGAAAGATGCAAAGAGCCTGAACATTAGCCACCTGGCTAATGGCATGTACTTCATCAAGGTTTACAATGAGCAGAATGAGCTCGTGAAGACTGAGAAGTTCACCAAGCAATAAGCTTTGCTGATGCGTTACGCATCAAATAATGCACAGGGCTGTCCTTCACCGGGACAGCCCTGTTTTTTTATTATCCCGACATGGTGGTGCCGTAAAAATGTGGTGTCGCTGTTTTTTGACATGTATATCCGCTGTGTTAAGAAACCGGCTTTTGACCCGCTGAAAGCCCGTTTTTAGGCCTTCCCGTAACCTAAAAGTAATTATCCCTTTATATGGTGAAAAATACATTTGCCACCCTACACACGAAGGCAATTCAACCAATCAATAAATGCTACGAAAAACATTTACGCAACAAAAAGCAGGAAAAAGACTGCTGCACGCACTGGCTGGTCTGCTCCTGTTCGGTTCTTTAGGAGCCGGTCAGGCACAGGCGCAGGTGACCTTTTCAACAGGCAACCTGACCCACACCGAAGACTTTACCAGCCTTGGGATTACGGCAACGGCAGCGCTTCCCAGTGGCTGGCGTTGGCAGCAGAGCAATGCGCCGGTATTCAGCTCCGGTAATAGCAATACAGAACAGCGCGGCGGCACCTCCGGCAGCGCAGCCCAGGGTTTGCTGATGTCAACAAGTACCGGTGGTACTTACAACTTTGGAAACGGACAGGGCAATGCTTCTACCGAGCGCGCCCTGGGCTTTCTGAGCGGTGGCAGCACTTTTACCATTACCAGAAGCATTATGGTCGAATGCCTGAACAGCACAGGGCTCAACATGACCGATGCTACCATTTCCTTTGATTATGAAAAGTACCGCTCCGGCTCCAGAGCCTTCGACTGGACTTTCTACTATAGCACGGATGGCAGCAACTGGACAGCCGTTCCTGCCGGCAATCAATCCTATGCAGCGGATGCAGCCAATACTACTATTTACAATCCACCTGCTGCTGTCTGTAAAACAGGCATCAGCATTAATGGTCTGAGCGTAGCGGATGGCAGCAAATTTTACCTGCGCTGGACCTATACGGGCAATGGAGGTTTCACCAATGGTCAGGGTCTGGGTATCGACAACTTCAGCATTACTGCTACGGTATCTGCCGGCACCTGCACTTCGCCTGTACAGGTTGCTTCCTTTACTGCACCGGCTGCTACACCATCGTCTATTGATCTGGCCTGGTCTGCTCCGGTTAGTAATGTGCTCGTCGTAGCACATAAAGGCAGCCAGCCTACCAATGCGCCATTCAGCGGTATTGCTTACACGGCAGGCAGCGAGCTTGGCACGAGCGGATCAGGCGATATAGTTGTGTATGCAGGCGGCGCTTCGTCTGCTACCATTAGCAATCTTGTTCCTAATGCTCAATACTATTTCAAATCTTACGCATTCGACCCCACCGGATTTGCAGGCGGTACTCCCTGCTACAATGGTGTAACGCCTGCTACCATTAATGCCACCACAGCCGCCTGCCTTAGCGCACAGGTTACGGGCTTTAGTGCAACGAATGTACAAGGCAGCTTCGCAGACCTGAGCATGATGGTACCGGTTGGAGCGCAAGTGATGATCCTGAAAAAAGCAGGCAGTACAGCTATTACAGATATGCCCGCGCAAGGCATTGCTTATACAGTTGGTAACGCGATTGGAGCGAGCACAGTTGCTTATATTGGCAATGCATCTCCCGCAACAATCTCCGGCCTTACCACCGGTACACAATACCAGCTGGCCGCTTTTGCCTATGATCCTGCAGGCTACAACAGCAGTCCCTGCTACGTCACGCCCGCAGCTGCTGCCAGCCTTACAACTACATCGTGTAATTCAGTAACGCAGGTAACCAGCTTCAGCGCAGGAACAGCCACTACTTATGCTATTCCTTTGAGCTGGAATCTTGCAGCGGGAAATATTCTTGTTTTGAAAAGAAAGGGTAGTGCTGTTACCGGGTCGCCAGTCAATGGCACTGTTTATACCACCGGAAGTGCGATCGGTACGCAGGATACGGTGATCTATGCAGGTAGCGCCGGTAGCTTTGCAGCTACTGCTCTTGTTCCGGGTACAGCTTATTACTTCAAAGCTTTTGCGTACGATCCTACCGGCTTTACCGGTGCTACCCCTTGCTATAATAATATCAGCGCGCCGACAGTGGGTCCGGCTACAACGCCTGGATGTGCCGGCGGACTGCAGATCAGCGGTCTGGCAGCGCAAAATGTTCAGGATAGCAGCTTAAGCCTTGGCTGGGCCCTTCCTGTTGGTTTGAGCATTATTGTACTGCAGAAAACCGGCGCATCAGCTATTCCTGCCAGCGCTTATCCATCGAGCGGAAGTATGTATAGTGCGGGCAATACAACGAGTACGGGAGTTACGGTTGCTTATATGGGCAATGCTGCAAATGTTGCTTTAACCGGACTTACGGTGGGCACTGCTTACCGCTTCGAAGCATTTGCCTATGACCCCGCAGGATATAATAGCCTGCCTTGCTACAATGTGAATGCACCTGCCGCGATTAATGTAAGCACTGCGCCGTGCGATGGCGGTCAGCCGATAGCATCGATCACTGCCAGCAATGTAACTACCAGTACTATGATGCTGAACTGGACTGCACCTGCCAATCAGGTATTGATCCTGCAGAGTGCCGGTGGCCCTAACAGCAATGTGCCTGCCAATGGAACAATCTACACCGTAGGAGCTATGGTAAACACTGAGAAGGTAGTATACGTTGGCAGCGGCAACAATGTTATGCTCAGCAATCTGCAGCCGGGAACTCCCTACAACTATAAGGCTTTTGCGTATGACCCTACCGGATATACCGGCGGAACACCTTGCTACAACTGGCTTAATGCACCAATAATGAGTGCTAATACGGCTGCCTGTGTGGCATCGCAGATCAGCTCATTCACAGCATCCGGACAAACGGCTACTTCTGTTAATCTCGGCTACACCATTCCTGCGGGAGCCAGCATCATCATCATGATGCGCACGGGTACCCCTATTCAGGGTGATTTCCCGCAATCAGGAACAGCTTATGCTGCTGGTCAGACAGTGGGCAATAATACGATAGCTTATGTGGGCAACAGCAATACAGTCACGCTAAACAATCTTACGCCTTTCACGGCTTACTATTTTGCTGCTTTTGCTTTCAATCCTACAGCCTATACCGGAAATACTCCCTGCTATCTGAATGATAACTTTCCGGCAGTTAGTAAAACTACCAATGCCTGTGCTGTACCTGCCATTGCCCCATCCAATCTTACCTTCTCTGCCATTGGCAATAATTCATTTAAAGCAGCTTGGACAAATGGTAATGGTGGCAAGCGCATTGTTGCCATCAATACGGCGAATGCATTTACTACACCTGTAGATGGCACCGATCCTGTCGCAAACAGCGCTTACGCAGGCTCCGGACAGCAGGTCGTGTATAATGGCTCCGGCAATGAAGTGATGATTACCGGCCTCAGCCCGAACACTGTTTATTACGTTGCAGTTTATGAAGCCAGTTGTACGGATGCGGCGGTATTGTTCAATCAATCGCCACTGACCGGCAGTCAGTCTACTATTACAACGTCTGTTATTACAAGCGCGCTTGGCAGCACTACGCTCTGCGCCGGTTTCCCGGTAAGCGTGTCGTTTACTATTAATGGCGCCTACGATGCCGGAAATGTATTTACCGCGCAGCTTTCTGATAATTCCGGTGCATTTGGCAATCCGGTAAACATTGGTACGCTGACCAGCGCTACCTCCGGGACAATTGCTGCTTTCACTCCTGCCAATACTACTGCAGGCGCAGCTTACCGCATCAGAGTTGTTGCCGGTTCACCATCTGTTACCGGAACTGATAATGGAAGCGATCTTACCATTAATGCAGCCGTTACAGGCAATGCAACCATTACACAGACGATTTCAGGAAGCACGGATTTTGCCAGTCAGTGCAATGCAATTTTAAACATCACCCCTTCGGGAATTGCTCCGGTAAGCGGAGATATAAACGTGCAGGTAACCATTGATCCTATGGTGCAGACTTATAACAATGGGGCTTATGTACAGCGTCATTATGATGTTACGCCGGTGACTAATGCCAATACTGCTACTGCTGCCATTAAGCTCTACTACAGCCAGGCAGAATTTGATGCGTATAATGCAGCTAACGGAACCGCGCAGGATATTCCTACAGGTCCTGCTGATGCTGCGGGCATCAGCCATCTGCGCATCATGCAATATCATGGCACCAGCGCTACCGGTATGCCGGGTTCTTACACCGGATGGGCCGGCAGCGGACCAGACAGCGTTTTGATCACGCCTGCTTCCGTGAACTGGAATGCCCCTGCCTTGAGATGGGAAGTGAGTTTTTCTGTTACCGGATTCAGCGGCTTTTTTGTGATGAGCAATGGTATTGCTCCGCTGCCGGTGAAACTACAGTCCTTTACCGCGCGGGCCGATGGCAATAATCGTAACAGGCTCGACTGGGTAACTGCGCTTGAAACGCCGGGTCTGTCTTTTGAAGCAGAGCGTAGCGGCGATGGTGCGCTGTTCGCCCAGATAGGTAAGATACTGAGCGGCGCAGGCAACCGCGCAGTCTACACGGTATATGATGAGCAGCCTTTAAAGGGAATCAATTATTACCGCCTGAGGATAATAGAAGCGAACGGAGATAACAGCTACAGCAATACAGCGGTAGTAAGAAGTGCCGGCAGCAATACCGGCAGCTTTACCATTGCTCCCATACCTGCAAAAAATCAGCTCACGGTGGCTAATACAGATGTGCTGCTCAATGGCAGCGCCGCAACTATTACAGATATGCATGGCCGAGAAATATACCGTTTCAAAATGGATCAGGTGACAGTGA
The DNA here is from genome assembly GCA_965200035.1 of Chitinophagaceae bacterium. Taxonomy (GTDB): domain Bacteria; phylum Bacteroidota; class Bacteroidia; order Chitinophagales; family Chitinophagaceae; genus UBA1952. The sequence goes on along the minus strand of OZ241334.1, from coordinate 1,052,449 downwards.
TCAATACCAGCGCCTGGGCAGATGGAATATATATGCTGCACCTGGCTTCGGGCGAGGTCATAAAGATCGCGAAGCAGTAATGTGCTCTGCAATACGATTAAAAAAGTTTTAGAAAAGCACGGACGGCACTATTTGCTGTCCGTGCTTTTTTAGGATCGGAGTGACTGAACGGCCTGGCAATAAATTACCCGTCAATGCGTTATTTTTTGCAATTAATGAGCCTGCTAAACCTTCAACCACCAAATATGGATACCGAATGAAAAGACACTCCTTGGGCTTCATACTTGCGTTTGCACCCGCTTTTCTTTTGTATGGTACAGCATGTTTTGCCCAATTCAGTATAAGCCATGAATATGGAACAGGCTTTAATATAGCTTCAACTCATATGCCGGAACATTCCCTAAGGCAGGCCAGCTTTTACTCGAAAACCAACAATGCCTCCGGTGTAACGCTTCTCACTCACAAAAATCGTTTTTATAACTTAGGCTTGGAGCTAACATTTAGCCGCCGGACTTACCGGTTAGAGTATATCGAACCCGGTTATTATTATGAAAGCAATTACGCCAATAATTGCCTCTACTTGACACCCACTGCTGATTTTTCTTTTGATCGTCACCGTCATTTACATTTTCAGGCACTTGCGGCTGTAGGAATTATTACCAGGTCAGAAATACATGACGGGCTGTACGAAGTAGATGGGAAGACCGGCGTTCGTAGTCCAATTTTGTCTGAGGCTATCTTTTATATGAGCAGGATGAATGTTAGGGTTGGCTGTAGCGTATATGGACAGTACCCATTGGCTTCAAACCTCAATGCCCTGATCAAAGCTGAATACACTGCAAGTATCAATAAGATCACGACCTTTTATGGTACAACTGTACGCCCATCGGATCTACTGTTTAAGATTGGTCTTTCTTATACAGTCAACCGGTAATGCTTTTGGTTTAAACTACAGCCTATTGGATGCAGTTAGATTTGGCAAGTCCTGAAGGGGAGGCTTGTCAGGCCGGGTACGATAGAAAATATGTTGTCGCAAATCTTAACCGTTCAGTTATTGTGTACACGTTTGCGCTTTATTATTAAAAAAGGGCCGGTACTACGTTCCCTTCTTCTTTGTCCGCTAACATTAAAATAATAATTCCGTTATATACGCGCCGCTACTTTTGCCGCTTCCTATCAGGCTTTAATAGCTCCTATCACGTATGCTCAACTGTACCTTTACCAAAGCGCTTTCCACTCTTCTCTGTTTATTCACTGCTGTTCATTGCGCTGCATTACCCAATAAATTATCCGCAAAAAAGACACCGGCGAATGCCCTTCAAAAGCACGCGCTGCTGTTTACTGAAAACAAGGGGCAGGTAATTGATAACACGGGTAAGTCAAGGCCGGATATCCTGTTTACCGCACACAGCAGCAATGCCAATCTCTATTTTACCGCCAACGGCATCAGTTACCAGTTCACTAAAATAAACGCTGCAGGCCGTTCCGAAAGCCATAAAGAGCGTGCTAAAAGCATAGCAGGAACACACCGTTTTACAATGGTGCTGGTGGGAGCTAATTCTGCTCCTGAGGTAATCACAGAAAAGAAGAATGCCTTTACAGAAAATTTTTACCTGCCTCATTGCACGGCCGGAATTACCGCTGTGGCTACTTATGCACGCCTTGTATATAAGGAAGTGTATCCGGGCATAGACTGGGTTATTTACAGCAATAATGATGCACTGGAATATGACTTTGTAGTGCATGACGGGGGAAATCCTGAACAGATAAAGCTCAGGGTAGATGATGCCAACAGCGTGCGCATTACGGATAAAGGTGAGCTGCTCATGACCACCGGACTGGGCGAAGTGCGGGAGAAAGCACCTGTAAGCTATGCTGACGGCAGGAAAGTTAAAACCACTTTTCGCCGGAATGATGACGGGACAATTGGCTTTGACATTGCTGCTCATTCAGGAAGAACGCTGCGCATAGACCCGGCAGTGACGTGGGCCACTTACTTTGGAGGAGCTGGCAGCGAAGCGCCGTTTATTGTGGCCGGCGGCACCAATGTAGCAGGCCTTGCCCGGGATGCTGCAGGCAATATTTACTGTGCAGGAACTACAACATCGGCTACCGGTATTGCTACCGGCGGGGCGCATCAAATGACTCCCGGCAGCAGCTATGATGTATACCTTGCTAAATATGACCCTTCCGGCAGTATACTTTGGGCCACCTATTATGGTGGCGCAGGTCTGGACAATCTGCCTAACTGCGCCACAGACCCTTCCGGCAATGTATATCTTGCCGGTACTACGGGTACAACCACCAGCGCCATCGCCACGCCGGGCGCCCACCAGACCATTAATGCGGGCAATAGCCCGGATGCTTTTCTGGCTAAGTTCAATAGTGCGGGTGTGCGGCTATGGGGCACTTATTATGGAGGGCTGGCTCAGGAGGGGGCTGCTTTCTGCGCTACAGACCTATCCGGTAATGTCTATCTATGCGGTACTACGCAGGGGTCTGTAAGTGGTATTGCTACGCCGGGGGCTTATATGACCGCCCCGGCTACCACCGCCAGTAGTCCGGTTGATGCCTTTCTGGCAAAATTTGATGGCGCCGGCAATCTGCTTTGGGGCACTTACTATGGCGGTACCGGGCAGGAAACCGGTATACGATGTGTGGCAGACCACTCGGGTAATGTCTATCTCGCAGGGATCACCACTTCTACTTCGGGCATCTCTTCTTCCGGCACTTACCAGCCTGCTTTTGGAGGCGGTACGAATGATGCTTTTCTGGTCAGGTTTGACGGGTCGGGCGCGAGGCAATGGGCCACGTATTATGGCGGTACCGGTGCAGATCAACCTTACTTATGTACTGTTGACGCTTCTGACAACCTATACCTTTCAGGTATGACGGCCTCTGTATCGGGCATTGCAACGCCCGGTGCACACCAGCCTGCATTAGGGGGCAGTACCGATAACTTCCTGACAAAATTTACACCATCCGGCGCGCGGCTGTGGGCTACCTATTATGGAGGTATTGCTGCAGAATCCGGCGGGTATTGTACGGTGGACAACTACAATAATGTATATCTGGCAGGTACCGCTGCATCTCCCGCTGCTATTGCTTCTTCAGGTTTTCAAAATGCCATCGGCGGTTCCACAGATGCTTATCTGGCCAAGTTTGACTCGACCGGATTGAGAAAGTGGGGTACTTATTTTGGAAACTCCGGTGTGGAACTGGGCCTGAATTGCCTGGCCGATGGACAGGGCAGCATCTATGTAACCGGCACTACCACCTCTGCAACAGGCATTGCTACGACTGGTGCTATTCAGGAAACATACGGTGGTGGTACAGATGCCTTCCTGGTCAGGATTGCGGATATACGCATCATCACAGATACGCTGCTTAGCGGAAGTCCATTCTGTGCGGGTGCTGCAGTTAGTGTACCCTTTACAATTGAAGGAACTTTGACTGCTTTTACTCCGGGCAATATATTTACCGCACAACTTTCCGATGCCTCCGGCTCTTTCGCCAATCCGGTAAATATTGGCACCTATACGGGCATTACTGCTGGTACGATCAATGCGATGATTCCCGTGACTACGGCAACTGGTACGGGCTATCGCATCAGGGTAATCAGCAGCTCCCCTGCTGCCTTAGGTACGGATAATAAAGTGCCGCTTACGATCAATGCTTCTGTAATTCCATCAGTAACTATTGCCGCTGCGCCCGGCAATATTATATGCGCGGGCACTGCTGTAACCTTTACCGCAACACCGGTGAATGGCGGCGCGGCGCCTGCTTTTCAATGGCAGAAGAACGGGGTGAATGCAGGCACTAATGCTGCAACCTATACCGATAATACGCTGGTCAACGGCGACGTCGTTAAGGTGAAGCTGACCTCGAATGCTGCATGTCCGGTTCCTGTTTCTGCGACCAGCAATAATGTGCTTATGACGGTCAATCCTGCTGTAATCCCAGCCGTCACTATCTCTGCCAATCCGGGCGATACGATCTGCGCGGGCACATCTGTTTCTTTTATTGCAACTCCCGTAAATGGCGGTGCAGCGCCTGCCTATCAATGGCAGAAGAACGGAGTGAACATTGGGTCGAACAATGCAGTGTACTCAGATAATGCGCTTGCCAACGGTGATGCTATCAAAGTGACGCTGATTTCGAATGCAGCCTGCGCATCGCCTGTTTCCGCGAACAGTCCGGTTATCAATATGAAGGTGAATCCGGTAGTTACTCCTTCTGTAACGGTAAGTACGACCCCTGCAACAACGATCTGTATGGGCACAACGATTATGTTTACAGCAATGCCGGTAAATGAAGGCACTGCACCTATCTATCAGTGGAAAAAGAACGGGCTGAATACAGGAAATAACACGGCGAACTACACAGATAATGCATTGGCTAACGGTGATATCATTACGGTAGCGCTGACCTCAAATGCTGCGTGCGCAAACCCTGCAACCGTAGCCGGTAATCCAATAAATGTCACGGTCAACTCGATCCTTGTGCCGGCTGTATCGATTACCCGATCACCTGCAGGCGCTGTCTGTGCGGCTACTCCAGTAACATTTACCGCAGCTTCATCCAACGGCGGTGCTACACCGGCTTATCGCTGGCAGAAAAACGGAACAGACATACCGGGTGCAACCAGCAATACTTATACAGCTTCATCATGGGCAGATGGTGATCAGGTAACTGTAATCATGAACTCAAGCGCACCATGTGCTGCACCGGCTGCTGCCACCAGCAATGCGCTCACTCTTGCCGTAACGCAGCCGCCAGCCATGCCGGGTGCTGTTAATGGTAATTCATCTGTATGTGCGAACTCTTCCAATACCTACAGCATTGTTGCCGTACCAGGAGCTACCTTTTATATTTGGACACTTCCTGTCGGCTGGAATGGAAATTCTACTAACAATTCTGTTACAACTACTGCAGGAAATAACGGAGGTACGATCACCGTTTCTGCTTCCAATATGTGCGGCACTTCCGCCAATCAGAATCTTGCTGTAGCAGTCAATAATGTTCCCGAAGCACCAGGTCTTATCATCGGGCCACTTACGCCTTGCATAGGCGGTGCGGTTACTTATACTGCCACATTGGTAAGCAATGCAACAAGCTATAGCTGGACGCTGCCGAATATATGGACAGGTGCTTCTGCTACTAACACGATTAATGCAACTACCGGCGTAACGCCCGGCAATATTACCGTAGCTGCTGTAAATATTTGCGGCAGCAGCGCTTCAACGGCGCTGGCCGTTGTACCGGCGGGCGCCCCACCACAACCTTCTGTGATCACCGGCAGCAACAACCAGTGTGCAGGAAGCAGCGGGACTTATTCTGTAACTGCAGTAAGCGGTGTAACCTACAACTGGTCTGCACCGGCAGGATGGACAGGCAGCAGCAATACCAATACGATCACTTATGTGGCCGGTAATACCAGCGGTACTATATCCGTTACGGCTACCGGCGCCTGTGGCACCAGCACAGCATCCAGTCGCTCTGTAACGGTAAGTCCCGTACTGACCCCTGCTATAACCATCAGCGCGCCAGGCGCTATATGCGCCAACGCACCGGCAACTTTTATTGCTACGCCGGTAAATGGTGGCTCAACTCCAGCATTTCAATGGAACAAAAATGGCCTGAATGTTGGACTTAATGCAACTACTTATACAGACGATCAGCTTTCTACCGGCGATGTGATCAGCGCTATGCTGACTTCCAGCGCCAACTGTGTGAGCGCAGCAACGGCTACTTCAAATCAGCTCATCATTACGGTGACTCCTTCCATCGTTCCCGGCATCAATATCAATGCTACCACGCCGCCGGATATCTGTTCGGGCACACCAGTCACTTTCTTCTCGAATATAGTGGGCGGCGGTGCTGCACCTGTTTATACATGGCGTAAGAATGGGGTAATAACAGGCACTAATGCTGCTACCTACACCGACCATAATCTGCGATCAGGTGATACGATTTATGCGGTATTAACAAGCAATGCGGCCTGTGCTTCTTTCACTACGGTGCAAAGCAATAAAATGGGGATGACCGTTTCTTCAGAGGTGAAGCCTGCCGTATCCATAAGCGCATCGCCCGGAACAACCATTACTCCCGGGCAAACCGTGATATTCAGCGCTACATCAGCCAATGGCGGTGCAAATCCTGTATATCAATGGATGAAAAATAACCAGCCAATTGCCGGTGCCAATGCTACAAGCTGGGCTGCCAACAATCTGGAGGCTAATGACCTGATCACCGTTATGATGACGAGCAGCCTGCCGTGTGCTTCCCCTGCACAGGTAAGCAGCGATGAACTGGTGATTCACTCGACGACCACCGGTATACCACAGCAGCTGAATGGAAACGCTGCAATCAGCCTTTACCCGAACCCGAATACCGGGCATTTTACGCTGGAAGTGAACAGCAACATCTCGCCCGACGGCAAGCGGGTGTACCTGAACATTGTTAATCATCTTGGACAACCCATCTATAGCACTGCGGTGATACCGGATACAAAAAAATGGTCGTTGAATGTGGTGTTAGGAGAAGAAGTGGCCAATGGAATTTATCTGATTAAAATCAATGGCAGCCAGTGGGAGAGTATAAAGCGATTTGAGCTTAAAAGATAGCAGCGCAGGAGCTGTGCTTCTGAAGAGCAGGAGTATTTAATCAGTTGATTTTATTAGCGGGAATTTCAAGCGCAGCAAAGCTTGCTGCGCTTGATTTCTTAGTGGGCATTGGGTGTTGCTTTCCTGAAAAGCAGATGATAGTATTTTCTGCCATCCTCATACCGGGTGCGCCCTTCAGGAGTGATTTCTTCACCCGGAAAGAGTGTGCTTCTATCTTGTTGCAACTTTAAATAGGCGCTCTTGGTAGGTACATAATAGCTGGCTGCATTTGTCTGATAAGCCGTGTCGTAATTGAGAAACAAGTACTCCTGAGCGGACTTATGCTGATACAGATAAAGATACCCTCCCTCCTTTTTGGGGCCGCCATATACTTCTTTAAATCCTTTCTGCTTCAGCGCAGCTTGTCCATCTGTGGGTGAAACCAACCATAAATCAAAAACGTCTTTATTGCGTAAGGTCTGTGCCTGAATGCTCATTTGAAAAAGCAGGCAGGGAAAAATAATCAGCAGATGTCTCATCAGTTCGGTCCTTTTTGTTGGTGCAGAAATACGCATAATTCTATAGTCCGGCGCGTCCCTTAAAAGCTATTGCAGACTTTACTTCCTATAATGCCATTTATAAAGCTGAGGACTAATTACATAAGTATAATCTGTGTGGGAAACCGCCTGAACGCGCGTGAATAAAAACATTAAATATTCGTTTAATAGCGCTTGACAGGCTTAGGTTCGGTGGCTTAATATTGTACCGTACACCACTTCAGGCGTCAGCAGCTTTCTATATCTCCCCCGCTCATCGCTGCTGCATTGGATTTCTTTTCGCACCGGTCTCGCTTTATTGCTGTTTCTGTCCTGATGCATACGGGCAGAACGTGTATGGGATAGTCTTTTTTCCACTTCAAAAATACTACAGGTATGTCCAGAAGTCCGCCTTGCTGAGCTGCTATGCCCGCTCCTATTCTTTTCATTTTTTACCTGAAACAAAAAAACTTCCTTTTATTAAAAAGCTTTTTCTACGGCTCAGCTTCCTGGCTGTTGCAACGTTTTCCTTTGCTCAGATCAACATCATCACTGATAACTCCTGGCGCTGTTTCCCGCTTGTGCCCACTCCTGCAGGTACTCCTCCGCCATACCCAAGTCCTGCCTCCTTTACCAATCCGCCTGCCAGCATACCCTCGTGGACTGATGTAGGCTACAGCGATGCTTCCTGGACCGCGCCCCTCAGCATCACACCGGCTTCCAATCCGTCCAATGATATGTGGACCCAGCAGACCAATCCTCAGGTGTGGGCAGCCTGCTTCCGCAGAAATTTCACCCTGCCCAATACCGGTGGTTTTCACCGCATCATCATCCTGGCCGATAACTTCAGCGATGTCTATATTAACGGACATTACCTCGGTCTTGCAGACTGGCCTACACAGGATACCTTCTGCATTCCCAGCAGCTTCCTGAATGTGGGCAACAATGTGATTGCACTGAAAGTGGGTGAATACACCAATACGGCTACCTATGTATCTGTACTGGCCACATTCAATAATCCGCAACCTTACCCTTGTACTGTAGTGCCTTGCAACGACACCTGTGCATGGACCGTTACGGGCAATAACGTGCTCGGTACCCGCAACGTTTTTGGTACGCTGTCCAATGATAATGTGCGCATTTTCACGAACGGTATCAGCAGAGGCGTTTTCACCAATACCGGCCGATTTGGCTTTGGCACACCTACACCCGGCAACCGTGTAGAGATCAACCATTCAGGCGATGGCACCAGCAGCAATACCGGCTTTTCAGGACTACGCTTCTCCAACATGAACATCTTCTCGAATGCACAGAACAATCAGGGTAAGGTATTGTCTGTGGACGCCAATGGCGATGTAGTGCTGGTAACTGACGGCGGTGGCGGCGGAGCCGGCAATGCCAATAACGGCTGCTCAATGGATGGCAGCGGCACGGTACAGCTGGGCCAAAGCTGCGAGAAAGGCTCAGGCGCGGAATTGCTTGATAACCGCACTGTACCAATGAACAGCAACAATTTTACCTTCAGCGATGGCAGTATGAAACCATTTACCAACCGCGTAGGTATCGGCATCAGTTCATGTGTGCCTAATGCAAAGCTGGATGTGGTACGCAACATAGAAGACGAAGCGTATGATCAGACCAACATTGCCATATCCGGCACGAATCTGGACCGGGCCCGCGAAGGTGAGGCAATTGGTGTGTATGGCGAGTCCAGCCTCGGTGAAAATCTAATCAACACAGGCGGTAGTTTCCTGGGTCGCGCTGGTCGTAAGATCACACATGGCGTAGTGGGTATAGGCCTCGGCCGCGGTGAAGGTGATGCTTTTGGCGGCTGGTTTTCTGCCTGCGAAGCCAAGAGAAATATAGGCGTGTATGGCGAGGCTTGCGAGAGTGATAACAAAGGCAATGGGCCTAACTATGCCGGCTACTTCAATGGCGATGTATTCTCTGTGACCGGCTACTTCGCATCAGACAAGAAGATCAAAAAGAATATTGAGCCGATTGTCAATGCACTGGAGCTGCTGAACAAAATTCAGCCTAAAAAATACCAGTTTGACAATACTGTATTTCCTACGCTGAACCTGCCTGTTGACAGAGAAAACTATGGCGTAATTGCCCAGGATCTGGAGCAGGTATTGCCTTCGCTGGTAAAGGAAACGCCCGTGCCTGATGGCAATAAGGGAATGCTAGATGCAACCATCAAGACGGTGAATTATACTGAGCTGATTCCGATCCTTATTCAGGCAGTGAAAGACCAGCAGGTGCAGATCCGCGACCAGCAGACGAAGATTGATGAGCTGACCGCAGCCGTAAAGAATGTAGCAGGAAATACACGCGCTACCGACAATGGACAGTCTGGCATATCAATGGACCAGAATGTGCCCAATCCATGTGATAATGCTACCACAATCGGTTTCAATATTGCTGCATCGGTACAGACTGCGGTCATCACACTGGCTACTATGGAAGGCAAGGTAATCAGGGCGGTAACACTCAACGAGCGCGGAAAGAGTAGTGTGCGTGTCATCACTTCAGACATCAATTCCGGCACCTACATTTATACGCTCACTGCAGATGGAAAGATCATTGATTCCAAGAAAATGGTGGTCAATAAATAGTCAGGAATTTTTTCTGGCTGACCATTAAAAAGACCGGGCTAGTCCCGGTCTTTTTAATAATCTGAATGCTTGGCTATGCTGGTTAGTTATACTGGAATTACCTGCCCAAAAGTATCTGTGCGCTTAGAATCCGGTTCATAAGGAATATTCATCAGGCGATGATTTTACAGGTAGCTCAGGCAAACGCATAAGCGTTATCGGGAAATGAATTTAGGTTGTACCTTTCTCCGGGCAGAATCTTTCTTGCCTGAATTCACTATGGTAAATTGGCTGAATAATCTGAGCGCAATGAGGCGTTTGCTGCTCTGTCTGGGTGGTGCTCTGGCAGTAATGATATTGCTCGTACTGACGGGCAGTGAATGGTTGTCTGCGATGATGGCCGCCTGGGATATTTTCTGTCTCCTGATGATTGCTGTAAACTGGATTACCTTTTATACAGTACCACAAAAAGAGCTCAGCCATAAGGCCCGTCAGGAAGATGAAAGCCGGTACACTATTTTTGCCTTAGTGCTGGGATTGATATGTGTAAGTCTGGCCGGCATTCTGTTGCTGCTAAAAAATTCAGACAATAACCAGATTGGTGCTGAAGTACATAAGGCCGTATCGCTGATGGGCGTTGCATTATCCTGGGGCTTGCTGCATACCCTCTTTACCCTGCGCTATGCACACCTGTATTATTCGGATGATGCTGATGCGCCTTCGCCGCATACAGGAGGTCTCGACTTTCCGGAAGATGAAGCTCCGGATTATCTTGATTTTGCCTACTTCTCTTTTGTGGTAGGAATGACCTTCCAGGTATCTGATGTGGAAGTGCGCTCAAAGCTTATTCGCCGCGTGGTATTGCTTCATGGATTCCTGTCCTTTGTCTTCAACACAGCCATCGTAGCGCTTTCCATCAGCATTTTATCCAACTCAGCAAAGTAGGTAAGAGCATTATATTTCTGCAATTCATTGGAAAACGCTTGTCATCTCACAGAAGAAGAAAAAGCGTTCAAAGCGCATAAAACTCTTGGTAAAAAAGGACCGTACTGTAAGTGAGCGCATAGCTATTGAACACTGCTATTCAGCAATTAGAGCAGATTTAAGGCGGTACAAATAGACGGCGCAACTGTTATATCTCGTTAGCAAAGTATTTGTCAAAACCTGTCTGGAAGCAGCTATATCAAAGCATTAGCAAATGCCTAATCAGATTTTAGTAATGGCTTTTCAGGAATTAGGTATAAAAAAAAGAAACCCGGCCTCATGGCCGGGTTTCTTTTTGCTAACTATTTAGAATGTTACTGCTGCACTTTACTTTTCAACATTGAATTTGAGTACAGTGTTGTTGCCGGGGTTGTCTTGGGGTGCTATTCTGATGAGGTACATTCCGGGTGCGGTGGCTGCTGGGAGGTGTACATCCACACTCCAGTCTCTGGTGTCGGGTGCCACCACCAGCTGCCAGACCAGCTGCCCGGTGGCGCTCAGCACCTCCAGACCGATCCTGCCCCTGCCATTGCTTAAGGCGGTGCCCTTCACCTGTACGGTGAACGCCCCGCTGCTGGGGTTGGGATAGAGCGAGATGCTGCCCACCGGCCCGCTGACGGTGGATACCCCGGTGCTCACCCTCATCTGCAGGGTATTGACACTGGTCACCATAAACGGCGTGGCGCACCGTGCACCGCTCACCAGATCGGCGCTGATCACGTCCCCGTCCCTTAAGGTCGAAGTCGTCCAGCTCAGCCCCGTGGTGCCGGCTACCGCCAGGCCGTTGCGCTTCCAGCGCACTTCCGGGTTAGCCCCCGCATTGGCAACGGCAGCGGTGAAGATCACCGTCTGCCCCGCCCCGATGGCCGTGCCGGGGTTGGCGCTGATGCTCACCACAGGGCTCACATAAGGGCTCACGCTCAGTCCCATCTTATTAGAGGCCACCGAATCGGTGATCCGGCACCGGGCATTGCTGATCAGGGTCACCTGCAGGGTATCGCCATTGGCCGGGCCGGTCAGGGTGTAGGATGGTCCCGTAGCCCCGGTGATCACCGTTCCGTTCCTGGACCAGCGGTAGACGGGGGCAGATCCCCCGCCCGTGGTATTGGCATAGAAGGTGACCGGCACATCCTTACAGAGGTCCGGCGGTGCGGTGGCATTGATGTTGATGCCGGGCATCACCTGCGGGCTGATCGTCACCGCCCCTGCGGATGCCAGGGCATAGCCGCCCGGCGTGGTGGCGCACGGCAGCGAGGTCCTCATCTGCACGCTCACCACATCGCCGGTGTTCAAGGCCGAAGAAGTAAAGGTATTGGATAAGCCGGGGGCACCCTGATTGACCCCATTGACCTTCCACTGGTAGAGGGGACTAAGGCCGCCGCCCGACGGGGTAGCCGTCCACACCAGGGCATTGCCTGCGCACTGGGTGCCCGAAGGCCCGCTGAGCGCTACCGCCGGGGTGACGGGATTGTTGACGATGATGGTCTTCTGGGCAGAAGGCCCGTTGCCGCAGCTGTTGGTGCCCGTTACCTTAACGGTCACCGCGCCGGTGGCAGCAGCAGATCCCGGGGTGCCGCTGATCTGACTGGTAGCGGAAGTGCCCGTCCAGCCCGGAGGCAGGGTCCAGGTATAGGATGCCGCCTCGGCGATCTGTCCGGTAGCGAAGGTGACCGCGCCACTGCCGGTGCAGACCGAATCAGGGCCGGTGATGGCGCCCGCCGTGCCGGGGACATTGGTGACACTGACGGCGAGGGTACGTACCGGTGAAGTGCCGCACTGGTTGGAAGCGGTGACCGATACGGTATTGGCAGCCGTTCCGGCCGTGGTGTTGATGAAGGTATCGGTGGCGCTGCCCGGCGCTACGGTCCAGCCATTGCCCGGTACGGTCCAGGTGTAGGCGGCAGCCTCGGCCACCTTTGGTATCTTATAGATCTGGGCGGTGCCGCCGCACACATTCGCATTGCCGGCAATGGCAGCCGGCTGTGCGGGTATGTTGGTGACGGTGACGGCGAGCGAGGCGGCAGCCGAAGTGCCGCAGACGTTCGATGCTTTAACCGTGACCGCGCCATTGCCGGTACCGGTAGTGACAGGCGGGGTGGTGGCGATGGAGCTGCCGGTGATGGCAGGTGCAGACCATCCGGCAGGCACGGTCCAGAGGTAGGAAGTAGCCTGATCCACAGGTGCGGTAAAGTAGCTCTGGGTGATGCCGCCGCAGACTGCGGCGCTGCCGCTGACGGCAGCCGGTGCAGCGGGCGTGGTGACGACCGCGACAGACAGGGTGCGCGGGGTGGAAGATCCGCATCCGTTGACCGCCGCTACGCTGAGGGTACCGGTGCCTGGTGTGGCCGGTGCGGTGGCAGAGAGGGAAGTGGTCGCAGAAGACCCCGTCCAGCCCGCGGGCGCGGCAGGCAGCGTCCAGGTATAAGAGGTGGCCCCGGTGACGGCAGCAATGCTGTAGGCATTGATCGATCCGCCGCAGACAACGCCGTTGCCGGTGATGTTGGCCGGCTGGTTGGGAATGGAATCGACAATGGTAGCCGTAGTGGCGTTAGCCGTACAGCTTCTGGCATCAGTCACCGTCAGGCTGTAAGTGCCGCCCATGCTCACCTGCGCCACGGCAATGGATGGGTTCTGGGTAGCAGCGGTAAAGCCGTTGGGTCCGGTCCAGCTGTAGGCGTACGGGGTGGTGCCGCCGGCAGGGGCAGCCGTCAGGTTCAGGGGTGCGCCTGCGCAGATCCTGGCCGGTGAGGAAGCCGTTACCGAAAGGGCGGCCGCAGGCTGGGTGACGGTCACCGCCTGGGTGGTGGTGCAGTTGTTGGCATCTTTAACCGTCACGGTATAATTACCGGCAGCGAGGCCTGTAGCCGTGGCAGCGGTACCGCCCGAAGGCGCCCAGGAGTAGGTATAGGCGCCGGTACCACCGGTTACCCCGATGGTGGCACTGCCCGTGCTGCCGCCGAAGCAGGCCACGCTCGTCTGTGCGGTGACCGAAGTGACGATAGCCGGTGGCTGGGTGATGGTAAAGGCCTGGGTGGCGGTGCAGTTGCCTGCATCCTTCACCGTTACGGTATAGGTGCCTGCAGCGAGTCCGGTGGCCGTAGCCGCCGTTCCGCCGGAAGGCGACCAGGAATAGGTGTAAGGCGAAGTACCGCCGGTAACAGCTACGGTAGCCGCGCCGGTAGCCGCACCGTTACAGAGGATATTGGTCTGGCTGCCCGCGGTGGCGGCAAGGCCTGCGGCGGGCTGGGTGATGGTCACCGTAGCCGTAGCGGTACAGTTGCCCGCATCCTTCACCGTTACGGTATAAGTACCGGCAGCGAGGCCTGAGGCGGTAGCCGCTGTGCCGCCCGATGGTGACCAGGAATAGGTGTAGGGCGAAGTGCCGCCGGAAGGGGTGACAGTAGCAGACCCGGTGTTGTTGCCGAAGCAGAGGACATTGGTCTGGCTGGTGATGGCCGCGGTGAGGCCTGAGGCAGGCTGGGTGATGGTGACGGTCTGTGTCTTAACGCAGTTGTTGGCATCTTTGACGGTGACGGTGTAGGTGCCGGCAGCGAGTCCTGAGGCGGAAGCGGCCGATCCGCCGGAAGGTGCCCATGAATAGGTGTAAGTGCCGGTACCGCCGGTAACGGCAACCGTGGCCGCGCCCGTGGTGTTACCGAAGCAGAGGACATTGGTTTGTGCGGATACCGAGGTAGCGATAGCGGCAGCCGGTTCGGTGATGGTAACGGTCTGGGTGGTGGAACAGTTGTTGGCATCCTTGACGGTGACCGTGTAGTTGCCGGCAAGGAGACCTGTAGCCGAGGCGGCCGTTCCGCCGGCAGGCGCCCATGAATAAGTATAAGGGGTACTGCCGCCGCTGACCGCGATGGTGGCGGCACCGGTGGCGGCGCCCTTGCAGAGGACATTGGTCTGTGCGGAAACCGAGGTGGTCAGCGCACCGGACTGGGTGATGTTGACGGTCTGGGTGGTGGTGCAGTTATTGGCATCCTTGACGGTGACCGTATAGGTGCCTGCGGCGAGGTTGGTAGCGGTAGCTGCCGATCCGCCGGAAGGGGACCAGGAGTAGGTATAAGGAACAGTGCCGCCGGTGACGGCGATGGTGGCGGCGCCTGTGGCCGATCCGTTGCAGGCTACATTGGTCTGTGAAGATACAGAGGTGGCCAGGACGGCAGGCTGGGTGATGTTGACGGTCTGAGTTTTGGTACAGTTGTTGGCGTCTTTGACGGTGACGGTGTAGATGCCTGCGGCGAGCCCTGTTGCGGAAGCGGCGGTGCCCCCGGCAGGCGCCCATGAATAGGTATAGGCGCCGGTGCCGCCGGTGACCCCGATCGTGGCAGCACCCGTGCTGTTGCCAAAACACAAGATGTTCGTCTGGGATGAAATCGATGTCATAATGTCCCCAGGCTGGGTGATAGTGACTGTCTGTGGCTTCGAGCAGTTATTGGCATCCTTGACCGTTACTGTGTAAGTGCCGGCAACGAGACCTGTTGCAGATGCAGCATTGCCGCCTGATGGCGACCAGCTGTAAGTGTAAGCGCCTGTGCCACCTGTAGCAGATACGGTTGCGGTGCCTGTAGCAGCACCATAGCAAAGTGGATTTGTCTGAGCAGATACTGAAGTTGCCAGTGCCAAAGCCGGCTCTTTAATCGTATCTGTTCTCGTTACGAAGCAGCCTGAAGCATCTGTAATGGTTACTGTATAGTTGCCGGCAGTAACACCTGATGTTGTAGCGCCGGTGCCGCCTGATGGCGACCATGCATAGGCAAAGCTGTTGGAAGCACCGGAAACATTTACCGTTGCGGTACCTGTTGCCGCACCTTTACAGAGCACATCTACATGAGACTTTGTAATGAGCAGAGGCAATACAGGCGATTCATAAGCGCCCATATCCACGATTCCCTGCTGAATGCGGCCATCTCCCTTATAGTCTGTTGTAAGGCCTGCTGGAACAAGCGCATTTGAGCCTGCATTGATAGCCTGTGAGCAGTACGTCAGACGAATGCCGTCGTCCGCTGTTCCCCAGATTCCATCTGCACCAACCGCATTGCCTGGATTTACAAAATACGGATCTACAGAGAGGTTGGGTGCTGTCACCGTGATGCCTCTTACCAGACTATTGCTTAATGTAGCGCCTGTAGTATAGAGATGAGATCCATTGGAGGTACCCCAGACAATTGTATTTCTCAGAATAGTAGCCGGTGTGCCGTTTCCATCAATAGAGTAGGGCGCACTGCCGGCTGAGTTATTGCTTAGCGTACAATCAATAAAAGTTATGGTGCAGCCATCTTCATTCAATGCAAAACCGCCTGTTCCGCTCGCCGTGTTATTGGCGGCCACACATTGTGTGAAGGTTGCTTTGGAGGCAGAGAAGATGTCCATTACACCACCGTAACCAGGAACGCTGTTGTTGCTGAACACACAATTATTGGCCTGTATTTCTGCGCTGTAATAATTGGCAATTACACCGCCCCAGTAGCCTCCGTTATTGGATAGGAACTTGCAGGTATTCAGCTTTACAAACGTACCTGCAGAGCCGAGGCTGGTCAGGAAGATGGCATTGCCATTGTAGGCGCTGTTGCCGGTGAAGGTGCAATTGGTATAAGAGCTGCTATCGCCCGCGCCGTGAAATACAGCAGCGCCGCCTGTGTTGTATACTTCGGCGCCATTGTAGTTAGTGGTGTTGCTGCTGGCAGTTACCGTATTGGAGGTAAAGGCAGTATTGGTTACCGTTGTTACGCCGCCATCTGCTTTAATGCCTGCTGCGCAATTGCCTGTATTTAAAGTGACGGTGCTGCCATCTATCGTCATCAGGCTGGCACGCGTGTAAAGCGCCCCGCCCCCGCCGAAAGCACCTGTAAGGCTTACTTTATTCGCACTGAAGGTGCTGTTGACAATGCTGAAAATATTCCTTTTGGCTTCGCCGATGCTTGTAAGGCCACCGCCGTAAATGATAGCAGTATTAGTGGTGAATGTACAGTTCCTGATTACCGGACTGCTCGTTCCGCCGCCATAGCCGCCGAGGTAAAGGCCGCCGCCATAAGTGGCCGTATTGCGGGTGAACGTATTATTGACCACTGACGGGCTGCACTCATTGCCGGTACCCATACCGGCAAGGTGAATACCGCCGCCATCTACCTGATTAAGCGTAACGCCATTTACCGTAAAGTTGCCGCCGCCCGTAGCGTTGCCGCCACGAATAGTAAAGCCGTCGATCCTCGTACTGGTATCAATATTATTGGCCGCAGTAGAAACGACGGTCATTACGTGATAACTGTTATCCGTGCTGTCATTGGCTGTGCCGATATCGCCGGAAAGAATAGTAGGGTTAGCCGTGATATTCCGTGCGCTCAGCAGCGTTTCTCCGCCGGCAAAGCCACCGTATAGCTTGATGCCATTGCGCAGAACACGGAAAGAAGAATCTCTGCTGGTGCCGGTAGTTGGCAGATAAGTACCTGCCTTTACCCATATTTCATTGCCGCAGGATACGGATACATTGGCTACGTTCAATGCTTCATTCAGGGTTTTAAAGGCTGTTGCCCATGTGGTGCCGCTGCCGCTGGCTGCTACACCCCCATCTACATAAAGCCGGCCATTCTGAATGGTAAAATCTGTGCCGTTGTCTGTGCCGGTAACGGCTGGTGATGAGCCGGTAATGCGTATCCTGTAGCCGGTGCCCGCAGGCGTGCCGGATGGTATGGTTACCGTAACTGTTCCCGCTGTAGTTGCCGTTACAGACCCGATATTTACCGGACTGGCAAAAGAGCCTGATGCATCGGAAAGCTGCGCTGTAAATATATTGCCGGCATTAAAGTAAGGGCTGGCGCAATTATAGGTGACCGGAAAGCTTTGCCCCGGGCAAAAAGCGCCGGTTACCGGGCCAGTGATCAGGGCGTCGCTCATGTACTCATAGAAGTCAACTTCATAAGCTGCGTTCGTGCCATAACCAGTGCCGAGATATGCACGCAGGCCAATATTAAAGCCTACCGCACTGTTGCGCGCTACGCCGGGGAAGGATGCTTTGGGAGCCCATGCATTCGTCTGCGGATCGTAAGCATACAATGAGGTGGTCTTCGTGATGGAAGTGCCTGAGCCTGTTATGCCAACGCCAACATATCCTTTATTGCCCACAGAAAAGGAAGAGCTGGCGTAAAGAACAATAGGGTAGGATGCAATCGTGGTCCATGTATTGGATGCAGAATTATACCGGTAAAAATCGGAGTAATAAGTGCTGCCAACATCATAATTGGAACCTGTGCCCACATACCCGTCAGCGCCAATGGCAAAGCCTACGGCAAACTGCCGTGCAGCACCGGGAAAGTTTGCCTTTTGGGTCCAGCCATTGGTAGCAGGGTCATATTCCCATAAATCTGCGTAATTACCGGCTGCACTGCTGTAGGTGCTGCTGCCGGCGCATACATAGCCTTTTCCATTGACCACAAAGCATGCTGATCTGCTTCTGGCGCCACCGGGAAAGGTGGCCCTGGAAGTCCAGGTATTGGCCATCATATCATACTCCCAGAAATCACTGGCAGTGCTGGTGTACCCGCCAAGGCCTACATAGCCCTTATTGCCGACGGCAAAATGGGCGCCCCACACCGCCTGGGCGCCGGGATAGCTGGCTTTCTGGCTCCAGGTATTGGTAGTGGTGCTATATTGCCACATATTATTGTTGGTAAAGCCACCCCCGATATAGCCGGTCGTGTCATTGCCAAAAGAAAAGGCGCCATTCCGGCCTGTACCGCCAATGCTGGCCCTTTGTGTCCAGGTATTGGGCGCCTGTGCGTGAGCAGATGGCGCCAGAAGACAGCATAGTAATATGGCTGCCACAGCGATGCTGCTATAAATTTTTTTGTATTGCATTTTACTGGTTTTTTTAAAGAAGGGAACAGTTGGCAGATACTACCTGACCGCAGCTCTGATCTGTGACAGCTCCTGCCCGGTAACTGCAGGGGGAATGATGTTCCGTTGTATTTTACCGATTACCAGCTTTGCAGTTTCTTCTGCCTCTCTCTTGCTGTTAAAGCCTCTGTTGCCGGGCTCGCCGGGAATGCTTAGCTGGCGTATGTAAGGCTTGCCATCCACCGACACTTCATACCCCCAGGTATTGCCTTCTGCAGGCAGCACCATATAGGTGAGCTTCTGTCCTTTTTTGATGAGGGGAGCATTGCCGGGAGTGGTGCCGGCAGGCACCGCAGCCTGCGCATGAGCGGCCGTGCTGTACCCGATTAAAAACGCAGATAAAAGAAAGGGGTAAAATATTTTTTTCATATTTCAGTAAATCAGTTGAGTATAAAATTAAATCACTGTGTCAAGCTTTACAAATAAATGTTAAGTGATCTACGTATTATGGCAGGTGTAAGGGCAATATATTTTAGGCAAACGGGCAAAAAGCGTAATCAGGGCCTTAAAGCCGATAAATCGGTAAAAAAATAATGTCTGTTTATTTGCGTACGCAGCCATTTATAAGGATGGATTCTGCTTTGGAAAATTTCTCTCTGTGAAGCAAAATGATAAGCCCCTCTGTTGAATAGACCCGGCAAGTCCCGAAGAAAAGACCTGCCAGGTCGGTCAAAGGTCAGAAGGAAAAGCCACTCATCACCCAGACGTTTGAAAAGCCTGAAAGGAACCTTGGCTTTGTTGTATATCACCACTCATTATTCATAAATAAGCAACGCCTCCATCTTATGAAGACGACCAACCCCGACGAAAATAAAGTACATACGCTGCCGGACTTCCTAGCCGAAAGCATTGGCAAAGGCATCCGCAAAGCGCGCAAGGAAAAAAGCTACAGCACCGGAGACCTTGCCCAAAAGCTGAACATGAGCGAGGAAGCAGTTAATGAAATAGAGCGCGGCGAAACGCCGCTGACCATCACAAAAGCCGATGAGATAGCCGGCGCGCTGGGTAAGACTATGGAAGAGCTGGTAAGGCACGGGGAAGGATTTTATTTTAATGGTGATGTGAGCAATTCTGGTGTGAATAGTTCCATTGATAGCAGCTACGCAAATAATTACAACACCGGTGTTTTAGAAAAGACGCTCAATAACCTCACTGCGGCGCTCAACCGCATCTGCGATATGCTGGAGAAGAAGCTGTAAAAACAAGTTGCTGTAAAGGCAAAGCACGGTAAGAACAAGTCGCTGTGGGCTGCTTCCTTACGTCAGCGTGACCTGTGTTTTGTACCGGCCTATTTATTCAGCGGGTTATCCTGAGGCACGAAGGATCCCACAGCGAGCACAGGTTTCAAGCTAACATTTCCCCCACCTCTTCCAGAACATTATGGAGGAACCGGTACGCATTATGGAGGAGCTGCGCAACGTTATGGAGGAGCTGGTATGCATTATGGAGGAGCTAAAAAACGTTATGGAATAGCTGGGAAACGTTATGCAGCGGCTCCATAACGGTTGGCGGCGGTAGAAAAGCACTGTGTTGCTTTATATATTTGCAATAAGATGTACGGTCAATGCGTTATTGGTCATACATTTAAAATTGCACAGACATGAAAAAGCATTTTTATCTCCCCCAGACAGATCCCGGTAAGCAGCTAAGCTGCAATCAAAAGTTGGATCAAAGGCTATACGGCTTATCGGGAATTTTTTTTGGCATAACAGTTATTTATCGTTCAGCGCAGCGCGTGCATTCAACTGCTGTAACAGATTTATCCCCACAATGCCTGCACGCCGTTACCAGACTGTGCACATATTTAATTAAATTCCGGGAATAGCATTTGTGAAACGCACCTGTGATGCTACAAAACAACCCTGTGTGATTCATGGAAAATTAAGGGCGCAGGCAGTATTGGCTTTCTCAAAAATGCCTACTTTAGCGCTAATAACCACCCCATCTCTATACTGATGCAGTACGAAATAAAGCAGACCGGTAAATTCAGGTATGTAGCAGAAGGCCAGGGCGAACCATTGGTGCTCCTCCACGGTCTCTTTGGCGCACTGTCCAATTTTGCAGACCTGATTGAGCATTTTAAAGCGACTCACCGGGTGATCATTCCGCTTTTGCCCCTGTATGATCTGAGCCTGCTGGAGACGTCTGTTTCCGGGCTGGCAAGGCACGTATCCAAGTTTATGGAAACGATGAGCCTGAATGGGGTACACCTGCTGGGCAATTCACTGGGCGGCCACGTAGGGCTGGCGTATATACTCAAGCATCCTGAGCATGTAAAGACGATTACGCTTACCGGCTCTTCCGGGCTGTTTGAGAATGGAATGGGCGAGACTTATCCCAAGCGGGGCGACTATGAATTTATCCGGAAGAAAACATCCATGACCTTTTATGATCCTGAGATGGCCAGCAAAGAGTTGGTAGATGAGGTATTCTCTATCGTCAACAATCGTCTGAAAGCCATCAAAATCATTTCGCTTGCCAAGAGCGCCATCCGGCATAATCTGGGCGATGAGCTGAAAGACATTAAAATACCCTGCTGCCTCATCTGGGGCCGGAATGATACTATTACGCCCCCTATGGTGGCCGAAGAATTTCACCAGTTATTGCCCAATTCAGAGCTGCACTGGATCGATAAATGCGGGCATGCGCCGATGATGGAAGTGCCGGGCGAGTTCAACACGGTACTAGCCAGGTTTTTAGAAGAGCATAAAGGGTAATTTGTTGGTCTCTTTGAAATGCCTTAACGAGACTGCAACACCCATTTCTATAATCTGGACCAGGATTTGTAACGTTTATCAGTAGAGGAGGAATCAAGTCATGATTATAGACGAGCTCATATCACCTATAGTACCCACGCTGCTGCCTACAGACACCGGCAACCATGCGCTCAATGTTATGGAAGGAGCGCACCTGACCCAGCTGCCGCTTGTAAAGGAAAACCAATACATAGGGCTGGTCAAGGAATCGGATGTGCTGGACCTTCATATACCTGATAAAGAGCTGGATGGTCAGTTCAGCACTTTTCGTCCGGCCATCCGCACGGGCAGCCACCCATTCGAAGCCATGCGCATTGCCCACCAGCAAAACCTGAACATCGTTCCGGTAGTAGACGGTACGGACAAGTATATCGGCGCCATTACCCGCGATGATCTGCTGAAGTATATTACTGAAAACAGCGGGATGGATAATCCCGGCGGCATCATCGTATTGCAGATGGAGCCGCGCAATTACAGCCTTACAGAAATTGCCCGCATCTGTGAAAGTGAGGATGTTATGGTTATGAGCTCACAGGTAAGCAACAATGCCGCTACTGGTATGCTGGAGGTAACGCTGAAAACAAACCGCACCAATCTGGAGCCGGTCATCTCCTCATTCGAACGCCACGAATACGAAGTAAAAGAAGTATTCGGCGCGCAGGCAGGGCAGGAAGAAATGATGAGCCGCTACAACCTGCTGATGAATTACATCAACATGTGATTGCTGATGCAAAATTTAACATGCAAAATTCAAAAGCCTTTGTTTACCGCAAAGGCTTTATTATTAATGGATCGTTTTAATGCAAAATTCAAAGCCTCTGACGCTTCAGAGCTTTGTTGTTGATCGATTAATGATACATTGGTTCTGTATTTATTCGGCACACGACTGCTATTTTTGCAAATGCTGTAGTAATGCTACACTGTTTTGCATTTTAAATTTTAAATTAAAAAATGATTGCGATAGACCATGTGTTGCTGAGCGATGAAGTTGTGCAGGAAGAGTTTGTCTGCGATCTGAATGCCTGTAAGGGCGGATGCTGTGTAGAGGGCGACTGCGGCGCGCCGCTTACCGAAGAAGAGGCTGTTACCATTGCTGAAATATATCCAAAGATTAAGCCGTACCTGAAGCCGGAATATGTTGCTGAAATAGAGCGGCAGGGAACGCATGTATATGATGATGAATATGGTGCGGTTACTCCTACCATCAATGGAGGTATCTGCACTTACGCTTACCACGATGAGGAAGGCATTGTAAAATGCGCGATCGAAAAGGCGTGGCGCGATGGCGTGGTTGCCTTCAGAAAGCCTATATCGTGCCACTTGTTCCCGATACGTATTACCAGCGAACCGGGCTATGATCTCGTCAATTATCAGCCACGTAAAAAGCTCTGCAAAGAAGCCTGCAAGCTGGGGCGCAAACTGAAAGTGCCGGTTTATAAATTCCTGAAAGAATCCATCACCCGCAAATACGGCGAAGAATTTTACGAAGCGCTGGATGCAGTCGCTAAGAAAATGAAAACTTGAATTAAATATCAAAGTTCTTTGCGCAGCCGTGCAACGGGAATATCCAGCATCTCCCGGTATTTGGCGATGGTTCTGCGGGCTATGTGAAAGCCTTTTCCCGCCAATAGCTCTTTAAGCTGATCGTCTGGTAATGGATTCTGCTTGTCTTCTGCATTCACCAGATCCATGAGAATGGACTTGACCTCGCGGGACGATACTTCTTCACCGCTGTCATGCTGTAGCGATTCGGAAAAAAAGAACTTCAGCCGGAAGGTGCCATATTCAGTCTGCACATACTTGCTGTTCGATACGCGCGAGATGGTGGATATATCGAAGCCTGTGGTGGCCGCTACATCTTTCAATACCATAGGTCTTAGTGTTGCTTCATCGCCCGTTAGGAAAAAGCGTTGCTGCATATTCACAATCGTCTGCATGGTCTGCATCATCGTATGCTGTCGCTGGCGGATGGCATCAATGAACCACTTGGCGCCGTCCAGCTTGTTCTTGATGAAGTTGACGGCTTCGCGCTGATCCTTATTTTTCTTGGGACTGCGATCATAGGCCTTCATCATTTCCATATAACCTTCCGATATGCGCAGATCAGGGGCATTCAGCGAGTTGAGCGATACTTCCAGCTTACCATTATTGTTGTACACATAAAAGTCAGGAACTACATAGGTTTCCCCTTTATTCACCGATCCGAAAGATGCGCCTGGCTTTGGAGTAAGCCGTGAAATGACCGTTACAGCACGTCTGAAGTCTTCTTCAGAAATGTCCAATGCTTTCTGGATACGCTGATAATATTTATTGATCAGGTCGTTAAAGTACTGGGTAATAATCTTTTTTGCATTGCGGATATCGCGTGTGGCAGGCCGCAGCTTGTTCAATTGCAGCAGCAGCGACTCTTCCAGTGTCCACGCGCCTACGCCCGGCGGGTCAAAATCGCGAATCTTATCCAGCAGCTCCGTAACCTCTTCCGTAGCGGTTGTGATGTTATGCGTAAAAGCCAGATCATCAATAATGGCCGGTATCTCGCGCCTCAGAAAGCCATCGTCATCAATGCTGCCAATGATGTGCATGGCAATGGTGGACCGGCGCTCATCCAGATCGAGCATACGAAGCTGCTCCTGCAGAAAATCATGGAAAGTAGTTTCAGATAAAGCCGTTACCTGCCCGGTTTCCTCACTGGATTTGTAATTGCTGAAATCGCCGTCACTGTCATCCTCCATTTTCAGAAACTGGTCCAGATCTATATTCTCGCCTTCGCTCTGGGTAAGGTCTACCTCTTCTTCCGCGCCCTCGTTATATTGGTCATCATCCGGCGTATCCAGCTGATATACATCATCATTTTTATGGTCCGAACCAAGGTCAAGAGCGGGATTTTCTTCCAGTTCTTCTTTAATACGCTGGTCCAGGCTCACAGAGGTCACCTCCAGCAGCTTCATAATGCGTATCTGCTGGGGCGAAAGTCGTTGAAAAATCTTCTGTTGCTGCGATTGTTTCAGCATTCGGTTGCTATTGGTCGTACCGTTCAAAAATAATGAATCGGTATTCATTGGCCGTTTCTTTTATACGCAGTCTTGTCGTATATTTCTGCAAAATGTAGCTGTGGAACGTCCAGGAGTTAAAAAGCCATTTATTTCGCCGTCCTTTTCTTATGTGCCGCTGGAAGAGACGCTGGAGATGTTGCCGAGAAAGAAACGTCTGTTTATAGGCTTACCCAAGGAAACGCTCTTTCAGGAAAACAGGGTAGCGCTCACCCCCGAAGCCGTATCTGTACTCGTAAATTCCGGCCATGATGTAGCCGTAGAACATAATGCCGGCGAAGGCTCTTTTTACTTTGATACTGACTACAGCGAGGCCGGAGCCAGAATCGTGTATGATAAGCAGGAGCTTTATAAAGCGATGGCTATCATTAAATCAGCACCGATCTCGGATGAAGAAGCAGAATGGCTGCAGCCCAATCAGGTCATTTTTTCGCCCATCCACATGCCTATTCTTAAGGCAAGTATGCTGGAGCTGCTGATGAAGAAAAAGATCATCGCCATTGCGTTCGAATCCATCAAAGATGATGCCGGTACTTACCCGATTGTGCGCTCGATGAGCGAGATTGCCGGAAGCTCTGCTATCCTTACTGCAGCAAAATATCTGAGCAATGTACACAACGGAAAAGGCATATTGCTGGGTGGCATCTGTGGTGTGCCGCCTGCCAAAGTGGTGATTATCGGCGCGGGCATTGTAGGTGAATTTGCCGCACGTACTGCGCTTGGCTTGGGAGCTTCGGTGAAAGTATTTGATAATTCCATTTACCGCCTGATGCGGCTTCAGAATAATGTAGGACGCAGACTATTTACCTCTGTGGTAGAGCCGGTAACGCTTGCCGAAGAGCTGAAAAACGCAGACGTAGCGGTTGGCGCGTTGAAGCCTGTAAACGGCATTACACCGGTAGTCGTTTCTGAAGAGATGGTGAGCAACATGAAAGCCGGTTCTGTGATTGTGGATGTGAGCATTGATCGCGGTGGCTGCTTTGAAACATCAAAAATGACTACCCATGAGCATCCTATTTTCAAGCATTACGATGTCATTCATTATTGCGTGCCGAATATCGCGTCCGGCGTATCCCGGACCGCATCCAGAGCGGTCAGCAATGTATTGATGCCCATTCTTCAGCAATGTGCGGATAATGGCGGCATCGAGGCGCTGATCCAGGCGAAAAGCGGCATCCGTAACGGCGTCTACCTGTACAAGGGTTGTGTGACCAATGCGCCAATCGCAAAAAAGTTCGGCATCAAATATACCGATCTGGATTTGCTGCTCGCCTTTCAGGGTTAATTGCATATCGCTCAACGGGCAAACAAAAGATGCATTGCATTTCTTTTTTTCTGCCCAAAAAAATACTTTGTGGCCTGATCCTTACCGGTGTAATGATCTCTTCATTCATCAACCTATATATCAGGTGCCAAACAACCGACTCAACAAGACCATCGCAGGCTATCACTTGCTCATGATCCTCTCTGCTGTTGACTATAGACTTCACCCCGCCGAGGAAGTAGTGATCCGCGCTTATCTGGAAAAAGAGTTTCCGATTCACGTGAATCTGGATAAGCAGATGGAGGTGATCTCAGTGTTGAAGCCTGATGACTGGGAACCGCATTTCCTGAAGGTAATGGATGATTTTTATGATGATGCCACGCCGGAAGAACGGAAGGAACTGCTGCGCTTTGCGCTGGAGCTGACCCAAGCGGATCAGGTGATTACGAAGGAAGAGAACCGATATCTCAATATGCTTTTTGAAGCCTGGGAGCCTGCTATGTAAGCAAGGCAAAGATGATGATAGTATGAGATTTATCTTTTTGGTTCTCACTGTAATTGCCTTTGCCCTGCAGACACATGCCCGGCAAATAATAGAAACAACCTACTGGATTCCCAAGCACTTTGGCTCCAAAAAACTGCTGAAAACGGATAATTATAAAGAGCTACGCAGCGCAGATGGCAAGCTGATCAGTGAGTACAGCAATTTCAGACTGCGCAAATGCAGTTATAGCTCTGCCGGGCTTCCGCTAAGAGAAGTTGATGCTTCAGATCATGATTCTACGGTCAGCATTTATAACGCAGATGGAAAAATCATAGAATCTGCCTCGTATAACACAGAAAGGGCAGGCGATCCCAAGATGCAATATCACTACAACCAGCAGGGATTGCCTGATACGCTGCCTGAACAATGGATCAATAAGATGGATGCGCACCAATCGCGCCTTACGCTTTATCGCTACGATACACTTGGCCGGTTGACCGGTAAAACGCTATACAGCTCTTACTACAGCGCGCCGCAGGAAATCGTGTACACTTACCAAACCATTGGTGGCGGGCAGAAAGTAGTAGAATACACGCTTCATCATCGCGCAAAGAAGAAAGCGGTCGGCTGGATCAGATATGATGCTGAAGGTCTTACCGTGGAAGAATGGGCCAGAGCCAATGAGCGGCGTGTACGCTATGAGTATGAATATAATGCCTTGGGCGAATGGGTAATCAGGCGCAGATACACAGCGCAGGAGCTACTAGGCGGCGCCGTAGGCAATTGGCATTTTGAAGGGGAATACCGCAGGCAGTATATCGAAGACTGATTTGATAAGCTCTGCTGTATTTATTCCAGCCGCAAAATGTTGGTAAGACACTGCCGATGAAATGGATTCAGGCCCTTATTAAAAGCGGGCTGCCATTCCTGTAAAGTATTTTGAGCTTACTAAATCACATGGGTAAAAATCAGCGTAATGATGAACAGGCCAATGACAATGCGGTAGAAACCCCAAAAGCGGAATCCGTATTTCTTTAAAAAAGAAATAAAGAATTTAATAGCAATCACTGCTACCACAAAGGCGGTTACATTTCCCGCCAGGAACATCATCATATTTTCTTTGGACGATAGCAGCATTTTGTAGCCTTTTGTTTCCACGCCGCCGATATTCCAGTGCTTTAGAAAGATAGAGTACACCGTAACTGCCAGCATGGTAGGCACTGCCAGGTAGAATGCGAAATCGGTAGCCAGCTTCCGCGTAAGCTTCTGTTGCATACCACCAATGATGGATGCGGCGGCCCTGCTCATGCCTGGCATCAGCGCCAGACACTGCCATAAGCCTATTGTCACTGCTTTGGGTATCTTAATGTCTTCTTCCCGCTCAATGCGTGGATTGCGAAACCAATTATCAACAAAAAGTAAAATAATGCCGCCCAGTATCATCACAATGGCAATGGGTAATGGCTTCTCCAGAACCGCGTCAATCGCATCATTCAGCAGGTATCCCAGCAGCAGCGCAGGCAGCACGGCAAACGCCAGCTTTACATAAAACTGCCATTTGCTGAAGTCGAAAAACTTACGCCAGTACAGAAATACCACTGCCAGAATCGCCCCAAACTGGATGGATACTTCGAACATCTTCACAAACTCATCGCTCTGAATATGCATCAGCGAAGAGGTAAAGATCATATGCGCCGTTGAGGAGATGGGCAGAAATTCCGTGATGCCTTCCACTACGGAGATGATGAATGACTGTAACCAGGTCATGATTTATTTTGGAAAATGCCGGATGAAAAAGGCGTTAAAAAAATTATGGAATGTTGAGGTACTTATGAGTCTGCAAAGAAAGCTGCCAGCGCGGATTTTGCTGAATATAATCAATAATCAGCGGCGTCATCTCATCCCGCTTGCTCCATTCCGGCTGCAGGTACAGGGCGCAATCATTCTGTACGAAGGCTGCGTGCTGCTCTCCCCATTTGAAGTCCGATTTATTAAAAACGACCACTTTCAATTCATTGGCTTTTTCCAGCGCGCTTGGCAGCGGCGCTTTGAATTTCTTGGGAGAGAGCGTTACAAAATCAAGATGGCCGCTTAGCTCAGAAGAGCCGGACGTTTCAATATGCGTCCTGAAGCCGGCTGCTTTCAGTCCTGAAGTCAAGTAAGAAAGATCATGCATAGCCGGCTCACCACCTGTAATTACCACGATACGGCCGGGATGCGCCGCCGCTACCGTTACCATCTGCTCCACACTCATGTGCGGGTGAACTGCAGCATCCCAGCTCTCTTTTACATCGCACCATACACAGCCAACATCGCAGCCGCCAAGGCGTATAAAGTACGCCGCTTGTCCGCTATACTTCCCTTCGCCCTGCAGGGTGTAAAAGTGCTCCATGACCGGATATGTTACTAATGCAAAATTCAAAATGTAAAATTCAAAAAATAGGGAGATCGATTATCAGATAAAAAGGTTTTTGCATTTTGCATTTTTAATTTTGCATTTGAAAAGCCTGAAGGGTGTTTTTCATTAATCCGCAGATGGTCATTGGTCCTACGCCCTTTGGTACTGGTGTGATATAGCTGCATTTATCTGCTACCGCGTCAAAGTCCACATCGCCTACCAATCGTGAGCCGCTTTTCCGGCTGCTGTCCTCAATGCGATTAATGCCCACATCAATAATGATAGCGCCGTCTTTTACCATATCGGCTTTAATGAATTTTGGGATGCCTATTGCTGCAACGATCATATCTGCCTGCCTGCATACTGCCGCCAGATCTTTGGTCTTGCTGTGCGCCAGCGTTACCGTTGCATTCCCGGGATTGCTGTTGCGGCTGAGCAGAATGCTCATTGGCGTACCTACAATATTGCTGCGCCCCACTACCACACAGTTCATTCCGGTCGTATCGATCTTATAATGCTGCAGCATCAATAGAATGCCATAAGGAGTTGCGGAAAGAAAAGTCTTTTGTCCCAGCACCATGCGACCCTGTGATATCGGGTGAAAGCCATCCACATCTTTATCGGGATGAATCATATTGATCACCGCATCTGAAGAAATGTGTTTGGGCAATGGCAGCTGTACCAAAATGCCGTTCACATCAGGAGTCATATTCAGCTTGCGCACCTCAGCCACCAGTTCATCCTGCGAAACCGTTGGATCAAGACGTATCAAAGTAGAGCCAAAGCCAAGCTCTTCACAGCTTTTTACCTTAGAGCTTACATATACCTGACTGGCCGGATCATTGCCCACCAGAATGGCTGCCAGGTGAGGTGTTTTACCTGTCTGTTCTTTTAGCTGTATCGTTTCCTGGCGTATCTGTTCCTTGATATGCGCAGCTACCGCAGCGCCGTCTAAGATTTGCATGGGTGCAAAGATAAGCCGGGTGTTTTAATGCAAAATTTAAAAAGCGGTGCTTAATGCAAAATGTAGAATGCAAAATTCAAAAGTTCATTGTGTTATTGATCCTGCATTTCCTCCTGGCTTTTTGCATTCTACATTTTGTATTTTGAATTAATTCCTCCGGTCGATGCCCCAATACAGTTTCTGCTTGATGGTTTGCAGGAAGTTGTGCTCATCGGGGCGTACCAGCGATACGGTGAAATTTTCCTTGCGTACGGCCAATTGTACGCCACTGGTGATGCTTTCGGTGCGTGAATCGAGCGTGCACAGAAACTGATCGGACCTACCTTCTACTTCGAAAGAAATGACGTTATCGTCCGGTACTACGATGCTGCGTGTGTTGAGATTGTGTGGTGCTACGGGCGTAATCACAAAAGAGGATGCCTGCGGGAAGACCACCGGACCGCCGCAACTGAGCGAGTAGCCGGTTGAGCCTGTTGGCGTAGCAAGGATTAACCCATCTGCCCAATAAGTGTTCAGGAATTCACCATTGAGGTAAGTATGTACCTTAATCATGCTGGACGAGTCTTTGCGGTGCAGGGTAAACTCATTCAATGCAAACGGCGAACCATCGAACAGCGGGATACTTGAGTCCAGGTGCAGCAGCGTGCGCTTTTCCAGCGTATAAGAGCCGCGGACAAGGGAGAGAATGGCTTCATCTACTTCCTCTACCGGAATGGCAGCCAGAAAGCCCAGTCTGCCCAGATTGATGCCGATCAGCGGAATATTGGAATGGCCGACAAACGAAATAGTATCCAGCAGTGTGCCGTCCCCACCGAGCGAAAAGAGCATATCTATATTCAGCGGAAGATCGCGCGCACCGGTAAAGAGCCTTGGCGTCTCATCAAAAGAAACATGCGGCTGTAACCGCTCATAAAAATCTTTGTAAAACACCATCTGTATGCGGTGCTTTTCCATCATCTGCACAATGTGCTGCAGCGTAGAAATATCTTTCTCGTCAAAAGTGCGGTTGTATATAGCTACGAGCATAAAATGGATTGCAGGTTTCGGAAGCGGATTCAGATTTTTAAACGTGCTGAATGCTTTACTCACTGTTTAAGTGTAAAAATAGGCCGTTTTGCCCAAGGCTATTCCAGGCAAATTCGATACGTACTTTAATATCATAGGCCGTTACTGCATCCAGCCCGATGCCTGCACTGTACAGCATTATGTTGCTGAGAAAGCTATTGCCCGGATACTTATCGTGCACATAGCCTGCATCCGCAAATATTTTAGGGTAAAGCCTCAAGGGAAGATATGGAAGGTACCGGAATGGCAGCTTAAACAAAGTTTTGTTCAACAGCTCGCGCTTTAGATCCAGGCGCAGCAGCCCATATTGGGAGCCATCTATCACGTACAGCTCATAACCGCGAATGTAATCCGTTTTAGTGCCCAGCGCCGTCCGGAAAAAGTAAGGCTGATCCTGCGGGAAGCTCAGCATACCCCGGAAAATAACAGCCGTGTACCATTTGCGCCATGGATTATTATACAGGCCTGTCTCTGTCCGTAACATGCCCTGAAAGCTGTTATTGGCATTGAACGTAGTTCTCGCCAGCGCATAGCTGACCATCTTAAATCCCCTGAGCGGATAGTTCCAGTTGTCTGTATAATTCACATCCAGCCGGTAAAGCAGCTCGCCGTATCGCAATCGGTCTGCGCCATTTTTGAGGAAGGAAGGATTCAGGTGCTGAATGGTATCCGCAATGCGCACATCATGATAAGCGAGCTGCAATAAGTGCCGCACCGGAAACGCCGGCCGATAGGTGTAAAACACAGCCGCATCGTACTGCTGAATAATATAGCTGCCCGGGAGCCGGGCAAAACGCTGCTTATTGCTGTCGGTAACATAGGCCACCTCACCGCTTCTGGCCATATTCAATGTGAATCCGATGCCCTGCTGCTGGCGCTTGTCCAGGTATGGCCGTGCATACTCCAGCGCAAACCGTTGGGTATAGCCTACCTGCGCCGTAGCGCTGATGCGCTCCAGATTGCCCCGGAAATTATTGTCTGTAAGGGTGAGCCCGAAGTTGGCGCGCTTCGGGTCGCGGTTCATCTCCTGCCACCATACATTAAAGTTGCGGTCGGCAAGCTGGAACAGAGGCTTAGGGATGATGTACCATCGCTCCTTCACCTCAATATTCCAGTCGGCGGTATCGGGGGCTACATTGTGCTGAGTGAGGCTTACTGTTGTAAATAAGGTGGAATTGACGAGGCGCAGCCTGTTTTCTTCCAACAATGCAGCGGATGAATCGGCACGGAACACAGCGCCTTCCTTTACGCCCATTTCCCGCAGGATAATGCTTTGCCGGGTTACCTTATTGCCCAAAATATTGATGTGTCGCAGGTAAATGCTTTGCGCGCCCGAAAAAAACGGGCTGACAAACAACAGGCAAAGCAGCAGGTAATGGCGCATACAACGAAGGGCGCAAAGATACCAAGCCCTTGCCACTTCATACTTCTTGTTAAAAAAAGAACGGAGGACGCTGCGGCGACTGTTCATTCTTCCCGAAAGCGTAACTTTAAGCAATATGAAACTGTCCGCAAAGCAATGGCTGTTATCGCTGCTTGGCTGTGCTTTTACCACGGTCATTATCTTCAGCTGTAAGCATGACCGCCCGGCCACCGGCAATACGATCGATAATGGCGGCGAAAGCAATTACCCGGATAATATTGCGAACATCATTGTAAGCCGCTGCGCCACGGCAGGGTGCCATAATGCGGCCTCCTATAAGAACGCCTCCGGCCTCCGGCTTGATACATGGGATAAGCTTTTTGACGGCAGCAGCCACGGCGCAGTGGTCATTCCATATGATATAGCCAACAGCTCGTTTCTTTATTACATCAATACCGATCCTTCTTTGGGTATCGTGGGCAGCCCGCGTATGCCTTATATCAATGGAGATCCGCACAATGATGCGCCGCTCACCAGAGACGAATACATCACCATCCGCGACTGGGTGGCTGCCGGTGCGCCGGATAAGAATGGCAATATTCCTTTTGCATCCAACCCGGATACAAGGCAGAAAATATACCTTACCCAGCAAGGCTGCGATCTGCTGAGCGTAATAGATGCTGAGCGTAAAGTGATCATGCGGAATATACACATCGGGAAAGATGCGGTGATCGAAGTGCCGCATTGTGTGCGCGTTTCCAAAGATGGCATGTACGCTTATGTATCCTTTACCAATGGCCTCTACGTTCAGAAAATTGATACAAGAACTGACCAGATAGTAGGTGATGTAAAGCTCAGCGAACCATCGGATGCTGCGCAATGGAATGTGCTGCATATCTCTGACGATGGGAAGCACCTGATCGTATCAGACCTTGCCAGAGGCGCGCTCAAGATTGTGAATACACAGACGATGAGCATCGATTTTGATTTTGGCTATGGTGCCTTTGCTCACCCGCATGGCATTGAATCCAACCCTTCGTTTGACACTTTCTTTGTGACCGGGCAGTTCGGCAATACGGTTTATAAAATCACCAGAACGGCTTCCCCGCAAAGCCTGAGTGTAGATGGTCAACCGGCAAATGTGAGCGATCAAGGGCCCAACCTCCATGAGATCATGATGACACCTGATCATTCCAAATACTTCCTGACCTGTGAGAACAGCAATGAAGTGCGTGTGATGGATGCCCATGGCGATACGCTGGTCAGGAATTTTGCTCATCTTCCCACCAAGCCGCAGGAGCTGGCGCTCTCGCATGTACAGCCTTATATGTTTGTAACATGCATGGAGGCGGACCCGACTCCGGTAGCCAATGCGCGCGGCGCGGTAGTAGTGATCAATTATAACACGCTTGAGATTGTGAAAATAATTTATGGTGATTTCTATCAGCCGCATGGTGTAACGGTGGATGATGACCGCCAACTGATTTATATAGCCAGCGCCAACATCTCTACGACAGGCCCGGCGCCTCATCACGTTTCGGAATGTGCCGGCCGCAATGGATGGTACAGCGTATACGATCTTAATACTTTAGCGCCGGTCAATAATATACGGTATGAAACTTCTGTAGCGCCTTATTCCGCAGATGTGCGCTTTAAAAAATAAGCAGGATTTATGTTCTTTTGCACGATAAAACTCACAAGAAGTGCTGACTGTATCCCTGCATAAGATCCGTATTCATGGCAAACACGGGCTTTATCCCGAAGAGGCTGTTTTAGGCAATTGGTTTGAAGTAGATGTAGATATTCAGGCCAATACAAACGAAGGGGCTGAATGGCCTTTCATCGACTATACAGCGGTAAATAAAACAGTGCATGATCTCTTCGTAAACCCCACGCAATTGCTGGAAACGCTTGTACGCCGCATTCATGAAGCATTAAAAGCCGTTGCTCCCGATGGTGCGGTCATTGCTGTAACCATCCGTAAAATGCATCCGCCGATGCCCGGTGATGTTGCCTATGCACAGGTGCGCTATGAAGCGTAAAAGATAAAGTTAGGCTGCCGGCAGCAGTATCGTGAATGCAGCGCCTTCTCCTAATGTTCCTTCTGCTCTGATATAACCTTTGTGGTGTTCAATTACTTTCTGAACAATAGAAAGACCCACTCCTGTGCCAGGATAGGCCATACGCCCGTGCAGGCGCTGGAATATCTGGAAAATCCGTTCGGCATATTGTTGCTCAAAGCCAATGCCATTATCCCGTACTATTATTTGTTGAAACTGTTTTTTCTGCTGGTCATGAGCCAGGTGAAAACCTTCCACGTCTGCGCCCTTAACGAGCTCTGAGGTTATCCTGATTTCCGGCCGCTCGTTCTTTTTGCCAAACTTGATCGCATTGCTCAGCAGATTTTGAAATACCTGCCTCAACTGCGAAGCATCGCCTTTCAAAGGGTGCATTGGAGAGATCGTGATATCGGCTTTCTTTTCCCGGATGGATGATTCAAGGTCTGTAAGCACATCCTGAATAATATCGTTCAGATTCACCGAAGCAAGCGCACTTTCCTGAAAGGAAATTCTGGAAAAGGCAAGCAGGTCTTCGATCAGCGTTTTCATACGCCCGGCAGCGCCCTGCATACGTTCGATCAGATCAGCGCCTTCCGGACCAAGCTGTTCTGTGTAGCGCGTAGAAAGCATATCGCCAAACGATTTGATCTTGCGCAGTGGTTCCTGAAGGTCATGGGATGCTACGTAAGCGAATTGCTCCAGATTATTATTGGATCTTTTTAATGCACCCAATGATTGCTCCATCTTATGCTGCAATTGCTTGAAAGATGTGTAATCCGAAAAAGTGACCAATACATCATCATTCAGTCGGGTAGACAGAATGTCGAGCCAGGCATCAATCCCATCTGCATTATAGTGAAAGTCGAAACGATTGGTACGGCCCGTCAGGTAAGTCTCTGCATAGCAGTCAAACAATCCATTGGTCTTGAATGCAGGAAACCACGTACTGCCGAGCGAGCCGATGATTTCTTCAGGCTCCTGGCCTACATACGAAGATAACGTACGGTTGGCCAGGCGAAAGCGAAAATCGATGAGATCGCCCTGCTCATTTTTTACCGGACTAAACAGGAAAATGCCTGTTTGGGAAGTATCAATCACCGATTGCAGATAATAGGCAGAAGCATCATGGGCAATGTCTGCGGCAGGAGTTGATTCATGCTCTGCTACCTGCCGGGTCGGATACTGAATCAGATCATTATGGGCTACTTTGGTAATATCTGTCGCCGTTTGTACAATGTATAGCAGCTTGCCATCCTCATCCAGTACCGGTTCATTATGCAGGCGCCAATAGCAGGCGGTAGGATTTGTACTGTTTGTTCCCTTTTTAATGACATAACGAATCAGCGGGATCGTATGTGCCTGTTTTTGCTCTATTACAATGTTCAGGCTGGCAGCAAGACGGGGATCATTTTCACCATTTTGCACACCAGCGCCATCCGGAAAAATATCGAAGAAAGAGGTTCCGATCACTTCATCCTTACTGATGTGTATCGTTTCTGCATAAGCTTTGTTGCAGGCCAGTATAGTGAAAAAAGGTGCATCCGGCTTTAGTACAAGCACCGGACAGGACATTGCCTCAAATATGGACATGAAATGTACGGGGTCTGTTTCCTGCTGGGTGCCTGGTCTCATAGTTTATTGCTCTACGTTTAACACCTGAAAGAGGATAATTATTATGCCATAGCAAAAAATGATTTTAGACAGACCTGAGTTTTCAGGCCATGAAAAAATAGTAATAGCAAAAGGCAAAAGGAGCCGCAACCAGCAGCGAATCAAAGCGATCCAGTGCTCCGCCATGGCCCGGCATCATAGTACCACTGTCTTTTACGCCGGCTATGCGCTTCAGCTTGCTCTCCAGCAGATCGCCGGCGGTACCGGCTACCGCAGCACATAAGGCCAAAGCCATCCAGTCAACCATCTGATGTACAGGGCTATAATAGCCCCAGATGGCTGCACCGGCAATGGTAAGAATAGCGCCGCCCGCCGTTCCCTCCCACGTTTTCTTTGGGGAGATGGGGGAAAAGGGCGTTTTGCCAATAAATGATCCGACTAAGTAAGCCATCGTATCATTCATCCAGATCATTAGAATCAGCGCGAGCGGCACGGCAAATCCGGTAGTGCGCATCCCCATAAAAAGTACGCAGGGCAGGGTAATGTATAAAAGGCCGCCTGTGGCTTCTAATGCCTGCTGCCATTGATTTTTTTTGGATAGGGCAGCAACCATAATCAGCAATACCGGCATAAAAAGCGTCACCGGCCAGAACGGTCGGCTGATGGATAATCCTGTGCCCGGCATTATGGAAAGGAATACCAGCACAAGGAGCATTATGCTGAAAAGCTGGGTCAGCCATTCGAGCACAGGCACTGCTTCTGAACCGGATATTTTATGCGCAAGCCGGAAATAATCGCGCAGGCAAAGGAACAGGATCAGTGCGGTCAATGCCAGAAATGACCATTCATTCCAAAGCAGTCCCACCATCATGATTGCGGAAAAGACAATCGCACTGCCCAAACGGGTAAAGAAAGTCGGCCAGTTAAGCGCCATAGATCGGAAGTTGTATTGCTGTATGGTTAGTTGTTTTGCCGGTTGCGCTCCTCATTCATTGCCTTTAATTCTTCATAAGAAAAATCGGAAGACCAGTCCGGTGACAGTGGTGTGCTCCATTTGTATAATCCGTAAAGGCTGGCCGTGAGTACGATCAGGCCAGCTACAGGCATCCAGATGGGCAATGATTGTGAAGCGGTGTCCGTAGCCGTTTTCTGAGCAGCTTGTGAGCTGAGAAAGATACCTACTACCTGTGAGCCATTGAACAATAAGTGCGCCCAGATACTGCACAGCAGCGAACCGGTAAGCCAATAAATCACAGACAGCAGAATGCCGGCAGAAAAGATAAATAAAGCGCCGTAAGGATTCGGATGCATGAATGCGAACATCGCCGATGTCAGCAATACAGGCATCAGCATGGCATTTTTCCGCGGCTGCAAATCCACTACACCACGCGATATGCCGGGCAGCGGAAAGCGTGCGCGTTTATGGGCAAAGCGCATGATGACGCCACGAAACAAAAGCTCTTCACCAATAGGAGGCACAATGGCAAAAGCAATAAAAACCTTGATCAGATCGGCCTTTGAGCGCATATTCAGGTAGGCGGCAAAGGTGGAATCCGTTTCCGTTTGCATGTCTTTGGCCCAGGCGCCGAAATTGATATGCTGCTGCATCCAGGCTTCCAGTGATAATGACAGCGGTAGAAATCCAAGCATAATGCCCGTCACCAGCAGCCAGTGAACAGGCTTTCCGGGCAGCCGAAGGCCCAGCAATTGTGCCGGCCTGGGGTGCGTGAAATAAGCGAATAGCAGCGGCGGCAATGAGAACACACAAATATGTACCAGTGTATTGGCCAAAAGCGCTGCGCGGACCACCTTCAAAGAGCTGTCTGCTTTTACTTCAAGGATATCTTTGATCGGCACATCCGTAAGCTTTGGCAGTAGCGACCATACTACTGATCTGCCCAGCCACAGGAAGGTGAACATCATCGTCACAAACAGGAAGAGCTGCAGAAACCACGGATAATTGCGCCAGTAACGGGTAAACATGGCGCAAAGGTATTTTGATAGGCTGATACTTGACGCGCTAATATGCAGCTATATGGACTGCATGCTGATACGTTCCTTTTTCTTAATTCCTATAACTTCACACTTTCAATAACTGCCCGTTCCCAACTATGAAAGCCATGCTTTTTGCCGCCGGTCTCGGCACACGCCTGAAGCCTTTTACAGATCATCACCCCAAAGCGCTGGCAGAGGTGAACGGGAAAACCCTGCTGGAGCACAACCTGCGCTATCTGCAGCATTTTGGCATTGAGGATGTGGTGGTGAATGTGCACCACTTTGCAGACCAGATAGAAGAAGCGCTGAATGAAAATAGCGGGTTCGGAAGCTGGGTGACAATATCTGATGAACGGGACGAAGTATTGGAAACAGGCGGTGGACTAAAACGCGCTGTACATTACTTTGAAGGCGAAGAAGATTTTGTGGTGATGAATGTAGATATACTGACCCGGCTGGACCTGGGCAGAATGATCGAAGCGCACGAGCAGTCAGGCGCCATAGCTACGCTCGCTGTGATGCAGCGCTCTTCCTCGCGCCAGCTGCTTTTTGATAACGCGATGACGCTCTGCGGCTGGGAGAATTTACAAACGGGTCAGCAGCGCATAGCCCGGAACGCAGACCAGACGCAGCAGCGGGCTTTCAGCGGTGTACAGGTTATTTCATCGCGTCTTTTACAAAGCATCCATCAGGAAGGAAAGTTCTCTATTATTGACGTGTATCTCGAAGCCGCGCAAACGGAGATCATCAAAGGCTATGACCATACCGGCAATGTATTCCTCGACGTAGGCAAGCCGGAAAGCCTGGAAAAGGCCGCCCTGCTTTTCTCATAGGCATATACCAGCATTATTCAATCCTGAATACCGGATAACGCAGATGCTCCGGTTCATACCACGGACTGTGCTGATAAACGAATTTCAGCTGTGCCGCCGCATCTTTGGCAAATGCTGCATCTTCCTGTTTTTTACGTTCCAGTAGTCTGCGCACTTCGGGATGCGCTTTTAAATAATCGGCCGCTACATCTTCCCATCGGTAATCGCTGTAGCCTTCTTTTTGCTGCAATATGGCGTCAAAGAAATTCCACGCAAAATAGCTGTCATCACCGGTTGGCTCCAGCATCTCTACGATGAATCGCTTTGCAGGCTGCGCTGTGCTGATGAGGTAATCGCCTTTCCTGAATTTTACTTTTTGGTGCATTGCGCTAACAGCTATATCCGAGTGCTTATAATGGCTTTCATACGCCTTCGGCGATGTTTTAAAATCATCGATATGGTAGGCTGTAACTGCAATGATTGTATCATGGCTCAATGGCTGCATCGCTACGCCTTGCAGGCTTAATCGTTCTATCACTTCATGCCAGCCTTGCGGAATAATATACGCCCTGGGTACGTCCACAAAATGTTTGGGCAGAGGTAATGATCATGTATCGGAATGGTTGCGGAGAAAGGCTTCAGATGATCGTAATAAAGCCTTTGCTGCCCCGTTACCTCACTCTTCCTGTAGGCCGGCTCGTAGCCCAAGAAGCGGTAATAAGTTGCTATGGTGGTATCTGCTACCCACGAAAGCGGCAGCTCACGCATGGCTTTATCCAGCGCTATATCTTCCGCCATTGCTTCCCGGATTGCACCAGCTTCTTTAGCCACTTCCTGAATGATCACCTGCATCAGATCATACGTGCTCATCACGCGTTGCCTGAAAGGCTTGAGCATATGGGTTTCTGGTGTGTAAGCGATGGTATGAAACAAGGCTGCATAGCCGGCGCTGAATCTTGGCGGATCGTAAAAAGCAGTCCAGCCTTTGCGCGGATCGCTCTCTTCGAAATTGACGTAGGGAATCATCGGCCAGCCTTTAGCTTCCATAGCGCGGTAGATGGCGGGATCGAGCGTGTTGCGCATGAGGCGGCCCGTAGGGCCGCCCAACTTATCATACTGCGTGCTGAGCAGCGTCATTGTATGTTGGTAATCCGCGCCATCGCTCACATGATTGTCAATAAAAACAGCCGGCTTCAGTCGTTGAAAAAGTCTGCCGAATGATTGTGCTTCCCGACTATCGCACTTTGTAAAATCACGGTTCAGATCAAGGTTCTCCGCATTTCCCCGAAAGCCATAGGCTTCCGGCCCGCGCTGATTCACGCGGGAATGGCTGCCACGGTTCAAAGCCCCGCCAATATTATAAACAGGGATCACCGCCAGCCTGATGCCTTCAGGAATAGAAATTTTACCAGCCACCGCATCGCGCAGCAAAAGCATACAGGCATCCGTGCCATCCGGCTCGCCGGGATGAATGCTGTTGTTGATGAGTATAGTCAGCGCCTCGCCTGATTGCCGCCCTCCTTTCTGATAAAACGCCAGATGCAAAGGAATGCCCGCATCGGTTGGTCCGGCTTCCTCCATCCAGATGTCTTCCGAGCTTTTGTCCAGCCGTTCAAAAAAACTGATGCATTCATCGTACGTGGCGCTGCGCCTGCCTTCAGAGCGCTCAAAAGGCGTAATGAGCTGTGCAAAACCACAGGGAATCAATAATGCAGTGAACAGTAAGCAGAGAAAGAAGCGCATCCCTAAAAGTAAAAAATGATGAAACAAACCATTATACCGATTTTCGCAGGATGAAGTCAATGAACCGTGATCTGGACGCCATCCGCCGGTTTCTGGACCAGAAAATAATCCAGTACAACCAGCCTTCTTTCATTCCCAGAGACCCTGTTTCCATACCACATCTTTTTACGCAAAAGCAGGATATTGAAATTGCCGGACTCTTCGCGGCAGTGCTGGCGTGGGGCAACCGCAATACGATTATCAATAGCTGCAACCGGCTATTACAATGGATGGATCATGCACCGTATGAATTTGTCCGCTCCCATCACGATACCGATCTGAAGCCTTTCCTGACTTTTGCGCACCGTACCTTCAATGCTACCGATCTGCTCTATTTTTTTCAATTCCTGCAGTTTTATTATCAGCAACACGATTCTCTGGAAAGCGCTTTTCTACCGGAGCAGCATTACGCTCATGCAACCATTCAGCAATCGCTGATTCATTTTCACAATTACTTTTTCTCGCTGCCGGAATTTCCGGAACGTACCCGAAAGCATATTTCAACACCAGCACGCGGCAGCGCCTGTAAGCGGCTCTGTATGTACCTGAGGTGGATGGTGCGGATGGATGCGCACGGCGTTGATTTCGGCATATGGCATAAGCTGAAACCAGAACAGTTGATCTGTCCGCTGGATGTGCATGTGGCCCGTGTAGCGCATCGCTTTGAGCTCATCAGCAACGAAAAATCCAACTGGAATACCGCGCTTAAGCTGACCAGCCTGCTGCGCCAATGGCGGCCTGACGATCCTGCTGTATATGATTATGCGCTCTTCGGGCTGGGAGCCGAAGAGCGCATGTAATTGCTCTGCCGGAATTTGAATTACCGGGTCAGGGAGCGGCAGATGAACCTGAAAATATTTAGTTTTCAATGAAGGCAAAGCTTTCTGCCTGCCACTGTTTCTGCTGGTCGCCTTCCCAGTCCACAATTGCATCAGGGTACAGGATGAGCGAGGCATTTTTGCGTTTCCACCAGTCGGTTTGTAAGAGTTTGGAGAAGTGAATAATGCCGGTCACTGCACAGCGCTTATCATTGCTCGTCCACTCTTCAATGCGCTCAAAATATTCATGCGGCACTTGGAACAGTCCATCGAAGCTTACATATACACGCACATAAAAATCATTGCTGAGCACAGCCGGTTTCTGATGATAACGCTTCTTATACTCATAACTATAGCTGTAGCGAAGTGCAGAAAGATCGCTCAGCACGGCCGAAGCCGTAGCAAAGCCGCCTGCGCCTTTGCCATAAAAGAACTGGTTCTCTGCAAGTCCGCTCTCGATGATCACTCCATTATATTCATTAGACACCTGGTACAACTGATGCGTGGCCGGAACGAATTGTGGCAGCACAAATGCAGCAATCTTGCCATTGCTCAATTTCTTGGCCTGCGCTACCAGCTTGATGCGGAAGCGTTTTTCATTGGCCACCACCGCATCCTGCTCATGCAGGTGCTGAATGCCGCTGTGCACAATATGTGCCGGTGGAGTAACAATGCCATAGGCATGTGTGAGCAGGATGGACAGCTTATTCACCGCGTCAATGCCATTCACATCCAGCGAAGGATCGCTCTCGGCAAAGCCTGCGATCTGTGCCTGCAGGAGCGCTTCATCAAAGCTGATCTGCTCATTGAATACTTTAGTAAGAATATAGTTGGTTGAGCCATTTACGATGCCCTGAATACCCTGCAACAGATCATTGTCATAATACTCTTCCAGATTGCGGATCACCGGAATACTCGCACAGGCAGCTGCTTCATACAGAAAAGGAACATTGTACGTACGCTGAAGATCCAATAGCGCCGCCAGATTATCAGCGATCATTTTTTTGTTGGCGCTTACTACTGCCTTGCCTTTCTGCAAAGCAGTGCGCACAATATCATAAGCGGCTTCGGCATCGTCGATCAGCTCTACAATCACATTGATCTCCTCATCCTGGAGCAATTCCTGAGCATCGGCTGTAAACAGCTCTGACGGCGCATTACGCGGCTTTTCAGGATGCTTGATGGCTACTTTTCTGATCTCGCCATTGAGTGTAGGCGTTTGCTGCAATACATTGTAAAGACTCTCTCCCACCGTGCCGAAACCGAAGAGACCGATCACGAGCTTTTTATTGTTTTGAATAGACATTTTTTGTTGATTTTATTTGTTTAAACAGGGTGCGCAGAAATTTAAGAAAGCGCGATTTTTAATCCTTCAGATACTTTCCGGTCGTTACTGCTGATGGCTGAAATAGCTACTTTATTCAGCGCAAGCGCAATGTCCTGGATCAGATCATCCGCATCTTCCAGCCCAATGCTCAGGCGGATCAGGCTATCCGCTACACCTGCATTCCGGCGTTGCTCTACCGGGATAGATTTGTGCGTCATCGTTGCGGGATGGCACAGCAGGCTCTTCACGCCACCGAGGCTTTCAGCAAGCTTCAGGTAGCGGGTGCTACAGACAAATGTTTTGGCCGCTTCTTCTGTATTTTCCTTCAGTGTAAAAGAGACGATGCCTCCAAAGCCCGATTGTTGCTTGGCCGCAATATCATGATTGGGATGCGTTTCCAGGCCCGGATAATAAACCGTGCTCACCGCAGGATGCTGCTCCAGATAGCGCGCTATAATGAGCGCATTTTTGCTGTGCTGTGCCACGCGCAGATGCAATGTCTCGATGCCCCGGATCACCAGCCAGCTATCGTGCGGCGACAGAATTGCGCCGCTGGCATTCTGGATGAATTTGATCTGGTCGCCCAGCTCTTTCGTTTTGGTAACCACAAGTCCGGCAATCAGGTCACTATGGCCGCCCAGGTATTTCGTAGCGCTGTGCACCACAATGTCCGCACCCAGTGTAAGGGGTAGTTGCAATGAAGGTGACGCGAACGTATTATCCACACAAAGCAGCACATGATGCTGACGGGCTATCTCCGCAATAGCTTCAATGTCGCTCACCTTCAAGGTAGGATTGGTAGGTGTTTCCAGCCAGATGATTTTCGTGGCCGGCGTAATGGCATCAATAACGTTGGCCACATTGGTGGTATCTACATAATTGACTTTGA
This sequence comes from Chitinophagaceae bacterium, assembly GCA_965200035.1. Taxonomy (GTDB): domain Bacteria; phylum Bacteroidota; class Bacteroidia; order Chitinophagales; family Chitinophagaceae; genus UBA1952. The sequence goes on along the minus strand of OZ241334.1, from coordinate 1,009,190 downwards.
TGCCAAACTTGGCGTAGATGTGCGTGAACAGCCGGAATGCGCCGCCATAGATGTCATTTACCGCAAGGATTTCATCGCCGCTTTGCAGTGTTTTCAAAACCGCATCAATAGCTGCAAGGCCGCTGGCAAACGCAATGCCTGTAGCGCCTTCTTCCAGGCCTGCGATCAGGTTTTCCAGTACTGCCCTTGTAGGATTGCCGGTGCGGGCGTAGTCATATCCTTTGTTCTCGCCGGGCGCTTCCTGCACAAAGGTGGATGTCTGATAAATGGGCACGGAGATAGCGCCGGTCAGAGGATCTACGGGAATAGAATGGATCAGTTTAGTATTGCTGTTCATGTTCTTTTTGCTGTTTGTTGGTTGGTAAAAAAATATTGCTGTTTTACACGAACCACTTAGCCGGCAGATCACCGTGAGCAGTATTTCTCATGCGCCGCCATGCATTGCGGACATAAAAAAAGCGCTCCCGATAGAATCAGAAGCGCTGAATATTGAAGGCTGCAAAACGCAGGTGCTTTCAAAAATCAATAACTCTGACTTATCTGTCCCGCATTGCTGCGGGATGGAATTAGCACCATCTTCCCCGGTTAAGAGGAAAGGTTGCTAAGGCTTCACAGGGCCATGACCCTCTGCCTTTCTGGATAAGCGATGTTGTAAAGAACTGGTGCAAATGTAAAGGCACGTTTTTTAATTCTCCAAATTATTTTTTCAAAGAATTAATAGCTGCCCGGTGAAAGCCTTGCCTGTATTGGCTTACAGAGAAAAAATAAACAGTGTTTTAATGGTGCTTCTGCGTAAGCGTATAAATGGCCGCAATCAGAATAAGGCCGGCAATGATCGCCAAGGTAATCTTGATCCAGCTCCACGGGCGTTCACCAACAACCTCGCCGGTACATGCATTCACCGCAAACTGGTAGAGCTTGCCACTGTAACGGTAAGCGCTGAGCCATACCGGCAGCATGATGTATTTGAGCGCAAGATTGTTGTACGTGTTCTGATAGTTGTCGATACGCTGCTCATCTCCGCCAATATCGCTGCAGATTGCATCCCTGATCTGCGGGTCCATTTTCTGCTTGGCGGTAACCAGCGCAGCAGTGGCATTCGTCTGATAAGTTTCTGAGCGAAAGCCGCTGAGATAGCGCTCATCAAAGCCCGCCAGCTTAGCCAGATCCCAGGGCTCCAGCGTAGTAGCCATGTGCTGGGGTAAGGAAGGACTGGCCGATACCAGTACATCTCTGAATGCACAATCCACCTCGCCGCTTGCCGGATACCAGCGCGTACGCTGTACTTCCCGGGTTTTTTCCTGGCCATTCTCGGTGTAGGTTTCCGTTATGTAATAATGCTCACCGCGGCTGCCGGTGTATTGTGTGGCCGTATCGGTATCGTAGCTCCAGTGCGGGATGTAGATGCCCTGCAATTGAGAAGAAGATTCATCGTTCACCTTGCGCACCAGATCATTCGGCGCAAACCAAAGTCCTTTCAGCCACTGCTGGAAATTGCCAATGGCATTCTTATACGGGATGATGAACGGCAGCACATAATGCGGCTTGAGGATACGGCGCTCTGCAGCCATATCCAGTACCAGTGGCGATGCGCAGAAAGGACATTTATCGGATGTTACATTGGGTAGCAGTGTAGTGCTGGCGCCGCAATTTGTACAATTTACAACAGTAGTTTCGCGTGTATTGGCAACAGTGTCCAGATTGGCAATGAATGCATCGTACGGAAAGGAATGAATTTCCATATCCGCAGCCTGCACGATTTCGTTAACCGTACCGCAATAATCGCATTTGAGACTGTTGGTGCCCGGCGCAAAATGAAGGGTAGCCCCGCATTCTTTACACTTGAGGCCACCACTGATTTCGGATGTTTTTTCTTCAAAGCCCATTGCTGATGCAGATGCTTGCAGGTAATAAGATGGGATGATTGTTAAGCCAGAGGCGGCGGTACATTGTTGAGCAGCGAGCTAAGCTCACTCACTGTTTCTGCGGTAGCCCAGGCCGCCATACCTGCCGTCCATACAAGGCTTTGACGGTTGAATGTATTCCCCGCAGCCATCTGCTTCAACTGATCCATGCTGAAAGGGCCTGCCTGCTTCCCATCTATCGCTACAAAATATTGAATGGTGGGCGGCAGCGGTGGCGGCGCACCGCCGGCGCTGCTTTGCGCTGCGCTGTTGTTATTGTTGTTCTGAAATACATTGCCCATCTGACCCATCATGGCAGCGCCCATGCCCAATCCCATACCGGCAGCGCCAAAGCCGCCGCCATTGGGGTTCTCCGCCGATTTTTCCATAGCATTCGCTGCCTGAAACTGTGCGTAAGAGCCGAGGTTATTGCCCAGGATGCCCATGCCGCTGCGCTTGTCGAGCACTTCTTCCACTTCAGGCGGCAGAGATATATTTTCTATCAGGAATTTGGTCAACCCGAGCCCGATCTCTGTAAACTCAGGACTGATCTTTTCCTGAATTACTTTGGATACTTCCTCATAATTAGCAGCAAGGTCAAGCACGGGAATTTTAGCTTCCGCAATGGCCTCCATGCCGCGCGATACGGCAATGTTGCGCAGCTGCTCGTTGATATCTTCTGTATTGAACTCAGGATTGGTAGCGGCAATTTCTTTGATGAATGTAGCAGCTTCCTGCACGCGGAATGCGTAAGAGCCGAATGCACGCAAACGCACCGGGCCAAATTCGGCATCGCGCAGCATGACCGGATTTTTAGTGCCCCATTTCTGGTTGGTAAACTGGCGCATGCTTACGAAGAAAATATCTGCCTTGAACGGACTGTTGAAGCCATACTTCCAGCCCTGCAGGGTAGTCATAAGAGGCATATTCTGCGTGGTAAGCTCGTACATGCCGGGAGCGAAAATATCGGCAATGCGGCCTTCATTCATGAATACGGCCACCTGGCTTTCGCGAACGGTAAGCTTGGCGCCCATCTTGATCTCATTCTGATAGCGGGGAAATTTCCAGACAATCGCATCTTTGGAGGTATCCACCCATTCGATAATATCAATGAATTCGTTCCGGAGTTTATCGAAAATGCCCATGAGTATTAATTGTTTTGTTGCAGTGAAATTAAGGAGAATTTATACGCGCGCTACATCGCCTGATGGTGCAGAAAATATTTTTGAGGATGTATTGCCGGTGACCTTTCAGGCTTTCTGCAGCTGGTATTGCAGCTCTAAACTCTTATTCGCCGATGCCTTCAGTGAAGACTTTGTAGAAGTGCGCTTTGGAGTGAAAGCGCATCCATTTTTCGGAAGCCTGCTGTACCTGATTTTTATATTGGTCATAGTTCCCGATCATCGCCGTCAGGTTTTTTACAAAGGAAGCAGCATTTTCTTCCATCACCAGACCGGCATCATATTTAGCTACCTGATCTGCCATCCATGTTCCCGCCGTGGTGATTACCGGCTTGCCGGCCGCAATGGCTTCCGCCAGCACACCTGAAGTCCGTGCGCGGTAACCTTCGCTTACCTGATAAGGGATAAGGATAATGTCAGCATTAGCGATCTCATTGTAATAAGCCTCCGTGCTCAGATTGTCCAGAAACAGATTCTCGAGCGGAAGAGCGGCAAGCTTTTCTTTGCATTGCTGAAGCAGCTCGTCTTTGCTGTTGAATTGGGTGATAAGCAGGATCTTTTCCGCTACCGCAGGATTTTCCTGGCAGAGCAGTTGCATCGCTTCTGCCAGCAGCTCAGCGCCTTTTTCCAGGCGCATACCGCCCGGCAGGTACAACCTTATTTTACTTTTATACTCCGGCTCTTGGGTGACTTCCGGCACATTCAGGTGCGGGATGGGCAGCACATGCATCGGGTGATTGAAGCGCGCTTCCCACTCACGGGCAATGACCTCGCTGTCTGTAAAATGGTGAACATTTTTGTTTCCCTTAATTATATTTACCGCGCGATTGATCAACGGCAGAATAAGCGATTTGGTGATTTTAGGAACACGTGAAGTATCATAGATAGAAGTCCGGTACAGGAAGGCAACGGGCTTTGTAATGTTCTTAAACGCGCGGGCAACGGGAAGAATCGTGTACCAGTAAGTATTGGTGACGAACAGGCAATAATGTCTATGCTCGCGGTCTGCCGCTGCTATCAAAGCTTCCAGCTGCCGCTGATACGCACGGTTGAATGTGTACCGGTAGATGATTGCCCCAAGCACAGGAATCTTCCTGACAGAAGCCGTGCTGTTAAATAAAAACCAGGGTTTAGCCTTTAGCTCATCCTGTATAGTAGGCAACAGATTTTTATTTCCATAAATGGCTACCTTAATACCTCTTTCGCTGAATATGGCGGCCACAGATTTATCATACTCATACGGATGACCATCATAGCCCGTGAGCATATCATCCACGATGATCAGCGTATCTATCTTCTGCGCCATTATTGATTACAACAGCGTTTGACGGTTATCCATCACCCAATCGATGGTATTGGATATGCCTGTCCGCAGGTCAGTTCTGGATATATTTTCGGGTAGCACATGCTGGTATTTTTGCACGTCCAGTATTTTACTGCGGGCGCCTACATACTGAGTGGTATCATATTGGATCTGATTAAAATCATAGCCAACGATCTCACAGATAATTTGGGCAAAATCCTTGATCGAAAAGTCAATACCGCCGCCTATATTGAAAATGTCGTTGGATGCTTTGTTGTTGAGCGCAAGCATGGTGGCTACGAAGTCATCTACATATACCAGCTCCCGGCGCTGTTCGCCGTCGCCCCAAAGAGTAACCGTATCGCCATACATCTTGCCACGGATAATCTTGCGGATAAGATCATAAATAAAGTGTGGTTGGCGGCCATCGAGGTGATAATCCGGACCATACAGGGTACTTGGAATAAGGTACAGGTAGTTCATCCCATACTGGCGCTGCAGGCATTCAAGACCAGCGAGTAACATGCGTTTGCACATGGCATAAGCGTAGAATTTATCGTAAGGCTGGCCATCCATGTACTTCGTTTCTACCAGATCATTCTCCGATGCATAGCTTACGCTGGTGCCAAACGTGACCATTTTGGCCTGTGGCGCATACTGCTGCCACCAAGCAAGCATATTGGTATTGATCTGCTGATTGACGATCCACTGAATACCACGATGAGTATCGCAGAAAGTGCCGGCCTGTGTCCAAGCCGCCAGGTGAAAAATATGGTCAAAACTTTCAGGCTGCCTGATCGCTTTTTCAAGGCTGTGACAATCGGTAAGGTTAGCTGTCTTTGAAGTCAGCGCCACTGTTTCAATGCCCTGCTCTTCCAGCTTCTTAATGAGCTTTTTTCCTAAAAAGCCTGAACTGCCGGTCACCAGTACTTTCTTCATGTTCATTTCCATTGATCTATATCTACCGCGCTATTGTCCCGTTGGCTGAGGATGGGTTGTGGTACCGGCCAGAAGATATTGAGCTTCGGGTCATTCCAGCGCACCGTAAACTGCTGCTGCATTCCGGAATAATACTGGCTTTGCTTGTAGCTGAAAATGCAGCGATCGCTCATCACCAGATGGCCGTTGGCGCAGCCGGCAGGAACGAGCACCTGCATCCGGTTTTTCTCATTCAAGGTAAAGGACTCCCAGTTCAGATAAGTAGGCGAATCCTTGCGCATATCCACCACCACGTAATAAAATTCACCCATCAGGCACTGGATCAGCTTCCACGTTTTGGCATCGCCATGAAGCCCGCGCAACACATGCTGGCGGCTCATGCTGATATCATCTTCCACAAACCGGATGATGTTGCCATCGTCATCTTTGAACTGATATTTCTCTTCATTGAACGTCTCCACATATTCACCCCGGAAGTCGTAAAAGACTTCCGTTTTGATGATGGAGAGGTTGTGGATTTTGGTGGAAGGAATGATTTTCATATGGTATAGAGCCTTACTGAATGATGATCATTTTTTGAGTGCGCACTTTTTGGCCGTCCACAACCAGTGAGTAGAAATAAATGCCCTGGCTTAACTGACCAAAGGTAACTTGTCCTTTACCGGACGTAGCTATCTTTTCAGTCTTTATCAGTCTGCCGCCTGCATCACAGACCAAAATATTTGCACCGCTTTTGAAGGGAGGAATATAATAGCGAACGGTGGTCTGGCCTGACGAAGGGTTAGGAGCGTTTTGCGCCAATACGCTGTTAGCAAACACATCATCAATACCAGTGGATGTAATCGTGAGCGTTGCGGCTGTGGAGGCCAGCGTATTGCAATTATTGGCGTTGCTCACAAGGCATCTGAAATGCTGATTGTTATTGGCTGTAGTAAGTGCCGATACCGTGAGCGTATTGGTCATTACGCCACTATACTGCCCGCTGTTGGTGAGGTTAGTGAAAGTGCTGCTGCTACCCGTAGCCGACTGCCATTGATAACTGGCGGCTGTAGCGCCTGCATTCACAGTAAAGGAAACCGCGCCACCTACCGCGCCGTTTTTATTGCCCGGCTGGGTAGTAAAGCTGAGAACGGAAGCGTTATAAAGGTCCTGTATCTCACACTGGGACAAAGTACGGGTCCAGAAGCCCATATCGTCCAGCGAGCCGGTAAACCATTGAAAATCGTCAGGCTGGCCGCCTAAAAATACAGAGCTGTTATTGCCGATGCATACTGGTGTAGATGAGATGAAGGTATCAGCCACTGCGCCATCTACATAGATACTTGTCTTAACGCCATCTTGTGCCACTACTATGTGGTGCCATTGATTGCGGATATCATTTACAATCTCACTGGTACCTTTACAAGCCCCGTAAATGTTGAATGATTTTTGATTGTACTCATATGCATAGCCTAAAGAGTTGCCGGGATAAGTTCCGAGGTTAAAATAAGAATCGTAATACTTTGAAGAATTGGCATCACCGGTAGGCTTTAACCATGCAGATACTGTGCTGTGGGTAACATCACTGATCGCCACATTTGGCACGAAGATATAATCCGATGTTCCGTTGAAGCTGTAGGCTGCATTGGCATTTCCAAAACGATCCGTAGTAAGGGTTGCTCCGGAAACGTTTCCGTTTCGTGTATGAGTGCTCAGATCATTTGCACTGCCTGTAAAAGACCACCATCCTTCGAGATTGGACTGTGGAACGTAGTCTGGTAGTTGTGCACTTGCCTGGAAGTGTGTAGTCATCAGCAGTGCTAAGGGTAACAGGTATTTTTTCATAGTAATAATTTGAGGTTTTTATATGTTGAATAAATTATTTCTGAATTTCAAAATAGAAGCTTGAGCTTTTATTGCCAATCTTTTCTACCAGGCTTTCGACAGCCGATGTAAGCTTAAAAACAGCTTTGATAGGAAGAAGCAGATACTTGTTATTTTCTATGCGGAAACGGGTGGTCATTTTAGAGAAGATTAAGTCGGACAGATAACCGTAATAGACATTATTTTCTACCAGGCGGGCCTTCATGCCATTGAAGTTCTCCAGATAATGCTTCCAACTTTCTTTTCTCCAGTAGGTCAGATGATAGGGGGGAAGGGCAAAATTCAAATTGTAGGATTTGGCAAAGAACCTGTTTTCATTAGGTAGTGTGCCTATAAAATAGCCGTCTGGCTTCAGTATCTGCTTGATGAGGTCAATGGTTTCTTTTGGATTATCCAGATGCTCAAATACTTCAAACATGGACACAACATCAAACTGCTGCTGCGGGTGAACCGCAATAAAATCCTTGAGTGTGGACAGGCTCAGCGTAGTATGCTTGTATGTCCGGCGGCGGGCTGCTTCTAGGCTATTCGCATCCAGATCTATTCCTGAACAGGTATAGCCTTTGCTATCCGCAAATGCTACAAAAGCGCCATTGCCACAGCCAATGTCAAGGAGGGTTTTGCCTTCTGATTGGCCTTGAAACAAAGCTGAATCATTGGTAGGATGCGCTTTGCTCCAAGGATCTAACTTATTATGCCTGCTATTGGAGGCAACATCAGTAGCATTGGTATAAAAATCAATATCCGGCGCCTTAAAAGGGAAGCAAAACTCACAATGACATGACTGGCATACCATCAGCGTATATCCATAATATTTTTGCCTGCTGACAGAGGTCGCCTGATTTCCGCAAGCCGGACAAATCGTATGCTTATCCTGATTCAAAAAATATTTATTTATCGGGGAATATAATAATGAAAAGCAGGCGTGCCCTTGAAATCCTTTGTAGCAATCAGGTAAGAAGCCCATCCTTTGGACCACCAGATCATCTTCTGCAGCAAATGGCCATTTCGTGTAAGCCGCGCATACGGAATAGCGATCGGTGCCAACACTACCGCAATCCAGCTTTTTACATAGCCCACCTTTAATGGTGTGCCACTATAATATTTGGTAAGGCGGTAAAAAGACTGTGGCGTCCACGGGCGCATTGTATGGGTAGGGTCATCGTAGTAGGATAAGGAATAAAACTTTTCGTACTCAAAGCTCATTCCTTTCAGCATCAGGCTTTTCTCGGAAGGCGCTTCAATGTAGAGCTTGCCACCCGGCTTCAAGACCCGAAGGCATTCTTTAAAAAAGTTCAGCGGATCATTCAGATGCTCAATAATGTGGCTGGCAACAATAAAGTCAAAGAAGTCATCTTCAAAAGGTATCGGCTCTTTATTCAGGTCCGCTTTTTTGAACGTGTAGTTTGCCGGTAAATCTTCCGTATTATCTATATAGTCTATCCCGAAATGAACCATAAACGGATGAGAATCTTTCATCCGTTTATACTGCGAGTAATTCAAAGCGCCTACATCAAGCACATTTCCATGATCGGGCAGTGCCTGCATCAGTACATTGAGCGGGTGTTTTAAAATAGGCATACGCTTAGATGTAATAGATAATCCGGGTTCCTTCGGTTTCGAAATTGAATTTTACTTCTTTGATGTCAGAAAGTGCGGCATTTACCGCAACCTGTTTTTCTATGGGCACGTAAAAAAGGTAAAATCCCCCCCCACCGGCACCCAGCAATTTCCCGCCCAGCGCGCCGGCAGCCCGTGCGCGGTCATAAATATCATCCAAATGGCTGGTCGAGATCGCGGACGATAAGCTTCTTTTAGCCATCCAGGCATTATGCATCAGCTTTCCGAAATCATCAAGGCTGCGGTCGGTATCTGTTAGGATGGTAATACCTTCTTTCACCATATTGTGAATATCGGTGAGCTCGGTATGGATTTTCTTGTCCTGTGTTTTCTGGATCTGCTCTTTCAGGATATCACTGGCAAAACGGTTGATGCCGGTGTAAAACATCATCAGATTATGCTGCAGTGCTGCCTTGCGATCTTTATTGATTACGAGCGGATTCACCAGCAGCTTATCTGCGGTAAAAAGCATGTGGTTGAGCCCGCCATACGCCGCAGCCAGCTGGTCCTGTACGCCTACGCGCTCCTGCAGCACTACCTGCTCTATATAAATGGCTTCGTTGGCCAATTGCTCTTTGCTCACCATTTTACCGAGCAGCGCATAGCAGGAATGCAATAATCCTACCGTAAAGCTGCTGCTGCTGCCGATGCCGGTGCGCGCCGGCAGATCGCTCATGATATTGACTTCCAGACCGTGGTCTATGTTCAGGTATTTGATCACTGCTTTCACTACCGGGTGCTCAATCTCTTCTACATCATGGCACAGCTCCAGCTTGCTGTATGCGATCCGGTACTTATGGTCGAGCAGGCCTTCTATCTTGTTTAACGTGATGTAAATGTATTTATCAATAGAAGTGCTCAGCACACTGCCGCCAAATTCATTGAAATAATCCGGGTAGTCCGTTCCTCCGCCGAAAAAGCTGACCCGTACCGGGGTTTTGGATATAATCATGAATGCACAGGCTTAGACGTTGGAATATTTATTCGGATTCAGGATGGCAAAGCCTTTGATAAGCTCGGTAACGCCGGACTGAATGTCATAATCAGGCAAATAGCCGAACGATTCGATCTTGTCATTGCTCACAATGTAATTGCGCTGGTCAGGGTCCTGATTGATCTCAGACTCAGCAATAAAGAAATCCGGTATCTGCTTCTTGATCTCCAGACACAGCTCCATCTTCGAAAGGTTGGCCGTGCTCAGACCTACATTGTAAGTCGTATTCTTCATGCGGTCAAAGTTGTCGATGCCAAACAGGAAGGCTTTGGCTACATCTCTGATATGAATATAATTGCGCTTGAAATGCGCCTCAAACAATACAATGTATTTCTGCGAAAAAGCGCGGTAGGTAAAGTCATTCACCAGCAGATCGAGCCGCATACGTGGTGAGCAGCCAAATACGGTGGCCAGCCGGAAGGTAATTACGTTATCAGACTGCAGCAAATCAGTTTCTGCCTCAGACTTGGTAGTGCCGTACAGGGAAATCGGGTTCAGCGGAGTCTCTTCAGTACAATAAATGCCATCCTGACCAATGCCGTAACCACTATTGGTAGTCGGGAAGAGGATACGCTGATTTTTGGAGCGCATTCTGTTCATGGCAATCACCGCATCGCGGTTGATGGCCACTGTTGAAGATGTGTCTTTATTGGAAAGCGGAGCGCCCACCAATGCCGCCAGCGGTATCAGGATGTCCTTATCGCGCATCGCTTCTTTCAGCCGGTCTGTATTCCGTACATCCGCATTAATGAAGTGAAAATCAGGATGATTGCAGCAATTCAGCAAGGTGCTCTGCTGGAACATCAGATTATCATAAACCGTCACATCATAGCCATTCAGCAACAGCTCAGGCACTAAAACAGAACCAATATAACCAGCGCCGCCGGTAACTAAAACCTTTGTTTTCATTAGTATTAACTGTCGGGCTCAACGCCAAAACGATGCAATGATAAGCAAATATTCATGGATTTTTAGCCTCGCGGCAAGCCTTACAGGCCCTGTAATCACTCGTCCGCCGAATAATCCATAAATTGCGCCGATGGAGTACAGGTATAAGATCTCTGCGGTAATTTGTTCTTACAACAGAGCCCGGTTTATATTAAAGGCAGTAGAAAGCATTTTTAATCAGGATTTTAATAAAGAGTTACTGGAAGTAATAGTTGTTGATAATAACAGTACTGACAATACCATTGAATTGCTGACTGAGTATAAAGCGCAGCACCCCGATTACCATTTCAGCTATTATATAGAAAAAAACCAAGGCGTTTCCTACACCCGCAACCGTTGTGCACAGGAAGCAAAAGGGGAGATCGTGGCTTATTTAGATGACGATTCTATAGCTCAGCCCGGCTGGCTCACTTCCATCACCAATTTTTTTGATCAGCATCCCGATACCTATTCCACCGGCGGCAAGATCACTCCTTATTTTCTCACCGGCGTGCCGGAATGGTATTCCAGGTATTTCAGCGGACTGGTGGGCAATTTTGATCAGGGGAAAGACGTAAAGCGCTTTACCGGCAGCCGCTATCCGTGCGGTGCAAATATGGCGTTCAGAAAAAAGATATTTGAGGAGATCGGCTACTTCAATACAGACCTCGGACGAAAAGGCGCCGGCCTGCTCGCCAACGAGGAGAAAGACATTTACCTGCGCATCCTCGATTACGGCAAGAAGGTCTATTATCTGCCCTATGTAGAGGTGTTGCACGCGGTAGAGTCTAACAAGTTTGATAAAAATTATGTGCGCAGGCACAGCATGGGCATTGGCGGCGGCGAGCGCCTGAGGTTGAAGAATAAAGGCTTTTTCGCTAAGCTGGTCAAGTTTGTGGAGTATGTTGCCAAATGGGGCTATGCGGTGGTTTATGGAATTGGCTTTCTGGCAAAAGGGCAATGGTCCAAATTTGCCATGCTGGAAGCTTTTCGCAGGTGGGTAATCATCGGCTTTCTTTCTCCGCAAAAGGCTGGCTGAGGTCAGGCCGTTCCGTTTTTAAGCAATCATTTTTCTATCCACAGATTTCGGTGAATTCATTGCCAGCAGGCAAAGGCGCGTTTATTACTTTTGCAGCTCTATGCGCATCATCTCTTACAACGTCAATGGCATTCGCAGCGCCATTACCAAAGGTTATACAGAATGGCTGGCTTCCGACCCTGCAGATATTATCTGTATGCAGGAGATCAAAGCGGAAAAGGAAAATGTGGATGTAGCCGCCATCGAGCAGTTGGGCTATCATACCTACTGGTTTCCCGCGCAGAAGAAAGGGTACAGCGGGGTAGCCATCTTTACCAGGATAAAACCCGATAACGTTTTTTATGGCAATGGTATCATGCAGAGCGATGCAGAAGGGCGGGTGATTCGTGCAGACTTTGGCGAGGTTACCCTGCTCAATTGCTACTTTCCCAGCGGCAGTAGCAGCGAAGAACGGCAAGGTTACAAATACCAGTGGCTAAATGAGTTTTTTGAATACCTGACTGAGCTGAAAAAAGAGCGCCCCAATATCATCATCTGCGGCGATTACAACATCTGCCATCAGCCCATAGACATCCACAATCCGGTAAGCAATAAAAACAGCAGCGGCTTTCTGCCGGAAGAGCGCGCCTGGATGGACAAGTTCTTCGGGCTGGGCTTCACCGATTCTTTCCGTCACCTGAATCCTGATGCTACCGGACATTACAGCTGGTGGAGCTTCCGCTTCAACAGCCGAAAGCAAAACAAAGGCTGGCGCATCGATTACATCTCCGTAAGCAAGCCTTTAGAGCACAAGCTAAAATCATCCTCCATCTACCCGGACGTCATTCATTCCGACCATTGCCCGGTATTTGCGGAACTCTCTGATTAATGCAAATTCCTGATTGATACAAAATTCAAAATTCAGAATGCAAAACCTTTTAAACAGGTATTGTTCCCGAAAGCACCATTTTGAATTTTACATACTGAATTTTGCAAAAAAACATTTTTTGAATTTTGCATTCTAAATTTTGAATTAAAAAAATGAAACCTTCCATACCGCAGGGCACGCGCGATTTTTCACCGGCAGAAGTGCGCAGGCGGCAATATATTTTTAATACACTCCGCATCATTTTTGAATGCTATGGATTTCAGCCATTGGAGACTCCTTCCATGGAAAACCTGACTACCCTGATGGGCAAGTATGGCGAAGAGGGCGACCGGCTCATCTTTAAGATACTGAACAACGGCCTGCATGAAAAGAAGGACAAAGAACAGATCAATACGGAATGGAGCAAAATACTGGACCGCTCTTACAGCACACCGCATGTTACTGAGCGGGCTTTACGTTATGACCTGACCATTCCATTTGCGCGCTATGTAGTGATGCACCAGAATGAGCTGGCCTTCCCTTTCCGTCGTTATCAGATGCAGCCTGTATGGCGGGCCGATCGTCCGCAGCGCGGCCGTTATCGTGAGTTCTGGCAGTGCGATTGCGATGTGGTGGGCAGCACTTCTTTGCTGAACGAAGCAGAGCTGCTGTGCATCTATCAGAGCGCTTTTTACGAATTGAAATTGCCGCAGGTAACAGTAAAGGTCAATAGCCGCAAGCTCTTGGCCGCGCTTGCTGAGGTATGTGGCGCTCCTGAGCAAATGATGGAGATTACCATTGCGCTAGATAAGCTGGACAAGATCGGCTGGGAAGGAGTATCAAAAGAGCTGGAAGCACGGGGCATTGCAGCAAATGGCATTGAAAAAATTCATGAGATCATCGCTGTCAGCGGTACTAATGAAGAGCAGCTTCATGCACTGGAAAGCATTCTTGGAACTACAGAGGTCGGTAAGGCCGGGCTGGAAGAACTCAGGCAGACATTGAGCTACCATAATGCACTGGCGGATGCCGCATGGGATTCAAAAATAGTGATTGATATAAGCCTTGCACGCGGGCTCAACTACTATACCGGCGTAATCATGGAAGTGACCACTAGTGCGGTGAAAATGGGCAGCATCGGCGGCGGCGGCCGTTACGATGACCTTACCGGTCTGTTTGGTGTGAAGGGATTATCCGGCGTAGGTGTATCATTCGGCATTGACCGTATTTACGATGTGCTGGAAGAGCTGGAGCTGTTCCCTGAAGTTTTGGCTTCCGGCACGCAGGTGATACTGATGAATTTTGGCGGTGAAGATGAAGCCTACGCCTTAAAGGTGCTGCAACAGCTCAGGAAAAACAATATTGCCGCAGAGCTGTATCCCGAAAAAGCTAGGTTTGATAAGCAGATGAAATATGCCAATAAACGCACCATTCCATACGTGATGATCCTCGGAGAAGAAGAGCGCGGTAAGAGCATGGTGAGCCTGAAAAATTTTACCACAGGAGAGCAGGAGATGGTTTTGCTTGAGGAGGCCATCAAAAAGCTGGTTGGATAAAGTAGGAAAGTGCCTGAAATCATTGTAAGCAGGTTCACACAGGTCGCAGTGGGATCCTTAGTGCCTCAGGATGGCTCGGTAGCTAATACAGGTTATCATACACACCAGTCATGCTGACGCAAGGAAGCATCCCACAGCAAACCTGGTTCCCCATTGATTTATAATTCAGTAAAAAGCCCCGCAGAAGTATCTGCGGGGCTTTTTACTGAATATGTGCTTACTAGCGATAATAAGAGTTGGCGCGGCGTGAGCCCGGGCAGCGGGTTTGAAGATAATCTTTCAGATTGCCAAATGCTTTGAAGTAGATGGCAATGTTTACGCCGCCAAACCAATACCAGTCATTGGCCTTGCTGTCGCCACGCTGATACTTGTAGTTCGGATAATTACCATCCCAGTTAGATACTTCTGTAGTCCGGAAAGACATATTAACCGCCTGCTGGCCGCGGGCTGATTGCAGGGTATCCAGATTCACATAAGAGCGGCTCACATCATCCAGATAATCGGTGGAAGTGTAGCGGAAGCCAATCTCGGTAGTTACCATCAATGTATTGCCGATAAAGAACTTCAGGCCGCCGCCGAATGGAAAGGACACATTTACCAGGCTGTATTGCTTGCGGTCAGGATACTGGCTGAGGCCCTGCCCTTCCGTGCTGAGCGGGCGCAGGTATACGCGGTCGCCATTGGCGCCGGCCGTATATGGATTATAGTAAAAAACGCCGATGCCGCCAAAGATGTAGGGAGTCACCTTCATGCGCTCTACCTCAATCGGCAGCAGATTCAGCTCAAATCCGCCCTGTATCTCAAAGAGATTGGTGGTGAAGTTGAGGTGACGTTGCTGCTTTACCGCAATGTCAGAGAGGCTGTCTGCCGCCGTAAGTTGGGTATAGGAAGCCCCGAAGCGTATGCCCAGATGGGGGGACATAAAATATTTATAGATGATGCCGCCCATAGGCTTATAGCTATTACTGGGGAACCATTTATCCTGCAGATCGCCGTGGTAATTGCTTACACCAGCCATCAATCCGATCTCGTGATGTCTTTGTGCCTGAGCAAAAAATGGCAGAGCCAGCAGCGCCAGGGTACGTATGAGTTTGTTCATTAACCTTATGTTAAAAGAAGCGTTGCGAAAGGTAAAAATTATTTCTGAAAAACAAAAAGTATCAAGACAAAAAAGCCAGTTTCCTTCAAGGAAAATGGCTTTTAAGCATACGCTGACGCCGGATTAACGCATAATATACATTTTGCCATAGCCATTCTTGAAAAAGCGGTCGCCGGCACTGTCTCTATGCTCAATAGCATCACCGTTCAGCGAAGTAGCTACCCGGTACATGTATACGCCATTGCCGAGCATCTGCCCAAACTGATCTTTGCCATCCCACTTGTATTCTGTGATATTGCGGCCTATGTGCAGTGGTCCCAGCTCATTTTTGGTGATCTCACGCACCACTTTACCCGTTACGCTCAGGATCTGAATCTTAAACTGTGAAGGTATCTGAGAGCCCGTAATGGTAAAGATGAACGAGGTTGCCGTAGAGAACGGGTTGGGATAGTTCAGCACATTGGTAACGGTAGGTTTGTTGATGACCTCAAACGCTACTTTATAGCTAGCCCTTGTCACCGTGCCGGTAGGGGTGCCTGCCCCGTTATTGCTCTTGTCCTTGCCGTCTACTGTTAAGGTGTAGATGTCGTCCTCAAAATTTCTGTTGATCTCTACCGTGGCTTCATTCTTGCCATTCGGGCCGGTGGTGCCGGGTATGAACTTACAGGAGATTCCATCAAAAGGCAGGTCAATAGACGGATGCTTCTGGCCCGTAAGATGGATGCTGAGCAGGCTGGTATCGTCAAGCGCCAGGAATTGGTTCTCATCTTTCAGCAGGATTTTGATCAGTGGCTTGGCCGAAACGATATCATTGTTGAGGATGTGCACCCCATCGAAAGTGACATCGAGCAGCGGGTTGCGGTTATCTACTGCTATGTTGAATGGCAGATAACCGAGGTTATTGGGGTGATATTGCTCCGGCTGGTCGTTGTTTGGATTCACTTCTATAAAGAGGCTATTATTACCGGGATAGTTCGCCGGATCAAAGGATATAGAAGCATTGAGCGTATCATTTCCGGGCAGCGGACGGTAACGCTTGGGACTGCCGGGCAATGTGCTTGTTACGCCACCCGAGTTAATGATTTTGTAACTGATGAGCATACTATCCATAGGAATGGGCGTAAGGTTTTCTACCGCTACGGTAAATAGCTGCTGCTGGCCTACCTGTAATGAGTCCGAAAATGCAAAGTTCAGTGCAGGATTCAGCGCAGCTTCCGGCACCGGTGTATAAAGCACCCGCCAGTAATTAAGCTGCGGAGCGGTATTGGCAGAATCATCAGCGGTATGCCATTCCAGGCGGATTTTTGGATAAATGGAAGCCTTGATCATCGAATCCAGCGCCGTATCCCGCTGTGGTCCCTGATACAGGAAGGTCTCTGCTCCACTTTGCGTAATTCCATATATTTTCACATTGGCCGTATCAAACTGCGGCTTGCCGTCACTGGCGTGCATCTGCCATAAGAGCCTCGTCCATTTTTTAGCCGGACCAATGATTGTACTATTCATCTGCCCGGTACTGTCGTACGTCTTGATATTGAAGGTAAGATGCGCAGCTACTGTATCATTGGGGTACACAAATGCATACTCAGACTGGAACTCGCTGGCAGGCCGTCCTTTTTTGACAAAATAGACGAACGTCATTGGCTTATTGAAAGAATCCAGTTGGGTAAAGCCGAGGTTCTTCACCGTATGATACAGTGATTTTCCGGGGCCATAATACTGGGTATCTGCTTTCCATTCGTTGGCGAATATGTTGTACGAAGTACCGATATAGTAGGTGCTGCGCAGCATAATGTAATCACCATTCGGCACACTGTCTATGTAATGCATGGCGGCATGGCGGCCGATTGTATCGTAAGCCATAAACTCAGTTACATGATAACCTTTGGTAGGATCGCCATAAGGCCAGGTACCCGGTTGCGGCGGATTATGATGTTTCCACGTTTCGCCGGTCACTGAGTCGATGACCATGATCTGCAGCATGCCGAGATTATTCTGATTAGCCCGCTGCCACGTTGTATTATCATTCCAGAGTACCTGATTCTTATCAATCGGGCTATTGGATGGACCACTGAAAATATCGAGTTTATTATCATAAAGCCCATACTTAAATAAACGGCTCTCGGGCAGGCCCATCCGGTTGTAGCTGTTTTTCAGGTATTGGAAATAGTGGCTTTGGTTCCAGCCGTCACTGCCGTGAGCGAGGTAGATGAATGAGCTGCCGCTCCAGATTCGTTCGCCGTTTACCGTGCTGTCAAATGCGCAGCGCCAATAGTACACCGTACTGTCCTTCATCACAAAAGGTGCAGGTTTCCATTTAATGACCCCGCCGGCGCCTGTAATCGTAGTTTGTAATTTAGATGGGCTGTTGAAATTGGTGGTCGTATCAATCTCCATCACATAGCGCCCTGACTTACGGAATACATTCAGGCTGGAGGCTTTGAGCGTAACGCCCTGCTCATGCACAATAGAAAATTCGTAAGGATAAACCGGAATCAGATTGTCTGAATAAATGAACAGGTCAAATTCTGTGCTGTTGTTCAGCTCGCTTAATTCAGCGTATTTATCATTGGCATCAACGGTAACTATGTATTTGTTGAGTCCCAGATCCCTTGTTTTGTCAATAGGTAAGGTCAGGTAAGCAGTATCTGTATTGTACAGATTATAGACGGTATAGAGGCGGGTTCCGGTTATTGTGCCTGATGGATTCCGGTGCTCTATTTTCACCTGTACGGTATCTCTCTTCGCTTTGCCCAGATTGTAGCTTACAATGCGCAGCCTGAATGAGTCAAGAGAGGTAGTAACATTTGCGGGAGTTGAAGAAATGCCATCTGCGTTTACATGATAATCCGGGAGAGCAGGAGCAAACAGCGGCAATGCAGGATCGCCGGTAAGTAGTTGGCATTCTATCTGCGTAAAATAACTGTTGCCCGCAGGGCCCATACCCTGACAGAAATCGGTAAAAAGCCTGTTGTGCGTCTTCATCATGTGAGACCCAACGGTGCCTCCGTAATTATTGTACGCAATGCTTTTGTAGTAAGTGATCAGGTAGTTGTGCAGGAAATCTGTATAGCCGTAGTTGTCTGTAGCAAGCATCGCAATAGCGCCGCCATTGGGCGACAGTGTGTATTGCTCACTCAGTGTTTTCTGAACATTAGGGGTAAACATCTGCGCTACGTCACAGCCCAATGCTATGAACACGGGTATGCGTGGCAGATTATTGATCGTTGCAGGATCAGGGAGATTATAAGCAAATCCATAACTGTATGCATGTCCGAAATAAGTGATGATGCCCAGGCCATTTTTGATAATGGAATCTGCTCCCGTAACGGTGCCTATACCCGTGCTCACGCTGGAGAAGCTGTGCACCTTCGCGCCCTCCAATGTATCCTCGATCACGCCACGCGCCTCTTCAAGCGTAGGAAATAGCTGTTGCTGAATCTCATCCACAACCTGGCTGCCTGCTATATGAATAACCTGCTTTTTCCAGAGCTCACTGGCAGCCGTAGGAAAGATAGCTGTCTTCATCGCATCTTCATAAGCAATTACTTTGGTCAGGTATTTATCTACCTCGCTGCCATTCCATACAGATATGCGACCTATCTGCAGCTTTTGAGAGAGGTCTGAGCCGAAATTTACAAAATCAACATCAGAGCCCGGGTTACCGTAGATCGGTACAATCGGGAAGGTAGCAGTGCCAGGGCTACTGTAATAGGCGCTGTATTGCTCATACTGCAGGCCGTGGCCAATCATGTTTACAGATGCTGGTCTGGTCATCCATTTATCATAAGCATAATTCAGAAAATGCTTGACGCTGAGCGGATGTGTTTCATAACCGTAGGCAAACTGATCATACAATTCAGTAACATCTGCCACTACTACTTTGTGCAGGCCGCCATTGGCCGAACTGCGGTATTGCTTGTAGCGGTCTATCTGATCTACGCCATTCACCGGCTGCATCAGCTTATTGTGTGTGACTATGATATAATCACCTTGATTGCCGCTCTGGTTATAATCCGTGAAATGAACAGTTTTTGCTGAACCAGGCGATGGCGCTGTTCCATCAACAACCAGTACAAAAGAACGCTCAACCAAAGCAGGTGTTACATAAAAGCGGGTTTTGCCCGCCGCTACATCGCCCTGATACCAGCTGCGCGATGTCAGATCATAAAGCCTTGCACTCCCGCTGACGCCTGTAAATTCAAGATATTTGGATGCAGAAGATGCATCCAGCTTGAAGGAAAAATAATTCAGGCCGGTTACATCATAATTGCGCGGATACTGCAGCTCGGCAAAGGCGATACCCCATACATCATAAGTGCTGCTGCCTCTTGGCTGAATGGTCTGGGTATAGCTGAGTGTATTATTCGCATTGAGCGAAGCCGCTGGTATATTAGAGGTGAAGATTTTTGTTTCGCTTGAGCCGGAGCTTGCCGTGCCCGCCGCATTGCCATTCACCGATATATTTACATTGGATAAATTATGGTACGTGCGGTTACAGATAGAAGTAGTAAAAATGGCCGGAATAGCGACCGCCGCAATATTCGGCGCAGCCAGTGTAATGCTCGTAGCAGCGCCAAACTGGATCTGAGCCGCAATTAAGCCTTCGCCATTCTGGAAAGATGGAGAAAAGAACGGATTCCCGGGATTGGCAGCCGATGGCGAACCCAGTGTAACATCAAAGCTCGGACCTTCAATGAGTACATTCTTGTAATAGTTGCCGGATGTAGCCCAGTTGTAGGATTCAGCCGCAGGCGGTGCAGGAGGTATATTATTTGCAGCCTGCTGATACCTTAAATGGCCGGCGCCGTTATCATAAGTAAGGTAATAAGCTGCAGTATCGGTAAACAGACAAATATTGGGATTGGGCTGCCATGAAGGATCGGCATAAAGGTCTTTATCTAGGATGCCCGTAGCGCCGTTGCCCGCAAATTCGATATAGTCGCCGCTGCCCATCGTTTCTGCAGATACATAAACGGGAACCTCACGGCCATCGCGGTAAAGCTTGAAATTAGAGCCCGCTACAGAAGCCGGAATGCCTGCACTGGCCAGCGTAGACCTGGATATACGGTAGATGCCCGCTTTAGCTACTTTGAATTTGTAATAAGTGCTGTTGTAGTCAATCCACTCATTTCCATATTGACCGCTCTGCGCAAATGACGGAGCAGAGAAAGCTATAAGAGTAAGTGCACTAAAAAGACTGCGAAAAAAAAGTTTCATAACCTAAAAAGTTATTAATGGGGAATCAGGGTTTTTGAATGTTGTCAGGTGCGGAAGAAGAAGTCTCTTTCTTTTTCCGCGAAGCAGCGCGGTTAATATCCAATCGGAGCGATACTACGTGAGAGAACAGCGGATTTTCCTGTGTCTGAAGGCTGGTATAGCAGTAGTCCACCATCAGCACGCCGAGTTTCAGGCCAACGCTTACCGAAGGCTGAAAGAGGGTATATCGCTGAACGTTCGTCGTGTCCCGGTCGTCTTTGATGCGCTGTATATTGCCGATGCCCGCACGCAGAAAAATAATGTTCTTATAGCTGGCCTCAATACCCATATGCGGGTCAAGGCTGATGTCTGCATTATTGACCAGGGTATTGCGCTGTCCATCGGTCGTAATGTCGGCATCAATCTCTGCCATCACCTGCACCGGTTTGCCTGCTTTGGTGAAATAGCGTGCCAGGCCTACGTTGAAGCGCGGTGTCATGACCTCATAAGACTTTACCGGAATCTCATTGCCCGTTTGCCCGAATACTTCTTTTTCATGATCGGAGAGATGAAAGCTCCAGGCCGTATAAGTGCTGGTTATGTCTTTCAGCATCAGCCCAAAGCGCCATCTGCGGTAGCTTGTCTGCAGGCCCACATCCACACCGCCGCCCCATGCATTGGCCATGCTGCCGATGTGCCGGTAAATAATCTTTGCATTGACCCCGATATTGGTCTGTATCTCCGGGTTTTTAAAAATCTTCATCCCCTGCGCATAAGTAATCAGGAACGCATAATCGCCCGCCGAAATTGACTTGAGCTTGTCTTCGTTTAGCGAGCCGTCCGGGTTTACGTAATCGATTGTGTAGGCAATATCATCCGTGGCATAGCGGATAAAGGAAAGTCCCAGCGTTCTTTGCTTGCCTTTCAGCGGAAGGGCTACGCCTGCATAATCGTACTTGGCGTTTCCGGAAAAGTATTCGGCGTGCATCAGGCCAACCTGAAAGTCGGACTTTACCTGCATCATGCCGGCAGGGTTATAATAAGCCGAGGTCACATCGTTAGCCGTTGCGGCCACTGATCCGGCCAAGCCAAGCCCGCGCGCGCCAACGCCAATATTCAGGTATTCATTTACATAAATACGCTTTTGCGCACCGGCGCCGGCAGCAGCAAATAAAAACGATAGGGTAAGCAGAGGTATTTTTAATCTCATGAATAAGGATTATCTAATAATTGTCCGGGCCCGCAAAATTACTCTATATATTTAAGTACAGAAAATATGGGTTGTTAATCAGATGCGACAATCATCTAAAAAAGCATAGTAATGACCATTTAACGCAATAATCATTCCAAAATTTTGTAAAGCGGTTACGCTCAGAAAAATAATCCGCTCAAAGCGCGTCAATGGCTACTTTTGCAGCCCAAAAATTTTTGTTACATGCAACTCATCGCTGATCTGCGCGCCCGAAATCTTATCCAGGACATCATGCCGGGCACGGAAGAGCAGCTGGCCAAAGAAATGACGGCCGGCTACATCGGCTTTGACCCAACTGCGGACAGTCTGCATGTGGGCAGCCTGCTGCCCATCACGCTGTTGATGCGGTTGCAGCGCGCCGGCCACAAGCCGGTTGCCCTTGTGGGCGGCGCTACAGGCATGATCGGCGATCCGTCGGGCAAGAGCGCGGAGCGCAATCTGCTTGATGCGGCAACGATTGAGCATAATGTGAACAGCCAGCGCAAACAGTTGGAGAAATTCCTGGATTTTGATCCGGCGAAGCCCAATGCGGCTATACTGGTCAATAACTACGATTGGTTTAAAGAATTTTCCTTTCTCGAATTTATACGGGATGTGGGCAAGCACATTACTGTGAATTATATGATGAGCAAGGATTCTGTGCAGAAACGCCTGGAGACGGGCCTTTCTTTCACTGAATTTACCTACCAGCTCATTCAGGGATATGATTTTTACTGGCTCAATAAAAACCGCAATATAAAGCTGCAGATGGGCGGTGCGGACCAGTGGGGCAATATTGTGACCGGCACTGAGCTGATACGGCGCAAAGGCGGCAGCGAGGCTTTTGCGTTTACCTGTCCGTTAATTACCAAAAGCGATGGCGGCAAATTTGGCAAGACGGAAAGCGGCACCGTGTGGCTCGATCCTGCACGTACCTCGCCTTACCAGTTCTACCAGTTCTGGATGAATCTTCCGGACAATGATGCAGAGCGGATGGCTTACACTTTTTCATTTCAAGAATTGCAAGAGCTAGAAGTTCTGATAGAGGAGCATCGTCAGAATCCCGGCCTGAGAAAGCTGCAAAGCACGTTGGCGGAAGAAATGACCTTGCTCGTACACAGCGAAGCAGATGTTGTTTTTGCGAAAGAAGCCTCTCAGATCCTGTACAGTAAAAATGCGCTGGAGCAACTGGCACAGCTTACAGAAAGCCAGTTTCTGGATGTAATGGTTGGCGTACCACAGGTAAAAGCGAAAAAGGAAACACTCGATGATACATTTAACCTGATCTCTTTTCTCACCGATGCGGAAATCTATCCCTCCAAGGGTGAAGCCCGCAAGAGCATTCAGGGTGGGGGATTAAGCATTAATAAGGAAAAGGTGGTAGCTCCCGAGCATATAGTGCAGGCAGAGCAGCTCCTGAACGGTAAATACCTGTTGATCCAAAAGGGCAAAAACAAAATGACCCTCGCTATATTTGAATAAGCATTTTCGCATCAGGTAATATGTTAGTTAGGCCGGCTATATTCAAAAAACCAGCATTTCTATACAAAGTGTATGAAAACTGTAAAAAAAGGTACAGATTTCCCAACTTTTACAATATATTTACGTGTCTCCATATAGATGCTTTTACTGCTGTAAAAAGTCGGTAAGGAAAATGTTGTTGCTAACACAAATATAAAATATATAGCATGAGGTTAAGAAAATTACCTATCATCAGTACCATTCTGATTGCTGGTTTGGGCATGGCGTTGCTCTCATCTTACAGCATGGGTATTTCGGGGTACAGCAGCACCGGTTGCGGTGGCGCTGGCTGTCATGGTGCGCAGAGTGCGGGTACAGTGATTTCATTATCCGGTATCCCTCCCACCGGCTGGGTGCCAAATACTACCTATCCCCTTACGCTCACTGTTACCAATACCGCCAAAGTAGCAGCCGGGTTTGATATGCTGGCCAATATAGGCTCTTTTACAGCAGTAACCGGCACTGCGCTCAGCAGTCCTGTTGAGATTAGGCACAACACCCCAAGAAGCTTTGTTGGCGGCACTACCACCTGGACATTTAACTGGACAGCCCCGGCATCCGGCGCTACTGCATTTACAATTAATGTAGCCTGCAATGCTGTAAATCTGAATGGCACCAATGATGTCAATGACAACTGGAATACCGCAACCTATACTTACAACTCATCTGCTACCACCACAGCACCAACTGTTACAACTACCGCAGCTACCGCAATTACGGCAAACAGCGCTACCGGAAATGGTACCGTAAATGCTAATGGCGCCACTACAACAGTAACTATTGAGTACGGAACCACCATTACTTATGGCAGCACCGCTGCAGCTACGCCCGGTTCTGTAACAGGCTCAACAGTTACGAATATAACCGGCAGCATTACAGCGCTCCAGCCTAATACCACCTATCACTACCGGATAGTTGCTACCAACGTTGTTGGTGTAACCAATGGTAATGACATGACCTTTACTACCAATGCCATTGTACCTGTAGTTACTACCACTGCTGCTACAGCCATTACCCCAACTACCGCTTCCGCAAACGGTCTGGTAAATGCCAATAATGCTCCTACCACGGTTACTGTTGAATATGGCCTTACAACGGCTTACGGAAGCACGGCAAGCGCTAATCCAAATGTGGTAACCGGAAACACAGCTACCTCAGTATCGGCACCGCTTTCCGGCCTGATTCCCAATACACTGTATCACTACCGGGTAGTAGGTGTCAATAGCGCAGGTACGGTTAACGGCGCGGATCTGACTTTTACCACGGCGATCGTTCCTACCGCTCCATTGGCTATTACAGATGCGGCTTCCGGTGTTACGGCTATTGGCGCAAATCTTAATGGTACTGTAAACCCGAACAATGCTCCTACAGCAGTTTCTTTTGAATACGGCACTACTACTACTTATGGCACTACTGTAACAGCTAATCCTGCTTCGCTGAGTGGCAACACGACTTCTTCGGTGAATGCTCCTATCACAGGCCTTACAGCCAATACCACTTATCACTACCGTGTTGTAGCTACAAACAGCGTAGCCACTACAAATGGGGCTGATATGACTTTCACCACTACCGCACCTGCCGTTCCTACTGTAGTCACCACTGCTGCAACGGGCATCAGCGGTACTACTGCTACACTGAATGGTAATGTAACAGCCAATGGTGATAATGCAACCATTACTATCGAATATGGCACCACTACTGCCTATGGCAATATAGTAGCTGCAACCCCCGGCGTAGTATCTGCCACTTCAATTGCT
Source organism: Chitinophagaceae bacterium (assembly GCA_965200035.1). Classification (GTDB taxonomy): domain Bacteria; phylum Bacteroidota; class Bacteroidia; order Chitinophagales; family Chitinophagaceae; genus UBA1952. Next base: position 984,210 of record OZ241334.1, on the reverse strand, counting down.
GAGCTTGTATCTGCAACAGTTAACAGCTTAGCAGCCAATACAGTTTATCACTACCGTGTAAATGCAACCAATGTTGCCGGTACAACTCATGGCGCTGATATGACTTTCACCACACTCGTACTTCCTACACCGCCAAGACTGACCATCACTAATGCAACAGACATTAACGGAAACGGTGCTACGATCAATGGTACGGTTAATTCAAATAACCAGAATGCAACTGTGATCTTCGAATATGGCACTACACCTGCTTTTGGCAGTACTATTGATGCAGATCCTGCACTGGTTAACAGCAATACAGCTACACCGGTGTCTGCTACAATTACGGGCCTGCTCGCTTTTACCCGCTATTACTATCGTATCAAAGCGGTGAGCAGTGTGGGTACGGCTTTCAGTCCCAATGGCAGCTTCGTTACCGGCAGCCTGTCTATCGGCTCGCTGAGTGAAGGTGGCTTCTCGGTATATCCGAATCCCGCTAAGGACATGCTGATACTTACTACGAAGAATGATGCGGAAGACATTACCTTATATGCTGCTTCCATAAGCGGTAGCACTGTCGCTCTTCCATACAAAAAGATATCTGCTGACCAATACCAGATCAGCACGCGTGACCTGGCTACAGGTAATTACTTATTGCTGCTGAAGTCCGGTGACAAGTTTTATACCACACAATTCATCAAGCAATAATTGAGCTGAGATTTTTAAAAGCTGCTTCATTACAGAAGCAGCTTTTTTTAGGATAATATAAAAACAATGTACGTACGCCCAATTTATTTGAAGTCTGATACGTCTTATTAGTCATCCAGTTTACTATTCCATTTTCAAAAAAACATCTTAAAAACCACGCACATGAGATTGAAAAAACTACACTTTATTGGTTCTTTGCTGGTTGCGGCTGCAACCATTACCACCCTTTCCTCTAACAGCACCGGCATCACAGGCCGAAGCTCTGTTGGTTGCGGAGACGCTGGCTGCCATGGTACGCAAAGCGCTGCTGCTTCCATTTTACTTAATCCAAACCTTCCTGTCGGTGGATGGGTGCCGGGTACTACTTATCATGTTACGCTTTCTGTAACCAATGCCGCTGAAACTAAGGCCGGCTTTGACCTTACTGTAAATGTGGGCACTATTTCCAATGGCAGTACCGGTACTATGGTCATGGGTACGGAGATTCACCATACCACGCCGCAAGTGCTTACCAGTGGCACTGCTACCTGGACGTTCGATTGGACCGCGCCGTCTTCCCGGGCAACTCCGCTCACGATGAATGTGGCCTGCAATACCGTAAATGGCAACGGGGCAGCAGATGCAAATGATCATTGGAACACATCTACCATCACAAAAGCAGCAGCTACAGGAAGCTCTATCGCTACCTTTAATGAAGGCGGCTACAGCATCTATCCAAATCCTGCAAAAGACCAGCTGATGCTTACGGTGAAAGATGGCAAAGATGTAGTTATCTCGGCCGCATCTATGAACGGCAGCTTTATAGCGCTGAATGCTGAAAAAGTTGCTACCGATAAGTACCGGATCAATACAGCAAATCTTGCTTCCGGCGCTTATGTGCTGATGCTGCGCACAGAAGGCAAAACCTTCGCTACGCGCTTTGTAAAGCAATAATTTCCTTACGGGATTAAACTAAAAAAGGCAAGCCGAAAGCTTGCCTTTTTTAGTTTTGATGATATGTATTAGTCAAGAACCTTCGACTACACGAATACCCTTCGCAGTAATGCGGATCATCTTGCCCGGCTCCTGTATTGCATTGATTTCAGCCTGCGATTTTTTAGCATCTTCCGCATAATGGCGCAGTTCTTCTACTGAAGTAGTCTCTACATAAGCATCGCCATCAATTACCACGGTTTTGCCCTTGATAGCTGTTGGCAGGAAGAACGCATAGTCTTTCATCTTTACAAAAGCCGTTTCCTGGTCATTGATCTGCACCTTGGCCCAGCATCCTTTTTTAGAACACACATCCACTACTGTTCCTTTGATCTTTACCGGAACGTGCGTGTCTTCACTGGCGTCCTTGAGCAATGCAGGAAGCTTGTTCGCATCCTGCGCGCCATCGGCAGAGATCTTTGCGCCATAAGTAGTGCCGGTCTTTGCATCGCCTTTAGGCGGCTGAGCCTGAGTGAAAAGGGTAGTGCCCATCAGGCATACAAGCAGGAAAAATTGTTTCATAAGTTATCTTTAAGAGAGCTGCAAAAGTACGGAATCCGTGTAATGCAGCAGTAGTGTGCGGGCCATTGTCAAAAACTTTACATCTGTACCTGTACATCATTCGCTATCTGCGAATACCTTTGCGGTCCATCATCCTTTTAAGTATCCATGACGCTCCACCGCGAAGGTTACAAATACATTATACTGGCTACCATTGCCTGGCTTATCACCGGGCTGGTCACCTATCGTTTTCTGGCTGCCTGGCCGTGGCTGATCTACGCGATCAATTTTATCGTATTCCTGCTCTGGTTCTGGATTATCTGGTTTTTCAGGATTCCCTCCCGCACTTTCAGCGCTGGTACACAAATGGTGGTAGCGCCCGCCGATGGTAAGGTGGTAGTGATCGAAGAGACGTTTGAGCCGGAATATTTTAAGGATAAAAGACTACAGGTATCGATCTTCATGAGCCCGCTCAATGTGCACGTGAACCGCAGCCCGATAGACGGAGTAGTAAAATATATGAAGTACCATGCAGGAAAATATCTGGTGGCGTGGCATCCGAAATCCTCTACGGAAAATGAGCGCACCACGGTAGTGATTGAAAATGACCGTATGCCCATCCTGCTGCGGCAGATAGCCGGTGCGCTGGCACGGCGTATCTGCTATTATGTAAAAGAAGGTCAGGAGATTAAGCAGAATGAAGAGTTTGGCTTTATCCGCTTTGGCTCACGGGTAGATGTGTATTTACCGGTAGGGACACAGGTAGATGTTAAAATAGGACAGGCGGTGCAGGGAGGTATTACGGTACTTGCTCATTTGCCTTAACTTCGGCATTCTGCTGATTAAATCATTCAACAAATTTTCAAAAACAGACATCACAACATGAAAAAGATCACACTTCTGCTGAGCGCACTGATGATTACCGGCGCTGCATTTGCACACGATGGCAAGAGCTGCTGCAAGGGCAAAAAGGCTTCTGAATGCAAAAAAGAAGCAAAGGCCGGCTGCGCAGACAAGAAAGGAAGCTGCTGCAAGAAAGGCACAGAAACCGCTAAGAAATAAGCATCAATCCAGCATTGATTTTACGAAAGTCCGGCTCCAGAGCCGGGCTTTTTATTTACTGGATAAAGACTATTCAAGCTTTTGCCAGATTGATAATTTTTGTCAGAATTTCCGGATCATCTGCCTGCAGCCATTGGTAGGCGGGATCTTTCCGGAACCAGGTAAGCTGGCGCTTGGCATAATTGCGGCTGTGCTGCTTTATTAAATTAACTGCATCCGGAAGTGAGCTTTTGCCCGATAAAAAATCGAATAGCTCGGCATAGCCTACGGTTTGGAGGTTTTTCAGATGGCGCAACGGATACAACGTTTCCGCTTCAGCCAGTAATCCGGCTTCCATCATGACATCTACCCGTTGATTGATGCGGTTGTAGAGCAGTTCACGCGGCAAGTCCAGCGCTACTTTAACTATGTAGAAATTACGCTCTTTCGGCTGTGCAGACTGGTAATCGAGAATACTTTTACCCGTAGCGCGCATGAATGTAAGCGCCCGCATGAGCCGTACCGGATTGGCTGTATCTGCCTGCGCAAAAAAAACAGGATCGGCAATACGCGTTTCTTCCTGCAGCCATGATAGTCCTCTCTCTTTATAAGCAGCTTCTGCTTCTGCGCGGATTTGCTCATCCACATTTGGCATTTCATCAAGCCCGCTAGTGAGCGCTTTGAGATAAAGACCGGTTCCACCGCTGGCAATGGCAATATCTCTCTGAGCAAAAATCTCATCCAGATAGCCCAGTGCAAGACGCTCAAAGTCACCTGCATTAAGCGCTGCTTCTACAGGATATTCATTGATGAAATAGTGTGGAACCGTTGCCAGTTCCGCTACAGAAGGCTGTGCCGTGCCGATGGCCATTCCCTGATAACACTGGCGGGAATCTGCGGATATTATGGACGTACCAAAATGCTTTGCTACACGAATGGCGATACCGGTCTTGCCCACCGCGGTAGGGCCGGCAATGATCAATAAGGTCTTAGTGCCGCTCACAGCAGGTTACAAATTAAGCGGTCAATGGTGCAGAGATTACTCTTCACCTCCGCCAAAATCTTCGCCAAAGCTTTCTTCCGGGGCGGCACCTTCTTCGCCTTCATTTCCAAAGCCTTCAGCCAGCTCATCTGCACCGAGATCATAGGCTTCTTCCACTTCCACCATCTTCTCGCCGGCCAGTCCTTTAACGCCATACTGTGCCGGGCCTATGCCTTCCTTACGAATCATCAGCGGATACGTTTTCCGTGGATTTTCATCCTTGCTCACGCCTATCAGCTCTATCAGAAACGTCCATTTTTTGGCACGGTCGTATTCATACACGAATTTCTTGCCCGGATCATCTACCAAGGCAGAAGCAGGCGTTTTGAGCATAGAAAGGGCAGGAGCGTCCTTCTTATTGGTCAATACTTCAGAAGAAAACTCGCGCCCTCTTTCCCAGCGGTCATTGCTTTCAAAAAAAGAGGCGGCATGTTTGCTGTCAAACTCATAGGCTTTGAGGATGGCTTCATGAAATTGCAGGAGGGTTTGTCCGGTGAGCAGCTCGATGTCCCGGTAGATCTGATCGTCTTCTTCCCAATAAACGCGGAAACGAAATAATGGCATGGGGCTAAAGATAAGGTCCTTCGGGAAAATTCACACAAATATGATGGTCAAAAAAACAGATAACTCCTTTTTGGAAAACAGTCCATGCGCATAAAATCGCTGGTACAATGCATCGGTGTGTTTTGTAAACAAAAGGTAAAAAGAATGTTCCCTAAAGTATAAATCAGGGTTACATGGTTTGTCATCAAAGTGTTGCTTAATGAAAAATACTGAATAAAAGAATTATGTTATAATCGGCTGAAACCCGCGCCAGTAGCGGAAAAGATTTTTTCGGAAATGTGTTTACAATTTCGTCATCGTGTTGTAGTTTTGCCCCTGCTTTGTCAAAAAGGAACGTTAATGTTCAGAAAATTTCCTCTTTACGCATCTGTTAAGCCATTGTGCCGTAAAGGCCATCTGCTACTGATTGCGCTTGTATGCTCTCTGCTGCTTACTTCTCAGAATACGTTTGCTGCTCCGGATGGTAAGGCCATCTTCGCTGCCAACTGCGCCAGCTGTCACAATCCATTGAAGGATGCGACCGGTCCGGCCCTGCAAGGGGTTGACAAGCGTGTACCTAGTAAGGAGTGGATTCACAATTGGGTACACAACAATGCGGCCGTGCGTGCAAGCGGCGATAAGTACGCAAATAACCTGTACAATAAGTGGAACAAGACAGCCATGACTGCCTTCCCGCAATTGTCTAACGAGGAGATTGATGCGGTTGTTACTTATGTGGATGGCGTAAAGCCACCAACAGCTAATCCCGGGAACGGTGGTGATGCGAGTGGCGCTCCTGAAGAAGACAATACCTGGCTCTATACCGGCGTAACTTTTGCGCTGCTGCTGCTGGTATTGATCCTCTGGCGTGTAAACAGCGGCCTGAAGCGCGTAGCACAGGCAAAAGAAGGTCAGCAGGTAGAAAAAGAAATTCCGATCTATCGCAATAAGCTGGCGATTGCTATTACAGTTATTCTTGTCATGATCTTTGCCGGCTACTGGATGGTGAATGGCGCGATCAATATGGGTCGCCAGCAGAACTACGAGCCACTGCAGCCGATCTTCTACAGCCACAAAGTACATGCGGGCATCAACCAGATCAACTGTCTGTATTGCCACGCCGGCGCTGAGAAGAGCCGTCAGGCAATGATCCCTTCTTCCAACATCTGTATGAACTGCCACAAGCAGATCAACTCTTACACCGGAGAAGAAGCACATCCGCTCGTTACCGCCGAAGGCAAGAAAATCAACGGTACCGAGCAGATCCAGCTGCTGTATAAATACGCAGGATGGAATCCTGAAAAGAAAGCTTACAACCGTGATGCGAAAGGCAATATACTGGCTACGCCGATCAAATGGACCAAAATTCACAACCTGCCGGATCACGTTTATTTCAACCACAGCCAGCACGTAAAGGTTGGTCAGGTAGCCTGCCAGCGCTGTCATGGTCCTATCCAGGAAATGGATGAAGTGTATCAGTTTGCTCCATTATCTATGGGGTGGTGCATCAACTGTCACCGTCAGACTCAGGTGAAATTCACAGAAAACAACTATTACAGCATTTTCGAGAAATACCATAAAGAGTTGAAGGAAGGCAAACGTGAAGGAGTAACTGTTGAAGATATCGGCGGTATTGAGTGTCAGAAGTGCCACTATTAAATTAAAAATGCAAAATGCAGAATGCAAAAGTGCCTTTGGGAATTTTGCATTGCTTTTGCGGGAAAGAAGTAAATAAAGAAAGCAGCTTGCATCTTTAAATAATAGCTTCGCTTATCAGAGCAGCCGGATTTTAAATTTTGCATTTTGCATTTTGAATTAACAAGGAATGCTGGTTTTTTAAATTCTGCATTTTTCATTTTGAATTAAGACATGAGTCAAAAGAAATACTGGAAGGGTCTGGAAGAGCTGAACAATACGCCTGCTCACCAGGAAACAGTAGCCAATGAGTTTCGGGACACGCCGCTGCCATTCAGCGACCTTTCCGACTCACTTCTTGGCGCTACCACTCCCCGCCGTGACTTTCTGAAATACCTGGGCTTTTCTACCGCTGCCGCTATGCTGGCTGCTTCGTGCGAGCTGCCGGTACGCAAGGCCATTCCGTATGCCATCAAGCCGGAAGATATTGTACCGGGCGTGCCCAACTACTACGCTTCTACCTTTGTAGATGGAGGCGATTATTGTCCGATCATCATCAAGACGCGTGACGGTCGTCCCATCAAGATAGAAGGCAATGAGCTTTCCTCTATCACCAAAGGCGGCACCAGCGCACGCGTTCAGGCCTCTGTACTGAGCCTGTACGATGCAGCCCGCCTGCGTCAGCCATATGCCGATGGCAAGAAGGTTGACACATTTGCACCCATTGACCGTGCCGTGATGGATGGCCTTGCTGCAGCCGGCAAGCCGGTTTATATTCTGACAGGCACGATCCTCAGTCCAACCATTAAAGAAGTTATTGCACAGTTTATTGCCAAATACCCGACTGCAAAGCATGTGGTTTATGACCCAATGTCTTTCTCCGGTATGCTGCTGGCCAATGAGGCAAGCTATGGCAAGCGTGCACTGCCTTCTTATCATTTCGATAAGGCACAAACCATTGTAAGTCTGGATGCCGATTTCCTCGGTACTTGGCTGAGCCCTGTTGAATTTGCCCGTGGCTACAGCAGCGGACGCCGCATCAGCGCGCGCAACTTCCAGATGTCTAAGCACTATCAGATCGAGGGTATGCACTCTATATCCGGTGCTGCTGCTGATCGTCGTGCCACTGCCCGCCCTTCCCAGATGGGAGCGGTAGCGGTAGCGCTTTACAATGCAGTAGTAAATGGCACAGCGCCATCGCTGGAAAGCAAGCATCTCAACGATACAATCACCATGGCTGCTGCCGACCTGAAGAAGGGTAATGGTATGGTAGTTTGTGGCACCAACAATGTAGCGATACAAACAGTGGTAAATGCCATCAACGATAAGATCGGTGCGAATGGCAATACCATCAACTGGGCAGTGACCAGCAATTACCGTCAGGGTATAGATGCTGATGTGGTGAACCTGTTCAATGAGATGAAAGCCGGTAATGTTGGCGGCCTGATGGTACATGGCGTTAACCCTGTGTATGACTACGCAGAAGGCAAAACCTTCGGCGATTTAATGAAGAACATTCCGGTAACCGTATCTTTCTCTGACCGGATGGATGAAACGGCTACCGCTTGTAAATATATTGTTCCGGATCACCACTTCCTCGAAAGCTGGGGTGACGCCGAGCCCAAGTCCGGCTATTATAGCCTGATGCAACCGGGCATTGCACCGATCTTCAAGACCCGTGCTTTTGCAGACAGTCTACTTACATGGACAGGCACCACTACTACGTATGGTGATATGTGGAAGGCTTACTGGATTGGTAAGTTGGGCGGCCAGGAAGCCTTTGACCAGGCGCTTCAGGACGGCGTAATTGAGCCGGGCATGAAGAATGGTTCAACCAATGAATTTGTGGCCATTGTAACCGGTGAAGCCGATACTGCCAACAGTTCTGGTTCCCGCATCCCTGTAGGGGTGAACAACACGATGCAATCTGCCAATGTGCCGATGGGCAGCGCTGCCTTTACCGGCAATGTTGCAGATGCCATCAGCAAGATCGGCGCTATGAAGACTGCCAGTGGTAAAGACCTTGTGGTTTATCAAAAAGTGAGCATCGGCCAAGGCGGTTGCTGGAGCAATAATCCGTGGCTGCAGGAGCTTCCTGATCCGATCACCAAAGCTACCTGGGATAACTACGCATGTATTTCGCCCAAATTTGCCAAAGACCTCGATGCCGGAAAGGGTATTGAGATCGAAGTAACCAGCATCAATGAAGTTGACGAGAATAAGCGTGTACTGAAGCTAACTGTAAATGGCAAGAGCGTTGAGCTTCCTGCTGTAGTGGTACCGGGCATGCATAATGATGTAGTAGCAATTGCGGTAGGTTATGGTCGCATAGCTACGGTAGGTAAGGCTGCTGCCGACCTCGGTAAGAATGTTTATCCGTTCCGCGCTTTCAATGGTCAGACTTTTGAATGTGCTTCTACCGGCGCTACCGTTGAGAAGACCGTTGCTACTTATCCTGTAGCGATCACCCAAACACACCATAGCTATGAAGGCCGCGCGATTATCCGCGAATTTACGCTGGGTGAATTCCAAAAGAATCCGAACTTCCTGCTCGAAGAGCGTGAGGAAGAAATGGGCCACTATGCACACCTGCCATGGGTAGGGCATGATGAGGCTAATAATGGTCACGGCTCCGTTGAAAATGGTGAGCATGGTGCTCCTCAAAACAGTGCACAGGCTGCAGCGCCTCATACAGAAGGCCATATGGCCGATGCCGGTCAGCCGAATGCAGAAGGTAACGGTGATTTTGAAGAAGGCTACCGTGAGAATGGTACGCTGTACCCGACTTACGAGTCTCCGGGCATTCACTGGGGCATGAGCATTGACCTGCATTCCTGTATTGGTTGTGGTGCTTGTGTGATCGGTTGCCAGGCAGAAAATAACATTTCTGTAGTAGGTAAAAACAAAGTGTTGAAAGCGCAGGAAATGCACTGGATCACGATTGACCGCTACTTTACCGGTATGCCTGATGAGCCGGATACGATCCAGACTGTATTCCAGCCAATGCTTTGCCAGCACTGCGATAATGCGCCCTGCGAAAATGTATGTCCGGTATCTGCAACCAACCACAGCAGCGAAGGCCTCAACCAGATGGCATATAACCGTTGTATCGGTACAAAATATTGCGCAAATAACTGTCCTTACAAGGTTCGTCACTTTAACTGGATGGACTGGAATGGTGCTGACTGCTTCGATGACAACCTCTATGAAGATGGCCGCCGCGATGAGATGAATGATGATCTTACCCGTATGGTGCTGAATCCGGATGTGACGGTGCGCAGCCGCGGCGTAATGGAAAAATGCTCTTTCTGTGTACAGCGTCTACAGGAAGGCAAGCTGGCAGCGAAGAAGGAAGGTCGTCTGCTGCGCGATGGCGAAGTGCGCACAGCTTGTCAACAAGCCTGCCCGACCGATGGTATCGTGTTTGGTAATGTGAATGACAAGAACAGTGAGATTTATAAGCTGCGCCAGCAGCAGCAGCGCGAGCGCAAGTATTATGTGCTGGAAGAGATTCACACGCTGCCGAATGTAAACTACCTCTCTAAAATCCGTAATACGGATAAGGTGATCGGTGGTACTGACATGGATGGTCTGATGAAAGAAAGTATTTAATTTGATAGTGCGGTAATACGATAATGTGGTAAATATGATGGAATGGGTTTGTGTTACTGTATGAGTGCTGAATAGTAGTAATAGTGATGAATGGTGCCAACGCCACTAAAGCCTGGAGAGGATTTGAGAAGCCTGGACCAAAAAAGTGTAAGAACGCAGGATTTTAAGATTTTGCATTTTAAATTTTGAATTAGCAGGTATGCATTTAAAATACGAATCGACGGTACGGGAACCTCTGGTAAATGGGCATAAGACCTATGCCGATATTACAGAGGATATTATATCCCCAATCGAGCGCAAGCCGGGCAAGCTCTGGTATATTGGCTTCTACTTTTCTGTAGCCATGCTCTTGTTTGGTGTTTGTTGTGTTTCCTGGTTTGTATACTGGGGCTTGGGTACGTGGGGCATCAACCGCACTGTAGGCTGGGGCTGGGATATTACCAACTTCGTATGGTGGGTAGGTATTGGTCACGCCGGTACGCTGATCTCTGCGATCCTCCTGCTGTTCCGCCAGGGATGGAGAACGGGTGTAAACCGTGCTGCGGAAGCAATGACCATCTTTGCAGTAATGTGCGCGGGCCAGTTTCCGATCTTCCACATGGGTCGCGTATGGGACGGCTTCTTCGTACTTCCTTATCCAAACGGTCGTGGTCCATTGTGGCCTAACTTCAACTCGGCGCTGCTCTGGGACGTATTTGCGATCTCTACTTACTTTACCGTATCTCTGCTGTTCTGGTATTCCGGTCTGATTCCTGATTTTGCTACTATCCGTGACCGCGCAAAAACCAAGTTCCGCAAAATGTCTTATGGTCTGGCTTCTTTCGGCTGGACGGGCTCTGCCAAGAACTGGCAGCGTCAGGAAGCACTGGCACTCGTACTGGCCGGCCTTTCCACACCACTGGTACTTTCTGTACACACCATTGTATCTTTTGACTTTGCCACTTCTGTAATTCCGGGCTGGCATACCACGATCTTCCCTCCCTACTTCGTAGCGGGCGCGATCTTCTCCGGTTTCGCGATGGTGCAAACCCTTCTGATTCTTGTTCGTAAAATCCTGCACCTAGAAGATTATATCACGATCGGTCACCTTGAAGCAATGAATAAAGTAATTGTACTGACGGGCTCCATCGTAGGTGTGGCTTATCTGACCGAACTGTTTATGGCCTGGTATTCTCAGGTTCCCGGTGAAATGGATGCCTTCAAATGGCGTATCATGGGTCCTTACTGGTGGAGCTATTGGGCGATGATGACTTGTAACGTGATCTCCCCGCAGTTCTTCTGGCTGAAGAAGCTGCGCCGGAATATTCCGTTCACTTTTATCATGTCGATTGTGGTAAATATTGGTATGTGGTTTGAGCGTTTCGTAATCATCGTAACCTCTCTGTACCGCGATGCGCGTCCGGCAGCGTGGACCTATTACTCACCAACGTGGCCTGAAGTCGGCTTCTACCTAATGACCTTTGGCCTGTTCTTCACCTGCTTCTTCCTGTTTGCTAAATACTTCCCGGTAATCGCCGTATCAGAAATCAAGTTTGTACTGAAGACCTCCGGTGAAAGCTATAAGAAAGAAATGGTGAAGATTGAGGATAAGAGCAATGAGGATTTTGTACATGATGTAGAGCACGCTCACTAGAAATTAAAAATTCAAAATGCAAAACATCTTGCATCCGGCACTAAGGCTTTTGAATTTTACATTTTAAATTTTGAATTAGTAAAAAGATGGCAATAAAGAAATTTGCAGTTGCATGTTATGACGACGAGGAAGTGCTCTTCCCGGCAGTAAAGGCTGTACGCAACAGCGGTTATAAGATGCACGATATCTATACTCCTTTTCCGGTGCATGGTCTTGACCATGCTATGGGCCTGAAGGAAACGGACCTGCACGTAGCCGGCTTTATTTATGGTATCACCGGTACAGCAACGGCGCTTGGCTTCATGAGTTGGATCTTTACCGGCGACTGGCCGATCAACTTTGGCGGTAAGCCGCACTTTGCACTGCCTGCATTTATCCCGATCACTTTCGAACTGACGGTACTTTTTGCAGCGGTAGGTATGGTACTCACTTTCTGCTACCTGAACCAGATCATGCCGGGCGTAAAGAAACACGTTTTCCATCCCCGTCAAAGCGATGATCTGTTTGTGATGGTGATTGAGATGAATCACCAGATGACTGAAATTGAAATTCTGGATTACCTGAAAACTACCGGTGCAAAAGAAGTAAACATACAGACTGCGGAAGACGGATGGTGGTATGGCCGCTGGGATCAGAAGGAAGCCTACGAACTGGCTTAATAAAATGTTGAATTTTGTGTGATGAATTTTAGTGTTTGTGCGATTGAAATAGTGAAGTGAATTTTGAGTGTTTGTGGATGAGGCTTTAAGCATAATACAGAGCCGGTGAAGTGGGTTTTTGCATTTTGAATTTTGCATTTTGAATTTTTATGATCAAGATAAATAAGGGCATAGTGGTCATTGCGCTGACGCTGGCAACCGGACTGGTAGCCTGCAACAGTGGCAATATGCGCAGAAATCCGGGTAAAGCATATGCTATGGATATGACGCACTCCCGCGCATACGATGCCTATACTTCCAATCCTAATTTCAGCGACAGCATGACCAGCCGTCTGCCTGTAGAAGGTACCGTTGCACGTGGTCATCAACTACCGGATCATCTGGTAGAAGGCGATACCAATGCCTACAAGACATTCACTACTTCTGCCAAGTTTACAGAAGATGAGCTGCACGAAGGCGGTCGTTTGTTCAATATCTATTGCGGAGTGTGTCATGGTACTAACTTGGATGGTAATGGTCCGTTGTACGCAGATGGCAATGGTAAATTTGCTGCCGCTCCTGCCAATTTTATGCTGGAAAAATATCTCCACATGCCGGTAGGCCAGATGTACGCTGCGGTTAAGTTCGGTAAGAATATGATGGGCTCCTATGCCAGCCAGCTCGATATCAAGCAGCGCTGGATGATTATCGCCTACATCAAGCAAAAGCAGGCAGCTAACAAGGGCGATGCATTTACAATGGGCATGAGCACGGGTAAGACTGATACGACCAAGACCGCAACCTCAGGCGAGACACCGGCTTCCGAGGCACAGACTGCAGCTATCCTGAATGCGAAAAAATAAGCTACGCTTTAATTATTGATATTATTTTAAGAAGAGAACAATGAATGAACGTTTTGTGATACCGGCCCGGTTGCGTACGACGAGCTTTGCGCTCATCGGCGTAGGCCTGCTCACCCTGATCATTGGAGCAGTAGTATTGCTCGGCAGCCACGATGGCGCTTTGGCAAATTATGACAAGATCCGTTTTTGGGATGTACTGATCCACAACAGCGTATTTTTCCTCCTGATCTCTGCGGCAAGTGTATTTATTCTTGCAGCTACCTCTTTGGCCCAGGGCGGATGGATGGTGGCTTACCGCCGCGTACCGGAAGCAATTGGTGCCAATGTATGGCTCTTTGGCGCTATCACAGCAACCATTCTGCTGCTCGCTGCTTTTGTGTTTAAGATTGATGGCATTAATCCGATTTATAAATGGGTTACACCGGGCAATGACAAGACCATTCTTGGCAAGACAAACTTCCTTAACCCTACCATGTTTACCCTCTTTACGCTGGTAACTATTGGCCTTTGGGCATTCTTTGGTCGCAAATTCCGCGCTATTTCCCTGGCTCAGGATGCTGCTCCACGTAACAGCACTAAAATCTACTGGAAAAATATTACCCTTGCCGGCTTATTCCTGCTGGTATATGCACTCACACAAATGAGCACTGCTCCATGGATGTGGATCATGAGCATTGACACGCACTGGTATTCAACGATGTTTAGCTGGTACACATTCGCCAGCGCTTTCGTAAGCGGCATGTCCCTCATTTTGCTGTGGGTGGTATATCTGAAAAATCAGGGTAACCTGCAGCTGGTGACCAAAGAGCATGTTCATGATCTGGGCAAGCTGATGTTCGCCTTTTCAATCTTCTGGACTTATGTATGGTTTGCACAATTTATGCTGATCTGGTATGGTAACATTCCGGAAGAGACCACCTACTTCAAAATACGTATGCAGGGGCCCTATAGCGTGATCTGGTTTGCCGTATTCATCATCAACTTCATCATGCCGATCCTGATTCTCATGAGCCGTCCAAGCAAGCGCAACTATTTTACGGTTACCTTCATGGCAATGATCATCATCTTTGGTCACTGGATGGACTTCTATCAGATGATTATGCCCGGTACTTTATCAGAGCACTGGCATATGGGCTGGTTTGAAGTTGGTATCCTGACGGGCTTTATTGGTCTGATGATGATTAGTGTAGCAACTACCCTATCAAAGGCACCACTGGTACCAAGCAACCATCCATTGCTGAAAGAAACGATTCTGCACATCAGCTAAGGCGTGTATAATATTATTTGAGTAAAGAACAATTAAAAGTATTATCCGGAAACTTTAGCCGGTCTCCGGTACGGACAAATAACTGATTATGTCGTTTACCATTATAGCACTAACGGCGCTGGTATTCATTATCGTTTACCAGATAGCAAAAGCAAGTGAGTATGCTACGATTCTTCGTGGCGAAGAGAAGGTGAGGATGCAAACCAACCGTTTGATGGCTTGGTTGCTGCTGATTTTCTTTGTGCTCGGCTGCTGGGGTATTTACGAATGCCACCAATACATGATCCCCAAAATGCTGCCGGATTCTGCATCCGTACAAGGGGTAGCCTACGACAATATGTTCCGTGTAACGATCATCGTGACCGGTATCGTATTCTTCGCTACACAGGCTATACTTTTCTGGTTTGCCTTCCGCTACCAGAGCAGTGAAAAACGCACTTCTTTTTACTACCCGCACAACAATCGTCTGGAGCTTGTCTGGACAACTATTCCGGCAATCGTGATGGCTATTCTGGTGGCTATTGGTCTGCGCAACTGGCTAAACGTAACTTCTGATGCTCCCTCCAATGCTCAGGTGGTAGAAATAGTAGGCAAGCAGTTCAACTGGATTATCCGTTATCCGGGTGCCGATGGGGTATTGGGCAAGCGTGACTTCCGTAATATTAATGATAAGGATAACGTGCTCGGTCAGTTATTTGATCAGGATAAGCACAACCTGGATGACATCATCATGGAAAATGGTGAACTGCACATTGTAAAAGGCCGTCCGGTCAAGCTGATTATCGGTTCCCGTGATGTAATCCATGATGTGGGGCTTACACACTTCCGTTATAAGATGGATGCCGTGCCCGGCATTACTACAACGCTTTGGTTCACGCCAAGATTCAGCAGCGAGAACATGAAGCAGCAGACACACAATCCAAACTTCGTGTACGAGATTTCCTGCGATCAGATGTGCGGTAAAGGCCACTACTCAATGCGTGGTACTGTTATTGTGCACGAAACCCAGCAGGAATTTGACAATTGGGCAGCTGCGCAAAAAACCTATTATGCCCTTAACTTTGGGCCTAAGGATGCACCGGCCGCCACAGACAGCACTGCAAAGCCAGCCGCACCAGCAGCAGACACAACAACCGCCAAGACTGTAACAATGACAAAACCCGTAGCTCAGCGTTAATAGTAAAAACAGGCTACGACAACTAATTCAGCGATAATTATGAGTAACGAAGTGATCATTGACGGGCCAAATATGGCGCATACGGTGGAGATTCATGACGATCATCACGCGCATGAGCACCATGAGCCACACTTTATTTTCAAGTATATTTTCAGCCAGGATCATAAGATCATCGCTAAGCAATTCTTGATTACTGGTATCATTTGGGCAATTATCGGAGCGCTCTTCTCCGTATTTTTCCGCCTGCAGCTTGGTTTTCCCGATAAAACTTTCCCGATTCTTGAGGCTTTCCTCGGCGAATGGGCTAAGGGTGGCAAACTATCCCCTGAGTTTTACTATGCTTTGGTAACCATGCACGGTACCATTCTCGTATTCTTCGTACTGACAGCAGGCCTGAGCGGTACATTTGCGAACCTGCTTATCCCGCTGCAGATTGGTGCGCGTGATATGGCTTCGCCATTCATGAACATGCTTTCTTACTGGTTCTTCTTTGCCGCCAGCATGTTCATGTTTGTTTCTCTGTTCGTACAGACTGGCCCTGCATCCGGTGGATGGACCACTTATCCGCCATTGAGCGCACTGAAAGAAGCATCGCTTGGTTCTGGTGTAGGTATGGATTTATGGCTCGTAGCCATGGCGCTGTTCGTAGTGTCTTCACTGCTCGGTGGACTGAATTACGTGTCTACGGTACTGAATATGCGTACCAAGGGCATGAGCATGACCAGAATGCCGCTGACTATCTGGGCGCTGTTCTTTACTGCTGTGCTTGGTGTCCTGTCTTTCCCGGTACTGTTGTCTGGCTTCGTATTGCTGATTTTTGATCGCAACTTTGGTACCTCTTTCTATCTTTCCGAAATTTTCATTGGTGGTAAAGCCTTGCCGCACGTTGGTGGCTCTGCCATCCTCTATCAGCACTTGTTCTGGTTCCTTGGTCACCCGGAAGTGTATATCATCATGCTGCCTGGCATGGGTATGGCCTCTGAGATCCTGTCCAACAATGCCCGCAAGCCGATCTTCGGTTATTTTGCAATGATTATTTCACTGATTGGTATTACGGTACTGGCGTTCGTAGTGTGGGCTCACCACATGTTCGTAACGGGTATGAGTCCGTTCCTCGGTTCTATCTTCGTACTGCTGACCCTGCTGATTGCCGTACCTTCTGCGGTAAAAGTGTTCAACTGGCTCACTACGATCTGGCGCGCGAACATCCGTTTCAGCGTACCGATGATGTTTGCTCTTGGCTTCGTATCCATGTTTATTTCAGGCGGTCTTACCGGTATATTCCTAGGTAACTCTGCACTGGATATCCAACTGCACGATACGTACTTTGTAGTAGCTCACTTCCACATTGTAATGGGTGTATCTGCCTTCTTCGGTATGTTCGCCGGTATTTACCACTGGTATCCGAAAATGTTCGGTCGCTTCATGAACAATACACTTGGCTACATCCACTTCTTCATTACATTCGTTGGTGCATACCTGATCTTCTGGCCAATGCACTATGAAGGTGTTGCCGGCATGCCGCGGCGTTATTATGATTACAGTGCCTGGGAGTCATTCAAGCAATTCGGTACTCTGAACAGCTTTATCTCTGTAGTGGTGATCATCGTATTTTTCGCACAGTTGCTGTTTGTAGTGAATTTCTTTGCCAGCATCTGGAAAGGACGCAAGCAAACAACGCTGAACCCATGGGGCGCAACTTCCCTCGAATGGACTACGCCGATCCGTCCGGGTCACGGCAACTGGCCTGGCGAAGTACCTACTGTTTATCGTTGGGCTTATGACTATAAGGATGACGGACATGGTAATGACTTCATCGCTCAGACCACGCCATTGCGCGAAGGGGAAGAGTCGCATTAATCAGATTTATTAGAAAATAGAAAACGCTGCATCTTTATGAATGCAGCGTTTTTATTTGCAGGAAAATGAACTTCACTGATTCGATTCTGATACTTCTGTGTTTATAAAGCCATTTCAAAATGGTAATATCAAGGCCGAATTAATTTGATTATTGATTCAAAGCATTGATTCCCCAATTTTTACCCAGCTTCATCGCCGTATCGATCATACTGCTTTGCCAAAGTTCGGTGTGCCATAATGATTGATCAATTACAATGCTGTTGAGCAGTCGTTGTCTGGCAGTATCTGCATCGCAGGCATCTTTTAATATCTGAAGAATGACAGCTTGCTGTTCTTCTAAATTATTATCTGTCATGGGCAGTGGAAAAGAGTCATTAAAAGTCTCGCTAATCATGTAAGGCCACGGTTGTGATGCATTTGAAAAATGTTGCACAATCTGCCGGATGCGTAGAAAATCTTCCCTGAATAAGGCTTCATCGGCCTCGTTAAGAAAAGAATCACCCAAGCGCTCAACAATCACCACATTCAGGTGCGAACAAAGAGGCAGCGTCTTTTCGAGCAATGCAAATATTTCTTCCGGTATAGCATGGTCATGAGTATCCCGACGTATAGGACTGGTAGAATAGGGAGAATCTTCCCAGCTACCACCGGATACGTGAATTTCACGTACCCTTTCCAAAGGATAAGATACAATGAGAGCCAGTGCATCGATGCCAAAATTCGCCGCCTGGCAATAGATATTATGCAGATCAAGCAGGATAAAACCATTCACAGGCTCAATCAGTTCTTTCAAAAACAAACCATGCTTTAAAACATCCTGTTCAGAAAAAGCGAAAGCCAGATTTTCTATACCAATCGGAACATCAACTGCTGCTTGTAACATCTGCAATCGATGGATACCCAGATCCAGTGCAGCCGGGCAAAAGGGAACGGGCAACGGCGCACCTTCATGAGCATTGCTGGAACTCATAAATCCAAAATGCTCGCTGATATGGCAGAAGCGATATTCGCGCAGCACCTCTTCAAGATGATGGAACCAGGCATCATGCCGCTCATACCAGCCGCCGGAAAATAGAGAATAATAAACACCGTGGCCATAAAGCCGGTCTGCCCGGGAGAACTCTTTTAAAAGATCCCGAGTCCAGCCGGGCAGCGCAGCAATGCTTTTTACCGTATCAAATGACCATTCGAGCGCGTCTACCGCACCTGCTTCCAATAAGGGCAGAATAACGCAGTTAAATTCAGGCTCGTACATGTACGAGATGCCCGTTTGTACAGAATGGCTCATAATAGCGAAAATAACGATTCAGAAAAGCTATTATCCCATACCGCAGGCAGGGCATTGACCTTGGGGAATATTTCCCGGAGGATCAGGATTCTGCTGCTCGCCCTGTTGCTCTGTAGCAGGCTGCGGCTTCACATCGTTTTTGGATTTGTCCTGGCAGGATGCCAGTAACGCGGCAGACATAACGGTCAGAATGAGTATTGATGGTTTCATAAAAAAGCGTGTTTATAGTATAGATGCTACAGGCGCTCTTTTACTTGGGTAGTCATGGGCTTTTTACAAATAAAAAAAGCGACCTAAGCCGCTTTCTTCTTCTTTTTTACAACCACAGGCCTTAATTCTTCCTTCAGATAAAGACCGGTATGGCTTTCGGGTACCTCGGCAACCTGCTCAGGTGTGCCGGATGCAATGACCATTCCGCCACCCGCGCCACCTTCAGGACCCATATCAATAATGTAGTCAGCCACCTTGA
The DNA here is from genome assembly GCA_965200035.1 of Chitinophagaceae bacterium. Classification (GTDB taxonomy): domain Bacteria; phylum Bacteroidota; class Bacteroidia; order Chitinophagales; family Chitinophagaceae; genus UBA1952. Next base: position 964,982 of record OZ241334.1, on the reverse strand, counting down.
TCACATCCAGGTTATGCTCGATTACCAATACTGTATTCCCGCGATCTACGAGCCTGTTGAGCACCGCGATCAGGTGACGGATATCCTGAAAATGCAGGCCGGTAGTAGGCTCATCCAGAATATAAATTGTTTGTCCCGTATCGCGCTTGCCCAATTCGGTGGCCAGCTTTACGCGCTGTGCCTCGCCGCCGCTCAGCGTTACTGCATTCTGGCCCAGCTGTACATAGCCCAGGCCTACATCTTCCAGCGCTTTGATGCGACGATGCAGCCACGGCACATTTACAAAAAACTCTACCGCATCACTGACGGTCATATCCAGTACATCGGCAATCGATTTGCCTTTGTAGCGGATCTCCAGTGTTTCCCGGTTGTAGCGGCGACCCATGCATTTATCGCAGGGCACATATACATCCGGCAGGAAGTTCATTTCGATCGTCTTCATGCCTGCACCGCGACATTCTTCACAACGCCCGCCCTTTACATTGAAGGAAAAACGGCCCGCATTATACCCGCGAATCTTTGCCTCTGGTACCTGCGAGAACATCAGCCGGATCTCGTTGAAGAAACCACAGTAAGTAGCCGGGTTACTACGTGGCGTACGGCCAATCGGGCTCTGATCTACTTCTACCACTTTGTCCAATTGCTCCAGGCCTTCCATCTTTTTATAGGGCAGCGGCTGCGCCTTAAAGTTGTGAAAACAGTGCCGGCCAAGAATCGGGTAGAGCGTTTCATTAATCAACGTGCTTTTGCCACTGCCGGAAACGCCGGTCACTGCGATGAATGTACCGAGCGGGAGGGTAATGCTTACGTTCTTCAGATTATTGCCGGAAACGCCTTTCAGCGAAAGCTTTTTGCCATTGCCCTTGCGGCGCGTTTGCGGCACTTCTATCTGAATGGTATTATTGAGATAACCTGCCGTAATAGTATTGTGCTGCAATACTTCTTCGGGTGTGCCCTGGCTTACTATACGCCCGCCGTGCCAGCCCGCGTTCGGTCCTACATCAATCAGATGATCTGACGCCAGCATAATGTCTTTATCATGCTCTACGACCAATACGGAATTGCCGCTGTCGCGCAGATTTTTCAAGGCAGAGATCAGCCGGTGATTATCGCGCTGGTGCAGGCCGATGCTCGGCTCATCGAGAATGTAGGTAATGCCCGTGAGCTGTGAGCCGATCTGCGTAGCCAGACGTATGCGCTGGCTTTCACCGCCGCTCAGCGTACGGGTGGGGCGGTCAAGCGTGAGATAATGCAAGCCCACATCCAAAAGAAAGTGCAGCCGGTCACGAATCTCTTTCAGGATGTCTTTGGCAATAACGTTCTGCTTATTGTTCAGGCGGCTTTCAATGCCCTTGAACCAATCCATCAGCCCTTGCAGGGAATTGTTGGACAGCTCAGAAATATTAGCGCCATCCACCTTAAAATAAAGGCTTTCCTTACGCAGGCGCGCACCTGCACATGCCGGACAAGTCTGCAGCATCATAAAGCCTTCCGCCCAATCGCGGATAGCCTCAGAGGTCGTTTCATTAAAATAGCGCAGCACCATATTCACGATGCCTTCGTAATCATGATTGGTAAGCTGGTTGTGATAGGCTGCCGCTTCATCCGTTTCGTAGCTGATGACGCCTTCTTCATTGCCATACAGCAATACATTGCGCTGCACATCAGTAAGCGAACCGAATGGCGCGGTGATGGAAATTTTATTCTTTTTCGCAAAAGCCGTGGCCTGCTGAAAAGTCCAGGAATCGCGCTCTGCGCCAAGCGGTACAATGGCTCCATCCTGAATGCTTTTGGCAGCATCGGGAATAATCTCTTCCATATTCACCTGATATACGCTGCCCAGCCCCTTACAGCGCGGACATGCACCGTAAGGTGAGTTAAAGGAAAAGGTATTGGGAGAAGGCTCTTCATAAGAAATGCCGGTATCGGCACACATCAGTTGCTTGCTGTACTGGCTCACTTTACCACTGTCGGCATCCAGCACAAACATTAGCTCTTTACCTACCTGCAGGCTCTGCTGAATGCTGTTGTTCATGCGGGCAGCATCTTCCTCATTCACTACAATGCGGTCCACGACTACTTCTATATCGTGGATCTTGTAGCGGTCCACCTGCATACGCTCTTTCAGATCTTTCACCTCGCCATCTACGCGTACTTTCAGGTAGCCCTGCTTGCGCAGTTGTTCAAACAGCTCCCGGTAATGGCCTTTACGTCCGCGGACGATCGGTGCGAGCAAGATCAGACGCCTTCCATTATAATGCTCCCGGATGTGCGTGGCGATCTCTTCTTCAGAGAAGCGGGCCATCTTCTTACCTGTATTATAAGAATAGGCTTCGCCCACACGGGCATAAAGGAGGCGCATAAAATCATAGACCTCCGTTACCGTACCCACTGTAGAGCGCGGATTGCGGTTGGTCGTTTTCTGCTCAATGGAGATGACGGGTGAAAGTCCGCTGACTTTATCGACATCCGGTCGGTCAAGATCGCCCATAAACTGGCGCGCGTAAGCTGCGAAGCTCTCCATGTAGCGGCGCTGACCTTCGGCAAAGATGGTGTCAAAGGCTAAGGATGATTTGCCGCTTCCGGAAATGCCGGTGATAACCACCAGCTTGTTTTTGGGAATGCGGACATCAAGATTTTTCAGATTGTGTACTCTGGAACCGAGCACTTCAATAAACTGGTTGCTATCGGCTAAGGCTTCTTTTTTGCTCATAAATTTTGCTACCGCAAGTTACGAAACTGGAAGAGGAATGCTTTTGAATTAACGAACAATGCAGAATATCTGTGTGGTGCTAATGCCCTATAGCGGTTCAGGTCGCTATCGCGTCCCGACCCTGTGGCATCGATAAACAACTAATTTAAAAGAAAGAAAACATCAAGCCTTTGTCGTACAGTGTAACGGATATAATGGCGAAATGTTTATTTGGAGAAGATGACCGGCTAATATTTCCGGTCGATCGCATAGTTGACCAGCTCTTCCATTGCATTTCTGTCCGGCGTTTCAGGATACTGATGCAGCAGCGTGATCGCTTCGTTGCGGTACTGTTCCATCTTTTCGGCTGCGTATTGAATACCGCCCGATGCCTGTACAATATTAATAATCTCAGCTACCTTGTTCCGGTCCGTGCTCTGATTTTTCACGATGTAGATAATCCTGCGGCGCGTAGCGGCATCCGTGTGCTGGAGTGTATAAATGAGCGGGAGCGTCATTTTTTTCTCCTTGATGTCTATGCCGGTAGGCTTTCCGATCTGGTCCTGTCCGTAATCAAACAAATCATCCTTGATCTGGAAAGCAACGCCCACTTTCTCGCCGAAAATGCGGAAATGCTCTGCTGCAGCCTCATCATTAGTAGCAGAATATGCTCCCGCCGAACAGGCGGCAGACAGCAAAGTGGCCGTCTTTGCGCGGATAATCTCAAAATAAACATCCTCGGTAATATCCAGCTTGCGGGCCTTTTCCATTTGCAGGAGTTCTCCTTCACTCATCTCCTTGACAGCTCTTGAGGTAATTTGCAGAATGCGGAAATCTCCATGTTCCACAGAAAGCAGCAACCCTTTGGATAAAAGATAATCGCCTACCAGCACCGCGATCTTATTCTTCCACAATGCATTAATCGAGAAAAAATTTCTACGAACCATTGAATTATCGACCACGTCATCATGTACCAGCGTGGCCGTGTGCAGTAATTCTATCAGGGAAGCAGCCCGGTAAGCAGGCTCAGTAATGGCGCCGCCGGCGATGCGGGCAGAGAGCAATACAAACATTGGGCGCATCTGCTTTCCCTTCCGGCGGATGATGAAGCGCAGGATGCGATCCAGTAGCGGATTGGAACCTTTGACGCTGGCCGCAAACTTTTGCTCAAACAACTGAAGCTCGGCGCCGATTAATTGTTGTACAGACTGCATGGAAATTGACCGGAAAGATAATGCAAGAAAAAACTTCTGCCTTTTTCTCTTTTTCAATCGTTTGGCACAATCTTTGATACCCTAGGGGAACGGCAAAATAAAACGGAGTTGCGCTTTTGTTATTTGGTACTGTTAATATACCTTTGCCGCAAACTAAGTCATTTTAACCAAAATTAGTAATACAAATCAAATCTGTTATGGTCCACAAAAAGTACCTACTATTAGCAGGCTTATGTGCAGCGATTGCACTGCCAGCTAAGGCACAGGAGAGCCAGACCACAAGTAGCGCCAGCTATGGCACCCGCGATATGACCTATCGTGGTGAAAGCTATGATGTACTCGACACGAGCTATGTGCCCGGCGGCCGCATGAACCAGCACCGCAAATTCCTGAACCACCAATACAACTTCCCGGCAAAACCACGCAATATGTGGGAATTGGGTGTTAGTACTGGCCTTTATAATGTATCAGGCGACGTTTCCAGCCTGATGCTGTGGCAGAAGGGTGGCTTTGGTTTCGGTGCTCATATCCGTAAATCTCTGGGCTACGTAATGTCTGTTCGTCTGGACTATAACTACGGTATCGCAAAAGGCCTGGCCTTCCAGCCAACTACTGGTAGCTCCCTCTACAATCCGGCATGGAATGGCGCAACTAACGGTGCTGCCAATTCTTATAACGGAACTGCAGTGTTCAATAACTACAAGACAGAATCACATCAGCTGAATCTGGATGTTGTGGCTTCTCTGGGCAACGTACTGTTCCACAAGTCGCGCACCAAGATCGATCCGTATATCTTTATAGGTATCGCAGGTAATGCATACCAGACATGGGTAAACGCATTGAACGATCAGGGTAACAAGTATGATTTCTCTTCTATTCTTAACGATCCACGTTTCTCCAGCACTAACGGTGGTTTCAACTCTAAGAACCGTCGTGAAATCAAGAAGGCACTGAAGGATCTGATGGATGACAGCTATGAGACTGCTGCAGAAACGGATGGTAGCAAAGATGCGGTGAGCGCTCGTCGTCCGGGTATCTTTAAGACCAAGAAACTGACCTTTGCCGGTAGCTTTGGTGCTGGTGTCCAGTTCCGTCTGAGCAAGCGTATCAACCTGGCTCTGGAAGATCGCGTCACTTTCTTCCCTACTACCAACGAAGATCTTTTGGATGGTGTTAGATGGGATGAAGGTTCTAACAACACTACCCGCGTAGTATCTCAGAGCAAGGATGGTATTAACTATTTCTCTCTTGGCCTGAACTTCAACGTAGGTGGCGGCAGCAAGAATGTTGAGCCTCTGTACTGGCTGAACCCACTGGATTACAGCTATGGCGAGTTGAGCGCTCCACGCCACATGGTACTGCCTGATCCGGTTCTCACTGATTCTGACGGTGACGGTATTGCTGATCAGCTTGACAAGTGCCCTGGCACACCTGCAGGCGTAGCTGTTGACTCACATGGTTGCCCAATGGATACAGATGGTGACGGTGTTCCTGATGATCGCGATAAGCAACTGATCACTCCAACTGAATGCCAGCCTGTTGACGCTGATGGTGTTGGTAAGTGCCCTTGTCCTGATGGTTGCGGCGTTAAGCAATCTTGCGGTAACATCGGTGCAGGTAGCATCATGTTCACTACCGGTTCTTCTCGCATCACTCCTGCTATGCAGGCACAGCTGGCCACTCTGGCCGCTCAAATGCAGGCAAATCCTGATTGCCGCGTGGTAATCATGGGTAACGGTACCGGCAGCAAGGCAGCTCAGCAACGTAGCTGGGATCGCGTAAACGCTATCATTGAGTACATGAGCGAAAAGAACAACATCGACCGCAACAAGTTTATCTTCAACTATGAAGGTACCGGTAGCGCTGATGCAGTAATGTATCGCTCAGCTAACCAGGGTGAAGAAGGACCAAGCAATGTGCCTCCTCCACATCCAAACCTGCGTCGCGACTAATACTGCGAATAGCATAATGAATAATAAAAAAGCCCCGGAATTTCCGGGGCTTTTTTATGCTGCTGAATGTTGACGATTCGTGTAATTTTCAAGAAGAGCTGTTCGATAAAATTTATTGGTATGAAAAAAGCCACCTGCTAAGGTGGCTTTTTTCATGATTATATGATCTGCGTTATTTTATTACTGCTTTGAATGGTACTTGATAAGGCCCGCCAGTGGGCTTTGTACTACACCTCCCAGCTCCAATTCATACTGCTCACATAAATTGGCCAATACATCCTTGAAGAAATAGGCTACAGAGCCGGTAAAATAAAGCGGCTGCTTCCAACTCTGGCGGTATTTGAGAATATGGTGATGAAAGAAATCGCCGAGGCAATCCTCAATAATATTCTCGACCATGTAGTGACCGCGGTTAGCAATAAGCAATTCAGTCATACCTGCCAGATAGCGGTTTGGAAAAGGCTCACGATATAGTTTGTTCAACATTGCGGGCAGGTCATCGCCAAACATCATTTCAAAACCCATTCTAAGCTCTGTATCGAAAGTATGGTAAGCGTAATACTGCAGTACGCGCTTGCCCATGTGATTACCGCTGCCTTCATCGCCGGCTATGAAGCCAAGCGAAGCCTGCTGCTCTTTAATCTTTTTACCATCATAATAACCGGAATTGCTACCTGTGCCAAGGATACAAATGATGCCTTTCCGATCGCCGCAGAGTGACCGCGCAGCTGCCAGTAAATCGCCCTGTACCTCTATTTTTCGCATAGAGAAAAAACCAGACAAGACCTGCTTAATGATTTTCTGGTTGGATTCACTGCCTGCGCCGGAACCATAGAAAGAAATAGCATCCGCTGAATGCTTATCGGCTTTCCAGCCCATCTCACTGCTCAGAAGCTGGTTGATCATTTCAGGCGTCTGCAGGTACGGGTTGATACCGGACGTTTTGAAATGCACCGGTCGCCCTTTCTCTCTGATGAGGCACCAGTCCGTTTTGGTTGAGCCACTTTCGGCAAGCAATAGATTAGGCATAATGCTGATTTTAAATTGGCTAAACAAACCTAACCTAAAAAGGGCAGAGCATCAAGACCGAAATGCTAAAAAAGACCCTACGATTTTCAGGGATTGAGCTAGGTCGTGTTGAGAGTTAATTTAAAGTTGATGATGGTAGCAGCGAGGTAGACGAGCGAGGTAAAGTTTAAGGCCAGCTTATCGAACCTTGTGGCCACCCTTCGCCAGTTCTTCAGCCGGTTGAAGTAGCGCTCTATCCTGTTGCGTTGCTTGTATACTTCTTTATCTATCACCCTTTGTACTTTTCTGGTAGACAGCGATGGAATCACAATGTCTTCCACGCCGGCGGCCCTTAGTTCTTTGACCAGCCAGCCTGCATCATAGCCCTTGTCAGCCAGCACCGCCCTGGGTCTGAAGCCCGCCACCAGCGCACCGGCCTGCCGATAGTCGGACTGATGACCAGGCCCGATGATGATCCTCCTGGCCCGTCCGTATTCATCGGTTGCCAGGTGAATCTTAGTAGTCAGTCCCCCACGGGATCGCCCCAGGGCTGCCGTCGCTTTGTTTTTTTAAGACCATTGGCGCCTTGATGATTCACCCTTACCGAAGACGAATCGATAAGCAGCTGCTTCAGGTCGCCGTCCGTGGACAGCTCGAATACCTTTTCCCAAAAGCCTGCCTTAGACAGCCGGTTGAATCTGGCATACACTGAGTTCCATTTGCCGAATCGTTCAGGTACGTCCCGCCAGGGGATGCCGCTCTTGGCCACGAAGTAGACTGCATCGAAGAACAGGCGGTTATCTACCTTATTGCCATGAACCGGAAACAGCAGCCCGATACGCGCCCATACTTCATCGCTCACACTGTATCTGCGCATAACTTTTACAGCGCACCGCAAACAAACCATGCCCTAACTATCAACACTACCTAAGCTGAATGATTGGTATCCACGCGGTCTGATGGCATCATTCTTACGGTAAAAAAATAGTGCAATCAGCAATATCTTCCCTTATATCACTCATTTGCTATTACCTTCGTGCACGCTAAAGTTTCAATGGAAATAGATAAACGGACCCGCCTTCAGGTTTGGACTCCCTTGCTGTTTGCTCTGGTGATGATCTTGGGTATGACTCTGGGTTATCAACTGCACGATACTTTACGCAATAAGAGAGATGTAACGAATGTAGTAGAGCGCAATGACCGGCTGGAAGGCATCATTGATCTGATTAATGAAAAGTATGTAGATACCATTAATACCAATGCGCTTTATGAAGATGCGGTCAAAGGTATTCTCAGCCATCTCGATCCTCATACTGTTTATATACCTGCAGATAAGCTTGCGGGCGTAAACCAAGACCTTCAGGGAAGCTTTTATGGCATTGGTGTTGAATATGCTATTGTGCATGATACGCTTGGCATTACTGCGGTAATAGAAGGCGGGCCTGCGGCGAAAGCAGGCATCGTGCCCGGCGATAAACTGATTCGGATCAGAGATACAACCGTTGCCGGCGTTGGCATTTCTACAGACCGCATTGTAAGTATGCTGCGGGGTGAGCAGAAAACGACTGTACCGGTATGGATCAAAAAAGTAGAGAACGGCAAGGTAAAAGAAGTATCCATCACGCGGGATGAGGTGCCGCTTTATAGCGTGGATGCCGGCTTTATGCTGGATAAGCAAACCGGATACATCAAGATCAACCGCTTTGCCGCTACTACTTACGATGAATTTACCAAGGCCCTGAAGCATCTTAAGAAAGATGGGATGAAAGAGCTGATCCTGGATCTGCGCGGCAACCCCGGCGGCTATCTGGATGCGGCGGCAAATATTGCTGATGAATTTCTGGACGGTGATAAGCCGATTGTATTCACCCAGGGCCTGCACTCTGAGAAAGTGAGCTACAATGCAGATAAGGATGGACTTTTTGAAAAGGGACCGCTTGCCATCCTCGTTGATGAAAGCTCTGCCTCTGCTGCCGAAATACTGGCCGGAGCAGTGCAGGATTATGACCGTGGAGTGATCCTTGGAAGGAGAACTTATGGTAAAGGACTTGTGCAAGAACAGTATGATCTGGATGACGGTTCTGCGTTGCGCCTGACGATTGCCCACTATTATACTCCTTCCGGCAGGAGCATTCAGCGCTCTTATAAGGAAGGCAAGGCAGCGTATGATGAGGCTTTTGCCGAGCGCTATAAGTCTGGTGAGCTTACGGGCAATGATTCAATGGTAAAAGAAGACACAACGGTTTATTATACCTCACACCACAGAATAGTGCGTGGCGGCGGCGGCATTAAGCCGGATGTATACATCCCGTATGATTCCGGACGCATCTCTCCGGGATTGGTAAGCATCCTGCTGAGCGATCGGCTGCAGAACAGCATTTTCGATTATTATACAACCCATATTCATGAACTGAAGCTATACCGCAGCGTTACCGATTTTAATTTACGCTTCAAAAATGAATCTGCTTTGCTGGCGCTCTATATGCAGCAGCTAACACCTTCCGAGCGCACTATTGCAACGGTTACACTCACCCGCACATCCAACCGCAGCTTTCTGCTGCTTCAGATGAAAGCCCAGCTTGCCCGCATCATGTTCAGCAATGATGGATATTATGCAGTGAGCGCAGCGGGCGATGATGTGCTGCAACGCGCGCTCCAGATATTACACAGCGATCAATACCTAAAAATTATAAGCCGGTAATTCGGCCATCCATTGAATAGACAGGGGATTGATAGCATTTGCACAAAAATGCTGATGGCCATTGCTCAGCATCCAATAGCTGCATTGAAGCTGGCTGTGATAATGGAGCAACTGTTGCAAAGTGGCATCTGATACAGGTACTTCCGGTGCTTTGCATTCCACTAAAAGCCAGGGCTGGTGGCTGTTTCGCTCATAAACGACCATGTCAAAGCGTCTTCTTTTTCCGCTGATGATGATGGTCTTTTCTACTGCTATCAGTCCGGTCGGGTAGTGCATCTGCTGAATGAAATAGCATAAGAGTAGCTGGCGTACATGCTCTTCCGGAGTAAGCGTTACCCATATTTTACGGATCGGATCAAATACCATTGGCTTGCCGTCTTTCATCTGAATACTGAGCGTAAAATCGAGTAATGGGAGCTGCATGAATTGCAAAAATAGCTTTTCGCCGCACACCCGTTTATCTTTACGCACACTCAGGTTATGCAGGCAACAAGGAAAATCATACTGACAGAAGACGGCTCACATACGGTCTCCATTCCGGAGCTTGGCATTACTTATCATTCTACGCGCGGCGCTATCCAGGAATCCAGACATGTATTTATTGATGCAGGGCTGCATACCGCTTTTCGGCAATTTCCCGAAGGCGACATCCGGGTTTTTGAAATGGGATTCGGCACCGGGCTCAATGCATTCCTGACTGCGCTGGAAAGTGCGCAGGCCAATCGCATCATACAATATGAAGCCATAGAGCAATACCCAATACAGCCGGAAGAAGTCAGCCAGCTAAATTACACCGATACGCTAGGCCATGAAGCATTATTCAGCGCCTTGCATCACACTGCGTGGAATGCAGAGGTAATTGTTTCAGAAAGTTTTCAGCTAAAAAAGTTAACCGGAAGCCTTGAAGACACCGTGCTGACGGGTCTGTATCAGGTGATCTATTACGATGCTTTTGCGCCAGACGCACAGCCTGCACTCTGGACGGAAGCAGTTTTTAAAAAGCTGTATGACGCCACGGCTGAAGGCGGAGTGCTCACTACTTATTGCTCCAAAGGAAGCGTACGGCGGGCAATGCAGGCAGCAGGATTTGCAATAAAAAAAATTCCGGGTCCGCCGGGTAAGCGGGAGATGGTACAGGCTTTTAAAAAATCATCGGCTGAAACTGTATAGCCGTTCACGCGGGTCTTCTTTGCCAAGCAATTTATTTCGGATCATCTCCGCGGCAATCATGCTGAAGGTAGTGCCATTGCCGCCATAGCCCAATGCGAAATACATATTGGGCCTATCCGGATGCTCACCGATATACGGAAGCCCGTCAGGTGTAAAGCTGAATGTGCCGGCCCAGGTAAAGTCGGTCTTTATCTCAATGCCGGGAAACAGCTCATGAAATTGTTCGATCAGCTTTTCGGATTTATGCTGGCGCATTGCTTCGCGGATGAACGGATTCTTGAAGACGGAATCCTGCCCGCCCATAATGATGCGGTTGTCCTTTGTAGTGCGCAGGTAAAAGTATGGGCGCGCCGTTTCCCATATCTGGCAGCAGTCTTTCCAGAAAAGATCTTCGGAGAGCGGAGCGGTGGCAAGCGCAAACGTAGAATACAGAAAATACTTCAATCCCTGCGGCAAAAACATTTGTGACTCATAGCCCGGCGCGCAGACCACATGCCGCGCACGGATGGTGTGGCCGGAATCTGTATCGAGTGTTACGCCCTGTTTTTCTGCTTTAAAATCTGTAATTGCTGTTCGCGTATAGACTGTTAGCTGGCCGCTTTTTACCTGATGATTGATGAGCCCGATTGCTGCTTTATAAGAATCCAGTTGCGCTGCGTGGCTGTGTATCAGACCGCCTTCGCGGTTATTGATGCGATAAAGGTCGGCCAGCTCTTCTTTGGAAAGAAAATCTACCGGGATATCATGTTTTCTGCGCAATGCATATTCTTCTTTGATCTCACGTAAACCTTTCTTATTATTGGCCAGGTACAGGCATTGGCACAACTCAAGACTGGCATCGATACCAGTTTCCGTAAGCAATTCCTGCAACCGGTGCACAGAGGCCAGGCTGGATCGATATACTGCTACGCCAAACTGCTCATCATAACGATTACACACATCAGTCAGCATATTATCGATCTCATAATTGATCTGTGCAGTGCTGGCCCACGTACTGCCGCTTGCAGCCATCCGCTTATCAATCATCGTGCACTGAAAGCCCGCGCTGCAGAGTTCATGAGCCGCCAGCGCACCGGAAATACCTGATCCGATAATGACCACTTCTTCATTCGGCAAATCCCGGTTAAGCGTAGGGAAATCTGCAAGAATGCCATTCGTTGCCAGCCAGAAAGGAATGCCAGATCTAATATCCATCAGTATAAAACAATAACATTTATGCCAGCTTTTCTTTTTCAGGACAATGAGGGAATAGAAGCTAAAGAAGCGGATAGGTTCTTTCTGTGCAAATAGCTACGCAGGGTCCACATCAATAGCGATCTGTAGCGCCCCAATGCCTTTGGTTCCACCGATCTTCTGCTTCTGGTCTTTCAGAAATCCTTTTATATAATTGAGCACACGCTGGTCACGCGGACATTTGATCCATATCTCCTGCACATACAGGTTGCGTATGCGGGCAATAATTCCCGGCACGGGTCCCTGAATACCAATTCCTTCAATCTTGGCTGCTGCTTCTGCCAACTGCAGGGCTGCCTGTATCGCTTTGACCTCTTCTTTATGTCGGAAAATGACTTTAATCATCCTTACAAAAGGCGGATACTGAAAATATTCCCGGAAGCCAATTTCATGCCGGTAGAATGACTGAACATCATGGTCGGCCACCCATTGCAATACAGGATGTGTACGGTTGTAAGCCTGTATCAGCACACGGCCTTCTCCGTCTGCCCTTCCTGCACGGCCGCTCACCTGCTCCATCAATTGAAAAGCCCGTTCATTCACCCGGAAATCAGGATACGATAGCAGGCTATCAGCGTTGAGAATGGCTACTAATGCCACTGGTGCAAAGTCAAGTCCTTTCACCACCATCTGTGTACCTACGAGAATGTCGATCTCTTGCTTCTCCATTTGCTCCAGCAGGGTAGAAAGACTACTGCGACCGCGCATACTGTCCAGATCCATACGTGCTACACGTGCCTGCGGGAAAGCCATTTTGACTTCCTCTTCAATCTTTTCTGTGCCAAAGCTCCGGCTCACCAGCTTATTGCTGCCGCACTGGGGGCAATTGTGCAATACATGCTGGGTAAGCCCGCAATAGTGGCAATGCAGTTTATCGCTGCTCTTATGGTACGTGAGCGATACGGCGCAATTGCGGCACTGCGGCACATAGCCGCACACGGTGCATATCTGGAAAGGTGCATAGCCACGCCTGTTCTGAAAGAGAATGGTTTGCTTCTTTTGCTCCAAAGCCTCGATCATGGCCGCCTGCAATTCCGGCGTAAGCAGCTGAAACCCCTGAGCGCGTACTGTTTCCAGCGATTTGGCGTCTACCAGCTCAATGGTAGGCAACTTTACGCCTTTGTAGCGTTCGCTGAGCAATACATGCGCATACTTGCCCTGCTGTACATTATACAGGCTTTCTACCGAAGGCGTGGCAGAGCCAAGAATAACTTTGGCCTGATGCAGTGCACCTAAATAAATAGCTGCATCACGCGCATGAAAGCGCGGCGCCGGGTCGCGCTGCTTGTAAGACGGGTCGTGCTCTTCATCGGCAATGATAACGCCCAGCTGATCGTACGGTAGCCACATCGCAGACCTTGCCCCCACAATCACTTTGTAAGTGCCGCGTTGTACTTTTTCCCAGATCTCTACCCGCTCATTATTGGTGAAACGGGAATGGTAAACGCCCAGTTCTTCGCCAAAATAGGCGTACAGCCTGCGTACCAGCTGCGTAGTCAGCCCGATCTCAGGAAGCAAAAAAAGCGCCTGCTTGCCTGCTTCGAGGCATTCGCGGATCTTTTGGATATAGAGCAGTGTCTTACCGCTTCCTGTTACGCCTTGCAGCAGTAAAGTATCTTTCTCCTGTAGCGCGTCCTGCAGCCCGTCATAAGCCTTCTGCTGTGGTTCGGTGAAGATTATTTCCTTGCGCCCTTCATCGCCCGAAAAGATGATGCGATCTACATCCTGCTCTTCTACCACAAAAATGCCCTTGTCGGCCATCGTCTTTACGAACGCAGGATTTGCCTTGCTTTTTTCAACGAGGTCCTGTTGTTTTACCGTTTTCCGGTTGGCGGAAAGCTGCATGAAATGCATCAGCAGCTCCAACTGCCGGGGCGCTTTCTCTAAACGGGTGAATAGCTGCAACAGCGCTGGCTCCGGCATATAATCAGAATGCAGGGACACGATCTTTTCCGTCTTGCGCTTGTACGCAGGCTCTAATGCATCATTGATCAGAATGGCTTCATTTTCGAGCAGCTCATTCAGCACCTTGCCTACCTTTTTATTTCCTACAATGGATTTGAGATCAGAAATGGTAATGCTCTTTCTCGATTGTAAAACATCGACCAGCGACTGTGTATCCATGCTCCATTCATAAGCCTGCGCATGTGGCGTAGGAGCCCATTGGAGGCGGGTTTCACCGATCAGCTTCAGGTGAGCGGGCAGGGCGGCCTGCATTACCTCGCCGGGCGCAGCCGCATAGTAAGAGGCGATCCATTCCCAGAAGAGCAGTTGCTTTTCATTGACGATTGGGATATCATCCAGCACACCAAGGATTGGCTTTACTTCGTACGTTTCAGGAGCTTCATCGTGCAGGCGCTGAATGATGCCTGCGTATTTCTTGTTCTTTCCCAAAGCCACTTCCACCCGCATACCCGGCAGCAACAGCTCATCCCAGTCGTGCGGAATGCCGTAAGTAAGCACCTGCGGCATATTCAGCGGCAGAATGATGTCCGCGAACCGGGCAGCCTTATCGTTTGTAAACAGCATCTTTATCGTTCGGATTGCGGAAATAGGATTCCGGATTTACTGAAAGAGTTCGCAGTGTGTATTCCGGATGCTACAGCCATCTGTCCATCTCTTCTTTGGGAATTACCGAAAATACTTTTTTGCCTGTAGCAGTGAATTCCGGTTGCATACATGCAAACAGCTCATCCACGATCATCCGCAGCTCTTCCTGTGATGAGGTAGCAAGACTGCCGCGCGATAATCGCTGCGCTACCGACACGAGCAATTGATGAGTTCGTACATCTGCTGCGGCGCCGGATTCGTTTTTCATGCGTTCCAAGATCTCTGCTAAAAATGCCTGCTCCTTACCGGGTACCATGCCGGGCGGCATTCCCTGAATCACATATGTGGAAGCGCCGAAAGCTTCTACCTCAAATCCGATGCGCTTCAGATCGGGCAATAGTTCAGTGAGCAAAGCAGCATCTACAGGTGGCAATTCCAGACTTATGGGGAACAACAAGCGTTGCGCAGGGGCATCGGTGCTCTGCCACGCATCTTCCATACGCTCATACCAGATGCGCTCGCGGGCGCGGCGCAGGTGAATGACCAGCAGGCCGGATTTGACAGTAGTGACCAGCAACGAACCCTGCACCAGCAATACGCTTTGTCCGCCGGATACAGGATCATTATTATTGTTGCCCTGTGAAGGGATGTTCATCGCCATCTGAGCCTGTGGGGCGTGATTGGCGTATGAAAAACTGTCAGGAGTACCGGTAGTGGATTGATAGCTTTCTTTCCACTTCTGCATTTCATTCAGTGATGCAATGCGGTGCGCTTCATCGGGCTTGCTGAATGATTGATAGAGGTAATTTTCTTTGGTTCTGGAGATATCCCGATCGGTATTGGGCAACTGCACCGATGGAAGGCTCTGAATATTATTATCGAGCGTAAAGTCAAGCGAAGGGGCAATGTTATAACGAGCCAATGCATGTTTTACGGCAGCCTGCAAATATGCGTACATCATCTGGTCATCCTCAAATTTTACCTCCTGCTTGGTGGGATGCACATTCACATCTACCCGTTTCGGATCGATTTCGAGGAATAATACGTAGAATGGAAAACTGTCTTTTTCGATCAGGCTCTGGTAAGCCGTAGTTACTGCATGGTGCAGGAACGGGCTTCTGATGAAACGGTTGTTGATGAAGAAAAACTGATTGCCACGTGTTTTAGTAGCAGCATCGGGCTTACCTATGAAACCGTGAATCTTCAGCATGTCGGTATCTTCCTGTACCGGTACCAGATGCTTTTCAAAATGAGTGCCAAGCAGGCTGATAATCCTGGTTTTTAGGTTTCCGGTATGCAGGTGGAACTGCTCAACGCCGTTGTGGTTCAGCCGGAAGCCCACCTCGGGATGCGCCATAGATACACGGGTAAATTCATCTACAATGTGGCGAAACTCAGTGGTATTGCTCTTCAGAAAATGACGGCGGGCGGGTACGTTGAAGAACAGATTTTTCACTAACAGATTGGTACCGGGCGAAGCGCTTGCCGGCTCCTGTATTTTCACTTCTGTGCCTTCGATCACCACGCGCGTTCCTATCTCGCTCTCCTGCGGACGGGTGCGCAGCTCAACCTGGGCTACTGCCGCTACGGATGCCAGCGCTTCTCCGCGAAAGCCCATGGTACGGATGCGGAACAGGTCATTAATGTCTTTGATTTTGGAAGTAGCGTGCCGCTCAAAAGCCATTCGCGCATCAGCCGGGCTCATACCCTTACCGTTGTCAATAACTTGGATAAGCTCTTTTCCTGCATCGCGCAGATGCAGCTGTATATCTGTAGCGCCTGCATCAATGGCATTTTCCAGCAGCTCTTTGACGGCAGATGCGGGGCGCTGAATCACTTCTCCTGCGGCTATCTGATTGGCAATGTGATCGGATAATAAATGAATGATGTCGGGCACACCGCAAAGTTAACGCAAACAGTCCTTCTGCCCTGAGCCGTATTCCTTGACGCTGGCAGATCTCAAACTCTTGTCAACGTTGCCTGATAAATGAAGAATGCGCCCCAAGGCGCATTTTTATAGTGTGTTTTATCTTTTCGATGCTATATAGTCATCCAGCTCTTCCAGCTTAAAAGTATCTTTTATGCGAATGCCCTTATCTGTTTGCTGAAGCGTACAGCATTCGATTTCCGGATCGTGCTCAAAGAAAAGCACCCAGTTGTTGGATACGGCTTCCTGTAGCAGGCTTCTTTTTTCCCTTAAAGTTTCTACAGGACGCATATCGTAGCCCATCACCCAGGCAATGGGCAGGTGATGCACACTGGGAACCAGATCGGCGCAGTACAGGATGGTCGTGTCGTTGTATTTGATCTGCGGAAGCATCATATCATCCGTATGGCCGTTTACGTGCCGGATACGGATATCCTGCAGCCATTCCTCGCCGTCACTTACCTCGGCAAAGCGCAGCAATCCGTGCTCTTCCATAGGCAATATATTTTCTTTCAGGAAGGAAGCCTTTTCGCGATCATTGGGTGCCATGGCCGATGCAAAATGCTTGGTATTGCTCCAGTACAGGGCTTTAGGGAATGCCGGCACCAGCGCGCCGCTCTCATCTCTTTTTATGGCACCGCCACAATGATCAAAATGCAGGTGGGTAAGGAATACATCCGTAATGTCATCCGGCTTAAAGCTGTGCTCAGCGAGGCTCTTCTCCAGCGTATCGTCGCCATGCAGGTAATAGTGGCTGAAAAACTTCTCATCCTGCTTGTTGCCCATACCGGTATCTACCAGAATGCGGTAATTGCCGTGCTCGATCAGCAGGCAGCGCATGGCCCAGGAGCACATATTATTCTCATCGGCAGGATTGCCCTTGTTCCAGAGGCTTTTGGGCACTACGCCGAACATAGCGCCGCCGTCGAGCTTGAAGTGGCCGGCATTGATGGTGTAAAGTTTCATAAAGAGCGTTGCTTACGGTGAGCAAGATACAAAACGAGTGCCCCCGCTGCAAAAAAGACAATCAGTGCGAGGATCGAATGCCGCATGTCAAACAGCTGATCGATAAAGCCGAACGTGAACATACCCAGCACAATAGCGATCTTTTCCGTCACATCATAAAAAGAGAAAAACGAGGTGGTGTCTTCCGTAGGCGGCATCAGCTTGGAGTAAGTGCTTCTGCTCAGGCTCTGCACGCCACCCATAATCAGGCCAACCACGGCTGCCAGCGCATAAAATTGCATGGCTGTACGGGTGTAAAAAGCGGCAATGCATACCCCGATCCAGATAAGCACTACCAGCAGCAACACCCGAAGATTGCCCCACCGGTCAGAAAGCCTGGCCATCAGATATGCGCCGCCAATGGCTACCAACTGGATGATAAGAATGGTGGATATGAGCTGCGTTTGCTCCAGTTGCAGCACCTTTGAGCCGAAGATGGTAGCGGCCAGCATCACCGTTTGTACGCCCATGCTGTAACAGAAGAATGCACCCAGGAAAAGCTTGAGCACCGGTAAATGCTTTAACTGATTCCAGACTTTGCTCAACTCATGAAAACCATTACGGACCATAGAGCCGGTTACGGCGTGCGTCTTGGGTGATCCTTTGGGCAATGCCCGGAAAGGAATCTGTGCCCAGAGCATCCACCATAGCCCTACCAGCAGAAAAGAAAAACGGGAAGCATCACTGGCATCATGGATACCGATGAAGTGAAACAGATCCGGTTTCAGCACAAATACAAAACAGACAATCTGCAGCAGCACGCTGCCGATATAGCCTCTGGCAAAGCCCTGAGCGCTCACTTTATCGCGTTCTTCCGGCAAGGCAATTTCGGGCAGGTAGGCATTGTAGAATACCAGGCCACCACAATAGCCAAGCGCTGCTACAGCTGCAAGAATCACACCATATTCCAGCCGGTCCGGACGGAAGAAATAGAGGCCGCAACAGGCGAGTGATCCGGTATAAGTAAAGAATTTGAGATAGGATTTTTTATTGCCCTTATAATCTGCAATCGAGGATAGTACCGGCGATAATAAAGCAATAATCAGATAGGCCGCTGCGATGGAATAATCGAACAGGGAAGAGTTCTTGATCTGTATCCCGAAAAAGGAAACCATGTCATTCAGCACCCTGTTGGTACCCGGCTCTTTGACGGTAGTGATCCCATCAAAATAAGCAGGAAAAATGGTAGAAGTAATAACGAGATTATAGGCAGAGTTGCCCCAGTCGTACATAGACCATGCGCTGTGCAGGCGCTTGCTGGAGGTGATTTTGGCGTGCGGAGTTTCGGCTTCCATAAAGAACTAAAGTAGCGCAAAAAAACTCATTTGCTCATTTAACGTGAGAATATGTTATCGTTATCAGCAGGTATTGATACCTGACAATGCACTGCAATCATTCTTAGAGGGTGTTTAAATTTTGTTGAGTATTCTGTGAATATTGGATAGATAAATCATGGATTCAGAAGAAGTAGTTGTGCATTCATAGTCTTTGGCCAGCCGTCGCGACCAGTTCATCCATGCGATGGTTCTTTCTATTTTCCATCTTACGGGCAATGGCTTGAATCCTTCACCTTTCATGCCTATCGTAATTTCTACCGTCCATTCAAAACATCGTTTAGCCCACGTTGCCAATCCACCTTTGTAACCGCCATCGCCAATTATTTTACTGATGCCGCGATGTCCCTGGCAAAATAGTTTTCTGATTACCGGGTATGCACCTTTAGAGTCATGCGTATTGGCTGCACCCACAGCTACAGCCAGCACCAATCCCAATGCATCAACGATCAGATGCCGCTTACGTCCTTTTACTTTTTTACCCCCGTCAAATCCCGTCTGCTCAACACCAACTTCACTACACTTTACACTTTGGGAATCAATGATAACAACTGTCGGATATTCTCCTCTTCCGCTACAGCGTCTGCGAAGCTTTACCAGTGCGGTGTTCAGTCTTTCCGGTATTCCGCACCTCGTCCATTTTCTAAAGTAATAAACACATAGTTGCCAGGGCGGATAGTTATGGGGTAGCATACGCCACTGACAGCCTGTCTTTTCCAGATAAAGAAGCGCGTTTAGTATCCTGCGTAATGAATATTTTCTTTTCCTTTTGTCATCCATCAAAGGTTGAATAACTTTCCACTGGGGATTGGTTAAATCTGTAGGAAACATCGTAACTGGTGTTGGTGCACCTATAATTTACGCCAATCCCTTTTCTTAATTATAAAATTTAAACAGCCTCTAAGAAATAATGCATCCGGAAAACAGAAAAGCCGCTCCAATTTAGAGCGGCTTTTCTGTTTAATGAATTGTCCGTTTATCTCGATACTGTAATCCGTACAGTACCTGTCTTGCCGGCTTCATCACGGATTGTTACAAAGTAGATGCCATTGGCAATTGCAGAAAGGTCCATATTATGACGGCTGGCATTTTTCACCGATTGCTGCATAATGCGCTGGCCGGTGGCTGTGTAGATATCAACAGTCACATTCACCTTCGTGCTGCCCCAATCCAGTACCAGATTGCCGCTGGTGGGATTCGGGTAGATCTGCACTGCATCCAGGTTGTAGCTGCCGATATTCAGCAACGATACCTGCAGCATATTGGAAGGCAGCGAAGGACAGCCATTGCCTGTAGCGCGGGCATAATACGTGCCAGGACCAGCAGGGTGATAGGTTTGTGCTGTAGCGCCGGCAATAAGGCCGGACGGGCCATACCATTGTACCTGCGCAACCGTTGAGATCAGCATATTGCCGATGAAAGAGATGACCGGGGCCGCAGGCGCTGCAATGCGCGTAATAGTCACTGTATCAGAGTAAGCCGTATCATTTACATGGCATCCCGGACCGGCGATCGTCATAACATACACCTTGTCGCCATCATTGAAACCAGTGGTGCCAAAAACATTATTGTTTGAAACCGGTGTGCCATTCAAGTACCAGGTATAGCTGGCGGGAGTATTATTCGTTACGGCGGTAAATTCCAGCAGAGAATCACTACAGCCGGGATTGCTGCCACTGGAAATGCTGGTCGCTACCTTAGGTGTATCGGAAGGAATAACGGTTATCACGATCTTATTGCTCAGCTTCACAGGCTCTGTAACGCATGGGCTGTTAGAGATGAACAAAGCATAAACCGTATCCTGATCGTTCAGCGTGTTGGTGGTAAATGTGGTTCCGGTATTGCCGGTGGCCACGCCATTGACCAGCCAGGAATACACCGGAGCCGTACCGCCATTGGTAGTAGTGAGAGTGAACGTTACCGGCTTGCCACCGCAGGTTGGGTTGGCACCGCCTGTCTGTGCAATCGTTGCTGTAGAAGTAAGCGCACCGGAGAAGGTAACAGTTACTGCATTGGAAGTCACATTGGCAGGAGTAGCGCAGGAAAGGCTTGAGTGAAGCACTGCACGGATCATATCGCCACTGCTGAGCGTAGCAGAGGTAAATACATTACCGGTAGTAGCGCCAGGAATAGCCACACCGTTGCGGGTCCAAGTGTAAGTAGGCGCTGTGTCGCCACTGGTAGGAGTAGCGGTAAAAGTAAGCGACTGGCCTGCGCAGCCCGGATTGCTGCCTGCTGTAAGTGCAATGCTTACGGTAGGTGCGATCGTGGTGAAGCGCTGTATCAGGATGCTGTTGGAGAGCGCGCTGTCAGAGCCGCAGGGGCCTGTATAGAAAATACGTGAAGTAACAATATTGCCATTGGCAGGGGTAGAAGTGGTATAGGTAGATGCAGTAGCACCGGAAACGGCAACACCATTGATATACCATTTAAACGTATAGCCTGTGCCCGGCGTGCCGCCTGGCGTAGCAGTGAAGGTCAGCGGCGAGTTGATACAGGAAGGATTGGTGCCGGTAGTCAGGGCAATGCTTACTGTAGCAGTATTGCTCGGGCCTTTGATCAGCACACTGTAATCTTCTGCCTGGCCGGTAGTCAGCGGGCCGCAGGCAGTAGGCAGAGTAGAGCCTACCTTATCGCTCACCACGCGCATACGCAGCGGGGTACAGGTCACCACATTGGTGGCTGGTACAAAGAAGGTGGCAGTTTGAGTGCCGCTGCCGCTGCGTGCTACCACCTGCTCATTCACCGGAGTAGTTGTGAACTGGCCATCATTGTTATAATCAATATACACGCGCAGATTCTCATTAGCGCCTGTAGTTACCGAAATAGTGTAGGTCTGGCCTGCATTCAGGTTAGCCTGTTGCTGGCATGTACGGTCAATATACACCCGATTGCCATCATCATTATATCCGCCGTTTGTAACAGCTGTCATATCATTCAGCACTACTTGGCGTGGGCCGGCGTCCAGTGTGTTGGCAGGATTGGTGCTTGTAGGTATGCAGGCTGCAGCCATATTGTTGGAAGCAGGAAGCGCAGTAGCACCCAGAGAACTCAGCAGGCCGGCACGATACTGCTTCAGCGCAGCAATCATGCGGGTGCGTTGCCCGGCTGTAAAGCGGTCTTTGCAGCTTGAGTAATCCATAAAATTGTGCTGCGTATTCTGCCATGCTGCATTGGTGCAGGTGTTGATGCCGCTGGGACAATCGAATTGAGACTGCTTCATTGGCTCAGTATCGCATACGCGGTCGTTTTGAGTCAGGCAGTTCGTTTCGGTAGGGCAATTGTTCGAGCCATTACCAAGCGGATCATTGCCTTCGAACACGTGATAAAGATTCATGGCATGGCCTATTTCATGCGGCAGAGTCTCCTGACCGGCAATCGACTGCGAAGCCAGCATAATGGTACCATCATGATCAGGACCGGAAGTCGGGAAGTAAGCAAACCCTGCAGTAAAAGTGCCGGTGCCGCTTATGCCATCCTTGCCATCAATCTTGTTAACCACCCAAATGTTGTAGTATTCATTCACCGGCCAGCGGTCAAAATTTTTCAGCGTCACATCATCCAGGCCGGTAGTGTTGTCTGCATTCACCCCATTGGCAACATACGTAGCGTTGCCGCTGAGATTGTAGCGGGTAATACCTGTAGTAGGATTGCAGGCTGTATCGCGCTTGGCCAGCACAAACTTGAATGGAATTTTAGTGCCACCCGAGCCCACACCAGGATAAGCCGCCCAGGTAGCCGCATAAGAAGCATTCAAATAATCGATCATCCCGGTCAGCTGCGCTACAGAAGGATTGAAGGTTGAACCGATGGAGCCGCCCGTGTTCATCACGTGGATCACTACCGGAATCTCATATGTAGTATCTACTCCTGAAATGATTACCAGTGAATTCTGCGAATTCTGCATCATGTTCAGATAGCTTGCATCATCCTGTGCAATACGCTGGGCGTACGCAGGGCTGGAAGCAAGCAGTTTTTTATGCAGATGATCAAATCCGCATCGCTGGGCATTCAGCGCCGAACAGGAAAAGAAAAGAGCCGCGCAAGCGAGGGTCAATTTTCGTATCATATCTATTTGTTAAGAATTTCTTTAAAAAACAAGGAATTTGTAAAAATAATAGAATCTCTATATAAATCGCACTTCCTGCGGAATTTTACACAGGTTATACGTTTTCACCGGATAAATAAGGATGGACTTTCATGTTTTGTGATAAATGTTATCTTTGCGAACTTCAAAAAACCTAGTAAGAGTAATAATTACACACAACTATGCAGTTAAAAGGGTTGGTAAAATTTTTTACCGTGGCGCTGATTTTGGTTTCCCTCTATCAGCTTTCCTTCACGTTTGCCGTGAGGAATGTAGAAAAAGAAGCCATGGCCAAAGCGCGTCAGCAGGCCAAAGCTATGAATCCCACAGCCGGCGAAGAGGAGCTGAAAATGCTTGCCGACAGTCGCTATGAATCCATTACCGACAGCCTTCAGGGGCAGAAGGTGGTGAACATGCTGTTCAAGAAATACACCTATCAGGAAGCGAAGGCGCAGGAGCTGAATCTTGGTCTTGACCTGCAGGGCGGTATGAACGTAGCGCTTGATGTGAGCCTGGATGACTTCGTTCGTGCGCAGAGCAACAATCCGCAGGATGCAGCCCTCAACAAGGCTATTGAAGATGCCAATCACGCAAAAGCCACCAGCACCAACGATTATATAACGCTGTTTGGTCAGGCTTTTGAAAAAAACAATCCGGGCGTAAAGCTGGCTTACCTCTTTACAAAGCCTAACGATAAAGACATCACGCTGCAATCGCCTAATGATGATGTGCTGCGCCGCCTGCGCAATGATGGTAAGGAAGCCATCAACAGCACATACAATATCATCCAGAAGCGTATTGACAAATTCGGCGTAAGCCAGCCTAATGTAACGCTCGATAACAATCGCGGCGTGATCACGGTAGAACTGGCCGGCGTGCGTAATCCGGAGCGTGTGCGCGAATTCCTGCAAAGCACCGCCAAACTGCAGTTCTGGGAAATGTACTACGAGCAGAACTTTGGCGATGCCCTGAAGGAAGCGGATGAGATCATTGCCGAACGTCTGAGCGGCGCACCCATAAAAAAAGTAACAGCAGATACGGCTAAGACTGCTGCAGATACCGGCATGGCTGTTGCAAAGCCAGCTGTCGATACAGCGGCTAAGGCAGATACCAGTCTCGCCTCACTGATGAACAGCAGCAGCACTACCACTACTGCCGCCGCAGGAAAAGACACCGGCAAGGGTGCGCTGAAGCCATTGCTTAGCCTCCTGAGCGAACAGCCTACCAAAGAAAGCTACGATCCTGCTGCTTTTGCTTATATCCGCAGAAGCAATATCAATAAGCTGAATGAATATCTGGCGATGGAAGATGTGAAGAATGTAATGCCTTCTACTGCCAAGATTCTGGTAGCTGCCGAGCAGGGCAATGCTCGCTTCGATCCCAACGCTGTACTCGGTGTATATGCGGTAAGAACACAAAATGATGGCTCTGCCAAGCTGGAAGGCGATCAGGTAAGCGATGCTTATTTTGATTATGATAACGGCCGTCCGGTAGTGAAGATGAACATGAAGACGGAAGGTTCCGAAATCTGGAAGAAAATGACCGGCGACAATGTTGGTAAATTCGTAGCTGTAGCACTTGATGACCGCATCTATTCCGCACCGCGCGTAGAAGGTGAGATTGCCGGTGGCAGCACCCAGATCACTGTAGGAAATGACCCGCAGCAAGCACAGGATCTGGCTAATATCCTGAAGATTGGTAAGCTGCCTGCACCTGCACACATTGTACAGGAGCAGATTGTAGGCCCTACGCTCGGTGAAGAAAATATCAACTCAGGCATGAACTCACTGATGATCGCCTTCGTGATCATCTTCGTGCTGATGCTGGTGTACTATAACTCAGGCGGTATGGTGGCCAATATTGCCCTTACCCTGAACGTACTGTTTACCATTGGTATCCTGGCGGCACTACATGCTACGCTGACGATGCCGGGCATTGCCGGCCTTGTGCTGACGATCGGTATGGCCGTGGATACGAACGTAATTATCTTTGAAAGAATCAAGGAAGAGCTGGCAGGCGGCAAAAGCTACTCGCAGGCCGTTACGGATGGCTACAAGCGCTCGTATGCGCCGGTGCTTGACGGTCACATTACCCAGTTGCTTACCGCCATTATCCTGTTTGTATTTGGTCTTGGTCCGGTGAAGGGTTTTGCCACTACCCAGATCATTGGTCTGTTGCTGTCCCTGTTCTGCGGCATCCTCGTATCCCGTCTTATCACAGATATCTGGACCAGAAAAGAGCGTCACTTCAAATATTTTACCGGCCTTTCCAAATCTATCTTCCGTAAAGCGCACTTCCGCTTTATCGAAAAGCGCAAGATCACTTATGTAATCTCCGGAATCATCTTCCTGCTTGGTTTCGCATCCATCTTCAACGGTTATGACCGTGGTGTGGAATTTGCCGGTGGCCGCAGCTATACCGTTCACTTTGATAAGAAGATGTCTGAAAATGATATCCGCGAGAAGCTGAAAACTTATTTCAACGGTGAGCGTCCGGTAGTGAAAACAGTTGGTAACAACAATGACCTGAATATTACCACTACTTACCTCATCAACCAGCAGGACAAGCAATCAGATGCTGTTGTATCCTCAAAGCTGTACGAAGGGTTGACTAAGGAAGGTCTGATTCCTGCCACTACCATGCAGAATTTTGAGCGCAATGTGGTTAAAAGCGCGCAGAAAGTAGAGCCATCGATCTCCAAAGCCCTGCAGAAAGATGCAGTAAAGGCAACCATTTTCTCGCTCATCGCCATCTTCCTGTACATTCTTATCCGTTTCCGTAAATGGCAGTATTCTCTGGGTACTATTATCGCCCTGTTGCACGATGTGAGCATTATCCTTGCGGTATTCTCTTTCCTGCGCGGCCGCGTTCCGTTTACCCTTGAGCTCGACCAGCACTTTATTGCCGCTGTACTGACGGTAATCGGCTTCTCTATGAATGATACGGTGATTGTATTTGACCGGGTGCGTGAATACTTCCGCAAGAGCCCGGGTGAAGACAAGAAAAGCGTCATCAACCGTGCGATCAACGATACGCTGAGCCGTACCATTATGACCTCATTGACGGTCTTCCTGACGGTATTGATCCTCTTTATTTTTGGTGGCGAGGTAACGCGCGGTTTCGCCTTCGCGATGCTGATTGGTGTAATTACCGGTACCTATTCATCCATCTTCGTAGCCGCTCCGATCCTCGTAGACATGGACAAGAACGATGGACTGAAGCAGGAAATAGACCTTGAAGCACGCATCGAAGAGCTGAAAAAGCTTGCCTGATAAAAAGTGATTTGGTCAGAAAGCCCGGCAGCGAAAGCGCCGGGCTTTTTAATTG
Source organism: Chitinophagaceae bacterium (assembly GCA_965200035.1). Classification (GTDB taxonomy): domain Bacteria; phylum Bacteroidota; class Bacteroidia; order Chitinophagales; family Chitinophagaceae; genus UBA1952. Next base: position 938,782 of record OZ241334.1, on the reverse strand, counting down.
ACAGCTTACCAGTCGGCAACCCGTAGTTGGCCGTTTTAGCTGATTGTATTCTGTAATGCACCAGTGTTTTTCAGATTACAGCCTACAATCGGCTATTGCACAAATAAACAGAAGCAGCTATAATGACAGAATGCTGCTGCCAACTATAAGCTGCCAACTGTTTATAGTCTATTACAGACTGACAACTGCCAACATAAAACGATGGCAGGAATTTTATCTGCTTATACTGATACGCTTGCTTATTCACAATGTTTCTTTTCTTTGCGCCTGAGTATAAGCCCATCAGTACGCACACAATAACCTCAATTTATAGTACCGATTATGATCAGGAATTTTCTGGAGCACCTTGGTAAGTTTTGTCTAATGCTGAAAGATTCTATCAGCAGGCCTGAAAATGTCCGTGTGTACTGGAAAGAATTTATGGATCAGTGCAACGATATTGGCATCCGCTCACTACCTATTGTGCTCATTGTATCTGTATTCCTAGGCATGGTGCTTACAGTACAGACCGCTTATCAGCTCATCAGCCCGCTGGTGCCAAAGCCGGTTATTGCCGGTATTGTGCGCGATTCCGCCATACTCGAACTATCACCTACCGTAATCTGCATCATTCTTGCCGGTGTGGTTGGCTCAAAAATTGCTTCTGAGCTGGGCAATATGCGGGTGAGCGAGCAAATAGATGCTTTGGAGATTATGGGCATCAATACAAAAACCTATCTGGTACTGCCGAAGATCATAGCAGCGCTGATTATGGTACCGTGCCTGATTATTATTTCCATCTCCGTCACTATTTTCGGCGGTTACATTGCGGGTATGTTTTCCAGCATTCTCACCAAACAGCAATTTCATCAGGGATTGATCAATGGCTTCCTGCCTTATAACCTGTTTTTCGCCATCACCAAAGCCTTTGTATTTGCCTTCATCATATCCGGCGTGCCTTCTTATTATGGTTATTATGTAGAAGGCGGCGCGCTTGAAATAGGCCGTGCATCTACTACTGCGGTAGTGGTGAGCTGTATCCTTATCCTGTTTGCAGACTATGCGCTTACAGTGCTCTTGCTATAACGCTTTTAGATGGTAAAAAAACGGGTACGGGTAAAAAAATCCCGTTTATTTTTACACCCGCTCAATAAAGCACCATCAATGATTGACGTACTAATAGGCTTGCAGTGGGGTGATGAAGGGAAGGGTAAGATCGTAGATTTCCTCGCTGCAAAATATGATATAATCGCCCGTTTTCAGGGTGGCCCAAATGCCGGACATACTCTGTATGTAAATGGTCAGAAAGTAGTGCTCCATACCATCCCGTCCGGTGTATTTCATCCGCATTGCCTTAACCTGATTGGTAATGGCGTGGTGATAGATCCTGTAACGCTTGTTAAAGAAATTGCGACGATCAAAGCCTTGCAGCCGGATGTGCTGGATCGCCTTTATATATCGCACCGGGCACATCTGATCCTGCCTACACACCGTGCGCTGGATGCGGCATCAGAAGCGGCCAAAGGCAAGGAAAAAATCGGCTCCACACTCAAGGGCATTGGTCCTGCCTACATGGACAAAACAGGGCGTAATGGCTTGCGCATCGGCGACATTCTCAGCAAAAATTTTAAAGAGCGCTATGGCGCATTGCGACAAAAACACCTGCAAATACTGGGTCAGTATGAGCATCAGATAGAATGGCAGTCGTGGGAAGAAGACTTCATGACAGCGGTAGATGAGCTGCGCAGGCTGAAGATCATCAATGCCGAGTACTGGCTTGACGGTCAACTGAAAGATGGCAAATCCATCCTCGCGGAAGGAGCACAGGGCAGTATGCTCGATATTGATTTTGGCACCTATCCATTCGTTACATCCTCCAATACTATTACGGCGGGCGTATGCAGCGGGCTTGGTGTGGCGCCATCTACCATAGGTGATGTTTATGGTATCAGCAAGGCCTATTGTACCCGTGTTGGCGGCGGCCCTTTCCCGACTGAGCTGGAAGATGAGACCGGTGAAGAGCTGCGCAAGGCAGGCAATGAGTTCGGCGCTACCACCGGCCGTCCGCGCCGTTGCGGATGGATAGACCTTGTAGCATTGCGCTATGCGGTGATGCTGAGTGGTGTAACGAAGCTTATTCTTACCAAGGCAGACGTAATGGATTCATTCAATCCGATTAAAGCTGCGACTGCCTATCTGATAGACGGCGAGCAGACGAAAGAAATGCCTTATGATCTCTGTGATGTAGTCGTAGAGCCTGTTTACAAGACTTTCGCAGGCTGGGAAAATCCTGTCAGCGAGTGCAGCACTGCCAGTAATCTGCCACAGGCTTTTAAGGATTATTGCCACTTTACAGAACAATATCTGGGCACCAGAATTGCGTATGTTTCTAACGGTACAGGCCGCGATCAGCTGTTGGAAATGCTTTAGGCGAAAATTTATGTTTTTTTCAGCGAAAAAAAATTTGGCTAATTGCCCAAACATTTAAAATTTTACGCCGCTGCCATTTACAGGCATTGTGTTTAGAATCATAAAGACAACCAAAACCGACAAAGAACTGAAGCCAAAAAAACATTGTGATGAAAACGAACACTGATAAGAAAGCTGCAAGCAAGAAGAGCGCAACACCGGATGCGGCAAAGAAGACAGCTACCAAGAGCAAGGCAGCAAGCGCTACCGAAGAAGACGAGGAGGAAGCAGATGAGCTGAATGAAGACGAAAAGCCTGCAAAAAAAACGGCCGCAAAGAAGAGCGCTACCAAGAGCAAGGCAAAGGATGATGAGGACGATGATGATGCGGACGATGAAGATGCAGAGGAGAAAGATGACTTCAACATGAATGAGGAAGAAGATGATTTTGACAAAGATTTTGAAGAGTTCGATCTGCCAAAGTCAAAGACGAAAGCAGCCGCAGGCGGCACCAAGAAGAGCAAGGGCGATGACCTGGAGATAGACGATGAGTTCAAGGATCTTGGTTTCTTCAGCGAAGGCAACAGCTTTGATGATGATGACGATGATTTTTAACTGCAATAAAATTTGAAGCGCATCAGAAAGAATTTTTCCTTTGCTGAGGAGGAATTAAAGACAATCAAGCAGAAAATGCTGAGCTGGAGTTCCCGGTTCAGCATTTTCCTTTTTCTGGACAGCAATGCATATTCCGTTCAGGGCGGCTGCTATGAGTGCCTCGTGGGAGCTGGCAGCAAAGCAATGCTGGCGCCGGATCAGGATTTGTTCAGTCAATTGGAGCAATTCCACCGGCAGCATCATGACTGGCTGTTTGGTCATATCGCTTACGATGCTAAAAATCTGATTGAGCCAACGCTTCGATCTGTGCATCCGGCAAAACATCATTTTCCGATCATGCAATTTTTTGTGCCGGAAGTGGTAATGGGTATTGAGAAGGGCTGCAATGAGCTGTTTATAGAGACTACAACACAAAATGCTGACCTTATCTATCAGGAAGTAATTGCCCAGGCTGTACCATCTAGGCAGGTTCCGAGGGTTGAATTTCAGCAGCGCATTGCTCCAACAGATTATCTGCAAAAGATCGAGGCTTTGCTTGAGCATATCAGAAATGGAGATTGCTATGAGATCAACTTTTGTAATGAAGGTTTCTGTGAGGAGGTAGCGCTAAATGCAGTGGATGCATTCCATAAGCTCAACGATATTTCACCCAGTCCGTTTGCCGCCTGTTACCGTACCGGAGATCACTACCTCATGTGTGCCAGTCCTGAGCGATACATACGTAAACAAGGTTCCAAGCTACTTTGCCAGCCTATTAAAGGTACGGCACGGCGTGGCAATAGTCCCGATGAAGATGCTCAATTGAAAGAGGCACTTTACAGCAGTGAGAAAGAGCGGGCAGAGAATGTGATGATCGTAGATCTGATGCGCAACGATCTGGCCAGAAGCTGCGATCCCGGCAGTATTCAGGTAGAAGAGCTGTTTGGTATTTATACCTTTCCGCAAGTGCACCAGATGGTCTCTACTGTATCCGGTCAGCTTAGAGAGCATGCTTCCTTTGCAGAAGCTTTGCAAAATAGCTTTCCAATGGGCAGCATGACCGGTGCACCGAAAGTGAAAGTGATGGAGCTGATTGAGCGGTATGAAGAGTCGCGGCGCGGACTTTTTTCCGGAACGGTGGGCTATATCACGCCCAATGGCGATTTTGACTTCAATGTTGTCATCAGAAGCCTGTTTTATAATGTCGCATCCGGTTATTTATCTTACCAAACCGGTGGGGCTATTACTTGGGATAGCGAGGCGCAAAGCGAATGGGAAGAGATGCGGCTGAAAGCGGGAGCAATAGAGCGGGTATTTGCCTGAAAATTATTCCACCTGTTGCTGTATAAGGAATGGTTTAGCCTCGCCTATTAACCATGCTATTACGATCTATAAACTCAAGGAAGCAATAGTCCAAGCAACTATTATGAGCAAATCATTATGCCGGCCCGATAGAGCCGGAAGCTTTGTAGTAGAAGGCAGGTGCATGATATACAAGTAATTGCGGCCCGTAGGGCCGGCAACATTATCTTTGCCATTGACATGCTACCCTATGGCAAATACCTACACACAACTCTGCATTCATTGCGTTTTTGCGCCAAAATTCCGTGCTGCACTGCTGCTGCCACATTTTGATACGCGGCTGCGATTATACATCTCGGCTATCATTCAGAACAGAGGACATAAAATGCTGGCGATAAACAATGTGCCTGATCATATCCACCTGTTTTTCGGACTCAATCCAAGAGAATCCATTGCATCTGTGATGGATGAAGTAAAAGGAGAATCCTCCCGATGGATCAATGAGTCGCGGTTTTTACCGGGTAAATTCAACTGGCAGGCCGGTTATGGTGCATTTAGCCATAGTAAGTCGCAAGTGGATGCCGTGGTGCGATACATTGATAATCAGCAGGTACATCATCGCACGATCACTTTTCTGGATGAATATAAAAAGCTGCTTCAGGATTTTGGGCTGAATTATGATGCCCGGTATATTTTCAAAGAGCCAGAATAGAGCAGTCCGAATGTTCACGGCCCTACGGGCCGGGCCTGATTGCAGTACACCTTTTCTACAAAGCTTGATGGCCCTACGGGCCACAAAAATCCCTTGTGAGCAACCGTATACTATCTGCCTGACACCCGATATTCATCGACTAAAAAGGCTAAAGAATAAAAACCCTTTTTCTAGCCGGAAAGCGGCACCAGATCCGCACGCTATTAGGAATTAATCTGCACAAGTTGTGGAAAATTTACGGAGCTCAGGGCACCCGTTTTTCTGTTACTTTGTAAGGCGATCAAAGCTTCTGTGCGTCCATGAAATTCTCCCATCTCCACAATCATACCCAGTTCTCCCTGCTCGATGGCGCTTCTGCCATCCCACGCTTGTATGCCAAAGCAAAAAAAGATGAAATGCCTGCTGTGGCGATCACTGACCACGGCAATATGTTTGGCGTATTTGAGTTTGTGGCAGCGGCCTGGAAGGATACTAAAGTGGTGGGTACGGATGCAGATGGAAAAGAGATCAAAGAGCCGGTAGTAAAGCCAGTAGTAGGCTGCGAATTCTACATGGTAGAAAACCGCCACAAACGGGAATTTAAAAAGAGCGATGGCGAAAAGGACCGCCGGAACCATCAACTGCTTTTAGCCAAGAATGAAACCGGTTATAAAAACCTCGTAAAGCTCTGTTCCATGGGTTTTATAGAGGGCATGTACGGCAAATATCCACGCATTGATAAAGAATTACTGCTAAAGCACCATGATGGCTTAATTGCAACTACATGCTGCCTCGGAGCAGAAGTGCCGCAAGCCATTCTGCGCAAAGGCGAAGAAGAAGGCGAAAAAGTATTTAAATGGTGGCTGGACCTGTTTGGCGAAGATTACTACGTAGAGTTGCAGCGCCACGATATACCGGATCAGATCCGCGCCAACGAAGTGCTGATCAAATTTGCCCGCAAGTACAACGTGCCCATCATTGCCTCCAACGATTCGCACTATGTAGATGTTGAAGATTACAACGCGCACGACATCCTGCTATGCATCAACACCGGCGAAAAGCAAAGCACCGATAAATACGTTGATGGCGATGAAGACGACCTCAACCGGGGCCGCCGCTTCGCTTTTTACAACGACCAGTTTTACTTCAAGAATACACAGGAGATGACCAAGCTCTTCTCCGACATTCCTGAAGCCATTGATAATACCGGTCTGATTGTGGATAAGATCAAGCCGCTGCGCCTAGAGCGCGATATCATGCTGCCACACTATCAGGTGCCCGATGGCTATAACATGGATACGTGGCTGGCGCACCTTACCTGGACCGGAGCGCAAAAGCGCTACGATGGCCGCATGAACGCCGAGGTGGAAGAGCGCATCAAGTTTGAGCTGTTTACCATCGAGCTCATGGGCTTTGCGGGTTACTTCCTTATCGTGCAGGATTTTATTAACCACGGCAAGGACATTGGTGTATTCGTAGGGCCGGGGCGTGGCTCTGCTGCCGGTTCGGTAGTGGCATACTGCGTGGGCATCACCAATATTGATCCCATTAAATACAAGCTGCTGTTCGAACGTTTCCTGAATCCGGAGCGCAAGAGCATGCCCGATATTGATACCGACTTTGACGATGTTGGGCGGCAAAAAGTAATCGATTATGTAGTAGATAAATATGGTAAAACCCAGGTAGCACAGATCGTGACCTATGGTACCATGGCGGCCAAATCATCCATCAAAGATGTGAGCCGTGTAATGGATTTGTCATTGCCCGAAGCCAATGTGCTGGCCAAACTGGTAAGTGATAAGCCTGGCGTGGGCATTACGCTGAAACGCTTGCTGCACGCACCTTTAAACGGTGAAGGCTCGCTTTCCGACAAAGAAGGATTAGGTGGGGAAGACCTGATGGGCGCCGAGCAATTGCGCGATATATACGCGGGCAATTCATTGCAGGCAGCTGTTTTAAGAGAAGCAGAAAAACTGGAAGGCTCGGTACGAAACACGGGCATTCACGCAGCGGGCATCATCATCGCGCCGAGCGATCTCACCGAAATGATTCCGGTATCTACCGCCAAAGATTCTGATCTGGTGGTGACGCAGTACGGCGGTAATGTGATCGAGAATGCAGGCGTTATCAAAATGGACTTTCTGGGTCTTAAAACCCTGACCATCCTTAAAGATGCGCTGACGCTCATCAAGCGCAACCACAACATCGATATAGACCTCGATGAGCTGCCGCTGGATGATGTGCAGACTTATGAGCTATACCAGCGCGGCGATACCAACGGTACGTTTCAGTTTGAAAGTCCTGGTATGCAGAAATATCTGCGTGAGTTGAAGCCTACGGTATTTGAAGATCTGGTAGCCATGAATGCCCTGTACCGCCCTGGACCAATGGCTTACATTCCACAGTTTGTACGCCGGAAACATGGTGACGAAGAAATCTCTTATGACCTTCCGGAGATGGAGGAATACCTGGCGGAAACGTACGGTATTACCGTATATCAGGAACAGGTGATGCTGCTCTCGCAAAAGCTGGGCGGCTTCTCTAAGGGCGATGCCGACGTGCTGCGGAAAGCCATGGGCAAGAAGCAGAAAGCGGTGCTGGACAAGATGAAAGGCCAGTTCATGGAAGGCGCTACCGCCAAAGGCCATCCTGCCGAAAAGCTGGAAAAAATATGGACCGACTGGGAGGCTTTCGCACAGTACGCCTTCAATAAATCGCACTCAGTTTGCTACGCGCTGGTTTCTTACCAGACGGGTTACCTGAAAGCGCATTACCCCGCTGAATATATGGCTGCGGTGCTCAATAACCAGGGCAATATTGAAAAGATCAAATTTCACATGGAGGAATGCCAGCGCATGGGACTGCCCGTGCTCGGCCCCGATGTGAATGAAAGCCTGAAAGGGTTTTCCGTGCCTACAGACAGCACCATCCGCTTCGGGATGAACGCCATTAAAGGCGTGGGTGAAGGAGCTGTAGAAGACATCATTGCCGAGCGTGAAAGTGGTGGTCCATACCTGAGTGTGCAGGATTTCATCTGTCGCATTCCCAGCCGTACGGTCAATAAAAAATCATTAGAAAATCTGGTGCTGGCGGGTGCCCTAGATGGTTTCAAAGAACTGCATCGCGCTCAGTATTTCTTTGCACCGCCTACTGATCCGGTGACCGGCCTGGAGCGCCTCGCACGCTTTGGTCAGCAGTATGAGGCTTCTAAAGTAATTGCGGCCAACAGCCTTTTTGGCGGTACCGATGCGGTAGAAGTGAGAGCGCCGGTGATTCCCACCTGTGAGCCATGGGGACTCACCGAATTGCTGGAAAAAGAAAAAGAGGTAGTAGGTATTTACATCTCTGCCCATCCGCTTGACGGTTTTAAGTTCGAGATGAACAATTTCAACTTTGTCAATATTGCTGAAATTGAATCGCTGCAGGGCAAGAGCATCAAGATTGCCGGCTTCGTAAGCGATGCGGCTACACCTTTCACTAAAAAGGGGACTCAGTTCGGCAAATTCCTCATCAATGACTATAGCGGTCATCATGAGATTACCCTTTGGAACGATCAGTTTGCCAAGTGGAAGCCTTATGTGGACAATGGCCAAAAGCTGGTGATCGAAGGCACGTATGCAGAGCATCGTTTTCGTCCGGGTGTCTTCGAGTTTTCGGTAAGCAGCATTACATTACTGGAAAGCGCCCGCAAGACCATGACCAAAAAGCTGTCCCTGCTGGTACCGTTGCATAAGATTGATGCTGATTTTGTTTCTTTTTTTACAGAGAATATAAAAACCAATCCAGGCAATACAGATATTTCTTTTGTGATTGTGGATGATGAGACAGAACACCAGACCAGACTGAAAACATTGCAACAGCGTGTAAGCCTGAATGATGACCTCATCGCCTTCCTGCACGGGCACGATTACATGCGGTATGCAGTAGATCTGGCATAGATTCTGACAGAAGAAGGAAGACTTGCCAAATCGGTTGTAAGAATAGATTAACACGAAGCTGCCAGCATTTTAAGGAGAATTCCAACTGGTAACAAAATAATGACCGTTTTTCCGGGCAACCTTCCGTAATTTTAAACCCCTGTTTAGCGGCCTGCGGATAAGAAAAATGCTGTTTGCGATTGTAGATATTGAGACCACGGGCAGTTATGCTGCAGGCAGCGGCATTACCGAAATTGCCATTGTCATTCATGATGGCCGGGAAGTGCTCAATACGTATGAGACACTGATTAATCCGCACCGGACCATTCCCCGGTTTATTCAGAGCCTCACCGGCATAACGCCCGAGATGGTGGTCAATGCCCCATCATTCGATGAAGTGGCCGGACAAATCTACGAGCTGCTGCAGGACAAGATATTTGTGGCGCACAACGTCAACTTCGATTTCTCGTTTATCAAGCATCATTTAGAGCGTTGCGGCTATAAGTATGATGCACGAAAGCTATGTACCGTAAGGCTTGGTCGGAAAATCATCCCGGGATTGCCTTCCTACAGCTTAGGCAGGCTCTGTCATTCGCTGGATATAGAGCACAATGATCATCACCGCGCTGGCGGCGATGCGCACGCGACGGCAAAGCTCTTCTCTCTGCTCGTGGAGCGCGATGCAGAAGGGGCAATTACCACCATGCTCAAAGGCAAGAATAAAGAGCAATATCTCCCGCCGCACGTACCGGTAGAGCAATTGGATAATCTTCCTGCATCGCCGGGTGTTTATTATTTCTATAATGCTGCGGGAAAGATCATTTACGTAGGCAAAGCTATCAACCTGAACCAGCGTGTAAAGTCCCATTTTGCCAATAATAAGCCCAACCGCCAGAAGCAGGATTTTATGCGGGAAATTCACCGCATCTCTCACCAGCCAACAGCTACCGATCTGATGGCGCATGTACTTGAGAGTGTGGAAATCCGCAGGCTATGGCCGGTGCACAACCGCAGCCAGAAAGGTTATCTGCCCAAGTTTGGTCTATTCGTGTACGAAGATCAGCAAGGGTATAAGCGGCTGGCGCTGGATAAAAACAAGAATTTCTATAAGCCGGTACATACGTTCAACACGCTGGCAGAAGGCAATCAATGGCTGCGCGATCTGGTGCGGGAATTTGAGCTCTGCGCACGCCTCTGCAATTTGATAACAGCGCATGACTGCATCGGTAGTGAGTATGAGCCTTGCAAAAGCGGTGACTGTACTGCAAAAGAAGGTCCTGAAAGCTATAATGATAAAGTAACGGAAGCATTGGAATGGTTTAGCCGCATCCTGCCCACCATTGCGCTGGTAGATGCCGGCCGTACAGAAGATGAGCGGAGCTGCATCCTCATCATAAAAGGAGAATTCTGCGCCATGGGCTATGTAACAGGTTATGCAGATGAATACAGCCTAAAAGGCTTACAGCAGCAGCTTGAACCTTATCCCGATAATGATTATATCCGGAATATGGTGTACCGCCATGCGGCAGATAATCCCCATAAATGCCTGCAATGGAATAATGATAATTGGATCAGGCGTCAGGACAAAGGACAAAGCAGCAACCTATATTATGCCGATACTTACAATGATGAATCTCAGCTCACGAACTGGCCTGATTAAGTTGTTTTTATTTGTTTAAATGGCTGAAATAATTACCCAAGTCATTAAAGCTAAAAAAGCCCGGGACCACAGTAGTACCAAATCTTGATAGCAAAGTGTTGCGCGCCGCAGTCATTGCGCGCAACTGCGTTTTTGCTTACTTTTTGGGCGAACAAAAAGTAAAAAGAGTCCACGGCACAAAAATTAAATGCTTTTCTGTATGGGCTTGATCTCATTTACAGATAAAGGGCTATACTGCGCCGCAGGCAATTTTTACATAGATCCCTGGCGGCCGGTGGACTATGCAATCATCACACACGCGCACAGCGATCACGCGCGCTATGGGAGCGCGCATTATCTGGCGCACGATGATAGCTTTCATCTCCTCAAAGCAAGGCTGGGTGAAGATATAGATCTCGAAACAATTCCGTACGGTCAATCGCGAAAAATCGGTGATGTCAGCGTTAGCCTGTATCCAGCCGGGCACATTATCGGTTCAGCGCAGGTTCGTATTGAGCATCAGGGCGAAGTGTGGGTGGTAAGCGGAGATTATAAAGTAGAGGACGATGGTATTTCTATCCCTTTTGAACCTGTGCGCTGCCATACATTCATCACAGAAAGCACTTTTGGATTGCCCATTTACCAATGGAAGCCACAGGCAGAGATTATGACCGAGATACATGACTGGATTTTGCAAAACAGAGAATTGGGCCGTAGCAGTGTGCTGAGCGCATATAGCTTAGGCAAAGCACAACGTCTGGTAAGTGGCTTAAAAGAATATGGATTGCCGTTTTATATGCACGGAGCCGTTTATAATATGCACGAAACCGTACGTAAATTCATGGATCTGCCGCCTGCTACCTACCTGAATGCCGATGTGCCCAAAGAAGAAGCCCGGAATGGCATCATCATCATCCCGCCTTCTGCAATAGGCACGCCGTGGCTTAAAAGGTGGTCGCCGGTATCATTAGGAGTATGCAGCGGCTGGATGCAGGTGAGAGGTGCGCAGCGCCGCAGAAATGCAGATGCCGGCTTTGCCCTGAGCGATCATGCCGACTGGCCAGGATTGCTGCAAGCCATAGAAGCAACCGGTGCGGAATGTGTATACGCCACCCACGGCTTCAGCGATACCCTGGCACGCTACCTGCGCGAAGAGAAAAAGATAAAGGCAGATGTAGTCAAAACGAGTTTCGGAGAAGAGGAAGACGCATAAATGTTCAGAACGCACCTTTGGCGCGTTCTGAACATTCTATAAAACAAATTCTTCCAGGCAACCTTTTACAAATCCCCAATCAAAAAATCGGAAATCTTAAAGGAACTTTACAGCGCAATGAAATCCTTTGACGTTCCTGTACAATACCGAAGCCCGCTGATCTCTGCCATCAAGGAGCAGCGCAAGGCAGCGGATAAAATGAAGAAAGACTTTACCCCAACCATCCTTGATATGGGCGGGCTGCAGATCATTCTGGCGCGTCATTTCGGTTTTTGCTATGGGGTGGAAAATGCAATTGAGATTGCTTTCCGCGCCGTGTCCGAAAATCCCGGCAAGCGCATCTTTCTGCTCAGCGAGATGATTCATAATCCTGGCGTCAACACAGATCTGCAGGCGATGGGCGTAAAATTTATCATGGATACCAAAGGCAATATGCTGATGGACTGGAATGAGCTTACGCAGGAAGACATCGTGATTATCCCGGCATTCGGTACTACACTTGAGCTGGAAAAAATACTTCGCGATAAAGGCATTGAGCCATCCACTTATGAAACCACTTGTCCTTTTGTAGAAAAAGTCTGGAACCGTGCGGAGAAGATTGGCAAAGAAGGATACACGATTGTAGTACATGGCAAACCAAATCATGAAGAGACCCGCGCTACGTTCTCCCACAGCACTGAGCATACGCCGACTGTGGTGGTAAAAGATATGAAGCAGGCAGAGCATCTGGCGAAATTTATTACCAGCGAATTACCGGCAGTACAATTCTATCAGGATTTTGCAGGGCAGTATTCACAGGGCTTTGAGGTAACCAGAGATTTGCAGCGGATAGGCGTAGTAAACCAAACCACCATGCTCGCCAGCGAAACACAAGGCATATCCGATTATTTAAAACAGGTCGTAATAGGGCATTATCAGCCAGCTCCCGATCCGGTAAGTCAGCGATTCGCCGATACCCGGGATACCCTCTGCTATGCCACGAATGATAACCAGAGCGCAGTGCAGGGAATGCTCGCTGTAGAGGCGGATATAGCCCTGGTTATTGGCGGGTACAACAGCTCTAACACCTCTCATCTCGTAGAGCTTTGTGAAGAAAGGCTACCTACCTATTTTATCAACCATGAAGATTGCCTGGTATCAGAAAGCGCGATCCGGCATTTTGATCTGCATACCCATCAGGAGAGAGAGACGGTTGATTACATGCCACCAAATTTTCCATTAAGAGTGATGATTACTTCAGGCGCTTCCTGCCCCGATGCACTGGTGGAAAGGGTAATAGAAAGACTGGCCGCATTGGTCAACACAGAAAATACTTTCGGCCAGGCGATGGACCAATGGCAGGCGGTATAGTCTTGCGTTATTGACTTGGCAACATCGATCCTTTATAGAATCAGAAAGCAAAAAAGCGCGGATGAAATAATATTCATCCGCGCTTTTTAGTAAGAGGTGTTTCGGTTTTTCTTTTACCAGAGCTTTACACGCGCGCTATCCGGGATATACATTTTATTTCCGGGCTTCACATTGAATGCTTCATAGAAAGCAGGTATGTTCGGGACAATGCCATTCACACGCCACTTGGCCGGAGAATGCACGTCAGTAAGAATGCGGGACGCCAGCTCTTCATCGCGCTGCTTATTCAGCCAGCCTAGAGCATAGCCGAGGAAATAGCGTTGCAACGGAGTAAAACCACTGATCTTTTCACCCTTCTTATAGGTTTCCGTCTTTTTAAAAGCGTCTACACCAAGCAAAACACCGCCCAGATCTGCAAGGTTTTCACCCAATGAAGCCTTACCGTTGATGTGCAATGAATCTACTGCTACGATGTTATTGAACTGTTTTACCAGCACTCCGGCTTTCTCCTTAAAGCGGGCTTCATCCTGTGTAGTCCACCAGCTGTGCAGATTGCCCTTTTCATCGAACTGGCGGCCTTCATCATCGAAGCCGTGCGTGATCTCATGGCCGATGGTTGATGCTGCTGCATAGCCATACACCAAAGCATCATCCAGCTGCTCATCGCGATAGCCTGGTACGGTGAAAATACCTGCAGGCAGCACAATCTCGTTATTAGAAGGATTGTAATAGGCATTGTACGTTTGCGGCGTCATATCCCACTCATCGCGATCTACAGGCTTGCCATATTTGCTGATGCTGTATTGGTTCCACCATGCATTGGCCGAAAGCACATTCTGCGCATAAGAGGCGGTGCCAATTTTCATTGCAGAGAAGTCTTTCCATTTATCAGGATAGCCTACTTTCTTGTGGATAGCCGCCAGCTTGGCCTGGGCTTTTTGCTTAGTGCTGTCACTCATCCAATCAAGCTTCTGAATGCGCTCTTTGTAGGCATCGCGGATATTCTCCACCATATCTGAGTAACGCTTCTTGGCTGTTGAGTTGAAATACTCTTCTGCAAACAGTTTGCCCAATGCTTCACCCATCGTTCCTTCTTCGGCGTCAAGTACGCGCTTCCAGCGCGGACGCTGCTCCTTGGTGCCCTTGAGCGTACGGCCATAAAAGTCAAAGCTGATATCTACAATAGACTTGCTCAGATAAGGAGACATATCTTTGATTAGCTGAAAAGTCATATAGTCTTTCAGATTTTGTACCGGCTCAGTGCGGATGATCGTGGAAAGCGCTTTATAAAACTCCGGCTGACCAATGATTACTGTATCAACTTTTGGAAGACCAATTGTGGCAATCGTCGTATTCCAGTCAATGCCCGGCGACAGAGCAGTGAGCCCGCTTACAGACATCTTATTGTAGTTCTTGTAAGGATCGCGGAGGTCTTCGAGCTTGCGGGAAGCCTTAGCCAGCGCCGTTTCCAGCGAGAAAATATTTGCAGCTTTTGTTTTGGCTGCAATGCTGTCAATTCCTGTAGTACCAAGGATTTTAGCAATAAATACCGGATAAGCCGCACGGATTTTTACGGAGCGTGCATCAGTATTGAAATAATAATCCCGGTTGGGCAACCCCAGGCCACCCTGACCAAGCTGGTAGCTCATTACTTCGCTGTTCTTGGCATCCTGGCTTACGCCTTCTGAGAAAAATACACCAATACCCATAACATGCAGCTTAGCCGCTACATTCATTACATCAGCTGGTGTTTGAGCAGCGGCAATCATATTCAGTTGCTCGCGGATCGGCTCAACGCCTATCTGGTCGGCCTTGGCAGAGTCCATAGCAGTGCTCCAGAAATTACCGATCATCGTGCTGATAAATCCGTCTTTCTTGGCTGCCGCATCTTCGCTGATCTTGCGCTTGCGGTTGTACAGTTCTTCATTAACCATGTAAGCAATGCCCCAGCCGGATTCGCTGGCCGGAATTTCATTCCTTTTCATCCACCCACCATTAGCGTAGTCGAAGAAATCGTCTGCAGGATTTACGGTCGAATCAATATCTTCTTTCAGGATATCACCTTTGGCCATGGCTTTCTCAGCCGTTTTCGTGTCGTTATTGCAGGAGGCCATGAATGCCAGCGCTGCAACTGGGATAATTATTTTTTTGAGCATGAATGTTTGATAAAAAATAAGGCGCTAAAAATAGCGCTTCTGATATTCTTATGGTGGGTGATAATAGGGTGAGCAAGACTTAAATGCGGAAAATATTCAGCGGCAGCGTAAAGCCCGGCAATACCGGCTCACCGCTTAGCACACCTTCGAAATCCGTAACCAGTTCTTCTGTTTCAGAAGGGCGGTAAATCCATGCCTTGCGCTCATAAGGATCAATGAGAAATCCGAGCCGGCTGCCATTATCCAGATATTCCTGCATTTTTTCGTGCAGTGGTTGGATGTTATCTGATTTTGAACGAAGCTCTACTACAAAATCCGGGCAAATTTATCTTTTGAATCCTCGGATAATGCATCCCATTTGGATTTATCAATCCATGAAGCATCAGGCGCACGCACAGCACTGTTGGGTAATGTAAAAACTGCCTGAGATGAAAAAACGTAACCTAATCCGGTTGTTTCATTCCATCTATCCAAAATGCCCAAAATACGGGCTTCTAACATTCTATTTCGGGAAAATACAGGGGACATAATCAAAACATTTCCGTCTTTATCGCGCTCCAGATTCAGCTCCTTATTAGTCATGCAAAATTTAAAGAACTCCTCTTCCGTCCAAGATTTCTGCCCTGGAAGATCAATCACTCTTATCCGGTCCTCCAAAACGATTTTCATAGACGACTCCTTTTTTTTAAAGTTACTTAAGAGCCTAGACTCCCGCCGTCTTAAACTCGCTGGTAAAGTGGAACTCAATATCCGGATTATTCTGCCGCTCGGTGTTCAGGAACCATTCACTCTGCGCCAGGTACACCAGATTGCCATCTTTATCCAGCATCACATTGGATTGCTTGAACCGTACAAAATCTTCGATCTTCTTCTTGTCGCCCGTGATCCAGCAGGCTTTATAAAATTGGAGCGGAACGAATGCGCACGACGCGCTGTATTCCTGCAACAAGCGGTATTGAATCACCTCAAACTGAAGCTCACCTACGCAGCCAATGATCTTGCGGTTGCCGCCGTGTTGGGTGAAAAGCTGCGCCACACCTTCATCGGTCAATTGATTGATGCCTTTTTCCAGCTGCTTGGTCTTCATCGGATCTTTGTTCACCAATTCTTTGAAAATTTCCGGAGAGAAAGTAGGGATACCGGTAAACTGTAGCTGCTCGCCTTGGGTAAGCGTATCGCCGATCTTGAAATTGCCTGTATCAAACAGGCCCACCACATCACCGGGATAGGCTTCTTCGATCACATCTTTTTCGCGGGCGAGGAATGAGTAAGGGTTGGAAAAGCGCACATCTTTTTCCAGCCGGGTGTGCTTGTAATAAGTGTTGCGCTCAAACTTGCCGGAGCATACGCGCAGGAACGCAATACGGTCACGGTGGCGCGGGTCCAGATTGGCGTGTATCTTGAAGATGAAGCCGGTAAACTTAGGCTCTTCAGGCTCTACTTCACGCTTGTCTGTATTGCGCGGCTGTGGCTGTGGCGCTACGCTGATAAAAGTATCCAGCAGCTCTTTCACCCCGAAATTATTCACCGCCGATCCGAAGAATACAGGAGCTACTTTGCCCGCCAGGTAATCCTCGCCATCCAGTGTACCATATACACCGTCCAGCAGTTCAACGTCTTCCCGGAGCTGTGCCGCGTCTCGGTCGCCTATGTGCTCATCCAATGTTTTGTCTTCCAGATTTTGAATAGGAATGGAATTTTCGTCCGTTGCTTTCTGGTTTGGGGTAAACAGCAGCAGGCTTTTATCGTGCAGGTTGTAAACACCCTTGAATTCCTTGCCCATATTGATCGGCCAGGTCATCGGGTGCAGCGATATCTTCAGCTCTTTCTCGATTTCATCCAGCAGGTCAAACGGATATTTGCCATCGCGGTCCATCTTGTTGATGAATACAATTACCGGCGTATCGCGCATCCTGCATACTTCCATCAGCCGGCGCGTCTGCTCTTCTACACCATTCACGCTGTCAATCACCAGAATTACACTATCCACAGCCGTAAGGGTGCGATAGGTATCTTCCGCAAAGTCTTTGTGACCGGGCGTATCCAGCAGGTTGATAAGCGTACCATTATATTCAAAGCTCATGACCGAAGTAGCCACCGAGATACCACGCTGCCGCTCGATCTCCATAAAGTCGGAAGTAGCATGCTTCTTGATCTTATTGCTCTTTACAGCGCCGGCTACCTGAATGGCGCCGCCGAACAGGAGCAGCTTTTCGGTAAGGGTAGTCTTGCCCGCATCCGGATGGGAGATGATGGCAAAGGTGCGTCGCTTTTGTATTTCTTTCTCGTACATGATTTGTTGTTGGCCATTCGCTTTTTAAAGCGGGCAAATGCTGCTGAAAAGCGTGCGAAGTTCCGAAATATGATGCATTTTCCAGCTTTTGGCCAACAAATATTCAGCTTGAGCCGTCTTGTTATTTTTATTCCTTCCGCACCCGTCTATATTTGTTCTACCTTATACCAATAACCATTATGACAACCACCTCCAAGCTGCAAGATGATTTGATGAATGAATTCCGTGAAGAGAAGCGGCTTATCAATGCTCAGATCGATATTTTCGACCCGTTGGGCATCTCGCTCCGCAAGCCCGCCGCAAGAAGACTGGCCAGCAAAGGGCTGATTATTTTTGGGGAATTGCTCTGCTGGATGCTGGTGCTCGGATGTATTGTCTTTGCTGTTTTCCTGAATAAGCTTTATCCGTTTTACCTGCTGTTTCAGCTTCGCGCTCCGGCTTATTCCACTACGCTGGGACTGAATAATGTGCACATGCTTCAATGGTCTGCATATGGATTGATCGCGCTGTCGGGAATGTTGTTTTTATTGCTGGCAAGAGCGCTTGCCGGGATTCGTCAGAAAAATGATATCCTGAATCTTGCCGGAAAGCATATCAAGACGCTGGTAGGGCAGCACCTGACCCGTAAAGCGGCCATTGATGCGATAGAGCAGCGCCATTTTATGGAATTGCCGCAGCCGGCATACACAGCGGATAATATGCCCAATCCCGGCTACGATGGCGGCAGTATTGAGCATGTAGTTCAATGATTGAGCAGATCATTCAGATTTTGCTTCATCGCTTTCAGGTCTGCATTCATCTTCTCCAAGTAAATGATCTGCGGCGTAGTCAGGTAGAATGATTGACTGTCTTCCGGAAAATGCTCCACCACTTCCACCGCCTCTTTCTGATAGAGTTCCGGAATGCTTTGCACCAGTTCATTGAACAGCGCCAGGCTCTGCCGGATCAGGGTTTGCTGCTCAGTCGTAGTCTGCCGTATGCGGTCTGCTTCTTCCTTGCCTTCCTGCTCTATATGAATGTTATTCAGCTCACGTGTAACCCGCACATTATGGCTGATAAACTGGTAATAGCTGCTGTGCGATTTGCGCGCGGTATGCGGCTCCTGCATGTAGCGGCTGAATGAGTCGAACGCATTGCTGTTTTCCGTTTCTGCCTGCCGTTTATAGCGCGTCCAGTACGTTGTGACCTGTTGGTTGCAGAAGGTAGCAATGAAGTAATCATAGTTGCGGTGAAGCGAAGCCGCCAGATAGCGGGGCAGCCATTTCCGGTCCCATGCAGGCAGCAGCGCATATCCGGCTATTACGGCAATAGCGGCGCCGCCTAAGGTCGCGCCCAGCCGAACAAGAATCAGGTGTCTGTTCAGCTCTTCGGACACAGAAAAAAGCAATACCAGATTGAGGGTGATAAAAAATGACGCAACTGCATAACGGCTTCGGAAAAAATACATCATAGCCACCGCGCTCACGAACAGCAGAATCTCTTTAAGGTGAAGCCCCGCAGGCAGCATCAGGAACAGCCCGCCGGCAATGCCGCCTAATACCGTACCAATGATGCGGTCAAGGGCTTTCTGAATGGTAGCCCCGAAGTAAGGCTGCACTACCAGGATAACGGTGAAGGCAAGCCAGTAGCCGCGCTGGATATCATAGTATTTCCAGATGGCAACAGCCAGGCCTGCGGCAATAGCCGTGCGCATGGCATAGCGTGCTGTATGGGTATTGATGTTGAAGAGCAGACGCAGATTGCGCAGCCAGTGACGCGGGTGCAGGATCAGCAATGTTCTCACCAGCGAATAGGATTGGAAAGCCATGGCTTCATCCACATTCTGAACGCGCTCAACGGAACGTTCCATAAGCCTGATAGCCCGTTCCGTCAGTTGAATAATGCGGCGTATTACGGTAGCAATCTCTATGGGAGCAACGCCTTTATGATCTTTCAGCAGATTTACTGCATTAATTAATGCCTGCAGCCGTGCGCGGGTCAGCAATTCTTCTGCATTGCGGCGCGAGAGCACATACACTGCCAGTCGTTCAGAAGCCTGTGAAAAAGACTTCAGCATATCGAACAGCTTCAGGCGCAGATTCTCATCCAGCTGCTGCAGCTTAATACTTTCCAGCTCATCGTTGATGGCGCTTGCGTGCGTGGCTACCAATGCCGCCGCCTTGCGCACTTGCGCCAGCTCGTATTCCTGCGGATCGTTTTCCCGCTTTAGCTGGTGCGCCATTTCTTCATGAAACAGAAACGACTGATCGATGGCAGCCCGTATCGCTTTTTCATTCAGATAGATTTCCCGCTGATTGCTGCGCAATGACTTTCCATCCCAGCCTTTGCCAATGCTCTGCAGAAGGATGGCATTGGCCCTCCAGATCAGCGCAATCGTGCGCCGGTAAGGCTGCTGCGCCGGAAGCAGGATGAACGCACCGATGCCGATCACCGCATTCCACAAGCCGCCAATCAGTATCCAGCCGCAGCGCTCCAGCAGATCGTGCCCATATACCGGATGCGCATTGTTGAGCAGGAACATCAGATAGACACAGATGGATAACCCGCTGCCGCGATCGCCCAGATTTTTAAACAGGCCCGCCAGAAATGCCACAATGAGCATGGCGCCCACACTCAGCAAAACATGCCCGCCGGTAAGATTGCCCAGCACAGCAAATACCAGCGCGAGAAAGATACCCCCCGCCAGCACGCGCAGCCGTTGACCATAAGTACCTTTGATCGCTACCCAGCAGATACACTCAGCCGTAAGCGCCACCCATTCCGCCGGGCCTGTATGACCCGTCTGGATGCCCCAGATAATAGGTACGGCAAGGGCAAGCGCCATGCGCAAGCCCCACGTCAATGCGGGCTCCAGCGATTCCTCATCAAGGAAATGCTGAATGGTCCTGTATGATTTTTGAAAAGCCAAGCACTTAAAGATAAAGCGCGCGTTTGATTGGCGCTATTTTCCGGCCTCGCCGACCATTTTCCCGATCTCTTCGCTCGTGATAGGCCGCTCGATAAATGTATGATAGCCCGTGCGCGCATTCACCACCAGTGTTGCAGGCAGCCCGCCGCTCCAGTTGTTGTCAATTTTGGGAATAAACAGATTGGCGTCTGTTTCGCTCCACCAGATCACTTCCGGGGTAATGTTTTTCCGCTTTACATAGGTGGTGAGCTTTTCCGGATAGGCATCTTTAAAATCAAAAGAGGCCAGGATTATTTTTACCGGCTTGCCGGCATATTCCTTTTGCAGCTTATCAAATTCAGGAAGCTCTTTTACGCAAGGTCCGCACCAGCTCGCCCAGAAGTTGACGATATAAGTAGTGTCTTTATTGGAAATGCGCTTTACCAGTTGGTCGGCAGCATAAGCCGGTATTCGTTGTGCATTTGTAGTGATGCCGGTCAGGGCAAGTATGGAGAGTAAAAGTATTTTTTTCATAACGACTGCAAATTAACCGCCGGTGAAGAAAGGGGAGTGTTAAAGTAGCCCGGTAAATTACATTTGTACCTCATGGGGCTGCGCTCCAACATTCATTAAATGAGCACCGTCATCAGCCAGCCCGCCGCAAAGCCACTTGCAGATCCTACCCGGATAGCTGCTGCATTGGTGCTGCAATTGCTGCTCTTCATTATATACAAGCTTGTTTACCCGCAGCCGGATTTTTTTCCGGAATCCTATAAGTATGTGACCATTGCGCACCAGGGGCTATTGGTATATGTGCGGCCGGTGGGCTATGGCTATTTTTTGCGCCTGCTGCATCTGTTTGCTGCATCTGCCAATCTGGTGGTCTGGGTGCAATACCTGCTGCTTTCGGGTGCATCGCTCTATTTGTATACCACGAATAGCAAGCTGTTCCCGCAGCAGCGCAAGGTCGTTAAATGGATGGCGCTGGCAGGGCTGGCGCTCAATCCCATCGTGTCGGTGCTGTCCAACCAGATCGGGTGCGATGCGTTGTTTACAGCCGTATGGCTGTTTTGGCTTGCATTCCTGCTGCGCATTTTTATAAAGCCGAATTTGCAGGCCTTACTGCTTCATGTAATTGCCCTTTGCCTGCTCCTGCTGCTTAGAGACAATGCACTGCATCTTGTGCTGCTCAGCGCGCTGGCTTTTTTATGTGCGGTAAATGCAGGCCAGACATTCCGGCTTTCCGGCATATTGGTGGTGCTGTCATGCAGTGCACTGCTCATTACAGGCATCCGCCGGCAGGCGAAAGAAATAACCGGTGTGGCAGCCTACTCCGCCTTTCATGGGTGGCAGATGGCCAATAATGCGCTCTACATTTATCCTTACACCAATGCCGTAAGCGTACCGGCGGCCAATGCGCAGCAGCACCTCATGCAGCAACTGGCCAACAGCTACTTTGATAAGATGAGCGCGGAAGAGCGGCAGCATTTTGCCGCTGCCCGCGCGGGCAGCGATTTCTTATGGAACAACCGTGCGCCGCTGAAGCAATATCTCGCCTGTTACCAGACCCGGGCCAATACAGCTTACGATGAGGCATGGTTCCGCGTCTCGGTTCCGTTTCGTGAATTTGGCTGGCAGATGATTACGCAACATCCCGCAGCGTACATCCGGCATTTTATGCTGCCTAATGCACGGAATTTCCTTTACCCGAATTCGGAATCGCTGGCGGATTTCAATGCGTTTCATGAAGGTGTGCCGGAAGAAACGGCAGCATACTTCGGGCTGCCGAAGGGCGGGGCTAAGGCAGCGGACCCTTCCCGTTTGCAGCATTTACTGACGGCCATTTACCGGCTGATGCATGTGCTGGCCCTGCTGGTGTGCGTGCTGACGCCGGTAATCTATCTCGTGAAGATAAAGCGGGGCAGCTACCGGATGCCGGCGCTCTACTGCCTGCTCTTTGTGGTAGTGTGTATGGTGGTGAGCGCGGCTACTTCATTTGTTCTGCTGCGCAATGAAACGATATGGGTAGCGTTTGCGCTGTGCGTGCCGTTGGGCTTGGCTGATACGCTCATCAGCAGACATAAAAAAGCCCGGCAACAGTAACGTTGCAGGGCTGGTAATGATGGTAAAAACTGAAATAATCAGGCCTTCTTTGGCTTGCGGCTGGGCCGCTTGTATTCCTTTTTCTTCTTCATGCCCATCGCCTGAAATTCATTGGAGTTTTTGCCGAACTGCGCAGCAATCTGGTCTTTCGCGCCGAGTATGAAATCGTGCATTGCCCATTCTGCAGTGACCGCATTGTCGCGGGCTGCTTTGTAGGCCGCTGCTGCCTGCGCTTCTTTGTCCTGCGTTTCCTTCATCATATTGGCCAGTATATTACCGGTGTTCATTTCGTAAGACGGGCTCACTGACTGGTAGCCAGGGATGTCTTTCAATGCGGCAAATGCATTGGTGTTGCTTACGAGCCTGTTTGGGGTGAGGCGCCTCGTTTGTTTTTCCGCCATAATGGATGGTTTTAGCGTTAAAAGAATGTATGTGTAATGCGAATGTAGGGAAACGCATTACAGGACAAAAGCGGCGAATTATATAAAATAACGTTGCTTACAAAGATTTGATAATTTCAAAAAAGCCGGGATGCCTATCCTCCTGATAACGGTATGGTCAGGCTGGCAAACATCATTGTCACGGGCGCAAATGTTCTTTGCATCGAAGACAACGTTCTTGTCACGCATGCGAACACCGTTGTTGCCAGCGCAAACACTCTTGTCATTGATGACAATGGTCTTTGCATACATGCAAACATCGTTGTCACGCATGCAAACGTTCTTGCCGTCTATGACAACGCTCTTGCCGCGCCTGCAAACACTCTTTGCATGAATGGCAACGGTGTTTAATGGTCTGCGCTCAGGATGCGCATTACCGCGCCTGCCATAATTCTTCGGGAATCTCTTCCGGCAGGCCTTCGATGAATGCCTGTCCGTTGGTCTTCTCAGCGATCAGGGCGTTCAGCTTAGCTGCATCCCAGCTGGGCATTCCTTTGCCGATGCGCACCGAGCTGGCTGCATGCTCGATGAGCAGATTGCCTTCTGCTGTTACCGTGTTGACCACTGCCTGCTGGGTCTGAAAGCCCAGGTAATCGAAGTTGGGAGATTTGAGGGGATGATCGGCAGCTTCCTGAAAGCCGATGAAGCGAAGGGAAAGCAGCGCATCCAACGGAAACTGAGTGGATACTTTCCTGCCGTTTTTAGTGATGATGGTGGTAAGCATATCCGGCGAGATCCACAGCTCTTCATGCAGGGTAACCCGCTCCAGATAGCGGTAAGCGGCAATACCGAAGATGATTGCGGCGGCCAGCGCAAGGAGCGCAGGAAAGTACATATCGTTACTAAACACGGCAACGCCTGCAAATAGCATTAAAAGGAAGCCACAGGAATAGATGATCCCTTCAAAAGAAAATAGCATGCCTGCCCGGAAGCCGGTATAATTCACCAAAATGACTTTGGTCTGCTCGCCGTGGGTTTCGGTCTTCATAGGATAGCGGTACGGTTAACTGGTGAGCGGAAAGCTACAAAATATGGTGGTCAGGAGGAAGAGATGGAAATTTTTCATTAGGGGCCGGTCTATGCATTGTAGTCAGGGTCATACGCAGTCCAAGTCATACGGTGTGTAGGTCATGCTGATGCAAGGAAGCATCCCAGAGCGGGTATGTGTTTAATTCCGCAGTGGTGATATTGCCTATTACATCCCCTGCACTGCGCGCGGTCCCTTGCGGGAATCCCTTCAAAGGGGGAAGGTGATGCGTATGACAGGCTCTTACGCTAGTCATGCTGACGCCAGGAAGCATCCCACAGCGCGTGGGCTATCAGTTGCTGTAAGGTTGCTGTGGGCTCCCTCAATACTTCGCCGCCGCGCTTGCTCATCCTTTCGGGATGACCTGTGCTTTTCATGCAGGTTTTTTGTTCGCTGGACGCCTGCTGATGTTTAATCAAAAAAACCGCCGTGGTTCTGCCACGGCGGTTCAGGATTTTATCGGCAAATACTACTAGCTCATCTCCGCAAAATATTGATGGAAGTAAGGAATGGTTTCGATGCCTTTATAATAGTTGGCCACATCGTACTTCTCATTCGGCGAGTGGATATTGTCATTATCCAGACCGAAGCCGAGCAGCACCGTCTTCAGCCCAAGCGTGCGCTCAAAAAGCGCAACGATCGGGATAGAGCCACCGCCGCGCGTAGGGATCGGATCTTTGCCGAAGGTGGTCTGGATGGCTTTGGCTGCCGCCTGATAGGCTATGGAATCGGTAGGAGTCACCACCGGTTCGCCACCATGATGCGCGGTCACTTTTACCTGTACATTTTTAGGAGCGATGCTTTCAAAATGCTTCGTGAACATTTCAGAAATCTCGTCTGACACCTGATCGGGCACCAAGCGCATCGATATTTTTGCAAAGGCCTTGGAAGGCAGGACTGTCTTGGCGCCTTCGCCTGTATAGCCGCCCCAGATGCCATTTACATCCAGCGTAGGGCGTGTGCCGGTGCGCTCCAGATTGCTGTATCCTTTCTCGCCCCATTCTTCGCCGATGCCCAGCTCTTCGTTGTATTCTTTCTGATTGAAAGGCGCACTGTTCAGGGCTTTTTTCTCAGCGTCTGTCAGCTCTTTGATTTTATCATAGAAGTCCGGAATGGCAATGTGGTTGTTTTCATCATGCAGCGAAGCGATCATCTTGCACAGAATATTGATCGGATTGGCCACCGCGCCGCCGTATACTCCACTGTGGAGATCGCGGTTCGGGCCGGTCACTTCTACCTCCATATAAGCCAGTCCACGCAGGCCGGTCTCGATGCTCGGGTGCTCCATAGAGATCATGGACGTATCGCTGACCAGCACGATATCTGCTTTAAGCTTCTCTTGATTGTCTTCCAGGAATTTACCGAGATTGCTGGAGCCTACTTCTTCCTCTCCTTCAATCATGAATTTAATGTTGCAGGGCAGGGTATTCGTCTTTACCATTACCTCCAGCGCTTTTACGTGCATGAACATCTGGCCTTTATCATCGCAAGCGCCCCGCGCATAGATCTTGCCATCCTTAATTACCGGCTCAAATGGTCCGCTGGTCCAGAGCTCCAATGGGTCGGCAGGCTGCACATCGTAGTGACCATATACCAAAACAGTAGGCAACGAAGCATCTACCATTTTTTCTCCATACACAATCGGGTGGCCGGGAGTAGGGCATATCTCTGCCTTGTCGGCGCCGGCTTTGAGCAGGCTATCCTTCACTGCATCCGCGCAGCGAGCTACATCTGCCTTGTATTTACTGTCTGCACTCACAGAAGGGATACGCAGCAGATCAAGCAGCTCATCCAGAAAGCGGTCTTTATTTTGGGATTGATAATCAGTCCATGCTTGCATTTGGTCAATGATTTTAGTGGGTCAAAAGTAGGCGAAACCGGAAATCAGAAGGACATTTTTTTATGGTCCGGACAGGTGGAAGCAGTGTTGGGCAGTGATGGCGTTAGCACCGTTCAGCTACTCTTTTCTATGCGGCTGTTTTCTGTGGGCTGCGCACGTCCCGATCCTGTAGGTAATTAGTGACCAATTGGGATTTTCTATTCTGACTTTCCTGCGCAACATATGCGGCCCATAGGGTCGAAAGCTTTGTAGTAGTAACATAGGTTATACGAAATATAGAGCGGGCCGTAGGCCCGCAACTTAGCACCGAGCCTGCGCTTCGCGCAAAGCGTAGCCCGGCACGCAGGGTGCGTCCATATATTTCCCCCAACAAAAAAGCCCTGCTGAAACAGCAGGGCTTTTGTAAACATCGGGCAGGAAATTACTTCTTGCCTTCTTTCTTTTCTTCGCTTTCTGCCTGGCGCAGGGCACGGGTCATCACGATGGATGCTACCGGGATGCGGGCAGAGTTCATCACTTCCATATTTTCAACCTTTACGTCCTCAACGCGGAGGTTGGTATTCAGCTCAAGGTTAGTGATATCTACCTCAATAGCTTCAGTCAGATACTTAGGCAGCGTACGCACTTTCAGGGTCTTCATCTTCAGCTCCAGGCGACCACCGGCCTTTACACCTGCAGGCTGACCTGTAAAGCTCATCGGCAGGTTGGCAATTACTTTCTTGTCTTCTACCAACTCCAGGAAGTCGATATGGCTCAGCTCATCTGTAATCACATCAAATTGCTTATCCTTCAGGATTGTGCGGTAAGTCTTGCCGTCTACAGTGATCTCAGCAAGCTGAAACTGTGGCGTGTACACCAGTGGACGAAATGCCAGCGTAGGCGCGCTGAAATGCACCGGCTGATCGCCACCATAGATAACACAGGGTACGTGTCCTTCAGAACGAAGACGGCGCGTAGCCGACTTTCCGTATTCGCTTCTGCTTTGTCCTTCAATTTTTACGCTATTCATCGCGTTTGTTTGTTTAAGTGCCTTTCAGATGACGATCGATAACCCGTCAAACATCCGTACCTGAATGGGCTGTTTTTAATTTTTGTAAAGGATTGTATCCCGTTTGCGGGAGACAGGTTTTGTTGTTTAAACAGTCGTTTTAATGCAAAATTTAAAATGCAAAATTCAAAATAGATAACGCAGGTTTTTTGCATTCTGCATTTTGAATTAATTCTTCCGGTTACTATGAATAAATAAAGAACTGATGCTCTTGTTTTCGAAAGTATTGCGGATGGCTACGGCAAAAAGCTCTGCTGTTGGCAATACTTCTATCTTGCTGCAAGGCTGCTTCAGCGGAATCGTATCACATACCACCAGGCTTTCGAGCACTGAATTTTCAATATTCTCGTAAGCTTTGCCGCTCAGCACCGGATGCGTGCAGAATGCACGCACGCTCAGCGCGCCTTTATCTTTCAGCATGGCGGCCGATTTTGTCAGCGTGCCGGCTGTATCGCAGATATCATCGATAAGAACTACATTTCTCCCCACTACATCACCAATCACTGTCATGCCGGCTACCTCATTGGCGCGCTTGCGCTGCTTATCGCAGATCACCATTTCCGCACCGAAATAAGAAGCTACCTCACGCACACGATTAGTGCTGCCCACGTCAGGGGACGCGAAGGTAAGGTTTTCTATCTTTAATTTCTCAATATAAGGGATAAAAATGGCTGAGCTGTCCAGGTGATCCACCGGAATATCGAAGAACCCCTGTATCTGTGGAGCGTGCAGATCCATCGTCATTACCCGGTCGGCGCCTGCTTTGGTGAGCAGATTAGCCACCAGCTTGGAAGCAATAGATACCCGTGGCTTGTCTTTACGATCCTGACGGGCAAAGCCGAAATAAGGAATCACTGCAGTAATGTAGCCTGCGGAAGCCCGGCGCGCCGCATCAATCATCATCAGCAGCTCCATCAGATTGTCAGATGGAGAAAAGGTGGATTGTACCAGAAAAACATAATCGCCCCGTACTGATTCCTGAAATACCGGCTGAAATTCGCCGTCGCTGAATTTTTGGGTGATGCAGTTGCCCAGCTTTTTCCCGAAAGCCTTCGAAATATTTTCAGCAAGATAATGGGATGCCGTACCGGAAAATATCTTAACAGAGGAGTGCATGAGTGGCGGAAATGAGGCGCAAAAGTAACCATTAGGTATTTGAAAGAAAAGGAGAATTTTCAGGAATATTTTTATAATAAAAACGGTAGGGCGAGCATTTTTGAATAAAATTTTCAGAAAAAATTGAAAATTCAGAAACCATGTTTATCTTTACACCATGAAACTGGACGAGGCAAAACAGCAGTTTATACAGAGCTGGGGAGTGCTGGGTACGCAGTGGGGTATCAACCGCACCATGGCTCAGATTCACGCGCTGCTGCTGGTGAGCACCGAGCCGCTGAGCGCTGATGAGATCATGGACCGCCTGCAGATCAGCCGGGGCAATGCCAATATGAACCTGCGCGACCTGATGAACTGGGATCTGGTGCAGAAAGTGCTGAAGGCCGGTGAGCGCCGCGAATTTTTTTCCGCGGAAAAAGATATATGGAAAGTAAGCATGCGCATCATCCGTGAGCGCCGCCGCCGTGAGCTGGACCCAATGCTGCAGGTGCTGGAAAGCCTGAAAAGCATTGAAGGGGATAAAAAAGACAAAGACATCAAGGCATTCAACGAGACGATTGCTCAGATCGAAAAATTTGCCGGTCAGGCAGATAAGGCGATTGACGGATTGATCAAAGCGGATGAGCACTGGTTTACCGGCACATTGCTGAAGTTGTTTAAGTAATGCTTTCCGAGTGATAAAAGAATACAAACCGGCTGATCCCGGTTTTTAAAAGCAAATAAAATTTCAAAAAATTCTGAAAAATAAATACCGATGAAAACTCGTAGTCCGCCCGAAGATTGCTGATACTCATGTGTTCTCTCAATCTTTCTTTCACCAGACAAAAATCTTTTTATGGAAAAGTCATTCATCATCCCGCTTTACATTACGTACCTGACGCTTACAGTGATCATCACCATTTTCGTAGCTACCACGCTCTTCCGCAATGGCAAACTCTTCCTGATCGATATATTTCATGGTAATAAAGAGCTGGCGCAGGCGGTAAATAACCTGCTGCTCGTGGGCTTTTTCCTTCACAAGAACATCTTCTGCTATGAAAAAGATGGTACAATCCAAGAAAAATGATCAGACCGTGCAGGCTATTGGTGCGGTTTTTGCGCTCGTGTTCGCGCCCTTTACTTTTTGTATGTCTTTCTGCATACTTGGAGCGATTCATGCGTTCAGCACTATTTTCTGGCTCTTTGCTACACCCAAGGAGTATGTATATGGTCCGCGGAAAGTGATTCAGATCATCAATATCATAGTCTTGGCTGTTTGGGGTGGATCGTTGATGCTGAGCGGCACGGGCGTCAGTGATTTATTCGGAAAAATAACTCTCGCAATGATTTTTGCTGGGCCGGTGCTGGGTACTGTTTATTATATCATAACCGTTAAAGAGATCGGGTATTATTCGGGCATTCAGGAAGAATTATTTAGCAGTAGCAACAGGATGGCTTAAATAATTATCAGGGCTATAAAATGCACTACTCAAGCATCTCCCACCAGGCATTTTTTACAGGCTTATCAAGCAAAGAAAACACCTGCCCGATGGATGGCGTAAGTATAGGCAACGCGCTGTCGGCCGCAGCCTTGAACAGCCGTTCAATCGGCTCTTTCCAAGGATGCAGCGCCAGCACAAATTTCCCCCAATGCACCGGCAGCAGCATTTTTGCATGAAGGTCATCGGCGGCTTTTAAAGTCTCTTCCGGAGTCATATGGATATTGGGCCAGTCTTTACCATATTGTCCGCATTCGAGAATGGCCAGATCGAAAGGACCATACTTTTCACCAATCGTTTTAAAATGAGTATCGTAACCGCTGTCGCCGCCGAGGAAAAGCCGTAGTTCTTTCGTCTGCAGCACAAAGGATGACCAAAGCGTCTGCGCACGCTTGATGCCCCTGCCGGAAAAATGGCGGCCGGGCGTAGCTGTAATGGTAGATGCTTCTCCGATAGTTGCGCTTTCCCACCAATCCAGTTCTGTGATCTGACCGGCAGGTATGCCCCAATATTCCAGGTGCGAGCCAACGCCGAGCGAGGTATAAAAATGTTTGACCCGGCCTTTCAGCTCCAGAATCGTTTCAAAATCCATGTGATCGTAATGGTCGTGCGTGATCAGCACATAGTCGATCTGTCCTAAATCCTGCACATGAAATGCATCCGTGCCTTCAAAAGATTTGCCAAAAAACTTGACCGGCGATGCATGGGTGCTGAATACAGGATCTACCAGTAATGTGAACTCAGGCAGCTTTAAGAGGTAAGAAGAATGGCCAAACCAGACCACAGACGGCGGCGCCATCTTCTGTGCATCAAGCGGTACAACGGGCAATGGCTGAGCTGGCTTTACAGATTTCGGCTTGTTCGCATAATCCTTGATCATCTCGCAGAAAGAAGCATCTTCACGCAGCGCCGGTGTTGGCGAAAGATTCTGAAAAGCACCATTGTGGTAATTGGGCGATTGCTGTACGCGCGCCAGGCGGGCATCTTTAGGGAGACGACCAAAAGTCTTTTTCATCCTTGCAAGATCAACCTAAATATCGGAAGCCGGCGCACATGAGCTATGTATTTATCAATACTTCTATAGCGAACAATTTTCTGTTAAATACGAGCATAAAGTCGCGTACGTGCTTACATTCACCATCTCTTTTCAAACCATCAAAATATTCGCATCATGAAACGCAATGCAACAGCTGTATGGAACGGCACAGGCAAAGAAGGAACCGGCCATTTGAGCACTCAGAGCACTACGCTGGATAAAACACAATACTCTTTTAATTCCCGCTTTGCGGAAGGGGTTGGTACTAATCCTGAAGAACTGCTGGGCGCGGCACATGCAGGCTGCTTTACCATGAAACTTTCCTTTGAGCTAAATGCTGCAGGTTTTACTGCAGATGAGCTGACCACCCGTTGCGACATTACGCTGGACCCGTCACAGGGCGCTATTACCAAGAGCGAACTGCAGTGCACCGCAAAAATCCCGAATATCGATGATGCAAAGTTTCAGGAAATAGCTACTAAGGCCAAGGCTGAATGCCCGCTGAGCAAAGTGATCAATTGTGAGATCACGATGGATGCGAAGCTCGCTTAATCCATTATCCGTCTGATAGGAAAAGCTGCCGATACACATCGGCAGCTTTTTTTATTTTTGCCATCAAACCTATCTGACTATGGAAACATTTGATCCGCGCATAGATGCTTACATCGGAAAAGCCCAGCCATTTGCTCAGCCAATCCTTACTTATCTGCGGGAAGTAGTGCACAAAGCCTGTCCGGAGGCGCAGGAGACGATCAAATGGGGTATGCCATTCTTCGATTACAAAGGCACTTTATGCCACATTGCATCATTCAAGCAGCATGCTATATTTGGCTTCTGGAAAGGAGCATTGCTGAGCGATAAAGAAGGCAGGATTGTGCGCGGCGAAGGCGAAAATGCAGCGATGGGCCATTTCGGGAAGATTACTTCTGTGAATGAGCTGCCGAAAGAGCGGATCATCATTGCTTACCTCAAAGAGGCTATGAAGCTAAATGAGGATGGCATTAAAGTAGCAGCTAAAGCCAAAGGCGCTGCGAAGCCTGAAATACCAGAACCTGATGAAGTGAAGAAGGCACTTAAAGCCAATGCTGCGGTAAAGAAAAAATGGGCAGCTTTTGCGCCGTCTCACCGCTGTGAGTATCTCGAATGGATCACTGAAGCAAAGACAGAAGCTACCCGGCAGAAGCGCATTGACACGATGATCGAATGGGTAGGCGAGGGCAGGCAGCGCCACTGGAAATACCAGAAATAAGCGAAGCACTGAAAGCCGGTTTTTTGAGCGGGAAAATACTCGGCGTACCTTGCGTCCGAAAATCACCCACATGCGTAATATCAAGATTATAGAAGTAAAGTCGGAAATTGGTGCCGGCACCCGCGGCGCCAGCCTGGGGGTAGATGCGCTGAAGATCGCTGCGCTTGATTTTATGAGTAATTTCTTTGTCAACTTTCCGGTAGAGGAAGTACAGACGGAAAATCAGCTCCTGTATGAGCCGGTACAATCGCCTTATGCCAAGCGGATCAAAGGTATTCATACGATGTATGAGCGCGTGGCGGAATCCGTATCGTCCACATTGAAAAGTGGCCTGTTTCCGGTGATCCTCGCCGGCGACCACAGCACTGCCGGCGGCACCATTGCCGGAATAAAAATGGCGAAGCCCAAGAACCGGCTCGGGGTGATCTGGATCGATGCGCATGCTGATATGCACACTCCTTATACCTCCCCATCGGGCAATATGCACGGTATGCCGCTTGCTACGGCGCTCGCTGTGGATAATAAGGAA
This sequence comes from Chitinophagaceae bacterium, assembly GCA_965200035.1. GTDB lineage: Bacteria > Bacteroidota > Bacteroidia > Chitinophagales > Chitinophagaceae > UBA1952. The sequence goes on along the minus strand of OZ241334.1, from coordinate 906,487 downwards.
AGCAAGATGCACAACCCGGACACGCAGACGCTCGACTTCTGGAGCAGGCTGAAAAACCTGGGTAAGATAGAACCGAAGATTAGCCCGGAAGACCTTGTATTTATAGCGCTGCGCGATTTTGAAAAAGAAGAAGAAGCGCTGCTGAAAAAGCACAATATTAAGGTAATCACCGTGCAGGAAGTGCGCCGGAAAGGCGTGGAAAATGTAGTGCGCCAGACCCTGCTGCACCTCACCAACTGCGATGATATTTACGTGTCGTTTGATGTAGATAGCCTGGACAGCTCTATATCGCGCGGCACTGGTACGCCGGTGAGCAACGGCCTGCGCGAGCGGGAGGCAGAAGATCTGATTGCCTCATTTGTACAGAACCATAAGATATGCTGCTTCGAGCTGACTGAAGTAAACCCAACGCTCGACAAGGAAAACCTGATGGCGGAGATCGCCTTTAATATCCTGCAGCGTACGGTGAATCTTCTGTTGATGAACTAATACTATACTTAGCGAGTAACATCGTTTTCTAATAAAAAATCCATGGTTTGAAAACCATGGATTTTTATTTTTCTGCGAAACGTACAGGATTACTTCTTCTCATCAACAGGTTCATCATTTACATAAAACTCATATCCCCTGCGGAAAAAACGGTTGAACACAAACGTCTGAATAGCCACTGTATCCGCTTTGTTATTGATCACCGCATAGAAGCGGTCTGCATCATACTTATCTGCTGTATCGTTGACAGGTGTTTCCAGGTTCTTGCTGCGCTTGTTCTTCGGCATAAAGTAAATGTCCGCATGTTGCTGGTAGCCGTTTTTACCCGTCACCTCCATTGTGCAATACCTCGGTACAGAGCTAATTGCCTCACGAACGCCATCTAGGCCATTTGCAAAAGATTCGCTGTTGATATTTTTGAAGAAACTCAGGTAAGTGCGGACTCTTCTTTCGTTCAACGTTTTGCCTTCCATCAAAGAAGGATCAAGCACCACGGCTGCCTTTCCGGCGTTTTTATTAATCGTGAAAGAATTCAGAGGCTCAAACTCATACTGTATGCTGATGCGGTTGATATTGGACGAATCCACATCGAAAACGGTACGGTCCCGCCAAAAGCGCTCCAGCGGCAGATAGCGCGGAGCAAGGTAGCCTTCGAAGCCCGGAATGGTTACTACATAAGGCTTTGAGCCGCCTTCCATCAGCATATAAGTTCCGGACTTGCCGTTAGACTCGCTGCCTACATAAAAAACACGCATTTTATTGCCCTGCCGGTCGTACACTTCTATCTTATTACTGCTGACCAGACTGCGCACCACATTATTATGAGCCGCTTCCGGAACCGGGTATTGCGCTGATTGCGCATTGAGCGTAAACAGGAGCAACTGTACGGAAGAGGGCAGCGCTTTGTAGCGGTCGTTGAGCTTCCAAGTGCCATCGCTGGTCCGCTCCAGCTTCACCATATCATTCTTGTTATCTGCAAGAAAGATTTTGCCGATGGCTGCTGTATCGCGTATGGTGAATCCTGCATCCTTCGAAGTGAACACATTGCTGTCATCACGGAAAAAGAGGTACCACACGCCGAGGCCCAGTGCGGCAAGGATCACTATGTAAAGAAAAGTCTGTTTCATTCAGTAAGATCAGAAAGTAAGATTAGCCGTTTTCATAGCGGCGCTTCCGGAAAAAGAGATACGCAGAAGCGAAGATCAGCACCAGAATTATAGGTAAGACGATATTTATGATCTCCCACTTGGTTCGCTCGTTTTTTACCCGGCCGCTGTCCAGCAGGCGCAGGCGCACATCTTTGGAGCGGGCTTCCAGAATGCCGCTGCTATCGGTCAGGTATTCCAAGCAATTAAGGATAAAGCTTTTATTGGCATAGCGCACATTCTCCTGCAGTGAATAGCCAAGCTCCTGAGGCCCGCGACGGTCGCTCACTTCATTTAGCATGATATCGCCGTCAGACACAACGATCATCTTGCCGGGCTGCGAAGCTGCCGGCTTAAAAGGCTGATGCAGGGAATCAAGCACCCGCTGAAAATCTACAGGAATGCGATCTGCATATACGGACTGGAAAGCGCCTTCCAGCAATACAGCCGCAGGCCTGAATGGCTTATTGAACAGCTCAGCCTTGGGCGGATAGCGCAGCATACTCAGCGATACGCGCACCGGTGCCGGTGCCGGACGGCTGTACTGGGATGATTCGAGCAGCACTGTTTTATGAATCTCCGGATTGCCAAGCGTATCAATCGTGCTTACAAACTTGCCGATGATGGCATCCATATTATTCACGATCTGGTGATGTGAAGTAGGGATGAATAACGGATAATAATACCAGCTTTTCAGCACGTTATCCGGTTGCCCGTTCATCATCCGTACTGTTACATAAATGCTGGCGCTCTGCTGTACATCTTCAATAAGGTCTGAATTGATGCGTACACCATATTTAAACAGCATGTCATCCAGGTTCATCTCATGCGCGGTGGCAATGAACTGTTCCGAATTATGCAGGCTGTCCATCGTGGCAAATGCGCCATCTACCAGCCAGAGCATACTGCCGCCGTTCATCACATACTGGTCGAGCTTGAATTTCTGCTGATCGGTAAAAGGGAAATTAGGCTTGCACACAATGGCTGCGCTGTACACCGGAAGGATTTTCGTGCCGGCGTTGATATCGATAGTATCTACGTGGTAATAATTTTCAAGCGATTTGAGGATATCGAAAGTAGCCCAGCCAAGCGCTTCGCCATTGCCCACAATATAGGCCAGGCGCGGCTTATCAGGCTTATTGATCTGATTGATGGCTGAAACGATCTTGTATTCCAGCAGTGATTCTGAATAGTTGAGCTGCTCCTGTGGCGTCATCCCGAGGTGAGGCTCCAGCAGATTCACAGGTATGGATTTATCCTTGTATTGAATGAGCAGGTAAGGCATCACCAGCTGAGTGGAAGTGCGCTCATCTGTATTTTGGTGTACATTGATGGCGCTCATTCCCTTCGATGCAAAATTCTGATACACTTCTGCCAGGTCTTTTTCGCTCTTCCCGCCAAAAGGATCAGTGAAGCGATAGATAATATGCGGACCGGCATACTCCTTGATCGATTGCAGGCGCTCACGCACCGCATCGCGCAGCCGCTGAAAGCCCGGTGGAAAATCTTTGCCTTCCAGATAGACATCTATCACCGCCACATCGTCCATATTGCGCAGCAGCTTTTTGCTGGATGGGGACAGGGTAAAGCGTTTTTCTTTGGTAAGGTCTAAACCATAATGAAAGCGGGATGCCAGAATATTGATCAGTGCCAGTATTCCCAGCAGAACCAGCAGACGGATTCCGGCCTGCCGTTGCTGCGCTTTTCTTTTACCTGAAGTGGTGGACATTTCTTTTTAAAAAGATTCTTATTTGCAGAAATAGGTTAGTTAGCTCTGAGTGCGCAGCTTCAGGGAAATTCGGGTCAGCGCAATGAACAGCACCACCACAGATATGAAGTAAAAAATATCCCGCGTATCTACCACGCCCCGGCTGATAGAGGTATAATGAGAAGACATCCCGATAAGGCTAAGCACGTAACTGATGGTACCGGGAAGCGAAGAAATCTTGCTCAGCGCTTCAAAGCCAAAGTAGAACAGGAAGCAGGCGAAAAGAGCCGTGAGCAAGCCCACGATCTGATTGCTGGTGAGCGAAGAACAGAAAATACCGATTGCCGCAAAGCCCGCCGCCAAAAACAATAGTCCGATATAAGAGCCGATGATCGCGCCTGTATCCAGCGAAGTGCGCGCCTGCGCGAGATTGCTGATAGAATATACATACAGCAGGGTAGGAAGCAGCGCAAACACAATCAGCACCAGCGATGCAAAATATTTGCCCAGGATAATATCCGTATCGCGCAGTGGCTTGGTAGAAAGCCATTCGATCGTACCGCTGCGAAACTCATCGGACAGCGAACGCATCGTGACCGCCGGAATCAGCAAGAGCAGCAGCATGGGAGCCAGGTCAAAAAAGCGATCCAGCGATGCATAACCATAGTTGAGGATGCTGGTATCTTCCAGCAGCCAGAGAAACAGACCACAGGCCACCAGAAAAACAAGGATGGCTACATAGCCAACAATAGAAGAAAAGAAGGAAGCTATTTCCTTAATGAAAATGCTGCGCATGGATGAATGAAAATGCCGCCTGTTGGCAGCGGACGGCAAAAATAGGTAATTCGTATTTAGTCAGCAGGTAAGAGTCGTTAGGATTTAGTCAATGTGTATATAGCGAACGGTTCGCTCCGGGCGAGCCGTTCGCTATATACAGTATAAAAACGCCTACTTTTGCCCTCCCAAAAGAACCTAGCATTGCGGAAGGTCAAAAAATATTTTTATAATACGCATACTCACCGCTTTGAGAAGCTGATCGTGCCGCTCCGTACCCGGCTGCTTCGCCTGTTGGGCTTTCTCTCCGCTTCTACCGTTACTGCACTCATCATGCTGGCATTGGCCTACCGCTTCCTGCCATCGCCGGGCGAAAAGCGAACGCGCCAGGAGATGCAGCAGCTGACCGAGCAGTACGATGTGCTGCAGGAAAACCTCAACACCATCAATAAATCGGTGACCAGCCTCGAAGACCGCGACGATAAAATATACCGCGTCATATTTGAAGCGGCTCCTCTGCCGGATAGTGTTCGGGAAGGCAAAAGCTACAGCAAGCAAATGCGTAAATATGCTTATACTTCAAACGAGCAATTGATCGGGCGGATGCAGGAAGAAGTGAAAAGCCTGCAGCGCCGCGTGCTGGTGCAAAGACAGAGCTACGATACATTGGAGCAACTGGTAAAGGCCAAAGAGCAGATGCTGTCATCCATCCCCGCCGTACAGCCGGTATCCAACAAAGACCTTTCGCACATCGCTTCAGGCTTTGGCTACCGCATAGATCCTATTTATAAAACCCCGAAAATGCATACGGGGCTGGATTTCGCGGCAGCTATCGGCACACCGATTTATGCTACCGCAGATGGAAGAATCGTTTCCACAGCTTTTGATGAAGGCGGCTATGGCAATCACGTAGTCATTGATCATGGCTATGGCTACCAAACCCTTTACGGACATATGGTGAAAATCAAAAGCAGGCCCGGTGAAGCAGTGAAGCGTGGACAGATAATCGGCTGGGTGGGCAGCACCGGCAAAAGCACCGGCCCGCACTGTCATTACGAAGTGATCCGCAATGGAGTAAAGATTGATCCGGTCCATTATTTCTTCAACGATCTTTCCGCTACTGATTACGAGCGTATGGTGCGTATAGCAGCGGCCAGCAATCAGTCTTTTGATTGATTTGATGATTTGAAATTTTGATGATTTGAAAATGGCTGTCTGCGGGTTTATTTTTGCCATCTGCTTGGGCTTTAGGCAACTTGCCACAGCGACTTGTCATTCCCGAAGGGAATCCGGTGTCTAAAGCTTATGATAAATGATTCCCTTCGGGAATGACAAGTCGCTGTAGATTCAAACTGAAATACTACCTAAATCCTCAAATATTCAAATCAAGTATCATCACCAAATTATCAAATCACCAAATCATCAAATCAAAAATGAACCGTCTAGTCGCCATCATCTGCTCACTGTTACTATTCTCTTCCTGCAGGGAATCCCGGATCAAAGAGCATCCCGAATGGAGTGGGCGCTTCAAGTCAATGGGCATCGACAGTGGCTGCTTCATCCTGCGCGATCATGTGCATGAGTCCATTCATCTGTACAATAAAGACCGCTGCCTGCAGCGCTTTATGCCGGCTTCTACCTTCAAGATATTCAACTCGCTGGTAGCATTGGAAACAGGCATTGCGCGCGATGAAACGCTTACCATTCCCTGGGACAGCATCGTTCGTCGCCCGGAGTGGAACAAAACCATGGATATGCGCGAAGCCTTCCGCGTGAGCAATGTGGGCTACTATCAGGCGCTCGCAAGAAAGGTAGGCGCACAGAATTTTCAGCACTACCTCGATAGTGTGAAGTACGGCAATCAGAAAATCGGGGGGCGTGTGGACTCTTTCTGGCTGGATAATTCCTTACAGATATCGGCCGATGAACAGGTGGGCTTCCTGAAAAGACTTTATTTCGAAGAGCTGCCATTCACCGTGCGCACCCAGACCATCGTGCGCAGCCTGATGCTTCACGAAGACACTGCGGGCGTCAAGCTTTTTTACAAGACCGGCTGGGGCAATACTCCCAAAGGCAATCAGCTCCTGTGGATCGTAGGATTCATGGAGCGGCAGGTAGAGGTAAAAGAAGACAAGCGCTCGATGAATAAAAGCGACGTGCGCACCTATCCCTACATCTTCGCCCTCAACTTTGAAGTGCCGAAAGACGATACCACCAAAGACTGGGGCGCAGTGCGCATCACGCTGCTGCACCAGCTATTGCAGGATTACGGAGCCTATACATCAAAGTAAATGACCCGGCGGGAGAAGGGAGACCTGCAAATCAGTCATGCTGACGCAAGGAAGCATCCCACAGCGGCTGAGTTGACAAATCTTTTCTTCCAGACCTGTCTGGTCACTTGTTTCTCATTCAAAATAAAATCCTAAATACAAACCCCATCACCAATAGCTGTGCATTACTAATGTATCTTACAGCCATGTATGCCAGAATGTTGCAGTACGGGCTTTTAGCCTTTGCAATCTTATTTTTTAATCCCGTTTTTTCCCAGACTGCTGCGCCTGTTACCCTCACCCCGGCTGCGGCAGACTATCAGAAATCTTTACTGACACTGGCCAATGCCTACAGCGCTGCGCCGGGCGACATCAATGCCTACAATGAATATTTGGCTGCATTGCTGGAAGCCAAAAATTACAAAGAGGCCGAAAACCTGATCACTACCCAGCAACGTTACGGCAATAGTCCACTGCTGGCCATAGATCTCGGAAGAGTTTATGAAGCAGCCGGCAAGGGCAAAAAAGCGGAAGAGCAGTACGATCGTGCGCTTACCGCCATCAATGGAGATGAACTGAGCACCACTCAACTGGCCAAAGCATTTTCGGATGCCGACAGGGATGACTATGCCATTAAAGCCTATGAGCGCCATCGTTCGCTGGTGCAGAACAATTATCTCTACAGTGGTCCGCTGGCGCGGCTGTATGCAAAGGCTGGCGCTACCGATAAGGCTGTAGAAGCGCTGCTGGATGGCGCGCCTTATCAGCAGGGAGGCGTTGAGGATGTAAAATCCGCTATGCTGGAAGTGCTGGGCAATGATCCTAAAAAGCTGCAGGCAGCCCAGAAAGCGCTGGTTCGCCGCATTAATGCGCAGCCGGAAAATCTATTGTACTCAGATATACTTACATGGCTTTATACACAGAAGGGTGACTGGGAAGGTGCGCTGATACAGATATCTGCCATAGATGAGCGCAACCGCGAAGCCGGCAACCGGCTGCTGAATTTTGCTCAGCAGGCATTGACTCAAAATCAGTACGACATTGCGCTGAAAAGCCTGGATTTGGTGATTGCCAAAGGCAAAGAATCGCCCTTGTATGCGCCGGCCCGTATGGGCCGCCTGAACGTAGGGATGCAGCAGATTCAGGAATCGCCGGCTTTCACACAGGCACAGGTTTCAACACTCGCGCTGGACTATGATTCCTTTTTCGTTGTCTATCCTGATTACCGGATACGCTCCGTGCTGAACGATGATGCAATGCTGGAAGCTCAGTATAATAATAATCCTGCAAAAGCGATCCGGCTGCTGAAAGAGGCCATCGCGCAGCCGGGAGCTACGCGTGAATTTATCGGGCGCAGCAAGCTGCAGCTGGGCGATTATCAGATACTCACCGGTCAGGTATGGGAAGCCTCGCTGACCTATAGTCAGGTAGATAAAGATTTCCGGGAAGATATGCTGGGTGAGGAAGCCCGTTTCCGCGATGCAAAGCTGGCCTATTACCGCGGCGATTTTGAATGGGCACAGGGACAGCTCTCCGTGCTTAAAGCATCTACCTCAGAGCTGATTGCCAATGATGCGCTGGCGCTCTCCGTGCTGATCACCGAAAATACACCGGACAGCAATTATATACCGTTGCGTGCCTATGCAAGAGCCGATTTGCTGCTTTTTCAAAACAAGACGGATGATGCCCTCCGCCTGCTCGATAGCATTGGCGCAGCCTTTCCAAAGCATTCGCTGAATGATGATCTGCTGATGTCGCGCGCGGCCATTGCTATGAAGCGCAGGGATTATCAGGGTGCGCTTGGCTATTACGATCGCATCATCAAGGAATTTGGTAAAGATGTGCTGGCCGATGACGCTTTGTTTAAGGCGGCGGATGTATATGAGCGCTACCTGCAAAAGCCGGCGGAGGCACAGAAGTATTATGAACAGCTCATCATCGATTATCCCGGCAGCACGTATGTGCAGACGGCAAGGGAAAGGCTGGCGAAGCTTTCGGCCGTTTTCGGCACGTGATGGGTTTGTTGCAGCTTTTTTATAAACCTTTTTGTTGTATATGATTGATGAACAAGATTATATCAATGGTTTAGCATGATTATTGCTGAAAGGATCAGTATCCCTTTACGAAACTGATCTGCTCATGCCCCGCTGGCCATTGCGCAAAACGCCTTTTTGGGCGGAAGCGCCTTTATTTCACATTCTGCTGCCGCTGCTTCTTGCTGCTGTTATTTACGATTCCGGCATTTTAAAGGCATCAAATCTATGGGGTGTTGTATCGGGCTGCTGCGTCTGCCTGTTGCTGATTCTGGCGGTTATTAATCGCAGGGCCGTTCGTTTTGTAAAGCCGGTTTTCATCATCACTATCTATACAGCTGTATTTTTCTTTGGATTGTGGCGGGCGCAAAGTGTTGATGTTCGAAATGATCGCCACTGGTTTGCATTGAAGCTGGATACTGTGCAGGGAAGTCTGGTAAAAATATTGGACGAGCCGCAGGAGAAAGAACGCATTTGGAGGATGCGTGTAAGCGTATTAAAAAATGCAGGAGATCCAATAAAATCCACTATAGGCGAAGCTTTCCTGAATATCTATAAGTCGGATTCTGTCTTTCATTATCATCAGGGCGATGTAGTGCTTGTGCCCGCGCGCTGGCAGAAAATCAGCAACAGCAGCAATCCTTTTGAAGTAGATTATATGACGGCCAACCGGCGCAGGAATATCTGCCACCAGCAGTTTGTATCAGCAGACGAAGTCGTATTGTTTCGCAAGGATGTTGACAGGCCTGACGGCCTGCTCACGCGAATCCACAGCTACTGCGATGCGCAGCTCAATAAATATGTAACCGATAGCGCCACGCACGGACTGCTGGAAGCCATGCTGCTCGGAGATGAAAGCACCTTTGATCCGGGATTGCGACAGGCCTATTCGGAAACCGGCGTGATTCACATCGTATCGATTTCCGGTTCGCATGTAGGTGTGCTGTTTGCGGCCATTGCCTTTCTCCTGTCTGGTATCCGGGGACGCGCAGGTTCTTGGATCAGGCTGGCGGTCGGCGTGACGGTGATCTGGTGCTATGTGCTGATGGCCGGTGCGCCGCCTTCTGCTATTCGCGCCGCGTTGATGTTCAGCATCATCGGGGCAGGTACAGTGCTTTCCAGAGAAGCGCATCCGCTCAATACCTTGTTTGCAGCGGCTATTGCGCTGCTTTGCGCCAATCCTGCATGGCTGTTTTCGGTGGGCTTTCAGCTATCGTTCGGTGCGGTGCTCAGCCTGATTATTTTTTATCAGCCCATACGTTCTCTATGGCCTCAGTCCAACAAAGCGCTCCGGCTTATATGGAATGGCATTGCAGCCAGCCTTGCAGCGGAGATGCTTACCGCGCCTTTGGTGATCTATTATTTTCACAACTTTCCTTTGTTCTTTCTGGTTGCGAATCTTCTGGCTGCCTTTCTGGTCGGGCTGGTGGCCTTGCTGGGAGGGATGCTTATTATTGTATGTAGTCCGCTGCCCTGGCTGGCGGGCTTTGTCACCGCAGTTGTCACCTGGACAGTGAAAGCATTTAATGCAGTGATTGTATTGCTGCAAAGCTGGAATCCAATTTCCTTCAGGTATCTGCAAATCAGTGGTCAGGAGTTGGTGCTGCTGTATCTGGCCATTACCGGAATCTCGGTCTGGCTGATGAAAAAAGCAAAGCCGGCGTTGTATCTGGGCCTTGCATCTACCATACTATTGCTCTTCTTGCTGTGCAGCGATAAGATTGCTGTGATGAGACAGGACAGGCTGGTTGTGTATAATATAAGCAGGCATCATGTAGTAGAAAGAATCAAAGACAATCACTATGAAGCCGCCGCGGCCGATACGGCGAAATCTGTTCTGTTCACTGTAAAGCAGGCACATACCGGATGGGCTGCATGGAAGCCATCGTTCACAAAGCTGCCTGAATGCTTTTTTCTGAAAGGCAAGAAAATACTGATCTTGAACAGCGGTTTACGGAATGATTCTACTATCCATTTTCCGGTGGATATACTAGTGATCAGTTGCCCGCTCAAATATTTGGACCCGCAGCTTCTTCAGCGCACCTTTCATCCGAAAATAGTGGTAGCCGGCAGCGACCAGCCGCGCTGGCTTATCCGTAAGTGGAAAGAAGATTGCACAAGATCAGGCATTCCTTTTCATGCCACGGGGATTGATGGCGCTTTTACGCTTGAGTAATGCAGTTTTGAGCTTTATTTAGCGAATGATTATTTGCTGTAAACATTATATCCAGCCGATCCCTGATTATCTTCGCGGAACTTTTCAAAAAACCTTCTGCTCATGAATCGTCGCCTGCAGTCTGCGCTTATTTCTGTTTTTTATAAAGATGGGCTGGAGCCCATCGTAAGAAAGCTGCACAATCTTGGAGTCACGATTTACTCAACGGGTGGTACCCAATCATTTATCGAAGGCCTGGGTATTCCCTGCACTTCGGTAGAGAGCGTGACCAGCTATCCGTCTATCCTGGGTGGCCGGGTGAAGACTCTTCATCCGAAAATATTTGGCGGTATCCTGGCGCGCAGAGGTTTCGAGGCGGATGACCAGCATGTAGCAGAGTATGAGATTCCACTGCTTGATCTGGTGATCGTTGACCTTTACCCGTTTGAAGAAACCGTAGCATCAACGACTGATGAAGCGGCAATCATTGAGAAAATAGACATCGGCGGTGTATCGCTCATACGCGCGGCTGCTAAAAATTATAAAGACGTTTGCATCGTCGCATCCCGCAATCAATACAGCCATCTGGAGGCACTGCTGGATGAAAAAGTGGGTGAGACAACGCTTGAAGACCGAAGAAATTTTGCAGGAGCAGCGTTTGCTGAATGCGCACATTATGATGTAGCCATTGCCCGTTATTTCAATCAGGATGGCGGCGATGCGTTCCAAATGAGCGCAGGTAATAAGCAAGTGCTGCGCTATGGCGAGAATCCGCATCAGCAGGCAGCATTTTATGGCGATCTGGATGCTTGGTTCCATAAACTGAATGGCAAAGAGCTTTCTTTCAATAATCTGGTGGATATTGATGCGGCCTGTCAGCTGATCGGCGAATTTGACCCGCAGCAAGCGGTGTTTGCAGTCATCAAGCATACCAATGCCTGTGGCGTAGCCCTCCGCGATACGGTAGAAGAAGCCTGGGGAGCCGCGCTTGCCGCTGATCCCGAAAGCGCGTTCGGAGGCATCCTGGCTACCAATCAGCAGATCACGGAAGCGGTAGCGGCGAAGATCAACGAGATATTTTTTGAGATCCTTATTGCGCCTGGCTTCGATGAAGCTGCATTATCCATCCTGAAAGGGAAGAAGAACCGTATTCTCCTGCAGCAGAAAAAATCACTGAAGCCACAGCAGGAATTCAAGCGCATTCTGGACGGCGCACTGGTACAGGATGTAGATACCGGCAGCTACAATGAATGGCGCGAGGAAGGTGCAAGACCTTCAACAGAAGCGGAAAAACGCGATCTGGAACTGGCAAATATCATCTGCAAGCATACCAAATCGAACGCGATTATCCTCGTAAATGACGGACAGCTGATCGGTAAGGGCTGCGGGCAAACGAGCCGTATCGATGCTTTGCGCCAGAGTCTTGAAAAGGCCGCCCAGTTTGGCTTCAGCACGGAAGGTGCGGTCATGGCTTCGGATGCATTTTTTCCATTCAATGATTGCGTGCAAAAAGCGGATGAAGCAGGCATCAAAGCGGTCATCCAACCCGGAGGCTCTATGCGTGATGTCGACAGCATTACCTATTGCAAAGAGCATAATATGGCACTTGTGATGACGGGTATGCGCCACTTCAGGCACTAATTACGTTCAGGCCGCACTGTGTTTTGTATTGCAGCGTCCCGACCGCAAAAGCATCAACTACAATGACCATTCACGTAGAGGAACACTTATTGCTGCGCACTTATCAGCCTTATGATGCGCAGGAATTATTTGCCTGCGTAGATAAGAACCGGGCGCATTTGCGTGAGTTTCTGCCTTGGGTGAATATGACGCTGAAGCCGGAGCATTCCCTGAATTTTATTCAGAATATGCTGGTGCGGGAGACGGCGCAACAGGGTATTGCGATGGGTATTTTTCTGGATGAAATGCTGATCGGCGGAATAGGTATGCATGAATGGGATCATATGCTACGCAAGGTGCAGATCGGCTACTGGCTTGCCAAGGATGCGGAAGGCAAAGGGTATATGCTGCATTCTGCCAGGGCATTCATCTCTTTCCTGTTTGACCGGCTGGTCCTTAATAAAATTGAGATTCATTTTATACCCTACAATACACGCAGCAGCGAGCTGACCAAAAAACTAGGTGCGAAAGTAGAAGGTGTTTTAAGAGACAGTGTGCTGTTCAACGGAGCGCTGGAAGATGTTGTAGTAACCGGAATTCTGAAAAAGGAATGGAGCAGTGTAACTAAGAATTAAAAGTTCGGATAAGAGGCATAAACAAAAAAGGTAATCAGATCAAACTGGTTACCTTTTTCTGTCTAATCTGTTTAATGATTACTGTACGAAAACAGGCAGCAATATTTGAGGCATAATGCCGATTGCAAGCACAATGGCCGCGGTGATGCCCAGAAGAAATTTATCAGTCGCTTCAACAGGCTGGTGCAGCTCGGCGGTACCGTTTTTGAAGTACATAGCGATGATTACCCGGAAATAATAGTAAGCAGAGATGGCCGCCATCAGCAGCGCGAAGATCACGAGCCACATCATATTGCCCTGATGCATGAGCGCATTCAGCACATAATATTTAGCCATGAAGCCGCCGGTCAGTGGAATGCCTGCCAGCGACAGTACAAACACGGCCGTTACGAAAGCAAGGAAAGGTTCTTTTTTCGCGAGTCCGTTGAAGCCATCGTAAGTGTTATCTTTCATTTTCATCAATACCGCAAACATGCCTATGCTGGCTACTGAATATGCTACTGCATAAACGATAATGCTCTTTGATGCAAATGCATTGACACTCAAAACGGCAAACAGCATGAAGCCTGCCTGAGCAATGGATGAATAGGCGAGCATGCGCTTTACGCTTTGCTGGAATACGGCCGTTACATTGCCTACCAATAAAGTAGCTGCTGTAATGATAGATAACACAAGTGTCCAGCGGCTGCTTACATTGCCGAATGAGCTGTGGAAAATACGAATGAAGGCGTAGAAAGCAGCGGCCTTGACTACCGTGCTCATGTAAGCGGTAAATGGAGTAGGAGAGCCATCATATACATCCGGAGTCCAGAGGTGCATAGGCGCGGCAGAAACTTTGAACCCAAACGCGATCATCAGCAAAAGAATGCCTGCAAGACCCATCGGGTTAAAGGTATCCGGATTGGTAAAGTTGAATGCGTTGATATGAAAGTAGCCGCTCGCACCGTAGATCAGGGCAATGCCCATCAGCAGAATGCCGGTGGAGAAAGAGCCCATGAGGAAATATTTCAGCGCAGCTTCGCTGCTTTTCAGATTGCGCTTGTCGCTGCCCGCCAGTACGTATTGTGGAATAGAAAGAATCTCGATGCCAATAAAGAGCATCAGCAGGGTATTGTAGCAGCTCAGGATATAGACGCCGCACAGAATGAAAAAGATCAGCGTAAAATATTCCGCTACGTAGCCACCGACTTTCAGAATATCCCGGCCCGATAGTAAGCCGTATAGCAGGGTACAGCCGGTCATCAATGTGCTGAACCATACAGAGGTCTTGTCCATGCGCAGCATATCATTGAAAAGAGATAAAGGACGGCCGTCTTTGGGCATCGTGGTAAGCTCCCAGATATTGACGCCCAACAGCACAACCAGCAGGATGCAGGCCAGTGTGCCCAGCCCTTTTTTTTCTTTGAACAAAATCCCGGAGAACATCATGATGACGCCCATCACAGTAGTTGCTATAATAGCTTTCATTGAATCGTTAGTCGTTAGTCGTTAGTCGATAGTCTTTAGTCGTAAAACCAACTGTTGACTTTTTTAATTTTTACTTTTAATTTCCTTACATCCTTGCCATGCCTGCCGTAAGCATCAGCAATGGTTTCGGATATACTCCCAGTATAAGAATCACCGCAATGATCACCGCCAGCCCGATCCATTCATTCATTGTCAGATCACTGCTTTCCTTGCCGGCTTCCACTGCGTTTCCGTAAGCTACTTTCTGCACCATGGTAAGCGTATATACGGCACCCAGAATGACGCCCAATCCTGCCAGCACCATAAAGGTGATGTGATAGGAAGATGCGCTTTGGAACAGTCCGTGGAAAAGCATGAACTCACCGATAAATCCATTGGTAAGCGGCAGTGCAATGTTTGCAAAAGCAATAATCACCAGCGCAATGGTCATCTTAGGCGCAGTGCTGGCCATACCGCCTAGCTTTGTCATATCGCGGGTGCCGTAGCGGTTCTCGATCATGCTTACCAGCAGCCACATGCCGGTTATATTGATGCCGTGGTTGAACATCTGTACCATCAGTCCGTGCATGCCCTGTGGAGTGCCGGCGAATGCAGCCGCGCTCATCAGGCCCATGTGGGCAATAGATGAATAGGCGGTCAGGCGCTTGATATCTGACTGCACCATCGCAATGCAGGATGCATAGATGATGCCGATTATCGAAAGGATAATAACTGTATTGCTCCAGTACTCAGCTCCTGCAGGCACAGTTGGCAGCAGCCATCGTACCACTGCATAGATACCCATCTTCACCATCAGCGCGCTCAGGATGATCGTTACCGGGGTGGGGGATTGCTCATACGTATCGGGCTGCCAGGTGTGGAATGGAAAGATGGGCATCTTGATCGCAAAGGCAATGAAGATGAGCCAGAAAAGCCAAAGCTGTGTATCCGGAGTTACATTATGGCCGGCAGCTACCAGATCAGCCAACGCATAGCTGTGGTTCGGTGTTTGCAGATAGAGATAGATCAATCCGGCCAGCATCATAAGGCTGCCTACGAA
This sequence comes from Chitinophagaceae bacterium, assembly GCA_965200035.1. Lineage (GTDB taxonomy): Bacteria > Bacteroidota > Bacteroidia > Chitinophagales > Chitinophagaceae > UBA1952. The sequence continues at coordinate 891,152 of OZ241334.1, read as the reverse complement.
CGTATAGACAAAGAACTTGAAGGTAGCCTGTATGCGGCGTTCGCCGCCCCAGCGCGAGCAGAGGAAATAAACGGGAATCAGCGCCAGCTCCCAGCCAAAATAGAATAACAGACCGTCAGACGCCAGAAATACGCTCATCAGGCCGGCCGCGCTCAGTGACATTAAGCTGTAAAACGCGCTTTCGTTCTCTACTTCTTTATTCCAGTTGTTGATGATGATAACCGGAAAGATCAGCGCGGTAAGCAGGCAGAGCATGCCGCTCATGCCATCCGCCATCAGCGAAAAAGATGCGCCCAGTTGTGGCAGCCAGCTTTTGCTGAAGGTAAGCGGAGCACCGCCGTGAATCTGCATGACCGTATAGCCGGCCACGCCGAGCATAGCCAGCGATGCGGCCAGCGAAAGGCCTTTGGCGCCGCTGCCGTTCAGCGCGAAGCCGCAAATGCCCGCCAGCAATGGTATAAGAAGTAATAGAACTAATATCATATCAACTATCGAAAATCGTTACTGTTATTATTAATGCTTTCCTGTAAAGGATGTATTTACTTATCTTAAAAACTGTTGCTGAAAAAGCCTATTGCCAGCAAAATCGTCATCCCGATCACCATGATAAAAATGTAATAGCCTACCTGACCGCTCTGCAGCAATCGCATCCGGTCGCTGCCCCAGCGTACGAGCTTGCCTACGCCATTCACGCCTGCATCGATGCCATTGCGCTCCAGATATTTATCTGCTACTCTTGAAAATGCCATCAGCGGACGTACAACGATCGCATCATACAGCTCATCGATATACCATTTGTGCTCCAGCACTTTCGCAAGGCCGGTGTTCTGTGCAAATACGGGTTTGCGGTTAGCCATGACTCCCGCAATGCACATGACGATCGCTACTATGGTAGAGATGCCCATAGCCGTCCATTCCTGTGCATGACTCAGTTCTGTACGCTCCCCGTTCATTACTACTTTTCCAAGAAATGATCCTAATAAATGATGCTCACTAAGCACAGCAGGCAATCCTACATAACCGCCGATTACAGAAAGAATAGCCAGAATGATTAATGGCATTGTCATAGCAGCAGGGCTTTCATGCAGATGATGCTCCTGATCGTGCGTGCCGCGGAATGAGCCGGTGAATGTGAGTGTATAAAGGCGGAACATATAGAATGCCGTCATGGCAGCGGCAATCACACCGCCCCAGTAAAGCATTTGATTGCTGCCATAAGCAACAGAGAGAATTTCATCTTTAGAGAAGAAGCCGGAGAAACCCGGAATACCAGAGATCGCCAGACAGCCCATGAGGAAGGTAATCTGCGTAATCCGCATTTTTTTGCCCAGGCCGCCCATTTTACGGATGTCCTGTTCGCCGCCCATGGCATGGATCACAGAGCCGGAACCGAGGAACATCAGGGCTTTAAAGAATGCATGTGTCATCACATGGAATACTGCGGTCGTATAAGCGCCCATGCCCAATGCCAGAAACATAAAGCCCAGCTGAGAAACGGTAGAGTAAGCCAGCACTTTTTTAATATCGTATTGTTTAATGGCGATGGAGGCAGAAAGCAGCGCCGTAGCCAAACCGATCACGGCGATCAGATGCTGCGCCATAGGCGCCATATTGTATAGCACTCCGCTGCGCGCAATCATATAGATACCGGCAGTCACCATCGTAGCTGCGTGGATGAGCGCGGATACCGGAGTAGGGCCGGCCATCGCATCAGGAAGCCAGGTGTACAATGGAATCTGTGCGCTTTTACCCATCGCTCCGATGAAGAAGCAGATCGCAATCCATGTCTTGATATTGGTACCCGTTGTATCGGTAGCCGTACCCAGTTGCGGGAAGAACTGACCGTAAGTAAGCGTGCCGTAATAATAAAGCACCATCAGCATCCCTACGATAAAGCCCAGATCGCCAATGCGGTTCATCACGAAGGCCTTCTTGGCTGCATTGGTATAATCGCGGTTCTTGAACCAGAAACCGATCAGCAGGTAAGAGCAAAGACCTACGCCTTCCCAGCCAATGAACATGATCAGATAGGAAGCGCCGAGCACCAGCAATAGCATCGAGAACACAAAGAGATTGAGGAAGGCGAAATATTTCACCATGCCCTCATCATCGTGCATATAAGAAGTAGAGTAAACGTGAATCAGGAAGCCAATGCCGGTAATGATGAGCAGAAATAACGAAGAAAGCTCATCTACCTGAAAGTCAAACGGGATGGACAGCTTGCCCGACTGGATGAAATCAAACAGATGCACTACCTGACCACCCGTAGCTTTTACATCAAAAAAGATACCCAGCGATACGGCGAATGAAGCCAGCATCATCACACAGGCCAGCACTCCGCCTGCTGTTTTAGGCATCCTGCGCCAGAAAATCCCATTGATCAGGAAACCTAAAAGCGGGAAAAGCGGTACGAGGTATACGTAATTAATCATAGTGTTAGGTCAAATGCAAAATTTAAAATGCAAAATCTGAAAGCGTTGCCGAAGGACTGTATAATATTATGCTATACTACACTTTAAATTGTTGCTGCACCTTTTGCATGCTGCATTTTGAATTATTAATGTTTCAGGCGGTTCAGGATGTTGATATCTACAGAATGCACTTTACGGTACATCATTACAATAATGGCCAGACCCACAGCTACTTCGGCAGCGGCTACCACCATGATGAAGAAAACCATCAGTTGGGCATCTGCATTGTTGTACATTTTTGAGAAAGCTACGAGCAGCAGATTCACCGCATTCAGCATCAGCTCAATGCACATAAAGATGATGATCGCATTTCTGCGCATGAGCGTACCGGCTATGCCAATGCAAAAAAGCGCCATGCTGAGGAACAGATAATATTGTGTAGGCATTTGTTTAATTCAAAAAGGTAAAATTCAAAAATGCAAGCTGCTGTTAGTTCTGGTTTGGATTTTTTACATATTGAGCCATGCCCGCAGTCGTATCGCCCGGTTCGCCGTCTTCGCGCTTGCCAATAACGATTGCACCTACCATCGCACTGAGAAATAATACGCTGCTGATCTCAAAAGGAAGCACATATTTGGTGAACAGCACCTTGCCAAGATTACTGATCAGGCCAATATCTGTTGATGCTTTTTCCAGTGGAATAAGGGTAGCGCTTCGCAGTGCCGCCAGCACTACGAGAAATAAGATTCCCCCTGAAATGATGCCTGCAAACTGTACAATCCTGCTTTTCTGCGGCTCTACATCCGCATTCAGATTCATCAGCATAATTACAAACAGGAACAACACCATGATGGCGCCGGCATATACAATGATGTTTACAATAGCCAGGAACTGAGCATTCATCAGGATATAATGGCCGGAAATAGCAAAGAAGGTGAGGATGAGAAAAAGCACACTGCTCACCGGATTGCGGCTCAGCACTACTCCCAGCGCACAGCTGATAGCCATTGCAGAAAGCGCCCAAAATAATAGTTCCTGTATATCCATTTTTTAATTTAAAATTTAGCGCGCAAAATGTAAGTCAAGCTGCATTATCTTCTAATGCTTTTTGAATTTTATATTTTGCATTATTTCTTAGGAATAAGCAAATCTTCCTTCTTATAAATAAAGCTTTCGCGGTTGAAGTTGGATGGTGTTACGGTTTCTGTCAGATAAATAGCGTCTTTCGGGCAGGCTTCTTCGCAGTATCCGCAGAAAATACAGCGCAACATATTGATCTCATATTTGGCCGCATATTTCTCTTCACGGTACAGATTTTCCTCACCTGCTTTGCGCTCTGCTGCTTCCATGGTGATGGCTTCGGCAGGGCAGGCCAGCGCGCATAGTCCGCACGCCGTGCAGCGCTCGCGTCCTTCCTCATCGCGGTTCAGAATCTGCAGGCCTCGGAACACCGGGCTGAACGGACGCTTCTCCTCCGGATACTGTACGGTCGCGCTTTTTTTGAACGCATGACCTACAGTAATGGCCATTCCTTTCAATATAGCCGGCAGATAGATCTTCTCGCCGAAGGTCATCGGGCTGCGGTCTATCTGTTTTGCTCGGTTTGTCAGTTGCATTTGTTCAATTCAAAATGTAAAATGCAAAATGTAAAAATTCGTGGCTCAATGCTTTTGAATTTTAAATTTTGCATTCTGAATTATTTAAACAGCCATAAAATCACGCCGCCGGTAATCAGCATATTGATCAACGCCAGCGGTATCAGACTTTTCCAGCCCAGATTCATCAGTTGATCGTAACGGAAGCGGGGTAACGTCCAGCGTACCGCCATGAAAAACAGGATGAAAAGTACAATTTTAGTCATCAGCGCGCCTACACAAGTTAGCGCAAACAAAATGCTGTCGCCACCGCCCACATGCTGCGCTACCCAATCCATTCCCGGATAGTTGTAGCCGCCGAAAAAGAGGGTAGAGAGCACTGCGGAAGAAATAAAGAGATTAATATACTCTGCAAAGAGATAAAAGCCCAGCTTCATGGAAGAATATTCCTGGTGGTAACCCATGTTCAGCTCGCTTTCACACTCAGGAAGGTCAAACGGGGCGCGGTTGAGCTCAGCGAATGAGCAGACCAGAAAAATCAGGAATCCTAATGGTTGCTTGAAGAAATTCCAGGTAAAATATCCGTTTTGCCAGAAGCCATGCTGCTGATTTACGATTTCACGAAGGCTTAATGTACCGCTCATCATCAGCAATGCGATCAGGGAGATACCCATCGCCAGTTCATAAGAGATAGATTGCGATGCCGCACGGATGGACGACATGAGGGAAAATTTATTATTGCTTGCCCAGCCACCGAGCATCACGCCATATACGCCAATGCTCACCACACCGAAGATGAAGAGAATACCGATATTAATATCGGCCACCTGCAGAGAGATAGCACGTCCACTTGCACGCGCAATGTCCGGTCCCCAGGGAATCACGGCGCTGGTCATGGTAGCAGTGAACATAGCCAGGCAGGGACCGAGAATGAATAAGAACTTAGTCGAGCTATCCGGGATGATCTCTTCTTTCATAAAGAGCTTGACCCCATCTGCCAGAGGCTGGAATAATCCGAACGGACCAGCGCGGTTTGGCCCGCGGCGATCCTGCATTACCGCGGCTACTTTACGCTCACCCCAGGTAGCATACATAGCCACCCCCAGCGATCCGAAAAGGATGACAGTGATGAGCAGCAGCTTTTCAATCAAAAATGCCCAATCTATTTCCAGTAACAGCATAGCGCCGCAAAATTAATCAGTTCGTTAAAAAAATGTAGTTCTTTCTACCGCGTTATATCCTTATTCAGCGTACCGCACAAAACTTTAATTCGGAATATGATCGTTCTTAAAATCATCAGAGTGTGCCGGTCCCTCGATCTTACTGAGATCTATTTCCGGGCGATTCACCTCACTTACACTATGTATATCCATTAGCAGCTTCGGCTTTCTGCCAATTACTTCCGGTAATACTTCCTGCGCTTTTTTCGCATCCAGATAATGACCTTGTGAAATTACACTGTGACGGTCAATGCGGCTCGGACCTTCCACGATCCAGTCGCTGGCTTTTTTCTTTTCAAAACGGCAGGTATTGCAGATCCAGCCCGGCTTGCCTTCCGGCGTATCTTCTACCTCACCCCACTTATCCTTGCGCGCCGTTACACGGAATACTTCATCGCCACGCATCCATAGCCTTACGCGTCCGCTGCAGCCTTCACATTCGCAATCACGGTGCGCATCGAGCGGCTTGGTAAACCATACGCGATTTTTGAAGCGGAAAGTACGATCCGTCAGTGCGCCCACCGGACATACATCGATCACATTGCCAATGAACTCGCTGTCCAGCGCTTTATTCAGGTAAGTAGAAATCTGCGCGTGCTCACCACGATCCAAAATGCCGTGCTCCCGGTTGCTCGTGATCTGGTTGGCCGTATAGACGCATCGGAAGCACATGATGCAGCGCGTCATATGCAGCTGGATGTGCTCACCAATGTCTTCTTTTTCAAATGTACGGCGGTTGAACTCGTAGCGTGTGCTTGCTGCGCCGTGGTCGTAGCCTAAATCCTGCAGGTGGCACTCTCCGGCCTGATCGCACACCGGGCAATCCAGCGGATGATTGATGAGCAGAAATTCAGTTACCCCTTTGCGGGCATCCAGAACTTTATCGGAAGTCATGCTCTTCACCTCCATGCCATCCATCACGGTGGTGCGGCAGGATGCTACCAGCTTTGGCATTGGGCGCGGGTCTTTCTCTGAACCTTTGTTGACCTCTACCAGGCAGGTGCGGCATTTACCGCCACTGCCTTCGAGCTTGCTGTAATAGCACATGGCCGGAGGGGTTACTTCCCCGCCGATCATTCGTGCCGCGTTTAATATCGTTGTCCCCGCAGGTACTTCTACGGTGATGTTATCTATCGTTACTTTAAAATTCTGTACGTCAGCCATCTTACTAATTTTTTCACGCAAAGACACAAGGGAGCAAAGGCGCCAAGCGTATGTTATTACAACCCATTTACGATTCTATGAAATCCATCTTTAAGCAGATCAACATTGAAATTGATTAACAGACCTAACTTGCAATTTGTCAGCTTTAAATAAGTAATTACCTGTTTATAATGCACTCTTGCCAATTCTTCAACTGATTTTAATTCTATAATCAATTTCCCTTCAACCATCAGATCCGCCCTGAATCCTACTTCCATCCTAAGGTGATCATGTATCACCGGTATTGGCTTTTGCCGCTCTATAAATAAATTCCTCTTAGCCAGTTCATACGATAGTATCTCTTCATATACGCTTTCAAATAAGCCGGGCCCATATTGTCGGTGCATATTCAGGGACACATCAAAGACCATCCGCGCCAGTTCATTTTCATGCATACCATTCATTGCGTCTTAGCTCCTTTGCGTCCTTGCGTGAAGCTTAAGCGATCACAGCTAAAGGATCAGCATAATGAGCCAGTCCGAAATTCCTGCCCTGCGCTTCCTCAGGATTCAGCACATGCCATTCAAATTCATCACGGAAATGGCGGATCGCCGCTGCCACCGGCCAGGCCGCCGCATCACCCAGCGGACAAATCGTATTGCCTTCAATTCTACGCTGGATATCCCACAACAAATCTATATCGCTCATCTTGCCCGTTCCATATTCAATATTTTTCAACACGCGGTACATCCAACCAGTGCCCTCACGGCAGGGACTGCACTGGCCACAGCTTTCATGCATATAGAAGTGTGCCAGGCTCATCGTATGGCGCACCACGCATTGATCTTCGTCCAGCACAATAAAGCCACCTGAGCCCATCATTGTACCTGTAGCAAAACCGCCATCTGCCAGGCTTTCATAATTCATCATGCGCGGTTCTCCCTTGGCCGTTTTCAGCAGCAGATTAGCCGGAAGAATAGGTACGGATGAGCCGCCCGGGATACAGGCTTTCAGCTTCTTGCCGTTGGGAATGCCCCCACAGTATTCATCACTGTAAATGAACTCCTCTACGGAGCAGGTCATATCTATTTCATAAACACCCGGCTTATTGATATTACCACAGGCAGAGATGAGTTTGGTACCGGTAGATTTTCCTAACCCGATCTTTACATATTCATCACCTCCCATATTGATAATGGGTACTACTGCGCAGATCGTTTCCACATTGTTCACCACCGTAGGGCGCATCCAAAGGCCCTGAATGGCCGGGAATGGAGGTTTGATGCGCGGATTACCCCGCTTGCCTTCCAGACTTTCGATCAGCGCCGTTTCTTCCCCGCAGATGTAAGCTCCGCCGCCGCGCTGTACATAGATTTCACAATCGAAGCCGGTGCCTAAAATATTTTTACCGAGCCAGCCATTGGCTTTGGCTTCTGCAATGGCTTCTTCCAGAATGTCCGGAATCCAGGCATACTCGCCGCGGATATAGATATAGGTGATGTTGGAGCCGAGCGCAAAAGAAGAAATGATCAAACCTTCTACAAAAAGATGCGGCAGGAATTCCATCAGATAGCGGTCTTTGAAAGTGCCGGGCTCTGACTCATCCGCATTGCATACGAGGTGACGTGGCACACCTTCCGGCTTGGCAAGGAAGCTCCACTTCATGCCTGTAGGGAAGCCCGCACCGCCGCGGCCGCGCAGCCCGCTTTTCTTCACTTCTTCCACAATCTCATCGGTCGACATCTTCAGCGCCTTTTCCACAGCGCGGTAGCCACCATTTTTACGGTAAGCATCATAGTACCGGATGCCTTCTATATGAGCGTTTTCTAATAATACTTTCTGAGCCATTATTGAAATGGGATATTAGACAGAGCCGAAAAGACGGTCTGAATGATAAAATTAACTGTTTGCCGCCGCAGCCAGTTCATCCAGCAGACGGTCTACTTTTTCCTTAGTCAGGTTTTCTTTAAAATGCTTGCCCAACTGCATCATCGGCGCATAGCCGCAGGCACCGAGGCACTCCGCAGGCTTCAGCGTGAAAAGGCCGTCCGGTGTGGTCTGTCCCGCATTGATGCCCAGCCGTTGCTTGATGTGATCAATGATCTCGTCGGAGCCGCGCAGCATGCAGGGACCGGTCTGACAAACTTCAAGCACATACCTGCCCACCGGCTTCATGTTGAACATGGTATAAAAAGTAGCGACTTCATATACCTCAATCGGCTTGATGGAAAGCAGCGACGCCACATAATCCATCACCGGGACATCTAGCCAACCGCCAAACTCCTCCTGTGCCAGATGCAGCAAAGGAATGAGTGCGCTTTTCTGCTTGCCTTCCGGATAGCGGGCAATGATCTCCTGGACCTTATTTAATTTTTCTTCTGAAAACGCTATCATTTTATATTAGCTGATTAGCTGATTAGCCGGTTAGCTGATGAATGGTCAGCTCTTTTACTAATCTTCGAACTACTGATTATTTTATTTAATACTTTGGCAATCGATTGTATTTCCTGCATTAATATTTCTGAGGAAGGAAGTTCCGGAGCTTCATGACAAATTTCCAAATAATACTCTACTTCATCTGTTTCTTTTGCTGCAATTTTCATTTTATGAATAAAACCGGCTTTGCTTTCAGCATTTTGTGCTTCACGTACGTTGGCACCAATAGAAAGTGATGATCGTAATAACTGATTTGCCAGCAACCATTTTTTTATCTCATCCAGCTGAGTGCAAAATCCTACAGCTTTCACTGCAAAAGCGAAAGTAAGCTGCACAATCAGATTCTGTTTCTTCAGTTCTTCGTTCATATTAGATACATCTGCTAATTAGCTAAGCACCACATCTGCTAATCTAATTATTAACCATCTAGCTCACCTGCAATCATATTCATAGAGCTCATAGTAATGATCGCATCGCTCAGCAGGCCGCCGGCAATAATTTCCGGAAAAGCCTGATAATAAATAAAGCACGGACGGCGGAAATGCAGTCGGTATGGCGTTCTGCCACCATCGGAGATGAGGTAAAAGCCCAGCTCGCCGTTGCCGCCTTCCACTGCATGATAGATTTCGCCTGGCAGAATATTGGTCTCGCCCATCACGATCTTGAAGTGATAAATGAGCGCTTCCATCTTGGTATAAACATCTTTCTTTTCAGGAAGATAGAATTCCGGCACATCCGCATGATATACATTCGGGTCAAGGTCTTTCACCTTGTCCATAGCCTGACGGATGATGCGCATGCTTTCCCATATCTCACCATTGCGCACCATAAAACGATCATATACATCGCCCGTGGTGCCCACAGGAATATCAAATTCAAAATCCTCGTAAGAACAATACGGAGACGCTATGCGTACATCATAATCCACCCCTGCAGCACGCAGGTTAGGACCGGTAAAGCTGTAATTCAGCGCACGATCGGCAGTAATCGGACCAGCGCCGAGGCAACGCTCCATGAAGATGCGGTTGCGGTTCAGCAGGGCTTCAAACTCTTTCCAGCCTTTCGGGAAAATCTCCATAAAGCGGTTCAGCTTGGCCCAGGCAGTATCTGTAAAGTTACGCTCAAAGCCACCGAAGCGGCCAATATTGGTCGTCAGGCGGGAACCACAGATCTCTTCATAAATTTCATAGATCAGCTCACGATACTGGAACACATAGGTAAAGCCAGTCAATGCGCCGGTATCTACACCAACCACTGAATTGCAGACTATATGATCCGAGATACGGGCCAGCTCCATGATAATCACGCGCAGATAATCAACGCGTTTGGGCACTTGAATGCCGACCAGTCTCTCAACAGTCGTCTGCCAGCCAATATTATTAATCGGTGAAGAGCAATAGTTGAGGCGATCAGTCAGTGGCTGAATCTGTGCATAGGGGCGGCGCTCGGCAATTTTCTCAAATGCCCGGTGAATATAACCCACCGTAGGCTCAGCGCTCATCACGCGCTCCCCATCAATTTCCAGAATATTCTGAAACACGCCATGCGTAGCCGGGTGGGTTGGGCCCAGGTTCAGCGTGGTCGTATTTTTCTGAAGACTATCGTCGTTCAGCTTTATATGGTTTCTTACCGCGTCTTTTGTTGGCGGTATCATGTCTGCCGGCATAGTTAATGCAAAATTTAAAATGCAAAATTCAAAAGCATATTTACGCTGATTTTGCGTTTAAAATTATGGAAGCGATAATCTTTGAAAGCTCATCCGCCTCTTGTACTAAATCCTTTACTGCCTGTTGCTCACATTCAGTTGTATCTCTTATAAGACACAGCCAGTATTTTGTCTCATTTGCTGACTTTAAGCTAATTGTCAGAAAGTTTATTAAATCCTTTTACTGCTCTCCGCTTTCGCTTCTACCACATTTGCGCCAATAGATGTTGCACTTCTTATCAATTGCTCATAAATGGAAAACAATAACTTTTCAATCTTCACGCCACGGACAAATGCAATAATGGACTTTGAAAAATGGAAGCACCGATGATGAATATTATAAACCCGCTCACCCTCTTCTACCATTGTCTCCAAATCCAAGTTTTGCATTTTGCATTAAAAAGAGCCTCCGCGGCCGAACATCTCATCGTCTTTATCTACGCGGGTTGGGTCTTCCATGGGGTATTCCTTGCGCATCGGGAAATAATCCATCTCATCTACATTCAGTATTCTCCTCAGATCCGGGTGGCCTACGAAGTTGACCCCGAAATAATCATATGTTTCGCGCTCCATCCAGTTGGCGCCGCTGAACAGCGCCGTAGCGGTAAAAATATCCGGCTGCTCAATGGAAATGTAGGCTTTCAGGCGCAGCCGGGCATTATCGATCAAGTTATGCAAATGATAGACTACGCAAAGCTCTTCACCCTTCCGGTCGGGATAATGAACGGCTGCAATATCAGTGAGGAAGCGGAATTTCAGGTCTTCATCATCGTACAGGAACTGCATGACCTTCAGATTCATCGCCGCAGGCGCAATGACCGTGAGCATGCTATAAGTCTCTTCAAACCCCGAAAGCTCTGCACCGAATTTCTCCGTGAGCCGGTTCTTTAAATGTTCGTTGGTCATTAATAATTAGCTGATTAGTTACTGAATACCGTAACTTTCCAATAATGCTTTGTACTGATCGCCGGTTCTGCGGCGCAGGCTTTCCTGGCCTATCAGGTCCTGAATGCGCATCACACCATCCAGAATAGCTTCCGGACGGGGAGGACAGCCTGGCACATATACATCTACGGGAATGATCTGGTCAATGCCCTGCAGTACGGAATAGCTGTCAAAAATACCGCCGCTGCAGGCACACGCGCCTACGGCAATCACCCAGCGGGGCTCGGCCATCTGCAGATATACCTGCTTTACTACCGGAGCCATCTTCTTGGCAATCGTACCCATCACCATCAGCAGATCGCACTGGCGCGGCGTGAAGCCCATGCGCTCAGAGCCAAAGCGCGCAAGGTCATAGTTGGCGCCCATCGTAGCCATAAACTCAATGCCGCAGCACGAAGTAGCAAAAGGCAGCGGCCAGATCGAATTCTTACGGCCGAGACCTACCAGCTTATCCAGCGTTGTAGCAAAAAAACCTTCTCCCATCATCCCTTCCGGCATTTCTGCCAGCTTGGGATGCGTATTATATTGAACCGGACGAGCCATTTGTTTAATTTAAAATGTAAAATGCAAAATGTAAAACCTTATCTCCATCACAAATCCTTTTTGGATTTTAAATTTTGCATTTTGAATTAATCTTCCCACTTAAGGGCACCCTTCTTTACTATATAAATGAAGCCACACAAAAAGAATGCTACGAACAGCACCACTTCCAGAAATGTTTCTTTACCAATGCCGCTGGCTGCGAATTCCTTGAAATTTACTGCGTAGGGGTAGAAGAAAATCACTTCCACATCAAACAGTACAAACAAAATGGCGATCAGGAAGTACTTAATGCCCATTGGCTGGCGGGCATTGCCGATTGCCGGAATGCCGCTCTCAAAGTTGATTAGTTTATCGTGCGTCTTGCGCTTCGGGCCCAGCAGGTGGGTCACACCCATCATTACTCCTACAAATCCGACAGCCACAATTACCTGAAGGGCCAGCGGCAGGTAGTTAGCCGGACTATTGACAGATGTTTCTAAAAAAAGGAAATTCATGAGCAGGCGTGAGCAAAAGTGGTATTTAAATGACAAACAAAGGTACACAGAAAGGAGAAAACTCAAAGGTAAAAACAGGGTCAAAATGGGAATGATGATATATTCGTGTAGGTACTCCTGTATTGCCTTTTGTTATTTATTTACTATATGAATCATTTAAATTCTATTATGCCGGTTAATGATTTCACTGAATGACTGTTTAGGTCTTCTGCAACGGCAAGCACCTATCTTTGGCGCCAATTTCCTACCTGAATGGGCATCGTTTTCCGTCAGTCAATAAAAACCACTATTGTCAATTTCGCAGGCGCTGTGCTGGGAGCCATAGTGATGTTTGGCTATTCCTATGTGCTTTCCGCGCGCGAAATGGGTTTTACCAGAAGCATGCTGGCTCAATGCAGTATTCTGCAATACATGGTCTTGTTTGGCACGAGCAGCGCCGTCCTCACCTTTCTGCACCGCTACAATACCCGTGAGAAACAAGGATTGCTCCTTACCATGGCAGCCATTGTGCCAATAGTAGTTACCGCATTGCTGTTCATCCCTTATTGCCTTTTCAAAGAGCAGATCATTGATCTTTATAAGCTGAATGACCGGGCATACGTGCACGTCTATTATATATGGCCTGTGGTGCTACTGCTATTGTGGGCGTATATGACGCAGCTCGAAGGCTATTTATTATCCCAAAACAAATCGGCTATCTCCAGCTTTATGCGGGAGGTTGTTCTGAAGATGCTGAACGTAGTGCTGATCATTCTGGTATGGTGCCGCCTGATCAGCTTTCCGATCTTTTTAGTTGCCACGGTATTGGTATATGCCATCCCTGCGCTCATTCTGCTGTTCATCGCTATGCGCACGGAAGATTTTCGTCTATCCCTGAACTGGAGGGCTTTTTCGGGTGATGAATATAAAGCGCTCATCAAATTTTGCTGGTATCATGTGCTGATGGGCATCTCCATTCTGGCGCTGGGACAGGTAGATCTGTTTATGCTGGGCATCATGGGTAAAAACGGATTGTCGACATTGGGAGCCTATACGAATGCAGTATTTATAACTGCTGTGATGACGGTACCTTACCGGGCAATGACCATGTCTGCCTATCCTTCGCTCAACAAAGCTTACAGCGCCGGCGATAAAGGCGAAGTAAAAGAGCTGTTTCACCGGTCGGCCATCAATATCCTGATTGTAGGCATGCTGATGGCGGTAATCATTGGCTGCAATCTGCACAATGCAGTAGCTATTCTGCCTGCGGGAAAAGGGTTTGAAGCCATTCCGCCGCTGGTACTCATTATGATGTTTGGACGGTTGGTGGATATGGCGTCCGGCCTCAACAGTGAGCTTATCAATATGTCGGAATATTACAGGTTTAACTTCGGTATTTCCACCTTTCTGCTCGTGCTGCTTATTGGACTGAATTACATCCTGATTCCGCATTTCGACATTTATGGCGCGGCATGGGGGGGTACGCTGGCGCTCATTATGTTCAATATCTGCAAGATGTATTTCCTGTGGAAGAAAATGAATCTGATTCCTTTTGGTAAAGGTAGCCTGCTCGTGTTACTGGCAGGCGGAATCACCGCTTTGGCCGGATATTTTCTGCCACACCTGCCAAATCCAATCCTGGATACTATGATCCGTACCGTGCTTGTTTCCATCGTGTACATCCTGCTGATGGTCTGGCTGAAGCCTTCTACGGATCTTCAGGTGTACCTGCAATCAATCAAAGAAAAAAAGCGATTGTTCTAAAAAAAACTTAAACCCATTGCACAGATGAATTTTTTGAACTTACTTTGTGTTTCAAAGCGCTTTTGATGGAACAGCAACAACAGGCCGCGAGCTTAGAGACCCTTAAAAATATCCGCTCGATCATGGAGCGAAGCTCACGCTTTATATCGCTCAGCGGATGGAGTGGGGTATGGGCCGGATGTGTGGCGCTTGCAGCAGTCATTGTAGGCTATCCCGCCACATTGAAGATCATGCAGGCGTCGTATGCTTATAAGAGTGCGCGTCCCGGAATGATGTTCATTGTTTATGAGCCTTTTCTCCTGCTGGCAGTTGCCACATTTTGCATTGCAGCCATCGGCGCATTTTATTTTACCTATCGCAAGTCAAAAAGGCAAGGATTGTCCATCTGGGGCAGTGCGTCCAGAAAGCTGTTTGTATCGGTGGCCATTCCGCTGATTGCCGGTGGGGCGTTTTGTCTTTCCTTTATGGATTCCGGCCATATAGAATATATAGCGCCCGCCTGCCTGGCTTTTTACGGCATGGCTCTGGTGAATGGCGGTAAATACACATTGGGCGAGATTCGCTACTTAGGATATTGTGAGTTGCTACTGGGATGTACTTGCCTTTTCTTTCCGGGCGCAGGATTATACTTTTGGGCTGCAGGCTTCGGGCTGCTGCATATCATCTATGGCATTGTTATGTGGAACCGGTACGATAAGCACGAAAAGGTAGATTGATTCATGAAAGATCCCATCTCACAACTCAATAAGATTTTTGACAGCCGCATACGCATTGGCATCATGAGTGCGCTGATGGTGAATGAAGAAGTGTCTTTCAATGACATTAAAGCCACGCTTGACGTTACCGATGGCAATCTCGCCACGCATTTAAAAACACTGGAAGAAAGCCAGTATCTGAAAGTAAAAAAAGGATTTATCGGAAGAAAAACAAACACTACTTATACCGTCACCAAAGCTGGCGAAAAAGCGTTCCGCAGCCATCTTGATGCGCTGGAGCAGATTATTAAGAACCTGAGCTAAAAATCTATTTTTTTGCCTGTTTCACTTTGAAATTAAAAGTACTTTTTAAAAATGAAAAATATTACTTTCAGAATTTGGGTCAGAGCAATTTTATTCGCTTTTATTGTCATTGCCTGCTGCGTGCTGGTAGAAGCAGGGGATGAAGGTGTGTTCCTGATTTTGTTGTCGGCCTTGCTTGCAATCGTATTTGGTCTTCCGCTGCTCATAGCGTGCTACATCTTCCTATGCCTGGCCAAACCGTTTATGAAAACGAAAGGCATTACCATTTTTTTCTTTCTCCTGTGCAGCACACTGGCAGCAGCAACAGGCATCATGGCTGATATGATGCTATCCGGCATCGGGCCTTACAGCAGCGGCTTCGAGCTATCACTTTACGGCACAGTTGCCGGAGGCGCTGCCTTGCTGGCAGCCACATCAGTGCTCACTTATTATCGCACCATAAGTCAATTTATTATCTGATCTATTAATTTAAAACCAAACTATCATGGAAAACGAATTATCCGGCCTACCGCAACAACCAGTGCCAGCCCCTGTAATCACTCCATCTTTTTTTGACCGCAACCGCCCCATGCTGAAAGGCACATTAATCACAATTCTGATCCTGCTTATGCTTATTCCGGCCGGTCTCATCCACAGTCTGATTGTAGAGCGTGCCGGCCGGCAGGAGCAGGTAGTGAACGAAGTAAGCAGCAAATGGGCGCAGGCGCAAACCATTACCGGTCCTGTACTGATTGTGCCTTACAACTACACCTACAAAGCAACGAACGATAAAGTAGTGACTGTAAAAAAGTACGCTCACTTTTTACCTGATGAACTAAAGGTCAATGGCAATATGCTACCCGAAGTACGCCACCGCAGCCTGTATGATGTAACGCTTTACCGGTCTGATCTGAACCTGACGGGTAAGTTCAATCCGTTGCCGCTGGAAAATCTGCAGATAGCTCCGGAAAATATGCTTTGGGGCGAGGCAAAGCTGATGCTTGGCATAGATGATGCAAGAGGGCTGCAGGAAGAAGTAGTGTTGAATTGGGGATTCACGCAGACCCGCTTCGAATCAGGTGTGCCAGACGATGAAGTCATCAAGGTAGGGCTGAGCGCAGCCGTACCGTTGAACGCGCAGATGCAGGCGCCATTCAGCATCCGGCTGAATCTGCGTGGCTCGGAGACGCTCAACTTTACGCCTGTAGGCCGCAGCACGGAAGTAGCCATTACCTCACCCTGGCCGCACCCCGATTTTGCCGGACAATACATCCCTGATGCCGCGCCGGCTATCAGCAACAAAGGCTTCAATGCACACTGGAAAGTTTTGCAGGCAAGCCGATCCTATCCACAGGCATGGAAAGACGGCAAGCCGGACCTACGCGCATCCGCCTTTGGCGTGCACCTGATACAGCCCGCAGATGGTTATGTGAAGACAGAGCGTTCCGTGAAATATGCGATTCTTTTCATTGGCCTCACCTTCATTGTGTTTTTCTTCATCGAGATTTTTCAGAAGCGCCAGATACACCCGCTGCAGTATCTGTTGGTCGGCTTTGCGCTGTGCATCTTCTATACATTGCTGCTCTCAATTTCTGAGTACACGGGCTTTAATCAGGCTTATCTGATTGCTGCATTAGCGACCGTATCATTGGTTGGCCTTTATACCTGGAATGTCTTTCATAACGGGCGTACCGCCATCGGCTTCACCCTTGCGCTGGGCGGCCTGTACAGCTATATTTTTATCCTGATTCAACTTGAAGATTATGCCTTGCTGTTCGGCAGCATTGGCCTCTTTGTAATCCTTGCAGTAATCATGTATTGCTCACGCAAAATAGATTGGTACAATGTAGGCAAGCATCCGCAACCATTAATAGGCTGATATTTCATTCATAGAAAAAGCCCGGTAAGCATATGCTTACCGGGCTTTTTTGTTTTTCGAAGATTGCTTAGACACAATCAATTTAAGCTAAAACGAAGAGTGGTAAACAGGCTACGTGGTAAAAGGCCTATTCCACCCCCATCACCATGAACACTTGAAGAAGTACCAACAGATGAAGTCTGTGTGTTTAGCAGATTTTTAATGCCGATGATTGCCTGAATGTGATTATTCAGAAAATAGCGCTCTGCGGATAAGTTAACCATGTGAAATGGCTGTAACGTTGCACCGAAAAGATCATTGTTGGTAGCAACAGCAGAGGCATTTCGTGTAACGCCGGTGTATTTATAAAACAGAGAGATATTGACCTTAGGCGCTTTAATCAGATAACGTGCATTAAGCGTTGCCTCAAAACAGTCGAAAGCATCAAAAGCGCCAACCTCTTTGAATGTATGTGTGAGCGATACTCCTGCATTTAGATAAATGTTCTCACGGTTTATATCGCCCTGAAAGTTGAGCACCAGATTTCTGATATGAGCGATATTGGAGTAAGTGTAGTTCAGTGAATTTTTCTGAGTATCAGCTTGTGAGAGCGTAATCATGTTATCAATATCATTGTAACTACCGGTAAGCACAAATTGGCCATTTACCTTTCCCGCCTTGTATTGCCAGGAGCCGGATGCCTGTACCGTATTTCCATTTTCGGCCGTTAAGTTGGGATTGCCGATGATGTGGTGATTCTGGTCAATGAATTCCAAGTATTCTTCTTTCAGAGAAGGTGCACGAAATGAATGCGCATAGGAGGCCCGTAACTGGACCCGCTCAGCCGCATGATACAGCGCATTAAGAGAATAAGTAACCGGTGCATTGTAGACCGTGTTGTAAGAGCTTCTCAAACCTATTTGAGTAGTGAGTTTGTCCTTCAGAAAGTTCATTGATGCATTGCCGTAGAGCGCATAGTCATGTTGCTGATGCTCTTCATTATGACCGAATTTCTGGCTTTGGGCAAATTGGAGCCATATATCATAACCGGCATCATAGCTCAGTTTTTTCCACTGATTGCTGTAATTGCTGCGCAGATTCACATCCCTGAATACGGATGTATCCTGTGCGCCCTGTGCTGTAGATAAAATTTCATTAAGGGTAGTCAGGTCTTTAACCACATCCTTGCGGTTGCGCTTGTAATAAGCGTAACTATTCTGAAGCTTAAGATTCCCTGTCTTCCCGATTTTCTTTTCGAGAGCTAATCTGGTATTTGATCGCTGTGTGGTAAAATACTGGTCTATCGCCTGTGCATTATATGGATAATTGGCAAGGCTGCCCTTATTAGTGACTTTTTCCCAGAGATAATCTGAAGCAAGCTGCGCTGTAAAGCCTGAATGTGGAGCTGTATAAATGTAGCCCGCATTGGCCAGATATTGTTCTTTGGGTTTGAATAGCAGCACGCGGTGTATTGCTATTGTATCCTGATTGCCCCAACCACTAAAATAATTGCGCCCACCACCTATAGTTATCTGGTGCCTGCCCCAGTGTCTGCTAGCAGATGCATTCAGATTATACTTGCCAATTGTCTCATAATTAAGGGTAACATCAGCATCCCAGGCGTTGGACCGCTTCCTGCTGATAAGGTTGATAACGCCTCCGATAGCATCGCTGCCATAAACAGTGCTCAGCGGACCTTTTACGATCTCGATGCGCGCTACATTATTCAGGTTGAGCTGGCCAAGATCAACATTGCCATTCTCCCGCCCATTCACCGGCATACCGTCAATCAATATTTTGACCTTATCGCTGCTTAGACCTTGTGCGGAGATACTGGTGCCTAAAACGGCATCAGCCTGCATATTGATATTAAGTTGCGTGGTAAGCGCGTCTGCTAAAGTCACAGCACCAATCTCATCTATGGCAGCACGGTCAATGATTGTATATCTGGAAAGCGCATTTTGCAATGCCATCGGTCTTGCTACACCGGTAACTACTGTTTCCTGCATAGTTCCTTTTCTGCGGATCAACGAAATGTGCACCAATCGTTCGCTTTTTACTTTATAAATAACAGGTTCAAAAAAAGGATTGTTGATGCGTATCGTTACCGGATAGCTATTTACCGTCAGGTTAACTATTCCATCTGCATCCGTTATTCCACTGGTGCCATTATCTACTTCAATCCCGGATAAGGGATTTCCATCATTATCTGTAACACGTAGATGCTGAGCCATAGCAGTGTCCACAGACAATATTAAGAAAATGGCAGTCAGAAAGCGGCGCATCGGATAAGATGTTTTTAGTAAAAACCCGGCTATGCATGTTATGTACAGCCGGGTTTTGCAAGGGAAAATTTTAGTTCAGAAAACCTGCTGACTGTGTTGCTTAGTGCGCAATGCTGATCTTTTGGGTAAGCATCAGGTTGCTGCCTTTCAGCGCCAGCAAATACATACCGGTCGGTATGTTCGCGGTGTTTACAGTGAATGCATTGACGCCTCTATTGATGCTTACAGGCTGCTGCATTACTACGCGGCCGCTCATATCTACCAGTGCCAGTGTCGTGTTTTCAGCAGCATCTCTTGTATCCACCATCAGTGTAACCTGATTGTTGGCAGGATTCGGAGATGCATAATAATTGCTGATGCTGTTGTTTACCACATTATTGATCGCTGTTGGGATGGTTGCTACCAAACGCTTGCGGAATACAGACTTGCCGCTCGCGCTTGCAAAACGGGTAAACTGAATCTGCCAGTATTCGTTCGTATTGCTTGATTTTACAAAATAGGTACGGGCAGTATCTACATCATAAGTGAAAGTGGTCATGTTGAAGGTCTTCCAGTCAGAGCCGATCGCGGTCATATTATTGCTGAAAGCATAGTTCTGATAGTGCGTAGTGTCCGCATTTACATTGTGTGCTACAGCTACATTTACGCCAAAGTTAGACATCACGCCGGTAACAGGATATGCCGCCACAGTGGTTGGACCGGTTGGGATCATTGAGATGTAACGGGAGAAAAGAACGTCCCACGCGTTGCGGGCAGGCTCACGGTCAGAAGCAGTTCTGCTCTTTGCATCATAATAAGCAAACAGTCTGTTAGGATAATCTTTCTGGTGCAGGGTAACCGTTGTATCTCCTGTATTATCCCATTGTGCGATGCGGAAGATCCACTTTACAGAATCAGAAGGAGTGCTTACATACTGCTTTATCCATACTTTGTAAGTAGTAGCGCTGGTGCCGGTATCTGTCTTGATAAGATACAGCGAATCACCATTTACATAGTGGGAGTTCAGATCATAAACACCCCAGCTATAATCGAACGGAGTATTGGATGGCATCTGGTTGAATGCACCATAATTCCAGCTAGAATCGGCATTGTAAAGCTGTGTACCAGTCTTGCCAGCAGTATCTGCAGCAGTCAGGCTGGCGAATTTAGCGCTGGCCTGCATGTGCAGGGAATACACTTTAGTTGATGCCGGAGTAGTAGCATGATTAGCAAAAATGCTCACATTGCCATAAGGACCCTGTGGTGTCATCTGGAAAGCAAGGTGCCAGTTGCCATTGGCATTCGTCTTCTGCTGTCCGTTCTTCATGCTATACCATACATCGTTCGCATAGCCTGCGCCCATCGTTACAGAATCACTCACCCAGGTTTGCGCAGAAGCGCCGAAAGAAGTAGCCAGAGCAGCTACCGCAAGTAAAGATCTCAGTTTCATTGATTGTTCAGTTGTTTTAAACGCGGCAAAGGTAAAAGCGCAAAATCCGCAATTACGAATGTGCAACTCAACTGTGACAAACAAATGACATCCGCTTACAACCAGCCTTTTGCAAGCAGCAATTCTGCAATCTGTACCGCATTTGTGGCTGCGCCCTTGCGCAGATTGTCAGATACGATCCAGCAGTTTAGTGTATTCGGCTGAGAGGTATCGCGGCGAAGGCGGCCTACAAATACTTCATCCTTACCCGCTGCATTTAGTGGCATGGGATAAGCATTGTTTTGCGGATCATCTGTAACCGCAACGCCCGGCATTGCTGCAAGCAGCTTCCGTACATCGCCCAGATCAAAGTCTTTCTGCAGCTCAATGTTCACGCTTTCGCTGTGGCCGCCCATCACCGGCACGCGTACGCAGGTAGCCGTTACACCTATCTGCTCATCACGAAGAATCTTGCACGTCTCCTTCATCATCTTGATCTCTTCTTTAGTGTAATCATCATCACTGAATACGTCAATATGCGGCAGCAGATTCAGATCAATCGGATGGGGATATACATTCAGCTCTTCGCCGCCGGCGCGCTCTTCGAGCAGTTGCCTGACCGCCTTTTGTCCCGTGCCGGTAACCGATTGATAAGTGCTGACCACAACACGCTTCAATCCATAACGCTGCTGCAGCGGATGCAGCACCATCACCATCTGAATGGTAGAGCAGTTGGGATTGGCAATGATGAAATCCTGTGCGGTCAGCGCATCGCCATTCACTTCCGGAACGATCAGCTTCTTGGCCGGGTCCATGCGCCAGGCAGATGAATTATCAATCACCCGCGCACCTACCGCCGCAAACTTCGGCGCCAGCTCCAGCGATATACCGCCGCCGGCTGAAAAAAGCGCCATATTGGGCATTAGTGCAATAGCTTCTTCCGCTGTAATTACCTTATAGGTTTTCTTCCGGAACGAAATTTCCTTGCCCGCCGATTTTGCGGAGGCGACCGGCAGCAGTTCTGTTACAGGAAAATTTCTTTCTTCGAGAATACGAAGCATGGTGCTGCCTACCAAGCCGGTAGCGCCCACAATGGCAATGCGCATGATGAACAGGAGATTTTTAAGCGTATGCAAAGCTAAGCGTCTCCTGCAGAAGATGACTGTATCCGTCAACAGTTGGCCCAAACACAAACTTTGTCATCCCGCAGGGATCTTTTGAAGCGCACGGTTATAAATGGACTATAGAATTTAATAAATTTGGTGACTGTTTTAAAAAACTAAATGGATCATCCTCAATTCTATACCTACATCTTAACCAATCAACCGCAAAGTTCTATATACCGGAATGACCAATAATCTTCCACGCAGGCTGCTTGAGCATTGGGTAGGTCGGGCGCGTTTACTAAAAAATACAATGTGCATTACCTGATTGGTACCAATCAACGAAATACATGTTGAATGCGATTGATGCAGAAAAAGAAATTAAAGATTGAACCGTGCCCGCAAAGAGGCATTAGTAAATGAACTGAACCCGCAATGGCGCTTTTTGAACGAAGAAATATTGGGCAACTGGCCGCCTACAGAAGAGCAAATGGATGAGGTCCGTCAATGGCTGGAGCAAAATCAGCTGTGATCTGTTACTAATCAAAACACGATTGTGTAAGATCCCTGCGGGATGACAAAACTGGTGTAAACTTTGTCATCCCGCAGGGATCTTTAATGGCGCCACTTACTAAAAACGCTGCCATACAAATTAATGACGCGCTAACAAAATGTTTTACTGAATATTCATTACCTTCGCACCCATTTTCAAAGCGAAACTCAACGATTTTTAATATTTAGACAATGGCAGACTTACGCTTTCAGCGGAATTTCGGCATTGCCGCACACATTGACGCCGGCAAGACCACTACAACAGAACGTATCCTTCGCTACACCGGCATGATCCACCGCATTGGTGAAGTGCATGATGGCGCTGCTACCACCGATTGGATGGAGCAGGAAAAGGAGCGTGGCATCACCATCACCTCTGCAGCCGTTAGCTGTGTTTGGAACTTCCCTACCAACAAAGGCAAGGAAGATGCAAATACCAAAAAGTACAATTTTAATATCATCGATACTCCGGGTCACGTGGACTTTACGGTAGAAGTAGAGCGCTCTATGCGCGTACTTGACGGCCTTATTGCCCTGTTTTCTGCGGTTGATGGCGTTGAGCCTCAGTCTGAAACCGTTTGGCGCCAGGCTAACCGCTACCGCGTACCACGTATCGGTTTCGTAAACAAGATGGACCGTATCGGTGCAGACTTCCTGATGGTTGTTCAGCAGGTAAAGGATATGCTCGGTGCGAAGGCCGTTCCATTGCAGCTGCCAATCGGCGCTGAAGATGATTTCAAGGGTGTGGTAGATCTTATCCGCATGAAGGGTATTATCTGGCACATGGAAACAGAAGGTATGACTTTCGATGAGATCGAAGTACCTGCTGATATGGCTGAAGAAGCTGCTATTTGGCGCCAGAACCTGATCGAAGCGGTTGCCGACTACGATGAGGCACTCCTCGAGAAGTTCTTTGACAATCCTGATACCATTACCGAAGATGAAGTGCATGCAGCAATCCGCAAGGCTTGTATCGACCTTTCCATCGTGCCGATGATGTGCGGTTCTTCATTCAAGAACAAGGGTGTACAAACTGCACTGGATGCCGTTTGCCGCTACCTGCCTTCACCAATGGATATTGAAGATATCACCGGTACTGATCCTGATGATCCGGAAAAAGTATTGGTTCGTCACCCGAATGCAAAAGAGCCGTTTGCTGCGCTTGCATTCAAGATCATGACCGATCCTTTCGTAGGTCGTCTGGCGTTCTTCCGGTGCTACTCTGGTCGTCTTGATTCCGGCTCTTATGTACTCAACGTACGTAGCGGTAAGAATGAGCGCATCAGCCGTATCATGAAGATGTTTGCCAACAAGCAAAACCCGATCGACTTCATCGAAGCCGGTGATATCGGAGCCGCTGTAGGTTTTAAGGACATCAAAACCGGTGATACGCTTTGTGACGAAAAGCACCCGATCGTTCTGGAAAACATGTTCATTCCTGAGCCTGTAATCGCCATCGCGGTTGAGCCTAAAGCACAGCCTGATGTTGAGAAGATGGGTATGGCTATTGCCAAGCTTGTAGAAGAAGATCCTACACTGCGTGTAAATACAGACGAAGACACCGGCCAGACCATTTTGCGTGGTATGGGTGAGCTTCACCTGGAAATCATCATCGACCGTATGCGTCGTGAGTTCAAGGTAGAAGTAAACCAGGGTGCTCCTCAGGTTGCTTATAAGGAAGCTTTGACTTCACTGGTTACGCACCGTGAAGTGTTCAAAAAGCAAACCGGTGGTCGCGGTAAGTTTGCCGACATCGAATTCGAGATCGGCCCTGCTGATGAAGAGTTCCTGAAAGAAGGCAAGGGTTCTTACCAGTTCGTAAACAAGATTGTGGGTGGCTCCATTCCTAAGGAATTTATTCCTGCCATCATGAAGGGCTTTGATGTTTCGATGACCACTGGTGTGCTCGCAGGCTTCCCTGTTGAGAACATGAAGATCACTGTGATCGATGGTTCTTTCCACAATGTGGATAGTGATGCAATGTCTTTTGAATTGTGTGCAAAGAGTGGTTACCGTGAGGCTGCCCGCAAGGCAAAGCCAATTATCCTTGAGCCGATCATGAAGGTAGAAGTACTGACTCCTGATCAATACATGGGTGATGTAACCGGTGACCTGAACCGTCGCCGTGCGATGCTGGAAGGTATGGACAGCCGTGCCAACCTGCAGGTGATCAAGGCTAAGGTGCCATTGAGCGAAATGTTTGGTTATGTAACCCAACTGCGTTCCCTGTCTTCCGGCCGTGCATCTTCTACCATGGAGTTCAGCCACTACGCTCAGGCACCCCGCAACATCGAAGAAGAAGTAATTGCAAAAATCAAAGGCAAGCAGACTGCTTAATCTTTGAGATTAATTTTATAATATCCCACACCTCAAAAGGGTAAGGGTGTGGGATATTTTTTTTGAGAAAAATGATGATGTTGTAAAAGAACAATGCGGCGCAAATGTAACTGTGCCGCATTGTTCTAAATAAAATCCATCCAATTGGATGAATGAGGTATCGGATGCAATAGTTTTGAAGGATTAATCAGGCAGTTCTTCACAGCTATATCCTGCGCTGTTGATAATCCTGGTTACTTCCTCTTTATTGACGGTTGGGGATGCTTCTATGCGCAGCACATTATCAACATCCTCACAATCCACTGAGCATTTACTGATAGACTGGTGTTGCATTAAAGCGCGCTCAACAGTCTTCACATCCTGACCATTGCTGATATTGGTTTTAAAAATCAAGACATTCATACAAAGAAATTTTAGGCGTGATCAGAATTGGCAGCGCAGCTTACTTCGGTAAGAATGCCACCCGGTGCATGAAAGTAAAAGCCGAACGTGCCTCGCATACTGGCAGGCTCCTGCGCCAGCTCTATACCGCCGGCTTTCAGCCGTTCATAAGTTTGGGTTACTTCTTCGCGCGTAGGTACAAAGAACCCGATATGGAAGGCATCAGGATAATTGTGATTGTCGTTCCGGTTAAAATTGCCGGCCATGAGCACCAGCGTAAAATCGTCTGGTCCTGACAGTACAGAAAGCATATCGCTGCCCTTGGTTTCAATGCATCTAAAGCTGAAATACTCTTCGAAAAAGGTACGCGTGGCAGCTACATCAGCTACGGGAAGGTTAAGATGGTTTAGTTTCATAGTGTTCAGTAATCAGGTTTTCTTTTTTTCGGGATGAGCTAAGGACGCAGGGCTTTGAGCACAAGATCCAGTGTGTTGAACATCACCTCATCGGTAAGCGAAAATTCAGAGCCGGCGAGGCTGTGGCCATCCATGTGAAACTTCACCAGATTATACAATGGCGCAAAAGCGATGGACCAGTAAACTTCAACAGGCACTTTCACCAGTTCGCCGCGTTCAATGGCATTGGTTACAAACTGGCTCATCACCGTTTTGAAGCGCTCATCCATATAATGAACTGCTTTTTCAAAGAAGGGCGAGTGGCGGCTCTGCTCCATAAACTGCATGATCTTGGGGTATTTCATACAGTAGCGCGCCCGGTTGATCCACTGTACCTTTAGTCCTTCGCTAAAAGAGGTTTTAGGATCAAAATTTTCCAGCGTGGCATCTGCCATTTTCCGGCTTTGCTCCATAAATAACTGAAGCAGCAAATCTTCCCGGTCTTTGAAATAAATATAGAGCGTAGCCGGCGACACCCCGGAAGCCCTTGCCAGCTTTTGCATACTGAATCCATCAAACCCCGAAGATACCAGCATATCGAGCGCCTGCTCGCGAATCAGTTGTATTTTCTGCTCATCTCTTTTCCGCATTCTGGGCGCAAATATAAATGAATGTTTATTCACTTATTCAAAAAGCGAAAATAATCCAAATTTTAGCCGGATTATTTGAGATAAGATATCGATAAGATTATTGCGGTTCCAAAAATTCCCAGCCAATATCGCCGCGGTAGTGCTTGCCTTCAAAATCAACAATTGCTACATTCTGATAAGAATTATAAAGCGCTTCCTGCAGGGTAGGGGACAAAGATGTAATTGCCAATACGCGCCCGCCATTGCTCAAGATCTGTCCTTTTTTTTCAACCGTGCCTGCATGATATATGATGCTTTCTTTTACCTGACCCAGTCCGGTAATTACTTTGCCTTTTTCATATGCTTCGGGATAGCCTTCCGCCACGAGCATAACCGTTGCTGCTGCATTCGGATTTTGCCGGATGGTAACCTCATTGAGCCGCTCTTGCTGCATGGCAAGAATCAATTCTATCAGATCATTTTCCAGGCGCGGCATTACCACTTCCGTTTCAGGATCGCCCATGCGGCAATTATATTCAATCACATAAGGATCGCCATTTACATTGATGAGGCCGAAGAAAATAAAACCCTGGTAAATAATCTGCTCGGCAGCCAATCCATTTACCGTCGGGTCAACGATCTGCTCTTTTACTTTCTGCATGAATGCCATATCTGCAAACGGAACGGGAGATATTGCGCCCATGCCACCTGTATTCAACCCGGTGTCGCCCTCGCCGATGCGCTTGTAATCTTTGGCTTCAGGCAGCAGCACGTAATTGCGGCCATCCGTAAAGGCAAATACAGACAGCTCAATGCCGGTCAGGAACTCCTCGATTACAACCTTATTTCCTGCTGCGCCGAACTGATCGTCTTTTATAATGGCCGTAAAAGCGCTGACCGCTTCTTCATGGGATTGTGCAATAATCACCCCTTTGCCCGCAGCCAGTCCATCCGCTTTAATCACTACCGGCAATGCATGGCTTCGCAGATAAGCAACCCCTTCTTCAAAAGAATCTTTATCAAACCCCTGGTAAGCAGCGGTGGGAATATGGTGGCGCTGCATGAATTTTTTGGAAAAAGCCTTTGAGCCTTCAAGCTGTGCGCCATTTTTAGATGGACCTGCTACAATGATATGCTTCAGCGCATCATCCCCTTTGAAAAAATCATAAATGCCATTGACCAGCGGATCTTCACTGCCCGGGAAAAGAATAGTAATATCCTGATCGATACAGCACTTTTTGATCGCTTCAAAATTGTTGACAGATATAGCGACATTGGTACCATAAGCCGAAGTGCCACCGTTACCGGGAGCTATGAACAGCTTGCTGCAGTGAACGCTTTGGGAGAGTTTGCGCGCCAGCGCACATTCGCGGCCGCCGGAACCGAGGAGAAGAATATTATGTGATTGCATGACAGGAATCTGATAGCTGCGATGTGCAGCGCTCTTGGTTGATGAAGGCGTAAAATTATTCAAAGCAGTTGTGAAGCGGAAACCAGTTTTGCAGATTTTATAGTTGCCTTTATATCTGCTGATTGATTAGCAAGCGTTTTTTCCCTTCAAGCGAGGGATTTATAACGGTAGTACCCTTTCCCGAAAAGAAATTTTTCTATCTTGGGCCATATTCAACTTTGCATTTTTTAATTAAATCAAATCAATGTCATTTCCAAATAAGCAGCATGTAGATGAGGCCCAGGAGTTAGGCACCACACTGGACCAGCCGATTGCGGTAGATACCAGACCGGTCGATGGCGGGCATCCTAAAGGACTGTGGGTACTGTTTGGCACAGAAATGTGGGAGCGCTTCAACTTCTATGGTATGCGCGCATTGCTGACGCTGTTTATGGTGAATTCCCTTCTGATGAAAGAGGGCGATGCTTCACTGATCTATGGTGGCTTCCTGGCGCTTTGTTACCTGACGCCTATGCTCGGCGGCTTTATCGCCGACCGCTTTCTGGGCAACAGAAACTGTATCCTGCTTGGTGGTCTGATGATGGCCTGCGGACAATTACTACTCTTTACCAGTGCAACCGTATTTGACTCCAGCATTCCTAACGCCACTACGCTGATGTGGTCTGGTATGGGAGTGATCATATTTGGTAACGGCTTTTTCAAGCCCAATATATCCAGTATGGTGGGCAGCCTGTATCCTAAAACGGAAAAGAGCAAGCTGGATAAGGCATTTACCATCTTTTACATGGGCATTAATCTCGGCGCATTCCTTGGTCAGTTCATCTGTCCGATCATCGGTGATGTAAAAAATGCCAACGGCGTGCGCGATATTCATGCATTCAAATGGGGCTTCCTGGCCGCCTCAATGGCCATGTTCTTAGGTACCATTATCTTTGCTGCGCTGAAGAATAAATATGTAGTGACGCCGGAAGGTCGCCCGATCGGTGGCTTGCCTTCCAAAAATGATGCAGCAGATTTTGAGGAAGGAGAAGCGCAGCAGGCCAAGTTCTCCGGCGGTTCGCTTGCTGGTGCGGTAATCGCATTTGTCGTTTTATTTATAGGCATTCATTGGTACACGGCAGGCGGATTTTTCCCTGCAGGAGCCAATCCGGTAAAGACCATCATCTATCCGATTATTTATGCAAGCGGTATTACACTGGCAGGATTGATTCTTACAGATACTTCATTGACGAAGATAGAGCGTCAGCGTATCTGGGTAATCTATATCGTTTCCTTCTTTGTCATTTTCTTTTGGGCAGCGTTTGAGCAGGCAGGTTCATCCCTCACGTTTATCGCCGATAACCAGACCGACCGTCATATGTTCGGATGGAATGTACCTCCTTCCATGGTGCAGATATTCAATGGCTTGTTTGTGGTAGCGCTGGCTGTTCCATTCAGCCTTCTCTGGGGACGTCTGGATAAGGCAGGCCGTGAGCCTATCTCGCCTATGAAACAGGCATTTGGCCTGGCGCTGATCGCTATTTCTTATTTTATCATCGCGCATAATGTAAAAGATCTCGGCAATTCCGGTCTGCTCGCTATTAAGTGGCTGATCCTGCTGTATCTGATACAGACCTGTGCGGAGCTTTGCCTTTCACCAATCGGGCTTTCCCTGGTAGGAAAGCTATCACCCAAGCGTTTCGCTTCGCTTTTATATGGTGTATTCTTTCTTTCCAATGCTTCTGGTTATGCACTTGCCGGTACGCTGGGCGCGCTTATACCTCCCACAGGCGATAAATTCCTGAAAGCAAAAGAGCTCGGCATTGATCTGCAAAGCGTGCTTGATAAGTCAGTGACCCTTACTCCCGATCAGGCAAAGCTGCTGGACAGCAATCAGATCGCCGTTAATTATCCGGCGTTTGCGGGCTTTACGATTCATAACCTGTATGAGTTCTTCATGGTGTTCGTGGTGCTTACCGGTATTGCATCGGTGCTTCTTTTGGTAATCACGCCGCGGCTGAAGAAAATGATGCATGGAGTACGCTAACCTTATTATTTCAGACCATTAAACTTTTAACGCTGACAGGAATTCAAACCTTGTCAGCGTTTTCTAAATTCAAGCTATATGTCAACATCAGCCGTAGGGCATCAGGAAGGAAAAGAGGATTTCAGCATCTTGGACGGGCCGGGACATCATGATCCGGCTTTAGCTGCTATCCAGAACTTTGAGGGCAAATATCCGAAGCAGCTTTGGAGCCTGTTCTTCAGCGAGATGTGGGAGCGCTTCTGCTTCTATGGCAATCGTAGCCTGCTCACCATTTTCATGGTCGAAAAGCTGTCGATGACAGACGGACAATCTAACCTCAAATATGGAGCTATCCAGGCATTCGTATATGCATTCACCTTCATCGGCGGTTTGTTTGCAGATAAAATACTTGGCTTCAGAAAATCCCTGTTCTGGGGCGGCAGCCTGATGATCTTGGGTAGCCTGCTTTTATTTATCAATGCGGAAACCCTGTTCTTTCCGGCGATGTGCCTGATGATCGTTGGAACCGGCTTCTTCAAACCGAACATCAGTACCATGGTTGGTGAGCTGTACAAGGAAGGCGACCCGCGCAGGGATGCCGGCTTCGGATTGTTCTATTCAGGTATCAATATTGGCGCATTATTTGCGGGTATCGTATGCGTATATGCCGCCCGTCATTTTAGCTGGAATATTGCCTTTGGCCTTTCTGGTCTGTTCATGCTTATTGGTCTGGTTAATTTTCTTTTTGCGCAAAAAACACTGGGTCCTATTGGCCTGCAAAGCCCGCAGATACTCAGCAATCCGAATAAGAAGAGAAATGAATGGCTCACTTATCTCGGCTCAATCCTAGCATTGCCCGCAGTGTATGTGCTCATCACCAATACCGCCTACACCGACATTTTCATGTATATCATCGGGCCGGCTACCCTGATCTATTTGTTTTATGAAATGCGCAATTATTCTCTGGCTGAAAATAAAAAGCTGATTGCGGCGCTCGTATTTATCATCTTCTCTATTGTATTCTGGGCCTTCTTCGAGCAAAGCGGTGGCTCGCTGAATCTGTTTGCCGCCAATAATCTGGAGCACAATCTGCTTGGCTTCAACATTGATCCGAACATTATCAACAATTCCGCCAACAGCGCCTTTGTAATTTTGTTCAGCCCCATTATTGGTTTGCTGTGGGTAGCATTAGCAAAAAAGAAATTAGAGCCTAATGCCCTGATCAAATTCGGCGTCGGATTCCTATTTCTGGCGCTTGCATTCTACGTTTTTTATTACACACGTTTTACCGCCAATAGCAGTGGTATCGCATCGCTCAACATTTTTACACTGGCCTATTTTGTAATCACCTTTGGTGAATTGTTCTTGTCGCCAATCGGACTGTCGCTGATGACCAAGCTGTCGCCTAAGCCGCTTTGGGGAGTAATGATGGGCATGTGGTTTTTGGCCAGCGCTTACGGACAGTATGTAGCCGGTATTCTGGGTAATGGCATGAGTGTGGCAGATAAGAACGCCGCGCCTATGACCAAGCTCATTGCTTACACAGATGGTTACAAGCAACTGGCGCTTTACGCGCTCATTGCAGGAGTAGTGCTCATTGTAATCTCCCCCCTTGTACGTAAGCTGATGCAGGAAGTAAAATAAAAGAGATCAATTGCTACGGAAGGCGCAGAGAGCTATTGTTTGATGGCGCTTTGCGCCTTCTTTGTTTCCTTTGCAATCATCAGAATGAATCTAAAACACGAAATCCGAGATCCTCAATCTGTCTATGCAGTAATCACTGCCGGCGGACAAGGAATACGTATGGGTACAGCAATGCCCAAGCAATTTCTTGAATTGTGTGGCAAGCCTGTGCTTTATCATACTATCAAAGCATTTATAGATGCTATTCCCGGCATCAATATTATTCTCGTGCTGCCCGCGCACCAGATCAGCTATGCGCAGATGGTGTTGCAGGCATTTGAAGCACGGATAGATATCACGATCGTAGCCGGTGGAGAAACGCGCTATCACAGTGTGCAAAATGGAATTTCCGGATTACCTGAAAATAGCATTATTATGGTGCATGATGGGGTGCGACCTTTAGTGAGCCGTGAGCTTATTCTGCGCTGTTATGAAGATGCCTTGCTGCACGGCAGCGCCATCCCTGCATTGACTGCAACAGACAGTATGAGACTGATTCAGGCTACGGCAAGCATTCCCCTCAACCGTGATCGTGTGCGCGTCATCCAGACACCACAAACCTTTCGCGGTGCCCTTCTTTTACAGGCCTTCCGCCAGCCATACAATGATTCATTCACCGATGAAGCTTCTGTAGTGGAAGCCGCCGGTGGAAAGGTTTTTTTGACGGAAGGAGAAAAGCGCAACCTAAAGATCACCACACCGGAAGATCTGGCGATTGCAGCCGCTTTATTCAACTTTCAATCATGATGAAAAAGGCATTTTTACTCCTGGGCTTTTTGTTGCTTTCTACAAGACTGTTGAAAGCGCAGGATACCAGTTTTTTTGCCTTCCCCTTACAGATGGATACAATGGTCATCCGTGCAGCCAGAGGGGGCTGGGATATTGCCGGCTTCATCCGCAGAGTACAGACCGATACCACTTTTTACAAGGCATTCCGCTCACTGCATCTGGTGTCTTATACCGCAATGAACGATATTAAAATGCTGGATAAGTCCGGCAGTGTAACAGCGTCTTTACTAAGTCATACTAAGCAAACTGCTGTGCGCGGATGCCGGAGTATGCAGGTGATTGATGAGCACATTACAGGTGATTTTTACAACCGGCGACGTGCCTATAATTATTACACCGCAGAGCTATACGCCTATCTGTTTTTTACCAAAGTCACCGTGTGCAATGAAAACGATCTGGTGGCAGGAATGCTGGATGAACGGGGCAAAGGCACGATGGAAAAAAGCAAAGGGCAGTTGAAGCAACTGATCTTCAATCCCGGTGCCAAAGTACGCGGCATACCATTCATCGGAGATAAGGCCTCCATCTTTGAACCTGATGTTGCGAAGCATTACAACTTCAAGCTGCTGTCTGTCGAATATGCCGGTGAAGACTGCTGGCTGTTTCAGGCTATTCCAAAACCTGAGTATTTGAAAGAGGTCGTGTACAATGAGCTTTCTACCTGGTTCCGAAAAAGCGATTACTCCATTCTGGCGCGCGATTATGCGCTCTCCTTCAGCGCCGGTCTTTATGACTTTGACGTACATATGAAAGTGCGGTTACAGTCTGTCAACGGCCGGCTATTGCCTTCACGGATCGACTATGATGGCAACTGGCACATCTTCACCAAGCCGCGTGAGCGCGCCAGGTTTACCACGCAGTTTTCTTATTAAAAAATCATGCGGCAGTCATCAACTGCTAAATCCCGAAAGGAAAAGTATGAGGCATCTGATGACTGTCGGGGAAGTTGCGCATTGGATGCAGCGCCTGCGTTTGATCCAGATATAGAAAAGCATCGTAGCGCTTGGCAATCACGGATGGTACATAGTTGCTGTAATGCTCGTACTGCGGATTGTAAACCACGCCGATCGCACGGTGGCCAACAGGCTCTTCTGCTAACGGCGTATCTGCAAAGTCATTCATCAGGAGCAGCTTATTCTCTGGTCCTGCAAGATGCATACACCATTCCCAACTGTTATGAATACCCTTCGGGACGTCTTTGATGCGCATGTCATCGCCCCAGCTATTGCCTGCCACTACGCTGCCTTCATAAGACCCGAAGCCAACCAATACCACCTCATCCGGCCTGAAAGCCTTGCGCGATAGCTCGCCTATGCTTTGCATACCCTCAATGGCCATATCTGTAAAGCGTGAATCGCCAATGTGAGTATTATGTGCCCATACAATTACCTTACTTTTAGAGCCGTGAAAGCGCAGCAGCCGTTCCAGCGTTTCCTGCATGTGCCGGTCGCGTGCATTCCATGATGCTGCTCCACCTTGGAGCATAGAGCGATAATAACCTTCCGCATTTACTGCAATCAATGCATTCTGCTCTGCGCTGAATGCGGCTTCATAATCGTGATCATAATTCGGCATTTTCCTCCGGATCTCAGCAAGCAGATTAGCTACTTCATTCTCACAGAGTATTGGCACAAAGCGAACAGCAGAAGCATAATCCCGCCCTTCGCCTTCCCGGTAAGGCTCAAAGCAGCGATAAGCATCCTGCGCCAGTTTCAATGCCTGCGGATCTGTCTTTTCCAGGTATTGCAGGATAGACTCCATCGATTCCCAAAGGCTATACATATCCAACCCGTAAAAGCCAGCCTTCCTATCGTGTAGCTCGGTGCTGTTATGCCTCTTCAGCCATTCGGCGAGCGCCGCTGTCTCCCAGTTGGCCCACATCCAGGCAGGCCAGCGGTCGAAGGTCTGTAATACATCTGCCGCGCTGTTTTTCGAGGTATAGTCTTTAATATACCGGTTCAGTTTATAGCAGTCAGGCCAATCGCCTTCTACCGCTATAAAGCGAAAGCCTTTCTCTGTAATGAGCCGCTTGGTAATGTAGCTGCGCCAGGTATAATATTCATGTGTGCCGTGAGAGGCTTCACCCAGCATTACTATACGCGCATCACCGATCCGGTCCATCAGTGGATCAAGATCTTTGGGCGTGTTCAGCGGATGTGCATTCCTCTTAACCGCCAGCGCAAAAGAATCTGTACTCGTGCCCGAAAAGGCACGCTGTTGAGTTCGCATGGTGTAGAAGGATTTATTTAATAGGAGGTAATAAAAAATGCTTAAAATTTATGCCAGCCAGTAGATTGATCCGTAGTCAGTCCTGTAATAGCAACAAGCAGTTTTAGCGCTTCATATTTGTGGATGAATTCGCTTGAATTGTAGAAAAAGTATCGGCATCGTGGAATGTCTTACGCAGATATTGATCTGTCTTTTTACAGATTGAGACAGTAAAACCAGCGGGCAATGATCTTATCTTAATCATGATTCCGGCAACGGCGGGTATGGTTTTTTTTGCCGCATATTATTGCCAAACGCAGGCAGATGAAATCCTTGCCGGCATTAAACAATTCTTACCATGAAAAACGTACTTATCCTGATTGCAGTAATTTTTATAAGTGCACCTATATGGTCGCAGACGCATAAAAGCCGGGACAGCAAGCACACAACTATTGTGGACTCTGCCGGCGCGCCGCCAAGGATGGATGGCAATACGGGACAGTACGATACAGTAAAGCATCCCCCAAAATCACGCGGCCCAAAGCGCAGCAATAAAAAGCCTGCTACCGTTGATTATAACATCAACAAAGAAAAGATCACCACACAGCCAGCCAGGTAAGTGCAGGATTTTTTGTAAAAAAACAAATTGCGCTCTATTGAAAGCAATAGTCAGATACAGGGCGATGGAGAGGGAAGGGAAGACTTGCCATGCCTGTATTTTGTGAGATAATGAGCTAAAGGATATGTTCCATCAGCGATATCGTCATTACAGGAATAACATCAATGGCATAAAATAAAAAAGCCGGCTCAAGAATGAACCAGCCCCTATAAACCCTACTGCAATAGTACTACAACAATCTGAATTAAAAAGAGATTTTATTTAGATTGAGCGATCAATTTTTCTTATTGTCACGATAAATGGCTCATGCTCACAACTGTGGTTGAACAGGTGCTTATGATAGGGGGTGTATTTACTTTAATTTGCACGTTGTTTTCCGGAAGGCATCATGAAAAAATCTACATCTACACGACTGTCCATTCTGCAAAAAGCATTTGACCTGATCTACATAAAAGGTTATCAGGCTACCAGTATCGATGACATTCTCACCAATATAGAAGTGACCAAAGGCGCTTTCTACTATCATTTTAAAACCAAGGACGAGATGGGCCTGGCGATCATCCAGGAGATGATGTTACCGGCTATGCAGGAAAGCTATGTAACTGCGCTGACTGCATCCAGTGATCCCGCTGCTGCGATCTATGAGATGATGAAGCACATACTGCTTGATGATCCTAAAATGCAGGCCAGATATGGGTGCCCGGTAGGTAACCTGAGTCAGGAAATGGCTCCCCTGAATCCTTTATTTAAAGAAGCATTACACCACCTGTTTGATCTGTGGGAAGAGGCGCTCAGAAAATGTATCAGCAATGGTAAAAAAGCCGGGACAATCAACGTTGAAGTCAATGCAAAGCAGGTAGCCTGTTTCGTAATCGCCGGCTATTGGGGCATCCGCACGATCGGTAAGTTTTTTGATGACAGCACTTCGTATAAGACGTATCTGAAAGAGCTCAAAAGCTATCTGAAAAGCCTTCAGTAAAAATTTTCTGAAAAAACATACCAATCGGTATGTTTTTATAAATTTGCATCGTTTAAGAAATCCGAGGACGATGTACGCTACGCTTACTTTTTGCCATTCTATAATGCGCTGGCTGCTGCTGGCCGCTTTGATCTGCAGTATTGTCAGAGCATACACGGGCTATAAAAAGCAGCGCACATTTCTTGCATCAGATAATGCTATCCGGCACTGGACCGCTACCATTGCGCACATCCAGCTTATGATCGGCATCCTGCTTTACACTCAAAGCCCCATCGTGCGCTATTTCTGGAAGCATACTCATGAAATAAAAGATTTTCCCGATGGTTTATTCTTCAGCGTGATCCATATGCTGCTGATGCTCGGCGCTGTTACCGTCATCACTATAGGCTCG
Organism: Chitinophagaceae bacterium; assembly: GCA_965200035.1. Taxonomy (GTDB): domain Bacteria; phylum Bacteroidota; class Bacteroidia; order Chitinophagales; family Chitinophagaceae; genus UBA1952. The sequence continues at coordinate 854,886 of OZ241334.1, read as the reverse complement.
GCGCTCGCCAGGCGCCGCGACAGTGACCGCCAGAAGTTTTATACCATGTTTTGTTATTATCTCATCGCCCTGCTGATCATCTTCATTGCTGTTCCCTGGCCATTTTCGCCACTTGCCGTGAGGCCATACTTCCGCTATGCATAGCTTTGCGAAAGCATTTTATCAGACAAAGATTGGCCGGCTCAGAGCTGCCGCCTATTTGGAAGGAACCTCCCTGCTTGTACTGGTATTCATAGGCCTACCTGCCAAATATGCTTTTGGCAATGCAGCGGTTAGTCATATAACGGGTCCTGTACACGGCGCTTTATTCGTGCTGTTTTTATTCAATGTACTGAGCGTATCTGTAGCGCAGCAATGGAGCTTCCGGCGCGTCACGTGGAAGGTTTTGCTGGCTTGCATGATCCCATTCGGCACCTTTTATGTAGATCGGAAAATACTCAGGCACATTGCAGACGACACTAACAAATCCATTTCATAATGAAGAAAATTTTTCTGGCTCTTATTATCCTGCTGCTGGGCTATTGCTTTATTGCCTGCAAAAGATACAGCACAGATAAAGCCGCGATCAGAGTGGCAGCAGCGCATAATGCAATTTTACTGGACGTAAGAACGCCTGCCGAATATAAGCGCGGCCATCTGGAGCATACCATCAACATTCCCCTGAGCAAACTGCACGACACCATATTGCCGTATGATATGGCGCAGACCATCATTACCTGCTGCTCTCACGGACTGAGAAGCATCAAGGCTGCGGAGCTGTTAAAAACAAAAGGATATAGGTGTGTGGTAAATGGCGGCGCCTGGGTAGATCTCGGAGATTGTCTCGGGATAAAAGAGACAGAGCAATAGCGGGCTGCGGGATGATCCTGCTAATATTCACCGGGATACAACCGGCCCAGGAGCTTATTGACCAGATCTACAGAAAGTGGCTTGCTACAGAAGTCTGAAACCGTATTGTATTGAAGAGCGCGCGTACGATCTTTTTCATTCAGTGATGAGCTGAGCATGACTATTTTTATCGGCTGTATAAAATCCGGATCGAGCGTTGCAAAAGCATCCAGAAACTGGTAGCCATTCATACCGGGCATATTGATATCAAGCAGGATCAGGTTGGGCGGCGGCGAACCCGCCGCCATCAGCTCTTTCAAAAAGTCCAGCGCCTGCATCCCTGAAGTGCAGACCTCCGTTCGCTCAAAAGCGCCAACACTCCTAATGACCATCTCATTAAGATAATTGGCGATTTCTTCATCGTCAATAAGTAAAACTGTTTTCATGCAATCTATTGGTTGGTTAAAAAAGTGCTGCCAGTGGCGATCACGAAGATCATTACCGGCCTGCGACAGACCTTTAAAATAGACCTTTCCGGCAAGTTTTACGAATTGGTTTTTCTCACGATGTTTCTTATCGCAGTATCCAGTTGATTACTACTGGCTTCCAGCATATCTATGATGGTAGTGGCATTGTGGCCAATGTCCAGCGTCTTGAGCACATTGATAAGGCCGAGAATATTGGCGAGCGGCGCACGCACTATATGCGACTGTTCGTATGCAATACTATTGAGCAGCTCATTCTTTATTTCAAGATCTTTATGGATGGTATTAACCTCGCTTTGCGCGCGCATGTATTCGGTAATGTCATACCCGAGACAGAAGATACCGGTAGGAATGCCCGCTTTATCAGTCATCAGGGTAAATTCCCATTGGGTGAAAATATAGCCGCCCTTACCATCATGCTTGCGGAGCGTAGCCGGAAATAGTTTCCCTGGATGGGCGTAGCATTTTGCTCCGGTTTCCTCACAAATATATACATCATCCGGATGCATGGTTACATGCGAAGGCTGACCAACAAAGTCCGGGGCAATAAATTTAAAAACGCTGGCATATCGCTCATTCACATAGCTATAGAATCCATTATTGTCAGTGCAAATGATGTAATAGCACGACGAATTATGAAAAAGTTCTTTGGTATTGTTGATGTCAAAGCGAATATCCATAGCAAAATCGAAAATCGGACCAGTTCTTACGTATACCAAATTCCTTATTCTATTTTTTTAAAAGCTAAGATAAACCAACTATCTAAGATTATCACACTCTGTTAATTGTAAATGTTTTTGTTATTGAGTTTTCTGAAAAATCCATTTCAAACTACATAGATAAATAAGTTGCTCTTACCTTCAAAAGGAATATTTTACAGACCATTTTAATCTTTATATGCAGAAACTGATGCGTGGCGCCAGCTCAATAAATCATCTGTTAAGCAAAATTGCTTAACATTTAGGGCTCGTAGAGCCAGCCTGATCATATAAGAAACCACATTCAGCGGATTTTCGACTCAGCGAATTAACCATTAGGTTTCCTGGGCGAAACAAAGCTGAATCAGATTAATGATGAGCTTGGAAAATCCTTCTTTTAGGAGTCACCAGGCCCGGTTTTTAAGGAAATGCTTCTTATTATTAAATGTATCTATTTTCTTGAAGAAGAAATATTTAAGCAATATTAGAATGACTTATCAAAAAGTAGATAATCTGCTTGTAAACAACCGTTTTGTTGATGATTCATTGATAGTCAGTTCACTATAGCAAATTCTATTGTACATTGCATACAGAGATGCACATATTGCTGTTACGTAATGCAATAAAATAATGTTTGAATTTGATTCGTTTTTAACCTGATTCCAACATTTAGACAAGGCGTCTGTTCGTATTTATGCAATACTAAAAAGGAACCGCACATTGGAACAACAAAGTGAGTACATCCTTGAAATCATCCTGTCCAGCCCGGAGCTCCATTGGGAATACAGCCACCTATTGGTAGATTTTGAGCAGGAACAGACCGACATTTCTGAAGAAAAATAAGGGTTGAAGTTTTCAAAAAAAGCATCTGATTACTCAGATGCTTTTTTTGTGAACTAATGCCGGTCAGCATAGCTAAAGTGTAACAAATGATACCATTGCCTGAATATCATTCAGTGTAGGATCAAGGGTAGTGTCTCATTTTGAACATGGATCAGGACAGTGTGCTATTGAATGTAGGCTCATATGCCAGTCATGCTGACGCAAGGAAGCATCCCACAGCACGTGGGCTCTGCTGGTAGCTGCCGTTATGTACTGCAGAAGCATCAGGCTTCAGGTGAACGGGAATGGCCTCTGCCATAGGAACAGCACGGATAGCAGCCGCAGCCCAGAACGGCGCAGGCAACAGAAACAAGAACAGGTAGTTTTTCATGCGCAGATCAGGGATTATAAAGTACCGGACAGCAAAGCGATCTAAGCTTTCGACGCAGCTTTTAAGGTAGAGCGATTCTGAGTCTCATTGCAATAATGCAATGTCCTGTCCGGCTTTTGTGTTTCAGTAAAATAAACGGCTGCTTCATTTCCGGCATTACATCGTTTGATGCTTCAGCGTCTGGAAAACCGTCAGGAAAAATGTAGGATTTTATCTAAAAATTCACTTTGGAAGCTTTTAAAATACCCTAGCCTTATGCTTAACTGGCTGATAATATCCGGGATAGCCTGAATGTATTTTAAGGCAGCAATTTGGTAATATAACATTAATGAAGAGATAACCCCGCCAGTCTATCATTGCGCCCCAACAGCTCTGTGGCCTTTGCCGCAGGCTATCTCAACTCATTTTCATGATCCGTTCTTTTACAAAAACGTGGCTGGCGGCAGCCACCTTACTCGTCATCATTACAGGCAGCAAAGCCGGAGCGCAGATGCGCATCACCGAATTTATGTATCAGGGTGCGAATGGTGAATTTGTTGAGTTTACCAATATCGGCAACACCGCCATCAATATGAATGGCTGGAGCTATTCCGATGATGCCAGAACAGAGGGTCTGGTAAATCTCAGCCCTTTTGGTACCGTCAATCCGGGCGAGTCCGTCATCCTCACCGAAACGGCTGCTTCCACTTTCCGTACCGCCTGGAATCTTTGCAATAATGTAAAAGTAATTGGTGGATATCCGGCCGGAAATCTCGGAAGGGCTGATGAGATCAATCTCTATAAAGATACCATACTGATAGATCGTCTTACCTACAACGATCAGGGAACCGGTACCGTAAAAGGCCCGCGCACCAACAATACCAGCGCCTACACAGCAGTCGGAAACCTCGGTGCAAATATCGCCTCGGGCTGGGTGCTGTCCACCATTGGCGACCGCGACAGCTCCATCACCGCAGGCCTCGATAAAGGCAGTCCCGGAAGAGCGAGGGTCAATGCCATCACCACCGCCTATGTGCCATGTCCGCCCGCAGGTACGCTCACCCTTACGCTCAACAATGCAGCCACTACCGATTATCTGGATGGCGGCGCTGCCACAGGCGGCACCAATATCAGCTTTAGCGGCGTTATCAGCGATCCCGGCGATCCCGGGGCTACGCTGGGCATTGCGCTCGATATAAAGGACAACAACGTGGCTGTACCGGCAGCATCTTATACTTTAACTGCAACCAGCAGCAATACTTCTGCAGTTGCCAATTCAAACATTACCCTCACCAAAAGCGATGGAGCTGCAACCATCAAAGTGCTGCCTTCAGCAGCAGGCTATACCACCATCACGCTCAAGCTTACCAAAGGCGCCAATACCCAGACTTTCCTGATCGATTACGCCGCATCTGCCGCGGCAGCCAACCCTTCACAGACTATCTTCCACAGCGGCTATTCCGATGGCTCCGCAGCGCTCGCGCTCGACAGCAATTATATGGTGATTGCGGATGATGAGAAGAATGTGCTGAACGTGTATGCGCGCAACCATTCCGGCGTTCCCGCAAAGTCCTTCGACTATAGCAATATTGCCTATCTCAGCCTTACCGACCAGAGCGCAGGCGTGCCGCGCGAAATAGATGTGGAGGCTACTGCCAAGAGCCTTTCTGCCGCTATGCCCAACCGCTCTTACTGGATGGGATCGCTGAGTAATCAGAGCAGCTCCGGCTCTTCCTTCAATGACCGTCCTAACCGCGACCGCATCTTTGCAGTGGATATTACCGGTACCGGACCATCTGCCGCGTTCAATTACATCGGCAGCTACAAAGGGCTGCGCAATGCACTGATCGATTGGGGAACCGCCAATAGCCTCGGCCTGGCAGCCAGTGCCGTTGCCGGAAAAGATCCGAAGCTGGTGGATGGCTTCAACATCGAAGGAATGGCTTTTGCGCCGGACAGCGCCATTATGTACATCGGGTTCCGCGCACCGCTGCAGCCGGTTACCAACCGTGTGAATGCGCTGATTGCACCGATCCGGAATTTTGAAACGTGGTTCGGCACCGGCACTACTGTAACGCCGGTGATCGATGCGCCCATCCTGCTGAATCTGAACGGACGCGGCATCCGCGATATGGCGCGCCTGACTACCAACCTGTACGTCATCCTTGCGGGCGATTATGATGATGCCGGAGCTATTGCCACCGCCGTATATCAGTGGAATGGCAATGCCGCCGATGCACCCCTGTTGCTGCCCGGCTTCGATGTGAACGGCCTCAATCCGGAAGGCGTGCTGCCGCTGTACAGCAATGGCATGATGAGCTACACCAGGCTGCAGATCATCAGCGATAATGGCGCATCCGTTCTTTATGGCGATAACACTGCGTCTAAAGACCTCGCAACCAACGGCTTCAAAAAATTTCGCTCAGACTTTGTGATCAGCGCCGCGCCGCTGCCTATTATATTCGAAGACTTTCAGGCAACAGCGGGCGAGGGCGGAAAGGTGACATTATCTTGGCGCGCAGCGATCAATCCGCGCATGGATCATTTTGTAGTAGAGCGCTCTACAGACGGAAAACATTTTGAGCCGGTCGCCATGCAGGCGGCCTCTTACGAAAGCATGCAATACAGCTATACAGATCATATCTGCTGCGCCCCGGCATTCTTCTATCGCCTCCGGGAAGTGATGAACGATGGCAGCGCCTACTATTCGAACATCAAAATGATACGCCTCGATCACACCGATGAAGCAAGCCTCCTGATCGGGTACAACAACGACAACAGCCAGCTCAGCATCGCCAGCACTTCGGCAGGCAATAAAACACTGACCGTACATGACCTTTCCGGAAAGGCCTTGCTGCAGAAAGAATTTACAGAAGCACAGAAAACATTCAGTCTGACGGATCTGCCGGCAGGCTTATTCATGGTGCAGGTAAGAGACGGCAACAATGTAAAAAGCGTGAAGATTGTTCGTTAATCTTTTAGGCTATATAGCTCACTAAAAACAACAAAGCCACCAACAAGGTGGCTTTGTCAGCAACAACCATCCCGGCAGCCATTCATACATACCATAGGTCATGCTGACGCAAGGAAGCATCCCACAGCGACCTGTTATTATCAGATACAGGAGAGAAAGTACCTGAAGGGAATAAAAGACCGCTGCATCAAAATTAATCATTAGCACACAGGCTTTGCCGTCCCAAAAGGATCTGTTCTTCAAAGCTCAGTCCGATAATCTCTTGACGTAGGGCATTTACCTATTAGACAGATGCTCATGCGTGAGTGACAGACGCAATTACGTCATTGCCATATGCAATTACGGCATGGACAGATGCGCATACCTGCCCGCCGGATGCAATTACGTCAGCGCCAGAAGCAGACACACGACGGGCAGAAGCAATTACGCGCCCGCCGGTTAATTTTGCTTACCGGACAGGTGCCTTTACGAAGCCACCGCCTGTACAAAACAGCACGCACGATAAGGATCATGGATGCTAAGAGATAATAAAAGCTAAAACCAATATGGCGGATCCTGAAAGAATCCGCCATATTGATAAATATATTAAACAGCTGCTGCTATTGCTTCGTGTAAGTGGTAGTGGTGGTGTTGCGGATATTGTTGTAATTGGTTACGTAACGAATCTTAAGCGTCGTGTTATTCAGGGTCAGCACATCAGAAGTAATCGTTGTGCCGCTGAGGTCGGAAACGGTCAGTTGCGTATTGCTGTTCATCAAAGCCCAGGTGCCATTTTGCTTTTGCTGGGGATCGTTTGCATTACACTTGGTAGCGCCTTCATCAAGCGTACCTGTTCCATCTGTATTGAACACATACAGATTGTCGAGCTGGCAGGATTGAAATGCAGACATACCATCTATCGTTTGAGTACCTACCGGGCTTGGATATTCAATTACGCTAGAGATAGCGGTGATCTTCCACTTTCCGGAAGTAAGTGCAGAGCTGCCATTGTTGGAGCCACTTCCGCCATCATCTTTTTTACAGGCGCTAAAAGCAAGGGTTACAGTTGTCAGGATCAGGATTGCTTTTTTCATGAATTTTGTTTGTGAGGCGCAAATTTATATTGGATAGTTTGATTTGACAATAGATAAGTATGGGTTATTTGTCTGATCTGACAAGCCGACTTACTGTTGGCTTTCTTTCGCAAATCTTACAGCAACAACCCCGCAACATCCCATCCCGCCGTTTTAAAGTAACTTACAGCCACATTAAGCTATGGCACAAAAGACAGTGAAGACGGCAAAAAAAGCAACCGGCAAAAAGCCACAGGAAGTCCCCGACAATACCGAAAACAAAGACGTAATATTCATCAAAGGCGCACGCATGCACAACCTCAAGAATGTGGATGTCGCCATTCCCCGCAACAAGCTCGTGGTAGTCACCGGCGTGAGCGGCAGCGGTAAAAGCTCCCTCACGATGGACACCCTTTTTGCGGAAGGCCAGCGCCGCTATGCAGAGAGCCTCAGCGCATACGCCCGCCAGTTTCTCGCCCGCATGGATAAGCCCGATGTGGATTATATCCGCGGCATCTGCCCGGCCATCGCCATCGAGCAGAAAGTAACTACCCGCACCCCGCGCTCTACCGTAGGCTCCATGACCGAGCTGTACGATTATCTGCGCCTCCTGTTTGCAAGAGTAGGGCGCACCATCTCGCCCATATCCGGAAAAGAGGTCAAGAAAGATACCGTCAGCGATGTGGTGGATTATATCCAATCCCTGCCCGAAGGATCGCGCGTGCTCATTATGATACCGCTCATCACCCGCTACGGACGCAGCATGGCCGAAGAACTGGGCATCCTCATGCAGAAAGGCTTCGCCCGTATATACAGCAAGGAAAGAGGAACAGAGCGCATTGAAGAGCTGATAGAGCCTATTGTGCTGGAAATGCCCGAAGAGCCCGCAGATGATGAAAAAGCAGCCAAAAAGCGCCGCCGCATAGATCCCGCACCCGTTAGGCTTCCATCAGGGCCGCCAAAGCCTTATACAGGACCAACCAAAGATGCTTACCTCCTCATAGACCGGATAGTAGTAAAGACATTTGACGAAGATGACCTGCATCGCCTCGCAGACTCCATACAAACGGCGTTTTATGAAAGCGAAGGCGACTGCCTGCTGGAGGCCACTGTTCCGGAAGGTGCAGATTTGAAAGAGCCGCATCTTCACATCTTCACATCTTCCAATCCTCAGATCATACCCTTCAACTCAAGGTTTGAGGCAGACGGCATTCTCTTCGAAGAGCCTACGCCGAATCTCTTTTCCTACAATAATCCATTCGGCGCTTGTCCTGTCTGCGAAGGCTTCGGACAGGTGTTGGGCATCGATCCCGATCTGGTGATTCCCGACAAGCGGCTGAGCGTATATGAAGGTGCCGTTGTAGCGTGGCGCGGCGAGAAGATGAGCAAATGGCAGGCCGATTTTATTCGCACTGCTGCCAAATTCGAGTTCCCGATCCATAAGCCAGTTATGGACCTCACCGATAAAGAGTATGAGCTGCTCTGGAACGGCAATAGCAAAGTAAGCGGCATCAAAGACTTCTTTGACATGGTAGGGCAGAACCTGTACAAAGTGCAGTACCGCATCATGCAGGCCCGCTTCCGAGGCAAGACGGAATGCCACGAATGCAATGGCTCACGCCTGCGCAAAGAAGCTACTTATGTAAAGATCAACGGTGCCACAATCGCCGATCTGATGACCCTGCCGGCCTCTGATCTCAATGAATGGTTCAAAGCCATCCGCCTCAATGAAAGCGAAGCAGCCATCGCAAAGCGCATTCTTATAGAGATCAATCAGCGTATGAAAACGTTGCTCGATGTAGGTCTTAGCTATCTGACGCTTAACCGTACTGCCAATACATTGAGCGGCGGCGAAAGCCAGCGCATTCAGCTCACCAAATTCCTCGGCAGCAACCTGACCGATAGCCTTTACATCCTCGACGAGCCCAGCATTGGCCTGCATCCGCGCGATACGGATCGTCTCATTAAAGTGCTCAAAAACCTGCGCGATCTCGGCAATACGGTAGTAGTAGTAGAGCATGACGATATGATGATGCAGGAGAGCGATCACATCATTGATATGGGGCCGCTGGCCAGCCATCTCGGAGGTGAAGTAGTGGCAGTAGGCAATGCAAAAGAGCTGATGGCGAATGAAAAAAGCCTGACCGGCAAATATCTATCGGGCATACTGAAAATAGAGCCGCCGAAAACGCTGCGCAAAGGCACCAAATTCCTGAAGGTCGAAGGCGCACGGCAAAACAACCTCAAAGATATTTCTGTATCCTTCCCGCTCAATACGCTTTGCGTGGTTACCGGAGTAAGCGGCAGTGGCAAGACTACTTTGGTGAAGCAAACGCTCTATCCTGCGCTGATGAAGCATTTCGGCACCGGCACAGACCGGCCGGGACTGCACAAAGCATTGAGTGGCGATATCGATACGCTGGCCGCAGTAGAACTGGTAGATCAGAACCCGATTGGCAAGTCATCGCGCAGTAATCCGGTGACTTATATCAAAGCGTACGATGATATCCGTAAGCTGTTTGAAAAACAGCCGCTGGCAAAGATGCGCGGTTTTGAGAGCAAGCATTTTTCGTTCAATACCGATGGCGGACGCTGTGACACCTGCAAGGGTGAAGGTGAAGTGGTCGTAGAGATGCAATTCCTGGCCGATGTACATCTTGTATGCGAAGCCTGCAAGGGACGTCGCTTTAAAGATGAAGTGCTGGAAGTAACCTACCGTGGTAAGAGCATTTATGATGTGCTGGAGCTGGGTGTGGATGATGCCATTGAATTCTTCAGGGATGAAAAGAAGCTCGCCAAAGCCCTGCAGCCACTGAGCGATGTAGGCCTGGGCTATATTAAGCTGGGACAAAGCTCTGATACACTTTCCGGTGGTGAAGCACAGCGGGTAAAGCTGGCATCCTTCCTCGGCAAGACAGGCGCAGCAAAAGAAAAAATCCTGTTCATCTTTGATGAGCCTACTACCGGCCTGCATTTCCACGATATTAAAAAACTGCTCGCTTCTTTCAACGCACTGCTCGATCAGGGCCATTCCATCATCATCATCGAGCATAATATAGATGTAATCAAAAGTGCCGACTGGCTCATTGATCTTGGTCCGGAGGGTGGTGACGGCGGTGGTTACCTGCTCTATGAAGGAGTACCTAAAGATTTAAAGAAGAACGCAGGCAAAAGCCTGACTGCCGCTTATCTGTAAGCACAGCACAAGCGTGACGGCTTTGCTATTGTGCGCTCATCTTTAATCACATAAAAACGAACACGACTGCCGCCGGGCTCTAGCTTTCCGGCAGTCGTGATTAGAACAATATATTGTTTATATTACAACAGCAATTGCCATGAGCAGTTGTCCTTACCCTATTGCAGCGTTTAAACCTGCAGCGATGAAAAAAACTTTACTTTCCCTGTTGCTGTCCATGTGTATTTTTCTGGGCTTCAACCTACCTGTCAATGGGCAGATGCCGGTGTCTGGTATCATTTATCTCGGCATAGGAGGCGCAATTTATAATTATAACCCTTCACTGCCGGTATCTGCAACCAACCCTTCGCTTAACGGCCTTCCTGTCCGCCCAACCGGATCATTCGGCCTGGCTATCTTCCCGATTCCGGATGATCCAAAAGGGGCAATGACTTTTTATACAGTGAGCCATCTTACTTACTGGTACTATGATCCGTTTGCAAATCTATGGACAAACACCCATGACTCTGTCAGTAATGTAAATGAAGTAAATATAGGCGGCGGCGGGGGTTATATTTATAACCGGACCTATGATGGTGATGTGTATCAATATAACGGTACCAGTAATGACCAGTTTCTGGTGCATGTTCCTAATACAAGTGCTCCCAGCGCTCCGAATGATCTGGTGACCGATTGTAGCGGTAATTGGTACCTGTTTAACCAGACAGGCTCACCGGCTTTTTTAAATAAATACAGCTCATCGGGTATCCTGTTGCAATCCTGGACGCCGGCCAATCCAACTAATATTCAGACTACCGCCAATGCCGGCTTTGCCATACTCGGAGATACGCTTTATACGGATAACATCGACAATAACGGCATTACACGGTATCTGCTCAGTAATACGTCTCTGACCGCACTGAGCACTGTCACACTTATACAGGGTAACGTATACATAGAGGATTTAGCAAGTTTTCCCAGCGATCAGCAGGGAATTGTTTCTGCAGCTATTCAGTCATCCAGACCGGTCATTTGTAGCGGCGACAGCATTACGCTTACTGCTGCGGTTGTGCCGGCTGCAACAAACAGAATATACCAATGGTATCTGAATGGTTATCTGGCAGGTACCAATAATGCTACCTACAGTTACTATCCGTCTGCAGGCGATTCCATTACAGTAACCGTCAGTGCAGGCAATGCGGGCACCTGTGCTGTTACCCCACCCGTTACGTCTGCAACATACCGGCCTGTAGTACAGCCTGTGCTCACATCGCCAACAGTTTCTATTGTATCATCCCCGCCAGGTAACATCATAGAGGGGCAGACCGCTACATTTTACGCAATCTTTACCAGTGGCGGCGCCAGCCCTGTGTTTCAGTGGACGGTCAACGGGGTTGTTGTTCCGGGTGTCACGCATAGCGTCTTTACAACAAGTACGCTACACGATAGCGATCTGATTTCGGTAAAGATCATTTCAGATGCTTATTGTATTACTAATCCTGTGGCAACTTCCTCAGCTATAACAGTGCATGTCCTTCCGGCTACTGCTATTGGAAGTTTAAGCCAGCGGAACGATGCTTTAGAGATCTATCCCACAATCAATAATGGGAGCTTCACCATAAGCGCTGCGATGCAGGATGTGCCTGCGCAGCAAGTAAGTATTCAGGTGATGAATATGATAGGGCAAAAAGTTTTTTCAGCCTATTTCATACCTGCCTCTCCGGACTGGAAACTGCCGGTACATCTTGATCCGTCTGTTGCTTCCGGTGTGTACCTGATTAAAGTAACAGCCGGTGGCCAACAGGCAACAGGCCGTATCACGGTCCGGCGCTGAGCTGCTGAGTATAGAAATATAAAAGCCCGCGCTATTCAGGTGCGGGCTTTTATATGGTATGTTGTGAACACGTTCCTGCTATCATTCAAAAGTTACCAAAGCAGCCTGGCTGTCGCGGCGCTTGGCTCGGCCTCGCACGATCATCTGGTTATAGTCTACCTGATCAAAATTGGATACCGTGAGCGTCATCTTCTCTTCGCGTACATCGAACACTTTTGATTTGCTCACGTGACCCTGCTCGTCAATCTTAACCACCATCAGCACACCGCCGGCGCCATCTACATGATATTTTGGGGTTTCATCTTTTTCAATGTCCAGGTTCTTCATATTGTCCATAAAAAACAGGTAGGAATCGCCCTTGTACGTAAATTCTCTGAACGACATGCCGCCCATTGCACGCTTTGCAGGAGTGGTCGTGATCGTGCCAAACATCGTTCCGCCGCTAATATCTGTACGGGTTTGCGCTTTCGGTATTTTCCTTACCCACTTCATCTCACCATCTGCCCCGGTGCTCATAGCCATAATGTCATTGTAATAGTAGCTGGTTCGCGTGGTTGAGGTGCGTCCGTTATAATAAGTAGTAGTTACTGCATACTGCTCTTCGCCGTAAATCTGCATGGAGCCATCTGTATTTAGTGATATGGTATGCAGATGCAGGTAAGCATCCTCCACGGCGTCTCCCCTCTCTTCTTTGCGCTCTATACGTCGCCGCGTGCGCGCAGATTCATACTGAGCCATTACAGTGGAAGGGAAGGGATAAATTCCTTTCTTCACAGGTGTAAGCTCACCGGTAGCATCATCCAGCTTCAGGACGAAAACACCATCCGTGCTGCCTGAGTTTCTGCGATTGGTATAATAGCCTGCTGTTACAATATTGCCATTTGCATCTTCTGCAATGTTGGCTGCATTCACAAACTTATCGGTAAAGCGGAAAGGGATTTTCGTCACCTCTGGCTTATCGGAAGACCATTTCAAAATCTCAAAATGATAGTTCGGATGCTTGCGGTCTTTCGAGCGAAGCTCATCGTACACCTTTGCCAGCATATATACATTGCCTTTACTGTCCACCTGATAATCGCCGTTGTCCATCCGCTCTTCGGTATAAGGCATCCGCACCTCACGTCCCCAGAGCTGGTTCATATTATTGTCGAACACGAAAAAGCCCATCACATCATTGTTGCGGCTGTCATCTTTCACCTCAGGTTTCTTCCGGTATTGGATCAGCACTTTTGAGCGGTCAAAAGCATAGTAGAAGTTCCATTTATCCAGCAGCTCAAAATGGAAAAATCCGCTGCCCGTCAATGTACCGGTCAGCTTCGTTGAGCTTAGCAGCTTTTTAGCCGGCCCTTTCATATCCGCTTTCTGCAGGTCTATTTCCTGGGCGTAAATGTTTTCGCGGTCTTCCCCTTTGTTATAGGTATTGAAAAACCAATAGTATTTATTGCCGAGGTTGGTCAGCTCAACGCTTTGGTAATCTTTCGGCATATTTTCAAGAGAAGCAGTGCGCTCATTCTGCAGATGCAGCTTGTTATCAAACTTCTGGAACGATAGCGACTCATGGTCATCGTGGCCTACCTGTATATAGCCATCTTTCGCATTGCCGATGAAGCCCAGATCTGCATGTCGCTTCGGCAGCTCATATTCATCGCCCCAGTTAAAGTTGATGTGTCCGGTCTGTGCATGCAGGGATTGATGCAGGGCAAAGGTCAGGGCGGCGCCGGCAAAGATGCGCGCCGTCAGTTGATTGAGGTTCATGTATGGGTGTGTGAATATTGAATTTGCGCACAAAATATTAACCATCACGCATATTGCAAATGGCCATTCCTTTTTATCCGATCCGGACTTTTGGACCGTAGAATTTTGGTCCTTTGTTGAATGCCAAATCCATCAGCAATTTTATTCTTGCCAGCTTTTCGCGCATCATCACCTTAAAGCCATAGTATTTAGCCACATCATGCGCGTTAAACGCTACGGCATCCATGCCCTTATGATTAGCGATAAATAAGGCACGCTCATTATGAAAAGGCTGGGAAATAATGATAATGCTCGTTTCCCCGAATATAATTTTACAGCGAAGAATGCTATCCAGTGTGCGGAAGCCTGCATAATCGCATACCACATGACTACCCGGTACGCCCGCTGCAATCAGGTCTGCCTGCATGGCACTCGTTTCATCATAGCCCTCCCGGCCATTATCGCCGCTCACCAATATATATTCGATCTTGCCGGCATGGTACAATGCCAGCGCTGCTTCAATGCGGTATCTATAATACAGATTTTCAGAGCCATCTTTCAGCAATTTGGAAGTGCCCAGCAGCAAGCCCACTTTCCGGTGAGGAATAGCCTGTACCTCATTGTATAATTGCATTCGGGTAGAAGCTGCCACCCAATAATTGATAAGCCATACCAGCGCAATCAGAAGAAGAATGGCAGGAATGATGACATGCCTTGAAAAAATGCGTTTCATAGAAATAAGAAAGGGATAATGAAGGCTTTAAAGATAGGCCGAATCATTAACGGGCTTATTCACCTCCCTTCAGGTCACGCAAAAGCCTTTTAGCCTGACGGCGCTGCGGACCGCTTCCGCTTTCCACTACCTGTTGCAGCAGCTCAATGCCTTTAGCCTTTTGCCCCAGATTAATATAGCAACGGGCGGCCATTACCGAAGCCTGAGAGCGCCGCTTGTTATTGCCGGATGTCATCTCGGAACGGTAGCTCTTCAATGCAGCGCCATACTTACCAGAGCCAAATTGCTCATCACCTGTTTTCAGGTGATCCTCGTCCGTCGCCATGCCATCTACAACTGTTGTAGTATTAGAGGTACGTCCACCGCCCAGGCTCACACCATCACCTTTTTTCGCCCGGTAGCCTTGTGTGCTAAGCAAAGCCATATCATTAATGCTGGTTGTCGGAGCTTTTTCAATCCGGTCGGCAGTCTTTGTGCTGCTTGCAGGCGCTTTCTGATCAATCAACGGCTTCTCGAATTTCCGTGAACTGACCACTACAGGTGCTGCAGCAGGTTTTTCCGGAGCTTTGGTCAAAGTTGCCGCAACCGGCTCTGCATCCTTCCTCACTTCCGCTTCCTTTGCTTTAGCCGGGGCTGCTGCCACAGGCGCTTCTTTTATGGCAGGCACATGCTCATCCAGCGCCGCATCATTGGTGCGGCTCATCGTGGTAGGCTGGGGTAGCGTGCTGTCTGCAATTCTTACCGTGCTTACTGATGGAGCTGTAGCCGGAGCCTGCATCGGTGTCTTTACTTCCTCGCGCTGCGCGATCATTGATTTTTGTTCGCCATTGTGGTCACCTTTCAGATACCAGAAAAGGCCCGCCGCAAGCAGTAGCGCCGCCGCAATGCCCGTCATCGGCAATAACGATACTGTTTTGGCTTTCTTTTTAGGGCGTGATACCACTGTAGCGGGCGACAGTGAGTTCAGATGTATTTGCGGAGTGATCGAGTCAAAATGAGCTTTCAGAAAACTGCTGTTCAATGAATTAATAGCTTCCTGTGCTTCATCTCCATGCACCTCAAAACCCTCGACCGCCATATTACACAACGGGCAGGACGCAATGTGCGCTTCTGCTGCATGAATTTCCTCAGGCAGCATATTGCCGCTCAGGTAGTCCTTCATCTGTCTGCGGGTAAGGCAGGCCGTTTCGTCCAATATGTGCAATAACCGCTCGTTCATCGCTGCGCCGCTTTTACCGTGATCAATTTGTTTTTAAGATTGCGCTTCCCGTTCTGAATATGGCTTTTAACCTGCAGCAGTGTGTAGCCTGTTTCCTGTGCAATAGCTGCATAATTCTTTTTGTGCAGGTAAAAGGCCTCAATACACCTGCGCTGTTCTTCATTCAGCTCCAGAACAGCCGCTTCAAGGTGCTGGAGCAACTGTTC
This sequence comes from Chitinophagaceae bacterium, assembly GCA_965200035.1. GTDB lineage: Bacteria > Bacteroidota > Bacteroidia > Chitinophagales > Chitinophagaceae > UBA1952. Next base: position 838,756 of record OZ241334.1, on the reverse strand, counting down.
TCTTTCAGCAAGAAGATGCAGCTTTTCCTCAAATTCCATATCCTCGTCCGGCTCAATCGTGTTATTCGTCACCGGCAGCGATCTGCGCAGCTGCATCAGGCAATGATTACGCGTCACCTGCAACAGCCAGGGCTTGAAATTTTCGATCCTGAAGCGCGTCAGGTCTTCCAGCAGCTTAATGAATATCTGCTGGGTCGCATCTTTCGCCGCCTCCGAATTATTCAGGTACTTAAAGCATACGCCAAGCACCAGGTGTGCATAGCGCTCATAAAGGCAGCTGAAAGCCGCATGTTCTTTACGATGCACATACCGGTGAATGACATCTTCGTCACTAAGCTTCCTGTAGTCGGAAAGTGGCAAGGCTGTTTTTATTTTCAAGATACGGCAGAAATAAGTTCGGTATTCATTAAAAAACGATAAAAAACCATTCCATGAGACAGCTATGAATTTGAGCAAGTAACGACTATATTTGTCCGTTTCAAATTTTTCATTAATTATAATATGACCAAAGAAGTACTGTTGTACCTGGTGCCGGCATGTGGTGTGCTGGCGCTGCTTTTTACATTCATCAGAGGCAGTTGGGTCTCTAAGCAGGATGCGGGCAATGCCCGGATGCAGGAGATCGCCAAATATATTGCCGAAGGAGCCATGGCCTTCCTGAAAGCCGAGTGGAAAATCCTTACTTACTTCGCCGTGATCGCCGCCATTCTTCTTGGCGTAATGGGCGCTGCCAATCCGGACAGCCACTGGAGCATTGCAATCGCTTTTATCGTGGGCGCCTTCTTCAGCGCACTGGCCGGCTATATAGGCATGAATATTGCCACTAAGGCAAATGTGCGCACCGCACAGGCGGCACGTACCTCACTGAGCAAAGCGCTGAATGTGGCCTTTACCGGCGGCTCTGTAATGGGGCTTGGCGTTGCCGGCCTTGCAGTGCTTGGCCTCGGCTCTATCTTTATCATCCTTTATCATCAGTTCGTACACGTAGATGTTACCGACCCGCTTTATACAGGACAGCTCAGGCGTGCTATCGAGATTCTTACCGGCTTCTCGCTCGGCGCGGAAAGCATTGCGCTTTTTGCCCGCGTAGGCGGTGGTATCTATACCAAAGCCGCCGATGTTGGTGCTGACCTCGTAGGTAAAGTAGAAGCAGGCATTCCGGAAGATGATCCGCGTAATCCTGCAACTATTGCCGACAACGTAGGTGATAACGTAGGCGACGTAGCAGGTATGGGTGCCGACCTGTTCGGCTCTTATGTAGCTACCGTGCTGGCTACAATGGTGCTCGGCTCCGAAACGATCACGCCAACCGGCGTTACACAGATGTTTGAAGGCCTTTCCCCTATTCTTTTACCAATGCTCATTGCCGGCATCGGTATCCTTCTTTCGATCATCGGCACGTTCATGGTGCGCATTTCTGATAAAGCGGGCATCTCTACAGCAGCCGTGCAGCGTGCGCTGAACATGGGCAACTATGGCTCGATGGTGCTTACTGCAATTGTTTCTTTCGGGTTGGTACAATACCTCATGCCGGAAACGATGATCCTTCGCGGCCACAGCTTTCATAAGATGGATGTATTCGGTGCGATCATGGTAGGCCTTGTTGTGGGCACGCTGATGAGTGTGATCACCGAGTATTACACTGCTATGGGCAAGCGACCGGTTCTGACGATCATCCGCCAGTCTTCTACCGGCCATGCTACCAACGTGATCGGTGGCCTGGCTATGGGTATGGAATCTACCTTCCTGCCTATTCTGGTGCTCGCCGCAGGTATCTACGGCTCTTTCTGGTTTGCAGGTCTTTATGGTGTGGCCATTGCCGCTGCAGGCATGATGGCCACTACAGCAATGCAGCTGGCGATTGATGCCTTCGGACCAATTGCGGATAACGCTGGTGGTATCGCGGAAATGAGCGAGCTGCCTGCTGATGTGCGTGAAAAGACAGACATCCTCGATGCCGTAGGTAATACTACTGCCGCTACCGGTAAGGGCTTTGCCATTGCTTCCGCCGCGCTTACCGCCCTCGCGCTGTTTGCCGCTTTCGTAGGCATCGCCAAGATCGATGGTATTGATATTTACCGTGCCGATGTGCTGGCAGGCCTGTTTGTAGGTGCAATGATTCCATTCATCTTCTCCAGCCTCGCCATCCGTGCGGTAGGGGAAGCCGCTATGGCGATGGTAGAAGAAGTACGCCGTCAGTTTCGCGAGATCCCGGGCATTATGGAAGGCACCGGCAAGCCGGAATATGATAAGTGCGTAGCCATCTCTACCGAGGCTTCGCTGAAGAAAATGATGCTGCCGGGCGCGATTGCGATCCTGTTCCCGCTGATTATCGGCTTCATCTTCGGCCCTGAAGTATTGGGTGGTTTCCTGGCCGGCGCTACCGTGTCCGGTGTGCTCATGGGTATGTTTCAGAACAATGCCGGTGGCGCATGGGACAATGCCAAGAAATCATTCGAAAAAGGGGTGAAGATCAACGGCGAGATGTATTACAAGAAATCTGAGCCGCACAAGGCATCTGTAACCGGTGATACCGTAGGTGATCCGTTCAAGGATACTTCAGGCCCGTCTATGAACATCCTCATCAAGCTGATGTCTATCGTATCGCTGGTTATTGCGCCAACGCTTGCCAAGATGCACGCAGAAAGCATCAACGCGCGCCGTGCCGATAAGCTGAAGACACTGATGGAGCTACAGGGCGTTACGAGCGGCGAAGCTGTGGCAAAGGATACCATTAATAATGCAGGTCCGGCACCAGTGCCGAATTCTCCGGTTAAAGGTGCGCTGAATGCTGCGGGCGATTTCGTGTACGAAACCGGCGAGCCAACCTCCGTAAAGCTGGCCGACAATACAGAGCTGACCATCGGCGGACTGTCTTCTGAAAAGAAGCTCATCGACTTCATCGGTTCCGGTCAGGCAGTGGATAAGACTACCTGGATCACCATGGACCGCCTGTACTTTGAGACGGGTAGCGCAAAGCTTCGCGCAGAGTCTGAGCAACAGGTAAAGAACATCGCAGCCATCCTGAAAGCCTATCCGAACGTAACCCTGAAGCTGGGTGGCTACACAGATAATACCGGCGATGCCGCAGCCAATCAAAAGCTTTCTCAGGAGCGTGCAGAAGCCGCCAAAGCAGCAGTTACGGCACAAGGCATCGATGCATCCCGCCTGACCGCTGAAGGTTACGGACAGGATCATCCCGTTTGTGAAGCCAATAACACGCCGGAATGCAAAGCGCAGAACCGCCGTATCGATGTGCGCGTCACAAAAAAATAATCTTATCATTTAAGCTTTAAAATCCCCGTTGCCAATTGCAGCGGGGATTTTTTTATGTACGTTGAGAAACAATAATTACACACTAATTTGAGCGCAGATACAATGACACATCCATTTCACATCGTCCGGCTTGGTATCAATGAAGTCACTTCTTTTCGGGAGCTGATCGCACTCTTCGATACCGTATTTGAAAACAAGCAGCCGCAGGAGATGGCGATATCCTATCACAAAGCCCTGCTGACCAATCCCTACTTTATCGTCTTCGCCGCCATGAATGGCCAGACGGTCATCGGCGGACTTACCGCTTACGAACTGCCATCTTACACCCGGCAGGGCGCAGAGCTGTTCATCTATGATATTGCCGTTCATCCTGCACACCGGAGAAAGGGAGTGGGTGAAGAGCTTATTAAAGAAGCCATCAGCTATTGCCGCGAGCAGCATATTGGGGAAATGTTTGTAAGCGCAGATTCAGGTGATGATGATGCATTGAGCTTCTACCGGTCAACCGCCGGCAAAGAAGCGCCGGTAGTGCATTTCAGCTACCGCACCGATCTGTAGCCAGTCCTTTTTTCTGTCTGATACAGCCTCCCTTATTAATAAGCGCATACCATGCAGCAAAAGCTGGTACAATTTTTTAAAAATTAAGCTGTATCAAAAAAGAATCAACAGACATGGAAAAGCTAAGCTCAAAAAAAGTAGCCGTACTCGCTACCGATGGATTTGAACAATCAGAACTGGAACAACCGGTAAAGGCACTGAAAGAAGCCGGTGCACAGGTAGAGATCGTATCGCTGAAAAGCGGCAGTATCAAAGGCTGGGACCAGAAAGACTGGGGCAACGAGATAGCCGTGGATAAAACAGTAGATGCCGTGAACGCAGCTGATTATGATGCACTGGTGCTTCCCGGCGGTGTCATGAACCCGGATGCGCTGCGCGTCAGCAAAGAAGCCGTCAGCTTTGTAAAAGATTTCATGGACAATGGCAAGCCCGTAGCCGCCATCTGCCACGGCCCGTGGACACTCGTGGAAGCCGGTGCGCTCAAAGGCCGTACGGTAACTTCATGGCCCTCTCTGAAGACAGACATCGAAAACGCAGGCGGCACCTGGGTAGATCAGGAAGTAGTTACAGACAACGGCCTCGTTACCAGCCGCAAGCCGGCAGACCTGCCGGCCTTCTGCAAAAAGATGATCGAAGAGATTAGCGAAGGCGAGCACGAGCCGGAATAAATAAGATAATCATGGTTCGCAGCTCAAAGGCATACAGGAATTACAGGCAATGCCTCAACTTTTCCGGAAAATCAGTATATCTTAACACTGCATCATAGTCTTATAACATGGAATAGTCCAGAAGGAAATCACTGCAGATTTTAGTAAAGTTTATTTTCTGGACGATCGTTTTCTTTATACCGGACATAATGGGTGCAGCGCACAGGCACCCTGATTGGAGTATGTTCAGAAGGTTTGAGCGGGCGCTCCTGGCGGGTTTCTTATTTGCCGCAGGCATTCTATTGTTGAGTTACCTATCAGACACGCTTCTGAAATGGCTTCATCTGACGGAGGATAAAGCCATAGACTAAAAGCTGCTTTATGCTTTTGGTAAATCACTAATGTCTGCAGCGCAGCGCTATAGATCCGAAAGAAGCTTCAAAGAGATATTATCAGTCATTTCATCCTGAGCATTACAGGTAAAAACCAAAAGAGCCATCCATACGGATGGCTCTTTTGCTGTATGCAATACAAATGCTGAACAAAATAAAATCATTATCATAAAATACCTCATTCTATCACAAAGTCTACGCAAAACCAAACGTAATCTTAAAATCAACTGCCTTAATAGTTAGTAATAATTAGCAAATAAAATTTTTACAATAAGTAGTATTTAATATTGTAATCCAAACATTTAGAAAGTTTATTTTACTGCCTATATTAGCGCCTTACCTCAAAACTTTTACAATGTCTTCAACCTCAGAAAAAGGCCATGTAAAGAACATAGCGAATTTTGGCAGGCTCATCGCTATCATCCAAAACATGGCACATTACAATCCCGTTAATCCCCTCACTACTATTTCCGCACTTCAGGAACTGCACACTGATGCTGATGCACGCGTCAGATCGGTAGGGGATATACTGAGTCTGCTCACTATAGCCGTAGATACCCGCGAAGCCACTTTCAAAGGGCTTGATAAGCTGGTCACCCGTGTAAGCGGCGCCGTAGCCTCGCAGAAAGACAGCGCCGCTCTGCTGGCAGATGTCAAAACCATCAACAGCAAAATCAGGGGCGACCGTTCCAAAAGCAGCAAAAAGCAAAAGCTGGAAGATGTCATCAGCGATAATATACGCGCAGACAAAGCCATTTCCACCTCACAGCGCTCCTACACCAACCTCGAAGCCCATTTCAGCAGGCTTATATCCCTGCTTTCGCAGAGCGGCTACACCGTTAATGAATCAGATCTTACTATAGCCAGTCTTACGGCTTTGCAGGAGCGCATGATAGAGAGCAACGCTGCAGTCACCAATGCAGGCGCACAGTTAGGTCAGGCACGCATGGTTAGAGATACAAAGCTGTATGCTCTGGAAACGGGACTGGTAGATATCGCTTACGATGTAAAGAGCTACGTAAAGTCAATGAGCACACAGGGCGCCTCATCCCCTGAATACAGGCAGATAGCTAATATCCGGTTTTCCCGCTCCAAAGCCTGAATGTAGGCTCTCCGGATAGACCTGGCAAGTCCCGAAAGGGCGACTTGCCAGGTCGCGGCCCCATCAGACCCGCAGTGTATCAAAGGCACCCGGTATCAGCGCACTGGCACCCGGCAGGGCACCACTAACGCCCGGCAGTAGACCAATACCATGCGGCACGACACCAATATCACCCGGTAGCACACCAATGTCACCCGGTAGCACACCACTAACGCCCGGGAGGACACCACTGCCACCTGGTAGGACACCAATGGCATCCGGCAGGTCACCAATGGCATCCGGCAGGACACCAATACTATGTAGTAGCACACCACTGTCATGCAGCAGGTGTGCACTGCCATCCGGTAGCTGCCCAACGCCATCCGGCAGAACCAAAAAGCAGGAAGCCGCTGTTACAGCGGCTTCCTGCTTTTTGGTTCTAATAATTGTTCTGTTATAAAAACAGCCAGTTAGTCAGCCCGGGCAATCAAATCCCATAATGTAGTCATTCATAAAATATCCATTGCCTATATCAATATCCTCTTCCCTGAGTACAGCGAAGCCATTCTTTTCGTAAAATTCTTTTGCTTGATTAAAGCGGTTCACATTAAGGATTACCTGTAATTGCTCCTGTGCGCGTGCTGCACTTTTCACAGCTTCCAAAAGCAGATTGCCCGCCCGCATCCCCTGAGCTTCAGGCAGTACGTACAGCTTGTGCAGCTTCGCGATCTGCGGTTCATAATTCATTTCATAGCCTGCGAAGCCAAGTACAGCATCCCCTTCTGAAAACAGCAGAAACCGGTGCCCGGTCAGAAATTGTTGCTCCAGCGCCTCCGTACCATAAAAGAGATCCAGCATATAAGCGATCTGCCCGTGCGAAAGAATAGTGCCATAAGCCGCCGGCCACGTCCGCACTGCAATGGACCGTATCAGTGGAATATCCTCAATAGAAGTCTCATAGATCATCATCCGGCAAAATACAAAGCAACCCTCAGAAATCGCCCGGCCTGCGCCGCGCATATCCCTTTTCCTTTCAGCTAAAGCCGGAATGGAACGATACACATTTACTATCAGCTCAAACCACCGCCGGATTTTTATGGAATGAAATTTTCACTGCAAAAAGCATCCCCCGAAAAGCCACCATTATATGAAACTGCCGGAAGCCTTTGCCGATAAACAACAGAACCTGATCAACGTAGTGGTAGAGACCCCGAAAGGAAGCCGCAACAAATTTGCCTATGATGAAGCATCCGGCTTTTTCAGGCTGCGCAAAATCCTGCCTGCAGGCACTGCCTTTCCGTTGGACTTCGGCTTTATACCCCATACCCGGGGAGAAGACGGCGATCCGCTGGACGTGCTCGTGCTCATGGAGCAATCCACCTATCCCGGCTGCCTGCTCGAATGCCGCGTCATCGGCGTCATCCTCGCCGAGCAGCTCGATAAGGGCAAGACAACGCCTGTCCGCAACGACCGAATCCTCGCCATTCCAGACGTATCGGAAGATTATATCCATATCAAAACCATAGAGGAGATCGGGAAGCATCGGCTCAACGACCTCATTCACTTTTTTCAATATTACCGGATGATGAGCGGGGGAGAGTTCAACTGCCTGGGCACCGAAGGCGCAGCTACCGCATTATCCATCATCGAAAAAGGCATAGTGTGAAAAGCGCTCATCCAATAGCAAAGCCTGCAGGAAAATGCACATGAAAGGCAATACAGACTACTTTGAGCAGGTAGAAAGAGCCATTTTGGAGCGCAACGGAAAGACCGGCATTACTAAAAAAGAGTAAATACACCAACAAGCCGCCAAAAAAACATGGTATGGTTTTGTAGTTTCATTGGATAATAAGCGCTACAATCGTTAGCGGTTATCTTTGCGTGCATTCATAAAAAATCATCGATACATTGAGTAAGATAGCCCGGCGCATTCTAAAAATTTTCGGCTGGACGGTAGTTAGTGTCATTGTGCTGCTGATCCTCATTGTGGTGCTGATACAGGTACCCGCAGTGCAGAATTTTGCAAAAGATAAAGCGGTCGCCTTCCTTCAGAAGAAGATCGGCACACCGGTAGAAATAGACCACCTTGGCATTGCATTCCCCAAAAAAGTAGTGCTCGAAGGGGTTTACTTCCAGGACAAAAAAGGAGATACCCTGCTGGCCGGCAAAAAGCTGGCGGTAGATATATCCATGCTTGCCCTGCTGGATAAAAAGGTAGAGGTAAACGATGTAGAGCTTGAAGGAATCCGTGCCAACATTTACCGCACCGGTACCGACACGGCCTATAACTTCCAGTACATCGTAGATGCATTCACCACACCATCTACCAAGCCAAAAGATACCAGCAGCTCCAGCTTTGCCATAGATGTAAAGCATGTAAAGCTGAGCAAAATACTGGCCACCTTCCGCGACGATCAGGCGGGCATGGATACCTACCTCTACCTGGGCGAGTTTGAGACCAACATCAAGAAGTTTGACCTCGATAAAATGCTCTTCAATATCCCGAAGATCCGGCTGGAGCATGTAATCGCCAGAGCCTATCAGCACAAGCCGCTTGCGCAGCCCAAGCCAATGGCGGAGGTAAAAGCCAACAACAGCGGACCAATCAATCTGGGGCTGCAGGTAGGCAACCTCACCGTGCGCGATATAGATGCGGATTATGGCAATGATGCCTCAGCGCTGAAAGCGCAGGTAAAGCTCGGCGAGCTGATTGCAGAGCCAAAGACTATTGATCTTAAAACCCTGAACATCGTACTGAAAAATCTGGCGCTGAATAATACAGACGCTGTTATAGCTATGGGCGCCACCCAGCAGGCCAAAGTGGTGGAAGATCAGGTAGAAAAATCAGCACAGGCACAGGCAGAAAATCCCTGGAAGATAGAGCTGGAAAAGGTTGCATTCAACAACGACAACATAAAGTTCGATAACAACAATACACCGCGTGCAAAAAGAGGGATGGATTACGGTCACCTCGATGTGAAAGGACTAACGCTTGATGCCACTGCGCTCACCATTACCCCGACAACTTACTCAGGTGATGTAGCAAAACTGGCTTTCAGCGAGCAGAGCGGATTTACCTTAAAGCAGTTACAGACCTCTTTCTTCTATAATGAAAAAGGCGCTTACCTCAAGAATCTGTTGCTCGAAACAGACAAGACCGTGCTGCGCAATGAGATTGGCGTAGCGTGGCAGTCGCTGGCCAATCTGTCCAATCAGCTCGGCGATATGATGCTGAAGGCGGACCTGAACAATTGCTCCCTTGCGTTTAAAGACATCCTCACCTTCGCCCCGATGCTGGCCACCGTGCCGCCATTCAAAGGCAACGAGAATGCAGTATTCCGGCTCAATACCAATCTGAAAGGCTATCTGAAAGATCTGGACATCCCCAACTTTGAGCTGAGTGGTATGCAGCATACCGCCGTGAAGCTGAGCGGTCGTATCAAAGGCCTGCCGGATGGCGCGAAGGCCATGTACAATCTGAACATCGCCAACCTGCAGACCTCGCAGGCAGACCTGAACAAACTGTTGCCAAAAGGTACTTTGCCGCCAACCATTCGCGTCCCTGAAACGATGGGCGTAAAAGGCTTCTTTGTAGGTACGATGAACGCCTTCAATACGAAGCTGAATATTGCTACCTCACGTGGCACGGCAGCAATAGCCGGTATGGTGCGTGGCATGGGCCAGTCTTATAACATTACCGCAGGTGCAGGCAATCTCGATCTCGGCTATATCTTAAAGCAGGAGCAGAATGTGGGCCGCGTCACCGTACAGCTGGCGGCCAATGGCAGCGGCTTCGACCCGAAGAAGATGGTGGCTACTGTAAAAGCTCATGTGATCTCGGCACAGGCCAAAGGCTATGATTACCGCAACCTCAACCTTGATGCAAAGCTGAACCGTGGCAACATAGCTGCCATTGCGCACATGCGCGATCCTAACCTGAGTTTCGATCTCAATGCCGATGCGCTGATGAAAGGAAACTATCCGGCAGTGAAAATGGATCTGCAGCTGGATAGCGTAAATCTGCAGGCACTGAAGCTCTATAAAGATGAGCTGAAAATACACGGCCATATCAATGCTGATCTCACTTCCACCAATCCGGATGCGCTGGACGGCACTGTTCGCATCAACGACCTAATTGTGCTGAACAAAGGCCAGCGATACGTAGCTTATGATACCATTGCGCTCGATGCCTTTGCCGGCGAGGATGGAAGCAGAACCCTTGCCCTGCGCGCAGAAGCCGTTACCATGAACCTGCATGGCCAGTACAAGCTTACCGAGATAGCGTCGGCTGTACAAAGCACGATCAATAAATATTATAGCCTGCCGGGCTACAAACCTGCGCCATTTACCGCACAAAACTGGACCCTCAATCTGGCCGTTCATCCATCTCCAATGCTTTACGCATTTGTGCCTGCCATGAAGGGGAGTGATTCCATCATAGCCGCTATCAACTTTAACAGTGCTGCCAATGATCTCAACCTGCGTGCCAATGCACGTAAGATCGTCTTCAATGACAATTCCATTGACAGCCTTACTATATCAGCCGCAACTGCAGATGCGCTCAACTACGCTGTAACGCTGGATGGTGCAGGCAACAAAAGCTTCCGGCTCAATAAGACTGCGCTTACCGGCAGCGTCGCCAACAATCAACTTACCACCAATCTGGATGTAAAAGACCCGAAAGAGGTAAGCCGTTACCAACTGTCCGCCGTGCTCAATCAGGTGCCCAATGATGGTTTCCGGGTAAGCCTGCAGCGTGGCCTCATGCTCAACTATGATACCTGGAATATACCTGGCGAGAACTATATTCAGTATGATAACAGTGGGCTGGTGATCAATAACTTTACCATAGAGAATAGCGGCCAGTCGATCAGCGCCAACAGCACCTCGCCGGTAGCTACCGCCCCGATTGATGTGCGCTTCACTAATTTTCACATCAATACCATTACCGAGATCGTTACACAGGATTCAACACTGGCAGATGGCATCATCAATGGTACCGCACAGCTTAAGAATCCAACCAAGGATTTGGTGTTTACCTCAGATCTGAACGTTGCAGACATACGCTACAAGCAAGATACTATAGGCTCTCTTTCATTGAAAGTAAATAATGAAACGGCGCAGACTTTAGCCGCTAATATTCAGCTACAGGGCAATGGCAATGACGTCAGCATTGACGGCCGTTATTATATAGCTACCAAATCACTGGATATGAACCTCAATCTGACCAATCTGAACCTGAAGACCATTGAGCCATTTAGTGCAGGACAGATCACCGATGCAGGCGGCAGCCTGAAAGGACAAATGGCTATCAGCGGTACTATGGATAAACCTGCCGTGAATGGCGCTATCCGTTTTGATCAGGCATACCTCACTCCCACATTACTGGGCGAGCGTTTTTCCTTGACCAATGAAGACATCGCGGTTAATGCTACCGGCATCCACTTCAATCAATTTGATATCGTGGATAGCGCGCAGAACAAAGCCACCATCAATGGCGATATTCTCACCAATGATTTTAAGAAGATTGGCTTTAACCTCAATCTGACTGCAGACAACTTCCAAGCGGCAAAAGCGGTAAGAAAGCCGGGCAGTAACCAGCCTTTCTACGGCAGCCTCAATATTACCACCAGTACCAAGGTGCGCGGCACACTCAACCTGCCAATCGTCAACAGCTATCTCCGCATAAACAGAGGCACAGACTTCAGCTACATCCTGCCAACATCCGATCCCGAAGTGCAGAGCCGTACCGGCGTTGTAGAATTTGTGGATATGGACAACCGTACAGACACTGTCACTTTCGCCTTAAGCAACAATGGTGATTCACTCAATAACGCAGGCCGCAAAGGCATGGACATTTCCGCAACACTGGAAACGGACACTGCCGCCCGCTTCAACGTAGTGATCGACGAACGGAACAATGATGCGCTTCATATACAGGGTAATGCCGCGCTGCAGGCAGGCATAGACCCAAGCGGCAAGGTAAGCCTGACCGGTACTTATACTATGACGCAGGGCTCTTACCTGCTCACGCTATCTTTCCTGAAAAGGCAATTTTATGTACAGCCTGGAAGCACTATCACTTTTGATGGCGCGCCTACCGCTGCACGGGTAGATATCACTGCGCTCTACCAGGCCAACACCGCACCTATCGATTTGATGGAGCACCAGTTGGGCGGCCAGTCACAGGCTGAGATCAATCAGTACAAGCAGCGCATTCCATTTATGGTGCATCTGAATATGCGCGGTGAGCTGCTTAAGCCACAGGTGTCTTTCGACATCATCTTGCCTGAGCGTGAGCAGGCGCGCTGGAAAGATGTAGATCAGAAGCTGGCACAGATACGCTCGGATGAAAGCGAACTGAACAAACAAGTATTTGCCCTGCTGTTACTTGGTCGTTTTGTAGATGAAAATCCGCTGGAAAGCAATGGTACTCCTTCAACTGCCGAGTCATTCGCAAGACAGAGCGCCAGCCGCATTCTATCCGATCAGCTCAACCGTCTTGCAGGCGGGCTGGTACCGGGTGTGGATTTGAACTTCGGGCTCAATTCAGGTGAAGATTATTCTACCGGCAGCGGCGAGCAGCGCACCGATCTTACTGTAGGCATCTCCAAACGATTGCTGAATGATCGCCTCATGGTGAATGTAGGCAGTAGCGTGCAGGTAGAAGGTCCGAAATCCAATCAGGCATCCTCCAATATCGGCGGTGATTTATCGCTTGAATACCAACTAAGCAAGGATGGCCGCTACCGGCTGCGCGCTTATCGCCGCAACGATTACGAAGGCATTGCTGTAGGGCAGGTGATTGAGTCGGGCGCCGGCTTTATCTTCACCCTCGATTACGACAATTTCAATGAATTCTTCCGCCGGAAAAAGAAGACGGATGATGATAAGAAGACCAACTAGATGAAGCTGACTGTTCGTCCACTATTTTTTATTTTACTGATTTTACTTGCCGCTTCCTGCAATGTGACCAAGCATTTACCGGAAGGAGCGAGATTATATACGGGTGCCAATGTGAAGATGAATACGGAGGCAGGTAAGAAAAGCGCTTCCGCCATCAAATCAGAGCTGGAAGGGCTGGTAAGGCCAAAGCCGAATACAAGCATTTTAGGGATCCGTTACAAGCTATGGTTTTACTATGTAGCCGGTGAACCACGCGGGAAAGGCGTGCGCAAATATATCCGTGAAAAGCTCGGCGAGCCTCCGGTATTGGCCAGTGAAGTGAATCTGGAAAAAAACCGTCAGGTATTGGAAAACCGCCTGCAGAACAAAGGCTTTTTTCATGCGATAGTTACGGGGGACACTGTGGTGAATGATAAGAAGCGCATGGCATCGCTCCGCTTTGAGGCCAATACCGGACCTCAATACATGATCCGCAATGTCACCTATCCGAAAGATACTGCTACGCAAATATTAAAACAGATAGCGCGCACCGAGCGTAAAACGGCGCTGAAGAATGGCAAGCCTTACGATCTGGAAACCATTAAGGGAGAGCGTAACCGGATCGACCTTTCGCTGAAAAACCATGGCTACTATTATTTTAATGCAGATTACTTGCTGGTTCAGGTAGATTCCACCGTAGGCGGTAATCAGGTGGACATGTATGTAAAACTGAAAGAGGTGACTCCTTACAACGACCGCCAGCCTTACATTATCAACAACATCTGGCTGTATCCGACCTACACGATTGAAAAGGATTCATTACTGGGCGCCGCACCTTCTGAGAAATATTTAGACTACAATATCATTGATCCGGATCATCAGTTCAAGCCCAAGACATTCAGCCGGATGCTTATTTTCCATCCTGGCCAGCCTTACAGCCGCCGCGATCACGACCGTTCGCTCAACCGTCTGGTGAATCTGGGTACATTTAAGTTTGTAAAAGCGCGTTTCGAAGAGGTTGATACCAATGGCTACTTTCTCGATCCATACTACTTCCTCACGCCGCTTCCCAAGAAATCATGGAGGCTCGAAGTCACGGGTCTAACCCGCTCCAATAACTCTACAGGTGGGGAAGTCAGCATCAATTGGCGCAACCGTAATTTCCTGCATGGCGCAGAGCTCTTTACCACCAGTATATTCGGTGGTGCAGAAACACAGGTAAGCGGTACACAAAGCTCCCGCATCCTTCGTTATGGTATAGAAGCCAATCTGCTCTTGCCGCGGGTAGTTGCACCTTTCCGCCTGGTCGATGCCAATAGTGAATTTATACCGCGTACCAAAATTGGTGTCCGCTACGAATTCTATAATCGCAATGACCAATACACCCTAAGTAGCTATACCGGCACCTATGGTTTTATCTGGAAGCACAGCATACGCACAGAGCATCAGCTTAATTTGCTGAATGTAAATTATGTGCAGGCTATCAACATCACACCAGAGTATCAGAAAGTACTGGATACAGACATCACACTCCGCCGCGCCATTGAGCCGCAATTCATTCTGGGGCCATCCTACAATTATAATTACAATAGCCTTGCGAGAGCCAATACGCGGCGCCATAACTGGTACTTCAATGGAAATGTAGAAGCGCCGGGCAATCTGATCGGCCTTTTTACCGGCAGCACTTTTGGCAGCAAAGATGCGGGCGATGGCAAGCTGTTTAACACGCCCTTCTCTCAGTATGCACGCTTCGAGGTTGAAGGCAGGCATTACCTGCGGCTAAATGAAAAGAATACCACCATATTGGCCAGTCGTCTGTTGGCTGGGGTGGGCATACCATATGGTAACAGCACCACATTACCTTTCATCAAAGCATTCTTCGCAGGCGGCGCCAATGATATCCGGGCATTCCGCGCCCGATCGCTCGGTCCAGGTACCTACAACGTGCGTGATGGCCGGACAAGCGGCATCATCCCCGACCAACCCGGCGATATTAAGCTTGAAGCCAATACCGAGCTCAGGAGTAAGCTTATCTCCATCCTGAACGGCGCCTTGTTTGTAGATGCCGGTAATGTCTGGACTGCTCGTAAAGACGATAGCCGGCCCGGTAGCCAATTTACCAGTCAGTTTCTGAATCAGGTAGGTGTAGGTGCAGGAGCAGGTCTTCGGGTAGATATTACCTTCCTCGTAGTGCGCCTGGATCTGGCGATGCCTATCCGCGTACCTTTCTTAAAAGAGACAGATATTGATACCCCACATCCGGCCTGGGTATTTGACCGCATCAACTTCGGGGACCCAACCTGGCGCAAAGAAAACCTGATCCTGAATCTCGCAATCGGCTATCCTTTTTAAAAATTTTGAGTGTTGAGTTCTGTGTTTTGAATCGGTTAACCAGGCACTAAAACCCCAACACTCAAAACTACATTACCTTTGCGCCTCACATAAAAAACGGAAGGTACACCATGCCAGTGTTACACAACCGCATCAACAACGAAGAGTTGAAGCAGCGCATGCTCGCAGAAACAGAGCCGCGCACGACTATTTCTTTTTACCAATATTTCCACATTGCCGTGCCGGATGAATTTCGCAATAACCTCTATCAAAAGATGGGAACCCTGAGCGTATTTGGCCGTATCTACGTAGCACACGAAGGCATCAATGCACAGATCAGTGTGCCGCAAAGTCTTTTTGAAGCATTCCGCGATTGCCTGTACAGCTACGAAGCGCTCAATGGCATCCGCCTGAATATTGCAGTGGATGATGACGGAAAATCGTTTTGGGTTTTGAAGATCAAGGTACGTCCCAAGATAGTGGCAGATGGCATTGACGATCCTGCATTTGACCCGTCAAAAATGGGCACACATCTCAGAGCCGCTGAATTCAACGAGATGGCCGATGATCCCAACACCATCATTGTGGATATGCGCAACCACTACGAATACGAGGTAGGGCATTTTCAGAATGCCCTGGAAGTTCCATCCGATACTTTCAGAGATCAGCTACCTATGGCAGCCGAAATGCTGGAGACACACCGGGACAAAAATATTGTGATGTACTGCACCGGCGGTATCCGCTGCGAAAAAGCCAGCGCCTACTTATTGCACAATGGATTTAAGAAGGTTTTTCAGTTGGAAGGCGGCATTATTGAATATGCGCGTAAAGCCAAAGAACAGGAGTTGCCGCTGAAATTCATTGGTAAAAACTTTGTGTTTGATGGTCGCCTGGGAGAGCGCATTACGGAAGATGTGATTGCCCAATGTCACCAGTGCGGCCAGCCGTCAGACGATCATACAAACTGCCGGAATGAAGCCTGCCATATGCTATTTATTCAATGTCCTGCTTGTGCTGAAAAATATGAGGGATGCTGCTCGGACGCTTGCTTTGAAGAAATTCATCTCCCCGAAGAAGAACAGATGGAAAGGAGAAGAGGAGCTAAACGTGAAGGTGTGAAGACCTTTAATAAAAGCAAAGACCATCCGTTGCGTCAGCGTGTACGTTCGTGATAATTATACTTTTTTTGAAAAGAAAGGCTGAGCCATTTGGCTCAGCCTTTCTGATCATACTGCTTATTTATTCCGGCTGTGGAGTATAGCGCAGATACGGCTTTACTGCTTTAATGCCCTTTGGAAATCTTTTCTCTGCATCTTCAGTGCTTACTGCCGGAGACACGATTACATCTTCACCCTGCTTCCAGTCAGCCGGAGTAGCCACGCTGTGCTTTGCGGAGAGCTGCAGTGAATCGATCACACGCAGTACCTCGTTGAAGTTCCGTCCGGTGGATGCCGGGTAAGTAATGGTCAGCTTCACTTTTTTATCCGGCCCGATCACAAAGAGTGAGCGTACCGTAAATGTTTCAGAAGCATTCGGATGAATCATATCATAGAGCGTGGCCACTGTGCGGTCATGGTCGGCGATGATCGGAAAATCTACCGTTGTCTGCTGCGTTTCATTAATGTCTTTTACCCAGCCTTCGTGCTTATCTAGGGAATCTACACTTACAGCGAGCACTTTTACATTGCGCTTGTCAAATTCGCTCTTGAGCTGCGCGGTACGGCCAAGCTCTGTAGTACAAACAGGCGTATAATCCGCAGGATGCGAAAACAGGACACCCCAGCTATC
This sequence comes from Chitinophagaceae bacterium, assembly GCA_965200035.1. Lineage (GTDB taxonomy): Bacteria > Bacteroidota > Bacteroidia > Chitinophagales > Chitinophagaceae > UBA1952. The sequence continues at coordinate 821,798 of OZ241334.1, read as the reverse complement.
GCCGAGGTAATCATGAAAGTCAATATTGCCGCTCGTAGAGGCTGCTTTAAAGTTGGGCGCGGTATCGCCAAGACGTACTGCCATAATGGTTCGTTTTATTGATTAGTGAAAAGATGGTTGATCAAATGTAGGCGTTTGCCGTTCGCCGTTCGCACGGCTCTTTATCAAAAGTGAACATTGCATAAGCGTTACCAATCCCTTGACCAAAACGCATCCGGCTACTACGTAACTTTAAGAAGACTAAAAAATTGATCGATAAAATGGCAAGGATTCCTATGATGAAAAAAGTACAGCAGGTACGTACGCTTTCCGCTTTGTGGAAGCATCGCAGCCGGCTGTTCAGTATGATTGGTGAAATGATCCGGGGTACTTACAAGGCTTCTTTCCTTACAATTGTGGCGCTCATAGCCGCTGCGCTCTACCTGTTTTCACCCTTTAATCTGATGACGGATCTGATCCCGGTAGTAGGCTGGCTGGACGATGGCGCCATCATGTACTTCCTCCTGAAGCGGCTAATGTACGAAATGCAGCGTTATGATGCCAACAAACAGCCGTTGAAGCTGATAGCCCGTCCGTAACTTTTTTAAATGATGTAAATACCATTGATGGCGCGCTGCGGTGCGCCATTTTCTTTTTCCCGTTTCTACAAACACTTCCATGACAATGAATCTAGTTTTGCTCAAAATCAATAACGTATTATGAGTGAAATGATCATGGAGCGCCTGCGCAACGAAACCAAGACTGCGCACCAGCAACTGGAAAAGGCTACCATCCCGTACATAAAAAAGGCTACCAGCGAAGAACCATATGCTTATCTGCTCAAGATGTTCTATGGTTATTTCAAGCCGGTAGAAGAGCGTATTCAATCATTGATAGACAGCTCTTTACTATCAGACATTGTTGAGCGCCGCCAGACAGCCGCATTGCTTGAAGATCTGAAAAAGATTGGTGCTTCTACGCATGATCTGGCACAGGCGGAGCAGATTCCTACGCTGGAAAGTGTGCCACAGGCTATTGGAGCGCTGTACGTATTGGAAGGCTCAACACTCGGCGGACGCTTTATTTCGCAAATGCTTATGAAGCAGTTGGATAGAAGTGCTGCCAACGGAATCAGCTTTTTCAGCGGATATGGGGAAGCCACCGATGCAAAATGGAAAGCTTTTACCCAAATGGTCAATGAATTTGCAGAGCAATTCCCGGAAAACAAAGATCAAATAGTTGTTGCTGCAGACGAAACATTTGCTAAATTTGGGACATGGGTTGCTAGATATGAGGAAATTGTAGCGCAGCCCGCTTAAATTTTCCGCACTTTCAAAACCAAGTAATATTGGAATGATTTTTTTGGAAAGTTTTAGCAGATAACCTTTTTCAAGTTAAATTTCCAATCCTACAACTATGACTAAAGCAGACATTATTAACCGAATCGCTGATAAGACAGGCGTCCCAAAAGTGGACGTGCTGGTTACTATGGAAGCATTCTTTAAAGAAGTAAAAGGATCGCTTGAAGAAGGCGAGCCCGTACATGTGCGGGGCTTCGGTTCTTTTCTGCTAAAGCGCCGTGCGGCCAAGACCGCACGGAATATACGTCAGAACACTGCGGTTCACATTCCTGAGCATACCATTCCTTCTTTCAAGCCATCGGTTGAGTTTCTCGATCTGGTGCGCGACAAGAAAGTAAAAGAAGGCGCTGGTGGTGAAGACGAATAAATTATACCAGCCTGTATATTGGCTTTTGAAGCCGTTTACTGCAATGTGGTAAGCGGCTTCTCTATGTTACAGCAAGCACAACATCGCCATGTACAGGATAGCCTGTGCAAGTGAGCGCCAATCCTTTTTGCAGATCACCGGCAGTCAATACTTCGTTGTAAGTCATCCATATCTGTCCTGCCTTACAGGATACAATGCAACTGGCGCATCTGCCCGCCTCACAGCTATGCGGAAGCCTGATTCCTGCCTTCTTTGCAGCGCTCAGTATAGTTTCCGGATATTGAACATTAAGGATGTACTCATTGCTATTCATGCGGATGGTCACACGGTGCGGTGCCGTATCCGGCGGAGGCGAAGGCACCGGCATACGACCGGGAAGGAAAATCTCTTTGCGAATGTTAGCAGAACGGACTCCGGCTTCTTCCAGCAACAAGCTGATGATCCAGCGATAATCTTCCGGGCCGCAGATATAACAGAGCAACTGGTTGGCTGATATTCTTAAATGTTCCTGCAGTAAATGGTGCATATTGGCCTTGCTGATGCGGGCGCGAAGCAGATTTTTAGCATCGCTGAACAGCCATACGATGTCCAGCTGACTTTTATATTGTCCAGCAAGAGCAATTAATTCTTCATAAAATACTGCGGTTGACTGGCTCCGATTGCTATAGTAAAGAACGATGTGTACAGGTGCATTTCCATACAGCAGCTCCTTGATCATTGAGTAAATCGGAGTAATGCCAATGCCGGCGGCAAAAAAGAAGATCTGCAGATAATCACTTAACCGATCAGGAAGTGTAAACAGCCCGGCAGCGCCTGTACAGTTGAGCATATCACCTGCCTGAGCATGATCTGTAAGCCAACGTGAATGAGCTCCATTCTCCACACGCTTTACGGTAATGGCGAAAGGATCGCCGGCGGCAGGGCTGCTTGAAATGGAATAGGAACGGCGGTCTTGGCGGCCACTGCGGTTAAACAGAAACGTCAGAAACTGGCCTGCTTTGTAGGTCAGGGCAGCATCGTCGGTTTCCAAGAAAAAAGTTTTTACATCTGCAGCCTCTTCACGGATCGAGCTTATCCTTAGCGGGATTAGCTGGTCGCCGGGTAGTATATCTTTATCCATAATCCGAAGATAAGACGGCGCTTATCGCTTCAGCCGGTAAAATTGATTTTGGTATGGCTGCCATCGCAGTAAGGCTTGTTGCCAGAAGCTCCGCACCGACAAAAAGCCGTCACCTTATTTTTCTGGACAGTATTGCCCTGGTGGTTTTTTACAGAGATATTGCCGTACACCAGCAAAGGGCCGTTAAGCGTCGTCTCTACAATCGTTTCTACGACTGCCTCTGCCGGCTTATCCGCTTCATCATTCCGGAAATAGCTCAGCGCACCCGACGGGCATTGGCTCACATGCTCAATGATCGTTTCTGAATCGGCGCCATCGGGCTTAATCCATGGCCGTTCTCTGGGATTAAAAACAGTTGATAACCCTTTCTCGCCTTTCCAGCAATAAGTAGAATGAATGCAAAGCGATGGCTGCCATACAATCGTGATCTCGCCATTGGAGTACTTTTTGGTAATGTCACTCATCACGTAAAAGTTTTAATAAAGAAAAGACATTTTGGGCAAGGCCAGCTAACATTTACATAAAGCCTTTATGGCAAGAGAAACTAATCAACCAAGTCTGGTAAAAATACTTGTGCACTTATCACGATAACAATTATGCGCATCCATAGCCGCTTCTGGTGGTTTTGCACCACGCTTAGAAATATAAACCCAAAGAAATCTGTGAAATATCTCCAACGAAAAGTCGCTTGTCACCGTCTTATACATCATAAGGAGCTTCACAGATGAATAACAAATGCCCGCATGATGGTGCCCGTTGTAGATAAAAACTGATTGATATCCTATAACCCCTATGACCAGATCAACAGAAATAAAAGACCGTATAAAGCTGCTGCGAAAAAGTAAAAACCTTTCTCAGGCAGAATTTGCCGAAATGATTGGCTGTACCAAATCGCAGGTAGCCCAATGGGAAGTTGGGAATAATTATCCCAAATTAGAAAATCTAATTAAACTGGCCCGTGTCTTCGAAGTAACCACAGACTGGATATTAATGGGTAATGAAGGGCGAGACGCTTTTGACCCGAAGGCATCCGGCGTGGAAGCAGGCACCACATCAGATTCATGGAAGGATAACCATATCGCCTACCTGAAAGAGCGCATCAGAGAGCTGGAAAAAAAAGAGATGAACACCAGCAACCTGAAAGCAAATCTTGATACGCTGCAGGAATTTGTGCTGGAGCAGTTTTCAGATATCGCCGGTAAAAATTATCATGAGCTTCGCATTGCCCTGATCCGTAAGGCAGATAGCCAGCCGATCGGCGCGCGTAAATATTCCATCCTTACTCCATCTCAGGCATTGCCACAAAAAGCAAGCGCCTGAAAGCAGAATTTCATTAAAGCTCCAATACGTAATATAGCATATCCTCAAGGTAGCCATCAGGCCACAGCCGCGACTGACTATGCGTGTACCGGAAGCCATAACGCTGATTAGCAGCTTTCGAGATGATATTGCTCTCGCGATGCCCGATGATCAGCCTGTTCAGTCCGCGTTGCCGTGCCCAGCTCAGCCGTGCTTCATACAACATGCGCGACAGCCCTGATCCACGATAAGGCTTCCTGATGTAAGATTGGGTCATGTACGCTTCATCAGGTCTTTCCGCGTCAATCACGATGCCGGTAATGCCGATAACTGAATCTGCATGATATAATCCAAAGCAGGCATTGTTTGAGCTTGTAACACGCTTGTCCCATGCTTCTTCATCAAACGCAGCTTCCAACGCATAGCTGTTGCCAAACATGCCCGGCTCCAGTTGCAGCGCTTCAAGCCTTGTAGCTTTATATACAGGAATGTCTTCCCGGTTAAATTGACGGATCGAATAGTGCTCAGAATATAGTGCAGCCATAGTAGAATGCATTTTGAAAGAGATTAAGTTCAAAAAACCATCACTGATTTTACGCCTTGCTGATGGTGTAATTTTAAAACAAAAATCAGCATGATACAACGCATCATTCCTTCTTCCGGCGAACTGTTTCCGGCAATCGGGCTGGGCACCTGGCAGACCTTTGATATACCGGCCAGGCAGCACGCACAACAAACAGTTCTTACAGAAGTATTACAGGCTATGCATGATGCAGGTGGACGTCTCATTGATAGCTCGCCAATGTATGGATATGCAGAAACTACAGTTGGTGAACTCACGCATTCAATGGCTGCCAGGGATGATTTCTTTTATGCTACCAAAGTGTGGACCACCGGTAAAGAAGCAGGCATCCGCCAGATGAATGAGTCTATGGAAAAGATGGGGCGCAAAACGATGGACCTGATCCAGATACATAACCTGGTGGATTGGGAAACACATTTCGCCACACTGCAGGACTGGAAGGCAGCCGGAAAGGTGCGCTACATAGGCATTACGCATTATACAGATGATAACCACAGTGCACTCGAGCGCATCATCAGCAATCAACAAATCGATTTTGTGCAATTCAATTATTCATTGCTCAACCGTCATGCGGAAAAGAGATTGCTGCGTGTTGCAGCTGCGTACGGTGTGGCTGCACTCATCAACCGGCCATTTGGTGAAGGGCGGTTTCTCGCAAGAGTAGCAGGAAAGCCAATTCCTGAATGGGCCGCGGAATGGGACATTGAGAGCTGGAGCCAATTCCTGCTGAAGTATATCATCAGCCATCCCGCCGTGACCTGTGTAATACCAGCTACAGCCAATCCCACACATGCAGCCGATAATATGCTGGCAGGCCAAGGATTACTGCCCGATGAAAAGACACGCCAGCGAATGGTGGCAGCGGTAGAAGGCTTCTGATTATTTACTGTATTTGTATCTGCTTTTCATTGTCTACTACGATCTCTGTATGTCCTTTGTAGTCTTTGATCTTGCCGGATACACAGATGCTTTTTCCCTTCAGTGCACTTGCAGGATTGTAAGAAAAGTAATCATAATCATCACTGAAAATAATGATAGAGAATGGCGCTTCACCGTTATTGCCGCCCATGAAATAAATAATGCCTTTGCCACGCCTCAGTTTCTTGCTGCGGGTAACGTGATCACATACTCTGGCCTGTTCGCCAATGTGCGCAGTAGCTTCTTCCGCCGAATAGATACTCTTGTGAGTAGTAGGATTTGGACGGACATCGCTGTTTGTTATAGCAACTGAGCCGGTGGCTGCAGATACCTGACGCTGCCTGAACGTCTGATCAAGTATAGCTGCCAGGCGAATACCTGCGTACAAGAGCTGTCTTTCAATCAAAGGTTTAGCCGCAGCTATATAATCATCACCCAGCTTGTTGCTTTGAAATGCATAAACCGTCTTCAGCAAAGCGCGCGAATCATTCATCCACACCATTACATCAATAGTGCGTATGCGCTTCAGGTCTGCGGGAGATAAAGTTTTACCCAATGCCAGACAGTCATTCAATGTGATATTTTGGTTTTTAATGATGTCCGTATCCCACACATGATGGAGGTTTGTGCCTTTGCTGCCAAACCTTACCTGTACTGTATTTCCACCCTTATCACTGCCGTAGCCCACGTGCAATGGTTGATGCAGGTCGCCGGTCAGGTGAAAAAGAATGCGCAAATCCATCAACAATTCCGGTGCCGTCAGGCGCTTTGCCGGATCTTTCAGATCATTGTATGTATCCTGTATTTTGCCCGCCACATTAGGCTGCGCAGCGCTCGTGTACGTTTGTCCTTCTTCTATATTCACGTAGTGCCACGGCTTCATATAATCGTACGTATGGTCGCTGCGTATGTCATCCATCCAAGTCGCCGTTTCTTCCGGGCTGGCGCCTTGCAAGTAGTACAATATATTCTGCTTCACCGCAGGCTTTACATATTGCATCGCAATCTCTGCCACGATCTCATGTCCTTCTTTTCCCCAGGCGCTTGCTGTGACTGGCAGGAGCCACATCACAGCAAGTGCAGGCCATATTTTGCGCATTGTATTGATTTATTGGTGGTTGGTTTTACTATGCTTCTTTCTTATGAATATCGTGCACGCGCAGGATAAACTCGTTGACCCCGGCATTGGCGTAAGGACCGTAAGCATCCGTGAGAATGCCCTTCAGTCCATCTGTGGTTCTGATCTCGTAAAGAATATCCATGTCCTCCGGATTGGATGCTCCTTCAAAGCGGTAGAAGTTCACAATGTGTGTATCATGTGGCTCAAAAAACCGGTCTTCGGAAGGTGCATAGAGGCGATGCTCGTGAATGCTGAAATTTTCCCGGAACCCATTAGAATGCGCTTTATTGATACATTCTACAAGCGTCTTCATCACATCAGGATTGTCGGCATTGTGTGCAGTATGATCTTCCATAACTTGAGTTATATAAGCGTGAATAATTTGAATCCTTAACCTTGTTGCTAGGTGGTAATTCAATTGACAGTAACCTCCTTACTATAGTCTATACAGATCGTTCCAACAGTGCAGTTATCTGTTTCGCGCATCAGTGCTACAGGCGTGGTTTTTAAGCGTTGATTATTATTCTCAATACATCCGTATGAAAAAATATAGCTTCCTGTTATGCCTGCTGCTCTGTGCCTGCGTGTCTTATAGCGCCGAGCTGGTAACAATGCGCTGGCCGGTACAGTATCTGCCTTTACAGATCGAGGGGAAACAGGTGCGCATGGCTTACATGGATATACAGGCGGCAAAGCCGAATGGTAAAACTGTGGTGCTGCTGCATGGTAAAAATTTCAACGGCTGGTACTGGCAGCCGGTAGCCGCATGGCTGTCCGGCAAAGGCTACCGCGTGATTGTACCGGATCAGCTGGGCTTCGGCAATGCTGACTATCCGGATATTCATTACAGCTTTCACCTGCTGGCTGCCAACACGCATAAGCTGCTGGATACACTGCACATCAATCGTGCTATAATAATCGGGCACAGCATGGGCGGTATGCTGGCCGTGCGCTTTACGCTGATGTATCCTGATAATGTAGCTCAGCTCGTGCTGGAAAACCCGATCGGGCTGGAAGACTACCGGCTTATGGTTCCTTATACTTCTGTAGATGAACAATATGCCAAAGAGCGAAAAGCCACCTTCCAGTCCTGCAAGGATTATCAGAAAACGTACTTCCCGGAATGGAAGCCTGAGTATGACAGCCTGGTGATCGTGCAGGCCGCAGCGCTGCTGCGGCCTGACTTTGCAGCTATCGCGAAAGCCAATGCGCTCACTTATCAGATGATTTACGAGCAGCCGGTATGCTATGAGCTTTCAAAGATCAAAGCACCTACATTGCTCATCATTGGCCAGGCCGATCGTACCGTTGTAGGGAAAGCGCTGATGCCAAAAGAAAAGCAGCCGCTCTATGGACAGTATCCTCAGCTGGGCCGTAATGCCGCCGATCACATCAGCGGGGCAAAGCTGGTGCCATTGGATGGTGCAGGCCATATACCGCACATACAGCAGTTCAGGGCTTTCTGCAGCGCGCTGGATTCATTTCTGGAAAAGTAGTAATGCTGCACAGCAAGCATGAGTTCTGAGCTGATAATCCTCTCTTTATTGCAGACCAAGAAGAATTAGTAAAGCAATCGGTCTTCTGGTATTATTGAAATGCTTAAAAGGCTTTGCTTAACGGCCCTGTAAATAAACCGGGCGGCTTATTTATTGCTTACTTTCTTAAAAAAATGAGGGAAATGCAACACTTTTATTATCCATAATGCTGTAAGTTCATGGCTTAAGATCATCTTCGCAATCACAAAACGACAGTAAAATCCCCACAAATGAAACGACTTCTTACCCTGAAGCACTGGCAGCTATTTTTGTTGCTGTTTGCTCTTCCTTTCACCTGTCAGCTCTTAATGGGCGGCTTTCTGTTTATGGCCCGGGATATCAGCAGGGTACTTGCCGTTTTTCCGGTAATCATGTTGTTGTATGTAGGGCTTTTCTTTAGCTGGTTTTACGCTTTGGGCACCAATCTTCACAAGAGACTGCCCGCAACCGTGCCTATGAGCCTGACAAAATTTAAGCTATTCCTCTTCATGCCGGCGATCTATATGATCCTGCTCATGGCAGGCATGGAGCTGATGTTTGCAGGCAATAAGGTAAACATCCAGCCTAATCCATTAATATTTTTGTTCATCGTCCCGATGCACCTCTTCTCCATGTTCTGCATCATATACTGCCTGTACTTTAATGCAAAAGCATTGAAAGCAGCAGAACTGCAGCGGCCGGTTACATTCAACGACTTTATAGGAGAGTTTTTTCTGCTTTGGTTTTTCCCTGTCGGCATCTGGATACTGCAACCAAGAATCAACAAAATAGCGGCATCAGAAAATGCCCTCAACAGCAATCTCATTGCCGATAGTTTCTGAGCTTTATAAAAACAACAAAGGCAGCACCAATACAGTGCTGCCTTTGCAGAAATCTAAAACGAAGATTAATGAGTATTGGTGCCCGTGCCCATAGTGCCGTTTGTATTGGTACCATTGGTATTCGTGCCATTTATGTTCGTGCCATTGGTGCCGTTTGTATTGTTCATGCCATTGGCATTCGTGCCGGTATGGGTAGCCTTGCTGTGATTGGTACCGGTCTTGGTGCTACGGGTATGGCCTGTCGTTCCCGTCGGGCTCATTGTGCCATTTTGGTTCGTTGTGCCTGATTGCTGATTCATGGTGCCATTCGTATTGGTACCGCTTGTGTGTTGCGTCTGAGCCTGAGCGCCGGCGCCCATAAGCATCATGGCTGCAAAGGCCAGCATTACTTTCTTCATGGTTTTCTGTTTTAATATTGTTGATTAAGAAAAATTATCGTTGGTGAATGAGCGGTTGTGCTGCTTTTATACAGATCGGCCCGCGCTAACCACTAAGCAAAAGTCCATCCGCTGACGGGATATATTTAAGCAATATGACTAGCCCCTTTGTCTTCATCTGACTAGATTAATTATCCTGTCTGATTGGGTAAAGCTTTAGGGTAGATGAAGGGGAATATATCGGGCAGGTATTCTACAATAAAGATGGAATCAGCAAGCCCATAGACGCTGGCACGATCGCTTTGCGGCTCACAGTCATGCTGACGCAAGGAAGCGTCCCGCAGCGGCTTCAATCATTTTCAAAAAAGTAACCAAATAGAATTGCCCGGCTTTTAACCGGGCAATTCTATCATTGAAGTAGTGTAACCTACTGAATCACCTTCTGGTGCGCCAGCCCGAACTTCACTCCAAACAGCGCCGTAATATTATCTACCCCGGCAAAGTTCTTACCCAGCGAAGCTACCACTACCAGGTTCTTGGCTACCATATAATTAGCAATCAGCATCGCGCGGTGATACGACAGGTTATACTCCAGATCATAGCGGTGGATGTACTCAAACTGCAGGTCAAAATTCTCGCGCTGGTAAGACAGCGCCAGCCCGAAGTCCAGGTACGAAGAATCTGCCACCGGCAGCTCCGAAGGCGCAATCACGCGTGTATACTTGGCCAGCCCCAACACAGCAAGCGGCACCTTTGCAGGCTGGTACTTGGCATTGAGCCAGATGCCTGTACGGTTCAGGTTCAGGTCCTGAAAGCGGTTGTTGCTGCTCAGTCCCGCCACCGCGCCCGCCAGCTCAATGTTCAGCATGGATTGCGACTGCAGCGCAGCCAGCTCACCGCGCAGATCTTTGAGCGTCGTAGTATCCAGCGAGCCGGGATTCACCGAAAGCGCCGTCACAATAGACTGCACCACGCTGTCAATGGCGTGCCGCTGACTTTTGGAATAAAGCCGCACCACCTGTGCGCGCACGCCCACCGCCATATAAGAGCCTGAATCGGCCTTCGAAGCCGCTACAGAAAAGTTCAGCGTCTGCAGCACGGGCGACTGCTCATCAATCCACCGCTGAAACGTGTACTTCGGATGGTTGAACAGCCAGAAAGGCGTTACATCTATCGCCCCTTCATTCTTCGTGAAGAAGTTCAGCACATCAATGCCCAGCGCCTTCGGCGTAGTCGGCCTTTCGATGGTGGCCGGCGCCTTGTCCAGCAGTACAAAGCCCGGTGAGGTAGGCACCGTCAGCTCGCTCAGATCCACGCCTTGTGCATAAGACTGTGTGGCGCAGCCTGCCGTGAGGCAGAGCGCTATATATTTCAGGTACCGCATCTTAGCTGAATTGATAAGTGGCCGTTAGAGAATACACATCGCCGTCCTCATCCACCGTATCCAGTTGCGTTTGCACTGCTGGCTCCGCATTGTAGAAGAAGTGCGTGATGGCAATCTTGTTGGTCGCCGGGTTTACATCCAGCACATTGGTTACAATGGTGAGCACCTTGCCTGCGAGCGCAGAGCCAAGGCCGAGGCTCAGGTTAGAGATGGTGCCTTTGGCCAGCGGCTGCCCGTTCAGCGATACTACATTGCCGCCGATCTGGCCATTGCCGATCGTAATGGAAAGCACCACCGTACTGCCTGCATTAGCCTTCAGGTTAACCTGTGGCCGGGTCACATTTTTGATATTCACGTTGTGGAGTGTTTAGAGGCTAAAAGTAGCTTTTTGCCGCAGTCCCTCCCACCGTTTAAAGACGGTGCTTGTGCGGGAAGCAGAACAAACCATAAAATAGATAAGAGACCGGAATCCTGCTGCGCAGTAGCCATATCATTCATGCAAGCCGGCTTTTCAGCCAGATTAGATATCTGTTCACACAACAAGGAAGGTAGTTCACACGGCAAGGAAGGTAGTTATGTTAATAAGGAAGCCTGTTCACGAAACAAGGAAGGCTGTTATGTTAACAAGGAAGACAGTTTAGTTAACAAGGAAAGGCATTCACAAAACAAGGAAGCCTGTTATGTTAACAAGGAAAGCCGTTCACACAATAAGGAAGCCTATTCAGTTAATAAGGAAGGCCATTCACTCGGCAAGGAAGAAAATTCAATCAATAAAGAAGGCAATTCACCGCTACCGCAAGCCTGAGGCGCTGATTTGTGCGAAGGTGGCTTGTGGCATATAAGCTTAAATAGCCACAAGCCGGCCGTGCTAAAAGACACTGCTTCAGGCTTGCAGCAGCGCGCAGGATTGAATAGCCAATAAAAATGATCCTTACTTCAACCGCGTATCCAGCATATCGCAAATGCGGTTAAGCGCGGAAGTAAGATTATTTAATGCAACTTCGGAAACGCCAATATTGTAACTAAAAGTCTCATTGCCGATTACCGGACTTCCAACAAAGCTCTGTTCCGCAATATCCCCGCCCACAAAAAAGCTATCCCCACGCTTTACTAAATCTTCTGTAGTCGTGCCGAGCATACGGGCTATTTCATCAGCCCTGGTAATGGTGAGCGGTTCTTTGCCCTGCTCTATCTTTTCGAGTGTCTCTTCGGTGATGTTGAGCTTTTTGGCCAGCGTTTCGGGGGTATAGCTCTGCTCATGGCGCATGCGCCGGATGCTTTTGCCAATGCTCTCCGTGAAGAAGTCTGGCAGGTAGCGCTCAGGATTGTTGCTTTCGTTTGGGGTAGTAGCTTTCATAGGATGAAAGAATTAATGAATTAAGGAAGGAATGAATGGTAGCAAAGCTAACGTTCATTACAGGGTTTTGCAAACAGAAAAAGCAGGCTGGTAGCCTGCTTTTTCTGTTGTAGTGATGAGTGTTGCGTTTGGATTAAGGTGCGGCTACAGTGTAGGTAACAGTAGTCGTGTAAGTGCCGGCTGGTACCAGGTAAGCACTTCCGCCTGATGCAGCGTACTTCATGTTGAAGCTGCTGGACGTGGTGCCGGCGGTGCCGGCTACCAGCGTGCCCGGTGTGGCATTGACCAGTGGCTGAGCGGTGTAGGTAACCACGCCGCCGCCGTTTACCGTACCGGCAGAAGGGGTGAGGGTGATGGTATTGGTAGGGATAGTGTTGGACCCGCTTACCAGATTAGCGGTGGCAGAGGTAGCGGTGATCTTGTAAGCGCCGCTGCTGGTAACGGCAATGTGATTGGTCACTTCGGTAAAGTTACCGCTCTGGTAGTGTGCGGCCGTGGTGATAGGAATGGTAACGTTCGGGGAAGCGATGGTGATAGAGCGCAGCTCGGAAAGCACGACCGAGAGGTTGGCGGTGGCGGAGGAGGAAGCCTGAGCGGAAGCGTTGCTGGCGGCGAAAGCAGAAGCGATGATAAGAGAAGCGGCGGTGATGATTTTTCTGAACATGGTTGATTGTTTTAAGTATTGTTTGGTTGTTGTTGGTTATTTGTTGTTGTTGATTGTGATGCAAAGGTTGGTGCATTTAAAAAGGTTGGTTGTAGAATAGTTGCTATTTAACTGTAAGAGTGTAATTATTTATTGGAACTGATAAAAACGGTATTTGTATAGATATTAGAAAGCAGATGATTAGAAAATGAACAAAAGGCTTTAAAGCGATGAATGAGTTCAAACGCTCACCTGTAACTACATCGAATGAACAAATATTCTACAACACAGCTATAGAGCTTGTGACAGAGCAACATCAACCGTTGGATGAAAAAGTCAACATAGAGATGCAGATTATTGGCTGAAGTCATCGCGCGCTGAGCGTGATTGACAGCATATCTGCCTGTGTCTGATATTGGCTATCGCCACTATAGAGGGTAGGTACTCTTCTTAAAGCCTGCCGCCGGTGCAATGATATACCCGTAATCAGTTCGCATTTCGTTGGGTATCTTGCGCGTTATAAAACAGCCGAATATATCATGTTGCATATGAAGGATGACTTCCTGCCCCTGCTCAATGACTTTTCTGAAAGATTGAAAGACACAAACCGCATCCATGCGGCACATATTGTAGAGCAGGGTAAAATGCTGACAGCGCTCAGGAACGAGCTGCATGAACTGAAAGCAACCGCTCAGTCAGCTCTTAAAAGCGCCAAAGCAATTAAAGAACCTGAACTGGTAAGTCAGATAGATGCTTACCTTTCTGTGTGCGATGAGTTTAGCCGCTCTTTCAAAGCATACCGCTACATTTTTCAGCAGCAGATCAACGACAATAACCAGCAATTGGGCATGTTCAGCACCATGTGGGGCGGGTATGTAGAGCAGCTCGCCGTGCAGTACATGAGCAACATCCTGCGCTCAGAATATCAGGCTCATACCTTCATGCACCGCTTCCGGAGGCTATGGGATAAAAAGCAAGGCTTGGAAATAGACCTGCTGGCCATGTCTGATACCCATGCCTACATTATCGAGGTAAAGAACCAGCTAAAGGAAGAAGCCTTTATACAAATGCTCACCATTCTGGATAAGCTCAAGGTGCATATGCCATCGATAACGGCGCTGAAGGTGCAGCCCGTTTTTGTATGTGTTCACGCAAGCGATCAGATCGTTCACACCGCTACCATGTCCGGCATCTGGGTGCTGCGCTATCAGGGCTTTGATGCAGAAAAGCCGGAGCATAGCTTTGAATGGCTGAGGAAGGATTCTTAAGCTAACGACTTGTCATCCTGAGCTCGCCGAAGGATAACCACCCATGGGCGACAGCAAGCTCAGCCCGACGTCCTGCAGATTATTTTGTGATTTTTGAATAGGCGCTTATTGCTCTGCGGTAATATTCCGCTCAAAGTCAAAACCATTGGCGGTAGACGTTAGCTCATTGCGAAATTGTTCAAACTCAGTCTTCCTGACCCGCTGAAAAATATATTTCATAATCACAATGCCCAGGACAATAAACAGGGCGCCACCAACGCCCGGCGTGATCTGCCCATAGATCAGGCTCAGCACAAGGGTTGCCAGCGCTATACTAATGACAATGGCGGCAATGGTGTACAATACCGGCAATGTATGATCTACTTTCAGATTGCCTTTGCGGTTGCGTACTACAAATTTGAAATTGCCATACGGTACAAAGATGGCTTCCGGCGACCACAGCACTTTACGGATTTTAGCGCCGGGATGATTGGGGGCAATGCGGGCATGGAGCTGCTGTAATGTTTCCTGCTGCGGATTGGGGATCGTCATCATAAGAAATAGCTTTAAAACGCTCTGCTTCAAATTCATGCCAGCTTTGATGGCCTATATTGGTTCAGAAGCGATTCACAGATATTCAAGCCCATTAGTCAATTTCAGCAGAGACGAGTTGTCAAGTCTCAAATCAATTTAAGGCTGATCTGCGCGCCGCAGTAATCTTTGATATAGTTCAACAAAGTATACAGGAAAACGATCCTAAGCTTATAAATGCGGCTTTTCTTATGCTATTAACTGACCTGAATTATTTACTCCAACAATAGGAATTTAGCAATTACAATAGGAATGCAGCGATTGTAATAATCGTCTCTGGTTCGATCATTAGCTGAAAAGCCATGCAACATCTTAATCTTTATCAGGGCACGATATTGCAGGCTGTAAGGATATGAAATCATCCCAACCCAACGAGTCTGCTGTAAAAGCAACCAATAAACAAGTAAGAACCAAAAATGCAGGTCAGGGTGCTGATGACAGCATGTTGCGGGAGTTTTTTATCGATGAGCTGAAGGATATCTATTGGGCCGAAAACCACCTGACTAAGGCCATTCCTAAAATGCAAAAGGCGGCTACGTCCCCTGATTTGCAAAAAGCATTTGCCGATCATCTTGAAGCCACTAAGGAACATGTCAGTCGCCTGGAGCAGGTATTTGAGCTTATGGGCGAAAAAGCCGTAGCAAAAAAATGTGATGCTATGGAAGGCATTGTCAAAGAAGGTGAAGGCATTATAGAAGAAACAGAGAAAGGAACGGCGACACGCGATGTGGGCCTGATCCTGGCAGGACAGAAGGTGGAACACTATGAAATTTCTACTTACGGAGGTCTCGCACAACTGGCCTATACACTTGGTCAGGACGAGGTTGCAGCAATTTTGGAGCAAACCCTCAATGAAGAGAAGGAAGCCGATATGCTGTTGACTCAGATTGCAGAAAACAGCGTCAATTATAAAGCCAGCACAGAGCAGGAAAAAAAGTAGTTGCATCTGTTATGAAAATGATAGAGGGATCAATGCCGCTCTGTCATTTTTTCTATGTTTTTCCTCTCTGCTGTTACAACCTGCCTGAGTTGATCATTCAGGCTTAAAATCAACCACCACTTAATTAACAGAATTCAATATGGACAAAAAGAAACCTGCAAAAGACAGACTTAATGCAGACGCCGGGGATTTCAGCTCAGTAAATCCTGAAAATGATAAGACCGGTAAGCTGGCCGGATTCACATCAGATGCCACGGACCAGCTAATGACTACCAATCATGGTGTACGTATCAACGATGATCAGAACAGCCTGAAAGCGGGCAGCCGGGGTCCGTCACTGCTTGAAGATTTTATCTTCAGGGAAAAGATGACCCATTTCGACCATGAACGGATTCCCGAAAGAATTGTACATGCCCGTGGCTCGGGAGCTCATGGAATATTTAAAGTTTATGAAAGCCAATCAGCATTGACCAAAGCCGGTTTTCTGCTGGATCCAAATCTTGAAACACCTGTTTTTGTGCGGTTCTCGACTGTTGCAGGTTCCAGGGGTTCCAGCGACCTGGCAAGAGATGTCCGGGGTTTTGCAGTCAAGTTCTACACACAGGAAGGCAATTTTGATCTGGTGGGTAACAACATGCCGGTATTCTTTATACAGGATGCTGTGAAATTTCCGGATTTAATTCATGCGGTAAAGCCGGAGCCGGATAACGAGATACCTCAGGCCGCTTCAGCACATGATACCTTCTGGGACTTCATTTCCCTTGTGCCGGAAAGTACCCATATGATTATGTGGCTGATGAGTGACCGATCCCTGCCACGCAGCCTGCGTATGATGGAAGGATTTGGTGTGCATACATTCCGTTTCGTGAATGCAGAAGGCAAATCCAGCTTTGTGAAATTCCATTGGAAGCCTTTGCTTGGCGTGCATGCCGTTGCTTGGGATGAAGCGCAGAATATATCCGGCAAGGACCCTGATTTTCACCGCAGGGATTTGTGGAATGCTATTGAAACAGGCAATTTTCCAGAGTGGGAATTAGGAGTTCAGATAGTGGCTGAGGAAGACGAATTCAAGTTTGATTTTGATCTGCTTGATCCTACAAAGCTGATACCTGAAGAGCTGGTGCCCGTGCAACCTATTGGTAAAATGACACTGAACAGAAATCCGGATAACTTTTTTGCAGAAACGGAGCAGGTCGCATTCCATATCGGGCATGTTGTACCGGGCATTGATTTTACCAATGATCCGCTGTTGCAGGGACGTTTGTTTTCCTACACGGATACACAGCTGATCCGCCTTGGCGGTCCCAATTTTCATGAAATTCCCATTAACCGTCCAATCGTTCCGGTCCATAACAATCAAAGGGACGGCCATATGAGACAGACGATCAATAAAGGGAAAACGAGCTATAATCCGAATAGCCTCGGCGGTGGTTCACCTTTTCAGGCTAAGGCAGAACAAGGTGGTTTTGTTTCTTACCCTGAAAAGATTGATGCGCATAAAATCCGGGAACGCAGTCATAGCTTCATGGAGCATTACAGTCAGGCGAAGCTTTTTTATAACAGCCAAAGCGAGCCTGAAAAAAATCACATCATTGATGCCCTGAGCTTTGAGCTCGGGAAAGTACAGACGGTTGATATCAGAGCACGAATGCTGGGTATTCTTGCGCAGGTAGATAGTGGTCTCGCATCTGCCGTCGCCTTTGCCCTGCGTCTTACAGTGCCTAAAGAAATGCCCGTTAATCAAAGCGTTCCGGCGGATGCGGATCCGATGCATTATCAATCTGTGATTCAGGAGCCATCTATGACCACGTCTTCAGCGTTAAGCATGGCAGGTAAAGGGGGCAATACCATACAAACCCGTTGTATAGCCATACTTGCTGCCGACGGCGTTGATGCCAAATCTGTTGCTGCGGTGAAAGAAGTTCTGCTGGCCGAAGGTGCGGCCGTAGAAATTATTGCGCCACGGCAGAACTTTATCCAGGCTGAAGATGATTCTGAAATACCGGTCGATAAAAGCTTTCTCACAGCAGCATCCGTGTTTTATGATGCGGTATATGTACCGGGCGGAACGAACAGCGTTGCTACACTGGCGGCCTGCCCTGAAGCCATTCATTTTTTAAATGAAGCTTTCAAGCATTGCAAAGCCATCTCGGCTGATTCCGAAGCATTACAGGTATTAGAGGCAACTTACTTCTTTAAGAAATTACCGGAGAGCTACGATGAAGGAACCGTATTGCAGGAAGGTATCGTAGTTGGCAACGATCTGCCGGAGGTAGCGCAGCTGTTTGTAAAAGCAATTGCACAGCATCGTTTCTGGAACCGGGAACCTGCCCGGAAAGTTCCTGCATAACAATCTTAGTAAAGAAGATGGACTGGCAAACGCTGGTCCATCCTTTTTATAGCATCAATCTGAAAACAATACCAATAAATTTATGACCGAAGTATGCAACAATTAAACGAAGTTATTATACACGCCAGCCGGCAGGGTGAGACAGGAGTTCTTAAAGAACTGATCGCATTGAACGTAGATGTCAACGCCAGAGATGAAAAGGGTTACACACCATTAATCATTGCCTGCTACAATAATAAAATAGAAGCGGTGACTTACCTTTTATCGGTAGGGGCAGATGTAAATGCTCTGGACAATGGCGGCAATACTGCATTGATGGGCGCTGCCTTCAAAGGATATTCAGACATTGCAGATTTGCTTATCCGGCACCATGCGGCTCTTGATTTACAGCATGGGAATGGCGGTACAGCACTGATGTTTGCAGCTATGTTTGGCCGGAATGAAATGATAAGCCTGTTATTAAAGCATGGCGCAGATAAGCAGATAACCGATGTAAGAGGTTTAACCGCTTTAGACCTTGCTTATCAGCAAAACAATATTGATGGAGCCAGCTTACTACAGCAAACGTCAATGTAAAAAAATTACAAATCATATTATTGCATAAGAGCATAGTAATCTTTGAGCTGATCTCTCAGCAAAACTGGCGGGCAATTCGGCCTAAAAGAAAAAGCGACCAACGGATATTAAGTCTATTGGTCGCTTTTGGCGGAGACGATGAGATTCGAACTCATGATACAGTTTCCCATATACACACTTTCCAGGCGTGCTCCTTCAACCACTCGGACACGTCTCCATTTTTGAGTGGGCAGCAAAAGTAAAGATTAATTGCCAAAAATCCTCATTGCATTTTCGGTAGTGACAGCGGCGATCTGCTCCACCGGCATGCCTTTCAACTCAGCTATTTTGGCTGCGATGAGCGGGATATAGCCACTTTCATTACGTTTGCCACGGTAAGGGACCGGACTAAGGTAGGGAGCATCTGTTTCGAGAACAAGATATTCCAAAGGCGTTGCCGCCACTACGGGCTGCAGGCTGCTGTTTTTATAAGTAACCACTCCCCCGATACCCAGGTAAAAGCCACCAAGCACTGTGATCTGATCGGCCTCATCCTGTGTGCCGCTGAAGCAGTGGAAGATGCCGCGCAGCTTGCCATTTTGCATAGCGCGTACAATGTCGATACAGTCCTGCGTGCTCTCCCGGCTGTGTATCACTATAGGAAGATCGTGCTCCAATGCCCAGCTAATCTGCTGCTCAAATGCCTGCCTCTGTTGCGGTACAAAAGTCTTATCCCAATGATAATCCAGCCCGATCTCCCCGATTGCCTTGAACGAAGTTTTACCAAGCCATTCCTGCATAATATCCAGCTCTTCTTTCGGGTCTTCTTTTACATAACAGGGATGCAGGCCAATCATCGGCAAACAATGGTCGGGCCAGTCATCAGCAATACGCATCATGCCTTCAATCGTTGTGCTGTCGCAATTGGGCATATACAAACGCTGCACACCGGCATCAACAGCGCGTTGGATCATGGTATCCTGCTCCTCTGTATTCAGGCGGTCATCGTACAAATGCGTATGGGCGTCAATATACATATCAGGTATTGAGTTTTTAAAGAAAAATCAGGATAGCGATTTACAGGCCCATCCTTTCTTTTTACAATAGGCCAACACTTCCGGCAATGCGTAGCTCATACGATCCCAGGCTTTGGCGCTGTCATGAAATACAACGATTGAGCCGGGGACAATATTCCCGAGCACATTATCCAGACATTGTTGTGGTGTAATATCAGTATCAAAATCAGCGCTCAGCACATCCCACATAATTACCTTAAAAGGCTGAGCCGAAGCATGAAGCATATAAGCCTGCGATCGCCTGATACGTCCGTATGGTGGACGAAACAGATGGCTGCCAATATACCGGTGCGCCTCTGCAATATTGCTGATGTAAACAGGAGTATCCGTCTTCCAGCCGTTCAGATGATTATGTGTGTGATTGCCTGCTGCATGGCCGGCATCTTTTATCTGCTCAAACAGCTCTGGGCGCTCCACTACATTTTTACCAATGCAAAAAAAGGTGGCCTTCGCATTATACAACCTTAGCTGCTCCAGCACATAAGGCGTAGCTACCGGATGAGGCCCGTCATCAAAAGTGAGGTACACTGCTGGTTCGTGCTGACCGGCCGGCATCTTCCAGGCCAGCGTACGGGGAAACAGCTTGGGCAGCCACCAGGGCGTTTTGACACGATACATTGGGCAGTAAAACTACGGAAGTTGAAAGGAAGGATACAAAAAGCTACGGACAGGCATTAATCAATTACCATCAAAGCGCTTTGCTGTATAATGCCGGTATTGCCATCGGGCAGCTCTACTTCAAAATTGCTGCCATTCCGCGAAAGTAAATTCACAACAGTGCCTTCGGGAGCTCCTGATGCATACCTGCTTTTAATGCCGATACGGGAGACGGCGGCCTCGCCGGAAATGACAACTGCTTTCGTGTTACTGAGCGTTGCATATACAGATGAAACAGCAAGAAGCAACGAGGCCAGCCAGAGCAAGGTGAGCGTGCCAAAATATTGTGGCCTTATGTAGACCTGATTGCGCTGCAGGCGGCGATACAGCAACAACCCTATCAGCCCGATAAAAAATAATAAGCTCAGTACAGACCAAAACATAATCAGGCCGGGCGATGTAATTGCTTTCCACCACCGGATAAAGAATATGTCCTGAGGTTGCTGACCAATGCCGCCGGGAATGCGGCTTTGTGCCAGCAACAAGTTCTCGCTTGCTTCTTTGTATGAGGGATTGCGCTTCAATGCCCGCTCATAGTTGAGCACGGATAAGCCTATTTTATTGAGCCGGTAATAAGTATTGCCGAGATTGTAAAAGAGGGTAGCATCCGCCGGTTTTGATGCAGCGATCTGCTCAAAATAAATGACCGCGCTGTCGTATTGCTTATGCTGATAAAAAGCATTGCCTTTCTGCCATATATCCTGTGGTGAGCTGAAAGCCTTCGGCGAATTAATTACCAGCAGCATCAGCAACAATATATGTTGACTGATACGGAATAGAATAGCCGGGATACGAGCCCGATGATCTGACTGGTTCATGGGGCTAGCGCTGCAAATATTCTTCCAGGTTACTAATGATGGCAACCGCCTCTTCATAAGTCTGCTGCATCTGCTGCCTGCCACCCGATGGAGCGTAAAGCGCCAGTTCACAATCGTCTGTTACACGCTGCGTATCTGCCTGTAAGGATGCAGGCACTTTGCGGCTGGTAAGTGCTTGTGCTGCTGCCTCTTTGGAGAGCGCAGAAAGGGGAATCGTCAGCTTATCGCTGAGGTAAAGCCAAATGGCTTTGGATATTTCTTCATAAAATGATTTTTGCTGATTGCCTTGCAGCAAATCTTTCGCTGTGGCGAGGCGTTTCAGTGCAACCTTATTAGCGCGTTTATTCTTTAATAATACGGTATTACCCTGCAGCTCATCTTCGCGGCGCTTCCACACGCCAACGCCGATCAAAGCTAATAACGGCAATGCATACAGCGACCAATAGCCCGGAGTAAGAATCAATGGCTTTACAGATGCCGGAGCAAAAGAGGTTGGCACATTCAGCACATTCTCATGAATGTCTCTGAGTTCCGGATTAGCCCTGGCAGCAGCAGCAGGGCTGTAATGCTTTCCGGCAGCTACCTGAAGGCGGAAGGGCCGGGTATTAAGTGTTACATATTGTCCGCTTTTGGTGTCGTAATAGCTGAACGGAATAGCCGGAATAGTATAGTCGCCGGGCGTATGCGGAGTTATGCTGTAGGTAATAATCTTGGAGCCGCTGATCGTAGTGCTGCGACCGGTAATCGTATCCAAGATATGTGGATCATAAGTATCCAGTCCATTTGGCAAAGCCGGTTTTGGCGCCTGAATCAGCTTGAAATTACCACTGCCATTGATTGTAATAGTGAGTGTGGCGGCATCATCCGTTGTCAGGCTTGCCTTATCCATCTTCGCATCAACCGTAAAATTGCCAACCGCGCCACCATAATCCGCAGGAGCATTCTGATCGGGAAGCGCAGTTACATTAACGGTAACCGGTGCACTCTTGAGATGCACCGGAACATCTTTATAAGCTACAGAGCCGAAAAGATCATCGTTGAAATGAGGATCGCTCATGCTCATACTGCCAAGCGCCTGCCGGAAAAACGGATCATCAAACATATCCGAAAACGGATTCTGCTGGCGTACCTGCTGAATGATGCGGGCACTTCCTTCTGCTTCTGCGGGATCGAGCACCAGCTTGCCTGCCTGTTGCGGAAACAGCGCAGATTTCTTTAACAGGAATACCTGATATTTCTTTCCGTTTACAATTTCTTCAGTAGGTCTGGCTTGTTTAGGCAAGTCAAAATCCTGTGTCCAGAAGCCATTAAGCGACGGCAGCTTGGAAATGCCTACCTGCATGGGCAGGCGTGCGTACAACTTGTAAGAAGCGGTTACTTGTTCGCCGACATGCACATTCTGCTTGTCCACATTCACCTTAATGAATAAGTCTTTATAGACGTCGCCCATATTCACCGGACCCGGAGCTGGCTGAGCCTGTGGCCTGCGCTGTTGCATCCGGGGCTGTGATTGCATCATCTGCTGGCGCAAAGCTGCGAACGGATCGCCACCGCCAAACGGATCATCGCCCCACGGATCAAATTGGGTGGCCTGCTGCCTGCGCTGTTGCTGGGCAACACTGCCCGGCACTACCTGTACCGTAAGCGGATTGGATTGATAAGTATGGCCTGCCGCATCTTTAGCCATGCCTGCAGGTATATTGAGATTGCCTGTATGAAGCGGGCGCAGTACATAAGTAAGCGATACGCTCATGGTCTGTACTGTACGATTGCCAACGATGTTAATGCTGCTGCTCTGTGACTGGAACGGACCGCCAACCACTTTAAAGTCTTTCAAAGTTCCCGGACCCATTGTCTGCAGGTTCTCTGCATCGCGTATGGTATAGGAGACTTCGATCTGATCATTAAGCCCCATTTTAGATGCACCGGCATTTGTAGTGAATACAACATTTTGCGCAGCAGCGCCAATGCTCTGTAAAAGCAGCAGTGCAGACAATGTAAAAAAAGAAGTGTAACGAACCGGAATCATAATCATGGACACTGCACAAAATTAATCCGATGCGATGCTGATAGACTTAAGCAGGGGTTAAAATTGGGTTAAAACACAATGGGTTAAGGAGTAGTGAATGACACAGATTAGCCTGACACACTGACTGTAATATAATTATAGATCGCCCTCCTGTGGGCGCATGACAATGGTCTCTACATTGGCGCTGGAAGATAGCTGCCACGATGCCCAAATCATCTCTGCTACATCTGTCGCTTCCATGATACGCCCCTGTGGCACGCCCGATCCACTCCAGGAACGGCTCCAAGTAGCGCCGGGACAGATAGCAGTAACCCGGATACCCGATGTCTTCAGCTCTTCCCGCAGGTTATCAGAAAAGCCCAGTAATGCATACTTGGAAATGCTGTAAGAGCCACCATTGGGATAAGCTTTCAGGCTGGCGACAGAGCATAGATTGAAGATGTGACCGGATGCTCTTTCTTTCATGTAAGGCAGCAGCGCGCGGCTAAGATGATAAGCGCTGTATAAGTTTACCTGCATCATCTGTTCGAGCTGGCCTTCAGGCTCTTCGGCAAGATTGCCCGGCTGAAAAATACCGGCATTATTGACCAGAATGTCTATTTGAGAAAAAATTTTCATGACCAATCGCGCAAAACGGATGACTTCTTCCTGCTTACTGAAATCAGCTGCTTCTGCTATAATGGTCGCATCTGGGTAGGATGATTGCCATTGGGCTTTCAAAGCATCCAGATCCTGCCTGCTTCTTGCGCATATGGCTACGGAAAAGCCTTGTGCGAGCAGCTTTTCTGCCACTGCCTTCCCGATGCCCTGCGTTGCGCCTGTGATGATTGCTGTTTTCATAAATGGTCAGATGATGAGGTTGGGTAGCTTGCTGCCGGTATTAATGAGGAAAGGTAATCCATGCCAGCTTCGCTTGTTTCCCCTGATCATTCTTCTCAACAATCAATGCAGTATAGGTACCTGTAACCGGATCAAAATCAGAAGCGCCGATATTGATGAAGCGCCGCTCAAAATTACTGTCAGGTTTTCCCAGCAGATAAGCAGGCTGAAGACGACCATCATGGAGATCATAGCACATCGCATTGGTCTCGCCAAGCGCCACCACATTTTGCCGTTTCTGCCAGCCGTGCTTACTTATATTATCATCATGGTCGTTAAAGATCACATACTGTCCCTTCGCGGTTGTAATGTAATCATACCCGTGGTAGCCGGGGTCTATATAAGCTTCCAGGTAGAACTTGCGCTGAAAAGAAAGCTGTGCATCCTGCCTCCTGTTAATCGCAAATGGCGGCACCATCATCTTCACGTCCTGGCGAAACGGAATATAAACGCCCGTTGTGCCCCGCAGACTATCTGTAATCTGCATGATACCCGCATCTTCCAGATAGCACTTCCGGACCGTAGTAGTGATAATGGCATTACCTACGGTACCGATACCGATCTGCATATCGGAGAGCGCAATGCTGATATTTCCATCCTGATCCATGTGTAGCGCCATAGGTATGCCACTGAACTCTTTTTCCTTACCGGCGAGGTTGGATTTTGCTTTGCTTACCGGAGCTGTTCCGGGATTGGCTGAAGCAATCAGAGATAAGGTATGAGCATCGAAAAAGCTCAGCGTGGTTCTATAAGTATTGGTAGTTGCAGTTCGCTTCTTGTTTTCCAGATAAGTGAGCGTCAGCAGCTCAATGCGCTGTTTGCGGTCATTGTATTGCATGGCGGCAGCTGTATTTCTGAAATCGTGGTGCAGATTGGCGGCATGATGCTCTGCACCGCTGGTTGTAAAGCGCGACAGGTAAAGGTCTTCCGGATGCTCCTCTTTTTTATCATTATACAGGTAAGTGCACAGCAAAGGCTGGTCATGGTCCTCCATGCAGAAACCCATGAAATGGGCTTCTTCCTTTACAGTTGACTCATTATCATAAGCTGTGCGCCGGGTCATCTTGTGCGCTGCATTATACATGCTTACAGTGATGCGTTCCGGATTATTCAGCGCAAGACCATTGAAGGAAAGCACTGCATAATGATCCGCACCCGCTCTGTGCGCTATATAGAATGCCTGCGGAGTAGCAGTGCCGGTGAGTCTTACAAAGGGCTTATCCGGTACATAATCAGATATCTCCTGCATCTTATGCTCAGCCATTACCTGGCCATTAGCCGGATCAACATCTATCCGGTAAAGAGCCGGAACCTTGTCCTGCGACAGCTCCAGAAATAATGATACACGTCCTGCGCTTTCAAACAGTGCAGGAATGTGAGCGCGGATAATGCCTTTGTTATCGTACAGGCTGCTTTGATGAATAGTTACATTCCCGGTCTGATGATGGTCACGGCCGAAACACCTGACTGCTATACCGTCGCCGCCATCCATAAAGCTGAACAGCAGGGTATTGCCATTGCTGCAGGGAAATATTTTAGAGGAAAGCGCCGGCGGCTCTTTGAAGCCCCCGCTAAAAGATGCGGGAAAGGACTGGGCGCTGGCAAACTTGCAGGAAAGGATGCTCAACAGAAGCAGGTATAGGTATTTCACAACGTCAGGATTTGGCGGCAATATATTTTATTTCAAGGACTCGCGCGAAGATCTTGTCTGTGGAAAGCATCATCGGTCAATGCACGCAGGAATGCTTCCAAATCCTGCTTCTCGCGCTCGGTGAGGTGCAGCGGGCGTTGCAGCAGCGTATCGCGGTTGATCGCATCCGGTACCTGTGCATCCGGATCATTATAATAATCAATCACTGCTCCTAAAGTTTTGAAGCGGCCATTATGCATGTAAGGCGCCGTAAAAGCCACATTGCGCAGTCCCGGCACTTTGAACTTGCCCAGATCTGCTTTGCTGCGTGTGCGCAGAAAACGCCCGGAGTCATTCCATTCACGGCCATTGAATAAGCCAATGTTGCGAAACTCATCGCCCGTAAAGTCCGGTGTGAAATGACATTCATTGCATTGCCCTTTACCTAAAAAGACTACACGCCCTTCGCGTTCGCGCTCTGTCAGTCCATCAGGCTTGTCGTTCAGCCAGCGGTCGAGTGGGGTATTGCTGGTTTCCAGCGTTTGCTCATAGGCTGCAATGGCCTGGCTTATCCCTGCCTTGTCAGGCATCCTGCCAAAGGCTTTGAAAAACAGCGTGCGGTATTTTTTACTATTGCGCAGCCGCTTGACAGCAGCGGTTGATTCCAGCGCCATCTCATTGGTATCGTTCATCGGGAAGAACATCTGAGTTTGCAGCGTTTTGGCGCGGCCATCCCAGAAGAAGGCAGTACGTGTGCGCATATTCATCACCGACGGAGTGTTGCGAAAGCCTTTATTGCCATGAAAACCAATGCTGACCGCTGAAGTATCGGCAAAAGCAAATTCCGGTTTATGGCAGGAAGTGCAGCTGAGGGTGCTATCCTGCGAAAGAATGGGATCAAAGAACAGCGTACGTCCCAATGCAACCCGCGCTCCCTTCGGGTTCTGCTGCCGGAAGGCATACAGGCTCAGGAGAATGCAAACCAATAAACAAATGACGTACCGCTTGTTCAAGGTGCAAATTTAGGTTCGTTTAAAGACAAGGAGATCATCCCACAGCAAACAGGCTGCTACAAACAAGTTCCAATCCGAAAACATCACCAAACCCTCAACATTCCCCCAAAATACCTCTTAGTGCAATACCTTTGCGCGCAAATCATCAATCAAAAATCTCAATTCAAAATGGATTTCCGTACCGAGAAAGATACCATGGGCGAAGTAAAGGTGCCTGCAAACGCCTACTATGGCGCACAGACCCAGCGCTCGATTGAAAATTTCAAAATTGCCCAGGACATCAATAAGATGCCGAAGGAGATCATCCGCGCATTTGCCTACCTGAAAAAAGCTGCTGCGCTTACCAACACCGATCTGGGCGTGCTTTCTGCCGAAAAGTCAAAGCTGATCGGCCAAGTATGTGATGAAATACTGGATGGCAGGCTCGATGCGGAATTTCCGTTGGTGGTATGGCAGACCGGCTCGGGCACACAGAGCAATATGAATGTGAATGAAGTAGTAGCATACCGCGCGCATGTGCTCAACGGTGGCAACCTGCTGGACGAAAAGAAATTCCTGAATCCGAATGATGATGTGAACAAGTCTCAGTCATCCAACGATACCTTCCCGACAGCCATGCACATTGCGGCTTATAAAATGTTGATGGAAACAACTATTCCCGGCATCACGAAGCTGCGTGATACGCTTGCTGCCAAGTCGAAGCAGTATATGCATGTTGTAAAGATCGGGCGTACGCATTTTATGGATGCCACACCGCTTACGGTAGGGCAGGAGCTGAGCGGCTATGTAAGCCAATTGGATCATGGGCTGAAGGCCATCCGTAACACACTGGCGCACCTCAGCGAGCTGGCGCTTGGCGGCACCGCCGTAGGCACAGGCATCAATACGCCAAAAGGATATTCAGAAGCAGTAGCCAAAAAGATCGCAGAGATCACCGGCTTCCCTTTCATAACCGCAGAAAACAAATTTGAATCACTGGCTGCGCACGATGCCATCGTTGAGGCACATGGCGCCTTGAAAACGGTAGCGGTCAGCCTGATGAAAATTGCGAATGATATCCGTATGCTTTCTTCCGGCCCGCGCGCCGGCATTGGCGAGCTTCATATTCCCGATAACGAGCCAGGCTCATCCATCATGCCGGGCAAGGTGAATCCTACCCAATGCGAAGCGCTCACCATGATTGCTGCACAGGTAATGGGCAATGATGTGTCGATTTCTATAGGCGGCTCTATGGGCCATTTTGAGCTGAATGTGTTCAAGCCGGTCATGATCTTCAACTTCCTGCACAGTGCCCGCCTGATCGGGGAAGGCTGTGTAAGCTTCAATGATAAATGCGCGGAAGGTCTGGAGCCGATTGAAAAGAACATTGCCGAGCACGTAGGCAACTCATTGATGCTGGTAACGGCGCTGAACCCGAAGATCGGTTACTATAATGCAGCGGCCATCGCGCAGGATGCGCACCAGCGGGGCATTACCCTCAAGCAGGCCGCGCTGGAGTACAAGCTGAAAGGCCTGGACTTTGAGCACATGACTTCTGAGCAGTTCGACGAATGGGTGGACCCGAAAGGCATGGTTGGCGATATTAATTAAGCAGCAATAAAAAGCATAGAAAGGCCTCATCTCTTTAGCAGGGATGAGGCCTAACTGTTTCTATAGTTGGTGCTTACTGTAAGCACCTTAATAAAGATGCCAGTATCCTGCAAGGCTCATACGCACCACAGTCGTGCTGACGTAAGGAAGCACCCACAGCGACCAATGCCTAGGTCAGCGCTGCAGCGTAATCCAGTAAGTATTGTTTTGCAGGATGTCCATCGTCTGAATGCTGGTTCCGTTTACCGTTGCCCACACCGGCGATACAGAAAAAGAGCCATAAGTGCCACAGCTCCTCTCCGTAGTCCAGCGAAGCACCGTATCGGAAGTATAAGCAATGCCCTCAATCCGGTAAGTTATAGGAATAGAAGGGACAACCACCTCATAATCAGCATTTGCTGCCAGCGATGTCATACAGCTGCGCGAGCCGGACGAATAAGCCGTATCATTAAAAATGCGGACATCCGGCAGCGACAAAGTATCACTGCCGAGCCGGTTCATAAAGCCTGAACCTGATGCATACCGGTGAATGATCAGCGTATCGGCCTGCGTTTTGGAATAGCCTTTTAGGGCAATGTAGCAGGGCGTTTTAATAGCATTGGCAGTACAGTCCACCATCTTCTTTTTACATGAATTAAAAGTAAGAGCAAGCAGGGAAAACAGGAATAATCGTTTCATGGGCGGCAAATATAGGGCAGAAGGTACATCGCAGCTTAGATTACAGCCGGTTAGCATAATTCATAACTAGACTGACAGAAAAAAGGAGACTTACCGGGCCTATCCAAAACAGCCAAATTGCAATGGCAGACTACAATCTGCCGTCCCCGAACAGGCATCCGCCAGCACCGGACTAATTTATGGCAGCTCAAAACTGACTTGCATTTAAAGCCGATTATTGTTTCAACAGATAATACCGGCTTCCGGGAAACGAATTTTTAAAGATGATTTGGTCTGCGTGCAAAAAAATACCCGCCTTTATCAGAGGCGGGTATTTTACTACTATAAAAGCTCAAAAATTAATCCGGCTTCTTGCCATCCAGGAAGGTATTGATCGTCTGTATGGCACCCTGCTTTTGCTGGTCATTTACGCCAACGCTGTAACCGCTATAATAAGTGTCTTTGGAAGAGCTGCCATTGTCCAGATTCACGCTGCGGCGCATGTAGGCAGGCACATTTTCCATATCATCCTCACCGCCATTGATGTTAAAGCTGAGTTTGCGCAGGCGCTCGGCGCGCTCTTCGAGCTGGCGCTTCTGCTCTTCAAACTGACGGCGCTCTTCCAGCTCTTCCGTAGAAAGGCGATGCTCACCAATGGTGAAAGAGTCGTACTGGGTAGCAGTTGCATCTTCGTCCTTAATCACCAGTTGGAAAGACTCATCTTTGGCAACCGTAAAGGCGCTTGCCGGCTGATCGTCCGCATTCATCCTGAAACGCTCCTGAACTTTATCCTCATTGACCGGGAGTGGCTTCAGGCTGCTGAAGTTTGGTATCGGCTCATTTTCCACCAGCGTAGGCATCAGCGGATCTATTGCTTTTGGCGCAGGCTGCTCCATGGCCGGCTGATTGTTCTGTCCATCCAGTGACAGGGAAATGCGTTGCGGCTGCTCGGCAGCTTTCACAGGCAGGTCCTTGATTTCTTTATGGTTGAAGCCGGTTGCAATTACAGTCACGCCGATTCTATCTTCCAGCGCAGGATCATGTCCTACACCCATGATAAGATCGCAATTATCACCCGCCATCTGCTGTACGTAAGCCTGCACTTCGTCCAGCTCATCGAGCGTATGCTCAAATTCGCCCGGTGCAGAAGTCACGTTCAGGAGAATCCACTTAGCGCCACGGATATCATTATCGTTCAGCAATGGTGAGTTCAGCGCCTCTTCAACAGCACGCAGGGCGCGGTTTTCACCGGCTACCGTTGCATTGCCGAGGATCGCTACGCCACCATTCTTCATCACAGTAGTAACATCCGCAAAGTCTACATTCACCTGACCGCTAGTAGTGATTACGTCTGTGATACATTTTGCAGCCGTAGAAAGCACGCCATCCGCCTTGGCGAACGCCTGCGTAAAGGGCAGATTACCGAATTGCTGACGCAGCTTATCATTCGAGATCACGAGGATCGTATCTACATGCTCACGCATCCGGTCAATGCCTTCCTGCGCCTGCTTCATCCGCTTGCGGCCTTCATATGAGAAGGGCAGGGTAACGATGCCTACGGTAAGGATACCCAGTTCACGGCAAATCTTGGCGACTACAGGCGCGCCACCTGTACCGGTACCGCCGCCCATGCCGGCAGTGATGAATGCCATGCGGGTGTTCACCTTCAGAATCTTGGAAATGTCTTCCATGCTTTCTTCAGACGCCTGCTTGCCGATCTCAGGATTTGCACCGGCGCCAAGGCCTTGTGTCAGGTGTGGGCCAAGCTGAATCTTATTCGGAACCGGGCTTTGCGCCAGCGCCTGCTGATCGGTATTGCAGACCACAAAATCCACGCCTTCGAGGTCAAGGTTGTACATGTAATTTACAGCATTACCGCCGCCGCCACCAACGCCGATCACCTTCAAAATGGAGGATTGATTTTTCGGAATCTCAAAATGTATCATAAGAAAAAAGTTGTTTTTTGGTTAGTAAGTGAGTTGTGTATTTATAGATGGCTATCAGATTTCACGGTCTTCAACGTCTTCAAACAGTCCCATGAATTTGTCCTTGAACTGATCAAAGATGCGGTGCATGTTTACCGTACGCTTTTTGGTCTTGCGTGTAATCTCTTCTATCTCCTCTTCGGTGCCTTCCTGTGGCGCTGTGTCAATGGTCGGGTTAATCACTGCCTCTGCTGCTATGAGCGGCTTCAGGTCTTCTTCGGTCAGGTGAATCACATTGCCGCCATCGCCGATGAAGCGCAGTCTGCCATTCTCAAAATCATGATAGCCGCGCAGGATCAGGCCAATGCAGGTTGCATACATCGGGTTGGAGAGGGAATCA
This sequence comes from Chitinophagaceae bacterium, assembly GCA_965200035.1. GTDB lineage: Bacteria > Bacteroidota > Bacteroidia > Chitinophagales > Chitinophagaceae > UBA1952. Next base: position 790,577 of record OZ241334.1, on the reverse strand, counting down.
GGATGATCTCCTGCAAGATGCTCATTGGAGAAGCCAAGGCGACAGCCCAAACCAGTCACATATTCGGTAAGCTGAATGATGTTCTTCAGCTGAGCGCCACCGCCAGTAAGAATGATGCCGCCATACAGTTGCTTTTCCAGTCCGATCTGTTTCAGGTGATACACCACATAATCCAGAATCTCAGTCATACGAGCCTGAATGATGTGCGCCAGATTTTTTACAGAAATCTCTTTGGGAGGCAGTCCGCGCAGTCCGGGAATGGTAATGAATGCATTGATGTTTGCTTCATCAGCCAATGCCGTACCGAATTGTACCTTCATCTGCTCTGCCTGCGCGCGCAACACACCCAGACCATTGCGGATATCGTTGGTGATGTTGACGCCCGCGTAAGGAATCACAGCAGTATGCTTCAGGATACCATCATAGAACACCGCCATGTCGGTAGTGCCGCCGCCGATATCCACGATAGCAACTCCTGCTTCCAGATCTTCATCATTCATTACCGCAGCAGCGGATGCCAGCGGCTGCAATACCAGATCGCGTGTTTTAAGATGGCTCTTGTCCACACAGCGCTTGATATTGCGGATAGCATTACGGTCACCGGTAATAATGTGGAAGTTGGCGCCGATTTTTACGCCACTCATGCCCACAGGATCAAGTACGCTCGGAGTATTATCTACCATGAATTCCTGCGGAATAATGTCGATGATCTGATCGCCGGCAGGAATGTATGTTTTGTACTGATCGCGGATGAGCATATCAATATCATCCTTGCTGATCTCTTCATCCACACGAACGCGAACACGGTCGCCGCGCGTCTGAAGACTTTTGATATGCTGGCCGGCAATACCCACATACACATCATTGATCTCAAGCTTGGGATTGCTTTCCAGACATTTTTCAATAGCCTGCTCAATGCTGCGGATGCACTGCTCGATATTCATCACAACACCGTGGCTAACCCCTGCTGATTCGGCCTTGCCAAAGCCCAGGATTTCGAGCTTGCCATACTCATTTTTTCGGCCTGCGATGGCTACTACTTTGGTGGTTCCAATGTCGAGGCCAACGATGATGGGTTGTTCTTTGCTGCTCATTTGGTTAGGAAATTTCTGGTTGATGAAACCGTGATATAATGTTAGTGATTTGTAGTGTGCTTTTCAGCTTTTGAGCTGGTCTTTTTTTTATCTTTTCCGGATTTCTTTTTGTTGTCCGCAGCTGTTTTGCCGGGCGGCTTTTTAGCTGTATTCTTTTCTGTCTTTTTTACCTCTTTTACATGCTTTTTGTCAGCCGGTTTCCTGTCTTTTTTTGCCACAGCCAGTACAGGTTTGGAATGAGCATGTGTGACTGTTTTTTTGCTGTCCGCTTTTGCTACGTCAGTCTTTATTTTTTCTATTGTCTTAGGCTTTTCATGCACTGTATGTTTTTCTGGCTTAGCATCGCCGGAGAAGGCAGTTGGCTTTGGCTTTACAGAAGCAGAAGTTACCAGCGGTCTGGCAGGCGCCGGCGTTGCTGGTTTTAGTGCAGTGGCAACTGTTGCTGTAGTAGCAGTTGCGGTGGTCGCTGGCGTTGAGATACCGGCATCCGTTACTGCAGCTTCATCTTTTTCATTCTTATCTCCGGATTCCAGCACTGCCTTCACCCAGTTCATATTGCTCAGCGCGCGGTCCACCGGTATCTTCCATTTGATATTTGGTGAGGCTACTACCTGATCTTTATAACGTAAATCAATGGTCTCATATTTGTCCCAGCCCACTTTATTGGATACCTGCTGGTAGAAAGAGAAAAGGTTGCTAAACTTTTCATCCATCCTTGAAGTATCACCAAACAAAATGCGTTGCTTGCCCAAAACCGGTATCAGCTCAAAATTTGTTTTGTTGGCCATAGCAATCTGCGCGATCTGTGCATTCCAGAACGGATGTTGCGCTATATAATTGACCAGTACCAGTATCTCGCCTTTGCACGCAAGCCCTGTACTGTCATCGCGAAGCGGTGGAATGCCTGTAATGACTGGCGTATAATGAACATAGGAAGTAGAAACCGGCATGGTGCGCAGCGATGTATCCAGATAATAGCTGTTGCCATTATCTTCAAAGAGCCGTGCTACCGGTATGCGCTGTGTAACGAAAATGTGCACGTCGCGTTCATTGTCGATAAATACCTGAGCATCGCTTACCCAGGGATTGGTGCGGGCAATGGTTTCCAGCTTATGTACGTCCAGCTTTGAAATGCTGGTATGCCCGGGATCGATATGGCGGTCGCTGAAGAGCAGGCCCATCACCTGAGCACTGTCCAGAAAATGAACTCTATTGCTGTTGCGGAGATGTATGGCGATGTTGCGGATCGTGCGCTTGCTCTGTAAGTGATCAGCGCTGAGTATAGCAATCGTGCATCCGGTCACTACAAGGATAGTGACCAGCGTCTGAATGACTTTGCGGACTGATATTCTGCGCTTTTCGCTCATGGCGTTTTTCTTCTTTGTTTATGCCCTGATGGTAGCTTTATGTTCCAGTATTTCTTTGATCGGCAATACCAGCTTATCGATATCACCGGCGCCTGCTGTGATGAACAGATCCAGCGGTGCGTTCTTTACATAATCCAGCAATCCTTCTTTAGAAAGAATGGTGTGGGCAGGATTGGCCATACGGTCTGCGATCATCTGTGAGGTCACGCCTTCCATGGGCAATTCTCTGGCCGGGTAGATGTCGAGCAGCAGTACTTCATCTGCTTCATCGAGACTATGGGCAAATCCATCTGCAAGATCTCTTGTACGGCTGAACAGGTGCGGCTGAAATGCCACTGCACACCGGCGCTGGGGGAACATATGCTTGGCGCTTCTAATCAGCGCGGCCAGCTCTTCAGGGTGGTGAGCATAGTCATCTACATACACCACTTGCTTATTCTTCACCACATAGTCAAACCTTCTCCTAATGCCCCTGAATCCGGCAAGCGCAGCTTTTACTTTTTCAGCCGGTATATCCAGCAGTTGCGTCACCGCGATGGCCGCTACCGCATTCTCCACATTGTGCATTCCACCGATCGGCAGTCGTACATCACTCATCATTCCCCCTTTGAAAAAGACGGCGAAGTTATAGCCTCCGTCCTTCTGAACAATGCCTGCCGCGTAGCAATCCGCCACATTATTTTGCAAGCTATAAGTTAGGGTCTCAGGGCCTTTCAGCTCATTGCCGCGGTGAAGTCCATGCTTTACCAGGAGCGTGCCGCCTGGCTTGATATTTTTTGTGTATTGAATGAACGCTGTCTCCAGCTCTTCTACCGTTCCGTAAATATCCAGGTGATCTGCATCGATGGAAGTAAGCACAGCAATATCGGGCGATAGCTTCAGGAAGCTGCGGTCATATTCATCGGCTTCTACTACCGCCGTATCGTTGGTTGCGCTCCAGTAATTGCTATTGTAGTTATTGGAGATGCCACCCAGGAATGCATTGCAGCCATAGCCTGTCTCGCGTAGCAGGTAGGCGATCATGGTAGAAATAGTGGTCTTGCCATGCGTGCCTGCTACCGTGATCGAATGCATCGCTTCCGTGATCCACTGCAGGGCATCGCTGCGCTTGAATACTTTATAGCCGTTGTCTTTGTACCAGTTGAAAATCCTGTTGTCCTTCGGGATGGCCGGAGTATAGATCACCAGCTCAGCGGCTTTATCCAGCGCATTTACATCATCGGTAAACTGAATGGCGATGCCTTCCGCTGCAAGCTGGCGCGTAAGGTCGGTTTCGGTACGGTCATAGCCGCTCACCGCCACTCCGCGCTGGGCGAAGAAGCGGGCGAGGGCGCTCATGCCGATGCCGCCGATACCAATGAAATAAATGTTTTTAAAGCCTGCGATATTCATTATCCGGGGATGAAGATTTTGTCTTTTTAGTTTTTGCTTATTTCAATGACTTTATGTGCGATGCGCATATCCGCATCTCTGATGGCAATTGTTTTCAGTGCATTGCTCATGATCTCCTGGGCAGCATGGTCGTGCAGTAATGTTCTCAATTTTGGAACCAGCTCCATTTTGGCATCTACATCTTTCACCATTTGAGCAGCGCCATGTGTCACCAATGCCATCGCATTGCTTGTCTGATGGTCTTCTGCCGCAAATGGATAGGGCACAAAAATGACCGGTTTTGCTACGATGCAGAGCTCCGCGATGGCGAGCGCACCGGCACGGGAAATCACTACGTCTGCAGCGGCATAGGCATATTCCATCTGGCGGATAAAATCGAAGACCTTTACTTTTCCTTCAAAGCTCTTTACACGCTGTACTGCTTTTTCATAATAAGGCTTTCCTGTCTGCCAGATGATCTGTACATCCTCATGCAATAATGCTTCAAGGCCTCCATCTATCGACTCATTGATTGATTTTGCACCCAGGCTTCCGCCTACAATCAGGATAGTTTTTTTATCAGGATTCATGCCCAGCCACGCCTGCCCTTCTGTTCTGGTAATGGTAGAGCCGGAAATAGTCTGCCGTACAGGATTGCCTGTCACCACAATCTTTTCTTTCGGGAAGAAGCGCTCCATATCGCCATAAGCTACACAAATGGTTGCGGCTCTTTTGCCCAATATCTTATTGCTCTTTCCTGCAAATGAGTTTTGCTCCTGAATGAGGGTAGGAATCTTTTTCCCCTGAGCTGCATTCAGTACCGGAAAGGATGCATAGCCACCAACACCAACTACTGCATCCGGCTGAAAATCTGCAATTACTTTTCTGGCCTGCATAGCGCTCTTCATCAGCTTGAAGGGAAGCATCAGATTCTTAAGCATGGAGCTCCGGTTAAAGCCGGCAATATCCAGACCAATAATCTTAAAACCTTCCTGTGGAACTTTCTCCATCTCCATCTTGCCCAGCGCTCCTACAAAAAGGATTTCTGCGTACGGCTGCAATCGCTGTACCGCATGCGCAATGGCTACAGCCGGGAAGATGTGCCCTCCGGTGCCGCCGCCTGCTATGATGATGCGAAGATTGCTCACTTTATTTTTGAGTTTTGAGTGTTAAGTTTTGAGTGCTTAGTGCTGAATGGTAAATGATCGTTTCTACATGCTGAATGCTGAATTTTTTACTTTTTCCTTAGGCAACGACTGCCTGTTTCTTTTGCTTTACTTCTTTAATGGCAGCGATAGCTGTTGCTTCCTGCGCCTGATCTTCATTCGCCGCTATCTGCCTGTTTTTTTCTGCGCTTTCACGGCCTTCCATTTCATCTACATATCTGCTTACGCTGAGCACGATACCGATGGCTATGCTTGTAAACCAGATCGAGGAGCCGCCCATGCTTACCATGGGTAATGTAAGGCCGGTAACCGGCACCAGATGCACATTCACCGCCATATTGAGCATGGCCTGAAATACAAGGGTAATGCTCAACCCCACCGCCAGAAAAGCCCCGAAGGCATACGGGCAGCGCCGGAACAGCATAATGCTTCGCCATAAAAAAGTGAGATAGAGCAGAATCAGCACCGCACCTCCGATAAGGCCATACTCTTCAATGATACTTGAAAAGATAAAATCTGAATAAGCCTCCGGAAGATAATCGCGCTGCAGGCTGTGACCCGGTCCGCGACCGAAAACGCCACCGTTGGCAATGGCGATCTTGGCCTGCTGTACCTGAAAAATAGTTTCCTTCTTGGCGCCGTCTTCACCGCCGCCGCCGCGAAAATCAGCAATCCGCTTTTCCCAGGTAGCCGCCCGCCCGAAGCCGGTGGCTTTGGATACAGCAAACAGCAGAATCACTCCCACAATACCGGCTGCGGCCAGCATCAGAATATGCTTTACCTGTACACGGCCAATGAAGAACAGAATGCAGCAGGTAGCGCCGAGCATCAGCGCGGTAGAAAGGTTGGCCGGAGCAATAAATGCGCAGGTAAGAAATACCGGCAGCAATACGGGAAAGAAACCGCTTTTAAGATCTTTAATGGAGTTTTGCTTGATGCTCAGCAGGCGCGCGAGGAACATGAACAAGGCCAGCTTGGCAAAATCGGAAGACTGAAAGGTCAAACCAGTACCTGGCAGGGCAATCCAGCGGGCGCCGCCATTGATCTTGGCGCCAAACAGTAACGTGTAAGCCAGCAATGGCAATGAAATCACATAAAACAGCACAGAAAGCTTTGCAAACTTGGTATAGTTGACCCGATGCACCGCATAGATGATGAACAGGCCAAATCCCAATACCATCAACTGTTTCATTAGATAGTAGCTGGCATTCTTATCCATTTTATAGGCCAGTGAGCGGGTAGATGAGTACACCGCCAGCAGGCTGATAAAGGCCAGCACGATTACCACCGACCAGATCACTTTGTCGCCCTTGATTCTATCCAGCAGCCGTTGCATGTGTGTTAGTTTTGAGTGTTGTTTACAGTGTGTTGACGGCGGCCTTAAATTGCTTTCCGCGATCTTCATAATTCTTGAAGAGATCGAAAGAGGCGCAGGCGGGAGATAACAATACTGTATCGCCATCTTCTGCTAATGCAAATGCTGCTTCAACCGCTTCTTTGGCACTTTGGGTGTCTTTTATCTCAGTAACTATTCCATCAAATGCCGCGTGTATTGGTGTATTGTCAATGCCCATACAGACAATGGCTTTTACCTTTTCTTTCACCAGCTCCATGATCTCGTTGTAATCATTGCCCTTATCCTGACCACCCAGAATGAGCACTGTTGGATTTTTCATGCTTTCGAGCGCAAACCAAACAGAGTTGATATTGGTCGCCTTGCTGTCGTTGATGAAATCTACTCCGCGGATGGTCGCTACCTGCTCCAGACGGTGCTCCAATCCTTCGAACGTTTCAAAACTTTCCCTGATCTTTTCTTTGCGGATGCCCGCCACACGTGCCGAAATGCCCGCTGCCATGGTATTATATTGGTTGTGTTTTCCCTGAATGGTCAGGTCATGTACAGAAATGGAATCCTTCTCGCCTTCGTAATTGAAATTTATTTCATCATCTTTTACATAAGCGCCTGCCTGTGGTATATGCTGCTCTTTCATTGTTATATAAATCGTTTTAGCCTGTGTAGGATGAGCGGCGAGATAATCGGTGATTACCTCATCATCCTGGTTTATGATTAAATGGTCGTTATGTTGCTGATTAGCCGTAATGCGGAACTTGGATGCGATGTACTTTTCAAACTGATAATCGTAGCGGTCCAGATGGTCCGGGGTAATATTGAGAATGACTGCAATGGCCGGACGAAAGCGCTTGATATCATCGAGCTGAAAAGAGCTTACCTCCATCACATACCATTCGGTAGGGCGCGTCCAGAGCTGCTTGGCAAAGCTGTAGCCGATATTCCCGACCATGCTTACATCGCAACCGGCATCTTTCAGCAAATGATAAGTGAGCATAGTCGTCGTGCTCTTTCCATTGCTGCCTGTAATGGCGATGATCTTGCCATCGCCCACATATCGGAAGCCGAATTCAATCTCGCTGCATACTTCAATACCTGCATTACGGATCGCCTTCATGATCTCAGCTTTCTCAGGAATGCCCGGGCTCTTGACGAGGCAGTTGGCGGCTAACACCTTTTCTGCTGTATGACCGCCTTCTTCAAAAGCAATCTGTTCCTGTTGCAGCTCTTCCTTATAACTGTCTTTCAGCGTGCCGCCATCGCTTACAAACACATCCCAACCCTGCTGCTTGCCCAGCAAAGCCGCACCCACACCGCTTTCGCCGGCGCCGAGTATAACAAGCTTTTTGTTCGTGTTGCTGTTCATTGTGTTTGTTCGTTTAAATCATCTCTGATCACCAGGTCATCTTCAAATCCTCAGATAAATTATTGCAGCTTCAGGGTTACGATGCTGAATACCGCCAGCAGAATGCCAATAATCCAGAACCGGGTTACAATCTTGCTTTCGTGATAGCCCAGCTTCTGATAGTGGTGGTGCAACGGCGACATCAGGAAAATGCGTCTTCCCTCGCCGTACTTTTTCTTAGTATGCTTGAAGTAGGCGACCTGTATCACCACGCTCAGATTCTCTACCAGAAAAATGCCACAGATAATCGGGATCAGTAATTCCTTGCGTACAATAATGGCCAGTGAAGCTAAAATGCCGCCCAGTGCAAGACTGCCTGTATCGCCCATAAATACCTGCGCGGGAAATGCATTGTACCAGAGAAACCCAACACAGGCACCCACAAAGGCACCAATGAAAATAGACAGCTCGCCCAGGTTGGGAATGTGCATGATGCCGAGATAATTGGCAAATACATAGTTGCCCGATACGTAAGCAAAAACACCGAGGCAAATGCCTGCAATGGCCGATACGCCGGTAGCCAACCCATCAATGCCATCTGTAAGATTGGCGCCATTGGATACTGCCACAATAATGAGCGTCACGAATACGATATAAAGGATGGGTGTAGTCCATCCCACAATGCCATAGCCGATACTGCCGGCTATTTTGGAATAGCTCAGCTCATGTGTCTTGGTAAAAGGAACCGTGGTTACAGCGCTTTGTATCTGTACGTAATTATGCGCTTTGCCATCTTCATCTTTGCGGCCGAATGGACCGGAAATAACACGTTCCGTTGCATTATAAACAGCCGCTTTCCCGCCAATCACCTCACGGCTCGTCACTACATGATCGTTGAAATACATAGTAGTGCCAACGATGATGCCGAGGCCTATCTGACCCATGATTTTGAACCGTCCGGCTAAGCCTTCTTTATTCTTTTTAAATACTTTGATGTAATCATCCAGAAAGCCGACTAGGCCAAGCCATACAGTGCTTACCAGCATCAGCACGATATATACATTCATGATGCGGGCAAACAGCAGAGTAGGAATGAGGATAGCTGCCAGTATGATGATGCCGCCCATAGTAGGCGTGCCATGTTTCGCTTTTTCGCCCTGCAGGCCGAGGTCGCGCACTGTTTCGCCGATCTGTTTCTTTTGAAGGAAACGAATCAGGCGCTTACCCAATACGGTAGTGATGATGAGCGACAGGATAATGGCCAGTGCAGCACGGAAGGTGATGTAGTTGAATACCCCGGCCCCGAAGAGTCCAAAATGCTGGCGCAGATAGATGAAGAGGTAGTAGAGCACTGGTTAAAGAATGGTTTTGATGATGATGGTTTATCTGGCAGGGTCGGAACGCGATAGCGGCCTGAACCGTCACTGTTTTTTATCGCTCAAGTGTTTCGAATAATTCGGTTAATATTTTCCGGTCGTCAAACGGATGCTTCACGCCTTTGATCTCCTGATAATCTTCATGGCCCTTGCCGGCAACCAGGATAATATCGCCCGGACGGGCCAGCACACAAGCCGTTTTGATCGCTTCCTTCCGGTCGGTAATGCGCAATACTTTCCTTTTCTGAGTAGCATTCAATCCCGCCTCCATATCATTCAGAATCGCCTCCGGATCTTCGCTCCGCGGGTTATCTGCAGTAAGGATAGCCTTATCGCTGTGCTCACAGGCCACTTGCGCCATCACCGGTCGTTTGGTAGTATCCCGGTCGCCACCGCAACCCACTACACTGATCACTTGCTGACCGCCTGTGCGCAGCTGATTGATCGTTGCCAGTACATTGATCAGCGCATCCGGCGTGTGAGCATAATCAACGATGCCAAGGACTCTATCTTTTGGCGACAGGTATGTCTCAAACCTTCCCGGTGCGCCCAGCAGATTGCTCAGGTGCGACAAAACCTCCATTTTATCCTCACCAAGCAGGGTAGCTACGCCATACACGGCCAGCAGGTTGTAAGCATTGAAAATCCCGATCAGGCGGCAATGCACTTCTGTTCCGTTGATATCCAGCACAAGGCCGGTAAGATTGTTCTCAAGCACTTTTCCTTTGAAAGTGGCTGGTATGCGCAGGCTATAGGTAGCCTGCTCCGCAGCTGTATTCTGCAGCATCACCATACCGCGCTTGTCATCTGCATTGGTCAGTGCAAAAGCATTGTCCGAAAGACCATCAAAAAAGGCTTTTTTAACGCGGATGTATTCATCAAATGTCTTGTGGTAATCCAGGTGATCGTGAGTAATGTTCGTAAATACGCCACCGGCAAAGCGAAGCCCTTCAATACGGCGCTGGTGTATCGCATGAGAGCTTACCTCCATAAACACATACTCGCAACCGGCTTCTTTCATGCGCGCTAGCAAATGCTGTACTGATATGGCATCGGGCGTTGTATGAGTCGCTACTTCAACCGTGTCGTGTATATGATTCTGTACCGTAGAGATCAATCCGCAAGTATAGCCCAGGCTTTCAAAAAGACGGAACAGCAGGGTAGTAACAGTAGTCTTGCCATTGGTGCCCGTTACGCCAATCACCTTCATATCTGCAGACGGGAAGCCATAAAAAGCATCCGCCATCTGTCCCGCTGCAATGGCGGTATCTTTTACCTGTATATAGGTAATATCATCCTGCAATGCAGGTGGCATCACCTCGCAAATGATCGCATATGCACCCAGCTCAATCGCTTTGGCAATAAAATCATGACCATCTGCATGAGTACCCAGTACTGCAATGAAAGCTGCGCCTGTAGCAGCCTTACGCGAATCAATGGCCAGTCCGGATATATCCATGCCGGTACTGCCCAACACGCTCAGCGGCTGCACATTTACCAGTAGGTCTTTCAGAGTAGGCATGATTGATTAGCTGAGTTGGAGAATAATAGGTTGACCTTTAACTGCCGGAGTGCCTGCGGGTACTGATTGTAGCTGCACCGTGCCGCTTCCCTGTACCTGTACGCGCAGTCCTGCATTTTCAAGCAGATATACTGCATCGCGCAGCCCCATACCGGTTACATCAGGCACAGTGCCTCTGATCACGGCTTTTTCTTTCAGCGAAATGTTTTTATTGGAATCCAGACTAAGCTGGGCAATGCTGCTTTTGTGGTTTACACCTTCTTTTACTTTTAGGCCGAGCGATTGCAGCAGCAGTTCGTAGCTGGCGCCGGTAGCCTGGCGTGCATAAAGCTGTTTAGGGCTATACTGCGCGATGCTGTCCAGCGGGCCGCCCCATGAGCCCATGCCTGTAGCGAAGATCTTATCAGAGATCATGCGAAATACAGGTGCAGCAATGGTACCACCATAGTATGAGCCGGAATGCGGCTTCGTACGGATCATTACCATCATGGTATAGCGTGGCTTATCAGTAGGAAAGAAGCCAACAAATGACCCCTGATACACTCCATCTTTGTAGCCATACCAGCGGCCGCCAATACGATCGGCTACCTGTGCAGTACCTGTTTTGCCGGCAATGCCATAATGCGGGCTTTGGATATGATGGCCGGTGCCGCTCTCGACCACAGCGCGCATACATTTTTGCAATTGCGCTACTGTGCTGCTATCACCTAGGTGATCTTTTAATACCGTAGGTTCAAATCTGCGTACATCTTTGCCATATTCCTGAATCGAAGAAATCAAATAAGGCTTCATCAGCTTACCGCCATTGGCAATGGCATTGTACATCATGCACGTACGTAGTGGTGTGATCAGGATGCCATATCCCGTAGCCATCCACGGTAATGTAGTGCTGTTCCAGTGTTCCGTGCCCGGCTTAATCATCTGTGGCCTTGGCTCACCTGAAAGATCAATGCCGGTGCGCTGGTCAATGCCAAAATCTTCCAGATGCTTTACGTATTTCTCAGGATTCTTGTAATAATAGTTGTAAGCCAGCCAGCCCATGCCTACGTTGGATGAATGTGCATATGCTTCCCAGATCGGCATGGTTCCTGCACCGAAGTGAGAATCCTTCATTACACGATTGCCAAACTGAAATGAGCCACCATGGCAATTTACCAGATCATCTACATTGATGTAGCCATCATTCAACAGCGACAGCAAGGTCATCAGCTTAAATGTAGAGCCTGGCTCTGCGGGTGTCATAGCGTAGTTCTGATTCTCAAAATACTGACCTGTTTCGTTGTCGCGGCCCAGATTTACCAATGCGCGCAACTTACCGGTCTGGACTTCCATAACAATCACGGTACCATTCAGGCATTCGTATTGTTGCAGCACACTCATCAAGGCATGTTCTGCTACGTTTTGGATACTCAGGTCAAGAGTAGAGACAATATCATAACCATTCTGCGGATCAGTTTCCGAGCCTTCAATTGGTACTTCTACGCCACCCGTCATTTTCTGAACTACGCGATGGCCATTTTCGCCTTGCAATAAGCTATCGTAAGTAGCTTCAAGGCCTACTGCACGAGCATTCTGACGCCAGAGGCCAATCGTACGGAAGGCAAGCATCCCATAAGGATTCACCCGCTTGATCTTGGTCTCGGCAATGAAGCCACCCTTACGCTTTCCTTTACGGAACACGGGCAGATGACTTAGGGTCAGGTAGCGGTCATAAGGCGTATTCTTGCTCAGGAAATAATAGCGGCTGCTGTCTTTGAATGCCTGTATGAATTCTGCTTTGTAAGTGCCGGCTGATTTAGCGCCGAGTATGCTGCTGGCCGCTGACGCCAAAGTGTCTACATACTTATTAAAGGTATCCAGCTTAATGACGGTAAAGTCCAGATGAATATCAAACTGGGGAATGGATGAGCACAGCAGGTGGCCATCTTCCGTATAGATATTCCCCCGCTCAGCATACATGGTATCCGTGCGCATGTGCATATTGAATGCCTGTCTGCGCAGATCTTCTCCTTCCTTCACCTGTATGGAAGCTGCCTTCAGCAGAATGGCAAGCCCCAGTACGCAGATGCAGGTAAAGGCGACGTACACCCGGAACCGTATGTCTTTCTTGATATTCACTTTTTTGTCGCTGGTCTTTTGTCGTTAGTCAATAGTCTTTGGTAATTATCAAATCCTCAAATCAATTTATCCTCCTGCCCTGTTGCTATCCACCACAATGCTGTATGCCGGTAGCAGCAATGGTTTCAGGCCCTGCGCTTCGCCTCTTCTGATCATTTCTGTTTCCATACCCGCGTTCATCAGTCTCGTCTTTATGTCCATATAGTGCCAGCGCAGTTCTTTCAGCGTTTGTTGTTGCTTGTTCAGCTCGCGTTGTGTTTCTACCGCGCGGTGACTGTTGGCGATATAGATGATGCAGAGCAGCGCTACAAAGGCTACATACGGTATATTGCTCACCATCCCTTTGTAGGTAATACGGCTGATCAGCGCGCGCCAGTCTGCACGGATGCGCTGAGCCGGTGTGATTGGTTCCGCAGCCGGTGTCGACGGTGTTCCTAGGTGCTGTTCTTCGCTCATAACTTTTCGGCTACACGCAGGCGGGCACTGCGGCTACGGGGGTTAGCATTAATTTCTTCTTCTGTCGGCTCGATTGGCTTGTTGTTTACAGGCTTTAGTAATGGCTGTCCTGTTTGCTGACCAAATTCATTCACCGTATTCTCCCATAAGCCTTGCTTCATGAAGTTTTTTACCAACCGGTCTTCTAAAGAATGAAAGGAAATAACGCTGAGGCGGCCACCTGTTTTCAGGCAGGCAGGACTATAAGTGAGAAACTCCTTCAATGCTTCAAGCTCTTCATTCACTTCTATGCGCAATGCCTGAAACAATTGCGCCAAATACTTAGCCGGATTTCCTTTCATGATCGGAGCGATCAGTGACTTCAGGCTTTCAATATCATTCAGCGGCGAATTGCTGCGGTGGGCCGTTATATATTTGGCCAGCTCGCGTGAGTTGCGCACTTCGCCATATTGCTCAAAAATGCGGTGCAGCTCTTTTTCGGAATAGGTTTTCAGGATTTCAGCAGCCGTCTTTTCCATCCGGTTGTCCATGCGCATATCCAGCGGACCGGCAAAGCGGGTCGAGAATCCTCTTTCTGCAGTATCGAACTGCCAGGAACTTACGCCCAGATCGGCCAGGATGCCATCTACCTGTGTGTGGCCATGAAGCCGTATGAAGCGGCGTACATAACGGAAGTTTTCAGTAACCGGCACTAGGCGCTGATCGTCCGGCTTATTGCGCCATGCATCGGCATCATGGTCAAAAGCTAAGAGCTTTCCTTTCTTGCCGAGACGGCTCAGAATTTCCCTGCTATGGCCACCACCGCCAAACGTAGCATCTACATATACACCATCTGGACGAATATTGAGTCCATCAACAGCTTCCTTCAGAAGCACCGTGGTGTGGTAAAAAGTGGGGGCCTGCATTTCTTAACCATTTATGGAATTAAAAAATGCCCCTCCCGCTACCTCTTCAGCCAGATGACTAAAGCTGCCAGCTCGCTGGCGGAGGTATTCGTAATACGTATCTTTATCCCATATTTCGGCCTTATCGCCCTGTAGGCTTAAAACCATTTCCTTTTTGATACCGGCAAATTCCATCTGCGGCTTCGTCAGCAGCATACGTCCTGCGCTGTCCAGGTCCACCATATTGGCGCCATTGAGAAACAGGCGCTTGAATTCGCGTGCCTTCGGATTAAAATCGTTCAGCTTATTCAGTTGCTCAGACAGCTTGTTCCAGGTGTCCATCGGGTATAGGGTGAGGCATTGCTCAAAGCCGCGGTTGATGACGAACCGGTCACCTGCACCTTCGGGCAGTTGCTTACGGAAGCCTGCAGGCAGCAGGAAGCGGCCTTTAGCGTCTATAGCAACTTCGTATTCTCCGATGAAGTGGTGCATGGTGAAAAAACAGGATAACGACACAAAGTAACACGTTTTCCCACTTTTTCCCACTATTAAACCAATACATATTTTTCCACCCTTTATTATTTCTCCTAATTAATTATTGATGAATGAATTAAGCAGAACATTACGCTATAAGCCTATACAGCATTGTGGATGAAATGTGAATAAGTGTGGATAACTTGTTGATATTGTAATACAAATTTGTATTCAATTTGTTGGAAAATTTAACACTGCGAAACATGTTATAAACTTGACTTTAACTAATCGATAATTTAATAGACTGATAAAAGAAGGCATGTTTTAAATTTTAGTGCTTTTGGAGATGATTTTAAGCGCTACCAGCACAGAATATTTTGCTATTTTGCTCCGGTAATACTTAAAAATTCTGATTATTCTTATGCTTAAAGTTGGAGACGAATTCCGCCACAAATTTTCCTATACACAGCAGGATGTAAATGATTATGCACGCGTCAGCGGCGACACCAACCCGCTGCATGTGGATGAGGAAGCCGGGAAGGCCAGCATGTTTGGCCGCCGTATTATACATGGCTTCCTGGGCGCCAGTGTATTTACCAAGATTTTTGGTTCCTTATGGTATGCTGATGGTCATGTCTATCTGAACCAGTCTATGAAATGGCTTAAGCCAATGTTTGCCGATCATGAGTACGAAGCGGTTATAAAAGTGAAGGAAATATTCGCTGAAAAAAACCGGATTACTTACGAATGTGCTGTGTATGAACCTGCTACAGGTGATCAAACTATTGCCGGTGAAGCTACTCTGCTTAACAAGAAGCAATACGTTTGGAATTAGAAAGATCAGGTAACTTTAAAGGGATAAGGCGATCATTTATTGCGCTTTATCTCTTTCACTTGGTTTTATTTTTCATGCCATCGGTCACAGAAATATCAATTTTAATTTTTTTTTGGCTTTTACCAAACGAAATCTCTTTTTGGCGCGTCTATTAGTATCGAAAGGGCAATCCTGATTAACGCTGTATATTACCTAAAGCGTATTGGTTGAAAATAATTTTAACTTTTTTACGCATCTGCCAAAATAATTGTCTCTTTTTCTCGTTTAACATTTTCTAAACACTGCTTATAGGACCACACTTCTACGCTCACACAATTTGATCCTGCAAAGCCTGTTGCTTTGCATCATAACGTAAGAAGTATGGTATCTATTCATCAACTCACAGACGCAGAGCTGATTCAATCCTATCAATCTGGTAATGGCCGTTCAATCGAGCTATTAATTCATCGCTATAAGGACAAAATTTATACCGCCATCTTTATGCTGGTCCGGGATAAATTTCTTGCAGAAGACATTTTTCAGGAAGCTTTTCTGAAGATGATCCGCACCATCAAGTCGGGCACTTATGCAGAGCAGGGAAAATTCCTGCCCTGGGCTATGCGTGTAGCGCACAACCTATGTATGGATCATTTCCGTAAAGTGCGAAATAATATATCAGTCATACTGCCGGATGGGCGTGATCTTTCCGAACTGATTCCTATAGCTACGGGAGATGCAGGTGAAGGTATCGAGCGGCGGCAAACCCATGAGAGCATTCGCAGCCTTATTGAGCAACTGCCGGATGAGCAACGCGAAGTCATCACCATGCGCATCTATGGCGACCAGAGCTTTAAAGAGATTGCCGCCCTTACCGGAGTAAGCATTAATACTGCTTTAGGGCGCATGCGTTATGGCCTCATCAATCTGCGGCGCATGATTGCAGAGAATCAGCTGGTGCTGCGCTGACTATATTAAAATGAACGCAATCATCCTTATATCCCCAAAAAACGCCGGTATCATTCAGATACCGGCGTTTTTTTCTTAAAAAGTTGATGCTTAATAATGATAAGCGTTGGTAAAATATTTCAGGTATAATGCAAATAGTAGCGCTGCAATGGCTACTGCCGAGAGAATAGCGATCGTAAGTTTTTGACCTTTATTTACCGTACGTATCCGGTGCAGCTCGCTGATATTATTCAGCACATTTTCCATCCTTGAAAAAGCCGTTTCGCCTTTTATCACATAGTCATAAGCACCATATTTAATGCTATCTACCGCCACATCTATCTTATCCTGCCCGGAAAGTATGATCACCTGTGTGTCGGGATATTTATCCTTAATCTGCTTCAGCACTTCCACGCCATTTTTTGCGCTGCGGTCCTGTGCATTGAGGTGATAGTCAAGTACAACAATTTCGGGGTTCAGACTCATCTGCTGCAAGGCAGCTTCGCCGTTGTCATAAATTTTTACATCATACAGGAAGCGCTCGGACAAATAATCTTTAAGCATCTCGTTCTGAATGGGTTCGTCATCTACTAAAAAGATATAACGTTTTTGTGTAGCCATAGTGGGTGTGTAATGATTTTGTGCGAAAAATAGTAAATAATTTTTTGTTATCAAATATCAGGCGTCTGTACTCAGCTCTTCGAAAGCCTTTTCGCATACCCGTTTGAGATTTGCCACCAGATCGGGCAGCTTTCCCGCATGGCCTTCCTCGCCTGCCAATTGCTCAATTACAAACACTTTGCTGATCTCTTCTTTTACACCCATATAAGAAAGCTGAGGTTTGAGCGAGTGCGCTGCGATCTTTACCGAGGAAAGGTCTTTGGCTATAAGCGCTTCTTCGATATTGGCCAGCAGGCGGGGAGCATTTGCGAGAAACATGCCAATGTACTTCTGTACCTTTTCCTGATTGCCGTTGGTGAAGCTGTTGAGGAAATGCCGGTCTGTAACATGTGCCGGAAGCGGGTTTTCAGCTTTTTCCTGACCGTTCATTTTTGTAGAACCCGGCGCCTGCTGATCCTGCATCACCATAGCCATATTGCGCAGCAATTCATCGGTGCGGAAGGGCTTGGAGACATAGGCGTTCATGCCTACTTCGAAGTAATGCTTTACATCTTCCTGCAGCACATTGGCAGTCATGGCAATGATTTTTACATCGCGTGCAGGCGCGGGCAGGGTAGTACGGATATGTTGAGTAGCGGTTATGCCATCCATGACGGGCATCTGAATGTCCATCAGCACCAAACTATACTGTTTTGCCGCTACCATCTTTACAGCTTCTTCGCCATTCACCGCAACATCAATGTGGATGCCCGGCAGCACTTCCTGCAAAGTATCTTCCGCTACCATTCTGTTGAATTCATTATCCTCCACCAGCAAAATAGATGCTTCACTCAATTGCCGGATGGTATCCGGATTTATCTGCTCTTCCTGAGCCGCCACTTGTTTGCGGGCTGCTGCAAGCGGCAAGAGCACGCTGAACGTAGTGCCTTTCCCAAATTCGCTTTGAACAGAGATATCTCCGTTCATCAGCACGGCCAATTGTTTACTGATAGTGAGGCCGAGGCCGGTGCCGCCAAACTTTCGTGCGGTGTCCGTTCCTGCCTGTGTGAAGCTTTCAAATATTTTGTCTACATAGTTGGGTGCAATGCCGATGCCTGTGTCCGTAATATCCAATCGTATATGAAGCTGGTCGTGCTCACGCGACTCAAGCACAGCGCGGATCTCCACGAATCCATACTCTGTAAATTTCACGGCATTGCCCGCCAGATTTACAATAATCTGGTTGATGCGTGTGGGGTCGCCCCACAGCATATCCGGTATAGCCTTATCGATAGAAGTGCGCAGCTCTATGCCTTTTTCTTCGGCCCTGAGCATCAGCATATCGCGTACGCTGTGGATGGCTTCGGAAAGACTGAAATCTGTTTGCTCAATTATGATTTTTCCAGCTTCAATTTTAGAAAGGTCCAGAATATCATTGATAATGACGAGCAGATTATCGGCCGACTGGCGTATGGCATTCAGGTAACGTTGCTGTTCCGACTTCGGATCTTTACTTTGCAGCAGGCGCGTCATGCCTACAATGGCATTCATCGGTGTGCGTATCTCATGGCTCATATTGGCCATAAACTGCTGCTTCAGCGAAGCCGTTCGCTCGGCCACTTCTTTCTCTTTTTTTGCCAGCTCCATCTGCTGCCTCACCTGCAGATTGCGCAGCTTATTGAAGGTCGTCTGCTGAAAAATCTCTTCTTTGATCCGCTCATATTCTTTGAGGTGATGAAATGCTTTGGGAATGTCGCCCATACGGTCATATAGCATAGAGAGCATCTCGTGTACGCTCATAATGTCGTGGCGGCGGGCATATTCTGTAGAAAGGCTGAATGCCAGCTCCAGGTATTTTCTGGCCGTACGGAAATGCTCTTCATCCATGTGCAGGCGCCCGAGGTAGAAGGTACTGGTGATCTGTACTTCAATGTTGCCCAGCTCTTCGGCGGCTTTCAATGCTTGGCTCAGATACTTTTCCGCAGGCTCAAACTGCTGCATCTTATAGTGTACTTTGCCAACCCCGCTCAACGCCAGATCGTACGTCATCGTACCTACTTCTGTGAGCCCTAGATTTTCCTGAAAATAGCGCAGCGCTTCGTCAAAGGATTCCAGCTTGAAGTAGATATTGCCCAAAATATGATAGAGCGCCGTGAGCCGGTGAATGTCGGCGGCGCGCTGAAAAATAGGCAGGCATTTGAGCGCAAACTGTAAAGCATTTTCATAATCACCCAAATCATAATTCAGGTACGCGATTGCGGAAAGGTTTACCGATTGAGTTACTTCGTCTCCAAGCTTTTCATTGATGGAGAGTGCTTTTTCAAAATAATTGAGTGCCGTAGCGAGGTCGCCCCGGTCACGGTATATATAGCCAAAATTATTGAGCACGCGCGCCTCAAGCGGCTTGTTTTTATTGTCCCTGGCTATTTGATAGGCCTGCTCCAACAGCTCTTGTCCTTTATCATATTCACCCAGGCGCCAGTTGCACCAACCCTTCAGGTTCAGACCCCGTCCAACGCCCAGTGTATAGCTGATCGCATTGGAGCGTTCGATAATTTCATCTGCCATGCGGATAGCGCGCTCTACTTCAAAGTTGCGTACTTCCATGGCAATGTCTATAAAAGTATCTATGCGCTCTTTCTCATCGGTCAGCTGTTCATAGCGTTGCTGTAATTCTTTATAGCGTTGATTCTCCATATTCAGCATCTTGTATTCGGGGGCGCAAAAGATACATATTTTAATTCAACGGTATTTTTTGCTCAGGTAGGAGGATAATTGCTTCAGATGGGTAAATCAAAAACCCTGCAGGTGATAAACCTGCAGGGTCGAAGAATATTGTAAGCAAAAAGTTTAATCAGCCGTTTTGTACCTGACGCTCGTAGTCGTTCATTCCGGGATCTTCATAGCTGGTCCAGAGCGCGCACATATGCCCTACAACGGCCAGGCCCCATGCGGCGGTAATCCACGCCGGCCAGGGATAATGCCAGCCCGGCTTACTTCCTTTATACGTCATCCACATGATTGTATTGGCGATGGCAAAAATGATCAGATGCACAACGAAAATCATTTTCTGGCGACCGGTAGGGAGGATCTTATTATGAGACATGAATTACCTGTTATACTAGTTATAAGTCGGGCAAAGATAATGCCTGCCCGGAGAAAAAAAAAGGTCATTTGCAGGAAGATTAGGAATACATTTCTTATATGCCAAGTGCCTAAAGATATTTCCAGTTCATAAAGAGAGTACCGGGCATTTTGAATGCTGCCTAGCGGCAACGTAATGGACCCTGGTATTGGAGAAAAGAAAAATACTCCTATCTTCGCTGCCCCTAAGGCGGGCGTGGCGAAATTGGTAGACGTACTAGACTTAGGATCTAGCGCCGTGAGGCATGGGGGTTCGAGTCCCTCCGCCCGCACATAAAGCGACAAATCGGAATGATTTTTTCCTTTTTGTCGCTTTTCTTTTTGGGCAAAAAATTTTATCAAAGTTGTCGCCAATAATGTTCTGGTTTCTGTCTGCTTTATACGAACGGGACTTGGAATTTTTATAAGTCTTCTTGCTCATTTCCTGATCAATAGAATAGCATCTAGGTGTTGCCGGCTTTCAGGAAAATGCTGCTAAACATTATCAATATCCTTTCCCGATTCCAGCAATAACCCATTTCAGAGCGTCCATATCTCTGTTAAGATCACTGCAAAAATAAAACAATAATTAAAACATCGTTTGAATTATTGTTTTAATCGTAGATTTGCTTCATCATATCAATATTATGAGCAAAGACAATCCAAAAGAAAAAATTATTTCGGCAACAAAAATGTTGCTCGGTAAGAAAGCGATGGATCAGATCAGCGTGCGCGAGATAGCCGCCCAAGCAAAAGTGAATATTGCCGCTGTCAATTATTATTTCGGCGCTAAAGACGCGCTTTTTGCCGAAGCTTTAGACTCGCTCATCATCGACGGACAGCAGGAATGGATAGACCAGAATCTTGATTTACAAAAGCCAAATCGCAGCGACCTTATCAATTATCTGGAATTCCTGCACCTTGCCAGCATTGAGCAGGATGGCTTTGCTAAAACGCGCATTCTCAGTATGCTGAAAGCGGATAACGTAAACCCGGCCAACCTGAAAGTGTATGATACTATTTACCAACTGGCTAAAAGTCTGAAGCCTGAAAGTAATGATTACAGGTTGCGGATCAGTGTTACGCTTGCCTTCTCCTCTTTAGTAAGCCTGTCGTTTTCAACAAAAGAAATAGAACAGTTCACCGGCATTCAGCTTTCTGAAAAAAAGGCGTTACGAAAATACATAACGGTAATCGCTGAGCTTCTTTTTCCGGCATAGATCAATGCCCATTCAAATACAATAGCATGAATAATTATAAAAGGAAAGAGATATTGATTTCCGGTGCAGGCATTGGTGGTCCTGCGCTTGCCTACTGGCTCAGCCGGCATAATTATATGGTCACCATTGTTGAAAAAGCTCCGGCTGTCCGTACCGGTGGTTACCGTATTGATATACGCGGCACAGCTGTCAGCGTGATCCGGCAGATGGGCCTTTTGCATAAAATAAAAGAAGAGGCTACGGACATGCTCGGATCATCTATTGTGAACCGCGATGGCAAAAGGATCGTCAATATGGATGACCCGAATTTGTTTGGTATGCGCGAAGGGGATGATATTGAAATCATGCGTGGAGACCTGGTGAATATCCTGTACAACATTACTAAAGAGGATACCACTTACCTGTTCAATGATTCTATCGCAGCGATCAATGAAAATGCAGATGGAGTAACTGTAACCTTTAAAAGTGGGGCGGTAAAAAATTACGACCTCGTTGTTGCGGCAGACGGACTTCACTCAAAAGTTCGAAAGCTGGTCTTTGGGGAAGAGCAGGCGTTTATTAAAAACATGGGAGCGTCTATCTGCATTTTTACAATGTCCAATCAGTTCAATATTGATCGCTGGGAGCTGACCTATCATGCGGCAGGTAAAATCATCAACGTGTACAGCACGCATAATGGTGCGGAAGCAAAAGTGTTCATGATGTACCGTTCCGGCTTTGAAACACAGCGTTATCATAGCATTCAGCAACAAAAAGAAGCGGTAGCGCAACAGTTTAACAACGCCGGCTGGAAAGCAGATGTGATTCTCCAGGGCATGTATCAAGCAAAGGATTTTTACTTTGATATCCTCGGCCAGGTACAGATGAATGAGCTTCATAAAGGCAGGGTAGTATTGCTGGGAGATGCAGGTTATTGCCCTTCACCGGCATCTGGTCAGGGTTCGAGTATGGCATTGGTGGGTGCCTATGTGCTGGCGGGTGAGCTCGCTGCTGCAGGCGATGATTATCGGCGGGGCTTTATGAATTATCAGGAGCAGATGAAAACTTATGTAGCCGCCAATCAGCAATTGGGTATCGAGGTACTTAAGGAAATGGTGCCTGCATCAGCAAGACAAGTCTGGTTTCAGAATCGAATGCTGAGACTGATACTGGCCCTGCCATGGCGGGAAAAATTGATTCGTGGAATGCTCAAAAAGGTACAGAAGTCTGTGACTTCCGCAGCCAACGGCATCCGGTTAAAAGCGTATAGCTAAGCTACAATCGCACCTCAATATGCAATCTCTACCACCGCACGGTAAGTGCTTTCATCTTTCAAATGGTGAATCATATAGTGAGCAACGTCTGCACGCGCAATGCTTAGCGGCGTTTTCAAATAACCATTGACCGCAATTCTGTACTTACCTTTTGCAGGCTTATTCAAGAGCCGCGGCGGCCTTACAATCGTCCAGTTAAGATTTCTTTTCTCATGTAAAGCAGCTTCCATACGAAGCGCATCATCATAAACATTTTTAAGCAGCGGCTGCAGGATATATTTTACGAACAGTTTTTGCCATAATGGATACATGGGACTGATGACGATTGCCTGCGCGGATATGCACAGGAATCGTTTAACGCCATATGCCTCCATAGCATTTAAGACATTCTTTACACCAACGGACAAAACAACTGTAGGTGCCTTATTGGAAGCGCCTAATGCCGTTATCACCACATCAATTCCTTCAAGTTCTGTATCGAACGTTTCAGGTATTAATACATCTCCTTTTATAACCTTCAGTTTCGGGTTGGAGAGTGTTAGCTTTTCAGGATTGCGTACGAGCGCCTTCACCTGATGGCCTGCGTCGAGTGCCTGTTGTACGATCTGGCTACCACAGCCGCCGTTTGCGCCAAAGACGAAAATGGATAATGAGTTTTGCATAAAGCATGAGTTTTTTAAATGGATTCATTACCTGCGCAGTTGTACTACATAATTGCGTACCTGCGTCATCTCTTCGGGATTGAGCACCTCTTTGAAAGAAGGCATGCCACCTCTGCCTTTTTGCAGGATACCCATAATAGCCGTGCTGTCCAGTGAACTGGTATGCAGATTCGCTGCATTGCCTATGCCCGCTGTGCCGCCGGAGCCATGGCAGCCTGTGCAGTGCTTTTCAAAAACTGCCTTACCTGATTTATTTACAGCAGACTCGGCGGAAGGAGCCGGAGCTTCATTTATTACATCAGCCGTTGGTGCCTGATTGTCGCTGCAGGCGGCTGCAAACGTCGAGCATAGCAAGAGACAGAAAAAGGATTTCATGAGCAGGAAGTTTTAATTGAATTTGAAAGCGCTCAGCAGAAAGATGAGAAAGAACAACGTAAGCTGAATGACATAGAATAGCTGCGTTTGCCTGCGAAGTGATACGAGCACCGGTGCTGCAACATCAGGCGTTGCCAACATTGCCTTGAGCCGCTTGCCCTGACGCCTGCCAACAATAATTCCATTGACCGCAACAAGCACAACCAGCGCTATCTTAATACGGAACCAGACTTGCGCCCCAAATACGCCCATCGTAGCCACCATCATTCCTACGCCTGAAAGAATAAGCAGCACCAGGCCTATAGCCATCATTGCCGGTAAGGCGGCAATCGCACTCCTGATGATGAGGCCCTTTTCTGAATTCTGCAGATACGCCAGCCAGAACTTCTTGTTGATGAATGCTCCGGCCAGTGTAGTGCCAACCATAAGAACGAGGCTGATCAAATGAAGCAATAATGATGCGTTGAATAAAATTTTCATGATTTATTTTGTTTCGTTATCGTAATAGTTTCGACAAATGTAATCCGAAATTGGAATAAAAATACGTTTCCGGAAAATTATTTTCACTTTTGCTACGAGAACGGATTATATGAACAGAGTAGTAGAGCTGGTAAATACATGGGCTGCATTTGAGCAGGAATATCCCGCAGGAAGCATCGAAGATTTTTGCCGTCATTATCTGGTCAGCAACCGGGAAAAGCACAATAAGGACGTCGTGAAGGCAGCAATCGTAGATGGCCAGTTGCTGCGTATGATGGGCAGAATCACCAAGATGACGATGACCTATGCGCAGTTAGCTTTGGAAGGAACGGAACTGATTCAGATGGAAGAATATGGTTTTCTGCTGGCCATACAAAACCTGGTTAACCCTGAAAAATCAGCGGCCATTCTGGCCAATCTGATGCCTATATCAAGCGGCACCGATATGCTGAAGCGCATGATTAAGCGCGGGCTCGTTTCAGAAACTGTTCATGAAGAAGATAAGCGCAGCAAAAGGCTGATGCTTACTCCGAAAGGCAAAGCTGCAGTGGCTACCGGCGGAAAAAGAATTGGCAAGCTCGCCAAAATGATGCTGCACGCCATGCCGGAAGATGACAAGCACCTTTGCATCCAGCTGCTCAAGGTAGTGGAGGAAGATTTTTCTGCGCTCTGGCTGCAGCAGAAAATTAAAGACTTTGATACGCTCTATGAGCTGGTAATGGAAAAAGATAAATAATCACGACAAGGCGCGCACCAGATTTTTGAGCATCACGATCTGCCCGAGATGATAATGCACATGCTCGACCGTGCCCTGCAGGTTCTTGTACGTACTGGAATAATCAGCAATAATGGGCTTTTCCAGCTTAGTGCCATCCACTGTTTTTATAGCTTCCGCCAGCTCATACGCAGAGACCATATTTTCGGCAATGGCATGTTGCCAGTCTGCATTTGTAAGAGGCAATTTTGTATCAAAGCCATTGCTGAGCGGCACTTCTACTTTCACACCAATAATGCGCTGCACCATAACTCGGTTCCAATACGTAATATGATTGAGCAGCGCTTCAATAGTATTGGCGGAAGCCGGTGTAACCGTAGCCGCTTCCTGCGCTGTAATGTCTTTTAAAACATCCGTCAGGTTCATGTCTGTCCAGTTGTTGCCTTCATGTACTTCCAGTAAGTGCTGCGCTATTAATTCGGTTGCCTTTTTCATAGTATACAGACCGAAGATAAATGAACAAGACAAGTCTGTACTGCCGCCATAGAGGGGATTCTTGACTGTGGCTGAACCTTATACGGCTGTTGATATTACCTTCGGGAAGGCTAAGTTATTCCATTTAAAATCCTGCTCCGGCCATCGGTCAAAGGAAAAATGAAACGCAACATCAGGAGGTCATGAAGAAGAATACAGATGATATAGAAGTGATCAATACTACCAGAGATGATCGGAATGTGATTTGGGAGCTTTTTGAGCAGGCCATGAAGCTGCAGGGAAAAAATGGCTATAAAGTCTGGGACTCGATTGACAAAACGGCGCTCGAAAAAGATATCGTAAGCAACCTTCAGTACAAGATAACGAAGGCAGACGATCTGCTTTGCATTTTCAGCATTCAGCTGAGCGATCCGCTTATCTGGCGCGAACGTGATCAGAGCGATGCTATATACCTGCACCGGATCGTGGTAAATCCAGCCTTTAAAGGCCAGCGGCAATTTGAAAAAGTGCTGCATTGGGCCATACAATATGCGCATAGCAATCATCTGAAATTTGTAAGAATGGATACGTGGGCAGACAATGAAAAAATAATTGATTATTACAAGTCTTACGGATTCGTGCATATCGGGAATCACCAAACACCGGACGATCCAAGGCTTCCGCTTCAGAACCGGAACCTGAATGTGGCGTTGCTGGAATTAGCATTGCAGGGTGATACATCATTTTAGATAGTCCCTTTTGCGTCAAAGCGAGTACCGGTTGCGTTAACAGCGCTGCTTAAATCCGGCGCAGCTTTGCATTATGAAAAAACAGACAGATACGCTGGATATTTTGCACCATGTGGGTGTAATCAATGCCAACCTCGACCAACTTGCGGCTTGCTATGAAAAGCTTGGATTTACGCTGACGCCGGTTTCTATGCCGCGCATTCCACTTACTGCAGGAGGTAAGCCTGAGCTTTTGGGAGCAGGCAACCGCTGCGCCATGTTCCGGAAAAACTATCTGGAGCTGCTGGGCGTTATAGATGCAGACCGGTGGAAGCAGATCACCAGGGTACAGCGTGGTCCTTTCGACATTGAGGTACCGCTTCACCGCTATGCAGGACTGCACGTGATGCACTTTGGTACAGATCATATTGAACAGGTAAGGGAACGCTTGAAAGCACAGGGAACACCCTGCTCGGATATCCGGCTTTTTCAGCGGGATGTACAGACCCCCGATGGCGAACAGACTATGCGCGCACGCTCCATGCACTTCCCGCCGGGCAGTGATCCGGAAGCGCTGATACAGATTGCGCAGCACGATACTCCTGAGCTGATATTCCAACCCCGGTATATGGATCATGCAAATGGCGCTACGGGCATCACCGGCATCATGATATGCGTACAGCAGGCTGCAGAATATGCTGCAAAATATGAGCGCTATACCGGCCATACCTTTACCAGGATGGATGATAATTATTACACCGCAGATCTGGGGCATTCTAAAATGGTGGTATTGGGGCCCACTTATATGACCGATATTCTGCCGGATTATAAAGTGCCTGATCTTCCTTTTCTGCCGGCCTTTATGGTGGAGACAAAAGACCTGAATAAAACCCGGGAAGTTCTTACAGGCAACAATGTTCTATTCCTGGAACAGGATCATAGCATTACCGTGCATCCGGAATATGCCGGTGGCAGTGCCGTGATTTTTCATCAGCAGAAGGAGCCGGCAATCTGGTGATTGCCTATCTACCGGAAAAGAGCGCTTGGCAACATGCCATACTTCTTTTTAAAAGCCACCGTGAAATGTTGCTGATTCTTATAACCCGTGTACTCGGCTACCTCGCCTACGCTCATCTTACTATCCAGCAAGAGTGATTTTGCCCTGCTCATTTTAAGATCGGAAATATAGGCGAACACCGTACAGCCAAACAACATTTTGAATCCCTGCTTGAGCTTTTTTTGATTGATACCTACCAGCCGGGCCAGCTGAACGATGGAGCAATACTCTTCGGGATGCTGGTCCAGCTGCATTTTGGCTTCGTATAAACGTTCTTTATCGGCCGGATGCAGTTGTGCTGGCAGGTGCTCAAGATAGGTATCGAATACAGTTGCCTGCGCGAGCAAAAGCTCGATCAGCTTTGCTTCAAAAAACAAGCGTTTCATCTGCCCGGAGTACGGAGTCATTTTCAGCTCCGCGATGAGCGCTTTCATTTTCGGAGTGATGCTGAGGCTGTAGCCCGGCCAGAAATCGGCCTGCTGACCGGATTGCTGCGAAAGCCGGTATAAAAAATTACTTTCCTCCGGAGCTATTTCCTGAAAGAGGGTACGCGGAATGCTCGCGCCGAAAAAATTGTTCTCTTGCTTTTGGGTAGGATAAATGGTTACGATCGGCTCAAATTCATGGTGATAAAACAGGCCGTGCTCATTCCGGTTCATAGTTGCCTTGATTCCGTTACTGTTCAGCTCCGACTTGCCATGCAGGTTAAAATGAAGCTCTACCACTTCGCGGTCCGTGGCCAACCCGATCTGTCGTTCTTCTGTAGCTGTATAATGGCCCCATACCATGCGCACTTTGCCCAGCCAAGCCTCGTCCAGATGCAGATCGAAGCCCGCATCTTCTTTAAGAACGTGAATGCTGTTTTCAACAATTCCATTACACGATGAGGGCAGAATTGCAGGGTAATGAAGATGCAGGATGTTTTCCATTTTTGTCCCGTTTAGGAATCATATTTGCATGGCGAAACTTGTCTTACAAACGGATACTACTGGCAAGCCTGGCAGCACATATCGATAACACTGAATAAAAGTACCGCTGTAAAAAATAAAATCATGAATAAAATCTTTCAGCTCGCCATTTTAACCAGCTTTTTTGCATTCAGCGCAACTGGTCAGACGGATATATTAAAACAAAAAATCAAGCAGGTCATCGCACAGAAAAAAGCGAATGTAGGCGTAGCGGTCTATGGACTGGAAAGCAAAGAGACCCTGAGTGTCAATAACAACCATTATCCGATGCAGAGCGTTTTTAAATTCCACATTGCGCTGGCTGTATTGAATGAGGTGGACAAAGGAAAGTTCTCTTTGAATCAAAAAATACACCTGAAAAAATCGGACTTGTTACCGGACACCTGGAGCCCGTTGAAAAAAGAATATCCTGATGGGGAAGTGGATGTTACACTGGACAAAATCCTGAGCTATACCGTTTCACAAAGCGATAATAATGGCTGCGATATCCTGTTGAGACTTATTGGCGGTGCGCGGGTTGTAAATGATTATATCCATAGCCTGGGCAATAAAGAAGTATCTATTAAAGTCAATGAAGAAGATATGCACAGAGACGATAGCGCTCAATATAAAAACTGGACGACTCCGGTAGCCGCCACCAACCTGCTCAGCGATTTTTACAACCGGAAAATGCTTTCCCCGAAGAGCTACGCTTATCTCTGGAGAATCATGACGGAAACGTCATCCGGTAAAGACAGGATCAAAGGAGAATTGCCTGTGGGTACGGTCGTAGGCCATAAAACGGGCACCTCCGGGATCAATAAACAGGGAATTTATGCAGCAACCAACGATATTGGGATCGTCATTTTGCCCAATGGCCAACATTTCGCGATCAGCGTATTCGTTGTAAACTCCAAAGAAAAGGATGAGACGAATGCTAAAATCATAGCCGACATATCCCGGCTCGCCTGGGACTATTTCACGGGCAAGATGAAATGAAAGGCAGTACCTGCAACGATTTGTATCACACGGCCTCCTGCACTGCCGCTACATCTTTTTCCACACCCTTTTTCGTAATCATTCTGCTGATCTCGTGCGCTTCCAGATAGCCTTCAGGAAATGGATGAATGATTTGTTGCACCGCGTCTATAGTTGCGTTGATATTGAGCCATGTTTCCCAGGCAACTTCCGGCACTATAAATGGCATACGCTTCTTGCTATTGTGAATGGTGGTCATCAGCTCATTGGCGACCGTAGTCAGGATATTGCAATGCTTTTCACCGTCCCGCTCCGACCACAGTCCACCCAGTGCAAACGGCTTATGATCGGGCATCTGAATATAGTAAGGCACCTTATCCATAATCTTGCCGCTGCCTGTATGCTTCCATTCAAAGAAGCCATCCACAAAGATCAGACATCGCTTATGTGGTGCCACATTTCTGTACATAGGCACGGTGAAAATCGTCTCCGCTTTTGCATTGAGTGAATAAGCTGACTTGAAAAATTTCACCGCATCTTCATTCGTGCTGTTTTCAGGTACAAATCCCCAGATGACAGGCTGCACACTTTTCTGATCGCTGCTGAGCATCACCGGCAGGTCAGGATGGTCAAAACCAGATGTATGGTAATGTGCCTTGTAATCATTGACCCAGACTTCCCTGCCCAGCAATTCCGCTAAGGCTTTCTTGTTTGGTGTAGAAGCTCTGTAACACATTTTATCGGTTTTACAAATCAACCTAAAACGTCGTGCCACCTTAGTATTGATCAATGATTCCTGAAAGTAATTAATGAGTAAATGTGGGAAATATCAGAGAAGGTTTGGAAAAATTGCCGGAGCATCGGAAAGCGCAGCGTTGAAATCATTCTGCTTTGCAGGCAATATGATGTGAAAAGTGCTTCCATTGCCCGTCTCGGAAGTCGCATACAAAACACCTTGGTGATTGACGGCAATCCGGCGGCAAAGCGCTAGTCCGATGCCGGAGCCTGGGTACAGATCGCGGCCATGCAGGCGCTTGAATACTTCAAAAATCTGCTCATGATACCGGGTTTCAAACCCAATGCCGTTATCCTTCACAGTGATGTGATAGTATTCGCAGAACGGCAAAAGCTTGGGGATGTGTTTACCGGCTTCTTCTTGTGTAATGAGTTGTGACGTTATCCATATATGGGGCGCACGTTGAGCCATAGTAAATTTGAGCGCGTTGGATATGAGGTTATAAAACAACTGGTTCATCTGCAGGCTCACCGCCTCTATTACAGGCAATTCACCAATCTCAATGGTCGCATTTTTTTCTTTTGCCAGCAGCTCAAAATCATTCCATACAGCCGTTACCGTATTGTTCAGCGATATGGGCATCATCATCGTTTCAGATCTCAATAGCCGAGAAAATGAAAGCAGATCTTGTATCAGCAAGGTCATGCGCTCAGCCGAGCTGCTGATCTTTTCAATGATGGTGCTGTTTTCTTCCGATGTCTGGCTGGTTCGAAGCATTCCGGTAAATACACGGATTTTGCGAAGCGGCTCCTGCAGATCATGCGATGCTACATAAGCATACTGCGCCAGCTCAGTATTGGAATGCAACAGCTCGGCATTGGCAGCTTCCAGCTCTTCATTGGTGGCTCTTAATTCTTCAATGGCGGCGGCCAGCTCTTCAGTACGTTTCTGCACCTCATTTTCAAGTCCCAGACGCAGCTCATGCTGTATGGTTACATCCTGCGAAGTGCCGGTAACCGCAAGAGCCTGGCCATCCTGGCCGAATGTGGTTTTGCCGTTAGAATGAATGATCCTGTCCTGCCCGGTGGTAATATTTGTGATGGTATATACTTCATCAAAAAATCCATCGCCGCCAGTCACCATTGCTGTCTTTAAGGCATTGATCACACGCTTCTCGTCCCGCTCATGTACCAGAGCAATAGTCCCAAACTTAATGGTCTGCTCTGTAAGCCCCAGCCACTCCTGCAGGCGCGGCGAGTAGGTAATGAGCTCTTTTTCCAGATCAATCGTCCAGGTAGCCAGTTCCGCCAGATCAACAGCGCCACGTAAGCCAGCTTCTGCTTCTTCCAGCTTTTTACCGGCCAATACCTGCTCGGTCACATCTAATGCCATGTTCATAATACCATAGACTTCGCCAGCTTCATTACGCAATGGCTTGTAGGTAAAATTGAAATAGTAAGTTTTTAAAATCCCGCTTACCTCCAGCTCAGCACGGGCTGCAGAGGCAGAATAAGATTCTCCTGTGGTAAATACCTGATCCAGTATATCGAGAAAAGCCTGCTCTTTCAGCTCCGGCACAGCATCCGCCAGGTGTTTGCCAATAATCGAAGCGTTCTTTCCCCATAAGTCCAGCATCAGTTCATTGGCAAGTGCTATTGTCAGCTCCCGCCCGGTAAACAGGCAGGTAGCAACAGGAGCTTCTTCAATCAGCGTGCGGAAGCGGGCTTCGCTGTTTTGGATTTTTTGCTGCGCGAGCGCTTGCGTAGTTACATCGTGCACCACTGCCATCACTCCCGTAATCGTTCCATCGGCTTCACGGTAAGGCTGATACACAAAGTTGATAAAGCCTTCTATCAGTTGGCCCCCGGCCCCGTGCACACTATAGGTAGCGCCATCCATAGAAAACGGCTCACCTGTAATCAGCACATTTTTGAGGATCGGTAAAAATGATTCAGCGGCTTCAGGAATAACATCAAACAACGGACGGTGCAATGTTTCTGCCACTGTGTGCCCGATGAGCTTGCAATAAGCATCATTCACAGTCACCACACGCATGTCTTCTCCCATCAATACGATCAGTCCTACGGAGGCATCGCGCATCAGGTTTTGAAAGCGGTTCTCACTTTCTGCAATCCGCAGCTCCTGTAGCTTTTGCACGGTATCGTCAATGCTGATCGCAGTAAGATACCGGTCGCCAAAAGTATCTTCTACCAGTGTGACGCCGTTATTGACCCATATTACCGAGCTGTCTTTTCTTATGTATCGCTTGCTGATGAAAAATTCTTCGCCCTGATCAATCAATCGTTCCTGCAGTTCTCTGTTGCGGGGCAAGTCTTCCGGGTGTGTAATGTCCGCCACAGATTTTGTCAGTAGTTCCTTACGGCTGTAGCCAAGCATCTGGCAGAAACGATCATTTACTTCTGTAAAATGACCGGTCAGGTCTGTTTGTGCTATGCCCGCGCTTACCTGTGTAAAGAGATTATCGAGACGCGTAGCCGTCTGCTCCAGCTCCTGCAGGCTCTCTACCGCTTTAGTGGTTTCAGAGCAGGTTACGAGCACACCACTTATGTCGCCTTCGTCATCGCTGATAGGGCTGAAACTGTAAGTCCAGTATGCATAACCCAGCTTCCCATCTCTGTAAAGGGGTAGCTTTTGATTTTCAAACCATACGGCATCGCCGCCCGCCATGATGTTGTAGATCATAGGGCCGATGGTAGGCCAGGATTCTGCCCAGCTTATCTCGCCGGGCTGCCCCAGCGAGGATGGATGCTTGCCATTATCTCCAAGGCTTGGGCGAAATGCATCGTTGTAAAAAGTAATCAGTCCAGGACCCCAAAAGATCAACATGGGAAATCTGGAGCTGAGCATCATCTGCACCTGCACGCGCAGGCTTACGGGCCATTGGCTGATGGGGCCAAGCAGATTTTTTGACCAGTCATAATTGCGGGTCAGCTCACACATTTCGCCGCTGCCCTTCAGGAAAGAGCTATGTTGTCCGGGCATGTTTTTTTAAACTGATTAAAGGTATTCGCCGCTGGCATAAGAAGAGGGCACTTCATGATCCTGCAAATTAATCCCGGAAAGGCATTTTTGCTAATGATAATTTATCGTAGAAGCAGTTTACATAACATTAGGCTGTGCAGAGAAGACAAACGCGCACTGGCGGCATTCAGTACAGGCTTTTACCATGTGCTTTTACAGCAATTGGTACTAAAGTTGTACTTTTGCGCGCAATTAATTGACAATAACAGATAGCTGCCGGTGTATAGCATCGGCATTTTTATCATTAAAAAATCCTACAATAAAAGTTTTGATATGGCTACGGTAACGCGCGAAAACATCGGTAACCTGCACGATAAGATTACAGTAAAGCTGGGCAAGGAAGATTACATGCCTACGTTCGAAAAATCGCTGAAGCAATATGCGAAGCAGGCTAATGTGCCGGGCTTCCGCAAGGGCATGGTTCCTGCCGGCATGGTACGCAAAATGTATGGTCAGAACCTTTTTGGCGATGAAGTGATCAAGACTGCCAGCCGTCAATTGGAAGAATACCTGAAAAACGAGCAGGTAGCGATCTTTGCCCAGCCAATGATCTTGTCCGGCGAAAAGCCGCTGCAGCTTGATATGAATGCTCCTGCTGATGTGGATTTCAGCTTTGAAATAGGGGTAAAGCCGGATATCAATATTCCTGCACTGGAAAGCAGACATACGCTTACACGCTACAAAGTAGAGATCGGTAATAAGCTGGTAGATGATGAAGTAGAGCGCATTCAGCGCCGCTATGGCAAGGTAGAAGATGCCGACACCATCACCGGCCGTGAGAATGTAGTATATGCTACTTATCAGCCGCTGAATGCTCAGAGCGAGCCGGTAGAAGGCAGCGAAAAGAAAGAAGATACGGTGCTGATGGAAAAGCTTCCTGTAAAGCTGCAGGAAGCACTGATGAGCAGGAAAGCGGGCGACAAGATTATGTTCACCCCGGCTACAGACTTCACGGTAGAAGAGCTGCCGGTATTTATGCGCGATTCATTGAAGACACCTGATATGAGCACTGCAGAGCAGCATTATGAGCTGGAAGTGACTAAGGTAGGGGTACTGATGCCGCGTGACCTTGATGTGATGCTTTATGGTGAAGTATTCCCGAATGAGAACATTATGGATGAGTCTTCCTTTCGTGCCAAACTGAAGGAAGAGCTGCAGCGTGAGTTTAACAAGATAGCAGACAACCGCCTGAATGATGAGATTTATGAAACGCTTGTGCATAACACTCCCATCCAATTGCCGGTACAATTCCTGAAGCGCTGGATGAAAGATGGTCAGGAAAAGTCACGTACAGAGGCAGAAGTAGAAAAAGAATTTCCGGGCTTCGACCACTCACTGCGCTGGACGCTCATCTCGGATAAGATCGTGGCAGACAATAATCTGCAGGTTACTTACGATGAAGTATTCAACGATATCCGTGGCCGCGTACTGGCTTATTTCGGTATGGAAGCCGGAGATGAAGCTCCATGGATGGAAAGCTATATGCAAAAGGTAGCGAAGGATGAAAAGACGCTGAACGAAACCTATCGTCAGCTGATGTTTGCCCGCCTGTTTCAATTCCTGCAAACTAAATTCAACGTACAGGAAAAAGAGATCACTGAGGAAGAATTCTTTAAGCTGCCGAGCCCGCACGAAGCGGCTCATGGCCACCGCCATTAATTTTTATACATCTCTTTTAAAAAAAGCTACCTTGAAAAAGGTAGCTTTTTTTAACCCATATTGACTGGCTGCAGGGCCAAAACGGCAATAGAATGATGTATTTTTAAAACCTGATTGGATATGCCGATGCTGCTTATCCTCGCAATAAGCCCATGAAGCAATCCGTATTTTTCCTGCTATTATTAATAGCGGCTATAAACCTCCAGGCACAGCGAACATTTGCGCCACCTGGTGCAGAATGGTATTATTCATCCTCAGAAGTGCCGGGTATCAGTCGTCACTACGTCTCTAAAGACACGGTGATTCAGGGAAAGACCTGTAATGTGATCACTCAGCATTGGATACCGCTTTATCCACCTCCGCAATCCCGGTCGCTTGGCGATGTGTATGTGTACAACGTTCCGGATACCGTCTTCGCTTACAACAATTATTTTCAGCGTTTTACTCCTTTGTACGTGTTCAACATAGTGGCCGGTGATACGCTAAAGTTGCCTGTAATGGATGCAAGAGGGCAATTGTATCATCAGCATCTTGCAGACAGCAACTTCTATACATTGATTGATTCTGTAAAGAATGTTCTTTATGATACTGTGTCTCTGAAAACGGTCTATTCACACAACATTCATCTGCCGGGCGATAATGGTCTCGATATAGCCTGGGGGGATTTACGGGGCGCAGAAAATGTATACGCAGAGCGGATTGGAAGCCTCAGCGGTGTATTGCCAATCTGCTTTGATTGCTCCGGTGTTGGAGGGGGTACTGTAGGATTTTCGGCCGGGTTAAGGTGCTACCATGATTCGGCGCTCGCCCTGAAGCTGGTGCAGGACGATTGCAGTTATGGGCTGTCGGAGGCTATAACTACTGTATCCGTAGCTGATGAGCTGAATGTATATCCCAATCCGTCTTCCCAAACCATTCACTTAACCGTTGGAAAAGGAAGAAAAATTATTCATAGCCAACTATATTCTCCCACAGGCATCCGGATAGAGGAAGGTATAGGAGATGAAGATTTAATTACCGGCCATCTTCCGGACGGTTGTTATTTTCTGCAGGTC
The DNA here is from genome assembly GCA_965200035.1 of Chitinophagaceae bacterium. GTDB lineage: Bacteria > Bacteroidota > Bacteroidia > Chitinophagales > Chitinophagaceae > UBA1952. The sequence goes on along the minus strand of OZ241334.1, from coordinate 755,190 downwards.
ATTTTCAATGACCAATCCACGGTACAGCGCAAAATTTTAGTAGCGCACTAATCACGTGTTTTGGCTAAAATAATTGCTTCAGCACATTATAAACTACCTGTGGCTTGCCAAGCGTATAAAAATGTAGCACGGGCACTTTCTGCTTCAGCAGATCGCGGCATTGTGCCAGCAGCCATTCTGTGCCTATCTGCTCGCAGGCGGCTTCTGTTTTTGCCTGCTGTATCTCGCGGGAAAGCTCCAGCGGAATCTCTACATTAAAGATGCTGGGGATTACCGAAAGCTGCCGCTTGCCGGTGATCGGTTTCAGGCCCGGAATGATCGGCACCTGAATATCCTGCGCGCGGCAGGCATCTACGTAATTATAGTAATGCTGATTGTTGAAGAACATCTGCGTGGTTACATAATCGGCGCCCGTCGTTATTTTTTCTTTCAGATGAGCGATATCTGTAGCCAGGTTCGGCGCTTCAAAATGCTTTTCCGGATAGCCGGCCACGCCAATGCAGAAGTCCGTCTTTACGCCGTCCATAATGTCTTCTTCAATGTACCGCCCTTCGTTCAGCCGGATGATCTGCCGCACCAGATCGCCGGCAAACTTATGTCCCTTCGGGTGCGACTGGAAAAATTTTTCATTGGCCGCAGCATCGCCGCGCAGCGCCAGCACATTGTTTACTCCCAGATAATGCAGATCAATCAGGGCATTCTCCGTCTCTTCATTGGAAAAGCCGCCACAGATCAGGTGCGGCACGGCATCTACCCTGTACCTGTTCATGATCGCTGCGCAAATGCCTACTGTACCTGGCCTTTTGCGGATCTCTACCCGCTCAAAGCTGCCATCCTCCCGCTTTTTATACACTTGTTCTGCGCGGTGGTACGTTACGTTGATGAACGATGGCTTGAATTCTATAAAAGGATCGAGCAGGGAAAAGATGGACTCGATGCTCTTACCCTTGGTAGGTGGTAGTATTTCCAGTGAAATGATGGGTCTTTCTGCCTGCCGGAGATGTTCAGTGATTTTCATAAAAATTGACGGCTTAAAAGTAATTAAGTTTTACCGTTACGCTCAGGCTCTACGATCATAGCAATGCCACAATCTTCCAGAAACAGAAAGAGCACCCATTACGGATGCCCTTCTGCACTTAATCAACCAGAAAAATATTACACAGACGCCTTGCTGCTGTTGTTAAAATCATTGAGCTGCAGCTCTTCCTCATCCGAAAAGCGAACCTTTCCGGTGGCCACATCATAAATAGCTGCCACAATGCTGACCTTGCCCGCAGTTACCAGATCACGAATCACCTTGCTTTCAGCCAGGATAGACTCTACGGAATGGCGCACATTCAGAGCTGTTACCTTTTGTACAAAGTCTGTGTTCTTGCTATTGCGCTCTTCGGTGATTGTATGCTCTAATTCTACTGCTGGGCGTATATGCGCCAGCAGGCTGGTAAGATTGCCCAGCTGCACATCATCGCAGGCGCCTTTGATGGCTCCGCAATTGGTATGGCCCATCACTACTATGAGCTTGGAGCCCGCTACCGCAGTGGCATATTCCAGACTGCCGAGAATGCCGGGAGAAATAATATTGCCCGCAATGCGGATGCTGAAAATATCGCCCAGGCCCTGATCGAAAATCATCTCGGCCGGAGCGCGGCTGTCCATACAGCTCAGGATGGCCGCGAAAGGGAATTGCGCATCTTTGGTCTCATTGACCCGCACCAGATGATCGCGGTTATAGCTCAGGTTATTGAAAAAGCGGAAATTGCCTTCTTTCAGCAGATGAAGCGCATCTGCGGGAGTCATGCTGTCTGTTGGTTGGTTTGATCGTATAGCGGACATAAAATTTCTTTGTTTAAAATTTTAAAGGGGATGTATTAATTACTGTTGGTAAGCTGGCGCAGCAGCTTTTTATAATTACCGGACGACCGTTTGGGCGTCTCATCTATATTCAAAAGCTCGGCAACTACTTCCCGCTCAGATACGGATGCAGGCACCCGGTAGCTGTTCTTAAAGCCAATGAGTGATACTTTGATATTCTTGGGCTGCGCTTTAGAGTCATGAAATTCACGGATCAGATCCAGCACATCGAAATCTATGTATTCAGTGAGGCTGGCATCAATGATTACTGCACTGCCGGCCGGCAGATTATCCAGCGTTTCCTTAATGCTGGCTTTGTTCAGGAAAGAAACCTCTTGTGATAAGGTCAGCTTAATGAGATCGCCATTGCTGTAAGAGCTGCGCTGATAATAAAATGGAATGCGCATATTTTGGCGCAGCATAAAGATGACAGAGATCACCAGGCCAATGCCAACGCCTTTCAGCAGATCAAGCGATACCACTGCAATTACAGTCACGACGAACGGAACAAACTGAGTAACTCCGCCTTCCTTCCACATATGCCTGAATACAGACGGGCGACAAAGCCGGTAGCCGGTAAACAGGAGAATGGCCGCCAGCGAAGCTTTTGGAATATGATTGAGCAGAGCAGGAATGGAAGCAGCGCATATCAGCAGTAGTGAGCCGTGCAGGATGGTTGATAATTTACTTTTGGCACCCGCATTTATATTGGCTGAAGACCGCACGATCACTGAAGTAATGGGTAGTCCACCGAGCAGTCCGCTCAGTAAATTGCCGATACCCTGTGCGCGTAATTCTGCATTGCCGGATGTATATCTTTTCAGCGGGTCCAGCTTATCGGTAGCTTCAATGCATAATAAGGTTTCAATGCTGGCAACTGCAGCAATCACAATGCCGGTGATCCATACACGCTTGTCTGTAAATCCATGAAAATCGGGCAGGGAAAACTGGCTGAAAAAATCGGATACGGAAACCGACACATGCATCTTTACCAAATGAGATTCCTGAAGCGCCAGCGGCGAATGAGTAGCTACCAGTATTTCATTCAGCACCGTACCGAAAATAACGGCCAGCAGACCGGCGGGAAGTAATTGCACTTTACGGAAAGGCCGGGTAAGCCACAGGCTCAGAATAATCAGTCCTACCACAGAAATAATAATTGCTGCAGGTTGAATATGCTTTGCCGCTTCCACGATATCCGTCCACAGAAAACCTGTTTCGCCTTCGCTCAGCGCCTGCTTATCTACACCTACCGCATTGGTAAATTCCTTGATAATGATGGTTAGGCCAATACCGGCCAGCATACCTTCAATTACATTAGAAGGGAAATAATTGGCGATGCCGCCTGCGCGAACAATGCCCAGCACTAATTGAACAGCACCGGCAATCATCACTGCACAGAGGAAATAATTGAAAGGCATGGTAGCCAGCGCACCAACCACAATGGCGATCAGGCCAGCCGCAGGACCACTCACACTTAAAGCCGATTTGCTAAGGCTGCCAATGACGATTCCTCCGATAATTCCTGCCAGAATACCGGCGAACGGAGGCGCGCCAGACGCCTGCGCAATACCGAGGCAAAGAGGAAGGGCTATAAGAAATACGATCAGGCCGGCAAGGCCGTCTTTTTTAAAACTGCCAAATAAAGACTGTTTGCTTTGTTGCATAAAAGTTGGATAAACCCGGGGAGAGGGCAAGGATGGGAAGGAGAAACGCTCACGCGGAGCGCACCATCATCAGGAAGAAATGAAATAAAAAGTAAATGCCTTAAGAGAAAAAGGCAGCATCCGGCGGCGGTGTAGTAATGTCCGGATGGAAATGGTCTTCAAAGAAGTGAAAACGATGCAATGCTACTTTTACCTGCTCTTCCACCACAAGGGTAGTGAGCTGGAAAGCCTGGGAGTGTACAAACAGTTTTTCAATTTCCTTTTCAGCAAATTGCTTGGAAGCATCAGATGTATCACCTGATTCATCCTGTACCTGCTCCTGAATGGCTTTTTTGCCTAATAGCTTCCCCAGCTCCTTCACAGGCAGCGCCTGAAAGGAAAACAGGATCATCAGAATACAGGCAAGCCAGGGCTTCATTACCTGCAAAAATAGTGGAAACAGATTCTGTAAGGTATTATTAAATGTTAAACATCAATAGACATTACCTTTGCACGCGCTATCCGATAATGAAATATCTATTCCATACGCTCCTTTTATTATTTGCTGCCGGTACGGTACAGGCGCAGTCCGTCACCTGGCCAACGCCCGAGGTAGAGCAACTGTACAATCAGGCGCGCAGCTATCTCTCTGCCGGCAATTTGAAGCAGGCCATTCCCATTTATGAGCAGGCCATCAACCTCGCTCCCGATGTGGTCATCCTCTACCGTGATCTGGGCAATGCCTATTATTTATCCGGAAAATATGAGCTGGCCGATAAAACGCTCGACCCGGTGATCGAAAGCGGCCGTGCCGATGAGCAGTGCTACCAGATCGCAGCCTCCAGCAGGATTGCAGAAAAAGAAGATAAAAAAGGGCGTAAAATACTGGATGCAGGCCTGAGCAAATACCCGCATTCGGGAATGCTTTACCATGATTATGGTAAATATTATGACGATCATAATGAGGAAGAAGCGGCGCTGAAGCAATGGCTGTCCGGCATTTCAGCCGATCCTGCTTACCGCGTTAATTATTATGAAGCCGCCCGCACTTATATGATTACTAACAAGACCATATGGGCTATTCTGTATGGCGAGCTATTTATCAACCTGGAACAACAAACGCCGCGTGCCAATGAAACCCGCAAAATGCTATTTGCGGCCTATAAAAAGCTTTACGTTACTTCTGCCGCAAGAGAAGTGAAATCGTTCGGATCATCTGCAACTGTGAAGATCAATAGTTTTGAAGAAGCTGTGCGCCAAACGCTCATGAAGCTGGCGCCGGTAGTGAGCGATGGCGTCAGCACCGAAAATCTGACGATGCTCCGGTCCCGCTTTATCATTGAATGGATGGGCTCCTATGCTGCAAAATATCCATACACGCTTTTTTCTTATCATGATGATTTGCTGCGCAATGGTCAGTTTGATGCGTACAACCAATGGCTGTTCGGCAAGGCGGAAAATGCCCAGTTTTTTGAAAGCTGGAAAGGATTTCACCCTGAGGCGATGCCGGCGCTTACCACCTGGCAAACTACGCATCCACTACGCCCATCTGTCAATGATGCCTATAATGAGGGAAAGACCAAAGGGCTGTTTCCACAAAACCCATACAAACGTTAAAAAGGTGCGATACATCGTTGTCCGCAGCTAAAAAACCTATTTTTGTCCCCTTGCATCCGCATCTATCTTTCATGAAATTTTCGCGTTTTTTCTTTTTTGCCGCTGCCATTCTATGCATCGGCGCATTGCCTATTGTAGCTGCTGCGCAGGAAAGCCGTTCGGCAGATAAGATCCTGGCAGTGGTAGGCCGTAACCGGATTGTATTGCAGTCAGAGCTGGAGCAGAACATCACTCAGCTACAGCAGCAGAACCCGGCTGAGTTTACTGATTCCATGAAGTGCCAGATGCTTCAGCAGATCATCATGCAAAAGATGTTTGTAGAGCAGGCAGAGCGTGATAGCCTTGTGGTGGCTGATGATGAAGTGGAAGGAAACATTGATAATAAAATCCGCTACTACATCCGCATGTATGGCTCCCGTGAAAAGCTGGAAGAAGCGGCTGGCAAGACCGTGTATCAATTGAAAGACGAGCAGAAAGATAACGTGCGCGAACAGCTAATGGCCGAAAAGACACAAACCAAACTGCTGTCCAATGTAAAGATTACCCCGGCAGAAGTAGCGGCTTTTTACAGCAACCTTCCCAAAGACAGCCTTCCGTTTTTTCCTGCAACCGTTGAAGTCGGGCAGATCGTGATAGATCCATCTACAAGTCCTGAACTGGATAAATATGCTTATGATCAAATGGCGGATATCCGCAAGCAGGTCGTAACCGATGGCAAGAGCTTCGAAACGATGGCCGGGCTTTACAGTCAGGACCCCGGCAGCCGCGACAATGGCGGCCTGTATACCGGCGTGACCCGTGATGGCGGCTTTGCCGCAGAATTTGTAACAGCAGCATTCCGCCTGCAGAACGGCGAAGTTTCCCCGATTGTAAAAACCACCTTTGGCTACCACATTATTCAGATGGTGAAGCGTAAAGGTGATCAGGTGGATATCCGACACATTCTCATTATACCACAGCATACCCCGGCAGACTATCAGGCAGCGATGGTGCGGCTGGACAGTGTGCGTTCGCAGATCATGTCTGGTAAAATATCTTTTGCGGAAGCAGTAGGTAAATACAGCACTGACCTGCAAAGTAAGATGACCGGAGGTATGATCGCCGATGGTCGCACCAACTCTACCTCGCTGGAAGTAGATCAGCTGGACCCTGCACTGGCACTGGGCATTGACAGCCTCAAGCCGGGCGCGATTTCTCAGCCTCAGATGTTCCGGAATGCACAAGGCGAACAATCGAGCCGGATTGTATTGCTCAAGTCCCGTACTTCACCGCACAAAGCCAATCTTGCAGATGACTACAGCAAGATACAAGGCGTAGCGCTCAGCCAGAAGCAGAACAAGCACCTTGAAGCATGGATTGAAGCCAAGCTGCCTACTTACTACCTCAAGATCAGCAATGATTATGGAGCCTGTCCGCAGCTACAGCGATGGATACAGCGGACGGCATCGAAATAGCACAAACTTTTTGATAGAATCCCCTGTTGAAAGCAAGGGATTTTTTATAGCGGGTATTTAAGCAATAGTTACCTTAAAATAGCTACAACATACAGAGCGCTCAGGAGAATAAAGCGCTAAAGCCCGTTCAATTCTGGCTTTGGTAACGTCCGATACGAAAGGATACCTGGTGCGAAGGGCAGCATCTTTTCCACTATTGGCCTCCGGCATCTGAATGCAGATAAACCGGCGATTGGAATGCATTTCGGCATTCAGCTCCAGCACGGCATGAGCCGTGGTGCCCGATCCGGCAAAAAAGTCAAGAACAATATCTTCTTCCGCCGTAGCCTGCTCAATTAAATGACGGATCAGCGCAACCGGTTTGGGAAAACGGAACGGACTTTCGCCCTCAAATAAAGCTTTTAATTCTTTAGTGCCGGCAGCAGTAAGTATGCCATTGATTACCGAGCTCATCGGCTTCAGCTCGCTGCGCAGCTCTGACCGGTATTTTTTAAGCAGAAAATTTTTTCTGTCTTCCTTCGGGAATACCAGCTTGCCGCTTTTCGTCCACTCAGGCACGCGCGCATGCGCAAACGCCCAATAGCGGCCCTTTGGCGGGAGATATTGCTGACCGGTATTGGGATTAGTGATGGGAAAACGATATGAATCATCGCCACTGGCTGCAGATGGATTATCCGGCATCCACGGGCCGCGCGCATCCTGATCTTTATTCCGGTAGTTGCTGAGATCTTTGCTTATGCCTTTAAAACGGCACAATCGCTTGTCTTTCGCATAAATCAAAATATACTCATGATCCGTAGCGAAATTGGCAGCAGCATCATTCGGTGTAATACGATTTACCCAGATTGCCTGTCCTATAAAATTATGCTCACCAAAAATTTCATCCAGCATCATCCGCAGGTGCGGTGCTTCGTTATCATCGATCGACACGAAAAGCACCCCATCTTCCTGTAACAGCGGATGCGCCAGCAGCATCCGGGTGTACATCATAGATAACCAGCCGGAATGCATATTGTCGTTTTGCGGAATTTTTTTACTGCGCCGAGTTTTTTTAAAATTATCTGCGTAAGCAAAAGATGAATTGCCGGTATTGTAGGGCGGATCTATATAGATCATCTTCACCTTACCATTCAATGATGGCTGCAACAGCTTTAAAGCTTCGCTATTTTCGCCTTCAATAAATACATGCTGTGAATTATCTAGCGTGGCAGGCTTATTGTTTTCGTGCTGCAACGTACAACAAGGCAAGCTGTCAGCCCATGCTGCCGCTGCAAGCTTTCCCGGCCAGTTAAATCCATATTGCTCCTGTATATGATTGGCTGTATCGATAATCTTTTTTCTTTAAAGAGATGAATTAAGAGCGGCTTAAAATCCTGGCAAAACGCTGAATATCTGCTTCCGGATTAAGCGGTGTATCGTGCAACAAATAATTAGTGAATTGCTTTGCAAAATAAGGCGCGAGACTGCAGCCTTTGCTGCCCATGCCGTTAAAGATACCCACAGAAGGATAAAGCGGATGAAGGCCGATAAAAGGCTTCTGTCCACCTGTGGCCGGGCGGATAGCCGCCAAATGATCAACGATGCTGTAAGGGATTTTCAGCCAGCCTTTCAGCGTATGCTCCACCAGTTTACGAAAAGCTTCAGTAGGCAATTCATCCGTGTACTCACGGTCAAAGGTGCTGCCAATCCAAAACAGATCATCCTGCCAGGGAACGATGCTGAGCGGCCCGTGCTTATAGATATGATCCTGCGGCAAAGAAAGTATCCGGGCAATGATGGCTTCACCTTTATTGAGCTGAAAATTCAGCCGGGTAAAATAGGGATTATGAATATCGGCAGCGCCCTGGCAAAAAATGATCTTCGATGCCTGAATATTTTTATACAACACATGATTGCAGTCAACAATACAGTCACCTAATGCGAAATTTTCTTCCAGCAATGCTTCCTGATCGGTGAGGTATTGACGCCAGTAATGAAGCAGATTGCTCACCTCTACAATATAGCACGGGTTAACGGCACCAATTCCATAGTCGAAATGAAATAGACTGGCGTAAGAATCTGTGTTGTTGACAAAATGGAGATAAGCATCATCCTCAGTTTCCCGCGCTTCAAAAAGCGTTGCTGCCTCTTGTGTTGGGTGAAAATTCAGCACATCGCGCCGGTACAGGAAATTTCTGCCGAGCAGCTGGCGCAGCTCTTCATAACAAATGGTGGCATGCCGCATTAATGTGCCCGCCATCCAGGTAGTGACGAACTTTTTACCCGTTACCGGATTAATGACTCCGCTGGCTATTTTGCTGGCGGTATCAGGCTGTGCAACATCAATGACCAATACTTTTTTTCCGGCCTTCATTAGCTCATAGCTGAGCAATGTGCCGCTGATGCCCTGGCCGATGATCAGATAGTCGATATTCATTCGGATGCTACAGATGATGGGGTAACAGAATGATTGATCTGCTTAAAGCGTGCGTATGCGCTCAATCAGGCCCGTGGTGGAATAACCCTGCACAAAAGGAATGATCTCTACAGAGCCGCCATTTTGTTGCACAAAATCAGCACCCACAATCCGGTCTATGGTATAATCGCCGCCTTTGACCAATACATCCGGTTTTATAGTTTCAATCAGCGACAGCGGAGTTTCTTCTTCAAACAGGCAGACTGCATCCACACAGAGCAATGATGCCAGTTGAAAAGCGCGGTCGCTTTCTGAAGTTACCGGCCGGTCCGGACCTTTTAATTTGCGAACGGAAGCATCGGTATTTACTCCTACCACCAGCACATTGCCGTAATCAGCAGCTCGTGCCAGATAATCCAGGTGACCATGATGCAGAATATCGAAACAGCCATTGGTAAACACAATCCTGCTGCTCGACTGCCGCCATATATTGCATTGCCTGACCAGGGTTTGCCGGCTATGGATTTTGCGTTGTATCCATTGCAGTTTGTGCATCATGAGGCGTACGGTTTAAAAGTGGTAAAAGAATGAGCGACAGAATACCAAAAAGCACAATCACAGCAGTCTGCACCGACCAGGCCACCCAGCCAAAAGCCAGTCCGCCCGGTTCGCTGACGCCATAAAGTAAAAGGATAGCAGCAATGATCGGAGGATAAGAGCCCAGTCCGCCCGGAGTAATGATCATACTTATGGAGCCGAAGGAAAGTACCGTTAGGCCTACCAGCCAGCCCAGCTCAGCCGTAGGCGGCACACCCCAAAGCCCGAGCATAATCATGAGCAGATAACAGCCCCAGATTGCAAATGTATAGACTACAAACAGCACCCGGCGCTTCATGTGCATGATCGACTTCACGCCATCGCCAATGCCTTTGATTGCCTGACCGACTTTTGTTTTTTTAATGCGCTGGTATGTAAAGAGGAACAGGGCGATCAGCACTGCAAGGATGAGTAAACCATACAGCAGCTTATGGCCATTGCCATTTCTGAGCTTGCTCAGCAGGTCTGCCGCGTAAGAGCCGATCACACTGGCCTGCAGGCCTAAGCTGAGCACCATGATGATGATGAGACATACCAGATCCCACGCCCGCTCGGCAACGATCGTTCCCACCATTTTATCGGCAGGCACCTTTTCGTATTTGGCGAGCACCGTGCATTTGGCTACTTCACCAAAGCGGGGCAGCAGTGTATTGACCAGATATCCGATCATCACGGCAAAAAAAGTATTGGCATTGGTAGGCCTGATCTCAAGCGGCTCAAGCAGAAGCTTCCAGCGCAGCGCACGGAAATAGTGGGCGAAGAAGCCTACAACCGCCACCGGCGCCAGGTACCAGAGGTTTGCACTCAGGATGGAGTCGACCATATCATCGCGCTGCACATGGGTCATCTTGCCCAGTTGCCACACAATAAGGAACACCGCCAACCCTATGAAAACGACTACCTGAATAAGGGTAATTACCGTTTTGCGATTCATAAACGGTGATAAAGGTAATGCTTAGAGTCTGTTATCTTCCTTCGGGAAAATTACGGATGGCTTAAAGGTTTTTGCCTCTTCAAAATCCATAGTAGCAAACGACATAATAATGATAGTATCGCCTACCTGAACCGCGCGTGCGGCAGGCCCGTTCATGCAGATCATGCCCGATCCGCGCGTGCCTTTGATCACATAGGTTTCCAGGCGGGTACCATTGTCAATATCCACTATCTGCACCTTTTCGTGCTCGATCAGGTTAGCGGCTTCCATCAGGGCTTCATCAATGGTGATGCTGCCGATATAGTGCAGGTTGGCCTCCGTGATCTTTACCCGGTGGATTTTTGATTTTAAAACTTCTATCTGCATGGCGGCGCAAAGTTAACGGATTGGTTGGGGGATTAAAAAATTTACGGGCATTTATCGAATCGTTGAGGGAATCAGCAAAAAATCTTTTAACACCCTCATTCCGGCGGGCCTGATTATTTTACAGGATATTTAAATATTCATCCTTTTCCCTTGCCGCATTCCCGATGAAGTGGAGATACCTCAGACAGCGCATCCGATATTACCTGCAGTTCAATCCGCTCACGCAAAATACCCTGATCTGCATGTTGGCCGCATGGCTCGGCTATAAGATATTATACAGACCTGCGCCAAAAGCAGGACTGGATGAGGATGACAGCACAGCATCCGCTTATCGTCCATTCATTATTTTGTTGGGTAAAATTGCGTTGTGGCTTATTCTTGGCTTGGTCATTCTATCGGTAATCAGCACTTTGGCGACGTGGCTTTATTATCTGTACCTGAAGCAAAACAAGGATGCAGGATTAGAACTGTCTTTCACTACCGAAACAAAAAACGGCCGCAAAAACAAGCTCTACCTGAATGCCGCGATCGAAGGTGTGCGCCGGCCACTGCTCGGGTTCATCAAAGGCCGGCTTTATTACGATGATTATCTGCTGACCGATAAATTCAGCATGCTGAGCAACAGGCAGGGCGAGCAGGGTTTCTGGCGGAAAGCCATCACCGGATGCAGTCGTCTTTTACTGCCCGATGTCAAGGAATACCAACTGCGCGGCGGTTTTGTTTTTTTTCAGGATATGCTGCACCTGTTCTCGCTGGCTGTGCCGCAGAAGATCAGCGGACAATTCTACCAGCCGCCCGTATTGAAAGAAGAAGAAGACCGCGATGTGGCACCGAAGAAAACGGAAACGCTCGATGTGCGCATTGATCAGATGCGCCGTGTGGAAGGCGAATACCTGAACTATAAAGATTTTGAGCCGGGCGATGACATCCGCCGCATTGTATGGAAAGTGTATGCGCGCAGCCGAGATTTTGTAGTGCGCATGCCTGAGCGGTTCGAGCCTTATGCATCCCATTTGTATTTCTACGCATCCTTTTATGCGCAGGGAAGCGCTGCCTGGCTGGACGAAGGTTACGGGCGGGAAATGCTGAACTATTATAAGAACAGTGTCTGGACCGTATATGATACGCTTGCGCGGAAAGACTGGGAGATGCGCTACATCCCAGACCAACAGTTTAATGTGCCTGAAAACATGGATGTTGCCGGGCGTACCGCCCGCATAATCAGCAACAGCGAGTGGCAGACCGATAAGCCGCTGAACGGATACTTCAACCCGAAGCAGGGTACTGTGCTTTGCGTTTCCTCACTGACCGACAGTACAGAGCTGGCGCAGATACTGGAGCAGGCCGACAGCAGCACCGTGATTTATTTCATGAAGCTATCCAATGCATTCCGGCATTTTGCCCCGCTCACCTGGATTAAAAGATTGATTTTTCTGCCACCAAAAGACCGGCTGAGCAGGCTGAAAGGCCGATGGACATTTTCGCCCGTGAGAATACAGATACAACGGCGGGAAAAAGAGATCGAGCGTCTATTGGCGGGAACGGAAGCAATTCATGTAACACTCTAAAAATCTTTCCCAAAAAGAAAAGCGTGGAACGGTATTTGCAGGTAAGAGATATATAAAATTCACAAAATCAAAATCTGAAAAAACATGGGTCTCTTTTCATTCATTGCCAATGCCGGCAAGAAAATCTTTGGCGGCGATCACCAGGAAGCAGAAGCCGGACAGCCGGTACAGCAGCTGAACGATACGCAGCTTCAGGCATTGCGCCAGCACGTAGCCAGCCTCGGCCTTAATATCAAAGACCTGAATGTGCAGCTCGATGGTCCCGGAGCAATCACACTCACCGGCGAAGCGCCTACCAAAGCCGATTATGAAAAGGCTGCACTGATGGCAGGCAATGTGATGGGCATTACTTCCGTAAACAACCAGATTACCATTGCCGCAGCACCCGCCGCTGCCGCCGTGCCGGAAGAAGATTCTGAAACATACACCATCGTAAAAGGCGATACGCTCTGGGCCATTGCCGAAAAGCATTATGGCAGCGGCGCCAAATATCCTGAAATTGTAAAGGCCAACCAGCCCATGATCAAAGATGCCGATGAAATCTATCCCGGCCAGGTATTGCGTCTGCCTAAGCTGGCTTAATCCGTTCTGCTGAATTTAATTCACATCACACTTCACCACTAATACAAAAAGAAATGTTCGATCAATTAATGGAGATCATCCAACAGCAGGGACAGCAGAGCGTTGTCGCCAACCCGGATGTACCTAATGAGCACAATCAGGCCGTCATGACGGAAGCCTCTAACTCCATTATGGGGCAAATGCAGGGCATGCTGCAGCAGGGTGGTCCCGGCGCACTGAAATCACTGTTTGAAGGTGTGCAGAGCGGCGATAACAATCATCCGGCAGTACAGAGCATGGCCAATAATTTTGCCGGCAGCATCATGGATAAGTTTGGCATCAATGCCAATGCTGCCAAAGCACTGGCTATCTCGCTCATACCAATGGTGCTGAGCAAAGTAATGAACCGCGCCAAAGACCCGAACGATTCCGGCTTTAACATCGGCAGCATTCTTGGTTCGCTGATGGGTGGCAGCAGCGCACCCGGTCAGACAGCTCCTGCCTCAGCTCCTGCGGGCGGCGATATCATGGGGCAGCTCAGCAGCATGGGCGCAAAGTTTGGTCTGGATAAAAATGGCGATGGCAAGACCGACCTTTCGGATCTGATGAAGATGTTCTCCTGATATTTTGAGCAAGTAAAATAGCTGCAAAAGTGTTTTCAACGAAGAAGCCATTTCCGGTATAGGAAATGGCTTCTTTATTTTCTATGAAATAGAACTAATGCTTCCCCCAGCGGATAGCGTAGCAGAGATAAAAATTGAAATCAAAAGCGGTAGAGCCATCGCCCTTTCCGTAGCCTGCTATGTAGGATGGCGCCAGCTCGCTAAAGGCACCGGGGTTGAGCATGAATTTGGCGCGCACATTCCAGCCGGCCATCAGATTTTTGAGCAGCTCTACGCGCACGCCACCAGTGATCTCGGCCCAGTGCGCCGTAAAGTTGTGTGCCTCTACGGTGCCGGCCGTAGTGCCGAATAAGGGATCATTGACCACATAAGATGCCTCACCTCTTTTGACAAGACCAAGCCCATAGCGGATGCCAATAAACGCCGCATCCCAGTCTTTGGGGAACAGGCGCTGCAGCATACATTTATCTACGCCTAACCGTACAAAAGAGCCGGAGCTTTGATAGGCAAGGTCAGGATAGTCAATGGTGGACTTGCCAAAGCCGCCTTCCGCTACCAGATAGACCTCGCGCCGCAGATAGTAATCCACCCCGATCTCATAGCCTGAATGCGTTTTCACAAAAGCATTGACTACAGGTTTGCTGATATCGAAAGAAACGCGCACCTGATGACCGGTAGGCATTTCTACGGGTTTCTTGGGCTTGCCCGTGCTATCAACTGTCTGGGCAGACAATTGTATAGCGTAGCAGGCCAGCAGCAGGCTAAAAGAATATTTTAATATGCTCGACACTGGCATTGGAGGTTACGTCCGGGTTAGTCAGCTGGATGGAATCAATCGCATTGTGGGTGCTGCGTACCTGTTGCAGATTGTAATAATAATTATAGCCGCAGGCATTATTGATGAAGTGAAGCTGCCGCTGATAGATAAAGGTAATCGTATCCTGAACCGCGATCTGTGCGGTATCCGGGCGCAGCACCCATTTAGTCGTATCCGACTGATTGGACAGCAGAAAGGTGAACTTGTTTGTGCCGGAAGTCTGTACAAAAATATTGCTATCGGTAAGATTGGTTACGGCAATGAACAGCGGTGCGCGCAATGCAGAGTCAAAGGCAGCGGTACCAGTATCTGCACGGCGATAAGCGCCGGCGCGCACTACACTGCTGCTCGCATCGAGGCAGGGAGAGCGTTCCGTCTCGCATGCCGCAATGAACAGGCACATACTCAACAGCAGCAGGAGCAATCTGTTTCCGGGCTTAGTCATTCAGGTTGATCAGTATTTTATCGATCTCTTTAATTACGGTATCTATTTGTCTGCGCGCAGCAGTACGTTCTTTCTTATCAGGCAATGCACGGGCAATGTTGCCGGCGAGGGCATCCTGCTGTATCTGCGCCAGTTGCTGCTGCAGGGTATTGATTTCTTGTTCTTTAGCAGATAACGCGGCGCGCAGGTTTTTATTTTCTGATTGTAGCGCTGTAAATCGCTTTAATAAAAGACGTACCTTTTCTCCTAATTCCTCCAGCTCCGCCATCAGCCACGAATTTGCGCGCCCAACTCCTTTTGGTAAGCAGCCACCAGTTGATTTATCAAACCCTCCGTCTCTTCATCCGTAAGCGTACGATCCTGAAGCTGGAAGGTAAAATTCAACGCCAGTGATTTCTTGTCCGCGCCAATCTTATCGCTTTCAAAAATATCGAACAGCCCATACGATTGCAGAGATGCCAGTTTGAGCTTATCCGTAGTCTGTTGCACTTTCTGGTAGGGAACCGTTTTATCCAATACAATCGCCAGATCGCGCTGTACCGCAGGGAATTTGGCAACTTCCTTATAGCGAATGGTATGCGCTGCAATGGCTTTCAGCCAAAGGCTCCAATCGATCTCCGCATAGCATACCGGCTGCTTGATGTCAAATGCCTGAAGCTTTGCCGCATCTACATTTTGTAAAGTGCATAACGGCTGATTTTTCCATTTCCAAATGATCGTTGTATCATCTGCGGACAGGCTTGTATTGAGAATGCCGTCTTTCTTCAGGAGATTCTGAACGATGCCTTTCAGGAAATAAATATCTGCTTTTACGGATTTTCCATTCCAGCCGCTTTCCTGCGCATTGCCGGTGCAACATAGTGCCAGCTTAGGCTCCTGCACATATTTGCCATCCTGCTGGTAGTATATATTGCCTGCTTCAAACAGCATCAGATCCGCAGACTTACGTGCAGTATTATAAGCAATCACTTCCAGCCCGCTTTCCAGCAGCGAAGGGCGCATCACATCCAGCTCACTGCTCAGGCTGTTCAGCATCCGCACCAGATTATTGCGCTCCCGATAGTATTTACTGTTGACAATCGAATTAGTAACAATTTCCTGAAATCCTGCACCACAAAGGCTTTCCGCCACTTTTTCACGGGCAGCGCGATCGTTGGGCATGGCTTTGGTCAGCGAAATATTCAGGCGATCAGGAATGGCTACGTTATCCAGTCCATCTATGCGGAGGATTTCTTCAGCAATATCGGCCGGTTGCAGCACATCCGTTTTATTGGAAGGAACCTGCACCCGCAAAGACATTTTATCCTGCGCCTCCACGCCAAAGCCAAGCGCAGCCAGCAAAGACTGAATGGCTTCCGGCGCATAATCCTTTCCGGTAATCTTATTGATATAATCGTAGGAAACTTCGATGGATACAGGCACTACTTCGCCAGAGCGCACATCCGTAATGCCCGAGGCAATGGTGCCGTCTGCAAGCTCACAGATCATCTGCGCTGCGCGGATGATCGCCGGCTCCAGATTATTGATGTCCACACCTTTTTCAAAATGAGTAGCGGCATCGGTGCGCAATCCATGATGCAAAGAGGTGCGGCGAATGTGCTTCGGGTCGAAATAGGCGCTTTCTAAAAACAGGGTAGTAGTGCTGTCCGTAATTCCGCTGTTGGCGCCGCCATACACACCGGCAATGCACATGCCGCTTTCCGCATCGCAGATCATCAGATCGCTAGCCTGCAGCTTGCGCTCCTTGCCATCCAGCGTGATAAATGGTGTGCCCTCGGTTTGAAAACGAACGTTAATCTCGCGGCCTTTTATTTTTTCTGTATCGAATGCGTGCAATGGCTGGCCATACTCATGCAGGATGTAATTAGTCACATCCACCACATTGTTGATGCTGCGCAGGCCAATCGTAGCCAGCCGCGTGCTCAGCCATTCCGGCGAAGCGCCAATTTTCAGGCCTGTAATGCTGATGCCCATATATCTCGGACAAGCATCTTTTGCTTCTACGGTTACCGGAATATCAAAAGAAGTTCCGGCAGCCTGCGGCAGATGCATTTCCGGCAGCTTCACCGTGTGCAACTCACCGGTATGGTGAGTGAGGTAAGCACATACATCGCGGGCCACGCCTATATGGCTGTTGGCATCTGAGCGGTTCGGGGTAAGACCTATATGAATGGCGAAATCGCTGTCGCCGATCTTGAAATATTCTTTGGCAGGTGTGCCTATCACCGCATCCGCAGGCAGTATCAGAATGCCGTCATGGCTTTCGCCGAGGCCGATCTCATCTTCCGCGCAAAGCATTCCGGCGCTTTCCGCACCGCGTATTTTGGCTTTTTTGATCATGAACGGCTCACCGGAAAGCGGATGTACCATAGTTCCTACCGTAGCTACAATTATCTTCTGACCGGCAGCCACATTGGGTGCACCACATACGATATTCAACACCTCCCCGGTACCGGCATTTACCGTGGTCACTTTCAGCTTATCCGCATTCGGGTGTGGCTCGCAGGTGAGCACTTCACCGATTACCAGTCCTTCCAGCCCGCCTTTGATTGTCTCCGCTTTTTCAACAGCTTCTACTTCAAGGCCAATGGAGGTCAGTATTTTGCTCAGCTCATCAACAGGCAGCGGCCGGGGCAGATAATCAAGCAACCACTGGTAAGAAATAATCATGGAACGTAAAAAAATTTGCGCAAAGATAGCCCGACATTATAGCATAAAGCATCCGTACGGTGAATTGTTGGTCAAAGTGTATTTACGCACATATTTTGTGGATAATTGTTTGTTGAGGTGAATTACGTAAGCGGATTGTGAATAGCCCTTTTTATTATGCACAAAAGCGGAATTTTGTAGTGGGACAGGCACTGTATTACACGAATAAAATTTGGCGGACTCCTAATTTTTTGTCCTGATTTTCCCCTGTATATTCGTCCTCCCCTGTACTTTTTACCCGGGCTTAATGTTCTGGTAATATAGCTTTGATATAAGTGAGTAGGGCCGTGATTAATGAATTTTAGAAAATAGTGCAACTGAAATGGCTGTCAACATAAAAAAAGATTTTGGGAATGCCCGGAACCGTAAGCCGGATGTATCGTCCCTCATATATGGTAAAATACCCCCGCAGGCCCTTGAAATGGAGGAAGCGGTGCTCGGGGCCATCATGCTTGAGCGTGAAAAGCTGGCCGAAGTATTAGAGATTATTCAGACGGAGGATGCATTCTATGCAGATGCCAATCAGAAAATCTATTCCGCCATCCGCCGCCTGTTTGATAAAGGCCTGCCAGTGGATCTGCTGACCGTAACCGAAGAGCTGCGTAAAGCGAATGAGCTGGAAATTGTAGGTGGTGCGTACTATCTCACCCGCCTCACCATGAGCGTGGTTTCCAGCGCGCACGTAGAAGCGCATGCGCGGATTGTGATGGAAAAGTTCATCCAGCGTGAGCTGATCCGCATCTCCGGCGGCATTATTGGTAAAGCGTATGAAGACAGCAGCGACGTATTTGACCTGCTCGATGAAGCGGAAAGCAGCCTGTATGAGATCACTGACAAGCACCTGCGCAACAATTTTAAAAGCCTGACAGATGTACTCGCCGAAACGCTGATCGAAATCGAAGAAGCGAAGAATAAGGTAGATGACGTGACTGGCGTGCCTACCGGCTACCGTCAGCTCGATCTGCTGACTGCGGGCTGGCAGAAAAATGCGCTCATCATTGTGGCTGCCCGTCCTGCCGTGGGTAAGACGGCCTTCTGCCTCAACCTTGCTATGAATGCGGCGATGCATACCAAAAAGCCTTTTCCGGTAGCGTTTTTCTCGCTGGAAATGGGCGCAGGCGAACTCGTGAAGAGAATGCTATCCTGTGTGACAGAAGTGAGCATGGATGCGATCACCAAAGGACGGATGCAGGAGCACGAATTTGTGCAGATGACCCAGCGGATGAATACGCTGGCAAAATCGCCCATCTTTCTGGATGACCAGGCTGCCCTTAATATTTTTGAATTACGTGCCAAAGCCCGCCGCCTGAAGCAGAAACATGATATACAGATGATTATCATCGACTACTTGCAGCTGATGAGCGCCGGATTGAATAACGGCGGCAACCGCGAGCAGGAAATATCCAAGATATCGCGCGATTTGAAAGCATTGGCGAAAGAGCTGCACATCCCGATCATTGCGCTCTCCCAGTTGAACCGTGGTGTGGAAAGCCGTAAGGAAAGCAAAGTGCCGCAACTTTCTGACCTTCGGGAATCGGGTGCCATTGAGCAGGATGCAGATATGGTAATGTTCCTCTATCGTCCTGAATATTATGGCATTAATAATGATGAGATGGGGCAGACCATTGAGGGCGAGACCCACATTCACATAGCCAAGAACCGTGCGGGCAGCACCGATACGATCAAAGTACGCTTTATCAAGGAATATCAAAAGTTCGTGGACCTCGAAGATTCCTTTACCAATTCGTTTGGCGGCAGTCCTGCATTGGGTGATAATCCGCAGGCAGGTATTCGCCGCGACCCGAGCGAGTTTGGCGGTTCCAAGATGTTTATCCCCGGCGGCTTCCAGACGATGGGCTCAAAAGCCAATGATGTGCCGTGGGAAGATGATGAGAACAACAGCGGTCCGCTGCCGCCGCAGCAAATGGATGATGGAGATGCGCCTTTCTAGGAATGGACAGGCTTTAACGAATGGAGTGAGTACCATCAACCGCAAAGCATTTAAAATAGCTTAAATTTGCGGCCTTAAATCTGCCAACCAATAATGCAGCGCATCTATCTCGACAACGCAGCCACTACCTCCCTCGATCCTGAAGTGCTTGAGGCCATGATGCCTTACCTGACAGAGAAGTTTGGAAACCCATCATCGGTTTACTCTTACGGGCGGGAAAGCAAAATGGCCATTGAGGCGGCGCGGAAGTCGGTTGCGAAGATTCTGAACTGCACACCGGGTGAGATTTTCTTTACCTCAGGCGGCACCGAAAGCTCTAATACGGCCATTCATGCCGCGATCAATGATCTGGGCTGTACCCGTATTATTACCTCGCAGGTAGAACACCACGCTACGTTGCATACCGTTGAGCATCTGGCTAAAAAAGGCATTGAGCTGCAATTTGTAAAGCTGCTGACGGATGGTCATATAGATATGGCGGACCTCGAAGCGCTGCTGGCCGGAAGCGAAAAGAAAACGCTGGTTACGCTGATGCACGCCAATAATGAGATCGGCAACCTGATGGACATACATGCGGTAGGCGAACTGTGCAAAAAGTACAACGCCATTTTCCACAGTGATACCGTGCAAACAGTAGGCCATTATCCATTCGATCTGAAGAACACTTATGTGCATTTCATCAATGGCGCGGGGCATAAATTTCACGGTCCCAAAGGCGTGGGCATCCTGTATGTGAATGGCAATATCAAGATTAATCCCATGATCAACGGCGGCTCGCAGGAGCGTAATATGCGCGCCGGTACTGAAAATCTTTATGGCATCGTAGGCTTCGCCAAAGCGCTGGAGCTGGCCACCGAGCGGTTCAATAGCGACAGCAATTATCTGAATGAGTTGAAAGGCTACATGTGCAGCAGGCTCACAGAAACATTCCCCGGCATCAGGTGCAATGGAGATTCTGCGGGCAATAGCCTGTACACCGTGCTCAATGTAAGTTTCCCCAAAAGCGACAAGAGCGAAATGCTCCTCTTCAACCTCGATATGGCGGGCATTTGCGTAAGCGGGGGCAGCGCCTGTACCAGCGGTGCATCATCTGTAAGCCATGTAATCAAAGCGCTCTACAATGGCCAGTCTGAAACTATGGTTCCTATTCGCTTTTCATTCTGCAGGCACAATACCAAAGAAGAGATTGATGCTGTAGTCGGAAAGCTGAAGGAATTGATCTAAAAGAAAAATACTTTACTGAGCCGGCTGTCGTGGCCGGCTTTTTTATATCCTGAATTTTATGCGTACTGTCCTTTGCCTGCTTGCCTCCAATTGCTTCATGACCTATGCCTGGTATGGCGGGCTGATGAAGAAAAATATAGCCAGCATTCCGCTCTGGCAGCTTGTGCTCATGAGCTGGGGTATTGCCTTTTTCGAATACTGCTTCATGGTGCCGGCCAATAATCGCTTCGGCTTGCAGGAAGGCTTTTCGCCTTTTCAGCTCAAGACGATTCAGGAGATCGTATCGCTGACTGTATTTGCCATTTTCGCGATGATCTTCCTCCACCAGCCGCTCCGCTGGAATTACATTGTCGCTTTCCTTTTCATCATTGGCGCAGCCTTTTTTATGTTTATGCCGGTGAAGAAAGCGTAATGTTTTCTATCCTGTTCGATAGTGATAAGATCCCCTTTCGAAGGGGATGTCATGGTGCGTATGTCTTAATTGGTTCAATTTTTTGTCTCCTCTTCCAATACCTGCCACAGGATATACGAACACCTTCCCCTTTGAAGGGGGAACGAGGGGGATGTTTCGGGTAATTAAAGCGAAAAATTATTCCTCTTTTTTCTCTTCTTCTTTCGGCGCCTCTAGCTTAATGGTACGCAAAAGCGGCGCAGCAAAATACGTGACCACTACCACTGCAAACGTCATGCAGCCGCCGAAGATCACGGAAGGTACCGTGCCCATCCACTTGGCGGTAAAACCGCTCTCTACCTCCCCCAATTCGTTGGATGATGAGATAAACATCGTATTCACCGCAGCTACGCGTCCGCGCATATCATCCGGAGTATAAAGCTGTAGCAGCGTGCCCCGGATCACTACGCTTACCGCATCGAACACGCCGCTCAGCAGCAGCGCCATAAAAGCGATAAAAAAGCCCGGAGCGATCAGCAGGTTCAGCGCTTTGGGCAGATAAAAATGAACTGCTGGAAACAAATCGGCCAGCTCTTTCGACACACCAAAGACGATAATGCAGGCGCCAAAGCCCATAATGGACAGCAGTAGCTTGATGCCTGGCTTGTGCTTCAGCGGCATCCAGGCGAGCACGAAGTACATGATGATGGAACCAATGCCCGGCGCGGCGCGCAGCCAGCCGAAGCCCAGCTCACCCACTTTCAGAATATCGCGGGCGTAAGCCGGCAATAGGGCTACCGCGCCACCAAAAAGCACGGCAAACGTATCCAGCGCCAATACTGCCAGGATGATCTGTGTGTTGAATACGAAGCTCATGCCTTTCCGCAGGCTTTCCAGTACAGGCTCTTTTACTTTTTTAAGAATGCTTTGCTTTGGTATGCGACTGGTGGCAATCAGGGCTACCGTTACCAGGCCAAGCACGACAATCAGGCTGCTCGAAATATTGAGATATGCCAGCAGCAGGCCACCCAGCAATGGTCCTAATACAGCGCCCAACTGCCAGGAAGTGCTGCTCCAGGTAGATGCATTGGGATAAAGCTTTCGGGGAATAAGCATTCCCATCAGCGCAAAGGAAGAAGGGCTTACAAATGCCCTGAGCGCGCCGCCGATGAAAATGCCGATATAAATAAGCCGCACAAAAAGCTGCTTATCAGCCGTAAGGTGCAAAGAGGGCAGTGCTGTAATAATATAGTAAACCGAGAGCGCGATATAGCCGAGCAGACAGGTGATAATCAGGTTCCGCTTCTCCCGCTGGTCTACGAAATGGCCGGAAAATAGTGAGCAGCCAATGGCCGGAATGGCCTCAAACAGGCCGAGCAATCCTACCGTTGCCACATCATTCGTAATGGTATATACCCAGTACACGATGATGGTCGTCTGCATATTCAATGCCATAATTAGGCTGAAACGCGTAAGCAGGTAATTTCTGAAGTTGGTATATCGCAGTGCTCTATTGCGAAGGATAAAGCGGATCGGAAATGTGGCGGATGGCATAAGATGCCTGCAAAATTAAGGATTGGTTGCAGCGCCGCGCATTTGTTTTCATAGCCGCGCATTAACTTTAACGCTTCAATGGCACCATCGGCTCAGATAATCTCGACCTCATTCCTGCAGGCATTTCAGGAGTTGCGTGCCAACCGGCTTCGTACTTTTTTATCGCTGCTGGGCATCACGATTGGCATTTTCAGCATTATAGCTGTGCTTACCGTGCTCGATAGCCTTGAAGGATCTATCCGCCAGAGTGTGTCGAGCCTGGGATCGGATGTGCTGTATATCAACCGCAAACCCTGGATGGGCGAGAATGGCGAATATAAATGGTGGGAGTACCTTCAGCGCCAGCCGATGACCCTTGCCGAGCTGCATTCAATCGAGCAGAATGTGAATGGCGTCCGCTATGCTTCTATCTGCTATATAAAGAGAGATATTACCCTAAAGGCATCCAATGCGCAGCTTGATGGTGTAATACTCAATGCCGTGAGCAACAACTTTGATAAGATACAGAATGTAGAAGTGATGAATGGGCGCTATCTGTCGGCTTCTGAGCTGGAAGGCGGCAGCAACAGTGTAGTGATCGGCGGAGATATTTCGGAAGGCTTGTTCGGCGCGCGTGAGGCGGTGGGCAATGATCTTCATTTCATGGGCAGAAGCTTCCGGGTGGTAGGCGTGCTGAAAAAAAGCGGGCAGAATATGGCAGGCTTCAACTTTGATGATGCCATTATCATTTCCTACAGTACCGCCAATGCCCTGTTCGATACACACTCGCTGGGCTGGAGCAATGATCCGGTTATTCTGGTAAAAGCAATGCCCAATATAGCTCCGGATGAGTTGAAAGATGAAGTGACCGGCAACCTGCGTAGTCTGCGCCGCGTAAGGCCCGGCGGCAGGAATAATTTTGCCGTCAACCAGCTGAGCCAGGTATCCGAGACACTGACTACCATGTTCAGCGGCATCCGCAAAGTAGGCTGGGCCATCTCCATATTTTCGCTCATTGTAGGTACATTCGGCATTGCCAATATCATGTTCGTAACGGTGAAAGAGCGCACCAAAATCATTGGTCTTAAAAAGGCAATCGGCGCAAGGCGCGCCGTGATCCTGTCTGAGTTTCTGGTAGAGTCTGTTACGCTTTGCCTCATCGGCGGGATGATCGGGATTATTCTTGTGCTCATCATGAGCCTGATCCTTACTTATGGCTTTGATTTTGCAGTCACCCTGTCCTTTCAAAATTTCTTTCTCGGTATGCTCGTTTCGGTGATTGTGGGAGTGCTGTCCGGCTATCTGCCTGCCCTGCGGGCTTCCCGGCTCAATCCTGTTGTTGCCATCCGTTCTACCTAACCTATTAATAGCAGATGAATCCCAACCGCATTCTTATCCTCGACAGCGAGCGCATCAACTGGAAGCTGCAGCGTATGGCCTTTCAGATATGGGAGCACAACAGCGATGCCACGCAGATTACCCTCATTGGCATAGAGCAGGCAGGAGCAGCCGTGGCGCGCAGCCTGGCTGAACGGCTGCAAAAAATATGTCCGCTGAGCATAGTAGTGCATACGCTTAAAGTGAATAAGAAAGATCCGCTCGCAGTTCCTATCACTATTCAGAATGACCTGAATGAACAGCATATTGTGCTGGTAGATGATGTAGCCAATTCCGGTCGTACACTGCTCTACGCACTGCGTCCGCTGCTCGATTATCAGCCTGCGAAAATCATGATAGCCGTACTGGTAGACCGGGAGCATAAATCGTTTCCGGTAACGCCGGATATCATTGGTCATTCAATCGCTACTACGCTTCAGGAAAACATTGTGGTAGAGCTGGATGGCGATCGTATCACCGCGGCTTACCTGGAGTGAATATAACAACCAATATCACTGAACCAATTAACCACCATGACCACATTAGTAATACACGGCGGGGCCGGAAACATCACACCTGCGCTGATGAACAGTACGCAGGAGGCCGCTTACTATCAGGGACTCAAAGAAGCGCTGGACAGCGGCTATCAGGTGCTGAATGGCGGCGGCGCAGCTATGGATGCTGTAGTGGCAGCGATTGAGACGCTGGAGAATAATCCATTGTTCAACGCCGGACGCGGCTCCGTATTTACCAAAAAAGGCGTGCATGAAATGGATGCAGCGCTGATGAACGGGCAAGACCTGAGCGCGGGCGCCGTAGCCGGTGTGCGCAATATCAAAAATCCGATCAAGCTGGCGCGCGAGGTAATGCTGCACTCCGGTCATGTAATGCTGAGCGGAAAAGGAGCGAGCGAGTTTGCGCTGAAGCAGGGCATAGAGATGGCGCATGATGACTACTTCTTTAATCAGGATCGGTATGACCAGTGGGTAGAGATACGTGATAGCGACCTTTATCAGCTCGATCATAAAGAAGATAATCTGAAGGGCGCGATCCCCAATACACAAAGCAATTATAAGTTTGGAACGGTAGGTGCAGTGGCCTGTGATGCACAGGGTAATCTTGCCGCTGGTACTTCTACCGGCGGCATGACCAACAAGCGCTTCGGCCGCATAGGCGATAGTCCTGTGATCGGTGCCGGTACGTACGCCAATAACAAGACCTGCGCGATTTCCTGTACCGGGCATGGCGAATATTTCCTGCGGTCAGTAGTCGCTTATGATATTTCCTGCCTTATCGAGTACAAAGGCTTGTCGCTGCAGGCTGCCTGCGATGAAGTGATCAAGGATAAGCTGGCAAAGATGGGCGGAGAAGGCGGATTGATCTCTGTAAATGCAACAGGGGAACATCATTTTTCCATTAATAGCGCGGGCATGTACCGTGGTATGCGCAACAGCGAAGGCAATGAAATTATTGCCTATTATGGTCAGAAGTAATTAATGAAAGGACTTTCAAATGCTCTGTGTCATCCTGAGCTTACCGAAGGATAATAGTTGAAACTGGCTTCGGCGGGCTCAGCCTGACAATTAGAAGTGGTATAAAAAATATAAAGACGCTTCTTTTAAGAAGCGTCTTTATATTGTCTACTGAATACTGTGAACTGCCCACTCAAAATTTACCCGGCTCGTAGCTGAGCTGCTTGAAATAGTCCACATCGCGCTGCAGGCTTTTTTTCTGTATCTGCCGTTGAATAAATGCGGTGAAGCTGGAGATAGGGGAGAGAACAAAAATTGCTGTCAGTAGCAGGCGCTTAAATACTTTGGCGCGCCCATTGCGGGCAGGATTGCCTGGCTCGCCTTTCTCTGCAATATATTTTGCCCAGAATCCAAAGTTCTTCATGCCTCTTTTTTCCAGAAGCACAAGACCTGTATTGAGTTCCAGTGATCCATTTTTCAACAGGTCATCGTTGAGGGTGGTCAATGTATTGTTTTTCAAATGCTGCAAAATAACGGGACCAAGCTTGCGGACTGCATCGATCTCACGATCCTGTACACCGGCCTGAGGAAGGAAGCGCGTACGCTCTTTCTTGCCTGAGAAGGCCCACCGGATAATGGTGATGACCGAGATCAGATTCGGATTCTTATCTACCAGCACCACATGCCCTACCAGATTGGCGCCGATGCGCAGCAGATGCGCTTTTACTTTCTCCTGTGCATTCAGCCACATGTTGCGGCTTCCGATCACGGTTACCAATTGCTTGCCTTTCAGGAATGAGCTGTACTCGCTTTGGAGAAATGCAGTAATTGGCTGTGAAGGGTGCAGGAACCAAGGCTGATAGCCGAAGATGACCAGGTCATAATCAACTTCAGTAATCGCTTTAGGCAATGGCTTGACCGGCGATGGCTTTTCCAGAACCGTCTCCGGCATTGCGTCAAAAAAAGTAGTGGCCGACCATGGAAAAGGAAACGGCGTTACGGGCTCTATTTCAGCATAGGTAAAATCGGCCTCGCCCGCTATTTCACTGAGCAGACTATCTAATATAGCCCTCAGCTGACCACTTTGCGTGTAGTAGAGGACAAGGATTCGGGGCTTCATCGGCCGGTCTGGATTGGTTGGTACTATTGGTTAAACTACGGTAAGGTATATATAGGCGTAGGAGAAGCGCGCGCTTTCGGGTACCATGACCAGTACGCGTTCCCCTTTTTTCAGCTTGCCGCTATAGAAGAGCTCTTCCAGCATCAGGAATGGAGAAGCACTACCAACATTGCCTACTTGTGTCAGGTTATAAAACCATTTCTCTTCCGGCATGTCAAGGCCTATTGCCTTCATGTTTTCATCAATCTGCTTCTTGAAGAATTCACTGGACATGTGCGGCAGGAAATAGTCGATCTTTTCCGGCGTGAGGTCATATTTTTTCTTCAGATCAGCAAGGAATGCGCCGCCGCGTGATACAATATTCTGTCCCAGCAGGCGTGTATCCTGCTTCAGCGAAAACACACTCTGATTGTTCAGCTCATTAATATCCATGTCATTCCAGGACGTAATGGAGCCGTCTTCATTTTTGATTGCGCCGGCATACATGCACGTTTCCAGCTCATTGGCAAAAGAAGTGATCTCCAGCCATTCTATTTTCAGGGAAATGCCTTCTTCATTAGGTTCGCTTTGGAGGAGCGCAGCACCAGCGCCATCGCTCAGCATCCAGCGAAGAAAATCTTTTTCAAAAGCTATGTAAGGATCTTTCTCCAGGTGGGTAAGATTGTCTGCCTCCGGCTGAAAGCGGGAGGCGTGCATCCATGTGCTCATCTTCTCAACGCCAACGGCGGCGGCGGTATCAGTCATACCACTGCCTATCGACATAAATGCGTATTTCATGCCCTGGATGCTGGCGCAGCAAGCGCCTGTTGTAGATATGAGCTCTACCGGGTGAATGCCCAGCTCACCATGAACCATGGCAGCCAGAGAAGGAAGCAATTGTTCCGGAGAAGTTGTGCCTGCGGTAATCAATTCAAGCTTGTCTAAAGACAACTCCTTGTCAAAAAGCGCTTTAATAGCATTGGCAGCCATTTCCCTGCCGGTATGTGTGCTCTTGCCATCCCGGAAAGCATAATAACGGCGCTTGATGCCATTGTTGCGCAGAATGATTGCGCGTGCTTTGGAGGGTTTGCCATTCACCATGCCCAAAACGTTTTCCATTTCATCATTGCCCACAGGATCGTTCGGGAGAAATTTGGATAAACGCGTGATATATACAGGTCTCACTATCTAAATGTATGCGATTAAGCTTGCAAAAATAACCCAATTAAACTTTTAACCTAATCAGGGATAGCACAGAGCCATAGATTATGACAATGCCGGATTCCTGCAATCAATTATTCAACACGCTCAATTGTTCCATTATTGCTGATACCAAAATAGTACATACCTGCCTGGCCGGGATAAAAGCCGCCAATTTGCGCTTTACCATCATTGGCCGCCATGCTGCGCTGCAGATCATCTACAGAGCTGACCGCCTGATCATTCACGCTGAGAATCACAAATCCTTTGCGGATATTAGTCTTTTTGGCAAGCACGCCACTGCCCGGATCTGCAATGATCAATCCATTTTGGATGCCGTAGGTACTTTGTTCCGATTTGCTGAGCGGACGCAGCGTAGCGCCCAAAAGTTGGGTACTGCTGCTTCCTGCATTCAGGCTCAATGTATTGGCTTCACTGCGAAGCTCTACAGTGGTTGTTTTTTCTGAGCTGCCGCGCATGTACGTGATACTCACATTATCGCCCGGCTTGTAGCGGGAAAGCTGTTCCTGAAGCTCTGGATAGGATGCCACAGCAACGCCATTTACCTGAGTAATAATATCGCCCTTTAGCAGACCGGCCTTTGCCGCGCCGCCACTGCCCAGCACATTATTAATGTAAATGCCGTCCCGGCGGTCGAGATGCATTGCTGCCAGTTGTTCCGGTGTAGCGCTGCTCCGGTCAAATGGCTCAATGCCAATATAGCCACGCTGTACAGAACCATATTGCATCAGATCATTGACCACCTTCCGCACAATATCGGCCGGTATAGCGTATGAGTAGCCGGCATACGAACCTGTAGGCGAAGCGATCGCAGAATTAATGCCAATCAGCTGTCCATTGGTATTCACCAATGCGCCGCCACTGTTGCCGGGATTAACCGCTGCATCTGTCTGGATAAAAGATTCCACTGCATTCTTAGCCTGTGAGCGATTGATGCCAATAGCGCGACTCTTCGCGCTGACGATGCCCGCAGTAACGGTGGCATCGAGCGTAAGCGGATAGCCTACAGCCAGCACCCATTGCCCGAGCTTCACATCAGCCGAATTGCCGAACTCCATATACGACAGGTCTTTTTCATCTACCTTAATGACTGAAATATCTGTTGATGCATCAGAACCGATCACCTTGGCCTTGGTAGTAAAGCGATTGCCAAAGCTTACCATCACCTCATCGGCGCCTGCCACCACGTGATTATTGGTAACGATGTAACCATCCGGAGAGATGACCACGCCGGAACCGGAGCCCATTTGCTGCGGAACATAGTACTGGCGCTGACCGAAGACGCCGCCAAAAAAATCATCGTAATCGCTGCGGCCTGCTACTGTGCGGGCTTTGGTAGTGGTCTTGATGTGCACCACTGCTTTTACAGCGCTTTCTGCCGCCCGCTGAAAATCTACCGGAGGTGCTGCATTGATCGCTGTGCTTCCGTTGTTGGAAACATAATTTACCGGAAGCTGATTTTGAGCGGAAGGACCCGCTATGAAGTAAGGAATATTATGCTGAAAGCGGGCTGCCAGAAACAAGGTGCCCAGAGAGGTGAGTGCGGCAGTCAGTACTACCGGTAAAATTCTGGTTTTCATTTTCCTTTAAAGTTTCTTTTTGAGACTATTAATTAAGTACAAATTTATCGGGTAGTCTATTAGAAATCTGTTAAAAAGGACCAGTTGAATGCCCTGCTAACAAAGGCTTTTCATAGGAAAATGTGAAAGCATAATCCAACCGGTTTGCAGCATAAAAAAAGCACCCGGAAATGCTTATCAACCAAAGCCCGGATGCCTTTCGAATCATGAAAACGTGTATCAGGAAGCGCTCTTCTTAGCCGCGCTTTTCCTGGGCGCTGCGCTCTTTTTGGTAGCTGTCTTCTTGGTGCTGCTTTTCTTGGCAGCTGTTTTTTTCGTGCTGGCTTCTTTAGGAGCAACTGTTTTCTTTGTTGTGCTTTTTTCTGCTGCTGCCTTTTTGGTGGTACTCTTTTTGGCTGCTGCTTTCTTAGGAGCTGCAGATTTCTTGGTAGCGCTCTTCTTAGTTGCTGTCTTTTTTTCCGGAACCTTTTTGCCTTCTTCTCTGGCTTCTGATAAGCCAATGGCAATCGCCTGTTTGCGGCTGGTTACCTTTTTGTCTGAGTTGCCGCTTTTCAGCGTGCCTTCTTTTTCTTCGTGCAGGGCTTTGTGCACTTTATCCTGTGCGCCCGCTGAATACTTGCTTGCCATAGTTGTAAAATTTTAATGGTTAATCTTGTTTAGACAGGCAATGAAAAAATCTGCGCCATAGGCAGCAGCAATTCACATTTGTGGAAAACTGAGTATTTAAAGGATAAGTAAGACAAAAATTTATCTTTGCGCCCACAACTGATGGAAATGAATCTTGAATTTAATAAGAATGAAGATGGGATGAAACTGGCTGTGAGTCAGTTGCGCCAACGTCACGGACAGCTGAGTCTGGGCGGCGGCAAACGCGCAATGGATAAAAGCAAGGAGAAAGGCAAGGTGACGCCACGGGAGCGTATTCAATACCTGATTGATGAAGACACGGCCTTTACAGAGATCGGTTCATTTGCCGGATGGGAGATGTACCCCGAGCAGGGCGGCTGTCCTGCAGGTGGTACAGTCGGTGGTCTCGGTTACGTAAGTGGCAGACAATGTGTGATCATTGCGAATGATAATACGGTGAAAGCCGGCGCATGGTTCCCGATTTCAGGCAAGAAAAATCTGAGATTGCAAGAGATTGCGATGGAGAACAGACTGCCGGTCGTCTACATTGTAGATAGTGCTGGTGTATTTCTACCCATGCAGGCAGAGATTTTCCCCGATAAAGAACATTTTGGCCGCATCTTCCGCAACAATGCGGTAATGAGCGCCATGGGCATCACGCAAATTGCTGCAGTCATGGGCAGTTGCGTAGCAGGCGGAGCCTATCTCCCGATCATGAGCGATGAAACACTGATGGTAGAAGGCAATGGTTCTATATTTCTTGCAGGTCCTTACCTCGTAAAAGCGGCGATTGGCGAAGACGTAGATATCCAGACACTGGGCGGAGCCAAAACGCATACAGAGATATCCGGCATTGCCGATTATAAATTTGATACAGAAGCAGAATGCCTGGATCAGGTGCGCCGCATTATAGACAAGATCGGAGAGCAGCCCATAGCGGGCTTTGACCGTGCAAAGCCACAGGCGCCGGCAAAAGACCCGCAGGAAATTTACGGACTGGTAAGTGCAGAGAACAACAAGCCGTACGATGTGGTAGATATCATTGAGCGTATAGTGGATAATTCAGAGCTTGATCAGTTTAAGCAGGACTATGGTAAGTCGATCGTATGTGGCTATGCACGTATCGATGGCTGGGCAGTAGGCATTGTGGCCAATCAGCGCAAGATTCTGAAAAGCGGTAAAGGAGAGATGCAAATGGGTGGCGTGATCTACAACGACAGCGCTGACAAAGCTGCACGCTTCATCCAGAACTGTAACCAGAAAAAAATCCCACTCGTCTTTCTGCAGGATGTGACCGGATTTATGGTTGGCAGCCGCAGCGAGCACAGCGGTATTATTAAAGATGGTGCTAAACTGGTGAATGCCGTAGCCAATTCTGTAGTGCCCAAGATTACGATCATTATCGGCAATTCTTATGGAG
The DNA here is from genome assembly GCA_965200035.1 of Chitinophagaceae bacterium. Taxonomy (GTDB): domain Bacteria; phylum Bacteroidota; class Bacteroidia; order Chitinophagales; family Chitinophagaceae; genus UBA1952. The sequence goes on along the minus strand of OZ241334.1, from coordinate 723,712 downwards.
CAGGCAACTATGCCATGTGCGGAAAAGCCTATGATCCACGCTTCATTTATGCATGGCCGAATGCTAAGATCGCCGTAATGGGCGGTGAGCAGGCCGCCAAAACTCTGTTGCAGATACAGGTGGCATCGCTCAAGGCGAAAGGTGAGGATATTGATCCGGTTGAAGAGAAAGAATTGCTGAAGCAGATCACCGATGACTATAACAAGCAATCAAGCTCCTACTATGCAGCCGCAAGGCTTTGGGTAGATGAGATCATCGACCCGCTGACTACCAGAGCGCGGATTGCGGAAGGTATTGCCGCTGCCAACCATGCGCCGATAGAGCGTGAATGGAAGGCCGGTGTTTTCCAGGTCTGATCAGTAAAAAAGCAAAGGGCAATCTTCCGGGATTGCCCTTTATCTTTAGCCATAGATGAGCCTTTCACCGCAGACGAAATAGCTGCTCTGACGAACTCTAGCTTTTTATGAATTATCTCGCACACGCCTATCTTTCTTTTGGTGATCCCGGATTGCTCACCGGCAATATGGTCGCAGATCATGTAAAGGGACGCGCTGCATTAGAGGCTTTTCCTGAGGAAATACAAAAAGGCATTATCCTGCACCGTCAGATTGATGCATTTACCGATGAGCACCCGGCTACGCAAAGAGCCAAGATCCTGTTCCGCCCGGATTACCGGCTGTATTCAGGTGCCATCATCGATAGCCTGTTCGACCATTACCTCGCCAACGACCCACAGTATTTTTCGGATGAAGAAGCATTGAAACATTTTTCGCAGGATACTTATGCAAATCTTGCTGTGAACCAGCAGTATTTTCCTCCGGGCTTTGCCGGCTATTTTGAGCATATGCGCGAACATAACTGGCTGCTTAACTACCGTAATCTGCAAGGGATGCGCCGCTCGCTGAAAGGATTGGAGCGCCGCGCAAAATACATGCCCGATATGGAAAAGGCCTACGAAACATTCATCGGCTATTATTACCAGATCAATCAGGCTTACTTCGAGTTAATGGATGACCTTGTGAAATATGTTAAAACGCAAATTAGCGGCGGGCACACCTGATGGTTCAATTACCTTTGCGACCTGAAATTTTTGTTCCGACTTTCAACCATGCGCCGCCTTTTTCATACGCTTCTTTCTTTTCCCCTGCTTTGCTGCAGCTTCATCGCCTGCAATACCGATACTCCAAAGGTGCAGGCACGACCAAGATTTCCTGAAGAGCCCAAGAAATTCGGCGCTGTTCAGCTGACTTACACCGATACGAATGCCCGTGAATGGCAGCCGATCAAGAAAAGCCTCGATTCTTTTTATGCTGCCCAGACCCGCGCCGGGTTCAATGGCAGCGTGCTCATCGGCTATAAGGGCAAGGTTATGTTTGAGCGCTATTACGGCTATGCCAACCGTGAGCAGGCCATTCCCTGGACGTCCGATGCGCCTTCCCAACTGGCTTCTGTATCCAAGACTTTTACCGGTGCTGCTGTTCTTTACCTGAATGAAAAAAAATACCTCGATATCAATGAGAAGGTGAACCATTATCTGGCCAGCTTTCCTTATCCGGATATAACCGTCAAAATGCTGCTCTGCCACCGCAGCGGCCTGCCCGATTACACGCATTGGGTGCTCAACTACATCAAAGACAGCAAGACGCCCATTTACAATGATAAAATGCTGGCGCTGATGGCAGCCAATAAGCCCAAGCTCGAATTCAAGCCCGATACACGGTTCAAATACAGCAATACCAATTATGCAACACTGGCGCTGATTATCGAAGAGGTGACCGGAATGCCGTATAAAACCTTTATGAAGCGCTACATCTTCGATCCGCTGGGGATGAAGCATACTTATGTGTTCGATCCTGCGGATGGATTTGAGCCTAACACAACCATCAGCTATAAGGCAAGCTGGCTGCGCGAGCCGATCATGTTTGCAGATGGCGTATATGGTGATAAAGGCATTTACAGCACGGTAGAAGATATGTACCGCTGGGATCAGTCTTTTTACGCTAAAAAGCTGCTGAGCAATGAAACAATGGAATTGGCTTATGGTCCCTGTTCTTTTGAAAAGCCCGGGGTTAAAAATTATGGCCTCGGCTGGCGTATGCTCTGTTATCCTGACGGTTACAAAGTTATTTACCACAATGGCTGGTGGCACGGGAATAATAATTGCTTCTACCGCTTCATTAAGGATAACTTTACCATTGTAGTATTGGGCAACCGGTACAATGGAAGCATCTACCGTCAGCCGCTTTCTCTTTATAAAATAGTGAATGGCACGCCGGTAAACGGTGGTGAGGAAGAAGGAGAGGAATAGGGTTTGGTTATCCGGTCATCAGCAGGCTTCTTGATTTTAATTTGTTATCTTTGCACGTTTTTAAATGTCTTTTCTCCAACTATGAAGTTGTCGCAATTTAAGTTTGAACTTCCACTTAATCTAATCGCCCAGCACCCCGCCAAGACCCGCGAAGAGAGTCGCTTAATGGTTATTGATCGCGCCACAGGCAAGATTGAGCATAAAGTATTCCGCGACATTCTCACTTATTTCGATGATAAGGATGTAATGGTGGTGAATAATACGAAGGTATTTCCTGCACGTCTTTATGGTCGCAAAGAGAAGACAGGCGCCAAAATTGAAGTATTTCTGCTTCGTGAGCTGAACAAGCCCAATCGTCTCTGGGATGTAATCGTAGATCCTGCGCGTAAGATCCGCGTAGGCAATAAGCTGTATTTCGGTGATAACGATGAGCTGGTAGCAGAAGTAATCGATAATACCACCAGCCGCGGCCGTACCATCCGCTTCCTGTTCGATGGCGATGAGCAGGCATTCAAAGATGTACTGGAAACATTGGGTGAGACTCCATTGCCGAAATACATCAAGCGCCTGCCTGATGAAACGGATAAAGAGCGCTACCAGACAGTATATGCCAAATACGAGGGCGCTGTTGCTGCGCCGACTGCAGGTTTGCACTTTAGCCGTGAGCTGATCAAGCGCCTGGAGATCGAAGGTGTTCAGTTTGCCGAGGTAACGCTTCATACGGGCTTAGGTACTTTCCGCCCGATTGAGGTAGAAGACCTGAGCAAGCATAAGATGGATGCTGAATACTTTAAGGTAGATGAATTTGCCGCTCAGATTGTCAATAAAGGCATTCAGAACAACCGTCGTGTCTGTAGCATTGGTACAACTACCATGCGCGCGCTGGAAAGCTCTGTAACAGCTACCGGCCTGTTGAAGCCCGCTGAAGGCTGGACCAATGTGTTCATACATCCGCCTTACGAATTTTCGATTGCGAATGCGCTTGTTACCAACTTTCATCTGCCGAAAACCAGCCTGATGATTATGGCTGCAGCCTTTGCCGGTTATGATCTGATGATGGAAGCTTACAATACAGCAATGAAGGAAAAATACCGTTTCTTCTCGTATGGCGATGCCATGCTGATTATCTGATTGGATTTTTTTACGATAAATAAAAAAGGGCGAATCTTATGATCCGCCCTTTTTATGTTTTAGAACCCGCTTCGGGGTGCGTTCTTACATGATATTCTAACCTATTGCCGGTTGTCCGGCTGCGATTACTGCGCTGGCCCAATGCATGACCTTTTGAAGCTGGTCTTCTTTGGTAAGGGCGCTATTATCCAGCAGGTGAGCGTGTTCTGCACGGCGGAGCGGACTTTCTTCCCGGTTGCTGTCAATATAATCGCGCAGCTCAAGGTTATGCTTTACTTCTTCAAGCGTGATGTTGGGATTGGATGGATAAAGCTCTTCAAACCGGCGCATCACGCGGATGGAAGCATCTGCATTCATAAATATCTTTAACTCTGCATCCGGGAAAACGACGGTGCCAATATCGCGCCCATCCATTACAATGCCGCGCCGCTTGCCCATCTTTTGCTGTTGCTTTACGGCAAATGTGCGTACTTCCCTGATAGCGGCTACCTGGCTTACTTTCTCTGCCACAATCATCTCGCGGATGAGGTGCGCTATATTTTCATCGTTCAGATGAATCTCAGAATCGCCGGTATTGTTGTTTACTTCAAACGTCAGGTGAATATCTTCCAGCGCGGCCAGCACTGCATCATGATTGGTCAGGTCCACACTCTGGCGCAGGAAATGAAGCGTGATAGCGCGATACATAGCGCCGCTATCAATATAGTTATAGCCAAGCCGTGTAGCCAGCTGACGGGCCAGTGTGCTTTTGCCACAGGATGAGTAACCATCGATCGCTATAATGATTTTGCGCGCCATACAGCGGCAAAAATAAGCTGTGCAACCGATAAAGTGGCTGTGCGCAGGCAGGATTTAACAACAGAAAAGAAAAGTACAAATGACTATTTCTCAAGCGTAAAACCGAAAGAAGAGCCAACGCCCGGCGTGCTGCGCGCAGTCACCGTTTGCCCATGCGCCTCAATGATATGCTTTACAATGGCCAGGCCAAGCCCGGTACCACCAACATTGCGGCTGCGGCTGCGGTCAGCCCGATAAAAGCGCTCAAAAATACGGGGCAGATGCTCTTCGGAAATACCGTAACCATCATCCGATATCTCAATGTAAATGTGGCCTTCATCCATTGCGTAGCAGCCGGCAGTAACATGGCCGCCGGCACGTCCGTATTTCAGGGCATTTTCAATCAGGTTAACCAACACCTGCCTGATCTTCGACCGGTCTGCCAATACGGTGAGGGTACGCTCAGTTCCTTTCTTGAAAAGCAGTTCTACATCCTTCTCTGCCGCCTGCAGCTCAAACTCTTCATACACATCTTTAATCAGATCCTGAATGCTGAAGCGCTCTTTGGCAATCTGTATCCGGCCACTTTCCAGCTTCGATATTTCATCCACATCATCTACGAGCTGCGCCAGCCGGTCCACGCTTTTGGCGGTAGCGGTAAGAAATTTTCTATTGACGGCTTTGTCATCGAGCGCTCCGTCAATCAATATATCCACGTATCCCTGAATGGTGAAGATGGGTGTGCGCAGCTCATGCGCCAGATTCATCAGAAATTCCTTCCGGAAATCTTCATTGCGCTGCAATTGCTCGATTTCATTTTTGCGCTGATTGGCCCATTGCTGTACATCGGCGTTTACCTCTTCAATCGATTTTTGGGGCAGTATATTTTCATAAAAAAACTCTTCGCGCTTGGTAGCCTTTGTCTGATAAATAAACTTATAAATCAGCTTGATCTTGCGGTAAATAAATTGCTGCAGGGTGTAGATGTACACGAAGTAGGTAATCAAAGCCGTACTGCCAAATACCAGCAATAGCATCAGCGGACGCACTTGCAGCGCCAATGCAAGCAGCGTATTCATTGTGGCAATGACCAGCGCAGTGACCAGTGACAGTAGACGTGGAGTAAGATTCTTAGTATCGAGAAAGGGCATCTTTTCGATTTGAAAATTTAAAGATGTGCTGATTTGAAGATTTCTACTAAGTGGAGATACACCAAAGACAGAAAATACAATGCGTTGAGCAAAACATTTTCAAATTTTCAAATCACCAAATCTTCAAATCAATTAAGCCATCTCAAATTTATAGCCTACACCCTTTACCGTGGTAACAACATCGATGCCCAGCTTTTGACGGATCTTCCGGATGTGCACATCAATCGTACGGTCACCTACAATCACGTCTGTGCCCCATACACGTTGCAGGATTTCGTTGCGCAGGAATACGCGGCCGGGCTTGGAGGCGAGCAATTGAAGCAGCTCAAATTCCTTTTTAGCCAGCATGATTTCCTCGCTCTTGTAGGAAACGGTAAATTTTGTCTTGTTGATCTCCAGATCGCCGAACGTTATTTTCTGCTCGGCATCGTCATCCTTTCTTGTGCGGCGCAGCGCGGTGCTGATGCGGGTAGCCAGTAGTTCCGGCTTGATCGGTTTGGCAATATAATCGTCCGCTCCGTTCTTCAGTCCTTCTATTTCGTATTTCTCATCGCTCAGCGCAGTCAGCAGTATAATGGCGGTCTGTTCAAAATCAGGCATCTGGCGCAGCTCGCGGATCGTAGCGATGCCATCTTTGTTCGGCATCATCACATCAAGGAGAATCAGATCCGGACGAAACTCACGCGCCTTGCGGATGGCTTCAAAGCCATCTCCTGCGGTGCTGATCAGGTAGCCTTTGCTTTTCAGGCTGTAAGAGAGAAATGCAACTATATCCGGCTCGTCATCCACTATAAGTATCTTGCCAGGCAAAGCTTCCATCGTGTCATTTATTGATTCCGGCACAATGTTAGGCATAAGGTAGCTGGGTTTTATGAAATCTGAATTATGTTTTTGTTACGTGTTGAAAGGAGATGTTTTATGTTTCATGGTGTACGACCAATAACGATCATATTATACAGGCAGGAAACATAAACATGACACACACCTACCGAAGCGTTACCGATCCTGAACCTATCTTATATCCTTCATGATAAATATCGATGCTGTACAGGCCTTTCAGGTAATTGGTGTCCTGATTCCAGTCGAGCACAATATCTTTCAATTGCTGATTTGCATTAATCATTACCTGCTTAGCCATAGTATAATTAAGCGTTGCGCCATCGCTGGTAGTGGTAGTGCCGGAGCCAAAAGCCGCGTTGCTCAGCAGAGTACCATCAGGACCAGTAATCACGAGATATAATTCCTTATTGCCGTTTTCTGCGATCCGGTTGTCATCAATGTCAAACTGAATGCGCAGCAGATCCGCCTTACGGGCTTTCTCTGTTTCGCGCTGCTTGGTGCCGTGGCGGCGAAGGTCAATGGCAGTCAGGCGTATGTTGGATGCGTGCAGCACAGAGCCGAGCTTCACCTTCTCCTGCAGATTGGTATTTTCCTTTACCACCACATCACGCTGCTGGCTCAACTGACTGTTTTCGCCTTCCAGCTCTGCAATGCGGTCTTCAAAGCTTCTGACCTTGCCACGCAATTGATTGATGAGCTTTTGCGCGCGGGCTACATCGGCCTCACTCTTGTGCTCTTTACCAATGATGCCTTCAATCTGTTTCCGCAATTTAGCGATCTCGCCATTCTTGCTGTCGGCCTCGGTCTTGAGCTGCGCATTCTGAGAAGTCAGCTGATCCAGCCGGGTGAGTGCCGCATCATATTCTGTTTTGATATTGTCGCGGGAAATGATGACCGTATCTCTTTGGCTGATCACATTGCTCAGCGTATTGGCTTTTTTCTTACCGTCGAGGAACAGGTAAATATTGGTGCCGAGCAGCAGCAGGATAATGAGCACATAGATCCACGCATTGCTGCGCTTTGGCTTGGGCGCTTCGGGCGGCGGCGGTGGCGCTACCGGCTGTGCGCGGAACGTAGAGAATGGGCGTTCGGAAGGCTGGGAGGATTCTGATCCTTTCGGCTTCCATTCCTGACTGCTATCTTCTGGTTTCCATTCTTGGCTCATAATGCGGTTGGTTGTATTTTCGTTGTTTACAAATATAAGCAACTGCTTTGGGGCATGGATAACCTGCAACAATATCTTTTTATTGACATAGAGACGGTATCCACAGAGCCGGAATACGCCCGGCTATCCCCTGTAATGCAGGATTTCTGGAATAAAAAAGCGAATGCGTTAAAGCTTGGTACGGAAATGCTTCCGGACGAAAGCTACGTGAAGAAAGCGGCTATCTATTCTGAGTTTGCCAAGGTGGTTTGCATCAGTCTGGGCTGCTTTATCAAACGTGAAGAAAAATGGAAATTTTACCTCCGCGCGCTCACCGGGCACGATGAAAAAGATTTGTTAGGCCGGTTTTGTCAGTCGCTGCACCAGTTTACCGAGCGCAGCAAAAACCTCATTTTATGCGGGCACAACATCAAGGAGTTTGATATTCCCTTTCTCTGCCGCCGTATGGTTATACATGATATGGACCTGCCCGATTGCCTAGACAGCAGCGCCAAAAAACCCTGGGAGGTAAGCCATGCCGATACAATGGATATGTGGCGCTTCGGAGATAAAAAGAACTTTACTTCGCTGGAATTGCTTGCTTCCATACTGGGCATTCCCACGCCAAAGGATGATATAGATGGGAGCATGGTCGGGCCTATCTACTGGCAGGAAAACGACCTGCAGCGCATCGCTACCTATTGCTCCAAAGATGTACTTACCGCTGCCAAAGTATTTTTACGATTAAAGCAGATAAAGGATGTTGATCCTGAGCCTGTGTATCTACCCTGAATTGCTGTTAACCAAGATCAAACCGCCACCCGTTGAACGCTGAATTTAAAAAATTGTTATCCTCCCTGCAAAGCGGGAAATTTGCCCCCATTTATCTCATAGATGGCGAAGAGCCTTACTATTTAGACCTGCTGACTACCTATGTAGAAGATAAGATACTACCACCTCACGAGCGTGACTTTAACCTCACGGTGATGTATGGCAAAGATGCAGAATGGGCAGATGTGGTGAATGCCTGCCGCCGCTTCCCGATGTTTGCCGAGCGCCAGGTGGTAATTCTTAAAGATGCAGCTCAGATGAAAGGCCTGGCAGAGCTGAACGGCTATCTCGAAAATCCATCGCTCACCACTATTTTCCTGATTGAGCACCGCTTCAAAAAAGTGGATGGCCGCAGCAAGCTGCTGAAGCTGGCCAAAGACAAAGGCATCTACTATACCTCCGAAAAGATCAAAGACGATGCATTGCCCGCATGGATACAGGGATACGGCAGCGAGCACGGCTTCAATATAGGGCAGCGGGAAGCCGAAACACTGGCTACCTATCTGGGCAATGACTTACAGAAAATTGCCAACGAAATCGAGAAAGTAAGAATCAATGTGCCTGATGAGCGCGAGCTGTCGATGCCGCTTATCCAGAAATATATTGGCATAAGCAGGGAGTACAATCTGTTTGAATTTCCTGAGACGATGACCAGCGGCAATAAGGATAAGCTCTATAAAATGCTCGCCTATTTTCTCGCCAATCCCAAGGCTGCACCCATGCCGCTGATGATGACAGTGTTCTACAATCATTTTGAGCGGATGCTGGTAGGGCAGTACATGCAGGGCAAATCGGAGCAGGAAATTGCCTCCATTCTTGAGCTGAAAAATGCGTGGATGGCCAAAAATTATAAAAAGCCTTCCCGCTTTTCCCTGCAGCAGTCAGAGGCCTGTATGCTGCTGCTTGCAGATTACAGCGCTAAAGCCGTGGGGGTAAATACCAACGTAAAAGATGGAGAGCTGCTGAAAGAGATGGTCGGCAAGCTGGAGCTGGTGCTGGGCTAAGAGCCTTCGGGGGATGCATTGTTGAAGGTGGAAACCATAAGCTGCTACCCCAATTGTGCCGCCTTTACGCCCGGTTTCCGTCGTATATGGGTCGCATTTGGTCCATTATAGCTCCGTAGATACTCCGTAGTAGTCCCGTACATACCCCGTACATATCCCGTATCAACCCGTATGCAGTCCTGCTTACTGCTTACTGCTGCTTGTTCAGATCAGAAAGAGCCAGACCGGTTTTTGAGTCGGTCAGGATAGTTGCTTGTAACCCTTTGGCACTTTATATGCCCTAAGCGTTGCAGTCTGATGAAGATAGAGACGATTCCATAATTATCGATGAATGAATAGATTATCGCTCTTATCACCGTTGCTGGCATAAAATATAAAAAGCCAATGCCTTGTTAATATGGTAAAGTTTAATTTACCTTTGCCTCGAAACGCTCAGTTTATATCGTCATACTATATGGATAGTATAAGCTGATTGTCACTACCTCATTCATTGTGCTAATTACGGGCAATATGTACCCGCTCAGACCCTTTTTGCTGCATATCATCTGCTGCACAGCTCTTTTGCTGTGCCTGCTTTCCGTCCGTGCCAACGCTCAGGAGCAGGAGCAGGTGTACATCAGCGGCAGGCGCTACCTCGACCTCAACATCCACGCCCTCGACAACTACGCCCGCCGCCTCGAGCGCACCCAGAAGCAACTGCTTGCCAGGCTAAAGCGCAAAGAGCATCGCCTGGAGCGCAGGCTCATGCACCGCGATTCTGCCGCCTACGCCCGCTATCAGGCTTCCCGCACCATCAGCTACGATTCTATCTCTAAGCTGGCTGCAACACCACCCGACAGCGCTACATTGGCCGCCCGGCTCTCGCGCAACGGTAACAAAACCATTGATACCCTGAAACGGGTCTATGGGTTTGTGCAGTCCAAAGCATCTTCGCTCACCTCAGCGGCAGGCAGCGTAGCAGGCGCTACAGGCATGGAAGGGTACAGCAATCAGCTGGGAAGCCTGCAAAGCCGCCTTTCCTACGATCAGTACCTCAGCGAGCTCACCAGCCAGCGGACTACCAATCTGGAAAGCATCGCAGGCAATGACCCTGCTGTCACCGGGATGCAGAAGCAGCTGTATTATGCGAAGAGCAAAATAGCCGAGTGGAAGAAGATAGCCGATGAGCCCACGAAAGCGGAAGAGCTGGCGCTGGAATACCTGCAGGGCACCAAAGGCTTTAACCTCAGTAACATTAGCGAAGGTGGTGGCATTGGCAGCGGCACAGGCGGCGCTGCCACAGGCAGTGGCGGCCTGAATGCCGGTGAGCTGGAAAAGCTGGGCTACCAGACAAAAAGATCTGTAATGGCAGGGCTGCAGCAGAAGTACGGCAGCAGCCTGGGCAGTATGCAGACCAACCTGACCAAAGAGGTAGGCGACTGGCAGGACAAGGCCCAAAGCCTGTCGGGTCAGCTAAAAGAAACGAAGCAGAGCCTGCAGGGGTTGCGGCATACGGAAAAGCCGAAGTTCAGGATCAACCCCATGCGCGGGCTGCCTTTTTGGAAGAGGATAGAGAAAAGCTGGGGGCTGCAGACCACCCGCGCCACTACCGATGGCCGCCCGGCCATGCTGCAGCTTTCGGGCACGGCAGGCTACCGGTTCAGCGAAAAGCTGAGCGCGGGGCTGGGTGCGGTGGCGCAGATAGGATTGGGGCAGAGCTGGTCGAGCATCCGGTTCACCTTTGAAGGGATCGGCGCACGCAGCTACGTGGCCTGGCAGTGGCAGTATGGCATCGGGGTGTATGGCGGCTATGAGCGCATCTGGAAGACGGCCGCCTTCAGCAACAGCACCAATGCCACCGGCGTTGGCGGTAGCAGTATAGAAACCATCCGCCATGACCGTGCAGGGTACAGCGAGGCACTGCTGGCGGGGATCACCAAGACCTACAAGGTGAACAGCAAGTGGAACGGGGCCATCCAACTGCTCTACGATGTATGGTGGCAGGAAAAGGGGCTGAGATCGCCGCTGGTGCTGCGCTTCACTACGCAATCAAAATAGTCTCAATAAAATAAACTGCCCATTCTTCCATAGAAATCTAAAACATGGTCCTGTATAAATCTTTTAAAATCGTTTGTCTATCGCTTTCTATAGCAATGGCACCAACAATGTGCTACAGCCAAGCAGGTGATGCCGGCGTATTAAGCCAAGTTATCCCGGCTGATCCTGAAGCGGAAAATATTACCAGGTATGGAAACTACAACCTGAATCTGGCAGCCGGGCAAATAGACATAAGTGCTCCGATCTATACTTTGAAAGGCATTACTAAATCCTTCCCTGTCTCAATATCTTATGACCACAAAGGCCTTTTAGTAGCAGAGCGTGCATCGAGTATAGGAATGAATTGGAATTTAAATGCAATAGGATTGATAACCCGAACAGTCGTAGGATTACCTGACGAAACAAATGGCATTGGGTATAATTACCAATACGCGAATGTAAATGCCTCTTCAAATCCGCAAACGGTTAATGATCCGGTCTACGCAGCTGCGGATGGCAGGATAGATCTTGAACCGGATATCTATCATTACAGCTTTAATGGGCATAGCGGTAGTTTTTTATAGTCCGGGCGAACAATCGTTCTATACAATGCCTTATTCAGCACTGGACATCCGGAAGGTAACGATTGGTGGTAGCTTTTACTTTATCATCAAAGATGAGCTAGGCTACACCTACATCTTCGATAAGCTTTCAGGCAGTACAACAACAATCTCCAACAATAGCGGCTACGAGCCGCCGAATATGGATTATTTATCCCAATGGTATATCAGTAAGATATTGGCTCCGGATGGTAATACAGAAGTGGAAGTAGAATATACGGACGATAATTCAATTGCCGAACGTGAAAGTCTCAATCAGGTATATTCTTATGAGAAGTATTACAGCTCCCAAGGCTGTGGACACGGCAATACAAACCTCAGTAGCATGCCGCTCTTTTCAACGTCTAATCTTACGGTGCGGGTCCTTGGCGGAGGATGGTTGCCTTCAAAGATAAAAACAGCTTTTGAAGACTTAGATTTCTTTTATAAACCGAGAACGGATGAATCTTTACAACTTGATTCTATTGCGCTGCTTTCCAAAGAGTATGCTTTGAGACAATACTGGCGGCTATATCATTCGTATTATTCTGGTGGGAATAAGCTGAGGCTGGATTCGATTTCCCAGGTCGGTGGCAGCATTCGGTCTACGCATTCTTTTGCATATAACAGTCTTCCGATTCCTGCCAAGGCAAGCAAGACGCAGGATCACTACGGATTTTATAATGGGAAGACCAGTAATACAACACTCATTCCGAAACTATGGTATAACGTACAATACATAGGTAATGCGGATCGAGAGATGGACCCGGTCAAGTTGCAAGCTGGTATTTTGACTAGGTAGTGTTGATAGTTAGGGCATGGTTTGTTTGCGGTGCGCTGTAAAAGTTATGCGCAGATACAGTGTGAGCGATGAAGTATGGGCGCGTATCGGGCTGCTGTTTCCGGTTCATGGCAATAAGGTAGATAACCGCCTGTTCTTCGATGCAGTCTACTTCGTGGCCAAGAGCGGCATCCCCTGGCGGGACGTACCTGAACGATTCGGCAAATGGAACTCAGTGTATGCCAGATTCAACCGGCTGTCTAAGGCAGGCTTTTGGGAAAAGGTATTCGAGCTGTCCACGGACGGCGACCTGAAGCAGCTGCTTATCGATTCGTCTTCGGTAAGGGTGAATCATCAAGGCGCCAATGGTCTTAAAAAAACAAAGCGACGGCAGCCCTGGGGCGATCCCGTGGGGGACTGACTACTAAGATTCACCTGTAGGCTCCCCTAAAAACTGGTCGAATTGGAATTAGAGGTTTGAGTTGGCTCATAAAGGTATTTCAAATATCTTATCCACAAGTCCGCGCTATACGGCAGGGACAGCTGAAGAGCTATCCTGCCTACGCGGATTTGTGGATAAGGCTTCTGCACTTTCATCGGCTGTCGCCTTGCTATTTTGCTTTTCCTGATTGGCGTAGTCTACCGGTGAGAGGTAGCCCAGCGCCTTGTGTGGGCGCTCATGATTATAATCCAGACGCCAGGCTTCACACCTCATCCGTGCTTCGCTCAGGCTCTCAAACATCCAGCTGTTCAGTAACTCACGTCTCATCGATCCGTTCTTCCGTTCAATGTAGGCGTTCTGCATCGGCCTTCCCGGCTGGATATAATGCCAGCTTACCTTGTGTTGCTCGCCCCATTGTTCCATCAGATGGCTAATGAACTCTGGTCCGTTGTCACTTCTTATATTGGCCGGCTTTCCCCTCAGTACTACAACCTGGTCGAGCGCCCTTTGCACCCTGAGCGCAGGCAGTGAGGGGTCCACCTCAATCTTCAGCGACTCACGGTTATAGTCATCGATGATGTTCAGTACCCGGAACTTACGGCCATCGCTAAGCGCATCGCTCATAAAATCCAGCGACCAGCATTGATTAGGGGCTGTAGGCACTACCAAAGGCTGCTTCACCCGTTCGGGCAACCGCTTCTTTGATCTTCGTCTGATGTTCAGACGCATAGCCTTGTAAACCCGGTAGAGCCGCTTATGGTTGATCTTTTCACCCTTGTTCCTGAGCCGGTAATAGCAGGACCAGAACCCAATGGCCGGGTGTTTTGTGGTAAGGGCGGACAAGTGATCTTCCAGTTTACGGTCGTCCTTTTGCCTGTGTTTGTAACGGTAGGTGCTGCGGCTGATGGCCGTCATGGCACATGCCCTGCTGACGTTGCAGCCTTCTTCGGTGACAAGCAGGCCCACAACTTCTCTCTGATCAGCAGGGCCTACCATTTTTTTGCCACTACGTTCCTGAGCGCCTGAAGGTCAAAGCTAACCTCGGCATACATCTTCTTATACTGTGCCAGCTCGGCTTCGAGCTCTTTGACGCGCTTTACCTCGCTGATCTCCATGCCGCCGTACTTTGCCTTCCAGTTGTAGAAGGTCGCTTCTGAGATGCCGAGTGCACGGCTGATGTCTTTGACAGATTGGCCGGCTTCCTGCTGCTTGATTGCAGATACGATCTGGCTCTCTGTAAATTTGGATTGCTTCATCCCTGATGTTTCTGTTTTAAAGTTAGAGATTATCCCTACTTACAAAACGGTCAACTTCCGGGGAGCCTACAATGGCACTCCATCCAATGTTGATGTATCGGGAAACAACGACTGGTCAAACAAAAAAGAAGATTTTCAGGCCATGTTAAACCAAAGTGACGTTTATCAGAATAACAAAGATTCAAAGGGATTGACCGTTATTTTACATTCTTGTAGGGCTGGTAGATCATACGTTGACGAAAACGGAAATTATCAACCATCATACGGAGAAACCCAAAGCGAAGCTTATCCTGATTATACGATTATTGCACCTGATGAACGAGATGCCTTTTCTTCTGATGGTAAAGAATTAGGTCCGAGAAAATTAGACGATTCAAAGAATAAGAGAGGCGACTATAGAGATGGTGCTGAACATAGAGTAGGTAAACAGCTTGGGAATTGGAATGTCTTTAAAGGTGGACGTTTTATCGGATCATATCGTGGTGAGGATTACAAGGCAGAAACAGCACCTTCGTGGTATGAAAGGACTTTTAAATTTATTCCTAATCCGAATGTCAATTCAGGAAATAATTCAAATGGGACAACACCAACTAATGAATCAAAAGAAAAATATAAGAACTAATTTTTAAATTTTACTGCATGAAAAGTATATTTCTCATATTTTCTTTACTAGCCAATATTGGGCTGCTAATATTCTGCTTCTATATAAAAAAAGATCCCGAATTAATTCCTATTGACGGGAAAAATCCAATGCCAGATTATGAAATAACCTCCACAGATAACTTCAAAAAGGTGTTTTTTGACAGGAATGATAGTCTTTACAAAGACCTTTGGGGTGAAGCATTTGAAAATGAACCAGAAAAAGCTTTTCTGATTTCCTGTGCTTACAATTACGTAACACAAGATACCAGTGCTATTCATGAT
This sequence comes from Chitinophagaceae bacterium, assembly GCA_965200035.1. Lineage (GTDB taxonomy): Bacteria > Bacteroidota > Bacteroidia > Chitinophagales > Chitinophagaceae > UBA1952. Next base: position 708,508 of record OZ241334.1, on the reverse strand, counting down.
ATCAAGATCTCTGCAGACCAATTAGAAACGATGTACCATAAAGGGCTCTTAGGCCAAAGGTGACAGCAGTGGTACTATCCGTTTGGGTTGACGTTAAGTACCAACAGCGCTAATCCCAATGAGAAGAACAATATCAAGTTCCAGTCTCAAAGACTGGAAAGCGACCTCGGATTAAACTGGTACGCCTACAAGTACCGGATGCACGATATGCAGATCGGCAGGTTTATCAGTGTAGATCCGCTGGCAGAGAAATATATCTACAACAGCCCTTATGCCTTCAGTGAGAATCATGTCACAACTCACGTTGAATTAGAAGGGCTGGAAAAAGTGTCAATTCACTCTGCAAGTTTTGCTCCGTTCAATATTTTCGGTGGTCCTTTTCTTGGCGATGGCGCTGATAGAAAATTCGGTACAGACCCATAAGCCAGTTCCAGGATATCTGGAAGCGTCAATCTTAATTTATCGGGTGCTGGAATCACGCAGATTGGACGACCAGAAGCGGAAGGGTCTTTTTCAATGAACCTGTCACGAGGTACATCATCTTTCTCTGAAGCCAACATGACATCTAGCATCAAAAGTCAATATGCAAACAAGAATACAAGTGCAGCGACATTGGACTTTCATTTAAGCGGTAATAATAATCAGGTTCCCGGCTCACCCGATATTGATGCAAAAGGCAACATGGTAATTGGTGTTGCTGAACTAGGCGACAATGGTAGCATTGCCACTTTTAGCGGAGAAGTGAGAGGGGATAAATTTCCTGCGAATGAAACATACATAATGGATCAGCAAGGGAACGGTGTATTTTTAGGTGTCTCAGGTGCGGATGGAAACCCCTATACCTCATTGCCTGGTGATGGAAATGCGCTAATGTCCAAGTTTAGCATAGGTGTGAGGTTTGATAAGGATGGAAACATTCAATACATAAATAATAATGGCAAAAACTACTCTGTCGAACAATGGAATACTCAATTTTCTCAATTAGATCCCAAAAGCGGGGATGTTTCAACAAAAAAGTAAATCCTGTGTACAGCTTATATATTGCGTTGGTATCGCTTGCTTTGTCTGGCTGTCTTAAAGATGCAGAGAAAGAACATTTCTATATGCACAAAGGGTTTAACGGGCCTGTAATTGTTCTTTTTGACCAAAAAGACGGACAATCTAAAAAGTACGACAAAGACACAAGGATATACCAGATACCAGAAAATGGCATTCTGTACACTCAATTTGAAAGAGTTACCGGTAATTTATCACAGAGCTTTTATTATAAAGATAGTTCCCAAAAGGATCCAATACCAACATTGTTTATTCCAATAAATGCTTCTTCAAAACACGATAGTACTGGAACTTACGTTTTTAGGTTCATGGACGGTAGGTTAGGTACGACTAAATATGTTTCCTTTTTTGTAGGGCCGTTATCGAAATCTGACAGCTTTTTCAAAGCACGCGATAGAATGATCGATAGGATACAGGAGGCATACCCTGATCAGATCAAATAACTTTGGGCTGCTCCGCCTACCGCAATCCTGCGGCGCTGTTTACAGTGATACGGTGGCTTGTGGTAATCAGTTCGGCGTGGGATGCAGCGCAGCCTTTGTGCGGTTGAATCCTACGTCGTGCAATGCAGTAGCCTCAGGCTACAGCGTATGCGACTTGTAGTAACCAGTCCGGCGTAGGATGCAGCACAGCCTTGTGCGGCTGACTCCTACGTTGAGGCATTTGATAGCCTTAGGCTATAATATAGTAGGCCGTAGGCGGCGAAGATCAGGCAACGCTTCAGCCTACGCCCAACCGGGGATTTCTTTAGGGTACCGCTTTCTCATCCGCTCTCGCATAGTTACAGAGGAAGAAATGACCAGGCTGGAACCTGTATATTTTCTTGAGTAAGCCGAATATTGCTTTATCCCTTCAACAGTCTTTCCCGTTCGTCGGCCAGTGCATAGTGAATCACAGCCAGCCATTCATGCACCTCTTCCTCACCGCCCCGGATGAGTGTGCGCAGCTCACGCTCTGCGTCAAGAATCGCCTCGCGCAAAATATTGTAATCGGGATGCAATAGCCTGTTGCCTTCATTGTCCGGTATAGGCCTGAGGTGTGCCAGTCGTTTTTGAACAACAGAAGCGACCTCGTTTTTCATCGTTTGAGCGTCCGTCATAAATAGGGTCGATTAGATCGCGCGGGCAGCTTCGGCGTCTTTAGCGAGCTGTGCTTTAAGCTCATCCAGCGAACCGAATTTCTGCTCATCGCGCAAGCGCTTCAGAAAGCCGATAATGATTTCCTGATCGTAGAGGTCACCGTTAAAGTCAAACAAATGCGCCTCAATACGTAGCTTTAATCCTTCTGATACCGTAGGGCGCACACCAATGTTGAGCATAGCTTTATATTCGTGATCCCTGTGCGTTACACGGATGGCATAAACTCCGTTGGCCGGTATCAGTTGATCTGCGCTCAGGGGCACCAGATTTGCGGTAGGGTAGCCTATCTGACGGCCTATCTTATCTCCATGTATCACCATGCCTTTTAGGGTATAAACCCGGTCAAGCATCGACTGCGCCATTTCCACCTGCCCCGCCAGCAGCGCTTTGCGGATTTTGGTAGAGCTCACTGCAGCATCCTCGATCTTTTGTGCAGGAAGCTCATAAACAGTGAATTCATAGATTTCTCCAAAAGATTTAAGCAATATAAGATCGCCGGTACGGTCATGGCCAAAGCGGTGATCGTAGCCAATGACAATGGCCTTCGGATGAAACTTTTCTACCAGAAAATCCCGGATATAAGCAGATGCCGTGAGCGATGAAAACGCTTTGTCAAACGGAACAACCACTACATGATCGATGCCCGTCTGCTGAATGAGCTGAATGCGCTCCTCAAGCGTAGTAAGCAGTTGCAGCGACTGATCGGGGTAGATGAGCTTGCGCGGATGTGGCTCAAAGGTAATAAGAATGCTTTCACCGCCTGACTGCTGCGCCTGCAGCACCACATCTTTCAGAATAGCCTGATGACCTTTATGCACACCGTCGAAGGTGCCAATGGTCAGGACTGGATTTTTGAATTTCGGTAAATGATCGGTTCCGTGGAAGACGGCCATGAATAATGGTGCGAATTGGTCTGGTGGCGCAAAGGTAGGTGGATAATTCCTGGTATTTCGCGCGCTGTCTGGATTGTTATGATTGCCTTTGGCGGTTCAGGTCGCTGCCGCGTCCCGACCCTGTGTGGCCTATAAAAAAAGCTGTCCGCAATTGCGGACAGCTTTTATAAAAAATGATTGATATTATGGGAAGATACCCAGCTCTTCGTAAGCGCCACCTACCTTGTTGATAGCAACTACGAATGCGGCAGTGCGCATATCATTGATGCCATTGTGCAGCAGTGATTCGCGGATTTCATGGAAAGAGCCGATCATCGTGTCTTCGAGGCCGGAGTAAACCAGATCAGCCTCATCAGGACCGTGCAGGATCTGACGGCGCTCGATATCGCTTACCTTCTTGCCTACCAGGCCCTCTACAGAGCTCAGGATCTGGTTATTCACGTTTTCTGTATAGCGCTTTTCCATACGGCCAAAGCGTACGTGGCTCAGGTTTTTCAACCATTCGAAGTAAGATACGGTTACGCCACCTGCATTCAGGTACATATCCGGCACTACAATCGCGCCTTTCTTATTCAGGATTTCATCAGCCTCAGGAGTCAGCGGACCATTAGCGCCTTCACCAACAATCTTAGCCTTGATGCGATCTGCATTACCTGCATTGATCACGTTTTCAAGCGCAGCAGGAATCAGGATATCGCACTCCATTTCCAGTACATCGCCACTGTTCTTATGATTGGCAGAGCCTTCGAAGTTGAGGATAGAGCCGGTATTCTTACGGTGAGCCACTACTTTTTCCAGGTCAAGACCTTTCTCGTTATAGATGCCGCCTTCGTATTCTGCCAGACCTACAATGAGCGCACCTGCTTCGTAGAAGAACTTGGCAGCGTGGTAGCCCACATTGCCCAGGCCCTGTACAATTACTTTCTTGCCTTCAATGCCGGTAGACAGGCCCAGCTTCTTCATGTCTTCTGCTACGTTGCACAGCTCACGGATGCCATAGAATACACCCAGGCCGGTAGCTTCTGTACGTCCGCGCACACCGCCCTGTGTTACAGGCTTGCCGGTTACGCAGCCCAATGCGTTTACATCACCAGGATTGAGGGTAGCATAAGTATCAGCGATCCAGCTCATCTCACGTGCGCCTGTTCCATAATCCGGGGCGGGAACGTCGATGCCGGCGCCGATAAAGTTTTTCTTCACCAGCTCAGAGGCATAGCGGCGGGTAATGCGTTCCAGCTGAAGCGGGGTATAATTTTTAGGATTGATTCTGATACCTCCTTTAGCACCACCAAATGGCACATTTACCATCGCACATTTGTACGTCATCAGCGCAGCCAGAGCCATTACTTCATCCTGGTTCACATCCATGCTGTAGCGGATACCACCTTTACATGGGAGCTTGTGGTGCGAGTGCTGTACGCGGTAAGCTTCAATGACCTCTACCTTATCGCCCACACGTACCGGAAAGCGCATCTGATAGATAGAATTACAGGCCTTGATCTGCTCAAGGATGCCCTTTTCAAAACGGGTGTAAGCGGCCGCCTTATCAAAGTTGCGCTCTACGCCCTGAAAGAAGCTGTAGTGCTGTGCTGCCGTGCTTGGTGTAGCAGTTGCTGTTTCTGCCATATGGCTGTAATTGATTGATGGTTTTAAAAAAGAGATAAGTGATCTAATCGTGCTGATTTTTCTCAAGCCGGGCCACCTTACGGTCCAGGTATATTAAAAAACCAATAATGCCGGCAAAGATAGTGGCTAATACCAAAACCACAACGTAAATCTTACCATTGGAGCGCATGGTATCGGCCATTTGCTGAGCGTCTGCAACGGTGGAAAGCAGCATGCATACAGCCAGCAGGAATAATGTATTGAGGCGCATGAAATGTTTATTTTTCAAAGTCAAAGTGAAAGCCTTCCTGCCGGTAGCGCAGCAGTTGCAGGCGGATGTGGATTTTTGAGAACCAGAGTCCCATACAGATCCACCCGATGATGGCGGGGTAGAATACCGCGCGCATATGGCTGTCGAGATCGTAAGAGTTGAAGCCCGGATTGCCACCGTTGCCCGGGTGCAGCGAATCTACCATACGGGGCAGAATCCACAGCAGGGGAATCATCATGCAAAAGGCAAAAATGTTGTACACCGAGCTCAGCTTGGCGCGTTTCTCTTCATCTTTCACACCGCCCCGCAATACCAGATAGGCAAAATAAATAAGCATACACACCGCAGTGCCCAACTGTTTCGGATCATTGCTCCACGGCGCGCCCCAGGTAAAATTGGCCCATTCCATACCGGTGAGCATACCCAGAATACTGAAAAAAATGCCCACTTTAGTCAGGGAAGCCGAATAGGCATCGAACTTCAGATTGCCGGTAGAGAGATAGTGAATGCTGTTGAGGAAAGAAAGGAAGAACAGGAAAATCATGGTAAACCACATGGGTACGTGGAAATACAGATTGCGGATCGTCTCATTGACGATGTCCAGTCTCGGAGCCTTCATCAGAAAACCGCCGATCACTGTGTAGCCGGTAAGCACCATAGCAGCCCATTTGGAAAAGGATTCGTGAATCAGTAAGTCGCTTTTATTTCTGGTGAGCGAGAAGAGCAGCCAGAGAAAAGCAATAGTGAGCACCGATGATAATACGATAGCCATTGGCAATAAAAGTGTGCAAAGATAAGTGGTCTGCGCGCATTCTATTGCGAATATGGGAAAACGATGGTGTTTTAGTATAAATGCACAGCGACTTGTCTTTCCCGAAGGGAATCCGGTTGTATGCGCTTTATAAGAGATTCTCTTCGGGAAGGACAAGTTGCTGCAAGCCTGCACGAAAAAACTCTTCCAATATTCAAAGCCCGGTGGCAAAACTATTGCCAGGATTGTTGCTTTTTGATTTGCTCCAACTGTCGGCGGTGCCTGAGTATATGAACGATGGCGTGCTCCATCATCTGCTCCACATCGTAAATCTGCCCCCAGCCTGCTTTGATTTTGAGTGAATTTTCATTCTCCTCCAACTCGTTGTCACTGAACTCACCAAGTACATTTTCCGTGAAAGAAATCATCCGGTCCAGCTCTTCCAGATATGCTTTTATGGTCTGATGAAAAATCTTTTGCGGACGGATGGTGTTGTGGCCTTTCAGATGATGGATGCTGGTAGCATAACCAAATCCTGAGTTGACCACATGAGACAGGATTGCCTGAACAGACCGGCAGTTTTCATCTCCTGTCTGCTCATCGGTAATGATCGTCAGACTATGATCCGGAATCGTTCCGATCACTTTTTTCAGGTCGGCAACAGCATGCTCATACTCGTCGAGCAACGCTCCTACAGCGCCTTTCCTGGTGGTATCATTCATCGCAAATAATTTTTTGAAAAGAGATCCGGACTATTCCTGCCAAATAAACGGGAATAATATGATGCCGAGCGTCAGTACCAGAACATCGAGCAATAGCAAGGTAAGCGCCAGACTCCACCAGCCGGGCTGATATACGGGCGCAATGGCTTTTAAGGCCAGCTTGCTCAGGATCATCAATACAGGAATAATCAGGGGGAAGCCGAGAATGGCCATCAGTGCGCTGTTCTGCTGCGCGCGGGCGGCAATGGCAGAAAGAAAAGTGAAGACCACCGCAAGGCTCAGGCTACCGGTAAGTGATACCACCAGAAACAGCCACGGCTGCGACAGCGGACTGCCCAGCAGCAGGCGAAACAAAGCCAGACTGATCAGGCTCATGAGCAGTTGCAGCACCACGCTGTACACAATTTTGGCCAGGAAGAAAGAAGCCGGCTTTACCAGTGTATAGTAGTAGCGGAAACGCTCCGGCGGCTCCTGCAGAAAGCTTTTGGCCACGGAATTAACCGCGATAAACAATTGTGTAATCCAGAAGAGGGCATTCCATACGCCCGGCTCCGGCTGGCCGATCATCATATAGATGGCGAATACCGTACAGCCTGTATACAGCAGCACTCCGAAGAGCGTATGTTTTTGCCGCCATTCGAGCAGCACATCTTTGCGGATAAGCGTGAGAAAAGAAACCATAGGAAGCACAAAAATACCTGACCCGAAAAAAAATCGGTAAAAAGTTTTGGAGTTTTAAAAAGCCGATCTATCTTTGCAATCCCAAAACGGACAAAGGGTTATCAAAATGAGTCCGGAAGTTCTTAAAACACAAATGCGGAAGTAGCTCAGCTGGTAGAGCACGACCTTGCCAAGGTCGGGGTCGCGGGTTCGAATCTCGTCTTCCGCTCTGATAAATTCCAAGCCTCAAGGTTTGGAATTTTTTTTTGGAGTAAGTTTGTTTGATGCATTTTTAATTTTGCATGAAGCATGCCCTGATGGCGGAACTGGTAGACGCGCAGGACTTAAAATCCTGTTTGCCGTAAGGCGAGTACGGGTTCGATTCCCGTTTGGGGCACCGGTTACAGCCGATTCGAGAGAGTCGGCTTTTTTATTTACTATGTCCCGTCCTGAAATAAGTGGACACCCAATCGACTTGATTATGGGACGGACAACGGTGACGCACCGTAAGCGCACCCAGCGGGATTACACGCCGGCCTTTAAGTTATGGATAGTGGGCGAGATGGAAAGGGCGAGCTCCTCTACAAGCAGGCCCAGTACCGCTATGGCATCCAGGGCCGCAGCACTGTTTTTGGCTTGCTGGGCAAACCTGGTATCTTGAACTGGTCAATACCTAAAGTGACCGGCAAAGAAAAAACACCTGAACAGCGAATCAAAGAGCTGGAAACAGCCCCTTACCCAGAAAAAGCCAAAGAACCTGTTGCTCTCTACGGTCATAAACATCGCTGAAAAGCAATAGGACCTTCAATCTGAAAAAAGTCTTCTGGCCCAAAGCGTAAATATCTATAATAGCAGAAGACTCCATTTAAGCCTGCGTATGAGTACACCCGATCAGGTACATAAAGAAAAAATCCCTGGCCGATTACTCAACCAGGGATATTCATTAACTTCAAATAACGGTCAACCTATTTTAGGACGACTCACTTGAAATGGCCTAAAATGATACTATTGAATCAGAAACTTAGTCGTTTTATTCTGATGCGCTCCGGCTATTTTAATAAAATAAATTCCAGGTATCAGCGGTAATTTATCTTCCGTAATTACATTCTCTCCTTTGCCAACAGCAATCTTCCGCTTTGTTGTGATGGTTTGTCCCTGTATATTATAGATGACGTAATCAATACTTTCAGCTTGATCCGCATCATACATGAAATTCACTTTGCTGTTGGTTACAGTTACCAGGATGTTATTGCTTTTTCCGACTGTAGGCAACATTCTGTTATGAGGATGGTCCGGATCGTCTCCATTGTTCTGACCACTAAAAGAATAGTCTTTACATATACGACATTGTGAGCCTTCGGGCGTATTCACCACATGGCATACAGTATAGGTTCCATAAGGTAAATTCATGCTTGCAGCTGCAGCGTTATAGATTACGGTAGAGCCACGAAGTACTACGAATGATTCGCTGCTGGTATTTATACCTGCCGGTGAAAAGAAGCTCAGGCTGAAATTGCCATTGTACAAATCACCTGTTAAGCACACAAAAGAGGCATCGCACTCCTTATTAACGTCACAAGCACAGGCCTTATCTACTTTATAAAACTGTGACCTTTCCGGATTACTGACAGCCAGTGGATCTATCAACTGCAACTCGACTTTATAGCAGGCGTCTTTTTTTATGGGAATGCTGGAAGGAATATCGTAATACAAGGTGCCGTTCAGCGCATATGAGGATGTAAATGGACCATATACAGTGCTTGTAATCAGATCGGTAATATAGACTTGTGCCTCATAATGCATAGCTGAAGCATAGAATATGAAATAAGGATCGCTTACGGTGACCTTGAATGTATTTGTACCTTCAGCTCCCGGCACAAAACAGGCGTTTGCAGTCATCGGTTCGTTCGTCGGTTGATCATCTTCAAATTGATTCTGATACTGGCAATTGCCTGATATCATTGGATCATCGTGACTAGTTGAATAGATAAGTGAGTAATTAACGGGATTCGGCGGATTTACGACTTCTATGTACATTTCAGCATTGTAAGGGGGTGCAATTGCTCCAACATTTGCAATAAATTTATTGTTATATTGTGTTGCATAAATCGGGGTTGTAGAACCGTTTAAATAAATTGCCAATCTCAAATATGCCCCGGGCGAACTGGGCGGAAGTAAAGTTGATAGGTTATTACTATAACTGACTCGTATATAGTTATCACCATTAAACGTAAATTGACAGGCCGTAAAATCAGGCTCTGGCCCGGCATTTGATGTGGCAGGAAATGCAAAAATCATTATCGCCAGTAAGCATAATATGGCCAAATGATTGAATCGTTTAAATAGTTGATGTAAATTTTTCATTGTGTTTGAGGTTTAATAATTAAAAAGTGTAAGGTTGATCCTGTAAAAGATAACAGGTGAGGAATGGAGCGGTGCCGCATTCCTGGAAGCAATCTGGCCCGCTCGTGATTGCGAGATACAGCCCGGCATTCGGGATATAGATCATCTTTATGTGCAAAGCCATATCGTAATGATAAGCGGTCCGCTTGGATTATGAAGCGAAGGCAGCGCGGATGCTGGGAAGTTCAGTTTTTGGGTCATTGGATGTTTTTAAAAAAATGGTGAACTACAGAATCACCGCAGTATGGACGGGCCCGTACCATATGCGGATATCGGATGAATCATCAACCAGCAGCAGTCTTACCGGTCCGGACCGATGAGGTGCTTCCTGGTGTAAACAGATTACTGCATGTAATTTCCCGCAAAAGCAGATACAATTGCGTTGCCGGTTCACGAGCGTACAGTCTCGGTTCACCAACGGGTCAAATGGGCTACAATGCCCCCTACAGCCGCCTGTGTTTGCCGGATAGCAGGTGCGCTAGAGATGCCCACGCATAGTCTCTAAAAAGAGGTCTTTCCGGTTAGACGCTACATCCACCATGCTGCCATCCTGCATAAGGATAGAGCCTCCGCGTCCCCGTACATAGCGGGATACATAGGCGATGTTCACGATGTGCGATTTATGAACACGGAGAAAAGAGACAGCCGGAAAAAGCTCCTCGCATTCCTTCAGCCGAAGGCTCGCCGTCAGCCTCGTGCCATCTTTCATAAAGAAAAAGCTGTAGCTGCCGGCGCCTTCGCACCGGATCACCTCATCGCCGTTGATGAACAGGTATCCGTCCTGCACTGGTATGGCTATCTTATTCGTTGCCCGGCTGTCCTGCAGATACTGGGCCAGCCTGCGGTTCGTCTCTTTGGCTGCTGACTGCCGTTCCGCCTTTTCCACAGCCTGCTGCAAAGCATCGATGTCAATAGGCTTGAGCAGGTAGTCGAGCGCATTGTCCCGGAATGCCTGGACGGCATACTGGCTGTAAGCGGTCGTAAAAATGACAGCAAAGGTAACCTGCTCAAACTTTCGCAGCAGGTCAAAGCCGGTGCCTCCGGTCAGCTCGATATCCAGAAAGACCAAGTCTGGCGCATAGCTGCAGATCGCGCTGTAGGCAGCATCAATCGTCGTTGCTGTTGTTTGTACCCTTACCACCGGGCAATGCCGCGCGATCAGCTGGCTCAGGGTCTGGATATTTGCGGACTTGTCGTCAACGATAAGGGCGGTGATCATAGCTTTGGATGCGGTTTGAAAGGAGGGGTATAGCGGATTGGGAAACGGACGATGACCCGTGTGCCCGTGCCCGTGCCGGTAGCAGTCAGGTCTATGGTCTGAATAGAGATATCCCGGTGCTCCGGCGATAGCTGGTTAAGAGTCTGTATCCGCTTGCCGGTGATCGATGTTCCCCTGGATTGGTGCTGCGGGGTTTGCCGGCTCGCTTTGGTTGCGCCGGGGCCCGGGCCGTTATCTTCGATTGTGCATGCCAATAGGGTCTCTGCCTTATCTGTAGAAAAGGTAATTGTGATACGGCCGGTTCCGCTTAATGACCCCATACCGTGCTTCACGGCATTTTCGATATAGGGCTGCAATACCATGTTAGGTATTTTTATGGCCTGTTTATCTAGGGACTCTTCTACCGCAATCATATATTCAAATGATTCAGCAAGCTGCAACCGCTCCAACTCTAGGTAATTTTCAAGGTAGGCGATCTCTTCGGCCAGCGGGATGTAAATGGTTGATGAGTGGTCGAGCGTTTGCCGCACCAGCGCAGCAAAGCGGACCAGGTAAAAGTTAGCCATCTTTTCATCCCGGTTCAGGATATAGCGCTGCACGGAATTGAGGCAGTTGAAGATGAAATGCGGATTCATCTGCGCGCGCAGGGCCATCTGCTCCAATTCCATCAGGCGCTTTGCGGTGACGACTTTCTCCCGCTCTTTACGGTGCTGAGCGATGAGCCAGTACCGGACAATCAGGATCATCACCAGGATGAACAGCAACAGGAGACCGCAGCGGAACCAAATCTGCTCAGTCAATCGCTTACGCACTTCAAAGCGATATTGAAGCAGCCTGCTCTGATCCCCGAACTTATTGACGGCCCGAAGCTGCAATACATATTTTCCGGAAGGCAGGGACGGATAGCTCAGGAACGTTTCCCGGGTGGACTGCCACTGATCGCTTAGCCCCTGCAGCCGGTACCCATAGGTGACATCGCCTGACGACAGGTAGGAAATACAGGCGTAGTCAAAACGTATATTATTGTCGCCGGGCCCCAGCGACAGCCCGCCGCTCAGGGCGCTCTGCGCTTTACCGGATACCACGATGCTTTCCAGCAGGACGGAACAGGCTGCGTGGTGAGGGGCACGGCCTTCGTCGAAGACGGAAATGCCTAAGGGCGTACCGACATATACCAGGTTGCTGTCGCAGAAAATGGTATTGATCTCGCTGGAGTTCAACCCGTCTTCCTCCGCGAATTTCCAGCTTACGTGGCGGCGGCCCGGGCGGACGTCCGTTTTACACAAGCCTTTATCCGTACCGATCCAAAGGTCATCGCCGGCCAGGAAGAGGCTGCGCGCAATATCGCTGGGCAGCCCGTTATATTGCGTAAAATGAGCGATGATCCGCCCGTCTTGATAACCAATCACGCCGTGCTCCGCTGTGGCGATCCACACAGTGCTGTCCGGTCCGCCCACGACCTGGCTGATCTGGCAGGCCAGTAAAGGATTTTGCTTCCCGGCAAAGGAAGTGACGCCTTCGGGCGTGATGATGCAGAGGCCGTCCAGCGTGCCCACGTAATAGCTGCCGTTATGCCGTATGGCACAGGTGGTCCTCCCCCGGTAAATTCGTTGTTCTGCTTTATGGGTGAGAAGATCGACCCAAAAACATTCCCATGAGGTAGCGACCAATGCTTTCTGATCGTGTATCTGTATTGTTTTGACTGACCCAAGGCCCCATTGCTGGCTGAGCATGAGGAATTCGGAACCTGCACAGTTAAAATAAACATCCTGCTTTCGATGCGCTGAAAAATTGAAATAGCCCCGGGTTTTTGAAGGACTGGTTTTGTTGTTGTTCCGCTCAAAGTCGGCCGCGTCCAGCGCGGGCATCTGCCAGTACAGCTTATTATCCGTACCGATGCAGATGGTACGGCGTGATTTGAGGATATTACGGGCGCCCTGGCCCATGATATAATTCCTGCACCTGGCCGGGCTCAGCTTAAAAATGCCCGATCCCTTCGTGCTGAACCACCAGTTTCCTTCTGCATCTTCCATCACACATTGCACGATATAACCGCGGAGATAGGTCTGCGTTTTTGTGCTGTCTTCCGTATCATACAGCAATACCCCGTCATTGCGCTTCAGGATAGCTATGGTGTGGCTATTGACCATAATGGCAGCAATTGCATGGATAGGAGTTTTCAGGCTGCGGGCTGTAGTGGTTTGGGTATTGATAAGGACGACGTTTTGAAAATATTCCTTGGTATCTGTTGAAAACAACCCCAGGTAATCGGTCTTCTTCCTGTAAGCTGGCGTTTCTGGCGACAGCATAGCCCGAAACCTTCCTTTCAGTTGTTCCTTTATGTAATCCGGAAGCGCCAGCATGCCGACCGGCAAGCTGCACATGCCATAAGCCTCTTCGAACAGCCGGTCTTTACCAACCCTTCGACCCATGTACTGCGACCAGCTTGCTACCTGGCCCGTTGCGGTCACGATTACCGTATCCAAGGTGCCGCTAAGCAATACATCTCCTTCCTTGTTTTCCGCAAAAGCATTCAGGCGTGCCCTGAGCTTTACCTGACGCAGCAATATATCATTCTGTTGGTTGTGAATCTTTCCGTTCAGGTAATAACAAACACTATTCCTAAGGCAGTTCATCCACATCCGTCTGTGGCTGTCCGCATAAAAGCCAAAGATCTCGTTTGACGGCAGCCCTTCTTTTACCGTAAAGGTTTTGAAATGAGTACCGTCGAAACGGCTGAGCCCTGTCTCCGTGCCGCACCAAATGAAACCATGCTTATCTTGACAGATATCATAAACGGTAGAGCCGGCCAGTCCGTCGTGGATGGTATAGTGTGTATAGTTGAAATCCTGTGCCTGCGCGGGCCGTGATAACGAAAAAAGCAATAGGAGCAGTAACCGGGTGCGGCGGCGGGCTTGCAGGGTAAAAGACATATTCCAACTTCAGCATGCAATATATACGTAAAACACGCTGCATTAAAAAGCAGAATGGATCAAGTATCAATACCTGCCAATAAAGACGCTTTCAAATAATCGCCCTGCTTTTACGGATACAGATACAGCTACAAAAAAGAGGCACACTTTGTATTGTAAAATCATGTAAATCAATTATTTGCGGGAATTTATTTTTTTGATAAACCATTAAATCTTTCAAGAGAACAGTAGAAACTATCAACACCATCAGTCTGGTATATTTCAAGACATTATCATTTACCTCCTGAACATGCGTTGCTCAATCTTGTTCATTACTTCCATGCGATAGCTTTTACTGATTGGAAGCACTTTGCCCTCCAGATTTAGCTCTACGCCATCAATGCTTTGCACTGCAGAAAGTGCCACCAGGTACGATTTATGAATGCGGATGAATTGGTCCGTCGGTAAGGCTTCTTCTATTCCGTGCAGCGTGAGGTAGGTGATATAGGTTCTTTGCCTGGCATGTATCACCACATAATTGGCCATCGCTTCGATATAGCACAGATCAGCCACCATTATTTTTTCAATCTTCCCATTGCTCTTGATGAAAAAGAAATCATCTACCACGCTCACTTCCTTCCCGGCAACATGCAGATAACTGCGCGCTTTCTCTACGGCTTTCAGGAACCGGGGAAAGGGCACTGGCTTCAGCAGATAGTCTACCACATCCAGCTCGAAACCTTCCAAGGCATACTCGGCGTATGCAGTGGTAAAAATGACCAATGGCGGCTGCACCAGCGCTCTCAGAAAATCAATACCCGTGAGCTTGGGCATTTGTATGTCCAGAAAGATCAGATCGATCTGATGCTTCTGCAGCAGGCCGGCCGCCTCCATCGCGCTCTTGCATCCGGCTACCGGATTCAGGTAATCTACCTCGCGGATGTATTCCAGCATACCATCCCGCGCGATCGGCTCGTCGTCAACAACCAGGCAGTTAATCAATGTATCTTAATTTTAAGAACGGTTTCAAAGATGTTGTTTTTCCGGCTCGCCTCAAAGCGGTGCGCTTCGGGATAAAGCAGGTCAAGGCGACGCCTGAGATTTTGTAATCCCAGTCCGCCCGCGGCTATCAGGTGTTTTGCTCCGTGCAGCTCATCATACGTATTGCGCACATGCATCACAAATTCATTTCCCTGCATGCCGAGGCTGATATAGAGTTGGTTAAGCGCTGGATTTTTATAGTGGGAAATATGCTTGAAGGCATTCTCGATCAGGGGAAGAATGAGCAGCGGCGCTATCTTAAAGGATTTGATGTCTTCCTGAATGGAAAGCGTGATATCGGTTCCGGCCTCCATGCGCAATTGCTGTACTGCTACATAATTCCTGATATAGGCAAGCTCCCGTTCAATATCGATTTTATCAGTCGTGCATTCATAGAGCTGATACCGGAGCAGCTCTGATAATTTTTCCACCGATCCCCGGGCCTCCGCATTCTCCTTATGAATCTGAAAATAAATCGTATTGAGCACGTTGAAGAGAAAGTGCGGATTTATCTGAGACCGGAGGAAGGCCAGCTCCGTGCTGATCTTTTCCTGCTCAATGACCTGCATCCGCTCTTCCATCCTGAACCGGCTGACGATGATGCGCAAGGCACAACCAAGCATTACCGCCGCAAGATTGGTGCTGTAGATAATCAGCATTACATAAATGACCAGATACGCTGACGGGAAAATAGGATGCCCGGTCATGTAGTGGTACCACGATGCCCCTAGCAGGTAATTCGCAACCGTGTTGATCAGCACAATCAGCAGCACTCTGCCAATAAATGCACGGACGCGGCGTTGATAGAGATACCTCGGCACCAGGCGGTACATGGCATAATAAGTTGGTATTGCGGCCATTCCGGTGCCAAGCGTGGTAGTGAGCAATTGAGGAAAGAATGGCGCGGAAAAATCATAGTAAATGAACAACACAAATAATGTTGCAGTTGCCCAAAGTGGAATATGCACCACTATGTAACGCAGGATGCGATGGGTCTTGGATGGATGGGTTGTTATTAAGGGCTGCATCAGTAGGTAAAATTACATGCTCTGCGGGAGTTTGTCATTTTGCCCGTGTAGGAATCGGGGCCGGTCGTGTAGGAAATCAGCACACTTGTGTAATACTTGTTTTTTGTGCGGAATGCGGGGCTAGGTTTGTTCGTGAAAACAGCGGCAAATCGCTGTTCAAAACCAAGACCGGATGAAAAGATTATTACTCTCAATCTTTATAGTCATAGCAGGTATGAATGCCTCAGGCCAAACAGGCATTTATTCACCGCTGATGCACAAGACAGACAGCATGATACAGGCCTGGATGACCAGTTGGTCAGTACCGGGCGGCACCGTAGCAATCACTAAAGATGGGAAGCTCATTTACAACCGGGCATTCGGCTATGCAGATCAGGCGCAGACGGAAACTACCAGGCCTTACACGCGCTTTCGCATTGCCTCTAACTCCAAAGCAATCACTGCTATCACTGTGATGAAGCTGATCCAGAACGGACAGCTTTCCATGGACGATACGGTATTTGGCGCGAATAAAATCCTGAATCAGCCTTATTATCTGAATGCCATTACCGATAACAGGCTTTACCGGATGACCATACGGGAGCTGCTGCAGCATACCGGCGGCTGGGACCGGGATATGCCGTGTGATGGCTATAGCAGTTGCGATCCCATCTCTTTTCCATTGCACGTAGCGCAGGTAATGGGTGAAAGCAATCCTGTTCACGATAGCACCCTTATTAAATTCCTGCTCACCAAAGGGCTGCAGCATGATCCGGGCACAGTCTATAATTACTCCAATATCGGCTATCTGGTTTTGGGCAAAGTGATCGAAAAGAAGACAGGCATGAAGTACGAAGATTATGTCGCTTCCATCATCATGCAGCCCCTGGGGCTTTGCGATATGCAATTGGGTAAAAACCTGCTTTCCGATAAGCTGGAGCGCGAAGGAGAATACAACAATACGTACACAACGCAATCCTGCTATGGAACAGGGCAAAACGTACCGTGGCAATATGGCGGCTGGAATCTGGAAGCTATGAACGCGCATGGCGGCTGGGTTTCTACGTCGGCCGACTATGCAAGAATGGCGCTGGCTGTAGATGGCTATGGTACTGTTCCCGATATACTGGATGCGGCAAGCATCGCGCTAATGACTACTCCTTCCGCAGTCAATGCGAACTATGCCTGTGGCTGGTCGGTCAATCAGTATGGAAACTGGTGGCATTATGGGAGCCTGGATGGTACAACCACTTTCATGGCCCGTACCAGCGGTGGCTATACCTGGGCTATCCACCTCAACTACCGCAACGCTACCAACAGCCAGTTCATCAGTACGCTGGATGCGCTGCCGTGGAACTGTATTGCAGCAACATCAAGCTTTCCTGCTTACGATCTTTTTCCACCGGCTACTGCGGCCACTAATCTATTGGTCACCAGATCCGGAACAACGGCTGCAAACCTGAGCTGGAGCAATGGCACCGGCGATCACCGCATTGTCCTGGCTACTTCAGACGCGTCATTTGGCTATGATTTTCCTGTAGATGGATCTGTTGCTAACGCGAACGCTGCTTATGGCAGTGGTGCGCAATATGGCAGCAATACTTTTCTGGTGTATAGCGGTAATGGCAGCAGCACTGTCTGTACCAATCTTGATCCGTCGAAGACCTATCGTTTCGCGGTACTCGAAGCTGCCAACAGCAATGCCACGGGCAATAACGAAGTTTATAAATATGATTGCCATCCGACCGTATCATTGAATATGGCGGCTACCGGTATTCAGGGCGTTGGCACTGCTTTGGGCCTGACCATCTATCCGAATCCTGCGGGAACAAGCGTATTTCTGATGAATAATCAGGTAGCGCTTTATGGCTCTGATCTTGCTCTTACGGATATTTCCGGCAGATCGCTGATGCATTTTACCATAGGAGCAGGCAACCGGCAACGGCTGGATATCGCCAATCTGAGCGCCGGTATTTATTTCCTTCATTTCGCTAATGGAGCAGTGCTCAGGTTTAGTAAGCAATAATCACACATTCAACAACAGAAAGACAGGAAAGAAAACCGCTACCATGAAAAAGCTATTTATATTGATCGCGTTATCCTTCGGGATAGGAGCGCAGGCGCAAACCTGGACAGGTACAGCCGGCGACGACTGGTTTACAGCCGCCAACTGGAGTCCGGCAACAGTGCCGGTAGCCGGTTCAATGGTGACTATACCCGGCGGTCTCACCACCTATCCGACGCTCACGGCAAGCGTGACCATTGCAGGCCTGACGATGGCCAGCGGCAGCGCATTGCATCTTGCAGGCTATACCTTTGTTGATAATGGTAGTCTATCGGTTGTTGGTGCTGCAATTGATGGGGGAGGTGCGTTCAACGTCAATGCTGCCGGCAGTGTAGAGGTTCGGCTCAGCACGGTGAGCACCACTACCAGCATTCTCGGCTATCTGGGCTCATCCTTCATCTATAACAATACATTCAACGGCAATACAAATATTTCAGACGATCCGTCCCAGAACAGCGGCGCCAATTATATTGACGGGAATACCTTCAACGGAAACCTTTCCATCACCCATGCTTCCATTGTCGAAATGGATCAGGGGTATGGGGTGCCGGGCGCGGGTGACCATGTAACCGGCAACTGTATCATTAACCTGACCGGCACCGGCAGCTTTTATCTGGCTTACTATGAGGATTTTAAAGTGGATGGAAACCTGACGATAACCCGCACTGCTGCTGGCACTACTAGTCTGTATCAAAATATCGGTAATAGCCAGAGCGCTGGTCTTTCAGGCATCGGCGGCAATTTTTCTTATACCAATAATGCCGGCGGCAACTTCTTTCTGAACAATAATAATACAGCCGGCTTATCCGTAGCGGGTACGGTCAATATCACCTCTGGTGCCAATGGATCGTTCAGCATGTACCGTGTTAAAAATAATACAGCGGGCGGCACTATCTCGGTTGCAAACGCTACTAATCTCTCTATCGTGCGCGATACCCTCAAAGCCACTACCAGCTTTAGCGCTTATACAGGATCGGCAGTATTCTACTACAATTCAATCACAGGCAATACAGTCATCGCAGATGATCCGTCACAGAATAGCGGAACGAATTATATTGACTGCAACCTTTTCGCCGGCAACCTCTCCATTACCCACGCTTCTGCGACAGCGGAAATGGACCAGGGCTATGGCGTTGCGGGTGGGGGTGACCATGTAACCGGCAACTGTACGGTAAACATCACCGGCGGCGGCAGCTTTTACATGGCCTACTATGAAGATCTGAAAGTGGACGGCAATCTGTCGGTAACGCGCACTGCATTTGGATTGACCAACCTTTACAGGAACATCGGCGGCGGTCAGAGTGTCGGGAATTCCGGTATCGGCGGTTCTTTCTCCTACGCCAATACGGCCGGCGGCGATTTCTATCTTAATAACAACAATGCAGGCCAGTTGCCTGTCGCCGGAACTTTAAATATAAATATCAATGCTGCCGGAACATTCCATATGTACAATGTGAAAAACAACACGGCAGGCGGCGGCATCGCTATAGCCAACTCAGGCAATCCCGATCTCCGCAACGATACGCTGAAGGCTGCCCTTGCTATCACCGGCTACACCGGCTCTTTTACGGTTTATAATAACAGCTTCACCGGCAATACTACCTTCTCTGACGATTTATCACAAAACAGCGGCACTAATTATATCGATGACAACCTGTTTGACGGGAATCTCTCCATCACTCATGCTTCCAATACCAGCGAAATGGACGAGGGTTACGGCATGGCGGGCGGGGGCGATCATGTAACGGGCAATTGCACGATCAGCCTGACCGGCAGCGGCAGCTTTTATGCCGGATATAACGAAGACCTGAAGGTGGATGGCAACCTTACTGTAAACCGTACGGCATCAGGCTTTACCAGCCTTTATCGAAATATCGGCAGCGGCTATAACGCCGGCAATTCGAAAATAGGCGGCTCATTTACCTACACTAATAGTGCAGGCGGCGATTTTTACCTGAATAACAGCAATGCTGCCGTGCTGCCTATAGGCGGTGTGATGAATATATCTTTCAGCAATGCCAATATATTCCATATGTACCAGACAAGCTGTAAGGCGCCGGGCGGAAGCATTATGGTATCCAATGCTGCAAGCATTGATTTGCGTGGAGATACCTTGAGCGCGCCCCTTACACTTTCCGGCTACACCAATGAGCTTTTCGTTTACGACAATGTATTCAATAAGGCGGCTGTGATTACAGATGTGGCTACACAGGCCAATGGTAACAATTATATAGATGGCAATCTTTTTGCCGACCGGTTTACCCTGGTTCACAAGTCTGTCAATGCTTCTTTGTATGAAGGGTATGGCAGCCCGGCTGGCAATGGAAATATTGTAAAAGGCCTGGACAGCATTGTTAATTTTTCCGGCGCAGCACCGCTCTATCTCGGCTACAATCATCCGCACAGGTCAGACAGTGTGATCTCGCTCAATGGAGTGTCTGGTATGAATATCAATACGCTTTATTTTGGCGGCAGCACCCCCGGTTTTATCCGTACGGCAGGGCAGCAGGAATTGACCGTATCAAATGTTGCCCTGATGAAAACCGGCAATGCAACGGTTACTTTACAGGCACCAATGACGATCAACAACAACCTCAACTTTACAACAGGATACCTGGCAAGCACAGCCACCAACCCGGTTACATTCAGCAATAATGCAACGGCAACAGGAGCGGGCAATGCCAGTCATATAAAAGGACCTGTAGTGAAAGTGGGCAATCAGGCCTTTCAGTTTCCGATAGGCAATGGCATGTATTATAGCCCCGCCGGCATCTCTGCGCCTGCGCTCGCTACTGATGCTTTCACCGCGCAGTTCTATAAAGTGCAGCCAACGCTCGCGGGTTATGACTCCAGCGCGCATGACCCCAGCATCAATCACCTTTCCAGAACGGAATACTGGACCATCGATCGCACTGCGGGCAGCTCAGATGTTCAGGTGTCACTGGGCTACAATCTGCCGGTCAGCGGGCAGGTAACTTCTATGAATCAGCTGACCGTCGCGCACTGGTATAATAACGGCACTTCGCTGGGATGGCATGATGAGGGGAATGGCGGAACGACTGGTACAAATACGATAGGAACAGTTACGAGCAATAATACAATCAGCAGCTTCAGCCCCTTTACCATCGCATCTACCACTACTGCCAACCCGCTGCCACTAACGCTTGGCAGTTTCAGCGCAGCACGTATGAATGCAACAGTTCTGCTAAAATGGACCGTGCTCTCAGAAAGCAATATCACCGGTTTCGGCGTTCAGCGCAGCACAGACGGCAAAAGCTGGGATGGCCTCGGCACCGTAGCGTCTATGGGAACTTCAACGGTTGCGCGCACTTACAGCTATACCGATTCACATCCGGCATCCGGAAAAAACTTTTATCGTATCCGCATCAATGATTTTAATGGCGTCAGCCGTTATACAGATGTCCAAATGGTAATGATGGATGAAGCCGGAAAGGATCAGATTCAGGTGTATCCAAATCCTGTTATGGATGTTCTGCACATCTCTGATAATGCAGCCGGGCTTACGCTCAGCGATGTGGCCGGCAAGGTATATTATCAGGGTAGAGGCGATATCGATATGCGTCTGATGCCATCAGGAGTATATATGCTGAGGGCGATTAATGCAGCAGGCGTAATCAAATTCTTTAAGGTGATCAGGAAGTAACAGATAGCTGTTTATGTTTGAAGGGGCTATTGGAAAACTGCATTTTAACAGACAGTACAATGGCTGCTTCGCAGGATATTTAAGCCGATCTTTTTGATAAATTGGCTATAGCGGCCTGCACGGCTTTCTGTTGTGCAATGTCATCCTGCCTTGCTACCCAACCGCTGATGATGCCATAGAGCACTATTTCTCCCAACAGCACTAGAAAGGTGATCCAGGCACAATCGGTATAAGCGCCATGCAGCCAATAGTAGCAGAGCATCGAAAAGCCACAGGCCGCGCCCAGCAGCGCTGAACCCCATTTTACACACTCCAGAATCCGCAGCCACACATGATACCTGTGATACCTCCTTTTATCGGCGTCTGTCTTTTTTAAAGGAGCATAGCGCAGCGATATGGTGTGCAGGAAAACGACATTTTCTACAGCATCCAGCAGAAAGGCGAGTATCTGTACAAAGGCCAGCACACTGAAAAAACATTGTCCTTGTATGCTCATATCAGTCCGGCAGCTCAGCGTGTAGCAGAGTACAAAGATGCCGCCATAAGTAGCAGGCATATACAGCAGGTAATCGGTCAGGATTTGCTGGTATAGCGATTTGATTGAGCTTGTCTTTTCCTTATCATCGGTCAGATTGGTAATGCCGTGCACCAGCTCCCGCTGCTCTTCATAGCTCAGCGGAAATTCAAGGTCCATCATCGAGAAGCGTCGCCGCACCTTACGGACTACCGTATAAAGATGGCGGCTCTGCCTGCCCATCATATACATGGCAATAAGCATTGCGCCGAAGCAGGCGCAAAATAAAATCCAGACGTGTGGTATAGAAGAATACGGCATAGTGATATTATTTGATGGGAGTGGTCGGAGGTGTTGGAGGAGGTGTGGATGCTGTTGCTGGCGGCGGTGGATTTTTTCCGCTCTGCCCCTTCAAACTTTTCCGCTCATCCTGGTAAGCCTTCCAATCGAAAGCAGGGGTCGGAGGCGCGGATGTAGCGGTTGGCATTTGCTGTGGTCCAAACAGCCCGGCGGTAGCCACTTGCCCCGCGAGGAACTCAGTCGCCGCCTGTGCCCCGCGGAGAAACAGCGCTTGCTTTTCTTCTTTTTCCATGCCAAAATTGAGCCAGTTGAAGCCCGCCAATTTCACCTTGCCAATGCCTTTCCGGAGAATCGCATTCTTCTGCTGGAAGTCTTTATCGTAATAAAAACGGATGGTGTTCAGCATTCTGCCCAGATAGCTGCCGATGCTCCACGTTTCCGGATCTTCGGGATTGGTTTCCGGATCGCTGTCATCAAGATCAATGCCAAATGTGGGAAGCCGCGGCACTTTTACATCAGGGTTATAAAAGAGATTCAGCGGAAAGTTGGACAGGATACCGCCATCCACAAAGCGTAGTTCTTTAGGCGGAGTGCATTGCGGAAATTTATCGGCCCATTCATCAATAACCTCCTGTGTTGTATTGGGTATATCGCGTACGTAGTAAGATTCAAAGAAAACCGGAATAGCCATAGAGGCGCGCACGAATCCGGCGGGATGTATGCTTTGGTTATTCGCAGGTCCGAAGAGCAGGCTCATGCGGGGCAGCTCAAATTTATTCTGCGTTACCAGCTCTGAAGTAATGAATACCACATCGCCCGTAATTCCTTTTATGCCTTCTTCATGGTTGACGGTATCACTATGGCGGAGCTTCAGGCCGTCAGGTAGCACACTGGCTTTGGCTACAAGCTTTTCCGTGGTATCGATTCCGTAATTGTTAAACTGGGTCTTCAGCCAGTCATAGAAAAAATCGCCGGGATTGACGCCGAAGCCCGCATTTTTCAGGCGGCGCAGCAGAGACATCGCATAGGAAAGTATGATGCCAAGGGCAAGCGCATAAATGCCCGTTAATAAGTAGAGCATTTGTGTGACCATCTGTAACCGGTCATCCACAGATTTGCGGATCAGTCCCGTAAAAAAGAAATCGGCAAGCAGGAGACATACCAATATCAGCAGCGCATTGCGCAGGATATTCAACAACGGGTTACTTGCCGGCTCTACGGCGGGTTGATTATTGTTCTTTTTTTGCTGTGCTGCTTTTCTGCTTTTTTTATTGATGCTGCTCACATACTGACCGATTGCAAACCGCGCGAACGGATGTCCGTCCACCAGATCGAAAAAGTCGAGGCCACAGATAATTTTAAGAACGGTCTCTGTTTTCGGGCTGTTTTTATTGCAATGGTTTTCGGGAACAAGACTCTTATCTGTCAGTACCTCATCATCTATAATCGTCATTAAAGACGTATTGATAGCACCCGCGCTCGTGCCGGCCAACCGCAAAAACCGGATGCCCATTTGTTCCAAAACGTATACATAGCCGGCAAGCGCTACGCCCAGCACGCCGCCGCCTTTCTGCACCAGATCCACATACTGCAGATTGCCGTCTGCACTCACCAAGTCGGATACGATGAGCGGGTTGTCTGGCGGAAAACGGGACTTTAAAAATTCGATGCATTTAATCACCTCCGGCTGGTCCGTAAAATCTGCGGGTGTGATAGCGTCCTTTTTTTTCTGAGACATACAGGCGGTTATTGGATGAGTTCATTGATTGGATGAGGTAAAAGAATCACCGGCGTTTTTGGAGAAGATCATTGCACCGGATAGGATAGCAGAAAAGTCCGCCAGGGAAAAATTTAGTTGTAGGATTCACTGTAAACGTATTTAAATTTTTTGGTAAATCAAGTCCCGGAGCGAGGGAGATTTTCCCCGGAATAATCCCGTTTTTCAGCCCGGGAAAAAATGGTATAGGCGTTTAAGAGAAGCCTTGGTTTCCGCATTTCCCTTCATTGCTGCTTTATCCGTTTCAGCTTCATTTCATTATAAAAAAGCGTGACTGCAACAAGGAAAAACCGATGGCCAAAAATTCAGTCTTCACAGCTTCTAAAGAGATTTTCAGCCGGCTAAAAAATTAGGTTTTTTAACGGGTGTGAAAGAGTTTATGTGTTTTTAGTTTTGAGCCAACCACCATTCTTCAATACAAACCGCATTGCTATGAAAAAAACACTATTCATTTTAGGCCTATTGGGAGTCATCATCCTGGCCAATGTTCTGGTCACCACTTCGGGCTGCTCTTCCGGCATCACAATGGGGCAGGGTGGCAACCGCATTACCAATGCATACACGCAGCTCCCGATGGATATCAATGATGAGCAGCAGGCTACCGCCGATTCTTTTTCATGGCTGTCCTTCATTGCCATGAACTGGCCTGCCGATGTAGCCAACTGTGGCCCCGATACAACGAACGGCGTGAGCATCTTATCCGGCAAGGGACCGGTGGTATGGGAGACCTATCTTTCTACCGATCAGGTATTCGTGACATCGCCTGCTGCACCGGCTCCCTGGTGCACCGACAAAGCCAGCAAAAGCGCTTTGCAACTACTACCTCCTACTGTACAGAACTTAGCGCAAAAAACAGGCGTGTACCGCTTTGTGCACCGCATTTCCAAATTCCCGAACGGGCTTGATGAAGCGGTAGGCGGACCACTGGTAGATCAGAACGGCCGCTTTGTGCGCTATGAAGTGCGCATGAATCATGACGAGTATAATTACATCGCTAAGAATGGCCTGTGGGATACTGCCGGTCAGCGGAAATTTGCCGGAGGCAACAAGTCTGTGGTGATGCCCGCCGGCATCACTACCTACGGACCTGTTGGCGCTATGGAGTTCAAAGCTGCATGGAAAGTGCTGGGTCCCGGCGATGATACCAACCGGTTTTATAAGATCAGAGCCATTGTGTATAATGATGGCGCAGGCGATCCCAGCCCCGGACCTAATCCCGTAACACTGGGTCTTGTGGGATTGCATATAGCGCACAAAACACCGAATCAGAAAAACTGGGTATGGTCCACCTTTGAGCAGAATGATAACCTCACCAAATCATTCTTCAATCCGCATTGCGATACCTGTAAAGCCAACCAGCCCATACCCGGAAGCAATTATGTAGAGCTGGACAGTAATGGCAAGCCATTGAATGCGCCCACACAGGTAACAAGAGTAAACCCGATAGGCGACCCGAATGCCGACCGGCTCAATAAATATTTTCAGTCGCTGCTGAAAGGCTCTGTATGGGCCAACTACCAGTTGGTGAGCACACAATGGATGTTCTTTGGAGATGTGGCACCTCACTTCCTGGCCAACTCTGTGCAGGAGACTTTTGTACAAGGACCTAATCCGCCTTCATTTGGCGGCTTCAAGATTCAGGCAAATCAGCCGTATTTTCTGGATACGCTCTATCATCCTTTTGCGAATGGCATCAGCGCCAGCTGTATGGGCTGCCATTATGTAGCCACGCTACCGTACGTGAATGTCAAATCGGACTTCAGCTTTATACTGGGCGAAGCGCATTAGATTATAGTATCCTGTGGTCACATCATCAAAGAAGCCCGCTTACTATAAGCGGGCTTCTTGTGTAATATATATGACCTGTTTTTTGGCCACTATCATTCATAATGATTTACTGCACCACGAGCTTGGCTGTAAATAGCTTGCGAGAATAAATCTTGATAAAGTAGGTGCCGGGAGGAAGATCCTGATGAAGCAGCGAAAACTTATCATTGTTGATGTTTTTCGATTGATAAATCAACTGTCCTTTTGTATCCAGAATATCGATCTGGTCAATCGGATAAGGTGATTCTACAACGCTGCGGCTGCCTGAGCTTACCGGATTCGGGTAAACGGTTACGGTGCTCGCGCCATTATCATTCTGGTGAATCTTCACCATGCCGGAATACGTCTCATGTCCGCTGGGCTCACGCATCGCCAGGCGGTAAAAATTTTGTCCTACAGCAATGTCCGTATTCATAAACTCGTATTTGCCATTCAGCGCAGCATTCACGGCGGTCTGATAAATATTCTTAAAGCTGACGCCATCCGTACTGTGCTGTAATGAATAGTAGCTGCCTGCTTCTTCATTCTGCATCGTCCACGAAAGCAGATGCTCTTCCCCGGCGGCTTTTCCCGAGAAGTCCACCAGATGGATCGGAAGCGGCGCGCCGCCGATCATCTGAAAGCTCACACGATTGGATACTTCATTATAAGAATCATTGGTAAAGAGCACCAGGAAATAATTGCCCGCCTGCTGCGGCATGGAAGAGACCGGGATGTCTTTGGTGCCATTCGGCAGGCCGTCAATATAAGTATAGCTGATGAGCGGATCATTGCTGTTCGGGTCTGCGCCCTGGTTATAGATGCCCATCCAGTCTTTGGGATTTCCCGGCCCATCGGACCAGGTAGCCGAAATGTACTCACTGAGATCAATGTTATACCTGTTGTTGTTGACGCTCAGGTGAGTGATCGTATCGCCCACAGAGAAGAAGATTCTTGAAGTAGCCTCGGCATAAGCATCCTGCAGGAAGTAAGTCGCAAAATAATAGCCCTTTGGCAGGCTGGTTGCATTAAAGGTTCCGGAAGGCACATTGGTACCGGCAGTTGTGGTAGGCGTAGCTGTAGTATAAGCCCACTTTACAGCCACCGGTCCGCCGGGCGTCATACCGATCTTGTAAATGCCGATCCAGTCTTTGCTCAGCGCAGGAGAGTTGGAAAATGCGATGGGTACTGTCTGGCCTACCTGATAGTTGCCCGCAGGAACCGACAGGGCCGGAATAGGGCCATAGTAGAGCGATGCACGGGGCGCGATTTCGGTGTAAGCGCTGCTGCCAAAATAAGCGGCAAAGTACTGGCCCGACTGGCTCAGGGTAAAGGTGACCACACCGCTCACTGCATTGGTGTATTTCCAGGTTTGTGATGGGGTTGATGATCCCGGCGTTTGTCCTTTCTTGTAAATGCCGATCCAGGCATTGGGATCAGAAGAGCCATTGGCAAAGGTGACCCGTATAGTGCTGCCGGTACCATACCGTGCGCTGTCGAGCGCAATAGTCGGATTGAAAATGGTGCTGTTATAAACCTTAAAAGAATCGGTCACCGACCAGGCCGACCAGGACAGATTACGGTCGCGGTGACGCACCCGTATGTAATGCCGGCCATTGCCTACAGCGCCTGTGGGCAGGGTATAGCTCAGAATGTCAATGCCTTTGTTAAGATCTACCGCGGTATCGGGAGTCAGTCCGGGTACCGCACCGAATACATCTTCATAATGCCGGTAGCCCGACTTTTCCACCACAGAAAAAGACCGGTCGGAAGCTATCTGAAACTCGGTGGAATTGAGGCGCTCACCGGCGGCAGACTGAAAGCCGGAGCTGGTAAAGATAACCGGTAGTTGCAGCGAGTCGGGAAATGCATTGGTAACAGCGGGCTGCAATGGCGCCGCTATATTGCGGTAGCGGTGAAAAGAATCGATCACCATATTTTCGCGCCTATTGTACAGGCTGCCGATAGAGTAAGAGATGATATCGATCTTGTCCTGCACCATATCCACATCTACGAGCTGATAAGCCCAGTTGGCAATCGTTTTCTGCACATCATCAAAATTCTGCTCTGTGCTCATGCCCCAGTACTGATTCCATGCAGTGCCACCGGAGATGATGTTGTAGGCAGGTGCATCCTTCATTTGTCCGCGGGCATACAGGTGGTGGTGCGCGCCAATGTGCATAAAATACTTTGGCGATTGCATAGCGTAAGGCACTACTGTATTACGTATCCAGTTGCTGATATCACCCACATACTGCTCTGCCTGGTAAGGCCGGTGCGTAGTAGTGATGATCCATTTTACCGTAGGGTCGGCGTTCGCCGTGTCGATCACTTTTTTAATCCAGCTCAATTGTGTGGCATCTACATTGGACGTTGCGGAAGGCTCTGTATTCAGGTAAGCCATCAACACATTGCCTATCTGAAAGGCGTAGTAGTCTTCCGTGCCGGAGTAGATGCCTTTGTAGTTCATGCTGTCCAGCTCAAAATGCTTGCGGTAAGCCGTGAGGCCAATGGTGCCATAGGTTTCATGGTTGCCTACGCAGGTCTGTATCGGCAGGTATTGCGAGAGGTAGCGTGTCTTCTTGAAATGGATATTCTCATACTGGGCCAGTGTGCCGGCATCTACCTGATCGCCCGCCATTGATATGAATGATACCGAATCATTGAAGTCCGGACCATACAGCTCGGTCAGCTTTCGCCTTGCAGCCACCATCAGCGAGTCGTAGCGTGGCTCGGAGAGCTGATCATCACCCATGATGAGGAAGCGGAGGTGATTGCTGGCATTGGGCGCGCTACCCGGCACCGGCAGCGTACGGAAGGAATAAACATTGCTCGAATCGCTGCCGCTCACAACACGGTAATAGTATTTGGTAGCCGGTGAGAGGCTGCGCAGCTTTACGGTATGGTAGAAGTAATTGTTGCTGTAGCCTACATCGGTCAATACCTGCGTAGTACCGGTAATAGTATTGTTAAGGCTGGCTGCCATTGCCCCGTAGCGGACGATAGGCGTCACTCCCGCAGAAGTCTTCCAGTTGACTACGATGGAGGTGGAAGTAATGCTTTCCAGATACGGATCAACCGTCTGCGCTTTTAGCAGGCCCGGCGCTGCTGTAAATAATAAAATAAGAATGGCGTAAATCTTTCGCTGCATATACATATCGCTTTTGCCGGCGAAAGTATCAGGACAGATTATCCGGAAAGGAACCGAATCGTTACGGTTTGATGAAGAAATGATGAAAATGTATTTTTTATCATTGTTCTAATCTTTATTGGTGGTTTTTGAAAAATATCCGGTAATGGAAAAACTGCTGCTCTTTCAGGGCAGGGAACGATTTTTTAATTCTGAATGATTCAATCATCTACATGAATCTATTCAAACAATCCTGCCTGAAGCAGGTGCTTTTCTACACCATACTTTCTGCAAGCGCCCTGATAAACAGTTGCGATACCAATAACACCAACAAATCTCCAATAGCTAAAAAAGAGGCAGATACCACCAAACAGGTTGCAGGAGCCAATGCCCAGAGCAACGGGCTTACCCTGCCGGTACTGGATGCGCTGTTCTTTGAAGAAGGCTTTGAGCAGGAGCTGAAGTCTAAGCTGCAGCTCAGCGCTGGTCAGTTGGAAAAGCTTAAGGCCGCAGCGTGGGCTTCCGTAGCCGATCTTACCGAAGATGGGACCGGCGATTATCTGGGTTCGGCGCGTAGCGCCGCCAAACAATCGGAAGCGCAGATACGCAGCATTCTGGGCGATGATAAGGCGCAGCAGCTGTTTCAGCTGGTGAATCAGCGCTACGCCAGTGGTGATGTGGAAGGATTAATGCCCACACAGCCCAACAGTGTGCCTAAGGATACCCGTATTGTGGTGAATGCGCCCGCTTACCGCATGGATGTTTTTGAAAATGGTAAGCTGCTTAAAAGTTATAAAGTAGGCATTGGCTACCCGGAATTTCCGCTTCCTACCGGTATGCGCCGTGCGGATAATATCATCTTCAATCCCACCTGGACGCCACCCGATGAGCCGTGGGTAAAAGGCAAGGTGCAGGCAGGTAAAAAAGTAGCAGCAGGCAGTAAGCTGAATCCGCTTGGACCCATTAAGATACCAATAGGTTTGCCATCCCTGATCCATGGCGGGAAGGCGGTAGCCAAGCTGGGCAGTTTTGCTTCGCATGGCTGTGTAGGCCTTACCAACGATCAGGTACAGGATTTTGCAGGTATGCTGTCACAGCTTTCCGGCTCGCCGGTCACGGCAGACAGCATCATGGGATTTCAGCAGCGCAAGACAGTGACAAAAACAGTGAAGCTGAATAAAGCAGTTCCGGTAGAGCTGCGCTATGAAACAATCGTGGTACAGGGCGGCGCGCTGCACATCTACCGCGATGTATATGAGCACGGCACCAATACGCGGGACAATGCAAGCCATGTGCTGGCCGTATACGGTGTGAAATACGAAAGTCTGAGCGCTCAGGAGCAGACCGCGCTGACACAGGCATTGAGCGATATGAACCGCGATCCGCAGGGCAATTCCATTGATGGCGACAGCACATCCGCCAATAAGGTAGCCGGTAATAGTGATGATGGTATGGCAAATCCGGACAAGTCAGTAGAAGAAAAAAAGACAAGAGCGAAAAAAGGAAAGGTGACCCGCGGTGTAGTGGGGCAGAAGGAAGTAATAGTGCCTGTGGTCGTTCTGCAGGGAAAAGGATATCCTGAGCCGGTAAATCTTGATGCCGGTGCCGCTAAAGCGCCGGTAGTTGCTGGTAGCAGATAGCTGGATTTTAGCCCACTGAATGAGTATGTTATTAAGATCATTAAAAAATACCGGGTTATAAAACTGCTGTAGGGCAGGTGTAAAAACCCTACTGTAGAATGGGTAAGGTTGATAGCTTCGCTATTCAATCAAAAAACCTAACCGTCATGAATTCTTCTACAGGTACAGCCATTCAGAACCTTGCGCAGCGGCAGGTGATGCTCAGCCTTTCTTATCTGGCCTATTGCGGCGAAAAGATAACCACGGCTAATCCGGAAAAACAAATCCTTGCGCTGATCAATGAGGCCATTCCCAATATAGCGCCCGTAGCAGACTGGCAGGTGGTATGGGGACCGGTAGCTTATACTACGCCCGGCGCGCTTTATCAGGATGATATGATGTATGTGGCGCAAAACCAGACCGACAAGACCCAATTTGCAGTGGCCATCCGAGGAACCAATTCCGTTTCCGAGCTGGACTGGCTGATGGAAGATCTGGACGTGATGCAAATGATGCCATGGCCGATGGGCAGCACTTCGCAGACGCCGGTGGGGGAGATGATTTCCGAATCTACCAGCATTGATATGCAGATATTGCTTGGCATGGAAAGCCCGATTTACAATGGCAGCTCATCCAACACACCTATCTCGCTGCTTGATTTTCTGCAATCCCAAACAGCAGATGCGATCAACCTGTGCGTAACCGGGCACAGCCTGGGCGGCTGCCTGGCCGGCACGCTGGCGCTGTACCTGCAGGAAAGCAGAAGCCTGTGGGATCAGTCCGCTACGTCTACCCTGACCGCAATCACTTTTGCTGCCCCGACTGCCGGCAATGACAGCTTTGCCACTTACTCGGATGCGCAGTTCAGCGGTCAGCCTATGCCGCCGGACTGGGACTCTTCGCTGGGCACCAATTTTGATGCGGTGCGCTGCACGCTGGATGTAGCGCCTATGGCCTGGATGGCAGCTGAGCTGGTGAACAGCGCTGGTACTTCATCGCCCGTGTTCTCGGTGTATGTTGTTTCTACAACTAACCATAAGCTGCCCCAGATCGACTTCTCCCAGATGGAAGACCTGTATGGCTATGCATGGACCGATGTGGTTATCCCCGATATACTGCCGATGATTGCGAATGAGGTATCGCCTCTGAATTATCAGCAGACGGTAGCTAATGCAGTGCAGTTGACCGGCACATTCAATCCGGCATATGCAGCATACGATCAAAGCTTTGAGCAGACTTTTGAAGCATTTATTGACCAGGCAGGCTATCAGCATTCCCAGAGCTATCCCACCATACTGGGCGTAACCGAGCTGCTGAATAGCTCCGTATTTGCAGAAAGCGCGGCTACGCCCGCCCGCAGGCCATTCAATAAAACACTTTTAATAAAAGCAATGGACCGTTTGATAAAGTACGCGCCGGTAGCGGCTGTGCAAACAGAAAAGGGCTCAATCGCATAAGGCTGCCCGTAAGTTGCTTTATTATAAAAGCCGGTTCATAGGGAACCGGCTTTTTGCATGATAGCATTGTGGTGTTGTAACATGGAAATTTTAACTGCTATATGGCAATTTGCTCCTGCTATATGCATGGTTCAGAGAATGCAAGTGTCGGTTCAGACGCGGCAGAAGCTGGTTCGGGCATGGCGGATGCCAGTTCTGACATGGCGGATGTCGGTTTGGAGATAGCGGATGCTGGTTTGGTGGGGTTGAGTGGTCGTAGCTGTGCTCCGATATTGAATGCGCTCAATAAATACCTTTTTCCTAAAAGTTTGATGACCAATAACTCCTTGGTGAGATATTTGTGTCTGAATAATTATGAGAGGCCAAAACGACCCGGATAAAGGTTATGTAACGGTTCGCGGCGCGCGCGAGCACAATCTGAAGAATGTAGATCTGGTCATACCCCGCGATGCGCTGGTGGTGTTTACCGGCATCTCTGGCTCCGGCAAGTCATCGCTGGCCTTTGGCACGTTGTATGCTGAGGCGCAGCGCCGGTATCTTGAATCGGTATCGCCTTATGCACGCAGGCTGTTTCACCAGATGGCGGTGCCGCAGGTAGATCGGATTGAAGGGTTGCCGCCTGCGGTGGCGCTGCAGCAGCAGCGGGGCGGTGCGAGCACACGGTCTTCGGTGGGTAGCGTCACTACCCTAGGAAATCTGCTGCGTATGCTTTATTCCCGCGCGGGAGATTATCCGAAAGGTCAGCAGATCATTTATGCAGAGGCCTTCTCTTACAATACGCCTGAAGGCGCATGCCCCACCTGCCACGGGCAGGGGCGCACCTACGAAGTGACCGAGCAGAGCATGGTGCCGGATGATACGCTGACGATCCGTGAGCGGGCGATAGCGGCATGGCCGACTGCCTGGGGCGGCCAGAACCAACGGGACATTCTGGTGAGCCTTGGATATGACGTAGATAAGCCGTGGCGGGAGCTGCCCAAAAAAGTGCGTCACTGGATTCTCTTTACCGAGGAGCAGCCCGTAGTGCCGGTATATCCCGGCTATACTCCTGAAGAGACACAGCGGGCGCTTCAGCGCAAAGAGCCGCCCAACTATATGGGAACTTTTTCCAGTGCAAAGCGGCATGTGCTGCATACATTCGGCAGTACGCAAAGCCCGAAGATGCGGAAGCGGGCGCTGCAGTTTATGATAGGGGCAGATTGCCCTGCCTGCCACGGGAAACGATTGCGCCCGGCGAGCCTCACGGTCGCGTTTGCCGGCATGGATATCACCGATATTTCAAGACTGTCGCTGAAAGCTTTGCACCAGACGCTCAGCGCTTTTACAGGACCGGCCAAAGCCCAGAATAATAAAAACGAAGTTGGGCATCCTGAAAAAGAAATAGTCAGGCAGCGCATTACAGCGGATCTATGCGCCCGGCTGGAGGTGCTGCTGGATCTTGGCCTCGGCTACCTGTCTTTGGAGCGCTCTACGCCTACTTTATCGCCCGGAGAGCTACAACGGCTGAGGCTGGCTACCCAGCTATATTCTAATCTTTTCGGGGTGGTCTATGTGCTGGATGAACCTTCTGCGGGTCTGCACCCTGCGGATACAGAATCTTTATTGCGGGCGATGGACGGGCTTAAGCGTGCCGGCAATTCCCTGTTTGTAGTGGAGCACAATCTTGATGTTATCCGCCGTGCCGACTGGATTGTAGATGTGGGACCGGAAGCCGGGGAAAAAGGTGGTATGATCCTCTATAGCGGCGCACCTGAAGGGCTGGCGGCTGTTAAGGCTTCCAGAACTGCTCCTTACCTGTTTGACACTGCCGGATTTAAGCCCGATGCACCGAGAGCGGCAACTGAGTGGCTTTCTCTGAAGGGCGTCACGCGCAATAATCTGCAGGCGCTGGACGTCGATTTTCCATTGGGCGTGCTGACGACTGTGACCGGGGTTTCCGGTTCGGGTAAGAGCAGCCTGGTGAGCGGTGCGCTGATCGGGCTGATGTATCAGCACCTTGGGTTGGAGCCTGCTGCTACCGACGATCAGGAAGAGCAGGATGAGGTGGAAAAAATTGCTGTCACCGGCGGGCATATTGCTTCCGGTGCAGAGCAGATCAGGCGGCTGGTACAGGTAGATCAGAAGCCGATCGGCAGAACTCCGCGATCCAATATTGCTACCTACACTGGGTTGTTTGATGGCGTCCGTAAGCTGTTTGCTGCTACCAAGGCTGCGCGTGCCCGTCATTACGATGCCGGCCGCTTTTCCTTTAATGTTGCAAAAGGCCGATGTGCCAATTGTGAAGGAGAAGGATTTGTGATGGTGGAATTGCTGTTTCTTCCTTCCGTTTATACACCTTGCCCCGTGTGCGAAGGCAGCCGCTACAATGCGAAGACGCTTGAGATAACATATAATAATCACCACATTGCCGCTGTGCTGGAGATGACGGTGGATAAGGCCTGGGAGTTCTTTGAGGATGTGCCGGCTATCTCCAGAACGCTTATGCTGCTTCGGGAAGTTGGCCTGGGTTATCTTCGGCTGGGACAGCCGGCTACAGAATTGTCGGGCGGGGAAGCCCAGCGCGTAAAGCTGGCCACGGAGCTGCAGAAAGCACAGCGGGGCAGGACGCTGTATGTGCTGGATGAGCCTACTACCGGATTGCATCCCTCTGATGTAGACCGGCTCATGAAACAGCTGGACGGGCTGGTTGAAGGCGGCAATACGGTGATTGTAGTAGAGCACAATATGCGGGTAATAGCCGGCAGTGACTGGATCATAGATGTCGGACCCGGTGCAGGCGAAGACGGTGGCAGGGTAGTGGCTTCGGGAACGGTGCATGATCTTGCAAAAGCGCCGAAAAGCAAGACGGCTCCCTATCTGAAGCGTTTTTTAGGCAATAATGCTGAAAGCGCATAAGCTAAGATGTCTTTACGTGGCAGACCTAAAGCCGGCAATATGCGCATATCCATTGGTTTTGCATACACTCTTCAGGGCTTTGCATACAGCTATTGCATTCCGCCGGCCGAATTTTGACTCATTAAAATCAGCATGATGGAATTAAAGAAAACAGCATTGGGAAGCCAGGGATTAATGGTCCCGAACATTGGTCTGGGTTGTATGGGCATGACCGGATTTGAAGACGCCAATATGTATGGAAAAGCCGATGAGCAGGAAGCCATCGCTACCATCCACCTTTCGCTTGAGCTGGGTGGCAACTTTCTGGACACGGCAGACCTGTATGGTCCCTTTAAAAACGAACAGCTTATTGCCAAAGCGATTGAAGGCAACCGGGACAGCTACATTATTGCCACCAAATTCGGCTGGGAAATAGATGACAATGATAAGGTGACCTGGGCCATTAACGGGAAGAAGAATTATGTGAAAAAGGCGCTGGAGCGATCGCTGAAAAACCTCAACACCGACTACATTGACCTCTACTACATGCACCGCCTCGATAAGAACACACCTATCGAAGAAACGGTTGAAGCGATGAGCGATCTGGTGAAAGAGGGAAAGGTGGGCTATATAGGCTTATCGGAAGTCTCTTCTGAAAC
Organism: Chitinophagaceae bacterium; assembly: GCA_965200035.1. Classification (GTDB taxonomy): domain Bacteria; phylum Bacteroidota; class Bacteroidia; order Chitinophagales; family Chitinophagaceae; genus UBA1952. Next base: position 672,964 of record OZ241334.1, on the reverse strand, counting down.
GGTAAGCAGAGCCCATGCCGTGCATCCGATCAGTGCCGTACAGAGTGAATATTCTTTATTTGAGCGGACGGTGGAAGAACGGGGCATACTGGATACGCTGAATGAGCTGGGCATTGGCTTCGTAGCTTACTCGCCGCTTGGGCGGGGCTTTCTGTCGGGCCAGATACGCAGCATAGATGACTTGCCGGAAAATGATTTCCGCCGCGCTATTCCCCGCTTTCAGGAAGATCATTTTTATAAAAACATTGAGCTGGTCAAGGCCATTGAAGCGCTGGCAGAAGAGAAAAAGGTAACTTCTTCCCAACTGGCCCTGGCCTGGATTATGAGCAAGGGCATTGTGCCGATTCCGGGCACCAAGCGCAGGAAATATGTAGAGCAGAATATCGCGGCTACCACTATTGAACTGAGCGAAGCAGATCTGGACAAGCTGGAAAGCATTGTGCCATTGGGCACGGATACGGGTAAGCCTTATGATGAATTCAGTATGGGGCTTATTGACTAGATTGTCTCCGGCGGCTGCATACAACCATGCAGGTGCTGTCTTTGTTCCGTTTAGCTTTACATTAAGTGTTATGAATACGATCAGCTCCATTTCCCAGTTTCACCGGCTATTGTCTTTGCCTGAGCCGCGGCATCCGCTGGTCAGCGTGATCGACCTGAGCGAAAGCGTTTTTCTTGAAGATGATATCTGGAAAGGCTTTGTCAACCGGTTTTACTGTGTGGCGCTGAAAAGGGACGCAACGGGTAAGGTGCGGTACGGGCAGCAGCATTATGATTATGACAAGGGGGTGCTCAGCTTTACCGCACCCAATCAGGTGCAGCAATTGGACCTGCAAACCGCTGAATGCAGGGGAGCGGGATACCTGCTTATCTTTCATCCCGATTTTATGCTGAAGCATATGCTGGCGGGCACTATACGCACTTACGGGTTTTTCTCTTATGCGGTCAATGAGGCGCTGCATCTCTCTGCTGAAGAAGAGCATGACCTGATTACGATCTTAAAGAAGATTGATGAAGAATGCACGCATATTGACCGACACACCCAGGAGATTATTCTTTCGCAGATCGATCTGCTGCTGAATTATTCCAAGCGCTTTTATGAGCGGCAGTTCATTACCCGTAAGAACAACAATCACCAGTTAGTTACAAAGTTTGAGCACATTCTGGAAAGCTATTTCGATACCAGTGATGCTGTGCAGCAGCATTTGCTGACGGTACAGCATATTGCCGGGCTGATGAACCTGTCGCCCAACTATCTGAGCGATATGCTGCGGATGCATACCGGGCAAAATACGCAGCAGCACATCCATGAAAAGCTGATTGAAAAGGCGAAGGAAAAGCTTTCTACGACTAATCTATCGGTCAGTGAGATCGCTTATAATTTCGGCTTCGAACATGCGCAGTCATTCAGCACGCTTTTTAAGAAGAAGACAAACATGTCGCCTTTGGAATTCCGTCAGGCATTTAACTGATTGTTTTACTATCCTTAAAAGGTTTCCGTTGTTGCAAAAAGTTTTTGAAGCCTGCACACATTTTCTGTAATATCGCCCTCGATATTTATCTCCAAAATAGCCGGCTATCCATTGCCTGGCTTCTTTCCTATTGAGCTATTCCCTAAACATCCCGCTGTAAGTATCAGATGAATTATGGCATATTTTCAGATGATTTAGCATTTAATGTTCTGAGCGCTGATGTCGCCAATCATTGAACTTTGTTGGATTTCAAGGTTATATTTGATTTGCACAAACGCACAATAGGTTCATGCCTCCGAAAATCAGCGCAAAACACACACTTTCCAAAAGTCCTACCGGCATCAGCGGGCTGGATGAAATAACCGGTGGCGGCCTTCCTACAGGGCGTCCTACGCTTATTTGCGGCGATGCGGGTGCAGGAAAAACACTTTTTGCTATTGAATTCATCGTTCAGGGAGCGCTGCAGTACAATGAGCCCGGCGTAATCATTACGTTTGAGGAACATACGGAAGATCTTGAGATGAATGTTCAATCCCTCGGGTTTGACCTTAAAAAATTACAGAAAGACAAACTTTTAAAAATAGATTATGTACGCATAGAGCGCAGCGAAATTGAAGAGACGGGTGAGTATGATCTCGAAGGCCTTTTCATCAGGCTGGGCTATGCGATTGACAGCATTGGCGCAAAGCGCATTATGTTGGATACGATTGAGAATCTTTTCGGCGGACTGACCAATGAAGGCATCCTGCGCGCTGAGCTGCGCCGGCTCTTTTCCTGGCTTAAGGATAAAGGAGTCACTGCAATCATCACGGGAGAAAAAGGCGATGGGTCACTGACCCGGAACGGGCTGGAAGAGTATGTGTCTGACTGTGTGATTTTACTGGATCACCGGGTACGCAACCAGATATCCACGAGAAGATTACGGGTGGTAAAATATCGTGGCTCTACGCATGGTACGAATGAGTATCCTTTTCTCATCGATGAGGATGGAATCTCTGTGCTGCCTATTACTTCCCTGCAGCTTAATAATAAAGTTTCTTCGCAGCGAATCCCTTCAGGTATTCCATCCCTGGATCAGATGCTGGAAGGAAAGGGCTTTTACCGGGGTAGCTCTATATTGGTTTCGGGTACGGCGGGCACGGGTAAAACCAGTATTGCCGCCTCTTTTGCCAATGCAGCCTGCCTGCGCAAAGAGCGCGTTCTTTTTCTTGCTTTCGAGGAATCGCCGCAACAGATCATCCGTAATATGCAATCCATAGGTATGGACCTGCAGCGGCATGTTGACGGTGGATATTTGCATTTTCATGCTTCAAGGCCAACCCTGCACGGGCTTGAAATGCACCTGGTATCTATCTATAAAATGATCAGGCAGATAAAGCCCAAAGTCCTGATACTTGATCCGATCACCAACCTCGTGACTGCAGGGTTGATGGCTGAAGTGAAATCGGTGTTGATACGCCTTATAGATTATTTACAGTCGGAGCAGATAACGGTTCTGTTTACGGCGCTTAACCTTACCAATGTACTGAATGATCAGACGGACGAGGGGGTTTCATCATTGGTGGATGCCTGGATCACGGTGCGCGACCTTGAGTCGAATGGCGAAAGGAACCGCGGGCTTTACATCATGAAATCACGCGGCATGAAGCATTCTAATCAGGTTCGTGAATTTATTATCAGAGATAAAGGGCTTCAGCTCGTGGATGTATTCATGGGGCCCGATGGCCTGCTTACCGGTTCTGCGCGCGAGGCGCAACAACTGGATGAAGCTACCGGCGCTGAGCTGCGGAACTATGCGCTGAACAGAAAAGACCGTGAGGTAGACCGTAAGCGCAGGGCGCTGGAGTCTAGGTCGTGTTGAGAGTTAATTTAAAGTTGATGATGGTAGCAGCGAGGTAGACGAGCGAGGTAAAGTTTAAGGCCAGCTTATCGAACCTTGTGGCCACCCTTCGCCAGTTCTTCAGCCGGTTGAAGTAGCGCTCTATCCTGTTGCGTTGCTTGTATACTTCTTTATCTATCACCCTTTGTACTTTTCTGGTAGACAGCGATGGAATCACAATGTCTTCCACGCCGGCGGCCCTTAGTTCTTTGACCAGCCAGCCTGCATCATAGCCCTTGTCAGCCAGCACCGCCCTGGGTCTGAAGCCCGCCACCAGCGCACCGGCCTGCCGATAGTCGGACTGATGACCAGGCCCGATGATGATCCTCCTGGCCCGTCCGTATTCATCGGTTGCCAGGTGAATCTTAGTAGTCAGTCCCCCACGGGATCGCCCCAGGGCTGCCGTCGCTTTGTTTTTTTAAGACCATTGGCGCCTTGATGATTCACCCTTACCGAAGACGAATCGATAAGCAGCTGCTTCAGGTCGCCGTCCGTGGACAGCTCGAATACCTTTTCCCAAAAGCCTGCCTTAGACAGCCGGTTGAATCTGGCATACACTGAGTTCCATTTGCCGAATCGTTCAGGTACGTCCCGCCAGGGGATGCCGCTCTTGGCCACGAAGTAGACTGCATCGAAGAACAGGCGGTTATCTACCTTATTGCCATGAACCGGAAACAGCAGCCCGATACGCGCCCATACTTCATCGCTCACACTGTATCTGCGCATAACTTTTACAGCGCACCGCAAACAAACCATGCCCTAACTATCAACACTACCTAAGATCCTTTCCCTGAAAGATGAGTTTGAATCTGTTCAGGAAGAGCTCAACAAGGCGTATCTCGAAGAAGATATGCGCAAAGAGATTATGGAAAAAAACAGGATTGAAATTTCAAAGAAGCGCTCCAATACTTCAAGCAATGGCAAAAGAAAGTAAAGAAAAAAAGACGGAACCGGGCAAAGTGAAAGAGGAGCGCTGGGAGCTGCGATTATACATTGCGGGGAATACGCCTAAATCGATGACGGCGCTTGCCAATCTTAAGAAATACTGTGAGGCTCATTTAAAAGATAAGTACTCGCTGGAGATTATTGACCTGCTGGTGCAGCCACAGCTCGCTGCCGGCGATCAGATATTTGCCATTCCTACCCTGGTACGGAAAGTGCCGGTGCCGATCCGTAAGATTATCGGTGATCTTTCCAATGAAGAAAAAGTGCTCGTTGGCCTTAATCTGAGACCAATAATATAATACGATGAAAGGAGCGCATAAGTCTGAAGAAAAAAGTGATCCTGCTCACGAAGAGGGTTATGTTCTCCGCCTGTATATCACAGGTGCTTCCGTGCATTCGGCCAGGGCTGTAGAGAATATCCAACGTATCTGCGATGTGCATCTTGCAAATAACTGTAAGCTTGAAGTGATAGATGTGCATCAGCAGGGTGAGCTTGCAAGAGAGGAGCAAATCTTTGCCCTGCCATTACTGATCAGGAAATTTCCGTTGCCGGAGCGCCGCATGATCGGCGACTTGTCGGATACGGACCGGGTACTAAAAGGCCTCGGCTTAAAGGGAGTGGTATGAGCATTCAGGAACAGACAAGGATAAAGGAGCTTGACGCGGAGGTAAAGGAGCTGCAGTATCAGCTATTTGAAGCGCGCGAAACCATTGAAGCGATCCGCACGGGGCAGATTGATGCGCTTGTGATTGATGAAGGGGAAAGCCAGGCGCTTTATACGCTCAAGACAGCAGATCAGACTTACCGGGTGTTTATAGAGAAGATGACTGAGGGCGCACTCACATTGAATTACAATGGCATTATCCTTTACTGCAACCTGCAGTTTGCACAGATGGTTGGCCTGTCTATCTCGGACATTATTGGTATGCCGCTGAATAAATTTATTGCCAGGGAACTGGTCAGTGATTTTGAAAAAATGCTTGGCAAAGCATGGGCCAATGATCTGAAAGCTGAGATAGCACTTTCATTCAATGGCCACACAATCCCGGTGCAGCTTTCACTGACAGCGCTGGAGCTGGAAAAGGAAGTAGCGCTCAGTGTGATCCTTACCGATCTCAGCACCCAGAAGCAGGCGCAGCGGCAGCTTGAAGAAACCAATATTCACCTTGAAGAACTGAACCGGGCGCTGGAGCGAAGCAACCACGACCTGCAGCAATTCGCCTCAGTAGCTTCTCATGATCTCCAGGAGCCGCTTCGCAAGATTCAAATCTTTTCCAATCTGCTGATCAGCGACAGCAGCAACAAGTTTACGCCTGAGGCGCAGCAGTACCTGCAAAAGATCATGGATTCTTCTACACGCATGAAAAATCTGATTGTGGATGTGCTGAACTATTCAAAGCTCTCGGCGGTCAGCAATGAATTTGTTCCGGTAGATCTTAATGAAGTAGTGCGGGAAGTGCTGGAAGATTTTGAGCTTACCATCCGGGAAAAGCAGGCAAGTATTGTGGTTGGCAGGCTGCCGGTGGTTGAAGGGATCAAAGGGCAGATAAGGCAGATGTTTCAGAATGTTATTTCGAATGCGCTCAAGTTCTCAAGGCCGGGAACGCCGCCGCTCATCAGCATTCAGGCTACACCATGCGCTGAGAGATCGCTCTCGGCGGCACCGGCGGAAGATGGTCCGTTTTCACTGATAGCAATTAAAGACAATGGTATTGGCTTTGATGAAAAGTATCTTTCCAATATGTTCACCCTGTTCGAGTGCCTGCATTCAAAAGACGCTTACGAGGGTACGGGAATTGGTCTTGCCATCACCAAAAAGATCATTGAAAAGCATAATGGCCTGGTCACTGCCAGGAGCCATCCAGATGAAGGAGCTGAGTTTTTATTGCTTCTGTGTGTTAAACAAAATTGACAAGGGCAACTTTATGCAAAAAGTTAGGATTTTACTGGCCGAGGATGATCTGGATGACCAGGGGTTTTTCTTCAATTTTCTGAAAGGAAGGTCGGATATTGAACTGCTGCCTGCCGCTGAAAATGGCGAAGAGGTTCTTGCTTTTCTGGATAAAGCGGAAGAGGGCCTGCCCGACATCATTATCCTCGATCAGAATATGCCTAAAATGAATGGTCTGCAAACGCTGCTCGCCCTGAAAAAAGAGACCCGTTTTAGTCAGTTGCCGCTCATCATTTACTCAACGTACATAGATGACAATCTGATGAACCAGGCTCTTGCTGCGGGGGCGGCGCTCGTATTGAACAAGCCAAATACAGCATCCGATTACCATCAGCTCATTGATCGCATTCTTGAATACAGAAAAGCAATAAAGGCGGTCAAGTGACCGCCTTTATTGCTTTAGTTCTTTAATCAGGAACTTAATCTTTGCTGAACAGTCTGCTGTATGTTTTATCCTTATACGAAATGCGCAGCATATACCTGCCGCCGGCCAGCTTACTGATGTCAATGCTGTTTTTTTCTGCAGCACGTTCATTGGTGTAAATGGTCTTTCCGGTAAGGTCGCAAATAGCAAGAGCAGCGCTTTGTCTGTTCAGGTCTATCTGTACATTCAGCTGCCTGCTTGCCGGATTCGGGTACATGCGAAACGGCTCATCCGTTACATGGCCAATGCCTGACGGATGAGGAGGGGCAGGGATGTAGCTGTTATCGAAATACTGAGGAAAGCCAAGTCCGGGAATGCCTGTATTATGATCTACCAATGTGCCGGTACTGACCCTGTACTCGATGATATTAAAGCCTGTGCCGGACGTATTGGTGGTTCTTACACAGAAATAACGGTTGTTGGTTTCATCAAAGGTTGCACAATTAACGAGCGTTCCGCCATTATTATTGATAGGGGCTTCCAGCGCAAATGCCTGAGTGGATAGTTTGAAGGAATAAATTCCGAAGTCAGCCGTATTGGGAGGGATTCCTAAAAACAAAACTTTATCGCTGACAGGTGAATAGCGCATCTCATTGCTTGTGGATGAAACGCCCATCACATGTTTGGTGAGGTTGTGCGTAGCGATGGTGTACACATAAAGCGTATCGGGAATGTTGCTGGTCGTGCTGCGCTTCATAAAAATATATCGCCTGCCGGGCCGGTCAAAATCTGCGCTGTGTACGCCGGATACTTTTACGGCGCTGTCCGTAATGGTGTACTGATTGGTAGTCAGGTCATAAGCAGCCATACCCTTGTCTGAAATGCTGATGAGGCGCCCATTATCAAACTGAGGGTAGGGCAGTCCGCCTTTGGGCAATGATTTTGTGGTAAACGTGGTATCTGCCAGCCTGAAGATGATCAATGTATCCGGCGACTGACTGGCGGAACTAAGGTTGGGCGCGGTAAAATAAATGATCTTATGGGTCGTATCTTTTGCAGAGCTGAGCTGGAAATAATTGAAGGATTTCAGCATCGTAACAAAAGAATTGTTAGCCGGATTAAAACGAACCAGGCACGGATTGACTCCTGCAGCAGTAGAGGTGCCATACAGGTACTGGGCAAAGCTGGCAGGCGCGCTGCACAAGGCAGCGGCTACAAGTAAAAGTGTTTTTCTCATACGGATGGATTGGTTTGGTTAAGGTGATATCTCATCATAGACCATGCGGGAGCTCGAAGGGTTGGATGAATAGTTTCGTTCATGAGATTTTAGGAAGCCATTTTGCAGGAATCAGAGTAGAAATTCTAATCGGAAAAGACATTTTCAGAAAACGTAATCAGCCGGAAAATGTTGACAAATGCATTGCAAATCCGATGTTACATAAACCGAAGTTTTCTCTATCTTTGGATGCCTTAATTTTTTTCACGGTTAATTTTTTTATTTCACTAACGCTATATTATGTTTAAGAAAGCTATTCTTTTTGCAGGGGCTTTGAGCGTATGCTCGGTGGCCAATGCACAAATGAAGTGCGGCACAGATGAGGTTTATAATCGCCTGAAGGCGCTTAATCCTCAAATCGCTGTAACAGAGGCTCAGCAGGAGCAATTTATTTATGACCGGGTGATGGTTCACCCTCAGGGTACAGCCGGCGCTTCCATGAGAGGCACAGCAGGTCCTGACCTTACTACTATTTATGATATTCCTGTAGTATTTCACGTTATCCACAACTATGGCCCTGAGTATGTGTCGGATAATCAGATTTATGATGAGATCGCTTATATCAACAGAGCTTACTCCCGCACCAGTTCTGATACCGTTGGGTTAGTTCCGCCTTACAATGGCAACATTCCCGGTACGAACGTTAAGTATGTTGGAAAGGGTAACATCCGCTTCCACCTCGCAACAATTGATCCTGAAGGAAAGCCGACAACCGGTATCGTGCGCTATTATTCTTACCTGTCCAACAATGCAGGTGACGAAGCGAAGGCTGATCCATGGCCGGCTAACAGGTATGTGAATATTTACCTGATCAACCGGTTCAGTGGTTCTCACGCAGGTGCAGCCGCTTATGCCTATCCGCCTTCTTCTGCCGCCGGCAATCCTTATGCTGATGGTGTAATTGGCTTTTATGACTATTTAGGTCATGACAACACTTACGCGCATGAGCTGGGTCACGTATTTGATCTTCAGCACACATGGGGAAATACCAATGAGCCGGAAGTAGCTTGTGGCGATGATGGTGTAGATGATACCCCGCCGACAAGAGGCCACAATCCACACGCCGGTGGTTCTAACATGGATGCCTTCTGCCTGCGCGATCAGGCGCCTTCTACCAGCGCTATCTGGGATACTACCTGCTCTAAGGGCTACTCAAGATCTTATAATGCAGCTCAACTGGAAGCACTGTACGGAATTAGCGCTACTTCTACAACTACAATCGATTACCCCGATACTACAAATTCGCAGAACATCATGGACTACACTTATTGCTCCAAGATGTTTACTTATGGTCAGGTATTGCGCATGCGTGCAGCCCTGAACAGCACCATCGCAGGGCGTAACAATCTGTGGCAGTTATCCAACCTGACTACGACCGGCGCTTTGCTTCCTACACCGGATCTGGCACCTATAGCTGATTTCAATCCCAACCGTGTGTTTACCTGTGCCAATACCACTGGTACTAATGGCCAGGTATCCTTCACCAACCGCAGCTGGCGCGATACGGTGACCTCCAACAGCTGGACGTTCACCAACGCTAATCCTGCCACCTCTACTACGGCTAATCCTGCCAACGTTCTGTTTACTCAAATAGGCTGGGCAGACGTATCACTGACGGCTACTTCCAATGCCGGCAGCGGCTCTGTTACCAAGGTGCATGCTGTATATGCAGCCGATCCTACCCCGGTATCAGCCAGCGGTTATTTCCAGGAGTTCGATGGGGATGATACAGCTATGTATCCGATCTTCAACTATTACAATCAGAATAACTACAAGTGGGAATTGTATGATGGCCGCGGCTATTTTGACCAGAAGTGTATCCGCTTCAAGAACTATGATCCACGTACTACTTATGCCAACAATACTATTACCCAGACACCGGGCGGATTGTTTGCAGACTTCTTTACCCGTGGCTTTGACCTGACTGCTTCGCAGTTTTCAAGCCGTGGCATCCTGAGCTTTTACACTGCGGGGGCTTACCGCACCACTCGCTCAGACCGTATGAACGATACGCTGGAAATATCTTACAGCACCAACTGCGGTGCGAGCTGGGTACGCCTGGGTGTGATCGGCAAGTCTGGCATAGCCACTAAATATGAAGCAAACGAGTTTACCCCGGGTGTGATTGATGACTGGAAGCTTCAGGGCCTGAATCTGCCAGCAGGTGCGAAGACCAGTAAGACTTTCTTCCGCTTCCGCTACAAGCCGGGTGTTGATAATACAGCCCAGAGCTCAACTTATGGCATTGGCACAGGCAACCACTTCTATCTGGACCGGATCAACATCACGAGCAATGCGCTGGGTGTGAATACGGCAGAGCTGGCAGCGCGCGGTGTAACGCTTGCGCCAAATCCGACGAATGGTGCTGCTACGGTAACGATCAAGGGCGGCGACCGCAGCACGGCTACTGTAGTAGTAACGGATATTGCCGGTAAGGTGGTATATCGTACAGAGGTAAAGCTCAACGATCAGGCCACCTCGGTGGAGATACCTGCTGAGCCTATTTCCGTGAAGGGCATGTATCTGGTGCAGGTGGTGTCTAACGGCAACGCTACTACTCAGAAACTCGTCGTTTACTAAGATTAACAGGAACCCTGATTATCACAAAAGCCCCGGCAAGTGCCGGGGCTTTTGTATTGATTGCGGCATATAGCTGTTATATTTGCCTTACAGCATAAAGTCATCTTATTCATGAACACAAACGCCTGCGTATCCCTGCGCAATGCCAATATATTTCAGAACACCAGCCTTATTTTAAACAACGTAAACTTTGAGGCCAATAAAGGCGAATTTGTTTACCTGATCGGGAAAACAGGCAGTGGAAAATCCAGCCTGCTGAAAACTTTATATGGCGACATCTACCTGAAAGAAGGCGAAGGCGAAGTGGCCGGGTTCGACCTGACAAAATTGAAATGGCAGAACATTCCATCTCTGCGCCGTAATCTCGGTATCGTATTCCAGGACTTCCGTTTGCTTACTGACCGGAATGTGCATGACAACCTGGAGTTTGTGTTGAAAGCCACAGGCTGGACAGATAAGACGCTGATGAAAGAGAAGATAGATAACGTGCTTAATAAAGTCGGCTTACGCGGCAAAGGCTTTAAAATGCCTTATGAGATGAGCGGTGGTGAGCAACAGCGCGTAGATATTGCCCGGGCATTGCTCAATAATCCGAAACTCATACTCGCCGATGAGCCTACCGGTAATCTGGATCCGGATACGGCAAATGAGATTATGCAGTTGCTGTTCAATATTTGCAGAGACTATCAGACGGCGGTAATTATGGCTACGCACGACTATGGCATTATCCAGAAATTTCCGGCACGGGTAGTACGTATAGACCAGGGTGCTGCCATAGAAATCTCAGCGGCAGGTATGGCTTAATAATTGGTGCGCGGCGGGCTGAACGATTTGATAAAATGCTTGATCAGCCCGAAGCCAAACAGGAAGGGCAAAGCTGCGCCAAATAAAGGATGCAGCCTCGTCAGTTGCCAGTAAGATCTGAATTCACCCTTGCGCATCATCCAGCGGTTGCCGCTCTGGCCACCGGCTGCTAGCATTGGCCTGCCTACCCGGGTCAATGATGGTTTCAACAGGTAAATAGGTTGCTGATAAGCCTCCCGAAGCCAGAGATCGTAGTCTTCCATATGGTGCATCTGTTCATCAAAATAAATGCCTGAATGTTTTTTTAGCAGCACGCAGGAAGGGCAGATCGGATTGGATAAAAGCAGCTTCAAAAAAGAATAATGCACCAGCGCGGTATCCTGCTCACGGATATTAAAATCGACTGGTGAAAGGGTGTAAGGGTGATAAATGAATCCGATATCGGGATGCTGAACCAGCAGCTCTTCGAGAATCATCAGCTTATCGGTATGCCATACATCATCTGAGTCCAGGAACAATAAATGAGTTCCTTTCGCCTGAGCGATGCCTGTGTTGCGTGCTTTGGACGGGCCGCCATTTTCCTGAAAGATGTACCGGATGCGGTTGCCGTATCGCTGCAATAAGATCGCTTCTGTTTCATCCGTACTGCCATCATTCACCACAATTACCTCGTCCGGCCTGCGGCTCTGATCAAGGCAGGAATCCAGCGCCCGCAAAATAGTAGCCGACGCATTATAAGCAGGAATGACTACGCTGAATGTGATGGGCTGCGGATTATTCATTTGCCGGAAAATAACTGTTCATATACCTTCAGCAATCTTTTTTCTTCTTCCTGCCAGCAATAGACTTCCCGTGCGCGCAGGCATTCTTGCTGCAAGCGGTGATAGTGGTCCTCATCTTCAAGCAGCTTATTCAATGCTGCTGCAACCGACTGCGGCGTCACTTCATCCAGTAACAGCGATACTTCGAACTGTTCATTGATGGCGGCATATTCGGGATAATTAACGCCAAGCTGCGGCACGGCAGAATGCATGTAGTCAAAAAAACGGTTAGCCAGAGAAAGCTCATTGCTCAGACTGGTTGCTACAAAAAGCGTGATGCCTATGTACGCTTCTTCTGTGTAAGCCGTCAACTGTGCAGGGGGTACGTAGCCTTTAAAAATGATCTTATCCTGCACGCCATAATGATGCGCCAGCTCCATTGCTTCCTGATAAAAATTGCCTTCCCCGCAGATGATCAGGGGAGCATTGACCCACTGCATCGCCGGTATTAATTGTTCAAAACACCGGCCTTTATTTACCGCACCCTGATAAAAAATCGTTTTCGCTTTTTTACCGGACAATTCGAATGGCCTCAATATTGTGGCATTGCGCACAATGGCATAGTGCAGTCCGTACATGCGCTCATATTCCTTTACATAGCTGCCATTAACGGTATAGCCCCATTTGAAATAAGGAACGGTATGCCGCTCAATCCACTTCCACATCCGGTGCACCGGTGGCCGGCTGGCTACTTCTTCCAATTCACAGAAAAGCTCATGCGCATCATACACACGGGGCTTTCCGCGCAGGCGGGACACATAATAAACCGGCAGAATCGTATCAAGATCAATGGCGCAAAAGCAATCCGCTTTTTTGAAGAGCAGATAAAAAAACAGCTTCATGTTGAACAGTACATAAAACAGTTTGCTGCTGTCGATGCGCTGTCTGATGCGCACTTGTTTGAACGGACGTTCGATGAGCGCTTTGCTGTGCGGGCGGTTACGCCCGACCAACGTCACCTCATAGCCGGCATGATGCAATGAGGTGCAGATGCGGATCATACGCTGATCGTAATTGGGATCGTTGGTGATGGTGAGTATAATGCGCTTCTTCCGGCTCATGAATGTTCTGTGGTAAAATATACTTTCTGTGCGCCCATCACGGCAAAAGGCGGCTCAAAGCCCGGCATAGACGTGGCGCGTACGCGGCGTGAGATTTTATCAGCATCCCAACTGAGATCAATTTGCTTGAGCGCAGCAATTTCATTTCTGAAATGTAAGGATGTACCGCGTGCTGCTTCCAGATCAGCCTGTGGTGTCAATGTGTATTCGCCGGAAATGATTGCCGGCAAGGTTTCTTTGAATAAAGCAAAGGAAGCTGCTTCTGTAAGTTCATACAATTCCTGCACCCAGCAATGATCCGGTATCGGGAAGCGCTTTTCAAACAAAATATCGCCATGATCGATCCGCTCATCAATCTGATGAATAGTCGTACCAAACACTTTCTTGCCATCAATGATCGCCATTGAAAACTGATTGCAGCCCCTGTATTCCGGCAATGGCGCCATGTGCAGGTTCACCGCAATTTGTCGGGCAAGGCTGATCGCCGTTTGCCTGAGTATCTGGTGGTGCTGTACCGAATAAATAATATCACACGCGGGCAGCTCATCCGGCTTGCTTAAAACCGGAACGCCGTGCTCGCGGGCCAGCGAAGCAATATCATTGCCGCCGCCAAATTCTTTCCGTGACTGCGTGATGATTGCGGAAACGCGGAAATTCAGCGCAATACATTGGCTGAGCAGATATTCAAAGCATTGATAACCGATTGGCTTAGAGCCGAGGAACACCAGGTTTTTAGGTTCTGGTAATGACATGGGTGTAAAAATAAGCCATTCCCGCATTGCGGCTTATTTTTGTGCGCTACATGAATCCTCTGCGCATTCTTATTGTCACCAACCGTATTCCCTATCCGCTGCGCGATGGCGGCGCGCTGGCTATGGATGCTATAATCAGAGGCTACCAGCGCGCAGGTATGGAGGTGCATCTGCTGGCCATGAATACCAGCCGCCACCCGGTAGGTGAGGATTTGTTGAAAACATTGTATCCTGAGATCCATGGCTTCGATACCGTACCTGTGAATAATGATGTGAAAACATTAAGCGTCCTGAAAAACTTTATTTTCAGCCAATTGCCGGAGCATGTGCAGCGATTCTATCATCCGGTATTTGTAGCGAAGCTGAAAAGCCTTCTGTCCACCTTCAAGCCGGATGTAGTGCAAATGGAAAGCCCATTTCTCAGCGCTTACGTGCCGTTGATAAAAAATGCTGTGCATGTGATGCGGGTGCATAATGTGGAATACGAGATATGGCAGCGGCTGGCGGGAGAAAGCAGTGGTATTAAGCGCATTTACCTGAGCACGCTGGCATCCAGAATGCGCCATTATGAAGAAAAAATATGGGAAGAGTACGATCTGCTTTTGCCAATTACAGAAACAGATGCTGCGGTAATTCATAAAGCGCATCCTAATCAGGAAATGTTGGTTTCGCCTTATGGAATAGAAACAACAGAACATTCTGAAATCAAAGAAACAAGATTCTTCAAAGCTTATCACCTCGGTGCTATGGATTGGTTGCCCAACCAAGCAGCGATTGACTGGTTTTTGAAGGATATATGGCCTGTAATAAAAGCGCGCGTACCAGAGGCTGAATTTTATTTCGGGGGGAGAAATGTGCCTGAGCGCTTTTTCGATCACCTGCCCGAGGGCACCTTTTGCTGTGGTGAAATAATGGACGTTCAGGATTTTTACAGCGATAAACAAATACTTGTTGTGCCGCTATTGGCCGGCGGTGGGATAAGGGTAAAAATTCTGGAAGCGATGGCAGAAGGGAAGCTGGTTATCAGCACAGCCATCGGTATGCAGGGCATCAATGCGATGGCGGGAATTCATTACCTGGAGGCCAATACACCGGAAGAGTTTGCAAATGCGTTTCAGTTGGCTATTGATGATGCAACCAATGCCAATAAAATAAGCAGCAATGCACAAACGCTCGTTCTGGAGCACTATGCCAATAAAGCAATTATCAGCCGAATTATCAATAGGTTGAACGCTATTGTAAAGCAGAAAACATCGGGATAATCTATTCACTTCCTTGATGCTGCAATCGCTATAAAGCATGAAGTACATCCGGCGAACCATTGACTTTGATGTAACTTTGCACCGCCCGAGAAAAATATTTTTATGCTTGATACAATAGCCGCTGCACTTGAAGATATCCGTAATGGCAAACTGGTGATTGTGGTGGATGATGAAGACCGCGAAAACGAAGGTGACTTCGTTACCGCAGCCCGTAATGTGACACCCGAAGTCATCAACTTTATGTCGAAACACGGTCGCGGATTGATCTGTGCACCGCTCACGGAAGCCCGTTGTGCCGCACTCAATCTGCAATTAATGGTGGAGGATAATACAGTACTGCACCAGACGCCTTTTACTGTATCTGTAGATCTGCGGGGACATGGATGCACTACGGGTATTTCAGCCCATGACCGCGCCAAGACGGTACAGGCGCTGATCGATCCTGCTACAAAGCCGGAAGACCTGGGCCGCCCGGGACACATTTTCCCGCTGCGCGCCCGTAACGAAGGCGTATTGCGCCGCACCGGGCATACGGAGGCAACGGTTGATCTGGCGCGTCTGGCAGGTTTCGAGCCGGCCGGTGTGCTGGTAGAGATCATGAACGATGATGGTACGATGGCGCGCCTGCCTGAGCTGCTGGAGATAGCTAGGAAATTTGACCTCAAGATCATCTCGATCAAAGACCTGATCTCTTACCGCCTGCAAACAGAGACCCTGATCGAAGAAGAAGTGCGCGTGCAGATGCCTACCAAGTTTGGCAATTTTGAGCTGGTGGCCTTCCGGCAGACCAATACCGGCGAGCATCATCTGGCATTAATCAAAGGAGAGTGGAAACCTGACGAACCTGTATTGACACGGGTACACAGCTCCTGCTTTACAGGAGATATTTTGCATTCACTCCGCTGCGACTGTGGCGAGCAATTGCAGCACGCTATGGAAATGGTAGAGCGTGAAGGGAAAGGGCTGATCCTCTACATGAATCAGGAAGGCCGGGGCATTGGTCTGTTGAACAAACTGAAGGCCTACAAGCTGCAGGAAGAAGGCAAAGACACTGTGGAAGCCAATCTGGCGCTGGGCTTTAAAAATGATGAGCGTGATTATGGCGTAGGAGCTCAGATACTGCGCCACCTGGGCGTTTCCAAGATCCGGCTGATGAGCAACAACCCACGCAAGCGTGCCGGACTGCTCGGCTACGGACTGGAGATCGTGGAAAATGTGCCTATAGAAATTAAGCCCAACGTCCATAATAATTTTTATCTCGAAACCAAGCGGGATAAGCTGGGGCATGAGATTCTTAAATAATTGGCTTAATGCGATAATGTGCTGGTGCGATAATGAGGATTTTAATTAGTACTCGTTTATAGTATGATGTGCTATATTCTACTATATTGCCGCATTAACGCATTGTTGCATTACCGCATTAAATTTTGAAGCTACTCTTCCTGGCCAACCGTGTGCCTTACCCGCCTTACCGGGGCGATAAGCTCAAGATTTATAATCTTGCGAAGCGGCTTGCGGCAAAGCATGAGCTGCATCTGATCACGTTTGCACAGTCGGCGGAGGATTTTACTTATCAGGATGAGCTGCTGAAAATTTTTAAAGAGGTTCATCTTATTCATTTGCCCAAATGGCGCTCGGCACTTAACTGTCTTACCGCATTGTGGCGGCCATTGCCGGTGCAGGTATTGTACTTTCAGAGCGCTGCTATGATGCGGCGGCTGAATGCACTTTTGCAGAAACATACGTACGATGCCATTCATGTACAGCATTTGCGCATGGCGCCATACCTGTCTGGCCGCAATGAGGTGAAACGAATTCTTGATCTTCCGGATGCATTCTCTCTTTACTGGAAGCGCCGGCAGAAGATGCCCGGAAATTTTCTGAAAAAAGCCTTTGAGCGGATCGAGCAGAAGCGGGTATTGCGCTACGAGCCTGTGATGAAACAATACAGCATGGCGCTCGCCTGCTCTCAGGAAGATGTGGATTATCTGCGGGCAAAGCACGATGTTACCAATCTACAATTACTGGCTAATGGTGTGGACCTGGACTTGTTCCGTGCAGGCAATCACGACTACAGCCACAGCCATACTTTGCTCTTCACCGGCAATATGGACTATGCGCCCAATGTAGATGCAGTTATTCATTTTGTGAATGAAATTCTTCCCATCATCAGACAAAGCTGGCCCAAAGTCAAGTTTATCATTGCCGGTCAGCGACCTGTAACCAGTGTGTTGGCGCTTGCAGGTGATGGAATAGAAGTGACCGGCTTTATTGAAGACCTCTCGGAAGTATATAATGATGCCAGTGTGGTGGTATCGCCGTTGCGCTTTGGGGCTGGTACGCAGAATAAAGTGCTGGAAGCAATGGCAATGGGAGTGCCGGTAGTTTGTACTGAAATCGGGTTTAAAGGCTTGGGTATTGTAAGTGGTGAAGGTGCATTTATGGAAAAAAAAGCAGCTGATTTTGCAGCACGAGTCGTCATGCTATTAGGAGATGTGGGATTGCGGGAACAGACCGGCGCAATGGGCATTCATGTGATGCAGCAACATTTTAGCTGGGATAGCATTGCACTTCAGCTAGAGCAATATTTTTATCAGATGCAGTAACTGCAATTCTGCCCACAGCAATCAGAAAAATTATTCCGTTCCCACCACTTTTCGGAGGCTGGCAGAATCTACCGGATTATTATTCAGATTACGTAACTCTTCATTTTTGCGCTGATAATACTTGGCGGAATGAAAGAACTCGGCAAAAGAATCAAACGTCTTGCGCCAGGAAATGCCAATACCTGATCTTACAATATTGCGGCCATTATCCAGCAATACATCATAGTCAGAAGTACGGAAGCCATTCAGGCGCAGGCGACCATCCTTATCCAGCAAATACTGCACGCGGAAGTTATTAAGCAGGGTGAGGTTATTGCTGTTGGTACTCGATGTAGTAGGTCTTCCCCAATCATAAGAGCTGCCGATCTCTACAATCAACCGATCTTTCAAAAAGTTCTGGCGCAGGCCGAGCTTCACCTCATTTCTGTTCAATGGATTGGTATTGCCATCGCTCAGGTTGTAGTTTTTGTACTTCAGATCAATGGACAAGCGCGGATCACCCAGCAGCTTATTCACGATATTGGTAAGCTGGGTAGACGTAGTGGTAGAGAGTATTTCACTCATATTATTGATCGCGCCCGTAGCGGCTGTGGATCCTGCAATACCTTCCGGCGGAATGAAATATCCGATCAGCAACAGGGAGCCTACCTGATCAAAAAGCTGGCGGTCGTTGTTGTTGATACGGTCAAATTTAGTGTACGCGTAGGTACCCACAGAGCGTTTTTCAGGCAGCTCAAGCTTGAAGGATAAGTTAGCCGCCGTGAGCTTTCCGGTCATATGAAGCAAGACGTTTACTTCTTGCAATCGTTTGGTGTCAGACAATTCACTGGCAGGAATAAAGCTGCTTTCTTTTTCTTTTTCATCCAGCAGATCGTACAGGCTGGCACGGGTGCGGTAGGTGGCATTTACATCCAGATTTGTCTGCGCAATAGGCCCATTAAATTGAATGGTGCTGCCGGAATTGATACTGAACTGACGTTTGAAAAATAGCTGCCGGAAGGTAAAAGTGTAATCTCCTTCATCGATATTGTACACGCCAAACAGCTTCAGGTCATTGCCCGCAGGCATTTCCATTCGCAGGCTGCCGCTACCGCGCGCATTGATCTGATCACCCGTAGCAGGATCAAGAATAAGCGTAACCGTCAGGAGTGGATTGACCGCTGCAGTTATATTAAGTGTCAGCTTGTTTTTGCTTCCGTAAGAGATTACCTGTTGCTCGCCATATTGCCTGAACGAAACATAGCTGTAAGACCCTACCGTATTACCACTGCTCATGGGCAGATAAAGGTGAGAAACTTCAGCAGGCGAAGCGGTGATCTCCATCCGCAGATTATTGAACGGACCGGTTACATTCAGCTTGGTATCGGCTACCAGATTACCGTAAAAAGCATCATTTTCATAATCCTTCAGATTGAGCACTTCAAAACGGTCAGACTTTACCTGCAGATTCAATCTGAATTTTTGAAAACGGTCATGGAAAATGGTGCCGGTCAGTGAAGCTTTATTGTCCTGCACGTCATACACCTCTATATCATTCAGCCTGATCGCAGCGCTGTTAATGCCTATTGAAGCTGTAGGAATAGTATAAGTGGTGCCGAGATAATCGACCTTGCAGGAAATATCTTTGAGCGTAATGCTTCCATCCACATCGGGTGCGCTGCCCGTACCGCCGATATTGACATTGCCATTTACCATGCCGGCAAGGTTACTTACAAATCCATCCAGGAATGGGCTTACCCAGGCCACCGGAGCATTATGTAGCCCAACATAGCCGCTAAGCCGCTGATGGCTGGTGCTGTCGAAGCTCATATTGCCCATCGCCGTGACAGAGGCGTCGCCGCGGAAAATGCCGCTGCCGTCTTCCAGCGTCAACAACTGTTTGTTGTCATCATAATTGCCGGATAGCTGAATGGTGCCGATGCTATCCGTACCGAGCATTACACCGGTTGCTTTCACATTTCCATCAATCATCATTTTACCAAACAAATGATCGATACGTGCGCTGCCATTTACCCGCCCGTCGGGGTGATAGCCTGAAAGACCGGCTATGCCGCTGAGCTGTGCCAGGTCTATGTTTTCAGCAGACACGAGCAACGACTGCTCACTGCGTTCATTTTCTGTGTAAATCGCAACGCGTTGCAGACCGGAAGTCAGAAACAGGTCTTTTACAGAAAGATAATTTCTAGCGATGACTACACTGCTTCCGCCACCGATCTCCCAACGGTTCTGGCTCAGAAATACTTCTGAGGGTGCCATCGTCAGATAAAGCGAGTCCCCCAAAGCTACTGCGCCACCATTCAGTGTAGCCGTACCATAGCGCCCCGGCGAAGCCGTAGTTATATTGAAGCCGATAGAATCATTGCCCACTGTAGTCTTGAAATCAAGCGAGATGTTGAGCAGGGTATCGCCCACCACAATGCTGCCCGCATTACCATTCAGCGTCATTCTTTGGAAATTGCCATTGCCATCAATGCCTACATTGTTCATCCGCACATTACCGATGCGGCCATAAGGTACTTTGGCTGACAGGCTCAGCCGCTGGGAGGTAGTATTGAGCGAGCCGATGAACACACTATTGTTGAACCCGTGAATATCTGTTGTGATCACTGATAACAAGCTGTCCATGCTACGCGTAGTCACATCAAAAGTCAGGTCTTGGTCAGGCGCGTATTGCTTGGGCTTGCGGATATAATTGGGAAGATAACCCGACAGAAAATATTGCGTAGAATAGTAAAGCTGGGAAAGCTGGTAATTGCCGAAAATGTGCGCAGAGAAATCATTGCTCTCCAACGTCAGCATCTTGCCACCATCGGCCAGCGTTGCCTGCAGCGATACGGAATCTACATCTACCCGGTGGCTGCCACGCAGCAGATTGATATTGTATAGTTTTGCAGAACCGAGGAAGTTATCAATATTGCTGCCTGTTGTATTCAGGTCAAAGTCGGCAGAGGCACTGACCGGTTCGCTGGTCAGCTTTAGCTGCTGAAGATCACTTTTCAAAAGGTTAGCCGTAGCAACGATTACCGGCTGCTTACCGCTGAAATCAAATGCACCATTGAAAGCCAATGCCAGATTAGGATCATCCACCAGAATCTTACCGTCGAACTTTTTAGAAGCCAGTACACCCTCAGCCGTAATATTGCTGTAGTTATAGCCGTATAATCCAAGCGTGTTGATGAAGCCATTTATCTTAATGCCCGCCGCAGCATCAGGATCAAATCCATTGCCCGAAATATCAGCCTTAAAGGTGATCTGGCCCAGGTAAGGCTGGCGCAGCAACGCACCCAGATTAAAAGAACCCGCAGTAACTGTACCCGAATACACCGCCTTGCGCGCATCCAGCGCAGGCAATACCAACCTGGCATCGGAAGTAATAGTGCCGAGATTAGTCTGAAGTGCGCCATTCACTGCAAAGCGGTCAATATAACCTGTGAAGCCGCCATTGAAGCGGATATAGCTGAGGCGCGCAAGATCCACATTCGGATTGTTGCGAAGCTCCGGCGCGTAGCGCATGACCGCCTGTCCATTGGTAATGATGGCGCCATTGGTATAATGAATGAATGTTTTGTTGATGTCGGGCAGGCCAACCATGGCCAGATTGCCTTGTATCATACTGGTGCCATCCGAGACTTGTATGCGATCACCATACAGACTATCTACCGCTCCGTAAAACTTTCCGCTGCCTTTGACTACTGCATTGTATTTCCGCAGCACTGGCGCGAAGTAACCCACCTCATCTCCACTAATGACCGCATCATCCAGCTCTGCTTCCATCTTCACTTTGTGGATATAATCCAGAAAATCCGGGAACCGCTCATAGTGCATCGCATAATAATTGCTCAGCACGCTTTTATCTGTTTTGAGCACCAGATTTTTCAGCTCAGAAATGGTGGGCGACACTTTGATATCTGCCGTACATTCCCTGATTGCCAGTCCGCAACGCTCACGGCCGGTCAGTTGATCCAGGTGTGCCGTTAAAGTATCTCTATTGATGCGAAGATTGGCCGCTTTGATATTGATACCATTTACGAGCAGATGCTCCGCATCAAACTCATGGGGCGCTGGCTTTGTGGTAGCAGAAGTAAGGCTATACAGGCAATTTTCGAGCGACAGACGCTGCACTTTTACCACCCAGTTATCGGGATTGAATGCCGTCGTGTCAATGGCCAGTGTGTGATTTTTCCGGTTCGGATCTATGGGCTTTCCGCCTTTATAATCACGCATCACGATCCGCGTATTGTCCAGAAAAATATCCTGCAGGTCAATGACCTTTTTCTTCAGGTCCAGATCGCGCCCGTTCAGCGCCAGGCTGCCGATGTCAAAATCCATATCGGAGCCGCCCCAGGCATCATCCATATGAAAGCGTACATGCTGCAAATCGAGCTTCTTTAAATCCAGCTCAAATTCATTCTGCTGTTTCGTCTTGTCTTTTTTGCCATTGTCAAAAGCATCCAGCACAAATTGATAATTCCATTCTTTGGAAGTGCCCGTACGGTAAAGATGACTATAGGCATCCCGCAGCCCTACATAAGTGATGACCGGCTTGTCTTTTTTCAGAAAGAACCAATCGGTGATTTTTACACTGGCCTCACCTGCATAAAGCAACGTATCGTGCGCATGATCCTCAATATACAAGCCCTGTATCAGCAGATGGTTCAGGAAATCGATCCGTACATGCTTTACACTGACAGTTGTTTTCAGCTTACGCGAAAGCGTTTCTGTTGCCTTGCGTGCCAGGAAGTTCTGTACCGGCGTCAGGTTCACCGAAATGACAAGCAGCACAACGATCCCGATGAGCACGAGCACGGTATTGCGTAGTATTTTGAGGAAGCGTTTCAGCCCTGTTTGCGATTGGAGGTTATGGCTACAAAAATAGGTTATGTGATGTTGGGAGTAAGGTAATAAAATGTAAAATGAAGCTGAGGTAGAGGAACGCGCACCGAGGCACGTTCAGAACCAACAAAAAACTAATGAGCAGTACATGGCGCGGCTTTTATACTTTTATTGCCAATAAGTAATGCATTATGGCAAGAGGAAAAAATAAGAGCAAGCATAAAGAAGGCGCAGCCAATACACTGAAAGGCAAACTGGAAGTAGTGCGCAGCGGAATGGGATTTGTGAAAGTAGAAGGGCTTGAGCGCGATGTTTTGGTGCATCCGGAAAAGCTGGGCACTGCGCTGGATGGTGATGAAGTGCGCGTAGAGATTACCAAAGCCAGCAAGAACGGACGGCAAGAAGGCCGCATTACAGAAGTAATTGCACGAAAGCAGAGTGAGTTCAGCGGCAGACTGGAGGTGAAAGAGCATTTCGCATTCCTGATACCCGACAAACAAAATATGACGGTAGATGTATTCATTCCATTGCATCTGCTGCACGAAGGCAAGAACGGCGATAAGGCTATTGTAAAGATTGTTGAATGGACGGCTAAAGCAAAGAATCCCATCGGCGAAGTCACCAGCATACTCACCAATGAGACGCAGAATGAAGGCGCCATGCAAAGCATCTTAATAGATGCAGGCTTTCCCCTGCAATTTCCCGATGATGTGGTCGAAGAAGCGGCAAGATTTACAGATGTGATTGATAAAGCCGAGCTGAAAAAGCGGAAAGACCTGCGCGGACTGCTCACCATGACTATTGATCCGGTAGATGCCAAAGACTTTGATGATGCGCTGTCATTCAGGAAACTGAAGGGCGGCAATTACGAGATCGGTGTACATATTGCGGATGTAAGCCATTTTGTAGAAAAAGATTCACCATTAGATAAAGATGCTTACCTGCGCGCCACGAGTGTGTACCTGCCCGACCGCGTGAACCCGATGCTGCCCGAGCACCTGAGCAATCTGCTCTGCTCACTCCGTCCCGACGAAGATAAATATGCCTTCTCTGCCATCTTCGAGATGACCAAAGCCGGTAAAGTAAAAGACTATTGGCTGGGCAAAACGGTGATCCGCTCACAACGGCGATTCACCTACGAAGAAGTGCAGGAAATGATCGAAGGCGCAGAAGGAGATCATAAAGAAGTAGTGATGACCTTAAATGAAGTGGCACAGACATTACGCGCGGCCAGGTTCAAAAAAGGAGCTATTAATTTCTCTTCACAGGAAGTTCGCTTTGTGCTAGATGAAAATGCGAAGCCGGTTGGAATCATTGTGAAAGAAAGCAAGGAAGCGCACCAGCTGATTGAAGAATTTATGCTGCTGGCCAATAGAACAGTCGCAGAATTTGTATCAAAAATAGAAGTTAAAGGAAAACCAGTTCCATTCCCATACCGCGTGCACGATGTGCCGGACGAGATGAAGCTGGAAGTATTCGCCGCATTTGCATCCCGCTTCGGTTATAAATTCAATATGAGCACACCGGAAAGTATTACTGAGTCTTTCAATGGCATGTTGCAGGCAGTACAAGGCAAGCCGGAGCAGCATGTATTGGAAAGCCTCGGTATCCGTACAATGGCGAAAGCTGTATATACCACGGAAAATATTGGTCACTACGGTTTGGGCTTTGAAGACTACTGTCACTTCACTTCACCCATCCGCCGTTACCCCGATGTACTGGTGCATCGTGTGCTGCAGGAATGTCTGGAAGAAGAAATTAAGCCCATCAAAAATATGGAGCAGCTCTGCCGCCATTGCAGCGATCAGGAGCGCAGCGCTATGGAAGCTGAGCGTACGGCCAATAAGTACAAGCAGGTAGAATTTATGCAGGATTATGTGGGCGAAGATTTCGATGCGGTGATCAGCGGTGTGGCGGCCTTCGGCTTCTGGGCAGAAACGGTAGCGCACAAGTGCGAAGGCATGATCAGTATTGCAGAGCTATCGGAGTACGATGACTTCACGTTTATGGAAGGAGAGTATATGCTGGTAGGCCGTAACACCGGTATGCGCTTCCAGATCGGCGATAAGGTGAAAGTAAAAGTGGTCAGCGCTAATCTTGAAAGGCGGCAGATCGACTATCATCTGGTAGGTATGCCTGAGCCATCTGCCAGGCGCAGTGCTGCAAAGGCAGAGCCGGCAGGACGGCGTGGCGGTAATAGCGGTAGCAGGCCTCAGCAATCAAGAGAAGAGAAACCGGGAAGAAAACCCGCTAAGAGAGCGAAAAAGTAATTCGGCGGTCAGCAGGCCATCATTCCAGTTTCTGAAGAAATGCATTCTTTTAAAGAGCTACTCCTACAATTTGAAGCGCAGATGGATGCCCGGCCGCTCTTTTCGCGAGAGCCTGGCAATCTGTACGATCCCTGCCGCTACCTGCTCTCGCTCGGCGGCAAGCGGGTGCGCCCGGTGCTTTGCGCCATGGGCAATGAGCTGTTTGGCGATCTGCATCCCGATGCCTGGCATGCCGCTATGGGCGTAGAACTGTTCCACAATTTCTCGCTCATCCATGATGATATTATGGACAAAGCCCCGCTGCGCAGGGGAAAGCAGACCGTGCATGAAAAATATGGCCTCACGGCGGGCATCTTGAGCGGTGATGTGCTCTCCATTTATGCATACAAAGAGCTCTCCAGAATCACGAGTCACCTGCCGGAAGTATTGAGTATCTTCAACAAAACGGCAATAGAGGTCTGCGAAGGACAGCAGATGGATATGGATTTTGAGACGCGCAGCGATGTGATGATCGATGAATACATCCGCATGATTGAGCTGAAAACCTCGGTATTACTGGCGTGCAGCCTGGAAATGGGCGCGCTCATCGGTGGCGCTACGGCTGGCAATGCAGAAAAGATCTATGCCTTTGGCCGCAATCTGGGCATCGCTTTTCAATTGCAGGATGATTACTTGGATGCCTTCGGCGATGTTGAGAAATTAGGCAAGCAAGCTGGCGGCGACATCAAAGCCAATAAAAAAACCTACCTGCTCATTAAAGCCACTGAAAAAGCAGACGCCTCACAAAAAGAAGCAATCGAGGAGCTGCTGCAGACAGATCGTGCGGATAAGATAGATACTATGCTGGCCTTGTATAAAACGATCGGCGCAGAGCAGGAATGCCTCGATGCGGTAAAGCGCTATTCAGACAAAGCCTTTGCATGCCTGGAAGATATAGCAGTTATCAGCAAGCGGAAAGAGCCTTTGAAAGAACTGGCTGCAACACTGTTAATGAGAGAGTTCTAAATCCAGCCGAAAGAATCCGGGTCGGTCAAAGCTTCTTATCAAGCATATCATGGAGCCGGTCGATCGCAGCAATCAGTTTATTGATCGCTTCTTCTGTTGAGCTTTTATTGTTGTGGATATTGCCATCCGAGTTGCTGTTTACATTGGAGTTGATAATGTTGCCGCCAATATAAAATCCCTCTCGGTACCTGATCTGTCGCTCATTCCGCTCCAGCCGGTTAATGGCGTCTTCGATCGTATGCAGCTTTTCGGCAAGCTCTTCATTGCTGTGGCTCTTTTCCTGTTGTGTCTTGTGAGTGTCTTTGCCGATGTTTTCGGTCAGGAAGTTGGAAAGTGTATGCACTTTGCTTTCGCCGGGACTGTTCGTTTTCATACAATGAATGTATTGTTTTAGCGGAGCTTGAATTCGGATGAAGAACAAAGCTAAAATTCTTTATAAGCTTTCCAAATGTTTTAATGGTAAATGTTTTATGATCCGGAGCTTAAAGTTTAATTTCCTGAATCATGAATTAATTTTTTGAAATATATACAACCATTCTGTATTATGTGAGAACCCTGCTATTTAAAAGCGTTTCAATAATCACCTGTCATCCTGAGCTTGCCGAAGGATAACATTAATAAAGGCGTCGGCAAGCTCAACCTGAAAAATCCGGATAAAATTCAGCCTGATAATTATCTGTAGAAAACACAGCTAAAATCTAAACTGCTGCTCTATTTTTGAGCGCAGAATATCGAATAAATAATCACGATGAACTACTGGCTTATCAAATCTGAACCGCATAAATACAGCTGGGATCAGCTGGTAAAAGACGGCAATACCATGTGGGATGGCGTGCGAAACTACGCGGCGCGCAACAACCTCAAAGCCATGAAAAAGGGCGATAAAGCCTTTTTCTACCACAGCAATGAAGGGCTGGAAATAGTTGGCATCGCAGAAGTTGCCAAAGAGTTTTATCAGGATCCGACTACGGATGACCCGAACTGGGTAGTGGTTGAGTTTAAGCCTTTCAAAGCTCTGAAGAGTCCGGTATCACTGGCTGATATGAAGCAGATGCCGGAGCTGGCAGAAATGGACCTCATTCGTCTGTCGAGGCTGTCTGTTGGCGCTGTGCGGAAAGCCGAGTATGATCTCATCCTGAAAATGAACACCGGAAAATAAGGCATCAACTTATAGATTTTAGCCGATATAGGTCGCTGTGGGATGCTTCCTTTCGTCAGCATGACCTATGTTTTGTATGACCTGTATTTGTAAGTGCCTGTTTATACAGCGAGTCATCCTGAGGCACGAAGAATCCCACAGCAACCACAGGTTCTGAACGGAGCACCGGAAAATGATCTTTCGATAAAACAAAAGGGCAAGTTGATGATTAATCAGCCTGCCTTTTTTTTGCGCGCTGCGCTTCCCATTCCCGCTGTAATTTTTTGCTCGTCATCGACGCCTCATCGTGCCGCCAGCCGGGTGGATGCAACAGATATTTCAGCTTAGTGCGCAGCGGAATATTCTGTTTCAGATCGGCATTCAGCGCGATCCATTCATGGGTCACGATCTTTACCGGGTGGTGCGGATTGTCAATGGGCTTGGTAAGGCCGTAGTGGGGTGTTTCATCAGGCAGCTCTTCCGTAAAAGTGCCGAAGAGGCGGTCCCAGATAATGAGCACCATGCCCATGTTTTTATCCAGATAAGGAATATTGCTGGCGTGGTGCACACGGTGATGCGAGGGCGTTACAAAGAAATACTCGATCCAGCGGGGTAGCTTCTTGATGGCCTGCGTATGCACCAGAATGCCGTACGTCTGCGTGATGGCGTACATAAAGAAAATATCCAGCGGACGGAAGCCGAACCAGGCCAGCGGTATAAAATAAATGTAACGGTAGAAAGGCATCAGCACGGATGAGCGGAAGCCGGTGGTAAGGTTATACTCTTCGCTGGAATGATGGGTAACATGTACCGCCCAGAAAAAACGCACATGATGATCTACAAAATGCTCCAACCAGAAAAGGAAATCTTCACAGAAGAACAGCATGACCCAATACAACGCCGGAGAAAGGTGCAGCGGAGCATGATGGCCATAAAAAAACAGCAGCACGAATAGCGCTACGCCGCGCAACAACAGATCAACACCGGCATTCAACAGGGTGATGTAAATGTTCATAGCCGTTTCCTTCCAGCTGTAAAACTTCCACCCATGCACATGGCTTAGCAGCAGCTCCAACGGTATCAGAAGGGCATAGATGGGAATTTGTAACAGCAGCAGAATCTGCTTGTGAAGTTCGCTCATACCACAGGATCATGGATAAAATAACGCCGGCAAAATGCATGCAGCATTGCCGGCGGGATCAACTAATCAGATTGTCATAATGTCCTTTTCCTTATCCTTCAGGTGTACTTCTATAAGAGCGATATGCTTGTCTGTCGTGACCTGAATACGGCTCTCACCATCTTTGGCAATGTCCTCGCTCAGTCCGTCTTTCTGCAGCTTCTTTACCTGCTCGATCTGGTCGCGGCGGATATTGCGGATAGCGATCTTGGCATGCTCACCTTCCCCGTTCACGCGTTTCACCAGCTCGCGGCGGCGCTCTTCGGTCAGTGGTGGCAGAAAGAGGCGGATATAAGTGCCATCGTTCTGTGGATTAAGGCCGATGTTGGAGGCAATGATGGCTTTTTCGATCGGCTGCATCATATTTTTCTCCCAGGGCTGCAGGGAAATGGTACGCGCATCGGGAATCGTGATATTAGCTACCTGATTGAGTGGAGTAGGATTGCCATAATATTCTACAAATATTCCTTCAACAATCTGTGGAGTAGCCTTACCTGCACGGATCTTCAGCAGCTCCGTTTCGAGATGTTCAATGGCCTTCTTCATCAGAGGCGTTGTATCGCTGACTATTTTATCAAGAGCTTCGCTCATTATTATCATGTTTTTAGCAGGCGCAAAGGTAAAAAAATACCTGCGTAACAGATAAAAGCTCTTTCTCTGGAATTGTTATCAGTTTCCACCGCTGCCAGCGCGCTTCAGCTCATCTTCTGCGCCTCTGGCTCTGCGCTTTGCCGGCGCTACGGTGCGCTTGCCAAAACGGTAAGTGAAGGAAATATTAGCCGTACGCGTATCGCGCCGTACAATAAAATCTTCGTGATAGCCGCTAAAATCACTGCTGCCGATCGGGTTCTGATGATAAAACAGATCGGTAAAGCTCATTTTAATAGTCGCTTTCTTATCCAGCAGGCTCTTTTGAATACCGATGTTCACGCCGCTCATATCTTTAAGGATCATGTAGCCATAGCGCTGCTTGTTCTGATACCAGCCTGATAATTCTATACTCCAGTCTTTGGGCAGTATAAAGCTGTTCTGGGTAGAGCCACTGAATGCAAGTGTGCCTGCATTGAGTGCTGTGTTGGCAATGTCTCCTTCGAAATAAGAGTAGAAGCCTGCTACGGAATTGGCGCTGCTCCACCATTTAGTCACCTGAAAAGGATAGGTTCCACTCAGCGTGTAAGTCGTATTGGTAGCGAGGTTTCGGTCTGTGATGAGCGTGACTTTATCGGTGTTGCTGGGCACAATCACCTGGGTAATAGCATCGGTGGTATAACTGTAAGAAAACTGGGTAATGAAGCGGCCTTTATAAATATGGCTCATCTCTGCAACATACGTGAGCGCCGGCATCAGGTATGGATTGCCTTCGTGGATAGAGCTTGGGTCCATGTAATTGCGGAACGGATTGAGCTGCTCATACGTAGGGCGGTCGATGCGCCTGCTGAGGGTGAGGCCTAGGTCATGATCGGCATTCAGGTGACGGGTTACGGCAAGGTTGGGAAACAATTGCAGATAGTTGTGGTCGAAACGGGAATCATTCACGAGCTGGTGCCCTTTAGCAATCGTCTGTTCCGCGCGCATTCCCAGTTGCACACTCCATTTGGTCCATTCTTTAGAGGTATTGATGTAGGCTGCGTTGATATTTTCTGTGTAAATGAAGTGATTGCTCTTGGTAGAGTCATACACATCGGTACCCGTGCTGCGGTCATAGAATACCGGATCATTATCGGCCGTAACATAGCTGGTCTTGATGCCTGCTTCGAAGCGTACATTGCCTTTCAGCGGATGCGTATAATCTGCTTTGAAAGAGCGGATATCGGTATGGCCATCCAGCAGACCATAGATGCGCGATGCATCGCTGACCGGCGCGCCATTCGGGTAGGTGAATAATGTGTACAGGCTCTGATCATTGGTAACCGTATAGCGCGCATAATCTGCATCCACGCTTAGCTCACGGCCGGCGGTATCGAACTGGTGGCGCAGGTTGGCATTGATTCCGTAGTTGGTGTACCTGCTGGAGTTGTCTGTATTGTTGGTGAAGTAAGAAGACACCTCATGGTTGGCATCCAGCACCGAGGCATCATTGGCGCTTCGGTGATCTACCGTATTCAGCGCACCGCTGAGCACTACCCCAACCGTAGTTTTCGGGCTGATGGTATAATCCATACCCATTGTTGTCCAGTTGCTTTGCCAGCGGATTTTATTGTAGTTGTGTTGGTCGTAGGCGAACTGGTAGATGTGGCTACTGTCGAACTGCCGGTACAGCAACAGCTCATTCTTGCCATCCCTGAAAAAGTAGTTGTAGATGGCAAAAAGGTTCACTTTCTTATTGCGGTAATTGAACGTGAACCCACCGTTGGCTTTCGGATAGATACCTTGTCCATAGCCGCCCGTAATGCTTCCGTTAGCGCCCAGCCTCTTGTCTTTCTTCGTTTTTATATTGATGATACCCGCTGTGCCTGCCGCATCATAGCGCGCGCCGGGATTGGTGATCAGCTCAATCTTTTCAATAGAATTGGAAGGCATACTCTTCAACAGATTGGCAAGGTCCGCACCCTGTACTGGCACCAGCTTTCCGTCGATCATTACATTCACGCCCTGTTTCCCTTTCAGCGATATATTGTCGTTCTGATCCACACTCACACCCGGTGAGCGCTGCAATACTTCCATGGCCGTAGAGCCGGTGTTGGCAATGCTGTTCTCCATATTCACCACAATGCGATCCGCCCGCGCTTCGATCAGCGGCTTCTGGGAGCGTACGGTTACTTCTTTCAGGTCTTTCTTTGCCGGAATGAGCATTATGTCCAGTATCACTGCTTCACCGCCTGCTACCTCTGCAGGTGCGGAATACCATGTTTCATAATCCGGGAGAGCTATCTTCACAAGATACCTGCCATCGGTCAATGGCTCTGTGATGTACTTTCCGGCCTCATTGGTTATCGTGGTTTTTACCAGCGAGCTGTCCGTGGATTTTAATATGAATACGGGTACATCTGCCAGTGGTTTTTCTGCACTGCTCTTCACCGTTCCGGAAATGAATCCTTTTTGGGCAGAAGCGTTCAGGGATATCAGCAGAAAGATCAATGATAGGGGATATTTCATGTTATAGGGGTTTTCGCTGTATCAAAAGTATCTGACTGCCTTTGCTGTAGATTAACCCCGGGCGGGGGGGATTCAATTTTTTTATTGCAGGAAAGGGGAGAAAAGAGCGGGATTTTACAGGCAGGATGAGCATCTGCTTACACCAATATGAATGATTGCAGCCGCACTTTAAAATCAGGGTAAGCTACCTTTGTGCAAACAGAAATTCCGGTGAGTGAGCCGCAACAAAAACAGCGCAAGATCATCCATATAGATATGGATGCCTTCTACGCTTCCGTGGAGCAGCGCGATCATCCTGAATACAGAGGCAAGCCTATTGTGGTAGGTGGCTCGCCCGAAGGGCGCGGTGGGGTAGTGGCCACAGCTTCGTACGAAGCCCGGAAGTTCGGCATCCGCTCGGCTATGCCTTCTAAACAGGCGCTGCAGCTTTGTCCGCACGCCATCTTTATCCGCCCACGGTTTGATGCTTACAAAGAAGCATCTGTGCATATCCGCGAAATATTCAGTCGCTATACAGACCTCATAGAACCGCTCTCGCTCGATGAAGCCTACCTGGATGTGACGACGGATAAGCAGGGCATAGGCTCTGCCATAGAGATTGCCAAAAACATCAAGCAGGCTATTCGCGAAGAGCTGAATCTGACGGCGTCTGCCGGAGTATCCGTTAACAAATTCGTAGCCAAAGTCGCGTCCGATATGGATAAGCCGGATGGTCTTACGTTCATTGGTCCTTCTTCGGTAGAAGCGTTTATCGCTAAGCTGCCGGTCAGCAAATTTCATGGAGTCGGAAAAGTGACGGCCGCGAAAATGGGACAATTGGGAATGCATACCGGCGCTGATCTGAAAGTGTATTCAGAAGATGAGCTGGTGAATCATTTCGGGAAGGCAGGACGGTTTTATTACCGCATTGTAAGAGGCATCGACGAGCGCGAAGTGAAGCCGCACCGCGAAACAAAATCACTCGGCGCAGAAGATACATTTGCTCATGACCTGATCACGCTGGCCGAGATGATGACCGAGCTGGCCAAGATCAGCCGCATTGTCTGCGAACGGCTTGTGCGAAAGGGATTGAAAGGCAGAACCATTACCCTCAAAGTAAAATACAGTGACTTCCGGCAGACTACCCGAAATAAATCTTTCACCAAACTGATCGGCGATGAGCAAACGATCTTTGATACTGCCGTTCAGCTATTATCTGCTACTGATCCTGAGCAAAGCCGGGTACGTTTGCTGGGCATTTCTGTGTCCAATTTCAATGAGCCGGGCGCAATGGCTGATGAGGGCCCCGGTATGCAATTGACCCTGTTCTGATATGGCGCCCAAAAATATTTTTATGTCATCTAAGTGTCAGGCCTAATTACTCCGTCTATATTATTAGCAACCTGCTTTTTTCGCCTTCAACCCTTAATTCATAACTACCCTTTTTATGAAAATATCTATCCCCCCTTTGAATATCCGTTGTTTTTTATTGACTGTTTGCTGGATCATTTTAAGCAATATAAATGCACATGCGCAATGTAACAACTGGCGCCCTGTAGCTACCGTAATTACCGGAGCAAATTGTACGGCAAATGGCCGATTCTCCGTAGCGCTTACTGGTCCGGATGCGGCTAATCTCACCAATATTCAATACGGCATCCCCCTTACTGGTAGCGGTTTTTCCGTTCCGCTGAACAACTCGGCTCTTTTTACCGGTATCCCTCCCAGTACCTTTACGGTAAGTGTGGTCGCGCAGTGCGGCGGTACACTTGTAGGCAAGAATACCAGCATTAGCATGCCGGGGTCTTATACAATTCCTTCAGCAACACCCGTTATGTACCGGGCATCGCTGGATTGCCCGGATGCGCTGGGCAAGCTGGGCGTAAATATTGCCAATGGACTGCCACCTTATACAATAACCATTCTCAGTGCACCGGGCAGCTATGCCGGCCCGCGCAGCTTTTCTACCCCCACCGCCGGTCTTGTGCTGAGCAATACTTACAGTGGTAACTATACCATTCAGGTGCGCGATGCCTGTGGCAATGGCACCGTACCGGCTACAGTGCATATAGATGCCATTTCGCTAAATGATTTCAACACCAGCTCTTACCTGTCTTCCCCCACCTGCGATTCAGTCATGTTCGGACCTACAGGATACAATGGGCTGGACTGGCTGAGCTACGGGCCCGACTCGCTGTTGACGGTGTCTATGTCCATTAGCGGTATGCCGGGCACAACTACTCCTTTCGTACCGCTCTCACAAGCCAATTTCCGGATCAAACTGCCGGCAGGAATGACAACTAGGAATCTCTACAACCGGAACATACTGATCACCGTGAAAATGAAATGTGGTAATCAGACAAAAACTTTCAGTACACCTATCGGCCAGGCACATGTTGTTGGCTCGTCGGTCAATAGCTGTAGCCCAACATTCAGCGGCCAGCTGCAAGTGTTTGGTACTGTATGTACGCCGCTCACCTATACGCTTACCAATACGACTACCGGCCAGCTCTACGGACCTTATACTGCTTTGCAGACGTCTATTACAACACCCGCGCTGCCCGCCGGCAACTATAATGCTACTGTAACTACAGGAGATGGCTATACAATGACCGGAAGCACCGGATCACAGCCTGTGCCGGCTACGCCTTATACTGTATCAGTGCTGTCTGGTGCACCCGGCTTTCAAAACTATATACAGGGGTTCCGCTTTTCAGGGGTTAACCAGTCCGGCAATGCCACGATCGACCTTGTTAGCGGACCTACCGGCTATACGTTCAGAAGTTACTGGTCCATCAGCAATTTTACCCATTTTGATGCGACCAATAACATGACTCCATTCAGGCCAAATAGCTATTATTTTGTGCCGGGTACTTACATATGGCGCATTGTAGATGGCTGCGGTACTTATTACCTGCCGGTCACGGTCGGGCAAAATGATCTTTATCAGTTCACTGCTGGTGTCATCCGCATGCGGCGCTCCTGCGAAGGTACCTGGGTATGGCCGTATGCAACGGCTACGCACAATGGTGCTAGCGTACCAGCTGCCTATTCGATAGCGGAGCATGGCCAACGACTTAACTACGACTTCACTGCCGACCGTTGGTTGCAATATGGCAATGGTGATTCAATTCTGCTGACCTGGCCCGACCATTATACCATTGTTCCTTCTGCAGATTATAACACAGCCTATACAGACAATTATCCGCCGGGCAATCCACCAAATCCTTATCCCAATCCTTATTCCAATACTTACTCATTCGACATACCCGGTGAACCATTGGATCTTGATGTGAACCATACGATTGGCTTCATCTGCGCAGGCGCATCTGCAGGGCAGGCGCAGGTTTATGTGGCTGGTACCGGGGGCATTCCTATCATTTCTACTACTCCTTACAGGTACGCGCTTGCACAGGCAGGCAATGGGGTGAACGGTCCGTATATCCAGACCAATACTACGGGCATTTTTACCGGCTTTGGCGGTTCTGCCAATGGCATATACGATGTGAAAATCACCGACTCTTGCGGTGCATTCGTGACCCAGCAGATCAGCATTCTGGATCTGGCTACATCGCCCGTTATCAGCAGCACCAAATATGTAGCCTGCGAGGGTGATAATGTACAGTTCAATACTGCTTATGTGCCTAATGCCACATATTTCTGGACAGGCCCAAATGGCTTTACATCAAATATCCGCAACCCGCTCTTAGCCAACATTGGGCCAGCCCAGATAGGCACTTACTACCTTACTATCAATAGCCCGGCATGTGGCGGCCAGATCAAAGACAGCACCCGGCTGACCATGAATGCTGCACCTCCTAAGCCTTCGATGACGCTCTTCTGCGATACAGACCCCAATGGCGGTGGCTCTTACCTGACCATTGACAACCCTTTACCGGCGTTAAATTACAAGTGGTCTTTCGGGCGTTTTGTCTCTAATTTGGGTTACCGGTATCAATCGCGTATTTCAGATGAGCCGTACAAAAAATATGTAAACGGCCCCGGATCGTGGCGGGCTGTGGCTGTAGATACGGCCAGCGGCTGTATGAGCTATAGCGATTCCCTTTATTTCCGCGATGATCCGAGCTATGGAATGTATGCAGAAGTAACTGCCAACCATTTGCAGCTCTGCCCCGGTGATACTGCTTTGCTAACCGCATCAGGTGGTGTATCAACCAATCTTATCTATCAATGGTTTTACAACAATGCAGCTATTCCCGGCGCTACGCAATCCTATTATTTTACCAGTACTCCCGGCAATTATAAGGTGCGCATTGATGGTGGGCTTTGTGCAGTTGATACGTCAGACAATGTAATGGTAAGCGTCCTTCCTGTCCCTGATACTGTAGTTGTGCCCAGCAAGAGAGCCGGTTGTGAGGGTGAGGTAATCACTTTACAGGCAGGTGCCGGACCGGGATATATTTATACTTGGGTGCGCAATGGCACTACCATACTAGGTGCGGATAGCAATAGGCTAAACGTAACTCAGACAGGTATCTATCAAGTAGCTATTATCAATGGCGGATGCGCGCGGAGCTCAGACACTATAGGCATTAACCTCTACACGAAACCGGTGGCTGCGCTTACACCGGCAAATACACAATTCCTGTGCAATGGCGATTCTGTTCACTTCACCACTCCGCCCAGCAATGATTACCACTATACCTGGTACAGGAACGGAAATCCGCTTACCGCGCCTTCTGTCAATGCATATACAACGGCAGCCGGCGGAAGGTATACGGTGAAAGTAGAATCTCCGCTTTGCCCGACTGCAATCTCAACACCCGTGCAAGTCAATAACAATTTGTCCGGCATAGATATTGGAAAGGATACCGTTGTTTGTCAGCCCGGCCCGTTTGCTATTTCATTATCAGTGGATGCTGCTTATACACAGATTATGTGGTCGGGTAGTCAGTCCTCAAATAATATTATTGCTACAAAACCGGGACTTTACTGGGTGCGCGCTACCAATAGCTGTGGCACATTCACAGACAGCATCCGCATTCATTCGATAGATGAATACCTGCCACAACTACCACGGAATGTATTAATCTGCAATGCGGAGAATATGAGCACTTACTCAGTTCCTGCATTATTGCAAGATATTCATTGGAGCACTGGAGCAACAACTTCATCCATTAATATATCTGTACCGGGTAACTATTGGGTTACGGCACAAAGTCCGTGCGGCTTCGTCAGCGATACGATGTCTATGACTTTTTGCCCACCTGTGATTGATGAGATCCGTCTGCCGGCGGATACGATCTGCGAAGGAGACTGTGTGGCTTTTTCTGCGGGCATACAGAACTATCCGCAGCAATATCAATGGGAGTTTACAGGCGCTGTGCCCGATAGCTCATCAAGCGTTGCGCCACGACCCATCTGTTATGAACAAGCAGGGATTTATCCTGTAAAATTAAGAGTGCGTAATCCGGGCGGATCGGATTCCATGACCACCAATCTGGTAGTTGTTACCAGACCCGTGCCGCGCTTTGCCGATACTACCCTGACGATCTCTTACAAGCACGAAGCACAATTGTCTGCCTGCGCAGAAGCAGCCACCGTCAACTGGTATAAAGATGACTCACTGGTATGTGCCAACTGCAAGACCATGACTGTAACCGGACTAAACTATCGCGCGGCCTACCACTGTATAGTGAGCAATGGAGGTTGTGCGGATAGCTGTATTTATAAAATTCAGGTAGTGGATATACCACACGATGTGTGGTTGCCGGATGCCTTTACGCCCAATGGCGATGGATTAAATGACTTCTTCCGCATCATTACCGACAATCCCAATGTTTATGGTGCAGGCCTGATGGTCTATAACCGCTGGGGACAGGAGATTTATGTAAGCCATGGCCGTGGCGATGGCTGGGATGGGCGAATCAACGGACAGGATGCAGATGCCGGCATTTATTTCTGGCTATTGCGCTATCGCGTGCTTGGAACCAATGAGACATTTACTAGGAAAGGAGATATCGTGCTTGTAAGATAAATGGACTAGGCAGTCTCCATAAAGGGGACTTGCATAGTCTATTGAATTATCATCCCAAATACTTACCTACAATAGGTACCCTGCGCCCAACCCCAAAAGCCTTGGGCGAAACCCGGATGATTGGGCAGAACTGATTGCGCTTGTATTCATTATTGTTTACCATCTTCAGAATACGTGTGACCAGTGCTTCCTCATAACCTAATGCAATGATCTCTTTAGGGCCTTGATGTCGCTCAATATATTGATACAGGATAGGGTCCAGTATACTGTAATCCGGTAGGCTGTCCGTGTCTTTTTGATCGGGGCGAAGCTCTGCACTTGGAGCTTTGGTAAGAATGTTTTGCGGGATGATTTCACCATTCAGGTTGATGTAGGCGCCAAGCTCATAAACCTGTTGCTTGTACAGATCTCCCAGTACGCCGAGACCGCCGGCCATGTCGCCGTACAGCGTGCCGTAGCCGGTAGCCAGCTCGCTTTTATTGGATGTGTTGAGCAGGATATAGCCGAACTTATTGGCCATCGCCATAACAAGATTTCCGCGGATGCGGCTCTGCAGATTTTCTTCTGCTACCGAAAATGGCAAGTCGTGAAACATTGGGTCCAGCGCAGTCATCATGCTGTCGAATACCGGCCTGATAGGAATGATGTCATACTTATTGCCGAGCGTTTTCGAAAGCTGCTCCGCATCAGTTACAGAATGTCCCGTGCTGTATTGAGAGGGCATGAGCAATGCCCGAACATTTTCCGCGCCCAATGCTTCCGATGCAAGTGCCAGCACCACAGCGCTATCCACGCCGCCGCTGGACGCTACAATGGCTTCGCGGAAGCCCATCTTATCAAAATAATCGCGGATGCCGGTGATGATGGCGCGGTGAATGAGCGGTATGTTATGGCCTTGCTCAAAGGCGGCCGGTATATCCTTCATCACGCTCAGAATGTCTGCTTTTTTCACAATCTGCTCGGCAAACTTATTGTTCATCTCCAGCGTTACGCTGCTCATGTTTTCTTCGAAGTAAGGCATCTCCAGCACCAGATTCTGGTCAGCATCCATCACCATAGAGCCGCCGTCGAATACGATTTCCGTCTGTGAGCCTACTGCATTGCAGTAGATTATGGGGAGGCCGTAGCGGGCTACATTCTGGCGTACCATGCTTACCCGGCCTTCTGCATGGATGTAGTCGAACGGCGAAGCGCTCAGGTTCACCATCACATCCGGCGATTGCCTGATCAGCTCATCCATCGGGTTGGAGCGGTACAGCGGATTGTCCATCAGGTTCCAGATGTCTTCACAGATCGTTACAGCCAGCCGCCTGCCTTTGAACTCCAGCACCTGCCATGCCCAGGCAGGCTCAAAGTACCGGTACTCGTCAAAAATATCATAGTTGGGCAGCAGCGTCTTATGGATAATGCCCTTGATCTCGCTTTCGTATAGCAGGTAAGCGCTGTTGAAAAGGTCTTTGCCCTCTGCTACCGTATTGCGGCTCGGTGCGCCTACCAGCACACCAATCGTATCAGCTTCCACCCTGATGCGCTCAATGGCAATCGTACATTCATTGATAAAGTCATCAAACTCCAGAAAATCGCGGGGAGGATAGCCACATACAGCAAGCTCGGAAAATACGATCAGGTCGCCGCCCTGCTCTTTGGCTTCGCGGATGGCAGAGATGATCTTCTCCGTGTTGGTGGTGAAGTTGCCGATATGATAATTCTGCTGGGCAAGGAATATTTTCATAGAAGAATAACTGTTGTGGAAAAGCGCTCAAAGTTAAGACCCGTAACCATTCTGCAGGACAGACAATAGAATCATCCTTGCATAATAAAAGCCTGCAGGGTAAGTGCAGGCTTTGCTGATAAAATAAATTTCGTTGATCAGAAGAACAGACCGATGCGCAACGCAAAATTATTCAGACGCGTCTTGCCATCCTGGAATGTGCCCTTATACCCGAGCTTTTCCACATCATACTTATCCGGGTCGGTAGCATCGGGCGTGAAGCC
The DNA here is from genome assembly GCA_965200035.1 of Chitinophagaceae bacterium. Lineage (GTDB taxonomy): Bacteria > Bacteroidota > Bacteroidia > Chitinophagales > Chitinophagaceae > UBA1952. The sequence goes on along the minus strand of OZ241334.1, from coordinate 633,696 downwards.
ATTGTTGAAAAAGATGCCTGCATAAGCGCTCAGCTTTCTATTGATCGGATATTCTGCACCCGCGCCAATATTCATCGCCAGCATCACCGGAGCAATAGCGCCGAAGCCACCGGTCAGCTTTCTGTTATTGTCATTTGCTTCGTGGGTTTGATTGTCGCTGCCGTCAAAATAGGTGACATCATAATTTGCTTTCTTGCCAATATTGAAGCCAATGGTAAGGCCTAGCTGTCCAAAGAACCGGAAGCCATTGATGTCATCGGTGCGCAGCTTGAGCGCTACCGGAACTTCCAGATATTGCAGCCGATAATCAAAATCAGCATGCTGCACCTGGCTCACACCGGGCATGGTATTTTCCAGCGTACGATCTGCATTGATCTTACCGCCTGTGCTGTTCACCTGCAGACCTGTTACCACCGCATAATTGCGTGCGAAATAATATTCGGCCATCAGCCCATAGGTAAATCCTGCTTTCGTACCATTCTTGCTCACGTCATAGGCGCCATTATCGCTCTTGGTAGAGGTAGGGCGCATCCAGGAAATGTTGGGAGCCACATAAGCGCCGAAGCGGATCCGGTTCACCGTCACGCGGGTATCCACACGCTCAATTTCCTGTGCATGAAGGGAAGTCGTAAAAGCCGCTGCCGCGGCAAGCGTAAAGAGCATTTTTTTCATGTATGTTGTATTGTAATTACAGAATCTCTGCAATTTTCGTTCCAATACCATTGCTGTCGCTTACTTTTGCCGCCTGCTAAAGAAAAAAAATTGTTTATGAAATCCCGTCAATACCTGATTTTAAGGCATTTGTGTTTCAGGAATATTTTTTTGAGTGCTATGATTTTTTTCCTGGCATCAGGTATGTCATCCTGCAATAATGGCAATGGCGGGCCCGATGTATCCAACATCAAAGTAGCACTGAACACCAGACGGCTGGATCGGGATTTCGCCAGGATTGATACGGCTCATATCATGAATGGGCTACAGGCGCTTCGGAATAAATACCACGATTTCCTCTATTTCTACACCGATACGCTCATGGGCATCGGCGTCAGCGGGGCAACGAGCGATACGGCATTTGCCATCAGGCACAATCTCTATACTTATCTTACCCACAAAGATTTCCGCGATCTGAATGATACGGTTGCCAGGCATTTTCCGGATACTAAAGAGATGGATGAGCTGCTGGTAAAAGGATTTCAGCACATGAAATATTACTACCCGCAGTACAATGTGCCGAAGATCGTGTACCTCAATTCCTACCTCACTAAATGGAGCGCCTTTACCTACGGCAATGAGATCATTGGCATCGGGCTGGATATGTACCTTGGCACACAATATCCTAACTATCCGAGGGTAGATATACCAGACTACATGATTCGCAATCTGAAGCCGGAAGCCGCGCCGGTGAATGTTTTTACTGCCGTGTACAGCAAAGATCATCCGTTCATCACCGAAAACCGCACTTTGCTGGATATGATGGTGCAACGCGGCAAGCAGCAGTATTTCCTAAGCAAAATCATTCCGTTTGTACCGGAAGCAGCGCGCTTTGGCTTTACTGAAAAGCAACTGAAATGGTGTATGGATAATGAAGCCGGCATCTATAACTTCTTCCTGAAAGAGCAGATGCTCTACGATACCAACTGGCAAAAGATATTGCGCTATGTGACGGAAGGGCCGGAGGCAACCGGTATGGGAGCTGAAAGCCCGGGCAATGTGGGTTCGTGGCTGGGATGGCGAATCGTGCAGGCATTTGTGAAAGAGCACCCCGAAGCAAAGCTGGATGATGTGCTGCGCATGGATGATGCCCAGGCAATGCTGCAGCAGGCCCGTTATAAGCCAAGATAAAGTATTATCAGGGTAGAATAATTTATTTGAAAAACAGTGCCGTTTCCAAAGAACAGGTACGCTTTCTGATATAACAATACATCACACACACAACTATTGGACATGATTAAAAAGATTACCCTTGCCGCAGCGTTTTTGCTGGCAGGCACCAGCTCATTCGCGCAGCTTGGAGAAGCTGATAATGTCAAGAAAAACCTCAGCTATGAAAGCAAGGATACGGTAGCATGGCTGCACCGCGGCATTTTCCAGCTGGGCATCAATCAGGGCTTCCTGCACAACTGGGCGGCCGGCGGCGAAATTGCATCCGTTCAGGCCGATGCGATCTTCAGCGGCAACCTCACACGGTTGTACCACAAAACAGTCTGGTCCAACTCGCTGGATGCCAACTACAGTTTGTTCTATGCTTACTCCAATGGTTTTGTGCCCCGCAAAGTAGATGACCGCTTTGACTTTACCTCCAAGTACGGCACCCGCATCGATACCAGCAACTTCTTCTTCACCGGCCTGTTCAACTTCAAGTCGCAGTTCACCAAAGGCTATGACTACAGTGTGCCCAACTGGGATACTTTTTCTACCTCTACCCGTTTCTCGCCTGCCTACCTCACGCTCGCTGCCGGTGCAGAATACCGTAAAGGCTCGGCGCTCAGCCTCTTTTTCTCGCCCATAGCAGCAAGAGTAACGGTAGCCAGTAAATACTATACCTCGCGCAGCCCGCAGGGCGCATTCGGCATTGAGTACAATAAGAAAGCCCGCTTTGAGCTGGGCGCGTACTTCTCAGGCCGCTACCAGCACGATTTTTCCAAAAACATCTCTTATAAAACCCGCGTAGATCTCTACTCAAATTACCTGGCCAAAAACCACAAGGACTCTTTGGGAAATGTTGTAACCAAAGACAATCCCGGCAACATCGATATCCTGTGGGATAATCTGGTGCAGGTAAAGCTGGGCAGGTATTTCGGCCTCACGCTCGCGCTCACCATGATCTACGATAATGACATTCCGTACAACAATACCTATAACGATGCCAACGGAGTAGCTATTGATAAAAACGAGCCAGCCACGGGCCTTGGCTGGTGGCAGATGAAGCAGGTAATGACGCTGGGCTTCGTCTATAAATTTTAAAGCGGCAGCGGCATTGTAACTTTGCCGCCATGACTGAGCTGAACACAACCATCATTGCGCTGGCCACACCGCCCGGCACAGGTGCCATTGGCATTATTCGCCTGAGCGGAGCCGCAGCAATTACCATTACAGAATCAGTCTTTAAAGGAAAGCCGCTTAGCGCACAGGCCAGCCATACCATTCATTTCGGGCATATCATCAATCGTGAAGAAGCCGGTGCTATTGTTGATGAAGTAGTGGTGAGCCTGTACCGCAATCCACGCAGCTATACGGGGGAAGACGTGATTGAGATCAGCTGTCATGGTTCGCCCTACATTCTGCAGCAGGTAATGGATCTGTGCATTGCGCATGGCGCCGTTCCGGCAAAGCCGGGGGAGTTTACCCAGAGAGCATTCCTCAACGGCAAGCTTGATCTCACGCAGGCAGAAGCTGTGGCAGACCTCATAGCCAGCGAGAGCAGCGGCGCGCAAAAAGCAGCTATGCATAGCCTGCGCGGGGGCTTCAGCCGCGAGCTGAAAGCAATGCGGGAGCAGCTCATCAACTTCAGTGCATTAATAGAACTGGAGCTTGATTTCAGCGAAGAAGACGTAGCCTTTGCAGACCGTAAACAGCTCACTGAATTGATCCGGCAGCTTACGGGTGAAACATCGAGACTCATACAGTCTTTCCGCTTGGGCAATGTGGTGAAGCATGGGGTCAACGTAGCCATCGTAGGCAAGCCCAATGCCGGTAAGAGCACTTTGCTCAATGCTTTGCTCAATGAAGAGCGCGCGATCGTAAGTGACATCGCCGGTACTACCCGCGATACTATTGAAGAGACCCTTAATATAGAGGGCATCCTGTTCCGGTTTGTAGATACCGCCGGCATCAGAGCGCATACTTCCGATGCTATTGAGGAGATCGGCATCCGCAAGACTTATGAAAAGATAGAAGCCGCCTCGCTCATCATTTACCTGGCCGATATTCATGATGATGTTTCCGGGCATGAAGCAATCAGTACAGCTCTTGCCCTGGTGCAGGACCGGAATACGCGCGTGCTGGTTGTGTTCAATAAAGCAGACCTTATTACTGGCTCAGCAGAGTATATTCACTGGACCGAGCTGAAAGAGGAATACAATGAAAAGCTGCCCGTATTGCTGCTTTCAGCCAAAGAGGCTGGCAAAGGGCTGCACAGCATAGATGACCTGAAGCATATGCTTTACGCACTGGTAGCAGGCAATGATCCGGACCGGGAAGACACCATCATCACCAATGCCCGCCACTATGCAGCATTACAGCAAGTATATGCCTCCCTGCAGGATATAGCACAGGGCATGAATGCTAATATCAGCGGTGATCTGCTGGCGCTGGATATACGCAGAGCGCTCCACTACATCGGCGAGATAACCGGAGAAATACAGACCGACCGCGATATACTCGGAACGATCTTCGGTAAGTTCTGTATCGGGAAATAATTATCTTACCAGCCCCTCAAAATAAAAGCTATGAAAAAGATTGCTCTGGTACTTAGCGCTATTGCTTTAATGCTTGCCTCCTGCGGTGATGGCACTTTGTCTGTAAGTGAATATAATCAAAAGGCAACCGCGCTCTACAATCCACTGGATGCGCGCTATAGCCAGTTGGGCGATAAGCTCCTGAGCGATGGCAACACTCCTGCCGATGATGCCGCCACACTGAGCGCCGTCACCAAATCAACAGACAGCGTGCGTATGGAGCTGGGCAAGCTTAAACCATGTAAGGATGCACAGGCTATGCACCAAAGCCTGCTGGCGGTTGTGGATTTCGAAAAGACCAGAATACTGCCAGCTATGAACAAAGTCATGTTGCTGCGCGATAAGCCTGAAGAACTTGGCAAAATGGTCAATGAGCTAAATACGCTACAAACCGAAACGCAGAAACTGGTAGATAAAATGACCACCGAGCAGCAGGCAATGGCTGCAAAAGCGGGTACTTCATTACATTGAAATATATACCCGGCAATCCCTGAAGGAATACTATTTCAGCAGAAGGAAATAAAAAATCTAAAAAGAAGAAAATAGTGAAAAAGCTCACTCACGAGAGTGATTTGCCCGTTCTGCCGGCTGCTATCTTTATCTGGATGAGCTGCAGCATCAGCGTTGCTTTCTTTAACGCATCGGCAGCTACTTTCCCTTCGTACATGCTATTAACCGTAGCTTCCCACAGGCTGATCCAGCGGTTGAAATGTGCTTCTTCTAGCGGCATCTGCCGGTCGATCTCTACATGCTTCTGAACGGCATTGCCCATATAGCCGCCTTCGCCCAGCAGGGACATGCTCCAGAATGCATACATCTTAGGTAAGTGCTGTGCCCAATGATCACCCACAAAGCGGTTGAAGACCGGACCGATCAATTCATCCTCCCGAACTTTGCCGTAGAATGCATCTACCAGCAGTTGTATGTCTTCCCTTGTCTGAATGTCTTTCATCTGATACGGCGCAGCTATCTCATCACCAGAAAACAATACACTTCGCGGGGACCATGCACCCCCACCACGAGTGTCTTCTCAATATCAGCTGTACGGCTCGGGCCTGTATTCAGATTAATCATTGACGGAAGATCGCTGCCATACCGCTGCTTCATGCCTTCGATGGCATCGCTGATATCGGGCACCAACTGCGCCACATAGGCCACGATAATATGAATCGGAAAATATACGGACGCTACGCGGCCCATATTCTGCCGGCTGCTTAAAATGACGGAGCCGGTGCGGGCTACCAGAAATTCACAATCGGTGATACAGGCATCGGCACCTTCCTCGCGCGGATCGGCAGGCTGTACAAAATCCATCTTGCTACCGCAAAACAGCCTGAGCAGTCTCGGCTCTGCACACAATAGCTGTTGCCATTCCATATTGTCGTACAAGACATGAATCTCATTCAACAACTGCCGTTCATTATCACAGAAAATAAACTTTCCGCCCAGCTTAATGAACTCGGTAGCAAAATTCTCTTCCACAGAAAGCCCATTGTCCGCATAGATACCATCTACACCGGCCTCCTGTACTTCCGGGAACGGCATAGGCAGGGTAGCGCGCTCCAGACTGGTGCTGATCTTCTTCAGAATGTTCTCGCGTGCAGACATTTTTTAAGTAAAAATTGAAAGGTCAAAATTAAAAATGGCTTATCGGGCAGTAAAGGTAAAAACCGCAGAACTTATCCAAAGAAGAAATAAAAATGGCAAATAAGGCTGTTAATATAAACAAGCTAAAATCAAGCAGCTTCTAAATATCCAACCTGATTTTTTGACTTTTTAATTATAAAGCAAGTTTGCTCTCCAGCTCCAATATACGGGTTTCATTCACCTTCACATTGTACGCTGCATTGTTCTTTCGCGCAAGCGCCTGTACATAGCTGTTCTCCGCCTCCCGAAGCTCTATGGAAGTGCCCACTCCTATACGAAAGCGCGCCACCTGAATATCCAGATTTTCGCGCGCATAGCCGATGCTTTCTTCCTCCAGCTTGTAAGCTTCTACCGCATTCTGGTAAGCGCTCCAAGCCGTTCTGTAATCGCGTCCCAACTGTGTATTCTGTCGCCCCAAAGCCAGCTCATCACTCATGGCCTGAAGGGATGCTACTTTCACCTGCCTGCGTACATTGCCCGCCTGAAAGAGGGGTATATTCAGCGAAGCACTTCCTGTAGGGCCAAAGCCGCGGTTGAAGTTGAATTGTCCGGCCTGGCTGTGTGTAAAGTTGTAGGCATAGCCGCCATTAACGCCCAGTGAAGGGTAGTAGTAAGTACGCGCAATGCGTGCGCCCAGATGGCTGGCATCCGCATTGATACGGGCAGCTTCCAACAGGGGATTGTTTTTTCGGAGTAGCTCTTTGTCAGCGGCTTCAAGTATCAGGTTCAGGGCAAGACTGTCTTCCACTTCATAAGTCATTGTCTCATCTTCACCCATCAGCGAATTAAGATTGGCGCGCCCTTGTTCTAAGCCGGCATCCTGCGTAAGAATATCCGATCGGCTGGCATTATAATCTACACGCCCCTGCAGGTAATCCACTTTTGCAGAAGTGCCTATCTCATACTTCGCCTTCGACAGATCCATACGCGCTCTGGCAAGCTCCCGCGCCGTATCAAGCGCTACGATCTGCTGATGATTGTAAACGGTGAGCGCATACGCCTGTACCACCTGCGAAACGGTAGATTGTACCTGTACCCGCAATTGTGCTTCGCTGAGCTTTTGCAATGCCGAAAGCTGTTTTTTTACCAGGTAAGCGCGCCCCGCGGCGAACACCGTCCAGGTAATGTTCAGGCCGGCTGAGTAGCCGTAGTTCTGAGCGCCGGTACGGTTTACGGTTGTGCCATCCACATACTGTAAGTACGTATTGTTGCTGGCAGCGTTCGCGCCTACCACACCGGATACATTGGGCAGAAATCCTGCATTGCCCAGCGTATTATTGGCAGCCGATTGTTGCGCGGAAACATCTGCGATACGGATGTCATAGTTATATCGTAAAGCCTTTGCGATTGCGCTATCCAACGGAAGCCGCTCCTGTGCTGCAAGCGTTAACGGCAGCAGGCATATCAGGAATAAGATCTGTTTCAGTATCTGGCTCATCTTCTAGTCGGCAAGTTTTTCGATAGCAGTAGGTGTTGCCACCTTTCTGCGTGACAGCAGGGTGAAAATGATCGGGAGGATGAATAGCGTAAGCACGAGTGAAAATGTAACACCACCTACAATCACGATACCCAGCGGAATGCGGCTGGTAGAAGCTTCCCCTAAGGAAAGCGCCAGTGGCAGCGCACCAAACACCATCGCCAAACTCGTCATCAGGATCGGGCGGAGACGCATGGTAGCAGCGGTAATTGCCGATTCCACTTTAGAGCGTCCACGATCGCGGATATGATTCGAGTATTCCACAATCAGGATACCATTTTTGGTAACGAGTCCAATCAGCATAATCATCCCGATCTGTGAGAATATATTCAGCGTCTGGTGAAACAGCCATAACGATAATACCGCACCCGCAATTGCAAGTGGTACCGTAAGCATAATGATGAACGGATCAATAAAGCTTTCAAACTGCGCAGCCAGAATCAGGTAGATGAGCACCAGCGCCAGCATGAATGCAAACAGCGTATTGCCCGAGCTTTCCTTATAATCCTGTGAAGAGCCGGAGAGCGCGGAAGAGAAGGTCTGGTCGATCACTTTTTCCTTAACCAGCTTCTGGTAAATAGCATCCATAGCCTTGATACCATCACCGATCGTTTTGCCGGGCGCGAGGCCGGAAGATATGGTTGCAGATTTGTAGCGGTTGAAGTGATAGATCTGTGAAGGGCTGGTCGTTTCCCGCGTAGTAACCACATTGTCCAGTGAGATCAGTTGCCCGCTGTTGCTGCGCACATAAAAGTAACGAAGGTCCACCGGTGCATCACGGTTCTCGCGGGATACCTGACCGATCACCTGATACTGTTTTCCATTTTTGGTGAAATAGCCCAGCCTTCCCGCACTGAGCGCCAGTTGTAATGTCTGCGATATATCATTGACCGATATGCCCAATTGCGAAGCTTTCAGGCGATCAATATCTACCGTAAGCTCCGGCTTGTTGAATTTAAGATCTACATCCACTCCCTGCAGCACCGGATTCTGGGAAGCCTCATCCATAAAACGCGGCACCACGGCGGCCAGCTTATCAAAGTCTATATTCTGCAGCACAAACACCACAGGCTGCTTTGAGCCGCCGCCACGCTGTACTGCTATCGTCTGTTCCTCTATCGGGAATGACCTTCCGAAATTGAGCTTTTGCAGCGATTTGCTCAACGACTGTACAATCTCAGTCTGAGACCGGTTCCGCTCTTTAGGCGGTACCAGCGTGATGTTGGCAGAGCCCGTATTCACCGCACCCGATCCGCCGAAGCTGGGTGACGTCACCGTCAGTACGATCTGGTGCTCCGGTATGCTGTCCAGAATCAGGTTGGATATCTGATCCATGTACCGGTCCATGGCATCAAAAGAAGTGCCTTCCGGCGCCGTCATCTGTATGCGGAAGCGGCTGCGGTCTTCCAGCGGAGCAAGCTCACTTTGCAGCGCACTCCCAATCAGGAATATGAGGCCAAAGCAGGCAACCATACCTGCCAGCCCAACCCATTTATGCCGCATCATCCAGATCAGGCCACGCTTGTAGCCGCGCTCCATTCCGGTAAAGAAAGGTTCTGTTTTTACATAAAATTTGGAAGGCTTGTGAACAGTACGTGTGAGGTACACATTGAGCACCGGTGTAAGCGTAAGGGATACAAATGCCGAAATCAATACAGCGCCGGCCACCACAATACCAAACTCCCGGAACAGCCGCCCCGTAAAGCCCTGCAGGAACACAATAGGAAGGAAAACCACAGCCAGCGTGATAGACGTAGCAATGACCGCAAAATAGATTTCCTCACTGCCTTCTTTCGCCGCCCGGTGCTTCTCCATCCCGGCCTCCAGCTTTTTATAAATATTCTCGGTCACCACAATACCATCATCCACCACCAGACCTGTAGCCAGCACGATGGCCAGCAGGGTAAGGATATTGATGGTGAAGCCCATGATGTACATAATAAAGAATGCACCGATCAGGCTCACCGGAATATCGATCAGCGGGCGCACGGCAATGAGCCAGTCGCGGAAGAAGAGATAGATAATGACGATTACCAGGCCGAAAGAGATGAATAATGTTTCTTCCACCTCAGAAATTGACTTCTTAATGTTGACCGTATTATCCAGCGCAATCGCTACTTTGAAATCTTTGGGAATGTCTTTCTGAAGGTCTTTAAAGCGCTTGTTGAACTCGTCCGCTATCGCCACGTAGTTGGAGCCCGGCTGCGGAATAACCGCCAGCGCGATCATCGGCACGCCGCTTTCTTTCAGCACTGTTTCTTCCGTTTCCGGTCCAAGCACCGCTTCTCCAATATCGCTGAGGTGAACGTCTGTGCTGTCCACCGTTTTAATGATCAGGTTATTGAAATCCGCTTCAGAAAATAGCCGTCCGAATGTCCGTACCGAAAGCTCTGTATGGCTGCCGCTCACCTTGCCCGCCGGCAGCTCTACATTCTGGGCTGTAAGCGCCGATCCTACATCATTGAACGTGATGCCCAAGCCCGCCATTCGTAATGGGTCCAGCCACAGCCGCATCGCATAGCGCTTCTGTCCCTGTATCTGTATAGAGCTTACTCCGGGAATGGTCTGCAATCTTTCTACCAGTACATTCTCCGCATATTCTGTAAGCTCCAGCTGATTCCGCGTATCGCTCTGCACAGTCATCGAAATGATCGGCTGGGCATTGGCATCGGCCTTGCTGACTACCGGCGGCGCATCCACATCCTGCGGAAGCGTACGCGCTGCCTGGCTTACCTTGTCACGCACATCGTTGGCTGCTGCTTCCAGGTCCTCACTCAGGTCAAATTCAACGGTAATATTGCTGGAGCCCTGCGCGGAGGTAGAAGAAATGTTTTTAATGCCGGCTATGCCATTAATGGATTTTTCAAGCGGCTCTGTGATCTGTGATTCGATGATATCCGGATTGGCGCCGGTGTACGAGGTACGTACATTAATGATTGGCGGGTCAATGGAAGGATAGTCGCGGATGCCCAGGAACTTGAAGCCAATCGCCCCAAAGATGATGATCACCAGATTAAGCACAATGGCTAAAACCGGACGGCGGAGCGATAACGAAGGTAAGCTCATGAATCGATGCTGAAAATCTTAAAGGTGAAGCTGCGGTAATAGACGGCCATGTATGCAGGGTTGCGCAAATATAGATTACCGGCAAGGGCAATGGCGCAGCCACGGCGCATTAAATAGCATGGACGCTGGTTTTTTAACATTCTGCATAAATCGCAGTGAGCTTATTTTGATACAGCTATTTCCGCGATCTCGTCCATCGAAATGCTGCCATGACTTTCGTCATAGATGCATTCACCATTCCGGATTATCAACACTTGCGGCGACTCATGATGCACACCGAACACTTCCGCTATTTTGTTAGATATATTGCGGTAGCGGATTAGGTCGAGGTAATAAAAAAGAACATTTTGCGGAGCCTCGCTACGATCCAGCCGGCCTTTGGCCATGCTGCTGATGTTGCAACGGGTACTGTGCTTCAAGATGACAACCGGCTGCGCTGCGCTTTCTTCTTTAATTGTATCCAGTTGTGCTTCATCCAATAATTCAATCCAATTCATAAAATAGTAAAATTAACTAAGCAAAAAACACCTTAATATCATGCCATGCGATTTTTAGTTTAATTGTTTGGCTTTTTTAAACGGTTGTCTGTTACCGGAAATGCATAGCGCAATATCTGGGCCAGCAGAGCGGCATTCACCTGCTCATACGAATGCGGTGTGCCCGGCAACATAGCCATGCGGCCATTCATCAGTTTTTTATAGACGGCGGTGGTCTCTTCCAGGCCCACCATTTTGTCCCGGTCGCCGAGCATCACCAATACAGGTTGCGCAAGCTGCGAAAAATCTTCTTCTTTCAGCGGAGTATCGGCGCCCATACCCAGCAGCATATTTGCGGTCTTCCCGACTACTCCTTTCCAGTTTTTGCCTTCGTGCCGCTCCTGCAATGCCAGTACAAGTTGTGGGACTTTTGCTTTTATTTTCGCTACATCCTGCATACCAGTTTCGCGCAGCGCTGTTGGCTCATCCCAATGCATTTTCGTAGCCAGCGTAGCCAAACTGATGATACGTTCAGGAAAATGCCTAGCTAAGTAAAGGGCAACATATCCGCCCATGCTATACCCGAATACATAAGACTGACTTATGCGCTGCTCATCCATATAAAGGATCACATCCTGCGCAAATAAATCAATGCTGTATGTTTCCGGCTCAGCAATCGAAGCGCCATGACCCGAAAAATCCAATATATGAACACTGTAATCACCGGCCAGTAATTCTTTAAGTACCTGAAATTGCGAAGCTGCGCCTAATGCGCCATGAAGCAGGATTAATGGTTGCATAGAAATGATTTTATAATAATGCGGGCTGTATGATTGCCGCAAAAATAGGCAGCGGCCCGTTATACAATCTTTCCTTATTTTTCGGGCTGGTCTTCAGTATTTACAGATATGATAAGCTATAATCCGAAAGAATGGTTTGGTATTTTCCGGTTGCACAAGGCGGATACGTTTCGTAAGCTGCTGCCGCTTATTATATTCCTGTGCCTGTATAGCGCCGTTGTTGTACTTATAGAGGTTCACTGGCTGAAGCTGGGTGAAAAAAACCATCTGCGCAATGTGCCGCTCATGCATAATCTGCTCGGGCTGGCCTTATCGCTGCTGCTGGTATTCCGCACCAATACAGCTTACGACCGCTGGTGGGAAGGGCGAAAATTGTGGGGGGCGCTGGTCAACAGCAGCCGGAACCTTGCCATCAAATTACATGCTTATTTACCTGAATCTGCGGAAGATGACCGGATTTATTTTGCTCACCTGATACCGCTTTTTGCGAGTGAACTGCAAATGCATTTGCAGACAGAAATTACCCGACTGGAGCTGGATGAAAAGCCGCACCCGGAAATACCGGATTTCGATACCAGCAAGCACATGCCCAACCAGATTGTAATTGCCATCAACCAGCGCCTCAATGATCTGTATAAAACAGGATTGCTCACCGGCGATCAGCTCATCCTCATCAATCCCGAAGTACAATCTTTTCTGGATATATGTGGCGGCTGCGAGCGCATTAAGAACACGCCAATCCCTTATTCCTACAGCGCTTTCATCAAGAAGTTCATCTTTGCATACGTCGTGACCTTACCGCTTGGCTACGTGTTTAGCCTTGGCTTCCTGACTATTCCGATTGTCGCCTTTGTATTTTATGTGCTCGGAAGCCTGGAACTGATTGCAGAAGAAATTGAAGATCCGTTTGGCATCGACCAGAACGACTTACCGATGCAGCGGATGTCCGCCAACATAAAACGCAATGTAGCTGATATCTTTGCATGATGGGTTTTTAGCGCCAATTCCCCCATATCTTGTGCGGCACATTTATTTTCAGAATAAATTATGCAAATAGAATTACTGATTGGATTTCATAAAAAAAACAATGAAATATCATAAATGTCTATTAGTCAATAAATAAGCGCGAATTTGCAAATTAATAACAAGGGCGCACTAAACTGTGGAACTGTTTTTGCATCTATAACTTCATCACAAACAACCGGCACATAAGCACAACATCAACTAAACTTTCAGACATGCAAACCTTAAAAAAATCCGTCTTGGCAGTAGGCCTCACAGTATTTGCTGCTATGAGCGCCGGAGCGCAGAATTATAACAACAATGGGTATAATGATAACGGCTACAACAATAACGGCCACTACGATGATAATAATGGCGATAATAATAATGACGGTTCTTATCAGGACTTTTATGATGATCTGGCGCCTTACGGGCAATGGATCAGCGATCCGCAATACGGCTATGTATGGGTACCAGATGTAAGCCGCGATTTTCGCCCTTATTATACCAATGGCTATTGGGCACAGACAGAATACGGCAATACCTGGGTCTCTAATTATAATTGGGGCTGGGCAACCTTCCACTATGGCCGCTGGACGTATGACAGCTCTTACGGTTGGGTATGGATACCCGGCAATGAATGGGGACCAGCCTGGGTAAACTGGCGCTCGGTAGATGATGGTTATTACGGATGGGCGCCGATGGGTCCCGGCTATGATGTGGATTATTACATGGATAATAACAGCTATTACGGACCTTCGAACTGGTGGGTATTTGCACCACAGCAATATCTGTACAGCAGCAATTTCTACAACTATGCGCGTGCACCAAGATATAATAGTGAGTACCTGCGCCGCTCAAGCATTGTGAATGTTTCTCAGCGCTCTAATGGATACCGCTACTTTGCCGGCCCGCGCCGTGCAGATGTAGAGCATGCTACAGGACATAACATTCCGGTGTTTCGCATCAATGATATGAAGCAGGCTGGCAGTACAAGAGTAGTAGGAAGCAGCGGTATCAGCATGTACCGTCCCCGTATAGAGATGCAGGGTAGCAGCAGCAATCGGAGCGCACAGTCACAGCGTCCGCAGAATTTCCGCAACGCACAATTAAATATTCAGGAAGGCGGCGCCCGCCGGATAGAAGGCGGTAACCAGAACGGTTTCAACGGACGCCCACCTGTGCAGCAGAATGATCCCCGCATTAATAATGCAGGCCAGCAGCGCAACAATATTGATATGAAGAGCCAGGATCAGCAGCGCATACAGATACAGAGGGATCAGCAAATGCGTAGCCAGCAAGACCAGCAGCGGGTACAGATGCAGAATCAGCAGCGCGTGCAACAGGATCAGCAGCGCGGCCAGCAGCAACAGATGCAGGATCAGCAACGTCAGCAGATGATGCAGCAGCGCGATGTACAGCGTACTCAACAACAGCGTCAGCAGCAGCAACAGCAAGTGCGCCAGCAACAGGATCAGCAGCGTGCCCAGCAACAACAACAAATACAGCAGCAGCGCGTTCAACAACAACAGATGCGCCAACAGCAGGAGCAACAGCGCAGTCAGCAAATGCAGATGCGTCAGCAGGAAGTGCAGCGCGTGCAGCAGCAGCCGCAGCGTGTAGAGCAGCCAAGGCAGGAAAGCCGTCCTGCGCAAAGCGAAGGTGGCTTACGTAAAAGATAAGATTATCGCTCTGGACTAATCACGGTAATCTCATACCCGCAGACAATTGTTTGCGGGTATTTTTTTGCCTTACCACGCCAGCGCACTTGCGCCCAAAATGGCAGCATCCGCCGCAGGCAGCGCAGACTCCAAAAAGGTGATTTTATTTCGGTAGATAAACAGGAGATTCTCCTCCATATAGCGTTGGGTTGGTTCCAGGATAAGCCTGCCCGCCTGTGCCAGACCCCCAAAAAATATAATGGCCTGCGGTGAAGTAATCGCTACAACATCAGCAAGTGTCTGTCCCAGTATTTTGCCGGTGAAGTCAAAAAGCTCCAGCGCAAATGCATCGCCGTTTGAGGCCGCTTCGTGAATGTCTCTGGCTGTCAGATCCGGCAGTGTTCTTAATACAGTGGCATCATCCCGCTGCGAAAGCCACTCTTTTGCAGTTCTTACGATGCCGGTGGCCGATGAATATGTTTCCAGGCAGCCTTTCCGTCCGCAGCCGCAGCTTCGTCCATCCCGTACTGAGATTATGTGTCCCAGCTCGCCTGCAAAGCCGTCGTGGCCATATATCAGCTCACCATTAGCTACGAATCCGCTGCCAACGCCAGTACCGAGTGTGACCATGATAAAATCTTTCAGGCTTTTTGCCGCACCATACGTCATTTCCCCGATGGTGGCTGCATTTGCATCATTAGTGACCACTGTTTTCAGGCCAAGCGCTTCAGACATTAACCGCGAAAAAGGAATAATTCCTTTCCACGGCAGATTGGCTGCATTGGCAATCTCACCGGTATAAAAATTGGCATTGGGCGCACCCACGCCGATACCGGCTATGTGCTGCATTCCTTCCTGCTCAATTAATGGAGTAAGCGCTGCTTTCAGCTTATCAATAAAACCGCCGATGGTGGCTTCGCCGGCTGTTTTCACCTGATCATATGCGATGATCTCGCCGCGTCTGTTCACTAATCCTATAGAAGTGTTAGTTCCGCCTATATCTATGCCAATGGCCAGGTTCTGCATACTTATGCTGAGTGCTTTATTTAGTGTATGTTAGCGTTTCTTATTATCAGACACGCATGGCACAAAATAATACAAAGGCTGCTTATGGATTTCCGCTCTTTCTTATCGGCTGCCTTTTTTTTATTTTCGGGTTTATTACATGGTCCAATAGCCAGCTTATCCCTTACCTTAAAATAGCCTGTGAGCTGTCCCAGTCTGCCGCCTATCTGGTAGCCACCGCTTTTTTTGCTGCTTATTTTATTATGGCTATTCCTTCTTCGGTGATCCTCAGCAAAACCGGATATAAAAAAGGAATGAGTCTTGGCCTGTTTATCATGTCTGCGGGCGCTCTTCTGTTTATCCCTGCCGCCAATAGCCGCAGCTATCCTTTATTCCTTACGGGACTGTTTATTATTGGTACCGGACTTGCGCTCCTGCAGACTGCTTCTAATCCTTATGTGGCCGTTCTTGGTCCAATGGAAAGTGCGGCAAAGCGTATCAGTATTATGGGTATTTGCAATAAAGTAGCCGGTATCCTGGCCGTATATACATTAGGCAGCATCACACTTAGCAATGTGGATGATCTGCTGGTTTCATTGAAAGGGATGGTACCTGCGGAGAAGACAATAGCGCTCGATGCGCTGGCACATAAAGTAGTCTTGCCTTACACCATCATTGCTTTGATTCTGGCGGCATTGGGAGTAGCATTATTGTTTGTACATCTTCCGGAAATAAGGGAGCAGGAGGAACGCAGCAATACCAACGTATCAGTGCCCAGGACCAGCATATTCCAATTCCCGCATCTGTTGTTTGGCGCACTGGCTATCTTCTTTTATGTTGGGGTAGAGGTTATTAGCTACGATACGTTTACGGGATTTGGCACTGCGCTTGGCTTTCAGCTGAGCGATGCAAAAAATTTCGCTTCCTATACCGGCTACGGACTTTTGGCTGGCTATCTTTTCGGAATTGCAGTCATCCCTTCAGTTATTTCCCAACGAAAAGCGCTGATCGGCTTTACGTTGCTGAGTATTATACTGGTAATCTTATCTATTTTGACGACTGGTAAGGTAGCTGTAGTCTGCTTTGCGTTACTGGGCTTCTCTAATTCAGTACTATGGCCTGCTATATGGCCGCTGGCAATCACCGGCCTTGGGCGTTTCACAAAAATTGGTGCAGCTCTGCTGATTATGGGTATCGTGGGCGGAGCCGTATTGCCGCCGCTCTACGGTAAGCTATCTGAAGCAATTAAAAGTGTACAGTATGCCTACCTGTTGATGATTCCGTGCTATTTCTATATCCTGTGGTTTGGAATGCAGGGCTACAGAATGGGTGACGCTTCTTTTAATGTTGAATTGCAACCGGTGGATCCGGCTTAATATTTAATAGAATAAGGATCATCACCCCGGAATACGGGCGATATAAACGGACATCTCCTTGATCTGCTCTACCACCTGAGCATTGGTGCTCTTGCAGGATTTTGCTTTTTGGTAAAACTGCTTTGCGCCGCGGAAGTTCCGGCGGTTCATCTCCAATCCGGATAATTGCAGATAAGCAGTTGCCTCGCTGTCTTTGTCCGGCAGGCCTATTTTTACTGATTTGCGTAGGTGTTCGTAAGCCTCCTTGGTGTTTCCCTTTCTTAAAGCAATGCTTCCCAATTGTAAATACGCAGTTCCTTCATATTCTTTTTCCGGCAGTCCGGCTTCCAGGCTTTTCTTAATGTCCGCTTCTGCCTTATCCAGATCGTCTGTCATGGTAGAAAGATTGCCGCGGAGCATATAATAAGACGAGCGAACCGGCTTATACAACAGGTTCGGGTACTTCACGCTATCCAGCATCTTCTGAGCGCCTTCCATATCGCCGGCCTCTACATAACCCTGAATCAGCGTCATTGGTCCGATCAGGAAATAAGCGGCAACAAAGGCAATAGCAAAAAGCAACGGGATCCATGCAGTCCACCAACCACCAACGTTACCGGAAATGCCCAGGTAAAGACCCAGCACAAAAAGCACAACAGCCAGCGGAATGCGGTAAAGAACTAAAAAGCGACGAAAATTCATAAGGGCGCAAAATTAAGCGGATAAGTTGGTTAATCGGCAATAATTGATCAATGCTCAACGGCATAGTTTTTTCACTTTTTACAGAAACCAAATGCTTATGCGAGCTATATGGAGTGGGGCCATCGGGTTTGGCCTGATCAATATTCCGGTAGGAATGTACAGTGCCACCGAAAGCAGCAATCTGGACCTAGATATGCTGGATAAGCATGATAATGCCAAAATAAAATACCAGCGGATCAATGAAGATACCGGCGAAGAAGTAGCGTGGGGCGATATTGTAAAAGGCTACAAGCTCGATGGCCGCTACATTGTGCTGGATGAAGAAGACTTTGAAAAAGCCAGTCCTAAGAAAAGTCAGGTGATCGAAATTGATGAATTTGTAGATGAAGACGAAATCGACACAACGTTCTATGATTCCCCCTATTATCTGGCGCCCAGAGAAGGCGGCGACAAAGCCTATGCATTGCTGCGGGATGCATTGGAAAGCACCGGAAAGCTCGCTATCGGCACTTATGTAATGCGGGGAAGAATGCATGTGTGTGCGCTCAAGACCATCGGCAACGCTTTAGTACTGCTGCGCCTGCGCTTTGCGGAAGAAATCAGGGACACCGCAGACCTTGATCTGCCGGGAAATATAGCTGTGAAGCCCAATGAACTGAAAATGGCCAAAACGCTGATCGAACAGCTGACTGCCAAGAAATTTTCCATAAGCAAGTACAAAGACACGTATCATGCCGACCTGATGAAACTGATCAAGCTAAAAGCCAAAGGCAAAGCCATACCAGAGCCAAAATTCAAAATGGTGAAAACGCCCACCAAAGACCTGATGGCGCAGCTCAAAGCTAGCCTCGAAGGAAAAACACCAAAGAAAAAAGCCAGCTGATTTTTGGATGTTTCATGTTCTATGTGTTCATGTTTCATGTATTTATGGAACATAAAATTTTTCTCTTTTCAGGCATGAAACATGGAACATGAAATATGAAACATAAAGAAATGCTCGAGCAATACAACAAGAAGCGGAATTTCAAGAAGACCTCCGAGCCGGAAGGCAAGGCTGCAAAGCCGCATAAAGAGCACATCTTCGTCGTGCAGCGACATCATGCCTCACATTTGCATTACGATTTCAGGCTGGAGCTGGATGGGGTGCTCAAGAGCTGGGCCGTTCCCAAAGGTCCTTCCCTGAATCCCAAAGACCGCAGGCTGGCGATGCAGGTAGAAGATCATCCTTTACCCTATGCCAATTTCGAAGGCGATATCCCAGAAGGAAATTATGGCGCAGGCCATGTAGATGTATGGGACCACGGCACTTATGAGCCGGTGAATGAAGCCGGTGAAGTCATTTCGTTCGGGGATTTTTTCAAAGCCATAGTTGCCGGCAATGCCAAATTCCGGATGCACGGCAATCACCTCAAAGGCGAGTTTGCCCTTGTAAAAATAGGACGCGAGCAAAAAAGCTGGCTGCTCATCAAGCACCGCGATCAATACGCTACGGATGATCCTTATACAAGCGAGGATTTTGCGAAAAAAAGCTCACTCGCTTACACCGAAAAACGCAGGGCGGTCAAAGCCCCGGCAAAAAATAGTGCCCCCGCTAAAAAGCAGGAAAGCGAGACTGGCGAAAAACAGCAGATGAGATAAAAGACAACAAGTTCGCAAAATTCATCAAGCCCATGCTGGCTAAATTGCACGATGCTGCATTTGATGATCCTGACTGGCTTTTTGAAATCAAATGGGATGGCTACCGCGCCATAGCTGAGATAGAGGACCATCATGTACGCCTGTATTCGCGCAACGGACTATCATTTGAGCATCAGTATCCGGCTATTTTTGAAGCTGTTAGTGAGCTGGATATCCATGCCGTTCTGGATGGTGAAATTGTGGCGCTGAACAAAAAAGGATTGCCTTCATTTCAATTGTTACAGAATAAAGGCTCTAACAGTGCTGCCTTGTGCTATTATGTGTTTGATCTGCTTTCACTCAATGGCAAGTCCTATGAGCACAGGCCGTTAACCGAGCGGAAAGAAGCCCTGCAGAAATTGCTTCCCGAAAATCCGTTTATCC
Organism: Chitinophagaceae bacterium; assembly: GCA_965200035.1. GTDB lineage: Bacteria > Bacteroidota > Bacteroidia > Chitinophagales > Chitinophagaceae > UBA1952. The sequence continues at coordinate 613,987 of OZ241334.1, read as the reverse complement.
GCTACTGCGATCATGTGATTGGGCAGGGAAAAGATTTTTTTAAAGCCGTGCAAAAAAGCGGCATGGAAGGAATGATTGCCAAAAACATTCGTTCACAATATCTGGAAGGCGGCAGAAATCCCGATTGGCTGAAGGTCAAGCATATTCTTACCGATGAAGCCATCATTTGTGGCTATACCGCTCCCAAAGGCACACGTAAATATTTCGGCGCATTGATTTTAGGAATGTATCAAAATGGTAAGCTTCAATATCTTGGTCATTCGGGTACCGGATTCACCGGGAAAATCCTGAGCGATCTTCACCATCAGATGCAGTCATTAATCATTGATTACAATCCCTTTGGTAAGAAAATTCCGGTAAATGCGGCCGTTACCTGGGTGGAACCTAAATTAGTAGCCAACATAAAATATACAGAGCGAACAGAAGGCGGCATTCTCCGCCATCCCGTCTATATGGGACTCAGAACGGATAAATCTGCAGATGAAGTGACCGGGGCAGATGCATCAAAAACCGAAAAGAAACAGGAAATGGATTCCTCAAAAAAGATTGGCGGCCATACCGTACCGCTCACCAATACGCAGAAGATATTCTGGCCCGAAGAAGGCTATGCTAAGGGTGATGTCATCGCTTACTACGAAGGCATCTCAAAGTATATGCTTAAATACCTCAAAGGCCGGCCATTGTCCCTCAGGCGTAATCCCAATGGCATTACAGACAAAGGATTTTTCCATAAAGATGCCGGCGACCACGCACCGGAATGGGTGGATACCCGATCCATATATTCTGACAGCACCGATAAAAAGGTGGATTACATCGTTTGCAATAACAAGGCAACCCTGATCTATCTGGCCAATCTAGGCTGTATCGAAATCAACCCATGGCATTCTATCATCAGTAGTTTAGAATGTCCGGATTATCTCATTCTGGACCTTGATCCTGCGGATAAAAATACTTTTGACCAGGTGATCGAAACGGCAAAAGCAATCAGGGAGATAACAGACAAAGCGGGCATCACCACTTACGTAAAGACCAGCGGCTCTACCGGATTGCACATTTATGTACCACTCGGCGCAAAATACACTTATGAGCAGAGCCATGCTTTTGCAGAGATTCTGGCTACACAGGCACAAGCGCTCGTACCTGAATTTACCTCTCTGGAGCGGGGTATCAAAAAACGGGGCAACAATATTTATATAGATTTCATGCAGAACAATATCGGGCAGACGGTAGCCGCGCCTTATAGCCTGCGTCCGAAGCCATATGCGCCCATCTCAACCCCGCTAGACTGGAAAGAAGTAAAAAAAGGGTTGACCATAGAGCAATTCAACATCACTAACATATTTAAACGGCTGGAAAAGAAGGGAGATTTGTTTGCCGGCCTACTTACCAAAAAGACAGATATGGCAAAAGCATTGAAGAAACTGGGCGGATAGGGTCGGGACGCGCAGCGACCTGAACCGCCACTGACACCACGAAATTCAAAAAACTTTTTTAATTTTTCGCGACTCCATTTGGAAAATTAATGTACTTTTGCACTCCATAAAATTTTTGTACCGAAAAGTTTGCAATGCCTACTATACAGCAATTAGTTCGTAAAGGTCGTACGCAGATCACTGCCAAGTCCAAATCGCGTGCGCTGGACGCTTGTCCGCAACGCCGTGGCGTTTGTACCCGTGTTTATACTACCACACCAAAGAAACCAAATTCCGCGCTTCGTAAAGTGGCCAAGGTTCGCCTGACCAACAAGATCGAGGTGATCGCCTATATTCCGGGTGAAGGCCATAACCTGCAGGAGCACTCAATCGTGCTGATCCGCGGCGGTCGTGTAAAGGATCTTCCGGGTGTGCGTTACCACATTGTACGTGGTGCATTGGATACTGCCGGTGTTAAGGACCGTAAGCAGAGCCGTTCCAAGTACGGTACCAAGAAGGAAAAAGCCAAGAAGTAATTTCCTTTTCAGGCAATAGCCTGAGATTCTGTGAGTGCCTGAAAAGCATCTCACAGATCATTCATAAATAATCAAGAATTCAAAAATTCCGGTTCGCCCGGTCTTCACTATTTACAATGAGAAAAGCACAAGCTAAAAAGCTTCCGATCGCTCCCGATCCGAAGTTCAAGGATAAAGCGGTAACCCGCTTTGTGAACTGCCTGATGATTGGTGGTAATAAAACAGTAGTTCTTACAGCATTCTACAATGCGCTCGATAAGGTGTCAGAAATGACCAGCGAAGAAGGTTATGAAGTGTGGAAGCGCGCGCTTGTCAATGTAACTCCAGGTGTGGAAGTGCGTAGCCGCCGTATCGGTGGCGCTACCTTTCAGATTCCTACCGAAGTTCGTCCTGACCGTAAGATTTCCCTCAGCATGAAGTGGCTGATCCGCGAAGCACGCAAGCGCAATGGCAAGACCATCGCTGACAAGCTCGCTAATGAGATCGTAGCTGCTTCTAAGGGTGAAGGTGGTGCTGTAAAGAAGAAAGAAGATACACATCGTATGGCTGAAGCCAACAAGGCATTTTCTCACTTCCGCGTATAAGTACAAAACTTTTATTACAAATATTTTAAAGCTGCCGGGCAACCGACAGCTTTTTTATTGTGCTTATATGCGAAATGCTTTCAATCGTCAATATAAAAATTAAGTCATTGGCATAAAAATGCATTTATAGAAGGCAAAAATTAGAATTCAATTGTGGATAATTTTTGTTAGAATTAGTAACTTTTTTTAGATCTTTTTAGCAACAAACTAAAAATTCGTCTTATCTTTATCATAGAATAAGCCTGAAGATTTAATCACTGGTTAATCATTTAAAGTCATTATTAGTCAATGAATTGTGTGGTGAAAAAATTTTGAGAAAAGATGCTCTAAATCGCTATGAACCAGATGTTTTTGGTATATTTGATCAACGAAATTTTAAACAAACAATCCTTATAAAGAATGGCAGCATCAACAGCAGCTTCAGCAGCAGAAGACAAATTAAAGGCACTCAAAATGGCGATCGATAAGATCGACAAAGATTATGGCAAAGGCTCCGTAATGATGTTGGGAGATAAACAGACGAACAATATTGACGCTATCTCTACCGGCTCGCTCGGGCTGGATGTAGCGCTGGGTATTGGCGGCTTTCCCCGCGGTCGCGTGATTGAAATATATGGCCCGGAATCTTCCGGTAAAACAACCATTGCTATCCACACAATCGCAGAAGCTCAGAAAAAAGGTGGTATCTGCGCTATCATTGATGCTGAGCACGCATTCGATGCTTCTTATGCGCGTAAGTTAGGCGTAGACGTAGATAATCTGCTCATCTCCCAGCCAGACTATGGTGAGCAGGCGCTTGAAATCGCTGACCGCCTGATTTCCTCAGGTGCAGTAGATGTAGTGGTGATCGACTCAGTAGCAGCACTTGTACCTAAGAGCGAGCTTGAAGGAGAAATGGGTGACAGCAAAATGGGTCTTCACGCCCGTCTGATGAGCCAGGCATTGCGTAAGCTTACCGCTACCATTAACCGTACCGGCACCGTATGTATCTTCATCAACCAGCTTCGTGAGAAGATCGGGGTGATGTTTGGTAATCCGGAAACAACAACCGGTGGTAATGCCCTGAAATTCTACGCATCTGTACGTCTGGATATCCGTCGTATCAGCCAGATCAAGGATGGTGATACCGCTACCGGTAACCGTACCCGCGTGAAAGTGGTAAAGAATAAAGTAGCACCACCTTTCCGTCAGGTAGAATTTGATATCGTATTTGGCGAAGGCATTTCTAAAATGGGTGAGATCATAGATATGGGCGTTGAACTGGCTATCATCAATAAGAGCGGTTCATGGTTCAGCTATGGCGATAACAAGATCGGACAGGGCCGGGATGCGGTTAAAACATTCCTGGGTGATAATCCGGAGGTTAGTGATGAGATCGAAGCACGTATCCGCGAGCAACTGCAGGTACAGCCTGAAGAAGCATAATTTCCTTCGATAATAAATGTTGAATGATAAAGGCCGGTTACTTAACCGGTCTTTTTTTGTGCCGATTGCGCTCAATTCCTAACTTTAAGGAATACGCCTGCTAACGGACTCTCATTAAAGTGGAATTATCCCCATCCCATATTGCTCAGCAAGCAGCTCTGCCACGGGTTGAAGCGTTTGCATCTTTTCTTCTAAACAATTATCTGCAGGAGTACACAATTGCATACATGCACCTGCTCAAGCAGCATGGTATAGATACCGACAGTTATTTTCCGTCAGCACAAAAAGCGCTAAGCACAGAAGAACGTTTTTTGCAATCTTCCCGGGAGTACTTGGTTCTGTTCTCAAAAGGGCAATGGGATGAGCAGGTAAGAAGTATCACGAATCAGATCATGCCATTTGATACGACTGCTGCGGATCAGTTGAAGGCCCATACAGAACGGCTTTTCCTGATAGGGCATATCTTTAAAATGGCCTGCAAGCAGTTCATTGTAAAATATACACAGGACATTACGGCAGCGCTCGCCCTGGTCGAAGAGATCGATTACTACTGCCTTTTCTTTGAGAAGACTATCAACGATGCATATCTCCGTAACATGGGGGGACTGCTCGATATGCGCGAAACGTTGTACAAAGAAGCGCAAAGCATGGCGCATATCGGCAACTGGTCGCTGGATGTTGAAGCAGGGAAAGTTCACTATTCTGAAGAAGTGAGCCACATTTGTGGCTTCGATGACCTGAACGGGCACATCACAATTGATGATGTAGAATCATTGTTGCTTCCTGAAGACTGGGAAGAGCTTTGGCAGAAATATTTCCGGCTCAGGCATAACGGGCGTCCATTGTTTTATATCGCTACACTCAGACTAAAAAATGGTAAAGAGCGGATTGTAGAATTGAAAGCGAGGAATGCAAAAAACACAGAGAACGGTCGGCAACTGGTAGGTACCATTCAGGATGTAACGATCGAGCAGGGGATGATCCGTATGCTGCGTGAGAATGAGCGGCTTTACCGGCACACGGAGGCAATGGCCAATATCGGCAGCTGGAGCCTCGATCTGAATACGGAACGCATGACTTTTTCGGAAGGCCTGTTCCGCATTTATGAGCTTGACCCGCATACCGGAATTGTGGATATGGCTGCGCCACGCAGCTATGCCGATCCTGAAGACCGGAAGAATATTGATTACTTCGCACAGCGGTGTAAAAAAGAAGGCATTCGTTACGAGCTGCAATACTGGATTACGCTGCCAACAGGAAACCGCAAGCTATTGCATTGCATCGGTGAGGCCGTATATGATGCCAACGGACAGCGTTATGGCATGATCGGCACGATACGGGATATCACTCAGGAGCAGGATATGATCCAGCAGTTAAGGCAAAATGAACTGTTGTACAAGCAGGCCCAGGCAATCGGCCGCATCGGTAATTGGGTCACTGATCTTCATACACGGAAGACGATTTGGAGCGAAGAGCTATATCATATTTTTGAAGTCAATGTCAACGAAAAAGGTGCGCGTAGAAAAGCAGCAGAACGTGTATTGCCGGCAGATAAGCTGTTGCTCGAAGAGCATATAAGGCGCTGCAGCGAAAACGGGCTGCCGTATGATTGCCAGTACCGCGTAAGAATGCACAATGATACGATCCGCCATTTCCGCTCAAAAGGCGAGGGGGTCAGAGATAAGAATGGTGCATTGATCCAGTTGATCGGTACGGTGCAGGATATTACAGAGCAGGTATTGGTAGAGATGAGGCTTCGCGATCATCAGCGATTCACGCAGAAGATCACTGATATAGCCCCGTCGCTGATTGCCGTATATGATGTGCATACGGGAACTTATGTGTTTATCAGTATGGCTTTCGAAAAAATGTTTGGCTATAAACGGGAAACACTGCTTGCGCAGGGACTGGCTTTTCTGCTGGATAAAATACATCCTGATGATCTGGTGCAAATACAAAAAAAGCAGACAGAAGCGCTGAACCGCGCAAACAATGAACACTGGGAAGGTATTGAAGAATTCAAATACAGGCTTCGGCATGAAGATGGTACTTACCGCTGGCTGCAAACGTACGGCACCATCTTCCAGCGCGACGAACACGGCAAAGTATTGCAGGTGCTGAATATCTCTATCGATATTACGGGAGAGAAAATGGCCGAGCAGGCGCTGAATCAGAAAAATGTATTGCTGCAACAGTCCAACTCAAGCCTCGAAGAATTTGCCTATATCGCCAGTCACGACCTTCAGGAGCCGTTGCGCAAAATATCCACTTTCGGGAATATGCTGCAGACGCTTCAGGAAGAGAACCTGAGCGATAGCGGCAAGCTGTACCTGCGTAAAATTGTGGATTCATCCATTCGGATGCAGGCCATGATTAATGATTTGCTGTCTGTATCGGTCATATCAGGCAACCGTTCTTTTAAGGAAGAAAATCTGCAGTTATTATTGGAAGAAGTGCTGGTAACAATGGAATATAAAATTGAGCAGACAGGAGCTGTTATTGAGCAGATGCAACCATTGCCGCATCTGAAAGTAATTGCTTCACAGCTCCGGCAGCTCTTTCAGAACCTGATCAGCAATTCGCTGAAATTTATGCATAAAGAAGTGCGCCCGGTACTAAAGATCGAAGTAGCGTACATGAGTGGACAAGAGCCGGAATTACTCGCGCTCACGGCTGGCCGCAGCTATTTGAAACTCAGGTTCAGCGATAATGGTATAGGCTTCAGCAATGATTATGCAGGCAAGATATTCGCCATTTTTCAGCGATTGCATGGCAAAGCAGAATACGAAGGCACGGGCATCGGCCTGGCCGTGTGTAAAAAAATAGCAGAGCATCATAATGGTATGATCTACGCAATGGGTGAGGTGAATAAAGGCGCCATCTTCACCATTATCCTTCCTATATCCTGATGCTTAATAATGGTAGTAAGAGCAATAATATTTTGGCCGCAGGAAGAGTTCCACATCTCAGCTCAATATTCATTAAAGTGTCAGAGAAATTGTGGAAAATGTCTGTTAATAGCATTGTAAGCGTATAAAAATCATAAAACTTTCATCAGTAAATAATCAACATTAGAACCCTTACAGTATCTTCGCCTTTCTAATTTTTACCAATTAAATGGCACTGATAAAATCGATTTCCGGCATCCGGGGCACCATTGGCGGCGTACCTGGTAAAGGCCTTACTCCTGTAGATGTAGTTCGTTTTACTACTTCATACGGAGCCTGGGTTGCCGGTCGTGGGAAAGGAAATAAAATTGTGGTAGGCAGGGATGGTCGCATCTCCGGCGAGATCGTGCGGAACCTCGTTGTGTCCACTTTACAGAGCATGGGTTTTGACGTGATTGATCTCGGATTAAGCACTACGCCAACTGTAGAAATGGCTGTGCCAATGGAAGGTGCTGCCGGTGGCATTATCCTCACTGCAAGCCACAATCCGAAAGAATGGAATGCGCTGAAGCTGCTCAATGAAGTCGGTGAATTCATTAGTGGGGAAGATGGCGCCTGGATATTGGAACATGCGGAGCGTGGCGAAGCCAACTATGCAGAAGTTACCAAGCTGGGCAAACTCACCTACAACAATGCGTATATGCAGCGTCACATTGATGCATTGCGTACGCATCCATTGGTAGATGTAGCTGCCATCCGCGCAAAGAATTTCAAAATCGTTGTAGATCCGGTCAATTCTACCGGCGCACTGTTTGTGCCTGCGTTGCTTGAAGCATTGGGGGTGGCGGAAATCATCTTGATCAATGAAGAAGTGAACGGAAAATTTGCGCATAATCCGGAGCCACTCCCTGAAAATCTACGCGAGCTGTGTGCTGTTGTAGAGAAAAAAAGCGCTCATCTGGGTATTGCCGTTGATCCCGATGTGGACCGGCTTTGCTTTGTATGCGAAGACGGCAGTCTGTTTGGCGAAGAATATACACTGGTGGCAATTGCGGATTATGTACTCGGCCATAAAAAGGGAAATACCGTTTCCAATATGTCCTCAACGCGCGCGCTGCGCGATGTCACGGAAAAGCACGGCGGCACCTACTATCCAAGTGCTGTAGGTGAAGTGAATGTGGTGAACCGGATGAAAGAAGTGAACGCAATAATCGGCGGTGAAGGCAATGGCGGCGTGATTATTCCTGAATTGCATTACGGTCGCGATGCGTTGGCCGGCATTGCCCTTTTCCTGACCCATCTCGCCAGGTTTGGCAAGAGCATCAAGGCGCTGCGCAATACTTATCCTGATTACTTTATTTCCAAGAATAAAATCGACCTCAGCGAGGGAATGGATGTACAGCGTATTCTCTCTGCCATCAAGCAGAAGTACAGCCGCCAGCCCATCAATACAGAAGATGGGCTGAAGATAGAATTTGACCGCGACTGGGTACACCTGCGCACATCTAATACGGAACCGATCATCCGCATTTACGCAGAAAGCGTAAGCGAAACAATGGCATCCAATATTGCCAAGCGCATTATGGAAGACATTAAGGAGCTGATGATGGAGCGCGTATAGCCACGCATTGCTGACAGAACAGATAAAGCGCAACTTAATCAGCTGCGCTTTTTTTATTTTAGCAGATTATTGATCCCATTGGCAGATACTTTAAAATATGATGTAGTTGTTGTAGGAAGCGGACTTGGCGGGCTGCTTAGTGCGGTGCTGCTTGCCAAAGAAGGATTTAAAGTAGTGGTGCTTGAAAAAAATAAGCAGACAGGCGGATGCCTGCAGACATTCGCGCTGCACAAAAAAGTATTCGACAGCTGTGTGCATTACATTGGTGGGCTGGGCGAGGGGCATACGCTCAACCGCATCTTCCGGTATGCTGGTATTATGGATCAACTGGAGCTGAAAGCTTTTGATCAAAACGGAGTTGACCACATTGCTTTTAGTGATGAAACAATTACTTATCCGCATGCAACAGGCGGTGCCAATTTTGTTGAAAGATTGCTTCCCTATTTCTCTGACGAGCGTGATGCTCTTGAAACCTATGTTTCTACGGTAAAAAAAGTAACTGCTCATTTCCCGATGTATCATCTCCGCAATGGTGATCCTTCAGAAAAGGAAGCAGTGGCGGGCTTAGAATTGAGTGAAGTGCTTGCCGGTATTACTTCCAATAGAAAACTCCAAAATGTGCTGATGGGGAATAACCTGCTGTATGCAGGAGTGCGGGGCAAAACGCCTTTCTATCTGCACGCGCTGGTGATGGAAAGCTATATGCACAGCGCTCACAAAGTGATTCCCGGCAGCTCACAGATCAGTAAATTTCTCGGCAGGGAATTGATGAAGCATGGGGGAGATATTATTCGCAATGATGGCGTAACAAAGCTCATCGAAGAAAATGGCAGACTTCGGTATGCCTGCACAGAGCAGGGACGCCGTTATGAAGCAAAACGTTTTATTGCAGCGGTGCATCCTGCATTGCTTTCAGATTTGCTGGATCATAGCCTGCTGCGTCCTGCCTTTCATCGCCGTATAAAAAGTCTGGAGCAAACGGTATCTTCTTTTATGGTAAATCTGGTGTTGAAACCGGGTAAGATCAAATATCAGAATCATAATCTCTATTGGCATGCACAGCAGGATGCGTTATATGCGGCAAACGCTCAGGAATGGCCGGCAAACTATGCACTTTATTACGGTGAAGATCCTTTAAATACGGGCTTCGCAGACCGGTTGGCCATACTTTCCTATATGCCTGCCAATAAAATGGCGGAATGGGAGCAATCGCATAATTACACCGGCTCGCCTGGTGAACGGGGGAATGGCTATCAGGCTTTCAAAGAACAACATGCCGCAACACTGATAGAGCAGGTAGCGAAAAGAATACCGGAGCTCAGAGAAAATGTAATAGCCCAGAGCGTAGCCACGCCACTTACCTTTCGGGATTATACCGGTACACCTGATGGTGCATTATACGGCATTCTGAAAGATGTACAGGCAGCCGCAAGGACAACAATCAATACGCGCACCAGAATTCCGAATTTATTCCTGACCGGGCAAAATGTAAATCTGCATGGCGTACTCGGAGTAAGTGTAACGGCCGTTATCACAGCAGGTGAATTGGTAGGACTGGATTATTTATTGCAAAAAATAAACGCCGGATAGGCGTTTGCTGTAAGACTTCCAGCAGAAAAAATCTTTATTGAAAAGACGCAAGCTCCGTGTTTTCTTCTACCACAATGCGCTTGCCATTTACAGTAATGCTGGTTTGTCCGTGAGGAATACCATCCGGAATTTCCGACTCCAATCTTTCCATGTTATTGCTCTGAACAGGAACTACAGGTGCAACACTTTGATGACTTCTCCGATAATAAGCACGGCGTACCATCATCAACGAAAAGAGCATGCAGAAACCTGCCAGTAGCAGGCACGTAAGCGCAATGTTCATATTGAAGGACTGTAAAGCCAGCGACAAAATGATCACGAAAATATTGGCCGACATAATTGTAACTACTGTTTGCGAGTGTGAGAGGCCAAGATCAAGCAGGTAATGGTGAAGGTGTGTACGATCGGGGCTGAAGGGTGAGCGCCCTTTGGATATGCGCATGGTAAACACGCGGAAAGTATCAAACAGTGGAATGAATAAAATAGCCAGCGCAATGATCAGGCAACCGTGTGTGGAAGCGATAAACCCAAATAGTGGCGTCTGCTGTGGATGATAAGAGTTAATGAACATGATACTGATCGCTGATATGGCAAAGCCGATAATCAGGGAACCTGTATCGCCCATAAATATTTTTGCGGGTGAAATATTATATTTAAGAAAGCCGATGATAGAGCCAGCCAAGCTGAACGCAATAATAGCGGCATTAAAGTCGCCCTCGGCGGCCAGCAATATACCAAATAGTGTTGCGATCAATGTGCCAATGCTACCGGCAAGTCCGTCAATGCCATCAATCAGATTAAAAGCGTTGGTCACAAATACGCAGCCAATAACGGAGAACGCCATACTGAGCCACACCGGCATTTCCTGTATGCCCAATAAGCCATGCAGGGATTTGAGACGGATGTCTGCCAGGCATACAGTAATGATTGCAGCGAAAAGCTGTGCTACGAATTTTTTGGATGGGCTAATCTGTACCAGGTCGTCTTTAATGCCTGTGATGAAAAGAACAAGCGCGGCTGCTGTGATATAATTCCATTTACTAAATGTGGATGGATTAATAAACAGAGAGGTAGCAATGATGAACGCAAAGAAAATACCAATGCCTCCGAGGTTAGGAACAATACGTTTGTGCAGCTTACGGGCATTATCCGGTACATCTAGCAGGCGCTTCCGCTTGGAAACGTATATGACATTAGGAATGGAAAAAATGCTTATAGCCAGCGCTGCAAGGAAGGTAAAGAGATAAGTGATATATGGCTGTAAAGAATGCATTATGACCAAGCTGTCAGATTACAAAACTACAATAAAGAGTTAAATTTGTACCAAAATAAAAATAATTATCTATTAACAATCAGGGACACTATCTGCTAGTGTATAAAGATTATATTTTATAGATGCAACCTATTGATTAGTAGGTGAAATCGCTCAAAATTTGCCCGTAACTGATACTGATCTTTTCTCAACGCCAAGCTTGATCAGCACTTTCACGATGCGCTTAGCTGTATTTCCGTCCCAAAGCGGCGGGATATTTCCTTTTTGCCATTCTCCTGCAAATAATTGGTCAAATGCCGGTGCAATTGCCGCAGGATCAGTGCCTAATAATTTATTCGTTCCGATAGTACATGTTTCAGGCCGCTCCGTGTTATCACGGATGGTCATACATGGTACATTCATCACAGTTGTTTCTTCTGTAATGCCGCCGGAGTCCGTAACCACTGCCAGCGCATTTTTTACCAGATAGTTGAATTGCAGGTAAGGGAGCGCATCGGTCACATAAAGGTTCTCTGCCTGGATGTCCAGCGTCATAAATACTTTAGCCGTACGTGGATGTAGCGGAAATATGATCTTATGGCCACGCGATGAAGCAATGACTGCCTCAACAATTTTTCTAAGCTTTTCTGAACTGTCAACAGTTCCCGGCCTATGCAGGGTCAGTACAATATATTTTTGAGTTTGCAGGTTGAGCTCATTCCAGAAATCCGGTTTGCAGAAGCGCGACTGATGCTTCAGTAATGTATCAATCATCGTATTGCCTACAAAGAATATCCCTGATTCGGGAATGCCCGCTGCAAGCAGATTTTCATTCGCTGTCTGCGAGGTAGTAAAAAAATAATCTGTAACAGAATCCGTAACAATGCGGTTGATCTCTTCCGGCATTGTCCAGTCGCCGCTGCGGATACCAGCCTCTACATGCACTACGGGAATATCCATCATCTTTTTAGCAGTAACCGCACAGGCCAGTGTAGAAGTCACATCGCCCACCACCACCACCATATCCGGCCTTTGCTGGTACAGCACACGCTCGTAACGGATCATAATGGTAGCAGTCATTTCCGTCTGTGTACCACTGCCCACTTCCAGCTTGATATGTGGCTCAGGAATGCCCAGTTGCTCAAAAAAAGCAGCGCTCATATGCCAATCGCTGTGCTGACCGGTATGTACGAGGCGATAAGCAATATCAATATTATTACGCTGAGCATCGTGGATCGCTTCAATGATCGGGGCGATCTTCATAAAGTTCGGTCGGGCGCCGGCTATTATATCAATCAGCATTTAAAATGTGTAAGGTTGTGATGGTATGGTTGTTCGTTTTGACAGAGAGCCGTTGCGCAGGTATTTGTTGATTAAAACCTTCCGAGAAATTGTACGTTTCTATATGAGCGGAAGTATAATAATTGAACATGAGGTGCAAATTTCCTGCCAAAAAACCATAATCCCCACATTTTTTTAAAACAATATTTGGCGCAAAGTGAAAATTTAAGATCACTTCCTGACGTACATTTTCCGTAAAATCCTCTAAAGTAATTGTTTCGTCTGCAATAGAGAAGTTTCTTCTATAATAAAACTGATAACCGTTATGGGCTGCACAAAGCCGGTTTGGCTCATCTGTCAGCAGCTTTACCCGCGCTTTTTTACCTACCCGGAAGCTCTTCCATACGTCAGATGAATTGATGTTTTTTACAGAAAGGGTATTGTGCGCATCAGTGCTTCGTTCCCAATGTCTCGCCCCATTGTTTTCATAAGTATGAATTCCCGGATCAACTATTACAGGCTGGTTATCTATATTCAGGCAAAAAGACAACTCATGCGCATGGGCATGACCAGGCTGCCAGGCTGGCTGTATGCTTCCGGCGTTAACGAACAGCTCAAATCGCTCTTTACGATACATACGGTAGCCGCTGTCCCTGAGTGTTGTCTCCCGTCTTTCTATATTCAACGTTTGAGCGTATTCTACCAGATCATTTGTGGAAGGCGCCATTCCATTGGTGCTGTCATTCACCTGTGGCCATGTGCCATTATTAAAAGTGACCGCCTCAAGCCAGCCAAGCATTGATGAGGCTTTGCTCTTCATTGATAAGAGAAGCCCGTCATTCATATCGCTCTTCAGCGCGTCACCTATCTCAATACATTGTAACAGAGAAGAAAGCAAGAGGCTGTGATACATTGGACTTCCTTCAATATGACCACCATCTTTCAGCACCTGCTCCTGTAATGCTTGCAGCAGAATTTCTTTCCCTTTCTTATAAAAAGGCTGGCTTTTGAAATAATAACCTGCACAAACCAGCGAACATCCATTCTGCCCGAGGTGATTGCCCTGCAAGTGATACTCAGGAAAGTGATAAAGAAACCCGTAATGATCACAAAGCTCTTCTGCCAGCCAGCGCTCACGGATGCCATGCTTCAGACAAAAACGGATCAACACCATGCCTCGGATGGAAACCGGGTAGGGTGCCAACCCAACTTTCAGATCAGAAAGCAGGTCCGGATAATCGCCGGAAGGATATTCCTGCAAAGTCTTCAAGCGATCAGCTATTGGTATGGACTCGTCGCCCATCCAGCCAAAATAATTCAGATGATAAAGCCAGAGCATTCCATGCCGGTCATAGTTCCAGTCAATAGCTGTTGGAAATTCCTGCCTGATATTGAGCAGCGTAAAAGCGCGCTTCGCAGGATCATAATGATCAAAGACCGGTAACTCAAATAAAGGAATAATGGGTTGCTCGAGTGCGGCAGCTATTGCATCTTCATCTGTCTTTATACCCCCGAAAAATCGGCGCTTCAGCGGATGCCACAACCTGTACCAGTATTGCTGCCACCTCAGCGGTTTTAAGGTATGGTACAGTCGGGTGAGGTGCATAAGAATATTGAAATGTATCTTGGCGGTCTGGTACTAATCTGCTGTCTTTTTCGTTCTGTTTCCAGGCACGTAATTCCCATCAGCTTTATACCATCATTATACGTACAGCACCATTTTGAACCGCAAAAATACCATCCTGGCTCATAATACGTTTACCAAGAACAATCTTGCATTGTTTTTCTTTGCCGTAATGCTTTTGGGGCTGCTGTGTTCGCGCAGTATGGCTTCTATCGGAATGTTCCTTTTTGGCGTTAATGCCCTGCGTGATGTGCATCCGCGAGAATGGCTGAAGCAGCGCTGGTGGCTCATCGGGCTGATTTGGATAGCGTTGTATGCCATCTCCTGGTTTTGGAGCAGCAATAAGGAAGAATGGAATGCACATTTTCAGGTGAAGCTGCCCTTTCTGTTTTTACCCCTGGCATTTACATGGCTCGATCCCTGGTCACCGCGGCAATTGCGCGTGTTTACCATCATCTTTTCCGGTATGATGATGATAGGTGTATTATATAGCCTGTCCTTTATGATCCGCGATCCCGATACGTACCTAACCGGCTACAAATATTCGCACACCCTGCCTACGCCTGCTTACAACGATCATATTGCTTTCAGTACCTGTATTGCAGTATGTATTGCCTGGTGTGCTTACAGCTGGCGTTACTGGAATAGCCGGTTGAGCAAAGCATTGCTGGTGGCTGTGATGCTTTTATTGGGAATATATCTGCATGTGCTCGCTGCCAAGAGCGGCCTGCTGGCATTCTATCTTTTTCTGTGCTGCTATATCATCTATCAGCTGGCATCTAACTGGAAGCGGGCATTGCTGATGCTGATGATTGTGGGTTTGGGAGGTACGATTGCCTATACATTCATTCCTACCCTGAGAGAGCGTATCGATTATACCATGTATTCCTATGACCGCTACAAGCTTGGTGAGCGCTCAGGATTGTACAGCGATGTGGGCCGGATCATTTCTTACAACCTTGCCCTGAAGCTGATTGAAAAACATCCGCTGACCGGAACCGGAGCCGGCGATGTGCTGGATGAGATGAGCCGGGAATATCCGAAATACTATCCGCAGGTCTCGCAGGACCAGTATTTATATCCGCATAACCAGTTTCTGACCACGGCAGTTGCAGCAGGCATTCCTGCGGCGCTGGCGCTCATCTGGTGGCTGTGCATTCCGCTTGTAAAAATCAGGCGCAACCGGGAAGGATTTTTTTTTCTGGCATTCTGGCTCATGCTGCTAATTCCCTTGCTGGTAGATCCTTTCTTGGAAGTGCAGTCAGGCGTTTTTGTGTATTTGTTTTTCTTCCTGATGCAGCGCTCTGTATGCTTCCCGCCGAATGGATTACCGGCTATCCAACCTTCCCGATAATGTGTATATTTAGCGCTTCTGAAGTAAGAAGCTGATGACGAATTTTATTCCCGTATTTCCACTCAACATTGTAGTATATCCCGGCGAAACCCTTAATCTGCACATCTTTGAGCCACGGTACAAGCAGATGATCCGGGAATGCATGGAGCAGAAAAAACCATTTGGGCTGCCGCCAGTTGTAGAAAGATCCCTGAATGACATTGGCACGCTGGTAGAGGTAACAGAGGTGGCTAAAGAGTACGAAGACGGATCGATGGATGTGCATACCAAAGGTGTGAGCGTATTCCGTATTCTCACTCCGGTCAGCGAGATTCCGGAAAAGCTTTACAGTGGCGCGATCGTTAATTATCCTGAAAATATTCTGGATCAGGGGGATACCAAGCTTGGCCGTCATGTGGTGGAAGAAGTGAAGCGGTTGTATGCGCTGCTGAATGTGCCGGAAAAATTTCCGGATATTTCTGAAGGAAGCTTATCTTACAAGATCGGTCATTTTGTAGGGTTCAGTCTGGAGCAGGAATATGAAATGCTGGGTTTGTTTACAGAACTGCAGCGATTAGAGTACATTCGAAGACATTTGAACAATATTGTGCCGGTCATCAAAGAGCTGGAAGAGATGAAAGAGCGGATTCAGCGCAATGGGCACTTCCGTAATCTGTCGCTGGGCTGATTATTTAAGCGGTTTTATAATACTGGTTTTGTTCCGGAATCAGATAAATGAAAAGTAGCCTGATTTGCAATAAATTATTTTTATCTTAATAAAATAACTGTTTGCTGTAAAGCTATTCTCTATAACTAGCATATCTAAAAAAGTCGCTGATTATACGGTGATTCCGTTACTTTTGGAACAATATTTGCTGGAGGAAAATATCCTTCCTATATTTGCAATCCCTTCGGGGAGCTAGCTGTGCACCAAACCATTATAGTACAATATTGCTGATACCCAAGTTTATGTCCCGCAGGATGAGGTAAACCCTTATCTGGTGGGCTTTTTGGCGTCTCTATGCATTTGTGATCTTTTATAAAATTAGTGTCTTTATATACTATGGCTACAACTCAAAAAAAGACGGCATCCGGCCGTGTCAATTTTGGAAAACTCCAGGATGTATCGGCGGAAACGCCCGATCTGCTGGGCATCCAGCTCCAGTCTTTCCAGGATTTCTTCCAACTGGAGACAACCCCGGACAAGCGCAACAATGAAGGCCTGTTTAACGTGTTCAATGAGAATTTTCCGATCACGGACACGCGCAACATCTTTGTGCTTGAGTTTTTGGATTATTTTATTGACCCGCCCCGCTACACCATTGATGAGTGTATGGAGCGTGGCCTCACGTACTCTGTACCGCTGAAAGCAAAGCTGAAGCTGAGCTGTAACGATGAAGAGCACGTTGACTTCGAAACCATCGTTCAGGATGTGTTCCTCGGCAACATCCCGTATATGACTCCGCGCGGCACCTTTGTGGTGAATGGCGCTGAGCGCGTGGTGGTTTCCCAGCTGCACCGCTCACCGGGCGTATTCTTCGGCCAGAGCGTGCACCCGAACGGTACCAAGATTTACTCTGCCCGCGTGATCCCGTTCAAGGGCGCCTGGATGGAGTTTGCTACTGATATCAATAATGTAATGTATGCGTACATCGACCGTAAGAAGAAATTCCCGGTAACTACGCTGCTTCGCTCTATCGGATACGAATCGGACAAGGACATCCTTGAGCTGTTTGGCATGGCCGATGAAGTGAAAACGGATAAAAAGACCCTCAGCAACCACATTGGCCGCCGCCTCGCTGCGCGCGTACTGCGCAGCTGGACCGAAGATTTTGTGGATGAAGATACCGGTGAAGTAGTAAGCATTGAGCGTAATGAAATCGTGCTTGACCGTGATGCTACGCTGGATGAAAATAACGCAGCGATGATCCAGGATCTGGGCATCCCTACCGTATTCCTCCAGAAAGAAGAGCTGAGCGGCGACTATTCGATCATCTACAATACGCTGAACAAGGATACTTCCAACTCTGAGCTGGAAGCTGTGCAGCACATCTACCGCCAGCTTCGCGGCTCTGATGCGCCGGACGATGAAACAGCCCGTGGCATCATCGAAAAGCTGTTCTTCTCCGATAAGCGCTATGACCTTGGTGAAGTAGGCCGCTACAAGATCAACCGCAAGCTTGGTCTTGATATGAACATCGATAAGAAGGTGCTGGGTAAGGAAGATATCATTACCATCATTAAGTACCTCGTACGTCTCACCAACGGTAAGGCGGAAATCGATGACATCGATCACCTGAGCAACCGTCGCGTACGTACTGTGGGTGAGCAATTGTTCGCACAGTTTGGTGTGGGACTTGCCCGTATGGCGCGTACCATCCGCGAACGTATGAACGTCCGGGACAATGAAGTGTTCACGCCGATCGATCTGATCAACGCGCGTACCCTTTCTTCCGTTATCAATTCCTTCTTCGGCACCAGCCAGCTTTCCCAGTTCCTTGACCAGACCAATCCATTGTCTGAGATCACGCACAAGCGTCGTATCTCCGCCCTCGGCCCGGGCGGTCTGAGCCGTGAGCGCGCAGGCTTCGAAGTTCGTGACGTACACTATTCTCACTATGGCCGTCTTTGTACGATTGAAACTCCGGAAGGTCCGAACATCGGTCTGATCTCTACGCTTTGCGTACATGCGAAGATCAATGACATGGGCTTTATTGAAACTCCTTACCGTAAGGTAAAGAATGGTAAAGTGGATATGAAAGGCCATTATTACCTGAGCGCAGAAGAAGAAGATCTTGCCAAGATTGCCCAGGCAAACATTCCATTGGATGACAAGGGCAACTTCGTAGAAGATAAGATCAAGAGCCGCCAGACCGGCGACTTCCCGATCCTTGACCCGGGTGAAGTTGAGTACATGGACGTGGCCCCTAACCAGATCGTAGGTCTGTCTGCATCACTTATTCCGTTCTTGGAGCATGATGATGCCAACCGTGCGCTGATGGGATCGAACATGCAACGTCAGGCTGTTCCATTGATTCGTCCGCAGGTGCCGATTGTAGGTACCGGCCTCGAAGGAAAAGCTGCCCGCGATGCGCGTATCCAGATACATGCCGAAGGTGATGGTGTGATCGAATATGTAGATGCCAACGAAATACACGTTCGCTACAACCGTAACGACGCAGCCCGTCTCGTATCATTCGAAGACGATCTGAAAGTATATACACTGACCAAGTACAAGAAGACCAACCAAAGCACTTCTATCACCCTGCGCCCATGCGTTCGCAAGGGCCAGAAGGTGAAGAATGGCGACTTCCTGACTGAAGGTTATGCCACACAGGGCGGCGAACTCGCGCTAGGCCGCAACCTGAAGGTAGCGTTCATGCCATGGAAGGGTTACAACTTCGAGGATGCCATCGTGATCAACGAAAAGGTAGCCCGTGAAGACTGGTTCACTTCTGTTCATATTGATGAATATGAGCTGGAAGTGCGCGACACCAAGCTCGGTGAAGAAGAGTTGACCTCAGACATTCCGAACGTTTCTGAAGAAGCAACCAAGGATCTGGACGAGAACGGCATTATCCGCATCGGTGCTCACATTGGCGAAGGCGATATCCTGATCGGTAAGATCACTCCAAAGGGTGAAACAGATCCGACTCCGGAAGAAAAGCTCCTCCGCGCCATCTTCGGCGATAAGGCCGGCGATGCCAAAGATGCTTCTCTGAAAGCTCCGTCAGGCACAGAAGGCATTGTTATTTCCAAGCAGCTGTTCCAGCGTGCGAAGAAAGACAAGAACTCTAAAGTACGTGAGAAAGCAGCACTGGAAAAGATCGAAGGTACTCATGAGAAGAATCTCACTAATGTGAAGGAGTTGCTCATGGATAAGCTGATGACGCTTCTGAAAGACAGGAACAGCGCAGGCATTACCAACAACTTCGGTGAGCCGGTAATTACCAAGGGCGGTAAGTTCAATCAGAAGACACTGGGCTCTATCGATTACGCCAATGTAAATCCACTGGGCTGGACCAGTGATGAACTGGTAGATAACCAGATCAACCAACTGCTGCACAACTATAATATTAAATACAACGAAGAGCTCGGCCGCTACAAGCGCGAGAAGTTCAACCTGAGCATCGGTGATGAGCTTCCTGCAGGCGTACTGAAGCTGGCTAAAGTTTATCTCGCATCCAAGCGTAAGCTGAAGGTGGGTGATAAGATGGCGGGCCGTCACGGTAACAAGGGCATCGTGGCACGTATTGTGCGTGCAGAAGATATGCCGTTCCTGGAAGATGGCACACCGGTAGATATCGTACTGAATCCACTGGGTGTACCGTCCCGTATGAACCTCGGTCAGATTTACGAAACTGTACTGGGCTGGGCAGGTGAAAAGCTGGGTGTGAAGTTTGCTACCCCAATCTTTGACGGTGCTTCTGTTGATGAAATCGGCGAGCTGATTGATGAAGCAGGACTACCTGAGTTTGGACACACTTACCTCTATGATGGTGAGACCGGCGAGCGCTTCCACCAAAAGGCAACCGTAGGTATCATCTATATGATCAAGCTGCACCACATGGTGGATGACAAAATGCATGCCCGTTCTATCGGACCATACTCGCTCATTACACAGCAGCCGCTGGGTGGTAAGGCGCAGTTCGGTGGCCAGCGTTTTGGGGAAATGGAAGTATGGGCACTCGAGGCCTATGGTGCTTCCAACATCCTGCAGGAATTGCTGACGCTGAAGTCCGATGACATTGTAGGCCGTGCCAAAACTTATGAATCCATCGTAAAGGGAGACAACGTACCGAAAGCCGGCATTCCTGAATCCTTCAACGTATTGGTGAATGAGCTTCGTGGTCTGGGTCTTGAGCTGAAGTTTGAGTAAATATTGTTCACGCAAAGACGCAAAGTGGCAAGTACGCCAGGACTTTTGCGCCTCTGCTCCCTAGCGTCTTTGCGTGAATATTGATATACTAATGAAAGCCCAATCGTAGTAAACAAGATGAACGGTGCCAACGCCAGCACTGCTTAATAGTAGTTCTGAAGCTGACACCATCAAAAAATAAAAACTCTTCTTAATAATATGGCTATTAAAAAGGATAACCGGCCCAAACCGGGATTCAATAAAATTACCATCAGCCTTGCTTCGCCGGATGTGATCCTTGATCGCTCTTATGGTGAAGTGCTGAAGCCGGAAACGATCAACTACCGTACGTACAAGCCGGAGCGCGATGGCCTGTTCTGCGAAAAGATCTTCGGTCCGGTAAAAGATTATGAATGCTATTGCGGCAAGTACAAGCGCATTCGTTACAAGGGCATCGTTTGCGACCGCTGCGGTGTGGAAGTAACGGAGAAGAAAGTACGCCGTGAGCGCATGGGCCACATCAAATTGGTGGTGCCTATCGTACACATCTGGTATTTCAAATCGCTGCCCAACAAGATCGGCTATCTGCTCGGCACTTCTTCTAAGAAGATGGAGAGCATCGTGTACTATGAGCGCTACGTGGTAGTGCAGGGTGGTGCTGCGGATGAAATGGTCCGTACGAAGCTCGCTCTGAAAGACAAAGAAGAAACACGCCTGCAGCTTATCACAGAAGATGAGTATCTGGACATTCTGGATGCGCTTCCACGCGAAAACCAGATGCTGCCGGATGAAGATCCGAACAAGTTCATCGCCAAGATGGGTGCCGAGAGCCTGCACATGCTCCTGAGCCGCATCGACCTCGATCAGCTTTCTTATGATCTGCGTAATGCCGCGGCCAACGAAACTTCTCAGCAACGTAAGCAGGAAGCCCTTAAGCGCCTGAGCGTAGTGGAAGCGTTCCGCGATGCGAATACCCGTGTAGAGAACAAGCTGGAGTGGATGATCATGCAGTATCTGCCTGTCATTCCGCCAGAACTTCGTCCGCTTGTTCCATTGGACGGTGGCCGCTTTGCGTCTTCTGATCTGAATGATCTTTATCGCCGCGTTATTATCCGTAATAACCGTCTGAAGCGTCTCATTGAAATTAAAGCACCAGAAGTAATCCTCCGCAACGAAAAGCGTATGCTTCAGGAAGCGGTAGATTCTCTGTTCGATAACTCACGTAAGTCTAATGCTGTGAAGGCAGAAGGCGGTCGTGCCCTGAAATCCCTCTCAGATGTACTGAAGGGTAAGCAAGGCCGTTTTCGTCAGAATCTCCTCGGTAAGCGTGTGGATTATTCCGGTCGTTCTGTAATTGTGGTAGGTCCTGAAATGAAGCTGCATGAGTGCGGTCTTCCGAAGGATATGGCTGCCGAGCTCTTTAAGCCATTCATCATCCGCAAGCTCATTGAGCGCGGCATTGTGAAGACTGTAAAGAGTGCGAAGAAAATGGTAGAGCGCAAGGAAAGCGTGGTTTGGGACATTCTTGAAAATGTACTGAAAGGCCACCCAATCCTCCTCAACCGTGCCCCGACCCTTCACCGTCTGTCTATCCAAGCCTTCCAGCCAAAGCTGATTGAAGGAAAGGCGATCCAGCTTCACCCGCTCGTATGTTCTGCGTTCAACGCTGACTTTGATGGTGACCAGATGGCGGTGCACGTACCGCTCAGCCACGGCGCCATTCTCGAAGCGCAATTGCTGATGCTCGCTTCCCATAACATCCTGAACCCACAGAATGGTACGCCGATCACCCTGCCTTCTCAGGACATGGTGCTTGGTCTGTATTACATCTCCAAGGGTAAGAAGACCATGGGCGATGACATCATCAAGGGCGAAGGCATGACTTTTTACAATGCTGAAGAAGTAATCATTGCACATAACGAAGGCCGCGCCGATCTCCATGCGAGCATCAGGGTGAAAGCCAACGTACGTGTTAAAGATGGCCTGCTCGAAAACAAGCTGATCGAAACAACGGTAGGCCGCGTACTCTTCAACCAGTTTGTACCAAAGCAAAACGGTTTTGTAAACGCATTGCTCACCAAGAAATCATTGCGTGAAATCATCGGTGACATTCTGAAGAATACAACCATTCCTGAAACTGTAGAGTTCCTTGATAACATCAAGACGCTCGGTTTCCGTACTGCCTTCCGTGGTGGTCTGTCGTTCAACATCAAGGACCTGACCATTCCTGAAATAAAGGAAGAGTTGGTAAGCAATGCACAGGTAGAAGTAGATGAGGTTTGGGAGAACTACAACATGGGTCTCATCACCAACAACGAACGTTACAACCAGATCATTGACATTTGGAGCCGTGTAGATACCCGCGTGACGGAAACACTGATCCGTGAAATGGCAACCGATAAGCAGGGCTTCAACTCTGTGTACATGATGCTTGATTCCGGTGCCCGTGGTTCCAAGCAGCAGGTAAAGCAGCTGGCAGGCCTCAGAGGTCTGATGGCCAAGCCGCGCCGCTCTGGCTCTAGCGGTTCAGAAATTATCGAAAACCCGATCCTGTCCAACTTTAAGACTGGTCTGTCGGTATTGGAATACTTTATCTCTACCCACGGTGCGCGTAAAGGTCTTGCGGATACTGCCCTTAAAACAGCGGATGCCGGTTACCTCACCCGCCGTCTCGTAGATGTGGCGCAGGATGTGGTCATCAATGAAGTGGATTGCGGCACCCTGCGTGGTATTGCAACCTCTGCTCTGAAGGACAACGAGGAAATTGTAGAGCCGCTCTACGATCGTATCCTCGGCCGTACTTCTCTGCATGATATCATTGATCCGCTGACAGATGAATTGATTGTAACTGCAGGTCAGGAAATCAACGAAGACATTGCCAAGCTTATTGAAGACAGCAGCATTGATGCGGTAGAAATCCGCTCTGTGCTTACCTGCGAAAGCAAGCGTGGCGTATGCTCTAAGTGTTATGGTAAAAACCTCGCAACAGGCTATACAGCGCAAATGGGTGATGCAGTAGGCATCATCGCCGCTCAGTCCATCGGTGAGCCGGGTACACAGTTGACCCTGCGTACTTTCCACGTGGGTGGTACAGCAAACTCTTCAGCGATCGAATCTCAATTGCTGGCCAAGTTTGACGGTACTATCCAGTTCGATGGTCTGCGTACCACTACTTCAACTTCTGATGAAGGTGAAAAGCAAAATGTAGTTATTGGCCGTACCGGTGAAGTAAGAATCATTGACGTGGAAAACGATCGTCTGCTCATTACCAACAACATCCCTTACGGTTCTATTCTGAAGGTAAAAGATGGCCAAAAGGTAGCGAAGGGTGATGTGATCTGTACATGGGATCCGTTTAACGCCGTAATCATCTCTGAAGTATCGGGCGCCGTACGTTTCGATGCCGTTATTGAAGGCATTACTTATCGTGAAGAAGCGGATGAGCAAACCGGTCACCGCGAGAAGGTAGTAATCGAAACTAAAGACAAGACGAAAATTCCTTCCATCTACATCGATGGTAAGGAAGTGAAAAACTATAACCTGCCGGTAGGCGCCCACATCGTTGTAACAAATGGTGAAAAGGTGATCAACGGTCAGGTAATTGTGAAACTGCCACGCGTACTCGGTCGTAGCCGGGATATCACCGGTGGTCTGCCACGTGTAACTGAGTTGTTTGAAGCACGTAACCCAAGCAATCCGGCTGTGGTAGCTGAGATTGATGGTGTGGTAAGCTTTGGTAACATCAAGCGTGGTAACCGTGAGATCATGGTAGAAAGCCGTGAAGGTCTGGTGAAGAAATATCTGGTGCCACTGACCCGCCACATCATGGTGCAGGATGGTGACTTCGTGAAAGCGGGTAACTCGCTTTCTGATGGTGCAACCACACCGAGCGATATCCTCGCCATCAAGGGACCATTTGCCGTACAGGAATATCTGGTAAATGAAATTCAGGAAGTATATCGCCTGCAGGGTGTAAAGATCAACGACAAGCATATTGAAGTGATCGTACGTCAGATGATGCGCAAGGTGACCATTGTTGACCCGGGCGATACCAAATTCCTCGAAGACGACACCGAAGAAAAGGCAGACTTCCAGGAAGAAAACGACTGGATATTTGATAAAAAAGTAGTGACTGAGCAGGGCGACAGCGAAAAGCTGAAAGCCGGACAGATCGTGAATCTTCGTGAGATCCGTGAAGAGAACAGTGCTCTGCGCCGTTCAGACAAGAAGCTCGTAGAATACCGCGAAGCCCAGTCTGCAACTTCTGCACCGCTGCTGCTCGGCATCACTAAGGCATCGCTTGGCACGCGCAGCTGGATATCAGCCGCATCGTTCCAGGAAACAACCAAGGTACTTTCACAAGCCGCGATCAATGGTAAGAGCGATACGCTGCAAGGCCTGAAAGAAAACGTTATTACCGGTAACCTCATCCCTGCAGGTACAGGTATGCGCGAATTCACAGACATCGTAGTAGGTTCGAAGGAAGAGTTTGAACTGCTTTCTGCAAGCCGTGATGTGCTCGAGTTCGATGAAGAAGAATAAGAAGTTCTGTTAAAGAACAGGCATAATAAAAAGCCGCTCAGCAATGAGCGGCTTTTTGCATTTCAAGAATTGTTGAGAGAGAATTTGGTGGGAGAAGGGTAGGCTTGCCAAGTTGGTTAAAGGCGGTGCCAATTGAGACTTTAGTATCGGACATAGATATTCAGTTGAATTTTGAGCACGCAATTCCGCTCTAAATTGACCAACCCAAGTTGATGTCAATCGTCAACGCACCCTCATTAATTTTAAATAGAGTAAGTATAATTATTAATTTAATCGAATAATATTTATAAAAATATGTATATATAAAAAGAAGGTTGCTTGAAAGGCAACCTCTTAAATGATATTCAAAATGTTGGAAAGCTAGCTGAAATGTCTGGTTACATATTCTATCAGGCTTTCATCGCTCATTCTATTAGAAGTGCTTTCACTGGATACTACATTTTTATACTGTGCTATCCGTCAGAAAGCGGATAAACTGTTCCTGTATTTGGCCTGTGCCGGTAATATGAATTTCATCAATATTCTGCATTTTTGCGGCTATTTTTCTTATACGGTAGGTAAATAATGAGCGCCATCATCAGCACCGTGAAACTGATGGTGAAGATGATGGGATGAACTGCAGGGAAGATGAGATTGGCCACCGCGCCCATCTCGGCGAGATCTGCCCCGATATTAAGGATAATGGCCGGAAAGCTAAATAGCAGCAGCAGATACAGTACAGGCTTTGGGTAATGATGTTTTAAGGTGCTGGTAAGCCCTTGAGATGTGACAAGGCCGATACGCGCGCACATGCCTTGTATAGCGGCCATGAGCGGAAAAGTAATAATGGCGCAGTCCATAGAGTGGATAGTCCATACTGCGCGCCTGCCTGAGAGTAAGTAGCAATGCCCGACGGGTCATCGTCGCTGGCACCGGTAATAAGGCCGGGACCTAGGATTTTAAAGAATTTTTTAAGCCTGTTCATCTTTTCTTATTAACCTTCCAAAATACTAATTTACTGGTCAGTGGATGAGCATTTACTATCATAGCTATCATGCCGCCCAAGTGGAAATCGTCTTCTCAATCTCCAAACCCCTTATACGCCTAAAAAAATAATTAGATATCTTGACAAGATACTTCAAGCGTTTTCGTAGCCATAACTAATAATTGCAATGTTTCTCCGCTTATTGGAAAGTGGCAATGAAAAAGTGCCCTAAATTTTAGTGGATTCTCGGAATAACTTTTTGGTATCAAGTGATTATTTCCAAAAAAACTGTGCAAATTCAGTACAAATGAAAAAGGGCCTCAAACCTGAATAGTCTGAAACCCTTGCTACTGTTGCTCCCCCTTCTGGACTTGAACCAGAGACCCCCTGATTAACAGGCAAGCGATGCTTGGTTTAATATGGTTTCATTTGTATTATAATGTATTGATAATTAAATGTTTAATCTTATATCTTTGCTTATCATTTCACATCTTTTCAAAGCCGGTGTGCAAATGGTGTGCAAATTCTCAACTATGAATACGAACATTCTTTTGGCCCTCGATACGCGCAGAGCGCGAAAAGACGGCACATATCCGCTTATTATGCGGTTAGGTCACAACCGCAAAACGCTTCCAATTTCTCTTAACATATACCTTCTAGAAAAGGATTGGAATGAAGGAAAACGGCTGGTTAAGAATTCATACAGTAACGGCGATGAAAACGCCACGCGGCTCAACAACCGGCTTGCAAAGCGACGCGCGAAAGTTCTCGGTTTAATCGACAAACTTGATGCGGCTAAGAAATTGCAAAGCATGCCAATTCCTGCTGTCAAAGATTTCATCGAAAAGTATATAGACAAGGAGGATGAAGACCCAGTTGCTGCAGAGGAACTTGCACAAGCACCAAAGCCGCTCACATTTTTCGAATACTCAAGTCAGATTACAGCAGAGCTTACAGATGCTAAGCGCATCGGCACACGCGACAGTTATCAAGATGCTTTAAATGTCGTTGGAAAATTTCATGGCAGCAAGGATCTATCGTTCGAGGAAATCGACTACGAATTTTTGATGCGCTTAGAAACGCAGCACTATGCGAAAGGCAATACTACAAATGGACTCGCCGTTTATATGCGGTCAATCAGGGCGATTTATAACCGCGCAATAAAAGCCAAGCTTGTTGCCAAAGAGGAGTATCCATTCGCAGATTATAAGATCAAGTCTGTACCCACGAAAAAACGCGCTCTAAGTCGAGCGCAGCTTGGCAAGATTATAAATCTCCATCTGGACAAAACTGACCCATTATTCAATGCACGGAATTACTTTATTGCTAGCTATATGATGTACGGAATGAATTTTACAGATATGGCACATTTGACTGAAGGAAATATACTTGATGGCCGTGTCCAGTATCGCCGTAATAAGACAAGTAAACTCCATGACATCAAAATGATTCCGGCACTGCAAAGTCTCTTGGATCATTATCGTCAGCAACACCTTGAATCGCCGTACATATTGTCCATCATTAAGCGCGCCAGTGCAGAAGGCATAAGTCGTGATATCAAATGGGCTAGGAAGCGTTACAACAAGAAGTTGAAGGCAATTGCAAAGCTTTGTGAAATAACAGGGAATTTGACCAGCTATGTAAGCCGGCACAGCTTCGCTACCCAAGCGATGTTGCAAAATATTCCGTTACTAGCGATCAGTTCTATGCTTGGTCACTCAAGTATCAAGACCACGCAGATTTATCTGCAAGATTTACCTACCCAACAACTGGACGATTACAATGCACAGATTTTGTTTGAAAATGTAAAAAATTGATGGAGGGGCTGCATGTGTAGGCACCCCTATAAATTGCTCAGAATGGAATTAGAGGTTTGTTGTTCATAAAAGTATTTCAAATATCTTATCCACAAGTCCGCGCTATACGGCGTAGACAGCTTTTCGGCTGCCCGCCTGCGCGGATTTGTGGATAAGGCCGCCGTTCTTAATCTCGGCTTTGGACTCACTATTCAGCTGGTTTATCTGCGTATAAATTACCGGTGACAGATAACCAAAAGCCTTATGTGGTCGCTCGCCGTTATAATCAATGCGCCAGGCTTCACATTTCACCCTGGCTTCTGTTAGGCTTTCAAAGATCCATACATTGAGTAACTCTCGTCTCATGGATCCATTCTTACGTTCCACATAGGCATTTTGCATGGGCCGGCCTGGCTGAATATAATGCCAGCTTACCTTGTTATCCTTGCCCCACTGCTCCATGGTGTGACTGATGAACTCAGGCCCGTTGTCAGAGCGGATTTTTTGTGGTATGCCTCTTTGCAGCACCAGTTGATCCAAGGCTCTTTTAACCCGTAATGCGGGCAGGGAAGTATCCACTTCGATCTTTAGTGACTCACGATTGTAGTCGTCGATAATGTTAAGCACCCGGAACTTACGGCCATCAGCCAGCGCATCACTCATAAAGTCCAGCGACCAGCACTGGTTGGGCGCTGAAGGAACAACAAGCGGTTGTTTTACCCGCTCAGGCAGACGCTTCTTTGATCTGCGCCTGATGTTCAGACGCATGGCAGTATATACCCGGTAAAGGCGCTTATGGTTGATCTTTTCACCTTTGTTGCGAAGCCTGTAATAACAGGACCAGAACCCAATTGCCGGATGTTTAGCCGTAAGGGCTGAAAGATGGCCTTCCAACTTCCGGTCATCCTTAAGCTTTCTTTTATACCGGTAGGTGCTACGGGACAGACCACTTATAGCGCATGACCTGCTAATGTTACAGCCTTCTTCAATCAGCAGGTCTGCAACTTCTCTATGATCGGCAGGCCCTACCATTTTTTTGCGATCAGATTCTTTAGCGCCTGATGATCGAAGCTGAGTTCTGCATACATCTTTTTGTACTGGGCAAGTTCTGCTTCCAGATCCTTGACTCGTTTGACATCCGAGGCTTCCATGCCGCCATATTTAGCTTTCCAGTTGTAGAAAGTAGCTTCTGAAATGCCTAGCTCTCGGCTGATATCCTTGACTGATTGACCGGCTTCCTGCTGCCTTATCGCAGCTACGATCTGACTTTCGGTAAATTTGGATTGTTTCATCCCTGATAATTCTGTTTTGAAGTTAGAAATATCCTCTAATTCAATAACGGCGATTTTCAGGGGAGCCTACATAGGAATTTCGTGAATTGAACTGGAATGAAGCCGAGGGAAAACATGAAGGTCAATTACGTAGAGCATCTGTCCAAAGACAATGTAATTGGCCCTCTAATAGGAGCTATTGAACTTCCGATTCTAGAGAAGCGCGACAATATTTACTTACGCTTATGTACATCTGTCATCGGCCAGCAACTCTCCACCCACGTCGCAAAGGTCATCTTTAAGCGTTTCCTTGAGCTTTACAATGGTGCGGAACCCTCGCCAGAGCAGATACTCCGGACAAGCTTTGAAGACCTAAGATCCATCGGATTGTCCAACGCAAAGGCAGGTTACGTCCAGAACATCGCGCGCTTCATGATCGAAAACAATCTTTCGGACGAAGACATTCATGGGATGGAAGATGTCGAGATCGTAGAAACGCTCACCCAGATCAAAGGCGTTGGGAAATGTGCAAGCTTTCTGGCCGAATGCAACAGCCTGATATTCGATCCTTTTTCGGCTTTAATTTGGTTCAATCAAAACAATATACAGCACTAATGCAAGGTTAAACTGGGTTGCAGCCAATATCAGTTTTTGGGGCGAACGGAGCTTTGAATATAAGTTTTATGAGCCGCACTAAAAGCCGCAATAATCCTCATCATCAAGCTCATCCAAAACAACTTCATCGCTCAATAAACTGTCAATTTACAAGCATCAAGAAGCAGGGTCTGCCCTCTCTTAATCAGCGGCTGTAGTCCAAAAAGAATCCCTTACCTGAGGAATTTTTTCATTTTGGGTGGTTATGTGATTTGGGAAATATTTCCCAAAGAAGTTCCTTCAATTACGAAAGAAGGGAGGCAGAGGGAAACAGTTCTAAAGTCATTTACCTATTCCCAGAGGGAGAATATCCGTTGCTCACTATCAGTTGGAGCCAACTGATGGCCCTGTCTCTTCATCAATGGGCTGGAGGCAAATCATTTATTTTGGTTGGAACATGTGGGAACAAAAAGCAATTGCACAGCGGAAGCGTTTTGCGCCCTCGCTGTGCAATGTTATTTAGGTTATTCAAACACTTTCCCTGATGCCTGCGGCCTGCTCGCGTTCGTGAATATACTGGGCAACTTCGGCGTTTGTTGAAAAATGATGGCTGATGTTTTTACTGCTGTCGGGATGGCCGGGCAACGGGCTAACGTAAATATTCAACAGTTCCTCTATGTATGGGACCGGAGGTGCCTCATCCATTCCCGGCGGAGGTGTCCAGGCTGTTAATTTGCCAGTGGCATAAGGAATGGCATCGCTTTTGGTATAGGGGTCTATCGTGGGAAGTTTTGGGTATGGTCTAATCCAGTCCGGACAGTCTTTTCTCATTGTATCAACGCCAAACCCGTTAAATACGGCTTCCAGCATGGGCGCATTTGCATCCCTTGAAGTAAGGTATGCGTCATCAGTACCATAAATCGTATTCATCCTGTGTATAATGAAACGAAGCACAGATGTGTTCTGATATTGCGTGCTGTCTATGCCAGCGGCCAGCCAAGGCGAAATAAGCAAAGCCGGAACCCGCACGCCCAACAGGGAAAAATCGAATTTTGAATCGAGTATCCAATTGTTCCCGCAGCAACCCGGGGTGGACTGTGTCACAGGTGAGGCATCCGGATCAGGCGCATTTGTTGTCGGAGGAAATACATGATCGTACAGGCCTCCATTTTCATCGAATGTTACGACCAGTAATGTATCCTCCCAGCATGGGCTATTACGCAACGTATTGTAAACAGCCGCAAGGAGATTTTCTCCTGGTTGGATCATAGCTGCCGGGTGCATACTGGTGTCTGTGTACTTATCGCAGCTCGAGGTAGGCAACCAGGACATAATGAAGCTGTAAAAAGGCAATGTGCCGTTATTACAATCATCAGTAAAAGTGGTGACAGGCACGCCAGAATAGAATTGCTGTTTGTCATTTATGAACCGGGTGTCAAGCTGGCCTAACGTTCCAGAACTGTCTACCGGTGCGTACATTTTCCAGGTGGGCGGCTGCTCGGAATTTGATTGTGCATCGATCAGGTCAAAGATCGATTTTTTGCCTATCATGCCCCCGTCTGGATCGTCAATCCCTGTGTTACCAGTGGTGGCACAGTGAATGAAGGCGCGGTTGGGCTCGGTATGTCCTGGCATATCGCAATGCCAATTATCACAAAGCACGAATTCCTGCGCCAGATTATGCAGCACCTCTAATGAGCCATGTTCGAAATAGCTGAGCACCGATTGCTCCTGCTTCTGACAGGTATTATAGGTCGTGTAGAACCCGGAGTTAGTATCCGGATAAGTTTGCGGCTGTGGCTGGAGTTGCCCGTAAAGTCCGTTTTTGGTATAACCGGAAGTATATGTAGCGGATGGGTTAGACGGACTAGGTGGATCGCCTGTAATTGTAAACACCGGGCCGAATAGATCTGGCATCATGCCATCGCCGAAATCATGTGTAAAATCATGCGGCAATGGTGCAGTAATGTTCACAGGTGCAGGAAAGTATTTTTCATTGGTGTCGGACGGAGGGCTGAGCGGGTCCGCGAGGTTATAACAGTCCTGCTTAAAAACGCCGGGACTGTCGAACAGTCCATTTGCACCTGGAAACTCACCGAATAAATGATCGAAGGAGCGGTTTTCAAACATCAATACAACGACTCTCTTAATGTTGCTTAGCGCATCTTCCGACGGGTTGGAGCTTGTTTTCATAGGCTTTTATGATTTTGGTAACTGGTCAATAAAATATGGTTTTGTGTTCGTAGGCATGGAAGCGGTTTTGTATTTAGTGCAACGCCAGATGATTTGAGTCCATCACAATTGTCTGCCGGAATCCGCTGGTATCTGCTTAATGGTATTGTCCTTTCCATCAGAGCTCTATTTAACCAGGAATGTAGTCAACGCCTTATTCAGAGAAATCAGAACCTCTCCATCAGCGCTAATTGTTTGCGGTTGCTCATCATCTATTGGATCTTCCAAAGCAGTTATCCTGCGAATAGTGGAGAATGCTTTAGTGCCACCAGAACCAAGGGTGATTTTGTTGGTTGAGGGTTTGTTAGTGGGTTGATAAATACGCAAAACCAGTCCGTCAATATCAACGCTACCGTGTTTGGCGGCGAGGATAACCGCGTTGCCGGATACGCTGGCCAAAGAGAAGCTTGCAGGCAATCCCAAGAAAGTACCGGACTTGTAATCCCCCATTGGACCATTCGGTATATTGCCGTATGCAGCCTGGAGTGGCATTTGAAAACATAATGATTCATTTAAAAGCGCTATGTCGTCCGGATTGGCGATTCCCGATGGTATCCGTATGGCGTATGTATGTGTGTGCATACCCGTATCACTGCCATTTGCGCCCCAGGGAGCCTGGCCGTAGCGGGCAGGAGTGTTGCGGAGCACGCAGCCCAAAAGCGATCCATCGCTGTCAATAGCCCAAGCATGGATATCAGCGTGAAAAATTGAAGCTAAGTTTTTTCCATCTACTTGAGGCAGCACAAAATGATGGGTAGGTTGAAATATGGGTGCATTCCAGTATTGCTTTGGCATTTCCGTTTCATAGTGGAATGGACAACCGTGTGGCATGCCATTTAGCACTGCCTGAATACCAGTACGCTCTCCAGCAAACGGAAATCTTATCATGACCGAATAATTGTCTCCTGTATTATCATCAGCATTAGGAAGACCATTAGCCGTAAGCGGCACTGTGCCAGTAACCGACATTCTCAGAATAGGTTCATTGATAATCATGCTATAATCACGGGTATAAAGTGCGCTCATAGGTGTACCGCTGCCGTCAGAACTGAATTCCACTATCGTTCGAAGGGTTATCCTCAACGGACCATCTTCAATCAGCAAAGCGCTCCTTGGTTCCAGTTTTCCATTCCCGTCAGGGTTCATTGTTCCTTCCTTATCTTCGTTGGCAAACGTGTAAAGGTTACCGTTCGTAGACTCTTCGATAAGAAAAACAAGATCATTACCGATCTGAGAACCGGCAATCATTTCAGCATTGGTATTTTTATCTATCAAGGAAATGATGCCCCAATTGGCTGAAGAGCTTATTGTCGCCTTCAGATGCTCATTTTCCAATGTGAATACCGTCCTGTCTGCATTTGTCTTGCAGCTAAGTGGAGAAACTTGAGGAACGGGGTTTGTGGAAAGACTTGCTGACTGATATCCAAGTGATGGAATATTTGCAAGGAACAGGATTTTTCCGTTTTCGCCAATTTGTACCGCTCCTACTGTTCCGTCATTCAAAATTACGCTTGCCGGATAAATCCCCGCCATTGAAGGCAGTTCAACCAGCCCGGATTGACAAGCTCCCAACTGGTTAAAGATGACGATTGGGGTTTCACCGGGTTTTGCCAAACCTAATACTAAGCTGGAAATTTCCAGTTGTGCACTCTTGCTTGCCCCTTGCCCCAAACTTATTGCATTTTTTAATAGCGGGATTTGTTCTCCTGTGTAAACGCCGTCTTCAGCAGTACCGGTTACGAAGTCATGGTGCGTGGACTGCACTGCCGTTTCCCAGCCACTACGAATCATTATGTTTCTTGCGTCTGCGATAGTATTCCAAGTGAGATAGCTTGTGGTTTGAAGATAATCTGCTACATAAGAAAAAGTTTCAGCGCTCAGCAATGCACGGGTAGCAGCCTGCGACAAAATCTTTAGCTCAGGCCGGCTTGCGTAAAAACCAGTCCAATAAGGTGACGGATGTAATGACCTCTCAAGTAAAGTATGGGGATGGTTGTTTTCATATGCCGCAACTAATTGTATATAATGATCAAGCGTTGCAGCTACAGCATATACTTTAACAGATTCACCTTGTGTACCAAAATTCTGTGTTGCATTCCACTCATTTGCATATCCGACCAGTTCTGCAATAGGTGAGGCAAAGTCGTCACCGCAAGGTACATAAATGTATGGTGTAGGTGCAGCAGGAGCATTGCAGCCTATATAGGCTGCGATATCATTATTGCTATTGCCCTGTCCCTTTATCCTTTGATATCCATTACCTGTATTCACCGCACCAATATGGTTTCCCTGGTTATAGTGATCCTGCATAAAATGGGTAATTACATTTGAGCCGTCTGCGGCTCGCCATACAAAATCAACATGTCCCGGCTTTGTCAAGTCTTTAAATGTATTGCAGCCACCCGGATCAGAGCTACATGGATAAATATGACTTTCCTGCCCGTTTGAACCAGGGCAGCGCGAAAAGCTGACTCCTTCGAAGCCCATGGCATCCAATGCAATTGGCAGCTGTGAGTAATGGCCAAAATCATCGGGGATATACGCCTGTCTCATAGGTAAAGCAAGTGTTTGCTTCATCCATAGCTTACCCATCAAAAAGTTCCGGATGAATAGCTCACCGTGTGGTAAGACATTGTCGGGGGAGGTAATGCCGCCACCTACAATACGTAACTTATCGCCTATCTTTTCCTTAAAAAGATTCAGAAGCTCAGGTCTATTTTCAATAGCAGCTCGTAAAAAGCCGATTTCGCAAATAGAATAATAGTACGTGTTCGAATAAGGTGTTGCCTCCGGCGGCAGAATTCCGGCCATGAGGTTAAACGCGTCAGATATTATGCCAGTGGCAGATTTCTGACTCCAAGATTGATTTCCGTTTAATGCGAGGGTTTGAAAGTTCAATACCCAATCCCAGTCCATATGTGCATCCATGCTAAGAATGATAACCTGGTCTGCGTCGGCTGGTACTTTTAATTCTTCGCGTAATATTTGTTCCGGGTTTGTTTTCATTTGAATAGGATGTTTTCAAAAGCTTTTCAAAAGTGAACCTTTTCCTGGGAAAATTTTACAGTTAAAACACGGTAAATTTTCTAGTAAGTCAGAGCCGCATTTAACGGCAAGGCTACCTTTCAAAAGGTGATAGCTATTTTTATTGAAGCTTAATGGTGGCAATATTAAAATGAATGATCAGGCAGGTGCTGTGCAGCAACTCAAAAACTTCAACAGGACGATAAACGGGCTATCAGACAATGCTTCATCGTACACAGGCAAACTTCCATACACAGGTTACGACTTTTACATGGTACAGCGCCCTGCTGCAGGTACGCTACAACAGTTCAATGTAATCGTGACCTTGATAGATAGCAGCAGTTACAGCAGCCTCAAACCGGTCTTGCAGTTTTTAGTGCATGTCTGCTAGGAAAAGTGAAATCTGGCAAGTGTCCGGTAGTTAATTTCGAAATTTTAATCCGCACTAAAACTTGCAATGTTCAACATAATTCACCCCAATTGAACTTGCCTTATTGCTCTATAAACTATCAATTCATAGCCAATGGAAGCAGGGCCTCCCCTACAAACTGATCGGATTTAAACCTGTTGCCTTCAGGTTGTACATGTTTTATCTTATTAGTTTACAAACCCCAAAACTTATCTTCTGATAAACTAATGCTTGACAGAGGCGTTTGATTATGTAATGATAGCGCGGTCATTAGCTATTTAACAAGGAGTGTAATGAAATGACTGTTTTAAATTCTATTATTGACAACTTGGGGGACTTTTTTGGCACCTCTAAGCTTGCCCAACTCAACAAAACTGTTTTTCGCCCGACAATCGGAACAGATATTTCCCGTCAAGAATACGATATGTGCGGTGGAACAAATATCTGGCGCGTTCCGGATAAAAACGAAGCTGCAACGATCAGGCATTTAAAAGATGGCAAACGCCGTAAAATGGGTAACGATCTTTTAGAGAAGATGGTCGAAAATGGTACTATTTTCTCGGATGCCCATATTTTCAAGTTTGCATCCACGCAGCAAAAAGAATTGGGTAGTACCGAGCTGACCAACAAAGTGCTGAAACAGATGAGCAGACACGGCGAAGATAGTCTCAAGGTCAAGCATAACCGGCAGCAATATCAAAGATGGATCCCACAAGGGCCCATAGTTTAAGTCAATAGCGAAGCAGGACATGATGGTAACAACCACCCGTTCCTGCTTTAGCCTATCTGCAAATTGAACAAGTTATTTCTGATAGCGTACACCACGAGTCCAGGTCTGCTCTTAACGTCCGCCTTTCTAAATACCGATTCCCGATACCCTTCGATGGTATGTGGGCTAAGGAACATCTTTGAAGCGATCTCCACGTAAGTCAGATCAGAACACGTATACCGGATAAATTCACGTTCCCGGTCATTGAATTTCACTGCCGAACTTTTCGACGATTCTACTTTTGGGTCTTCAGAACTGCTGCCGGGAGACTGTATAGATTTCACTAATTTTTCCGCGATAAACCCGGTATAATAGTCACCTTTTTCAATCAACGCATTCAAAGCGGTTGCTAGGTCGGCTGTTTCTATATCTTTCGATAAATAGCCTTTCACGCCAAACCTAAGCATCCTGAGGATAGCGTCTTCGGTCTCGATCATACTCATCACCAGTACCAGGATTTCCGGATAATGCTCTTGAAGCCACCTTGCTGACTCGAACCCGTCCATCCCATTCATCCATATATCGAGGATGATAATGTCGGGCAGGGCCTTCTTATCCAGTTGGAAGATCATGTCCTTTCCATTTTTGGCTTCAAAAAGGATAAAATACCGGCTGTCGTTGATTGCATTGATCAGCTTGATCAGGCCTTTTCGAAAAATATTGTGATCGTCGACGACCGCTATCCGGATTTGTTTTTTGTTGATCATAGATTATACAGGTATTTGGACGTTGATGGTGGTTCCGTTGCCGGGACTACTGGTAATATGGACGCTTCCGGACATTTGGGTGGTGCGGTTGCGGATATTATGCAGGCCGGTACTATTGACCAGCGTAGTATCTCCCGCTAATGCTTCCGCGTCGAAGCCTACCCCATTATCGGCTATCGTAACGGACAAAAAAGCTTCATCAAACGCCAACTTGACATCAATGACCGAGGCATCGGCATGATTTAAGATGTTGTTTAAGATCTCCTGGCAAAGGCGGAAGAGAATAATTTCACGATCAGTCTGCAGTCGGTATTCAACTCCTAATTTCTCAAAATTGATCTCGAAAATCCCTGTTGCCGATAAACGTTCCAATTCAACGGCCAGCATCTGCAAAAAGCCGATACGGCCTATGTGATCGGTGTTGAGCGTTACACTTAACCGTTTGATTTCCGACATCAGCATCTTGACGAGGCTCTTTGTTTCCCGGATACCTGCCTCGGTCTCCTGCGCTTCTGGTAAAGGCAGCAAGGTGGATAGATTGATATTAATTACCGAAACCAGCTGGCTGACGTTGGAGTGCAACTCTTTGGCCATATGATCAAGGGTCTGCTCCCTGATTTCCAGCTTTGATAAAAGTAGTGTCCTGTTAAATGTTTCGTTAAGCTTTAGGAGATCTTCATGATGCCGGTATACCTTACGCTGGTAGGCAAAAAGAAAAAAGATGATAATGGTTCCAAGAATCACCAGTAAGGCTGTTGAAAGAACAACCGTCAGGACGGTATCGTCTGAAATCGTCTGGTGCATAGGAAGGCAATTGAATATAGGGTATACATCACGCAATTCAGGGTCGTGATGATCCGGAACAATGAGGTTGCAAGCGGAGCATTAATCGCGGAAATATAATTAAACAGCATAAAACAGGGCAGGTTGCCGATGTGAAAAATAAACGCACCGGCTGCAATCCAAAACAAGGGTTGCCTGGAAAGGCGTTCTACCGAACTAGCCTTTAGAAGCTGCATAAAATAGGCGATAGTATAGAATACCATGATGAAGTTAGCGATAACGATCGTCACGGCATCCACCCTGAACAGCTGATGACGCAGGAAAAGGTTTATAAGGGCGATGATAACGAATGCCCCACCAATAAAGCCAGACAGCTTTTTAATGGTTTGGGATGTAAGCATGGACGAGAAAAAGTAGAAATAGAATAGATACTGAGGTACGAGATAAAGGTTATAGATCCAGATATTATTGGCCGGAAAATGCCACCAGGGTGTCTGGTGCCAATAAAGACTCCAGAGCAGTGCGACTATTTCGACAGAAAATGTCGTAGTCAGGAAAATGGAAAATAATTTAAAATGTTTCGGCCAATCCAGCCTGAGAATATTCAGACTGGAAAGGACGCTAAAACATAAGGGCAATAGATAAATGTAGTAGAAAAGCATGCTTAGCTGGTTGCCACAATTAGAGGGTATTTTGAATGTAAGACGGATGGACAGATGGTTGGGCAAGGAGCTCCGTAATTATAAGCTTTTGACGCATCCGGGTCCATAAAGTCTTCACTGCCTGCGCGGTCCGGAAAATCGACATCGTCTTCGACGATTACATCCTCGTGCCCTTCGTCTCCGGAGTCCCTGGTAGGTACCATGATAAGGCATAGCTGGCCGGGGGCTTCGGTGTCCGCATCCTCATAAGTGCCGAAATAGATGCGCAGACCGTCCGCGTTCAAATATACAAGTTCTTTAAATAACATCTCGACCTGATCTATCGAATAGAAGATCGATTTTGTTTCGGTGATTCCGCCCATGCTGTCGGTAAGGGTGGCGTGCTTTCCATTCAAGTAGGCAGTGATGCGTGCGTTGGCTTTGTCTTTACCCAAAAAAATTGATGGGAGCGCCGGAAATCGTGTTGTTGACATGATTGCTTGGTTTTTAATAAAAGTTTGGAACCGCAAGAAAGCATCAGAAAGCAGGCGTTTCCAAATCGAAATCCTTCACCAAAGCCAAATATGGCGAAAAACAGGACTAATTAGTCCAAACAAGGGGAGATTTCGGGGGTAAAATGCCGGAATTTTCCCCGGGGAAAAACCACCTGCTATCCATTAAGATAAACAAGCTATTTCGCCTTGACCATTCTTTGACGTCGATAGATCTTTGCAGGGATAAAAAATTATTCAAATAATGCCAAAAGGGATTTCACTTCATATCGGGCTTAATGAAATAGACCCGGGACATTACCAATCAAGGTTTTTTCTACCCAATTGCATCAACGATGCAAAAGTGATGCAGGCCATAGCGGACATCAATGGGTTCAATAGCTACCTGATGACCGATGACGAAGCAACCGTAGATAACGTCGTATCTGCACTCCACAGGGCTGCCGTTATCTTGGAAGAAAATGATATCCTTTTTGTGAGCTATTCCGGGCATGGAAGAACGTTCAAAGATCTAAACGGTGATGAGGAAGACCACCTGGATGAGGCGCTGATGCTCTACGACCGTTGCCTGATCGATGATGAGCTCCATAAAATATGGCGTCTTTTTCAACCCGGCGTCAGGATTCTCTTCATCTGTGATGCCTGCCACAGCGGCACGATCATCAAGGATTTCGGGAGGAAGTTGTTTACCCGGTGGTTTGGGCTTATTAACGCGGCGGAAGAGGAGGAACCTGATGAATTATATGAGCGTCATCAGCGACTTTATGATACCCTGCTTAAAGATCTGCCTTCACGAACAAAAGCGCCTGTTGCTTGCAGCGTGCTGCTACTGGCCGCCTGCCAGGACAAACAGGTGGCCAGGGCAGGTCGAGACTTACCCGATGAATTGAGCACGTTTACCGAGCTACTTATAACAACCTGGAATGAGGGCTCCTTTATCGGAACCTACAAAGAGTTTTATCACATGGTTCGTAAACATGCTGCCGATAGAGGAATCGCACAGCAGCCCAATTACATGGTGGAGGGCAGGACACACTCATTTTTTGAACGACAAATTCCTTTTACCATATGACCATCACAGGTACTTTTAGGAAATTCGGTCGAAAGACCGATGACCAGCAATCGTCCCCTATCAGGATGAACGAAACGATGCTGGACGGGCTGTTGAATGAGAACAGCCAACCGACTGAAGAACAAAATAAGCAAAAGACCAAAGCCATCCGGCAATTAGGGTTCCAGGTAGCGCTCTTTTACGGTGAGCACAACCGGACGGCGCTGGAGGTGGAGCGCGACCGTCTGAAGACGGAGTTCTGGTCGAACAAGAACAACCGTCGGGTTCAATTCGATCAATTTTTAGATTGGGTTGCCCGGCAAAAGAAGCTGGTAGAAGAGCAGATCAAACACCTCGCTTCGGAGTTGTCAGATATTGACGCAGAAATAACCGAACGAAAGGCCGCTGTGAAGGCGACCAGGGAAAAGCTAAGCGAGCTGAAAGCGGCACTGCTGGAGGCAAGAACGGCCCTTGAGCGTGCGAAAAGTAATAACCGGCTGAAGTGGGTAGAGAACATTGATGAAGAGTTGACCGCTGTGATCGCACTACAAAAAAAGGTCAGCGGAGAACTAAACGGTATGGCCCAAGAACGTTTTGACCGATTGACGCCAGGCCTTACGGACATGAGAACGCGCTGGCAGCAACTCAAAATCCTTTACACTGACCAGCATACCATCCTCTGCAAATACATCGATGAGCTCAGTAAAAACGGCATCAGTGGTCCGGTGGCTTATATCATCATGTACCTAGGGGCAGCCATGGCCGGTGTGGCCGGGTACTTTTTTGGTATTTTTTCTTTTAAAGCAGCATACTCTAATAATGATGTTTTCAATTATCTGCTGAAGAATTTTCTTTCGACAATCGGACGTTCAACTGCCTCGGTTTACGTAAAGATTGCATTTATACTGGGCGTGTTAATACTTGTCACGCTTGTAAGCTGGATAGCGGATTGGCTGAGCCGGAAAATCAATTTTTTCAACGCCAGCGTTACGGAGACGGTAAATGAGCATAGTCTTCGTGGAAATATCGAAAGCGACAATTTTAGCTATAGCTATCAGACCAATGACAAACGCTGGCTCGCTCTATGGTTAAAAATGGTTCCACTGCTTCTTATTGCTGGCGGCGTTCTGTTGATCCTGAGTTATGGTTTTAGGGTCGACAAGCATATATCGGACCTAAGTGCCAGCCTTGAAGGTTCGTTCATAGGAACTTCCATAGCCATGGGCCTTGCGGCGGTGGTTTACTTATACCTGACCAAAATTGCCGAACCAAGATCATTATCAGCGACCGGTTCAAATTTGCTAAAAAGGAACTGGGAACTGGTAGCGATCATTGCCATTTTTATTATCTCGATTGCCGCGTTTTGCTTTTACAGGAGTATCTATATGCGTTCTTATTCCATAGTCGGTTTTATAGCCTCCTGCCTGATTACTGCCTTTGCCTTTGCATACGGTCTCCGTTTTCTTGGCCTTCGCTCGCTGATCGCAGAAATAGAGCAGAAGTTAATTGTCATTGAAAGCAGGATTACTTGGTACACGGTGGCAATGCCAAAGGATTTTGATCTTGACCTTGAAAAGTATTTCAAGAAGCTGAGTAAACAGTTGCGGCAAAGGCTCAAAGACAGGAATGATGCCTCGGACAACGAAGAACAGTTTAATGCAAAAAAACTCGAATTGCATGTTGAAAATGCTCAGGGCGATGAGGCAAAAGGCAAATCCTGGTACTCGTCAAAAACATCTGACAAAGTCACCCCGGAACAGGTTGTCATTAACGAACACGATAAAAAATACTTTCCGGAGCAGGTGGCACAGTTGCAGGCTGCAATCACCCTTTATAGAGATAAGCGCACAGAACTGACTACCGAAGAGTCTCAACTCCGGGAATGCTTTGCCAAACGAGACTGGCAAAAGCCGATTACCAGTAGCGAGACCAAAAACCTGGAAAAAGAAATAGAGCGATTTAGCCTTCTGGCCTTTAGGGCAAGTCAGCGAATCTGCGATGACGAAAGGCTGGCAGGCCATGAATGGAATACTGTCTGCGCCGATCTCCAGGATGGCTACAACCTTGGGCTTTGGTATCGAAATAGTGAAATGGGGCCCGCGAACCAACAACTCCTGCTCAATTAAACATCAGACCATATGGAATCGGTAAAGGATACGGCACAGGCACGTCGCAATTTTGTTGACGGAGCAAAAGCAGCTTATGGGAAGGCAAAAGATTTGCTTAACAACCTCACGGGCAAACCAAAAGACGCAGAACCTAAAAGTCCGCCAGTTCCCAGGCGGGAAACGCTCGAACAGATCATCCAACGACTGATCGGGACTGCCCAA
Source organism: Chitinophagaceae bacterium (assembly GCA_965200035.1). Taxonomy (GTDB): domain Bacteria; phylum Bacteroidota; class Bacteroidia; order Chitinophagales; family Chitinophagaceae; genus UBA1952. Next base: position 571,958 of record OZ241334.1, on the reverse strand, counting down.
AACAAGGACCCTATACTTACCAATACGGAAAGCAGGGCTGAATTTGAAGCACACGCGAAGGATATGATCACCCATGGTTTTCACGAAGGCATTGTCCGTAAACCATCGCAAATCCCTCATAACAAATCTGCATCCGGTGCTGCCGAACTGTATGCCCGGTGTTTTGCAGCACTGGCCGAAAACGTAAATAAGCTATTTGAAAACGTTACAGCTACACGAAAAATAGCAAATGACAAGGGAAGACAAATGAACCTTCATCACAGCTATCAAAATTACCTGCAGCACCATGATAAGTTTAATGAGCGGGGCAATACGATTTTGGAGTTTATCATCTACCTGGTCTGCAGCATGATCATACTGTTGGCCGATGTGCCGTTGGCGGCAGAGATGCTAAAGCCACTCTTTGATACGCCACCCAAAATGGAAATCCATACGGGGAGAGACTTTCTGGTTGTCTATAGCCATTATATAGCGGCCATAGGAATCTCGCTCAGTACGATCTATATCAAAATCTATTATGATGAATTTGCGGGACAGAAATTTGGGCACACTGTCATAGCATGGAAGAAATTTAAAGAGCTGTTTAAAGATAAAGTAGAAGACGGTAGCATTACCGACAAAGAAGAAGAGGCCGTGATGCTCCAAAGTAAAAGCGTCCGCCGGATAAAAACGGTAATATTTAGGTTCACTCTCGTGGCAATCGCCGAACTGGGCGTCTACCGTGGTTTTGCGTGGGGCGCAATCAGGGCGGGCGGCACAGTTCCTATCATCGTCCTCTCGATAACGTTGGCCGTATTGACCCTTTTGTTCGCAATTGTAAGCGGCGTTTGTTTTTCGATTGCTCTTAACGTGCTGACCACACTCAGGCGGCTTAGAAGGTGCAAAAAACAGGGAGAGGAACTGGAGCGGTCGTACGCAGACGAGGCGAAAAAGCTGTCGGAGCGGCAAGGAGCATATGCCTATGCACTTTCGTTACAAGACACATTAACCAAAACTTTGGGCTGGCAGAATATGATCCGAGATCAATTTATCTCCTTCTACGACTTGGGCTACAGTGAAGGAATTGTGCAGCCAGGTTATTTTATGCAGGGACTTGATTTTTTTGATCGCCTGGTCGTATTCCGGGAAGACAGTATCGCCGTAAAAATAAATACTCACCTAAATAAGTAATCAGTACCTATGAAAGGCTTTAAGACACTTCCGATCATTATTGCTATAGTATCTATTTTTTATACCGGCTGCAAACCCTCCGATTGCAGCGAAATGGTTAGATTAGATGCCAACAGGCCAAATCGCATCGAACCACCCGTTTGTATTGTCCTCTGCGACTTTAGCGCCAGCCTAGATACCGAGAGCGTAAACCAGGTAAAAGCAGGGGCGCTCAAAATTTTTGACCGGTATTACGGACGTAAAAAGCTCCAGTTTTACCCGATCAATCGGGGTAGTGAACCGCCGATGTTCGAAACGGACGGATTTGTTTTCGATTCTACCAGCGCGCCCAGTCAGCAGGTACAAGTAAAGCGCTGCTACGGTTATTTAAAACCGGAGTGTAGGCATCAGCTAGGACTCGTTTTAGACCATCAGTCGCAAACCAGACCCCGGGAAACGTATATTATCCAGTCTCTTGAATCTGCTGTGAAGTCGATTGGCATCGTTGATAAGAAAAGCAACGATTATCATTCCATTTTTATCCTCTCCGACATGCTTGAATATGGATCTTCTGACTTTGGTTCATTAAATATCGAAAGTAAACCTGTCGAAGAGGGAATTGATAAACTCAGCCAATCGAAAACGGCAAATTTTCCGCTGGTCAATAGCAATACCGAAATCAGGGTTGGACTCTTCAGTCAATCAGTAAATCACCCGGAACTTTTGACTACGTTCTGGAGCCAGGTCTTTTATAGGCTGGGTTATCGCAAACCTGTCGCGCTGAATAACGAACTAGGACTTTAGAAGACAATTTCAAAAATATTCAGCACAATTAATAAGTCATCAAAAATCTTTTTTTCACTTTTAATCAAAATACCATGGGACATCACGATGCACATATCGTAAAAGAGGTTGCACACCTTTACAAAGGCCTTCAATTGTTTGGAGCAGGCGAAAAAGCCAAAGAATTATCAGATGTAGTTAAACAGCATGCGCTGCTGGGTATAGCAGCTGCTATGATACCGATCGGGGGCTTAGACATGGTTGCGTTAGCCGCTAATACGTGGACCATGTATGCGAGGATCAATAAAACTGTTGGGGTTGATTTTGGAGAAAACGCAATGAAATCAATCGCTAGTGGCGTAATTGCCAACATTGTCACTTTACTTCCAGCGGCAGCCCTCGGATTAGCGGCTGAAGGCATCCTTAAATATTTGCCCGGAATAGGAACGGCGGGGGGCATTGCAATCGGTGCGATTGTCAATGTAGGAATTATGTATGCAGCAGGAAAAGTTTATCTAAAGGCGCTCCAGAAACTGATTAATAATGGAGAAGCATTGACCGAAGACAATATCTCAGAGGCTGCACGAAAAATGGCCAAGGAAAAATCATTTGTGAAGGATGCTTACAAAGAGGGCAAAGAAATTGGCAAGCAGCATCAAAAGAATAAATAAATATTATGGACACTGGAATAATAACAAAAGATGCCATGATCAGCATCAAGACAGAAATTCTAAAAGAGGTTTTCCCAGCAGAATGCGACCTGGTTGGAGAAAGCGACTTAAGCAAAATACTGAGTGGCCCCGTCGAGCTAAAACAGCCTTCATTCGGCGCAAAACTAAATTTGCATGATGTCTATCAGTTGATAGCGGAGGCTGCCAACTTTTTAAATAACTGCCTTGGCATTTATGTAGATATTAACGGATTGATAAAAACACCAAAGCCAAACCAAAGATTGATCGAAGATGAGGTTACACGCCAAACTGTTACGATCATAAAAGAGCAGGATAGACAGCTGATTGTTGAAGAATTTAAACGGCAGATAAAGCGATATGAATAATTCTTTGCGCTGGCCTGGAATTGTCCTTGTTGGAATAGTCAATTTGTTTAGGCGGCACTACCCTTTTTTAGTAGTTGGTGGGTTACTCTTGCAAAAAGCGGATATCAAAAACTTCTGCATGGTTGTGTTGGCTTTGTTATTATGCCATTTAACGATCAATTTAGCACAGCACTACATGGCTCTGCAGAAGTTCCAGCTCATGTACCAGGATTTTTTTGTGAAGGCCAAAAAGCCAATCGACAGCTACAAGTTATCCAACTATTTCAACGTTGAAGAGATAAAGAAATTTTTCGCCATGTTCGGAATGAATCCATATCTCAAAATGTTTCACAGGGACATAAATGATGCCGTGTGTATTATTGATTCAAGAAGCCTCGGACCTGAATTGATATCGGATCTGGTCTGCATTTCCAGGCCGATGTTTCAATCGTACATTTTTATCAAACAGTCGCCCAACCAGATGATGCCGGCAATCGAAAAACTAAAAATAGCGCATGAAGTCGGCCATTTTGCACTAAGTCCCTTGTATTTATCGGCGCGCAGAACTGGTGGGCTTTTTCTAGCATTGATCTTTGGTATTTTAGTATTCAGGTTTGTTAACCTGTCAGCTATCCCATTCTGGCTTAAAATTTTTTATGGATTTATTTTGATCATTCGGTCAATCGACTGGGTGTTCTTATGGCTACCAACAAGCCTTAAAGACGAAATGTACGCTGATCTCTTCGCATTGTTTTTACTTAACAAAGAAGAGAAAAATATCGTCTGGCAACGGTTCTCTTCACCAAGATACAAACCTGAACTGTTTTTTCGGAATAGCAAGATTATCCGTCCATTCACTAAAAGGCGGACTAAAATGTTCATGAAGAATTTGCAAGCGACGCTAGAAGAAAATGAACTGAACTACATTGAGCGGACCATTACAAACATGGAAATTCCATTGGCCACGCGATTTGTCATCAGTCTTTTTTGGTGTACCTTTTACTTCTCTTTTGGATTTTATTTGAAGAATGGGCTTCACATCAATCTGATCTTTTGGGGTGCTATTGATGTCATTATTTTGCTAATGGTTATTACGCTGCAAATTTTCAACACGCGTGCCGATCGGCAGCTTTTGAGGTTTATAGGATGATTTAATGAGTTGCGGAGGATCGTATACGGAAGTCAATACTCAGAGATAAATCAGCATTGAAGCCATTGATTGTGTCATGCTGAATATTTCTACTGCCAAATGCATATATGTAACGTGATAAATCACGTGCGTTATGAACTTGTGACAAGCTATAATGCGACGGAATGCTCGACCGCTTTTACTTTTCTAAATTGATTTGTTCTTCAATTATCCTGTGCCGTTCAAGAACGCCGTTGTACATATCTATTGCTGCTTTGCCAGCTACTAATATATTTGATAGGCGATCATCCTGAGGCGATGGTTTATCTGCTTCCTCCATTTGTCTGAGCTTTGAAGTAGATACCCCGAGCTGTTTTGCACCAGTTTTTAAGGTCCAGCCTTTCCGCAGTCTCCATTTTTTTAACTTAGAACCGTTCATAGCACAACCGTAATGATGCCGAAAGATTCCGTCAATGGTACATCATAGTCAAAGGTCAATTTGCCAAGGCAAATCTTTTCCATCCATTCCTTTTTATGCTCCAAGGTGCCGCCGTCACCATATTTGGGCCGCTGGAACCGGTGCCCCATCAGTTCTGCCTGGATTCGATCAGGTGCATTGACGCTTAAAATCCGGTCCTGAAAGCTATGGCGCAGCGAATACACCGTATGCTGCGGTGAGGGCACCAATCCATTTTCACGCAAAAACTTGTTGGCGACGTTTGTAAGATTGTCCGGCTTATCGCGATACCTCGGAAACCCACCCGGGCAGGCTTTAAACGCTTTTAGCGCGTAACCAACAAGCGGGATCACACGTTCGCTATGGATATTCTTCAATGTACGTTCTTTGCGATCTGTGATGGCGATATGCGGGATGGGATGGTGAAGCCTGATATCCTGGGGAAGCAGCCCTACAAGCTCTGAGGGACGGGCGCCGGTCTCCGCTGCAGCGTGCAGGAACCATCTTGCCTGTTCGTTCAGATTGTCGAGCTTGGGACTGGATAGGATTGAGACGATCTGCTCTGAAGAGAATGGAAGCCTTGTCTGCTTAAAGCGGATTTTCAGCTTAATCTTCTTAAAGAGGTAGTCGATATCGAGGCCGGCTTGATAATGATCAGAAACGAGCTCCAAAATCCCTTTCAGCAGCACGATCTCCTTATTGGCGCTATCAGGTGCTTTGCCATCCTTTTCGATATGGCTCAGCCACCAGTCACGATAGGCGACAATATCGTTGCGCGTGATGTCTTTGAGCTGCTTCTTGCCGACAATGTTGATGAGCGTGTTGATGACTTTTATACGCGGCACGCGCCATTTGCGGAGCTGCTGGGGGGTCTTATTGATAACCCGGTCCCTGGCCAATTCCCAAAACTTATCCAGCACTTGGTCGAGCGGCATTTCAGGGTCGTCCTTACCACCTAATACAGCTTCGATCTGTTGCGGGGATCCGTCTTTAACGGCCAGCACTCGTGCCACAATATCGCCGATGGAGAGGGCCAAGATCGCTGACATTGGCTGATAGGTGAAACCTATCTGCCTGGCTATCCGGACGGTCTTCCTGAAGCGTCCGTTCTCATGCAACAGCTGAGTTGCGGCCAGCTCTTGCCAATAGGCCTCGACCTGGTCATTCAGGACAACGGCTTTCCGCCAAGCGGTGCGGGGACACTTCGTTCCCAAGGCGATCCGAACCATGAGGCGCTTATCATAATCGGCATAGATGTCCGGAACGCGGCGATTGTAGTAATAGTTGTTGTTGCGGTTGAGTAGATAGGGCAAGTGTCACCTTGTGTTGCAAAATGTGTGACACTTTTTATAGATAGCCTTTGACCAGTGTGGTCAGAAAAGAGAAAAAAGGCTTTAAATTAAGGGATATAAAAGCCAGTTAAACTCTAAAAGGTTGGTGGGCAGTGAGGCGGTCACGCAAAGCCTACTAATCACCATTTTCTCTGTATTATCAATCACTTGCCGAATGCTTAAAAATTCATGTCTGCCATAATTTTTCAGCCAATGTTTGACAAAACCAAGTATAATCAGTCTGCACTTTTTCGCGCGATTTGTAAAGCAATATTTTTCAATTCCTGATTGCTTTTTCTTAAGCTGATTTCTTCATGCAGCCGCTTAAATATCGGCAGGTATTTATCGCCATGATCGCGAATAATTCCTGCCATGATCATATAGGCCTTTTCCAATTTCTCGTCAGTCGTCACTTTTTTCTGAACCATGCGTCACCCCGTGAAAAGAGAACGCACTTTAATCCTGATTGATAAGGTGAAAGAAAAAACCAGCAATTATTCAAACGTACTAAAGATCAGCACGATCGGGTAATATCCATACGCTTGAATGCAGCTTTTTACCTGCTTTAATAAACCTCGTTTTTTCCCGCGCCGCGACATTGATGATCTATGCATTTGTTCCTACATCAATATAGCGTCGATAAGCACCAAACGCTTCCAGCGTTTTTTTATTCTTACAGGAGTATCAATGCAACCGCGAAACAATAAGCAGGAAGAACTATTGAATTTACTAAACCGGATCAATACGGCCACACAATCCAGCGCCCTTTACAGACCTGAAAATCTCTGCCCACACTGCCAGAGCTTCCGTTTCGACCCAATGATGGATCGTATAGAGGCATGGGCCTATACAAGTTTTAAGCCGGGCACGCTGGCTGTATGGGATTGCAAAAAGACTTACGACCTGCAGCCGATCAAATTCGGCAATGCCGTTCGCTACCGTCTTTCCAGCCTCAACCGCTTTGTGGATGAGCGGCTGAAACCTGAATAGATAGATCGGGGATAAGAAAAGGCGGCAACCTTTTCCTATCCCCTGCCTTCAACCATCACTATCACCCCCAGATCATAGGAAGCTTCAATGAATGTTGAATATGCCAACACTATACCCCTGCGCGCAATTTTTGACAAGATCGGATTGCAGCCTGCGCAAGAAAATAATTCCCGGCTTTTGTACCAGTCGTTATTTAGCGTCGAGACCATACCAACTCTTCAAATCCATATTACCGACAACACCTGGTGCGACATTAGTACCAATAACGGCGGCAACGCTGTAGATTTCGTCAAGGTATGGCTGGCACATCAGAACCTGAAGTGCAGCGTCCATGACGCATTGCACTGGCTGAAGTTCAATATCGGCTATCCGCCGTTATCGTCCTTTCTGACTTTGGCGGATGAGACCGAACAGGGCACGAAGTTCAAATTCCGCTACAAAACCCTGTTGCTGGAAACAGGCCTTATCCGCTACGCGCAGAGCCGGGGTATTTCTTCAGTAGTCGCAAAACAGTTTTTTAAACAACTGTACATCCTCAATCAGGAAACGGGCAAGGAATTTCTTGCCCTTGGCTATAGGAATGAGGATGGAGGCTATGCGATTTATAGCCCCTTTGTTGATACCCATATCGCGCCCGTCACCGTTACTTTTATTCGTGGACGTCCTAACAGGCCAAATGGCATCCACCTCTTCAAAGACATCTTTGATTATCTGACTGCACTTGCCGGACGGGATCATATGCCGTTTAGCGAGGACGCTATTGTACTGAACGCCTATCGCTGCCTGGATGACGCAGCTTCCTATATCCGGGGATATGGATACAGCAAACTTTACAGCTGGTTTGATAAAAGCGAGACAGGGCAACAGGTGACAGAGGCTTGCGGTTTTCTTGCCGCTACGGAACCTGAACTCTCGCATGTTCCGATGAGTGCAGCGCACAATCAGGAGGGTAAATAATGGCCGTTGTCATTGATCTTTTTGCGGTTAATGAAGTGGAGCTAATCTATCGCAAACGTGTGAGCAGTCCGGGCATTGTAGTAGCCAGGGAAGAAACTGCCATCCAGATCCTGCGCAGCGCCTGGGACAGTAATAAGATTGAGCTTATCGAGCAATTCAAAGTGCTGTTGCTGGACACCGGCAATTCCTGCCTTGGCGTTGCAGACATTGCAAGTGGCGGACTTGATTCCTGCCCTGTGGATCCGAGGCTGGTATTTGCGACGGCCTTAAAAGCAAAAGCCACACAGATCATCGTTGCCCATAACCATCCATCCGGCAATCTGAAGCCGAGCGATAGTGATATCAACCTGACGAAAAAGCTTTGTGCTGCAGGTGCGATCTTGGGTATCCCGGTGCTGGACCATTTTATCCTGACAAAGGACAGCCACAAATCCTTTGCGGCTGCCAATCTCATTCCCTAAGAGAAGCAAGAATTGAAGAATAGTGGAAGCCGGGTGCCCCGGCTGCTTTGATTTTTATTTTTCGGCTGAGTCAATTGTCATGGGCCGCAAATCCTTTCAGGCAATGGCCGTTGGTTACTGGTCGGGGATTAATCGAAGCCACTCGCTCACCAAACAAAATTTTCCCCTCACGCTAAGCAGCGTGATTCCTCGCGAGGCAAAATTTCATCCGGTTCCCTCGCTAAGCCTTCGATTAGCCATCCCCTGTAACCAACAACCATCACCTGAAAGGATTTACTATGACTTCAATTTCTTCTTCCGGCGAAAGCCATGCTGGTTTTAAGAGAGGCGATCTGCACCAGCTAGTCACAGATACCATCATCCGGCAACTGGAGGCCGGTGTCGTGCCATGGCAGCGCCCATGGACAGGCGAAGACTACAAACTGCCTGGTATGCCGTTGAATGTTTTCAATAAGAAGCACTATCGGGGAATTAATATCGTTCTGCTCTGGGGTGCCAGTATTGAAAAGCATTATGCATCCGACGAATGGGGAACCCTGAAACAGTGGAACGATCAAAAGGAATATATCCGCAAAGGCGAACAGCACACCAAAATCTTTTTCTATCAAATGAAGGAAAAGGAGGTGGACGGCGAAATTGTCAAACGGCCCGTGCTTAAATATTTCCGTGTCTTTAACCGCTGCCAGCTTCAAAGCTATCAGCCTGCATCTGTAGCACCCTATTCGTATGACGGCACATTGCTTGTGGAAAAAGCGGAGCAGATCGAGACGTTCGTGGAAAACACTCACGTCATGATAGAACACGGTGGCAGCGAGGCCTATTACAACCGTACGCTGGATTATATTCAGATGCCCGAGCCGGGGCAATTCACCAGGTCTACTACCTGCACGGCTACAGAAGGTTATTATGCGACGCTGTTGCATGAACTAACCCACTGGACCGGTGCGCCAAAGAGACTGGACCGTACGAAGGGCAAGAAGTTCGGCGACCAAAACTACGCCAATGAAGAATTGGTGGCCGAATTAGGTGCTGCGTTTCTATGCGCCGGCTTCGACATCACTACCGCTGACAAAGGCAATCATGCAAGCTATATCGACCATTGGCTGCAGGTACTGAAAAACGATAAATATTGCGTGATCAGGGCTGCCGCACAGGCATCGAAAGCGGTGGATTACCTATATGGCATTCAGCCCACTTACAGCCCTGAATAACTTAACGATCCCGCCCCGACCGGGGCGGGCTATCTCTTTCCAACCTACAGAAGAGGATCATACGATGAACTTTTTTACTCAAGAGCAACGACAAAAATTACTCGAAAATGGACAACCCAATAACCGCGATCAGGATCATATGCCGGTCGTGAAGCTGCATATCCCTTTTACCAATTGCGTCTGGCTGCTCAATGAAGTTGAACCCGATGAGCCAGAAATCGCTTTCGGCTTATGTGATTTAGGCATGGGCTTCCCGGAGCTGGGTTACGTCTCTCTTATGGAGCTGGCAGCCATCAATATCCACGAGATGACCGTACAGCGGGATGACCGGTTCAGCCCGCAATATCCCATGAGCGTCTATGCAGAAGCAGCAAGAAACAATGGGCGAATTATCACCAACGACTGGTTTGCCTTACTGGTGGCAAAAACAAACCTTGAAAACGCGCGGGGCGTCTACACACAGCCAAAGCCTGAATAATCGGGGGAGAGGGTAGAGCGTCATGACGCTCTACCCTCTGTTTCCAAATCATTCCTATAACCAAGAGGCGACTATGAACAGTGCTAAGAATAACACAGCAATCGAAAACGCGGATCAGGAATTGCTTAAAAATCCTGTTTTAAAGCAACTGCATCATTATTTTAGCAACCGGCAGACGGCAATTGAGGCGTTGAAAGAGCAGCAGCCAAATGATGAACTGATACGGGAATTTATTGGTAATGCTTTTGGCATTTACGGCGGCGGCAGTCTTAATCCCGAAGGATGGTATGAGTATTCTGGCGGTAAAAATCCACGCCTTGAAATACAGGACAGGAACTTTACCCTGACCCATAAACTCGAAGGACAGCAACTAATTGCAGCCTTTCGGCTGGTCTTTAAAATACCAGCCGGTAACCAATTAAACCTTTTTTGACCGTCTACGCATTGTCAACAACCTGGACTTCGTTGACGACAGGACCGCTATCAGAAAGCATGTTGTAACGGGCATCTGTGCAGACAATCACTCTGGGCAGATGCGCCATGAGGTCGTCAAACAAATCTATTAGCTTTAAGCCTTTCAACATGACTTTGTGCGTTGTAAACAAAAGAACGATGGTTGCAGTATCCGGTGAATATTCGCCAGATACGAGATAGCTGTAATTCAGAAAAAGCTGGCGGCCATCAGGCCAGATAAAGGCAATGTTGCGCACGTTACTGTGCGTGACGTAATGATCATTGCCATCGCTGTTTTTTTCGCCTGGGCTATCCGGCGAGGTAGGGTCATTTTCCCGCATCTCGCTGTAACGCGATCTAAAATCTTGGCTCATAGTCAAGGTCTATCTTTTGAGGAGGGGAAGGCAAGGGGCTGCTGATGTCTTTATGCGGTTGTCTTTCCGGGTCCGGTGCGTTGTATTCTTCCCGCTGCCGGTGATGGATATGGTCCCCATGCAGTTTTAAAGCTGCTTCCACTTCCAGCGCGGCTGTCCGGTCCCCGGAACGCTTTGCGTGGGCAAGCAGTGTCTTCTTATCATCGGTATAGATTTTCACCCCTTCTTTTGCGCGCGATACCGAAACATAAAACTGCTTTGCATTGGTGCCGGAAAAGGTGGCGGCAGGCTGGGCGATAAAGACATCATCGACGGTCTTGCCCTGCGAAGCATAAGAGGTGACGCAATGCGCATGATCCAGGTGCCCAAACTCATCATTGATATGATAGCGCTGTTTGCTGACCTTGTTCTGAAGTTCGACCTGACCATTCTTCCGCACTGCAACGACTTCAAGCATCTGCCCGTTATCCATGCGCTTCTTTTCTAGATCAAACCCGTTTCGGGTAATTTTCACGGTATCGCCCTTGGAAAGAGGAATTTCTGCTCTTTCCAGCACATCGAAACACTGTACGCGGCCTAAAGGCAGCTCGGCTTTTTTGCCCATCTTACCGGCCAGAAGAACCTGGTTTTCCGCTACGCTTTTTACCGTCCACTGGCTGCCGCGCTGAATTCCTGATGTATTCTGCACAAACTGGATCGCCTGACCGGGCTTGTAAGTTTTCCAGTCATCTTTTTCAACAGCGGACAGATACTTGTTTTCCAGCCTGTCAACCGTAATTTCCTTTTTACCGATCATCCCTTCGGTGCGCATCCGCTTCCTGATCCCGGCAGTGAGTTCCTGGCGGTGTTCATTGGTCGGCGAGATGGCCAGCGCATTGCGCCCTTTCTTAACAGATTGAATATAGTCCTCGATCAGCCGGTCATTTGGCCTTTTAGCATCAACCTCGACTACCGCATTCATGCTTTCCAGTTTTTCAAAGGCTTGCCTGACCCTGCCGGAAAAAAGATCACCGACCGCGCTTTTATAAGTTTCATCTTTTTGCCGGTAGATTTTTGCCACCTCTGCGGTTTTAATCCCGCCAACCTTACTTAAGATGCGCAACGCATCACCGCGCACGACGCTGGAATGCTGGCGCGTATCACCGCCCAGGATCAGGCGGGCGTTTTTCTTCGTGGCAAGTTCCAGCAGATCGGTCATGTCAGAAGTGCCCAGCATCCCGGCCTCATCCACCCAAAGCACCCCATCCTGTAACCCGACCTGTAGCTCTTTACTAAGCCACAATGCCGCAACGGTCTGGGCTTTTTCAAATCCTTCGCCGCGCAGTACATCGCGGGCAGCGGCAGAAGTGGGGGCGACGACCGTTACTTCCTTACCGGCCTTTTTCATCCATGATACCGCTTCGCGCATAAGAGTGGTCTTACCGCTGCCTGCCGCCCCCCTGATAATGGATACCCGGTCTGTGGTGGTCAGGATATGTTTTACAGCATCGCCCTGCTGGTCCTTTAACTGAACTTTTGGCGCTTCTGCATAGAGCGGGGTCATTTGACCTTTACCGGATTGCGCCAGGACTACCATGCGTTTTTCTTCCTTTAAGATTTCTTTGGTGGTAGAGACAAGCTGTCCCTTTTCCTCGATCCGAAGAACAGACGGATCGTTTTCAAAGCGCTTATCCAGGTCATCTATGGTCACCAGCGGCGCGCCGATTCCCTGTGTATAGGCAGTGGCCAGCAGTCGCCGGTCAGGCACGACCGAGGCTTTTTCAAAATGAAGCTTCATGGCGTATTCCAGGCACATTTCAGCAACAGGCAGTTGCTCGTTTCTGGCCGGTCCGTGCCTTATTGGGAGGCTGCCTTCTTTTTGCGAAGAGCCGAGCGCTGCGATCTGGCTGCGCCAGTTCTTTTTAAGTTCCGCCATGCTTACCCCTTTTTGTTTTTTGGCGCGTGTTTTTGCCCCCAGCTCATCCAGCGCTTTAGCATCGGTAATGCCTTTTTCTTTGGCGATTCTTCCGATCTCATCGGTTCGCTTGGAAAAATGATCGATGATCCGCTGCGGCACCCCCTCGATCTCAAAAGCGTTTTTAGTGCGCCTGATCTGGTAGCCTTGCGCAATCAGCCTGTCCGAAAGCCTTTTGTGGAAGCGGGCGCGGTAATAGGGCATATCGCGCATGATCCCCCGGAACTGTCCAGCCTTGCAGCGCCCGCCGTTTTCTTCCTTATCCCAGGTGGCATTGAACACGTAGCAATGGGCATGAAGGTGAGGATCAGGGTCCTGACCTTCCACAGGCCTTGCCGTCTGGTGAATGAAATCTATCCACAGCAGTTCACCCGTCGTTCGGTCGGCATAGACGCCGTCTTTACGGATTCTTGCCTGCGCGTCTGCCTCTATGTCAGCCATCGTTTCTGAAACGCTTTTTTGAAATGCTTCCAGAATATGATCGTCGCCGGATAGAACGTGAACGATGGAAACCGACTTTGGCACGTGGAAATTGATATCATATCCTGTCGTCCGGTTCTCGTTTTTGCGCGGCGTGAGCTGTTTGCCCGTGGTCGGGTTAAGGTTTTCACACAAGGCAAAAAACTGCTCTTTGGTTGCCTTGCCCCCGAGGCCGAGCCGGTCCGCCAGCCGCCCCCGGAACGCGCCGCCGAGTTCTTGATCTTCGAGGTAGTAATCTGATTTAAGCAGCGCATCGGAATAATAGGATTTTGCATGTGCGGCAGACACGCTTTGCACCATACGGATCATGGGATAAGTTTTTAGCGCACCGGTTGTGCGGAAAAGAAAAAATCACCCCTCGTTAAACCCTGTATATGCTTTGGTAAGAAGCAGCATCAGGGGCGAAGGGTGATTAAAGCGTATTAAGGAAAATTGATCAGACATTTTCCCTTAGCACAGCTAAGGGGGACTAAATCGCGTCCGTGACATCTTCCCAATCGGCATCTTCAGTTTTCTCGTCATCCCATAAGTTGCGCCGGAACTCATTTGATCCCGGACGTTCACCCCGGAAGTTTGCACCCCGGCCTTTATCCTTTCCGGTGATAAAGCTTTCCGTAATGTCCCTGGAAAAGATATGCTTGTCGATCAGGTCCAAGACAAAATCGTCCCCGTGTTTGTAAGCAGCGGCATAGCTCAGGCTGTAAACAACTGAACAGAAGATGAGTAGAATACCCAAAAGCTGACCCAGGTAAAACAAAATCAACCCGGCTAAAAAGAAGTGGAGCGGTTCCAGGTAGATTTCCTTCTGCCTGTTGGTTGGCGTCCATTTACCGATTTTAAAAAGCTCGAAATAAGGCAGGAGGTAACCACTGCTCTTGCTGAAATGTTCAAAATCGAATGTCCCCGCCTTAACCCGCACTTCGCGATAACGGAGATAGCTAAAATATCCGAAGGCTGCCACAAAGACATACCAGACCGGATAGTCCAGCGGATACCTGTACAGGGGCAAGTCAAATTTGTAGTAGAGCTTAACTGGAATTGCGCAAAGCAACAGGAAAATAGTGATAGCGGTTGCCAGCGAAAAATATCGCCGGCCCATGTCCGGTCTGATGAATACTTCAAGAATCAGTCTGGGATACGATGCAATCATATCGAAAAATCCCAGGATCATTTCTTTGATAACGTTTCGCCGCTCGAAAAGCGATCGGTAGTAGAGTTCCGTAGTCGTTAATTTTTCATCGGTTTGTTGTGTATTTTTTTTCATTGAATAAAATTTTAAATGCCGCTTACGGCTTGAATTTTTGGTTGAAACTTATTGGCAGGTGATTAAAACCTTTCCTGAAGGTTTTTCCCTGCATGTGGATGATCGCTGAAACCTTATAGTTATTGCGCGGGCCGCCGGTCTTGAGTCCGACGAATTCTTCGGCGCGTACCATGTCCATGAGCGTCCATTTGGACGCTTCGCTGACATTAACCTCTTTGCCGACGATTGTTTTTGTGGTCGTAACTTCTTCCTGAAAACCCTTACCGATGAGGGCTTCGGAGAATTTATTGGTTTCGATATCGGCATTGGCGTGGAAGATCTTCGTGGCAAGCGTACCAAGGAAACTTTTGACCTTATACTCGCCATCTTTACCGCCCATGTTCGCATAGTAGTTGGGCAGATTCTGCGAGATGTACACCGTGGCGATCCGGCTGCTGCGAGCGGTCGCCTGGTACTCTGCATCGTGCTCGTGCAAAAAGTTCTGTGCTTCGTCTGCCCAGAGAAATACGGGGCGATCATTTTCTTCGACGTTGCGCTTTTCCATTGCCAGTTGCCAGATATATTTGAACAGTATCTGCGTGTCCCGTCCGGCCTTATGATAAAGCTTGACCGGCAGATTAATCAGGATGATCTTGCCCTTTTGATAGCAGTCTTCAGGAGTGAACGTCGAGGCGTGCTGGCAAAAAAGTGAATACACTGGCTCTTGCAGCAGGTCAAAGAGAAAGCCCATGAAGGTGAAGTCAAGCACTGATCTCGTCTTGCTGCTGAGGTCGTGCAACACTTCGAAAAAGAACCTATCGACCTGCCTTATCCTGCGGACATCGGGAATTTTTTCTTCGCATAATTGCTCGAATCCATCATCATCGAGACGCTGCAGCTCACCGGCAGAAAGATTTGCCCTGAAATCTTTAATCAGTTTCTCTACTTTGCCTTGCGCTGCGATAAACGCCAAATCATAGGCACTGTACTTTTTTCCTTCTTCCTTTTTTGTATTGGCAGGCGTTCCCTGTTCAGGCTTTTTGGGTAAGGATTGTACGATATTATAGATGTGCTGAACTGTCACCTTACCATAGGCAAGCTGAGCAAGCTCTATGACGTGAAACATGACCAGGTCGAGGGCTTTTTCCCAGAAAGGGTCGTCGGTCTTGCCAGTAGATTTTTGTTCGCTTGCCTGCAGAACCGTTTTAAGGACTTGGAGGATATTGCGGGTGTAGGATTGGGTCTGATCCGAAGCGGTGGAGATGTATTCCAGGAAGTTGAAGAAGTTGGCCCGTCCCGGTTCGACAATGACCAAATCCTTGGTACGTCCTGTCAGGCGACAGTATTCCTGCCACATGGCTTTTTCATCGGGCTTAGCGGTCAATACAACACCGCCGAAACCTAACGATAAGTATTTAAGCGCAATCATCCTGCCTGAGCCCGAGGTCTTACCTGATCCAATGCCACCCAAAATCTGTAATCCTTCCACCGCGTCGCGGATCGTCCAGGGGACGCTGTGACCGTTATCGGGAATCTGCAATATCGGCTGGTCCAGGTCGTATTTTGCCGTCACCATGATTTTGTTCTTTTACAGTGAGCGCAGCAGCAACCGTAAGGTGTGTGTCCAGTCTGTTTGTCCTGGCCAGTACATGGGCAGCCGCCGTGCCGTGGATATGGGTTATCCGGTGCGCCCGGCCTTCCCGGGCGGTGCGGTGGAGTAAACGAATAGGATGTAGAGTGTTTCTTCATATGGATGATTTTGAAATTGTGAAGCAGAGAGAAAAAGAGGAAGCGGTAGAGACCGCTTCCATAGGAGGACAAACAGCCGTCACTATCCGGCCGAGCGGCCATTCTTATGGCTGTTCCAGTTACCACCTTCTTTCTTCCAATGGCTGCCATCCGTATGGACGGTGGTGCTGCCGTTGGAGTACGTACCATTTTTGTGGGCGCTGTACCCGTTATTTGTTAATGACCTGTCGAGGTCGCGATCTGTAGGCATAAAATTGTTTTTTTAAAAGACATTGATAAAAGACGTGAAAGCTGCTACTATAAGTTGCAGGCGGCGCATGAGGAAGGTTGGTGCAAAATGTCATTGCTGGATGATTTTAAAGAGAACACACACGTATTCAGAGGTGATGAAAAAAGGCTGGATCAAGTGGCATTTGACACATTGGTGGAAGAACGCGGTTTGGCTTTTGCGCAAGGCTATCTTAAAGCTGTTCATGAAATAACTGCGGCAGTAGGAGATATCATGAAGAAGCCAATGCAAGGCAGGTTTGACATGCCGCAGACCCCGGCAATCGTGTATGGTAAAATGAATTTGCTTCACAAGGCGTTATATAAATTTGTTCAGGACAATGGCTTAGGCATTGATAGCATCAGAAAGCCGTCAACAACCCACACGACAAAATCACCGGGCTGGTAGTGTAAATGTGAACAATGTGAACAATCTGATTATCCTGAAAAGGGTGTAAAAGCGATCTTTAGATTTTCGGGATTTCGGCTTTTTTGTTAGATTTAATTCATGTTGCTGCACATACCAAACTTCATCTATGCACAGTTCAATACTGCCCTTGAAATCGCTGTCCGGAAAGCCTTATATGAAAAGGGAGATGATAAAAAAACGCCCACGATCGATGAATGTTGGGCTAGATTTAAAGCCGACGAGGAACTAATAAAACAGTTGTTTAGATCAGCCGATAAAAAGGTGTTTCATTTCGAAAGAAAAAAGAAGGAAGAGCTTGAAAGGAATAAAGAGAAAATAGCGCTACAGAGTGAGCTGTTTTGTAACGCCTTGCAATTGATATTTGGCTTTAAACTTCCCCCCGTTCAGGAAGGTGGCGATCCGGAACATTATCCTTATGCACGCCGGTTGAATGACTGGGGTAGAAAATTCATAGCTTATTACTATCCTGAGCATCCTGAGTACTATGAGTTGATGTTGCCTAAGCGCTTTAGATACGAAACGGTAATAAATAGCACAACTCAAGGACCGGACTTGGCGGCGACAAGTAAAGTTTTGCCAGATGAAGAGAAAATGTTGGCGGAGTCAGAGCTTGGCAATCCACGATTTAAAAGCCTGCATGGTGCATACTTTATTACAGAATACAAGCAGGGTGAAATGGACGACTATGGTGTATTACAGTTGACGGTCAGGCCACCAGATATAGTCACGGGCAAGTACACCGCATATTACCGGCAAAAGGACGGTAGCTATCTTGAGCGGATAAAACTGAAAGTCAGGGGACATTTTTTGTACGAAACGATGTTATCTCTTCTATATCAGAATGCCGATATAAATAGGAAACATGCTGGAGTTATGCTGCTTAACTACAATTCCAGTCTTGAACTCGACGGTCATTTCATGCCTTTCCATGATCCTGTACTACCGGAAAGAAAAGGTAAAATCGCATGGAAAGTTAAGTTGTTGAAGTCAACGAAAGCGGGAACCGAAGCATTTTTAAAAAGGAAATTGCTTGAAAGGCAAAAAGAAAAAACTAAGATTCTTAGGCCTAAACCAATGAGAAATCCAAAGTGAGCAACCTTAAAAAAATAGGCGGCAACTGATCAGCGGCAACAATGCCTTCGTTGATAACCACTTTTCTGTAGGCAATAATGGTAAATGCCTTATAGTCTATCGGCGTGAAGCCGTAGGTAATGATGTCCGGATGTTGGTTCCATGTCTTTCGCAGCAACATGTCCGCAGGAAGGATATAATCCAGCGGCGGCAATTCACCAAAATACCTTGTAATCTTCTCATGCGCCATTGCTTCGTATTGCGGTAAGAA
This sequence comes from Chitinophagaceae bacterium, assembly GCA_965200035.1. Classification (GTDB taxonomy): domain Bacteria; phylum Bacteroidota; class Bacteroidia; order Chitinophagales; family Chitinophagaceae; genus UBA1952. The sequence goes on along the minus strand of OZ241334.1, from coordinate 553,684 downwards.
GTTATTGTAATGCTCAATCTCTGCCCAGGTGTAGCGCAGCTTGTCGGCCCAGCCGAATTTGTTGATGTCATCATTACGGATATGCTTTACATGAGTGGTAATATCCCGCTCATAATCCGTTTCTGAAATCAGACCATTATCAAATTGCTCGATCAGGGTGCGGATAAACACCTCATGCGGAATAATGATGTTGTCATGGGGTGTGTAGCCGAGGCGCTTGCCGATCTCTTCCAACGCGCGCTGCCGGTGTTCGGGATAAACGGCTGCATACGCCTCGATGTCCGACCACATGATGCCAACCCCAACCGTTCTTTTGTGATCGGCTTTGTATTTTTCTTCATCGCCCTTGTAAAAATCCATTGCGGCTTTTTTATCCCGCAGGTAATCGTCGTGTGTGTAAGTCATAGGCGATCCTTTCCGGTTCGAAGTACATCCAATAATATCATAACTTCATTCGGCAAATCAATAAAAAGCGTCGAATGGAAACGGGAAATGATGGCGTAACGGAACAGGCGGTCAGGGACCGTATTGCCGCCGCGCAGGAAAAGATTGCCGTACTTCAGGCGCAGCTTGAAAAACTGCCCTCAGACAAAGGACCTGAGCTTAAACCTCCAAACGGGCCTATAGCTATATCCAGAGGGCACCAGAAGGTCGCGGTGGAAAAGCAGATCGTTCAGGAAAAAGAAAAGGCGCTCACCGACATCGATCAGATGCTCGAGAATGCCCCGCCGGAAGTGAAAGACCACTGTGAACACGCAGTTGGAAAATGGCTGTACCCGGAAGAAATAAGTCCGGACCAGCAAAAAAATCTTGATGCTTCCCAAACAATGCTTTCAAGGAAAATGTATGAGAAAAACCATCCTGAAAAGCCATTAGAGCAGGGCGATCCGAAAACAATGGAGCAAGCTGAACGATCTATGTGGCGGCAACGCTATAAAACAGAAATGCCGGAGCCGGAAATAGCTCAAAAGGAACTAACGAAGGAAGACATAAAAGACCTCGATACCTCACAGGAGTTTGCCTTTAATCTGCGGTACAGGAGATCACCGGAAGAGATGGATGCAACGGCGTCCTTGGACAAAGACATTGAAAAAGAGATAGAGGATATAGAGCCTGAAAAAGAATAGTTTTTTATGGATTGCAGAATTTAGGAAGCACATACAACCGGCACCGCAAAGATACTGCAGCCAGCCACCGCACAGGGCCGCCAAAAGGGACGGCATAAAAACACAGGGCGCCTGCGCACAAAAGCCATCCTATTTATTCCGGTTTCCTTTTGGCATTTCGCACCTGTATGCAAGGGCTGATCGCTATGCCTTTTGTAAGTAGCCTTGCGTAGATTTAACGGGGTGAATGGTACTAACCCTTCTCGGGCTCAAAGTCATCCTTGTTGTAATCCTCGTTATCAGGAACATCCAAATCCTTATCATCGCGATAGTGCCGCATCCAGTTGGGAAGGCGTTCCTTATTTTTTTCATACTCGGATTGTTCTTTGCCTTCCTTAAAGCCCACCCCTCTTTCTGTATCAGGAAGTGCATTGCTTAGTTTTTCTGCCAGATCAGGAACGTATTTTGAAAGTGTGTAACCTTCGTTATATCCTTTCAGGAATTCCGGCGAGGGGATGATCTCTTGCTCTTCCATCTTAAAAAGTGTTACGTGCGTGGTTATTCAAATAATCATTGATCGAGCTTCGGTCATACAGAATGATCTTCTTCTGCGGTTGGGAAAACCGGATTTTTCCTTCGTCCCTCAGTTTTTGCAAGGTTGTTTTGCTGGTGATCTTAAGTATTTGCATTGCATGCTCGCCGGAAATCCATTCGTCATCCGTTTTATCATTCTTCTCTTTCATCCGAAGGACAACCTGTTCTACGAGTTCGTAAAGCGCCGCATCTTCGAGGCAGATAACTTGCATGGTTCCCGTTTTATAAAGGGAAGTTAGAACATTTTACTTTTTCGATTTTTAAATAAAATAAGGTAACTATAGTTACCTTATTTTGACAGATCATAGCCGTAATCAACGTTTGTAAATAGCCATTTCCACGAGCCGGTTATTGCGGCCTGTGCGTTGCAACAGTTCTTCGTAAAAGGCTTTCGCCTGGTCGATGCCCCCGGGTTGCAGATAGGGGGTGATGTCGGAAGCAGAAAATTCCTGAAAATACACCTTCGTATCCAGCGTAAAGTGCAGCAACAGCTTCTTCGTTTCCACATAGCTGACCCGCTTCGACATCGGCGCGGTCACCTCAATGCTCAGGCTGATACTGTCATTGACCGGTGCAACCGTGATATAAATGTCTTCGCCGCTTGGATTAACCGGCTCGATGATCCGGCTGGCGGGCGTGAACAGGTTGAAGCCGGACAGATTAATTGTGCAATTGGCATACTCGGAATGTTCCGGACTGAGCGCATAGAGGATAACCTCATAGTCAATGCCGCTGGTTGTGTCCGTGATCCTCATTGAAATCTCTTCCCAAATCTCTCTGCCGGGATACATAAGGACTAACATTTCTGTGATGCCCGTTTCGATAAAGTCATGTTTTGCGGGCCTAGCCGGGTCTTTCTTCTGGCACGAGCCAAGAAAGCATAAAATGCACAGCGCGGGCAGGATAAAAGAGATTGATTTCATAGTTTGCTTTTTTAGAGGAACAATGCCATAGGCTATTTTAGGAAGCGGTAATAAAGGCCGAACTGAATGATCTGGTTTCTGATGTCGTCCGTGACGACGTAAGTATCGCTATTGCCGACGGCCATATTGGTCAGGCCGTATTGGTAGCGGATATTGGCCCCAAGGCCGAACGGGGCCGTGTATTCGATGCCCGAGACAAAAGCCCATTCCGTTTTCTGCTGGTCCTTTGAAATATTGGTGGGCGCTGTCGAGTAACCGCCGTGCTTGTCCAGCACAGCGGATTTAAGCCAGCTGCGCTGGAATCCGCCAAGCAAGGCGATGCCTTTGAAGCGTGCTTTAAGGATGAGCGGAACGCTATAATATTGCAGCTTATAGGTATGCGATTGTTCGCCGAAATCGGTATAGTAATGATTGAACCCCGCACTGGAAGAAAGCCCTTCGATTTGTACTGAGGCGTATTTGAACAGCGGAACTTCGGCAAAGACGCCGCCGCAGAAGCCGGACTTGCTGCTGGTGGCTTCATTGTTGTGATAGCGGTCGTCCTTGATCATGGTCAGGGAAATATCGGAAATGCACACATTGGTGCGGATGCCAAAGTGAAACCGATGCTCGGCGGTACTGTGGTAGCCTGCGACCAGCAGCAGGCAGGTAAAAAGGAAATGCTTCATGTCAGCGGTTTTAAAGAAATAAGAATAGCATGGATGAAGGCCGTAAACGCCGTTCATCCATGCCGGCTGCGGTTATTCTCTTTTGTACACATAGACGTCCAGCGTCGTAGCGGTTCCTATTCGGGAACTAATGGTGAGGGTCGTATTATCCACCTGATCAACGCGCGGATAGGTTGCCCAGCCCCCGCCGTGACTAAACGCAAAGGTGGAATCCTGTGCCTCCACATACCATCTGAAAGGCTGATCGTAGCTCATGGCAAAGCCGCACGGCGTCGCGCCGCCATTGACCGTATAGGTCAGGTCACTTTTGAACGTATAAGTATCATCCTTTTCGCAGTCATCGAGATATTCAGTGCGGGTGACTGTGCCATTTGCGTTGGTATGGACCGTGGTTTTGCTCTCCACCCGCCATGAGCCGACAATCTTCTGCTCGACGCTGTTGAGGTTAGAACCGGACGGGCCGGAGCCGCCATTATCCTTTTTACAGGAGAATAAAGTGGTTGCCGCCAGCGTGACGGCAGCGATCAATGAGTAAGTCTGCTTCATTGGTTTTTATTGGTTTTTAAGGAAAGAAATAATGATTAGAGCGCGAAGATTTCCCCGCACCTGTTGCACAGCCATGAGCGTTGCCATTGCTGATACAAAGGGGGATAAGTGTTCTTATTGTATTGCCAGAACTTCCAGAAGATAAAGCCGCCGCCTGCGATAAACAGCAAACCGGGAAAGACATGAATGAACTTTATGATCAGCAGCCCTACCCCCATCATTGCAATCGGGATAATGATCTTTTTCTTGTCCGGCGGCGCGGCGTTCTTCGCGGCGATGGATTGGGATTTGCCTTTAGTGGTGGTTCTGGCTGAGCCTATCCCGGCACCCAAACCACCACCGCCAAAGCCTATGCCGCTGCCGCGTGTACGGCCAGTGGTTTGAATGTTTTGTGTGCCGTGTTCATAAACCACGCTTAGTTTTTGGATATTGTCGGAGTGACAGTGTGGGCATTGCATCGCGTATCTTAGTTTGTTTTGAGTGTAAAGAATAAGTGTTAGTGGTGTCGGAATTAGGAGTGGAAGCGTTTGAGGAGATTTTGAATTGTTCTGATATGCCACCGATGCCCTTCTTTGTAATATGTTGGCACCCTCATCCTGTTCAGTTCATTCGCAATGGCTCGGATCGTTTTGATGCCGCGCGCTTTGATCTTATCGATAATGGGCTTCATTCGGCAAGCGAACATTTCGGCATGGAACTGGTTGATTTTGGAAGTAACATATTTGCCGTACCAGCCAAGCTGCACACCGTGCAGTTTGGCAGCTTGCAGGGCAGCGCTGGTATTGCGGCTGATGTCTTCTCGCGCTTTTTGTGCGACCGCAGCGAGAATGTGGATCGTGAACCGGTCCGCATAGGGATTATTAACCACTTTAAAATCTGCATGCGCTTCCATGAGCGTAGCGATGAATGCGACGCTGCGGCTGAGCCGGTCCAGGGTTGCAATAATCAATGTGGCATCTTCTTTCCTGCATTCTTTTAGCGCAGCCTTTAACGCCGGGCGATCATTGCGTCTCCCTGAATTGATGTCGATAAAGTCGTTGACCAGGATAAAATCGTTGGCTTTGGCAAAGGCTTCTACGGCTTGCTGCTGTGCCTCTAAGCCCAATCCGCTGCGTCCCTGGCGTGCGGTCGAAACTCGATAATATGCGATAGCTTTTTTCATGATTGAGCCTGGAATTTTTGCCAGGCGGGGAAGGACTGTATAAAGGCATACCAACGTTTACCTTTATACGAATTTTGCCTGGCGGGTTGGATGATCAGCAAGTATTAGCTGAAAGCCCTTTGAGTGACAAGGGACTATATTTTGCGGTTCGCAAAAACAGCACATCTGATCGGCTAACTGTATAACTACATACGTTGGTATTCATTTATACAAAAAATAATCTTTCTGTTTATGCTCATTTAAAAACGGCAAAAAAAAGGATGTTTTCTCATATACATTTTACTACCTTTTCGATATTAAATTTATTTTTCTCTATGAATATTTGTAAAAATCAAGTTAATGCTGCTATTTTAGCATACACTTAACCTTTTTATGAGAAAACAATTAATTCTATTGCTCTGTTGCTTTTTAGCGATTACTAAAAATCCTGCTAGTGGTCAGGTACCTGTCGCCTCACAATGGCATTGGACTGGTAACAATACCGCCGACCCGACATTTAACCACGAAGAGCCGTCTGGTGTAGGCGGAATAGACTGGGTATATTGCGTGTTACCCACCAAAAACCACGAGTATATAGGCTGCGGATACACTTCCGATCACAATGGCCTTGCAAACCCGGTCATATTTAAACTGAACAATTTTGGACAGACAATATGGATCAAGCACATAAAAACCGCAACCGGTCCGGACCTGAATTCTTACGATGGAACTGAATTTGGCTACCTTATTCAGGTCGTTGAAACCCCTAATGGATATACGGCTGCTGGTGCAGCTTATTTGCCAGGCGGGGATCGTGCGGTGTTGCTTTTGGAAGTTGATGAGGCCGGTAACTACATTCATAGCCCTTCGCTCTTTCTGGATAAAAGCAACAGCTTTCAACAGGCATATGGAAGGACCTTAGCCATAGATCATGACCAGAGTAGCAACCATACAATCTATGTTGGTGGTAATTCTGTCGTCGATAAAGGATTTCCGAACGGGGTATTACAACAGGCTTTTATCTATAAGATTGACTACAACACCTGGAGTTTAACTCAAAGTCAGGATTACGGCGCATATTATAATATTGGCGCTGTTGACTATCAGGCAAACAATCTATTTTTCAAAGTAAGAACCCGCCAGACATCATCTACCACCCATGAGCTATTCGCCTGCGGATATAAGTCAGGGTCGACCGATGATAATGTCGGCCATTCATTTGATGTTGAGCACATGGAAATCAATCCCACCACCAGTGCGATCTCTCAACTTAGCGTTATATCAAGTGGTATGACAGCGCGTGATAAGGATATGTGGCTGTTAAAACTAACCCCATCTCTTTCAATAAGCTTTGATCAGACTTTTTCTAAGCCGGATCTTAATTATCCTTCCAGTATTCATTACACTGAAACTGGTCCTTACACCGCCCGGAACATTTCCGGAAGTATCCCTTCACCACTGGGTGCGGAATCAAATGCTGCCGAATTTTTAAAGGATGACGTGAACAAAGATGAACGCGCTTATGATTTCACTTTTACCAATGATGGGAATGTTGCCATGGTCGGTCTTGTGAATCAGATAGCGCCAATTGGCTATTTAGCCGGGAATGGTCCAACTTCAGTTCAAGGTGTAAGTGTTACGGGCTATTCCACCATTCAGGGCGGCTTTGTTGATCCGGTCCGCAAATATTACTATGATGAATACATGGATGGTGACGGCTATCTGCTTAAGATAAATTCCGAAACCGGTGGGCTGATCTACAGCAAAAATGTAGGTCACTACAGCAGTAAAGATTTTTACCTTCAGGTGTTTCAGAATGGGCAAGGAAACTTCGTAATTAGTGGATCAAGCTCTGATTACAATACAGATTATGGTCAGCCCGACGAATATGATGCTCTGCTCACGGAAACAGAGGATAACAATGTACCAGGACATATATGGCGCAGAGGCTATCACGCGGAAGGTGTTGAAGAAAGTATGTGCACCTTTAGTCTTGCTCAGACTGCAGATGGCGGATTTGTTTTAGGCGGTGATGATGATGAAGACCACGATAACTTCAGTGTCACCAAATTTGCGCCATACTGTTCGCCTAAGGCATCTTTTGCTATAGATACCCGTACAACCGGTGGAACCTATACGCTGAGTGCAAATACTACCTGGCCGGACGGCACAGTGCATGATGGTGATAATATTGCGTCTAAAATCATCGTCCCTAAAGGCGTTACACTAACGATTAGAAATTGTACCATTCATTTTGCCTCAAGCGATCATATGTATGACTATTTTGATCTCGCTGATGATTCTAAAGCAATCGGGCGAATGATGGGTATCGTGGTAGAGACGGGAGGACACCTGGTCTTAGATAATGCAATGCTCAAGGGGATGGACGACTGCCAGAGTGCTGTTGATGCCGACCGCTATATGTGGGACGGTATTGTCATACAAGGCAATCCTAAAAATGCCCGCAATCTCGCATCACAGGGCAACGCAGAATACCGGGATGCAACGATACAGGATGCCAGATACGGCACGCTGGTTGATGATGGCGCACGCCATCTCGGCAGTACAATTAATCCGGTAAATACCATCAGCACAACGTTTGAATTAGGTAACTACACCAGCCGTTATGATGCCCGTGGCAGTTATGGTGGCGGTATTGTGAATGCAGAAAATACGCTTTGGCAGGATTGCCGGTTCGGGGTAAACTATCAGCAATATAATCTCACAGACAATACAACCAATACTTATAAAGATTGCCGGTTTATCTCTACAAGTGCAGGCATGGGTGACCCGTGCTTTTATACTTCGCCAACAGGTGGAAGATTACCCGGCAGTGAACTTTTTTCAGGCTGGGACGTTCAGCATATCAATATTTCCGGCGGTCAGTTTTATACTGATCCTTCTTTCACACCTTCTCTATGGGGTACAGGGGTTGTGGCCGTTGACGCCTCAATCAATCCGAGAACTTCTAACTTCCAAAACCTAAAACTTGGTGTAGCGGGGATTGGAAGTGGTACAGTCAGCAGGCCACTCAGTGTGCAGGGAAATGTATTTGATAATGCAGGGCAGGGCGTAAATGTATTGAACTCTATGAATGGTCTGATCGTTTCCGGCAACAAGTTTTATGTACCGGGCAGTGACATTGTACCAGACCCATCCGGTGTAATCCTTCAAACATCCAGTGGATATTCAGTAAGCGGCAACACTTTTGATAAGGCTAGCAGCTATACGACTTATCCTAATTTTCCGGGTAGTAGCCGGGGAATACAGGTTTCATGGGGTCAGAGTTGGTCAGACAATAGCAACATCATCAGGAATAACTCCTTTAATTATATGCGCAGTGCCGCGATGCCGTTGCAGCGTAATAGCAACCAGACAGGTGATCGCGGCCTTCAATGGAAATGCAATGATTTTCTGTCTGATAACAGCCGGTGTATTGACCGCCGTTCCGGATTATCGACGACACCGGTATATGTAGGGGGTACGATGAGAGCGAATCAGGGCTTTTATGATCCGTTAGCTTCTACTAATGAGCCTGCAGAAAACCGCTTCTATACGAGCTGCAATAATGGTGGAACGGTTACCAGCCGCGAACGGCTTTGTGGTGATATACTGGTGACCCAGCAAGTCAATTACTACTACGATCCTGCCGGACCGGAATTTGATCCCACCACGCCATGTGTTACCACAGGTCTGTATAACAATATTATTTGTACCGGGCTTCCCAAAACTACTGATGAGTATTGTGGCCGTGCCTATGGTCAGACCGATCCGGGCGATGGTGATCCGAACGATCCTTATGGCCTGACTGTACCCGGCAACGGCGGCGGCAATCAAAATCCTGAAAACCCGGAAGAGGCTGCCAAACGCGCCTTGTCTGCAAATGAATGGGCGCGTCATTATGGTGCGCAGGGAGCAAATGATAAGGCGGCTGCCTTATTAGAGCGTGAAGGACGCAACGCCGAGGCTATTCCTTTCTACAACGCTGCGGGCATGTGGAGTGACGCCAATCGGGTATGGAACAAGTTGCCACAAGGCACAGAGGAAGAGCAGCAGTTTGCCGCTATCATGCGAATGGCCATTGATCTTTACAGCGCAGGGCGTAACTGGAAAGATTTGGATGAAGGCGGACGCAGCACTATCGCTGTGATAGCTGCTAATAATACGCAGCCGGGATACATGGCTGCTGCAATTGCTGATCTGCTGGGCATCCGCACCTTTGTGTGGCCTGCTGGCATTGAAGGCGATGCGGCGGCAGTAGCTAACCGCGGCAGTGATAACAGCACAGGCCCGAATCAGGAAAAGGGTATTAACGCTCTAGCAAAAGCAGGTACGAGCCTACAGGTATACCCCAATCCTACGAGCGGTCATTTGATGGTGGAGACAAAAGAAGATGGCATCTTGTATTTAAGCGATGTACAGGGCAGACAGTTGGGTGCTTATCCAATAACAGCAGGCAAAGCGGCTATTCAGCTTAGCGGTATGGCTGCGGGGATTTACACCGGCAAGCTGATAGGTGCGAAGAGTGGCAATATTTCTATCGTGCGCGTCGTTTATCAACCGTAAGATCGATAATACCTATCTTACATATCCTGATGAAGATAACGCGACTGATTTTCTTATGCTTTACAGCTGTGGTGCTACTAGCGCCACAGCTGTCTTTTGCTCAATACTTCAGCAGGCTTTATGATGTGGACAGCTCTTTTGATCAACCGACCAACATCCGGCAAAAGGCAGATGGAACGCTGATCGTATCGGGCACAACGTTTAAGGGCCAAATTCAACTTGGCACAATTGTTCTCTCCACGGACGGCAGTCAGCTTTTGCATCAACAGGTATTTGGCTACACTGACCATGGTGTTTATCAGGGCGCGCCAGGAAGAATGCTTTCATTATCTGACAACAGATACGCCATCCCGGCCAGTCTGGGCTGGCTCGGATCGCCCGTTAATATCGGGGCGGCGGCATTGATTAAAATTGACGAATGGGGCGATACTTTACTCCTGCGCTCTTATACCGATACAGCTTCTTACTTTGAGTCTGTCGCTGATATCTGTCTGGCACGTGATAGCGGATTTTTCCTTGCGGGTTACCGTACACCTAACAGCACATCTACGGCTCAGCAAGGACTGCTGATCCGCACAGACAATGCCGGACGCTTTCAGTGGGCAAAGACTTATCAGCAAAGCAGCACCGGCAAGCATATCATTAAAAGCGTAGAACAGTTGTCCGATGGCAGACTACTGCTTTGCTTGGCTATTATTACCCGGACATCCAGAGGGCAGTTTGATTATTCCCGTACGACTCCATGGATTATTATCGCCGATAGCCTGGGCAACGTGCTGAAGGAAAAAATATTCCCGACTAAATATGGTGCAACGGCTTATCCAACTGCCTACGCAGACCGCAATGGCGGCTATTATATGTACGGTGCACTGGATTCATTCGTAAGACCTAGTGATCCTTTAGATTTTACAAATTTGCCACCTTATCTAGCACATTTGGATACAGGTCTAAATATTACTTGGCAGGTAGCATTAGCCGATACTGACAAGCATCATAATATAGCAAGTGCCAAGCAATTGAGAAACAGAACATATCTTTTGATTGGTAATCATAATGGTGATATTTCTTGCACAGAGGGTTGGGCGGCAAGAATAGACCAATCAGGCAATGTTTTGTGGCAAAATCGGTATCGCGCGGATACGGTTAATGATCAGGGTTTGAGTGATGCAGTGGAGCTTGCTAACGGCAATTTAATTTTAGCTGGCGCTGCACAGGATCATAATGGACCTATTTGGCATCAACGGGATAATTGGGTGTTAGGTGTTGACAGCAATGGATGCGCTATCAGGGGGTGTAACATGACTACCGCTATTCCGGTGCCAACACTTTCTAAATTCCAAACATTACTAGCTTATCCCAATCCTACGAGTGGTCTTTTGATGGTGGAGACAAAAGAAGAAGGTACCTTGTATTTAAGCGATGTACAGGGTAGGCAGCTGGGCGCTTATCCGGTAACTGCAGGCAAGACGGCTATTCGGCTTAACGGTATGGCCACCGGGATTTACACCGGCAAACTGGTAGGTGCGAACAGTGGCAGCATTTCAGTTGTGCGTCTCATTTATCAGCCATAACAACTGCTAAGCCAGTTTTTATTCATATCTGCGCCTTCTGTCTACTTAAGAACAAATTTTTATTGATTAGACATCCAATTTACACGCCCCAATACCTTAATTCTCATAAGGTTCATAATTAGCGCCATTTTGTAACGGCGAAAAGTTTTGCACATAATGCATGTTTACCCATTTATCAATCATGGCTTAGAGTATCCACATGGTGTGTGAATTAATGTGAATTGCGCTGAAACTTAGTTTGAGGCATGATCATAGCAGATCTACAGCAAAATGTGATCCCATGTCAGTGATCAAATCGAAAAGAAAAAACAGAGTCAGAAAGCCGGCAAGGCCGGTAGTGGCAAAGTCAATATCTACCAAATCACTCCTTGCAATCATATTGAAGAGGGCTTCGAAGGCTGCATTCTTTACTACCGTAAAGCCGATGCTGGCCACCCTTGTTGACGTACCATTCGACGATGATAACTGGCTCTATGAGGTTAAATGGGACGGCTACCGCGCTGTCAGCTTCATGAACAAAAAGACCGTTGAGATCAAATCCCGTAACGATAAATCTTTCAACGAAAAATACTATCCGGTCTATGAGGCGATGAAGGCGTGGGGAATTGATGCGGTTGTAGATGGCGAAATCGTCGTGGTCGGCAAGAACGGGCAGGCCGACTTCAGCGCCCTGCAGAACTGGCGCAGCGAAGCCGACGGCGAGCTGCTTTTTTATGCCTTCGATATTCTCTGGTACAACGGTTGTGACCTTAAGGGCCTGCCGCTTGTTGAGCGCAAAGCGATCCTGGAAAAACTGATACCGAAAAATTCTCTGATCCAGTTTAGCAACAGCTTTGAAACATCCGGTATCAAATTTCTGGAAGCAGCGAAAAAGATGGGCCTTGAAGGCATCATGGCCAAGCGTAAGGACAGTCTCTATGAAACCGGCAACCGGACCAAAGACTGGCTCAAGATCAAGGCCAATAAGCGGCAGGAAGTTGTCATCGGCGGCTATACAAAAAACGAAGGCACCAAAAAGCCGTTCAGCTCATTGCTGGTCGGCGTCTTCGATAAGGGCAAGTTCATTTATACCGGCAAGATCGGCACCGGCATCAATATCAGGCTGCAAAAGCAGTTGCTGGAACAGTTCAGGCCGTTTGTGACCGACAAGCCTGCCTTTACGGAAGAGCCGGATATCAACAAGCCGAGCCGCTTCCGTCCTGACCCGCCCAAAGCCAAAGCCGTCTGGTTGCAGCCCAGATTGGTTTGTGAGGTCAGTTTTGCCGAGATGACCAATGACGGCGTGATGCGTCACCCCTCTTTTGAAGGAATGCGTGATGATAAGAAAGCAAAAGATGTCGTGCTTGAAAAGGAAGCCGATATCAAAAAGGTTGTTCAACCTAAGAATAATGCAAATCCTTACATCGCTTCACGCAGCGAACAGGAACGTAAAACACTGCTCAATCCGACCGAAGAAACGCAGGTCAAAAAGGTGAATGGCCACGAACTGAAATTTACCAACCTGAGCAAAATATTCTGGCCTGATGAGCAGGTAACCAAGCGGGATCTGATTAACTACTACTATCAGATTGCCCCGTTCATCTTGCCTTACCTCAAAGACCGTCCGCAAAGTCTGAATCGTTATCCCCACGGCATTAAAGGCAAAAGCTTTTACCAGAAAGATGTGACCGGTAAAGTCGCGGACTGGATGAAGACTTACCTTTATCACAGCGACAGCGATGACCGGGACCGGCATTATCTGGTCGGCCACGACGAGGCAACTTTATTGTCCATGGCAGGCATGGGCTGCATCGAAATGAACCCTTGGAGCAGCACGGTCAGGAAGCCGGACTTTCCCACCTGGTGCATCATTGACCTTGATCCGGACAGGAACTCATTCAATCAGGTCATCGAAGCAGCGCAGATTACCCATCAACTTTTGGAAAGTATGGGCATCCCCTGTTATTGCAAGACCAGCGGCTCAACAGGTCTGCATATCTATATCCCGTTAGGCGGTAAGTACACCTACGGGCAATCAAAAGAATTTGCGCGGCTGATCGTTACGCGGGTCAATCAGGAAATACCGAAATACACCAGCATCGAGCGGAGTATATCCAACCGGGGCGGCAAGATGTATCTGGACTTTTTGCAGAATCGGGCACATGCCACGATTGCCGCGCCTTATTCGCTCAGGCCCAAGCCGGGTGCTACGGTGTCGATGCCGCTGCACTGGGACGAGGTAAAAAAAGGGTTGAAGATGGCTGATTTTACTATTTTCAATGCCGTTGAGCGGGTAAAGAACATTGGGGATATATTCAGGCCGGTATTGGGGAAGGGGGCGGATCTGAAAGCGGTGCTTAAGTCTTTAGACCACGCTAGATGAAGTAATTTGTTGCTTACTTACATGCTAATGCCATAACAGTTTGAAAGACAATAATGAATTAAATACAAGAGCCGCCGAAAGCGGCTCTTGTATTTAAATTGCTATGACAATTAGTTAACTAAATATTCATGGTGGTCATAGCTGGAAATATGGAATAAAACTTTTTCATTATTGAAGGTGGTAGATGCCGTATTACCTGTAATAAGCCTGAAATAAATTCTCTTACAGCTGGCATTTGATAAGATATTATCCATATTAAACGGAACTCCGTCATCGAGTAAAAGGATATCTGTTTTAATGACACCACCTTCATCGCCTAAGTTTTGATTGTCATAAAGTACATAGTATAAAGCGACCTTGTTAGCGCGGTTATTCGGATCACGTGTCCATGACAGTCTGTTTCCAGTGCGCTGGATTTCTTGTCTTCCGGCAGGACTTAATTGATCTGCAAGGATTGGTCTTGGCACATACATGTTCGCAGTAAAAGTATTTCCGCGACTGTCAGATAAATTAACGGCAACATTTCTGCCATAATAATTTTTAAAAACGGAACCTTGCTTATACCATTGTCCGTTACGGTCAGCGTGATAAGGTACATTGTTCAGCGTTAGGCCAACATCTGACAGAGATTTACCGCTTATCGAGATATCGTTTTCTGGAGTAGCGGAAAATTTACCAAAATTTGGGTTGTCGATAATTGCAATCGTGTATTTCGGATCCTGAATGTCATTGATTTGCCTTCTGGCCTCTTCGTTAGTATTTTCAGGAATAGTATAATCAGCCAGGCTTTGCTGCAGGGAAGATAGAAGGTGCCCGTTATCCGTCTTTTCTTCATTTTTTTTGCAGGCTGTAAAGCAAAATGCTGCTGCCAGTATTATAAGTGCTGTCTTTTTCATTTAGTGATTTTTTATTGTTATTAATTACAATTGCCAATAAATCCACTCGGATCCATCTGATTAATAATGATTACACTATTATTGCTGCAGCTTATATTTGTGCCACTTGCTACTGACTGAAATTTATACCACCTAAAGCAGCCATTTGTAGCCGGATTGAAGCATGTAGTTGTCAGATTACCAGTAGATGCATTGGAAGGTGCCGATATGCCATACTCAATATAATAGGCTTTAATGGTGTAGCTATCGCTAAATGGCGTTTCAAAATGTATCTGGCTTTGATTTGTGCCACTATAAAAAATTGCTTGGGTATTTCCGTTACCCGTGCCATTTTGGACCGTCACTGCAGGATGTGAATAATTATTTGGCATGTAGTTGACCGACTGGCTAAATTGTGATGGATTATCTCCCACCACACTGAGTTTCACTGCCCCCTTCCCATCTATAACCAAAACGCCTGGTGAGTTGCTTTCGCAACTATAGATATCTGATCCCAGATTGGCACAGGCTTGTACGGGTGTCGCCGGTCCGCTTGGACCGGATGTAGAGCATGATGCCATGGCGATGCTCACAAACAAAAGTGTCGCTGATACAGCTTTCATATGATTTTTTTTGATTTTTACTTGAGCTTTCGCAGCTCAACTGCGCCTACCTTACTTTTTGATTGGCAAGTTGTCGGATTATTCCACCAATTTTATTTGTAAATGTTCATAGAATTCAAGCCTTATCCAGTTCGGAAATTTCCGAATGTGACAGGTTGAATAAATACAAACAGGGGAAAATGAGGTTTATTATACTAGTATGATGCAAATTTAAGTCACACT
This sequence comes from Chitinophagaceae bacterium, assembly GCA_965200035.1. Classification (GTDB taxonomy): domain Bacteria; phylum Bacteroidota; class Bacteroidia; order Chitinophagales; family Chitinophagaceae; genus UBA1952. The sequence goes on along the minus strand of OZ241334.1, from coordinate 538,487 downwards.
AAATTTTTTCTTATGTGATTGCATGGAAATTTTGGTGTTGTTTATCACACCTAATCCTGCCGGAAAAAAAGTTATTATCCTGTGGCTAACACACATGGCTACTTTCACCACATAAAAATGAGGTTAATATCCTAGCTTTATTTTTGCGTGTGGTGCACTACTCCCATTGGAATACCCCTACAGATTAATTCCCGTAGTTGTTTCAAACGTTATATATGCGTTTGGACTGCCTAATAGATACAACGGGAAGATCAGTAAATATAGATGCATCGTACCATGTTAGATAATAACAACATAAAGCGTTAGATGCGACATAGCCCTACATGCAAATAAATTATTTAGCCCGCGAAGCAAGCTTGATCTACATACGAATTTTGGCAAGCTGCATAATACCCGCTGGAAACTTCTCTAAGAAATAATGTCAATTACAGATGATGATAAACAGGTGATGTGTGCTAAGATTAAAGAAAAAATATATTATAATATTTTTAGCGCTAATCTTCAAAAATGCGTTTAAAATTGTCATGAGCCGCGCTTTAATCTGCGATAATTGTCATATCGGTTAATCCTTGTTTATGCTCTTCTTAATGGTAAATCCGATAAAGTTGATCCCTGTGTGCCGGTGTAAATTGACCCCTTGTTTTCAGGTCTGAGGATCTGCAGAAAGCAGATCGTTTTAGCGGTTCTAAAATTATAAAAGTTATTGGTATCCTTTCCGCCCCACGTGCTGTGCGAAGTAAGGCGTAGCGTAGCGAAGCCGAACGAAGCACAGCACGTGGGCTTGCCTTTCTTTTCTATCCTGCCATTTTCTTTGCCTTGCGCCGCAGCGATTCCCCGTCCAGTTCTATCCTGATAGCCTGATGAACGATCCGGTCCAGGATCGCGTCAGCCACCGTCTGATCCCCGATGATGTCGTGCCATCTGCTGACCGGCACCTGTGAGGTAATGATGGTAGAGCGCTTGCCGTGCCGGTCTTCAATGATGTCGAGCAGTGATGCCCGGCTTGGCCCGTCCAGCGGCTGGATGCCGAAGTCATCGAGGATGAGCAGATCCTGCTTCTCTATTCTAAGTAGTTCCTTGAGCGCAGAACCATCCGCCCTGGCCATCTTCAGCGATGACATCAGCTTGGTCGTATTGGCATAGAGCACTTTGAAGCCCAGCTGGCAGGCCTGGTATCCAAGGGCTGATGCCAGGTAGCTCTTGCCCGTACCGGTGCTGCCGGTAATAAAGAGGTCTTCCCGCCTGCGGATAAAGTCCCCTTCGGCCAGCCGGTGGACCAGGTTGCGGTCCAGCCTGCGCCCTTCGCTGTAATCCAACTGCTCAATCGTTGCGCTGTAGCGGAAGTGCGCATTGCGGACGCCCCGCTCTATACTGCGGTGCTGGCGGTCGTCCCACTCGCTGTTCACCAGTACCGACACCAGCTCGTCGGCGGTGAGCCCGGCAGAATGGTCCGCCTCTATGCTTGTCTTAAAGGCCTGATGCATGCCAAGCAATCGCATCTGTCTCATCTTCTCCAGTGTGTCACTGTTCATGTTTTAAAGATTAAAGGGTGATAAAAAATGGTGGTAAAAGGGTTGATACTGATGCTGCTTTACTGGTAGTAGTCGCGTTCTCTGATGTTCTGATGCTCCGGCATGTCTTCCGCCCTTTCCACATCGGTGTCTTCCGCATCCAGGTTCCTGGCCAGGATGTCCTCGATGATGCGGTAGGTATAGATGCCGAAGCTGTCTGCACGGCGGCAGGCCCTGACCAGGCGCTCGGGGCCACCCTTGCGCACCAGGCTTAAGATGCCCGAGCAGGACTTGTAGGCTTGCTCAGGATGCTGCTTGCCCTCTATGACACGGGTAATGTAGGCGGCTACCTCAGGGCTGATCTTCTCGCCCTGCTCTATGAACCATGCGGCGCTCCACTCACTCTGGTATCGGTGTGCAGAGGCCAGGTGCTCTGTGTGGGTGGTGTACTGGTATTTACGTGTGTCCCGCCGGTGCAGCGCAATGCACTCATAGCGCTGGTAGACCTCTACTGAGGCTGAGTTGTAGAGCAGCTTTACTTTCTTACCAATGAAGTGGTAAGGCACACTGTAGTAATGCCGGTCTGCCCGCAGGCACACGTGGCCGTTCTTCATGACCGTGACCATTGCCTGCTGTTTTGCTTCATAGCGAAGAGCCGGCAAGGGACTGAGCGTATCTTTTTCTATCTCATCGAACTGTTGCCTGCGGCTATAATCCCGTCCTTTGAAAGGGGCATTGTTATGTACTTCCAGAGCAGTGCCTATAGCCGTGTTGAGACCTTCGAGCGAAGTATGGGCCTGCTCATTTACCTGTGGATAGATGCTTCGGTAGATGAGCTTTACCGCACCTTCCACCAGGGCCTTGTCTTTAGGCCGGTAGGCTCTTGCCGGCAGCACGGCTACCCCGTAGTGCTCTGCAAAGGCTGCGAAGGCTTCGTTGATCTTAGGCTCGTACCTGCTGCTGGTGGTTACGGCTGATTTAAGATTGTCAGGGACAAGAGCTGCCGGGGTGCCACCAAAATAATGGAAGGCGTTCTCGCATGCAAGGACCAGGTCTTCTTTTTTCTGGCTCATTACCGCCTGCACATAAGTGAGCTGGCTGCAGCCCAGGATAGCTACGAACACTTCCACCGGTACGGCTTCGCCGGTATGGGGGTCGGCCAGGTGCAGCTTGTCGCCGGCGAAGTCGATAAAGAGCTTGTCGCCTGCTTTATGCTCGATATGCATGACCGGCTGGCTGCGGCCCAGGTAGTCCTGTAGCAGTTGGTTAAAGTGCGAGCGGCTGTATCCGTCGGGATGATCCCGGCGGTATTGTTCCCAGATATGAAGCCGGGTTACGCCTTTGCGCCTGAGCTGTTTTTCCCAATCCGGAAGCAGGGACTCCAGCAAAGCGTACCGCTCTGCGACGGCGGGCTGCTGCCCCTTCTCGAAGAACAACGTGGATAGCTCATGGTCATTGAGGCGGTCAACCTGGTCCAGGGTCAGGCGCAGGCTGACGAAGTGCAGCAGGTACTTTTTGACCGTATTACGGGCAATGCCGGTACGGGCGCTGATTGATTTTTTGCCGCAGCCCTGGGCATGCAGGCGAAGCAGTAATCTGATTTTGTTCATCTCAATTGTTTTATTGGCCATGGGCGGGATGCTGTTTTGGAATACAACATCGGCCCGTGGGCGCTTAAAAACAATCTGCTTTCTTAAACCCTCAGACAGGGGTCACTTTGCGCCGGCAAACAGGGGTCACTTTGAATCGGCACAGAGGGGGCAAGTTCCACCGGATTTAGGTGGTCAGTTTCATCAGATTCTCCAAACTGGCGATGCAGCTCGATATATGCGTCAGTTGTTGACGTCTCATCTGTGTGACACTAAGATTGCAAAATAATCACGGCATATACACCGTCATTTCCACACCATCCTGAAGTATATAAAACGGTATATTAAAACACCCGAAGTTCAGATCTTCACGCGCCTGTTACTGTCATGAAATATTTGGGTTTTAGAATTAGTTTATATGCTGCCTTAACGACGATATTCTGCCTGCGCGTAAATCTTTCCATGGGCCAGATACAAACGCCTTTTCCCCAAGTGCAAATAGGCGCCAATGCCCAGACGGTTATCAATGGCGCTAATCGTAACACCTTCGCCGCGTATGACGGCTCGCAAAGAGACCAGCAACGGCAGGAACTTGAGGCGATCATCAGGGAAACGGACCGTGACATAAAACGAATGCAAATCGGCACCGCGACAACACCAAATGTTGACGTTGAAGCCCTCCGCTCAGCCGAAGCGCCTTTTGTTGCAGCCTATCAACATATAAACGATATGCTGACCGGCAAAACGAAGTTATCTGTAGCCGATGCTTACTATACGATGGAACGAGGTTACGGCAATCCTTACCTGACGAAACCGGAATACGATGGCATCCTTGCCCAGTCCGTCGATTTCATCCGTAATTGGATGCAGCAACACAACCTTGATCCGAAAGATAATCTGTCTGTCCATTTGGCTATTCAGAAGTTTATGTCGCAGTCTCTCACGGTCAGTAAAGCGATCACGCTTAAAGACGGGAAGAAGCAATTTAAGACTGTAACTCACCAGCCTTTTTTTTATGATTACGACGACTATCAGGCTTTCAAAGATCACCGCAATTTCTTCTTGACGAAATGCCTGGCTACAGGCAGCGGTCAGTGCAGTTCAATGCCTGCTGTTTATCTCGTTCTCTCCGAGGCCTTGGGGGTAAAGGCTTATTTGAGCTTTGCGCCAATGCACTCATTCATTAAATATCCTGACAATAGCGGCGCTATTCAAAATTATGAACCGACGTCCAATTGGGAAATCTCGGATAAGTGGTACATGGATAACATGTTTATCAGCCAGGAAGCGAGAAATAGTGGGTTATTCCTTGATACCCTAAATTCCCGTCAGGTTGTCGCCCATTGCGTCTTTGATCTGTGCTTTGGTTATACCCGTAAAAATGACTGGTGGGATCACGCGTTTTTAAAAGACGCAATCCTGTCAGCCGCCAAATATTTTCCGCGCAATAATAATCTTGTTGGGCTGGCGATGTATAGCGTCTATTTGCGCAGCCTGTTGTTTACGATCATGCGTGCAAACCATATCAAAGCCGTGGATGACATTCCATCAAACGTCGATGCCATGTCTGTTTATCAAGAGTTCTTGGGCAATGAAGCCTATATCAAGCGGCTCGGCTATCAGGATGTACCCGATACCATGTATGCCGGCTTAATGCAGGAACATGAATTTAAAGGCCGTTTGCAAAAGATGCGGAATTATAACGGCAAGCAAAAACGAAGCCTCTTTATCAGCACCAACAACTAAATTCTCGTCTATGAAAATTGGATTCAAGTTTCTTCTCATTGTTCTGCTCGTACAGGGTTCAAATCCTGAATTGCTTAATGCTGCCACCGATAGCCTGGTTTGCCGTCAAGCCTATATGTCGGCAAAGAACGAGCTGGAATTAATGCTTCAAGGGACAAAGCCGCTAAGCTATGAACGCGCTATTTTCTTAGTTGAAAACGCATGGAACGATAACCGGTTTCATTACGACTCATTCCAAGAAGCATTACATAACCACACGGAATTGATTAAACGAATTGGGGCCAGCAACACGGATTCTAGCAAGCTTCACCCTCAACGCGATTTGCTTGAAACAGCACCACAAAAGACCGTGCAGTATCAAAAGGCCGTTACCAACTATGCCATTTTCAATTACCTGACTACAACGGGTGTTGTTGACTATTTAGGCCAAAATTATGCTCATTTCCCCTACACCTATTCTTCACAAGACCCGTTCGGTACGAGCGATTGGAAAAATACGCAAGTCATCAATCTGATCAATACCGGCAAAGGTAATTGCTTTGCTTTAGCGTCGCTCTTTAAAATATTTTCCGACAGACTAAAGAGCGATGCTGTCCTATGTACAGCGCCAAGTCATATCTATATCCGTCATGCCGATAGTAAGGGTACGCTTTACAACATCGAAGTGTCCAGCCGGTCATTTCCCGGCACTGGCACATTGGAAACGCTGACCTATACGACTGATGCAGCCACAAAGAATAAAGTTGCTTTACGTGATTTAGATGACAGGCAAGCCGTGGCTTTGTGCCTGATCTATCTTGCGAAAGGCTATGAAAGCAAGCTTGGCAAAGATGATAACGGTTTCATGATGCAATGCGCTGAATCGGCTTTGCGATATGATGGTCTAAATTTAAATGCCCTGTTGTTGAAAGCTGAGCTACTGCAAGCTCCGATCATCGCAAAGCATCAACCGCCTACGCAATTGCAGAATGATAGCGATTTTAAACGTTATGAAGCTTTGATTGAGCGCCTCTTTTCATTAGGCTACCGAGAGATGCCGCTGGAAATGAAAAACATTTTAATCAAAGGCTGGAATAAAGACAGTTTATCCGTTGTCATCACGCAAAATCACCTGCCGAAAACATTCCAGAAATTCGGCGAAAAAGATGAACGCCATGCTTCTTTATCGTGGGGATTGTTTGATGAGGTTATGGCCACGAAGGCCGTAGAACGCTACGGCAATACTTTGTTTGACACAAAGTCAAAAAAGATCATCGGCTTTGCCGTACCACAGCCTATCTACAACGATTATAACTTCGATCCTGTGGTGTTTGCCTGGAACATTGACCCGCTCGCACATAAAGCCCCGTGGTCAAGCCCGTATGCTTTTTGCGAAGGAAACCCGATCCTGTATCTCGATCCCGATGGTCGCTTTAGATCGGATTATAACGATGAGATGCTAAAGGCCAACGGGCTTACCAAAACACAGATGGTGCGCTTTGAAGCCATCATGAATAACATGTCAAAGCTGCTGGAAAATAACCCGCAACTGATGAATGTGATTTCCAGCACGACCGGACGGACGCCTGATCAAATTAGGACGGATTATTCTCCAGGAAACGGCCCCGGTGTAACCATCAATGACGATCCTTTTAAGGCTTCAGCATGGGGCGGGCAGATCCATATTGACCCGGCCGTGATCAAGCACCTTGCGGCAATTGATCCTAGCAATACGGCTTATTTGGCTGAGCAAGTCACCGGTGTCGCAATGACGTTGGCTCACGAACACGGGCATTGGGGCGATCAGCAAAGTAATGGTGGTTCTAACACCGGGCAGTTTGCAACCGTAAGAACTAATTACAAAGGTGGCGGCTCAATGACAAAAAATAACTTTTACACTAAACCTTCTGATTTCACTGGCACACCTAATACACCAAGAGGAAGTCAGGCCTGGCATATCAGCCCGACAGGTCACCGAGGTAATGACATAGATTTATTGGGATTTGGTGTGGATCGCTCCATCAATGGGGATGGCTCTGTCAATCTTGAAAAGGGGTCAGGGTTACCCGGCACAGTATCTGGTAATATGCCTGCGCCGCCATCACAGTTGCCGGAAAATGTACGCGGAACAAATTCTCTTGGTACTTTTCAGGTACGTTAATTGATAGTCTATGAGAGCTGCCGTTTTTTTCGTCTTACTGGTTCTATGTTATTTTAAAGGCGAAGCCCAATACATTGTAGGAATTGACGACATAGGAAGTGAAACCATTCGTCGCGATAAGACTGGGACTTACCTCAAAAGTGCAACAGACACGGGCTTTATAATATTCTATTCAGCGAAGTATAACGAATATCGAAAACTCAACGCCAAAGGAAAGGCAATTATAATTGGTGATATCGCATTAATTGGCAATGAAAAAATCGGCAGGCACGGCAAGTGGACTGAATTTTACAGCAATGGCAAAGCTAAATGCCTGCAACATTTCTGCTATGGTGAACAGATTGGCACTGAAGAATTCTATTATCCTAACGGCCAAGTGCAAAGCAAAGCCACGATGACCTACATAAAAGATGATTTTGGCTATTCTTGCCACAGCGGCCTATATCAAGAATATTATCCATCGGGGCAGATAAAACTTGAAGGGTATTATGCACTCAAAATGAATAATAACCTTGTTGATACAATTACGATGGTTGATCCTGTTACAATGCAGGAATCCGTACGTTTTCAAAAGTCATCTCGATTAACGTCTTATAAGTGGGGTACATGGAAATATTATGATGAAAAGGGCACATTATCAAAAAAAGAGCAATTCCGGTAGAGATTAAACGTCAATGAGTACCAACATTATTCATATCCAAAACCCAGATTCGTAGCACACCAGAATTTGAATTCAATAATGTCACCGGTATGTATTAATATTAATAGACACTGTTTAGCTTAAATCTTTATATTTTTTATTTGAATTTATGTCTCACATACTATTTCAGCAAATTAGGTTCTGATGGAAAATGAAAAACACCACTTATCTAGTTTAACAGAAAATGACTTAAAGTCCAAATTTGGAAATGCCGGTGCGCAAAATTCCCCTGCAATAGCAGGTAATACGATATGGGATGAACTAGAAAAAATGGGTAAGTATTATAGTCACTTTCCCTTTAAAGCTAATGACGAATTTGACTCAGTTGCCGAGCGGGCAGCAAGCGAAATTCGATTTTTAATTGAAAAGTTTTCACAGAGATACGCGAAAGTTGAAATTGAGGCTTCAGATACAATCCTCAATTTATCGCGGAACCTATCGAATTTAGAAGAAGTAATTTACCAAAGGCGGGATGAGGTCAATAAGGAACAGCTTTTGTTACGATACTCACCGGCAGCCCCCAGTATTTTGTTGTTTAGCTTGGGAATAGGACTATTTGGTGCAGCAGCGATCATATCGTTTTCATCTTTTGGGGTTTATTCTTTACTTCTTCATGTGGGAGGATTCCTTGCAGTCATCGGATTGGTTTTTAACCTTAAGCTGTCGCCGTTAAAAACTAGCATCTGTATTTCGCTTATTCTGTTGATTATATTTGGGGCAAGTTTTCCTCTTGCTCAATTCGATAAACAAAGATTCATTTTAACACTGCTTCTTTTAGATTTAATTAGTGGCTATGCAAGTGCGGTAGGCATTGCCGGCGTTTTGCGCAAAAAAAGGTCAGCGATTTTGCATATTGGTCTTCAAAACGAGGAAGCAACACTTGTTGAATTACAAATGAAACTGTCTCACGCGCAGGCATTACAGGTACAAAGTAAAGAGCTTCGGATATTAATGAGGGAAAAAGAGTTTGCTCAATCATTGCATCGATATGTGCAAGCTAATCTCGAATACGCGTTTAGCCATCGTCATGAAACTAATATTGATTACAATAGGAATGTTATATCAATATTTTCAGAGCCGATTTATGGCGTGCAAAAATGTAGGGCTAGAATAAATTTCTGTAGAAGTCTAACATCTAAGGAAGTTATTGAGGTTACAGAAGCATTTGTCGATGCTTATACTAAATTGTCCTTCCTCTTTTTTTATTCTCATAAAATTGCGTCACTTGGCGATCTAGAATTTATTCCAAGTACTGACATTGATAAATACAAAATTTTCTTGTCTGCTGATTTTGTCCAATTCGAAATTAGCAAGATGTCTATTTCATCCCCTGGATTTTGGGAAGTTATCGTCTCGCTGAGTCCTTTCGAACAAATCCGTCAATGGTTGAATGACCGGCATAATAGAAAGAAAGATAAGGATTACAAAAATAATCAAGAAGAGAGGCTGAAGGAAATAGAAATACGAAAGGCTGAAACAGAACTTGAAAAGCAATTAGTTCAAAATGAATTTGACCGGAAGTCAGGACAAATTGATCTTATAAAAAAAGGCATTGAAGTAATCAAAATGCTCCCGTTAACAGACCAAGAAAAGGACAAGCTTATTAAAACTTGTGCAATTATCCCGTTATCCAATCTCGCCATATTTCAGGATGCTGGCCTTATAAGCACAGTCGAAATAATTACTGATACACAAGAACATGATTTCGATGTCAAAACCGCCTAAACCCCAAAATTCGCGAAAGGATGTTCATGCTCCTCGCAAAGGTTATTTCAATTTATATCAAGGACATTTATTAAGTATGATTCTATAATGGACGATATACATTCTTCGATATTTTCACCCGTTCGCCTTTCTTAAAGTGTACCAGAGAACACCTCCATTACTTGAAATTCCTGCCGCCTGGGAACAATTCCATCTGCATTGGTTTGTTAGGTTTAATACGATGATCACGCGCATATAAGCCGCCATCGCTTTCATCGGCTCTTGCCAGCGTTAAGACAGATAACTGATCTTCCCCCGCAATCAACATGCCTTCCAATAGATTAGTCATGTTGTGGCATTTATGCACGATGATATGAGTAACCAATCCTTCACGCTGTAAGCGCCCTTCCACCATCAGCAACTGCGAGCGCAAAATCTCGGTGCGGTATTTATCAAACAGCTTTTTAAATACCACAAGATTTGCTGTACCAAATTCATCTTCAATGGTGATAAAGCAGATGCCCGATGCGGTGCCGGGTCTTTGCCGCACCAGCACCAATCCAGCAATCGCAAGGGGCGCTCCATCGGGGATTTGGCTCAAATCAGCGGTCGATGCAATATTCATGTTGCGCAACTTGTCACGAATAAAGCTGACCGGATGGGCTTTTAAGGATAGAGCGGTACTGCCGTAATCCTGTACCACATGCTCGGCGGGCGACATGTTCGGCAAAATAATGGTTGCCTCCGCTTCACTTGCCGCCGACTGGCCGTTGAATAATCCAATGGGTCTGTCTTGTAAAGCCGATACTTCCCAAAGTGCCTGCCGCCTGTCCAGTCCCATCGAGCGAAACGCATCCGCATCAGCCAGTTTTTCCAAGGCTGCTAGCGGCACGCCAGCATCCATCACTGCCGTAATGGTTGTATAGGGCGCTTGCCGTCCTGCCGCCAGCATCCAGATATCTTCTTCCCGCATACCTTTGATCTGTCTAAAGCCTAAGCGAAGGGCACAATAATTACCGCTCTTTTCTTCCAGTGCGTTATCCCAATTGGAACAATTGACATCAATAGGTCTTATCTCCACGCCATGCTTGCGGGCATCAATGACGATTTGGGCAGGCTGGTAAAAGCCCATCGGCATACTATTCAAAAGGCCACAGGCAAAGACATCGGGGTAATGGCATTTCAGCCAGCAAGAGGCATAGACCAGCAGGGCAAAACTGGCCGCATGGCTTTCAGGGAAACCGTAAGAACCAAAGCCTTCAAGCTGCTTGAAGACCCGCTGGGCAAATTCTTCCTTGTAACCCCGCGCCACCATGCCATCCACCAGTTTCTTTTGAAACTGGCTCACCAGTCCTTTAGCTTTGAAGGTCGCCATGCTACGCCGCAGCCCATCGGCTTCGGCAGGCGTAAAGCCAGCGGCGACAATGGCGATTTCCATCGCCTGCTCCTGAAACAGCGGCACGCCAAGCGTCCGGCCTAAGATTTCTTCCAGTTCTTTGGACGGGTATTCAACTTTTTCTTCGCCATTGCGGCGGCGCAAGTAAGGATGGACCATGTCGCCCTGAATGGGACCAGGCCGCACAATGGCAACTTCAATCACCAGATCATAAAAGCAGTTGGGTTTCAGGCGGGGCAGCATTGACATTTGCGCCCGGCTTTCGATCTGAAACACGCCAATGGTATCAGCGCGACTAATCATCTCAAAAACTTTCGGGTCATCCTCTTTATTGATCTCTGCCAAGGTCAGGTTCAGGCCGTAATGCGCCGTTGCCAGATCAAAGCATTTTCGGATACAGGTCAGCATTCCCAAAGCCAGCACGTCTACTTTTAAAAAGCCCAGGGCTTCAATATCATCCTTGTTCCATTCGATATTGGTGCGGTCTGCCATCCTTGCGTTCAGGATGGGGCACAGATCGCTCAGCTTGCCTTGCGTGATGACAAAGCCGCCGGTGTGCTGCCCAAGCTGGCGCGGAAAGCCGATATACTGTGCAGTCAGCTCCAGCACCTTGCGCAAGTGTTGGTCGTTGGGGTCAAAGCCATATTCAGACACGCGCTTGCCTGCAAACCATTCCGGGGTAAATTCCCACACCGAACCGGACAGGCGGTTGATCGCATCAACGGACAGACCCATTGCCTTGGCGACATCGCGGATCGCCCCCTTTGAATGTACTTGCGTCACGGTGGCGACAATCGCGGCCCGGTCGCGTCCGTATTTGTTGAAGATATATTGCATCACTTCCTCGCGGCGCTCATGCTCAAAATCCACGTCAATATCGGGTGGCTCGTCCCGCGCATCGCTCATAAAGCGGGCAAAGAGCAGCTTGAATTTCGTGGGGTCAACGGAAGTGATGCCAAGGCAATAGCACACGACAGAATTGGCGGCCGATCCCCTTCCCTGACAAAGAATATCGCGCTCCCGCGCAAAGCGTACAAAGTCATGCACGGTTAAGAAATAGGGCGCATAATTCTTGCGTTCCATAAATGCCAGTTCCGCTTCAATCGTAGTTTTCAGATGGTCGGGAATACCGTTTGCAAAGCGTTCCTGTGCGCCCTGCCATGTCAAATGCACAAGCTCCTCTTGCGGGGTGCGACCTTCGGTGGTCAGTTCTTCGGGATAGACGTATTTCAAGCTATCTAACGAAAACTGGCAGGCTTTGGCAAAGTCCTGGGTGCGGGCGATAGCTTCGGGATATAACCGAAACAGCCGCTTCATTTCGGCTTCCGGTTTTAGGTAACGCTCTGCGTTCTGGCACAGTTTAAACCCGGCATTGGTAATGGTGCATTTCTCGCGGATACATGTCAGGACATCCTGCAACTGCCGCCTTTCAGGCGAGTGGTAATGCACGTCATTGGTCGCAACCAAAGGGACGTTCAGGCTTTTGGCAAGTTCGGCAAGATGGAAAAACTTTTTGCCATCATCGCAGGTATAGGTACAGACAGCGCCTAAATACAGGGCTTTGCCCAGATGCTTTTTATACTCCCGCAAGGTGTCTTGATAGGCTAAGTCGATTTCATATTCTTCATTAAGCGCTTCGGGTGGCACAGCAATAAACAGAATGCCAGCCGCATGATCATACACGTCAGCTTTCTTTAAATGGCACTGTCCTTTTTCAGTACGCAGATTGCCTTTGGTCAGTAACGCCGATAATTCTGAATAGGCCTCTTGCGTTGTTGGGTAAGCCAACAAGCTAATGCCATCCAATAAATCCAGGCGGCAGGCCGGAATGACGCGGATATCTTTGCCTTTTGCAGCAGCATGGGCGCGGACGATCCCTGCCAGCGTATTACGATCTGTAATAGCAATCTCAGTATAACCTAATGATTGCGCATAGCTGACCATTTCTTCAGGGTGTGAACCACCCCGAAGAAAGCTGAAATTGCTCGTCACCTGTAATTCTGTATAGCGCATCAATTCTCTCTTTTTATTGTCAGGCAAAAAAGCCGTGGAGGAACCATTGCGGGTTATTGTTGGCATAGCTGCCTAAGCGAAACAGCCAGTAACGTCCCCCGTCTTCATCTTCCACACAGTAATAATCGCGGTGTTCACCGTCTTCCAACCACCATTCCCGCTCAATACGTTCGGGGCCATCGGCTTTTTTAATCCGGTGCGGTTTGCCTTTGTAATGAAACATCAGCGGCGGATAATCCGGCAATGGCACCATGACCTCAATAAGCTCTGGATGCGGTAATAAAAGCACCGGGCGCTGCTTATTTATCTGCCATTCGGTTTTTGGTTGCTCTTGCAGGGATGTTGCGCGTTTCACCGACCGCTCCGGCCAGTAGTGTTCTGTGGGCAGGAAACGGTGAATTGCATTTGCGCCAATCCGTCCGGCAATCCGATCCAACAATTCTGCAATATCTTTTTCTGCTTCGGCATTGCCGATCTGCCAAAGCTCTTCCAGAGCCGCTTCATAATCCTGAACATGCTGCGCTTCCAGGATAAATAGTTCAAAGCCCAAAATCGGGCTGCATGGTGGCAATCCTTAACTCAAAGAGCTTGAACAAATGCACAGCGTCCCGCGATGGCCTTTGGGTACTGATTTCGATCTGCTGAATATTGCTGTCCAGCCGAAAGCCTCTAAATGTTGCCTTGCGCAGCCCTTTTTCTTCTTTGATAAGGCGTGCGCAAAGCTGCTCCAGCAACTTCTCCAAAGCAATTTCAATGCCTTTGCGCGTGCGGATTGGTTCAAGCGCTGGCAAGCGTTCCTGATAAGGCTGAATGGGACAGATAGGCAACAGCGGCTCCATTCGTTCGCCTAAAGCCTGCTCAAGTTGTTGCAGCAGGAAAGGCCCAAAACGCCTGCGCAAGGCAGCTCTTTGCATATCCATGAATTTGTCGATTTGCACAAGGCCCAGTTTTTCCAAGCGCTCAATCATTTCCGGCGGCAGACGCAAAGCGGCTGGCGGCAGTGGCTTTAAGGCTTCGCCCTGAGCACCTGAAGCGATAATCGCTGTTTGCGTACCAAAACGTGACACAGCCCAGGCTGTGCCTGCCGTATCGGCAATGGCTGCGCGTGTGTCATAGCCAAAGCCGCGCAATCGGTTGAGGATATCCGATAAATACTCCCGCTCGCCGCCCCATAAATGGGCGCAGCCGCTCATATCAAGAATAAGTCCATCCGGAAGATCAACGGCAGCAAATGGGGTAAAGCGCAGACACCATTCCGCAAGCCCTGCAAGGATTTTATCCGGCATCCCCGGCGTATCATCAAACACTTTTAAAGAGGGTAGAATGGCCCTGCAATCGGCAACAACCATCCCAACCTGTGCCCCTTTGTCCTGCGCGATTTTATTAGCAGCTTTGACGACCATTCGGCCCCGTTCCGGCAAAGCCAGGACAAAAGGCTCGTTTGCAAGATCAGGCCTGCGACGGGTTACCCAATCCGTCATTAAATGACGGAACCATATTGCAATAAAGCGCTTTGCCATCTTACCCTGTTTGACTGATGACGGGTTGTGAGATTGTCTTAGAGATAGCCGCGATCTGCCGGAAGCCCTTCGATGTCCATTCTATCTGCCATGTCCCGGGCTGTCCGTTGCGCACCTTGGTAAGTGCCACATTCCATTTTGGAAAACCTACGCCTGGCGCTTGGCTTTTTTGAACACTGGCAAGCGGGGTGATTTTCCAGCGCGAGACACAGGCAACGGTATTTTCGGTTTTGGCCTGGAAGCGGTGAATAAAGCCAGTCGCGCTGCTGTGTTCAACGGCCAGTTGCAGCCGTCTTGAAGCGGTAAAATCCAGATTGCTGAATTCACCGACAACGGCAATAAGGGCATTGCATTTAAGCCCTTCTTCCACGATCCATAAGGCTTCTTTATCGCGGGAAGCATCTATAAAAATGATCCGGTCAGGATGAAGCCCAAAGGGCTTTAAAGCTGGCGCAAAGACCCGCCGCTTAGTACTAACCCAAAGGCAAATTCCTTTGGATTGTGTCAGGCAACTGACAAGCCCGGCAAGAAAGCCGGTCGTGGCAGCTCCGTCAATCATTGCATCGCTGATGAATTCGTGGACTGCGCCGGTGGGGAAAGTGTGATTGGGAAATGCCCGCTCAATCGCCCCTAGACCTGTGTGGATAACTTCCTGATTTCTGGGGCGCGACAAGCCTTGCAAAGCAAGAATTTGGTTTTCAAGCTGTTGAATAATCTCCGACTTATTGGTGCTGACTGGCATAAATCCTTTCTGTTACTATTAACCTCAAAATTATGATGCCAATAATAACAAACAAAATGCGTGCGCCATGAAAAACTTTTCAACAGCGATTAGATATGTGCGAAATGAGTTGACGATTTTGGCATCCATTCATTCGTTCGATACATTATTAGACGCAGATAGATTTTTGAGTTCATGGCGCACGCATTTCTTGTACAGGTTGAAAACCATATAGGATTTAAAGGATATAGTAGGATTATATTACTACTCCAATCCATTGTCAAGCTATCTATGAAGGCTTGGGGCAAGCGGGGATACCATTTTGATTTTTCAGTGTTTTATATGCATCCAGTAAGGCAAACTTATCTTCAGTAATCCATCCTTTCCAGCTTGCGGCGAGTGCATAGACGCTCATTGGAAATTCCGCCTCAAAATTTGCATCACGCTCAATTTTCCAGCCGATGCCAAAATCAACGGCTTCCAATTCGCTGATGGATACGTACCCTAATTCCGGACAACCCATGCCTAAATCGCAAAGGCCAAACGCGGTGTCTGGCCGTTGAGGATCGATTTCGCTCAACAGCCATGTGCAATTTGATCCCGGATGAAAGAGTCTGACAACAGGTACATTATCCTGGTCACGGTTCTGAGGACCGCCATTGTCAGTTAGTTTCCGCACATCTTCTATAGTGAGTAGATTCATAATCTTTCCTTCCTGTTGTTAGATAATGCCGATATCTTTTTCAAAGAGCTGGGGTGTTTAGACACGTTTTCAATCACAATAAAAGGGCAGATAGTGTCTGCCCTTTGCAAAAATGTTTTTGGTCCACTGGCCGAGCTCTTGCCGGCCAGTGGAAGTAACGAAATTTCAATCCGTAACTAAAATGTCGTCTATTTTCAGGTCTAGCCACGAGCGTTGCAAATCAAAGCCGATACCATCGGCTATCTGCAAGATGTATTCGACATCTTCTTTATGCAGGTCATCAGGATCGTTCTCCTCAACCAAGTCTGATAAGAAGCCTTCTATCCCGCTATATGGCAGGGTGTGAAATTCTTCCAACTGCTCTCCATTCATCATAGCTACCTGGTAGTCTTCGTTGATCAGAAAAACATAGCCGCTATTCATGTTCATTGCCGGACGTACACCATCCTGATTGAAGTTATCTGGTAAGCCATTGTCTACCCAAGAAGTCAGAATATCTTTTAGCATACTGATTTCGCGAAACCCGAATTCTGCTAAATTCTCTGTGTAAGAAGTTTGGGTCATTGTGTTTCCTTTCTGTAAGAGTGATGTTTACAGGGACGACACAAACCGAAGGACTAGAGAACAAACCGGCTGTTATTTTGGGTGGGCGGTGAATGCCCCAGGCAGAGGAAAATAGTAGTTGGTGACGGGAACGACTTCGGTTAAGCACCTGTATGCAAAACATCTGGCTTTCTTAGAAAGGACAATGACTCCTTGATTGTCGGCACAGAATTGGAAGGATGATGGAATTAGGCTTATAATTCTCTTTTGAAAATTGCACGCAATGAAAATGCGTAGCCACATTTACGTTCAAACTTAGTCAGGCAGCAATACCTTCGGACGAATTAGTACCACTAACGCATTTTTGTGGTGTAATATGGGCCAACTAGCTTTAGATTGACCTGTGAATATTAATCACACCGTTGCAGTCAAAAATGTAGAGGCAAATTCCTCCAACGAATAACAGGATATGCGGAAGCATAACGCCTGGCCAAAGCATTAACTGGAATATTTTCTTCCTGAATTCGCCGTTCCAACTTTTAGACCAGTTTCTTGAAATTTGAAGGGGCACTGTTGGATTTTTTACAGAATCTACAAAGTAGTCTTCAATCTGATGTATCCTGTAAAAAAAAGATTGCTGGAAACCTTTCCAATTCCCTTCAATGTACCAGAAGAGTAAAGAAGCAATCGCCCCAACGATAAAAAGTTCTTTGCTTCCTTTGTCTGAAAGACCCGCGCCAATGATAACAAGACTTCCAGATATGCTCCATGTTTTGATAGCTATGGATTTGCTGTCAAAATCCTCAATGGTTTTCTGCAAATGAAAGTATTCATCTCTTAAAAGGATTTCAGTAGGTGATAGTTGATCGGCCATAAATGGGATTTGATAAAATCCAATATAGGGCTTTAATATGGCTTTGTTGTTCAATCTAAGAATGTCTACGGTTCTGCGACCACTATCAGTAGGTTTAATGAAAGCGAATAATCGCCTCGATTAAAAGGCAATTATTCGCTAGAAAATAAGTGCTACAGCCTTATGGGTTATATTCCCAAAGGTCAGTAAAGTCCTGACCACCCCCATAGCCAAAGCCTATATAGGCCTTATCACCAATCGCAAAGACGACAGGCTCTATTCGTGTTGGCCCGTCAAAGTCAGCCATCCTAGTCCATTGCTTTGTCGTTCCTGAAAACTTATAGATGCTGTTGTCGGTCACAGGCGCAAAAAGATTAGGTCCGGCAAAATAAATATAGGCTTCATTACCTAAAGTGTAATGCGCATAGTTGTATCCTAAAACACCCGTATTTTTCGGTATTTGCATAGGAAATCCGGCCACTTTCCGCCAACTGTTGATTGCAGGATCGTATTCACTGGTCCGAAGGCTATCCAACATGGTCGATTTATTGACCATATAGCCTTTATTGCCCAGGGCAAAGGTTGTGGTGGAGGTGCCCCCTGCATTACCACTAATCCCCGTGTGCAGATCATTCCATTGATCGCTGGCAAAATCATAGGTATAGCATTCACCGTTCCTGTAGCCGTCCGATGTACCCCAACCACAGGCATAGGCTATGCCGTTTATGGTCATGACGCCCGGCGCATACCATTGCTCAGTGAACAAATCAGCTTTTACTTGCCAGCGATCAGAAGCAGGATCATATACCCATGCCTGCGCCTTATGATCCATTGTCCTGACACGATCATCCGTCCAGAAAAACGCCACATAGCCTTTCCCCTCTGCGGTAAGCGCCGCTTTGATCTTAAAAACAGGCAGCCCGCTTTGATCCTTGTCCGGTAAAGGCGCTTTAGGTGTAAACTCATTCGTCACCGGATCATATTGCCAAAAGCTGGAGGTCAGCTTTTGCGTTGCCGACATGCTGAAATATGCTTTGCCATCCAGGGTAAACAGGTAGGTCGGCACGCATCTGACGCTTAGGAAATCCCCCATTTTACGCCAGCCGCCATGCAAAATTGGCGCGGCGCTGCCTTTGGTCATGATTTCAGGTTCAATATTCTTTTCGATTTTGTTGCAGGCAATAGCTGATAAGCACCATAACAGGGCTACAGCAAGTTTAGATTGCAGTTTCATAAACTGAAAGAGTTTTAAACAGCGCTCTTTTAAGAGAGCGCCGCATATGGAATGAATTATTTTTTGATGGTGATTTCACCAGCCTCAATACCATTATCCAGTTCAATCCAGTAGTTGTAAGGCTCGCCTACACCAACGACCGCGAAAATGGCGTATTCGCCTTTTCTCATGCCGGACGTCATAAAGGCTTTGACGGTTGCCGTGCGGCCTCTGGCGCTGGAATTCAAATAGCCTTTGACAGAGCCATCCAAAGAAGTAGCCGAACCAAATCCGGTCTGTGACTGATAAATAAAGGCATACTTCTTATCCGGCATTGAGCCTTTGCCGATTTTCAGTTCATCGCCCACGTGAACGATTGCTCCGCTTTGGGTTTTAAAGCCATTCTCTTTGAGATAGTTACGCAGCTTACCGTGTCCCATTTTTGAGATGTCGGCCTGTTGGCCGTCCTGTGCTTGTGCCGTGATCGAAAGCAGGGCTAAGCTAAGGGCGATTCCGGTTTGCTTAAGTAGCAATGTAAATTTTGATTTCATTGTTTATTGAGATTAAAGTTTGAGTTTTCTTTTTCGCCGCTATAGCGGTTAATGATTTTATGAACTGTGCTTACATGCCATTTTGTTCGCTTGTTTCGATAAGTAGGCACTTTCAGCCTGTTTAGCTCGCCTGTGATTTCCCGTATTGTTGTCTTGCCTTGCCCCTGTATGCTGCCAATTAAAGGCTTCATCATGAGTGCAAAATCCTGCGCCCTTTCCTTATTCAATTGCGACAACACGTATTTACCATGACTGCCCAATTGTACCCCTCTGTCTTTTGCCGCTTTTAATGCGGCAGTCGTTCTTTTGCTGATATCTTCACCTTCCTTTTCCGCTACCGCTGCCAGAATGTGGACTGTAAATTTTTCTGCGAATGGATTATCCACTGCTTTAAATTCAACCCCTGATTCCATCAGTTTCGATATAAACGCAAGGTTCCTTCCAAGCCTATCCAACTTAGCTATTAATAAAGTTGCCTGTTGCAAGCGCCGGTTAAATTGACCAGTTGAGGCCGGTTTAAGTTGACCAAGTTTGGCCGGACTAAATTGACCATGCTGCGCCGGTTCAAACTGACCAGCTAAGAGAAGAAAAAAAGTACACGCTGTTGGAAGGCAGGAGGTCTTAAGTTTCTATTATAAAACTTAGGTACCGATGGCCAATAATCCAATCAGCATGATTAAGATCAGACAGATACTGCGCCTGCATTCCCAGGGGTGCAGCAAAGTACAGATAGCGGCCCGGACAGGCATTGCACGCAACACGCTCAAGAAGTATCTTAAAGACTTCACAGGCAGCGATCTGAGCTTCGAAGAGCTCAATACCCTGAGTGATAAAGATCTTGAGGATCTGTTTATAAAGCCGGAAGAAAAACCGGTAAACGAGCGTTTGCAAACGCTGTTCAGCCTGTTCCCGGCCATCGATAAAGAACTTAAGAGGAAGGGCGTTACCCGTGAGCTGCTCTGGGAAGAGTATAAACGTGACCACCCCGATGGACTGGGCAAAAGCCAGTTCAAACATTATTTTGCCCAATGGAAAGCGCAGGTCAATCCGACCATGCACATGGAACATAAGGCCGGGGATAAGCTCTATGTAGACTTCGCCGGGGATAAGCTGGGGATCCTAGATGAGCAGACAGGCGAGCTGCAGCCCGTAGAGGTCTTTGTAGCCATCCTCGGTGCCAGCCAGCTTACTTATGTAGAAGCCGTTAAAACGCAGCAGAAGGAAGACTTTATTGCCGCTTGTGAGAACGCCATGCACTTCTGCAATGGCGTCCCGGCAGCCATTGTTCCGGACAACCTCAGATCGGCCGTTACCAAGAGCAGTAAGTATGAGCCGCTGCTCAATGAGACTTTTGCGGACTTTGCCGAGCATTACGGCACCACTATTTTACCGGCAAGAGCCTACCGTCCCAGAGACAAGGCACTGGTAGAGAATGCTGTCCGTATTATCTACACCCGGATCTATGCCCGGATCAGAAAAGAGAGCTATGCCAGCCTTGAAGCATTGAATGCAGCTATCATTGCAGCCCTGACCGAACACAACAATGCATTTTTAAAAGGACGGAACTATAGCCGCCGGCAGCAGTTCGAAGAGATCGAACAGGCAGCACTGATGCCCCTTCCGCCACTGCGCTATGAGCTCAGGCAACATCTGTATGCGACAGTGGCCAAGAACGGCCATATAGGGCTTGGCCCGGACAGGCATTACTACAGCGTTCCCTACCGCTTTATCGGCAGGAAAGTAAAGGTGCTCTACTCCCGCCACAGCGTTGAGATCTATTATAACTACGAGCGCATCGCCTTGCATAACCGTACCAAAAGCCCTTACAACTATACGACGGAACCGGATCATCTGGCATCGGCCCATCGCTTCGTCAGTGAATGGACACCGGAACACTTTACCTCGTGGGCGGCAACCATTGGTGAAGATGTGAAGCTGTATATCCTGAAGATACTGGACCGAAAACAGTACCCTGAACAGGCTTATAAGTCCTGCGTAGGTATATTAAGCTTCGCTAAAAAGGTGGGTCATGAACGGCTCATTAAAGCCTGCCAGCGGGCGCTGGGCTATGGGGCATATAATTACAAAACGATCCAGAACATATTGGAAAAAGAGCTGGACAGCCGCGACGCGCCGGACGAAACTGACCAGCTAAAAATGCCTTTCCATGATAATATAAGAGGGGAAAACTATTACAGATAATCAATCTTAAAACAAACAAAAATGAACACAGCAACCTTAGAAAAGATGCGTAAGATGAAGCTTTCAGGCATGCACAGGCTCTTTAAGACCAGCCTGGAAACGGAAGAGCCAACGGCTTACACGCCCGATGAGCTGATTGCTCACCTGGTAGACGGGGAATGGGATGACCGGCAGAACCGCAGCATTGAGCAGAAGATAAAGAATGCCCGGTTCCGTTACCGGGCAGCCCTGGAAGACATGTACTATCCTTCGGACCGTAATATTGACAAGAACCAGATCCACCGGTTCGCAGACTGCACTTTTATCGACAGGAATGAGAACATCCTTATCACCGGCAGCACCGGTATCGGTAAAAGCTACATTGCATCGGCCCTTGGCCATCATGCCTGCAGCCTGGGGTACAAGGTTATTTATCACAATGTGCCCAAGCTGTTCTCCAAGCTGAAGATGAGCAAGGCGGATGGTTCTTACATGAAAGAGGTAGCTAAAATAGAGCGCCAGCAGCTGCTGATCCTGGACGACTTCGGCATGCAGCCTTTTGACGCTGCCAGCAGGGCTGCACTGATGGAACTGGTCGAGGACCGTCATGGCAAAGGTGCCATGATCATTACTTCGCAGGTGCCGGTCAGTAAGTGGTATGATGTGATCGGCGAACAAACGATAGCAGATGCAATACTGGACCGGATCGTCCATAATGCACACCGTCTTGAGCTGCAGGGGGAATCACTCAGGAAAAGACGTAAAGTAAGTGATGGAACGAATACTTAATTTTATCCCATGCCTGCCGGCGGCACCTCATTGGCGAGCGATATCTTTTTTAAGCTTTGGCGCCAGGATTAAGCTGTTGCAGGAAAAGATATCGCTCACCAATAAGGGTAGAAAAGCTCTTTAAATAAACAATTATTTTTAACCATCTAACATGCGCGTACTTCCTTTCTTCGCCAGCAGATCAGGTGGTCAATTTGCTCCGGCTTAGACTGGTCAATTTAACTGGCTCATCCAGCCTGTTGCTTTTTACAGGCTGACAATGCCTTCTGCAGCATTGGCCTTGCATTCTTCTTGCCCGATTCCACTTCCAAGAATTCACCCATGAGCTGGAAATTATTGGCCCTGGCAAAATCTTGTACTGCTTTTTTCTGTGCTTCCAGTCCAAGCCCACTTTCACCCTGCCTCTCGGTAGAGACGCGGTAATAGGTAATTGCCTTATCCATCTTTTGCCTTTGCTATTTGTAGAGGATATATCCCGACACACGACAAAAGCTGTTCGCCGGTAAACCAAGGTTTACCTTTGAACAGCTTTTGACCTGCCCGTTAATAGAACAAGCTAAATTTTATAGATAGAACCCGCGTAAATAGCAAGTTTCAGCGGATTGAAAGAAAATATAAGTAGGAAAAATGGTCAGGTTTTGTTCATAAGTAAACCTTGGTTTGCTTATGAACAAAAAAACATTTGATCAATGCATTTTAGCCAATATTTTCGCGCAATGTATATTCGTTAAAGTAATTGTCAGCTAACACCCCATTGAAGACTGGTATATTGATGTGATCATTATCGTTAAGCAACATTCCAAATGGTATCTCAGCAAAATCTGAAATATAGAAATGATACATCATCTGATTAATGTGAAAGGTATAGTAAGTTTTTTCTTCGATTTTATGTCTCGTAGGCTGTATAATTGATTTTGTCGGCTCGTTGCATGTTGCAGTAGGCAAGCTGATGGCTACAACCCTTAACTCGTTCGCTTTCCCTGGATCATTATTTAAAATCATCCTTCTGATCTTTTCGGCATACATCTTGTCTAAATTAACACGCTCGAAAAAAGTGTTTTTGCTTAAGCTGGCACGCCAAAGAATTGATAGCCAAAATAGTTTAATAAGACCTGCGTCCAAGTTACTATATCGATCCCATGAAATCGAGAAATCTTCGGTATTAATCCTTTGTACAGAAACGGAAGTGTCTTTCGAGGGATTGTAAAAGTGATTGTTTGCATAGCGTTCCAGCTTGCTTAATATTTCATTGTCACAGGTCCGGCAGAGAATATCCTTCTCAAAAAATCCCGTTTGAATTTTGCGCTGACGATTATCGTCAACATCTATAACATATTTTTCTTGCTCGATAATTCCCTTAAATAAAAATTCAGGGATGATATGTGATCGGGTAAAAGGATAGTTGTTAAGGCCACAAAGTTGACAGGGCATGTAGATCTGTTTTAATTAAGTCATAGGAAATCAAACAATGTTGTTTCAGTTTGATCAACCATATTACGATTGTATTGCAAAATATGTCGCCGAGGTCCAGTGTAATTTGATTCTGGGAAAACAATCATGCAAATATTGGTAATTATAGAGACTACCATCATAATCATATGCATTTCTCAGCCATCATTATAGCTACATTCAAGACGGACTAACGCAATTCAAGCACTGGCCTTTTCTTATACGTAATGGTCAGAAAATGCAAAGCTTTGCCTGAGCTAACACTATGGTCATTGTTACACTTTAGTGCGGTAAGATCAGAAAATTTTTGGTCCACGAGGTGGTCCACACGCCAGCATATCAAAGTTGAAAACTATAAGCCGACTAGACTAAGCTCTTGATTTTATTGGCGACCCCAGCAGGATTCGAACCTGCGACCTACTGCTTAGAAGAAAGATGAATTGCAAAACCGTAAAGACAAGGGAAAAGAAATCGAGCGGGCATTTATTAAAGACGTTTTCCCTTTACATGGTAACACACCAATTGCGCAGCTAACCAGAAATGACATTAAGAACATTTTAAGCCGTCCTTTGGCACGTGGAAGTAAGCGTATGGCAAACGTGCTGCTTACTAATTTGAAGCAGTTTTTTGGCTACTCAGATGATGAAGAACTAATTGCAATTGATCCAACGCGAAGACTTACTAAAGATAGGGTTGGCGGTAAGGAAATTCCTAAAGAACGCAATTTAAAGGAAGATGAAATCAAACAACTAGCCGCTAAAATTTCTGTATCAGATTTATCACGAAAATATGTACATGCCTTCTGGCTTTTGTTGGCCACCGGCTGTCGCGTAAATGAAATCCAACGTTGTAAAAGAAATGATATTGATATCGAAAAAAGAATATTGAAGGTGCCAGATATTCACGCAAAAAACGAGAAAGAACACATCATATACCTTTCCGACTTTGCGATGCTACAAATCCAGGCTCTCTTGAATAATCATACATCTCAATGGCTGTTCCCTAATGCTAACAAAACTGGTCCTGTTTCCAAGCAAACGATCACAAAGCAATTTACGGATCGCCAAGAAAGTAAGAGAATAAAAGGAAGGACGAAATTGAACCAATCGTTGATGGTGCCTGAAGGTCGTTGGACGAGCCATGATTTACGGAGAACCGCGGCTTCACTTATGCAGGAAATCGGTATTATGCCGCACGTAATTAAAAAGTGTCTCAATCAAAGACCGCGCGATAAGATGGAAGAAGTCTATCAACGTGCGGTGATGGCAGATTGGCAGAAAGAAGCATTCATCAAATTAGGTGGAATTCTTGAAACTATGATCTCCTAACCGAGGGCCGCAGTTAACTATCCATTGCAGTCCGTAACTTGTGTAATTGCAAACAAAATAAAATTCACCACTAGCAAGCACACACGTATTGCACAAATTCATAGTGCAGCCAGCATTTAAGTTCATGGACTGGCCAAAAGCAAGTTCTGGATTGTAGTATAAGGGCATAACGAGTTTTGATAAACGACAAGCCTAAATTAGAACAACGGGATTGGATTTGGTTTTAACTCTATAGCGTAATTCACTGCTCTTTGGATCGTTTTTTATAAGCAGCATTTAACCAGTTTTGAATTGAGGAATAATCTTTTAGTTCAAGTTGCCATTTGTATAATTCCGCCAGTTCCCATGCCCCCTTGGTGAATGTGGCCGTAGTCGCGAGACAAGACTTACTTGCCTTATAAAAATCATGATTGAACATCACGTTTTTGACCACATCAATGTCAACTTTGTTGGTCCACCTCTTTGCTTGTAAAAGATATTTATGCGTCCCAAAGTCACCGTTTTTCATGAAGGCGATTACATCTATTCCGCCATCTTTGGTGCCCTGCATTAACTGAACCTCGTAACCAAAAGTTTCGAGCATATCAGCCAAAAGCTTTTCAAATACTCTCCAGTTTAGCGTTTTTAATAGTTCTGGATTGCTAACAATCATTTTATAGAAATTGTTATCTATCAGAGATAGAGAATTGGTAATAATATCCTTATTTAGCCTGACGGATTGTTCTGGTTTTTGTACCCAGAGTTCTTTACTTTCAACAAATGAAGAAAACTCGCCTAATATATATCTGGTAATGGAATCTTTATACTCTTCAATTGTTTCGATTTTCTTTCTTTCGTTAAATTTAGGGTCAATAATGTGATATAAAATTTCAATATCCATTTGAGCCCTTCTATCCCTAGCGGTTCCTTCTTCAAGCGGCCTTATCGGTCCTAACCTCCGCGTTAAACCGAAAAGATCCATAAATAAGAGGGGATCATCCTCCTCTGCTTCTAGCCATTCGTAAGGTATAATTTGCGGGTCATAAAAATCATTTAGTAAGCAATCTGAGACGCTCTTTCGAAATAGTTTACAAAAATCAATGAGATCATTTTGAGATATAGAAACAATAACTTGCCGATTATATAACGCTTCTTCTACTACTTCTCCGATTGTTATTCCTTCAAAGGTTTTATTGTACTTGAACAACCTGTCTGTAGAAAAGAAATTCATAAAATTTCTTACAATTGCGATCCAAATGTCTGGTTTACCATTTAAATATTGAAGGGCATATTCTGGCAACATATATCGCAACAGGCGTTTAATGATTCACTGAAAATACTTATTCTAAATCTAATTTCAGCAGAATGGATAAACCATCGCCAAATCGAAAAGCTTGTGCACACCGACTCTTAGCCAAAACCGGCATGAATTCCAACTTTCAATTTGGCTAAATGTATTAACCGTACATTTAGACCAAATTTGTTTATTATTTTCGGATATCAATAGGGACTTTTCGCTCACCTTTATTTATTGAAAGGACCTAAGCTGTTGCGTCGCATATTGTTCCACTTCAACGTAATATCGCGCAACCATCTATAAACGATTAGTAGGCTAACTTCAACGAATTCAAAATTAGTGATGGAATTAAATTATTATAAAATAAATTTCCCTTTTGAAAACTATCAGGTAAATAGTGAACCATATACCGATGCGCGCTTTTTAGAACTAAGAAGCAATCATAATAGTACTCACTCATTTTTCAGAGATGGAGAATGTATTTACATTTCAAACAAGGATGGCGACGAGGCGTCTGAAATTGGTAAACCGTCAATTTTAAACATTTACAAAGATGAAAAAGTAACGTCATCTTTAATTAAGCATATATTTTTTCGCACCTTTAAAGATCGATTCCCAGGATATGTGCCAACAGATTTTTATCCATTTAGATTTTTCTCAAAACAGGAAAAGGACGATGTGATATACCATGCGCTCCCCGATAACCTTAAAAATATCATCGCGTATAAAAAGCTCATTGAATTACAGCTTCGCCAGATTACGTTAAACGGTATAAAGACCTATGGTTTTGTAATTAATATCAGAAGAAATTGGATTTTTAAAAAATCGTGCTTCGAACTTAAAATTGAGGGGTTTAACTTGATTGGTTTAGAAGTCCTTAGGAATGAACACTTACCTAACCTTAACGGCATCCTTGAACCCGATGAGGAACTGATCGGAACAATAAAGACCATCAATGGGCTCAATGCTATTGTGAAAACTAACAATGGTGATAAAGAATACCCTTTGGAAGACCTGTCTATAAGAAAAACGAAATACAACTTAGGCGCATACCTATCGTTTGCAATCAGCGAAGTGAAAAGTCAGGAAATCCTACAAATAATCGAAAGCAAGCGGCACGAGATTTACAATGCTGAAAAGTTGCACAGAGAAATAGGCAACATTTCTAAACAACTATTTTCAGAAAGTTTAAATGGTGAATCTTCACTTGTACAGTTTGAAAATAAAGATGGATTCTGCTTCACTGTGAATGCTGCGATGTTGCAAACGGCAGACACAATGCAATTAAAGACACCAACCTTCATTTTTGACTATGCAAATACAAAGGTTAATAACTCTAGCCCAGATATAGGACTGACAAATTTTGGCCCCTATGACTCTACGACATTTGACCTAAAAAGCCCGCGGTTTGTTTGTATTGGAAGTAAAGATAATAGAGGACATTTTGCCGCGTTCATGGCAAATTTAATTGAAGGATTACCTCAGTCTAAATATTTCAAAAAGGGGCTATTAAAAAAATATGAATTCCATCAAATCACACCTGAAATTTATGACATCCCATCTTGTGAATTTGAAGATTATCAGAAAATAATTAGAGAGTTGGACGGACAACGGCCTGATCTAATTCTAATAGAAATTCCTCATGGATTTAGAAATCTCCCTGACGTAACAAATCCATACTACCGAATAAAAGCTAAACTTCTACAATTAGAAATTCCGGTACAATTTATCACTTCTGAACTGATAAAAAATCATAATGAATATATATTGAATTCAGTAGCCTTACAGATTTACGCCAAGTTGGGTGGAACGCCGTGGGTACTACCGTCAAATAGATCGGTAGATCGAGAAATTATTATTGGAATTGGCCATAGCTGGATCAGGGATAACGCATTTATTGGAGCAAACCTGGATAGAGTGGTTGGCATCACGACTTTCATGTCCAGCGATGGCCAATATCTTTTAAGTGACAAAGCCAAAGATGTATCTTATGAAGACTATTTTCAGGAATTACTTCGCAGTCTAACAAATTCATTTGAAAGACTTGAACAAGAATATGGCTGGGTTGAGGGGGATACAATCAGACTCATATTCCACATATTCAAACCGATAAAAAATATTGAATTTGAAGTAGTCGCAGAGCTGATAAAAAGGATTTGCAAATTTCGCATACAATTTTCTTTTGTCACAATAAGTAAGGTGCAACCTTTTAAGATGTTTAATCCCCGTGAGCCAGGCATTCAAAACCCATATGGTCGGGACGTTAAAGGTGCGTTTATACCACTAAGAGGTTCAAACTTCTTTTTAGATCCCCATTCCGCAATTGTTCAAATGTTTGGTCCGAAGGAATTGAAAACTGCAAAGCATGGTATGAGTAATCCAATTTTAATTCAAATCAGAAAGCCATCAGGGAATTTCGAAATTGCAGAAATAGAAAGACTGATGTTTACCGATTTGTCCTACGTCGTTCAACAACTCTTTTCGTTCACATACCTATCTTGGAGAAGCTTCTTGCCAGGCGAACAGCCCGCAACAATGTTATATTCCAATTTAATTTCTCAATTATTAGGAAAATTAAGAAAAGTGCCAGGCTGGGATTCCGACACGCTAAATTTTAAATTTAAAAGAAAGAAATGGTTCCTCTAGAACAGAAAATTGGGTATCTATCGCAAATTTCTATACTTCCCAAACAATTCTCGTTTTATCAAATGCTGAGCGGTATTCCCCTAACATCTACAATAGATCGAGGAAGGGAAATAGACGATATATATTACGGAACTTTAACTTCCATTTTTCAAAATGATCATGAAGAATTTAAGAAATATTATACGCAAATAGCTCGCCGCACGCCGACTTACGATACTCCATTTGTAAATGACGACTTTTTAATGTATAGTCTGATCATTGGAGCCGCGATCTTCAAACTCGACAAGGGTTGGCTGAAAAAAGTTGTCTCAATTAGAACAAAAGATTCAATTGCGGTTACTTTTGACAACCTGTTGAGCGAAAACTATTTTTCAAGCGAAAATTTAAGCGAAATTGTCGTCGTTTATTTAAAGAAAATATTCCCAGCCCTCCTGAATAAAGAGTTTCTAATTAAATCTAATCTTGCAATTGGGAACAGACTCTGTTTATTTAGCGAGAAAAGCGATTTCCAGACAATTTGCGCTCTTAAGGCGTATGATATAATTAACGAACTAACAGATATTGGATATTATAACGAAGCTGTAGTTTTAAAAAGATTTGAAAATCAATTTCTAATTCGCACAAAAATACTATCTCTGATTTTATATAACGTGACTCTTTTGATAGCGCTATTTGGCATCGTCAAATTAAATTCGGAAAACAAGATTTTTGCATCTTGGGTTGAAAGTTACGGTAAGGTATTTGGGATTTTAGGTGTTGGTTTTTTAAGCGGCAATTTTCTGCCGTCGTTCAGAAATTTTTTGCACAAACTTGTCAAACGTTCTTTGGGCTATCTAAAAGAGCCAGAGAAATGAGACGTGAAGTCATCTAACATTGTCGTTTCACCTCGTTTTATTCAAGCGTTTAATTTCTGTATATTCATTTAAGTTGTCCATTAGAGATGCGCACAACAAAAATTGCTATTTCAACTGGTACACAAATTTGCCTAACGAGGTCTATCTGTACGTAAAGTCTATTTCTGTTCGTTTCGTGTGACTTCTAAATTTCTTCTGCTATGGCGCATCGCCAAAAGCAAAGTTTCAAATGTTGAGAAACCGAGCATAAAAAGAGAGAGAAGATTAATCTTCTCTCTTTTATTTCTACTGTATAATGTCCCCTAATTGATGGGTTCGTAAGTCATGCTTATAGATGCCATGCTTGAATAGTAAGCTTAATCAGTTCAATAAACGTAAAAGTTACTCGTGTTTCCAATAAATGCTCTCGTGAATCATGCTTATCTGTGTTTTAGCTTGGCCGAGCATATAAATACCAATCTGCATGTCGATTCAATGCCATATAATTGATGCATTCTGCACCTGTTACGCGTCTATGAACTTGATAATGTCCTTATAAGACGAATATTCAAGATCCTCTACAGTATAAGTCATTAAATCCGCAACGTCTGATAGAAAATCCCCTATGTCGCTTAGGATTTGCTTTGCGATGCGCAATCTTCTAAATTCTTCTAGAGCATCGGTAGGATTTATACTAGCCAACATTATTTCACGTTCTTGAACCTGATTTTGCCAATATTCAATATACCTTAGTCTATCAGCCGGTTTAAAAATCTTCACGTTTTCATGTCGGATTGGTAAAATCTTGTCGTGATAGTTCCGGTCCTTTAAGACGTGCATTACTTCTGTCATGCAGTTCTCAGACTTCAAATAGTCGTCACTAATTATCAAAACAGCATAATCCGCAGCGCGAATGGATTCCATAAACGTTGATATTCTGCCCTTATACGATAAATTATGGTCGTCCATAGACGGCGAAAAGCCTTGCGTCACGAGAAAATTGTATAGGTTGCTCGCCGCTAACTTATTACCCCAGTTATAAGAAATAAAAATGCTCTTCATGTTGATTTTTATGGCACTGTTGTTTAAATTCTTGCTATATCCACCATTATTGATGAATGCCCTCGTTTCCAGGGAATACCCAATGAATCTCGTTCCATACGTCTTAACGTAGCCGCTAACCTTTAGTCGTTCCAGCAAATCGTTTGCATCGTCTAAGGATACTTGGTAATTAAGAATCGTTTCCCTAATCATGTGCTTATTTACGTTGATGAGACCAGGGTTTGCAATTAAGTATTTCAAGATTTCGTCTAATGCCTGCGTTGTGCCCATTGGCAATTCTTTATCTCCAATTGGCTGCATTAACTCAGTTAGCTTTCGTACCTTTTTAAAAACTATTCCATAAGTAACATTACTGTATTTAACCCTCTGATCAGCTTTCTCCACCTCTAGAGCAAAGAGCTTTTTGCCTTGATGACTGATGAAGCCGTGATGAACTAAGGGCGCAGGTGATAGCTTACCTAGAGCATTGTTTAAAACAACTTCTACTTGGAAGTCTGCACTCAAGCCTGTGATTGAAATAGTACCATTCTTGCTCAGAATGCCCAATATAAGCACCCCACCTTCTGTATTCGAAAATGCTGAGATCAAACGCCCCAATTCACCGCTTGACGGTAGTAAAGCTTCATACTGTAGTCGATCACTTTCCGGCAACCCTACAAGTCGGGTTAGGTTTTCTTCAAACGACATTTATATCTTGAACTTTTTTATTCCATTGTTTTTTAGTATATAGCCGAGGCTTATCTGGTAAACTTGAGCTCCATCGTCCACCCATAATTCGGTGTCAGCATAATCCAGAGTGTCTTTCTCTGAGCTATAATAAACAATGACTTCTTTAGAATAGGCAGGCCGGAACACAATTTTTATCGGATTATCATGTTTTAATATGCCCGCTAAAACAGTTGGAGCAGTATTGATATCCAAATCCTCAAGGTTGTAATCATCCGGCAACGTTTCTAAATAGGCAATCACTCTCTTCCTTGCTTTGTCAATATGATTGTGAGCTAACACAAACATTTCCTTTGTAGGTATGGACCGGTGATCAAACAATGCTCGCAGGTCAGTATCTCGCATAGCGTCTTCCCATTCCTCTACATTCGTTATACCCATCGCCACCAAAATTTCTTCGGTAATAGGTAATAATGATCTCTCAATGCTATTTGCCTTACTTTCTAATACCTGCCGCAACTCCTCTATCGACTGCACGTTGAATTCCTTCATCAGTGAGAACAAATTTTTTGCTTGTTCAATGTTTTCAAAAAGCATTGGGTTTTCTTCCATCGCAGATGCAACTTGCGCCAAATTGGTCGTGCTTTTCATTACCTTATAAAGACTCTCTTTGTCTTTAATGGTATTCATAAATAGTTCAGCCCTTCTACTATAGGTGTCCGCAAATAATTCTCTACCATCTTGAGGATTGTCATCAAACCATTCTGAAAGAATGCTAATGGCTTTAATTACTTCCTGATCACTAGGGTTTGCCTTTTTTAATTTATCACTTATTTTTGTGGCTACATCCTTTTTTTGCTTGACGTAGTATTCTCCAAAGGAAACTTGAGGTTCTAGAAGTATCTCATTCCAATCTTCACCCAAAAGCTTTAGTACCTCTATTAAGTGCGTGTCATTTATCTTGTCGATATAGACGCTCTTTTTAAGAAGAAAATTCCCTTTCTTATTTGGGACAATTGCATGTTTGTCAAATAAAGGAAGGTTCTGATCATCACTGATTAGAAACTCGCCTAATTGATTGTACCATCTAATTGTCTCAGAATCATCCAGCTCTAAATCGACACCAAGTTGCTTCAGTGACTTTTTAGTAGCAACGTCTTCCATTAACCCAGCTATTGACAACTTATTCACTCCCTCCCAAACGATTTTTATCCACTCATGCATATCATCCTTTTTGCATATTAATGATGGAAACAGATCAAAATAGAAACTCCAAATACTTTCCCTTATATCCTCGGAGTAACTTTTCTGTGGAAACCAAGCGTCGCGCAATTTTACATTAGTTCCATCCTCGCGCTCAACTATGGACTCATCCATAAGAAAGGCTCTTAGGGGGTTTTGGATGCTGGCTACATACCAATTCTTATCAAAATATCTTTCGTCAGCCTGCGGTAAGTAGGAAATTGAAATGTTGTATAGTTTTTTAAATTTGGGGGTAGAAGATGCTTGTAGAAGCTCCTTATATAGGTCAAAACCTTGCTGTAACAGGTTTCTATTTTCTACCACTTCGGCGTTCTCTCCTTTAAGCCAGATACCGTCTCTTTCTGTCTGCGGATTGAAGTGAAAGCTATTGATCACTATCGGGAAATGAAAATTTTCTGTGCCAATCAGTGGAAAGTCACAAAATAATTTCGGAATATTCTCAAGGTTCAGTATCTCAAAGTGATCGCTGACTTTTTTGACCCGCACTGCAATGCTGACAGTACCATTTGTAGCATTGAGAAGCCTGATAATCGTTTGCGCACCATTTTTAGTTTTTTCAATAATTTTAAAGCCTTCTGAAGTTTCGGGTCTCGCTTTGAATTTGGTTGTGACATCACGAGTGTTGTCTATAATTTCAACCGAATCAATTTCCGGAATAAATGTTAGCACATACGGAATCATCCTTATAAATTCATCCACGCCAGTTTTAGCTATTTCCTTCTGTTCGGCGTTTACGAGATTGTAAGAAAATGAGGTATTGAATAGTTCGTTGTTGTATTCATCTATCCGGCCGTTTTCAGTTGACAAGTGAAATTCACGCCAAGCATTTTCTATTTTAGGAATTAGGATTAACGTTGTCTTTCCTTCTCGATCTAACGGAAAATTGAACTTGTAAAGTTTGCTATCTCTAGTCTTTACGATACCTCCTATATATATAACCTTTGAAAGTAAGTGCGTAGTTAAGAATCCTGTACCGAATTTCCCTGTGCGATTTGAAGTAACACCTTCTTCCACTTCTTTAGAGGAAATCTGGTTAATTAAACCTCTGATATCCTTCTCGGTAAAATGATCTCCATTGTGGTTGAAGGCAATTTTATTATCGTCAAATGTTAGTTGTACGCATACGCTCCTGTCAGTGTCTGCAACGCTGTCTTTTGCGTTTTGCAGTAGCTCCCAGGCCCAACGACCAAAATTGGATTGGACCGCCATTTCTAAATCGTGTAGCCTCTTGATTATTTTGTCGGCTATTGATCTATTGCCGTCCTCTTTACGGCCCTCCTCTATAGACTGAATCATTTTGCGATGTTTTGTGATACCCTCAATATATATTAAATTGTTGACGCTGCTTTTCGCCTTGCGAAACTAGCAATGAACTTAGTCATCATTGCAAAGATTGACGGACCTTAATTATGATTAAAATACTTGTATTTTACCTCTATAATTTAGTAGCGATATCCTAATCCTCAAACATAAATTTATAACTCGTGTTGACCAAACTTCTAGTAATCCAAAAAATAAATGCAGATGGGTCTGTAGATATTTTTCAAGCGCATTCTGATAACTTTCAATGGGCTTTTGAAACTGAACGCGAAATTAAGAAAGGTGACAAAGAGTATTTCCCATTTACTATTTTCGGCAATGCAAGAGTCGTGAAAAGACGTCCTGGTCCTGAAACTATCACTGAGATTGTAGGTGAAATGATTAAATTCTGTGATGACTACGGTGTTCCGGATGGAACCGTAATTGCAATTTTATTTCCCTCAAACTACATAGTAGACATTATTAAGTTCAAAGATCAGCCGTACATTCCGGTTGGTTTAATTGGTCAAGTATCATTACGTCCACCAGGGCAAATGCAGGTCCTCTATAACAAATTAGAGAAAAAGTGCGCAGTTGTTTTGCATATTCATGAAAAAGCTTTGTTTGGAGTGAAATGTGCCGCAAAAAGACTTTCTGATGAGGATTTCCCCGAAAATGCAAATAAGTATGTTGACGACCTATTTGACATAAGTATATCAAGGGAACTTCTAGACGTTAGAGCTATTCAAACAGAAGACCTCAAGATTATTAATGACGTGCTAAGCCATGTGGATCTGCAAAGCATAAATGAGACATTAAACGAGATTCTTGACTCACTAAAGTCAGGTAATAAGAGTAAAATTCAATTTCTGGTTGAAAAATTTGGTAAGTTGATTTCGAACGGCGCGAGTTTAGGTAGTAGCTTAACTACACTGGTTGATAGCTACAATAATGTTGGCGGAGGTGTACACAAGTTCATTGCACAAATATTAAAGTATGCGTTCACGTAGGACCACTATAGATTGCTTATAGACACTACAACAATACTACAACATTTGGTGGTTTGCCGTGAGATCCAATAAATCCATGTGTAACATTTTATCTTGAAGATCAGCCGGTTTGCTTCATGTCAAACCATATCAGATCAATAAAATAGGGACTGAAAATCCATGTGTCGCCGGTTCGATCCCGGCCCACACCACGGTCAAAATTAAGCGGTTAAGAAGTAAAACTCTTAACCGCTTTTTTCTTTGGTACAACATAGGTACAACATCTATCTGGTCAGCATCTCAGTTTAGTTTGCAACTTCATTGCCAAAGCCACTTCCCCTTGCCGTTCTTTTCTCGCGAAAATATCTAGTCGCTTATCACCTAGGTGCCTGAACTGTGTCGTATAATTCATCTGTCTATGCTGAATGTCGCTCTAATCTTCCTGAAAGACATACCCTATTACGTGCTATTTTTGTAGGCCCAGCTATTTTTGCGGACTAATCCCTCTAGATTTATCTCCAACAATGTAATTTACTTCTTTTGTGAGCATGAATGTGCTTCCATTGTTTTCCAAACTTTTGATACTAAATTCCATATCGGCCATTTTTGCACGCTTCAACATATTTTTTAAGCCCATCCCTGTTGATTTATTACCGACTAATTCTTCGTTGAAACCCACCCCATCGTCTCTTACTAAAAGTTGAAAGCCATTTAAAGTATTAATCTCCACAAAAATATTTTGCGCTGAGGCATGTTTGATAGCGTTGTTCAGAAGCTCCTGAAATATTCGAAAAGCAACTAAGCGTTCATCTCTGTTTAACTGAGATTTTACATCGTCCGTGAGGAAGTGTATTTTCGTGGGCACTAAATTCAATAGTCGTCGTAATTCGTTCTCAATAGTTTTTTCCAAAGGACTAGCTGTGATATGCTCACTGTTCAGAGAATGAGAAAGCTGGCGTACCTGTTGAATAGTGTTTTGCAATGTTTCACCAAGAATATTGAATTCAGAAAGACTATCAGGTCTTGTAATTTTCCCTTTCTCTATCTGGAGATTCATAAGGGTTAGCATTTGTCCGATATTATCATGTAGTTCTGATGAAATCTGATTTAAAGTAGTTTCCTGAACTTCTGCTTCAATAGTGCGTATTTCTTCCTGATATTTAAGTTTGGCCTCGCCTAAAAGTAAAGCCTGCTTTGTCTGCTGGTTTTTTGCAAAAAGCACCACAATGATAATTGAAATGAGCAACCCGAGAATAATAAGAGTTGTACATGCCACGGCAAATACAATTTCATGCGTCTGAGGCTGCAGCATGGTTTGGTTATTCTTTTCTAAAGTGGGATAAAAAATAGATGCCAATCAATACATTACTAGTAATCCCTAATCCCCAGTTAATGGTTGAATAAAGACCTAATGCAACTTCTGAATTTCTACGGTTTAAATAATTAAGCATGCCAAAAAGTGGAACAATGCAGGCATAATAGAGCAGGATAGCGAAGCAAAGAAGAAAAATTTCTTTTCTATATTTTATAGTTCCAGATAATGTAATTTGGAATAACACTGATAAATAGGTCACCGATAGCATTATACAACCCGATAGATATGCAGGATAGCTAAATTGCTTTATTCCAAAGAATATTAAGCTACCAATCCAAATGCAAAAATAGAGAATAGCAAATAAGGGTAGAATCCTTTTAGTGAAGAAAGATGATAAATAAGCAGTTGCGCCCCATGATATCATACAAAATTCAACAGGAATGTAAAAATTAAAAAGCCAGCCATTATTTGAGAAATGGCCGGCTGAATAAGTAATAATAAAAGTTATAAATAGCAGGATCACTAACGCACGTACTTGTGGAGGTATACGCGTCCATACTGCTATTCCTGCGAGTCCTGATAACAGCATTACCACCAAAGAGCATATTATTTTTGTAGTAAACAAAGGGTGACTAGTAGAGTTATACGGTTAGATCAGGAGGCCAAAAATACACATTGTGATTGGGTGGACTTAGTGTATCCAGATTAGCTGCGCCATCACGAAAAATAGCAGAATGACAAACATCACCCTCCAATAAGTGGTCTTGGTCGACCCCTTGGGTATCCGTTTTTCCAGAGTATATTGCTATACAATGGGGGAAAGGTATGGAAGACCTTTTTGGAAGAGCTGTTAAATCATAGGATACACTTTTAAATTTAAAATAGTAGCTGTCGTCTGGCAGTCCATGATTGGTGTTGCACTCGTGTAAGCTTACAAGTTCTCGCCAGGGAATGGTAACACTCCAAACTTTCCATTGATCGGGTTGCAGATTTTTATATTTAACCTTGTCTTGATATTGGGTGTCCTTAAAACCGAAAGGACTGCCTTCCAAAAAATTTGGATTATAGGGAGTCACGATGCCGCCAGTAGGCGTCAAATCAAACAAGATGGCTCTAGGATCTATATTAACTTCATTATTATCTAAACTAATGGGTCCGGAGTGTTCCATCAAGTGGTGTTGTACAGACAAATACCATTGATTCTGATCATCTAAACGATGAATAAACTTGAAACAGGCAAAGGTGTAATCAGTTTTCGGAACCAAGCCAAGCAATTGTGTATAATTAACCTTTATCTCGCCAAAGACGAGCCGATTGTTAGGATCGTCAATATAATAGTTATCGCTAAAATTGCTGGCCGCCGTTTGCAATTCTTTTGGTTGTAAGTAGACTGTATCGCCTAGTTTTTGTATGGCTGTTATAAACTTTTCTTGCTGCTTACCATCAAATCCTGCGGTGAATTTTTCATAGTTGAAATCTTTATCATCAAGTGTCAGGCTCAAAAATCTGTCTATTATACGCTCTAGAGACTTTCTTTTTTTTCTTAATCTGGTTGTCAATTTTTGTAGTTGATCCAAACTATCTGACTTTTCGTTTACTATAATTTGTAACATATTATTTTTCGGTTAGGTCAAGTCAAATTTTCAGAAATCTTATTGGAATAAAACATCGTAGTTTACACATTAGCCGGGGGGTCTTTTTCACCTGAAAAATTGACTACAGAATATCTTATCTTTTCCATTTAAAATTTGCAATATTCAGCAGCCATGCTAATACAGAGGATTAAACGGCAATTATATATCACTTTGGATAAAAGCTGTATTAACCGCTCTTCTCATACTTTGGCTGATTTATAAAGTATTTTGTCAAAAAATGAACAAGAAAAGCCAATTGTTGTAATTGAAAATGATGCCGATGATAGAGATTTACTTGCAATGATATTTAAGCATCTTAACTATAAGATGAACTTGTAAAATATTACCTTTTCAATCATTCCTTTCAGCACTTTGGTATTCACCTTTCTAACGTAGAAACAACTGGCACCTGCAGATTAGTTAGCAGATATATAAAAACTCTTTAACCCCTAACCGTTAAATTCCCATTTTTGCCCGGTTTTAATCACATTTTGATAGCGCTGAAAAGCTTGCTTGGAAATCCTGATAAGATATTAGGTTTGTGCCGGACGTATTAGAACACATCTTAAACTAGTTTGTTCGCTACATTTTTATTAGCTCTGATCAGGCGATTAAACATTCAGTCCGCATGTTTTCTTACCAAAGGACCTAACCAAAACCAAACGAAATGAAAAAGATATTTCTCGGCCTTTGTGCCCTTCCCTTGTGGTTCGCAGTCAGCTGTTCTAAAAGTGATGCTGTAGCTTCAGCACCAGCAATACGAAATTCGCACAGCAACAATCAAACTGCAAATCGTATTGCATATGATTACTGCTATGACTCCGGAATCCAAGATTGCATCACCGGGGCAGCAGGAGATTGCGTATCAGGCTCGGTGATCGCCCCATGCCCTAGCGTTACCCAAAATAGTATCTTTCGCACGCTTTCAGATGGCACCCCCGCTTCTTTACAAGACCTGTTTTCTAATACGGAACTACGCTCTTACCTCCCTTCAAATCTATTAGGAGATGAAGATTTCATAAAGATGATTGCTGATGGCGTATACTCCAAGGCAATTTACAGCGAAGACAGCAAACTCGTAATAGCATTCGGAACTGACTCCAAACCAACGGTCGGTAACCACACCCTTATTGTACCCTTCCACTATTAATTGAGAACAACGGCCACTACATTAGTAGTGGTTTTTTTTCCTTATGTTTTTATTGCGTTCGACATATCGCATCTCACTTTTTACCCTTGTCTTTCTAGGTATTGCCGCCTGCGGGATATCGAAAACGCCGAATAAGGCAATTTCAATCATACTCAAGGACTCGGTAGACCTTCAACTTGATCGGGATGCAGCGTTTGATAGCTTACGTGGTGCAGGCGGCTATATTTTTTCTTTTCAAGGTAAGCCGTCGATATTTTTTGTCAATGGCAACAAGTGTGCAATATGGGGTTTTAGCTTATCACCTTCATCGAAAGGAAAGCGCTTGGATCTGGGTGCGCTCAATGCTCAATTACGAAACAATAAGATTTCAAACATTGTTAGTGTGAATTCACCCGACAGCATCTTTGCCTTTTCCAATAAGAGCTATCGGATATTTTTGATGAATGCGTCAGGAGATCTTATTCACTCCTGGTTCGTCAACAATAATTTTAATGGCATTGACTATCGTCTGTTTGGACAGGTTGACTATAAGCCTGTTGCCTTTAACAAAGCCGCCAATACACTCTACTTCGGCGAATATCTAAGCGAACACCCGGCATCAGGGAACGAATTTTTAAAACGCAGTCAATTCGCCGCCATCAAACTGCTTCAAGATACGGCCGTCATTACACACTCGTTTGGATCGTTTCCGGCGTTTTACCAAAATCGCTTTTATGGCATGTCGGGCAGCCACAAAAATGTCGTCTACTACGACAATCAAGTTTTAGCGTCTTACTATCTGTCTGATTCAATCTATTCTTACCAGCTAGGCCCATCGAATGCACAAACGTTCGGGTATCGAGCAGCCAGTCCATTTGTGACACCAACATTTGATGATTACGATAAGATTCCTGAACGTAGTGATAATACGGCTGCAATTGAGTTCGATATTTCACACCC
Source organism: Chitinophagaceae bacterium (assembly GCA_965200035.1). Lineage (GTDB taxonomy): Bacteria > Bacteroidota > Bacteroidia > Chitinophagales > Chitinophagaceae > UBA1952. The sequence goes on along the minus strand of OZ241334.1, from coordinate 498,765 downwards.
GATCTATGGATTTTTGAATGTACGGCCTGGCGCACCTTTTGCTTACAGGGTTGTGCAAAAGCCCTATCATTATTACAATGTGGACTCCACAATCAATAACGTTGTTGACCGTCCATTTTCTCTCATTGTGCTCAACAAACATCTTCAATCATTAGGCGAAATATCTTTCCAGGAAAAAAAATTCTGGTTTTTTACCACTATTCCCGATAGTAAAGGATTCTGGATCGCTCAAAAAAGTTCACTCAATAAACTCTACTTCTATGAAATGGATATATAAAATCTCCTTTTTATTCATCTTGGCCTGCGGGCCACTTACAATAAATAGCGCGCCGCTGCCTCAATCGCTCGACATTATCAACTTTCAAACATTGCTTACGAACGATCTTAATTACCGGATTCCAGAAGAAAACACATATTATCTTATCTTTTCTCCTAAGTCCTGCATCAACTGCTTTTTCAATCGTGTTAAAGAATTGCTCCAAGGATATTGTAATTTTTCGCTGGTGATTATTGCAAAACCTTCCCAAGTCGAACAAATAAAACCCTACGTTCAATCTTGCCATCCAATTTACTATATCAGCAGTTTTGACTATGACCGCTTGGCATCACTTAAATTCATGCGCAATGACTGGGCTTTAGGACACACTATGAATAAAACAGTGCTATCAATTGATGCATTGACGGGCGCTAACTTTGAACGAATTTCCAGGCAATTCTCAGTTGCCCGTACTCGATAGTGGAAACGATAAATAGTATCTTGGTGGGCGACAGAAAATTAGTGTGTTCCATGTGAGCTGCACTTAATTCAAATTCTTGCCGTTATGTTCTGTAAGATCGATAATTAGATTAAATAGTAATAATTTTTCCTGAACTGACTGGCTGACTTTTATAATATTCTTTGTTTTTTATTCTTTTGGCATCTGCAGGAGCTAGCGAACTTTGACAAGTAGTTTTAAAGAAAAGTATAATGATATTGGACAAGGCAGTTAAGCTTTTTTTAGGAACAGTTTTAATTCTAATATTGTGCTCATTTGACGTGAATGATTCATTGAATGCGTGGAAAAATGATTTTGTAGTAAACTCAAGTCTTTTATATGTACTAAAGGCCCAATATAGTTTCAAATTGTTTTACGGAGCTTCAAAAATTCAAGCAGAAAATCTATCACTATATAATAAACCAGAACATGGTGAGAGTATAAATTTTTACACTAACGTAGGACGATGGGATTCTGTGAAATTTTTAAACCTAAGAAGCACAGAAAATATAGAATTGATCACGCCCCAAAATATTGATAATCTTATAGTCTCCTGCCATCGGTTGATCTTAATGGACTCCTCGGACAAACAACGTAAAATAAACTTATCGGTACGTGATTTCAACTTAGCTGTAGATAGTACGTCAATAAGAAATTTGCAGTTCCCATGTCATACAAATTTTGAAGCTGTCAGAGATATAAGTCGGCCTAAACCGTTCGTTGAATTTAAGCACTGCGGTTTCCAGAGTTTAGATTTAAAAAGCAAGTCTGGTATACTTCTGTTCCAAGATGTAACATTTGATTCAACTTCCATCTTATACATCAGAGATACATGTATACTTAAATCGATAGGTGGAATTGGTTCTGTCGTTTTGAGGGGAATATCTGTTCCTAACAATAATACCTCAATTGCTGTTTTTTTAAATGACATTGATGTCAGCCAATTTAAATTTCCGCTTTCAGGAGTGAATGTTTTCGTTGACACTGCACAGCCTTATTCCGCGAAATTGAAGATTTATAGCCAGTTGATGGAATTATATAAAGATGTGCCTGAAAGTTATGAACGTTACGATATTGCTAAGCGACACCTTATTAATCAACATGAAGGATCGTGGATTGAAGATTTTGTATTAAAAAACTGGAATAATTATGGGTATAGTAGATGGCTTATTTTTCGGAATTCATTTTTCCTACTAGCTTTAGCTGTTTTCTTGAATTATATGTGTTATTCCCGACTAATTCGCAATGGTTTTGTTTCCAGAGAACTTACTATTGTTGATTACAAATTAAAAAGAAAGTATGGAAGAAATTTTATTTATCATATAATTAAAATATATTATTGCGCTATATATACATCTCTTATTTTTTGGGGATTTAAATTAGATTTTGACAAAATTAAACTTCGTAAAATTGAACTGGCCGTATTGACCTTAGTACAGTATGTTGTTGGTATCATTTGCCTAGGCTTTATAGCACATATTATAGCCACATAAACTTTATATAACGTGGGTATTATAATATTAGTTCTTTTTCTCAGCCCTGAAAATCATAAAAGGTCCTCGGGTAGAATAATACAACGAAACTGACGAATGTTTTTTGAAAGATGTTTTAAAATACTTTCTGCGCGGGCATTGTGCAAATTGTCCAGCTTTTCCTGTAATTCAGGGTTCCCGTTGGCTCACGAGGCACGTATTTCATCTGCATATATTGCCCAGTACATTGGCGATACTCTGGTCAACACCGGCCGATCGGGCCCTTTCATAAAGGGCAGCTTCCCGCCCGCCATCAGTAATGATGATGTCGCCGAACTTGTCGCGGATAATCCGCTTGCTAACGATCTGTGGAAAGCGGAAAAGAGGAAAATGTGATTGCAAACTTGTATCAAGAGATCATTCAATTATCGGCTATTCATAAACGAGCCTCCATCCGCAATAAAAGTTTTGCAGATAAGCTAGGAATTAGGTTATAATTAAAGTCATAATTTACTTACGTTGCCAATTGGAATTGCCTCTTATTTTAGAGTTAAGATTTTTTCATGCTTTCCAATTTTGTAAAGAGCTCTTCAACTTCCGGCAAAATCTCTGGTGGACGCCTGCCTCTATCTCTTTCTCTATCAAGAAGCTCAAAATCGGTGCGAAAAGCATCTTCAATTTGATCTTGCCGAAGTTCACAATGATGCTGATAATTTATAGAATTTAAGCACTCAATTCTATCCATGCAATGCAACCGTAAGTCAATTGCAGCTAAAACTTTTTGCGCTGATACAATCGGATCAGTGCCTCTAACTTCAATGTTATATAGAAATAGGTTAAATGCCATCACTAGATCTGCCGGCCTGACATTAAATCTTGGTCCACAAACCAGTTCAATCTTCTCACAACAGGCGAACATATCATAAGCAACGGAATCGAGTCCTCCTCTGCAACAAGAATGCAAAAAAACAGCGCCTGGTTTTGACACGCCACTTTTGCACACCTCAGCTGCAAACTGTATCCAAGTCATTTCAAGCGCGCCAGAGACGCTTCCCCAGTTCGCCTCACATCCATGAGTCGCAAGGTAGATATAGTCATAGGCAACTCCTGCATAAAGTGCCGCCTTAACTTGCTCGACAGTAAGAGTAGAGGAAATCGTAACTTCCATTGCATATAGCTCTACTTGTGCTTTAACATTATCTATTTCTTGATCTGGAATATCTTCACTAGCTCTTAATATCAAAATGTTTTTAGCCATACTGAATTGATTAAATGCTTACAGATTGCTGGAAGGTTACCCTAATTTTTCTAGCTACCTAAGGATGTTAGCAATTCATTGCTGACTCTTTGCGCTATAATAGATTTGTTTGCTACCAAAGCGTCGTACAGCTTTTGGATATTTTTGGGAAGATCCTCAAAGTCTGTCAAACTGTATTTGCCTAAAAATTCTGAAAAGATTTCAACTTGGCGTGGTAGCATCTTACTTAAAATAATGTCATCATTTGCAATTCCCTTTTCGAAATACTTGAACCAACGATCCGGTGAAATCTTTGATAATTCGGTCTCAGCGGTTGGTACAGCTGCGCCAGAACGTCCCCAGCGGTTCCCAAGCAATACCGTTAAATAGGCTTGGATGCAGTCCATCAAAGCGGGCGACGGTATAGTTTTTCCCAAGGCTGCTAATTTTCTTACAGCTGCAGGCTCATTATAATAGTTATTAAATTCGAAGTGCACGGCAATAACCTGCTTCGCTGCCTTAATAAAGGTAGTGGACCTGAGGTTCTCTGGTACATAGTCGAAGCCACCAACCTTCATCAAGGCAGCTTTTACTCCACTTATTGCAATTGAATTTCCAGATGCAGTGACGTCTCTATAGGTTGACCCAATATTCCACTTATCATTCTCGCCGAGCTTTTCCCAAATGTGTGGAATGATGAGATTTAGATTTGCCAAGGCGTTCTCGAGTCGAGCTCCGATTTCGTTCTTAATGGCATTAATCAAGACAGTTATAACGGTCCTCAAATAGAATATAGGTGACGTTATTACTTGATCCACCTGAGAGTCATGAATAGTCAGCGACTCTGCCAACAATCTATCTCGGAAATTTGAGAATTTCAGCGCGATTGAAATATCGTGTTCACCCAATATGTATTTGACACTGTTTTTGACAATTCCAAAAGCTTCGGTTAGGTCAAGTTCCTCGCTCGCATCTCTTGAAAAATGATGAGTGATGAGTTCATTACTTTGTTTCAATTTTAGTGCTGCAGTCTTTCCAATAACGCCTAATTGTTCAGCCAACTGAATTGTAGTGTAGTCAGTCAATACGCTGTCAATTGGCGTAAATTCGTCAATGTCAGGGCGATTCAACATCTCCCCAATAAATGACATGCCGAGCGTTGCGATTGTATCTTTTAACTTCACCATAGCCTTCTTCCAGGCATATTCGGCTGCCATATCATAAGCGCCACCTTGAAAAGCATTTAGGATCTTTTTCTGCTGAAGAGGACTCAATGATGTTGCGAAGGGCAACATGTCCTTTGGATCATTAATTTGCGGCGGTAGCTCGATTCCATCTGGGCCGCTCCACAATTGAACTGCGTTTGTCATTTTCTCCAAATTTTTAATTTTCCGTCCTGCGATTTGTAAAAGCAACACCTAAACATGTCGCAATTTTTCATCGATAAAAATGCTTTAGACCTAGCTCCGCCGGTAACTTTGTCAGCCTCATTAACATAAGAGTCTATTAAAAGATGGTATCCAATTACTCGGCCTTTATTCGTAATAATTGTGATACCGTCGTGATTCAACATTGACTGAAAAATAGATGAATAAGATCGCAAATTAACCGACGACTGGCTGTCGCCTTGTTCTCTAATTGAATTTAATAGTTGTTCAAAATCAATCATCGATTCTAAATAAACGCCGCCGCTTACTCGTAAGCTTTCCTTCACTACCGATATGTTTTCGTCAGTATCTTCGATAACCCCAATGAGGTTTTCATGCCCGATTTTCAGAGCTCCATCTACTACTTTTTGTAAGTATGTTCTCAACGTAATGGACACGCCCTCCTCGCATTTTTCTGTGATTGCCTCACAAAGCTGATTTACCTCATTTAATGAAAAATCTTCCGGTACCTGAAGATTCAGCGATACAATAAGTTTACTTTTCATGCCCGCCAATTCCACTACTTTATCGCCAATGTTCTTCAAATATGCGACGGGCAATGCATTCTGAGCGCTACCTAATTCGCCGACTGTTTGTGAATAAACTGATGGGCTAGTCTCATCAACGTCAGCACTTACCATCCCATACGAGATTTCCTCTCCTTTGACTTCAATATAGATAATCCAACCGTCAAGCGCTAAGGGGGCACAAAGTTTTAGCGCCAAAAGAAATTCATCAACCGTAAGAGCATTTCTCTTGATTGCGATTATTTTAGTAATAATGGGCTCAAAAAACTGAAGATCGCTTACTATAACTATTTCCGGAAAGAGTGGCTTGCCTTCCTCGTTGTAATCTGAAATGAGTGTAATTATTTCAAGTATGCCATGTTGCAAGGTTTCGTTCGGCGTAAAACCTTCACCCCATAGGAAATTCCCAATCGAGGCCAGCACTTGGTCCCTGAGTGAAGAGTGGATTAAGTTTGGCAAGAGCTATAATTTAATGCATTACCTTACAAATATCACTGTTTAAAGTTACTTTGAAAGGGATAAAAAACTTACGTGGTTCTGCAGATACAACACCTATTTACTACAACAATACTACAACATTACCATATTTTAAAAATGGTCTTACTTATGTCGATTTTATCACAATATGGGCGTCTAGCGTAGCCTTCAAGTACTATCGAAAATATTACATCTGTGTACTGGATAGTGATTTAATATGTTATAAACATTCAGTCCAATCACCTCCTTTTCCTTTGTGCCCAGCGGCGGCCTTTTCATCTCCGGGACAAACTCTTCTTAACGTCAGTTAGGCCTAAAGCAAAAAATGTTCGACCTATGTTCGACCAAAGAAAAAAGCGGTTAAGAGTTTTATCTCGTAACCGCTTGATTTTTACCGTGGTGTGGGCCGGGATCGAACCGGCGACACATGGATTTTCAGTCCAAATTTATCCAGATTAAATACAGTGTCGACTCAGATGCTACTTCTTTAACTTTGCCATCATGAACAAACAGCGATATCGACATGCCGTGTTTTGGTGTGCAAATGGTGTGCAAATGAAAAAAGGCTCACAACCTGTAAGTTGCAAGCCTTTGATAATCAAGCTCCCCCTTCTGGACTTGAACCAGAGACCCCCTGATTAACAGTCAGGTGCTCTAACCAACTGAGCTAAGGAGGATTGTGCGTTTTCCCGTTTGGGATTGCAAAGATAGTCACGGTTTTGATTCTGCAAAAAAATTTTCAGAATTTTTTTCCGATCCAGCGAAAGTTTTTTCTCAGCAATCCGAGATCGATGCCCGGCGCATAATGTTGTGCATATTCCAGCCAAAGCTGCTGTTGTACTTTGCCGGAAGGTGTGAAATCTTCCAGCAAATTGTATGGCGGCAATACAGATGGCCTGACTTTGGGCAGATAGGCTGTATCCTCATTTGTGGGGTAGCCAATCCAGGTATAGCGGCCGCTCAATACTGCAATGCAATGTTTTAAAAACAGGCTTGGTTCCTTTACCATCAGGGCTAGTACTGGAAACAGAAATAGCATACCCAGCGAGGTCACAATATCTACCACACGCTTATTGCGCTGTTGCGCAAAAGCCGCCAGATTATACCGAAGGTCTGCCGTGTAAAGATCACCCGCGGTATGACTGGAATTGCTGCCTACAAAGCTCTGCGTACCATGCAGGTGAATCTTGTATTCATAATGTGTGCCACACTCCTGCATCTTGCGGAACATGGTTTCATAGCTCAGGCTGTTCATGCAGAAAATGACCTCATTGATGCTGCCCGTGTAGAGCAATGGTTTCATCGCCTGAAGATTGCCTAATGCATCTTGTTCCTCTGCATCCGGGCTGATGCGGCCTTCCAGTTCCGGCGCATAATTTACCTGTTGCAGCGTAGCTGCTGTGGCTTCATATTCCTGCTCAGAGGCTACAATAACCGCCTTGCGTGTCAACTGATCGTAAGGGATGAATTTGAAAATGCCCAGCCGGTAAAACAGCTCATGCAACCCTAGCAGCGCAACGGCGCCAACCAGTCCGCTCAACACAATAAGCGCCCGCGAATAGCGGAGCTCTGGGCCCAGCAATCCGTAATAAGCCAGCGTCATCACCGTACCGATCAGCATACCGCGCACAATGCGCAATGCCCGGTAAGGCTGGTCATAAGCGCCATTCAGATAAAGACTACTCACCCACAACAAAATATAAACCGGAAATGTGGCCAGAATATGCTCCAGCGGAATAGGCTGGAACCCTTTCACCTGGCGCACCCAGAATTCGCTCATCACCCAAAGCGTGCAAAGCAGAATCAGCGCATCGAGCAATGGCATCCTGAGCACTTTAAAAATACTTTTTACAGCGCCAAGTATCGCGCGAAGCACGATGCCTGCATTGATGAACAGAATGAACAGCCCGGCCTGCTTTTTGGAATAATGCTTGCGTACAAAAGTGATTAGCGCTTCATTGAAGATGCGTACGTAAGAGAGCGTTGCTTTCTTGGTGCTTTCGCCTTTGTAATGGATGAGCGTAGCCTCGGGATAATAAATATTTTTATAGCCGGCCTGTTGAATGCGGAAAGCAAGGTCTACGTCCTCGCAGTACATGAAATAATCTTCATCAAAAGCGCCACCGATCTCACCGATGACCCTGCTGCGCACCAGCATACAGCAGCCGCTCAATACTTCCACCTCGGCCGTTTGCCATTCGCCCACATGCACCGCATAATACTTATTGATATACGGTGATTTCGGGAAAAATTTATTGATGCCGGTAGTCTTGAAAATGGCGACTGAAAGGGTAGGGAACGACTTTTTGCTGTCAGGCGCAAACTGGCCTTTGCCATCTATCAGGCGCGGGCCTAGTGAACCTGCTTCCGGATGAGCATCCATCCAGGAGACCGTTTTACGGAGAAAATCTTCCGGCATTACCGTATCAGGGTTCAGGAAGAGAATATACTCGCCTAGTGCAATCGCCACTCCCTGATTATTGGCCTTGGAAAATCCTTTATTATCTATATTCTCAATGCGGATCACGGCAGGAAACTCCTGCGCCACCATCTGCATACTGTCATCCACAGAACTATTATCTACCACAATGACCTCGACATCCAATCCTTTTGCCGCACGCATAACTGAGTGCAGGCACACTTCGAGGAAGTACTTTACATTGTAGTTGACGATAATAACAGAAACCTTCATCCGGGCCAAAAAGCGTGCAATGGTTTTTTATAGAATAGCGAAAGTACGCGCCTCGTGAATAATAACGAAGGACAAAGCCATTTCATTGTGCATAGCAATCTTCACATAAAGCATTGTAATGACACTGGCTGCCCGCGAATGCGTAGATTTGTGCTCTATGACAGCTACAGCAACAGAAAGTCCGGTAAAGCTTACAGAAGGTGCGATTACAGAAGTAAGGCGCCTGATGAATGAACCGGGCTTTAATAAAGAAGAATATCTCCGCGTAGGCGTTAAAGGCGGCGGCTGCAGTGGCATGAGCTATGTGCTGGGCTTTGATCAGAAAGAGGCGGACGATGAAATATATGATATCGAAGGCATTCCGGTGGTGATGAAGGCGGCGCACGGCATTTACCTGTTTGGGATTCAGGTAAATTTTGAAAACGGCCTCAGCGCTCGTGGTTTTACCTTTAATAATCCCAATGCAAGCAGCACCTGTGGCTGTGGCAGCTCTTTCGCCGTATAGTTTTTTTGGGGCAATGCATGTCTGAAATATATTTTCCGGTTCTTTTAAAGAGGGCTTGGTTTTGCTTTAAAAGCGCAAAGCTTATCTTCACCCATACCGGAAATTTTTTCTTCCCTATGCGTTTCTTCCTCCTAATTGTAGCTTTACTATTTCTCGCTCGTCCGGCAATGGCACAGCCAATTGTTAGCAATGGTAAGCCTGCGCCCATCAATCAGGCAGATAAGAAAGGAAGGAAGCAGGGCATCTGGTACAACACACAGCCGGAGCGTATGGGCGAAGAAGCTTTTTCTGAATTCGGCAATTACATCAACGATCGCAAGACAGGCTTGTGGTACCATATGAATAACTCCGGTGAGATCAAAGCTATTGAGCAATACCGGAATAATGTGCTGGATGGCGAGGTCAAGTATTTTGAAAATGGAAAGCTCACCTGCACTGGCCATTACCTGGGCCTGAATCCTGATCAGGCATATGATACGATCTATGTAGAGCATCCTGTGACCGGCATTGAAAAACTGACAGTCATTCCTACAGAGCGGGGTACGCTGCGGCATGGATTATGGCGCTATTACGATGTGCGTACCGGCCGCCTCATCCGCGAAGAAGATTACCAGGTAGATGAACTGGTGTTCCGCAAAGAATTTGCCCTGAGCAATACAGACAGCGCTTATTACGCCGAGCGCGACAAGCATCTGCCGCACAATACCAAACGCATTTATCAGCCGCCTGCCGGCAAGCGCTATCATTATTATAATGATTAAACGATCATTCATGAATTTTTTTCATGAGGATATTCATTCTGTAAAATAAGATCAGTGAGCGAACAGACCACTAAATTGACTGCTTTTGAAAACCGCCTGCGTAAGGTCTGGAAGCATATTTCCAAAACAGCCAAGCGCCAGGAAATAGCCTGTTTCCGATTCTACGATCATGACCTCCCTGAAGCTCCGTTTGCGATTGAATGGCTGGATGGTGCCGTACATATGGCAGAGTATAAGCGCCGTCACGGTATGGAAGATGATGAGCATGAAGGCTGGCTGAATGATTGCCGGAAGATCGTAGCGGATGTGGTAGAGCTGGAAGAGTCGAAAATATTTATCAAGGTGCGCCAGCGCAAGGCCGGACGACAGGGCCAATATGAAAAATTTGATGAGCAGAAAGTAGAGCGGATCGTTCCCGAAGGGGGCCTGAAGTTTATTGTGAATCTTACCGATTATCTCGATACAGGATTGTTTCTCGACCATCGCATTACACGCGGCATGGTGCGGGAAGAAGCAACGGGGAAGCGGGTTTTGAACCTGTTTTGTTATACCGGCTCGTTCAGCACTTATGCAGCGCATGGTAAAGCGGATGAGGTGACTTCTGTTGATCTTTCAAAGACGTATATCAACTGGGCCAAGCGGAATATGCAGTATAATAAGCTCTACAACCCTGAGAAGCACGACTTCATACACGATGATGTGCTCGAATGGCTGAAAGGCGTTCCCCGCGACCGTTATGACCTGATCGTGTGCGATCCGCCCACTTTTTCCAATAGCAAGCGCATGGATGAGCACTTTGATGTGCAGCGCGATCATGTGACCCTGCTGAAAACACTCCTGAAAATCCTTTCTGATGATGGTAAGATTTATTTCAGCAATAACTACCGCGATTTTCAGATAGACCGGGATGCGCTGCCCGCAACGATTGTAAAAGACATTACCGCACAGACCACACCGTTCGATTTTGCCGGAAAGCTGCACCGTGCCTGCTTCATGATACAGAAATAGCCAGCATTCGCAGCCATCTTAAACACCTATCTTTGAGCTATGCAGGAAGCAATTATCCGGGTAAAGGATCTTGTAAAAAACTATGGTGATTTCAAAGCGGTAAAAGGCATTTCCTTTGAAGTGCAGGAAGGGGAGATATTCGGATTTTTAGGGCCCAATGGCGCAGGCAAAACCACCACACTGGAGATACTCGAAACATTAAGAACAAAGACCAGCGGCACGGTTTGGATCGATGGAAAAAACCTGGATGAAGCGCCGCAGGAAATCAAGAAAGTAATTGGCGTACAACTACAGGCAGCAGGCTATTATCCCAACCTGAACTTAAAGCAGCTCATCAATCTTTTTGCCGGCCTGTATAACCGCGATGTAGAGCCACTAAGCCTGCTCGAAACTGTAAACCTGCGCAACCGCGCAGGCAGTAAATACAAAGAGCTGTCGGGCGGACAAAAGCAGCGTTTCTCGATTGCCACCACACTCATCAATGAGCCTAAAGTGATTTTTTTGGACGAGCCTTCTACCGGTCTCGATCCGCAGGCGCGCCGCAACCTCTGGGAGCTCATTCGTCAGGTACAGCAGCGCGGCACCACCGTTATGCTGACCACCCACGATATGGATGAAGCCGAAGAGCTTTGTCAAAGGCTGGCAATTATAGATAGTGGTAAGATTATAGCGCTCAATTCACCGGAAGCATTGGTAGATCAGCTGCTGGCCAGCGGCTTTAAAAGAGAGAAAAAGCTCAAAGGCGCCAATCTGGAAGATGTATTCCTGAACTTAACCGGACAGGAAATGAGAGAAGCTTGATGGAGTCAGATTATTGAGCATTATAAGACGATGAAGTTGCTATCCCAAAGCTGAGCAAAGAAAAAAAAGCAGTAAGAAGAAAGATTAAAAACAGATGAAACTACCCCAATTCGCTACCGATAATCTGGAACTCATTGCCCGTCAGGTAGTGGAAGGGTTCATCATTGGTCTTCATAAAAGCCCTTTTCATGGCTTCTCCGTTGAGTTTGCAGAGCACCGCATTTACAATCAGGGCGATCCTCTTCGCCACATCGACTGGCGCGTGTATGGTCGTACCGAAAAATTATTCATTAAGCGCTTCGAGGAAGAGACCAACCTGCGCTGCGCTTTAGTGCTCGATACTTCCTCTTCTATGCATTTTCCGCAGGAAAAGGATAAGCTCAGCAAGCTGCAATTCGGTGCGCTGGCTTCGGCCTGTATTATACAGTTGCTAAAGCGGCAGCTTGATGCGGCGGCGCTCGCCTTTTTTGCGGACACGCTTTACTATCTGTCCGATTGCCGCTCGGCACACTCGCACTACCGGCTGCTGACCCATGAGCTGGAAAAAGTAATGGATGCTGTACCACAAAATCAGCATACCAACGCGGCCAAAGCATTGCACCGGATAGCAGATCAGATGCACAAGCGTTCGCTCATCGTGGTGTTCAGCGACATGATGGACGATGCGGAGCATATCGATGAATTATTTTCTGCCCTGCAGCATTTGAAATATAATAAGCACGAAGTCATTCTTTTCCATATTACAGATGGCAATCTGGAGCAGGAATTCAACTTCGAGAACCGGCCTTATGAATTTGTGGATTTGGAAAGCAATGAGCGGATCAGGCTACAGCCACAACAGATAAAAGCAGAATATGTGCAGCAAATGAAAGAGTTTCAGGCACTAATAGAGACAAAATGCCACCAGTACCAAATAGATCGGGTAGCGGTAGACCTCAGCCAGCCCGTGGAGCAGGTGTTATATTCATTCCTGCTGAAGCGCAATAAAATGCTGTAGAATTGATTAAAAATGTCTACCTTCGCACGCCTGTTTTTTGAAGACAGGTAAGTTCTTTTAGATTAACAGCGTAGCGCAACCATGAAACACAACCGTGAATTTGAGATAGCGTGGCAGGGTTTAAAGCTTGGAGTACATGATTATGCATTCAGCATCGACAGTGAGTTCATGAAGGAGCATGGCGCTCCTGAGGAATATAAAGACTGGCATGCAGAAGTAAAACTGAAGTTTGATCGTCAGTCCAGTTTCTTCAAGTTGCATTTTGATATTGCAGGTTATCTGACCGCGCCATGTGACCGGTGCGGAGATGATTTTCAGCTGGAGCTTTGGGATGAATTTGACCTGATGGTTAAGCTCACCGGCGATACGGATGATGAAGAGGAAGGCGAAGAGGAAGCTGATATTGCATTCATACCGCGCAATGAAACGGTGCTTAACATCGGCAAGTGGATCTATGAATTTGTCATGCTCAGTGTGCCTTTGCAAAAGCTGCATCCGGACGATCCTGACGGAGCGCCCGGTTGCAACCCCGAAGCTCTGAAGCTGCTCAACCAGCTTTCAGAGCAGGAAGAAGTGCCAACACATAACAGTATCTGGAAAGGGCTCGAAGCCTTTAAGCCGGAAGAGGAAGATAGTAACACAGTAAACAAGAAAAAAAAGAAATAAGATGCCAAATCCTAAACGCCGCCACTCACAACAGCGTGGAGCCAAGCGCCGCACTCACTACAAGGCGACTGCTGAAACATTCAGCATTGATGCTGTAACCGGCGAAAGCCACCTGCGCCACCGCGCTCACTGGGTAGAGGGGAAGCTGTATTATCGCGGCCATGTAGTTATGGATAAAAATCCAGCAACAGAAAGCACCGCAACGGATAACGCCTAATCCAAACCCGCTCTCATATAATGAAGATAGGGCTGGATATCATGGGGGGTGATTATGCCCCGGTGGAAGCCATCAAAGGCTCCATAGCGTTTCTGAAAGAAACAGCTGATACTTCTGTACACCTTTTGATGATTGGTGATCCGGAAGTAGTGGCTCCTTATATGGATGAGCTGAAGCCTTTCGAAGGGCGCTACACCATTGTGCCTGCCACTCAGGTGATCGGCATGCATGAGCACCCGACCAAGGCTTTGAAGGAAAAGCCGGATTCCAGCATTGCCATTGGCTTTGGTATGCTTGCCAAAGGTAAGGCCGATGCATTCATCAGCGCAGGCAATACAGGCGCTATGATGGTTGGTTCAATGTATTCGGTGAAGACTATCGAAGGCATCCTGCGTCCTACCATCGCGTCGCCGGTGCCACGCGTACATGGCGTTGGTCTGCTGCTTGATGTAGGCATCAATGCGGATTGCAAGCCGGAAAATCTGGTGCAGTTTGCAGAGCTGGGCTCCTTGTATATGTCGCGCGTATATGGACTTGAAAAGCCACGTGTAGGCCTGCTGAATCTTGGAGCGGAAGAAGGCAAGGGCAATATTCTTGCTCAGGCTGCTTTTCCACTGCTGAAAGAAGATCCATCTATTCATTTTGTGGGTAATGTAGAAGGCCGCGACCTTTTCATGGATAAGTGTGATGTGATCGTTTGCGAAGGTTTCGTAGGCAATGTCGTGTTGAAAGCGGCGGAGTCTTGTTATGACATCTTCAAGGTGCAGCGCGGTATTCAGGATGAGGTGCTGGAGAATTTCAATTATGAAATATATGGCGGCACTCCTATCCTTGGTATCAACAGCCCTGTGATTATTGGTCATGGTATATCTTCTGCGCTTGCCTTCAAAAATATGATCGATGTTGCCCGTAAAATAGTGGCATCAGATCTGATAGATGCGCTCAAGCAGCATTTTTCAACAGCGCAGCAGCCACAATCCTGATTATTCTTTTATCGTATTTATAGATACCCTGTGGCGCATTGCTTCAGGGTATTTTTATTTATACTGATTCTTTGCCGGCATCATAGATGCCAGTCCTTATAGAGCTGCATTACAAATGCGGCTCAGCTTTCAGCTTTACTGGCATCATTTATAAAGCTTCGCCTATTTTGCATTCATTCAACAGCAAGATGCCATCTATTTATTGCCTGAGCGGTCTCGGTGCAGACCAACGCATATTTCAGAAGTTAGACATTCTTGGCTACGAGCTCGTGCCGGTGCATTGGTGTGCTTATGATAAAGATGATGACCTACCTGATTATGCGCGAAAGATGGCTATGCAAATACCGGAAGATAACGCTATCATTATTGGAGTATCCTTCGGGGGAATGCTGGCTGCTGAAATCGGAAAGCTGCGCCCTGTAAAAAAAGTCATCCTGATCTCTTCTGCAAAAGATGCCCGTGAACTGCCGCCCGTTAATCGCTTTGCCCGGTTTATGGTCAACAATAGTCTTATCCCTGTAAGCATTGCCAAAAAGCCCAGTAAGCAGATATTTGAGCGCTTCGGTGTAGAGACAGTAGAGGAGAAAGAATTGCTGATGAGTATTCTTCAGGATACGGACAGCGGCTTTGCCAAATGGGCAATCAAAGCGATTGTGAACTGGCGAAGCACTACGCATTCTACAGACATTCTGCATATTCACGGTACCGATGACCACATGATTGTTCCGCAATACATCAAACCGGATTGCTGGATACAGGGCGGAACTCATTTCATGGTCTATCAGCGTGCAGATGAAATTTCAGATATCATCAGTGCTTATCTTGCCAGAATATAAAATTGCGTAGCTCATGAGCATTTACCTGAAAAAGCTGTCTACGCCTGCCGGCGCGCTGATTGCCGGCGTTGATGATACAGGTATATGGCTTTGTGATTATGAGCAGCGTAGCAATGCGCCCCGCATCCTGCAGCGAATCAGTGATTATTCCGGTCAGGATTTTAAAGAAGGCTTGCATCCGCTTCATACATTGCTTGAAGATCAAATTACCAGTTATTTTGAAGGTGCGCTTACCAAATTTAATCTTCCGCTTCAACTGGCCGGGTCGCACTTTCAGCAAAAAGTATGGGAGTTGCTTTTAGCTATTCCTTATGGCGAGACGCGCACCTACAAGCAGCAGGCACTGACTTACGGCGATGAAAAGGCTATCCGTGCAGTAGCCTCAGCGAATGGCGCAAACGCTATTTCGATCATTATTCCCTGCCACCGTGTGATCGGTAAGAATAGTTCATTGACTGGTTATGCAGGAGGCCTGCAAAGCAAGCAATGGTTGCTGAAACATGAGCGTAAGCATTACTCCGGCACTTTGCAGTCATCCCTGTTTTGAATCGTGCATCTGCCTGTGTATGACATATTTATGACGGTGGAAAGCGGATGTTAATCCAGCTATTTCATATAAAGATGATGTGCAGATGCGTTGCTTTTTTGCTATTTTTGTAATGACTACAGGCTGGGTTATCGCTTTGTCGAAAGACGGGGAGGAAAGTCCGGACAGCCCAGAGCAGCGCACTACCTAACGGGTAGGGTTTCTCAGCAATGAGAGATACAGAGAGTGCCACAGAAAATGACCGCCTTCTGCAAAGGAGGTAAGGGTGAAAATGTAGGGTAAGAGCCTACGCTTCTTATTGGCAACAATGAAAAGGGGTAAACCTTGCGTGCTGAAATGCCAAATAGGCGTACGATTGAGGACGGCTCGTCCGATGTGCGTGGGTTGGCAGCTAAAGTCCCGCAGTGATGCGGGAACGAGATAAATGATAGCCGTCCTGCGTGATGAACAGGATTACAGAATCCGGCTTACAGGTTTGTAGTTGTTTTGGTTAAATGATGCGAGCGCCGTGGTTTGCCCCGGTGCTCTTTTTTTGCCCAAACTATTTCCCGATCAATAGCTGATCGCCTTGATGCTGTAATTGTAGACAGTGGCTTTGTCTTTGCCGGCAAGGAACTGATCCGCCAGTTCAAAGCCCATCTCAATAGAATTATCAGAATTGTTGTAGCGGAAAACGCCGGTGCGCCCCAGCAGATGCACATTTCCGGATTCCAGGAAAGGCACAATCACATCCAGCTTCGATTTGTATTCCAGATCATAGTACGGATATGCATGGCTGATGCGCACTACAAGGTGATCGGTAATGTCTTTCTCTTCAATGTAATTGATACGGATGGCATCTTCAATCACACGCCGGGTGAGTTCTTCATCGGTCATGGCCCAAGCCGGAGAGTCTGAGAAAGAGGTAATGTCAAAGCAGATAGAGGTCGTGCCTTCGGGACACATTACCGGACTCCAATTGCTGAATTCTACCGCACGATTGAAAATAATATTCTTGTCGGGGAAGTACAGCCAATGGTCGTTGGACACCTGTTTTTTATCAAGGAAGAGGTACACGAATATAATATCCATATACCGCGTGCCGGCCAGCGCCTGCTCTACTTTAGCATCCTTGCGCTCCTGCAGTTGATAAAGCGTATGCAGCGGAATGGTAGAAATGATGTGCTTGTAGCCTACCGTTTCTTCAATGTCATTGTGCAGGTAAGTGACTGTTTTTTTGCCGGTATCAATTGATGTGATCGTTGCGCTGGTCAATATCTCTGCGCCGTTCTGCCGGGCGGCTAACGCCATCGCATCCGGCAATTCCTGAATGCCGCGCAAGGGATAGTAAAATGGTCCGCCGTCCGGTGCAAGGCTGTCATCTTCCAGATTGTAATTACTGAAATCCAGCCGCAGTATTTTCTTCAGAATTCTGCGTACCAGCTTCGCCATATCCTCGCCCTGAAAGCGCTGATCGGCCCAGTCAGCCGATATTTCAGCAGGGTCGTGCTGCCATATTTTAGAGGTGTACGGATTGCACATCACCTCGTACAGGCGTTCGCCGTAAATGTATACAAACCAATCTTTGTAAGAGCGAAGATCCGTTGTCTTCCTGAATTGCTTGCGGATCATATTCCCAACAAATGAAAGTCCCGAGAGAAAGCTTTGCTTCAGTGGCATCGCCCGGAGCAAATTCTGTATCTCAAACGGATATTTCAGGTAGCGGCCAAACATATAAATGCGGCTCTTCTTGATATGCTGATGCATCTCAAGGCCGGGCAGCTTCATGATCTCATCCAGCAACACCTGATTTTTGGTGTGAAAGCGGTGAGCGCTGTAATCAAGGTAATGACCTTTGTAATGAATAGACCGGGAAAGGCCGCCCACTATATCTTCTTTTTCCAGCACCAATACAGAAGCGCCATTGTCAGACATGCGCTTTGCAAACCCCAGGCCGGATATGCCCCCACCAAGCACAACAAAATCAAAGGTTCTCATGAATGGCTCTGTACAAAATGATTTCCGGGGATAAAGGATAGGTACTAATGAATGATGATTCCCTGGATTCCGGGAAAAGAATTTTAAGGCTGCAAAAGTAATAATTAATCAGCAGGAAGCTGCATGGGAATTTATTAACCTTTTGCGGCGCGTGTAACAGCATAAATTTTATGTTTATTAAAACGCACTACGATCACTTATATTCGCGGAATCAAGATTGAAATGAATAAGATTTATATGGCTGGCTCCGGTGGTATGCTGGGCGAAGGATTTTACGAGGTTTTCAGAAATGGCTATCAACTGAAATGCACTGATATAGATGTAAATGAACCTTGGCTTTCTTATCTGGATTTTCGTGACTATGATGGTTACAGGGCAGATGTAGCCGGTTTTGGAGCGGATTATCTTTTTCATCTTGGTGCTCATACATCGCTGGAATATTGTGACGCTCATCCTGACGCCGCTTATGAAACCAATACGCTTTCGGTAGAAAACGCAGTCCGTATTTCAAATGAGCTGAACATCCCGCTGTTGTATATCTCCACTGCGGGCATTTTTGATGGTGCCAAGGATATCTACGATGATTGGGATATCCCTAATCCGCTGGCACATTATGCACGATCGAAATGGGCCGGAGAAATATTTGTGCAGCAAAACAAGCAGCAGCATCTGATCTGCCGTGCCGGATGGATGATGGGTGGCGGGCCTAAAAAGGATAAAAAATTCATCCAGAAAATCATGAAGCAGCTCAAAGAAGGAAAAAAAGAGCTGTTTATTGTAGATGATAAACTTGGTACTCCGACCTACACACATGATTTTGCCCTTAATGTGCGCCTGTTGCTTGAGAATAATCATATGGGACTCTACAACATGGTCTGCGATGGCATTACAGGTCGCTATCAGGTCGCTGAAGAACTGGTACGCGTATTAGGGTTGGAAGATGTTGTGAAGATCAGCCCGGTGGATTCTGCACATTTTAAAGAAGAATATTTTTCAAAAAGACCAGCATCTGAGCGGTTGATAAATAAAAAGCTGGACCTGCGCGGGCTCAACATCATGCGTGACTGGAAGGTATGTCTGAAAGAATATATTGACAGCTATTATCAGGGCTATTTAATCTAAAACGATTTCCTTTCCGGAAAATAGGCCTGTATATAATTCCAGATGTTTTCTTCGATCCGGCGCATGCCCTGGTCGGACGGGTGATTGCCTATACCATAATCTTTATAGAGCCCGCGTGCAGTATTGCCGGCCTGCCGGAACAAATAAGCGCACGGGATAAAAGGGTAGTGTTTCCGGATAGCATAATTGCGAATCATGGCATTTACATCCGCTTTTACCCAGGGCTGCGGCCAGCGGTAGCCTTTTTTCCAAAAGCCTTCCACGATTACCATTACCGAATGATGCTGCGGGTCCAGATAATTTAGCAACTTATCGTAATGGTCGATGAAGTGCTGCTGTATGGCCTTCCGGTCGTCTACATTTTCAGACAGCTTAATGATGTACATATCCGCATTGCGAAAGCTGTCATAATTGGAAAGCGCATAAGTGGGATAAATCCATTCAAAGCGATTGATGATGCCCGAAGTAATGGTTACACCGGAATCCCTGCTGTGAATATCCCGGATCAGGCGATGATAAAAATCACTGTCGGGGCACGATGCCGCCATACCCCAATCGCCATACCAGCCGATCTGCGGAGCCGGAGAATGCCGAAGGATGCTGTTGCTCAATACCACTACTTTCCGGATGTGCCCGACTTTGGAAGCATCTGTTTTATTGACAACAGCGGGAGTGTAATATGGATAGAAAAGCATGGCCGCGAAGGCCAGCATTACAACCAGGCTACCTGCAAATAATCGTTTCATCCGCTCAGCGCATCAGATCGTCCGTAAAATTGCGGCGCTCTTTCTCCTGCGCAAATTTTCCTGAATTGTACTCACTGCTTTTGTTGCGCGCTATAGATAAAGTATCCCAGTCGCCACGGCGCTTCATTTTGGCAATAAAAACAATCTGCCCCACATGGTAGGAGTAATGAGCAATCTGGCGGTTGATAGCTTCCAGTACGGTGTGACCATCATTGCGTATGTAAATGATCCGTTCAAGGTCTGCATCTGTGATGCTGTCCAGTGCATTGAAAAGGCACGTCCATCCTGTTTCCCAGCGCTCCAGAATGGTAGCACGGTTGGCGGTCTCTGCAGCAAATTCCGCATCGCGGTTCCGGGAAGGCTTTTCGCCGTCTGTGGTCAGAAAGTCTGTCCAGCGGCTGAGCATATTGCCCCACATATGCTTTACGATCTGTGATATGCTGTTGCATTCTTCATCCCATTGCCAGGTCAGTGCCTCATCATCTACCTGTGCGATGGCTTTTTCGCCGAGGTGCTTGTAGAGCTGAAATTGTCTTTTTGCGCTTGCCAGATATTCCATAAAGATTCAGTTTTAATAAAATTAGTGATTGTGTGCAGCAAAGACTAGGATGTGGATTCATAGATATCCGGCCGTGTTATTTCCATCAACCGTTGCGGAAAGACAGGATGATTGAAGCCGAATTGCTGATATAGTTCATGAGCATCCAGCGTAGCCAGCATAATGCGCCTTAGCCTGCTTGTCCATTCCATATTCATGATGACCTCCATCATCTGCTTGCTCAGCCCACGCCCGCGGTGCTCTTCTTCCACATATACATCCGCCAGATAGCCAAACGTGGCATAATCCGTAATCATCCGCGCAAAAGCGATCTGCTGGCCATTATAAAGCACCCCGATTACAAAAGAATGATCAAAAGCCGTCTTCACCGTTTCGTAAGGAATGCCTTTTGCCCAATAGCTTTTATGGGTCAGCCATTGATGAAGCGCCTCCGGCTGCAGCAATGCTTTATCGGTAGTGATGGTATAATCATGGTATTGATGAGTGACCGGCTGCATCATGAGGATTGCTGTTTCTCTGTGTTTATGGATGCCTGCTGCTTGTAGCCTCTGTTCACTAAAAACACGCCAAGCAGAATGCTGACAAATGAAAGCCCTGTGTAAATATTCAACGGCTCCTTCAGCAACAGATATCCCAATACAACGGCCACCAGTGGATTTACGTATGCATAGACGGTTACCAGCCCAACCGGAAGCTCTTTCAGCGCATACATATAAGCCGTATAAGCCAGCACGGAGCCAACGATAATCAGGTAAACAAGCGCCCAGAGCGCATCATGATCCATAAACCTGGCCTGATGATAATCATCTATGAACGGGCTGCCGATCAGCAGGAAAATTCCGCCAAAGCCAAGCTGCAGGCCGGAGTTGAAGATCGGGTTGATGACTTCTTTATTCTTTTTATTAACGATGCTACCCAGCGCCCAGGATGAGGTAGCACAGAAAGTAGCGATAATGCCCGCAATGTATTTTCCATTGCGCAGATCTGCAAAATTGCTTCTGAAGTTGAGCGCAACGCCACAAAAGCCGAGCGCTATACCAATAGTAATCAGGAGATTCATCCGCTCCCTACGGTTCATACCCAAGTTAATGAGCACAGCACAGACCGGCATCATCGCACAGATGAGCGCCGCTACGCCGCTCGGAATGAACTTCTCTGACCACGTGACCAGGCCATTTCCTATGGTAATCATCAGAAAGCCGATCAGCATCTGACGCGTGAGATTGGTGCGCGAAAGATCCGCCTGCCGCTGAATGGACAGGGCCGCAATAATGATGATGATCCCGGAAATAACCTGCCTTACCCCTGCATAAAGGAAAGCCGGCCACGCCATCACGCCCACTTTTATAGCAAGATAGGTAGTGCCCCAGGCAATGCAGATGAAGAAAAAGGCCAGCAAGGCCCTGAACGGATAACGCATGAAATATAAGGAACAAAGGTGCACGATTTTTAACCGTCACCGAATAGTAAGAGAATAATAAAAATTTGCTAACAGGTTTTCATTTCTCAGGGATACAGCTTACATTTGCCGCTCTAAAAATTTCCTTACACAAATAATATCTATTATTTATGTCCGTTAAAATCCGACTCCAACGTCACGGCTCTAAGAAGCGTCCGTTCTATTTCATTGTGGTAGCCAACAGTGTTTCTCCACGTGATGGCAAATTCATCGAAAAGCTGGGTACTTACAACCCGCTGACTGTACCTGCAGGCGTTCGCCTCGATCGCGACCGTGCCCTGTACTGGATGCAGCAAGGCGCTGAGCCAACCAATACCTGCCGTCGCATCCTTTCATTCAAGGGTGTGCTTTATCTGAAGCACCTGATGCGTGGTGTAGGTCTGGGCCTGTTCACCGAACAGGATGCTATGTCCAAATTCGAAAAATGGAACGGCGAGCACGAAGAGCTGGTAGCGAAGCGTGAAGAAGCGCACCGCAGCCACAAGACAGACAAGCGTAAAGCAGTAGTATCTGCATCTGTGCAGCGTGTAGAGGAGAAGATGGCCGCACGCGCTGCTGCTGCTCAGCCAGCCGCTGAAGAAGCAACTGAATCAAACGAAGGCCAAGCCGAAGGCGCTGCTGAAGAGCAGCAAACAGAAGCATAGTCCTTTTTATAGTAACACTGAAAAGCAACGATAGTTATCGTTGCTTTTTTATTTTAGAGCAGATATGTTGTTTTCCCGTCAGCCAGAGCTGCCTTATGTACAGGACCGTACTGCCCGGAATGTTTTCCGGGTATGCTGCCTCGTGCTGTTTGTAGCCATGGTGTGGATGGTGCCGCAGTATGGCAATTCCGGCGATGAGATATTCCAATGGATGTATGGGCGGATGGTTTACAATTATTTTGCCAGTTTCGGCCACAACCGGGAAGTATTTGACAGTCCCGCCTCACAGATATGGATGCTGCGCAATTACGGAGGCCTGTTCGACCTGATTGCCACCATCCTCAACAAAATCATACAGCCTAAAGATGAATACCTGCTGCGGCATTACCTGAATACATTGTTTGCTTTTCCTGCATTCGTATTCGCCGGACTGCTGGGCAAGGAAATAACCGGCCGCTGGAGAACCGCCATTGTTGTGCTGGTGCTGATGGTGCTCACGCCTCGCTTCTGGGGAGAGTGCTTCAACAATCCCAAAGATGTGCCTTTTGCCATGAGTGCCTTGTTTTTTAGTTGGGCACTGGTGCGCTGGTTAAAGCAGATCGATCGACCTTCCAAAAAAGCAACTGCAGTGGTGGCGCTGGCAATCATGGCTGGCATCAGCGCGCGGCCGGGTGGTGTGCTGTTCATTACCTACTTTTTGTTTTTCAGCGCATTATTCATCTACCGCCAAAAGCTTTGGTATAAATGGAAAAAGCTCAGCGCGCATATTATCACCGTCTGTGCGCTCGGGTATTTGTGCGGTTGCCTGTTCTGGCCCTATGCGCTGGAAAATCCCGTGTTGCATCCTTACCGGTCGCTGAAGCTAATGGCCAAATATCCGATTATGAGCCGTCTGCTCTTTGAGGGCAAGTTTCAGTTCATTGCCGACCTGCCCTGGTACTATGGCAGTAAAATGTTGCTCATTACCACGCCATTGGTTTTATTGGGAGGATTTTTACTAAGCACCATGATCATCAAATATTCCCGGAAGGGAAGTAACTACCGCACCTACCTGCCCGTGTTGTTGTTTATGATTCTATTTCCGTTCCTGTTCATGCTGGTGCGCGGCTCGGCTTTGTATGATGGCGTACGGCATTTGCTGTTTATTTTAGTGACTATGACCGTTTGTGCCGGATGTGCCTTTGATGAATGGTGGGAGCATCTTTATCAACGCAGGATGTTGCGTGCTTTTATGGCCCTGATATTTGCGGTTTTATTGTTTTCTCCTGTACGCTTCACGCTGCGCAATCATCCATATGAATACCTGTATTACAATGAGCTGCCCGGCGGCCTGCCCGGCGCTTATACTTATTATGAGACAGACTATTACATGCACACTACTAAAAAGGCCTATCACTGGCTGCTGGATCATGAGCATAAATATATTTTCAACAGCCACGACTCCTTGACGCTGAGCACCAGTTGTGGAGCAGAAGTTTCGTTCAGCTTCATTCATGCGCGGCCTGCTCCGCTGCGGGTGATCGATGAAGCTTTTGCCACCCAAAACCGCAGCAACTGGGATTACGGAATTTTCATCTCCCGCTACCTCGATGGACCGGCGATGAGAAGCGGCTACTGGAATGAGCCTTCCAAAATCATTCACACCATTTATGCTGACGGCGTGCCGGTATGCCTGATTCTTAAAAATGATTCGCTGCGCTATGGCTATAAAGCGTGGGTAGCCCAGACAGCGAAGCAGTATCAAAAATCAGTCTATTATGGCTGCAAGGCTGCTGCGCAATATCCCAAAGACCTGGAAGTATGGAGCAATCTGGCGCGTGCTTATCTGATGCTCAATAAGCTCGACAGCGCGCAATGGGCCGGCGATCATGCGCTTGTCTTGTCGGCCGATAATAATGTGTCGGTGTATTATGCCGGTGAAATTGCGCTCCGGCAGGGTGATTATCAGCGGGCGCTGCGTATTTACCAGGACTTTCTGAAACGATATCCGAAGCTGTCCATGACATGGCTGGGCATCGCACAGGCGCAGGCCATGCTGGGCGATCTTCCGGCGGCAGAAAAGAGCTTCTGGACAGGCTACCGCATAGATACCGGCGATCAGTACCGGATTTATAAAGTATTAGCCGCGATCGCTCTCCAGCGGGGCTACCGCAACAGCGAAATCCTGTTTGAACATCTGGCATCGGTCAGTTTTCAGCCTTAAAATTTTTTTGCCTGCCGCCGGCTATTCTACACATTCTTATAAATCAAATGGGCGCACAATTGGCGGCATCAGCGTATCTTTCCCCTTCAATTGTTGCATGGACAATGTTCATTGTCAGGTGCGGCTATTCCTGATTATCTATTTTTCTTTAAATGGCTTATCCCTCTTTACAGCAGATGCTTCTGGACCGGGCATTATCTGTAAAAAAAAGATTCTTATCCATGTATGCCGGTGCGAATGCGGGGCATATCGGCAGCTCGCTTTCGGCAGCAGAAGTGCTGACCTTTCTGTTCTTCGGCTGGATGAAAGATGCGGATGAAATGGTGCTTTCCAAAGGACATTCTGCAGCGCTTCTTTATAGTGTACTAGCGGAAAAAGATTACCTGACAGAAGAAGATATCGCTACCTTTTATAAGAACGGGACATACCTCGCCGCGCATCCGCCGGCCAATAAGCTGCCCAAAGTGCCTTTTGCCACCGGCAGCCTCGGGCATGGCCTTTCACTGGCTGCGGGCTTGGGATTGGCAAGAAAATTAAAGCAAACTAATGATCTTATCTTCTGCGTGACTTCAGACGGTGAGCTGAATGAAGGAAGCATCTGGGAAGCGGCCATGTTCATCAGTCATCACCAACTGAAAAATGTAGTCTGGATCATTGATAAGAATAATTTACAGGGTTTCGGTACTACGCAGGAAGTAATGAACCTCGATCCACTCGACGACCGACTGACCAGCTTTGGCTTTGAAACGGTAGAGATAGATGGCCATGATTTCAATGAAATGCTCGCAGTAAAAGAGCGCATTGACACGATCAAAAAACCTTTAGCCGTCATCGCCAACACGGTGAAAGGCCGCCTGTGGGAAGCCAATGAAAATACCATTCACAGCCATTACCTGCCGTTTAAGGAAGGCGAATATGACAAGATGCTGAAACAATTAGATGCTCAGTATCAGGAAGGAATTAATAAACTGAATACACCCCATTCATGAGAGTAGAGTTTGCACAGGCGCTGATCGATCATTTTGGTTCTGTAAGCAATCAGGTCTTCTTCACAGGCGACCTGGGCTATATGGCGCTTGAGCAGGTGCGCGCCATCTTCGGCGATCGGTTCATCAACGCAGGCATTGCCGAGCAGAATATGGTTTCGATGGCGGCTGCTATGGCTTCTGAAGGGTTTTTGCCTTGGGTGTACAGCATTGCTCCATTTGTAACGCTGCGCCCGTATGAGCAGGTGCGGAATGATGTCTGTCTGCACAATCTGCCGGTAAAGCTGGTAGGCAACGGCGGTGGCTATGGTTATGGCATCATGGGCGGCACGCACCACAATCCGGAAGATGTAGGCGCCATGCGCATTCTGCCTAATATGAAGGTGTATGTGCCCTTTGCGGCCAGCGATGTGGATGAAGCGGTACAGATGATGCTGGAAGACCCATCCCCCAACTATCTGCGGCTGAATACAGCTAAAAAAATACCCGGAGAAGTACCTTCTTTCGCGCCGTGGAGATGCCTGAAAAAAGGCGGTAAAGCGGTGGTAGTAGGTATGGGGCCGGTATTGGCCAATATCTATGAGCTGCCCGAAGCACTGCTCGAAGATCTGGAAATATGGGTGGTGAGCAAGTTGCCTGTCATAGAGATTCCTGAAGAATTGCTGGAAGCGGTCCGTAGGACCGCCAACATCATAGTAATAGAAGAGCATTATGCAGGCGGCGGGCTGGGCGAGCATCTGGCGGCACAATTGTTGGCGAAGGGCAGCATCCCGGCCTTGAAATGGCATTCTTTTCATGCAAAAGGTTATCCCAGCGGGCGCTATGGCAGCCAGCAATGGCATCAGGAAGAAAATTCGCTGGGCGGATTATCTTTACACGATAAAATTGCATCTATCCTCAAGTGACTTTACAGGAACGAATTAATGCCGAGATCAAAAAGCTGGAAGGGCCTGTCGTCATCTTTGGTGCGGGCGGCTTTATCGGCGCCAATCTTTTTCGCGCCATCCTCAGTCTCAGGGACGATGTATATGCGGTCACCAGCAAGCCGTTCATTCCCTGGCGGATCGATGAGATAGACCCCCGGCACATCCTGCAATGCGACATTACCCAGAAAGACCGCATCGAAACGCTGTTTGAAACATTCGGCTTTCGCACGGTATTTGATCTGGCCGCTTACGGCGCTTATTCCAAGCAGAACATTCCGGAAAAAATCTATCAGACCAATCTGATGGGACTGCTGTATATCCTGGAAACGGCTTCTAAATATAATATCAGGTCCATCGTACACGCGGGCAGCTCGTCGGAGTACGGCCTCAATTGCGAAGCGCCTGCCGAAGATGATGTGCTGCGGCCTAATAGTCATTATTCCGTATCCAAAGTATCTGCCGCTCACCTCATCAGCTTTTATGGCACGCTGAAAGAGATACCGGTCGTAAACCTGCGCTATTACTCGATTTACGGGCCTTATGAAGAGCCCGACCGCCTGGTGCCGCAGCTCATTCAGAAAGGCAAGGACCACCAATATCCTGTATTGGTGCAGCCGGATATTTCACGCGATTTTGTATATATCGATGATACCATTCTGGCCACCCTGCTGGCAGCCAATGCGCCTGCAGCAACAGTGCGCGGAAAATCCATCAACATAGCCAGTGAGCACAAGACCACGATCCGCGAGATTGTAGGCGAGATACGCAACATTTTTCAGATCGATGCAGAGCCGGAGTGGGGCTCCATGCCCAACCGCAAGTGGGACCTGAAAGACTGGTATGGCAATGCCGGCCTTGCAGAAGAGTTGCTGGGCTGGCGCAATGAGACAACGCTTGCCGAAGGGCTTAGCCTGACCGCGGCCTGGCAGCAAAAATATTCGTACCCGCTGTATGAAAAGAAGCTGGTACAGGACAAGATTCGCCATAAGCTGACGGCAGTGATTGCCTGCTATAAAGATGCGCAGGCCATTCCCATCATGTACCAGCGGCTTACCGATACCTTCAAGAAGATCAACGTGGATTACGAGATCATCTTTGTGAACGATGCCAGCCCCGACAATACCTTGGAAGTGCTGCAGCCCATCATTCAGCAGGACGATCATGTGATTGCCATTGAGCACTCCCGCAACTTTGGTTCGCAGGCTGCTTTCCTGAGCGGCATGGAGATCAGTACGGGCGATGGCGTTATTCTGCTGGATGGCGATCTACAGGACCCGCCGGAGCTGATCGAGCAATTCTATAAAAACTGGCAGGAAGGCAATGATGTAGTATATGGCCGCAGGGTAGCCCGTGAAGGCAATCAGCAGCTGGCTTTCTTCTACCGGGTTTTCTACCGCATCTTCCGCCGCTTATCGTATGTGCCGGTACCGCTCGACGCGGGCGACTTCTCGCTTATGGACCGTAAAGTGGTGAATGAGCTGATCAGATTGCCGGAAACAGACCAGTTCCTGCGCGGCCTCCGTGCATGGGTGGGCTTTAAGCAGATAGGAGTCGATTATGTGCGTCCTGAGCGGATGTTTGGCGTGACTACGAACAACTGGCGCAAGAACATTGGCTGGGCACGGAAGGCGATATTCTCTTTCAGCTTTGTGCCGCTGGAGATGCTGACTTACCTGGGTGGCACGCTCACCGTAATCTCATTCATCGCTATTATCGCGCAGATCATTGCTTACTTTGCCCTGCCGGGCAATCCGCATGGCATTACCACCATTATCGTGCTGGTGCTCTTTTTCGGTGGACTGAATATGCTGGGCATTGCATTGATCGGAGAGTATCAGGGCAAGATATTGGAAGAAGCCAAAAAGCGGCCGAAATTTATCCGCAAGAATATTTATACCAGAGAGAGTGAGTTCAAAAAGTTCAGTTAATGAGTTCTATAAAAGACGAGAAAGGGTATAACCAGGGCTTTGAGCTGGTAGAGTCAACACGCGTGCGCATGATGCGCCGTACCGGCTTGTTTCTTGAGGTGATGGATAAAGTACCGGGCAGGAAAGCGCTCGAGATTGGCTGCGGCACGGGAGAGGTCTCTTACTGGATGGCGCAGCAAACTCCGTTGTCTGTATTGGGTACCGATATCAGCGAGTTGTTCATCACCAATGCCAATAAGGAATACCAGCTACCCAATCTCAGCTTTCGCGTACTGGATTTCAATCAGCCTGATGAAATGGTGCGCAACAATTACGATTATGTTTTCGGCAACGGCATCCTGCATCACCTGTACTATACGCTCGATGAATCGCTGAAGAATATTATGGGACTGCTGAAGCCCGGTGGCAAAATGGTGTTCATGGAGCCGAATATTTACAATCCTTACTGCCAGCTCATTTTTAAAATACCTACGCTGCGCAAATGGGCGAATCTTGAGCCGGACGAAATGGCTTTTTCCGCATCCTTCATCCGCAAAAAACTGGAGCAGGCAGGCTATACAGACATCAAAGTAACCTACCGTGATTTTCTGCTGCCCGGCATTCCTGCTTTTATGATTAAGCCATCTATAGCCATTGGAAATATTGCAGAGCATATACCGCTGGTAAAAAATATTTCGCAATCCATCTTTATTGAAGCAACAAAGAAATAATTATGTGGAAACAAATCATGGCCCCTGCTGAGGACAGGCAGCAAACGATCTTCAAGCGCATTTTTTTGGTGGCGATTGTTCTGCTGTTCATCATCCGTCCCATCCTCAGCTTTCACTATGGCCCGAGCAGCGATGAGATCTATCACCAGCCGATCGGTGAGCTTTCCTACAAATACGTGACCTCATTCGGCGCCAACGATTCTATCTTTCATTACCGTGCCAACGACCGCGATGATCCTACATTGCTCTACAACTATGGTCCGCTGGTAGACATTACCGCCACCGCCGTTTACAAAGCGCTGGGCACTGATGTTTTTTATACCCGGCACTTCATCATTACGCTATTTACTTTTCTCTTCTACCTTTTTTGTGGCCTTACGGCCAAACGCCTTGGCGGATGGAAAGCTGGCTGCTTAGGATTATTATTTGCCATTATAGCGCCGAGATTATGGGGCGAAGGATTCAACAACCCGAAAGACTCCACGTTTGCTGCGATGTACATCATGTCCATCTACTACATCATTGCCTTTACAGATGAATTGCCCGCGCCAAGCTGGAAAACGACCCTGAAGCTGATGCTGGCCATTGGCCTCGCCTTTGGCATCCGGGTAGGTGCGGTGCTGCTCTTCTTCTATCTGGGACTATCACTGCTCATGGCCATCTTTGGCAATAAAGAGCTGCGCAGCAAATTCACCGGCATTGATAAGGAGTTTTATAAAGTCATGCTCAGCAGGCTGGCGGTAGTCTTTGTGGGCTTCTGGCTGATTGGTATTTCTACCTGGCCGGCAGCGCTGAAGCATCCTTTCACGCAGCCCTTCGAAGCGCTGAATACCTTCTCCAAATTTCCGGTCATCATCAAGACCTTATTCGAAGGACAGAACATCTGGTCCAACGAAGTGCCCTGGTATTATACGCCGCTCTACATCCTCATTACCACTCCGGTTATTACGCTTCTGGGCGCGCTGATCGGACTCGTTATGTGGCCGGTGCTTGGTAAGGAAGGCTTCAATAAACGCCACATCTTCCTCATCATTTTCTCTTTTGCCTTCCCGCTGTTTTATATTGCTTATTCCAAATCGCCTCTATATAATGGGTGGCGGCACTCCTATTTTATGTTCAGCGGCATTGCGGTGCTGGCAGGCGTTGGCTATGTAGCGCTGATGCGGTATGTAACAGCTAAGTGGATTGATGCCGCTGTGCTTTGTGTTGTTGCGATTGGCGCTTTCTTCCCCATCAGCTTTATGCTTCGCAATCATCCGCTGGAGTACGTTTATATCAATGAGCTGGAAGGCGGGGTAGATGGCTCTTACGGAGATTTTCAAATCGATTATTATGCGCATGGCGCCAAACCTGCGGCAGATTGGTTTGCGAAGAATGTGCCCTTCAACCCGGGCCTGAAAGTAGTATCCAACGTGCCATGGGAATTAGCCAGAGTCTGGGAAAGCGAGAAATCGCCGTGGAAAGCCGGCAATGTGCGCTATATCCGCTTCCGCGAGCGCTACGATCAGGATTGGGATTATGCGATTCTCGCCCCGCAGTTCGTGGATGTGAATATGCTGAAGAATGACCTGTTTGTGCAGAAAGGCACAATTCACGAGATCAAAGTAGATCATAGCCCGGTCATGCTCATCGTGAAGCGGGGAAACAAGGATGATTTCTTAGGCAAAGAGGCGCTGAACAATCACGATCTGCCCAATGCAGTACGACTCCTGAAGAGCGCCACTACGTATAATCCCAACAACGAAATTGCCTGGTCTAATTACGGACAGGCGCTGATGAGCGCGGGCGACTTTACCGGCGCCATCGCTGCCTTTAAAGCGTCCATCAATATTTCTCCGGAAAACCTGCAGGCGCAGTACGGTATCGCCATCGCCCAATTGCAGTCCAACCACGTGCAGGAAGGCATTCAGACGCTGCAGCAGCTTATTGATGCCAACCCGAATATGCCTGAGCCATACCGTATTTTAGGAAGCGTGTACAGCCAGATGGGCAACCGCCAGCAGGCAGATTATTACATGGGCATTTACCAGCAGCTCACCGGCGGCGGGCAGTAATCAATACTTTACAGTAACAGAACAACCTTGAAAATCTACAAGCATGACCGACCTTAAAGACGCTGTGTTTACAGAGCATGCCAGAGAATTGATAGCGAAAAAGCTGGAGCGGATGATTGTGCCCGGCCAGGATTATATACCCGTTACCGGAAAGATCATTGATGCAGACGACATCATGCTCGGTCTCGAATCGGTGCTGGATGGCTGGCTTACGGCCGGCCGCTTCGCAATTCAGTTTGAGCGCGAGCTGGCCCGCTATTTCGGCTCCCGCTTTTCGCTGCTGGTCAATTCCGGCTCGTCGGCCAATCTGCTGGCTTTCTATACACTTACTTCCCCGCAGCTGGGTGAGCGTGCGCTGAAGCCCGGGGATGAGGTGATCTCGGTGGCGGCGGGCTTTCCCACCACGGTAAATCCGGTGCTGCAATTCGGCTGCGTGCCTGTATTCCTCGACATCGATATCCCTACTTACAATATCCGTGCGGAAGATATAGAAGCTGCCGTGACGCCGAAGACCAAAGCCATCTTCATTGCGCATACGCTGGGCAATCCGTTTAATCTGGAAGAGGTAATGCGCGTGGCGAAAAGGCACAATCTATGGGTCATAGAAGACGACTGCGATTCGCTCGGCGCTACCTATCAGGGCAAAAAGACGGGTACATTCGGCGATCTGGCAACCGTATCTTTCTATCCTGCGCACCACATCACGATGGGCGAGGGTGGAGCTGTGCTCATTAATAATGCAAAGTTGAAAAAGATTGCCGAGAGCTTCCGCGACTGGGGCCGCGATTGCTGGTGCGAGCCGGGCAAGGACAATACCTGCGGCAAGCGCTTCTGTCAGCAGCTGGGCGATCTTCCCGAAGGCTACGATCATAAATACACGTATTCGCACATCGGCTTCAACCTGAAGGCTACCGATATGCAGGCGGCCATTGGCCTGAGCCAGCTCAAAAAAGCGGACGACTTTGTAGCGAGAAGAAGAGCGAATTATAAAATACTCTACCAGATGCTGAAGCCGCTGGAAGAATATTTCATCCTGCCGGAGCCAACGCCACAATCAGAGCCAAGCTGGTTCGGCTTCCTGCTGACGGTGCGCGATGGACAAAAGATAGACCGCAATAAGCTGGTGGAATATCTGGAGGCCAACAAGATCGGTACGCGCCTGTTGTTTGGCGGCAACCTCACCAAGCAACCTGCCTACAAAAACGCCAACTACCGCATTCACAGCACACTCGACAACACAGATAAAATAATGAACGATTCTTTCTGGCTGGGCGTATGGCCAGGGCTGAATGAAGTGCATTATACCTACATCATCGAGCAGATAAAAGCCTTCATCGGCAAGAGCGCAGCTTAATCAGTATAGCCCAAAAAGCAGGCTCATTTCTTCCGGCGGTGAGTCGGCGCGACCCGTCCTTTTACTGTTTGTGAAGTTGTATCCGTCTTTTTTACCGGCATGGCTACCATACCCACTGTCGTACGCGGAACATCGGGCTGCTCTTTGACTTTTACAGGCTGTTGCTGTATGCTAACTACTTTCCCCTGATTTACCACTACCGGAAGCCCGGTAGGTCTGGTTTGCGCGTGCATGGAAGACGTACAGAATACAAGCAGGATGAGCGCCGCTATCCGCCTCAGTAGAGACAATCCCGAACGGCTGAGCTGATAAATGTATTCCTGAGGCTGGATAACGGGAGCATCCTGCTGTACCTGATCCTGACGGAAGCGCCCGCATACCTCATGCTGACTGCGCGCATACAGATAGGCTGCTATTTCATCGGTGCTCCAATCAGTGAAATCCATCACCATCTTATTGCAGGCGGCACAGTGGCGGCCTTGTTCGCCCGGAGTCATCTGGTCCCAGCTTTCGTGGCAGGGCTGCGGAATATGGAAGGTCTGGCTCATTGCTCTTTTGTTTTTAAAGGAGATGCAGCGCCTTGCCGGATTCCATAAAAGGAAGCCCGTAATTAAATTTTACCTTCGCAGCCAGCAGCGCACCAGATACATGACCAGATTTGCCGATCTCAACCTCAATCCCTCTTTACAGAAAGCCATAGCCGAGCTTGGCTACACCACGCCCACTACCATTCAGGAGCGGGCATTTCCCGTCATCATGTCGGGGCGCGATGTATGCGGCATAGCCCAGACCGGTACCGGTAAAACACTGGCTTACCTGCTGCCACTGCTGCGCATGTGGACTTTCTCTAAGGAAAAATACCCGCAGATACTCATCCTCGTACCAACCCGCGAGCTGGTGATACAGGTAGAAGAATCCGTGAAAAAGCTGAGCGCTTACATGAATGTGGTAACGGTAGGCGTATTCGGCGGCGTGAACATGGCGCCGCAGGCAGATGCCATAGAGCGTGGCTGTGATGTAGTAGTGGCCACTCCCGGCCGCCTGCTCGATCTTATTCTCGGCGGCTACCTGAAAACAAAAGGCATCAGAAAGCTGGTGATCGATGAAGTGGATGAAATGCTCAACCTCGGCTTCCGAAGCCAGCTCCAGCGTGTGATTGATCTGCTACCGCCAAAGCGCCAGAACCTCATGTTCTCCGCTACCATTACCGAAGATGTAGAGGTGCTGATGAATACCTTCTTCAACAATCCGGAAGCCATAGAAGCCGCACCGACCGGTACGCCGCTGGAGGGCATTGAGCAGGCTTTCTATAAAGTGCCCAATTTCTATACCAAAACATACCTGCTTGAATGGCTGCTGGCCAACGAGCCTTCTATGACGAAGGTGCTGATATTCGTAGCTACCAAGGCGCTTGCCGATAGTGTGCAGGAAGAGCTGGAGCGCGGCTATCCGGACCAGGCCGGCGTTATCCATTCCAATAAAGAGCAGAACCACCGCTTCAATACCGTCCGCAAATTTGCCAGCGGCGAATACCGGATGCTGATTGCTACCGATATTGTGGCCAGAGGCATTGATATATCCGGTGTATCGCACGTCATCAACTTTGATGTGCCGGAAGTGCCGGAGCACTATATGCACCGCATAGGCCGTACCGGACGTGCCGATGCGCGCGGCCATGCATGGTCTTTCGTAACGGCCAATGATGCACCGAATTTTGAAAACATTGAAGCGCTGATGAACTTTAAAGTGCCCGAACTGCCGATGCCGGATGAGGTAGAAATATCGGACGTGCTTACGGAAGATGAAAAGCCGAAAGTGCGGATGAAAGTCATTCAGGTGCGCCAGCCGAAGAAGGAAGAAGCCGGTCCGGCTTTCCATGAAAAATCGGCCAAGAACAGCAAGACAAATGTCAAAGTGCGCTACACCGATAAGATGAAAGAGAAGTATGGCAAGCCCAAGACCCGCGGCGCAAAGAAGAAATAAACACTGCTGCTAAAGCCAGTCAACAGTCCATTCTCCATTCAAAATTACCCATCCTCAATTCCATTATTCCCTCTGTGAAGTCTGCAATTACCACCCTGTTTTGCCTGCTTGCCTGCTGTAGTTTCGCCCAAAAGCGCGCAGCCATCTTTCACCTCGATCTTAAAGGAAATGCCGGCCATGTAAAGCCTGCCGATATTAATGTGCATGTGCGGCAACTGGTAGATCGCGCGCAGTACCTGGACAGCAATGGCAACGTAAGCGATGAAAAAATGGCGGCTGCTTTTGCCGATAAGATTGATACCAATGTGGCGGTCAATAACGATTTTGCCTTCAGCCTGCGCAACCTCAATACCGGCGCTGCCTACAGAATCAGCATTTATTACAAAGTACCGCTCGATAATATCCCCAATCCGGAATTTTTCAGGATGAGGGCCATTTATCAGGAGCTGAAGGTGAATGCATGGACTTATGAATACCGCATCCCCGCGGCGCAGTCCTGCCGCTACGATGCTACTCTGCATAACCGCACCTGTCCCAAATGCCACCGCAGCGATAACGTGCTGCCTATCCTGTACGACAGCGAAACGCTGGAAGACCCGCACGCCCCGCTTCAGCGCACTTTTCCCGTCTACCATCAGTCTACAGAAGGTGCCACTGACTGCGACCCCAACTGGTATTGCAGCCGCGACCGCATAACCTTCTGATAAGAGTTAAGCAGCCATAGAAGCAATTTCCTCTGCCGTTTTAGTAGCTACTAATGGGACTTTGGTAGCTACTAAAACGGCTGTGGCAGTAGCTGCAATAGATTGATAATCAATAAAAACCGGGATATGCGCGTGAATACAGGAGAGCATATTGACAAGGGAGCCGCAAAAAGCCTCACCGCTTCTTACCAATTCCAAAATCAACCCTATAATAAAACAGGGGCAAAAACCCGAGCTGGTACTGCGTATAGAATGGATAGGCATTCCCCTGCAGGCCCAGATCACCGCTATAAGTCAGCGACAGCACATTCTTGGTGTTGAAGATATTGACCAGATCGAGGGCTATCTCATGCGTGAGCTTTTTGGCATTGATGCGTACCCCTATCTTCAGGTCGGCACGGAAATAATCCGGAAAGCGGAGGGTATTGCGCTCACTATCTATCAGCACGAGATCGCCCTTGGCATTAGACGCGGCCACATCAGGCGGCGAGTAGAGCAGCCCGCCGGAATAAGTGAGCTTGGCCCCGGTAATGAGCGTGCTGTTCTTGCCCAGAGGCTTTTCATAGCCGCCCAATAAGTTCACAGCAAAGCGGCCATTGTAATCCGTATTGCGGTACACGCCGTCATTGCCCTTCGCTTTTGAATTGAAGAGCGAGCCGGTAAAGAGGAAATAATAATTGTGGCTGAAGGTTTTTTCTACCGTCAGCTCAATGCCGTAGTTGTAGCCAGTTCCGCCATTGCGCAGTGTATCCGGAAAGAGTCGATCGAATGTAGCACCCTGATCGATGCCCGAAAAAGAAGAGCCCGGCCGTATCTCAATCGGCACATTGAACAGGTATTGATAATAGGCTTCCGCATGAAGTCGGAATTCGCGCGTAAGCGCACGGTCATAGCCTGCCACCAGGTGATGGCTGCGCGTAAAGCCTACTTCATAATTATGCATCTGGTTATCGGCATACTGCGGCAGGTGAATGAAATACTGATAGAGCGGCTGCATCTGGCTGTGCAGGCCGTAGCCGAGCGTATAGACACTGTTATTGCCCGGTTTCCAGCGCAGGCCGGCGCGCGGCTCCAGCGCCTTTGAGCCGTTGTGCGTCAGGTATTGCGCATGAAGCCCGGCAGTCAAAGTGACGGCATCAGAAGGACGGTACTTGTACTGCACGTAAGCCTGCGCCAGATCTGTATAGCCGTTGAAATTTTCGCGGTGCTGCCACGCCTGCTGGGTAGGCGGGTACTGACGGCTGCTGTCGATCAGGTTCAGGTGATACAGATTGTTCTCGATGCCTGCGCGGAAGGTATGCCTTGCCCCGATCTTAAAGTTTACATACCAGTGCGCTACAGTGGTGCTGATCTTAAAGGAAAAGCCCAGGATATTCTTCAATGAATCCACCACAAAATCCGCATCGCGGAATACCTTATCGTGGTGCGCGCCGATGTCCTGCATCGTCTCTGCAACGGTGAATCTGGTGTAAGCGGCATTGCTGAAAGTGTGGCTCAGCGTAGCGCCGACCACGCCCGTATTGGAATGGTAATACTGATCTCTGTCCGACTCGCCATACAGCTCATCGGCCTGACCCTGAATATCGCTCACGATCAGATTGATCTTGCTGAGCCCGCCAATGCCGAAGAAAGACAGATTGGTCTTCCTGCCCAGCGGAAAGTTGAGCTTGAAAGAAGCATCCTGATAATTGGGTACCGAGTTGGTGCCGATTTTGATATTCAGTCCTTCAAACAGCTTCAGGCTGGAATACCGATAGGTAAAGAGATAAGACGAGCCGCTCTTCTGAGAGATGGGGCCTTCGCTCGCCAGCTCTGTGCCAAGAAAGCCTAGCTGCGCCGTGAACTCATGCCGCTGGTTATTGCCATTGCGCATCTTCAGGTCAAATACGCCTGCCGTAGCATTGCCGTACTCCGCCGGGAAAGCGCTCGTGAAAAAATCACTGTTGCCCAGCGATTTGGTATTGAGGATCGTGACCGGCCCGCCGCTGCTGCCTGCATCCGCAAAATGGCTTGGGTTAGGAATGTCTATATCTTCCAGCCGGTAAATGACACCCTGCGGATTATTGCCCCGCACAATGATATCATTGCGCGAATCATCCGAGCCCTGCACACCTGCAAAATTGGACGCCATGCGCGCAGGATCGGCGCGGCTGCCCGCATAGCGCTCGGCTTCCTGCACATCAAAAGTGCGTGCTGATACGATGGCCATATCATTCATATGCTCCCGGCGGGTACGCACGACTACTTCGCTCAATTTCTGCGTCACAGATTCCTCCATCACCACCGGCAGGATCACTTCTTTGCCCGATGTAATCAGCACATCCGGCAGGGACACATCGTTGTACCCGATGAATGAAAAATGAAGCGTGTGCTTGCCTACCGGCACATCTGCCACCCGGAAGTTGCCATTGCTGTCCGTCACGGTAGCCAAGGCATCCGCGCCCTCAACGGCTACCAGCACACCGGTAAGCAGGCTGTGCGATTCCTTATCCGTAATAGTCCCACGCACCACCTGGGCCAGCTGGGCGCGGGCATTTACAGCGCAAAAAGAAAGCAGCAGGAGAAGAAGGCAGAAGCGGCGCATGAGGCAGAAAAGTAAACCATTAAAATAAGCATTTTCATCCAGCGCAACCTGGGTAAGGGTAGAACCTGTTTGCTGTGGGCGCCTTCGGCAAGCTCAGGATGACCCGCTGTGCAAGTCATGCCGACTCAAGGAAGCGTTTCAAGGCAATCCTGTAAAATTTACAATCCAGCCCAGCAGGGCGCTTCGGAAAGAATGTGCGTATGCAGAGTGGCGGGAGCAATGCGGTAAACGGGAAAGGCAATTTTATACTCAGCGCATAGTGATCGTATGGCTTCATCAATCTCCTGTGTAGTGTACCTGCATGAAAAGTGGCTTAGGATCAGGCATTTCAATTCAAGGTTTGCCGCCATGGCCAGCACTTCCTGAAGCGTGCTGTGCTTATTGGGCTTTTCATTAAAATGGTTGATGCTGTCTGCGCTCAGGAACGTGGCTTCGTGAATCAGTATCTGCACTCCTTTATAACGGTTGAGGTCTTCTACCGGGGTATCGCCTGAATAGGCCAATACAGGCTTGCGCACTTCTTCCATCACGGCCTCATCGCCTAGCGTCTTGCGCAGGCGGCCGATCTCAGCGCCTTCGAGCCCTGCATACTCCGCGCGCAGCTTGCGCTTTACATGATAGACAATATAGCTCAGGCTTTTTACCAGACTGCCGGCAGTAGATACATGCCCATTGATGATGGGCTTCACCAGCCATTCTTTATTGATGTACAGCTCATCTTCGGGACCAACTCCGCGCCAGTCTGTGCGCACCACCTGCGGATCAAATAGATTAGAGAAATCCCGAAGAGCCGGAAAAGAGCTGCTGTCTTTCGGATAATAAATTTTTGGGAATCCCGGCCGCGCATTAAGCTGATTGAGCTGCAACAATCCGGTGATATGATCGCGGTCGGCATGGGAA
Organism: Chitinophagaceae bacterium; assembly: GCA_965200035.1. Classification (GTDB taxonomy): domain Bacteria; phylum Bacteroidota; class Bacteroidia; order Chitinophagales; family Chitinophagaceae; genus UBA1952. Next base: position 460,018 of record OZ241334.1, on the reverse strand, counting down.
ATGAAGATGTGCCTGATCTTGCCCGACTTCTGCGTAAGGCCTGCAATCACACCATCGCCGGCATCAAAAAGTAGTCCCAGTTCTTCGATGAAGTACCAGGTAGCAAATAAGGCCGTTGAGTAGCCGGAGATTGTGAATGGAGTCATCTTTATGGCTTATCAGATGGTCTCGCTGAGCGATGAATGAGCAAGAGATCGGCCAGCACAATGGCGGTGACGGCTTCTACCACTACCGGCGCGCGTAGGGCAATGGCTAAGTCATGACGGCCTTTTATGGAAAATTGTTCCTGCTCCCCTGTTTCCCAATTCAGTGATTGCTGCTCTTTCGGAGTAGAAGAAGCAGGCTTGATGGCCACACGAAACACTAGTTCATTACCATTGGTAATGCCTCCATTAATGCCACCAGCATGGTTTGTTCTGGTCTTGCCGGATGCATCTGCAATCGCATCATTGTGGGCGCTGCCGGTCATCTTTGCGGCGGCAAAGCCGGTGCCAAATTCAATGCCCCGCACAGCGGGTATGGCGAAAATACCATGCGCAATTAATGATTCTGCCGAGTCCCAGAAAGGTTCTCCCAATCCTGCCGGAATGCCGCTTGCCCTGCATTCGATAATGCCTCCTACAGAATCTTTCGCATTGATGCCGCGCTGCAGGCCTGCATCTATATCCTGTTCGCCGCCTAGCTCTGTAAGGATAGCGTTAATAGTTATCGTACTCAATATTTTTTTTGCGACTACCCCTGCGGCTACTATTGCTACCGTAAGCCTGCCGCTGAAATGCCCGCCACCACGATAATCTTCAAAGCCGCCAAACTTCTGATGCGCTACAAAATCGGCATGACCGGGACGGGGTATAGCGCGCAGCTTTTCATAATCAGCAGACCGTGCATTGTTGTTTTCAAACACGATGGTCAGTGGTGATCCGGTCGTCTTTCCGTTGAAGATGCCTGACTGAAAAATCGGAAGATCGTCTTCCTTTCTCGGAGTCGTACCCCTGATGTTCCCGCCCTGACGCCGCAGGAGATCTGCTTCAAAATCCGCAGCGCTGAGTGCCATGCCGGGTGTACAGCCATCAATCACCACTCCCACTACGGGGCCGTGCGATTCGCCGAAAATATGGATGCGGAACAGTCTGCCGAATGTATTCATACGTTGGTAATAATTGCACCCAGAGATTGTAGGTCTGTAAAGAAATGCGGATAAGATTTTTTGACCGCTTCATGCCCTTTTATTGTCGTACTGCCTGTTGCTTTGAGCGCGGCTACGGCACAGGCCATCGCTATCCGGTGGTCATTGCGGCTATCCGCTGCTGTGCCTTTGACTTCTGCGCCGCCTTTAATCAGCATCATGTCATCCTGAAAAGAAATGTCGATGCCCATTTTACCCAGCTCCTGCTGTAGCGTTATTGCCCGGTTGCTTTCTTTACCGGCAAGCCTGTGCATTCCTTCTATAACAGATGTGCCGCTTGTAGCATAGGCAGCCAGCACGGCCAGTGGAGGAAAAAGATCGGGAGTGTCTGTGGCATTGAAATGAAAAGCTTTCAGTGAGGAAAAAGAAATATCTATGTGCTCCGCCGTAATGGAAAGGCGTACTCCTGCATCCATCAGCGCCTGCAAAACGGACTTGTCGCCCTGCTCTGTAAACACGTCCAGTCCTGTGATCCGTACATTGCCTGCTATGGCGCCGGCCACCATCAGAAATGCGGCTGCGCTCCAGTCGCCTTCTACGGTATATTCGAGCGTGCCTGTGCTTATCTTTTTTTTCGTGAAATGAAATTTGCGGTAATCATCTGTTTCCCGGGGAGCGGGGAGCTTCAGATCGTTCAGGACTTTCAGCGTGAGGGCGAGATAAGGCTTGCTTACCGGATTGTCCACTTCCAGCGTTACATCATCCGCACCGGCGGCGGCATAGGCCATGATAAGGCCTGTAATAGCCTGTGAGCTTACAGAGCCATCCACCCGGATATTGCCCGGACGCAACGGACCTTTGACCGTAACAGGCAGGTGATCTTTTGTGTACAGTATCTCAACGGCTAATAGCTTCAATGCATCGGTAAGAAAATTCATGGGCCTTGTGAGCAGGCTGCCCGCGCCGGTAAATGTGAGCTCGTTATCTTGTAATGCAAACAGCGGAATCAGCATCCGCGCTGCCAGCCCCGACTCGCCAAAGCTGACCATACTCATCTGCTTCAGAGCATTCTGCGCATCGATGGTGACCGAATTGCCTTCCCGCTCAATAATGCAGCCTGCCTCGCGCAGCACCTGCAGCACGGCCAGTTCATCGCCTGAATATCCGGCATTGTGAATAATGGTAATGGCCCGGCGTATATAGGCAGCCGCAAAGGCACGCTGGGCCACGCTCTTGGAAGGCGGAGCAGCAACGGTGCCCTGTATTCCGGATGGTTGTATCTGGATGGTCAAAGCGAATGATTATGCCACGAATGTAGCCCGTTTTCAGAACCGGAATCGTGCGGCTTCGCGAATAGCCTGTATCATCTATTTTGCTTTTTCGCTCAGCCATGCCTCAGCCTCTTCCAGCCGGTCCATGGAATAGCCACGCGCCTCGCCGGGAGTCAGCTTGCTGAATACATCTGTAAACTTCTGTACGCCTTCCTGATCGGTCACTACAGCGATCTTGGTCCACTTGGTGAGGTGCTTCAGTCCCACCTTTGCATCGCTGATCCATGCGCCGAGGTCCCAGTTCTTTACATCTGTTTCCAGCACCAGAAGGTAATAAATGGCATCTTCTTTTTTCACCAGTTCGTCCAGCGCGGGCACGAGCACTGTTTCCACGTCTTCTTTAGTGACTTCGCCTTTGGCTGTTACGCCAGCTACATGAGCCGGTAAGTCCTGAATAAGCTGTAACATAATTAACGTCTTTAGTATTTCATCCCGTTAATTATCATGCCATAACTGCTAATCATTTGGTGTGTTGATCCCGACCGTTTATTGTGGCAGAAAAAGCAGCATAAAACGGTGCTTTTCAGCAATAGTGTGTCATAAGTTTGGTATTCACCAATAAAACTGTTGCATTATGAAGAAAGTTCTCCTGTCTCTTGCACTGTTGCTGTGCGTGTTTTTTGCCCATGCCCAGCAGGCGCTCATCGCCCACCAAAGCAGCTGCCAGCCGGTGCTGGTCATTTTTTATGCTGATGTGCCCGGCGGATGCGGCACTCCATTTTATTCTACCATGCATTTTGTTCCTGCAGGTACCAATGTCTATTTCGATATGTATGGCGGTCCCAACCCCATCAACTGGACAGTCCCACCTCCTCCCGGCGGCGCTGATTTTACCGCCATCAAAGTGATTGATCCGGGCATGGCCTGGGGCAACGCTGTATTTACGCCCTGCCTCGGCCCGCAGACTTTTCCTCCGCAGGGGCCTTGTGGTCTGAGGGCCAGCTCAAGCTGGAGCCCTTCGAGCCTGGTGGTTGTAAAGGTTTTTTAAGCGAAATTATTTTTGTTGTTTATTTGAATCCCGGCCCGAAAAGCCGGGATTTTACACTTGGCTTTTACCTGTAGCTATTTCGGATACCAGCCGCTTTTTTGCCAGCCCGCATCATTATCTTGTACCGATGAATTACCCGACACTGTCCGGCGAAGCGCTGACGGCGCTCACCCGTATCTGGCAAAAAGCCACTCAGCAGGAAGCGGAAACCGCTACGTGGGAAGCAGATATGAAGCACGTCTATAAGCTGGGGCTGGGCATGCAGGAATTGCTGCAATACCTCTACGAACATCAGCCGGACCTTGAAAGCTTTGTGCAATGGGCGCTTATCTATACAGACACTAAAGAAGTGCCCGATAAGGTTAGCGAAGATGTGCTGAGCCCGGCCGATCTGGAGCAGTGGCAGCGCGACGGATATATAGTGATCCGCAATGCAGTAACGCCGGACGAATGTGTCGCTGCAGCCGAATCGATCTGGGAGTTTCTTGGTGCCAACCTTGCCGATGAGGAAAGCTGGTATCGTCCACACCCGGCAAGAAATGGCATGATGGTTGTATTTACACAGCATCCGGCGCTGCAAACTATCCGTAATTCTGCCCGCATCCGCAGAGCTTATGAGCAATTGTATGGTACTACAGCTATTTATAAGATTGTAGATAAAGTAAGCTTCAACCCGCCTGAAAAAGATTATCACACTTTCGCAGGTAGTCCGCTGCACTGGGATACGAGCCTGGAGCTGCCTATCCCCGACCGGTTGCAGGGACTGCTTTATTTGAGTGGGGTAACGGCTGAAGGCGGCGCTTTCCAATGCGTACCGGGCTTCCACCGGCAAATCGGACAGTGGATGGAAAGTGTGCCTGCCGGTGCAGACGTCCGACAATATGCGCTTAAAACTTTACAGCCCATACCGGTGCCAGGCAACGCGGGCGACTTTATTATCTGGCATCAGGCATTGCCGCATTGCGCCAGCCCCAACCGGAGCAACCAACCCCGGCTCGTACAATATCTCACTTACCTGCCCGATCATTATAAAGACCAGCGTCGATGGAAGTAGGCCGGCTTTTTATGTAGCCGTTATATGAAAAGACTATAGACTTTAAATGGCTTAAAGCAGAAGTAATCTGGAGCCTGAGAATTCCCGAGGGGCATTCAGATTTCTTATTTAAACCGGGGTTTCTTATTTTTAGGAACGATCCTTTAAGCCAATAAGACAGGAATTATCCAAAGCGAAAAAAGATGCCTTCCAGTGCCCGTAAAAAGACTGAATCAGCTTCTCCGGAAAAGCATGATGCTGCGCCTGATACCAAAACAGGCAGTATGATTAATGACCCACTTGATGGAGATGAACTGCAGTTTGCCATAAAATCTGCAGGGCTCGCCGTTTGGGATTATGATCCTGCTACCAATAAATTCAGCGGTAATAGTATGCTGCGGGAATGGTTTGGCCTTGACCCGGCCGACCGTATAGATCTGGATAAAGCATTAGCCGTTATCATTGAAGGAGACAGAGAAAGGGTAGTAGCTGCTATTCAGAAATCGCTTCAATATGATAGTGGCGGCAGCTACGATATTGAATATTGCGTCATCAATCCTAAGACCAATATCCGGCGCTATGTATGCGCCAAAGGCCGGGCTTGGTTCAATGAGGCCAAAATTGCTTATCGCTTTAATGGCATCCTGCAGGATGTAACCGGCCAGCGGGAAACCCAGATAGCGCTTGAAAAGCAGGCGCGCCTTTATGATACTATTACCGCTAATACGCCGGATCTTATCTATGTATTTGACCTGAATTACCGCTTTCTCTACGCTAATAATGCCTTGCTGCAGATGTGGGGGAAATCGTGGGACGAATCGATCGGTCAAGGGCTGCGCGCGCTTGGCTATGAGGAGTGGCACGCTACTATGCATGAGCGTGAGATCGATCAGATCGTAGCCGATCAGCAGCCGGTGCGGGGCAATGTCTCCTTTCCTCATGCTACGCTGGGGAAACGTGTGTATGATTATATTCTGGTCCCGGTTTTTGCCGCAGATGGCACAGTAGAAGCGGTAGCCGGCACTACGCGCGATATTACCGACCTGAAGATAGCCGAGGAAGCCATCCGCAAGAGCGAAGAGTGCTACCGCGCATTGACAGAAACGCTGGAGCAACAGGTGGCCGAGCGCACCAAAGACCTGCAGCAGTCCAATGACGATCTGATGCAATTTGCCCACGTAGCCTCGCATGACCTGAAAGAGCCGGTGCGTAAAATACAGACGTTTGCAAAGATGATTGATGCAGACCGTAAAGTGCTGTCAGAGCTTGGACGTACAAGCCTGGAAAAAGTATCCAGTGCAGCGGACCGAATGGCGGAAATGATTAGCGGGGTACTAAACTATTCGGTGGTCAGTGGCGTAAAGCATTCTCTCGATTCCATTGATCTGAATCAGATTATTGCTGATGTGGCCCAGGACCTTGAAGTACCGATAGCGCAAAAGAATGCGCGCATACATTATAGCAGCCTGCCGCAGCTGGAAGGCGCTAGGGTATTGCTTCATCAGCTCTTCTATAATCTGATTTATAATTCCCTGAAGTTTGCCAAAGAAGATGTGCCGCCGGAAATCACAATCCTAACCGAAACCGAAGGTGATATTGCCCGGATCGAAGTAGCGGACAATGGCATTGGCTTTGAGCAGGAATATGCTGAGAAAATATTTAAAGCTTTTTCCCGCCTGCATTCCAAAGACCGGTATGAAGGCACAGGCCTTGGTCTGTCACTCTGCAAGCGTATTGTAGAGCGCCATGGGGGGAGTATAAGGGCTGAAGGATCGCCGCAAGGCGCACGGTTTGTGATAACGCTGCCTGTGAAGCAGCTGTAAGAAGATTGGTTGTGAAGAACTATTCGCTTATAGAAATTTCCGTTTGGATAAAGGAAATTTACCGGAATCATACCTGATTGTTTGATTCAATTTTTCTGATCAATTGCCTGCACAGCTCCACCTCTTTCCCGATGTACGAAATATGATTATCCGGGCGAAGCAGGATGAAAAAATTTGTCTCATCACCAAAGAGCTGCTTCGGAATTTCGCTGAAGGAAAAGAATGCGATAGTCAGTCGGGAAGGAACAGCAACATCGTTATGGTCGCCTCCGAAATAAATCAGCTTAAAGGAAGGCTCCGTCAGGTAACTGAAAATGGAACGACCGTCTGAGCAAACAAAATAATGCATCCGGTCGCCGGCCTTTACTTTGCCTACCGTGCTTTGCTGCGTGAGGTAGCTATCCGGGTAAGCAATGCTTGTCTGCGATAGTATCGGGAAGATACGCCGCCGGACCATCGGGCTTTTGGTGACCAGCCGCAGGAAAAGCGGAAAGACATGCAGCCGTAATACATCCCAGAAACGGTTAACGCCGGACATGATATCAAACATCCGGTCAGTGGTCTGCAACAGATGCTTTGCATTGGCTGTACGCTCCGTATTGTAAGTTTCCAATACCGCATCATTTACCTCGCCTCTCAGGGCGCAGGCCAGCTTCCAGGACAGATTGTACGCGTCCTGTATGCCTGTATTCATGCCTTGTCCGCCTGCCGGAGTATGAATATGCGCCGCATCGCCGGCAATGAAGCAACGGCCTTTCTGGAAAGCACCTGCCTTGCGGCTGTGCACACGGTAAGTAGAGAACCAGTGTAATTGCCGGAAATCAATCGGGGAGATGATCTGCTGCCGCAATGATGACTCTATATCGGCAAACTGGTATTCGCGCTCTGTATTTTTCGCTCCCGGTATGATGCCTACAATCCGGTAATGGCCTTCGCCTTCCATCGGAAAGAAGAGCGCAAAACCTCTTTGAAGCATATACATGTACAGCCTGTTCTTATTGATGACCGGGCTTTCCAGCGAGATGTCCGCTACATAAAACAGCTTAGGCTCGGTAGTTCCCTCAAACGATAAGCCCAGCTGATGCCGGACTTCACTGCCGGCGCCATCACAGCCCACTGCATAAGCCGCGTTGACTGTATGTTCCATTCCTGCTGCATCTTTATAGCAAACCGTTAAGCCGTCATCCTGTTGGTCAATGGACGATAGCACGCATTGCCATTGTACTTCTTTATCATGATGGGCAAGATATTCTGCCAGTAATTTCTCGGTCTTGCTTTGCTCTAAAGACAGCGCAAAAGTAAACTCGCTTACCCCTTCGCCAAGCCCGGCAAGGTCCAGCGATACTTTTTGTTTGCCTTTATAAAACAGATTCAACCCGGTGGTGGTCTTTCCGCGCCTGATCGCTTCTTCGGCAATACCGAGCTCCTGAAAAAGCTCCAGCGTTCTGGCCTGCACCACAATTGCCTTGGACAAGTTTGTAGTGTGCTCATTCCGCTCAATGATGATGAAATCGATCTTGTGCCGGATCAACTGTGCCGCCATGCTCAGGCCGGTAGGGCCGGCGCCGATAATAACGACTTGTGTCTGACGCGTGTTGGTAGATTCCATATTCAGTGATTCAGGACATTACAAGTTCCGTCATTTTAGCTGGCCGGGCAAACGGGTTTTTATACTAGCGAACTTTTAATCTTACAAGACTGTATTTCAATTCATGCCGGGTTTAAATAAAAAAGCCCTGTGCAGTCGCACGGGGCTTTCTCAAAAAAGCAGGTCTATTAAATATCCAGTCCAAACTCTTTACCGGTCTCAATAGCCAGATCGTAGCCTGCATCTGTATGGCGCAGTACGCCCATGCCCGGATCGTTGTACAATACCCGCTTCAGGCGCTTCTTCGCATCCTTGGTGCCATCTGCTACGATCACCATGCCTGCATGCAGCGAATAACCCATGCCTACACCGCCGCCATGATGGAAAGATACCCAGGAAGCGCCGCCTGCTGTATTGATGAGCGCGTTAAGTATCGGCCAGTCGGCAACTGCATCAGAGCCGTCTTTCATAGCTTCCGTCTCACGGTTAGGAGAGGCTACCGAGCCGCAGTCAAGATGGTCGCGGCCAATGACGATCGGGGCTTTCAGCTCACCTTTCTTCACCATTTCATTGAACATCAGCCCGGCCTTTTCGCGCTCGCCCATGCCCAGCCAGCAGATACGTGCGGGCAATCCCTGGAAGGCAATTTTTTCACGCGCCATCTTGAGCCAGCGGTGCAATCCTTTGTTCTTCGGGAAAAGCTTCATCAGCGCTTTATCGGTCTTGTAAATATCCTCAGGATCGCCGCTCAGTGCTACCCAGCGGAAAGGTCCTTTGCCCTCGCAGAACAGCGGGCGAATGTAAGCCGGTACGAAACCCGGGAAGTCAAAAGCGTTTTTTACACCGCGCTTATCATGCGCCTGACCCCGGAGGTTATTGCCATAGTCAAACGTGATCGCGCCGCGCTTCTGCAGCTCCAGCATCAGCTTTACATGATGTGCCATCGTATCGAGCGAGCGGCTCATATACTCATCGGGATTGGCCGTACGAAGGGCGTTGGCTTCCGTTACGCTCATGTTTTCAGGAAAATATCCTACCAGCTCATCATGTGCGGAAGTCTGGTCGGTAAGCGTATCAGGTGTGATATTGCGGTCCAAAAGACGCTGCAATAAATCTACTACATTGCAGCATACACCGATGGAGAGCGCTTCGCCTTTCTTCTTTGCTTCGAGCGACCAGTCAATGGCTTCATCAATATCGCTGGTATATTTATCGAGGTAGCGTGTTTCGATGCGCTTTTTCATGCGCCATTCTTCGACTTCTGCCGCCAGGCATACTCCTTCATTCATGGTAATAGCCAGTGGCTGAGCACCGCCCATCCCTCCAAGACCGGCAGTTACATTCAGCGTGCCCTTCAGCGTGCCATTATAATGTTGGTTAGCCAAGGATAGGTACGTTTCATAAGTGCCCTGTACGATGCCTTGTGAGCCAATGTAGATCCAGCTTCCTGCTGTCATCTGGCCATACATCATCAGGCCCTTCGCCTCCAGCTCGCGGAAATGCTCCCAGGTAGCCCAGCGGCCTACGAGGTTGGAATTGGCGATCAGTACACGCGGAGCATCTTTATGAGAGCGCAGCACACCTACCGGCTTGCCGCTCTGTACCATCAGGGTTTCATCTTCTTTCAACTCTTTCAGCAGCTCCAGAATTTTATCAAAGCTGGGCCAGTCGCGGGCAGCCTTGCCGATGCCGCCATATACAACAAGGTCTTCCGGGCGCTCGGCCACTTCCGGGTCCAGATTGTTCTGAAGCATGCGGAAAGCGGCTTCTGTTACCCAGTTTTTACAGTTCAGTTCAGTGCCGCGGGGAGCGCGGATGATGCGTTTTTTTTCTACGATAGCAGTCATTTATGAAGAGCAATTAAAATTAGAAAGGAGATTGAGAAAGGTAATATGCTTCAAAAATAATGCAGATCAGGCATTTTATCTGTTATAGCCGGATGGCGGAATTTCGCAGGACAGGCCGGAGCCTGTATCTTGCCCATCCTTAAATCTGGAATCATTTGTGAAGTTTTTCAGAATACTCTTGCTGATGTTGGTGAGCACAACTGCGTTACAGGCGCAGGATACGAAGTTGGTCAGGCTTAAAAAAGCAGACCGCCGCACCCCGCCGACCCACTATTATATTGAGCGGGTAACGGATATGCGTGCAGATACCAATACGATCGGGATGATGCGTGCGGGGCTTGCCAACAGGCCTGCACCAATCAATCTGCAGGGCGGAGCGGCAACATCTTTTACCCAATACATTGCCGCAGCCATCGGAAGGAATGCAGCACTGACTCCGCTCACCCTGCAGATCGAAGACCTGAAGATTTCGGAAAAAGGTGGAGCCATGCGCGAGCGTGCATCCATCGAATACACTTATGGCTTCTCATCCAAAGGCACCAAGCTGGTATCTTACTCCGGCAGCGCCTATATAGAAACCAGCGCCGATGCCAGCGCTTATATCGAAAAGCTCGTTCGCCAGTCGATTGATAATATACTGGACCAAGCAGAGCACCAGTGGGATCAGATCAGCGGACTGATGAAGCCGGCAACTGTGGCGGTGCAGGTGATATTTGAAAGCGATGACGATAAGAATGTGATCACTTACAGCAGGCAGCGTCCGCTGATGTTTACAGATTTTCAGGGTACGGCAGATGATCTGAGCCGCGCCAGCGCGGCTACTTACAGCGGACTGAGCATCAACCTTTCCTCGCAGACAGCTAATAATAAGATGGTGGTAAAAATCGGGCTGAATGTATTTGCTGATGCCGGTAAATCGTGGATGCGGGTAGGAGCCAGAGAAATTTCCGTGCTGAATCATGAGCAGCTGCATTTTGACATCACAGCGCTACAGGCCTGCCAGCTAAAAGAGCAATTACAGAGCCAAACCTTTACGCCAGACAACGTACGTGCAGAGGTGATGAAGCTTTATAAAGAAGCCAACCACCTGACCCGGGAAGAGCAGGAACTGTATGACAAAGAAACCATGCATGGCCAGATCAAAGCGGAACAGGCTAAATGGAAAAGCAACCTTGAGCACCGGATGGCGGAACAGGATTGCTTTAAATAGAACTGAGTAAGTGTAAAATCAGCTAATCCCCATTCAGCACTGCCAGTAGAATCAGAACGATCAATGGTGAAAATAACGCCACGATTATCAGGCCGATTATTGTGAGCAGGCGATTTATCCGTGAATCCGTTTGTTTTTGTGCCGGGCTTTGGTTCATACAATTGGATTGATTTCCCAGTAGCATAAACGAAGCAGCCGGCAGAAAAATTGCCGGCTGTTCTTATTTTTTCTGCTTGGTTGTTCTTAGCTCAGCTTAGCCAGCGCTACAATCAGCTCATCTTTCATCTGGTCTTCGCTTACCTGCTCTGGTGTAAACTTTTCGCCGATTACGCCTTCATACAGCTCCATGTAGCGCTCAGAAATCTGGTTCACCACTTCATCGGTCATTTCCGGCACTTCCTGTCCGTCCTTACCCTGAAAGCCATTCTCCATCAGCCATTCGCGTACAAATTCTTTGCTCAGTTGTTTCTGAGGCTCACCGCTGGCCTGCTTTCCGGCGTAACCGTCTTTATAAAAATAGCGGGAAGAATCCGGAGTATGAATCTCATCGATCAGGTAAATGGTATCACCGATCTTGCCAAACTCATATTTAGTATCCACGAGAATCAGGCCACGTTGTGCCGCCATTTGCGTGCCACGCTGAAACAACGCTAACGCATATTTTTCAAGCTGCTCATAATCTTCTTTCGATACAAGTCCCTGAGCTATGATCTCATCGCGGGTGATATCTTCATCATGGCCTTCAGAGGCTTTGGTAGTAGGGGTAATGATCGGCTGTGGAAGTACATCATTTTCCTTAAGCCCTTCGGGAAGCGCTACGCCGCACATCTCACGTCTGCCGCCTTTGTAGGCGCGCCATGCGCTGCCGGCAATATAACCACGTACAATCATTTCTACCGGATACGTTTCGCACTTCAGGCCCACCGTTGCATTAGGCAATGGCACATCCAGCACCCAGTTGGGCAGAATGTCTTTGGTAGCCTCCAGAAATTTGGCTGCGATCTGGTTCAGCACTTGTCCCTTGAACGGAATGGGGCGGGGCAGCACCACATCGAAAGCCGAGATGCGGTCGCTCACCACCATCGCCAGGTGCTTATCGCCGATTGTATAAACGTCACGTACTTTGCCTTTGTAGAAGGCGGTTTGATTGGGTAGCTGCAGCATAGTTTTGAATTGAATAGGGTGCAAAGATAATTTGAGCAGGCTACCTGTACAGCGCGAAAATGAAATTTTTCTGCTTTCTTATGAGACATAGGGTGATAGGCATGGATTTTTTATGTTCGATTATATCTAACCAAAATCTAATCAAATGAAAAGAATCGTATTGAGCGCTTTGCTGCTCCTGATGGCTGCAGGCACTGTTGGCGCCCAAAGCTACATAGCTACCCAGCGCGATCAGGAAAGCAGGATTACCCGTGCTTACAAACGTGGCCGCGTAACAACCAACGAATATTATAAGCTTATGAAAGAGCAGGATGCGATCAAGTACGCCATTGCCAAATATCGTCGCGACGGATTGCTTACTCCGCATGAGCAGGAAGTGATTGACGGCAAGCTCGCCCGCGCAGAAGACCGTTTGGCGCGCTACAAGACCAATTGGGAGCGATAAATAATTTTTCATAAAAGAAATGCCCGCTGTAGATAATACAGCGGGCATTATTTGTCTTATTCTTTCTCTTACTTTTTGCTTGCCCAAAAAGTAAGCAAAAAGGCAGTTGCACGCAATAACTGCGGCGCGCAACGTTTTATTATTATTGAGCTTTTGTACTACTGTGACTTCAGCTTTAAGCTTTGATCGGCAAAAGATTTTGGCAGATTATCTATGGACCTTGTATTAGAAATAGACTAGTCTTACTATTCGGTTACAACCGTGCTTTTACATTGGCAATATCCTGAAGGCGCTTTTCGGCAATTTTCATCGCAGCAGCCTGTGTGTGAATGCCTTCCTTCCCGCTGAGGTCATGAATCTCGAGCGTGCGGTCGTAGATCTTCTCTACATTGCCGCGCACGCGATCCACATTATATGTTTCCAGCTCAGCCGCTACATTAATGAGCCCACCTGCATTGATCAGAAAGTCCGGAGTGTAAACGATGCCTTTTTTCACCAATGCCGGTCCGTGTACATTTTCATCGGCAAGTTGATTGTTGGCGGCGCCTGCAATTACCTTGGCTTTCAGCCTGGCAATGCTATCGTCATTTACCGTAGCGCCCAATGCGCAAGGTGCATAAATATCAATGTCCAGATCAAAGATGCCTGCGCCATCCACCACTTCTACATTGCGGTGCTGATCTACAGTCTGCTTGATCTTATTCGTGTCAATATCCGTGATATATACTTTCGCGCCTTCCTTTACCAGATGGCCCACGAGGTACTGACCTACGTGTCCTACGCCTTGTACCAGTATCTTCTTGCCGGCGAGGCTGTCATTGCCCCAGGCTTTTTTAGCAGATGCTTTCATACCCACATATACACCGTATGCCGTGAACGGAGAAGGATCGCCACTGCCGCCCATATACTCGGGTACGCCGGTTACGTGGCTGGTTTCGAGGGCAATGTATTCCATGTCGCGGGCAGACGTATTGACATCTTCAGCAGTGATGTACTTGCCATTGAGGCTATCTACAAACTTGCCGTAGCGGCGCCAGAGCGCTTCGCTCTTCATAGAAGGGTCGGCAATGATTACTGCTTTGCCGCCGCCAAGATTCAGGCCGCTGATAGCCGCCTTATAGGTCATGCCGCGGGAAAGGCGCAGCGCATCGATAATGCCTTCTTCATGATTATTATACTTCCAGAGACGTGTGCCGCCGAGCGCCGGTCCAAGGGTGGTATTATGGATGGCAATGATGGCAGTAAGTCCGGAGTGAGGGTCCTGGCAGAATACGACCTGCTCGTGGCCCATTTGCTGCATATGCTCAAAAACCGATTGCGGCATAGAATAGTGATTTAGGCCGCAAACCTAATCTTTTAATGCAAAATTTAAAACGGCACATATAAAAGGGTATTATCTGCGCCGGCCCACACTTGCAACATCTAATCACTGATGAAGGAATCGTATCTTGGTCTGCATAATCATTGCTTTTCAAAAAATGGCACAGCTTATCAGGAAGGAAGATGCTTTGGAATATCACGCCAAAGGGCGTCCGGGAAAGATAGAGGTGGTCCCGACCAAAGAGACCAAGACCCAGCGCGATTTGGCGCTAGCATATTCACCCGGCGTTGCAGAGCCTTGCCTTGAGATACACAACAACCCTGAAGACGTTTATAAATATACCGCCAAAGGCAATCTGGTAGCGGTTATCAGCAATGGTACGGCTGTGCTGGGACTGGGAGATATTGGTCCGGAGGCATCCAAGCCGGTGATGGAAGGAAAGGGATTGCTGTTCAAAATATTTGCGGATATAGATGTATTCGACATTGAGTTGAATGTAAAGGATATTGACAGCTTTGTAAACGTGGTCAAAGCGCTTGAGCCAACATTCGGCGGGGTAAATCTGGAAGACATCAAAGCGCCGGAATGCTTTGAAATTGAGGCGCGGCTGAAGCGTGAATTATCCATTCCCATTATGCATGACGACCAGCATGGTACGGCCATTATTTCCGGAGCGGCGCTTTTGAATGCGTTGGAAGTAGTGGGTAAGCAAATCGCGGATGTAAAAATCGTCGTAAGCGGAGCCGGGGCATCAGCTATTTCCTGCAACAATATTTATATAGCGCTTGGCGCACAGGTCGAAAATATTTTCATGTTCGACAGTAAAGGACTAATCACAAAATCGCGCACCGATCTGGATGAGCACAAGCAAAAGTTTGCGCAGGACCATCCTGGTATGAATCTTGAAGAAGCAATGGTTGGTGCTGATGTATTCATTGGTTTGTCAAAAGGTGGTGTAGTATCGCCGGGCATGGTCAAAGGCATGTCGGCGCGGCCGATCATCTTCGCACTGGCCAATCCGAATCCCGAGATCAGCTACGATGATGCGCTGGCTGCACGCCCCGATGCGATCATGGCTACCGGTCGTAGCGATTATCCTAATCAGGTAAACAATGTGCTGGGCTTTCCATTCATCTTCCGTGGCGCGCTCGATGTGCGGGCTACAGCCATTAATGAAGAGATGAAGCTGGCCGCCGTGAAAGCGCTGGCCGCACTGGCCAAAGAGCCGGTACCGGATATTGTAAATGTTGCTTACAATGAAAAAAGCCTGCATTTCGGACCAACGTACATCATTCCCAAGCCGATTGATCCGCGGCTACTGGTCACCGTATCGCCGGCTGTAGCAAAGGCTGCCATAGAGAGTGGGGTAGCGCGCAAGCCTATTGAAGACTGGGCGAAATATGAAGCTGAACTGTACGCGCGCCTCGGTAGTGATGATAATATTCTTCGCTTCATCATTAACAAAGCCAAGCAGCATCCCAAGCGGGTGGTATTTGCAGAAGCAGAGAATATTAAAATATTGAAAGCAGCGCAGACGGTGCTCGACGATGGCATTGCCACTCCGATACTGCTGGGTAATGAGAAGAAAATTAAAGCCCTGATTAAGGAACATAGCCTGCAGCTGGAAGGCGTGCGTATGATCGATCCGCGCAGCGATGCGATGGAGGAGCAGCGCAATAAATATGGCGATCTTTTCTTCGAAAAGCGCAAGCGCCGGGGCTATAATCTGTATGAAGCGCGTAAGATGATGCGCGACCGGGTACATTTCGGCTGTATGATGGTGGACTGTGGCGAAGCAGATGCGCTCATTTCCGGCCTTACCCGCAATTATCCGGATACTGTGCGTCCTGCGCTGCAGATCATCGGACTGGAAGCGAATGCCAAGCGCGTAGCCGGCATGTACCTGATGCTTACCAAGAAGGGGCCCTTGTTTTTTGCCGACACCACCGTGAATTTTAACCCTACGGAAGAAGACCTGATCGAGATTACTTTACAGACGGCGCGCGAGGTGGAGCAGTTCAACATCAAGCCTCGCATTGCCATGCTGTCTTATTCCAATTTTGGCTCATCGGATTCGCCGGAAGCTATTACTGTGCGCAATGCCGTAGCCCGGCTGAAAAATCTTTATCCTGACATGGTCATAGATGGAGAAATGCAGGCCGGCGTTGCCTTTAATCAGGATTTGCTGCGCGAAAATTATCCTTTTTCTGATCTGGTAAACGAATCACCTAATGTGCTCATCTTCCCGAATCTGGCATCCGGCAATATTGCCTATCACCTATTGCAGGAGGTAGGCGGCGCAGAAGCGGTAGGGCCAATTTTATTGGGGCTCAAGAAGCCGGTCCATGTATTGCAATTGGGTAGCTCGGTACGCCAGATCGTGAATATGGTGGCTATTGCCGTAGTGGATGCGCAGGTGAAATGCACGAAATAATTTGAAAAAAATAAGGATGGCTGCTTTTGGCCATCCTTATTTTTTTTTCATCTACTTAAAACGCTATTCTTTAATAAAAGTATTGTCAGCTACTGTTTGGCCAGAACGGTATGACACTATGTACATGCCCCCTGCAAGCTGAGCGGTTTCCAGCATGGCTTCTTTCTGGTGCGCTGTATGAATGGTGCTTAATAATCTGCCACTGGCATCGTAAAGACTTACAGTTGCAGCTTCGTCATCAGGAAGGAGAATGTGCAGCTGATCTTTGGTAGGGTTGGGATATACCTTCAGCGACTTTGCTATGGATGCCACCGAGTGAATACCAAGTGGTGCAGGAGGACTGTAATAAGTAATCAGCGCAGTATCGGCAAGATGCTTCAGGCCGGTAAGATCAAGTGAGCCGCAGGCGCCTGCGTGCGGGCTTACCACGAGCGCCATGCCCAGTTTTTTAGTGGCTCCGGCTGCGAACGTAACAGGCTGCGCAGCCAGCACAAACCGCTGGTCGCTACCATAAGGAACATGTGATTGACATTCAGACCATCCGGTTGGGTCACTTGGGTCTCCGGTAAAGGCATATCTGGTATTTGTTCCGGGACCGTATGCATTAGTTGCGGTGCCTGAACCACGGTCGTCATGCATATCCATGCCTACTCTGTTTTGACCATGCAACAAGCGGCTGAATTCAACAGCATCTCGAGGATTACCAATACCATTAGTATAAGGATTGAACGTGCCTAGAACTGTCAGCGCCGGATATTGATCACCGGGAAACTCCATAATACTCATCCCTGCTACGGGTATATCTGCGCCATAGGAAGTTGAGTCGCCGGAGCCGTCCTGTAAAACAGAATTATAGACATAACCCATCCGATGAGTGGAATCATAGCCGATGAAGTCATCAAATGCATAGCCCAAATCAAAGTCTGTATTCATACCTGCAATAAAATCAGAGAACGCGTTACTACCCGTGTTTTTGATATCGTACTCATAAAATACAATGTTATCGAGGCCGGAATTGCGCTTGTAAGCATATACCGATTGCCGGATTTCAAGCCCCATGCTTACGGAATGAGTTTGTGTTTTCGGAAGCATCACTTCATTGAATACTGACCACAGCATCTGATCGCCTTTTATTTTCGGATAGTCGCCTGCCAGCGCATTGTACACGCCATCATTATCCGCATCCACAAACGGAGCCAGGTCTTTATTAATAGTGATCGTGCTTTGCTGGGTGCCCTTTGCATGCGTATTGCCGCGTGCCGGCCATTCCAGAATATCAGCTGGTGTATTGGCGATCGTATGGCTAGTCAGTGCACGAAATGAATCAATGGTAGTCTTGTTTATTTTCCAGATCCTTGCCCAGCTGGCCACATACGGTTTTGCTGCAGTTGTATCATGAATGCCCAGATCTACAGGTCCCGGAAAATAATCGCTGCCTGTCTGGCGATAGGTCTGTGCTGCAACATGTAAGTTGTTTTGCGTATCATAGCCGCTGAACCAAAGGCTACCCAACCCGGCAACATGCTTGCCCGATGCTTTCGGGTATTCGCAGGAAGTAGTGCCTGTTGTCATATCAGACCACATATTGCCATATGGCGAGTGGCCTGCTCTTATATTATTGATGTCTATGTACTCAAGGGTATTGGAAGATGCTTGTGCACAGGCAGCACTGCTCAGGCCGCATAATGCAGCGATCAGTATAAAGTTTCTCATAAGAATAGTAGTGGTTAAAAGCGTTTGTTTTTTTGAAACAGGTAAGAGGTGTTATAGAAGCTTCTGATTAGAAAGACGAGGTAATGATTGTGACTATTGGGTGACAACTTTAATTTTTCTGCCGGATACACGATTGCTACAGCATGGCGGGAAAGATTTCTATAATGACAACGCAGGATAACTAAGCTACTTTTGCGTTCTTTCAATAAAGATTAATGAGCGGAGATAACCGGATAGCAATTATCGGTGCAGGTGCGGCAGGCTGCTTTGCAGCAGCCAACATACCTTACAGGACCGGGCAGGAAGTAACGGTCTTTGAAAAGGCTTCCAAGGCCATGCAGAAGATTAAAGTATCCGGCGGTGGCAGATGCAATGTGACACATGCCTGCTTTGATATTCCTGATTTGGTGAAGCGATATCCGCGCGGCACATCGCTGCTCAAAAAATCACTGTACCATTTTTCGCCGCAGCATACTATTGAATGGTTTAAAGAGCGCGGCGCGACTATTGTTCAGGAAGCAGACGGGCGCATGTTTCCGGCTACCAATGATTCGCAGACCATCATCGATTGCATCTGGCAGGAGATGATGAAGCGGCATGTACAGGTACGCTATGGCAAAGGAGTAAAATCGGTGCAGCAGGAAACAGAAGGGTTCCGGCTTTATTTCGATGACGGTAGCGGCACAATAGTCAACAAAGTGATTTTGGCCTGCGGTGCTATCCTAAAGCCGGCGCATCTTGAATGGCTCACAAAACTGGGGCATACTATACAGCCGCCTGCGCCATCCCTCTTCACCTTTAATCTGCCATCCAATCCTATTACCCAACTGATGGGCGTGAGTGTGCCAGAGGTGACCGTGAAGGTTGCCGGAACCAAATTTATCCAGCAGGGACCATTGCTGATCACGCACTGGGGCTTCAGCGGACCGGCCGTTTTGCGGACCTCGGCATGGGCGGCGCTGGCATTACAGGAGCGGCATTATGAGTTTGCCGCCTTAGTCAACTGGCTTGGTGATGTGAGCGAAGAAGAATTAAGACAACAGTTTGCGGCACTACGTCAGTCGCAGGGCGGGCAGGCCATTCACAGCCGCAATCCTTTTGAGCTGCCGAAGCGTCTGTGGGAGTTTCTGCTTACCCGTTGTGGTATTGGTGAGCAGGTGAGGTGGGGAGAGCTTGCAGCGGCGGCGCAGAATAAGCTCATTACATCGCTGGTGCAGGACGCTTATCCGGTGAAAGGCAAAACAACTTTTAAGGAAGAATTTGTAACCTGCGGCGGAGTGGCCTTATCGGAGATCAATCCTCAGACTATGGAGAGCAGGGTAGCGCCCGGACTGTATTTTGGCGGGGAGGCTATGAATGTTGACGGCATCACAGGCGGGTATAATTTTCAACATGCCTGGTGCAGCGGATGGCTGGCCGCGCAGGCAATTCATGGTTGAGGTGTGACGGGTTCAGGTCGCTATCGCGTCCCGACCCTGTGTTGTGTTCCGTGAAATTTTTTGCGGCCTGATTTTAAAGTCTTTTCTGCAAATTGCAGCAAGATGCATGAGATAGAACCTTTTTTTAACTGGCGCCATCTGTATATGGCTGAGGAAGATGAGCTTTCGCCATTCTATGGGCGCGAGTACAGCGAATTTGAATTCAGCAATACCGTTTACAACTATTATATACATCCGCAGTGGGATGACTTTGGCTCACGGACACTTTACGTGAAAGAGCTGTTTGCCGATTATGAGCTTAATTATGTGATCCTTGAAATGCTGGGCGAGTGGAACGATGCGGTGGAGAATGATATCATGCAGCTCAAGCGGGAAGTGATCGAACCGATGATCAGGGAAGGCATTTATAAATTCATCCTCATTACAGAAAATGTGCTCAACTTCCATAGCAGCGATACCGATTATTATGAAGAATGGTATGAAGAGATCAAGGATGAAGGCGGCTGGATCGTATCCATCAATATGCCGGAACATACCCAGTATGATTTCCACAAATCCCACATAGACCGCTATGTGCATATGCTCGAGAACGGCAACTGGCGCACCTATCAGCCCGGTCATTTCTTTCAGCTGATCGACAATCAGATGCTGCGGATAGGGTAATGCAAAATTCAGAGTGCAAAATGCAAAATTTAAAATGCAAAAACTGTTGAGATTGTTCTGTATTACTGCTTCAACAGTAGTAAAAAACCAATGCCTTTTTTGACTTTGCATTTTACATTTTGCATTTTTTCACCTTTTGCGAAGCAAAAGGTATCTTTGTCGCAGAATTGTCATTTGCACATCATCTCTTAATTTTACTGATTACCAACGTATGAACTGGAAAGCTGCCTTTTCCACCGCCATTGGCCGAAAGCTGCTGATGGGAGCTACCGGACTTTTTCTGATTCTCTTTCTGCTGGTGCACTGCTATGTAAATGCACAGGTTTTTTATAATGACGGAGGCGCTAACTTCAATGTATACGCGCATTTCCTGGGTACCAATCCATTGGTCCGCATTATGGAAGTAGGGCTAATGGTGTTCCTGCTCTGGCACATCATTCTCGGCCTGCAGCTCTGGATCAAAAATATGAGCCGCCGCAGCACCAAGTATGCTGTAAAGCCGGGCAATAAGACCAGCCGCTGGTACAGTCGCAGTATGGGCATTCTGGGTACGCTCATCCTGCTGTTCCTCATCGTACATTTATCTGCGTTCTGGCTACCCAACCGAAGCAATCAGATTGTTGAAGGCGAAGAGCTCGATCTCTTTACCCGCATGGCTGATGCATTTAGCAATATCATCGTCGTGGTGATCTACGTGCTTGGCTGCATCTCGCTTGCCTGGCATTTGGCGCACGGTTTCTTCAGCGCTTTCCAGACGTTTGGCCTCACTACACACCGTTATAAAGGAATGATCAAGACGATAGGCTTTGCCTTTTCAATCATCATCCCGCTCATCTTTGCCCTGATGCCCATCTGGTTTTATGGCGGCACGCACGGCTGGTTCGAGATGAATCCTTCTGTATTTCATCTACAGGTAGATCCTGAGCTTTATCCTAAAAAATAATCAGCTTTATGAGCAGTCTTTTCACCAACGAAGGAGTAGCGCAGATCAGGCAGCGATTTAGTTCTATAACGCCCGATACACAGCGACTGTGGGGCAAAATGGATCATGCGCAGATGATGGAGCATTGCCGGAAAGTGCTGGAGACGGCTACCGGCGGCATGACGGTCAAAGCGCCGCTCATCGCAAAGCTGCTCGGTCCTTTTTTGAAAAAGAAATTTCTGCGCGAAGGAAAATTCAATAAAAACAGCCCTACCGGCGGCGTATTAAAGCAGTTCTCAGGCCGCCCTTTTGACGAAGAGCGGAATCTGCTGCTGGCCACATTGGACCGCTTTTCGGAAGCAGGCCGGGAAGGAAAATTAACCGATCGTCATCCTTTTTTCGGAAAAGTCACTACAGATGAATGGGACAGGCTGCAGCATATGCACCTCAATCACCATCTCGAACAGTTTGGCTCATAGTACACTGAAGTCTTTTGCTTTTTGCCTTTTAAATTTTGAATTAGAAGATGCCATTGAACAGTAGAATACCACAAGGCGACCTCGCTAAAAAGTGGACCGATTATAAAAGCACTTGTAAGCTGGTAAACCCGGCTAATAAGCGCAAGCTCGAGATCATTGTAGTAGGTACAGGTCTTGCCGGCGCCTCTGCCGCAGCATCACTGGGTGAGCTTGGCTATAAGGTAAAAGCGTTCTGCTTTCAGGATTCTCCCCGCCGCGCGCACTCAATAGCCGCGCAGGGTGGTATCAATGCAGCCAAAAATTATCAGAATGACGGGGACAGCACTTACCGTCTCTTCTACGATACCATTAAAGGGGGCGACTACCGCGCCCGCGAAGCCAATGTACATCGCCTGGCCGAGGTGTCTGCCAGCATCATTGACCAGTGCGTAGCTCAGGGTGTGCCTTTTGCGCGTGAATACGGCGGTCTGCTGAGCAACCGCTCATTCGGGGGTACGCAGGTACAGCGCACCTTCTACGCAGCCGGACAAACGGGTCAACAATTGCTCATCGGTGCGTATCAGGCGCTGGAGCGTCAGATAGCGCTGGGCAATGTGGATATGTATTCCCGCCACGAAATGCTGGAAGTAGTAACTATCGACGGCAAGGCGCGGGGCATCATTGTCCGCAATCTGGTGACCGGAGAACTGGAGCGCCATTTCGGCAATGCGGTGCTGCTGTGCAGCGGTGGCTATGGCAATGTATTTTATCTTTCTACCAATGCTATGGGCTGTAATGTTACGGCTGCATGGAAAGCTCATAAAAAGGGAGCCTATTTCGGTAACCCATGCTTCACGCAAATTCACCCTACCTGTATTCCTGTGAGCGGTGACCACCAGAGCAAGCTCACGCTGATGTCTGAGTCGCTGCGGAATGATGGTCGTATATGGGTGCCTAAAAAGCAGGGCGACAACCGCAAGCCCAATGATATACCGGAAGAAGAGCGCGATTATTATCTCGAAAGAAGATATCCTGCCTTCGGTAACCTCGTGCCCCGCGACGTGGCTTCCCGCGCAGCGAAAGAGCGTTGCGATGCCGGCTATGGAGTAGGTGCTTCCAAGCAGGCCGTATACCTCGATTATGCCTCAGCCATTGAGCGCTACGGCAAGATCGAAGCGGGCAAGCAGGGCAATCACAACGCCGATAAAGGAAGTATCATTAAGATGGGTAAAGATGTGGTAGCTGAAAAATACGGCAACCTCTTCGATATGTACGCCAAGATTACCGGCGAGAACCCATACGAAGTGCCGATGCGCATTTATCCCGCAGTGCACTATACGATGGGCGGCCTTTGGGTGGATTATGAGCTGATGACTACGGTGCCGGGCATGTATGCTTTAGGAGAGGCCAACTTCTCCGATCACGGCGCTAACCGCCTCGGCGCTTCCGCATTGATGCAGGGTCTGGCAGATGGCTACTTCGTGATTCCTTATACCATCGGCAACTATCTGGCGGATGAAATCAGCAAGAAGCCGGAAGGCACTGATCATCCTGCGTTTGAAGCCGCAGAGCGCGAAGTACGCGGGCGCATCGAAAAGCTGATGAACATCAGGGGCACGGAAAGCGTGGAAAGCATGCACAAGCGCCTCGGCAAGATCATGTGGGACAAGTGCGGCATGGCGCGTAATGCGCAGGGCCTGCAGGAAGCCATTCAGGAAATCCGAGCATTGAAGAAAGAGTTCTGGAGCAATGTGCGCATACCCGGTGAGATCAACGAATTCAATCCTGAGCTGGATAAGGCCGGCCGTGTAGCCGACTTCATTGAGTTGGGCGAGCTGATGTGCATGGATGCGCTCGACCGCAATGAAAGCTGCGGAGGCCACTTCCGCGAAGAATATCAGACAGAAGACGGCGAAGCACTGCGTCAGGACGACCAGTACATGTACGTATCAGCCTGGGAATACAAGGGCGACTCACAATTTGAACTACACAAGGAGGATTTGATTTATGATGTGGTTCATCCGAGCCAGCGGAGCTATAAATAGAATAGGCCGCTATGTGGTTTATAATGAACTTGGTTTTGGATTCTTGGAGAAGGTTTATGAAAGAGCATTTGGCTACAGAGATCAGAAATGCAGAATAAAATGTGCAGACTCAGGTGCCTATTAAAGTCTACTATGATGAACAAGAGGTGGTATATATTTTGCTGATCTGTTGATTGAAAATGTAGTAATTATAGAATTAAAAGCGGCACAGGGTCTGGTAGAGGAGCATGAAGAACAGTTGTTGAATTACCTTAAAGCAACGGAAATTGAAGTAGGCTTGCTATTGAATTTGGAGCTATGCCTACTATAAAAAGAAAAATTTATTCAAACTAACTATCCACGGAAATCAGCTCGATAAGCTCAATCTGTGGTCTATCATTGGAAGTATGGAGCACTACAATATGAATCTGACCCTCAAGGTTTGGCGTCAGAAGAACAATAAGGCAAAAGGTGGTTTTGAAACCTACAAGGTGAGCGGTATCTCTTCCGAGATGTCATTCCTAGAGATGTTTGATGTATTGAATGAGCAGTTGATCGCTGAGAATAAAGAGCCGATTGCATTTGACCATGACTGCCGTGAAGGCATTTGCGGCATGTGCTCCATGTACATCAATGGACGCGCGCACGGCCCGTGGCAGCATACAACTACCTGCCAGCTGCACATGCGCGAGTACAAAGACGGCGATACCATAGTGGTAGAGCCCTGGCGCGCCAATTCATTCCCGGTAATCAAAGATCTGGTGACCGACCGCAATGCCTTTGACCGCATTATACAGGCCGGTGGCTATATCTCCATCAATACAGGTAACGCAGTTGATGCCAATGCACTGCCGATTGAAAAACACAAAGCAGATGAGTCATTTGCTGCTGCTGCCTGCATTGGCTGCGGAGCCTGCGTGGCTGCCTGCCCCAATACATCGGCTATGCTGTTTACCTCAGCCAAAGTGAGCCACTTGGCACTATTGCCGCAAGGCGATCCGGAGCGTAAGATTCGTGCTACCAACATGGTTATGCAGCATGATAAGGAAGCCTTTGGCTCCTGCACCAACATCGGCGCCTGCGAAGCGGAATGTCCTAAAGGCATTTCACTGGAAAATATTGCCCGTCTCAACCGTGAGTATGCAGGCTCTATCTTCGCCGGTGATTCGATGAACGCTTAATGTTTTCATTGCCACGAAAGGATTAGGGCTTAAATAAAAGATAGGCCTGGCAAGTCGGTTACAGGCCTGCTTCTCTAAGCTTTACCTGATTCCTGTACCATATTCTCACAGAAAGGCTGCCTTACAAGGCAGCCTTTCTGTATTTTGCATCATGTTTCGCCGCATCACCACTCTGTTTTTTACTTTTTACTTTTTACTTTTTACTTCTTTAAAAGCCCAGACCGATACCAGTCATCTGCGCATCGCACTGCTAACCTGTGGTCCGGGCAATGAGTTTATAGGCGCCAGTTTCGGGCACAATGGCATTCGCATTACAGACAGCGTGCATGGTACAGATGAGGCTTACAACTATGGCACCTTCGATTTTAATGAACAGAATTTTGAGCTGCGCTTTGCACAAGGCACTTTAGTTTACTCGTTGGCCAAGACCACTTATCAGAATTTCCTGAGCGATTACATTTATTATGGCCGCTCGGTGCTGGAGCAGGAGTTGAACCTCACCGGCAAGGAAAAGCAAAGGCTGCGCGCGCTGCTGGAAGAAAATCTGCTGCCGCAAAACCGTGGCTACATTTACTCTTCCATTTATGATAACTGCGCCACGCGTGTGCGTGATATTGTGCGCCTTGCAGTGGAAGACAGCCTGCACTATGGCACAGCCATCCCCGGCGGGCAAAAATTTACGTTCAGGCAGATATGGAACGCACATTTGACCGGTCAGGTATGGGAGCGGTTTGGCATCAACATCCTCACCGGCACCAATGTAGATAAAGTAATGACTAATGAGCAGGCCATGTTCCTGCCCGAGTATCTGGCACAGGGCTTCGCAGGCGCTACAATAGGTCCGAGAAAACTGGTGCTGGACAGCCATATAGTGCTTCCGCAGCACGCAGAAATTCCGCAGGATAAAGTAATTGATCCACCTTTCTGGGCCATGCTTGTTATTGCGATGGTTGTGATCTTCAGCCAGATCATACCGCGCTTTCAGAAAGCCGGAGCCGTGCTTGGACGGACATTGCTGTTTATTACAGGCTTCTTCGGCTGCTTCATGATCATAATGTGGGCCGGCACCGACCATAAGATCTGCGAGAACAACCTGAATATGCTTTGGGCGCTGCCACCCAATATCATCGCTGCATTTCGTCGTCGTAACATATCAAAGTATGCGCTGGTAGCGATAGGCCTGTTGTTTGTAAGTATTATTCTGCATATAGCACGTATCCAGATTCTGGCGCTGGCCAATTTATGGCCGGTACTGCTGGCGCTGCTGGTTACTTATGGCATGATTTATAGGCGTAGCAATCAGATCGCTGCATGAGTATGGAAAAGCAAATAATGATCGCTACGGCACAGTTCTCGAAGCTTTCCGCACGTATGTTCGGAACGGAGGGGAAACCTGTTGTTGTATTGGTGCATGGCTTCCCTGCAGATGGCGCTATGTGGCGTGAAATTGTACCCTTGCTTGCTGCAGATTTTCAGGTGCTGGTTCCTGACTTACCTGGAGTGGGCAACAGTTCTTTTCAGGGTGAGGAGATCAGTATAGAAGAGCTCGCGGACAGCATTGCTGCGCTGATAGATCATCTGCAGATAAGAAAATCAGTCATTGCCGGGCATTCGATGGGCGGTTACATTGCATTAGCCTTCGCTGCGCGTTATCCTGAAAAGCTGAACGGCTTATCCCTGATTCATTCCACTGCAAAAGCAGATGACAATGAGAAGAAAAACGGCCGCCGCAAATCCATAGAACTGATCCGGAAGGGTGGACGTGAAGCCTTCATCGAGGCCAGCGTGCCGCCACTGTTTGCAGATGCTTTCCAAAAAGCGCATCCGGAAGTAATGAAGGTGCAACAAATACAGGCCATGCAGGTGAATAGTGAGACCTTAATCGCATTTTACAATGCGATGATAAACAGGCCCGACCGGCTGGACGTGCTGGTGCATACGGCTTTTCCGGTACAATGGATTATCGGCGCACAGGACGGTCTCATCCCACCCCGAAAAGTATTGCAACAAACTATCCTTGCGAACGTTAATTTTGTAATGATCTACCCCAACAGCGGACACATGTCTATGCTGGAGGAACCGCAGCAACTGGCGCACGATATAGTCTCGTTTTTGACTTATTGCAACGCCCGGCAAACAGAGGATTTATTAGTATGAAAAGATACCTGACCGGATTTATTGTTCTCCTTGCTTCTCTGTTCGCGTTCAGTGATGCACACGCCACGCATATTGTGGGCGGTGAGGTTACCTATAAATGCCTTTCGACCGGCCGCTACGAAATACGGGTAGATATCTACCAAGATTGCCTCAATGGCGATCCGCCGGCTATTGCGCAGGATCGCCCGGCCATCATTGCTATTTTTGAAGGAAACGGCCGCAGGGTCATATTGGATGATTCGGTGGAATATGCTTTTCAGCCCTTCCGTGTACCGGCCAACTTTTCCAACTCGTGCATTAATAATCCGCCGAATACCTGCCTGCAGAAAGCAACATTCATCAAAGCATACAATCTGCCTGCCAATAGCACCGGCTACTATGTAGTGTATCAGCGTTGCTGCCGCAATGGCTCTATTACCAATATCATCCGTCCGAGCGAGGTTGGCGCTACCTATTATGCCATTATTCCGCCCGCAGGCAAAGCCTGCAACAACAGCGCCATATTTAAAAACTATCCGCCTCAGATCATCTGTATCAACACGCCGATATTTTACGATCACTCTGCTATCGATCCTGACGGAGATTCGCTCAGCTACGAATTTTGTACAGCTTATGATGGCGGTAATGCCAATGATGCAAAGCCGGAACCCACCAGCATTGCATTTAACAGCGTGCCCTATATAGGACCTTACTCCGCATCCCGCCCTATGCTTGGCTCACCAATCATCAGCATTGATCCGGTAAACGGCCTGATAACCGGTACGCCTACGCAAACCGGCCGCTATGTAGTAACTGTATGCTGTAATGAATGGCGCGAAGGTTCGCTGATTAATACGGTAAAACGTGAATTTCAGTTTGTGGTCACTAATTGCTCACGCGCAGTGGTAGCCAACATTCCGCAGTACTCTGATGAGTTCAACACTTACATTGTACAGTGTAAAAGCAAGACCGTTCATTTTGATAACCTCAGCACAGGCGGCTTTGCCTATAACTGGGATTTCGGCGTAGCAGGCAGCAATACAGATACGTCTACGCGGTTTGAGCCTTCCTTCACTTATCCTGATACCGGAACCTTTTTTGTAAAGCTGGTAGTCAATCGCGGCAGCACTTGTCCGGATAGTATTACGCGTATTGTGAAAGTGTATCCGGACTATGATGCGGATTTTTCCGTAGGAGGCATTCCTTGTCCAAAGACGCCCATTCCATTCACCGACCAGAGCACCTCTACTTACAAGCCGATTAACTATTGGCGCTGGGATTTTGGCGACAGCACTACTTCCAGTGAGCAGAATCCTTCGCATAGCTTTGATACCGGTGGCATATTCCATGTGGTGCTGATCTCAAAGAATATCAAAGGCTGCGTGGATACCGCCAGAAAAGATCTGGATGTGGAAAGATTCATTCCATACACCGGCGTGCGCAACGATACGATCATTGTAAAAGATGAGAGCATACGCTGGCAGGCAACGGGCGGTACGCAATATACCTGGACGCCCGGTACCTATCTGAATAACCCGAACATCAGCAATCCGATCGGCTTCTACCCGAATCTTGGCGACATCACCTATATCGTGCATGTGCGAAGCGATATAGGTTGTGAAGGCAATGATACAATCAAGGTAACTGTGGTCAATCAGGCAACGCTCTTTGTGCCTTCCGGCTTCACACCGAATGGAGACGGGCTTAATGATGTCTTGCGGCCTATTGGTATCGGCTACCGGAATATCAATTATTTCAGAGTCTATAACCGATGGGGGCAGCAGGTGTTTTACACCACTTATTTCGGGCAGGGCTGGGATGGCTCATTTGCAGGAAAGGCACAGGATGCTGGCACGTATTTCTGGCAGCTCAGCACTACAGACCGGTTTGGCAATGAGCAAAAGGTCAAAGGTGATGCTACCCTGATCCGTTAAGGAAATTTTGCTGTTTCTTTGCTGCTATGAATGCTGTAAAGCGTATCCTCGGGCATGTCTATTTCGTGTATGGCCTGTTGCTGTTTGCCCTTACCATGCTGGTAGTGGTCATTCCTGTATGGCTCACCTCATTGTTGCCGGAGCCGCACCGTTCTGTAGTATTGCACCCGATCTATAAAGGCTGGATGAGTGTATTTATGCCCCTCGTTTTTTGTCCGGTAAGGCGCAGAGGCACGGAGCATTTCCAAAAAGGACAGAACTACGTAGTGATCTCCAACCATAATTCTTTTGTGGATGTGCCTGTTACTTCGCCCTGGATACCCGGTCCGAATAAAACCTTGGCCAAGATTGAAATGTCGCGCATTCCGCTGTTCGGCGTGATCTATAAAGCAGGCTCTATATTGGTGAACCGCAAGACAAAAGATAGCCGCCGTGAGAGCTTCACCGCTATGCAGCAGGCGCTGGAAAGAGGTCTGCATCTTTGTTTGTATCCGGAAGGAACCAGAAATAAAACCGATGAGCCTTTACAGCCATTTCATGATGGCGCATTCATTACCGCCATTCGCGCGCAAAAGCCGATCATGCCTGCAGTCATCTTCAATACGGGTACTATTCTCCCGCACTATATGAAGGCCTGGGCGCGACCCAAACAAATCCATTTTCACTTTCTGCCACCGGTGGCAACCACCGGCATGACATTGGCTGATCTGCCAGACCTGAAGCAGCAATTATACCGTTCAATGGAAGATTATATTGTTCAGCATAAAGCAGCCCTGTCATGACTTACTACCTGATCGGTTCCGGCAATATGGCTTGGTTTCTGGCTGCAAGAATGCAATCGGGCGGTCACACCTGTGTCGGATTATGGGCGAGGAATCAGGCAGCAGGTACAGCACTTGCACGTGTGTACAATCTGCCATTGCTTCAAAGCCTTTTGGAGATTCACGATGGCCCGGATGCGTGCCTGCTGGCGGTGAGTGATGCGGCTATTGAAGAAGTGGCTGGCCAGCTCGCGTTCAACACTACAGTGCTGATACATCATTCCGGCAGCGCCTCCGCCGGTATTTTAGGGAGATCATTGTTGCAGGGTATTGCCTGGCCGGTCTATTCCATTCTTAAAAAGGATATGCCCGTACATCGCAACTTTCCCTGTGTATGGGAGGCTAATTCAACCAATGCGCGCCGCACGGTGCAGGATGTGTGTGCAGCCATTTCAGGCATCCAGTATGAAGCGGCTACCGGGCAGCGGCAATGGCTGCACCTGACCGCGGTAGCAGGCAACAATTTTACTAATTATCTGCTGGGTATGTGCGCGGACATCTGTG
Organism: Chitinophagaceae bacterium; assembly: GCA_965200035.1. Classification (GTDB taxonomy): domain Bacteria; phylum Bacteroidota; class Bacteroidia; order Chitinophagales; family Chitinophagaceae; genus UBA1952. Next base: position 429,913 of record OZ241334.1, on the reverse strand, counting down.
CACAGCACAATCTTCCTTTTAATCTCTTGCAGCCTATTCTTCAGCAGACTCTTGACCGGGTTAATACCGCTCACCCCAGGACATTACAAACCGGTCCCGCACGGCGTAATGATGAGCCTACTATTCACAAACACTTGGAGATGCTCCATGAAAACCCTTACTGGCAGGCTGTTTACTCCGCGCTCACAGACGCTATAAAAAACACTTATGCGGTAACGCCGGGCAAGGATTAACTTTGCATCTTTATCACCAGAAAGAATGTACCGTATCACGTTTAACTTTGAGCAGAAAGACCTTCAGCCCATTACTTTAGAAGATATTGCCCCCGATCAGAATCTGGTTGAGGTGGCGCTTGAAAATGGCATTGAGCTGCACCATAATTGTGGCATGGTCTGCGGATGCAGCACCTGCCATCTGTATGTAGAACAGGGTGATGACCTTGTGCCTGAAATATCAGACCGGGAAGAAGACTTCATTGACCGCGCGAGAAACCCGCGCATCAATTCCCGCTTGGGCTGCCAGTGCATCCTGGAGCCGGGCAAAAGCGGCCATGTAGTGGTCACGCTACCGGATCAGTCCACGATTCATGGAGACTAGTTTTGATGTTTAATGATTCATCAACACTTGGCACTCAACCTTCAATACTAAAAACTAAACATTCAATAATGTACGAACCACCGATTAAGTGGAATGATTATGAAGATATCGCGCTGAAGCTTTACGAGCGCTTTGGCGATGATTTTAGCGAGCAGAAAATTTACCGTCTCCGCTTCACAAACCTGCTGGAATGGGTGCTTGAAATCCCGAATTTTGAAGGCACGCGTGAACAGTCGACCGAAGGGCATCTGGAGATGATCCAAAGCTCATGGGTCTATGAATGGCGCGATAATCAGGGATAGAATATAATGCGAAACATATGTAGGCACGCGCCCGGGGCGCGTGCCTACGGTTTTATGATGATCTGTTTTCTTATCTGAAAGAAACAAACACGGCGTTCATCTTAAAAGCATCCGCACCATCTGCCTTCAGGCCGGCAGTTACTGCATAGCCATCCGACGTTTCCTGCCAGGCAATGCTTACATCCGGCACCACATCAGGAAGAATGAGCCGCAGAAATTTTACCTGACCTGTGCTGCGCAGCATCAGTTCTTTTCCAACAGCCTTTTCCAGCAAATCTTTCACCATATCCATCGTGCACACGCCTGGTACTACCGGCTGATCGGGAAAGTGACCTTTGAAGACGGGGTGGGCTGCATGGTAGCTGACCGTACAGCTCAGCTTTCCATCTTCCTGCTGCAGATTGCTCACCTGGTAAAAATTATCCGGCATCCTGCTCTATTTTTTTAAGGTCAATGGTGAAATGCGCTTTATGGTGGCGGAAAAGCATGGCCTCCGGCAGCTGGCGACCGCTTTTCAGTTGCTTCATATCAATCGTAATCACCTTGCTCTTTCCGGCATTTTCAATGCGCTCCAGCAGGCCGTTTTCGCTGATGTAATAAGCGTAGCCTTTATCCAGTGTATAGCGCTGATAAATGTATCCATCCTGCGTGAAAACCTTTTCTGTAGCGTTATCCAGATTTTTAGCCAGCATCAGATTCATGTCCTTGCGCAGCGTTCTTACCAGTGCAGGCTTATCCAGTTGCGGAATGATGCTCATCACCTGAAAAGAATCTTTCTTGTCCCACTTAAAGTCAAAGAAGCTGAAGCCCATCTCATTCTGAAAAACGGCACGGGTACTGCCATCTTCAAACGACTTGAAGAACAGCAAGCCGCTCAGGTGAAATTTCTTGAACAGCACCTTACCGTCCACCACGCAACGGTACAGCTCTTTGGTAATAACCGGCCTGTAATACGGAGCATGCATACCGCTCGTCTCCGTCAGATGCCGGTAGGGATTGCTGCAGGCGGTTCCTGCCAGCAACAGCAGGATACTAGCGTACTTTAAAAAGCGCATCATTCAGGGCTATATTGTGCTGGGTTTTGGTAAAATCCATATCCGTATAGTCACCGCTTTGCTCGGTCATCGTCAGGCGGTCCACATCAAAATTGCTTTTGACAAGGTACACATCGATCTCTTTAAACATCCTGCGCATCGCTTCATTGGCCGGTACCATCATTAACAGATAATCGCTGCCATTCTCGTAAGCCGTTACTTTAAAATCCGGATTGGTGAATACCGAGCCCCGCATACAATCCACCATAATTCGGTTTACCGATTGCATCGTTTTGCTGTTGCGCGTATTGATTTTGCTGGTCTTCTGTTCATCTTTCACCATCACCTGTCCGGCATTCATCACCAGCAGATACTGGAACGGCGTGGTGTATTCTATGCGCACTTTATCTTCTTTATGATAATAGAATTTACCCTTTGAAGTGATTTTATCAGATAGCAGGGAAAGGTGCTTTACCTGTGAAAAATCGCTCTGGATGGTCTGGATAGCGGCCGTATTGCGGCTCAGCGTTTGCTGAAAGGCAGGCACATTCTGCACTGCTTTAAAGCCCTTTGGCTGAGCAAAAGAGGATAAGCACAAAAAAAGGCCTAATACGGTGAATAACAACTTATGCATAGGGATCGATTTCCAATAATTTGTCAACGCGCACGAAGGTAAATCCCTTTTGGCGCGCAGCCCCGATCAGAGGCGTTAATATTTCGTGAGTGATGGCCATACTGTCGTGCAGCAGGATGATGTCGCCACCTTTTAATTTGCTTAAAATACGGTTCAGCAATTGCTGCGGATCTTTGATCGTAGTATCGAATGAACGGACATTCCAGCCTATGGATATCATGCCGGTTTTATGAACAGCCCTGGCCAGATTGGGATTGGTAATGCCATAAGGCGGTCGAAAGAGCAAAGGCTTCTTGCCGATAATGCGCTGAATAGTGTTATTGGTCTCCTTGAGTTCGTCAGTCATGGCACGTGCCGACTTCCAGTCGAAATGGAAGCTGTGGGTATAGCTGTGGTTACCAATCAGGTGTCCTTCCGCATCCCAGCGCTTCACTGTTTCAGGATCGGCCTGAGCATTTTTACCAATCGAGAAAAATCCGGCTGGCACCTTTTCACGTTTTAAAATATCTAAGATTTCAAGGGTCTTGGCAGCCGGTCCATCATCAAAGGTGAGCGCTATTTCATTGCTTTTTTCCGGATGATGATGCATGGAATGAAGGAAAAAATTCCAGCGAATTTTGACTGCGCCGAATACCAGCAAATGAATGTAAACAACGATCACAGCCACTAAAAACCACCACGAAGCCTGATTCATCCAGTGAAGCATGCCCCATACGAAGACATAGATCAGCAGCAGCAAAGAAATTTTGTGAAACGGGCGCATCAGGTCTCAGACATTCAACGCTAAGCCTTCTTTAAAATGCCCGTCAGCAGGCTTACCCAGCCCGCAATGAAGAACAGCCCGCCAATCGGAGTAATTATTCCGGCAGGCCCAATGCTGATGCCTTTGATGCTGAGCAGCGCCATCAGGTACAATGAGCCGCTGAAACACAGGATGCCGAGGATAAAAAAAGTATTGGCCAGCTGCAGGCTTTTGAATGGAAATGCGCTGTACAAAATACCAACAGCAAGCAGTGCAAAAGTGTGGTAGAACTGATATGCTACGCCCTTTTCATAGACAGGCAGGTACTTCGCATCCACCAGGTCTTTCAGGCCATGAGCGCCAAAAGCCCCGATCATTACCGCCAGCATACCGGATAGGATGCCTGCTATAAGCGCTGGTTTGTACATCTGTCAATAATTTCGGCAAAGGTAGCTTCTGTCAGTGATTCGGAAGGGTAGGAAAAATGGGCATTGTTGTAGATTGGCTCACGTGCTGAAAGCAACTCGCGCAGCCGCTGTTGCTGATCGCCGGCCAGCAATGGCCGTACGATTGACGATCGCTGTAGCCTGCTCAGCAGCAGCGGTATACCTGCCTGAATGTAGACTACACATCCGGCCTCTTTCATCAAATCTATATTATTGAAAAAACAGGGCGTACCGCCACCTGTGGCAATGATGCTCTTCTGTGGTCCGGCAGCGATCAGGCTTTGAAGCAATTTATGCTCTTTCTCACGAAAAAAAGCTTCGCCCTGATTGGTAAAAATGTCGGCGATACTACCATACTGACGGGCAAGTTCGGTATCCATATCCGTAACCTGCCAGTTATAAGATATTCCCCAAAGCCTTGCTATGCTTGACTTCCCAGACCCGGGCATACCGATCAGGAAGATCCGGCTCATAGCTTTCCCTGCAGGTATTTCCAGATAAACAGCAGACTCATATTGACCGCCAGTTCCTTATTTCGTTCCCGGTCGGCATGGAAGCGGAAGGTGGTGCTTTCTGTTTTTCCATTACCGGTGATAGCCATACATACAGTACCTACCGGCACGCGATCATCGCTGCCGGAGCTAAGCAGACCCGTTACGCCAAAGCCAATATCAGCCTTCAGCGCTTTGCGTGCGCCTTTTGCCATTTCCACGGCTACTTCGGTGCTTACCACGCCATGTTGTTCAATGGCTTTATGGCTTACATGCAATAGCTCTTCTTTCACAAAATCCTGATAGCAGACAATGCTGCCGTTAAAGTATTGCGCAGAACCCATGATCTGGGTAAGCCGGTGGGCTATATAGCCGGCCGTACAGCTTTCGGCCAATCCGAGGTGCAGCCCTTTGCCAACAAGCGCCTTGCCCAAAATATGCTCAAGCGGCAGGTCTTCCATCGATATCACAATATCATCAAGCCGGTTGGCCAGCTCATCGGCATGCAGCTCCGTTTCCCGGATCAGTTGCTGTTCATCAGCGCCATGCCCCGTAAGACGCAGCCTCACCATGCCGTAAGAAGGCAGATACGCCAGCTTGATATGTGGTGGCAGCGCAGCCTCCAGATCCTTGATTTTTTCTGCAATAAAACTTTCTCCTTCTCCGGCCGTAATAATGCTGCGGTGAACGATTGCATCGCTTGTAAACTGCCTGCGCAGCCTGGGCAATCCTTCCTGCTCCAAAATGCCCATCATCTCATAGGGCACACCAGGTAGCGCAATGATAATTTTACCATCCCGCTCAAACCACATGCCGGGCGCAGTGCCCAATTCATTGTGCAATACAGTGCAAACATCCGGTACTTCTGCCTGCTTCATATTGGCTTCCAGAAACGGACGATTGCGGCGTGTGAAAATCCCTTTTATATGCTCCAGCACCTGTTCATTCACGATGAGTTTTCCTCCGAAATACCCGGCCAGCAAAGGCTTGGTAATATCATCGTCCGTAGGGCCGAGACCGCCGGTGATGATGAGCAGATCGTGATGGCTCAGTTCTTCATCCAGCGCCTGAATGATGGCCCCGCGTGTGTCTCCGACTGCTACACGGCGCAATACATCTATCCCCAGTACATTCAGCTGCTGTGCAATCCAAGCACTGTTGGTATCAATCGTCTGACCGATCAAAAGTTCGTCGCCAATGGTAATGATGCTTGCCTTTATGTTCATTTCATTTATTCTTTTGTGGTAAAATAAGGTTGCAGCCTTTGGTATAATTCCGGGTGCATGTTCACTTTCTTCTTCTCCTTCGGATCGTAAAACACCAAGGTGGTAATGCCTTTGTTGAGGAAAACTCCTTCCTCATTATAAAGCTCGGAATGAAACTCGATCTTGGAGCTTTCAGGAAGCTCTTTCAGAATCGTTTTTACCGTAATCAGGTCATCATAAAGCGCCGGCCTGTAATACTGTACATTCAGAGTTATGACAGGCATATTAATGCCTAATTCTTCCAGCTCCCGATAGGTAAAACCCAACTGGCGAATAGCCTCGGCGCGGCCTACCTCATAATAAAGCGCATAATTACCGTAATAGAGAAATCCCATCTGGTCGGTCTCGCCATAGCGCACCCGGATCTTTGTTTCTGAAGTGTACATTTCAAATGCAAAATTCAAAATTAAAAAGGTAAAAGGTGCATTTAGTTTTTAGGAGCCGGAGGAATGGAATTGTTTTTACAGTGGTGATATTGGTGTAAGCTGCGCGGCATTTGCAATGCCGCGCAACAAGGATTGGCATTTGCAATGCCAACAGAAAAGAAAGAGATCAGCCAATCCAGCCATCAATGAATTACTTTTACCACCCGAAAACAACAGCGAAGCACATATGAAACTGGTTACTTACCGCAAAGAAGGCAAAGAGCAGCTCGCACTGCTCATCGACAATAACCTGTATGATACCGATATGGCCGATCCGCAGCTTCCAGCGACGATGATGGAGCTGTTGAATCACTGGGAAAAGCTGAGCCCCGTAGCGCGCCAGGCGGAAGCAGATATCAAAAGCGGTAAAAATCCATTGGCTCCTTATGCGGCATTCAGCAGCGCTGAGATCATGGCGCCCGTGCCCAGGCCCACTTCCTGCCGCGATGGTTATGCCTTTCGCCAGCACGTAGCGGCAGCGCGCCGTAACCGGAAAGTGGATATGATTCCTGAATTTGATCAATACCCGATTTTCTACTTTACCAACCACAATGCAATCGGTGGTCCGGGTGAGATCGATTGTATGCCGGATCATTTTCAGAAGCTGGATTTTGAGCTGGAAGCGGCAGTGGTGATCGGTAAAAAAGGACGAAACATCAAAGCCGCAGATGCAGACGATTACATTGCCGGTTACATGATCATGAATGATATGAGCGCACGCACCCTGCAAATGGAGGAGATGCTGCTCAACCTCGGCCCTGCAAAAGGAAAAGATTTCAGCACCGTCATTGGCCCGATGATGGTGACGCCTGATGAATTAGAGACTTTCAAAATGCCCGCCAAAGAAGGTCACACCGGCAATGCTTATAATTTAAAGATGACCTGTACTGTGAACGGAAAGCAGGTGAGCGAAGGTAATATGGGCGATATGGACTGGACGTTTGCCGAAATCATCGAACGCTGTGCTTATGGCGCCGATATCCTGCCGGGCGATGTGATCGGTAGCGGCACGGTAGGTACCGGTTGTTTCCTGGAGCTGAATGGCACCGGACTGCTCAATGACCCGAACTATAAAGTACAATGGCTGCAGGATGGAGATGAGGTAGAGATGATCATTGACGGCCTCGGTACACTGACCAATACCATTGTTTCAGAAAAAACAGACTGGAGCATACTAGGTCAGAAGAAAAAATAAATACTAGCCAACCCAGATGCCGTGTACAAAGTCAACAAACTGCACGGACTGTAGATAAATGCCAATGGCTGTTGCAATGACGAGCGCCGCAAACGACAACGTGGACCGTGATTGCAGTAGCCAGGGAATGATGGCCATAGCGCACATGAATACGGTAGCGATGATCAGCCGCGTAGCACTGGCATACATCTGCCAGCATACAAAGAGGAACAGCAGCTCAATGATGATCAGGAAAAGAATACTTCCCCGGTTGAACCGGAAGGTATTGATCTCTTTAAAGAAGAAATACAGGAAAGGAGTAGAAAGTATATAGCGGTTCAGGCTGGAATACTCACCGCCACGCATCACAAGGGGAAATACGCCGTTGGCCGCAATGTAAAGCAGGGAAAAAAGCGTAGCATCATCCGGCAGATGAAAGTCACGCTTCCTGATTCGCTGTACAAAAAGCCAGACCAGATAGCAGGAGCTTATCAGGCAGAAGAATACAGAATACTGGGCAAAGATCATATGCCGGTCATCGCCCCATGCGCCAAATGGTATCTGGGGCAGGCGAAAAGCAGCCCCCCACACGCGTTGCGCTTTTACAAACGCCCAGAACTCACCCGTTTTATAATGGAAATAAAGGAACAGCAGAATTACCAGCAACGCCCCCCAGATTGCATATCCGGCATAAATGCGCACCTTTTTTAAAGATTCGGTATCTGCATAGCGCAGCAATGCCAGCGCCATCCAAACAGGGAAAAAGAGCATGCTTACAGACCTGAGCAGGCACATGATCGTCAAAGCCACAATTACCAATCCGGCCTTTCTCTGCTGTAGCCCGATAAGCATCAGCGTAGCCGTGAGGTAAAAGATGCCTTCCGTAAATGGAACCAGGTAAAAGACGATACAGCCAAGCCCGAGCGTCAGCACTTTTACGCATAAAGAAGCCGGAAAGTTCCGGAACAGCAGAAAGCAGCCACTGATAAAACAGAGCATATTTACAAAGCTGATGCCTGCTTCGCCAAATCCGCTCCAGCGCCAGAGCAACGGAAAGAGCGGGAAGAAATTAGTATTGCTCCTGCCGCCTTCGATGTAATAGTATCCTTTTTCGGCTATGGATTGATACAGGATACAATCACCAAAACAAAATTTCGGATGTGTCATCCAGCCACTATAGTGCGTCACCAGCAACCACGCAGAAAGCACTGTTACAAGGCCGCAGTAAATGATCGGGAGTAATAGATCGGTACTTATATCAGCAGAGGTCCGGCGCATAGGCTTCACTAAAAACGGGCTTACGTTTTATTGGCAATCGGAAATGTAATACTTTGGCCCAAACATTTCAACAGAGATATGCTTCAGAAAAATCAGGCGGTAGGTGTAGTAGGTTCAGGGGCTATGGGCGCAGGCATTGCCCAGGTAGCTGCCGTTGCAGGCCATCCGGTAGTGCTGTACGATAATAACTCGGCAGCTTTACAGCGCGCAGAAAACTCATTGGCTGCAACGCTGCGTAAGCTTGGTGAAAAAGGTAAACTGGAAAACGAAGAAGAAGTGATCGCCCGTTTTTCATTTACCAACAACCTCAACGATTTGTCCGATTGCCCCCTGATTATTGAAGCGGTAGTAGAAAATCTGCAGGTAAAGCAGCAGCTTTTTAATGTCTTGGAGAAGCAGGCCTGCGATGAATGCATACTTGCTACTAACACTTCTTCTCTTTCCGTAACCGCTATAGCTGCAGCCTGCCAGCAGCCGGAGCGCGTGATCGGCCTTCACTTCTTTAATCCGCCACCGTTGATGGCATTGGTAGAGGTAGTACCTGCCCTGCAAACTGCTCCCGGACTCATAGATGAAGCAAAAGCTCTGATGGCAGCATGGGGCAAGCTGCCTGTAGTAACGCGCGATACACCAGGATTTATTGTAAACCGGGTGGCAAGGCCTTTTTATGGCGAAGCGCTACGCATTTTTGAAGAAGGGATTTCCGATATGGCTACCATTGACTGGGCAATGACTGAATATGGCGGCTTCCGCATGGGACCATTCACACTGATGGATTACATCGGCCATGATGTAAACTATGTGGTTACAGAAACGGTGTTCCAGTCCTTCTTCTATGATCCCCGTTACAAGCCCTCTTTTTCACAGAAGCGCTTGCTGGAAGCAGGTTGGCTGGGCCGAAAAAGCGGCAGAGGATTTTACAATTATGCAGAAAGCGCAACAATGCCTGAGCCAACCAGAGATGAAATCAAAGGCAGGCAGATCATGGAACGTGTAGTAGCAATGCTTATCAATGAAGCCGTAGAAGCCTTATACCTGAATATTGCCAGTGCAAAAGATCTGGAAACAGCAATGACCAAAGGCGTAAACTATCCGAAAGGCTTGCTGCAATGGTGCAATGAATGGAAGGCCGGGAAAGTGCTGCAACTATTGGATGACTTGTACGCGCAATACGGAGAAGACCGCTACCGCGCCAGCATATTGCTGCGCAGGCTGGCAGGGGAAGACAAAGAGATCAGCATTGATTAAGCAGAAAGGCCGGGATCGGTGGCAAGCAGATTAATAATGGGATAGCTGGTAGTAGCTGGGCGGCATTTGCAATGCCGCCCCATCAGGACTGGTATTTATAATGCCGGTAAAACCAGAGATTAATGGAACGTCTGCTCACGACAACGGCCTAGCGCAGAATTAACCGCACTACTATCTTTATTAATCAGCACTTCTTCAACATTAGAGTAGTGCTTCGTCACCTCATCAAGTGAGCATTGACAATAGCTCTTTCGTTGCGCATCACTCATTCCGGAAGCATTGGGGCTATCATGGCAAGCCTGCAGGTATTGATCCTTATTTTCGCTGGTCCAGCCTTCCTTACACCCGGCAAACATAACGATTGCAACCAGATAGCTTATTCCTTTTTTCATAGTGGTAATTTTGAAGTTATTTAACCGACCATTATCTGCTGTTCTTGATTAGGTTCAGATCGTCTTTCAGACGAATATAATACTTACCGGGCGCAACATCTGTCGCTTCAAATTATATAGTGAGTTTATAGCCGCCTTTAGTAAGATATTTCCGGTCTGGCTGTTTGGATAAAGTCTGCCTTCTTGGCTGTAAATACCAGTTTCAAAGGCTTGGGTTTATTCACCTTCCACCAAAGAATCACTGAGAAAAAAGAATTTGGCTTATAAATTCCTGAAACAAAATTGAACAGCATAAGGCGAGAAGCGCTCAAATATCAGAATGCAATAAAAAGCCCGGTTGTAAGTACAACCGGGCTTTTTATCTATTTCAAATCTTAGTTATTATTCAGACCATCTTTCTCAAGTTGTGGGTCCGGAGAAGGAGAGAGCGTATCTTCCTCATTGGATTCTTCTTCAAACGGGCGATCGCCGATCAGCCGCTCCAGATCATCTTTGTAAAGCACTTCACGTTTCAGTAGCTCCTCTGCAACCGTGCGCACTGCATCAATTTTATCAGAAAGCAGATTCTTGACCTTTTGATAAGCCATATCTACCACTCTGCGTACTTCTTCGTCAATCACCTTGCCCGTTTCTTCAGAATAAGGCTTCGTAAAGCCGCCTTCGCTTTGGGGATCATAAAACGAGATATTGCCAATTTTATCGCTCATGCCATACATAGAGATCATCGCGTAAGCCATACGTGTCACATGCTGCAGATCGCTCAGCGCACCGGTCGATATTTTAGCAAAAACCAGCTCCTCAACCGCACGGCCGCCAAGGCTCATGCACATATCATCCATCAGGTGATCTGTATTGCGGATGTACACTTCCTTCGGCAGATACTGCGCATAGCCAAGAGCCGCTACGCCACGGGGTACGATCGTCACTTTTACCAATGGGTGCGCATGTTCCAGAAACCAGCCCGATACTGCGTGGCCGGCTTCGTGATAAGCAATTACTTTCTTCTCTTCCGGAGAGATGATCTTGTTCTTCTTTTCCAGACCACCGATCACACGATCAATAGCGTCATTAAAGTCGCTCATCTCCACTTCACTCTTGCCCTTGCGCGCAGCGATAAGTGCAGCTTCATTACAAATATTAGCGATATCCGCACCGGCAAAGCCCGGGGTCTGTAACGCAAGCTTAGCGATGTTCAGGTCTTTCGACTTCTTGATCGGCTTCAGATGCACTTCAAAGATCTTCTGACGACCCTTCACATCCGGGATGTCAATAGATATCTGACGGTCAAAACGGCCGGGACGCAGCAGAGCTGTATCCAATACATCAGGACGGTTAGTAGCTGCCAGCACAATAATGCCGCTATCGCCGCTGAAGCCATCCATTTCTACCAGCATCTGATTGAGGGTATTCTCGCGCTCATCATTGCTCACTACCGCATTCTTGCCGCGTGCACGACCGATGGCGTCAATCTCATCAATGAATACAATACAGGGTGATTTCTCGCGCGCCTGCTTGAACAAATCACGGACACGGCTGGCACCCACGCCTACGAACATTTCCACGAAGTCGGAACCGGAGATCGAGAAGAAAGGAACCTGAGCTTCACCCGCCATGGCTTTCGCCAGCAGCGTTTTGCCAGTACCCGGAGGGCCCACCAACAGAGCGCCCTTAGGTATCTTACCGCCCAGCGCCGTGTATTTCTTAGGATTTTTCAGGAAATCCACGATCTCCATCACTTCTACTTTTGCCTCATCCAGACCGGCTACATCATTGAATGTAATGTTGACACGCGTGCCTTTTTCAAAAAGCTGCGCCTTGCTTTTGCCAATGTTAAAGAGCCCGCCGGCACCGCCACCTGCAGCGCCGCCGCCCATCTTCCGCATAATCAGGAACCACATGGCTACCAGAATAATGATCGGCAAGAAGATAGAGCTGAGCAGATCATGCAGCAGGTTGCCTCTTGGAGGGGCGATTTCAATACCAAGCCGCTGATTCTCCGGCATTCCTGCCTGAGCTTCATCCAGCTTTTTCTCAAACTGATCAGGAGTAGTAAATCTTACAATGGCATCCGGTGTCGCTTCCGACAGGGTAAATCCATTCTGATTATCCGTCTTGGTGGCCGCCTTATTGTCTTTCCGGTAAACCTCTACGTACTCCTTATTCACCATCACGATGCGCGCAACCTTGCCTGAGTCAAGCAGGTTTTTCTTGAATTCCAGAAAGCTCATCGTACGGTCTGCCGTGCCGAATGAGCTGCCGAAAAAGTTCATGCCCAGTATCGCCAGAATGATGATGCCATATACCCAGTAAATATTAAAGCGGGGGCCTTTCCTGGGTGATTTTGGCTCATTCTGGGCTCCGTTTTGGGGGAGCTCCGGGCCTTGTTTGTTATCTTCCATTACGCTATTAAAATGCGCATTTGATGCGCTTGCTTTATAATAAAAATGCTTGGCAATTTCCCTTAATAAAACTAAAAGGGGAGTTATATTAATTCGCGCCCTTATTCCGGATGCTCTGTACGCTCTGCATCCGCCCAAAGGCTCTCCAGATCATAAAACTTGCGGTGTTCGCGCTGAAATATGTGCACAACTGCGTTCACATAATCTACCAGCGTCCATTCATCGCCACGCTCGGTATGATATACGCGTTCGCCGCACTCATCCTTCACCACAGCTTCTATATGATCGGCAATAGCCTTGATCTGGATGGTTGACTGGGCTTCACAAAGGATAAAGAAGTCTGATACCGCTTCATCGATCTTGCGCAGATCCAATGATACAATGTTCTCTCCTTTCTTCTCCTTGATGGCGTTAATGATTGTTTTGAAAAGCTTGCTATTGCGCGTCATGCGCGTAGAGCTCTTCTTTCTTCCCTGCAGGGCTGTAATCGCTTTCTCCAAATTACTTTTTTAAGTCTTAACGGTATGAGGGCAATATCTTTACCCTTTGTATTGATAATCCTTCAAAATTAAGCAAATATTTTGGCTCAGAATGCCCGCCAGTGGCTCAATGCACCAATCATTAATCTTGATACTACCGATAGTACCAATAATGATGCCATGCGCCTGATAGATGCCGATAAGGCACAAGCCGGCACAATGATTTTGGCAGCCTATCAGATGGCCGGGCGCGGACAGCGTGGAAACTCATGGCAGGCAAGGCCCGGTGAGTGCCTGATGATGAGCCTCATTACCATCCCCGCTTCAGGTATAGATCAGCAATTTATTTTCTCTGCGCTCGTGGCAACTACCATTGCTAATGTTATCAAAGACTTAACCAAATCACTTACGGTACAGATCAAATGGCCCAACGATTTGATCATTAATGACAAAAAGGCAGGCGGTATTTTAATTGAAAATGTGTTGCGCGGGCATTCCTGGCTCTATGCGGTGATCGGTTTTGGACTGAATGTGCTGCAGGATGATTTTGGAATGGCGCTGCCGAATGCGACAAGTCTTAAGGCTGCTTCGGGGGAAACCTTTGATGTACAAGAACTGGCGGTAAAAATCAGGACGGTGCTGATAGAAAATATTTGTAATCCGGAAGATGCCGGCCAAATCTTAGCCCGCTACAATGAACTCCTCTTTCAAAAAGGTAAGCTGCAGCTATTGGGAAAGGATGAAAAACAGTGGACGGTTACTATCAATCAGGTATTACCCAACGGACAGCTTGAGGCAATTGCTGAAGATGGAAGCTTGGTTCGGTACACACATGGAGAGGTACAATGGGTTTATCAGTCTATTAAAACAGTGGCAGGCTGATCTCAAATACAGCGCCGGTAGGATTATTGTCCTTTACACATAATTTGCCTTTATGCTGTTTGATGATTCTTTTAGTCAGATAAAGCCCCAGACCCGTGCCTTTGGTGTGTCGCGTGGCTTCATCGCCAATGCGATAAAACTTTGAAAAGATTTTCTTCTTCTCTTCATCCGGTATGCCTTTGCCCTGATCTGCCACCTGCAAAAAAAGCTTATCCCTCATTTGTTTGAGTGTTATGGAAACGATGCTTTCTGCAGGAGTATATTTTATGGCATTTTCCAGCAGATTGTTGACGGCCATCTGCAACAGCGCCATATCACCATTTACCATCAGCCCTTCGGCAATATCTGCCTCAAACCGCTCCGGATAACGCTTTTGATAGGCGGCAGCGCTTTCTTCCAGTAATTCCGAAAAGTCGAATTGCTCGCGCGCCTGCACATATTGGCGGCCCTCCATCTGCGAGGTAATGAGCATATTATTGCAGAGGTCATTCAGCCGGTCGCTTTCTTCAATGCAACGGCTGATCAGCGTCTGGCGCTGCTCTTCGGTGAGTGCCCGTTTTTGTATTGTCTGCAGGCTGAGCTTGATGCCGGCTATAGGCGATTTGAGCTCATGGGTAACAGCCAGCATAAAATTGTTCTGCTGCCGTGAAAGGCGGATGTTGCGGCGGAAAGAAGTATAGACAACGCCTGCGCCAATCAGGATCACCAGGAAAAAAGTAGCGCCTTCCCCGATGTATTGCTTCTTGCGCAGCTCTCTTTTGCCTTCCAGTCTGGCCAGGTTGGCTCTATAGACTGCAGGTTGGGCTACACTATCTACTTTTTCTACCAGCGCCTGGCGCTCCTGCTCAAAAATGGTACGGCTCTGTTTGTGCAGGCTGATGCCCCAGAAGAGCAGCGCCGCAGTAATATACAGCAGGAGCAAAGCATAAAAAGTAGTGAAGAAGCGCATACCCGAAAGCTAAACAACTTTAACCCGGCCGGTGCTGCATGATGCCCAGCTTTTCAATACGGAGGCCTACCTGCATTACATCGGCCAGCGGAGTGGTGCGCATGTCCTGAGCCATGCGGATGGTGTACAGGCCTTTTCTCTGAAAGAACGCCGGAGTAGAAAGATTGTTGATGGCTACATGCTGCTCATAAATCTCGCCCGTGCCGCGCCCGAGCCACTGACCGCTATTAGCTGCCAGCGGAACCTCAAATCTCATGGGGTGATATATAGTATCGCCGGGAGCTTTGGTATCCAGCAGTATCCAGATGTTGTTGTAAGCATAAGCATCTGTGTGGCGGATCAGAAATACCAGCTGATAGGCAGATGCAGTATCGGTGATCTCAAAATGAAACTCAGGCCTGAAGCTGTAATCCCAAGCGTTTTTAGGCACATTGAAATGCTCCTGATATTGCGGAGATGTACCACAGCCTTCGGCAGATAAATAAAAAGTAAAAAGTAAAAAGTAAAAAATGATGCGCTTCATTCAATCTTGGATGGACGGGTAAAAATTAAAAAGTCAAAATTAAAAAGTAAAAAACTGGTTGATTGCTCAGTAAAAGCATGAATTACAAAAAGCTTTAGAAATAATCAACAGGCAAAAGTAAACAGGGCGCAATAAAAGCCCCTTTTAATTTTTACTTTTTAATAAGATCAAAGCGCATTCAGCACCTGTTCTTTGGCTTTTTCCAGTTCGTCTTTCATGGATACTACAAACTGCTGTATGCTGGCATCATTGGCTTTGGCGCCCAATGTATTGATCTCACGGCCTATTTCCTGCAAAATAAATCCGAGCACTTTTCCCTTGCTGAGCTCATCTTTCGCTATCGTTTCCCTGAAATAGCTGCAATGCTGGGTAAGCCTTGTCTTCTCTTCGGAAAAGTCCATCTTTTCTATATAGTAGATCAGCTCCTGCTCAAAGCGGTTTTCGTCGGGCGACTGCTGTAAGCTCAGCTCCTTTAATGATTGGCGCAGCCTGGTACGTACGCGCTCGGTACGCGCGCCTTCCAGCGGGAGTATTTTCTGCAGTGTGCCTTCAATATTGTCAATACGCTGCATTAGATCGCGCTCCAGCGATTTTCCTTCCTCTTTGCGGTGCTCCATTAGCTGCTGTGCGGCTTCTATCACCAGCTTTTTTACCTCAACCCATTCGCTTTCAGGCAATACATCCTGCTCAGTGCTGATGATTTCCGGCATACGCATGATCGTGGCTAATGATTGCTCTTCCGGAATGCCGAGGCGGGCTGCTATTTCCTTCATGCCTTTATAATAAGCGGCTGCCAGATCCACATTGATCGAGACCGGCTTACTGCTGCCATCCTGCTTGATTGCAATCGTTACATCTGTAGTGCCCCGCAGCAAAATACCGGAAAGAGTAGCACGTACATCCGATTCGTAAGCGCGCAGCATGTAAGGAAGTTTGGAGAGAATGTCAAACTGCTTGCCGTTAAGCGATCGGATCTCAGCGCTGACCTGCCTTCCGGCAATATTGGCAGCAGCTCGGCCAAAGCCGGTCATTGAGTAAAGCATAATGGAAGGGAAGGTAGAGTGCAGAATGCGAAATGCAAAATGTCGAATGCAAAATTCAAAATGTAAAATGTAAAAATGTAGTGTTTACGTATAGAATTATAGAGCAGTGGTAGCATTGATTTAATTGTGATGGTCGGGATTACAGCCACTGCATTCTTCCAAATTATTGCTAAAAAATCCTGCACCGTTTTATACGCGGCGGATTTGGTTATTTTTGTTGCTCATGCTTTATCACAAATTACCCAGGGCTGTATGTTGCGCTGCAATGATCCTGTTGCTGTTCGGCATCACCAACGTACACGGCCAGCAGCCTTCCGCTGCCCGCAATGAGTTGGAGCGTCGCCGCCAAAGCATCATCGAATCCATCCGCGAAAGTCAGCAGCAGCTTGAGGAAACCAAGCGCAATAAGAATGCCACCCTTGCAGAGCTCCGCGCCCTGCAGGCCAAGCTGGATGCGCGGATGCGCCTGATCGGCAATATCAATCAGGAAATATCCTCCATTTCCGGTACGATACAGAACTCTACCCAAAAAGTTGGAGAATTGCAGTTGAATCTGGGCGTGCTGAAAGCCCGGTATGCGCAATCGGTTCGCTATGCCTATAAGCACCGAAGCTCCAGCAATATTCTCGCATTTCTTTTTTCCTCAAAAGACTATGATGATGCGGTGCGGCGCATGAAATACTTGAAGCGCTACCGCGATTACCGTCAGCAACAGGCAGAAGCGATCCGCACTACGCAGGGCCGCATCAAAACACAGATCGGTGTGCTCAACAATCAGAGGATGCAGAAGGATATGCTGCTATCGGCGGAAGAGCAGCAAAAGCAGGTGTTGCAACAAGAGCGGAATGAAACCAATACGGTGGTGACACAGCTCAAAGGCCGCGAGAAAGAGCTGGTTGCAGATATTGATAAAAACAAAAAAGCCGCTAAAAAGGTAGAGCGCGCTGTAAATGCACTGATCGCCAGAGAAATCGAAGAGCAGCGCAGGAGAGCCATGGAAGAAGCACGGCGCAAGGCGGCGGAAGAACAGCGGAAGCGGGAAGAAGAGCAGCGAAGAATAGCCGCTGCCGAAGCAGCAGCAAAAGCAGCCAACCGGAGCAATGTAAATGTAGCTACAGGTTCCGGCAATCGTCCGGCAATTGGTCCGCCGCGCCCTGATGCACCGGCTACCTCTTCAGGCAATAATAATAGCGGCAATAATAACAATGCGTCGTCCGGCAACAGGCCTGTAGCAGCTACGCTTGCTCCCCGTCCTGCGAAAGTGGCAACAGCCCGTGAGCTGAGCATGACGCCGGATGCACTGGCGCTGTCCAACTCGTTTGCCGCCAACCGCGGCCGATTGCCATGGCCGGTAGAGCGTGGTGTAATAACGGGCTTCTTTGGTCCGCACAAGCACCCGGTAGCCAATGTGATAGTAGATAATAATGGCATTGATATACAGACAAGCGCTGGTGCGGTAGCAAGGGCTGTATTTGAAGGCACTGTAACGAGTGTATTTCCGGTAGATGGCAGCGGCCTTAATGTGCTTGTGGCGCACGGTGAATTTTATACAGTGTATGCGAATCTGGCTACAGTAAGCGTATCGAAAGGACAAAAGGTAAGCACCAAGCAATCAATCGGTACAGTAGGTACAAATGAAGAAGGGCTGCCGATGATCAACTTCCAGATATGGAAAGCAGCAGGCAAGGGCAGCGCAAAGCTCAATCCTTCTCAGTGGATCGCTAATTGATTACGTAGTCATCGATAAAGAAATATCGTGAAAAAAGGAACGGTTCGCTTTAAGCGAACCGTTCCTTTTTAATTTTTTTTAAAGCGGCTTGATCATATACACGATCGTCGGGAAGTGGTCACTGTAGCCGTTGATCCAGGTAGTGCCGCTGAAAGAACGGTGCGGATACCCTTTATACTGTCCGAATTTCTCTTTCAGGAAATCGCGGTTAAACACTTCGGCTTTATAATAGCGCCACTGAGGATCATTGCTGCGGAGGTAAGCGCCGGAGATCATGATCTGGTCAAACAGATTCCATACATCATTATAGCCCAGTGTGCCGATACCCTGATTGTAGAAAGCAGTGAATGGATTGAACAGTTCACTTGGTCCTACCTTATCCTTATTGCCTTTTGCGCCCAGTACTTTCGTTACGCTCGCATCGGTAGGATCATCATTCAGGTCACCCATCACGATCACTTTGCTTGCGGGATTTACCTTCATTAGCGAGTCAATCACTTTCTTGCTAACGCCTGCAGCAATGGCGCGGAGTGGGGCAGAAGCAGCTTCACCGCCACGGCGGGAAGGCCAGTGATTAACGAATACATGAGTGGTGTCGCCATTGAGCAGGCCGGTTACATAAAGCACATCCCGCGTCTTGCCGCCCTTTTCACCAAAAGCACTGATGTCCGTATAGAGTGCCTGTGCGTTCAGAACAGTAAAATACTTTGGGTTATAAAGCAGCGCCACGTCAATGCCACGGGCGTCCGGACTGTTGAAATGTACAAAGCGATAATGCCGGTCGGCAATCTCAGGCTGTGCGGTCAGGTCCTGCAATACCTTATCATTCTCCACTTCCGCATGGCCAATGAGCGCGGGGCCATCAGGCGTTACCTCAGTGCCTAATTTAGAGATCACTGTAGCCAGATTGTGCAGCTTTTGATGATAAACCTCTTCCGTGTAATTATAAGGACCGGTTGGCGTAAACTCTTCATCTCTGGTCTTCGGATCATCTTCCGTATCATAGAGATTTTCAAGGTTATAAAAAGCAATGGCGGTCACCTGGTATTGCTTTTTTTGTGCAAAAGACGCGGTAGTGCTGCAGGCTAGCAGCGCCGCAAGTGCTATGAATGATTTCCTCACAATAAGCGTGGTTTTTATTAACTGGCCGCAAAGAAAGAACAAATTATGTGTTGTACTTCATAGGATATAAATTTGGTAACATACTGATAACCATTATCGCTGAAATTTGCTACAAATACTCTTACCTTCGCACCCGTTTTGTTAAAATTAACACCACAAATATCTTTATGCAAAGAAGATTACAATGGTTTTGGGTCGTGATAATGGCACTGTGCACTACTCCGGCACTGGCACAGGAAGCGCAGACTGCGCTGGTGAAAGGCCGGCTGCTGAATAAGTCAACCTTACAACCCGCCAATGATGTACAGATTACCATTCCTAACCTGAAGCTGCTGGCTACTTCAGATGGCCAGGGCGAGTTCGTCTTCAGCCGAGTGCCTTATGGCACGCATATGGTTGTAGTAGGCGGTACCACGGTAGTGCCGGATACATTCCGCATTCTGGTGAATACATCTATAGTAGATCTGAAAGAATTCAGCGTCACTACCAGCGAAAGCGCAGCATCACAGGCTACGCAGCAGATTCCGACAATTGCGCTGGAAGAAAGCGATGTAAGCAGCGATGACGATGGCGTAAAGGCATCCAATGTAAGCGGTGTGCTTACTGCTTCGCGCGATCCATTCCTGAATACGGCCGGTTTTGTACTGGGGCAATACCGTTTCCGCCTGCGTGGCTATGATAATGGCTCCAGCGAGGTACAGATCAATGGTGCGCCGATGAATGATATTGAAACCGGCGATGCCTACTGGAGCCAGTGGGGGGGCCTGAATGATGTGTTCAAAGGCCGCAACCTGACTTATGGCCTGAAGCCTTCTGAGTACGCTTATGGCGGCATCGGTGGCTCTACTTACTTTGATGCTACTGCAGCCAATCAGCGCAAGCAGACACGCGTCACCTATTCATTGACCAATCGTCAGTACCGCAACCGCCTGATGCTGACACACAGCACCGGCCTGTTGAAAAATGGCTGGGCGTTCTCGCTTTCCGCTTCCAAGCGCTGGGCTAACGAAGGCTATGTGGATGGTACTTTTTATGATGGCTATTCTTACTATGCAGGTGTAAGCAAGCGCTTCAATTCAAAGAGCACGCTGAACCTGACGGCTTTCGGTGCGCCAACCCGTCGTGGCAAGTCTGCCCCAAGCTACCAGGAAGCTAATGATCTTTCAGGCTCTAACTTTTACAACCCTAACTGGGGTTATCAGAATGGCGAGAAGCGCAATGCGAAGGTGGCAAACGTCTTCCAGCCAACTTTCCTGCTGAACTATGAGTACACGCCTTCTGATAAGATGCGCTGGAATACCGTAGTCGGCTATCAGTTCGGCAAGAATGCCAATTCTACGCTTGACTGGTACAACGCTCCTGATCCGCGCCCGGACTACTACCGCAATCTACCAAGCTATTATCAGTTCTCTACTCCTCCTGATCCTTATGGACAAGGCCTGCAAACATCTTATTTTCCGCAGTCCAACCAGATCAACTGGGATGACCTCTATCAGACCAACTATATGAACCGCCGTCAGATACCCGGCACGTTGGATTCCGGCCGCCGCTCCTTATATATTGTAGGCAGCGATGTGGATGATATCAAGAAATGGATCTTCAATACCAACATGACTTATGTATTGAACGAGCACATGACTCTGAATACCGGTCTGTCTTTCATCAACCAGCAAACAGAAAGCTATAGAAGGCTGGATGATCTGCTCGGTGGCGACTACTTCCTGAACATCAACTCATTCTCTGAGCGCAACTTTGCCGCCGGTAGTCAGAACACGCTGTATAATGTGAATGATCCTAACCTGGTGGTGAAGGAAGGCGACAAATATTATTATGATTACATGATCCGTTTCCGCAAAGCAGTACTGTGGGAGCAGCTGAACTTTACGTTTAATAAGGTGGACTTCTTCATTGCCGGCAATGGCGGCTTCAACTCATTCCAGCGTGAAGGCCTGTACCGCAATGGTCTTTTTGCGGATGGCAATGCTTCTTTCGGTAGAGGCATCAAGCAAAACTTTGCTATATATGGCATCAAGGGCGGTATTACCTACAAACTGAATGGCCGTAACTACCTCTTCGCTAATGCCGGGCTTTCTTCGGACGCACCAACCGTAGATAATACCTACTTCGCTTCCCGCATCAGAAACCGGACCGTTGACAATCCTGAAAATCAGATGACTTATACTTTTGAAGGCGGGTACCTCCTGCGTTCTCCGAAGGTGAATGCACGTGTAGTAGGCTATGTAACCGATGTAGAAGACGAGACAAAAGTTCAGCGCTTTTACTACACAGGCAGCGGCGGCGCCAACAACTTTGTGGATTATGTGCTGCGCGATCTGAACTCCCGCTTCATCGGTACTGAGCTGGCGCTTGATTATAAGGTGAATGCCAATATCTCTCTGACTGGCGTTGCTTCTCTGGGCCAGGCATTCTATACCAGCAATGCTACGGTTACCAAGTATGAGGAAAATACAACAGACACTGGCGCAACCTATGATGTTGCATATACCAAAGGCCATTACCTGGCTGTAGGTCCGCAAAGCGTTTATTCACTGGGCATCAACTACCGCTCAAAGAACTATTGGTATGCCGGCCTGAATGCTAATTATCTGGATCGTATGTATGTAGAGATCGCCGCACCGCGCCGTACGGCAGAAGCGCTTGATCTGGTAGTTCCGGAAAGCGATCAGTGGCACTCGATTGTAGATCAGGAAAGATTGCCAAGCGCTTTCACTTTTGATCTGAACGTGGGCAAGTCATTCCTGCTTTCCAAGATCAATAAGAAAATCCCGAGAAATACTTACCTCTATATTAATGCTGGTGTCAGTAACCTGCTGGATAATAAGAATGTGCGTACCGGTGGTTTTGAAAACCTTCGTTATGACTTCTCTGGCGGCGAAGCCGGTAAGTTTCAGTCAAAATATTTTTACGCATTTGGTCGTAATTTCTTCATCAACATAAGCCTTAAGTTCTAATTTTACAAAACAGTATCTATATGAAATCAATGAATAAATTCCGTCTATTTTCAGGTGTAGCCATGCTCGGCCTGACTTTCGCGATGAGCTCATGCGTACGAAAGGGTTTTGACACTCCGCCGGATGACTCTTATGTTGATCCTCAGGTGCCGGTAACGCACACTATTGCTCAGATGAAGGCAATGCTTGGTGCTTATACAAGTACCAGCATATTCCCGGACACCACTTTTACCGGCGATATTGTTATCTCCGGTGTGGTAACTGCGGATGACCGTTCCGGCAACTATTACAAGCAAATCGTTATCCAGGATTCTACCGGCGGTGTTACGATCAATATTAATAACTATAGCCTGTATGCGCACTATCCGGTGGGCCGTAAGCTTTACATTAAGCTGAAAGGCATGACCCTTTCTTATGATGGTGGTCTTCCTGTACTGGGTCTTGGTCTTACCGAGCAGCGCGCTGTGAAGGGACTGGAAAGCTCTGATATCGACGCACACATCATCAAGGGCGATATAGGACATACCGTAAAGGATACCGTAATCACACTGACTCAGGCTAAAGCCGCCGATCCATTCTTCTACAACCGTTTGGTAACAGTTAGCGATGTTGAATTCTTGGATACAAACAAAACATACACAGAGTCTACGCTGACTACGAATCGTTATCTGGTTAACTGCGCGGCGCTGAGCACTGCACAGCAACTGGTAACCCGTAACAGTAACTATGCCAACTTCCACGGCCTGAATGTACCAAGCGGTCATGGCTCACTGACTGGTATCTTTACCGTATATCAGACTTCTGCTTCCAACAGAACCGCACAGATCGTAATCCGTGATACCAGCGATGTGAAATTTTATGAGCCACGCTGCAATGGCAATGTTCCTCCTCCAACAGGGGTTGTGCTGCTTGAGCAATTCTCTGGCGGAACTACCGGCGAGATCGCGATCACTGGCTGGACCAACTACGCTGAAGCAGGTGGTGTGAAATGGAAATATGGCTCTGGCGGTACAGTATCCACCAAGCCATATGCACAGGTGACTGCTTATCAGACCAATCAGGCTGACGTTAAGTCCTGGCTGATTACCTCTGGTGTAGATCTGTCCGGAGCTACGACTCCAAAGCTGACCTTCATTTCTGCAGACGGATATGATAATGGTGCAGTGACCACTGTAATGATCAGCACCAATTATGTACCGGGCACTAACCCCGCTACTGCTACCTGGACTACACTTAATCCGACCATCAGCAGCGGCCATACCAACAGCTACGGTTCATTTATCAGCTCCGGCGATGTGAGCCTGTCTTCTTACATTGGCCAAACGGTATACGTAGCGTTCAAGTATGTAGGTTCTGCACCTGCTAAGACCACTACTTTTGAGCTGGATAATGTGACTATTACCAAGCAATAATCATTTTTTAGCAGGAAGCTCCGGAGCAATCCGGGGCTTCTTTATGCTTAAAAATTTCTTAACCTTCAAAGCGGGCTATACAAAAAAAATCCCGCACCTTTGCACTTCAATTTATCAATTAAACTATAAAAGACGAGTATGAAAAAAATTGCTCTACTCCTTTCAGCCCTAACCGTGGGATTGGCAGTGCAGGCTCAGACGCCTATTTCTGTGACAGGTACGACCTTAACGTACACTCAGGATTTCAACAATTTGGATACAACTAGCGCCGGAAGCGCAGTGCTTCCAGCCGGATGGGCCATTTATGAATTTGGTACCAGTGCCACTACCGTAAATCAGCAGTACAAGGGCAGCAATGGCAGCTCCAATACCGGCGATACCTATAGCTTTGGTACCAGTGGTGTTGCTGAGCGTGCGCTTGGCTCCATTGCATCCGGCTCTATTACCAGCCACTATGGTGCAAAATTTACCAATAATACAGGTGTTCCGATCAATGGCTTTACAATCACCTACAAGGGTGAACAATGGCGCTTTGGCGGTCCTACAGCGCCAGCTACAAGTCGTACCAATGCCGATTCACTTCGCTTTCTCTACAGCATAACAGCAAGCGGCGTATCTGATACAGTTAGTGCAAACTACACGGAAAGCACTGCGCTGATGTTTAATTCACCTAATTTTTCCGGCGCTGCTCCGCTTGCATTGGATGGTAATGCTTCTGGTAACTTTACCAACAAGACAGGTACTGTTTCTGTAACTATTCCTGCAGGTAGCTCTATCGTTATCAAGTGGATTGATAAAAACGTTCAGGGTAACGATGACGGCCTTGCAGTGGATGACGTAAATATCGTTTTCACTACTACCGGAACTCCTACGCAGAGCAACGCTCCTACCGTTACTGCGCTGTCACCGGTTAATGGTGCAACCAATGTAGCAACCAATAGCAACCTTTCTATTACGTTTGACCGCGCTGTAACTACAGGTACCGGCAGCATCCGCGTTACCAACCAGACAGATCATACTGCCGCACAGGTAATTGCTGCTTCAACAGCTACAGTGTCTGGCCGTACAGTGACTATTCCTGGCTTAATCCTGCTGAACAGCAAGACCTACTATGTAATGTTTGACTCTACAGCTTTTGATTCTGCCGGCTACAAAACTGCTGGTATCTATGACAGCACTTCCTGGAAGTTTACAACTATCGCCGCATCAGTTGGCACCGTTACTTCTCTGGGCGAAAGCTTCAACAGCAGCTGTGCTACAGGTCTGCCTGCAGGCTGGCAGCAAATCAGCCTGGCTGGTGCCGCTACATGGCGCTGCTCAACCACTGCTCCTAACTATTATGTATCTATCAATGGCGGCGGCGCTTCAAGCAGCGACAGCAATCAGGATTGGCTGATCACTCCGCAACTGGCTGCTACTGCTAACATGAAGCTCTCTTTCAGCACGCGTTACAACTTTGGCGGTCGTAATATGGAAGTGCTTTATTCTACTAACTATTCCGGCACCGGCGATCCTACACTGGCTACATGGAATACACTGGTCAATCCATATTCTGCAACAGACTCTAACAGATGGTACAATAAGTCTGCTCAGCTTACTGCCGGCAACATGTACATCGCGTTCAAGTACATCTCTCAGCAAAGCGCTACTTCAGGTAATGCAAAGCGCTGGGATGTAGATAGCGTATATACTTCTCTTGGTACTCAGGGTGCAATCAACAATGTAAGCCGCAACAATACACTGGGCGTACAGGTATTGGGTGTTGCTTCCAACAGCAATGTAATGATCGGCTTTGATCTGGAAAGCGCTGCATCGGTAAAGGCAATCATTTATGATATGGCTGGTCGCGAAGTATTCAACAGCACTTACGCTGCTACCAAAGGCAACAACAAGCTGAAACTGGAGCCAAACCTGCAGAGCGGTATGTATATCATCCGTATCTCTAATGGTAAAGACCAGGGTATCGCACGTACTTTTGTACAATAGTATAGATATAGATTACTCTGTTTTTGAAACTGCCACAGCATTCGCTGTGGCAGTTTTCTTTTTAGCTCGTCTGCATTTGCAATGCGGACGCAAATGGGAGAGCGTTTATAGTCGTTACGCTAACAATTAAAAGGACAGTAAATAGCTGTCCTTTTAATACAATAAAAGATAAGTCAGATAGCCAGCACGCGAATCATTTCTAGCATATCCTTTCCCATGATCGCATGTTGCTTTACCGTCTGCTCAAAAGGAGTAAAGACTAATTCACTATTAATAATACCAGCCATCACCTGATTCTTCCCCTGCCTGATAGCCTCCACCGCTGCATAACCCAGACGACTGGCTAGCACACGGTCTGCACAGCTTGGAGCGCCGCCGCGCTGGATATGGCCTAAAACACAAGTGCGCGTATCAAGGTCGGGCAGGTGCTCTTTTACATGCTTGTAAATATCGGCAGCACCACCTGCATCATCGCCTTCCGCTACCACAATAATGTGTACGGTTTTTTTGCGGCGCTCATCATTGGCTATCCGCGCCAGCATAGCGCTGATATCAGTGACCGTTTCCGGAATGAGGATATCTTCAGCTCCACAGGCAATGCCGCTATTGAGGGCAAGATAACCGGCATCGCGGCCCATCACCTCAATGATGAACAGGCGATTATGCGCCTCTGCGGTATCCCTTATCTTATCAATGGCTTCTACAGCAGTATTGGATGCGGTATCATAGCCGATGGTGTAATCCGTACCGGCAAGATCTTTATCAATTGTCCCGGGCAGGCCAACGGCAGGCATATCGTAATGCTTAAAAAACTCAACCGCGCCCCGGAAAGTGCCATCGCCGCCGATCAGCACCAAGCCTTCAATGTCATGCTTCTTCAGTTGATTGTAAGCCGCCTCCATGCCTTCGGGAGTCATGAATGCCTTGCTACGGGCGGTTTTCAGGATCGTGCCGCCGCGCTGGATAATATTGGAAACATCGGTTGCCTTCATCTGGAAAATATCGCCTTCAAGCATTCCCTGATAGCCGCGCCGGATGCCGAATACTTCCATTTCATTGTAAATAGCCGTCCGCACAATCGCGCGGATCGCCGCATTCATGCCCGGGCTGTCACCGCCGGAAGTCATTACTCCTATTTTCTGAACCTTATTTTTCATGAAAGAGAATTAGAACAAAGAACGGTAAGAATCATTAAAGAGCCTGCCATGATATTTCGTTAGCGGCTAATCGATTTTTTAGATTTGGGTGAGGGTCTTGGAAGGGATACATTTGATCAGTGGTAAGTCTGCAAAGGCTTTTGGCCGCAGGAACAATTACTTTAAGAACAACGGATGAACAAACCATCAATTACGAATTTAGGAGAACTGAAGGCCAGCGGCTACCAGCCAAAGACCGTAAAAGAAGAAGTGCGGCAGAATCTGATCCGCTCGATACAAAAAAAAGAGCAGCCCTTCCGCGGGATAGTCGGCTACGAGGATACGGTAATACCTGATGTAGAGCGCGCATTGCTTTCCCGCCATAATATTTTATTCCTCGGTCTGCGCGGACAGGCCAAGACCCGGATGGCGCGGGAGATGACCCAACTGCTGGATGAATGGATTCCATACGTTGAGGGCAGTGATATCAACGACGATCCGCTGATGCCGATCTCGCATTTTGCCCGCACACTCATTGACGAAATGGGCGACCTCACTCCGGTAGAATGGCTGCACCGCGATGCGCGCTATGGCGAAAAACTGGCTACACCGGATGTAAGCGTTGCTGACCTGATCGGGGATGTGGACCCGATCAAAGCAGCCAATCTGCGGCTGAGTTTCGCCGATGAGCGTGTACTGCATTATGGCATCATTCCCCGCTCTCACAGAGGCATCTTCGTGATCAATGAGCTGCCCGATCTGCAGGCCCGCATACAGGTTTCGCTGTTCAATATCCTGCAGGAAGGAGATATCCAGATCCGCGGCTTCAAGCTGCGATTGCCGCTGGATATCCTGTTTGTATTCACCGCCAATCCGGAAGATTATACCAATCGCGGCTCTATCGTAACTCCGCTGAAAGACCGGATCGAAAGCCAAATCATTACCCACTATCCCAAAACGATTGAGATCAGTAAGGCAATCACCGAGCAGGAAGCTTCTGTGTTGCCCGAGCAGGAGCAGATGGTGACAGTGCCCGAGCTGTGTAAGGTATTGGTAGAGCAGATAGCGATGGAAGCGCGCAAGAGCGAATATGTAGATCAGAAGAGCGGCGTCAGCGCCCGCCTGACCATTGCTGCTTATGAGAATTTGGTAAGCACGGCAGAGCGCAGAGCGCTGAGAGAAGGAATTAGCAAGACGATCGTGCGTATTGCTGATTTTATTGGCGTGATCCCGGGCATTACCGGAAAGATAGAGCTGGTATATGAAGGAGAGCTGGAAGGCCCGAGCAATGTGGCTTACCGTCTCCTGGGGCAAGCGGTGCGCACCACATTCCTGGAATATTTTCCTGATCCGCAATCGTTCAAAAAGCCCAGCGGCAGAGCGGCGGCAGCTGGTGCCAAGGCGAAGCCAAATCCATATCAGCCGGTGATTGATTGGTTTGGAAAAGGCAATGATCTGCTGCTGCTGCAGGACGCGGACGATGCTGCCTACCGTGAAAAGCTCTACAGTGTAGATGGGCTTTACAGCGCAGTGAAAGGATTATATCCTGATGCCGATGAAGATCAGGTATTGCTGCTGATGGAATTCCTGCTGCACGGCCTGAGCGAATTTTCACTTATCAATAAAAAAGGAGTGGAAAACGGCGGATATGCCTTCGGGGATATTCTGGGCAGTATGCTGAATATGGATTTTGACGGCGAAGATGAAGAGGAAGATGTGTAATGCAGTGGATGTACGCACTTCTTGTTAGATGTTTTTTTGGAGTTTCTATTACAGACCTGGCAAGTCTCTCCTTTAGGACTTGCCAGGTCTTTGTAAAATAAGAAAATGACCCCTCAGGAAATCAGATCTGTCTGGATAAAAATTGCCATTCCATTTGGCTTCAGTGTGCTGTTGCTTGTAGCTGGATTAATACTCCGCTCACTTGGAAAGCATGAACTGGCAGCGCCGGGCGCTTTTATGTGCCTGGGTGGGGCAGTGGGCCTGTTGATGTTTGGCTTTAAGGGTATTCAGTTTCTGCAATATCTGAAGCACAACAAGTAGCAATCATGTCTTTACTCTCCAATGAAATATTTTACCGCACTGCACGCAGCGGTGGCAAGGGCGGGCAAAACGTCAATAAGGTGGAAACGATGGCAGAGGCCTGGTGGCATGTAGCCGGCTCTAAAATTTATACAGAGGAAGACAAAGCTATGATCGCGGATAGGCTGCAAAACCGGATCAACAAAGATGGATTTCTGCTTATAAAAAGCAGTGAGACCCGTTCGCAATTAGAGAATAAGAATCTTGCGCTGAAGAAGATGGAAGAGCTTATTGCCCAAAACCTCTTTCGTCCAAAAAAGAGAAAACCTTCCAGACCTTCAAAAGCAGCCGTCGAGCGCAGGCTCGATGGCAAGCGCCGCGAATCTGAAAAGAAAGAATTGAGGAGAAAGGATTGGTAATTCATGGCCGGCCTGGCGGAGAAGGAAGACTTACTAGGTCGTGTTACTACAATCACCGGGCATCAAAATCCACCACCACACGGTCTGTCTTTGGGTGGCTCTGGCAGGTAAGCACAAATCCCCGGGCTACTTCATCCGGCTCCAAAGCATAGTTGACTTCCATGACCACTTCGCCCTCTGTTATTTTGGCACGGCAGGTACTGCAAACACCGCCTTTGCAGGCATAAGGCAGATCAGCGCCATGAGCCAGAGCAGCGTCCAGGATATTATCTCCGTTATAAGGCAGATCCAGCTCAAAAGTAACTCCGTCCAGCCGCACGCTTACCTTGCTTACAGGTCCGGTTTCGCCGGTATATTCCTGTTTCCATTCCCCTTGTTTCCGCTTGGGCTGGTCGGGAGAAGAGAAAAGCTCTAAATGAACATTGGCCGAAGGCATACCCAGCTCCAACAATCTTTCCCGCACCGAGAGAATCATCTCTTCCGGTCCGCAAAGAAAAACTTCGTCCACGCCTTTCAGGTCAATCAGCGAATCACAGAACTCACTGCATTTCTGCGCATCAATACGGCCATTGAATAACGGCACATCCATCAGCTCGCGACTCAGCACATGGTACACACGCAGCCGGTTCATAAAGCGATTCTTCAGTCCTTCAATGGCTTCGCGGAAAATAATGCTGTTGCGGTTTTTATTGCCATACACGAGTGTAAAGCTGCTTCCCGGCTCATCTTCCAGCACATGACGCATAATGCTCATCACTGGCGTAATACCGCTGCCCGCTATGAATGCCAGATATTGCCGGTTCTGCCTTTCAGTTTTTTTCGGTGAAAAATGACCCATCGGGGGCATCACTTCCAGCACCTCGCCGCGCTTCAGCGCTTCATTGGCATAGCCGGAAAAATTACCGCCTGTCACTGCTTTGATCGCTACGCGCAATTCACCTTCTTTAGGACTGCTGCAAATGGAGTAAGACCTCCGCACTTCCGCTCCTTCAAAATATCTGCGAAAAGTAAGGTATTGACCGGGCTGAAACACAAATTGATCCTGCATATCCGCAGGCACTTCCAGCGCAACAGATACGCAATCAGCCGTTTCAGGCCTTACATCGATCACCTTAAGCTCATAAAAACGCGGAGCAGACATAAACAGACAAAATTAGACGCCGCAAGGTAGCAAGATTTTTGGCCGTTACCGAAGCAATCACCTGCCGCAGTGCGCAAATCGCCTAACTTTGCGCCCTCAATGGAAAAATTACACATTCTGGCCATTGCCGTACATCCTGATGATATAGAACTAGGCTGCGCCGGCACGCTCATCAATCATACCCGTATGGGACAGGCTGTAGGCATTCTGGATCTGACGAAAGGCGAAATGGGCACGCGCGGCACGCCTGAATTACGCTTGGAAGAAGCTGATGCAGCGGCAAAAATCATGGGAGTAAAAGTAAGGGAGAATGCAGGGCTGCGCGATGGCTTTTTCAGGAATGATGAAGAGCACCAGATGAAGCTGATCTCCTACATCCGCCGCTGGCAGCCTGATATTGTGATTACCAACGCTCCCGAAGACCGTCACCCCGACCATGGCCGTGCCAAAGAGTTGACGGCTGATGCCTGTTTTTTGGCAGGATTGAGAAAGATTGAGACGGAGTATGATGGTAAGACGCAGGAGCCCTGGCGGCCAAAGCGCATCTTTCATATGATTCAGGACCGGCAGCTCGCGCCTACCTTTATAGTAGATATTACGGAAGCGTTTGAGCAAAAGCTGGAAGCCATTCAGGCGTATAAAAGCCAGTTTCACGATCCCGAATCGAAAGAGCCGCAGACTTATATCTCATCACAGAATTTTTTGGAAGAGATCAAATACCGGGATGCCTTGCTGGGCAAGCGTATCGGCTCAAAGTATGCGGAAGGATTCATTTCGGTCAATATTCCCGGAATCAGCCATCTGGACCAGCTTTTTTATCCGGAAGTATCGTAAGTCAGCGGCTTAACAGGCTTTCTGAAAAAATAATAAAGAAAATATTTTGCTGTTCAGCAAAAAACTACGACTTTTGCAGTCCTTAAAAAAATTAAAGAATGGCACGCGTTTGTCAGGTTACAGGCAAAAAGCCTATTACTGGTCATAAAGTATCTTTTTCTAACAAGAAGGCGCTTCGCCGTTTTCTTCCTAATCTGCAGACCAAGCGTTTCTTCCTTGCTGAAGAAGACCGCTGGGTTACGCTGAAGGTTTCTTCAGATGCTATCCGTACCATCAATAAG
Source organism: Chitinophagaceae bacterium (assembly GCA_965200035.1). Taxonomy (GTDB): domain Bacteria; phylum Bacteroidota; class Bacteroidia; order Chitinophagales; family Chitinophagaceae; genus UBA1952. Next base: position 398,556 of record OZ241334.1, on the reverse strand, counting down.
AATGGTCTGATGGTTGTGATAAAAGAACTTCGTCTGAAAGGCCAAACCATTTAATTGTTTGCGATGAGCGATTTATGATTGATGACTTAATTGTAGATCGCAAAAAATCACAAATCATCAATCAAAAATTACAAATTAATTTTCAATGGCTAAGAAAGGTAATCGCGTTCAGGTAATCCTTGAATGCACCGAGCATAAAACATCCGGTCTGGCAGGTACCAGCCGTTACATTACTACCAAGAACAAGAAGAACACTCCTGAGCGTATTGAGCTGAAGAAGTACAATGCAGTGATGAAGAAAGTAACTGTTCACAAAGAAATCAAGTAGGATTTCTGATTTCGGGTTTGTGATTTGTGATATTTTCACAGGATCATCAATCCATATCAATCACCATTCACAATCACAATTCAAAATTTTTTAAGTCATGGCAAAAGCAGCAAAAACCGCGATTAAGAAAGACCCGAAGCAAGCCGCTGAAGCAAAGAACTGGACGAAAGTAATTAAGGCCGTTCGTAGCCCAAAGACAGGCGCTTATACCTTCAAGGAGCAGATCATCCACAAGGATAAGGTGAAGGATTTCCTCGCCAGCACCTAATATAATTTCAGGTAATTATTGCCTGTCAGTGAAACCATCCTTGTTTCGGGGATGGTTTTCTCGTTTTATCCGGAATCGCCGGTGGAGCGTGACCAGTTTACTTACTTAAAAGCAATGTCGCTTAACTTTAAACTGCTGCTATGCAGTATCTCCATCTTTTTTGCCTAAATTCGTGACTGTTTAATCTTTTCTTTCACCCGGCAGGATGCAATTCAGTCCAGAACCATTTATTCAGGTTTACATTCCTCAAATATATATATCCGGTGTACCAACAGCGTCACCGAAGGGATTGGATTTGCATGGCCGTCAATATAAATCATACATAAATTATGGGATGTGGCAGCTGTGGAACAGGCGCCACCGGGAAGCCATCGGGCTGCCAGAGCAACGGAGGTTGCAGCAGCGGCGGATGCAACCGGATGAATGTCTTCGACTGGCTCGCCGGTCTTCCACTTCAGGATAGCAGTAAACCTTACTCGATTATAGAAGTAACCTTTAATCAGGGAAGCCGTAAGGAATTTTATAGAAACAACACCGGCATTCTCCTCGAAAAAGGAGAATGGATTGCCGTAGAAGGAGTAGGAGGTTTTGATGTAGGGCAGGTAAGCCTGCAGGGCGAGCTGGTGAAGCTCCAGATGAAAAAATATGGGGTCACGGATCAGCCTTCTATCAAGAAAGTGATGCGGCAGACTACCGAAGAAGATATGGAGCTGTACTACCGCCACAAGGGCAGGGAGCAGGAGATCATGGTGCAAAGCCGCGCTATGGCCAAGAATGCCCGGCTCGAAATGAAAGTGGCAGAAGTAGAAATGCAGGCCGATGGCAAAAAAGCAACGTTCTTCTACAGTGCCGATCAGCGGGTGGATTTCCGTGAGCTGATCAAGCAGTACGCTACTGAGTTTCGCCTGAAGGTTGAGATGAAGCAGATCGGTGCGCGACAGGAAAGCGGTAAAGTAGGTGGCATCGGCTCCTGCGGCCGTGAGCTGTGTTGCAGTACCTGGCTTACCGATTTTAAAAGCGTTAATACCTCTGCAGCGCGCTATCAGAACCTCAGTATTAATCAGACAAAACTATCCGGCCAGTGCGGGCGCCTCAAGTGCTGCCTCAACTATGAGCTGGATACTTATATGGATGCCCTGAAGGTATTCCCTACAGATGCGGAAAGCATTGAGACCACTCAGGGACGTGCATTCCTGCAAAAGCGGGACATCTTTAAGAACCTGATGTGGTATAGCTACAGCGGCAGCAATAAGCAGTATCCGATGACGATTGACCGCGTGAAGGAGATTGCCGTACTGAATAAGCAGGGCATTAAACCGGAAGAACTGCAGGCGGTAGAGATCGAAGCTACGCGCAGCAAGCCATCTGTAAAAGTGGACATGGGCTTTGTGAATGATGTAGGCCAGATCAGCCTGAAAGCGCTGGAGCGTAACAGCAGAAACAAGAAAAGGGGCAATAAGCCACCGCAACAGGCCGAAGGCGGACAGAAGAAAGCGCCGGACGGCAATAAGCCAAACGAGGCGGGCAGGCAGCAGAAACCGCAGCGCGGACCTCAGAACAATCAGGCAGCTGGTAAGCAGCCGCAGGAAGCACGGAATCAGCAAAGTCAGCCTAAGCAGGCAAATAATAATCCGAGGCCACAACAGCAGAAGCAACAGCAGGGGCAGGAAAAACCTGCAACTGAAAAGCCGCAACAGCAACAAAGAGCACAGGGCTCACAAGGCAGATCGCAACGCACACAGCACCAACAGGCTGATGGTGGTGGTCCGCAACCTAAAAATGCAGCAGGGGGCAATCAACAGCCAGATAATAATAAGGCTGCATCCGGTGAGCAGCGTGCTCAGCCTCAGCGCTCAAGAAATGCACAGCGACCCAAAGATACCCCTGCAAAAGGCGGTGAAAATAATTCCGCTCAAGAGCAGCAATAAATGATAATTTGATAAAAAAAGGCAGTCGTTCAGATTGCCTTTTTTATTGGAAGAGTATGTTCTGTGACCGATTTGTGTGTAATAAGAAAGATTAAGAGCTGGAAAAGTGTGCAGTCAGCATACGATATAAATGTTCATAGTCGGTTTTGGTCTGATGCCTGGGATCTTTGGGGATATGTTTCACATAAACAATTGTTGCTGCTGAGATGCCGCACTGCTTCATGGCGCACTTAAGCTCTTCTTGTTTCAGAATGGAGGGTTTTTCAAGAACCAATGTTAGCTTCTGTTTTATCTCAATCAAAGCGGCATTCTTTGCGCCGGTCAGGCTGCAAAACCGATAGGTAATTATTGCCGGAAAGAGATGTTTTCCATTATGTAAAATAGCTTCCGAGCACCTGCCCAGGAAATAAATCATTCCGTCATCACCAATCCTGCCTGCATCGCCGGTACGGTGCCAGGTATTGCCCGCCACCTGTATTTTATTCACCGCTTCTGCTGCCGGATTATTGATGTAATGCTTCAGCACATGACCGCCGCTGACTACGATTTCACCAGCCACAGAATCTTTACAGCGCAACCTTTCCCATTCTTCCCAAGTATGACCATTTACGGGCTGATAAGAAAATGGAATAATGCTGACCAATGCATTGGAATCAGGGAAGCCTACCGGCAGGCCAAGTGTAAACAAAGTATCGGGTGAAGTCCGGGCAATCACGTCCGCTTTAAGATGACTGACAGGCTCCGCTTCAGTGCTGCCGAAAACAATAGTGGCATCCGCCTGCGAAAAAGATTCCCTCACTTGCGCTGCAATCTGCGGAAATACCGGACCACCGCCTGTAATAATATATTTTATGGAGGGTAATGAAAAACCAGTGAACTGGCTGATCGTGGCCGGAGATACAATCATGGTATCTGCATGTTCTTCCTGTATCGCCGCCGCGAGATGTGCAGCGCTGCGGCTTTTTTTGATCTTGTATTTACGGGGTGGAAGAACGGTGGCTTTCCCAAGCGCTAAATTGATCAGTACCACAATGGGCAAAGTAGAAACGATAGTACAGCTATCTTCTGGAATGAGCGGAGCCAGCGCCTTAAGCTGTGCTGCAAGATAAGCGTGTGTACGGTCGGCTGCTTTGGGCGTACCTGTGCTGCCGGTAGTAAAGGTTACCAATGCAGTGTTTTGGGGCTGCGTGGCGAAGGGAGGAACAATCTGTTGCGCAACAGGCAATGCTATACCCGGATGAAGCTTGATTGGAATAGAACGCAAAGGATTGATGAGTCTGACAAGCCACAAAAGCCTGCGGGCCACAATGATTGCCTGACAGGGAACAGCCTCACAACAAGCGCGAAGACGTCTGAAAGATACCCACGCATCCAGAAAAACGGGACTGGCGCCTATATAGAATAAAGCCAGAACGATGCGGTACAGATCAGGGCTAACAGGCACAAAAACCAATACCTTGTCGCCAGGCCGGACGCCTTTTTCCAGGAAAGCAGCAGCGGTATGCTGAACATCGCTCAGCAAAGATCTGTAAGTGGTCTGCTTTTTATCCTGCTTCAGCGCAAGAGTATCCGGCTGCGCCTGCGCTGCTTTGATAAATACTTCAACAATATTAAATGTAGCATGGCTCATATCTGCAGTTTTTTGCCGAACAATCCATACGTGCGCAGCAGTGTTCCGCCAAAATCCTCAGACCGCTTTACCGAAGCGTTGCCTTCATGCATCATCGCGTGAATGATTGTCTGATAGCCACCGGCAGCGGCATTGGCGTAGAGTACGCGTCCCATATAGCTCATAAGGCCGGGAATATTTCTATCCGGGTTTTTGGCAATGGTTTTTAATACCAGCGTTTTGCCGGATGTATCGGCTTTGTCCTGATAGCAGATCATGAATGCCAATAGTACGCCCGCTTTATCAAAAGCCAATAAAGAGTGTTTGTAATCAATAATGGGTTGCAACGCGGCATTCCGGCTTAGAAATTCTTCAAAGCTGATAGGTGCAAACAGTGGATTAGCTGCAAAAGCACGGTTGCAGACCGGGTAAAGCAATTGCATCTCTTCCGGGAAATGCAATTTTGATAATGCCCGCAAACTAATTCCTCCATTTGCTGCCTCCTGTTGCAAAGCAATAGGATCATCAGGCGATTGATTCAATTCAGAACGATAGGAAAAATACTTTTCTATTACCCCTAAACCTGCCGCCTGAAAAAGATCTTTATAGTAAAGCGGCTGTGCATTATCTCCGGTAAATAATGGCTGCTCACCCGATAATGGCAGGCGGTAATCATGCCATGTATTGCCATCCACAGGCGCGATCAGCCAATCATATCCTTCAGAAATTGCCTGATTGATAGCAGCGTGCAGCAATTGCTGCGCATGGTCCTGATTGTTGCTGCATTTAAAATAGCCGGCCAAGAGAACGGTTTCCTTTTTATAAGCAATTTCCGGATTGGCAATCAGCGCTATTCTTCCGGCGCATTCATCATTTTCCAGTAAAACAATTCCATTTATCCGGAGATCCGGTGGGATACTTTCAGGAAAGAATTTGCAAAAGGGGTCTTCGTGTTGTTGGCAGAAAATCAGTTCTGTCATAGGATTCAGCGTAAGAGGAAAAGCTCTGCGAGAAAAATACAGGCAGCAGCGCAGAGCGGAATTGTAAAGTTATCCCATCCATTTTTGCTGAGCCGCTCACTTATCGCAGTAGCCAATCCCAACGCAAAAACAAGCAACACTGCAGCTACAGGCGTAACGGTTGGTTTTCTGAAAAAATATACCAGCACACCTGCAACCAATAAGCCTGTAAGGAAGCAGGCCATGGTGCCGGTCATTGTTTTGCCGGTAACGGAGCCGGGATGTCCCCGCTTGTACATAGCGCCTGCAAAGGCAGCAGCGGGATCGCATATTGCCATAAGCATCATCGGTACAGCAAAATAAAAAGGAGCGCTGAAATGCGCCGCAGGCAAAAACTGACAATGCTGATAAAACGCAAAGGTCAGAAATACGATTACCGGGTAGAGCGTGCTGCCAAGCGATTTCTGGCGGATGCCATTAATGGATACAAGTAAACCCAGCCGCTTGCTGACCAGCAATACGATAAAGAAGACTGCACACAGAGCGGCTACCTGCCACAATGCGGTAAAGTAATACGGGAAAAGCAAGGCCAGCAATCCGGAGCCAATATGAACGATCTTCCGGGTGGTCTCTGCGTGAATGTGCAGCCACAAATGCAATATCTCAGCGACTACAAACAGCAAGCTGAATAAGCCGCCCAGCCAGAAAAAAATCAGTAGATCATACATACTTTAAAGTCGTTCTTCCAGCAGGAAGCGTGAGTAAAAGAAGCCCATATCCAGTGCGTCGCCATCGGTTAAAGTACGGAAATGAGCCGGCTTTGCAGCACTGAAACTGCGTGGCGCCATCAGGTTCCAGAAGGTAAGCTGTGCGCCCGGTGAAAGATATTGCGCATACCTGTCTGCCAGCTGCTCAAAGTCTGCTGCTGAAATGTACTCAAAGATGTTGGACAGGCAGCAGATATCGAATGGCTTTTCTGCCATCAGCTTCGTTGCATCGGCGTTCGTTAATTGAAGTTTGTTGATGTTTTGTTTAATGAGGTCAAAGTTTTCGCGCCGCAGATAAAAAGGCAATGCTTCACTAAAATTTCCAGTAAGAATAAAGCGCAGAAAATAATTCCGGGTGGCAATGGGCAACTGCAGATGGTCTTCCGTTTTCCGGCGAATGTAATCCGGTACGTTGATCGTTACATGCCTCATAAACTCCGGATCGCGGCCATACTTTCCCATGATCTTTTTACTGAAGAAAATATTCATCAGCAGCTTCCAGCGCCAGGTATTCCAGTGCTTATCATAAAACTCGATTTGCGCTGCTGCCGGTTTGGGCTGCAGCAGCCGTGCAATCGTTTTTCGGGAATGCACCAGCGGCAGCATCCATTTCCGGAATATTTTAAAGAAGCGCTCAAACTTGCCTGCGTAGATTACACCATTGCGAATCACCTGCAAATGCACATTCCAGTAATTCCGTGCATCTACAGAAAGCTGAGGGGCTATCCGGTGATACAAATCTATCCGCCCCTGCGCTGTGCCATGCTTGACACCGAGCAACATTAATACCGCTTCATAATCCAGTTGTGCAATAGCCGCCTGCTTCAGCGCCGTAAGATGCAATTGCGGAAGGCTCAGATCGGCGCAGACAATAACCTCAGGTGAAGTGGTCAGCAGGGCAAGCGCATTATCACCGGCAGAAGCAATGCACAATATATTTTTTCCGGGTGGTGCCTTTAAAGCACGCAATAGTACATCGGCATCTTCCCAGCAGTTCGCGTAGCGTATCCGGTTAAAGTCAACCTTGTCTGTAAGCTCACTCATTCCGGTTCAGTATTTTAATGACGCCTGTGCTTCCGTCCATCAGCAGCTCATCTCCGTCTTTTACTTTGCTCATTAGTCCTTCCACGCCTACAATACAGGGGATGCCCATCTCTCGGCTTACAATAGCAGCGTGGCTCAGCAGGCTGCCCCGCTCGGTAATAATGCCGGACGCAGTGGCAAACAGCACCACATAGCCCGGGTCTGTGGCATACGTAGCCAGGATGCCGCCATTCAGCGATTGCAGCGCCGCTGCATGATCTACCTTGTATACAACACTGCGCACCACCCCTGCCGAGCATGGAATGCCTTTCATCACCATATCATCCTCATGGAATGTTTTTTCTGCTGTAGCCATGATGATCGGCTGCTGCGGAATGCCATTCGTCTCTACGCGTTCGGGCAAAGACAATTGTTCAAACAGCCTGTAGGATGCCTTACGGGCAACTACGGTTTCCTGCATTGGTACCGGCAATTGCGCAAGCGTCTCAACTTCTTTTAGCTTCAGGAAAAACACATCGCGCGCATCTTCTAGAAAGCCGGCTTTATACAATTGCTCACCATAAGCAATCATCATGCGCCGGACCATGCCGAATGCTTTGGTGCGGTAATACCTGAGATTCTCACGGTTGGAAACGAAATACCGGGCCTGCTTCAATACGTGATTGAATATCCATCGCTTCAGTGGCTTACCCTTTAGCTGCTGCTGGACGGCTGTCTCCGCGATCTGTCTGTCTTCTTTGGCCTGCCATCCGGGATGATACCTGAAAATGCCATTGGCTATATAGCTTTGAAGAACAGCGATCAGCTTCTCCGGCTGCTGCACATAGGTAATCGTTTCCAGCTTAAGCTCCGCCAGGCTGCGCTCACCCCAAGCACGGAGGTATTTATGAATGGCCTGTAGCTCTCTGGCATATTCAGGTTGCTGCAATAATTTCCAGACGCTAGCCGCATCTTCCGTCTTGCAGGCATTCAATAACTGTTCATTTCCGGCAAGCATGGCAGCCAGCTTAGGCAGTTGCTTCAGCGGCTGTGTCGTTACAATATCATCAGAGCCTGCAAGCAGTTGATTGTGCAATTGCGGATGATTGGAAAGAAGCGTTGCGCATTGTTTCTGGAGCAGGCCAAAATAAACCATGGCAAAAAAATCGTTGGACAGCGGCGCTTTCCATTCCTGTACCATCAGGCGCTCAAAGAGGCTATAATCTGCCCATATCTCCTGAAGCGTATATCCCGAAAAATCTTTCTGCTCATACTGCGCATAGATAGCATCAAAAGCCTTAGTGAAGGACTCTTTCTCTTTGCGTGCGTGCCGCAGATTGCCGAAGATGCGCACGACCGCTACCAGCACATCGCGCCAGCCTGCTATCCGGGATGCCTTGATCTGCGCGCTTACATCAATGTTGAGCTGCTCTTTCACACCCATCATCTTTTCCATGAACGATGCATTGAGCGAATAGCCCGGCAGCTGCGCCAGCGCTCGGTACCAGCTATTGAGGTTATAATATACACGGCCGTTGAGCAGTCCCAGCATACAGGCATACACCGCTTCATTCCGCTTCACCACTTTGGAAGATACGCCCAGCACCAGCGCAAACTGACGGTACACGGCTTCATACATTTGCTCAATAAATGAAAACGTAAGCGGCAGGGTAAGCGCAGGATAGCTTTCCACAATATTGCTGTTGTCCCAGATGATGCGTTCCTGCTGTGCTTCTGTGGCTGTTACCGGACGCGATTGTAGCAGGTAAAAATCATTGCCGGCAAAGGCAAATTCTATATCCTGCGGAATGCCAAAATATTCATTGAGCTGCTTTACACACTCAGCTATCTTCTTTATCTGGTTGTCCTCTAATACAGATTCATGATCTGCCGGCTGTTTGCTGATCTGACCTTCTTTGACAATGTAGGTATCCGCATTGGCTGTGCCATCCACCAGCTTATCGCCCAGTCCGGCAACGGCGTTGATCACTGTTTCTTTGCGACCGTTCATCGGGTTGATGCCAAAGCAAACCCCGGCAGCGGTGGCAGGAATCATTTTCTGGATGATGACGGCCATTGCAGTGTGCATTTCCAGACCGGCATTTTTCCGGTAAGCATTCACCCGCTCTTCATCGCCGGATTTCCAGACTTTTATAATGGCTTCCGGAAGGGCTGCTACCTCTACATTCAGCAACGATTTAAATTGCCCGGCAAAGGAATGTTCGTTCCCGTCTTCCGCAACGGCAGATGACCTTACCGCAAGCTTTGCATCTTTGCCAAACATCGTCTGCCATTCGCGCAGGCGCTCATTACAAGCCGCCAGCAGTGATTCATCGCAGGTATAATCATTAAAAAAAGTAACCGGAAGCACCAGCATTTCAGGCACCGGATACCCAAGCTCTTTCAGCAAGAGCAGCATTGCGCCCTTGCCGCCATATAATGCAGTATCTTTTGTCTCAGCCGGCATTTATTTATTGATTACAGTCCACAGTTGTGGGATACCGCCCAATGCCAGATACATGGTGAGTGCCCATAGCAGAGATACAAACTCTATACCTTTAGCCAGAAACATAGAAGGCTTTACTATAAAAAGAACCGCAGGCGCTATGGCCAATGCATACATTGCAGACAGTACAATGAACACCGAAGTGTGCGCGTGCGCATAAAAAGCGGCAAAAACAGCCAGTAAAAAATTCAGGGAAAGGATACTGAGCCAGGCAACAGGTGCGGTGCGCAATCCCCATACTTTGGTGTAGCTGTCCACGCCGGGCTCTTCTTTTTCGGGTATGCGCATTTTACGGCCTGTTTCCAGCACCATGCCATTCAGGTAGCTCACACCAAAGAAAAACAACAGTCCGTACGGAGCATGAATGCCGGACAATTTCCAATCGTAACTGCTTGAATAAACATCTGCCAGCGGAATGATGACCATATGGGAGATCATATATGAGAGCGGACTGCGCTTCAAAAATTTTCCAAAGAAAAATTCATAGCGCATCAGGATCAGAAAGGCGAGCGCCAAAGCAAGCAGCGGCAATAGGGTGGGGACAAATAAAATGTTCAGCACCACCGCAATGCCAAAAAAGACTATACTGGTTATCAGTAATTCGTTTAATGAAATAAGTCCGCGCACCACGGGTAAATATTGACGGTGCGCCGCATCATCGTGACGGTCCTTGTATTCATCGGACACCCGGAGCAGGAAAAACAGGGAAAGATTGGTCAGCACGCAAAGCAGGTACAGCGGCCAGGGAATAAAGCCCGGTGCATCATGGCAAAGCCTGGAATACCCGATAGCCGAAAACGAGAAAGAAGCGATCAGCAGACCGTGTACCAACAGCGGAAAGCGCTCTTTCTGATAGATGTACAGCCGGGTAAGGAATGGTTGCTGACTCATAACCGGCGTAAAATACGGGATTAAATACAGCCTTTACTTCCGGGCTTGCGAATTATTGGTTGAATTGATTTTATTAATAAATTTTTTCTATTGATTATTAATTTTAAAATGAAAATGCTTAAAGGCCGGTGTGTGCTGACGAGCTTCTTGTCGGCGTTGCCGAGCTCCCCGTCGGTGTTGCTGAGCTTCTCAAAAACACTGACCAATAGCTCGTCAGAGCTGATCAGGAACTGAGCAATCAGATTTAGCTGCAAAAAATTCTGATTTGGGGAACTGAATCAGCGGAAAAAAGAGAACCTTGTCAATTCTAACCTTATCAAACCATTTTTTTGAATAAATTTAGCCACACAATATTCTGCAACCATCCAAAACCACATCTATTCGTATGCGTCTATGCATTGACTGGGGCAATACCCTTGTAAAAGCAGCTGTCTATAATAAAGACCACAAGATTGCCGAGCAGGCTTCGTGGGATGAAGATGCAGCATTCGAAGGCATTCAGCAGCTCGTGAGCCGTACCTCGCCCGTAGCATCTATCCTGTGCTCTGTAAGCGCTCATCCGGCGGTGCTGGAAGATTTTCTGAAAGAGCATACCAAATTCATTAAGCTGGATGGCAGTACCGCCCTGCCCATCATGAATGCCTATCATTCACCCGAAACGCTGGGCGCAGACCGGCTGGCGATGGCGGTGGCCGCCAATGCAGAATATCCCGATAAGAACAATCTGGTGATCGGGCTCGGGACCTGCATTACGTACAACTTTGTAACGGCTAACCGCACTTTCAGGGGCGGCGCCATATCTCCCGGTATGCACATGCGCCTGAAAGCCATGCACGCATTTACCGATAAGCTGCCCGAAGTGTCCAGAGAAGGCGATCTATTGTTGCTTGGCTATGATACGGCTACGTGTATGCGCAGCGGCGCTGTATATGGAATGGCGGCAGAACTGCATGGAATGTTACAGGCTTACGAAGGTGAATATCCCCAATTTAACGCTGTTTTAACCGGGGGCGATGCCACCTTTTTTGCGCGCCAATTAAAAAACAGGATATTTGCAGCCCCCGACCTCGTTCTAAAGGGGTTGTATTTAATCCTCCAGCATAATGCTCCACAACTTCGCTAAGCGCTCCTGCCTCATCTTATGTGTATTAGGCACCGGCGTAGCGTCTGCTCAAAATTCCAACAAAGAGAATGCGCCTTACTCGCGCTATGGTATCGGTGAAATAGTCAATAGCTCCAATACGCTCCTGCGTGGAATGGGCTACACATCTGTAGCTTACAGCAGTACCACAGCGGTAAACCCCGATAATCCGGCTACTTATGCAGGCCTGAAGCTGACTACGTATGAGGCCGGCCTTACCGGATCTACGCGTACCATTACGGCAGATGGCAAGAATTATACTTCCGGCTCTGCCTCGCTGGCCTACCTGAGCGTGGGCATTCCGGTGGGCAAGCACACCGGCTTTGCATTCGGTCTGCGCCCGCAGTCAAAAGTCTATTACCACAATGCAGATACGGTGCTATCCAATCCTTCACAACCGTGGATGTACAAGCACTCGGAAGATTATAGCGGCGAGGGCGGGCTCAACTATGCATATGTAGGCGCTGCCGGAAAGTATGGCGGTTTCAGCCTCGGCTTCAACTTCGGCTATATGTTCGGCACCATCCGCAACTCATCTTCACTGGTGAATATCGATACGGTACATGCGGTGAATGCTGATTTTACACGCTATACGCGTATTGGCGGAATATACTGGCAGGGTGGCGCTCAGTATGAAGCGCAGCTCAGCAAAAAGATCAAGCTGCGGCTCGGCGCAACGGCACAGCTCAGCCAGACGCTGCATGGCTATCGCGATGAATATGCAACGTCCTACGTAGTCTATGATGGTGCCACGCAATCTGATACTGCCAGCACATCGCTGGATGCTGCCGGCAAGATCGTGCTGCCGCTTACCTACTCGCTCGGGGCCAATGTGAGCGGCGACCGGTGGTCTGTAGGTGTGCAATACACCAATACCGCTTGGAACCAATATCGTAACTATGGCCTTGCCGATAGCACCATTGCCGATCATACCACACGCTATTCTATTGGTGGTGAGTACACGCCCAATCCATCCAGCCTGTACAAATACCTGCCGCGCGTTACTTACCGCCTGGGATTTTACTATGGCACCGATTATGTGCATCTGAAAAATACCGAGCTTAACTATTATGCAGTTACGGCCGGTGCATCCCTGCCGTTCCGCCGCAGCACAGACCGCATTCACCTTGCTTTTGAATATGGCACCAGAGGCACTGTTTCCAATAATCTGATCAAGGAAAATTTTTTCCGGTTTACGCTGGGCATCTCATTGAATGATAAGTGGTTTATCAAACGGAGATATGATTAAGGCCAATTTAAAAAAATATAGCGGCGCCCCCATCCTTTGGGGATTTCTGCTTTTATTCACCGCCTCTTGCTCCAACAGCATGAAAGAAGTGAATGAGCTGATCTCTCCGGGCAAGGCACAGGAAGACCGCGGACTGGACGTAACCGTATTGTACAGCAAGGATGGAAAAATTCAGGCGCGCCTGTTTACGCATGAGCTGATCCGGAACGACAATGCGCAGCCGCCTTTTGCAGACATGAAGAATGGCCTGAAAGTGGAATTCTTCGACGACAGCGCTAAAGTGAAAAATACCCTTACCGCGCGCAATGCCCGCTGGTACACGCTGGAAAATAACATCCTCATCCGTGACAGCGTAAAAGTGGTGAACGACAAAGGCGAAATGCTGGAAACCAAAGAGCTGGTGTGGAATCAGACGATTAAGAAGTTTTTTACGGAGAAGGATGTAAGCATCACCACGCCTACACAGATCATTTTCGGGAAAGGCATGGAAGCCAATCAGGATTTTTCCCGGTACCAGATCAATAAGATCACTGGTATGGTGCGGGTCAATAAGAAGGAAGTTCCCGGAGGGTAAGAGATGATTCCGGCGGCTTAAATGTTGTATTGATTTTTAAAAATTCCTGCATTATGAACAGCTACATCGTCCACAGCCAGATCACGATCAATGCAAGTCCCATTGAAGTATGGGATGCCCTTACCAATCCGGCAAAGACCAAAGAGTATTTCTTTCACTGCGCGGTCTTTTCTGAATGGAAAGTGGGGAGCGATATTACCTTTAAAGGAAAGATTTTTCTCATCAAGAAAATTGAGATGAGTGGTAAGATCCTCTCCATAGAGCCCGAAAAGCACCTGAAATACACCCTCGGCAACAGCAGTGATGAGCATGGCTCGCATTCTACCGTCACAGAAGAGCTTACGTATGAAAACGGACAGACCACCCTTTCCGTTTCAGATGATGTAGGCGGCGGTGAAGGCGCTGAAGAGCGCTATGAACGTTCGGCAGAAGGATGGAAGAAAATACTGAAGGGACTGAAAGAGCTGGTGGAAGCTCAGGATAATTTAAGGCCATAAAAAGCAGTTTTCCTGCTGAAAGCCACTTATCCACAATTAAATACTGCTGCCCCAAATGTGGCCGGTAGCCCGTAAATTTGCGGGTCATCGATCTATCATGAAATTCACCTATTACGGCCACGCCACATTTGCCGTAGAAGCCGGCGGAAAGAAACTCCTTTTCGACCCTTTTATCAGGCCGAATGAATTGGCAAAATATATTGACATTGAACAGATTGAAGCGGCTTATATCCTGCTCTCTCACGGTCATGGAGATCATGTGGCTGATGCGGTGGAAATAGCGAAGCGTACGGGAGCAACCATCATTGCCATGGCAGAAGTAGCCAAATGGGCAGGCGCGCAGGGCGTAGAAAAAACGCACGGCATGAATTACGGCTCATTCAATTTCGATTTTGGACGGGTAAGCATGGTTCCTGCATGGCACAGCAGCGGACTTCCGGATGGCTCTTATGGAGGCAATCCTGCGGGGTTCGTCATCAGCACCAAAGAAGGCAATTTTTATTATGCCGGCGATACGTGCCTGATGCTGGATATGCAATTGGTTCCACATTATGCCAAGCTCGATTTTGCGGTGCTGCCGATCGGTGGCAACTATACAATGGATGCGGTGGATGCAGTGAAAGCAGCAGATTTCATTCAGTGCAATAAAGTGATTGGAGTGCATTTTGATACCTTCCCGCCAATTAAGATCAATAAAGAAGAAGCAATGAAGACTTTCAGCGATGCCGGAAAAGAGCTGATCCTCATCGGGATCGGGGAAACGGTTGATGTATAGATTTTTTAAACGCTGACACCTTTCTAAACCTTGTCAGTATTTTGAAAAATTATTAAATGCCTGCAGCAGGATGCTGCATTACGGAGAAAGAACCAATGGCAAAAGTAATAGCGATAGCGAACCAGAAGGGTGGAGTAGGCAAGACGACAACGGCAATTAACCTCGCCGCAAGCCTTGCTGTGCTGGAATATAAAACACTGCTGATAGATGGCGACCCCCAGGCCAACAGCACAACTGGTAATGGCTTTGATCTGAAAAGTGTTCAGCAAAGCCTTTATGACTGCATGGTAAATGAAGTGCCGGTAAGCGAAGTAATTCTGGAAACAGAAACGCCAAACCTTTACCTCCTGCCTTCTCATCTGGATCTGGTAGGCGCAGAGATCGAGCTAATCAATCACCCATCGCGCGAGCATATTCTGCGCAATGCCCTGCAGTCACAGCTTTCAGAATTTGATTTCATTATCATAGACTGCTCGCCTTCACTGGGCCTTATTACCATCAATGCGCTGACGGCTGCCGATAGTGTGGCTATTCCGGTACAGTGTGAATATTTCGCGCTGGAAGGTTTGGGCAAATTGCTGAACACAATTAAGATCGTGCAGACGCGCATCAATACCGGCCTGCAGATTGAAGGTATCCTGATGACAATGTACGATGGCCGCTTGCGCCTGAGCAATCAGGTGGTAGAAGAGATCAAGAACCATTTTGATGAGCTGGTGTTCAATACGATTATTCACCGCAATACCAAGCTGGGCGAGGCGCCGAGCTTTGGCCGTCCGGCGCTGATGTATGATGCAGACAGTACAGGCGCAGTCAACTATCTGAATCTGGCGAAAGAGATTCTGCAGAAAAATAATCTGACCCGCATCAAGAACGAGGATAAAATTTTTGAAACCCCAGAGAATGGCCCAGCCAATTAATAAAAAACAAGCTTTGGGTAAAGGCATCCGTGCCCTGCTCAGCAATATAGATGATGAACTGGCCGAAACAGCGGCGAGCGTACCTGCGGTAAATGGCGCTACCAGTACGCCATCTATGTTGCGCATTGGCATAGATCAGATTTCTGAAAATCCCAAGCAACCCCGCCGCGATTTTGATGAGGAAGCGTTGCGTGAGCTGGCTGACAGCATTAAGCTGCACGATATCATCCAGCCGATCACGGTGGTGAAAGCAGCAGGCGGCAAGTATCAGCTGATATCCGGTGAGCGCCGCTGGCGTGCATCGCGCATGGCCGGCCTGAAGGATATTCCGGCCTATGTACGCACCGCTGACGATCAGGAAATGCTGGAGCTGGCCCTGCTGGAAAACCTGCAGCGCGAAAACCTCAACGCGATGGAAATAGCCATGAGCTATCGCCGCCTGATGGATGAGTGCAACCTCAACCAGGAACAGGTAGCGGAGCGCATGAACAAAGAGCGCAGCACTGTAACCAACTATCTGCGCTTACTCAAGCTGCCGCCGGATATTCAGCGCGCTGTGCGCGATGGCGTGCTGAGCATGGGCCATGCAAGAGCCATTATAGGACTGGAGCAGGTAGATCTTCAACTGTATGCATACCGTGAAGTGAGCGAAAAAGGCTTGTCTGTAAGGCAAACCGAAGCGCTGGTCAAAAATCTGGCAGCAGAGCGCGCACCCAAAGACGGCAACAAAGAAAAACCAAGACTGGCGCCAGCCTACAAGCGTATTGAAGATAATATGGCTTCCCACTTCTCCACCAAAGTAAAGATGGACCGGAAGCAAAACGGAAAAGGCAGCCTGATGATCGAGTTCTATAGCGATGAAGACCTGGAGCGCATCATGGAAAAGATGAACCTTTGATGATTGAGCATTTCTGAGGGTAGATTGTAAATTGCAGATTGAAAAAATTAGGCTCATAGGCTGCTTAGTGCCTCTGTGCCGTCGTGAGCAAGAGATAGAGCCGATCACTAAAAGCTCTGAGTGAAAGCAACAATGATCCATGAATCCAAACTGGGAGAAAGAGGCAAAGGAAAAACAGAAAGCGTTTAAGCGAATGCTCGAAAAGGGTAACCGTAACAAAATGCTCAAAGCCCTGCCCGAACTTCATGAAGAAGCATTCAGTAAAATAGATTGCCTGGATTGCGCCGCCTGCTGCAAGAACTATTCGCCCCGCTTCAAGCAGCCCGATATCAAAAGGATTGCCAAGGTGCTGAAGCTGAGAGAAGGCGATCTGGTAAGCCGTTATCTCAGGCTTGATGAAGACAATGACTACGTAGTCAAATCTTCTCCCTGCCCGTTTCTGGCATCTGATAATACCTGTAGCATTTATGAAGACCGTCCATCCGACTGTCGCCGCTATCCGTACACTGACGAAG
The DNA here is from genome assembly GCA_965200035.1 of Chitinophagaceae bacterium. GTDB lineage: Bacteria > Bacteroidota > Bacteroidia > Chitinophagales > Chitinophagaceae > UBA1952. Next base: position 381,708 of record OZ241334.1, on the reverse strand, counting down.
ATGTGCTGCTGAAAAGGGTATCGCTGACGCTGAAAAATGCGACCTTTTGTCCGGCAGTACATACTGTACTAAGCAACTTAGAAAAAATAGCCTGAAAATAAAAGACCTGCTTTTTGGCAGGTCTTCGTGATAAGCAGAAATACATCTGTAAGAACGCGCACGGAGGCGCGTTCTAAAAAAATATCATCGCAAAACCCGAACGCCTTTAGGATTAAACATCCGGCGAAGCGAATCCAGCGTTCGGGTGCTGTCCGCAGGCTGCATCACCAAAGGCATCACTACAAAGAAGGTACTGGAATCCTGCGCGACAAGCTCTACTTTATTGCCATTACTGGTCAGCGTCTTGATGCGGCGATCCGCAGCACTACGGTTTGGATAAGTATTCAGTATAACTTTTACTTCGCCATTGGCAGAAACGGCTGCAGGCGCTGCTGATGCAGCAGGCTGAGGCGCCGTAACTGACGTATCTATCTGTTGTGTAGTATCCGGTGTGGTAACAACCGGTGCAGATGGAGTAGCAATTACAGAAGCAGTGGTATCTGCATGAGCAATGCTGGTGCCGGAAGAGCCATTATTCATAGAGCGGATACCAAAGATAGCCAGGATGATGACCACTAAAGCGATGCCGCCCCACAGCGCAACCTTGCTCCAGTTGATATTGCCCGTGCTGCTATAACTATCTTCCGCAGGCGCTTTCATGCCAAAAGAAGGCGCTTCTTCCAGGCGCTTGCTGGTACGAAGAATCGGAATGGAAGGTGGTGTGTATTGCAGATTAGGATCTGTAATAAAGCGTACCACGCCACTCTGTTCTGTAAACTTACCAAGCGCCGGAACATCTACTTCTTTGCCCTCGGCCAGCGCCGCGCGGGTAGCCATGCTGAAATCACGCAGTGCATTGGACGCTTTTGAAATGCTGGTCTGCTCATGCGTGGCAATAAAGTTAGCCAGGCTATCATCTATAGAGCCGGTAGGCGTAAGCGATACTTCATAAGCAGGACCTTGCAGCGTTTGTCCGTCGTGCATGGCAGGTCTCTTTTTCAACTCAAGATTACCGAGGCCATGTATGTAACAGAAATGGTTCTTCAGGAGGTAAAGGCCAATGTATTTTGCGATATCCATAGAGACTTATTGGGGCTGCAATTTACTAAGATTAAACGTGCTTTGGGAGATAACTTCTGCTAAAAGCGGAAACGTAATCCACCATAGATATTGATGCCGAAAGAATCGTATCCATACCAGCGCTGGTTGGGCCTGTTGAGCAGATTGCCCACATTCAGCCACAGCGATAGCCGCGGAACAATCTGGTATTCAGCTCCTGCACCCATGTCAATAATGTCCGCCATTTTTTGCTCATACCCGGATATATCCCGTGCATACATGCCACCCAGCGCGGACAAATAGGCATTGGCGTGCAGGTCTTTCAGAATGCGCCATTGCACATCGCCTTTAATGCGGACCGAAGGCTCCTGCCATACATGCGCTTCTGTTTTGTTGTAATAGCCATACCATGCACCGCTCAGGCCAATGGAGAATGAATTAGCAAGCTCATAGCGTGCCGCCGCCTGAAGGGAAAGGGCATTAATTCGATGATCTGCTACCGTTGCGAATATTCTTCCATCACTGGCGCCGGTATAATTGATGAACAATGGAAGATTATTGTATTGCCACCAGCTCACCCGTGCGCTCACGCTGATATGGTGACCAATGCCTGCATTGGCATTGATAAATACTTCATCGGTACGCGTCTGCGGTGCGCCGGTAAGCACTGCGTAAAAAGGATTGCGCAAGGCAAGCTGCTGAAAGGTATTTTGGAGCAGCTGCGCCTGCCATCCAGCCTTCACATCAAAATTGGAAGCAGTCTTATAAGCCACGAAAATATCCGGAAGCAGATAAGTAGTGTTGTTGTGCCCAAATGTCGGGTAGAGGCCGAGCCTCGCGGTAAAGGCATCCTGCTTATAAGCGAGCGCAGGAAGAACCTGAACAATATTGTTATCCGACGAAATGCGGTCATCTGCGAAATGCGTAAAGACGCCACGCAATCCAAGCTCTGCGGTAAGATTACTATCTATTTTCTTAGACACAGGAATGGCTGCCTCAATAGTTCTGGCATGAGCCGAAGAATCATTGGACGAAAAATTATTTAGCCGGATAAACGGCACATAGTCCAGCCCCAGTAAGCCGTGCTGTTCATTCTGCGTTCCGACCCTGAGATTGATGCCGGTATAAGTGCGGCGGAGATCTTCATCCGTAAAGTGAAACGCATCATGATCATACCCGTAGAGGCCGAACCTGCGGTAATCTGCATTGACTTCCGCATTCCAGGCATGACCGCCTTTGTGAAGCGTGCCGGTAGCATCCAGTCCGGTATGCCAGAACTGCTGCCCTTGTATATCTCCTTTCTGAGAAATGTGGTGCGCATGGATAGCCGTTTCCCAGTTATCGCCGTGAAGGCTTCCGATACCTACATCTGCATAGATCGTGGATAGATTACCGCCACCCGCTTTGATATAATTCTGCGCAGGAAGCACCACTGTATCCTTGCCCAGAGCCAGCGGACGCAAGGGCACGGAGCGATAGGTATAATACAATGCCTGTTGGGGCACATTGTACTGCTGCGACACGATGGCGGTTTCAGGAGGCGGAAGGGTAGGAGTGAACGAAGGCTTGGGATCGATCTTCACTTCCGGCTTATACACCTGATAAACCTCTAGTGTAGTGCTTTTAATGGTCGTATCATTACTGCTGCTTCTTTTGATGGTAGTAGCAGGCACAGATTTTTGCGGCGTTTTTTGCGCCGGCTTGTTCTTAATAGCATGATTGTTCCTAGCCGGCTTTCTCCGCTGAGCTTCCGCATGAGGAGCAATGAGCAGTCCGGCAGCTATAAGATACATTCCGAAATGACGTTTCTTCATGGGTTATTCATTTGAGAGTTTAGAGCCTTCCAGTGTTTTCAGTTCATCCAGCTTTTGCTGCGCTTCTGTTTTCAATGCTTCTGTCTTTGCATTTTGAATGACGCTCTGCAGCGTAGCTCTGGCATTGAAATAATCCTTCTCGCGGATGAAAATATCGCCCAGCAGAATGTACGTCTTCACTACCCAAAGATCATTGCCGGCAGATAGCTTTACGTTCCTGCTCGCTGCTTCTTCCGCTTCTTTCAGCTTGCCTGCCTTCATCAGATCCATAGCGCCGTAGTAGCGCGCTTCGGCGGCTATGGCGCTGTTCTTACTGCCTGTCAACGACTGATAAATGGTAACCGTATTCTGACCTGTAGCCAGCAATTGATGTGCCTGGATCAACTTGGCTTCATCTGCAATAGTGGAGGGCACTTCCGGTAGCGTGAGTAGGGTATCTGCATAATATGCCGCATCAGCAGCGTTGCCGAGCTTGTCGTTGCTGCGCATCAATCCTGTATAAGCCAGTTGCAGATTGGTGGCGCTGAGCGCATTTTTGCGAAGCTGTGCATAGTAGCGTGCGGCGGCGTTATAGTCTTCTGTGCTCACGGCTATGCCCGCCGCGCGCATGGCACTTGGCTCCGAAAAGTCATTCCATTCATTGGCCAGCACTGCATCATATTCAGGCAATGACTGCGGATATTTTTTCTGCTGATAATAGCTTTCGGCCGCATAATAATGGGCTTTATTGGCCGCAGCGCCATTCGGGTATTGCTGTAAATACTTACTAAATGCCTGTTGCGCTGCATCCCAGTGACCGGCGGCATATTGTGCTTCTGCGGCGCTGTAATAGGCGGCATCCATCTCATTATCTTCCGGAAGATTGGATTCTTTCAGCAACGTTGTATAGGCATCCGGCTTGTTCTGCTCAATGTACAGGCTCTTAAGCGCTGCAAGCGCATCGGCGCGCTCAGGCGCATTGCTGTAATTATGGATAATGTTCAGGTAAGCGTCAATAGCCTTGTCGTCCTGATCGAGTTGCTGGTAGGCTGTGCCTGTTTTCAGCAATGCTTTGGCTGCGGGGCTTCGCTCGTTACCATTAGCTAGTGGTTGTAACAAAGTGATCGCTTCATTGAACCGGCTGCGCTCCATTTCTGTAACGGCCAACTCATAGCGCGCATCATTGGCGTACGGTGAATTGGTATTGACCAGTCCTTGTAGCACGCGGACTTTATCAGCAGTTTTTCCCTGCAATCCGTACACGATTGCCTGCTGAAGCCTTGCGTACTCTGCATCGCGGCCTGAACCGGCTGCTGCTTTGACATATAGTGCTCCGGCGCGGTTAAAATCTTTCTGCATAAATAATGCATCCGCTTCGCGCAGTCCTGCGTTGGCGGCCACTTCACCGCTGCCTGTTCCTCCGGCCTTGCTGAAATACTGCTGGGCATTGCTGTAATCGCCTGCATCCAGGGATGCGTAGCCCATATTTAGATAAGCATGAGCCAACGTAGCTTCACTGCTGATGGATTGCACATTGCTTCCGGCATAGCCGTCTACAAATTTTCTGGTAGAAGCAATGGCTTCATCATTGCGGTGACGGCGATAGGCAATATCTCCTTTCCAGAAATTAGCGGCAGCGGTATAAGAAACTGTGCTACTATTGGCCAGCGATATATTGAGCAGGCTATCGGCATTATCTGTATTGTCTTTCTGCAGTTGTTGCAACCCATAGCTGTAAGCTACCCGCTGCATGGTCTGGCGGTAAACTTCATCTTCCGCCTTAGACAAGATCAGCGCTTCAAACGCACCCTTATAATTGCTCGTGGCCGCGAATAGCTGTGATTGCAACAGGTAGGCATCCTTACTGCCGCCATATTCATTGATCAGTGTGTTGATGCTGCGCAGGGCATCGTCATTATATCCGGCTTCGTAAGAGAGCTTTGCGTGCAACAGCAATGCTGCTTCCCGCTGACCTTTATTGAAGCTCATGCCGGACGCTATGCCAAATGCATTGCGCGCACTGCGCTTGTCGCCTGTTTTCAGGTAACTGTCGCCGAGCAGGTACATGGCCGTTTGTCCCAGCGAATCCTGTGCGCTGCTGAGTGGCTTGAACTTGTCAATCGCATTCTTCCATTCGCCTACACGATAATAGCTATAGGCCATTTCGTATAGCTCTTCCTTACGGATTTTGTCTGTCTTGCTATAATAATATTCAAAATAGGGAAGGGCATCTCCATAACGCTGCTCTTCAAATAACGTCTGCGCAGCCAGCAGGTGCAGTTCATTATCGTAGTACATCTTTTCCGGGCGCTTCATGAGCATGATCGCATCTTCCAGCGCCTTTTTTCTGTTGCCCAGATAATACTCGATCTCCGCCATATAGTATGGAACGATATTGCGATATTGGGCTTCTTCGTCAATACGGTCAAAGCTTTTCAGCGCCTCTTCGTAAGCGCCGCGGTTGTAGGCCAACAGCCCGAAGTAGTAATTGCCCGGACTATAATATTTGCCCGACACTTCTTTCATAATGGCAAAAAGCGGTTCTGCCCTGTCGAGCTGCTGCGTATTGAAATAGCAATAAGCGAGCTCAAATTTGGCGTCCGCAATCTCCGTATTAGTCAGGTTGTAAATGCCGGCCTGCTCATAATAGGGGATAGCTTCTGCAAGCTGTCCATGAATGAAACAGTGCTGCGCCAGCGCCAGCGACAACCGGTCCCGGAAGGCCGGATTACTGGTCTGCGCCAGAAATTGCTTTGCTTTTTCTGCACTGCCCGTTCCGTCTGTTTTCAGGTAGCTGATGGCTTTGTTGTACAATGCCTGAGCTTCGTCATCGCGCCAGCGGTAAGGAATACCCGTGCGCTCAGGGCGGTTCAGATGGCTTTGAGCCGATTGTGCAGCGAGGGTATAGAACTGGTGCTGCAATTGCTCGTTGGAGAGCTGAATATATTGCTGTCTGTATTGAAAAGGCAGATGCTCCTGAGCATCTGCCTTTTTGGTTGCCAGGCTCATCGCAAGGCAGGATACAAATAATAAGTTACGCTTGATAACCGTCATGGGCGAATCTTCACTTTTTTTAAGGAGGGGTTAGAAATTCCATGTTACGTTGATGCTTGGGAAGAAGGGCAACTGATAAACACGGGTATTTTCAATACGGTCTACATAAAAAATATTGTTGCGGCTGATCACGTTGGTGATGTTCAGCGAAGTCTCGATGTTAGAATACTGGCTCAGCTTGAAGCGCTTCTTGGCAGAAACGTCAATACGATGATAGTTGGATAAGCGGCCGCCGTTGATCTGAGATGCGTACAGCAAACCTACATTACCATTTTGCTGCGTATAGTTGGTATTGATGCCGCTTGATGCCAGACCGAGGTTTTCATAAAAGCCTTGTGTCTGTGTGAATGGGAAAGCAGAACCGAAGTTGTAGCGCAGTGATATTTCAATGTCTTTGCGCTTGCCAAGTGTATAAGAGCCGAGCAGGTTCAGGTTCCAGCGACGGTCAAATGGTGGAGCATAAGTCTGCTGACCGTCATAACGCTCAATGTGCTGATAGGAAAGAACGCCCCACAGATATACGCGGCGCTTGTTGTATTTAGCAGAAAGATCCACACCATAAGCCTTGCCGGTTTCTACTAGGAAGTCAGGGTCAGTAGCAAACTGCTTGTAGCGGTTCAGCTCAATATTCTGGGTGAAGTTTTTGTACCAAGGTTCCAGGTTCAGCTCCACATCCTGGATATCCACTTCCAAGCCACCTAGTATATGATAGGCGGTCTGCAGGTTAGACTTTACTACATCGCCTTCTGTGTTCTTAAGCTCCTGATCCGGGCTTAGTACAAATCCGGTAAAGAAGTTAACAATGTCGCGGTCGCTCTTGGTTGAGATGATGTTCTGAGAATATAAACCGGTGGCAAATTTCAGGCGGACATTGCTGCTGATATTATACTTCAGGCCGAGGCGCGGCTCCGGAGAAACTTTGTTGAGCGAAGAATAGTACTGAAAGCGAATGCCCGGCTCCATGATGAATTTCTCGCTGAAATTCTTACGGAACATCACATACAGGGCAGCCAGTGTATTCTGGCGATCCAGCGTAGTGCCCACAGCTGCAGCGCTGCGGTAGCTGAGGTCTGTATGGATACCGCTTACTTCGATACCATACTTCAGCTGGCTGTAACCCGGCAGAAAGTTGGTAAACTCAATACCTGCTTCAAAGTTATTGATACCGCTGCTGCGTGGCGCAGAGTCAGAAACTGCACTATAGTCAATATTGTATTTGCTGTAGGCAAACTTACCGCTGATCAGGGCGGAAGAGCCGGACGGCGAGATCACGAAATTTGCGCCCGCACCGGTAGCCTTCCAGTTAAAATCGGCCAGCGACTGATCTGTATTCGGACGAAGGAATTTTGCCTTATCATCAAAGTTGAAGCCGAACACATTCAGCTTGCTGCCATTGCTGCCACTGAAGGTTACCTTGCCATATATATCGGTAAAGCTGTAAGGAAGTCCGTATTCAAAAGCACCGCCCAGGCCGCTGTAAAGGCTTTGAGATGTTTTATCAAGATAGCTGTGTTTTACAGAAAGCAGGAACGTAGCGCCGCCGCCATCTTCATTTTTTGATTTGTAAAGCGGACCTTCCAGCATAGCACGCGCCATTACCGGAGATGCCGAGAGCTTGCCCGCAAGGCGGTTACGGTTACCATCTTTGGTGTGAATGTCCATGATGGCGGAAGTACGGTTGCCGTACTGTGCGTTAAAGCCTGCGGTATAGATGTCAGCACTGCGGATCGCGTCTGTCTCAAATACTGAGTAAAGACCAATCGTGTGGAACGGATTATAAATAGTAACACCATCGAGCAGAATGCCCGTTTGGGAAGGTGCGCCGCCACGGATGTACAGTTGACCACCCTGATCGCCGGTGAAGGTAACACCCGGAGTTACCTGCAGAAACTGGGCCAGATCAGGCTCACCACCCGCGCTGGGCAGGCGCTTCATATCTGCGGGGGTAATTGTGGTTACACCTGTTCCTATCTGTGTAGTTTTGGTGATCTTACGTGCAGATACCTGTACTTCGTTGATCTGTACTCCTGCGGTACGCAGGTAAATGCGCTGATTCACCACCTGTCCGGCAGTTATAACTACCTCTGCACGGGCTGTATCAAAGCCTGCATGATAAGCAACAATTGTATAAGAGCCTGCCGGAACCTGTGTAAGCGCAAAATAACCATTCACATCAGTCTGTACCCCTATGTTGGTGCCTTCAAGATATACAGAGTTATAGATCATCGGCTCTCTGCTGCCGCGCTCATACACAAAGCCCTTGATAGAGCCGGTCTGTGCAAAGGAAGCAAAAGAGCAAAGAAGGAGTAATAGAAACAGAATGTAGCGTTTCTGCATGATGGTTGTGTTTTGTAATTAAATACTGCCTGATTTCGCAGCCGACAAAGATAACGGGAAATAGTATTGACTTAGTGCCTTCCTGATATCTCTGAAAATGGATGATCTGCTGCGATTGTATAATAAAAATCAGGCAACGGAAAGGCTGCCTGCTCATCCTATTGTGGAATGGATTATTGTATTAAAATAGGGCTGGATATATCAATGGTTTCACCATTGGAGAGCTTAACGTAATAAATTCCTTTTGCCCATTTGGATACATCAATCGTCTGGTGGTCATTGATCTTGCCACGCCATACAATTTGGCCGACCATATTCACAATCCTTGCATCTGCGCTTTCTCCGCGTTGCACAAAGCTGATACCCATAGTAGTGGTTGCCGGTACCGGAAATATATTGACGCCCGGTGTGGGTATCGGATGCTTTTCCACAATAGTAGAAGCTACCACATGGCTGATCGCAAAAAAGACATTTCCCACGCTTTTTACTTTGATGCGCATGTTAGACATATTGCCGTTCGGCAAGGTAATGGTCTCAGAGCCGTCATTGGGCGTATTGCCTGCCAGTAAGGTAGGAAAGGTATAGCCGCCGTCTGTAGAAAGGAAGATATCGACATTGCTGCAATTGATCGGCGACTGATCTGTATTAGCCACATTCCAGGTTACGGTCTGGCTGGTGCCGCCCTGCCAGTTGACAGTAGCATTTGGCGTAGTGACTCTGAAGAGCGAACCGGTATAGATCACATTCAGATGAATAGAATCGTCCGGAAAGTTGAAGCATCCGTAACCTTTATAAATGTCCCGTACCGTGAGCCGGAAACAAAGCGTTCTGGAAGTATCCGGCATTTTCTCCTGCTTGGAAAAGAACACGCTTTTGAGCAGACTGTCAATGGAAGGGAAAATGCGTGTGCGGTCTGATGTAGGCTGAAAAGAGCGGAACAGCGGACCTCTCAAACGGGTCTGATTGATGGTTCTTCCGAAATCGCCCAGGTCTCTTTCTTCCCAGCAATAGCTCAATGTATCTACCGTATTATCAACTACCTGCGGGGCTGTAAGCTCAAATGGGGTATAGTAAGGAATATTGTAAGAAGCCGTAAAAGGAGGAAGCACAGCACTCACATTCGGGGTAGCTGATATAATGCCGCAGGAAGCAGAAGCAATATAAATGGTAATCTGCTCAAGCGATGCGGAGTGAAAATAAGGGCTGGTATGCGGCTGTATGTCTTCGAGGCCACAGATGCCGGCGTAACCCATAATGGTGCTGCCACCACCCGGCTCATAAGCCGTTGAAGCAAAAGCATTGCCGGAGCAATCCCCGGATGTGCTGTTATTGAAGGTATGAGAAGCGCCATATTGGTGACCCATCTCGTGTGCCACATAATCAATATCAAAGGCATCGCCGGTAGGGTTGGGAATACCTGTAACACCCCATGCTTTCGTCTGAAGCAGGCAAGCACCCTGCGCCGCTATGCCAAGACCAGCTCCCGATCCGCCGCCGCCGGTGCCAAATACGTGGCCTATATCATAATTGTCCGTGCCAACTCTGGCGTCTATCACACTTTGGTTCTGAGTGAGCATACTGCCGGCCACCGTATTAGAGTAAGGGTCGGTATTTCCATCCAGAAAAATCAGTGTATCGTTATTGCCTACCAGTTGCATCGTTACTGCTACATCCCGCTCATAGACACTATTTACGCGGTTGATAGAGGTTATCATTTTGGCCAGTACAGCGCCTTTGGTGGGCGATGCTCCTGCGACGGCCACAGCATATTCACCGGTACAGGCCAGCGCCAGCCGGTAAGTCCTGCGGATGCTTCCATTGATCCGGTAGCGTATAGGCGGCGTACCATTGTCGGTAAGGAACGTATGGGTTGTATTGTTGAACCCGGATTCATCAATTACACCACAGACCACGCGCTTGTTGGTATTGTTGTGATAATTGCGGCGATAATAGGAGATATAGTTGCCATCCGCGCTTTTATTAAAGGGATCAATAAAAAAAGTATTCTTCCCGTCTATGATCATCGCATGGAAGCCGAAGGGTGTCCGGTCGATCTTTGCTGTAACCAGGTGATTGTCTATCGCCGAAGCCGTATAAGTGCGTATCTGCGGATATTTGCTGTAAAGCGGCTGCTCCATAACCGGTGTTTCCCAGATATAAAAAGAGCGGAAGGTGCCATCCGGCTGCGGCAGATCGATTTCGTGCGGGGCATTCTCATCCGGACCTACATCGCTCAGATAAGCAGCCAGGGTATTCTCATCTATAATAACATTCCGATATTCATCCGGCACCAGCATCGGTTTCCCGGGCGGTGTATTGGTTGAAAATTTCCAAAGCCCGCTGTATTGCTGAGCGGTCGCAAAAAGAGGAAAAGCAATGGAGAGGAGTAGTATAGTAAGTTTTTTCATAGGTGGGGCGTTTTAGTGGCGGATAACTGTCTTACCGATCATAATAAACCTTGTTGTTGTTGGTAGCTGGAGTAGCAGGTTTCTGCTCAAAGGGTTGTTTCGCTTCGCCGGAATCTTCCCGGTTGTAAATCAGGTAAGAAATCTCATTATTTTCAACAACGGATGCAATGAAATAGGTAGCGCCATTGTAAGAAATCTGCGCGCGCATCTGCCGTCCGGTCCAGTCAATACGCGCATCTGCCGTCTTATTGGTCGTGCCTCTACCCTGAAGTGATACAATTTCAGGATACTTATCATTCAGCGCCGAGATCATAGCGCCCGATACTTTCAGCTCGAATGGCTCACAATGTTTCTCAATCGGGAGCACGATGCCGCCTTTCTTATTGGGAGATCTCAGGTAAGTGAAGAGTGCCTTCAGCGTATCTTCAGACACTTTGTAGCGTACATATTTTTTGGGAACAGCAAAGCCAATCGCCTCATTGGTCAGTGGTTTGGAAACAAATTCCTCAAACATCGGATGCGGCTGGTCGGGGAAAGAAAGCCATTCTTCTGCACAAAGCGATTTCTGCACCTGTCGTGTAGTAGCAGTAGCCTTATAAGCAGGATGACAAGACGTAGTGCCTAACATGCCGATAGCTAAAGAAGTAAAAACAAGCGAAGTATAAAACGGTCTGGACATAAAACGGTCTGCGTTGCTAATATAAGCAATATATCCCTGAGCATCATCATCGCATTGCCAGCAATTAGCCATTGCCTAATTTTGCAGCACAGAAAGATGAAGACCAGCATTACCTACACGCTAGAAGATATTGATTATGCAGCCGCAGAACTGCTGGCTGCATTTCCGCATTGCCGGATATTCGCGTTCAGCGGTACACTCGGAGCAGGAAAGACAACCTTCATCAACGCCCTGTGCCGGCAGATGCAGGTGGAGGATGCTGTAAGCAGTCCTACGTTTTCACTGGTAAATGAATATCGTTTTGAAAAAGACGGCAAAGAACAGGTGATCTATCATATGGACTGGTATCGCCTTCGGGATGTGGAAGAAGCTGTGAATGCCGGGATGGAAGACTGCCTGATGCGTAAGGGGGTGTGGTGCTTTGTAGAATGGCCCGAACAGGCGCCGGAACTACTTTCAATGTCTCATGCCTACATTATGCTGGAGGCAGAGGGGGAGCAAGAGAGAATGCTCAATGCGACATTAGATCCATAAAAAAGCCGGCAGAATCTGATCCTGCCGGCTATTAATTCATGAATTTCTTGGTTTAACGAACACCACTTCCTGCGGCTGCAGCTTTATCAGGCGCTACAAAAATCAGCTTGCCATCCGCGTCTTCCGCCATCAGGATCATGCCCTGGCTTTCAATGCCGCGCATTTTGCGTGGCTTGAGGTTGGCCACTACCGTTACCTGCTTTCCTATTATTTCTTCCGGAGTAAAATGCTGCGCAATACCCGAAACAATAGTGCGCTGCTCGGTTCCCATATCCACCGAAAGCTTCAGCAGCTTATCCGCCTTCTCTACTTTCTCCGCATTCAGGATAGTGCCCACGCGCAGGTCGATTTTTGCAAAATCATCGAACTCAATGGCTTCTTTTGCGGCTTCGGCAACTTCGTTTTGCTTTGCTTCCATTTTTACTTTTTCATTTTTACTTTTTACCTGCTCAGCCGCAGATTGTACCAGTCCCGCATTCAGCTTGGCTACCTGTGCAGCGATCTCTTCATCTTCGATCTTACGGAAAAGAATGACCGGCGCAGGCAATGGATAATTTGATTTTAAAAGGTCCATACGACCTCCATTTTCCCAATCCAGCATCTTATTCACTACCTTCATCATGCTACACAGTTTCTTAGCAGTAAATGGCAGAAACGGATTCATATAAATAGCCAGATTGGCGCAAAGCTGCATACAGATGTGGATACAGTTGTCAATCAGCTTCTGATTTTCAGGATGGGCTTCCAGTGTCTTTACGACCTGCCACGGCTCTTTCAACTGCAGATATTTATTGCCCTTGCTGGATAGCGCCATAATCTCGCCCAGCGCATCGCGGAAACGATAACCTTCAATGCTGGCTTCGATGCTGCTTTTGGCTGCTTTGATTGCATTGATCACTTCACGTCCATCATCGTCCAGAACATCTTCATGCAGGGATGGCACGCGGCCTTTGCAGAGCTTGTGCATCATCACGAATGCGCGGTTTACGAAGTTGCCGAGATTACTGCCGAGCTCACTGTTGCAGCGGGTCTGAAAGTCTTTCCAGGTAAAGTCATTGTCCTTCGCTTCCGGCGCATTGGCGCAGAGCACGTAGCGCAGCATATCCTGCCCTTCAGGAAAGTCCTGCAGGTATTCATTTACCCATACCGCCCAGTTGCGCGAGGTGCTTACTTTTTGTCCTTCGATGTTGAGGAATTCGTTGGCAGGCACATTATCCGGCAATACATATTTGCCATGCGCCTTGAGCATAGCCGGGAAGATGATGCAGTGAAAAACGATATTATCCTTACCAATAAAATGCACCAGCTTGGTATCTTCCTGCTGCCAGTAATCGCTCCACATAGGCGTCAGCTCTTTGGTAGCGCTGATGTAGCCGATAGGCGCATCGAACCATACATATAACACTTTGCCTTCCGCGCCTTGTACCGGTACCGGTACTCCCCAGTTGCTGTCACGGGTCATGGCGCGGGGCTGGAGGCCGCTGTCGAGCCAGCTTTTGCACTGGCCATATACATTGCTTTTCCACTCATCTTTTTTGCCTTCCACGATCCATTCGCGCAGGAAATCTTCGTATTTATTGAGCGGAAAATACCAGTGCTTTGTCAGCTTTTTGATGGGAGTAGCATTGCTTAGCGCGCTGCGCGGGTTGATGAGCTGTTCCGGCGAAAGGCTGGAGCCGCATTTCTCGCACTGATCGCCATACGCATTTTCATTGCCGCAAACCGGGCATGTACCAACTATATAGCGGTCGGCCAGAAATACATTCTTTTCAGGATCAAAATACTGTTCGCTTTCCCGTTCTTCAAACAGGCCGTCATCATATAGTTTCCTGAAAAAATCCTGTGAAGTCTCGTGGTGAATTTTATTGGAAGTACGGCTGTAGATATCAAAGGAGATGCCCATCTGCTCAAAGCTTTCCCTGATCAGGTTATGGTATTTATCTACAACGTCCTGAGGAGTAATGCCTTCGCGCATGGCGCGGATGGTGATAGGCACGCCATGTTCATCAGAGCCACAGATAAACTTAATGTCGCGTTTTTGCGCACGCTGATAGCGCACATAGATGTCGGCAGGCAGGTAGCAGCCGGCGAGGTGACCAATATGTACCGGACCGTTGGCATAGGGTAGTGCCGCGGTCACGAGCAGCCTTTTATAATTCATGCCGCAAGTTAAGCTGACCGGCCGATATGTTGGCAGATTACAGCACAACGGGCTACGGGCGCGGCGGCGTCAGCTTCAGCGGATCTACGCTTTTGCCATCCGGGGAAAGCCATTTTTCATAAAGCAGTCTTACCGGCTGATATTGCTGTTTTTCCAGAAATTCCTGCATACGGGTATTGCTGGTGAGCGTGAAGCGCAGAATGCGGCGAACGCCTCTGGCAATGTACAATTGCTCCAGCTGCTCATTCATCTGCCGGTAAATGCCGTGCCGCCGGTATTCCGGATAAATAAATCCATCGGATACGTACAAATCCTTGCCTTCGTATGCTTCGATCCTGCTTTCATCTTCCTCCTCCTCGTAACCAAAAATAAAGCCCGCCGGTACACCGTCCGCAAAAGCCAGAAGACAGGTTCCATTGGCTTCTTCCTGCATAGAGCACACGTGGGTCATATAATTTTGTTCAATCTGGTCCCAATCATCCGTCTTATTAAACAGCTCTTTTTCGGATTCGTGCAGGGCGCGCATCATGGCGGAAATCACCTCCTGATATTTGCGGATCTGCACCGGCCTTATTTCAATATTCATCTGGAGAATTTACCGTCATTATAACGGATGTGAACCTTTCTTACGCACCTTTCACAGGGCTGCCTTCCCATAGTGTGCCATCCGGCAGCCGTTCGCCCTTCATTACCAGCGACAAGCCATCCAATTGCACATCATCGCCCATCTCGCTGTCATAAAGGATAATGCTGCGCGCACCGACGGTACAGCGCTTGCCGATCTTTACACTGCCCACTTTCATTACCCGGTCTTCAAACAAGTGCGTCTGCGGACCGCAATCATCATTTAGTGCCGTATCATCGCCAATGCTGACCATGTCAAATTCGGTGATATCGGCCGTATTCATCCACACTCGCCTGCCTGTCTTCACACCCAGCAGACGTAATACAATGGGAAGCCACGGCGTGCCTTTCAGGTATTCAAGAAAGTAAGGAATGGCAAGCGCTTCATAAGTAGTGGTAATTGCCTCGCTTCGCCATACCCGGTAAGTCCACATAGGCTGCTGCTCGCTTTTGTACTTGCCAACGACTAGCCATTTCAGCAGGACAGTCATCAGAAAGCAGGGAATACCAATAAAGAATAGGTAATAAAAAGGAACGTAAAGTACGGTATAGGTAATGCCATTCTTGATCAGATCATGCGCATATGCGATGAAAAGCACACTGCACATAAATACCACCGTTTCAGGAAGAAGAATGCGAATCAACTCTATAACGCTGCGCAACAGCCTTTTGCCGGGCGTCGGATAAAGGGTCAGCTCTTTGGGAAAATTGCCGCTTCCCTGACGGCGGGGCAGAGAGATAGCGGGAGAGCCGAAATAATCGCCCGGACCATCCTGCCTGAGCTGTTCAGCAGAGGGCGGAGTAGAGAGTACCCCGATCAGTATGTTGTCGGGCAGATCATACCCTTGCGGAATGAGCGCGCTGTTGCCTACGAAAGACGAATTGCCGATCACGGTTTCTTCTAAAATCAACTGTTGTCCGCGAACATCTGCTTCACCGAGCGTTACCGCATCTGCAATAAAAGAGCCATTTCCGATTTTCAGCAAAGGATGCGTTACACTGCCGGCCGTTGATATTTCTGTATACCTGCCCACCTTTGCGCCCAGCGCGCGGAAAAACATAGACACATAAACCGTTGCAAAGATGGGGTGAAGCACCACCAGCGAAAGAGACAGCACCTGATCTGCAAACCATTTTCGCAGATAGAAACGGCTGTAGATCGGATATTTGCCCGGCTTGATCCTGAGCTGCAGCACGCGGGAAAGCAATACCACGATCAGCCCGAACATAATGATGTAGGCCAGCGTAAGCAGCGGAATATAGATGAAGTAAGAGAAGTCGTAATCGGGTGTGGAATTGTCCAGCTCATTGAGCATTACCAAAACCGGCAAAAGCGGAAGCAGCACCACAAACGGAAAAATAAGTAGCAATAGTGAAAACCATACGCGATAAATCTGCCTCAGCGACCGGCTGACCGGCAATGGATGCGGATAATCTTTTTCCTCCATTGTGCGCACATGCTTTGCAGGGCTGCCCTGCCATATTTCTCCTTGCTTAATGGTTTTGCCGGCTGGCAGATGGCTCAGATCCTGTAGCTCACCCCAGTCTTCGACCGTAGTTCCGCCTGCCAGGACTGCGCTGCTGCCGATGTACGCATGAGCGCCGAGATGAATCCGCCGAAGGCGAAGCATACCATTTTCCACCCAGGCATTGTTGAGCACCACCAGTGAGCTGAGCGAAGCATCAGGACCAATAGTCACCAGGTCTTCGGCGCCAATTGTAATAGAGCTGAGCTGCGCGTCCGGCGCTACTTTCACTCCAAGCCAGCGCAGGTACGTATTGTACAATGGTGTGCCATTCAGGAACTGCATCAGCGTAAGGCGCTGCATGGATTTTACGATCCACCAGCGGAAATAATAGCTGCCCCACAGCGGATAGTCGCCTTCTTTCATCTTGCCGATCATCAGCCATTTTGTAGCGATGCACACTGCTGAGAAGAACGGCGGAATCAGGCAGTAACCGGCCAGCGCTGTGAGCAATGCATAGAAATGATTATCGGTGCTTTGCTGCACATAATAATACCCCAGATAAGGAAAGAATATCTGCGCGGCATAGAACCCATAGATAAAAAACAGTGCGATTGTCTGCGCCGCAAAGCAGGTGTAAAAGCGCCATGCAGGCACTTCCTGAAAAGGTGGTTTCTCTTTAGGTTTATTGTGCTCTGTTTTTGTCCACAGGTCAACAACGGCCTGTAGCGGACGTGCGGTATAAATATCTTTGAGCGATGCCTGCGGCACTCCGGCTTCGCGCCTCAAACGGGAAACGACAATTGCTGCCAGCAAAGAATGGCCACCCAGATCGGTGAAAAAATCCTGTGACAGATCGATCTCACGATCAGGAAAAACTCTGTGCAGGATGTGTAAAAATCTTGTGGCAATAGGAGCGTTGAGGTCCGGGGCTTCTCCAGCTTCTTCCGGTGCCACCTGCAGCAATGCATCGGGAATGGGTAGCTCTTTACGGTTGATCTTGCCGCTTGGGAGGCGGGGCATCTGTGGCACTGCCATAATGCTCGCCGGTACCATATAGGTGGGCAACACGGTTCCAAGGCTTTTCCGAAGCTGTGCTTCATCAAAAGTGTACCGGGCTTCGGGAACGATGTACCCGACCAGCGTATCCTGATTATTGCCATCTTTTTTTACCGCTACGGCTGCCGCGGCTACTCCCGGCTGTTGTGCCAGCCTTACCTCTATCTCGCCAAGCTCTATGCGGTATCCCCGCAGCTTGATCTGGTCATCGAGCCGGCCCTGAAAGTCCACGCTGCCATCTTCATTGATAATCGCTGCATCGCCTGTTCGGTACACGCGGTCGCCCGGCATTGCGCTCAGGCTTTCAGGCTTTAAGGAAAATTTTTCTTTGGTAAGATCGGGTCGGTGAATGTAGCCGTTGCATACGCCCGGTCCGGTAACAACCAGCTCTCCGCGCTCTCCGCGGGGCAGCGGATTATATTGTTCATCTACTACCGCCAGATTATAATTAGGCAGCGGCGCGCCAATGGTGATCTTATCTCCCGGCTTCAGAGGAATCATGGTAGCGGTAACAGTCGTTTCCGTGGGACCATAGCTGTTGAAAAAACTACGGCCAGGCTTCGCCCAGCGATCTACTACCTGCGGAGTGCATGCCTCGCCGCCGGCGTTAATCAGTCTTAATGTAGGCACATTATCTTCCATGACAGCCAGCAGAGAAGGAACGGCGTGAAGCACCGTAATCTCATTTTTACGCAGCACAGCATCCAGCTCATCAATGCTTTTTGCAGTGGTAGCATCTGCCGGATAGATCGTTGCGCCAACCAAAAAGCTAATCCATACTTCCTCGCACCACATATCGAAAGAGGCCGAAAACCCCTGATATACGTGGTCTTCCGGTCGTACACTGATTACATATTGCTCCGCCCGCACCAGATGGCTTATCTGGCGGTGTGAAATGGGAATGCCTTTCGGCTTTCCGGTGCTGCCTGAAGTATAGAGCACATAGGCATAATCATCCGGCTGCGGACCTTCAGGCATTGTCGCTTCGTCCACCGCGTCATTCATGGCTGGTACTTTTAATACCGGACAATTGAGCGCAGGTGAGTCATCGCTGAAGCAGGCTGTAGCACCTACTTCATCCATCACGATCTGTAACCGTTCTTCCGGCATTTCGCGATCCAGCGGCACGTATGCCGCGCCGCTCTTTACAATGCCCAGGATGGCCGCGTGCAATGCCGGACCGCGCGATTGCCACATGCCTACAAAATGTCCCCTGCCAATACCTTTGCTTTGCAGGAACAGCGCAATACGATCGCTCCACGCATCCAGCTCCCGATAGGTAATGACTTTATCATCAAAGACAATGGCTGCCTTTTCTGAAAACTGCTGAGCTGAATAGCGGAAAATAGTTGCAAGCGTCTCTTCCTGCAAGAGCTCGGGAAGCGCTGTGCCGGTAAGTATACTGAGTGAAGCGGAGGGCATGTTGGACAAATGGATGAAAATGATTTCTGTAAAGAAATGCTGTGTAAATTTAAACGCAAAGAATGATTACCATCTGCTATGCCTTTGTGAATAGCTTGTTAGAAGAAGTAAAAGCTGCAGATATGCTGCAAATGCTGCCTGAAATGATCCGGTTAAAGGTCAGTAGGTATGCGTCTCCGGCTGATCGTGCTTTGCGCATTGCAGGTATGTATCTGCTGATGGAACAGCTGGCGACACACCATTCAGAGCATAAAGCTACGTTGGAACAGTTGGTATATGATGAACGGGGGAAGCCTGCGTTCCCTGATCTTCCTGTCTGTTTTAGCATATCACATTCCGGTAATCTCGCAGTCTGCGCTTTTACGGATGATAATATGCAGACTGGCATTGATGTGGAAAAGATATATCCTGTACAAATCAATGATGTAACAGACTACCTGAGCTTTAATGAGCAACAGTTTATTGCGCAACAACAGCATCCTGCAAGCATTTTTTATGATCTCTGGACCCGAAAGGAAGCTGTGCTCAAAGCCTCCGGAGCAGGCATCGGAAAATCTTTTTCCAGTGTTGAAGTGCTTGAAAATCCTGTAGTATTGAAGTCGCAATCATGGTACTGGCAAAAAGTTTCTGTTGATCCTGAATATTGTACTCACCTGGCATCCGCATTGCCGATTAGTAATCTGCAAATCCGGGAAGTGATTTTTTAACCGATCAGGCCTTATTGAGGCCGTGCGCAGCCGTAACCTCTTCGGCCTTCTTTTCCTTTGCCTGTATGGAAGCCTGTCCCGTCTCTATTTCGATCTGCTGGGTAGTTACGGCATAATGATTGGGATGAATAGCCGCACCATACTTCACCGCATAAGCTTTGGTAAATTCGGCTCCGAAATAGAGAATAATGGAAGAGTAATAAACCCACAGCAATAAAATTACCAGTGAACCGGCCGTGCCATAGGTACTGCCCACCTTGCTCTGGCTGATATAAATAGAGATGGCAAACTTACCGATCATAAACAGCACAGCAGTAACCACAGAGCCCGTAGCCACATCCTTCCAGCGTATTTTGGCATCCGGGAGCACTTTAAAAATAACAGCGAAAATAAGTGTAGTCACTGCAAGCGTAATCAATACATTAATGATATAAAAGACCAATATCGTTACATCCGGATAAGCAGCCTGCAGGTGCCCGCTGATAGCGTCGACAATAGCTGAGATACCTAATGATACCAGCAGCAGGAATCCCAAACTAATGATCACTGAAAATGAAAGAAAACGGTTTTGCAACATTTTGAGCCAGCCTCTTTTTGGCTTGGGCTTTAGCCCCCAGATTGAATTGATCGAATCCTGAATTTCTGCAAACACACTGGTAGCACCAACCAATAGGGTAATGCCGCCAACAATCGCAGCAACGGTGCTTTTGCCACTCAGCGATGCATTTTTGATGATCTGCTGCAGCTGCGCTGCGGTATCGCTTCCTACAAATCCTACCAATACATTGAAGATTTTGCCTTCTACCGCATCGCGCCCCAGGAAAACGCCACATAGTGAAATGATCACCACCAGCAGCGGACCCATAGAAAACACTGTATAATAGGCCAGCGAACCGCTCAGCTTAGTTACTTTATCATCGGAAAACCCGGTGAACGCATTCTTAAGTACCTCCCAGATGCCCTTCAGCGATATTTTCTTCTTTGCCATCAATAACCGTTTAAATGACTGTACACAAAAAAGGTTCCAGCAGAAATAATGGGCAATTGACGGATGTTTATCCTCAATTATCGCCCAATCCTTACCTTGCCGGCTTATCATGAAAGACGTACTGGGCACAGCCATTGCCGATTTTTTCTTCCATGAGTCGCGTGCCCGCCTTTGGGTGCACGACCATCATGGCCCCGAAGTGGAAATGCAGATTCCGGTATATTTCCGGCATCAGACTTCAATGCCGCTGCTGGAGCAGATTGCCCTACAGGAATGCCGTGGGCGTGTGCTGGATATCGGGGCGTGTGCAGGAAGCCATGCACTTACATTGCAAGAGGCAGGCATCGATGTGACTGCGCTGGACATTTCACCTAAATCGGCGGAGGTGATGCTTGAGCGCGGCGTAGAGCGGGTGGTAGTGGAGGATATATTTTCCTTTCAGGAAAAGCCATTTGATACCCTGCTATTGCTGATGAATGGTATTGGCCTGACAGGCACTCTTGATGGCCTGAAGCGCTTCCTGCAGCACGCGCGCACCCTGCTTTCCACTGATGGACAGCTATTATTCGATTCTTCTGATGTGGCCTATCTATACGAAGATGGTGTGCCGTTACCAGCGCATTATTATGGTGAAATTACCTGTCGTTATGAATACAAAAAACAAAAGAGCGAATGGTTTAACTGGCTCTATATTGATGAGCAGACGCTTCGCGCAATTGCAGCAGAAATGGGCTGGATTGCAGAAAAACTGTACGAAGATGAAGACGGGCAATACCTAGTCCGGATGAAGATGAGTTGATTGGTTTTCGGTACAGAAATGGTCTCTTGAATTTGTGGCAAAGTTTTTATTGTGGAAAAATCAGATGGCAGGGATACGCATATTCCTGAAAAGCCTGTTTTAAAATTTCCTGAAAAGCCTGTTTTAAAAAACAACTAAAACCAAATTATGAAGCCAACAAAACTCTTTGCAACACTCTGTATAGGCGGCCTTTTTCTGGCCTCCTGCGGCAATGGTGAGAACAAGACCACCACAACGGATACAACCGTAACTGCATCGGCCACACCATCTGCAGATAACAGTAAAGCGCTGAAACCAGCCGGCCCGAAACCAGACTGGGCGCCGGATATGCACGATGAGATGGCTGTAGTAATCGAAAAGCTGACCAGCTACAACGCGCCGCCAATCCCGACGCTTACCGCACAGGAAGCACGCAAGCAGCCAACGCCGACTAATGCCGTAATGGATGTAATGAAGGATAAAGGCATTGCGATGCCCGCACCTCAGAGCGATACGATGGGTAAAGACATTCCCGGCGCCTGCCACGTACGCATTTATACACCTAAGAACGGCAACGGTCCGTTCCCGGTTATCGTTTATTACCATGGTGGTGGTTGGGTAATTGCGGACAACAATACTTACATGGCTTCCGCTCAGGCATTGTGCGAGCAGGTTGGCGCAGTAGTCGTTTCCGTTGAATATCCGAAAGGACCGGAGCAGAAATTCCCGGCTGCACACAATGCGTCATTCGCTGCTTATCAATGGGTCTTGAAGAATGCCGCCACCATCAAGGGCGATCCAGCTAAGATTGCTGTAGTTGGAGAAAGCGCCGGTGGCAATCTGGCCTGCAATATGAGCATCATGGCCCGCGATAAAAGTATTATGATGCCGCTGTGCCAGGTATTGGTTTATCCGGTAGCCGCCAATGACACTACTACGGCATCCTTTAAAAAATACATGAATGCAAAGCCGCTGAGCAGCACCATGATGCCCTGGTTCCTGAAAAATTTTCTGCCTGATATGAGCAAAGGAATGGACCCACGTATTGCACTGGTGAAAGCCAACCTGAAAGGTCTGCCGCCAACTACAATCATTAATGCTGAGATAGATCCGCTGCATGATGATAGTGACCAACTGGAAGCAAAACTGAAAGAAGCAGGCGTAACCGTAGATCATAAGAGTTATGATGGCGTGACGCATGAATTCTTTGGTATGGCTACAGTAGTGCCGGAGGCAAAAGACGCACAAAGTTATGCCGTGAAGCAGCTTAAGGCAGCATTCAATAAATAATCGGGTTTTAGTTTTTGAGTTTGGAAAGAAGCCGGTGCGTAGATGCGTTCCGGCTCTTTTATGATTAGAACGGCACGTCACACTGACGAAAGGAAGCATCTCACAGCAACCAGGCTATTCCGGACTACAGCTTAGCAAGCCATTACCAACACATCATCGTACCTTTGCGGCTATGAAAAATTTACGGCACGTAAGTCTCGATGAATTAATGGTATTGATGAAAGAGCTGGGTGAGCCGAAATTCCGTGCCGGTCAGATTTTTGACTGGATATGGAAAAAGGGTGCGCGGAGCATTGATGACATGACCAATCTTTCCAAAGCCCTGCGGGAAAAGCTTACGACTGAATATTTTATTCCTAAAGTAACTATTCACCATAGCCAGTTCAGCTCGGATGGTACCATTAAAAATCGCCTTCAGCTGCATGACGGTCATTTTGTAGAAAGCGTGCTCATCCCGACTGAAAAGAGGATGACGGTATGTGTTTCAAGCCAGATAGGCTGTTCGCTTTCCTGCAAATTCTGCGCCACAGGCTATCTGGAGCGCCGGCGCAATCTGGATTATGATGAAATTGTGGATGAAGTGACTTTAGTGCAACAGCAGGCAATGGAGCATTATGGCAAGCCGCTTTCCAACATTGTATTTATGGGCATGGGCGAGCCGTTGCTGAATTATAAAAATACACTACAGGCCATCGAGCGCATTACCTCACCGGATGGTCTGGGTATGAGTCCGCGCCGTATTACCGTTTCTACTGCGGGCGTGGCAAAGATGATCCGTCAGTTGGGTGATGATGGAGTACGCTTCAAACTTGCCCTTTCCCTGCACGCGTCTACTGATGCCAAGCGGAATGAGATCATGCCGATCAATGAATCCAATAATCTGAAAGCGCTGATTGAAGCGCTCAACTATTTTTATCAGAAGACGGGCAATGAGATCACCTTTGAATATATTCTGTTTAAAGGCTTCAACGACAGCCTGAAAGACGCTGATGATCTGGTGAAAATTTACCGTCAGGTACCTGCCGATCTGGTGAATATCATCGAATATAATCCCATCGAAGCCGCCCAGTTTGAGAAGCCGGATGAAATGGTGACAGATGCGTTCATGAAACATCTGGAAAGCAAAAAGGTAAATGCGCACCTGCGCCGCAGCCGCGGTAAAGACATTGATGCTGCTTGTGGTCAACTGGCCAATGTAGATCATGAAGCATTGACCAGTATGGCTTCTTAATGCCTGACCGGCTATGTTTCCCGAGAAGAACTTCTCAATAAGCGCAAATAAAAAAGCTGTAACGTCTGTTACAGCTTTTTTATTTAATTAGAAAGAGATTGAATTATTTATTCCACTTGGATGGATTGCCAACGCCGTTGAAGCCATAATCATCACGCGTGCCATCCGGATAGATAACATAATAGTACATCATCATCAATCCATGATCGCCGTAATAAACATCTTTGTCAATAACGCCCCAGCCTTCAACCGTAGTGTTGTTTACTGATTGACGGTCAATGGTAAGTGTATCGCCCTTTACATGCGCCGCTACATTCATGGTCAAGTAGTTGCGGAAATTGGTCATCTTCAGGTTCGGCACATCACCTGTTGTCTCGATGGCCACATCATATTGAGCGGCATTGCTGCGCGTACCATCTTCATTTACCTTCCAGATGCCTTTGTAATAATCGCGGTTTACCGTTTCGCATTGAGGGCCTTCGTAACCGGTAGGGCATACACAGGCGCCATCATTACAATTACCGCCATAAGCGCATACAATGCCTTTGCATTTATCTTCGGTGCAGGATGAGAAAGTAACGGCTGCAAACGCGGAGAATGCCAGGGTGGCCGATACTATTAAAGAACGTAAAGTAGATTTCATTGGACGTATCCTGTTTTTTAAGCGGCTTAAAGATAATGGTTAGAAATTAAAATGCAAATTCCTGTTAAGGGGTGAAGGGCGCTATGTTTGATTATAAAGATAGATAAACAGGCCAACAGAGCTGGAATGCAGAAAATTCAACCTGTTGCAACCTTTATTTTCAATTAATGTCCGTTTTCAACTTCTTCCTTGTAAGCCTTGATACCGCGGAAAATCGCCATTGCTATTTCCATCTGGCCTTTTTCGGAATTCATGTAATCTTCCTCGCTTGGATTGGTGATAAAACCGCATTCTACCAGCACGCCGGGCATATAGCTTCCGGCCAGCACTTCCAGGCTTTGCTGCTTCACGCCAAGATCGGTGCGCCCCTGCACGGAAAAGGCATCCTGAATCTTTGTGCCCAGCGAAACGCTGCGGCCCAGGAACGCTTTTGTATACTGGGATATAATAATTGCTGTCTGCGGATCGTTTTCATTCAGCAGGCCGGGCTCATCCATCACACGGTCGCCAAACTCACCAAATGCTTTTTCCTTTTCATTATTGCGGATACTGCCGAGCACCAGTGTTTCCACGCCGCTGCGCGTGGTTGTATGATGGCGTACGCTGGAATAAACAGGCACCGTGGTTGTATGCCGGCGATGCCTTACCGTGCGCGTGCCGGTCTGGATACGCTCATTCCAGAATGGAGTAGAGTTGATATGTACAGATACAAACAGATCGGCGCTGGCCTGGTTGGCTACTTCATGACGGTCGGAGAGGGAAGGATAAACATCTGCAACGCGTGTATAGAGTGGTGTTACAGATTTAAAGCTATCATTGATAATCCTGCCGAGCTTGAGCACAATCGCGAGAGTCAGGTCTTTTTCGCTGGAGTTAGCGCCTCTGGCGCCGCCGTCTTTACCGCCATGGCCGGCATCGAGTACGATCTTGCTGATCTTCTTGCCTACGGCAGCAGAACGGTGGGGAAAACAGAACAATACCGATAAAAAGAGTATATAGGCAACGTGTTTAATGCGCATATTTAAATTAATGAGGTAATGATAAAAGTGGTGATCATTTGGAACGTTCAAATGGATTAATTTTGCGCGTTCTAATGAGCAGGGGGCGTAAATTTATTTTAAAATTGGCAGGATTGCACCGCCTTGCACTCCCCCTTTGCTTGTTTTTTATATTTGCTTTAACACACAGGGCAAATGCACAGCAATCCATGCGCGCTACGCGCATGGTGAACGACAGCACAAAGGTCAGCGCAGATACCTTAAAACTGACCGATTCTACGGCCTCTGCCGGAGATACTTCTGCAAGAAACAGGTTGGCGCGAACCCTGGGCATCCGCATTTCGCCCGATGCATTGCCTGATGTGGTGAAAGCCACTGCTACAGACTCCGCCGTGCTGGATATGGAGCGCAACCTCTTTTATCTCTATGGCGAGGCAAAGGTGAATTTTCAGGAGCTCAAGCTAGGTGCCGGCAAGATCATGTACGATCAGAGCAACAACCTCGTTACGGCTGCGCCATTATGGGATAGCAGCGGCGATGTGAAGACCAGGCCATCCTTTGAGCAGGGCACAGAAAAATTTACCTACGATTCGCTCCAGTATAATTTTAAGACCAAGCGCGCCATTGTGCGCAATGCACGATCCCAGTATGGCGAAGGCTTTGTATATAGCCATCAGGTAAAGCGGAATCCGGACGAGAGCATCTACGGACTGGGCAATCTCTACACTACTTGTAGCCTTGATACGCCTCACTTTGGCATCCGTGCGCGGAAGATCAAGATCATCCCTGGCCGGATTGTTGTGTCCGGTGCGGCCAATCTCGAAATCGAGCATGTGCCTACGCCTATATACCTGCCTTTTGCCGTCTTTCCCATCACGCAGAGCCAGCGCTCAGGCTTTCAGCTTCCCTCTTATACCCTGGAAGAGCGGCGTGGTCTCGGCCTCACGAATATGGGCTATTACTTTTACATCAATGACTATGTAGATCTGCTGACAGTCGCCAATATTTATTCGAAAGGCAGCTATAATGTAAGCCTGGTATCTACTTACGCTAATCGTTATCATTACAATGGCGGCTTCTCCTTCAATTATGGCTATGAAAAAACGGGGGAGGACTATGAGCCTACAGCCAGCATCCAGAAATCTTTTGCGCTGCAATGGCGGCATGCTACCGACCCCAAAGCCAAGCCCGGACGATCTTTCAACGCCAGCGTTAATATTCAGAAAGGGAACTACTACGCCCGTAACAGCTACGCGGCGAATGAGATTATCCAGAACATTTTTACCTCCAATATTACCTATTCCAAAACGTGGCAGGGCAAGCCTTACAGCCTCTCCATAGCCTTGCTGCATGATCAGAATACGCTTACCAAACAGGTGAATGTGACCCTACCGCAGGTCAATTTTTTTGTGGCGCAGTTCAATCCGCTGCAACGGAAAAATGCAGTGGGCACGCAGCGCTGGTATGAAAAAATTACCATGAGCTACAACATCAATGCGCTTGCGAAGACTACTTTTTATGACACTGCTTTTTCGCTGAAAAAATTCTCGCTGAGCGATTTTAATTCCGGCATCCAGCATTCTATTCCCATCAGCGCTTCTTATACGGCGCTGCGCTTCATCAACGTTTCGTTCGGCGTCAATTACAATGAGTACTGGCTTACCCGCCGCCTCTATCAGTATTACAACAACAACGAAGGCAAGATCGACAGCTTCGATTCCAGAGGCTTCTATACCGCACGCGATGCCAATGCGACTATGCAGCTGAGCACACGTATTTATGGAGTGAAGTTTTTCAAGAAAGGAAAAATTGCGGGCATCCGCCACGTGCTTACACCCAATGTAGGTTTCAATTATGTGCCAAACTATGGCGCCTCACCTTTCAATTACTACTACCGTACTTATACTTCCTCTGCCGGTGTGCTGGAATATCGCTCGCCTTACGAAACCTCTGTGGTGGGCACGCCCGGACTGAATCAATACGGGACGTTCAACAGCAGCATCAACTTCGGCCTGAACAATAACCTTCAGATGAAGGTGCGCAGCAAGAAAGACACGGCAACCGGCACGAAAAACATAACGCTTATCGATGGGCTGAGCGTGAATACCAACTACAATATTGCGGCAGATTCATTCAAATGGTCGCCCGTAAATATCAGCTTCCGTACCAATGTGCTGAACATCATCAATATCACTGCGGGCGCCAATTTCGATCCTTATCGTTATGACCATGATCTTGGCCGCCGGGTGAATATCACTGAATTTGGCAATGGAGGTTTTGTTCGCTTCAACGATGCTACCATAGCGCTCTCAGCGAGCTTCCACAGCAAGCAAAAGACGGGCAACGATACGAAGACCCCACGTACCGATGAAGTGTCGCGCCTCATGGGTTACAGCTATAGGGATTATGTGGATTTCAACATTCCGTGGTCGCTGAATGTATCGTATGCCTTAACGGCCAATCGCCTGGCGCGCCCTACCTATCAGGGAGGCGATACCCTGCAGCTCACCCAGAATTCTACGCTTTTTTCGGGCGATTTCAACCTGACGCCAAAGTGGAAAGTCACCTTTACCAGCGGCTACAACTTCGCGCAAAAGCAATTGTCTATTACATCCATCGACATCTACCGCGATCTGCACTGCTGGGAAATGCGCCTGGGTACGATCCCTTTTGGTCCCAACAAGAACTACAATTTTACCCTCAATGTAAAAGCCACGGTATTGCAGGATCTGAGGTTGCTGCGGCGCAAGGATTACCGGGATGCTGTTTATTAAGTCGTTCGTCTTTCGGTCATTCGTCCATTGTCCTTAGTTTATTCAGTGATTTATCATTCCGGAAACGAATCCCAACGACAATAGCCAGCGACTGTCAATCAAAAATCAGCAATCAGAAATCACAAATCTATCCTACCTTCGCGCCGCAAAAAACAAACTAGTAATGACTAATCGCACCTTTACGATGATCAAGCCGGATGCGGTACGCAATGGCCACATCGGTAACATCCTTCAGATGATCAATGCTGCCGGCTTTCGTATTGTAGCTATGAAATACACCAGCCTGAGCCTGGATGCCGCCAAAAAATTTTACGAAGTGCATGCTGAGCGTCCTTTTTATGGCGAGCTTACTGAATTCATGAGCAGCGGCTCCATCGTAGCAGCTATTCTTGAAAAAGACAACGCAGTAGCAGACTTCCGTACCCTGATCGGCGCTACCAATCCTGCCAACGCGGAAGAAGGCACCATCCGTAAGAAATATGCAACTTCTATGGGCGAAAACGCGGTACATGGCTCTGACAGCGATGAGAACGCAGCAATCGAAGGCAACTTCTTCTTCAGCGGTCTGGAGCGCTTCTAATCAGCAAAAACATATTTTTAAAGTAAAAGCAAAGCCCCGCTCTTTTTGAGAGCGGGGCTTTTTTGCTCCTATGATTTTGGACGCGCCTAAGGCGCGTCCAAAGAAGACGATGGAAAGAGCTGCGAATGATGCGGAAACTGTAAAGAAGTAGGTGGATATAGCTTCGAAGTTGATAGAAAGAGCTCCGAACGATGCAAAAACGCTAAAGAAATAGGTGGAAAGACTTTAGAAGAGCGTGGTAGCAGCAAAGAACGACAAGGAAGCGGCTTCGAACGGTACGGAAGGAGTAAAGAAGTACAGGGAATTGATATAGAAGCACCTGAAAGACGCCGCGAAGGGGTCATCCTGAGGCACGAAGGATACCACAGCGAGTCAGGCTCGTAACACATGGGTTGCTATAATCTGCTTCCTTACATCAGCATGACCGCTGCAATCCATCGTACCCTGCTCAAAAGGATAAAGATTACCTTAGCGGCTGTTATTCACCTGATAAATAAATGTCCGCCACCTACCAGATAAAGCTACCCCAGTTTGAAGGCCCGTTCGACCTGCTTCTGTTCTTCATCGAGCGAGACGAGCTGGATATCTATAATATCCCGATCAACAACATCACCAAGGATTTTCTGGTGTATATCCATGAGCTGGAAACCCTGAATATCGAGCTGGCCAGCGAGTTTATCCTGTTCATATCAACCCTGATGCGCATCAAGGCGAAAATGCTGCTGCCCCGCCGCGAGGTAGATGCACAGGGCAACGTCATAGATCCGCGGCAGGAGCTGGTTGATAAAATTTTAGAGTACAAACGCTTTAAAGAGGCTTCCCAACTGATGGTGAGCATGGAGGCAGAGCGGCTGCTGCTGCAGAAGCGCGGCAATATCAGGCAGGAGTTACAGGCCATCAGCGAAGAGCACAGCGAAGGCACAGAGATCCAGACGGTGACGATGTTCAAACTGATGAATACGTTTGAAAAGGTCATGAAACGCTTTAAGGAGCGCACCGATAAGCCGCAGCACGTAGTGGTCAAGTACAATTACAGCCTCGAAGGACAACGGACGTACCTGCTGGATTTTGTAAGCAGGGAAACAAAAGTGACCTTTGAAACGGTATTCATGCAATGCGAAAACCGCATCCACGCGATCTTCACGTTCCTGTCTATGCTTGAGCTGATACAGATGAAATATATGACCATTCTCACGGGTACCGGCCGCAATAACTTCATCATCGAATGGAACAGTGAGCGGGACGAGGCGCCGGAGCATACTATAGAACCGATAACAGAATAGTCAAAGCTCATCCGCATTTGCAATGCGGATGCAGCGGACCGGCATTTGAAAAACCGGTAAAAACGAATATTATCGATTGATGAACCGGGAAAGCCGCCAAAGAAAATCCACCTAAATTTACCCGCATGAAAACAAAAGCAGAGATTGTACAAAACTGGCTTCCACGCTACACCGGACAAAATCTCAAAGACTTTGGAGAGTATATTCTGATCTGTAATTTCAGCAACTACATACAGATTTTTGCAGAGACACACGGGGTAACTATCTCGGGTATTGACAAGCCCATGCAATGCGCCACTGCCAATGGCATCACCATCATCAATTTCGGCATGGGCAGCGCCTCTGCCGCTACCATGATGGATCTTCTTTCCGCCATTTCTCCCAAAGCCGTGCTCTTCCTGGGCAAGTGCGGCGGACTGAAAAAGAAAAATAAAGTAGGCGATCTCATCCTGCCGATTGCAGCTATCAGAGGCGAGGGCACAAGCAATGATTACCTGCCTGCGGAAGTGCCTGCATTACCGTCCTTTGCCCTGCAGAAAGCCATATCCACCACCATCCGCGACTATGAGCGCGACTACTGGACCGGTACGGTCTATACTACCAACCGCAGGGTATGGGAGCACGATGAAGCATTCAAAGATTACCTGAAGCGCATCCGCGCGATGGCTATTGATATGGAGACGGCCACCATCTTCAGCACCGGCTTTTACAACCGCATTCCTACAGGCGCATTGCTTTTGGTAAGCGATTCGCCTATGATACCGGAAGGCGTAAAGACGGCTGAAAGCGACAGCAAAGTGACTAAAGAGTTTGTGGATATGCACCTGCGCATCGGCATAGATTCGCTGAAGCAATTGATCAATAACGGCAAGACGGTGCGCCACCTGCATTTTTAGCAGGTACAGTTAATTGCTTATCCATGGTGGAACCGCTGAACGATACTGTGATGAATGTTCAAAACCTGCAGATATCCTTTGCGGGCATTCCTCCTTTTCAGGCGGTGGAAAATCTTTCTTTCAGCCTCCATCAGGGAAAAACACTGGCGGTAGTAGGCGAGAGCGGTTCCGGAAAATCCCTGACAGCGCTGGCTTTGATGGGCCTGCTTCCCAGAACGGCGCAGCTGCAGGGAAATCTGCATCTGCAGGACATAAGGCTGAATGATTTAAAAGAACAAGGCTGGCAGCAGATCAGAGGCAAAGAGATAGCCATGGTTTTTCAGGAGCCGATGAGCGCGCTGAACCCTGTGATGACTGTTGGCAGGCAGCTTTCCGAAAGTATTTTAGCGCATCAGCGTGCAGGAAAAAAAGAGGGTAAGGCGCAGGCCATTCAATGGCTGCGGGAAGTGCAGCTGCCTCATCCCGAAAAAATATACGACCGCTACCCGCATCAGCTATCGGGCGGACAAAAGCAGCGGGTAATGATTGCCATGGCTATGTGCGGGCATCCGCAGGTGCTGATCGCCGATGAGCCTACCACCGCGCTGGACGTGACGGTACAGAAGGAAGTCCTGCTGCTCATGCGCAGATTGCAGCAGCAGTATCATACAGCCATGATCTTCATCACCCACGATCTGGCGCTGGTCGCAGAGATGGCCGATGATGTGCTGGTGCTTTACAAAGGCCAGGTGATGGAATATGGTCCGGCGGCAAAGGTGTTGACCATGCCTTCCAATAATTACACCAGAGCGCTGCTGTCGTGCAGGCCGGCCGCCGCAGAAAAAGGGGTGAGGCTGCCCGTAGTCAGCGATTTTATGAAAGGCGACGGATCGGTACCCGTTCCCCAGCCCAATACCCTGATACCGCCTTCAGAAGAAATCCTGCTGAAAGTCAGCGACCTCAATATCTGGTTTAGGGAAGAGGAAAATATCTGGGGCACGCCGAAGTCCTATTTTAAGGCGGTCAATGAAGTGAGCTTTGAGCTGAAAAAGGGCGAAGTGCTGGGGCTGGTAGGTGAAAGCGGTTGCGGCAAAAGCACGCTCAGTCGCAGCCTGATGGGCCTGCAGCCGGTGAATACCGGGCAGATATGGTTTAAGGGCACCGACCTCGCTACGTTTGATCAGGCACAATGGAAAGCAATCCGGAAAGAAATCCAGATGATCTTCCAGGACCCGTTCGGCTCGCTCAATCCAAGAATGACGATTGGCGGAATGATTATGGAGCCGATGAGGGTGCATCACATTGTACCAAAGCAGGACCTGCGTAAGGAAGCCGAGCGCCTGATGGACATTGTACAGCTACCCACAGCATCGCTCGAAAAATATCCGCACCAGTTTTCCGGTGGTCAGCGTCAGCGCATCGGCATTGCGCGTGCTCTGGCATTACGGCCGCAGCTGCTCATCTGCGATGAGAGCGTTTCTGCGCTGGATGTAAGCGTGCAGGCGCAAATATTGAATCTGCTCAAAGATTTGCAGCAATCCTTTCAGTTGTCTTACCTGTTCATATCGCACGACCTGAATGTGGTGCATTACATCAGCGACTGTGTACTGGTGATGCAGCAGGGCAGGATTGTAGAGTCGGGCAGCGCCGATCAGATACTCCGCCATCCACAGCACCCTTACACGCAGCAGCTCATACAGGCTATTCCTTCGTAAGAGCGTATTTTAGCGCCAGATGAGCGTTTCGTACCCCAAAGAAAAAATTAATATCCTGCTGCTGGAGAACATCAGTCCGGAAGCCGTGGCTGCGCTGAAGCAGGAAGGCTATACCCAGATCACTGCCCTGAAAGGCGCGCTTACAGAAGAAGAGCTGATCCGGCAGATCGGTGACGTGCATATTCTGGGCATCCGCTCCAAGACACAGGTTACCAAAGCGGTGCTTGCCGCTGCGCCCAGATTGCTGGCAATTGGCTGTTTTTGCATCGGTACCAATCAGGTAGATAAGCTGGCTGCGATGAAGCAGGGCGTGGTGGTCTTTAATGCTCCTTACTCCAATACGCGTTCAGTAGCAGAGCTCGTTATCGGCGCGGCGATCATGCTGATCCGCAGAATTCCTGATAAGAACAAAGCCGCCCATGAAGGCATCTGGCTGAAAGAATCGGCAAACAGCCATGAGCTGCGCGGCAAGACATTGGGCATCATCGGCTACGGAAATATCGGGAGTCAGGTGAGCGTGCTGGCAGAAGCGCTGGGTATGCGTATCGTTTTTTATGACATTGAGAAGAAGCTGCCGCTTGGCAATGCTACATCGTTGAGCGATCCTGAGCAGGTAGTGCGGCAGGCGGATATTATCACATTGCACGTACCGGCAACCCTTCAGACCACTCAGTTGATCGGTCAGGAAATGCTTGCTCACGCCCGCAAGGGTGCATTGCTCATCAATTATTCACGTGGCGAAGTAGTGGACATCGATGCATTGTATGATGCATTAAAATCGGGTCATTTAGGCGGCGCCGCGCTCGATGTATATCCCGAAGAGCCGGAAAGCAATGGCGCTCATTTTTCCACGCCGCTACAGGGGCTGAGCAATGTTTTGCTTACACCGCATATTGGCGGCAGCACCGAGGAAGCACAGGTGAACATCGGTATTGATGTGAGCAATAAGCTCATCTCTTTTACAGAGCATGGCAATACACAAGGCTCTCACAGCGTGCCCGCACTCAGTCTTCCATTGCAGGAAGGCGCGCACCGTATTCTTCATATTCACCACAACGTACCGGGCGTGCTGAGCGCGATCAACACGGCGCTTTCTGAGCACGGCATCAATATCCTGGGCCAATACCTGAAGACCAATGACGAGATCGGCTATGTGGTGCTGGATGTGGATACAAGGCTCAGCAGCGAAGCGCTGAGCTTGCTGCGCGCGGTAATAGAGACGATTAAAGTGCGTATCGTTTACTGATCTACTTCAAAGAGTTTCTGTTGCGCTGCAGCAGCATTACAAAGGCACAGAGACAAACACCAGAATGCCGGTATAGGTGGCCGCAGGCGCTGCCTGAATGGCCGCATTGTTGGGATTGATGAAATAGCGGAGATTGTATTGCACGATCTGGTTCGGGTAAGCCGGATTGGTATTGGTGATGAGCGGCTGCGCATTGTTGTTGGAAAGCGTAATCGTATTGCAGGTAACGCCCGCAATAGGCGGAGAAAGCGTTGACTCAAGCTGGATCACAGATACGGGCAGCACGCTCGAAGTGGTGGACGAAACAAGATTGGCATTGGTAGTCTGGGCAAATATCTGGTAGTTGTTATAAGCGGTCACCTTCAGTCCGTAGGGCTTGCTGATGGACTGGCCACTGCTGATAGCGCTCGGACTGTTCATGATAAAGCTGGCCTGGTCGGCCCCGTTTTGCAGCATGACCGTACTGCTGCTGGCATTGTAATAGATCTGGATAGAAATGGGCGTTGTCCAGGAAGAAACGAGCTGATTGCTGCCATCGTACAGGGAGAATACCAGGGTATTGGTAAAGCTGCCATTGTTTTGCTGGATCAGGTGCGCGCCGCCCTGAATGATCACATCATAGCGATGCTGAGCGCTCGTAGTTGGCGGCGATACCAGCCTTGCGGCGGAATTGGTAATCAGCGGCATCTCCGCAGTGCTCAGCTGCACCGGATTAAAGGACACTCCGATATCAGAAGCGCTTGGGCCGCTGCTCACGCTGTTGAAGCGCAGCGAAAAATAGGATACCGGAATGCTGCTCGTGCCATTCGTAAAAGCCGGATTCAAGGCGCGTACCCGCACACTCCAATTAGGGCAATTAGTGCTGTTCGAAACCAGCGAATAGTTCAGACTGATCGCCTGCGAAGCGGTCGAGCCGGCCATTAGCTGCGAATAAGTCGTGTATTGCACAATCGGGCTATTGATGCCTCCGCTCAGGGTAATATCCGAGCATTTGTCCTGCAGATTCGGCCCGGAATAATTGTATTGAAAAGTGGCTGTAATGGTCTTTGTGCTCACCAGTACATTGCTGCTGTTATACAGCGAAAAGATCAGGTCAACAGAATACGCGCCGTTCGAATTGAGCAGCAAATGATTGCCGCCCTGGATATTGAAATTGAATAGCTGCTCAAAATAAAAATCAGGGGGCGCGCTGATCGCTGCGGGAGAATTAGCGACAATCGTTTTTTCCGTAGTGCTGAGGCTGATAGCGCTGGTGGTCATCCCGGAAGCGGCCGCGCCTGGCCCGCCACTGCTGCTGTTGTACTGGATGGATGCATACTGTACCGGCATGTTGGCTGTGCCATTGGTAAAGCTGGCACTGGAGGTGCGCACCTTCAGCTTCCAGCCGGGGCAGCTTGTCCCGCTGTTTACATTGTATTGAAGGTGGATGCAGCTGGTATTGCTTGCGCCCGCCATCATCTCATTGTAAGTGGTAAAAGTGGTAATGGGATTGCACATATAGCCATTCAGCGTGATGCCCGTGCATTGCGCCACCGCCTGCTGATCTGTGGCCGCGCCGAAGAAAATCAGCAGTAGCATACCACGCAGGCATTGTCTCATCAGGTGTGAAATGGTCATTGTTTATTTGGCTATATCTAATTCCAGTTCTGCGAGCTTCAGCTCATCTGCGGCATCGTACTTTACTACGGCCGTGGCGGTATAATGTCCTTCCGCTATATCGGCGGGCAGGGGAGAAGATACCATCCGATAGTCGCCCGGCAGACTGTAAAACTTGACTGCGCTCAGCTTTACTTTTTTGCCCGTGCTGTTGTTCAGCAGGTCTATCTGCATCGTTCCATCTACCCAGAGCCTGCCTGTATTGCTGATTGCCACCTGCAGATTTTTGCCTTTAGCCGTGGTATGATCTTTCGTTTCTTCCCTGAAATCCATGATCTCAAGATTCGGCCGGTCTATGCTGGAAAAAGAGTGATAGATCTTCGTGGCCATCCGCACGGTTACTTTAATCGCGGCTCCATTGTCCGTCACCGCATCGCCGGGATTCAGCTGGGTCAGGTAAAGCATGGCTGTATGCACGGGAACAGATGTATCTGCATTGGCCGGAGCTTTCATAATCACCTTCATCTCTTTGCGCTCGTGCGCTTTCAGCGTAAAGTACGTTCCATCGGGGAGCGAAAGCCATGCAGCGCATGAGGCCTTCAGCTCGCCCGCATCATAAAACTTGTTCTCGCCCGTGGTATCATACTTCCAGTCGCCGATAGATACGCCTACTTCCAGTTCTTTATCCAGGGGATTCTCAACAACCAGTGTATTGGTACCGGCATTGCCCGTTGTCAGGCGATAGTAGAGCCTTGCAGGGCTGGAAGTAATGCCGGCCTGGGCAAAGGCATTATTTGAAATGCTAATTATAATTAAACCGAAAATTATAAAATGAATTGTATTGCTTATCCATTTAGGCAAGTGCGTGAGCGACATAAAAAAGCAGACTTTAAACAAAAGTCTGCTTTTTTTAATAAAATCTATAGTGTTTGGATTAAGGAGCTGCAACAGTATAAGTAACAGTAGTTGTATAAGTACCGGCAGGAACCAGGTAAGAGCTGCCACCGGACGCTGCATAACGTACATTAAAGCTGCTGTTGGTAGTACCGGCCGTGCAGCCGATCAACGTACCGGGGGTAGTGGGAACCAGTTGCTGGGCAGTGTAGCTCACCGTACCGGTACCATTAACATTACCGTTGGAAGCTGTGAGGGTAATGGTATTTGCCGGGATGTTGTTAACACCGTTCACCAGATTAGAAGTAGCAGAAGTAGCCGTGATCTTGTAAGCGCCGCTGCTCGTTACGGTCAGGTGGTTGGTTACATCGGTAAAGTTGCCGCTTTGATAATGCGCCGCTGTAGTAATAGGAATAGACACATTTGGCGTACCTACGGTAATGCTGCGCAGCTCGGAAAGCACCACGGAAAGATTGGCGGTAGCGCTTGATGAAGCCTGTGCGCCGGCGTGCTGAGCAGAGATGAGGAGAACGATTGCTGCAAAAAGACTTTTAAGGATAGATTGGAATTTCATAAAAAAATTTGTTCTGAAAAATGGTTTGAAAATTTTTGTTGATATTGATCTGGTTGATGATAATGATTAAGGTGCGGCTACAGTGTAGGTTACCGTGGTGGTATAAGTGCCTGCAGGAACGAGGTAGGCATTGCCACCCGAAGCGGCATATTTTACATTAAAGCTGCTGGAAGTGGTACCGGCAGTGCAGGCGATGAGCGTGCCGGGCGTGATATTCACCAGTGGCTGTGCGGTATAGGTAAGCGTTCCATTGCCATTCAGCGTACCCGCAGTTGCCGTAAGAGTAACCGTATTTGCAGGGATATTGTAAGCGCCATTCACCAGATTGGCGGTAGCCGAAGTAGCCGTAATCTTATAAGCGCCGCTGCTGGTTACGGAAAGATGGTTGGCCACTGTGGTATTATTACCGGTCTGATAATGGGCAGCAGTGGTAATCGGGATAGACACATTGGGAGAAGCTATGGTAATGCTGCGAAGCTCAGAAAGCACTAC
Organism: Chitinophagaceae bacterium; assembly: GCA_965200035.1. Taxonomy (GTDB): domain Bacteria; phylum Bacteroidota; class Bacteroidia; order Chitinophagales; family Chitinophagaceae; genus UBA1952. The sequence continues at coordinate 344,409 of OZ241334.1, read as the reverse complement.
GGAAAGGTTGGCTGTGGCGGATGAGGAAGCCTGGGCATTCGCATTGCGGCCGGCAAGAACTTCCCAGAGTAAGGCCATTGCAATGAATAATTTTTTAAACATGATTTGGGTGTAATTGATTATTTGATATTGATTGTTCCCTTTTTACTTTCGGTTGCTCAATTTTGCTTGCTGTATCAACCGTTTGTAATACAAAGATTGAAACATTTAAAAAGATCGGGTGTAGAAAAAAATTTATTTAACTGTAAAAGTGAAATTATTTATCGGGTGTATTTTAAATAATAAATATATTTCTATGAATATCAATATTTTATTCAAATAAAATATTTGAAAAAATTCATTTAATAGAATATGATCAGGTTTAAATGATCTGATTTGACTATCTGTTTAAAGTTTTTCTGTAAAAAATATTGTTTCTTTAAGCCTGCATCATGCCGCTGGCTCAGCATTTCCATACATTTTAAGGCCTTAGCTGATTTCTGAAAGCCAGAATTGAATCAGGATAACAATAACGACAAACATGAACTGAACAGCGCAACGAGTGTTTTATCAATGGTGAGATTTTTTGCTGTATTTTTTTTGCTAAGTCTTTTTGCTGCTATCCGCGTAGATGGTCAGCAGGCGCTGTCCATGCATATAGCGCTGTCTTCGGAAAACGGATCGGGCATTGGCATAACAGAGCTGCAGGTACAGATCGGCAATGAAGCATCTATTCCTTTTAAAGGAAGCATTGAGCTATCCGAGCCGCAGCCATTCCGGTTGCTTACGCGCCGCACCGGCGAGGTTAAGGTTGTACAGCATGGAAACCTTTATCTGCCTGTCAAGCTATTTGCTCCGGGCAATATTCCTGCCGGTAATAATTACCGGGTTAGCGCTTTGCTCAAAGATGAACAGGGGAAGATAGTGAAACAGGATACCCTCGTGCTTTCAGTAAAAAAAGTAGTGAACACCACTATGACCCTGCTTCAGGAAAATGTGGTCATTAACCGGCAGAATGAAATCTCTGTGCCCTTGCGCCTGCTGAACAGCGGCAATGCCAATGAGCGCATAACCGTCATCGTAAAATATCCTTCCGGCTTCCGCAAAAGCAGTTTCATCTTCCCGAAAATCCTGCTGCGCCCGTTCAGCGATACTATTCTTTATTACAATACAACCGTATCACCGGAAATGTACCGCAAAGGCGCTTTTGATATCAAATTTACCGGGCTGTACGGCGATGGAAATCTGATCGGCATCAATACGGCAAAAGTGGCGCTGGCAAAAACGGTACATACTTTTCATGCGCCCCGCCAAGGCTCACCATCTTACGATGGCACTTCCAACAGCATCAGCGTCATGGCGCGCTATATTGGCGATCCGCTCGAAAACTATGAGATCTGGGGTGGAAGCAGCCTCACGCTCGGCAAGGCCCGCATTATCTATAATGTGGACTTGAACGTCTGGAAAAACCAGGATATAAAGCCGGTGCTGAGAAATACTTATGCGGCTATTGAGTATGGTAACGCAGGCATCGTGGCCGGCAGCATCAATCGCACTTACGACATCAATCTTTTTGGCAAAGGCGTGGCCATTTATCTGAAAAAAACACGGCATCACACCATAGAAGCAGGCTACTTACAGGATGGCTATAACCTGCTGATGAACCAGGAAGTGCTGAGCCTGCAGCAGGGCTGGTCGGCATGGGTGCACCATGAATATGAGCGTAAACAATTTCGCCTGAGAACGGAGATAATCACCAATAATCCATCATACGCGCGCGTCAGCAACCGGCTTATAACCACAGAGCTCAGCTGGATGGACAAGAAGAGCAATCGCCTGCAGCTTAATGCCGGGTATGGCCTTGTTACCAATATAGACAGTACGCAGGATCAACGAAACGGACTGGCTGGAGGCATCATTTACAGCGGCCAGTACAAAAGATTTCGCCTCACGAGCAATAATTATGTCAGCAGTGGTTACTACCCGGGCTACCGGCGCGGGGCAAGCATTCTCAGCGAGCGCGGCGAATGGCAGTACACCAATAAATACAAGCTCTGGCTGGCCTATACCTACTATTCATTTGACCCCAAAGTGATGCCCGGCACCATTGCTACCTATACACCAGTATCCCGCTATTTTTCAAGAAAAGCAGAGATCGGATGGGATGCGAATCCGGGCGGGAAATTCACCTGTACCATTGGCGCTAATTACGGTCAGGAAGGCGGAGGATATAACGGCTTATTACAACCCAGCGATCTGGTAACGATCCGCACGGCGCATCTGGCGGCTATACTGAATATATCCAATCCGCTTGCCCGCTATTTTGCAACGCTGAATGTTGAAGGCGGCGGATATTCTGTTTCGTCCTCTTTTGACCATGCGCAGCCGCATATCAAAGCCAATATAGCGGCCAGCTACAAGTGGTTCCAGCTTACCGCATTTTATCAGAGCGGTTATTTCCAGGCCAGTGAAGTGCTGAGCTATTACAATACGCCTGGTGCTTATCGCCAGCTTACCATCAATCCGCAGCTTACCAAAACATTTCTGAAAGACCGGCTGAAAGTGGATGCTGGTTTTGCGTATAATTCCAGCTCAAGATTTCCCAATACCAGTCAGCTTACCTGTGCGCTGCAATACAGCATTACGCCCAGATTGTCGGCTGTAGCGTCTTACAGCCGTTTCAATTACAGCAATATGAGCCAGAATATTCTGGAGGCAGGATTTACCTATGCTATGCCGCCGGCTTACTCAGATGCTTTCCGGTCGGGCAGAGAGCTGAAGGTCTTTGCTTTCCATGACCAGAATGGCAATGGCCTTTTTGATGAAGGTGATGATGCTGCTACAGGACAGGTGCTCACAATGAACAATACGCCATTTATCACCAACAGTCAGGGCTTCGCAAAATACACACGCCTGCCCGATACAACAATAAGTGTGCGTATTGCCGATGGCGAGGAATGGTATGCCCGAGACATTAACGTGCACCCCGGCGACACAGCCATTATAGCACTACAGCGAACCAGTAAAGTAAGCGGACAACTGGCGTATGCAACAGATGAATACAGCTACGAGATCGAGCAAAAATTATCCGGCATCGCACTGTCGCTCGTGGGAAAAGATAAAGTGTATAAAACCCGCACCGATGATCGCGGCGCCTTCAGCCTGTATGTGCCTGCGGGCAGCTATGAATTTATCCTGGACACCGGGAATCTTTCCGATAAAGTAGAAAGCCCGCAACAGGGCCAAACGATTATCGTAAAGGCCAGCGAACCTTATATAATAGCGGTGAAATTGCAAATCAAGGGCCGCAAAGTGAATATCAAAAAATTCGGGAGTCAGAAGTAAGGAAGGCGCTGCAGGTTGGGATGGGTATGGTTTGTCCGGATTATACGAACTTTAAAACTGAACCAAACCAACATCACATATGCGCAAATTGAAACTACAGGTACAGATAACCATAGATGGCTTTGTAGCTGGTCCGGAAGGGCAGCTGGACTGGATGACGCAAAGTCAGGATGAGCCAAAGTCGCTGATGGACCTGGTCAATGAGCTGACAGACAGCAGCGACATTATTCTCATGGGACGAAAAATGACCAAAGAATTTGTCACCTATTGGGAGGATGTGGTCGACAACAAGCCGGAAAGTCCGGAATTCACCTTTGCCGGGAAGATGGTGGATAAGCCCAAGATTGTATTCAGCAAAACGGTTCAAAGCATTGAAGGCAGAAATGTGACTGTAGAAAATGGCGATCTGGTAACTGTGGTCAATGAGCTGAAAATGAAAAGCAAGCCGGGTAAGGATCTGCTCGTATATGGTGGTGCTGGCTTCGTAAGATCGCTGCTGAGCAATAACCTGATCGATGAGCTGTTTCTGTTCGTCAATCCTGTTGCCATTGGGAAAGGATTACAGATTTTCCCCGATAGTACAAAACTAAAGCTGGCCGATTCTACTGCCTATAAGGGTGGGATTGTTGTTAATCATTATCTCTCAGAAAAATAAAAAAGAGATTAAAACAATAAAATAAGGCTTCTCTAATAGGGAAGCCTTATTTAAAATTATCTGTTCAAAATGAACATTGACCAAGTAGCGGAAACGAGAGTTGAACTCGTGACCTCAGGGTTATGAATCCTGCGCTCTAACCATCTGAGCTATCCCGCCGTTTTTTCGGAGTGCAAAGATAAGGGGAGATTTTAAAAAATCAAAGACCTGTCAGCCAGCTTTTTAAAACTTCGCTCAGAGCCGTGATTTTACGGGTGCTGTAGTCGATGCCGGCCATGCCTGTCTTGGCATGGGCAATCTCTGTTACCATGTTGTTCCGCGTGGTGGAAATGTGATACAGCAGATCAAATGTGCGTTCGGTGACTTCTTCGGCAAAAATCTTTACCTCCAGCACATCGCCGTAAAATCCTTCTCCACGGTACGCGATCATCACATCGGCCATAATGAGGCCGTGGCCGCCGGTGTTCAGCTCCGTAAAGCCCTGCGTTGCCAGCGCCTGCATCCGCGCTTCGTGGATGATGGAGAGCACCCGGTCGTTGCCCAGATGGCCGCCATAATTAATATCGCCAATGCGTACAGGAATCTGCACGATTACCAGCGGCTTATCCGCCGGAAATTTTATTTTTACACGCGCCAATTTGAAAGAGGTTGGTTGTAAGACCGCATGAAGATAATTTGTATCGGACGAAACTATGCAGAGCACGCCAAAGAGCTGAACAATGCTGTGCCCACAGAGCCCGTCATTTTTATGAAAGGGCAGAATGCGTTGCTCGTACCGGGCAAGCCATTCTACTACCCGGACTTTACCAAAGATCTGCATTATGAATGTGAGCTGGTGGTGAAGATTTCAAAAAACGGAAAGCACATCCAGGAAAAATTTGCCGGGAAATATTTCAATGAGGTAACGCTCGGCATCGATTTTACGGCGCGCGATGTGCAGCAGAAACTGAAGGATAAAGGGCTTCCCTGGGAGCTTGCCAAAGCATTCGATCATTCGGCGGCAATAGGTGAGTTTATTGAGCTGGGAGAAAAAAAGGTACAGGAGCTCAGCTTCGAGCTGAAGAAAAACGGAGCTACCGTACAGCAGGGATATGCCGGAAATATGATTTTTGATATTGCCAGCATTGTTGCCTTTGTATCACAATATATAACACTCAATACAGGCGATCTGCTTTTCACCGGAACACCTTCAGGAGTGGGACCGGTAAGCATTGGCGACCATCTGGAAGGCTCATTGGAAGGCCGTGCGCTTCTGAACGTTGACATTAAATAAACCGATTTTTCTTAACCCATTTATCATACGTATAGCGCGTACAAGCGCCGCTATTTCCAATATCTTCGTCTTATGAAGCCCATCAAATCACTGCTGCTTTCTGCTGCATTCCTGCTGCCGGTTACCTTCACTGCCAATGCCCAAAAGCCATCGGTAGGCTGCATTGATAAAAGCGTACGCCTGGAGGCCGATGAGATCAAGCAGTTTTATGTCAATCAGGGGCTCGTGGTTTACCGGGATGCCATGATCAATATGGAATCTATGGAGCCATTCCCGATCATGACCGATCTGCAGAAAGGCCAGCTGTATATGATCATTTTTGTAGGGCATACGGCCGTACAGCGGATGAAGATGGAAATGTATGATGGCAACGATCATAAGATGGATGAAAAATTCATGCTCCGCAGTCGTCAGCAGCCCAACTATATCATCTACGCCGTTGCACCTGAGCGCACTGACTCTTATCTTTTCACGTTTATGCAAAAGCTGAAAAACGAAAGTATGTGTGGTAGTGTATGCATTATGAAAATGCCGCCAGGCAAGCAGGCTGCAGAGATCAAGCCATTTCAGCAATAAGGTAGCAGCGCTTATTCCACTGCCGGACAGAGGTTGAAAATGGAGTGATTTTTATACATTCACATCTATGGATGTAAAAATTGCCCCAAGCTGGAAAGCCGAGCTGGAAGACGAATTCAGCCAACCTTACTTCAAAGAAATTGCAGCGACGCTTAAAGCGGAAAAAGCAGCCGGAAAGACCATCTATCCGCCCGGTCCGCTCATCTTTAATGCTTTTGACAAAACACCGTTCGATAAAGTCCGCGTTGTCATACTTGGCCAGGACCCGTATCATGGCCCCGGTCAGGCGCACGGCCTTTCTTTTTCGGTACAGGATGGAGTAAAGCCACCGCCTTCGCTGGTCAATATTTTTAAAGAAATTCATGATGATCTGGGGCTGTCTATTCCCGAAACCGGCAACTTGGAGCACTGGGCAGAGCAGGGTGTTTTACTGCTGAATGCAGCGCTTACGGTAGAAGCGCATAATGCCAATTCCCACAGCAAAATAGGCTGGTATCATTTCACGGATGCAGTGATCAAACACATATCTGATGATAAAGATCATGTGGTATTTATGCTCTGGGGCAAGTTTGCGCAGGGGAAAGAAACATTCATCGATACCCGCAAACATTTGATTTTAAAATCAGCGCACCCTTCTCCATTCTCTGTGCACAATGGTTTCTTTGGTAACCGTCATTTCAGCAAAGCCAATCAATGGCTGGAGCAGCAAGGGGAAAAGCCGATCGACTGGAGCGTTTAAATGAAGTGCTTAGTTTTGAGTAGATGATGATAGGCAGTAGAAACTAACACTCAGCACAAAAACTCGACACTAAAAACCCGGATGCTTACCTTTGCGCACTTTATGGTACGTATAGGCAAGATTGTAGCTACCCACGGACTGGCAGGCGATGTGATTATTACCCATCTGGCCGGTAAAAAAGCATGGCTGAAGTCTGGCGATGTGCTTTTTGTCGCGTTGCGTAAAGACAGCTATATTCCTTTTTTTGTGAATGGCGTAAAGAGCACCATACCGGATGAGCTTGTCGTACATTTTGAAGATACGGATACCCTGGAATCTGCTAAAAAGCTCATTACTAAAGAAGTATTTGTGGCAGAAGACATACTGGCTAAAAGCGGTGCAGATTCGCCATTGCTCTGGATTGGCTTTCAGCTGATAGATGCCGCAGCAGGTGAGATCGGCGCGATTAAAGACGTCTATCAGACGCGGAATCAATGGCTGGCGGAAGTGGACTATAATGGTGCGGAAGTATTGGTGCCACTGGTAGAGCCTGTGTTGCAGAAAGCCGATATCAAAGCGAAAAAAGTGTGGGTAGCCCTGCCGGATGGCCTGCTGGAGGTCTATAGCTAAACCCCAGTATTATTCAGGAATTATGAGAATCGACATTATCTCTGCTGTGCCGGATTTGTTGCAGAGTCCGTTCAGCCATTCAATCATGAAGCGTGCACAGCAGCGCAATCTGCTGGATTTGCATGTACATAATCTGCGTGACCATACCCCTTATAAGCATGGGCAGATCGATGACTATCAGTTTGGCGGCGGGGCCGGAATGGTGATGATGCCTGAGCCACTGGCCTTGCTCATTGAAAAGCTGCAAGCTGAGCGTGCCTATGATGAAGTCATTTTTATGACGCCCGATGGTCCGCAGTTTGATCAGCAGATGGCCAACAGACTATCGCTCAGGGAAAACCTGATCATTATCTGTGGTCACTACAAAGGCATTGATCAGCGCATCAGAGAGCATTTCGTGACCATGGAAATCTCAATCGGAGACTATGTGCTCAGCGGCGGCGAGCTGGCGGCGGCTGTAGTGGTAGATGCTGTTGGCCGGCTCATTCCCGGTGTGCTGAATGATGAAAGCTCTGCTCTTTCTGATTCTTATCAGGATGGATTGCTGGCGCCGCCTGTTTATACAAGACCGGCTGATTTTCGCGGCTGGAAAGTGCCTGATGTGCTGCTGTGTGGCGATCCGAAGAAGATAGATTCCTGGCGGCATGAAGCCTCCATGCGCAGAACCGAGGAGCGCCGTCCCGATCTTTTGAAAGAAGATTGAGCAGGAACAAAAAAAGATTTTGATACTAAAATTATTCCCTTACTTTTGCAGACCAAATTCAGAGCAAGATGGACGCGTTAGCATTTATACACGAGCAGTTAACTGCCAATAAAGAATTCCCCAAGTTTAAAGCCGGTGATAACATCACGGTTAATTATAGAATCATTGAAGGCGCTAAAGAGCGTATCCAGTCTTTCAAAGGAGATGTGATCAAGCGTCAGGGTCGCGGTGCAACCCAAACGTTCACTGTTCGCAAGATCTCCGATGGCATTGGCGTAGAGCGCGTTTTCCCGCTGCTTTCTCCAAATATTGAGTCTATTACCCTGCACAAAACAGGTCTCGTAAACCGTGCCAAACTGTACTATCTGCGTGAGCGCAGCGGTAAGAGCGCCCGTATCAAGGAAAAGAAGATGCCCGTTGCTCAGAAAAAAGCACCTAAGGCTACCGCTTAATTCTTTATTTAAAAATTCTTATAAAATGGGCTGTCCTACATGGACAGCCCATTTTTGTTTTGCATCAATCAGTGATATAAAGAGACAATATTTGGCTGGATGATTGTTACAATGAAGAAATAATATCCGGCTTTAGCAGAAGCCAGATATCCCTAACCCCGCCTTCAGGCCGAGGCATAAGAAAAGATTGGTTGGTATTTCTATACACCCCCAAATAACCTGAGTCCGCCCATCACCGAGCGAAGCCAGTCAATATTTTTGAGCTGCAGGGTAAAGGAAATCGTATTGGCGAAACGCTTGGTCGGATAAATGCCCTTGAGGTAATCCGTATAATCTTTGGAATAAACTACCGGCACATTGATCAGCAGCACATCGTGCAGCAGGTGAATTTCAAAGCCGCCTGAATACAGAAAACGATTGCCGGAAGGATTCTGCTTGTCCGCATTGGCAAATGTGGCCACATCCAGATAAAGGCGTAAAGGGATTTTGCCCAGTGGCAGGTCTGTCTTCAGATTCAGTGAAGCCAACCAGTCATCGCTGCGGCCCAGAGGAGTAGCATAATAATCGGTAGGAATCTTCAAACCACCTTCGCGGATAGATACCTGATGGAAGCCGCGGAAGGTTGGATCATCCGTTTTCGTCTGCCTGAAAATACCATCGCGTTCACTGCGGGCTATGTAGGTATCATCATACAGGTAGTCATTGACGCCCGTATAGGTAGAATTCAACCAATAGCGATCGGCGGCAAACGGCGTGTTATTAATCGTAATGAATTTCCCAGCAAAAGCCCGTATATAAAGGCTTTTTCCTTTTTTATTGTAATCGATCCGCAGGTTACATTCAATGGTCAGCTTGGCAAAATCAGCGCCGAACTGGGCTTCAGCGGTATAGGAAAAGGGATTGAACAGACGATTATTCTGGTGGGTATATCGGAGCAAGCCATAGTTTTTCTGCTGTCCCACCATAGAAGGCTTGTAAAGGCTATCCGAAATATCCAGCTGGTAATCGAAATAGTTTTCATGAATAAAATATCCTTTCAGCATCAGCCGGTCGGTAACCGGACTGATAGCGGTGCTGTTTTTAAATGTGAAAGACACATAAGGCGCTATTTTAAAATACCGGGCATACAATGTAGATGGAGTATTGAAGTTGGTCTGATCGTAATCGAACGTCTTGCCTTCCACGCCTGCTGCAATTTCCTGAAATGTTGCGCCTGCCGGATGAATGAAATATCCTGCCGTACCGGTGCCAATAAATTCTTTCGAGTTAAAGCCATACATAGGCGCTACCGCAAACCGGAAATGATTTTCGGGCATAGCGAGGTTGTGCAAAAGCAATCCGGCCATAAAGCCATCGCTCGTATTGTAGCCAAGCGCAGGCAGGAGGTAAAACTTCTCATTACGCGCCCGGTTAAAGCCGAAACCTAAGGCCGGCCTGATGCCCCGGCCATGAAACGGTCCATGCTTTGAATATGTGTTGTTGGTGGTCTTTACATCAGGCAGCTCAGTGCCGATGCTCCAAAAGTCAGCGCTGTCACTGTTCATCACCACCGTATTGCGTCCTGCAAAAGGTTCTGTCCACACGCTATCGATCAGTCTCTTTTCGCGATAGGCATTGACGCGCACTGGTGCGGCAAATGGACCTCTGTTCTTCAGCGTGATGCCTATTCCATGATCTTTCCGTTGAACTTTTCTTACAGCAAAATCAACTCGCCGGTCATTATTCATAGCATCATTAAAAAACCAGTCAAGCGGCTTATCCGTATGCTTGCGCATGATGCTCATGAAATCCTCTGGTGAAGGATGACGATGCTTCCAGGTATCGAAATATTCGTGCATAGCAGCTCTGAAAGCATCCTGCCCTATATAACCTTCCAGCCATTCGAGGTGAAGCGCCGTTTTCAGATATACATCACTACCATAATTGTAAGTCGTGTAATCCATGGATGGAAGATTAAACGGCTGGTCAATGCCCGCCGCCACGCCCTCTGCATACACAAGTCCATCGGCCTGTATGTTGATATTTCCTTTCTTTTTAGCTGAGGTATCGGGCAGGCTGATCTGATGAGTCAGCTTACGTTCGTAAAAAGAATTAATGCCTTCATCCATCCAGGGATGATCGCGCTCATTGGATGCAAGGATGCCGTAAAACCAGTTGTGGCCTACCTCATGAACAATGATCGTCATTAGAGAACCTCCGCTTGATGCATGACCATCAATGACGGTTACTGTCGGGTACTCCATGCCGCCGCCTGCTTTCAGGTCGCCCTCTACGGCTTTGGCTGTTTTGTATGGATAAGGACCTACTTCATTGCTCAGCCGCTCGATCGTTTCTTTTATATAATCTGTTCCCTTAATCCAGTGTTTCTTGCTTGATGGCAGAAAAGCGGCATAAGTCATTACCGTACCTGACCCGCCGTTGATATGAGCGGTGTCCTTGCGCACGATAAAGCGTTTGTCTGCAAAAAAGGCAAAGTCATGAATATTGTCTTCCTGAAAATGCAGGGTCTTCATCTCTGCGGAAGAAGGAGGAATGCGGTTGATGCTGTCGCGCCAGCGCTTGGTGATTTTGGAAGGATAAGTAAACGTAGGCAGCGGCGCATTGCTGAGGCTGTCGAGCCATTGGTTTTCGGATTCGTCGAGGCAATTGCCGGTGGCCATTACCACGTAATTACGGGGCAGGGTAATTTGCACATCATAGCTGCCGATCTCACTATAAAATTCACCCTGATCGAGGTAAGGAAGCGGGTGCCAGCCCTTACGGTCGTACACGGCCGGCTTGGGAAACCACTGTGATATATAATAGGCCTGCCTGCTATGGCCCATTCTGGAAAATACTTTAGGGATCTTCACCCGGAACGGAGTGGCAAATTTTAAAGTAGCTCCGGGAAGCAATGGCGAAGGCAGATCCACACGTGCAACGTCCGGCTCCTCATCTGTATTAAAGTAAGAAACTTTTTGTCCGTTGATGCTGATGTCAAGACTATCGATATAGCCTTTTTCGGAAAGCTTGCTGTAATAGAACGTGGAGTTGTGGGAGGCTACCTGCTGCTCTGCAAACTGGGTGTGATCGTGCAGATAGGCATTCGGCCACAGGTGCACGTAGATATAGGTAAGCGTATCAGGCGAATTGTTGGTATAGGTGAATTCCTCAAAGCTGTGCAGATAATGTTTCTGGTCATCCAGCCGTACATCCAGCTTCGTATCCACGCGTTGCTGAAAGTAAGATTGCGCTTTTACAGAAAAGGCCGCCGCCATAAGCAGCAAAAGAAAAGTTCCCTTCATAACGCTAAGATAGCAGCCATTCATTATCCCGGAGCAGTCACCGGAAAATCATAAAATCAACCCATTAAATCATCAGTCAAATCCACTGCTTTTCTTGGTAACTTTGTCCTGTTTCAAAAAAACAGCTGTTTCAGAGATGCGCAAACTGCTCCTCCCTTTATTATTCCTACTGGCTGTAACCCATCGTGCAAATGCCCAAGCTGATCTGTTTGGCTCCACACAGGTGCCTGCCCGCAAAGGCTTTATCATAGGCGTTAATGGCAACTTTGATGTGCCCGGAGCAGATATGGCCAAGCGGTTCGGGCTTAGTTACCGGCTTGGTCCTTCTGTGCTGTACAAGACAGAGGGCAACTGGGTTTTTGGCGCTAAATGTGACTGGCTTTTTGGTAATAAGATCAAAGAGCCTGGTTTCCTCAGCAATATCACGGATAGTGAAGGTTATTTTGTTACCAGTCAGGGTGGCCGGCAGTCCGTGCAGGTATTTGAGCGCGGTTGGGATGTGGGAGTAGAGGTTGGCAGGATATTTCCGCTCTCAAAAAATAACCGGCAAGGTGGTACCGGCATCATTGAAAAAACGGGTATTGGCTTCATCCAGCATAAGATCACCATTTTCGATGCAGATGGTGTAATCAGTCAGATAAAGGGCGACTACCGTAAAGGATATGACCGGCTGACTAATGGCATCTATCTGGAGCAATTTTTAGGCTATAACCACCTTGACCCGAAAGGCTTCGTGAACTTTTATATAGGAGTAAATCTGCTTTGCGGCTTTACAGAAGGCCGAAGGACTTATCTGTACGATGTGCGCCGTGCGGATGACCAGTCCCGGATAGATCTGCTCTTTGGCATACGCGGAGGATGGTACGTGCCGCTGTTCAAGCGGAAGTCTGAGGAAATCTATTTTGATTAAGGCGTACTGCGCACCAGCTCCCATAGCGCCACACCTACGGATACAGATATATTGAGCGAATGCTTGCTGCCCCATTGAGGTATTTCAATGCTTCGGGATGATATATTCAGGGCTTCATCGCTTACACCTGCTACTTCATTGCCAAAAATGAGCGCCAAGGGTTGCTCTTCTTTCCATTCAAATTGATTCAGCGGCGTGCTGTCATGCACCTGTTCCACCGCTACCAGCTCATAGCCCTTGTCCAGCGCAGCTTTCAGCGCAGTATCAATCGTTTCATAATGCTGCCAGCTGACGGTATCTTCAGCTCCCAAAGCGGTTTTGCGTATATCGCGGTGAGGTGGAGTGGGGGTATAGCCGCAAAGGTAGATAGCTTCGATGCCAAAAGCGTCCGCCGTGCGGAAAGCGGAGCCTACATTATGCATACTGCGCACATCATCCAAAATAAGAATAATGCGTTTTTTGGGGGCTTCGCGTGCGGTGCCGGCATCCGGTCTGCCAAGCGCTTCCATGCTTTTGCGGGTAAACATTTTTTTGAGATAGATCCTGGTACAAACATAATTTGGTAATGGGGATTGCCCTAATTTTGCAGGATAATTATATATCAGTGAATAAGAATTATCCGATGATGAGCACGAAGTGGCAGGAGCAGGAAGCGCTGGACACGGATGTGCTTACCGAGCAGATGCACAACATTGTAGTGTGGAATGATGATGTGAATACATTTGACTGGGTGATCGAATCGCTTGTGGAGGTGTGCAACCATACCGAAACGCAGGCTGAGCAATGCGCGATGTTCATCCATTTCAAAGGAAAATATGCTGTGAAAAAAGGCGACTTCAACACGTTGCGCCCGCTCTGCGAAGGCTTGATCGATCGCGGCCTGAATGCTACCATCGACTAACTTTTTCACCCGGAGGTCAGAAATGGTTGCCGGCTTTTAAAAATCACCCGAAACGCGCTTTTATACCCGCCCTGCCGGACGTACTTTTGAATGGTTTTTTAAGCTCCATTCATGAGAATACTCCTTACCGGCTTTTTTCTTCTTACCGCATACGGCGCACTGGCCCAAAGCGGCACCAGGCAGATCACTCTTGAAGATATCTGGCGCGACAATACGTTTCGCATAAAAGCCGTTCCTGGCTTCAATGCCATGAAAGATGGCCGGCACTATACCCAGTTGGATAAGGAAGGAAAAATCCAATCGGTAGGCGTGTACGATCTGCTGACCGGAAAAAAAAACGGAACAAAATTCAGCTCAGCCGATTTTAAAATTGATGATTCACTTGCATCAATCGATGAATATTCGTTCAGTGAGGATGAGCAAAAAATGCTCTTGCTGTTTAAAGCGCAAAACATTTATCGCCGCTCCATTCTGCATTATGTATATGTGGTAGAGAAAGGAAAAATTACCCTACTGGATGAAGAAAAAGTGCTGCACCCAACCTTTTCGCCAGATGGCAACAAAGTGGCTTATGTGAAGCGCAACAATCTTTACTATAAAGACCTGAACACTGGTGAAACAGTAGCTGTGACCCATGATGGCGAATGGAATAAAATCATCAACGGCAATTGTGATTGGGTGTACGAAGAAGAGTTCGGCTTTACACGTGCCTACCAATGGAGCCCCGATGGTAAGACGATTGCCTACTATCGCTTCGATGAAAGCCAGGTGCCGGAATATACGATGACCGTATACGACAACCTTTATCCAACACCTTACAAATACAAATACCCAAAAGCCGGAGAGGCCAATTCTGTAGTGCAGATCAAACTGTACGATGTGGAGGCGCACAAGGATATTCGTGCAGATTTGGGAAATAATACCGATCAGTATGTTCCGCGCATTCTCTGGACAAAAAATGCGGATCAGCTCTGTATCCTGCGCATGAACCGCAGGCAGAATAAGCTGGAATATTTACTGGCCGATGCTGCAACCGGAAAGACGCAGGCGATCTATGAGGAGGAGAATAAATACTATATCAATATCTCGGATAACATCACCTTTCTCGATAATGAGCGCATGGTATTCACTGCTGAGCGCGATGGATACAACCAGCTTTATCTGCTCAATTTTAAAAAAAACAATCTTTCCAGGCTGGCGCAGGGAAGCTATGATGTGGATGCAATTGTAGGAATCAGTGAAGAAGCGCACACGGTTTATTATACTTCTTCCGGTAATCTGGATGGCAGAAACACACCACTGGAGCGCCGCCTGTTCGCAGTCGATTGGCGCAGGAGCAATGCCGCGCCAACCTTGCTTACGTCAGGCGATGGCACGCACAGCATTACTCCCTGCGAGGGATTCCACTATTTTCTGGACAAATATTCTACGCTGAATGCACCTCCGGTTTTTCGCCTGATTAATGATAAAGGCGATGTGGTACGTACTCTGGAAGACAACGCGGCGCTGAAAAGCAAGATGAAGGAGTATGAGCTCGGCAAGCTGAAATTGATTAAAGTGCAGGGCACCGAGCAGAAGCTGAATGCCTGGATGATGACCCCGCCGGACTTTGACGAGCACCGGAAATACCCGGTGCTGATGTTCCAGTACAGCGGTCCAAACTCGCAGCAGGTAGCCGATAAATTCCCGATAGCCGATTACTTCTGGCATCAGATGCTGGCAGAGAAAGGCTACATCGTGGTATGTGTGGATGGCACCGGAACCGGCTTTCGTGGTGAAGAATTTCGTAAAAAAACCTATAAGCAACTGGGCAAGTATGAAAGTGATGACCAGATTGCCGCCGCAAAATATTTGGGCGCACTCCCGTATGTGGATGCAGGCAGGATAGGTATCTGGGGATGGAGCTACGGCGGCTTTATGGCCAGCACCTGCATCTTCAAAGGAGCAGATGTGTTTAAGATGGCAGTAGCGGTAGCACCGGTTACCAACTGGCGTTACTACGATAATATCTACACAGAGCGGTACATGCAGCGGCCGCAGGAAAATGAAACAGGCTATGATGATAATGCCCCCGAAAGCATGACCGGAAAGCTGAAAGGAAAATTCCTGCTGATACACGGCACCGGCGATGACAACGTGCATTTCCAGAATTCAGTGATGATGGTCAATAACATGATCCGTGATAATAAAGACTTTGACAGCGAGTATTATCCCAACAGAGCGCATGGCATCAGCGGTGGCAATAGCAGGCTGCATCTGTACCGGAGAATGACTGACTTCGTGCTGAAAAACCTCTGATAAATTCTGAATTTATGATTTTAGCTTTGTGATTGATAATTGCGGCTTTCCTTAAAGCGCGCGATCAGGAAACAATACATCACAAATCCAGCCATTGCCCCGCTTGTCCCGTTTTATTACCAGTACCGCTCCGTTTCGCTTTTTATACCGCGTGACGGACAGGATTGTGCTGCCGGGATTTGAAGGCTTATCGCTTTATACCGTCGGGCGCTTTTTGTTTCGTGAGATACGGGTGAACAGGCTGAATGTGCGCGGCGCGGCTGTGACGTATAATTTTCTGATGGCTATTCCGCCGACCCTGCTATTCCTTTGCTCGCTGATTCCCTATCTTCCGGTCAAAGGCGTTCAGGACTCTGTTCTTTCCATCAAAGAGATCATCTCGCCCGGCGATCATCCCAATAAAGCCCTGGGTGGTATTACTGATTCGCTCAGCAGCATTGTCATTGACTTTCTGAACAATGAGCGGCGCGATATTCTCTCTATTGGCATCCTTTTTACGCTCTTCTTCTCCAGCAATGGCATGATGGGGTTGATGCGCAGCTTCGACCGCCAATCTTCCCTGTATAAAAAGCGCAGCGCGTTCCGCCGCCGGTGGACGGCCATCAAGCTCACTGTCTTTGTGCTGATCGTAGCTATTCTTACCATGGCCGCACTGGCATTGCAGACGCGCATGATCAATCAATTGCTGGAAAAAGTATTCGCCAGCAGCGTGGCTTTTGCCGCTATCAAATTGTTCAGTCTGCTGTTGGTGATTCTGCTGGTCTTCATCTGCATCTGCCTGATCTATAAATACGGGCCATCGCTCACGCAGCGCTGGCATTTTGTATCGCCCGGCTCGGTGTTTGCCACTGGTATGTGCGTGCTGCTTACTACTGTTTTCTTCTTTCTGGTAGATAATGTGATTCATTACAACAAAGTGTATGGCTCCATCGGCACGATCATGGCGTTTATGGTATGGCTTTTTCTGAATACGCAGGTGATATTGCTCGGCTTTGAGCTGAACGTAAGTATCTTGCTGGGTAAAATAGCCCGGGAAGAACATGACCGAAAGATTGCGGAGACAGCGGAAGAATAAATGGATTATCTGTTTAATACTATGCAGTGTACTGGCTGTTAGCTGCCATCACAGTGAACCTTCTGTACCAGAAAATGTCACCTTCACCGAGCATGTAGCGCCCATTCTTTATCAGAACTGCACCTACTGTCACCGGGCTGCTGCCAACGGGCATTTTGAGCTGGTCACCTATCGTCAGGCCAAAGCGTATGGCCCGTCTATGAGCTATATGGCGCGCCAGCACCTGATGCCGCCCTGGCCTGCCGACCCTAACTATACACAGTTCATCGGTCAGCGCGTATTACCGGAGCGCGATATTCAGATCATTGAAAAATGGGTGACGGAAGGAATGCCGGAAGGCCCTGCCGGTAAGTTGCCGAAGCTGCCTGATTATACGTATACTTCCGGCCTCGGCAAGCCGGATATAAGATTGGCGGTGCCACCTGTTTTTCTGAAAGGCAACGGCGGCGACCGCTTCCTGCTGGTGAAAGTACCGTTTGAGCTGCCGCATGATACATTCGCCTCGATCGTAGAATTTGAGCCGGGACCGCACAATGTAGTGCATCACGTAAATGGGGATATGGTGAGCTATGTGTACGAGCAGAAGAAGGATGTGTTTGCCGGTGAGCGGGTAACGGATATGGTGCTCGATTCCACCATTGTGCTGGCCTTTCAGAAGCTGAGCCTGCCCAATGATAATGGCACTTATCCCGCGCTTACTTCTTCCATCGTCAATTACCTGCCTGGTGTGTTTGCACTGAAGTATCCCGCTGGGATCGGTGGCTATAAGATACCAAGAAAGGGCGCTTTCCTCTTCAAAGACATGCATTACGGCAATAGCAAAACCGATGTGTGGGACAGTTCTTACATTAATGTCTACTTTACCAAAGCGGCCCCGGGAAGGCCATTGCGCGAATTTCAGCTCGGAACGCTGGGCATTTCAAAAGTTGAGCCAGACTTGGTTATCGCGCCGAATACCGTGAAGAAAGTGCGCAGCCAATACTACATACCGGAAGATATTTCCATCCTCACCGTCAATCCGCACATGCACCTGCTGGGCCAGCGCTTCAAGGCTTATGCCCTCGGTCCCGCAGGCGATACCATCCGGCTGATCTCTATTCCGAAATGGGATTTCAACTGGCAGTATTTCTATACATTCCGCAGGATGGTGAAGATCCCGAAAGGCAGCACGATCATTGCAGAAGGCGTGTACGACAATACGAGGGATAATCCGTTCAACCCTTACAGCCCGCCGCAACTGGTGCGCGATCAGAACGGCAGTATGCGCTCCACCGATGAGATGTTCCAGTTTATTGTTTCGTACCTTCCTTACCGGCAGGGCGATGAAAATACGAGCCTGCAATAGTTTTTCCTTTTTCTTCACATCCTGATCTATAGCTTTAAGCTTTCAACCACCATTTATGAAAAAGATCCTTTTTTCCGCAGCATTCATGGCTGTATCCGCAGCCGGCTTTGCACAGACTTCTATGGAACCACCCCTTCCGGGAGCTACTACCGGGTCTGGAACCATTGAAACCCTGAACATCAATGATCCGATACCTATGGCTTCTGTGCAGTTGAAGACCACTTCGGGCAAGACTACTTCGCTGGAGCAGAATATGAACAAGAATGGCCTGCTGGTGATGTTTTCGTGCAATACCTGCCCTTATGTGGTGAAAAGCCAGCCGCGTACCATAGAGGTGATGAAGATGGCAGAAAAGATGAATGTAGGGATGGTTGTGCTCAACTCCAATGCAGCACAGCGCAAAGACGCAGACTCTTATGAAGCGATGGTCAGCTACGCCAGCAAGCAGAAATATACGGTGCCGTATGCTGTGGATGAGCAGAATCAACTGGCCGATGCTTTCGGCGCAATGCATACCCCGGAAGTCTACCTGTTTGATGCGAAAGGCAAGCTGGTATATAAGGGCGCTATGGAGGATAATCCATCGGACCCGGTAAATTCTAAAAAGATGTTCCTCGCAGATGCGATGAAAAATATGACTGCCGGCAAAGAGATCAATCCTGCAGAGACCAAGTCCATTGGCTGCAGCATCAAAAGATAAGGCGTGGCTGAAGCCGGTAGATCGGCTTACATTTGCCGCTGAATAAATAGTTAAGGAAAGCCCATTGCTTTCCTTTTTTATTGCGCTTAAATTTTATTGACTCTCTGATGTAGGAAAGTAGGACTAATTTTCTTCGCGTGGTCGTGTAATTTCAAATAGAAAGAACGATTGTGCATTTGTTGGAAACTTGTTTTTTATAAACAAAGTTTACTGCGAAATTTGGTTCTTAAAATTTTGATTATTAAAATAGAAAGAGGTGTAGGACATGAATATGGAGATGGCACATTTGATTGTAATTGGTTTATGAACAACGAGCTGAAAAGTGGAAGATTTGGCGCAGTTGAGCTTACAGATGTAGACCCTAATAATAGCACAATCTCATTTGGCAGTAAGCCTAAAAGCAAAAACTCCTACGATTAAAAAAGCCCTCTCAAAATCTGAGAGGGTTTTTTAGTTCAAATTTATTTTTCAGCCTGCTTAATAAGGGCGATATTTTGTTTTTCAACCTCGGTTAATACGTTAGAAACATCGTTGGTCAAAGGTGTATACCAGTTTTGTTTCCTGAAATAGTTATCGAGTTCGGGTGATTTGAATATGTAGCCGTGTCGGGCCATTATTTCATTTCTCATAAGTTTCAGTTCTTGTTTGGTGAATCCGGTTAGGTCGATTGATTGGAGTCTTGTAGAAGAAGCTTGTGGGTATAGCCCTTCATAAGAATTGGGTGAAGGTGGTACTGGATTTTCGAAATTACTTGGATCAGTGGCGGTAGGTACTATTTCATCGTTTGGATCAGGTTGAATAGACTTTTGTTTGCGTTTTCCGGCATGGGTGTTTTGAATTTGCGCTCTTAGCTTTTCTCTTTCTTGCTTCCAATAGTCGATGTAGGAGTAATAGCTCATTATCCCGTTAGAGTGTTGGCTATTGGTGTGGGAATCGTGTTGTAGTTCATCGATCAATTGTAATGCTTCTTGCTTTTTCCCTTCTGTAATTAGTGATTGAATTCGGTCTTCTTTTCTGGTCAATTCTGCGTCTAATTTTTTGTCGCTGTTACTATTTAAGACCATAGGCAGGATAAAGGCCGCAATCACTATTAGAAAGGCTATAATGCCTATTGTAGAACCGTGTTCAACAATGAATGCCTGTGTTGGTCGTCCTTGGTATCTTAATTTATCAGCACGCTCTCTTCTGCTATTTGTTTCTTGTTGTTCTAACTGCTGTCTCTCCATGAAAGCTTCGTGTTCATGCTTCTGCTTTTCAAGTTCTATACGTGCTTGTTCCGCTTGTGATGCGGTATTGTCAAAGGATTGGGTCGGTATCATAGTCCCACCGTTCCGAGTTGAATTGATACCGATGTGTGCAAGTCTTTTGATTTCTTCTGCATCATCTTTTGTAAACCCATTAGCGACTATTTTATCATAGTTCCTTGTTTGGAAAGTGATGCTTGAAAAGCCTACTAAAGGATTATTAGTTGATACGGAATAAACATCGTGGTAAGTGAAGGTTTTGGCTTTCCCGGAAAATAGACCGGGAACTTTTAGCGTGATACCGTTTTGATCAACGGTTACTTCATCAGGAAACAAACGATTTCCAGAGGATAGGCGGTTGGCAGTAAATTGAGCCATTTTAATGTTGTTTTAAAGCTTGTTTTGTTTTAATAAGGTTTCGGTCTTACACTTGCGGTGTAAGACTAAGGAGGCAACTGAAAACAAGCTCTAAGAAGGGAATCAATTTGGCGGGGCACTTGCAAAAAATTAGGGTGTGAACACTTTGCGCTTAAGTGCTCCCGACAAGCCCCGCCAAGGGCCATAGAACACACGAATGCGAAAGGTCACACCCCTTGAGGGGTGCAGCCTAAACACATCCAGCGTCCTAAGTAAAAATTGGCGGTATTTGTCGGGAACGGGATCGTTTGACTACACTAAGTCAATATGTCTTGATTTTTATTTTCCTATAATTTCAAATTTGAGCCACAAAGATAATTTTACTTTTTTCATCGGGTTTTGCAAACAAAAATGGTTTTTTGAATATAATATATAAATTGGAAAGCTCCGCTCAAAGAATTGAGCAGAGCTTGTTAGTCATCGTGTAGAAATCTTGATATACCATTCTGTGTTACCGAATGAGATTTGAATTCTAAAGTGCTGAACTACAAAAAGAAGCACTGCAATAATTACTGTTAGCATGTTGATTGTTATTTTTTTATTCAGATTGCAGTCTGAATAAACCCTCCTACTTAGGTAGGAGGATTTCTTTTGGAGAGTTCACAATCAACTTTAGCTAACTTTCACGTAACTACTTCTTTGTTTCCGAAACAGTATATTAGTGCTAATGACAAAAGCTTATGAAATTTTTATAGAAATTATAATATAATTCATTATTACTTTATAATCAATTCCAGCATCCTGCAATTGCCACTTTCAATAGCCCATCAAATGGATCACGATGGGTAAAGTTCCTACGGTTGAGTTTATAAACAAACTCATCTAAATAGTTCTGTAGGTATTTATCGTTAATAGATTTGTAGATGTCCGCAAATTTGGCTTTAGCATTACTGATTATAGTGTGCACCCAAGGCAAACGGGTAGTAGGGTCTTCTCCATTTTTTCCGGTAACAGTGGCTGGATGATGTTCCCACACCACTTCAGATAATTCCTTATATGCAGAGCTATTGTCTGTGATGAGAATTGATTCATAATTGATGTGTTTAGCTACTGTATTAGACACCTCACGGGCATTTACAATGTCCAATGCAATCATCTTTACAAAGCCCATTACACGCTTCTTTTTGTGGGGTTTTTCTTGCTTCACAGCTTTACTTTCCACAATAACAGAAACCGGCCTGTGATAAGGACTACCATGCCCTTGTTTAGTTTTTAGTTTCTGCTCATGCTTCTCACCAAACTTGTCAACGTAGGACTTATTACCTAACCTGTCTTTAACGGCTGTTAAAGGCACCATCCGGAAATAACCCTCATCCAATTCAATATCACCCTTTAACTGGTATTCTGCGTCTCTGGCACCCATTACAATGCGAATTTTGTGCATCATGTACCAGACAGCACTATGACTTTTTTCTTTTAGCTGCCTTTGCATTTCAAGAGCTGAAAAAGTCAATTTACCAGCCATCATCATGTGCATACACTTGTACCAAGTCAAAACAGAGAGCTTTGATTTGTACATGATTGTGCCCGATTTAAGATTTAAACGCTTCTTACAGCCAGCACATTGCCACTTTTCAATTGATTCAATCCAATAGTGATGAATACCACCGCATTGCTCACACACAATACCTTTAGATTCGCGTTGCTTTCTAAGGTGCAGCTTACATGCTGCCTCATCCGGAAACCTATTTGGAAAATCTAGTAAATTCATATCCTTGAGCTGAAGTATTTTATTCATCACAAAGATAATGCTATAATTCATTTCACATAAATAATTTCAATGAAATTTTCCCATTCATAAGTTTTAGGAATAAGTAGGATATGAATATATATCCTTAAAAGGAGCGGCATGAAAAAACTTAAAATTTATCTTCGTAAAAAATTACTTAACTTAATAAATTGCTTGCTACCTATGCCTGACTTTATCATGAACACAGATGGATTAACTTCCTACCTGATTAATAATGTGTTTACCCATCAGTTCTTCAATGAATATAATTTACGGCAGATCGACAATTATAGCAATATAAACCATAAGGTTGTTTCCTATAAATGTGATATCTCTGGTACTGATTACATAAAGTTTGTTTTCAGATTAGAAAATTCAATTCTTTATATTGATGTTGATCAAGTTGTTAAAACGGACTTTGACGAGTATTTAAAGGTTCTAAACTTAATTGACAAGAATCTTATAGCAAGCGTCAGAACTGAGATACGGAATACAATGGAGCGCATGTAACTTACTAATGTTCTATTATGGATAGCTTAGATGGTATAGAAAAGAAAATAGCGAAAGAGAGACTAACTTTTATCAAGGCAACTAAACTATTAGCAAGTAAGCTCTTAGCCGAAAATAAACAGGCTAAAGACAGCACGAAAACCTCATGGGAATATAAGGTTATCGAAAACAACATTAAACAGCTTAAACAGGCTATTTGTAACTTAAATAGTTGGAGAACCCCAACGGGCATTAACAATTATATAGAACTACGACTATCGCTATTAAAAGATCGTGATTCAAATGTTGTCGATACGATTGTAAGGCCAATTCAGGAAAATGCAATTGCTTTTGATATAGCAAGGTATTCACTAAATTATTCTATTATATATGATATGTACTGGAATCAGGATGGTACAATAGGGGAACACACAGAGATTGCTTTAGGACATCAATCAATCGAAACTCTCACCAAATATTTACCTTCACTAATACAGAAACTGCATGAAAAAGCAATTCCTTTTTTTAGAGCTAACAGTATTTTTAAAACATTCGGCATACTCATAAGCGACATTATAGATAAACGTGAAACAATTGGTTTGCAGATATGTAATATCTCTATGCCACCTATCATAGAAGGGCTTGTAAGGCAATTTGCCATTCTGGTTTACTTACGTCAAAATCCTGAAAAAAATTTTAAACAAGCAGAAGATTACATTGCCGCATATCAATCCCTTGAGAAACTGATAACGAATTCCAAATGGAAAGACGACATTCCAATTGACTTACCTCGTGCTGTATTAAGAGGTAGGTATATTCAAGATGATACCCTGATACATGCCCAACAATTTTATGATTCTCATGTTCAACTAAACCATGAGATTCAGACTGAATTGAAAAATATTCTTGATCTTTCTAAAGGAAAATGGGATAGTAACCCTGAAGAAAAATCTTGTTTATTAACAAGAATCCAAAACGTTATAAATAAGACCCAACAATATACAAAACAAATACCGCCTGATATTCGGGTTTCACTAAATGTTGAATTACAATTCTTACTAAGACGATATAAAGAAGATAGGAATAATATCATCCACGGAGACATAGATGCATTCAATCACGAATGGAAGTTTTATTCTAACCTTTCCGCTATATATGGGATATACAAGGTTGTCTCTAATTATTTTAATATATATCCCATGAAATATATACAAATATTCGAAAGATTTGGAGTTGATGAAAATTTTGACATAATTGAGCCTGTAATTGGACAAAGAATTCGATACAAAAAGAGCGGGTTTATAGAATCCCAACCATTAGATACACAAAGTCAATATACTGGAACGGCAATAGTCTTAGAAGTTGATAGCGACCAATTAAATGTACAGAATCTACAAGGAGATAATTTTAAAATTAATAAGGTTGATCTGTTAAACTAAATACATCAACTTTCCTACATCAGAGAGTCAGTTAAATTTTTTATGGCAACGGCAGAAAATACGATTCTGGGTTTAAAATTACCTACAGACCCGCGCTGGGCAGATCTGGCGGCGCTTTCGCTGGAAGATATCCTTACCGACCATGCCTTCTGCGAGCAGAAAGCCGCTACGCAGGGCATTACCATCATTCAGCGGAATCCCGATAAAATGGAGCTGGTGGCAGCGCTCGCGCCGCTGGTGACGGAAGAGTGGGGGCACTTTCGCATGGTGCTGGCAGAGCTGCAGAAAAGAGGGCTGAAGCTGGGTAAGCAGCGCAAAGATGAGTATGTGAACCTGCTGATGGAGCAGCGCCCGAAGCACCAGAACCCAAATGAAAAGCTGCTGCAGGATCTGCTGATCTGCGCGCTCATTGAGGCGCGTAGCTGCGAGCGTTTCCGGGTATTGTCTGAAGGGCTGGAGGAAGAAGCGCTGCGCAGATTTTATTACAAATTCATGGTTTCGGAAGCGGGTCATTACCGCATGTTTCTGGACCTGGCCAACAAATATTTTCCGCAGGAGGAAGTGAAGCGCTGGTGGGAATACTGGCTGGCGGCAGAGGTGGATGTGCTGAAAAATCTGGAGCCAAGAGCAGACCGCATTCATTAGCAGCCGGTCGGGACGCTGCAATACAAAATATAGTGCGGCCTGAACGATCTGACACAAAACGCATAACCAATCAAATAAAAGGGCTGCCCGAACGGGCAGCCCTTTTTGCGATGGCGGGTGCCGGTTCTGACACGGCGGGTGCCAGTTCGGGTGTGGCGGGTGTTGGTTCTGACATGGCGGAAGCCAGTTCGGGCGTGGCGGAAGCCAGTTCTGTGATGGCGGAAGCCGGTTCAGAGAAACCGGACGCTGGTTCAGAGAAACCGGAAGGCAGTTCTGAGAATGCGGACGCTGATTCTGAAAACCCGGAAGCCAGTTCGTAACTGGCAGGAATTTCTTAGCAATTCTAAGTATTTATAAAGCAGCGGCTTGTCATTCCGCCAGGAATCCATAGTAAGCTACAGGCCTGCGACCGGAATAAGGATTTCTATGGATTGACAAAGTTGTTGTGTACCAGCGGTGTAGGAAAAAAAGCAATAAAGTTGCTGTGTGGGTGGGTGGACCCTTGCTGCTGTGGGATCCTTCGTGCCTCAGGATGACTGGCGTATATAGGTCATGCTGACGCAAGGAAGCATCTCACGGCGACTGTGTTGAGTCAGAACCTATTCGCTGTGGGATCCTTCGTGCCTCAGGATGACTTGCGTATGAGTCATGCTGACGTAAGGAAGCATCCCACAGCGGGTTGCGTTATAGCTTAGCTGCTATTTTTTCTAGTATGGTGCGCATTGCGTCCATATCCTTTCTCATGTCCTCAATCTGACGGTCTTTCTCGGCAAGCATTTTTTCGAATAATGCTCTTTCCTTTTCAGAAACGTCATTATTAATTACGACATCTTTTGCCAAAAACCCTACACCAACTTGGCTGTGCTCATTACTGAGTTGATTAATATAAAAGCTTTCCTGAGAGTTAATCAAATCCATTAATGACATTTCCAGCACAGTGGCAATTTCGTTCAGCCGGTCAATATCCAGTTTGGTTATGCCATTCTCAATATTCTGCCACGCCTTCTCAGAAAGGTGAATCTTATCCGCCATTTCGCGCTGGGTAAGGCCTAGCTGTACGCGTCTTCTCTTGATAGCAGGTGCAATGGTATCCATACCTTGATTGTTTTTTGATGTTTTCAAAGGGGTAGCTTTTAGGTAGTAAAACTACGTATGATACGTAGAATAACTGCCGGCATCCCTCATAATTAGATTTTTACATTTGCTTAATTATTTGATTCGCCCATAAGGAGAAATCTACACAACAACGCTGCAAACAGAAACGAAACCAATATACGCAGCTATCCCCACTTATTAAATCTTCGTTGTCCATATTTCATGAGTTCATCTTACCGCGTCCCCCCTTCCTGGGAGTTTAAGACATTTAAAGGCATCTACGTAGCAGCCACCGGCACCTACTACCTATGCGATTTTTATAAAGCAGCCTTATCAGAGGAGGCTATATACTACCCCGTAATCATAGAATGGGCGGAGCACAAAATTTCCGCCTGCTTCCTGCCCGATAGCACAGGCATGGGGTACACCACTACGCATCCATTGGTAGATGCATTCCTGCAGGGCAGTATATCTGCGCTCATTGCAGGCTTTGCCCGGCTGCCTGAGCAGCGCTACAAATAAGTCACTCCTTTTTTTACTTTAAAAATCACCAACACCAACATGAAAAAGATGTTTTTCATTGCATCCCTGTCTGTAAGCGCACTGGCCGCCAATGCCCAGAACTGGCAGGGCCCATCGCCAATGGGCACCTACTCTACCGATGGCGGGCTGATGACCTTCCGGGGCTGGAACCAGCGCACCACCATCGGCGCAAGCTGGGGCGGCGCCAATGCCCTCAGCGGCACCGGATACATTGGCTTCAATATAGCGCAGGACGGGCCAAACCTGACCAACCTGTGGAGCTACCTGGGCGTGAATAACGTGAATGGCGGCAATGCCATCATAGGAGCCGAAAGCGGCGAAATGCTCTTCGTGTGCAAGCCCAACACAGGCGGCGGTGGCGGCACGCTTACCAATAATGACATACGCGCCAATATAAGAATGCGCATTACCGGAGATGGCAGAATGATCATTGGCCCATCTTACGTAGCGGATGCGCTCACTACGCCGGGCAGCTACAAGCTCTATGTGGAAGGCGGCATACTTACCGAGCATGTGAAGGTATCGGTGAAGAATGCTGCTGACTGGTCTGACTTCGTATTTGATGAAGGTTATAAGATGATGCCCTTACCGGCGCTGAAGCAATACATACAGGAAAACAAGCACCTGCCGAGCGTACCTTCTACCAAAGAAGTAATGGCAAATGGCGTTGACCTCCAGCAGATGGATGCCAGATTATTGCAAAAGGTAGAGGAGCTGACCCTGCACCAGATAGCACAGCAGGAAGAGATAGAGCAATTGAAAACTGCACTGGCGAAAAAAGGAAACGACTAATTAATCATTAAAAAAATCAGCTTACATGATAAAGACAAATCACCGGATTGTAATTGCCTTTGCCCTCGCAATAACACTGATCCTGCCTTCGTGCAAAAAGAAAGACGATGATAATTCCGGTACTGTGCCGGCTTCTTCGCTCATCCGTAAGGTGAGCACCATTGAGATAACGGGACAGGAGGACACCGCTACTATAGAATACAATACGGATCAGACAGTACACCGTATATCACACCTTGTTGCATTCAATGGAGTAAGCACTTTTTACTATACGCCGGGGCTTGTACGCCGTATAACCACTTACCCCAACTCCAATCAGGTAACTACAGACTCTATGATTATGGGAAGCAATGGTATGCCGGCGGTAATCTGCCATATGGATAACACCGCCGCAGAGTACAATACCATTGAGCAGCATAGCTATAATGCTGACGGCACACAGATGCGGACAATAATTACCTACCCCAACCTGCCGCAAATACAGGTAGATACGCTTACCTATACGTGGGTGGATGGTGACCTGCTCAAAGAGCACCATGCAAATGACAATTTTGATGTCACGTTCACTTACAATACAGCGTTCCCATGTATGTCGGGCGATGAGCTTTATGTAGAGCATCTCCTGGCCACAGGGCGGTCTGGCCTGCCCTGTAAGCACCTGTGCACTAGCTGTAGCATTGGCGGGAATGATGTTTTGACCTATACTTACTCATATGATGCCAGTAACCGGATAGCTGGCTACGTCATTCATGAAGATGGTGAAGGGGACAAAAACGTTTACTATTCGTATGATTAGTAGTGGTCTGCCCCATTCACGATAACTTTAGAATCGTAACAAACATACACCCATATAAAACTAAAAATCATGAAAAATCATTCTCTCTACCTGATTATACTCATTGTCCTTTTAGGCGCAGGCTGTAAGCGCGGCGATGATAGAGCTTTCTATTCGATAGATGCCACCACAAAATCCTTGCTCAACTGGCAGGCAGGTAGTTATTGGATTATGCAGGATTCTACTACCGGACAGATTGATAGCTTCTATGTAGTGTCCTATAAATTGGAAACATTTAAAGGCAGCTATGCTGATAATGAAATGCTGAATATAGAAATCTCAGTGTCGGTACCCCTATAATCAGGACGGTTTAAAAGTGGAGTATCATCTCTAATTTTAAAACCAACCAACAGTGGAAATGAAGAAATCAAGATTCAGTGAGAGCCAGATAGTGAAGGCTCTCAAGGACCAGGAAGGCGGTCTGAAGGTCTCAGAGATCTGTCGCAGCTTAGGCATCAGCGACGCCACCTTCTACCAGTGGAAGAGCAAGTATGGGGGCATGGAAGCATCCGACGTCAAGCGGCTTAAAGAGCTGGAAGAAGAGAACAGTAAGCTGAAGCGTATGTATGCTGACAGTGCGCTGGAAGTGCAGGCGATGAAAGATCTGTTCGCAAAAAAAGGCTGGGCCCTGCCACACGGGATGAAGCCGTGAACCAGTTAAAGGAACACGGCATCAGTGTGGACAGGGCCTGCAAGCTATCAGGGGTGTCGAAGAGCGGCTATTATTATAAGAGCCGAAGAGACGATACGGGGCTCATTACCGAGCTGCAGGCGTTGGCCGAGGCGCATCCGTCCTATGGGTTCAGGAAGTGCCTGGCGATGCTCAGGCGTAAGGGCAGCACGGATAATCACAAGAAGGTTTACAGAGTTTACAGGCTCTTGCAACTGAACCTGCGCAGGCGCAAAGGCAAGCGCAGACTGCCGGAAAGAATCAGGCAGCCTTTGGAACAGCAGCCATCGGTCAATCAGGTGTGGGCGCTGGACTTCATGAGCGATAGCCTGGCCTGCGGCGGTAAGGTGCGCACGCTGAATGTGATGGACGAGGGCAGCCGGGAAGGGCTGGCCATAGAGGCGGCATCTTCGATTGGCTCGCAGCGCTGCATCCGGGTGCTGGAACGGGTCATTGAGGCAAGGGGTGCGAAGCCGGTGATGCTGCGCTCAGACAACGGGCCGGAGTTTACATCAGTTGCTTTCACTGAGTGGTGCAAAGAGTGGGGCATCAGTCAGATGTTCATCCAGAAGGGCAAGCCGATGCAGAACGGGTATATGGAGCGCTTCAACGGCTCGTTCCGTCGTGAGATACTGGACATGTACTTGTTCATGGAACGCTGGCAGGTGCAGGATATGGCCGATGGGTGGCTGAGGCATTACAACACCGAAAGACCACATGAAGGGTTGAACAATAAAACGCCCGGCGAGTGGGCCGCAGAAAACGCTCAGCCCGTGAGCGGGGGTACCCCCGCTCACGGGCTGATAAGCCAAAAACAAATCAAAACCTCTACTTTAGAACCGTCCTAAAACAGGGGTACCGACATCAGAAGTCAATGTAACAAACCCAACTGTCGTCATCCCATGGAGTGTACAAATAGGTGAAGTCGGGAATTACAATGATGTGAAAATTGGCGATTACACAGATAATGATAGAAATTCTCAATTTAATTGGATCAGTTTTCTTTATCACATACCCATCTCTGATGCTAGTTATACCAGCAATGGCAAAACATACCAGCACGCATATTTCAACAGTACATTATTTGGCATGTCTGAACCTTACCAATATTATTTGTCCATTGGACTTAATAAAGAGTATGGATGGTTTTACATAAAGAATGTAAAGTCCACTGGTCAGAATACCTGGTTTTTGTTACGAAAACATATAATCACTACCCCATGAAAAAAAGCTTAATAATTTTATTACTTCTGCTGTATTCAGCAGGATTATACGCTCAGCGTGTCACCTACTACACGCCCTCCATGTATCGTAATCTTGAAAAGTATTGGTGGTTCCGCTACCGGCTGGTCAACGATTTTATGAAAATTGGCACCGAATGCGGCGAAAGCATTCCAATGGAACACTGGGCTTTTGAAAGCCCTAATAATAAAGTTTTTTGGGGCGATGCCACGCAGCACCTAGGAAACTACATGAATGTATTGGCCGGTGAATGGCGCATCCTGCACGATTGCGGGCTTAATACCCGCCGTACTGAAGAGGAGCTGTATGATGCGCTCAGCGCTTTTGACCGGCTTGATAAAAAGGCAGAGCCTGTATTCCGGAATATTGATGCTGTTTACCCCTACTGTGGGAGTATAGATATAGCTGGCGTAGAACATGCAGATGATCTTAATGGATTTTTTATTAGGAATGATGTTCCAAGTGTTCAGTCGAAGGACGATAGGCATCCCTATGGTCTTGACAATTTTATGGTACAAAATAGAGATCACTTCCATCGTCCGGGATTTTATTACAATAGCAAAGAGGTAAAGATGGAAGAAGATTATGGCTCTATGGCAGACATCTATAATCATCCGCCTAAACCACCTTCAACACCTTGGCCATATGCAAGAGGAACTGGTGAAGTATCACAGGATCAGATAAGCATGTTGTATGGGGGCATGGGCATGACCGGGTTTCTGCTCGGCAGCAATGTAATGTTCAATGGTCGTGATCTTCGCGAGTCGGCACGCGAGCAGATATACCGGATTCTGGAATGGCCTGCTTTTAATGACTGCCACACGGTAATGCCGTGGGATATATGCAATCCGGTAACTAACAGATGCGTTGGTGATCCTACCAACAACTGCAATAGCGGTGGCGGACAGATTCTGATAAATTCGGTAGGTGCAGTTGCGGGCTTATCTCATATGGGCTTGGTAGCGCGCGCCAGCAATTATCCACACTCTTATGGCCAGATGGTAAATACTACCTCTAACCCTACGTGGGATTCCGCCTATCAGTTTCTGCAAAACCTGAACGCTTATCAATTTTCCAGCGGCAATGCCAATGAGCTTTTCTACTCCAATATGTACAGCGCTTTTGCAGATAACTGGAAAGAAGGGGTTCGGATCTTCGGTGGCTGGGGGCCTACCATCAACTTCGTTAATACAACCAAAAAGAAAATTGCGCTTCACTCAACATCGGTGAACTGGGCATGGCCGCAATTGCCGCTGATGTGGCAGATAGTAAATGGTCAGGGACCAGGCAGTACGGTATGGTTCAACATGCAGGAAAAGGAGTACGAGCATGTAGAAACTTACCCAACACTGCTAAGCGATGCACCATTCTGCGGCTGCCATTCTTACAAAGAAGGAGCGATGCCATTTTTTAGGCCTGTTACGGGTAGCAATGACTATGGGCAGGATGAAGATTTTAAAGATCAGTACGCATGGCAATGGTCTAATGCTAACAGGCTACAGGATTTTGGTAAGCGAGGCAAAGAAACATCCAATAGCGACTTTAATAATCTGGATTACATGACTGTGTTCAACCTGTATGCTATTATAGATGGGAGGAAAGCCATTGATAAAATGATGAACCCGTACTATAAAGAAGACTACAGCACCAACTACGGCTCATACAGTACAGGCTACGGCTCAAAAAGCCAGCCATTAAAGCTGAATTTTCTGGAGTACCTGAGCATGAAGAATCAAATCTATTCGCAAGGCAATCTAAAGGTGCGCTGTGCCAAAACCATTGAGCTGAAACCCGGCTTTGAAGCGCACAGCGGCGCAACCTTTGAAGCTACGGTGAGGGATTACCGCTGCCAGGAAGAAGGCTATGTATATGCGCTTGCCAAAGATCAGCCTACGGGTATGGTAGTGGGTTATCGTGGTGCTGGTGAAGGAAACCCGAATGCAGACGGCGATACAGATGAAGATGGCTACAGGCCGCTTGACTTTCCGCCGGATGGTGTTGACTTCAACATCAACATTAATCAGGAGCAGTATGACAGCGAGCAACCTACAGAAGACAGTATAAGTGTAGAAGATGAGATGGCCTATCAGGAAGAGCTGATTAAAATCATTTACGATTCTAAAGATTCAACTGTAATCAACTTCATCCAGCCTTACATTGATAAGAGCAATGAATACAATCCATCTGCGCGTGGAGTTGCAGGTATCAATACGACCACCACACCACAGAGTGTATCCATATTGCTATACCCTAATCCTACGAAAGGAACCTGCACGCTGCTGTGTGCTGCACCTGTAACGGGTGAGGTAAAGGTTTTCAACGTACTTGGCGAAAGCGTATATACCCGATTATTGAGCAATGAACAGAAAATAGTGATAGACCTTGGAGCAGATGTTGCACCCGGCAACTATACGGTACAGATACAGACGGAGCGGGGCAGGACAATTAAGAAACTGACTATTGTAAGATGATCGCTGACGTTCCGCAATGTCGCTGCTCATTAGTGGCAGCGACATTGCGGAACTATCCTATTTCGACAATTACAGCATTGCACTTAGTTTGGTATAGAGTGCTGCGCTGGTAAGTGCGTGAACGTCCTACGCCGTTTTGATTTCGATGTTGCAGGACGTAGGCGGCTAAGCCAGGGCTGCACTTCAGCCTACACCCAACTGCGAAAGGTAAAATGTTGTTAACCTTATCGGCACTGTTGATTGCTATTGCACTGTGTGCGACTTTTCAAACGCAAGATCTTTAATTACGGAGTTTCCATCTCCTAATCGTTTTTTTGACTCATTGCTTATTTGCTGCCACATCCTAATGAACAAAAAACCGCCCATTGTGCTTTCTTATATTAGCAATTGAAAACAGACATTCCTATGAATAGAGCCTTACTAATTTTTGCCTTTTTGTTTTCTTTCAGCGAAGCAAGGTCTCAGCGAATACATCTTGTAGATACAGCTAACCGATGGACCGTTGAACACAGCGCTTTTGCTGCACCCGATCAGGGAACTTCCCTTCTGTTTTTACAGTTGACGAGAGACACGTTTTGCTTCAGCCACACTTACAAAGTGATGGATATCGTCAGTTTTACAAATACAGGAACAATAGTGCCCGGCAGTGGCGCAGGAGTAGGGTATCTCTATCGGGAAGATACCTCTATTCAAAAAGCATGGTGCATCAACTTTCTGTATAGTGATACCGCCGAGCATTTAATCTACAATGCGGCATGGAAAGCAGGTGATTCCATTCAATGGAAAGGGGCATCCGGTGTGGTTCAGAACGCTAAAATAATTGGCATTGATTCCACCCAGATTAATAACGTTTGGCATAAAGTGTTCAATTTTCAAAATAGTGGCGGATCATCAACACCAAGATTTAAAGTAGTAGAGGGTATTGGCAGTGACGGGGGCCCGGGCTTTCCGGCTATGCCATCCACTTTTGAGGATCACTGGGCATTGAGATGCTTCACGAATACACATGTAATACCGGCAGGTGGCTCGAATCTTAGCTTTTCTCTTGGCCAGAATTGCTTATTAAGTATCGGGAAGGACGTTGTTACAGGTACTAACGAGGCTAAAGTATTTCCAAATCCATTTTCCTCTTCATCAAAAATCATTCTGCCGTATAGCTTGGAAGACGGTGACTTTTCCCTTTATAATTCTTCGGGTCAGTTAATTGCCAACACCAGGTTCCGTAATATTTCCGGCATACCGCTGACGGTTCATAACCTAAAATCAGGAATATTTTTTTACAGAGTAATTGATAATAAATCAGCAAAGATTTTCTCTGGTAGGTTTCTGGTTGAGTAGATAGCTTTAGGAAATTGAAAGAAGGCCGTTTATTATGGGTAAAATATCCCGCTATTTAGCTGGGAATATGAAAATGAATGTCCGCTACATTTACGTCCATCTAAAACAATCATCATGTCACAACCGGCGATCACATTCAATTTTGCAGTGGAGCTTCTGAATAATCCGCCTCTTAAAACGCCTTTGTCTGTAGCGCAGCAGGGTACTTTGTCGCTCATTGTAGATGTAGATGATGGTTCTGTTAACGGCACTCTGACTATAACAAATCCAGTCTCTGAAACATTTCAACTTACGGGGGTGCTTGACGGGGGTGCGTTTCAGAACCCTGCCGGTATGAATATCTCTACTGTCAATGGTACGACGCTGGGGAGAGTCTTTATGGGACTCACGATCATGGAAGACGGTGTCGTATTTTCCGGGAGCTATCTGGGAGGAACTGCTACTATTACGATATTCAGCAGCGAGATCACCACTACGTATGTAGTAGCCGGCTACACTACTTAGGCTGCATTGACCTGATGAAGTTATATTGACTATGAATGAGTAGTTATCGGGATGGCAGGGAAGGTAAAAATGAACTACTCTCCAATATCGGTTCATCAAACATTACGGGATTACAGAACACTGTATTACTGATAGTATGTATTGAGGAATCAGGCAGCGGTCCTGATATTTCAGCCGTGCCCTATGAAATGGCTTTCAGGTATGACTGAAATCTCAAAGCCGGAAATAAATATGCTCCCCCCATGCGATAATATAATAGTATCTGAGCGCCTCTTTTCCGCTTATGGCTTTAGGTTGCGCTATCCTGCTTACCGGTTCAGGATGCAAAAAGACCTCGGACGCCGTTCCAACTGTCCATCCTATTGACAGCACATCAAATACAACTGTCCATCCCATTGACAGCACATCAAACCGAAGGGTACTTCTTAAAACGTACCGGTATTACGGTTACTCATCAGGTTGCTGTTATGGCAGCGGTAGCGCTTTTGCGCAGAATGACTCTGTTGTTGTCCAGGAATATAGCGGTGATTCGGTCGTTTTAAATACCATCAATCCTGAATTCACAACTAAAAGATTTAGCTGGACACTGGATGCAGGCGACAGCAGTTCCACCTATTCACCCAATCGTATTATCAACGAAATTTGGAAATCTCATGACAGCCTTATGCTTTTGGGCAATTGGCGAGGAAACCCCGGTGTTAAATAGTGTGGCGTTCTCCTTTGGCGGCAAGCAATAGCCAATGATCAGGATGTAAGGCCGGCTGAGCTGCTTTTCAAGCCAGGAGTTACGTTTAAAATTGGTAAGCTGAACCGCGTGAACACTAAAACAATAAAAAGCAAGCAGATTAAGAAAATGACAGCGCAATACTGCGAAGAGCAGCATTAGTTGATTACAACATGGCTGCTGTGGGCTGCTTCCTATCGTCAGCATGACTTACGCAAGAGCTACTCATACGGTACCACCTTCCCCTTTAAATGTGGACTGAGGGGGATGTAGCAGGTATATCACGCCGTTTGATCAGGATTAATAAGAGCCCAAAATAAACCGTACTAACACCTCGGTCGGGACACAGCAATACAAAGCATAGTGCGGCCTGAACGGTACAGACACAAAATGCATAGACAATCAAAAAAGAAGGGCTGCCCATTCGGGCAGCCCTTTAACTTATCCGGAAGATTCCGTTGGCTTAATCGGCCAGCTTCATCACCTTCTCGGCCTTGATCATTACTCCGTTTTTGTCGGAGATCATGAGCATGTAGTAGCCGTCAGGCATTCCGGTCATATCCAGTTGCTTCACGTTATCCACTTGCTCGATCATTCTGCCGGTCAGGTCACGCAGGGTTACATTCACCTGTGCAGGCGCTTCGATATTTACGATGCTGTGCACAGGGTTCGGGAACACCTTCACATTTGCAGGTGATATAGCAGGGTTGCCGCCGATGCCTACATTGTTGATGAACATTACGGTAGAATAATTCGTACAGTTGTTCGCATCTACCACACGCACTGCATAACCGCCATTCTGTATGGCATTATAGCTCTGGTTGGTAGCGCCATTGATCGGCTGACTGTTGAGATACCACTGATAGCCGGCATAGCTGCCGGTAGAGAGGATCTGGCCTGTACGGGTGATCGTTGGCTGAGGCAGCGGGTTGGATACCACCAGGATCGTTTGAGATACTTTAGAGCAGCCGAAACCATTTGTGATAACCACAGAGTAGTTGCCGGTGGCGGAAGCAATGTAATTGCTGCTGGTAGCACCCGGAATTGCACCGCCGTTATTCTGCCATTGATATGAGGTACCAATGTTGGACACGCCGGTCAATACTACTGCACCGCCATCACAGAAAGTGATCGGGGTAGTGTAAGAGATCGAAGCGGTCGGACGAGGGTTGAATATCATTACCAATGGTGCAGAGGTAACAGAACAGTTGCTGCCGTTGGTCACTCTTACCGCATAGGTGCCGCCTGCTGTGATGCAATAGGTAGGATTGGTTGCACCTACAATCGCATTGCTGCCGAGCAGCCACTGGTAGCTCAGGTTAGCACCGGTATTGGCCGTTACACAGATCGTATCACCGATACAGGCTGTAGTGTTGGCCGGCTGGGTAATAGTAGCTGCAGGAACCGGATTCACCACGATGGTAGTAGCCGCAGAGGTAGCGCTGCAACCGGTGGTGGAATTGGTCACCTTTACCGTATAAGTACCCGCCGTAATTGCGGCATAACATGCGCTGGTAGCACCTGTGATGGCTCCGCTGCCGTTGGACCACTGATAGGTCAGGCCGGTAACCGCAGGTACGCACAGATTGTTGGTCTGGCCCTGACAGATGCTCAGTGGCATTGAGGCGGTAACTATTACGTTTGGCAATGGATTAACCGTTACTGCAATAGGCGTAGAGGTACGCTTACAGCCACTTGCATTGGTCACCGTCACGGTATAGTTGCCGGATGCGGTAGCCACATACTTGGAATCCGAAGCGAGTGGCGCAATAGGTGAGCTATTCACATTCCACATGTAAGTAAGGCCTGTTGTTGGACTGGCCTTCAGCGTATCGGTGCTGCCCGCGCAGAATGTAGAGGCATTCACAGATGTTACAGCTACTGTAGGCAGCAGATTCACGGTGAGCGTTACCGGTGCAGATGTGCTTTGACAACCTGTAGCAGTGCTGGTAGCCGTTACGGTATAATTACCAGCATTAAAGGCCTTGTAGGTAGAGCCTGTAGCTGCCGGTGTAACAGGACTGCCGTTGAACTTCCATACAAGTGTTGCATTGGTGTAGAATGCAGTCAGCAGCAGGGTATCGTTCTGGCAGATGGCCTGATTGCCTGTTGGCGTAGTGGTAATGGTTGGCAATGGATTCACGGTCACTACTGTTGGCGTAGATGTTGTGAAGCAGCCAGAGCCGATGCTTACCTTAACGGTGTAGCTGCCTGCAGCCGTTGCTGTATAAGTAGAATCCGTGCTGATTACATTAGTCGTGTTACCATTCAGGTACCACTCGTAAGTAAGACCCGGAGTGCTCAGACCATGCAGCACAATATTACTGCCCTGGCAGAACGAAGCTGCGCCGGCAGGTGTGATTGTAGACTGCGGAGCGCCACTTACTGCAACAGTCAGTGAATTGGATGTGCCTGAGCAGCCATTGGCGTTGTTGGTGATTACCGCATTGTAGCTTCCTGAAGCGCTGGCAACGAAAGCCTGCGTGGTAGTACCGGTCGGGGTAGTGCCATTCCTCCACACATAAGACAGTGTATTAGTTGGTGTAGTAACGGGGCCGTTCAGTGTAACGCTACCGCCTGGGCAGAATGTAAGCGGACCTGCTGCTGTAATAGTTAGCGGCAGTGGCTTGATGGTCAGCTTAGCGTTGTTAGACGTTACATATCCGCAAGGTGCAGAGCCGGTTATTACTACAGAGTAGTTGGCAGTATCTGCATAGCTTGCTAATGGGATGGTATAGCTTGCGCTGTTCGCGCCAGGAATGTCTGTGCCATTTTTCTTCCACTGATAAGTCACATTGGTACCGCC
Source organism: Chitinophagaceae bacterium (assembly GCA_965200035.1). Lineage (GTDB taxonomy): Bacteria > Bacteroidota > Bacteroidia > Chitinophagales > Chitinophagaceae > UBA1952. Next base: position 306,582 of record OZ241334.1, on the reverse strand, counting down.
GGCAACTACAGAAAGCGTTGCAGGATTGCCTTCGCAGGCTGCAAGGTCAGCAGGCTGCGTAGTAACAGATGCAGGCTGGTTGATGGTGAGTGTAGCATTGGCTGAAGTCACAGAAGCAACCGCAGGGCATACGCTGGTAAGCACTACGCGGTAAGTACCCGCATCAGCAGCCGCAGTTACCGGAATAGTATAGGAAGCATTGGTTGCACCCGGGATATTGGTAGTGCCTTTCTGCCACTGATAGGTAACATTTGATGTAGCGGTCAATGCAACAGAAAGGGTAGCAGGACCACCGAGGCAAGCCGTTACGTTAGCAGGCTGTGCAGCAATGTTGATCGGAGAGCAGCCTTCGCCTACCTGATAGTCAGCGGCTGTATTCAGATCAATGCCTGTACCCTGAATAGAGGTAGCGCCGGGACTTGCAACGCCCGGATAAGTCCACGCAGAGGCGGCATACTTGCCAACCACAAATGCAGCGGTATTGGCACCCGCATCTACATCAGGAGCCGTCCAGCCGAATGTGACGGTAGATGCAGTGCTGAATGCAATACCATTTACCGGAGTGATGGTATAGTAACGGTTTACGCTCTTCGCACCGTTGATGGCAGATGTACCGATGTTCGGATGATCTGCAAGCGTAGAGCTGCCCCATACGGCACCCGGTGTGGTAACAGTAGCAGTAGTGAACGTGATCGGCGCATAACCAGTCAGATCACCGACAGGAAGTGTACCCGTTAACGGACCTGCAGCGCCTGCAGTCTTCTGATAGCGGCCAACTACCCAGCCGGCTGTAGCGCTGTTGCCGCTGGTACCTGCGCCGCTGATCTCAATATACCTGTTCGTGCCGGTCATGATGATACGGGAAGGCGTAGTCGCAGCAGTGAAGCTGGTAGTACCGCTGAAGCTGACATCTGAGCCGATATTGAATGTTACATTGTTGCCATTCTGCACACCTACGGAATAGAAGTTCGCTGTTGACGTGGTGCCGTTTCTGAATGTACCTGCACCGGATACCGTTTGTGCAGCAGTAGCGCCGGTCTGGGTGCCGTTCAGGAAGCTGGCAAAATAAGTGGTGTTGGTATTGGTCGTGTAAGTACCACCGGTATTGACGGTAAGATTACCATTAATGTAGATCGTGTTGTTCAGCCGTACTTCGCCGCCGGTGTTGACGATCAGGTCGCCATTGATACCGAAAGCATAGATATTGCTGACGTACCGGTTTGCGCCGATACCACCATTTACGATCATCTTACCAAAAGAGATACGGTTGCTGCCCGGCCATGTATTCAGGCGGAAGCCATTCGAGGTATTCGCGCTGGTGTCTGTGGAAGTACCATTACCCAGGATGAAGGTATGGGTAGCCGGGATATTCACATGCGCTGTACTGTTGCTGTACTCGAAGGTGTTGGTCGCTGTGCTGTTCGGGTGAGGGTCAACAATGGTGAAGTTACCGCCCGTCAGATTCAGGAACTGTGATCTCCAGCTTACAATAGCGGTACCGCTTGCCACGCTGTTAGCTGCAACACTTGCCGCATTACCATCCACATTGATGTTGCCACCAGTCTGGTTGAAGGTAGAGCCTGCATTGTTCAGCATGTTACCATTGATGTTCATCGTACCGCCTGATACAGTCAGTGTACCATTTGTAACGAAAGACTTGTTGCCGCCGCCGGCAGGACCAACTGTAGTTGTACCTGCGCTGAGGTTAAATGTAGAACCGGATGCATTGGTAATACCGCTGGTGCCGGAGTTGCCATTTACAATCAGCGTGCCGCCCGTTACATTGATCGTACCGTTGTTCAGGATTGCACTGTCAATGGTTACAACAGATGTAGCAACGTTTGCAGTCAGCACGCCACCCGGAAGAATGGTCAGTGTCTTTGCTGTATTGGTTGCCGCATCTGCATTTACTGTTACACCCGGATTGATATAAGCCTCATTGGTTACGCCCGGTACCAGATTGTTCTGCCAGGTAGTAGTGGCGCTCCAGTTACCGGTATTGATTGCAACATAAGTGCCGGTGATATCCGTGCCATTTGCACCTATATGATAAGGGCTGGTCAGATCTGTGAGTACAAGGCCACTTCGCTGAGCGCTTACGCCAGAGCCCGGTACATGCGTGCCCACAACCGCTGCAGGCTGCATAACACGAAGGTTGGCAGGATTAGAGGAAGTGAGCAGGCCTGTACCTGTAAGGCGGAGGCCGATGGTGGTGGCACCCAGTGCAAATCCTGATGCCGTAAAGTTCCAGGAAGCGTTGGTTCTGCTGGTAATGGTATAAGGAGTTGGCAACGGATCGGTCACCGATACAGCCGTAAAGCCGCTGAGATCCGTGTGTCCCACTGCTATAGAGCCGCCTGTTGTGATGCTGCCTGCGCTGAAGTAGATACCTACATTACGATTGGCGCCTGTATTGCTGGCAATCGGGTAGAAGCCTACACCGCTCGTTGGTGCGGATGTTGGCAGGCTGGCCGTGCCAAAGTACCGGTTGAATGTGCCGCTGGTAACACGAATGCTGCCTGCAGTATAAGACAATGTGCCCGGAGTGCCTGGTGCAGAGCCTAGTGTAAGGGTATTGGTACCTAAGCTGAAATCACCGCTGGTCATATTCAGTGTACCGGTGATGCTGCGGCTGAAAGGAAGCGTTACCACATTGCCGCTGCTGCCCGTATTCAGGGTCACATTCAGCGGGCCGGAAGTGGCAGGCCATACAGAAGCGGTGGATGTGACAGATCCCGGTGCGTCATAGATCAGGGTAGTGCCTGTAGCTGCATAGGTGAGCGCCAGCGTAGTATTGATCGGATTGGCCGCAATCGAGGAGATGCGGACGCCGCCGCCGTCATTGATCTTGAAAGCAGTCAGCGCATTGGATGCAAGCAGGTTGATGCCTGCAGGATTGGACACCCAGTACATGATGCGTCCATTGATGGAAGAGTCAAAAGTTGCATTCTGAACGGCTGTACCATTGAAGTTGATGGTAGGCTGACCGGTAGTATTGGTTCCTTTAAGCGTACCGCCTGTCTTGTTGAAGGTGCCGGACACATTCACTATCTGAGCGCTGGTAGTATTGCCGCTTGACAGATCGAATACGCCGCCCGTCTGGATGAAATTGCCAATGTTGGCCGTGTAGCCTTGTGTGCTTGCGTACTGCCATGAGCCTGTACCTGTAGAAGTGATCGTCAGGTTATTTGTTACGTTCATTGCGCCTGTAGCGCTCCAGTTGGCATTCGCTGTCTGAAGCGGACAGTTGTACGTAAAGTTGTAGAACGTCTGGTTCTGGTTGCCGTTCGGGCCGCCTGTAACCGTTGTGTAGCCGGATATCAGCATGGTAGAGCCGGTATTCCAGGATGCCAGCGGGAAGCCTACGGTGTTGGTCGTGTACTTATAGTTGAATAAGCCATTGACCAGCAGGTTGGCGGCTGTAGTTGTAGTCACTGCAGATCCGCTGTTGCTGCCGCCTTCGGCGATTGTGCCCACAGAAGTTACCGTTGCTACAGCGTTGGTAAAGTTGAACACGTTATTCACTGAATTGCTGACAGATTCCATCGTGCCGGCAATCGTTGCAGTTGCGCCGGTACCACCAAAGGTCATGGTCAATGCGTTGGACGGGCTGTTGCTGATCAGCGAAGAGCCGGCAGCGATAGAAAGCTCATCTGTAGCCGCATTATTGTCTGACAGGAAAGTGAGCGTATTGGCAGCATTTGTCTGGAAGATACCTACCGTGTTGTTGGTAAAGGTCATCCGGGTAATGGTTTGGGTAGGAACGTTCTTTACTGTATCAGCGATGCCATTGTTGAATTGCAGGATATCAGCAGGATCAGGCAGGTTGCGTGCCGGAGTCCAGTTGGTAGCCACCTGATAATCCATGCTGGTATTGCCATTCCAGGTATAAACATTGTTGGCCACAGCCAGACGGCCGGTTACCTGCATACCACCAAGCGGAACAAATGCAGATGATTGTGCGCCCTGAATGTTGAGGATGCCGGTGCCTGGCAAGCTAGGAATCTGAGTCCACGCTGTGCCATTCCATTCGCTCAGGCGAAGGTTTGCTTCCGTGCCTACCACATCTGCTGCGGTATAAGCAAAGCTGCCACTGTAGGTATAAGCTGAAGTAGCGGTATCTGTAATTACCCAATAGCGGTTCAGGTAGGTAGCAGAAGCATCATTCGGGTTATGTGCATTTACAACACGTACACCCATCAGGCGCGCACCGGTGCTGGTCATAGACAGGGATACCGGTGAGTATTCTGTAGTGCCGGTCTGGTCGCCGATCGGGTAGAGGTAGGTAGCAGTGGCTGTGCCCATGCTGCGGATCAGCTGACCACTGCCATCGGCAGCAATCATGCGGGTAGCGCCCGGTGAAGAAACGCTGATAGCGCCAGCCACGTTGTTGGTCAGTGTCAGATTGTTGCTTCCCAGTACGAGGATGCCATTAGTCAATGTAAGCGTACCATTCAGTGAGCGGCTTGCAGGCATCGTTACCTGATTGCCGAGTATAGTGCCTGTATTATTAATGGTCAGGTTAAGCGGACCATTTGTTGTTGGCCATACAGCGCTGGTGATTGCCTGTGCTGCGGTACCATCATAAGTGAGGGTAGTGCCGGTTGCAAAATAAGTCAGTACAAGAGATGTATTGATCGGATTGGAGATGGCAGTAGATATCTGAACGCCACCACCTGAATTGATTTTGAACACCGAAGTCAGCGCGCCGGTGCCTACCAGATTAAGACCATAAGGATTGCTTACGCGGTAAACGACCGGGCCGGTAGCAGCAGAGTCCAGGAAGGATGCGGTCTGAGGAGCAACAGTACCATTGTAGTTAAGCGTAACAGCGCCTGCGCCGGATGCTTTCAGAATGCCGGCAGACTGGTTGAATACGCCTGAGACATTCATCACTTTAGTGCCGGAAGCGCCGGAGCTGAGATCTACCACACCGCCGGACTGCACATAGTTAGTGGTGTTCAGCGTATAAGCGCTGGTTGCAGACCAAAGCCATTGTCCGGTGCCTGTAGATTGCACTGCCAGTGTGCCATTGATGGTGCCGGATAAGGTACCGCTCCACTGTGAGTTGGCCGTTTGCGCCGGTGCATTATAAGTGAAGTTGTTGAATGTCTGGCCAAGGCCGCCCGCAGGACCACCTGTAGAAGTGGTATAACCCGTGATGAGCACCGTAGAAGCCGTGCCCCAGGTAGCTGTAGGTACATTACCACCACCCACTGTAGTGTACTTGTGGTTGTACGTACCATTGATTGTGAGGTTAGCAGCCGTGCTGGTAAATACAGAAGTATTCGCAGTGCCGCCTGCCGCCAGTGTACCGGTAGTTGTTACCGTATCTACTGTATTGGTAAAGTCTAGGGTGTTAGACACAGCTCCACGATTGTTGATCTCGAACGTACCGGCTATTCTGCTGGTACCGTTCACACCGCTGAACTTCACCGCAAGCGCAGTAGCCGTATCATTGAGTGTCAGGTTAGAGCCTGCGGCAATATCCAGCTCATTGGTATTGGCAAGATTGTCTGAAGCCAGCGTCAGGGTAACAGGACCGCCGGTCTGTGCTTTCAGCGTGGTAGTAGTATTGTTAGTGAATGTGATGCGGCCCACTGTCTGAGTAGGTACGTTGGTCACATTGTTGGTAATACCATTGTTGAACTGAAGGATATCTGAAGTAGCAGGCGTGGTACGGTTAGGCGTCCAGTTGCCGGCAACCTGCCAGTCTGTGCTTACGCTGCCATTCCAGGTATAGATGCCGGCAGCAGCAGTAGTCGTGGTACCGGTAAGTGGTGTAGTGGTGTTATAAGTGGGGCCATTTACGCAGAGATCATTGTAGGCATAAATGGTATACCGGTACTGCGTGCCCGGCGATACGGATGCATCGGTAAAAGATGTTGAGTTAGAACCGGTGCTGATTACAGTAGCATTACCCAGTGTTGCTCCAACGGTATAGACGGTTGTATTGACCGGCGTTACTGTTGGGGTAGCTGTGCCAGGTGTCCGGAGAACAATGTATCCATCTGCAGCAGGGCTTGCTGCCGTGAAGCTGGCATTGACTGCTGTTATCGCGGGTGTAAGCGTCAGAGCTGTTGCCTGATTGGTCGGCGCAACGCACGGTGTGTTAGGGATGACTTTGAATGTATAGTCAAATACCTGTCCGTAGCCATATGCAGCGCATGGAGTAAAAGTGGTATTTGCATAAACCAGGCGCAGGCGCATTCTGGTAGTACCCGTTATTGCTCCTGAAGGTACCACGAAGCTGCTGGTAGCAGAGGCGCCGGTTCCAATGCTTGTACCGCCGTACATCAGCTCACCGGCATCATCAAGGATGCCATTTTGATTCCAGTCAACCCAGATTTTATAGCCTTCTGCTGATGAAGAAAGTCCGTTTTGAATCGTGAAATTTATAGTAGAGCCAATAAATGCAGTTAGTACAGTTGAAGTACGGTCTATATAAATGCTGTTTACACAACCAGGATTCGAAGTGATATTTGTGAGGCCCCCTGTTGTATAGAAGTCATTCATATTGTCAACACTGGAGCACGGTGTATTGCTTGAGGTATTTGCAGGAGGAATGCAATAGCACTGATTCGCCGGCTTCATAGTTACAGAGAGCGGGGCAGAAGTATCGGAAGAGCCGCCGGGACATAAAGCATAAGCGCGGTAGCTGGTAGTAGCTGTTTGTGAAGTAGTCTGCGTATTTGCTGTGCCAAGATTGGTCCATGGAGCGCCACCTGTAGTAGATGACTGCCATTGATAAGTAATGCCGCCGCCTGATGAAGCCGTAGGCAATGAAAGGGTAAAGCTTACGCCGGGGCAAGTCTGCGTACCGGTAGTAGAAGCCACACTGCCTGCTGTAACAGCGCCGCTGCAAGGCGTGCTGATCGTCATGGCGAAAACATTCAGAATATTGCCGGTCAGGTTATTAGTAAACTTGACGCTTCTGATCACCTTCGAATAGTTGGTAGATAGAAGGGTTATCTTAAACTGATACATCAAAGGCCCACCCGTAGAAGTGTTGTTAGCCTGATAGCCACCGCCTGAGTTATCATTCAAACGACCACCGATAATCCTGACCAGATTAGCAGAGCCGCCAAACCAGTTAACCATCGCATTCGCTGAGGATACCTGGGTAGTGCCATCCGTAAAGTTGATGGTGACATCTGCATTGCCGTTAGAGCCTGTAACTACATTGGTATAGAGTACATAAAGCTCTGCCGCGCTCTGCGGCGTCTGCAATACCAGAGAATCCGTACCTACGTTGGTTATCCTGAGTACGTTATTACCCGTATAAGGCTTGAGCGTCCACTGCACATTTGCATCTAATAAACTTGTTACCGACAAATTTGCGGGCATACAGGGAACATTCGGTACACCATAGGTAGGATGCACAAACGTACTGTCCATAAGATAATAACCCTGGTTATCAAAACTGCCGCTCGAAGAGCTTGCAGCCGTGCCTGCACCATTACAGACGCCATCGAAGTTGTACCCCGTTAGCGATAATGGCACATAAGCCGCTTTGGCCGATATCATCGAAAGCGCAAAGCAGGAAAAGAGTAATAGTCTTTTAAGCATAAGCTAAGAATTAGAAAAACTGAAAATTTTGATTAGATTCTTTTATTAATCGTCCTGAGATAAGCACCGCGTCACCTGATAAGGTAAAAGCCCAGTGCGCGTAGACAAATACGCTTCATACAAAAAAATTTTTTACCGGGTTTTTAGGATTACGTTAAAAAATTATTGCCTGTAAAGTAATATAATTGGGAATATAGAGGTAATGGTCCGTGTCACATTTTTGCTGAATTATGTGGATAACTACATTAATCAAATGTTATTCTCATTTAATCGTAGCGGTTTATTGACATGGGATTCATTAATTGTTTGATTTTGAACAATCATCGGTATTCTGATTGTAAATACTTTAGCGTCTTGTCTGTTGCTTTTCGTTAAATTTGTTCCCCTTATTATGTCTCAGCCTTACATCGTATCCGCCCGCAAATACCGCCCTCAGACTTTTGATACGGTGGTAGGGCAGGAGCATATTACCACTACGCTTAAAAATGCAATACGCAATAGCCAGCTGGCCCATGCTTATCTGTTCTGTGGTCCGCGTGGCGTGGGGAAAACTACCTGCGCGCGCATCCTGGCAAAGACGATCAATTGTTCTAATCCCACGCCCGAAATGGAGGCCTGCGGCGAATGCCCTACGTGCGTCTCATTCTCCGACAATACATCCTTCAGTGTCTTTGAGCTGGATGCGGCTTCCAACAATTCGGTAGATGACATCCGCGCCCTCACAGACCAGGTTCGTTTTGCCCCACAGCAGGGCCGCTATAAGATTTACATTATTGATGAGGTGCACATGCTCAGCGCTGCGGCCTTCAATGCCTTCCTGAAAACGCTGGAGGAGCCGCCATCCTACGCCATCTTCATCCTCGCTACCACAGAGAAGCATAAGATATTGCCCACCATCCTCAGCCGCTGCCAGATATTCGACTTCAAGCGTATTACTACACAGGATACCGTTCACCATCTTCAAAGCATCGCTTCCAAAGAAGGTATGGAGGCTGAGGAAGCCGCGCTGCATGTGATTGCCCAGAAAAGCGAAGGCTGTATGCGCGATTCGCTCAGTATGCTGGACCGCATTGCCTCTTTCACCAATGGCCACCTGACTTATGCAGGCACCATGGAGCACCTGAATCTGCTCGATGCGGATTTCTACTTCCGTCTTACAGATACGCTGCTGGCGCAGGATGTAAGTGGCGCATTATTGCACCTGGATATGGTGCTGGATAAAGGCTTTGAGGGAGATGTAATCCTGAACGGACTCGCGGAGCATATGCGCAATCTCTTGCTCTGCAAAGATGCCCGAATGGCAAAGCTGCTGGACGTGCCCAACGATCATCGCAAGACCTTTTATGATAAAGCAGGACAGACTCCACCCGCCTTTATTCTGTCTGCGCTCAATATTCTGAATGATGCAGAGCTCGGCTATAAAAATGCAACCAATAAAAGACTGCACGCAGAGCTCTGCCTGATCCGGCTTTGCTATGTGCTTCAGGCAATAATTCCGGAAGAGGATGTGCTAAAAAAAAAGCCTGAACAAAGCGCCTCTGTAACGGCTCCCACCTATCCTTCAGTTTCGGTTGGGCATAAGCAAACGCCTGCCCAGCTCATTGCCAATAAAGCGATAGTCAGCAATCCTGTAAAGACATCTGTACCTGTTGCAAGCGGGCAGTCAAAGGCTGAGCAACAGCCCTCCATACCCGTAAAAAAAGAAAATCCTGCACCGGCTGCAAATCAGCCGGAACAGCCTAAGAATCCGGACAAGCCTGCTGGTAGAGCCATCAGCGCCAATCTGCTGGATGATCTGGATGAAGACGATAATGATCAGGAGCAGGAAGCGGCCGTGCTTACCGCAGAAGAAGTAAAAGCTATGTTTGATGGCTATATGGAGCAGATGCGGTTGCTGAACCGCAGTGTGCCGGTAGCCCAGCTCTCGTTGATTAAGCCAAAATTTATCGAGCCGGATGAAATCCGGCTGATCGCGAGTACGCACATGGCCGAAAGCTGGTCTCAGACAGTAAGAAATGATATGCTCGATTTTTTTCGTGCCCGTACCAGAGTGGTTGTGCGCATGACCAGTGAAGTACGCGAAGATGAATCGTTGAAAAATGCCCAGCCTGCAGTGCTCAGCAAGAACGATACCTACGAACTGATGGCGCAGAAAAATCCATTGCTGAAGCAGCTCCGGGATGGATTGAATTTGCAGATTGAATATTGATTCTTTAGTAGAATATATAGGAATAGCGCCTGTATCAATTTTGATGCAGGCGCTGTTTTATTAAGCATTCAAAGCTGCTCACTGTCCGGGAAGGTGCGTTCTCAGGGCAATGCAAATAATCTTACCTTCGCGCCTTCAAAAACTTAACTTCCGGTCAGCTATGTCCGTAAAATATACTGAATTTAAAGGTCTGAACATGCCATCCATCGAGCAGGATTTTCTTGCCCGCTGGAAGGAAGGCAAATACTTCGAAAAGAGCATCACCAACCGCGAAGGCAAAACACCGTTTGTGTTCTACGAAGGGCCGCCATCGGCCAATGGATTGCCGGGCATTCACCATGTCATTTCCCGTACCCTGAAAGATCTTGTATGTCGCTACAAGACCATGCGCGGCTATCAGGTAAAGCGCAAAGCTGGTTGGGATACTCACGGTCTTCCTGTTGAGCTTGGCGTTGAGAAAGAGCTGGGCATTACCAAAGAAGACATCGGCACCAAAATATCGGTAGAAGATTATAACCGCAAATGCCGCGAAGCCGTTATGCGCTACAAGGCAGAGTGGGATGGCATTACCGAGAAGATGGGCTATTGGGTGGACCTTTCTGATCCCTACATCACGTTCGATACCAAATATATTGAGAGCCTCTGGTGGTGTCTCAAACAGCTTTTTGATAAAAATTTGCTGTACAAAAGTGTAAGCATTCAGCCGTACAGTCCGGCCGCGGGCACCGGCCTCAGCTCGCATGAGCTGAACCAGCCGGGCACTTATAAAGATGTGAAGGATACTACGGTGGTGGCTATGTTTCAGGTGGTTCCGGGTGAGCATGTTCCATTCCCGCTACATGGCAGCACTTACTTCATGGCGTGGACTACTACGCCGTGGACATTGCCATCCAATTGTGGCCTCACTGTAGGGCCAAATATTGACTATGTACTGGTAAAAACATTCAATCCATACACACACCAGCCATGCAATGTTGTGCTTGCGAAAGCTTTGCTGGGCAAGTATTTTAAGCCGGAAGGCGAGAACGGCGATTTCGATAATTACAGCGCTGCTGTCAAGCTGCTTCCGTGGAGCATTACAGCAGAATTTAAAGGCCTTGATCTGGAAGGCGCACGCTATGAGCAATTGCTTCCTTTTGAGGATAACAAGCCGGAGCTTTCCGGCGGCGAGCCGTTCCGCGTGATCCTTGGCGATTTTGTAACTACTGAAGATGGCACCGGCATCGTACATACGGCGCCGGCCTTTGGTGCGGATGATTATAAAGTTGGGAAAAAGAACAACATCGGCATGTTTACGCTGGTGGATAAGCAGGGGAAATTCATTGATGGAGTAGGGGAGTTCAGCGGTCGTTACATCAAAAATTACAAGAGCGATCCGGATTGGCAGGATGTGGATGTGGACATAGCTGTAAAGCTGAAGCTGTCCGGCCACGCGTTTAAAGTAGAGAAGTACGAGCACACTTATCCGCACTGCTGGCGTACCGATAAGCCGGTTATCTATTATCCGCTCGATGCCTGGTTTATCCGTACCACCGCGGCAAAAGACCGCATGATCGAGTTGAATAAAACCATCAACTGGAAGCCGAAATCTACCGGTGAAGGCCGCTTCGGCAACTGGCTCGAAAATATGGTGGACTGGAACCTCAGCCGCAGCCGCTACTGGGGTACGCCACTGCCTATATGGGTGAATGAAGATGGCACCGAAAAGAAATGCATTGGCAGCGTACGTGAGCTGATCGACGAAATGAAGATCGCTGACAAGAAGCTCGACATGAATCAGGTGGCCGATATTCTCGGAAAGGAAAATCCATCGGACAGCGATATAGAAGCGTTGCTCAACGAGCACAAGCCGGAATCGAGCGATACGGACAAGCTGCGCCTCGAAACGCCTAAGCGCATCTTTGATTTGCACAAGCCTTTTGTGGATGCCATCGTACTTTCAGACAGTAGCGGAAAGCCTATGCAGCGCGAGCAGGATCTCATCGACGTATGGTTCGACAGCGGCGCTATGCCTTATGCACAATGGCATTATCCATTCGAGAACAAGGAGAATGTGAACAATGGAAAAGCCTTCCCTGCAGACTTCATCGCAGAAGGCGTAGACCAGACGCGTGGGTGGTTTTATACGCTTCACGCTCTTGGCGTATTGCTGTTTAATTCGGTAGCTTACAAAGCCGTTGTCTCAAATGGTCTGGTGCTCGATAAAGACGGTAACAAGATGAGCAAGCGTCTGGGTAACGTCGTCAATCCGTTTGAAACGATTGAAAAATACAGCGCTGATGCCACCCGATGGTACCTCATTACCAATGCATCGCCTTGGGACAGCCTCCGCTTTGATCTGGCAGGCATTCAGGAAGTGCAGCGTAAGTTTTTTGGCACCATTTATAACACGTATCAGTTCTTTGCGCTGTATGCCAATGTAGATAATTTCAGCTTTGGCGAGCTGTACATTCCTATGCATCAGCGCCCGGAAATTGACCGCTGGATATTGTCTTCCCTGCATTCGCTGGTACAGAATGTGACCCGGTCTATGGACGATTATGAGCCCACACAGGCCGGTCGCGCGATTGAATATTTTGTAGATGAGCAATTGAGCAACTGGTACGTACGCCTCTGCCGCCGCCGTTTCTGGAAGGGAGAATATGAGCTGGATAAAGTATCTGCCTACCAGACGCTCTATGAATGCCTGGAAACGCTGTCCCAACTGATCGCACCTATTTCTCCATTCTTTGCAGACTGGCTTTTCCAGAATCTGAATGCGGTCACCAGGCGTTTTAAGGTGGAATCGGTGCATCTGTCCAACTTTCCCGAAGGCTATGAATCAGTCATCGATCAGGAGCTGGAAGAGCGGATGACGCTGGCGCAGAACATTACTTCGCTCATTCTTTCGATTCGAAAAAAGGTCAACATCAAAGTACGCCAGCCATTGCAGCGCGCTATGATTCCGGTGACCAATAAGCACCTGAGAGATCAGATAGAGAAAGTAAGTGAATTGATCAAAAGTGAGGTGAATGTAAAAGATATCGAATACCTGACTGATACGGAAGGCGTCATCAGCAAAAAGATAAAGCCCAACTTCAAGAAGCTCGGCGCTAAGCTAGGTGGCAAGATGAAAGCAGGTGCAGCGCTGATCAGTGCCATGAGCAGTGCAGATATAGCAGCATTAGAGCAAAGTCATGCATTCACTATTGAAATTGAAGGAGATACATTCACGATCACCCCGGAAGAGGTAGACATTATCGCAGAAGACATTCCCGGATGGTCTGTGGCAAACAAGGAAAATATAATGGTGGCATTGGATGTCACGGTTACTGAAGAGCTCGAAGAGGAAGGTCTTGCACGTGAGTTGGTAAATCGTATTCAAAAAATCCGGAAAGAGAGCGGATTGAATCTAACAGATAGAATTTCAGTCAAAATTGAAGAAAATACATTTTTAAATAGCGCCATTACGAAATATAATCAGTATATTTGCGCCGAAATTTTAGCAGATAATATAGAAAATATATCTAAAATGTCTGAAGGTGAGCAGGTTGATATCAACGACATGCCTGTGAAAATTCTTGTTTCGAAAAATTAATAGCTTAATGGCCACAGCAAAAAAGCCCGTTTCAAAGGCAACCAACACAAAAGCCAAGCCGGCACCAACGGTAAAGAAGGCAGTTGCGAAAGCAAAGGAACCCGTCTCCAAGAAAGCTGTGGCAAAAAAAGCAACCGCTGTCAAAGCAGCAACTTCATCTAATAAAAAGGCTGCTCCTACCAAAACGGTTCCTGCAAAAAAAGCAGCGCCGCTAGCTAAAGCAGCACCAGTAAAAAAACAGAACTTGACTAAGGTAAACGATAAGACTAAGAAAGTAGCCGCCAAGCCGGCACCCGTTCAGAAAGCAGCTCCGGCGGCAAAAAAAGCGGCACTGGCTCCCAAGGCAGCCCCGGCTAAAAGCATAGCTAAGGCTCCGGTAAAAAAGGTAGCAGCACCTGTTGCGAAAGCAGCCCCACCTAAAAAGGTAGCGGCCCCGGTTGCAAAAGCGGTTCCGGCGAAACCGGCACCAGCTAAGAAAGCGATACCTGAAGTAAAAGCGCCCGCAGTAAAAAAGCCTGCTGAAAAGGCAGTATCAGATAAGCCTAGGAAAGCAGCAAAATCATTGACCAAAACTGCGGCCCAGTTAATGCCTTCCAAGCCAATGCCAAAGCCCTCTCCGGCCCCGGCGGCATTTATCGGACGTGAAGAGAAAAAGGCAAACGTTATCGTGGCGCATCGCCGCCTTGAGAATAAAAGCAAGGAAGAAGATGATTCAGGAAAGACAATGATCAATTACAAACCAGAATTTACGCGTTCTATTTTGAGCACACAGGCAGAAGAAAAAAGTGGACCCATCTATCGTTACAGCGATGAAGAGTTGAATGAATTCAGAGAGCTTATTCAGGGCAGACTGGAAAAAGCGCGTAAAGAGCTTTCCTATCAGCAGGGATTGATCACACGCAAAGACGAGGCAGGCACAGAAGATACCGAGAACAGGTACATGAACATGGAAGATGGCAGCGGTGCAATGGAGCGTGAGCAATTAGCTCAGCTCGCCAGCCGCCAGATCCAGTTTATCAACCACCTTGAGAAAGCGCTGATCCGCATTGAGAATAAGACGTATGGTATTTGCCGCGTTACTGGTAACCTGATCGATAAGAACCGCCTGCGCGCTGTGCCACATGCTACACTAAGCATAGAAGCAAAAATGCAGATGAATAAGAGGTAAGAACCTTTTCAAATAGACAAGAAATCCGCTCCCATAAGAGCGGATTTTTTATTGAATCGAAGCCGGCAAATATTTTCTTATCAACAATAAAGCAAGCCAGTTCTGCATTTCATTGAATGTATGTTATCAGCGGTCTATTTTCTCTTAAAAAATATTTGTTATTAGAGGGGTTGTTTATTATCTTTGCGGCCCGTTATCCCGAAGGGGTTGAGGTGGTGGTGAAGTTCATGGAATGGTGAGGGTTTTGTTTGGAGGGTTTTGTGGTTCTGATTTGTTTTTTTTCTGGTTTTTGGAAAAATAGTTGGTTCAGGATTTGGAATTGTTGGAACAGAATGTTTATCTTTGCACCCCGGTTTGGGGGGATGGCTGAGAGGCGGTCTTTTCGGGGATGTAAGTTCTTTGTTATCAGGGTGTTGGTGTGCTGATTGGGTGGTTGTTTTGGCTACGGATGGTGAAAAAGAAATTCTGATAAAAGTTTGGTGGAAAGTGGATGCTGATTATCTTTGCACCCCGGTTTGAAAGAAGGGTGAATCTGGTAACAGAAAGATAAGAAAGCGGTGCCCGGGAAGAAGTAAAAAGTGAGTATAGAAACAAGCGTATTTATAAGGGGCTTCATTTATATGGAAGCGTACTTGAAAGATAAGTAAGGCGGGGGGATTTAAGGTTCCCCGGAAAGCCGTTAAGTTCTTTGAAAGGTATGGAAGCAGAATAACGGAAATGCTGACGTAATGTTGGGATGGAAGTTATCTTATACAGAAGGTAAGGCTCTGGTGTTATTATATGGCATCGGAGAACTTAAAGGAAGAGGCATCAGGGATTCAGCGATGAAGAAAGATGTCTTGAGACTTCGAAGTAGCATTCTAATAAACAATACAACAAATAAGCTAGAACGAACTGTTTTTAATTTCGAGAGAAAAATAAAATAGTCAGTTTTAAACTTCTTACATTTTTTACAATGGAGAGTTTGATCCTGGCTCAGGATGAACGCTAGCGGCAGGCTTAACACATGCAAGTCGAGGGGCAGCGGGGTAGCAATACCGCCGGCGACCGGCAAACGGGTGCGGAACACGTACAGAATCTGCCTTTATCTGGGGGATAGCCTTTGGAAACGAAGATTAATACCCCATAATATCGTAGTGTGGCATCACACATCGATTAAAGAATTTCGGATAAAGATGACTGTGCGTCCTATTAGCTAGTTGGTAAGGTAATGGCTTACCAAGGCGACGATAGGTAGCTGGTGTGAGAGCACGACCAGCCACACGGGCACTGAGACACGGGCCCGACTCCTACGGGAGGCAGCAGTGAGGAATATTGGTCAATGGGCGCAAGCCTGAACCAGCCATGCCGCGTGAAGGATGAAGGCGTTCTGCGTCGTAAACTTCTTTTATCTGGGAAGAAACCTGCGATTTCTATTGCAGCCGACGGTACCAGAGGAATAAGCACCGGCTAACTCCGTGCCAGCAGCCGCGGTAATACGGAGGGTGCGAGCGTTATCCGGATTTACTGGGTTTAAAGGGTGTGTAGGCGGGCTATTAAGTCAGCGGTGAAATCTTCGGGCTCAACCCGGAAACTGCCATTGATACTATTAGTCTTGAATACTGTGGAGGTATGCGGAATGTGTCATGTAGCGGTGAAATGCTTAGAGATGACACAGAACACCGATTGCGAAGGCAGCGTACTACACAGTTATTGACGCTGAGGCACGAAAGCGTGGGGATCAAACAGGATTAGATACCCTGGTAGTCCACGCCCTAAACGATGATTACTCGACATTGGCGATATGACTGATCAGTGTCTGAGCGAAAGCATTAAGTAATCCACCTGGGAAGTACGTCCGCAAGGATGAAACTCAAAGGAATTGACGGGGGTCCGCACAAGCGGTGGAGTATGTGGTTTAATTCGATGATACGCGAGGAACCTTACCTGGGCTAGAATGTTGGTGGACCGGTAGTGAAAGCTACTTTCCCGCAAGGGTCGCCAGTAAGGTGCTGCATGGCCGTCGTCAGCTCGTGCCGTGAGGTGTTGGGTTAAGTCCCGCAACGAGCGCAACCCCTATCTTCAGTTGCCAGCACGTAATGGTGGGAACTCTGGAGAAACTGCCGTCGTAAGACGCGAGGAAGGAGGGGATGATGTCAGGTCATCATGGCCTTTATGCCCAGGGCTACACACGTACTACAATGGGGGAGACAAAGGGCTGCTACCTGGCGACAGGATGCTAATCTCAAAAACTCCCTCTCAGTTCAGATTGGAGTCTGCAACTCGACTCCATGAAGCTGGAATCGCTAGTAATCGTAGATCAGCAATGCTACGGTGAATACGTTCCCGGACCTTGTACACACCGCCCGTCAAGCCATGGAAGCCGGGGAGACCTGAAGTCGGTAACCGCAAGGAGCCGCCTAGGGTAGAATCGGTAACTGGGGCTAAGTCGTAACAAGGTAGCCGTACCGGAAGGTGCGGCTGGAATACCTCCTTTTTAGAGTAGAAGCTAATACTTCTGGGCCCTTTGAGGTCAGGAAGTCTCTTCATTTTCTTTGTGTGACATGAGTGATTGGACCGGGAGCAATCCTGATACAATCCTGGTCACTCTTTCTGTATAAGTATCTGCTTTCAGCCACCTTTCAAAATTATTTTGAAAGAGTACCATCCAGATCCGTAGCTCAGCCTGGTTAGAGCACTACACTGATAATGTAGGGGTCTCCAGTTCAAATCTGGACGGGTCTACCACTTTGAGTGATCAGTTGCGTAAATTAAGTTCTTTATTTAATAGTTGAAAGTATCTGATGGGTTCATCAATTGGGGGATTAGCTCAGCTGATAGAGCACCTGCCTTGCACGCAGGGGGTCAACGGTTTGAATCCGTTATCCTCCACTTTATCAAGCTGGTAGTTTTTATAGTCAGCAGCCGTCAGTCAGTGCTGCTTACGGAATAGCGGATACGAAGTAAACAGGAAGATGTAGCAGGTTAAAGGCCTGGCAGAATGGTTCGGGTCCGTTCATCATCACGGTTCTTTAACAGGTAAGAGGAT
Organism: Chitinophagaceae bacterium; assembly: GCA_965200035.1. Classification (GTDB taxonomy): domain Bacteria; phylum Bacteroidota; class Bacteroidia; order Chitinophagales; family Chitinophagaceae; genus UBA1952. The sequence continues at coordinate 289,031 of OZ241334.1, read as the reverse complement.
TATTGTGGCATTAGTTACATGGTATCACCTTACGGCATTAAAGGAAAGTTCTTTGACATATTGGGAAGCGATTTTTAGTTACTGAAGTAATTTAGTGATTAGGAAAGCAAGTGATTTATAGAAAGCAAAATACCAAGAGTAGAGTAATAATCCTTTAAGGGATTTGTGATTTCAGATTGTAAGATTTGAGATTGCCTGTTCCTGACTTTAAAATTTTTAAAGCGAAATAAGGGCGTATGGCGGATGCCTTGGCACTAAGCGGCGATGAAGGACGTGGTAAGCTGCGATAAGCTTCGGGTAGGTGCATACAACCGTTCATCCGAAGATTTCCGAATGGGACAACCTGATACTTTGAAGAAGTATCATCCAGCAATGGAAGCCAACCTCGTGAACTGAAACATCTAAGTAGCGAGAGGAAAAGAAAATAACAAATGATTCCCCAAGTAGTGGCGAGCGAACAGGGAAGAGCCTAAACCAGAAGTGCGTGCACTTTTGGGGTTGTAGGACTACTTTTAGAAAGACATATCAAGACGAACCTTTTGGAAAGAAGGGCGATAGAGGGTGACAGCCCCGTAGTCAGAAATTATGTTGGACGTGTAGTATCCTGAGTAGGGCGGGACCAGAGAAATCCTGTCTGAATCTGCCGGTACCATCCGGTAAGGCTAAATACGACTTAGTGACCGATAGTGAACCAGTACCGTAAGGGAAAGGTGAAAAGCACTTCGAATAGAAGAGTGAAATAGTACCTGAAACCGTACGCCTACAAGCGGTCGGAGGGAGCAATCCTGACGGCGTGCCTTTTGCATAATGAACCTACGAGTTGCTCCTCACTGGCGAGGTTAAGTTTATCTTCAACGGAGCCGTAGCGAAAGCGAGTCCAAATAGGGCGATCAATAGTCAGTGGGGGCAGACGCGAAACTTTGTGATCTATCCATGGGCAGGTTGAAGGTGTGGTAACACACACTGGAGGACCGAACCCATTAGCGTTGAAAAGCTATGGGATGACCTGTGGATAGGGGTGAAAGGCCAATCAAACTGAGAGATAGCTCGTTCTCCCCGAAATGTATTTAGGTACAGCGTCACATTTTAGAAGTTTATGAGAGGTAGAGCTACTGATTGGGCTAGGGGGCTTCACCGCCTACCAAACCCTGACAAACTCCGAATGCTCATAAATATCTGTGGCAGTGAGGCTGTGGGCGCTAAGGTCCATGGCCGAGAGGGAAATAACCCAGACTACCAATTAAGGCCCCTAAATCTATGTTAAGTTGATCAAACGAAGTTCGGATCCTATGACAGCCAGGATGTTGGCTTGGAAGCAGCCATTCATTTAAAGAGTGCGTAACAGCTCACTGGTCGAGGGTCCGGGCACGGAAAATAATCGGGCATCAAACATAGTGCCGAAATTGTAGATTAGAATCTTCGGATTCAATGGTAGGGGAGCATTCTGACCAGCGCTGAAGGTGTGTCGTGAGGCATGCTGGAGCGGTTAGAAAAGAAAATGTAGGTATAAGTAACGATAAAGGGGGTGAAAAACCCCCTCGCCGAAAGACTAAGGGTTCCTGATCAATGTTAATCAGATCAGGGTTAGTCGGGTCCTTAGGCAAAGCCGAAAGGCGTAGTTGATGGCAAGTTGGTTAATATTCCAACACGCACTTTAAATTCGATGGAGTGACAGGGAAGTGAAAGGTCCGCGATCTTACGGAATAGATCGTTAAAGGGTGTAGTTATAGAGATGGTAGGCAAATCCGCCGACTCTGATGAACCTGATAGTACTCAAAGGCTTCGGCCGGCGAGATAGTGACCCTAATCATGCCCGCGAGAAAAACTTCTAAGGTTCGTTTAAAGTGCCCCGTACCGTAAACCGACACAGGTAGTCGAGATGAGTATTCTAAGGCGCTCGGGTGAGCCGCGGAGAAGGAACTAGGCAAATTAACGCTGTAACTTCGGGATAAGGCGTACCACAGTGATGTGGTCTCAGTAAAATGGTACAACCAACTGTTTAGCAAAAACACAGGGCCCTGCAAAATCGAAAGATGACGTATAGAGCCTGATACCTGCCCGGTGCTGGAAGGTTAAGGAAGCTTGTTCGGGGTAACCCAAAGCTTGTGACCGAAGCCCCAGTAAACGGCGGCCGTAACTATAACGGTCCTAAGGTAGCGAAATTCCTTGTCGGGTAAGTTCCGACCTGCACGAATGGTCTAATGAGTTGTACACTGTCTCCTCCGCGAGCCCGGTGAAATTGTAGTATCGGTGAAGATGCCGGTTACCCGCCACGGGACGAAAAGACCCCGTGAACCTTCACTACAACTTTACATTGATCTTGAGTAAACAATGTGTAGCATAGCTGGGAGGCTGTGAAGCGGGTGCGCCAGCACTCGTGGAGCCACCGTTGAAATACCAGCCTTTGTTTACTTAGGGTCTAATCCGCAGCAATGCGGTGACATTGTATGGTGGGTAGTTTGACTGGGGTGGTCGCCTCCTAAAGAGTAACGGAGGCTCGCAAAGGTACCCTCAGTACGGTTGGTAATCGTACGCAGAGCGCATTAGTATAAGGGTGCTTGACTGTGAGGCTGACCAGCCGAGCAGGTGCGAAAGCAGGCTAAAGTGATCCGGCGGTTCCGCATGGAAGGGCCGTCGCTCAAAGGATAAAAGGTACTCCGGGGATAACAGGCTGATCTCCCCCAAGAGCTCATATCGACGGGGAGGTTTGGCACCTCGATGTCGGTTCGTCACATCCTGGGGCTGGAGAAGGTCCCAAGGGTTGGGCTGTTCGCCCATTAAAGTGGCACGTGAACTGGGTTCAGAACGTCGCAAGACAGTTCGGTCTCTATCTGTGGTGGGCGCAAGTAAATTGAAGGGGATGTGACCTTAGTACGAGAGGACCGGGTCGCGTGTACCGCTGGTGTATCTGTTGTGCCGCCAGGTGCAGTGCAGAGTAGCTATGTACAGAAAGAATAAGCGCTGAAAGCATCTAAGCGCGAAGTCAACCTCAAGATGAGTTTACTTTTAAGTGCCGTCAAAGACTATGACGTTGATAGGCTACAGGTGTACAGGTGGTAACATCAAAGCCGAGTAGTACTAATTGCACGTAAGCTTTAACTTCTTTTATTACCACGAAATGGTATCATTGCTCTTATTCTGAATCACTTGTCCGCTTACCCAATATGTTATCTTATTCAACCGGGTGATTTATCCGTGTGAATCCTGCTGAGTGCTCTGTGTAACCCGCAGAGATAAGCTCAACACCTCACCGGAATCACAAATCCCATCAAGACCTTATGGTGGTCTTGCCGGGGGTGTCTCCACCTCTTCCCTTTCCGAACAGAGAAGTTAAGCCCCCCATGGCCAATGGTACTGCACAACAATGCGGGAGAGTAGGTAGCCGCCATATCCATTTAAAAGCCTTTCAGCCATCAACAACTGAAAGGCTTTTTTATCACCCAACCTTCCTTCTATGATTATAAGAAAAGAATGAAATATGGCAAGAAGAGAAAGCCCGGAGGAAAAGACCTTTTGCAGCTGATCTACTTCTTGTAAACTGAAAAGCCCCTTCAGACAGATACCTGAAGGGGCTTTTTAGTTTTAAGCAGGAAAGAAAAAAGCCAGACCACTCAATAGCTCTGATAAGCCTTCGGATTCTGCTGGTTGTGCGTCGCATTCGCATTGTTACGCAACGTCGTCCCCTTACTGTTCACCGTACTTGTAGATGATGCACAACTAATAATTAATAGGGTTTATAAAAACTTTAAAACGGCTAGTAAAGGTTTCGATCCTTTGTTCAAATATTTAATGGATCCCAGCACCACAACATAGCTAGCCATTCTTTTCTATAAGATGGTTTTAATTAAATAAAGAAGGGACGCAAATGCATCCCTCTTTGTGGCTTCGCGTGGAATCGAACCACGATCTGGAGCTTCGGAAACTCTTATACTATCCATTGTACTACGAAGCCTTATTGATGCAAAATGCAAGACATAGCGTTCTGTATTTTGCATTTTAAATTAAAAAAGCAACCAAAGGTTGCTTTTAAATCGGTACGGCGTACGGGAGTCGAACCCGTCATTCCACCGTGAAAGGGTGGCGTATTAACCGATTTACCAACGCCGCATTTCCCGTTTGGGATTGCAAAGGTACGCTGTTTTTTTACTTTTCCAATTAAATCTTTAGAAAAAAGAATAGCTCATTGAAAACAAACGATTTCTTGTAAACAGGGCAATGCTGATTTGCGAGTAAATAGTGGCTTCGCGTGGAATCGAACCACGATCTGGAGCTTCGGAAACTCTTATACTATCCATTATACTACGAAGCCTTATTGATGCAAAATGCAAGACATAGCGTTCTGTATTTTGCATTTTAAATTAAAAAAGCAACCAAAGGTTGCTTTTAAATCGGTACGGCGTACGGGAGTCGAACCCGTCATTCCACCGTGAAAGGGTGGCGTATTAACCGATTTACCAACGCCGCATTTCCCGTTTTGGGATTGCAAAGATAAACAAGCTTTCCGGGTTACCAACTTATTTTACAAGATTTTTCAGGCTTGGATCATAGCATCAATGATCGCCAAAAACTCGTCTGATTTCAGCGATGCTCCACCAATTAAACCACCATCAACATCAGGGCAGGCAAAGAGTTCTGCCGCATTGGATGGCTTGCAGGAACCGCCATAAAGTATAGTCAGATCATTGGCTGCTTCAGCACCATATTTACCGGTAATTACACTGCGGATATGTGCGTGCATTTCCTGTGCCTGCTGTGCGCTTGCAGTACGTCCTGTGCCAATGGCCCAAATAGGCTCATACGCAAGAACGATGTGTTCAAAGGCATCTACATCTAGATGAAAAAGTCCGGCACTTATTTGCTTTTCCACGTAGCTGTTTTGTGTGCCCGCATCACGTATTTCAAGCGGTTCACCGCAACAGAAGATTACCTGCAAGCCTGCCGCGTGTGCTGTATCTGTTTTACGGGTTAGCAACTCATCACTTTCCTGGAAATATTCACGGCGTTCAGAATGGCCTAAAATAACGCAGGAAGCACCGGTACTCCAAACCATGTTCGCAGATATCTCGCCGGTGTAAGCGCCGCTTTCTTTATCACTACAATTCTGAGCGGCGATACTTAAATAATCTATGTCTTCTACCGATTGGTAAACCGCCGTAAGGTGCGTTGCGGGCGGAGCAATCACCACCTGATGCTGCTCATCCAGCTGGGGCAGGCCGTTAACAATTTCTGCCACGAGATCCACACCTTCCTGAAGGTCAAGATTCATTTTCCAATTACCGGCTACAATTTTTTTTCTCATAAATTTTATGTGGAGTGTGATCGAATAGGATTAATTATTGGGTGAGTGCGGGCGGCCATACATGAAATCGCGCTGCTCCTGAGTAATGTCGAAGATATGGCGATAAACGCTTTCTGCTTCCGGGCTTAGCTCTATATGACGGCGGGCCATCATCCGCCTGGCGGTATCCATAGCACGGTTGAAATTGTACGTCACACTACCTTCGCTGCCGCCCCAGGAATAAGAAGGAATGAATTTCTCGGGAAAATTGCCCCCGTAAATATTGCAGGAAACACCAACCACAGTGCCGGTGTTGAACATAGTATTGATGCCGCATTTGGAATGATCGCCCATGAGTAATCCACAGAAAGTAAGGCCTGTGCTGATGCTTTTAGCGCTGTATTCATCCCATATTTTTACTGTGTCATAATTGTTTTTCAGGTTGGAGGAATTGGTATCTGCACCCAGATTGCACCATTCGCCGATCACTGCATTGCCCACAAACCCATCATGTCCTTTATTGCTGTTGGCAAAGAACACAGTATTGCTCACCTCACCGCCTACTTTACAGCCCGGGCCAATGGTTGTACCGCCATAGATTTTCGCGCCCATTTTCAGCACTGCGCCTACACATATCGCCAATGGACCGCGCACCAGGCAGCCTTCCATAATCTCTGCATCTTTACCAATATAAACCGGTCCAGAAGTAGCATTAATCACTATTCCAGGTTGGATAACCGCACTTTCTTCCACAAAAATATTTTCCTTGCCAGCAGCAGTTACATAGCTTGGCAGTACAGCACTTTTTCGACCAGTGGTCAGCAGCTCAAAATCGATTTTTATAACTTGTTCGTTCAACGAAAAAATGTCCCATTTCTGGCGCAGCTTCAGGTAGGGTTGTTCATAAGCGATCTCGTTAAGTCCGGGTTCACCGGGCTTCAATGCTCTGATGGCTGCCACCGTTTTGGATGAGCGTATCGCCAGCACTTCATCATTTCCTTTAAGCACGCTTTCTGCCGGTAGGGCAAGGATAACAGTCGCTAAATCTTTGGTGCCAACCAATGCACCGCTGATCCATAAATTTTCATCTGCCGTTACGAGCGGGTAGAGCGCTCTGAGGAATTTTGAAGTCAGCGTGCCAGTGGGCTGGCCAAGCAATATTTCCCAGCGCTCGCGCATGGTAAGAATGCCGCAGCGGATATCAGCTATCGGTCGGGTATGTGTAAAAGGCAGCAGCGGATGCCGGGCCTCATCGTCAAAGAGAATATAATTCATAGACAATAAAAAAATCCCGGCAAAAGTCGGGATTTTTGTTGCGGCTTGCAAGCCATTAATATATAACAGATAATTACTCGCCTTTTGGTTCTTCTGTCTTTGCAGCAGGAGCAGGCGTAGGCGTAGCCTTCTTGGCGTAGCGGTTCTTGAACTTCTCAATACGGCCTGCAGTATCTACGAACATGCTCTTACCGGTATAGAACGGGTGGGACATGTGAGAGATTTCCATTTTCACCAGCGGATAATCGTTACCGTCTTCCCATTTGATAGTTTCACGGGTAGCTACAGTAGAGCGGGAAAGAAATGAATAATCGTTGGACATGTCTTTGAACACAACCAGACGATAATTTTCAGGATGAATGCCTTTTTTCATTTTTATTTTATTTAGCGCGCATGGATTTTGCCATGCAACATTATTTTAGGATTGCAAAGGTAATTAAATTTAAAATGCAAAATGCAAACTGTAGAAGAAAATCAATACCGTCTTCGGGAACAGGATTATTCTTTTACCAGCTTTGCGATATCGCCATCAGCTTGGTCTGCGAGCATATACTTACCGATGATCTTACCATCCGAAGATATCAGGAATGCCTGCGGGATGAACTGGACACCATAAATCTCTGCTGCTTTAGACTGCCACGCACCCAGATCGCTCATGTGATTAGGCCAGGTATAGTGATCGTCAGCAATGGCTTTAGCCCATGCTTCTTTGTTCTGATCTAACGAAACGCTTACGATGGTAAAGCCATTCTTGGCGCCCTTGAACTTCTTGTCCTTATATTTTTCATAAAGAGCCACCAACGATGGACTGGAGCGCCGGCACGGACCACACCACGAAGCCCAGAAATCAAGCAGCACTACGCGGCCTTTGGAAACTTCCGACAGCTTGATCTGTTTGCCTTCCGGCGAAGAATAAACGAGCTCAGGGGCTTTCTGGCCGATCTGCATTTTCTCATTTTCCTGAGCATGAACCGCAGTCAAAGTGCTCAGTGACAACGCCATTATGGCGGCAAATTTCTTCATCATACAAAATTGAAGATAGGATGTAAGTATTAGTGGAACAAGTTAAAGTTTATACAGACCTTATTTTCACTGCAAAGGTTTAATGCGCAGATGAATATCAGTCGGGAAAGTGCAGCTTAAGACCGTCGTAAGCCAAGTGCATACCAGTTGGTAAATGCCGGTCTATATCGTCATGCAGGCCAAGCTGGTGGCTGATATGCGTAAAGTATGTTTCCTGCACGCCTATCTCATTGGAAGTGTCTATTGCTTCTTTGAGCGTGAAATGGGAGATATGGGTTTCGTGGCGGAGCGCATTGAGCACCAGTGTATGCGTGCCTTTGCATTTCTCCAGCTCTTCCGGCGCTATGTAATTGGCATCCGTGATATATGTGAACGGACCAATGCGGAAGCCAAGCACTTCCAGCTTGTAGTGCAATACCCTGATCGGGATAATCTTCAGACCATTTATTTCAAATGGCGCGCCATTCAGCTCGTGCAGATTGATCTGCGGAATGCCCGGATAGGTTTTGTTATCAAATACATAGGCAAATTCGCGCCTGAGCGCTGCCAGGGTGCTTTCATTACCATAGACCTCCATAGGCTTATTCTGATGATAATTGTACGCGCGTACATCATCCAGACCTGCAATATGGTCTTTATGGCCGTGGGTAAAAATGATCGCATCCAGCTTGCGCACACCGGCGCGGAGCATCTGGTATCGGAAATCGGGACCACTATCAATCACAATATTGGCTTGTGGCGTTTCTACGAATACCGAAGTGCGCAGGCGCTTATCTTTTGGCATGGGAGAAGTGCATACGGCGCAATCGCAGCCGATAAATGGTACGCCTTGTGATGTGCCGGTGCCGAGAAATGTAACTTGCAATGGGTAAAGATTGATGCTGAATACTGTAAAATAATTCCGGGAAGCAGCGCTTTCTTTGAATTAACGATGCCGTAATAATAATCAGTGCTCTGCTTCCGTTTGTATGGGGTCGTTTTCCTGTCCGCTGGCCTGTTTGGAGTTGAGCTGATTGTACCATTTCAGCATTTCGCCGCTCAACTCTTCGGGTATCACTACTATGGATGGGAGGATTTCAATCAGGGCATTGATGCGGCTTTCCACATTGAGAAAGCGGTTGATGACTACTACGCGGCGTGCTTCGAGAATGCAGTAGCCGGAGTTGAAATTTCCCTTCTCATAACGGATGATATAACGGGCCTCCTCAAAGAGCTGCTCCAGTTTTTTGAGGGTGTTTGGCGTATATTTGAACATTATTTTTTACTGATTCGGATGTCTAAAATTAGCTATTTCGCGGCACTTGCTCTTAGCCTGGTATTAATGACTGCCCAAACGGCAGGCGCACAAAATCCCTCCTCTTATTATGAAGAAGTACCCAGAACTTTTATCGGAGGTCTTATAGCCGGCGCTAACTTTACGCAGGTGGATGGCGACCGTTTTGCGGGCTATCACAAGGTAGGGCTTAACGTCGGCGCTATTATGTATGTTAACCTTGCACCACACCTTGCCGGCAGCATCGAGATATTGTTTTCACAGAAAGGCAGCCGGGCGCATAAGCCACAGGCATCTGCCAACAATTCTTTTGTGATCACCAAGTACAACATTAACCTCAACTATGCAGAAGTACCACTCATGCTCAATTATTTTGACCGGCGCAAAAGCAATATTGGTGCAGGTTTTTCGATAGCACGGCTTATCAACTCCACAGAAAACGGTGAGCAGACTGCCGGAGTAAAACCGGATTTTGAGCAATACCCATTCCGTAAGATGGATTACAACTTCATTGTTGGCGGCAACCTGCATTGCTGGAAAAATATCTATCTCAACGCACGCTTTCAATATTCCCTGCGTTCCATACGTGATAAGCAATATCAGGTGCCTGAATATTCCGGCCGCTCTGAGCAGTTCACCAATATGTGGACAGTGCGGGTGATGTATCTGTTCAATTAGTCTGCTGCAGCATTCTTTCGGCCGCATCTTTGGCGCTGCTTAATGCCGCTTCCACCGTTCCTATTGCCGGTCCGTGATACAGGGCCTCTCCGGCGAAGCAGATCGTATTCTGCAATGGAGTGTTCAACAATTTTAAAGCAGCAGGAGTATTCACTTTATTATAAGAGTAAGAACCTCGTGAATAGGGGCCTGCAGGCCACATTTCAATGCGCCAGTCATCCAGCTTATTTGAGAGCTCGCTTTCCGGAATGCTGAATATTTCGCTGAGCGATTGCAAAGCTTTATCCCTGATTTCTTCCGGCGGCAGATCTTTCATGCCATACGCTTTTGGTCCGCCGAGCCAGCCGGTGAGCACACTGTTCTTTTGCGGGTAAGATGTCCACCAGGTAGGTATGATTGCTGTAGTCAGCAGGAAGCTGAGCTTGCTCAGGTCCTGCCCATTGGCTGATTGCCAGAAAGGCTCGCGGAACTGAAGCAGTATTTTCAGCGCATTGCCGGCGCCGACCTCTTTAGCGGCATTCATATAATCCGGGATGGATGGTGAAAACCGGATCGTTCCTTCCGCACCGGCCGCCGCCTGAAGCACGCCAATGGGTACCGTCACCAAGAGCTGATTGCTTTCGTATTCATTTCCTGAAACGGTGCGTACACGCACCTTTCCCGGCAACCATTCGATTTCTTTTACCGGATTGTTCAAGTGAATCTTTGTGCCATGTGCGATGCACTGATCTTCCAGATATCGAATGAGCCTTCCATAGCCGCCTTCGATCGTGTATTGATCTTCATCCTCAGCATTCCATTCTTCACGCAGGCCAAAGGCGCTTGCGTCTTCCGGATTGGCCGCATCCAGCCCCTGTACATAGCGTTCCGCCTCATCCTGAAGATCGCGGTATTGCGCGCCGGGAAATTCCTTTTCCAGAAAAGATTTGATTGGGATGTCTTCTTCCAGCGCATTCAGCCGCTGCATCAGTAATTCCCAATGGGCGGCGTTGGCATCATCCTGATAAAAGCTCCCTTCGCGGAAATGCCACATCTCGCCTTCCATAGGATGATAAGGGATGCCGGCTTCCCTGAGCAATGTCAGCGTCACCGGAAGATTGCCGTGTACAAATTCTGCTCCGAGATCTACTGGTTTGGCAAAGCCTCCATTATGCACTGTATGAATACGTCCACCGATGCGTTCCTGTGCTTCGAGCACCGTTACTTGGTGTCCTTTAGCGCTGAGCAGGCGGGCAGCCATCAGTCCTGCAGCGCCTGCGCCTATGATAATTATGTTCATTTTCCGGATAGCTTAATTGGAATCAAAGTACATAAACCCTTACAGATAGCGTGCCACAGCCCATTATGATTCACTTAATTACCAGGCTGAAAAATCTTTTTTAAACAGTGTGGATAAAAAAAGCAATCAATAAGATTTTTATTTAGCTATTATTGATGTCAATGAATTGTTGTTTAAAATAACATTTTGCTTATGAAACTCTCTGCAAATTCAGTCGCGTTATGTCCGGACAACGTGGTCATGTATGTGGATATGAACAGCTTTTTCGCCTCCTGTGAACAGCAGGAGCGGAAGGAACTGCGGGGAAAGCCCATTGGTGTCTGTGCCGGTAATAAGAACTATGCAGTAGTGATCGCTCCTTCTGTAGAAGCAAAAAAGCTGGGTGTGCGTACCGGAATGCGCCTGACAGAGATCCGGCAATTCTGCCCGCAGATCATTGCAGTGGAGGCGAGGCCCGTGCTGTACCGGAAAGTCCATATCAAAATCATGCAGGTGTTGCAGCGCTATTGCAATGATGTGCTGCCCAAAAGTATTGATGAAGCGGCGATGAACCTCACTTCCTATAAGCTGGTGTATAAAGATATGATCGCGCTCGGAAAGCAGATCAAGGCAGATTTAAGAAAGTTTGTCGGCGAATTTATCACCTGCTCTATCGGCATCGCGCCCAATACTTTTCTCGCCAAGTTGGCTACCGATCTGGAAAAGCCGAATGGCCTTGTGCAGATCACTCCCGAAAATCTGGATGGTCATCTGGCATCCCTGCAACTGCGTGACCTGCCCGGCATCGCCTCGCGCAATGAGCGCAGGCTGCAGATGATCGGCATTAAAAATCCGCTGGAGATGCGCCATACTTCTCCGGGTTTGCTGCGGAAGGCTTTTGGCGGTATTGCCGGCTACTATTGGTACTGCCGGCTCAACTTCGGCGAAGTGGATTTTCAGATGAGCGACTACCGGAGCATGAGCGCTACACGCACTACATCCCCTGAGCTACGTAACGCAGAAAAGCTGGAAGCATTGCTCGTATCTCTTTGTACCAAGCTGGAGCAGCGGCTGGTGAAGGCAGGCGTATTCTGCCGTCATGCTTCCCTTTTTTTTCGTTACATCAACCTGACCGGCTGGGATGTGAGCATTCGGTTTACTGATCCGTTGCAGGATGCGATGGAGCTGCGCAGCCATCTGATGAAGAAAATTGAGGAATATGAGGCTTCCCGCAGCTGTGGCCCGCTGATCAATTCCGGCATCAAGCAGATGGGAATTTCGGTGATGGATTTTATCCGGGAAGATGAGCTTCAATACAGCCTGTTTGACGACCGTATGAAGCACGACAAGCTGCGCAAGATCATGTATGGCATCAAAGACGAGTGGGGCAAATACTCAGTGCGCAAAGCATCTGAAATGATTGAGAAAAGCCGCATGAAAGATGCAATCGGCTTTGGATCGGTAAAAGACCTGTATGAAGGATATGGCGAGGTCAATAAGTTTTTACTGGAAGATACAGATGAGTAGGAACTAGGAATTAAAAATGAACAAGTAAAAAATTAAAAGGTGCAGGATGCGGAATGACTGCGGGATGATTGGTAATCGCAAATCTGCAAATCGCACATCACAAATCAAGACTTATGATTAATCAGCAGCCGAATGAGCGCTTTGAAAAGGGCAGGGGAGCGCAGTTCAATCCGAAAAATAAGTTTCTGCAGGGTGAATATGTGCAGATGCATGCCGAAGCTATTGATGACTGGGAGGTAGCGCCGCGCAAGACCGAGTACATTTTCGACGAAAGCAAAACCTTGGTCAATAAAGTTACCAGTCCGGATGTGGGCATGGCTTACAGCGCCAATCCCTATCAAGGGTGTGAGCATGGTTGCATTTACTGCTATGCGCGGAACTCACATGAATACTGGGGCTACAGCGCCGGTGTGGATTTTGAAAGCCGCATCGTGGTGAAGAAAAATGCGCCGAATCTGCTGCGTAAATTTTTTGAGAATAAAAACTGGGTGCCGGCTACTATTTCGCTTTCGGGAAATACAGATTGCTATCAGCCCATCGAGCGCAAGATGCGCATTACGCGTCAGCTATTGGAGGTATGTCTGGAGTACCGCAATCCGGTTGGGATACTGAGCAAGAATGCGCTGGTGCTGCGCGATCTGGACATTATTCAGGAGCTGAATAAATTCAATCTGGTAAGGGTATGGAGCTCTATTACCTCACTGGACGAAAATCTGCGACTGAAGCTGGAGCCGCGCACTGCTTCTTACCGCTCCCGGCTAAAAGTGGTAGAGACGATGAGCAAAGCCGGCGTGCCAACAGGCATTATGAATGCGCCGATCATCCCGGGACTGAACGATAATCATATACACGATGTAATCAAGGCCGCCTCGGAGGCGGGCGCCAAATGGGCGGGCTATACGGTAGTGCGTTTGAATGGCGCAATTGGTCCGATCTTTCAGGATTGGCTGTATAAGGCTTACCCCGACCGTGCAGATAAAGTATGGAACCAGATAGCTGCCTGCCATGAAGGGCATGTAAATGACAGCCGCTGGGGCACGCGCATGATGGGCGATGGTAAATTTGCAGAAATGATCCGTCAGCAGTTTGCGCTCTATTGCAAAAAATATGGCCTCAATGAAACCAAGATGGAATACAACACCAAAGATTTTCGACGAATCAAAAGCGGTCAGCTGCCGTTGTTCTGATCATTCAGTTGACTTGTGACTTGGCGGAAGCGCGCATTTTGTTTTGGTTTTTCCAGCGGATAAGTGTGTCATGCAATGGATGCTCAATGCAACGATAGAATAGAATAGACAAAAGCTGAACAGCTATAAACATGATCAAGGCCGGTTGGCGGTGCTGACGGTAAAAGACCATTACCAACGGGCTCAGATGCAACAGGTAAAATGCGAACGAGCTTTTGCCCAAGAGCTGAAACAAGCGACCTTCCATCAATCTGCTGAATAAGGAGCGCTCACGGATGATGGCGTAGAAGAAAAAAGCAATGGCCAATGGAGCTATAAAATCATTGTACAGAATAACCATTAGATCTTCTGAACCTAATAAATGGATTGGGTGCAGCGCTTTATAAATCATCTGCGCAGCCACCACAGCAATAATTCCCAATAGTGTCGTTATCCAGTGATTGCGCGTTTTTACCGGATGCCTGCTGAGCCATAATGCCAGAAATATGCCGCAAGAGAACTGAAAAGCACGCCCCCAGAAAGTCCAGTAGAGCACAAAGCTGGCTGCATGGCTGTAATCAGATAACACAGAAGGCTCATACAGAAAAACTGTTACCAGTCCAACCAGCATTAATATCAAACACTGAAAACCCAATTTTATCTTCGGCAACAGCAGAAAAATAAGGGGTGCAAGCAGGTAAAAAATTTCTTCTACAGTAAGCGACCAGGTAGTAGAAATGAAATAAAAAATATGATTGGGAAAGAAGCCTTTCAGCAGCGTAAAATGCAGCAGCGTGCTTGTATGATTAAATACAAAATCGGGCTTCAACAGCCATACTACCAGATAGCTTAAAGCAGATATTGTGAAGAATAACGGATAGATACGGGCAAATCTTCGGAACAGATAATTGCGTATCCATTGGCTAGTCAGCTCTACCTTTTGTGCATAACGGTGCGCCAGCAGGAAGCCGCTCAATACAAAGAAAAGCGATACGCCCATTTCTCCGCCGCCCTCCGTGAAGGCAATCCACCACCGAGGTGCATCCGGCGCATCCGAAAAATGAAAGAGAAATACATCCCACGCCATCAATGCACGCAGCCCGGTAAGCGCAGGCAGATAAGGACGATCAGCATTCATGGATTTCAGGTCTACAGCAATTTTCAAAGGTGAAAATAATTCACAACTATCTTGCAGGCAGCAGGATTTTTAACGACAGTAATGAATCATCAAAACTGCCGGTATTAATTAAGCCTGTATCGCTTGCCGGGCAGGGTTTTTACGAGGCCGCTCATTTCTAACTGCAGTAGCGTTGCCGCTATCTGCCCACTGCTCATGCCGGTATGCTGCAGCAAGTCGTCGGCGTGCACCGCATCTTTATCTTTTAATGCATTTACGAGATTTTGTTCTGTATCGGAAAGCGCCTGAAATAATTGCTGCTGCACGCCTTTTGTCTTGCCGCCGGCAGTCCAGTTCATCACCTCCAGCAGGTCTTTGGCACTGGCTATAGGGTGGGCAATGTTCATCCTGATGAGCTTATTGGGGCCGCCGCTTTTGCTGTCGTAAATACGTCCGGGAACAGCTGCTACTTCGCGGTTATAGCTTGCCGCCATATAAGCGGTAATCATGCCGCCGCCTTTTTCATCGCTTTCCACGATTACGGTTATATCGGTGAGGCCTGCCACTACACGATTGCGCAGCGGAAAATTACTGCGGTCGGGCCTGGTGCCGGAAGCAAATTCTGTGAGCACACCGCCAGACTGAAGCATCTCCTTCGCCAAGCCGGTATGCTCTGCAGGATAGATACGATCCAGCCCGTGACCCACTACGCCGATGGTAGGAATGCCTCCTTTAAGGCTGCATTTATGCGCGATAGCATCGATGCCCGTAGCCAGTCCGCTTACAATGATCAGATCATCCTGACCGGCCAGTCCGGCAACCAGATCTTCGGTGACGCGCTGTCCGTAATCCGTATTTTTTCTGGTGCCGATAATGGCGACCATTTTAGCAGCCCGAGGCGGTACCGAGCCTTTAAAATAAAGCAGGGTAGGCGCATCTTCGCATTCCTTCAGCCGATACGGATAAGCCTCATCTGTTAAAAAGAGAACAGTGATATTTTCTTTAGTGATGAATGCCAGCTCATGCTCTGCGCGCTTCAGGATGTCCGGAGATTTACAGGCTCTGGCTTTTGCTTCACCCATTCCGCCCGCTCCTTTCAGCGCTTTGGGAGATGCATTTAAAACAGAACGGGCATCACCAAAATGGGCAATGAGCTGACGGGCCGTCTTGACGCCGATACCTTCTATAAAAGTTAAAGCTAATTTTGCGAGCAGCTCTTCTTCATTAATTGGCAGCATATTTGTAATCATTCAATAAGGGATCTTCGAAAATACAGGATTTATGAAAAAGTATCTTACCACCGCATTGCTACTGACTGTAATTGTATTCGCCGCCTGCGCGCAGCACCGTACAATTACTAGAGTCAGCACTAAAAAAGTGAAAGCAAAAAACCTTAGCATCACAGAAGTCACTATGTCGAGAGGCGCCTGTTTCGGCCGTTGTCCTATTTATTCTGTTACAATCAAGAGCAATGGTATGGTGCAATATAAAGGCCGCAATTTTACCGATCATATCGGCGTTTACGAGCGCAAGCTTACACCGCAGCAGACCGGCCAAGTATTGCAGGCGTTTAAAGAATACCGGGTAGATACCTGCGCTTCCACTTACGAGCTGCGCATAGCTGATGTGCCGGGTATTTTTTATAAGATCACGATTAATGGAAAGGTGAAGCAGATTGGCAACGCACACTTTGGTCCCGGCTATCTTAAAGACCTCGCAAAAGATATTGATGCGCTGGCACAGGTAGATGACTCTTGGACGAAGGTAAGCTCAGACGTGCCTGAATAAATTAAAGCACAGGAATTAAAAAATCCCCTTACAAGTTACAAGGGGATTTTTATGAAAGGTTTAGTCTCGTATAATCCGGCTTCAGCCGAAGCCTGAAAGCCTTAAACCAGGCCTTCAGGCCTGGGTGAAAACACTATTTATTGCCAAGCTGCTTCAGCATTTCGGCAGTCATCTTTTCCAGATCAAATTCTGGCTTCCAGCCCCAGTCATTTCTTGCGGTGCTGTCATCAATGCTTTGCGGCCAACCATCCGCAATTTCCTGCCGAAAATCAGATTGGAAATCCAGCTTAAAGTCCGGTATATGCTGTTGTATCGATTCGCCGATTTCTTTTGGTGAAAAGCTCATGGCGCTGATGTTGTAGGCCATGCGGGTCTTCATCTTATCGTCCGGCGCTTCCATCAGCTCAATTGTCCCCCGAATCGCGTCATCCATATACATCATCGGCAGGTAGGTATCCTCTTTCAAAAACGAAGTGTACTTGTTGTGCGCCAATGCTTCATGGTAGATTTCTACCGCATAATCAGTAGTGCCACCACCGGGATCGCCTTTCCACGAGATCAGCCCCGGATAGCGCAGGCTGCGCACGTCAAGGCCATATCGCTGATTGTAATACTGGCACCAGAGCTCACCGGCATGTTTTGAAATGCCATATACAGTGCGTGGCTCCACAATGGTCTGCTGTGGGGTGTCGCGCCGTGGAGTTGTGGGACCAAATACAGCAATCGAGCTTGGCCAGTAAATCTTATGCAGCTTTTCCTGTACTGCAATATCCAATACCTGAAGGAGGCTGGACATATTGATGTCCCAAGCGCGCAATGGCGCTTTCTCGCTCGTAGCGGACAACAAAGCGGCGAGGTGATAAATCTGGCTGATATTGTTACGGGTCACAAAATCATGCACTGCAATGGCGTCTGTAGCATTCAGCACCGCATATGGCCCACGCCCTTTTAGTGCCGGATGCTCTTCCCTGATGTCAGAAGCGAACACATTATTATCGCCATAGATAGTACGCAATGCGGTAACGAGCTCAATACCTATCTGGCCACAAGCGCCAAGCACTAAAATTCTATCCATTGAATGAAGCTGTTTATGGTTTTGATTGATTAGCAGGAAGCGGTAAAGATAGCTCCAAATCCTAGTTTATTCAGGACGGAGAAGCCTCTTTGTAGACAGCTTGCTACAAATAAAACGGGAAAAAAACGGGGTAAAATCTGTTGAAAATGCCCTGTTTCAAAATAGGGTATTCTCTATATTTATGGTCATTAATTATATGGATTTCATCAAATGAGATTTTAGAAATATCCGATTGAGTCAAAAAACAAACCCAAACTATTTATGAGCATTAAAAAAGAGATCAATCAAAAAAAGACCAATGAGTTTTTGCGGCAGGAGAAGTTTTTCACAGCGTTCATTATCATCTACGCAGCATTTCTTTTAGCGAACCATCTGTGGTTTCATATATGGTTTGTGAGCGCGTGGACAAATCCACTGATTATCCTGTTTGACGTACTGCTCGTTGCTTACATCCTCGTCCTTTTCTTCTTTAAAAAAGAGGAAAATAAAATATTAAAAATCTGGAAAAATGTAAATAAGCGAACGCTTGCGGTAGGCATAAGCATTATCATGCTGCTGCTGAGCCTGCCCATACTGACCGATCATGCTGATAGCATAACAGAAGTGTTCACCGCACATACCTGGCTTGAAATTGCCAGCGGGCTAGTCATCTATGCATTGGTAGAGTTCAAGATAGAGGAGTATGGAAAAATCCCGATTGCGGATGGCGAACGGAATTATAAAGAGATCATTCAGGGAATCGGTAACAGCAACCGGACTATCTATATTTTGGATAATGACTTCTCTTCCTTTTTTACTCCATCGCGGAAGAAAAGTCTCATGGATACTGAACGGGCAGAGCTGAATACAAAGCACCGTGAATATCTCCAGAAGAAAATGAAGGATTGCCTGATCAATTTAGAGAAAGATCAAAAAATTAAGATACTGCTGCTTCATCCCAATACTGCTGCGGCGAAGCAGCGTCAGGAAGACTTGCCTGATGAGATAGACCTTTTTGAACGCATGAACGATGGATTTCGCTTTCTATACGAATTTATAGAACAACTGGGAGATGAAACGGATGATGAGCGCAAAGAAAAGCTGGCCTCTAAAATAGAAGTCAGGCTCTTCAAAACATCTTATTCAATCATCTTCGCTGCGTGGGATAAAAATACCAATTTCACCATTCTGCCACCGGAGGACTCGACCGATAAGGAAACCTTTAAAACGCTGGACAATACTCCGCTGGCAGAATATTTCAAGGATAATTTTGAGAAGATATGGACCCATAGCAAAACGGTAGAGCTAGGCAGCTATCTAAGGCTGGAATTAAAAGCGGACGAGGTTGTTCACGATGATTTAAAACGGATTCACTGGGGTTACGATAATTATAATCACGACCTTCCGGTATTTATTTGTGTGGAGTACAAGCTTGAGCTTGATGACCTGAAAAACGCCCGTACCGTGCAGATCATTCATGATGGTGAGGTTAAATGGGCTAATGTTTATGAAATTACAGCAACAGAGAAGACTGCAGACAGCGGGCAGATCGGTACGCTGTATGAATATGCTATCGAGCAAATTATCAAGAAAAGCGGCAAGCCAACCTATTATAAAAGCAATAACAGCATGATGCATGTGTATGAGCTGAAATATGCGCACCGGCATCGCATCATGCTCTTTGAGGAGGATTATGTAAGCCGGCATTTGCGCGACCGCGGCTACTGCTACACACCGCACAACAAGTATGAGCTGTTCCTAGGCACACATATGCGTGAGATGCTGGAAACGCTGTACGGTTTCTTTGAGCAGGACAACTTTGATCAGAACATTACCGTTGATAAAGAAAAGGACATTGCCTACCGGAGAATATTGGTGGGCTATACCTGCGAGATATGCAACGAAAAAGTAACGATCACGAATGAGAATGATGTGGTGTATGTGGATATGAAGGATAAGCTGAGCTGCCTGAACTTCAACCGGGATGAGCAGAAGAAGGAAATTTATGCCAGCTCTATGGATAAATTCCTGCACACTACTATAGATGCGGATATCCGTCGTATTCTAGCTGGCAAGACAGGATTGGCAAACAAAAAGTATAAAGTAGTGGTGCTACTGACACAGGCGAGAGTCAATCCGAAATCAAAATTTGTAGATGGGAAAACCTTCAGCGACGCATATTCTGAACGGGAAAATAAGGCAAAATATATTGTGCTGCATAGCGCCGGAAAAAAGTATATAAGTGGTGGAATGCCGCAGATATTCATAGATGAAAACGACCAGCCGAGCAGCAGACCTACAAGGGTTTACAACCTGCTGACATCGCTTGATTCCGTGTTCATAGATAATAGCCATAAGGATAAAAAGATCAGGCTGGAGTCAAGCAAAATCATTTTTAACGATCAGGAATACGAGCGTAAAAATAAAGGTGAGCAGAAGGAAACGGCCTGTGGCTATCGCAATATTGTAGTGGTTGAATTCTATGAGGATTAACGTTTATTAGCCGCTGCAAAAAAAGGCTCATGCATGCGCATGGGCCTTTTTAATTGATTAGAGTTAGGCTAAAAGTTTTTTTCGATTAAAGCAATGAAATCGTCAAACAGGTAGCGGGCATCGTGCGGGCCGGGCGTGCTTTCTGGGTGGTACTGTACGGAGAAAGCCGGCTTGTCTTTCAGGCGGATGCCTTCGATAGAGCCATCATTGAGGTTAATGTGCGTAATCTCCACATTCGGCGTATTGCGCGTAGCTTCCGGATCAATGCCAAAACCGTGATTTTGCGTGGTAATTTCCGACTTGCCGGTAATGAGGTTTTTCACCGGATGATTGAGGCCACGATGGCCATGCGGCATTTTAAAGGTAGGAATGCCATTGGCACGTGCCAGCAATTGCTGCCCGAGACAGATGCCGAATACCGGCTTGTTGATCGCCAGAATATCCTGCACCGTTTTTACTGCGTAGTCCATAGCGCCTGGATCGCCGGGGCCATTGGAAATAAAATAGCCATGAGGCTTGAATTCCTGCAATTCTTCGAGCCTGGTAGTGGCAGGAAATACTTTTACAAAAGCGTTGCGCTCTGCCATGCACTGCAGGATATTGCGCTTTACGCCAAAATCGAGTACCGCTATGCGGATGGGAGCATTGGGCGAGCCAAATGTATAGGAATGCTTGGTTGAGATTTCAGAAGAAAGCTCCAAACCACTCATGTCCGGAATGCGCTCCAATTCTGATCTCAGACCATCTATGTCTGTGATTTCTGTAGAAATAATGCAATTCATTGCACCCTTGCTGCGAACGTGCTGCACCAGCGCGCGCGTATCTACATCATAAATAGCTACAATGTTGTTGTGCTGTAGGTAGTGCTCCAGATTGTCGGAAGCGGTCATACGGCTGTAGCGGCTGGAAATGTTTTTGCAGATAAGGCCCCTGATCTTTACAGAATCGCTTTCCACATCCTCTTCCTTTACCCCGTAATTGCCTACGTAGGCATTGTTCATGATCACGACCTGGCCGGTATAGGAAGGGTCTGTAAATACTTCCTGATAGCCGGTCATCCCGGTATTGAAGCATATTTCACCACCACTTGTTCCGGATGCACCAAAAGATTTTCCTTTAAAAAAAGTGCCGTCTTCCAGCAAGAGGAAGGCGGGCTTTGAAGAGATTGTCTGCGCCGGCATAATGTGCAAAGATATTGTCCGCAGGGCGGATTTTGGATTCCCGGCTCCGGATTTTTCCAAAAGCTTTACCGGCAGGGATATGCATTTACAAAAAATCGGATTATCTTTCGCAGGCAAAAAGCATCCAATGAAGTCAATCATACTTTCCATTACTGCACTGTTCCTTTCCGTTGCTGCATTTGCGCAAAGCACACCGCCCGACTATTCTCATGAAGTGGGCGTATATGGTGGGGTAAGCGCCTTCACCAATCCGCTGAGCACCGCTTATAAAGGAAGCCGGAATCTCGTGCCTTACGTGGTTTCTGCCAATTATTACTACAATTTTTCCGAACGTTTCCAGGCCGGCGTTGATATGGCCATGACACACTGGGAAACGCAGGGAAACTATACTTATCCGGGGCTTAATAATGGCGCAGGCTTCAGCCATGCTACCAACTATGTATTTGCAGACTATGCATGGGCGCTCACCGCAAGAGCAAACTATATGATCCCGCTGTATGATCATTACCGCATCAACCGCTCCAACTTCTATATGGGCGTAGCCGCCGGTGCCGTATTTACCGTGAGCGATGGCCGCACCAACTATGCGCAGTTCAACAATATGGAAGGCGAGCAATACCGTTATATCGATACCTATCATTATGAAGCAGGATCAGGCTATACGGTCGGCGCTCAGGTAGGCTTTACCTACTATATCAGCAATCACATCGGCTTCAATGCGGAAGGCGCTGCGCGCTATGTGCAGATCGATAATAAGAACCACAATATCGGCAGTGTGAATGGTGGCTTCGAGATGTTTTATTTCCCTGTTACGCTCGGCATCAAAATGCGCTTCTGATCTGCAAACGATTTTCTATTTCAGCGAATGGATGAATGATGTAACGTCATTCATCCATTCTTTTTTATAGCGGATGAAATAGTTGTTGTGCCCGGCTTCGGGATATACAACCAGCCTTTTGGTTCCTGCAAGATTCCGGTAAATATCTTCCGTCTCGCTGCGCGTTACACGATCATCCTTAGCGCCGAAAATGAGCAATGCCGGGCATTTTACGGATTTGGCATAAGTGGCCGGATTATGATTGAATGCCCAGAAGCCATTCTCAACACCGCCCCAGAAAACCAGCAGCGCCGCCATTGGAAAGGAAGGAGCACCAACCATCTTAAAGCGCGCACAAACCGTCTGATACATCGTGCCGTAAGGACATTCGATGATAATGCCTGCAGGTTGCTCACCACCATCGTGCAGGTATTTGAGCAAGGCAGCAGCGCCCATAGAAGTGCCATGCAGTATAATGTTGCGCTCGCCCAGGCCTTTCAGGTAACGGACACAGCTGCTTACATTTTCAGCCTCCCTATATCCGATGGTGCATTGTACGCTTTCTGAGCCGCCTGCGCCCATCATATCCGGCAGCAATACATTGTAACCTAGCTCGTGGAAGAACATTGCCTTCGGCAGCATTCCGGATTTTTCGCCCCCGTAGCCGTGCAGTAAAGCGACGCTTCCTCTGGACATGCCGTCGGCGGGCATATACCAGCAGGCCAGCTTCACATTGCTTTGCAGCACTACATTTTGGTACGGTACAATTGGGAGGCTTTTATTTACCGGCCGCGCATTCGGAACGCCAGTCAATAGGATGGATGCCTTTTGTGCTAAAGACATTTTTTCAGGATGCTCATCGTGCAGAGCGCTGCTATCGGTAAAATGCGTGAAGCGCCATGCGTGCAGTGCCGCAACAAGATTGATCAGAAAGAACATTATGACGCAGCCTGTACCGATGCGGCGCAACAGTATTTTTCTGCGGATGCTCATGACGTTGTAAGGAAAATTTTAAAAAGGAGACAAAGGCATCTTCGCCAATGGTAAATATCGCTCCTCGATCACCTTCAGATGATGCATCTGATGTCCGGCAATGGCATATGCCATTGCTGCAACGGATACCTCACTGTTATTGGCTGTTCCGGTTTGTACCAGATCATCCTCACTGAAAGAATCGAACAGATAAATGCTGGACACGCGCACCAGCTTCAGCTCTTCCAGCAAGTCAGCTACTTTGCGGGATGTGGTTAAGGTCAGATCTGCATAATGATTTTCGTCGTAGCCGGCCAGTGCCGTTTTATCGCGGCGGGCAAAGCGCAGGGCGCGGTAATCCATGATTCGCTCGGTATCAATCAGGTGCTGCAGGATAACCGGCACGCTCCACTTGCCCGGCGCATATACTTCATTGCCAATGATGGTCAGCTTTTCTTCCTGCTTCTGCGAGAGCTGCTCTAAGCTGTGATGCAGCACCGCATCCATCGACAGATCGGGCAGGGCATTGATGTATCTTCTGAAAAATTCGGGAACAACGGTCAGGTCGTACTGATTCATGCGGCGAAGTTAATCACCCTTCAGGTGAACATACTGTTATATTGCTTCAGCAGCTTTAGGTAGGTAGGGTTTTTCAGCGCCCGCTGCCATTGCTTGTAAAAAATAGTGGCCGATTCTGCTTTGACCGGATCTTCATCGCGCGGCAACTGCGGGCGACCATGTGAACCGCTTTGACCCTTCTTGTCTGCCGGTACAGCGCCTTTATATTTCTGTCCGCTTTTGTGATTGGCATAGCGCCGGGAGCGGGTATAGCCCATTTGCAGGAATTTGCGCGCCATATCCATTCCGGCAAAATCACGCTTCCGTCCGTACTCCAGGAAAAGCTGATAAATATTCTGTGAGGACTTGCGGGCGATGGCGGGTGTTTTAAACTTCCAGTAAGGCAGGATCTCGCTTTTATAAGGCTCTACGAGCAAGACGCCCTGTTCGCCTTTGCCCACACGGTATAGCTCAGGATACTTCCGGAAGTCAATATTTTTGAAATCCTGATCGTAGTTGAATGCTTTGTTGCTCATGATCAGCGCAATAAGCTTCTGTCGATTTTCGAGCCCGAGCGCACCGTTACTTCCGAGCCTTCGGCCAGGAAAATGCTCTGTGGCTGCTGATGGGTAAGATGCGCAAATGGACTACCATAGGCCGCGCCAAAATCCACTTTTATATCCTGCCGGATGATCGGATAAATGTCCCATTTCGGGTGCACCACTTCGTATTCAGAAGTCCGGTTGCTGCCGAGCCTGGTATAGCCCCAGTAATGCTCTGTGATGAATTCTTCTTCGCTGCCAGCTGCGATCTTCTGTGGTTCGGGATGAGCGGTCACCTGTAGCTTCTGCCAGCCGTTTTGCTTCCAGCGGTAAGAGACGATCAATCCTGATTTTGCTTTGTACCATTTATGGCGCATGGCAACAGTAGCATAATTCTCCCCATAGAAAGTATTGGCCACAAAGGTAAGCGCGGCGCGGGGCACCAGCTCACGGATGAAGACCACTCCTCTTTTCAGCGGAGCGTTCAGCCCGGTATAATGCACATAGAAACGCAGGTTTACTTCCTGAAAATGGACATGCAGCGGAAAATGAAAGCCTTTGAGTTTTGTATTCTGAAACATAAATCCTACCAGGCTGACGAAGCACTGACCTTTATAAAAATCAAGCTCCGTTCCCTTGGGAAGATAGGGCAGCAGCAGCTCCGGCTCAACCGTATAATTGGCCATAATCAGCTTTCGCCATTCAGCGGTAAGAAACGTCTGCGCCATGTTTTAATGCAAAATTCAAAATGTAAAGTGCAAAACCAATGCCATCATTAATGCAAAATGTAAAATGCAGAATTCAAACCTTGGGTCTATGGGG
The DNA here is from genome assembly GCA_965200035.1 of Chitinophagaceae bacterium. Classification (GTDB taxonomy): domain Bacteria; phylum Bacteroidota; class Bacteroidia; order Chitinophagales; family Chitinophagaceae; genus UBA1952. The sequence continues at coordinate 264,209 of OZ241334.1, read as the reverse complement.
TCTTCTAGAATCTGTATGAGACCTGTAATCCGCCCCAGGCATGGCTTTTGCCCGTTTTGAATTCGGGGCTTATCCAGGTGTAATTTCCGCTCAGGGTAAATTGTCTGAGGCCTATGTTCAGCGCCAGCGTATTTTTAAAAACGATTCTTTTTACAGACGAAGGCTCAATTGTGTAAGCACTGCTCCGGTTGAAAATGCCTCCCTGAAGGCTTGCATCGTATCCTACCAATTGTACTGTGCCAGTGTTTTGTACGTAGATGTGGAAGTTGCTCTGTTGCGGCTGAAACAAAGGATGCTCAAACAATCCTGCCTGCAGGTCTATTCCCGCAAAAGCCTTATCGTTGTAGGTGCCCAGCGCTATGCCGCCCAGTCCATCTGCAAAAAATATATTGCCCAGATTCAGCAGGTTCTGCTCGTAGGTAAGCGTATAGTTGAGGATCACATCATTCTGTATCTGGTACTGCCATCCGTGCGGAAGATCATTGTTGGTATTGCGGTGAATGCCCGCCTGTATTTCTTCACCGCCTGCCGCCGGACCAATGATGCCTGCAGTAAGCATAGCGCTCAGCTTACCATGATATTGCGTTATCAAAGAGGTGGCGTAAAACTGCGCCATAACGCTTGCTGCGTAAGGCCGGTCGCCATAAAGAATGGAATCGCTGAGGATAGAGGTTGGTGTGTAGGCATCATGCTCCAATGCGATGCCCAATTGTTCTGTGCCATTTTTTGTGTGAGGCAAAAGCACAGAAAGAAAAGTATGTTTCAGTGACGGAATGCCTACTGCTACTTGCACGCCCTGGGAATAGTAATAATCGGTCTTGCCAAATGCATCATTCTGGTAGTGCAGGGAAAAGCCGCTGTTGCCGACCTGCTCCAGATGATACGGGCCAATTGCCTGCGCATTTGCATATTGCACGGCACAGATAAAAAGCAGCAATAAAACCGTTCGTTTCATAAATCAACTCTATTTACGAATGTCCGTGCATTAAGGTTGTGCTAGAAGTTACGATAACGTTTCTTGCTGCGCTCATAAAATAGGATCGCCGGCAGATAAAAGGTAATATCCGCCGCAAATTTGGCAATGATGATGCCCCAGGTAAAGCTGCCTGTCCAGACAGGCATCCGGTAAAGCAGGAACGGGCGAATGATAAACGTGTCCAATAATTCTGCCAGCCCGAATTCAATGAATAATGCACGAACATTTTTCAGAAAAACAGTCCATGTGTATTCCCGTCCATCCTGATGTAATGTTTGGTGCGTAGCTACAACATCCTGCAATAGTATGGTGCCGAAATAGCCGACATTGCCGCCAAGCGTGCCTGCAGCAGCAGTTTTGAGCGCACTACCGGTTAGCTGACGGACCATGATGGCTACGATCAGTGTGCCTGCAAGCGATGCGATCTCTGCCGGCCCATAACGCAGAATCCATTCCCTGATTTTCCGGCACGCTTTGGACATCGTACTGCTGCTTACATCAGCTCACGCACTTCCACCGGACCATCTGCTTCCAGCGATGGACAGGTTCTGGCGATGGAAATGGCCTCATCCATATCCGCTGCTTTGATGAGCATAAAGCCGCCTACGATCTCCATACCGTTTTTATGAATGCCCGGCACTACCGTACCGTTGGCCGCAATCTGCGCGCCATTCAGCGTAAGCGGCTTACCGCCCATGAATTGACCTTTGCTCACCAGATCAGTGATCCACTGCTTCCAGTGTTCCTGATGCTTTTTTGGGGTAAATTCTTCAGGCGTTGGCTCTGTGCGCCCGTCCGGCTCGCGGATGATCAGCAGGTAATCTTTCATAATGATGGTGTTATCAGTTTTTCTTCAGGAATGGCGCAGCTTCAGCAGCGCTACATTTTCTATATGATGTGTGTGGGGGAACATATCTACCGGCTGCAGCTTTTCAATGCTGTATGCTTCGTTGAGCAATGCAAGATCACGGGCCTGCGTGGCAGGGTTGCAGCTTACGTACACCACTTTCGGAGCGCGCATCTTCAGCAATTGCTGCACCAGCTTTTCGTGCATGCCTGCGCGCGGCGGGTCGGTGATGATCACATCCGGCTTCCCATGTTCTGCAAAAAAATCATCGTTGCAAATATCCGACACATCGCCGGTGTAGAACTGGCAATGATCCAGACCATTCATCGCTGCATTCTGCCAGGCATCTTTTACCGCATCGCCGATTACTTCAATACCGATCACCTTCTTAGCGCCTTTGGAGCAGAAAATACCGATGCTGCCTGTGCCGCAATACAGGTCGTACAGCACTTCATTTCCCGTAAGGCCTGCAAAATCGCGTGTGATCTGGTAGAGCTTTTCTGCCTGCTTTGTATTGGTCTGAAAAAAGGATTTGGGAGATATTTTAAACGTAAAATCTTCCAGCTTTTCCTGAATATAACCGGGACCAGAATAAGTGTGCACGTCAAGGTCGTGAATGCTGTCGTTGGCCTTACCGTTGATGGTATAATGCAATGAGGTAATGCCTGGAATATTGGCCAGCAGATGATCGAGCAATGCAATGCGCGCCGGCTTGTCTTCTTTGTGAAGAATCATATTGATCAGGATCTCGCCCGTTGTGGCGATACGGATAATCACATTGCGCAGCCAACCGTGGTGCTCGTGGATGTTGTAATAAGTAAGGCCGTTTGCCGTCGCATAATTCCGCAAGACACTCAGCAGCAGATTGGTAGGCTCGCGCTGCAGGTAACAGGTATGTATCGGAACGATCTTGTCAAACAGTCCCGGTGCATGAAAACCCAGCGCCGGTTCCTGCGGTATCACCGTATCGCCTGCTGCCCTGATTTCATCCCAGGTACGGTAGCGGTGCTGACTGAAGGTAAATTCCAGCTTATTGCGGTAGTAGCGCGTATCCGCAGAGCCGGCTATCGGCATAATGGGCGGAAGCTCTACATGGCCGATGCGGCTGAGCTGATCGGTGACCTGCTGCTGCTTGTACTCAAGCTGCTTCTCGTAAGGAAGCATCTGCCATTTGCAGCCGCCGCACACGCCAAAATGAGGGCAGAACGGAGTCACCCGATCTTTTGACAGGGATACAATTTCCGTGACCTTGCCCTGCGCCCAGCTCTTCTTATCTTTTACCAGACGCACGTTCACTACATCGCCGGGCACAACACCTTCCATAAATACCACTTTCCCTTCCGGCAGGGTACCGAGGCTTTTGCCTTCCGCGGCGTAGCTGCTTACCGTCAGGTGTTCAATAATCGCTTGTTTCTTTTTCCGCGCCAAGATGCTGTTTTTTTGAAGATGCTGTACAGGCAGATTATGGAACATGCCTGTGAGCGCAAAAGTAATCACACTCTTCTTGTTTTGTGCGTGCAGGGCTAAATTGCAGCTTCATTATTGCCGACCAATGCATGCCGAAATTCCTGACTTCTTTTTTAATCCTGTTGCTCATTCCTATAACAGCCCAGTGCCAGTTCTCGGATTCTGTACGTCACCAGATCATGTATAATGGTACGGGAAGCATCAACCGCACCAATGATGCAACGGCTTATCTGCTCAATAATACACTGCGTTTTTCGGTGCGGGAGAAGACGGTGCGGCTCAACTTCAACAACAACTGGGTGTATGGCGAGCAGGCGGGAAAGCTCAGCAACAATGACTTCATCTCAACGCTGGACTTCAATCTGTACAAGACCTTTCCGCATTTTTATTATTGGGGATTAGGCAACTATACAACTTCCTATTCGCTGAAAATAGAAAATCAGGTGCAGGCCGGTCTGGGCGCAGCTTACAACATTATTGACAAAGAAAAAGGAGTACTGAATTTCAGCGATGGACTGCTCTATGAGCGGAGCAACATTTTTACCAACGATACGGTGCGCGAAGAATACCACACCTTCCGGAACTCTCTGCGGATACAGTTTCGCTACAAATACGGCGAGCTGCTGGGCATTAACGGATATGGCTATCTGCAGAATTCGTTGGACGATGGCGACGACTATATCATACGCACCAGCCTTAACCTGAGCCTGAAAATTTATAAATGGGTGAGCCTGACCACAGCCCTGACCTACAATAATGTGCACCGCACACGACGGGAAAATCTGCTGTTTACCTATGGCATCGTTATAGACCGGTTTTTCTGATTCGGTTTCAATCGTAGAATGGAAATAACTGAATATAATTTCAGTATTTAAAAATCTTTAGATTGATAAAAATAATTTACAATTATTTGCAGGTCTTTTAATTACAATTGAATTTTAGATTGATTTTGTGCTACATCTTTGCATCCACAAAACGTCTTTATGATTCGATCATTATCTTCAAATCAACTATTGAGGAAAGGGTTGATGCCGGCATTGTCCGCATTGGCTCTTGCGATTACCCCGAAAGCACAGGCGCAGTTCAATACAGGAAATATCGTCGTTCTTCAGTCCGGAGATGGAAGCGCGGCGCTCACCGGAAATGCTACCGCTGTTTTTCTAAAGGAATATAATCCCGCAACTGCCAATCAGGCCTCTGCGGTGTCATCGGTTACCATACCCACATCGGGCACCCCCCGGCTGACTATAACGGGAAATGGCAATACAGAAGGGCTGATGACCTTATCTACAGACTCCATGTACCTGGTGATTGCCGGTTACGATGCAGCGACAGGCACGGCAAGCCTCACCAGCTCTACTTCTGCCACCATCAACCGTGTGATCGATACCGTTTCAAAGCTGGGCCTTCCCGGCAGGGCTGCTTCCACCGCTTCCGGCATCAGTGGTGCAGGCTTCCGTAGCGCAGTAAAGAATACGGGGGATAATTATTGGGGAAGTGGTGGCGCATCAGGCACATACTACTTTGGCAATGCGGCAACGCCGGTATCTGTGCAAACGACGAGCACAAATAATCGCGGCCTGCTTGCGGCCAACGGCAATCTTTATACCTCCAGCGGCGCCGGCACAAATGGCATTTATAAAATCACCGGCCAGCCGACCGTGGCAGGAACGGCTACGCTGATGGTGTCTTTAGGTACATCAACGCAGCCACTTGCACTGGCGGTGAATCCATCCGAAACAATTGTTTATGTGGCTGATAGCCGTAATGTCGCTCCCGGTGGCATTCAGCGCTGGGATTATGCGTCCGGCACCTGGACCAATACGTACAACTTCAGCTTAGGCACTTCTGCAGCCAATGGCGCCAACGGACTGGTCGTAGATTGGTCAGGCGCTAATCCGGTGATCTATGCAACTTCCGGTGATGCTTCCGCTAACCGCCTTATTAAACTGGTAGATAACGGAATGGCCGCTACCTATACTGTTCTGGCTACCGCGCCAGCCAATACGGTGTTTCGTGGTGTTGCTTTCGCACCAAAATCATCTGCTGGCTGCATCAATCCGGTGATCACCGCTACACCCACCGCGCGCAAATGCGCGGCCAACGGATCTGTAATCCTAAGCGTAACCAGCGCCGTAACCCCAACTTATGCATGGACCGGACCCGGCTCATTCACCGCAACAACCCAAAACATCAGCAATCTTGCTGCCGGTACTTACAGTGTAACCGCGACTGTTTCCAGCGGCTGTGCTACAACTGCCTCTGTTGCTGTTCTTGACAGCGCACAATTCACAGCAACACTTATGGCCAGCACACCGACCACTGTTTGCAAGGGCGATTCAGTGCTGCTTACTGCGCTTTCAGGCGCCGGATATACTTACCAGTTCAATAATGCAAGCGGTGCCATCCTATCGGCTACAGCCAGCACTTACAACGCAGGCGTAAGCGGCAGCTATACTGTAATCATCGTTGCCGGACCTAACTGTACTGCTACTTCTGCGCCTGTGAGCGTAACGGTTAATCCCAGGCCGGATACAACAATTACACCCACCGGCATACCGGCCATCTGTTCAGGTGACACAGTGAAGCTCCACGCCGTTGCAGCTACCGGCGCCACTTACCAATGGCGCAACACAGCCGGCAATATTTCCGGAGCTACGGACTCAACCTATAAGACATTTATCGCAGGCGATTATAAAATAGTGGTAACAAGCGGCAATGGCTGTACTGATTCTTCATACGTACACACGGTCATGGTAAATGTTCGTCCGGTGGCTGTGCTTACTACGCCGACTGATACTGCCTGCCAAAGGACTTCCATTCCTGTTACTGCAACAACAAATGTTAATTATAGGTATCAGTGGTTTGCTTTTGGTATGCCTATTGGTAATACGACCAGCACCCTGCCTGTTTATGGCTTGGGAGTAGGAGGGGGTCCCGGTCTCTTTATAACAGACATATATGTCGTAATTACCAATGCTGACGGCGGTTGTACCGATACTTCTGATGTAAAGTATCTTGTGTTTCGTCCATTGCCGCAGCCACTGATCACCAACACTGCCGGTGAGCTGGGTACTACGGGCTCATACAATACCTACCAATGGCTGAAGAACAGCACTATAATACCTGGTGCCACATCTGCCACTTATACGCCGGCTGCCAATGGTTCCTATAACGTCCGGGTTGCAGATCGTTTCGGATGTAGCGATACATCCGCTACTCCTTTAGTCATAAACAGCCTGGGCATTGCTCAGGTGCAGGGTATCAATGGAATAAGTATTTATCCGAATCCTGCTGCCAGCGTACTTTACATTAAATCCTCAATTCCTGTTAATATTGAGGTGCGTAATATGCAGGGCAGGGTGATGCTGAAAGCCGCTCAACCGGAAGCGGTGGATATTTCTGCGCTTGCAAGTGGCGTGTACATGATCTCTGCAACGGATAAAGCCGGAATGCCGCTTGGCATCATGCGCTTTAGCAAGACCAATCAGTAAACAGCTTAACGATCAGTGATATTGCCGGCAGCCTGTAGCAGGTTGCCGGCTTTATTTTTAGGGCCTATTGATCATGAATAAGTTTTGCTCAGACCCTGAAAATCCATCGGCCAAACCATTACCTTTGGCGCACATAATTCTACCCATACACATCTCCAGCATTTCCTGATGAAGAAAAATATTGCCCTTGTTGCCGGCGGTTATTCCGGTGAGCACGTCATTTCATTACAGACAGCTGTTACCATAGAGCAAAACCTGGATCAAGAGCTGTATAATATCTACAAGATCATCATCACCCGCGATAGCTGGTGGTATGAAGATGAAGATGGTCAGGTAGAAGTAGATAAAAATGATTTTAGCCTTCTTATTAAGGGCGAGAAGATAAAATTTGATGCGGCATTCATAGCCGTACACGGCACGCCGGGCGAAGATGGCCGCCTGCAGGGATATCTGGATATGCTGCGCATTCCTTATACGACCTGTAATGCTATTGTAAGCGCCATTTCCTTTAACAAAAGCTACTGCAATAAAGTCGTGAAAGCCTTTAATGTAGTGGATATTGCCAATTCTGTTCACCTGATTAAAGGCGAGCCTTACTCTATGGGCGCTATCCTGGAGCAGCTGAGATTGCCGGTATTTGTGAAGCCCAACGAAAGTGGCAGCTCCCTCGGAGTAAGCAAAGTGAAGAAAGTGGAAGAGTTGTTGCCGGCGATTGAGAAAGCGTTCAAGGAAGACAACCAGGTATTGATCGAAGAATTCATCGAAGGGCGCGAGCTTACCATCGGTGTCTATAAAGAAGACGGTCGATTGGTAACACTGCCGCCAACAGAGATTGTGAGCAAGAATGAATTTTTTGATTACGAAGCAAAATATACGCCCGGCGTAACCAAAGAGATCACACCGGCACAGATTTCTGAAAACCTGCAACGGGATCTGGACAGTAAGGCTTCTTATATTTACCGTCACCTGAACTGTCGCGGTGTGGTGCGTATGGATTTTATCCTGCAGGCATCCAGCGGAAAATTATTTTTTCTGGAAGTAAATACCATGCCCGGACAAAGCGAAAACAGCATTGTGCCGCAGCAGGTACGTGCCAGCGGCCGCACGCTGAAACAGTTTTACGGAGGCTTGCTGTCCAATACGCTCAACCAGCCGGCGGACTAAATTCCTATTTGCAATGATGAAACAACAGCAGAAAGCGCCTGAAAAGCGAAAGTTCACCAAGACGATCGGGTTTAATATCCTGGTGATGCTCGGTGTGTGCGTTGTGCTTTATTTTATGTTTTTTGCTTCGCTCGGGCTCATTACGCATCATGGCGAACAGGTGAAAGTGCCCAACGTGACCGGAAAAGACGTAAAGTCTGCAGTGAAGATGCTGGAAGATATTGGCTTTGAAGTAAGGATCGACTCAACGTACGATCCGGGCAAAAAAGCCATGACGGTTCTTTTGCAGACACCTGAAGTCGGCGAAACCGTAAAAACCGGCCGTACATTATTCCTGACCATCAACAGAATATCGCCGCCACCGACCGCAATGCCCAATCTGGTCAACCTTTCTTTCCGAAGCGCAGCGCTGATCCTGCAAAGCAATCGTCTGGTGCTGGGCGATACCACTTATCGTCCGGATATTGCGAAAGATGCGATTCTGGAGCAGTTGTACAACGGACAGCCAATCCGTCCGGGCACGATGATCCCGCAGGGCAGCAGGATCAGCCTTGTAATCGGTGATGGGCTGGGGAATACCGAGTTGCAGGTCCCGGACGTGATCGGTATGACAGTGGCAGAAGCAGTAGCCATGCTCAGCAGCAATAATCTCCTCATCACACCCGTTTATGATGCAGATGTAAGAGACACCACCACCGCCCGTATTTACCGGCAAACGCCTAATTCGATTTCAGACCTGGGCGTACCGAGCCAGATACGTGCCGGTGATGGCATTGACATATACATTGGGCAAAACCCAACGGACAGCCTGATGAGTTATTACCGTAATCTCTGGAAAGAGAATTTGAAAACGGATGTGCCGAAAGACACGCCATAATAGCCTGCAGCTAGGAGCATGATGATGAATAGAAAGACAGGATGGTTGATCGGGTGCCTGATAATGATTTTTGCGCAGCATACTGCCGCACAGGAGCGCACAGCGCCTTTGCGCAATAACGCGCGCCTGCAAAGCGGCGCTACCGCTCCTTTGGTTGATCGTTCTACGCGCGGCACGGCTACGCTCACACTACCTTTTTTTGAAGATTTTACGGACTACGATCTGTACCCAAATTCCGCGAGGTGGGCAGACAGCAATGTCTATATCAACAATAATATGGGCATCAATCCGCCGGCGCGCGGCGTAGCCACTTTTGATGCGCTGGATAAAAGAGGTCGCCCGCGTGATACCGTGGATGCTACCAGAGTGGATTATTCCGACAGCCTTACTTCGCAGGTATTTGACTTCAGCATTTATCAGCCGTCAGATGCTATTTATTTATCGTTTTTTTATCAGCCACAGGGAGCAGGATTTTCACCGGAACCGGCAGATTCGCTGATGCTTTTTTTCAGGAAAAAGAGCGGAGGCTGGAACAACGTGTGGTCGGCAGGTGGCGACACGATACATCCTTTCCGCCAGGTGATCCTGCCTGTTACGGACACTACTTATCTGTTTGATGGATTCCAGTTTCGCTTCATCAACAAAGCATCCATCAATACGAATGATGACATCTGGAACATCGATTATATACGGATGGCCACCAACCGCAATGCCAACGATACCGCAATCAGTGATCTAGCTTTTGTTTCAGATCCTACCAATCTGCTGAACGATTATACCGCCATGCCTTACCGGCATTTTCTGGCCAACCCGGCCGGTGAGCGGGCCAACGATTTCAGCACGCCGATCAACAATCACTATAATACCAATGCAACCGTGAACTATGGGTTTATAGCGCGCGAATCGGTCAACAATACTCCACTCGCAGGCAGCTTTAGCGTCGTCAATATACCCCCCTATAACCAGCGCACCGTCAGCTTTCCGAATTATACAGCAACTGCGCCCCCTTCCAACGGCAGAATTGTATTCGAAAACAAATTCTTCCTGCAATCGGGTAATCCCAATGAGCCTAAAGCCAACGACACCATCATTCATAACCAGATATTCGATAACTACTTTGCGTATGATGATGGCACCGCTGAGAAAAGCTATTACCTGAATCTGTTGACCACATTACCCGGAAAGACGGCCATCGAGTTTCATACCAATGTACCGGACACCTTGCGGGGAGTGGCTATTTACTTTGGCCAGCAGGTGCCATTGGCTACCAGTAAGCTCTTTTCCATTGTGGCTTACAAGGAAATTGCCAGTGTGAATGGCGCTACACGGGATTCTGTACTGGCGCAGCGCGATAATCTGCTGCCGGTTTTTACAGACACCATTAATCAATTATCCATTTACCGGTTCAATGAGCCAGTGCTCATCAACCCCGGCTACTTTTATGTAGGCTATATACAGCCTGCCAACAGCGGGAGCGATAGTCTTTATATAGGCCTGGATGTGAACCGCACCACAGCCAATCACCTGTACTATAATGTGCTTGACGTGTGGATGAACTCAAGTATCAGCGGTGCATTGATGGTGCGGCCATTGATGGGTGGCCCGATCATCGGAACAGGGATCGGCAGTATAAATGCAGGCAGCTTCGTCTGGAATACATATCCCAATCCTGCGCACGATCAGTTGTTCATTCAGCAAAAAAGTCAATTTACTGAAGTATCCGTAATGGATATTCAGGGAAGGGAGATGATCCGTACAAGTCTCGTTGACGGGCCGGTGAATATTGCCCCGCTCGCGCCGGGAATGTATTTTGTAAAGCTGGGCAAAAACGGATACTGGACTTCTTCCAAAAAAATACTGAAACAATAAAAAGCAATTATATGCAGGATATAACAGCAGCAGAAGTAGCGCAGCGCCTGAAAGCCGGAGAGCAGCTTCACATCATAGATGTGCGTGAGCCGGATGAATATACGGAGTTCAACATTGGCGCAAAGCTGATACCTTTGGGACAGGTGATGTCCATGCAGGTAGATGATATTGAAGACTGGAAAGGCGAAGAGCTGATCGTGCATTGCCGCTCGGGAAAGCGCAGCCTGCAGGCCGGTCTGATGCTGGAGACGCTTGGCTTTAAGAATGTAAAAAATATGGCCGGCGGCATGCTTGCCTGGCAGGAGCTGGGCCATTCCTGATACATATCAGAAGAGCACATTTTCAGAAATATCATGCCAGCATTTTAAGCGGTGTGATTAAACATTATAAGCGCTAAATCTTATTTTTGAAGCATGGTCCTTATTGTTGATGACACGCCGGAAAACCTGTTTTCTCTGAAGAAAACACTGGAGTCACACAATCTGGATGCAGACACAGCAGATTCAGGCGAGGAAGCGCTCAGAAAAATCCTGAAAAATACTTACGACCTCATCATCCTGGATGTACAAATGCCCGGGATGGATGGCTATGAAGTGGCTGAAACATTATCTGGCTACAACCGCGCCCGCAACATTCCGATCCTTTTTCTGTCTGCAGTCAATAAAGACAAGAAATTCATTACCCGTGGCTACGCTTCCGGCGCCATGGATTACATTACCAAGCCCGTTGACCCCGACATTCTGCTGATGAAAGTGAAAAACTTCATCCGCATGTCGCGGCAGACACAAGAGCTGCAGCAAATGCAGCTTCAGCTTCAGGAAGAGATCGAAATCCGGAAAAAAGCGCAGGCCGATCTGGATAATCTGGTACAGAACCTGGAGCACAAAGTAGATGACCGCACCCGTGAGCTTACCAAGACCAACAGCGAACTGGAGGCAAGCAACCATGATCTGCAGCAGTTTGCATCCGTGGCATCGCATGATTTGAAAGAGCCTTTACGCAAGATTCAGATGTTTGCCAGCATCGTGCGCGAGAAATCACTTGTGGAAGATGATACCGTGCTGAATTATCTTAACCGCATTGCCGCGTCTGCAGGCAGAATGGAACAATTGATTCACGATCTGCTTAATTTTTCCCGCCTTTCTGTAGAAGTCAATTTTCAGCCTATAGATCTGAACATGGTGATCGGGGGCATTCTCGATGATTTGGAGCTTCAGATCAGGGAGAAAAATGCATTAATCGATGTAGGAGCGTTGCCGCTTATTGAAGGGGCGGATGGTCAGTTGCGGCAGGTATTTCAAAACCTGATCAGCAATGCCATCAAATTTTCCGGAAAGGATGCTGCGCCGCATATCGTAATCCGTGGTGAACTGGTGAGCAGTAAAAAAATGGATGCACCGCCTGCGGCAGATGGCGAATGGTGCCGTATTTTCGTGCAGGATAATGGGATTGGCTTCAATGAGCAATATCTTGACCGGATTTTTACCATTTTCCAGCGGCTGCACTCACAGGAGCAATATGAAGGCACTGGTATAGGCCTTGCCATTACCCGTAAAATTATCGACCGGCATCAGGGAATCATTACTGCCAGCAGTACTATTGGTAAAGGATCAACATTCGTGCTGATCCTGCCGGTACAACATACGCTTACTGCAATAGAAGCTTTGCAGGATTAAATCACTTCCGACCAATCGCTTTGAATGAACAAAAAATTTAACCGCAATCTTATCCTTGGGTTCAGCATCTCAATGCTGCTCCTGCTCATCAGTTCCGTTGCCTCATTCGTGAGTATTCGCGGCCTGATCGAGGCTTCCGGCTGGGTAGATCATACCAATAAAGTGATCCGCACGCTGGATGCGACTCTTACCAGTGTGAAAGATGCAGAACGGGGGCAGCGGGGTTTTCTGCTTACCGGCAACAATCGCTTTCTGACTGTTTATAACAACAGCTTCAAAGAGGTAGATATCGACACTCGGCAGATACGCGCCCTGACCAGCGATAATTCTGTGCAGCAGCACAACATCACCATACTTGACAGCCTTATAAACCAGCGTATCAGGCAGCTTCAGCATGTGATTGAATTAAAGCAGGCCGGTTATATAGATCTGGTACCAGAGCTGGATAAAGGCCAGATAATGATGCAGAATGTGCGGCTTCAGGTTGATACTATGAAGCAAGAGGAAGAAGGGCTGTTGGAAAAGCGGAAATCCACGCTCAACCAATTTATCAGCGCTTCTCCATTCATCATTATCAATGCCGGACTGCTGGCGCTGCTCATCACCATATTCTTTTACATCAGGATACGCAAGGATTTTGCCCACCGGATAGAGCTGCAAAAAAACCTTGAAGCCAAGGATGCGGATATTACCCGCAGAATCGGCATTATACAGCACATCGCCAACCAGATCAGCGCGGGCGATTATAAAGTGCGCGCCGCAGATACCGGAGATGACGGGCTTGGAAGCGTAGCGGTGAACCTGAATAAAATGGCGGAGTCGCTGGAGTTTTCTTTCAATTCACTCAGCGACAAAGAATGGTTGCAAACCGGTGTAGCAACGCTTAATGAACACATGCTACGCGAGCAGGAAATGCATTCGCTCGCAGAGCGCATCATCAGTTTTGTAACCACCTACAGCGATAGCCAGGCAGGCGCCTTATACCTTACCGGATCAGACCGGCAATTGCATCTGGCAGCCAGCTATGCTCATTCGGCATTGAAGGAGCGCAGCAGAATCAGCATCGGTGACGGACCTGCAGGAGAAGCGGCTAAAAGCAATACCACCATTCATTTACAGGGCATACCTGAAGGCAGCTTTTCTATTGATGTTGCCGGGGGTAAAATAGTTCCCAAAAGCGTGATCGCTTTCCCGGTTCTTTATGATGGCAAGCCTTTTGGCGTGATTGAGCTAAGCAGTCTGCACGGGTTTTCGGCTAACGCATTGCAGTGGTTCGGCATGGTGCAGCAGCAGATCGGCATTGTGCTTAACAATACGCAGAACCGTACCCGCATACAGCAGATGCTCGAAGAGACGCAGGCACAGGCAGAAGAGCTGCAGGCGCAGCATAGTGAGCTGGAAAATATGAATACCGAGTTGGAAGCGCAATCGCAAAAGCTGCAGGCTTCGGAAGAAGAGCTGCGCGTGCAGCAGGAAGAATTGTTGCAGGCTAATCAGGAACTGGAAGAGCGCGCGCACCTGCTCGAAGAACGCAATGAAATCATCGCCCAGCGCAATGCCGATATTCAACGAAAGGCAGAGGAGCTGGCACAAAGCACAAAATACAAGTCAGAGTTTCTCGCCAATATGTCGCATGAGCTGCGCACACCGCTTAACTCCATCCTGCTGCTTTCAAGGCTGATGTCAGAAAACGGCGAGCAAAACCTTACCAGCGACCAGGTAGAATATGCGCAGGTCATCCAGAGCTCCGGCAACGGATTGTTGGCATTGATCGATGAGATCCTGGACCTTTCCAAGATAGAGGCCGGAAAGATGGATCTGGAATATAGCGCTGTACCGGTAGAAGAAATGGTCAGTGACATGAAAGGGTTGTTCAACGCTCTTGCCCGCGAGAAAGGCCTGGAGTTCCATACCGCTATATCAGAAGATACACCTTCGGTCATTGAAATAGATAAAATGCGGGTAGAGCAGATCATTAAGAATCTGCTTTCCAACGCATTCAAATTTACGGCTGTTGGTAGCGTATCTCTGCGCATTACTGCCGGTAAAAATAACAGCGTCAGATTTAATGTAAAGGATACCGGTATTGGCATTGCACCGGAAAAGCAATCGCTGATCTTCGAAGCCTTCCAGCAGGCCGACGGCACTACACGCAGAAAATATGGTGGCACCGGGCTTGGATTATCTATCAGCCGTGAGCTTTCAAAACTGATGGGCGGTCATCTTACGCTGGAAAGTGTGGTGGGCGAAGGGACCAATTTTATGCTCGAAATTCCCATAAGCAAAGACAGCACAATTCCCACTAACCAAATGGCTCAATCGCAGCCGGTTTCTGCCCCGTTCGCTGAAAAGCATTTATCGATACAGCCGTTGAAGCCAGAGCGTAAGCGATTCCTGTCAGTAAATATTCCTGCATCCGTTGATGATGACCGCGACAGTGTAACAGCGAATGATAAGCTGGTGCTGATTGTGGAAGATGATACCGGATTTGCGCGCGCATTACTGGATTATACACGTAGCAAAGGCTACAAAGGAATTGTGTGCGTACGTGGTGATGAAGGCTTGCAGATGGCCAAAACATTACTGCCAATAGCCATTCTGCTGGATATTGAGCTGCCGATCAAAGATGGCTGGGAAGTGATGGAAGAACTTAAGGCCGATCCGAACACCAGGCACATTCCGGTGCACATCATGTCTTCTCATGCTATGAAGCGCGAGAGCATGCAGAAGGGCGCTGTGGATTTCATCAACAAGCCATTCTCTTTCGATCAGATGAAAGAGGTGTTTGAAAAGCTGGAGCACGCGCTGAACAAAGAAGGCAAAAAGGTGCTTATTGTGGAGGAAAATCCACGTCACGCCAAAGCCCTGTCTTACTTTCTGGAAACGTTCAACATCAATTCAGAAATAGCAGGCAGCATTAATGACGGAGTAGATCTGCTGCAAAAGAAAGAAGTGGATTGTGTGATTCTGGACATGGGCATACCGGATAAGAATGCGTATGATACGCTCGACGGCATCAAAAAAAATCCGGGTTTTGAAGATGTGCCGATCATCATTTTTACGGGCAAGAGCCTGAGCAATGCCGAAGAGCAGCGCATCCGCCAGTACGCCGATTCTATTGTGATCAAAACAGCACATTCCTACAAACGGATGCTCGATGAAGTTTCACTCTTCCTGCATTTAATGGAAGCGTCACAAAACCCGGAAAGCCGGCCGGTGAAAAAGCAGAAACTGGGCGCGCTGAATGATGTATTGCGCGGCAAGACCATTCTGATTGCGGATGATGATGTGCGCAATATTTTCTCGCTCACAAAATCGCTGGAGCAGCATGGTGTGAATGTAATTCCTGCTATGGATGGCAAAGAAGCCCTGAAGATACTGGACGATAATAAAAACGTAGACTTGGTGCTGATGGATATGATGATGCCTGAAATGGATGGCTATGAATCTACCGCCAGAATCAGGCGGCAGCCGGCTACCAAAAAGCTTCCGGTGATCGCCGTCACTGCCAAGACCATGACCGGCGACCGGCAGCGATGCATTGAAGCGGGAGCATCGGATTACATTTCCAAGCCGGTGGATATAGACCAGCTTTTGTCGCTGCTGCGTGTATGGCTGTATGAGCGCTCCTGAAAAATTAGTTAACCAATTCTACATCACTGTTTTGCCGCCTGGGCTATGAAAAAAGGTGCGATATTAATTATTGACGACGACAGCCGGAACGTATTTGCGCTCTCCGCAGTACTGAAAGCCAAGGGGTATCAGGTAGTATCTGCGCAGGATGCAATGACCGGCATCAATATGGTGAAAGACGGTGCGCCAATAGACATTATACTCATGGATATGATGATGCCGGACATGGACGGCTACGAAGCAATAGGTATGCTTAAAAGTCTGGAAAGCAAAACTGCTATTCCGGTAATTTCCGTTACAGCACAGGCAATGGTGGGCGATCGTGAGCGGTGCCTCGAAGCCGGTGCTGATGATTATCTGTCCAAACCAATAGATGTAGATTTACTGGAGCGATTATTGGATAGGTATCTCTAAACATATCATGCTTTGATCCGTGACGAAGAGATAACACTATTACTGCAAGACATCCTGGAGCTTTATGGCTATGACTTCACCGCATATGCCAAGGCTTCTCTGCGCCGGCGGATTACCCGGTTGATGACCCTTGACCGCTTTCCCAGCTTTGCGGAATTCCGTTTCAGGATGATCAATGATCCGGCTTACCTGTCCCGCTTCGTAGAGCAGGTATCGGTGAATGTGACCGAGATGTTCCGTGATCCGGAATTTTACCGGATGCTTCGTACCAAAGTATTGCCGGTGCTGGCTACCTATCCGCACATTCGTATATGGCACGCCGGTTGCGCGAGCGGTGAAGAAGTGTATTCCATGGCTATGATGCTGCAGGAAGAAAATATGCTGCATAAGACATTGCTTTATGCAACAGATATCAATCCGGAAGCGCTGGAAGTGGCCAGGAACGGGGTTTACCGGCTCAGCAGCATGAAGCAGTATTCAGAAAACTATATTCAGTCGGGAGGCAGGCGCAGCCTTTCTGATTACTACATTGCCAACTACGAGCATGTGCGCATGGATGACAGCCTGATGAAGCGCACGATCTTTTCAACGCACAATCTGGTATCCGATAGCTCGTTCAACGAGTTTCAGCTCATCCTCTGCCGCAATGTGCTCATCTATTTTGAAAAAGACCTGCAGAACAGCGTGATCCGGCTGTTTGATGCCAGCCTCGACCACCTCGGCTATCTGGCGCTTGGCAATAAAGAAACGATGCGCTTTTCAGAACTGGCGCATAAATATGTACAGCTGGAAAGCGAGAAAATATGGCGGAGAACCTTTTAAATCCAGCCTCTTCACTGATCGTGATCGGCGGGTCGGCCGGTAGCCTTGATGTGCTGTTGCAAATCCTGCCCGATTGGGATCTGCCTGCATATGCGGCAGCGGTGATAGTGCTACACCGCAAAGCTGATGGAGAATCGCAACTGACCGAGTTGCTGAATGCCAAAAGCACATGGCCTGTCAGCGAGGCGCAGGACAAGCAAGTTATCGCTGCTGGGAATATCTATATCGCGCCGGCAGATTATCATTTGCTCGTAGAAGAGAGCGGTTCATTTTCTCTGGATTATTCTGAAAAGCTCAACTATAGCAGGCCAAGCATTGACGTTACTTTTGAAACGGGGGCTATTGCATTTGGCAACCGCCTTACCTGTCTTCTTCTATCAGGCGCCAATACAGACGGCACTTTAGGCCTATTGTTCGCAGAAAAATGCAAAGCGCTTATCGGCGTGCAGGAACCGGCTTCTGCAGCCACCGCTTTTATGCCGCAGCACGCCATTAATCATTTGAGAACAGCAACGATTGTCCCGCCTGAAGAAATGATCCGTTTTCTGTATCAGAGTGTTGAATATAGCAACAATTATGGGGAGGCTTCTTAAAAACGTTAAAGTTCTCATTGTAATGATTTTGCAGCAAATTTTTAACGAATTGTAGTCGTCAATAACGAACCATTAGTAGGTATATTCGCTGACTAAATCTTAAACATGAAAAAAGCCATTTTACTCTCCCTGTTGGCTGGCACAGCAATCGCCACCACCTATGCACACCATGCTGCAAAGCCACACACTGCTCATGCGCACAATACTGCAACTATGATCGCTATGCGCGGTTCCGCTATCGGCGACACTTCTACATTGTCTAATGTAGACGGAGCTTCACCGGTTAATTTCACGGTGACTGCTACTACTGATTCCGGATTCCTGTATGGCACGAATGCCTTTGGCGATAAAGGCTTCGCAGAGCGCTTTGATTTCTCCAGCCATGACAGCTCTGTTCAGGTAATTGGTATGGGGGCTTTCTTTACCGGAACTTACAATGCAGCCACTACCAAAACAATCAATCTGAAAGTATGGTCTGTTGGCCCGCGCACACTGCTCGGAGGCCACGTTTATAGCAGCGGCTATCCGAATACCGTGCTTGCTCAGAGAAATGTGTCCATCAAAAATCTGGGTATCAATCCGGCCGGCACAGGTGATACGATCAAGTTCTTTTCTTTCACTGCGCCAACGCCACTGATCTCTCAGTCATTCTTTGCAGGCTATGATATCAATTATAATTTCAGCGCACTGGGTGGCGATACCATCAATCTTATCAGCAGCGATGATGGTGAGCGCATAAGCGATCCACTACTGTTTGAAGGACAGGATACAATTCTGAATGTACAGAATGCAGTAATGTTCGATGATAATTCATGGAATGATGATCTGTTTGAAAATAGCGGCATTTCCCACAACCTGTTTGTGTTCCCGATCGTTGTAAGCCGCACGCCCACCAGCGTTCCTATGCTTAGCAAAAATGAACTGTCTTTTTATGGCGCATACCCGAACCCTGCACAGAACACAGCCAACATCAAGTACGTGCTGAACAAAGATGCTGATGTAACAGTTAGCGTAATGGATATCACAGGCCGTTTGGTACAGACTGTTCAACAGCCCAAGCAATTTGCCGGTGAGCATTTAGCTTCCATCAACACCGCTGTACTTCCTGCCGGAGATTACATTTATGTACTGAAAACCAGCAGAGGTAGCGTGATCGGTAGTAAGCTTACTGTGACGCACTAATTAATAAGCTCAATAATCAAAATAAAAGAGGCTTCCTGTACAGGAAGCCTCTTTTATTTATAAAAAAACTGATTAGCGATTTTATGTAAGCGCAGCATCAATGATCGCTGCCTGCTCTTTGGCGTGCATCTTGCTGAAGCCGGTTGCAGAAGCTGCCATAGCCGGGCGGGAAATGAATTTGCTGATCGGAAGCTCGTCCGGCAGATTGAGCTTGAGGAAAGACAATGCGCCCATATTGCGTGGCTCTTCCTGTACCCACATCCAGTCTGCTTTTTTATAGCGCTCGCGCAAGGCGGCAAGTTGTGCAACCGGAGTCGGATAGATCTGCTCCAAGCGAACGACGGCAATATCGGTACGGTTATCAGCCATCAGCTTTTCCGTAAGATCAAAATAAATCTTGCCGCTGCACAGCAGTACACGCTTTACCTTTTTCGCATCCTGTACCGCCGGATCATCGATCACTTCTTTAAAACCGCCTTGGGTAAATTCTGCGATTGGCGAAGCCGCCCGTGCCTGACGCAGATTGGCTTTCGGCGAAAAATTGATCAGCGGCTTACGGAAATTCCAGGCAAGCTGGCGACGCATGGCGTGGAACAAATTGGCCGAAGTAGTAACATTGGTGATTACAATATTCAATTCAGCGCAAAGCTGTAAGAAGCGTTCAATGCGCGCGCTGGAATGCTCTGGCCCCTGGCCTTCATAGCCGTGTGGCAGTAACATCACCAGGCCGCTCATTTTTTGCCATTTGGTTTCGGCAGAGGCAATGTATTGGTCAATGACTGTCTGGCAGCCATTGGCAAAATCACCGAACTGCGCTTCCCAGATCGTCAGCGTGTCTGGGTTTGCAATGGAATAACCATATTCAAAGCCCAATACTGCAAATTCGCTGAGCAGTGAATTGTAGATATGGAATTTCTTGTCTGTATCTGGTACTGCGCCATTTACACGATTGTATTCTTCATTGGTATTTTCATCGTGCAGAATGGCGTGGCGGTGGCTGAATGTGCCGCGTTGTACATCCTGACCGCTGAAGCGCACTTCCCGTCCGTCAGTCAGGATAGATGCATAGGCCAGCAGTTCACCGGTAGCCCAGTCAAGGGTGCCCTGCTCATTATAAAGCTTTATTTTTTCATCCAGCAATTTCTGGATTTTGCGCAGTGGGGTATAGCCCTCCTTGATCTTCATCAGACCATTGAACAGCTTTTCTACTACCTCTTTTGCAATACCGGTTTCAGGGCTCTTTTCAAGATCTGCGGGCGTAGCGCGACTCAGCTTCTGCCATGCCTGCTCAGGCCCCTGTAACTGATATGGAATCGGTTTCTGCTTGATCTCGTCGAGGCGCTCCTGCAGGGCTTTCCAGAAAGAATCTTCCATCTCTTTGGCCAATGCTGCATCCACATCTCCACGCTCGATTAACTGCTTGTTATAAACTTCACGTGGGTTGGGGTGGGTCTTAATCACCTCATACATCTTAGGCTGCGTGAAGCTCGGATCATCGCCTTCGTTGTGGCCATGACGCCGGTAGCACACCATATCAATGAAGATATCCTGGTTGTATTCCTGACGGTATTTTACTGCAAGAATAGCTGCTTTTACTACCGCTTCCGGATCATCGCCATTCACATGCAATACCGGCGCCTGTACCATTGCCGCAATGCTCGTGCAATAATCTGCAGAGCGCGCATCTTCAAAATCAGTGGTAAAGCCGATCTGATTATTGATGACAAAATGAATAGTGCCGCCCGTGCTGTAGCCTTCCAGCATGCTCATCTGCAACAGCTCATAAACTACCCCCTGACCTGCAATAGCAGCATCGCCATGAATCAGAATAGGTAATACTTTATCGTACTCATTGGCATACAGCACATCCGCTTTAGCGCGGGCAAAGCCGGCTACAACCGGATCAACCACTTCCAGATGAGATGGATTGGGCGCAAGCTGTACGTTTATATCAGTGCCGGAAGGTGTCTTAATGTTGGAACGGAAGCCCAGGTGATATTTTACATCACCGCTGCCCATCGTTGTATCGGTAGGCATATTCCCTTCGAACTCTGAAAATATCTGCTCATAAGTCTTGCCCAGTGTATTGGCCAGCACATTGAGTCTGCCCCGGTGCGCCATACCAATCACCACTTCCTGAACGCCAACTGCGGCAGATTCGTTGATAATTGTATCAAGCGCAGGAATCGTGCTCTCACCGCCTTCCAGCGAAAAGCGCTTTTGGCCGATGTATTTTGTATGCAGGAATTTTTCAAAAATTACGCCTTCATTCAGCTTCATCAGGATGCGCTTTTTCTGATCAATGCTGAGCTGGAGGGTCTGCATCTGCTCAAACTCGCGCTCTATCCATCCACAGCGTTTCTTATCGGTAATGTAAGTGTATTCAATGCCTACATCACCTGCATATACTTTTTTCAGGTGCGCAATAATATCACCTAAGGTGGCGCCTTCCATACCGGCAAATTTCCCGGCAGCAAACGTTGTTTTTAAATCCGCATCAGAAAGCCCGAAATCAGCCAGATCAAGATAGGGCTTACGGTCTTTACGGGCGCGGATCGGATTGGTGGTTGCGATCAGGTGGCCACGCTTGCGGTAAGAGCGGATCAGGCGGAAAATGCCGAATTCCTTTTCAATATTGGAAGGCAATGCTGCGGTGCCATTGCTCTGGCCATTCTTTGCTGATGCACCGTTACCATTCGTTTTGCTGTAGGCAAAATCAAATCCTTCAAAAAAACGGACCCATTCCGGATCAACTGTTTCCGGATTTTTGGTATAATCATCATAAAGAGATTCGATAGCGGCGGGGTGTGAGCTCATCACGTAAGAGAAATCCTGCATCGTAATTTGTGTAAGAGGCGTAAAATTAGGTTGATTAGTTGATTTGTTGATGAGTTATACGGTGAAATGTGCAGGATTTACCATTCTTTTGAATGCGGCATTTTCTTTTAAGAGCGGGAATAAAATTTAATAGTCATTTTTGCAGTTATAATGTCCAGCTACAGTAATGCGCGTGCGCTGCGTGCGCTTGTCACCGCCAGTCTTCAATCCATTCTGCGCTCTCCGTCAGCCATTGTGTTCGGTATTGCTTTTCCCCTTGTATTTATACTGGTATTCGGCTTTATCGGCGGCAGCGGCGGCTACAGTGTGCGCGTTACCAGCGAGCCGGGATCAGATACCACCAACCAGCTTTTTCAGTCACTGAAATATGTGCCGGTCATCAAATGGGCCAGCTACCCGGATACCGCATCGCTCAACAAGGCATTGAATGAGGGCGACATCACGGCCACGCTCCTCATCCGGCAGCAGCCAACCGGTACTACGCCGAGGTATAAGATATTGGTGCGCGCGGCTTCTTCACGGATGGACAAAGTGCCACAGTTGGAGGCGATGTTGCAACAAGCGATACAGCGCCAGGACCCTGAGATCAATATCCGCACAGCGCAACTGGCTACTATTGATGTGGTGCAGCAATCGATCCGGGAATACAAGACCATTGATTTTATATTGCCCGGACAACTGGGCTTTTCATTGCTTGCGGGAAGTGTTTTTGGCACTGCATTCGTATTCTTCAACCTTCGGCAGACGCTCGTGTTAAAGCGCTTCTTTGCCACTCCGGTGCGCCGCGAAATTATTGTGCTCAGCGAAGGCATTGCCCGGTTGCTGTTCCAGCTACTGACTTCTGTCATTGTAATCAGCGTAGGGCATTTCGCCTTTGGCTTTACCCTGATTCATGGTTTTGCCACTTTTATGGAGCTGCTGGGGCTCAGCGCGCTGGCTACCATGGTGTTTATGGGCTTTGGCTTTATCATCAGCGGAGTAGCTAAGTCAGAGTCCACTATTCCGCCATTTTCCAATTTGATTACGCTGCCGCAATTTTTGCTGGCGGGTACCTTTTTCTCGGTTGATGTATTCCCGAAATGGCTGCAGCCGATCACACGGGCGATGCCGCTTACTTACCTGAATGACGCGATGCGCAAGGTTTCCTTTGAAGGTGCAGGCTTCTGGGAGCTGCGCTGGGATATGCTTGCGTTGCTGATCTGGGGCGTTATTGTATATGTAGCTGCAGGCAGATTATTTAAATGGGAATAAGCGTCTGTAAGCGTAATGCCTGATTTTTCCATACTTCCGGAATGTGGGACTTTTTCTGTAGAACAGGCGCTGGAAGCGGCTGAAAGGCAAATCACGAGACCGTGTTATGGAATCATGATTGCCTCAACAGTTGTTGGGTTTATTGCGCCATTTCTTGGGGCTCATTGGCTGTTTGTTCCTTCATCCTTGGTTGCCGGAGTAACGATATCCATTACCTATTCAAGATGGATTACGCCCCGCTGGCGCATTTGGGCTTATTCTGGCGTGCGCGACATTCATCAGCTACAGCGCAGTGCTGAGCTTGCCGCCATCCTGCCGAAGCAGTCTTATATGGATGAGTATGGAATCATGGATTATGAGCAATTAGTACAGCTCAGAATACTGCAGCAGCGCTTTACGGAAGAAAATGATCTGTTTCAGGATGATGCCAGTGTGCCGCCGGTCACTGAAATTTATGAAGACCATTTATTTAACGTAGGCCGCGATAAAACAGCCATCATAATTATTGATAAAGAAGGCATCACAACAGCGGATTACGGCTTTTTCGAATGGAGCGCTGTCTGTAATGAGCAGGTCGTTTTTAAATCATTCAGCAGCGATTGCTATGGACACCGACATTCAGGAACTTCAGGAGGAAAAGTAGCTTACCTTACTTTTTATGTAACAGATGAATACATAGCCTACCCATTGACTGTGCTGGATATTAAGCCTGAGCAGCTTGATCTTTTACTTTATATCTATAGAGGCCGTTACAATCAGAAGAGAGCGGCGCGTAGCGCCGCCCAACATTAGTTCATCTGATCGCTTATCAGCGTATCAGCGTCAGCTCACCTTTCTGCTCTTCTTCATGCCCGGTAAGGCATTTGGCTTTCAGCACATAGAAGTACACACCCATATCGCAAGGCTTGTTGTCGCTTGTTCCATCCCATCCGACTGCCGGCTCGGCCGTATGAAAAACCCGCTGACCCCAGCGATTGTAAATGCTCAGATCGTAGTACTCCTGATTGCCGTAAAGGTTTACGCGGAACTTGTCGTTCCTGCCATCATTATTCGGCGTGAAAGCATTCGGATAAGAGAACTGGCAGCAAGGCTTCACATTTGTGTAGGTGATTCTTGCACTGTCCATACAGGAAAATTCGTTCGTCACCACGAGCGTGTAAGTAGTGGGCGCTGTATAAACACGGGTAGATGGCGCACCATCTGCTTCAATGCGTATCTGGTCTTTAGGCAGCCAGGTATAAGTATTATTCGGTCCGGTAGTAACGTACTCCAGCAATATCTTGTCGCCAAGACATACAGAGCCGGCAACGTTGGCAATGCGTGCTTCCGGTGAAGCATGTGCATCAGTCGTATGAGAAACCGTATCAGTACAGCCATCGAGCGTTACGCCAAGCCTTACCACTTTGGTACCCGCGTTCGTCCAGTGAAGATAAAATGGTCCTTTCTGAGTGCTCTGCGGAATCGTTGCACCATCAAAATCCCAGGCGTATTGCTGACCTGCAAGACTATCCGGCGAAGAGTAGCGAACCAGCACAGAATCGTACGCGCACAGATTGCTATTCATCGTAAATGCAGCAGCCGGTCTGGGCTTTACCCGAATCGTCTTTTCAATAGAATCGCTCGGACATTTATTTTCAAACACCTGCAATCTGATCGTATAAACGCCGGGATTGTACCAGGAAATCTGATACGGACCAGAAGTATCGCCGGATATAGGATGCACAGGTCCCCAATTCCATTTATAATCAAGAATCGGCCCTACGCCTATAGTTCCGGTGAAAGAAACCGTTGCCGTATCGCGGGCGCAGATGGGGGAAGGAGTTATTATAAAATCTGCTACCGGGCGCTTGGTTACATAGACCAGTGCGGTATCTCTGAGGCTCTCGCAGACTTTTACCAACTGGCTTGCATAATAATGAAAAATGCCGGGAGTAGCTGTATTGGGTATTGGCGCCCCCGGAAGCCTTGTACCCAGACTGTCAAACCAGAAGATCGTTCCATTGGCTGCCGGCGTAGCGGTCATGGCCACCGGCACATCATTCAGGCAATAAAAAGCATCCGGCAGGATAGGCAGATATGGATAGGTACCGCTATCCCTCACCACTACATTTACATTAGTCGGGCAGAGCAGGTTCGGCGACGAAATCACCAGATTATAAGTGCCGGCATCCAGACTGTCCAGTACTGTTCCTGTATTATCGGTCAGTGTTTTCAGCGTATTGCCATTCTGTTTGATGGTAATGGTACGGGGCAGCAGACCGTAAGAAAGATTGTATTTTACCTGAGCTTTATGCGCGCATTCGGTAGGGAAGATCAACTGAGAAGCCAACTGATTGGGCCGGACAATGTTGATGGTAAATGCCTGTGTCTGTTGGGAAGAGATCGGGCAGCCATTGTCTTTATAGCTGATAAAGAAATTGTAAGCGCCCGGCGCTACGCTGGCGGTATTCCAGCTAAAGCTAACTTTTGGATTAGGCGTATGATTATTGGTGATAATGGCATTCGCACCGGTAGGAAGCCCATTGATAAGCACTTCAATAGAATCTGCATCGCGGTCTGTAGGATTTACCTCAAACTTAACCAGCGATGTGCCTTCGCATACATTATAAGTATTGTTAGCCGCAAGAAGGCCGCCATTGGCGCGGCCGGATGTGGTATCAAGTCCGCCGGCAGGTGGATTATTGCCGCCACAATCGGGACGGATTACAAAGGTCATTTCCCGCGTTGCGCTGCCCACTTTTACACCATTGCGGTATTCATCCACCTTATTCACAATCACATATCCCTGGCTGGAAACATTTGGGGTAAAGTTGAACTGGCCGGTAGCCGGATCAAAGAAAATAGGCGTAGAAGTGCTGATAGGATTGGTTGGCGAGAAGCCCGGCTGATAACTGGCCGGTACGCCCCCTTGCTCCAACGCAGGTGCCAGCGCAAATACGAGAGAATCACCGTTAGGATCAACAGAGCCCTGATTGTATTGCTGAAATACATTGACGCAATAAAAAGGAGTAGGCAGGGTAGTAAAGCGGGGCGATGAGTTGGGACCCTGGGTATTATTGAGCTGCGCATCCAGTATGGTAACGCTGCCAT
The DNA here is from genome assembly GCA_965200035.1 of Chitinophagaceae bacterium. GTDB lineage: Bacteria > Bacteroidota > Bacteroidia > Chitinophagales > Chitinophagaceae > UBA1952. Next base: position 238,016 of record OZ241334.1, on the reverse strand, counting down.
TGGTTGGGCTGATGGCAATATTCGTGATGATGCTGCTCCTGCCCGCACTGTTATTGCCACCCATATTGCCGGTAAATCGAAAATTCCAATTGCTTGAAATGCTGCCGATAGAAATGACTTTGGAATAGATGAACCGCTTGATTCCCGGAAGGGTAGAATTTGGGTTGCTACAGGTAGTATTGGCTAATTCCCGCTGGCACACCGGAGTCACTTCCACGCCCGGACCTTCGAGATCAAGTAAAAAAGTTTGGGCAAGACTGCCGCCATTGGTAAGCTCAACCTGAGGAGTAGAAGTAGGAAGATTCGGAAAAGCGCTGCCTGCACAATCTCCGTACACGGCCATGCTTACGCGGTAATTGGTGCCGGAAATGTATTCATAATACAGATCAAGCCCTACAATATGGGACGCAAAAGCCGGCTTAGCCCCAATAAGAGTAAGTACAGTAATAACGAGCGCAAAGAGATATTTTCTCATAAAAGAATGCGTAACTTAAATGCTATAAGCTTATAACGGCCTGCGAAGATGAATATTTTTCAGGACATATATCGTTACAAAATTGTTTTTCAACTGTGTAAGATTAAGTCAGGATAAATTTATCGGATAAAGAGCTATAAAACCTTTCTACAATGTTTAGCCGCTAAAAGGTACAGACGATTCTAAAGGTCATTTCCTTTGGTAAAGCAATGTACCTGTAAATACATTTAAAAACATCGTATAAAAAATGCAACATGCTGAAATGCCATCTTTTGAGCACAGCATAATGATTAATAAACAGCTTTATATAACCTGCTCACTGTAGTGCTCCAGCATTTTATCAAAGATGTTTTCCAGATCTGCCGGGTCTAATGTGGTGACCAACCTGGCCCTGAATTCTTTCACGTGGGACAATCCTTTCAGATAGTTGGCATAATGACGCCGCATTTCCAGCATACCCAATTGTTTTCCTTTCCATGCGATAGAGCCATGTAAATGTTTTCGGCAAGCCTGAATGCGCTCTTCAATAGCTGGTGGTTCCAATAGCTCACCGGTAGCCATATAATGCTTTATCTCACGGAATATCCAGGGATAGCCAATCGCAGCCCGGCCGATCATAATACCATCCACGCCATATCGGTTTTTATATTCCAGCGCTTTTTGCGGAGTATTGATATCACCATTTCCGAAAATCGGAATATGAATGCGCGGGTTATTTTTCACTTTGGCAATCAGCGTCCAGTCGGCATCTCCTTTGTAAAGCTGTGCTCTGGTACGCCCGTGTATGCTGAGGGCTGCTACGCCAATATCCTGCAACCGTTCGGCAACTTCTTCGATATTTTTGGAGCTTTCATCCCAGCCGAGGCGCGTTTTCACCGTTACCGGAAGCTTTGTTTCCCTGATACAGGCTTTGGTAAGGCGCACCATCAGGTCCACATCTTTCAGCACAGCAGCGCCGGCACCCTTACAAACCACTTTTTTCACCGGACAGCCAAAATTGATATCCAGCAGATCAGGATTGGTGGCATCTACGATCTTGGCAGAAAGCGCCATCGCATCTTCATCGCCACCGAATATCTGAATGCCAACCGGCTTCTCGTAATCAAAAATATCCAGCTTCTGACGGCTCTTGATGGCATCGCGGATCAATCCCTCTGAAGAGATGAACTCTGTATACATCAGATCCGCCCCGTTTTCTTTGCATACGGCGCGGAACGGCGGATCGCTCACGTCTTCCATTGGCGCCAGTAAAAGCGGAAAGTCGGGTAACTGGATATTGGCAATCTGCATATTATTCTAATGCGATAGTGTGGTTGAATGCGATAATGTTAATGCGACAATGCGGTGAAGTGTGATGGAATGCGATAAAGCAACTACCATCTATCAGATTGTTAAGGCACAAATTTCCGTTATTTCTGTTGATTATTTCTTTAAGAAGATGGTATTGCATTATTTATTTAGTCTTATTTACTTGGAGTCCATTTTAAAGCCTCCCACCTTACATCAAATAAGATTGTCGCATTACCGCATTAAAACCCATTACCGCGTTTAAATCACATTACCACATTAACACATTACCTTTACACCCGTTTTCTAAAAAGAACCACTTTCCGTGGCACATAAAATATCTAACAAGGCTACCGTCGCTGGTATGCTCATTGCCCTGGGTATCGTTTTCGGCGATATCGGAACCTCTCCCCTCTACGTTTTCAATGCGATCTCCAACAAGCAGATCATCAGTGAGAAACTGATTATCGGCGCTTTGTCGTGCATCATATGGACGCTTACGCTGCAGACAACCATTAAATATGTGGCGCTTACCCTGAAGGCGGATAACAAGGGGGAAGGTGGCATCTTCTCACTCTATGCACTCATTCGCCGTCATGGGCGATGGGCCGTTTTTCTGGCTATGGTAGGCGGCGCCGCGCTGCTGGCCGATGGTATGATTACCCCGCCGATCTCGGTAATATCTGCAGTAGAAGGACTGCGCAATATTCCTGCCCTTAAAGGCACGAGCGATAATGTAATTGTTGGGGTTGGCCTGGGCATTATCTCTATCCTGTTTTTCTTTCAGCAATTCGGCACCGCCTTTATCGGCAAGGCTTTCGGGCCTATCATGACGATCTGGTTTATCATGCTCGGCGTACTGGGCGTCTCACATATAGCTGATAATTTTAGTATTCTGAAAGCGTTCAACCCGGTCTATGCTTTTAATGTGCTTACTTCCAGCAATCTTTTTCTGGATCAAAGGGGGATGCCAACCGCCGGTTTCTGGGTGCTTGGGTCTGTGTTTCTCTGTACCACCGGGGCCGAAGCCTTGTACTCAGATCTTGGACATGCAGGCCGGGGCAACATACGTGTGTCGTGGGGATTCGTAAAAATCTGCCTGATTCTGAATTACCTGGGTCAGGGAGCGTGGATGCTTTCCCATGCAGGCATCAAGTGGGATGCCAAGCTGATGAATCCTTTTTACAGCATCATTCCGCAATGGTTCATCATACCAGGCATCCTGATTGCTACGATGGCCGCCATCATTGCATCGCAGGCGTTAATCTCCGGCTCTTTCACACTCATTTCAGAAGCCATCAAACTTAATATATGGCCTAAGATGAAGATCGTTTTTCCTACGGTGGAACGCGGACAGACTTTTATTCCGGGCATCAACTTCCTGCTGTATGTAGGCTGTGTGGTCATCACTCTTTATTTCCGCCGTTCAGAAGAGATGGATGCGGCTTATGGTCTGGCTATCACGGTTTGTATGATTATGACCAGCCTGCTCTTTAGTTATTACATGTTTACGAGGCGCGTGCCGATCGCAGCGATTGGCGCTTACCTGATCGTATTCCTCAGCATTGAGTTCAGCTTCCTGATCGCCAACCTTGTGAAGTTTGAGCATGGCGGCTACATTACCGTATTGATGGGCTCTGCGCTCTTTATGGTCATGTTTGTATGGTACAAGAGCCGCCGCATTAAGAACCGTTATGTAGAGTTTGTGCGTCTTGAAGATTATACCTCCATCATTCAGGAGCTAAGCAACGACCGTACCATTCCGAAGTATGCTACGCACCTCGTTTACCTGACTTCTGCCAATAATCCGAAAGAGATTGAGCATAAGATTATCTTCTCTATCCTTTACAGGAAGCCAAAGCGCGCCGATATTTACTGGTTCGTGCACGTAGATGTACTGGATGAGCCTTACACGATGGAATATGCCGTACAGACCATTATTCCGAACGAAGTAATCCGTATTGAATTCCGTCTGGGTTTCCGGGTAGATCACCGCGTGCAGATGATGTTCCGCAAAGTGGTGGAAGATATGGTGCGCAACAAAGAAGTGAATGTGGTAAGCCGTTACGAATCGCTGAGCCGCAATAATGTAGTGGGTGATTTCCGCTTTATAGTTATGGAGAAATTCCTCTCGCGGGATAATGCGCTACCACTCATCGAGCGGATGATGATGCGCGGTTACTTCATCTTAAAGCGGTTTAGCCTTTCTGAAGAGCGCGGTTTCGGGCTGGACTCATCAGACGTTACCGTTGAGAAGTACCCGATCATCGTATCCAAGCCTACTGAGTATTCTCTGAAAAGAGTGGAGGACGATTAATAGCGGTCGGGATGCAGCCATACGAAACTAAGTTCGGCCTGAACGTCATTTACAAAGCAAAAATCACAGCACTTATATTTGCACCCTTATGCAAAAAATCCTTATCGCCAATCGTGGTGAAATAGCTCAGCGTGTGATGCGCACCACCCGTGAGATGGGCATCAAAACGGTAGCCGTATTTTCTGAAGCAGACCGTAATATGCCCTTTGTGCGCTATGCCGATGAAGCCTATTGCATAGGTCCTGCGCTTTCCGCCCAATCATACCTGCGCGGCGATAAGATCATTGAAGTAGCGAAGCAATGCGGTGCAGATGCCATTCATCCGGGATATGGATTTTTGAGCGAGAATGCAGCTTTTTCCAAATCTGTAACCGATGCCGGATTGATCTTCATTGGTCCTTCAGCGCATTCCATCAATATGATGGGCGATAAGATTTCTGCCAAGCAGGCTGCCAAGAAATTCAATGTGCCTATGGTGCCGGGTACCGAAGATCCCATTGAATCTGTTGAAGAAGCAAGAAGCATTGGCGATCGTATCGGCTATCCGGTATTGATCAAAGCCTCTGCCGGAGGTGGCGGCAAAGGAATGCGGGTTGTGAACAATGCGGATGAACTGGAAGAGCAGATGCGCACCGCTAAAAGTGAAGCGCTGAATGCTTTTGGCAATGATGCCGTATTCATCGAAAAATATGTGGGCGCTCCCCGCCATATAGAGATACAGGTGATGGGCGACCAGCACGGTAACTACGTTTATCTTTTTGAGCGTGAATGCTCCATTCAGCGCCGCCATCAGAAGCTGATCGAGGAAGCGCCATCTTCCTGCCTCACCGGAGATATTCGCAAGGCTATGGGCGAAAGCGCAGTTGCAGTGTGCAAGGCCTGCAATTATTACGGAGCCGGTACCATTGAATTTTTGGTAGATGAAAATCTGAGCTATTATTTTCTGGAGATGAATACCCGCCTGCAGGTAGAGCATTGTGTGACTGAAATGATTACCGGAATTGATCTGGTAAAAGAGCAGATCAATGTAGCGCGGGGCGAAAAACTATCATTCACTCAGGACGATCTGAAGATCAACGGACATTCGATTGAGCTACGCGTTTGCGCAGAAGATCCCATGAATAATTTTCTGCCCGATACCGGCACGCTGGAGCTGTATCAGCCACCCAAGGGTCCCGGTGTACGTGTAGATGACGGCTATGAGCAGGGACAGGACATTTCCATCTTCTACGATCCCATGATCGCGAAGCTCGTAGTACATGCGGCTACCCGCGACGAGGCTATTGAGCGCCTGTGTCGTGCCATTGATGAATATTACGTAAAAGGATTTCAGAACACACTGGCATTCGGTAAATGGGCGGTACGCACTGAGCCTTTCCGTACCGGCAATTTTGATACCAAGTTTATCGAAAAGCATTTCAAGCCCGAATATCTTTTAGAAAAAGACAATGATACAGCCGAGGTTGCAGCGCTGTTAGCTTCCGCGATTTGGAAGAAGGGTCAAAAGCCAAAGTTATCCGCTGCACAGTCATCCGCAATACCGTCCCGCTGGGCAATGCGCAGAAAGTAAAGTGCCGGAAATCTGTAAATCATAACCGCGAAAGAGCATGAGTATTATGCACACAGCTTTGGTGCAGCAATAACTATGCTATATCTTAGCGCCATACCCCATAACAACTTTAATACACCATGAGAGCCTTCTTGCTTCGGGTAAATGCATTTATCAAAAGCTTTTTACTTTTTACACGGGTCGGATATCTGCTGTCTCCCTTTTTATTGATCCATCGCTTTCTAGCCAACTTTACCTTGCTTACCAAATGGGTAGGGAAGCATCATGGTGAAATGGGTTTCTCCGATTTCTATAAGCCTTTCCGTGAGTACAGCGACCGCTATAAGCTCTACGAATACGTATCTAAAGTAGCCGGGCTGGACAGCGCAAACATGGCCTATCTGGAATTTGGCGTAGCCAATGCCTCTTCGTTCAAATGGTGGCTGGCGCACAATACCAATGCGGAAGCACAATTTTACGGTTTCGATACTTTTGAAGGATTGCCTGAAAAATGGGGTGTACATGCGCAGGGTGAAATGAGCTATAGCCTGCCGGATATCGATGACCAGCGCGCGCATTTTTACAAAGGGCTTTTTCAGGAAACCGTTTATCCATTCCTTAAAACAACTGCCTTGCAGGATGGACGTATTAAGGTCTTTCATTTGGATGCCGATTTGTATTCTTCTACCTTGTTTGTGTTGGCCGCATTTGCACCTTACCTCCGCAAAGGAGATATTCTGCTTTTCGATGAATTTAATGTGCCTAACCACGAATTTGCAGCCTGGCATGACTTCACGCGCAGCTTCTATATTGAGTACGAAGCGCTGGGTGCAGTAAATAATTTTTACCAGACAGCATTACGTATTACCAAGACACCATTCGCATCTTAATAGCCTGAAAGTATATTTCAAAAATTACAAAACAGATATTTCTGTTAGATCGTACTCCATTGTCAGGCTGAGCCTGTTGAAGCCTCATCAGGGAATTCTTCGGTAGTTCGACAACTTCACTACAAGCTAAACTCAGGATGATAAAAGTTGATTTTTGGGATAGACTTCATACAAAGAGGCGGGTTGATATAAATCAGTTCGCCTCTTTTTATAAATATCAGTAATCCAACAGCCATTGGATCTTTGCCGCCACTTTATCGGGGTTAGGCAGCATAGCTGCTTCAAGGCCAATATTCATGGGTACAGCCGGAAGATCGAGTGCGCCCAAAGTTTGCACCGGTGCATCAAGGTAGCGGAAACATTCCTGCGAAATGCGGCCGGTGAACGCTTCGCAGAATGAGTTTCTAAGCTGCTCTTCCGTAAGCATCAGGCATTTTCCGTGCTTCTTTACCGTAGCGTATACCAGCGCTTCATCCAATGGATAGATTGTGCGCAGGTCTATAATTTCAACCTGGCCGGGGAATGATTTGGCCGCTGCCTTAGCCCAATAAACCCCCATACCGTAAGTAATAATGCAGATGGTAGCACCATTATTCAGTTGCTTTGTATCTGCTTCCAGCACAACTGCACCTTTACCGAAAGGCAATACATAATCGCGGTCCGGCTCGGGCATCATAGCTTCGCCTGTGCCCGGCACTTTGCTCCAGTACAATCCTTTATGCTCCAGCATCACTACCGGGTTGGGGTCCAGAAAAGCCGCTTTCATCAGGCCTTTCATATCTGCGGCGTTGCTTGGGTATGCAATTTTAATGCCTTTAATCGTTGCCAGTGTGCTTTCTATGCTGCCGCTGTGGTAAGGACCGCCGCCGCCATAAGCACCAATGGGTACACGGAGCACCATGTCCACCGGAAACTTGCCGCAGCTCAGATAAGCGCTCTTACTGATCTCTGTAACAAGCTGGTTAAGTCCCGGATAAATATAATCTGCAAACTGCACCTCCACAATCGGCTTCAGGCCAACGGCGCTCATACCGGCTGTAGAGCCAATGATATATGCTTCCTGAATAGCCGTGTTGAATACACGATTATCACCAAACTTATCGGCCAGTGTAGCCGCTTCACGGAATACGCCGCCAAGACGCTTGCCTACATCCTGTCCATAAAAGAGCGCTTCGGGGTAATCCTGAAGAATCTCTTCTACTGCGTGCAGCGCAGCATCTACCATTACGGATTTATCTTTCCCTTCGGGAGTGCGCACGCCGCGCTCTTCCGTAACCGGATTGGGTGCAAACACATAATCGCTCACATACGCAGGATCAGGCTCCGGTGCTGCAACTGCTAGATCAAACTCACGCGCTATAAATTCTTTTTCTTCCTGCTCTATTTCATCCAACTGGCTTTCTTCCACCAGTCCTTTGCTGAGCAGGTATTTTTTCAGGCGCGGACCGGGATCATCTGCACCATGCTTTTCCAGGTCTTCGGGTGTACGGTACCATTCCTTGCGCACGCCGGATGTATGGTGACCGAGCAGGGGCACTTTAGCGTGTACCAGGATCGGGCGGCGTGTCTTGCGCACCCAGTCAATGGTCTCGCTCATTACTTTATAGGACTCGCCGAATTTGCTGCCATTCACGCGCACGCGCTCAAGGCCTTTGAAGCCTCCTGCATATTCATACGCATCCATAGTACGGGCTTCATCCGAGCTTACAGAGATGCCCCAGTCATTATCCTGTACCAGATAGATGACCGGCAGCTGGTGCAGCGCGGCAAACTGAAATGCCTCGCTCACTTCGCCTTCGGTAACAGAGCCATCGCCCAGAGAGCAGATAACTACAGGTGGAATGGCTTCTTCTTTCAGACCCTGCTTCTCAATATATTGAATACCCTGCGCAACGCCGGTAGTAGGAATGACCTGCATACCGGTAGCACTGCTCTGGTGAATGATTTTCGGATACTGCTCCCTGCGGCTGTTCGGGTGATTGTAATAAGCGCGGCCGCCGGTAAATGGATCATCACCCTTGGCGAGGAGCTGTAGCATGAGCTCGTAAGGCCGCCAGCCCATGCCCAGCATCAGGCTTTCGTCGCGGTAGTAAGGGCTTACCCAATCCTGCGGACCGAGCAGCATACCGGTGGCCAGCTGTATGGCCTCATGGCCTCTGCTGGTGCTGTGCACATACTTACAAATGGGACGATTGGCATCATAGATGTCAGCCATGGCGCGGGCCGTCATCATCAGGCGGTAAGCCTTTAAATAAATTTCCTTAGGAAGCATTCCGGTTTTTACTGAACGGGCGCAAAGATAAGGTTTTGCATTCGGGGATTTTTAACCCATGCGGCGGAATATTCCTTAGCGGAATAGGGTAGATGCATCAAAAAAACACGCCTGAAGCGTGTTTCTGATTAGATTAATGGTTTGTGGCAGACGGGAATGGATTCAAACGGATACACTCCGTACTTGGCAAATTCCAGGTCCGGCAATATATCGCTCAGGTGAATGTTTTCTACGCGGAAGCCTACTGATTCCAGTCTTTTCAGGTAATCGATCCCGTACTGGCGCACATGGTCTTTCTGGCCGAATAGTCTGTTTTGCTCTTCTTCATCCCTGAGAAACGGATCTTCCCGGGTTTCGGCAAGCATCTCGTCGAGCGGCACCTGGAATACACCGAACCCACCCGGCTTCATCACGCGGTACATTTCAGCCATTACCCGGCTGTCATCCTGTACGTGCTCCAAGATATGATTGGCAATGACCACATCAAAACTATTATCGCGGTAAGGAATTGCGTGCGCGTCAAAATGAACCATCGCCCACGGGCTGAGCAGATCGGCAGAAATATATTCAATATTGGGCTGCCTGCGGAACAGGTTGCCGAGCGAGCGCTCCGGCGCAATATGCAGCATACTGATCTTCTTCGTGAAAATGTCTGTATTGTTCTTCAGATAAAGAAACAGCGCGCGGTGCCTTTCCAGAGACAATGTTCCGGGGGAAAACGCATTGGAGCGCTCTTTGCCGTAGCCGTAGGGAAGAAATTTCTTGTACCTGCGGTTGTCAATCGGGTCTATAAGGTTATCCCCGCGAAACCACCATGCGATAACCGGCGAAAAGGTAGTTGCCAGATTTTGCAGACGTTCGCGGCTGATGTGATTGAGTACCCATTTCATTAATCCATTACCGGCCATGGCGTAAAAATAATAATAGTTGTGGTGTGGAGAAAAATTTGAAGGGGCCGGTTTTAATATCGGGCATATTTAAATAAAAGCCGTTATGGTTGTTTTTAGAGCAGAATATTTTCTTGATCCTCTTTACGTATATCCTTTACTACTTCAACACTTACTATTAACTTTAGCCCAAACTTTATTCATTAAATGTCTCCATCGGTAAGGAAAAATCTCATTTCCACCCTGCTCGTTATTGGCGGTTTCCTGGTTATAGCTCTTGCATTCAACTTCCCAGCGCTGCAGGGAAAAGTACTGGCTTCGAGCGATTTTATGAATTGGCGGGCCGCATCTGAAGAAGGCCGCGCATGGCACGAAAAGACCGGTGAGCAGATACTGTGGATGAACAGCATGTTTGGAGGTATGCCTTCCTACACGGTGTACGGGCCACAGGGTGATAATTTTATCGGATACATTCATCAGGCGCTGTTGGGCTTCCTTCCCCGTCCGGCTAATTTTATGTTTCTGGCGATGCTTTGCTTTTTTGTGCTGGCATCCGTTATGCGCGTCAATAAATGGCTGGGTGCAGTCGGCGCCATTGCCTATGCATTTGCCACTTACAATTGTGAGATCGTGGCTACCGGGCATGAGACAAAGATGATGGACATCGCTTATATGCCGGCGGTTGTAGCCGGTCTTATCTTGCTGATGCGCGGGCGATACCTGATGGGGGCTGCTTTATTCGGCGTCTCCTTATCGCTGGCGGTCATATCGGGTCACTATCAGATTGTGTATTACCTGATGTTCATTTTATTATTTGCGGGACTGGGATTGCTGATCGATGCATACCGTTCCGGAAAGATAAAAGAAGCCCTGATTGGCGGAGCTATAGCTGTAGCGCTGATTGCTCTTGGAGTAGGCTCTAACATGAGTACCATCAAGCCCACTGTGGAATATACAAAAGATACCCAGCGGGGCGGGGCCAGTGAACTGTATACACACGATAAAGGCAAAAAAAGCGGTGGCCTGGATAAAGCGTATGCTTTCGGTTGGAGCAATAGTATCGGCGAAACATTCTGCATACTCGTTCCTTATCTATACGGAGGCGCAAGTCAGGAAGAGGCCGACCGCCTGCCACGTACCAATGAAGCTACCGGTGAGCAATACCCGATGCTGCCTTCTTACTGGGGAGATCAGGGCTTTCTGGCCGGTCCGGTTTACTTCGGCGCTATCATTTGTTTCCTGTTTGTGCTGGGCATGATGATCGTTCGCCACCCGGCTAAATGGTGGTTGCTGGGCGTTGCCGTTTTTGGCATCCTGCTTTCTGTAGGCGACCATTTCAAAGACTTCAACTACTTTATGTTCGATCACTTGCCGGGTTTGAATAAATTCCGGGCGCCATCTACGGCTCTGGTCATTCCTCAATTGATCTTTCCGCTGGTAGGCATCTGGGGATTAAATGAAGCGCTCCTTGGCAAAGTAGATAAAGCAGCCTTTTGGAAATACACAAAAATCAGCGCTATAGCCGTAGGCGGACTGGCGCTGGTAATCGCATTGCTGGGCGGCATGTTCTTCGACTTTGCCAATAAGCTGAGCGATACACAGCTTCCGGCGCAATTGCTCGGACCGCTGAAAGAAGACCGCCAGGCTATGGCGCGCAACAGCGGCCTGCTGAGCGCATTTTACATCTTCGCTACTGCCGGCCTCATTTGGCTTTACATAAAAGACCACATCAAGAGTGCCATGCTTGTCGGCGGTTTGGGTTTACTCATTGTCATCGACCTGATGCCGGTTGGCTACAACTACCTGCGCGATATGCCGGGCAATCCGGGAAGCCCTTACAAAGACAAGGAAGAATATGATGCCTATTTTGCGCCATCTCCTGCCGATCAGCAGATATTGCAAGACAAAGACCCTTATTACAGAGTGATGGATGTATCGCGCGGCGTGTTTGCTGACCCGATGCCGTCCTTTCACCACAAGTCGATTGGCGGCTATAGTGCGGCTAAGCTGGAGAATTATCAGGATCTGATAGAAGTACAAATGAGCAAAGGCTACAACAGCGAAGTGCTCAATATGCTGAATACAAAATACATTATTGTACCGGGCGGCGCTCAGGGCGCAGCACCGGGCGTAATCCCTAATCCGAAAGCGTTGGGCAATGCCTGGTTTGTTTCCAACATCAAATGGACCGCTACGGCAGAAGAAGATATCAATGCGCTGAATGCGCCGGGCTTCGGTGATACGGTGAAGATGGCCAATGCTTTTAATGCCAGGGAAACAGGCGTGATGCGCAGCACTTACCAGAGCGAGCTTCAGGGCTTCACACCGCACAAAGATTCTTCGTCAACGATCCGGCTTACCAAATACGGACTGAATGATCTTGCTTTCGAATCGAACAATACAGCGGAAGGGCTGGGTGTTTTCTCCGATGTTTATTATGATAAAGGATGGAAGGCGTATATAGATGGAAAGGAAGCAAAGATCCTGAAAGCAGACTATGCCTTGCGCGCGCTGCGCATCCCGGCCGGTAAGCACCAGATCAAATTCGTCTTCCTGCCCGAAGCCTATACATCCGCCAGGCCGATAGCAATGGCCTGCAGTGCATTGCTCCTGCTGATTGCTGCCGGTTGGCTGGTCAGCCTGTTTATGAAAAAGAAGGAAGAGCCTGTTGAGGCAGTATGAGCGGCGGGCTGAAATATAAGCTGCGCAAAGCTTTCGGGTTACGGCCTGAAATGAGCTTCGGGTTTTATGTTACAGACTTTTTGTTCCGGCGGCTCATGCGGCAGAATGCGGCGGTGCCGTGGGCCATTCACCATACCAGCACCATTCACAATGCGCAAAAGCTGACGGTTGGTAAAGGCGTATTTCCCGGTGATTCGCCCGGTGTATATGTGAACGCTCAAAACGAAATACATGTTGGCGACTTTACCAATGTTGGTCCCAATGTGGGCATCGTTTCCGGCAATCATCATTTCGTGGATAATGATGTGACTGTTACTGCGCCGCCGGTACACATCGGGAATTTTTGCTGGCTGGCGATGGGCGCTATAGTGCTGCCGGGAGTGCGGCTGGGCGATTTCACCATTGTAGGCGCAGGTGCTATCGTCACTAAAAGTTTTGAAGAAGGCTATTGTGTGATAGCCGGCAATCCTGCCCGCGTCATCAGGCAGTTAAACAAAGAAGAATGCGATGCACAAGCCCGGCAAAAATATGAGCGCTACGCTGCTGGGAAATAGCGCGTATATTTTTCTGATCCGTCTCTTTCCTGCGCTGGCTGCTTTCATCGCGCTCATCCTTTTTTCTCGGCACATGCCACCTGAGTTTTATGGAAAGTACCAAACCTTTTGGGTACAATGGCAAGTGCTGAATACGCTGGCCTGCCTCGGCCTTCCGGCCTTAATCTTTACCTATCCGCTGGCGCATATTACAGGGCTGATACGTAGTCTTTTCCTGAAGCGTAAATTTCTGCTTATTGCTTGTCAGATGCTGTGCGCAATTGCATTTGCATGGCTGCAGATGCATTCCGGGAAAGGCCTTTTTCCGCCGGTACCGTGTGCATTATTTCTTCTTTGCAGCGCGCTCACCGCATTGGCCGAAGCTTACTTGCTGCCCGCACGTATCTTCCGGTATGTGGCTTTGGTTAGCGGTGCATACGCGATGGTCTTTATTGCTGCGCACTGGCTTTTTATAAGGCAACAGATAAATACAGAAGGGCTGTTATTAACGCTGCTGCTGGCCGGCGCTGTACGGCTGTTGCTGTTATTGGTAAAGGCTAGGCTCGTCTATCAAAGCACCATTAAGGATGCTCCTTTAGTAACACTGCACAGCATCCGTTCATTATGGTTTCACCTGGGAGTCTATGATGTGGTGCAAATGCTTTTCCGCTGGATCGATAAGTTGATACTCGGTTTTTTATTGGCAGCGCCGGCATTCGCTCTTTACTTTAACGGAACCATTGACATTCCGTTTTTGCCCTTGCTTTTGGGCGCTGCAGGAAGCGCGCTGCTCATGCAATTAAACAATCAGGAAGCGGAAGACAGCGCACGAACGGCCTTATTGAAAGAATCAGGATCACTCCTATCCCGCATTGTTTTTCCGGTCTTCCTTTTTCTGATATTGTTCCGGTACGAGCTGTTCGGGGTGGTTTTCAGGCACAGATATGATACAGCCGTATCGCTCTTTCTCATTTCCGCAATGGTAGTGCCGCTGCGCGCTTACAACTTTACCTCGATGCTTCAGTACAAAGGAAAAGGACGCATCATCAATGCCGGCGCGCTGCTGGATCTGGCCGTTGCATTGGTCCTGATGTATCCGCTCTACCGCTTCTTCTCGCTGAATGGGATTGCCTTTGCATTTGTACTCAGCACCTGGCTGCAGGCCGGATTTTACCTGAGGCATACGGCGAAAATGCTGGGTGTTTCCTGGCATCAGCTATTGCCCTGGAAAGCCTGGCTGAGCCAGCTCATTGTTTTTTCTGTAGTATTGATCGGCCTTTATTATACGCTCGCACACTATTTGAATGATGCCGCTGTCTTATTTTTGGGGGCAGGAGCTTTGGCCGTGATGATATTGCTGGCTTTATTACCCGTCCTGTTGAACAAACGAATAAGCAAACATGGCCAGTAGATTTAAAAAAATTGACAACACGGGCTTCAGTGATAACAGCGCTTCGGAAGGCGCGAGAATCATGAATGCCGATGGTACGCCGAACATCCGCAAGACCGGCCTTACTTATCTTGACCGGATCAGCTTTTATCACACATTGCTGCGTATGCCGCGCGGACGTTTCTTCCTGGTCATCTTTGCCTGGTACACTTTTCTGAACCTGATCTTTGCCGGCATTTACTACTTCGTAGGGGTAGAGCATCTGGTAGGACCACCTGTGCCCGATGAGGTTTTTTCCCAGCTTACCGAGGCCTTCTTTTTCAGCTCGCAAACGCTTACCACTGTAGGTTACGGACACATGGCGCCTTCCGGCCTTGTTACCAATTGCATTGCCTCTTTCGAATCTTTGCTGGGCATCCTGATGTTTGCCCTGGTGACCGGCCTGTTCTACGGGCGTTTTTCCAGACCGCGCGCTTACCTGTTGTTCGCCGATAAAATGCTCGTTGCGCCATTCCGGGGCGGACGGGCATTGATGATCCGGCTTGCTTCTTACAAAAACAATCATCTTACCGATATTGAAGGATTGATGACTGCTGCCGTCCACGAAAAAGATGATGCCGGTAAGCGCGTCACTCATTTTTATACGCTGAAGCTGGATATAGCCAAAGTAAGCAGCCTCGCGCTGAGCTGGACGGTGGTGCACATCCTGGATGAAGAGAGTCCGCTCTATAACTACACCCAGAAAGAGCTGATGGATAGCAAGCTTGAGGTGATTCTTAACATAAAAGGGTTCGACGATCACTTTGCCAATACCGTGCAGCAGCGGACTTCTTATACCGTTGGTCAAATGATTTATGGGGCTAAATACAGACCGATGTTCCATCCTTCAGAAACCAGTAACCAGACCATCCTCGAGCTTGACCGGATCAGTGATTTTGAACAAATGACCATTCCTGAACCGGAGCTGATGGCTGTTTCATAAAAAGTGAACTATATAAGCCGGCAGCATAGCACTATAAAGCGGCAGGTGACAGAAATTCAGCAGAAGGTGTACGGAACGACACGGAAGGTCTTTGGAATGACACGGAAAGCTCCCGCGGAGAATCTTTATTCAGGCAGCTTACCGGGGAAACTTTTGCTTCCGGTTATATATGGGAATACATACAAATCCGGGAACGGAAGCAGCAACTTAGAGGTTTCATTTCATTTAATCAAAAAGCAGTTGTTCCCTGGTAATTTTTATTAATTCCAATGAATTTTTGGCGTTTATTTTTTGCATCAGATTCTTGCGATGGGTTTCTACGGTCAATGTGTAGGCTCCCCGGAAGTTGACCGTTTTGTAAGTAGGGATAATCTCTAACTTTAAAACAGAAACATCAGGGATGAAGCAATCCAAATTTACAGAGAGCCAGATCGTATCTGCAATCAAGCAGCAGGAAGCCGGCCAATCTGTCAAAGACATCAGCCGTGCACTCGGCATCTCAGAAGCGACCTTCTACAACTGGAAGGCAAAGTACGGCGGCATGGAGATCAGCGAGGTAAAGCGCGTCAAAGAGCTCGAAGCCGAGCTGGCACAGTATAAGAAGATGTATGCCGAGGTTAGCTTTGACCTTCAGGCGCTCAGGAACGTAGTGGCAAAAAAATGGTAGGCCCTGCTGATCAGAGAGAAGTTGTGGGCCTGCTTGTCACCGAAGAAGGCTGCAACGTCAGCAGGGCATGTGCCATGACGGCCATCAGCCGCAGCACCTACCGTTACAAACACAGGCAAAAGGACGACCGTAAACTGGAAGATCACTTGTCCGCCCTTACCACAAAACACCCGGCCATTGGGTTCTGGTCCTGCTATTACCGGCTCAGGAACAAGGGTGAAAAGATCAACCATAAGCGGCTCTACCGGGTTTACAAGGCTATGCGTCTGAACATCAGACGAAGATCAAAGAAGCGGTTGCCCGAACGGGTGAAG
This sequence comes from Chitinophagaceae bacterium, assembly GCA_965200035.1. Taxonomy (GTDB): domain Bacteria; phylum Bacteroidota; class Bacteroidia; order Chitinophagales; family Chitinophagaceae; genus UBA1952. Next base: position 221,771 of record OZ241334.1, on the reverse strand, counting down.
CAGCCTTTGGTAGTGCCTACAGCCCCTAATCAATGCTGGTCGCTGGATTTTATGAGCGATGCGCTTAGCGATGGCCGTAAGTTCCGGGTACTGAACATCATCGATGACTATAACCGTGAGTCGCTGAAGATTGAGGTGGACCCCTCACTGCCTGCGCTCAGGGTGCAAAGGGCGCTCGACCAGGTTGTAGTACTGAGGGGAAAGCCGGCCAATATAAGAAGTGACAACGGACCAGAGTTCATTAGCCATCTGATGGAACAATGGGGCGAGCAACACAAGGTAAGCTGGCATTATATCCAGCCGGGAAGGCCGATGCAGAACGCCTACATTGAACGGAAGAACGGATCGATGAGACGTGAGTTACTGAACAGCTGGATGTTTGAGAGCCTGAGCGAAGCACGGATGAGGTGTGAAGCCTGGCGTCTGGATTATAATCATGAGCGCCCACACAAGGCGCTGGGCTACCTCTCACCGGTAGACTACGCCAATCAGGAAAAGCAAAATAGCAAGGCGACAGCCGATGAAAGTGCAGAAGCCTTATCCACAAATCCGCGTAGGCAGGATAGCTCTTCAGCTGTCCCTGCCGTATAGCGCGGACTTGTGGATAAGATATTTGAAATACCTTTATGAGCCAACTCAAACCTCTAATTCCAATTCGACCAGTTTTTAGGGGAGCCTACAAAAGCATCGAATAAACCAGCCTCTTTGAAGCAGTCCGAGTACGGGTACTTTATCCTTACAACTTCTACCTTGGCTATTCTTAACCTTCTTATCCCAGTGGCGATTTTTGTTCTTACCTCCCACGTAAGTCTCGTCTGCTTCTACTACATCTTCCATTTGATATTCACAATGAAACAGTGGATTGTTATTAAAAGATTCTCTGATCCGGTGAAATATAAACCAAGCCGACTTATAAGTGACACCTATGCTCTGTTTTAGTTTGATGGCTGCTACACCCTTCTTATGTGCACCCATTTCGAAGATTGCCATAAACCAAAGACGTAACTCAATCTTTGTATTTTCGAAAATTGTTCCTTTTAAGACGTTGTAAGTCTTCATACAGGATTTGTTCTTGCATCTATAATAATCTGTAGTCTTGATCTTGTAAGATTCCTTGCATTTGCAATAAGGACAAGTAGGCACGTTTCTCCACAGCACTTCTTCTAAGTATTCCTTACACACCTTATTATTAGTAAAGTAGTCCCATATCTCGATTTGATTCTTGAAGGTTTTCATAGGCAGTTGTGTTTTATAAACTTCATTACTATTTCAAAATGAAAAATGCCCAACATAAAGATTGTTGGGCATTGCAAATTTATCAAGTGATTAAACGCCTACTTCAAAAAGTTACAGACGTGTGTAAAGCTGTCTAACCTTGTAAAATTGCTATACTATTGCCATGTTTATTGAGCACAATATCTGCTGACCACAAACCCGGGGTCACCGGAATAATAATCGAAAAACAGGCATCCTGCAACCAGCATCTGTTGGTTGCAGGATGCCTGTTTCCAGTACAAATTCTAAAAACGCAGCTTTTATCAAACCCATCCTCATATTGCTGGTCTCTCTGCTTCTATTATGCACCAGGGCCAGTGATCAGAGCTTTATAGTTGCAGATATATTTCCTGTAAGCTTCAACGGCGCAGCAGCCTGGGGAGACTATGACGGAGATAGCCTGAAAGACCTTGCATATATTGCAGGCAGCGTCAGTCCATTCAACTTTTTACCGTCTATCATAATACCAATGCCGGGATGCTTCCTGTAACGCAGTTTTTTGACCCGCTATCGCAGGCTGCAGTCGTATGGGCTGACCTTGATAATGGTGGAAAAGAAGATCTGCTGGTATCCGGAATTGATGTTTCTTCCATTCCATACCTAAATTGTCAAGCGGTAGTTTTTCGGTTGCTGACTATAACAATGACGGGCTAATGGATATCGCTATTTCGGGATTGGACAGCTTTGGGGATGCGCAGTCCCATGTGCTGCGCAACGCCGGCGGCTTCCGGTTCGATGATATTCATGCCGGGCTGAATGGCATCTGGAATGGTGAATTAAAATGGTGTGATTATGATGAGGACGGGCGGCAGGATATTCCGATGAACGGCGATGGAATAAGCGCGCAGGTGTACATCTATCATAATGAAGGATCTGATCGTTTCAGGCTTGCCAGCCCTTATATGAAAGGGGGCGCCGGCACTTTAGACTGACTGGACTACGATGCGGACGGCCATATGGATCTGCTGGCGGCGGGCGTGGACAGCAGCGGGCATCAAAATTTTACAAATATCTATCACAACAATAATAACGGCACCTTCAGCCTGCAAACTACCAACCTCCCTCAATTCGGCGAGTCGGTATCCATTGATGTCGCCGATTTTAATGGTGATGGCAGACCGACATTTGCCTGGGCGGCGCCAATAACGTTTTTAATACTTCTTTTTCTGTGCTGGCATTGGGCAATGGAACCACCACTTATACAACCCATGCGTTTCTGGATATGGATATTGACAATTGTGTTATCGCCGCTGCAGATATTGATAATGATGGAGATCAGGATCTGCTCTTCGGGAATCTGGTGTTAAGAAATGAACGTATCGCCAATAGTATCCGGGAAACGAAATCGCTGCAGGCTAATGTATTTCCCAACCCGGTTGCAAAAAACGCTGTGGATCCGTCGAAAAGAGGAGATGCCCGTAACTGCGAGGCTGGTGGATATGAAAGGGCGTCTAATAGCCCAATGGCAACTGAACCAGCGTAACGAGCAGCTGGATGTAAGCGGTTTCAGCGATGGATTGTATAAATTCTATCTGCTCAATGAAAAAGAACAATTTGTAGAAAAGTCCTCATACGTCATTGATTCAGCATCTGAAAACAAACCGCTGTACAAAAAATGCACAAACTCAATAAGTCAATGAATGATAACCATGCGCAAACTAGGCCAGTTCAGGCAATTGCTTAGCTTTGTGGCATGTCGGTAATGCTCAATGCATCAAAAGCTGCACAACAGGCTTTTGATAAAGAAAATCAGTATGGTGCGCACAATTATCACCCGCTTCCCGTAGTGCTTTCCAAAGGGGAGGGCGTCTATGTATGGGATGTGGATGGGAAAAGGTATTATGATTTTCTTTCCGGATACAGCGCCGTCAATCAGGGACATTGCCATCCTGAAATCATAGCTTCACTCATCGCGCAGGCGCAAAAGCTCACGCTGACTTCCCGCGCTTTCCATTCCGATCTGCTGGGCGAATACGCAGCCTACATCACCGATTATTTCGGTTACGATAAAGTGCTGCCGATGAATACCGGCGTAGAAGCCGTAGAAACCGCCCTGAAGCTGGCGCGCCGCTGGGGATATGAAGTAAAAGGCATTACTTCCAATCAGGCGAAGATCATTGTCTGCGAGCAAAACTTTCACGGACGCACCATCAATGTAATCTCCTTTTCTTCCGATCCTACTGCCCGTATCAATTACGGACCATTCGTACCCGGTTATCAGTCCATTCCTTACAACGATCTGAAAGCGCTCGAAGCAGCGCTGCAAGATAAAAATGTGGCAGGCTTTCTGGTAGAGCCTATTCAGGGCGAGGCCGGGGTAGTAGTGCCCGATGATGGATACCTGAGCAAAGCCGCTGCCATGTGCCGCGAAGCCAATGTGCTGTTCTTGGCAGATGAGATACAGACCGGACTTTCCCGCACCGGCAAGATGCTGGCCTGCGATCATGAAGACGTAAGGCCGGATGTGCTGATATTGGGCAAAGCCTTATCCGGCGGCACCATGCCGGTAAGTGCGGTCTTGGCCGATGATGAGATCATGATGCTCATCAAGCCCGGTGAGCATGGCTCTACCTATGGCGGCAATCCGCTGGCGTGTAAAGTAGCGATGACTGCTCTGGAAGTATTGAAGAAAGAAAAAATGGCGGAAAATGCCGCTGTGCAGGGAGAATACCTGCGCAAGCGGCTGAATGAGCTCAAAAGCCCGCACATTAAAACCGTCAGAGGCAAGGGCCTGCTGAATGCAATCGTGATCGGGCATGAAAATAAAGATGCCGCCTGGAATCTTTGCGTGACCATGATGGAAAACGGATTGCTGGCCAAGCCAACCCATGGCGATATCATCCGCTTTGCCCCGCCATTGATCATAGACCGTAAGCAGCTGGACGAATGTGTGGACATTATCGGCCGCAGTCTTCAACAGACGTTTTGATGAAGGAAGATCACCACCACCATCACGAAGAACAGCATTTAAAAAGTTCAGCACTCATTACCGATATCGTTATTGGTATGAGTGATGGCCTTACTGTGCCTTTTGCCCTCGCTGCAGGATTGAGCGGCGCGGTCAGCAGCACGGGTATCGTTATCACAGCGGGCCTGGCAGAAATAGCTGCCGGCTCTATAGCAATGGGGCTTGGCGGTTACCTGGCAGGTCGCACGGAGATGGATCATTACAATGCAGAACTGGCCAGAGAGCGCGATGAAGTGGACCGTGTGCCGGAGCGGGAAAAGCAGGAAGTGCGCGATGTGTTTGCAGAGATAGGCCTCAGTTCAGAGACGCAGCACCTGATTGCCGATGAGATGGCGAAGGACAAAGAGAAGTGGGTGGATTTTATGATGAAGTTTGAGCTGGGCCTGGATAAGCCTGACCCGCGCCGCGCCCGCAACAGCGCGCTCAATATCGGTCTGTCCTATGCGGTCGGCGGATTGGTTCCGCTAATGCCCTATTTCTTTTGCGCAACACCTAAGGATGGTCTCAGATGGAGCTGTGTGCTCACCATCATCAGCCTCTTTTTCTTCGGATATTTCAAAGCAAAAATGACCGGGCTCAATCCCATGCGCGAAGCATTGAAGGTAACCATCATCGGCGCGCTGGCTGCCGCTGCCGCTTACTTTATCGCGCATCTGTTTACGCGCTAATAGCCGCCGCGCTCAGTCTGCGGAGCCGGTCTGCGGCCTTTCCTGCGCTGCCATTGCTGCGCGCTTTCCTTGATGTAAGAATAGAAATAATAGTCCGGCATAGAGCGCAGCATCTCGTAAGTAGGGCGGTACTGGCGCATATACTGATGCAGATCGTCACCCTGAAGACCGGTAAGATTGGTAATCATCTTTTCATTAAACGCATAGTCGATGTACTTCTGCTGCTCCAGATAATTGTATTCCTTCTGAAAGCGCATGATGGACTGATAATGCTTGCTCAGCGCTGTAAACGGGTGCTGGATCTTATCTACCGCGCTCATCTTGGGATACCTGATTTCACTTTCATAGATAGATGCATTGCGCAGGCTATCGTTGTGGTAATTCCGGTGACGGTCGAGGACTTCTACTTCATCTAACTGCAAAGCGCCCGGCTCCATCGGGATTTTAAAGAACGGCGGCATATGGCCCGGCGGAATGCGTACCCGGACCGTGCGGTAGCCCAGCTTCTGAAAAACAATTAACTGACCCGCCGATGCAGACAGGGTAAATCTGCCGCTGCTATCCGTAGTGCCGGAAAGGCTGGAAAAAATATTCTCGTACAGCACATCATCGAGTGGCTTGCCGGTGGCGGCTTCTGTAACAATACCGATCATGGTCTGCGCATGAAGGCAAAGCGTAAAAAAAGTCAGAAAAGTCAGAAGGAGCAGACGGCGCATGTAGCCGCTAAAATTAAGGCTTCCGAGATTGGCGCTCAATACTTTTACCTTGTAAAAAATGGTTAAAACCTTTGATTGTATCTTTGGCCGCCATGTACCGTGCCATACGTTCCCTTCTTTTTCTTCAATCGCCAGAATCTGTTCACTACTGGGCCATGCACCGCCTGCAATGGGCGTACCGCATGCCGCTGTTCCGCAGGCAATTACAGCGCATGTTCACAATCAGGAACAGGCAATTGGAGCGTACATTATGGGGCATTAATTTTCCGAATCCTGTAGGGCTTGCGGCTGGTTTTGATAAAGATGCCCGATTTACTGATGAGCTGGCCACGCTTGGCTTCGGCTTCATTGAAATTGGAACGCTTACTCCGCGCGCGCAGCCGGGCAACCCTCAGCCCCGGCTTTTCCGACTGCCGGCAGATGCAGCCCTCATCAACAGAATGGGCTTTAATAATGGCGGTGCAGAAGCCGCTGCTGCAAGGCTGAAGCAGCGCAAAGAGCGCGTCATCATCGGCGGCAATATTGGCAAGAATAAAGACACGCCGAACGAAGAAGCGGTGGAAGACTATAAAGCATCTTTCCGTGTGCTGCATCCCGTGGTCGATTATTTTGTGGTGAATGTAAGCAGCCCCAACACTCCCGGCCTGCGCCAGCTTCAGGATAAAGAGCCGCTCACGCAACTGCTCAACAGCCTGCGGGAGCTGAATAAACAGCAGCCATCCCTCAAGCCAATCCTGCTGAAAATAGCGCCGGACCTCACCGATAACCAGCTCGATGATATTGTGGAAATCGTGCGCACAACCGGCATAGACGGCATTGTAGCTACCAACACCACCATCGACCGCAGCACACTCACAACCGCAAAAGGGGAAGTAGAAGCCATTGGTGCGGGTGGATTGAGCGGGAAGCCGCTTCGGGAGCGCGCTACGGAAGTAGTCAGCTATATTCATCGCAAAAGTGGCGGTTCCATTCCTATTATAGCAGCAGGCGGTATTTTCACCGCAGCCGATGCCATTGAAAAGCTGGAGGCCGGAGCATCGCTCGTGCAGGTCTATACCGGCTTTATTTATGAAGGACCATCGATCGTAAAAAATATTTGTCAGGGAATTTTAGCAAAAGAAAACAGATAGTAAGCAGCAATGAACGAATTATTTACCCTGCCCGCCCTGATCAGCCTGCTCACGCTTGCTGCGCTGGAAATCATCCTGGGCATCGACAATGTCATCTTCGTATCCATCATTATGGGCAGAATGCCCAAAGAGCAGCGCAGGCGCGCCCGTACTCTTTGGATGGTATTCGGCATCATTACCCGTACCGCGCTTTTATTTGCGCTCGGCTGGCTCCTGAGGCAGAAAGGCAATGCGCTTTTTGGCTTCACTTTATTCGGCATCACCAAAGCATTCGACCTTGCCAGCCTGGTCATGATCGGCGGCGGCCTGTTCCTTATCTTCAAAACCGTTACAGAGATTCACCATAAGCTCGAAGGCGATGAGGAAGAAGACAAGCCAAAGACCGCAAAGGGCGCCAGCTTCTCTAAGGCCATTGTCCAGATCGTGCTGGTAGATATGGTCTTCTCTTTCGATAGTGTGATCACCGCATCCGGCATCGGGCATAATCTCGTGGTAATGATTACCGCCGTTATCATTGCCATGATCATCATGTTCCTGTTCTCTGAAAAAATATCCACCTTCATCGCGAAGCATCCAACGCTCACCATGCTGGCGCTTTCTTTTTTGGTAATGGTAGGCCTTGTATTGGTGATCGATGGCTGGCGTGAAGCCACCGTTCCTCATCCTACGGAAGAGCTGAACCTGAAGAACTATGTGTACTTCGCCATGGCTTTCTCCTTCGCGGTTGAGCTGATGAATATGAAGTTGCGCAAAAAATCCAAAGAGATAGTAAGGCTGCATGAGCCGGACGCAAAAGATATTGAAGAAGAAGCTGTTAACGATCTTAAATCATAAGCTCCGCGGAAATCCGAGTAATTTTGCCCTATTAAAACCTTGTACTCAACGCACATGCGCAAACAAGCCATTTTATTTTTCAGCTTTCTTATTGTTTTCACCGGATTGATGACCGCCTGTAAGCACAGCGGAAAGCCATCCGGAAACGGGGCCAATGCTTCCGGCTCCGTGCTCGAAAACGGCACCATAGCACCGCTGTCCGAGCAGATCAAAGCCGACCCTAAAAATGCAGCCAGCTATTACAATCGCGGCCTTGCCCTTCACAAGCTGCAGCAGGATTCCCTAGCGCTGAGCGATTTTCAGAAAGCAGTCAGCATTGATTCCAGCAAGTCGGAATACCTGAGCGCTATCGGCGATCTCTTGTTCGAGCACAAAGACATTACCGGCTCTATAAGCTGGCTGGAGCGTGCGCTGCAGCGCAATCCCTCAGATATAAAATCACACCTGAAACTGGCCAAGATGATGATCTTCACCTCACAGTATCCCAAGGCATTTGCCGAAGTCAATACCGTGCTGCGCAATGATGCCTTCAATCCTGAAGGCTATTTCCTGAAAGGCATTATTTACAAAGAGCTGAAAGATACCGGTAAAGCCATCTCCTCATTCCAGACCTGTATCAACGTAGCGCCGGATTACCGCGAAGCCATGATCCAATTGGGTATGCTGTACAATGCCAGAGAAAATCCAATGGGTGTGCAATACCTCGATAACGCCTTCCGCCTCGATACCACAGACCTGATGCCGCTCTACGCCAAGGCCATGTACTACCAGGACAAAAAGCAATACGAGCCTGCTAAAAAAGTGTACCATAATATGATCGATCACGATCCGCAGTATGCCGATGCAGTGTTCGGCATGGGCTGGATATTGCTGCAGCAGGACTCGGTCGAAAAAGCGTACCGGCAGTTTGATCTGGTAACAAAGCTGGAGCCCAACAACGCCAAAGCCTACTACAACCGAGGCCTGTGCAATGAGTTGCAGAACAAAAAGACCGAAGCAAAGAATGATTACGAGCAGGCATTAACTTTCGATAAGAATATGCCGCAGGCAAAAGAAGGACTGAAAAGAATGAAATAAGGGTCGAGTTTTGAGTGTTTAGTGCAAAGTGAGCAAAGAAGAAGCATTCAGATTCCAACAACCCAAATTCATTAAAAGCAATTGAACACTTAACACTCAACAATAATAAAATGGCGCTGATTGCACCTTCCATGCTGTCTTCCAATTTCCTGAAGCTCGAGCATGATATCAATATGATCAACCACAGCGAGGCCGACTGGTTTCACCTCGATGTAATGGATGGCCGCTTTGTGCCCAACATTACCTTCGGCGCACCCATCATCGCAGCCATGAAAAAGGCCGCGAAAAAGACCTTTGACGTGCACCTGATGATCGTAGAGCCGGAAAAATATTTTGAAGACTTTGCCAAAGCCGGCACCGACATATTATCCGTTCATTATGAAGCCTCGCCGCATCTGCACCGCAGCCTTCAGGCCATTAAAGCACTGGGTATGCAGGCCGGGGTAGCCATCAATCCACATACGCCGGTAAGCGTGCTCGAAGATGTGATTCAGGATATAGACCTCGTTTGCATGATGAGCGTCAACCCGGGTTTCGGCGGACAGAAGTTCATCCCGCAGACCCTGAAAAAGATTGCAGCGCTGAAGCAGATGATCCAGGCCACCGGCAGCAAAGCGCTCATCGAGATAGATGGGGGAGTAACGCTGGACAATGCGCAGACCATCATTGCCGCAGGCGCAGATGTGCTGGTAGCGGGCAATACCGTGTTCTCGGCAGAAGACCCCAAACAAATGATCGCACAGCTCAGGGCCGTGGGAAAATAAAATTACCTTTTACCCGTTTATGGGAAGACCTATGTGGCAACGAATACTCTTTCTGATCGCAGCACTTGTCGGTGTGCCCCTGCTTACCGCCGCACAGACCGCCGCACTTTATGGCACGGTTACCGATGGTAACGGCAGAGCGCTGGAGCTGGCTACCGTTGCCGTAGAAGGCACTCCCATCGGCGCCAATACCGGTCCGAAAGGGGAGTACCGGTTGGAAGTGCCGGCTGGCAAGCGCATCACGCTAGTCTATTCCTACCTCAGCGGCGACGCCATCCGGGAGTATATGACCCTCGATGCAGGCGAGCAGAAAAAGCTCAACGTACGGCTGCAGAGCAAAGCAAGGGAGATCGATGAGGTCACCAAGAAAGCCATCCGCACCCAGCGCGAAGCCGGCAGCATCTACATCCTCGATCCATCCAACCTCAACCAGATTGCCGGTACCGGCGATGGCCTCACCAACGCCATCAAATCGCTGGTCGGCTCTCATAACGAGCTCACTTCGCAATACACAGTCCGTGGCGGCAACTACGATGAGAACCTCGTCTATGTAAATGATTTTGAGATCTACCGCCCATACCTCATCCGCTCCGGGCAGCAGGAAGGCCTGAGCTTCATCAACTCAGATCTGGTCAGCAATATCAACTTTTCCATCGGCGGCTTTCAGGCGCGCTATGGCGATAAGATGAGCTCTGTGCTGGATGTAAGCTATCGCCGCCCCGACCGTTTCCGGGGCACCGCCATGGCCAGCCTGCTCGGAGCCAGCCTTTCCCTCGAAGGCGCTTCCAAAAATGACCGCCTTACCTATATGGTAGGCCTGCGGCAGAAAAGCAATCAATACCTGCTTCAAAGCCAGCCCACCAAAGGCGTGTACAATCCTTCCTTCACCGACTTTCAGGCGCTCGTCAATTACCGCATCAATGGAAAATGGGAAGTGGAAGCCATCGGCAACTACGCACGCAACCGTTTCTCCTACTATCCTTCCGAATCTGTTTCTTCCTTTGGTGTAGTGAACGAAGCCTACCAGCTACAGGTATTCTACAATGGCGGCGAGATCGATCAGTTCGATTCCAAATTTGCCGGCATCTCTACCACTTATCGTCCTACGGAGCGCCTGCGGCTGAAGTTGCTCGCATCCGGCTTCCAGACCAATGAAGAAGAAACCTACGACATCAGCGGAGAGTACATCCTCGGTCAGCTTGAGACAGACCTAGCAAAAGCAGACTTCGGACAGATCAAATACGCGTTGGGCACCGGCATCATACAGACCCACGCCCGTAACTACCTGAAAGTGAAAGTAGGGACCATCGCACACCGCGGCAGCTACGATGGCGGCAATCACCAGCTTCAATGGGGCCTCGATGCATCCGTCAGCAATATCTCGGATAAGCTCCACGAATGGGAGCGCCGCGATTCAGCCGGCTTCACCCAGCCCTACAACCCCGATCTGCTGCAGCTCACCAAATTCTACAACTCATCATCCGATTTCAATTACACCCGTTACACCGGCTTTCTGCAGGATGCCATCCGCGTAGGCGGCGCAACCAGCGGCCTCACCATCAATGCCGGCCTGCGCTTCAACTACAGCGATCTCAACCAGGAATTTATCCTGAGCCCGCGGATGCAGGTCAACTACAAGCCTGGTAACAAGCCCGGCACGCTTTACAAATTTGCCGCAGGCCTCTATGCGCAGCCTCCCTTTTACCGCGAGATGCGCGACCTGGACGGCAATGTAAATCAGCAGCTCAGAGCGCAGAAATCCTTCCACATCGTAGCGGGCGGCGAGCGCGACTTTAAGTCCGGTACCCAAAACTTTAAGTTTACCTACGAAGCCTACTACAAAAAGCTGTGGGACCTCGTGCCCTACGAATACGATGATGTTCGCATCCGATATTACGGACAGAATGCCGGGGTAGGCTACGCCTATGGCGGTGAAGTGCGCCTCTATGGCGATCTCGTTCCCGACGCCACTTCCTGGCTGAGCCTCGGCTACCTGAAGACCATGGAAAAGCTCACCTTCCATTATACAGATGGCGCAGGCAATGACAGCACCGCAAGCACCGGGTACATTCCGCGCCCCACCGATCAGCGCTTCATGCTCGGCCTGTTTCTGCAGGATTACCTGCCCCGCCACAAGAACTTTAAAGTAAACCTGAACCTGATCTACGCCACCGGCCTGCCATTCGGTCCGCCAAACGGCAAGCGTGAAAATCAGACCCTGCGCATCCCCGATTACAAGCGCGGCGATATAGGCTTCAGCGCTCTCCTGCTCGATGGCACACGCAAAGAGCGCCCATCGCACAGCTTCTTCAAAAAAGTAGAAAGCATCTGGGCGAGCCTGGAAGTATTCAATGTACTGGGCATCCAGAACACGCTCTCCTATGCATGGATACAGGACCAGACCTCAGGCGGCACCTACGCTGTTCCCAACAGGCTGACATCCCGTCTGCTGAACGTAAAGCTGATCGTAAAATTCTAGGAAAGGAAAAGGCACAAAGCCACAGCGCAACCGCGCCGCATTGCCTCCGTGAGCAAAACAATCTGCTCAACCTTTTAAATGCGGCCGGCGCCAAATAATAATCCTCCAGACAACCTCGCCGCTGAGCAAAGCCCCGATCGCAAACAAAGCAGGCTTCAGAGCGGCATCCATAGAAGACAGCACTCCCGTAAGCGCCACCAGATAAACCGTAACCGGGAAAATAAGCAGCACACAAAGCCAGCGCGTGCCAAGCGGTATCCTGAACGGGCGATGCCGGTCCGGCTCCCGCATCCGCATTTTGATGAGCGAGATATACTCCAGAAAGAGGCCCGCGCCATACACCGTCACATCAATAATGAGGAGATCGCCAAAGCTCCAGAGCGTCATCAGGCTGATCACCACCGAGCATACAATAATGGATACATAAGGCGTATTGAACTTCGGATGCAGTACGTGCAGCCGCGCAGGCATCAGCCCGTCATCCGCCATCACCTTGGGCAGCCGCGATACCGAAAGCAGGTTGGCCGCATACAGCCCAAGCGTGCTCGCCATCCCGCCAAATGCAATGATCGCGCCCAGCCAGCGCCCGCCAATCAGCGCCCCAAGCGCAGGCAGTCCATTACCGGCAAGTATAGTATAGCTAATACCGGATAATTGCGCTACCACAATCACCCCCGTATAGATCAGCATCACCAATATAAAAGCAGTAAAAACGGAGATCAGGTAAGAGCGCTCCGGCTTCTCTACCTCTTCCGCATAAGTAGTCGCATTATCCCAGCCAAAGCAGTTCCACATCACCGTATAGGCAGCCAGCCCGAGCGAAGGGTACGTGATGTGCTGCAAAGACGGTGCAGGAAGCAGATAGCCACCGGTATGGTGCTGGGCAAATACGGCAAACAAAACCAGAAAAGGCAACAGCACCACCACGCTCAGCCCAAGCGCCACACGCCCTACAGGCACAATGCCGAGAATGTTCAGCCCCGCCGAAGCCCATACGATAGACAGGCAGATCAGCAGCCGGTAAGCCTCGATGCCCGGAAAGAAGAAGCCCGAGTATTGTACGAATAGCACCGGATAAATAGCCAGATCGGCAAACGTATAGAGCCAAGTCCACCAGCCTTCGAAGAAGCCCCAGCGCTTGCCCAAGGCATGCTTCACCCATTGATAATAGCCACCGGTCACCGGCATCATCCCGTTCAGCTCCAGCACCGTGAAGATGGCCGGCATATCCCACAGCAGCGGAATCACCAGCAACAGCAGCAGCGCCGCATGTGCGCCTGCATAATTGAGCAGCGGCTCCAGCCCGTAAGGTCCGCCGGACACCGTAAAGAAAATAACCGTGATCAGTTGCAGCGGCCGCAGCTTGCGCGATGGTACAGTAGCAGGCATAGGGCTAAAATAGACATCTTTAAATTGAATTGAAACGCAGAAGATTAGTTGCACCTCTCTCCATCTTTCAGGAATATAATTTGCAACGACTTATCTCTTCCACCAGCGACTTGTCATTCCCGAAGGGAATCCTCAATAAAAACCAAGGAAAGATTCCCTACGGGAATGACAAGTCGCTGCAAGCTTTGTGCTATAAAATGTGCTATAAAATGTGCTGTAAAAAACATGCTGTAAAACCTACTGTAACGCTAACTATACTTCCCGCCTCTTTCCATCCAACAAGGATATAAACAAGCTTGTCATTCCCGTAGGGAATCCCCCAGAAAGAAACTTAAGGAAAGATTCCCTACGGGAATGACAAGTCGCTGCAAGCTATGTGCTGTAAAACATGTGCTGTAAAATGTGCTGTAACGCTAACTATACTTTTCCAATTCTTCCCTTCTAATAAGGATATATACAAGCTTGTCATTTCTGCTTCGCAGAGAGAAAAGCTCCCGTAGGGAATCCTCCCAACAAGAAACCTGAAGAAATATTCCCTGGCCCGCCCCGGCGTGATTTTAGTTTACGCTTAGCATAACTAATAATGACTAACCAGATGAGCAAGACAATCGTTTTCATTCACGGCATGTTTCAGAATCCCAAAAGCTGGGAAAAATGGATGGCCTATTTCACAGAGCGCGGATACAACTGCATCGCTCCCGCATGGCCCGACCACGAAGGGAGCCCGGCCGATCTGCGCAATAATCCACCGGCCACATTAGGCGATTTGACCATCGAAGAAGTGATTCAGGCAATGGAAAGCCAGGTAATATCAGCAGGAGGAGACACTACTGGGTCAAATGAAAAACCCATCGTCATCGGCCATTCCGTAGGCGGACTTATCACGCAAATTCTCGTGAACAAAAACCTCGTAAGCCTCGGCGTGCCCATCAGCTCCGTTGCCCCGAATATGATGATGACCCTCGACTGGCCATTCTTCAAAAACGTAGCAGCCATCGCCAATCCGTTCAAAGGCGATCAGCCCTTTATGCAGACGCCTGAAACCTTCCACGAAAGTTTTTGCAATACCCTGAACGATGCCGCCGCCAATCAGGCATTTCAGGAAACGGCCACACACGATAGCCGCAACGTACTGCGTGGCTGCCTCGGTTCCTCCGGTCACCTGGATCTCAATATACCTCATGCGCCCATGCTGTTCATCAGTGGTAAAGAAGACCAGATCATTCCTACCGAGCTGGTAGAAAAGAACAGCAAGGCCTATACAGATGCAGGTAGTTCAGCCGCCTATAAAGAATTTCTCAACCGCTCACACTACATCTGTGGAGAGCCGGGCTGGGAAGAAGTAGCCGATTATGTGTACAACTGGCTTCAGGGGCAAGCAATGTAATAATATAAAGTCAGGATTTTTTCTGACTTGTCAAATCCATTAATTAAAAAGCCTGCGCATCCTTTTTGCGCAGGCTTTTTGCATATTATAATTGAATGATTGTCCTTGTTTTTAGCAAATTGTGCCCAATTTGGCTAGTCTTTCTTTTTTCATCCATCTCCATCAGCCGCCATATAGAGCACGCATTAAATGGTATAACCAGCTTGAAATGCCCAGGTACAATCTGAAATGAAGGCACTGACGCCCGGCAGCGCACCAATAATGCCCGGTAGCACACCACCACGAGGCGGTAAAACACCACTAACACCCGGTAGGAAACCAATGTCGTCCGCTCGGGCACCACTAATGCCCGTTACAACACCACTCGGGCCAGGCAGCTCACCACTACCATCCGGCAGGACACCAATGCCATCCGGCAGCGCACCAATGACACCCGGCAGGACACCGCTGTCATGCAGCAGCACACCACTGACGCCCGGTAGCGCACCAATGCTATGCAACATACGCAAGCTGACATCCGTTAAGATTGCACCAACATCCGCCAGCATCCCTGAATGATCACCTATTCCACACTTGCGGTAACCGCACATTCCCCGGAATGCCGCTCTAAAGCCAAAAATCCCCGGTTGGTCATACCAGCCGGGGATTTTTATATTAAGATCAAAGAATTACTGCAACATGATCTTGCGGGTAGCTGTGCTTTCATTAGTCCGGACCTGAATCAGATACATGCCCTTCGGATAGCTGCTTAATTCGAAATCAACCGTAGCCTTACCATTTACACTACCAACATGCTTTTGCTCAAGCACACGGCCCTGAATATCCATCACCTGAAGCGTAGCGGCATCCTTTACAGATTGGTTGAACACTACAGATACATGTCCGGTAGTAGGGTTAGGATAGCAATCAAACGAAGTAGCAGAAACTGCACCCTGTGGCGTGCTGCCGATACCAGTTGGCGGCGGTGGCGGAGGAGTGACGCTGCAATCTACCACTGTAATCGTCTTGATCGCAGACGCGGTACAGCCATTGCTGGCGGTCACCGTGTAGCCAACTACATAAGTGCCGGTCATATTCGGTACGAAGCGGCCGCTGTCGACGCCAACACCGCTGTACACGCCACCGGTAGGTGTAGCACCTGAAAGCATAACGGTATCACCACCCAGGCAAAGACGGGTGAAAGAAGTATCCTGCATTACCACAGGAGCCGGCTTAATTGTGATCGTTTGCGTAGCGCTGTCTTTACAGCCTGCGCTGTTGGTCAGCACATACTTGATCATCTGCGTACCGGACGATGGGAAGAAAACACCGTTTCTCAGAGAATCGCCATAATACATGCCACCTGTAGGGGAGGCATTCTGTATCGTGAAAGGCAGCGCATCAGAGCAAAGCGCGGGCAGGGGAGAGAAGCTGACCACAGGAGCAGCATTTACCGGGAATGATTGGGTAGCTGTATAGCTGCAACCATTGGTATTGGTATAAGTATAGGTAATCGTCTGTGTACCGAAAGCAGGATTAAACATGCCATTGCTTACACCTGTACCGCTGAATGTACCACCTGCAGGACTAGCGCCGCTCAATGTTACAAGTTGTGCATTGGAGCATACTGCTGTAAATGGAGCCAGGGTAACAGTCATTGCAGGGCAGCCTATAGATAAAGTATAAGCGCGGGAACCGGTACAGTTGCTTGATGCAGAGGCCAACACTGTAAAGTTGTAATTGCCCTGAGTAGTAGGGGTGCCGGACAGTACACCGGCGCTGCTGAGCGTAAGGCCCGCAGGCAAAGTGCCGGAGCTGACAGAGTAAGTAGTTGTGCCTACTGCGCCGGTCTGTGTAAACGTCTGGCTATAACCAGTACCTGCAGTGCCCGCAGGCAATGTAGCAGGATTCACTGTAATGGTGGGGCATGCAATGCTTACCGTATAAGAGCGTGAGCCGCTGCAGCCGGTAACCGCATCTGTAGAAGTAACTACAAAAGTGGAAGTGCCTGAAGTAGTAGGCGTACCGGAAATCACACCGGCAGGTGAAAGCGTAAGGCCCGCAGGCAATGCGCCGGATGTAACCGTATAAGCCGGTGTGCCGGAGCCATTGGCCGTAGTCAGCGTTTGTGAATATGCTGTGCCCAGTATAGGATTAGGCAGTGTAGCAGGGTTCACGGTGAAAGCCGGACATATAAGCGGTGTATATACAAAATTGTCTATGCCAATGTAATTGGAGTTGCCGCCGAGCGCAGAACCACCGTTCGTCACAAAATAGCGGAAAGCTACACGGCCGGAAGTAGGAGCCGTAAGACCGCTGATGGTAACTGTATATTGAGTAAAAGTACCCGGGTAAACCAATATCGTCTGGCTGGCGTTGATTTCAAGCAGCAGATTGGTAAAGTCACCTACCGAAGTAGCGGTAGTGCCCACATTGGTACTGGTACCATTATTGCTCATGCGCACCTGCAGCCGGTCGGGGCGCAGGCTGGCTGCTACCGTGCGGGTATAAAAGGTAACTACATCACCATTGCGGAAAGTGCGGTTTGGAGCAATAAGCCAGTTGCTGATGGTGCCACCATTGGTCGTATTGTTCTGATCTGCTGCGATGTAAGAGTTGGCTACACCATTCTGTGAGGAAAATGTGGAAGCGTTCCCCTGGAACCACCCCGTACTCCCTAATGGGGAACTCAGGTTTTGCAGCGACCACCCGCTGGCGGGTAGGGTAGTAATGTCATCAAAGCCCTCGCTGATTGCCTGAGCCGAGCTCTTTCCGGGACTGCATAATGCAGTGATACCAAGGAATACAGCCGTAAACGCCTGAATTGTAAATCGTCTTGTCATAAAAAAACTGGTTTGAAAATTAGATATAGAGACAGCACTCTATTGGGGAATGCTAAAATTGTTCATCAAAACTTAATGCCATTACTATTGGAAAAAACAGAAAAACAGATTGGTACAGTTTTTTTAGATGTTAAGATTATCCATTCCTATGTCCAATCCGCTCTGATGTCCCAACGAAAAAATCTTTTCAACAATTGACCTTCAGCAAATCCAAATCAATTGTTAACCCGTACATCCTTCTATGACCACTCACGCATTCTATTTCACCAATACAAATTCATAACATGACCAAAAATCGATTTTTGAAAAAAAGTCTGGTTGCTACCGCCCTTGCATTGGGCTTCCTGGGGTTTGCTACTCCGGGCCGTGCATCCAGTCACCGTGAGGCGCCGTTGATCGCCTACGATCCTTATGCAGACAACACCGATGTGTATGCCTTCCGCTCACCGGATGACACCAACACTGTTACTATCATTGCCAACTACATTCCATTCCAGTTACCTGATGGCGGGCCAAATTATTACAACTTCAGCCCGCGGGTACGCTACGAGATTCATATCAAGAACAAGGCTACAGCCAGCCCTGGTAATGGTGACGATATTACTTATCGCTTCACCTTCTCCCAAACGAATCAGGATACTACTACGTTCTTCAATATTCGCCTGGGCAAGCAAAATCTGAAGACCACTTACATCTGTGAAAAAAGTACTGATGGCGGCGCGACCTTCACAACAGTTGTTGCCAACGGCATTGTACCACCTAACAATATCGGCCCGCGCTCTATTGAAAATACTACAGTAGGCCTCGGTCAGCCGAATTACGCTACGCTCATGCAGGCAGCTATTGCTACCGGCGCAGGTGGCGAAAAAGTATTTGCCGGTCCTGCTGACGATCCGTTCTTCGTGGATCTCGGTGGTGCATTCGATCTCGGCAATTTCCGCCCGAGCGGCAATACTACCAATCCTACCAAAGATGGCCTTGCACGATACAATGTGCACAGCATCGCTTTGAAGATTCCGATTTCTATGTTGCAGAAAGACGGCAAGTCTGTTTCACAGGCAGCCAACATTCTCGATGGCGATTTCGTGATTGGTGTATGGGCTTCTGCAAGCCGTCAGCAGATCAAGACGCTGGCTAACGATGGTACACGCACTTATACTGGTAACTATGTACAGGTGTCCCGCCTTGGTATGCCGCTGACCAATGAAGTAGTAATACCAATCGGTATGAAGGATATCTTCAACGCTACTACTCCTTACGCCGGCAATGACCTGCAGTTTGCTCCATCGTTCAAGAATCCTGAGCTGGCGCTGTACATGGACGATTCACAGTATGGCACTGCAGTACCTGCGCTCGGCGCTCTGCGTATCCAGAGTGCATCACCAACCATTCTCGGTAAAGTAGATTTCCGTAATGGCCAGCCTGGTCTCTATGTACTGAAAGGTAATGCTGCGCTGAACGGCACTGCCCTGGCTCCTGGCCCAAGTGGTGGTGGCACAGGCTTCGGCGATATTCTGCTGCCGGATTCTGTCAGCCCACGTGCTGTAGATATTCTGCCAATCTTCTTTACAGGTGTACCTAACCTTGCACCTTACCAACTGGCTACCGGTAAAACCGCTGGCAATCCATTGTCTGCAGGTAAGCCATTCATCAACAACTTCCTGCCTACGCTGGGTGATATGCTTCGCCTGAACATGGCCGTACCCGTTACGCCGCGTAACAGCGCTGACTTCTCATCGCTTGGTATCGTAAAGGCTGCTGTACTTGGATTGACTGATACCCGCTTTAACGGTACTACAGGTATGCAGAATATTCCGAACATGGATGGCTTCCCGAACGGCCGTCGTCTGGAAGATGACGTAACAACGATTGAACTACAAGCTGTAGGTGGTGTAGCCCTTGCTGCTATCGGTCTCTGGTATGATGACTATACCATTGGTGGCAGCCCGCTTACTCCGCGTCTGGTTCGTACTATTTCATTTACCGGCGGTCCTACAAAGAACGACACTACGCTTCAGGCATCCTTCCCTTATGTGCAACAGCCATGGAGAGGTTTCGATCACACACTTGCTGAGCGCCAGTAATCCATTCACCACATAGCCAAACAAATATTCGTCATGAAAAATATTCTAAATAAATTTTTACTGGCTACAGCGTTATGCGCTGTGCCGTTCACACAGGCGCTTGCGTCGTCACACCGGGAGGCACCGCTCATTGCTGCCGATCCTCAGGCAGATAATACGGACGTATATGCATTCCGCAGTCCCTGCGACAGCAGCAAGATTGTGATCATCGCCAACTATATCCCGTTTCAGTTACCACAAGGCGGACCTAACTATTACACATTCGGGCAGAACATCCGCTACGAAATTCACGTAAAGAATAAGTCAACTATAGGTCCGGGTAATGGAGATGATATTACATATCGCTTCACCTTCACCGTAGCGAATGAAGACCCGACTACGTTCTTCAATATCCGCCTCGGCAAGCAAAATCAGAAGACCACTTACATCTGCGAAAAAAGCACTGATGGTGGACAGACGTTCACTACTGTTGTAAATGGCGGAATAGTGCCGCCGAACAACATCGGTCCGCGCTCTATCAAAGGCGCAGCAGGTCTTAACAAGCCTGACTACGGTACGCTTATGAATGCGGCTATTACCACTGCAACCACTGGTGAAAAAGTATTCGCTGGTCCTGCTGATGATCCATTCTTTGTAGATCTTGGTGGTGCGTTTGATGTAGGTAATTTCCGCAATCCTGGTCGTGATGGTCTGGCTAAGTATAACGTTCATTCTATTGTACTGGAAGTGCCGATCACTTCTCTGCAGAAAGATGGCAAGGCTGTAACTCAGGCTACCACTATCCTTGATCCGGACTTCGTGATTGGTGTATGGGCTTCTGCAAGCCGTCCTCAGATTACTACGCTGAATACAAATGGTACACCACCAGCAGTATCCGGCAATTATATTCAGATCTCCCGTCTGGGTATGCCATTGACTAATGAGGCTATTATTCCAATTGGTCAGAAAGACCGCTGGAACAGCACTAATCCTTATACCGGTGATCTGAACTATGCAGCCAACTTCAAGAATCCTGAGCTTGCTCTGTATATGGACAACTCACAATTTGGTGGCGCGGTTCCCGGCCTGGCAGCATTGCGTGTACAAAGTGCATCACCAACCAGCTTAGGCAATGTTGACTTCCGTAATGGTCACCCTGGCTTGTATGTGCTAAAAGGTAATGCTGCGCTGAATGGCACTGCATTGGCTCCCGGCCCAAGCGGTGGCGGATCTGGCTTTGGTGACATTCTGTTGCCTGATGCTACCAGCCCACGTGCTGTAGATATCCTGCCGATCTTCTATACCGGTGTACCTAATCTTGCACCTTATCAACTGGCTACTACCAAGACTCCGGGCAATCCATTGTCTGCAGGTAAGCCATTTATCAACAACTTCCTGCCTACGCTGAGTGATATGCTTCGCCTGAACATGGCTGTGCCTGTTACACCACGTAACAGCGCTGACTTCTCATCGCTCGGTATCGTAAAGGCCGCCGTGCTTGGATTGACTGATGCACGCTTTAATACAACTGCCAGCATTCAGAACATTCCGAACATGGATGGCTTCCCGAACGGCCGTCGTCTGGAAGATGATGTAACAACTATTGAACTACAAGCTGTAGGTGGCGTAGCTCTTGCTGCTATCGGCCTTTGGTATGATGACTATACGATCGGTGGTAATCCTGTTACACCACAGCTCGCATCTACGCTCGGCTTCAATGCAGGTGTTATCAAGAACGATACTACATTCCAGGCTTGTATGCCTTATATACAGCAGCCTTGGAGCGGTTTTGTTGGCAATAGCTATTCTGCACCACCAACCACTGGTATCAACAGCCTGAATATTTCTGCGCCTGATGCTGCTATGGTAGCTTATCCGAATCCATTCCGCAGCCAGATATCTTTCAAGTATAAGATTGCATCTCCGGGTAGTGTACGTATAGATATTATGGACATCAACGGCCGCCTGGTTCAGCGCATCGAAGAAGGCAATCAGCCTGCCGGTGAGCACACTGTTCAGTGGAGCAACAGCACCAATGCAGCAGGTATCTACTTTAGCCGCCTGAATGTAAACGGTGCAGATATGCAGTCCGTGAAGATTACGAAGACCAATTAATTTTATCAGCTTACAGGGAGCAGCATTACACAACATGCTGCTCCCTTTTTTATGAGCTCTGCCTTTAGTTGACTATCTTTTACCAGCCAATCAAAAAAATCACACACCATGTACCGTATTATCCGGGCAGTGCTGCTTGTACTGCTTAGTTCCTCTCTTACACTTTCTCTTACTTCCTGCGGCGATCAGCACAATGGCAAGGATGAAATGAATGTCAATGGCGTTCGTATTCCGATGCTGGTAGCACGCAAGAATGCCGCTGATACACTCGGCGAATACCATTCTATCCGCGAAACTTATAACAACGCTGTCGCCAAGCTGAAGGCAGACACCGGCGATGTACAGGCATACCTTAATCTGGCTACAGCCTACATTATGGAAGGCCGAATTACCGGAAACAGCAGCTATTACAGCAATGCTTCCATTAAAGTGCTGGACAAAGCATTGAATGGCGAGGTGGTCACACAGGATCAGCGCTTTCAGGCGCTTAGCTTAAAATCTACTGTACTGCTCAATATGCATCAGTTTCAGCAGGCGCTCGATGTAGCCAAGGAAGGAATGGCCATCAATAGCTTCAATGCCGGACTTTATGGTGCGCTGGTAGATGCCAATGTTGAGTTAGGTCATTATGATGAAGCCGTCAAAGCCTGTGATCAGATGCTGGGTATCCGCCCCGATCTGCGCTCTTACTCACGTGCATCTTACCTGCGCCAGATTTACGGCGATAACCGTGGTGCTATAGATGCAATGAAAATGGCAGTGGATGCAGGCGTTCCGGGCATGGAGCAGACAGAATGGGCGCGGGTCAATCTCGGCGATCTTTACCTGAATACCGGCAGCCTCGACAGCGCATCCTATACTTACAGAACAGCACTGGCTTATCGTCCTGATTATCCTTATGCGGAGATGGGGCTTGCTAAAATTGCGCGCGCGCAAAAAAGCTATGACACTGCCATTAATTATACTAAGGCGGCCATTCATGTACTGGGCGAATCATCATTTGTATCCTACCTCGCAGACCTCTATGAATTGAAGGGCGATGCGGAGAAAGCAAACAAAACCCGTCATGATGTAGTAGATCTGCTGGAGAAATCCGAACAGGAGCAAGTAAAAAATGCTGCCGTGCCGCACAACGGCAATCGTGAGCTGGCGCTGGCTTACCTGAATATAAGGGACTATGATAAGGCGTTGACTTACGCTAAAAAAGACTATGACATGCGGCCATCCAATATAGATGCCAATGATCTTATGGCCTGGATTTACTTTTCGAAAGGAGATTTCGCAGGGGCACAGCAGTATGCTGCTAAGACGGACATTACGCATATGCGCAATGCCAATCTGCTGTATAAAAATGCGCTGATCTATGCTAAAGCCGGATCGCAGGTGCGCGCAGATACTACCCGCAAGCTGGCACTGAGCATATCACCGTATATAGATCAACGTGTGATCAATGCAGAGCACCAGTAGTGATGAAGAAATCGATTCTTTTATTATTGCTGCCGATAGCGGTATTTCCGGCGGTGGCGCACGTCATCGATTACAACCCGGATGAATTGCCCAAGACACAGGTGTTCTGGAATTACCTGCGCATGGGATACCAGCACATCATTCCCGAAGGGCTGGATCATATCCTGTTTATCCTGTGCATTTTTCTGCTCAATAAGCACCTGAAGCCGATCATCCTGCAGGCTACGATGTTTACAGTTGCCCACTCCATAACGCTTGGGCTGGCAATGTATGGAGTTATCAAGCCTCCGGCCAACATTATCGAACCGCTGATTGCTTTGTCCATTGTATTTCTTGCAGTAGAGAATATTTTTTCAGACCGTGTAAAGCCCTGGCGCTTTGTGATGGTTTTTTTGTTTGGCTTAGTACATGGAATGGGTTTTGCCGCTTCTATAGCCGGTGCAGGGATGCCGCAATATGCATTTGCGGAAGCGCTTGTTGCATTTAACGTAGGAGTAGAATTAGGACAGCTCACGATCATCATCATCATGTATTTATTTGTGGCCAGAACATTCGGTAAAAAAGTTTGGTACAGACGGCGCATTGTAGTGCCGGCTTCTATAATTATTGCCCTGATCGCTACTTACTGGACCATTGAACGCATTTTTTTCACTTAGTGCATACAGCTTTCTAAGAGCGCATGTTTCGCAGGCTTTATCTTTCCTACATACAGTTAAATTATCCGGAACTCCGGGTAACGGAAAGGGCTGCGCCTGTACCTAAGCTGCATAATGCAAGTGTTCGGTTTCTGTCGAAGCTGCTGCTGTTTTCTTATGCGCTGTTTATGCTGAAGCCTGCGCTGCCAGTAATCAGCGATTTTCTGGCGCATACATTCTACAAAGAAATTCACCTGAAAATAGTACACCGGCTCAATGGCAAAGAGCACGTGCATTATGAGCTGTGCAAACTATCCAAAGAAGGTGAGAAGCAGAAGGCAACCGGTAAATGGAAGGCGGATACCAGCGAGGTAGCCGTCATCGCCAATATTGTATCTATTCCACAAGAAGTAAGTAACATCATCAGTCCGGTTTTCTGCATTGTAGCTCCTGCATTCCCGACGCCCTGCTACGATCCGGACGATCTCCCTCCCAAAGCATGACCACTCATTGATAGTCTGTTGACGCTTGTTCAGCAACAGCACAATCAATGTTACATCCCTTCATCACAGCATGAAGCGGCTGTCATTGCCTGCATCATCCTTGGTGCAGGATTAAGTTCATGCTTTAATTTTCTTTATGAAATCATATTTATTCAGGTGCGCAATCATTCTGTGCATTTTATTTGCTCCATGCATTGCAATGGCGCATTCGGGCAGCGTCAAAGGATTCGTGCATGATGGGCTTACCGGTAAGCCGCTGGAAGGAGTCAACATTTTTATCAAAGAGCGGGGCGCCAGTACGCTTACAGATGCCTTCGGTGCTTTTTTTATCAAAGACATTCCTGCAGGCAAGTTCAGTGTGCAGATCAATGCGCTGGGTTTTGAGCCTGTCACGGAAAGCATTCAGGTAGAAGATGGCATTACTACCGACCTCGATATTATTCTGAAAAGAGGTGGAATGCAAATGAGCAATGTGGTGGTAAACGCTGCTAAAGACGGTACACACAGCACAGTCAGCGGCCTTGATCTGAAACTGCGGCCCATAAATACTGCGCAGGATTTGCTGCGGCTTGTTCCCGGACTGTTCATCTCCCAGCATCAGGGTGGTGGTAAAGCAGAGCAGATGTTTCTGCGTGGCTTCGATATAGATCACGGCACAGATATCAATGTAAGTGTGGACGGGATGCCGGTAAACATGGTATCGCACGCACACGGACAAGGCTATGCCGATCTTCACTTTGTGATACCGGAGCTGGTAGAGAAGATGGATTTTGGCAAAGGTCCGTACCAGATAGATAAAGGCAACCTCGCTACTGCCGGCTGGGTCGAGTTCAAGACACGTAAGTATTTGGACAATAGCTTCATTAAACTCGAAGGTGGCAGCTATGGCTATTTCCGTTCAGTAGCAGCCATCAATCTTTTGGGAAAAGGTGCGGCTGCGCGTAATGAAGGCGCATACATAGCCGGTGAATATGCCTACAACAGAAGCTATTTTGACCGCCCGCAGAATTTCAACCGCATCAATCTTACGGGCAAATACACAAAGCAGATTGATAAAAACAAACTTTTCAGCATTACCGCAACCGGCTTCAGTTCAACCTGGGATGCGAGCGGGCAGATACCGGAGCGTGCAGTGGAAGAAGGCCTGATCGGCCGCTTTGGCGAGATCGATAAAGAAGGAGGAAAGACCAGCAGGTACAATCTGAATCTTCAATATACCCAATCCATCAACCGGCACAGCACATTTAAGACCAACCTGTATGCGGGCTATTACGATTTCAGCCTGTATTCCAACTTCACTTTTTTCCTGCATGATACCGTCAATGGCGATCAGATACATCAGGCTGAGAAGCGCATTTTCGCGGGCTACAATGCTGATTACACGAACAGCTACCGGGTAGGCAAGTTGGATATGAAAACACAGGCTGGCGTAGGCTTCCGCAACGACAATACAACTAACAGCGAGCTTAGCCATACGCGCAACATGGATGAGGTGCTGCAACGGCTGGCCTATGGCGATATTCACGAGACCAACATTTACGGCTATGTAAACCAGACTGTGTATTTATTACCATCGCTGGTGCTGAATGCCGGTACACGCTTCGATTATTTCATTCACAATTATCAAGATCACTTGTTGCAACCGGAAGCCCAGCCCGATACGAAAACCACGAATGCATTCAGTCCCAAGGCCGGTATTTATTACAACTTCGGACGTGAAGGCCGCGTGTACTTCAACTATGGTATTGGCTTTCATACCAATGATACCCGTGTAGTGGTTCAGAAAAATCCATCGGAGGTATTGCCGCTTGCCCACAGCGCTGATTTGGGCTTCGTGATTAAACCCTATTCGAGGCTGCTGCTATCCGCCGCTGTGTTTCGGCTCGATCTTGCTCAGGAATTTGTGTATGTAGGCGATGAAGCGGTGGTTGAGCCCAGCGGACGCACCCGCAGAATGGGTTTCGATTTTTCAGGCCGCTACGATCTGGTCAAATGGCTGTACCTCGATGTGGACCTAAATTATACTCATGCCCGCGCTTTAGACGAGCCATCGGGACAGGACTATATACCGCTGGCGCCGCGCTTCACCACGATTGGTGGCGTTACTTACAAAAACAAAGGCCCGTGGTCCGCGTCACTGCGCTACCGCCACCTCGGCGAGCGTGCGGCCAATGAAGACAATTCTGTAATTGCGCCTGCTTACACGGTTTTCGATGCGGCGGTCAATTATATTAAGCCGAGGTATGAATTCGGGCTGCAGATTCAAAACCTGTTCAATACGAAATGGAACGAGGCACAGTTTGATACAGAGACGCGTCTGCGCAATGAGCCTGCACCGGTATCGGAGCTTTGCTTCACACCGGGCACCCCATTCTTCATCAAGCTGACGGCTGCGTACAAGTTTTAAAATATGCCATTAGCAAAAAGACCTGGCAAATCCTTTTCGGAACTTGCCAGGTCTTTTTTATAAAGATTCTTACAAGGATTTGATGAACCGCAACAAATCTGAGCGGTCGGCCTGACTTAGCTGGAGGAATTTTTTCTTTGCGGCGGCGGCTTCACCGTCGTGCCAGATGATCGCTTCTTCTACAGAGCGTGCGCGGCCATCATGCAGGTAATATGGAATGCCATTCGTCTTTTCAAACAAGCCAATGCCCCAGAGCGGTGCCGTGCGCCATTCATGGCCATCTGCGGAAAAGTCAGGGCGGTTGTCAGCCAGTCCTTCGCCCATGTCATGCAGCAGCAAATCTGTATAAGGATGGATGCGCTGATTGGAAAGCTGCGGATAGCGTACATCCACCTCTGTCTGCAATGTAGGCCGGTGGCAGGAAGCGCATTGCAGGGTGGTAAATAGCTGTTCGCCGTGCTTTACATTCTCATTAGCTACATCGCGGCGGGCAGGTACTGCAAGCGTTTTAATATAAAAGGTCACCGCATTCAGCACTGAATCCGGAAGCTCAATGCCATAATCATGAACGTCAGCCTGCGGCTGACCAAAAGAGCTTTCAACCGGGAATACATGATTGGTTACGCCCATGTCCTGATTATACGCTGCGGAAACCTGCAGCTCGATGGTAGGTACGCCAGCCTTTAGCCCGAAGCGACCAACCTCCATTCTTTTGGTAATAGCATTGTATACCATATTCGGCTTGCCGCTAATGCCATCCCCATCGGCATCCTGTTCATCGGCCATTCCTTTAATGGTGCTTTCAGATACCAGCTCCAGCAGACCAAGGCCAAATACCGGCGGCGCCATGCGGGGGGAGATCATACAGTTGGCCGGCATCTGTACATAAGAGTTGCGAACGGTATAAATGGGTTTTCTTAATTGCAGGGTAGTGCCATCAGCATAGCTTACCTGTACCGGCTGGTAGGTAATGTCCATCTTGGCCTCTGGCGTGCGGCCCTGCAGCGCCATATCCTGTAACTGACCGCCATATCCCGGTATTGCACTGGGGCCGCCAAAAGCGTCCATGCCCGGCACACTGATGCGGAAGAGCAGGGAAGAATTATTTTGTCCTGCGGTAGGAGTGCCCTTGCCATCGTTGTGGTGGCAGGAGATACAGGAAACGTTGTTGAAGATAGGGCCCAGGCCGCCGTTTACCGGTGCCGGATTGCTTACAAAGGTCTGCTCGAACGATTTATCGCCCAGCTCATGCACAAAAAGGTTGCGTCCCGTAAGCGATGACATCGCGTGCGTAAACGCACGCGATGACTCGTCAAATACAGTTGCTTCGCCTCCGCTCAGCCGCGCATCATATTCATCTTCCGGAAAATCGGCGGCTTTATGACACTGGCTCAGGACAATGCCCAGCGCTGCCAGCATCAATACAATTCCATACTTCTTCATAGGCAGGTACACATCTTCTTTTACGGATCAGGCTGCAAAGAAAGCCCTGTTGGAAGAATTAATCCTTAACGTATTGGTTAATATAGCTACGCAGGTCAACATCAAGAGTAGCTTCCAGGGTAGCCAAAGCAGACTGTGTAGCCTGGATCTGCGTGCGCTGCTGGGTAATAGCTACGCCGTAGGTAAGCGTAATATTGTCAAAAGAGCTGATAGCTGTAGAAATTTGCGTGCGGATCTTATTGTCCAGCGCCTGATTGTTGGCCTTCACCACATCTGATACAGAGCGGCCGTTTTTACCGCCATAACGGGTGATGTATACGTTTTCCAGACCAATGATATTGTTCTTGAAATCGGCAACAGAGTTGCCACTATACGGCGACTCTACCAGTTGTGCATTGGCATCCGCTGCTGTAGCGCCAAGCGGATCCTGCATCTTGCCGGTGCCTACTTCTCCGCAGATACCTACCAGCCCATCCGCAATAGCCAGGAATACTTCGCGGCGGGAAGTGTATTTAGAGCTGCCATAACCGGCTGTTTTTACAAGGCCTGCATAGTTATCGCTGCTTGGTGCCCAATTGGTAGCCAGCGCATGGCAGTTGGTTTGCAGGTCAAATGCCAGGCTCACCATATATTCTTTCTGGCGTGCAGTAATGCCGGTGGCGGTACGCGGAGAAGCCGGTTCGCCAAAGAGGATGTATTCCAGCGGGTGGAAGCCGCGCAGGGAAAGCGTGATGTTTTGCAGCGTACCTTGTGAAAGCGCTACATTAGAATTCAGCAGTGAGTCCATCTGTACATAATCCGTAGGCCAGGTATCCATATTCGGGTCGTATTCCTTGTCTTCAACAGGGCCAAAAAGAAAGCCTTCACATTGCTCCCATACACCGCGCATATCTTTCCAGGCGTTCTTTGCAGTGGTCAGATTGTTTTCGGTAGCATTGGCATTCAGCGCAACTACGGCGCTGTTGAGCGCGTCTGCTTTCAGCGCCAGATCTGTGTACTGAGGCAGCGCAACAACATCTACGAAGTCGTTCAGTGACTTTTGCTCAGTCGTTTTAAAATCTTCGGTGGTGTTGGTCGTGCCGTTGTTGTCGTCATTTTTTTTACAGGCAAACAGAGTAACGGTGGCAAGGCCGGCAATCAGTAAAGTCTTTTTCATGGTATTGGTTATGAACTATTGTTTTTGATTGATTAAGCAATATGAATGATCAGGTTGTTTTCTGTGATCGTGCAGGGAAGCTGGGTAAGCGGCTTTGAAGCAGGGCCTTTTTTTACACGTCCCTCGGCGTCGAATTCACTGCCGTGAAGATTGCAGGAATAAGTGGAACCATTAGAGATGAGCGGATTGCTGAAATGCGTGCAGCGCAGCAGCAATGCTTCATACTGACCATCTTCC
Organism: Chitinophagaceae bacterium; assembly: GCA_965200035.1. Lineage (GTDB taxonomy): Bacteria > Bacteroidota > Bacteroidia > Chitinophagales > Chitinophagaceae > UBA1952. The sequence goes on along the minus strand of OZ241334.1, from coordinate 192,236 downwards.
TTTTTATGTACTGCCACATCGTATTCCATGCCGCCGCCGCGTACAATGGTCACCGGCTTCAGCGCAAGCTGCTCCAGCGGTACGGCCATCTTCTGATCGGTAACCGGTGTTTTATAGACAGCGCTGCCCGCTTTGGGGCTGCAGGAAGAGAGCAGGGTAGAAGCCGACAGCAAGCCTGCGGCGCCGAGCATACACCCAGTGCAGGATAGTTTTAAAAATTCGCTTCTCTTCATGCTGCGGTTGTTTCTTTATTTAGAATGAATAGCCGATGCCTACATTCAGAAACGTATTGTTCTGATTGTACGGGCGCAGATTGGCCGGCGGATTAATCAACAGGTCTTTGTTCTGCTCTCCGGTATGCAGCAGGCGTACATCTGCCTTCACCGTTACATTGGGAATAGGGAGGAAGTTAATACCGGCAATCAGGTTGCTCTGCTTGAGCGTGCCATCATAAATAGCTCTTGGCGGTGCCGGTATCTGTGCATTCATATCCATAAACTCCATCCGCGCAAAAGCGATCAATTGGGCTTGTGAACCGGTGCGCTGGCTTCTTCCATATAATACATCGTAGCCTGCTTCTGCATACGCGCCGTACATCTGGGTAGGAAGATTTTTACCATAAGCGGCATTTACATTACCGGCATCAGGATAGCTGATGATTACGCCGAGTATCTTGGCAGAAAGGCCATTCTTATCATATTTGGCATCGGCCTCACCCAGGTAAAGCGGTGTGCCGAATGCGCCGCCATCCAGATGCAGGCTATCCGCACCGCGCGAAGAAAGGCCAACTGTGCCACCCATATAGCCGGAAACCTGGAAGCGAAGCGGATAAAGGCTGTAAACGGCTGAAGCGGTAACGGCAATATTATTGGCAGTTGCAAAAGCGCCTTCGTTGCGCGCATCCTTCAGACCGGTACCATGCTCCATGAATGAGCTGTTGAGGCCATTCATCAATGCAGCCGTGAGTTGCAGGCGATTGAATGTACCATACCAACCAATGCCCAGCTCACGCCACGTAGAGGGAATGATGAACTGCTCTACCAACGGGCGCTCAACGCCATTGAAGTTTACCGGAAGGTGATTTTCATTCAGCAGACCGATACGCGGAAGAAAAAGACCGGCTACAATGTATTGGTGAGAATTAATGTTGTAGCGGAGGTAAGCCTGCTCCATAGCCAACTCGCCTTTTGCTTCAAGACCGGCAACCAGCGCATTCTCCAGTTCCATTTCAGAAAAGAAAGAGAATTTCTTATTGAACTGGTGTCCAACGAACAATACTACGCGCTCCAGCGATGCCGTGCCGCGCTCATTATAAAAATCACGTTGATAATAAGCGCTGCCGTAGCCGGAAATCACGGTACGGGAAGAGTTGTAGCCTTGCTGTAGAGAATCTTCACCGGTAGCTATGAGCTGTTGCGCACGGGTAAGTACCTGCGAATGAGCAGAAAGAGCTAATGTAAAAACGAGCAGACCCGTTATCAAAAAACGCATGAACATATTTTGGAGCCGCAAAGGACGGAATATTCAATGGTTCGCGTTTGTAGAATCGGGAAAATATGCCGTGCGCTGATACTCATGATCCGGTTCATCAATAGGATAGGTATCCAGATAAAAAGAAACGGACCCGCTATCAGCAGGTCCGTTTTAATAAGGTGATGTAATTAATTATTAGCTTCAATGGCCTCACGCTCTTTTTCCCAGCGCTTTTTCCGCGCCAGATAAACTTTTTCAGTAAGGTCATCAATCAGCTTCAGCGCCGAGCGGTCTGCCTGAGCGTCTGTGCTGATCATAGCAGCATCTGTGCTTTCTTTAACCGCAGATGCAGGGGTGCTCTTTTCAGGTATCAGGGTAGTGTAAGCGTCAGAATCATGCGCCCACAGCGCCTGCCCCATCAGGACGGTTGCAGCAAAGGTGAACAGAATAGTTTTCATAAAGGTAGGTTTGAAATGAACTGATCAGGATAAGGGATACTGATAATTCTTATGCAAAGATCGTTCCTTTTTCGCCACATTATAAAATTCTAAACTGTAGAATATAATCGATATGTATAAATGTAATTTGTTTTTGCCTTTCGTATAAAAGACTGATAGCCCGTTTTTTAGCGGTGCACAACTTTTTTCTTAACGTTTTGTTGTGCTTTATCCTATTCAGTTTGCTTTGAATCAGGTATCAATTAAATATTTTAAGGTGCTAACTATACAAAATGCACTAATGATTATAGGTTAACCAAAATAGCCGGAAACAATTGTTGCCGGCTATTTTAAAATAAAACATTTAAAAAATCATTTTTTCTTCCGCTTTCGTGTGTTTTGCTCTTTTTCAATCTCCTCGAGCAGCAGTCGCCAATTGTCATTCGGAGTGTCTTCAGAAAAAGAAAGCGTTTGGTGGTAATCCGTTTTATCCACTTTCATTACGTGAACGGCTTTGCCCATCATCTCTTCAATTTCTTTCAGCAAGGGTTTTTCTTCTTCGCTGCAAAAAGAAACGGCGTTGCCTTTGTGAATGCCCCGGCCAGTACGGCCTACGCGGTGCACGTAATTTTCCGGCACTTCCGGCAGATCATAATTCACCACATAATCTACATTCGGGATATGTATGCCCCGCGCGCTGACATCCGTAGTAATCAGCACCCGCGATTTTCCTGCTTTAAAATCATTCATCACCTGCATCCGGTCTTCCTGTTCTTTGCCGCCATGCATAATAATGGTATCAATGCCGATGCGCTTCATCGCGCTCTGCACGCGCTCTGCCCGAACTTTGGTACGTACAAACACCAGCACTTTATAATCGGGAAACTCTTTCAGCAACCGCTCCAAAAAGAAGCGCTTGTCATCCATTTCCACAAAAGCGACTGAGTGGGTAATATTTTTGGAAACCGGATCTTTCGGGGAAATCTGGATGCGGATGGGGTTATCCACAATAGAATAGGCCAGCTCTTTGATCTCTTTATTGATCGTAGCCGAAAAGAATAAGGTCTGGTGGTGACGCGGCACAAATTTGATGACATCGCTGATATCTTTATAAAAGCCGAGATCAAGCATCAGGTCTGCTTCATCGAGCACCAATATCTGCACATCGGTAATGTCTGCATGCTTTTGATAGATGAGGTCAAACATGCGGCCGGGCGTGGCAATAAGCACATCTACTCCCTTTTCCAGCTTTTTGATCTGCGGGTCCTGCGCCACGCCGCCGTAGAGGCCGAGGATGCTCAGCTTCGTATGCTTTGCCAATAATTCAAAAGCTTCTGCGATCTGCGCAGCCAGCTCACGCGTAGGTACCATCACCAGGCAGCTTACGCCTTTGGCGCGCCTCCTTGCGGTGCGCTGCTGCAGGATGTGCAGGATTGGAATGGCAAATGCGGCGGTTTTACCCGTTCCCGTCTGGGCAATGGCCATCACATCATCACCTTTCAGGATGGATGGAATAGCTTTGAACTGGATATCGGTCGGGCGCTTAAAACCCAGCTCTTCCAGGCTTTGTTTGATTTCGGGAGATATGGGGTATTGGTCAAATTTCATAATGGATGCTGTAAAATTAGCAGCTAAAAGTCTGTGGGAACAATATTTTAATACAAAATAGCAAGAGTGTCTGCACCGACCGCTCCCATTACTCCACCAACCAATAGCTATGATCCGTAAACTACTGCTTCTGTTTCTACTGATGGTTCCGGCAGGGATGGTTTTTTCCCAAAAGCAGCCTGCCTATGATCACAATTATATTGCAGATAAAACGGACGATTTCCTGCTACGCGTTTATGGCTCGAATAAATTTACCCGGCTTACCATCGGCGATTATCATTACAAAGAGCGGCTGGTGTATAAGCCGAACAGCAATTATAATGTAGGCGTAGGGTTCAATTACCGCTGGCTGGGCGTCAATCTTGGCTTTAGGACGCCTTTGATCAATGATGATAATGACCGGCTGGGAAAGACAAAATATTTTGACCTGCAGGCGTACATGTACCTCAGAAAGCTGACCATTGATTTTTACGGACAGGATTATGAAGGCTATTATTTAGCCAATGATGGTCTGGTTTCCTCTGAGCCGGTAAATAATGCGCCGTACTTTCTGCGCAGCGATATACAGACGCGCAACCTGGGTGCTAATGTGGAATACCTGTTCAACGGCGATCGCTTCTCCTACCGCGCTATCTATCTGCAAAATGAGCGGCAACTGAAAAGCGCTGGCTCATTCATCCTTGGCGGTGGATTGCATTATCACCATACCCGTGCCGATTCATCGCTGATACCTTCTGATATCATCTATGCCAATTATGCGGACAATGAAGATTATAACCGCAGCGGTATTGCATCTCTTGTGGTGAATGGCGGCTATGCCCATACATTTATTATCGCTAAAAGGTTTTTTGTCACCGGTTCTGCGCTCGCAGGCGTCGGCGCCAATTATGCTGACCTGAAGAACGAGGCAACCAATTATCGCAACACGAGTGTAGGACTGCAGCTCAATGGCATTGCCCGGCTAGGCACAGGCTACAATGGCGACCGGTATTATGCTGGCATCTACTTTGTGACCAATGTATCGGCCAGCAGCTTCTCCAATTCCGGCGGCTACCAGATGTACCAGACCGGACTGGTACGCGTGGCTGTAGCGCGCAGATTCAATGCTCCCAGGAAAATAGCGCGCTTATTTGACGGGATCGAAGGGCTGTTTAAATAGCACAAGTATCAGGCGAGCATATCCTGCCACTGGCTCTTCAGCTTTTCCTTCATCTCGCGGTCGGTCAGGTCAAACTTAACCGGTACGATAGACGCATAGCCTGCTTCCAGCGCTTCTATATCTGTCTCTGTTTCGGTATCCATATTCACAAAGCGTCCTACCATCCAGTAATAGTCCTTACCGCGCGGATCGATACGATGGTCAAAATCTTCCGTCCACTTGGCATAAGCCTGGCGGCAGATTTTCAATCCTTTGAACTCCTCCCGCGTTACCTTAGGAATATTCACGTTGAGCAGGAAATGCGGCGGCATACCATCGCGCAGCATGCGCTTTACAATATCATGCGCGGCCTGTTTAGCAACGCTGAAATCTGCTTCAAAGGCGAAATCGAGCAGAGAGAAACCGGCAGACGGAATGCCTTCAATAGCCGCTTCCATGGCGGCGCTCATCGTACCGGAGTACATTAATGCTTGAATTTGCTCCATGATTGATGCCGCTCACACATACATCCGGTGCGCGGTGCAGCACCTTGTCGCGGGCCAGCTTTACACAATCTACCGGAGTGCCGCTGCACTGATAGGCTTCGATCCCATCGAAAACCTCTACTTTATTCAGGCGCAGCGGATGCCCTATCGTAATGGCATGACCCATTCCGCTCTGCGGACTGTCCGGCGCTACCACTACCACGCGGCCCAAGTCTTTAACGGCTTCTACTAGGTTGCGGATGCCCGGTGCTGTAATGCCGTCATCGTTGGTAACCAATATAACGGGTCTGTTATATTCCATCATGATGGGCGCAAAATTACCAATCGCTGCGCAGCAAACGGATGCGTCCAATAATATAATATATGCTTATCCAGCAAACACTGGCAATGGCGTAAGCCGCAGGCGGTAATCCTTTGAGTCCACCCATTTTCTGCATGCTTTCAAATGTCGTAAGCTGTAGCAGCTGATCGCTGCATTGCAGCGGAAGGAACAAATCAGCAATATAGACCTGCTTGCCATAAAAGAAATACAGATGCACCAGATTTTCCAGCATCAGGCTATAGATGACCAGCAGGCTGATGGCCAGCCCGCTCCGCTTCACCAGATGCCCCAGCAGCATGCCGAAGCTCAGGTAATTAAAGGAGAGCAGCAGCATCCATACTATGCGGATGATATTGTTGCCAAAACCACTCCAATCCGCGCCTTTGGTGAGCGCCAGCACAAGGCCGGTAATAAATACAAATACTGTAATGGCAATAGCCAATGCAGCAAGCACCATCCATTTGGCATGATATACCTGCAGGCGGCTCCAACCATCAATCATATTCTGCCGTTGCGTCTTATAATTGTATTCGTTGGTCACCAGAATGGTAATGAGAATAGCCGGAAAGATGATGAAGTTGCTTGCATGAGCTGTTACATTGTTCCATACATCGCCAAACGAAAAACTGCTGCCGAATACATCAATCGGGCCCATCTTCAGGATGCCATTGCTCACTCCGAAATTCCAGAGCGGGAATAATATGGCGAAAAGGCCAACAAGAATCCAGAACGTGCGGTAGGGCTTTATTTTAAGCCATTCAATAGAAAGTAGCTGAACCATGGTGTTGGGAAATATTTTATAGAAAAGGCAGAAAGAATCAACCGGAATAATCAGGATACAGAGCCGTCGTCCGTCAGCTCCATAAATACGCTTTCGAGGCTGCGCTTTTTCAGCAGCAGGTGAGACAGGGTAATGCCCTGCTGTGCACTATAGGCATTGATCATTTCGGGATGTACATTGCCTTCATAAATCAATTGTAGCAAGCCTTCTCCGGAGATAATCTTTTTAATGGCCGGCAACTGCTTTAGCATACTTTGTAGCTTTCCAATATCAGCAGCACTAACTTCTATGGTGTCTTCTGCACGCATCACCTCTGCTACTGTGCCTGTTACCAAAAGATCACCCCGCTTGAGAATGGCTACATGCGTACAAACTTTTTCTACTTCATACAACAGATGACTGGCCATAATAACGGTGATGCCATGTGCGCTAAGACTTTTGATAAGCTCACGTATCTCGGCAATGCCTACAGGGTCCAATCCATTGGTAGGCTCATCGAGCACTAATACTTTTGGATTGCCGAGCAGGGCGGAGGCAATGGCCAGCCGTTGCTTCATGCCCAGAGAGTAAGTGCTGAATTTGCTGGTGCGGCGCTCCAACAGATTGACCAAGCCCAGCACGCGCGTTATATCATCCTTGCCCCGCCCTTTGATGGATGCGGCAATTTCAAGATTGTCATCAGCACTCAGGTAATGGTAAAAGTTGGGCGTCTCCAGCAGCGATCCTACCTGTTGTCTTGCAGCATCCGGTTGCAGACCGTTGAACCAACTATAGTTGCCACTATCGGCCAGCAATACATTGAGCACCGTGCCAAGCAGGGTAGTCTTGCCACTGCCATTGGGACCAAGAATACCAAAAACACTGCCTTCCGGCACTTCAAACGATACATCTTTCAGCGCCCGGATGAGACCATAAGATTTGCGGATGTGTTGAACAGAAAGTACAGACAAGGGAGTTCGTTTTTTGATTGAGCAAGGTAAAGCTGAGAAAAAATCTTCGCTCAATGCCATACCTTTCGGCGACTACCCTAAAATATTCGGTCAACGCCCAAAGACCATCGACCAATGACTAAACATACAGATCGCGCTGCAGCTCACCGCCCGGATTTATTGCGTAGCCCGAAAGATCTGTGATGCCCGCTTTTTCAAGCACTTTTTCATCAAGGAAAAGATTGCCTGTACATTCGCGCGAAGGCTGTGAGAGTATCCAATGCGCGGCATCGGCCAGTATCTCCGGCTTGCGGCTTCGGTTGATGAGGTAGTCACCGCCCAACAGATTTTGTACAGCAGCCGTGGCAATGGTTGTTACGGGCCAGAGTGCATTAGCAGCAATACCTGCTTCGCTGAACTCAGCCGCCCAGCCCAGCGTCATCAGGCTCATATCGTACTTAGAAATGGTATAGGCAATGTGCGGGCCAAGCCATTGAGGCTTCAGGCCAAGCGGCGGGGATAAAGTAAGGATATGCGGATTGGCCGATTGGCGCAGGTGGGAAATGCAGGCTTTCGTGACCATAAAAGTGCCCCGTACATTGATGCTGTGCACCAGATCAAACCGCTTCATTTCCATAGCCTCGGTACCGCTCAGGTTGATGGCAGACGCATTGTTGATCAATACATCAATGCCGCCATACTGCTTTACGCCTGCTGCTACGGCCTGCATTACTTGTTCTTCATCCCGTATGTCGCATGGAATAGCCAATGCCTTTCCGCCTGCGGCTTCCAGCTCTTCAGCAGCACTATAGATCGTGCCTCCCAGCTTCGGATTTTCGGTGACCGACTTGGCCGCAATAATGATATTGGCTCCTTCAGCAGCAAGTTTCAGAGCGATGGCCTTGCCAATTCCACGACTGGCACCGGTGATGAAGATGGTTTTGTTCCGGAAATGCATAGCTTAAAGTTAACGGATTAGCTGATTAGCGAATTTTGTTGATTTTGGTGTGTTTGTAGTTGACCTGACATTAGTCGCTCTAACATCCCCCCTCGGTCCCCCTTCGAAGGGCGATTTTACCCAATTACACGCAGGTTGAAAATAAGAAAGGCCCTAAAAAAATAGGGCCTTTCTTAAAACTATGATTCAATAAATTTTTCCTGATCGGGTCCAAGCATTTGTATGGCTAAGACTTTGAAGGAAGGATAAAGAGCCTTGAAAAGAATTTTCCGATCCTCTGGTACATCATTTTCATCAATGCCGATTATATACAGTAAAGCGGGTGGAACTTTTAGGACATCGCAGATTTTATTTAGCGTCTTCTGACTGGGCACAGATAAACCAATTTCTATTTGACTAAGGGCTGTTTGAGAAATTCCGATAAGTCCGGCCAATTCACCCTGTGAAAAGTTTTTTTGTTTCCTAATGTGCTTTATTGCTGATCCTATATTCATGCTAATTGTCAGGTGGTAAATGATGGGTTACTCCGAATATTTTTAAAAACATAGCAAATACTTCTACCCATTGGGCCATTGTAGTAGTTGCTAATGCTTGTTTCTTTAAAGTTTTTATAGCCTCTACTTGGCTTTCTGTATGTTGTTTGTATTCGTTAGCAATAGCTGTATCTAATGCTTCGATCATTTCTGAGGTTACTGTAAATAACATTGCAAAAAAATTGAAAAATGGATGAGTAAATAACTTTAAAAGAATTTACTACATCTACTTCTTCACATCCAGAAAAATCGTTTAGATTTTTAAATCGAGTTACAATAAGCTTTTTAAATAGATGTTCTCGATCATTAAATTGAATACTTGCTTTAAGAAGAAATTTAAGTTTGGCGATCAATTTTTTAAGTGCTCTTTTAGCATCAACTACTCTTTGATAGATGTCTTCAAGGATGCCTTTATATTCCTCCGTGTATTCTTCGTTTTCAGAGTTTTGATTAGTTTCCACAATTGCTTCCAATCGACTTAATAGTGATTTTACATTAAGATTGCAACTAGCAACTATACTTCTTACTTGGTCTAGTTGTCTATAGAACTTTTTTTGCCGTGGAAACTTTATTAAAAATGGAAAACATGATTTTGCGGGTCTTGTTCCATACATAACCTGCACTTTAGCCACTAGGCGATTTACAGCATCAAAAAAGTCCTTATCAAAATCTATCGTTTTAATTGTTTCATTCATAACCATTATTTTGAAAGTCAAAGCTACAATAATTTCTCTATTGTAAGTATTACTTATTAATTTTAACGTTTTTAACAATTAAAATATTTGTCGATGTTACACGTATAATGTATCTTTGTGTAATAAATAACTGAAGATGAATTTTGCATTTAAGACGATTCACGAGTTCCATAGCTTCTTTAAGGATGAGCAAACTTGTTATGAATTTATGGAGAATCAGCGTTGGCAAGGCGTTCCGGTTTGTCCTCATTGTGGAAGCATGAAGACACCATATAAGGTTAAGTCTCGTAGTCGCAATGTTGAGATGCAGAATATCCCTTCCTATCGTTGTTCTGAGCGTGTATGTGATTTGCCTTTTTCAGTTCGTACCGGTACTATTTTCGAAGGTTCAAAGGTTCCATTGCGTAAATGGTTTCAGGCTGCTTACGAGATCAGCATTCGTAAGAAAGGCATATCAAGTGTTGAACTTGGTCAAAGAATTGATGTTAGTACAAAGACTGCATGGTATATGAATCATCGTTTGCGTACAATGTTAGCTGATACTGCGCCTGAGATGCTTACTGAGATCGTGGAGATTGACGAAACATATATCGGTGGGAAAAAGGAAAATAAGCACAAGAAAGAACGCGAGGCAATCAAGAAGGGCACGGGCTATGTAAATAAGACTCCAGTGGTTGCCATGCTCGAAAGAGGTGGTAAAGTTTTGACTATTGCGCTGCCCCATACTGATAAGGTTGACGGAAGCATTTTAAAGCCTATTGTGCGTGCAAGTATCTCAAAGGTGGCCAATATCATCACTGATGGATTTGGTGGTTATTTTGGTCTAAAGAAAGAGTATGCAAGCCATGAAATAGTTAATCATACGATGGATGAGTTTGTCCGTGGAAAAATTCACACGAATAGCGTAGAGGGTTTCTTTTCTCAATTAAAACGAACTATTTACGGAACGCATCACTGGGTTAGTAAAAAGCATTTGCAGCGGTATTGTACCGAGGCTTCTTTTAGATACAATGAGCGTGGCTTAAATTCATCTTCTCGTTTCTACATCACGTTCAAGAATTTGAACAATGAGAAAATTACTTACAATTGTAGGCTCCCCTAAAAACTGGTCGAATTGGAATTAGAGGTTTGAGTTGGCTCATAAAGGTATTTCAAATATCTTATCCACAAGTCCGCGCTATACGGCAGGGACAGCTGAAGAGCTATCCTGCCTACGCGGATTTGTGGATAAGGCTTCTGCACTTTCATCGGCTGTCGCCTTGCTATTTTGCTTTTCCTGATTGGCGTAGTCTACCGGTGAGAGGTAGCCCAGCGCCTTGTGTGGGCGCTCATGATTATAATCCAGACGCCAGGCTTCACACCTCATCCGTGCTTCGCTCAGGCTCTCAAACATCCAGCTGTTCAGTAACTCACGTCTCATCGATCCGTTCTTCCGTTCAATGTAGGCGTTCTGCATCGGCCTTCCCGGCTGGATATAATGCCAGCTTACCTTGTGTTGCTCGCCCCATTGTTCCATCAGATGGCTAATGAACTCTGGTCCGTTGTCACTTCTTATATTGGCCGGCTTTCCCCTCAGTACTACAACCTGGTCGAGCGCCCTTTGCACCCTGAGCGCAGGCAGTGAGGGGTCCACCTCAATCTTCAGCGACTCACGGTTATAGTCATCGATGATGTTCAGTACCCGGAACTTACGGCCATCGCTAAGCGCATCGCTCATAAAATCCAGCGACCAGCATTGATTAGGGGCTGTAGGCACTACCAAAGGCTGCTTCACCCGTTCGGGCAACCGCTTCTTTGATCTTCGTCTGATGTTCAGACGCATAGCCTTGTAAACCCGGTAGAGCCGCTTATGGTTGATCTTTTCACCCTTGTTCCTGAGCCGGTAATAGCAGGACCAGAACCCAATGGCCGGGTGTTTTGTGGTAAGGGCGGACAAGTGATCTTCCAGTTTACGGTCGTCCTTTTGCCTGTGTTTGTAACGGTAGGTGCTGCGGCTGATGGCCGTCATGGCACATGCCCTGCTGACGTTGCAGCCTTCTTCGGTGACAAGCAGGCCCACAACTTCTCTCTGATCAGCAGGGCCTACCATTTTTTTGCCACTACGTTCCTGAGCGCCTGAAGGTCAAAGCTAACCTCGGCATACATCTTCTTATACTGTGCCAGCTCGGCTTCGAGCTCTTTGACGCGCTTTACCTCGCTGATCTCCATGCCGCCGTACTTTGCCTTCCAGTTGTAGAAGGTCGCTTCTGAGATGCCGAGTGCACGGCTGATGTCTTTGACAGATTGGCCGGCTTCCTGCTGCTTGATTGCAGATACGATCTGGCTCTCTGTAAATTTGGATTGCTTCATCCCTGATGTTTCTGTTTTAAAGTTAGAGATTATCCCTACTTACAAAACGGTCAACTTCCGGGGAGCCTACAAAAAGATCACGTACTAAGAGTTATTGGTACAAATGGCTTGGATAATATTGTCGACATAGGGATTGATAGCTATGAAGAGATTGACGAACTTATAGAGGTACTACTTAAATTCAAAGCCCATATCTCCGGTATGTGTTTCTAGTGAATCAATCTTTATTTGATTCAGTACTGTTCTCATCTGCTTTTTTCTTTGAAACTTTATCATTCGCGTTCTTTACAACCGCGCCAATGATATCCATGAAGCTTCCATTAACCTTAAGCTTCTCATCGTACTTTTCAGCCCTTTTTTTCTTTTCCTTTGCCATTGTATAAAGTTACTCCAAAATAAAAAAAGAGCTTATTTTTTCATAAGCTCTCTGTAAGTGATCTTTTCAGTATTTAGGTTCTTGAAACAACTATAAAACCTTTCAGGACTGGTTAAACTTCGTTGGTTATACCTGAATGAAGTTTCGACGCAATACCTCTGCAAATGCTTTGGAGATACCCAATGATGTGTTCCATAGATCGTTCTTTTTAACTGCGAGAAAAAGCCCTCAACACTATTTGTATGAACCTTCCCACGAACAAATTCATCCATCGTATGGTTAACTACTTCATGGCTTGCATGCAATTTACGTAGACCATAATAACCGCCGTGACCATCAGTTATGACATTCGCCGATTCCGAGACGTGTGCCTTAATGATTGGTTTTAGAATACTTCCATCCACCTTGTTCTTATCAGGAAGGGCGACAGTCAAAACCCTACCACCTCTCTCAAGCATTGCAACCACTGGAGTCATATTCACAGAGCCAGTTCCTTTTTTAATCGCGTCCCGTACTTTCTTATGCTTGTTTATCTTCTTACCACCAATATACGTCTCATCAATCTCAACCACCTCAGTAGGCATTTCAGGATTGGTTTCTGCAAGCATCATCCGTAACCGGTGATTCATATGCCACGCTGTTTTTTGATCGACATCAATTCTTTGTCCCAACTCGATTGAAGAAATACCCTTCTTGCGAATACTCATCTCATAAATAGCCTGAAACCATTTCTTCAACGTTACCTTACTGCCTTCAAATATTGTCCCAGTACGCACCGTAAAAGGCAAATTGCAGCTACGCTCACTACACCTGTATGTAGGAATGTTTTGCAATTCAGGAAGACGACTCCGGGACTTTACCTTATACGGAGTTTTCATGCTTCCACAATGGCTACATACCGGCGTTCCCTGCCAACGCTCTTGTTCTAAAAAAGCATAACAAGCTTCTTCATCCTTGAAAAAATTATTAAACTCACTAATCGTCTTAAAAGCAAAATTCATCTTCAGTTATTTATTACACAAAGATACGCCCTTAGTGCAACATCGCCTAATATTTGATTAATATTTTTGAAATTCCGCTACTGTTTTTTGAGGAACTCACTAACTTACCTTCTAAAGTATCTTATCTACACCACACTCTAATCAAACCTAAATTGTGATAGAATTCCTTGATCGTCTACAACGCATTTTTGGCATTGATCATAACACATCGTCAACTATAATAATTACAATTTTGGTTTTCGCAATTGGCCAGTTTCTGAACTGGTCAGCAAAGCGAATAGCGTCGTTGCAGAACAATAAATCACTCCGTATTATTCATCTCGCTTCCATCGACACAATGCAAGAATCCTTTGGAAAAATCCAACAAGAATTTCTAAGAGTAGCTGATGGATTAAATCTCAAATTAGGGCCAGTTCCACCATTTTTTAATGCCCCCACAGAGTTCTATGCAATAAATGCGGAAATGACGACTAAGGAAATTATGCAAGCATATACAAGCGGGTATTTTTCAATCTTGCGTTATAAACAGAAAAGAAAAATACTGAGTTCAATTTTTAAAGTTATCCAAGTAAATGATTCATCTAAATATATTCTGGATCAGTCGAAAGAAGATTACGTTAACTACATCACATCAAGGAATAAATATCAAGCCCAATGGAACGAACTCGGTGGGTCATTTGGACAAGAATTAGACAAGTACATTTCGACTGAAACGTCAAATGATGAAAAGCAGATAGCTCACAATTATTTCAAAAGCGAATTAACAAGAATTCAAGCCGAATGGCTACGCACTAAGGACTACAACCAATATGATATTTTAAATAGAAGACTACTTATTCCTGTAAGAATATTGTGTAGAAAAGTAGATTTACCTGAAGCAAGAAGCCTTGCACAAATAGCCCTTCGCATGTCACAAGCATTCATGAACATTCGAAGCTTGACAAAAACATTTTCAAGTCAATTTAAACACTACTCTGACAGTTTTAACACTTTTATTGAGCAATTAGAAGGAATAAAGGGCTTTCTTGTATAGCACACGAAGTGCTTACTCTTTAACTCAATGTTTGGTCGGAAATAATTGGTATTTAGTTGTTTGCTGAAGTTGAGTGTAACTGCCCCTACTTGCCCTTTGAAGGGGCCGGGGGGATGTTATACGGTCAACCAACCACCACCACTAATCAACCGAAGCTTCTTATTTTTGCAGTACTTTGTCAGATCCTGTAATTATACTCGCTATAGAATCATCCTGTGATGATACCAGCGCTGCTGTTGTGCGCGATGGGGTTGTGTTGTCTAATCTTACTGCTACCCAGAGTGTGCATGAGCAGTATGGCGGAGTAGTGCCGGAGATGGCTTCCCGCGCGCACATGAGCAATATTATACCAGTGGTAGAAGTGGCGCTGCGCAAGGCGGGAGCTGATAAGAATGAAGTTACGGCCGTAGCTTTCACACAGTCGCCGGGATTGATCGGATCGCTGATGGTGGGTGCCTGCTTTGCCAAAGCTTTTGCTCAGGCACGCGATCTACCGCTAATTTCGGTACACCATATGCAGGCGCATGTGCTGGCGCATTTTATTGAAGATCCGAAACCGGAGTTTCCTTTTCTGTGCCTTACCGTATCGGGCGGACATACGCAATTGGTACTCTGCCATTCGCACCTGGAAATGGAGGTGATTGGCCAGACCCTGGATGATGCTGCTGGCGAGGCGTTTGATAAGACGGCTAAAATGGTGGGGCTGCCGTATCCTGGCGGTCCGCTGGTTGATAAATATGCTAAAGAGGGCAATCCATTGTGCTTTAAATTTCCCATAACATCAATGCCGGGGCTCAACTTTAGTTTCAGTGGCATCAAGACTTCCATCCTCAACTTTTTGCAAAAAGAAAAGCGCGTTAATCCGGATTTTGTAGCGGAGAACTTACCGGATATTTGTGCATCGGTACAGCATACCATTATTGCCATGTTGATGAATAAGCTGAAGGAAGCAGCAAAGCAGACCGGCGCTGTAAATATTGGCATAGCCGGTGGAGTATCTGCCAACAGCGGGCTGCGCAAAACGCTCGAAGAAACCGGTAAGGAGCTTGGCTGGTGCACTTTTATTCCACGTTTCGAATATTGTACAGATAATGCCGCGATGATTGGTATCACGGCATGGTACAAATATCTTAATGGCGAGTTTGCTGATCTTTCTGTTGTTCCTTCTGCAAGAGCTGCCTGGTAATGTATGGCCAATTCATGGTTTGCCTTTAAACAATTCCGTATAGAGCAGGGCAACTGCGGCATGAAGGTATCAACAGATGCCTGCATACAGGGCGCGTGGACGCCGGTGTCTCAAGGTTCTTGCCGCATATTTGATCTTGGAGCCGGCACGGGACTATTATCGTTAATGATGGCGCAGCGCGCACCGGAAGCACTGATTGATGCCTTGGAAATCGATGAGGCTGCGGCAGCTCAGGCATTGGAAAATGTACAACTAAGCCCGTTTGCTGAACGTATCTGTATTCATAATGCCGATGCCCGCACATGGATGCCGGAAATGCATTATGATGTGGTTATCTGCAATCCACCTTTTTTCATCAATAGTCTGGAAGGACCGGAAGCGGCGCGCAATCTGGCGCGGCACAATGGTACGCTGCAGCAGCAAGATATGGTGCAGTTTTTTGATCGTGTACTTCGGCCGGATGGTTATGCAGCGGTGTTGCTGCCGTTACAGGAAGATGTTTTATTCAGGAAACTGATGGAGCAACATAGCTGGCATGCCGCTCAATCTTTGGCAGTAAAGGATCACGCGGCGGCGGCAGTGAAAAGAAAGATTACCATTTACCGGCGAGGCCCTCAAGTGGAAGTTGCCAAAATGCTTATCATCAAAAATCAGCATGGAAGTTATACGGATGCATTTGCTGAGCTGCTTCGCCCGTTTTATTTACACCTGTAAGTTTTTGGAAATGCTGCGGCCGGTTAGAAAGAATATGCTGATGGATATCCACCCGACCCAAAACAAATAGGCGCCTAGGTGAAAGCGTTCTCTGAGGATGCTGTGCGTAAAATCGCTCCGGAAATCATTGTACGTAAAATACAATCCTGCCAGCGCCAGCAACATGGCTATGACATTCGCCAGGCGCGCCGTGCCACGTTTTGTCCGCGTTTGAAACAGATAATGCACTAAAAATAGGATCATCAATACACCGAAGATTACGCCTGCGCCTTCGTACCATACTTTCAGGAATTTGTATTCTTTATGAACCAGATTGATCCCAACACGCCCGATCCACGACATGCGGGAGAGCAGCCAGCCTGCCAGCGCAGAGAGGGAGGCGAGGTACAGGATAAAAGGCAGATTTTTATTCATAAATTAGCGGTAGTCTGTGATTGTGCCAAAGATAAATGGCGCGGCAGTATATTCTTTTCGCTTTTAAGACGCTGAGCGTTAATTTTAGCCAAACGCATCTTTTTTATGCGGTATTTAAGCTAACTATATGAAAAAAAACCTTATAATCCTCATCCTGCTGCTGACTGGATTTTCTTCGTTTGCGCAGCTGAGCATGGGCGGCCGTCCCACAGGCTTTAAGTTTGGCGGGAAATGGGCTAATGTGCCCCTGTATTCAATGCCTCCGGTAGATGTAGCCGCATTGCTGGCAGAAGATGCGGTACCTGATCCTGAAATGAAAAAACCGATCCGCTTTGGCAAGGCTTCGGCAATCAGTATCATTCCTTCGCCCGCTACCGGCCTGTGGGAGACTTTACCGAATGGCAACCGGCTCTGGCGGCAGCGCATGAAATCGGCCGGCGCTTATTCGCTGAGCTTTGGCTTCCGCAATATGAATATGCCCGCAGGGAGCAAATTATTTATTTACAATGCTGATCGTACCATCGTATTAGGCGCATTTACCGCTGAGCTTACTTACACAGATGACATACTGGCTACAGAGCAGGTGAACGGAGATGAGGCTATGATAGAGTATGAAGTACCGGCAGGAAGCGCTGCTGTGGCGCCTTTTGAGCTTTACCGCATTTCACACGATTACCGGGATATCAATAAGCTTCTGAAGGCTTTTGGAAATGCAGGTAGCTGTCAGGTGAATATTAATTGTCCGGCTGGTGCCAATTATCAAACGGTGAAGAAAGGCGTTGCGGCCATCATCTCTTCAGGTTCTGATCTGTGTACCGGCACGCTGGTCAATACCACCAATAATAGCGGCACTCCTTATTTTCTCACCGCTAATCACTGCTATGATAACATGACTGCCAACTGGGTATTCCGCTTTAACTGGGAGTCGCTCACCTGTGCCAATCCTGCTACCAATCCTTCTTTCCAATCGATCAGTGGCGCTACGCTGAAAGCGAAAAACGGTGCTACCGATTTTTGTCTTGTGCAGCTCAGCACTACGCCGCCCGCTTCTTACCAGACGGTATTTGTAGGCTGGGATAAGTCCGGCGCTATTCCTACCAGCGAGGCGTGCATTTCGCATCCTTCGATAGACATCAAGAAGATATGCACCGCTGCAGGACCTGCTACGTCTTCTACTTACAATGGCGCTACTACCTGGCAGTCGGGTACATGGTCTAATGGCTGTACGGAGCCCGGCTCTTCCGGTTCTGCACTGCTCGATCAGAATAAGCGTATTGTAGGGCAGCTTTTCGGAGGTCCTTCTGCCTGTGGTCAGCCACCTGCAAACATGTATGATCAGTATGGGAAATTTTCGCTCTCGTGGACAGGCGGCGGTACCAGCGCCACCAGGTTAAAGGATTGGCTGGACCCGACCAATATCAATATTGATACTGTAAATCTTTATGACCCGAATGTGCCAACGATGCCTTATGATGCCATGCTCGTATCTATCAATAATCCTTCTCCTCAGCTGAATTGCAATAGTACGATCACGCCGGGTGTTACTATTATGAACCGTGGCTCTGTAACCCTCACAGCGCTCACAATCAGCTACACAGTAGATAGAGGCACACCTGCCAATTATAATTGGACGGGTAGTCTGGCGAGCAATGCATCTGCTGCGATAACACTGCCTTCTTTTGTAAGTCCTCTTGCCGGCTCTCATACATTCCGCAGCTATGTCAGCCAGCCTAACGGTCAGCCGGATGGCAACCATGCCAACGATACGCTTTCTGTGGTGTACAGCATTTCCAATGCTAATCCTGTTTCTTTGCCGCTTAGCGAGAGCTTTGAGAGCAGTGCTTTTCCGCCAAATGGCTGGACGCTCAACAACCCGGATGGCCTCAGCTCATGGGCAAGATTCACCGTTGGCTATACCGGATTTTACTCTGCCAGCAAAGACAATTATACGGTTGATGATCACGGGCAGGAAGATTACCTGACTACGCCATTCCTTAACTTCTCATCGCCTTCCGCTACTTATAAGCTGAGCTTCCGGGTAGCTTATGCCCAGTATGATGCCGGCTCGCATGATTCATTGAAAGTGGTAGTCTCTGCAGATTGTGGCGCTACCTGGACAAACGTCTATGCGAAGGGCGGAGCCGTACTGGCTACAGCACCCAACAATACATCACCCTTTATGCCTGCTTCAACTGCTCAGTGGCGTAAGGATTCTGTGATGCTGAATCAATACCGCAACACATCTTCTCTTCAAGTGCGCTTTATCAGCAAAAGCGATTTTGGAAACAATCTCTATCTAGATGATGTGAACATTGATACTTCAGCGACCGATATATTTCCGGCCTTCATCGCACAGCCCGATACGATTTGCGCCGGCCAGACGATCAATCTGATCAACAGTACCACTGGCGCTACCAGTTATCGGTGGAATATGCCCGGTGGCACTCCTTCCTCTTCTACTATGTCCGCCCCGACTGTGAGCTATAATGCGGCGGGTACCTATACAATTACACTTACTGCTTTTAAGGGAGCGGATTCTGCCGCCATCTCGCACGATGTGTATGTGAACGCTTTACCTACACCACGCGTACAGCGCAATGGATTGGTATTGGTCGTAGCCAGAGCTTATGCATCTTATCAATGGTATAAAGATGGTATAATTGTCAATGGGGAAACCGGCCAGACGCTGAACCCTCCTGCGAACGGCAGCTATTATGTGATTGTAAAAGACAGCAGCGGATGCTATGGTCAGTCAACGGCGACTACAATTAGTGGCGTAGGTATTAATGATCTTACCGGCGGCAACGAGCTGACTATTATGCCTAACCCGGCTCACGATATGGTAGAGCTGAAGCAGGCGATACCGGGCAGCGCGCCGTTGGAGGTGCGTATCTCCAATATGCTCGGACAGGAAGCAGCCCGTTATCATTTTGGCAACGAGCCTTCCGTATGGCTGGATATTCATGCACTGGCGCCGGGCATTTATACGATTCATATTGCTAAAGGTTCTGTAATAACTACCCGCAGACTAACGGTCCGGTAATCCATTTCATGTGAGCAATAATCAAGGCTATCTGTGAAAGCAGGTAGCCTTTTATAATGCTGTCAGCGTTGAAACAAACTTAAATTACCTTTAACCACATCACCTTATTACATGCTTATGAAAAAATGGATACTTTCCCTGTTTGCTATTTCTGCGATACATACCATCTCATTTGCGCAGGATAAAGTAAGTGTGGCTCCTAAGCTCTCACCGCTTACCCGGCAATACCTCAATAACCCCGCTCATGAAAAAGGACCTATGTCCGGCTACGTGTACCGGAAAGACGCTGCAGGCAAGCTATACATCAGTGCGTTGCTGCAGGCAAATAAAAATCTGACTGTTGAAGCGCTTCAACAAATCGGCATTATCGTTGGCACCAGGGCCGGTGATGTATGGACCGTGCAGGTACCGCTGGATCAGGTAGCAGTTTTTACTAAAATTGCAGGTGCATCCTATATTCAGTTGGACGAGCCGGTATTCCCCGCCATGGATTCGGTACGAAAAGTTACCCGTGTAGATTCGGTACATGCAGGTGTCAATCTGCCATCCGCATTCTCCGGCAAAGGTGTAGTGCTGGGCATTCTGGATGTAGGCTTTGACTATACGCACCCATTGTTTTCTGACACCAGCGGCACCGGTTATCGCGTGCGAAAAATATGGGAGGAAAAGAGCACCGGTACTCCGCCCGCCGGCTTCAGCTTTGGCAATGAGATTACTGATCCTGCTGTGATGCACAGCACGGGTACAGATATTGCTACCCAGTCGCATGGCACACACGTAGCTGGTATTGCAGGCGGGTCGGGCATGGGCAGCAATAGCACCAATACCCAGTATCGTGGCATTGCCTTTAGCTCAGATGTAGTGCTTGTTGGCATTACGCCGCCGCAAAGCCAGTGGATGAATACGGGCATGACTGATCTGATTGATGGAATGAACTATGTGTACAGCTATGCAGGCTCTGTGGGAAAACCGGCCGTTGTGAATCTGAGCTGGGGCTGCAGCGTAGGCTCGCATGACGGACTATCTCTGTTCAGCAGAGCAGTGGATAATCTGACAGGCACCGGAAAGCTCTTTGTATGCTCGGCTGGTAATAATGGATCTGATGCAGTGCATCTTCAAAAGATCATGACCGCTTCCGATACGCTGCTCAATACTTTTGTGACCTTTAGTGAGTATCTGGATGCGAAGAAAATATGGGTAGATATATGGGGTGATTCTGCTAAAAGCTTTTGCGCCAGAGTGACGCTGTACAATGGATCGGCAGCCGGCAATACCACAGGCTATATTTGTCTTGATAATACAACGCACAGTCAATACCTCATTGGCGCAGCGGGCGATACCTGCTTTGTGGATATGAGCACTTCCTCCGCAGAGTTTAACGGCAAGCCACGGATATTCATCACCCTTTACAACAAGGGGGCGGATGCAGTAAATCTTACCATAAAAAGCAGTGATGCGAAGATGAACCTTTTTGAAGGTTATGTGCAGAACAGCTCAGGCTATTACGGGGCATTTACTAATGGCGGTTTTAGCTGGGCCGTCAATGGTACCACCAGTATGACTACATCTGATTTTGCCACCACCAATTCTGCAATTTCAGTGGGTGCGTTTGCGGCGCGTAATTCATTTGTAAATGTGAGCGGCGGCACAGAAAACTACACCAACTACGTGTCGCGCGGTCGCATTGTGCCCTTCTCCAGCCGCGGACCAACCCTTGATGGCCGGGTAAGTCCGCACATTGCAGCACCCGGCTTTTTGGTAGCATCGGGTGTCAACTCTTACGATACGTCTTTTCAACCCAATGGCAGCAATTACAGTGAGGTGGTTAATTCTTTTACTTCAAACGGACGGGATTATCATTACGCTATGCTGAGCGGCACTTCTATGTCGGGTCCTGTAGTGGCTGGCATTGTTGCGCTGATGCTCGAAGCAGATCCAAAGCTTGATCCGTGGCGCGCAAAAGACATCATTGCTCAGACAGCGATTCTGGATGTCTATACCGGCGCACTAACTGCTGCTGGTAATAATACGTGGGGACATGGCAAAGTGAATGCCTATGCTGCAATAAAAAGGGTAATACAAACGCAAAGCATCAATCAGGTGACAGGAACCGGCCTTATCTGGAGCCTTTATCCGAATCCCGGAAATGGCGTTTTTCATATTACCTGCAGTGCCGCCAAACAGGAAGTCGTAAAAGTTGAGGTCTGTGACATGATGGGCCGCATTCTATTACAAAAAGACTGGCAGCTTGGCAATGGCAATAATGCTACAACACTTGATGCTACCGGCTTTGCAAGAGGTATCTACTTTACAAGGCTGACAACAGGAAAGCAGATCAGCACCATAAAAATGCTGGTTGAATGATAGAAAATTATTCCTCCTGATAAAAATGCCTGCACTTTTAATGCAGGCATTTTTGTTTTATAGCGTCAATTCAATACTCAAAAACAAAAGCATTAAAGCACACTTAACCTTTTTACCATAGACGATCCATCCATCCCAACGATTCGTAGAAAATATACACCCGCGGGTAGCAAAGCTATATTCAGTTGCATAGGCATTCCGACACTTGCTAATCCTTTTTGTGAATAAATAACAGTCCCACTCGTATTGATAATCGTAACATTAAGGGGACTTACAGTGCTGTTATCCGTGCCGATAAATACCACTTTTTCCGCAGGATTCGGATAGATGGTATAGTGTGTTAATCCCGGTGCATTGACATTAATGGCAACCGTCTTACTGAATGTTTCTGCTCCGCTCATATCCACCATCTTCAACCGGTAAAAGTTGAGGCCATTTTTAGGCTGCATATCTGCGCTGCTGTAGGTGCGCCTTGAAGTTGCATTTTGTGCGCCTTCCGTTGTGCTGATATCCTGGAATGTTTTACCATCATCAGTGGAACGCTGTACGATAAAGTAGCGGCTGCTTTGCTCATTGGCAGTTATCCATCTGAGCTGTACGGCGCGGCTTGCAGTTATGTAGTTTGCTGTAAAATCAATGAGCGTAACAGGCAAAGCTGCATTCTGTCGGGTGTACCAGATAGGCGAGCTGATAATCTTGTTACCATCTGCCTGCGTAATGATGAAATAGTAATACCAGGTACTGCCAATAGCTTGCGTATTCTGCGCATCCGCAGAGGTGAAATTAACCGTGCTTACATTGCTGTAGGTCTTCAATGGTGAAGATGGCACAGCAGCACCAATGGCGCCGCCCCAAAGTTGGATGGTGCTTACAGCTTCTACATCAGGATCAGATACAGTCAGAGAAATCGATGGAAGCGCACTGCCGGTAACTGAGCTGCCCATCAGGTTGCTGTTCAGTTTATAATCGATGCGCGCATTACAATCTTCGGTAGCATAAAACCGCATCTGGCGAATGGCATTTACCAGTTCGCTTCTCGTTTTGGCGGCAGCCATTACCATCATACGGTTGGGAGATGTTCTGCCAAAAGTGAGGTAGTGATTATCATGGTCCATCTGCGCCCCTACGTGATAGCCTTTGGCCAGCAGGTTTTTATAATAGCTCAGATAATCCAGCGAAGCAGGGTAGTCTCCATAGCTGATATTGGTGGAGAATGCCGGCCCGCTCTCTATGGCTGTTCCTACAACTGCATTGTCTGCATTCGTTTTAAGCGAGGTAATCAGGTTGCCGTAATCCGAATTGTTGGGATGAGCCAGCGTAGCAAATGCGCCCGACCGTGCATTCACCAGATCGAACAGGGAATTGTAATCATTTTTGGCGCAGAAAATATTATAGTTGCCGCTTTCCCATCCGATCAGTTGGTCATCAAATCCATAAACGACTACGTGGCCACCGCCGCTGATCACGCCCCATTCCATGCCCCACAGCGTAACGATGGAATTACCGGTAGTGCCGCCTGCCACGCCATTTACCTGATTGGCCTGTGCATAGCCGGGAGCGAAATTGGGCAGATGCATACCTGCATCCGAATGGTTGTGTTCAGAAATGCCGAGGAAGTCCATGCATAGCGCATCACGGGCAAATTCATAATCATCTTTCGGAGTAAGGTTTGTATTGTCTTTGTTTCCATCTGAATAGCTGGAATGAGCGTGAATATTGCCCGCCAGGTAAAGCAATCCGGTGGCAGCATCATATGGCACTGCAGTGAGCGTGACACCGGAAGAATAGTTGCTGCCGATTCTCGTAAATGCCGTAAAATAATAGTTGGTTCCATTAGTGAGGCCGGTAACTGTAACGGCGCTGCCCGTTCCCCGGTACACCACTCTTGGCCCGCTGCCGGAATATACCGGATTAGCGCTGCCCGTGTAAGCACCGCCCCCGCCGGAAATAGGCGCATCCGAAGCTACAATGATCGTTTCATTAAAGCAGATGCCCGAAGGGTTGATCCAGCTCAGGCCTACCTGTGCATTGCCGCTGTTGGTATTGAATGCCCCTACATTGATGGGAGAGGTACAGCTTGTGGTAAAGCTTCCGGTCAATGAAGCTGCGTAGCAAAAAGTAGCGTTGTTATATTCATAGAGCGCGAAATAGTATGTCTTGTTCTGCATCAATCCCGTGTACGAAAAAGCGTTGGCCGTGCCATTATAAATCACTGTATTTCCGTTCCCGATCTGGCTGCCTGTTGTGTAATTAACGCCGTTTACCGGAGTGCTGTCCACGGGATTTACAGCATTCGTTACGATCAGAATATTGCTGCCATTGCCGCGCACATAGCTCAGATCAATAGACGTACCTGTGATAGCAGACGCGGTTAAAGAAGATGCTGCTACAGATGGAGGAGTACATACGGTAGGGCTCAGGGTAGTGGCAGAGCCGCTGAGCGGGCTTACAAGATTATAGCAGTATTCGGTATTGTTGTAAGCATAGACGGTGAAATAGTAGGTAGTGCCGGGCGACAGACTGTTGACGGAAAAGCTGGTAGCATTGTTGTTGGACAGCACGGTGCCAGCACCAATGATGTCATCGTTTGAATAAGCAGTGCCATTAACCGGCTGAGCGCCAAGTGCAGCGCTGGTGCTCAGCATCACCAGATAAGCGGAAGCAGGGATCGTGCCGGCCGCCGCCGCGGTAAAGCTGCCATTGATGTTGACGATGCCGGGCGTAAGATTTAAAGCGGCAGGCTGATTGGTCGGGGAGCTGCAGGAAGAGGTCGTTACAGAAATATCATCTACGGCAAGGCGGTCACGGCTGCCCGCAGTACCGGCAGATTCCCAGTAGACCCAGCG
Source organism: Chitinophagaceae bacterium (assembly GCA_965200035.1). Classification (GTDB taxonomy): domain Bacteria; phylum Bacteroidota; class Bacteroidia; order Chitinophagales; family Chitinophagaceae; genus UBA1952. Next base: position 167,530 of record OZ241334.1, on the reverse strand, counting down.
GATCTGTACCATCGACTGATTATCTGCACTGGCAGGCAGCGTTTCTGAAAAGCTGGAAAAATCACCATTCACTTTGCCGGCGGACAGGTAGGTAGAGGTCGTGCCTACATCAATAAAATTGCCGGTATTGCCCACCCTGTACTGCAATGCAATGCTATTGTCGCGGGATGCTTGCTGAAGGATGGTGCGTATCGTCCATTGTACCTGAATGCCTGATTTTCCGGTCGTGTTTACAGATACAATCAATGCGCCTGCCGGGTTGGTACCCGAGGCCAGTATACTAATGCCATTTGTAGTGTCATTGCGCCGGCCGCCGGCGGCTGAGGTAGAAGCATAAAACAGATCGCCGGTACCGGGGCTGAGTGTGCGCGTAGTTGGTATAGCGCTGAACCGGTGTACAGCTATGCCCGCAGGAAGGCTGGTATCGCTGGGGCTGGAACTAAAAGTAAAGGGTATTGATTGTGCCGCAGGAGCAGTTTGCGCAGCGGTAATAAATGGTAAAAAAAGAACTCCGAAAAGAGCCAAAAAGGTAGATAATATCTTCAAAATGAATACAAATTAAAATGCAATAGCGCCTTTAGCCATCAGGCTAATCTTCGAAAATACCTTATAACCTTTAAGAATGTAATTATTCAATAATTACACTAATTCAATAATTCGATAAATGATTGATCGTCAATTTATTGTAAGGTATTGATTGAAGTAATTAATTTGTTAATACAGTTTGCTGATATCTTATAAAGAATCATCTGCAGAATGCGGCACTACATTTTATTTGTGCTGCCCATATGGTCCATCAATTTTTGACTGTTTTGCTGGAAACATTCTGGGATGATTGTACACATCCTTCTGCATGTCGGAATCTTTTTTACTATTCAACGCATGACTATAAGGAGCTATCTGTGGACTTTTTAAAGAATCATTACAGGAATTGAAGATCAGTAACAACAGAAGAGACGTAGTAGTCAACTTGAAGGTAGTATTCATAATCATTTTAAAAGCGCAAATGTAGAATCGCACATATAAATAATTGTGTGTGCAATGTTTATCTATATGTAGCACAACCATGACTTATAATAGCTTATTTGCAAATCAGTTGTAGCGGTCTTTCTAATTATTTGACTGAGATTATACCAACATAAAATATACTTTAATGAATAATGTAAAACTAATATATGTTTATTCTAAATAAAAATAGAAAAATGGCTTAAATTGATCATATAAAAATATTGTCCCTGTAATAGAGAGTGATGTTTATATGTAATATACCATAACACGCTATTATATTATAAATGTTGCAAATCATAAAAAGGGTATTGATGTGACAATCATTTTAAATATTTTAACTTATTCTTTAATTTTGACTTGATTCCAAATAATCAACGCTGTTAAACTGCTTCCATGAATAGACTACTACGTCAACTATTCTTCCTTTTCTTTTTATTGCCAATCAGTAGTTCTGCTATTGTTCCATCCGTTACAATTGGAACATCGCCATCGGCTGCCATATGCCTTGGTACTCCGCTCATATTCACGGCTACTCCTGTGAATGGCGGAACGACTCCTGCTTACCAGTGGCAGAAGAATGGCATTAATGTAGGCACAAACAGCGCCTCTTACATTGATGGCGTACTGACTACCGGCGATACTATTACGGTAATGCTCACCAGCAATGATCCTACTGCAAGTCCTGCAACGGTTACCAGTACACCGGTTATCATGACCGTTAATCCAAGGCCGGGTATTGTTACAAATGCTACAGCTGCAGCTTACTGTTCGGGCGTTCCGGTAACAGTTACCGCTGCCAGTCCGGCTACAGGAAATGCGCTCGATTTTCCGGGCGTGAACAATAATGTCAGCATTCCCAGCGCTGCGGCTAATTTGATCAATACACCTGCCTTTACCGTTCAGGCCTGGATTTATCCGCGCAGCAATACCGCCCAGCAGATCATTCTCTTCAAAGGACAGGGTTGTACCAATTGGGGAAGCTGGTTCTTAGGTATTGGCGGCAGTGAAGTGCTTACCGATGCAGGAAAGCTTGTATTCGGCATTCGTACAGCAAATACATCTGCTGCTGCTTATGTGAAATCACCTACAGTCATCGAAATCAATGCCTGGACCCACGTAGCCGCTACCTATGACGGTACATCAATGAAGCTTTACCTGAACGGGGTAAAAGCAGACAGCATCGCCACTACAGGCATTCCTTATACAAACGCTTCACCGCTGGGCATCGGGCAGGATCCGGGATGCGGGGGACGCTTCAATTATAACGGACGCATCGATGAGCTTGAAATCTGGAATCAGGCGCGCGACGTACGGGATATTGTAGCAACCATGGCTTTGGCTATGCCCCAGACAACTACCGGACTTACCGCCAGCTACCGTTTCGATGAAGCAGACGGCATTTATACTTATGACCAGATGGGCAATACAATTGGTCGCGTGAATGGCGGCTCTATCACCCATCAGGTTCCATCTACCTCCCCGATGAGCAATAATGCTACCGGTGCTACTACCTATGCATGGACGCCTACTACCGGCCTTAGCCCCACTGCCGGCGCTGTAGTAGGGGCCACACCTGCAGCAGCTACCATCTATACTGTAACGGCTACTAACACAGCCACCGGCTGCACCGGCACGGCAAACGTTCAGATAAAAACAGGCACCGCTCCTACTGCAACGATAACGCCCGCCGGTCCCCTGGTGAGCTGCGCTGATGAATTGCCCTTGCTTACAGCGGGCGTGGCTACCACCTATCAATGGTACCAGAGTGGTGCGCCGATAGCCAATGCTACTGCTCAGACCTATACGCCAAATGCTGTTGGCATCTATAATATAACAGTGCGGGTGTCCAATGCCAATGAATGTGTGGCTACTTCATTACCTGTGGTAGTTACCGGAAATCCCAATGTAAAGCCTTCTGTAAGCTTTACCGCCAGTCCCGGAGTAAATGTAGATGCTAATACGTTAGTGACCTTCGCCGCAACGCCGGTGAATGGAGGCATTCCTGTTTACAGATGGAGGCTGAATGGTACCAACGTAGGCACCAACAGCAATGTTTATACCAACAACGCCTGGGCTGATGGAGATATCGTTACCTGCATGATGGTAACCAGCCTGTGTACTAAAGTAGATACCGTCTATTGCGACCGCGTCATTCACTTGAAGCCTACGGTAACGCTTACCTCTACCGGCTCCTGCGTGGGCAGTATCCTCACCATTAATAGCACCATACCTCCAACCCAGGCATCCCTTTCTGTGAACGGCACACCTGGTCCTGTGATTCCTGCATCCTGGAACACAACCGGAACGGTAGTAGCAGGTGGCAATGGCGCCGGTAATGCCTCCAATCAATTGAGCGGACCATGGGCGGTAAGTGTTGACGCCAATCAGAATGTGTACGTCGCGGAAATTAACAATGCCCGTGTGACCAAATGGATACCGGGCGCAACAACCGGAACAATCGTAGCCGGCACGGGCACAGGCGGAAGTGCATTGACCCAGATAGCCGGCCCGGATGGGGTAGCGGTAGATGGCAGCGGAAGAATCTATGTGGCTGAATACAGCAATGGGCGCATTACCAGATGGAGCCCCGGCGCTACAACCGGCGTACTCGTAGCTGGTAGCACAAGCGGCAACGCTTTGAACCAGATGAACGGACCATCCACGATTTATGTGGATTCTGTGGGCAATATTTATGTACCGGAATTTAGCGGTGCAAGAGTAACGCGCTGGTCGCCCGGCGACTCGGTTGGCACTATAGTGGCAGGGGGCAATGGCGCAGGCGCTGCGCTCAACCAGCTTAATGCTCCGAATGGTGTATATGTGGATGCCGCGGGCAATGTGTACGTTACAGAATATAGCAATCCACGTGTGGTGAAATGGGCGCCCGGCGCTACAACAGGTGTGGTAATTGCCGGTGGCAATGGTATTGGCGCTGCATTGAATCAGCTCAGCAACAGCATTGGCAATATCATTGTGGATGGCCTTGGCAATTATTATGTAGCAGATGCGGGCAATAACCGTATTCTGCGTTATGCGCCCGGCTCTACCACAGGGGTAGTAGTGGCTGGCGGCAACGGCGCAGGCAATGGGCTGAACCAGTTCAATGCGCCCGTAGATATGCGCCTCGACCGTAATGGCAATTTATATGTGGCTGACCTCAACAATCACCGCGTTCTTAAATTTACACCCAATACCAACCTGACATATATGACTGGTCCCGGTGGCTCTTACACGGCAACAGTTACTACATTCGGTGGCGCCGCGGCAACGTCAGCACCAATCATAATCAGTCCGCTGCCATTGTCTATTGCCGATACATCAGCACCGGTTATCTGTAATGGCCAGTCTGTTGCAATCACCGCTGCGCCTGCATTGCAGGGCAATACCCTCGACCTGAATGGCAGCGTCACGAGCTATGTTTCCATCCCGCATAATACAGCAACATCACTTTCCGGAAGTAATAGTTTCACTGTATCTGCATGGATCTATCCCCGTGATACCACTTCATTCCAAAGCCTTGCGCTTAAAGGGCTTGGCTGCTCTTCTTTTGAAAACTGGTACTTCCGTCTTGGTGGTTCTGCATCGCTGACCGATCCCGGCAAAGTGGTATTCGGTTTTCACACCTCCAATAGCTCGGCCGGCAGCTTCGTAACCTCTACTGCCAAATTGCCAATCAATACCTGGACGCATGTTGCCATTACTTATAATGGTGCCAATCTTTTGCTTTACATCAATGGAACGCTGAATAATTCTGCTGTAGCAACCGGCACGCCATGGGCTTCAACGGAAAAGATTTATATCGGCTCAGATCCGGGATGCGGCGGTCGCCTGGCTTTCAATGGCCGCATGGATGAGTTTCAGATATGGAATACCGTTCGCAGCGTACAGGACATCGTAGCTTCTTACAACGGACTTGTGCCACCTGCATCTGCTAATCTCGGCGGCTACTGGCGTTTTGACGAGCGCAACGGAAATACCGCTTATGATGTAACGGCAAATGGAAACCACGGCACACTGAATGGCAATGCAAGCCGTCAGATACCATCAACAGCGCCAATCGGCAACGCTGCCAGCGGCGCTGTCACTTATGCCTGGGCGCCGGTAACGAGCATTACTCCTGCTACCGGCGCAACGGTAACCGCGAATCCGGCATCCACAACAGATTATACCATAACAACCACGCATACAGCCAGCGGATGCTTTAATACCAATGTGGTAAGGGTAAAAGTGAACCAACTACCGGTAGTGACCGTAACACCGCCCGGGCCAATCACGCCATGCAGCAATGTGTTGGACAGTCTGAAAGCTTCCGTAGCTGCCGGCTATATATATCAATGGTTCCGGGGCGCTACCAATCTCGGCAATACCAATTTTTTCTACGTACCATCATCATCCGGCAACTACACCGTGCAGGTTACTGATGCAAACAGCTGTCGCACCACTTCTGCACCTGTTACCGTTACGGTGATTCCTGCAGTTGCACCTTCTGTTTCTATTGCGGCCAATCCGAGCAGCACTATATGTAACGGTACCAATGTTACGTTCACTGCTACGCCTGTAAATGGTGGTGGATCACCTGTTTATCAGTGGCGGAAAAACGGTATCAACGCAGGCATCAACAGCGCTACTTATTCTGATAACGCTTTAGCAACAGGTGATGTGATTTCTGTGCGCATGAAGACCAGTGTTACCTGCCCAACGATAGATACGGTTAATAGCAATGCTGTCACGATGACGGTAAATTCGGTACTGGTGCCTTCAGTAATTATTGCCTCTTCTACAACAGGTGCCATCTGCGCCGGTACCAATGTGATTTTTACTGCCACACCCGTGAATGGCGGTTCTACCCCAATCTATCAATGGAGAAAGAATGGCACAGGCGTAGGCATCAACAGCAATACTTATTCAGATAATGCATTGGCTAATGGAGATGTAATTACTTTACGTCTTACCTCAAATGAAACCTGCCGTACGCTTGATACAGCGAACAGCAATATCATCACCATGAGTGTGAATACCATTCAGGTACCTTCCGTAATGGTATCAGCTAATCCGGGTACAACTATTTGTGCCGGTACCAATGTAACCTTTACGGCAACACCTGTAAATGGTGGCGGAACTCCTGTTTATCAGTGGCGGAAGAATGGGGTGAGCGTTGGTACAAACAGTAATACTTATTCAGACAATGGCCTGGTGAACAATGATAAAATCACGGTGCGTCTCACATCAAATGCAACCTGCCGGAACGTGGATACCGTCAATAGCACACAAGTAACCATAACGGTCAATCCTATACTCGTGCCTTCTGTAACTGTATCTGCCAATCCGGGTAACACAATATGCCTTGGTACGAATGTGACGTTCACCGCAGCGCCGGTAAGTGGCGGCGCCATACCGGCTTACCAATGGAAAAAAAATGGTACAAACGTTGGCACCAACAGCACTGCTTATGCCGACAATGCATTGGTTAATGGAGATGTAATCACGGTACGTCTTACTTCGAATGCAACCTGCCGTACGCTTGATACAACAAACAGCACCGGCATAACCATGACTGTAAATATGGTACCTGCTCAGCCCGGTGTAATCAGTGGTAACACCCGTTTCTGTGGTAATAGTACACAGACGTATGGCATCGCTCCTGTTATTACCGCTACAAGCTATACATGGACATTCCCGACAGGCTGGAGCGGATCATCGACAACCAATAGTATCAGCGCTACAGCACCAGTTGCTTCAGGCACCGGAGTAATAACCGTAACTGCGAATAATAGTTGCGGACCTTCTGTCGCTAGGACATTGGCAGACACAGTAATCAATACTCCGGTACAACCCGGAACAATCACCGGCAACGCGACAGTATGCTCCGGTACAGCACAGGGCTATAATATCGCACCGGTCAATGAAGCTACATCTTATACATGGGCCGTACCAACAGGATGGGCGGCTACAGCTTCAACTACTACTTCTGTGAATACCACCGCAGGTAGTGCTTCCGGTACCGGTAATATAACAGTAACCGCCTCTAATCAATGTGGGACATCTACTGTAAGAAATTTTGCGGTATCTGTGATCAATACGCCGGCACAGCCGGCCAACATCACCGGCGCTGCACAGATATGCGGAGGTTCTACGCAGGCTTACACTATAAATGCTGTGACTGATGCCACCTCTTATACCTGGACGCTGCCTGCCGCGCCCGCGGGCTGGACGGGGTCTTCTGCGACCACTTCCCTCTCTGCCACCGCACCGGCCACACCAGGCACCGGTACCCTCAGCGTAGCGGCGGTCAACGGATGCGGATCTTCCACCCCGCGCACCCTGTCTGTCGCGGTCGTCACCACGCCCGCTGCACCGGCTGCCGTCAGCGGCAGCGCCGCAGTCTGCGGCGGCATCACCCAGAGCTACTTTACCGCACCTGTGGATCAGGCTACTTCCTACCTCTGGACCGTGCCTGCCGGATGGTCTGCACCTGCCATCACCGGCAGCTCCATCGCCACCACCCCGCCTGTCACTACCGGTACCGGCAATGGCGCGGTCACGGTTAAAGCATCGAACGTCTGCGGCACTTCGGCTGCCGCCTCGCTCGCCGTCACCGTCACCAACATACCCGCACAGCCGGCTGCCATTGCCGGCAATGCGAATGTGTGCGGCGGCACCGCCCAGATCTATAAGATACCAAAGGTGGCCGAGGCTGCCGCCTACACCTGGACCGTACCGGGCAATGGCTGGACCGTAGCGCCGGGCAGCGCCACCGATACCTTCATCAACACCACGGCCGGAACGGCTGCCAATACCGTATCGGTCACCGCTTCCAACCAGTGCGGCACTTCACCGGTACGTACCCTCGCCGTCAGTGTCACCAATGTCCCCGGCACGGCGGGCGCCATCACCGGCCCTGATTCGGTCTGCACCGGCAGTGGCGCGGTCACCTTCGCTACCGGACAGATCGCCGAGGCGGCATCCTATACCTGGACCCTGCCTCCGGGCTGGACGGGCACTTCCGCTACCAGTCAGATCAGCGGCACCCCGGGATCTGCTGCTGCCACCGGCGCGGTGACCGTTAAGGTAACGGGCACCAACAGCTGCGGCAACGGGCCTTCTGCCCAGAAGACCATCATCGTCAACAATCCCGTCACCCCGGCGGTAGCGCTCAGCGGGCCTTCGGGCACCCAGTGCGCAGGCAATGCCCTGGTGTGGACGGCTACCCCGTCGGGCGGCGGCCTTAGTCCCCTCTACCAGTGGAAGGTCAATGGGGTCAATCAGGGTGCCCCCGGCTTATCCAATACCTTTACTTCTTCGGCCTTGAACACCGGCGATGTGGTGAGCGTGCAGATGAGGACCTCGCTGCCGTGCGCCACCACGCCGGGCGGCTATGCCCTGGCATCCGCAGGGGCGGTGACGATCAGCCCGCAGGTGATGCCCGGCATCAACATCAATGCCACCGCACCGCCGGACCTCTGTAAGGATGTGCCGGTCACCTTCTATGCCAATACCACGGGCGGGGGATCTGCCCCCGTCTACCGCTGGTCCAGGAACGGAACGGTGATCACCGGGGCTACGGGACCATCCTACACCCTGACCGGCCCGGCCAATGGCGATACCCTGCAGGTGACCCTGATCAGCAATGCCCGGTGCCGGATCACCGATTCGGTGGCCTCTAATAAGATGGGACTGAGCGTGAGCCCTTATGTGAGCCCTGTGGTGAGCATCAGCGCCAACCCCGGCACGGCCATCGGGGCGGGGCAGACGGTGATCTTCACCGCTGCCGTTGCCAATGCGGGGGCTAACCCGGAAGTGCGCTGGAAGCGCAACGGCCTGGCGGTAGCCGGCACCACGGGGCTGAGCTGGACGACTTCGACCTTAAGGGACGGGGACGTGATCAGCGCCGATCTGGTGAGCGGTGCACGGTGCGCCACGCCGTTTATGGTGACCAGTGTCAATACCCTGCAGATGAGGGTGAGCACCGGGGTATCCACCGTCAGCGGGCCGGTGGGCAGCATCTCGCTCTATCCCAACCCCAGCAGCGGGGCGTTCACCGTACAGGTGAAGGGCACCGCCTTAAGCAATGGCAGGGGCAGGATCGGTCTGGAGGTGCTGAGCGCCACCGGGCAGCTGGTCTGGCAGCTGGTGGTGGCACCCGACACCAGAGACTGGAGTGTGGATGTACACCTCCCAGCAGCCACCGCACCCGGAATGTACCTCATCAGAATAGCACCCCAAGACAACCCCGGCAACAACACTGTACTCAAATTCAGATTAGAGCAGTAAATAAAGAAACACCCGGTATTGCCGGGTGTTTTAAGTTTATGACATTATTGATTGAATGTTGATGGTATGCATTTTGTTCATTAAATTTTTTAAAAGTGGGCTGGAAAAAATCGTCAATCATTAGCTTTGATAAGAAGCTTTTTCTTTTCCTGCTTAATAAGCCTATCAATAATAGTGAACAATTTATACAGCCAGAATAAGGAGATTAGATGCAGAAATCATTTGTGCTTAACACACATTTTTTAGCTTTATGATTCTTCCGGAAACCAGGCTATTCCTGCATTTCAGCGCTGTCGGGATTTATGGATGCATTCATCCAACCTTATTGAAAATTTCCTTTGACCAAAAATTTAATCATTATGAACTTTCAAAATAAAGCAAACCTGATTGGCGAAGCGCTCACATACAGCGAATACAGGCGGGAGATTAACCGGATTATGCAGCATAACAGCAAGCCGGATTCTTACGGAAAATATGCAAACTATACTAAAGATCATATAGCAGCGATGGACAGGCTGGATAAAACGGTAACGGTTTCTCCGCTACTTAAGGAAGCACTTAAACATGCGCCACCAACAACCTGGCTGGTACTTACAGAAGGGTGGTGTGGCGATGCTGCATTCAGCACTCCGCTATTGGCAAAAATGGAAGATATAGTACCTGATAACATAAAGATGCGTTTTCTGCTTCGGGATGAACACATGGATATCATGGAAAATTACCTGACAGATGGCGGACGATCAATTCCTAAAGTGATTGTGCTGAGTGAAGACTTGCGGGAACTGGCTACATGGGGACCGCGGCCTGAAGGCTTACATGCACTGATGCATTTGTGGAAATCAGAAGGACTTGGCATCCGCGAACTTGTACCCAAAGTGCAGGAATGGTATGATATTGATGAAACGAAAGCATTGCAGGATGAACTGCTGGCTGTAGTACAATCTTATACAGGCATTTCTATTGCATCAGCGGGCATTTAATCATCAAACAGAAGAGCTGCAAATATTGAATGAAGCCAGCATATTGCCACAGGTATATCACTGTTGAATGCTCGAACGCACTTCAGTTGACTGGCTTAAATAATTACTTCACCCAATCATCAATAACAAAAGCAACAACAAATGACAGCAGCAAAATCATATGCAGCTCAGAGCGCAATTGCTCCACTCAGTCCATTCAATTTTGAGCGGCGAGAAGTTGGGGCGCATGATGTACAATTCGAAATTCTTTATTGTGGAGTATGCCATTCAGATCTGCACCAAGTGCGGAATGAGTGGGGCGGCAGCATTTATCCGATTGTTCCGGGACATGAAATCGTTGGCCGCGTAACAAAGGTTGGCGAGCATGTAACCAAATTCAAAACCGGTGATCTTGCTGGTGTAGGTTGTCTTGTGGATTCATGCCGCGAGTGCGATAACTGTGAGCGCGGATTGGAGCAATTCTGCCGCAATGGTTCTACAGGTACTTACAATGGCAAGGATAAGCATACAGGCGGCGTTACTTATGGAGGCTATTCCAGTCAGATCGTGGTAGATGAAAGCTTTGTTCTGAAAGTATCTGACAAGCTGCCGCTGGAAGGTGTGGCGCCATTGCTTTGCGCGGGCATTACTACTTACTCGCCATTGAAGCACTGGAAGGTAGGCAAGGGACATAAAGTAGCGGTAGTAGGGCTGGGCGGACTTGGCCACATGGCGGTAAAGCTCGCCGCATCATTCGGTGCAGAAGTGACCGTGCTGAGCACTTCCCCTGCAAAAGAGCAGGATGCAAAAGTACTCGGAGCACATTATTTTGCACTGACCAAAGATCCGCAGCAACTAAGCGGTCTGACTAACCAGTTCAATTTTATTATTGATACGGTATCCGCTGAGCATGATTATAATCAATACCTCAGTATGCTGGATACCGATGGCGTGATGATCTGTGTGGGTGCACCTCCAACTCCTTCACAGATTATTGCCTTCAACCTGATTGGCAACAGACGCAGCATTGCCGGTTCGCTGATCGGTGGTCTGCCGGAAACTCAGGAAATGCTTGATTACTGCGCTGAGCATAATATTGTTTCTGATGTGGAAGTGATTCGTATGGATTATATCAATAAGGCGTATGAGCGGATGCTGAAAGGCGATGTGAAATATCGTTTCGTGATCGATATGGCCACGCTGTAATACTTCAACCCGTTTTTAAAGAAGGTCCGTAGCAAGTTGCTGCGGACCTTCTTTGTTTTTTGGAAAATGCAGAAAGGTCAGCAATAATGCTGACCTCTGAGCCGCAAAAACACGACTTCCAAAACCAAATTTTAAGCACTGCAAAAGAAAAAGAGCACCAATGTCATGTCTGTTGAAGTAGCAGCTACAACAAATCCGCTGAAATCAAAAGTAGATGAGCGGCGATCTATTCCATACCGTTTAAAAACGGGGATTAAGGGAGTTAAAAACGGATGGATGCTGTAAACAATGTCCAGTTTACAATCAGACAAAAAAATCAAAAAATATTTGCGTAAGTGAATGCTTACATTTAAATTTGTGTAAGTAAATACTTACCTAATGTCCAGCGCAGCGAGGAGAGATGTTTTTCAGGCGATTGCAGACCCCACCCGGCGTCAGATCATAGATTTGGTAGCCAGGCAGGGAATGAGCCTGAATGCCATTGCAGATCAGTTCGAGATCAGCAGGCCGGCCATATCACAGCATGTAAAAATACTGACTGAATGCGGGCTCTTATTAATTAAGCAGCAGGGCAGGGAGCGTATATGTGAAGTAAAGCCGGAAGCACTGGCAGAAGTATCAGTATGGGTAGATCAGTACCGCGCTTTGTGGACGGAAAAATTCGATGCGCTGGAGGCATTTCTCGCAAAGCAAACAAAAAAGAAAAAAATACCTAAACAATAATAACCATGATGAACAACACCCAATCAACAGCAGCGGAAAAGCTCACAATTATCCGCAAATTCAATGCGTCCAAAGAGGCCGTCTTCAATGCGCTCAGCAATGCAGAAGCGCTCAGTCAGTGGTGGGGTCCGGCAGGATCAACCCTTACTGTAAGGAATTTTGACTTTAAGAAAGGCGGAAAGTTTCATTACAGATTAGAGGGAATTGGCCAGACTATGTGGGGACTTTTCGTGTATGAACATATTGAGCGCCCCGATCTGATTGAATTTGTGAGCTCTTTTGCTGATGAAGCCGGCAATGTCACCAAGTCGCCATTTCCGATGGATTTTCCGTTGGAGGTTTTTAATCATCTGGAGCTTTCAGAAGAGCATGGAATGACCACCATTACACTGACGGGTCACCCGCTCCGCGCCACTCCGGAACAGGAAGCTACTTACCGGTCTGTCATTCCGAATATGGAGCAGGGCTTCGCCGGAACGATGAATCAGCTTGAGCAGTATCTCGCAAAATAAGGTCAGCAACAAGATTTTTCTGAATTATTTTAAAGCCGCATTCGTGCGGCTTTTTGTTGTTCTTTATTGAGGTAGAGCTATAACTTTTTAAGAGGCTGTTTCGTAGTTTGGCTTTGTAGTCCCCAATGTAGTTTGAAATGTGGAATCGTGCGGAAACGAAAATAGGATAAAACATTGAGAAAATGCTCTATCCTATTGATTACCAGTAGCCGCGACAGGGATCGAACCTGTATCTAGAGTTTAGGAAACTCCTATTCTATCCATTGAACTACGCAGCCAGCGTATTCGGGATTGCAAATTTAATCAACGACAGCAAAAATCGTGATTGTTTTTCTTCAATCTATTTCCAGCGGAGCGTGTGTATCATATGCTCCATATCTTTTTTCAGAAAATCATTGACCGGCTGCAGCGAATCTACATTGGGCGATACATTGAAATACAACGCAGCCCGCAGGTAATTTTTTACAGAATCCGTTGCGAAAAACTGGTAACGGGTAGCCGTATTGCCGCCTACAGTATAGAAAATGCCACGAACATTATAGCCGTTATCAAAAGACGGAGTATTGATGTAATCGGCTTTTTTGCCGTGTGCCATATAGGAAAGCTCGTGGGCATCGTCGAGCAGCTTATAAAAAGGATGGTTTGCATCAATCCCCTTGTAGCTCAGGTAAAGCATACCGCCGAGCGAAGGAAAGTCAATATTGATCCAGTAAGGGTTTTCAGGCTTTTGTCCGCCCATATCTGTATCGTGCACTATTTTTCCATACACCGGATATTCGAATGTATAGGGAAAGCCCGGCTCATTAAAGGTCTGGTAAGCGTGCTGAGGCAGCTGTATGTGGAAGTACCCGCGCGGCTTAGGCGTGTATGTATCAGGCCGGCAGGAAGCAAATACAACGGCAATAATCAGGACAGATAAAAAGAAACGCATGGGCCGCAAAGATAAAAATTCGGCAATAGCTGTAATTTAAATTCCCATAATCCGGTAAAGCTCCGAAATCCGGTTTATTTTCGCGCTCAAAATCATACAAACTTTCATCATGCAGGAAAATCAGAATCCGGAGCAGCAGCTTAATATCGAATTGACAGAAGAAATGGCTGATGGCCAGTACGCGAATCTGGCAGTGATCACTCACTCTTTCGCTGAGTTTGTATTCGACTTCGTGAACATTATGCCCAATGTGCCGAAAGCAAAGGTAAAATCCCGCATCATCATGACTCCGCAGCATGCCAAGCGCCTGATGCGCGCACTGGTAGATAATATAAAGCGATTTGAAGCAGCCAACGGTCCGATCAAGGATGGCGAACAGGTGAATATGCCGTTCAATTTCGGCGGGCCTACCGCACAGGCTTAATATTCTTTCCGGAATTGAAAGGCAGGTAGCAATTTTCAATCCTCAATTCTCTACGCTTAACAGCAATTATTTCCGTTGATGGACAAAATACTTATTCTCGACTTCGGCTCCCAATATACGCAGCTCATTGCGCGCAGCATCCGCGAGCTGAATGTGTATTGCGAGATACAGCCCTGTACCAAGCCGGTCAACTATGAGCCGGGGCTTAAAGGGATTATTTTATCCGGAAGCCCTTTTTCTGTAAACGATCCGCAGGCTCCAAAGCCGGATGTAAGGGCGATGGCCGCTCATTTGCCGGTACTGGGGGTATGCTATGGCGCGCAGCTGATTGCGCAGCTCTCAGGAGCGGATGTTGGAAAATCCACGCACCGGGAATATGGCCGTGCGCATCTGCAAAGCATTGTGCATGATCCACTGCTCACTACCATCAGCGAAGGCTCTCAGGTATGGATGAGCCACAGCGATTCGGTCAAGAATCTGCCTGAAGGGTTTAAGCTGATCGCAAAGACAGAAAGTATTCCCGTTGCAGCTTATAAGGCCAATGATGATTTCGCTGCCAATGCTGTATATGGCATTCAGTTTCACCCGGAAGTAACGCACAGCACAGATGGCCGTCAGCTGTTGAAAAATTTTGTGGTAGATATCTGCGACTGTAAGCAAGACTGGACATCGGCCGCTTTTGTTACCGATACCGTAGCGCGCATCAAGGAGCAGGTGGGCAATGGCAAAGTGGTGATGGCGCTCAGCGGCGGGGTAGATAGCACAGTAGCGGCTACTTTAGTACACAGAGCTATTAAAGATAATCTCTATTGTATTTTTGTAGATAATGGCCTGCTGCGCAAAAATGAGTTTGAACAAGTGCTTGAAGGCTATCGTCACCTTGGCCTTAACACCAAAGGCATAGATGCGAAGCAGCGTTTTTATACAGCGCTCAATGGCATCAGTGATCCGGAGCAAAAGCGCAAAATCATCGGCGGCCTGTTCATCGATATTTTCCAGGAAGAAGCCATTGAGCTGAAGGATGTCAGCTTCCTCGGTCAGGGTACGATCTATCCCGATGTTATTGAATCGCTTTCCGTACATGGACCTTCCGCAACCATCAAATCACACCATAATGTAGGTGGCCTGCCGGAAAAAATGCACCTGAAGCTGGTAGAGCCACTCCGCTTTTTATTTAAAGATGAAGTGCGCCGCATCGGTGCGGAGCTGGGCATTGACGATCTGTTCCTGAGCCGCCATCCGTTCCCTGGTCCTGGTTTAGGCATTCGCGTATTGGGCACTATTACAGAAGAAAAAGTAATGATGCTGCAGGATGCAGATGCCATTTACACACAGCATCTGCGCGATAGCGGATTATATAAGCAGGTATGGCAGGCGGGGGCAATCCTGCTGCCGGTGCAGAGCGTAGGCGTTATGGGAGATGAGCGTACCTATGAATTTACCATAGCACTCCGTGCCGTTACCTCTGTAGATGGTATGACTGCCGATTGGGCACATCTTCCGTATGACTTCTTGGGCCGGGTGTCCAATGATATAATTAATCAGGTACGGGGTATCAACCGGGTTGTGTACGACATCAGCTCCAAGCCGCCGGCAACTATTGAGTGGGAATAAAACCAATCAGCTTTATGAAACGGATCAGTATTTATTGTGCCATTCTTACCCTGCTGTGCTGCTGCGCTGCTGCGCCTGCAGAAGCCCAGTTTTTCAAAAAATTGTTTGGTCGCGAAGATCCGCCAAAGCGCAAGCCCATGGCAAGGCCTGCCGCCAAGCCTACAGCATCAAATAAGAAGTCTGCCCCAAAAAGAAAGACCGAGCCGGACGAGATCGCCTATCCTGATACTTACCGGAAAGACCGTTATCGGGTAGATGTGCTGGTGCCTCTTTACCTGAACGAGCTGGTTAAGGGCAATAAAGCCGTTTACAAAGACCGGATGCCGGACAAGGTGCTCCCGGGCATCAACTTCTATGAAGGCATCAAAATGGCCACAGACTCAATAGATAATCTGGGCTATGAGATGGATATTTATGTGCACGATATTACAGAGCCGGGCAAGACGCCGGATCAGCTCATCAGCAGTAAAGCATTGGATTCCGCCGACCTGATTATCGGCGCGGTATCTGCAACGCAGATTTCGCCACTGGCTGCATTCGCCAAAAAACATACGATCAATTTTATATCGGCCATGTCGCCGTCGGATGGCAGTGTGAAGGACAATCAATATTTCACATTGCTGCAGCCAACCCTGCAGACCAATTGCGAGTGGATGGTGCATCACCTGAGCAAAAAGTACGGAAACACACGCATCCTCATCTATCACCGTTCCAGTGTGCCTGCCGATGAAATAGCCTATAAAAGCCTGATGAAGGACAGTGTGCTTAAATTTTCCCAAATCAATGCCAACGCACTTCCCAAGCCGGAGCAGCTCGCGGTATTCCTTGATAGCAACGAGGTGAATGTTATTGCCATGCCTGTACTGGATGTGAATTATGCAGGTCAGCTATTGGATCAATTGAGCAAGTCGTTTCCTGAATACCGGTTTGAAGTGTATGGCATGCCATCGTGGAAAGGGCTGAGCGCGCTGAAGAAGACAAGCGGCATGGAGCATATCGGCATTAGCTTTACCACTCCTTTCTTCTTTGATGGCTCTACCGCCAGCGGACAGAATCTGGCTAATGGCTACTATCACACCTTCGGGCGTAAAGCCGGAGAAATGGTGTACCGCGGCTATGAAACACTTTATTGGTACTGCTATCTGCTCAACAAATACGGGCCTATCTTCAACAAAAAAATAGGAGATAATGCCTCTGCTGTTTATACCCGTTTTGATGTGAAGCCCCGCTACAATAAGGATTTTGACCTGCTGTATAATGAGAACACACACCTCTATCTGTACCGCTATCAGGATGGCTCTTTTGTAGTAGAGCAATAAGTGTTCTGTTTTAAGATTATGAAAGCCGGGTGAATTATTTCATCCGGCTTTTTTAACGCTGACAGGGTTTAAAACCCTGTCAGCGTTGCGTGGTAGAATTCAGTGGATGCTCCCAACGTGGTAGCATGCCTGCGGGTTAAGCAGCATCAGGGAATGAAGCGAATTGGGTTGAAATAGGGTAGCGTTGGTTAATCCTATAACGTTCCTATCGGGATATTTCAGAGCTTATTAATAAAGTCGATCAATACTGAAACTGACGCATTTACAGGTGAGGGCTTCGCAATTGCTGATGCATGATAATCATTCGTTATTGATCGCTTATCCTTTTCATCTGTCCGCTAAACATTGACATCTGGCGGTGCATCATTGGCAGGTATAAGCGTATTATTTGCTCATGCATAGATAGGATTTGCAGGTGACTACTGATCATTGGGCGCTGTCGGGAAAACATTGTCAGGTGGCGGGCGAGTATTTGCATGTGTCGGGCTATCATCTGCGTCTGCCTGCTTCACATCGGATGCTGTCGGTGCCTCATAGCAGTCTGTCCGACCTGCATAGGATGTGTCCGGTGATTATTGGTGGCTGTCCGGCTGTTTATTGATGTGGGTTGTTGGGAAATGGTGGGTGACTGTGGTGCATTTGAGCGGTACCTGTTTTTTGATTGAGGCTGTATGGATCGCTGTTGAGCGAAGTGGGATAGCAATAGCCTTATCATCAGCCGGTTAAGCGTATTTTCTCCGGATGCGCGCACAATAAGCGCATATATTTGCCGTTCATTATAAACATTCATTTAAAATTCCCTTTTTATGAACCAGAAACAACAAAACCGCCTGTCGATGAACAAGGCGGTGGCCGATCTCCTCTTTTTCCGCCAGTCTGTATGGGCGGGGCTTCCATCATTCGCAGCTGCTGCCGATAGGCTGAAAAACACCATCGGCCTGCTCGATCAGGCGCTGCAGCGGCAGTCGGCCGTTGATACTACCGGCGCTGCTGCCGACAAGGCCAACGCCGGTGCCGCTGCCATTAAGCGGGTGATGCTGCTGGCCCACAATGCCGCTGCTTATGCCCTGGCGCACAACAAGATGGAGCTGTACCAGCACGTAAACCACAGCCGCTCTTACCTCGACCGGCTCAACGACAATGAGCTCCCCAACACCCTGCAGGGCATGCTGGATAAGGTAGGGGAGCAGGCAGCTTTCCTGGGCGAGTACAATGTGACCCCGCAGAAGATCGCTGAAGCGCAAGCGGCGATCAATGAGGTGGCGGCTATACTGACCCGCCCGCGCACCCTCACCGATGAGCATAGCACCGCTACCGCCAGCATCCCCGTGCTGGAAAAAGAAGTGCGCAGGCTGCTGGCCATGCTCGATAAGCTGATCCGCAACTTTGAAGACGATGCCCCTGAGCTGCTGAGCGACTATGAGCATGCCCGGATCATTGTGGACCGCGGCATCCGGCATGAAAAGCCGAAGGATGATCCGGAAAAAGACGGGGACAAGAAAGATGAGGATGACCCCACGGGTAAGTAATGTTTGGTTACCGGAATTGAAACAGCCACCTTTTTGGGTGGCTGTTTTGCTGGAAGCGTATGTAAGTATTTTCTGTAAGCAGGTGCGCGAACCGCTAGGTTGAATACAATTCGTTGACGGCAGCATTCCAAAGGGTAGGTGTGGATCTCTAAGCGCACCTACGACTTAAAGTCGATATATAGTTGAAAATATCCATTAGGATTCTGAGTGTAAATGAAATCTCATTGTATTGCCATTCACGGCCAGACCATTCTTCTTCGTTAAATTCCTCATCCATCATATCGCCCTTTCTATTGACGTCCATTCCCAATATTGAGTTTATGTTCCTTACCAATTTTCTGATCTCCATTTTATATGTAGTACCATTTGTCGGCTTATTTCTGCTCAATAATATGGTCGGTTGACAATTTTTGCTATCGCGTGTCAGTACTATCAACTTTGTGAAGAAATTAAATATAAAATAGGGAAAATAATAAGTTCTCAAAATTGCATCTTCAAGTTGTTCCTCTATATAATGGTTGCTTTTTAAAATACCGATCGGCAATGCAACATTGTATAGTGGATTCTCAAAATGGAGGTATTTTCTGTAATAATCAACAAACTCATCAGGCTTTAAAACAAGCGTATTTATTCCAAGTTTTTCATATACCTGCTTTACTTTTTTATAAGACTTCTTATCATTTATGATGTAGAAATTGCAGGTAGTAGCAAATGCAGCATGAAATGCATCTTCAGTAGTATTTCTGAAAGTTTCCTTTCTCCCTTTCTTAATATTTACTCTATCTTCTTGATATCCATGCATATCTAAGAAAATATACTCGTTCACTACATCGTTATACCACTTAGGTGCAATTTTTTCATCGTTCTTAGGCTGATATCTTTCTGCTCCGAGCGGCTTATACGTAGAGTCGATCATATCGTAAGGTGATTGGGTATCATATAGCCTGTCCCGATTTATGCCTAATCCAGATTGCATGATTTGCCGTAAGTCCTTATACTTTTCATCATCATTCATTCCTATGAGCATATCGTTGAAGCTTTTGAAGAAACCTTCCATTGTAGGATTATCCTTTAGTCCGGGAAACATTACATCAAGTTGTTTCGCTACTTCTGGATTTTCAAATGCTTCTTTAAATTGTTCTTCTAAGGGTATCTGATTTAATGTATGTAGCAACAAATCACCCAAGCTTTTGGTAAGTTCATCACCATCAAAAAGGGTTTTTAATCCGTCAAAGCTGACATCCTTAAAGAGGTCTTTTTGATCAACTCTTTGTTGAAAAAGCTCCTTTGGGGAATATTCATCTAGAATTACATCCCCTTTTTGGGTAAATAGGCAAAAATCTTTGGTCAGTTCTGTAATAAATTCTAAATCTGAATCTATTATTGATAATTGTTCAGGTGTAGGCTCCCCGGAAGTTGACCGTTTTGTAAGTAGGGATAATCTCTAACTTTAAAACAGAAACATCAGGGATGAAGCAATCCAAATTTACAGAGAGCCAGATCGTATCTGCAATCAAGCAGCAGGAAGCCGGCCAATCTGTCAAAGACATCAGCCGTGCACTCGGCATCTCAGAAGCGACCTTCTACAACTGGAAGGCAAAGTACGGCGGCATGGAGATCAGCGAGGTAAAGCGCGTCAAAGAGCTCGAAGCCGAGCTGGCACAGTATAAGAAGATGTATGCCGAGGTTAGCTTTGACCTTCAGGCGCTCAGGAACGTAGTGGCAAAAAAATGGTAGGCCCTGCTGATCAGAGAGAAGTTGTGGGCCTGCTTGTCACCGAAGAAGGCTGCAACGTCAGCAGGGCATGTGCCATGACGGCCATCAGCCGCAGCACCTACCGTTACAAACACAGGCAAAAGGACGACCGTAAACTGGAAGATCACTTGTCCGCCCTTACCACAAAACACCCGGCCATTGGGTTCTGGTCCTGCTATTACCGGCTCAGGAACAAGGGTGAAAAGATCAACCATAAGCGGCTCTACCGGGTTTACAAGGCTATGCGTCTGAACATCAGACGAAGATCAAAGAAGCGGTTGCCCGAACGGGTGAAGCAGCCTTTGGTAGTGCCTACAGCCCCTAATCAATGCTGGTCGCTGGATTTTATGAGCGATGCGCTTAGCGATGGCCGTAAGTTCCGGGTACTGAACATCATCGATGACTATAACCGTGAGTCGCTGAAGATTGAGGTGGACCCCTCACTGCCTGCGCTCAGGGTGCAAAGGGCGCTCGACCAGGTTGTAGTACTGAGGGGAAAGCCGGCCAATATAAGAAGTGACAACGGACCAGAGTTCATTAGCCATCTGATGGAACAATGGGGCGAGCAACACAAGGTAAGCTGGCATTATATCCAGCCGGGAAGGCCGATGCAGAACGCCTACATTGAACGGAAGAACGGATCGATGAGACGTGAGTTACTGAACAGCTGGATGTTTGAGAGCCTGAGCGAAGCACGGATGAGGTGTGAAGCCTGGCGTCTGGATTATAATCATGAGCGCCCACACAAGGCGCTGGGCTACCTCTCACCGGTAGACTACGCCAATCAGGAAAAGCAAAATAGCAAGGCGACAGCCGATGAAAGTGCAGAAGCCTTATCCACAAATCCGCGTAGGCAGGATAGCTCTTCAGCTGTCCCTGCCGTATAGCGCGGACTTGTGGATAAGATATTTGAAATACCTTTATGAGCCAACTCAAACCTCTAATTCCAATTCGACCAGTTTTTAGGGGAGCCTACAACAAGACTTAAACGAGTGCCTTCATTTTATGGCAGAACAAGCAATGTTTTAGATGACATAATTGGTAGCAAAATACAAATCCTCTAAAAACAAAAAAAGAGGATAAATCCCCTTTCATCTCCCGTTTTTTAGCGGTAATCACTTTTTCTCAATTAGCCTTTCCAATCGCGCCATCATCTCATCTTTCTCTTTAAGCATCCGCTCATAAAGGGCAATCTTATCATCATACAGTTCAATTACTTTATCAATTGGGTTAAATGAACACTGATTCGCTGATGCAATCGCATGATCTTTGAAGTCCTGAAAAGTATTGGAAATAACATTGAATGCCAGAAACTCTTCTGTACTTCTAAATGCCTCTACCGGCACTTTGAAAATAGTAGAGATTTGCTGTAATAGCTCGGGCGGGACTGTTTCTTTTTCTTCGAGCTGGGAGATCTTTTTGGGGCTCCAGTCTTCACCAAGTGCAAGTGCTACGGCTTCCGGTTTGATGCCCAACATCTCGCGGAAGCGTTTAATATTGCGGCCTTCGTGTATCTTATTTGTCATAGAGGTATGGTATGTTGTGTGCAACAAATATAGCTTTTATGATCGGGCGTTTGTGCAGTTCTTTACCAAAACAGGAAGGCGGAGTGGCGCATGAATGGCCTGCAAGGTCACGATTTCCATAATCTTATTCAGTAGATAATAATAATCTTTTTTATTTTCCGTTTAGGCTTTCAAACCAATCCTATTTTATGGAATCTACCCTGCAAACGCAACCCTGGAGCGCCGATGAGCGAATATTGTTCCGGTTTATTTTCGTATTCTTTGGTCTGTACATGCTGATCTTCAATAACGGGGCTTATCCGTTTTTTGATGTGGTGATGGCTTATCCTACAGATCTGTTACACCTGTTCATTCCCTGGGTAGGGCAGCACATCCTGCATTTATCTTACCCGATCACGGAGTTTACCAATGGCAGCGGCGATACCACTTACGATTATGTATGCCTGCTCTGCACGTTTGTAACAGCTATCATTGCCTGCGTTGTCTGGACTCTTGCAGACCGTAAAAACAGGAATTACTACAGGCTTTATTACTGGCTCACTGTGGCCGTACGGTTTTATGTAGGGCTTATGCTTGTGAATTACGGCTTTGCCAAAATATTCAAATCGCAGTTTCCCACGCCGGGATTGGGACGGCTTAACCAGACTTATGGCAGCTCATCGCCCATGGGACTGGCGTGGACATTCCTCGGTTTTTCTACCGGCTACAACCTGTTTATGGGCCTTGCTGAAGTAGCGGCGCTCTTACTTTTATTCCGTAAAACGGTAACGCTGGGCGCGATTATATCGCTGATGACGGCGGCAAACGTAATGGCCGTAAATTACTTTTATGATGTGCCGGTCAAGATCCTTTCTACCTCGCTGGTCATATTCGTGCTCTTTCTCCTGACTCCGAATTTCATTACGCTCTTCCGGCTGTTCATTAAAAATGAGCCCGCTTCATTAAGAATTATCGGGATGCCGCCTGCCACGCGCAAATGGTTGCATTATGGAATGCGGGGTCTGAAAGCGCTTACATTATTATACCTGATTCTGGTAGCGTATGACAGCTACAGCTCTTTGAAAGAATATGGCGACAGCCGGCCGAAGCCACCCTTATATGGTCTGTACAATATCAGCAGCTTCACCATTCATGGAAAAGACAGTGTGCCGGCAGAAAAGAAATGGAAACAGATGATTATTGAATGGCCGGAATTTGCAAGGGTAAAGCTCATAAATGACTCTTCAAAAGCGTACACATTCATTCCGGATACATTAAAGCATGTAATCGCTATTTATCCGGGAGAAGACAGCCAAAAAAAAAGCGCGCTGCGTTATGAAATGCATAAAGATCAGCTGCTGCTTGCGGGAAAGCTGGAAACGGACAGTGTCACGATCCGGCTGGATAAGTATGACTATAAAAAATTCCGGCTGATGAACCGCGGCTTTCACTGGATCAGTGAATATCCTTACAACAGATAAAAAAACGCTGACAGGGTTATGAATCCTGTCAGCGTTGGCGCTTACCAGCCGAGCAGGTAAGCAAAGATCAGCGGCACTACAATGGTAGCGTCGCTTTCTACAATAAACTTCGGGGTATGGATATCCAGCTTGCCCCAGGTGATTTTTTCGTTTGGTACGGCGCCTGAATACGAGCCGTAAGAAGTAGTAGAATCCGAGATCTGGCAAAAATAATTCCAGAAGGGTACATCATGCCATTCGAGATCCTGATACATCATCGGCACCACGCAGATCGGGAAATCGCCCGCAATACCACCACCGATCTGGAAGAAGCCTACGCCCTTGCCCGATGAGTTGTTGCGGTACCAATCGGCCAGCCATACCATGTATTCGATACCGCTCTTCATTGTATTGGCCTGCAGCTCGCCCTTGATAATGTAGGAGGCGAAGATGTTGCCCATGGTGCTGTCTTCCCAGCCAGGACAAACGATGGGCAGGTTTTTCTCAGCCGCCGCCAGCATCCAGCTATTTTTCGGGTCTATTTCATAATATTGTTGCAGTACACCGCTATTGAGCATCTTGTACATGAACTCATGCGGGAAAAACCGCTGTCCGCTCGCCTCTGCGTCCTTCCACTCTTTTACAATGTGCTGCTGTATGCGGCGGAAGGCTTCTTCTTCCGGGATGCAGGTATCGGTAACGCGGTTGTAGTGGTTTTCCAAGAGATCCCATTCTTCCTGCGGACTGAGGTCGCGGTAGTTGGGCACGCGCTTGTAATGGCTGTGCGCAACGAGGTTCATGATATCTTCCTCAAGGTTTGCGCCGGTGCAGGAGATAATAGCAATCTTATCCTGACGGATCATCTCTGCGAGCGAGATGCCCAGCTCAGCCGTGCTCATAGCGCCGGCAAGCGATACCAGCATTTTGCCGCCATCCATCAGGTGTGTTTCATAGCCTTTGGCAGCATCGATCAGCGCAGCCGCATTAAAGTGGCGGTAATGGTGCTGTATAAATTCTGATACGGGTCCTTTATTCATTTTGATTGATGAGTTTTGATGTGGTATGGGGAATTTGTAATTTGTAATTGGGAATTGGTAGTAAATCATCACCTATTACCCATAACATATTGCCGATAATAAACGTCCGATTGAAAAAGAGACGCAACCAGTGCGCCTCTTTTAATTTTTACCTTTTAACTTTTTACCTTTTAATTTAGGCAGGCACTTCGCTCTTGGCAATAAATTTTTTGATCCACTCGGTAGTCATGCTCTTGGGGCGCTCGATCGGGAAATTCAGCGCACGATCCCAGCAGAGCGAAGCAAGCACACCAAGCGCGCGGCTCACGCCGAACAGTACGGTGTAAAAATCTTCCTCCATCAATCCATAGTGCTTCAGCAATGCGCCGGAATGCGCATCAACGTTAGGCCATGGGTTCTTGATCTTGCCGGTATTCTCGAGGATTGGCGGCGCTACCTCATATACATTCCAAACGGTCTGTACAGTGGCGTCATCCGGGCAGTGCTTCTTGGCAAATTCCATCTGTGCGGTAAAGCGCGGATCCGTTTTGCGAAGTACGGCGTGGCCATAGCCAGGAACAACTTTACCCTTGGTCAGTGTTTCCTTGATATAATCTGCGATCTGCTCCTTGGAAGGACGATCAGTGCCCAAATCTTTTTGCAGTTCTTCGATCCAGCGGATCACTTCCTGATTAGCGAGACCGTGCAGCGGACCAGCCAGGCCAGCCATACCCGCCGTAAAAGAAAGATAAGGATCGCTCAGAGCGGAACCCACCAGGTGAGTAGCATGTGCAGAAACGTTGCCACCTTCATGATCTGCGTGAATAGTCAGGTAAAGGCGCATCAGCTCCTTAAAACCTTCGCTGTCAAAACCCAGCATGTGCGCAAAGTTGGCGCTCCAGTCAAGCATGCCATCCGGCTGGATGTGTTCACCATTCTTATACTTACGGCGATAGATGTAAGCAGCAACGCGCGGCAGGCGGGCTATGAGGTTCATCGTATCCTCGTAAGTATAATCCCAGTAGTCTTTCTTTGAAATTCCTTCTGAATATGCTTTTGCAAACTTGCTTTCCGTCTGCAGCGCAAGAACGGCAGCAGAAAACTGCGTCATCGGGTGCGAAGAAACCGGGAAAGATTCAATAACGTCAAAAACGTGATTGGGTACATGCGAGCGGCGCGCCCAGGTAGCAGAAACGTGACCGGCATCCTCATCGGTAGGAATTTCGCCGGTCAGCATCAGGTAAAACAAGCCTTCGGGGCAAGGCTCTTGCCCGCCATCTGCCTTTGGCAGCTTTTCGCGCAATTCAGGAATGGAATAACCGCGGAAACGGATCCCTTCATTCGAGTCAAGCAGGGAAGTTTCCGTTATCAGCGCAGGAATGCCGCGTGCGCCCTGATAGGCCTGTGCAATCGTTACTTCGCCAAGGCTTTTCTCGCCATGCTCGGCAATAATATTCTTGATTTCAGCGGCTTGTTTGTCGGCAATCGCCTTAAAACGGTCTTTTACGTAGCCCATAAAAATGAAAAGGATTTTGTATTAACGCTCGCAAATGTAAGGAAACAGGGCGAACTAAACAGGTAATCGGCGGCCCGGAATGGTTAAATGTCTAACAATTCTTCCTGCCGTCGTATGTAGCTGTAAAACAGGTAATTTACAGCGTCTTTTATTCCATCTGAGTACAAATCTCTACCAGAAAACCATTGGGATCACGCACATAAGCGACTGTCTGCCCATGTGGTTTCTCTGCAGGCTCAGCTTCTGCAATAGCGCCGTACATAATGGCGCGGGCATATACACCAGCTACATCATCTGTGGTAAATCCTATTTCAAAAGCCGCCGGCTTATCGGTCAGGTTACTTTCTTTGAATCCGTTTTTCAGATTTGAATTTGCCTGCTCAATTGAAGCAAAAGAAAGGGTAGTGCTGCCAGTGCTCAATTCTCCGTAAGAGCCATCCGGTATTACGAATTTGCGGGCGCATTCAAAGGCCTTTTCATAGAAAGCAATTGTCTCTTCGATATCACTTACATAAAGAATGGTATAGCTGAAGCGGATCATAATTTTAAACAGATAAGGTGGATGGCAAATATAGGCAGACAGTAAAGGAACGGGAGCGTTATATCCAGATAACCATTATTGCGAGACCTGATAGCAGCGTTAAAGCTTCCGTTACAAATTACCATCTTGATTATGGATGTTCCACCTTTTTAAAGCCTACTTTTGCGGCCTGTTAATTCTTATCAGGTGCCGCTATTCATGACTATCCGGGAGCTCAGCGCTAAAATCAGAAATGGGGAGTTTACTTCGTTGTTCCATCGCACGGGGAATGGGAATAGTAAGCAGGTCGTCATGCACCCTTCTGAGAAAGCGCACATTCTGGATGGAATGGAAACGGACGAAGCCATTGCCGGCTTTGGCGCGCTTGGCGAAGAGCAGGTCACCGTTTTTCCCTATCTCGACGTTGAGCTACAGAAAGAAATCATTGACCGGCTGCCCAAAGAGCGCGTTTCCTATATCCTGAACAAGCTGAGCTCGGATGACCGTCTGGCTTTGTTTGCATCGCTGGAAGATTTTGATCTGCCGGAATATCTGGCTTACCTCAACCAGCAGAATAAAGATACCACGCACGGGCTGCTCGAATATCCTGAGAACAGTGTGGCAATGCTGGTAGATACCAGCTTTGCAACGGTGCGTGAGGATATGACGGTGGCAGAAGCCATCCAGCACATACGCGAACATCTGCAGGATACAGAAGCGGCAGATGTGATCTTCGTGGTAGATCGTCAGGGTGCGCTGATCGATGATATTCCAATCCGCAGGCTGGTCTTGTCGGATCCGGCGCTTACCATGCGGGATATTATGGATGGCTTTTTTGTGACCCTGCAGATTACCGATACGAAGGCGGATGCCATTGAAAAATTCAAGGAGTACGACCGGGTAGTGCTGCCTGTGGTGAATGAAGAAGTGCGTATGCTCGGCGTAGTAACAGTAGATGACGTAATGGATGCTGCGGAAGAGCAGGATACCAAAGACATGCAGCAGTTCGGTGGTCTGGAATCGCTGGACTATCCTTATGTGCAGACACCGTTTCTGCAGCTCATCCGTAAAAGAGCCGGGTGGCTGATCGTGCTTTTTCTGAGCGAGATGTTGACTGCTTCTGCGATGGCGTATTTCGATAAAGAAATTCAGAAAGCCGTTGTGCTGGCATTATTCGTACCGCTCATCATTTCCAGTGGCGGCAACAGTGGGTCACAGGCGGCCACGCTCATCATCCGCGCCATGGCGCTGCGCGAAATCTCGATCCGCGATTGGTGGTATGTGATGAAGCGCGAGATACTCTCCGGCTTTACACTTGGGCTGGTGCTTGGAAGCATCGGCTTTATCCGCATTATGATCTGGCAGGAAGCGAAGCTGTATGATTATGGGGAGCATTGGCCTTTATTAGCGGCAACGGTGTTCTTTTCGCTCATCGGCATTGTACTGTGGGGAACGCTCAGTGGCTCCATGATTCCATTATTGCTGAAAAAGCTCCGGCTCGATCCAGCCACTTCATCTGCCCCTTTTGTAGCCACGCTGGTGGATGTCACCGGGTTGATTATCTATTTTACCATTGCTGCCATGTTATTGACCGGAACGTTGCTGTAACGACATAAATAATCATCACATTCCTTCAGTATTGTAAATCTTTCCTGGTCAGGCCAGCCAAATTGTTGCCGGCCTGCAGGATATTGTACCTTTGCGATCCCCTATTCATCAATGAGTCAAGATTTCTCCAACCCTCTTTTTTCGCTTGCGGCCTCTTATGTAAACCATACTTCCCGCCATGTATTCCTTACAGGCCGGGCCGGTACGGGCAAGACCACCTTTCTTAAATACATCAAAGATCAAACAGCCAAGAATACCCTGATTGTAGCACCTACGGGTGTGGCAGCCATCAATGCCGGAGGGGTTACAGCGCACTCTTTATTTCAGTTGCCGTTAGGCGCATATATACCCGGCACGCTCAAAGGATTCGGCACCACCAACTCGCTCATTACAGACCGGCATTCGCTATTCCGCAATATGAAGGTGGGCGCAGAAAAACGCAAGCTCTGGCAGGAAATGGAGCTGCTCATCATTGATGAAGTATCCATGCTGCGCGCAGATATGCTCGATGCGATCGACCAGATTCTACGGGCATACCGGCGCAAGCCTTCCCTGCCGTTCGGAGGAGTACAGGTACTCTACATTGGCGATTTGCACCAGTTGCCGCCGGTAGTGAGCAACAATGAATGGGAGCTGTTGCGTGAGCATTATCAGAGCCCTTTTTTCTTCGACTCGCTGGTAGCCCGCGAAGCGCCGCCGGTGCTGATTGAGCTGAAAAAAATATACCGGCAGAGCGAAAAGACATTTATCCGTATCCTCAATAATATCCGCAACAATCAGTGCGATTACGATGATATGGAAATTCTGCACGGGCGTTATCTTCCGGAGTTTCGTCCTGCCGCTGATGAAGGCTATATCCTGCTGACCTCGCACAATAATAAGGCGGATGCCGTGAACCGTGAGCGCCTGGAAGCGCTGGCCGGTCGGCCGCATCATTTTGAGGCAATCGTTACCGGCGATTTTTCCGATAAAGCTTATCCGGCGGAACAGGTGATGGAGCTGAAAGAAGGTGCGCAGGTCATGTTCATTAAGAATGATAAAGGAGATGAGCGGCGCTACTACAACGGCAAGATTGGTACGATCAGGAGCATCAATGAAAATGGCATCTCTGTAGGTTTTGCAGACAGCCCGGAAGTGATTGTGCTGGAGCGTGAAACCTGGAAGAATATCCGCTACAAATACAACGAGAAAAATGCAGGTATTGAAGAAGAGGAAATGGGTTCGTTCTCTCAATTTCCGGTAAGGCTCGCCTGGGCCATCACCATTCACAAAAGCCAGGGACTCACGTTTGAAAAGGCCATCGTAGATGCAGGCGCCTCCTTTGCGCCGGGGCAGGTGTACGTGGCTCTCAGCCGGCTGACTTCTCTGAATGGTTTGGTGTTGCATTCCCGCATAGAGCCGCGCAGCATCAGCACTGATCCGCGTGTAGTGGCCTTCAATGAAAATGAGCTTTCAGAAATGCAACTGGAGCGGCAGTTGGAAGATGAGCAGCAACTGTTTCTTGCGCAACAGCTGGTAGCTTGTTTTGAATGGAGCAAGCTCAGGCAGCAATGGGAAGAGCACCACAATGAATACGCCACCAGAGCCATTGGTGACAAAGAAGCGGCTGTCCAATGGAGCTCAGAGATCCTGCGGAAATTAGGACAGCTCGAAGCAACAGCGGCAAAGTTCAGGATGCAGCTGCAGCACATTATTCCGAATGCGGCTGCCGATGGGTATGTATTCCTGCATCAGCGCACCGAAGCGGCGGCCAACTATTTCCTGCCCATCCTGCAGGGTGAATTATTTACTTCGCTGCAGGCTCATTTCAAAAGCTATGAAGCAAAAACACGCGCCAAAAAATACCTCAAAGACCTGAGTGTGCTCGATCCGGTGCTGCGGCAGAAAGAGCAGCAGCTACAGCAGGCCATGCGCATTACAGCCGGACTTGTAGCGGGAGAAAGAATAGGCGATGTGCTTCACCTGACGGTCAAAAAAGCGCCTGCCGGAGTGCCGCTGATTATGAGCTGGTCGGGAGCAGGCAGCAGTAAGGAATCAGACACTAAATTGATCTCGCTGGAGATGTTCCTGGAAGGAAAAAGTGTATCAGAGATTGCCGCTGCGCGGGGCATGGTGGCTGGCACTATAGAAGGGCATCTGCTACATTTTATCAAAACAGGTGAGCTGCCTCTGGAAAAAATGGTGCCGGAGAAAAAGGTGAGCTACATACTGGCGGTGATGAATGAAGCGCAGAGCAGGGAAACCGGATTGCTGAAGAATATGCTTGGCGACGAATATAGCTATAACGATATACGCGCAGTACAGCAGCATTTACTTTATAAAGAAGGCAGGCAAGATATCAAATCCTGAATCTTAAAAAGCCGCAGAGAACATTCTCTACGGCTTTTTTATTGCTTGTCATCCTTCTTCTTTTCTGGTGCAGGCACCTTCCGGCCGGCCTCTTTCAGCCCTTTGTCAATGAGCCATTCGATGTGCCCGTTTACAGAGCGAAACTCGTCCCCGGCCCACTTTTCAAGGGCTTTATAGACTGCTTCGTCTATCCTCAGTACAAAATTTTTCTTCGCGCTCAAAACAGTAAGGCTTATTGATAAAGTGTTCCGGTATTCAGTACAGGCTGGGCGCCCTTTTCACCACAAAGTACCACCATAAGGTTGCTCACCATCGCAGCTTTGCGCTCTTCATCCAGCTCTACAATATTCTTTTTGCTCAGCATCTCCAGTGCCATCTCTACCATGCCTACGGCACCTTCCACAATCTTGGTACGTGCAGCTACTATGGCTGACGCCTGCTGGCGCTGTAGCATAGCACCGGCTATCTCAGCCGCATAAGCCAGATGGCTGATGCGCGCTTCACGGATGGTGATGCCGGCTTTATTCAGGCGCTCATTCAGCTCATGCTCCAGCATTTCATTGACCTTCTCGCCGCCATCGCGCAAAGTGGTAGTGGCATGCTCATCCTCAATATTATCATAGGCGAATGAAGTAGCTAATATACGGAGCGCGCTTTCGCTCTGCGTCTTTACATAAGTCATATAATCCGCCACCTCGTAAGCTGCTCTGTAAGTATCTGAGATCTGCCATACCAGTACGGCGGCAATCTCAATCGGGTTGCCCATCCGGTCATTCACCTTGAGGGTGGGAGTAGCCATATTCTGCGCCCGCTGGGTGATGCGGATGGATGTATAAAAAGGGTTGATGAAGAACATGCCATTTTCCTTTACCGAGCCAACATACTTACCAAAAAAGTTCAGCACGCGGGCATGATTGGGCTGAATAATCATCAGGCCTTTCCAGAGAAATACAGTCAGCAGCGCACAGATAACGCCCGGCGCAGCATATACCGGATTTTCGCTCTGCGCCGTAGCAACGAAACAATAGATCGCAATTCCTGCGAGAATAAAAGAGATAAGCAGGGCTGCATAGCCACTCAGCGGTTTTAATACTTTTTCCATAGTAGTTGTGATTTGATATTGAATTGATATCAAAATTAGTAAACGCTTTGTAAATGCTACAAATTAAAAAGGGGGATTTTTAAGGGTGAGGATAGGATGCACACTGACGTAACAGCCCTATAGTTGTCAGGCTGGGCCTGTTGAAGATTTACAGGATGGCACAACTAAGCAGAGGCGTTTGGTTTAGCGTTCGAATTCGCTGTGGGATCCTTCGTGCCCTCAGGATGACCCGCTCTATGAGTCATGCTGACGCAAGGAAGCATCCCACAGCAGCCAAGGCTGGCATTAAAGCCCGTAGGCATCACCGAAGATTGACAGGCATGTTCAATTTCATTACATTCCACCATATTATTGCAGTACAGCATTGTCACATTACCAGGCGATAGCATTATTTTTGCAGCATGTCTTTATTTATAGCTTCGCTCAATTCCGGTAGCAATGGCAACTGCTATTATGTTGGGAATGAGCAGGAAGCAGTGTTTGTGGATGCAGGTATTTCCTGCCGTGAGATGGAAAAGCGGATGAAAAGGCTGGGCCTACCGATGGAGCGCGTGCGGGCCGTTTTTGTTTCGCATGAGCACACAGATCACATCAGTGGGGTAGATACGCTGGCGCGCAAGTATCACCTGCCGGTTTATGGCAGTGAGCTTACCCTACGGAAACTGTACAACAATGGTTACAAATCCCTTAGCTTTAAAAGCGATGAATCTGTCCGCATAGGCAGCCTGTTTATTAAGGCATTCGCTAAGAGGCATGATGCGGTGGATGCGCATAGCTTCACCATTACCGGCAATGGCGTGACCATAGGAGTATTCACTGATCTGGGGCGGGTCTGCGACAATCTCATAAAGCATTTCGGCCAATGCCATGCAGCCTTCATCGAAGCCAATTATGATGAGGTCATGCTCGATCAGGGGCGCTATCCTCATTTTCTGAAGCAGCGTATCCGGGGCGGGTTCGGCCACTTATCCAATATGGAGGCACTGACACTGATGAAGACACACAAGCCCTCCTTTATGACCCATCTGCTGCTGGCGCACCTTTCCAAAGACAATAACAATCCTGAGCTGGCGCGCGATCTGTTCCTTCAGCATGCGGGCAGTACCTACGTAGAGGTAGCTTCGCGTTACAGAGAGTCGCCGGTGTTCACTGTTTCAGGCTCGCCGGAGCCGCGGGCATCGTTTACATTGCCGGCAAGCAGGGAAGAGCAATTGTCCCTTTTCTGAGATTCCCTGCATTGTAGATTTAATTTCCCATTAACCCGTTATAAGCCAGGTATTACCGGCTGTAGAAGGGCGTCCGAATGGTGGCAAATGCTTTGTAGCGTGCAGTTATGGGGGAAATCTATTTCCACACTATCATGGTATCATCAAATGCTTCGAAGCGCTTGTTCCGCTTTTTGTGCCTGAGCCTGCTGAGCTTTTTGCTGTACTCATGCGGGCCGAAATCTACAACCATCGTCTCAGAAATACCGGGTTATAATGTCAATCAGCCCAAGGCAGAGCTGAAGTTTCCGCCACTGCTCGATGAGATTTCAGGCATTACTTACTACGCCAAAGATTCCAGCCTGTTTGCCATTCAGGATGAAGAAGGCTTTATCTACAAGATATTTCCATATCATCCCGATTCTATGCTGCGGTATAAGTTTGCCGGTCGCGGTGATTTTGAAGATGTAGCGCTGGCAAATGGTATTTTCTATGTGCTGCGCAGCGATGGCGATATCTACGCTGCCAATATCGCTACTGAAGTAAAGACCCAGCATTACAACTTTCCGGAAAAAAACAATGAGTTTGAAGGCCTGTTTTATGACGACAGCGTGCATAAGCTGCGCCTCATGTGCAAAGATTGTCAGTCGGACGGGCACAAGCACCTGAGCACCTGGCTTTTTGATCCACAGACCGGGCAATACAGCAATGATTCCATGCGCATAGATTCCCGCGAGCTTGCAGAGATACTTGGCGAGAAAAAGATTAAGTTTAAGCCCTCTGCCGTAGCCATACACCCGATCACCCACCGCCTTTATATTCTTTCTGCAGTTAATCACGTGATCGTTTCCGCCAATAGAGATGGCAGCATCATCAATACCTGTATGCTGGACAAAAAAATATACAAGCAGCCGGAGGGACTTGCTTTCGCACCCGATGGCACCATGTTCATCACCAATGAATCGGCCAAAGTAGGCGCGGCCAACCTATTTATTATTCCATACAACAACAACGTTCGATGAGATTAAAGCTTACCGGAATATTTTTACTTTTTCCATTGCTGATGCTGGCACAGACTAATGATTCTCTGGTGCAGCGCATCGTGCTGATCGGCGATGCCGGCGCGCTCACGCCGGACAAGCACCATACAGTAGTAGAAGCAGTAGAGCGCACTATACCGCTCACCGAAAAAACCACTGTGCTTTTTCTGGGCGATAATCTGTACCGGCACGGCCTGCCCGACGATCAGTACCAGGCCTACCAGGAAGCCAAAGCGGTGCTGGACAGTCAGGCCAATATTGCCGACCATTCCAAAGGGATGGTCTATTTTATTCCCGGCAATCACGATTGGATGAACGGCGGAGCCGGCGGCTATGATGCCATTGTGCGGGAGCAGCATTACCTCGATGGATTGGGTAAAAAGAATCTGAAGTTCTACCCCGAAGATGGCTGCCCCGGTCCCGTAGAAGTAAGCGTTGGCAAGGATATCGTGCTGATTATGATGGACAGCCAGTGGTGGATTCATCAGAATGAAAAGCCTGGTATTGAAAGTGAATGCCCGTTCAAAAGCAAGGAAGAAGTAGTAGAAGAGATCCGGGACATTGTTACGAAGAATCCGCGCAAGCTCGTCATATTCGCCTGCCACCATCCGTTCAAGACCAATGGCTCACACGGTGGTTACTATACCATCAAGCAGCACATCTTTCCATTCACAGATATCAAGCCGAAACTGTATCTGCCATTGCCCGGCTTAGGTACTATTTATCCTATCAGCCGCAGTGTATTCGGCACGCCGCAGGATGTAAAGCATCCTAACTACAGTAACATGATCTCTATGGTGGAAGATGCCCTGAAGGGACACCCGAATGTGATTCATGTAGCCGGGCACGAGCACGCGCTGGAATGGATAGCAGACAGCAATAACAACTATATCGTGACCGGCTCAGGTTGCCGCACCGCACGCGTATCGAGAAGCAGGCATTCAAAGTTCGAAGCCTCGCAGCTCGGCTTTGCCACACTGGATATATTCAAGGATAAAACGGTTACCTGCACCTTCTATGGAGCTTACCCCGATTCTGTAGTAAAGCTCTACAGCGATAAAGTGCTGAACTATGGCGTGCTGCCCAAGATGGAAGAGCCTGATACCGTGCTCGGCACTTATTTTGGCGATAGCGCATTGGTAGTGGCCAGTAAGAAATACGGCAATCCAAATGGCTTCCGCAAATTCATGCTCGGCGAAAACTACCGTAAGGAATGGAGCACTCCGGTTACCCTGCCGGTCATGCACCTGCAAACCACGAATGGCGGCTATAAGATAACCGGCGCTGGCGGCGGCTTCCAGACCAAGAGCCTACACCTTGAAGATAAAGACGGGAATGAATACAACCTGAGAACAATTGATAAAGACCCGGCCAAAGTATTGCCCGCCGGTATGCGTGAAACTTTCGCCCGGGATGTGGTGCAGGATGTCATCTCCGGTGCGCATCCATATGCTCCGCTGGTGGTAGCGCCGATGGCCGATGCTGCCGGAATTATCAACGCAAAGCCTACCTTCTACTATGTGCCCAATGATCCTGCGCTTGGTTTCTACCAGAAGCTGATGGCCAATAAGGTAGTGCTGCTCGAATCGCGCCGGCCGGTAGATAAAGATGTAAAGACCAGAAACACATCCAAAGTCATCAATAAGCTTACGGGCGATAACGATCATTTTGTAGATCAGAACAGAGTATTGCAGGCGCGCCTGCTGGATATGGTGATCGGCGACTGGGACCGCCACTTCGACCAGTGGCGCTGGGAAGTAGATGATACCGGGCGTGGCAAGCTGTATTATCCCATACCACGCGATCGCGACCAGGCATTCTTCCATCCGCAGGGCTTTGTGATGCTCATTGCTACCCAGCGTTTCCTGCCGTGGATGAAAGGCTTCAGCACCCATTACAACAAAAAATTCCTCTGGCTCGGCCATTCACCGCGCAACTTCGACCGCATCTTCCTCAATGAGCTGGATGCAAATATGTGGAGAAGCGGCATCGCAAAATTCCAGGGTGCAGAAACAAACACCGTGATCGACAATGCGGTGAATAAAATGCCGCCGGAGATTGTGGCTGAGGATGGCGCTTACATTAGCAATGCATTGAAAACGCGCAGGGATGAGCTTACCAGAAAAGGGATGGACTACTATCGCTTCATCAGTCGTGAAATCAACGTGCTGGGCAGCAATAAAGATGAATTCTTTACCGTGAAGGGCAATGACAGCGGCATTCTGGTACAGGTGCGCGCAAAGGAGAAGGATACCTCACTGCTGATGTACTCCCGCCAGCTCGACCCTAAAGTAACGCGCGAGATCAGGCTATATGGCTTCAATGGCAATGACAACTTTGATATAGATGAAAACCTGCACACACGCATGAAGATCCGTATGATCGGAGGGCGCGGCAATGATACCTTTAATGTAAAAGGCAGAGCACGCAGCAGCATCTATGATCTGAGCACCGAGCTGAATCCTGTGCTGGCTGATAATCATACAGACATTTACAAATCGTCCAAGCCTGCGATCAATGATTATGATGTCAATAGCTATGAGTATGATTATATCCGCTTCCCGCGCATCAATCTGGGCTATAATCCTGAAGATGGTGTCCTGGTTGGCGTAGGCATCCTGCAGCGCAAATACGGCTTCCGGAAAGATCCTTACCGCCTGCAGCATTTGCTTACTACCTTGTACGCACCCTCCTACAGCGCCTTTCAGGCCAGGTATCGCGGAGCATATATCCACTTCGTGCGCAATCTTGATCTGTTGTTGAATGCAGACCTGCAGGTGCCTGCGTTGCGCAACTTCTTCGGCTATGGCAACAATACCGAGTTTGCGCCCGGCAAGACCAATACTTTCTACCGCGCCCGCTACAAGTATGCATCGGCAGATGTGCTGGTGCAGAAGCGCCTGTTTGGCAATGGAGTGCTGAGGCTCGGCGTTGGGCCCACGGTCTTCCATTACTGGAATAATCAGGAGCGTAACGATGGTTTGGTGCTGGAGCATCCTCAGTTGATAGGGCTGGATTCTCTGAATGTTTATCAGACGAAAACTTATGTTGGCGGCAAGGTAGTAGCAGAAGTGAATAACGTGAACAACGAACTGTTCCCAACCAGAGGCATCTACTGGCGCACCACGCTTACTGCATTGGGCAACGTAACGAAATCGACCAATCCATACACAGACATTCATACCGATATGAACATCTATGCGAGCCTTGCCGATGCATCGCGGCTCGTAGCTGTGCTGCGCCTGGGCGGTGGCAACATCTTCAGCAAGGATTTTGAATACTTCCAGGCAGAAAGCGTGGGGGCGGATAACTTCCTGCGCGGTTTCCGTAAAAACAGGTTCAGCGGCCGCACCATGGCCTATGGCAGCTTTGAGCTGAGGGGCAAAGTAGCCGATGTGAAATCTTACATTCTGCCGGGCACTTTCGGGCTGGTAGCTTTTAATGATGTAGCGCGGGTATGGATGGATGGCGAGCTTTCCAAGAAATGGCATAACTCCTATGGCGGCGGCTTTTACTACATACCCTACAACCTCTTTATCATTTCAGCTACGGTAGCGCGCGGCAGCGAGCAATGGCTGTTCAATGCCACCATAGGCACCAAGCTGAATCTTACTTTTTAATACTAACGTGTAAAGTCAATTATAATGAACCACGAGGAACTGATACCGGAAGCAGAAGCGTTTGTCAATAACTTCTTTGCTCAGCATGATACGCAGCACCTGTACTTCCACAATTTGGAGCATACCCAGAATGTGGTGAAGCGGGGCGCTGAAATATGCGAACATGAAGGAGTGACGGAAGGAGATAAGATCGCCATCAGGCTGGCTACTTGGTTTCATGATACGGGACACCTTACCGGTGATGTGAACGACCATGAGCTGCGGAGCGTAGAGATCATGAAGCAATTCATGATGGAGCGCCATGTGAGCGATCCTGCTTTTATAGAAGCCGTGGCCGACTGCATTATGGCTACGCGGCTGCCGCATGAGCCTGCTAATCTGCGCGAGCAGGTAATGTGCGATGCGGATGTATACCACTTCGGCAATTCCGAGTTCCGCGCCACCAACAAAGCCGTAAAGAAAGAGCTGATAGCAAGAGGACATGAAGACTGGACCACCGAATGGCTGCAGAAATCATTCAAGATGCTGGCCACGCAGCATTTCTTCACGCACTACTGCCAGGATACGCTCAACAATGGCAAGCAGGAAAATATAGAATGGCTTACAGAAAAGCTGGAGAAGAAAGGCAAAGAGCCGGACAATCTCTTGCTGAAGCAATTCAATGATGATCTTAAATCAGTAAAAGAAGAAGAAAAACAAAACCAGCGCCTGGTAGCAAGAGGCGTACAGACTGTGCTTAGACTAGCTTCCTCCAACCATATGGACCTCAGCCGCATGGCTGACGGCAAGGCCAATATTCTTATATCCGTCAATGCCATCATTATTTCCGTGATCCTCTCCGTACTGATCCGCCGGCTGGACATAGATCCTTACCTGACCATACCGACCATGATCTTCCTCACCTCGTCGGTATCTACAGTAGTGCTGGCCATCCTCTCCACTCGCCCCAAGCTCACGGAAGGAACCTTTACCAGGGATGATATTTTACAGCGCAAGACCAACCTGCTCTTCTTTGGCAACTTCTATAAGTCAACGCTCGAAGAATATACCTGGGCTATGGGCAAACTGTTGCAGGATAAAGACTACATTCACGGCACCCAGATCACGGATATTTACTTCCTGGGCAAAGTGCTGGGAAGAAAATACAAGCTGATCCGCCTGGCCTACACCATCTTTATGATCGGCATCATCGTGTCTGCAGTCGCCTTTACGGTAGCTGTGCTGATGAACGCGCCTAAAGGCAATGTGACCATTATAGACAGCACTCACTCACCGTTATAAACAAACCCGGCTATGCTGCTCGTCCTGCGCCAGAAGATCAAACAGAGTTTTACCGTTATCCGCAGATACCGGTTTCGCTGGGTATTGCTCATAGCGCTTGCGTGGACCATGATAGACCTGCTGCTGTGGGCCATTCGTGCAGCCGTACCACAACCCGCCGCTTTTGAAGATTCCTCAGACCCGCGCAGCTTTTCTTACGTCATGCTGCGGATGGGCGTTGTATTGGTGATGAGCGGTATCATGGGCTTCCTGCTGGTCTTCAAGTTCCGGACCATGTTCCGCAACAAATCGCTTTGGGCCAACTTTGTGCTGAAGACCTTGATCCTGATGGCATGCAGCTTCTTCATGAATTTCTTCAACCTCTTCGGCTACTTCTATCTCATTCAGGGGCGTGGCTTCTGGGCGTCACTGTCTTTCTATGTAAAGCTGCCTGCCGAGAAATTCTGGCTCGTGCACGGCCTGCCGCTGTGGCTGCTCATCTTTCTCATCACCCAGCTCTTTATTGAGATGAGCGAAAAATATTCGCCCGGCATCTTCGCCGATATTCTTTCCGGCAAATACATCAATCCGCAGAATGAGAAGCGCATCGTCGTATTCCTCGACCTGAAAGACTCTACTCCCATAGCCGAGCAGCTTGGGCACAAGCAATACTTCCTCTTCATCCGCGATTTTATCCAGTACGTATCTATGGCGCTGCTGGAGCACGATGCGCGCATCTACCAGTATGTAGGCGATGAGATTGTGACCTCGTGGACGGCTACACCCAAGAACACCGAGAAATGCATCCGCGCGCTCATTGATGCGCGCAAAGAGCTACAGAAAAAGAGCGGAGATTTCCGGCGCAAGTTCAACATCACTCCTGAGTTCCGCGTAGGCATACACATCGGCGAAGTCACCGTAGGGGAGATCGGGCTCATCAAAAAAGACATAGCCATGAGCGGCGATACCATGAATACCGCAGCCCGCATCCGCACCGCCTGCCGCGAGCTGAATCAGAAATGGATCGCCTCCAAAAGTTTCATAGAAGAAAGCGGCTTGGAAGAATGGCAAAGCGAATTTCTCGGAAGCATTGAGCTGAAGGGCAAAGGCGAAGGTGTAGACCTGTACGGGTTGAGGATTTGAGTCTTGAGTCATTGGTCATTAGTCATTAGTCTTTACGTGCTACATCCCTCTGCGCTGTACGCGGTCCATTGCGGTAATCCCTTCAAAGGGGGACTGAGGGGGATGTAACTGGGCAGATAAGTCTTATAGAAAATAAACACAGCGGGTTGTTCTATCAGAATTCCACCAGCACAACTAATGCTCACCAGCGACTTGTCATCCCGTAGGGATCTAATCCCCTTTATTTCTAATCCCCTTTTTTTGTCAGCAAGTGCTTCGACAGGCTCATCCGAAACACAGGCCGCACTTCATTCCTGCGATGGCTGGATAAAAAGACTTACCGCTAAAAACGATAATGCTTCGGTGATTTTTCACCTTGACAGGTAACAGGTAGCCCATTAGCTTAGTGGTTCACTTAAAAACCTATAAAACATGAAAAGCACCTTTCTACTTGTATTGATGCTCATGGTTGCCTTTGTGGGCAGGAGCCAGACGGTGGTATTGAGAAACCACACCCCTTGTCCGGTCACTTTCAGAGCCTATGTAGTAACTCCTGGTACCTGCACCAGAACCGGCAACTTCGTAACCCGTACAGTTCCGTCGGCAACCGCTGTAGTATTAACAGCAGCCGACTTTCTTCCTTCCGGGGCTTTCGAGCCGGGTGGCGCCCGCGTGTATGATCCACTTATTTCATCATCATGCCTTCCATCCGCCACTTGCCCATCCTTTGCGAACGTAGGCGACCCGGCCTGCGGACGTGCACCAAGCGCCTGCGCTTCTTTCTCAACATGCAGTGCCTGTGCCGGAAGTTATACGCAAGTTGACTGGGTGTTTGTAACACCCACAGAAACGGACGTAATTGCCAATCCATAATTGTTGCAAAAACAGAATATAAATCCCGAATCAAAGATTCGGGATTTTTTTGTGCGCTTTATTTCATGATTCCGGCCGCGGTCGCCAATGGCTTTAGTTTCTGATAGAGCATCCCACAGCAAATATGTATTCAGTTCCACGGACGCTTATGTTCAACTATATGCGCATGAGCCACAAGCCGGCTACGCACAATTCAGCACATCAGGCTTACGGCATAAGCTCAATGAAACAATCGAACGAGCATCAATACAAGATAAAAGGCGGCACAGGCCATAGCTATGGATGGCAGCAGGAAAATAATAAGATATTTCATTAAAGGGCTTAACCGGGTAAAAGATATCTATCTAACTGCGCTGACCTGCTCCTGCAATGAATCAACTTTGATATAAATGATCGTATCAATGCCGGCATTGCTGGTCTGTATGATGCCGATACCGCCATTGTGCAGCGACAGGCGGTTGATGTTATCCGTGCTATCCACCAATAAAGCGGCCTTCATAGAGCCCTCTGAAAAATACTTGTTTTTCGTAGCCTGATTGATGATGAATACCGCCCGTGCATCTGCTTTAAATGCGTTGAGAATACCGCCGATACAGCTACCACAGGCGTATTGGCTGATCAATAAATATTTCGTGCTGTCCTTGCCAATTGTCTTGTGGAAGGTTCTGTCAAGGTAGCCATTCAGCTTTTCTTCGCTGTCAGCATACCGGCTGTTTCCTTTGGGCTGCGTGCAGGAAGCGAGGCAGAAGATGGCTATGCTGCAGTAGAGCAGCTTAATTGGATTGTAATTCATAGCATTGAAATTGCATAGTGAGCTTATCCTGATCAACGACCGGCAGGTATAGCTTGCCGCCCATAACACCTGCCTTTCTTAACTCATAATTGCCCATAGCAGCAAAGTCTTTTCGGGCAATGACCTTGAAGTTTTTATCTACCGCGTAGATGGTAAAGGGTGCGTCTTTATACAAAGCCATTTCACCATCCTTCTTTTTATCAGGAATAGGATGCAATTGGAAGATGAAGAATATCTGTTGTGTTCTGCTGTAAAGAAGGCGGATAAAGGAAGTGGTCTCCATTGCCCGATCCAGATAATTGACGCGTATATTGTTGTCTTTGACCGGTGGGTAGATACATGGGTCCATGCCCGTAACGGTGTGGGAAGCGACCCTGCCATTCTGTTCTACATACAGCTTAGGTGCGATGCCAAAAAGGTAGGCATTAGTAACAGAATCTATATTTACAATGGATGGATAATATTCATCGTAATAATCCCTTTTATAAGGTGCGGGGAATTCGCCAAAATGCCTGATCCTCTTGATCTCATTCGTACTATCATTTACAACGTACTCAGCCCATATTGGATATTTACAAAACTCTATGCCATTCGCTGAGTAGTGTTCGTATAAGAAAACGTGATTGTTTTTAGAGATATTCAGGTCATAATACAAAGCGTAAAGCGTTGTATTTGCGTCGTTATAAAAATAATTTCGGATCAACATGCCTTCTCGGTCAAATTTCTCAATATTGTTTTTGTCCCAGATTAGTGCATAAATCTCCCCTGATTCATTAACCGAAAGATTAATTCGGTCTTTTTCCGAAAGCCCTGTCAGCCTGATCGAATCAGCTACTAAGCCAGTAGCCACATTGTACCTGACTAAATGGTTGGATTTATGTGTACATCCTTGGTTATTCATCAAGCTCCGGCGCTACTCCTTTCCCTGTAACCGCCAGTGCCTTGCAGTCTACCAATTTTGGGAGTAGCGAAGCTACATTTTCCAAGCTCAGCGCCAATGGCCAGAGCTTATTGTACAGCACCTATCTTGGTGGCTCCGGTGCAGATACAGACCCCATAGGTAACAACGGGGTGAAGTTCAACAAATGCCGCATCTACCTCGCTATATCTTCCGGCTCTGATAATTTTCCGCTTACCGATGGGGCCATCACTACCAACATCAATACCGGGGGGATCGCGCAGCCGGTGCTGCTAAGTTTTGCCAACCCGCCTGATCTCACTACGTATTCCCTAACCCCCGCTACTCAATCCATAGGCTGCGGCGCTACTCCTGCCGATATAAACGCCGGTGCAACATCCTACCTAATTCCCAACATCAACCGCGCCGGTACTTCTTACAGTCTTGGTGTTACCAATGCTTACCCCAACTATGCCACACAAATAGCCCCCGGTGCAGCCGCTTACCAGTGGCAGCGCCAGGTAGATGGCGTAAACTGGACCAATATAGCCGGCGCTACCGGCCAGAACCTTACCGCCGCACAAATCGGCACCGTGGTGCAGGATACCCGCTACCGCCGCCTTACCGGCAACACCCCCGATGCCTGCAACCGCCCCGGCGACCCGATCGCTTCTATTACCGTAGTCGGTGACCCTACCATTGCACCAACCATCAACTGCGCAGGTGGCAACTTCACCATCGCGGCCAACGCTACCGGCACCGGCACCCTCAGCTACGCCTGGACACTGCCTGCGCTCTCGCAGCGCACTGCACCCGTTAGCACGGCCAATTCTGTAACCTACACCGGCACCACAGACCGCGATGCAGGCAACTACACGATTACCGTTACCAATGCGGGCGGCTGCAAGGCATCCAGCACCTTTGGCTTCAACACTTCGAGCTGTGCGCTGGTGGCTCTACCGGTAAAGCTGCTGAGCTTTAGTGCTGCCCGCCGCGGCGAAGATGGGCTGCTTACCTGGGCAGCAGCGAGCGAGGTAAATGCAGATTATTATAGTATTGAGCATAGTATGGACGGTAAAGAATTCACTGCTATAAGCAGGGTGGCTACCAACAACAGCGAGGCAAAGACCAGTTACAGCTTCATCCATACTGCTCCCGGAGCGGGCACGCATTACTACCGCCTGAAGATGGTA
Source organism: Chitinophagaceae bacterium (assembly GCA_965200035.1). Classification (GTDB taxonomy): domain Bacteria; phylum Bacteroidota; class Bacteroidia; order Chitinophagales; family Chitinophagaceae; genus UBA1952. The sequence continues at coordinate 124,199 of OZ241334.1, read as the reverse complement.
GATAAAAACGGAGACTACACTTACTCTGAAATCCGCATCCTGAATTTTGGCGAAGATGCGGCAAGCATCCTGCTTTATCCGAATCCGGTGACCAATGTAGCTATCATAACAGGTGTGGAAGCAGGCGCGCAGCTACGCCTGCTGGCCCTCGATGGCCGCACCATCATGAGCAAAGCAGCGGACGCTAATACCACTACCGTAGATATGAACCTGCTGCCTTCGGGCATATATCTGCTACAGGTATTAAAGGATGGTGGAATAATCAGCAACACAAGGGTTACGAAGAACTGATAATGGATTGATTTTTTTGGAAAGGCTGCGGCATTGATGTCGCGGCCTTTTTGGGGTTTAGAATTCTCTGAGGCTTCGGTTTTTTGATTCTATATAATAATATGTGCTGCCCCGGTAGGGCGATATATCTGTTGCATCCCCTCTGCGCTACGCGTTCCCTTGCGGGAATCCCTTCAAAGAGGGAAGGTAGTACGTAAGATGGGCTCATACGCAAGCCCTGCTGACGTTAGGAAGCATCCCACAGCAAACAGGCTCATAGGGAACACAGGCCGCTGTGGGATCCTTCGTGCCTCAGGATGACCCGCCGCTGTATATATGAGGCATTTGTTTGTTAGTCAGAAAATACGTTCCTAGTTTTCCAGCACCCTTATTTCTACCCGGCGGTTCTGATTGGCATCGTCTTCCGTATGCTCCTCTACCAGCTTGCGCGTAGCGCCGAAGCCTTTATAAGTAAGCCGGTCTTCTTCGATGCCTTTTTTCACCAGAAACAGATACACCTCCTTGGCGCGATTTAGCGAGAGGGCTATTTCATGCGTGTCCACATCAAGGGCATCCCCCTGCTGCGGATCGGTGCAACAGATGTGTCCTTCTATCCCGATCTTCAGGGCAGGATGGCCTTCCAGTATGTGCTCCAGCCGGTACAGCTCATTCACAGACTCCGGACGGATGATATGCCTGCCGGGATAAAAGTATAGCCGCTCCAGCCTGATGGTCTCATTGGGTTTCATCGTAGCAAGGTCAGGGAGATCGGCCGGTTTGGTAGTGACTACTGGTTTTGCAGTTCTTACAGGCTTCGGTATTGGCGGTGGCGGTAATGCAACTGCCGGTGTTTCCGGTGCTGGTGCTGGCTGCGGGTCTAGCACAATATCTACCCTCCGGTCGCGCGCAAAGCCCTCATTGCCGGATACGCCTTCACGGGCTATTTCGCCTTTGCCGATGCAGATGGTAATGTCTTTCTCCTCAAATCCATAGCCCATCAGAAAACGCTTTACCGTAGCCGCACGCGCTTTGGAGAGCGCATCGTTTGACCGGCCGGAGCCAACATAATCGGCATAGCCCACGATCTGCAATTTCTGCCCGTTGCGCAGCACATCCTTATAGATGTAATTGACGAGGCCATTTTCAATACCTTCTGTAAGCACAGACTTGCCCGTAGCAAAAAAGACGGGAATTGTATCCCGGCTGGCAGCGCGTGCAGACAATGACAATGTCAGTACGATAATGAATAAAAACACCTGCTTCATAGGAAATGAATTTCTCTGACAAGGTAAAGACTTTCGCTGCAGCAAGGAAATATCTGTAATGCAACAGAGCCCTGCATCATACGATGCAGGGCTCTGAAAAATAATTAATAAAAACCGGATCTTAGCAACGCTCGATCACCCACTTGGCAACGGCAGGGGCCAGCTCTTTCTGTGAGCGGCTGCCTACGAATACGCCGATATGACCACCCGGGAAAGGATACTCTTTCTTATCCTTCGAGCCGATCTTGGACATCACAGCCTGGCTGCTTTCATTCGGGATGATCTTATCATCGGTAGCAAATACATTCAGGTAAGGAACGGTCATATTGCCCAGATCGATCTTGCGGCCACCGAGGGTCATTTCACCCTTGATGAGCTTATTGTCGCGGAACAGATCCTTGATGTACTTGCGGTACATTTCGCCGGAGATGGCTGGCAGATCGCTCTTCCAGTGCTCCATACGCAGGAAGTTGAGCATCTTTTCCTTATCTTCCAGTGAATCCATCACCCCAAAATACTTGCTGATGTTCATGCTTGGGTTTAGCATACCGAATGCGCCATCGATCATCGCGCCCGGAATTACGCCGAGGTTGTCCACCATTGCATCTACGTCAATATGCTTGGTCCATTTGAAGAGCATGCACTTATCGGTATCAAAATCAAACGGAGCTACATAAGTAGTAAGGCTCGCCAGCTTTTGCGGATAGAGGGAAGCATAGATCATAGAATAAGTACCGGCCTGGCAGATACCCATTTTGTGAATTTTCTTCACGCCGGCAGCGCGGCGCACAAAGTCAACCGCATCATTCATATAGCCATCGATATAGTCTTCCATCGTCAGGAAGCGGTCGGCTTTGGTAGGGTAGCCCCAGTCCATGATATAGATATCCAAGCCTTCGTCGAGCAATTTCTTCATCAGGCTGCGGTCCTGCTGCAGGTCCAGTACATCGTGGCGGTTCAGCATGGCGAAAGAAACCAGCACCGGGGTTTTGCACTTGGGCGCTTTGCCATCGGGGCGATCGTAGTGATATATTTTTACTTTATCACGCTGCCATACAAGCTGCTTTGGGGTAGTGGCAACATCCACATTATCAATCTGCTGCAGCGTCTCATAGCCCTTGGCCAGCTTTTGGGTAGTCGAAGAGATTTCCTCGATTATGTCTGATGTATTGAAATTCATGGTGATAAATTATTTTTACGAGTGCAAAGGTATGTTATAAATTTTTGATTTCTGATGATGTATGATGGTAGGCGTAAGAATCTGATTGTTATCTGATTTTCTTAGTTGTTGTCCTTTTTTGGCGGCAAAAAAAGAACCAAAAAAGCCGCCGCCGCGCAATGACTGCGGCGCGCCGGTGGCTTTCTATTGAGCTTGGGTGCTACTGTGGTACCGGGCTTTGGGGCCTTGATCGCTTTGTTGTTGTTCTATTTTAAATAGGCCTTTGAGTTGGCCGCTGGATATTTTGGCCTATGTAAACAACCTTTCTACCGGATTATTTCCGTAATCATAAGGAATGTAGGCTATGTTATTCATGGGTTTGGTGAGGATGAATATCGCGCGCTTGCCGGGAGCGATTGTGCCCATTTCCTGTTCCAGCTCCATGGCTGCTGCTCCATTGATGGTTACTGCGTTCAGCGCTTCTTCCGGTGTCATTTTTAACTGAGTGCAGGCTATAGTGAGCAGCAGCGGCACATTGCCTGAGGGGCAGGAACCGGGATTGTAATCAGTAGCCAGGCATACGGGCAGTCCGGCATCGATCATTTTGCGGGCAGGTTGATAATGCACTCCCAAAAAGAAGGCTGCACCCGGCAATAAAGTAGGAATAGTGCTACTGCCTTTCAGTGCATTGATCTCGGCATCGCCTACACATTCCAGATGATCTACGCTGATGGCTTTATGCTTCACCCCGATCTCTACGCCACCGCTGTGGTGCAGTTGATTGGCATGGATCTTCGGCTTCAGACCATATTTCCATCCGGCTTCCATGAGTCGCGCTGTATCGTCTACACTGAAAAAACCTTCTTCACAAAAAGCATCCAGATAATCTGCCAGTCCTTCTCCGGCTACGCGCGGCAGCATTTCTTCGATGATGAGCCTGATGTAAGCCTGCTTGTTGTCTCTGTATTCAACAGGATAGGCGTGGGCTGCGAGGAAGCTGGCCTTTACCGGAATCGGTACATTTTCGCTGAGCCTGCGGATGACGCGCAGCATTTTCAGCTCGGCCTCAGTGGTAAGTCCATAGCCGCTCTTGATTTCTATGGCGCCTGTGCCCTGCGCCATTACTTTGTGCAGGCGCTCCAGGCTCTGATCGTACAGCTTTTCCTCGTCCATTGCGCGAAGTCGTGCTGCGCTATTGAGAATGCCTCCGCCACGGCGGGCAATCTCTTCATAGCTCCGTCCTTTGATGCGATCTACGAACTCACCGTCTCTCGGGCCTGCAAAAACCAGGTGTGTGTGCGAATCACAGAAAGCGGGTAATACTAGTCTGCCGGTAGCATTGATGGTTTCGTCCACACTCATTTCCGGTACACTATTCATGCTGCCGAATCCGAGGATTTTTCCGTCTTCCGTCATCAGCCAAGCATTTTTCAGCATGGGCATGTCTGCCATTTGCGGTCCGGCAATGCACGATTGCAGCGCTTCGTGCTCTATGCCGTAAAGGCCTTTGATGTGGGTAATGAGTGTACGCATTTCTAATGCAAAATTAAAAATGCATTTCTAATGCAAAATTAAAAATGCAGAATTCAAAAGCCTTTGACCTGGTAGGTCTGTAATCCCAGCGTTTTTAATAGTGCAGGACTGGAAATGAACCAACCATTGAAAACCATTACACCGACAATCGGATCAATCCCAAGCCAGGCCCGTAGGGCCGCAAGCTTTGTAGGCGGTAGGTTGCATAAAATCGGTTTATACAGCACATTGGGAGGGCCGTAGGCCCGCGACATCACAGCACATCCGCAATATTCCCAACCGGATAACATTTAAACCTTTGCCATGCTTTACCTTTGCGGCCTATGCGTATTGTCAAAGGCATTCTGAAAGGATTTGGCATCTTTATCGGTATTCTGCTGCTCTTAATGCTTATGTTCTCGGTGTATGTGTATCGTATCTCCGATATCAAACCTCCCCGGATTGCGGATACTGCTGCTTTTGCCCTGCAAGTAGCTCATCCTGAAGGCAGTCTTTACACCATCGGTAATAACTGGATCCGGAAAAATCAGTATGGGCTCTATGAAATGTACGTGTCCGGCAAGCCTTTTGAGCGGGGAGTCATCAATGGAAAGCTATCGCAACAGCAGATCATTGCGCAGGAGAAAGCATTCACCGATCAGATAAAGATCATGGTGCCTTCCGAGCGTTACCTGAAATTCCTGAAATACATGGTTGGGTTCATGAACCGCAATCTGACTAAAAACATTCCTGAAGAATATAAAGAAGAGATCTACGGCGTGTCTCATGCCGCAACTCCTGAGTTTAGCTGGATCGGCACTAATTATTCCCGCATCCTTAACTATCACGCTGCGCACGATATAGGTCATGCGCTGGAGAATATGAAGCTGGTGGGCTGTACTTCTTTTGGCGCCTGGGGCGGCAAAACCGCTAATGGATCGATGCTGCTCGGCCGCAATTTCGACTTCTATGTGGGCGATGAATTTGCCGTCAATAAAATGGTCGCCTTCTATGTGCCCGACAAGGGGCATAAATTCATGTTCATTACGTGGGGCGGCTTTACCGGAGTAGTATCTGGTATGAACGATCAGGGATTGACCATCACTATTAATTCTGCAAAGAGCGATATACCTACCGGCGCGGAAACACCCGTATCGCTGGTGGCGCGTGAGATGCTGCAGTATGCCGGCAATATTCAGGAAGCAGTGGCCATTGCGCAGAAGCGGAAGATGTTTGTTTCAGAAAGTTTCCTCATTGGCAGCGCTGCAGATCATAAAGCAGTGGTGATGGAGAAGACGCCTGAGAAGCTGGCCGTGTATGATCCGCAATCGGATCACATTATGTGCACCAACCATTATCAGAGCAAAGAATTTGAGCAGCAGAAACTGAATGTGGAGCAGAAAGAGCGCAGCGCTTCTGTATATCGGGAGCAGCGATTGCAGGAGCTGATGGAGCAGGAATATCCGCTTACTCCTGAAAAAGTAGCAACCATCCTTCGCGACCGGAAAGGACTGCATGGAGCAGACATTGGCAATGGCAACGAAAAAGCGGTGAACCAATTGATCGCTCACCATTCTGTGATCTTCCAGCCCGACAGCCTTCGGGTATGGGTGAGCACTGTGCCCTGGCAACTGGGTACTTATGTATGCTACGATCTGCGGAAGATATTTGCCATGAACGGCCTGCAGCATGATGTGGAAGTGGCGGATAACGATAAGAACATCGCACCCGATTCTTTTCTTCATTCACCCGATTTTGCGAAGTTCATGATCTATCACAATGCCAAAGTGGCCAATATGGAGCGCAGGTCCGTAGATACCGGCGCTGTGGCTGCGGCAGAGCCTGCCTTTTATGATGGTTTTCGCGTAGCAGGAGATTATTGTATGCGCGAGGGCTGGTATGCGCCTGCCATTCAGTATTACAATGAGGCACTGAAGAGAGAGATTGCTACCGTGAACGAGCGGGAAAGCATAGAGCATAAGATCAAAGAGAGCCGGAAAAAGCTGGCGAAGCAGTAAGGCTTTATTCCGTTATTTTCGCCCCGTTTTTTAGCGTTACAATGTCCGTCCCCACTCACGAAGCTGCATTTGTTCAGGCCAGAGCCTGCGTGCTAATTCCTACCTATAATAATGCGCAGAAGCTTGCCGGAGTGATTGATGATGTGCTGCAATACACCTATCAGATCGTAGTGGTCAATGATGGCTCTACTGATAGCACAGAGGAAATCCTGAAAAGCTATCCACAGCTAAAAGTCATTTCTTATCTGCCCAATAAAGGGAAAGGAGTAGCGCTGCGTACCGGCATCAAAGAGATCGCCGCGATGGGCTATGAATACGCCATCGCGATGGACAGCGACGGACAGCATTACGCCAAAGACCTGCCCCTGTTCTTGGAAGCAATTGCAGCAAATCCGGGAGCGCTGATTGTGGGCGCGCGTAATATGGGCGTGGATAATGTGCCTGCGAAAAGCAGTTTCGGCAATAAATTTTCCAACTTTTGGTACTGGATTAATACCGGCAATAAGCTGCCCGATACGCAGAGCGGCTACCGGCTGTATCCTGTGCAACGACTGGCGAAGAAAAAATATTTTACCCGCAAGTATGAATTTGAGATCGAAGTGATTGTACGGGCTTCCTGGGCTGGCATTCCGGTGATCTTTATTCCGGTGTCTGTCTATTATCCGCCCGCGGGAGAGCGAATCACACATTTCCGGCCATTCAAAGATTTTTCGCGAATCTCTGTTTTGAATACGGTTCTGGTAACGGTTGCCATCTTATGGGTGAAGCCGCGCGATTTCATCAGATCTCTTTTGAGCAAGCAGGGGTGGGTCAATATCTGGCGCAGCATGTTTGTAAATCCACAGGAAAGCAATGGCGTTAAAGCGGCATCTGTTGGCTTTGGAGTATTCATGGGCATCGTACCGATCTGGGGCTTTCAATTAGCTATCGGCATTCCGCTCGCGATCGCATTCCGGATGAATAAAGCCCTGTTTCTGCTGGCCGCGCATATTTCCGTTTTTCCATTTACTATTTTCTGGATCATTGCCAGCGTATTTACCGGAAAAGTGTTGCTCGGGCAACCGGCTTGGCATTTTGCAGGGAACGCCTCTTCCTTCAGCGAGGTATTGCGCACTGCCAGGGCAGAAGGTGCCGCTTTCTTTTTAGGAGGTACTGCATTAGCCGTTGGGCTTGGGGTGACGGTATATCTTACTACATTAATCAGCCTCTCACTGTTTCGCAGGAAAAAATCTGCTGCATTGTGATACAGCTACGCAGATAATACTGCCTTATTATACCTGCTGCGGTATTCCAGCGGCGACATGCCGGTAATTTTCCGAAACACTTCCCGGAATGCCTTCGCATCTGAATAGCCTACCTCGTACATTACCTCATTCACATTTTTTCGGGTTGACTCAAACGATTTTTTGGCGGATTCTATTTTTACCCTTTGTGCATACTCCAGTGGAGTATTGCCGGTGGCCTTGATGAATCTCCGGTCAAAATGACGTCGGCCTACCGCGAATTTTGAAGACAACATTTCAATGGAAATGCGTTCCTCCGGGTGGGCTTCAATATAGCGCTGGGCTTGCTTTACCACCTCGTCGTCATGAATTTTCTGTGTAGAAAAAATGGCAAAGGCCGATTGACTTTGCCGGTCTATATCGATCTGGAAAATCTTGGAGCAATAAATGGCCGTGAGGCGATCATAATATTTCTCAACGAGGTAAATCATCAGGTGCAAAAAAGAATAAGCGCCGCCATTGGTGTAAATACCCTGCTCATCGGTAATCAGCTTCTCGGCATTCAATCTGATATCGGGAAATTGTTTACGGAAGGCATCTGCATGAGCCCAATGGGTAGAGCATGTTTTATCGATCATCACACCTGAAGCCGCCAGCATAAATGCGCCCGAGCATATACTGGCTATTTCGGCACCCGCCTTGTACTGCTGTGCGATCCACCGCATCTGCTGCTGATTGCCCGCTGTTGCATGTTCATAATCGCGGATGGCGGAGGATGGAATGATGATCAGGTTAGTAGCTGTAATGCCGGAGACAGCAACCTGTGGCTTTAGCGCTATCAGGCCATCATTACAAATTACTTCCCGGGTTGTGCCGGCTACTTCGATTTTATAGGCCTGATCGTTGTTGTTGCGTTTCCAGAAAGCATTAGCCTCGTTCAGGATGTCGCATGCGCCTGCTACGCTAATGGCTGTGCTGGAGCTGGTCTGTCCGGCAGGTACGAGAATAGTGATATGCTTCATGTGGAAGAAGAATGTACCGCACAAATGTAGTTCGTAATAAAGTCCGGATCGCCCCGTCAGAAAGTCTGTTTTGCATACCATAGAGCAGGAGGATGCGCTATACTTTTGACCTCACAACTTTATTATCATTCACTTTACTTCAATAATGCGCTATGGCAAACAAAGATTTTACCACTACCATACTGGTAGATCAAAACCCACAAGACGTTTTCAATGCCATCAATGATGTTCGGGGATGGTGGTCAGAAAATATTGAAGGCGACACCGATAAGCTCAACGCCGAATTCCTTTACCACTATAAAGATGTTCATGCCTGTAAAATCAAAATTACCGAATTGATTCCCGGCAAAAAAGTAGTGTGGGAGGTATTGGATAATCATTTCAGCTTTACCAAAGATCAGGACGAATGGAAAGGCAATCAGATCATCTTTGATATCAGACCGGAAGGCGCTCAGACACAGCTTGTCTTCACTCAGCACGGCTTGACGCAGGCTTACGAATGCTATGATGTATGTAATGACGCATGGACGGGATTCATTGGCAATAGCCTGCGTCAGCTGATTGTCACTGGCAAGGGCGAACCTACACCAAAGGATGAGGACGGCGTTTTTAATGAAGAGCTGATTGAAAAATGGGGTCTTGACAAACAGGAAAAACCGGCAGGTTTCACCTTCAGCTTCTTGTCGGCTCAGTCGCCCGAAAAAATATTCGACACCTTGCTGAATGTACGCAGCTGGTGGACCGGATTGCATGGCGAGCATATCGAAGGCAGCAGCGACCGGCTCGACGATATCTTCATCTTCAGGGCTGGCAATGGCGCGCACTATTCCGTGCAAAAACTGGTGGAGCTGGCTCCCAGTGCAAGGATAGCGTGGCGGGTAATCGAAAGTAACCTTACTTTTCTGCAAAAGCCGGACGAATGGATAGGGACAACGATTGCTTTCGATCTATCAAAACATGATGATCTTATTACAAAAGTCACCTTTACTCATGAAGGCCTGGTGCCTGCTATCGAGTGCTACAATGGTTGTGCCGGGGCGTGGAGCAAATATCTGGAGCTGCTGGCGGAAAAATTGAAATGATGTGCGGTCTGCGGTTGTGGAAATTGTGTGTTCGATTTAATCCCTTTACATCTCCTTCGAAGGATATGTTATGTTGCGTATCAAAAAGACCCTTTACTTAGTCCCCTGAGCTGGCATGGTTCTATATGGGTGATTTATATGAATATTACCTTTCGCTTTTCCTTACTACTTATCTTCTGCTCACTACTGCTGCAAAGCTGTACTTTTAAAGGAGTACGCCGCACTAAAGGCATCGTATATCTGGAAGCAACGGGTAAGAAGCCGGAGCAGCAATTGAACATTTATGCACCACGCAACAGGCACGTAAAAAAGCCGGTAATGGTGTACTTATACGGAGGCAACTGGACATCCGGGAAGCGCAATCTGTATAGCTTTTTTGGCAACAGGATGGCGAGGAAAGGCATCGTTATGGTAGTGCCTGATTATCCAAAAAGTCCGGACGCTAATTATGAGGAAATGGCTGTGGATGCTGCCATTGCTGTAAAATGGGTGAAGAACCACATTGCTGAATATGGCGGCGATACCGGTAGGATATTTGTTTCCGGCCATTCTGCCGGAGGGCATCTTGCTGCGTTGATCAGTACCGATGAGCAGTATTTCAAAGCATTGAACATAGCCAATCCGCTAAAGGGAGCCATTCTGATAGATGCTGCCGGGCTGGATATGTACTGGTACATGAAAGAAGTAGATTATGGTCCGCAGGACTCTTACCTGAATGTTTTTACGAAAGACCCACAGACCTGGAAAGAAGCATCGCCTATTTACCACATCCATACTGGAATGCCGCCTTTGCTGATGCTGAGCGGCAGGCGCAGCTATCCTACCATCATCAGCAGCAACGATCGTTTTGTGGCAGCGCTGCAAAAGCAGGGCATACAGCCAATCATGATTCATCAGAACCGGAAACATATTCCGATGATTACCCAGTTTTTCAACGTGTACAATCCACGATACAAAGACCTGGTGGATTTTATGAAAGCCAGATAGGTTTGGTGAACCGGGCATAAGCAGGAATGATTTCGTGGTTCATGGTTATTAATACCGGCTGGATTAACTTTGACTAATCTATTGTTTGGCTGTTAAAGCAGCAGACAATATTATTTAGCCCATTCTGATATGCTTACCCATGTAGATAGTTCCAACAATCCCGCTATGGTGGATGTGAGCGATAAGGCCATTGCCAAAAGAACGGCTACGGCATCGAGCATCGTAGTGCCCGGACCAGCGGTGATGCAACAATTGATCGGCGGCGATATTCACACCAAAAAAGGCCCGGTATTTCAGACAGCGATCATAGCCGGGACCATGGCGGCAAAGAAGACTTCAGAGCTGATTCCGTTTTGCCATCCTATAGGGCTTGAAAATTGCAGAATTACTATTCATATTAATGAAGCTCAGGAGATCATCATAGAATGCACCACTACGGTAACTTCAAAAACAGGTGTGGAAATGGAAGCTTTAACCGGCGCCAGTGTAGCAGCGCTCACCATTTATGATATGTGCAAAGCCTTGTCTCACGATATCGTCATCAAAGAGACAAAGCTTATTCAGAAAACCGGGGGCAAAAGCGATTATCAAAGTGGCCGGTAAAGAACATCAGAAACATGCAAAGCTGCCCCGCACGTCAGCCGGTGAATGGGCGCGGAATGAGCTGTCTATACTAGGTGCGCCGTGTGCGGTCATTCAGCAGTTAGCCGTTGCAATTAATGCGCGCTTGTCAGCAAAATGGAATATCGCTTTTGCGGATGCCGATCATCATTCAGATGATGTGGCTGATATGCCTGCTACTGTTTATTACCGGGATAAGATTCATTCGCGGCAGCTTACATTATCAAAAGACCTCAACACATTCGAGCGGCGCACAATTTTCAACGATCAGGATCTGGTGCTGGTGAATGGCAATCACTTTAATGCACAGGCTCAGATTATTATTATAGATGAAGCCAAGCCGCTGGAAAAAAAACTGGACCGGCTTACCAATGTAGCGCTCATCCTTGCTTCATTGCCGGAAAGCATTATTCCTGAATACTTAAAGCAGCACTTGCCGCATGAAGCGCAGATACCCATGCTTTCTATGCACGATACAGATAGCATTGCTGACTTTATAGATCAATACCTGACACAACGTATTCCGCTGCTGAATGGTTTGGTGCTGGCAGGCGGACAAAGCACGCGTATGAGAAAAGACAAGGGGTTGTTGCAATATCACCAGCAGACCAATCAGCGGACACACGTTTATAATATGCTGCAGCCATTGTGCGCGGAGGTCATACTTTCCTGCAATGCCGAACAGGCGCGCGAAGCGGATGGAAGGGTGCGTATTTTACAGGATTGCTTTTTAGGATTGGGACCGATGGGCGGCATTCTTTCTGCGATGCAGTCCGCCCCTGACCGTGCCTGGCTGTGTGTGGCCTGCGATCTGCCATACCTTGATATTCCGACTTTGGAATACCTCATCAGCAAGCGCAATCCGGCTAAGTATGCAACTGCATTTAAAAATGAATCGCAGGGATTTCCGGAACCGATGATTACCATCTGGGAACCGCGCAGCTATCCTTTGCTGTTGCAGTTTCTGAGCATGGGCTATTCCTGTCCGCGAAAATTGCTTATTAATTCAGCCATTGAATTGGTAGCGCTTCCAGATCAGTCAAGGCTTGAAAATGTAAATGAACCTGAAGCTTATCAGCAGGCTTTTCAAATCATCAATCAATGAATCGTATTTTCCTGAGCCTACTATTCATTTGTACTTCATTGCTCACTTATGCGCAGAAAGAAAGCAACCAGGCAGTACAGGTACATGTTACCGGATTAATCAATAGTGAGCTCCTGCTTGATCAGCTAACCCTTCATACTTTTAAAATCGTGGAAGGAAAAGGATTTGGTCTGGTAAATGATAAAGGTGAAGTAAAGCGCACCATCTCCTCATTCAAAGGCATTCTGCTTGCAGATATCATTGCTAAAGCCGGCGTCAAAATGACCAGTCATAAAGAGCAGGGAAAATACTATATTGTAGTAACGGCAACCGATAATTACCAAGTGGTATTTGGCTATGATGAGATAATGTACGGTGCAGCGAACACCGCTGCTTATCTGATGCTGGAGCTGGATGGCAAGCCTCTGGGAACCGACCGCCCGTATGTCATAGCCTGTCCGGGTGATCGCGCCAATGGTCCCCGGTATATCAGGATGGTGAAGCAGATAGAAGTGCGTAAAATCTAAAAGAAGGCAACTATGGAGATTCTGTTATTTGGTATTGCCCGTGAGATCGTAGGAACAGACACACTCACCGTTCCTTATAATGATGTTCCCAAAACAGTAGGAGCGCTGCGCCAGTGGCTGAAAGAGCATTATCCGGCATTCGGCGGGCTTAGCTCGCTGGCGATTGCCATCGATAAAAATTACGCCTCGGACGAAGATGTGTTGAATCCTGAAAACGAGATTGCGCTCATACCACCGGTAAGCGGCGGATAATCAATAAACATGCTGATAGAGCTGGTACAACATATTGATCTGGTAAAAGCTTATCGGGAGCTGCAGGCACCCGAAGCCGGTGGCATCAATCTATTTGTAGGCACTGTTCGAAATCATGCAAAAGGAAAAGAGGTGGTGAAGCTCGTATTTGAAGCTTATGAAGCCATGGCGCTGAGCGAGATGCAGAAAATAGGCCGGCAGGCTAACGAGCGATGGCCGCTAAGCGGATTGGTGATGCATCATGTATTGGGTGAACGAACAGTAGGCGAAGCCGTAGTGGCAGTGGGCGCATCGTCAGCGCACCGGGATGCATCTTACGAAGCCTGCCGCTTCCTGATCGATACCTTGAAAGCCACGGTGCCGATCTGGAAAAAAGAATTTTATACAGACCAAAGCATTTGGGTAAACGCCCATCCATAAGCAGCTAGAGAACGTGGGGATACTGACCGATAAATATGGGAGAACACTGGATTACCTTCGCCTGTCTGTGACAGACCGGTGCAACTTCCGGTGCTATTATTGCATGCCCGAAGAAGGTATGAACTTTGCTTCCAGACACGAATTACTTTCCTTTGAAGAGCTGTACCGGCTATCCGCATTATTCTGTAAGCTGGGCGTACGTAAAATACGAATCACCGGTGGCGAGCCTTTTGTACGTGCGGGATTGATGCTCTTCCTGGAAAAGCTAAGCCTGTTGCCGGGATTGGAAGAAATCACCCTAACCACGAACGGTACCCTCATCGCTAAGCATATACCTGCGCTAAAGCGTTTAGGAATTACCAAGATCAACCTGAGCCTTGATTCTCTGAACCGGGAGCGTTTTTTCAGAATCACGAGGCGCGATACATTTGAAGAAGTGTATACGGTAGTCATGCGCCTGCTGGAAGAAAATTTTGAAGTAAAGCTCAACTGTGTGCTTGCTGCGGATAAAAATGTGGCGGATATTATTCCATTTATCGAGCTGACCAAAGCTTATCCCCTGGCCGTTCGCTTTCTCGAAGAAATGCCTTTCAATGGTGGTGATTCATTTGACGCAAACAACTGGACTTATAAAGACATTTACCAGTACATCAGCGATCATTACCCGCTCATTGAGCCGTTGAGCAGTGAAAAGACTTCTACCTCAGTCAACTACCGGATTTCCGGTTATGCGGGTACATTCGGCATCATCCCATCATTTAGCCGTACGTTTTGTGGCACTTGCAATCGCATCCGCCTCTCCGCTCTGGGCGAGCTCAGAACTTGCCTCTACGGCGCACCTGCCGCCAACCTGCGCGATATGCTGAGAGCCGGCAAAACCGATGAAGCGCTTGTTCCGTTTATAGAAACGGCCATCAGCGGACGTATGGAAAACGGCTTCGAAGCCGCAACGCACAACAAACAGGGCCTTCACGAATCAATGTCTGTATTGGGTGGATAATGCACCATCAAGCCTGTATTCAGAGCGCTATAAGCGTCAGCTGCAGCTACCCGGCTTCGGACCGGACGCGCAGCAAAAGCTGGTTAATGCCAAAGTGCTGGTAATAGGTGCCGGCGGACTCGGCGTACCTGTGCTTCAATACCTGACCGGCATGGGCATTGGTACGCTGGGCATTATTGATGGAGATCTTATTGAGCACAGTAACTTGCACCGTCAAGTGCTTTACACCAGCGAAGAAGTAGGCTTGCCCAAAGCTTTAGCTGCAGAAAAAAAGCTGAGTCTGCTCAACAATCTGGTCAATATTTTATGTTATCCGGTTTATTTAACGCCGGAAAACGCGCTCGACATCATCCGGAAGTTTGATATAGTGGTAGATGCAACCGACAATTTCAGCGCACGCTACCTGATTAATGATTCCTGTGTAATACTGGGCAGGCCATTCATTTATGGCTCGGTACATCGTTATGAAGGCCATGTAAGCGTCTTTAACCTGGGCGATGGACCTACCTATCGCTGTCTGTACCCGACGATGCCATCAGCTTCAGAAATACCGGACTGCAATACGGCCGGTGTATTGGGCATAGTGCCTGGAATGATCGGTAGCAGGCAAGCGCTTGAAGTGGTAAAGCTGATCACTGGCATCGGACCAACACTGTCCGGCCAATTGCTGATAATGGATGTACTGAACGACCGGCAGCATAAAATAATGCTACATACCTGTGCGACAAACAAGCAGATAAAGGCTTTGCAGGAAAGTTATACAGTGGATGAATGCACCAATAATTCGTTTACGATAACACCTGAAGAGTTGCATCAATGGTTCACTGCCTCGAAAGAGTTTCTGCTTGTAGATGTACGAATGGAAGATGAATTTGAAAAAAGGCATTTGCCGAAATCAGTCAGCCGGCCGCTCAACGCGTTGTATCAGGGAGCTTTTTCTTTTGATGAAAAGCAGCCTTTGGTACTGTATTGCCAGGCCGGATCGCGAAGCGCAAAGGCCGCTGCTTTCCTGCATCAGCGCCAGCCTGCGCTACAGATTTTTGAATTATCCGGTGGCATTGATAATTGGCTCAGGCATCAATTCTTATTATGATCACATCCACGCTCATCATTCTTGCTGTTGGTTTTTTCCTTATTGCGGGGCTTTACGCATCCGTAGGTTTTGGCGGTGGTTCAAGCTATCTGGCTATTCTTTCACTTTACCTGAAAGATATGCTGCTGATGAAAACGGTGGCATTGCTCTGCAATCTGGTGGTTGTATCGGGCGGCTCTTATCTGTTTTTTAAGAAAGGCTATTTCAACTGGAAAAAATGTCTGCCGGTAGTCCTCTCCGGTGTATTGACCGCCTTCTTTGGAGCGCGCATTCATTTAGAACAACGAACGTTTTTTATATCGCTCGGATGTGTGCTGGCATTATCGGGACTATTGCTTTTTCTACAGCTTTTCAGCAATCGAACTGATGAAGAAGCCCGCCAAACACCTGTAATAGTGGATATGCTGCTGGGAGCCACAATCGGTTTTCTCTCCGGTCTGGTAGGTATTGGCGGCGGTATTTTGCTCTCGCCTGTGCTCAACCTGATGCGGTGGGATCATCCGAGGCGCATTGCTGCGGTAGCCTCTTTTTTTATTTTTGTCAATTCTGTGGCGGGGCTGTTAGGTCAGGCTTCCTCCCATCATTTTAAGGCAGATGGATTTCTTTTAGTGGTGCTTCTGAGCGCCGTGTTTTTGGGTGGCCAGCTTGGTTCGCGCATCAGCCTCCGCATTGCGCGGCCGGTTGTTATCAAAGCGCTTACCGGTGTACTGGTTTTTTATATCGGGGCAAAGCTCATCCTGCAGTATGCCGGTGGCGCGCCAGTATAATCTCTTTTAAAAATTGATCGAAACATGGTATCAGTAGCAGAAGCGTTGGAAATGATCCGCGCACGCAGCATTCACTATGGCGCAGAATCCATTGATCTGTTGCAAACAACTGGGAGAGTGCTGGCGCAAGACATTATTGCAGACCGCGATTTTCCGCCTTTTGACCGGGTAACGATGGACGGCATAGCCATCAGCAGCCAGACTTTTGCAAATGGCCAGCGCAGCTACAGGATCGAATATACACTGGCAGCAGGCAGCCCCCAACAGCCCCTCATCAATTTGGAATATTGCATTGAAGTAATGACCGGAGCCGAGCTACCGCAGGGCTGCGACGCCGTAGTGCCGTATGAAGATTGTACCATCGCCGGACAGATTGCGTATATATCTGCAGACAAGGTGCAGCAGGTGCAGCATATTCATCCGAAAGCCAGCGATGAGCAGGCCGGTCAGGTGCTGGTTGCTGCCGGGACTGTGATTACGCCCGCCATTATCGGCGTGGCAGCCGCGGTAGGAATGCAGCAAATATCAGTACAGCGGCTGCCACGCGTAGTGGTTTGCAGTACCGGCGATGAGCTGGTCAGTATCGATATTGTTCCGGAAGCGCATCAGATACGCCGCTCAAACAGTTATATGCTGCTGGCGGCGCTTCGTGAGCTGAATATTTCCGCTACCCTGAATCATTTACCGGATGAGCCTGAGTTTATGAAAAAGCAACTTGCCGAAATGCTGGTGAGCTATGATGTACTGTTGTTTTCGGGGGCTGTATCCAAAGGCAAATTTGATTTCCTGCCGGTAGTGCTGGCTGAGACGGGTATGGATAAAATATTTCACGGCGTGGCGCAGAAGCCGGGAAAGCCACTGCTGTTCGGCCAGTTCAAAACGGGACAGATCGTATTCGGGTTTCCGGGCAATCCGGTCTCCTCATTGGTCTGCTTTCATGTTTTTTTCAAAGCCTGGCTTCATGCGGCTTATTGGAATGAAATGCCTTTGCTTACAGCTTATCTTGCAGAAGATTTCTCCTTCAGGCCAGCATTGTCTTATCACTTGCCGGTGACCGTTTCCGTAGAGGATGGGCGCCTTATGGCAACGCCTAATGCCGGCAATAATTCAGGGGATATGGTCAGCCTTTTACGTACAGAGGCAGTAATTACATTACCGCCTTCACGCATCGATTTTAAAAAAGGAGAGCTCTTTCCCCTTACACGGCTGCATCAGTTAGCGTAAGCACAGGAATTATGTAACCTAATGGTTACTCATTAGCAGTTTTCTGATCTTCCTGTTCGTGCACATGGCCCTGATGACCTTTGTAATCGCCATTCGCAGCGCCTGACTTTGCATTGATCTCTGTACGTGCTTCTGCCGAAGGCTTGTGCTTGATGTGGTCTCTTCCTTCTGCGCTGGTGCTGGGCTTCATAAGCGTGTGCAGATTCGCGGTGATCATCTTATCCGGGGTGATGATGCTCATAGCGCCCTGTACCTTATTGATCAGTCCCGGCATAACGGTGATTTTGTCCTCCATCATGCCATCGTAGCCGGCCTTCGCAACTTCGTACGGGTCAGAAAGAGTGCCATCTTTATAGACGTTGGTATGCTCTGCTTTTGCTTTGTGAAAAAAGTCGGTGTCTGATGCATAGGGCTGTAATGCTGTGACTGTAACGCCGGTATCTTTCAGCTCTTCCGCGAGCGCTTCTGAAAAAGATAGTACAAATGCTTTGGTCGCCGCATAAATGCTCATCAGCGGGGTAGGGGTTTTTGCCAGCGAAGAGGCAAGGTTCAGGATGCGTCCGCTACGCTTAGCTACCATATCTTTTACATAGAATTTCGTCAGGCTGATGAGCGCAATAGCATTCAGGTGAATAATATCAATCTCACGGTCTAGGTCGGTTTCTGTAAAAGCGCCCCATTCGCCCTGTCCGGCATCATTAATGAGTATTTCTACCGTCAGATTTTCACTTTGGGTAGCATCATATATTTCTTTTGCAGCGCCGGGACGGAACAGGTCTTTCGCAATGGTATATACGGTAACGCCAAACACATCTTTAAGCTCTGCTGCAATTGATTTCAAACGGTCTTCCGTGCGGGCTATCAGAATCAGATTGTAGCCATCGGCCGCAGCAAATCGGGCAAGCTCAAAGCCGAAGCCGCTGGTAGCGCCGGTAATAAGGGCGTAAGTCGTTTTTTTATTTTGGGTATTTCCTGAAGTTGTCATAATGGTAGCCTCGCTTTGCATTAAAGCACATAACAATTATGCCGCATGACGGGCGAATGCCTGTTCAGCCCGATAAATTACAGGAATGCCTAACCCCAAAAAGAAAAAGCAGCACATAATCATATGTGCTGCTTTAATTGGAAAGACAAAACCTACTGATTCATAAAGACAGGCCGGATCATATTTTCCAATGAGTACAACTCATTCCATTTCTGCTGCGTGATCAGCTTACGGTCTTCTACTACTATCTGATGAACAGATTTGCCGGTAGCCAATGCTTCTTTGGCAATAGAGGCCGACACTTCATAACCAAGAATGGGATTGAGCGCAGTAACAATGCCGATACTGTTCATCACAAAATGGCTGCTCACTTCTTCATTGGCCGTGATGCCATTGATGCAGACGTTGATAAGCGTATGAATCGCATTGGTCATGTATTGCAATGAAGTGAACAGGCTGAAAGTGATTACCGGCTCCATCACATTGAGCTGGAGCTGACCCGCTTCTGCCGCCATAGTAATCGTTACGTCTGCGCCGATTACATAAAAAGCTGTCTGGTTGACCACTTCCGGAATCACCGGATTTACCTTGCCGGGCATAATAGAAGAACCAGGCTGCATCTTCGGCAGATTAATCTCATTAAGCCCGCAGCGCGGACCGGAAGAAAGCAGGCGCAGATCATTGCAGATTTTGGATATCTTCAGCACATTGCGCTTCAGCGAGCCGGACACCTGCACATAATCTCCCGTATCGGAAGTCGCTTCAATCAAATTGTCTGATAAAGAAACCGGAATACCGGTAAGATCGACCAGATTGCTGATACAGCGGGCAGAATAGCCCTCCGGCGCATTGATGCCTGTACCGATAGCGGTGCCACCAATGTTGACGACGGTAATAAGTTGCTGGGCTTCTTTTATACGGCGGATGTCCTGATCCATAGCGCTGGCAAAACCATTGAATTCCTGTCCGAGCGTCATGGGCACTGCATCCTGAAGCTGTGTACGTCCCATTTTCAGCACGTGGTCAAATGCTTTGCCTTTCTGTGAAAAGGCGTCTCTGAGCGCAGTCAGCGTCTCAAGATAAACATCCATTTTACGATAAAGCGCCAAACGGAAGGCAGTAGGGTAGGCATCGTTGGTTGACTGCGAACAATTGACATGATTATTGGGGTGCAGGTATTGGTATTCACCTTTCTTATGCCCCATATATTCAAGGCCGATATTGGCAATCACCTCATTGGCATTCATATTGATGGATGTGCCTGCGCCGCCCTGTATCAGATCTGTTACGAACTGATCCAGGTGTTTGCCTGCTATCAATTCATCGCAGGCAAAGATGATCGCTTCAGCAATCTTCGCGTCGAGGATGCCGCAATCGCGGTTGGCTATTGCCGCCGCTTTCTTTACATAGCCGAAAGCCTGTATAAACAGGGGTTGCGATGACTGGGTGATGCCGGTAATATTGAAATTCTCAAGCGCACGGAGCGTCTGTACTCCATAATATACATCATCCGGTATCTCGCGCTCGCCGAGAAAATCATGCTCTACTCTGCTGCTGGTAGCCATTGTTTTTGTTTGTTTTTTGTTGACCGATCCTATGCTTTTGTATGATCGGGATAAATGAATTGTCGCTCGTGGATGAGGTATTTGCAGCCCTCTACAAGAATGTGCACTTTCAGATTTTCTATAGCTATGGGCACTCCTTCTATGGCCGTATCGGCGTTTGTATTGCCAATGCCGCTGCCGTCTATCACCACAACCATGCCTGAGCCGATGCATTCAGCTTCATTCCCATTGGATACCAGCATAGCTCCATCTTCACCCAGGCCAAAACCAGTATAGGATGGCTTGTTCAGCGCTACTGCATAGGCCAGTCTGCCGAAGCGTCCGCGCTTGATGAAATGAGTATCTACAATCACATTTTCAATCAATCCAAAACCCTTGCCAATAATGAGGTCATTTTTCAGGATCGCCTCTTCAATAACGCCCCGCTCAATAATAATTTCCGGAAGCGACATAGCGCCCGCGCTGGTGCCGGCAATGATAAAATGCGAATCGGTAAAATATTTTTTCTTGATCGCTGCAAGCACGGCGGTATCATTCAGCAGATGAGTGAGCTTGCGCTGGTCGCCGCCGGTAAAAAACACGGCGTGGGCATAATTTATCCGCTGAACCATTTCAGGATCATTAGCCATTGCCTCATCATCCAGCCTCATCACCCGTACATGACTATAGCCGGCACTCTTATAAGCGTCTACATAAGTTTCCTCCATCTCCCGTGGAATGGAAGATGCGGCAGCAATGATTTCAATGGTATCATGGGTGTGCGGTATCTTATCGATCAGGCGGCCAAGCACATCGAAATGCGGAATGCGCAACGATTCGCGCAGTGGCGAATCATAATCGCCGGCAAATATTTTATCTTCATGTCCGCCGATAATCAGCAGGTGACCTTTGGGTATTTGTTGCCCGTTTTGTTCGGATTGATTTTTCATGCAGTCTTCGAAGAATACAAACCTACACTTTAAGCAGAATGAAGGAAAACGGCGATTCTTTTCTTATCTTAAATTTACCATTTCAATTTAAAAAAGGCTGCACCTTAGTGCAGCCTTTTGAGTTCAGCGTGAATGCTGATATTAGTGAACTACTTGTATTTGCTGATGCTTCACTATATTGCCCTGCTTCCAGGTAATGATATAAGCACCATTGCTAAGGTTGTTTACAGGAAGCTCAGCATGTGTAGCTTCTGTAACCACTTTTGAGCTGATCAACTGACCAGTCAGGTTGCATACCTCGACAGATACTGGTGTAGCATTATCCATCCAGTCAATAGCTATGAACTGCTGCGCAGGATTCGGATAGATGCTTACATTGCCATCTTTGCTAAAAGTTGCCGTCAGCACTTTGCTGTAAGCAGCTATACCGTTAGAACCTGTAACAGCGAGGCGGTAGTAATTAACACCCTGTACCGGATTAGTATCAGTATAAGATTGCTTTACGCTCATAGCTTTTTCCACAGATTGAGTATTGAGCGCGGTAAATGTCTTGCCATCAGCACTGCGCTCAATGGCCGCTTTTTCGCCACCGTCTGTTGTCTGCAGCGTCCAGTTCAGTACAGCAGTATTGTTCTGCTTGCTCAGCTCAAAACCAGAAACCTTTACAGGCAGGGGTTGTACCGTAGTCGTACCAATCGCAAACGGGCTGAAGCTGTTTACCGCTGTGGCTGTAATGGTGCCTGAGGTGGCATCGCCCGCTGGTGCATTGCTGGTAAGCGCATCCCAAGAGCTGCCATTATTATGGGCTACTACAAGCTTGGTGTAATCAGTCACATTGTTCATAGCAGCACTGTAAGGCAGCGTAATATCGGCCGGAGCGCCGCCTGCAAGCCGATCAATGTTGAAATAGGAAGTAGCATCAACCGATGCAAGCGGAGCATTTACAGAGGTATAGTTTGGCGTGCCTTTGAATGAAGAATTCAACTCTACTGTGTAGGTTGATGCTGTAGCCGCATTAGGTGTAATGATAACCGGCATGTAAACACCATTCTTGCCTACAGGGAACGTAATAGCGGCTGTGGCAGCGGTGTTACGAGTTAAAGGTCCGCTGATAAAGCTTGTAGCTGATTGGCCCGTAATAGTAGCTGTGCTGTTGAAAGACAATATATTGGTTGGAGTAGTAGTTACAACCCCGCCAGCGAAGGTTACCGGACCCGTCAGTGTTACAGCGCCAGCCGTTGCAGCATTAGCCGCAAAAACAGCAGATTCGTAAGTGGCTGCAGGTATAGATGCTGTAGCTGTAGTCGGGTTAAATGTGATATTGATATCATCAAGACCCAATTCATCAACCGAACCAGTGCCGGTTGAAGCGCCTTCAAACCATTTAAGATAAACGTATCCGTTTGGCGGAATAGACAGGCCAGTTAACTGAGTTACACGATATTCCTTAAGTACAGTTGATCCGAACGTACTGCTGGATGTGTTATAGTCAAGAGCGGATACTGTACTATAGGTTGTATTATCCTGAGAATAGTAAAAGTTAAATGGAGAGGACTTACCCTGGTCATTGCGGGCGAGAATGGTATAGCCAACATTAGCTGAGGTGATCGTTTGGCTCGTCCTGTTTTGTACACGCAGTGTAGCACTAATCGGATCACCGAATGCGCCCGAAGCCTGAAACAGCAATGCTATATTTCCACTGCCATTATCATATGCATAGAAACCACCTGCTGTCACAGCAACAGCCGTTGGTCCCTTTCCTGTAGTTAAGTTAGTAGGGAAGGTGACACCGCTTGTGGCTACGGCTGAGGTAGAAATATTCCATGCATTGGAATTAAGGGTACCGCTTGTGTTGGACTGATCAATATTTACACCGGCAAATGCACCGGTATTGCTGCCTGCTGCGGTATTATCAAAGTCAATCACAAAAGGTGTATTGACCGAAGTTACCTGAAGTCCCATGGCTGGCGGGGGATTAGTTATAAAACTGGTCGTTGCTGCCGGATTTATGTAGAGGCGACCGCTGCAACTGTATTCATAAACAGCAAGATAATAGGTGGTGTTTGCTGTAAGGCTTGTTATGGTACCTGTATTTGTACCTGTACCATTGTAAACAACTTGTTCGCCGCTCCCATAAGCAAGATTGACTATAGGGTCTGCGCCATCCGCCATATTAGTAAAGGAGTTAACAGTATTGATCTTTACCACGCGTCCTGTACCACCGGTTCCAGCCACAAGCGCAGCTGAGACGCTGATATCGGTTTTTGTGATTGTTCCAAAAGAAGCTTGTGTCATTGGTGATGCACAGGTGGTTGTCACGGTCTGTGTAGATGGAGTTGTATTATAGCAAATACCTGTATTGCTGTATTCATACACATCATATGCATACTGTGTATTGGATGCCAGGTTTGTAATGGCTACGCTCGCGCTTGTTCCGCTATATACCACGTAATTGCCCGTACCAGTTGTAAAGCCAGCTGTATTATTCCCGAAAGACGGGTCTGCAGTGTAAGAGGTACCCGAAATCGGTGCAACGGGTGTGGTGCTGTTGGCGCGTGCAACTACTAGTATGTTATCACCATTGCCACGTGTCCAGTTAGCTGTGAAGGAAGTGGTCAGCACGGATGTAGCTGCAGTTGCTGTAGCCTGTGTTGCGGGCGGTGTACAAGATGGATTGCCGGTCAGCGTAACATTATCAATTACCCAGCGCTCATTTATATTATCATTCTTTAAAGCAATCCTTACTTTCAGAGCGGATGTAGCCGGAAGAGAGTTAACGGTTATTGTTGAATAGCCATCCGTTGTACGGTTGCCACCATTACTTGGTGCAACTGTAGTAGCTGTAGAATAGGTAGCTGTAAGCGTCGCATTTCCCGTTGCATACGCCCAATAGGCATTGGCATTACCATTTAATGTGGCAATAGGTGTGAACGTGCCTGTGCCCGGGTCAATGGATACAACGACATTATCACCTGCGTCCATTCCATTGCCTGTTGAGCCTACAGAAAACGCTGCAACACGAAAGGAAAGAGAAATTCCCGTAAAAGACGCGGTATTAATTGCAGCAGAGGTAAGAGTAGTTGTTGCATTATTCGCTGTGCACGCATTTCCGGAAATGGAAAAAGGAGCAGTTGCTGGCCTGTCACCACTTGCTGAGCTTCCGGAGATTGTAGTAGTTGCGCCAAATCCAAATGTGCGTGCTGCATCAAAATCATCCATTGCAATGGTAGTTTGTGCATATCCTGCCAACGGTACAGCAATTATTGCAATTGCTGATAATAATCTCATAAACTTCTGAATCATGAATAAATGTTTAGATTACAAATATGGCAGCGAAGATAGGGGAGTGTAACTGTAATTCTACGCTTTGCCTTAAGTAATTAATGGAAAATTAATTTTATCGTAGTATTTTATCTCATTGATTTAGAATTATTATTAGTTATTTTTTTAACCCAATTTAAGTATAATATTTATAAGTGTGATGTCAAATTTAAAAGGGCAGACTTCGTTTCAAGCGAAGCCCGCCTTAGTATTCCTTGGTAAATACGGCACTTAAGTTTTACCGTATTTTTACAGCATTATGCAGCAGAAATTACAAACGGGATTCGATACAGTTTGCATCCACGGCGGCCATGAAGGGGAGCAGCACCGCGCGCATCTTACCCCTATTTACGCATCCAGCACTTATACTTTTGACAGCGCAGAACAGGGCATTGATATTTTTCAGGGAAAGGAAGAAGGGTACATCTATGGTCGTTTTGGCAATCCTACTATCAATGAAGCGGAACGAAAAATTGCCCTGCTCGAAGCCTATGGACTGACTGATCATTCAGGCAATCCCCTTCAGCTACAGGCTATTTTGCACGCATCGGGCATGGCAGCTATTACAACCATGCTGTTGGGTAATCTGAAAGCCGGCGATAAAATCATTACGCATCAGTCGCTATATGGAGGCACGCAGGAAATGATTGATAAGATATTACCCGGTCTGGGCATTGACGCTGTGATTGTGGATTTTCACGATCATACGGCTGTTGAGCAAGCCATTGCCAATGATCCTGCCATCCGGATGATGTACCTGGAAACACCCGCAAATCCTACGCTGCAATGTATTGATCTGGAATCATTGAGCCGTATCGGACGGGCGCATCAACTTATCGTGTGCGCAGATAATACATTTGCCACTCCTTATCTGCAACAGCCATTCCGCTACGATGTTGATTTTGTAATGCACAGCACGACTAAATTTTTAAATGGTCATGGTACCGCGGTAGGTGGCGTGCTGGTTGGGCGGGATGAGGAAAAGATGAACGGTATCATTAAAAAGACACACCGGCTGCTGGGCGGCAACAGCAATGGCTTTGAAGCTTTTTTGCTCACGAATGGATTGCGCACATTCGGGCTGCGTATGGAGCGGCACTGTAAAAATGCAATAGAGGTAGCAGGCTTTCTCGAAGCGCATCAGGCAATCGGAAAAGTGAATTTTCCGGGTCTGGAATCCCATCCCGATCACGCAATTGCTATGAAGCAGATGAAATATGCGGGAGCTGTGCTGAGCTTTGAGCTGAAGGGAGGCTTTAAAACAGGAACTACGTTTATGAATCGCCTGAAGCTTTGTACCAATGCAGTGTCTCTGGGTACTGCAGATACTATTCTAAGTCATCCTGCATCTACTACCCATGTTGGCGTGCCGCGTGAAAAGCGACTGGAATATGGCATCACAGATGGATTGATACGCATGAGCGCTGGGCTTGAAGATGTAGCAGATATCATCAATGATCTGGTGCAGGCGCTTGAATCATAAATAAAAAACACTGTCAGGGTTTGAGACCCTGACAGTGTTCAAAGAATGTACGCATTATTTTTTGAGCTGTGGTGGCTCCATCACGGCGCCGCAGCTTTTGCAGGTACGCTTTTCTATATCTCCGTAGAACCGTTCCATGATTGGCGGCAGTTGCGCTACAATATCATTGACCGGTACAAACTCTTCGTAGAGCTTATGATCGCATTGCTCGCAAAACCACATAAATCCATCGATCTCACTGCCTGCACGTACTTTCTCGATCACCAGTCCAATAGTATTGGGTCCGCGCTGTGGCGAGTGTGGTGTCTTGCCGGGCAGCAGAAACATATCGCCGGCTTTGATCGGAATTTCTACGATCTTTCCGTCTTCCTGGATCTTTACCGATACATCGCCTTCCAGCTGGTAGAATAGCTCTTCGCTTTCATTATAATGAAAGTCCTTGCGGCTGTTAGGTCCGCCAACCACCATCACGATAAAATCACCTGCCTGCTTATACACCTGCTGATTGCCCACCGGTGGCTTCAGCAAATGACGGTGCTCTTCAATCCATTGCATTAAATTAAAAGGACGAGTAACCATATTTCTTAGTGTTGAGTTTTAAGTTTCTATAAGCTTAAATGTTGAATTCTTGCTGATATAAAGCTGGACTTGAAGCGGTGGTCAACTAAATACTCAGCACTAAACACTCAAACCTTATTATTTAAGTACTTTCATCTTTACCGTTTCAATGCGTGTGTCAGATACGAGCAGGATATCGAATTCGAAAGAATCAATAATGATGCGCTCTTTCAGCTTTGGAATGGTTTCGTGCTGGGCAATGATGTATCCACTAAGCGTTTCCGAATCTTCGGTAGGGAAGGCGAAATCGTATTTTTCATTCAGATAATCGAGCTCAAGGCGACCGGAGAAGATGTACTCATTCTCTGCAAGCTGCTTCTCCACATACTCTTCCACATCATACTCGTCATTGATATCGCCGAATATTTCTTCCAACACATCTTCCATCGTTACAATGCCCGCTGTACCGCCAAATTCATCGATCACCCAGGCAATGCTTTTGCGCTCTTTAGTAAAACGATTCATCAGATCTACCGCGCTCATAGCCTCCGGTACAGCGGTAATGTTGTGCAATACTTCACGTATGGCTTTAGGGCGGCGATTCAGATCTATATGATGCAGATAGCCAATAATATTATCAATAGAGCCTTCGTAAACGAGTATTTTAGAGAGCTTGGTAGCAATAAATTTAGCGCGTACATCGGTAACCGCAGTCCGCACATCTACCGCTTCCACCTCATTTCTCGGGATCATGCATTTACGGATCTTCACATTCACCAGGTAGAGCGCATTCTCAAACAGCTCTGTATTTACCTCTGCATTTTCGCTCTCGTGGCCATGCAAGCTTTGCTTTACAAATACTTCCAGATCAACGCGGTTAAACACATTATTATGCTCCCTGATGCGCACATTGAACAGGTATTTGAGAATGAATTCCGAGATAGCTACAAACAGCTTTGCCAGCGGGAAAAGCAGGTAATACATCAGTGTCATCGGCAGCGCAAAGATGGTCAGCACCTGCTCAGCCTTTGATCTGAAAATAGCTTTAGGAAGAAACTCTGCAAAAATGAGAATGATAACGGTGGCAAGAGCAGTATCAATTAAAAGCTTGGCATACTGGTTGATGCCCGGAAAAACATAGCCAATCCACTGATCGTTCAGCTCGGTCATGAGCAGGCCATAGATGACCAAACCAACGTTCACTCCAATCAGGCTGGTACCGATAAATTCTTCCGGATTCTGGGTGAAGCGCGCCAGGATGCGGCCTGCGAATGTTCCCTGCTTTTTCTTCAGCTCAATATTCAGCTTATTTACAGATACAAAGGCGATCTCTGTACCGGCAAAAAAAGCGATCATCAGAATACAGCCAAGTATATAGAGCAATAAGTGGGAAACGTCATCCATAGCAGTTTCAAAAATAAGGCGAAAGGGAATAGGATGCTACAGGCAGCGCGGAAAGATAATGGCCATGCAGCTCATTGCTGAATAAAATCTTTCACTATAGTTACCAGTTCTGCCGCAGCTTCATCAATATCATCATTCACAATAATGCGGTCGAACTGTGGAGCGAAGCTCAGCTCAAAATAAGCTTTGCTGACCCGTTCTTCCAAGGTATGCGGCGTCTCCGTACCGCGCTTGAACAGCCGGTCGCGGAGGGCATCCATGCTGGGAGCCTGTATGAAAATGGTGAGTGAATTATCCGGATATTTTTCCTGAATAGCCAGCGCGCCTTTCACATCTATATCTACCAGCGGAGAATGATCGAAGCTCCAGATGCGCTCCAGCTCAGTCTTCAGCGTACCATAATATTTGCCTTCATACACCATTTCCCATTCAATAAACGCATCCTCGGCTATCTTGTGCAGGAAAGCATCCGCACCGATGAAATAATAATCACGGCCATCTACTTCGCCATCGCGCGGATTGCGCGTACATGCCGATACGGAAAACGTAAGTCCCGGACAGGCCTGTAGCAGGCGTTTTACCAAAGTGGTCTTGCCGGAGCCGGACGGGGCAGTGATGATGATAATTTTACCGTTCAATGCAGCTGATAGATAAGCGCTCAAAAGTAATATCTGGCACCAATAATAAAAAGGGGTTCATTAAATGATGACATCGCCTGCGTACTTTTGCCGGATGAATTTTTTCGGATTCGATCAGATTTCCCTGCAGCAGATCGTGACAGTCACGTTCACACTCTTTGCCGTGATTGATATTCTGGGCTCGATGCCGATCCTCATTACCCTGAAAAACAAGATGGGCGAAATTCATGCAGGACAAGCCACACTCGTATCCGGCGCGCTGATGATTCTGTTCTTCATGGTGGGCGAGGAAGCGCTTCATTTCATGGGGCTGGATATACAATCATTCGCCATTGCCGGCTCAATCGTTATTTTTATACTTGGTCTGGAGATGGTGCTCGGGCATGATCTGTTCCGCAGCGAGGGTGGGGGAAAGGCCGGTAATATTGTACCCATCGCTTTCCCGATCATTGCCGGCTCCGGTACGCTCACAACGGTGATGTCGCTGAAGGCTGCTTATCATCCTTATAATATCATGATCGGCATTCTCATCAATCTGATCATCGTTTTTCTCTGTCTTCGTTCGATCAATCGTATTGAAAAGCTGCTGGGACCCGCTGGTATCTCCGTAGTCCGTAAATTTTTCGGGGTGATCCTGCTGGCAATTGCCGTGAAGATTTTCCGTAATAATCTGGGCTTTTAATTACGGCTGATGCTCCGGATGACGCTGAAGCGCCGCTACCTGTACCTGCCTGTTGCGCTGTATCTTCTTGCAACGATTGCCTTTGCGATATTTTATCTTACAAATAGCCATGCATCGCTGCTGCACTGGTTTTTCAGACTGAACGATTGCTTTTACCGGCGATCCAATTTTGTGCAGCAGATTTTCACTCCGGAAACGAAAGGAAAAGGAAATCTCTGGTGCATGCTCACATTGCCCGCGGTTAGCATTTTGCTGTTCTTTTTGCTGCGTGCCTGGAAGCGCGACCGCAGGCAGATTTTCATTGATCTGTCCGGCATTACATTAAAAAGAAGCCTTCCTTATTTATTACTGCTGATTGCCGGTATGGGTCTTTGGCTTTATGCAAACAATCATTTCAATCCCGGTACCGACGAAATTTTTTCGGCCGTGCATTGTGCGGAATTACCTCCGTTTCAATGCCTGAGCTATTACATGTCGCCCAACAATCACCTGCTGTTTAACGTGGTCAACAGCGTGCTCTCTCCGGCTGGTGTGGACAAAGTTCTTTCCGGCAGGCTGCTCTCTCTGCTGATTTACTTGAGCTTTATCTGCTGGGTTTACCATTGGCTTCGGCAGGAGATGAGCCAACCCTTTTTAGCGTTTATAACAATATTGGTGCTGGCAGTGCAGGTACCGGTATGGGGTTTTGGGGCTCAGGGACGGGGGTATGAATGCTGCATGCTGGCCTCCTGGGTTTCTTTTATCGCTCTTTATAATTATTTTCTGAAAGGCAGGCGCACTGTACATCTTATGCTTTATGCATTAGGCATGAGTGTGGGTTATATGGTCATACCAACCTTTCTTTATATTGGAATTTGCCTGCTCGTATTTGCCATCATTTTGCAGTTCATGCACCGAAAGATTGATTGGCGGTTCTGGAAATACACGGCGGCAAGCATGGTGATCGTGCTGTGCTTTTACCTGCCTATGCTGTGCTTTTCCGGAATTGCGACCATCGCTCAGAATAAATATGTGACAGCGGCCGCAACGCCGATGCCTGAATTTCTTCAACACTTTTACGATACCTCTCAATACAATTGCAACTGCGGCTTCTGGGGCGCACAGTACCAAAATAACTGGCGGAATTACCTGATTTTCTTTGCGCCATTATTGCTCTTGTTTCGTAAGCGCTGGTTTTATTACGGGCTTTTCTACAGCCTGCTGTGGGGCGTGTATATAGCCATGGTGCTTTATATGAAGCGCGACACATTTTCCAGAAACCTGATCGGGCATTTCAGCATTTCGCTGGCAATGATTTTTTTGGTCATCTATGCGCTGCTGCAGGAAGTCAGTCATTTCATAAAGCCATTTCGGAGCAAAGCCATCTATGTATGCATTGCGGCCTCAGCCTGTGGCTATTACATCTGTTCCTTCGATGAAGCCGCAAAATTTTCCCTCTATGGCTCTGATAATAACCGTCTTTATACGGAAACGGAGGCTTCGCTAAGCATCATACCGCCCGGCAGCAGCATTGGCCTTTCCGATGCCGACTTCATGTATTATTATATAATGCGCAAAAAAGGTTGTACCGTTAGCAGGTGCCATTTATCAAATGAGCAATACGTCATTTTTTATCAGGAAGAGGTTTTGCCTGGATCGCTGATGGCGCACTACATGCTTTTTGACCATAAAGGCGAGTTCAATTTTTATAAAAAGAAGCCATCACACTGATTGTTACAGGAATAAAAACATACCGTGCTCATTTCGGGAATCCTGCTAATATTATTATCTTGCTCCTTAAATTAATATTTAGCCTTTTATAATACCGGGAAGCCCGGTACGAAGCGGGATTGGTATGAAGTGGCTTATACTTTCTATAGGAATCGTCTTTGAAGTGTTGGGCACCATCAGCATGAAATATGCCGATGGGTTTACGAAGCTGTGGCCTTCCATATTCGTGTTCGTATTTTATGCGGTCAGCCTGGCGGTACTGGTATTTGTGCTGGAGAAAATGGAGGTAGGTATTGCTTATGCGATCTGGGCCAGCGCCGGTACTGCATTGATTGCCACTATCGGTATTATCTTTTTTAAAGAACACTTTTCATGGATCAAGGTCATTTCCATTGCGCTGATCATACTGGGTATCATCGGGCTGGAAATGGCGGAACCCAAATGAAAAACCCATAGCAACAAACAACGAATGAATATATTTTTAACAGGCGCGACCGGACTTGTAGGTGGTGAGTTATTGGTCAATCTTTCGAAGCGCGAAGATGTAGGGAAGATTTATTGTCTCATCCGTTCCAAGACGATGGAAGAGGCGGCCGGGCGCCTGAAAAAAGTTTTTGATATTCACGATGATCTTTTTGATACCCGGAAGGTCGTGCCTGTGCTGGGCAATCTCTTTGATGAAAACCTGACGCAGCAATTACAGGGAAATAACACCATCAGCGATACGGAAACCATTATCCATTCCGCAGCCAACACTTCTTTCAGCCGCTTCAACGATGCGCAGGTAGAGATGGCCAACATTGGCGGGCTAACCAAAGTATTGCTCTGGGCAAAGCAGCTTCCGCAACTGAAAACATTCCTCTATATAGGCACCGCCACCATTTGTGGTAAAGATGTAAAGGACCGCGTGATCCACGAAGACGAATCGCCCAATGAGGCGGCAAGCCATGTGGTGAAATACACCTATACCAAGATGAAAGGTGAGCTGCTCATCCGCGAGCACCTGCCTGTAGATAAAATACTGATTGCCCGTCCATCCATCATCATGGGCGATAGCCGCCCGATCATGCCGCGCTCTCCGGTCATTCTCTGGGCGATGGCTACCATGAATCACCTGCGGCTGCTGCCGGTCAATGAGCAATCCATGCTGGATATCATTCCGGTGGACTATGCGGCAAAAGCAATCATCGGCCTGTTGTTCTCCGATAGACGCAAGCACAGCGTATATCATATTTCGTGCGGTGAAAAAGCAGCTACATCTGTCTATAAATTATCACAGACGCTTTCGGCCTATTTCAGCGAGATGCCGCCATTCCGTTTCATCCAAAAGGTAATGCTCGGCCAGGTAAAGCACTGGACGCGCAACCGCCTGCATGAAGGCGCAGAGCTGTACGGCTACAGGGAATACCTCGATTACTGGAAAACCACCTTCAACGAAAAAAGCACCCTACGCCTGCTCTTCACCGGACTGGACCCCTATCTTGACTTCATGGAGCTGGGACATATTTTCGATAACACACGCTTGCTCGAAGATGTGGACATTGAAAATTCAGAGCCGGTAGATGTCTATATAGAGCGCTCACTACATTTCGTAGAAAAGCTGGATGTGGTGGAAGGTGCGATTGATTATTGATTTGGGAATTTGAATTTGAAAATGGTGTTTGTGGTATTGATGCTGCAAAAACCTTTCTTATTCTGTGGATTACAGTTTGATAGAAAAGCCTGATCTTCAAATCACCAAATCTTCAGATCTTCAAATCGAAACAACGTACATTTGCGTCCTCATGTCCGACGCGATACGCCACGAATGCGGCCTTGCCTACATCCGCTTACTGAAACCACTCGCATACTACCACCGTAAATACGGCACTGCATTTTACGGGCTCAACAAGCTTTACCTCCTCATGGAGAAGCAGCATAACCGCGGTCAGGATGGCGCAGGCATTGCAACGCTGAAACTCAACATCACACCCGGTCACCAATACCTCTACCGCCAGCGGCAGAGCGGTGCGGGAGCCATTGCAGGCATCTTTCAGAGCCTGAACGAAGAAGTGAGTGAGATGGAAAAGATGGTGCCGGATATCAAGAACCATCCGGGTATGCTGAAGGGCTACCTGCGCTTTATGGGCGAGATATTGCTGGGGCATCTCCGCTATGGCACACAAGGCCGGAACAATGCAGAGTTCTGTCATCCATTTCTGAAATCCGACATCAATCCGGTGCGTAATCTGGCGATGGCAGGCAATTTCAATCTGGTGAATACCGATGAGCTGTTTGCCATGCTCGATGAGCACCCGACTACCATGATGCGTGAAAGCGATCTGGGCGCCATGCTCGAAACCGTACATTATTATCTGCGCCAGGCAGATGAGGCTTCGCCTGATAATCTGAATGTAGAAGGCGTGCTTAAGCAGGCTGCCTCCCATTTCGACGGCGGCTATGTATGCAGCGGTCTTATTGGTAACGGCGATTCATTCGTGCTGCGCGACGCCAATGGCATACGTCCCGCGTTCTTTTATCAGAATGATGAATTTGTTGTAGCCGCCTCTGAGCGTCCTGCGATCATGACGACCTTTAATGTGGCACTGGAAGATGTTCAGGAACTGAAGCCCGGTCATGCGATCATTGTCAAAAGCGATGGTACATTTACCAATCCACAAATATTACCGGAAAGGCCTTTAACGGCTTGTTCTTTTGAGCGCATTTATTTTAGCCGCGGCTCAGACGCTGATATTTACAAAGAGCGCAAGCAGCTTGGCCGCAATCTGGCCCAGACGGTGCTGAAAGCAATAGGCAACGATCTGAAAAATACCATCGTTTCTTATATTCCCAATACTGCAGAAACGGCTTTTTACGGGCTTATCAAAGGGCTCGAAGCTTATCTGAATGAGATCAAGCTGGAGCGCATCCGCACCCGCCGCGATACGATGACGGATGACGAGCTGCTTGAGATCATCAGCCGCCGTGTACGCATTGAAAAACTCGCTATCAAGGATGTAAAGATGCGCACCTTTATTACGGAAGATGCCAGCCGCAATGAAATGGTGCAGCACGTGTATGATATTACCTACGGCACTATCCGTCCGGGCATAGACAGCGTTGTGGTGATTGATGACAGCATTGTGCGTGGAACCACTCTGAAGGAAAGCATTATCAAGATGCTGAATCGCCTGGGACCTAAAAAGATCATCATCGTATCGTCTGCGCCGCAGATCCGCTACCCCGATTGTTATGGCATTGATATGAGCCGGATGGGTGATTTTATTGCCTTCCAGGCAGCGGTAGCGCTCTTGCATGAAACCGGCCATGGTAGCAGGCTTCAGGAGATTTACAATAGCTGTAAAGCCGCAGAAGATGGGGGCAGACTGTATGAACGGAATTATGTGCAGGGCGTATACGATCTTTTTACTGCAGAGCAAGTCAGTGATAAGATTGCCCAATTGCTTCGTCCGGCTGATGTGACTGCTGAGGTGGAAATCATTTATCAAAGTCTGAAAGGGCTTTACAATGCCTGTCCTGATAATCGTGGCGACTGGTATTTTACCGGCAATTATCCAACGCAGGGTGGTAACCGCGTGGCCAACCGCGCCTTTATGAATTATATGGAGCAAAAGGAAGGCCGGGGTTACTAGCACATTCCTTAGTTTAAAGCGCCGGCATCATTGATGCCGGCGCTTTTTTACTTATAAGGAAGGAACGGTGGCGGTTCAGGTCCGCTACTCGTCCCGACCCCGTGTGGCCTGTGGTTTCATTTTTATAGCTTTCCTTTTGTTATGATCGTTTATAGTATTCTGTTGATTACACTCCTGATCGGCGCAGCTTCGGTTGGGCTTTTGTTGCGGCCGTGGCATTGGTCGCGCATACTGCTTGGTGTATTGCTGGCTGTTTTTATTCATCTGTATGGCGCTTGGATTTTTATCTCCTTTTACACTAAATATGTTTTTGACCTTGTTGCTTTCTGCGCTTTGTTCAATGCCTTTATTCGCCGGGGAAAAACCGGAAATCCGGCCAGGCCTAAGCCCTGGATCAATCTTTCATTGAGTGTGTTGATGACATTATTGATCCTACTGTTTTTTACAGGGCTGCAATCAAATCCACCTAAGGCATCGTTGCATTTTCCGTTCAAAAACGGCCGCTACCTTGTATTTCAGGGAGGTAGAGGATTACCTGCCAACTTTTTTCATGGTGCTTCGCCGCACAGCATTTATGCGATGGACATCATCAAGCTCAATGACGCCGGACAGCGCTGCAAGCACATCTTCTCCAAAAAGCTGGATGATTATTTCATCTTTGCCGATACTATTTACAGTCCCTGCGATGGCATCGTTCAGCGCGCGATTGACGATAACCCGGATAATATTCCTCCCATTCATGTTCGTGGTGTGCATAATCTGAATGGGGTAGTTGTGGAAAGCGCGGATTACACTGTTTTTCTCGGACACATGAAAGAGCACTGCGTATTTGTAAAAGCCGGGGACGCGGTAAAGACCGGCACTCCACTAGGTTTGGCGGGCAATTCGGGTAAGAGCATCGAGCCGCACCTGCACATTCAGGTACATGAAAAAAGCGGCGAAGGCCAGCCCTGGTATCAGCAGAGACCAATGATCGTAACGTTTGAAGGAAAAGAGTACAGACTTTTTGAAATGATTAAGATAGTACCGTAGTAATTTTAAGGTACTTTTTATGAAAGACTCCAGCTCACAAAACAAACAGATCGCCAACCATATCTTCACCGGCTCTACCACGATGATGGGCGTGTGCATCACCGTTATCGCGCTTTTCCGGGTAATGAAAGTGAGTATGCAGACCTATGCCGATGAATTGCTCAGTATCGATAATTTCGTATTCATAGCTTCTACACTGCTCGCCTACAGCGCTATGCGGCGGGAAAATAACCGGAAGCTGGAGCTTTGGGCAGATAGACTGTTCTTTGCAGGAATGATCGTCATGCTGATTGTTGGGGTGCTGATCGTATTATCAGCTTACTAGATGAGCTGTTATGGCTCAATTTTTTAAGAAATTGTCTTTAAGACAACAATATTTACCATGCAATACAACGATCTGACGCCGGAAGAAGAGCGCGTCATCCTGAATAAAGGAACGGAAATGCCGTTTACCGGCGAATACACGAATAATAAGGCCAGCGGCACCTATATATGCCGCCGCTGCAACGCGCCGCTTTATCATTCAAAAGATAAATTCGATTCGCACTGCGGCTGGCCGAGCTTCGATGATGAAATACCCGGCGCAGTAAAGCGTGTACCGGATGCAGATGGAAGGCGTGTAGAAATCGTTTGTGCTAATTGCAGCGGTCATTTGGGCCATGTATTTTCCGGTGAGCGGTTCACGGAAAAAAATACCCGCCATTGTGTGAATTCG
This sequence comes from Chitinophagaceae bacterium, assembly GCA_965200035.1. Classification (GTDB taxonomy): domain Bacteria; phylum Bacteroidota; class Bacteroidia; order Chitinophagales; family Chitinophagaceae; genus UBA1952. Next base: position 88,019 of record OZ241334.1, on the reverse strand, counting down.
ATCTCAATGAAGTTCATACCGGATGCGGCATAATGATCAAAACGGGACGAAGTATTATATGCTTCGTTCCATTTATTTTTTGCAATGAGTTTTTGAAAGCCGATTAAAGCTGCTCCGCCAGTTTTTTCAATGATTGCAAGACGGGATTTTCTTCTCCTTGCGGTGCTTCCTGCTTTGCGCCCGGCCGGTTGTCTTCCTGAATGATCTCCAGTTTTGTTTGTGCGTTTTCGCTGCTCAATCTGTAAGTCATTGTAAAATAATTTTCGGGCTTATCCGCTAAATCCGGTCTTGGTGCAAAGAGGGTATAGCTCAGCATTTCTGATAGCTGTACTTTCAGCACTTTTCCCCATTGTTCAAACACTTTATCTTCCCACGCAGTGCTGAAGCGGATGTCGCTGCCGGGCATCCAGTCAGTAATGAGATCACTGCCAAACTGCCATTCTTTTATATGCTCAGGTTTGGTCAGCGCATCCCAGACCTTGTCAGCCGGCGCGTTGATCAGTATTGTTGAAATGTTAGTTGCCATAAATATTTTTGAGGAGTGTTATGCTTTCTTTGTGCGCATCGCTTTTGTGTGCTGCAATTTTTTATCGTTGAGCAGTTTCTGATACTCTTTGGTACCGCCTGGTACCAGCGCAATTTTTCCTTCTTCATTACAATGAACGCCAAACCCATAGCGCTTGGTAAGCGGCGAGCAGCGCATACAGGGCTGCCCTTTGGAGAAAAAGGCGATTCTGGCATCTACAAGATCACCTGATTTCAACTCGTTTTTTACTGCATAAGTGTGAAAGATCACATCGTCAGAGCTGTATTTATAAGGATGGCCATTGAGCTGTTCAAAATGCAGATTAGCAACCGTTTTGGCTGTGCCCTTGAGTGGTGGAACTTCGGCCTCAGTTGCAGGACAGTCTTCTGCCATTGCTATAAAAGTATTAGTACAATTGGTGGTGTGCGTTTTCATAGCAGTTGAAGATGAAAGAAAGATCAAGATACTTTAGTAAGTACAATTGTTCCTTTCTTACCCCAAAAAAAGTAGCCGGTTGATGGCTTAACCGGCTACTTATTCCAAAGTTTGATTTTTTAGCGCTTTCCAAACATATTGCTCATGCCGCCACCGCCCATTCCTGGCATTCCCATACCGCCGCCGCCCATGCCCGGCATTCCTTTCATCTTGTTCATCATGCCCATCATCTGCTTCATCTGCTCAAACTGTTTCATAAAGGCATTTACCTCTTCCAGCTTTTTACCGCTGCCGCCCGCTATGCGCTTGCGGCGGCTGGCGTCAATCTCTTCCGGATTGCCGCGCTCGTAAGGCGTCATGGAATTGATCATTGCTTCAATGCCCTTGAATGCATCGTCTGAAATATCAATATCCTTGATAGCCTTGCCGATGCCCGGAATCATACCCAGCAGATCCTTGATGTTGCCCATTTTTTTGATCTGGTTGAGCTGATCTTTAAAGTCTTCAAAGTCAAATTTATTCTGGCGGATTTTCTTCTCCAGCTTCTTGGCCTGTACTTCATCAAACTGGGCCTGCGCGCGCTCTACAAGGGTAGTGATATCACCCATGCCGAGAATACGCTGCGCCATACGCTCCGGATAAAATACATCCAGCGTATCCAGCTTCTCGCCCATGCTTACAAACTTGATAGGCTTATCTACCGTGTACTTGATCGACAAAGCCGCTCCACCGCGCGTATCACCATCGAGCTTGGTCAATACCACACCGGTAAAGTCGAGGCGCTCGTTGAACGACTTGGCGGTATTCACCGCATCCTGGCCAGTCATCGAGTCAACTACAAACAGAATTTCATGGGGGTTCACCGCTGATTTTACATTGGCTACTTCCTGCATCATCACTTCGTCAATAGCCAGGCGGCCTGCCGTATCTATGATGACTACATTGTTTCCATCCTGCTTTGCCTGGGCTATCGCAGCCTGTGCAATGGAAACGGCATCTTTATTCTCACGGTCGCTGTACACAGGCACTTTTACCTGCTCACCTAGCACATGCAACTGATCGATCGCAGCCGGACGATAGATATCGGCAGCTACCAGCAATGGCTTCATTTTCCTGGCAGTGCGCAGATAGTTGGCCAGCTTGCCTGAGAAAGTCGTTTTACCGGAACCCTGCAGGCCTGCAATAAGGATAACTGTCGGCTTGCCGGAAAGATCAAAAGAAGCTTCTTCACCACCCATCAGATCAGCCAGTTCATCCTTCACGATCTTGACCATCAACTGGCCCGGTGATACTGAGGTCAGCACCTTCTCGCCCAATGCCTTTTCCTTTACCCGATCGGTAAATTCTTTGGCGATTTTAAAGTTTACATCCGCATCAACGAGGGCGCGGCGTATTTCTTTAATGGTCGTGGCAACATTTATTTCAGAGATGCGGCCTTCGCCCTTTAGCTGTTTAAAAGCTGAGTCGAGCCGCTCGGAAAGATTATCAAACATCTTTTTTAATTCAAAAATTAAGAATGCAAAATGCAAAAGCCTGGAAGCTGATGCCTTTGCATTACGTGTTTTAGGGAGCGCAAATTTAAATTTTTAATTGCTGTGAATGCGCACTTTTTTGTATCCGTTCAATGAAAAAGGCCATCCTTTGACGGACAGCCCTTTCTGTAAGTGTACAGCGATTATTTTTTCAGCACTTTTCCGGTAAATACGCCACCGGAGTAGATCACCTGAACGATATAATTGCCCGGCGCAAGATTCAGCGAGCCTGTTGTAATTACCATTTCACCTTTGCCGCCAGATACGCTTTGCTTATTGGAATACACCAGTTTTCCGGTTACATCCAATAGCTTTATCTCCGCATTGTCAGCCTTTTGCAGGTTGTAAGCAATTCTCAGCTCATTATTGAACGGATTGTTGACTACGTACAGGCCATTATCGGATGAAGCTACATTTCCCACTGCAAGGTTGGGCGTTCCATCAATAAAGAAGTAGCGACCGAAGCCGGTGAAATTGCCCCTGAACGCACGATAGTTCTGCCCGGTAGTTTTTATGAGTGAAGAGATGATCTGCGTATTGGAAGGCGTAATGTCGGCATCTGTAGCGGCCGTAGTTTGTAGAATCTGCAGGTTATTCGGGTCCATGCCATCCAGTTCATCTGTAGTGAGATAGAATAAAGCGGTGTAAGACGCCTGATCGTTCTGGGAAGGTGCAATGGCAAATTCCTTCGCAGAGCGCTTCACAGTGGAGAAAGGTGCGAAAGTATTCTGCGTAAATCCATTGCCCTGCTGGCTCACCGCAGCGGTCACACAACCCAGATCAGAAGTGCCATTCCAGATGCCTGCAATCAGCTTTTTTTCATTCTGATCATAAAAATAAGTGCGGTCGCTGGCATTTACTTTCCACTGCCGGGCAGCGCCTGCTGCAACAGCAACCGGCGTTGGCGCTACTTCCTGTGTAAAACGGAAAACAGGTCTTCCGTTCGATACGTTAGCCGCGTTGAATGGAAGCGCGCATCCTGTGCCTGTAGTTGCATTGCTGTAAGAATAAGCTACGCGATTGCCGGAAGCAGAAGTGCCCTGTACCTGATCATTGCCGGTGGCGCGGGTGGTATTGGTAAAGCAGATCTGCATAGCAAGATTGCTGGTGCCATCCCATACATAATTATTGGTGAAAGCAATGGTATTGGTGCCCGTCAGAGAGCTATAGTTGCCCTGATACACGGTAGTAAAACCGGAAGCGATAAATGCTGTGCTAAAAACATTCAACTGTGTAGGAGCGAGCTGTATCGTATAATCTGTATAAGGCTGATTGGATAATTTCTGAATCATCACGAACGCTACTTTGGTAAGTGTGGCATTGGGCTTTACACCATCTGCCAGCAGTTCTTCTGCGGTAATAATGTATTGTATCCTTCCCTGAACTGAATTGCTTTGGAATGGTGAAGTGATGTTGCTGCTCATATCATAAGTGCTAACGGTGCGTACTTCATTAGCTCCGGTAACAGGCGCCAGATCGTCATTGGCTATTTTTACGCGGGTAGTGGTCAGAATATTGGATGGGGCAACTGTGCTGCCATTGGCCGCTACCGACAGGGCAAGATCTATATACTTATTGGTATCGAGCGTATTGCCATTGTCAAATACGGTAATGCTGAGGTATTGAACGGCATTACTGCTGGCAGGAAAGGTAAGAGTCGGGGTGGTAATGGTATAATCCACGCCATTCACTGCCGTGCCGCCGGTCACCGTCACCGTAGCTACCGGATTGCCGCCGGTTGGAGCCGGACCGCTCAGCACAACAGGAACAGAGATCACGTGGCTGGAGATACAATCTGCTGAAGCGGCATCTTCGGTAAATACATTAGTTGGAGTGCCAAAAGAAATGCGTGAATCACAGGTCGTATAATTGTCGCCCACATTCACCGCGTACCATGCGCGGGTTACAGCTTCTACTATTTTGGAACATGCGCCAAACTGAGTAGTGGCATAATTGATAGACGCCAGTCTGCAGGCAGCATAATTGGCTGTCTGTGTCAGTGAAAGCTCGGTACTATAAGCAATCTGTGCCGCCGTGTCAATGCCAATGCCCGGAACGGCATAATCATTGCCTACACCATTGGTGCCCGTGCCGCCTTCTGTAAGCAGGTAGAACCATTTATTAAGCACTCCGCTGTTGGAATGCACACCGCACTGATCATTCAGATCGGTAGGGCTGCAGCTCGATGTGGCAAACTTCCAGTGGTCGCCGCCATACGTATCCGGATCACCGAAGCGGGGCGGATTGCTCATATCGCGGAGGGGCAGTCCTGCAATTTCCTCGCCGATCAGCCAGCGGCTTTTAGCCGTAGCATCCGTTTCATGCGGATTGGCATAATTTTCAATCACCGATCCCCAGATATCACTGAAGCCTTCGTTCATACCGCCTGATTCACGGTTGTAAACAAGCCCTGCCGTGGTCTGGCATACTCCATGCCCGATCTCATGGCCGCATATATCCAGGGATACTAACGGATCAAAACCGTTGTTGCTGTTGCGGCCAGATCCATTGCCATAAAACATAGCGGAGCCGCTCCAGAATGCATTGTTATAATTAATGCTGTAATCGACATAGCTGTTCAGCACGCCGTTCTGATTGTTATAGCTATTGCGGTTGCGTACCAAATGCCAGTAATCATATACCTTCTGAGCGCCCCAATGCGCATCTACTGCTACATTGGATGCAAAGGCGGATGTAGCACTGGTCACTTCCTGCTTATAATTGGCGCTCGTGCTATCGGTGAGGGAATAGGTGTTGATGCCATTGCCACGCGTGCTATCGTGCAGGGAATAAGTGCTGCCGATCTTGGCTACTTCCATCGTTACCGGACCGCTGTACACAGAATTGCCGGTGCCCAGAATGTGCTTGATGATTGCATTGGTAAACAGGATACGTCCGGTTGCGGCATCTACATACACATCATTGCGGCTTAATGGCTTGGTTGCATAAATATCAAAATGGTAAGCCAGGTGCAATTGGCCATCCGGAGTATCGCCGCTGAAATAATCTTCGATCAGCACCAGCTCGCCCTTGGGCGCATAAGTGGCTGCCGGATCGTTCAATTCTACTTTTAACTGCTCATCCGATCCCGGTATCTGCCAGATGTATTTTTCTGCCTTGGTATAGTCGAGCGCTTTTTGCAGGGCCGTAGCTTCTGTAAGCTGTGGCTGTATATTGACCGTAGTTGCCGGGCGATAAAAGTTACCGCTCATGTAGCTCATCAGTCCATTTCTGGAAGCAATGATATAGCTGCCATGCTCTACCTTAATGCCTTTATAAAATTGCGTATAGCGTGCTACGCTCACATCGCCGGAGGCTTCGTCTGTTGCTTTCAGGCGCATCTCATCGGTTGCCGCATTAAGCGCTAGGTATTTTTTGAACACTATAGCGGCTTCTGACGCTTTGTAAGTTTCCGAGGCGCCGAATGTAACGGAGGCGGGCGCATCTCCACGTTCATTGGCAACCACAGAAGCAGCAACTGTCGACAATGATTGCTGAGCGTAAGAAGGCGCAGCCAGAGCTACCACTGTCAAAGAACAGGCGGCAAAAAATAGTTTTTTTAGATACATGAAAAGGTCCGGATAAGAAATGCAATATATTCAATCATGCCCGTATAATGTACCAAGCGCAGGTTAATGACCACAGAATGACGAAAGCCCTGATTGTGAATCAGGGCTTTATATAAAGGTTGGCGAAGCCGGATCAGGCAACAGCCATATTGGTATCGGATGCAGGAACGGTATTGAACTCAATGCGTCGGGTGCGCGACTTGAGGAAGGCGATAATTTCTTCGTCATTGGCAAAGCGATCATCCAGATTTACAAAATGTCTGGCCAGCAGATCGTAGCGCTTGCGCAGCAGCCATATTGATACATGCAGGAAATGGATGCCGTCAAATACAATGGCATTGTTCTCGGTATATAACTTCAGTGTATTACGGAAAAAGGTAGGGTGCTCTGTCCAGTGCATCGCCGGGCGCACGTGGTGGGAAATGTGGTAGCCATCATTCCAGCACTTATGGTTGTACTTGGTGTTGATGCACGTAATGCTGTTTTTGTAATCATTGCCGGGATCGGAAGCATCAATAAAAGCATGTTGCGCCCAGTTGCCAAACATCGCTACAAAGCGGAATAGTATAAATGGAACAATAAACACAATCACCGTAGCCTGCCAGTTCACAAAGCACAGAGCAATGCAGAAGGCAAAAAACATCAGTTCGCCGCGAACGGAACGGAACATCAGGCGCTTGCGCTTTTTGCGGAAGAAATAAGCAACGAGGTGATAGATGCCTACGAACAGGAACAGGCTGAAATATTTGGCAAAGCCACGTATAGAATCGCGCTGGTAGGGCATCGTGCTGCTTTCATCATCTTCCAGATTATTCTCTGCATGGTGCATACCTATGTGGTGCGTAAAATACGTTTCCGGGGAATGGCCGAAAAACGGCGCCAATACCCAGGGAATATAATGGTTCCAGAAGCTGTATTCTTTTTTAAACAACTGGCGGTGGCTCGTGCAATGCAGCATCAGGCCGAACGGGCCTTTGAAGCTTACATTATTGAAGAAATGATAGGCAATAGCCGCAAGCGCAAACCACCAGCCATTCACAAACGGCAGGTACAGAATGATGGCCAGCGGGATAAGCGTAAGCGTGATTTTAATCGAAAGGTAGATAAATGGCAGGTCACGCTCATCCCGGATATAGCGCAGGAAAAAACGATCCGCTGCGCTATACGCGGCAGGCTTCATAAATACCGGGTCCGTATTGGGGCCAAGCTGCATCATCAGATTATCAGGAAATTTTGTCAGCTACAATGTTACTTAATTATTTGCGGAAGCATCCGAAAGGGGTGTTATTTCTGGCTGACAAAAGCGAAAAAGCCTGCTATTCAGCAGGCTTTTTCTGATAGCACTAAAATGATCTTATTTTTTCTTGCCGGTAATGTGAATGTCTGAAGATACACTCATCGGAATGGCCATGCCCATTGCGGTCATGTTGCCTTTGATAGTTTGCTTGATCTTGCTGTCGGTTACGAGGCCGCTGGCTACATCCACATCCATATTGCCTTTGCTGTCGCCATTCAGATCTACCTTGATCTCCTGACCGCCCTGCTGCATAGAGCCGCCGTTGGAAGAGATTTTAGAAGCCACATCGATATGAGCCGTGCCGCCCGTAACGCTGGTGAGCTTATATGTATTATCGATCTTCATGCCAATCGGACCCATATTGATGTTCATCACTTTCGTCCAGGTATCGCCTGCCTTCACCGGCTTATCGGGATAGATATTCAGCGACTGCTGCATCATAGAGCGGATGGCGGTATCGTTGAATGTGCCGGCTATCTGCTTGCGCATGGCTTCATCCTGCGGTGTGCCGGTCGTGCCGATGCTGTTGATGATGGCATCCAGCCCTTCAATCTTTTTGATCTCGCCCTTTTCAGAAACGGTCATCGTGAACGGCTTGTTGAGCATCATGCCCATGCCATTCAGCATCGAATCTTTCTTGCCGCCTTCTTTGGAATCATACTGCATGCTCATCATCGGATTCTTCATGCTCATGGCAATGCGGTCGTAGTTGATGGTGAACTTTTTATCTGTTCCCTCAGCGGCAGCCACATCATACGTGAATTCCATGGTCATGTCATTATCCGTCTTCATGCTCTGGCCCATCGCGCTTTGCTCCATGGCCATCTTCATGTCCATTACATACCCATATTTTGAGCCGGACGCTAAGTTCATTTTCAGATTTACAGCATCGCTGCCACCCGGTTTACAGCTTTGAAAAGAAGCCGCGGTGATGATACCGGCAGCAACAAGCAGTAGGGATTTTTTCATAAGAAATATGTGTTGATTAGTTGGGACGAAAGTAATTGTTTGTGTTGAAAATTAGTGGTGCTATGCAATATTGTTAATAATTGTAAAGAGTATAAGTCATTTGCCGAATTTGCTTTTCAATGCCGCCAGTGCATCGTGCATGGTAGCCGGTTCTTTGGGCGCAGCACTTTGCTGTTCCTGTTTTTTAGGATAGCTTGGCTTGCCACCGCTTCTCGCAGGCGCTTCTATGGTTTGCTTGATGGAAAGAGCAATCCGCTTACGCGGAATATCCACTTCCAGCACTTTGGCCTCTACCTGCTGGCCCAGCTTCAAGGCCTCCGATGGATCCGTAATGTACTTATGCGCAATCTCGGAAACGTGCACCAGTCCATCCTGCTTTACTCCTATATCTATAAAGGCACCGAAGCGCGTAAGGTTGGTGACAATACCCGGAAGCACCGCACCCACATATACATCTTCTATGGAAAAAATGTTGGCAAATTCAAATGCCTGCGCTTCATCGCGCGGATCGAGGCCGGGCTTCTTCAGCTCTTTTAAAATATCCTGAATGGTATGAATACCGATGGTTTCCGTTACATATTTCTGTATAGCAATGCTGTTAACGAGTTGCTCATTGCCAATGAGCGCAGGCACGGCTATATCAAGATCTGATGCCATTTTGTTCACCACTTCATAGGCCTCCGGGTGAACGGCGCTTTTATCCAGCGGATTTTCCCCATTGCTGATGCGCAAAAAGCCCGCACATTGCTCATAAGCTTTAGCACCCAGTCGTCCGACTTTCAAGAGCTGCTTCCGGTTGGTAAAGCGGCCTATTTCACTTCTGCAGTTGACAATATTCTCTGCAATGGAAGGACCAATGCCGCTGACATAGCTCAGCAGATGCTTGCTGGCAGTGTTAAGATTTACACCAACTGCATTTACACAGCTTTCGACCGTTTGGTCCAGTTTTTGCCTGAGCTGAATCTGGTTTACATCGTGCTGGTACTGTCCTACGCCAATGCTCTTCGGATCAATCTTTACCAGCTCCGCCAGCGGGTCCATGAGCCTGCGCCCGATGCTCACCGAGCCACGTACGGTAATATCCTGATCCGGAAATTCGGAACGTGCAATCTCGGAAGCGGAATAGACAGATGCACCGTCTTCATTCACCAGAAATATGGGCAGCCCAAAACCAAGCTTTTTTACAAACTGTTCCGTTTCGCGTCCCGCGGTGCCATCGCCAATGGCAAATACCTCGATGTTGTATTCCTTTACCAGTGTGCGCAGCTTATGTTCTGCATCCAGCAGCCGGTTGTTGTTTTCATGAATGTAGATAAGATCCGTCTTTTTCAATTCACCTTTCTCATCAAGACAAACCACTTTACAACCTGTACGATAGCCGGGATCAATAGCCAGAATGCGCCTGGAGCCGAGCGGCGCGGCCAGCAACAGCTGACGCAGGTTTTCTGCAAATACATTGATCGATTCTTCGTCCGCTTTCGTCTTCAGCGCCATGCGGAACTCGCTTTCGAGGCTGGGCTGGAGCAATCTTCTATAAGCATCTTTCACCGCGCGCTTTACCTGATCGCCGGCTTCATTGTTCGCTTTTACAAAATTCTTTTCCAGCGATGCCAGCGCATCTTCCTCTACCGGCGCAATCACGAGGCGAAGATGGCCTTCCATGAAGCCCCGCAGAATAGCGAGTACACGGTGAGAGGGAATTTTACTGATCGGCTCCGAAAACTCGAAATAATCTTTGTACTTGATGCCTTCCGTTGCTTTATCAGCCAGCACTTTGCTCTGTACCATTCCGGTCTGCTCAAACAGGCGGCGCATTCCGGCGCGTGCGGTAGCATCCTCATTCACCAGCTCGGCAATAATATCTCTTGCGCCCTGCAAAGCATCTTCCGCAGATTTTACATTATCATTCAGGAAAGCGCCGGCTTCATTTACCGGGATAACATTGCCCTGCTCCAGCAATAGCATGGCCAATGGCTCCAGTCCGTTTTCGCGTGCGGTCTGGGCTTTGGTCTTGCGCTTCGGCTTGTAGGGCAGATAGATGTCTTCCAGTCCGTTGATCGTTGTTGCCCTATCCAGCGCGCTTTGTAGCGCATCGGTCATTTTGCCCTGTTCGGTAATCGTCTTTTCAATGAATGCTTTCCGCTCAGAAAATTCCTGCTGGAATTTGGCCTCGTCATGGATCTGCTGGATCTGCACTTCATCCATCGCGCCGGTGCGGTCTTTACGGTAGCGGGCAATGAACGGCAGGGTAGCACCTTCGTTCAATAATTCGAGCACGGCAGCAACGTTCTTCTCGGCAATAGTCAGCTTCGCCGCAACGCTGTTGGCAAATTGGATCATCCTTTCTTCATTTTTTGGGATTGCGAATGTAGCAAACGTTCGTTTTCAAATGTTTTAATCTTCCGGATTTTAGATCGTATCTGAATTTCGTGATCTGACCAGATAAAGCTGTTGCAGAATCAGCCTGTTTATCTGCCACATTCAATTAACATGCTTATGTATCGTCCATACCTATTAGAACGGCATATTTCCCCGTACTTCCCGAACGCTATGGAATGACCGGGCAACGTTTTGCAGCTCCTCCATAACGTTATTCAGCTCTTACAAAACGTTGCTGAGCTCTTACATAACGCTGCCGGGCTCCTACAAAGCGTTATGGAATGACTGAAAAACGTGTTGCAGTAATTATATAATGCTTCCGGAAACTATCTTAGAAGTATAACAGGAAAATATTTTTCAGATTTGTGCTGATAATACATTGAAAACGATCAATTAATGAAAGTATCAAACCTTCGCGAAGCCATACTTCAGGAAAATTCCAAGACGCACGCGCTGGAACTGGCTGCGTGGGCGGGTCAGGATGCAAAGAGATTTAAAGAGCTTGTGGATTTGTTTCTGCATGATGAATACCGGGTGGTGCAGCGGGCTGCATGGATCATCAGCATCATTGCCGCGACCCGGAGTGAGCTGATCGCTCCGCATCTTACCGCAATGGTTGAGCGTATGCAACAGCCGGACCTGCCGGTAGCTGTGAAAAGAAATGTTGTACGCATCCTGCAGCATATAGATATACCAGAATCATTGCACGGACCCGTGATGAATACCTGTTTTGATCTGCTGGCAGATGTAAATGAAGCTATTGCAGTGCGTGTATTCTCCATGACGGCACTGGCTAATCTGGCAAAGCATTACCCCGAAATCAGGAATGAGCTGAAAACCATTATTGAGGAAGAATTGGAGCGCGCGCCAACGGCTGCCTTTATCAGCAGAGGAAAAAAAGTGCTGAAAAGCCTGAATGGTAAATAATATTCCGTATTGTGAACCCCTGGGTGCTGAGGGATGCGTCCTTACGTCAGCATGACTCGTACAACGGTCATCCTGAGGCACTAAGGATCCCATCGTTCGCAGGTACAGGTTCCGGACGGAAACAATACGGTCAATGGTTATAATTCCTTTTGCATCGGAATGAATTTTACCTTTGCGCCCATTATTATGAAAGATAAAATCGCTCTCCTTCAGGAAAAGACCGCGCAGGCCGGGCTTGGCGGCGGTGCCAAGCGTATTGAAAGCCAGCACGGCAAAGGCAAGCTCACCGCGCGCGAACGGCTGCAACTTCTGCTCGATGAAGGCTCTTTCCAGGAAACTGGTATGATGGTGACGCACCGGAGCAAGGATTTCGGGATGGAGAAAGAGCAATACCTCGGCGATGGCGTTGTAACGGGCTATGGCACGGTAAATGGACGGCTGATCTATGTATTTTCTCAGGATTTCACCGTATTCGGCGGCAGCCTCAGCGAAACTCATGCAGAGAAGATTGTAAAAATCATGGATTTGGCGCTGCAGAACGGCGCTCCGCTCATCGGGCTGAATGACAGCGGCGGCGCGCGTATCCAGGAAGGCGTGGTATCGCTCGGCGGCTATGCCGATATTTTTCACCGCAATGTGCAGGCATCCGGCGTTGTGCCTCAGCTGTCTGCCATTATGGGTCCCTGCGCCGGCGGCGCGGTATATTCTCCGGCCATTACCGATTTTATCCTGATGGTCGAGCACACCTCTTATATGTTCGTTACCGGCCCGAATGTGGTGAAAACGGTAACGCATGAAAATGTGACCAGCGAAGAGCTGGGCGGCGCGCATACCCATGCATCCCGCAGCGGCGTCACGCATTTCGCCTGCGCCCATGAAGTGGAATGCATCGAAAAGCTGAAGCAGCTGCTGAGCTATATGCCGCAGAACTGTGAAGAGGAAGCGCCGGTATATCCTTACGAAGCAGGCAATGAAATGCGCGAAAAGCTGAACGGCATTATCCCGCAAAATCCCAACCAGCCTTATGATATGAAAGAAGTGATCGAAGAGATCACCGACGAAGGCTCTTTCCTGGAAGTACATAAAGAGTATGCAGAAAATATCATTGTAGGTTTCGCCCGATTGGCAGGCCGCAGCATCGGCATCGTTGCCAATCAGCCCGCTAGCATGGCCGGTGTGCTGGATATCAATTCAAGCAAGAAAGGCGCACGGTTTGTACGCTTCTGCGATGCGTTCAATATTCCGCTATTGGTATTGGTGGATGTACCCGGTTTCCTGCCCGGTACCGATCAGGAGTGGAATGGCATTATCACCAATGGCGCGAAGCTCTTGTATGCGCTGAGCGAGGCGACTGTTCCTAAAGTAACGATGATTACGCGCAAGGCGTATGGCGGCGCTTATGATGTGATGAACAGCAAGCACATTGGCGCTGATCTGAACTTTGCCTGGCCAACGGCTGAGATCGCGGTAATGGGAGCAAAGGGCGCAGCGGAGATCATCTTCAAAAAAGAAATCTCGGAAGCGGAGGATAAGGAAGCAAAAATGAAAGAGAAAGAGATGGAATATGCAGAGAAATTTGCCAATCCATACGGCGCGGCGGCACGCGGCTTTATCGATGAAATAATTCTGCCGGAAGTAAGCCGCGAGCGGCTCATCAAAGCATACAAAATGCTGCAGAATAAAGTAGTCAACACGCCCAAGCGCAAGCATGGCAACATTCCATTATAAATGCAAAATGCAAAATTTAGAATGCAAAAGGGAAAACGTAAGTTTTCCCTTTTGCATTTATTCTTATTGCCTCAATCCGCATCGACTAAACTTTTTGCATTTGAATTCTAAATTTTGAATTTTGCATTCTACATTTTGCATTTAGTGAGAACGATCGTCAATTGGTTATTGGGTACAAGCATCTTTACGGCTGCCTGTTCGCTGGCGCTGTGCCTTTCTGCGGAAAAGCTGGCGCTGGGTTATTTGCCGCCGATGCTTACGCCGCTTCATGCGATTATTGTTGGTAGCTCATTGCTGGAATATAATGTGCACCGGCTCTTCAATAAGCATGTGCTGAAAGGGCTTCCCCGCTACTGGTATTATATCTTTTCTGTGATCGGACTGGTGATGTGTCTTGGAGCGCTGCCTTTTCTATCCATTCCTTTTCTCCTTTGGCTGGCAGTGATCGGCTTTGTCACCATTGCTTATTCTACGCCGTTGTTTAAAAAAAGGCTGAAAGATTTCGGGATCGTCAAGATCGTGGTGCTGACCGCCGTTTGGGTCATTGCAACGACCGTGCTTCCTGCCGTGTACTGGCAGCGGACGCTTACTTTTTTCTGGTGGAAAATTGCCCTGCGTGCAGAGCTGATCTTTGCTTTATGTGTCGCTTTTGATATAAGAGATGTGCAGCATGATAGCGGGAGGAACATTCAAACGCTTGCGGCCAGGCTAGGCATTGCTAATGCCTATCTGCTGATCGATCGGGTACTGCTTTTATTTATTCTGACGGGAATCGCGCAGGTATTTTTAGAGCGCAGCATTATTCACCTGATTGCCATTGCCGTCACCTATATTGCTGCAAAAGCGGCTATCGGCTACTCGCGGAAAAACAGCGACAACAACGTCTATCTCGGATTGATTGACGGGGTAATGCTGCTGTATGGATTGCTGTTGCTAATGTGAGACCGGCCGATCCTGTATGAAATCATTTATAAAGATAGCCGCCGGAAAATCTGGTTTTTCACCATTTCCCGACGGCCATTAAGGTTTTTTCTTTAGTGCAGGTGACTGAAGATATTTGGATTGGACAATACGGCCGTACCGATGATCGCTATGTAGAAAACAATAATAACAAGATAGATTGAAGACAGGGACAATCCGATAATGGCACAGATCCTGCCTGCATTGAGGTTTTTGTACGAAGACTCTGTATATAAGCCGGGCGTTGCATGGTAAAGCATCCGGTCTTTCTTGGCAAGAACCAATGCTATGATGCCGCAAATAATCCCCACAACACCATAGCAACAAGCCCCAACGATAGCTATAATGCCTAACACAAGCACCGCTGTAGCATTCGGCAGAGATTGCATGGGTGACTGGTTGAAAATATTTTGTTGCAGCTGGTTAGGGGTGTTTTCCATCAGTGAAATATTTGGTGATTCAGGATTTTGTAAACATAAAATGTTAAACTGACAATTGCAATACATGATTGCATCCATATCAATAAAAGTGCGCCTTTACGAAAGCGATATATGAGATGCGCGATAGTCAGTAAAAGCATTGCTATAACCAGTATGCCCGCCGGGTGCAGCAAAAAGCTTTCATAGATATGCCCCCTGAATAATGCAATGATACTGCGCTGCATACCGCATCCGGGACAATCCATATGTAGCCATTTCCGGGACGGGCAGGTAAGCATGTGCCGTTGCAGAAAACTGATGAAGGCGTTGTAATAGTTCATATAGCCGCAGGCGTATGATATTTTTTCTCTGAACTGATTTTCAGGTAGGATCAGAACACCAAAATAGGGTAAAGCAGCTGATTTATTCTGTTGATTCATGACGATTTAATGTTGGTGAGCCTTAAAAGGTTGGCGACTTGTTATCTTTGCCTTCCTATACTTATGGGTCAGAAAAAATTAGTGCGTTTCGCCGCCATCGAAACCTATCCTCATGTACTTCAATATCCGGAAGGAATGGCCGGCAACTGGCAAACATTTTTTAAGAATGAAAATCCAATAACCCTGGAGCTGGCCTGCGGCAAAGGCGAGTACAGTGTAGGACTTGGCCGTGAGCATAAAGACCGCAATTTCATCGGGGTGGATGTAAAGGGAAACCGCATCTATATTGGCGCAAAAAAATCGCTGGAAGAAGGACTGAACAATGTAGCTTTTCTGCGTACCCAGATCGGGCAGCTGACACAATATTTCGGGCCGGGCGAAGTCTCCGAAATATGGATCATCTTCCCCGATCCTTTCCTGCGGGAAGGCAAAGCGAAGAACCGGCTGACTCATGCACGATTTCTGGCATTATACCAAAAAGTGCTGAAGCCTGGCGCACGCATCCATCTCAAAACAGATTCCAAAGAGCTGTACGATTTTACGCTGGAAGTGATCGGCGAGACGGGCTGCATGATACATGAAAATATTGCCGACATTTATGGGAAGGGAAAAGCAACCGGACCACTAGCCATCCGCACGCACTACGAAGGCATGCACCTCTCCGAAGGGCGCACGATCTATTATATTTCTTTTTCGCTGCCGGAGCAGGCCATTGTGCCGCCACCTAAAAAGAAGAAAACAGCAGAAGAGGAAGCCAATGACTGAGGGGGAAGACTATTATCTCCTGCCGGACGGGCGACTGGTATTTACCGCATCGTACCTGCAGAAGCGCGGTTATTGCTGTGGTAATGGCTGCCTGAACTGTCCTTATGATTATGAACAAGTAAAAGAGCCGGGCCGTGCTAAATTGCTCGCGCTTCGCAAACAAGGAAACGATGAACAAAGACGCTGATCTCTATGATGCCATCTACGATATCGTACGTATGATCCCCAAAGGAAGGGTCACTTCGTATGGTGCTATAGCTGCGGCCATTGGTATAAAAAGCGGCGCGCGCATGGTGGGCTATGCGATGAACCACTGTCACGGCGTAAAGCCAAAGGTACCTGCGCACCGGGTAGTCAAC
Source organism: Chitinophagaceae bacterium (assembly GCA_965200035.1). Taxonomy (GTDB): domain Bacteria; phylum Bacteroidota; class Bacteroidia; order Chitinophagales; family Chitinophagaceae; genus UBA1952. The sequence goes on along the minus strand of OZ241334.1, from coordinate 71,714 downwards.
AGAGTTGGATTGCTATCCGGCAAACATCATTTCGGTACCGGCGATGAAATGAAGCATCTTTTAGAGAAAGAAAAGGTCAGTGTGGTGGATGATAAGGTGCAGGATTTTCAAAAAAAGTTTTGGGATCCCGCTATTGAATTAGAGGCCACCTAAACTTTGGAATGGTTTTTGCAGCAAATGGTTAACTTCCCTAATCCACTATTGATCCAGTACATTTCATTACCAATGACCTCCTGTTACCGTTTGCTAACCTGCCTGATCCTGACCGCAGGCATCAGCTTCTTGTCTGCCTGCACAGGCGGCCATCATCCCGACAACTCTTCTGTTCCTGAAAAGAAAGTGATCAGCGGAAGTGAAGGCGATCTTTTTTCAAAACAGGATTTTATTCAAAAACTCAGTGCTTCCTTACATGCGCTGGATACGCTCGATAGTGTATTCGTCAAACGTGGAGTCACAACCGGAAATGCGCTCGCCTATACTTATCTGAAAGCCGGCTATCAGCCCTTGTGGCTGGAGGAACATGGAGTTACAGAAGCCGCAGGCACTTTCATCAGTGAGCTCGACAGCCTGCAATATGATGGTCTTGATCCTGAAAAGTATCATTACGCAAAGCTCACCGCCGCGCTGCAACAACTGAAAAGTGGGAAAGCTGGTATCAATGAAGTCATTGCTTTCGATACGCTGTGCACCAAAAGCTATCTCAAAGCATCGCATGATCTTTTGTTTGGATCAATAAATCCTAAAGTGGCCGACGACCAGTGGTTTCATATTAATGATACGGCATGGACTGCCCCGACCGCGCTCTACAGCGGCCTTCAGCAAAAAGGACAATACGTTGGCCTGAATAGTTATCGGCCTGCCATATCAACATATAGCATGTTGCAGAGCGCTTATCGCAGCTATCAATTGCTGGCAAAAGATGCTGCATTGGCAGACGCAAAATCACACCTCGGTGCCACGGTAACTCCCGGTGATTCTGCCTTACAATACATTATTTCAAAAGAGATTCCCTGGGCGCATACAGAAGCCGGCGATTCGCTGGATGATAATCAGCAGATGGTGCGCCAGTTTCAGGATTACAATGGGCTGGCACCAACAGGAAGAGCAGACAGCACCACGATCAGTTATCTTGCCCGCAGGCCGGATTCTGTGCTCAATATTTTGGCAGCCAATATGGAGCGCCTGCGGTGGCTGCCGCGACAGTTTGAAGAGCAATACATACTGGTGAATGTACCATTAATGGAACTTTATTATAAGAAGGGCACTGAAAATGCATTCAACATGCGCGTAGTGGTAGGTAAGCCTGCCCGTCAGACACCTTCGCTGAATGCGTATATGGCTAACGTAGTGTTCAGTCCGCCATGGGGCGTGCCGCCAACCATTTTAAAAAAAGATGTGCTTCCCGGCATTACAAAACGTGGTGGAAACTATCTTGCCCGCAAAGGCCTGAAGGCCTATGACCGGCGCGGAAAAATGGTCAGCTCATCCTCCATCACTGCGAAAAATTATCGCAGTTTCTCCTTTCGCCAGCCGCCGGGCGCGCGCAATGCACTGGGTGAGGTAAAATTCAATCTGCCCAATAAATGGGACATCTACCTGCACGACACACCGCACCGCGAAGATTTTGTCAAGCGTTACCGCGCCAGAAGCTCAGGCTGTGTGCGCGTAGAGCGCCCGCGTGATTTTGCAGAATTCATTCTTAAAGATCTGGAAGGAAGGAACTTTGATCAGCAGATCATCGATTCAATCATACAGACACGGAATACCCGCTTTGAAACGCTAAGCAAGAAAATACCGGTGCACATCATTTACCTCACCGCATTTGAGAACAGCGATGGCAATCATATGCGTCTCCTCAACGATATCTACCATCGCGATAGCAAACTGATCGCTGCCCTGCGCAACTGATCGAGGTAATATTTTCATAACTATTATTAACACATTGGCCGGTAATTCACACCTTGATTGCCGGTAATTTTGCAGCTTCATTCTTATGATCCGGAAAGCGTATTGCTATGCCTTATTATGCCTTTTTGTTGCAGGCGCATCTTCCTGCAGCAAGAAGCCTGTGTATGCCCACGCACAGCCTCCACAGCTTTATATTATCGACACTACGGCGCATACAGACAGCAGTCTGGTGAAAATGCTAAGGCCGTATAAGCGCGGTGTTGATACACAGATGCAGGTAGTGATCGGGCACACGGATATGCCGCTTACCAAAGCGCAGCCCGAAAGCACACTTGGCAATTTTGTAGCCGATGCGCAGCTGATGGCCGCCCGGGTAATTGATCAGAATGTGGAAGCATCCGTATCTAATTATGGCGGGCTGCGCATTCCTTATATGGATGCCGGGCCGATAACCAGAGGCAAAATGTACGAGCTGATGCCATTTGATAATATGCTCGCTATTATTGAGATTCCGGGTACGATTGTAAAGCAGTTCTGCGACTTCATGGCTACCAAAAAAGGCTGGCCGGTGAGCGGATTGACATTTACCATAAAAGACAATAAAGCAGAAGATATCGCCATCAATGGAAAGCCGCTTAATCCCAACATTTATTACAAGTTTGCCATTTCGGATTATGTAGCGCGCGGTGGTGATAATTGCGACTTCCTTTCTTCCTGCAAAAAGCGCTTCACTTCCATCTTTATCCGCGATGCCATGATGGCTTATGTAGTGCGTCTGGAGAAGGCCGGAAAACCATTGCATCCACAATTAGAAAACCGTATCAGATATGCTGAGTAGAAAAGATTTTATCAAGAGAGCCGGTATCGGAAGCGGACTGTTGCTGATGGGCGCCTTCCCCTTTAAGAGCCTCGCAGGAGAGCATAAATCTACAAAGCTGACCATCCTTCATACCAATGATGTGCACAGCCGTCTGGAGCCTTTTGGTGATGATGGCGGCAAGTTTGCGGGACAGGGTGGAGTAGCGGCACGCGCTATGCTGATCGGGCAGATCCGTAAACAGGAAGAGCATGTATTGCTCTTGGATGCAGGCGATATATTTCAGGGCACGCCTTACTTTAACCTCTATAAAGGTGAGCCTGAAATGATGGCTATGAGCATGCTTGGATACGATGCTGCTACGATGGGCAATCACGATTTTGATGCAGGTGTGGAAGGCTTTGCCAAACAACTGCCTCATGCTAATTTTCCGATTCTGATTGCCAACTATGATTTTACGAAAACACCGCTTGAAGGAAAGACTCTGCCTTATACCATCATCAAAAAAGCAGGTCTGAAAATCGGCATTTTCGGCATCGGCATTCAGCTTAAAGGACTAGTGCCGGATGATGCTTATGGCAACACACAATACCTGGAGCCGATACAGATTGCAAAGATCACTTCAGAAAAGCTGCGCAGAAAGGAAGGTTGTGATTTTGTAATCTGCCTCTCACACCTTGGCTACCATTACGATTACAATAAAGTCAGCGATAAAATCTTAGCGAAAGAGTCGGAACATATAGACCTGATCATTGGCGGGCATACCCATACATTTTTGGATAAGCCTACAGTGATGACGAATAAAATTGGCAGAGAGGTAACGATTAATCAGGTGGGATGGGCCGGGCTCAGGCTGGGGCGTCTGGATTACGCGTTCGACAACAAAAATAGTACCAATCTGGTCGGTGCTCATTCTGTAATCATCGGGAAAGAAACAATAGGCTAATCATTTTTTTTTTCAACATAATGTTGGCAATTTCGTTTCATGAGGCAGCTGTTGAGGATACCGGGGAGTTACGTAGATGACGGAGCGAAAACAGCGCCAGAATAATCATTAATTTTTTAGGTGGGTGTCGAAAAGTTCTGACGTGTTTTTATCTTGGCACGACGGGACAGGTAAAATTGTCGGCTCTTAAAAGTAGTTGTAAGTGAAAATCCGGGGCGCAGCCCTTTAAGTATATTGAGTATGCATAATGACCCTTACATAAAAAATGAAGCAAGCAAAAATGACTTTGACGCGGCATGGGAGCGTTGCCTCAGCATTATTAAGGACAATGTAGCACCTCGTACTTTTCAGACCTGGTTCGATCCGATCCAGGCTGTATCCCTTCATGAAGCGGTGCTTACCCTACAGGTGCCCAGCCAGTTTTTCTATGAATGGCTGGAAGAGCATTACGTAGAGCTGCTCGGTAAAACAATTAAACGCATACTCGGTAAAGACGGCCGCCTCGAATACCGCATTATGATGGAAGGGCATAACCGCCGCAACCCGGCATCCATCAACATGCCGGCAAGCACACAGCCTAAAGTGTCTGCTGACCGCAATATGGTAGATCTGCCTTATGACCGAAAGACTCCATTTGAACCTAATCCGTACGCTATTCCCGGCCTTAAGCGTGTATCCATTGATCCGCAGCTGAACGTCAATTATACTTTTGAAAATTATGTGGAAGGCGATTGCAATCGCCTTGCCCGCAATGCAGGCCTGCAGGTAGCTCAGAAGCCTGGCGCTACTTCCTTTAATCCGCTCGTGGTGTTTGGTGGCGTAGGCTGCGGCAAAACGCATCTGGTGCAGGCCATCGGCAATGAAGTTCGTCGCCTGCATCCGAATAAATCGGTGCTTTATGTAAGCGCAGAAAAATTCATTACCCAGTTTATCGATCATTCCCGCAACAATGAAGTAAACGATTTCATTCACTTTTATCAGTTGATTGATGTCCTGATCGTGGATGATGTAGAGCGCTTTGTGCCCGCCGTAAAAACACAGGAAGCATTTTTCACCATCTTCAATCACCTACATCAGAGTGGTAAGCAGATCATTCTTACCTCAGACACTGCGCCCAAAGACCTGGATGGTATGCAGGACCGTCTGCTGAGCCGTTTCCGCTGGGGACTGAACGCAGATATTTCCGTGCCTGAATACGAGACACGTCAGGCCATCCTGCGCCTTAAAATGAAGCGCGACGGGGTAGAGATGCCGGATGATGTGGTGAAGTACATTGCTTATAATGTGCAGAGCAATGTGCGTGAGCTGGAAGGCGCGCTGATTGCCATGTTTGCCCAGTCGATGCTCAACAAGAAAGAGATTGATCTGGATCTGGCCAAGCGCGTAATGAAGAATTTTGTGAAGACCGCTGCGCGTGAAATGACCATCGAGAATATCCAGAAAATGGTGTGCGATTATTTTCACCAGCCTTACGACCGCCTGCTGGCAAAGACCCGTAAGCGCGAAGTGGTACAAGCCCGCCAGATCACGATGTATCTGGCTAAGAAGTTTACCAAAAGCTCGCTCAAGCACATTGGAGAGCATTTCGGCGGCTTTGACCACACCACAGTCATTCACTCCTGCCAGACGGTAGAAAACCTGATGGATACGGACAATGAGTACAAAGAGCAGGTGCAGGAGCTCTTGCAGAAAGTACAGATGGCGAGTATGTAATACAGCTATTTCGCCGGGATTAAGAGAAAATAATTTTGACAGAAGCGCGAAAAATATTTGCACAGTTCATTTCGAGTATTATCTTTGCAGTCCCTTAACGGGGAAGCAGTTCTTAAAGAGGTCAGGTTGAATGGTAATCAGCGGTTAAGCTGGTATTGTTCTCTATATAATTGGTGAGGTGGGAGAGAGGCCGAATCCACTAGTTTGCTAAACTGGCATACGGGTTATACCGTATCGCGGGTTCGAATCCCGCCCTCACCGCTTGGTTTTATTTCTGCCGGAAGTAAGCCAAATTAAAGAAAGTAAATAGGGAAGTAGCGCAGTCCGGTAGCGCACCTGGTTTGGGACCAGGGGGTCGCAGGTTCGAACCCTGTCTTCCCTACTTAGTAGGCAAAAGCGTAAGAGATAATCTTACGCTTTTTTTGTTTTTAGTCGTTACGGGATATTTAAGCAGGCAGCTTGCCATGCTACAAAAAACCAGATGCTCCACTGAATGTAAGCCCAAACTGCAATTACCTGTAATCCTATTCCTGGATTGCGCCTTACGTGTTTTCATCACTTGCAGCCTATTTGCAAGAATCACGATTTAAGCTCATTATTGCACTCAAACGCTTAATTATTTCACGATAATCTATGCCTGAAATGAACCTTTTAAAAACCCTTTTCTTTTGCCCTGTTTTTTGTTTGAGCACCATCATTAATGCGCAGCGCGCCGCTCCACCTAAGCATCGCACGGGGCTACGCTTATCTCCAAACATTGGTTTTTGCTCTTCAAACCTCATTAATACAAATCTTGCTGATTTCTATGACCTAAAAACCAGAGCTGGCTTTGGCCTTAATGCTGGTATAAACGTTGAGTATTTGTTTAATGATCATTTGGGCGTAGGTGTCGGTATTGGGGGCGAACAATATAGCTACTCCCCATACAGCACATGGATCAAAATCAGCAATCATGCTGTTCAGTCATTCATTTATATACCTGTTTATTTTCATGTAGTCACGTCAAGCGTTGGCCACATTGGCTTTTTTGCAAATGTGGGCTTTACCTATCACGCTCTTACAGGCATCAGATACCCGGATCAGGAAAGCAACTATTACACCGAAACGGTAGGCTACACCAATAACAACGTGAGCGTCCAGCTTTTTGCGGGGATTCATTGCCTGCGGCCAACAAATTAAGCTTTGACATTGGCCCGAACTGCCAATATTTCGTAACAAATAATTTCAATCGTAGCCAGAGTACTTTAAGTGGTCATTTAGCATCTCTAGGCGGAAAGCTGGCTTTAAATATACGCCTCACGAAATAAGCAGAAACTTTGACAAATCAACATAAAAAAGTCCATTATCTGTGATGCCACACCGCGCCAATAAAGGAACAGAGGAGGGGCTTTAATCCTTGTCTTCCCTACTTAGTTGGCAAAAGCGTAAGAGATAATCTTACGCTTTTTTGTATTGGATATAATTCCCATCTCCTCGCTTTAGCCATTGTACGCTATCTTTAGTCCTATTCAAATGTGTGTACCATGTGGCAGCAACAAGACAATCAGCTTTACCGGAAATTCACCTTCAAAGACTTCTCAGAAGCCTTTGCCTTTATGACGCGCGTAGCTCTGCTGGCCGAAAAAAGCGATCACCATCCCACCTGGAAGAATACCTGGAATACAGTTGAGATATGGCTCTCCACACACGATGCCGGAAATACGGTCACAGAAAAAGACCGGACGCTGGCAAAAGCGATCGATCAGCTTTAAATCAGTTCATTGATAAAGTAAAAATGGATCGGCTAAAGCCGATCCATTTTTACTTTATTGTATCGCGAGTGATATTAAATACTGCGCTTCTTCATCAGATTTTCGTTCAGCGCATCGAGGAATTCTTCGGTATAGAGATAATGCTCGCCGTGCTTCACATTATTGCCGTGAGCACTGATCGCGAGGTCTTTGGTCATCTTGCCACTTTCTACCGTCTCAACGCATACATCTTCCAGCGCCTGACAGAAATCGATCAGCTCCTGATTGCCATCCAGCTTGCCGCGGAAGGCCAGGCCGCGCGTCCAGGCATAGATAGAAGCAATCGGATTGGTAGAAGTAGGATTGCCCTTCTGGTACTCACGATAATGGCGTGTTACCGTGCCGTGTGCAGCTTCCGCTTCCATCGTGTTGCCATCAGGCGTTACCAGCACAGAAGTCATCAGGCCCAGTGAGCCGAAGCCTTGGGCTACTGTATCGCTCTGCACGTCGCCGTCATAGTTCTTACAAGCCCATACAAAGTTGCCATTCCACTTCAGCGCAGAAGCCACCATATCATCGATCAGGCGGTGCTCGTAATGCACATCCTGAAACTCTTTGCTCACTTCTTCAAAAATATCCTTGAAACGGCCATCATATTTCTTGAGAATGGTATTCTTGGTAGAGAGGTACAAAGGCCAGTTCTTGCTCTTCGCCATATTGAAGCAGGCATGGGCAAAACCACGGATAGAATCATCCGTATTGTACATAGCCAGCGCCACGCCATCGCCCTTGAAGTTGTATACTTCATGCTCGATCACAGTGCCATCCTCGCCTTCAAACTTTATTGTCAGCTTACCCTTTCCTTTAGTCAGAAAATCGGTCGCACGGTACTGATCGCCGAAGGCGTGACGGCCTACGATGATCGGCGCATCCCAGTTCACCACCAGGCGCGGTACATTGCTCATTACGATAGGCTCGCGGAATACCGTACCATCCAAAATGTTGCGGATCGTGCCGTTCGGGCTCTTCCACATCTGCTTGAGGTTGAATTCTTTTACACGGTCTTCATCCGGAGTGATGGTAGCGCACTTAATGCCCACACCACATTCTTTGATCGCGTTGGCGGCATCCACCGTCACCTGATCGTCTGTAGCGTCGCGGTGCTCAATACCGAGGTCGTAATATTTGATATCCACCTCTACGTAAGGCAGGATCAGCTTGTCTTTAATGAATTTCCAGATGATGCGGGTCATCTCATCCCCGTCCAGCTCAACGACCGGATTGGCAACTTTTATTTTGGCCATGATGTCTTTGATTTGTGTTTTGAATGCGGCGAAAGTACAATTTCCTGCAATGTCATTCAAACCCACAGGGTCGGGACGTGCGCAGCCGGCCTGAACCGTCATTGACTACAGAGCATATTCAACCGCAAAGGCTACGCAGGGTCGGGAAGCGCAACGACCTGAACCGCTATAGGCGGTTATCCATAAACCGCACCTGCTTCCGGCTACCCGGCGGAAACTGTAAGGCCTGCATCTCGCTGCCCGAATGAAAATGAAGCGCCGGAACCACCCGCAGCTTCGCTTGCAATAAAGGCTTCATCATCCGCTCACAATCATCCACCGGAAGCTGTGTATGGATGTGCAGCTTCAGCTCATCCGTGCCAAGACCGCTGGTAAATACCTCAACCACATACTCCTGCACGAAATCAATCTGATTAAGCATATCAAAAATCGCGGGTGGATAAAGCGTAGTGCCCTTATACTTAATCATATGTTGCTTCCGTCCGGTCACATGGCTCAGCCTTTTAGAAAATCGCCCGCAGGCACATGGCTCATTGAACAGAGCACAGATGTCACCTGTCCGGTAGCGCAATAGCGGCATCCCTTCAATGCCTAAAGTCGTAATCACCACTTCGCCATATTCACCGTCGGACAATACATTTCCTGAGTCATCTACAATTTCAGCAATAACCAGATCAGGCTGATGATGGCCTCCCATACCAGCTGTGCAATCCGTAAAAGCAGTCTGCATCTCAGTAGCTGCATAAGTGCCATATAATTGAAGCGGCCAGCGGGAAGTAATCTTCTCGCCCAAAGCATTCGGCGTGCCATCCGAATGGCGCAGGCTTTCGCCAATACAGACGGCTTTCTTAAGCGGCGTTTGCTGCAGATCAATCTGGTGCTCATCGGCCCATTCGATCATCTTGAGCAGGAAAGATGGTACCGTAACCAGCACAGTGCTTTGTAAACGCTGAATCGTATCCCACTGCATAGCGGGAAGTCCCGGACCTGTGCGCACCATAGCCGCGCCGAGCTGCCGGATACCGCTGTAATAAGCCATCCCCGCCATAAACTGCCGGTCAAGCGTGAGCATCAGCTGATAAATATCTGAGGATGAGCCGCCGGCACAGCGGAATGATTGCTCTTCATTATAAGCCAGTCGCTGAAGGTCGTTTTCTGTAAGTGCAATAGTGACCGGCCTGCCCATAGTGCCTGAAGTAGCGGTATATTCCTTGATCTGCGCTTTCGGCACACAGAGAAAATCCCAATTGTATTCCTGCATATCGCTTTTGGAAGTCATCGGCAATTGATGCAAATCCTGAATAGTCCGGATGGAATCAGAATCAATGTTATGTTCTCTGAATAGCTTCTGATAAAAAGGAGAATGCACTTTCAGATAGCGCAAAGCCTTTACCAGCGCGGCGTTCTGAAAATCCTGCTGTGTAGTCAGCGATTCAAAAGCCAGATCCTTGCTGTACATGAAATTGAGTTTATTAATGCCCTGATAGAGCCGTCCGGCATCTTACAGGATGAGCGTTGTTAAAAAATCCAACTTCAAAATTATATCTTTGCACATGGCTGCAAAATCTAAGTTTTACGGCGAAGGCCTCACCTTCGATGACGTTCTCCTCGTTCCCGCTTATTCTGAAGTGCTTCCGCGCGAAGTAAGCATCTCCACCCAACTCACCAAAGACATACGGCTCAATATTCCCATGGTTTCCGCTGCAATGGACACTGTTACGGAAGAGCGTCTGGCGATTGCGCTGGCCCGCGAAGGCGGCATTGGCATTCTGCATAAAAATATGAGCACCGAGCGCCAGGCAGAGCTGGTACGTAAAGTAAAGCGCTCTGAAAGTGGATTAATCATTGATCCGATCACCTTATCGCCCGATGCTACTGTGGGCGAGGCTGTCCGGTTGTTGCGCGATAACGGTATTGGCGGCATTCCCATCGTAGATAATAATAAAAAGCTCGTAGGCATTCTCACCAACCGCGATATGCGCTTTGAGAAGAATATGCAGAAGAAGGTGTCGGAGATCATGACGAAAGAGCAGCTGGTAACGGCTCCGGAAGGCACGAGCATGAAAGATGCAGAGAGCATCCTGGAGCAATATAAAATTGAAAAGCTGCTGATTGTAGATAAGGCTGGCCGCCTGGCCGGATTGATTACTTTCCGCGACATCATCAACCTGAAAAGCCATCCTGCCTCAGCAAAAGATGAGCGTGGCAGACTGCTTGTTGGCGCAGCCGTAGGCATCACTGCGGATACTATAGAACGCGTAGAAGCCCTGAAAGCCGCAGGCGTAGATGTAATCACGCTCGACAGCGCGCACGGCCATTCAAGAGGAGTAATGGAAACAGTAAAGAAAGTAAAAAATGCCTTTAAAGACCTTTCGCTGATCGCGGGAAATGTGGCGACTGCTTCAGGAGCGCTTGCATTGGCGGAAGCAGGTGCAGATGCGGTGAAAGTAGGGGTAGGGCCGGGCTCTATCTGTACTACTCGCGTAGTTACCGGCGCCGGCGCGCCGCAGCTCACCGCAGTCATCGAAGCGGCCGCCGCATTGAAGAAGAAGGGCATTCCGGTGATAGCAGACGGGGGCATCCGCTATACCGGTGATATGGTGAAAGCCATTGCCGCAGGCGCTTCGTGCATCATGGCGGGTTCTATATTCGCCGGCACGGAAGAAAGCCCTGGTGAAACGATCATCTATGAAGGACGTAAGTTCAAAAGCTACCGGGGCATGGGCTCTGTGGAAGCCATGAAGGAAGGCAGCAGCGATCGCTATTTTCAGGATGTGGAGACCGATATCAAAAAGCTGGTGCCGGAAGGTATTGTAGGCCGTGTACCATATAAGGGTTCTCTCAACGAAATCGTACAGCAGTTTGTAGGCGGCCTGCGCGCAGGCATGGGCTACTGTGGAGCCAAAGACATAAACGCTTTACAGGAAGAAGCCCAGTTCATTCGCATCACCTCGGCCAGCATGGCGGAAAGCCATCCGCATGATGTGGTCATTACGAAGGAAGCGCCGAACTATTCAAGATAATTTAATAATGTGCCAATGCGGCAATGCGATAGCAGATTACTAATGTTGCATTGCCGCATTGCTACTAAGGATATTGTTTCCCATTAGCGCATCATCGAATTACCGCATTAATATCTCCCAATACTAAGCAGCACCAGCGTACATGCCTCGACCGCTTCGATGCCCGCTTCTTCCGCCATTTGCTCCAGCTTGATGTTTTCTGTGCCGGGATTGAAGATGATGCGCTTAGGTTTCAGTGACAGAATATAGTCGAGATAAGCTTCCTGATTGGTGGGATTCAGGTAGAGCGTTACCGTATCAATATCGGTCAGTGGTTGTTGTGTTGTTTCAATAGGCACGTCCAGCACCTGTCCTCTTCGGTTGCCGATGGATACCACCGGATGACCTTTGCTGCGCAGTGCGCGGATCGCCTTGTTGCCATAACGATCCGGATTCTCGGAACCGCCCAATACCAATGTCTTTTTTGTCATAAAAAAAGCTTTGTTCTCTGCATAATATTCATTAAAAATCAGACCAGAAAAAATTAAGGGTAGATGATGTTCAGGCGCCTGAAAAAATCTGCCTCGTCTATTTCCTGTATTTGCCCTGCAGGAAGTAAGCCCAGCTCCAGTTCCTCAATGGACGTGCGTATCAGCCTGCGGCATGGATGACCCACCGTTTGCAGCATTTTCCGTATCTGCCGGTACTTTCCTTCCGTCAGTGTCATTTGCAGCCACGTGCTTGGCAGGTCATCCCGCACTTCAAACCTTCCGCGGGGCAGATGCGCCGGGCTTTCTGCTACCTCTATACGGCAGGGAGTGGTTATATAATCCAGTCCGCCCTTAATGCGAATGGTCACTCCGGTGCGCAACGCTTCGAGCGTTTCAGCAGAGATATTCTTATAAGCCTGCACCAGATAGGAGCGCTCGTGCTTTACCTCGCTTTCAAACAGCAGCTTCGTAACCCTGGTATTGGTAGTCAGCAGCAGTAATCCTTCTGAATGATAATCGAGCCTGCCCACCGCGTGAATGCCTTCCGGGAATGCATAATCCAGCTCGCCGAGCATGTGCAGCCCTTTGGCGCCTCCGGTAAACTGGGAAAGCATATGGCTGGGCTTGTGTAGAATGAAATATTGATGCACGGTAAGAAACGGGCGCAAAGTTAATGGTTCGGAAGACGGTAATGCTTCATGCGTTCATCGTGCTCAGGGATATACTGTATGCGTGGCTTATCTTAGCTACATGAAGAACCGGATTCTGCTCCTCCTCATGCTGTTGCCGGTGTTTGCCGGCGCGCAGCCTTATACGCATCAGGATACTTTGAGAGGCAGCAATGGCCGGCACCGCAGCTGGTGGGATGTGCAGCGGTACGATCTCAGCATCAGTATTGATACAGCTACCAAAACCATCAGCGGCACCAATACCATCACCTTCAAAGTAGTGAGCACTCCTACCGATACCATGCAGATAGACCTGCAGGACAGCATGAGGCTGAAACCGGAAATGTTTCATAAGCTGACCATGCCTTACCTGAGAGAAGGGAGTGTGTACTGGATATTAGATAATCATAAAAAGTGGAAAATAGGAAAGACTTACTCTATAGAGCTGGCTTTTGAAGGAAAGCCCCGAACAGCCAAAAACGCTCCCTGGGATGGCGGCTTCATCTGGGCCAAAGACAGCTTAGGCAATCCCTGGATAGCAGTGGCCTGTCAGGGGCTAGGTGCCAGCAGTTGGTGGCCCTGTAAGGATTATCAGGGCGATGAGCCGGATAGCGGTACCTCATTCCGCATTTTCAATGAGTTTAAAAACAATGATGTCAGCAACGGAACTTTACACGAATCGCCGGATACGCTAGACCGCGAGAATCCGGTGACCGGCCAGATTACCAGATACATTTACAGGCAAAATCACTGGCTCGTCCGGAACCCCATCAATACCTACAGCACCACCTTTTACATCGGCGATTACGCGCACTGGCAGGATACCTTTCAGGGAGAAAAAGGTGTGCTCAGCCTTGATTTCTATCCCTTAAAATACAATGAAGCCAAAGCCCGCAAACAATGGGCAGTCGTAAAAGACATGCTGCGCTGCTATGAATACTGGCTTGGTCCGTATCCTTTCTATGAAGATGGCTATAAGCTGGTAGAAGCTCCTTATCTGGGCATGGAGCACCAGGGTGCAATTGCATACGGAAATGGTTACCAGATGGGCTACAAAGGCTATTCGCTGGGCTCCGGTGTCGGCAGGCTGTTCGACTATATTGTGATTCACGAAAGCGGGCATGAATGGTTTGGCAACAACATCACGGCACAGGATATTGCGGACAACTGGCTGCACGAAGGCTTTACCACGTACGTAGAGTCGCTTTATGCGCAGTGGATCACCAACCGGGAAAAGGCATTTGAATACACAGCCGGCGAATGGAAGCATGTAGCCAACGACTATCCGGTGATCGGCGATTATGGCGTGAATGATGATAAAGGCTCAGATAAGTATTACAAGGGCGCAGCCGTAGTGCACATGGTGCGCATGATGCTCAATGATGATGAGCGGTTCCGGCAGTTAATGCGCGGGCTGAACAAAGACTTCTACCATAAAATCGTTACCAGCAGTGAGGTAGAAGCATACATCAGCCGTTTTGCAGGCAGAGACTTAAAGCCTTTTTTCGATCAGTTGCTGCGCACCAAAAATAAGCCTGTGCTTGAGTGGTACGTAGCTCACAAAGAGCTGCACTACCGCTGGACGAATGCTACACCCGGTTTTTTTGCGCCTTTCAGGCTGAGCTACAAAGGCGGGGATACCATTATATCAGACAACAATCATTCATTCGGCGACCGGAAATTCAAAAAGAGAAAAGTGAATATTGAGCCCTGCGGCTGGTATGACATCAGCGAACAGCACTTTTAGACAGATTCACTATACAGGCTTGACCATCGCCACACCCGGGAACAGGTACATCTTACCGCTCTGCAGCTCGCGGCACTTGGAGCGCGTGCGCAGCTTTTCTATTTTCTGAAACGTTCTTCCGTCTTCCGTCTGGAATTGGGTGCCGATCTCCAGCTCATCCATAAACTTCCATCCCTTCCGGCCTTTATCGTGGCGGTGCAGGGCTTTATAAAGCTGCGGATCGGTACAGGTGCTGGCAGCAGGATTTTTCAAATAGGCCGTCAGCGCGCGCTCAATGTCTGCTGTGAAGATACCCTTGCCGGTAAACGGTAGCAGCGTCTGCTGAAATTTAGCCTTCCATTCCGCTCCATGCGGGGCCGCTTTGTGCTTGTATTGTACATAAGTAAGCAGGTGCGCCAGCTCATGCAGCAGAGTGACCAGGAAGCTGTACTTATTGAGCGTTGCATTCACGCTGATGCGGTGGTAAGGATGCTCGCGGGTAGGAGAGCGGTAGTCGCCATGCACGCTTTTACGCTCATGCGTAAGGTTTAGATAGATGACGTGCTCGTTGAAGTAATGCAGCACCATCTCCGCCGTATTGGGCGGCAGAAAATGTGCAAGCGCATCGAGCGGACGTTCCTCTTTAGGCATTTATGATTGCGCTTTGGCCATATGGCTCAGCATCACATTCTCGGCAATTGAATACACAGCGTACATCCCCATCAGCACAAATATCTGTGGCTTATACAGGTGTGCTTTGTTGATGAGCGCATACACCAGCACTCCGCCCACGCATACAAACAGCTTGATGAGCGTACCGGAGAAAACCCCGCGCACAAAAGCCTGAGGGCGCTCTGTAAATGTTTTATGCACAATGGTAAAGGAGATGACGGAGAGCACGAACAGGATCACATTTCCCGCCATCAGCACCGGAAAAGAAAATTGCGGCACCGACTGGCAAAGCATATAAGCGCCCACGCCTACGGCGATCAGCAATACAACCATTATTCCGTAAAAACGGTTCTTCATTTCTTTGATTTATTAAGTGTGCGTATCAGGCTCCAGAGCGAGTAGCCCAGCGCGATAACGGGAAAAATAATGACAAACAGCGCTTTTACATTCAGCTGTATATCCAATTTGTGGCCTCCCCATACGCCGAGGCCCAGCAGCACCAGCATCTGCGTGCCAAGACCAGCGTAGCGCATGGCCATGCGGGTACTTTCATCGTTGTTAGTGGTCATCGGCTTCTTCTTGCTTTTTTCTTTTGCGTTTTGATCTCCTGCGTAGCCTGCCCTTTGATGTCGGTTGCTTTTGGGAGAATGCTCATGGCATCTGCCCGGATCATTTCCGGCTTCAGCATCGCTGTATCGCGCAGCCCTTTATCATCTCCGCTGATAATGCTTTTAATCGCAATTGCCTGCTTCTGCTGCAGCGCCACCAGATCGTTCAGCGAATCTACGGATTGCTTCAGGCGAATGACCTGTGTGCGGGCCACATTGCTGCCATAGCCGGGTATGTAATATTTCAGGGGGGTAAACAGCAGGATACAGACGGTAACCAGAATGGTAACGATAAACAGCGAGCTGAACAGCGTCCACACGCTCTTCTTGGTCAGGTGGAAAGACGCAACCTCTTCCAGCGAGTCTTCATTAACAAAGACCATGCGGTAAGGTGCATTCAGGTTTTTGAACGGCCTCGGCCTTTTCAGCGATAGTTTGCGCATCGGTGCGGCAAAGCTATTTAAAAAAATGCCGGTTATTTCGGCCTGGCGGGAGAATGGAGAACTTGCCAGATCCATGACTCCGGCTTAAAATCCATGACTTTCGGGTTAATGCTTATGACTACTGCGGTAGAAGTCGTGACTACCGGGGCAATAGTCATGACTACTGTGATAATAGTCGTGACTACGAGGGCAAAAGTCATGACTAACAGGGCGCTGGTCAGGACTTTTGCGCCAAAACACGATTACTGCGGTGTATTAGTAGGCTTTTCCGATTTACGGTAATGAATATCAAGCCCTAAGCTCAGGAAAAGCAGCCTTGCATCATACCCCCGGTAAGGACGGTAAGTTGTACCTGCCGCATTTTCAGTCTCATAATCGGTATTGAAGAAATTGCCCGGATAAAACTGTGCTTTGAAAGTTACGCCCGGCTTTATAGAGAATCCGGCAAACAGGTAAGGCATTACAGACGCGGTCTGATCGCTGAAAAATTCGCTCATCTTGTGCTTGTCGCTTCCTTTTTTTGCTTTTTCCTTGTAGTTGAAGGTTACATCCACTCCTCCGCCCATCAGAAAATATCTGCGCCCTGCCAGATTACCGATTTTAAAACCTATAGGCACACCAATGGTATATACTCGGCGCTTAACCGTGGAATCGCTGATCTTTTCGGTAAAGCCAATATTCTTGATGCCCAGTCCGGTAAACATGCCGAAGTGCTCATCAAAATCATAATTAAAGTGAAAGCCGATGTTGGCGATGAATGAAAAACGCAGATAGGTAAGCTGGCGGTCCATGCCGGGCTTTTCAAATGCCGCCGCCGAGAGAATGCCTGCATCCAGGGCATTGCTGAAATAGCGCGGGTGGTGATGCTCCGGCACAATCGCGATCTCATCATCCATTTCCTCCACCACCGCCGAAGTATCTGTAGCTGATTGTGCAAACGATGAAAAACCTGCAGTCAGGCAAAGCGCCGTCAGCAAGAGTGTCAGGTATGATTTCATGGACAGTGATTATTTGCGACAAATGTAGTAAAAGCGGTTTCAGTCCGGTAATATTTGCAGGTAGCGCTATCTTGGTATAACTATTGATAATAGTTTTGTACCTCTTACGCCGGTGGCAACCGTGCATTTGAGTTTCAATCAGTTGCTTTATATGAAATCAGATATAGAAATGCTTTTGGCGCAGCAGCAGGAGCAGGAAATGGAGTTCATGCCCATTGTACCGCTCGGCGAAGATGAGCTGGACGATAAAGAAAAAGGGGAGCTTCCGGAAGATGTGCCGCTTATTGCATTAAAAAATACCGTGCTTTTCCCGAACGTGGTGCTGCCGATCACGGTAGCGCGCGATAAATCGGTGAAAGCCATTACAGAAGCGCAGAAAGCCAATAAATGGATTGCGGTAGTAGCGCAGAAAGACAATAACAATGAAGACCCGGCGCCGGAAGATATGTACCAGACCGGCACGCTGGCCAAGATTGTGAAGCAGATCAAGATGCCTGACGGGAATACGACCGTGTTCATCATGGGCAGAATGCGCTTCCGCATCGAATATTTTTCGCAGACCGATCCGTATTACACGGCACGCGTTCGCTTTCTCGATGATCATTTTCCGAAGAACGATCCTGAGTTCGATGCGCTGGTTTCCTCCATTAAAGACCACTCTGAGCAGATCATTGCCCAAAGCCCGAATATGCCCAATGAAGCGGGCATTGTGCTGCGGAATATAGAGCAGCACTCCTTCCTCATTCATTTCATTGCCTCCAACATCAGCGCAAAGACGATTGAGAAGCAAAGCCTGCTGGAGGAAAGCGATGTAAAGATGCGCGCCGAAAAGCTGCTTACGCTGCTGCAAACAGAGCTGCAGCTTGTAACGCTCAAGGCAGAGATCACGAACAAGACGCGCGGCGAGATAGACAAGCAGCAGCGCGAATACTTCCTGCAACAACAGCTAAAAAGCATCCGGGAAGAGCTGGGCGGCGAGCCGAATGAGCGCGAGATACGCGATCTGCAGAAGCGCGCGGAAAGCATTCAGCTACCGGAAACGGCGAGAGAGCTGTTCCAGAAAAATATCGAGAAGCTGGAGCGGATGCACCCCAGCACACCGGATTACAGCGTAGTGTATAACCACCTCGATCTGATGCTGGATCTGCCCTGGAATAATTATACGCAGGACAGCTACGACCTCAAGCGCGCGCAGAAAATACTGGATCATGACCATTTTGGTATGGACCGTATTAAAGAGCGTATCATGGAGTACCTCGCGGTGCTGAAGCTGAAAGGCGATCTGAAATCGCCGATTCTGTGCTTTGTGGGCCCTCCGGGTATTGGCAAGACCTCGCTCGGTCGTAGCATTGCCAACGCCATTGATAGAAAGTATGTGCGCCTCAGCCTCGGCGGACTGCATGACGAAAGCGAGCTGCGCGGTCACCGAAAAACGTATATCGGTGCGATGCCGGGACGTATTATTCAGCAACTGAGAAAAGTGAAGACTGCTAATCCGGTTTTTATTCTGGATGAAGTAGATAAGATTGGCAAGGATTTTCGCGGCGATCCGAGCTCGGCACTGCTTGAAATACTGGACCCGGAGCAGAACAATTCTTTTTACGATAACTACCTGGAGCTTGAGTTTGACCTTTCCAAAGTCCTGTTCATTGCTACCGCCAATAGCCTTGCCGATATTCAGCCTGCGCTGCGCGATCGTCTGGAGATCATTCAGCTTACCGGCTACAGCGTAGAGGAAAAAACAGAGATTGCCAAGCGCCACCTGATACCCAAGCAGCAGGAATTACACGGCCTGAGCAATCAGCCAATGAAATTTTCTGAGAAAGTATTGCACCGCATCATTCAGGATTATACCCGTGAAAGCGGCGTACGTGAGCTGGACCGGGTCATGGCATCCATCATGCGGAACATTGCTATGAAGGTAGCCATGGATGAAAAGGTGGATAAGAATATAGATATGGAGCTTGTGGAGCGGGTGCTGGGCAAGCCGAAGTTCGCGGCAGAAGTTTATGCAAAAGGCCATCCGGCAGGCGTAACGGTAGGGCTGGCCTGGACTTCTGTGGGTGGCGATATTCTCTTTATAGAAAGCAGCGTCAGCAAAGGAAAAGGCACGCTCACCCTTACCGGAAATCTGGGCGAGGTGATGAAGGAAAGTGCTTCTACCGCGCTATCGTATCTGAAAGCGCACGCTGAGGAAAATGGCATCGATTCAGAACGATTCCAGGAAACCGCTATTCATATTCACGTACCGGAAGGCGCAGTTCCCAAAGACGGACCGAGCGCAGGCGTTACCATGCTTACCTCGCTGGCTTCTATTTTTACCGGTCGCCGGGTAAAGCCTTTCTTTGCTATGACGGGTGAGATCACCTTACGTGGTCAGGTATTGCCGGTAGGCGGCATTAAGGAAAAAGTGCTGGCGGCCAAGCGAGCCGGCATCAAAGAGATCATCCTTTGTCATCAGAACCAGAAAGATGTGGATGAGATCAACAAGGCATTTATCAAAGGGATGAAATTCCATTACGTCCATGCCATGCAGGAAGTGCTGGATATTGCGCTGCTGAAAAGATAATCTACAGCGATAGGAGTAGCTGCTCTGTAAGGGCGCACATCCTGTCTTTGGAATAATAATTACGGACTTCGTTCTGAGCCTGCTGCAGCATCTGCGGCAGGCTTTTATTTTGCTCGATAGCCAGTATTGCATTGCAGAAACCGGCTACATCATCTTTGGGAAACAGATAGCCCAGCTTGCCGTTTTTCAGAATGTCTTTAGTGCCATCGCGGTCTGTGCCGGCTACCGGAACACCGGCTGCCATCGCCTCCAGGGTAACCATGCCATACGTCTCGCCGTGAGAGGGCATGGCAAATACATCTATAGCGCGGAAAAACTGCATCACATCGGGCTGATAAGTGCGGAAATGTACTTTCTCTTGCAGATGCAAATCTTCTACCAGCTTTTTTAGCTGCATACTGTACGCATCGCCTTCATTCAAAGTTGCATCGCCGAGCAGCAGCAGGTGATAATTCCTGTTATGCTTTTGTGCCAGTTCATGAATGCCTTTGATCACGAGGTCCTGGCCTTTTTTCGGATCTATGCGGCCGAGTACACCAATCACATTGGCTGCTATGGGTAAATTAAATTCCCGGCGGGCCTGCTCTTTCGTCCACGTTGTGCTCATGAATGCTTCTGTTTCTAACCCTAAGGGAATCACATGGATTTTGGAAGCGGCTACGTACGTCTTAGCAATGGTTTCTTCTTTCAGATATTCCAGCGGGCTGATCCAGGCATTGATGATCGAGTAGCGGAGCGCATGAATCGGGTCGCGCTTGCTGACGCCCACCTGCATATGCTGCTGATAGACGATCCTGATCTTGCGGTTGGAAAAGAGCTTGTAAAACGAAACAGACTTCAGGTCTTTACGGAAAGGAACCATGATGGTGGAAAGCTGCCTGTGCGCAACCCATTTACCAATGCATTTCGACTGGCTGAGCGCAGAACTATTGCCCTGAAGCAAGGTAATATCAAGGCCCGCTTCAATGGCTTTTTCGTGAATGGCGCTGCCTTCTTTCAGCAGCAGCGGCACCTTCCAGCCACGCTCCTGCATCCATTGCGCCAGCCGAAGCGTATTCATCTCCAGTCCACCGAAGCCCGGAGAAAAGCATAGGATGCCAAAGGTTTTCTGATTCATTTCCGGCTATAAAAGTAAAT
Organism: Chitinophagaceae bacterium; assembly: GCA_965200035.1. Taxonomy (GTDB): domain Bacteria; phylum Bacteroidota; class Bacteroidia; order Chitinophagales; family Chitinophagaceae; genus UBA1952. The sequence goes on along the minus strand of OZ241334.1, from coordinate 50,982 downwards.
CATCATTTTGGCCTCTTGTGCCTGTTTCCGCTTAACTTTATCGCTCTACCTTAATTATGTTTGGCAAGTATGCGATTTTTATATTTACTATTCCCTGTTGCCCTGTTCTGTGCCTTTACAGCTTCAGCTCATCATAACGTCTGCAGCGAAGGGCAGATACAGCGTGGCGTCAGTCATCGCGGTACGCTCGCTTCCCCGCTTGAGCTGGCTTATGATGTGAATTATGTGAAGATAGACTTGGCGATGAGCAATCTGAATACGGATATCAAAGGCAATACAACCGTTAAAGCTACGGTGGCTGATCCCGCCGGGATGTCCGGCTATGCTTTTGAGCTGAACGATAATATGACGATTGACTCAGCAAAATTTAATGGCGCTCTGGTCGGCTCTGTTGTTTCTGCCGGCAATCATGTACGCATCATTACGCCTGCGGTTACATTGCCCCAAAATCAAGCATTCACCGCTCAGATATTTTATCACGGCACTGCGGCTAATGGTGGCACCGGTTTCTTTAATGGTGGTATTGTCAACAGCACTTCGCCGGCCGGTGCCAAGATCACTTATACTATGAGTGATGATTATTTTGCCAAAGACTGGTGGCCCAGCAAGCAGGTATTAGGTGATAAGATCGACTCTGCAGATATCTGGATTACCGTACCGGCCGGCACCAAAGCAGGATGTAATGGCCTGCTGAAAAATGTAACTCCCACTGGAACCGGCAACCGCTATGAATGGAAGACCAATTATCCGATTGATTATTACCTGATCTCGGCTGCTGTAGCGCCTTACATAGACCACCGGCAGACACTACATTTCAGCAATAGCACCGATACCATGCTGGTACAGCATTTCGTATACGATTCTGCTTCCTTTATGCCTGCATACGGTCCTGCGCTGGACAGTACGCCTTATATGATCGATCATTTTTCTGACTTATTTGGCCGCTATCCTTTCTGGAAAGAAAAATACGGGCATTGCACCGCACCGCTCAGCGGCGGCATGGAGCATCAGACGATGACTACGCTCGGCGCTTATACTACGCCACTCATTGCACATGAGCTTGGCCATCAGTGGTGGGGCGATCATGTGACCTATGCGTCCTGGAGGGATATATGGATGAGCGAAGGATGGGCTTCTTATTGTGAGCAGCTCTATGTAGAGCATTTCCGTGGCACAGCAGCAGCGCAAATCTACCGTACATCTGTATTTAACCGCGTGATGGGTATGCCCGATGGCACCGTATATCTCAATGACACAAGCGATGTATCACGCACATTCGACTCGCGCCTCACTTATGATAAAGGAGCTGCCGTAGCGCACATGCTTCGCTTTGTAGCACCGTTTGACGCGGTATATTTTAGCGGCCTTCAGGCTTATCAACAGCAATATGCTTTTAAGAATGCCACAACGGAAGATTTCAAAGCAGTAATGGAAATTGCCTATGGCTTTGATCTGGATACCTTCTTCAACCAATGGGTATATGGTGAAGGCTATCCGACTTATACGGCAAAATGGAACCAGTCCGGTAATACAGTATTTGTACAACTGAACCAGACTACTTCAAAACCGGCTTCTGTTCCGCTGTTTATTACTCCGCTTGAGATCAGGCTCAATGCTGCCAATGCAGATACCGTTATCAGGATTCAGAATAATGCTGCTCAGCAGAATTTCTCTTTTACCTGGAACAAAACGATGACCGGCCTGACTGTTGATCCGAATAATCATATTCTGAATAGAGTGGGCGCCATTACCAAAGATCCTGTGCTGGCGGTAAGCAAAGTTCAGGCGGCAAATTCCCTGCGCATATATCCCAATCCCGCCCGCGATAGCTGGCAGGTAGCGGGACTGCATGGAGAGAGGCTGATCCTGTTCAATACGGCCGGACAAAAAGTATGGGAGCAGAATGCCGCTGGTGAAACGGTGACCATTCCCGCTGCCGCCCTTCCATCAGGCAATTATGAGCTGGAGATCATCCGGAACAGTCAGGTAGCGGAAGTGAAAAAACTGACCCGGTGGTAACGTTACCTTCTAAAGCGCTTCATGGTACTCGAGCATTTTCATAACCTCATTGAGCAGATCGGCGCACGTCCGCTGGCCTCGCTGGGAGTGGTGGTGAATCTTATCATCATTGAAAGCCTGCTGTCTGTAGACAATGCTGCAGTGCTGGCTACCATGGTGCTCGATCTGCCTAAAGATCAACGGCGCAAGGCCTTACGCTACGGCATTCTGGGGGCCTATATATTTCGGGGAGTATGTTTGCTTTTTGCTGCCCTGCTGATTAAGATATGGTGGTTCAAGCCGGTGGGAGGCATTTACCTGCTCATCCTTGCATTCAGGCATATAACCCGCGGCAAAGAAGCCGAATCTGAAGAATCACCGGCAGAAGAGATCAGGGAAAAAAAGAAGAGCTGGATTTACCGGAAGACACTGGGCGCGCTTGGTCCGTTTTGGGCAACGGTGGTCATGGTAGAACTGATGGACATGGCTTTCTCGATTGATAACGTCATTGCCGCCAATGCGTACAGCAAAAATATTATCCTCATCTGGATGGGCGTATTTATTGGCATACTGGCGATGCGATTTGTAACCCAGGGCTTCGTCCGGCTGATGGAAAAATATCCGTTCCTTGAGAATTGTGCGTTTGTGGTGATCGGGATACTGGGCATCAAGCTCACGCTGGCGGCTTATACGCATTTCTATCCCTGCTCTTCTTTTTCAATCATGCTCGATGGCAATCATGAATGCCTGATTTATCGCAGGCTGCCATTGCCGGAAGGGGAGCATCCCATCATCCTTGGCGATATTATCACTTCTGCCATCAGCTTAGCCGTGTTTTTTGTTCCGATCGCCACATCGTTGCTGTTTAACTTTCCGCACCACCAGCGTAACCCGGAAAATGCAGAAGAGCAATAATGGAGGATGAATTTCTGTTACCAATACTGTCACCGCATGAACTGTGGTTCCCGCCTGCTGAAGATGCTCTGGAAGATGGACTGCTGGCGCTAGGCGGCGATCTAAGTACCGAACGCTTATTGCTTGCTTACAGAAGCGGCATTTTTCCTTGGTTCAATGAAGAAGATCCGATTCTCTGGTGGAGCCCCGATCCGCGTTGTGTGCTGTTTCCGGACAATCTGAAAATCAGCAAGAGCATGAATGTATTGCTGAAGCGCTGCGCATTTGAGTTTAAAGTAGATACAGCCTTCGATTCCGTGATAGCGAATTGTGCAAAAACCAAATGGGAAGGGCAGCCCGGCACATGGATCACCGATGATATCAGAACAGCTTATACAGCGCTGCATCAAAAAGGCTTTGCGCACAGCGCGGAAGTATGGCAGGACGGTGAGCTAGTGGGTGGACTATATGGTGTGTTGTTGGGCGATGTATTTTTTGGCGAAAGTATGTTTAGCAAAGTGAGCAATACCAGCAAATATGCCTTCATCAGATGGACGCAGCACCTGCAGGAGCAGGGCGTGGTTATGATCGATTGCCAAATGCATACCAGTCATTTGGAAAGTCTGGGCGCTGAGCTGATTCCGAGAAGCGAGTTTTTATCTCTGATCAATCAGCACGTTGGCTGAGCCTGTTTAGCTTTTATTGTACGTATTCATCGTATTGGCAAGGCCGATAGCAGCAAAGCTTTCGATTGCTTCTACACTTTTCAGGATTTTTTCCTTTACGATGGGCATTTCACTGGGCTTCCATTTTCCCAGCACGAAATCAACCTGTCCACCTTTTGGATATTGATTGCCAATGCCAAACCGGAGGCGCGGATATTCGTTCGTCTGCAGCATCAGCTCAATATTTTTCAGCCCGTTATGCCCCGCCGCGCTGCCTGCGCCGCGCAGCCGCAATGACTCCAGCGGTAAAGCAAGATCATCCAGAATTACCAGCGAATTTTCAATAGCGATCTTCTCTTTGTCCAGCCAGTATTTCATTGCCTTGCCGCTCAGATTCATATAAGTGGTTGGCTTGATTACAATAAATGTCTTCCCTTTCCACTTGCACTCTGCTTTGAAAGCATGACGATCCAATGAGAAGCTGCCGCCATGCCTGATCACAAATGCATCTGCTACATCAAAGCCAATATTATGGCGGGTGGCATCATACTCAGTACCGATATTGCCCAGGCCTACAATCAGGAATTTCATCCGGCGAAGATAAGTCAGCAGCCAGTTCTAATAAAAAAGGCAGCCCTGAAGGCCGCCTTTCTTTTCATGAATATAAACAGAGCATTTAGAATTTCCATCCTACAGTGAGCACCCCGTTATTTTGCCCGGTAGTAAGCGCAGTAGTTGGCGCTATGTAATTGCTGTAAGGCACGGTGTACGGCTCATCCGTATTCTTGTACTGATGGTGAATGAAGCCAAGATCGATGAATGTATGATTGAACCGGAAGCCAAGTCCGCCGGAAAAATCCCAGCGCTCGCCATTCACATAATTGGCTGCATCTTTTTTGTAAGGATCACCGTAATAGCCGATGCCACCTCTCAGCGACAGGAAGTCGAAGCGAAGCTCTATGCCCGCACGCAGATTCGAAGCACCGCGATAGGACTGGCGGATGCCATCATTCACCGCACGCTCATAGTCGCGGTCTGCATTATCCATACGGAAACGCGCACTGGCATAATCCACATATTCATAATCAAAAGTGACAAACCCGTAGCGACCGAAAAGCGCACTGGCACTGGCTATAGCGCGCCAAGGTGTTGTGAGGTTGTAATCATATTCCCGTGAGCCCTGAGCTGTATTGTAGCCGGCAAAGTTTTCAGTATTAGCCGCTACGCTTGCATCTGTATAATCATGCAATCCGAAGTACGTAGGCGTATGAAAAGCCAACCCGATGCGGAAGTAATCAATGGGTTTATAAATCAGGCCCAGCTTGGCATTGATGCCGAGGCCGGTTGTGCGCAGCTTTTCGTAGTAAGAGAAGGAATTAAAATTATTGTCCGGGTCGCCGCTCAGGTCTGTTTCATCGATCGTCTTTTCCCGCACATAGCGTACATATGGGAAGCCAACCGTTGCGCCAAGCATCAGTTTCTCTTCATAGTTACCGCCAAAAGACATCAGGAATTCACTGATGCCGCCACGCTCCCGTACATTAGTCCGCTGCCTGATAGGTGCGTCTGCACTGGGATCCACCACAGAGCGGTAGCCGGCCCGTCCACCGGATAGGGTAGCCGTATCGAGCAGGTAGGATTGGTAACCCAAATGACCTTCCAGCGCATTATTATTCACCCCATTCTGGTTGGCATCGCTTTCAAAAACCCAGCTTGCGGAAGTGCTAGTGTTGGTGCCCGTATAGTTGTAATCGCGCGTGAAATCTGCCAGCCGGTTGAAGCCAATGGCAAATGAGCCGGCCTTCCAGCCACCACGGTCATAATCGCGGCCGCGCTTTGAACTGGTAAGAACCAGACCCATATTGCTGATGCTGAAATGCTGCCCGTCATCCGAAGATTTAGCGCCGCTGAAGCCGCCATTATTGTTGGGCCGGCTATCTACATTGTTGAACATTAGCGAAGGCGTAATCATAAATTCTCCTTTGCGATAAATGCCAATTCCCGCCGGATTTACGCTCAGCGAGGAAAAATCGCCGCCGATAGACCCCAGCGCATTACCAAAACCAATGGAGCGTGCCGTGCCCTGTGGCTGGAGCATGGAAAACCGGAGCGCGTCGGCCGGCTCCTGAGCGTAAGCACTATATGCGCATCCTGCCGCTATCATACCGGCAGCAGACCACCGGATAAGTCTTTTTCTCATAAAATAGTTCTTGCTTTTCGTGCTGTATGGACTTACAAAGCTGACGAAGGTTTAGTTGCCGTTCTCTTAAAATTTGAGCAAATGTTTCTGGGCAGAAATCCGTTCTTCGTACGAAATTTGACGGGGGAACTTTTTTCAGATGGAGCTATTAAATTTATCGGCGGTCTTTAAGCAGAATGAACGGGGTGTTGTGCTGAACAACCTCTCTTTTAAGCAGCAGCTTTCGGAGCGATTGGTAATATGCGGAGAAACAGGATCAGGTAAAAGCACACTGCTGAAAATCATTGCCGGCCTGGTGCAGGCAGATGGCGGGCAGGTGGCGCTGAATGGCATTCACATAAAAGGGCCGGAAGAGCAATTGATTCCTGGTCATCCGGGTATCGCTTATTTGTCCCAACAATATGAATTGCGCAATCATTACCGCGTGGAAGAGCTGCTGGACATGGCAAATCGCCTTTCCAAAGAGGAAGCGGGTATTATCTATGATGTTTGCCGCATTAATCACCTCACCAAAAGGCGTACGAACGAGCTGTCGGGCGGGGAAAAGCAACGCATCGCGCTGGCGCGGCTGCTGGTCTCCAATCCAAAATTGCTGCTGCTGGATGAGCCTTACTCCAACCTTGATCTTGTTCATAAAAGCATTCTGAAACAAGTGGTGGAAGATATTGGCGCAGCACTGGGAATTACCTGCATACTCGCCTCGCATGATCCGCTGGATGTGCTGTCGTGGGCAGATGAAATGATTGTAATCAGGACCGGAACTATTTTGCAGCACGGCAAGCCGGAAGAATTGTACCGGCGGCCGGTAAATGAATATGTGGGCGGCCTGCTCGGGAAATATAATCTATTGCCCCGCGAATTGGCTGGCCTGCTGGTTCCCGACATCTCAGCGCCATCCAACAAGCGATTATTCGTAAGACCGGAAGCGCTGATGCTCTCTTATGAAGCAGGTGAACATTGTTTGATGGGTAAAATCTCTACGCAATATTTCATGGGCGCTTACCATGAGCTGATCATTCGTGTAGGCAAGTATGTATTGCTGGGCATTGCGGCCGCACATCCGTCTTTCAATGTCGGGGATATTATTTACCTGACGTTACAATCAGCGGATATTATCTGGCTGTAGCATTTTGTACGATAGGCAGAAAAGTATGCTGTCGCGGCAGGATGATATAAAAAGTAGTGCCTTCTCCTGATTTCGATACAGTATAAAGATGCTCATTGTGATTGGCTACAATGCGGCGGCACAGCGCCAGACCGATGCCCGAGCCTGGATAAATGTCCTTGCCATGAAGCCGCTTGAAGACTTCAAAAATCTGTTCTGAATATTTGGTGTCAAACCCGATACCATTATCTGAAAAATTGATTCTGAAATAAGTGTTGTCCGGTATGGGCTTTTGGATATATCGGGCAGCTTCTTCAAGAGAAATAATCTCACTGTCAATACGAATAAGTGGCTGTATACTTGTCGAAGTGAATTTCAGCGCATTGCTCAGCAGGTTATAAAAAAGCTGATTCATCTGAAGGCTCACCGCTTCGATAACCGGCATATCGCCAATCTGAATTACCGCCTGCTTTTCTGTGATTGTCAGCTCGAAATCGTTAACCACAGCCTGAACTATCTCGCCCAGATCTACCGGTTGTACAGCCATATCTGACTTGAGCAGACGGGAAAATTCCAGCAGATCGCGGATGAGCTGGGTCATGCGCTCAGAAGACTGGCTAATCTTATCTACCAGTGGCTTATGGTCTTGCGGAAGATTTTCTTTTTTAGCCAGCATATCCGAGAACATGCGAATCTTGCGCAATGGTTCCTGCAGATCATGACTGGCCACATACGCATATTGTGCCAGCTCTTCATTGGAATGCGTCAACTGTTCATTGGATTCGTGCAGCTCTTCATTAATGGCGATTAGTTCCTCGTTCAGTGATTGCAGCTCTTCCGTGCGCTCCTGCACTTCCTGCTCCAGCGCCAGCTGCAGTTTACGCTGCGCTGTCACATCCTGCGCTGTGCCGGATATTTTATACGGAATGCCATTGGCATCCAATGAGGCCTTGCCCTGCGCATGCAATATGCGCTCACGCCCGCTCTTTGGCTCTGTGATCGTGCATTCAATATCGTATAACCCGTCAAAGTCCGGAGTCAGCGCATTGCTGATCGCACGGTTAATCACCGCTTTATCTTCGGTTGCAATTCTGGTATAAAGCTGCTCTACGGTGATTGTTTCATCCACCTTAAAACCAAACCATGATTTCAGCCTTTGTGAAAGCTTCATGATATTCGTATTGGCATCCAGCGCCCAGGTGCCCAGCTCCGCCAGCTCAATAGCGCTGCGCAGCGATGCTTCCGTCTCTTCTACTTTTTGCTTCGCCGATACCAGGTCAGTCACATCTGCGGCGGTGTTCATTACACCATACACATTACCGGCCGCATCATAAAGCGGGGTAAAATCATAGTTGAAGAAATAGGCAGTCAATATGCCATTAGTCTCAATATCTACCTGCTGGTGCCGGCTTCGGTAGGGCACACCTGTACACCTGATCGAGCTGCTCAAAGATGGCCTGATTGCTGAGCTCCGGCAGAATTTCTGCATAGCGCTTTCCGATCACCTCATTACCCTTGGCCCATACATCTATGATAGATTGATTGGCAAACTGAATGCGCATCTCACGGCCTGTATATACGCCAATCGGGAAGGGCGCGCTCTCTATAAGGCTCTTCAGCTGATTCTGGCTTGTTTCCAGTTCCTGCCTTGCCTTTACCTGTACGGTTACATCGGTAGCTACGAGCATTATTCCGTTGACGATGCCATCCGGGGTACGCGTAGGTGTATAAACGAAGTCATAGAAGTTTTCTTCTAAATATCCATCGTGTACCAGCTTTGCGGGCATATTATGAAAATGCCGGGCAATGCCTGTATCATAGACCTCCTGCATCAACTCAATAAAAGGCTGATCGACCAGCTCCGGTAAGGCCTGTTGTAAAGACTTTCCGATTACATCTTCTTTTTTGCCCCAGAAATCAAGGATCGTTTGATTGGCCTGATCAATGACCATCTCGCGTGTGCTGAACAGCGCGATGGCTACCGGCGCCTGCTCTACAATGGTTCTGAACTGATCTTCTGCCGCTTTCAGCGCAAGCTCTTTTTCTTTATGCGCAGTAATATCCTGTACTGTACCGGAAATAAGCAATGGCTTACCGGAAGCATCCGACATTACTGTGCCAACTGTGCGTATCCAGCGTACAGAGCCGTCTTTCCAGATCGTCCTTGCTTCATAATACAGATCACCGGATTCAATGCCTTGTTCTACTGCCTGCGATCTTAGTTCCAGATCATCCGGATGTACATGCCTTAGAAAATCGGCTCGTGTAAGCTGAGTATTGGATTCTCCGGTAAGGATCACTGCAAAAGCAGGCATGTAGTCAATAGAATCTGTAGCCAGATCAATGTGAAATAAGCCAACACCGGAGCCTCTGATAGCCTCTCTGGTCAGATTTTCCGCAGCGATTGCCTTTTGGTCGGCCAGCATCTTTTCCGTGCTGTCCATGAGAATGCCCGAAAACCTGTACGGCTTGCCGGTTTCACCCACAAATACACGTCCCAGAGAGCGTATCCAGCGCAGCTTCTGATCGCTGATGCCAATGGTGCGATAGGTAATATCGTGATTTACGTCTTTGCCGGCACTCAGGGCGCTCTTTACCGCAGCATCCACCATAGCACGGTCGGCAGGATGGATGAGCTGAAAAGTATCTTCATAAGTTACTGAATCGCCCGCTCCTGCACCGGACAGTTCGCGGCAGCGCTCATCCCACACTACGGTCCACGGATCAGTAAGCTTCAGATCCCAGATGCCAATACCCGCTGCATTTACGGCAAACTGTAAACTCAGTATATCTGTATGTTCTGGTGACGGCGATTGATTGTCCGGATGGAAAGGTTGCATAATGCACAGGTGCAATTGTAGTTTCAGTAATGTCAGGCAGGTAATGCAAGATACAAAATGGACAAATGCGCTGAAAGCGGTTAAAGACCTGACTTAATATTATTTGCCGCGTTTCAACAGAAAATCCGATGAACTACTTTTGCAGACTTACAGCAAAGGCAAGAAGACGATTATGCAAAGTATCCGGAAAGAAGATGCACTGGACTATCATGAGAAGGGGCGTCCCGGCAAGATAGAAGTAGTGCCAACCAAAGAAACCCGCACCCAGCGCGATCTGGCGCTGGCTTATTCACCAGGCGTTGCCGAGCCCTGCCTTGAGATAAAAGATCATCCTGAAGATGCCTACCGGTATACGGCCAAAGGCAATCTGGTGGCGGTAATCAGCAATGGCACGGCGGTCCTAGGATTGGGCAATATCGGTGCTACAGCCTCTAAACCGGTGATGGAAGGGAAAGGATTGCTGTTCAAAATATTCGCTGATATTGATGTGTTTGATCTGGAACTGAATACCGAAAACATTGATGAATTTGTACGGACCGTAAAAATACTCGAGCCTACATTCGGCGGTGTAAATCTGGAAGACATCAAAGCGCCGGAATGCTTTGAGATAGAGGCGCGCCTGCGCGATGAGCTGAACATTCCGGTCATGCACGACGATCAGCATGGTACAGCTATCATATCATCGGCAGCGCTGCTCAATGCATTGCAGCTGCAGCAGAAAGAAATTAACCAGGTACGCTTTGCGGTGAATGGCGCGGGCGCTGCGGCTATGGCCTGCGTACAGATGTATCTTTCACTGGGCGCTACACACGGTCAGTTTACTTTATTTGATAAAGACGGAGTGCTTCATAAAGGACGGACAGACCTTGCCGCTATCCAGCAGCCTTTTGCGATTGATGATGCAACCATCACGCTGCCGGTGGCGATGAAAGACGCTGATGTATTTCTGGGACTGAGCGTTGGCAATGTGGTGACTGCGGATATGGTTAAAAGCATGGCGCCGCGCCCCATCGTATTTGCCTTGGCCAATCCAACACCGGAGATTAATTATGAAACTGCGATTGCTGCACGGCCCGACATCATCATGGCAACCGGCCGCAGCGACTATCCCAATCAGGTGAATAATGTGCTGGGCTTCCCCTACATCTTTCGTGGCGCGCTGGATGTACGCGCCACAACCATCAATGAAAGCATGAAGCTGGCGGCGGCTAAAGCGCTGGCTGCGCTGGCCAAGGAAACGGTGCCGGATATTGTGAATGTGGCATACAGTGAGCCGAACCTGCATTTCAGCGCTTCCTACATTATCCCCAAGCCTATCGATCCTCGGTTGCTGACCACGGTAGCACCCGCCGTAGCCCGCGCAGCGATGGAAAGCGGGGTAGCCCGTAAGCCGGTTACCGATTGGGATGCCTATGAAGCGCAGCTATACAGCCGCCTCAACCCGGATGATAATATTCTGCGCTCGGTGATCAGCAAGGCAAAGACTGCTCCCAAGCGCGTAGTATTCGCCGAAGCGGAAAATCTGAAGATCCTCAAATCAGCGCAGATCGTAAAGGATGAAGGCATTGCCATTCCGATCCTCCTGGGTAAGGAATCGGCGATCCGTGCAATGATCAAAGAGCATCAGCTTCATCTTGATGGAGTAACAATCATTGACCCCCGCTGCGAAAAGCAGGAGCCAGCCAGAATGGCTTTTGGCGACCGCTATTTTGAAAAGCGCCAGCGCCGCGGATACAATCTTTATGAAGCGCGCAAGCTGATGCGCGAAGGCGTGTGGTTTGGCTGCATGATGGTAGATACCGGCGCCGCCGATGCGCTCGTGTCGGGCCTTACCAGAAACTACCCGGATATGCTCCGTCCTGCTTTGCAGATACTGGGGCTTGCGCCGGGCGTACGCCGGGTTTCCGGTATGTATCTGATGCTTTCCAAGAAAGGACCGCTTTTCTTCTCAGATACCGCCGTTAATCTGGACCCGACAGAAGATGACCTGGTGGATATAACCCTGCAAACGGCGCGTGCGGTAGAGCAGCTCAATGTAAAGCCGCGCATCGCTATGCTTTCTTACAGCAACTTTGGGAGCAGCCCGAGCGCAGAAGCCATTAAGGTGAGAAATGCAGTAGCAAAGCTGCGTGCGCAGCATCCCGATCTGGTGGTGGATGGTGAGATACAGGCTGGTGTAGCATTCGATCAGGAGCTGCTGGCAGAAAATTATCCGTTTACCGAACTGGCGAACGGTGCGCCGAACGTGCTCATTTTTCCGAACCTTGCAGCAGGCAATATCGCTTATCATTTATTGCAAAAAGTAGGCGGTACGGAAGCGGTTGGTCCTATTCTCCTCGGATTGCGCAAGCCTGTTCAGGTACTGCAATTAGGTAGCAGCGTGCGACAGATTGTGAACCTGGTAGCGCTTACCGTTGTGGACGCTCAGGTGAAAGGAGATCATCAACATATCTGAACATTTTGATTGGTCGTTGCCTATTCATTTGAACCCGTAATAAGAATAATTCAATGCTTTCTATAACAGATATTCGCCTCGAAGGGCTGATTACCCATTACTCCGGCAACAAGGCAACCGGGGAAGATATGGAGCTTTCCAAAGAGCCGGTTACGATTGAAACGGCAGAGCTGCGCAATGTATTGCTGCAATATTTTCTTTCGCCATTCCGCGAAACGGCGTCTTTCAACCTGTGGCATCCGTCCGATATCAAGCTGAATAATATTTATCATTTCGTCTCTAAAATATTTGATGACCCGGAAGCGCTGATGCTGGAATCCTGCAACATTGCCCGGCATTTATATGATGTATCTGACCTGCCGCAGATCAAGAGCGGGGAGGTGCATATTGCTTACTTTAAAGGCTGTCCGGTAGATGGCGTGATGACGGATGCAGTAGGCATTTACAAAACCGAATCCAAAGATCAGTTCCTGAAAATAGCGCAGACAGGCAGGAGCTATGAGTTTCAGCCGGAAGAAGGTATCAACCCGACCAAGATGGATAAGGGCTGTCTTATTTTTAATGTACAGCGTGAGGCCGGTTATAAAGTGCACATCATAGACCGCACCAGTAAAGGCGGCGAAGCACAGTTCTGGAAAGATACCTTTCTCAAAGTGCGCGCGGCGGATGATGAATACCACAATACGGAAGATTATATGAAGCTCTGCAAGGAGTTTATTGTAGAGCAGATCCCCTCAGAGTTTGAAGTGAGCAGGGTAGAGCAGATCGATTTCCTGAACAAGTCGGTCGATTACTTCAAAAAAAATGAGCAGTTCAGCCAGGATGAATTTGAGCAGCAGGTATTCCGCCAGCCGGAGCTGATCGAGTCGTTCCGGGGCTACAGCAAGCAGTTCGAGCAGGATTATGAAGTGGATCTTTCCAGTGGCTTCGATATTTCAGGAACGGCGGTGAAGAAGCAGGCGCGTGTATTTAAAAGCGTGCTGAAGCTGGACAAAAACTTTCACGTATATGTACATGGCAACAGTGAGCTGATCGAAAAGGGCTACGATGCGCAGGTAGGAATGAACTACTACAAAATCTACTTCGAAGAAGAGCATTAGTAAGATCTAACAACAAAAGGCCAGCTTGACGGTGGCCTTAAGCTCCGCTGTATTTTCCATACCCTCAATGATTGAGCCTGCTCCCCCAGCGACTGGTTCTGTTACCCCAGCGATTCGTTCTACTACCCCAATGATTGGCTCTGCTACCCGAGCAACTGGTTCTGCTACCCCAATGATTGGTTCTGCTACCTGAACGTGCTTGGTAAGTGATAATGGCGTACTCTCCCGTTGCCTCAGGTCCGGGACAAGGGCTTGTGGATGGCCGTCTGGTGGCTCATCCGGAAACCAAGACCTGTTTGCTGTGGGATGCTTCCTTGCGTCAGCATGACTTGCATAGTACGGGCTCAGACAAGCCATAGTCATGCTGACGCAAGGAAGCATCCCACAGCGGCCTTATCCTGCCAAAAGCAAGCGCTCACCAGCGACTTTGTCATCCCGAAGGGATCTTTTTCCAATGATGGCCATAAGCCCAAGGCTTGCCAGCAGCGATGTTTAATGAAATTACTTCAACCGCTTATCGAGCATATCGCAGATGCGATTCAGCGCAGCAGTGATATTATTCAATGTCTCTTCTGAAACGCCCACATTATTGGTAATACTTTCTCCTACCTGATTGCCAACAAAGCTCTGTTCGGTAACATCCCTACCCACAAAAAAGCTATCACCGCGCTTCACTAAGTCTTCTGTTGTTGTGCCTAAGATGCTGGCCATGTCATCCGCTTTGGTAATGGTGAGCGGCTCTTTAACCTGTTCTATCTTTTCCAATGTCTCTTCAGTGATGTTGAGCTTTTTGGCCAGCGCTTCAGGAGTATAGCTCTGCTCATTGCGCATGCGGCGAATGCTCTTGCCGATGCTTTCGGTGAGGAAATCGGGCAGGTAGCGCTCTGGGTCGTTTTCGTTTGGGGTGGTGGCTTTCATGGCAATGAATGTAGGAATGAAAGAATTAAAGAATGAAGGAATGCAAGAATAGTAGCAAAGCTAAGGTTCCTTGCTGCGTTTTGCAATATCCGGGTGGGTGTGGGCTGCTTCCTGCTGATTAAAACGAAAAGGAAAGCAATAAGATCCCTTCGGAATGACAAAGTCGCTGTATAAAAGTCGCTGGTGAGCTTTAGTTGCTGTGGGATGCTTCCTTGTGTCAGCATGACTAGCGTATGAGCCAATCATACGTACCACCTTCTCCCTTTGAAGGGATTCCCGCAAGGGACCGTGCGCAGCGCAGAGGGGGATGTATTAACGGGCAAACCAAACAGAATGTAGACACAGCCGCTGCGGGATGCTTCTGGCGTCAGCGTGACTGGCGTATGAGCTTAATCGTATAGTATGCATGAAACAATAAAAAAGCCTGCTTTCATCAAAGCAGGCTTTTTGTTTTATGAGTAGCAGAAGATTATCCCGCGTGGCGGTGCGCTTCCAGCTTGTCTTTGCTTTTGCGGAGTACATTGAGCAATGCATCTACAGCATCGGCTACAGACTGCTCAAAGCCGGCTCCGTGCTTCTTTACAAATGGATCATTGCCCGGCGCTTCGAGGCGGATTTCGCAATAGCTGTTATCGGGCTCTGAGCCGCCATCCTGAAAAAGAGTAATGTTGGCCCGGATGATTTTATGGGCGAGCGGCTCCAGCTTTTGCAGCTTTTCGGTCACAAAAGTTTCCAGATGCTCACTTGCTTTGAACCCGATACATTGAAGATTGATTTCCATGAAATTGATTTTTGGGGTTAATGATGGATTAGGTCAGGATGGCTTACTTGTCTTTCAGCTTGCTCTTGCTGATGAAGCGGTGCTTACCCTTGCCATCTACCCAATAGTACTGGTCTTTCCCATTCACATAAATGGTTTCGCCATTAGGGCCGGCCTTGTCTTTCAATTCCTGATCGGCCACTTTGGAAGCGCCTTTGGAAGCTATTTCCGCAGTCTTATTGCCTACTTTTTTACCGGCATGGCCTACATCTTTGCCTGCGCTTTTCAGGTCCTGGCCAACGGTTGATTTTTCCTGAGCGTATGCTCCGCCTGCGATCAGCATCAAGCCGCAGATAAGGAGTGAGTGAGTGATCTTTTTCATTTTAAAGTGGTTTTCTCCTTATGCCTCAAAAAACTGTGCCATGTTGTCTAGTGAGCTGATACCGCTTTAAGACCGGCGATAGAGAGGATCAGCGTAACGATGAAAAACAGCCGCCAGAAAGTAGCAGGCTCATTGAAAAAGAAGATGCCCATCAGTACGGTGCCTACCGCGCCGATGCCCGTCCATACCGCATAAGCCGTGCCAATAGGCAAGGTTTGTGTGGCTTTGTACAGCAGGAGCATGCTTAATGCAAGCGAGATAAAAAAGCCGGCTGCCCAGCCAATAGCCGCTGCACCCTGTACCGCGCGCATCCTGCCGAGGCAAAAAGCAAAGCCTACCTCAAACAATCCACCGATAATGAGCATCAACCAATTCATACAAAATCCAATTTTTGCCTGCAAAGATCGGTTGTAGTGCAGGAAGTAATGCTTCCGGATGTAGTCTGTAATTTTTATATTTACCATTATGGCTAAGTTCTCTGACATCATCCGCCCGCAGGATATTGCATTTATCCAGAAGCAGAAAATGTTCTTTACGGCTACAGCACCGCTCAATCCTGATGGCCATATCAATCTTTCACCAAAAGGAATGGATAGCTTCCGGGTGATTGGTCCCGGCAAAGTAGCTTATCTGGACCTGAATGGCAGCGGTAATGAGACCTCAGCGCACCTGCTCGAAAACAGGCGCATCACCATTATGTTTTGTGCATTTGACGGGCCGCCGAATATTTTACGGTTATACGGACATGGCTATACGGTTCTTCCCGGCACAGCGGAATGGGCAGCGCTCAGCCCACATTTTGACCTGCCTATAGAAGTCCGGCAGATCATCGTAGCAGATGTCTATCAGGTGCAGAATTCCTGCGGCTACAGTGTGCCGTTCTACGATTATACCGGCGAGCGAGATCACGCACAGAAGTGGGTAGATAAAAAAGGCAAAGAAGGTCTGGAGCAATACCGTCAGGATAATAATCTGGTGAGCCTCGACGGACTGCCTACGGCGCTTGCCTTACAACCCTAGCCCATCAATAATCCCGCAATGGTAGCGGAGAGATAAGAGGCCAGTGTGCCGCAGAGCAATGCTCTCATACCGAGCTTGGCCAGGTCGCTGCGCCGCTCCGGCGCCAGCGCGCCGATGCCGCCGATCTGCATACCTACAGAACTAAAGTTGGCAAAGCCGGTAATTGCTACGATCAGGATGGTGCGGCCGCGTGGAGTAAGCACCGGCAGCGTATTATCCGTAAAGCTTTTGAAAGCTACAAATTCATTGATCGTAATCTTCTGGCCGAGCAGGGTGGCCACATTCGATACATCGCTTGAGGGCACGCCCATGGCCCAGGCAAAAGGGTAGAATATCTTCCCGAAAATAAAGTTGAGGCTAAGGTTCATGTCCGGGTTAAAGATATGACCGATCTTGAGCAGCGTCCAATCAACGAATGCAATCAGCGCAATAAAGCCGATCAGCATAGCAATCACATTCATCGCAATCTTGAATCCATCGCCTGCGCCATGGCTGATGGCATCTACCAGATTGGTATAGCCGCTCTTAACCTCCAACTTCACATTGCCCATCGTTTGGCTTACCTCTGTTTCCGGATACACGATTTTGGAAATAACCAGCGCTCCCGGTGCGGCCATCAGTGAGGCGGCGATGAGCTGAGGAGCAATGTCCATACCGGCCCGAAGTCCCATATTGGCATATACGATCAGGATACCACCGGCAATGCAGGCCAGCGATCCGCTCATAGAAGCCAGCAGCTCGCTGCGCGTCATAGTGGCCAGATACGGGCGGATCATCACCTGTGCTTCTACCTGCCCTACAAAGGCGGAGGCTACATTGCTCAGCGCTTCGGCGCCGCTCACGCGCATCACGAAATTCATGGCTTTGGCAATCACAGCCACGATGCGCTGCATGATACCGAGGTAGTAGAAAATAGCTACGAGCACGCATACCAGAATAATGGTAGCGGTAACATTGAAGGCAAATACAAATGTGCCAGGCGCACTGTAGTTCACCGCCTTACCGGTATAGTCATACGATCCGATGCCTCCATATACAAAGTCCGCTCCCTGCTTCGCAAAGCCTTCGATCTTGCCCATGCCCTGACCGAGCTTCTGGAAAAAAAGATTTACCACCGGCACTTTGAATACGAGTAGTGCGATGCCAAGCTGCAGCGCAAGGCCGGTAATCACCAGCCGGTAGTTGATCCGCGTTTTATTGTTGGAAAAAAGAAAGGCAATGCCCAGTATCATGACAATGCCAATAAGGCCGGTGAATCGTCCCATGCGTGTTTCGTTGCTTTGTAAGGTATTCGGTTGCTATGTATAAATGCGCCCTTATCAGGCATCGTTCAGCCTGTAAAGATATCCGCCGGACGTTAATATACAATATATCACCGGGCTAAAACGAAACGCGATGTAACAGCCTTATTTATTGATGATCCTGCGCACTTTCACCGTCATATTGTTCTTCACCTGCATCAGCCCTGTTACCAGAATCGTATCGCCGCTCTTCAGTCCCTGTAAGATTTCGATGCGGTCAGAAGTACGCACATCTGTCTTGACGGTTACTAACTGTGCTTTACCATTGTGCACCAGGGCTACCTGCTTGTCTCTTGTAGTCGGGATAATGGCTTGCGATGGTATGAGAATGGCCGCTGCATCTACTTCAAATGGAACCACTACATGCGCAAAGCTGCCGGCTACCAGCTTCCGGTCTGCATTATTGACCAGCGCACGCACTTTCACCGTGCGGGATTGCAGCTCCGCTCCAGGATCTATCGCGCTGATCTTTCCGGATAAAGTATCCAGCCGGCCATCCACGGAAAAATGAACTTCCTGCCCCATGTGAAGAAGGTTGCGGTACTGATCTGGTATGGAAAAATCCATTTTCAACTGGTTGATCTGCTGCAGGCTGGCTATGGCGGTGCTGGCAGTGATTACTGCACCTACACTGATGTAACGCAGGCCAATGGTGCCATCAAAAGGGGCGAGCACGCGCATCTTGCTCAGTGCTGCCTCCGCGGCAGAAATATCCGCATTCACGCTGCTGATATTGGTCTGCGTAGCATCATAATCCTGCTTGCTGATGCCGCCGATCCGCAGCAGCTCCCGCTGACGGCTCTCGGTAGTCTGCTGCAATTTTTTCTGCGCCTGCAGCTTTTGCAGCGCTGCGCGCAGGTCGGCATCAAACAGCTGGATGAGCACCTGGCCTTTATGCACCTGGCTGCCTTCCGTAAAAGAAATATTGGTAACGCGGCCGGCCATTTCCGGATGGATCTCTACTTCTTCATTCGGGAGGAGAGAACCGCTGGCCGTGTAGGTATTTTCGAAAGGCTGGGTCTTCACTACATAAGCATCTGCGGCCACCATTCTGGCTTTGCCTGCGCCCGCTTTGGGAGTTTCCTCTTTTTTACCTTTGCACGCTGCTAGGCTTAAAATACAAGTCCCGGCCATCAGACTCAAAAAATTAATCCGAAATAATTTCATCAACGCGGCTTTATTAGATAATTTAGAGAACACCTGCGGCAAAGATACCTTCAACACCATTTCAAAAATCTTGCAGGAATGATAAATGTTTCATGCGCATTAAGAGAAAGTTACTGGTACTGCTGGGATTGTTGCTGGCGTTGATTTTGGTGCAGCTGGTATTTCCCGGAAGCCGCACTTTGCAGGCTGGTTATGCCACTTACATCTTCCGTCCTTATCAGGCATTCCGCAATCTGCTGTTTGGCTATATCCCGTTCAGCCTGGGTGATCTGCTCTATTTTGCAGCCGCGCTGGGACTGATTGCGCTCAGCATTCAATGGGTCTATTTCCTGATCCGCTTCCGCACGCACAAAGAGTATTTGGGTCATTCCCTGCTCAATACGATCAATACATTTGCGATAGTTTATCTGCTTTTTTTCATCGGCTGGGGTGGCAATTATTACAAGCCATCGCTGGTACGCTACTGGAACCTTAATCCTAATGCCACCAACAATGATTCCCTGCTTTATACGTACGATCAGTACCTCATCAACCGCCTGAACACGCTGGCCCCGCATTATGAAGATGTGCCTTTTCGAATGATTGACAAATGTGCGCAAACCTACTACAAGTTATATACAGATAGCCGCAGCAGACTGAGCGGATTACGGGCTAAGCCCTCTGTTTACGGCTATTTCATGCAGTACTTGGGCATTCAGGGATACTATAATCCTTTCACCGGAGAAGCACAGGTCAATCGTTTTCTGCCTTCCTACATGCTGCCATTTGTGGTCTGCCATGAGTTGGCGCACCAGAGCGGCATTGGCGCGGAGGATGATGCCAACCTGATGTCTTATGCGCTGTGTATCTCTTCCGGCGATAAGGACTTCAGCTACTCGGCCTATTTCAATATCTGGCTCTATACCCATAACCGCCTCAGGCAAACCGATACGGCACAGGCCAGCCAGCTGCTGCACACGCTCAATCCGCTTTCCTACAGTCATCTCGATACGCTGCGCGCTATCCGCAGGCGCTACCGCAGCAAGCTCAATGATTACAGCAGCGCCATGTACGATGAATACCTAAAACTGCACAATCAGACTGATGGCATTGACAGCTATTACGGCGTAGTGCTGAGTGCATGGGCATGGGAGCAGCAAAGGCAATTCAAAGCTGTGACGAAGCTGGTGATCCCGTAAATTGGTTCGCGCGAAGATTATCTTTTGACCAGTCCGTGTGTTACTGCATACATAAATCGCTCTGCACTGTATACAGCCAGCTGGCCGGAAGGTCCGTTCAGGGAATACTCACACCCATGCGTAGCCCAGGGCAACCCTAATAATAAATGCGGTACATGATAGCGCTCTAATGCAGCCGCCATGCGTTCGCTTTCGGCATAGTGTACGTGCTGGTCGAGATAGCCATGCACCAGCAGCGCCGGAATGCTGTTTGCGGTCACCTGCGTTACCGGCGATGCGGCTATGTATTGAGCATGCGCCTGCTGCGGCGTACCGCCGAGAAAATCTTCCAATACCTGATGATGCTTCATCACCAGTTGATTGTGCGGCTCGTTATAGCCATAGATCATATCTGCCGGTCCGTAGAAAGATACAACGCCTTTAACGCCCGGCTCATTCAATCCATAAGCGGCCTCAAGCACAATCTGCCCGCCTGCCGAGCGGCCCATCAGCACAAAATTATCGGGATCAATATTCAGGTGCGCAGCATTTACCTTCAGCCATTGCAGCGCCGCGTGCACATCTTCCTGTGGTGCCGGGCTTTTAAATTCCGGCGCCAAACGGTAATTGATGGTTGCCACCTGGTATCCGGCTTTTGCAAAATAGCTGTTCACATCAGGCAGCTCATGATTGTTGCCGCTTTTCCAGGAACCGCCATGTACCAACAGCAGGCACGGGCGAACGCCGGGCAGTGGCGAAGCATAAAAATTAAGCGTCAGGTGCATTGCTGAGTGAACAGCATATTCATAAGTGGTAAAAGGCACTCGGGACGCGCCAATGCCGGTAATCATCTGAGCCAGTGAAAAAGCCTGATCCCTGTGCGGCATGGTCATGCCGGCTGTTTGAATGCCGAATGATGTTTGCAGCCGCTCATCAAGCGTAGCTGCAATGCGATAGGCGCGTACAATCGGAGTTGCAAATAATATACCTGCAATCACAGAGATCACTAATGCCGGAGCCCTATAAGCGCGCCGGGCCACGATCCAGATAAGCAGCAGGCAGGTAATAATAAGCCACACCCAGGGAAATTCTGAAACGGCGATGGCCGCATACCAAGCCTGCTTTGCCGGAATGGGCAATACAGCCAGCAAGGAGAAAAGAAAGAGCAGAATAGCAATCAGCAGCCTGAGCATAAGAGGGAATTTATTGGATGATGTGGTCATTAATGTACGTCCTGAAATAGCATCCGGACTTAAACAATCTGATATTCATCTTTAATAAGCATAACATCATTATCATTCCAACAGCCATTCAACCATCCAAAAAAGCCTAATTTTGCGCATCCGTTTCAAAAACGATCTATTATATGACAACAAAGCAAGTGCTTGAAATGCTGGGCATTCAGGCAAAAAACGGCGGAGCTGCAACCGGCACCCAATGGCTGGAAGCCGGCGGCGAAACCATTACCTCTCACAGTCCGGTGGATGGTGAAGTGATTGCCTCTGTGACCGCCGTAACCCGCAAGACGTATGATGAGGTAATAACGACAGCAGAAAATGCTTATGCTGAATGGCGTACCTGGCCTGCGCCAAGGCGTGGCGAAGTGATCCGCCAGATCGGTGAAGCGCTGCGCAAGTATAAAGAGCCGCTCGGCCGTCTCGTAAGCTACGAGATGGGCAAAAGCCTGCAGGAAGGCTACGGCGAGGTTCAGGAAATGATTGATATCGCTGATTTTGCGGTTGGGCTTTCCCGTCAATTGTATGGCCTTACCATGCACAGCGAGCGTCCCAGTCACCGCATGTATGAGCAATGGCACCCGATAGGAATTGTTGGCATCATCAGCGCGTTCAACTTTCCGGTAGCTGTATGGAGCTGGAATTCATTTATTGCCTGGGTATGCGGCGATACCTGTGTGTGGAAGCCAAGCGAGAAAACACCTATTACTTCCATTGCCTGTCAGCATATTGTAGCCGAAGTATTTAAAGCCAATGGCGTGCCGGAAGGCGTGAATGGCCTGATCATCGGCGGCCGTGAAGTAGGCGAGTGGATGAGCAATGATACTCGTATCCCACTGGTATCTGCTACTGGCTCTACCCGTATGGGCAAGGCGGTATCTGCTGCAGTTGGCTCACGTTTAGGTAAATCGTTGCTGGAGCTGGGTGGCAATAATGCCATCATCATTTCTGAGCACGCTGATATCAATATGTCTATCATCGGCTCCGTATTCGGTGCGGTGGGTACGGCCGGTCAGCGCTGTACCACTACACGTCGTCTGATTATTCATGAAAAGGTGTATGAAAGTTTTAAGGAGAAGCTGGTAAATGCTTATAAGCAATTAGTGATCGGCGATCCGCTGGATGAAGCCAGTCACGTAGGTCCGCTCATTGATAAAGATGCGGTAAAGAGCTACCTCACTGCTATTGAGCAGGTGAAGGCAGAAGGCGCCCGTGAAGTCATCGCCGGCGGTATGGTAGAAGGAAAAGGTTTTGAAAGCGGATGCTATGTAAAGCCTTGTATCTATGAAGTAGAAAGCACTTACAAAATGGTACAGCACGAGACATTCGCGCCGATCCTGTACCTGATGAAGTACAGCACTATTGAAGAAGCGATTGCCATGCAGAACAATGTACCACAAGGCCTGTCTTCATCGATTATGACGCTGAATATGCGTGAGGCTGAATTATTCCTTTCTGCAAAGGGCAGCGATTGCGGTATCGCCAATGTGAATATCGGTACCAGTGGCGCTGAAATCGGCGGCGCTTTTGGTGGTGAAAAGGAAACAGGCGGAGGCCGTGAGAGCGGTTCCGATAGCTGGAAGGCTTACATGCGCCGTCAGACCAATACGATCAACTATGGCTCAACGCTGCCACTGGCGCAGGGAATCAAATTTCACGTTTAAGATTATCAAAAGATATATTGCAGGAACGCGCCCCTGAGGCGCGTTCTTTTTTTGACAAAAGCAGCCTGTAGATAAATCCAGGAACGCGCCTCAGGGGCGCGTTCCTGGATTGAATATTGTTGCTTAATCAGGCTGATGTATCCTCGGGTGCATAGACCTTTAGCTCATTATAAAGCGTATCGCGCTCTACGGGTATTTTGCCCACGGCAGTTACAAGATCGCAAATGTCTTCTGTGCTCATGGCCGGTGCTTGCTCTTCACTTCCTGCCATAGAATAAATCTTGGTGGTATCATCAATCGTTCCATCCAGATCATTCACCCCGAATGAAAGTGTAAGCTGTGCATTCTGCCTGCCCAACATCGGCCAATAAGCCTTGAGATTGCGGAAGTTGTCCATGAACAAACGGGCAATCGAGTAGAGGCGCATATCTTCAATAACGTTACTCTCCGGAATATGGCTCATATCGTTGCCGCTGTTACGGAATTTGAGCGGGATAAAGCAATTAAATCCTCCGGTCTTATCCTGCAGATCGCGCAGGCGGCTCATGTGATCAATCCGGTGGGCATAAGTTTCAACGTGACCGTATAGCATGGTTGCATTCGTATGCATCCCCAGCTTATGCGCTGTCTCATGGATCTTTAGCCAGCCGTCCCCATCCACTTTGTCTGCACAGATTTGCTCACGCACTTCCGGTGCAAATATTTCTGCGCCACCGCCGGGCAGCGATTGCAGGCCGGCATCTTTTAGTTTCTGCATTCCTTCCTCTACCGTAAGCTTGGCTTTGCGGAACATATAATCGAGCTCTACAGCGGTGAAGCCCTTGATGTGCAGGTCGGGACGGTGCGCTTTTATTTTGGAAACCAGCTCGCAGAAAAATTCGAGATTCATCTTCGGGTGCACACCACCTACGATGTGCACTTCGGTAACCGGCTGCCCGTCATATTTACGTACGATATCCAGCATCTGCTCCATGCCTAGCTCCCAGCCTTCATCGCGGTGCTTGTACAGCCGTGAATAAGAGCAGAAATGACAGGTGAAAATGCAGACATTCGTTGGTTCAACATGAAAATTCCGGTTGAAGTACACCTTTCTGCCGTGCAGCTTATTAGCTACATAATTGGCCAGCGCCCCGACAAACCCGATCTCGCCATGCTCGAAGAGGTAAAGACCATCCTCCTCACTCAGCCGCTCGCCATGCTGCACTTTCATGGCTATGGTATGTAAGCGGGGATCAGCATCTGCGCGGTCCAGCGCATCCTTTAAATTGTAGGTAGAAAGCATAATAATGCTTGTTATTTACAGATCAATCAACACAAAATCTTTCAGGCAAAAGAAACTATTTCTTTCTGCTCTGTATTTCATCACGTATGGAAATGGCTCTTACATAGTCTTCCTGTTCCAACACTTGCTGCAACAGTTTTTCCAAATCTTCATCGCCCATATTCTTCAAGTCCTTATCAACACTGGCATCGCTCGTTACTTTTCCTGTCTTAACCTCACCTGTAATCGTAGTAGTTGCAGCCTTTTGCTCATCCGTCTGATCCAGATAAAGGCCCGCAGTTTCCAGAATATCCTCATAAGTATAGACCCTGCAACCTGCACGAACGGCAAGTGCTAACGCATCAGAGGTGCGGGAATCAATTTCAATCTCTTCATCACCATTCTGGCATACGAGCTTTGCAAAGAAGATGCCTTCCTCTAATTTATAAATGATGACTTCCGTAAGATCGATGGAAAAAGTGGTCATGAAGTTCGCAAACAAATCATGCGTGAGTGGCCTGCTGGGTTGCATCCGCTCAAGCGCAACGGCAATAGCCTGTGCCTCAAAACCGCCGATCACGATAGGAAGCCGGCGAAGACCGTTTACTTCACCAAGTACAACGGCATACGAATGGGTTTGAGTAATACTATGAGACAGAGCAACTATTTCCAGTTCTATTTTTTTCATCTCTTTTAATGATCCTTCTGGCCAAAGATTTTGATCCTGTGAAGGTAAACATTTTTACCAATCTATAACAAATCAGCGATAGAAAGAAGCTATGTAGCTGTGCGGAAAAAACACAGTCAACATATTAATGCCGGCTGTGTGTATCCTGTAATTAAAACAAGGTTGGGACACCTTCTATGCCATTATCCGGCGTATCCTGCACCAGCTCGATCTCCATGAGGTCGGCTCCTGCCAGGCGCTTGCCCACACTTTTCCAGCCAGCTATATCTACGATTTCTGCAAGCGCTATTTCCTGTTCGGTCAGCTCGGTTTTTTTCTTACCGCTTCTCAGGATCAGTACCGGGTCATCGGCCAAGGTTACAAAATCGAGAAAATTGCCCTGCCCTTCTTTAATGAAGAAGAATCTATTTTTTAAAGTCTGTGTCTCAATGTGGAAGCGCTTTACATTATACTGGCCTTTCTCCGCATCAAAGTAAACGGCGCTCACCACCTTTTCTGCGTTAAACTGTTCCAGCAACATCAGCTTTTCTGTATCAAAACGCGTAATCATTTCCAGATCAGAAAGCTCATAGGTGCCATCATTATAGAAAGCGATCAGCTTATCCTCTTCTGTAAAATGACCGAGCAACCTGCCGTAGCCATCTTTATTCAGGCGGCCAACTGTCTCATCAAAGTATATTTTCGGAGCGGAAAGGGTGGAGCGGCCTTTCTCTTTCAGCTTCACTGATTTTACCGGGTATTTGGTCACCTGATTGCCCTGCGCGCCGCGCGCTTTGATCTCCAGTTCTGTAAAGTTGAAGTCGAAAGCCTTGATGCGCGCGGTGCTTGCAGGATTGAGATGAATGGTCACCAGCTCTGCTTCCGCATTGGGATTAGCAGTGAAATACAATACCTTGCTTTGTGGATTTCCCTTAGTGAGGTCGTATTCTTTGTCGCGGGTAATGCCGCTTACGTTGAAGCGTTTCGCCATCGCTATGCCAGACTTTCCATCTGTATAGATCATATTATACGTAGTACGCTCGTCAGATTTCTGAAATACAGCTACATACAGAATATCCTTCCCCACAAAAGTCTTGTCCGCCACTTTGGTAACCACCATATTACCATCTCTTCGGAATACAATGATGTTGTCGAGATCGGAGCATTCAAAGGCAAATTCATCTTTCTTTAATCCTGTACCGATGAAGCCTTCTTTATAATTTACATAAAGCTTGGTATTAGCAATAGCTACTGTAGTGGCCTGAATGGTTTCGAACAGGCGAATTTCCGTCTTGCGCTCACGTCCCTTGCCATATTTCTTCAGCAGGTTTTCATAGTATTTGATCGAATAGTCATTCAGGTGATCAATGTCGTGCTGCACCTGTTTCAGATTATCTTCTACACCGCGGATATGCTCATCCGCTTTAAACGAATCAAATTTCGAGATGCGTTTGATACGAATTTCCGTCAGTCTTACAATGTCATCCTGCACGATCTGACGGCGAAGCATCTTTTTGTAGGGATTTAATCCTTTATCGATAGCCGCCAATACACCTTCCCAGGTAGTCTCTTCCTCAATATCACGGTAGATGCGTTTTTCAATAAAAATCTTTTCGAGCGATGAGTAATGCCAGTCATCTTCCAGCTCTTTCAGCTTAATGTTGAGCTCCTGCAGCAGCAAATCTTTGGTATGGTCTACCGAGAAGCGAAGCAGATCGCTGGCGCCGAGGAAGCGTGGCTTTTCGTCCATAATCACGCAGGCGTTTGGAGAAATGGAAACCTCGCAATCGGTAAACAGGTAAAGCGCATCAATCGTCTGGTCGGGCGAAATGCCCGGTGCCAGCTGCACGTTCAGCTCTACGTCTTTAGCTGTGTTATCGGTTACACTCTTGATCTTGATCTTGCCGGCATCATTGGCTTTCAGGATGCTGTCCACAAGCTGCTGGGTAGTTACGCCATAAGGCACATCTTTGATGAGCAGCGTTTTGCCATCTACTTTTTCAATGCGGGCCCGCACACGAACCTTGCCACCGCGCGCTCCATCATTATAAGCGCTCACGTCCACCATACCTCCGGTCAGGAAATCCGGATAAAGCTCAAACTTCCGGTTTTTCAGATGCTTGATGGATGCCTCCAGCAATTCGCAGAAATTATGCGGTAATATTTTGGTAGAAAGTCCTACAGCAATGCCTTCCGCGCCCTGTGCCAGCAGCAGCGGAAATTTCATCGGCAGGCTCATCGGCTCATTTTTCCGGCCATCGTAGCTGAGCTGCCAGTCGGTAGTCTTATTGTTGAATGCTACGTCCAGCGCAAACTTTGATGGGCGCGCTTCAATATAACGGGCTGCCGCAGCGCTATCGCCGGTACGCACATCGCCCCAGTTACCCTGTGTATCTATCAACAGCTCTTTCTGCCCGATGTTCACCATCGCATCCGAAATAGAAGCATCGCCATGCGGATGATATTGCATCGTCTGACCAATGATGTTGGCCACTTTATTGAAGCGTCCGTCATCCATCTCTTTCATGGCGTGAAGGATGCGGCGCTGCACAGGTTTCAAGCCATCGGTCATAGATGGTACCGCACGTTCGAGAATCACATAGCTGGCATAATCCAGAAACCAGCTCTGGTACATATCACTGATGAATACCGACGAAAGGTCGGCATGTTTGCTTTGTTCGGACATTTTTATATTTCAAGAATTCAGCTTCGTAAAAGCCTAATTTAAAAGGGTGCAAAATGTATTAAGTGGCGTCGAATTGACAACAATAAAGGTACGAAACAGGAAGGAAACAGCCTCATTTCCGATCCTGAAAATACCGGAAGCAGGGGATTTGGATTGTTAATAAAAAATACTTTTTTTACATACAAATCTGCAAACAACATGAAAGCAAAAAAACTCACTCTGGTTGCGCTGGCGCTCGTTATGGCCGGCAGCGCAATGGCACAAAAGGTGCGGCTTCAGGAAGGAGATCTCTCTCCGCTGAAAGGCACCACAAAATTTAATGTACAATATAAGTATGACGCCATGACGGTGACCACCAAAAACCGTGCGGAAGACGAATTCATACAGGACAAGCAAAGCGAATACAACAAAAAAGAAGCAGGCAAAGGCGATACCTGGGCTGCCTCCTGGAAGGCGGACCGTCAGGCACGGTTCGAGCCTCAGTTCAAAGAGCAATTCGACAAGCAATCCGGCGCTGAAGTGGGCAATTTCCCGGATGCAAAATATACCATCATATTCAAGACTACGCACACCGAAACCGGCTTTAATATCGGCATCACCCGCCGTAATGCTTACATCGACGGTGAGCTCTGGATTGTGGAAACAGCCAGCCCGGATCATGTGATTGCCAAGCTTTCGGTAGATGACTGTGCAGGCCGTCAGTTCGGTGGCTATGACTTCGATACCGGCGAGCGCCTGAAAGAAGCCTATGCAGTAGCCGGCAAAGGTGTAGGCAAGTTTATGCGCAGGAAAATCTAGAGTCTTCCTGTACTGATAGAAATGAAAATCCTGTGCCGGGCGGCGCAGGATTTTCGTTTTAGATTTACTTTCACCCAGCTCATCATTCAATTGCTTTTATGACCCAAAGAATTTGTTTCTTATTTGCTGTTTGCTTTTTCATAATAGTACATCCGGCCGGTGCACAGCGCATCAAACTGGAAGAAGGCAGCCTGAACGGGCTTCGTAATGTACAAGCCTTTGCCGTGCGCTTCGATTACGACCACATGACAGTTTCACGAAAAAATATTGATGAGGAAAAATACGTCAACGAAAAAATCGATGACCTGAATGAGCACCGCCGCAATCAGGGAGATAACTGGGCAGCGGGCTGGCGCAGGAAACGACAGGAATTGTATGAGCCGGCATTCATCAGCGCATTGGAGCAGGCCGGTTTTAAGGCAGAAAAAGCGGATCACAGTAATTCACCTTACCTCATCATCTTCCGCACCACACATACTGAAACAGGCTATAACGTTGGCATCAAGCGCCGCAGCGCTCGTATAGATGGTGAAGCGATGATTGTACCGGCAGATCAACCGGAAAAAATCATTGCCCGCATCTCGCTGAAACGCTGTATGGGCAAGACAGATGATGGGTATGATTTCAATACCGGTCAGCGCTTGATCGGCTCTTACGAAGCAGCGGGACGCAGCCTGGGAGAATTCTTGAAGGAAAACCACTAAATGCAAATGCCGGCATTTATTTTGTGCTTATTCGAAGCTTAGTTTAGGTGCCAGCCAACTGCTGTGCAGTGGGGTAAGCCATGAATTTTCCAGTTCACCCTTAGTAGCTACCGTATTGTTGAAGAGCTGCGTTTCCTGATCGATGAAGCCTTTATCAATAGCATATTGTATCTGTCCCATAGGAAGCATTTCTGCTTTGCCTTTTATCAGGAAGGTCAGCATCATACGATCAAACATATTCACTGAATATTGCCGCTCGATGCTCTTGACCACACGCACCATTCCGTCTGTGCTGCACCCGCTCACATTATTGCCGGTTTCATCGGCCAGCACAATGATGAATTGCCGGTAGATCAGCTTTGCCCAGCCTTTCACAGGTGCGCCATGCGTTTGCCACTGAGTATAGAATTGCTCCAACTGCTCATTGATCTCCACCACTTCATGCTCTGAAAATGGCCGGGAACTCTGATAAATCCATACGCGCGATTCCGGCGCGAAACTTGCCGGCAGGTGATCTTTTAAAGTTGCCTCTGTCATCTTAAATCGTCTTCGGTTGATGCTGCAATATACTAAACCAGCGATTGAGCCACCATTTCAGCAATATCCAATACCATTACCTCGTCTTCCTTTTCATTTTTCTTCACTCCATCTACCAGCATCGTAGTGCAAAACGGACAGTTGGCAGCAATAATCTTCGCGCCCGTCTCCAACGCTTCGCCGGCACGCTCCCAGTTTACGCGGGTATCGCCGGGCTCTTCTTCTTTAAACATCTGCGCACCGCCGGCTCCGCAGCAAAGGCCATTGGTCTTGCAGCGCTTCATCTCAATCAGCTCCACATCCAATGCTGCCAGCACTTCGCGCGGCGCTTCATAAATATTGTTGGCGCGGCCGAGGTAGCAGCTATCGTGGTAAGTGATCTTGCGTCCTTTGAATGCGCCGCCTTCTTTCAGCACTACGCGACCTTCATTAATCAGCTGTTGCAGGAAAGTTGTGTGATGAATCACCTCATAATTACCACCCAGTGCAGGATATTCATTCTTAAAAATATTGAAGCAGTGCGGACAGGCGGTGACAATCTTTTTCACCTCATAGCCATTCAGCACCTGGATATTGTTGTAAGCCATCATCTGGAAGAGAAACTCATTACCAGAGCGCCGCGCAGGATCACCGGTGCACATTTCTTCTTTGCCCAGAATGGCAAATTTCACTCCCACCTTATCCAGTATAGTGGCAAACGCCTTAGTGATCTTCTGCGCGCGCTGGTCGAAAGAGCCGGCACAACCTACCCAGAAAAGCACTTCCGGAGTTTCTCCACTTGAGGCATATTCTGCCATTGATTTTATAGTCATGCGAATCGTTTTTATTGTTTTTTCCAAAGAATTCTGCTCCTCATCCTTCCCCGGTCTCTTTTTTTTGCAGCTGTTGGATATTGTGAAAGCTCTATTCCGATATTGCCTTTACCACACTTCTCTACAAAGTTTGATGGGAAATAAGCTGTTGTTGGCTGCTTCACTAAAACGCCGAAATCAAAACGGAGTTGTTCGGTTTGATAGGTTGTTAATATTTTGAGCAGATAATCACCTTCTTCAAAAAAAAGCATTGCGTCTGAAATTTGTGCCGACAGTGATTCAAAGGATTTTTCACTACATGATATGGAGCAGGAATTATAGCCCAATGTTCTTCTTTCCGTCCTGGTTTTTCTTTTCAGATCACCTTTTCGGTGTACATATACTCCAGAACCAACCGAATCTTTTAAATCTGCTTCTGCCAAAAAAGCATTAACATCAAAGTCTTCGCCTACAATTCGGAACATACAACCCATTTGCCTGGAATAATACCTGATTAATTGTTACCACTTTTACCAAGATCAGTCTGCTTGAACAAGCTATTAGCCTGCAGCTAACTCTTCCGCCCAACGATCCCGCTCGTCAGGGCTGAACTTCCATGGAGCCATATTGTTCTCGATATTGCTGAACATAAGGTTCCATTCCTGCGGACTGTTGCTTTCCTCCATCACGAGATAGCGGCGCAGCTCGGCGATGATGTTCAGCGGCTCAATGCCTACCGGACAGGCTTCCACGCAGGCATTGCAGGTGGTGCAGGCACGCAGCTCTTCTACAGAAATGTAATCGTGCACCAGCGTCTTGCCATCGTCTATGAAAGCCTTGTTTTGATCAATGTTGCGTCCTACTTCTTCCAGCCGGTCGCGCGTATCCATCATGATTTTGCGCGGCGACAGCTTCTTGCCGGTCATATTGGCGGGGCATTGCTGCGTGCAGCGGCCACATTCGGTACAGCTATAGGCATCCAGCAGACTCTTCCAGCTCAGGTCCATCACATCTTTGGCGCCGAAGCGGTGCGGGGTTTCCGGTTCGCCTGTCGGGGCGGGCGCTTTATCGGGCTCCATCATGTACAGCACTTCATTTTGTACATTCTGCATATTCTTCATTTCTCCCTGTGGTTTAAGGCGGGTAAAATAAGCCGTTGGGAAAGCGAGGATAATGTGAAAATGCTTGGAGTAGGGCAGATAATTGAGAAACGCAAAAATGCCGATGATGTGTCCCCACCAGCAGGTACGCTGAAGAATGTGTAATGTATCAGTGGAAATGCCCGTCAGCACCGGGGCAAGCATCCCGCTGATCAGAAAGTTATCTGCCGGTGCGCCGGCTTTAATGCGCGCCGCGCCTTCTGCAGCGTTCATCGTCAGCAGCATTGTCATCAGCACAACTTCTGTCCAGAGAATGGCATTGGCGTCTTTTTTCGGGAAGCCATCCAGCTCATGCTGGTTCAGACGCTTCACCCGCATGATGTTCCGGCGAATCAGGAAGGCGATCACACCTACCAGCGTCAATACAGCGAGAATCTCAAAAAAGGAAATGGCAACGGTATACAGGCCGCCGAGCGGTGACTGAAACAGCCGGTCTGTGCCCAGGATGCCGTCCAGCAATATTTCCATTACCTCTATATTGATGAGCACAAAACCTGCGTACACGAACAGATGCAGGATGGCCGGTAGGGGCTTTTTGAACATTTTCTTCTGACCCAGCGCCAGCAAAAGAACATTTTTGGCGCGGATACCGGCGTTATCGGTCAGGTCTTCGTCGCGGCCGATCAGCACATTGCGGCGGATGGTGGCTACCTTTTTTCCAAACAGAAAGAAAGCGGTTCCGGCCAGTAGAATAAAGATAATTTGCTGGACTATTTGCATAGGTGTAGAGGTCCGAATTATCGTGCCAAGATAATACCGTTTTTACTTAAAAGCATAAAGTTAGCGCTGCCTTTTGCATGATGCATAAAATTTCTTTAGGTTTGGGACACATGAAAAGCATTCTATTGAAAAGCCTTGGCGCCTTGGTGCTTGCGCTGTCATTTACCTTTTCTGCAGAACGGACTTCGGCACAGGGCAATGCATCTAAAACCATACAGGTAGCAGAAGATTCTCTGCTGGTGACCGCAGACTCGATGTATATGGCTACCATGCCGGAAGAGCGGGCACAATATGCCGAGCATTTCGTGCGCCAGCTGGTCCGTGCGCTCAAGACGCCGGATTCCTGGAGCTATCCGTTTGACAAGCTGGGGCAGAAGATCAATATTCTTTATCCGGATGATAAATCATTCCGCATTTTCAACTGGGCTATTGCGCCTACTGATGTAAACCGCGCTTATTTTGGGGCTATTCAGCTCCCCGGCACGCAACTGAAATTATATGGCCTGGTCGATTATTCGAACCAGATGGGGAAGGGCGCGCAGGACAGCATTCTTACCGGCGGCAAGTGGATGGGCGGCCTTTACTACCGCATCATTCCCAAAGAAGTGGATGGACATAAGCTCTACACTTTATTTGGATTGAATGCCTCGACCTCTGTAAGCAACCGCAAGTTTCTGGACGCGCTGGAGATGACAGAAACCGGTCCCCGCTTTGGCGCGCCGATATTTGGCATCCGCTCTGAGAATTTCCCTTCGAGAAAAGTTAATCGTTTTATCCTTGAATACAAAAAAGAAGTGCAGGTATCCATGAACTGGGATCCTGAGATGAATGCAATCTTCTATGATCGTCTTACCAGCGAGGTAAATGATCCCAACCGTAAATACACCTTTATTCCCAGCGGCCAGTACGATGGCTTCCGGTGGGAAGGGCAGCAATGGAAGCTGGTGCAGGATCTGATTCCGGTATTGCAGCTTAAGGACGGGCAGGCGCCTGTAGGACAGCCCAGGTAAAGAAATTCTGAAGACTGCTGCTAAATGCCCGATTTTTTTTAGCTTTGCCGCTCTTAAAAGCAAGGGACCGGTAGCTCAGTTGGATAGAGCATCAGCCTTCTAAGCTGAGGGTCATTGGTTCGAATCCAATCCGGTTCACCTGATATAAAAAGCCACTGATTATCGGTGGCTTTTGTTTTTGCCTGCGATTTTGTTACTACAAATTCATGTTAAAGAGCAAACCATTCTCTTTTTTTTATCAAATAATAGCACGAGAGTAGAGTTCGGCCCATGCTCTTGTAAAGTATTAAAGTGCTCTCGTGGAGTAAAAGGCGTCTCTTGCGTAATATCTATTTTCACGACCGGGACATGAGGTATGTTTAAGTAATAATCTATCATGTTTGAACACGCCGGCCAAACTCAGGAAATACCTTATCATAATTGCATCGTGTGCCCTGACTTCAGCCGGCACCCGGCAATGAGCCACCTATTATGGCGGCCCGGATGATGATGCGGCACACTCTTGCGTAACAGATGCATCCGGAAATATCTATCTGTCAGGCGGTACGGGCTCGATGACCGGCATAACAGCCGGCGGCTTCCTGAACACGCTGCCAGGCATTTCAGCGGGTTACGTGGCAAAATTCAACGCCACCGGCGCCCGCCTTTGGGGAAGCTACTATAATATCGGCAGCGATGACCCTTTAATTGCTACGAGCTGTGCGGCGGACGGCGCCGGTAATTTATACCTCTCCGGCCTTGTCAGGACAACATTTCTGGCTACTACAGGCGGCTTTCAAAATACATTTGGCGGGGGAAATTCGGATGCCGTTCTGACAAAGATCTCGGATAATGGTACACCTCAGGAAATCGGCGCTGTTTTTGGTGCATGGGCAGGGAATATATCTCTTTATCCGAATCCTACTAGAGTCAACTTTACTATTGAAGATAATATTGATGCACAGCATACCGGAATGCCAATAAATATCGCGTTATATAACAGCCTTGGGCAATGTGTTTATGTTACTACGCTGCAGCCTTCCGGTTTGCATTTTTCCAAAGAGATTCTGCTAAGCAATGTATTGTGCAACGGACTCTATCAGCTACGCATAAGCACGGATGATATGCAGGCAGCAAGACAAGTGGTCATTCAGCAGTAATCTTTTCAGAAACAGCCTTAGCTATCTAAATTTTTAAGTCTTTTTTACTGCTTGCTACTCTGTCTGAATTTAGCGCGGACGCATAGGTTTCACTTTGCTGAGATAAACCCCAACCGGAAACTCCAATCCCGGCGGCTTCACCGAATATCATGGCAAGGTCTATTTAAGCGTAGCTCATGATGCATATGGACCGAGCCGTGGATTTCCGGATGGCACACCTGCCGGAACGATGGTGTTTAAGAATATTGACCCGCGCATTATGCACATTATTAATCGTCCAAGCCCTGCCTACTTCTTTGACTATCACAACAAAGTTTACTTCACTGATTCCGCTTGATGCAGCGATCTATCCGGCGTACGGACGGATGGTTGCTGGAGTATAAAGCAATGTACAGCATGGATATTTCAAGCTGTCTCCCATCCTGTATTTTATTGCCCTGAGCAGCGGTTAGGGAACTTTTACGCGTTGTGAAGAAAGCTGATGAAGGAATAAGCTTTTCAGCATGTTGCCGCCATATATAACACAGGAATAAGCAGTTGTTTTAATGTACCACCACAATCATTTTACTGCCTGTAAATCCACTTCCGCTTAATCGTACATTATAAAGACCGGCCGGCAGGTCTGATACATCTACTTGTCTGCTATAGCCTGCGTTGGCCAGCCCGCTCCATTGTTTCCATGTCTTTCCTGTAATATCGCAAATGGTGCCTGTTATCGCACCCGCTAAAGGCTTATCCACCGCTACAGTGAAATAGCGGGCAGCCGGTGACGGGTAAATGCTTATTGATGGCATTGCGGCATTCGCTTGGTTGCCAACAGATGTGGTTGATTGCTCGTAATAGTAAACTTTATGGTATCGCCCGAATGTCCCCTGATCTATCTGGAATACGCTTCCATCAAGGGTGATCTGCCCTGCGCTGTTGTATTGGCTCATGCCAGTCATTGAGTTTACGGAATTGAAATTTGCATCTAAATAATCTATCTCGTTCGTCAGCACATGGCCAGCCGCATCGTAGGTGTAGATGTAGCGGTTAATGCCCCGGTAAGGATTATTAAAGCTGCCTGATACATCTTTTTGATATAAAATTCTGGTCAGCGGCGACCCGGCAGTATTCATGGCAATGTTATAAATGCTATCCAATACAGTGATTGTACCGGCATATATTGGGCCATAAGCGCTGGCAAGCAGCTGGTTGCTGCCATTGTAATAATTGCTCAGCATGAAGCTGTCTTTCCATATAGCGGCGGTATCATTCCATCGCTGGCTTTTGATGTAGCCGATCTTGTTGAAACTGGTCAATACAGTTTTTGTATAGCTTATATTCTTCCAGCTATTGGCAGATGTGTTCCAGTTCTGGCGCACATCGGTGGTATCATTTCCCAAGGCATCGTATTCGTAGCCATGGCGAATATCGTTCCGCCACACATTGCCGGCAGCATCCCATGACTGAAGCAGCCAGCCTGTTTTCTGCCCGGCTACATTATAAGTATAGCTACTTCGGTTACTGTTGACCCACGCCGACGTGGCTGTGTTCCAGGTTTCGGCAGTGTAGAGCGTATCATTACCCGCCGCATCGTAAGCATAGCTGTTGCGGGAGTAATTTACAGCCGTTCCGTTATTTGCCATCTGATAAATATCTGTCAGCAGACTGTCGCCGGCAGTGTAGGTATGTGTTTCATAAGCGGTGATGTGATAAGTATGGCTTACTGTATCGACAGTATAAGTCGTGGCCATATCATAATTGCGCCGCGTGCCGGAGTACGTATAGCTCATAGAATCCGGGACGCCGATGAGTTGCAGGGGCGTGCCGTCGTTAATCGTTATCTGGCCGTTGTAACGGGCTGTCAGCCTGCCTGGGCCTGTCTGCTGTGCGCGAACATCGGCAGTGATAAACAGGATAAATACGGCTGCAATACTGTATGGTAAATAACGGAACATAAATAGGGCATTTAATGGTTGCATGGCGTAAACTTACCCGCTGAAAAGACCGGAATGTGAAACATTACACTAAAGAGGCCAATTACTCCACAAGAGCACTTTAATACTCCACAACAGGAAATACAGGAAAGGAGGCTTTGCCGTAATTTGTTCCGTCACTCAGCAATAAAAAAGGCATGTCCATCGAGCAGATTAAAAGAGGATTTATCCGGTTCAAAGGATTTCATATCCTTGCCTGGCTCATGCTTTCCCTGCTTATCCAGGTGATTTATTATGATCCCCGCGCGTCCATCCTGCAGCAATGGGTAGCCACTTTGCTGGTAACGGCTCTGTGCGCCCTGCCGGCCTATTATGGAGCGTACAGGCTGGTGCCACATTTATTGTACCAGAAACGGATCGGCGCATTTTCAGGAGCGCTTTTGCTTGTAGCGATCATCAATTCCGCGGCTACGCTCATTATTGCCGGCTCTTTTTATTATGCTATGACCGGAAGGATGATCTTTCGCAGTGCGCTGCATATTGCTTATTTCTGGTCTATCATCTTTGTCACCAATATTGTTGTAATCGCCATCAGCTGCGCGATAAAAATTATTGCAGATAGCTTTCGTATGGAAATTCGCCTGAATGTAGCCGAGGCAGACCGGCAGAGCAATGAGCTGGCATTCCTGCGCTCCCAGATAAATCCGCATTTTCTTTTCAATGTACTTAATACGATCTACTTCCAGATACATCATGATAACACCGATGCGCGCAGCTCCATCGAAAAGCTCTCCGAGCTGCTGCGGTACCAGCTTTATGAGTGTACGTCCGATATGATAAGCCTTCAGAGGGAAATTGCCTATATTGAAAACTATGTGTCGGTACAGAGACTACGGATGGAGCCTGAAACAAATGTAGTATTGACCGGACCGGACGGGCCTGTACATTATAAAATTGCGCCGTTGCTTATTCTGCCCCTGATGGAAAATGCATTTAAGTATATCTCTCATCATAAAGATACGGCAAGTAATAAGCTGCATATAGCGCTGCATACAGCCAATGATGAATTTACAGTGCGCATATTCAACACCTGCGATAAAGTAAGCGATTTTTTACCCAGGGAAGGCGCTGGCGGCCTCGGTCTACGGAACGTGCGGCGCCGGCTGGCGCTTCTTTATCCCGATAAGCATTCGCTGAGTATCCGCCACGATGCAACGACTTTTGAAGTCATCCTGAACATTCAGCTTACATAATCACCGTCTCACGAGCCGGTAGCGGGAGACGGCATACTGCAAAAATGGATTCTTAATCCGGGCAACCCAAGTGCCAACTATCTTTCTACACTTTGAATGATGAAGTATAATACAATTAGAAAACAGTCAGCTCTTTGGGGCGATTAATGATCTTCACACCAAGATATTCTTCAGGAAATTGGTATTTTATTCCAAGCCGGGTAAATCAGAAATCCGGAACCCAATCTTTGGAAAGCGATTAAAGCAGATCAATTTCAAGGATAACTTGCCTGCAAGCCAAACGTTATTCCCTTTTTAACAGCTTCAGCGATTCTCTGAGTAATGTGCCGTGTATCTTCAGGAGGTAAGTTCCGGCTGGCAGCAGATCCAGATTTCGGACCGTATAGCTGGCCTCGCCTGCAGTTGCATTTATACTACCCGAGAGCATAACCGTTCCGGATACCGTGACAATAGAATACTGCACCTGCTGTTCTTCGCGCACGCGTATAATCAGCTTCGATTCAACTGTCAGTGGATTAGGTGCAACGACGGCGCGCTCAAAGCCGATATCTTCAAACCGGACCTTTCGTACATTGCTGAGTTGAAAATGACCGGAGGCATCGAGGATCTTCAGGCAGTAGAAATTATCGCCTGCAACCGGCGCATAGTCATAGGCCACATAATGCCCATTCTTGCCGGTAGTTCCTCTTCCATTTACCTGTGCGATCGTGGTAAAAAAGTTACGTCCATCCGTGCTGCGCAGCACTTCATAATGTACGCCCACCCCTTCATCGGCAATCTCCCACAAAAGTTGGGCAGAGGCGCCGTTGTTTGTTTTTACCGCATCAAAACGGATCAGCTTTACTGGCAGAGAATAACGGATATCGCTCGTCTTGCTGAAAAAACGCCTGCTCCCTGCATGGGGCACTGTGAATGTGCCGCTCAGTACATTGACAGGCGTGCCACCGTCAGCCACGGCCTGTTGTACCGACCAACCCTGTGTGGAATCGTACTGAGTGATGTATGCTGCCATAGGATTGAAATTGCTCCCGTCTGTGCCAATGTTCATACCCGTGACGTCATTATGGGTTAAGGTGATGTGTGCGGAGGCTGAATCTTCAGCTGTAATCTCCCAGGTACGGTCCATCCCGCGATCAGCGCCTTCGATAGGTATGCTTTCTGCATAATTGGTCACCCGGACGCTATAGTCATGCGCAGCAGTTCCAGTATTGGTGATATCGGCTGGTGTATAATCATAAGGAGCCGCCAAAGGGGCGCTTTGACCTAAGGGATAACGAAAATGTTCGTTGGCGGCCAGACCCAGCTTGGTGATCACACCGCCCGTTGCCCCATTGCTCGTTACGTAGGCCTGATATGCATTGGCAGGTGGTGTAGGATCCAGAGCGTAACCGGCTGTATTCAGATCCTGATAGCTGAAGTTGGCCATAGTGTCGGCGGTAAACACCAGATCCGAGGCATTCAGGCGCAGGTGGGCATTGGTATTGCCGAAATTCAGGCGATTGCCCATGACCAGATTGTCGCTGCCGTTCGGGTGCATATCTATAAATCCTGCTTCCGGATAGAGCACCGCAGGATCAATGTAGGCCAGGGTAATAGTATGGTTATTTTCAAGGCTGAGCCGGCAGCCGATGAGCACGCCACCGGCGTCAAGCGTAGTTGGCATGGATGCCGCACCATAAGTTGCGGGGCTCATCAGATGGATTACACCGGCGCCGTCGATATGTGCTGTTGGGTGGATGTAAATATGCGCTGCTGAGATGAACCAGTCACCATCGACAGTGATGTGCGCTGCAGGACCGAGAATAATAGTCGCAACGCTGCTGCCCCAGGTACCGGTGATCCGCTCCGCTGTATTATGCATCTCTACTTCGCCTGCGGTAGCACAGACCGGTATGAGCAGGGCCGCCAGCATAAGCGATATTTGATAAAGCCTGGAGAACATAAAGCGGAAATAATGTGCGGGTCTGGCCGCTTAGTTAACGATTTCGTATTCCAGCCTTGAGCCGGGTAAAATGGTGATGGCCGATGCAGCGATCTCACTGGCAAACTGGAAGCTGACCGTTGAGGCAGCCCCGCTGGTATTCTGCACTGTGGCCTCGATAGTAGCTACATTCCCAGTAAGCGCACGGCACGCTGTGGATACTAACGGCGTCGCTGCGTTATAGCTGGATAGCTGCTGCGCCCCCGTCGTGCTGGAATTGGCCAGCACCGTGTACCAGATATTGCCGCCACTGAAAGCATTTGGTCCCAGGCGTATGCCTGTTGTGGTCGCTGCAGTACTGTATACGATCCAAAGCTTTACCCGGTATGTGCGCCCGGGCGCTGCATCAAACTGTAGCACACTGACATTGATATAGGTCACAGCAGAGTTGGCCTGAGCCACCGTTGTGGTGAGCGCATTGAGCAGGGTCGTCGGTTCCCATTGCGCCGTAGTGGCATTCCAGGACAGCAACTGGTTAGCGATTGGAGCAGTGGCGCTGACCGCATTTCCCTGCAGCCTGCCGACCCGGGGAGCTGCGGCTGTTGTACCGGTGCCATTAAGATCGCCCGCAAGCTGCACGGCACCTGTCGAGGCAGGTGTAGCATCAGGTGTGCTTGTTGCATTCCACTTGGGCGGAAGACCCGGCCCTTGGCTGAGCAATACCTGACCTGCGGTACCGGCATTACCTCCGGGCCTGAAATCACTCGCAAGGCTGAGCTTTCCGGCGATCCTCGTACTGTCTGAATTGGTTACCAGTTGGGTGGTATTATTGATCAGGAAAGCGGCTGTGCCATTTGTGGTACTGGTACCGCCCAGGCTGACCGCAGATAAGGGTGTCTGTGTCGTGCCGCCGTCGGGCGAGGTGAAGTTCTGAAGCTCCAGGCTCGAATTGGTATTATTAACCAGCTTGCCATTTACGCCGGTATAACCGATGTTTGGAAGCATGAGCCGGGATGTCTGTCCGGCTGTCTTAGGGTATATCTGGACAAACCCGCTGAAAGAAGCTGCGGAAGTTGTATTGCCAGTTGCGCTCATCTGCACATTGCCTCCCAAGGCATCTGTAAACGTTGTGCCTACCACAAGCCGGGCAGTAGGGTTCGAATTCTGGATACCTACACCACCGGCTCCCCCGAAATGGATCTTAGTCGCCGTATCTGTGGCAGCGGCGCCGGTATAGGCGCTGAGCCAGGGACCATTGCCGACAGTAGAGCCACTTGCACCCGGCGCCAGTGCCCATTTAGGAGCAGAGCCTGCTCCCTGGCTGGTCAATACATAAGTAGCGGAGCCGGGATCGCCGGATGGGCCTACCATGAGCGCCCCGTTGAATTGGATATCTCCGTTTACATCAAGCTCCTGTATCGGGTTTGCTTTGCCAATGCCCAGCCGAAAATTGGTATTATCCCAAAACAGCTGAGCATTTCGCTCGGTGAGCTTGGTACCATCACTGAATACCACACTGCCTGTCGTATAGGCGATTGTATTATTAGTTCCGCCCCTGGCAATGGGTAATGTGCCGGCCACATCGCCGGTCAGCGACACGGCGCCATATACAGGAAGACTGCCAGTGCCCGATCCTTTGAGCACTGTGCCGCTCGCCCCCGCCGCAAGTAATGAGTAAGTAGTGCCATTACCAACCGGCAAAGCTCCGTTTCCGGGAATGCTGGTCATCCCTGTACCGCCGTTTGCAGGATTAAGCATACCACTTAAGGTAACATTACCAGTAGTTGCAGTGCTGGGCGTCAACCCGGTACTGCCACCGCTCAGGGAAGTTACAGCGCTTGTTACAAAACTGGAAGGATCTATATAGTTGATCGAGCCGGAGCCATCATCTGAAAGAATTCCTGTGCCTGACTGTGTACCCAATAAGCCATTATTATCGTTGACAACAATGCCTGCGCCGCCGCCGTCAGCCACGCTGCCGCCCGTGCCTGTTGCGCTTAAATCAGTAAGCGTCAGGTTCAAAAATTTCGGGCTGCTGGCAGTATCAATGTTCTGAATAGTATTCACCCGGCCGCTGCTTATTTTCAGGTTCTGCGCGTTGACCAGGGCCGACGGGCTGATACGGTTGA
The DNA here is from genome assembly GCA_965200035.1 of Chitinophagaceae bacterium. Classification (GTDB taxonomy): domain Bacteria; phylum Bacteroidota; class Bacteroidia; order Chitinophagales; family Chitinophagaceae; genus UBA1952. Next base: position 9,426 of record OZ241334.1, on the reverse strand, counting down.
GCCTGCCAGTGCTGTTATTGGTGGTTACCAGACTATCTGCAGTAATCGTCCCACTCGCGAGGCCGGTAACATTCAGCGCCGTTCCGCCCGTAGCGATCGTTAGTGGGAAAGTGCTGCTCGTAATAGTCGTTGCCTGTGCCAAGTTGCCGCCCAACTGTACCGTCTTTCCACTCAGGGTCAGTCCGTTAGAGGCTGCGGTCGAGTCATTTCTGGTCACCCTTGTATAGCCAACGCGTCTGAGCTGTCCGGTAATTGCATCTGTTACCAGAAAGCTATCTGCCACTGAGCCGCTGGCAAGGCCGGTAACATTGAGCGCCGAGCCGCCGGTGGCGAATGTAAGCGTCTGGCTATTGCTCGTTACCGTAGTTGCCTGCGTCAGGCTGCCGCCAAGCCGTACGTCCTTTCCGTTGAGCGTGAGGCCATTACTGGCGGTAGTCGAGTCGGCCCTGCCAGTGATTGGTCCGGGGTTGATCCGCTTGACGATACCGGCCGCCGTTACTACCAGAATGCTATCTGTAGCCACATTGCCGCTGGTGAGACCCGCAAGGGCCAAGGTATTGCCGGCTGTTGTTGTGATGGTCGTTGCCGAAGTCAGCGCACCGCCCAGTTGTACCGTTTTTCCATTTAAGGTCAGACCATTGGCTGCCGTTGTGGAATCGGGTCTGCTGAATGTAGTAAAGGCAATTCTTCGTACAATGCCCGTAGCCGGGTCGGCAGTAAGGATACTGTCATTTACACTGCCTGAGGTAAGGGTAATGATACGTGCACTGTTCGTAATAAAGCTGTCCGTATTCCGGATCTTACCTGCTACATCGAGCTTGTAAGCAGGGCTGCTGGCACCGATTCCTACATTTCCGGCATTCTTATTGTAGATGCTTGTGCCAGTAAGTGTCCACTTGCTGCTGTCAACCATGATTTTTGATCCCTTTTGGTCAATAACGGTCAGCTGTGCCTTTGTATGGAAGGCACAGCAAAACAACAGCAGCAAGAGTAGGTATCGGCTCATTATTTAAAAGTCACGTGCGTTTTTATTATTTCACCCATTGTACTTCAATGACATCTCCGGCAATTATACTATAACCATTAAGCACCAGCGTGACCTGCCCTATAGCTACGGTATAATCAGAGGTGACCGTTGAGTTGCTGCCGCCAATCAGCTTGGCCCCATTGCGGAACACTGAGACCTTGGACGGTATGGCCGGCATATTCGCCACCGCATAGATGGTTTGCCCGGCAGTAGCGCTAAAGGATGTCTCGCCGCTCTGAAGCAGCTGTGTAACGGCGACCTGTCCGACTTTCCCGGTAGCGCCATTTACCACCATAATGCTGTCTGTTGTCAGGTTGCCGCTGCGTAGGCCGGTGATATTTAGTGAGTCACTGGCAGATCCGCCTACGGAGATGTTCAGGTTTTTTCCGTTAGTACCAATCGTTGTATTCTTAATCAAATTGCCGCCCAACTGTAGTGTATCGCCCACTTTGGTGAGGCCGTTATTGGCCTGCAGCGCGCGGAGCAGCGTAGTCGCAGCGATATAGCGCACATTATTGGTGGCGGGGTCGATCACGAGCAGGCTATCGCTCGTAGCGCCGGAGGTGAGGTTAGTGATCCGGATAGCGCCCGCTGCACTGCTGCCATTCAGTGTGAGTGAGTTGGTGCCGGTCGCGGTGATTGTAGTAGCCTCTGTAAGAGCGCCGCCAAGCTTTGCTGTGTCGCCATCTTTGCGCAGGCCATTCTTGATGATCAGATTATTCAGTAGTTGAGAAGGGGCTATGCGCTTCAGCTCACCGGTAATAGGATCGGCCACTACCAGGCTATCGGTGCGCTGGCCGGATACTAAGTTTGCCAGTTGCAGCTTTTGTCCATTAATGTCAAGGGTGGTCACCTGAATGAGCTTTCCGCCAAGCACCAGCGTCGAATCATTCAGCTTGGTTAAGCCATTGGCAGCCGTATCTACGAAGTGAGAAGATGTGTCGAGCACATTCTTGATCGTACCCTTGTTGTCGATCACTCTGGTACCTCTGCGTTGGGCATTTACGCTGCCCAACATGCCCAAGAAAATGGCTACGAAGAGCACAATCCTGTGTGTTGTGTAATTTTGTTTTTTCATATTATTGCGTTAAGTGTTAACTGATGATTGGTGTGTTTGCTTTTGTTTAGTATAACTGAATAATCCTTATTTCATCATTGGCGTCGCAGTTGACGCCCGGTTCCAGCCGGACGGTATTGATGCCGGCCTGCTCTATCTCCAGCCGCACACCATTTCGGAACAGGCTAATCTTATTGATGTCTGTTATAGGCTGAAGAACAATAAACGTGTTTTGGCCGCTGGCTGCGGAATACACTGCCTTTGCGGTATTGGATAAGGAACCGGCAGGGATTTTTTTGAGGATGCCGGTACCATTTTCAGAGACGACTACGCTATCTGTAGTGGCACCCAAGGGCAGTCCCTGAATAGATAAAGTATTGGTGGTAGATGTATTGATGGCCGTTGGCTCGGTGAGCATGCCGCCAAGACCTACAGAGCGTCCGTTTTTATGCAGGCCGTTATAGGCAGCATTGATAAAGCCTGCAAGCAGCGCAGCTGTATCGGCAATGTCGAGCTTTTGCTTAAGCGCCGCCGCCATTTGCGCGGGGGTGATATATCGCACTGTGCTGTCCGCCAGCATTAAAAAGCCACCATTAGTTCCGGAAACTACCTGTTGCCACTTGTTGCCATCATTATAATAAATGCCTGGGACTACATTATTCGGTGCGGAGCCTGCAGTAGCTATATTATATACAGACATACCGGCTACATGTGCTGTAAGTGGATTTGGTAGAGTGGTAGAAACCAGCGCCACGCGCGGCATTAAAAATCCTTTGTCTGCACCCATGCTGTCGCCCAATTCCAGATAGGCATTGGCATTGATATATACCGGGTTGCCTCCAAGTTAGGATGTGAGTATAAAATCTTATTATACCTTTCTCTTGAGCTGGTTTTTTAGAGCTCTCAAATCCCTTTATTCTATTTCCCCGGACGTTCTTAGTTCTGTTCTCAGATTCAGAGTCCTCACCATAGATGTATTTGACTAATCGTTTCATACCACCCTATTCAGATTATCAAAAGTATTATATAGCTTTTACAGAGTATTCTGACTCAGCAGTACCATCAATCTCATCCAATATTAGCAGTGATGGCTTGTAGTTGGTTGAGACTCTTGAGACTGTGTCAGACATTGTGATCGATTCAATCTTCTCAATCAAGATGTTCGCTGTTCTTTCATCACTTGCATTAATCTATTTATTTAAATATGAGAACTGGATGAACACTACTTCAATAGGGTTGTATCCGCACTGCCTCGCAATTATTCTTGCTAGGGTTGTCTTTCCGGAGCCAGGAGGGCCAGATAACAAAATTATCTTATTACGAAGAAAGTCACATGCCGCTGAATCTTGCAGATTATAGTTGATATACGGACGATATGGCACAAAATTCTTTTTGAAACCTGTATTATTTGTGTTTCCTGTCTGACCTGAGTAACTTTTATAACCTGTCTGATCCATCTGAGGTGTATGGCTTGAGTAGTTCGTACGATTCATGTAACTTGTCTGACCCGTATGATCCATCTGACCTGTACGGCTTATGTTACTTGTGTTGCCTGTATTACCTTTTTTCTGCATCGCTGATTGCCCATCTGCCTCCTACCAGAATTTAAAAGTGGATGGATATATATATTACTTTGTGTTCAGATGGAAAAACTATAGGATCCCATGCTTTAAGCCAGGTTAGTACCTCTTTATTTGTTTGATCATCACTCAGCAGCTCAAAGAAGTTTTTAGGCATGTATCTGTCAGTCCACAGTAACTTCTGATTCTGATTCTGATTCCGCTCTGCATTAGCTACAAGAGAAGTTGCCGCCAGCTGTTCAGATAGAGTCTGATCCTCTGCAGGCTTGTTCTCGACAATTTCTTGTAATATCTCTCTTTTCAATCTGCTCACCGGCACCTCAAGCAGTGACTCTTTCTCTGGTTCAGAGTCTTGCTGATAGTCTATTGAGTTATCTGCAATTTTTTGAAAAGCTGGCTCTTCTTTTTTAGCTAACAGCAAATTCTTGATATCTGGATCGTCAGTGCTATCATTCTCATACACCTTCAGTATCATTTTGAGAGGCTCGCAATCTTCTGGTACGTAATGATGGAAGAAGCGACCATTATCCTCTAGAGACATATGAGGGAAGAAGTCATCATAATCTCTATAAGTGGACCTTTTTAGGTCTCCAGATCTTCTTTGAGCCATGATAGTTTGTTATTTTAATTTACGATAATACTTAGAAATTTGAAAGTTGCGCGTAATAAACTCGAGTAGTGATAGTTAATTTTCAAATTAGACACCAAAAAGGATCAAGTTTAACAATTAAACAGATTTAATTATATATTTTCAATTACATTGAAGATAGATATTCATAAGAATTCATCGTCTTATACAATTATTGTTTCTTCAAGTTATATAGAATGGAACATAGACGAGAATGAATAGTACTAATAGTGAATTAAATTTGAGATGCGTACAGTTCATTTCATTTTGTTTTAAGCCACATGTTGATTGTCTTCTATAGTTACCGTCTTTTCATTCAACGGCAATTGTGCTAAATCTACTGTAATACCATGCAATCAGATCTCTCGCACAATCCTACCTCTCGCTGTATAAATCTGGATAATCATTTTACGGTGTGCAATTTCGTTTGTTACAATTCCAGAAAAGGTTAATACATCTTCAACTATTTCATATTTAATACCATAGTCCAGCTCATTCCCTCTTTACATCTTCATTAGCCTTTCAAACCATGGTCCTTTTGAAACTTTCACTCTACTGATGATTTCGGTTTCTAAGGCTCTAAGGCTGAGATGTTGTTCTCTGAGTACATGAGCGGCGAGCGCCTAAGACAATAAACTAGAGAGTCTTGAGCAGCGTGCTGAATGGTTGGTATAAAAGCTCTTACTGTCTGATACTGCAATGAGTTTATACAGTTAATAATCTTAGTCTTTTGTGTTCGGTCTCTATGTTGTCTATTTTCTGCGAAAGCGAACTTGGTTGAGAAGAGAAGGCATCTTTCTCCTGAATCTTAGTGCTGTTAAGGCCTAACTTGAGCCTGATTGTATTCAATTTATCTTCTAGTTTGGCTTCATCAAAGAAGGGACGCCATGGCATAGTTGTATCGCTCTCGACTATGGACATTCAATCATGCTTCAGGAGCTTGAACAGCGTTAGGTTCTGTCTCTCTTCATCAAGATGTATCCGTTTCAGAACAAGCATATTTAGGATGAGGTGAATAATTAACTGCCTTTTCGACTCAGATCCTCTCAGATATAACTTAAAACTTCTTTTGTTGCTCACCTCTGAAACCACCTTTTTAAACTGTATGAGTTAGCTTCAATGCATCTATCCGCTGCTGAGCCTCATTATAGAAGTTTTTGCTTAAGTCTACATTTCGGATTTCAGTATTTTGACCTATGTGTAGACGAAGCTGCTTTAGAAGTTGCTTCGCTTCTTTCAATTCTAATTTAACCAACACCACTGGAAGAAGAATGGTGGAGGTGATTTTCTGTCTGACACCAACTACGATCTCCTGTGGATATTTATATACCCATCTACCGAGAATGCTGAAGACTTAAAAGAAGTATACATAAGTTCCGGTCACACCCATGATCTTCAGAAGCAGCCATAAGCAGTAGCTTGAAGATAGGTGCACGGTCACAACGAATGACATGTCTGTCGATCTGTACTCATTCTGCACCTGAACAGTGATATCGTACTTCACCGGCCAGCAGCGAGGCAATGATTCATAGGGAAGAATAGTAAAGAAGTACACATTTCCCATTCTGCGAACAAGAATAAAGCCTTGTAGCACATGTATAGGATGCTGTAATGCACCACTATCATGAGAGTGCCAGTTGAAAATCTCTTAGAGGGGAGTGATGAGCAACAACTCTCTTCTCTTAAGTAAAACATTCCATCCATATTACAGAATATTGCTTACAGCATGCAAGCACAACATTGCAGTCGTGAGGTTGAGATAATTACTGTACACATTCAGACAAGCTTCCCCTACCCTTATCGTCATTTGTGAGCTATCAAAAGCTATAGAGCTCAACTTTATGTTGAGGCCGTTCAGTAAATAGGTTATACTACTAATGAACAGAGGAAAGCTCGATTTGATGGGAGTTGCTTTAGGAAGAAAGCTAGTGGAGTTAGGATGCATAGGTCTTGAATTAAAAATATTATTTATGCAAGTCAGAGGTTTAAAATTTAGTGTTGATATTTATTTCAGGAACTAGTGATTAAACTAAAGAATATCTGTCAAGAGCCTTAAGGAAATCTTGATAGATTTTGACATCAGTACATACTCAATGTCTTCTCTTTTTTATTGCAACTAAAATACCAGAATATTTCGTCTAACGCTTTATCTATAAAGAAAAAGAGAAGATTGTCATCGGTTTAAAGGAAACAGCTAGCTAATCTGTAAGTTTTATAACACAACAGTTATCTTAATTAAACTATTTCTGTTGTCAATAAAATTATTTGGAGTTGGAACAACAAACGATAAATAAAACATAAACAAGAGCAAAATATACTATGATTGCAGAATATAAGGATATCACAGATTTGCCATTTTGCCTTCCTTCTTGTTGTTATCTTTTATCACCATTCGAAGTATATTTAAATTTTGTCAAAACTAAATAATGTATAACATAATATGTCCAGATAACAGAGCCAATTTTTTCAAGGTTGCAATATTCTTCTTAGTGTGTCAACACCTATGCGAATTAATACTTCCAACACTTTGTCTTTCAAACCCTACACTATGATATTGAGAGCATTAGATTCTCCTTATATAACGGTCTCAAAGTATCAAATAGCAGCAAAGTCAAAAATCTTTTTGGAGGAAGTTTTTATCAATTATACATCAATACTTTATGATTGACTAAATTTCTACCAATCTTCTGCATTGAGAAATGATCTTTCAGAGAAATCCTCTTTGGCGCTTTTTAATCAATCCTTTTAACCGCAAGTCTAATTCAATTTTTAGCTTATTAGTACATGTATTAGTCTAGACATAAACATAAAAAACTTCTACGACCTCTTCACCTGCTACATGTACAACGAATGGATCTCGAACAAAAATCTCAAATACTTGGTTAAAGGACCTCCAAGATACCTCTTCTATTCCGTTCTTGCCACACTTTTCGTACTACAACTTGTATACTATAGTATTGACATCCAAAATTTCACCAAGTACTTCAATCTTCGTGGCGAGTTCATTGGAAAAGAGGATTTCATCACTTATCTCTACAAGTCACAACCTCGTTCAGGATCAGAGAACATTGTTGTGACTGTCGGAGGAGACTTAAGATACGGTCCTAATCTTATGAGAACTGTTGATAGCTACAATCTCACTAAGCCTCTCGCAGCACTTTATGACGTGTTCAAGACATCTGATATCAGCTTCATCAACCTTGATGGTCCTGTCACCAACAATAATGAGAAAAGAGTATGCACTCAATCGGAAAGAGAGCTTAACAGATGCTGTAATGAAGAGTGCTTCTGGAAGAATGACTATTCTCTAATTAAGGCTATCAAGGATATGGGCATCAATGGTGTTGGAGTAGAAAATGATCACATCTTCGATTATGGAGTAGAAGGAGCCGAGGACACACTATATCATCTAAGAGAGCATGCTATCCCAGTCGCTGGACTAGGATACAGAACCCTTTACAAGATTAAGGAATGCAACATTACTATTCTGAACTATAACTGGGCATATCAAGGAGAGGAATTTTTCAACAGGGTTAAATCACTGATGGTAAATGACCTTAGAACTTCTGTTTCTGATACCTTTATTGTGATCATGCATGGTGGAAACTACAATGGAGGAGAGAAAACTGATTTCCAAGAGCAATTTGCCAAAGCTGCCATTGATAGCGGAGCCAATATTGTTATTGGAACTCACTCGCAAGTAAGACAGGAGCCTGAGGTATATAAGGAGAGGTACATTTACTATGGTATCGGAAGCATTCTAGATGATAATATGACTACAGAGAACAACTCAACTGACTTCAGTCTACTGCAGTTTGAAGTGAGACAGTGTAAAAGCATTATTAAAGTCAATGAGATCAAGGCTTCTGTTGACTTGAACACAATGGAGGTTATTAGAAATTGACTTGTATAATATAATTCTTATCCTTATTTTTGATCTATATAGTATATACGATAAATTTCCTAGTTCTCTCATAAACTGTCATACAGTCTTCTATATGTTCAAATTTAAACTTGTTAATAGAGTTTCTAAAATAACGCTGAAATTGCTTGATTGGTATAATCTATATTAAGATCCAGTTTACCTTTATAAATGAGTAGAGAACATTAGCTAAATGTATCTAAGTATTTAAGTGACAGATCACACAATATAGGTCTTTATTCATTTTACTATATAGATTCATATTTACAGTTTAATATGTCTTCATGGTGAGTTTATCTTCCTAGGACTGCCTTTGAGATTTGTGATCTGATGATACCATTAATGCTCGTATTAGATTCAAGGCAGTGCAGAATTATAAGATAGACACCCAGGAATATTATAGCATAGCCAACAATCTCTCCAAAATAGTGGAAGATTTCTCTAAAGGCAGCATCGTTAGCACTCTCGTTAGCATACTTAGCTTGATCAATGACTTGAGATCCAACAAAGATGTTGAATAACCCTCTTCCCAAGTACACATCGAGGAAGTTACAGTTCTCAATAATAACTTGGATGTTGAGGTCAGAGGCAATCATAATCAGTCCAAAGAAGGCAAAGTAAAATGGAACGACATAAGTGTAGAGATTGTACCTATATCCGCCTAATAAAGCGAGCGCTCCGCATCCAATACAAGCTAGACCGCAGACATAGTTGAAAGGCTTGACATAGATCTTGCCACCCTTGATTTTTTCGATAGTTTCCATATTCATTTTTGGGAAAAAAGTTAATTTAAATTTCTAAATTGATTAGTTTTATTTGAGTTTTGCACAGCTTTTGTTAAAAAGTTTAAAGCGAGTTTTAGATAACAGCAATAAATCTGAGTCAGCTAGCTTCTCGTTGTTTTTAACTGACATACAGATCTATTAATAGCCATGGTGATCACCTTTGACTATACCGATCTTCTACATGTAAATTCCGGTACAAATCATATTCATAAAGCAGTCTTCAGAAATTCATATAAATATCACTTTATAATTTTTCTGTAGCTATTTATAGCCACCATCTCTATTCTTCTTTATTCTTAGTTTCTTTTAAGAGAATAAAAAGCATAATGTATCATCTAATAAATGTTAGTATATCCGTCTTATAGAGCTCGTGTTATCAAACCATTTCTACCTGAATTACAAAATGATTTGAATTTTTGGGAAACTC